>NZ_CP158815.1:907500-6075000 GCF_050989985.1 Pseudomonas putida
GTCGGCAAACAGACTTTGATCCGGAGATGTCTGAATGGGGGAACCCAGCCATCATAAGATGGTTATCTTGTACTGAATACATAGGTGCAAGAGGCGAACCAGGGGAACTGAAACATCTAAGTACCCTGAGGAAAAGAAATCAACCGAGATTCCCTTAGTAGTGGCGAGCGAACGGGGACTAGCCCTTAAGTGGCTTTGAGATTAGCGGAACGCTCTGGAAAGTGCGGCCATAGTGGGTGATAGCCCTGTACGCGAAAGTCTCTTAGTCATGAAATCGAGTAGGACGGAGCACGAGAAACTTTGTCTGAATATGGGGGGACCATCCTCCAAGGCTAAATACTACTGACTGACCGATAGTGAACTAGTACCGTGAGGGAAAGGCGAAAAGAACCCCGGAGAGGGGAGTGAAATAGATCCTGAAACCGTATGCGTACAAGCAGTGGGAGCAGACTTTGTTCTGTGACTGCGTACCTTTTGTATAATGGGTCAGCGACTTATATTCAGTGGCGAGCTTAACCGAATAGGGGAGGCGTAGCGAAAGCGAGTCTTAATAGGGCGTTTAGTCGCTGGGTATAGACCCGAAACCGGGCGATCTATCCATGGGCAGGTTGAAGGTTAGGTAACACTGACTGGAGGACCGAACCGACTACCGTTGAAAAGTTAGCGGATGACCTGTGGATCGGAGTGAAAGGCTAATCAAGCTCGGAGATAGCTGGTTCTCCTCGAAAGCTATTTAGGTAGCGCCTCATGTATCACTGTAGGGGGTAGAGCACTGTTTCGGCTAGGGGGTCATCCCGACTTACCAAACCGATGCAAACTCCGAATACCTACAAGTGCCGAGCATGGGAGACACACGGCGGGTGCTAACGTCCGTCGTGAAAAGGGAAACAACCCAGACCGTCAGCTAAGGTCCCAAAGTTATGGTTAAGTGGGAAACGATGTGGGAAGGCTTAGACAGCTAGGAGGTTGGCTTAGAAGCAGCCACCCTTTAAAGAAAGCGTAATAGCTCACTAGTCGAGTCGGCCTGCGCGGAAGATGTAACGGGGCTCAAACCATACACCGAAGCTACGGGTATCATCTTCGGATGATGCGGTAGAGGAGCGTTCTGTAAGCCTGTGAAGGTGAGTTGAGAAGCTTGCTGGAGGTATCAGAAGTGCGAATGCTGACATGAGTAACGACAATGGGTGTGAAAAACACCCACGCCGAAAGACCAAGGTTTCCTGCGCAACGTTAATCGACGCAGGGTTAGTCGGTCCCTAAGGCGAGGCTGAAAAGCGTAGTCGATGGAAAACAGGTTAATATTCCTGTACTTCTGGTTATTGCGATGGAGGGACGGAGAAGGCTAGGCCAGCTTGGCGTTGGTTGTCCAAGTTTAAGGTGGTAGGCTGAAATCTTAGGTAAATCCGGGGTTTCAAGGCCGAGAGCTGATGACGAGTTACCCTTTGGGTGACGAAGTGGTTGATGCCATGCTTCCAAGAAAAGCTTCTAAGCTTCAGATAACCAGGAACCGTACCCCAAACCGACACAGGTGGTTGGGTAGAGAATACCAAGGCGCTTGAGAGAACTCGGGTGAAGGAACTAGGCAAAATGGCACCGTAACTTCGGGAGAAGGTGCGCCGGTGAGGGTGAAGCACTTGCTGCGTAAGCCCACGCCGGTCGAAGATACCAGGCCGCTGCGACTGTTTATTAAAAACACAGCACTCTGCAAACACGAAAGTGGACGTATAGGGTGTGACGCCTGCCCGGTGCCGGAAGGTTAATTGATGGGGTTAGCTAACGCGAAGCTCTTGATCGAAGCCCCGGTAAACGGCGGCCGTAACTATAACGGTCCTAAGGTAGCGAAATTCCTTGTCGGGTAAGTTCCGACCTGCACGAATGGCGTAACGATGGCGGCGCTGTCTCCACCCGAGACTCAGTGAAATTGAAATCGCTGTGAAGATGCAGTGTATCCGCGGCTAGACGGAAAGACCCCGTGAACCTTTACTATAGCTTTGCACTGGACTTTGAATTTGCTTGTGTAGGATAGGTGGGAGGCTTTGAAGCGTGGACGCCAGTTCGCGTGGAGCCATCCTTGAAATACCACCCTGGCAACTTTGAGGTTCTAACTCAGGTCCGTTATCCGGATCGAGGACAGTGTATGGTGGGTAGTTTGACTGGGGCGGTCTCCTCCTAAAGAGTAACGGAGGAGTACGAAGGTGCGCTCAGACCGGTCGGAAATCGGTCGTAGAGTATAAAGGCAAAAGCGCGCTTGACTGCGAGACAGACACGTCGAGCAGGTACGAAAGTAGGTCTTAGTGATCCGGTGGTTCTGTATGGAAGGGCCATCGCTCAACGGATAAAAGGTACTCCGGGGATAACAGGCTGATACCGCCCAAGAGTTCATATCGACGGCGGTGTTTGGCACCTCGATGTCGGCTCATCACATCCTGGGGCTGAAGCCGGTCCCAAGGGTATGGCTGTTCGCCATTTAAAGTGGTACGCGAGCTGGGTTTAGAACGTCGTGAGACAGTTCGGTCCCTATCTGCCGTGGACGTTTGAGATTTGAGAGGGGCTGCTCCTAGTACGAGAGGACCGGAGTGGACGAACCTCTGGTGTTCCGGTTGTCACGCCAGTGGCATTGCCGGGTAGCTATGTTCGGAAAAGATAACCGCTGAAAGCATCTAAGCGGGAAACTTGCCTCAAGATGAGATCTCACTGGAACCTTGAGTTCCCTGAAGGGCCGTCGAAGACTACGACGTTGATAGGTTGGGTGTGTAAGCGCTGTGAGGCGTTGAGCTAACCAATACTAATTGCCCGTGAGGCTTGACCATATAACACCCAAGCAATTTGCGAACTCGAAAGAGGCCAGATTGCGGTGTGTGAAGACGCAATGAACCGAAAGTTCGCACAACACACAAGCTGTCACATACCCGATTCGCTGGAACGTCGATAGACGCGTCAGCTCAAGAATTTCTTGACGACCATAGAGCATTGGAACCACCTGATCCCATCCCGAACTCAGAAGTGAAACGATGCATCGCCGATGGTAGTGTGGGGTTTCCCCATGTGAGAGTAGGTCATCGTCAAGATTAAATTCCGAAACCCCAACTGCGAAAGCGGTTGGGGTTTTGTTTTTGCGCGCGAGAAAAGCACCACGTACTTCTAGTGCAAATTGGCACAGTTATTTTTGCTTCATGACACTAGAATAGGACCACCTTTTTCGGAGCCAGAGCCTTTATGCCAGATCCGGTTGACGCCTCCGGGCTGTCAGAATTACCGCTGGAAAATTTGGTGGCGTGTCATGAGTGCGACTTGTTGATGCGCAAGCCCGAGCTCGCCCATGGCGAGAAAGCCCTGTGCCCACGCTGCGGCTATGAGCTTTACGCCCATCGATATAACGTCGTACAGCGCAGTCTCGCCCTGGTGATTGCAGCGCTTTTGTTGTACATCCCCGCGAACTTTTTACCCATCATGCAGCTCAATCTACTCGGGCAGTCATCGCAGGATACTGTCTGGAGCGGTGTCGTCGGTCTTTTCAACTCGCAAATGCGCGGCGTCTCCGTGGTTGTGTTCCTGTGCAGCATGGCAATCCCGTTGCTCAAGCTGCTCTGCCAACTGGCTGTCCTGCTGAGCATCCGTTTCAACATCGGACGCAGCTACGGCTTGTTGCTCTACCGTATTTACCATCACTTGCGAGACTGGGGGATGCTTGAGGTCTACCTCATGGGCGTGCTGGTGGCGATCGTGAAACTGGCAGATATGGCAGCCATGACCATAGGTCTCGGGCTGGCATGCTTCATCGGTTTGTTACTGGTCCAGGTCTGGTTGGAGGTCGTGATGTCGCCTCACCAGATCTGGCAGGCTTTATCAGGAGAGGCCCATGCGGGCGATTGATGCAGGCATTCTGATCTGTGCCGAATGTCATGAGTTGAACAGGCAGGAAGCTGATACCGACGAGCAGGTCTGCACACGCTGTGGAGCGCTGGTTCACGCCCGCCGTCCGAACAGCCTGGCGAGGACCTGGGCACTGCTGATTACCGCGGCGATTCTCTATATACCGGCCAATGTGCTCCCGATCATGACCGTGCGTTCTCTGGGCAAGGGGGATCCCAGCACCATCATGTCCGGTGTGATTCAACTGGTTCAGCACGGCATGATTCCCATCGCGGCCGTGGTATTTATCGCCAGTATCCTCGTGCCTACCTTCAAGCTCGTGGGTATCGCGCTGCTGCTGTATTCCGTACAACGCCGCCAGCCTCTCTCGGCCCGGCAGCGTATCTGGATGTACCGATTCATCGAGTTCATCGGCCGTTGGTCGATGCTCGATATCTTTGTGATCGCCATTCTGGTGGCGGTCGTGAATTTTGGGCGGTTTGCGAGTGTCGAGGCTGATCTGGGGGCCATCGCCTTCGCCAGTGTGGTGATTTTGACAATGCTTGCTGCAGTAACTTTCGATCCCCGACTGATTTGGGATAACACGGAGTCGGACGACGACCATGACTGATTTGCCCGTAGCGAAAACCCGACCGGCCTCGAACTGGTCTGCCATTTGGGTATTGCCCCTGATCGCCTTGATCATCGGCGGCTGGCTCGGTTGGAGGGCCTACAACGAGACCGGCATCGAGATTCAGGTGCGCTTCGAAAGTGGTGAAGGCATTCAGGCCAACAAGACCGAAGTGGTCTACAAGGGCATGTCCGTCGGTAAGGTAAAGACCCTCAAGCTTGATGATGAAGGCAGCACCAAGGGTGTGATCGCGACCGTCGAGATGAACAAGGACGTGGAGCAGTACCTGCGCACCAGCACGCGTTTCTGGCTGGTCAAGCCGAGCGTCACCTTGGCCGGCATCACGGGGCTGGAAACCCTGGTCTCGGGCAATTATGTCGCGATCAGCCCGGGCGAAGGTGAACCTACCCGCAAGTTCAGGGCGCTGGCCGAAGAGCCGCCACTCTCCGATGCCCAGCCCGGCCTGCACCTGACGATCAAAGCCGATCGCCTGGGCTCGCTCAATCGCGGCAGCCCGGTGTTCTACAAGCAGATCAAGGTCGGCCAGGTCAAAAGCTACTTGCTGTCCGAAGACCAGAGTACCGTCGAGCTCAAGGTGTTCATCGAGCCGACCTACGCCAAGCTGGTGCGCAAACACACGCGTTTCTGGAATGCCAGCGGCATCAGCATTGACGCCAATCTGTCCGGGGTGAAGGTCCGCAGTGAGTCCCTGGCCAGCATCGTTGCCGGTGGCATCGCTTTCGCCACGCCAGACAACCGCAAGGACAGCCCGCCCACCGATCCGAGCCTGCCGTTCCGTCTTTACGAAGACTTCGATGCAGCTGCGGCCGGGATCAAGGTCAAGGTCAAACTCAACGACTTCGAAGGCCTGCAGGCCGGTCGCACGCCGGTGATGTACAAGGGCATTCAGGTGGGTACGCTCAAGGCGCTCAAGGTCGATGCGGATCTGTCCGCCGCCAGTGCCGAATTGACGCTCGACCCGCTGGCCGAGGACTACCTTGTGGACGGCACCCAATTCTGGGTCGTCAAGCCGTCGATCTCCCTGGCTGGCATCACCGGTCTGGAAGCGTTGGTCAAGGGCAATTACATCGCCGTGCGCCCTGGCGATAAAGGTAACGCTCCACAACGCGAATTCGTCGCGCGACCCAAGGCGCCGCCGCTGGATTTGCGCTCACCAGGCCTGCATCTGGTGTTGTTCACCGACAGCCTTGGTTCGCTGGATGTCGGCAGCCCGGTTCTGTACAAGCAGGTCAAGGTGGGCTCGGTTCAGAGCTATCAGTTCTCGCGCAAGAAAAACCAGCTGGTCATTGGCGTCCACATCGAGAAGGAATACGAAAACCTGGTCAATGCCTCGACACGGTTCTGGAATGCCAGCGGTATCACGCTCACCGGTGGGCTGACCGGCGGGATTCAGGTCAAGAGTGAGTCGCTGCAAAGCCTGATGGCCGGCGGCATTGCCTTTGAAACGCCGGAGGCCAAGGCGCCGTTGCAGAAGCGAATCCCGCGTTTCCGCCTGTTCGCCAATCACGAAGAAGCCAACCAGAAAGGGGCGATGATCACCATCAAGGTCGACCGCGCCGACGGTTTGCGTGCCGGGACACCGATTCGCTTCAAGGGGCTTGATGTCGGCAAGATCGAAAACGTCGACCTCAGCGATGACCTGCAATCGGTGCTGCTGACTGCACGCATCACCGAGGTGCCGGAGCGAATCGCGCGGGTTGGCAGTGAGTTCTGGGTGGTCAAGCCGGAGTTGGGTCTGATCAAGACCTCGAACCTTGAGACCCTGGTCACCGGGCAATACATCGAAGTGCAGCCGGCGGCGAAAAACCTCGGCCCACAGAAGAACTTCGTCGCGCTGCCTGCCGCCCCGGAAACCGCCAAGCAGGAAGCCGGATTGAGCCTGGTGTTGAGCGCCACTCGCCGCGGTTCGCTGAAGCCCGGCGTGCCAGTCACCTATCGCGAAATTACCGTGGGCAAGGTCACGGGCTATGAGCTGGGGCAGACGGCGGACAGGGTGCTGATCCACATACTGATCGAGCCGAAGTACGCGCCGTTGGTGCGCAGCGGTACCCGCTTCTGGAACACCAGTGGTTTCGACTTTGATGTCGGACTGTTCAAGGGCGCGACGGTGCGTACCGAATCGCTGGAAACCATGATTCAGGGTGGCGTTGCATTTGCCACACCGGATGGCGATCGCATGGGCAGTGCGGCGCGGCCTGAGCAGACGTTTGCGCTGTTCGACAAGTTCGAGGAGGAGTGGCTGACCTGGGCGCCGAAGATTTCCCTCGGTAAGTAACAGGGCAACACAAAAAAGGCCGCGATCCATCAGATCGCGGCCTTTTTATTGCCATCAACTAAAGCCGGTCAAACCGCATCCAGCTCCGGTTCATCCGCTTCGACGTTGACCGTCGCCTTCACCTGATCACGACGACGGATGTACTTCCAGTCCGCCTCGTCGATGTAAATGCCGGCCGGGCCGCTGCCACCTTCCAGGTCGATGGCGACACTGGCGCAGACCTGCGGCTTCACACTCGCCAGGATCGGTACAAAGCCCAACTGCAGACTGGTTTCCAGTAGCGCTGCCTGGTTGCGCTCGTCGATATCCGCTGCCTCATCGAGGTAGTAAGGCAGGCGCACGCGTCCGGCCAGGTCGCGGTCCATCAAGTGCAGCAACAGGTACATGTTGGTCAGCGCCTTGATGGTCATGGTGGTGCCGTTGGACGCGGCACCGTCGATGTCGGTGTGGATAACCGGTTGACCGTTGACCTTGGTGATCTCGAACGCCAGTTCGAACAAATCCTTGAGGCCGAGCTGGTTGTGGTTGGCCGCCACCAGCCGTGCCAGGTATTCCTTGGCCTCTTCGTTCTTGTTGTCCTGTTCCGCGCTCTGGCTCAGGTCGAACACCGAAAGCGTCTCGCCTTCTTCGTACTGGCCGGCGCTGTGGATGATCTGGTCGATGTGCTTGAGCGCTTCCTTGTTCGGTGCCAGCACGATGCGGAAGCTTTGCAGGTTGGACACCTGACGCTTGTTGATCTCGCGGTTGAACAGCGCCAGTTGGTGTTCGAGGCTGTCGTAGTCGCTGCGAATGTTGCGCAAGGTCCGGGCAATATCGGTAACGGCCGCACGACGGGCCTTGCCCAGGGTCAGGGCTTCGTCGGTGCGGTGCGCGTAAGCGTTGATCAGCAGTTGCAGGCGACGCTCCATATCGTCTTCGCTGTCGAACTTGGCCACGCCCTTGAGGCGCACCTGCGCGTACAGCGCTTCGATCTGGCCGTCGGCACGCAGCAGGCCTTGCCAGCTGTCCTGATAGTCATTGAGCAGCGGCAGCAGGTTGTCCATGGAATCGTCCACCGGGTCCATGAACGGCGTGCCGAACGGCAGGTCAGCCGGCAGCAGCTGACGGCGACGCAAGGCGTCATCGAGGGTGCGTTGCTTGGCTTCCATGTCGGCAATCTGCCGGCCGACCAATTGCAGCTTGGCCGACAGTTGCTGGACGCGCTCAGTGAAGGCATCGCTGGAGCGCTTCAACTCTTCCTGTGCGGCTTCCATCTGCGCCAGTTGCTCAAGCTTCTCGCCTTCCTCGGCGCTCAGGGTTTGTGTGCGACGGAAATCTTCCAGCGCCTTCTGCGCATCCAGTACCTGCTGGTACAGCGCTTCGGTCTGGGTCTTGCTCGCGGCGCGGTCGGCGGCCACGGCTTGCTGGGTCTTGAGCTGCTTGAGTTCTTTTTCCAGACGTTCTTTCTGGTCGCGCAACGCCGCGCGATCGGCCAGGGCCTGCAGCGCTGGCGGCTCGATGTGCGAGAGATCGATGGACAGGCCCGGCACTTCAAAGCGCTCGCCCTTGAAGCCGTCGAGGATCAGTTCCACGGATTTGACCCAATCACCGTTGTCGTCCAGCGCAATGCCGTGCTCGCCCAGCGGCAGGCTGAACAGCGCGCTGTTGAACAGACGCATCAGGCGCTCGACGTCCTGCTGCGAGAACTCTTCGCGCAGGCGGGCATAGCTGTTGTTGTCGGCGTGATCGAGTTGCTGCTTGACCGACTTCAGGCGTTTTTCCAGGTCGCGAAGGCGCTCTTCCAGATCCTCGGCGCTGAACTGACGGGACTGGGCCAGGGCGCCGGCCAGTTCATCGTGGGCGTCTTTGGCGGCGAGCAGCTGTTGCTCCAGTACCTTGACGTCGTCGACCAGGGCAAAGCGATGCTTGAGCACCGACAACTCGCCGAGCCAGCGCTGGATGCCGGTAATTTCCCGCTCCAGGCGCATCAGCTCCTGAGTGCCGCCACGCTGGTCGTTTTGCAGATCGTCCTGCTCGCGACGGTAGTGCTCGGCCTGGATGGTCAGCTCTTCCTTGCGCGCACTGGCGTAGTCCGACCAGGTGCCGAGCAGCGAGTCGAGCAGCGGCGACAGGCGATGCAGCTTGCCGCGCAGCACGTCGCGCTGTTTCACGCCGTTGGCCAGTGCTTCGACCAGTGGGCCGGCAGCGACCAGCGAGTTGTAGTCCTGCTCCATGCGTCGTACATCGCGGAAGGCTTCTTCGCACGCGGCGATGTAGTCCACGCTGCCAGAACGCAGGCTGTGCTCGAAGGCATCGAGGAACAGTTGCTTGAGCTTGGCCGCGGTGATTTCACGCATGTGCAGCAGGTTGATGAACAGCGCGCGGAAGGTTTTCAGGCTTTGTTCGCTGGTGGAACGCAACGGGATCAGCGTCAGGTCCAGCGGAATCGAAGTGTGACCGCCGACCAGTAGGCGACGCAGTTCGTCCGGCTTGAGTTCGTAGGCTTTCAGGCCTTCGCGCTCAAGATTGGTGAACAATTCTTTCTGGCGCAGGCAGGTGTCGTTTTTCTGATAGTGGGCCAGGTCCAGCTTGCCGGCGTAGGCAAAGAACTGGTGACCGAAACCACCACCGGGGCCGCGTCCGACCACGCCGATCACGTGTGGGCCGTGGGGCAACGAGACTTCGACGAGGATGTAGCTGGTGTCCGAGGCAAAGTAGAAACGCCGGGATTGCTCCAGGCTGTACTTGCCGAAGCTCATGTCCGACATGCGGGCCAGGATCGGGAACTGCAAGGCGTTGATCGAGGCGGATTTACCGAGGTTGTTCGCGCCGTAGACCGACAGCGGTTCTTCCAGCGGAAACAGGCCGAGGCTGTAGCCGGCGGTGTTCAAAAGGGCAAAGCGGCGAATGCCGTAGCGTTCCTTGCTCATGCGTCGAGCTCCTGTTCTTCGGCGATGGCGCGGGCCAGAGCGTCTTCTTCGCTTTCTTCTTCAAACTCCGCCAAATCCAGCGGGTCGTCGGTCTGCAGCAGCTTTTCGTCGCTGTCTTCGTCGATCAACACCGGCGCAGGAAGCGGCAATACGCTGTGCAGGCTGGCAGCCAGGTCGCGGTCCTGCTGAACCGACAGGCAGACATCGAGGAAGCGGTGCATCGGCGGCAGGAAGCGATAGACGCCATTTTCTTCACTGGCAAAACCGAGCTGGGTCATGCGGCGCATGATCTTTTCTTCCAGCTCATCCTGGGTTTGCACTTCGGCCTGGATAAACAGGTCGCGGTATTTTTCCAGCAGCGATGGCAGTTCATCGCGGCCCAGGCTACCGCCGTCGAGCACCGAGATCGGGTCGCGGCCCTGGTCGGCCAGGTGCTCGACCAGAATGAAGGTGAACAGCGCCAAGCGCTGGGCGGTCTTGTTCACCGCCGCAGCGGCGAGTTCCGGCACGAAGTAGTAGAAACCGCGGGTGTCACAAACCAATTCGAAGCCCAAGGCCTTGAACAGCGTACGGTACTGGTCCTGGAAGTTCGACAGCTGGGCATACAGTTCCGGGTCGCGACGGCTGACGTGGTAACCCTTGAACAGCTCGCGAAAGATCGGCGCCAGATGGGACAGTTCGGATAGATCAAGATGCATGTGGTGTGCTCGCAGAATTCTCGGTGGTGTTATCGCCAGCCGAGAGCAGGGCGAAGGAGCGCAGGCTGACCTGGTGCTCATGTGTGAAGTAATCGCGGCGTTCCAGGCGTTCGCGCTTGAAGCGTTTTTCCCGGGACAGGCGGGAGAACCAGTACAGCAATTCGTCGGTGGCGCCGTCCGGCTCCTGCTCCAGCAGCCAGGTCATCAGGTCCGGCATCGGCAGGGCGTCTTCGCAGCGGTCGAGCATCTCGCGAACCGTGCGTGGCGCACGTGGTGCATCGCCACCCTTGTGAAGCTTGTGCGCCTTGGGGAACTTGGCCGGCTTGGGTTCGAAGCGGGCCAGGGCATAAACGTAGGCCTCGACCTGGCTGGCGCTGCCGAGGAAGGTGCTTTGCGGCCGGGTAAACATCGGCATCGCGGCTTGGGGCACGGCATCGATGCCCTTGCGGCGAATCATCGACAGCGCCAGCGCCGCACCACGCGTCACGGCGTTGTGCCGGCGCGCTTCTTCACGCAGTGGCAGCAGCAGTTCGCGGGCATGACGCAGGGTCAATTGTGCGCTGGTCTGCATTTCGAGGATGCGCGCGTGGGTACGCAGCAGCATGTCGTCATCGACCAGGTGGCCGAGACGTTGCTGTTCGGTGAGCATTTTCAGCAGTACGTTTTCGACCTTGCGCACGCCTTGTTCGAAGGCGCCGTCAGCGTTCACCAGCTGGATCATCGGCTCGACGTATTCGTCCCAGGTCGCCAGTACCTCGGCATAACGCTGGCGCAACGGGATCTGCCGGTCGCTGGTCTTGGCCCGCTCGGCGACGGCTATCAGGGCCTGCTCGTCGTTGGCCAGTTTCTTCAAGACATCGCGAACACGCATGTCGAGCAGGCGCAGTTGGCGCGCGAGGTCGTTGCCATCGCGAATATCGAAGGCGTCCTGGATATAACCGGCCAGGCGTTCGAGGTGGCGCAGATAGGCTTCGATCTCCAGGCACAGGCCCAGGCGGTGTTCCCGGCGCAGGTAGGCCAGGAAGTCGTGGATCTGCGCATTGAGCTCGAAACGGTTCGGGCTTTTCGCCACGGGAACCAGAATGTCGAGGCGAATCCACACGTCGAGCAGGTTAGTGATGTCCTGCGGCGTGCTATCGATTTGCTGGGTGGCCAACTGTGAACGCAGTTCGTTGAGGCTCAGGGTGCCTTGGTCGAAGTGCTCGCACAGTGGCTCAAGCAGGGCCCAGTGTTCAGCGAGGGCGCGCAAGACGCGCTTGGGTTCGATCATCGGAATGGCCGGCTGGTTGGCGATTAAAAGCCGCGATTGTACTGCATCACGCAGGATGCGATTCACTCTCGGGACGGGCTGTCGCTTTTCTTTAGGTCAAGTCTATCGATCAACAGCGCGCGATCTTGAGCGAAGGGCGGTAGAATCTCCGCACTTTAGTTATCCACAAGTGGCCGACCTTTGCTTATCGAGTCCCGTCGCCGCGCCTATCTGAGCGCCATGCAGGTGGTCAATTGGCTGCCGCGCACCGAATTGCCCTTTGCTGCGCCGTCGCGGCCCGAATTGCTGGAGCCGCTCGAGCCGGTTGTCGTCGAGCCTGTGGCACCGGTTCCCGTGGCCGAAGCGGCTGCGGCCAGAGAGGCTGTGCCAGCTGCGGTCAAACCCGCCGAACGGGTAAAAATCGAAGTGCCACGGCCATCGTCGGCGAGCCCGCGTGCCACGGCCAAACCGGTGGAAGAGGCCGAAGAGGCGCCGGTGGTGGTCAAGGCGCCTGTCGTACCGCCTCCGCGATTTGCCCTGCAACTGCTGCGCGCCGGTCGCTGCCTGCTACTGGTGGAGTTACCCACAGGCGAAGCCTTCCAGTCCCGCGATCCCGCCTACTTGCTGCTCAAGGACATGCTGCGTGCCGCCGGTCTGCCGGACAGCCCGCAGATCATCGGCGAACCGGTGCGCTGGCCACTGTTGGTGCGCGGTTCCATGGATCAGGGACCGGAAGCGGCCCGCGACTTCGTGCAGGGATTTCTCGGCGCCCGGCTCGAGGACGCTCCATGCGCCTGCCTGTGGCTGATCGGCCTGCCCGCGGTGCGCTTTGCCGGCGAGGCGGATGCCGAGTCCTACAACCGCGAACTTCAGGTCGAAGGCCTGGGTTCGGTCTGGGCCTTGCCGGGCCTGGAGTTATTAATGGAAGAGCCACAGCGTAAGGCTGATGTCTGGCAAGCCATGCGTCGGCTGATGGCGCGTTGGAAAGAATCAAATGAGTGACTCTGTTTCGTTTCGCCCGATGACCGAGGCGGATCTGGACGCTGTACTGAAGATCGAATACGCCGCCTACAGTCATCCTTGGACCCGCGGCATTTTTCTCGATGGCCTGGGCAAGTACCAGATCTGGCTGATGTTCGAAGGGCAGCAGCAAGTGGGCCACGGTGTGGTGCAGATCATCCTCGACGAAGCCCATCTGCTGAACATCACCGTCAAACCGGAGAACCAGGGCCGTGGCCTGGGCTTGACGTTGCTGGAGCATCTGATGTCGATTGCCTACAAGGCCGATGCCCGGGAGTGTTTCCTGGAAGTGCGCGACAGCAACACCGCGGCGTTCAAGTTGTATGAGCGTTATGGATTCAATGAAATCGGCCGGCGCCGGGATTACTACCCGGCGGTCGGTGGTCGTGAAGATGCGGTGGTCATGGCCTGTACTTTGGTCGACTGAAAATCTGTAGGAGCTGCCGCAGGCTGCGATCTTTTGATTTTGTTTTTAAAAGATCGAAGCCTGCGGCAGCTCCTACAGAAAGCAGATCAGCGTTTGCCATCCATCGGCTCGCGCCGCGCCATCTCTGCCTCATCAAAGCCGTCACCGGCGCCAATGTCGTCGGCATCGACGATGCTCAAATCCCAACCCGCCTCGTGGCCCCGCCCGATTTCCCTGGCATCTCGGGCACCATCCTCGCGAATCAGGGTTTCCGGGCTCAGATCATCGTCGGTTGGTTGGTGATCGGCAGTCGAGGCACCGGTCATGCCGGCTTCGCGCACCCGTTCCCGAGGCATCAGGTGCTCGCGTTCACGCTCAGGCAGTTCGTCGCCGATTTTCGCGCTGGGCTGTTCGTCGTCGAAATCCAACTCGTGCACCGATCCCATGCGGTCTTCGTTATCATCGATGGGTTGCGGTTGCACCGCATCGTAGGGGCGTCGTGAATCAGTCATGGCCATTCCTCATAATGCAGGCCTCATTCTGTGGGCCTTACAAGGATGGACTCACCCGCCACACGAGAATTCCAACGGAAACACTTGCAAACCTTTGGTGACCCCGACGGGCGGTCGTCTGTCAAAGCAGCAAATCATTCTTGAGGCTTCCCAGCATGCACGACTTACAAGACCTGATTGATAACAACGAGCGTTGGGCTGACGCGATCACCAAGGAAGATCCGGACTTTTTCGCCAAACTGGCTCGCCAGCAGACACCCGAGTATCTGTGGATCGGCTGTTCCGATGCACGAGTGCCGGCCAACGAGATCGTTGGCATGCTGCCGGGTGATCTGTTCGTTCACCGCAACGTGGCCAACGTGGTGCTGCACACCGACCTCAATTGCCTTTCCGTGATTCAGTACGCAGTCGACGTGCTCAAGGTCAAACACATCCTCGTCACCGGCCACTACGGCTGCGGCGGTGTGCGGGCCTCGATGCAGGATCGCCAGTTCGGCTTGATCGACGGCTGGCTGCGTTCTATTCGTGACCTGTACTACGAAAAGCGCGAAGAACTCGCCCAGCTGCCAACCGAAGAGGAACGCGTCGACCGCCTCTGCGAACTCAACGTGATCCAGCAAGTGGCCAACGTCGGTCATACCAGCATCGTGCAAAACGCCTGGCACCGTGGTCAGAAGCTGTCGATTCACGGCTGCATCTATGGCATCAAGGACGGTCGCTGGAAGAGCCTGAACACCACGATCAGCGGGCTGGATCAATTGCCACCGCAGTATCGTCTGCGTCCTTTCGAGCCGCTGTAAAACCCTCTAGCACGAACTTTGCCGACGCCAGTGTTGCAAAAACAACTGGCCGTCGGCGTTTGGCGATTCGTCGTAACCGGTGATCCAGCCTCGGCAGTTATACGAGCCGCACAGGCAGGCAAACTGTCGCAGCAACTTGTCTTCAGTGGCGGCGTAATCCATCGCCAGCCAGTCCCCTTTCTTGATGTCCTTCAGGGCCCATAACCACAACTCACTCATGTCGAGATAGACGTTGGGGTCGCAGGAATGCCTCAGCAATCCACAGAACCGTGGGTCGTAGACATGCACCCCGGGGGCCATTTGTCGTGTGTGTCGGCAGCGATAGGGCAGTAGATGGCCCGAAACCCGACAGATGCGGCTGATGCGCGGAAATTCCCGCAACGCTACCGCAGCCATCGGCTTGCCACTGCTGTTGGCGAGAATCTCGAAGTCCGTGAGGGAGGGGAATCCAAGGTCAGTCGGTAGTTCGGTGAAGGGATAAACGCCCGCAGGGGGCGCCGCGAGAGATTTACGCAATGCACTGGCTTTCATCTAACGATCCTTGTCGGCAGGGGCTGCGACTCACATAGCTGACGATCCTGTCAGCGCTGCAGCAGATGAGTTCAGCCCAAGCCTCTCGCAGGTGGAACGGGCGGTCTACTGTCATAAATGACAGTAGGACTGCCGTTCATCGTTTTACAGCCCCGGAGCGGGGATCGTGGTGGCCGGTGCTGGCGCCTTGAGCTGTTTGAGTTGGGGCGCAATGGTCGCTGTCGCGCATTTGCCCGCGGCCTGCCCGGGCGTCAGGTTGCGGATCGAGGTGTAGAACAGCGCGCAGGTTTTCTCTTTCTCGGCCACTTGCCAGGTTTGCGTGCAGCTTTTGAGCTCGATGTCGGGATTGCTCTCCGGGTCACGACCCATGGCGGCCTGCCAGCAGGCGACACTCAAGTCCTGGGCCATGACTTTCAGGCCCGCCGTATCGGCCTTGGCCTGGGCATCCTTGCCGGTGTAGTTCGCCGGGTCAGCCGCGTACCAGATATAGCTGGGGTGGTTGGAACCCAGCACGGGCACTTTCGTCCCGCCGTTGGGGCTGATGTTGACCAGGCTCAGCACATTCAAGGTCGGCCCGTACTGCTGCTTGATCCAGTTACGCACCGGTGTACCGAAGGCGACCATCGGCAATGGGTCGCCGCTGGCCGTCACGCTGATGTTCTTGACCATGGTGGTCTGGTAATCCTTGAAGTAGTCGTAGACGCCTTCGAGGTCTTTGCCTGCGTTGGCAGGCGCTGCAATCGGCGCGATGTCGATGATCGTCTGAAAGGACGGCGTCTGCTCGGCAGGAATACCGTTCAGGGTCAGCAGGGACGCCCAGCGATCGGTCGTGGCGGACCTCAGGTAATCCTGGGCCTGGGTCAGCGAATAGTCCGGCGGGAAGTGCAGCAGTTCGACGCTTCTGCGATGTTCCAGCGGCATGCCCAGCGGCAGGAACAGGTACCAGTTATAGGCCCACTTGCCATCGGCATTGAGTTTGCTCGCGCCGTCGTACGCCAGGTCACCGGCATCGAGCAGCGCTGTCAGGGGTTTTTCATAGCTCTTGGGTACGCCGGTGATTTCTGCGTGGAGCTGGCCATTATCGGTTTTGACCATAACCTTTGCATCGCTGTAGCCATCGCGTTGCAGGCTTTGAGTCAGGTAATGCTCGACGGTTTGCTCCAGCGTCCAGTTGCGAAAGCAGATCACGTTGCAGTTGTTGGGATAAGCAAACAGGCGGGTGACGCGTTCGGTGCTGCCCAGCTTCAGGCCGACATCGGCGTGAGCGGCGACACTCAGGGTGAGAGCCGCGAGGGTAAGTCCTGCGAGTTTTAGCATGCTCAGATCCTTTCAGCGTGATCCCTTGAACAGGGTGGATACATTATATGTAGCACCCGGGTTGCCATCCGTGCAGTGTCAGCCGCGCCGGACCGCTGCTAGACTGGCGCAATATTGCACTCGATGAAAGGTGAAACATGAGGCCCTCAACCGCGCTTGATCTGCAACGAGCAGCCGTTCGTGAGGTTGTAAGCCGCTTTCCGACCTCTAATCCTCGAGTGTTCGGTTCGGTGTTGTTCGGGACGGACAAGGAAGGAAGCGATCTTGACCTGCTGGTGGATACCCTGCCGGGCGCTACCTTGTTCGATCTTGGAGGATTGCAGGTCGAACTTGAGGATTTACTGGGAGTGAGTGTTGATTTGCTGACGCCTGGAGATCTGCCATTGAAGTTTCGTCAGCAAGTGCTCGATCAGGCTCGTCCCGTATGACCGATCATCGTCTTGGCGACTATCTTGAGCATATGCGCCAGGCTGCCAGCGATGCGCTGGTTTTTGTCGAGGGCTTGGGCCGGGAGGACTTCTTCGATGACAAGCGTACCCAGCAAGCGGTCATCATGAGCCTCATTATCATTGGAGAGGCAGCGACCAAAATCATGGATCGCTACGCAGAGTTCACCACCTCAAATCCCCAAGTCCCCTGGCGTAGCATGCGGGGTATGCGTAATCGCATTGCTCATGGCTATTTCGATATCAACCTTGAGATCGTGTGGGAGACAGTTCAGGTGGCACTACCTGAATTGCTGAAAGTCCTGCCCACCGATATGTAACAGCACCTGCCTCGCAGCAGGTGCAATCACTTCCGCCCGGTATTACGGCATCACTGGCGGCGTGTACGCCAGCGTCGTGCCCAGCGCCCACAGCAACACCAGCACCAGCGGTGTATGCACCAGCAACTGTACGAACGAAAACCCGATCAGGTCCCGCGCCTTCAGCCCCAGCACGCCGAGCAGCGGCAGCATGTAGAAGGGGTTGATCAGGTTGGGCAGGGCTTCGGCGGCGTTGTAGATCTGCACGGCCCAGCCCAGGTGATAGTTCAGGTCGGTGGCCACCTGCATCACGTACGGCGCTTCGATGATCCACTTGCCGCCACCGGACGGAATGAAGAAGCCGAGAATCGCCGAGTACACGCCCATCAACAGTGCATAGGTGTCATGGGAGGCGATGCTGACGAAAAAGGTCGAGATGTGATGAGCCAGGGTCTGCGCATCGGCGCCTTTGACCGTGGTCATCAGGGCGGCGATCGAGCCGTACAGCGGGAACTGGATCAGCACGCCGGTGGTGGTCGGTACCGCACGGGCCACGGCGTCGAGGAAGCTGCGAGGGCGCCAGTGCAGCAAGGCACCGAGCATGATGAACAGGAAGTTGTAGGTGTTCAGGCCGGAAATCGCACTGATCGCCGGTTTGGTCGAGAACTCATGGAACAGCCATCCGGCCGCCAGCAGCACCAGCAGAATGATCAGCAGCGGGCTGTGTTCCAGCCATTCGCCTGGACGGGTGCGTGGTTGCAGGGGTGGCAGGTTGAAACTCGGGTCGACGCCGCAGGCCTTGGCATCACGTGCCGAATTGGGCCCGGGAGCGGTGGCGTAGGCAATGATGATCGAGATGACGACTAGGGCCAGCAGCATCACGCCGGACTGCCAGAGGAAGATCGTCTGGGTGAATGGAATCACCCCGGTGATCGACAGGATCGACGGCGGCAGGCTCGCCGGGTTGGCCTGCAACTGGGCCGCGGACGACGACAGACCCAAAGCCCACACGGCGCCAAGGCCGAGGTAGGCGGCGGCACCGGCGGCGCGGTAATCCATTTTCAGATCGGTGCGGCGGGCGAGGGCGCGCACCAGCAGACCGCCGAACACCAGCGACAGGCCCCAGTTCAGCAGCGAAGCGACCATGGAAATCAAGGCCACCCAGGCCACGGCGGAACGGCCATTTTTCGGCAACTTCGCCAGACGGTCGATCAACTTCACAGCCGGTGGCGAACTGGCCACCACATAACCGCCGATCACCACGAACGCCATCTGCATGGTGAAGGGGATCAGGCTCCAGAAACCATCACCAAAGGCCATCGCGGCATCGGTGGGCTTGGCGCCCATGGCCATGGTGGCCACGGCGACGATGATCACCGCCAGGGCGGCAAATACCCAGGAGTCGGGGAACCAGCGTTCGGCAAAACTTGAGCAGCGCAGGGCAAAGCGGGCGGAGCGGCTATCTTCGATATCAGCGGCCACGGGAGTACCTCGGATTTTTATGTTTGTTGTGGTCTTCGGGGCGGCACAGGCCCGTCTGGACAGGCACTAACAGTAAAGCAGGCGGAGGTTTTTTGCGGGGCTGTTTTGTGGCTATGGGACTTTGGTCTAACGGGTTGTTCCCGGGGACATTTGCGTAGACCATGGGCGCCTTGGATTTGCCGATACCAGAGTTCTTTTCATGACTGCCTCCATCGATTCGCGCCCGGCGCCGTTCAGCCGCTCGGACTACAAGACCCTTGGGCTCGCGGCCCTCGGCGGGGCGCTGGAAATCTACGATTTCATCATCTTCGTGTTTTTCGCGCTGACGTTGAGCCAATTGTTCTTCCCACCGGAAATGCCTGAATGGCTGCGGTTGTTGCAGAGCTTCGGGATCTTCGTCACCGGTTACCTGGCGCGGCCCCTGGGTGGAATCCTGATGGCGCATTTTGCCGACCGGCTGGGGCGCAAACGGGTGTTCAGCCTGAGCATCCTGATGATGGCGCTGCCCTGTCTGCTGATCGGGGTCATGCCGACCTACGCGCAAATCGGCTATTTCGCACCGCTGTTGCTGTTGCTGCTGCGCGTCCTGCAAGGGGCGGCGGTGGGCGGTGAGGTGCCAAGCGCCTGGGTCTTCGTTGCCGAACATGCACCGGCTGGCCATCGCGGCTACGCCCTGGGCTTTCTGCAGGCGGGGCTGACCTTTGGTTACCTGCTGGGCGCCCTGACAGCGACCTTCCTGGCCCAGGCCTTCACCCCGACCGAGATCCTCGATTACGCCTGGCGTTACCCGTTCCTGCTGGGCGGCGTGTTCGGTGTGATTGGTGTCTGGCTGCGCCGCTGGCTCAGTGAAACCCCGGTGTTCATGGCCATGCAGGCCCGGCGCGAGGAGCACGTCGAGTTGCCGCTGCGTGCGGTCCTGCGTGAGCATCGGCTGGCCATGTTGCCGGCGATGATTCTGACCTGCGTGCTGACATCGGCGGTGGTGGTGTTCGTGGTCATCACGCCGACCATGATGCAGAAAACCTTCGGCATGACCGCCAGCCATACCTTCGCCCTGAGTGCACTGGGCATCGTCTTCCTGAACATCGGCTGCGTGCTCGCCGGGTTGCTGGTCGACCGCATCGGTGCCTGGCGCACGGTCATGCTCTATAGCCTGCTGCTGCCGCTGGGGATTGGCGCGCTCTACGCCTGCCTGATCCATGGCGGCAACTGGATAGCCCTGGCCTATTCGGTGGCGGGTCTGGCTTGCGGGGTGGTTGGCGCGGTGCCATCGGTGATGGTCAGCCTGTTTCCGGCGCGGATTCGCGTTTCCGGTATTTCCTTTACCTACAACATTGCCTACGCCGCGTGGGCGAGTTTCACGCCGTTGCTGCTGATCGGTCTGATGCCGTGGAGTCCCTGGATCTGCGTGATCTTCTGCGCGGTGATGGGCGCGGTGGGCGTGGGCAGTGCCGCGTACTTCGGTGCACGAATACCGAATGTCGGCAACTGTTCCGTCGCTGGTGCTGTGTAACAGGAGGGGGCCATTTCGTGTGGCCCAACTTTTTTTGTAGGACAAGCCTCAAGGGCACTTCAGAAAAGATCCGCAAGGCCGATGGTTAGGCTGCATACCGCTTTCTATCCCTGTCCATCGGTGCTTTCCCATGTTCAATAAACGCTTGAAGCAGGAGCTGTTGGCTCTGCGCGAAGAACTCTCCAGCCTCCAGCAAGTGAAGGAAAGCCTGGAAAGCGAGATGCTGGTGCTGACCCTCGACCCTGATGGGCGGGTGCAGTCGGTCAACCAGAACTTCCTTGGCGAAATGAAATACCGGAGCAATGACCTGGTCGGCCGGCACATCGAGGAACTGGTCCCCGAACACGTAAAGGCCGATGACTTCCATAACCGCTTCAAGGCTGCGCTGACCCGTGGTGAGCACTTCGCGGGTGCCGTACGCCTGCTGCGCGGCAGCGGTGAAGAAGCCTGGTTGCGTTCTATCGTGCAACCGGTGCGCTCGTCCGATGGCCGGATCAGGCATTTCTCGATCTTCTCCAGCGACCTGACCCGTACCATCGAAGCCTCTCGCGAACATGAAAACCTGATCGGTGCACTGGTGCGTTCGACGGCGGTGATCGAGTTCGATCTCAATGGCAACGTACTGGCGGCCAACGACCGTTTTCTTTCCGGCATGGGTTACAGCCTGGCGCAGATCAAGGGCAAGCATCACCGCACCTTCTGCCGGCCGGAGGACGCCAACAGCGCCGAGTACCAGAATTTCTGGCGCCGCCTGAACGCAGGCGAGTACGTAGCCGACCGTTTCCAGCGTGTCGACAGCCATGGTCGTGCGGTCTGGCTCGAGGCGTCCTACAACCCGGTGGTTGATGCCAACAACAAGCTCTACAAGGTGGTGAAATTCGCCACGGTGATCACCGATCAGGTCAATCAGGAACAAGCCGTCGCGGAAGCTGCGAACATTGCCTACAGCACCTCGCAGCAAACCGACCAGAGCGCCCAGCGCGGCACTGCCGTCGTGACGCAGGCGGTGGACGTGATGCGTGATCTGGCCAAGCACATGCAGACTGCCGGCGACGGTATTGAAGCGCTGAACGAGCAGTCATTGGTGATTGGCACCATCGTCAAAACCATCAGCGGTATCGCTGAGCAGACAAACTTGCTGGCGCTCAACGCCGCCATCGAAGCGGCTCGCGCCGGTGAGCAGGGCCGGGGTTTTGCCGTGGTGGCGGACGAAGTGCGGCAACTGGCCTCGCGCACCAGCCAGGCCACCGACGAGATTGTGTTGGTGGTGCGGCAAAACCAGGACATGGCCCGCAACGCCGTGGCCCTGATGACCGACGGCAAGCTCCAGGCGGAACAGGGCCTGGCACTGGCTGCGGAAGCGGGCACGGTGATCGTCGAGATTCAGGACGGTGCGCAGAAGGTCGTGAATGCGGTGGGGCAGTTTGCCAATCAGTTGGCCACCTGAGGCAACGCTTTCCTCCGATGAATGAAAAGATCGCCATTGGCGATCTTTTCATTTTCACGGTGTTTATCCCATGGCAATCGGCTTCCTGCCGGGAAATAGATATCCGTCTTCACCCAATAATTAATCTTCTGCAATAATTTATTATTGTTTTGCGATAATTTTGTCTTTAGCGTGTGCCTCCCATTCATTGTTGTGAGGCATCACCATGATTTCTTTCAGTCTTGCCCGTCTCAGCCAGCGCATGGCGGCAGTCACGCTCGGGTTGATCGTCGTGATGTTGCTGCTCAATGCGATGCTGTGGTGTTTTCCTTCATTGGCATCGACGCAAGGATGGGGGTTGGGTTTTGCGCTGACGGATCGGCAGCTCTCGGAAAGGACTGAAATGGTGGCGCTGTTCCCCTGGTGGCAAAGGCTTGGCGGCTTGTTGTTGTCGAGTGTTCCGTTGCTGGCGTTGACGTTCGGCCTGGGGCATTTGCGTCGGCTGTTCCAGCGCTATGCCTGCGGTGAGTTTTTTTCCATCGAGGCAGCGTTGCACATGGGCAAGGACGGGAAGGCGGTTGCGTTATGGGTGCTGCTCGATTTTGTGTGTGAACCGATGCTCAGCCTCTGGGTTACGATGAATGAGCCGCAAGGTGAACGGCTGTTTACGGTGAGCCTCACAGCGGCGACTTTCGTGGCTTTGTTCATGGCGGCGTGTATTTCAATCATTGCGCGAATCCTCAGGCAGGCCAGCGCAGTGAACTCTGAAAATCAGACCTTCGTTTGAGATTGTTATGTCAATTGTCATTCAGCTGGACGTGATGCTTGCATTGCGCAAAGTCAAATCCAAAGACCTTGCAGCGGCCATCGGCATTACCGAAGCGAACCTTTCACTGCTCAAGCAAGGCAAGGTGAAGGGCATACGGCTGACCACCCTGGACGCTATTTGCCAGTACCTTGATTGTCAGCCTGGTGACCTGCTGGTGCATGTTTCTGACGTTGAGGAACGGTAAAGGCGGTTTTTATCCCGTTACAATCGGCTCATTTCACCAGGAGCAGACATCCATGAGCGTTTCCCATCGCCGCCCGGTTCCCTTGTCCAAGGCCTATCGCTTGCTCAACCACGGGCCGACCGTGCTGGTCAGCGCAGCCCACGGTGGCGAGCGCAATATCATGGCGGCGGCCTGGGCCATGCCGCTGGATTTCGAACCACCAAAAATCGCCGTGGTGCTGGATAAGTCCACCTGGACCCGCCAACTGCTGGAAGCGTCCGGCACCTTCGTGCTCAACGTTCCCTGCGCCGCTCAAGCCGATATTGCGCAAACCGTCGGCTCGACTTCCGGCCTGGAACTTAACCGTGAGCACGGGCGTGACAAGTTCCAGATCTATGATTTGCCCACTTTCCAGGCCGAGTTGATCGAAGCACCGATGCTCGAAGGCTGTGTCGCCTGGCTCGAATGCAAACTGTTGCCCGAACCCGGTAATCATCAGCAATACGACCTGTTTGTCGCCGAAGTGATTGCCGCTCAGGCCGACGAGCGCGTGTTCAGTGACGGTCGCTGGCACTTCGAGGGCCATGACGCGTTGCGCACCTTGCATCACGTCGCGGGCGGACACTTTTTGACCATTGGCGAGCCGGTGGACGGCAAAGCGTTGCAGCCATAAACACACTCACATTGAGGCCAGGCAATGAGCAAATTGCGTGTAGGAATTATCTTTGGCGGCCGCTCGGCCGAGCATGAAGTGTCGCTGCAGTCGGCTAAAAACATCGTCGATGCGCTGGACCGTTCGCGTTTCGAACCGGTGCTGATCGGGATCGACAAACAAGGCCACTGGCACCTCAACGACCCGTCGAATTTCCTGCTGAACCAGGAAAATCCGGCGCTGATCGCCCTCAATCAATCCAACCGCGAATTGGCGGTGGTGCCAGGCAAGACGAGCCAGCAATTGGTGGAAACCTCCAGCCAGGAGCTGCTGGGGCACGTCGATGTGATTTTCCCGATCGTCCACGGCACCCTCGGTGAAGACGGTTGCCTGCAAGGCCTGTTGCGCATGGCGGATCTGCCGTTTGTAGGCTCCGACGTATTGGGCTCGGCGGTGTGCATGGACAAGGACATCAGCAAGCGCCTGTTGCGCGATGCCGGGCTGGCGGTCACGCCGTTCGTGACCCTGACTCGCCGGACGGCGGGGCGCACCACTTTTGCCGAGGTTGCCGCCAAGCTTGGCCTGCCCCTGTTCGTCAAACCGGCGAACCAGGGCTCTTCCGTGGGCGTGAGCAAGGTCACTGGCGAAGCCGAATACAACTCGGCGGTCGAACTGGCGCTGGGGTTCGATGAGAAGGTGCTGGTGGAGTCCGCCGTCAGTGGTCGTGAAATCGAATGCGCGGTGCTGGGCAATGAAGCCGCCATCGCCAGTGGCTGCGGCGAGATCGTGGTGCACACAGGCTTTTATTCCTACGACAGCAAGTACATCGACGACAAGGCCGCTGAAGTGGTGGTCCCGGCCAATATCAGCGTCGAGGCCAGCGAGCGTATCCGCGCGATGGCGGTCGAGGCGTTCGAGGTGCTGGGATGTTCGGGGCTGGCGCGGGTCGACGTGTTCCTGACCGAGAGCGGCGAGGTGCTGATCAACGAGATCAACTCGCTGCCAGGGTTCACCCGCATCAGCATGTACCCGAAACTGTGGCAGGCCGCCGGCATGACCTACAGCGAACTGGTCACGCGCCTGATCGAGCTGGCGCTGGAGAAGCACCAGGCGCGGCGGGCGCTGAAAATCAGCCGATGAGCGAAGGCAGTGCAATCACCCGTAATGATCGGTCTGGCCGCGGTTAACAGGGCCTGATCGAGTAAAAGGGCCTACCTCCCGGTAGGCCCTTTCTTTTGCGCGCGTACGACTCAATCCCCCAATGCCTGCCCCTCGCGCCGAGGATCGGCACCGCCTGCCAGCGACGCTTTGCCTTGGGCGTCCTTGACCCGAACAATCGCCTGGGTGCCGCTGGTCATGTCGATTTCGTTGACGTTGTGGCCTTTATCCTTGAGCGCCTGAATCAGGGCCGGGCTGAATTGGCCCTGTTCCAGTTCGGTCGGGCCGTTGCGGCTGCCGAAGTTGGGCAAGTTGATGGCCGTTTGCGCGTCCAGGTTCCAGTCGAGCAGGCCGACGGTGGTTTTAGCCACGTATTCGATGATTTGCGAGCCGCCGGGTGAGCCGACGCTGGCGACGAATTCACCGCTCTGGCGGTCGAAGATCAGCGTTGGAGCCATGGACGAGCGTGGGCGTTTGCCGGGTTCGACGCGGTTGGCGACTTTTTGTCCGTGCTCTTCTGGGATGAACGAGAAATCGGTCAACTCGTTGTTGAGCAGGAACCCTTGAACCATCAAGTGCGAACCGAAGGCGGACTCGATCGTGGTGGTCATGGAAACGGCGCCACCCTGATCATCCACCGCCACTATTTGTGAGGTGGAGATTCGCAGCGGTGAGCGATCCCTCGCGTAGGCAACCTGAATGCCCGGTGGCGTACCCGGTTCGGCCGTACCCATGGTGCGCTCACCGATCAGCGCGGCGCGGCTTGCCAGGTAGGCCGGGTCCAGCAACCCCTTGACCGGCACCGGCACGAAGTCGGTATCGGCCACATATTGCGCGCGGTCGGCGTAGGCCAGGCGTTCGGCTTCGGAGATCAGGTGCACGGCGTCTGGGGCCGGTTCGATGCCGGCAGGGGCGTTGGTCCGGGTCGGTTTCATCGGCGCCAGGGCAAGGCGTTTATCGCGCGCCTCCAGGGCTTGCAGGGTGCCGAGGATCTGCGCCATGGCAATCCCGCCAGACGACGGCGGCGGCATGCCGCACACCTGCCAGCGTTTGTAGTCGGTGCACAGCGGCATACGCTCCTTGGCGCTGTAGCCCTTGAGGTCGTTCAGCGACAGGCTGCCCGGGTTGGCGTGGCCCTGCACCTTGGCCACGATTTCCTCGGCGATGGCGCCTTTGTACAAGGCATCTGCACCTTCCTTGGCGATGCGCCGGAAGACATTGGCCAGTGCCGGGTTTTTCAGGAGTGTGCCGACGGCTTTCGGGTTGCCATCGGCATTCAGGAAATACGCCGCCATGTCGGGCGAGCTGCGCAATTTCGAATCCGAGGCGATCAGCAAATGAAGGCGCGGCGAGATGGCGAAGCCTTGATCGGCGAGCTTGATAGCCGGTTCGAACAGCTCGGCCCATGGCAGGCGCCCCTGTTTTTGGTGGGCCAGTTCAAGGGCGCGCATCACGCCGGGTGTTCCCACCGAGCGGCCACCAATCTGCGCCTGGGTGAATCCCATCGGTTGCCCGTCGGCTTGCAGGAAAAGTTTCTCCGTGGCGCCGCTCGGTGCCGTTTCGCGGCCATCGTATGTGCGTACGGATTTCCCGTCCCAGAGCACGATCAGTGCGCCTCCACCGATGCCCGACGATTGCGGTTCGACCAGGGTCAGGACCGCCTGCATCGCAATCGCGGCATCGATGGCCGAACCGCCGCGACGCAGCATCTCGCGCCCGGCTTCGGCGGCCAGCGGATTGGCGGCAGCGGCCATATGCCTGGAGGCGTGGCGGGTTTGCAGGTCGGTGCGGAAACCGGAGGCATTTTCCGGAGCAAGGGGCAGTGTCGAAACCGATGGCGAGGAGGGCGGCGCGTTGCAGGCGGCCAACGTTAACGCAGCGACAATCAGCGACAGCGCTGGCAGGCGAAAGCGGTTCAGGCGGATGGCTGAATACATGCGCGGGGTTCTCTGTCCTTGGGAAAGGTTCAGGGACTTTATCGGCCGTTGTGAAGTGGCGCAAACAGCGTCCTACGACAATGACGCTTTTGTCCTTCATGAATGGGTGGAATTTCTGTAGGGTCATTGCCTATGGCCAGACAGAAAAATCAACAAGAGGCAGACATGCAGACCGAGTTCCCGACCCAACCAAGCTACCGTTCCCAGCGCGAACAATTCCTCGCCGTGGCCAGTGCCGCCGGAGCTACGTTGACGGAGTACCCACACCCGCTCAAAGGGCCGTTCGGCGAGCCACTGAGTACGGATGTGGCGGTGCTCGGCGATCCCAATGCCAAACGCCTGCTCGTGGCCCTCAGCGGCACGCACGGCGTCGAGGGTTACTATGGCTCGGGATGTCAGATCAAATGGCTGCAGGACCTGGGCAGGCGCTCCCTGCCGGCCGATGTCGCGGTTGTGATGATCCATGGGATCAATCCGTGGGGCATGGCGTGGTTGCGTCGGGTCAACGAAGACAACATCGACCTGAACCGCAATCACCTGGATTTCGACGGGCCATTGCCGGACAACCGGGCCTACGACTCCTTGCACGGCATCTATGGGTGCCCGCAGTTGCAGGGGCCCGAGCGTGATCACGCCGATGCGCTGCTGGATGAGCAGATCCGCCAACACGGCTGGTCGGCGGTCATGTCGATTGTCGAAGGCGGGCAGCATGGGCATCCCGACGGCCTGTTCTACGGCGGGGTGGCGCCGAGCTGGTCCAATCGCACGCTGCACCAGATCATGCAAAAGCACTTGGGCCATGCCGAGGTTGCGATGTGTTTCGACCTGCACACCGGCGCCGGTGAGTATGGTCATCCGATGCTGCTGACCATCACCGAGTCCGCCTATCCGGCGCTGGCGGATGCACAGGCGATTTACGGCCCGTGGCTCTACACCTTGCACACCGGTGCCGGCGAGGTCAGCGAAACCGGCGTGGCGGCGACCGCCACCGGGTACACCTCGCAGGCGCTGATCAACGCGCTGCCTCAGGTGCGACTGATGCCGTTCGTCATCGAGTGCGGGACTTATCCGGGGCCGGACGTTCATCGATATCTGCGCGATGACCACTGGCTGCATCTGCATGGCAATCCGAGCGATACCACAGGGCGCGACATCAAACTCAATCTGCTCGAGCAGTTCTATCCAGCCGACAGTGATTGGCAGGCCATGGTCTGGCTGCGCACCTGGCAGATATGGGAGAGGGCGTTGTCGGCGCTGCCGACTATTCGCATCTAAAAGGTGTTTTTTCTGTAGGAGCGAGCTTGCTCGCGATGGTCGTCAACGATTACGCGTGCTTGCTGGCTAAACGCGGTGAGCCTGAGTTCATCGCGAGCAAGCTCGCTCCTACAGAGAGCAAAAGATCTCAGGTGGAGCGGCCATTTTCTCGAGGCATAAAAAAACGGCCTACCTTGCGGTAAGCCGTTTTTAGTACTTGGTGGCTACACAGGGACTTGAACCCCGGACCCCAGCATTATGAATGCTATGCTCTAACCAACTGAGCTATGTAGCCAAGTGGCGCGCATTATTCACCGGTAATGCAGATGCGTCAAGCGTAATTCGAAAATATTTCTCTACACTTTCAACCGCTTATCCTCCAGAGCCGCAAAAACGGCTCGGGGGAGGGCATCACTTGAGCTGGAACCTGCCGGTATTGGCACTCAGCGCCTTGCTGCCCTGGCTCAAGGTATCCGCGGCAAGGTTTACCGCCCGTGCGCCTTCAAGCAGGCGAACCGCCGCCTGATCGACTTGCTGGATGTTGCCGCTGACTTCGTCGGCGGTGCTTGCCTGTTCGTCGACGGCGGTGGCGATTTGCGCCAGGGTATCGGTTACACCCTGCACGGCGCTGGCAATTTCGCCCAGGCGTTCACCCAGGCCAGTGACGGCCTGGGCATCGGATTGTGCCTGGCCACAGGCGGCTTCCATCAGGCTGACGGCCTCGTTCACCGTGCTGCGCAAACTGTCGACCGTCCCGGCAATCTGGGCGGTGGAGGTCTGGGTGCGCTGCGACAGGCTGCGCACCTCGTCGGCCACCACCGCAAAACCACGTCCCTGTTCCCCTGCACGAGCCGCCTCGATGGCGGCATTGAGTGCCAGCAGGTTGGTCTGCTCGGCGACGCCGCGAATGGTGTCGACCACCAGCTGAATCTGTTGCCCCTGTTCACTGACCCGTCCCAGGGCGGCTGCCGTGTCATTCAGGCGCTGATTGAGCTGCTGGATACTGGCTGTCGTGCGCTGGCTGTCACGGCTGCTGTCGGCGGCAATGCGTCGGGTGTGCTGGGCGCTGCCAGAGGCGCGCTCACAGCTCGCGGCGACCCCTTGGGAGGTGGCGGCCAGTTGCGTCGCGGCTGCGGCGATCTGGCTGATCTGCAGTTGCTGGGCTTCGACTTCGCCAAGGGCGTCGCTGGAATGATGATTGAGGGTTTGTACCGCGTGGCTCAGTTGCGAGGTTTCGTGATCGACACCCAGCAGGCTACTGCGCAGTTGCACGACCGCGACATTCAGGGCGGTGCTGATGGCTGCCAGCTCATCGCGTCCCTGCACCGGTGCCTGCAGGCTCAGGTTGCCATCGCGCAGGGCCTGGGCGAGCAGGGTGATGCCGCTGGCACTGCGGCGGATCGACGCCTGCAAGCAGATGAACAGGTACAGGGCGGCCAGCAGCAGGACGCCAAAGATGCCCGCCACGACGATGAACTGACGAATCGCCGTGCCATGGTAGTAATCCAGGCGTTGATCCAGTGACACCAATGATTGCTGGCGCAGTGTCGCCAGATCCGAGAGCAGGGCGTCCATGCTGTGCTCGAAGTTTTCCGGCTTGAGGTTGATGCTGCCGCCGAACACGCCATCATCGAGGACTTTCAGCCCGGCATCGAGGCGCTTGAGGCTTTCCTGGTACTGCCCGGCCCAGGCTTGCAGGGCGTTGGGCAGCCGCGCTTCTAGCAGGCTGGCGGTTTTCACCAATTGTTCGCGGGCGTCACCGATACGGCTGCGCAAGTCGCGAAGTTGCAGGCGGCTCTGCAGGGTGAATTGCCCCGACACCACCGACGCCTGGCCAACGGCTGCCAGGCGGCCGACCCGCTCGATCAGGTCCGGGGCGTGCTGTGTGGAGATCTGCGTCAGCAAATAGGTTTCCAGCCACGGCGCGAGGGTCAGGCGATTGTCCATGGCGATCTGTTCGCGCAGCGCCTGCAGGGCACTCAGGGCGCTGGTGAAGCGGTCATAGCCGTCCGGCCACCAGCCGACGCTGCCCAGGCTCTTGGAGTCCAGGCCCTCAAGGGCTTTCTGCAGCGCTTGATAGCGGACCAGGGTTTCACCCTCGGCGCCTTCGTGTTGCAGCGAGTTGCTCAGATCAGACGTGGCCTGGGCGACGGCAGGTTGAACGGCGTCGAACGCGGCCATGGCGGAGAGGGTTGCCGGCGTCGGCTGACGGTTGGTTTCCGTCGCTCGCCAGCGCGCTGCGCGATCGCGTTGGGCGGCCAACAGGTTATCCAGTGCATCGAGGGCAAGCAGTTGACGAACCCCGGCACGTTCGCCGGAGATCAGATTCAATTTGTCGCGATAGTCCTGGCCGATCATCCACAAGCTGCCGGCCAGCGGCAGGATAAACAGCAGAAACAACAGCTGGAATTTACGTGCGAACCCGAAACGCCCCAGCAGTCCGATCCCCGGTGATAAAAAAGCCTGCATGCCCCATGACTCCCCTGGACACCACGCACCATTGGCGTGCGTCGGGAGACTTTCGCCCCCGACCCGTGCCCTTTAAAAGGCCTCGAAAGTTCACCCTCGCCAGCTCTGTAGGCCGACTCTGTGGCGAAACTTCCCATTCTCGGCCCCCTTTGTAAGGGGGCCGCGTTGAAGCGGATAGCAAGGCAAGATTCAGACCATGGCTATGGGCTATCAGCGTTCCCGCGATGAAAAAACGAAGTCGTTAGCAGGCTAAGGGGATGGCGCTGTTGCGGCGAAAAGTGGCACATTGGCGCACCTGCCTGTGCGCACCCTCTGTTGTCCGGAATTCCTCATGGCTATCAGCAATGCCCCATCCGCCGCTACGACGGCGCCCGCCAGTTCACAAAGCAGTCCTCTGGTCATGCGGATCATCGGCGCGGTGGCGCTGGCGCACTTGATCAACGACTTGATTCAATCGGTACTGCCGTCGATCTATCCCATGCTCAAGGCCAGTTACGGCCTGACGTTTACCCAGGTCGGCCTGATCACGCTGACCTTTCAGTTGACCGCCTCGCTGCTGCAACCCTGGGTGGGTTATCACACCGACCGCCATCCCAAGCCGTGGCTGCTACCGGCCGGTACGGTCTGCACATTGATCGGCATTCTGATGATGTCGGTGGTGGGCAGCTTCCCGTTGATTCTGCTGGCGGCGGGGCTGATCGGTATCGGCTCCTCGACCTTTCACCCGGAAGCGTCCCGTGTCGCGCGACTGGCTTCGGGCGGGCGCTTCGGGTTGGCGCAATCGACCTTCCAGGTCGGCGGTAACGCAGGCTCGGCCTTCGGTCCATTGCTGGCGGCGGCGATCATCATTCCCTACGGCCAGGGACATGTGGCCTGGTTCGGGCTGTTTGCTGTTTTCGCATTGTTCGTGCTTTACCGGATCAGTCGCTGGTACGCCAATCACCTGAACCTGTTCAAGCTCAAAAAAGGCCAGGCGGCGACTCACGGCCTGTCCAGGGGGCGAGTGATCGGCGCACTGGTGGTGCTGGGACTGCTGGTGTTTTCCAAGTACTTCTACATGGCCAGTTTCACCAGCTACTTCACCTTCTACCTGATCGAAAAATTCGACCTGTCGGTGGCCAGTTCACAGCTGCACCTGTTCCTGTTTCTTGGTGCGGTAGCGGCGGGGACCTTCTTTGGCGGGCCGATCGGCGACAAGATAGGGCGCAAGGCGGTGATCTGGTTCTCGATCCTCGGCGTGGCGCCCTTTACCCTGGTCTTGCCGCATGTCGACCTGTTCTGGACCAGCATACTCAGCGTGGTCATCGGCTTCATCCTGGCTTCGGCGTTCTCGGCCATCGTGGTGTATGCCCAGGAACTGGTGCCGGGCAATGTCGGGATGATTGCCGGAGTGTTCTTCGGATTGATGTTCGGCTTTGGTGGGATCGGGGCTGCGCTGCTCGGGCACCTGGCGGATATCCACGGGATCGAGTACGTGTACTTCCTGTGCTCGTTTTTGCCGTTGCTGGGTGTGCTGGCGGTCTTTTTGCCGCGTACCAAAAAGGCGTGATCACATAGATCCACTGTAGGAGCGAGCCTGCTCGCGATGGTGTATCAGACAAGTAAGTGCTGACTGACACACCATCGCGAGCAGGCTCGCTCCTACAGTAGATGGATGGTGCTGCAGATCAAATTTCAGGCACAAAAAAGCCGCGTATCAAACGCGGCTTTTTCTTGGGCGGTGTGTCTTACACGTTGAAACGGAAGTGCATCACGTCGCCGTCTTTAACGATGTAGTCCTTGCCTTCCAGGCGCCATTTACCGGCTTCCTTGGTACCGGCTTCACCCTTGTACTGGATGAAGTCGTTGTAGGCGATCACTTCGGCACGGATGAAGCCTTTTTCGAAGTCGGTGTGGATCACGCCAGCGGCTTGTGGTGCGGTGGCACCGACGCGGACGGTCCAGGCGCGGACTTCTTCGACGCCGGCGGTGAAGTAGGTCTGCAGGTGCAGCATTTCGTAGCCGGCGCGGATCACGCGGTTCAGGCCAGGCTCTTCGAGGCCCAGGGCTTCGAGGAACATGTCTTTTTCTTCGCCGTCTTCAAGTTCGGCGATTTCCGCTTCGATCTTGTTGCAAACCGGAACAACCACGGCGCCTTCTTCTTCGGCGATGGCCTTGACCACGTCCAGGTGCGGGTTGTTCTCGAAACCGTCTTCAGCGACGTTGGCGATGTACATGACCGGTTTGGTGGTCAGCAGGTGGAAGCCCTTGATCACCGCTTTCTCGTCGGTGCCCATGTTCTTCATCAGGCTGCGCGCCGGCTTGCCTTCGGTGAAGTGAGCAATCAGTTGCTCCAGCAGGCCTTTCTGGACCACTGCGTCCTTGTCACCGCCCTTGGCGTTGCGCGCGACTTTCTGCAGTTGCTTCTCGCAGCTGTCGAGGTCGGCGAAGATCAGTTCCAGGTCGATGATTTCGATGTCGCGTTTCGGGTCGACGCTGTTGGAGACGTGAATCACGTTCTCGTCTTCGAAGCAGCGGACCACGTGAGCGATGGCGTCGGTTTCGCGGATGTTGGCCAGGAATTTGTTGCCCAGGCCTTCACCTTTCGATGCACCGGCAACCAGGCCGGCGATGTCGACGAACTCCATGGTGGTCGGCAGGATGCGCTTTGGATTGACGATGGCTGCCAGGGCATCCAGGCGCGAATCCGGCATCGGCACGATACCGCTGTTGGGCTCGATGGTGCAGAAGGGGAAGTTTTCGGCCGCGATACCGGATTTGGTCAGGGCGTTGAACAGGGTGGACTTGCCGACGTTAGGCAGGCCGACGATGCCGCAATTGAATCCCATGGTGTTTCCCCTCGGGTAAGAGTCAGGCCTTCTGGCTGTGCAGGTTTTTCATCGCGCGGTTCCATTCACCGGCGAGGATATCCGGCAGCACGCCGAGGGCAAAGTCGATGCTGGCATCGAGTTTTTCCTGTTCGGCGCGTGGCGCACGACCCAGGACGAAGTTTGAAACCATACTGGCAACGCCCGGGTGGCCAATGCCAAGCCGCAGGCGGTGAAAGGTATTCTGATTGCCCAGTTGCGCAATGATGTCGCGCAACCCGTTGTGACCGCCATGGCCGCCGCCCACTTTGAGTTTGGCAACGCCCGGAGGCAGGTCGAGTTCGTCATGCGCCACCAGGATTTCTTCAGGCTTGATGCGGAAGAATCCGGCGAGTGCCGCTACGGCCTGGCCGCTGCGGTTCATGTAGGTGGTGGGAATCAACAGACGAACATCCTGACCCTGGTGCGAAAAGCGCCCGGTCAGGCCGAAATACTTGCGATCGGCCACAAGATTCACGCCTTGTGCGTTCGCGATGCGCTCAACAAAAAGGGCCCCTGCGTTATGCCGGGTCTGTTCGTATTCGGCGCCTGGATTTCCCAGGCCAACGATCAGTTTGATGGCAGTCACGATAGGGGCCCTTCCTTGAAGTGGTGGATAACATCGCCGCAAGCAGTGCGTGCGGCGAAAGTGGACGAAAAATGCTCATTTACCATGAATGTAAACTCCGCGTTCCCGCCCGCTTTCTCGCTACGTACCAGTCCGCGATGTTTCCGTCACTCCGGCGTACAGAGTGAAATTACTCTGCAGCGCCTTCTGCAGCTTCTGGAGCAACACGTGGAGCGTGGACGTTGGCAACTGCCTTGTCATCGCCGTGTGCCAGAGCAACGAACTCAACGCCTTTAGGTGCTTTGAGGTCGGACAGGTGAATGATCGAACCGACTTCGGCGTTAGCCAGGTCGACTTCGATGAACTCAGGCAGGTCCTTGGCTTCGCAGGAAACTTCGATTTCTGCAACAACGTGCGAGATCTCGCCGCCTTTCTTGATCGGAGCTTCTTCGTTGATGAAGTGAACCGGTACTTTAGCGGTCAGTTTCTGGCCAGCAACAACGCGCACGAAGTCAGCGTGCATGATGAATTGCTTGGCTGGGTGACGCTGCATCGCTTTAACGATGACGTTCTGCTTGGTGCCGTCGACGTTCAGCTCGATAACGTGGCTGAAAGCTGCTTCGTTTTCGAACAGCTTGGCGATTTCCTTGGCCAGGATGGTCACGGATTCAGCAGGCTTGTTGCCACCGTATACAACGGCAGGGATGTTCAGAGCGTGACGCAGGCGGCGGCTCGCACCTTTCCCCAGGTCAGTACGCGCTTGAGCGTTCAGAGTAAAGTCAGTCATTTTGTATCTCCAAAATAGCCATCACCGATAGGCGTTTGCGACCAGCGCCAGACACGGTATGGGCAAAAAAGCCCCGCCCCGGCAGGAATGCCGGGGCGGGGCGCTTTTCGTCAACGGGATGTTCGAGAAGGGCAGGGCCCTTAGCGGAACATCGCGCTGATCGATTCTTCATTGCTGATGCGGCGGACCGCCTCGGCAACTACCGGTGCGATATCCAGTTGACGGATACGCGCACAGGCTTGTGCTGCAGCGGACAGCGGGATGGTGTTGGTCACCACCAGCTCGTCCAGCACGGAATTTTCAATGTTTTCGATCGCCCGACCCGACAGCACAGGGTGCGTGCAGTAGGCGAAAACCTTGGCAGCGCCATGCTCTTTCAAGGCCTTGGCCGCGTGGCACAGGGTGCCGGCGGTATCGACCATGTCATCGACCAGGATGCAGGTACGCCCTTCGACATCACCGATGATATGCATCACTTCAGAGTGATTGGCTTTCTCACGGCGTTTGTCGATGATCCCGAGATCCACGCCCAGGGATTTGGCAACGGCACGTGCACGCACGACGCCGCCAATGTCCGGGGACACGATCATCAGGTTTTCGAAGCGCTGATCTTCAATGTCATCCACCAGAACCGGGGAGCCGTAGATGTTATCTACCGGAATATCGAAGAAGCCCTGAATCTGGTCAGCATGCAGATCAACCGTGAGAACACGGTCGATGCCGACTACGGTAAGCATGTCAGCAACGACTTTCGCGCTGATAGCCACACGTGCGGAACGCGGACGGCGATCCTGACGGGCATAACCAAAGTAAGGAATAACAGCAGTAATACGAGTAGCCGAGGAGCGGCGGAAGGCATCAGCCATCACTACCAGTTCCATCAGGTTATCGTTGGTCGGAGCGCAAGTCGGCTGAATAATGAAGACGTCTTTACCGCGAACGTTTTCATTGATCTCGGCAGTAATTTCGCCGTCGGAGAATTTACCGACAGAGATGTCACCGAGAGGGATATGCAGCTGACGTACGACACGCCGAGCCAGATCGGGGTTAGCGTTCCCCGTAAAGACCATCATCTTGGACACGCGCAGTACCTGAAGGCTGAGGGTATACCTGGATGAGTATAGGAAAATGGCAGGGGCGGCTGGATTCGAACCAACGCATGGCAGGATCAAAACCTGCTGCCTTACCGCTTGGCGACGCCCCTGTATCTGTTGCAACGAGTACCCTGTACTCGGTTCCTTTAGAGCAGACTCTGTAACTTGCGATGCAACATCGAAATGTTGCTTCCTTTTGCTACAAAACCTGTAAGGGTCTCTGTAAGAAGGGCCGAGACTTTATCAGCTTCAGCTTTGCTTGGGAAGCCCCCAAACACACAACTTCCAGTTCCGGTGAGTTTTGCTTCGGTAAAATTACCTAGCAAATTCAAGGCGTTACGCACTTCTGGATAACGTCTTGCTACCACCGGCAAGCAGTCGTTACGACTGTTTCCCTCGGGAACGGGGCGCACTTTAATGGGCGCCGAGTTACGTGTCAACAACGGATCGGAAAAAATTTCTGCTGTGCTTACAGAGACTTGCGGCACCAGCACGACGTACCAGGGTTCCTCGGGTTCAACGGGGGTAAGTTTCTCCCCCACGCCTTCGGCAAAAGCCGCATGGCCACGTACGAAAACCGGAACGTCGGCCCCCAGTGTCAGGCCCAGCGCGGCCAACCGGTCCTCATCCCAGCCCAGTTGCCAGAGATGATTGAGGCCCAGCAAAGTGGTCGCGGCGTTCGAGCTTCCGCCACCGATCCCGCCGCCCATGGGCAGGATTTTTTCGATCCAGATATCAATGCCGAGGGTGCAGCCCGATTGCTCCTGAAGTTTTCTCGCCGCCTTCACGATCAGATTGCTGTCGTGAGGAACTCCGTCGAACTCGGTGTGAAGTTGAATCACCCCGTCTTCGCGCAGGGCGAAGGTGATTTCGTCGCCGTAATCGAGAAACTGAAACAGCGTCTGCAGTTCGTGGTAACCGTCTTCGCGGCGACCAAGAATGTGCAGCATCAAATTGAGTTTGGCCGGGGAAGGCAGGGTCAGGCGAGCGTTCGACATGTCAGCTCCCAAGCTTGCGCGGCTGCCAGGTCTTGATCACCAGCGTGACATCAAGGTCAGTGCCGTGCAGCTTGATCCGCTCGGGCAGCCAGTAGCCGTTTTGCTCGGTGTAGGCGGTGTATTCAACCTGCCAGCCATCCTGTTCGAGACTGGCCAGGCGGCTGTCGCCGTCCAGGGTCAGGCGGCTTTTGCTGTCCGGCGCTGGAAGCCCGCGGACCCACCAGGCCAGATTGGAAACCGGCAGCTTCCAGCCCAGCTGCTCTTCGAGCAATGCATCCGGAGTCGGCGCTTCATAGCGTCCCTGGTTGGCGACTTCCAGCGACACTTTGCCCGGCCGTCCGGTCAGGCGGGCGGCGCCGCGACCCAAAGGCCCGGAGAGGCGGATGTCGTAGTAATCCTGGCGCTGCAACCAGAACAGCGTGCCGCTGCCCGAGTCTTTCGGCGCACGAATGCCGATCTTGCCGTCGATCTGCCAGCCGTCGAGGTTGGTCAGTTGCGTTTTGTGCTCGCGCCATTGCGCAGGATTGCCGTGCCCCTCGACTGATTCGCGGGCACCGAAACCCGCGCAACCGGCGAGCAGGGCGATGAAGCTGAATGCGATGATGTGACGCAAAAACATAATCTTAAAGAGTCTCTGAACCGGTCAGGCGCTTGATGGTGCTGCGCAGGATAGGGCTGTCGGGTTGTGCCTTGAGGAACTTGTCCCAGATTTGTCGGGCTTCGCGCTGTTTGCCGCTGGCCCACAGGACTTCGCCCAAGTGAGCGGCGACTTCCTGGTCGGGGAAGCGTTCCAGGGCCTGGCGCAGCAGGCGTTCCGCTTCGTCTAGATTGCCCAGGCGGAAATTCACCCAGCCGAGGCTGTCGAGTACCGCCGGATCTTCCGGATTGATCTGGTGCGCCTGCTCGATCAAGGCCTTGGCTTCGGCGTAACGGGTCGTACGATCGGACAGGGTGTAACCGAGGGCGTTCAGCGCCATCGCGTTGTCCGGATCGCGCTTGATGATCAGGCGCAGGTCTTTTTCCATCTGCGCCAGGTCATTGCGTTTTTCCGCTTGCATGGCCCGGGTGTATAGCAGGTTCGGATCATCCGGGTATTGCTGCAGCCCCTTTTGCAGGACTTGCCAGGCCTTGTCGCCCTGTTTGTTGGCGGCCAGGGTTTCGGCTTCGATCAGATACAGCTGGATCGCGTAGTCCGGTTGCTCATCGCGCTGGGCCGCAAGCTTGCGCTGGGCTTCGGCAGTCTTGCCGTTGTTCATCAGGATATCGGCCTGGCGCAGCTGCGCCGGCAGGTAGTCGTTGCCCGGACCGACCTGTCCGTACTCAATCAGCGCGCCCTGTGGATCGTTGCGCTCTTCGGCGATCCGCCCCAGGTTCAGGTGTGCCGAATCGACGTGGCTTTCGCGGGCGATCAAGTCCTCGAGGTAGCCCTTGGCCTCATCCCAGGCCTTGGCTTCCAGGCAGACCAGCGCCAGGGAATAACGCAGCTCGTCGTCTTCCGGGTACTGCTGGACGAGGCTGGAGAACTCGGCCTTGGCGTCATCCATGCGGTCCTGTTCAACCAGCATGCGGGCGTAGGTCAGGCGCAGGCGCTTGTCGTCCGGGTACTTCTTGATGCTTTTTTGCAGCAGCGGCAGGGCTTCATCACTGCGACCAAGGGATTGCAGCAGGCGTGCACGCAGCAAAATCGGCGCTATTTCGCCGTCATCCGGGGGATTGTTTTCCAGAAGGGTCAGCGCAGCGCGGGTGTCACCGTCCTGTTGCAGCAGCAAGGCCTTGCCGAAGATCAGCTGGCCGTTGTTCGGGTGGCGTTGCAGCAAACGGTCGAAGCTCTTCATCAGACCGTTACGGGTGTCCTGGTCGGTGTCGGCCGCGGACAGGGCAAGGAAATCGAAATGGGTGTCGCCCTTGCCTTGCAGGACTTTCTCCATGTAGACCATGGAGTCGTCATAGCGCCCGGCCCGTGCCAGTTGCACTGCGGCGGCACGTTGAGCCTCAAGGTCATCCGGGGCGTTTTTGGCCCAGATCAGTGCGGTGTCCAGGGCAGGCTGGTCGGCGCCCAGGTATTCGGCGATGCGAAATGCCCGTTCGGAAACGCCCGGATCCTGTGTGTTGATCGCCTGGGTCACGTAGTTGTCCAGGGCAATGTCAAAGCGATTGCGCTGGCCCGCCAGTTCGGCGCTCAGCAGGCTGTAGATCGTATCCTGGCTGAACGAGCTGTAAACCTTGGGCTTTTCAGGTGCCGGGGTGCTGTCTTCGGTCGGTGAGGTGCCGTCCGGCGACACCGGGGCCAGGGCCTGGCAGCCGGTGAGGAAGACAAAAGCGAGGAGCAACGCGGAAGATCTATTCATATAGGAAGAGGACGACTAACCTGCGGTCGGATCATCATGACACAAGCCTTCGGTCAAACATAACCGGCCCGGCAATTTACCGGATTCACGGACTGGGACAGCAGCGCCATGCCCCTGCAAACGAGAACGGCTCGCAATCGCCGGCGATCTCTACCGGGGTGATAGATATCGGGTAGTTGTCCTGAATCTGACGAAGTAGGACAATTGCCGGCTTCACGTCACCATCAGCGACTTTGAATGGCCTTCCTCGCACTCGGTATTAACCACAAGACTGCTTCAGTAGACGTCCGCGAGCGCGTGGCCTTTACCCCTGAGCAGCTGGTTGAGGCCTTGCAGCAGCTCTGCCGACTCACCGACAGCCGCGAAGCTGCGATCCTCTCCACCTGCAATCGCAGTGAACTCTATATAGAACAGGATCACCTGTCGGCCGATATCGTGCTGCGCTGGCTGGCCGAATATCATCAATTGAGCCTCGAAGAGCTGCGCGCGAGCAGTTATGTGCACGAAGATGATGCGGCAGTTCGTCACATGATGCGCGTCGCTTCCGGGCTCGACTCGCTGGTGCTGGGCGAACCGCAGATTCTCGGCCAGATGAAATCGGCCTACGCCGTGGCCCGCGAAGCCGGCACCATCGGGCCGTTGCTCGGGCGGCTGTTCCAGGCCACGTTCAACGCAGCCAAGCAAGTCCGTACCGACACCGCCATCGGCGAAAACCCGGTGTCCGTGGCGTTTGCCGCGGTCAGCCTGGCAAAACAGATTTTCAGCGACCTGCAACGCAGCCAGGCCCTGTTGATTGGCGCTGGCGAGACCATCACCCTGGTCGCCCGCCACCTGCATGACCTCGGGGTAAAACGCATCGTCGTGGCCAACCGCACGCTGGAGCGCGCCAGCATCCTGGCCGAACAGTTCGGCGCTCATGCGGTGCTGTTGTCCGACATTCCCGCTGAGCTGGTGCGCAGCGACATCGTGATCAGTTCGACCGCTAGCCAATTGCCGATCCTTGGCAAGGGCGCCGTCGAAAGTGCGCTGAAACTGCGCAAGCACAAGCCGATCTTCATGGTGGATATCGCCGTTCCACGGGATATCGAGCCTGAAGTCGGCGAGTTGGACGACGTTTACCTCTACAGCGTCGACGATCTCCACGAAGTGGTCGCCGAGAACCTCAAGAGCCGCCAGGGCGCCGCGCAAGCCGCGGAGGAAATGGTCTCGGTCGGTGCTGAGGATTTCATGGTTCGCCTGCGCGAACTGGCGGCGGTCGACGTGCTCAAGGCCTATCGTCAACAAAGCGAGCGCTTGCGCGACGAAGAACTGCAAAAGGCCCAGCGCCTGCTGGCCAATGGCGCCAGCGCCGAAGAAGTGCTGGTGCAACTGGCCCGAGGCCTGACCAACAAACTGTTGCACGCCCCAAGCGTGCAGTTGAAAAAGCTCTCTGCCGAAGGGCGCCTCGATGCGCTGGCGATGGCCCAGGAACTCTTTGCCCTCAATGAGGGCTCATCGGAAAGCTTTTCGGAAAAGAAATCGCAATGAAAGCGTCACTGCTCAATAAGCTGGATGTCCTCCAGGATCGTTTCGAAGAATTGACCGCCCTGCTGGGCGACGGCGAGGTCATTTCCGATCAGGCCAAATTCCGTACCTATTCCAAGGAATACGCGGAAGTCGAGCCGATTGTCGAAACCTATAAACAGTTGGTCAAAGTGCAGGGCGATCTCGAAGGCGCCCAGGCCCTGCTCAAGGACAGCGACCCGGACATGCGCGAGATGGCCGTGGAAGAAGTCCGCGAAGCCAAGGAGCAACTGGTCGAACTGGAAGCCAGCCTGCAACGCATGTTGCTGCCCAAGGACCCGAACGACGGACGCAACGTGTTCCTCGAAATCCGCGCCGGCACCGGTGGCGACGAGGCGGCGATCTTCTCCGGCGACCTGTTCCGCATGTATTCGCGCTATGCCGAGCGTCGTGGCTGGCGCGTGGAAATCCTCTCGGAAAACGAGGGTGAGCACGGCGGCTATAAAGAAGTCATTGCCCGGGTCGAAGGCGAAAACGTCTACGGCAAACTGAAGTTCGAATCCGGCGCCCATCGCGTGCAACGGGTCCCGGCGACAGAGTCCCAAGGGCGCATCCATACTTCGGCCTGCACCGTGGCCGTGTTGCCCGAGCCGGACGAACAGGAAGCGATCGAGATCAACCCGGCGGACCTGCGGATCGATACCTATCGCTCCTCCGGTGCCGGTGGTCAGCACGTCAACAAGACCGACTCGGCAATCCGCATCACCCACTTGCCATCCGGCATCGTGGTCGAGTGCCAGGAAGAACGTTCGCAGCACAAGAACCGTGCGCGGGCGATGGCCTGGCTGTCGGCCAAGCTCAACGACCAGCAGACCAGCGCCGCGGCCAATGCCATCGCCAGCGAGCGCAAGTTGCTGGTGGGTTCCGGTGACCGCTCCGAGCGTATCCGTACCTACAACTTTGCCCAGGGCCGGGTGACCGACCATCGGGTCAACCTGACCCTGTACTCCCTCGACGAAATCCTCGCCGGTGGTGTCGAGGCGGTGATCGAGCCGCTGCTGGCCGAATACCAGGCCGATCAACTGGCAGCGATAGGTGAGTAAATGACGATCATCGCCAGTCTGTTGCGTGCCGCCGAATTGCCTGACTCGCCCACCGCGCGTCTGGATGCCGAATTGTTGCTGGCGGCAGCGTTGGGCAAGTCCCGCAGCTTTTTGCACACCTGGCCGGAACGTATCGTGCCGAGTGAAGCGGCATTGACCTTCGCCAATTACCTGCAGCGCCGCCGCAGCGGTGAGCCGGTGGCTTACATTCTGGGGCAGCAGGGTTTCTGGAAGCTCGACCTGGAAGTCGCACCGCACACGCTGATCCCGCGCCCGGACACCGAGTTGCTGGTGGAGGCCGCCCTCGAACTGTTGCCTGCCACACCGGCCAGGGTCCTGGACCTCGGCACCGGCAGCGGCGCGATCGCATTGGCGTTGGCCAGCGAGCGTCCGGCCTGGAAGGTCACGGCAGTGGACCGCGTTCCCGAAGCGGTGGCCCTGGCCGAGCGCAATCGCCAGCGCCTGAATTTGAATAACGCCACAGTGCTCAGCAGTCACTGGTTCAGTGCGCTGCAAGGCCAGCGTTTTCAGTTGATCATCAGCAACCCGCCCTACATCGCCGCCGCCGATCCGCACCTGGTCGAAGGTGATGTGCGCTTCGAGCCGGCCAGTGCCCTGGTGGCCGGTGTCGACGGTCTCGACGATCTGCGTTTGATCGTTGCCCAGGCACCGGATCATCTGGAGGCCGGTGGCTGGTTGATGCTCGAACACGGTTACGATCAGGCCGATGCAGTGCGCGACCTGCTGCTGACTCGCGGCTTTGAAGAAGTCCACAGCCGCACCGACCTGGGCGGCCACCAACGCATCAGTCTGGGGCGCCTGCCGTGCTGAATGATCAGGAATTGCTGCGTTACAGCCGACAGATCCTGTTGGCGCACATCGACATCGACGGTCAGTTGCGGCTAAAAGACAGTCGCGTACTGATTGTCGGCCTCGGTGGTCTCGGCGCACCGGTGGCGCTGTACCTGGCGGCGGCGGGTGTCGGCGAGTTGCACCTGGCGGACTTCGATACGGTCGATCTGACCAACCTGCAACGCCAGATCATTCACGACACCGACAGCGTCGGCACGACCAAAGTCGATTCGGCGATCAAGCGCCTGACGGCCATCAATCCCGAAGTCCGGCTCGTGGCCCATCGCGCTGCCCTGGATGAAGACTCGCTGGCGGCGGTCGTGGCCGGGGTGGATCTGGTCCTCGACTGTTCCGACAACTTTTCCACCCGTGAAGCGGTCAATGCCGCTTGCGTCGGGGCCGGCAAGCCGCTGGTCAGCGGTGCGGCGATTCGCCTTGAAGGGCAGTTGTCGGTGTTCGACCCGCGCCGCCCGGAAAGCCCGTGCTACCACTGTTTGTATGGGCACGGCAGCGAGGCCGAGCTGACCTGCAGCGAAGCCGGTGTCGTCGGCCCGCTGGTAGGCCTGGTGGGCAGCTTGCAGGCGCTCGAAGCCCTGAAGTTGCTGGCCGGATTCGGCGAGCCGCTGGTGGGGCGCTTGTTGTTGATCGATGCGTTGGGCTCGCGCTTCCGTGAATTGCGGGTCAAGCGTGATCCGGGTTGCAGCGTCTGTGGGCCAACGCATGCGTGAAGCGCCGATTGGCGTATTCGATTCCGGTGTCGGCGGGCTTTCGGTGCTGGCCGAGATCCAGCGCTTGCTGCCCAACGAATCGCTTTTGTACGTCGCCGATTGCGGCAACATTCCCTACGGTGAGAAAACCCCGGAATTCATCCAGCAGCGTTGCAGCGTCATCGCCGACTTTTTTCAACAGCAGGGCGCCAAGGCCCTGGTGCTGGCCTGCAACACCGCGACTGTGGCGGGTGTCGCCGACCTGCGACGCGAATACCCCCAGTGGCCCATCGTCGGCATGGAGCCGGCGGTCAAGCCGGCCGCAGCCGCCACCCGCAGCGGCGTGGTCGGCGTGCTGGCGACGACAGGCACGTTGCAGAGCGCCAGGTTTGCGGCGTTGCTCGACCGTTTCGCCAACGATGTGCAAGTGATCACCCAGCCTTGCCCCGGGCTGGTAGAACTCATCGAGAGCGGCGATCTGCATAGCCCCGCCTTGCGCCAGTTACTGGAAAACTACGTTCGGCCGCTGCTTGCAGCAGGCGCCGACACCATCATTCTTGGCTGCACCCATTACCCTTTTCTCAGGCCGCTGCTCAAGCAGATGATCCCCGATGACATCAGCCTGATCGACACCGGCGCCGCCGTTGCACGGCAACTTCAACGCTTGCTGGCCGAGCGCGAACTGCTCGCCGACGGACCTGCGCGAGCTGCGCGGTTCTGGAGCAGTGCCGATCCTGAGCACTTCACAAATATATTGCCAATCCTGTGGCATAACTCTGGCGTTGTGCAAAGCTTGCAAAGGTAGTTTGGGGAAACCGAAAAAGAGGTGAACTTCTGATTTACCGTCGACTTCTATAGCTGTGAGCGTCAAGCAACAATAAAACCAAACGAAATCGTTCGGAAAAGGATGTTTCTATGAAGCGACTATTCTGCTTGGCCGCGATTGCGGCCGCATTGATGGGGCAAAGTTTTACGGCACAGGCGGCAGGGGTGGAGTTCGGGGTCGGTCAGACCAGTGATTCGACCATGACTTATCGTCTGGGCATGCAGTTCGATTGGGACAAGAGCTGGTGGCAGAGCGACGTCGGTCGACTGACCGGTTACTGGAGCGGCGCCTATACCTACTGGGAAGGTGACGAGTCCTCCAGCAACCACAGCCTGTCATTCTCGCCTGTGTTCGTTTATGAGTTTTCCGGCCAGAACGTCAAACCCTACGTTGAACTTGGGGTCGGCGTGGCGCTGTTTGCCAATACCGAGGTTGAAAACAACCAGCTTGGCAGCGCCTTTCAGTTTGAAGACCGTTTCGGCTTCGGCCTGCGCTTTGCCGGCGGACATGAAGTCGGTGTTCGCGCGACACACTATTCCAATGCCGGGATGACCAATCCGAACGACGGTGTAGAGAGTTACTCATTGCATTACACGATGCCGCTGTAAGCAGAATCCCCCTGTAGGAGCGAGCCTGCTCGCGATGGTCGTCAACGAATACGCGTGTTTGCTGGTTACACGCGGCGCTCTTGAGTCCATCGCGAGCAGGCTCGCTCCTACAGGGGAGGCGTTGCTTGGATTTCAGCGATACGCCGTCGAAATCCCCTGGCGTTCATCGAGGCATTCCGGCGCGCCCATTTCGAATTCCCGGCAGATCAGCGGGCGTTTTTCGTAGATGGTGCACATCATCGTGTCGCGATCCAGCGCGGCACACCAGCCGTCGTCCAGGCGCAGCATGACTTCCCCGCCCCACTCATCGGTATCGATATAGCGCTCGGGTACGCCTGTATCGGTGATCAGCATCACTTCGAGCTGGCAGCAGCAAGCCGCGCAGGTCGAACACGTCACGGCCGACTCGGCAATTTGCAGATGGGGAATGGTTTTCATGGCGCGCAGTGTAAGGCACGCCGTCGACAGTGTGTGAAAGCTCTGACGGACGCCCGGCCGCGCCCATCAGGCTTGCTTCATGCCCTTATGGAGCTGCTCACGGCGAGTCCATGATCGGTGGGCTGCTGCGTACCATGCTTTTACCGATCGTCAGCTCTGTCTTGCAGGGCAATTTCGCCATCGGCCATAGCTCGGCGACAGTCGTCCCCGAGAAGTGAATCTCCAGAGGACGGTTTTTGAGTTTTTCAAAGATATAGCGTGCGGCCTTGGCAGCCGGCCAGAGGAAAGGGGCCAACGGGTCTTTTTTGGCGACGGGCGATATGTCGAGCGCGCCGGGGCTGACCACGGTGACTTCGACCCCATCCGATGCAACGTCCAGGCGCATGGACTCGAACAGGTAACGCAAGCCTGCTCGGGAATTGCCATAAGCTTCGGCCCGGGGGAGCGGCAGGTAGGTGACCGGGCTGGCCAGGCCCACCAGGTGAGGTGCGGTTCCGGCGCGCAACAACGGCAACGCCGCTTCAACGCAATAGCTGCTGGCAAGCAGGTTGGTACGTACCACGTGCTCGACGATCGAGGCATCGAACTGTTTGGCATCCACGTATTCGCATGTACCGGCATTGAGAATCAGCGTGTCCAGCGAGCCCCAGATCTCGGCAATCTGCTCGCTTGTTTCACGTACCGTCTGACTGTTGGTCATATCGCCAGCCAGCACCAGCACTTGCCCCGGATAGCGTTGAGACAAGACTTTCAATGGCGCCAGTGAGCGTGAGCTGACGGCCAGATGGGCGCCGGTTTTCAGTATCTCTTCGGCCAGCGAGGCGCCCAGGCCGTTGCTCGCTCCGGTCAGCCAATATCGTCGTGGAGGCGTAATACTCATCCCGTGCTCCTTTTCGACCGAGGGTTGCCCCGATCCCATATCGATAAAAGATCCAGACACAGTGGCCCGCCATTGAAGCATTGCAGATGGCCATGAAATTCCTGGCGTCGGGTCAATTGCCAGCTGTTATTCATATGCACCTCCGGCGCTTTGGCGTGACGGCAGGTTCTTGAACGCGGCAAGGGCCCGTGCGCGGGAAGCGTGCAGGTCGACAATCGGCGACGGGTAATCCGCGACGCCGAACAGACCGCTGACCTGCGGATTATGGACTTCTTTTTTGTTCAACCCTGCCAGCTCCGGCAGCCAGGACTTGATGAATATGCCCTGTTCGTCGAATTTTTCCGACTGGCTCAGCGGGTTGAAAATACGGAAGTAGGGTGCCGCATCGGTGCCGGTCGATGAGCTCCATTGCCAACCGCCATTATTGGCTGCCAGGTCGCCATCAATCAGGTGGCGCATGAAAAAGCGCTCGCCTTCTCGCCAGTCGATCAGCAGGTTTTTGGTCAGGAACATTGCCACGATCATGCGCAGGCGATTGTGCATCCAGCCGGTTTCCAGCAACTGGCGCATGGCCGCGTCAATGATCGGCAGCCCGGTGCGGGCCTCCTGCCAGGCAGCGAGCTCATCCGGCGCATCGCGCCAGGCCAGGGCTTCGGTTTCCGGGCGAAATGCGCGGTGGCGGGACACCCTGGGGTAACCCACCAGAATGTGCTTGTAGAACTCGCGCCACAGCAGCTCATTGATCCAGGTAACCGCGCCGACGTTGCCGCTTTCGAATTCCCCTTGATTGCTCGAAAGCGCGGCGTGCAGGCACTGGCGCGGGGAAATCACGCCGGCGGCGAGATAGGCCGACAGTTGGCTGGTGCCGGGTTTCGCCGGGAAGTCCCGTTCGGCCTGGTAGTGGGCGATCTGAGCGTCGGTAAAGCTGTCGAGGCGGCGTCTTGCTTCAATCTCGCCGGCCGGCCACAGCGCGCGCAGGTGCTCGGAGGGTGGGGCAAAACCCTTGATCCGGGTGGGGATCTCGTCGCCGGAAATCTTCAACGGCTTTCGTGCCGTGGGTGCTTTCACCAGCCGCGGCAACGAATGGTGCAGACGTTCGTAGCAGACCTTTCGGAACTGACTGAAGACCTGAAAGTACGTACCGGTTTTGGTCAGCACGCTGCCAGGCTGGAACAGCAGCTGATCGAGATAGCTGTGGACGGCAATGCCTTCGCCTTGCAGTTTGTCGGTCACCGCCTTATCGCGCCGGCTTTCATGGACGCCGTATTCCTCGTTGAAATGCACGGCATCGATCTTCAGTTGCCGGCACAGATCGAGCAGCACCGCTGGCGCCTGATCCCAGTGCTCGGCCGAGCGGATCAACAGGGGAATGTTCAGTTCGCCCAGCGCCTGGCTCAGCTGCGTCAGATTACGTAGCCAGAAATCCACCTTGCACGGTGCATCGTCGTGTTCCAGCCATTGCCCGGGGCTCAGCAGATACACCGCAACGCAGGGGCCCACCGCGGCTGCGGCCGAGAGGGCGGTGTTGTCATTTACGCGCAAGTCGCCGCGTAGCCAGATCAATTGCATGCAAACGTCCACATTAAATGAGCCCACGCTGAATGAGTGCCTGGTGTGCCAACAACGGGTCTTCAGCCAGGTACAACTCGGCAGTTACGGAAGTTCTTTCGGACAACTCGGCGTGGTGGATACACACCGTTGGTCCGGCGATCATTTTTGGGCAGCTGACGCCATTCAAAAGTTTCGTCAGCTGCGCCAGGTTCATGGCTTTGCTGGAATACAGCAGTACGCCCCGGGGTTGCAGGTGATCCACCGCCAGCGCCAGTTCGCCGGCGGGCAGTGGCCAGTCGAACACTTCCACCGGGCAATCGGCGCTGCTGATCAACCAGGCGGTGAGCCACAGATGCGGTTCCAGCGGCAGGTCGGAGTGATTGATCAACAGCAGGGGCGAAGTGTGTAACTGGCGGTTGTTATGGTAGATGCGCGCGCCAAATTTGCTGCGTAGCCAGGAATAAAAAAATACCCGCTCCATCTGTGCGCCGAACTGGCCTTGCCAGCGTTGCTCCAGATCCGCCAGCAAGGGCATCAGCAGCTGCTCGCACAAGGTCCGTGGCGGGTACAGCGCGATGGTTTGATTGAGGGTGTCGTCAAGGGTGCGCTCGGCCAGATGCGTCACCGCTTGCAGCAATGTCTGACGCAGCCGTTGCCAATCGTTTTCCACCGATTCGCTGATGGCCTGCGGGGTGTCGAGCAATTGCTTGACCTGGCTGACGGCGACGCCTCGGTTGAGCCAGGTGAGAATCGTCAGGATGCGTTGCACATGTTCGGCCGAGAACAGTCGATGGCCCTTGGGCGTGCGCTGCGGCACGATCAAGCCATAGCGCCGTTCCCAGGCACGCAGGGTGATGGCATTGACGCCCGTCCTTCGCGCGACTTCACGAATGGGAAGCCAGCCTTCGTCGAGGGCTTTGCGAAAGTCCGTGCCGAGGTCTTCGCTGGCGCTGCGGTCGGGTAGGGCGTTCATTAAATGGCGTTTCGCAAACTGAGGTTTTCCGGGTGCGGTTGCAGGTAGACCTGCTGCGCAATGTAGGGATCCGGGTGCTGGCGAAAGTGATGCTTGAGCAGTGTCAGCGGCACCACCAGCGGCACGATGCCGTGACGATACTGGCCGATGACGTGCTGAACTTCCTGTTTATCCTCGGCGCTGATCGCCTGTTTAAGATAGCCGCTGAGGTGTTGAAGGACATTGCTGTGTGTGCCCCGCGTGGCGCATCGTTTCAGGGCTGTCATCAGTTCGCTGAAGTAACGCGGACCCAGTATCTGCGGATCGCTGTGGCCCATGTTGCCCAGCAGGTTGCCCAGTGTTTTGTATTGCACCGGGTTATGCGCCATCAGCAGGTACTTGTAGCGCGAATGAAAGTCCGTGAGGCCACGACGGCTCAAGCCTTCTTGCAGCAGTTGCTGCCAGGCGTGGTAGGCGAATACGCGGGTGAGGAAGTTTTCTCGCAGTACCGGGTCGTTCAGCCGACCGTCCTCTTCCACCGGCAAATCAGGACGCGAGTCGCAAAAGGCCTGGGCGTAGATGCCCTGGCCGCCACGGTCCAGCAGTGCGCCGTTGGCGTGGTAGACCTTGACCCGCTCCACTCCACAGGATGGAGACTGCTGCATGAAGATGTAGCCGCAGATATCGCCCAGTTCCGCTGCCATGTGCTGGCCGTATTCGGCCAGTGGCCGGGTGACGTTGAGCTGGGGATTGACCGTGCCGAGCGCCTGGGGCTGATCCACATCCTCCACCAGCCGGATCGGTTCACGAGGAATGCCCAGGCCGATGGCGACTTCCGGACAGACCGGCACGAAATCGAAGTAATCGGTAAGGGTCTGGCTGCATAGCCGTGATGCCTTGTGCCCGCCGTTGTAGCGCACCTCGGCCCCCATCAGGCAGGCGCTGATGGCGATTTTCGGCTTGGTGGCGGGCAGGGGCATGGAAGCACCTCGGAATCAAAAACCTGTACAGGCCTCTTTGTCTGTACAACTCAGGTTCATCATAGATTCAAAGGTGTGCAAGTCAAATTTTTTGTATAAGTTTTTAAACACCCTGTAGGAGCGAGCTTGCTCGCGATGAACGGGAAGGCAGCGTTGGTTTCCACAACGTGCGCGTTACCGTTAATGACCATCGCGAGCAAGCTCGCTCCTACAGGGATTGATGTGGTTCATTGCAAATGCTCATGCAACCGGCGTGCGGCTTCCTGGCCGCTGAGCCAGGCGCCTTCCACGCGCCCCGACAGGCACCAGTCGCCACACGCGTACAGGCCCAGATCGGCATCGGCCAGGGTGCCCCATTCATGGTTGCTGTTGGGGCGGGCGTAGAGCCAGCGGTGGGCGAGGCTGAAGCTCGGTGCGGGCATGGCGCTGTGCAGCAGTTCGGCGAAGGCACCGTGCAATTGTTCGATCACGGCTTCCTTGGGCAGGTCGATGTGCTGGCGGCTCCAGGCGCTGGTGGCATGCAGTACCCAGGTGTCCATCGTATTGTCGCGTCCGGGTTTGCTGCGGTTGCGTGCCAGCCAGTCGAGAGGGCTGTCTTGCAGGAAGCAGCCTTCCATGGGGGTGTCCAGCGGGGTTTCGAACGCCAGGGCGACTGCCCAGGTCGGGTCCATTTTTACCCCGGCGGCGGCACCGGCAAGCTTCGGCGCGGAGGCCAGCAAGGCGGTTGCCTGCGGTGCGGGCGTGGCGACCACGACGTGGCTGAAGGGCCCGTGGGTAAAGCCTTCGGCGTCCTGTAAGTGCCAGTGTTCTTCACCTCGATACACTTCGGTGATCCGGCAGGCGAAATGCACTTCGAGATCACCGAGCAGGGCGCGGGTGATCGCGCTCATGCGCGGCGTACCGACCCAGCGCGTCTGCTCGTCCGGCGACAGATCGAGCCGGCCACCGTGGTAGGTGTACAGCTGCGGCGTCCATTCGGCGACCCAGCCTTTGGCTTGCCAGCGCTGGACTTCGGTGACGAAGCGGCGGTCGCGAGCAGTGAAGTATTGCGCCCCCATGTCCAGAACACCCGCATCGCTGCGCTTGCTCGACATACGTCCGCCACTGCCGCGGCTTTTATCGAAAAGTTGCACGACATGCCCTGCATCTGTCAGGGCTTGGGCGGCTGAGAGCCCGGCTATGCCGGTGCCGATGATTGCGATAGGTACAGTCATAAGGGCCTCGTTTACCTTTCTGTACAGACTACGCGGGGGTTAAAACCTGTACATTTTTGTTATGTGGTACAACTTTTTGCGTTCTCGTTCCGACAGCTTGGCCTATTGTTAAACACAGAGTCTGCCCGATATCAAAGATCCCTTGCTTATAAAAATAGACTAGTGATCAGGGTAAAACGCCACGCGAGGAAGAAGTCATGCACATATTGCTGACCGGCGGTACTGGTTTGATAGGACGTCAGCTCTGTCGGCACTGGTTGGGTCAGGGGCATCGGTTGACTGTCTGGAGTCGCACGCCGTCCAAAGTGGCCAAAATCTGTGGTGCTAAAGTGCGGGGTATCGCTCGCCTGGAAGATGTGGGGCAGGAGCCGGTCGATGCCATCGTCAATCTCGCTGGCGCACCAATTGCCGATCGCCCATGGACGCACAAGCGCAAGGCGTTGTTGTGGAGCAGCCGCATCACCCTGACGGAAACCCTGTTGGCCTGGCTCGAAAGCCGGGAGCAGAAACCACGGGTGATGATTTCCGGATCCGCCGTGGGCTGGTATGGCGACGGCGGCGAGCGTGAACTGACCGAAGAATCGCCACCGGTGATCGATGATTTCGCCAGCCAGTTGTGCATCGCCTGGGAGGAAACCGCCCAGCGCGCCGAAGCCTTGGGTATTCGCGTGATACTCATCCGCACGGGGCTGGTGCTATCCGCCGAGGGCGGCTTTTTGTCGCGGCTGTTATTGCCGTTCAAACTGGGGCTGGGCGGGCCTATCGGCAATGGTCGGCAATGGATGCCGTGGATCCATATCAACGATCAAATCGCCCTGATCGATTTTCTTCTGCATCGCAATGAAGCCAACGGTCCCTATAATGCCTGCGCGCCAAAGCCGGTACGCAATCGCGAGTTTGCCAAAACCCTGGGCAGCGTGTTGCACCGCCCGGCGTTCATGCCGATGCCGGCGATTGCGTTGAAGGTCGGGTTGGGCGAGTTGTCGTTGCTGCTGTTGGGTGGCCAGCGAGCCACGCCGGCTCGCCTGCTCAAGATGGGTTTCATTTTCCAGTTCACTGATTTGCGCGCGGCCCTGGACGATCTGTCCAGCCGCCTCTGAAATAGGACGTTGCATGACCGATCACGCGTTGCTCCTGGTCAACCTGGGCTCACCGGCCTCCACCTCGGTGGCGGATGTGCGCAGCTACCTCAATCAGTTTCTGATGGATCCCTACGTGATCGATCTGCCATGGCCGGTGCGGCGCTTGCTGGTGTCATTGATTCTGTTCAAGCGACCCGAGCAGTCGGCCCACGCCTATGCCTCGATCTGGTGGGAGGAGGGCTCGCCGCTGGTGGTGCTCAGCCGGCGCCTGCAACAGGCCATGACCACGCAATGGCATCACGGTCCGGTTGAACTGGCGATGCGTTACGGCCAGCCGTCCATTGAATCGGCACTGTTGCGTCTGGTCGACCAGGGTCACAAGCGCATCACCCTCGCGCCGCTTTATCCACAGTTCGCCGACAGCACCACGACCACCGTGATCGAGGAAGCCAGGCGGGTTGTGCGCGAGAAGAAGCTCAATGTGCAACTGTCGGTGCTCCAGCCTTTCTACGATCAACCGGAATACCTCGATGCCCTGGTGGCCACGGCCAGCCCTTACCTGCAACAGGATTACGATCACCTGTTGCTGAGCTTCCACGGGTTGCCGGAGCGACACCTGACGAAACTCAACCCGGGCCACCGCTTCGATGGCGAAAGCGACTGTTGCGCCGGCGCACCACCGCAGGTGGTTGCCACCTGTTATCGCGGCCAGTGCCTGCGTACCGCCAGGGAGTTTGCCAAGCGCATGGGCCTGCCGGACGGCAAGTGGTCGGTGTCTTTCCAGTCGCGCCTGGGGCGCGCCAAGTGGATCGAACCCTACACCGAAGCGCGGCTCGATGAGCTGGCCAAGAACGGCGTGAAGAAGGTGCTGGTGATGTGCCCGGCATTCGTTGCCGATTGCATCGAGACCCTGGAAGAGATTGGTGATCGCGGGCTGGAGCAGTTCCGCGAAGCGGGAGGGGAGGAGTTGGTGCTGGTGCCTTGTCTTAACGATGACCCGCGGTGGGCACAGGCGTTGAGTACTTTATGTGAGCGAGCGCCGTTGGTGCTTTAAACGCATCGCGGGCAAGCCCGCTCCCACAGGTTTTGTATGGACCTTGTGGGAGCGGGCTTGCCCGCGATAGCGATGTCACAGTCACAAAAAAACTTGAACCGTTACAACAACGACTCATCCGCCTTCTTGTGCTTCCAGCTGTCATTGCCCGGCAGAATCAGGTTCAGCGCAATCGCCACCACCGCGCACAGCGCGATGCCTTTGAGGCCGAAGTCGTCCGGACCGGTACCGGTGCCGACCAGTACGCCGCCAATCCCGAACACCAGCGTCACCGAGACGATCACCAGATTGCGTGCTTCGCCCAGATCGATCTTGTGGCGGATCAGTGTGTTCATGCCAACGGCCGCGATCGAACCGAACAGCAGGCAGAGAATTCCGCCCATCACCGGCACCGGAATGCTCTGCAGCAGTGCGCCGAATTTGCCGATGAACGCCAGGCTAATGGCGAAGATCGCCGCCCAGGTCATGATTTTCGGGTTGTAGTTCTTGGTCAGCATCACCGCGCCGGTCACTTCGGCATAGGTGGTGTTGGGCGGGCCGCCGAACAGGCCGGCGGCGGTGGTGGCGATGCCGTCACCAAGCAGGGTGCGATGCAGTCCCGGCTTCTTCAGGTAATCGCGACCGGTCACGCTGCCCACCGCAATCACACCGCCGATGTGCTCGATGGCCGGAGCCAGCGCCACGGGGACGATGAACAGGATCGCCTGCCAGTTGAATTCCGGTGCGGTGAAGTTCGGCAGGGCGAACCAGGGGGCCGCGGCGATCTTCGCGGTGTCGACCACCCCGAAATAGAACGACAGGGCAAACCCCACCAGTACGCCGGAAATGATCGGTACCAGGCGGAAGATACCTTTGCCGAACACCGCCACGATCAAGGTGGTCAGCAGCGCTGGCATCGAGATCAGCATCGCGGTCTGGTAGTGGATCAGCTCGGAGCCGTCGCCAGCCTTGCCCATCGCCATGTTGGCGGCGATCGGTGCCATGGCCAGGCCGATGGAAATGATCACGGGACCAATCACCACGGGCGGCAGCATGCGGTCGATGAAACCGGTGCCTTTGATCTTCACGGCCAGGCCGAGGAAGGTATAGACGAAACCGGCCGCCATCACGCCGCCCATGGTCGCTGCCAGGCCGAACTGACCCTTGGCGAGAATGATCGGGGTGATGAAGGCAAAGCTCGACGCCAGGAACACCGGCACCTGACGCCCGGTGACGATCTGGAACAGAATCGTCCCAAGACCTGCGGTAAACAGTGCCACGTTCGGGTCAAGGCCGGTGATCAGTGGCATCAGTACCAGGGCGCCAAAGGCCACGAACAGCATCTGCGCGCCGGACAGCACCGTGCGCCAGAGCGGATCGTTGAACTCATCCTGCATGGTTACGCGTCCTTCTGCTTGGTGCCGAAGATCTTGTCACCGGCATCGCCCAGGCCCGGGATGATGTAGCCATGTTCGTTGAGTTTCTGATCGATGGAAGCGGTGTAGATGGTGACGTCCGGGTGGGCCTTCTCGACCACGGCAATGCCTTCCGGCGCGGCGACCAGCACCATGGCGCGGATATCCTTGCAGCCGGCTTTTTTCAGCAGGTCGATGGTTGCGACCATCGAACCGCCGGTGGCGAGCATCGGGTCGATGATCATGGCCAGGCGCTCGTCGATTTCCGGTACCAGTTTTTCCAGGTAGGTGTGGGCTTCGAGGGTTTCCTCGTTGCGGGCCACGCCCACGGCGCTGACTTTGGCGCCCGGGATCAGGCTGAGCACGCCTTCAAGCATGCCGATACCGGCGCGCAGGATCGGCACCACGGTAATTTTCTTGCCGGCGATTTTTTCCACCGACACGGTGCCGCACCAACCCTCGATATCGTAGGTTTCCAGCGGCAGGTCTTTGGTGGCTTCATAGGTCAGCAGGGCGCCGACTTCCTGAGCGAGCTCACGGAAATTCTTGGTGCTGATGTCTGCGCGGCGCATAAGGCCAAGTTTGTGACGGATCAGCGGATGGCGGATCTCGAGGATGGGCATGGGGAAAGGCTCCGGCGGCGGGCAAAAAAACCGGCCTAGATTAATCTATCCGTGGGTGTTGTCCTATAGACATTACTGTACGTTAGTCCACAAACGCTTGATCTGGCCGTTCGGGATGCGTACCTTTGCCCGCTTTTCCGAAATCGACCCTCCCCCCAGACCCCCTTGGAGAGCGCCATGTCCGCTAATCTCGAGCATATCCGTCAAATCATGCGAGAGGCTGACTGCCTGTACACCGAAGCTGAAGTCGAGGCGGCCATCGCCCGCGTCGGTGCGCAAATCAATGAAGAACTGGCGGACAGCAACCCGGTGGTGTTCTGTGTGATGAACGGCGGGCTGATTTTCTCCGGCAAGCTGCTGACCCATCTGAATTTTCCGCTGGAATCGTCCTACCTGCACGCCACCCGCTATCGCAACGAAACCAGCGGCGGTGAGCTGTTCTGGAAAGCCAAGCCGGAAATCTCGTTCATCGACCGTGACGTACTGATCATCGACGATATCCTCGATGAAGGTCACACCCTGGGCGCGATCATCGACTTCTGCAAACACGCCGGCGCGCGTAAAGTGCACACCGCCGTCCTGATCGACAAGAACCACGACCGCAAGGCTCGCCCGGACCTGAAGGCCGATTTCGTCGGTTTGCCGTGCATCGACCGCTACATCTTCGGTTACGGCATGGACTACAAAGGCTACTGGCGTAACGCCAACGGGATTTTTGCCGTTAAAGGAATGTAAGCAATGGCTACCCCGAGCTTTTTTGATCAAGCGCTGTTTGCTGAATTGGCCGAGAAAGCCGGGGCCAATCCTCGTGGACGCCAGCACCACAACTTCCACCAGATGGAAGATGCCTGTCACCGCATGGCGGTCGGGCTGCAACCGGGCACCTATATTGCGCCTCACCGCCACTTGGGGGAAGACAAGGCCGAAACCTTGCTGGTCCTCAAGGGGCGCCTTGGGCTGTTGATTTTTGATGAGACCGGCGCAGTGGTGAAAAAGCAGATCCTGCAGGCCGGTGGTGACTGTGTCGGTGTGGATCTGCCGACCGGGGTGTTCCACGGTCTGGTGGTATTGGAAGCCGACAGTTTGATGTTCGAGTGCAAGGCTGGCCCTTATCGCCCGGTCGGCGAAGGTGAGCTGGCCCATTGGGCTCCCCGTGAAGGCGAGCCGGGTGTTGCTGAATATCACGCCTGGATGCGCGCGCAGTTCGATTGACTTTTACCCTGTAGGAGCGAGCTCGCTCGCGATGGACGTGAACGATTACGCGTGCTGTCTGCATGCAGGAGTCGCCTTCAAGATCATCGCGAGCAAGCTCGCTCCTACAGGTGCATGCTAGAGTGCTCGGCCCCGTTTCCGGAGCCTGTCATGAGCCCTTTGATCCGCTGCTGCGCCGCCCTGTTGCTGACCCTCAGCCTGCCCCTGGCCGCCGCCCCGGCGCCGATGCATGGGCAATACCTGCCGCCGGATGACCTGACCCTGCGTGACGCAGAGCCCGAGCAGCAACAGCTGTTGCAAGTCACCGAATATTCGGTGGTGGTCGGCAGTCAGCGCCAGTCCAACCAGCAACCGATCCCGGTCACTTCGCCGTTGTTGATCCGCCTCAAGGGCAAATCCCTGAACAAGGGCGCAACGATCAGTCAGGTACTGGTTAATTTCGATGGCGAGAGCAAAAGCCTGAAAAAGCCGGTCTACGACGACCAAAGCAAGACACTGACCCTTTACTACCCGCTGGCTCAGTACCGGGTAATCATCGATCTGCTGCGTAATGACACGGTGTATTGCCAGTTCCTCAGCTACGCCAATGGCCATGTCTGGGCCGATCTGCATACCGCTAGCGTTCGTCCGCGTTGAGTGCCGGGCCCGCGCAGGGGTAAACTGCCCGCCCCGTGAAATGTCTGCGAGCTGGAGTCGGCAATGCGTAAAGATAAGAAACAAGTGATTGGTGACGAGATCGGCGATGAGCAGATCAAGTTGTTCCTCGATTTCGAACCGGTCGACGCCACTTCGCCTTCGTTGCACAAACTGATCAAGGCCTACCGTGGCTTGCGCATCGACGATTTCGAGCGTTTCCTGACGTTCTTCATCGAGGCCGGTTATGACGTGAACGGCAAGGACGAGCACGGCAATGACTTCGTTGCCCTGATCCAGGACCAGCGCAACGCACCGGATTACATCGAGCTGATCCAGAAGGCTCGCGGTTAAGATCCGCGATCTTTCAAAGGCGTAAAAAAACGCCCCGGCCTCAATGAGGGCGGGGCGTTTTTATTGGGGCCGAATCAAGCGTAGCTTTCGGTTTCGCTGCTGGCTTCAACCAGTTCCAGTGCGACGTTGTTCTGCGCGTTGATCTTGCGATACAGCGCAGCGTCGGTTTCCAGGACTTTTTCGCGAGCCGGGAAGATTTCCGCCAGTTTGGCAGCCCATTCGCCGGAGGCTTTGCCCGGGAAGCATTTTTCGATCAGTTCCAGCATGATCGAAACGGTCACCGATGCACCCGGGGACGCACCGAGCAGGGCGGCAAGAGAACCGTCCTTGGCCGCGACCAGTTCGGTGCCGAATTGCAGCACGCCGCCTTTTTTCGGGTCTTTCTTGATGATCTGCACCCGTTGGCCGGCCACTTCCAGGCGCCAGTCTTCGGCTTTGGCTTCCGGGTAGAAACGACGCAGGGAATCCAGGCGCTGCTCCATCGATTGCATCACTTCGCTGACCAGGTACTTGGTCAGGTCCATGTTGTTTTTCGCCACGGCCAGCATCGGGCCGATGTTGCCGGCGCGAACCGACATCGGCAGGTCCATGAAGGAGCCATGCTTGAGGAACTTGGTGGTGAAACCGGCGTATGGTCCGAACAGCAGGGACTTCTTGCCGTCGACGACACGGGTGTCCAGGTGCGGCACGGACATCGGTGGCGAACCCACGGCGGCCTGGCTGTAGACCTTGGCCTGGTGGTGCTTGACCACTTCCGGATTGTCGCAGCGCAGCCACTGGCCGCTGATCGGGAAGCCGCCGAAACCCTTGCTCTCTTCGATGCCCGAAGCCTGCAGCAGCGGCAACGCCGCGCCGCCAGCGCCGAGGAAGACGAATTTGGCATCGACTTCACGGCTGTTGCCGCTGTTGACGTCCTTGATGCTGACGGTCCAGCCGCCGCTCTTGTTGCGCTTCAGGCCGGTCACGCGCTTGCAGTACTTGACCTGGGCATCGGGTGCGCTGGTCAGGTGCTTGAGCAACTGGTTGGTCAGGGCGCCGAAGTTGACGTCGGTACCATTGATCACGCGAGTGGCGGCGAGGACTTCATCCTTCGCGCGGCCAGGCATCATCAGTGGCATCCACTCGGCCATCTTGGCTTTGTCTTCCGTGTACTCCATGTCGGAGAAGGCGTGATGCTTGCTCAGCAACTTGAAGCGTTCCTTGAGGAACGACACGCCTTTGTCGCCCTGAACGAAGCTCAGGTGCGGCACCGGACTGATGAAGGATTTGCACGAACCGAAGGTGCCTTTTTTGGTCAGGTACGACCAGAACTGCTTCGACACCTCGAACTGGGTGTTGATGTGCACGGCTTTCTTGATGTCGACTTTGCCGTCGGCAGACTGCGGCGTGTAGTTCAGCTCGCACAGGCCGGCGTGACCGGTACCGGCGTTGTTCCACGGGTTGGAACTCTCCGCGGCACCGGAATCCATCAGCTCGACGACTTCCAGCTTGATCGCGGGGTCGAGCTCTTTGAGCAGTACTGCGAGGGTGGCACTCATGATGCCGGCCCCAACCAGTACTACGTCGACTGCTTCGTTATGCGCCATTTAACGCGTCTCCAAAATCTGCAGCACCAAATTGACGGCATGGCTGCCAGGAGTGACGGGGCGTGTCTGTGTTGCCCCAGGTACCCATGGCAGGATCGCCATGTCCGAATCTTCGCAATTTTTTGCAACTTCGACGGACGCTGCCTGCCGGGTCTAATCAGAGTCCATATGAACTCATTTCGACGGGCGACTGACAATTCGACTTATGGTCGATACATCCGTTTGTGCAACCAAATCCGTAGCGGACAGGCTTCAGGCCCCGGTCGTTGTGTACTCGGGCCTGTGTCGTCGGGCTGTTGTAGACGCCAATGATGCATATCCAGACGCAAAACTATTCATTTGCTCGCCACACTCTTGTGAAGTTGTGAAAACCCGTTTTTTTCACGCTCTTTTGAAGACGTGAACCTCAAAAAGGGCTGTCCCAGCCTGGCACCGTGCCCGGAGGGTTTGCCGCCAGGGAGTGCATGGCGGGCAAATCGGGCAAACAGCTCAGTGACCGAGCGTAATGACAGCTCTGCAGATTCGCGAAAAGTGGTGGTTTTGCCTGAGGAACAGCAAGCGCGCCAGCTTCACTCGATCTGTGTGGGCGGCTCTCTGTGGGCGGTGCGGGTGTCAATTCCGGTGCGATACCAGAGCATTGACGGTGTTGCGAGGCCCGATCAGGAGACGTCCTTATAATCGGGGGGAGATTGTATCTAAGAAATGCAGGGAAATGGACGTGTTTAACGACTTTTATTAGGCGTCTGGTCAGGTGGTCAACAGTTGTCGTACCCGTGGGCGGGCTTGATGCTGGGCGACACGGGCGCTGGCGGGCAGGGGCTGGTGCAGCCAGTTGAGGCGGATTTCCTCGATTTCGACCCATCCGTCGCCCATGGGCTGGAGGCTGCACTGCTTGAATGCCTGGCAATGACCGTTGCCATCGAGCAAAGCGAAGCAGCGATGCAGTGGACGCGGTGCGAACAACGAGATGAGAAAGCGCATGGCAAATGACCTTTTGGCTAATTGCCGGCTAAGTTGTCAGGCTGTCGTGACACGCCGGTGAAAGCCGGGTGAAAAATCTGTGACAGGAACCCCGGTCTGCCAGATGTGTCAGAGATTTCAGTAATCACTGTGCGACGCTGGTTCGCCGCAGTGGCGCACCGCTATACTGCCGGCCTGTTTGTGCCTGATTATGGAGAGAAGAGCATGTTGCAACGCCTGTTGTTCGGTTTGATCACTGTGACCAGCTTGACGCTGGTCGGCTGCGCCCACAGTCCGCAACAACTGAGCCCGGAGCCGAAGCTGACCGCGCAACTTGCACCGGTCGGTCATGGTCAGCCGGTGGTGGTGCGTGTGGTGGACGGACGGCCGTCGCCAACCCTGGGCACCCGTGGCGGACTGTATCCGGAGACCAGCGCGATCACCGTGCAGGGCCAGCAGATCCTGCCAAAGCTGCAAGCTCAGGCTGAAGCTGCCGTTCGCCTGTTGGGTTTCACCCCGACAGCCAATGCGATGAACGCACCGCAACTGACCGTTACCCTGGCCGAACTGAAGTATCAGTCGCCTAAGGAGGGCATGTATGTGACCGAGGCGACCATCGGCGCGACTTTCCGCTCCGACGTGCAGAACGCCAACCGTCGCTACAGCGGCCGCTACGGCGCATCCCTGGATCAGCGTTTCGGCATGGCGCCGAACCAGGAAACCAACACCAAGCTGGTCAGCGATGTGTTGAGTGATGCGTTGACCCGCCTGTTCAAGGATCCGACCGTGGGGCAGATTCTCGGCGAATAACCTTTCGCCGGATGTAAAAAAAGCCCGGTGCCAGCGATGGCCCGGGCTTTTTCATGCCTGCCGGATATTTGCGTACATGCATCGAACAGCCATGGGCGGCGGTCAGGCAGAAAATCGGGCAACCATTGGTTAATTGTCGGAAAGAGAGGGCAGGCCGCAAGGCATTCGGTAGAATCCCGGCCGCGGTCGTCGGTCGGCGCCTGCCCTACCTGTTTTTGCTTGAGGCTTGTGATGTCGCTGCACTTGATGACGCTGTTTACCGCCCATCCCGCCAAACTGATCAATCTGCTGGCTTTGCTGTTTGCCTTCCCGGGCAGCTGGCTGCTGCACGCCACCCGTCGCCGTGAATTGCGTGCCATGGCCAGTCTCCAGGCGCAGCGCCAGAACAGTTCTGGCGAAGAACCGACACTGGACTGGGCGACCCTGCGCATGAACCGGTTTTTCTACTGCTTCGGCTTTGCCTGCATGGGGCTGGCGTTGCTGGTGTCGTGGATCAGTACACAGGTTTAATGAAAACGGCGCCCACAGGCGCCGTTTTTGTATGCGGGGTTAAAGCGGCAAGCCAGCCTTGACCCGATACTGATTGCGCACCGGCGTTGCATATTGCAGCACCAGGTAAGGACGATGTTCTTCAGGGCAGGCGTCCAGGCGTTGCTGCCATTGTTCCTGGGCCTTGGCCAATTCGTCGGCCGCGAACATCTCGGCGGCGGCAGGCACCTGCAATTGCGGGTCGGCGTCCTTCCACTGTGCATAAGCCAGGTAGTGCACCGGAAACAGGCGATAGCCGCCCAGAATCTGCTTGTCCATCTCGACCGCCAATTGCTTGGTGTCTTCATACAAGTCAGTGATCGGTGCGGCGAAGTTCACGTGCACCCGGCCCTTGTAGCCGGTAATGCCCTTGGCGATGCTCACATCGTCCTCGCCCGGCGCCTTGGTGTAGGTACCGGTGGTGGCGCGGATGTAGAGTTCGCGGGCCTTGGCCTGGTCGCACGGGTCGTATTCATAGCTGATCGACACCGGCGTCAGGTTCAGCGAGCGAATGACCTCGCCGAACGGCTCGTCCTTGCGGCTCATGTGGAACATCTTGAGAATCGCCGACTCGGTACGGTCGTCGCCGTCCTTGGCCCGACCTTCGGCCTGGGCAATCCAGATGGAAGCGCAATCGTTGCGGATCGAATGGTTGATGTAGGCCGACAGCAACTGGTAGGCCGCCATTTTTTCGCGGCGGCCGGTGATCGAGCGGTGCACGATAAAGCTCTTGTTCAGGCGCATCAGGTCGCTGACGAAGGGCTTTTGCAGTAGGTTGTCGCCGATGGCGATACGCGGTGTCGGCAGGCCGGCGTGATACACGGCGTAGTTGACGAAGGCCGGGTCCATCACGATATCGCGGTGGTTGGCGATGAACAGATAGGCGCTGCCGGACTTGAACTGCTGGACACCGGTATACGTCACCCCGTCGGTGGCGCGTTCGATGGTGTGGTCGACGTAATGCTCGACTTTATCCTGCAAGGTGGCCACCGACGTGATGCCGGCGAACTCACGGCGCAGACGATGAGCTATAAGAGGTTTGAGTGCCCAGCCCAGGGCGCCGGCAAAACGCGGAAAGCGGAAGTGGGTGAGGATATCTAAAAACGCCTTGTCGCCGAGCAGTCGTGCCAGCACTGCCGGGACTTCACTGTCGTCATAAGGTCGGATGGCATCGAATTCGCCCATCATGCTCTCTTGTTAGAAACGGCTAGGGTAAGTAAAGGTTCTGATCGAAAACCGGCAGGGCACGGTCTGAAAAGTAGCCAGACAAAAATAGCCCTGCAAATAGACCGGCGATTATACGCACAAGTCACTCGGGAGACCGCGATGCTGGAAAACGCAGTGTATGAATGTCCGTATTGTGGTGAGGAAGTCGAGACCACGCTGGATCTGTCCGGTGGAGATCAGACCTATATTGAAGACTGTCAGGTGTGCTGTCGGCCGATAACCTTTGTGTTGCAGGTTCATGAGGACGAATGGCATCTGGAAGTGTTCAGCGAGAACGAATGAAGGCCTATATGCAGCGAATCTACGAACCGGAAAACCTGATGGAAGGCGAGTTGCTGCGAGGCATGCTCGCCAGCGAGGGCATCGAGGCGCATCTGGTGGGTCGCGACCTGGTCGGAGCCAGCGGCGAGTTGCCGATTTTCGGGCTGCTGGGCCTGGCGGTGGACAACGATCAGGCCGAATACGCCCGCGAGCTGATCAGCGCGTACAATGCCGCGCTGCCGCTCCCCGGTGATGAACCCGAGAGCTTTCCGGGCACGCTGGTCTGTTAGGCTGGCCGTTCGTTTGATCAAGAGTTGTGCTGCGCCATGTGTGGACGTTACGCCCTGTTTCGCTGGAATCCCGCCTTTGCAGCCCTGCCTGGCTTCCCCGCCGACCAGCAGGCTCAGTGGAACATTTCCCCCAATGATTCGGTGTTGATCCTGCGTGCCGGCGAAGACGGGCAGCGCAACCTGGCGCGTGCGCGCTGGGGCCTGACGCCACCGTGGCTGACCGATCTGTCCCGCACCCCGGCTCATGCCCGGGCCGAAACCGTGGCCGAACAACCGATGTTCCGCGAAGCCCTGCGCCTGCGCCGTTGCCTGTTGCCGGCCAACGGGTTCTACGAATGGCGGGGCGGTACGCGCAAACGCCCGTACTGGCTGACGCCGGGGGAGGGGGCGTCGCTGTTTTTCGCGGCAATCTGGGAGGCCTATCCGGTGCAGGAACAGGTGTGGCTGAGCACGGCGGTGATCACTCAACCCGCCGCCAGTCAGCGCCGGCCGTTGATCCTTGATGCGGCGGGGCAGGAGGCCTGGCTCGATCCGCAAACGCCGTTGCATACCCTGCAAGCCCTGCTGGCCAGTGAACCTGCCGCGTTGCGCGAACGGGTGCTGGCGAACATGGTCAATGACCCGAAGCTCAATGGGCCGGAGTGCCTGACTCCGGGTTGAGGTCTTCAGCGTTTGTGCCGTCCTCATCGCGAGCAGGCTCGCTCCCACAGGGATTTGTGAGTGCCACAGATCCAGTGTGGGAGCGAGCCTGCTCGCGATGGGGCCTTTGGATCAGACCTTGAACTGATTGATCAACCGCCGTTGCTGCTCGGCCAGTTTGGTCAAATCCGCACTGGCCGCGCTCGATTCATCCGCGCCGCCCGCCACTTCATTGGCCACCTGGCCGATGTTGATCACGTTGCGGTTGATGTCATCCGCCACCGCGCTTTGCTCCTCGGCGGCACTGGCGATCTGGGTGTTCATGTCATTGATCACCGACACGGCCTGGGTGATGGTTTCCAGCGCTTCAGCCGCTTTTGCCGCATGCTGTACGCTTTCGTCCGTACGGTGCTGGCTGTCCTCCATTACCCGCACCACATCTCGCGTGCCTTGCTGCAGCTGCTGGATCATGGTCTGGATTTCTTCGGTAGCCCCCTGGGTCTTCTGCGCCAGGTTGCGCACTTCGTCGGCTACCACCGCAAAACCACGGCCCTGCTCACCGGCCCGTGCCGCTTCGATGGCGGCGTTCAGCGCCAGCAGATTGGTCTGTTCGGCAATCCCGCGGATGGCGGTGAGGATCGCATTGATGTTTTCGCTGTCCTTGGCCAGGGTCTGCACAACGCCTACGGCACGACCGATTTCCACCGCGAGCGCGCCGATGGAGTTGGAGGTCTCATGGACAATCTGTTTGCCCTGGCTGGCCGCCTGGTCGGCATGGCTGGCGGCTTGCGCGGCCTGGGTTGCGTTACGCGCCACGTCCTGGGCGGTGGCGGTCATTTCCTGCACGGCGGTGGCCACCTGGTCGATCTCGGCCATTTGCTTGTGCACGCCGGTGTTGGTGCGGATGGCGATGTCGGCGGTGTGTTCGGATGAATCGCTGACACTCTGCACCGACGTCACCACCTGGGTGATCATCGCCTGCAGCTTGGCCAGGAAGGTGTTGAAGCCCTTGGCGATCGAGCCCAGTTCGTCGGCGCGATCGCTGCTCAGGCGGCGGGTCAGGTCGCCTTCGCCTTGGGCGATGTCATCGAGCATGGCGACCATCTGCTTCAGCGGGCGGGCAATGCCGTGGCCGACCAGCCAGATCACCAGCAGGCCGAGACCGGCAATCAACAGGCCGACCATGGCCATGCCGAAGGTGTCGGATTTGCGCTGGGTGTCCAGATCAGCCTGCAGCTTTTGCAAATCGGCCATCACTGCGTTCAGCGGCAATTGCAGCATCATGGTCCAGCGGGCGTCGGTCTGGCCGATGCCAAATGGCAGGTACAACTCGATCCGGCCCTGAGCCTTGTCGACGGTGTAGGTGACTTCGCCGCGCTTGAGATTGGCCATGTTGGCAATCTGCTGGCTGTCGAGGATGTCGCTGACTTTTTCGCCGAATTTGCTCGGATCCTTGGTGTAGGCAACGATCCGGCCGTTGCCGCCGATCAGGGTCATTTCCCCGGCGCCGCCGTAGAGTTTCTGGTTGGCGCCCAGGAGCATTTCCTGGATGAAGTTCACCGACAGGTCGGCGCCGACAATGCCCTGGAAGGCGCCGTTGAGCATGATCGGTTCAATGAAGGAAGCGAGCATGACGATTTTGTCGCCGACCTTGTAGGGCGCCGGATCGATCACACAGGATTTTTTCGTTTCCTTCGAGCACAGGTAGTACTCGCTGGCGCGCACGCCGGTAGACAGGGTTTTCTGGTCATCCACATCCACCAGTTTGTCCTGTCCCAGACTGCCGTCCGCGTTGCGGAACCACCAGGGCAGGAAGCGTCCGTCCTTGTCGTCGATACCGACCACCTGGGTGCCGACATAGGCGGCATCGTTGTGGTCCAGCGCGTCTTTTTCCCAGCCGATGTAAGTGCCGAGGATTTTCGGGTTTTTGGCGACGTTTTCCTTGATCAGGCCGATCAATTGCTCGCGGCTCAGCGTCAGCGCAGGCTGGCCGTCTGCGCCCTTCGTGCCGATCAAGGTGTTGACACGCACCAGGCCGCCGGCGATCAGCAGCGGCGCTTCGAGTTCGCGCTGGATCTGGCTGACCTGAGTCTGTGCCAGGGAGGTCAGGCGCTGTTCGATGACCTGCTCGAATTGAGCCTGGGTCCGCTGCTGGACCATGTCTTGCGTCCGGGCGCCGGAAAACAGCGCATAGACCACCAGTGCTACCACCACACTGAGAACAATGGCGCCCGCGAGGGCTGCCACGGAAAACTGGATTGACTTGAATTTCATGGGCACTCCGCACGCAAAGGGTCGTCTGCGGAGCAATATCGGCAGGGGGCTCGGCGGGCATGAGCGGGCCTGGTGCAAATCACTGCTTTTTGCGAGCTGGATGTCGCAAATGGATCGTCGTAGTTCGTAAACGACGTGGCTTTGCCGGGTTTGTGAATTTTTTGCTGCGCTGACGAGAGCTTTGTCCGAAATGTGCGTCTTAGCTTTGATCTAAGTTGGGTTGTATCTGGCGCCGATACATTTACACGCCTAGGATACGGTCAGGTTTTTTCAGGGAGTTTATTGATGAACAAGACATTGGTGTTGTGTGGCCTGAGCGCAAGTCTGCTGCTCGCCGGATGCCAGTCGGTCAATACCACCAGCGCGGGCGCCGTGGGCGTCGAGCGCAAGCAGTACATGTTCAGCATGCTGTCTGAGCAAGAGGTCAACCAGATGTACGCCCAGTCCTATCAAAAGACCGTGGGCGAGGCGACCAACCAGGGCGTGCTGGACAAGACCAGCAGCGATGCCAAGCGCGTTCAGGCGATTGCTGACCGGCTGATTGCCCAGGCGCCGAATTTCCGTCCGGATGCGGCCCAGTGGAAATGGGAAGTCAATCTGATCAAGAGCGACGAGCTCAATGCCAACTGCGGGCCTGGCGGCAAGATCATTTTCTACACCGGGCTGATCGACAAGCTGCAACTGACCGACGATGAAATCGCCGCGGTCATGGGCCATGAAATCGCCCACGCCCTGCGCGAGCACGGTCGTGAAGCGATGTCCAAGGCTTACGGTATCGAAATGGCCAAGCAGGGCGCCGGCGCGTTGTTGGGTCTGGGCCAGGACAGCCTGGCACTGGCGGACGCGGTCGCCAATTACGGCATGACCTTGCCTAACAGTCGTGAAAACGAAAATGAAGCGGATTTGATTGGCCTTGAGCTGGCTGCACGCGCCGGCTACAACCCGAACGCCGCGATCAGCCTGTGGGGCAAGATGAGCAAGGCCAGTGAAGGCGCGCCGCCGGAGTTCATGAGCACTCACCCATCTTCCAGTAGCCGGACTGCTTCGTTGCAGGCGGCGATTCCGAAGGTGATGCCGTTGTACGAGCAGGCTAAAAAGTAGTCATGTAGCGCGGCTGCTGACGCCATCGCGAGCAGGCTCGCTCCCACAGTGGATCTTCATTGTTCGCGGATTTTGTGTTCGCTGAAGATCAAATGTGGGAGCGAGCCTGCTCGCGATTAACGATGACGCGGTCTAAAGGCCTGTCGCGTCAAACCCACCCACTGGCCTGCATCGCCTTGTACACCGCGACAATCGCCAGGATGAAAAACGCCGAGGCGGCCAGTCGACGAATCAGCGTCAATGGCAATTTATCCGCCGCAAAATTCCCCGCCAGTACCACCGGCACGTTGGCAATCAGCATGCCTGCGGTGGTGCCGATGATCACCAGCCACAACTCCGGATACTGCGCCGCGAGCATCACGGTCGCGATCTGGGTCTTGTCACCGATTTCGGCCAGGAAAAACGCAATCAGCGTGGTCAGGAACGGCCCGAACTTGCGGGCGGTGCTGGCTTCGTCGTCATCCATCTTGTCCGGCACCAGGGTCCACAGTGCGGTCGCCGCAAAGCTCGCCGCGAGGATCCAGTGCAATAACGTGTCGGAGAAGAAACTGCCGACCCAGGCGCCCACCGCGCCGGCTGCCGCGTGGTTGGCCAGGGTCGCGGCAACGATGCCGGCGATGATCGGCCAGGGTTTGCGGAAGCGGGCAGCGAGAATGAGCGCGAGCAGTTGCGTCTTGTCGCCGATTTCGGCCAAGGCAACGATTGCGGTGGGAACGAGTAATGAATCCAGCATCAGGGGTTTTCCTAAGGGGCGGGTCGACACGGCTATGACACGTACAGCCTTCCCGCCCCGGGTAAGGTGTTCGTGTCATAGGTCTTGTCAAACCCTGCGATCCGTCTGATGCGGTCGCTTGGGTCGCATGCGCCATGGTCTGAGGACCAAGTATGTTGACGCACGCCGGACGAGCATGGCGCTCGTGGGAGACTACTCCCCTAGGACGGAGCGGATTCTGCCTAGGCAAAACCCATCGTGCAAGCACAAATTTCTACCCGCGCTTGGCCCGGTAGATTCGGAAGCCTTGTCCTTCGGCCTTGATTGCGCACGGGCCCAGATGCTCTTCGATCAACGGTTGATACTTCAGGAAGCTGTTGGCAACCAAGCGAAGTTCGCCGCCGTTTTTCAGATGTTTTGCCGCTTTTCGCAGCAAGTTTTCTGTGGCGTAGTAATCGGTGTGTACCCCGACATGGAACGGCGGATTGCTCAAGATTGCGTTCAATCCCATAGGCGCGGCATCAATGCCATCACCGGTAATCACATCGGCTTCCAGACCGTTGGCAGCCAGGGTCAAACGGCTGCTGGCGGCGGCGAACGCGTCGACGTCCAGCATCGTGACCTGATTGTGTGGGTAGCGACGTTTTACCGTAGCCCCCAACACGCCGGCGCCACAGCCAAAGTCCAGCAGATGGCCACTCGGCAGTTTGTCCAGGTGCTCCAGCAGCAGTGCGCTGCCGCGATCCAGTCGGCCATGGCTGAACACGCCCGGAAGGCTGATGACTTTGAGCGGGCCTTCGGCCAGTGGCAGTTCGTACTCCTGGGCCAGGCTTTCCAGCGATTTGGCTTGCGGGGCGTTGGCTACGGTGACCTGCCAGAGCTGGCAATGCCGTGCGCTGTCGAGCTTGCGCGGCTTGCCGAACGGGTTCAGTTGCTTGGCCGCGCCTTCGATGCCGCTTTTTTTCTCGCCGACCAGAAACACCTCGCGACCTTCCAGGCGGGAAGCCACGGCGTTGAGGATGTAATCGGTCAAATCCTTGGACTTGGGCAGAAACACCACGGCCGATTCGAATTCGAATTCAGGCGCGTTCACGCCAAAATCGCTGCGTCCAGCGAAGCGTGCATCCAGCGCGGCCTGATCGCCGGCGTGCCAGCACCAGCCGCGAGCGGCGGGCAGGCGACCCAGCAGATCGTCGGCGGGCAGGCCGGCCAACAGCACGGCACCCTGAAATAATTCAGCCTGACGAAGCAGTACTTCACTGCGCGGATCCATAACTGCTCCTTTGAAAAAAAGTGCCGCAGTCTATCAACTGACGACTCGCAATGCCTTACCGCTGAAGTAACCCAGAGCGTTTTCGGTGACCTGGCCCACGATCCGCTGGCGCGCTTCGCGGCTGCCCCAGGCGTTATGCGGGGTGACGATCAGGCGCGGGATGTCCTGGGCCAGCAATGGATTGCCGTTGACCGGTGGCTCCACGCTCAGCACGTCGGTGGCGGCGCCGCCCAGATGCCCGTTGCGCAAGGCATCGGCCAGCGCTTGCTCGTCGATCAGGCCGCCACGGGCGGTGTTGACCACGAAGGCGCCGGGCTTCATCGAGGCCAGTTCACGGGCGCCGATGAAATGTCGGGTGTGTTCGTTGAGGGGGCAGTGCAGGGTCAGCGCGTCGATTTGCGGCAGCAATTCATTCAGTGGCAAACGGTCGGGCCGGGCAGGGCGCCCCGGAATCTGGCCCAGCAGTACGCGCATGCCGAAGGCTTCTGCCAGTCGCGCCACGGCGCCGCCCAGTTCTCCGTGACCCAGCAGGCCAAGGGTTTTGCCTTCCAGTTCGACAATCGGGTAGTCCAGCAGGCAGAACTGTTTGGCCTGCTGCCAGCGACCTTCACCGACGGCTTTCTGATAGTCGGCCAGGCGCGTCGCGAGGTTGAGCAACAGCATGATGGTGTGCTGTGCCACGGACGGCGTGCCGTAGCCCTGGCAGTTGCACACGGTAATCCCGTGGGCGCGGGCGGCGGCGAGGTCGACGTTGTTGGTGCCGGTGGCGGTGATCAGGATCAGCTTCAAATCAGGACTGGCAGCGATGGCGCCAGCGTCAATCATGATTTTGTTGGTGATGGCGACGGTGGCGCCCTTGAGGTGATCGATCACCTGATCGGGCAACGTCTGGGCGAACAACTGCAATTCGCTGAAACACCCGCGCAGTGGGCTGAGGTCGAGATCGCCAAGATCCAGTGACGGGTGATCGAGGAAAACGGCGCGGTGGTTGTTCGTCATCAACTGTACCTTTTGTGCAATGAACTGAAGGCGTAATCTGCCGAGCCTAACAGATGAAACATACAGTTACGCTTAGCTTGAAGGAGCCCCCATGTACTGGACCGAGTTCTTGACCGTTGCGCTGATTCACCTGCTGGCGGTGGCCAGCCCGGGCCCGGATTTTGCCGTGGTGGTGCGCGAGAGCGTGACCCATGGTCGTCGAGCCGGCACCTGGACGGCGCTGGGCGTCGGTACGGCGATTTTCCTGCATGTGGGGTATTCGCTGCTGGGGATCGGGCTGATCGTGTCCCAATCGATTGTGCTGTTCAACGCACTCAAGTGGGCCGCCGCCGCTTACCTGCTGTACATCGGCTTCAAGGCGCTGCGTGCACAGCCGGCCAAACCGGTGGCGGACGACCTGCACAAAGAGGCGGGTGAGCGTACGGCCCGTGGCGCCTTCACATCCGGTTTCGTGACCAATGGTCTCAACCCGAAGGCCACGCTGTTCTTCCTGTCGTTGTTCACCGTGGTCATCAACCCGCACACCCCGCTGATGGTGCAGGCTGGTTACGGGATCTATCTCGCGGCAGCGACGGCGACCTGGTTTTGCCTGGTGGCGATGTTGTTCAGCCAGCAGCGTGTGCGCGCCGGTTTTGCTCGCATGGGGCACTGGTTCGACCGGACCATGGGCGCAGTATTGATCGCCATCGGTGTGAAGCTGGCGTTTACCGAGATGCATTGAGTCCTGTCGATATGGCCGCGACACGTCCCGTCGCGGCCAAAATGCACAATCAGTTGGCGTCAGCCCTCGCCGCCTGGCGTTTTCGGGCGTACTCCAGAAAGCCATCCATGTCGCTGCTGCTCAGAATCCGCGACGCGACCTTGACCTCTTCCATGGGCCAATCCCACCACGCCGATGCCAGCAACTCACGGCGCACATCTTCTTCAAACCGCCAGCGGATATGGCGGCAGGGATTGCCGCCGACTATCGCGTAAGGTTCGACGTCGCGGGTCACGACGGCGCCTGCCGCCACGACTGCACCATGGCCGATGGTCACGCCGGACAGGATCATGACGTCGGCGCAGATCCAGCAATCGCTGCCGATGACCACATCGCCCTTGGTAGGGCTGGCGCCGGGAATGTCCCGGGCTTCGTCAATCATCAAGGGGAAGGGGTAGGTGCTGATCCAGTCGGTGCGATGCCCGCCACCCAACAGAATTTTTACGCCTTCGGCAATCGACGTGTAAGAGCCGACTTTCAGGATCGTGTCGTCACCGAATTCCATGACTTCCGGAATGCCATAGGTGCCCACGCCGATTTCGTAGCGGGGGTAACGCAAGCGGATTTTTTCCGGTGCCCTTTGCAGTTTTTCCAGGCGCTTCAAATGCTTTCTGGTTTTTCGTTCTTTGAGTTTTTCTAGAAATTTCATTGGCAAGCCCGGGAAACGGGTAAAAAAGTACGGGTCAGCTGGTAACTAGCGATGCAGGACCAGGCGCTTGAAGCGCTTGAGCGTGGTTCGGTTCATGTGTCGCCAGGGGATGGAGCGCAGCAGTTTCCAGGCTTCTTTCTTGTCTTCGACCACCGCATATTTAAGGGCCTTGTTTACCAAATGGGCGCGGGCACTCTCGTAAGCAGGATGATCCAGGTACGGCTCGATGGCCTCAAGGTCCGCCTGGAGCAGCACCTTGTACTTTTTCGACAGGTTGTTGGCGTGTCGCCGATAACGGGTCACGCAGACCGGCAACTCATGAATTTCGTAACCCAGGCGGGCAATCCGCAAGGTCATCTGGAAGTCCTGGACCCGCAGGTGCGGTGCATAGAAACCGGCACTGCGCATCGCGCTCATGCGATAGAGCGCAGCAGGCGCACCGATCACGATGGCTTCGCTCAACACCTGATCGAAGTCATACACCTGGATCTTGTCGCGCTGTTGCTGCTTGATGGTCTTGCCATCGCTGTCCATGTAAATGATCAGCGCTCCCACGCATCCGACGTTCGGATGTCGATCCAGGTAATCGACACGTATGCGCAGTGACTCTGGCAGCATGATGTCGTCCAGATCGGGCGTCGAAACGTAGTCTCCCTTGGCATACCGCAAGCCATGATTGAGTGCCGCACTGACCCCCTGGTTGGGTTGCGAGTACAGCTGGAAGTCATAGGTTTTCTGCAGTTGCTTGAGCATTGCGACGCTGTTGTCGCTTGACCCGTCGTCCACAATGATCACTTCAAAGTTCTGATAGTCCTGGCCAAAGATGCTTTGGATGGCCTCCTCCAGATACTTTTCCGCGTTGTAACAAGGCGCCACGATGGAGACCAGGGGCGCTTGCGATTTGGCGTTATCAGCGGGAGATGTCGCGTTATCGTTCATTGTTGGTTGCAGTACCGATCGCTGTTGACGAGAAATGCCTTGAAACCAGGCAGCTTGCAGGTCGACGGGTCCATTGTTTCGCAGAGGATACACAGGCTCGCACGAAAGTCATTATGCCATCCATCACAACGTTGTATTCGAAAGGTAAGCGATGATGGCGCAAAGCTAGCATTTGTGCGGCTCTGCAAATCATTCCTTTGGCTGATTTGGCCGGCGAAAAGGCGCACTACAGTGCTTGCTTTCAGCCACGACCGTGCAGTCAGAAAAAGGGGTTCTTATGTTGCAGACACGCGTTATCCCCCCAGCCGAAGGCGCTTACCAGTATCCGCTGCTGATCAAACGGTTGCTGATGTCCGGAACACGTTATGAGAAAACCCGCGAAATCGTTTACCGCGACCAATTGCGCTACAGCTATCCGACCCTGATCGAGCGTGTCGCGCGTCTGGCCAATGTGCTGACGGCGGCCGGGGTCAAACCCGGGGATACAGTCGCGGTCATGGATTGGGACAGCCATCGCTATCTGGAATGCATGTTCGCCATTCCGATGATCGGCGCGGTGATCCACACCATCAATGTGCGTCTGTCGCCGGAGCAGATCCTCTACACCATGAATCATGCCGAGGACCGCTACGTGCTGGTCAACAGCGAATTCGTGGGTCTGTACAACGCGATCGCCGGGCACCTGACCACTGTCGAGAAAACCCTGCTGCTGACCGACCTGCCGGAAAAGACGGCGGACTTGCCGAATCTGGTCGGCGAGTACGAGCAGTTGCTGGCGGCCGCAAGCCCGCAGTATGACTTCCAGGACTTCGACGAAAACTCGGTCGCGACCACCTTCTACACCACCGGCACCACCGGCAATCCCAAGGGTGTGTACTTCACCCATCGGCAACTGGTCCTGCACACCATGGGCGTGTCGACCATCATGGGCGCCATCGACAGCGTGCGCCTGCTGGGCACCAATGACGTGTACATGCCAATCACCCCGATGTTCCACGTGCATGCCTGGGGCCTGCCGTATGTGGCGACCATGCTCGGGCTCAAGCAGGTGTATCCGGGCCGCTACGATCCGGAGTTCCTGGTGGAGTTGTGGCGCAAGGAAAAGGTCTCTTTTTCCCACTGCGTGCCGACCATCCTGCAAATGGTCCTCAACGCCAAGGCTGCGCAGGACGTCGATTTCGGTGGCTGGAAAATCGTCATTGGTGGCAGTGCGCTCAATCGCGCGCTGTACGAAGCGGCCAAGGCCAAGGGCATTCAACTGACTGCGGCCTATGGCATGTCGGAAACCGGGCCGTTGGTCTCGTGCGCGCACCTCAATGACGAATTGATGGCCGGCACCGAAGACGAGCGCACCACTTACCGGATCAAGGCCGGTGTGCCGGGGCCATTGGTGGAGGCCGCAATCGTCGACACCGAGGGCAATTTCCTTCCCGCCGATGGTGAGACCCAGGGCGAACTGGTGCTGCGTGCGCCGTGGCTCACCGAGGGTTATTTCAACGAACCGCAGAAAGGCGCGGAGCTCTGGGCTGGCGGCTGGTTGCACACCGGTGACGTCGCTACCCTGGACAGCATGGGCGTGATCGATATTCGCGACCGGATCAAGGACGTGATCAAGACGGGGGGCGAGTGGATCTCCTCTCTGGACCTCGAAGACCTGATCAGTCGCCACGTGGCGGTACGTGAAGTAGCAGTGGTGGGGATTGCCGATCCACAGTGGGGCGAGCGCCCGTTTGCCTTGCTGGTGGTGCGTGAAGGCCATGTAGTTGGGGCCAGGGAACTCAAGGAACACCTCAAGCCCTTCGTGGAGTTGGGGCACCTGAGCAAGTGGGCGATCCCGAGTCAGATCGCCCTTGTTACTGAAATTCCCAAGACCAGTGTTGGCAAGCTCGACAAGAAGAAAATCCGCCTCGACATCAGCGAATGGCAGGCCACCAACAGCACCTTCCTTTCGACGCTTTAAACCTCCTGCGGCGTGCCCGAAAGGGCGCGCCAGCCCCACCAAGCAAGCGCTTGGCTTGTCAAATCAGAATTTTCAGCCATCCTTGCCGTGCCGACGGTCGTCGGCCTGGCAAAGGACTGTTCCAGAGTGCCTGGCAGGTGCAAATCACACTTTAGAGGGATCAAGCACTACTACCTGCTGGCTATAGTCCGCTCAAGGATTTTTAAGAACGGAGCAAACGCACAAACCGGGGCGATGCAACTTTGGAATGACTTTGGGATGCCTTGGCTCCCTGTCCTCCAAGCGTTTTTAAAAGTGCTCACTGCCATAACAATAAAATGCACATGGAGTAGCGTCGATGACATCAGTAAACCAGTTCTGGCGCCGGGCTAAACTGCCCCTGGCCGTCAGCCTTGCCTCTACGCTCGCCGGACCCGCATTCGGCGTCAGTTTCAACATCGGAGAAATTGAAGGTCAATTCGACTCATCCCTGTCGATCGGTGCCAGTTGGTCTACTGAAAGCGCCAACAAGAACCTCATCGGTGTCAACAACGGCGGCCGCGGCCTGTCCCAGACTTCCGATGACGGTCACCTGAACTTCAAGAGCGGTGAAACCTTCTCGAAAATCTTCAAGGGCATCCATGACCTTGAGTTGAAGTATGGCGACACCGGCGTCTTTGTCCGTGGCAAATACTGGTACGACTTCGAACTGAAAGACGAAAGCCGCCCGTTCAAGGACATCAGCGACAGCAACCGCAAGGAAGGCGCCAAGTCCGCCGGCGGTCAGATCCTCGATGCCTTCGTCTATCACAACTATGCCATCGCCGAGCAGCCGGGTTCCGTGCGTCTGGGCAAGCAGGTGGTGAGCTGGGGTGAAAGTACCTTCATCGGCGGCGGCATCAACTCGATCAACCCGATCGACGTGTCCGCGTTCCGTCGTCCGGGCGCCGAGATCAAGGAAGGCCTGATTCCGGTCAACATGTTCTATGTGTCCCAGAGCCTGACCGACAATCTGTCGGCCGACGCCTTCTACCAGCTCGAATGGGACCAGACCGTCGTCGACAACTGCGGCACCTTCTTCTCCCAGCCCGACATCGTCGCCGACGGTTGCGATGGCAACCTGCGCGTGCTGAACAAGCGCTCGACCATTCCGGCAGCCGCCCTGCCGACACTGACCCGACTGGGCGTCGACGTCGACAACGAAGGTGTGCTGGTGCGCCGTGCTCCGGACCGCGACGCGCGGGACAGTGGTCAGTGGGGCGCGTCCCTCAAGTACATGTTTGACCCGCTGGACACCGAGTTCGGTGCCTACTTCATGAACTACCACAGCCGTGCGCCGGTCTTCAGCGCCACGGGTGCGCCGGCATCGACCTTTGCCGGTGTTGCGGCCTTGCCGGCGCAACTACGCGCACTGGCACCATTGATTGTCGCGGGTAACTCCAGCTACTTCATCGAGTACCCGGAAGACATCCGCCTCTACGGCTTGAGCTTCTCCACCACCCTGCCTACCGGTACGGCGTGGAGCGGTGAGATCAGCTACCGTCCGAACGCGCCGGTACAACTCAACACCACCGACATCCTGTTCGCCGGTGTACGCCCTCTGGGCGGTGCGCTGGCCAACGCTTCGTTGCTCTCCGCGCCACCTGGTTCGGACCTGCACGGTTACCGTCGCAAGGAAGTCACCCAGTTCCAGACCACCCTGACGCACTTCTTCGATCAGGTCATGGGCGCCAGCCGTCTGACCCTGGTGGGCGAAGTGGGCGTGACCCATGTGGGCGGCCTGGAAAGCACCTCCGACGTCCGTTACGGCCGTGACCCGGTCTACGGTCCTGGCGAACTGCCGGCTACCGGTGGCCAGAATACTTGTATCGCGCTCAACCAGAGCACGATCAACGGTGCCGGCCCGGGTACACCGACCAACAACCTCAGCCGTAACTGCAACGACGACGGCTTCACCACTGCGACTTCCTGGGGCTATCGCGGTCGTGCCATCTGGGAATACAACGACGTATTCGCCGGTGTGAACCTCAAGCCGAACGTGGCCTGGTCCCACGACGTGGAAGGTTACTCCCCTGGCCCTGGCGGCAACTTCGAGGAAGGTCGCAAAGCGGTCAGCCTGGGTGTCGACGCCGAGTACCAGAACACCTACACCGCAAGCCTGGCGTACACCAACTTCTTCGACGGCAAGTACACCACCGTGGATGACCGCGACTTCGTTGCGCTCAGCTTCGGCGTGAACTTCTAAGCACTGTATTTTCAGGACGAGTACACACATGAAAATTACAAAAAGTCTGTTCCACGCCGGTGTCCTGGGACTTTCGCTGCTGGCGACCAGCGTAATGGCAGCGGTCCCAGCGGCCGAAGCGGACAAACTGGGCAAGAGCCTGACCCCGATGGGCGCCGAAATGGCGGGTAACGCCGACGGTTCGATCCCGGCCTGGAAACCGTTGCCGAAGAACGCCGGCGCCGTCGACAGCAAGGGCTTCCTGGCCGATCCGTTCGCAAGTGAAAAGCCGTTGTTCACCATCACGGCGCAGAACGTCGACCAGTACAAGGACAAGCTCGCGCCGGGCCAGTACGCAATGTTCAAGCGCTACCCGGACACCTACAAGATGCCGGTGTACCCGTCCCATCGCGGCGCTACCGTGCCGGATGAGGTGTTCGCCGCCATCAAGAAAAACGCCACAAACACCGAGCTGGTGTCCGGTGGCAACGGGCTGAAAAATTTCGAGACCGCCGTACCGTTTCCGATCCCGAAAAGCGGTGTCGAGGTGATCTGGAACCACATCACCCGCTATCGCGGTGGCAGCGTGACCCGCCTGGTCACCCAGGCCACGCCACAGCCGAACGGTTCGTTCAGCCTGGTGTACTTCGAAGATCAGTTCGTGTTCCGCGACAGGATGAAGGATTACGATCCGAAGAACCCGGGCAACATCCTGTTCTACTTCAAGCAGAAAGTGACCGCGCCGGCACGTCTGGCCGGTGGTGTGCTGCTGGTGCACGAAACCCTCGACCAGGTCGCGGAGCCGCGTTCGGCGTGGGTCTACAACGCCGGCCAGCGTCGGGTGCGTCGCGCGCCGCAAGTGTCCTACGACGGCCCGGGTACCGCCGCCGACGGTCTGCGTACTTCCGACAACCTCGACATGTACAACGGTGCGCCGGATCGTTACGACTGGAAGCTGGAAGGCAAGAAAGAGATGTACATCGCCTCCGATGCCTACAAGCTCGACGATCCCAAGCTCAAGTACGCCGACATCATCAAGGCAGGCCACATCAACCAGGACCTGGCTCGCTACGAACTGCGACGTGTGTGGCATGTGGTGGCAACCCTGAAGGAAGGTCAACGTCACATCTACGCCAAGCGTGACTTCTACATCGATGAAGACACCTGGCAAGCGGCGGTGATCGACCACTACGACGGTCGCAACCAGCTGTGGCGTGTGGCGGAAGCTCACGCCCAGCCCTACTACAACGTCCAGGTGCCGTGGTACACCCTGGAAGCCCTGTACGACCTGCAATCGGGTCGCTATCTGGCACTGGGCATGAAGAACGAAGAGAAGTCTGCCTATAACTTCGGCTTCACTGCGACCACCGCAGACTTCACTCCGAACGCCCTGCGTCAGGACGGCATTCGTTAAGCGTCTGTAAAGCGAGGTTGCATCCTCTGAAACGCCCCGACTGGTTCGGGGCGTTTTTTTTGGTCACCGTTTCTGTAGGAGCGAGCTTGCTCGCGATGAGCCCGAGAACACCATGGGGTGTCAGGCATCCTGCGTCATCGTTGGCGATCATCGTCGGAACGCCGCCCGGAGCAAGCTCGCTCCCACAGTAGAAGGCATTGCGGCACGCGGTGTTTGAAATGTCCTGTAGTCTTTTTGTAGCCATTTGTAGCAATTATCTTCATTCCCTCATCGTTTACCGCTAGTCTGCGGACATCTGCAACGCCGCCACCCGCAATTCAACAAGAGCCGGCCATGACTGATCTGTCCCCACCACCAGGTCCTGCAAGCGTTGCTGTCGCTGCGTTGGACGGGCGCTTTTATCGACCGCCATTGCCCGACGGCCATGTGCTGCGTCCGCGGCTTTGCGAGCGTCTGAGCGCGGGTCTGGATGGCCGGTTGCTGCTGGTGAGCGCACCGGCGGGGTTCGGCAAGAGTTCATTGGCGGTGGAGTTCTGTCAGTCGTTGCCGGGTCATTGGCAAAGCCTGTGGCTGGGTTTGAGTCCACGTGACAGTGATCCGGGACGCTTCCTTGAGCGACTGCTCGAAGGCCTTCAGGACTATTACCCGCAACTGGGCAGGCAGTCCCTGGGGCTGTTGAAAATGCGCCAGCGGCATCAACCTTTCGCCTTCGAAGAATGGCTGGACGGATTACTCGACGAGCTGGCCGTGCACCTGTCGACGGCAACGCCACTGTTGCTGGTGCTCGATGACTATCATCTGGCCCAGGGTCCGGTACTCGATCGTTGCCTGCAGTTTTTCCTCAATCACCTTCCCGATGGCTTACTGGTGATGGTCACCAGCCGTCAGCGTCCTGACTGGCATCTGGCGCGCCTGCGTCTTTCGCGGCAGCTGCTGGAGTTGCACGAGCAGGACCTGCGCCTGACCCACGACGAAGCCTTGAGCCTGCTCGATCGTCACAGCAGCTCGCTGCGTGGCGAGGCGCTGGAAACGCTGATCCAGCGCAGTGAAGGCTGGGTCGCCGGGCTGCGTTTCTGGCTTCTGGCGGCGTCAGAAGCGGGCACGCATGGCGCATTGCCCCAGACGCTTCACGGCGGGGAAGGGCTGATCCGCGACTACCTGCTTGAAGAAGTCATCGATTGCCTGCCCGCAGAAGTGCAGGCTTTCCTCTACGACACCGCACCTCAGGAACGCTTCTGCAGCGAACTGTGCGACGCCGTTCGCGATGCCCATGATAGCGCCGAGATCCTGCGTTTCCTGGCGGCCCATCAGGTGTTTCTGGTGCCGCTGGATGAACATGGTCACTGGTATCGCTATCACCATCTGTTTTCCGATCTGCTGCGTTCGCGGCCGGCCGTCCAGTCGATGGTGCCGGCTGCCAGCCTGCACTTGCGCGCCTGTCGCTGGTTCAATGCCCAGGGCTTGCTTGACGAGGCGGTGGAGCAGGCGTTGCGCGCCGGGCACCTGGACGTCGCGGCGAATCTGGTGCAAAACCTCTCGGAAGAACAACTGCTGGCCGAACAGAATGTCGGCATGTTGCTGCGCTGGAAAATGGACCTGCCTGACAGCCTGCTGATCAGCACGCCACGACTGATCGTGCTCTACAGCTGGGCCTTGGGATTGGCTTGTCAGCTGGACGCTGCCGAGGAATTGGCCGCCCATCTGAGCCGCTTCCTCCCGGCGCCATCCGCCACAGCGCAAAAATCGATGCTGGCGCAATGGCTGGCCCTGAGCGGCATCATCGCCCGTGGGCGCGGCAACCGTGAGCTCACGCTGCGCTATTGCACCGAAGCGCTGGAGAGCCTGCCCGCCAAGCGCTACGGCCAGCGCTTGATGTGCCTGTCCACGCTGTCCAACCTGGCCATTGCCGATGGTGACTTGTGGCGTGCACGCAAGTTGAACCGTGATTCACTGGAATTGGCGCAACGGGTCGGCAACCCGTTGTTCGAAGCGCTGACTCACTACGACCGCGCACGTGTGCTGCAGGCACGAGGGGAGATCCTTCGCGCCATGGATGAAGTCCGGCAGGGGCTGCGTCGCCTGCAAGGGCTGTCACCGCAACGCCTGTATGCCGTTCGCGCACGGTTGACGCTGTACGAGGGTTTCCTGCTGGCACTGCGTCAGCAACCGCACGCGGCGCGCCAGCGCTTGCAGGTCGGCTTGAACGAGGCGCGAGCCTGCCGCGATATCAGTGTCCTGATCGGCCATTGCGTGATTGCCCGGATCGAAGGCAGCAGCGGGGAGTTTGCCAAAGCCTTTGCCGAACTGGCCGAAGCCGAACGGCTGATGCATATCTGGGACGTGCCGCCGATTTACTATCTGGCGATGATCACCCTGGTCAAATGCGAGTTGTGGCTGGCCCAGGGACGCATCGATCTGGCGGAGGCCTGGCTGGCGCGACTGGGGCAGACCTACAACGGTGAACACCCCGCTGCACCGCCGGAATTCCATCCGCAATTGCCGTTGCACATCGAATTGCAGCAGGCCTTGCTGGAAGTCATTCAGGGCCAGCCGATGCTGGCCGAGGGGCGCTTGAATTCGCTGCTCGAGCACGGTCAACAAACCGGTCGGCAGATGCTGAGCGCGATGGCTCTGACGCAAAAAGTCTCGCTGTTGCTCGGCACCGGGCGTGAACCTGAGGCGCGCAAGGCGTTGGCTCAGGCACTGGACGCCGCAGCCGGAGGCATTCTGCAACCGTTCGACAGGTTGCTGGCAGAACATCCCGACTGGCTTCGCGGGCAACTGCTTGGCGGCGCAATGACGACCGTTGCCCAGGACCTCGTCGAAAAACTTCCGGCGCAAACTGTGCGTGCTGCCCTGGAAGTCGCTCCTGTTTCCGAGCAACTGAGCACCCGGGAATTGGCTGTCCTGCGCTTGATCGCCCAGGGCTGTTCGAATCAGGAAATCAGCGACCAGCTGTTTATTTCCCTGCACACGGTCAAGACCCACGCCAGCCATATCAACAGCAAACTCGGCGTCGAGCGGCGGACACAGGCGGTGGCGCGGGCGAAGGAACTGGGGGTTCTGGGTTAAGGAATCTTCACGTTACATCGCCCGGTAAATCCCTCGATACTCAAGTGTGCGAAAATCGCCCGTCCCGTTTATCGAGCAGGCCCAGATGTCCCAGCAACCTTCCCTCATCCGCGAAACCTTCCCCGTCGGCCCGTTGCAGTGCAACTGCACGATCATCGGCGATCCGGTCACGAAAAAGGCCATCGTCGTTGATCCGGGGGGCAATCACGAGCTGATCCTTGCCCGGCTCGAGGCGCTGGGCCTGAAGCTGGTCAGCATCATCCACACCCACGCGCACCTCGATCACTTCCTGGCTTCCGGCCAGTTGAAGGAAAAAACCGGCGCAACCCTGCATTTGCACAAGGAAGATCAGTTCCTCTGGGACAATCTGGAAATGCAATGCCAGATGTTCGGCGTGCCCTATACGCCGGTGCCATCGCCGGATCGCTGGTTGGCTGACGATGAAGAACTGGCTTGCGGCTGCGGCGTTGCCCTGCACACGCCAGGGCACACCCCGGGTTCCATGAGCTTCTGGTTTTCGGAGGCTAAACTCCTGATTGCCGGCGATACCTTGTTCCGTCGTGGAGTCGGGCGTACGGATTTGTGGGGTGGCGATCAGGCGACGATCGTGCGTTCGATCAAGCAGCGCCTGTATACCCTCGATGAGGAGGCAACCGTGGTCGCCGGGCATGGTCCTGACACTCGCCTGGGCGACGAAATGCGTGAAAACCCATTCGTTCGCGCCTGATTTGTAACAAGCGGAATTTTCACCGGGCGAAATGATCCAACGCCCGCAACCTCGATGCTTACGTTCGTTGCACCACAGAATGCAAAAAGTAGGAGCTCTTCATGTTCACCACCCGTCGTTTGATTCTTGTTGCTACTGCCGTGGCGCTCTTGTCCGGTTGTGCATCGCCTAACCCTTATGACGGAAGTCAGGGGCAAGCTGATGGCGGCTCGCAAGGCATGAGCAAAACCGCCAAATACGGTGGCCTCGGTGCCTTGGCCGGTGCCCTGGCCGGTGCCGCCATCAACCACGACAACCGTGGCAAGGGTGCGCTGATCGGCGCAGCGGTGGTGGGTGCGTCCGCTGCCGGTTACGGCTACTACGCCGACCAGCAGGAGAAGAAACTGCGCGCCAGCATGGCCAACACTGGTGTTGAAGTGCAGCGCCAGGGCGATCAGATCAAGCTGATCATGCCGGGCAACATCACCTTCGCCACCGATTCGGCGAACATCGCTCCAAGCTTCTACCAGCCGCTGAACAACCTGGCTGGCTCGCTGAAGGAATTCAACCAGAACCAGATCGAAATCGTCGGCTACACCGACAGCACTGGCAGCCGTCAGCACAACATGGACCTTTCCCAGCGTCGGGCCCAGAGTGTGGCGACTTACCTGACCTCGCAAGGTGTGAGCGGCACCAACCTGAGCTCCCGCGGTGCCGGCCCGGATAGCCCGGTTGCCAGCAACGCCGACGTCAATGGTCGTGCGCAGAACCGCCGTGTAGAGGTCAACCTCAAGGCGATTCCGGGTCAGCAATATGGTGGCCAGCAGCAGGGTAACGTTCAGCAATACCCATAACGCCAGGCCCTATGAAAAATGCCCGATTCGATGATCGGGCATTTTTTTGTGTTGCCTGTACGGCCCCATCGCGAGCAGGCTCGCTCCCACAATGGCCTGCACAGAACTTGTGGGAGCGAGCCTGCTCGCGATGGGGCCTGCATCAGCGCAGAAAAGCCCCGGAAATAAAAAAGCCCCCGGACAATCACTTGTCCGGGGGCTTTTCATTGGCGCGAAGGCGAATTACTTCTTCAGACCATAATGCTCATCAAGCATGCCCGGGGCGTTCGGGGCTTTAGGGGCGTAATCGCGCGGCGGTTCCTGGCTGCGCGGTGGCGTCAGGCGTTCCCGTGGAGCCTGCGTCGCATCCGCGTGCAGGGAGGCCAGCAAGCGTTGGCGGGTCTGCTCGTCCAGGGCCAGGCGGTTGGCACCCTCGGCGAGATGATCCTGCACTTCCTGATAGCTCTGAGTCAGTTTCTTGACCAGTGTCGCGGTGCTGTTGAAGTGGGTCACCACCTCGTTCTGATAACTGTCGAAACGTTCCTGAATATCGTCCAGCTGACGTTGCGTGCTGCTAGGCGCGGCATTCGGCGCAAGGCGAGCGATCAGGAATCCAATGGCGACACCCACAACCAGGGCAAGAGTCGGCAACAACCAAACTAAGAGCGAGTGTTCCACGAGTCCTTCCTCTATAAACGGCTTTGCTTTACGTTAACGGCTCGAACCTGCGCTGTATACCGCGATTCGCTCGCAATAGACAGTCGCAGACAATTTGCTAGACGAGTCGACCCGATTCAAGGTCACGGAGTTCTTTCCTTGCTGATGCGTGAAACCCCTGTAGTGATTGATGGCCCGGTCGGCCAACTGGAAGGTCTGTACCTGGATAACGAGCAGCCGCGCGGCATCGCGCTGATCTGCCACCCCAACCCGGTGCAAGGCGGCACCATGCTCAACAAAGTGGTTTCGACCCTGCAACGCACCGCCCGCGATGCCGGCCTGATCACCCTGCGCTTCAACTACCGTGGCGTCGGTGCCAGCGAAGGCACCCACGACATGGGCACAGGTGAAGTCGACGACGCCCAGGCCGCAGCGGCATGGTTTCGTGAAAAGCACCCGGATCTGCCCCTGACCCTGTTCGGCTTCTCCTTCGGCGGTTTTGTCGCCGCCAGCCTCGGTGGACGCCTGGAAGCCAGAGGCGAGCAGCTCAAGCACCTGTTCATGGTCGCGCCGGCGGTCATGCGTCTGGGGGATCAGGATCCACTGCCGCAGCAGGGTGAACTGACGCTGATTCAGCCGGAAACCGACGAAGTCATCGACCCGCAAGTCGTCTACGACTGGTCCCAACAACTCGAACGTCCCCATGAGCTGCTGAAAGTGGCAGAATGCGGACACTTTTTTCATGGCAAGCTGACTGATCTCAAGGATCTTATCCTGCCGCGTCTTTCGAATTGATTGCAGTCTGACAAGCGATTACCCATGACGACTCGTACCCGTATCCTCACCGGCATCACCACCACCGGCACGCCGCACCTGGGCAACTACGCTGGCGCCATCCGCCCGGCGATCGTCGCCAGCCGTGACAGCAATGCCGATTCGTTCTATTTCCTGGCCGACTATCACGCCTTGATCAAATGCGATGACCCGCTGCGCATTCAGCGCTCGCGTCTGGAAATCGCCGCGACCTGGCTGGCCGGTGGCCTGGATGTGGACCGCGTGACCTTCTACCGCCAGTCCGACATTCCGGAAATTCCCGAACTGACCTGGCTGCTGACCTGCGTCGCCGCCAAGGGCCTGCTCAACCGCGCCCACGCCTACAAGGCCTCGGTGGACAAGAACGTCGAGACCGGTGAAGACCCGGACGCGGGCATCACCATGGGCCTGTACAGCTACCCGGTGCTGATGGCCGCGGACATCCTGATGTTCAATGCGCACAAGGTGCCGGTCGGTCGTGACCAGATTCAACACGTGGAGATGGCCCGTGACATCGGCCAGCGCTTCAACCACCTGTTCGGCCAGGGCAAGGAGTTCTTCACCATGCCCGAAGCCCTGATCGAGGAAAGCGTGGCTACCTTGCCAGGCCTCGACGGTCGCAAGATGTCGAAAAGTTACGACAACACCATCCCGCTGTTCAGCAGCTCGAAAGAGATGAAGGACGCGATTTCGCGGATCGTCACCGACTCCCGTGCCCCGGGCGAAGCGAAAGATCCGGACAATTCGCACCTGTTCACCCTGTTCCAGGCCTTTGCTACCCCCGCGCAAGCCGACGAGTTCCGCAGTGAACTGCTGCAAGGCCTGGGTTGGGGCGAGGCGAAGAATCGCCTGTTCCAGTTGCTGGACAACGAGCTGGGCGAGTCCCGTGAGCGTTATCAGCAGCTGATCGAGCGCCCGGCGGACCTGGAAGACATCCTGCAACACGGTGCAAAAAAGGCCAGATCGGTGGCGACCCCGTTCCTTCACGAGCTGCGCGAAGCGGTTGGCCTGCGTTCTTTCGTTGCTCAGACACAAGTGGCGGCTACCACCAAGAAGAAAGCTGCGAAAGCCGCGCGTTTCGTCAGCTTCCGCGAAGACGACGGCAGTTTCCGCTTCCGTCTGCTGGCGGCCGATGGCGAACAGCTGCTGCTGTCGCGCAACTTCGCTGATGGTAAGACCGCCGGTCAAGTGACCAAGCAGCTGCAATCGGGCCAGCCATTGGACGTGCGCAGCGAAGACCTGAGCTTCAGTGTCTGGCTGGAAGGCGAGTGCGTTGCCGACAGCCCGGCTTTCGCTGACAGCGCCGCGCGCGATGGCGCGATCGACGCTCTGCGCATTGCTCTGATGCCGATTCAGGAATAATCAACGGCTCGGCCCGACCAAGGGCTGATTGCCATTCCCACGGGCCATCGCTAAAGTGACGGCCCGTTTTTGTTGCCTTGCTAACGAATTATGACGCCCCTAGAACGATATCAAGCTGATCTGAAACGCCCGGAGTTCTTCCATGACGCTGCGCAGGAAACGGCTGTGCGTCATTTGCAGCGCCTGTACGACGATCTGGTCGCAGCCGCGCAGAACAAACCGGGCCTGCTGGGCAAACTGTTTGGCAAGAAGGATCAGGCGCCGGTCAAGGGCCTGTATTTCTGGGGCGGCGTAGGCCGCGGCAAGACTTACCTGGTCGATACTTTCTTTGAGGCGCTGCCGTTCAAGGAAAAGACCCGTACGCACTTCCATCGCTTCATGAAGCGCGTGCACGAAGAAATGAAAACCCTGGGCGGCGAGAAAAACCCGCTGACCATCATCGCCAAGCGTTTCGCCGCCGAGACTCGGGTGATCTGCTTCGATGAGTTCTTCGTTTCCGACATCACCGACGCCATGATCCTTGGCACCCTGATGGAAGAGCTGTTCAAGAACGGCGTGACCCTGGTCGCGACTTCGAACATCGTACCGGACGGCCTGTACAAGGACGGCCTGCAACGTGCGCGTTTCCTGCCGGCCATCGCGCTGATCAAGCAAAACACTGAAATCGTCAACGTCGATAGCGGTGTCGACTACCGTCTGCGTCACCTCGAACAAGCGGAACTGTTCCACTTCCCGCTCGACGAAGCCGCCCACGAAAGCCTGCGCAAGAGCTTCCGTGCGCTGACGCCGGAATGCACGGCAGCGGTCGAGAACGACGTGCTGATGATCGAAAACCGCGAAATCCGCGCCTTGCGCACCTGCGATGACGTGGCCTGGTTCGACTTCCGCGAACTGTGCGACGGCCCGCGCAGCCAGAACGACTACATCGAACTGGGCAAGATCTTCCACGCCGTATTGCTCAGCGGCGTCGAGCAGATGAGCGTCGCCACCGACGACATCGCCCGTCGTTTCATCAACATGGTCGACGAGTTCTACGACCGTAACGTGAAACTGATCATTTCTGCCGAAGTGGAGTTGAAAGACCTCTACACCGGTGGTCGCCTGACTTTCGAATTCCAACGGACCCTCAGCCGCCTGCTGGAAATGCAGTCCCACGAGTTCCTGTCTCGGGCGCACAAGCCGTAAGCGTTTCAAAAAAAGGCCTGCGAAAGCAGGCCTTTTTTTATGATCATCAGAAGCCCGTTGTGGGAACGTTGAAAGCTGTATCGCCACTGAGATAGCGCTCCAGCTGCTCCTGCTGCTGACATCCTATAAGCAACCACAACAGAATCCTGGCTTTGCGCGGACACACAAACCCCGCCATCGACACCCCCTTGCGGATCAAATCCATCTCACCACCCCTGAAACCGTAAGAGGCCCGCGCGGTGGAGCCGGAGCCTGTGCGGGTGGCGATGATCACGGGAATTTTTCTCGCGATATGCTCAATCTCCTTCGCCCAATCAGGCGAGACATGGCCAGCCCCGAAACCGGCGATGACCAGCCCGTCGTATCCCAGCGCAACGATGTTCTCCAACAGGAGGGTGTCGGCTGACAGGCAAGCCTCAAGCATTGCCACTTTGTGTGTGGTCTGTTGCGGCAGGGGCAACAGGGGGCGCGGATCTGGCGGGCGCTGGTAGCAAACATGATCCTCCAGTAGCAGACCGACCGGGCCCACGTTGGGAGAGGAAAACGCTTGCAAGGCGAGCGAATCGGTTTTGCGTACGCTGCGCGCCAAGTGAATCTGCCCGTTCATCACCACCTGAACCCCGCGCTGGCGACTGTTCTCTGCCAGGGCGACGCGACAGGCATCCAATAGGTTCGCCGGTCCATCCGCACCTGGCTGCGCAGCGGAGCGCATGGCGCCAGTCAGCACCAAGGGAGTGTCGTGAGGCCACAGGTAGTCGAAAAACTGTGCGGCCTCTTCGAGAGTATCGGTGCCTTGGGTAATCACGACGCCCGAGGCGCCCTGTTCGACCTGAAACTTCGCCCAGGCCAGTACGCTCAACAAAAACTCGAAATCCTGCGATGCGCTGGGCAGCAGGCCGAGGGTTTCCACGGTCACCCGGGCCAATGTCTCCAGTCCCGGAATGGAGGCCAGCAGGGATTCACCGCTGACGGTCGGAATCACCCCTTCACCGGGCTTGCTGGCTTGCATGCTCACCGTGCCGCCGAGTGCCGCGATGGCCAGTTTTGGCAGGTCCATGTCATACCTCTCTTTCAGATGAAAAGTGGCTGTATCCGTTGTTCAGGCCGGGATACAGCCGAATGCCAGGGCTTGTTATTCCCCGAACAGGAAGCCGATCAGCGGCACGATCAACAGCGTGCTGATGGCCATCGACAGGACATTGGCGATGTAGGCGTGCATATCGCCTGGTAAACGTTTGGCAATTGCGCAGGCCAATGGCGGCGCTAGCAACGCCCCCAGTAACGCGCTCGACACTATGATCTGCCAGCTTCCCCCGTGGGCCAGAAGCGTCGCGGGCACGACTGACACCAGCGGGATGTAGGTGGGATACCAGCCGCGCAACATCCATTGACGACGCCAGACCAGAACTCCAATTGCCGAGGCCAGCGCCTGGGCAGCGATGATGTGCAACAGCAGGCCGGAACCGTATGCCGGACTCAAGGGGTTGAGGCTATAGGCCAGCAATGCACCCAGCAGCAGGCCAAGGCTGGCCAGTTCATTGCCAAAGAACGGTGCCTCGGAGAAATCCGCCAATACCCGGCGCAGGGTCCAAATGACGCCATAGTCGGGTACCTTGGTGGTCGGCGCAGCGCTCACGGCCGGCGGTGTTTCGGACTGTCCGGATTTCACCATACTGGGGTAATAACGACAGATCAGAAATGCCACCACGCTGGCGCTGGCCATTCCCAGCACGTTGCCGATGACAGCTGGCAGGGCCAGTGGGTTGCACACGTAGTTAACGATCAACAGGCACATCGGCGTGACTAGAACCGCCCCCATGATTGCGCCGTTGATCGTGACCCTCCAGCCACCGCCAAACATCAATACCATCGCCGCGGGCAAAGAAACGAAGGCGACGAACGTGGGCTGCCAGTCACTGGTGCTCACCGTCCAGCCCCACAGCAGATTGCTCAGAAGCAGGCCCAGCAACGAACTGGTAACCAGCCAGGGCCAAAGCCCTGTGCCATAGCAGATGGCAAAGCCCTGCCAGGATCTTCCAGTTCGATTTGCCCAGTAGCCCAGGTAGGCGCCGGCCAGCAAGCCGACAGAGGCGAACTCGTGTTTGTAGAACGCCACCTCACTGATATCGCCCAGTAGCCAGCGCAACCAGGCCCCTGGCTCGGGTAGCGCAGATACCATGTCGCCGTAACCGGGCCAGTGGGCTGTCCAGATAGAACGGTTACTCAGCCACAGCCAGATAGTCAGCCATGCTGCGCCGATCATCAGCAAGGCAACGGCTTTATCCACAGGGCTGAAGCGTTGATTGTTTGCGTTCGGGATTTCCATTGGTCATGCCTCCTTCAGCGTGGGAGGCAACGGTGTTGGGTATAACCGAGCATCTGATCGTAAAGATCGGCCCGGCGATCACGATGCAGGTCGTTCAGGTCGTTCCAGATTGGCGCGCTGCGGGAACTGGTCAGGTCGATATCGGCGAACAGGATTTCCTGCCGGTCGGCCGATGCCACGGCACCTATGGGCCAGCCGTTGGTTCCGGCAATCAGTGAGCAACCCAGGTAGCGAGCGCCACGCTCCTCGCCAATGCGGCTGGCTGCTGCGATAAACACGTTGTTGACGTGCGCTGCGGTCATCGTCAGGTACGACGCCATGCACTTCCCTGCGTCGTCGAACAGCGGTGGTGGCGTCCAGACCCAGTTGTTCAAACTGCAAATAATGTCCGCACCTTGCTGGCTGAGAATTCGCGGCACTTCCGGAAACCAGATGTCCCAGCAAATCAGCAGCCCTATACGACCGATGGGCGTGTCAAACACCGGAAAGCCCAGATCGCCGGGGGTGAACCAGAGTTTCTCCAGATTCCACAAATGGGCTTTTCGATACTTGCCGATAAACCCGTCCGGCCCGAGCAACACCCCCGTATTGAAAAGCCGCATGCCATCGCGCTCGACCAATCCGGCTACAAGATAAACCTTTTGTTTGCGTGCGAAGTCGATCCAGAGTTGCACGCTCGGCCCATCGGGAATCCTCTCCGCATGGGCGTATGCATCTTGCCGATTGCCGAAGAAATAGCCTGTGCTGCACAGCTCGGGCAGCACGATGAGATTGGCGCCGTTGTTAACTGCCTCTTGTGCCAATTGCAGGCTGCGCCGCAAATTTTCTTCATGATTATCGACGCCGACTTGAGGATCGAATTGCACGACTGCTACACGAACGGGGCTTGTTGGCTCGCTCATTCCGGATGACCTCTGTTTATTGTTATTCACGCTGTTTAATTGCGTTTTTATGAGAGGTGAAAAGACAAATGAGCGTAAGTCAGCTCCTTCCTTTCATCGTGTAGTCCGCGTCCGAAGATGCTGGGGGCATTTGATCTGGTTCGCTGAAACCGAGAGAAGGGCAGAGCCATTGCACGTCGTGCATGGCTCTGGTGTGAGGGCGGTCAGGCTTTGAGCTGATAGTGCGGATAGTCGCTCATGGAGAATCCACCATTGAATGTCGCGGCGGTTTTGTTGCAGATATGTATGACTGCGTCGATGGCACCTCGAAAGCACGGCTCTGTCCAACCTGCATCGACGGAAAACGATTCTCCGGACAAATACAGGCCCGAAACATGACCGAAGTCCCGGTTATATTTCATCAGGCTGACAGCGTCGTAATAAGTGCCGGGTCGATACAACTTTGCACAACCCAACGCGTTCTTATCAGTGATCCAGCGTTGAACCACTGCCTGATCAAGACCGATGTAGGGTGAGATTTTCTCCTGGATGTTAGTGGAGTTCATCAGGATGCGGTCCAGTTCCTTGGCGCATCTGCCCACCAGTTCCTTATCGCTGAATGAGGCCAGTTTGGTGGCATCGTCCTCCCATGTGTAACTCAGGAGGATGCAGTCATAGCTGTAATGATCGTTATAGCGGTAGGTGTAGACATCATGGATAAAGCTGTCGGTGACGATGACTTGGGGGATGTTGGTGTTTTTTGAAAGAAAGGATTTTTTCAATGGTGCGAACACTTTACAGCTGGTTTCCCAATGCGCCGTTTTATAAGCATTGATGATTTGGAAGGGCAGCATTTCCTGGGAGAAGTTTTCCAGTTTGATTCGCGTTTCGATGAGCCAGGACGGCAGCGTCATGATGACGGAGTCGAAGTCATCGAAGTGCTCCTCAATTTCCTCGGGTTGGCTGTGCTTCCAGTTGAAGTGAACACGAATTTTTTGGTTGGTCAGTTTTTTCAGTTTGGTGACGGAAGAGTCGGTCAGAAGGCCGTTTGTTCTCTCGCGACTGTGCTCATAGACGGACCTTCCGGTTTCGGTAGTCTTCATGAACAACAGGCATTCGTCCAAAGCGGCGAGCCCGATGTAGCGAGGCTTTTCGAAAGTCAGTCCCCTCGAGTCAAAAACGGCGTCAGTATCGAGGTAGGGCGAATCCAGTGGATCGCCATTTGAGTCCACTCGGCCATGGATCAATTGCAATTGGCTGCTGAATCCGAAAATTGCAGTGCGTAGAGGGTAAAGGCAGCAGACGTCGTAAAAGGCACCCCAACTACCGTCACCTATTCCGATCGCATAGAAAATGGCCGACTCCTGTGCGGACATTCCCATGCCACCAAAGTCACCCGGGGCGTTTTGATCCCATGCTTCCAGAGCGGGCATGCTGACCAGGTCGCGAAACGAAACACCCTCATATTTCTCCACGATGGCAGACCACATCGCCTCCCATTCAGGGCTGGCATAAACCTCTGCAATGTGTCGTGTCATCCGGTCAGCAAAGTTTTTCCATTTGGCATAAACCCTCTGTAGTTCCTCACTGGGGGGAGGGGTCAAGCCGTCTGTATTTATCCATATCAACATTTGCGGTGCCGACCCGTCACCCATACTGCCTTCTCTCAGATAGATGCCTGTCGATCGGACCCATTGGCTTCCGGGGTTGGCAAAGTCTGAGAATGCCAAGTCGAACGATTTTGCGTAGTAAGCCATCAACGACCGGCCTTCCGTAGCGGGTTCGTCAGTCTGGTTAAAGAAGGGCATTCGCATGGCGCCCATTTCGAATGGTGTATGGCTTTGCGAGGAATGTCGGCTGCCGGGAACAGTCAGGTGTCTGCCGCCTATGCGTCTGGATTGTTCGATGAGGGTTATATGGGTGAAGCCGCAGCGGTAGAGCTCTCTGACCGCAGTCAGACCGGTGACACCGGCACCAATGATGCAAATTTTATGTTGTGGGTCGCTGGCTTTGGCTATGCCGTCTTCTTGCTCGACCAAAGCTCGATAGTCAAAGCACAAGTCCGGTGGGTTGGGAAAGCGGGCAGCCCATCTGCTCTTGGCCGAGCGCTTCGTTCGAGTGGTAGTCCTGCCGACGTATGAAGGGTAGTTGTAGCTTGATCCGATAGTCATTGATGTCTTCCCTGACAGTGCTGGGCATGTTTGGAAGGAAAATCATGACGTCGTGAGTCTTTAGCGAAAATCAGTCACGTGGCCTATATGGCGATGCGTTTTCGTGTGGTTGCGTAGGAAAACTGATTCAGAAAAGGGGGGGGCGTAATTCTGTGTAGGAACAGCCGATCGACGCGCAACGAGCGATAGCGCGTCGAACGGCTTCTCCTACAGAACTCAGGCCGCTTGCTGAAACTGCTGCCGATACTGGTTCGGCGACAATTCAGTGTGTTGGCGGAACAATCGGGCGAAGAAGCTGGCGTCGTCGTAGCCGACTTCATAGCTGATGGTCTTGATGCTCTTGCGGCTGCCGGACAGCAAGCCTTTGGCGGTTTCGATGCGCAGGCGTTGCAGGTAGTGCAGCGGCTTGTCGCCGGTGGCGGTCTGGAAGCGGCGCATGAAGTTACGGATGCTCATGCCGTGCTCGCGAGCGACGTCTTCGAAGCGGAATTTGTCAGCGAAGTGTTCTTCGAGCCAGTGCTGGATCTGCAGGATGATCACGTCCTGATGCAGTTTCTGGCCACCGAAGCCGATACGCCCGGGCGAGTAGCTGCGCTGCACCTCATAGAGAATGTCCCGGGCCACGGCCTGGGAAACATTGGCGCCGCAGAACCGCTCGATTAGATAGATGTACAGATCGCATGCCGAGGTGGTGCCCCCAGCGCAGTAGAGGTTATCGGCGTCGGTCAGGTGTTTGTCCTGGTTGAGGTAAACCCGTGGGAAACGCTCGGCAAAGGCATTGAAGAAGCGCCAGTAAGTGGTCGCTTCCTTGCCGTCGAGCAGCCCGGCTTCAGCCAGCCAGAAAACCCCGGTGGCCTCGCCGCACAGTACGGCGCCGCGCGCGTGTTGCTGGCGCAGCCAGGGCAGGACTTGGGGGTATCGCTTACAGAGGGTTTCGAAGTCATCCCAGAACGCGGGAAGGACGATAATGTCGGCATTTTCCAGCCCGCCATCCACCGGCATGAGCACATTGCTGAAACTGTTCACCGGCTTGCCGTCGGGGCTGACCAGGCGGGTTTCGAAGGCCGGAACCAGGCCGTGGCCCAGTTGTTTGCCGTAGCGCAGGCTGGCGAGGTGGAAGAAATCCTTGGCTTGCATGAGGGTGGAAGCGAAAACCCGGTCGATGGCCAGGATGCTGACGCGCCGCAGGGGCGTGGAGGCTTGGTTAGACATAATTCAACTTTATTCTTATAGGGGAAAGTGGTCACCAGACGGCTGGATCGTCTTATTTTTTGTCGGATGTGTCCAGTGTCCTGTATCGGACACGGGGCTTAGTCTCTGAAGGTCTACCTCTTCTAAAAACTAACCACAGGTGCCGCATGATTCCCAGAACCTTGTTCAGTTCCGAGCACGAACTCTTCCGTGACAGCGTAAGAACCTTTCTCGAGAAAGAGGCGGTGCCGTTCCACGGGCAATGGGAAAAACAGGGCTATATCGACCGCAAACTCTGGAACAAGGCGGGGGAGGCGGGGATGTTGTGCTCGCATCTGCCGGAAGAGTACGGCGGGTTGGGGGCGGACTTTCTTTATAGCGCGGTGGTGATCGAAGAAGTGGGGCGGCTGGGGCTGACCGGCATCGGTTTCTCCCTGCATTCGGACATCGTGGCGCCGTACATCCTGCATTACGGCAGTGAAACGCTGAAACAGAAATACCTGCCGAAACTGGTCTCCGGTGAAATGGTCAGTGCCATCGCCATGACCGAGCCGGGCGCCGGTTCGGACCTGCAAGGGGTGAAGACCACTGCAGTGCTGGACGGCGACGAGTACGTGATCAACGGCTCGAAAACCTTCATCACCAATGGCTATCTCGCGGATCTGGTGATTGTCGTGGCCAAGACTGATCCGAAGGCGGGCGCGAAGGGAACCAGTCTTTTTCTGGTGGAGGCCGGTACACCGGGCTTCGACAAGGGCAAGCGCCTGGAAAAGGTCGGTATGAAGGCCCAGGACACGTCTGAGTTATTTTTCCAGGATGTCCGGGTGCCCAAGGAAAATCTCCTGGGTCAGGCCGGGATGGGCTTCGCCTACTTGATGCAGGAATTGCCTCAGGAGCGCCTCACCGTGGCGATTGGTGGCCTGGCGTCAGCCGAAGCGGCGTTGGAGTGGACGCTGGATTACACCCGTGAGCGCAAGGCGTTCGGCAAGTCGATTGCCGATTTCCAGAACACTCGGTTCAAGCTGGCGGAGATGGCGACCGAAATCCAGATCGGTCGGGTTTTCGTCGACCGCTGCATGGAACTGCATCTGCAAGGCAAGCTCGACGTACCCACGGCGGCGATGGCCAAGTACTGGGGCACCGACCTGCAATGCAAGGTTCTCGATGAATGCGTGCAGTTGCATGGCGGATACGGCTTCATGTGGGAATACCCGATCGCCCGTGCCTGGGCGGATGCGCGGGTGCAGCGGATCTATGCCGGGACCAATGAGATCATGAAGGAGATTATTGCGCGGTCGCTTTGATCTTTAGTGACTGAGCTGGCGCCATCGCGGGTAAACCCGCTTCCACAGGTTAGGTGATACCTGTGGGAGCGTGGCTTGCCCGCGATTGGTTTTGAAGATCAATCAAGGCGCAGGATTTGGATGATCCTTATGAATCGCCTCGATCCCTTCCAGTACCTCATCCGACAGTTTCAGATCAAAACTGCCAATGTTGCTGTCCAGTTGCTCAAGCGTCGTCGCGCCGATGATGTTACTGGTCACGAACGGCTGCTGAGTCACGAAGGCCAGGGCCATTTGTGCCGGGTCCAGGCCATGCTCACGCGCCAGTGCCACGTAGCGGCTGCACGCTGCTTCCGACTGCGGGTTGAAATAGCGGCTGAAGCGACTGTAGAGGCTCAGGCGGCCTTTCGGCGGACGGGCACCACCTTCGTACTTGCCTGACAGGAAACCGAACGCCAGCGGCGAATAGGCCAGCAATCCGCATTGTTCGCGAATGGCGATTTCCGCCAGGCCGACCTCGAAGCTGCGGTTGAGCAGGTTGTAGGGGTTCTGGATCGACACCGCGCGTGGCCAGCCACGGGCTTCGGCCAGGGCGAGGAAACGCATGGTGCCCCAAGGCGTTTCGTTGGACAGGCCAATGTGGCGGATCTTGCCGGCCTTGACCTGCTCATCGAGCGCTTCGAGGGTGTCTTCCAGTGGTGTCAGGTTGGCTTCGATCTTGTGCTTGTAGCCCAATTGTCCGAAGAAATTGGTGCTGCGCTCGGGCCAGTGCAGCTGGTAGAGGTCGATGTAATCGGTTTGCAGGCGCTTGAGGCTGCCATCCACGGCTTCGGTGATGTGCTGGCGGTTGTGCCGCAGGTTCTTGTCGCGGATGTAGTCGATGGTATTGCCGGGGCCGGCGATCTTGCTGGCCAGGATCCAGTCGGCGCGATCGCCGCGGCTCTTGAAGTAATTGCCGATGTAGCGTTCGGTAGTGGCGTAGGTTTCGGCCTTGGGCGGCACCGGGTACATCTCGGCGGTATCGATAAAATTGATCCCGGCGCTCTTGGCCCGCTCAATCTGGGCGAAGGCGTCAGCTTCGCTGTTTTGCTCGCCCCAGGTCATGGTGCCTAGGCAGAGTGCGCTCACGTTCAGATTGGTCCGGCCTAGCTGGCGATACTCCATCGGGGGGCTCCTTGGGCAAAACATTCATAAAAGCAGGTTGAATTATTTTTCGCAATCTGCATAATTGCGCACCTCTTTCTGCAGTGGAAGTGATGCGCCGCCGCCGAAGAATCTTGCCGTTGAACGGACGCGCCGACCCGAGCCCCCGAAAGCGTCTGTATCCGGCTGCCTTTGACTTGTCAAAGTACGCACTATTCAGTAAGATCCGCCGTCTTATTTACAGGCGGCCCCTGAGGCTATAAAGAATGAAAACTTTTACTGCTAAACCGGAAACAGTAAAGCGCGACTGGTTTGTCGTCGACGCTGCTGGTCAGACCCTGGGTCGTCTGGCCACCGAAATCGCCAGCCGTCTGCGTGGCAAGCACAAGCCTGAGTACACTCCTCACGTTGACACCGGCGACTACATCGTCGTGATCAATGCTGAGCAAGTTCGTGTTACTGGCTCTAAAACCAGCGACAAAATGTACTACTCCCACTCCGGTTTCCCGGGCGGCATCAAGTCGATCAACTTTGAAAAGCTGATCGCCAAGGCCCCTGAGCGCGTGATCGAGACCGCGGTGAAAGGCATGCTGCCTAAGAACCCACTGGGTCGCGACATGTACCGTAAGCTGAAAGTCTATGCGGGCGCTGCACACCCTCATACTGCTCAGCAGCCCCAAGAACTGAAGATTTAACGGAATAGTTCATTATGTCGGCGACTCAAAATTACGGCACTGGCCGTCGCAAGACCGCAACCGCACGCGTTTTCCTGCGTCCGGGCACTGGTAAAATTTCCATCAACAACCGTACGCTGGATACCTTCTTCGGCCGCGAAACTGCCCGCATGGTAGTTCGTCAGCCGCTGGAGCTGACCGAGACTGTCGAGAAATTCGACATCTACGTCACCGTGATCGGTGGTGGTGTAAGTGGCCAAGCTGGCGCAATCCGCCACGGCATCACTCGCGCCCTGATGGACTACGACGAAACTCTGCGCAGCCCGCTGCGTAAAGCTGGCTTCGTAACCCGCGATGCACGTGAAGTTGAACGTAAGAAAGTTGGTCTGCGTAAAGCGCGTAAGCGTCCGCAGTACTCGAAGCGTTAATTCGCTTCCACGTTCAAAAAAGAACGCCCAGTTTCCTCACGGAGCTGGGCGTTTTTTTGTGCCTGCGATTTATAAAAGAATTGCTCTGTGACAACTTGCCACATCCGTAGACGCCCTATACTACAAGGCTTAGGGGGATTGGCTCCCGGTAATTACCTTGTCAGAATTGGGGGTTTTCATTACCATTCGGCAAAATTTTTATAAGTACAGAGTTTTACTTAGTAGATGCCTGATTTAACAGGCCACAAAGCTGATGGGAGAGGACTGAATGAGCAATGACGGCGTGAATGCAGGCCGGCGTCGCTTCTTGGTAGCAGCCACATCCGTGGTGGGTGCTGCAGGAGCGGTGGGGGCTGCGGTCCCGTTCGTGGGGTCATGGTTTCCCAGTGCCAAGGCGAAAGCCGCAGGGGCACCGGTGAAAGTGAATGTCAGCAAAATCGAGCCAGGCCAGCAGATGATTGCTGAATGGCGCGGCCAGCCGGTATTCATCGTCCGCCGTACACCGGAAATCCTGGGGAATCTGAAGAAGATCGAGGGCCAGCTGTCTGACCCTACCTCCAAGAACTCGACACAACCGACCTATGTTGATCCGGAAACCCGTTCGATCAAACCTGAGGTTCTGCTGCTGATCGGTATCTGCACGCACCTGGGCTGCTCGCCGACATTCCGTCCCGAAGTCGCCCCCGCAGATCTGGGCAAGGACTGGGTAGGTGGTTATTTCTGCCCCTGCCACGGCTCCCACTACGACCTGGCTGGTCGCGTCTACAAGTCGCAACCTGCGCCTTTGAACCTGCCAGTTCCCCCGCATTCCTATGAGACCGATGAAATCATTGTCATTGGCGTCGATAAGGAGAACGCGTGATGAGCAAGTTCATGGATTGGGTTGATGCGCGCTTTCCCGCGACCAAAATGTGGGAAGACCATCTCAGCAAGTATTACGCGCCAAAAAACTTCAACTTCTTCTACTTCTTCGGTTCCCTGGCTCTGCTGGTGCTGGTCAACCAGATCGTCACCGGTGTCTGGCTGACCATGAGCTACACCCCGTCGGCGGAAGAGGCGTTCGCTTCCGTCGAATACATCATGCGCGATGTCGAGTACGGCTCGATCCTGCGTCTTCTGCACTCCACCGGCGCTTCGGCGTTCTTCATCGTGGTCTATCTGCACATGTTCCGTGGCTTGCTCTACGGTTCGTATCAGAAGCCCCGTGAGCTGGTGTGGGTCTTCGGCATGCTGATCTACCTGGCACTGATGGCTGAAGCCTTCATGGGTTACCTGCTGCCGTGGGGCCAGATGTCCTACTGGGGTGCCCAGGTGATCATCTCGCTGTTTGGCGCGATCCCGGTCATCGGTAACGACCTGACCCAGTGGATCCGTGGTGACTACCTGATTTCCGGTATTACCCTGAACCGCTTCTTCGCCCTGCATGTGGTTGCATTGCCGATCGTGATTCTGGGGCTGGTGGTGTTGCACATTCTGGCGCTGCACGAGGTGGGTTCGAACAACCCGGACGGCGTGGATATCAAGAAGCACAAGGACGAAAACGGCGTACCGCTGGATGGCATTGCCTTCCACCCGTACTACACCGTGAAAGATATCGTCGGCGTGGTGGTATTCCTGTTCATTTTCTGTTCGATCGTGTTCTTCTTCCCGGAAATGGGTGGTTACTTCCTCGAGAAGCCGAACTTTGAAGTGGCGAACGCCTTCAAGACCCCAGAGCATATCGCTCCGGTCTGGTACTTCACCCCGTTCTACGCGATTTTGCGTGCGGTTCCGGACAAGCTCTTCGGCGTTATCGCCATGGGCGCGGCCATCGCAGTGCTGTTCGTCCTGCCGTGGCTGGACCGCAGCCCGGTCAAGTCGATGCGCTACAAAGGCTGGCTGAGCAAGATCTGGCTCTGGGTATTCTGCATTTCGTTCGTGATCCTGGGTGTTCTGGGTGTATTGGCGCCTACCCCTGAGCGTACGTTGCTGTCGCAGGTATGTACCTTCCTGTATTTCGCTTACTTCATTCTGATGCCTTTCTATACCAGGCTCGAGAAGACCAAACCGGTTCCGGAAAGGGTGACTGGCTGATGAAAAAGCTATTTGCGGTATTGATGCTTGCGGCACTGCCAGTGTTTGCTTTCGCTGCTGAACATGGTGGTCCGGAACTGGAAAAAGTCGACATCGACGTATCCGACAAAGCAGCCATGCAGGACGGCGCGCGTACCTTTGCCAACTATTGCATGGGTTGCCATAGCGCCAAATTCCAGCGCTACGAGCGTGTTGCCGATGACCTGGGTATTCCTCATGAGCTGATGCTCGAGAAGCTGGTGTTCACCGGTGCCAAGATTGGCGACCACATGAGCATCGGCATGCAACCGGCTGACGCCAAGACCTGGTTCGGTGCGGCACCGCCAGATCTGACCCTGGTGGCTCGCGTTCGTGGTACTGACTGGCTCTACGGCTATCTGAAGTCGTTCTATGAAGATCCGTCGCGCCCTTGGGGTGTGAACAACAAGGTCTTCCCGAACGTCGGTATGCCTAACGTACTGGTTGGCTTGCAAGGCCGTCAGGTTGTCGGTTGCAAACAGGTCCAGATCGTCGAAGACGGCAAGAAACAATTTGACCCGTTGACCGGTACGGCGTTGACCCATGAGGCGTGCGATCAACTGACGATCGTGCCGAAGAGTGGTTCTTTGACCGAAGAGCAGTTCGATGAGAAGGTCAAGAATCTGGTAACCTTCCTGGCTTACTCGGCTAACCCGGTTAAGCTGCAACATCAGCGCATCGGTACGTATGTATTGCTGTACCTGGCGTTCTTCTTCGTATTTGCATACTTGCTCAAGCGTGAATACTGGAAAGACGTGCACTGATAAAGCTTCAAGCTATTGCTGTTAATCGCGCGCGCCCAAGGGCGCCTCTGAATATGTAACGAATCTGGCTTGCCAGGCGTTACGAGAGGCGCCCTCTGGGCGCGTTCGTTTTTCCGCTTTCGATCATTTCTACAAGCGAGGAGGACCGCCATGGGCGTGACCAATCGGTTGGCCTGCTACTCCGACCCCGCCGACCACTATTCCCACCGAGTGCGAATCGTACTGGCAGAGAAGGGTGTAAGCGCCGAGATCATTTACGTGGAGGCTGGTCGTCAGCCGCCTAAACTGATCGAAGTGAACCCTTATGGCAGCTTGCCTACCCTGGTCGATCGGGACCTGGCGCTGTGGGAGTCCACGGTGGTAATGGAATATCTGGATGAGCGCTATCCGCACCCGCCGCTGCTGCCGGTGTATCCGGTGGCGCGTGCCAACAGCCGTCTGCTGATGCACCGTATTCAGCGGGACTGGTGTGGTCTGGTGGATCTGATTCTGGATTCGCGGACCAAGGACGCGGCTCGTGCAGTAGCGCGCAAGGAGCTGCGTGAAAGCCTGACGGGCGTGTCGCCGTTATTCGCCGACAAGCCGTTTTTCCTCAGTGAGGAACAAAGCCTGGTGGATTGCTGCCTATTGCCAATACTCTGGCGATTGCCGATTCTGGGTATAGAACTGCCGCGGCCCGCCAAGCCGCTGCTTGATTACATGGAGCGCCAGTTTGCGCGTGAGGCTTTCCAGGCGAGTCTGTCTGGCGTCGAACGCGATATGCGCTAAGGCTTAAGGAGCCGCTATGAACTCCAGTCGACCTTATCTGGTCCGCGCGCTCTATGAGTGGATTGTGGACAACGACTGCACCCCGCATATCCTCGTAAATTCCGAGTATCCGTCGGTTCAGGTGCCGCAAGGGTTTGCCAGTGATGGGCAAATTGTCCTTAACGTATCGCCTCAAGCCGTGCGTCATTTGCACATGGATAACGAGGCGGTGAGCTTCGAAGGCCGTTTTGGGGGCGTACCGCACACGTTGTATGTGCCTATCGCATCGATCCTGGGCATCTACGCCCGGGAGAATGGGCAGGGCATGGTGTTCGATCTGGAGTCGCCTATGGGTGATGAGGATGAGATCGAGCCGGATGACGATATTCCGCCACCTGATAGCGAGCCTCCGCGTCCCAGCGGTCGGCCTAGTCTGAAAGTGGTGAAATAAAAAAAGGCGACCCGTAAGGGTCGCCTTTTTTATTGCATGCAGGTGCGGTGTGTATCAGTCGATGTACTCAAACAGCTTAACGATCTTCTGTACGCCCGATACGCCCTGCACCAGATTGGTCGCCTGCGCAGCTTCCTGTTTGGTCAGCAGGCCCAGCAGATAAACGATGCCATTCTCTGTAACTACTTTGATCCGTGAACCCGGGATGTTCGGATCGGTGAGCATCTGGGTCTTGATCTTGGTGGTCAGCCAGGTGTCGTTCTGGCGAGCCAGCAGCGAGGAGGGTGGCAGGATCTGCAGTTCGTTGTGTACGGTCTTCACCCGCTGAACGGCGGCTGCGGCCTGCTCGGCCTTGGCCTTGAGGTCGGCGCGCGGGGTCTGGCCGGCGAGCAATACTACGCCGTTGAAGCTGGTGACGACGATGTGCGAGTCCTTGTCCAGGGCCGGGTCGGCCTTGGCGACGTTCACGCCGACCTTGGTGTCGATCAGGGAGTCGTCGATCTTGCTGCCGAAGGTGCGGGTGCCGCGGTCATCTTCAATCGGCGCTTCGCGGCTGGCATTAACCACCGAGGTGCAGCCGCTGATGCCGAGGCACAGAGTCAGGGCCAGTAGGCCGAGGCGATTAGGGGTCATTCTTCACTCCCGAACAGTTGGCTGTCGATCAAGTCGCAAAGGCAATGGATCGCCAGCAGGTGGACTTCCTGAATACGAGCGGTGACGTTGGCAGGTACGCGAATCTCCACGTCCTCGGGCAATAGCAGCGACGCCATGCCGCCGCCATCGCGACCGGTCAATGCTACGACAATCATTTCGCGATCATGTGCGGCCTGGATCGCTTGAATAATGTTCGCCGAGTTACCGCTGGTGGAAATTGCCAGCAGTACATCGCCTGGCTGGCCGAGGGCGCGGATCTGCTTGGAAAAGACTTCGTTGTAGCTGTAGTCGTTGGCGATCGAGGTGATCGTCGAACTGTCGGTGGTCAGCGCGATGGCGGGCAGGCTCGGGCGCTCGCGCTCGAAACGGTTAAGCAGTTCGGAGGAAAAATGCTGGGCGTCGCCGGCGGAGCCGCCGTTGCCGCAGGACAGCATTTTGCCTTCGTTGAGCAGGGCGTTGACCATCACCTGGCTGGCTTGCTCGATGTGCGGTGCAAGTACTTCCATCGCCTGTTGCTTGGTGTCGATACTGGCCTGAAAAAGCTGGCGAATTCGGGATTGCATGTCCATCTGTGTGACCTTAATGAGCGCGGCTGTTCGGCACGTGAATGTGCAGCCCGCAAAGCAAAGAGCAAAAGTGTTGGGCGTTTTCCGGTTCGGTGTGCAAGCGATCAGCTGTCGAAGGCATTTTGTAACCAGTTCAACTGATCGAGGTCGCTATCAATGGCAACTACATCGAAACGGCAAGGGGAGTTGGCCCAGCGCGACTCGCGCTGAAGAAAATACTGTGCGGCAAAAATCAGTTTCTGCCGTTTGCGCTCATCGATGCTATCGAGCGCGCCACCCCATTGAGTGTTTTTTCTGTAACGAACTTCAACGAATACTACTGTATCGCCATCTAACATGACCAGATCAAGCTCGCCGCGTTTACACAACCAGTTCTGCGCCAGCAGGCGCAGGCCTTGTTGTTGAAGATGGCCGAGCGCCTGGCGCTCGGCATCTTTACCGCTTTGCTGGCGTGACCTGTCTGGCATCAGTGCGTGGTATCCGGCAGACGCTGAACCTGGCCGTTAACGAACTCTGCCCATGGCAGCTGTCGCACAACGCGCTGGTTCTGCGACATGCCCAGGCTGCCGGACTGACCTTCAATGCGGCTGTCCGGCAAGGCCTTGAGTTGCCCCAGGCGTGGCGCCAGGCGATAGGCATCGACACCCATTGCATACAGGCGGCCCAGGCTGCTGGCAGCTTGTGGCCATTGCGCGGTGACCTGCTTGCGCAACGGATCATTGGCGTCCAGCAACCATGGGGTTTCGCAGAAGCGGATGCCATTCATGTCGTTGTACTGGTTTACGTCGCCGCTGGCGCTGAACACGTGGGACGTGGCGTAGACCGGAACGTCACCTGCGTACTGGAAGTTCAGGGTCGGTTTGATCTGCTGTGCCTGTTGTGGTGTGGCGGCCAGGAAGATGAACTCGATGTCCTGCCGGCGAGACGGCTGGGCTGCAACCTGTGAACCTACTGTGCTTTGCAGGCTCTTGGCGCGACCTTCGCTCTGGCGCAGCTGGAACATGTCGGCAATTTGCTGGGCCAATTGCACCGGTTGGTCGACGCGCTCGGTGGCGACGATGTTGCCGCCGTTAGCTTGCCAGTCCTGGCTGAACGCTCGCAGTACGCGGTCGCCCCACTCACCTTTCGGAACCATGATGGCGGCGCGATGCAGGCCGTCGGCACGGGCGCGGCGGGACACTTCGCGGGCTTCGTCTTCAGCGGCGAGACCGAACTGGAACAGTTGGGCCGGACCTTGTGCGCCTTCGCTGTAGTTCAGCGCCAGGGTGGTGATCGGCAGTTGCGGGCGAGCGCTCAGTTGTTTGACCAGCGGCTTCTCGAGCGGGCCGACGACCAGCTGCACGCCATCAGCTTGGGCCTTGCGATAGAACTCATCGAGGGATGTGAGCTTGGAGCTGTCATAGAACTCGATGGCTGGCGGTTTCTGCCCGGCTTGTTGCGCCTGGTAGTGAGCGGCCATGAAACCTTCGCGCAATGCCTTGCCTACCGAGGCCAATGGGCCGTCCTGTGGCAGCAGCAAGGCGATTTTGCTCAGGGGCTGGCTGGCCAGTTCCTTGAGTTTGGTTAGCGGCAGAGGCAGCTGAATGGCGGCGGGGTGTTTCGGGTTCTGCGCACGCCAGTTGTCGATGGCAGTCTGTTGTTGTTCCACGGTGCCGGCAGATTTGACTGCCAGGGCCAGGCCCATCCAGCCGCCGAGGTCGTCGGAGGTGTTCGGGTGCAGCTGGTCGGTCGGAAGCGATGCGATCAGTGCCCAGATAGCTTCGTGGTTTTTGCTGGCAGCTTCACCGCTGAGCATCGGCGCAATGAAGATCCGTTCCCGTGCGGCAGCCAGGGTCTGGCCGTCGGCTTCAAGGGCGCGAGCACGAACGGTGCCGGTGCGGGCTTGCTGTTCCTGGGGCAACTCTCCCAGGCGCTGCATGCTCGGGTGGTTAAGTGCAGTCAGCGCGGCTTTCGGCTGGTTGCGGGTCATGGCCAGTTCTGCGGCCAGTGTGCTGGCGAACACCTGTTGGCCAGGCTTGAGTTGCTCCACGGGCACTTGCTGCAGAATTTGTGCAGATTGCGCGGCATTGCCTTGACGATAAGCCAGGTCTGCTGCACTCAGGCGCAACAGGGCGGCATCTTCCGGCGATTTGCTTTGGGCGGCTTTTTCAAGCAGTTGCTCGATACTGGCGTCCGGGGTCCGTGGGAGTTCGCCAAGGCTGGAGGAGGGCGAACTGGCGCAAGCCGCCAGCAGGGCAGCGAGGCAGAGGGCAGTGAACAGCCGCAGGCAAGCGATCATGTAAGCGTTCCTGATACTCGATCAAATTAGCGTGGAATTGTACCCAAGCGTTGGCCGGGGTGCGATCTTACTGGCGTGAATCGATCAATTTAGCTGGTGCAAATGTTGCGCTGCACCACAAACGACGGAAAAGCCGAGTGTTACCTGTGACTGTTGCGAGTGCCGCTACGCGCTACAATGGCGGCTTTATCGATCATGAGGTGTGCGCTTTGACTGCTCCAGGTGCTTTGAATTCCGCTGTGGGCTCGCTTTATGTGGTGGCGACGCCCATCGGCAACCTGGATGACATCAGTGCGCGTGCGCTGAAGATTTTGCGCGAGGTTGCGTTGATCGCTGCGGAAGATACCCGTCATTCTCAGCGCTTGATGCAGCACTTCGGCATTTCTACTCCGCTGGCTGCTTGCCATGAGCACAATGAGCGCGATGAAGGCAGTCGCTTCATTACCCGTCTGCTCGCGGGTGATGATGTCGCGCTGATTTCCGATGCCGGGACCCCGCTTATTTCCGATCCGGGTTATCACTTGGTGCGCCAGGCCCGCGCCGCCGGGATCAATGTGGTGCCAGTTCCTGGGGCCTGCGCCTTGATCGCCGCATTGTCGGCTGCCGGGTTGCCGTCCGATCGTTTCATCTTTGAAGGTTTTCTGCCGGCGAAGGCCGTGGGCAGGCGTGCTCGTCTTGAGGCAATAAAGGAAGAGCCACGTACGCTGATCTTTTATGAAGCTCCGCACCGCATCCTCGAATGCCTCCAGGATATGGAGTTGGTGTTCGGCGCCGAGCGTCCTGCCTTGCTGGCTCGCGAACTGACCAAGACCTTCGAAACGCTCAAGGGATTGCCGCTGGCCGAGTTACGACAGTTCGTCGAGTCGGACACGAATCAGCAGCGTGGCGAATGCGTGGTGTTGGTCGCAGGTTGGTCGGTGCCCGAGAGCGAAGATGCGGTCAGTAGCGAGGCGATGCGCGTCCTCAATCTGTTGCTCGAAGAGATGCCGCTCAAGCGTGCCGCGGCATTGGCGGCGCAAATTACCGGGGAGCGCAAGAATGTTCTCTATCAGGTTGCGCTGGATAAACAGAAAGGTGAGTAAAAACCCGACGCAAAGGCGTGGCTAAAGGCTTTTAGCGCTTGTTCTTCGGGCGCTCTGCCGTTAACCTGCGCGGCGGAGAGTCGATCGGACAGTCGCTGCCCTCTATGAAAATTAGGGGGGGGAGGAAAGTCCGGGCTCCATAGGGCGAAGTGCCAGGTAACGCCTGGGAGGCGTGAGCCTACGGAAAGTGCCACAGAAAATAACCGCCTAAGCGCTTCGGCGCCGGTAAGGGTGAAAAGGTGCGGTAAGAGCGCACCGCACGTCTGGCAACAGTTCGTGGCTAGGTAAACCCCACTTGGAGCAAGACCAAATAGGGTCCCAAGGCGTGGCCCGCGCTGGGACCGGGTAGGTTGCTAAAGATGTCCAGTGATGGCCATCGTAGACGAATGACTGTTCAAGACAGAACCCGGCTTACAGATCGACTCTCCACCTTTTTCTTCCCTCTGCTTAAATCATTGAGCAGAGCACCGGTGATAGCAATTTCCCTCCTTTCATAATCGTCGGCATAAGCACTTTTGTAATACCGAAAAAATCTTACTCTTAATAAATTACTTTAACTTCCGAACGCAGCCGTCTGTGCTGATTCAAGTTATCGGGCGGTTTCATCTGCCGGATTCTCGTGCCCCCTCCTTTTATGCTCCTAAATCTCAGTTCTGTAAGGGTTTTCCTTTAATCCGCGCCTTGACGGTGCGGTGGGCGCATTCCTATAGTGTGCACAAGTGGCGGAAAGTGGCATGAAGTGGGTTTTTTAAGCGTAAAACGCTAACATTTGGAGAAACGCTGACGTGTTTCGCGGAGCCAATGCAATCAGTCTCGATGCAAAGGGCCGTCTCGCTATGCCGAGTCGGTACCGTGACGAGCTCGATTCGCGCAGTTCCGGTCAGTTGATCGTCACAATTGATGCCGTTGATCCGTGTTTGTGTGTTTACCCCCTCGATGAGTGGGAAATTATTGAAACCAAACTGCGCGCACTACCTTCGCTTCGCGAAGAAAACCGCCGTCTGCAACGTTTACTGATTGGTAACGCCGTCGACCTCGAGCTCGATGGCAGTGGTCGTTTTCTGGTCCCGCCGCGTCTTCGTGAATATGCCAAGTTGGATAAGCGCGCGATGTTGGTAGGCCAACTGAACAAGTTCCAATTGTGGGACGAGGATGCCTGGAATGCGGTTTCTGCCGCCGACCTGGCTGCTATTCAACAACCAGGCGCCATGCCTGATGAACTGCGTGATTTGATCCTGTGACTATTGATAGCGGCTTTAACCACATCACCGTACTGCTTGACGAAGCCGTCGAGGCTCTCGCCGTACGTCCTGATGGCTGCTATCTGGATGGCACGTTCGGGCGCGGTGGGCACAGCCGGTTGATCCTCAGTCGGCTCGGTCCGGATGGTCGGCTTCTCGGATTCGACAAAGACCCTCAAGCGATTGCCACCGGGCAGACGCTAGCGGCCGAAGACGGCCGCTTTGTCGTTGTGCAGCGCAGCTTTGCCGAACTCGGATCCGAAGTCGTCGAGCGTGGCCTGCACGGTAAGGTCAGCGGCATTTTGCTCGACCTCGGTGTGTCTTCGCCGCAACTCGATGATCCTGAGCGCGGCTTCAGCTTCCTCAATGATGGTCCCTTGGACATGCGCATGGACCCGTCCCGCGGGATCAGCGCGGCCGAGTTCGTCAACACCGCACCTGTGGAAGAGATCGCCCGGGTATTCAAGGAATACGGTGAAGAGCGTTTTTCCGGACGCATGGCCCGTGCAGTGGTCGAGCGTCGGGACGTCAAGCCGTTCGAGCGCACCGCGGACCTGGCTGAAGTCTTGAAAGTCGCCAACCCATCCTGGGAAAAGGGCAAGAACCCTGCGACTCGCGCGTTCCAGGGCCTGCGTATTCACGTCAATAACGAACTGGGCGATCTGGAAACCGGCCTCGAAGCCGCGCTGGAATGCCTGGAAGTTGGCGGTCGTCTGGTGGTGATCAGCTTCCACTCGCTGGAAGACCGTATCGTCAAACTGTTCATGCGCAAGCTGGTGAAAGGCGAAGCCGACAACCTGCCGCGCAACCTGCCGGTTCGGCATGTCGCCTTCGAACCGAAAATCAAAATCCACGGCAAAGCGCAGACGGCTTCCGACGCCGAACTCAAAGCCAATCCACGTTCCCGTAGTGCCGTAATGCGTGTTGCGGAGAAACTTCGGTGAGCAAGCTCTTCGCCAAGCCACTGCCCGGCGGAAGCTTTTTCATGCTGCTGCTGTTTCTCGGCGTGCTCGTGTCTGCCATCGGCGTGTCTTACAGCGCGCACTGGAACCGCCAGTTGCTGAACTCGCTGTACAACGAATTGAGCGTGCGCGACAAGGCACAGGCCGAGTGGGGCCGGTTGATTCTTGAGCAAAGTACCTGGACGGCTCACAGCCGAATCGAAGTACTGGCCACCGAACAGCTGAAGATGCGCATCCCGGGTGCAGCAGAAGTACAGATGGTGGCGCCATGATGAAGCTCGAAGGCGCACTCTTTCCCTGGCGGTTCCGCCTGGTGCTGGGTTTGCTCGGTGTCATGGTGGCGGCGATCGCCTGGCGCATCATCGACCTGCAAGTGGTTGACCGTGACTTCCTCAAGGGTCAAGGCGACGCGCGCAGTGTTCGTCATATCCCCATTCCGGCTCACCGTGGTCTGATTACCGACCGTAACGGCGAGCCATTGGCCGTCAGTACGCCAGTGACTACCTTGTGGGCCAATGCCAAGGAAATGCAGCTGGCCAAGGAAAAGTGGCCCGAACTGGCCGCTGCTCTGGGGCAGGACCCGAAAGCCCTGGCCGAGCGTCTCGAAGCGCAGGCCAATAAGGAATTCATGTACCTGGTCCGCGGGCTGACGCCTGAGCAGGGCCAGGCTGTGCTTGATCTGAAAGTGCCAGGCGTCTATGGCATCGAAGAGTTCCGCCGTTTCTATCCGGCCGGTGAAGTCACCGCGCATATGGTCGGCTTTACCGACATCGATGACCACGGCCGCGAAGGTGTCGAACTGGCCTATGACGAATGGCTGGCCGGGGTTCCGGGCAAGCGGCAGGTCATCAAGGACCGGCGAGGCCGGCTGATCAAGGATGTCCAGGTCACCAAAAACGCCAAGGCTGGAAAGCCCTTGGCGTTGTCCATTGACCTGCGCCTGCAATACCTGGCCAACCGCGAATTGCGTAACGCGATCATCGAAAACGGCGCCAAGGCCGGCAGTCTGGTGATCATGGATGTGAAGACAGGTGAAATCCTGGCCATGGTCAACCAGCCGACCTACAACCCGAACAACCGACGCAACCTGCAACCGGCGATGATGCGCAACCGCGCGATGATCGACGTGTTCGAGCCGGGTTCGACCATGAAGGCGATCTCCATGAGCGCCGCCATCGAAACCGGGCGCTGGAAGCCGAGTGACACCGTCGAGGTGTATCCGGGGTCTCTGCAGATCGGTAAATACACCATCAAGGACGTATCCAAGACCGAAGGTCCGGTACTGGATATGACCGGTATCCTGATCAATTCCAGTAACGTCGGCATGAGTAAGGTCGCGTTCGATATCGGTGGCGAAACCATTTTCCGCCTGGCGCAAAAGCTCGGCCTCGGCCAGGACACTGGACTTGGCTTCCCGGGTGAGCGTGTCGGTAACCTGCCCAATTACCGCGAATGGCGCAAGGCTGAAACCGCCACGCTGTCCTACGGCTACGGCGTTTCGGTGACAGCGATCCAGTTGGTTCACGCCTTCTCCGCGCTGGCCAACAACGGTCGCCTGGCTCCGTTGACGCTGATCAAAACCGACAAGCCACCACAAACCACCCAAGTACTGCCGGAAGCCGTTGCCAAAACCATGCATGGCATGCTGCAGCAGGTCATTGAAGCTCCGCGCGGTGTGTTCCGTGCGCAGGTTCCGGCGTATCACGTCGGTGGCAAATCCGGTACTGCGCGCAAGACGTCGGTGGGTACCAAGGGTTATGCCGAGAACTCCTACCGCTCGCTGTTCGCCGGTTTCGGTCCGATGAACGATCCGCGTTACGCCATCGTGGTTGTCATTGATGAGCCGACCAAGGCCGGTTACTTCGGTGGCCTGGTATCGGCGCCAGTGTTCAGTCGCGTGATGTCCGGCACCCTGCGTCTGATGAACATCACGCCGGACAATCTGCCACCCGTTCAACAAGTCAACGCCACCCCGGTCGTTCCGCTGAAAGCCAATGGAGGGCGCGGCTGATGTCATTGAGTCTGAACAAAATTTTCCCCCACGCCGGCCACGATCTGTTGATCCGTGAATTGGCGCTCGACAGTCGCAACGTCCGCGCCGGTGATCTGTTCCTCGCCGTGCCGGGCGGCAAGTTCGATGGTCGCGCGCACATTGCCGACGCATTGCAGCGCGGTGCCGCCGCTGTGGCTTACGAAGTGGAAGGCGCCACCGTGTTGCCGATCACCGAAGTGCCATTGATTCCGGTCAAGGGCCTGGCTGCACAGCTATCTGATATCGCCGGCCGCTTTTATGGCGAACCCAGCCATCACCTGAATCTGGTCGGTGTGACCGGTACCAACGGTAAAACCAGCGTGACCCAACTGGTCGCCCAGGCGCTTGACTTGCTCGGTCAACACTGCGGCATCGTTGGCACCCTGGGCTCCGGTTTCTACGGCGCACTGGAAAGCGGCCTGCACACCACGCCGAATCCGATTGCCATGCAAGCGACCCTGGGCGACCTGAAGAAGGCCGGTGCCAAGGCCGTTGCCATGGAAGTCTCGTCCCATGGTCTGGATCAGGGCCGGGTCACCGCGCTGGCATTCGACGTGGCGGTGATGACCAATCTGTCCCGGGATCACCTGGATTACCACGGCACCATGCAAGCCTACGGCGAGGCCAAGGCCAAGCTGTTCGCCTGGAACGATTTGAAATGCCGGGTGGTTAACCTCGATGACGAATTCGGCCGGCAACTGGCTGCCGAAAAGCGCGAGTCGCGGCTGATCACCTACAGCCTGCTCGACAACAGCGCCTACCTCTATTGCCGCGAAGCACAGTTCGACGACGAAGGCGTGCGTGCGACGCTGGTTACGCCGCAGGGCGAACATCATTTGCGTAGCACCTTGCTTGGGCGTTTCAACCTGAGCAATGTGCTGGCGGCCGTCGGTGCCTTGCTGGGCCTGGACTATCCCCTCGACGAAATTCTCAAGGTACTGCCGAAACTCGAAGGCCCGGCCGGTCGCATGCAGCGCCTTGGCGGTGGCACCCAACCGTTGGTGGTGGTCGATTACGCCCACACCCCGGATGCTCTGGAAAAAGTCCTGACCGCTCTGCGTCCACACGTCAAAGGCCGTTTGCTGTGCCTGTTCGGCTGTGGCGGCGATCGCGATCGGGGCAAGCGATCGCTCATGGCGGAAGTGGTGGAGCGTTTGGCCGACGGCGTACTGGTTACCGACGACAACCCGCGTACCGAAGACCCGACCGTAATTTTCGACGACATTCGCGCCGGTTTTGCGGCTGTGGATAAAGTCACCTTCGTGGCGGGTCGTGGCAAGGCAATTGCCCAATTGATCGCTGAAGCTTCGGCGGATGACGTGATCGTACTCGCGGGCAAAGGTCACGAGGACTATCAGGAAATCAATGGCGTGCGCCACGCCTTCTCCGATCTGGTCGAGGCCGATCATGCCTTGACCGCCTGGGAGGTGGCCCATGCTTAAGGCTTTGAAACTCAGTGAGCTGACCAGCGCGCTCAATGGCCGATTGATCAGTGCAGATGCCTGCTTCGACGGTGTCAGCATCGACAGTCGCGCGATCAAACCGGGCCAGTTGTTCATCGCCCTGGCCGGTCCGCGTTTCGATGGTCACGACTATCTGAATGAGGTGGCAGCCAAGGGCGCCGTTGCGGCACTGGTCGAGCGCGAAGTCGCCGACAGCACCCTGCCGCAATTGCTGGTAAGCGATACCCGCCAGGCACTGGGGCAACTCGGCGCGCTGAACCGTGCGGCGTTTACCCAGCCAGTCGCTGCTATCACCGGCTCCAGCGGCAAGACGACGGTCAAGGAAATGCTCGCGAGCATCCTGCGGACCCGCGGCTCGGTGCTGGCCACCCGTGGCAACCTGAACAACGACCTCGGCGTTCCGCTGACCCTGCTTGAACTGGCGCCGGAACACACTGCTGCTGTTATCGAACTGGGTGCTTCGCGCCTGGGTGAGATTGCCTACACCGTCGGCATGACCAAGCCCCACGTAGCCATTCTCAACAACGCCGGGACCGCTCACGTTGGCGAGTTCGGCGGCCCGGAAAAAATCGTCGAAGCCAAGGGCGAGATTATTGAGGGGCTGGCTGCCGATGGCATCGCCGTTCTCAATCTCGACGACAAGGCTTTCGAGATCTGGAAGAAGCGCGCAGCCGGTCGCAAGGTGCTGACCTTCGCCCTGACCAACAGCAGTGCGGACTTCCACGCCAGCGACCTGACCACGGACGCTCGCGGATGCCCGGCATTCAACCTGCACACGCCTGAAGGTGTGGAGCACGTTCAACTGAACCTGCTCGGCACCCACAACGTCGCCAACGCCATGGCCGCTGCGGCCGCCGCCCATGCGCTGGGTGTGTCGCTGTTCGGCATCGCCACCGGCCTTGGCGCGGTGCAGCCGGTCAAGGGCCGCACCGTCGCGCAACTGGCCAGCAATGGCATGCGTGTGATCGATGACACTTACAACGCGAACCCCACCTCCATGTGCGCCGCCGTTGATATACTCGCCGGCTTTTCCGGCCGCACCGTCCTGGTGCTCGGGGATATCGGCGAGTTGGGTGATTGGGCGGAGCAGGGGCACCGCGACGTGGGCGCGTACGCCCGCGGCAAGGTTTCCGCGCTGTACGCCGTCGGGCCGATGATGCAGCACGCCGTCAACGCCTTCGGTCCACAGGCCTTTCATTTCAGCACGCAGGCTGAACTGATCAAGGCGCTGGGCGCCGAGCAAGACACAAACACCACCATTTTGATCAAGGGCTCGCGCAGCGCTGCGATGGAAAACATCGTCGCGGCTTTGTGCGGTTCCAGTCTGGAGAAACATTAATGCTGCTGCTGCTAGCGGAGTATCTGCAACAGTTCTACAAAGGCTTCGCGGTCTTCCAGTACCTGACCCTGCGCGGGATTCTCGGTGTACTGACCGCGCTGGTTTTGTCGCTGTGCTATGGCCCGTGGATGATCCGCACCCTGCAGAACCGTCAGATCGGCCAGGCCGTTCGCAACGATGGTCCGCAATCGCACCTGTCCAAGTCGGGCACCCCGACCATGGGTGGCGCACTTATTCTCTCTTCGATTGGCGTCAGCACCCTGCTGTGGGCTGACCTGAGCAATCGTTATGTCTGGGTCGTTTTGCTGGTCACCTTGCTGTTCGGTGCCATCGGTTGGGTCGATGACTATCGCAAGGTGATCGAGAAGAACTCCCGTGGCCTGCCAAGCCGCTGGAAGTACTTCTGGCAGTCGGTGTTCGGTCTGGGCGCGGCAATCTTCCTTTATATGACTGCTGCCACACCGGTGGAGACCACCCTGATCCTGCCGATGCTCAAGGACTACAGCATTCCGCTGGGCGCGGGCTTCATCGTGCTGACCTATTTCGTGATCGTCGGCTCGAGCAACGCGGTCAACCTGACCGACGGTCTCGACGGCCTGGCGATCATGCCGACTGTGATGGTCGGCGGTGGCCTGGGGATCTTCTGCTACCTGTCGGGTAACGTGAAATTCGCTGAATACCTGCTTATCCCTTACGTACCGGGCGCGGGCGAACTGATCGTGTTCTGCGGCGCACTGATTGGTGCGGGCCTGGGCTTCCTGTGGTTCAACACCTACCCGGCGCAAGTCTTCATGGGTGACGTTGGCGCACTGGCACTGGGTGCAGCGCTGGGCACCATCGCCGTGATCGTCCGTCAGGAAATCGTCCTGTTCATCATGGGCGGCGTGTTCGTGATGGAAACCCTGTCAGTCGTCATTCAGGTTGCCTCCTTTAAGCTGACCGGTCGCCGCGTGTTCCGCATGGCACCGATTCACCACCACTTTGAACTCAAGGGCTGGCCCGAGCCGCGCGTGATCGTCCGTTTCTGGATCATCACCGTGATTCTCGTGCTGATCGGCCTTGCCACACTGAAGCTGAGGTAGAAACCCGTGTCTCTGATCGCTTCTGACCACTTCCGCATCGTTGTCGGCCTCGGCAAGAGCGGCATGTCCCTGGTTCGCTTCCTGGCGAACCGGGGCGTGGCGTTTGCCGTGGCCGATACGCGGGAAAATCCACCGGAACTGGCCACGCTCAAGCGTGACTATCCGCACGTGGAAGTGCGTTGTGGCGAGCTGGATGTCGAATTCCTGTGCCGTGCCGACGAGCTCTACGTGAGCCCCGGCCTGGCGTTGGCGACTCCGGCCCTGCAGGCTGCTGCTGCCCGTGGCGTGAAACTGTCCGGCGACATAGAGCTGTTCGCGCGTAATGCGAAGGCGCCGATCGTGGCCATCAGCGGTTCCAACGCGAAGAGCACCGTGACCACCCTGGTCGGCGAAATGGCGGCCGCGGCCGGCAAGCGTGTCGCTGTCGGCGGCAACCTCGGTACGCCGGCGCTGGACCTGCTGCGCGACGACGTCGAGCTTTACGTGATGGAACTGTCGAGTTTCCAACTGGAAACCACCGACCAGCTCAACGCCGAAGTCGCGACCGTGCTCAACATCAGTGAAGACCACATGGACCGCTATAGTGGTCTGCCGGCCTATCACCTGGCCAAGCATCGGATCTTCCGTGGCGCGAAGCAATTCGTGGTCAACCGCCAGGATGCCCTCAGTCGTCCGCTGATGGGTGAGAACCAGCCCTGCTGGACCTTCGGCCTGACCAAACCGGACTTCAAGGCCTTCGGTCTTCGTGAAGAAGACGGCGAGAAGTACCTGGCCTTCGAATTCCAGAACCTGATGCCGGTACGCGAGTTGAAGATTCGCGGCGCCCATAACCAATCCAACGCCTTGGCGGCACTGGCGCTCGGCCACGCTGTCGGCCTGCCGTTCGATGCCATGTTGTCGGCCCTGCGCAATTTCGCCGGGCTGGAGCACCGTTGCCAGTGGGTTCGTGACCTGGACGGCGTCGGCTATTACAACGATTCCAAAGCCACCAACGTCGGCGCCGCCCTGGCTGCCATCGAAGGTCTGGGCGCGGACATCGACGGCAAGATCGTGCTGATCGCCGGTGGCGACGGCAAGGGTGCCGAATTCAAGGACCTGCGTGGTCCGGTCGCAGCCAACTGCCGCGCCGTCATTTTGATGGGGCGTGACTCCGACAAGATCGGTGAGGCCATTGGCGATGCTGTTCCGCTGATTCGCGCAGGCTCTCTGATCGAAGCCGTAGAACAATGCCGCGCCGCTGCCCAGCCAGGTGACGTGGTGCTGTTGTCGCCAGCCTGTGCCAGCTTCGACATGTTCAAGAATTACGAAGACCGTGGTCACCAGTTCGTCCAGGCAGTGGAGGGATTGGCATGAGCCTCAAGGGCATCATCAAGCCGTATCCATCGCCGCTGATTACCGGACGCGGTATCGATCTCGACTTCCCGATGCTCGCCGGTTGCCTGGCGCTGCTTGGCCTTGGCCTGATCATGATCGCCTCGGCGTCGACCGAGGTGGCGGCAGTGCAGTCGGGCAGCCCGCTGTATTACATGATTCGCCATTTGATCTACGTGGTACTGGGCCTTGGCGCCTGCATCGTCACGATGATGATTCCGATCGCCACCTGGCAACGCTTGGGCTGGATGATGCTGATTGGTGCCTTCGGCTTGCTGGTGATGGTGATCATCCCGGGCATCGGCCGTGAGGTGAACGGTTCGATGCGCTGGATCGGCTTCAGCTTCTTCAACGTGCAGCCTTCCGAAATCGCCAAGGTGTTCGTGGTGATTTACCTCGCCGGTTATCTGGTGCGCCGTCAGAAGGAAGTGCGTGAGAGCTGGATGGGCTTCTTCAAGCCGTTCATCGTGCTGCTGCCGATGGCGGGTCTTTTGCTGATGGAGCCGGACTTCGGCGCCACCGTCGTCATGATGGGCGCTGCAGCGGCGATGCTGTTCCTCGGCGGAGTGGGGCTGTTCCGTTTTTCCCTGATGGTGGTGCTGGCGGTCGGCGCGGTGGTGCTGCTGATTCAGATGCAGCCGTATCGAATGGCGCGTCTGACCAACTTTGCCGACCCTTGGGCTGACCAGTTCGGTGCCGGTTATCAGTTGTCCCAGGCATTGATCGCCTTCGGTCGCGGCGAGTGGCTGGGCGTGGGCCTGGGCAACAGCGTGCAGAAGCAGTTCTATCTGCCGGAAGCCCACACCGACTTCGTGTTCTCGGTACTGGCAGAAGAACTGGGCGCCGTGGGTTCCCTGTGCACGGTCGCGCTGTTCGTCTTCGTGTGTATTCGCGGCATGTACATCGGCCTGTGGGCGGAAAAAGCCAAGCAGTTTTTCGCCGCCTACGTCGCCTACGGCCTGTCGTTCCTGTGGATTGGTCAATTCCTGATCAACATCGGTGTGAACGTCGGCCTGCTGCCAACCAAGGGCCTGACTTTGCCGTTCCTCAGTTATGGCGGCAGTTCGTTGGTGATCTGCTGCGCCTGTCTCGGCTTGTTGCTGCGCATCGAGTGGGAGAGTCGAACTCACCTGGGCAGCGAAGAGATGGAATTCCATGAGAGCGACTTCGCCGAGGAGCCGAACCATGGGCGCTAACGTATTGATCATGGCTGGCGGCACCGGTGGCCATGTGTTCCCGGCGCTGGCCTGTGCCCGCGAGTTCCAGGCACGCGGATATACCGTGCACTGGCTCGGCACGCCGCGTGGCATCGAGAACGAGCTGGTGCCAATGTCTGGCATCGAATTGCACCGGATCAACGCCAGTGGGCTGCGGGGCAAGGGCAAGCTGTCGTTGCTCAAGGCGCCGTTCATGTTGCTCAAGTCGGTCTGGCAGGCACGGGCGATCATTCGCCGGTTGCGGCCGGTCTGCGTGGTCGGGTTTGGTGGTTATGTGACCGGCCCCGGCGGTGTTGCCGCCAAACTGGCCGGCGTGCCGGTGATCGTTCACGAGCAGAACGCAGTGGCCGGTACCGCCAATCGGTTGCTGGTGCCGTTGGCCGCCCGAGTCTGTGAAGCGTTCCCCGACACCTTTACCCTGTCGAGCAGCCGACGGACCACCGGTAACCCGGTGCGCCCGGAGCTGTTCCTCGAAACATCGCGACCCGCCCTGGGCGGTCGCAAGGCGCGTTTGCTGATCCTGGGCGGAAGCCTGGGGGCAGAGCCGTTGAACAAGTTGCTGCCTGAAGCCTTGTCGCAAGTCGCTCCCGACCTGCGCCCGGAAGTGTTTCATCAGGCCGGCAAAAACCACGATGAAGTCACTGCAGAGCGCTATCGCGCGGCTGGCGTCGAGGCGCAGGTGCAGCCTTTCATCAAAGACATGGCCCAAGCCTATGGCTGGGCCGACCTGGTGGTGTGTCGCGCAGGTGCGCTGACCATCAGTGAACTGGCTGCCGCCGGTCTGCCCTCGATGCTGGTGCCCTTGCCCCATGCGATCGACGATCACCAGACCCGTAACGCCGATTATTTGGCCCGCGAAGGCGCTGCCTTCCTGATGCCGCAAAGAACGACCGGTGCAGCGGATCTTGCCGCTCGCCTGACAGAGGTCCTGATGCAACCGCAACGACTGAACGATATGGCCACCGCGGCCCGCCGCCTGGCAAAACCCGATGCCACCCGTAACGTGGTCGATACCTGCCTGGAGGTGGCCCATGGTTGAGAATCAGAAAGCCATGCCACAACCGGAAATGCGCCGCATCCGCCGCATCCACTTCGTCGGGGTCGGCGGTGTGGGCATGTGCGGGATTGCCGAAGTGCTGTTGAACCTGGGCTACGAAGTGTCCGGTTCCGATCTGAAGGCTTCGCCGGTTACCGAGCGCCTGGAGTCCTTCGGTGCGCAGATTTTCATCGGCCACCGTGCAGAAAACGCCGCAGCGGCTGACGTGCTGGTGGTCTCGAGTGCCGTGAACACCTCCAACCCGGAAGTGGCCACCGCGCTGGAACGCCGCATCCCTGTAGTGCCGCGCGCCGAAATGCTGGCCGAGCTGATGCGCTATCGCCACGGCATCGCCGTCGCCGGCACCCACGGCAAAACCACCACCACCAGCCTCATCGCTTCGGTATTCGCCGCCGGTGGCCTGGACCCGACCTTCGTGATCGGTGGCCGTCTGAATGCCGCGGGCACCAACGCCCAACTCGGCACCAGCCGTTACCTGATCGCCGAGGCCGATGAAAGCGATGCCAGCTTCCTGCACTTGCAGCCGCTGGTCGCTGTGGTCACCAATATCGATGCCGACCACATGGCAACCTACGATGGTGACTTCAACAAGCTGAAGAAAACCTTCGTCGAATTCCTCCATAACCTACCGTTCTATGGTCTGGCCGTGGTCTGCCTGGACGATCCTGTCGTGCGGGAAATCCTGCCGCAGGTCAAGCGTCCGACCGTCACCTACGGTTTCGGCGAAGACTGCGACGTGCGCGCCATCAATGTACGCCAGCAGGGCATGCAGACCTTCTTTACCGTGCTGCGTCCGGATCGTGAGCCGCTGGATGTCTCGGTGAACATGCCGGGCAACCACAACGTACTCAACGCACTGGCAACCATTTGCATTGCCACCGACGAGGGCGTCAGCGATGAAGCCATCGTCCAGGGCCTGTCCGGGTTCCAGGGCGTTGGCCGACGCTTCCAGGTCTACGGCGAACTGCCGGTTGAAGGCGGCAATGTGATGCTGGTCGACGACTACGGCCACCATCCGACCGAAGTCGCGGCGGTGATCAAGGCCGTGCGCGGTGGCTGGCCGGAGCGTCGTCTGGTGATGGTCTACCAGCCGCACCGTTACAGCCGTACACGCGACCTTTACGACGACTTCGTCAATGTACTGGCCGACGCCAACGTCCTGCTGCTGATGGAAGTCTATCCAGCCGGCGAAGAGCCGATTCCGGGAGCCGACAGCCGCAAGCTGTGCAACAGCATTCGCCAGCGTGGTCAGCTCGACCCTATCTACATCGAGCGCGGAATCGATCTGGCGCCACTGGTCAAGCCGCTGCTGCGTGCCGGCGACATCCTGCTGTGCCAGGGTGCCGGTGACGTTGGCGGTCTCGCCCCGAGTTTGTTGAAGAGTCCGTTGTTCACCGGTGCCGTGGCTGCGCCGGTCGAGGGGAAGTTGAAATGACTGCTGCCTACGCCAAGCTCGTCTCCACTGTCGCACCGAAGGATTTCGGCCGCGTTGCCGTGCTGTTCGGCGGCAAGAGTGCCGAGCGCGAAGTGTCCCTGAAGTCGGGTAACGCTGTCCTCGAAGCGCTGAAAAGTGCCGGTGTGGATGCGTTCGGCCTCGACGTCGGCGACGACCTCTTGCAGCGTCTGCTGAACGAAAAAATCGACCGCGCCTTCATCATTCTCCACGGTCGTGGCGGTGAAGACGGCAGCATGCAGGGCCTGCTTGAATGCCTGGGCATTCCTTACACCGGCAGCGGCATCCTTGCCTCGGCGCTGGCCATGGACAAACTGCGCACCAAGCAGGTCTGGCACAGCCTGGGTATTCCGACGCCCCGTCATGCGGTATTGAGCAGCGAAGCCGACTGTATTTCCGCTGCTGCGGAACTGGGCTTCCCTTTGATCGTCAAACCGGCCCATGAAGGTTCAAGTATCGGGATGGCCAAAGTGACTTCCGCGTCCGAGTTGATCGACGCATGGAAAGCGGCCAGTACCTACGATTCGCAAGTGTTGGTCGAGCAATGGATTCAAGGTCCGGAGTTCACCATCGCCACCCTGCGTGACCAGGTGTTGCCTCCGATTGCCCTGGGCACGACCCACAGCTTCTACGACTACGACGCCAAGTACATCGCCAACGATACCCAGTACCGCATTCCGTGCGGGCTGGACAGTGCCAAGGAAAAGGAACTCATGGACCTCACGGCGAAAGCCTGTGAGGCGCTGGGTATCGCCGGTTGGGGCAGGGCGGACGTGATGCAGGACGCCGACGGGCAGTTCTGGTTCCTGGAAGTCAACACCGCGCCGGGCATGACCGATCACAGCCTGGTGCCGATGGCGGCCCGTGCCGCCGGCCTGGATTTCCAGCAACTGGTTCTGGCCATTCTGGCCGAGAGCGTTGGCCGCAACGCTGCCAGTAAGCAAGAGCCGCGAGGTTAAGACCATGCAAGGCGCACAGTTGAGACATCAGCCCCCCGCACCCGGCCGCAAGCCGGTGCCACGGGGTGCCAGCCGAATGGTGGCCAAAGAGCCGATGTCCGCGCGCCTGCCGAAAGCCAACTTCGGCTTTCTGAAAAGCCTGTTCTGGCCGGTGCTGCTGGTTGCATTGGGGTTCGGCACTTATGAAGGCGCACAGCGTTTGCTGCCGTACGCCGACCGGCCGATCACCAAAATCAATGTCCAGGGCGACTTGAGCTACATCAGCCAGCAGGCGGTGCAGCAGCGAATCGCCCCGTACGTGGCGTCGAGCTTTTTCACCATCGACCTGGAGAGCATGCGCACCGAGCTGGAACAGATGCCATGGATTGCCCACGCCGAAGTGCGGCGGGTATGGCCGGATCAGGTAGTGATTCGCCTGGAAGAGCAACTGCCGGTGGCTCGCTGGGGCGATGAATCGCTGTTGAACAACCAGGGTCAGGCGTTCACTCCGCGCGAGCTGGCCAATTACGAACACCTGCCGCAGCTGTTCGGCCCACAACGGGCTCAGCAGCAGGTGATGCAGCAATACCAGGTACTGAGTCAGATGCTCAGACCACTGGGCTTCTCCATCGCACGTTTGGAGTTGCGTGAACGAGGCAGTTGGTTCCTGACCACCGGCCCTGGCAGCGCGGGCCCCGGAATCGAGCTGCTGCTTGGACGCGGCAACCTGGTGGAAAAGATGCGCCGTTTCATTGCCATCTACGACAAGACGCTTAAAGAACAGATTACGAACATTGCGCGCATCGATCTGCGCTACGCCAACGGCCTAGCCGTTGGCTGGCGGGAACCTGTAGCGCCCCCGGCAGCCCAACCCGCTGTCGCGAAGAATTGAGAAGAGGCAGGACCCATGGCAAACGTGCAAAGCGGCAAAATGATCGTCGGTCTCGATATCGGCACCTCCAAGGTGGTGGCGCTGGTAGGCGAGGTCGAGGATAACGGCACGCTGAATATCGTCGGGATCGGTACGCACCCGTCCCGTGGCCTGAAGAAAGGCGTGGTGGTGAACATCGAGTCCACCGTTCAGTCGATCCAGCGTGCCATCGAAGAGGCACAGCTGATGGCCGGTTGCCGCATCCACTCGGCATTCGTTGGCGTGGCCGGCAATCACATCCGCAGCCTGAACTCCCACGGCATCGTGGCGATTCGGGATCGCGAAGTCAGCTCGGCCGACCTTGAGCGCGTCCTCGACGCCGCCCAGGCCGTGGCGATTCCGGCGGACCAACGCGTGCTGCACACCCTGCCGCAGGACTACGTGATCGATAACCAGGAAGGCGTTCGCGAGCCTTTGGGCATGTCCGGCGTGCGTCTGGAAGCCAAGGTCCACGTGGTCACCTGCGCCGTCAACGCTGCACAGAACATTGAAAAATGCGTGCGCCGCTGCGGCCTGGAAATCGACGACATCATTCTCGAGCAACTGGCGTCTGCGTACTCGGTACTGACCGATGACGAAAAAGAGCTCGGCGTGTGCCTGGTGGACATCGGCGGCGGCACCACCGACATCGCGATCTTCACCGAAGGCGCGATCCGTCACACCGCGGTGATCCCGATTGCCGGTGACCAGGTCACCAACGACATCGCCATGGCGTTGCGCACCCCGACCCAGTACGCCGAAGAAATCAAGATCCGCTACGCCTGCGCCCTGGCCAAGCTGGCCGGTGCCGGCGAAACCATCAAGGTGCCAAGCGTTGGCGACCGCCCTCCGCGCGAACTGTCCCGCCAGGCCCTGGCCGAGGTGGTCGAGCCGCGTTACGACGAGCTGTTCACGCTGATCCAGGCCGAGCTGCGTCGCAGCGGTTACGAAGACCTGATCCCGGCCGGCATCGTGCTGACCGGTGGTACGGCGAAGATGGAAGGCGCCACCGAACTGGCCGAGGAAATATTCCACATGCCGGTACGCCTGGGCGTGCCTCATGGCGTGAACGGTCTGGATGACGTGGTGCGCAACCCGATTTATTCCACTGGCGTTGGCCTGTTGATGTACGGCCTGCAGAAGCAATCCGATGGCATTTCGTTCTCGGGTATCGGCAGCCGCGACAACTACAGCAGCGAAGAGCCGAAAGGCGCCTTGCTCGATCGCATCAAGAGCTGGGTCCAGGGCAATTTCTGAAGATGTACCGCAGCACCGTTGTAGATACAGGCAGTAGGCGAAAAAACTAGAGAACGTAAAGGAGAGGGAAAATGTTCGAACTCGTAGACAACATCCCCGCAAGCCCGGTCATTAAAGTTATCGGCGTAGGCGGTGGCGGCGGCAACGCCGTTAATCACATGGTCAAGAGCAACATTGAAGGCGTCGAGTTCATCTGCGCCAACACTGATGCCCAGGCGCTGAAGAGCATCAGCGCGCGGACCATCCTGCAATTGGGTACCGGCGTGACCAAAGGTCTGGGCGCTGGCGCCAACCCTGAAGTAGGTCGTCAGGCCGCTCTCGAAGATCGTGAGCGCATTGCCGAAGTCCTGCAGGGCACCAACATGGTGTTCATCACCACTGGCATGGGCGGCGGTACCGGTACCGGTGCTGCGCCGATCATTGCCGAAGTGGCCAAGGAACTGGGCATCCTCACCGTTGCGGTGGTGACCCGTCCGTTCCCGTTCGAAGGCCGCAAGCGTATGCAGCTGGCCGACGAAGGCATTCGCCTGCTGTCCGAAAGCGTCGACTCGTTGATCACCATTCCCAACGAGAAGCTGCTGACCATCCTCGGCAAGGATGCAAGCCTGCTGTCGGCGTTCGCCAAGGCTGACGATGTACTGGCCGGTGCCGTTCGCGGTATCTCCGACATCATCAAGCGTCCGGGCATGATCAACGTCGACTTCGCCGACGTACGCACCGTGATGAGCGAAATGGGCATGGCGATGATGGGCACCGGCTGCGCCAGCGGTCCGAACCGCGCACGCGAAGCCACCGAAGCGGCCATCCGCAACCCGTTGCTCGAAGACGTGAACCTGCAAGGCGCACGCGGCATCCTGGTGAACATCACCGCCGGTCCTGACCTGTCCCTGGGTGAGTACTCCGACGTGGGTAGCATCATTGAAGCCTTCGCTTCCGAGCACGCCATGGTCAAGGTCGGTACCGTTATCGATCCGGACATGCGCGATGAGCTGCACGTCACTGTGGTTGCGACCGGTCTGGGCGCCAAGATCGAGAAGCCTGTAAAGGTCATCGACAACACCGTTCACACCTCGATGGCTCCACAGCCACAACAACAGGCCCCTGTTCGTCAGGAAGCTCCAGCGGTGAACTACCGTGACCTGGACCGTCCGACCGTCATGCGCAACCAGGCTCAGGCCGGTGCTGCGGCTGCCACGAAGATGAATCCGCAGGATGATCTGGACTACCTGGACATCCCGGCTTTCCTGCGTCGTCAGGCCGATTGATGAAATGTATCAGGGCTATGAAGGTGATTGGTGTTCAGCAAAGGCGTGGTCTGCTATCATCGCCAGCCTTTGTTGATACCAGTTCGCAAATTGCGCTGAAGCGGCCCAAGCCATGATTAAACAACGCACACTGAAAAATATTATCCGTGCCACAGGTGTAGGCCTGCATTCCGGGGAAAAGGTTTACCTGACCCTCAAGCCCGCACCGATCGACACCGGAATCGTCTTTCGCCGTGCCGACCTCGATCCTGTGGTCGAGATCCCGGCTCGTGCAGCCAACGTCGGCGAGACAACCATGTCGACGACGCTGGTCAACGGTGACGTGAAAGTGGATACGGTTGAGCACTTGCTTTCGGCCATGGCTGGCCTGGGCATCGATAACGCCTACGTCGAGCTCTCCGCGTCCGAAGTCCCGATCATGGATGGTAGCGCTGGACCCTTCGTATTTCTGATTCAATCGGCTGGCCTGGAAGAACAGGATGCAGCCAAGAAGTTCATCCGTATCCTGCGGGAAGTGACAGTGGAAGATGGCGACAAGCGCGCCACTTTCGTCCCTTTCGAAGGGTTCAAGGTGAGCTTCGAGATCGATTTCGATCACCCGGTATTCCGTAACCGCACACAAAGTGCAAGCGTGGACTTTTCCAGCACTTCGTTCGTAAAAGAAGTCAGCCGCGCCCGTACCTTTGGTTTCATGAGTGACATCGAGTACCTGCGCAAGCACAACCTCGCACTCGGCGGCAGCGTTGAAAACGCGATCGTGGTCGATTCGGATGGTGTACTGAACGAAGACGGCCTTCGCTATGAAGACGAATTCGTGAAGCACAAGATCCTCGATGCAATTGGTGACCTCTACCTGCTGGGCAATAGCCTGATTGGTGAGTTCAAGGGCTTCAAGTCCGGCCACGCACTGAACAACCAGCTGCTGCGCAAGTTGATTGAGCAGACAGATGCCTGGGAAGTCGTGACCTTTGAAGACGCCAGCACTGCACCGATTTCTTACATGCGTCCTGTTGCGGCCGTGTAAGTAAAAAACCTCTCTAGTTTTTTAAAGGCTACCTTCGGGTGGCCTTTTTTTATGCCTGCTTTTCACGCGCTAACCACTTGGTTTCGCCCCCCATCCTTGGCCTGATACAGCGCCTTGTCCGCCAAAAACAGCAACTGCTCAAGGCTGATGTCACTGGCGGTGGTCCAGGTGCTGATGCCGATGCTGACGGTCATCGGCTGCTTATCGCCTGTAACCGGCGGCAACTTTTCCACCTGTTCGCGGATGCGCTCGGCGATCTGTCGAGCACCATCATTGCCGGTTTCGGCCAGGATCACCGAAAACTCCTCGCCGCCGTAGCGGGCCACCAGGTCGGTCGGGCGATGGACGTTGGTGCCAATGACCTCGGCCAGTGAGCGCAAGGCTTCGTCGCCAGCCGCGTGTCCATGACGATCGTTGAAGGCCTTGAAGTGGTCGGCATCGATCATCAGCACCGACATTGGCTTGCCGGAGCGCTGCGCGCGGAACCACTCGTGGCGTAGGGTCTGATCCAGGGTTCGGCGGTTGGCTACGCCAGTCAGTGCATCGGTGGCGGCCAGTTGCTCCAGTTCCTTCTCGATGCAGTGACGCAGGCGTAGTTCGCGGCAGAGCAGCCAGGTCAGCCACAGCAACGCCAGGCACAGAACCCCGGTTGCGCCGCTGATGACAATGGCCGTGCGCTTCCAGGTGGCGAATACTTCATCAGCGGACAGCGCAACGATCACCGTCAGCGGCAGGTTGCCGACCCGGCTGAACGTATACAGGCGTTGCCGCTGGTCCACGCTCGACACACTGTCAAAGCTGCCGCTACGCTCCTGCAACATACGCACAACATTGGGCCGGCCAGCATAGCTTTTGCCGATCGAGCTGCCTTGCAGAAACGGCTTCTGAGCCAGCAGCATGCCATCGTCATTGATGATGGCCAGGGTGCTGTCGGTGCCAACGTCCAGGCTGTTGAATAACTGTTCGAAGTACTCCAGGCGCATCGAGGCTACCGCGACGCCCAAAAACTCGCCGCTTGCCGAGGAAATACGCCGGCTGAAGCTGATTTGCCATTCGTCGCTGTACTCGCATTCGCAGCGGGCCTTGTACGGGCGGCTGATGAACAGGCCGGCGTCGCGGTTGAAGGCATGGGCGAGGAAATATTCCCGATCGGCGAAGTTGCCCGGTTTGGGCTCGATCAATGAGGAGTCGGCGAGCACTTCACCATGCTTGTCGAGCAACAGAATGTCGCTCTTGAAGCGTGCCGTGACGGAGCGGTCAAAGAGCACCAGTTGCCGTACTTCGGCCGACACCTGCTTGAGATCATCCCGCTGCGAGGCGGCAATCAAGCCTTGCAGGGTCAGGTCATAGAGCTCAACCGTGCGCAGTACATCGGCGTCGATCAACTGCGCGATGGTGGTCGCACTGCGTGTGGCTGCTTGCTGAGCGTTGGCGTGTTCGCGAATCAGCAGGAAGGTGACGATGGCGAGAATCGCGATGACGGTCAGGCTGCTGCCGAGGATCACCAGGAGCTCGGGCCGCCCGGCGCTGACTGAACGATGTGGGGTACGGCGTGCGGTCATGGGGCTGATGTCTGCGGGAGTGACTGAGTAAGCGTAGTCCCATCCCCCGTCTTCTGTAGGAGCGAGCTTGCTCGCGATGGAGGACAGAGCACCGCGGAGTGTCAGGCAGCGAGCGTTAACGTTGACGACCATCGCGAGCAAGCTCGCTCCTACAGGGATAGACCCATATCGTTGCGGGGGCAGTAATAACAGGCAAAAAAAAGCCGCTGACGGGAGCGGCTTGGAAGACAATTTTCACGGGAAAGAGCCGATGAAAATGTCAGGAGAAAATGGAGCAGTGCGCGTGGATCAACTGTCTTTCTGAGCATCGGTTGCGGACTGAGTGCTGGATGCCTGCGGAGCTTGAGTGGCTTGCTGGGCCTTGGCCGTCATTTCGTTCTGGTACTCCTCGTAGGCCGCGGCGCGTGCGGCGTTCTGCGCGACGAAGGCCTGCGATTCTTCAGCCATGGCGAAAGGAGAAACGATCAAAGCGGACAAAACGAAAGCGCTGGCAATACCCATACTGTTGGACATCTTTAAAACCTTCTTGCTTGGCAAGTGCTGTTTGGTGCGAGCAAAGATAAGGATGTCGGGCGGAGGGAAAAAGAGCGGATTCATGAAAGGACTATTACGCAAAAAGCAAAAGTTGCCTGCGGATCGTTCCCACGCTCTGCTTTGGAATGCCTCAACGGACGCTCTGCGTTCGGCTCTGAATGGGACGCAGAGCGTCCCGGGCTGCATTCCCACGAGGAGCGTGGGAACGATCAAAGAACCGGGGTGATGCAATCGCGAGCAGGCTCGCTCCCACAATGGAAGAGGGTCAGACCGGCAGATGAATCCCGAAGGTATTCATGCCGTGATCACTGCGCACAAACACATCCCCGCCGTGCATCAATGCAATCGCCTTGACGATCGCCAGCCCCAGGCCATGGTTGTGGCCGCTGTTGCTGCGCGAGGCGTCGACCCGGTAGAAGCGTTCGAACAAGCGTGACAGGTGTTCGCGGGCAATCGGCGAACCGGGGTTGGCGACGCCGATACTGACCTGATGTTCTCCGGTTTCAATTCGTACCTGGATCACCTGACCGGGCTCGGTGTGTTGCACTGCGTTGTTCAGCAGGTTGATCAACGCCCGACGCAGGTGCGCGATTTCGATTTGCACCTGGGCGTCGCCGCTGACCTGTACCTTAACTTGGGCATCTTCGAGGATGAAATCCAGGTACTCCAGGGTCGTCGCGACCTCATCGGCCAGGGACGTAGAGGTGAGTTTGGTGGCCTTGCTGCCCTGGTCCGCGCTGGCAAGGAACAGCATGTCGTTGATGATCGAGCGCAGTCGCTCCAGCTCTTCGAGGTTCGATTGCAGGACCTCGAAATAATGCTCCGCCGAGCGTCCACGGGTCAGCGCCACCTGGGTCTGGCCAATCAGGTTGGTCAGTGGCGAGCGCAGTTCATGGGCGACGTCGGCGTTGAAGGATTCCAGCCGTGAGTAGGCCTGTTCGACCCGCTCAAGAGTGGCGTTGAACGAGTTGACGAACTGATTCAACTCCGGCGGCAGCGGCGAGAGTCGCAAGCGTCCGGAACGCAACGGCGGCGCCAGGCGCTGGGCCTCCTGGGACAGTTTGATCAGCGGCTTGAGGCCGATCCGCGCCACCCAGTAACCCAGGGCCGAGGCCAGCACCACGCCGACAATCGCCAGGCTGATCAGGGCGATCAGCAATTGGTGCTGAGTCTGGAAAAACGTCTCGGTATCGATGCCGATCATGAAACGCAGCGGTGGCCGTTGATCCTTGGCCGGGAACTGGCTGACCAGCACTTTCAGCGGGTAAGGCTGACCGGGCAGGTTCATGTCGCGCATGCCCAGCGGGCCTTGGGCGAACTCACGGATCTGCGGTGTCAGGTTGCCGTATTCGTAGTGTGGATCGCCGCTGGTGATCCAGAAGCTGATGCGCTTGTCTTCCTCGCCCAGCAGCTTGAGCTTGTTGTTGATCTTGACCCAATGCTCCGGCGTGCCGTAACGGCCGACCGTAGATTCGAGCACGCTGTAGCGCGCATCCAGCTCCGCCTCGGGCAGCAAGCCCAGGCCTTTGTCGACCTGCTGATACAGCGCCCAGCCGATCAACAGGAACACCACAAGCGCCACCAGCGTGAACATCCCGCTCAGGCGCAAGGCAATGCTGTTACCGGACACCGCGACTCTCCAGCACATAACCCATGCCACGGATCGTGTGCAGCAGTTTTTCATCGAACGGCCCGTCGAGCTTGGCCCGCAGTCGCTTGATCGCGACTTCGACGACATTGGCGTCACTGTCGAAATTGATGTCCCAGACCATTTCGGCAATCGCCGTTTTCGACAGAATTTCACCCTGACGACGGGCCAGCACACTGAGCAGCGAAAACTCCTTGGCGGTCAGGTCCAGGCGGGTGCCGGCGCGGGTGGCCTTGCGGCTGATCAAATCTATCCACAGGTCGGCGATGCTCACTTGCACCGGTTCGTGGCCGCCGCTGCGGCGTGTCAGCGCTTGCAGGCGGGCCACCAGTTCGAGGAAGGAAAAGGGTTTGCCCAGGTAATCGTCGGCACCGTCGCGCAGGCCCTTGATGCGGTCTTCGACCCGCTCGCGGGCGGTGAGCATGATCACCGGCGTTTGCTTGCGCGCACGCAGGGCGCGCAGTACGCCGAAGCCATCGAGGCCCGGCAGCATCACGTCGAGGACGATCACCGCGTAGTCGCTTTCCAGCGCCATGTGCAGGCCTTCCACGCCGTCGCGGGCCAGGTCCACGGTGTATCCCTGTTCCGTGAGGCCACGGTGCAGGTAGTCCGCGGTTTTTTCCTCGTCTTCGATAATCAGAACGCGCATGACCCTGCCTCAGTCTGTGGTCGCCAGCGCCGATGCGGGCGCCGTTTTTTCAGGTCGATGGAATAGCCGTTCCAGCCATAAGTATATGACCGGCGTGGTGAACAACGTCAGCATCTGGCTCACCAGCAGGCCGCCCACCACCGCGATCCCCAGGGGTTGGCGCAGCTCGGCGCCGGTGCCATAGCCGAGCATCAGCGGCAGGGCGCCGAGCAGGGCGGCGAGGGTGGTCATGATGATCGGCCGGAACCGTGTGAGGCAGGCCTGGAAGATTGCTTCTTCCGCTGGCAGGCCACCTTTGCGCTGCGCTTCCAGGGCGAAGTCGATCATCAGGATGCCGTTTTTCTTCACGATGCCGATCAGCAGCACCAGGCCGATCAGCGCCATGATCGAAAAGTCCTGGCCGCAAGCCCACAGCATGATCACCGCCCCGAGCCCCGCCGCGGGCAGGGTCGAGATGATGGTCAGCGGGTGCACGAAGCTCTCGTAGAGCACGCCGAGAATGATGTACACCGCCACCAGCGCCGCGAGGATCAGCCATGGCTGGCTGGCCAGCGAACTCTGGAACGCCTGGGCCGCGCCCTGGAAGTTGCCGCTGATCGCCACCGGCATGCCGATGTCGGTCTTGGCCTGGTTGAGCATGATCACCGCATCGCCCAGTGCCACGCCGGGCGCCAGGTTGAACGACAGGTTGGCGGCCGGGAACATGCCGTCGTGGGCGATGGACAGCGGGCCCACGGTGGGGGCATCGAACCGCGCCAGTGCCGACAGCGGCACCATCTCACCGCTCAGCGGCGAGCGCAGGTAGAAGTAATTGAGGCTTTCCGCCTTGCCGCGCTGTTTGGTGTCCAGTTCCAGGATCACGTTGTACTGGTTGACCTGCGTCTGGAATTCGTTGATCTGGCGCTGGCCGAAGGCATCGTACAGCGCTTCGTCGACATCGCTGGCGGTCAGGCCGAAGCGTGCCGCGGCGCTGCGATCGATGCTGATGTGGGTGATGCTGCCGCCCAGTTGCAAGTCGTTGGAAACGTCGCGGAAGGCCGGGTTGCCGCGCAGTTTTTCCGTCAGGCGCTGGGTCCAGGTGCTCAGCACCGCACCGTCGTTGCTCTTGAGCACGTACTGATACTGGGCACGGCTCGGGCCGGAACTGAGGTTGATGTCCTGGCCGGCGCGCAAGTACAGGACGATGCCCGGGATTTTCATCAGTTGCGGGCGAATCCGGTCGATGAACTCACTGGCTGACACATCGCGCTCACTACGTTTTTTCAGGGCGATCCAGAAACGGCCGTTGGCGATGGTCTGGTTGCTGCCCGACACCCCGACCGAGTGCGAGAACGCCTGGACCGCGGGATCGGCGGCGACGATTTCGGCCATCGCCAGGTGTTTTTTCACCATGTCGCCGTAGGAAATATCCGCAGCCGCTTCGGTTGTCCCGAGGACGAAACCGGTGTCCTGCACCGGGAAAAAGCCTTTGGGGATGAACACGTATCCACCAACGGCCAGCGCCACCGACAGGCCAAAGATGCCGAGCATCAGCTTCTGGTGGGCGAGGGCACGGCGCAGGCCTTTCTCATAGAGGTCCAGCAGGCGCTCGCCGAAGCCTTTTTTGCCATGGGCATCATGCACCGGGGCGCGCATGAACAGCGCCGCCAGGGTGGGCGCCAGCGTCAGCGAGACCACCACCGAAATCAGGATGGTCGAGGTGGCCGTCAGGGCGAATTCCTTGAACAAACGCCCGACCACACCGCCCATGAACAGCAGCGGAATGAACGCTGCCACCAGCGAGAAACTGATCGACACCACGGTGAAGCCGATTTCCCCGGCGCCTTTGATCGCGGCCTCGCGCATGCCGTCGCCGGCCTCCAGATGCCGGTGAATGTTCTCCACCACCACGATCGCATCGTCGACCACGAAGCCCACGGCGACCACGATCGCCACCAGCGTCAGGTTGTTCAAACTGAAGCCCATGACATACATCAGGGCGAAACTGGCGACCAGCGAAACACCGAGCACCGCCGATACAATCAGGGTCGCCGACAACTGGCGCAGGAACAGGGCCATCACCGCCACCACCAGCATGATCGCGATCAGCAGGGTGATTTCCACTTCATGCAGCGAGGCGCGAATGGTCTGGGTGCGGTCGATCAGCGTCTTGACCTGGACCGAGGCCGGCAGCATCGCTTCCAGGCCCGGCAGCGCCGCCTGGATGCGATCCACGGTCTCGACGATGTTGGCCCCCGGCTGGCGAAAGATCACCAGGTTGACCCCCGGCTGTGTGCCCGCCCAGGCCTGGACGTAGGCATCTTCCGAACCGTTGACCACTTTGGCCACGTCCTTGAGATGGACCGGTGCCCCGTCCTTGTAGGAAACGATCAGCTGGCTGTAGTCCTCGGGGTGGAACAGTTGATCGTTGGTCGAGAGCGTCGAAATGCTCGACTCCCCGTACAGCGCACCCTTGGCCAGGTTGAGGCTGGTCTGCTGGATCGCCAGGCGAATGTCCGCCAGGGTCAGGCCGATGGCCGCCAGTTTGTCCGCCGAGACCTGTACGCGAATCGCCGGACGTTGCTGACCGGTAATGTTGACCTGGCCTACACCGTCGATCTGACTGATCTGACGGGACAACAGGGTTTCCGTCAGGTCACTGAGCTCGGGGCCGGGCATCAGCGACGAGTTGACGCTGAGGATCAAGACCGGGCTGTCGGCCGGGTTGACCTTGCGCCAGGTCGGCAGGTTCGGCATGTCCTTGGGCAGCTTGCCGGCGGCGGTGTTGATCGCCGCCTGCACTTCCTGGGCGGCGGTATCGATGCTCTTGTCGAGGGTGAATTGCAGGGTCAGGTTGGTCGAGCCCAGGGCGCTGCTGGAGGTCATCTGGGTCACGCCGGGGATGGCGCTGAACTGCACCTCAAGTGGCGTGGCCACCGAAGAGGCCATGGTTTCCGGGCTGGCGCCAGGCAGTTGCGCGGCCACCTGGATGGTCGGGAATTCCGCTTCGGGCAATGGCGCCACCGGCAGGCGCGGGAAGGCGATGACGCCCAGCAGCACCAGGGCAAATGTCAGCAGTACCGTGGCGACCGGATGGTCGATGCACCAAGCGGAAACCGAACCGTGGCCTTTCATTGCTCGGCCTCCGATTGCACCACCTGCGCCGGATCGGTCAGCACTTGCACCGTGGAGCCGGGCTTGAGCCGCGACTGGCCGTCGCTGACCAGCACGTCACCCGGTTTCACGCCCTTGATGATGTTCTGGCCGCTGCTCTGGTAAACCATCTCCACCGGCACCGTCTCCACCTTGTCGCCCTGGACCCGGTAAACGAAAGGCTGATCGAGGCCACGTTGTACGACGGTGGGCGGTACGACCAGCGCATCCTTATCGAGGGCCGTCTGAATCTTTACCGTCACCAGCAGGCCCGGCCAGAGCTTCTGGCCGGCGTTGTTGAATTCAGCCTTGGCACGGATGGTCCCGGTGTTGGCGTTGATCTGGTTGTCGATCAGGGTCAGGTGGCCTTCGCCCAGCAGATTGCCGGTTTCGCCGTCGGTGTCGGCGCCGATGTAAGCCTTGACCCTGGCGTGTTGCGGGTCGTTGATCAGGCCCTGCAGGGTCGGCAGCATGTGCTGCGGCAGGGAGAACTCCACGGCAATCGGGTCGATCTGGGTCACCGTGAACAGGCCCTGAGCGTCGCTCATGCGCAGGAAGTTGCCTTCATCCACCGTGCGAATGCCGACGCGGCCGGTGACCGGGGAGCGAATCTGCGTGTAGGAAAGTTGTACTTGAGCCGCATCAATCGACGCCTGGTTGCCTTCGGCGGTGGCCTTGAGCTGGTTGACCAGCGCCTGTTGCTGGTCGTAGGTCTGTTTCGAAACACCGTCGTCGACGCTCAGCAGCTTGTAGCGCTTGAGGTTGACCAGCGCCACTTGCAACTGCGCCTGGCTTTGGCCCAGTTGCGCACGGGCCTGGTCGAGGTTGGCGCGGATGGTGCGGTCGTCGATGGTGGCCAGCAGGTCGCCCTTGTTCACCAGTTGGCCTTCCTTGACCATGATTTTTGTCAGGATGCCGTCGATCTGCGGACGGACCACGACGCTGTGCAGCGACAGCACCGAGCCGATGCCGCTGACGTAGCGAGGGACGTCTTTTTCGGTGACGGCAACCACGCGCACGGGGATGGCACTGGGCGCCGCGAGCCTGGCCTTGGCGGGTTTGGTGGCATACCACAGGCCCAGCGCTGCCAGGAGGATCAGAAGGGCGACGAGCAGGGCGGGTTTGTGCTGGATTCGCATGCGAGAGAAGCGCCAGGGCAGGGGATCGGGGAAATTTGTATCTTCCTTTATAAACCTGTTTGGGGGTCAGGAAGGTGACTGCTAACTGACGGCGCTGTCAGTTTCGTCTGCGAGTAGGCGCTTTTGCTTTTTTTGTAGGAGCGAGCTTGCTCGCGATGGACGTCAACGATAACGCGGGCTGCCTGAATGACAGCGTTGCTCAGTCGTTTTTTCGCGAGCAAGCTCGCTCCTACAGTGGCTAAAAGCCGCTCATCAATCGGCCACCCGAGCCCCCGCCAGGCTTCCGCTCAATTCATAAGCGGCCAATTCCGCCTGATGCGCCGCCAGCAGCTCCGGCAGCGACCCACGCAGGTATTCCACCCAGGTCTTGATCTTCGCATCCAGGTACTGCCGCGACGGGTAGATCGCGTACAGGTTCAGCTCCTGCGAGCGGTACTTGGGCATCATCCGCACCAACGAGCCGTTGCGCAGGCCGTCGATTGCGGCGTACAGCGGCAGCACGCCAACACCCATGCCGCTGATGATCGCGGTTTTCATGGCGTCGGCGGAGTTCACCAGGAAGGGCGAGCTGTTGATGGTGACCATTTCCTGGCCATCGGGACCGTCGAACGCCCATTTTTCCAGGGGGATGACCGGGCTGACCAGGCGCAGGCAGGCGTGGTTGAGCAGGTCGCTGGGTTTTTGTGCGCAGCCGTTGGCTTTGACGTAGGCCGGGGAGGCGCAAACGATGCTGTAGGTGATGCCCAGGCGCTGGGAGACGAAGCCCGAGTCGGGCAGTTCGCTGGCGAGCACGATGGACACGTCGTAGCCCTCGTCCAGCAGGTCCGGGACGCGGTTGGCCAGGGTCAGGTCGAAGGTCACGTCCGGGTGGGTCTTGCGGTAGCGGGCGATGGCGTCGATGACGAAGTGCTGGCCGATACCGGTCATGGTGTGCACTTTCAGTTGCCCGGCCGGGCGGGCGTGGGCGTCGCTGGCCTCGGCTTCTGCCTCTTCGACGTAGGCCAGGATTTGTTCGCAGCGCAGCAGGTAGCGCTTGCCGGCTTCGGTCAGGGCGATGCGTCGGGTCGTTCGGTTGAGCAGACGGGTTTGCAGGTGGGCTTCCAGGTTGGAGACCGCGCGCGAGACGTTGGCGGTGGTGGTGTCCAGTTGCACGGCGGCGGCGGTGAAGCTGCCGGCCTCGGCCACGTAACTGAAGGCGCGCATGTTTTGCAATGTGTCCATGGGGTGCTCTCGGGTTCGATGGCAAATTGTGACACGAAGTTTCAGAGTCTGAGACCCCGACCAAGGGATTATCGCGTTAACGGTAACAAAGATTCACAGGAATCCCACCTTATCGCCATTCCGGACGCCCCATAGAATTGCGCCGATCCCTGTAGGAGCAAAGCTTGCTCGCGATGGGTTCACCAAGGTCTTTCAGGTCCACCGCGGTGATGCCATCGCGAGCAAGCTTTGCTCCTACAGGTTCCAGCCTTATTTTCCCCAGGAATCTTCAGCAGTGCCGCGTCGCATCAGCAGAGCGCTCGAGTCGCTCAGTGTTTTGGCTTTAACCCTGGCAATCAGCGGCTGCATCGGAACCGGAGGTATTGCCCCGCAGGGCAAGGCGCTGGAGGCCGATTCGCTGGCCACCGACGAAGCCATCCAGAGCGCCGCTCAAGATGCGCACTGGCCGACGGCCCAATGGTGGCAGGCTTATGGCGATCCGCAACTGAGCCGCTGGATCGACCTCGCCGTACAAGGCAGCCCGAGCCTGGCCATGGCCGCCGCCCGGGTGCGCCAGGCCAAGGCCATGGCGGGCGTTGCCGAATCCGCCGAATCGTTGCAGATCAACGGCGAGTCCACCCTCAAGCGCCACAACTGGCCCACCGATCAGTTCTATGGCCCCGGCGACCTGGCCAACTCCACCACCTGGGACAACAATGCGGCGCTGGGCTTCAGTTACGCCCTCGACCTTTGGGGCCGCGAAAGCAACAACACCGAGCGCGCGGTGGACATGGCCCACATGACGGTGGCCGAAGCACGCCAGGCCCAGCTCGAATTGCAGAACAACATCGTGCGCGTCTACATCGAGCTCTCGCTGCAATACGCGCAGCGGGACATCGTCGAAGCGACTCTCAAGCAGCAACAGCAGATCCTCGATCTGGCGCAAAAACGCTTGAACGGCGGCATCGGCACCCATTTCGAAGTCAGCCAGGCGCAGACGCCGTTGCCTGAAACCCATCGGCAGATCGATGCCCTGGACGAAGAAATCGCCCTGAGCCGCAATCAGCTGGCCGCGCTGGCAGGTAAAGGGCCGGGTGAAGGCGCGCAATTGCAACGACCGACCCTGTCGCTGGGCGCGGCGCTGAAATTGCCGTCGTCGTTGCCTGCGCAATTGCTCGGCCAACGCCCGGACGTGGTCGCCAGTCGTTGGCAAGTGGCGGCGCAGGCCCGCGGCATTGATGTGGCGCACGCCGGTTTCTATCCCAACGTCGATCTGGTCGGCAGCCTGGGCTACATGGCCACCGGCGGCGGGGCGCTGGAGTTCCTGACCGGCAAGAAACTCAACTACAGCGTGGGGCCGGCGATTTCCCTGCCGATTTTCGACGGCGGGCGTTTGCGCGCCGAACTGGGCGAAGCCTCGGCCGGGTATGACATCGCCGTGGCCAAGTACAACCAGACGCTGGTCAACGCGCTGAAGAACATCTCCGATCAGTTGATCCGCCGCGAGTCGATGGACAAGCAGCAAGCCTTCGCCGCCGAGTCGGTGGCCACGGCGCAGAAGACCTACGACATCGCGATGATCGCCTACCAGCGCGGGCTCACCGACTACCTCAACGTGCTCAATGCCCAGACCCTGTTGTTCAAACAACAGCAGGTGCAGCAGCAGGTACAGGCGGCGCGGTTGAGTGCCCATGCCGAACTGGTGACGGCGCTCGGCGGTGGATTGGGCGCGGGCAACGACGTGCCCAAAGACAGCCAGACAGCTGCGCCGACAACCCCGGTCCTTCTACGTTGAATACAAGCCCCTGTGGGAGCGAGCCTGCTCGCGATTGCGGTCTGACATTCAACATTGATGTCGACTGACACTCCCTCATCGCGAGCAGGCTCGCTCCCACAGGTTGCAAGTTGCCACAGAACTTTACTGAGCAGGATTCCATGACCCCCTTGCCCGCACCTCTGCGCTGGCTGTATTCCCTCGAATGGCGCCGGGGGTTCTTCGACTGGGCGCGCAGCGATGGCGTGACCTGGGTCTACATCTTCAAGGTGCTGATCGCCGCCTTCCTGACGCTCTGGCTGGCCATGCGCCTGGAATTGCCGCAACCGCGCACGGCGATGATTACCGTGTTCATTGTCATGCAGCCGCAAAGTGGCCAGGTGTTCGCCAAGAGTTTCTATCGCTTCCTCGGCACCCTGGCCGGGTCGACGGTGATGGTGGCGCTGATTGCCCTGTTCGCGCAGAACACCGAACTGTTCCTTGGTGCGCTGGCGATCTGGGTCGGCATCTGCACGGCGGGCGCGGCGCGCAGTCGCAACTTCCGCGCCTACGGATTCGTGCTGGCCGGCTACACCGCGGCGATGGTCGGCTTGCCGGCGCTGGCCCATCCCGACGGCGCGTTCATGGCGGCGGTATGGCGGGTGCTGGAAATTTCCCTGGGGATTCTCTGCTCGACCCTGGTCAGCGCCGCGATCCTGCCGCAAACCTCCAGTGCCGCCATGCGCAACGCCTTGTACCAGCGCTTCGGCGTGTTCGCCCTGTTCGTCACCGACGGCTTGCGCGGGCGCAGCAAACAGGAGGCGTTCGAGGCCGGCAACGTGCGCTTCATCGCCGAAGCGGTGGGCCTGGAAAGCCTGCGCAGCGTCACCGTGTTCGAAGACCCGCACATGCGCCGGCGTAACGGTCGACTCAGTCGGCTGAACAGCGAGTTCATGGGCATCAGCACCCGCTTCAATGCCTTGCATCAGTTGCTCGAACGCCTGCGCGGCAGTTGCAGCGAGCACGCGGCTGCCGCGATCAAACCGGGCCTGCAGGACCTGGCCGAAGTGCTCGACGGCTTCAGCGGCCGTGCCTTGACCAGTGCCGATGCGGTGCGACTGGTCACGGCGCTGACCGCCTACAAGGAAGGGCTGCCGGCGCGGGTGCGCAGCCTGCGGGCGACCTTTCAGGCGAGCCAGCCGAGCGACGCCGAACTGCTGGATTTCCATACGGCCTACGAACTGCTCTATCGCTTCGTCGACGACTTGCACAGTTATGCACAGACCCACGCGTCCCTGGCCGATCACAGCCACGAGCGCGAACTTTGGGATGAACCCTTCACCCCGCAGACCAACTGGCTGGCGGCTGCCGCGTCGGGCATTCGTGCGTCGTTCATTCTGCTGGTGCTGGGCAGCTATTGGGTGGCCACCGCATGGCCGAGCGGGGCGACCATGACCCTGGTGGCCGCTGCCACCGTGGGCCTGTCCGCCGCCACGCCGAACCCCAAACGCATGTCGTTCCAGATGGCCTGCGGCACCTTTCTCGGGGCGCTGATCGGTTTCGCCGAGATGTTTTTCATCTACCCGTGGATCGACGGTTTCCCCCTGTTGTGCATGGTGCTCGCGCCGGTATTCGTGCTCGGCGCCTTCCTCGCCTCGCGGCCGCAATATGCCGGGGTCGGGGTCGGGTTGCTGATTTTCTTCAGCATCGGTTCGGTGCCGGACAACCTCACGGTCTACAACCCCTACACCTTTATCAACGACTACATCGCCATGGTGATCGGCATGCTGGTGTGCGCGGCGGCGGGGGCAATCATTCTGCCGCCCAACAGCCGCTGGTTGTGGCGCCGGCTGGAGCAGGATCTGCGTGGCCAGGTGGTGTACGCCATCAGTGGCAAGCTCAAGGGCCTGGCTTCGAGTTTTGAAAGCCGCACGCGCGACCTCGTGCATCAGGCCTACGGCTTCGCAGCGGGGCAGCCGCAGGTGCAGCGCAATTTGCTGCGCTGGATGTTCGTGGTGCTGGAGGTGGGGCACGCGATCATCGAGTTGCGCAAGGAACAGGCGACACTGCCGGTGCACCCGGCCTATGCCGAATCCCAGCCCTGGCGCCAGTCGATCCGCGTGATGGGGCGTGCACTGGTGCGGCTGTTCCTGCAACCGGGCCAAAGCAACCTGGAGCGCGCACTGGTGGCGGTCGATCACGCGATCAGCCGCGTGCAAGCCACCGATGAACCCTTCGCCCCGCATTTCGACACATCGGCGCTGCGCCGGGTGAAGAGCTACCTGCACTTCATCCGCACCTCGCTGCTGGACCCGCAATCGCCACTGTCCCGCTACAGCCCGGCCAAGCCCCAAGGACTTGAACATGCCCCGTGAAATCGCCTTCCACGGCGTGTACATGCCGACCATGACCCTGATGTTTCTGATTGCGGCTCTGCTTGCCTGGGGGCTGGACCGGTTTCTTTCCGGGCTGGATCTGTACCGCTTCTTCTGGCACCCGGCGCTGCTGCGCCTGAGTCTGTTTACCTGTCTGTTCGGCGCCATGGCGCTGACTGTTTACCCGTGACTCTCTAACACTGAGAACGCCCTGATGAAAAAGCTTTTCAGCCTGCTCGCGACCCTGTTGGTGCTGGCTCTTGCGATTTGGATCGGCCGCACCCTCTGGGTGCATTACATGGAAACCCCGTGGACCCGCGATGGCCGTGTGCGCGCCGACATCATCAACGTCGCAGCCGACGTGACCGGCGAAGTGGTGAACGTGCCGGTACGCGATAACCAGTTGGTGAAGAAGGGCGACCTGCTGATGCAGATCGACCCCGAGCACTATCGTCTGGCGGTGAAGCAGGCGCAGTCCCTGGTGGCTTCGCGCAAGGCCACATGGGAGATGCGCAAGGTCAACGCCCATCGCCGCGCGGACCTGGACAACCTGGTGATCTCCAAGGAAAACCGCGATGACGCCAGCAACATCGCCGACTCGGCCCTGGCCGACTATCAACAGGCCCAGGCGCAACTGGAAGCCGCCGAGCTCAACCTCAAGCGCACCGAAGTCCGGGCGGCGGTGGACGGTTACGTGACCAACCTGAATGTGCATCGCGGCGACTATGCGCGCTTCGGCGAAGCGAAAATGGCCGTGGTCGATATGAACTCGTTCTGGGTCTATGGCTTCTTCGAAGAAACCAAGCTGCCCCACGTACGGGTGGGCGACAAGGCCGACATGCAGTTGATGAGCGGCGAAGTGCTCAAGGGCCATGTGGAAAGCATTTCCCGCGGGATCTACGACCGCGACAACCCGGAAAGCCGCGAGCTGATCGCCGACGTGAACCCGACCTTCAACTGGGTGCGCCTGGCGCAACGGGTGCCGGTGCGGATTCACATCGATGAAGTGCCGGAGGGTGTGCTGCTGGCGGCGGGGATTACCTGCACGGTGGTGGTCAAGCAAGGTGATGGGGCGTAACCCATTCCCCTGTAGGAGCGAGCCTGCTCGCGAAAAACCGAAGGGCGACGCGGGCTTGTCTGAAAGTCCGCGTTATCGTTGACGTCCATCGCGAGCAGGCTCGCTCCCACAGGGATCTTCGGTGTGGATGCTATTGCCGCCATCGCGCAGAAACTTGTGGGAGCGAGCTTGCTCGCGATGCAGACGACGCGGTACTAGAGCTGCCCACGCAACCCAAACCGCTTCATCAAGGTCGATTCCAGCAATCCCTTGGGCAGCAAGGTCGCCAGCAACGGCAGCGCCCGGCTGCCATTGCCCAGGCGAATCAGGCGCGGCGGCTTGCCCTGCTGCACGGCCTTGAGCAGTCCGGCGGCGAATTCACTGGCGGGTGTCGGGTTGTCCTGGGATGCCTTGGCCCGTGCACGAATGCCTTCACGCAGCGGGAACCATGGCGATTGCTCGCTGATCAGTTGCTCGGCTTCGTGACCGGCATTCTTGGCGAAGCTTGAGGCAATGGCGCCTGGCTGCACTTCCATGACCCGCACGCCAAAAGGTGCCAGTTCCATGCGCAAGGCGTCGCTCAACGCATGCACCGCGGCCTTGGAGGCGCAGTAGGCGCCAGCGAACGGTGTGACCAGCACCCCGGAGACGCTGCCGACGTTGACCACGATTCCTTTGGCCCGGCGCAACACCGGGAACAGGGCGCGGGTCACCCCCACGATGGCGAACACATTGGTTTCGAACTGGCGCTGCATCGCCTGCACGCCGCCATCGAGCAACGGCCCCATGGCGCCGTAGCCGGCATTGTTGATCAGCACGTCGAGGCCGCCGTGTTGCTGGTTGATGCGTTCGCTCAACTGCTCAAGCGCCTGGGCGTCGTTGACGTCCAGTTGCACGGCGGTGAAGCCGGCGGCGGCCAGCATCGCCACATCTTCAGGCTTGCGGGCACTGGCCCAGACTTTATAGCCGGCAACCTTGAACGCATCGGCCAGGGCGCGGCCGATGCCGCTGGAACAACCGGTAATCAACGCAACGGGCATGGCGCGGTCCTTGTGCAATCAGTTGGGGGGGAAAACTCTGAGGGGAAAGCTCAGACGGAGCAGTTCAGTCGGAGAAGCTACCCTGCAAACGCTCGGCGCGAAACTCCAGGGTTTCCGGGCGGTAGCCGGGGCGCAGGGGCGGCAGCGGCAAACAGTCTTCCCAGTTGTCGCCGGCCTGCAATTCGCCGGGGCCACGGTAGCGTGGGGCGGTGTATTGATTGTCGGCCAGGTTGACCGTGTCCCCCGGCGCATAGGCAGCCACCCGCCAGCGCAGTTCGGTCAGCGGCACATCGTTGCCATTGTTCATGGTGAATTTCAGCGGACGGTCGGCGGGGCACTGTTGCGGCGCGTAGCTGATGCGCAGTTCCAGGCGTTGCAGTTGCTTGAGTTCGCGGTGGTCCATCCAGATCACCCAGGTGGCGACAATACCCAGGCCGACGGCGGCCGCCAGGGAAACCGGCAGGGCCTTGGCCGGATAGCGCAGCAACAGGATCACCCAGGTGATGACCAGCAGGATGCCGATGAACATGACGCGCAGACCTCGGAGGGAGATGGGGCCATCGTACCTAAGCGTGGGTGGGATTGGCGATGGGCGAGATTTTTGTGGCGGATGTGAGGGCCTCATCGCGAGCAGGCTCGCTCCCACAGTGGTTCGGGGTGGAACACAAAATTTGTGACCAACGCAAAAACCTGTGGGAGCGAGCCTGCTCGCGATGGGGCCCTATCAGACAACGCAGAACAAAAAAGCCCCCGGCCAACCCGCTGCGGATGGGGAACGCAGCAGGCCGGCCAGGGGCTCAAGGTCTAGAGAGGTTTACTGCGCGATCGTCTTCACCGACACGCCACGCTCGATCGGGGTCGAACGACCGTAGATATCGTCATAGCGCTCGATATCGTCCTCGCCCAGGTAGCTGCCCGATTGCACTTCGATGATTTCCAGCGGGATCTTGCCCGGATTGCGCAGGCGGTGAACCGAGGCGATCGGGATGTAGGTCGACTGGTTTTCGGTCAGCAGGAACACGTTTTCATCGCAGGTCACCTCGGCGGTGCCGCTGACGACGATCCAGTGCTCGGCACGGTGGTGGTGCATCTGCAGCGACAGGCACGCGCCCGGTTTCACCGAGATGTGCTTGACCTGGAAGCGCCCGCCCATGTCCACCGAATCGTAGGAACCCCACGGACGATAGACTTCGCAGTGGTTCTGGGTTTCGCTGCGGCCCTGTTCGTTAAGGGTGTTGACCATCTGTTTCACGCCTTGGACCTTGTCCTTGTGCGCGATCATCATGGCGTCCTTGGTTTCCACGACCACGATGTTTTCCAGGCCGATCACCGACACCAGTTTGCCGTTGCCGTGGATCATGCAGTTGCGGCTGTCCTGGACCACCACATCGCCTTTGGTGACGTTGCCGTTGGCGTCTTTCTGATTGACTTCCCACAGCGACGACCAGCAGCCGACATCGCTCCAGCCCGCGGTCAGCGGCACCACGCAGGCGCGCTGAGTTTTTTCCATCACGGAGTAGTCGATGGAGTTGTCCGGGCAGCAGGCGAAGGTGGCTTCGTCGATGCTGACGCTGTCCGGGTCTTGCTGGCTGCGTTCCAGGGTCAGCAGGCAGGTGTCGTAGATGTCCGGATCGTGCTTTTTCAGCTCTTCCAGGAAGCGGCTGGCACGGAACAGGAACATGCCGCTGTTCCAGAAGTAGCCGCCGGACTGGACGAACTCGGTGGCACGTTTCACGTCAGGTTTTTCGACGAAGTGCGAGACACGGCTGACGCCTTCGGGCAGCAGCGAATCGTTGGTCGACTTGATGTAGCCGTAGCCGGTTTCCGGTTTGGTGGCCGGTACGCCGAACAGCACCATTTCGCCGTTTTCGGCGGCGACGGTGGCCAGGGCCAGGGCGCGTTGCAGGGCTTTCTGGTCGTCCAGCACGTGGTCGGCCGGCAGTACCAGCATCAGCTCGTCGCGGCCTTCATTGACCAGCATCATCGCGGTCAGCGCCACGGCCGGCGCGGTGTTGCGGCCAAACGGTTCCATCAGGATGCGCTGGGTTTCCAGTTTGCGGGCGGCCAGCTGCTCATTGACGATGAAGCGGTGGTCCTTGTTGCAGACCACGATCGGCGTGTCCATGCCTTCGAACACCAGGCGTTCCAGGGTTTGCTGGAACAGCGTGTGCTCACCGGTCAGGGCCAGGAACTGTTTCGGGAACTGCTTGCGCGAAAGCGGCCAGAGACGCGAACCGCTACCACCGGAGAGGATGACTGGAATCATGGTGTAACTCCTTGCAAATCGTTTGGTTAGAGCCCCTGTGGGAGCGAGCCTGCTCGCGAAAGCGGTGTATCAGTCGACATTGATGTTGAATGTCAGACTGTATTCGCGAGCAGGCTCGCTCCCACAAGGGGGACTGCATCAATTGGGGAATAGGGTTAGCGCGTCGATACCGGGCGTTTTACCCAGACCGGCGACAGGCTGCTGCCGCTGCCGGTGACGTACAGCACGGCGGCTTCACCGCGTTCCAGGGCGACGGGTTTCACGTCGCCGACTTTCGTTGCTCCATCGTATAGCGCCAGGCTGACTTTCACCGGGTTGATTTCACGTTCGCCACGGCCTTTGGCGGCTACGTTGGGGACCACGTCGGTCTTGCCGTCGGCGGTTTTCAGGGTCAGTGCCTTGTCGCTGAGGTTCTGCATGCGAACCAGGGATTTCTGTTTGTTCTTGAACGGCGGCTCTTCGATCAGTTGCGGCGCGCCGCTGGCGTTGTTGACCAGGGTGTAATAATGGTCACCGGCCAGCTTCACCGGCAGCGTCTGGCTGCCGACCTTGGCGCTGTAGTCGCCACCGGGCATGAAGCTGAAGTCGCTGCTGGACAACGGCGCGACGTCGCTCAGGTTGGTGCTGCCCACAGTGGCGCTGACTTCGGCGTTGCTGGCGTTGTAGATGCGCACGAAGGTCGAGCCTTTCGGTGCGGTCGGGCCGTACAGCGCCGCGTCGCCGCCGGCGAAGGCCTGCATCGAGAGCACACTCATACCAGCAACCAGTGCAAAGGTCTTGGCGAGACGACGAGGAGTAGTAGTGAAAGTCATGGTAGTACCTCTCTCTTTCAGTTTTGCGCCCGGTCGGGCGTCTCGGATTTGTTGTTAATGGCTACGTTTTGTTGGCGGGCGCCGGCTTGTTTGAGCTCTGCGACCCACTGCGGGTCGGCGTCACCGATTTCGTTGTTCACAGGCAGATATCGTTCAGGGAACTCCCAGATCAGCACCTGGGGCGGGCTGTTCTTGAAAGCGTCGCTTTTCAGGTAGCTGAGCATCGGCAAGATCGGGCCGTGGCCGTCTTCGGCGTAATTGACCACGTCGCTGCGCAGGGCTTGCTTGAGCGCGCCCACGAAATTCCAGTTGGGGTTGGCGCTGTAGCTGGTGCCGATCAGCGCTACCGGAACTTCGGTGTTGGCGAACAAGGCGTCGTCACCGGCAGGCTGATCGCCGGCGGCTACGGTGTTGCGCTTTTGCAGTGGCTCTTGCGCCGGCATCATGTTTTCGAACAGCGGGTCCAGCGGCAGGAACAGGCGCAGGTCGCCCTTGTGCGTGATCTTTTCCGCAGGCTCGGTGATGAAGTCTTGCGGTTCGCCGCTGAGCGGGAACTTGTCGGCAATGGTCTTGGCCAAGCGGTTGGCGGCGATTTCGGCGCCTTCCGGAGTCCAGTGGGTGTCGGTGCGCAGGAACACTTGCTTGCCTTCGTTTTTCGCGGCTTGCAGCGGGCCGAGCAGGTCAGGCGCCGGAATCCGGTCGGCGGCCAGGCGCTTGTGGAAGTCCTGGTAGAGGTTGGCGTGGATGCTCGCCGGTTTCACCTCGCCGAGGTGTTCCGGGTACAGGCGCACCTTGGCCGGCACCACGGCCATTACCAGTTGCACGCCTTTCTCTTTCAGGGTCTGGCGCACGCCTTCAACCAGCGCGTAGTTGCCTTGCAGGTTCAGCTCTTCGTTGACGACCGGGTGGAATTCTTCATCGCTGTACAACCATTGGTCGCGACCGAGCACCACGCCCGGACGACCTTCGTTGAACAGTTTGAAATCCAGCGCCGCCCAGAGGTTGGTGCCCAGGCGCTTGATCGGGAATTCGTCGTCGTAGTGCGTCTCCACCGCCTTGGTCCAGCGGCCGTTGAGCACCGTCGCGTCGGCGTTGGTGCTGAAACCCAGGAAGCTGCGAACCGACCACAGGCCAAGGGCCAACAGCGTCACCAGGAACAGGGCGATGTAGAAGATGCGTAATGAGCGGGTCATGGTCAGATCCCTCAGAACTGGAAGTAAAGGAACGGCGAGAAGCTTTGCGCCGAGAGTTTGAGAATCGAGGCGATGAACAGCAGCAGCACCAGGGCGCGCATCACGTAGCGCGACCAGTCGGCGGTCCAGTAGGCCGGTTGCACCTGGGCTTCGACGCCGACGGTGTAGCCAGGCTGGTGGATGCTCGCCGGGTTATCCCCAGGCACAGCCTTGATCGTTCCCGGTGTAGCGGCGGCCGGGCCGTCGGCATCGATGTTCACGGCAGGCTTGGTCTTGACCGGCGGCTGGTTGGTGTAGAAATCACGCAGGCCGAAGAACGCCAGGGTCACGTACGCCACGATCAGGGTCGCCACTTGCAGGCCGGTGAGGTTGGCCTGGTTGAGTTCCGATAGCGACCAGTCGCCGAAGCTGAACATCGCGCCGTACATGCGGCTGGCGACGTGTAGATTCTCGGCACGGAAGATCACCCAGCCCATCACCACCAGCAGGAAGGTCAGCGCCCAGCGGATCGGGTTGAAGCTGCGTGGCGTGGTGTTCAGGCCGATGGCTTTTTCAATCGCCAGCCACATGCCGTGCCACGCACCCCAGACGATGTAGGTGATGTTCGCGCCGTGCCACAGACCACCGAGCAGCATGGTCAGGAACAGGTTGCGATAGGTCATCAGCGTGCCTTTGCGGTTGCCGCCCAGGGTGATGTAGAGGTAGTCACGCAGCCAGGTCGACAGGCTGATGTGCCAGCGGCGCCAGAACTCGGTGATCGACTGGCTGACGTAGGGCTGCTTGAAGTTTTCCATGAAGCGGAAGCCCATCATCAGGCCCAGGCCGATCGCCATGTCGCTGTAGCCGGAGAAGTCGAAATACAACTGCGCGGTGTACGCCAGGGCGCCCAGCCAGGCATCGCCCGTGGTCGGGTTCTGCAGGGCGAAACAATGGTCGGCCACCACCGCGAGGGTGTCGGCGATGAAGACTTTCTTGATGAAACCCTGCATGAACCGCGTGCAGCCCTCGGAGAATTTATCGAGGGTGTGGGTGCGGTTGTTGAACTGATCGGCGAGGTCGCGGAAACGCAGCACGGGACCGGCGATCAGGTGCGGGAAGATCGCCACGAATGCCGCGAAGTCGATCAGGTTGCGGGTCGCCGGCGTGTCGCCACGGTAGACGTCGATGATGTAGCTGATGGACTCGAAGATGTAGAACGAGATCCCGATCGGCAACAGCACGTGGGTTAGGATGAACGGCTCAAGGCCCACTGAGGTCATCATGGCGTTGATGCTGTCGACACCGAAGTTGGCGTACTTGAAGTAGCCGAGGATGCACAGGTCGACGGCCACGCCGAGCAGCAGCCAGCGCTGCGCCGGTTTGGTCTTGACCCCGGCGGCACCGACTTTCAGGCCGATCCAGTAGTTCCACACGGTGACGGCGGCGAACAGCGCCAGGAAGTCCACACGCCACCAGGCGTAGAACACGTAGCTGGCGATCAGCAGCAGCAGGTTGCGATAGCGTTGCCCGCTCAGGTAGTACAAGCCGAGAAAGATCGGCAAGAACAAAAACAGGAATACGTTGGACGAAAAAACCATCCCGATCTCTCCTTGTTTAACCAACAGTCAAGGGCCAACGGCCCCCCCAAACCCCCCATCGAAAACCGGGGGGGATTACACAAAACTCCAACTCGACTAGCGCCTCCTGTGGGAGCGAGCCTGCTCGCGATGAGGGCCTGACAGTCGACATCGATGCTGGATGTCAGACCGCAATCGCGAGCAGGCTCGCTCCCACAGGGGGAACTTCTTCAGCCTCAGGAACCCTTGCCCTTTTCGTTTGCCGGGTCATAGACCTTGGTCAAATCACCCCCAAGGCGGAAGGTCTTGAACGGTTGCATCTTGTGCTTCTTCTGCAGCACATCCGCCGAGCAGGTGTAGAGCGTGCAGAACGGTTCGAGCCAGGCGAATTTCATGTCCTCCTTCAGGTCGGTCATGTCCTGTTCCTTGCCGTTCTTCTGCTCGAATTCATCCGGGTCTTTCACCCCCGCGAGCACGCGGTCACCCAGGCGCTTCAGCGCACCGTTGTTTTCCTGACGCAGATCCACGCCGTTGACCTGGGCGAAACTGGCGATCATCGCCAGCGGTGGCAGGGCGTAGTTGTGGTAGGCGAGGGCGCGTTGCTGGCGCTTGAGTTCGTTGGGCAGGTAACCGTCGGCGTCGACCTGGTTGGCGCCGACCTTGTATTCCTTCACCGCCCAGTCGAACAGGTCGCGACGGTTGGTGGCGATGGACGTTGCCATCACCGACCAGGCCGCCCAGTACGAGTGGTTGTTGGTCTTGTCCAGCGGCAGGTTGTCCCAGTCGCTCACCACCTGATCGGCCATTTTGCTGAACCAGGCCTCGATCAGCTGCGACTCCTGCTGATGGTTGGCCAGCGGATGGGAGTCGGAGAATTTCAGGCGAATGTACGAAGACGCCATGCTGCCCAGCGCCCATTTGCGCATGGACTTGCCAGTGTGGTTGAAGTCCCTGGACATGAGCGCGTCGGCCTTGGCCCAGGCGGTCAGCCAATTCAGGGTGCATTCCAGCTGCTCCGGGCGACCGTCACGCATGAACTGCATCACCCGCTTGCTGGTGCCGCGCTCGATCTTGGTGATGTCGGCGGTGCTGTCGCGGAAGGCTTTTTCCGATTGCACGTTCAGGGTCGCGCGGGCCTTGTCCGAGCCTTCGTACTTGCTGCGAAATTGCAGCGAGCCGGTGTAGGGCGTCGGCATGGCATCGCAGCCTTCGCTCTTGTCGCCGGTTTTGACTTTTTCGATTGGCGCGAAATAGCCCTGGGGCGGACGCAGCGGCGCGGCAGCCTGAGTCGCGTCGGCGAACATCGCCAGGCTCAGCAGCGTCAGTGTTGCAAGTGTCGGAGTTCGCATGGCAGACCTCATTGCCCGACCGAAGCAGTACGCTGCTCGGCGCCCGGGAATACGTTGCGTTTGCAGATTTTCGCTTCGACTTTCTGCGGCGCGGCACCGGCTTCAGGGCCCTGGACTTCGACGGCCAGCAGGTTCTGCGAAGCCCAGTCTTCGTCCGTGCGCAACTCGAAGGCGAAACGTCCGTCGGTTTCGGAGGTTTCCGGTTTTTCGATCTTGATGTCCTCGTGGCGCCCGTTCATGTACCAGAGGGTGGCTTGCAGGGTTTTCACCGAGGTATCGGCGAAGCGGATGTCGACCTGGTGATTGCTGTTACGCAGGTCGAGGTTTTTGCTGTTGACCATCAGTTCGTTCTTGCCCGGCTTCAAGGTGCTGCTGCCGGACATCTGTGCATCCTTGCCTTCGCAACCGTTGTCCAGCAGCGCCATCATCTGGCGGTAGATGGTTTCCTGGTCCAGGCGGTAGAGCGGCGAGAATTCCCAGATGAGAATCTTCGGCGGGTTCTTCTGGAACTCGTCGCTGCCCAGGTACTGCAGCATCGAACCTTCCAGGCCGCCGCCGGGGAACGCCACGTTGAGAATGTCGGCGCCGATGGCCTCTTCGAGGAAACCGGCGAAGTTGTAGTTCTTGCCACTGTGGGAGGTGCCCACGAGGGTGATCTGCGGGTTGCCGGAATCGCCGAACAGGTCGCCATCGCCCGCTTCGCCCTTGGGCTCGGTGGTGAATTGATCCATGTACTGGATCGCGTAGCTGGTGCCACAGAGTTGACCGGCCATGTTGTGCAATGTTCCGGTCTTGCCCATGCGACCCGACTTGTGGGTCTCGAATTCACGCTTGGGAATGTCGGCGAACTCAGGCAGTTGCTTGACCTTTTCTGCGACGATTTTTGCCGTGCGCTGGGCGCCGTATGGCGTCCAGTGCTGGTCGCCACGGAAGTAGAAATCGTGGGCCGGCAGGGTATCGGGCAGTTGTTCGTTGGTCAGCGGCGATAGGTCCGGCACCACGTAACCCATCTGCGCGAAGCGCCCGAGCATGGTCTTGTAGTTGCGCAGCGCCTTGTCGAAATCGAAGCTGGCTTTCTCGGCTGGATTCAACTTGTTGCGGTTCACCAGGCCACGCGTTGGTTGGTACACAACAACGAGCTCCACGCCTTTGCTCTTGAACGCATCGTGCAACTGCTTCATGCGTTTGTAGCCAGCGGGGGTGGTGTCGAATTCGGTGCGCAAGTCTTCCTGGGTACGGAACAGCCAGTCGCCCTGGGCCTGCACCAGCGTGGTGAAGTTCTGCTGGTAGCGGGTGGTGTAGTTCTTCGCATCGTGGGCGGCCGGGCACAGGCTGCAGCACGGTTCGGCGCTGAATTTCGGCGCTTGCACCTCATCGGCGCGCGCACCGGTGCTGGCGGCGAGAATGCCGGCGGTCAGGGCCGACAGGCTGAGTAATTTGATCAAGTGTGGGTGCATAAAATTATCCTCAGTCCCGCATTTCGGTCTGGCGTTCGACAGGGTCGATCAGCACGGCTTTCTGCTGGCGCACCAGCAGGTCGAGAATTTCATCCTGGCGCTCGCCGAGAATGCCGGTGAAGCTGATGCCGCTGGATTTGGTCGGCGCGAGCATGGACACGCGATACAGCTCGACGCTCAGGGGCGAGTCGATGGACAGCGGGCCACTGCCGTTGGCCGCCAGTTCGCCACCGACCACGATCAGCGACACCTGGGCGTCGAACGGGTCGAGCTTGATGTCACGGTCGGTATCGGTGAGGTCCTTGATGTGCCCGTAGACGCCGGTCAGGCCGTTGGCCATGGCGACGTTTTCGTACAGGCGAATGTTCACGCTGTTACGAATGCGGATGCCGTGGCGACGGTTGCTCAGCAGTTTGTTGCCCCACAACAGGTTGTCGGCACTCTCGTAGAGGGTGATGCCGTCGGTGTGGTTCTGGTAGACCTCGTTGTGGGCGATCAGGTTGTTGACGCTGTTTCGGTCGATCACGATGCCGGACAACTTGTTGTCGTAGCTGCGGTTGTTGAAGATGAAGCTGTCGTTGACCTCACGGGAAATAATGATCCCGTGCTTCTTCTTGGTCCCGTACACCGTGTTGTCGGCAATGATCAGACCGTGCGAGCGGTCATGGGGGTCGATGCCGTAGACGATGTTGTCCTTGTAGGTGTTGCCCTTGACCACGAAGTCGCGGGTTTCATAGCAGTAGAAGCCGTACCACATGTCCGAGAACTCGGAACCGACGATCCAGCCGGTCGGTTCCGGGCGCTTGAGGACCTTGGCCATGTTCGGCGTGTACTGGGAAATACTCACGCCGTAGGACTTACTGTTGGCGTAGCCGAAACTGGCGATCTTGCTGTCGGCGATGTAGGTCTCGGTACCACCCCAGGCCAGCAGGAACGGACGGAATTCCTTGGGCGAATTGAACGTCGCCGGGCCGTTGTCCTTTTCGCGCCAGCCGGTGATTTTGGTGTCGCGCACAAACAGCTGGCCGTCGTTGACCAGGAACGAGCCGGCCTCCTGGGACAGGCGCAGTTCCTGGGTCTGCTTGTCGATTTCCAGGATGCCATGGCGACCGACCACGATCGGCAACCGGGCCAGGTAAACCCCCGGCGCGGTTTCGATGACGTACTTGGGTTGCTTCTTCGCCAGGTCCTTGAGGTTCATGTAGCCGTCGTCGACGAAGATCGCCTGGGGGATGCCGTGCTGGCGCACCACCCATTCGGCCATCTTGTTGTCGCCGCCGATGAAGTCCTTCAGGGCGTCTTCCTGCATCATCCGACGCACGCTGATTTTGCCCGCCTTGCTGCGCACGACTTTCGCCGCGATGGCCTCGCTGGTGTAGCCCGAGAGGTCCGGCAGTTTCGGCGTGGCCAGTTCCAGCGGCGCGGTCGGCGCGCTGCTGACGGTGTAGGTCTTGGCTTGTTGCAGTCCTTTGGCCATGGTCGACGGCCTCGCAGGTTGAGGCGCTACCGGCTCCACACTGGCGAAGGTGGCCGCACTGGCCAGCAGCATTGCGCCGGCCAGCAAGCTGATCGAGCCGCGCTTGCAATTGTTCATGTCGGGCACTCCCTTCGCGGTTTGCATCAGAAGCGCCAGATCACGTCGATGAACGCACGGTGCATGTACGAATCGACTTGTTTGCCATAGGCGTCACCCGGCTTGAACACGCCGCCACGGAACCGCACCAGCGCCGAAGGCTCGTCGACCGCCTGGCTCAGCGAAGCCGGCAACAGGCCCTGCTTGAAGTACTTGGTGACCACCAGGTCCATTTCCTGACCCATGTCCTTTTCGCCATCGTTGAGCGGCAGCGAGGTGCTGGACAGCACGGCACCGGTGACGTCATCGGTGTTGTTCTGCACGGCGTTGATACCGTTGCTGCCCACCGGCTTGTTGCCGTCGACACGCCAGAACTTGTGGTAGATCAGGCTGGCGTCGTACTGGTCGTTGAGCATCCAGGAACCGAACAGCGTGGCGGTTTGCAGGTTGTTCATTTCGCCACGGAAGGCCTCGCCGAAACGGTGTACCCGCGAACGTGTACCGGTGAAGTTCGAGCGGTTGCTTTCCAGGCCGTTCTGTTCGTAATCGGCGCTGGCGCGGGCATAGGCCGCACCCACTTGCCATTGCGGATCGAGGCGCAGGCGCACGCCCAGGTCGGTGGCCCAGCCGTCGACATCGCCGCTGCGTTTGGCTTGTGCGGGTGCGGTGCCATCGGCGTTCAGCGGGTTGACCGTGTCGCGGTCGCCGCTCATGCCGGTGATGCTGCCCCAGTAATTGACCGTGTTGGTGTTGCGCCAGTTGTAGGCGTCGCTGTCGGCGGTAAGGCCGAGCCAGCTGATGTCGCCGTTCTGTTTCTTGTCCAGGGTGTCGGCAGGCTCACCCGGCGTCGGGTAGTCGAGCTTGCCGTCATCGTGGGTGTGATGGCCGCGAATGCCGACCCAGTTGCCCGGTGTCCACTGGTAGGCGGCATCGGCGTAGGCGTGCAGGCGATCCTTGTCCTGGGGCGACAATTCCTTCAGGTCAGTGCGGTACTCGCTGAAGCGTTCGGCGATACCGGCGTTGGCGCGCAACAGGGTGGTGTCGAAGGTCCAGTTCAGGGCTTCGATGTTGGTGTCGCGCCATTGGCCGTCGTCGTTGCGCAGGCGCTGGCGACCGAACTTGAGAATCTCGCCGGGGTAGGGCGTGAAGCCGCTGTAGCCGACCCAGAACTCGCGCATCGCCAGGTAGTTCTTCTTGGTCTGGCGATCATTGTTGTCGGTGTTCTCGGCACCATCGGACTGTTGCAGGGTGTCGGTCTCGATGATGTCGGTGGACGTCACCGCCTGGCCCATGGCGTAGGCGCTCCACGCGCCGCTTTCGCCATAGACCCACGGACGCAGGTCCAGGCCCACGCCATTGACGTCGCCACCACTGGCGGTGCCCAGGTCGCGGTCGTCTTCGGACTGGCCGGTGATTTTCACGTCCAGGCCGAAGTTCTTGGTTTCTTCGGTCATTGCCGCCAGTGTCGGGCAGGACCAGATCAGGGCGAATGTCAGGCCGATACCGGCCTTCATGAATGGATTCAACTTCATAGGGCTTCCTCGCCGTCTTCTTGCAGGGCCTGCAGTTGTGGCGTGTTCTGGCTCAAGGCACCGCGAACGGACTGTTCCTGTTTCAACAGGCGTTGGGCTTCGGCCATTTGCGCAGGCGGCAGTTGGGCTTCGAGTGTTTGTGCAAGCTCGGTGGCTTGCGGGGTGTTCTGGGCTTTGGCGAGCTGGCTGAACACGTAGGCGTTAAGCGGGTCGGGCTTGGTGCCCTTGCCTTGGGAAAACAGTTGGGCAATGGCGAAGTCGGCGCTGTTCTGGCCGTTGCGCGCAGCGGTCAGCAGATGGTCGAGGGCCTTCTGCGGATAGACCTTGCCCAGGTAGCCACGGCGATAAATCTGGCCGAGGTAGTAGTCGGCGGCGACTTCGCGGCCGACGGCTTTCTGGAAGTGTTCTTCGGCGACCTTGGCATCGGCCGGAACCATCTTGCCTTCGTAGTACAGCTTGCCCAGCAACAGTTCGGCGCGGGGCTGGTCGGCGGCGCGGCCGTTGTCCAGGTACTTCATCATCTGATCGACATCACCCAGTTCGGGGAAGTCGTAGATCAGTTGCGCGAGGGTGACCCACGACGCCGGGTAGCCGGGAGCGATAGGTTCGAGCAGCGACTGCGCGGTTTTTTCGTCGGTCTGGCCCAGGGTCGCATCGGCGAGCACGCGAGCCACGCTGTCCACCCGCTGGGCGGAGACGGTGCCGCGACTGTGCGCTGCCTGCAGCTGCTTGATCAGCTCGGCCTGTTGCTCTGGCTGGGCTTTTTTCTGATAGACCGTGGCCAGTTCGACGTAGCAAATGTCGGTGGTGTTGAGCGCGGCCTTGCAGATTTTTTCCACGTCATCCAGATGCTGGTCGTAGGTGCCCTGGGTGCGATACAGCAGCACTTGCGCCAGGCCCGCTTCCGGCTTGCCTTCGGCGCGCCATTGGCTGATTTGCTTCTGCGCGTCGACGTTGGGGAAGCTGTGCGGGTATTGCAGGTACAGCATCGCCAAGGGGATCAGGGTGTTGCCTTCGCCAGCGGCGGAAGCCTTTTTCAACAAGCCTTCGGCCTCGTGATGTTCGGCTTCGGTGGCGCCGGGCTTGGCCACCAGCAAACGACCGAGACGCGCCTGGGCACGCGGCGAAACACTGGCCGCGGCACGGTAGGTGGCCTCGGCCTGTTTCATCTGTGCCGGGTCGCGGCTGTCGACCTGGATATCGGCCAGGCCGACCTGGGCTTCGCTGTAACCCAGGTCCGCCAGCTGCTGATAGTTCGCCGCGGCGGTGGCGGTGTCGCCACGCTTGAGGGCTTCGTTGGCCAGGCGCTGGTCGGGCAGGCCGGCGCAACCGGCGAGGCTGACCGCCAACGCCACTGCACACAGAGATCCCATGTAGGAGTGAGCCTGCTCGCGATGCAGGCGACTCGGTGCATCAGACAAACCGCGCTGATCCCATCGCGACGGTTCGACGATTCGACAGGCTCGCTCCCACAGGGATTGCGGTGTGTTGAGGATAGGAGTCTTCACAGGCATGTCCTCCGGTTACAGACCAGCTGCCATGGCTTTGTCGATCAGCCAGCTCAGGTTCGGGCCGCGGTCGCTGTTCACTTCCACCGGACGGCCGGCAAGGGTGCTGTCCAGGGCTTCGTCAGGCTGGATCAGGACGCGGATGTCGGAGGACAGGTCGGCGCTTTTCAGGCTGGTGCTGCTGACGATCTTGCCGGTGCGGGTCTTGTCTTCACCGGCGATCTGGAAGCGCACGGCGGTGCCTGGCAGCACGTCGCCGAACTGACGGTAGGAGAAGCGCGCCTCGACATTGGCTTCGGTGTTGCGCGGTACCAGCTGGAAGATCACGTCGCCCTTGCTGGCGTACTGACCGTTGGCGACCAGTTGCTGGCCCACGGTGCAATCGCACGGCGAAGTCAGGGTGCCGGTCATTTGCTTGCCGAACAGTTCTTCAACCTTGGCCGGGGCCAATTGATTGTCATCCAGGTGGCCCTTGAGCACGTCCAGCATGCTGGTGCTGAAGGTCGCCAGCGGTGCGCCCTTGGCGGCGACGCCGTCGGCTTTCACCAGGCTCTGGACGGTGCCATCGCGAGGCATGGTGATGTTCACGCCTGCCACGCTGACCAGACCGGCCTGGGCATGGCTGACGAAGTACATGCCGTACACCGATTTGAAAATGAAACCGAACGCCGCCAGGCCGACGACGAAGACCCCCAGGCTGAAGGTCACGGCTTTCAGGCGCCCGAATGCGCTCATGCCATGGCCGCCGTCCTTCATCTTGCGCGCCTTGGTGAAGTTGTCGCGCTGCAGGGTCGCCAGCACCTCGCCGATGCTGACGATGTCGCCGGCCAGGTGCGAAGTGATCAGGTGACGCAGGGTCGAGATGTCTTGCGGTTCCAGGTTCTGGAACTGGCAACCGGTACGACCGGTCTGGCGATCGTAGGAGCGCACCTGCAGTTCGACGTCCATGGCCAGGCCGAGGTTATCGATGACGAATTGCAGACGGGCCTTGTACTTGTCGCCGATGTTCAGTGGCAGCTGCCCGGCATTGAAGGCCAGGCCACCGGCGGAGAGATCGAGCACGCGTGCTTCGACTGGCGTACGGTCCGGGCCGAAGAAGCGCAGCTTGGCCGGGATTTTGACCCGGGCGTGTTGGCGCTGGGCTTCGGATTCGTGCACTACGTTGGCGTTGACGGCGGTATTCATAGGGGCGTTTTCCTAGTTAATTCAGGCGAGTCCGGTCAGACCATCATCAGCAGCACGGCGACGAAAATGCTGCCGGCGGAGAAGGTCATGGTCCGAGACGACCAGGTGTTGAACCAACGTTGAAAGCTGGCGAGATCACGGGACAGAGAAGTGGGTTGGCGAGTCCAGGACTGTTGGTCGAGGCGGAAGAACACGTAGATCTTCACCAGTGCGCCGACGATCTGGTTGTAATAAAGAATCGCCGGGTAGGCCGGGCCGATCCGGTGGCCGGAGCAGGACAGCAACAGCGTCAGGATCAGGCGGGTGATGCCGATCCACAGCAGGTACACCAGGATGAACGCGGTGCCGTACTTGAAGCTGGCGATCAGCGCCACGGTCAGGCCCAGCAGGGAAGTCCACATCGACACGCGCTGATCGAACAGCACTACCGAAGTGAACGCACCGAGGCGCTTGATCCCCAGGCCCAGGGCGCGGGAGTTCTGGCGCAGGTTGTTGCCGTACCAGCGGAACATCAGCTTGCGACTGGCCTTGATGAAGCTCTTTTCCGGTGGATGCTCGACGGTGTTGATCGCTGCATCGGGCACGTAGAAGGTGTCGTAGCCCAGGCGCATCAGGCTGAACCAGCTGGACTTGTCGTCGCCGGTGAGGAACTTGAAACGACCCAGGCGCCAGTGTTGCAGGGAGTCGCTTTCCACGTCGGCGATGAATTCGGGGTTGGTGACCACGGTGGCACGGAACACCGACATCCGCCCGGTCATGGTCAACACGCGCTTGGACAGGGCCATCGAGCACATGTTGATGTGACGCTGGGCGAAACGCAGCTTGTGCCATTCGCTCATGATGTAGCCGCCGCGCACTTCACAGAATTCGTTGGTGGTCAGGCCGCCGACATTGCCGAACAGCTGGAACCACGGCACGGTCTTGCGCACCACGCCTTCGCCGAGCACGGTGTCGCCATCGATCACCGCAACCACGGCGCGGTCGTCCGGCAAGTGGCGGGAAATGGCGCGGAAACCGTAGGCCAGGCCATCGCGCTTGCCGGTGCCGGGAATGCGCACGAAGTCGAGCTTGACCCGGGCCGGCGGGTTCATCCGCTTCCACAGGCTCTTGACCAGCAGCTCATCGGACATTTCCACGATGGAGCAGACCACGGTGGTGGGCAGTTCGCAGTCGATGGCCTCGCGAATCACCGAGCTGTAGACCTGCGCGGTGGTCAGCGCATCGATGCGGAAACTGGTGACCATCAGGAATACGTGGGACGGGTCCGCCGCCTTGCCAAGCTTGCGCACCTTGCGCCGCAGGTGCGGGTAGACCACGTACAGAAACAGCATGCCGCGCACAAAGTGCGTGGCCCCCATCGAGTAGCGCCAGATGCCGACGATACCGATCAGGAAAATGAAGTCCTTCGACTCGGGGTCGAATGTGGACACGGGCAACGCTACGGCGAGGCCCATCAGCAAACTTAGATAAAACAGCCAACCGGCGGCCTGGAGTAGGCCGTGCTTTAGCCTGAGCATAATCTGATCCGTCTTGATCTCGGGTTAAGGCAGGCGAACAAACCTGTAGGAGCGAGCATGCTCGCGATGGTCGCCAACGATGACGCTGGGTACCTGATACCCAGCGGTGTTTTCAGGTGCATCGCGAGCAAGCTCGCTCCTACAGTGGGGGCCTTACCAGCAGATGCCTTCGGTGCGGGTCACGGTGTCGGTGGCCTTGGGCATGAAGCCCACCAGGTCGATCACTTGCTTGCCGTGCGGGACGTCCTGCACCAGGGCGCGGAACTTCTCGTCGCGGTTGCCCAGGATGATCACGTCGGAGTTGTTGATCACGGCGTCGAAGTCGGAGTTGAGCAAGGAGGAAACGTGAGGGATCTTCGACACGATGTAGTCTTTGTTCGCGCCGTGGACACGGGCGTATTCGACGTTGCTGTCGTAGATGCTCAGGTCGTAGCCCTTGCCGATCAGCATTTCCGCCAGGTCCACCAGCGGGCTTTCACGCAGGTCGTCGGTGCCGGCCTTGAAGCTCAGGCCCAGCAAGGCGACTTTGCGCTTGTCGTGGCTCTGGACGATGTCGAAGGCGTTCTGCACCTGGGATTCGTTACTGCGCATCAGCGAGTTGAGCAGCGGTGCTTGCACGTCCAGGGAACCGGCGCGGTAGGTCAGGGCACGCACATCCTTTGGCAGGCAGGAACCGCCGAAGGCGAAGCCCGGGCGCATGTAGTACTGGGACAGGTTCAGGGTCTTGTCCTGGCAGACCACGTCCATCACTTCACGGCCATCGACGCCGACAGCCTTGGCGATGTTGCCGATCTCGTTGGCGAAGGTCACCTTGGCGGCGTGCCACACGTTGCAGGTGTACTTGATCATCTCGGCGACGGCGATGTCCTTGCGGATGATCGGGGCGTCGAGCTCTTCGTACAGCGATTGCAGAACGTCACCGGAGGCTTTGTCGAACTCACCGATCACGGTCATCGGCGGCTGGTCGTAGTCGGCGATGGCGGTACTTTCGCGCAGGAACTCTGGGTTCACGGCCACACCGAAATCGACACCGGCTTTCTTGCCGGAGCAGTCTTCGAGAATCGGGATGACCACGTTGGCTACGGTGCCCGGCAATACCGTGCTGCGCACGACGATGGTGTGGCGGGTGGTCTTGTCGCGCAGGACAAAGCCGATTTCGCGGCACACGGCTTCGATGTAGTTCAGTTCCAGGTCGCCGTTCTTCTTGCTCGGCGTGCCGACGCAGATCATCGACAAGTCAGTGTCGCGGATCGCTTCGGCGAAGTTTGTGGTGCCACGCAGGCGACCGGTCTGGATACCTTGTGCCAGAAGTTCGCCCAGGCCCGGTTCAACGATTGGCGATTTGCCTGCGTTGATCATATCGATCTTGTCTTTGGCAACATCGACGCCAACGACGTCATGACCCCGTGCAGACAGGCAACCGGCACATACAGCGCCCACGTAACCCAAACCAAATATGCTGATGCGCATCGCAATTACCTCTCTATTATCAAGCCTGTAATAACATCAGGCCATTAGATGGCCATAGTTCATGGTGTTCAGCGTTTAAGTGCACTCGAAAGTGCAACGAGCAGGCGCAACAATGCCGTGTGCTGGCATATAAGTTACGAGTGTCTAAATAAGTGCACTCAAGGTGTGCGTAACCGGGACTTATTGTTATGAGTTGCCCTGTAATGCAGCCTGTCTTCTGGTCAGAAGTTATTCGTGCAATGGTTCTGTACGCTCGATCTCAGGCTAAAGGCCAGTAATATCAAGCGGTTGGGTGCTCGGGTGAGCACGTTATAGGGGCGCTGCCGTGGCCCGATAGGGGATAGTCGTCATCGTTTATCTCCTGTCCATCTTGTGTTGCCCAAATCAGGGATTAGTCTGCGCAAGTTGCTGTGACAACCTCGCTACATGGATCTCTGTTCTGCGTAAGTTATCTCGTACAACCTCTGTGAGAATCGTTACCGGTGGTATGAGCGGTGCATTCGGACATAGTTCCGATCCGCTCATCACGAAATCTGAAATTTCTTGAAATATTGAGAAAGATGGCACTGCTTTCAAATTGATAGCACTTGCCGTTTCGCCCTTTATATATAGGCGGATTATCAGAGGGGATAGTTTTTTGCCACTACCGATAAAAATTTTCCGTGCCACTACTGAAAAAAATGATCGAAGTCGAATGAAACTAAAGTTAAAAATTTGACTGGTAAGTTTTTGGCGCCATAAAAATGGCGAATTTGGCGGGGGATATAGGGTGGATCAGCAGAGCGGCGCAGGTCGGATTTTCCGCTCCTGCGCCGGCCGCCAGGGTTACTCGGGCGCGTGATCGCGCAGGAAAACCAGGTTGTCCGGTTTCGATTGCTCGGCGCAGAAACGATAGCCCTGGACGTCGAACTGTTTAAGGGTGTCGGGATTGTTGATGCGTTCTTCAATGACGAAGCGGCTCATCAGGCCCCGGGCCTTTTTCGCGTAGAAGCTGATGATTTTGTACTGGCCGTTTTTCAGGTCCTTGAATTCGGTATTGATGATGCGCGCGTTCAGGGCGTTGCGCTTGACCGCCGAGAAGTACTCGTTGGAGGCCAGGTTCAGCAGCACATCGTCACCTTGGTCGGCCAGGGCCTCGTTCAGCCACTCGCTGATGCGCGTTCCCCAGAAGGCATACAGGTCCTTGCCACGGGCGTTGGCCAGTTTGGTGCCCATTTCCAGGCGGTACGGCTGCATCAGGTCCAGCGGACGCAGCAGGCCATACAGGCCGGAGAGCATGCGCAAATGTTGCTGCGCGTAATCGAAATCGGCTTCGCTGAAGGTTTGTGCATTCAGGCCGGTGTACACATCACCCTTGAACGCCAGCAATGCCTGCTTGGCGTTTTCCGGGGTGAAGGCCGGGGTCCAGCTGCCGAAGCGCGCGGCGTTCAGCCCGCCGATCTTGTCGGAGACGTGCATCAACTCGCTGATCTGCGCGGGCGTCAGGTCGCGCAATTGCAGGATCAGCTCCTGGGAATGGTCGAGGTACTGCGGCTGGGTAAAGCGCTGGGTCGCCGGCGGTGTTTCGTAATCGAGGGTCTTGGCGGGTGAAATCACCATCAGCATGAAGTCGTCTCCTTTAATCGTGGGGGCGATTCTAGGGGGTTGACGATGTTGACTCCAGCTATCGGTGCGATAGGTGATCGGTGGCTACCCAAAATCCCCTGTGGGAGCGAGCTTGCTCGCGATAGCGGTGTATCAGCCGACATCATTATCGACTGGCGGACCGCCATCGCGAGCAGGCTCGCTCCCACAGGGGATCAGTGTTGCTGCAGACGTCGGGGGTGGATCAGCTATAGTGCCGCCCGGGTTTTGTTATGGAGACATCCCATTGCGTATCGTTTTTCTACTCACGGCCTGGCTGCTGAGCCTGGGTGCCATGGCGGCGCCGAGCGATGTGGCGACACTTGATCGCAGCACCTGGCCGGAAAAACTCGGTAACCCGACATTGTTCGACGTGGCATCGCGCGCCGAAATCCTCATGTTCGCCCGGGTATTGCTGGCCAGCGAAGCCCTGGATGAGCCGGCACTGGCCCAGCGCCTGGGCCTGCGCACGGTCAATATGGCGTCGGTCAACCGCGTTCGCGCCCGTATGTGGCAACGCTTGCTGGGCAGCTTCAATTTCGCCCAGCAGAGCTGCGACCAGGATGCGTCCTTCTGTTTCCTGGTGGAGGACTTGCCGACCCTGCGCGAGCAGGCCGGGAAGTTCCAGATCGGTGAAGAGAGCTACTACATCAAATGGGCCGAACCGAGCCGATTGTTCCATGCCCAGTACCTGGACGAGCAGTTGCGCAAGGCGGCGCTGTTTCCGCAAACCAGCAGCGAAGTCGATCAATTTGGCGACTACGAACGCAATGGCGATGCCATGCATGACCGGCTGTTCCTGCTGACCTTCGACAGCGCCGCGAATGCCGCGCCGGACAATACCGACTGGGTGGCCGAGTACCTGCGCAAGGCGAACATGAGCGGCACTTTCTTCGTCCTCGGCAAGGACATCCAGGCGCGTCTGGCGCAGGGTTCGGTCGCCAACCTGCAAGCCGCGTTTTCAACCCAGTGCGTCGGGGTGCAAGGCTGGGAGTTTCGTTCCCACAGCCATTGGCAGGACTGGCAGGACTCGGTGCGCCGCAGCGTCGAACTGGTCAAGGGCAAACTGCCGGAAAACTATGTGCCGCTGTTCCGCCCGCCCGATGGCCAGCGACGCTCGAACGCCGAGCCATTCTTCAAGTCCCAGGGCTTGCAGGTAGCGTTGTGGGATATCGATGCGCAGGACGGCGCGGGCAAACTCAAGGCCCCCCAGAGCGCGCAGCGGGTGCTGACCCTGATGCTGCTGTGGCGTCATGGCGTGATCAATTTCAATGCGAAGCAAGATGGGGTGAAAACCGCGTTGCCCTGGCTGCTGACACAAACCTCGCAAAGCGGCATCGGCTGGGAAGACTGCCAGAGCGGGTTTCAATAATAGAGGGGGCGAGTTGCGCGGAAAAACAGGGAAAGCCCGTAAACATTGGGCAAGAGGCGATTTTTGGAGAGATTTTGCAGCAGGTTGACTTCCGACTGTAAACGGATGATGGCAGTCCGCCAAGGGCTTTTCGTCACTCTGAAAAATAAACTTCAAAAAAGCGTCAAAGTGCTTTTTTCTGTCATGTGTTTTGGAGTATTACGAAGACAGACCGCCGAAACCTGCAACACAGGTGGCGTCTCCCAAGACCCGTTTGTTTGCAGTCACTTAAGTCTCCGTAGGTGAGATCGGCGGCCACTTCGAGGCGCAGCACCGCCCAGGTATTGCGTCCACTGGCTCTGACAAAGGTGACCGAGTATGGATGATCACGGACGTAGCTCTTCTTCCAACCAGCCAATCCTTTATGTACTCGATACCAACGTATTGATTCACGATCCAAACGCACTGCTTAATTTCGAAGAACACCACGTCGCCATCCCGATGACCGTGCTCGAAGAACTCGACAAGCTCAAGAGCGGGCATCACAGCGTTGCCGCCGAATGCCGCCAGGCCATTCGGCTGATCGACAAGACCCTGGGCGACGCCACTCCCGAGGATGTGGAACAGGGCGTGCCGATCCAGCGTGGCAAGAGTGGCCCGAAAGGTTTGCTGTCAATTCTGATGAGCAAGCGTACCGAGCCGAACATCATCCTGCCCGAGCACCTGAACGACAACATCATCATCAACCAGTTGATCGACTTGCAGGCGCGGCATCTGAAGAAGTCGGTGGTGCTGGTCACCAAAGACATCAACATGCGCCTCAAGGCCCGCGCCTGCGGGATCTCGGCCGAGGACTACAGCACCGACCAACTGGTAGACGACGTCTCGCTGCTGCCCAATGGTTACCACGAGATGAGCGGCTCCTTCTGGGACCTCGTGAGCAAGGTCGAAACCCGTCAGGGGCATGGTCGCACCTGGCATCAGGTGAAGTTGATCGACAACTTGCCTGCGGTGCACATCAACGAGTTCATCATCGATGAGCAGGGCTTCGTCGGCTGGATCAAGGAGATCGAGAATGACCAGCTGCTGATCCTCGACCTGCATCAGGAACCGCTGCTGCACCAGGAAGCCTGGGGCCTGAAACCCCGCGACATCTACCAGAGCCTGGCACTGTTCGCCTTGCTCGATCCGGACATCCATCTGGTGAACCTGTCCGGTGCCGCCGGTTCCGGTAAAACCATCCTGGCCCTGGCCGCTGCGATCGAGCAGACCATGGTCAGCAAGCGTTATCGCCGCATCATCGCCACCCGCAGCGTGCAGGGCCTGGATCAGGAGATCGGCTTCCTGCCCGGCACCGAAGCGGAAAAAATGGAGCCCTGGCTGGGCGCCATCACTGACAACCTCGAAGCCTTGCACATGGATGACGAAAGCACCCATGGCAGCGTCGACTACATCCTCAGCAAAGTGCCGTTGCAGTTCAAATCCCTCAACTACATCCGGGGCCGCAGCTTCCAGCAGAGCCTGATTCTGATCGATGAATGCCAGAACCTGACGCCGCACCAGATGAAAACCATCATCACCCGGGCCGGCGCCGGTTCCAAAGTGGTGTGCCTGGGCAACCTGGCACAGATCGACACCCCTTACCTGTCCGCGACCAGCTCCGGGCTTACGTACCTGACCGAACGCTTCAAGGATTTCCCCAACGGCGTGCACATCACCCTGCAAGGGGTGCCTCGCTCGATTCTGGCCGAATACGCCGAATCGCATCTGTAACCGCTTCAGCCAAACCGGGCGACCTCAAAGTCGCCCGGTTTTTCATGCCCGGCACAAAACCCCTGTAGGAGCGAGCATGCTCGCGAAAAACGTCCAGCCAACATGGGCATCCAGACAGCACGCGTTATCGTTGACGTCCATCGCGAGCAAGCTCGCTCCTACAGGGGGATTGCGTGACCCGATAATCGCGCGTGCGGAAAATTGACCCGCAGGTTTACAATCGACGCTCCTGATCAGGAGTAATCCCGTGCTGACTCATCTCGATTCCCAAGGCCGCGCCAACATGGTCGACGTCACCGATAAAGACGTGACGTTCCGTGAGGCGACGGCCCAAGCGCTGGTGCGCATGCTGCCCGAAACCCTGCAGATGATCGTCAGCGGCGGTCACCCCAAAGGTGATGTGTTTGCCGTGGCGCGCATCGCCGGCATCCAAGCGGCGAAGAAAACCAGTGATCTGATTCCGTTGTGCCATCCGCTGATGCTGACCGGCGTCAAGGTCGAGCTCAGTGCCGAAGGTGACGACAGCGTGCGCATCGTGGCGCGCTGCAAGTTGTCCGGGCAGACCGGGGTGGAAATGGAAGCTCTCACCGCCGCCAGTGTCGCGGCGCTGACCATCTACGACATGTGCAAGGCCGTGGACCGCGGCATGACCATCGAAAACGTCAAGCTGCTGGAAAAACTCGGCGGCAAGAGCGGCCATTTCCAGGCGGACCAGCCATGAACGTCACCGTGAAGTTTTTTGCTCGTTATCGTGAAGCCCTGGGCGTGGATTCGGTGAAGGTCGAAGGCCCGTTCAATACGGTCGACGACGTGCGGGCGCTGTTGGCCCAGCGTGAGGGCGCCGAGGTGCTGAGTGAGCAGAACCTGATGTGCGCGCGCAACGAAGACCTGTGCCAGCTCGACGAGCCGGTGGTCGATGGCGACGAAGTGGCGTTTTTTCCGACCGTGACCGGGGGCTGAACCATGGCGATCCGTGTGCAGCCTGAGCCGTTCGATCCCGGGGTTGAAGTCAACGCCATGCACGCCGCCAATGTTGGCGTCGGTGCGGTGGTGAGTTTTGTCGGCTATGTGCGCGACTTCAATGACGGGCTCGATGTAGCGGGGATGTTCCTCGAACACTACCCGGGCATGACCGAAAAAGCCCTCGGCAAGATTGCCACCGAGGCCGAGCAGCGCTGGCCGTTGCTCAAGCTGGAAGTGCTGCATCGCATCGGCGCCCTGGAGCCGGGCGAACCGATTGTCTTCGTCGGCGCCGCCAGCGCCCACCGCCAGGCCGCCTTCGATGCCTGCGCCTTTGTCATGGACTACCTGAAAACCCGCGCACCGTTCTGGAAAAAAGAGAACACCAGCGACGGCCCGCGCTGGGTCGAGGGCCGGGACAGTGATCATGCGGCGGCGGATCGCTGGAAGCAGTAAGCCTGTAGTTTCTTTATTGTCTATTCGGCCTCATCGCGAGCAGGCTCACTCCCACACTGGAACTGTGTTCGCAGGACCACTGTAGGAGCGAGCCTGCTCGCGATGGCGTCATCCGCAACACCAAAAATCCCGCTGACTCACCACCCGACCATCGGCCGGCACGGGCCGCATTTGCCTCATTGACGCCTTATACATAAAAGTCCAATATGGATTTATAAGTACAAAAAAGGCTTTCCACCGTTTCCGCTTTTTCTTCTGTCTTGCAAAACCAACAACAACCCGCGAGAGAACGAATATGAAGAAGTTCCCCCTCATCACCGGTCTGGCCCTGAGCCTGTTGGCGTGCTCCAGTCTGTATGCCGCCGAGAAAACCCTGCGTATCGGTATCGAGGCCGCTTATCCACCGTTTGCTTCCAAAACCGACAAGGGCGAGATCGTCGGGTTCGACTACGACATCGGCAACGCCCTGTGCGCCGAGATGAAGGTCAAGTGCGTATGGGTCGAAGGTGAGTTCGACGGTCTGATTCCTTCCCTGAAAGTGAAGAAAATCGACATGGCGCTGTCGTCCATGACCATCAATGACGACCGCAAGAAGTCGGTGGATTTCACCCACAAGTACTACTTCACCTCTTCGCGCCTGGTGATGAAGGAAGGTGCGGTGGTGGATGACCAGTACGCCAGCCTCAAGGGCAAGACCGTCGGTGTGCAGCGTGCGACCACCACCGACCGCTACGCCACCGAGGTGTTCGAACCCAAGGGCGTCATCGTCAAGCGCTACGGCAACAATGAAGAGATCTACATGGACCTGGCGGCCGGCCGCCTGGACGCCGTCTTTGCCGACACCATTCCGCTCAATGACTTCCTGTCGATGCCGCGTGGCAAGGGCTATGCGTTTGTCGGGCCGGAGCTGAAAGATCCGAAGTACGTGGGCGAGGGCGCCGGGATTGCGGTGCGCAAGGGGAATGCCGAGTTGGTCAGCCAGTTGAACGCGGCCATCGATGGCATTCGCGCCAATGGCGAGTATCAGAAGATTTCCGAGAAGTATTTCAAGTCTGATATCTACGGCGATTGATCAACCGCCATCGCGAGCAAGCTCGCTCCCACAGGTTTTGTGTCGTTCATAAAATCTGTGGGAGCAAAGCTTGCTCGCGATGAGGCCGGACCAGCCAATGGAAATCTAAAGGCTCAGCCCTTCAATTCCTTCAAATGCTTGTAAACCGTCGCCCGCCCCATGTTCAGCACATTGGCCACATAGTTCGACGAGCTTTTGCCTTTGAATGCCCCTTCGGCATGCAGCGCCAATACCAGTTCACGTTTGTGATCGCGGGTCAGCAGGTTCAGGCTCAGTTGCCGCTCGCGCAGCCAGGCGTGGAGGAAGGTGTTGATCCGCTCCTGCCAGTCATCGCGAAACAGTGCGTCCGGTTGCGGGATCAGTTTGGTCGGTGACAGGAACAGGTCCAGCGCGGCCTTGGCGTTCTCGAACAGCGAAATATTCAGATTGATGCACAGCACGCCCAGCGGATGACCTTCGCTGTCGCGCAGTACGGTGCTGACGCTGCGAATGTTCTGACCATCCCAATTGAGCTTTTCGTACGGCCCGATGTTTCGTTCGCTGACATCGTCGCTGAGCATGTCCTCCAGCGCCGAATCGTCACCGATCACCCGCTTGGACAGGTTGTTGGCGATGTAGTCCACCTTCTGTGTACGCAGGTCGTGCAGCACCACCTCGGCATGGGGGAAGAACAGGGTGGCGACGGCATCGGCGATCGCCCGGAAGTTATCCAGGGAGGCGTCGCGCTGTACCGGGTCTTTTTCGGGGGCGTTCATGCGAGGGCGCTCTTCATACGGTGAACTCTTCATCCAGGCGCTGCGGGCAGCATCAGTGCCCCGTGGAACGGGGCCCTGAAAGTGTGACGCAATCGTGGCGGCGCGTCACGCGAGGGTCGCGATCAGCCCAGGCGTGCGGGGGAGAGCATCTCGGTGCTCAGGCCGAAACGGGCCAGTTGCTCAGGCAGGGCTTCGCCACGCACCAGGGCGGCGCTGGCCTGGCCCATGGCCGGCGAGGTCTGGATACCGTAGCCGCCTTGCGCCGCGACCCAGAACAGGCCAGGCACTTGTTGATCGAAACCGGACAGCAGGTCGCCATCACTGACGAAGCTGCGCAGGCCGGCCCAGGTGCGGGTCGGACGACGGATGGTCAGGGTCGTCGCTTCTTCGATCTGGTAAATGCCCATGGCGATGTCCAGCTCTTCGGGCTGCACGTCGTGGGGCTCGACCGGGTCGGCGTTGGCGGGCGAACCGAGGAACATGCCCGCGTCGGGCTTCATGTAGAAGGATTCGTCGAGGCTGACCAGCATCGGCCAGTGGTGGATATCCACACCTTCGGGGCCGGCGAAGATGAAGGCCGCGCGGCGCTTGGGTTGCAGGCCCAGTGGGCGGGCGCCGGCCATTTCACCGATCTTGTCGGCCCAGGCGCCGGCGGCGTTGATGATAATCGGCGCGCTGAAGGTCCCGGTCGACGTTTGAACTTGCCACAGGCCCTGGGCATCGCGGGTCAGGCTCAGGACTTCGCAATCGGTATGCACTTCGCTTTTATTGCGGCGGATACCGCGCAGGTAACCCTGATGCAGGGCATCGGTGTCGATGTCGCTGGCGGTCGGGTCGTACAGCGCGCCATGGACTTTCTCCCGACGCAGGATCGGCAGGCGCTCACAGGCTTCGTCGGCACTGAGCAGTTGCATCTCGGGCACCGTGGCCTTTGCGCTCTGGTACTGGCTGTTCAGCTCGGCCGGATCACCGGTGAAGTCCACGGTCATCTCACCGCGCGGGGTCAGCAGCGGATGCTCGCAGAAACCCTGGGGCGGGGCGTCGAAAAAGTCACGGCTGGCCAGGGTCAGCGCTCGCACCTGCGGTGTGCCATAGGCTGCGGTGAACAGTGCCGCCGAGCGTCCGGTGGAGTGATAGGCCGGATGGGATTCGCGCTCGAGCACGACCACGCGCCCGTGCTGCGACAGCCAGAAACCGGTGGAAGCGCCGGCAATCCCGCCGCCGATGATGATGAAGTCTGCCTGGCTCATGAACGTCTCCTGATCAAGCGCAAATGCCCAAATTGTTGATAACTCTTTTGTAGGAGCTGTCGAGTGAAACGAGGCTGCGATCTTTTGATCTTCTTCAAAGATTGCAGCCTCGTTTCACTCGACAGCTCCTACAGGGTTTTGTGGTGTTAGTGCTGAAGGCGGTAGATGGCATTGGCCAGCGCAATGTCTTCCAGGCCCAGGCCGATGGAGCGGAAGAACACATGGCGGTCGTAAGCGGGGCGCTGCACCTTCTCGCTGAGCAGGTCGGGCAGGTCGCCGACGATGGCGCTCTTGTTCCAGCCATGTTGTTCGCCGGCGATCAGCATTTCACCGGCCGAGCCTGGGGTGGTCACGCGATAGTCGCAGAACACCTGCATGTCGTTGAGGCTCTGCGGCGGTACTTCGTGGGCGCGCGGGGCGTTGGTGCTGATGGAGGTGATCAGCGCCGGTTTGCTCAGGGCGGACGGATCGATCACCGGGCCTGCGGAGGAGGTGCACAGCATGATCACATCGGCGTCAGCCATGGCGGCTTCGCGGCTTTCGGCGATGGTCAGGCGCGGGTCGAGGCTTTTGATGCGTGCCTGTTCCTCGGCGCTGCTTTCGCACAGGCCCGGCGAGTACAGGCTGATGCTCTGCCAGTCGCGCAGGCCTTTGACATAGTGCACGTGGGCCTGGGCCACCTTGCCGCTGCCGATGATCGCCAGGCGCGTCGCTTTCAACGGCGCCAGGGCATCGACTGCCACGGCGGTGGTCGCGGCGGTGCGCGCGGTGGTCAGTTCGCCGGCATCGCACAGCAGCAGAGGCTGGCCGGTCTGCATCGACATCAGCAAGGTCCAGGCGGTCACCAGCGGGCCCTGTTCGCGAACGATGTAAGGCGAGGTCTTGACCCCGTACACGCCATCTTCAGCCAGCACCCCCAAGTAGTTGATGAAGTCGCCGGCACCCTGTGGAAACTCAACCAGTTGCTGCGCGGGCTGCACGGCTTGCCCGGCGGCCAGGTCGCGGAACAGTTTGCGCAGGATCTGCGGCACGTCGACCTGGGCCAGCAGCTCGCGGGCCTGAGGTTGGGTGATCACGTAGGGGGTGCTGGACATGGTCGGCTCCGGGAGTGGCAAGTAAACTAATTTGTCTATTATGGACTTTTATATCTTGCCAGCAAGCACTTAACGACAAAAAGCCGGGCGAAAAAAAAGCGCAGTCCGTTGCCGGCTGCGCCTCTTTCAGCATCTCGTCCGTTACGGACGTTTGCGCTCAACCGCGCGCAACAGATGCGTCGGTGGTGTTTCACAGTTGATCTTCTTGCCCAGCATCGCCTCGATGGACGGTAGCTGGTAGGAGTCGTCTTCACCGGCAAAGCTGATGGACACGCCGTCGGCGCCCGCGCGACCGGTACGGCCGATGCGGTGCACGTAGTCGTCCGGTACTTCCGGCAGGGTGAAGTTGATCACGTGGCTGATGCCGTCGATGTGGATTCCACGACCGGCCACATCGGTGGCCACCAGCACGCGAATCTTGCCTTCGCGGAAACCTTCCAGGGTCTTGATGCGCTTGTGTTGCGGCACGTCGCCAGACAGTTGCGCGGCGTTGATGCCATCGCGCACCAGGCGTTCTTCGATGCGTCGCACTTCATCCTTGCGGTTGGCGAACACGATCACCCGCTCCCAACCGTTGTCGTTGACCAGGTTGTAGAGCAGTTTGTATTTGTCGGCGCCGGCCACGGCATAGATGTGCTGCTCGACGTTGTCGCTGGCCACATTGGTGGCTTCGATTTCGACGATGGCAGGATCGGTGGTCCACTGCTTGGCCAGGTTCATCACATCTTCGGTGAAGGTCGCCGAGAACAGCAGGGTCTGGCGCTCGGACTTCGGCGGCGTCTGGCGAATGATCTGGCGCACCTGCGGGATGAAGCCCATGTCGAGCATGCGGTCGGCTTCGTCCAGCACCATCACTTCGACCATGTCCAGATGCACGTCGCCGCGCTGGTTGAAGTCCAGCAGGCGGCCCGGCGTGGCCACGAGGATGTCGCAGTGACGGGCTTCGAGGTTTTTGAGCTGCTTGTCGAAGTCCATGCCGCCGACGAACGTCATGACGTTGAGGCCGGTGTATTTGGTCAGGTCCGCGGCATCCTTGGCGATCTGTACCACCAGTTCCCGGGTCGGGGCGATGATCAGCGCCCGCGGCTCGCCCATGTAGCGCTCTTTTGGCGGCGGGGTCTGCAGCAGTTGGGTGATGATCGAAATCAGGAAGGCGGCGGTCTTGCCGGTGCCGGTCTGGGCGCGACCGATCGCGTCCTTGCCGGCGAGGGTGAAGCCCAGCACCTGTGCCTGGATCGGCGTGCAATAAGGAAAGCCCAGGTCCTGGATGGCGTGCATCAGTTCGGGGGCGAGCTTGAAATCGTGGAAACGGGTCTTGCCTTCCTGAGGCTCGACGACGAAATCCTCGAGCTTCCACGGGATAACCGGCGCTTTTGGCTTCGGTTCGCGGCGTGGTTTGGCAGGTTTTGGCGTTTCGCTGCGTGGCTGTCCGGAGGCCGTGGTGGCTGCGGGCTGAGCCGCTGGCGCAGGTTGCGGCTCGTCTTGCGGTGCCGCTATGGGAGCGGTCCGGCCAGGCTGATTACCGTCGGTGCGGTGGCTGGGCTGGTGAGACGGAGCGCTGGGGGCTGGCGCGAGTTGTTCGGTCTCGCTTTTACCGAACATTTTCTTGAGTGCTTTGAGCACGGTCATCTCATCAATTGGTTAAGGAATGTACGCCGGCCAGTGTAATGCAAGAAACGGGCGCGGCGTAGTGGGATGGATCAAAGGGCGCTTTTAAACAAAAAAATGCCGGTAAAACACTTAACGCAAACGTTCAGCAAGCCAAACACCGATGTCGCGAATTTCCTCGGGTAACACTTCGTGGGCCATTGGGTACTCCTGCCATGTCACGGTGACACCATGCTGCTTGAGGTACTCGTAAGCGGTACGCCCCATCGAGTTTTGCACCACGTCATCGTACTGGCCATGCAGCGACAGGACCGGAATGCGCTGCTGGCTGGCGGACAGTTCAAGGTCATCGCTGAAGGTCGGTGCATAGGTCGATAGGGCAAGTACGCCACCCAGCGGGCCCTGCCATTTCACAAACGCGGTGTGTAAAACCACGGCGCCGCCCTGGGAAAAGCCCGCAAGGAAAATCCGCGACGCGTCTATTCCGCTGGCTCGCTGCTGTTCGATCAATTCGATGATGCGATCAGCGGAGGCTTCCAGCTGATCGCGGTCGATCGCCCGCGCCGGGCTCATGGCCAATATGTCGTACCAGCTCGGCATCTCGTAGCCACCGTTGATGGTCACGGCGCGGGTCGGTGCCTGGGGCAGTACGAAGCGGGTGGTGGTCAGGCTTTCCTGCAGGGCTTCGGCCACTGGCAGGAAGTCGTAGCGATCGGCGCCCAGGCCGTGCAGCCAGATGACGCAGGCGTCTTCTGTCCTGGCGGGGTGAAGAATCAAGGGCTCGGTCATGTCTGCTCCAATTGTGTGCGTGCGCTCTCATTGAGTGCGGGGGCTGAGTGCGCGTCTGGTTGATCAGTTACGAAGATGTCGCAAGGTTACAAGTTTTGCTATTGACCTGTCGCTTAACCGCTTAAGCGACTGGTGTGGTACGGGCTTTGCTATAGGGAAGCCGTACGAAAGATCCCACGTCAATCGGTAACACTATCAGGCCATTTCTGACAGTGGGATAGCAAAAATCCGGTGATGGATGTTCGCCAGTGGCCGCTACGGGCTTCGCGAACGTGAAAGGGCTACAGCCCGTTCGGCCGATTGGTGAGAAGTGAGTTGTCCATTATGTGGATTTTCTCCTACTAGACTCATAGCTACGGTCTCTACGTCGGTTGACCCCACAACAAGCCAACTCGGGTCAACAACGCCTCAAAAGGGTGCGGCAGGACTCACGCTCCGACACAACAAGAGCAAAACTGGAGGTTTGAATGAAGATGTTGAAATCCACCCTGGCCATCGTGACTGCAGCAACAGTTCTCGGTGTCAGCGGGTTCGCTCAGGCGGGTGCAACCCTGGATGCAGTGCAGAAGAAAGGTTTCGTGCAGTGTGGCGTCAGCGATGGTCTGCCAGGCTTCTCGGTTCCGGACTCCACCGGCAAGATCGTGGGTATCGATGCTGACTACTGCCGCGCTGTGGCCGCTGCCGTATTCGGCGATGCGACCAAGGTCAAGTTCAGTCAGTTGAACGCCAAAGAGCGCTTCACCGCGCTGCAGTCGGGCGAAATCGACATCCTGTCGCGCAACACCACCATGACCAGCTCCCGTGACGCTGGCATGGGCCTGAAATTCCCGGGCTTCATTACCTACTACGACGGCATCGGCTTCCTGGCCAACAACAAGCTGGGCGTGAAGAGCGCCAAAGAGCTGGATGGCGCAACCATCTGCATCCAGGCCGGTACCACCACCGAGCTGAACGTTTCGGACTACTTCCGCGCCAACGGCCTGAAATACACCCCGATCACTTTCGACACCTCCGATGAAAGCGCCAAGTCGCTGGAATCCGGTCGTTGCGACGTGCTGACCTCCGACAAATCCCAGCTGTTCGCCCAGCGCAGCAAGCTGGCCGCGCCGAAGGACTATGTCGTTCTGCCGGAAACCATTTCCAAGGAACCACTGGGCCCGGTCGTGCGTAACGGCGACGACGAGTGGCTGGCCATCGTGCGCTGGGTTGGCTACGCCATGCTCAACGCTGAAGAGGCAGGTGTGACTTCGAAGACTGTCGAAGCCGACGCCAAGTCCACCAAGAACCCGGACGTCGCTCGTCTGCTGGGTGCCGACGGTGAATACGGCAAAGACCTGAAAGTGAAGAAAGACTGGGTTGTGCAGATCGTCAAGCAGGTCGGCAACTACGGTGAAGTGTTCGAGAAAAACCTCGGCAAGAACACCCCGCTGGAAATCGACCGCGGCCTGAACGCGCTGTGGAACAACGGCGGCATCCAATACGCACCACCAGTGCGCTGATGGTTCTATCACCCGGCAGGCCAACTGCCGGGTGATGTTCTGTTCCATTATTTCCGGGGCACTTCATGCAAAATTCAATCGGCGCACCAAAGCAGAGGCTCAGCCTCAGCGATCCTAAAGTGCGTGCGTGGCTTTTCCAGATCATCACCATTGTCGCGGTGGTCTCGATGGGCTGGTACCTGTTCGATAACACGCAGACCAACCTTCAGCACCGGGGCATCACCTCCGGTTTCGACTTTCTGGAGCGCAGTGCCGGTTTCGGCATCGCTCAACACCTGATCAACTACACCGAAGCGGACAGCTATTCGCGCGTGTTTGTCATCGGCCTGCTCAATACCTTGCTGGTGAGCTTCATCGGCGTGGTTCTGGCGACCATCCTCGGCTTCATCATCGGCGTGGCCCGACTGTCGAAGAACTGGATCATCGCCAAACTGGCGACAGTGTATGTGGAGGTTTTCCGTAACATCCCGCCGCTGCTGCAGATCCTGTTCTGGTATTTCGCGGTGTTCCTGACCATGCCGGGTCCGCGCAACAGCCATAACTTCGGCGATACCTTCTTTGTCAGCAGCCGTGGTCTGAACATGCCGGCCGCGCTGATGGCCGAGGGTTTCTGGCCGTTCGTGGCCAGTGTCGTCGTGGCCATCGTTGCCATCGTGCTGATGAGCCGCTGGGCGACCAAGCGCTTCGAGGAAACGGGCGAGCCGTTCCACAAGTTCTGGACTGGCCTTGCCATATTCCTGGTGATCCCGGCGCTGTGCATCCTGATCTTCGGTGCGCCTGTGCACTGGGAAATGCCGGTGCTCAAGGGTTTCAACTTCGTCGGTGGCTGGGTACTGATCCCGGAACTGCTGGCGCTGACCCTGGCGCTGACCGTGTACACCGCGGCGTTCATCGCCGAGATCGTGCGTTCGGGCATCAAGTCGGTCAGCCACGGCCAGACCGAAGCGGCGCACTCGCTGGGCCTGCGCAACGGTCCGACCCTGCGCAAGGTGATCATCCCGCAAGCCCTGCGCGTGATCATTCCGCCGCTGACCAGCCAATACCTGAACCTGGTGAAAAACTCCTCTCTGGCCGCCGGTATCGGTTATCCGGAAATGGTTTCGCTGTTTGCCGGGACCGTGCTGAACCAGACCGGCCAGGCGATCGAGGTGATTGCGATCACCATGAGCGTGTACCTGGCGATCAGTATCAGCATTTCCCTGCTGATGAACTGGTACAACAAGCGCATTGCGCTGATCGAGCGGTAAGGAAAAGCGCATGAGCACTCATACATTCAAACCCGACATGCCCCCACCGAGCAGTAGCATCGGCGTGGTGGCGTGGATGCGCGCGAACATGTTCTCCAGCTGGCTCAATACCCTGCTGACCCTGTTCGCGTTCTACCTGATCTACCTGGTGGTCCCACCAATCATTCACTGGGCGATTCTCGACGCCAACTGGGTTGGCACCACCCGCGCCGACTGCACCAAGGAAGGCGCCTGCTGGGTGTTCATCCAGCAGCGTTTTGGCCAGTTCATGTACGGTTACTACCCGCCGGAACTGCGCTGGCGCGTGGACCTGACCGTGTGGCTGGCGGTCCTCGGCGCGGCACCGCTGTTCATCTCGCGCTTCCCGCGTAAAGCGGTGTATGGCCTGAGCTTCCTGGTGATCTACCCGATCATTGCCTGGTGCCTGTTGCACGGCGGCGTCTTCGGCATCACTCAAGTGGCGACCAGCCAGTGGGGCGGCCTGATGCTGACCCTGGTGATCGCCACCGTCGGCATCGCCGGCGCGTTGCCGCTGGGGATCGTCCTGGCGCTGGGTCGTCGTTCGAACATGCCGGCGATTCGTGTGGTCTGCGTGACCTTCATCGAATTCTGGCGCGGCGTGCCGTTGATCACGGTGCTGTTCATGTCCTCGGTGATGCTGCCGCTGTTCCTGCCAGAGGGCATGAACTTCGACAAGCTGCTGCGGGCACTGATCGGCGTGATCATGTTCCAGTCGGCCTACGTGGCCGAAGTGGTGCGCGGCGGTCTGCAGGCGATCCCCAAAGGTCAGTACGAAGCGGCCGCGGCGATGGGCCTGGGTTACTGGCGCAGCATGGGCCTGGTGATCCTGCCGCAAGCCCTGAAGCTGGTGATCCCCGGCATCGTCAACACGTTCATCGCGCTGTTCAAGGACACCAGCCTTGTGATCATCATCGGCCTGTTCGACCTGCTCAACAGCGTCAAGCAAGCCGCCGCCGATCCGAAATGGCTGGGCATGGCCACCGAAGGCTACGTGTTCGCTGCCCTGGTGTTCTGGATTTTCTGTTTTGGTATGTCCCGCTACTCCATGCATTTGGAACGCAAGCTGGACACAGGCCACAAGCGCTAAGTCGCTACCTAATTTAGGAAGTTTTCCGATGAGCGAAGCAATCAAACAGCCTGTGGGCCCTGAAGGCATTATTCAGATGCAGGGCGTGAACAAGTGGTACGGCCAGTTCCACGTGTTGAAAGACATCAACCTCAACGTGAAGCAGGGCGAGCGTATCGTCCTGTGCGGCCCGTCGGGTTCCGGCAAGTCCACCACCATCCGCTGCCTCAACCGCCTGGAAGAGCACCAGCAGGGGCGCATCGTGGTCGATGGCGTGGAACTGACCAACGACCTCAAGCAGATCGAAGCGATCCGCCGTGAAGTCGGCATGGTGTTCCAGCATTTCAACCTGTTCCCGCACCTGACCATCCTGCAGAACTGCACCCTGGCGCCGATGTGGGTGCGCAAGATGCCTAAGCGCAAGGCCGAGGAAATCGCCATGCACTACCTGGAACGCGTACGCATTCCGGAGCAGGCGCACAAGTACCCGGGGCAACTGTCCGGCGGCCAGCAACAGCGCGTGGCGATTGCCCGTGCGCTGTGCATGAAACCGAAAATCATGCTGTTCGACGAACCGACTTCGGCGCTCGACCCCGAGATGGTGAAAGAGGTTCTGGACACCATGATCGGCCTGGCCGAAGACGGCATGACCATGCTCTGCGTAACCCACGAAATGGGCTTTGCGCGTACCGTGGCCAACCGCGTGATCTTCATGGACAAGGGTGAAATCGTCGAACAGGCCGCGCCGAACGACTTCTTCGACCACCCGCAGAACGAGCGCACCAAGCTGTTCCTGAGCCAGATCCTGCATTGATGCCAGACTGACACCAAAAACAAACCCGGCCTTGTGCCGGGTTTGTTTTTTCTACTGTGGGGTTACGAAGCAGTTAGGGTCTCGTGCTCTTTATGCACCGTATGCGTGAAGCCCCTTAAATCTGCGCCTTCACCGAGTGATTTTGCATCGGCGAGTAAATACGGATAGCGATCAAGCAGGCGCATCAGCAACACCAGTGTTTTCGGAGGAAGTACCTCACCACGTTCGTAGCGGGAAAACGCGTTGTGCCCGCCGCCGGACAGTAGTTGCACCGCGTCTTTTTGCGTCAGATGCAGTTTACGGCGGATTCGTTTCATCTCCTCGCCGATCATCTGCCTGGCTGCCATGACCAGTTCGTCACCTGCCTTCGAATGTCGGTCTGAACAACAGTCGTCCAATTCGACTTCCCCGCACATCTGGCATTCCCAGCCAGACAAATCATCCACGCGTCGTTCCATTCCGTTGACGCTCATGGTTTCACTGCGACCCTCGAAATGCCGCATTCCTTCTCTGGCTCCACAGCTGAAACACTGCTGGGTTTTCATTGGGACTTCTCCTTGAAGGAGATTACTGGCGGACCACCGCCGGGGCGATACGTCACCTTGATGTAAATCTCCATACCGTATGAATTGATGTGATACACGTCCTGCCAGACGCGATGATCGTGATAAGTGGTCATCGACTTGTACAGCATCTTTCCTTGGAGCTCGAAAACGACCTCTTGCATCTGTATGAGGTTCAAACCGAGGGTCCTGCCGCTGTTTTTAGCAGTGGTGGTGAATGCTTTGCGGCCAAGTCGCCTGACGTCCGCCTTGATCACCGCCAAGTCGTAATGGGGTGTGCTCTTCTCCATAAGAAACCGTAAACCTTATCCCTAAAATTACCCTTAAAGGGTAATTTTGACCAATCGAAAATCCCGCTCCTTTTTCCGCTCTCTGACCGTAGGCGGTTGCCGTCCTACACGAAGCTGACTAACATGTCAGAAAATTCATCCTATGATTGGATGAAAGGGCGAATTCCATGTCAGACATTTTTCCATTAGTGAAACGATCCCTGGTCGATCAGGCCCTGGATCAGTTGCGTCAGCGCATCAACCAGGGCGTGTGGGTCGTCGGCCAGCGCCTGCCCACCGAACCCGAGTTGTCCGCCGAGCTGGGCATCAGCCGCAACACCGTGCGCGAAGCGATGCGGGTGCTGGCGTTTTCCGGGTTGATCGAAATCCGCCAGGGCGACGGCAGTTACTTGCGGGCGGTGGTCGATCCGCTGGACACCCTGAAGGTGCTGTCGCAGTGCTCCCTCGAACAGGCCCGCGAAACCCGACACATTCTTGAGGTCGAGGCGATCGGCCTGGCGGCAACGCGCCGCACCGAGGAAGACCTGGTGGCCTTGCGTGAGGCGCTGGGTGTCAGCGGCAGCCACTATCACGGCGATCTCGATACCTACATCGCCTGCGACCTGGTGTTCCACCGTCGCCTGGTGGACGCCGCGCACAACCCGACCCTCAGCGAGTTGTATCGCTATTTCTCCAGTGTCGTCGGCGCCCAGTTGCGGCATTGCCTGAACATCACCCCGCGCCGCCAGGAAGTGTTCGACCTGCATGTCGAGCTGCTCGACGCTGTCGAGCAACGCGACCCGGAACGGGCCAAAGCCTTGTCGAGGCAGTTGATCAATGAACCTTGAAGCCGAGAACGCCATGTCCAGCAGCCAGATCACCGAAGCCAAACGCAAGGCGGAGCTCGAAGAGCTGCTGATCGACGCCGAAGCCGACGATGAACAGGTCCAGCAAAGTCATCCGGTTCTGCGGCGGCCGTGGTTGTTGCTGCTGGGTTTGATCCTGGTGGCGCTGAACCTGCGTCCGGCGCTGTCGAGCATGGCGCCGATGCTCAGCGAGGTGTCGAAAAGCCTTGGGTTATCGGCGTCCCAGGCCGGTTTGCTGACGACATTGCCGGTGCTGTGTCTGGGGCTTTTTGCGCCACTGGCACCGATTCTGGCCCGACGTTTCGGTGCCGAACGGGTGGTACTGGGCATTCTTTTGACCCTCGCTGGCGGGATAATCCTGCGCAGTTCGTTCGGTGAAATCGGCCTGTTCGCCGGCAGTGTGCTGGCCGGCGCGAGCATCGGCGTGATCGGTGTGTTGCTGCCGGGCATCGTCAAACGCGATTTCGCCAAACAGGCCGGCACCATGACCGGCGTCTACACCATGGCCCTGTGCCTGGGCGCGGCGATGGCGGCGGGTGCGACTGTGCCGCTCAGCGAGCACTTCGACAAAAGCTGGACCTTGGGTCTCGGTTTCTGGGTGATTCCGGCGCTGGTCGCGGCGCTGTTCTGGTTGCCGCAAATCGGGCAAAAACACGGCTCGCATCACGTTGCCTACAGGGTTCGCGGCTTGTTGCGGGACCCTTTGGCCTGGCAAGTGACCCTGTACATGGGCCTGCAATCGTCCCTGGCGTACATCGTGTTCGGCTGGTTGCCGTCGATCCTCATCGGGCGCGGATTGACGCCCACCCAGGCCGGCCTGGTGCTCTCCGGCTCCGTGATCGTGCAACTGGCCAGTTCACTGGCTGCACCGTGGCTGGCGACCCGCGGCAAGGATCAACGCCCGGCCATCGTCATCGTGATGGTGATGACCCTTGGCGGCCTGTTCGGTTGCCTTTACGCACCGATCGAAGGCCTGTGGGGCTGGGCGATTCTGCTCGGTCTGGGGCAGGGCGCAACCTTCAGCCTGGCACTGACCCTGATCGTGCTGCGCTCGCGCGATTCCCACGTCGCGGCCAACCTGTCGAGCATGGCCCAGGGCTTCGGTTACACCCTGGCCTCCATGGGGCCGTTCGCGGTGGGTATCGTGCATGACTGGACTGGCGGCTGGAACGCCGTGGGCTGGATCTTCGGTGTGATCGGCATCGGTGCGATCATCGCCGGGCTCGGCGCCGGACGAGCCCTGTACGTTCAGGTTCAAAGCGAAAAAATCTGAATATCTCGCACTGCTGGCATTCGGCCCACGAATGCCAGTGGTCTTGCGTGAGTTTGCAGACTATCGTGCAGGGCATCTTTCGATGCCAATCCGCACAACAGGGAGTCTGCCCATGAGTGAAGCCCACAGCGCCGTGATCACCCGTTTCTACGAGGCCTTCCAGCGGCTGGATGCCGAGGCCATGGCCGCTTGCTATACCGACGACGTGGTGTTCAGCGATCCGGCGTTCGGCGAGCTGCGTGGCCGAGATGCGGGCGACATGTGGCGCATGCTCACCACTCGCGCCAAGGATTTCTCCCTGACCTTCGACAACGTGCGCAGCGATGAACGCACCGGTGGCGCCCATTGGGTGGCGACCTATCTGTTCAGCCAGACCGGCAACGTCGTGGTCAACGACATTCAGGCGCGCTTCGTCTTCCGCGACGGCAAGATCTGCGAGCATCACGACCGCTTTGATCTGTGGGCCTGGTCGCGTCAGGCCCTGGGATTCAAGGGGCTGCTGCTGGGCTGGACACCCCTGGTGAGAAACGCCGTGCGCGCGCAGGCCCTGAAGGGGTTGAAGGCATTTCAGGCCGGTCGCTGATAAGATCGCGGTCTGTTTCTTTCAAGCCTTGATCCTCAAGTGACTACCCACAGCGAAAATCCTGTCGAAGCCGAACCTGCGGTGAGCAAGCGCTGGTTCGTCTACCTCGTGCGCGCGGCCAATGGTTCGCTCTACTGCGGGATCAGCGACGATCCCGTGCGCCGCTTCGCCAAGCACCAGAGCGGCAAAGGCGCGCGCTTCTTTCTCTCCAGCCCGGCCATGGCGCTGGTTTATACCGAGGCCTGCCGCGACAAAAGCGAAGCGTTGCGTCAGGAACGGTTGATCAAAAAACTCAGGAAGAGCGCCAAGGAATGCCTAGTGGCCAGTGCCGCCGCTGGCTTATCAATCTGACTGATCGGTTGCCATCAGGCAGATCCGTATTCTGCCCACCGATTGCGCGCTAAGCTGGTGATCCCTTCTGAGTGCGGCGGAGCCGAGCATGTCCGAGTTGATTCTTCATCATTACCCGACGTCCCTCTTCGCCGAAAAGGCCAGGCTGCTGCTGGGCTTCAAAGGCTTGTCCTGGCGCTCGGTGAAGATCCCGCCGGTGATGCCGAAACCCGACCTGACAGCCCTGACCGGTGGCTACCGCAAGACGCCGGTGTTGCAGATCGGCGCGGACATCTATTGCGATACAGCATTGATCGCCCGCCGGCTGGAGCAGGAAAAAGCCCTGCCGGCGTTCTTCCCGGAAGGTCAGGAAATGATCGCCGCGACCTTCGCCGCGTGGGCCGATTCGGTGGTGTTCCAGCATGCGGTCAGCCTGGTGTTTCAGCCGGAATCGATCGCCGCGCGTTTCGGCAGCTTGCCGCAGGAGGCGATCAAGGCATTTCTGGCGGATCGTGCCGGATTGTTCAGTGGCGGCAGCGCCAGCCGATTGTCCGCCGAGCAGGCCAAACATCAATGGCCGACCATCATGGCGCGTCTGGAGCAGCAGTTGCAGCGCGAGGAAGGTGACTACCTGTTTGGCGAACCCTCGATTGCCGACTTCGCCATGGCGCATCCACTGTGGTTTCTCAAGGCCACACCGGTGACGGCGCCGTTTGTGGATAACTACCCGGCCGTGTCGGCATGGTTGGCGCGGGTTCTGGGTTTCGGTCATGGCGCGTCGAGTGAGATGATTTCGGAGGAGGCGCTTGAGGTTGCGCGTAATGCCACGCCTGCTGCGTTGCCGGATGAGGTGTTTGATGAGCCGAATGGTTTCGAGGCGGGTCAGCAAGTGGTGATCGCCGCCACTGACTATGGCGTTGATCCGGTGGCGGGGGAGTTGTTGTTTGTCGGCAGCGAAGAGCTGATCCTGCGCCGCGAAGATCCGCGTGTCGGTGTGCTGCATGTGCACTTTCCGCGATTGGGTTTTCGTATCGAAGCACGCTAACACACACCTGTGGCGAGGGAGCTTGCTCCCGCTGGACTGCGCAGCAGTCCCTCTTTTGGGGGCGCTTCGCAACCCAGCGGGAGCAAGCTCCCTCGCCACAAGTGGAATGTGAACCGGATGGTTTACTTCAGCGCAGCCAGAATCGCATCCGGGTCATACCCGCGAATCAGCGTCCCGTTCACATCGAAGAATGGAATCCCGCCACCACCCAGCGCCTGGTAGGCCTTGCGCGCCTCGGCATCTTTCTCGATGTCGAATTCCTTGTACGGAATGCCTTTCTGATCAAGAAAGCGCCGGGTCTGTTTGCAGTAGCCGCACCATTCGGTGGTGTAGAGCACGACCTTGGCCGTGGCCTGGGTCTGCTCGGACACCACTTGCGAGGGATTGAGCACCCGCTCGATCTTGCCCCAGTTCTGATAAACCACGACCACCAGCAAGACCAGCAGGCATTTCTTCAGCACATTGCCCAGCATCAGTTGCGACGCTTGAGCTGGTCGGTAAGCGAGGTCGGCAACCCTTTGATGATCAAGGTGCCGGCTTCTTCGTCGTACTCGATCTTCGAGCCCAGCAGGTGCGCTTCGAAACTGATCGACAAGCCTTCGGCGCGGCCGGTGAAGCGGCGGAACTGGTTCAGGGTACGTTTATCGGCCGGGATCTCCGGCGACAGGCCGTAGTCCTTGTTGCGGATGTGATCGTAGAAGGCTTTCGGGCGTTCTTCGTCGATCAGTTCCGACAGCTCCTCCAGGCCCATGGGCTCGCCGAGCTTGGCCTGGCTGCTGGCGTAATCCACCAGGGTCTTGGTTTTCTCCCGGGCGGAGTCTTCCGGCAGGTCTTCGCTTTCGACGAAGTCACTGAAAGCCTTGAGCAGGGTGCGGGTTTCGCCGGGACCATCGACGCCTTCCTGGCAGCCGATGAAGTCGCGGAAATATTCCGAGACCTTCTTGCCGTTCTTGCCTTTGATGAACGAAATGTACTGCTTGGATTGCTTGTTGTTCTGCCACTCGGAGACGTTGATGCGCGCCGCCAGGTGCAACTGGCCCAGGTCCAGGTGACGGGACGGGGTCACGTCCAGTTCGTCGGTCACCGCCACGCCTTCACTGTGGTGCAGCAGGGCGATGGCCAGGTAGTCGGTCATGCCTTGCTGATAATGGGCGAACAGCACGTGGCCACCGACCGACAGGTTCGACTCTTCCATCAGCTTCTGCAGATGCTCCACCGCCACGCGGCTGAAGGCGGTGAAGTCCTGGCCACCCTCGAGGTATTCCTTCAGCCAGCCGCTGAATGGAAAGGCACCGGACTCCGGATGAAACAGGCCCCAGGCTTTACCCTGTTTGGCGTTGTAGCTTTCATTGAGGTCGGCAAGCATGTTCTCGATGGCGGCGGACTCGGCCAGTTCAGAGTCGCGAGCGTGGAGAACTGCGGGTGTGCCGTCGGGTTTTTTGTCGATCAGGTGGACGATGCAATGACGGATCGGCATGGGCTTCTCGGCTGGTTGGAGCGGCTGGTTGAAGAGAGCGGGGCGGGCTCCCCGAAAAAGCGCCCAGTGTACCGCAATGACACGCAGACGCCCCCTGTAGGAGCTGCCGAAGGCTGCGATCTTTTGACTTTGCCTTTTAAAAACAAGATCAAAAGATCGCAGCCTTCGGCAGCTCCTACATAGGGGAAGAAGGGCAATTGCGCGGCGACCGACGGCGCTTATGCTGTTTTTTCCCGATTTAGAGCAATAAAGCTGACCAAACGGGTAGCTGGAAGCGGATATTTCCCCGTCTCTGTGCTAGTTTTGCCCGGTCTTGCGCGAAGTCACTGCGTTAAGCGTGCAGTCAGCAAATGTCAGGTCGAACCAAACCCTGATTTCGGCATCTATAACCCGACTCGTCGCGGTTATGGCCGAGGGTGCCAGATCCAGAAGATCGGGCTCGATGGCTGACACTGCACTCTGCAATCCATATGAAATTTGATAGGGAAGGAACACTAAATGGCTCTTACTAAAGACCAACTGATCGCCGACATCGCTGAAGCCATCGACGCGCCAAAAACCACCGCGCGTAACGCTCTGGACCAACTGGGCCAAATCGTTGCCGATCAGCTGGAAAACGGCGGCGAAATCACCCTGCCAGGCATCGGCAAACTGAAAGTGACTGAGCGTCCTGCCCGTACCGGCCGTAACCCTTCGACCGGCGCTGCCATCGAAATCCCTGCCAAGAAAGTGATCAAGCTGGTTGTGGCCAAAGCCCTGACCGACTCTGTGAACAAGTAAGACGCAGCGAAAAAAACCGTGCACCGGAGCGATCCGGGCACGGTTTTTTTGTGCCTGCGATTCAGCGATTGACCCGCAAGCATTCCCCTAACCACTGTAGGAGCGAGCCTGCTCGCGATAGCGGTCTGACAGGCACATTGATGTGTCCGATCCAACGCCATCGCGAGCAGGCTCGCTCCTACAGGGGATCTGCATCATTTCTCGGATTTTTGCGCCCAACGTCCACGCCAAACCTGCTGCTGTGCCGGGGTCTGAAAGGTCCAGGCCACGAAGCGGCTTTGCTTCTGGCCCTGGGACATTTCCACTACACGGCTCTCCAACGCACCGGCCTTTTTCAGTGCCGTTTGCATCGCCGGCAGGTTCGAGGCTTTCGATACCAGGGTGCTGAACCACAACACCTGTTGCCCCACCTGCGCGCTCTCGCTGATCAATTGCGTAACGAAGCGGACCTCGCCGCCCTCGCACCACAATTCCGCCGCCTGACCGCCGAAATTCAGCACCGGCAGTTTGCGCTTCGGATCGGCCTTGCCCAGCGCTCGCCATTTGCGGCTGCTGCCGCGCGTGGCTTCCTCCAGGGAGGCGTGGAACGGCGGATTGCACATCGTCAGGTCGAACCGCTCCTCGCTCTCGAGCAAGCCCAGGAGAATCTGCTTGCGGTTGGATTGCTGGCGAATCTGGATGGCCTTGTTCAAGCCGTTGGCCGCAATGATGGTTTTGGCCGCGGCGATGGCGGTGGCATCGATGTCGGAGCCGAGGAAGTGCCAGCGATAATCGCTATGGCCGATCAGCGGGTACACGCAGTTGGCGCCGGTGCCCACGTCCAGCACCTTCACCGCGGCGCCACGGGGAATCACGTCGTCATTGCCGCTGGCCAGCAGGTCGGCGAGGAAGTGCACGTAATCGGCACGCCCCGGCACTGGTGGGCACAGGTAGTCGGCTGGAATATCCCAATGGGCAATGCCGTAGAACGCCTTGAGCAGCGCCCGATTGAACACCCGCACGGCTTCCGGGCTGGCGAAGTCGATGCTTTCCTTGCCGTACGGATTGATGATCACGAACTTTCCCAGCTCCGGCGTGCTTTTGATCAGCGCCGGGAAGTCGTAACGACCCTGGTGGCGATTGCGCGGATGCAGGCTGGCCTTCTCCCGTGGCTCCACGGCTTTGGCCGGGGTCGCGGTGTCAGGCTTTTTACGCGCGGGTTTGGGGGTACGAGGGGTGTTCATGGGCGTGATCGATTCAGGTATGGCAAAAAGTGGCGGGCATTGTCCCACATCTACAGGCAACTCCTACAGGGGATGTTGGAGTTTTTGAATAAAAAAGGGAGGCCACACGGGCCTCCCTTTTTCATTGCGATGTGCCGTTACAGGCTGGCAATCCGCGCATGCTGCTCCGCCAGTTTGCCCAGAGCCTGTTCGGCTTCGGCCAGTTTGGCGCGTTCCTTGTCGATGACTTCAGCTGGCGCCTTGTCGACGAAACCGGCGTTCGACAGCTTGCCGCCGACGCGTTGCACTTCGCCTTGCAGACGCTGGATTTCCTTGTCCAGACGCGCCAGTTCAGCACCCTTGTCGATCAGGCCGGCCATTGGCACCAACACTTCCATCTCGCCGACCAGTGCGGTCGCCGACAGCGGTGCTTCTTCGCCAGCGGCCAGCACGGTGATCGATTCGAGGCGTGCCAGTTTCTTCAGCAGGGCTTCGTTCTCGGTCAGGCGACGCTGATCCTCGGCGCTGACGTTCTTCAGGAACAGCGGCAGCGGTTTGCCCGGGCCGATGTTCATTTCGCCACGGATGTTGCGCGTGCCGAGCATCAGGCCCTTGAGCCACTCGATGTCGTCTTCGGCGGCCTGGTCGATGCGTGCTTCGTTGGCCACTGGCCAAGGCTGCAGCATGATCGTCTTGCCTTCGATACCGGCCAGCGGCGCGATGCGCTGCCAGATTTCTTCGGTGATGAACGGCATGAACGGGTGGGCCAGACGCAAGGCTACTTCCAGTACGCGTACCAGGGTGCGACGGGTGCCGCGCTGGCGCTCGACCGGCGCGTTTTCGTCCCACAGCACAGGCTTGGAGAGTTCCAGGTACCAGTCGCAATACTGGTTCCAGATGAACTCGTACAAGGCTTGTGCGGCCAGGTCGAAACGGAACTGATCCAGCTGACGGGTCACTTCGGCTTCAGTGCGTTGCAGCTGCGAAATGATCCAGCGGTCGGCCAGCGACAGCTCGTAGGCTTCGCCGTTCTGGCCGCAGTCTTCGCCCTTGTCCAGCACGTAGCGCGCGGCGTTCCAGATCTTGTTGCAGAAGTTGCGATAGCCTTCGACGCGGCCCATGTCGAACTTGATGTCGCGACCGGTGGACGCCAGCGAGCAGAAGGTGAAGCGCAGGGCATCGGTGCCGTAGCTGGCGATACCCTCGGCGAACTCGTCGCGGGTCGCTTTCTCGATCTTCTTCGCCAGTTTCGGCTGCATCAGGCCCGAGGTGCGCTTCTGCACCAGGGTTTCGAGCTCGATGCCGTCGATGATGTCCAGCGGGTCCAGGACGTTGCCCTTGGACTTGGACATCTTCTGGCCCTGGCCATCACGCACCAGACCGTGCACGTATACGGTCTTGAACGGAACCTGCGGGGTGCCGTCCTCGTTCTTGATCAGGTGCATGGTCAGCATGATCATCCGGGCGACCCAGAAGAAAATGATGTCAAAACCGGTGACCAGTACATCGGTGGAGTGGAATTTCTTCAGGAACTCGGTTTTTTCAGGCCAACCCAGGGTGGAGAAGGTCCACAGGCCCGAGCTGAACCAGGTGTCGAGAACGTCGTTGTCCTGTTGCAGCGTTACGTCCGCAGCGATGTTGTGCTTGGCACGCACTTCGGCTTCGTCGCGACCGACGTAGACCTTGCCCGACTCGTCGTACCAGGCCGGGATCCGGTGGCCCCACCACAGCTGACGGCTGATGCACCAGTCCTGGATGTCGCGCATCCAAGAGAAGTACATGTTTTCGTACTGCTTGGGCACGAACTGGATGCGGCCATCTTCAACGGCGGCAATCGCAGGCTCGGCCAATGGCTTGGTGGACACGTACCACTGGTCGGTCAGCCAAGGCTCGATGATGGTGCCGGAGCGGTCGCCTTTCGGCACTTTCAGGGCGTGATCGTTGACGCTGACCAGCAGGCCTGCGGCATCGAAGGCGGCGACGATTTGCTTGCGCGCTTCGAAACGCTCGAGACCCGCGTATTCAGCTGGGATCTTGCCGTCGATGCTCTCGTTCAGCGTGCCGTCCAGGTTGAATGCCTGGACCGCTGGCAGGACGTTGGCGTTCTTGTCGAAGATGTTCAGCAGCGGCAGGTTGTGGCGCTTGCCGACTTCGTAGTCGTTGAAATCATGGGCCGGGGTGATTTTCACGCAGCCGGTGCCGAATTCTGGGTCGCAGTAATCGTCGGCGATGATCGGGATGCGGCGGCCGACCAGCGGCAGCTCGACAAACTTGCCGATCAGGGCTTTGTAGCGTTCGTCGTTCGGGTTAACCGCGACGGCGGAGTCGCCGAGCATGGTTTCCGGACGCGTGGTCGCGACGATCAGGTAATCGTTGCCTTCAGCGGTCTTGGCGCCGTCGGCCAGCGGGTACTTCAGGTTCCACAGGAAACCTTTCTCGTCGTGGTTTTCCACTTCGAGGTCGGAAATCGCCGTGTGCAGCTTGGTGTCCCAGTTGACCAGGCGCTTGCCGCGGTAGATCAGGCCGTCTTCGTGCAGGCGCACGAAGGCTTCTTTAACGGCTTCGGAAAGACCGTCATCCATGGTGAAGCGCTCGCGGCTCCAGTCCACGGACGAGCCGAGGCGGCGGATCTGACGGCTGATGTTGCCGCCGGACTGATCCTTCCACTCCCAGACTTTCTCGAGGAATTTGTCGCGGCCCAGATCATGGCGATTCTGGCCCTGGGCTTCGAGTTGACGTTCCACCAGCATTTGCGTGGCGATACCGGCGTGGTCGGTGCCCGGCTGCCACAGGGTGTTGCGACCCTGCATGCGGCGGAAACGGATCAGGGCGTCCATGATCGCGTTGTTGAAGCCATGACCCATGTGCAGGCTGCCGGTGACGTTCGGCGGCGGGATCATGATGGTGTAGGACTCGCCCGCGCCTTGCGGGGCGAAGTAATTTTCAGACTCCCAGGTGTTGTACCAGGAAGTTTCAATGGCGTGCGGCTGGTAGGTCTTATCCATGCGCGGCGGGACCCTATTGGCATTTATTCAGGAAAAGCCGATGAGTATAGCGGGGATAAAGTGATAGGCGTAGAGCGAGGCGCCAACGGATTGGGGAAAATTCGCGACCGGCTGGGGATGTATTTTGATAATCAGGACGCCATCGCGAGCAGGCTCGCTCCCACAGAGGCAGGTGATTACTGTGGGAGCGAGCCTGCTCGCGATGGCAATTACTCAGGCAACGCGATTCAGGTCGTTATGCCGGGTTTCCTTGAGGCACAGCACGGCAATCAAACTCAGCACCGCCGCCCCGGACACATACCCGCCGACATAACTCAAACCGCCCATCGCCACCAGCTTCTGGGCGAAGAACGGTGCCGCCGAAGCGCCGACGATCCCGCCCAGGTTGTAGGCCGCCGAAGCGCCGGTATAACGCACGTGGGTCGGGAACAGCTCCGGCAGCAGCGCACCCATCGGCGCGAAAGTGACGCCCATTAGAAACAGTTCGATGCTCAGGAACAGCGCCACGCCCCAGGTCGAGCCGTGGGTCAGCAACGGTTCCATCAGGAAGCCGGAGAGAATCGCCAGCACGCCACCGACGATCAGCACCGGTTTGCGCCCGAGCCGGTCGCTGGCCCAGGCCGACAGGGGCGTCGCCGCCGCCATGAACAACACGGCGAAGCACAGCAGGCCGAGGAAGGTTTCGCGGCTGTAGCCGAGCGTCGCCACGCCATAGCTGAGGGAGAAAACGGTCGAGATGTAGAACAGCGCGTAACACACCACCATCGTGCCGGCGCCCAGCAAGACCGGCAGCCAGTACTGGCTGAACAGCTCGATCAGCGGGATCTTCACCCGTTCCTCACGGGCCACTGCATTGGCGAACACCGGTGTTTCGTGAAGTTTGAGGCGCACGTACAGGCCGACCATCACCAGTGCGGCGCTGAGGAGGAAGGGAATCCGCCAGCCCCAGGAGCGGAACTGTTCGTCGTCCAGGATCATCGCCAGGGTCAGGAACAGACCGTTGGCCGCGAGAAAGCCGATAGAAGGGCCGAGCTGCGGGAACATGCCGAACCAGGCGCGCTTGTCTTTGGGCGCGTTCTCGGTGGCCAGCAATGCCGCGCCACCCCATTCGCCGCCCAGTCCCAGGCCCTGGCCGAAGCGCAGCACGCACAGCAGGATGGGCGCCCAGGCGCCGATGCTGTCGTACCCCGGCAACACGCCAATCAAAGTGGTGCACACGCCCATCAACAGCAGGGAGGCCACCAGGGTCGATTTTCGGCCGATGCGATCACCGAAGTGACCGAACAGCGCCGAACCAAGGGGCCGGGCGAGGAAGGCGATGCCGAAGGTCAGGAAGGCCGACAGCATCTGTGCCGTGCCGGAGGTCTGCGGAAAGAACACCGGGCCGATCACCAGCGCCGCGGCGGTGGCATAGACGTAGAAATCGTAGAACTCGATGGCGGTGCCGATGAAGCTCGCCGTGGCAACGCGGCCGGCGGAGTTCGTCGGTTGCGCAGGTGTGGAATCGCTGTAAGTCGTGCTGGTCGTCATGCGGTAATCCCTGACAGTCATGTGCCCCAGTGGAGCGAATTATTATGGTCGAACACCCAGGGATGTGGGTTTGCAGCGGAGTGCGGGTAGCACGGTGCAGAGGGGGCTTGGGTAAGCGGATCGATTATAGGAAGGGAGCTAACGAATCAACAAGGACAAAAAAAATCACCACCGACGGCGGCGATCCCTTGATCTGTTATCGGGCCGCAACGATGGCGGGCGCCGAATTGGTCTGCCAGATCAATACTCGCGTCACGCGATTGTCCTCGGTTTGCAGTATTTCCAGGCGATAGCGGCCTATTTTCAGGCAGACCGCGCTCTCGGGAATGGTTTCCAGGGCTTCGGTTACCAGGCCGTTCAAGGTTTTCGGGCCATCACTGGGCAGGTGCCAGCCCAGGCTCTTGTTCAGTTCGCGGATGGTGGCGGCGCCATCGACCACCAGGCGTCCGTCGGCCTGAGGATGAATGTGCGGGTTATCCAGGCTCTGCTGGCTTTCGAATTCGCCGACGATTTCTTCGAGAATGTCTTCCAGGGTCACGATTCCCAGCACTTCGCCGTACTCGTCGACCACCATGCCCAGGCGGCGCTGCTGCTTGTGGAAATTCAGCAGTTGCAGTTGCAGCGGGGTGCTTTCCGGTACGAAGTAGGGCTCGCGACTGGCGGCCAGCAGGGCTTCCACCGTCAGGCTGCCATCGGCCAGCAAATGCCCGATTTGCCGGGTGTTGAGCACTGCTTCGACCTGGTTGATGTCACTGTGGAACACCGGCAGGCGTGTGCGGTTGTTATCGCGCAATTGTTCGATGATTTCGTCGATCGGGTCGTCGAGGTTGATTCCGTCGACTTCACTGCGCGGAACCAGGATGTCATTGACCGTAATGTTGTCCAGCGCGTGAATGCCGGGCAGCGAATGCGGGCGGCAGACGGCAGGTTCCTGATCGTCGTGCCTTTCCTTCGGTGGTTCGTCTTCGCTTTGCTGCACCACTTTGGCTTTACGCACGAAAGGGCGCAGCAGCAACTGGCTGATGGCGTTGAGCAGCCAGGCGGCCGGATAGAGGATTTTCAGCGGTATCGCCAGCAATTGGTTGCCCAGGGCCAGGATCGCATCCGGATGGCGAGCGGCGAGGGTGCGCGGCAGATAGTCGGTAAAGACAAGCAGCACTGCGCCCGCACCGAGGCACGCCGCCCAGGGACCGTTTTCCGCCCAGGTGAAAATCGCCAGCAGGGTGCAGATGACCACCACCAGCGTGCGGCACAGGGTATTGCAGAGGATCAGGCTGTTGAGCGGGAAAGTCAGCCTAGCCAGCGGCTTGTCACTTGAACGCGACGCGGTGCGCTTGGCCAGCAGCTGCTGGTGGGCGGACTCGATGGCGGAGAACAGGCCCGACCATAAAATCAGCAGAGCCACTACCGCGAGCATTGGCCCTAAGGGCAAGTCGTCCATTAATGCCGCCCGTCAGATGTGCAGGATGTATTCGCGGACCAGCTTGCTGCCGAAATAGGCCAGCATCAGCAGGCAGAAACCGGCGAGGGTCCAGCGAATGGCCTTGTGTCCGCGCCAGCCGAGACGGTTGCGGCCCCAGAGCAGGACGCTGAAGACGACCCAGGCCAGGCAGGCCAGCAGGGTCTTGTGCACCAGATGCTGGGCGAACAGGTTCTCCACGAAGAGCCAGCCCGAAATCAGCGACATCGACAACAGCGACCAGCCGGCCCAGAGAAAGCCGAACAACAGGCTTTCCATGGTTTGCAGCGGCGGGAAGTTCTTGATCAGCCCGGACGGGTGCTTGTGCTTGAGTTGATGGTCCTGGACCAGCAGCAGCAAGGCCTGGAACACCGCGATGGTGAACATGCCGTAGGCGAGAATCGATAGCAGGATATGGGCAAGGATGCCCGGCTCCTCGTCGATGACCTGCACCGTGCCGGCGGGGGCGAATTGCGCCAGCAACACGGTCGCGGCCCCCAACGGGAACAGCAATACCAGCAGGTTTTCCACCGGGATCCGCGAGCAGGCGATCAGGGTCAGGGCAATGACCGCGGCGGCAATCAGGCTGGCGGCAGTGAAGAAGTCCAGGCCCAGGCCGATCGGCGTAACCAGGTGGGCGATGAGGCTGGCGCTGTGGGCCAGCACGGCGAGCACGCCGAGTGTGACCAGCAGACGTTTGTTCGCCTTGGCGCAACTGGCCAGGCGCGTGCCTTGATAGAGAGTCGCAGCGGCATATAAGCAGGCGGCGGCGAGGGTGGTGAGCAAACTGGGTGACAAGGGGAGCATAAGTCCTGTTAGGCAAGCCCGAAAGTCGCTGAGTTTGGCATAGAACCCCCACGGCACGAAAGACCAGTCAAACTGACGGCGGGTGTGCGCCAGACGCAGTCTTCGCTATAATCCGCGACCTGCCCACGCCGCAGGCTCGCCGAGAACATGTTTCGTCCGGTCCGGGCCGCCATTATCCCGGTCTACTCAGGGCCTGAAAGGATCGCGCAATGTTTGAAAACTTAACCGACCGCCTCTCGCAGACGCTGCGCCATGTCACCGGCAAGGCCAAGCTGACCGAGGACAACATCAAAGACACCCTGCGCGAAGTGCGTATGGCGCTGCTTGAGGCCGACGTCGCCTTGCCGGTGGTCAAGGACTTCGTCAACTCGGTCAAGGAACGCGCCGTCGGCACCGAAGTGTCGCGCAGCCTGACGCCGGGCCAGGCCTTCGTGAAAATCGTCCAGGCCGAACTCGAAAGCCTGATGGGCGCGGCCAACGAAGACTTGAACCTGAGCGCCGTTCCGCCTGCCGTGATCCTGATGGCCGGTTTGCAGGGTGCCGGTAAAACCACGACCGCCGGCAAGCTCGCGCGCTTCCTCAAGGAGCGCAAGAAGAAATCGGTGATGGTCGTGTCTGCGGACGTTTACCGTCCGGCAGCGATCAAGCAGCTGGAAACCCTGGCGGGCGACATCGGTGTGACGTTCTTCCCGTCCGACCTGAGCCAGAAGCCGGTCGACATCGCCCAGGCTGCTATTAAGGAAGCAAAACTCAAATTCATCGACGTGGTCATCGTCGATACCGCCGGTCGCCTGCACATCGATGAAGAGATGATGGGCGAGATCAAGGCCCTGCATGCCGCGATCAACCCGGTCGAAACCCTGTTCGTGGTCGACGCCATGACCGGCCAGGACGCCGCCAACACGGCCAAGGCCTTCGGTGATGCGCTGCCTCTGACCGGTGTGATCCTGACCAAGGTCGACGGTGATGCCCGTGGCGGTGCCGCGCTGTCGGTCCGCGCCATCACCGGCAAGCCGATCAAGTTCATCGGTATGGGCGAGAAGAGCGAAGCGCTCGACCCGTTCCACCCTGAGCGTATCGCTTCGCGCATCCTCGGCATGGGTGACGTGCTCAGCCTGATCGAACAGGCCGAAGCGACCCTCGACAAGGAAAAGGCCGACAAGCTGGCCAAGAAGCTGAAGAAGGGCAAGGGCTTCGACCTCGAAGACTTCCGCGATCAGCTGCAACAGATGAAGAACATGGGCGGCCTTGGCGGCCTCATGGACAAACTGCCGAACATGGGCGGTGTGAACCTGGCGCAGATGGGCAATGCCCAGAGTGCGGCAGAGAAGCAGTTCAAGCAGATGGAAGCCATCATCAACTCCATGACCCCGGCCGAGCGCCGCGACCCTGAGCTGATCAGCGGTTCGCGCAAGCGCCGTATCGCCATGGGTTCCGGCACCCAGGTGCAGGACATCGGTCGCTTGATCAAGCAGCACAAGCAGATGCAGAAGATGATGAAGAAATTCTCCGCCAAAGGCGGCATGGCCAAGATGATGCGTGGCATGGGCGGTATGTTGCCCGGCGGCGGCATGCCAAAAATGTAAAGAATCCGCGCCGGTCATCGTGCCGGCGCAGACCCGCAGGGAGGCGGGATCTCCAGCAAACCCGCGCTTGGCGGGAGCTGACCGGCCGTTTTAAGCGACGGCTCTATAGCAAATCTGCATGGCGACCGATAGGCCGCCGGAAAAAGTCATTTGCAAAAGTCCGGATATTCCTTAGAATATGCGGCCTTTCGGGCACCCATGCCCGCTGTGCCTTTAGATTTGCAGCACCGACTACAGGAACGATGTTCACATGCTAACAATCCGTCTTGCCCTTGGCGGCTCCAAAAAGCGCCCGTTTTACCACCTGACCGTAACCGACAGCCGTAACCCGCGCGACGGTTCGCACAAGGAACAGGTTGGCTTCTTCAACCCTGTTGCTCGTGGTCAGGAAGTCCGTCTGTCCGTGAACCAAGAGCGCGTAGCCTACTGGCTGAGCGTTGGTGCACAGCCTTCTGAGCGCGTTGCTCAGTTGTTGAAGGACGCTGCTAAGGCTGCGGCCTGAGCAATATGAACGCGACGCCAGCTGTTGCTGATGATTTGATCGTTATCGGCAAGATTTATTCTGTCCATGGCGTTCGCGGCGAAGTGAAGGTGTATTCCTTTACTGATCCGATTAAAAACCTGCTGGATTACAAAACCTGGACGCTCAAGCGTGACGGCAATGTAAAGCAGGTAGAGCTGGTCAGCGGACGCGGGAATGACAAATTCCTGGTCGCGAAGCTCAAGGGTCTCGATGATCGTGAAGAAGCTCGTCTTCTGGCCGGTTATGAGATCTGCGTGCCGCGCAACATGTTCCCTGAACTGACCGACGGCGAGTACTACTGGTACCAGCTGGAAGGTCTCAAGGTCATCGACACCCTCGGACAACTGTTCGGGAAGATCGATCACCTGCTGGAGACCGGCTCGAACGATGTAATGGTGGTCAAGCCTTGCGCTGGCAGCCTGGATGATCGCGAACGCCTGTTGCCCTATACCGAGCAATGCGTGTTGGCCGTCGACCTGGTCGCGGGCGAGATGAAGGTGGACTGGGACGCGGATTTCTAAGCGTGGCTAATTTGCGCGTAGAAGTGATCAGTCTGTTTCCCGAGATGTTCTCCGCCATCAGCGAGTACGGCATCACCAGTCGGGCGGTGAAACAGGGGCTGTTGCAGCTGACCTGTTGGAACCCGCGAGACTACACGACGGATCGACATCACACTGTGGATGATCGCCCATTTGGCGGTGGTCCGGGCATGGTGATGAAGATCAAGCCCCTGGAAGACGCATTGGTTCAGGCCAAGGCAGCCGCCGGGGAGGGAGCGAAGGTGATTTACCTGTCCCCCCAAGGCCGTCAACTGAATCAGTCGGCGGTACGCGAACTGGCGAATCTGGATGCATTGATCCTGATTGCCGGTCGTTATGAAGGCATTGACGAGCGCTTTATAGATGCTCATGTCGATGAAGAGTGGTCGATTGGCGACTATGTACTGTCTGGCGGCGAGCTGCCGGCGATGGTCCTGATCGATGCGGTTACACGACTGCTGCCCGGAGCTTTAGGGCATGCGGACTCCGCCGAGGAAGATTCCTTTACGGATGGTTTGCTGGATTGCCCGCACTACACCCGACCGGAGGTGTATGCGGATCAGCGTGTTCCCGACGTATTGCTAAGTGGCAATCACGCGCACATCCGGCGTTGGCGTTTAAAGCAGTCCCTTGGTCGGACCTTTGAACGACGCGTCGATCTTCTGGAAAGCCGCTCGCTTTCTGGAGAAGAGAAGAAGCTGCTCGAGGAATACATCCGCGAGCGGGACGATAGTTAACAACGTATCGATGGTAGATCCGACGATTTACCTTAGGAGCACAGCATGACTAACAAAATCATCCTTGCACTCGAAGCAGAGCAGATGACCAAAGAGATCCCTACCTTTGCCCCGGGCGACACCATTGTCGTTCAGGTGAAAGTGAAGGAAGGCGACCGTTCCCGTCTGCAAGCGTTCGAAGGCGTTGTAATCGCCAAGCGTAACCGCGGCGTGAACAGTGCATTCACCGTGCGTAAGATCTCCAACGGTGTTGGCGTAGAGCGTACTTTCCAGACCTACTCCCCGCAAATCGACAGCATGGCTGTCAAGCGTCGCGGTGACGTACGTAAAGCCAAGCTGTACTACCTGCGCGACCTGTCGGGTAAAGCAGCTCGCATCAAGGAAAAACTGGCTTAAGTCCAGCTTCCGATGCAGAAAAAAGCAGCCTACGGGCTGCTTTTTTGTTGCCTGTTATTTTTGCTTGTGGGAGCGAGCCTGCTCGCGATGCGGTTTTTCAAGCCCCGCTGACCTCCGGCTGAATCAACGCCAGCAGCGTCCAGCCCGCCGACGGCTTCTGCGCGCTATCCGGTGTGACCACATGCACCCAGCCAGCTGCATCGCGCATGAACAGCAGCGTCGCGCGATCACCGTGCAATGCCCGGTAATCCTCCCAGCCGAAGCCTTCCTTCAAAGTCGTGGTGTACAACTCGGCACCCTGGCTCAGTTGACTGGCGAGCTTGCCGTAGGTCATCGCCTCGCTGCCCAGTTGATTGGCGCGATGCTCCAGGCTGGTCCGGTGCTTGTCGGAACGGCGACTCTCCTGGCCGCTGGTCAGGCCGAACATCCGCTGATGGCCGAAGTCGTGGCGAAACCGCATCAACGCCAGGGTATTCATTTCGCCTGACGGTGACAGCGCCAGCAAATGGCCAAGCCCCACCAGATCCAGATGCGCGTCCGCATGTTGTGAGGCTGGATTGCCGAAATAGGTTGGCAATCCTTCCATTCGTGCCGCCCGGATATTTTCCCAGCTGGAGTCGGTCAGCAAAACGCGTGTATCCAACTGTTGCAGTGCTTTGCCGAGGGTTCGTGCAGGGCCATTGGCGCCGATGATCAGAAAGCCGCTGGGCGCCGGCTCCGCAACCTTCAGCAGGCGCGCCAGCGGGCGAGCCGTCGCACTTTGCAGTACTACGGTGCCGATGATCACTGCAAAGGTCAGTGGCACCAGCAACAGCGCGCCGTCGTGCCCGATCTCGTCCAGGCGGATGGCGAATACGGCGGACACCGCTGCAGCGACAATGCCGCGTGGGGCGATCCATGACAGCAGTGCCCGCTCGCGCCAGTTCAGGCTTGAACCCGCCGTGCAGAGCAACACGTTCAAGGGCCTGGCAATGAACTGAATGACCAGCAGCAGAATCAATACCAGTGGCCCGAGGTCAATCAGGGCGTTCAGGTCCAGTCGCGCCGCCAGCAATATGAACAGCCCGGAAATCAGCAGGACGCTGAGGTTCTCCTTGAAGTGCAGGATATGCCGCACATCCACACCCTTCATGTTGGCCAGCCACATGCCCATCAGGGTCACCGCCAGCAGGCCCGACTCGTTCATGACTTCGCTGGCGGCAATGAAGATACCCAGAACCGCCGCCAGGGCAGCCAGGTTGTGCAGATACTCCGGTAGCCAATGCCGACGGATGATGGTGCCCAGTACCCAGCCGCCAGCAATGCCGAACAGACTCCCGCACAGAATGACCCCGGCAAAGGTGAGCAGGCTTTGCGACAGGCCACTGTCCTCGGCACTGGCGATGATGAAGCTGTAGACCACCACCGCCAGCAGGGCACCGATGGGGTCGATGACAATCCCTTCCCAGCGCAGGATGCTGGCAATCGAGGCGTTTGGGCGCACGACCCGCAGCATGGGCACAATGACGGTCGGGCCAGTGACCAGGGTCAGGCTGCCGAACAAGGCCGCCAGCATCCAGTCGAACCCCAGGAGCCAGTGCGTGGCCAGGGCGATGACCACCCAGGTCGCGAGGGCGCCGAGAGTCACCAGGCGACGGACTACGCTGCCGACTTCACGCCATTCCGACAGATGCAGCGTCAGGCTGCCTTCGAACAGGATCAACGCCACCGCGAGGGACACCAGGGGCATTAACAAGGGCCCGAACATTTCCTCGGGGTCGAGCAAGTGCAAGACAGGCCCGACCAGAATGCCGGTCAACAGCAGGAACAGAATGGCCGGCAACTTCAGGCGCCAGGCCAGCCATTGGCAGCCCAACGCTGCCGCACCAATACCGCCCAAGGCCAACAAAATCTGCTGTTCGCTCATTTCGGTTCCCTGTTCCTTGAAGTAGCGGGCTATGAAAGACTAGCGGCCGTTTTCAACGTCCATGCTGATTTTTGTGCGCAGCTGTCAATCTGCGCGACTTGAGTACCCATGCCTGCCATCGATCATCCATTGATAGACCAATTCCTCGACGCCCTGTGGCTGGAGAAAGGTCTTTCCGATAACACTCGCGATGCCTATCGCAGCGACCTCGCACTGTTCAACGGCTGGTTGCAGGACAAGGGCCTGGAACTGGCCAGTGCCGGCCGGGAATTGATCCTCGATCACCTGGCCTGGCGCGTGGAGCAAAACTACAAGCCTCGTTCCACCGCGCGATTTCTCTCCGGCGTGCGCGGTTTCTATCGCTACCTGTTGCGGGAAAAGCTGATCGCCGTCGATCCGACCCTTCGCGTCGATATGCCGCAACTCGGCAGGCCGTTGCCCAAATCTTTGTCGGAAGCAGACGTGGAAGCGCTGCTCAAGGCGCCGGATTTGAGCGAAGCGATCGGTCAGCGCGATCGGGCCATGCTCGAAGTGTTGTACGCCTGCGGCCTGCGGGTGACAGAACTGGTCAGCCTGACGCTGGAACAGGTCAATCTGCGCCAGGGCGTCCTGCGGGTAATGGGCAAGGGCAGCAAGGAGCGGCTGGTGCCGATGGGCGAGGAAGCGATTGTCTGGGTCGAGCGCTACCTGCGCGATGGGCGGGGCGAGCTGCTCGGCGGGCGTCCCAGCGATGTGCTGTTCCCCAGCCAGCGCGGCGAGCAGATGACCCGGCAGACGTTCTGGCACCGGATCAAGCATCAGGCCAAGGTCGCGGGGATCGGCAAGTCGCTGTCACCGCACACCTTGCGCCATGCCTTCGCCACGCACCTGCTCAACCACGGCGCCGACCTGCGGGTGGTGCAGATGCTGCTTGGTCATAGCGATCTGTCGACCACGCAGATCTACACCCACGTCGCCCGGGCGCGGTTGCAGGATCTGCATGCCAAGCATCACCCTCGAGGTTGAGCCACAAAACCCTGTGGGAGCGAGCCTGCTCGCGATGAGGTCGGCATATCCTGCATTAATGGCGCCTGACACTCCGCCATCGCGAGCAGGCTCGCTCCCACAGAAAAGCATTCACAAGTGCCTTGCATCACCGGCATTCGGCCCCGCGAGCCCTTATGTGATAGGCTTTGCCGGTTTGCACGATGGGCGGTTATCACCCGGTGTTTTGGTACCGGCGTTCTGATCGTCTCATTTGTCCGCCTTCAGGAGTTCTCATGCGTCTGACCCAGATTTTCGCCGCGGCCGCCATTGCGCTGGTCAGCACCTTTGCCGTCGCCGATGACGCGGCCGACAAGGCCATCCGTAAAAGCCTGGAAAACCTCCAGCTCGAAGTGCCGGTAGAGACCATCACCGCCAGTCCGTTGCCAGGCCTGTACGAAGTCAAGCTCAAGGGCAGTCGTGTGCTCTACGCCAGCGCCGACGGCCAGTACGTAGTGCAGGGCTACATGTTCCAGCTCAAGGACGGCAAGCCGGTCAACCTGACCGAGAAAACCGAACGCCTGGGCATCTCCAAGCTGATCAACGAGATTCCGGTCGCTGAAACCGTGGTGTACCCGGCCGTCGGCGAAACCAAGTCGCACATCACCGTGTTCACCGACACCACCTGCCCGTACTGCCACAAACTGCACGCCGAAGTGCCGGAGCTGAACAAGCGTGGCATCGAAGTACGTTATGTGGCGTTCCCGCGCCAGGGCCTGGGTTCGCCGGGTGACGAGCAGCTGCAAGCGGTCTGGTGCTCCAAGGACAAGAAAGCAGCCATGGACCAGATGGTCGACGGCAAGGAAATCAAGGCCGCCAAGTGTGATAACCCGGTTTCCAAACAATTCGCCCTCGGCCAGTCGATTGGCGTGAATGGTACGCCGGCCATCGTTTTGGCCGACGGTCAGGTCATTCCGGGCTACCAGCCTGCGCCACAAGTCGCCAAACTGGCGCTGGGCGCGAAGTAAATTCGCATCGTCACGGCCAGCCATGACGATCATGGTCCGGTAGCGGCATCGCCGGGCCATCAATAGAGAACCGCGATCCTGCGGTTGTTTTCACGGCCGGCCTCGAGTCGGCCGTTTTATGGGGAGTTCACAGTGAAACCGGTCAAAGTAGGCATCTGTGGGTTAGGGACCGTCGGTGGCGGTACCTTCAACGTACTTCAGCGCAACGCCGAGGAAATTGCTCGTCGTGCCGGGCGTGGGATCGAAGTGGCGCAAATTGCCATTCGCACGCCAAAGCCTCAGTTCCAAACGACCGGTATTGCGATTACCACCGATGTCTTCGAAGTGGCCACGAACCCTGAGATCGACATCGTCATAGAGCTGATGGGCGGCTATACCGTTGCCCGCGAGCTGGTACTCAAGGCCATCGAGAATGGCAAGCATGTGGTCACCGCGAACAAGGCGCTTATCGCTGTTCACGGTAATGAGATTTTCGCCAAGGCGCGCGAGAAGGGCGTGATCGTTGCGTTCGAAGCGGCCGTGGCCGGTGGCATTCCGGTGATCAAGGCGATCCGTGAAGGTCTGTCCGCCAACCGCATCAACTGGGTTGCCGGCATCATCAACGGCACCGGCAACTTCATCCTTACCGAAATGCGCGAGAAGGGTCGCACCTTCGAAGACGTGTTGGCCGAGGCCCAGGCACTGGGTTACGCCGAAGCCGACCCGACTTTCGACGTCGAAGGCATCGACGCAGCGCACAAGCTGACGATCCTGGCGTCCATCGCATTCGGCATCCCGCTGCAATTCGACAAGGCCTACACCGAAGGCATCACCAAGCTGACCACCGCTGACGTGAACTACGCCGAAGCATTGGGCTACCGCATCAAGCACCTGGGCGTGGCGCGCAGCACCGCGGCCGGTATCGAACTGCGCGTGCACCCGACGCTGATTCCGGCCGATCGCCTGATCGCCAACGTCAACGGCGTGATGAACGCGGTGATGGTCAACGGCGACGCCGCCGGTTCGACACTGTTCTACGGCGCCGGCGCCGGCATGGAACCGACCGCTTCGTCGGTGATCGCCGACCTGGTGGACGTGGTGCGTGCCATGACCTCCGATCCGGAAAACCGCGTACCGCACCTGGCCTTCCAGCCAGACTCGCTGTCGGCCCATCCGATCCTGCCGATCGAAGCCTGTGAAAGCGCCTACTACCTGCGCATCCAGGCCAAGGATCATCCGGGCGTGCTGGCGCAGGTGGCGAGCATCCTGTCGGAGCGTGGCATCAACATCGAGTCGATCATGCAGAAGGAAGTCGAGGAACACGACGGCCTGGTGCCAATGATCCTGCTGACCCACCGCGTGCTGGAGCAGCACATCAACGATGCGATCGCCGCCCTGGAAGCCCTGGCGGGCGTGGTTGGTCCGGTGGTACGGATCCGCGTCGAGCACCTGAACTAAGCCGTTATCGTTCACCGGGCCAGCGTGCTGGCCCGGCACTACGAACACTCTCCATTGGAGTCAGTCATGCGTTACATCAGTACCCGCGGCCAGGCACCGGCCCTGAATTTCGAAGACGTCCTGCTGGCTGGCCTTGCCACCGACGGCGGTCTGTACGTCCCGGAAAACCTGCCACGCTTCACCCAGGAAGAAATCGCCTCCTGGGCCGGCCTGCCTTATCACGAGCTGGCTTTCCGCGTCATGCGTCCGTTCGTTACCGGCAGCATTCCGGACGCCGATTTCAAAAAGATCCTTGAAGAAACCTACGGTGTGTTCGCCCACAGCGCCGTGGCGCCGCTGCGTCAACTGAACGGCAACGAATGGGTGCTGGAGCTGTTCCACGGCCCGACCCTGGCGTTCAAGGACTTCGCCCTGCAATTGCTCGGTCGTTTGCTCGACTACGTGCTGGAAAAGCGCGGCGAGCGCGTGGTGATCGTCGGTGCCACCTCGGGTGACACCGGTTCTGCCGCCATCGAAGGCTGCAAGCACTGCGAAAACGTCGACATCTTCATCCTGCACCCGCACAACCGTGTGTCTGAAGTGCAGCGTCGGCAGATGACCACCATTTTCGGTGAGAACATCCACAACATCGCCATCGAAGGCAACTTCGATGACTGCCAGGAAATGGTCAAGGCGAGCTTCGCCGACCAGGGCTTCCTCAAGGGCACTCGCCTGGTGGCGGTGAACTCGATCAACTGGGCGCGGATCATGGCCCAGATCGTTTACTACTTCCACGCAGCCCTGCAGCTGGGTGGCCCGTCGCGCTCGGTGGCGTTCTCGGTGCCGACCGGCAACTTCGGCGACATTTTCGCCGGTTACCTGGCACGCAACATGGGCCTGCCGATCAACCAGTTGATCGTCGCCACCAACCGCAACGACATCCTGCACCGCTTCATGAGCGGCAATCAGTACGTCAAGGAAACCCTGCACGCCACCCTGTCGCCGTCCATGGACATCATGGTGTCGTCGAACTTCGAGCGTCTGCTGTTCGACCTGCACGGTCGCAACGGCGCGGCGATTGCCGGGCTGATGGACAGCTTCAAGCAGGGCGGCGGCTTCAGCGTCGAGCAGGAGCGCTGGACCGAAGCACGCAAGCTGTTCGACTCGCTGGCCGTGGATGACGCACAAACCTGCGAAACCATCGCCGAAGTCTTCGAACAGACCGGTGAAGTGCTGGATCCGCACACCGCTATCGGCGTCAGGGCCGCGCGCGAGTGCCGTCGCAGCCTGGACATCCCGATGGTCATCCTCGGCACGGCCCATCCGGTCAAGTTCCCGGATGCCGTGGAAAAGGCCGGCGTAGGCAAGGCACTTGAACTGCCTGCCCATCTTTCCGATCTGTTTGAGCGGGACGAGCGTTGCACCGTGCTGCCGAACGACCTGAAAGCCGTGCAGGCTTTCGTCAGCCAGCATGGCAATCGCGGCAAGCCGTTGTAATTTTCAAGCAACACCTCCCTGTGGGAGCAAGGCTTGCCCGCGATGGCGATCTCTCGGACGCCATCGCGGGCAAGCCTTGCTCCCACAGGGCATGCGCTCCTTCCACCCGACAAACGCGATACCACTGTTTTTTCCCTGTCATCTTTGCCATGCATGCTCCATAGACCAGAGACGCACGCAGGCCCGCGCTCTGCATCCCGAACTTTCTTCTCGTGCCGGCGGTCATTTACTGTGAATACGCCCCAGGCACTTTGTTTCCGGACTATTGAGTGGTGATCGAGATGGAAAGTATCAGTCTCTTGCTCGGTGAGGCTCTGAGCCCGTACCAGGTGACATTGACCCCGTCAGGCCTTCAGGGCGAATGCCGGGTGACATTGAAGAATGCGAGCGGCATCAAGGTGGTCGAGCGCAAGTTCAGTCGGGAGCAATTGACCGACAAGCGTTTGCTGACCGACGTGGTCGATGGCTTGCATCGTGACGTTCTGATTGCCGAAGGACGCCTGGAGCCCTGCATGATCGCGGCGATGCGCAATGCTGCGCAGGACAAGTTGATGGCCAGCAGAACCTGAATTGTCATTTGTGGGAAACTTCCTGCATCCAGGTCAGTCAGACCCTATAACAGCAGGATCAAGCATTGTGCTCCGGTGCTTGTAGCTTGCTGCTACGGGTCTAGTGAAGACCACGTTTAACCCCGAGTCGTCTCCCCACTTCTCGGGGTTTCTTTTGCCCGGCGTTTGTCACTGCCGGGCCTGTTCCTCGAAAAATGCCTTGGCAGCTTCCAGGTATTCGCCGCGACTTTCCGGGTCGAGCCAGGCGGCGTAAGCCTCGCTCAGGTGATCGCGGGGCAGGGCGCGCAGCAGTTGGTTGATTTCGACGATGGCTTGCCGGCCCTGTGGGGTGTCCGTACAGCCAATGAAGCCGGACAGGTATTTGCCCGTGCCGTGAATCGGGTAGAACTGCAATTCATCCTCGCCAATCCCGCGTTGCTGGGCCTGGTAGCGGATTTCCGGACGATAGCCCAACAGCAACTGCAAGCGCCCCAGGCGCTGCATTTCCAGGAGGCTGCCCAAGGCCTGGTTGCCATAGTGAAGCGTGAGGGTTTTGGGTGGCGCCTGTTTAAGCAGGGCGTCGAGGTACTCGCCATAGTTGCGCTCGGCAACAATCCCCAGCGCCAGCTTGCCGGTGGCCAGCAGGGCTGCCAGATCCACCTCGCCATCCTTGATAAAAGGCGTCAGCAGGTCACGATCGACCCGTCGTATCGCCAGTCCGTTGCTCATGGCGCGGAAAACCGGGACGGAAAAGGCGATCCAGCCTTCGCGTTCCTTGCTCCAGTTCAGCGCCGCATCGCAGGTGAGGGAGGGTTCGTGGAGCATTTGCAGGCCACGCGCGCGATTGACCCGCATGACGCTGTGCTGGTACTGCGGCATGCCGGCGATCAGTTGGGTCAACAGTTGATCGATGACCCCCTGGCCCTTTTTCGGTCCTTCGAAAATAAACAGCGGCGGCAAATCACGCTTGAGCCAGACCAGGGTTTGCCTGGTTTGCGCCAATGCCGAAGGCGCCAGTGCCGCGATCAGCAGCACCCCCAGCAATGCACAGATGACCAGCCCGCTCGGCCGCAGGCAGCGCTGGGTGGTACGCGCAATCAGACGCCTGAGCTCAGATGGCCCCGTCCTTGCGCAGCTGTGTGATCTGCGACGCGTCATAGCCAAGTTCCTGGAGTACCTGTGTGTTGTGCTCACCCAACTGCGGCCCGACCCATTCACAATCTCCGGGAGTCTCTGAGAGTTTCGGCACAATCCCGGGCATCTTGAAGTCTTTGCCATCCGGCAGCTTGGCTTGCAGGAACATTTCCCGTGCCAGGTACTGCGGATCGTTGAACATGTCTTCGGCGCTGAAGATCCGGCTGGCGGGCACGTCGGCCTGGTTCAGGTGCTCCAGTACCGTGTCCAGCGGCAGCGAATTGACCCAGCGATCGATGACTCCGTAGAGCTCGTCGCGACGACTGTCACGGCCGTCATTGCTGGCCAGTACCGGATCATTGGCCAGATCTTCGCGGCCGATGATCAGCATGAAGCGTTTGAAAATCGCATCACCATTGGCGCCGATCTGCACGTGTTTACCGTCGGCGCTGGTGTGAATCGAGGAGGGCGTGATGCCGGGCATGATGTTGCCGGTGCGTTCGCGGATGAAACCGAATACGTCGAACTCCGGCACCATGCTTTCCATCATGGCGAAGATGGCTTCATACAGCGCCACGTCGACCACCTGGCCCTGTCCGCCATTGACCTCGCGGTGACGCAGCGCCATCAGCGCGCCAATCACGCCCCACAGCGCGGCGATCGAGTCGCCGATGGAGATGCCGGTGCGCACCGGTGGCCGGTCTTCGAACCCGGTGATGTAGCGCAGGCCGCCCATGGATTCGCCCACGGCGCCAAAGCCGGGCTGATCCTTCATCGGGCCGGTCTGGCCGAAGCCGGAGAGCCGCACCATGACCAGTTTCGGGTTCAGTGCGTGCAGGGTCTCCCAGCCCAGGCCGAGCTTCTCCAGCACGCCCGGGCGGAAATTCTCGATCAGGATGTCCGCTTCGCTCAGCAGCTTTTTCAGAATCTCCAGACCGTCCGGGTGTTTCAGGTTCAGGGTCAGGGACTTCTTGTTGCGCGCCTGCACGAACCACCACAGCGAGGTGCCTTCATACAACTTGCGCCACTTGCGCAGCGGATCGCCGCCGTCCGGGGATTCGATTTTGACCACATCGGCGCCGAATTCAGCGCAGATGCGCGAAGCGAACGGGCCGGCAATCAGCGTGCCCAATTCGATGACTTTGAGGCCTGAGAGCGGTTTGGCGGTGAACGGCATACGGGATCCTGTAGGACAAAGGGCTGAGCGAGTACAGAGTTTTAACATAGCCGACTGTCAGGCGCTCAAGGTAGATCGCCATCAATTCGATGATTGCCTGTCGCATCGGTTAGACTTGCCGCCTTTCCACGTCTCAAGAAGCCCGTTCATGGCCCAGCCGTCCACGACCTACAAGTTTGAACTGAACCTCACCGACCTCGACCGCAGCGTCTATGAGAGCGTCAAGCAGACCATCGCCCGTCACCCTTCGGAAACCGAAGAGCGCATGACCGTGCGTCTGCTGGCCTACGCCCTCTGGTACAACGAACAGCTGTCGTTTGGCCGTGGTCTGTCAGAAGTGGACGAACCGGCCCTGTGGGAAAAAAGTCTGGATGACCGCGTTCTGCACTGGATCGAAGTCGGCCAACCTGACGCCGAGCGCCTGACCTGGTGCTCGCGTCGCACCGAACGCACCAGCCTGTTGGCCTACGGCAGCCTGCGCGTCTGGGAAGGCAAAGTGGTGCCGGCGGCGAAAAACCTGAAAAACGTCAACATCGCTGCGGTTCCCCAGGAAGTCTTGGAGACCCTGGCCAAGGACATGCCACGCGTTATCAAGTGGGACGTGATGATCAGCGAAGGGACGATGTTCGTCACCGACGACCGTGGCCAGCACGAAGTCCAGTTGCAGTGGTTGGCGGGCGAGCGCGGCTGATCACTCACCGCTGGACCACGTCATCCTGTTTTATCCTGTGTATTCAAGAGAAGCCCCTGTCACCCCATGCGTATCGAACCTCGCCAGCTGCCCGACACCCTGCCGTTCCTCGGTGATATCCCGCCGCTGCTGACCCGCCTGTACGCGGCGCGGGGCGTGCAGTCCGAAGCCGAACTGGACAAGAGCCTGGCGCGGTTGATCCCGTTCCAGCAACTCAAGGGCATCGAGGCGGCGGTGGATCTGCTGGTGGTGGCACTTGAGCAGCGGCAGCGGATCCTCATCGTCGGCGACTTCGACGCCGATGGCGCCACCGCCAGTACCGTTGGCACCCTGGGCTTGCGCTTGCTCGGTGCGGCGCATGTCGACTACCTGGTGCCCAACCGGTTCGATTATGGCTACGGCCTGACCCCGGAAATCGTCGCGGTGGCACTGGAGCGTCAGCCTCAGTTGCTGATCACCGTGGACAATGGCATTTCTAGTGTCGAGGGCGTGGCCGCGGCGAAAAAGGCCGGGCTCAGCGTACTGGTCACCGATCACCACTTGCCCGGCGATGAACTGCCGCAGGCCGATGCCATCGTCAATCCGAACCAGCCGGGTTGCGAATTCCCGAGCAAGGCGCTGGCGGGTGTCGGGGTGATTTTCTACGTGCTGATGGCCTTGCGCGCGCGGTTGCGCAGCCTGGGTTGGTACGAAGCCCGGCCGCAACCGAACATTGGCGAATTGCTCGATCTGGTGGCCCTGGGCAGCGTCGCCGACGTGGTACCGCTGGATGCCAACAACCGGATCCTGGTGCATCAGGGCCTGGAGCGGATTCGCGCCGGGCGTGCGCGCCCGGGGATCAAGGCGATCCTCGAAGTGGCCAAGCGTGATCACGCGCGCATTACCTCCACCGATCTGGGCTTCATCGTCGGCCCGCGGCTGAACGCGGCTGGGCGTCTGGATGACATGAGCCTGGGCATCGAGTGTCTGCTCACCGAGGACGCTGGCCTTGCGCGGGAAATGGCCACCCAGTTGGACGGCATGAACCAGGACCGCAAATCCATCGAGCAGGGCATGCAGCGTGAGGCTATGGCCCAGCTCAAGGATTTGCCGGTGGAATCGATGCCGTTTGGCCTGTGCCTGTTCGATCCCGAATGGCACCAAGGGGTGATCGGTATCCTCGCCTCGCGCATGAAGGAGCGTTATTTCCGTCCGACCATTGCCTTTGCCGATGCCGGCGACGGCTTGCTCAAGGGCTCGGGCCGTTCGGTGCAGGGCTTTCATATCCGCGATGCCCTGAGTGTGGTGGCGGCGCAGCATCCGAATCTGATCACCAAGTACGGCGGGCATGCCATGGCCGCCGGCCTGACGTTGCCGGAGGCGAATTTCCCGCTGTTCGCCGAAGCCTTCGATGCCGAAGTGCGCCGGCAATTGCGCGAAGAGGACCTGACCGGCCGTCTGCTGTCCGATGGCACCCTGGCGGTCGAGGAGTTTCATCTGGAGCTGGCCCGTGCATTGCGCCATGCCGGTCCCTGGGGGCAACACTTCCCGGAGCCGCTGTTTCATGGGGTGTTTCAACTGGTCGAGCAGCGGGTGGTCGGCGAGCGGCACCTCAAAGTAGTGCTCAGAAGCGAATGTGGTTCGGTCAAGCTCGATGGCATTGCCTTTGGCATCGACCGCGACATCTGGCCGAATCCGACCATCAAGTGGGTGGAGTTGGCCTACAAACTCGACGTCAACGAATTCCGTGGCAATGAGACTGTTCAACTGATGATTGCCCACATCGAACCGCGTTGAACCCACACCTGTAGGAGCGAGCACGTTCGCGATGAACGACAAGGCACCGCGGGGCATCAGGTGCCCAGCGGTATCGTTCACGTCCATCGCGAGCAGGCTCGCTCCTGCAGGGAGAGCGACATCCCCCGATGTCGACTAGGCTCTAAGCACTGCTTGATTATCCTTGTGACGTCTTGTCCAATTTTTTGCCCGCGGGGGCGGGTGCTTTACCTTTTTCCTGTCACTCGTCGACTTTTCAAACAGAACCCTGGAGCCTGACCACTGATTTGAGAGGTGCCCCATGAGTCTGCTGCTTGAACCCTTTACCCTTCGCCAACTGACCCTGCTCAACCGCATCGCGGTATCGCCGATGTGCCAGTATTCCAGTGTCGATGGCCTGGCCAATGACTGGCATCTGGTTCACCTTGGCAGCCGCGCCATTGGCGGGGCGGGGCTGGTCTTTACCGAAGCCACGGCAGTCACCGCCGACGGGCGCATCACCGCGCAGGATCTTGGTCTGTGGAACGATGAGCAGATCGAGCCGTTGCAACGCATTACCCGCTTCATTACCGCCCAGGGCGGCGTGGCCGGTATCCAGCTGGCCCACGCGGGACGCAAGGCCAGCACCTATCGGCCTTGGCTGGGCGTACATGGCAGCGTGAAACCCGCAGACGGCGGCTGGCTGCCGGTCGGCCCGTCACCCATCGCTTTCGACCCGGAACACACCAAGCCCAAGCAGCTCGAAGAAAGCGAAATTGCCGATGTTATCCAGGCGTTCGTCGATGCGGCCAAGCGCGCGCTGATCGCCGGTTTCAAGGTGGTCGAAGTGCACGCCGCCCACGGTTATCTGCTGCACCAGTTTCTTTCGCCACTGAGCAATCAGCGGCGTGACCAGTACGGCGGTTCATTCGAAAATCGCATTCGCCTGGTATTGCAAGTCACCGAAGCGGTGCGCGCGGTGTGGCCGCAAGAGTTGCCGCTGTTTGTCCGGGTATCGGCCACCGATTGGGTGGAGGACGGCTGGAATCCCGATGAAACGGTTGAACTGGCGCGACGTCTCAAGGCGTTGGGCGTGGACCTGATCGATGTCTCCTCGGGCGGCACGGCGGTCAACGCGGAAATTCCTACGGGGCCTGGCTACCAGACGCGCTTCGCCGAGCGGGTGCGCAAGGAGTCGGGCATTGCCACCGGCACCGTCGGCATGATTACCGAGCCGGCGCAGGCCGAGCACATCCTGCGCACCTGTCAGGCGGACATCATCTTCCTCGCCCGCGAACTGCTGCGCGATCCGTACTGGCCGCTCCATGCGGACGACGACCTGGGCGGGCGCAAGGCGGTCTGGCCGGCGCAGTATCAACGGGCGACCCACCGTGATCAGCCCATCCATGAATCGGACTTGCGTGACTGAGCACCACCCTCTGTAGGAGCGAGCATGCTCGCGATGAACGAAAAGACACCGCGGGGTATCAGGTTCCCGGCGTTATCGTTCACGACCATCGCGAGCATGCTCGCTCCTACAGTGTCGAAGGCCATAAAAAAGCCCCTGGATCGCGAGATTCAGGGGCTTTGTTTTTTCGCCGGTGCGATCAGGCGGCTTCGATCTTGCTGCGGTTCTGTTCGACCTTGTTCAGGTAGTCCTTGAGCTTGTCCTGTTCCGCAGCGGTGGTGAACAGGCCGAGCTTGCTGCGACGCCAGAGAATGTCATGGGCGGTGGTGGCCCATTCTTCGCTGCACAGGTAATCGACCTCGCGGGTATAGAGACCGCCGCCGATGTGTTCGCCCATATCGCCCAGATTCTGTACGCCTTCGAGCATGCGCCAGGTACGGCTGCCGTAGGTGGTGGCCCAGCGGCGGGAAATGTTGGTCGGGATCCAGTCGAACGCGTCACGGATCTGCGAGCTCAGCGCCTGCGGGGTGGTCATGCCTTCGCCACCCGGGAGAGGTTCGTTGGCCGTCCAGCTCGGCTGGATGTGCTCGAAGTAAGGTGTCAGTTGCGCCAGCGCCGACTCGGCGAGTTTGCGGTAGGTGGTCAGCTTGCCACCGAACACCGACAGCAGCGGCGCTTCTTCACCACTGCCCGACAGCGCCAGGGTGTAGTCGCGGGTGACGGCCGACGGGTTGTCGGATTCGTCGTTGCACAACGGGCGCACGCCGGAGTAGCTGTGCAGGATGTCATCGCGGCCGATCTGCTTCTTGAAGTGGGCGTTGACCACATTGAGCAGGTAATCGGTTTCGCCTTCGGTGATTGCCACAGCAGCCGGATCGCCGGTGTATTCGCGGTCGGTGGTGCCGATCAGGGTGAAATGGTTCAGGTACGGAATGGTGAACACGATGCGCTGATCTTCGTTTTGCAGGATGTGCGCGTGCTCGCCTTCGTACAGTTTCGGCACGATCAGGTGGCTGCCCTGGATCAGGCGAATGCCGTACGGCGATTCCATTTTCAGATCATCACGAATGAACTTGGCGACCCAGGGGCCGGCGGCGTTCACCAGCGCCTTGGCGCGAATCGAAAACAGGCTGCCATCGGCGCGCTCCAAGTGCAGGTGCCACAGGCCTTTGGCGCGACGGGCGCTGACGCAACGGGTCTGGGTGTGGACATGAGCGCCTTTTTCCCGGGCGGCCATGGCGTTCAACACCACCAGGCGCGCGTCGTCGACCCAGCAGTCGGAGTATTCGAAGCCCTTGGTGATTTCGTTTTTCAGTGCGCTGTCCGGGCCGAACTTCAGGCTTTTCGAGCCTTTGAGCTGTTCCCGCTTGCCGAGGTTGTCATACAGGAACAGGCCGGCGCGGATCATCCAGGCCGGACGCAGGTGCGGGCGATGGGGCAGCACGAAGCGCATCTGCTTGACGATGTGCGGCGCCTTGGTCAGCAGCACTTCGCGTTCGGCCAGGGCTTCGCGCACCAGGCGGAACTCGTAATGTTCGAGGTAGCGCAGACCACCGTGGATCAGCTTGCTGCTGGCCGACGAGGTGTGGCTGGCCAGGTCGTCCTTTTCGCAAAGGAACACCGAGAGGCCTCGGCCGGCGGCATCCGCCGCGATCCCCACGCCATTGATCCCGCCACCGATGACGGCGATATCGTAGACCTCGGCAAGAGGGGGCACAGGCAAGGTAGAAGTGGGCATCGGCTAAGGCCTCGGAATTCTTTGATGTTCGGTATTTGAAACCGAACATGAATGTTCATTTGCGAAAATGTTAGCCGATAAACATGCGCGCAGCCAGTCGGCTTCGATTGAAAAAACTCATCGAAAGCGCGGAAAAGGAAAATATTCGAACACTGAATGCGTGTAATAGCGCAAAAAGAGTGGTGCAGGTGAAATCGCTATCGCGAGCAGGCTCGCTCCCACAAGGGCAGTGCGGACCCTGTGGGAGCGAGCCTGCTCGCGATAGCGTCGGGACAGGCGACGAGAATGTTGGGGGGTTAGACGACTTCCAGTCGAACCTTGTGCTGATTCAAAAGCTGCGTCAGCGCAGGCGAGGGTGGCTGGTCGGTGACCAGGCAATCGACCAGGCTGATCGGCCCCAGGCGGATCATGGCGTTGCGCCCGAACTTGCTGGAGTCGGCGGCGAGAATCACCTGGCGGGCGTTGGCGATGATCGCCTGGGACACCCGCACTTCCTGATAATCGAAGTCCAACAGGCTACCGTCTTCATCGATGCCGCTGATGCCGACCAGGGCGAAGTCGACCTTGAACTGATTGATGAAGTCGACACTGGCCTGACCGACCACGCCACCGTCGCGGCGCACGTTGCCGCCGGTCAACAGCACGTCGAAGTCATCCTTGGCACTGAGCATCGACGCCACGTGCAGGTTGTTGGTAATGATCTTCAGGTGATTGTGATTGAGCAGTGCGCGGGCGATGGATTCGGTGGTGGTGCCGATATTGATGAACAGCGAGGCGTGATCGGGGATCTGCGCGGCGATGGCTTCGGCAATCCGCTGCTTTTCATCGCGCATCTGATCGGCGCGCATGGCGTAGGCGGTGTTCTCGACACTGGAATCGTAGGCCGCGCCGCCGTGGTAGCGACGCAGCAAATTGGCTTCCGCCAGCTGATTGATATCGCGGCGGATGGTCTGCGGAGTGACAACAAACAATGTGGCCATTTCCTCGATGCTGACATAGCCGCGCTCGCGGACCAGTTCGAGGATTTGCTGCTGGCGGGGAGGCAGATTCATGGGGCGTCCTTTGGGCTGCCGTGCAAAATTTGCCCATGATGCCGCACGAATCCACTCCCTGCCAGTTACATCAGGGCACCAGTCTTCAGCCTGGCTTATTCAGCGCCTTCATGTGGCTCCCAGTCGCGCGTGCGGCTGACCGCTTTTTTCCAGCCGGCGTAGAGTTTTTCCTTTGCCGCTTCGTCCAGTGTCGGTTCGAACTGACGCTCGATCACCGCCTTGCCGCGCAGTTCTTCCAGGCTGCCCCAGAAGCCGCAGGCCAGGCCTGCCAGGTACGCTGCACCCAGCGCCGTGGTCTCGCGCATCTTCGGGCGTTCAACCTGGGTGCCGAGAATGTCGGCCTGGAATTGCATGAGGAAGTTGTTCGCCACCGCGCCGCCATCCACCCGCAGGGCCTTGAGGCGCTCGCCGGCGTCCTGCTGCATGGCGTCGAGCACATCGCGGGTCTGGTAGGCGATGGATTCCAGGGTCGCGCGGATGATGTGATCCACCCGTACGCCACGGGTCAGGCCGAACAGCGCGCCACGGGCATACGGGTCCCAGTAGGGCGCGCCGAGGCCGGTGAAAGCGGGGACCAGGTACACGCCGTTGCTGTCCTTGACCTTGTTGGCGAAGTACTCGGTGTCGTGTGCGTCGTTGATGATTTTCAACTCGTCACGCAGCCATTGCACGGTGGAGCCACCGTTGAATACTGCGCCTTCCAGGGCGTAAGCCACTTCGCCGCGCGGTCCGCAGGCGATGGTGGTGAGCATGCCATGACTGGATTTCACGGCTTTGTTGCCGGTATTCATCAGCAGGAAGCAACCGGTGCCGTAGGTGTTTTTCGCCTGACCGGCCTCGACGCACATCTGGCCGAACAGCGCCGCCTGCTGGTCGCCGGCGATACCGCCAATGGCAATGCCGCTTTTGGTGCGACCGTAAATTTCCGAAGAGGCTTTCACCTCTGGCAGCAGTTCCCTGGGGATATCCAGCAGCTCCAGCATCTTCGCGTCCCACTCCAGGGTGTGGATGTTGAAGAGCATGGTGCGCGAGGCGTTGGTGTAGTCGGTGACGTGGACCTTGCCGCCGGTGAATTTCCAGATCAGCCAGCTATCGACCGTGCCGAACAACAGTTCGCCGTTGCGTGCGCGTTCACGGCTGCCTTCGACGTGGTCGAGAATCCACTTGAGCTTGGTGCCGGAGAAATAAGGGTCGGTGACCAGACCGGTGGTCTCGCTGATGTATTGCTCATGACCATCACGCTTGAGCTGCTGGCAGATCTCAGTGCTGCGACGGCACTGCCAGACGATGGCGTTGTAGATCGGCCGACCGGTGCTCTTGTCCCAGACCACGGTGGTTTCACGCTGGTTGGTGATGCCGATGGCCGCGACCTGATCGTGATGCAGACCCGCTTGCGCCAGGGCCTCGACCATCACCGCACTCTGGGTGGCGAAGATCTCCATCGGGTCATGTTCAACCCAACCGGCTTGCGGGTAGTGCTGGGCGAATTCGCGCTGGGCGGTGCAGACCACGTTCGCGTCGCGGTCGAAAATGATCGCCCGGGAACTGGTTGTACCCTGGTCGAGGGCAATGATGTAGTTCTTGTTCTGTGTGTCGGTCATGTCGATTGCCTTGGACGAAAAAGGGAGCGGAGCCTGGTGCGTGATCCTGTAGGCGTAGTCATGCGCCAACGGTATCAAGAAATACGGGGTTACCGTCAGTGTCCGGTATTGGGTTCGATAAAATTCATAAACGAAAAAATATAGACAGGAAATGGGGCTGTCAAAGGTCGAAAGTGAACGGTCCATGTGGGAGCGAGCCTGCTCGCGAAAAAAAGCCCAGGCAACGCGTTCATCCAGGTCGCACAGGTTCTTGTTGTCGTCCATCGCGAGCAGGCTCGCTCCCACAATAAGCAGCACGCAACATGGGAGCCTTTTGCAGATCAATGTCCTAGAATCCGGCGCAGTGTTTTTCTACTGCCGCCCAGTCTGGAGCTGTCATGACACCTGCGTTGGATTTGCTGAAAAAGGTTCGCGCCGAACACCGTGTACACAGTTATGAACATGATCCCAAAGCCGCGTCATATGGATTGGAAGCCGCGGAGAAGCTCGGCCTTGATCCGGCGCAGGTGTTCAAGACCTTGCTGGCGGCCAGTGAAAAGAACGAACTGCTGGTGGCTGTGGTGCCGGTGGGCGGGACTCTGGACCTGAAGGCCCTGGCCCATGCCGCAGGCGTGAAGAAAGTCGAGATGGCGGATCCCGCCGCCGCACAGCGCTCGACCGGGTATCTGCTGGGCGGGATCAGCCCTCTGGGGCAGAAAAAGCGCCTGCGTACCTTTATCGACAATTCCGCCCAGTCATTTGCGAGCATTTTCGTCAGCGCCGGGCGGCGCGGCCTCGAGGTCGAACTGGCCCCTGCGGTGCTGGCCGAACATACCCAGGCGAAGTTCGCCGATATCGGCCGCGCCTGACAGCGGATGAACCACTGTAGGAGCGAGCCTGCTCGCGATGGACTCAAGAACACCGCGGGGAACCAGACTCCCCGCGTTATCGTTGACGACCATCGCGAGCAGGCTCGCTCCTGCAAGTCCTGACAAAGGGAGAATGTTATGCAGCTTGAGTTTCATCAGGTCGATGCGTTCAGTGATCGTGCCTTCAGCGGTAATCCGGCGATGGTCTATCGGCTGGACGCCTGGCTCGCCGACGAGTTGATGCAGAAAATTGCCGCCGAGCACAACCTGGCGGAAACCGCCTTTGTGGTGCGCGAAGGGCTGGGCTGGCATATCCGCTGGTTCACCCCGACCACCGAGGTGCCACTGTGCGGTCACGCCACCCTGGCCAGCGCCTATGTGCTGTTCGAAATCTACAACGAGCCAGTCGAGCGCCTGGATTTCACCTGCAAGTCAGGTCCGCTGAGCGTGAGTCGCGAAGGCGGGCGGCTGTGGTTGGATTTCCCAGCCATCGTGCCGTCGGAACTGGGCGTGACCCAGGAAGTCGAGCGCGCGCTGGGCGTGGAGATCGTCGACGTGCTGGGTTCCAATGAATTGTTCGTGGTGCTGGAGTCCGAGCAGGCTGTGCTCGATTGCCAGCCGGACATGGTCGCCCTGGCGAAACTGCCCTGGCTGGGCGCCATTGTGACTGCCCGGGGCAGCAAGCATGATTTCGTCTCGCGCTACTTCGCGCCGGCCATCGGCATCAACGAGGACCCGGTGACGGGGTCCACCCATTGCAGTCTGATTCCGTACTGGTCCAGGCGCCTGGGCAAGTCGAGCCTGACGGCTTACCAGTGCTCCAAGCGAGGTGGGGAGTTGTTCTGCCGGCTGGAAGGGGACCGGGTGAAGATTGGCGGGAATGCGACGTTGGTGGCCAGCGGAAGATTGATCCTCACCTGATGCATATCCCCTGTAGGAGCGAGCCTGCTCGCGATGGTCGTCAACGATAACGCGGGCATTCTGATACCCCACGCTGTTCTTGAGTTCATCGCGAGCAGGCTCGCTCCTACAGGGGTCAGTGAGCGTTGCTGTATCGCCGCACGCCGGACTCCACGTCCGGAATCTGCGCCGCCATGCTGCTGCTCGCCTGGAACAGCACCAGATGTTCCGCCGCCACTCGAATGCCCACCTCTGCGCCTACCTGATGATCGACATGGCTCGGGAAGATCGATTCCAGTTGCGCGCCGGTCCGCATCTGCAGGCGATAAAGTGTCGACGCGCCCTGGAACGACTTGCCGACGATCTTGGCCTTCAAGGCGCTGTCCGGTGCATAAACGATGTCGTCCGGACGCAGCAATACGTCGACCGCACCACCAACCGGCCAAGTGTAAGCCCGGTTACCGCGCAGCTCGCCCAGCTCGGTCTGTACCGATTCCGGGCTGCTCAACTGACCGCGAATGAAGTAGCCCTGACCGATGAAGCTCGCCACATAGGGGGTCAGCGGTTCGTGGTACAGGTTGTAGGGCGTGTCCCATTGTTCCAGCCGGCCTTCCTTGAACACACCGACGTGGTCACTGACCGCGAAGGCCTCTTCCTGATCGTGGGTCACCAGAATGGCGCTGGTGCCGCGGGCCTTGAGAATGTCACGCACCTCGTGGCTGAGCTTGCGGCGCAATTCGCCATCGAGGTTGGAGAAGGGTTCGTCGAGCAGCAGCAGTTGTGGTTCCGGCGCCAGGGCGCGGGCCAGGGCGACACGTTGCTGCTGGCCACCGGAAAGCTCATGGGGATAGCGCTTGCCGAGGTTCTTCAGGTTGACCAGTTCCAGCAGTTCCTCGACGACGCGCTCCTTTTGCGGATGCTTGCGAATACCGAAGGCGATGTTGTCGGCCACGGTCAAATGCGGAAACAGCGCGTAGTCCTGGAACACCATGCCGATCCGGCGTTTCTCCGGCGCGAGTGTAAATCCGGCGCTGGAAATGGTCTCGCCGGCGAGCTGGATGTCACCTTCGTGAACCGGTTCGAAACCGGCAATGGCGCGCAGGGTGGTGGTCTTGCCGCAACCGGAAGAGCCCAGCAGGCAACCGATGTCGCCGGCGTTCAAATGCAGGTTGAGGTTCTGCACCACGCGCTGGTCTTGATAGCCGCAGGCGAGGTTGCGCAGGTTAAGCAGTAATGGCTGGCTCATGCGTGGCGGTACGCCGGCTCGACCAGAAACTCGAGCAGGGCCTTTTGCGCATGCAGACGGTTCTCAGCCTGATCCCAGGCCACCGAACGCGGGTCGTCGAGCAGGTCGACGCTGATCTCTTCGCCACGGTGAGCCGGCAGGCAGTGCATGAACAGCACGTCGCTGGCTGCCAGGTCGAGCAGGGCGCGGTTGACCTGGTAAGGGGCAAACAGCTTCAGGCGCTTGGCGGTTTCTTCTTCCTGGCCCATGGAGGTCCAGACGTCGGTGCTCACCAGATGGGCGCCGCGCACGGCATCTTTCGGGTCGCGAACGATGGTCACCCGATCGCCGGCCAGGGCCACGAATTTCGGGTTCGGCTCGTAGCCTTCCGGGCAGGCGATACGCAACTGGAAGTCGAATTGGATCGCCGCTTCTATATAGCTGTTGCACATGTTGTTGCCGTCACCGATCCAGGCCACGGTCTTGCCCTGGATGGAGCCGCGGTGTTCCAGGAAGGTCTGCATGTCGGCCAGCAGTTGGCACGGGTGCAGATCGTCGGACAGGCCGTTGATCAGCGGGACGCGCGAATTGGCGGCGAATTCGGTCAATGTGCTGTGGGCAAAGGTACGGATCATCACCACATCGAGCATGCTCGACATGACGATGGCGGCGTCGCTGATCGGCTCGCCCCGGCCCAGTTGGGTATCGCGCGGCGACAGGAAGATCGCCTGGCCGCCGAGCTGGATCATGCCGGCTTCGAACGAAATGCGGGTGCGGGTCGAGGACTTCTCGAAAATCATCCCGAGCACGCGGTTTTTCAGAGGCTCGAACAGTACGCCGCGGTTACGCAGGTCCTTGAGCTCAACGCCTCGACGGATCACGCTGACCAGCTCTTCGGGCGTGCAATCCATCAGGGAGAGAAAGTGCCTTGCGCTCATCATTGACTACCTTTTTGCTACAAACCGCAGATGCTCAAAGCCTTGTTTAACGGAACAACGGGCGAGACCTGCGGCGTAAGCCGCACGGGGCGACGAAATAGGGGAAGGCGCGATCTTATAATTAAATGTCGCGTCTTACCAATAGGGCTACGGTTTTTAAGGGGATTTCAGAGAGGCTACGGGATTAACGCAGTAGCGCTTTTGAAGCCTGTTTCCTGACAGCAGCCAAGCATTTGTACACCGCGCCCGCGCAACTTGGCAAACGAACGGGCGGTGGCGGAGCACTGGCGGTCGGTTTCTGAATGGTGGTTCGCAGGGGCGCCCATTGGCGTTCCATCTGAAACATTTGCTAATGCAAAGTGCTGCGTTATAAATAAATCACCCGCGATGCAGGAAGCCTCCGCAATGGAATCGAAAGAACAGCAGCTAATGGAATTGCTCGGCCTGACGGCCCGCTCCCTGACACACCTGACCGCCTCCATGACATCAATGTCATTCGAATTGCTGCGAAGTCCCGATCCTGTGACCCGGGATGCCGGCCGCCGCATGATCGACCGCATGGCCACCATCAGCACCGGGCTCGACGAGCACTGGCGGCTGATCGGCGAACTGACCGGCGTGCACGTCGGTCACGAACAGATCGAAACGATCCAGGAGATTCAGCTGCAGGCACCGCCCGGGCTGCCGTCGAGCTGAGCTTGCACTGCCATCGGCTGGCCTGATGGTCGGCAATTCACAAGACAAACGTCGCTGGCGCGGTGGCGGGGCTGGCGCCATAGTTTTGTTCCCGCGGCTGACATTGCCCGCCCAGAACAAGACAGAGACTGGCCATGACCAAGACTCTCCATCACCGTGCCTGCCACCTGTGCGAAGCCATCTGCGGCCTGACCATCGAAACCACCGAGGTCGAGGCCGGCAATGTGCAAATCACTTCGATCAAGGGCGATCCCCTGGATACCTTCAGTCGCGGGCACATCTGCCCCAAGGCTGTGGCCCTGCAAGATATTCAGAACGACCCGGATCGCCTGCATCAGCCGATGTTGCGAGTAGGCAGTGAATGGCAACCCATCGAGTGGGAGGACGCCTTCAACCTGGTCGCCGAACGCCTGGCGGCGATTCAGGAACGGCACGGGCAAAACGCGGTGGCGGTCTATCAGGGCAATCCCAGCGTGCACAACTACGGGCTGATGACCCACAGCAACTATTTCCTCGGCCTGCTGAAAACCCGTAACCGGTTTTCCGCGACGTCGGTCGATCAGTTGCCCCATCACCTGACCAGTCACTTGATGTACGGCCATGGTTTGCTGCTGCCGATCCCGGACATCGATCACACCGACTTCATGCTGATTCTTGGCGGCAACCCGCTGGCATCCAACGGCAGCATCATGACGGTGCCGGACGTGGAAAAACGCCTGAAAGCGATTCAGGCCCGGGGCGGCAAGGTCGTAGTGGTCGACCCGCGTCGCAGCGAAACAGCCGCCATCGCCGACCGGCATCTGTTCGTGCGTCCCGGAGGCGATGCGGCGTTGTTGTTCGGCCTGCTCAACACCTTGTTCGCTGAAGGCCTGACCCGTGACAGTCATCTGCCGGTGGATGGTCTGGATCAGGTGCGCGAGTCCATCGCCGAATTTTCTGCAGAAGCGATGAGCCCGTTGTGCGCTGTGCCGGCTGAACAGATCCGCCAGTTGGCCCGGGACTTCGCCGCGGCATCGAGCGCCGTTTGCTACGGCCGCATGGGGGTTTCGACTCAGGCCTTCGGGACGTTGTGCCATTGGCTGGTGCAGCTGATCAACCTGGTCACAGGCAATCTCGACAGCGTCGGCGGTGCCCTGTGCACCGAGCCGGCGGTGGATCTGGTGGCCTCGACCTCGGGCGGGCATTTCAATCTGTGGCAGAGCCGGGTCTCCGGGCGTCCGGAATACGGGGGCGAGTTGCCGGTGTCGGCGCTGGCCGAAGAAATGCTGACCGAAGGGGAAGGGCAGGTCCGTGCACTGATCACCGTGGCGGGCAATCCCGTGCTCTCCACACCAAATGGCCGCCAGCTGGAACAGGCGCTGGACGGCCTGGAGTTCATGGTCAGCGTCGACCTGTACATCAACGAAACCACCCGGTACGCCGACCTGATCCTGCCCTCGACTTCGGCGCTGGAAAACGATCACTACGACACCACGTTCAACATGTTTGCAGTGCGTAACGTCAGCCGTTTCAACCGGGCGATCCTGGCCAAGCCCCAAGGCGCGCTGCATGACTGGGAGATTTTCGTCGGGCTGGCGAAGGCATTTGCGGCGAAGACCGGCAAGGAACTCAAGCCGACCATTGCCCCGGCCCAGATGATCGATCGCGGCTTGCGCATGGGCATGTATGGCGATGCCTCCGAGCACAAGTTGTCTTTGGCGACCTTGTTCGATCATCCCCATGGTGTCGATCTGGGAGCACTCAAGCCCAACCTGGCGTCGCGCCTGAAGACCGCCAATCAACGGGTACAAGCCGCTCCCGACGTGATCCTCGCCGACCTCGCACGCTTTGCGGCGTTGCAGGCACCGGCAGCTGATGAATTGCTGATGATCGGCCGCCGGCATGTCCGCAGTAACAATTCGTGGATGCACAACTACCATCGACTGGTGAAGGGCAAGCCGCGCCATCAGTTGTTGATGCACCCGGATGATCTGGCCAGTCGCGGGTTGAGCGATGGGCAGCGAGTGCGTGTCAGTTCTCGGGTCGGGGTGATTGAAGTGGAAGTGCTTGGCAGCCTGGATATGATGAAAGGTGTGGTCAGCCTTCCGCACGGTTGGGGCCATGCGCGACCAGGCGTGCAGATGACCATTGCCAGTGGCCAGCCCGGTTCCAGTGCCAATGACCTGACGGACGAGTGCCAGCTCGATGAGCTGTCGGGGAATGCGGCGTTGAACGGTGTTCCGGTGACCGTGGCGGCGGCCTGATCGTATCTGACGGAGAGACCGAGCAGGGTGCTCGGCTTTCCGTTACAATGCGCCACCGTGCCGACCCATGAGTCGGAAAGTTCAGCCGAGGTGCTCCATGGATATCATCGAAACGATTAAAGAGCAGATTGCCAACAACACCATTCTGCTTTACATGAAAGGTTCGCCGAATGCCCCGCAGTGCGGCTTCTCCGCGAAAGCCGCACAGGCCGTGATGGCATGTGGTGAAAAGTTTGCGTACGTGGACATCCTCCAGAATCCGGAAATCCGCGCCAACCTGCCAAAATACGCCAACTGGCCAACTTTCCCGCAACTGTGGGTCGCCGGCGAGCTGGTTGGTGGTAGCGACATCATGATCGAGATGTCTGCCGATGGTTCGTTGCAGTCGCTGATCAAAGACGCTGCCGCCAAAGCTGCAGCTGCAAAGACCGAAGCCTGATTTAGTTTTGTGTAGGAGCGAGCTTGCTCGCGATGGATTCAAGAAACCGCGGGGAATCAGATTCCCCGCGTTATCGTTAACGACCATCGCGAGCAGGCTCGCTCCTACAGGAACAGGCAATAAAAAGCCCCGCCTCTTTAAAGAGAGCGGGGCTTTTTATTGCATCGAAGTCAGCGGAATATAACTTACTCGTCGTCGCCCATCTGCGATTGCAGATAGTTCTCGATACCGATCTTGTCGATCAGGCCAAGTTGGGTTTCCAGCCAGTCGATATGTTCTTCTTCAGACTCAAGGATATCTTCGAGCAGTTCACGGCTACCGAAGTCGCCCGCAGTTTCGCAAAAGGCGATAGCTTCTTTAAGATCTTTGTGGCCGGTCTTCTCGATACGCAGATCACACTCAAGCATTTCCTTGGTGTGCTCGCCGATGTGCAGCTTGCCCAGGTCCTGGACGTTCGGCAGGCCTTCAAGGAACAGGATGCGCTTGATCAGCCTGTCCGCGTGCTTCATCTCGTCGATGGATTCGTGGTACTCGTGCTTGCCCAGCTTGTTCAGGCCCCAATCTTCATACATGCGTGCATGCAGGAAGTATTGATTGATTGCGACCAGCTCATTGGCAAGGATCTTGTTGAGATGCTGGATGACTTTAACGTCGCCTTTCATGATGGGGTCCTGCCCTTTGTTAGCCGTCTATAAGGCAGAGTTTGAGCCGCACAACTAAGAGTGTCAAACTTAAGTTATTGAATAATATATGAAAATTAATCGGAATAAGAATGTTTGTGTTCCGCGTCTAGAGTCTAAGCAGTTGATTTTCAGGCATAAAAAAACCGGACATCAGTCCGGTTCTTTGAATAAGGGGCTTTTTATGCCGCTGTAAATTCTGCAGGGAAAGGAATCGCGGCCTGGGCCGTCTGCAGTGATGTCAGGGTCTCGCGAACCACTTCCTTGGCGAGGCAGGCACATTTACCACATTGACTGGCAACGCCGGTGGCCTGGCGGACTTCCTTGTAGCTGCAGCATCCTTCATAGATCGCATCGCGGATTTGGCCGTCGGTGACGCCAGTGCAGAGGCAAACATACATAAGTGAAAACCGTCGCTTGTTTATGTCTCGAATGCGATGGATCTTAATGTTAACGAGAATGATTGTCAAAGTACTTGGTCGAGGCTTTTTACCAAGGCTGACGAACGGTTTTGCTGCGCCGTCCTGTGGGGCAATTCGCCATCGCGATTTTCACCTCTGCTGGAAAAACCGTTAAGGACAGTCCAAATACGCAGTGTATGATGGCCGGTCTTTTCGAAAGGGGGTTGTGTCACAGGGCTGTCGCTTCAGGGTGGCAGGCTGGCGCAAACCCGGATTTTCACGTTTCTACACCAGGAGATATCCAATGAGCGTACTCGTAGGCAAACAAGCCCCTGACTTCACCGTACCGGCCGTACTCGGCAATGGCGAGATCGTTGACAGCTTCACCCTGTCCTCGGCTATCAAAGGCAAATACGGCCTGGTGTTCTTCTACCCACTGGACTTCACCTTCGTTTGCCCGTCCGAGCTGATCGCCCTGGACAACCGCATGTCGGAATTCAAGGCCCGTAACGTTGAAGTGGTCGCTGTTTCGATCGACTCGCACTTCACCCACAACGCCTGGCGTAACACCCCGGTCAACAATGGCGGTATCGGCGAAGTTCGTTACACCATGGCTGCCGACATCAAGCAGGAAATCATGAAGGCCTACGACGTTCAGTCCGCTGACGGCGTTGCTTTCCGTGGCGCATTCCTGATTGACGACAAAGGCGTTGTCCGCTCGCAGATCATCAACGACCTGCCACTGGGCCGTAACATGGAAGAGCTGCTGCGTCTGGTCGACGCTCTGCAATTCCACGAAGAGCACGGCGAAGTCTGCCCTGCCAACTGGAAAAAAGGCGACAAAGGCATGAACGCTTCGCCAGAAGGCGTTGCGGCATACCTGGCCGAGCACGCTGCTGCTCTGTAAGGCGCACGCTCCTGCCATAAAAAGCAGGTGAAAAAAAACCGGCCATCAGGCCGGTTTTTTTATGGGCGAGAGATCAATCGTCGAAATCTTCCCAGCCGCCCATTTGCTTCCAGCGATTGACGATGCCGCAGAACAGCTCGGCAGTCTTCTCGGTGTCGTAACGAGCGGAGTGAGCCTCGCGACCGTCGAAGTCGATGTCGGCAGCCTGGCAGGCCTTGGCCAACACCGTCTGCCCGTAGGCCAGGCCGGCGAGGGTAGCGGTGTCGAAACTGGAGAATGGGTGAAACGGGTTGCGCTTCATGTCCAGCCGCGCAACCGCGGCATTGAGGAAGCCCAGGTCGAAGCTGCTGTTGTGCCCGACCAGAATCGCCCGCTTGCAGCCATTGGCCTTCAGCGCCTTGCGCACGCCACGGAAGATATCGTTCAGGGCGGTCTCTTCACTCACGGCCATGCGCAGTGGGTGATCGAGCTTGATACCGGTGAACTCCAGGGCCGCCGCTTCGATGTTCGCACCTTCGAAAGGCTCCACCCGGAAGAAGTAGGTGTGGTCGGGGTAAACAAAACCCTTTTCATCCATGGCGATGGTGGTCGCGGCGATTTCCAGCAGGGCGTCGGTGGCCGAGTTGAAGCCACCGGTTTCTACGTCGACGACTACGGGCAGGTAACCACGGAACCTGGCAGCCATTGGATGGCGGGAACCGCCTCCGCCACCTTGACCGTCCAGTTCGTCGTCGAAATGGTCTTCACTCACGCGTGTTCCTCCAGCAGGCGCCAGCGCAGTTTTTCACCGGCGCGCAGCGGGATAACGGTCAGCTCGCCAAACGGCAGGCTGCTTGGGGCGGTCCATTCTTCGCGAACCAGGGTGATGCGATCGGTGTTCGCCGGCAGGCCGTAGAAGCGCGGGCCGTTGAGGCTGGCGAAGGCTTCGAGCTTGTCCAGCGCATTGCGCTGTTCGAAGGCTTCGGCATACATCTCGATCGCCGCAAAAGCGGTGTAGCAGCCGGCGCAACCGCAGGCGGCTTCCTTGGCGTGCTGGGCATGGGGCGCCGAGTCGGTGCCGAGGAAGAACTTTTCGCTGCCGCTGGTGGCGGCGTCGAGCAGGGCTTCCTGATGCGTGTTGCGCTTGAGGATCGGCAGGCAATAGAAGTGCGGCCGAATCCCGCCGACCAGCATGTGGTTGCGGTTGTACAGCAGGTGATGGGCGGTGATGGTTGCGCCAACGTTGGCCGAAGCCGAGTTGACGAACTGCACGGCGTCAGCGGTGGTGATGTGTTCGAACACCACTTTGAGGGTCGGGAAACGCTCGACCACACGACGCATGTGCTCATCGATGAAGATTTTTTCGCGGTCGAACACGTCGACGTCGCCACGGGTGACTTCACCGTGGATCAGCAAGGGCATTCCCACTTCGGCCATGGCCTCCAGTGCGGGGAAGATCTTGTCGATGCTGGTGACGCCAGAGTCCGAGTTGGTGGTCGCGCCAGCCGGATACAGCTTGGCGGCGTGAATGAAACCGGTGGCCTTGGCCTCACGGATTTCTTCAGGCTGGGTGCGGTCGGTCAGGTACAGGACCATCAGCGGTTCGAACCGGCTGCCGGCGGGGCGGGCAGCGAGGATCCGCTGGCGATAGCCGTCGGCCTCGGCCGCATTGCGGACCGGAGGTACCAGGTTGGGCATGATGATGGCGCGACCAAAGGTGCGCGCGACATCCGCGACGGTATTGGTCAACACGGCACCATCGCGAAGATGAATGTGCCAGTCGTCGGGACGCAGCAGGGTCAGGCGGTCGGACATGAGGGGATTCCAGGCGGGTCAAACTGAGGGGAATGCTACCGGAAAAGACTCTTGCAGGCACTCGCTATCAAGTTTTGCCGAATGCTTCCGATATCCAACAGCTATGCCGTAAACATGTGTGTGTCGGTCTTTGTGTTGTAGAAGCCAGTGGAGCCTTCCGTGCGCCAGCGTTATTTAGCCTTGCTCAGTGTGTTTGCCAGCCTTCCCGCGATGGCGCTCACTTTCCAGACCCGTCTGGAGAGCATCGAGTGGACGGTCGAAGGCGACAAGTTCGAGTGCCGCCTGACTCAGCCGATCACCGATTTCGGCTCGGGGCAGTTCGTGCGTCGCGCCGGTGAGCAGGCGACGTTTCGGCTCAATGCCTACAACGCGATGATGGGCGGAGGTTCGGCCACTTTGCTGGCCGCTGCTGCCCCCTGGCAACCGGGGCGGGGCGATATCAACCTGGGCACGGTGCGTATCGGTAGCGGCAATGTGCTGTTCAACAGTTCACAGGCCCAGGCCGGAGGCTTGATCAGTGGCTTGATCGATGGGCGCAGTCCCGTGGTTCGGCATGCCTCCGGGGATGGCCGGGTGTCGGAAGTACGCCTGTTGCCGGTCAGGTTCAACAAGGCGTTTGCCGACTATCAGGGTTGCGTGGCCAAACTGTTGCCGCAGAATTTCGATCAGGTGAAGCAGTCACAGATCGGTTTCCCCGGTGGGGGGATCGATCTGGATGCGGCCGCGAAAGCCAGGTTGCAGGTGATGCTGGAATACATGAAGGCCGATCCGACGGTTAATCGCATTGAACTCGACGGGCACTCCGATAACGGCGGCAATCGCCTGACCAATCGTGACTTGTCCCGCCGCCGGGCCCTGGCGGTCATGGAGTTCTTCAAGGCCAATGGCATTCAGGAATCGCAGATCACCGTGCGCTTCCACGGTGAGAGTTATCCACTGGCGCCCAACACCAATAATGCCAACCGTGCGAAAAATCGCAGGGTTGCGGTACGTTTGGAGCGGGGCGCTCCCGCGGAACAAGTCGCACCCCAAGCGACAAAACCGGCTACTTCGGCAACTTCCTGACCGATTGGTCATCGTCGCGCCCTCGACATAATCTGTCGCTTCGTCGTCATAAGCTGTCGCGCCACTGTAAATTATTTTGTATGAGCGGTAGACTTCCCGGCTTTCCGTAGAACCCCGTGGAGTGATGGCATGGCGGACGTAAACAAGGTCGTTCTGGCGTATTCCGGCGGCCTGGACACTTCGGTGATCCTCAAGTGGCTGCAGGATACTTATAACTGTGAAGTGGTGACCTTTACCGCTGACCTGGGTCAGGGCGAAGAGGTTGAACCTGCACGTGCCAAGGCTCAGGCCATGGGCGTGAAAGAAATCTACATCGACGACTTGCGCGAAGAATTCGTGCGCGATTTCGTGTTCCCGATGTTCCGCGCCAACACCGTTTACGAAGGTGAGTACCTGCTGGGTACTTCCATCGCTCGTCCATTGATCGCCAAACGCCTGATCGAAATCGCCAACGAAACCGGCGCTGACGCCATTTCCCACGGCGCCACCGGCAAAGGTAACGACCAGGTTCGTTTCGAACTGGGCGCGTACGCCTTGAAGCCGGGTGTGAAAGTGATTGCTCCGTGGCGTGAATGGGACCTGTTGTCCCGCGAAAAACTGATGGATTACGCGGAAAAGCACGCGATCCCGATCGAACGCCACGGCAAGAAAAAATCCCCGTACTCGATGGATGCCAACCTGCTGCACATCTCCTATGAAGGCGGCGTGCTGGAAGACACCTGGACCGAGCACGAAGAAGACATGTGGCGCTGGACCGTCTCTCCGGAGAAAGCACCCGACAAGCCGCAGTACCTGGAACTGACCTACCGCAACGGCGACATCGTGGCACTGGACGGCGTTGAAATGACCCCGGCTACCGTGCTCGCGACCCTGAACCGTATCGGTGGTGAACACGGTATCGGTCGTCTGGACATCGTCGAGAACCGTTACGTGGGCATGAAGTCCCGTGGCTGCTACGAAACCCCGGGCGGCACCATCATGCTGCGTGCCCACCGTGCGATCGAATCGATCACCCTGGACCGCGAAGTGGCTCACCTCAAGGATGAGCTGATGCCGAAGTACGCCAGCCTGATCTACACCGGCTACTGGTGGAGTCCTGAGCGTCTGATGCTGCAGCAGATGATTGATGCGTCTCAGGTCAATGTGAACGGTGTCGTACGCCTGAAGCTGTACAAGGGCAACGTGATCGTCACCGGGCGCAAGTCCGACGATTCGTTGTTCGACGCTAACATCGCGACCTTCGAGGAAGATGGCGGCGCGTACAACCAGGCCGATGCGGCGGGCTTCATCAAGCTCAACGCCTTGCGCATGCGTATTGCTGCAAACAAGGGCCGGAAACTGTTCTGAGTTTCCCGAGCCTGTAAATGAAGTGGTGGCCTCGTCATTGGCGGGGCCACCACTTTGTTTTTATCGGTTTGAAGTCACGAAACGACGATCTCTTACCGACCTGCCTGATACCTTCTTCTTCGTATTTCACTTTTAAGACCTGCCTCATGCCCAAGTTGTTTTCAATGGGCTCCGGTCCATGCCGTCACCCTGTGTGAGTTCAAGTCGTAAGCAACCCAGCAATTGGCGCTACCGCGTTTGTTTCTCTGGTTGGAAAACTCCAAAACGCTGTCCCTCAGCGACTTTTCCAACGTGTTGTCGGTGAGAAACAGGATCATCTGGGCTTTCCCGTCCTGTCGCTTCTTTAGCCTTTCCAGCAACGTACTGAACTCCCTCCTGGTTTTCATCCAGCGTGTATCGATGATGTGCAGGCCTTTGAGCTGTTTGGGCAGGCGAATGTGCTGCAAGCCGGTTTCACCGGGTGGGGCCTGGGCGCTGCAGGAATAGCGGCCAGACCGCGGGTTTTGCACCGACGCGTTGTTTGCCGCTGGATCGACCTCGTCCATCGCTTTGAGGAAGTGTTCGTCTTTTTCGAAGTCCGAAGGCGAATACAGCGACCGGTAATTGAAGTTGAGGGTGGCGAAGAAAAGAAACAGCAGATAAAAAGGAAAGCTGATCAGAAACCAGACATAGATTTCTCTTTCATCGTTATCGAGGAAAGGCAGGGAAATGGCTGCCGATGTTTCAGACAGAGTTGCGAATGCGGCGATTATTGTCATAGGGTTGGTCATTCTTTTTTTGAACTTGGTCATGTTTATTTCTCGCTGGGTTGTCGAGGTGTGTTTGGCTGGTTCTATTTATAGATGCCGGGATTCAAGGGTTGTCGTTGTTAATGATTGTTCATGCATGATTTTTTGCTGTAAGAGCAAGTAGGTGTTCAGTGTGTGATATTTCTGGTGTTAATGTTTTGCGCGACCAGTGTCAGTAATACTTGGGTCGCCATGCGCTTTTTATTTTTTTGGATCCTGACCTTTAATCTTGGGTCAAAATCCACAGGCAAAATATTCAACGCCATGGATACAGTTTTTAAGGCGATGTGTTCGCATGATTTTTTGTAGGATAAATCCGCGAATCTTGTAGGGAATGTCTCTCGGTGAAGGTCGCCGGGGGGCGCGACATGCAACGGGTGAAACGACTAGGCTATTGTGCGGGCTCTAAAAATTCGAACAGCGAAAATTGGACCTGCCCATGAATAAAGTGCTGATCGTGGATGATCATCCCGTCATTCGTCTTGCGGTACGTATGTTGATGGAGCGTCATGGCTACGAAGTTGTCGCAGAAACCGATAACGGTGTGGATGCATTGCAAATGGCACGGGAGTTCATGCCAGATATTGTCATTCTGGATATCGGAATACCGAAACTGGACGGGCTGGAAGTTATCGCGCGACTTGCGTCGGCGGCCATGCCGATCAAGGTGCTGATATTAACTTCCCAGGCGCCCGGGCATTTTTCCATGCGCTGCATGCAGTCGGGGGCCGCCGGATATGTATGCAAACAACAGGATCTGACCGAACTTCTCAGTGCAATAAAGGCGGTGTTGTCCGGTTACAGCTATTTTCCAAATCAGGCCTTGCATACAGTGCGTGCAAGTCTGGGTAACGCCAGTGAGGCGGATATGGTGGATCGTCTGTCGGGGCGGGAGATGATGGTGTTGCAACAGTTGGCCAGAGGCAAGACGAACAAGGAGATTGCCGATGGAATGTTTCTGAGCAACAAGACCGTCAGTACTTACAAGACACGCCTGTTATTGAAACTCAACGCGCGCTCACTGGTTGACTTGATTGAACTGGCTCAACGCAATGGAATAGTGTGACTCTATTCCGGGGGTGACGATTGTGATGAGCGGGCAAATCTCTCAATGCTGCACAATGAAAAAAGCCTCCGTTTCGGGAGGCTTTCAGGTGTCATAAGTCAAAATCGTAATCGGCCAATTGCTTTTGCAGTCGGCGCTCCTCCAGAAGGTTATCGATGGTACGGCGTTTGCTCAGGTTGGTTTTCGCTACTTCGACAACCGGTTCAGCTTCATCCGCTTCAGCGGCTGTGAACTCATCATCTACGTCCAATTGCTCTTTGCCAGTGCTCATTTAGTTACCTCAGGCTAAGAAGGCCTTTGGCGCTCCTTATATCGATAATCGCCCGGCGGGTAAAAAAGATTTTTTCAATCGATATATCAGCAATTTTAATAGAGGCTCAATCGTCCGATGTCTTGTGCTTGTATTCGCACAAATCTTCGATGCGGCAACTGCCACAGCGAGGCTTGCGGGCCAGGCAAACATAGCGTCCGTGCAGGATCAGCCAGTGATGGGAGTCGAGCAGGTACTGCTTGGGCACGAACTTCATCAGTTTATTCTCGACCTCGACCACATTTTTGCCTGGTGCAATGCCAGTGCGGTTGCTGACCCGGAAGATATGGGTGTCGACCGCCATCGTCAGTTGGCGGAATGCGGTATTGAGCACCACGTTGGCGGTCTTGCGGCCCACGCCGGGCAGGGCTTCCAGCTCTTCGCGAGTCTGCGGTACCTCGCCGGCGTGGCGCTCGACCAGCAACCGGCAGGTCTCGATCACGTTCTTCGCCTTGCTGTTGAACAGGCCGATCGTCTTGATGTACTCCGACAGCCCCTCGACCCCCAATGCATGAATCGCCGCAGGCGTATTGGCGACCGGGAACAGTTTTGCTGTGGCTTTGTTGACGCCGACGTCGGTCGATTGTGCCGACAGGATCACCGCAATCAGCAACTCGAAGGGGGACGAGTAGGCCAGTTCGGTCTTCGGCTCCGGATTGTCTTCATGCAACCTGCGGAAAATTTCCAGGCGTTTTGCGGCATTCATGGGCAGTGCGTTTCCTTGAAAGCAATCATTGTTCAGGTTTCGGACGGTGCCAGGCCTGCCATGCGGCGACCAGCAATCCCAACAGAATGAAGCCGCCGGGGGCGAGGGCGACCACACGCAAACCACCGTCGGCGGTCAACATCCAGCCTTGCCAATCCGTTTGTATCCCCCCGGCCAGCCACGATAGATGAGCGCCGAGCGTGCCGGAGCCGAGCAGTTCACGCAGCAGGCCCAGGCCCACCATCAAGGCGCCAAACAGGCCACACAGGCGCAGGCGATTTCGCCAACTGGTGTGGAAGAATCCCCAGTGCTCCAGCACGACACATTGCAACGCGATCAACGCCGAATAAATTCCCATCTGGTGATGCCATTGCAGCGACCAGAGTTGCACGCAGAGCAGGGCGCAACTGGTCAGGGTTGCGCCAAGTATCACGCTTGCCAGCAAATGCGTTGATGCATGCAGGCGTGGCCGCAATACACTCATCACCCCGCCGAAAACCCCGATCACCACCAAGAACATCAACCACAGGCCCAGAGCGCTCATGACTGAGCCGGTGGCACCGATCAGTGGTGCGAGCATCAATGAGTTCTGTAGCAGCGGTGATTTACTCATGGGAAGGGCTCCCGAGCAGTTGTTGCCGGTGTTCGTCAAAGTAGCGCAGTGCATCGTGAGTGGCGTTGATCACGGCTCTTGATGTGATGGTTGCCCCGGCAATCTGGTCGAATTGTCCCTGATCTTTTTTCAATGCCCAGCCGTTATCGCCCGGGTCGCTGAGGGATTTTCCGGAAAACAGCTTGAGCCACGCATTGGGCCATTCACCGATCCGAGCTCCGAGTCCCGGCGTCTCCACCTGTTTCACGGTTTTGATACCAATCAGCCTGCCATTGAGGTCGATGGCGATCAGCAACTCGATGCTGCCCTCATATCCCAGGGTCTGGCTGCGCAACAGGACGGCATAGGGCTGGCCGGCTTTGGTTGCACGGAAACCCGTCAGCAGTGTGCTGTTGCCCAGCGTTGGATTTTCCAGCGCGAGCGGTTGCTCCAGGGGCTGATTGTCGTAACTGTCGGGCGGTAGCAGGTCCAGCAGATTACGGCTGTCGATCAGACGTTGCTGCGCTGCAATTCTCGGAGTACTGCTTTGTAGCGCGACCCAGGTCAGTCCTATCCCGAGGACGGCCAGCAAACCAAGAATGGCAACGCTCGACAGGCGGCTCATGGTGCAGTTCGCTCCTGTCTGGCAGCGACAAGCCGCTCAAGCATCGGCACACACAGGTTCATCAACAGCACGGCAAAGGCCACGCCGTCCGGGTACCCGCCCCAGGTGCGAATCAGGTATGTCAGCAGGCCGACACCGATCCCGAACAGCAATCGCGCGCCGGGACTTCTGGCGCCGGATACCGGTTCCGTGATGATGAAAAACGCACCCAGCATGCTGGCGCCCGTGAGCAGATGAAACAACGGCGAGCCATTGGAATCCGAACCCGAACCGTTCCAGCACAGGAGGCTGATGATGAACAGGCTGGCGAGCATGCCGACTGGCGCATGCCAGCTGTACACCCGTCGCTGCAGGAGGAACGCGCCCCCCGCGAGAAAGGCCAGGTTGATCCATTCCACGCCGCGACCGCCGAAGTGGCCAAACGCGGGATTCGTCGAGAACAGTTCGCCCATGGTCAGGCTTTTGTTGATTCGCAGGCTGTCCAGTGCAGTGGCGCGAACCCAGGCATCCGGCTGTTGACCGAAACCGAAGACCTGCTGCAGGCCGCTCCACAGATCCAAGCCATGGGCCGCGGGCCATTGGGTCATCGGTTGTGGAAAGGACACCATCACCAAAGCGAAACCGAGCATCGCCGGGTTGAACGGATTACTGCCGACGCCGCCGTACAAGTGCTTGCCCAGCAGCATGGCCAACACGGCGGCGCTGATGGTGAGCCACCACGGACAATAGGGCGGCAGGGCAAGAGCCAACAGGGTGGCGCTGACGAGGGCACTGCCGTCGCTCAAGGTCGGCTTGAGGGCACGCTTGCGCAGGCGCAGCACAGCCGCCTCAGCGGCCAATGCCCCGATGCAGGCCAGCAGCAGGTTGATCAACACTCCCCAGCCATAAAACCAGAACATCGCCAGCATTCCCGGCAGCGTCGCCAGGAGCACCAGTTTCATGGCCTGTTGCAGGCGAGTGTCGACCGACTCAAGAGGTGGCATGGGCATCCACCAGGCGCTCGGCTTCGCCGAGTGCACGTTCCAGGGCTTCGATCTGTTCGGCGGATGCCTGGGCGGCTTGAGCCTTTTTCAGCTCGGCGCGGCGCATGGCCAATTGGATCTTTGCCCGATTCAATTCGGCGTTCTTCGCCGGAGCGGCCGCAGGCGCGGGAACCGGGGTTGTGGGTGCTGCGTTTTCCAGTTGCGCCAGGGCCTGCTCGGCAGCCTCGAATTGTTGTTGCAGCACAATCAGCTGCGACTGCTGTTCAAACGTCGGCGGATGACCGAATGCCTTGAGGGATTTGTTCAGTTGTGCCCGGCTCATCGCCACATCGATCTTGGCTTTTTTCAGTGCCGCATCGGCATTAGCGGCTTTCTGTGCGCGCACGCGCTCAAGCGCAGCCTGCACCGGGTCGAGGATCGCTTCAGCGGGCTGGGCGGCCCGTTGCGCACGGGCTTGGCGCTCGGCGGCTTTCTGTTGTTCTTCGCGGTGCAGCCGGGCATTGCGTTGTTCAAAGCGGCGCCGTGCATGATTGCGTTTGGCAGCGCGGGCCCGTTGCTCTTCGAGGCTGAACGCCAGGCCACCGACAATCGGCAGAACCGTGGCTATCGGCAGTGGCCGCATTTCGATGCAATCCACCGGGCAGGGCGCCACACACAGATCGCAACCCGTGCATTCATCAATGATGACCGTGTGCATCAGCTTGGCCGCACCGACGATGGCATCCACCGGGCACGCCTGGATGCATTTGGTGCAGCCGATGCACTCGGCTTCGCGGATGTAGGCGATCTGCGCCGGGGCCGGACCACGGCTTACATCCAGCTCCAGTACCGGCACGTTCAGCAGTTCGGCCAGGGCATTGATGGTTTCGTTGCCGCCCGGTGGGCACTTGTTGATCGGCTCGCCGTTGGCAATGCCTTCAGCGTAGGGCTTGCATCCGGGATGACCGCATTTGCCGCATTGGGTCTGGGGCAAGAGCGCGTCGATGCGTTGAATCAGACTCATGTTTTGATCAGTCCGCTGAATCCGAGAAAAGCCACTGCGATCAGTCCGGCGCCGATCAGGTCGATCGGCAGGCCGCGAAAGGGCAGGGGAACATCGTTATCGATTGTGCGTTGGCGCAGATCGCTGAACAGGCTCAGCACCAGCCAGAATCCGAGTCCGGCGCCCAGGCTCAGGGCCGTGGCCGCCAGGAATCCCTGATCGTTGCGCACATTGAAAAGCGCCACGCCGAGCACACCGGCATTGCCCAGCAGCAGCGGCCAGAGGCCTTCGAACGACAGAGTTGGAAACACCTTTGACAGACCTGTGAGCAAAGGGCTGATCAACAGCACGCTCAGGGGCAGGAATACAAACAGGCTCAGTGACGTGATCTGCAGCGGGATCAGTAGCCAATGATAGAGCGCGTAGCCGAGCAGGCCGACCAAAAACATCAGGCACGTCGTCGCAAGGCCCAGGGCATGCACTTGCCTGCGTTGGCTGTTCAGCAGCGGATCGACACCCAGCGGCCAATGCAACACGAGGTTGTTGATCAGGGCGGTGCTGACAAGCGTGAGAAATGCTTCGGTCATGGTCGTGCCGACAGGAACGGTGGTTTTTGTAGGAGCGAGCCTGCTCGCGATGGGCACAAGAGCGCTGCGATCATCCCGGAGGCACGCATTATCGTTAACGACCATCGCGAGCGAGCTCGCTCCCACAGAAGATGGTCTAAAAAGCTTAGGCATTATCCGACCGGGGCGGAGGGTGCCCGGACATGAAAATCCCACAGTCGCGCCAGGCACGACTGTGGGATCGGTTTGCCGCTGTACCTTACTTGATCCGCTGACCAGGCTTGGCGCCGCTATCAGGGCTCAGCAAGTAGATCTCTTCACCGCCAGGACCGGCTGCCATCACCATGCCTTCGGAGATGCCGAACTTCATTTTCCGTGGCTTGAGGTTGGCGATCATCATGGTCAGGCGACCATCGAGTTTGGACGGGTCCGGATAAGCGCTCTTGATGCCGGAAAACACATTGCGCTGCTCGTCACCGATGTCCAGGGTCAGGCGCAACAGCTTGTCGGCGCCTTCCACGTGTTCGGCCTTGACGATCAGGGCGACGCGCAGGTCGACTGCGGCAAAGGTGTCGAACTCGATTTCCGGGGACAGCGGATCCTTGGCCAGTTCGCCATTGCCGGCAGGTGCAGCTGAACCGGTGTCGGTCTGGCTGGCGGTCAGGTCTTCTTTCGAAGCGTCGGTCATGGCCTGTACTTTGACCGGGTCGATTCGGGTCATCAGAGGCTTGAACTCGTTCAACTGGTGGTTGGCGAGCCAGGAAGCGTGATCGTTCCAGGTCAATGGCGCGACGTTCAGGAACGCCTCGGCATCGGCGGCCAGCAGCGGCAGCACGGGCTTGAGGAAGATCACCAACTGGCGGAACAGGTTGACGCCGGTGGCACAGATGGCCTGGACTTCATCCTGCTTGCCTTCCTGTTTGTTCAACGACCACGGTGCCTTGTCGGCGATCCAGGCGTTGGCGCGGTCGGCCAGGGCCATGATCTCGCGCATGGCGCGGGCGAAATCGCGGGCTTCATAGGCGTCGGCGATGCCAGGGGCGGCGGCCAGGAACGCTTCGGTCAGCTCCGGCGCGGCGTTGGTGTCGACCATCACGCCGGCATTGCCTTTGTGGATGAAGCCGGCGCAACGGCTGGCGATGTTGACGACTTTGCCGACCAGGTCGGAGTTGACCTTCTGCACGAAGTCTTCGAGGTTCAGGTCCAGGTCGTCGACGCCACGGCTCAGCTTGGAGGCGTAGTAGTAGCGCAGGTATTCCGGCGACAGGTGATCCAGGTAGGTCCGGGCCTTGATGAAGGTGCCACGGGACTTGGACATTTTCTGACCGTTGACGGTCAGGTAGCCGTGCACGTTGATACCGGTAGGCTTGCGGTAGCCCGCGCCTTCGAGCATGGCTGGCCAGAACAGGGCGTGGAAGTTGACGATGTCCTTGCCGATGAAGTGGTACAGCTCGGCGGTGGAGTCCTTGCCCCAGAACGCGTCGAAGTCCAGCTCCGGCGTGCGGTTGCACAGGTTCTTGAAGCTCGCCATGTAACCGATCGGCGCATCCAGCCACACGTAGAAATATTTGCCTGGCTCGTTTGGAATTTCGAAGCCGAAGTACGGCGCATCACGGGAGATGTCCCATTGTTGCAGGCCGGCATCCAGCCATTCGGCGATTTTGTTGGCCACGGCATCTTGCAGAGTGCCGCTACGGGTCCAGGTTTGCAGCATTTCCTGGAAGTCCGGCAACTTGAAGAAGAAGTGCTGGGAATCCTTGAGCACCGGCGTCGCGCCGGAGATGGCCGACTTCGGATCTTTCAGGTCGGTTGGCGCGTAGGTTGCGCCGCATTTCTCGCAGTTGTCGCCGTACTGATCCTCTGTGCCACATTTCGGGCAGGTGCCCTTGATGAAGCGGTCGGCCAGGAACATTTTCTTTTCCGGGTCGAAATACTGGGTGATCGAACGCGTGGCGATGTGCCCGGCGTCGCGCAGCTTCAGGTAGATATGGCTCGACAGCTCACGGTTTTCTTCGGCGTGAGTGGAGTGGAAGTTGTCGAAGTCCACCAGGAAATCGGCAAAGTCGCCGCTGTGTTCAGCCTGGACGTTGGCGATCAGTTGTTCCGGGGTGATGCCTTCCTTCTCCGCGCGCAGCATGATCGCCGAACCGTGGGCGTCGTCGGCGCAGACATAAATGCATTGGTTGCCGCGGTGCTTCTGGAAGCGCACCCACATATCGGTCTGGATGTATTCCAGCATATGGCCAAGGTGAATCGAACCATTGGCATAGGGCAGGGCGCTGGTGACGAGAATCTTGCGTGGCTCGGACATGGGGCTCGGCTACTTGATGAAACGGAGGTCGGCCACTATAAAGCGCCGGCGTTTATTTTTCACCCTTGGGGCCATTTCCTCCGATGATTCAATCAGTGATGGCGATATTTTCGCCATCCCGCCGAGCGATCAGAACAGGTACGATACCCCCCTCGATTTTCCAGTCCCGTTATCGGAGTTGCCCATGAGCGCCGTCAATCGCGCAGCGGTGGAAGCCGTTCTTCGCCAGTACACCGACCCTTACCTGAACCAGGACCCGGTTAGCGCCGGATGCGTGCGTAGCATCGATGTTCAGGGCGACCGCGTCAGCGTTCAGCTCGAGCTGGGCTACGCCGCCGGTCTGTTCAAAAGTGGTTGGGCGCAAATGCTGCAAATGGCCATCGAAGGTCTGGATGGCGTAGCGGCAGCCCGTGTCGATATCACCAGCGTCATTGCCGCGCACAAGGCTCAGGCGCAGGTTCCGGGCCTGGCCAACGTCAAAAACGTGGTGGCGGTGGCCTCCGGCAAGGGCGGCGTAGGCAAGTCCACAACGGCTGCCAACCTGGCATTGGCCCTGGCCCGCGAAGGCGCCAAAGTCGGCATCCTCGATGCCGATATATACGGCCCGAGCCAAGGCATCATGTTCGGCATCGCCGAAGGCACCCGCCCACAGATCAAGGATCAGAAGTGGTTCGTGCCGATCCAGTCCCACGGCGTTGAAGTGATGTCCATGGCGTTCCTCACCGATGACAACACGCCGATGGTCTGGCGCGGGCCCATGGTGTCCGGCGCCTTGCTGCAACTGGTGACCCAGACCGCATGGGGCGACCTGGATTACCTGGTCATCGACATGCCGCCAGGCACCGGTGACATCCAGTTGACCCTGGCGCAGAAAGTCCCGGTGGCCGGCGCGGTCATCGTCACCACGCCTCAGGACCTGGCCCTGCTCGACGCGCGCAAGGGCGTGGAGATGTTCCGCAAGGTCAACATCCCGGTGCTGGGCGTGGTGGAAAACATGGCGGTGCACATCTGCTCCAATTGCGGGCACGCGGAGCATCTGTTCGGTGAGGGCGGCGGCGTGAAGCTGGCCAGCCAGTACGGCGTCGAGCTGCTGGCGTCGCTGCCGCTTTCGATGGTCATCCGTGAACAGGCCGATGGCGGCAAGCCGACGGTCATCGCCGAGCCGGACAGCCAGATCGCCATGGTTTACCAGGAATTGGCTCGCCACGTGGGCGCGCGGATTGTGTTGCAGGAAGCGGCAACGCCGGCAATGCCGAACATCACAATCAGCGACGATTGATCCGCTGAAGAAACACGATCAAATGTGGGGGCGGGCTTGCTCGCGAATGCGGGGCGTCATTCAACAGATAAGTTGACTGATCCAGCGCTTTCGCGAGCAAGCCCGCTCCCACATTGCTTATGCGGTGCTTTTAGATCCGCAACCCGCCATCCATTTCCAGAATCCGACCGGTGTAGTAGTCGTTCTCGAAAATGTAGGCCGCCGAATGGGCGATCTCTTCTGGCTTGCCCATGCGCTTGAGCGGAATACCGGACGTCATTTTCTCCAGTGCTTCAGGCTTCATCCCCAAGGTCATCTCGGTTTCGATGAAGCCCGGCGCAATGCCGGCCACACGAATGCCGTAGCGTGCCAGTTCCTTGGCCCAGGTCACGGTCGCGGCGGCGACACCGGCCTTGGCGGCGGAGTAGTTGGTCTGGCCGACGTTGCCAGCACGGGAGATCGACGAGATATTGATGATCGTGCCGCTATTGTTCAGCTCGACCATTTTCGCCGCGACTTCACGGGTGCACAGGAACACACCGGTCAGATTGACGTCGATGACTGCCTGCCACTGGGCCAGGCTCATTTTAGTCATCTCGCCATCCTTGACCTTGAGCAGCAGCCCGTCGCGCAGGATCCCGGCGTTGTTGATAAGGCCATGGATCGCACCAAAGTCGTCAGCGACCTGAGCGACCATGTGAGTCACTTGCTCTTCATTGGCCACGTTGCACAAGTAGGCGCGGGCTTCGACACCTTTGGCCTGACAGGCGGCCACGGCCTCGTCGAGCTTTTCCTGGTTGAGATCGACCAAGGCCAGCTTCGCGCCCCGGGCGGCGAAATACTCGGCCATGGATCGGCCTAAACCCTGGCAACCGCCAGTGATAATGATTACTTTGTCAGTGAGTTGCATTCGCATGCCCCGGTGTCAGGTCTGAGTGGTTTCCTTTAGAGAGCCTCTCGATCTGCGCCTGACGTGGCCTGGCTGCACATGAGAACTGCCCCGATGGCGTACTGAAACTTTCATCAGTCGCCCGTCCGTTTTTCTGACGGATTCTATATAAGGAGTCATAAATTGAGCGTTGAAGTTGCCAAGCATGCACGAGAATTGCTGCTCAAGGAATACCGCGGAGTCCTGTCGACGCTCTCCAAGGCCATGCCCGGATTCCCGTTCGGTTCCGTGGTTCCGTACTGTCTGGACGCGCTGGGGCGGCCGTTGATCCTGATCAGCCGGATTGCCCAGCACACCCACAACCTGCAAAAGGATCCGAAGTGTTCTTTGCTGGTGGGCGAGCGCGAAGCTGAGGACGTGCAGGCCGTGGGGCGCCTGACTTATCTGGCCGAGGCCCGACTGATCGAGGACGAGGCTGCCATCGAAGCCGCTGCCGAGCGCTACTATCGTTACTTCCCCGACTCGCGCAATTATCACAAGGCCCACGATTTCGATTTCTGGGTGCTGGAACCGGTGCGTCACCGATACATCGGCGGCTTTGGCGCCATCCACTGGGTCAACGACCTGACCCTGGCCAACCCGTTCGCGGGCAAGGCTGAAGTGAGCATGGTCGAACACATGAACGCCGATCATGCCAAGGCCATTGCGCACTACGTCGACTTGGCTGGACTGCCGAAAACAGCACCGGCACAGATGGTCGGGATTGATTGCGAAGGCATGCACCTGCGCATCGGCCAGGGGGTCTATTGGTTGCCGTTCCAAGCCCCATGTAATACCCCGACACAAGTGCGCGAAGCCTTGGTTTTCCTGGCTCACGCCGAGCATTGGCCGAAAAATGAAGTGGCCGATGCTTGAATTCACGAAACGGCGACGTCATCTAAGTTGAACTGGCAAGGCATTCTTGCGTTGAGGAACTATTTGATGCGCCCTTTTTTGTTGCTCTTTCTGCTGTTTCCGGTGCTGGAGCTGTTCGTATTCGTCAAGGTGGCAGGGTCTATCGGGTTTTTCCCGGCCCTGCTGCTGATCATTCTTGGCTCGATGTTCGGTGTTTTCGTGTTGCGGGTAGCCGGTCTGGCCACCGCGTTGCGTGCTCGTGAAAGCCTGAATCGGGGCGAGCTGCCTGCGCAGACCATGCTCGAAGGCCTGATGTTGGCACTGGCTGGCGGTTTGTTGATTCTTCCGGGTTTCATCAGCGACGTGATCGGCCTGATCATGCTGTTGCCGATGAGCCGTCGCCTGCTGGCCAATAAAATGCGCCAGCGTGCCGAGGAACAGTCGATGCGCCAGCGTGCGTTCGCCGACGACCTTCAACCCCGTGGCGGTCCCTCGCCGCGTGAGCCGCTGGGCCGCGAGCCCAACGTGATCGAAGGCGAATTCGAACACCGCGACAGCAAGTAACCGCTCGTATCGACACGGCACCTTCGGGTGCCGTGTTCGTTTGCGGGGAATCGACCTGAAAATTTTTCGACCCCCGCCCTTGTAATAAGCTTATGCGCCCTTATGTAACGGTCACCGCAAGGTTTCTGGCAATTACGCCAGACAGACTTCCGCGTCTCGCTTGTCGAGCCGCACCCGGCACCGCCGGACTTTGTTAACCCGCCGGGACTACACCGGCCGATGAAAACCACAATTAGGAGAGATCGACAATGAAGCTTCGTCCTCTGCATGACCGCGTCGTCATCCGTCGCAGCGAAGAAGAAAAGAAAACCGCTGGCGGTATCGTCCTGCCAGGTTCGGCTGCCGAAAAAGCCAACAGCGGCGAAATCCTCGCTGTAGGTACCGGCCGTGTGCTGGAAAACGGTGAAGTGCGTGCACTGTCCGTAAAAGTGGGCGACAAGGTCGTGTTCGGTCCTTACTCCGGCAGCAACACTGTGAAAGTCGACGGCGAAGACCTGCTGGTAATGGCTGAGAACGAGATTCTCGCTGTTATCGAAGGCTGATTTCCCGCTCATTTTCCCGCTACTACAAAGTATTTAAGGAATATCGATCATGGCTGCTAAAGAAGTTAAATTCGGCGATTCCGCTCGCAAGAAAATGCTCGTTGGTGTCAACGTTCTGGCTGACGCGGTAAAAGCGACCCTGGGCCCGAAAGGCCGTAACGTGATCCTCGAGAAGAGCTTCGGCGCTCCGACCATCACCAAGGACGGCGTTTCCGTAGCCAAGGAAATCGAACTGGAAGACCGTTTCGAAAACATGGGCGCGCAGCTGGTCAAAGACGTTGCCTCCAAGGCCAACGATGACGCAGGCGACGGCACCACCACCGCTACCGTTCTGGCTCAATCGATCGTCAACGAAGGCCTGAAAGCCGTCGCTGCCGGCATGAACCCGATGGACCTGAAGCGCGGTATCGACAAAGCGACCATCGCGATCGTCAAGGAACTCAAAGCCCTGTCCAAGCCATGCGCCGACACCAAGGCCATCGCTCAGGTAGGTACCATCTCCGCCAACTCCGACAACTCCATCGGCGACATCATTGCCGAAGCCATGGAAAAAGTCGGTAAAGAAGGCGTGATCACCGTTGAAGAAGGCTCGGGCCTGGAAAACGAACTGTCGGTCGTTGAAGGCATGCAGTTCGACCGTGGCTACCTGTCCCCGTACTTCGTCAACAAGCCGGACACCATGGTTGCCGAGCTCGACGGCCCGCTGATCCTGCTGGTCGACAAGAAGATCTCGAACATCCGCGAAATGCTGCCAGTACTGGAAGCCGTTGCCAAAGCCGGCCGTCCACTGCTGATCGTGGCCGAAGACGTTGAAGGCGAAGCCCTGGCGACTCTGGTTGTGAACAACATGCGCGGTATCGTTAAAGTCGCAGCCGTCAAGGCTCCAGGCTTTGGTGACCGTCGCAAGGCCATGCTGCAGGACATCGCCGTTCTGACCGGCGGTACCGTCATCTCCGAAGAGATCGGCCTGAGCCTGGAAAGCACCACCCTGGAGCACCTGGGTAACGCCAAGCGCGTCACCCTGACCAAGGAAAACACCATCATCGTTGACGGTGCTGGCGTACAGGGCGACATCGAAGCGCGTATCGCTCAGATCCGTGCCCAGGTTGCCGAAACTTCCTCGGACTACGACCGTGAAAAACTGCAAGAGCGTCTGGCCAAACTGTCTGGCGGCGTTGCAGTGATCAAGGTTGGCGCTGGCTCCGAAGTTGAAATGAAAGAGAAGAAAGCCCGCGTTGAAGACGCCCTGCACGCTACCCGTGCAGCCGTTGAAGAAGGCGTGGTACCTGGCGGTGGCGTAGCCCTGATCCGTGCTCTGGAAGCACTGACCGAACTGAAAGGCGACAACGCTGATCAGAACGTGGGTATCGCAGTTCTGCGTCGCGCTGTAGAAGCTCCACTGCGCCAGATCGTTTCCAACTCCGGCGACGAGCCAAGCGTAGTCGTCGACAAGGTCAAGAACGGCAAAGGCAGCTTCGGCTTCAACGCTGCGACTGGCGAATACGGCGACATGATCGAAATGGGTATCCTGGACCCAACCAAGGTAACCCGTTCGGCTCTGCAAGCCGCAGCCTCGATCGGCGGTCTGATCCTGACCACCGAAGCTGCTGTTGCTGAAGCACCGAAGAAAGACGCTCCAGCTGGCGGCGGCATGCCAGACATGGGCGGTATGGGCGGCATGGGCGGCATGATGTAAGCCAGCCTTACCCCGATACTAAAAACCCCGCCTGCGAAAGCAGGCGGGGTTTTTTATTGCCAGTCAGAAAAGTGTGTTGGATCAAGGGGCCATTTTGTGGGTAAGCCCCGCTCCTGAAGCCGGTCGCAGTACTTGCGTACGCCGTGGACTTGCAGGAGCGAGGCTTGCCCGCGAAGAGGCCAGATCAGGCGCTGACCGGTTCTGCCTTGGTTGCAAGTTCATCCTTGCCCATCGGTCGATACAGGATCCAGTAATACGACCCCAGGCAAATCAGCCAGCAGAACACCGCCGTCCACACGTTGTGCGAGAAAAAGTGCGCGCCCTGCATCATCCGGCCGATGGAAAACACCGAGCCCAATGCGAAAGCGAAGGCGAGCGCCGCGCGGGCCAACCGCGGGCGACGGTCGCGCAACACGAAGAACAGCGCAAACAGCGTGAATCCGGTCGCCGCATGTCCGCCGGGCCAGCAGCGTCCGGGTTTGTCGGTATGTGGGCGAGGGCTCAGCAATTCACTGTAGGTTTCGTGGCCGCCGAACTGTTCCAGGCTCCACGGACATTGCACGGCTGTCACTGCTTTCATGGGCGTGACAAATGACGTTGCCAGACCAAGCGACAACACCAGGCAGCCCAGTTCCCGTTTGAACGGCTTGAGCTTCTCGATGAAAAACGAACCGATGAAGCCCAGGATCGCGAACACCGAGAAAGCGATGACCACCTGCTTGGCCCGGTCATGCAGGATGGTTTCGAGGAAGTAACTGTGGCGCCCGATGAAATCCCCTGCCGCGGGGTCGTAGAACAATCTGGCCAGGTCCATGTCCAGTGAAGTCAGTTCGAGCAGGACAAGAGTGATGGCGGTGACAAGGGGAACGCCCAGACACACCCATAGGTTCAGTGGTCGAGAGGCAGGGCGGGCAACGGTTGATGACATGGTGAATCCTGGACAATGGAAAAAGCCCCAGGGCATCAGCCCGGGGCGATCCGGTTATCATTTGCTGACTTGGGCGGTGCCCTCCTTGGGCACCCTCCAGCCAAGTAGCTGTTGCTTGAAGCCATAACTGGCGGTTTGGTAATAGGTGATCGCGCGGGTGATCAATGGGTCGCTGGCGCTGGATTGGGACTCGCGACTCTCGGTCAAGGCTGCATCGTGACGACGCAATCCCTGGCGCGGACTCAGAATCGCAAGGTCTTTGCCGTCGAACAACCCCAAATGCTGATAATTGCCAACCACCACGCGAGGTGGCAGCGGATTGTCCTGCAACAGATTACGCCCAAAGAATGTCGACTGATAATCCAGATTCAGCAGACCCAGCAAGGTGGGGGCCAGGTCGATCTGGCTGGCCAGCTGTGCAGTCTCGCGGGCCTCGATCAACTTCGGTGCATAAATAAACAATGGGATCTGGTAGTTGCTGATTGGCAAGTCTTCCTTGCCGGCGCTGCCTGCCGTGTGGTCGGCGACGAAGACGAAAATAGTATTGTCGAACCAGGGTTTCTGACGCGCCTGATCGAGAAACTGACCAATGGCATAGTCGGTGTATTTCACCGCACCGTCGCGCCCGTTGCCGGATTTGATGTCGATCCGATTCTCCGGGTAGGTATAAGGACGATGGTTGGAGGTCGTCATCAATTGCAGCAGAAATGGCTGTTGCCGGGCGTAGTCGGCGTCGGCCAGCTTGAGTGTCTGCTTATAGAGGTCCTCATCGGCCATGCCCCAGGCATTCTTGAAATGAATCTCTGACTCATCGACGCTGCTCTGGTCAACAACGCGATAACCGTTGCCACTGAAGAAAGCATTCATGTTGTCGAAATAACCGCGCCCGCCATAGACAAACACACTGTCGTAACCCACGGCGTTGAGTTGCTGGCCGAGGCTGGCGAAGCCGCTTTCACGACCCACACGCTTGACGATCGAACGCCCTGGCGTAGGAGGAATGGCCAAGGTGATGGCTTCCAGGCCGCGGTCGGTACGGGTGCCGGTGGCGTAGAAGTTGTTGAAGTACAGGCTCTGCTTGCGCAGCGCATCCAGGTTTGGCGTCAGGTTGCGTTCATCACCGTTGCTACCCATGTATTTGGCGCTGAAGCTTTCAATGGTGACCAGCACAATGTTGGGTTTGCGCAGCGTGCCCGGGTTATCGATGTCGCGACGAATGTCCTGTGGGTCCTCGCCAACGAAGTGGGCGTTGGGTTCTTTGAGCTCGTCGCGAATTTGCTGTGCAACGACCGCCGAAGGCAGCGTGCTGTAGAACTGCGGGTAATCCAGTTCGTTATTACGGAACGCAGCGAAGAATTGGTACGGGCCATTGCTTGCCAGCTCGTTCTGGTAAGCGTTGCCGCCCTGGGCGCGCGGGGAGTCCTGGCTAAGCAGTTGCAGGCTCAGGCCGGCAACCAGCAAAAGACCCAGCGCATTGAGCAAGCGACCACGCAAGGGCGGCAACGGGGCATCCAGTGCGGCATTGAAGGGTTTGCGCAACACGAAACTCAAGGCCACGGCCAACACCGCGAGGATACTCAGCAGCGTGCCGATCGGGTACGACTCGAGCAGGTTGTTCAGCACTTCGTCGGAATACACCAGGTAGTCGACGGCGATAAAGTTGAAACGTACACCGAACTCATCCCAGAACAGCCACTCGGCTACGGAGGTGAACAGCATTGCAAACAGGCTGATGGTGAGCAGTGCCTGAAGAAACCAGCGGTGTCCACGACGGCGCCAAAGGGCTGGCGGGCACAGCAACAGATAAAGCCCCATGGGTAACGCTGCATAGGCAAGGAAGCCAAGGTCGTAGAGCAGGCCAATACCGAATACCGACACAAATCCGCTGCCGGCCTCATCGAGATGGGTGAGGAGCAGAACGGTTCGGGTCAGAAGAAAAATGATCAGCCAGGAGCCGGTAACCAATAGCAAAAAGCGCATTGGCGCCGTCTTCAAAAAGTCCATTATCTACGTTCCTTATATCAATGGCGCGACAGCTTCAACCAACCACTGTAGACAAGGTGTGAATCGATAGTGAAAAACTTGTCAATCCAGCCAATTGGTTGAGCGAGTTGATTCCTCAGTGGCCTTCCCCTAGCCGGGAGCCATACTTGGCCTTAAGCTGCGCGGGCCAAGACGGCCGTTACTGTGTACGGAGAAGTTGCCCATGCGAATTTTATTGGTTGAAGACAACCGCGATATCCTGGCCAATCTGGCTGATTACCTGGGGCTCAAAGGCTACACCGTGGATTGCGCGCAGGACGGTTTGTCGGGTCTGCATCTGGCAGCCACCGAGCACTATGACTTGATCGTGCTCGACATCATGCTGCCCGGTATCGACGGCTATACCCTTTGCAAGCGCCTGCGCGAAGATGCCCGTCGTGACACACCGGTAATCATGCTCACCGCCCGTGATCAACTGGACGATCGGTTGCAAGGCTTCAAGTCAGGCGCCGACGATTATCTGATCAAGCCTTTCGCCCTGTCGGAGCTGGCGGCGCGTGTCGAAGCGGTCATGCGCCGCACCCAGGGTGGTGGCCGTCGGACCCTGCAAGTCGCAGATCTGAACTATGACCTCGACACCCTGGAAGTTACCCGTGAAGGCCGCTTGCTCAAGCTCAACCCGGTGGGCCTGAAGTTGCTGGCGGTGCTGATGCAGAAAAGTCCCCACGTATTGCGCCGGGAAATTCTTGAAGAGGCTTTGTGGGGCGATGACTGCCCGGACAGCGATAGTCTGCGCAGCCACGTCCACCAGCTGCGCCAGGTGATCGATAAGCCGTTTGCCAAACCCTTGCTGCATACCGTGCACGGTGTGGGTTATCGATTGGCCGAGGGGCGCGATGGAGTTTAAGCAGAGCCTCGCTCAGCGGATCATCATTGCCTTTGCACTGATGAGTGCGCTGGTGGCCGGCGCCTTCGCCATGGGCATCGTGGCGACCGTGCATCTGGTGGAAGAAAAACTGATCTCGGCGGGCCTGGGCGGCGATTTGCAGCGTCTGTTGCTGATGGATAACGTCTCGGACTGGAGCCATCGCCCCGAGCCGGACCAGTTGTTCTATTTCAGCGGCGGACCGGGCGATTTCGAGCTGCCCAAGGATTTGCGGCACCTGGATTCAGGGTTTCACGAGGTGTTCCGCGAGCAGCTGTCCTACCACGCGATGGTCGAAATCGTCGACGGACGGCGTTATGTGCTGCTGCAGGATCAGAGTGACTTCGAAGAGCGTGAGCGGGTGCTGTTCGCCGTGGTGCTCGTGGGTTTTGTGCTGAGCCTGGCATTGGCGGTCTTCCTCGGCTGGGTTCTGGCGCGCAAGGTCATGGCGCCGGTTGTGCGGTTGGCCCGTCAGGTGCGCCACCGCGACCAGTTGCTGGGTCTGGCACCGCCGTTGGCCCCGGATTACGCGGCTGATGAGGTCGGTGAACTGGCTGTGGCCTTCGATGCGACCCTTGGACGCCTGCGGCAGGCATTGACCCGGGAGCGGTTGTTTACCAGTGACGTCAGCCACGAACTGCGTACCCCATTGATGGTGCTCGCCAGTTCATGCGAACTGCTGTTGGAAAATCCCCGAATCGATCAGCGCGGTCGTTCACAGGTGGAGCGAATTGCCCGCGCCAGTGAAGAAATGCGCGAACTGGTGCAAACCTTCCTGATGCTCGCCCGTGCACAACGCGAAGATGCCAGCATGTCGCCGCAGCAATCGGTGAGCCAGGTGGCCGATGGCCTGCTCAATCTGTGGCGCGAGCCGATCGAGACCAAAGGGCTGCGGCTGATCTTTGAACCGGGCAGCGCACAAGACGCGCGTTACAACGCGACGTTACTGCACGCGGTCATGGGCAATCTGCTGCGCAATGCGCTGCATTACACCGAGCAAGGGTTCATACGCCTGACCTTGACCCGCAACGGCTTCACGGTGGAGGACAGTGGCGTTGGCATCCCCGAGGAAAAACGCGAAGCGATGTTTGAGCCTTTTGTGCGGGGAACGGAAAAGCGCGGGGAAGGATTAGGGTTGGGGCTGTCATTGGTGCAACGCATCTGTGAAAACCAGGGTTGGACGGTTAGCCTGACCACCATGGAACCCAACGGTTGTCGTTTTCAGGTGGATTTGTATAACTCGGATACAAAATGATCGGTTGAGAACCAGCTATGCTGACAGCTGGCACGCCTTGTAAAACTTCGAAATAGTTCGGGGCTTTTCATGACGAAATTTTCACAATTGGATGACCTGACGGTGACATTCCGCTACCTAAGGTGGTTGCCATTCAAAAGTACAGGAGACCTTGATGATGGCCGGCCCGATCAAACTAGACTTTTCCGAGAAATATGACGACGAACATGCGCAGCGATACCTGCGTAAGCATAAGGATGGCCTGGGCCGTCGGCTTTCGCACTGGCGTGACGTTCAGTTGGCTCGAAAGGCTCTGGCATCGGTCGGTGAACCAGGACTTGTACTTGATTTGCCCTGCGGCGCCGGGCGTTTCTGGCCAATGCTGGCGGAAAAACCCAACCGCGTGATCATCGGTGCCGACAACTCCGAGTCCATGATCAAGATCGCCACACAGGCACAACCGGCCGATGTGGTGAAACGGGTACAACCCTTGCACACTTCTGCATTCGACATCGCGTTACCTGATAACGCCGTCGACAGCATATTCTGTATGCGTTTGCTTCATCACATTGGTGAGGCAGAGCACCGGTTGGCTATTTTGCGCGAATTCGAGCGTGTTTCCCGTGACAGCGTGATCCTTTCGCTGTGGGTGGACGGCAATTTCAAAGCCTGGAAACGCAAGCGCGCAGAGAAAACCCGTGGGCAGGTAGGTTACCAAAATCGATTTGTGTTACCGGCTGCTACGGTAGAAAAGGAATTTGAGCAGGCAGGGTTCCGAATTCAGGAACGACTGGACTTTATTCCGCTCTATGCCATGTGGCGAGTTTACGTATTACGCAAGAGGTAACAGGATGGCAGTGCAGTATGCAGAGGGATCGGATATGGGTTCCCAGGACCGTTTCGACTATTTCTGGAATCAGCGCGGTGACTGGGTAGAAGAGCCCAATGTCCGCCGTGGTGGAGAAAGTGGTGTTCAGCGGGTCATGGGCAGTGATGGTCAACTGCTTTATGTGAAGCGCCAGACCGGGCATATCCATCGTACGCTACTGCACCCGTTTGGCCGGCCAACGGTGCTGCGCGAGCGTGATGCCCTCACTGGCGTCAGCAAGCTCGGTGTTCGCGTCCCGCAGATCGTTTACTGCGGCGCACAGCGCGATCCGGTGCACAAATGGCGCGCACTGCTGGTCACCAAGTCACTGGACGGTTTCGATGAAATCGAAAACTGGTACGCCAGTGGTGGCCGGGAGCGTCACGGTGAAGCTGTGCATGATCGCGTGTTGAAGGATCTGGCCGACAATCTGGCGCGTATGCACAAGGGTCGTTGGCAGCACAGTTGCCTGTATATCAAGCACGTATTTTTGCGTGTGACCGGCGAAGCTGAGGCGGCCAATGTCGAGGTGGCCCTGATCGATCTGGAGAAATGTCGGCAGCGTCTGACCCCAGGGCAAGCGGCGGCCCATGATATGAAGCAGCTGCGTCGCCACTCGTCGTTCAACCCGGCGGATTGGGGGAAACTCGTCTACTTTTACAAGACGGCGTTTGGCAGCGCTATCAAAGGTTTATAGCGATGAAACTCGAAGTTGCGCGAGGTTTGTTTCTAGTAGGAGCCTTGGCAGTTGCTTCACTGGCGGTGGCTGCATGGGAGCAGCCACGCACTCAGGTTTTCAGTTCAGGCAATGGTGAAAGTTGTCCATTGCCACGGGTTACCAAAGCATCAGTGGCTACTCAGCCTGATCACGATTTATTGCTGTTCGTGTTTGGAATGTCTCAAGGGTTGAGGCCATAGCGTTGAAACGATTGAAGCCAAAATAAAAGGCCTCGCTGATGCGAGGCCTTTTTTATGGTCTTCAGTGTTTGTCGGGTTTGGCCAGTAGCGTGTAAACGCACGGCAGTACAAACAGCGTAAACAACGTGCCGATCGACATCCCAGTCGCGATCACGGTGCCGATATCGAATCGGCTGACCGCGCCGGCGCCCGTGGCGATGATCAAGGGCACCATGCCGAATACCATCGCGGCGGTTGTCATCAGGACCGGGCGCAGGCGGATGGAGGCGGCTTCTTCCACGGCTTCTCGCGGTGTCAGGCCCTTCTCCTTGCGCAACTGGTTGGCGAACTCGACGATCAGGATCCCGTGTTTACTGATCAGGCCGATCAGCGTCACCAGCCCGACCTGGGTGTAAATGTTCATGCTCGACCAGCCGAGGAACAGCGGAAGCAATGCACCGCAGATCGACAATGGCACAGTCACCAGGATCACCAGCGGATCGCGGAAGCTTTCGAACTGTGCAGCCAGCACCAGGAAGATGATTGCCAGCGCCAGGGCAAAGGTTACCCACAAGGCACTGCCTTCCTGCACGTATTGTCGCGACGCGCCGGCGTAGTCGACGGCGAAGCCCACCGGAGCTTCTTCCCGGGCGATCTGGCGTACGGTGTCGATGGCTTCGCCCATGCTGACCAGCGGCACACCGGAGAGAATCGCCGAGTTGAGTTGCTGGAACTGGTTCAATTGCCGTGGCCGGGCCCGGTCGGTCACGGTAATCAGGGTCGACAGGGCCAGCAGTTCACCCTTGCTGTTCCTGACGTAGTAATTGTTCAGCCAGTCCGGGTTGTCACGGAACGGTCGCTCGACCTGCGCGATGACTTTGTAACTTCGTCCCTCGATGGTGAAACGGTTGATTTCCGCCTCACCCAGCAAGGTCGCCAGCGTGCCGCCGAGGTCTTGCATCGACACGCCCATCTGCGCGGCCTTGGCGCGATCGATGTCCACCACCACTTCAGGCTTGTCGAAGGCCAGGTCGACGTCGACAAACGCGAACTTGCCGGATTCCATCGCGCGCTTTTTCACCCGGTCGACCACTTGCAGCAGCAGCTCGTAATCGTTGGCGGTGTTGATGACGAACTGGAACGGCAGACCCTCGCCAGTACCCGGCAAGGAGGGCAGGTTGAAGCCGAAGATCTGCAGGCCCGCGATGCCCTCGAGCTTGGCCTGAACGTCGGGCAGGATTTGCATCTGGGTCCGGTGCCGCTCGTTCCAGGGCTTGAGCAGGAAGCCGCCGATACCCGATTGCACGCCATTGAAACCGTTGATCTGGAACGAGGAGTAGTACTCGGGGAAGGCCTTGAAGATCGAGACGAACTCGTCGGTATAGGTGTTCAGGTAGTCGAGGTTGGTCGGTTGCGGGGCGCTGGCCATCATGAAAATGATGCCCTGGTCCTCATCCGGCGCCAGTTCCGACTTGGTGAACTTGAGCAGTACCGGAATCAGGCACAGCACGATCACGGCAAACACCAGCACCACCGGCCGGGTATTGAGCGTGCCGTGCAGCAGGCTTTGGTAACGGCGTTTGAGGCTTTCGAAAATCAGATCGAGACGGTGCGCCAGACCCGTCGGGTTTTCGTCGTGGCGCAGCAGGAAGGCGCACATCATCGGTGACAGCGTCAGGGCGACGATGCCGGAGATCACCACCGCTCCGGCCAGGGTCAGGGCGAATTCCTTGAACAGCGCCCCAGTCAGCCCGGTCAGGAAGCCGATCGGCGCATACACCGCCGCCAGGGTGATGGTCATCGACACCACCGGCATGGCGATTTCCCGCGCACCTTCGAGGGCGGCCTCCAATGGCGTCTTGCCTTCCTCGATGTGTCGATGGATGTTTTCCACCACCACAATGGCGTCGTCCACCACCAGGCCGATGGCCAACACCATCGCCAGCAAGGTCAGCAAGTTGATCGAGTAGCCCATCATCTGCATGAAGAACATCACGCCGATCATCGACAGTGGGATGGTCACTACCGGGATTACTACCGAGCGCAAGGCCCCGAGGAACAGGAAGACGACCACAATGACGATCAGCACCGCTTCGAACAGGGTTTTCACGACTTCATCGATCGATGCCTGGATGAACAGCGTGGCGTCGTAGGCGATTTCCGCCTTGAGGTTGGGCGGAAGCTGGGCTTCAAGGTCCGGTATGATCTTGCGCACTTCCTTGATCACGTCCAGCGGGTTGGCGCCGGGGGTAGCCTTGATGCCGATGTACACCGAGGGCGTGCCGCCGAAGGAACTGATGGTGTCGTAGTTTTCCGCGCCCATCTCGACCCGCGCGACGTCACGCAACAGCACCCGGCTGTCGCCATCGACCTTCAGTGGGATGGCGGCAAAGGCCTCTGCGGACTTGAGTTCGGTGCTGGCGTTGATACTGGTGACCACGTACTCGCCTTTGACCTCGCCGGCGGCGGAGAGGAAGTTGTACTGGCGCACCGCATTGGTCACGTCGCTGGCCGTCAGGCCGAAACCGGCGAGTTTCACCGGGTCCAGCCACAGGCGCATGGCAAATACCTGGTTGCCGAGAATCTCGGCTTCGGCCATCCCGGGCAGGGTCGCCAGCTTCGGCTGGATGACCCGCGACAGGTAGTCGGTGATCTGCGGGTTGCTCAATTCCTTGCTGAAAAAGCTGATGTACATCAGCGCCGAGGCATCGGCGGCTTCCTTGCTCAGGACCGGGTCTTCGGCGTCCTGAGGCAACTGGTTCTTGACCTCGTTGGCCTTGGCCAGCAGCTCGGTGAACAGGCGGTCACTGTTGGAGCCGATACGCGCGTAGATCGAAATCACCGAGAAGTTCTGGCGACTGACCGAAGTCATGTAGTCGATGCCCTCGGCACTGGCCAGGCTCTGTTGCATCGGCTGGGTAATGTAGCCCTGGATGGTTTCGGCGTTGGCCCCGGGGTACGCGGTGGTGACCGTGATCAGGGCGTTTTCCATTTGCGGATACTGGCGCAGCGGCAGCTTGCTCCAGGCCTGGAAGCCCAGCAGCACAATCAGCAGGCTCACCACGGTCGCGAGTACCGGGCGGCGGATGAACGGATCGGTAAAAGCCATGTGGATTCCTTGATCAGTCAGCGCGTGGCTGGCTGTTCTTCTCGGCCAGGGTCTTGTCATCGCTGATGGCGATGTGTGCGCCGTTATCCAGTTTGATCTGGCCGGCCGTGACGACGGTTTCGCCGTTCTGCACGCCTTTGGTAATCATGACCATCCCGTCGCGCCGTTCGCCGGTTTCGACGAAACGTCGTTCGGCGACCAGGATCGGCTGGCCCTTGTCGTCTTTCTCCACGCTGCCGTCTTCGGCTTTCTTCTGTGCGGCGACATACACCGAGTTGCCATAGAGCGTGTAGGTGATCGCGCTTTCCGGCACGACGATGCGCTGTTGCGGGTTGGGCAACATGACCTGGAGGCTGGCGAACATCCCCGGCAGCAATTTGCCGTCCGGGTTGGCCAGCGTCGCGCGCACCTGCATGTTGCGCGTGCTGTTTTCGAGTTTCGGGTTGATCGCGCTGATGGTGCCGGGGAAAGACTGGGATGGATAAGCCGAGACAATGATTTCAACCGGCTGGCCGAGAGCGATTTTCGGTACCGACTGCTCCGGCACATAAAAGTCGACGTAGAGGCTGCTGAGGTCTTGCAGGGTGGCGATCATGGTGCCGCTGGCCAGGTAGTCGCCGACGTCCACCTGACGAATGCCGATGGTCCCGCTGAACGGTGCGACGATGCTCTTTTTGCCAAGTGCCGCCTTCAGCTGGTTGACCGTGGCCTTGCTCTTTTTCAGCACTGCCGAGAGTCGGTCGAATTCACCTTTGGAAATGGCCTGGCTGCCGACCAATTGGCTGCCACGGCCAAAATCGAGCTGGGCCAGCCCAAGATCTGCCTGGGCGGTTTCGAGCAAGGCAGTTTCCACGGCGCTGTCGAGTCGCAGCAGGGGTTGGCCGGCCTTGACCTTCTGCCCTGATTCGAACTGCAAATCGATGACCGTGCCGTCGGTCTCCAGGCTCAGGTCTACGCCCTGCAATGCCTTGAGCGTGCCGACAGTCGGCAGACGGGCCTGCCATGGCTTTTCGGTAGCCGTGGCCACGGCGACGCTGATGGGCGGTTTGGGCGCGGAGAAACCCTGAATCATCGTGTAGATGGAGAAGGCTTTGTACCCGGCCAGTACCAGCACGATCAGCAGAACAACACCCAACATGATCAGCATGCGGCGACGCAGCATATTTCCAGTTCCTTGGAGAAAATCAGGTGAGACAGTCGGGCACATTACCGCGACTGGGAAGGGGAATCCAACTGCCAGTTTTTACAGGTAGCAAGGTATTGGAACGTGAAAACCCTGAAAAGATCGCAGTCTGCGGCAGCCCCTGATTCAGGACGCAAAACCTGTAGGAGCGAGCATGCTCGCGATGGACTCAAGCGCGCCGCGTTAATTCAGGAAGCACGCGTTATTGTTCACGTCCATCGCGAGCAAGCTCGCTCCTACAGGGGGGACTACGCCATCAAATGCAGATGGTTGTCCCAGAGACCCGCAGGTAGCTCCAGCGGTTTTGCAACAAGGTTTGTCTGGCGGCAATCGTAGTAGCGGCAGCGGCCCTGGCCCGAGGTCACGACGAATCCGTCGGCCACTGCGCCCACACCGGCGCAATCGGGAAGGGGCGCATCCAGGCGCACTTCGCCGCTGTCCAGGTCCCAGATGAAAAAGCGGTTGCCCCGCGGCGCGGTCAACGCGACCAGGCGCAAGTCACTGTGCACTGCGACGCTCGCGGTGTAGTGCCCCATGGCCTGCAACTGGTGCTCGGGCACCGGGAACGCCACGAACGGCTGGCCGGGGCGCTTGATTGCCAGCAGCTCCGAGCGCTCATGGGATGCCCCCATGAATTGCTGGCCGGCGACGATGGTGCCGTCGCTGGCGATACCCAGATGACGCACGCTGTTCATCTGCTGGGCGAGGGTTTCCTTGCTCAGCAGGGTACCGTCGCGCTGCATCAGCACCAGGCTCGGTTCCATGGCGTCGAGGTTCATGTCGACGCGGCTTTCAGCCTCGGTGCGAATGCCGCCGTTGGCCACCACCAGGGTTTCGCCGTCGGGCATCCACGACACCTGGTGTGGGCCCAGGCCATGGGTGGAAATCTCACCGCTGTGCACCAGGCGCTCACCTTCGAACTTGTACACGCCGAGCAAACCGCGACCCGGATCCGTGGTGTCATTCTCAGTGGCATACAGCCAGTCGCCACTGTGGTGAATCACCGCATGACCGTAGAAGTGCCGGTTCGGCTGCGACGTCACCGTTTGCAGCAGCGTGCCATCGCGCAAGTCGATCAGGTAGCTCTCGGTGCCCGGACGCCGAGCAACGAACAGGGCGATAGGCAAATTCGGGTGGTTGATGATGTCGTGGCAGCGCTGGCCGACCTGGGTGGCAAACACCCGGGTGCCGTCCAGTCGATAACCGACGGCGTAGTGCTTGCCGTCGGTATCGTCCCGCGCCGACAGCAGCAACGGGCTCTGATCCTTGCGCTTGAACAGCGTCCAGCCGCCCAGTGTCACTGCTCCCAGCAGCAAACTACCTAAAGTCAGAGCCTGGCGTCGCAGCATGTCACTCTCCCTCATCAGTCACCGTCGTTGGCATTGAAGCCCAGTTGAATGCCCAGCGCCTTGGCCAGATCGCTTTCGTGCAGGCGGTGGACGACGTTGAGGCTGTCATAGAGATCGTTGAGTTGCTGGCGACCGGCATCGTCATTGAGCATTTCGGTCAGCGAACGCTGGTTGCTGGCGAACAGTTTCAAGGACGCTGCATAGGCGGCGTCGATCTTGTCGGCCAAGGGTTTCTGGTCGCTTGGCAGCAAACCGCGCAGCCCTTTGTTGTCGACGCCTTCCCACACTGTTCTGGCGGCGGCAAGGCTTGCTTCCATTCCGGTCAGGGACGACTGGCTGCGCCATGCGTCGGCCTGGAACGGCTGTGGCACACCCTTGGTCTGACGGCCCATCGGCGTGCCGAGTTTTTTCTTCAGGGTGTCGAGGGCGGTGACCTGCACGCGAAGCAGATCGGCGATCGCTTCGTGGGAGTCGGCATAGCGCTGGTTGGGGAATTTGCTCAACTGCGCGAGCATGCCGTCGGTGTTGTTCCAGGTTTGCAGAATCTCTTCGGCCAGCTGCTTCTGACGCTCGCCAATGGCGATCAGCAGTGGGCAGTACTTGGCTTTCTGCTCGGCGTTGGCCACATCAGGCTTGCTGTCGAACAGAATGTATTCGTAGGCCGACAGGCCCTGAACCACAACACTGGACTTGGCCAGCGCGGCGGCGTCGATCTGTGGTTGCGCGGTCACCAGTTGCTCGACCTGACGGCCGACGAGGTTTTTCTTGTCCGGCCAGAACTGAATCTGCCAGGCACGGTTGCCTTCGGCCAGCGGCCCGATCAGCAGCGGTTGCAGCTCGGCCCAGGCTTTTTGTGCGTGCAGGAAGTCGGCCCGGGCGGTTTCCAGGGTTTCCTTGCCTTCGCAGTAGGCGAGGGCGCTGACGGCCAATTGACGGTCGGCTTCAACCCAACGGGTGTAGGTCGGCAGAATCACGGACTTGGCGATGGCCGCCGAAGTGACAGCCTGCGGGTCCTGTGGCGAACAGGCGCCCAGGGCAAGCGCGGCAAGGCTGGTGAACAACAGTTTGGGACGGAACATCTCGGGCTCCCGCGGGTGGAATGGGTATTAAAGGGAATTCAAAAACGCCAGCAGGGCAGCGCGCTGCTCGGCATTGAAAGACAAAACCTGTTGCTGTGCCGCTTGCGCCTCGCCGCCATGCCAGAGCACGGCTTCGAGCAGGTTGCGGGCACGGCCGTCATGCAAAAACTGGGTGTGGCCGCTGACCGCTTCGGTCAAGCCGATGCCCCACAACGGCGGGGTGCGCCAGTCGCGGCCGCCGGCCTGGAATTCGCTGCGGTTGTCGGCCAGACCGTCGCCCATGTCATGCAGCAGCAGATCGCTGTAAGGGCGAATCACTTGATTGGCCAGTTCAGGTTCGGCGGCGTTGGCGGCGGTGGTGTATTTGGGGGTGTGACAGGACTGGCAACCAGCCTGATAAAACAGGTTCTTGCCGGCCAGCACTTCAGGCGTGCCGACATCACGGCGCGCCGGTACGGCGAGGTTGCGGGTGTAGAACAACACAAGGCGCAGAATGTTATCGCTGACTTCCGGCTCGCCATTGGGGCCGTTGCCACTCGGTGCCTGTTTACAGGCGGTTTGTGCATCCGTGCAGTCATCAAAGGGTCTCAGGCTGGTCGTGAGGCCCATATCACCAGAAAACGCGTGAACATTCTGTTGATTGAGGTTCGGTTGCCCGGCCTTCCAGCCAAATCGCCCGAGGACGGTCTTCTGTTGGGCGTCGTCCCAGACCCGGTTCGGGCGTCCGGCGATGCCGTTTTTTTCTTTCGCCTGCGCCTCTGCGTTCGCCAGGATGGCCTCTTCAGGGATGGCTTCCAGCAAGCCCAAGCCGATCATCGGTGGTGCAACCCGTGCCGAGAAGCGGGTGTCGGGATGCATCGGGCCATAGCCCAATTGGGTGATGCTCAAGGTCGGCTTGCGCAGTTCGACTTCGGTACCGTCCTTGAAGCGGACCGGCACCGTCGTGTAGTCGACCCGCACTTTGCCTTCCGGGGCGACGCCGGGCACGGCCATGTCCTGGAACTGCCCGCCGTAAACCGGCTCCGGCACGACACCCTGCTTTTCAATGATGCTGGCATAGGCCGGGGCGTCCGGAATCGACAGGCGCACCAGCATCGACACGGCATTGGCCGCATCGGGCGCAGGGGGGTGACCGCGGCCATCCTTGATATGGCAGCCCTGGCAGGCATTGGTGTTGAACAACGGACCAAGGCCGTCGCGGGCGGTGGTGGTCGATGGAGCGATCACCCAGGGGCTGCGAAAGAAACTGTTGCCGACACTGAAGTCCACGCGCCGCGACGGCGGCAGGTTCGCTGATGGTAACGAGAAGGCGTTCTGATCGGTCTTGCGCACGGTCGCACTGCCCCCGGAGCGGGCTTCACCGGGTTCTGCCTTGGTAAAACGCGGGGCGTCATCGCAGGCACTCAGGCCCAGGGCCAGAAACAGTGCGGACAAGCGAAGCAGCAGCGGGGGCATCAGACATCCTGCAAGACGAGTAAAACGAGGGCGCAAAGTCTAACAGGGCAGTGGAGTTTGAATAAGAGGAATTATCGTTTACTTGATGTGGAGCACGATTGACGAGCACACCACAAACACCTGTGGGAGCGGGCTTGCTCGCGAAAGCGGTGTGTCAGTCTCCAAAAATGTTGAATGTGGCGCCGCCTTCGCGAGCGAGCCCGCTCCCACAGTGATTTGTGAATGACAGGTACAAAAAAGGCGACCCGAAGGTCGCCTTTCTGTTCAGCCAGCGTTGATCAGAACTCGTGATCAGCGTTGTCCGGGTTCAGGTCGGCGATGCCCAGTTTGCCAGCGGCGGCTTCGATCGAGCCGGTCTGCTTGACCAGGGACGCGATGGCGTCACGCACGATCTGGTTGCCAGCGGTGTTGCCGGCGGCGATCAGCTGGTCGTAGTGCTCACCCTTGTTGGCGTGATCAACCATGAGCTGGATCTTGGCTTCGGTCGCGGCCAGGTCTGCTTTCAGCGCGGTGTCGGCCGCCGGGTCGGCCTTGGCCACCAGCGACGACAGGCTGGCGCCGGTCATCTTGGTGCCGTCGACGCGGGTGTACTCGCCCAGGTACACGTTGCGGATGCCCTTGGCATCGTAGAAGTGCGAGTTGTGGGTGTTGTCGCTGAAGCAATCCTGTTCGTCTTCCGGGGAGTTGGCTTCCAGGGAAACCTTCATGCGCTCGCCCGCCAGTTCGCCCAGGGACAAGCTGCCCATGCCGAACAGCATTTTACGCAGGCCGCTTTCAGCCGGTTCCGCTTCCAGGGTGGCGCGGTAGTTGTCGGCCACGTTCGGCTTCCAGTTACCAACCATTTCTTCCAGATCGCTGACCAGCAATTGGGTCACGGATTTCAGGTAGGCGCGACGACGGTCGTTGTGGCCGCCGGTGGCGCCGGCGCCTTCCAGGTAGTCCGAAGCCGGACGGTTGCCGGCGCCAGGGCCGGTGCCGTTCAGATCCTGGCCCCACAGCAGGAATTCGATGGCGTGGTAGCCGGTGGCGACGTTGGCCTCGGAACCGCCCAGCTCGTTCAGGCTGGCGAGTTTTTCCGGGGTGATGTCCTTCACGTCGACCTTGTCTTCGCCGATCTGGATTTCGGTATTGGCGATGATGTTGGCGGCGGCGCCCGGGTTACCCAGTGCGTGCTCGTAGGATTTGTCGACGTAGTCGATCAGGCCTTCGTCCAGTGGCCAGGAGTTCACCTGACCTTCCCAGTCGTCGATGATGGTGTTGCCGAAGCGGAATACTTCGCTCTGCAGGTAAGGAACACGGGCCGCGATCCAGGCTTCCTTGGCCGCTTTCAGGGTGTCGGCGTTCGGCTTGGCGAGGAAGGCATCAACGGCTTTTTGCAGGTTTTTCGCGGTGGATTCGGCATCACTGTAAACGGCGAAAACCATGTCGGCGTAATGAGCGACAACGGCTTTGGCAGCGGCTTCATCGACTTTGCCGGCAGCGGCAGGCGCGGCGGCTGGAGCAGCCGGGGCAGCAGCGGTGCTGGCAGCGGGGGCAGGTGCGGCAGCTTTTTCTTTGTCTTTGCCTTCACCGCAACCGGCGAGGGAAATTGCGATGGCCAACAGACTGGCGGTAGCCAGAGGCATACGAATCATGGCGAACATCCTGCTTCGAGAGGGGGGGTATGGCGCGTTCGTCGCGCAAAACCGCGACATAATGCAAATCTTTCGCATTATGTGTAAAGAGTTGTTCTTGGAAATATTTCTTATTCACAGAGCAATTGCTTTGACCCTGTGGGAGCGAGCTTGCTCGCGATGGACGTGAACGATGATGCGGGGCATCTGGAAAAATGAGTCGTCTTCATCGCGAGCAAGCTCGCTCCCACGGATTACCAGATTGCGGCGTTGCTGCGCTGGGCCTGCTTCAAGTAAGCCCCCAATTCCCTGGCCGACAGCGGTTTGCTGTAGTGATAGCCCTGACCTTCATGGCAGCCTTCGGAGATGATGTAGGCCTCTTGCTCGGCGGTTTCCACGCCTTCGGCAATCACCTGCATGCCCAGGCTCTTGCCCAACTGAATGATGGCGCGAACGATGGTCGCGTCATCGTCGTCATCGAGCAGGTCCTGCACAAAGCTCTTGTCGATCTTGATCTTGTCCAGCGGCAGGCTTTTCAGGTAACTCAGTGACGAGTAGCCCGTACCGAAGTCGTCAATCGCAATCAGCGCGCCGGAGCGGCGCAGGCTGAGCAAATGCTGGGCGGCGGTGCTGATGTCTTCCATCAGGCCGGTCTCGGTGACTTCCAGCTCCAGGCTGCGCGGCGGCAGGCGATACATCTGTAGCAGGTTGTTGACCACCCGTGGCAACTCGGCGTGGTGCAGTTGCACGGTGGAAAGGTTCACCGCCATGCGCAAATCGCTGAAGCCCTGGTCATGCCAGTCGCGCAATTGCTTGCAGGCCTGGTCCAGCACCCACTCGCCGATGGCAATGATGGTGCCGTTCTGCTCGGCCAGCGGGATGAACAGATCCGGTGGAACCAGCCCATGTTCGGGATGTTGCCAGCGAATCAAGGCTTCGACGCCCACAACGCGGTTATCGCGGTAGCTGATTTGCGGCTGGTAGACGAGGTAGAACTGTTCGCGGGCCAGGGCATCGCGCAGGTCTTTTTCCAGTTCGCGACGACGGCGCATCTCGGTGTCGACGCTGGCGATATAGAACTGATAGCGGTTGCGCGAGCGGGTCTTGGCCAGGGTCATGGTCTGCTCGGCTTTTTGCAGCAGCTTCTCGGTGCTGTCGCCGTCTTCGGGGAAGAGGGTGATGCCGATGGTGGCGCGCAGGCGGATTTCCTGATGATCGAGGGCAAACGCCGCTTCCAGGTCATCGAGAATGCTTTGCGCCAGCTCGGCGGCCTCGTAGGGCTGTTCGATATCGGCCTGCACCAGGGCGAACTGGTCACCGCCCAGACGGGCGAGGGCGCCGAGGCGTCCGCTGTGCGCTCGCAAGCGGTCGGCCAGGGCCAGCAGCAGTTGGTCACCGGTCTGGTAGCTGAATTGTTCGTTGATGCCCTTGAAGTCATCGAGACCGACACACAACACCGCAACCCGACGCTGCAGCTTGCCGGCGTCGACCAGGATCTTGTCCAGTTGGGTCTGTAGTTGCTGACGGTTCGGCAGGCCGGTCAGGAAGTCGTACTGGGCCATGCGCAACAGGCTGTTTTCCGCCTCGTGGCGCAGGTGGGTGTTGCGCTCGATGGACTCCAGCAGCTGGTTGGCGGTGTTGATCCAGATGCCCAATTCGTTCTTTTCGTGGCCCTTGAGCTGCGGGATCTTGTGTTCGCTGGGGCGGTCCGGGTTGATTTCGGTCAGGTGCTCGATGATCCGCGACAGCGGCTTGGTCAGCAGCCAGTGATAGACCAGATACAGCACCAGCCCCATTGCCATGGCGCGCAGTACGCCGGAAATGAAGATGATCACCGAGCTGACGATGAAACCTTGCCCATAGGTGGCCGTGTCTAGGGTGATGCTTAAGTCACCGTAATACTCGCTGTAAGGCCCGCGTCCCACCAGTTGGGTGGTGAAGGTGCGTTCCTGGCCCAAAATAAGGTCGGTCAGCCAGCGGCTGTTGGAGTGCTGCAAGTCGCGGGATTTTTGCGCGAGCATGGCTTCATTGGGATGGCCGATGGAGGCCTGGCGCACGGCGTCGTCCTGGAACAGGCCTTCGATCACCTGCATGCCCATCTCCCGGTCCAGGCTGTAGACGGCCTGGGTCGAGGGATCGCGAAACATGTCGAGGATGCGTTCGGCATCGTTGGCGACGGCCTGGCGTGTTTTATAGGCATCGAAAACGATCTGCGCGCAGCTCAAGACCACGCCGACGATCAATGCCGACAGGAGCACGACCCGGAGCAACTTCACCGACAAGCTGTTCTTGAGTTCCAGCTTCAAAGGGTTATTCCTTGTTCCGTGCGGGTAGCATCAAGTTGCCATGAGTATTGGCAATCCCGTGATGGCAGTCAAAGGGTCAATCATGCCTGCAGGATTTTGCCTGCAGCTTGGCCGATATGCTGTTGACTGGATTAATTATCCGATTAGTACTGTGTCGGTTGTCGAGTCCTTCAACTTGAGGGGATGTGCTGATAATTTCCTTTGAATTGATGGTAGACGGGTGTGGCTCTGGGGCAAGGGGTTGGGGGGCGTTTCATCGTGGCGGCCTTTGGGCCGACCAGGCTGGGGTTGGGTTGTGTGTATATCCGTTTCTTCGGTAACGGCGACTTATGGTTTCGCCCTTACGGCGAGTCACTTTTAACAAACGCCTTAAAAGTAACCAAAAACGCTTGCCCCGGCGTCCGGCCCCTCGCTGAGGCTCGGGGTTCCTTCGCTCCAGCATTCATCCGGGGGCATCGCCTCCGGTTTGCTTCGCTGCACCTCCTCTCGATGTGTGCGGCTTCGCCGCACGGCGCTGCGCGCCTTACCCCCGGATGAACGCCTCCACTCAGCCTCCCGAAGGGGCGGGTGGATCAAAATCAAAAGCTTGCAGGCGAGCTAACGCTCGGCCTGTTGAGTGGTGAGAAGCAGGTCAGGTGTACGCCGTCCCCTGTGGGAGCGGGCTTGCCCGCGAAGGCGGCCTGACAGCCGACCTCATTTTTGCGACTGAACCACAATCCCTGTAGGAGCGAGCCTGCTCGCGATGGCGGCCCGGCAGGCACTGAGCCTCTTGCACCCATAAAAAAACCCGGCATGTAAGCCGGGTTTTTGTCTGGCATCGAGCTTAAGCGGTGAAGGTTTTGCCTTCGAACTGCTCAGCAACGAATTTCCAGTTAACCAGGTTCCAGAATGCTTCGACGTATTTTGGACGCAGGTTGCGGTAGTCGATGTAGTAGGCGTGTTCCCAGACGTCGCAGGTCAGCAGCGGGGTGTCGCCGTTGGTCAGCGGGTTGCCGGCGCCGATGGTGCTGGCCAGGCCCAGGGAGCCGTCAGCTTTTTTCACCAGCCAGCCCCAGCCGGAACCGAAAGTGCCGATGGAAGTCTTGCTGAATTCTTCCTTGAACTTGTCGAAGGAACCGAAAGCGGCGTTGATGGCTTCAGCCAGTGCGCCGGTTGGTTGACCGCCGGCGTTTGGCGCCAGGCAGTTCCAGTAGAAAGTGTGGTTCCAGACCTGAGCGGCGTTGTTGAAGATGCCGCCCGAGGAAGTCTTGACGATTTCTTCCAGGGTCTTGCCTTCGAACTCGGTGCCTGGCACCAGGTTGTTCAGGTTCACGACGTAGGTGTTGTGGTGCTTGTCGTGGTGGAATTCCAGAGTTTCCTTGGAAATGTGCGGCTGCAGTGCATCGTGAGCGTAAGGCAGTGGCGGCAATTCGAAAGCCATGGTGGATCTCCTAATCAGGTCAGGTGCGGTGAGCGCAAGGCCGATCACGGGCGGCCAGACAAGCGCCGGGGAGTTTTGTACTCTTTGCGGCGCAGGGTCGGATCATAGCACCGGGGGTGCGGCATAACCACGCAACAACTGTGTGGAATAGAGGTTCCAGAGCTGTTTGGAATAAATCAGCCGGCTGTGATCAGTTGCACAGCTACCGCGAACATCATGACCGCCACCAACAGATCAAGAATGCGCCAGGTGCTTGGGCGAGCCAGCCATGGCGCCAGCCACGCGGCACCCAGGGCCAGGGTAAAGAACCACAGCAACGAAGCACTCGCCGCCCCCACGACATAAGCGCCGGGCTCGGTTTGTTGCGCGCCAAGGGAGCCGATCAGCAATACGGTGTCCAGATACACATGCGGGTTGAGCAGGGTCACGGCCAACGCACTGAGCATCACTGCCCGCAGCGAGCGAACGGTCTGGTTTTCACCCTGCTGCAGGCTTTGCTGTGAAAGGGCCCGGCGCAACGCCTGGCTGCCGTACCAAATCAAAAACACCGCGCCACCCCAACGGGCGACCGCCAACAGGGTCGGATTCTGCGCCAGCACTGTCGCCAAGCCGAACACTCCGGCGGCTACCAGCAGCGCATCACAGGCCACGCACAGTGCCGCCACCGGCAGGTGATGTTCACGTCGCAGACTCTGCGCCAGCACAAAAGCGTTTTGCGTGCCGATCGCCATGATCAGGCCGAAGGCCACCAACAGGCCATTTACATAGCTTTGCCACATGATGATTACTCCGCGTTCGCTGCCAGGTCGCGCAGCACTTGCATCGCGCGTTCGGCGTCGGCCTGGCCGACGAACAAATGGTCGTGGTAGAAGCCTGCGATCACGTTGCAGCTGATGCCCGCCCGGCCCAGTGCCGTGGCGAACGCGGCGGTGAGGCCGACGGCTTCGAGGGCCGAGTGCACGTTCAAGGTGATCCAGGCCGCGATGTAGTCGAAGCTGAAACCGGCCTGTTCGGCGCGGGAGCGTTCGAGAATGACCGTCAGGCCTTCCTGCTCCCGAAAGCTGCCGATGATCTCCAGGCCGTGGGGCAACTGGCCGTCGCTCAAGGTGCAGAACACGTATTCGCCAGCGTTGAGTTGCGGGCTCATGCTGCGCAGCAGCGTTGCCAGTGAAGTTTCGCCAGCCATTGGAGTGTTTCCTGTTCAAGAGATCGTGCTGGTCATTCTCGGGTACATCGCTGTATAAGAAAAACCAATACTGCTGATCGCTCATTAGGAAAACTGATGTTCGACTATAAATTGCTGTCCGCCCTGGCCGCCGTGGTCGAGCAGGCGGGTTTCGAACGGGCCGCGCAAGTGCTGGGGTTGTCGCAATCGGCGATTTCCCAGCGCATCAAATTGCTCGAGGCGCGGGTGGGGCAGCCGGTGTTGGTGCGGGGCACACCGCCGTCGCCGACGGAAATCGGCCGGCGCCTGCTCAACCATGTGCAGCAAGTGCGCCTGCTTGAGCGCGATTTACAAAGCCTGGTGCCGGCGCTGGATGAAGAGGGGCTGCCGGAACGTTTGCGCATCGCGTTGAACGCCGACAGCCTGGCGACCTGGTGGGCGCAGGCCGTGGGGGATTTTTGCGCCGACCAGCATGTGTTGCTGGAGCTGATCGTGGAAGACCAGACCGTCGGCCTCAAGCGCATGCGCGCCGGGGAAGTGGCGGCCTGCCTGTGTGCCAGCGAGCGGCCGGTGGCCGGCGCCCGTAGCGTATTGCTGGGGGCGATGCGTTATCGCGCGCTGGCCAGCCCGGCCTTCATCGAGCGGCATTTCCCGCAGGTTGTGCGTGCCGACCAATTGGCTCGCACTCCGGCCCTGGTCTTCGGCCCGGATGATTTCCTGCAGCATCGCTACCTGGCGTCCCTCGGCGTCGATGGCGGCTTCGAACACCATTTGTGTCCATCGTCCGAAGGCTTCATGCGCCTGGCCGAAGCCGGACTTGGCTGGGGCCTGGTGCCGGAGTTGCAGGTTCGCGATCAGTTGAAAAACGGCACTTTGCGCGAGCTTTTGCCAGATAAGCCGATCGATGTGCCGCTGTACTGGCATCATTGGCGCAATGGCGGCCAGTTGCTCGGGTTACTCACCGATCAATTGCTGTGCGCAACGAAACAATGGCTCGTGCCCTTCAAGCCGCTTTAAGCGTCAAGCTGCAAACGGCTAGTGAGAGCCGGCGCATTAACTAACTTGCAGCTTGAACCTCAAAGCCTGCAGCTGTATCCGAAGGAATACCCCATGAAAATTCTGGTCACCGGCGCAAGCGGCTTCATTGGCGGGCGCTTTGCGCGTTTCGCCCTGGAGCAGGGGCTGGAGGTGCGGATCAACGGACGCCGGGCCGAAGGTGTGGAGCATCTGGTGCGGCGTGGTGCCGAGTTCATCCAGGGTGATCTGAGCGACCCGGAGTTTACCCGCCAGCTGTGTGCCGACGTCGAAGCCGTGGTGCATTGCGCCGGTGCGGTCGGCCTGTGGGGGCGCTATCAGGACTTCCATCAGGGGAACGTCGAGGTCACGGAAAACGTGGTCGAAGCCTGCCTGAAGCAACGGGTCCGGCGGCTGGTGCATTTGTCTTCGCCATCGATCTATTTCGACGGTCGCGATCATTTGGGGCTGACCGAAGAGCAGGTGCCCAAACGCTTTAAACATCCGTACGCCGCGACCAAATACCTGGCCGAGCAAAAGGTCTTCGGCGCCCAGGAGTTCGGGCTGGAAACCCTGGCCCTGCGCCCGCGCTTCGTCACCGGTGCCGGCGACATGAGCATCTTCCCGCGCCTGCTCAAGATGCAGCGCAAGGGGCGTCTGGCGATCATTGGCAACGGCCTGAACAAGGTCGATTTCACCAGTGTGCAGAACCTCAACGAGGCGTTGCTCAGCAGTTTGCTGGCCAGCGGTTCCGCCCTGGGCCGTGCCTACAACATCAGCAACGGCACGCCGATTCCCCTGTGGGATGTGGTCAATTACGTCATGCGCAACATGGAAGTCCCACAGGTTACCCGCTACCGTTCCTACGGCTTGGCCTACTCTGTCGCAGCGCTCAATGAAGGCGCATGCAAGTTGTGGCCGGGTCGCCCGGAACCGACGCTGTCGCGCCTGGGTATGCAGGTCATGAACAAGAATTTCACCCTCGACATCAGCCGCGCCCGGCATTATCTGGACTACGACCCGAAGGTCAGCCTGTGGGCTGCCCTCGATGAGTTCTGCACCTGGTGGAAAGCCCAGGCGATGGGCTGAGCAGCCCCGCACTGAACCGACTTCGGGCTTGAGGGTCAATCGTTGCGGCAGTTGGGGGGTATACTCGCAGCATAAAGCCATCACTGGTTCACTAAGGTTGACTCAATAGCCATGCGTAACGATGCCAACGACGACTTCGATGTACCGAGCCTGCGTGCCGACAGTCTCGACGACGATGATTATCCGGTCACGGCCCGCACCTCCGTGCACTCACGCCCCGCGCCGGTGGTGAAGGTCCGCAGCGCGAGCACCGGGCCGCTGTGGGCACTGGTCGGCGCGTTGTTCTTTGCGTTCGCCGGCCTGGCCTGGTGGAGCTTTCAGCAGATTTCGCTGATGGAGCAGCAACTGGTCGCGACCCAGGAAAGCTTCGCGCGGATCAGCGAGGAAGCGGCGGGGCGTTTGCAGGACATTTCCGGCAAGGTGGTCGCCAGCCAGACCAACGTCACCACCGACAGCGAAGCCTTGAAGCTGCAAATCAGGCAGCTGGAAACCCGGCTGCGGGATCAGGACCAACAGCAACAAGGCGTGGCCGGTCAGGCCTCGGATCTGGACAAGCGTCTGGCACAGATGAGCGCCCAGACCGTTGAGCTGGACAAGCGCCTGGCGCAGGCCGTTGCCCAGAACACCGAACAACAGGCCGCCAACGCTCAATTGCAGGCCCAGCTCAAAACCGTGACCAGCGAACTGACGGCACTGAAAAATGCCCCGGCTGACACCGAGAAGTTCGATGCACAACTCAAGAGCCTGGGTGCCGACATCACTGCACTGAAGAAACAGGGCAACCCGAGCGCTGCCATCGAGCGGCTGGAGCAGGAAATCGTGGTGCTCAAAAGCGAGCAGGACAATCGCCCGGCACCGGCTCAAGGCTCGACCAACACCGCCGAATTCGACGCCTTCCGTGGCCAGGTGACCCGCAACATCAACACCCTTCAAGCGCAGATCCAGAATCTGCAGCAACAGCTGCGCGCACGGCAGTAACGCGATCACCTGTAGGAGCGAGCCTGCTCGCGATGGTCGTCAACGAAAACGCGGGGCTAATGGATATGCGCGGCGCTCTTTAGAACATCGCGAGCAGGCTCGCTCTTACAGGTCGTGCTCGCTTTTTCCTGAATATTCGTACATATCCCCAAGCCGTTCTACGCTCTTGAAACATCAACAGGAGCAGGGGATGCGCAATGGGGTTTCTGCATAAATTCGTCTTGCTGTGCGGCATGTTTTTACTGGGGCTGGGCCAGGTGCAAGCGGCCGGAACGGAAAAGGCCGACAGCCAGGCCGCCATCGCCTTGCTTGAAAAAGCCCTGGCTTACTATCACGACAACGGCGACAAGGCCTTCGCTGCGTTCAGCCGTCAGGGCGAGTTCGTCGACAAGGACCGTTACGTCTTCGTCCTCGACACCAACGGCGTGATGCTCGCCAGTGGCGGGCCGTCGGCGGCGCTGATTGGGCGTGATGTGTCGACGGTCCTCGGGCCGGATTTGCAGAAAACCTTCAAGGACGCCCTGAAAGTGCCGGAAGGCAATGGCATTCAGCAGGCCGATTACCGCTGGCAGAACTGGGCCGACGGCAAGGTCGAACGCAAGCATGTGTACTACCAGCGCGTCGGTCAGCGAATTCTTGCGGTTGGCTATTACCAGCCACGGGCGTCGGCGGAACAGGCCATGGCCCTGCTGAATAAAGCGGCGATCGACCTGGCCAAGGACGAAAAGGGCACGTTGGCGGCGATCAACTCCCTCAAGGGCGGTTACCTGCAGGATGACCTGTATGTGTTTGTCGTTGACCTCAACACCCAGCGTTACCTGGCCCACGGCACCAACCTGCGTTTGATCAACACCGATTTTGGCAAGATCAAGGACCCGGAAGGCAAACCGGTGGGTGAGCCGATCCTGGCGCTGATGAGCAAGCAGGATTATGGCGAGTACGAATATCGCTGGAGGAATCCGGTGACGGGCAAGGTCGAGGACAAGCATGCCTACCTGAAGAAGGTCGGGCATTTGCTGGTGGCTGTGGGGTATTACAGCCCTTGAAAGCAAAGATCAAAAGATCGCAGCCTGCGGCAGCTCCTACATTGGAATGCGTACCCCCTGTAGGAGCTGCCGCAGGCTGCGATCTTTTGCTTTAACGAACCTTGTCTTCCCGCCCACGCAACAACCGGTTCGGCATGGCAATCGCCGCCGCCAGCCCCAGCAGCGAAACCCCCGCACTGACCATCAGCAGATGCTGGAAGGTCAGCAGCAGTTCGCCGCGCAAGGCATTCTGCGCATCCCCCGGGGCGGCGTTCAGGCCGTCCAGCAGGACATTGCCTGAATGCCCTTCGCCGACCAGCGCCGAGCCGGTCAAATGGGCGAAGCTCGAATCCTGCAACAACGCCAGCAACAGCGCCGACATGAGCGCCACGCCCACCGCACCACCCAGGGCGCGGAACAGGTTGGTGGTACTGGTGGCGACGCCGATATCGCGCTGCTCCACGGAATTCTGCGCCCCCACCAGTGACGTCGGGAACTGCATCCCCGAAGCGATGCCGCTGATCAACATGAACAGGCTGCTCCACACAAAGGCCTGGGGCGGGCTAAGCGCCATGCCAAGGATCGCGAGCGGCATCAGCAGGGCGCCGGTGAGAATCTGGGGCTTATAGCGCCCGGTTACAGAGGTACGGCGCCCGGCAAAGTACGCACCGATCGGCAAGCCCATCGCCAGCGGCAGCAAGTGCAGCGCTGCGCTGTCGGCCCCGGCGCCGGTCACGCTCTGAAAGCGCAACGGCATCAGTACGGTCAGGGAAATCGCCTGGAAGCTGGTGATGAAAATTGCGCACCAGCACAGCAATGCGTTGCTATTGGCGAACAAATGCATGGGCAGCAACGGCTCCCGCGCGCGACGTTCGTGCCAGACGAACACCGCCAGCACCACCACCGCACAGGCAAACAGACCCAGCACCTGGCTGCTGGTCCATGGATGCCCCTGGCCGACCTCGGTGATGCCGAGCAACAACGCGGTCAGGCCGATGATCATCAACAGGGTGCCCAGGTAATCGATGACCGGTTTGCGTTGAGGTATCGGCAAGCCCATCAGATTGCGTCGGGCGACCCAATACGCGCCGAGCCCCAGCGGCAGGTTGATCAGGAACACCCAGCGCCAGGACAGGTACTCGGTCATGTAGCCGCCCAGTACCGGCCCGGCCACGCTGGCTGCCGCATACATGCTGCTGAAATAACCCTGATAACGCCCCCGTTCCCGCGGCGGCACGATGTCACCGATGATCGCCTGGCTGACGGAAATCATCCCGCCGGCGCCGATGCCCTGGAAAATCCGCGCCAGCACCAGTTGTTCCATGCTCTGGGCCATGCCGCAAAACAACGAGGCGAGGGTGAACAGGCCCATGCCGAACAGCATCAATTTGCGCCGCCCGTACAGATCGCCGAGTTTGCCGTAGATCGGCACGGATACCGTCATCGCCACCATATAGCCGGAAATCACCCAGGCCAGCAGGCTGACATCCTTGAACTGCGCGGAGATGGCCGGCATCGACACGGCGACGATGGTCTGGTCCAGGGCGCCGAGAAATATCGCCAGCATCAGCGCGATCAACACGCTGCGGATGGCGGGCTTGGGCGTTTCGGGATGGTTGAGATTGGTCACGGGAGAACCTGCGGGCAGTGAAGGTCCCGCGCGAGGCAAGGGCGAGCGGGGATGCTCGCCAGTGTAAGTCGGTAGCAGGCTATTCGATAGCCTCATAAGGAAGCCCGACGTAATTTTCTGCGATGGTTTTGCGACCGGCCTCGGAGTCGATGAAATAGTCCAGTTCCGACTCGGCGATGCGCTGGCTAAAGGCATCCTGATCCTGGAAACGGTGCAACATCGAGGTCATCCACCAGGAAAAACGCTCGGCTTTCCACACTCGGCGCAGACAGACGTCCGAGTATTTCTCCAGCAGATCGAAGCGACCCTCGCGGTAAACCTTCAGCAGGATATTGAACAGCGTACTGACATCGCTCGCCGCCAGGTTCAAGCCCTTGGCCCCGGTGGGCGGGACGATATGCGCGGCGTCGCCGACCAGGAACATCCGTCCGTACTGCATGGGCTCGACCACGAAACTGCGCAACGGCGCGATGCTTTTTTCGATGGACGGCCCAGTCACCAGATTGTGGGCCAGCGCCTGGGGTAGACGGGATTTGAGTTCATCCCAGAAGCGTTGGTCGGACCAGTCTTCGACCTTCTCTTCGGCGGGGACTTGCAGGTAATAACGGGTGCGCGTGGGCGACCGCATGCTGCACAGGGCGAAGCCGCGTTCGTGGCGGGCGTAGACCAGCTCTTCATGGACCGGCGGGGTGTCAGCCAGGATCCCCAGCCAGCCAAAGGGGTAGACCCGCTCGAACACCTTCAGGCACTCGGCGGGAATCGACTGTCGCGCCACGCCATGGAAACCGTCGCAGCCGGCGATGTAGTCGCAATCGAGACGATACAACTCGCCGTCCTTCTCGAAGGTAACGAAGGGTTCTTCGGTTTTCATGCCATGGGGGGTGACCTTGTCGGCCTGGTAAATCGTCCTCGCACCGGCCTCCCGACGAGCGGCCATCAGGTCACGGGTGACTTCGGTCTGACCGTAGATCATTACGGTCCTGCCGTCGGTGAGGGCTTGCAGATCGATGTGTACGCGACGACCATCGAGGGCCAGTTCGAAGCCGCCGTGGACCAGCCCTTCGGTGTCCATGCGCTGACTCACGCCGGCCTGGCGCAATAGCTCTACCATGCCTTGTTCGAGGACGCCGGCACGGATGCGGCCGAGTACATAGTCGGGGGTCTGGCGTTCGAGAATCAGGGTGTCGATACCGGCGTTGTGCAGCAACTGACCGAGCAACAGACCGGAGGGACCGGCGCCAATAATGGCGATTTGGGTTTTCAAGGTTTTCATTGTTTTTATGACTCGCAAGCCTCACGCGGCCCAGGCCGGTGAATGATTTTTATGGATCGAGTGCTTGCATTTTTCACTTGCGGGTCTGTCAATTGAAGGTGAAAACTGAGCCGATATCTGTACTTTCTGCCAATCGGTGCGATTATCGCCCGTCATCAACTCCGAGGCCTGGATTGAAGTGATGAACAAGCCTGACCTGCCTTCGATTCCAGTGTTCAAGCTCTACGGTGAAAGCCTGGATTGGCCGACCCCGGACTTGCTGCACTGTGAAACCATCTCCAAACGCAGCCGCGAACATCAATGGGAAATCAAACCCCACCGCCACGCCGATTTGTGCCAGTTGCTCTTCGTATTCAAAGGTCAGGCAGAGCTTGAAATCGAAGGCAAACGTACGCAACTGACTGAACCGGCGATCCAGATCCTGCCACCGTTGTCGGTGCACGGATTTCGTTTCTCAGAGGACGTCGAAGGGTTCGTAGTGACCCTGGCAGCCCCCTTGATCGCTCACCTTCAGGCGCAACTGGGGCATTCGGTGAATGCGCTGGCCCACGCCGAGAGCTACCCGGCCGGCCAGGACGCCGACTACCTCCACAGCCTGTTCGCCGCCCTGCAAGCCGAATACACCAGCCACCAGCCAGCCCGGGACATGCTCATGCATTCGCTGGTCAGCGTGATCATGGTGTGGGTCAGCCGCCAGGTGATCCAGCGACACACGGCCACGCAACGGCCGCAGCGCGCCAGGGAATACCTCAACGGGTTCATTCAACTGGTGGAAGAGACTTATCGACAGCACGTCAAGGTCGAGGACCTGGCCCATCGCCTGGGCATTTCCGTGTCGCACCTCAATGGCACCTGTCGCGAACTGGCGGGGCAGCCGGCGCTGCAGATCATGCACGAGCGGCAGTTGCTGGAGGCCAAGCGCTTGCTGACCTACACCAGCATGACGATTTATGAGATGTCGGACCTGTTGGGCTTCTCCGATCCGACCAACTTCACACGCCTGTTCCGGCGTCGAGTAGGCATCTCGCCCAAGGCGTTTCGCGACCGATTGAAGGCCGACCAGGACAACCAGGCCTGAGCCTGCCGTCAGCGCAGGGCGTTGAGGGTGGCGTTGTGGGGAATGCAACGCTCGAAATTGCAGCTGGCGTAGTCACGGGGCAGGTTGCGCAACTGCTCGACGCGCCAGGCTGCGGCGCCATACAGCCCGAGCGTGACCGCGCAGGTGATGAAAATCGCCAGGTACCTTCTTGTTCTGATGTTCATGGCGTAGACCTCTGAACGAATACCCTTGGGTATTACCTTGAGCATAGGTCAGGGCCAGTGAGTTGCCAGCAGGACGATCTGCGGTTGTAAGCCGGTATTCAGAACACTGATGTTTCCCATTGTGGGAGCGAGCCTGCTCGCGAAAGCGGTCCAACGTTCAATACATTCGTCGACTGACACAGCGCATTCGCGAGCAGGCTCGCTCCCACAGGGGATTGCGGTTATAGGCCAACATCCCACGTCGGTTTTTCCGGAAATCTCACCACCAGAAAATCCAGCAAGCTGCGCAACGCCGCGGGCATGTGTTTGCGTGAGGCATACACCGCGTACACGTTCATCTGCCGGGGTTCAGCCCCTGGCAGCAGGCGTACCAGTTCACCGCTGTGGATATGCACCCCGGCCTGATAGGTGGGCAGCATCGCCACGCCGGCACCGGCCATCGCCGCGCGCAGCAGGGTGCTGGCTTCGTTGGCGCTGATGTTGCCCTGCACCGGGACCGAGATCTGTTCGCCATCCTGTTCGAAATGCCACAGGCTCTTGCCGAAGTAGGAATGGGTCAGGCAGTTGTGCCGGCTCAGGTCCTCGACCCGTTGCGGCGTCGGGTGCTCGCGCAGGTAAGCGGGGGAGGCGCAGATCACCGAACGACAGACGGTCAGGCGCCGGGCGATCAGGTTGGGGTCCAGGTCGCTGCTGGTGCGAATCGCCAGATCGATGCGCTCATCCACCAGGTTCACCGTGCGATCGAGCATCTGCAAATCGATGCTGACGCCGGGGTAGCGCTTGACGTAGGCCGCCACGGCGTCGGCCAGTTGCGCCTGACCGAACGAAGTACTGACGCTGATGCGCAGCAGGCCGCGCGGTGCGTCGTCCGGCTCGCTGACGGCAGCCTGCAAGTCGTTGCACAGCTCCAGCATTTGCCGGCAACGGGGCAGGGTTTCAATGCCGGCGGCAGTCAGGCTCAACTTGCGGGTGGTGCGGTGCATCAGGCGCGCGCCGACCCAATCCTCCAATTCCGCCAGATACCGTGAAACCACCGGCCGAGACAGCTCCAGATGATCGGCGGCGGCCGACTGGCTGCCGAGGTCGACCACCGTGACGAACACCCGCATTGCTTGTAGACGATCCATGATTTGCCCGATTTCAGAAACAAACTGTGTCCCAGCATCGCATTTTTTGTACTGAGTCAGGCAACTAAGCTCTGCTCCCATGTCCTCTCGGGCGTCTGCTCTTCTGTGGGAGCGAGCCTGCTCGCGATGGTCGTCAACGATAACGCGTGCAGACAGGGTTGAACGCGTTGCCCTTGCGACCATCGCGAGCAGGCTCGCTCCTACAGGAGGGCAAGCAATCCAAACCACGGAGCAACAGATGATCGGATTCACCTCTCTCAAACGCATTCTGCTGGCCACCGCCCTCGGTTTCGCCGGCCAGGCCAGCGCATCGACCTTGACGCTGGACGTCTACAACCCTGGCGACAAGGCGATTTTCCCGGTGACCTCGGTGCTGGTCAGCGGCGACAAGGACGCGATCCTGGTGGACGCTCAATTCGGCAAATCCCAGGCCGAGCAAGTGGTGGAAAAAATCCGCGCCAGTGGTAAGCAACTGACCACCATTTACATCAGCCATGGTGACCCGGATTACTACTTCGGCCTCGACACCCTGACCGCTGCATTCCCCAAGGCCAGGGTTCTCGCTTCGCAGCCGACAGTCGATCACATCAAGCAGACAGTGGCCGGCAAACTGGCGTTCTGGGGACCGAAGTTGGGGGCTGATGCGCCGGCCAAAACCGTCGTGCCAGAGGTGCTCAAGGGCGACAGCCTGATCCTCGAAGGGCAGAAGCTGCAGGTGGTCGGCCTGGATGGCAAACAACCGGATCGCAGTTTTGTGTGGATTCCGTCGATCAAGGCGGTGGTCGGTGGCGTGGTCGTGGCGCAAAACATCCACGTGTGGATGGCCGACACCCAGACGCCACAGTCCCATGCCGATTGGTTGGCTACGCTGCATTCGATCGAAACCCTGAAACCGAAAACCATCGTGCCCGGCCATTACCTCGGTGAGAGTGCGCGATCCCTGGCTGCCGTGCAGTTCACCGCCGATTACATCAAGGCCTTCGACGAAGAAACCGCCAAGGCCAAGGACTCTGCCGCGCTGATCGCTGCCATGAAAAAACGCTACCCGACCCTGGGCGAAGAAAGCTCCCTGGAGCTGAGCGCCAAAGTCGCCAAGGGCGAGATGAAGTGGTAACCCGTGTTGCTTGATGCTGCAGCTTTTGTGGCGAGGGAGCTTGCTCCCGCCGGAGTGCGAAGCGCTCCCCTGCGTGCTTTCAGGTTTACGACTGCTGCGCAGCCGAGCGGGAGCAAGCTCCCTCGCCACAAAAGCAATGTTTGCCGCACACCTTTCAAAGATACACCTCAGCCAACTGGAGAACGTCATGAGCAAAATCGCAATCATCGGTGCCACCGGCCGTGCCGGCAGCCAACTGCTGGAAGAAGCCCTGCGTCGCGGTCACAGCGTCACCGCTATCGCCCGCAATCCAGCGAAAATCGGCCAGCGTGAAGGCGTGGTCAGCAAGGCGGTCGATGCGCTGGATGGCGCGGCGTTGCAGGCGGCAGTCGCCGGGCATGACGTGGTCATCAGCGCGGCGCATTTCGCGACGCTCCCGGCCAGCGCCGTCATCGGGCCGGTGAAGGCGGCCGGGGTCAAGTGCCTGCTGGTGGTGGGCGGTGCCGGTTCGTTGTTGTTGCCGGGCGGTACGCGGGTAATCGACAGCGAAGGCTTCCCGGCGGAGTACAAGGCAGAGGCTGGCGCCGGTGCGTTGTTTCTGGAAAACCTGCGTCAGGAAAAGGATCTGGACTGGACCTTCCTGTCACCGTCGGCGGAGTTTGTCGAAGGCGAGCGCAGCGGGTCGTATCGGGTTGGCAAGGATGATTTGCTGGTGAGCAGTGCAGGGCGCAGCTGGATCACGTTTGCCGATTATGCGATTGCGATGCTGGATGAAATCGAAGCACCGAAGCATACAAAACAACGGTTCACAGTCGGCTACTGATCCACGCTAACTGATCGTTCCCACGCTCTGCGTGGGAATGCCTCAACGGACGCTCTGCGTTCGGCTTTGGAGGGGACGCGGAGCGTCCCGGGCTGCATTCCCACGCAGAGCGTGGGAACGATCCGGGCAGAGAGTGCCGCAGGGGTCAGCGTGACTGAGCCTGTTCGACCAACCACCCCATCAACTCGCGCAACTTCGGCGAAGGCGCGGGTTTTTCCGGGAAAACCATGTAATACGCCAGCCCGGTTTTTACCTTCAGTTCAAAGGGCATGACCAGCCGTCCGGCATCCAGGTCATCGCCGATCAGCGACCAGTCGCCAATCGCTACGCCCGTCCCCTGGGACGCCATCGACATCGCCAGGTCCAGGGTTTCGAAGTGCTGACCCTTGCTGACATTGGTCAGGTGCACGTCCGCCGCTTTCAACCAGGCTTTCCAGTCCCGTTCATCGCGGGTGGGGTGCAGCAGCAGGTGATGTTGCAAGTCCGTCGGCGCCTGCAAGGCCAGCGCCCCTTCGAGAATGGGCCGGGAACAGACCGGCGTGAGTTGTTCGTCGAACAGCAGGTGCGACTCCAGCGCGCTATCCGGTGGCGCGCCATACATCACCGCCGCATCGAATTGTTCGAGATGAAAGTCGACCCCGTGCTTGACCGTGGTGGTCAATTCCACCGGCACGTCCGGCCGCTCCCTTTGCCATTGCAGCAGCCGGGGCAGCAACCAGCGCATGACACAGGTCGGGGCCTTGAGTTGCAGGGTTTCGCGCTTCTCGCCGATCTGCTCCACCGCCTCGTCGATCAGGCCGAAAACCTGCTGCACCCGCGGCAGCCATTCACGCCCTTCGGCGGTCAGGTCCAGGCCGCGGGCCTGGCGGATGAACAATTCATAACCGAGAAAATCTTCCAGCCCGGCGATCTGTCGGCTGACCGCGCCCTGGGTGATGTGCAGTTGCTCGGCGGCCCGGGTGAAATTGCAGCACTGCGCGGTAATCAGAAAAGTGTGCAGCGCCGGCAGGGGAGGCAGTCGTTTCATTGGGATCCAAGGTATGACGTGAGGACATGGCTAGTATGACTTTTTATCCATTGTTACGGCTACGTGTCGCCCGTTCCAATGAGGCCATCCCTGGACCTGCAAATTCATCATAAACACTGCGCAGGCCCGGCGTCTCAAACGAACAAGAAGGGCATACACATGGCGACGTGCGGCGAAGTATTGGTCAAGTTACTCGAAGGTTACGGAGTCGAGCAGGTATTCGGCATTCCGGGGGTTCATACCGTTGAGCTGTATCGCGGGCTGGCCCGTTCGAGCATCAACCACGTCACCCCGCGTCACGAGCAGGGCGCCGGCTTCATGGCCGACGGCTATGCCCGCACCAGCGGCAAGCCGGGTGTGTGCTTCATCATCACCGGCCCGGGCATGACCAACATCACCACCGCGATGGGCCAGGCCTACGCCGATTCGATTCCGATGCTGGTGATCTCCAGCGTGCAATCGCGCAGCCAGTTGGGCGGCGGTCGCGGCAAACTGCACGAGCTGCCGAACCAGAGCGCACTGTGCGCCGGTGTCGCGGAGTTCTCCCACACCTTGATGTCGGCGTCGGAGTTGCCGGTGGTCCTGGCCCGTGCCTTCGCACTGTTCCAGGCCGGTCGCCCGCGTCCGGTGCACATCGAAATCCCATTGGACGTGCTGGTTGAAGAAGCCGATGAGCTGCTCGCCAGCCTGCCGGTCAACATCGACCGCGCCGGTGCTGCACCATCCGCCGTGAGCCGCATGACTGACCTGCTGGCCTCCGCCCAGCGTCCGCTGATCCTGGCCGGTGGCGGTGCCATCGATGCCGCTGCCGAGTTGACCCAACTGGCTGAATTGCTGGACGCACCGGTGGCCCTGACCATCAACGCCAAGGGCATGCTCGAGTCTGCTCACCCGCTGTTGATCGGTTCGACCCAGAGCCTGGTCGCGACCCGTGCCCTGGTGGCCGAGGCCGACGTGGTGCTGGCCATCGGTACCGAGCTGGCCGAGACCGATTACGACGTCACCTTCAAAGGTGGTTTCGAGATTCCGGGCAAGCTGCTGCGCATCGACATCGATCCGGACCAGACCGTACGCAACTACCCGCCGCACGTGGCACTGGTGGCCGACTCGCGCAACGCCGCCCAGGCTTTGCTCAGCTCTCTGTCCCACAAGTCCCTGGCGGCGCGCCGCAACGATTGGGGCCAGGTACGTGCTGCCCGTCTGCGCGAAGAACTGGCCGCCAGCTGGGATGCCCCGACCCTGGCCCAGACCCATTTCCTGGAAACGGTTCTGCGCGAATTGCCAGACGCGGTATTCGTCGGCGATTCGACCCAACCGGTGTACACCGGCAACCTGACGTTCAACCCGGAGCGCCCGCGTCGCTGGTTCAACTCGTCCACCGGCTACGGCACCCTCGGCTATGCCTTGCCGGCGGCGATTGGCGCCTGGCTCGGCGGCAGCACTGAAAGCGGCGCACGCCCGCCGGTGGTGTGCCTGATCGGTGACGGCGGCCTGCAATTCACCCTGCCGGAACTGGCCAGCGCCGTTGAAGCGCAAACCCCGGTGATCGTGCTGCTGTGGAACAACCAGGGCTACGAAGAGATCAAGAAATACATGGTCAACCGCGCCATCGAGCCGGTGGGCGTGGACATCTACACCCCGGATTTCATCGGTGTGGCCAAGGCCCTGGGCTGCGCTGCAGAAGCCGTCAGCGACGCCGAGAAACTGCGTAGCGCCCTGCGTGTCGCCGCCGATCGCCAGGGCCCGACCCTGATTGAAATCGATCAGACCGCATGGACCAAGGCGGTGTCGAAATGAGCGTCTCCCTGACTTTGCCAACCACTCTGGATGGCCTGTACATCGACGGCAAATGGTCCGCCGGCAACGAGCACCTGCGGGTGATCAATCCGGCCACCGAAGCGCTGCTGACCACTGTGGTGGGCGGTGATGAACAAGCAGTCGAGCAGGCCGTCAGCGCGGCCACCCGGGCTTTCGCCGACTGGTCGAAGACCACCGGCGCCGAGCGCGCTGCAATCCTGCGCAAGATCGCTGCCGGCGTGTCGGCCAGCCGTGAGCGCTTGATGCAGTTGCAGTCGAGCAACAACGGCAAGCCACAGTTCGAAGCGGCCATCGACGTCGATGACGTGATCGCCACCTTTGAGTACTACGCCGGTCTGGCCGAAGGGCTGGACGCGAAACAGGACAGCACCGTCGAGCTGCCAAGCGATGATTTCAGCGCACGCCTGCGCCGCGAACCCTGCGGTGTGGTCGGTCTGATCGTGCCGTGGAACTTCCCGATGGTCACCACTGCCTGGAAACTCGCCCCGGCCCTGGCTGCCGGTTGCTGTGTGGTGCTCAAGCCCTCGGAAGTGACACCGCTGCCGGAACTTGAACTGGCAACCATCATTGCCCAGGCCGGCCTGCCGGCCGGTGTGTTCAACCTGGTCTGTGGCACTGGCCTGGCCGTGGGCGCGCCGCTGTCGGCGGACCCGCGCATCGCCAAGATTTCCTTCACCGGCAGCAATGCGGTGGGTGTTCAGGTCATGCAGCGCGCCGCCGAAACGGTCAAAGGCGTGAGCCTGGAACTGGGCGGCAAGTCGTCGCTGTTGGTGTTGGCCGATGCCGACATCGACCTGGCGGTGGACGTGGCGTGCGGTGGCGGTTTCTTCAACGCCGGGCAGATGTGCTCCGCCACCAGCCGCGTGCTGGTCGCCGACGAGCTGGCCGACGAGTTCATGACCCGCTTGAAGGCCCGTGCCGAAGCTATTCGCGTGGCCGACCCGTTCGACCCGGATGTGGAGATGGGTGCGCTGGTCAATCAGGCGCAATACCAGCGCGTGCTCGGCCACATCGATCGAGGCTTGAGTGCCGGTGCCAAGCTGGTTTGCGGCGGCAACCGTCCGGCAGACCTGTCGCGCGGATATTTTTTGCAGCCGACGGTATTCACCGACGTGCCCCTGGACAGTGCGCTGTGGTGTGAAGAGATCTTCGGCCCGGTTATCTGTGTACGCCGTTTCAGCTCCGAAGCCGAGGCGATTGCCCTGGCCAACGATAGCCAGTTCGGCCTGGTGGCCAGCGTGGTCAGCACCAGTGCCGAAACCGCCGATCGCGTCGCCAACGCTTTGCAGGCGGGGCTTGTGTGGATCAACGCACCGCAGGTGATCTTCCCGCAGACCGCCTGGGGTGGTTACAAGCAGAGCAGCATCGGCCGCGAATTGGGGCCGTGGGGCTTGCAGGCTTTCCAGGAAATCAAACACGTGATTCGGGCTGTCTGACGGCACGAAAAAGGTGAGCGCATGCCTCAAAGCGAGGCATGCGCTGGCGTCATGGCTTCAATGAGTTTTTATCGATAGTCAGGTGTTTTACACGACCTCAGGATGAACTCACCGGTTCAGCGAAACCCCCGAAAATACGGGAGCCAGCGCTGGTCCGACCGCGCGGATGCAACAGTTTCGACCTGCCTCATACCTACAAAAACAAAGGGAGTCCGTAATGGGCGAGCATGATCTGAACAGACGTCAATTTATCAAGACCGTGGGCGTAGCCTCGGTTGCAGCAGCGGCCATGAGCATGCCGTTCATCAAGGCCAATGCCAGCGATACCCGTTTTGCCGGCAAGACCCTGAAACTGCTGACCTGGTCCGATGACACCGGCCTGGCAGCGTTGCGCAACATCGCCGCGACCTTCGAAGACAAGTACGGTTGCAAGGTCGTCGCCGACCGCACCGGCAGTACTTCGGAAATGGTCGCCAAACTCAAGGCCGGCGGTGATCGTCCGCAGTACGACATCATCACCCTGGCAGGCGTCGGCGCCGAAGGTCTGGCCGCCGCGAACCTGCTGGAAAAGCCTGATCTCAACCGCATTCCCAACCTGGTCGACGTACCGGAGAAATACCGCACCGGCGCCAATGGCCACGGTATCGGTTACCTGCTCTGGTGCAACAGCCTGGTCTACAGCACCCGCACCCAGAAAGAAGCTCCGACCAGCTACGCCTCCCTGTGGGATGCCGATGCGGCGCCGAACATCTTCCTGCCGCCGCCGAACTGGACCGAGGCCATGGACCTGATCATCATCGCCGCCAAACTGGCCGGTGGTGACGAACACAACATCGAGCCTGGCTTCAAGAAGCTCGCCGAGCTGAAGGATCGCGTGGTGACCCTGGGTGAAAACCCGAACCAGATCGCCGAGCTGTTCCGCACCGGTTCCCTGGACATGGGTGGCCTGTACGCGCCGGCCTTCTTCCCGAAACAGATCCGCGATCCGAACTACGGCCTGGGTGCCACCTTCGGCATGAAGGAAGGTTTCTACACCGACCTGATGCTCTCGGTGATGCCGAAGAATCGTCCGGGCGACACCGACATGGCCTACGCCTTCATCAACCACTCTCTGGACCCATTGGTGCAGGGCAAGATGGCTGAAGACATCTACAACGGCCCGGTCAACGCCAAGGCGATCATCTCCGCCGAAGCACGCAAGAGCCCGTACATCCTCACGCCTGAGCAGATTGCCGAGAAGGCGATCATGCACGACAACGCCTTCCTGGCGACGGTGCATGACCAATGGATTCGTCGTTACACGGAAATCTTTTCTTCCTGATCGAGTGACGAACACAAGTCTTTAGAACACTGCAACACCCTGTGGGAGCGGGCTTGCCCGCGATGACGGTCTTCGTGTCGGCAAAGATGTGAATGACAGATCGCTTTCGCGGGCAAGCCCGCTCCTACAGGTTTTGCGGTGGCTTTCAAAGTTGTGTTTGTCAGCTGCTTTCCATTGACGAGACCCTTGCTATGGAACACCAACCTCTGACCCATCCGGTGAGTGCCGCCCCCGTGCGCGCCGATCGCGGTATTTCGCCGACGGCCCGTGCCTGGTTTTTCCTCACGCCTTCGATGCTGTTTCTGGGCGTGCTGATCGCCGCCAGCCTGCTGGTACTGCGCATGAGCGTGGGCACCAAAGGCGCGGAGTGGTCCGGGTTCAGCCTGGCCAGCTACGCCCAATTGCTGGAACCCTATTACCTCAAGTCCCTGCTGCTGACCCTGCGCCTGGCGCTGATCAGTGCGGTGATTGCCGTGGTGCTGGCCATTCCGGTGGCCTACACCATGTCACGCCTGACTTCGCCGTTCGTACGGCGGATTTTCCTCGCTGCGGTGCTGCTGCCGTTGCTGGTCAACCTGCTGCTGCAAAGCTATGGCTGGCTGGTGATTCTGGGGCCCGGCGGGATGCTCAACCAGACGCTGATGGGCCTGGGCCTGATCAAGCGTCCGATCATGCTGTTGTACAACCAGAACGGCGTATTGATGGGCCTGGTCCAGACCGCCTTCCCGCTGGCTGTCCTGCCGATTGCCAGTGCCATGCGCGGCGTTGCCCGCAGCTACGAAGAAGCCGCCGCCACCCTCGGCGCCAGTCGCTTCCAGGTGTTCCGTCAGGTGGTGCTGCCCATGAGCCTGCCGGGGATCATTACCGGTGCGACCCTGGTGTTCGCCTACAACGCCAGCAGCTTCGTGGTCCCGCTGCTGCTCGGTGGCCGTCGCGTGCCGATGCTGGCGGTGATGGTGCATGACCAGATCGCTCCGCTGATGAACTGGCCCGCCGCGTCCGCCGCCGGCGTGGTGTTGATCGTCACCACCCTGGCGATCATGACGCTATCCGAATACATCACTGGCCGTCGTCGGCGCATGTTGGAGGCTTCGCAATGAGTACCCTGATCAAAAAGCGCCAGTCACTGCTGCCAGGTGAAACCGGCAAGTTCGCCGGGACCCTTTCGGGTTTCATCCTGCTGCTGGCGGTACTGCCGATCCTGACGATGATCGTCATGTCGTTCAGCGGTTCGTCGAACCTCGACTTCCCGCCCACCAGCTACAGCCTGCAATGGTACAAGGCCGCCTGGCACACCTTCGTCTCGCCGGACGCCAGCGACGTGCTGAGCCTCGGCCAGGCCATGACCACCAGCCTGATGGTGTCGTGCCTGACCATGATCTTCGCCACGCTGATCGCGGTGCCGGCCGCTTACGCACTGACGCGCTGCGAGTTCCGCGGCAAGGCCGTGGCGCTGCAACTGATGTCGCTGCCCCTGGTGTTCCCGATGGTGGTGCTGGGCCTGGCCTTGCTGCTGGTGTTCGATAGCCTGCCGTTCCACATGACCACCTCGCGGCTGGTGATCGCCCACGTGATCCTTGCCTTGCCGTTCGTGGTGAAGAATTGCACGGCGGCCATGCTTTCCATCGGCAGCGAAGTGGAAGAGGCCGCGCAAATGCTCGGTGCCTCGCCACTACGAGCGATTGTCGACGTGGTGGTGCCGTTGATGAAGTCGGGGATTCTGGCGGGCATGCTGCTGGCGTTCATCGTCTCGTTCAACGAGTTCACCGTGACCTATTTTCTCTACACCATCGACGTGATGACCGTGCCGATCTGGATGTACAGCCGCACCGTGTCTTCGCTCGACCCAACCGTATTTTCGTTTGCCGTGCTGATCGTGCTGATCGACTTCGTCCTGATCTGGGCGCTGGAGAAGCTGGTTGGTGAAGGTGGCGTTTCGTTCTGATTTCTTGAGGTGATTTATGTCTGGTCTGATTCTGGAAAACGTCGAGAAACACTACGGCTCGGCCTGCGCGGTAAAGGATGTGAACCTGCATTTGCCCGAGGGCAAGCTGGTGTGTTTCCTCGGTCCTTCGGGATGCGGCAAAACCACCTTGCTGCGCATGATCGCGGGGCTTGAGTCCCTGACCGGCGGCGAGATTCGCCTGGACGGTGAGGACATCGGGCACACCCCGGCGCACCTGCGCAATTTCGGTATGGTCTTTCAATCCCTGGCGCTGTTCCCGCACATGACGGTGGGGGAGAACATCGCTTATCCGCTGAAACTGCGCGGGGTCAGCAAGGCTGACCAACATGCGCGAGTGGTGGAGTTGCTGGAACTGATCCAGCTGCAACCGATGATCGATCGCCCGGTGGCCAAGCTGTCTGGCGGGCAACGCCAGCGTGTGGCGATTGCCCGGGCGATTGCCAACCACCCGAAAATCCTTCTGCTCGATGAGCCGCTGTCTGCGCTGGACGCCAAGCTGCGCGAATCGATGCAGGTGGAAATCCGTCAGCTGCAACAACGCCTGAACATCACCACCATCATGGTGACCCACGACCAGCGCGAGGCCATGACCATGGCCGATATCGTGGTGGTATTGGGTGAGCATCGGGTGCAGCAGGTGGGGACGCCGATCGAGATCTATCGGCATCCGGCCAACGAATTCGTCGCGGACTTCATCGGCTCCGGCAACATCTTCCCGGCCACGGCGCTGGGCAACGGCAAGGTCAGCCTGCCCGGCGGCGACGCGCTGCAAGTGCCGATCTGCAGCAGCATCGTGGTCGGGGAGAAGGTGAAGATGCTGATCCGCCCTGAAGACCTGCAACTGTCCGCCGCGCAGGCATCAGCGGGTAATCGCCTGCTGGGCAAGGTGACGTTCGTGCGTGACATTGGCGCGACCATCGAGACCACGGTGGAGTGTTCCGGGGTGACCTTTACCGCGCTGAGCACGCCGAATCAGGGCGTGGGCCTGAGCGTTGGGCATCCGGTGTCGGTGACCTTGCCGGCGGAGGCTTGCCGGGTACTCGGGGCCTGATCCGGATGTGATGTTGGCCGCACTGGCCTATCGCGAGCAGGCTCGCTCCTACAATGGATCGGTGTACACCGCCCCAATGTGGGAGCGAGCCTGCTCGCGATGGGGCCGGCAAACGCGCCGCGAAAACCGGATCAAACCGACAACCGCAACCGCGCCAGATCCCGCAGCGGCGGCGCACCGAACAACCGGCTGTACTCCCGGCTGAATTGCGAAGGGCTTTCATAGCCCACCCGATACCCCGCCGCCGAAGCTTCCAGTCCTTCGGCCAGCATCAGCCGCCGGGCTTCCTGCAGGCGCAACTGCTTCTGATACTGCAACGGACTCATCGCCGTCATCGCCTTGAAGCGGTGATGCAGGGTCGACACGCTCAGGTTCACTTCCCTGGCCAGATCATCGATGCGCAACGGCTGCTCAAAGTTGCCGTTGAGCCATTTGATCGCCTGGCTGACGCGGTGGCTCTGACTGTTGGCAATGGCGATTTCATACAACCGATGGCCCTGCGGGCTGCGCAGCAATCGATAGAGAATTTCCCGGCGGATCAGCGGCGCGAGCATGGCGATGTCTTTCGGCGTGTCGAGCAGTCGCGCCAGGCGCACTACCGCATCGAGCATCGCAGCGTCCAGGCGCTCCACATACAGTCCTCGCCCGATCGGCCGGGTGGGCACGCCCATGGGGCCGGCATCGGCGATCAGTGCAGTGATCTCAGCCGGATCGATATCCAGCCGTACGGCCAGGATCGGTTCTTGCACGGTGACATTCACCACCCGACCGCTGAGGGGCATCGAGACCGAGACCACCAGGTAGTTCAGCGGATCGTAATTGAAGTATTCGTCCGCCAGCCGAACTTCCTTGCGCCCCTGGGCCATGATGCACAGCGCCGGTTGCGCGAGCACCGGGGCGAAGTCGTGGTTCTGGCTGTGGCGCGACATGAACAGCGAATCGACCGCGGTGGCATAACTGCCATCTTCGGCGGTGTTGCGCCGGATGATCGCCGCCAGTTCAGCGCGCTGCTTTTCCATCTCGGCATCCAGCGGGTCTGGCTGCGGCTGAGAAAAGTGATCGAATGACGACATGCAAGGCATCCTCGCAAGGGCAGAAGGGATGGGGCAGAGCATATGTTTGTGCAAGCGGCAGCGGTAGACACATCCTGTCGAATGCTTGCCTGATTCTGCACGGGGTTGTTTTCTCACTCTGACAAGGCAGAGAGCAGACGGGAAAACTTGCTTGAAACTCGTCTGGCAGTACGGTGACAGTGTTTTACACCTTGTTACAGGCTGTCGACGCAGTTTCGCAGGATTGTGCAACGCACCGGCAGGAATCGACTAACGACAGCAGCACCCGGGCCCTTAACCTTGGATCCTGTCGCAGCCCGTCCCCGGCTGCCACGCGACTCCCCGGGAGGGTTGAACATGTCCAAGCAAATCCCCGTCAGTCATATGGCTTTTGTCCGCGCACGCGCCGGGCGTTCGCAAGAGCTGGGTGTGCGCCTGAGCGCGCTGATCGAACCGTCCCGCGCGGCATCGGGCTGCCTGAGTTTTGCCCTGCAGCACTCCCAAGGCGATCCGGACCTGTGGCTGGTGTCCGGTTTCTGGGTCAATCAACAGGCCATGACCGCGTATTTCAGCACCCCGGCCATGGAGGTGTTTGCCGAGCTGGTGCAGGACCTGGTGGTCAACAGCCTGGATTTCCACACCTTCAAGGAAGTCTCGGAAGCGCAGGCCCTGCGACAATCCGGGGCGGCGGTACACAAACTGGCCGGTTGAGGGTTTAATGTCCGGCTTATTTGGCTGAGCCAGGACCTGTTACATGGCACGTAAAGAGTTCGAACACTTCGAAGCGGTTTCCGCTGTAGTTCCCGTCGAGTTGGGCGCAAACAAGGGTTATCACGCAGCGATCGCCGTCAAGGCACTGGTCGGTGGTGGTGCGCCACGTTTTCACAAGCTGCTGGAGGGGCAGGTTTTTCCGGGGGCCATCGCCGCCGATGAGGCCGCCATCAAAGAGCTGGAGCGCCTCAAGGGTGTCGACGATGACGCCGAGCTGATCTGGTAACTACTTCTTCGCTCCCGGGCGATACATCTTGAATAACGCCTCGGGCCCCAGCTGGAAGTAATCCGCCGGCCCGCCGCCGCGCAGAATCGGTTCTGCCGCGGCGGTGTCGTATACCCCGTCCTTCAACAGCCACCTGGCGATATGCACGGCGACCACTTCGCCGAGGATCAGCCAGCTCGGCACCACGTTCCCGTCCGCGCGCTGCAACTGAATGATCTGCGTGACCTTGCACTCGAAGGACACCGGGGTTTCCGCCACCCGTGGCACCGAAATGATTTTCGAGGCCACCGGGGTCAAACCCGACAGCTCGAACTCGTCGACTTCCGGTCCCACGGCGGCGCAGCTCTGGTTCATCTGCTCGGCCAATGGCCGGGTCGCCAGGTTCCAGGCGAACTCGCCGGTCTGTTCGATGTTGTTCAGGCTGTCTTTGCGCCCGATGCTGGAAAAACCAATGATCGGCGGAATGTAGTTGAAGGCGTTGAAGAAACTGTAGGGCGCCAGGTTCAAGCGGCCTTGGGCATCCTGTGAAGAGATCCAGCCAATGGGGCGCGGGCCGACGATCGCGTTGAACGGATCGTGAGGCAGGCCATGGCCGTTGGCGGGTTCGTAAAAGTGGATGTCGTCGGGCATGGCCAGTCTTCCTGAAGGCTTGAATCGAAGGAGAGCCATAGTGCTAGGGCTTGCAGCTGATTTCCAGTCAGATGAAGAACCTGTGGGAGCGAGCCTGCTCGCGATAGCTCACTGACATCCACCCTTGATGTTGACTGACCGATTGCAATCGCGAGCAGGCTCGCTCCTACAGGTTCCACGCCAGCCGGGGAAATTGCTCGGCTCCAGAAATGACCAAGCCCGGCCGAGGCCGGGCTTTGGTGTCACTGGGGTGAATCAGCTAATGGACGCGCCGCCAGTGCGATCGTAGCCGTCTTCGGCAACGGTGGAGCCGCCAGTGCGGTCGTAACCATCGGCAGCGACGGTGGAGCCGCCAGTGCGGTCGTAGCCATCGGCAGCGACGGTGGAGCCGCCAGTGCGATCGTAACCATCGGCAGCGACGGTGGAGCCGCCAGTGCGATCGTAGCCATCGGCAGCGACGGTGGAGCCGCCGGTGCGATCGTAGCCATCAGCGGCAACGGTAGCGGAGCCGGTGCGGTCATAGCCGTCTGCTGCGACAGCGGAGCCGGTGCGGTCGAAACCGTCGGCGGCGAAGGTGTTGGCAGCCAGTACGGACAGGGCCAGGGCGAGGAACAGTTTGGTTTTCATTTTCGGTTCTCCAGATTCGTTGGCGTTTTGTGTCTTGGGCATGGGTTTCATGCTACGCCAATTAAACTGATTAAAAAGCGCAAAATAATGTTAGAAACAATCGATTAATTAGATGTTAAGGCGGTCGAGCTTTTCCGCTTTCAGACACTGAGTGAGCGCAAGGCACTTAATCGATCGGGCAGGATCAGGATGGAGGGCGAGCATTAACTCGTGATTAATCGGCTCTTTCGCCCGCGTGACAGATTTTTCATAAACCGCTTACCCATTTTTCACCCCCTGTTCTCCAGTCTGCGCGCCATCGGATTACCCGAAGAAAAACGGCCGTCTTGACCATTGGAGCTGCACCTCGATGAATAAACTTCCTCAAATCACCTTGGCGTTCTGGGTGATGAAAATCTGCGCGACGACCCTGGGGGAAACCGCCGGCGATTTACTGTCGATGACGCTCAACGTCGGCTATGCCGTCAGCTCGCTGATTCTGATCAGCGTGTTTGTGTTGACCCTGGTCACGCAACTGATGTCCAAGACCTACAAGCCAGTGCTGTACTGGATCGTGATCCTGTCGACCAGCACGGCCGGTACCACCATGTCTGACTTCATGGACCGCACCCTCGAACTGGGTTACGCCACGGGGTCGATGATCCTGATTGCGATTTTGCTGGGCATCTTCGCGGCCTGGCGCCTGAGCGGCGATTCGCTGAACGTGAGCAAGGTCCAGACGTTCCGCGGCGAGATGTTCTACTGGATGGCGATTCTGTTCTCCAACACCCTGGGCACGGCATTGGGCGATTATCTTGCCGATGATTCCGGCCTTGGTTTTGCCGGCGGCGCGATGCTGATCGGCTCGACCATCGCGGTGGTCGTGCTGCTCAAATACTTCACGAAGATTTCGACCGTGGTGCTGTTCTGGGTGGCCTTTGTCCTGACTCGACCTTTCGGCGCGACCCTGGGTGACTTCCTGACCAAGCCCCATGAAAAAGGTGGCCTGGATTTCGGCACCATCGGCTCGTCGGTGGTGTTGGCGGGGGTTCTGCTGGTGATGATCGTGGGGGCTTCGATGGCGCAGAAGCGCTTCGGGAAACTGCAGGTTGCCGAGTTGACTTGATACCGGGGAGAGCCCATCGCGAGCAGGCTCGCTCCCACATTGGAACTGGGTTCACCAGACCTTTGTGGGAGCGAGCCTGCTCGCGATTATTTCAAGACAACCTTGATCAGTCGGTGACGATCCGCGAATGCTTCTGGGTGTCTTTCATGGTGACGTACACCAGCAACGAAATGGCGATGCACCCGGTCACGTACCAGTAGTAGCCGGATTCCATGCCGATGCTCTTGAACCACAGGGCGATGTATTCAGCGGTGCCGCCGAAGATCGATACGGTCAGTGCATACGGCAGGCCGACACCCAGGGCGCGGATTTCGGTCGGGAACAGTTCGGCTTTGACCACTGCGTTGATCGAGGTGTAGCCGCTGACGATGATCAGCGCCGCCATGATCAGGAAGAACGCGCCCCACCAGGTCTGGATGGTGTGCAGGGTCATCAGGATCGGCACGGTGAAAATCGTGCCCAGCACGCCGAAGGCGATCAGGATCGGACGACGGCCGATCTTGTCCGACAGGCCGCCGATGATCGGCTGCAGGCACATGAACAGGAACAGCGTGGCGGCGGAAATGGTGGTGGAGTCGGAGATGCTCATGCCGACGGTGTTCACCAGGTATTTCTGCATATAGGTGGTGTAGGTGTAGAACGCCAGCGTACCGCCCATGGTCAGGCCGACCACGGTCAGCAGTTCCTTCGGATGACGCAGCAAGGTGCGCATCGCGCTTTCCTTGGCCTTCTCTTTCTTCACGAACGACTCGGTTTCTTCCATGCCGCGACGCAGGTACAGGGCGACCACGGCACACAGCGCGCCGATGGCGAACGGGATGCGCCAGCCCCAGGCATACAGCTGTTCGGTGGTCAGTGTCTGTTGCAGCACGATCAGCACCGCCAGTGCGATGAGCTGCCCGGAAATCAGGGTCACGTACTGGAAGCTGGAGTAGAAGCCGCGACGTTCCTTGGTCGCCATCTCGGAGAGGTAAGTGGCGGAGGTGCCGTATTCGCCACCGACCGACAGGCCTTGCAGCAGGCGCGCGAACACCAGCAGGATCGGCGCGCCGATGCCGATGGTTTCGTAGCCGGGGCTCAGCGCGATCAGCAGCGAGCCGAAGCACATCAGGTACACCGAGGCCATCAGTGCACGTTTGCGACCGGCTTTGTCGGCGTAGAGGCCCATGAGCCAGCCACCGATCGGACGCATCAGGAAGCCCACGGCGAAAATCGCAGCGGTGTTCATCAGCTGTGCGGTGGAGGAACCGGCAGGGAAAAAGGTCTTTGCGAAGTACAGGGAGAAGGCGGCATAAACGTACCAGTCATACCACTCGACCATGTTGCCCACAGAACCGCTGAAGATCGACTTGATGCGGCTGGCAGTGGATCTTTCCTTGACCGGCACGGCAGCCGACCCAAGGGGCAGGGTGTTGGAGTTATCCATTGAAGGATCCTTCATTTAGTTGTTTTTGTGGAGCGCGTCTGAACGCCGCCTGAAGGGGCTATAGCAGGAGCTGTGCCAATGGGGAGAGGGCCGGTTTAGAGGGGGTAAGCCGTTTGAGTGAGCGGGAATCCGCTTATGTACTGGTGGGTGTGAGCGGAAAATCGCTCATTGGGCCGGGGAGTTTTGTTGTATATGCCGGCCCCATCGCGAGCAGGCTCGCTCCCACAATGGCAAGGCGTTCACCGATCTACTGTGGGAGCGAGCCTGCTCGCGATGAGGCCAGATCAAACACCACAAAATCAGCCTTCGGGAAGGAACATCTCTCGGGTGAGCCCATGCCGCTGCATCTTTTCATTGAAGGTACGACGCGGCAGCTGCAGTTCTTCCAGCACCGCCTTGACGTCACCCTTGTGCCGGGTCAACGCCGCGCGCAGGCACTGCGCTTCAAAGGCTTCCTGTTGTGCCGCCAGCGATTGCCCGGGCTCGATGCCCGCCGGCACCGGTTCGCCAAGCCCCAGGACCTGACGCTCGGCCACGTTCGCCAGTTCGCGCACATTGCCCGGCCAGTCGTGGCTCAAAAGGTGGCTCAACTGCGCCCCGCTCAAGGGTGAAAAGCTGCGACCCAGGCGCTCGGCGGCGTGGCGGGCGAAGGCTTCATACAGTAGGGGAATGTCCTCGCGGCGGTCACGCAACGGCGGCAGGCGCAGTTCGGCGACGTTCAGGCGATAGGCCAGATCCTCGCGAAAGCGCCCGGCCCGTGCTTCGTCGAGCAGGTCCGGCTTGGTCGCGGCGATGATGCGCAGGTCCACGTGAATGCTCTGGTTCGAACCCAGGCGCTCCAGCTTCTGCTCCTGCAACACCCGCAGCAGTTTCACCTGCTGCGCCAGGGGCATGCTTTCGATTTCATCGAGAAACAGGGTGCCGCCGTCGGCATATTCGAGCTTGCCGACGCGCTTGCCCTGGGCGCCGGTAAAGGCACCGCTTTCATGGCCGAACAGCTCGGCCTCGAACAGTTGCTCGGGGATCGCCGCGCAGTTCAAGGCGACAAAGGGTTTGTCGGCACGCGGCCCGAAGTCGTGCAGGCAGCGAGCAACCAGTTCCTTGCCGCTGCCGGTTTCACCACGGATCAACACATTGACCGGCAGCGCCGCCAGGTCCAGCACCTGCCCGCGCAGGGTTTGCAGGCCGCGGGATACCCCGAGCAGCGTCGCATCGAGCTTGGCGCGGTTGTCGGCCTGTTCGTGCAAGGCGCGGTTTTCCAGCACCAGGCGGCGCTTGTCCAGCGCGCGGCGCAGGCTGCCGAGCAGGGTTTGCGGGCTGAAGGGTTTTTCCAGGAAGTCGTAGGCGCCATCACGCATGGCATCGACCGCCATCGGTACGTCGCCGTGACCGGTCAGCAGGATCACCGGCAGGTCGGCATCGCGGCGCTGCACTTCGGCCAGCAGTTCCAGGCCGGTCATGCCAGGCATGCGCACGTCACTGAGAATCACCCCGGGAAAATGCCTGGGCAATTGCGCCAGGCACTCTTCGGCACGGCTGAACAGCTGCACCTCGAAGCCCGACAGGCTCAGCCATTGCTCGACGGCACTGCGGATGCTGCTTTCGTCGTCGACCACCATCACTGAGTTGAGCATGAGCCTTGGGCCTCCAGATCGATGGGCAGGGTCAGGGCAAACACCGCGCCGTTGGCATGATTATCGGCAGTCAGGCGTCCGCCCGACTCATGAACGATAGCGAAAGACACCGCCAGGCCGATACCCAGGCCATCGCCCACCGGCTTGGTGGTGAAAAACGGGTCGAACACCTTGGACAGGTTTTCTTCGGCAATACCGCTGCCGTTGTCGATGACGCTCAATCGCCAGATCTGTTCCTCGGCTTCGAGGCGGATTTCCAGGCGCTTGCAGGTTTTGCCACTCATGGCGTCCAGGGCATTGCGCAGCAGGTTGATCAGCACCTGCTCCAGACGAATCGCATCGCCGCGAACCCAGGCCGGGCGTGTCAGATGCAACACGGTGCTGACCTGTTCATCGCGCAATCGCGTGTCGAGCAGTTGCAGCGACTGATCCACCACCGCCGCCAGGTCCAGTCGTTCGCGCAAGCCGCTGGGGCTTTTGCGGGCGAAGGTCTTCAGGTGGCCGGTGAGGGCGGCCATGCGGGTGAGCATCTCGTCCACGGGTTTGAGGGCCGCGTAGGCTTCATCGACCCGGCCGTGATCGAGCAGCAGGCGCAAGGTGGCCAACTGCATGCGCTGCGCGGTCAGCGGCTGATTGATTTCATGGGCCAGGGCGGCCGACATCTGCCCGAGGGCCGCCAGCTTTGCCGATTGCACCAGCCCTTCCTGAGCGGTGCGCAGGTCGCGGGTGCGCTCTTGCACCAGCTGTTCGAGTTCCTCGCGGCTGCGCTGGCGCATTTTCGCCAGGCGCCAGCGCTGGTTGAGGAACAGCAGCAGAAACACCAGCGCCAGCCATAGGCCGGCAGCGGCGAGCGCGGCGTTGCGACTGTCTTCGAACGCCACCTGCGGACGACGCAGCAGGTGCAATGTCCAACCTTCGGCAGCCAGCGGCAGGGACTCCCAAAGGTAATCCGCCTGACCGTCCGGACCTTGCACCCGGGCCAGCTCACTGTTGTCGTCGAAGCGTCGCAGTGAGTGGTAGTCCAGCAGTGTCAGCGGCTGCTTGTCGTATTGGCGGGTGGCCTTGAGTTCGGCGTGGTCGCTGTCGTTCAACGGCTTGAGCAGGCGATAGCGCCAGCCCGGCTGGTTGGCGATGAAGACGATTCCGCGGGCGTCGCTGACCAGCAAGGTGTCGTTGCCCTGGCTCCACTCCCGTTCCAGTTCCGGAAACTCCAGTTTCACCACCATGGCGCCGAGAAACTGCCCGTCGTCGTTGGTCACGGCGCTGGACAGGAAGTAACCCGGAATGCCGCTGGTCACCCCCACGGCATAAAAGCGCCCGGTGCCCTGGGTGCGGGTCTGGTTGAAGTAAGGGCGGAAACCATAGTTGTGGCCGACGTAACTGCTGGGCAGCCGCCAGTTGCTCGCGGCGACTGCAAGACCGGTGCGGTCGAGCAATTCCAGGGTCGAGGATTCGGCGGCGCCGTTGATTTGTTCCAGCTTGCGGTTCAGCAGGTCCTGTTGGCCGGGAGTGACCGGGCCCTTGAGCGCGTCGCGCAATTGCGGGTCCAGCGCCAGTACCGAGGGCAGGGAGCGGTAGCGCTCGATCAGGGTATGCAGGGAGGTGGCATAGAGCCCCAATTGCTGATTGGCGCGGGCCGCGTCTTCGACCATGGATTGGCGCACGGTATGGCGCATCGCCAGGGTGGCGGCGATGACGGCACCGGCAATGATGACCAGGGTATAGAGCGTCAGGCGCAGGGGGCGGGATGACAAGAACATGCAGGCATTACACATGGGGTACGGAGGGGGCGCACCATAGCATGGGTCTTTGCTGACATCCCACAAACCCCTGTAGGAGCGAGCTTGCTCGCGATAAAGTCGGGATCACCACGGGGTGCCAGATGCTACGCGTTATCGTTGACGACCATCGCGAGCAAGCTCGCTCCTACAGGGAATCGGGGCAATAAAAAAGGCGACAGGGGATAAGCCCTGTCGCCTTTTTCAGTCAGTCGAAATGCTTACTGCACTTCTACCGCCAGGCTTTCACTGATCTTTTGCTGCCAGATGGCAGGACCGGTGATGTGTACCGATTCGCCCTTGCTGTCGACCGCAACGGTCACTGGCATGTCGGTCACGTCGAACTCGTAGATCGCTTCCATGCCCAGTTCAGGGAACGCCACCACGCGGGACTTCTTGATGGCTTGCGCCACCAGGTAAGCCGCGCCGCCCACAGCCATCAAGTAAACGGCTTTGTAGTCCTTGATCGCCTCGATGGCGGTCGGGCCACGCTCGGATTTGCCGATCATGCCCAGCAGGCCGGTTTGATCGAGGATCTGCCGGGTGAACTTGTCCATACGCGTTGCGGTGGTCGGGCCCGCTGGGCCAACCACTTCTTCGCGCACCGGATCGACCGGGCCGACGTAATAGATGAAGCGACCCTTGAGGTCCACCGGCAGGGTTTCACCCTTGTTCAGCATCTCGACCATGCGCTTGTGCGCGGCGTCGCGACCGGTGAGCATCTTGCCGTTGAGCAGGATGGTTTCGCCCGGCTTCCAGCTCTGCACTTCTTCCGGGGTCAGGGTGTCGAGGTTGACGCGACGGGCCGACGGACCGGCTTCCCAGACGATTTCCGGGTAGGCATCCAGCGGTGGTGCTTCCAGCGCTGCAGGGCCGGAACCGTCGAGCACGAAGTGCGCGTGACGGGTGGCGGCGCAGTTCGGGATCATGCACACCGGCAGGGACGCTGCGTGGGTCGGGTAGTCCATGATCTTCACGTCGAGCACGGTGGTCAGGCCGCCCAGGCCCTGGGCACCGATGCCCAGCTGGTTGACCTTCTCGAACAGCTCCAGGCGCATCTCTTCGATGCGGTTCTGTGGGCCGCGAGCCTTCAGCTCGTGAATGTCGATGGATTCCATCAACACTTCCTTGGCCATCACCGCGGCTTTCTCGGCGGTGCCGCCGATGCCGATGCCGAGCATGCCCGGTGGGCACCAGCCGGCACCCATGGTCGGAACGGTCTTCAGAACCCAGTCGACGATCGAGTCGGACGGGTTGAGCATGGCCATCTTCGACTTGTTCTCGGAACCGCCGCCCTTGGCCGCCACGTCCACTTCCACGGTGTTACCCGGAACGATGGAGTAGTGGATAACGGCCGGGGTGTTGTCCTTGGTGTTCTTGCGAGCGCCCGCCGGGTCGGCGAGGATCGAAGCGCGCAGGACGTTTTCCGGCAGGTTGTAGGCGCGACGAACGCCTTCGTTGATCATGTCGTCCAGGCCCATGGTGGCGCCATCCCAACGCACGTCCATGCCCACGCGGACAAACACGGTCACGATGCCGGTGTCCTGGCAGATCGGACGGTGGCCGGTGGCGCACATGCGCGAGTTGATCAGGATTTGCGCCATGGAATCACGGGCTGCCGGCGATTCTTCGCGCAGGTAGGCCTCGTGCATCGCCTGGATGAAATCCACGGGGTGGTAGTAGGAAATGAATTGCAGGGCGTCGGCAACGCTCTGAATCAGGTCTTCTTGCTTGATCACGGTCATGAGTCGCGCTCCTCTAAAAGACGGGAACATTCAATAAGGTGCTTGCAGCTTGGGTGCATCGGTCGGTTGCAAGCACCTTTCAAGGCACGCCGGCATGCTGGCGCGACGCTAAAAAGGCGCGGCAGTATACCGCGCCTCGCTCAAGGGCACACGCGCCGGCAGTCAATCGTTGGTCGCATATCGGACACTGGACTTGACGCAAGGCGTTCGTCCCTGAAAATTGAATGGTCATTTATCGGCCACGCCACTAAAGTGACATACGGTCTGTAGAGTAGGACGCTCTACCAGCCTCCTTTCATTCGGTGAGTCAACGATTGACCCATAACGCCATTCAACGCCTGCTGATTAAACGTTTTGCCCTCGCGGCCGGCACCTATGCCCTGGCATTGCTATTGGTGTGGCTGGCGTTTTTTACCGGTCACTATGAGGATTCGCTGGCGGGCATGGCCATTGGCAGTTCGCTGGTGGTCATCAGCCAGGCGGCGCTGTTCGCGCTGTTTTATTCCGGTCGCAACCTGCGTTTCGCCGACCCCAGCCTGACCGAGGCCCAGGTGATATTGGGCCTGGGCTGGCAAACCTGGCTGGTTGCCCACCTGGACGAAGCGCGCGGGGCCTTCCTGGTTTTTTATGTCTTGATCCTGTTGTTCGGGCTGTTCCATCTGTCCCGACGATCATTCCTGCGCTGCGCCTTGCTGGTGTTCTTCAGTTTCAGTGCGATCACGTTGTGGGAGGGCTACCACATGCGGTTGCCCGACCCGGCCCTGGCGGCGTTGCAGGTGTGCGTGCTGTTGATCGTGCTGGTCTGGCTGGTGCTCTATGCCGGTTATGTCCAGGCCTCGCGGCATCGCATGCGCCAGCGCCGCTTTGCTTTGCAGGCGCACCAGGACACCCTGCGCGGGATGATGCGCCAGCTCGAAGACCTCGTGGCCACCGACGAGTTGACCGGACTGTTCAACCGCCGGCACTTCCTGCGCCTGGCCTCCCGCGAGCTCAAAGCCATGGATGCCGGCGTCATGCACGGCCTGGCACTGATCGACCTCGACCATTTCAAGCGCATCAACGACATTCATGGCCATGCCGCTGGCGATCAGGTGCTGCAAGCCTTCGCCGGCGTGGCCACCGCTTGCTTGCGCGACGGTGACGTACTGGCCCGCTATGGCGGCGAGGAATTCGTGGTGCTGTTGCCCGATTGCGATGCGGACAGTTTGACGTCCTGCTGCGAGCGGCTGCGGATCGCGTTCACCGATGTCGAGTTGCTCGGTCTGAGTGTCCGTAACCTCAGCCTGTCCGCCGGCATGACGTTGCTGGTGGCAGGGGACGATCTCGACGATGCCTTGCAGCGCGCCGATCAGGCGCTGTATCGCGCCAAGCGTGACGGGCGCAACCGCTGTGCAGCAGCCTGGGAAAACGTCGATGCCTGAGTTGCGTGTGGGTGAGCGCCAGTGGTCGGTGGCGGCGGGCAGCAATCTGCTCGATGCGCTGAATCACAATGGCGTGGCGGTGCCTTATAGCTGTCGCGCCGGCAGTTGCCATGCGTGCCTGGTGCAGTGTGTGCAAGGGTTGCCGAGCGACAGCCGCCCCGATGCCTTGAGCGCGGAGCAGCGTCAGCAGGGCTGGCGACTGGCGTGTCAGTGTCAGATTGTCGAAGACTTGCAGGTCCACACCTTCGATCCGCAGCAGGACGGTCGGCCCGCCGAGGTCGCCGCGGTCGATTGGTTGAGTGACAGCGTGCTGCGCCTGCGCCTGACTCCGCAGCGCCCGTTGCGCTACAGCGCCGGCCAGCATCTGGTGCTGTGGGCGGGGAATGTGGCAAGACCGTACTCCCTCGCCAGCCTGCCGGAAGACGATCGCTTCCTGGAGTTTCACCTTGATTGCCGCTTGCCTGGGGAATTCAGCGACGCGGCTCGGCGCTTGAACATCGGCGACGCCATCCGCCTAGGCGAGTTGCGCGGTGGCGCCCTGCATTACGACCCGGACTGGCATGAGCGGCCCCTGTGGCTGATGGCTTCCGGGACCGGGCTGGGGCCGCTGTTCGGCGTGCTGCGTGAAGCGTTGCGCCAGGATCACCAAGGTGCGATCCGCGTCATTCACCTGGCCCATGATGCCAATCAGCATTATCTGGCCAAGCCCTTGCAGGCCATGGCGGCCAGCCGTCCAAACCTGAGTATCGAGCTGTGGACCGCGGCCGAGTTGCCAGCGGCTTTGGCGCAACTGCGGCTTGTTTCGCGGCAAACCCTGGCCTTACTCTGCGGAGCCCCCGACAGTGTCGACGCCTTTGCCCGACGCCTGTATCTGGCGGGATTGCCGCGCAATCAACTGCTGGCCGATGTGTTCCTGCCCCGTGGTTGAGCGCTGATTTTTGTGGCGAGCGAGCTTGCTCGCGTTTGAGTGCGTAGCGCTCACAGATTTTTGAGGCCGCTGCGCAGCCCAGCGCGAGCAAGCTCGCTCGCCACAGTCCATCCTCTCAATCGGGACTCGTCATGACCGAAGCCATTCTGCTGCAACGCGAACGCGGCCTGCTGACGCTGCGCCTCAATCGCCCGGAAAAGAAAAACGCACTGACCCGCGCCATGTACAGCCAGTTGGCCGAGGCGCTGAAGCGGGCTGATAGCGACCCTGAAATCAATGCAGTATTGATCACCGGCTCCAGCGAGTGCTTCACCGCCGGCAACGATATCGCTGATTTCGTCCAGCAACCACCGGCCAACCTCGACAGCCCGGTGTTCCATTTCATGCTCAACCTGCTCGAATGCCGCAAACCGGTGATCGCTGCCGTGGCCGGTGCGGCGGTGGGGATCGGTACGACGCTGTTGCTGCATTGCGACCTGGTGTACGTCAGCCGTGACGCGCGCTTGCGCATGCCGTTCGTCAACCTGGGCCTGTGTCCGGAGTTCGGTTCCAGCCTGATCCTGCCGAGGCTGCTCGGGCAGGCCAGGGCGGCGCAATTGCTGCTGCTTGGCGAAGGTTTCAATGGTGAACAGGCGGCCGCCTGGGGTATTGCGTCCGAAGCATTGGGCAGTGGCGAAGAGGCGTTGGCCAAGGCGCGAGAGATGGCCCTGCGTTTCGAGTCCTTGCCACCGGAGGCGGTGCGGATCAGCAAGCAATTGATGAAGGCCCCGGATCGGGAACTGCTGAGAAAGGTAATAGAAGAAGAGGGCGCGTTGTTCACCCAGCGGTTGCGTTCGCCGGAGGCGATGGCGGCGCTATCGGGGTTTATCAACAGGCATTGAGTGTTGTGGTGATTGAGCGGGCCTCATCGCGAGCAGGCTCGCTCCCACAATGGTATGGCGTACACCGGTCTACTGTAGGAGCGAGCATGCTCGCGATGAGGCCAGACCAGACAACACAAATAAAGGATCAGCAAACAAAAAGCCCCGCCATTCACATGGCGGGGCTTTTGTCTTTCAGCAACCGGTCACTCAGACCTGCGGGTCGCCAACGTGCAGGATCTTCATGCCGTTGGTACCGCCGGTGGTGTGGTAGCTGTCGCCCTTGGTCAGGATCACCCAGTCGCCTTTCTCCACCACGCCGCGCTTGACCAGCTCGTCGATGGCTTTCTGGCTGACTTCGTTCGGTGCCAGCGACGCCGGATCGAACGGGATGGTGTACACGCCACGGAACATCGCCGCGCGAGCCTGGGCTTCACGGTGCGGGGTGAACGCATAGATCGGCACCGAGGAACGGATACGCGACATGATCAGCGGGGTATAGCCGCTTTCGGTCAACGCGATGATCGCCTTCACGCCCGGGAAGTGGTTGGCCGTGTACATGGTGGCCAGGGCGATGCTCTCGTCGCAGCGCTCGAAGGTCTTGCCGATGCGGTGGCTGGAGGTCTTGCTGGTCGGGTGCTTTTCCGCGCCGATGCAGATACGGGCCATGGCCTGTACGGCTTCGAGCGGGTAGGCGCCGGCGGCAGACTCGGCCGAGAGCATCACGGCGTCGGTGTAGTCGAGCACGGCGTTGGCCACGTCGGACACTTCGGCACGGGTCGGCATCGGGTTCTGGATCATCGACTCCATCATCTGGGTCGCCACGATCACCGCCTTGTTGTGGCGACGTGCGTGCAGAATGATCTTCTTCTGGATACCCACCAGCTCGGCATCGCCGATTTCCACGCCGAGGTCGCCACGGGCCACCATCACTGCGTCGGAAGCCTGGATCAGGTCATCGAGGGTTTCGTCGTCGGCCACGGCTTCGGCACGTTCGATCTTCGCCACCAGCCAGGCGGTGCCGCCGGCTTCGTCGCGCAGTTGACGGGCGTATTGCATATCGGCGGCGTCACGGGGGAAGGACACTGCCAGGTAGTCCAGGTCCATTTCCGCGGCGAGCTTGATGTCGGCCTTGTCTTTTTCGGTCAGGGCCGGAGCGGTCAGGCCGCCACCGCGACGGTTGATGCCTTTGTGGTCGGACAGCGGGCCGCCGATGGTTACCACGCAATGCAGTTCGGTGGCGGTGGCGGTTTCGACGCGCATCACCACGCGGCCATCGTCGAGCAGCAGCTCGTCGCCCACACCGCAATCCTTGACCAGATCCGGGTAGTCGATGCCGACAACCTGCTGGTTGCCTTCGGTCAGCGGATGGCTGGTGGAGAAGGTGAACTTGTCACCGATCTTCAGCTCGATGCGCTTGTTGGCGAACTTGGCGATACGGATTTTCGGGCCTTGCAGGTCACCCAGCAGGGCGACGAAGCGGCCGTGCTTGGCGGCCAGGTCACGCACCAGCTTCGCGCGAGCCTTGTGCTCGTCGGGGGTGCCGTGGGAGAAGTTCAGGCGGGCGACGTCCAGGCCAGCCAGGATCAGCTGTTCGAGAACTTCCGGCGAGTTACTGGCCGGGCCAAGGGTGGCGACGATTTTGGTACGACGGACGGACATGCAAAGACTCCTGAGTTCAAGCGCTGAGTGAGGCTACTATGCTCCGGATGTGTAGTCATTGTTCGTTTGCACTACTTTTTTCTTTCTTTATTGAACGTGCAACTTTACGCCAGGAGGCCTGAAGATTTCCGTCCACGGGTCGATAAAGCGTTCAAGACAGGAGATTCCCCATGCGATTCGTATTCATTGCCGCCCTTGCCCTGTTCGGTGTCACGGGCTGCGTCCGGTTTGCCATGAACCATCATTTGAACAATGCCTACAGCGCCTATGACCGTGGCAACTGCGAGCAAGTGATGCTCGAACTGTCCAAGGTCGAGCGCGACAGCCGGGCCCGGCCTTATGTCTGGCCGGAAGTCTCGATGATGCGCGGCCAGTGCCTGGAACGGCAGAAAATGTTCATCGATGCAGCACAGACCTACCAGTTCATCATCGCCACTTATCCGCAAAGCGAGTACGCCTATCGCGCCCGTGCCCGCCTGGAAACCCTGGCGAGCCTGGGGCATTACCCGATGCGCAGTGCTGCAACCGTACGTCCGACGCAGTTCTGATGCTGGTTATCATTCAATAGCTGGCCGACCGGCGGTGGTGAGCTATAGTCGAATAGATCGGTTTAGAGCCGGGTTTCTAAACCGGAGCAACACCTGTGATCGGCAGGAGTAAGCGGCAGCGATTGATGGGCTGTCGCGCCAGGATCGGGGAGAGCGGGCTGCATCTGCCTGGACGTATCAGCCGGCAGGCCTGTTCCGAAGCATTAGTGCGGCTCTGCTTAAGGGCCTAGCGAAGCGAATTCAGCAATGTTCACTGACCGCCGGATCGAGCGGCATCAACTGCCGTATTTCCTGAAAGTATTCAACAGTGTCACTGACAAACCCATCGGTTACCTGGGCAATGTCTCCGCAGACGGGTTGATGCTCATCAGCCAGTTGCCAATGATGATTGGCGCGGACTTCGGGTTGCGCCTGAAAATTCCTGTCGGCGATGGGTGCCAGCAGATCATCGATCTGCGTGCGTGTTGCCTGTGGTGCCACGAAGATCAAACCCCCCAGTACTACGACGCCGGCTTCAGCCTGCAGCGGGCCCCGCCGGAATATGGGCAGCTGGTGGAGGCGTTGAAGCAGTACTTCAGTTTCCAGACGTTGTCGGCTTCGGCCTGAACTCAACGGCGCCATTGCAATCGCCATCGCGAGCAAGCTCGCTCCCACAGTTGATCTGCGTAGATCACAAAACTCCCTGTGGGAGCGGGCTTGCTCGCGAAGGCGCCGGTCCCGGCGACTGAGATTCAACGGACCAGATCAAACACTCCCGCTGCGCTTCCAGCTCAAATACTGCGTCACCAGTTGCGTGCCCAATTCCCCAGGCCGCGCATCCAGCACCGGCACCCCATGGGCGCTTAAGCGCTCATGCAGTTCGGCCCGGGCGTTCAGGTAATCCACCGTGCCGCAATAGGCCAGCGCCTCGGGCAAGGTCTGCACCGGAGCTTGTCGCAGGTTGTCGAGCACCTCTTCGCGCAGGCTGGCGACCAGCACCCGATGCTGCTTGCTCAAGCGTTTGACGGCCGTGAGCAGTTCTTCATCGTCTTCGTCCCGCAGGTTGGTCATCAGCACCACCAGCGCCCGGCGTTTCTGGCGGGCAAGCAGTTCGGTGATGGCCGCTTGGTAGTCGGCGCTGCGCTGGCTGCTGTTCAGATCGTAGACAGTGTTGAGCAGGACATTGAGTTGCCCGCTGCCTTTGACCGGGGCGAGGTAGCGCGGTTGTTCGCTGGCGAATGTGCTCAAGCCCACCGCATCACCCTGGCGCAGCGCGACATAACTGAGCAGCAGGCAGGCGTTAAGTGCGTGATCGAAATGCGCCAGTTCACCGTCCTGGCTGCGCATGCGGCGCCCGCAGTCGAGCATGAAGATGATCTGCTGGTCGCGTTCGTCCTGGTACTCCCGGGCAATCGGTGTGCGTTGGCGGGCAGTGGCTTTCCAGTCGATTTGCCGCAGGCTGTCGCCCTCGCGAAATTCGCGCAACTGATGAAACTCCAGCCCCTGGCCACGGCGCTGGCGCTGGCGTACGCCGAGTTGGCTGAGCCAGTTATCCACAGCCAGCAGTTGGCCGCCGTAGAGGTGGGCGAAATCGGGATAGACCCGCGTGTGGTCCGCCACATTGAGCAAGCGCTTGTCGGACCACAGGCCCATCGGCCCCGGCAGATTGATTTCGCAGTGTTCGAAACTGAAATGACCGCGCTTGAGCGGGCGCAGGCGATAGTCGATCAGGCTGCGCTGGCCAGGCTGCAATTGCACGGACATTGGCAGGTGCTCGAAGCTCAGGCCGTCCGGTACGTGGTCGAAGAGTTGCAGGTCCAGTGGCTGCGCAAAATCATGTTCGAGCTCCAGTCGCACCTCACTCCAGCGTCCCAGCGCCAGACTGCCCGGCATCTGCCGCAGCAGACGAGGCGAGGGCAGGCGCTTGAGGCGCACCGCATCGAGCAGTGCCAGGGCCAGCAGGGCCAAAAGCAGGCCCCAGTTGATCCGCGACAGGTACGCAGGCAACCCGAACTCCAGCGCCTGCAAGGTACCCAGCACGATGCCGATGGCCAGCAGCAGCGCAAGCCACAGCAACAGCAGGCGAGTCGGTTTCACAGGCGCGGTGCCGGTACTTGATCGAGCAACTGGCGCAGCACGTGATCCACGTCCAACCCTTCGATATCCAGCTCCGGCGCGATACGCACGCGATGACGCAGGACCGCCAGCGCGCAGTTTTTAATGTCATCGGGAATCACGAACTCGCCACCGCGCAACAAGGCCCGTGCCCTGGCGCAACGCACCAACGCAATCGAGGCCCGCGGCCCGGCACCAAGGGTCAGGCCGGGCCAGCTGCGGGTGGTGCGAGCCAGGCGCACGGCGTAATCGAGCACTTGATCATCCAGCGGCAGGTCACTGGCGATCCGTTGCAGGGCCAGCACATCCCTGGCCTGCAAGACCGTGCGCAGCGGCTGCACATCGAGCATGTCGGCGCGGGTCGAGCGGCTGACCTGGCGCACCATGTCCAGCTCCTGCCCGGCGTCGGGGTAGTCCATGCGCACCTTGAGCATGAAGCGATCCAGCTCGGCTTCCGGCAGCGGGTAGGTGCCTTCCTGTTCGATCGGGTTTTGCGTGGCCAGGACCATGAACGGTTGAGCGATGGGCAGTGCGCGGCCTTCGAGGGTGACCTGCCGTTCCTGCATGGCTTCGAGCAGCGCGGCCTGGGTCTTCGCCGGGGCCCGGTTGATTTCGTCGGCCAGCAACAGGTTGGTGAACAGCGGCCCCTTGCGCAGTTTGAATTGCTCGGTCTGCAGGTCGTACACCGCGTGCCCGGTGACGTCGCTCGGCATCAGGTCCGGGGTGAACTGGATGCGTGCGAATTCACCGCCGAAGCAGCGTGCCAGCGCCCGCACCAGCAAGGTCTTGCCCAGACCGGGCACGCCTTCGAGCAACACGTGGCCCCCGGCAATCAATGCACTGAGGACATCGTCGATGACGCTGTCCTGGCCGATCACGGCCTTTTGCAGTTCGGCGCGTATCGCCTGGGCCAACTGGCTGGCGCGTTGTCGTTGCTGCATGGCGTGACCTGCGGTATCGGGCTCTTTCGGGTCCGTCATAGGGCGTTCCTCAAGGTTTGCAATTGGGCGACCTGCCGACTGAATTCGGCGCTGGATAGCCGTTGCTTCGGTCGCGGGCTCATGGCCTGGCTGATGGCGCGTGTGGGTTGCCGGGTCAGGCGGGACAGCACCAGCCATTGATCGGCGACGACCAGTTGGTCGTACCCGGGATGACGATGGCGAACCCGGCGCAGGATGTCCTGCTGCAAAGCGTGCAGCAGGCTGTGCTGACCGTTGCGCCGTAACATGAAGTCGGCACTGGCGCGCACATGTTCCAGCAGTTGCCGCCGAGCTTTCGGTGCCGGCGCCTGCAATGGCCCATGGCGCATACCGGCATGCCACAGACCCAGGCCGATCAGGGCGATCAGGGCCACCAGCGCCTGGGGGAAATAACGCAGCAACAAGGCCCACAAGCTGTCGTGATCGGTGGTGTACATCAGCGTCACATGGGTGTCGGCCGTCAAATACCAGAGCAGCCAGGCGTTGTCGTACTCGGCGATGGCCGGGGTTTTCCACAGATCGGCGTCGGTCACCACGATGATCGAGCCGAGCCCGTGGTTGAGCTGCATCATGTGCGTGGCCTTGGCGCTGTTGGCCCAGGCCTGGGCGAGGTTGTTCGGGTCTTCGAGGTGGAAGGCGGTATCGAAGCCGGCATAGGCCGGCGCGTCTTCGTTTTCCAGGTACAGCTTGGTCAATTTCGGGTAGGGGTCGGCGCCGTTGCCATTGCCCTTATCGTTGTCGGGCGGTGGATCCTTGAGGTGCTTGCTCAAGGATTGATGCAACTGGACCCGGTCGAGCAGCAGGTCGTTGCTGTGCCCTGCCTTTTCGTCCCACAGCGATTGAGCGACGAACAGAAGACGCCCGCCGGCCCGGGTCCAGTTCATGACTTGATCAATCTGCCGGGGCGTCATGTTGTAGCGGTCCCCGAGCAATAGCAGGCTGTTCCGACGAGGCTCCAGGCTTGGCAGGATGTCGAGACTGTTGGCATGGCTAACGGTCAGGCCCTGCTGGCGCAGGAAGTGTTCGGCCGCTAGGTAGGGATTGGCTCGGGCTTCGGGCGAGGGGCCGTGATCGATATCATCCGTGTAGGGAATTGCCTTGACGTACAGATAGACGGCCAGCGCACCCAGCAGCACGGCGATCAGGATCCCGAGCATCAAAGGCCAGGCGCGCCGGTTCAACGGCTTGTCCCCGGACCGAACAAGGCACGCCAGCCGTCACACAATTGCTGTCTTGAATCTGTCGGCGGCGAGCGGTGCCCATAAGCCATGTTTTGCCAGTGCAGCGTCAGGGTACGGCTGTAGTCCAGCAGGGCCGGTTGCTGCAGTTGCTTGATGCGTTCAAGCACCTGGCCTTCGGTATCGGCGGCCTTGAGCACCAGGTTGAAGTCGTTCAGCAAGTGACTGAGCAGGGCGCGATAGAGCAAGCCGAGCGCTTCCCGAGGCTGGGTTTGCCAGAGGTTTTCGGCGCTGGCGGCAATGTCGGCGGGCAAGGTTTCGCGGTTGAGGTCCAGGCCGAAGGCTTGTTGCGGCATCGTTGGCCGGGCTTTCTTGCCAGGAAGTGGGCGACGACTGACGAAAGTCTGCAGCCAGTCGCGGTAACGCCAGAGCAGCAGGCCGATGGCAACGATCACCGCGCTCCACAAAAAGGTTTCGATCAGCGCGGCCACTGTGCCGAAGCGCTGGCTGCCAAACAGTTCGAACAATGGCTTGAGCCACGCCGGGGTCTGGCCATCGTCCGGAGATTCGGCGCTGGCCTTGTCTTCACCGAAGCGATAGCGGGTAACCGACTCCAGGTTCTTGAAGGGTGGTTGTTCGAGGATCTTCTGGATGCTGGCCCGGGATGCCTGGCTGGTCAGTGGTTGCTCCAGCAGACGCGGGCTATCGGGCGAAGGGACCGACTCTGCCGCCCACACACCTTGACTGGCGGGCATCAGCAGAATTACGGCGAGTAACAGTCCAGCGGCGCTGCTCAAACGCTGACGCAGGCGGCGGAACACCAGTTCGATGTCCCAGGCTTCCAGCACGGTGCGTCGGTTCAGGTAAAGGCTGAATCCGCAGGCGACGTAAATCGGCTCCCACACCACCAGCACCAGGGCATAAAAGGCATTGGTCAGATGCTCCAGCCAGCGCCAGTCCTGGGTCGCGGCAGTGATCAGCGATTGCCAGCTCCAGTCCACGGCCACCTGTTGCGGCAGGAGCAGGTAGAACAGCACCGTCAGGCCGATCCACAGCGCGGTTTCCAGATGCACACCAATCACTGTCAGCCATCGCGCCGCGTTGGCGTCGCGCTGTAACAACACTTGCAGGCGCTGTTGTCGCGCTTCACCGCCAAGGCCTTCGAGCTGCACCACTGGCAGCAGGAAGCTGCGACTCAAGCTCAAGCGACGCCAGGTCAGGCTGGCCAGCAGTTGCGGCTTGAGCAGTCGTGGCCATTGCTGAAGGGCCTGCTTCAGCGTGGGTGTTTCACCGAACATGGCCTTGGACAGGATGTACAGCGGCAGGCGCTCGAACGCCGGTTTCAACCACCAGAAAATGAACACCGCCAGGGACGGCGACTCCCAGAACAGCCAGGTCAACAGGGCAAAGACCGGCAGCGTCACCACGGCCCAACTGGTCATGAGCAGGCGTCGATGGCGCTGGCTCAGCAATACCCCCAGGTCCATGGCTTCCCAGGTCGGGCGCGGGCGGATCACCACACTGGCATCACTCAGGCGCATGGCGGACCCGTCCGGCAAACAGCAGATAGCCTGCGACTAACAGCCAAAGCCCAGCGCCGACCAGGTATTTGGTCAGGGGTGCGGGCGTGGTCATCGACGACCAGTAGGCTTCGATAAACGCTGCAATCAGCAGAAACAGCATGGCCCCGCAAATCAGCAACACACTCTTGCGTGCCGCCAGGCGCAAGGCCTCGGCACGGGGCAGGCGCCCCGGTGCGATCAACGCCCAGCCCAGTTGCAGGCCCGCCGCTCCGGCCAGGGCAATGGCGGTCAGTTCGAAGGCGCCATGACCGATGACGAAAGACCAGAAGGTCTGCCCGTAGCCGATCTGCGTCAGGTGTCCGGCCACCGTGCCGATGATCAAACCGTTGAAGAACAGGAAAAATGCGCTGCCCAGGCCGAACAGCAACCCGCTGGCGAAGGTCTGAAAGGCGATCCCGATGTTATGCATGATGTAGTAGCCGAACATCACCCAGTCTTCGCTGGCGGCGCGATCCGCCGAACGCCCGAGGTGCCCGGCCTCGGGGTCGTACATGCTTTGCATGTCGCTGACCTGCTCGGCCGGCATCAGGTTGTAGACCAGATCCGGGAACAGGTAAACCAACAGGGCAAAGCCGATCAGGCTGCCGAAAAACATCAGGCTGGCGGCCAGCACAAAACGCCACTGTTCGCGCACCAGGCGCGGGAAACCGGCGAGGATGAACGCCAGCACATTGGCACCCAGTCGACTGCGATGGCGGTACAGCTGCTGATGCCCGCGCAGCACTTGTTGCTGCAGGGAGTCGATCAGGAAACTGCTGTAGCCGCGCTCCCGGGCCAGGGCCAGGTGTTGGCAGATACGCCGATAGTCGCCGGGGAAATGGTCCATTCCAGTGGCGTTCCTGTTGCGCTCCATCCTGTCCAGCAGGTCGTTGAACTGCTCCCATTCGGCCATGTGCCGATGTTCGAAAAGACTTTGCTTCATGCCGGACCCAACAGCCCGCGGGCGATGCCATTGAGTTCGGTGGCAGCCTGCGGCGCAGGAACCTGTAGGGGCTGGGCGAGGATGGCTGCCAGTTCATGGACCCTGGCATCGGAGAGTTCGGCCTGGCGTTCGGCGAACCCGAGGATGGCGCGCTGTTCGGCCAGTGTCAGGGTAAAGGCGGGATGGCGCGGTTGGGCGGGCGGCAGTTGCGGGCGGGTGAGTGGCTGCTCGCGGTAGATCACCAGCGTGCCGGCGGCAATGTCGCCCAGGCGCTGGAAGCCAGGAGTCTGCAGGCAACTGATGGCGCCGAGAAAGTAACCGAACGGCAGCAGGTCGACAAAGCGCAACAGGTTACGCAACAGCGATGCGGACCAGCCAATGGGCGTGCCGTCATCCTGCACCACCCGCAGGCCCATCCATTGCTTGCCCGGTGAGCGGCCCTGGTTGAGGACTTCGAACAACACCATGTACCACCAGCTCACGGCGAAGATCAGCAGTGAACCCAGCCCCATGCCCAGTTTGCCGAGCATCGAAAGCACAACGAACAGCAGGCCGAGGATCAAGCCGCGCAGTGCCAGGTCGATGGAGAACGCCAGCGCACGAACCATCAGCCCGGCCGGGCGCAATGGCAAATCGATACCTTCCGGCGTTTCGATCTGATACCGCGTATCCAGCGGCGGGGACAGCGTTGCTTTCCGTGGCAGTGCTGCAGTCTCGAGCATGGGCAACCTGATGATGTGGCCTGATCGGGAGGGTCTCGTCTTCTCGATGCTAGCAGCCTTGCCGGTGAAAATGTTGCCGACGGCTGGGGCAGAAACGAATGAGCACCAACATTGCTGGCCGAAGCAGGACTTGAACGCCTAGACTTCGCCGATCTCCGGTTAAGGAAACGCCTGTGACCTCCATCTTCTGGTACGACTACGAAACGACGGGCATCAATCCCCGTTGCGACCGCCCCCTGCAAATGGCGGGGCTGCGTACTGACTTTGATCTCAATGAAATCGACGAACCGGTCAATCTCTATTGCCGGCCGAGCGACGACATCCTGCCGCACCCGGCAGCCTGCGCCATTACTGGCATTACCCCCGGGCAATTGTCTGAACAAGGCTTGAGCGAAGCCGACTTCATGACCCGGGTGCATGCCCAACTGGCGGCGCCCGGCACCTGTGGCGCGGGCTATAACACCTTGCGTTTCGACGACGAGATGACCCGCTACAGCCTGTACCGCAACTTTTTCGACCCTTACGCGCGGGAGTGGCAGGGCGGCAACAGTCGCTGGGACCTGATCGATGTGGTGCGTGCTGCCTACGCCTTGCGTCCGGACGGCATCGTCTGGCCGACGGACGACGAAGGGCGGGTGACCCTCAAGCTCGAACGCCTGACCGCCGCGAACGCTATCGATCACGGCAATGCTCACGAGGCGCTGTCGGACGTTCGCGCCACCATCGCCCTCGCGCGCTTGATCCGGGAAAAGCAACCGAAGCTGTACGACTTTCTGTTTCAGCTACGCAGTAAACAAAAGGTGCTGGATCAGATTCGCCTGCTTAAACCGATGGTGCACGTGTCCGGGCGTTTTTCCGCAGCTCGCGGCTACATCGGGGTGGTACTGCCCCTGGCCTGGCACCCGCGCAACAAGAACGCATTGATAGTCTGCGATCTGCACCTGGACCCCCAGGGATTGCTGGATCTGGATGCCGACACCCTGCGCCAGCGCCTGTACACCCGGCGCGAGGATTTGGCCGAGGGCGAGTTGCCGGTGCCGCTCAAGCTCATTCATATCAATAAATGCCCGGTGGTGGCGCCCCTGGGTGTTCTGCGCCCGGAAGATCAACAGCGCCTCGGGCTGGATATGGCGTTGTATCAGCAGCGCGCACAGCGACTGAGTGACGCGCAGAAAGTTTGGCAGGATAAAGTCCTGGGGATTTATGCCGGCGAGGAATTTGCTCCAAGCCAGGACCCGGAACAACAGTTGTATGACGGTTTCATTGGCGACCGTGATCGAAGGCTATGTGAACAAGTGCGAACGGCCGATCCGATTCAATTGGCGCAACAGCAATGGCCTTTCGATGATGAACGCTTGCCGGAATTATTGTTTCGATATCGCGCACGTAACTTTACCGACACCTTGAGTTTTGAAGAGCAAGAGCGTTGGCGAATGTTCTGTCAGAATCGTTTGTCCGCCCCGGAATGGGGCGCACCCAATACCCTGGAAAGTTTCACGCAGGCCGCAGCCCAATGGGCTCTTACAGCGACGCCTTTTCAGCAAGAGGTGCTGGATCAATGGCAGCACTATGTTCAGGAATTGCGCAAACGCTTGAATCTTTGATTTCGAAAACGAGCAGTGCTGAATTCAAGGCATAAAAAAACGCCAGCGTAATGCTGGCGTTATTTTTTGTCGCAGATCTGTCTGCGACAAGTGCCGCAGCTTAGCCCAGCAGGGTAGCCCAGCCTTCAACCACGTCACCGCCCCACTTGGCTTTCCACTCTTTCAGAGTCTTGTGGTTGCCGCCTTTGGTTTCAATGACTTCGCCGTTGTGCGGGTTTTTGTATTGTTTAACTTTGCGAGCACGTTTGGTGCCGGTAGTTTTTACTGCGCCACCGCGTGGAGCCTTGGTTTTGGATTCCGGATCCAGCAAAGCAATGATGTCGCGCAGGGACTTGGAGTATTCGCCCATCAGGGTGCGCAGTTTGCCTTCGAATTCCAGCTCGGTTTGCAGTTTGTCGTCTTGGGACAGGTTCTTCAAACGGGCTTGCAGCTCTTTGATAGCTTCTTCGGTGGCACGATATTCGTTGATCAAGGACATGATTACTACCTTACGTAGAAATAGGAGGGCAGGGAGACAGTGCCGCAATAATAGTCAGGGTATTTCATCAAGTAAACATTAAACCGATGTTTATTTAACTTAAAAACGATGAGTTCATCCGCATTGGATGAGCAATTAAAAGTTCGAAGCAGCCACGCCGGATATTCACAGTTGAATGTGTATGGAGGCTAAACAACACTGCCAGGACAGGGCATCCGGGGATGCGGGCAACAACCTCGCCAGCGACCGCTCGGGCAAGACACAACGTGATCAATACTGCGGTTTTGCTGCGTTGTCGCTAGAATGGCCGCCTTTGCGAAGTTCTGGAGTTTCCCCCTCATGCGTACATATCGGCTGGTGATTTCTTGCCCGGACCGCGTCGGCATCGTTGCTAAAGTCAGTAACTTTCTGGCGTCCCATAACGGCTGGATCACTGAAGCGAGCCATCACTCGGACAATCAGAGTGGCTGGTTCTTCATGCGTCACGAAATTCGTGCCGACTCGCTGCCGTTCGGTATCGAGGCCCTGCGTGAAGCGTTCGCGCCGATTGCCGAAGAGTTTTCGATGGACTGGCGCATCACCGATACCGCGCAGAAAAAACGCGTGGTGCTGATGGCAAGTCGCGAATCCCACTGCCTGGCCGACCTTTTGCACCGCTGGCACAGCGACGAGCTGGACTGTGAAATCGCCTGCGTGATTTCCAACCACGACGACTTGCGCAGCATGGTCGAATGGCACGGCATCCCGTACTACCACGTTCCGGTCAATCCACAGGACAAGGAGCCGGCCTTCGCCGAAGTTTCGCGCCTGGTTAAACAGCATGATGCGGAAGTGGTCGTACTGGCGCGCTACATGCAGATTCTGCCGCCTGAGTTGTGCAGCGAATATGCCCACAAGGTCATCAACATCCACCACAGCTTCCTGCCGTCCTTCGTCGGCGCCAAACCGTACCACCAGGCGTCCATGCGTGGCGTGAAGCTGATTGGTGCGACCTGCCACTACGTCACCGAAGAGCTGGACGCCGGTCCGATCATCGAGCAGGACGTGGTCCGTGTCAGCCACAGCGACAGCATCGAAGACATGGTGCGTTTCGGTCGCGACGTCGAGAAGATGGTGCTGGCCCGCGGCCTGCGTTATCACCTGGAAGACCGGGTGCTGGTGCACGGCAACAAAACCGTGGTGTTCTGATTCCGTCAGGTTACGGTTGAAAATCGAAGGGCCTGGGCGTTCAATCGCTGCAGGCCCTTCGCCGTTTCTGCACCGCCGTTTCTTAATAGGGGACATCACCATGGCCGATCCACTGGACAAAGCCACTTCCAAGGCACCCGCGACATTGGGGGAAGGCTGCTTGAGTCGTTATGACCCGGATGACATGAGCCCGGAGGATGGCACCGAGTTTCCGGGAGCGGCCGAGTTGTGGGAGCAGTTGCAGCAAGAGTCCGACGATAAAGAAGAATCGGCCTGAAAAGATCGCAGCCTTCGGCAGCTCCTGCATGGGAACGCGATACCTGTAGGAGCTGCCGAAGGCTGCGATCTTTTAAGCTTGTTTGAGTTTCATCAGCTTCTTGAGCAGCGGCCGGCCCAGCATCAATAGAAACACCGGTCCACCCACCAGCAGATAGAAATAGTAGGTCACCGCCCGCCAGATCAGGATTGCCGCGGCCGCCGTGGACTTGCCCACCATGGGCGCCAGCAACGCCGCCGATGTCAGTTCCGCCGCCCCGGCGCCTCCCGGCAGCAGGCTGAATTGCCCCGCGCTCAATGACAGCATCTGGATCAGAAAACTCCAGGCCCACTGCAAATCTGCGCCCAGCCCGCGCAATGCCAGGTACAGCACGCTGTAGCGCAGGATCCAGTGCAGGCAGGTCAGGGCAAACACCGTGATCAAAGTCTGAAAGGGTAACTTGAGGGTGTCGGTAAATGCCGCCAGAAAGTGCAGGAGCTTTCGTGCCCAGCGTATGCGAGTGGTGGACTGGACGTTCAAGCGAACGAGCAATCGCCCGCCCAGGCGAATCACCAGGCGATGGTAGCGCGCCACCGCAATGCAACAGATCAGGCCGCCAAACATCGAGATCGCACTGACGATCAGCAGCCACTCCATTCGCTGGCTGAGGTGCTGGAAGAGCGCATAAATCAGGATTGCGCTCAACGCACAGAGAAAAAACAACAGATCGCTCAACTGATCCATGGCGAACACCGCACTGCCTCTGGCCGGACGAACGCCGTTGCGCGCCAGCAGTGCCATGATCGTCAGGGGGCCGCCGCTGCCGCCGGGGGTCGCGCAATAGGCGAACTCGGCGGCCATCACCACGCCGAGGCTTTTGACCGGGCTGATCTTTTCCCGTTGATCCCCCAGCAACAGACGCAGGCGCAGGGTGTTGATCAGCCAGCACAGCAGGATCATGCCGAACATCACCAGCAACCAGCTCAATGGAAAACCATTCAGCCGCGACCAGGTTTCGCTGCCGCCCAACAGCCAGGGAATCAGCACGGCGGCGAGCAGGCCGACTAGCAGCACGATCGCGCGGTTCATGCGGCGCGCTCCAGCGGTTCGTTTTGTCGTGCCAGCCAGCACGCCTTGGTCAGCGGCATCCGCCCTTCGTCAAGCAGGCGCTGCAGGGTGTTCAGCCAATAAGTCCGGGAGAACTCATGGCGCAAGTCCACCGGATGGATACCCAGCCGAATGACCGGAGACTGGCGCCAACGCTGTTCGAGTCGGTCGCTGACCAGCTTCGACAAACCCCGCCGCCAGGCACTGCGCGCGCTCCAGACCAGCCCGGGGGCGTCGACCGGACTGAAGTCGGGAAGGCGATACAAATGTTGTGCATCGCTGGTGTAGGTCAGGGGAAGTTGGCGCAGCGCCTGGCGCGTGCCTTCGCTCATCAGCCAGGCAGGTGCGACAAAGCCCTGGAGCGGCCAGTGGTAGCGGCGGAACAGTTCGATGCCGGCCCGCAACCGGGCGAGGGCGTGTTCCCGGGACAACGCGTAAAACTCTCCTTCGTGGGTATAGACCCGGCGCATGAACCAGTCCCGTGGGCTAATCGCCATGGGTTCATCATCGCAATGAAAGTAGCCATGCAATGCCAGCTCGTCACCGCGGTCGAGACGCCCGGCAAGCATGCGGCGAAATTCAGGATGGGCCTGCAGGTCGTTATGGTGGTGAAAGTCCGGCACCACCAGCCAGGTCATCGGCACGGCACCGAGAGCGTCGACTGCTTCGACGAAAGGCTGGTAATCGGCCCAGGTTTGCGGTGCGACATCGTGCAGCACCAGTAGCAGGCTGGGCGAGGGCATGGGCTCAACCATTGGCCGCTCGGGGCCACTGGCTGCCGAGTACGGCGTGATAGTGGCCGAGCAAGCTGTTGACCACGGTATCCCAGGCGTAATGCTGCTCGACATGGCGTCGCGCTTGCTGGCCGAGGGCTGCGCTGCCCTGGCTGAACAGCTCGCGTATGGCGTTGGCCATGGCCAATGGATTGTTCGGGGGGCAAAGCAAACCACATCGATCGTTGATGATTTCCTTGAATGCGCCGGCGGCCACGGCCACCACCGGGATGCCGCAGGCCATGGCTTCGAGAATCACCAGGCCAAAGGTTTCCTGATCGCCGGCATGCAGCAAGGCATCGGCACTGGCCATCAGGCGGGCGATTTGTTCGGCCGGACAGAAATCGTCGATGACAGTCACGTTGTCCGGCACGGTCGTCGGCATCGACGAGCCCACCAGCAGCAAGTGGTAGCGCCGGCCCAGGCGCCTCATGCAGTCGAGCAGGACCGGCAGGTTTTTCTCCTTGGAACCGCGCCCGGCAAAGATCAGCAAACGAGTATTTTCGTCCAGGCCCAGCTCGGCTCGCAGGCCAGGGTCGCGCGCGTCGGGATGAAACATTTGCAGATCGACGCCCAAAGGTTGCACGAAAACGTTCCTGACCCCGAGGCCCTTGAGTTTGTCCGCCATGACCCGGCTGGGCGCCAGTACGCGGTCGAAGTTGCCGTAGAGTTTGCTGACATAAGCCTCGACATTGGGTGTGACCCAGTGGCCCATGCGGTTGCTGACCAGCAGTGGCAGGTCGGAGTGATAAAAGCCGATCACTGGCACATCCAGCTGCCGCCGCGCATCCAGGGCTGCCCAGGCCGTGAGGTACGGGTCGCCGACCTCGATCAGATCCGGTTGCAAGTCGTGCAGGACATTTCGCCAGGGCGCGAGGCGAAGCGGAAATCGATAACCCTTGCCGAAGGGCAGGGCAGGTGCCGGAACGCTGTAGATACCATCCTGTTCGCTGAAATAAGCCCCAGGGATCAGCAAACTGTGGCGAGTGCCCGGCCTTGTGCAGAGACGATGATGTTTGGCATCCAGGTAAGTACGCACGCCACCGCTGGCAGGGGCGTAGAACATGGTTATGTCAGCGATATGCACGATGAACATCCCTCCGGTCAGGTCTCCCTTGGTTGACCTTATTGAAGAATAGATGTTCGGTTGGGGTTTTGCGGGAGGGGTGTCAGTGGGTGTTTGTGGTGCATTGGACACCGCAATCGCGAGCAGGCTCGCTCCCACTTTGGTTCTTCGATGAACACATTATTTGTGAACAACAGAGATCAAATGTGGGAGCGAGCCTGCTCGCGAAGGGGCCGGTTCAGACGCTAGATGCGAAAACTGCCTACCAATTGTTTCAACCGCGCCGCCTGCTGCTCAAGATCGGCACAGGCCCGCAATGTCGACTGCAGGTTCTCCACCCCTTCCTGGTTCAACGTATTGATTTCGCTGATGTCGACGTTGATCGACTCCACGACGGCTGTTTGCTCCTCGGTCGCCGTGGCCACGGATTGGTTCATGCCGTCGATTTCGCCGATGCGCCGGGTCACGCTGCTCAGGCGTTCGCCGGCCAGGTTGGCGATTTCCACGCTGTCCTGACTGTGGCGCTGGCTGTCGCTCATGGTGCTGACGGATTCCCGGGCGCCCACCTGCAACTCCTCGATCATGGTCTGCACTTGCTGCGCCGACTCCTGGGTGCGGTGTGCCAGGTTGCGCACCTCATCGGCCACCACGGCAAACCCGCGCCCGGCTTCGCCTGCCCGTGCCGCTTCAATGGCCGCGTTGAGCGCCAGCAGATTGGTTTGCTGGGAGATGCTGGTGATGACTTCGAGGATCTGCCCGATGTTCACGGTCTTGCTGTTGAGGGATTCGATGTTGCTGCTCGAAGCGCTGAGCATGGTCGACAGCTGATTCATCGCGGCAATGCTGCGGTCCACCACATGCTGGCCATCTTCGGCCAGGTTCCGGGCGTCGCTGGCCTGGTTGGATGCCTGCGCGGCATTGCGGGCGATTTCCTGTGCGGCAGCGCCAAGCTGATTGATCGCCGCTGCGACGCTGCTGGTGCGCGAAGCCTGTTGGTCCGAGTTGTACATCGAGGAGTTCGAGGCGGCCACCACGCGCAGTGCCACTTCGTTGACTTGCCCGGTGGCCGAGCACACCTCGCGGATCGAGCCGTGAATACGCTCGACGAAACGGTTGAAGGCAGTGCCGAGCAGGCCGAACTCATCGTGGTTCACAATGGTCAGGCGCTTGGTCAGGTCACCCTCGCCGTCGGCAATGTCGGCCATGGCCTGGGTCATGACGTGCAGAGGCTGGATCAGGATACGGATCAGCATGCCCAGCAGGGCGATGATGATCACGACGGAAATGACCGTTGCAACGAATGCCGAAGTCCGGAACTCGCTCAACATCGAGAAGGCTTTTTCCTTGTCGACGGACAAGCCGATGTACCAGTTGACCGATGGCAGGCCTTTGACTGGCGTGAAGGTCACGATGCGGGTTTTGCCGTCGACTTCGACTTCGACTTCACTGAAGTCGCGGCTGATGCGTGGCGTGTTTTGCGGGTAAGCCTCGCTGAGGGATTTCATCACCAGCGCCTTGTCCGGGTGGACCAGGATTTTGCCATCGGCGCTGACCAGAAAGGCGTAGCCCATGCCGTTGAAGTCGCGAGCGCTGAGGGTGTCGATCAGGGTTTGCAGGCTCAGGTCACCGCCGACCACGCCGACGCTTTTTCCGCCGATTTTGGAGGCAGTGGCCAGGGAAATGATGGTTTGACCGGTCGCCGCATCGATATAGGGTTCGGTCAGGGTCGAGGTGCTGCTGTTTTCCGCACCCTTGTACCAGGGGCGGACACGGGGGTCGAAACCGTCGGGCATTTTCGCGTCCGGGCGAATGGTGAAGTGCCCGGTCGCGTCACCCAGGTAGGACGCCATGAATGTCGAGGTCAGTGCTTTCTGTTCAAGTAGCGCGGAAACGCTGGCCTGGTCGGGGTTGGTGGCAATGTTCTGCGCGAGGTTTTCGATCAGCAGAATTCGGCCGGCCAGCCAGGTCTGAATATTGTTGGCGGTGACGTCGCCCATCTCGTTGAGGTAGTTGCCCAGGTTTTCGCGGATGGCGTTGCGCTGTAGATAGTCGTTGTACAGGGTGAACGAGGCGAAGGTGGCGATGACGATGAGCGCGGCGGCAAGCAGGATTTTGTGGCTGAAACGCAGATTTTTATTCATGGCTTGAGGTTCCGCTAAAGTCTAAATGCCCATCGCGTGCTTTTATAAAGGGACGCCGATGGACAAGGTTGAAAGCATGTGGGATTTCCATCGCTCCTTAAGGGAAATGTCCGACCAGATTGTGTCTGTTTGCTTTGTCGCTATTCCTATCGGCCGTGCAAGCACAAAGCTTAACCATGGGTGACCAAATGCCTGACTCATTGCAACTCGTTATCGGCGCCGATCCTTCGGGCCAGCCGATCGCCCAGGCCATGCGCCTGGCCAACCGTCACGGTTTGATCGCGGGTGCTACCGGTACCGGCAAGACGGTCACCTTGCAACGGATGGCCGAAGCCTTCAGTGATGCCGGCGTGGCGGTGTTCGCCGCCGATATCAAAGGTGACTTGTGTGGGTTGGGTGCCGCTGGGAACCCCCAGGGCAAAGTCGCCGAGCGGATCGCGGGGATGCCTTGGCTGAACCACAAGCCGGCGGCGTATCCGGTAACCCTGTGGGATATCCACGGTCAGTCCGGTCATCCATTGCGCACGACATTGAGCGAAATGGGGCCGTTGCTGCTGGGCAGCCTGCTGGAACTGACCGACAGTCAACAATCGGCGCTATACGCCGCATTCAAGGTCGCGGACCGCGAAGGCCTGTTGCTGCTGGATCTCAAGGACCTCAAGGCGCTGCTCAATCACCTCAAGGAACACCCGGAGTTGCTGGGAGAAGACGCGGCGCTGATGACCACCGGATCCAGCCAGGCGTTGTTGCGGCGCCTGGCGACCCTCGAACAACAAGGCGCCGAGGCATTGTTCGGTGAGCCGGCGCTGCAACTGGAGGACATCCTGCAACCGACCGCCGACGGGCGAGGGCGCATTCATCTGCTCGATGCCAGTCGTTTGGTGCATGAAGCGCCGAAGGTCTATGCGACCTTTCTGTTGTGGCTGCTGGCCGAACTGTTCGAGCAATTGCCGGAGCGCGGTGACGCGGACAAGCCACTGCTGGCGCTGTTTTTCGACGAAGCGCATTTGTTGTTCGCCGGCACCCCCAAGGCTTTGCAGGATCGTCTGGAACAAGTGGTGCGGCTGATTCGCTCAAAAGGAGTGGGCGTGTATTTCGTCACCCAATCGCCGGGCGACTTGCCGGATGACGTGTTGGCCCAATTGGGCCTGCGCATTCAGCATGGCCTGCGTGCTTTCACCGCCAAGGAACAGAAATCCCTGCGGGCGGTGGCGGACGGCTTCCGGCCGAACCCGGCATTCGATGCCTTGTCGGTGCTGACTGAGTTGGGTATCGGTGAGGCTCTGGTGGGTACCTTGCAGGAAAAGGGCACGCCGGAAATGGTCCAGCGGGTGCTGGTGGCGCCTCCGCAATCCCGGATCGGGCCGCTGACTGACACCGAACGGACGATGCTGATCGCCGGGTCACCACTGCAGGGGCGCTATGACAAACCGATCGATCGCGAGTCGGCCTATGAAGTGCTGATGGGGCGCAAGGGGCTGGCGCCAGAAGCCGAAGCCGCGCCTGGCAAACCGGCAGCCCAGGAGCCGAGTTTCACCGAGCAGGCCGGGGAGTTTCTCGGCACCGCGGCGGGGCAGGCGTTGAAATCGGCAATGCGTCAGGCGGCGAACCAATTGGGACGGCAGTTGGTGCGGGGGTTGATGGGGTCTCTACTCGGAGGCAGCAAACGCCGCTAAAAAGCAAGAGATCGCAGCCTGCGGCAGCTCCTACATGTTGAGCGCGTTTCCCTGTAGGAGCTGCCGCAGGCTGCGATCTTTTGATCTTGTTTCAATCTTTGGGCCTGGCATGCGCCGCCAATCGCTCCAGCGCCGCCCGCAGGTTCGGATCGCTGATGCCATCGGCCGTTGCCTGAATGGTCGCCGCCGCATCCGTGGACAAATCGATGGTATGCCCGGCAGCGCCTCGATGAACGGTAGGTGGCTGCACTTTGAACAGAATTCGGGTGAGACTGGAAAACTCATCGAACATCTGCAACTGCCGTTGCAGGCGTTTTTGCTGGTAGCGCAGGCGGGTGGCCCAATGGCCATCGGTGACGATCAACAACAAACTGCCTTCGCGCCACGACGCCACATGGCAGTGTTCGCGAGCGGCGGGTTGCAGTTGGCTGTCCAGCAGCCGTTGCAGATGACCCAGGCGTTGGGCATGACCGAGGATGGCTTTGAGCGGCTTGGCTTCGCGTAGCAGGACGGCGGGTGCTCTGGCCGTAAGAGGGCGAAATGCCATGATCAGACACCTGAAGTAACAGAGCCGCCATGGTAGCAGAAAGCACGGGTTGAACCCGACCCATTGCTTTGCGCGCGCTTTACCCATTAAATCAACAGATAACTTCTGCCTTTCATGGCTTGAAGTTCAGCCATTTGTCCCTATTTTAAGTGAGCCCCGTCAAAGCGCTGTGCCAGCATCGTGGAATAACGCCACTTTCCTCACCATCGTTTCCGGGTAGAATGCTCGTTCGCATGCGGCCATGAGGGCTGCACGGGCGTCGCTCACGGGGCCGCCCTCCATCCCTTTAGTGTGGAAGATCCTGCCGATATGTTTGCGCCTTTGTTAAAGAAACTTTTTGGAAGCAAGAACGAGCGTGAAGTCAAGCGCATGCTCAAGACGGTGCAACTCGTCAATTCTTTCGAAGAGCAAATGGTGGCCCTTTCGGACGATCAATTGCGTGCCAAGACGGATGAGTTCAAGGCCCGCATCGCCAAAGGGGAAACCCTCGACAAGCTGCTGCCGGAAGCATTTGCGGTCGCCCGCGAAGCCGGCAAGCGCGTCATGGGTATGCGTCACTTCGATGTCCAGCTGATCGGTGGCATGACCTTGCATGAAGGCAAGATCGCCGAAATGCGTACCGGTGAAGGCAAGACCCTGGTGGGAACACTGGGCGTTTACCTCAACGCGCTGTCCGGCAAGGGCGTGCACGTGGTTACGGTGAACGATTACCTGGCCCGCCGTGACGCCAACTGGATGCGTCCACTCTACGAATTCCTCGGCCTGACGGTCGGCGTGGTCACACCATTCCAGCCGCCGGAAGAGAAGCGTCTTGCCTACGCTGCCGACATCACTTACGGCACCAACAACGAATTCGGTTTCGATTACCTTCGCGACAACATGGCGTTCAGCATGGAAGAAAAATTCCAGCGTGAACTCAATTTTGCCGTGATCGACGAAGTCGACTCCATCCTCATCGACGAAGCCCGTACTCCGCTGATCATCTCCGGTCAGGCCGAGGACAGCTCCAAGCTGTACATGGAGATCAACAAACTGATCCCGCAGCTGGAACTGCACGTCGAAGAAGTGGAAGGCGAAGTCACCAAGGCTGGCCACTACACCGTCGACGAGAAGACCCGCCAGGTAGAACTCAACGAAGCCGGCCACCAGTTCGTCGAAGAGGCGCTGACCCGCCTGGGCCTGCTGGCCGAAGGCGAGAGCCTGTACTCGGCCCACAACCTGAGCCTGCTGACTCACGTTTATGCCGGTCTGCGTGCGCACAAGCTGTTCCATCGCAACGTTGAATACATCGTGCAGGACGGCCAGGTTGTCCTGGTCGACGAACACACCGGTCGTACCATGCCGGGCCGTCGTTTGTCCGAAGGCCTGCACCAGGCCATCGAAGCCAAGGAACACCTGAACATCCAGGCCGAAAGCCAGACCCTGGCATCGACCACCTTCCAGAACTACTTCCGTCTGTACGAAAAACTGTCCGGCATGACCGGTACGGCCGACACCGAAGCGTTCGAATTCCATCAGATCTACGGCCTGCCGGTCATCGTCATCCCGACCAACAAGCCGCTGGCCCGTAAGGACTACAACGACTTGGTGTTCCTGACCGCCGACGAGAAATACGCGGCAATCGTCAACGACATCAAGGAAAGCATGGCCGCTGGCCGTCCGGTGCTGGTGGGTACTGCCACCATCGAAACCTCCGAGCACATGTCCAGCCTGCTGGTGAAGGAAGGCATCGAGCACAAGGTTCTGAACGCCAAGTTCCACGAAAAGGAAGCCGAGATCATTGCCCAGGCCGGTCGCCCGGGTGCACTGACCATCGCCACCAACATGGCCGGTCGTGGTACCGACATCCTGTTGGGTGGTAACTGGGAAGTGGAAGTGGCCTCCCTGGAAAACCCGACCCCTGAGCAGATCGCGCAGATCAAGGCCGACTGGCAGAAGCGTCACCAGCAAGTGCTCGAGTCGGGCGGTTTGCAGGTGATCGCCTCCGAGCGTCACGAATCGCGCCGTATCGACAACCAGCTGCGTGGTCGTGCCGGTCGTCAGGGTGACGCCGGTTCCAGCCGTTTCTACCTGTCGCTGGAAGACAGCCTGATGCGTATCTTCGCCTCTGACCGGGTGAAGAACTTCATGAAGGCCCTGGGCATGCAGCCTGGCGAAGCGATTGAGCACCGCATGGTGACCAACGCCATCGAAAAGGCGCAGCGCAAGGTTGAAGGTCGCAACTTCGACATTCGTAAACAACTGCTCGAGTTCGACGACGTCAACAACGAACAGCGTAAAGTGATCTATCACATGCGTAACACGTTGCTGGCCGCCGACAACATCGGTGAAACCATCGCCGACTTCCGCCAGGACGTGCTCAACGCGACCGTCAGCGCACACATTCCGCCGCAATCGCTGCCGGAGCAGTGGGATGTGGCCGGTCTGGAAGCCGCGTTGCAGAGCGACTTTGGTGTGGCCTTGCCAATCCAGCAGTGGCTCGACGAAGACGACCACCTGTACGAAGAAACCCTGCGCGAGAAGCTGATGCAGGAACTGGTGGCTGCGTACAACGAGAAAGAAGATCAGGCGGGCGCCGAAGCGCTGCGCACCTTCGAGAAGCAAATCGTTCTGCGCGTCCTGGATGACCTGTGGAAAGACCACCTGTCGACCATGGACCACCTGCGTCACGGTATCCACCTGCGTGGCTATGCCCAGAAGAACCCGAAGCAGGAGTACAAGCGCGAGTCGTTCACGCTGTTCTCCGAACTGCTGGATTCGATCAAGCGCGACTCGATCCGCGTGCTGTCCCACGTTCAGGTACGCCGCGAAGATCCGGCCGAAGAAGAAGCCCGTCTGCGTCAGGAAGCCGAGGCACTGGCCGCGCGCATGCAGTTCCAGCACGACGAAGCTCCAGGCCTGGAGCAACCGGAACTGCTCGGCGAAGAGGTCGATGTGGCCCTCGCTGCCGCACCGGTTCGCAATGAGCAGAAGCTGGGCCGCAACGAGCTGTGCTACTGCGGTTCGGGCAAGAAGTTCAAGCATTGCCACGGGCAGATCCAATAAAACCCGTTTGATACGCTGAAATACCCGCGCCGCGACCGGCTCATGCCGTCGCGGCGTTTTACCATTCAAACCACCGCCTAGTTGAAAAAAGAGCGCAGCGGTGCAGACATCATCTAGTGAGGAGCGCATTCATGGCTGTTGGTCTTGGTCCTTTGCCAACGTTGCACCCGGTTGCCGGTTTTGAACTCGGTATCGCATCTGCCGGTATCAAGCGCCCGGGGCGCAAGGATGTCGTGGTCATGCGCTGTGTCGAGGGTTCGACAGTCGCTGGCGTGTTCACCCTGAACGCCTTTTGCGCAGCTCCGGTAATCCTGGCCAAGCAACGCGTGCAGGGCCCGGTGCGTTACCTGCTGACCAACACCGGCAATGCCAACGCCGGTACCGGTGAGCCGGGCCTGGCCGCCGCCGAGCGCACCTGCGCCAAGCTGGCTGAGCTGACCGGAGTCGATGCCAGCCAGGTGCTGCCGTACTCCACCGGTGTGATCGGCGAGCCGCTGCCGGTCGAGAAGATCGAAGGCGCTTTGCAAGCCGCCCTCGACGACCTGTCGGTTAACAACTGGGAAGCTGCCGCCACCGGCATCATGACCACCGATACCCTGCCAAAGGGTGCGAGCCGCCAGTTCCAGCACGACGGCGTAACCGTCACCGTGACCGGCATCAGCAAAGGCGCGGGCATGATTCGCCCGAACATGGCCACCATGCTCGGCTACATCGCCACCGATGCCAAAGTCTCCCGTGACGTTCTGCAGAACCTGATGCTGGATGGCGCCAACAAGTCGTTCAACCGCATCACCATCGATGGCGACACCTCGACCAACGACTGCTGCATGCTGATCGCGACCGGTCAGGCGGCATTGCCGGAAATCACCCGTGCCGAAGGCGAGCTGTTCGCCAAGCTCAAGCAAGCGGTGTTCGAAGTGTGCATGGACGTGGCGCAGGCCATCGTTCGCGACGGTGAAGGCGCGACCAAGTTCGTGACCGTTGAAGTCAATGGCGGCGGCAATCACCAGGAATGCCTGGACGTCGGCTACACCGTGGCCCACTCGCCGCTGATCAAGACCGCGCTGTTCGCTTCCGATCCGAACTGGGGCCGAATCCTGGCCGCCGTTGGCCGTGCCGGCGTACCGAACCTGGACGTGAGCAAGATCGACGTGTTCCTCGGTGAAGTGTGCATCGCCAGTCGTGGCGCGCGTGCTGCCACCTACACCGAAGCCCAGGGCGCGGCAGTGATGCAGCAGGAAGAAATCACCATCCGTATCGAGCTGGGACGCGGCGACTGCAGCGAAACCATCTGGACGACCGACCTGTCCCACGAGTACGTGAAGATCAACGCCGAGTACCGTACGTAACACCGATTCGTCCCTGTCGCGAGTAGGTCGAGTCGTCGCACCGTCGCTCCCACAAAGGCCTGCGCTGGACTTGTGGGAGCGAGCCTGCTCGCGATGGCGATTTGCCGGTCACCCGCTAGACTGGCTTGTCCCTATATTTAAAGGTCCCGAACATGAGCCTGCACCTGATCATCGGCGACAAACTGCTTTCCTCCTGGTCCCTGCGCGGCGCTCTGGCTCTCGACCTGGCCGGCGTCCCCTATACCGAAGAACTGATCAAACTGAACCAGCCAGATACCCGCGAGCGTCTGCTCAAGCATTCGCCGACCGGCAAAGTCCCGCTGTTGAAGACCGAGCACGGCACCATCGCCGACTCCCTGGCGATTGCCGAATATCTGGCTGAACAATTCCCCGACAAGGGCCTGTGGCCCAAAGACACCGCTGCCCGCGCCCAGGCGCGTTCGGCCTGTGCGCAGATGCACAGCGGATTCTTTGGCATGCGCGGCAATATGCCGTTCGACCTGAGCCATGACGCGCCGTTGGCGTCGGTTCCCGCCGAAGTCCAGGCGGATGTCGAGCGTATGTCAGCCCTGTGGGCCGAGTGCCGCGCCGCAGCCACCGAAACCGGTCCGTATCTGTTCGGTCGGTTAAGCCTGGCCGACGTGTTCTTCGCCCCGATCGCTGTGCGCCTGCGTACCTATCAGGTCAAGTTGTCGGCGGTCGACGAGGCTTATGTTGAAACCATCTACCAATGGCCGGCCTTCAAGGCCTGGCAGAAGGCCGGACTGGAGGAAATCGAGCGGTGAAACGCGTACACGTAGCGGCTGCCGTCATCCGTGACGACAGCGGCAAAATCCTCATCGCCCGCCGTGCCGATACACAGCACCAGGGCGGGTTGTGGGAGTTTCCCGGTGGCAAGGTCGAGGCCGATGAATCGGTCGAAACCGCACTGGCCCGTGAGCTGCAGGAAGAACTGGGCATCGTGGTCAGCGCGGCGCGCCCGTTGATCAAGGTCCGCCACGATTATCCCGACAAGCAGGTGTTGCTGGACGTCTGGGAGGTCTCGGCATTTACCGGCGAGCCTCACGGTGCGGAAGGCCAGCCATTGGCGTGGGTTACGTCGCGTGAGTTGTCGGGATACGAATTCCCCGAGGCGAACCGGCCCATCGTCGCCGCGGCGCGGTTGCCCGAGCAGTACCTGATCACTCCGGAAGACCTGGAGGCCCCGGCCTTGCTGCGCGGGATTCAGAAAGCCATCGCGGGCGGTATCAAGTTGATCCAGTTGCGCGCGCCGAACGGTTACGACCCGAAATACCGCGATCTGGCGGTCGATGCCGCGGGGCTGTGCGCTGGCAAGGCGCAGTTGATGATCAAGGGGCCATTCGAGTGGCTGGGAGACTTTCCCTCCGCGGGCTGGCACATCACCTCGGCGCAATTGCGCAAATACGCGGCCGCCGGTCGGCCACTGCCCGCATCGCGCTGGTTGGCGGCCTCCTGCCACAACGCCGAAGAACTGGCGCTGGCCGAGGACATGGGCGTGGACTTCGTGACCCTGTCACCGGTACAGCCGACCCTGACGCATCCGGGGGCACAGCCGTTGGGTTGGGAACAGGCCTCGACCTTGATCGAAGGCTTCAGCAAGCCGGTGTTTCTGTTGGGTGGAGTTGGCCCGGCGGAAGTCCAGAAGGCCTGGGCGGCAGGTGCCCAGGGTGTGGCGGGGATTCGGGCATTCTGGCCTGAAGCCTAGTTCTGCGTAGTAGCTGCTGGCCCTATCGCAAGCAGGCTCGCTCCTACAGTTGATCTTTGGTGTTCACAGATAGTGTGTCCACAGAAAGTCCATTGTGGGAGCGAGCTTGCTCGCGATGGGGCCAGTGACTTTATTGCTCAAGCCTCAGGCTTGGCCGCCGGTTGCCACAAAATCTCTGCAACCCCCTGACGCCGCGCTATTACCCGCGCCACCACAAACAGCAGATCCGACAACCGATTGATGTACGCCAGACCCACCCCGGCCAGCGGCTCCAGCGCATTCAAATGCTGGCAACGACGCTCGGCGCTGCGGGCCAGGCTTCTGCACACGTGAGCTTGGGCGATCAACGCTGACCCGCCCGGCAAGATGAAATTCTCCAGCGGCCCCAACTCTTCATTCCACACATCGATCGCCGCTTCCAGGCGCTCAATCTCTGCGCTGTTCAACGCCTGATACTCCGGCATTGCCAGTTCGCCACCCAGGTCGAACAACCGATGCTGGCAGGGCGCCAATACCTCGCTCACTTCCTTGAGTCCCGGATGTTCGACACTTGCTGCTCCCAGCCCGGCCAGCAGTACGCCCACCTGACTGTTCAATGAATCGACCTCGCCAATGGCCTCGATCCGCGGATGATCCTTGGGTACGCGGCGGCCGTCGCCCAGGCCGGTTTCGCCCTTGTCGCCGGTGCGGGTGTAAATCTTCGACAAGCGAAAGCCCATGGCTTACCTCGATAGCTGATTGAGTTCTTGAGAAACCACCGGAGTGCCCGCCAGGGGCAGGCGCAAGGTGAAGCAGGTGCCCTGGCCCAGGGTCGATTGCACTTCCATCTGTCCCTTATGGTTGTTGGTGATGATGAAGTACGACACCGACAGGCCAAGGCCTGTGCCTTGGCCGATTTCCTTGGTGGTGAAAAACGGCTCGAACGTCCGCTTGCGTACGCTTTCGCTCATACCGATACCGTTGTCCTCCACCTGGATTTCCGCCCAGGGCGGATTGAGTCGGGTGCGCAGGATGATCCGCCCTAGCTCGCTGTCGTCTTCACGCAGGTGAATGGCCTGGGCAGCGTTCTTCAGCAGGTTGAGCAGCACCTGTTCCAGTTCGTTGGCGGTGCCGGGCACCGGTCCCAGTGCAGGGTCGAACTGGCGAATGATGGCCTGGCCCTTGAAGTCGAAACCGATCGCCAGGTCAAAGTCGTTACCGGCGATTTCCACGGCTTGATCGATCAGCGCCGGCAGGTCGCAAGGGGCCATTTGCCGGGTGCTGCGACGACTGAAGCTGAGCATATGGGTAACGATTTTCGCCGCACGGGCGCCGGCCTGCTGAATCCCATCGAGCAGCTGCGGCACCTCCCGCGCTTGCAGGTAGTTGTTGACCGTGGACAGTTCGATACCGATCTGTTCCGCCTGTTCGAGGTTCTTCGGCAAGTCCGGAGACAAACGCCGACGAATGTTTTGCACGTTGTGCAGGATGGCGCCCAGCGGATTGTTGATCTCGTGGGCCATACCGGCGGCGAGGCCGCCGACGGAAAGCATTTTTTCCGACTGCACCATCATTTCTTCCAGGGACAGGCGTTGGGTGATGTCGTCGATACGGATCACTACACCCCGTCCGGCGCCACCCATCAGCGGATAGAAGGTCAGGGCGTAATGCCGGGCGTCGTCGTCCTTGACCCAGGTGACACGTTCGATCTTGGCGACCGTGTGTTGTTCGACGGTTTGCTTGAGCTGCGGAAGAAAAGGCTTGAGCGGCTCAAATGCGAGGAAGATCGGCTGGTTCAGGGCTTCGTCCAGGCGAGTGCCGGAGAGGGCGCTGGCTTCCTGGTTCCATTGCGTCACGTAGAGCTGTTCGTCGAGGGCGATCAGCGCCGAAGGCATGGAGTCGATGATGCTGTTGAGGTAGTTCTGGAATCCGGTGAGTTTCTTCTCGATCTTGCTGCGTACCTGGACTTCAAGCTCCAGCTTGCGGTTGGTGTGCCGGGTTTCTTCCGCCAGCCCCTGGGCCTGATCGTAGGCTGCCTGGGAGTCATCCCGCGCCCGTTTGAGCTGCTGCTCCCGCGCTTCGATACGCGAGAGCATGGTGTTGAAGGCTTCGGCGAGGCTGCCGATCTCGTCGTGGTTGCCGCGGGACGCGCGCAGGGAGTAGTTCTCTTCCCGGGTCACTTGCCGCGAAAGCTCTTCGAGTTGATGGATTGGCCGGGTAATCAGGCGTTTGATCTGCCGGGCGATCACCAGCCACAGCAGCACACTGAAGATCAGGATGCCGAGACTGGCGGTCAGGGTCCCGGTATAGAACGCCATCGGCAGTTCGCTGCTGGCCACCAGCAGCAGATGCCCGGAGGCGGCGCCCGGGCGGGGCAGGGTGATCACTTGATTGCTGCGAAATTCGGTGGCTTGCCAGGATTCGATATGCCGGTAGCGTTCAGGCAGGTTCAGATGATCGCCATGTTGCAACTGCGCCAGGCGCTCGCCCTTGCCGTCATACAGGGCGGCGGCGCGCAGGGGGGAATAGCTGTTGAGTTCGTCGAGCAGGCGTTGCGCGCTCTGAGGCGATGCCAGGGCTTCGGAGATCAGGCTCGGGTTGGACACCAGCCGGCCAATGGTTTGCAGGGCCTGGGGCGCCATGCTTTCCTGGGAGATGTAATAGGCGGCGCTGATAAAAGTCAGGTTGGCGACCAGCAGGACGGTGGTCAACAGCACCAACAGGGCGGCCAGCAGTTTCTGGCCGACCGGAAGGTTTTCAAGGCGCTGGCGCAATGGCATCAGGTTTATCGCTGCAAAGGAACAAGTGGCCAGCGTAGCCGCTGCTCAGTCGCTGGGCAATCCAAGGCTGTGCAGGCGAGCGATCAACCTCGATTCAAGCTGATTGAGGTGCGGCAGGTTCAGCTGGTGGCGCGCGGCAACTTTGCAGGCGTGACCGAGCAGATAGCTGATTTCCGTCCGACGCCGGCTGCTTACGTCCTGATGCATGGATGAGTAATTGGCGGCGGTGGCGTGGATCACCCGCTCGACTTCCTGCTGCAGGTTTTCGGCAGCGGCAGGCTGGCCGCAACGCTCAAGCAGTTCGGTCAGTTCGCCACAGAGGGTGGCGACTTCACAATGGTGTTCCTGCAAGCCGCCATTGCGGCAGTCGTGCAGCACCGTCAAAGGGTTGATTGCACAGTTGAGCGCCAGTTTGCGCCACAGCCTGGTGAGGATTTCGGTGCTCCACTCATGGGGAATTCCGGCGTCATTCAGATCGTCCAGCCAGATAGGTGCGACAGGATGGCCGGCGTCCCCCAGCCAGGTGAATCCGTGGCCGGCGAACACCACACGCCAGTCGCCATCGCGGAAGGCGCCTTCGGTGCTGGAGGCATAGATGCAGCGCGCCTGGGGAACCTGTGCCGCCACGGCGTCCTGGCTGCCCAGGCCGTTCTGCAGCAGAATCAGCTCGGCGTCCGGCGCCAGGCGCGATGCCACTTGCGCCACGGCATGCTCGGCGTCGTAGGCTTTGCAGGCGATCAGCAGGCGCTGGATAGGTTCTTGGCTGTCGGCCGTTTCGGCGGGTACCGGGTAGCACTGTTCCTTGCCGTGTTCGACCAGAGTCAGGCCGCCAGCCGCTTCATAGGCCTGCAAACGGGCGGCGTCGCGAAGGATCAGCCGTACCGGTACGCCGGCCCGGGCCAGGCGCGTCGCCCACAATGTACCGAGACTGCCGGCGCCCAAGACATGCCAGGTGGTGGCCATCAACTTTTTGCTCTGTTTAATGCGCGCATGGACGGCTCGCAGCGAATGAGGGGAAAGACCCGTTATAATCAGCGCGGATTTTTACCGCAAGCCAGGCGTGCTTCATGGGTGCGCCTTTTATTTGGAGAGATTACATGCCGTCGTTCGACGTGGTATCCGAACTGGACAAACACGAAGTCACCAATGCGGTCGAGAACGCCGTCAAGGAACTCGATCGTCGCTATGACCTGAAAGGCAAGGGCAGCTTCGAGTTCAAGGAAAAAGACCTGACCGTCAACCTGACTGCCGAAGCCGATTTCCAGCTCGAAGCGATGATTGAGATCCTCAAGCTGGCATTGGTCAAGCGCAAAATCGATGTGCAATGCCTTGAGGTCAAGGACGCTTTTGCCTCGGGCAAGCTGATGAAGCAGGAAGCCGTCCTCAAGGAAGGCATCGACAAAGAGCTGGCAAAGAAGATCGTGGCACACATCAAGGACGCCAAGCTCAAGGTCCAGGCCGCCATTCAGGGCGAGCAGGTGCGTGTAACTGGCAAGAAGCGCGATGACTTGCAGGAAGCGATCGCCGCACTGCGTGGCAAGGAATTCGGCATGCCGCTGCAGTTCAACAACTTCCGCGACTGACCTGCAAATCGGGAACCTCTCGGCGTTTTCAGCGTCCGACCCCCAAGTAACGGTAGAAACGATTGACCCCGAGCGGGCTCGATCTTTTCTACCGTTTATTTTTCGTGTGCCGGGTACCCGGAAATCAGGAGAACAAACATGGATTTGAATGCTGAGGTAGACAACCTGGTCAAGGTGTCCCAAGCCTGGATTCCGATGATCATGGAATACGGCAGTCGCGTGCTGCTGGCAGTGATTACCCTGGCGATTGGCTGGTGGCTGATCAACAAGGTCACCCGCAAGCTTGGCAGTCTGATTGCGCTGCGTAATGCGGATCAGGCCCTGCAAGGCTTTATTAGCAGTCTTGCGAACATCGTTCTGAAAATTCTGCTGATCGTCAGCGTGGCGTCGATGATCGGTGTGGAAACCACCTCGTTCGTGGCGGCTATCGGTGCGGCGGGCCTGGCCATCGGTCTGGCCTTGCAGGGCAGCCTGGCGAATTTCGCAGGCGGCGTGCTTATTCTGCTGTTCCGCCCGTTCCGCATTGGTGACTGGATCGAAGCCCAAGGTGTTGCCGGTACTGTCGACAGCATCCAGATCTTCCACACCGTGCTGCGTACTGGCGATAACAAGACCATTATTGTGCCGAACGGTAACCTGTCGAACGGTATTATCACCAATACCAACCGTCAGCCGACCCGCAAGGTGGTGTTCGACGTAGGCGTCGATTATGAAGCCGACCTGCAGAAGGCTCGCCAGGTATTGCTGGAACTGGCCAAGGATCCGCGTGTTTTGGCGGACCCTGCACCTCAAGCGGTTATTTCGACATTGGGCGACAGTTCGATCACCGTTTCCCTGCGTGTATGGGTGAAAACAGCGGATTACTGGGACGTGATGTTCATGTTTAACGAGCAGTCCCGTGATCGGTTGAAAACAGCCGGTATCGACATTCCATTTCCCCAGCGTGTAGTTCGTGTGGTTCAGGAAGCGGCAGTGCAGTAAGGCTGTTTTGTTTGTTGCTGAATAAACCCAAGAGGATAAAAGTCTCTTGGGTTTTTTTGTGACTATTGATCAGTTCATTGAAAAAAGTATTAACGTTATTCGCGGAAGTTGTTTGCTGCAGTGTCGGGTATATGGCAGGCATAAAAAAACCGCCCACCTGAAGAGGTGGGCGGTTTTTGATCAACAGTACTTGCGGTATTGCACCTGGATTACAGGATGCTCAGCGGGTACTCGATGATCAGACGGGTGTCGTACAGGTCGGACGAGTAGCCGCTGTAAGCGCCGTTCGAGCGGTAGTTGGCGAAACGTGCACGGAACGACAGGTCTTTAGCTGGACCTTCCTGGATCACGTACTTGGACTCGAGGTTCCACTCGTTTTCCTTACCTTCACCCAGACCGTTGGTCTTGATGTTGTCACCCATTACGTAACGGGTCATGAAGCTCAGACCAGGTACGCCGTAGGTAGCCATGTTGATGTCGTAACGAGCCTGCCAGGATTTCTCTTCGCGACCCACGAAGTCGGAGATCTGGATGGAGTTGGATACGAAGATGGTGCTGTTACCGTCAACGCCATAGTAGTAAGCGTTGTCGCCGCTGGATTGCTGGTAAGCAACGGTGAACTTGTGAGCGCCGAGGCTGTATGCAGCTGCCAGGGACCACAGTTTGTTGTCCACACCCAGGGTGCCGTCGCCGATAGCGTCAACCAGGTCGCCGCGCTTGTCGCCGGTGGTTTTGTAACCGTTCAGGTCGAAGTTCAGGGACTGATCGTCAGCGATTGGCAGGGTGTAGTTCAGGTTGATGTAGTACTTCTTGAAGTACTCATCAGCGTCGGAAGCAGCCAGGGCGCCGGTGAAGTTGTCGGTGAAGGCGTAGCTGGCACCGAAGATGTTGATGCCGTCGCTCAGGCCTTTGCCGTGGTTGCCATCTTCATCAGGCAGACCGCCGATGCTGTCGCGAGCCATACCGGTTTGTTTGCTCAGTGCGGTAAAGCGACCGGCGCTCAGTTCCAGGCCTTTGATTTCCTTGGAAGTGACCAGGGTACCGGTGGCGACTTCCGGCAGCAGACGGCTGTCGTCGGTTGCGAACACTGGGCTGGCAACGAATTGCTGGCCGTATTTCAGGACGGTGTCGGACAGGCGGAATTTAACTGCACCACCTACCTTGCCCTGGGATTTCTCTTCTTCGCCGTCGCTGTTGATTGCGAACAGACCGTTCCCACGGTGACCCTTGCCGCCGTCCAGTTTGACCGAGCCCATTGCCATGGCGTCGAGACCGAAACCTACGGTGCCTTGAGTGAAGCCCGACTCGTAAGTGAGCAATTGGCTGAGACCGGAGTCTTGACGGTAGCCGGAATCGCTGTTGGACGGGTTGCTTGCGCCGTTTTTGTAGTCACGGTTCATGTATTCAAAACGGGTTTTCAGTTTCAGGCTCTGGTCGCCAAAGAAACCCTTGGAATCGTCCTGGGAAGACGCTACTGCGAACTGCGAGGTACCAGCTGCAACAGCCAGTGCGATCATGCTCCACTTCATCACGCGCATCGTGATTTGCTCCTTTGGTTTTTAGAAGAGTATTGCCGTCCCACCTGTTTTATTATCTGGGCGGCTCTTTCTTTTTGTGTCGGCGCAAACTTATATCACGTCGACCAATGTTGGCGATACTTGCGCATCTAACCTTTCAGCATCTTTACGACCCTGTCGCAAACAGCTTGCTAGATGTCGCAAATTTACAGCCCCGATGCAACCGGACTGACAACTTTAATGCTGTTTTTCTGCGCTGGCGCATCGGTAAAAAGAGTCCCTGGTGAAACGTTTGAATCTCCATCGGGCTACCCTGCCACTGTTTTATTTAGTCCTGAGGCCTCCACTTCCCGTGGGCCTTATAGACGATGTGGGTGTGAATGCAACAACCGTGCACAAATCACTGTGTTACTGATAATTTTTTCAAAAAGTCTGACTGATACGGTAAAACCCCCATAAAACCGGGGGCTTCATCGCACAGCTTCTGGGGGTTGACGCCATTCTTTTCATGGTGTTGAACATCCTGTTACCGCCCCGTGACAACCAAAAATGTTACCGGTTCACCCCGCCAGTGAGTAATTGGCGGATGCTCGAAGCAGTCAGCGTAGACGCACTGTGCGGTTTTGGTGCAAAAAATTTTAATTGCTGTACTCAATTCACACAGTTCGGCCACTTCAGGAAACTGAACGATTTTCCGTTTTGCAGTCATTCCGGCGCTTTTTCGGCCTGTCCTGGTTCTGCAATGGTGCGTTTTAGCGGTAGGTGTCACATCTCGGGGCGAATTTCGACACCTTTGGTTTTGCGAGTGAGTGAGAACCATGGTTCGTCGTGAAGACGGCGGCGTTCACAGGTATGCTGCCGTCCTGTCGCTTGGTGCGCGATCCCTCTGGATGGGCGCTAAGCTGAAAAATGATGACCCGGCGGGAGTGCGCACAGTGTTCGCTTTAGATTCACGACTTCAACAAGACACCTTGCCGATCGGTGATTTCCCGCTGTGTCGGCTGCTGTTGTCCAACGACTCCAACTATCCGTGGTTCATCCTGGTACCTCGTCGCGACGATATCAGCGAGATATTTCAGTTGGGTGTCGCCGATCAGCAGTTGCTGTGGCAGGAGACAACCGCGCTGGCAGAGTTGCTAAAGACGGCGTTCGATGCGGACAAGATGAATGTCGGGGCCCTGGGTAACGTGGTCAGTCAGCTGCATATGCATGTCATCGTGCGCAAGCGAGAGGATGCAGCGTGGCCGGCTCCGGTCTGGGGCAAGCATCCGGCTATCCCGTACAGTGCCGGGCAGGTCGCCGCGATACGCGAGCAGCTTCGGGGCGTGTTGCCTGAAGATTTCACGTTTCTGGAGGATTGAACCATGAGCCTGGAAGATCGCGTTACCGATCTGGAAAGCCAGTTGGCGTTTCAGGATGACACCATCCAGGCCTTGAATGATGTGCTGGCGGCGCAGCAGCGGATCGTTGAACGCCTGCAGGCGCAAATGGCGGCATTGCTCAAGCGTCAGGAGGAAATGGCTGGTCAATTCGAGACTTTTGAAGAAGAAGCTCCGCCTCCGCATTACTGAATGGCAAGTAAAAAGCCAGGCACAAAAAACCGCGAACAGTTGCACTGTTCGCGGTTTTTTTTGGGGCTTCGAATCAGCGTCGCGGCAGGGCGGCGATCACATCTTCGGCTTGCAGGCCCTTGTCACGATTCATGACGGAGAACTCTACACGCTGGCCTTCGACCAGGACGCGGTGACCTTCGCCGCGAATAGCCCGGAAGTGCACGAAAATATCGTCGCCGGAGTCACGGGAGATAAAGCCGAAACCCTTGGAGGTGTTGAACCACTTGACGGTGCCGGTATCGCGGTTGCTCATGTCGTAGCTGGTTGGAGCTGCGGCCGGTGACGATTTGTAGAAGCTGATGGCCAGATGCAAAACGACGGCGATGAAAGCGGCGATCAGGCTGAACAGTACCGTTGGCTGGCCGGCAATGACAGGCATTGGCGCGATGAGCGTAAGGGTTTGCAGTACAACGGCCAGCATCAGCAGAGCGCTGACGAGGTTTTGCAGGTGATGACGCGGACCCTTGTTCCAGTTCGGGATGACTGGAGCGAGGATGAGGTTGAGCAGGCCGAACAGGGCCAGGTAAAGCGCATCGGGTTGTTGCAGGTAAGGTACAGCTTCGGTACGCAGGCTAGGGATGAAGGACAGCAGCAAGGCTGCTGTGCCCAATAGCAGGTGGACTATTTTCAACATTTTTATTGACTCACGTTAAGACGGATCACAAGGAAGAGCTGAAAGGACACGGTTCGCTTCGGAACAATAAGAGACGTTGAGCACGCATCCGATATCAGCCTATGCGCAGCGCCCGGAAAATAAGGGCGCCAGCGACACGGCATCTATTTAACAGCAAAGCTTGTGGCTACTCAAATCAAGGAGTCCGGCGGTGCATCGGGGGGATTTGTCGCAGGGTGGGGTAACGTCCAGGGCTGTGGTGCCGCGACAGGCTTGCTAGAGTGGTCCTGCACCTGTCGGATGAAATTCATCACCTTTAGGGGAAAAGCATGGCAATCGATATCGGTATCAGTGAAGAGGACCGCAAGTCCATCGTCGATGGTCTTTCGCGGCTGCTGTCGGACACTTACGTACTTTATTTGAAGACCCATAACTTCCATTGGAACGTTACCGGGCCCATGTTTCGCACGTTGCACTTGATGTTTGAAGAGCAATACAACGAACTGGCACTTGCGGTCGATTTGATTGCCGAGCGCATCCGCGCCCTCGGATTTCCCGCTCCCGGTGCCTACTCGATTTATGCTCGACTGTCCTCTATTAAAGAGGAAGAGGGCGTACCGGCCGCCGAAGACATGATCAGGCAACTGGTCGCGGGGCAGGAGGCGGTAACGCGTACGGCCCGTGGGATTTTTCCGTTGCTTGACAAGGTCAGCGACGAACCCACGGCTGACCTGCTGACCCAGCGCATGCAGGTTCACGAAAAAACCGCCTGGATGCTCCGCGCCTTGCTGGATCAGTAACACTTTCGCGCGAATGTACCTTTGGGGTCGTTCGCGCGTTCCTTCGCTGCATCGAGCGCTCATCCTGTCGAAAAATAACTGCCTGTTGAGGGACTTTTCGCCTGTCAGACCAGGAAAAGACAAGGCGTAGGACGCGCTCCATGTTCTGCCTCAGGTTATTGGCTTCTCCTACAGAGAAGGGCAAAAAGTCGTCTGGATATAACTTTGTCCTCGCGGTTCCATGGGCACACAGGCTCTATGGAAACCCGAGATGGCAAAGGAGTGTCAACGGTATGGTTCATGAAAACAGGAGAGGTGACAGGAGAGGTGGTCCGCTCAAGGGAATCAGGATCGATCCATTTGTCAGCGAGTTCGATATGGGGCTGGCTCAGCCTTTGTCCCGGTCGGTGCGACTCAATGGCTTCGCGACCTGTTTGCGGCTTGAGCAGGTGTACTGGGATATCTTGAGTGCAATAGCCAAAGTCAATTGCTGTTCCGTCAGTGCGTTGCTGTCTCACCTGGATCGTGAGGTCCATTTACGTCATGGCGGCGTAAAGAACTTCAGTGGGCTGGTGCGGGTGATTTGTGTTGTACACAGCCTTAAAGAAGCGGAATGCGCTGCCAAGGTTCAGTCTCGGCAATGAAATTGCAGCATGTCGATCTGTGCAGTCTTACGGCTGCACAGGCTGCATTTAATGGATATAATCCCGCTCTTTGCCGCAATACCCAGCGTGCGCGGTAGCAATCTGATCGCCGAGACAACCCCATGCCGATGTACGATTACCAATGTGCTTCCTGTGGTCATCAGTTGGAAGCCATTCAAAAGATCAGCGCGCCGCCGCTGGTCGACTGCCCTGCGTGCCAGGCACCAGAGCTCAAGAAGATGCTGTCCATGCCGGGGTTTCGCCTCAGCGGCAATGGCTGGTACGAGACCGATTTCAAGACCGGTTCGAAGAAGAATCTGGCCGGCGGTGACAAAGCTGACTAGGGTTCATGCTCTGAACTGAATCACACACGTGAGCGCTTGCCTCATCGGTCAGCCGATATGTGCAAGGTCTCCAACCGAATTTCGAATTACGAGAAGTGAAACCACGACCATGATGCGCAGCCATTATTGCGGCCAACTGAACGAAAGCCTGGACGGCCAGGAAATTACCCTTTGCGGATGGGTTCACCGTCGCCGTGACCACGGTGGGGTGATTTTCCTCGATATCCGTGATCGTGACGGTCTGGCTCAGGTGGTATTCGACCCGGATCGCGCTGAAACCTTCGCCGCTGCCGACCGCGTGCGCAGCGAGTACGTCGTGAAGATCACCGGCAAGGTTCGCCTGCGTCCGGCCGGTGCCACGAATCCGAACATGGCGTCGGGCATGATCGAAGTGCTGGGCTATGAGCTGGAAGTGCTGAACGAAGCGGAAACCCCGCCGTTCCCGCTGAACGAGTTCTCCGACGTGGGTGAAGAAACCCGCCTGCGCTATCGCTTCCTGGATCTGCGTCGCCCGGAAATGGCCGAGAAGCTGCGCCTGCGTTCGCGCATGACCACCAGTATTCGTCGCTACCTGGACGAGAACGGCTTCCTCGACGTCGAAACGCCGATCCTGACCCGTGCTACTCCGGAAGGTGCTCGCGACTACCTGGTACCTAGCCGCACCCACGCCGGTTCTTTCTTCGCCCTGCCGCAATCGCCACAGCTGTTCAAGCAACTGCTGATGGTGGCTGGCTTCGATCGTTACTATCAGATCGCAAAGTGCTTCCGCGACGAAGACCTGCGTGCGGACCGTCAGCCGGAATTCACCCAGATCGACATCGAGACCAGCTTCCTCGATGAAAAAGACATCATGGGCCTGACCGAGGGCATGATCCGCAACCTGTTCAAGGAAGTGCTGGGTCTGGAATTCGGCGATTTCCCGCACATGACCTTCGAAGAAGCCATGCGCCGCTACGGTTCCGACAAGCCGGACCTGCGTAACCCGCTGGAACTGGTAGACGTTGCCGACCAACTCAAGGACGTTGAATTCAAGGTCTTCAGCGGCCCGGCCAACGATCCGAAATGCCGTGTGACCGCACTGCGCGTACCGGGCGGGGCGAGCATGCCGCGCAGCAAGATCGACGACTACACCAAGTTCGTCGGCATCTACGGTGCCAAGGGCCTGGCCTACATCAAGGTCAACGAGCGCGCCAAAGGCGTCGAAGGCCTGCAGTCGCCAATCGTCAAGAACATCCCTGAAGCCGCCCTAAACGTGATCCTTGATCGCGTCGGTGCAGTCGATGGCGACATCGTGTTCTTCGGTGCAGACAAGTTCAAGATCGTCAGCGAAGCCCTAGGCGCGCTGCGGATCAAGGTCGGTCACGACCTGAACCTGCTGACCTGCGAGTGGGCACCGATGTGGGTCGTCGACTTCCCGATGTTCGAAGAGAACGACGACGGCAGCTTCACCGCGCTGCACCATCCGTTCACCGCGCCGAAGTGCACCCCGGAAGAGTTGGAAGCCAACCCGGCTATCGCACTGTCCCGTGCCTACGACATGGTCCTGAACGGTACCGAGCTGGGTGGTGGTTCGATCCGTATCCACCGTAAAGAGATGCAGCAGACTGTGTTCCGCCTGTTGGGCATCAACGAAGCGGAACAGGAAGAGAAGTTCGGCTTCCTGCTCGACGCCCTGAAATACGGCGCGCCGCCGCACGGTGGCCTGGCATTCGGTCTGGACCGTCTGGTGATGCTGATGACCGGCGCCCAGTCGATCCGTGAAGTGATCGCCTTCCCGAAAACCCAGAGCGCGGCAGACGTCATGACTCAGGCACCGGGTCAGGTAGATGCCAAGGCCCTGCGCGAACTGCATATTCGTTTGCGCGAAACGCCTAAAGCCGAGTAAGGCTGATCTGAAGGGCGCATCTTCGGATGCGCCTTTTCTTTATGGGTATGGTCGATATTTTTGTTTGCCGGCTGGCGCCTCAAGGCGTAGCGGGCAATGTTCCAAAGTGAATTCGGAGCGAGTTATGGCAGGTCATTCCAAGTGGGCGAACATCAAGCACCGCAAAGAACGTCAGGATGCCAAGAGAGGCAAGATCTTCACCAAGTGGATTCGTGAGCTGACCGTCGCAGCTCGTCAGGGTGGTGGCGATCCAGGTTCCAACCCACGTCTGCGCCTGGCCCTGGACAAGGCGCTGGGGGCGAACATGAGCCGCGACATCATCGATCGCGCCATCGCTCGTGGCACCGGCGCTGCCGATACTGACGACGTGGTAGAACTCACCTACGAAGGTTACGGTCCTGGCGGTGTGGCGGTAATGGTCGAGTGCATGACCGATAACCGCAACCGTACTGCCGCGGCGGTGCGTCATGCGTTCAGTAAATGCGGTGGCAATCTGGGTACCGATGGTTCGGTCGCGTACCTGTTCGAGCGCAAGGGGCAGATTTCCTTTGCGGCCGGCGTGGATGAAGATGCGCTGATGGAAGCGGCGATGGACGCTGATGCCGATGACGTGGTGACCAACCAAGATGGCTCGGTTGATGTGTTCACCTCGTTCGCCGGATTCTATTCGGTGCGTAACGCGCTGGAAGCGGCGGGGTTCAAGGGCGATGATGCGGAAATCGTCATGCTGCCGACCACCAGTGCCGAGCTGGATCTGGAAGGCGCCGAGAAGGTCCTCAAGCTGATCGACATGCTCGAAGACCTCGATGACGTGCAGAACGTCTACTCCAATGCGGATATCCCGGAGTCGGTCGCCGCGCAACTCGGCTGATGATTCGGTAAAAAGATCGCAGTGTTCGGTTTTCTTCCTGTGGGAGCTACCGAAGGCTGCGATCTTTTGATTTTCAGCGTTTTTAATTCAAGGATCGCGGTTATCCTCAGGCCACCGCGGTTATTTCTGCAGGCGTTATGACTTTAATTCTTGGTATCGACCCCGGTTCACGTATCACTGGTTATGGCGTGGTGCGTGATACCGGTCGTGGCTGCGAGTACGTGGCCTCCGGTTGCATCCGCACCGGCGCTGGCGAGCTGCATGAGCGCTTGCAGATCGTCTACCGCGGGGTGCGGGAGATCATCCAGACCTACAAGCCTGTGACCATGGGCATCGAAAAGGTGTTCATGGCGCGTAACGCCGACTCGGCGCTGAAACTGGGGCAGGCTCGTGGTGCCGCCATCGTCGCTGGCGCGGAAGAAAGCCTGGAGATTGCCGAGTACACCGCGACCCAGGTCAAGCAGGCAGTGGTTGGCACCGGCGCCGCCAACAAGGAGCAGGTGCAGATGATGGTCATGCACATGCTGAAACTGACCAGCAAGCCGCAGATCGACGCCTCCGACGCCCTGGCCATCGCCATTTGCCACGCTCACACCCGCTCCAGCCTGTTGCCTCATGGTTTGGGTGCGGCACGCAGTCGTGGCGGGCGCTTGCGTCTCTGATAGCATCGGCAGTCAATTTCATGGAATCAGGGATTTGCGCCCGGGCTGGCGCAAGACCCTCGCTCTGTCAGTCGCCGGCATCATGCTGGCCAACGCTCAAGGATCTGTAACGTGATTGGACGCTTGCGCGGCACACTGGCTGAGAAACAGCCGCCGCACCTGATTCTGGATGTAAACGGTTTGGGGTATGAGCTTGAAGTGCCCATGACCACACTTTATCGCTTGCCGTCGGTCGGTGAGCCGCTGACGCTGCACACCCATTTGGTCGTACGCGAAGACGCGCAGTTACTCTATGGCTTCGTCGGCAAGCGCGAGCGAGACTTTTTTCGCGAGTTGATCCGTCTTAATGGTGTAGGGCCGAAACTGGCCCTGGCGTTGATGTCGAGTCTGGAAGTCGACGAGCTGGTGCGCTGCGTGCAGTCCCAGGACACTTCGTCGTTGACCAAGGTGCCGGGTGTGGGTAAGAAAACCGCCGAGCGCCTGTTGGTCGAGCTGAAGGACCGCTTCAAGGCCTGGGAAACGGTGCCGGCCATGTTTGCCCTGGTGCCGAACCAGCCGGACGGGCCTGTGCCGGTCAACACGGCGGAAAACGACGCGGTCAGCGCGCTGATTTCCCTGGGCTACAAGCCGCAGGAAGCCAGCAAGGCGATTTCCGCGATCAAGGAGAAAGGTTTGAGCAGCGAAGACATGATTCGTCGTGCCCTGAAGGGAATGATCTAAGTGATTGAAGCTGATCGTCTGATCGCCGCCACAGGTAGCCCCCGTGAGCGCGAGGAAGTGCAGGACCGGGCGATTCGCCCTGTCAGCCTGGCCGAATACATTGGCCAGCCGACCGTTCGCGAGCAGATGGAGTTGTTCATCCAGGCGGCTCGAGGGCGCAATGAGTCCCTGGATCACACGCTGATCTTTGGTCCTCCGGGCCTGGGTAAAACCACCCTGGCCAACATCATTGCCCAGGAAATGGGTGTCTCGATCAAAAGCACTTCGGGGCCGGTCCTTGAGCGTCCGGGGGATCTGGCGGCCTTGCTGACCAATCTCGAACCTCATGACGTGCTGTTCATCGATGAAATCCATCGCCTGTCGCCGATTGTCGAAGAAGTGCTGTATCCGGCAATGGAAGATTTCCAGCTCGACATCATGATTGGCGAGGGTCCGGCTGCGCGTTCGATCAAGCTCGACTTGCCGCCATTCACGCTGGTTGGCGCGACCACGCGGGCGGGGATGTTGACCAATCCGTTGCGCGACCGTTTCGGGATCGTTCAGCGCCTGGAGTTCTACAGCAACGCCGATCTTGCAACCATTGTCAGTCGTTCGGCGGGCATCCTTGGCTTGCCGCTGGACCCGGAAGGCGCATTTGAAATCGCCCGCCGCGCCCGTGGCACTCCGCGGATCGCCAACCGTTTGCTGCGCCGGGTACGGGACTTCGCCGAAGTTCGTGCCAAGGGCCACATCACCAAGGCGGTTGCCGATATGGCCTTGAACCTGCTCGATGTCGACGAGCGTGGCTTCGATCATCAGGATCGGCGTCTGTTGCTGACCATGATCGAGAAGTTCGATGGCGGGCCGGTTGGCGTGGACAGCCTCGCCGCGGCCATCAGTGAAGAGCGTCACACCATTGAAGATGTACTGGAACCCTATCTGATTCAGCAGGGCTACATCATGCGTACCCCGCGGGGACGGGTGGTGACACGGCATGCTTACCTGCACTTCGGTTTAAACATTCCGTCACGATTGGGTGAAATGCCCGTGGTAGACGAGTTTCTCGGTGCAGTGGACGATTAATTAACTTTTGCGAGCTGAATTTTCGGGCATTGTGCTGTCCTAGCACCGTACTTTCTCGAGAAAGCCGCAGAACATTGAAAAACAGTTGCCTGCCGGATTGGCAACCCGAGGAGTAAGCACTAGAGTATGCGCGCGCAAAACGGGCTTGAGCCTTTCGCACATCGTTGTCGCGTTTATTACGAGGACACCGATGCGGGCGGCATCGTGTATTACGTTAATTACCTCAAGTTTATGGAACGGGCTCGAACCGAGCGGCTACGCGATCTGGGCTTTGCCCAATCGCAGCTGGCAGGGGAGGACCTGTTGTTCGTCGTGCATTCCAGCGAAGCGCGCTACCACGCGCCGGCGCGACTGGATGACGAATTGCTGGTAAGCGCTGAAGTAATCGAATTGAACCGTGCCAGCCTGCGCTTCAAACAACAGGTCAGGCGGGCTACGGATAACGTACTGCTCTGCGAAGGGCAGTTTCTGGTGGCCTGTGTGCGCACCAACAGCTTGAAACCCCGGGCCATTCCCGAAGCTCTACGAGCGGCCTTTGCCGACGTGAGCGGCGCGGGTACACACTCAACGCAGGAGATAAAGCGTGGAAGCTAACGTCGTCGACCATTCCTCCATGTGGAGCCTGGTCAGCAATGCCAGTATCGTGGTGCAACTGGTAATGCTGACCCTGGTAGCCGCATCGGTGACCTCATGGATCATGATCTTTCAGCGCAGCAACCTGCTGCGCGCCGGTCGACGCGCCCTGGAGAGCTTCGAGGAGCGCTTCTGGTCGGGTATCGACCTGTCCAAACTCTATCGTCAGGCGGGCAGCAACCCGGACCCGGATTCCGGTGTCGAGCAGATCTTCCGCGCCGGCTTCAAGGAATTCTCCCGTCTGCGCCAGCAGCCAGGCGTTGACCCGGAAGCGGTCATGGAAGGCGTGGCCCGTGCCATGCGCGTAGCGATTTCCCGCGAAGAAGAAAAGCTCGAACAGAGCCTGCCTTTCCTGGCCACCGTTGGCTCCGTCAGCCCGTACATCGGTCTGTTCGGAACCGTCTGGGGCATCATGAACTCCTTCCGTGGTCTGGCAACTGCCCAGCAAGCAACCCTGGCTACTGTAGCCCCAGGTATTGCCGAAGCCCTGATCGCCACCGCGATCGGCCTGTTCGCCGCCATTCCGGCGGTAATTGCCTACAACCGCTTCTCTGCTCGCAGCGAAACCCTGCTGAGCCGCTACTACACCTTCGCCGATGAATTCCAGGCGATCCTGCACCGCAAAGTGCACACCAGCGAAGAATAAGCAGGTAATTTCCAATGGCTTTAATCGCTCGAGCTCGACACAAGCGCAAGCCGGTCGCCGAGATGAACGTGGTGCCTTACATCGACGTGATGTTGGTGCTGCTGGTCATCTTCATGGTGACCGCGCCGATGCTCAATCAGGGCGTGAAAGTTGATCTGCCCAAGGTTTCCAGCGAAGCCTTGCCGCAGGACAACAACACCCAGGTCCTGACCATTTCGATCAAGGCTGACAAGACCTACTACTGGAACCTTGGCAGCGAAGTCGACACCGAAAAGCAGCAGGATCGCGCAATGACCCTGCCGCAGATGACAGACGCAGTGACCAAGATCATTCGCGTCGGCAACGAAGGTGGCAAGCGTACCCAGGTCTTCATTCGCGGCGACAAGAGCGTCGACTATGGCGCTGTCATGGGCGCCATGGGCGGGCTGCAGAAAGCCGGGGTCGGTAATGTTGGCTTGATTACCGAGGCGCCCTGATGCAGCAACAGCGAGAGCCGTCCGCCTCGGAAAGCTACTTCTGGCCTAGTGTCTGGGCGATTGGCTTGCACGTGCTGGTGTTCGGCATGTTGTTCGTCAGTTTCGCCTTCACACCGGAGCTGCCACCGGCCAAGCCTATTGTCCAGGCGACCCTGTACCAACTGAAATCGAAAAGTCAGGCAACCACCCAGACCAATCAGAAGATTGCGGGTGAGGCGAAGAAATCCGCTGCGCGCCAGACCGAAGAAGAACAGCTGGAACAGAAAAAGGTCGAGCAGGAAGCGGTGAAGGCTGCGGAACAAAAGAAAGAAGAAGCGGCTCAAAAGGCCGAGGAAGCCAAGAAGGCCGACGAGGCGAAGAAGGCGGAAGAGGCGAAAAAGGCTGATGAGGCCAAGAAAGCCGACGACGCGAAGAAAGCCGCCGAAGCCAAGAAGGCAGAAGAGAAACAATTGGCTGATATAGCCAAGAAGAAAGCGGAAGAAGAAGCCAAGAAGGCTGCTGAAGAAGAGGCCAAGAAAGCGGCCGCTGAAGAAGCGAAGAAAAAGATCGTCGAAGACGCGAAGAAGAAAGCCGCGGAAGACGCCAAGAAGAAAGCTGAAGCTGAAGAGGCGAAGAAGAAAGTCGCCGAAGAAGCGAAGAAGAAAGCTGCTGCCGATGCTGCGAAGAAGAAATCGCAGGACGCGGCGAAAAAGTCCGCCGAAGACAAAAAGGCCCAGGCCCTGGCAGATTTGCTTTCCGACACGCCACAGCGGCAGCAGGCCTTGGCCGATGAACAGGGTGACGAAGTCGCCGGCAGTTTCGATGACCTGATCCGAGTGCGTGCAGCAGAGGGCTGGGCCCGTCCACCTTCGGCTCGCAAAGGCATGACGGTCGTGTTGCAAATCGGCATGTTACCTGACGGTACGGTGACTTCGGTCAGCGTGGCCAAGTCCAGTGGCGACGGTCCGTTCGACGCTTCGGCTGTAGCGGCGGTGAAGAATATTGGACGTTTGACAGAAATGCAGGGAATGAAGCCGAGCGATTTCGCTCCGTATCGTTCGTTCAAGATGACATTTACACCTGAGGATCTATCCCCGTGAGAAACCTCCTTCGAGGAATGCTGGTCGTGATCTGCTGCATGGCAGGGATCGCGATGGCAGATGAGAAAAACATCCTGGTCACCAGCGGCAGTGATCGGGCGACCCCGATCGCGGTCGTGCCATTCGGCTTCCAGGGTGGCAGCGTGCTGCCGGACGACATGGCGGAAATCATCGGTAACGACCTGCGCAACTCGGGTTACTACTCGCCGATTCCGAAGCAGAACATGATCAGCCAGCCAAGCCAGGCCAGCGAAATCATCTTCCGTGACTTCAAGGCACTGGGTGCCCAGTACATCATGGTTGGCAGCATTGTTCCGGCGGGCGGTCGCCTGCAGGTTCAATACGCACTGTTCAACGTCGCGACCGAACAGCAAGTGCTGACCGGCAGCGTGTCGGGTGGTGTCGATCAGCTGCGTGACATGGCGCACTACATCTCCGACCAGTCGTTCGAAAAACTGACCGGCATCAAAGGTGCGTTTTCGACCCGCCTGCTGTACGTGACAGCCGAGCGCTTCTCCGAGAAGAACACTCGCTACACGCTGCAACGCTCGGACTATGACGGTGCCCGTGCCGTGACCTTGCTGCAGTCGCGCGAGCCAATCCTGTCGCCGCGTTTCGCACCGGATGGCAAGCGTATTGCCTACGTGTCGTTTGAGCAGAAGCGTCCTCGTGTGTTCATGCAGAACATCGACACCGGTCGCCGCGAGCAGATCACCAACTTCGAAGGCCTGAACGGCGCACCAGCCTGGTCGCCTGATGGCAATCGCCTGGCGTTCGTACTGTCGAAAGACGGTAACCCGGACATCTACGTGATGAACCTGGGCTCGCGTCAGATCACCCGCGTTACCAATGGTCCTGGCATCAACACCGAACCGTTCTGGGGCAAGGATGGTTCGACCATCTACTTCACCTCCGACCGTGGCGGCAAGCCACAGATCTATAAAACCAGCGTGGGTGGCGGTGGTGCAGAACGTGTAACTTTCGTCGGTAACTACAACGCCAACCCTAAACTGTCGGCGGACGAAAAGACCCTGGTAATGATTCACCGTCAGGACGGATTCACCAATTTCAAAGTGGCGGCTCAGGATTTGCAGCGCGGTAGCGTAAAAATCCTCACTGATAGCACTCTGGACGAGTCGCCCACTGTTGCGCCCAACGGCACCATGGTAATCTACGCCACCCGCCAGCAGGGCCGGGGAGTCTTGATGCTCGTGTCCATCAATGGACGCGTAAGGCTCCCGCTTCCTACCGCACAAGGCGAAGTCAGAGAACCTTCCTGGTCCCCTTACCTGAACTGACGCGGCGCTTTACGTTTTACTTAACACACTGGGGTTCATTAGGAGTTTCACGATGGAAATGCTGAAGTTTGGTAAATTTGCTGCGCTGGCTCTGGCCATGGCTGTAGCTGTAGGTTGCTCGTCCAAAGGCGGCGACAATGCCGGTGAAGGCGCGGTAGATCCAAACGCTGGTTACGGCGCAAACACTGGTGCAGTTGACGGCTCCCTGAGCGAAGAAGCTGCTCTGCGCGCTATCACCACTTTCTACTTCGAATACGACAGCTCGGACCTGAAGCCAGAAGCCATGCGCGCTCTGGACGTTCACGCCAAAGACCTGAAAGCAAACGGCGCTCGCGTTGTTCTGGAAGGCAACACCGACGAACGTGGTACTCGTGAGTACAACATGGCACTGGGCGAGCGTCGTGCGAAAGCCGTTCAACGCTACCTGGTACTGCAAGGTGTTTCCCCAGCTCAGCTGGAACTGGTTTCCTACGGCGAAGAGCGTCCAGTTGCTACCGGCAACGACGAGCAGTCCTGGGCTCAAAACCGTCGCGTCGAACTGCGTAAGTAATTCGTCATGCGAACGTGCCGTCGTGCTGTAACTGTTCTGGCTCTCAGCCTCGCGTCTCTTTCGGCGTGGGCTGCGGTTCCTGTGGTTGATAATGATTCCGGCAATAGCGGGAGCAGTTATCCGCCTGCGGGTTACGGTACGAACGGCGCCTATGCCGGGGGAGGGGTTTCGGCCCCTGTCTCGGCACAGGGCCAGCTGTTCAACCAGCTCCAGCAAATGCAGGAACAGATCGAACGCCAACAAGGCGTGATCGAAGTTCTGCAAAATGATGTAGCGCGCATGAAGCAGGAAAACCTGGAGCGATACCAGGATCTTGATCGGCGCATAGGATCCGGCGTTGCACCAGCCGCGACTCCAGAGAATTCTTCTACCGGCGGCGATTTGAATGCCCCCGGTGCTGCAGCAGGTGCAGGCGCAGCCGCGGGGGCGGCAGCCGCTCAGGCACCATCGGCAGGCAGCGAACCGGCAGACCCGGCGAAGGAAAAGCTCTACTACGATGCAGCCTTCGACCTGATCAAGGCCAAGGATTTCGACAAGGCCAGTCAGGCTTTTGCCGCTTTCCTGCGCAAGTACCCAAACAGCCAGTACGCGGGCAATGCGCAGTACTGGTTGGGCGAAGTGAACCTGGCCAAAGGCGATCTGCAAGGTGCAGGTCAAGCATTTGCCAAGGTTTCGCAGCTGTATCCCAAGCACGCCAAAGTGCCTGATTCGCTGTACAAGCTTGCTGATGTAGAGCGCCGCCTCGGTCATACCGACCGGGTCAAAGGCATTCTGCAGCAGGTGGTTTCCCAATATCCGGGGACATCCGCCGCTCAGCTGGCCCAGCGCGATCTGCAGAAAATGTAAGCCTGCTTGACCCGTTTTGAAGAAACCCGCGCTTGTCGCGGGTTTTTTCGTTAGAATTCACCCCCTTTTTCTGAAACACGCTTTTTGGGATCTACGCATTGCCGGGGTTCCTTGAAGTGCCTGACGGAGGCGGACAGCCTGTTTAGCTGTTACGCCCGTGGCGACTATGCAAGACACATTGAGAATCACCGAAGTTTTCTACTCCTTGCAGGGTGAAACTCGGACTGCCGGCTTGCCCACGGTTTTTGTGCGCCTGACCGGTTGCCCGTTGCGTTGTCAATACTGCGACAGCGCCTACGCCTTCACTGGCGGCACCATTCGCACGCTCGACGATATCCTTGAGCAAGTGGCTGGGTTCCGTCCGCGTTATGTCTGTGTCACGGGCGGCGAGCCCCTGGCGCAGCCCAACGCCATTCCATTGCTCAAGCGGTTGTGTGATGCCGGGTACGAAGTGTCACTGGAAACCAGTGGCTCTATCGATATTTCCGCCGTGGATCCTCGGGTCAGTCGTGTCGTCGACCTGAAGACTCCGGGTTCGAAGGAAGCCCATCGCAACCGTTACGAAAACATTGAACTGCTCACGCCCAATGATCAGGTGAAATTCGTCATCTGCTCGCGGGAAGACTATGACTGGTCCGTGTCCAAGCTGATCCAGTACGGTCTGGACCAGCGTGCCGGTGAAGTCCTGTTTTCGCCAAGCCATCACGATCTCAATGCTCGGGACCTGGCTGACTGGGTGGTGGCGGACAATCTGCCAGTGCGTCTGCAATTGCAGCTGCATAAATATCTTTGGAATGACGAGCCGGGGCGCTGAAATGACGGAACAACTGAACACTGCGGAAAAACGTGCGGTCATCCTGCTGTCCGGCGGCCTGGATTCGGCCACTGTCGTGGCCATGGCCCGCGCCCAAGGCTACAGCTGCTACACCATGAGTTTCGACTATGGTCAGCGCTCCCACGCTGAGCTGTATGCCGCCGAACGTGTTGCCCGGGATCTGGGTGTGGTCGAGCACAAGGTGATCGGTCTCAACCTGAATGGCATGGGCGGCTCGGCACTGACTGACAGCAGCATCGATGTGCCGGAAACACCGGGGGAGGGTATTCCTGTCACTTACGTCCCGGCGCGTAACACGGTGTTCTTGTCCCTGGCACTGGGCTGGGCGGAAGTGCTCGGCGCGCGAGACATCTTCATTGGTGTCAATGCGGTGGATTACTCCGGTTACCCGGATTGCCGTCCCGAGTTCATCGAGTCTTTCGAACGTATGGCGAATCTGGCGACCAAGGCCGGCGTGGAAGGCAATGGTTTCCGTATCCAGGCACCGCTGCAAAACCTCAGCAAGGCGCAGATCGTGCAGGCTGGCGTGAAGCTTGGCGTGAACTACGGCCTGACCGTTTCCTGCTATCAAGCCGATGATGATGGCCGTGCATGCGGTAAATGCGACAGCTGCCGTTTGCGTGCGGAAGGCTTCGCGGCGGCCGGAATCAGCGACCCAACACCTTATTTTTGAATTATTTTAAAATAGGTGTTGAATAGTCCTTAAAAATCAGTATTATACGCGCCACCACACAGCGGGTCGTTAGCTCAGTTGGTAGAGCAGTTGGCTTTTAACCAATTGGTCGTAGGTTCGAATCCCACACGACCCACCATTTTCAAGCTGTTTTAAAAGTCTGGAAGGCCCACGCAAGTGAGGATTTCCGGATTTTTTTTTGCCCGCGATTTAACGTTGCCCGGTTCCGGGACTGCTCTGCGCGACGCAGGTCAGAATCATCTTTTGCATCCACCGGATATTCTGTAGCCTTGCGCAGCTTCAACGCTGTCCGTGCCTGATGAATACTCACTTTCCCGGCGGTACCCTGATGGGTCCGGAGCCGGGTGTATACTCGACTTTCGCGCGAATGCGCCTGCAGGTCTTGCGAACATGACGCAGATTTCCGAACGCCTTCTGGTTCAAGCCCACCTCGACGCCAAGCAGCCCAAGCCGCTGACGGCCGACGAGGAGGCCTATTACCGTGCCGCCATCGCTGCCGAGCTCAAGGCTCAGGATGCGGTGCTGGTTGCTCACTTCTATTGCGATCCGATCATTCAAGCCCTGGCCGAAGAGACCGGCGGCTGCGTCTCCGACTCTCTGGAGATGGCCCGTTTCGGCAATGCTCACCCGGCCAAGACCGTGGTGGTAGCCGGGGTCAAGTTCATGGGGGAGACGGCCAAGATCCTCAACCCTGAAAAACGTATTCTGATGCCGACGCTCGAGGCGACGTGCTCACTGGACCTGGGCTGCCCGGTCGATGAGTTTTCCGCGTTCTGCGATCAGCATCCCGAGCGCACGGTGGTGGTTTATGCCAACACTTCGGCGGCGGTGAAAGCCCGGGCTGACTGGGTGGTGACCTCGAGCTGCGCACTGGAAATCGTCGAAAGCCTGATGGATAACGGCGAAACCATCATCTGGGGTCCTGACAAGCATTTGGGCACTTACATTCAGCGCCAGACCGGTGCCGACATGTTGCTGTGGGACGGTGCCTGCATCGTTCACGAAGAGTTCAAGTCCAAGCAGCTCGAAGACATGAAGGCGCTGTATCCCGATGCGGCGATCCTTGTGCATCCGGAGTCGCCGACCTCGGTGATCGAGCTGGCGGATGCCGTCGGTTCCACCAGTCAGTTGATCGCGGCAGCGCAGACATTGCCGAACAAGACCCTGATCGTTGCGACCGACCGTGGCATCTTCTACAAGATGCAGCAGCTGTGCCCGGACAAGGTGTTTATCGAGGCGCCTACTGCCGGTAATGGCGCGGCATGCCGCAGTTGTGCACATTGCCCATGGATGGCGATGAACACCCTTGAGCGCACGCTCAAGAGCTTGAAAGAGGGGGCGAATGAGATCTTTGTCGATCCGGCGCTGGTTCCTCAGGCCATTCGGCCACTCAAGCGGATGCTGGATTTCACCCAGGCGGCGCGGATGAAGCTGGCCGGGAACGCTTAATACCGTTCAGTCGCAACGCAAAAAACTGTGGGAGCGAGCCTGCTCGCGAAGAGGGAGTGTCAGCTGACATTAATGTTGCTGATACACCGCTTTCGCGAGCCGGCTCGCTCCCACATTGGTTTGTGCTTGTAGCTATTACTTGGTCTTCTTCGGGATCCGCACCAGCTGGGTATTGGAATACATGTCGTGCCAGCTGCGTTTCTGCTTGTCGAACAGGGACCAGATGAACCCCAGGCCAACGCACAGCCAGGACGCGATCGACACCACGAAGCGCAGCAGTGCCTGCCACAGGCTGATGGATGAGCCATCGGCGTTTTGTACGCGAATGCACCAGACTTGCATGCCCAGGGTCTGACCGGAATGCGTCCAGAACTTGGCGAAGAAGCCAAACAGGACGAAGAGCAGAACTGTCGAAAGCAGCGGGTCGCCATCAAGCGCGCCGGCTTCCGTGAGTGCCCGCATTTTTTCTTCGCCGATGATCGCCATCTGGATCATCTTGTAGGCGCCGCTGGTGACGATCAGGAGGGCGGTGCACAGCAGGAAGTCATAGAATATTGCCGCCAGGCGACGACCCAGGCCAACGGCAGGAAATTCGCCCTGAGGGTTAAGCAGGTGTTTCGACATGTTGGCTCTCGGCGAAAAAAGAAGCCATTTTACGGATTTACGCGCACAAAAAAGCCCCTGATGTCAGCATCAGGGGCTTTTTCGTTACAGAAGATTAGGCTTCTGCTTGTACTTCGTCAGCCTGCATGCCTTTCTGGCCTTGCACGGCGATGAAAGTCACTTTTTGGCCTTCTTTCAGGCTCTTGAAGCCGTTGCCCTGAATAGCGCGGAAATGCACGAACAGATCCGGACCGCTTTCTGGAGTGATAAAACCAAAACCTTTCTCGTCGTTAAACCACTTGACGGTACCGCTCTGACGTTGGGACATTTCTTATTTCCTTTGACGCTAAAATTAATGACAGTCTCTATCTTGTGACAGAGTACTGGGGCTGGTTGCAGGAGAGTAAGAAGACGTCGAACGGGATGTAGCTAACTTGAGGCTACTGCCCAGGTCACGATTCCAAGCGACCCATGCAAACACAGTGAACAAACTCTACGCCAACTATGGGAGAAAAAACAAGCCCCTGCGAAGCCCCGGATTTCCTCAGCTTGCTGGCAGTTTCCGGGGAATTACCGGTTCTTATTCTTTGTGCCTGTTCAATTGTTTTCGATCGTTATAAGCAAAGTTCATAATCGAAGCTGTCGTAAAACTGATGCACTATTTTATGGCGGTTGCGTTACACATTAGTGCACTGTTAACGCAACCGCGTTACTTATAGGAACAGTCAATCAGCCGCGATAGTAGCGTTGAGGAACAAATGGCATTTTGCTTACAAGCAAAGGAACCTTTTTCCCACGAACAATCGCCCATACCTGGGTATCGAGAGCGGTATAGGCGCTATTGACGTAACCCATCGCCAGCGGCGCACCCAGGGTCGGGCCGAAACCGCCGCTGCAGACGCTGCCAATGATCTCGCCAGCTTCGTTGACGATCTCTGCACCTTCACGCACTGGAGTGCGTTCCTGCGGCAGCAGGCCGACACGTTTGCGGCTGACCCCGCTTTGTTGCTGGGCAAATACGCTTTCGGCGCCCGGGAAACCACCGGCACGCGCGCCATCGGCACGACGCGGCTTGGAGATGGCCCACAGCAGGCTGGCTTCGATCGGGGTGGTATCGGTGTTCATGTCGTGGCCGTACAGACACAGGCCAGCTTCCAGGCGCAGGGAGTCGCGAGCGCCCAGGCCAATGGCTTCCACTTCCGGCTCAGCCAGCAGTGCGCGGGCGAGGGCTTCGGCGTTGGCCGCCGGTACGGAGATTTCGAAACCGTCTTCACCTGTGTAGCCCGAGCGGCTGACAAAGCAATTCACGCCCAGCAGCGATACGCGGGCGAACTGCATGAAGGTCATCTTTGCCACTTCTGGTGCCAGTCGCGCCAGTACAGTGACGGCTGCCGGACCCTGCAGGGCCAACAGGGCGCGTTCTTCGAACAGTGGCTCGATCTTGCACTGCTCGCCGATGTACTTGCGCAGATGCGCCAGGTCCTGATCCTTGCAGGCGGCGTTGACCACCAGGAACAGTTCGTCGTTACCGAGGTTGGCGACCATCAGGTCGTCGAGGATGCCGCCGGTTTCGTTGGTGAACATGGCGTAGCGCTGCATGCCGACCGGCAGATCAATGATGTCCACAGGTACCAGGGTTTCCAGGGCCTTGGCGGCGTTGGCGCCGGTCAGGCGAATCTGGCCCATGTGCGAAACATCGAACAAGCCGGCCTGGTCGCGACTGTGCTGGTGTTCTTTCATCACGCCCAGCGGGTATTGCACGGGCATGTCGTAGCCGGCGAAGGGCACCATACGTGCGCCCAGTTCGATGTGCAGGGCGTGCAATGGAGTTTTCAACAGTTGTTCGGTGGACATATTCAGCTCCTGGAAAAGGGTGCAGATGCAGGTGAGCGCACATCAGCACTCGATAATGTTGACCGCCAAACCGCCACGGGCGGTTTCCTTGTATTTGCTTTTCATGTCGGCGCCGGTCTGGCGCATGGTGCGGATGACCTTGTCGAGGGAGACGAAGTGGTGTCCGTCGCCACGCATGGCCATGCGCACCGCATTGATGGCCTTGACCGAGCCCATGGCGTTGCGCTCGATGCAAGGGACCTGCACCAGCCCTCCAATCGGATCGCAGGTCAGGCCCAGGTTGTGTTCCATGCCGATTTCCGCAGCGTTTTCCACTTGCTGCACGGTGCCGCCAAGCACCTCGCACAGCGCGCCGGCCGCCATGGAACAGGCAACGCCGACCTCGCCCTGGCAGCCGACTTCGGCGCCGGAGATCGAGGCGTTTTCCTTGTACAGAATGCCGATGGCCGCGGCGGTCAGCAGAAAGCGCACCACCCCGTCCTCATTCGCCGTGGGAATAAAGCGCATGTAGTAATGCAGCACCGCCGGGATGATGCCGGCCGCGCCATTGGTCGGTGCGGTTACGACGCGCCCGCCGTTGGCGTTTTCTTCGTTGACCGCCAGGGCGTACAGATTGACCCAGTCCAGTACCGACAGCGGATCGCGCAGGGACGATTCGGGGTTCTTGCACAATTGCTGGTACAGCGCGGTTGCCCGGCGTTTGACCTTCAAGCCGCCGGGCAGGATGCCTTCGTTGCGGCAACCGGCGGCGACGCAATCCTGCATGACCTGCCAGATTTTCAGCAGGCCGGCGCGGGTTTCCGCTTCGGGGCGCCAGGCGCTTTCGTTGGTCAGCATCACCTGGCTGATGGACAGGCCGTAGGTGGTGCAGTGGCCGAGCAGTTCCTTGGCGTTTTTGAAAGGGAAGGTCAGCGGGGTGGCGTCTTCGACGATGCGGTCGGCGCCGGCGGCGTCTTCATCGACGACAAAGCCGCCGCCAACCGAGTAATACTCGCGACTGCGGATCTGCAGGCCCGCGGCATCGAAGGCGCGAAAAATCATGCCGTTGGGGTGATAGGCCAACGGCTTGCGAATCATCGCCAGGTGTTCTTTCTCGTTGAACGCGATGCTGTGTTCGCCGAGCAGGTTCAAGCGTCCGTTGCCGCGGATCTCTTGCAGACGGGCGGCGACGGTTTCAGTGTCCACGGTATCCGGGTGTTCGCCTTCCAGGCCGAGCAGCACGGCCTTGTCGCTGCCGTGACCCTTGCCGGTGGCGCCAAGCGAGCCGTAGAGCTCGACTTTGACGCTGGTGGTTGCCGCCAGCAGCCCTTCACGGCGCAAGCCTTCGACGAAACGCGCGGCCGCGCGCATCGGGCCGACGGTGTGGGAGCTGGAGGGGCCGATGCCAATCTTGAACAGGTCGAACACGCTAAGCGACATGGTTGTTCTCCGGTTTCTTGTTATAGGAATTGGCGGAAAAATGAGGCTGGAGCCAAGCCCCCTGTGGGAGTGAGCCTGCTCGCGATAGCGGTCTGTCAGTCGACATTGATGTTGAATGTCAGTCCGTCATCGCGAGCAGGCTCGCTCCTACAGAGGTATTGCGGTGTGGTGGGACCAGTGCAACTGATCCCACACTGGTTTAAGCGTAGCTTTCGATCGACGGGCAGGCGCAGACCAGGTTGCGATCGCCGAACACGTTGTCGACCCGACCGACCGGCGGCCAGTACTTGCCTTCGATCAGCGAAGCAACCGGATACACCGCCTGCTCCCGGCTATACGGATGCGACCACTCACCGACCAATTCCGCCGCGGTATGCGGGGCGTTTTTCAGCGGGTTGTCGTCCTTGTCCAGGGTGCCGTTTTCCACCGCGCGGATTTCTTCGCGGATGCGGATCATGGCGTCGCAGAAGCGGTCCAGTTCTTCCTTGGATTCGCTTTCGGTCGGCTCGATCATCAGCGTGCCGGCTACCGGGAACGACATGGTCGGGGCGTGGAAGCCGAAGTCGATCAGGCGCTTGGCCACGTCGTCGACGCTGATGCCGCTGCTGTCTTTGAGCGGACGCAGGTCGAGGATGCACTCGTGCGCCACCAGGCCGTTGCTGCCGGTGTACAGCACTGGGTAGTGCTCTTCGAGGCGACGGGAGATGTAGTTGGCGTTGAGGATCGCCAGCTGCGAAGCGCGTTTCAGACCGGCGCCGCCCATCATGCGGATGTACATCCAGGTGATCGGCAGGATGCTCGCGCTGCCAAACGGCGCCGCGCACACCGCGCCTTCTTTGCGATCCATCTGCGCGTGGCCTGGCAGGAACGGCGCCAGGTGCGACTTGACGCCAATCGGGCCGACGCCCGGGCCGCCACCGCCGTGGGGGATGCAGAAGGTCTTGTGCAGGTTCAGGTGCGACACGTCGCCGCCGAACTTGCCCGGGGCGCAGAGGCCGACCATGGCGTTCATGTTGGCGCCGTCGATGTACACCTGGCCGCCGTTGTCGTGAATGATGCCGCAGATTTCGCGGATGCCTTCCTCGAACACGCCGTGGGTCGACGGGTAGGTGATCATCAGCGCGGCGAGGTGTTCGCGGTGCTCGATGGCCTTGGCGCGCAGGTCTTCGATGTCGACGTTGCCGCGGGCGTCGCAGGCGGTGACGACTACGCGCATGCCGGCCATCTGGGCGGTGGCCGGGTTGGTGCCGTGGGCCGAGGACGGGATCAGGCAGATGTCGCGACGGTCTTCGCCACGGCTCTGGTGGTAGGCACGGATCGCCAGCAGGCCAGCGTACTCACCCTGCGAACCGGCGTTCGGTTGCAGCGAGATCGAGTCGTAGCCGGTGGCGGCGCAGAGCATCGCTTCCAGCTCGTCGGTCAGCTGCTGGTAGCCGGCGCTTTGCGCAGCCGGGGCGAACGGGTGCAGGGCGCCGAATTCGGCCCAGGTCACCGGGATCATTTCGCTGGCGGCGTTGAGTTTCATGGTGCACGAGCCCAGCGGGATCATGGTGCGGTCCAGCGCCAGGTCCTTGTCGGCGAGCTTGCGCAGGTAGCGCATCAGCTCGGTTTCCGAGTGGTAGCGGTTGAACACCGGGTGGCTGAGGATCGGCGACTGGCGCACCAGCGCGGCCGGGATCGTGGCTTGCACCGAAGCGGCGAGAGCGGCGAAATCCGGCAGGGTTTTGCCATCGGCCAGCAGCGCCCACAGGGTTTCCACGTCGGCCTGGGTGCTGGTTTCGTCCAGCGACAGGCCCAGGCGCTCGGCATCCACCACGCGCAGGTTGATCTGCTGGGCATGCGCCTTGTCGTGCAGGGCAGCGGTGTTCGCGCCGGTGTTCACGGTCAGGGTGTCGAAGAAGCTGGCTTGTTCAACCGGCAGGCCGAGGCTGCTCAAGCCCTTGGCCAGGATCGCGGTCAGGTGATGCACGCGGTTGGCGATCTGGGTCAGGCCTTTCGGGCCGTGGTACACGGCGTACATGCTGGCGATGTTGGCCAGCAGCACTTGCGCGGTGCAGATGTTCGAAGTGGCCTTCTCGCGGCGGATGTGCTGCTCGCGGGTCTGCATCGCCAGGCGCAGGGCCGGCTTGCCGAAACGGTCCACCGAGACACCGACCAGACGGCCCGGCATGTCGCGCTTGAACGCATCCTTGGTGGAGAAGTACGCGGCGTGCGGGCCACCGAAGCCCAGCGGCACGCCGAAGCGCTGTGCGCTGCCGATGGCCACGTCGGCGCCGAACTCGCCCGGCGGGGTCAGCAGGGTCAGGGCCAGCAGGTCGGCGGCCACAGCAACAAGCGCGTTGGCGGCGTGGAAACGCTCGGTCAGCTCGCGGTAGTCGAAGACGTCGCCGTTGCTTGCCGGGTATTGCAGCACGGCGCCGAAGAACGCGCTGACGTCCGTCAGTTCACGCTCATCGCCGACCACCACTTCGATGCCCAGCGGCTCGGCTCGGGTGCGCAGCACGTCGAGGGTCTGCGGGTGGCAATGCACGGAGGCGAAGAATTGATGGCTGCCCTTGTTCTTGCTCAGGCGCTTGCAGAAGGTCATGGCTTCGGCGGCGGCGGTGGCTTCGTCGAGCAGGGAAGCGTTGGCGATCGGCAGGCCGGTGAGGTCGCTGATCAGGGTCTGGAAGTTCAGCAGCGCTTCCAGGCGGCCCTGGGAAATTTCCGGCTGGTACGGGGTGTAGGCGGTGTACCAGGCCGGGTTTTCCAGGAGGTTGCGCAGGATCGGCGACGGCGTGTGGGTGCCGTAGTAGCCCTGGCCGATGTAGGTCTTGAACAGCTGGTTCTTGCCGGCGATGGACTTGATCAACGCCAGGGCATCGGCTTCGCTCAGGCCGTCTTCGAGGCCGAGCACGCTGGTGCCTTTGATCGAGTCAGGAATCACGCTGGCGCTCAGGGCTTCCAGGGAGTCGAAGCCGAGGCTGTTGAGCATGGCTTGCTCGTCACCGGCGCGGGGGCCGATGTGGCGGGCGATGAATTCGTTGGCAGTGGTCAGATTGACTTGGGTCATGTCAGCGCTCCTCAGGCTTCGGCTTGGGCTTTGATCAGGCGGTCATACGCGTCCTGATCCAGCAGTTTGGCGACAGCCGAGGCGTCGCTTGGCTGGAAGCGGAAGAACCAGCCTTCGCCCAGTGGGTCTTCGTTGACCAGTTCCGGAGCGCTGTCCAGCGCCGGGTTCACTTCCAGCACTTCACCGTCCAGCGGCATGTACACGCCGCTGGCGGCTTTTACCGATTCCACGGTGGCGGCTTCAGCGCCTTTGTCGTAGGACTGCAGCTCAGGCAGTTGTACGAAAACCACGTCACCCAATGCGTTCTGCGCGAAAGCGGTGATGCCGACTGTGACGCTACCGTCAGCTTCGGTGCGCAGCCATTCGTGATCTTCAGTAAAACGCAACTCGCTCATGGAAACTCCTAAGGGGCCAGACTCGTCTGGTGGACGCGATTGAATGCTTGGGCAATGCCCTGATTTATGAACGCTTACTTAGCAAGAACACGGCCAATGTTTTTTTATTGTTATAAATCAATAAGTTAGGTTGATTTAAAGAGTACGGAAATTGGTGTGCTGTAGCGAAATCGCTACAGGCATGGGGGAGGAAAAAAGCCGAAGTGGATCAAAGCCTTGCACAGCCGCGATTGCAGAGGGGTGTAGCGATATCGTTCCGCTGTAGCGCTTTCAGTACAGGTGGAGGTCGTTTTTGGAGTGTTTGTCGGGTCGATGACTAACCCTGTAGGAGCGAGCCCTGCTCGCGATGACGGACTGACATTCAGCATCAATGTCGACTGAACGACCGCTATCGCGAGCAGGCTCGCTCCCACAGGGTTCTATGGTGTTACGGGAAAGAAGACTTACGGCTTGTTGGGAATCCCGTACTTGCGCAATCGATGGGCGATAGCGGTGTGGGAGGTTTGCAGGCGGCTGGCCAGTTGCCGGGTCGAGGGGTAGCTGACGTAGAGTTTTTCCAGCAGGGTTTTCTCGAACTCGTCCATCGCCTGTTCCAGGCTGTCGACGTCGTGGTCGCTCTGGCGGGCCACCGAGGTGCCGGCGATGTCGAGGTCGCCGATGTCCACCAGGCTGCTTTCGCAAATGGCCGCCGCGCGGAAAATCACGTTTTGCAATTGCCGCACGTTGCCTGGCCAACGGTTGCCCAGCAGTGCCGGATACGTACCCGGCGCCAGACGACAGACCGGACGCTGGATCTGCGCACAGGCCTGCTGCATGAAGTAGCGGGCCAGCAGCAGGATGTCCTGGCCGCGTTCGCGCAGCGGCGGGACTTCGACGTTGAGCACATTGAGGCGGTAGAACAGGTCTTCGCGAAACAGGCCTTCGCTGACCATTTTTTCCAGGTCGCGGTGGGTCGCGCTGAGAATGCGCACATTGACCTTCACTTCGCGATCGCCACCGACCCGGCGAAAACTGCCGTCGTTGAGAAAACGCAGCAACTTGGCCTGCAAATACGGCGACATCTCGCCTATCTCGTCGAGAAACACCGTGCCCTGGTTGGCCAGTTCCATCAGTCCGGGCTTGCCACCGCGCTGCGCGCCGGTAAAGGCGCCGGGGGCGTAGCCGAACAGTTCGCTTTCGGCGAGGTTCTCCGGCAATGCCGCACAGTTCAACGCCAGGAATGGCGCGTTGTGCCGGGCACTGATGGCGTGGCAAGCCCGTGCCACCAGTTCCTTGCCGGTGCCGGTTTCACCCTGGATCAACAACGGCGCATCGAGGGCCGCGACACGTTGCGCGCGAACCTTGAGCGTGCGGATGACCGGCGATTCGCCCAGCAGCGCATCGAAGCCTTCTGCATGGTCGTGGTGCAGCGCTGACAGGCGTTCGCCGATGCGGTTCGGTTGATAGAGGGTCAGCAGGGCGCCGGCGTCGGTGATGGGCGTGGCGTCCAGCAGCAATGTCTGGCCGTTGACGGTGATTTCCCGCAGCGGCAAGCGAAAGCCGTGTTCGAGCAAGGCGTCGAGCAATGCCGGATCGGCGAACAGGTCGGCCACGCTTTCACCGGCCGGCTCGCGACCATACAGGGCAATCAGCGCGGGGTTGGCGAGCAGCACCTTGCCGGCACTGTCCAGCGCCAGCACCGGATCGGTCATGGCCGCGAGCAAGGCGTCGAGCTGCAAGTGCCGACGCTGGCCGGGCAGGATGTCGACCACCGTCATCGCCTGCACGCCGCGCACGCTGAGCAAGGCATCGCGCAGCTCTTCGAGCACGTCCGGGCTCAGGGTCGGGGCGTCGATATAGACGTTGGGCGGCACCATTTCCACCGCATCCAGGTTGAGATTGCGTCCACCGAGCAAAGCCAGGACTTCCTGGGTAATGCCGACGCGGTCGATGAAGCTGACGTGGATACGCATGGGGCGGATTCGGGTTCTGCAGTGCGGAGGGTGGCAAGTATGCCTTGGGGCGGGCGATTGGTGAAATCCGGCGCACTTGGAGCAACGAAGTTTTCACTGTGGGAGCGAGCCTGCTCGCGAAGAGGGTTCGTCAGTCGACAGCAGTGTTGGCTGACACTCCGCTTTCGCGAGCAGGCTCGCTCCCACAAAGGATAATCTGGTCGCACTGATCAATTTGAGGGGCATCATGAAGCTGTCGCTGAAGTTTCAACCACCTTATGACTGGTCCGCCATGCTCGGTTTCCTGTCGGCGCGGGCGATTGCCGGAATGGAAGAGGTGGTGGACGGTGCTTACTCACGCAGCATTGGTTTGAACGGCGTTCACGGCACCCTGTCGATCAAGCCCGAGGCGGTGGATTCACTGGAATTGTCGCTGGATTTTCCCGACCCGACGGCAGTGCCCGAAATCGTCGCTCGATTGCGGCGAATGTTCGATCTGGATGCCGACCTGGTCACCATCCATCGGCAGCTGGCGGTTGACCCGCTGCTGGCGCGGTTGATTGCCGAGCGTCCGGGACTGCGGATTCCAGGGGCATGGGATGGACTGGAACTGGCAATTCGTGCTGTGCTGGGACAGCAGATTACGGTGGTGGCGGCGATCAGGCTGGCGGGGAAACTGGTAGCGAACTACGGCGCCCCGCTGGCTTCGCCGCGTGGTGGCTTGACTCATGTGTTTCCAGAGGCCGCGGTGTTGGCGGTGGCGGACCTGGCGACATTGGGCATGCCGAAAAGCCGTGGCCGAACCTTGTCTGGTGTGGCCCAGGCGTTGCTGGATGATCCGTTGCTGTTCGAGCCGGATCGGCAGGGCGGGGTGGCGCGGTTGCTGGCGCTGTATGGCATTGGCGACTGGACCGCACAGTACGTTGCCCTGCGGCAGTTGCGCAAGCTGGACGGGTTTCCGTCGGGGGATGTGGGGTTGATCAATGCCCTGGCGGCGCTTGAAGGCGAGAAGGTGACAGCGCGTCAGTTGCAAACGCGGGCTGAAGCGTGGCGGCCGTATCGGGGGTATGCGGCGCAGTTGCTTTGGACGTCGTTGAGTCGTTCTGACTGATCCGGATGTTGTGTCGACTGCACTGATCTCTTCGCGAGCAGGCTCGCTCCCACAGTAGATTGTGTGCTTCCTGTGGGAGCGAGCCTGCTCGCGAAAGCTGTCTGAAGGTCACCACCACTGCGGGCGGTGTGAACCCAATTCAGAGGCTGCAATCGTCCACTGCAACGGCGTGCCCGTGATCTTCAACGGCACATGCAATCGGTGCGCAGGTCCCCACGGCGTCTGTTCGACCAGCATCCCCCGATCGCTTTCATCCTCTGCCCGCAACGGCTGATCGGTGCCGGGCCCATGCTCGATCAACAACTTCGCCGTGCGCGCCAGCGACAAGCGCGCCGAGCCACCGCGCCCGCTGTTCAAACGCTCCGTCAGCAACTTGATCGCACTGGCCGCCAACAAATATCCGGTGGCGTGATCCAGGGCCTGCACGGGCAAGGGCGTCGGTTTGTCCGCGTGTTGCCATTGCAGGCCGGCTTCGGCAATGCCACTGCTCATCTGCACCAGGCTGTCGAAGCCGCGGCGGTTCTGCCACGGGCCGGTCCAGCCGTAGGCGTTGAGGCTGACATCGATCAGGCCGGGAGCGAGTTTTTGGCGTTCACCGGCGCCGTATCCCAAGCGCTCCAAGGCATCGGCGCGGTAGCCGTGAAGCACGATGTCGGCGTCCTTGAGCAAGGCTTCAAACAGGCTGCGATCGGTTTTTTCCTGAAGGTCCAGGCGCGCGCAGCGTTTCCCCAGGGTCATTTCCGGCACCACGCCCGGTTCGTTCCAGGTCGGTGGATCGATGCGCAATACCTCGGCACCGAGCCCGGCGAGAAAACGGCTGGCGACGGGGCCTGCGAGCACCCGGGTCAGGTCGAGCACCCTGATTCCGGCCAGCGGTTGCGCCACTGAACCTTGCCAGGGTTTGGCGTTGTGACTGTCGTGGGAGGCGAATTGAATCAGCGGTTCGGCGTTCACCGCCTGGCCTTGCGGGTGTGCCTGCCACTGGGCCCAAGTGCGCATTTCGGCGGCGCAACCACCGGCGTCGACCACCGCCTGCTCCAGATCGCTCTTGCTCCATTGCGCCACCTTGCTCGCCATCGCGGCACGGTCGGCACAGGCGCCCAGCACGGATTCGGCGGCGGCGCGGTGATGCGGGGCGTTGGTGTGCAGGCGGATCCAGCCATCCTTGGCGGCATAATCACCGGCGACCGGATCCCACAAGGGTGGAATGCTCCAGCCCAACGGACGAATCGAACTTGAGAACCAGAACGAGGCCAGGCGTCGGTCGACTTCCAGGCCAGGCAAGCGTCCGGTCTGCTGATGAAGCAGTTCGCTGGTGGCCTGGCCGGCGGCCGCGATGCTGGCGCAGGCCAGGTCGGTGACGGCGAACGCCGAGGGCAGGGCGCCGCTGGAGGTGAACGGAATTGGCGTGGGTGACAAGCCGAGTGCGGCTTGAATGGACGTGAGTAAATCAGTCATCGAAGGCCCTCCGGAACGAGAGGCCGAGGATAGTTCAAAAAGCCGGTGGGGCAGATGAAAAACCTTGTAGGAGCGAGCTTGCTCGCGATGGCGATCTAACAGTCAACATCTGTGTTGAATGTCAGTCAGCTATCGCGAGCAAGCTCGCTCCTACAGAAAAGCTACACCCGGAACTGATCCATCAATTTCATCTGGTGAGTGGTGAGGTTGTTGAGCTGGCTGCTGATCTGCGCCGACTCGGTGGCTTGCCCGGTCAGGGTTTCGGTGACGCTGCGGATCGCCGAGACGTTGCGGTTGACCTCTTCGGCCACGGCGCTTTGCTGTTCGGCGGCGCTGGCGATTTGCAGGTTCATGTCGCTGATGACCGTGACCGCGTCGCTGATTTTGCTCAAGGCCTGGACCGCTTGCTGGATCTGCCCGGCGTTGCTGTGGGCCTGGGTCTGGCTCGAATGCATGGTGGCGACCACGCCGCGCGTGCCGCTCTGGATGCGTTCGATCACCAGGCGGATTTCCTCTACCGAGTCCTGGGTGCGTTTGGCCAGGTTGCGCACTTCATCGGCCACCACCGCAAACCCGCGACCGCTTTCACCGGCACGGGCGGCTTCGATCGCGGCATTGAGCGCCAGCAGGTTGGTTTGTTCGGCGATGCTGCGGATCACCTCCAGCACCGAACCGATCTGCTCGCTGTTCACCGCCAGCGCTTCCACTTCGGTCACGGCCTTGCTGACTTCGTCGGCCAGTTCGTTGATGTCGCGGGTGCTGCGCTCGATGATCTGCATGCCATCGCGGGCCGACTGGTCGGCGCCCTTGGCAGCACTGGCGGCGTTCGACGCGCTGTTGGCGACATCATGGGCGGTCGCGCTCATTTCGTTGGACGCGGTGGCAACCTGGTCGATTTCGCGGAACTGCAACTGCATGCCTTCGCTGGTCTGGCGGGCGATTTCCGAAGACTGGTCGGCGGTGCCACGGGCGTCGGTGATGCTTTGCTTGATCTGCGCGATGGTCGGCTGCAACTTGTCGAGGAAGCGGTTGAACCAGCTGACCAGTTCGCCCAGCTCATCTTTCTTGCTGTAGTGCAGGCGCTGGGTCAAATCGCCGTCGCCACTGGCGATGGCCTTGAGCATTTCCGCAACGCTGTTGATCGGCCGGGTAACGCCGGAGGCGGTCAGCCAGATCAGCAACAGGCCGATCAAGCCGGCAACGATCGCCACCCCTACCGCCTGGATCGTGCCGCTTTGCTGGGCGTCGTCGAGCACGGCTTGCAGTTTCACCGAGTCGGCCAGCAGCACTTGCTTGGGTAGGTCGATCACCACGGCCCAGGCCTTGGCGTCGGCAATCGGGCTGACCGGGTACACCGCCCGGATCAGGTCGCCCTGTTCAAGAATTTTCGGTGCACCGTTGGCGAGCATTTGCAGGATGTCCTTGCCTTCCGCGCCCAGGGTGTCGCCGATGCTCTTGCCCACCTTCGTCGCGTCGACACTGTAGGCGGCCATCACACCGGTGCCGGAGACGATCAGCATGTGCCCGGCATTGTTGAACAGCTCCCGTTGCGCATCGACCGCCGCCGCTTGCAGGGCGTCGAGGGCGATGTCGATGCCGACTACGCCGATGGACTTGCCATCCACCAGCAGCGGCACGGAAATGGTGGTCATCAACACTTCCTTGCCGCCAACCGTATCGGCGTAAGGGTCGAGCAGGCAGGTGCGCTTGGTGTCCCGAGGGCAGGTGTACCAGACGTTGTAGGGCGTGCCGCTGAGGTTCAGGGTGGTCTTGGTCATGTCCTCTTCGACCATGATGGTGTTGAGCGCTTCACCCCCGGCACGGCTCCAGTAAGTGGCGAAGCGGCCAATCTCGTTGGACTGGCGGACGGCGTCACCGACGAACTCGCTGTCCTTGCCATCCAGGCCGTTGGGCTCGAACGCCAGCCAGATGCCCAGCACTTTGCCGTTGCGCTCGAAGGCGGTTTTCAGGCTCTGGTTCAACTCTTCACGCAGGGCACCAGGTTCGAGGGAACGCTTGGCGGCCATATTGCGCATGTCCTTGATCTGATCCGCCAGGGCGGTCACCACCGTCAGGGTTTCACCGAACGTCTTCTGCACCCGCACCGCTTGTTCGGCCGCTTTGGCCTGGAGCAGGTTCTGCACACTGGAGGTGAGCATTGCGCTGCTGGAGTCGTTGACCAGTTCATCGTTCTGATTGGTCTGGTAGATGTTCATGCCGACGATCAGCGCAACGACGCCAAGCAGGCACAGGCCGGAGAGCAGGACGGTTTTCAGGCGGATGGACAGGGAGTCGAACATAGGGCGAACTCGCGAATGGATGAGGTGTTGGCTGTGAGCCGTCGCGGCTCGACGCGCCAAATCCATTCAGCGCCATTCAATCCCCATCGGCGTGGACGCGAGGTGCATGAATTGCAATCCGACGAACGGTAGTGGTTGATCGTTTGCGCGGAAAAATGTGCCGAAAATCATCTAATAAACAGGAAAAATCGCCGACTGTTTCAAGAGCATTTGGGAGGGGCGAGCAAGATCAAAACCTGAAACCTGTGCCGAAAACAGGCGGCAAAACAGGGAGAGTTGCGGGCAATTTCAGGAAGGTTCTGGCAGTGATTCCGGCCGCGACCAGATCCACAGATTGCCCAGGGCCATGCCGGCGATCGCCAGGTAGATCGGCCAGCCGTGATCGAGCATTACCAGCATCAAGGTCGCGCACAGCAGCATGCTGACGGTGGCGCTGACCTTGGCCCGGCGCGCGATGATCTTGCCGTTGCGCCAGTTGCGCAGGATCGGTCCGAACAGGCGGTGGCTTTCCAGCCAGGCACTCAAGCGCGGTGAACTGCGGGTGGCGGTCCAGGCGGCGAGCAGGATGAACTCGGTGGTCGGCAGGCCGGGGATGACGATGGCGATCAGGCCGATGCCGAGGCTGACATAGGCCAGCAGGCCGAAGAGGAGGCGGGAGAGTCTGGAGGTGGCTGGCATGGGCTCAGGCTTGATCGAGATTCACCTGTAGGAGCGAGCATGCTCGCGATGAAGGTCCAAACACCGCGGGGTGTCAGGCAGCCAGCGTTATCGTTGGCGACCATCGCGAGCATGCTCGCTCCTACAGGGAGGTGGGTTAGGCGAGTTCCGGGGCGTAAGCCTGTTCCAACAACACCGTGAACCGGTTAAATGCATCGATGGCGCCTTTATCCAGCTGTGCTTCTTCCTCGGCACTGAACTCCAGCTCATCGAGGGTTTTGACGAAGTTCTTCCAGCCTTGCGCACGACCGCCAGCCGGTTCGCCAAGATGGCGGGCGCCGAAGGTTTCGCTCAGGCCCAGGCCCACGGCGCGCTTGATCAAGAACGCCGCACCAAGCTTGGAACCTTCGGAGACGAACAACCAACCCAGGGCTTGCGCCTTGCTCGGGTTGTTCACGGCGCCCGCCACCGGCGCCGGCACTTCAGTGTCCAGGTCCGCCAGGTCGGCCTTGGCCGCTTCAGCGCGGCAGCGAGCAGGCAGGTCGGCAACGATGGCAGTCAGTTCGGCATCGTTGTACAGCGCCACCAGTTCCGACTGGAACAGGTACTGCGCCACCACGAAACGGGCGAAGCTGGCCTGGGTTTCGAACGGGGCGTGGGCTTTGACCAGCGCGTCGAGTTTGCTGTGGGGTTCGTGGGTGATCTGGTTCAGGCGTTGCGAGCGCAAGGCCGGGCGTGCAGCGGTGTCCTGGGTGGTCATGGGAAATCCTTGAGAAAGAGAAGTATCTGGTAACGAGACGAATGAGCAGGTGCCGGACAGTAAAAATCCTCGCTACGCGACCTGCATCAAGTCGCGCAGCGAGGTGGTCCGGATCAGATGTCCCAGATCAGGTTGACCGCGAAGTTGCGACCCGGCTGGGTCAGGCGGTCGAGGTTGGCCGGTTGCGTCACCGAGGCTTCGCCGACGCTGTCGTAGCCACGCACGTCATCCCACAGCCAGTACTTCTTGTCGGTCAGGTTGTAGATGCCACCGCTGACCGTCACGTCGTCGGTCACTTTGTAGTAGGCACTCATGTCCAGTACGCCGAAGCCCGGGGTCTTGAACTGGCTGCTGACGCCATCCGGCGACTTGAAGTTGCTGTCGTCGACGCGGTCCTTGCGCTTGACCAGCGTCCAGCTGAGCAGGCCACCGTAGTTGTCCTGGTCGTAACCGAGGCCGAATACGCCGGTCAGCGGGTTGACGCTGTTGATCGGCTCGCCGTTGTCGTTGTTGCGACCGTAGGCGTAAGCCACCGAGCCCTGGGTATAGAGGCCCTGCGGCGCGCCGAAGGCGTCGAGGTTCAGGCGGCCCTTGATTTCCGCACCCTTGATGGTGGCGTGCTTGATGTTGGCACTCTGGAAGGTTGGTTCGTCATAGCCTGGGGTCACGGCGTCTTCGTTAATGAAGTCGCGGTACTTGTTGTAGAACACCGCCACATCGAAGGACCCCTGCTCGAAGTTGCCGCGCAGGCCGGTCTCGTAGCCCTGGCTTTTTTCCGGTTCCAGGTTCGGGTTCGGTTCCACGCGGTAGCCGGCCGCGGTGTTGTCGAAGCGCCCGTACAGCGCCTTGGCGGTCGGGGTGCGGAAGCCTTCGGCGTACTGGCCGTACCAGGTGTAATTGTCATTGAAGGCGTAGGTCAGGCCGAACTTGGGCGAGACTTTGTGCCAGGTCTTGTTCTCGTCGCTGACGGTGCCGCGCCCGTCGGCGGAAACCGTGTTGAGGAATTCCTGGGTGATGTCCGGCTTGAGCTCGGTGTAGTCGTAGCGCAGGCCCGGCAGGAAGGTCCAGTTGTTCCAGCTGATCTGATCCTGGGCGTATACGCTGTAGGTATTGATGGTCGGGTCCGGGAAGTCGCTGGATTTTTTCAGCACGTCGGCGGTGCTGATGGCGCCGATGGCCGTGCAACCGCGACCGACCGCCAGGCACGTACCGTTACCGCTGCGCGAGCCGGTGACCTTCTGCTGCTTGAGGGTGGTGCCGTAGGTCAGCAGATGCTCGGTGTCGGCGATGCTGAAGCCTTTGTCCAGCTGCGCGTCGAATACCCACTGCTTTTCTTCGTAGACCGTGTCGCGGGTACGCAGCACCTGGCGGGTGATCGGGAAGTAGAACTCGTCGGTGCTCTGATCAGTCTTGGCGATCTGGTGATTGAGGCTCCACTTGACGTTGTCCACCAGCAGGCTGTCGAGGGCAAAGCTGTGTTCCAGGCCAAAGCGCTCACGGGTAATGGTGTCGTTACCGGTGCGCCACTGGTACATGCCGCCGGGCAACACGCTGGCCGGGATAGTAGGGGCACCAGCGTTGAACGGGCCGCCGTAGGCGCTTTTCTGATCGGTGTCGCGGTCGTCCTTGTACTTTTCGTAGACCAGGCCCAGTCGCGCGTCATCCTGGTAATTCCAGCCGAGCTTGGCCAGCACGTTGGTCGCGCGCACGTCTTCGGGGTTGGCGGCGGTGCGCGTCAGGCCGGTGCTGTTGTTGCTGCCGTAGGATTCGGTTTCGTGACCATCACGCTGGCTGTAGTGCAGCAGACCGTCGAACTGATCGGCGCGACCGGCGACGGTGGCGGATTTCAGCCAGCTCTCATCAGCGGAGCTGTAGCCGGTCTTCAGGCGGGCACCGACGTCCTGGCCGGGCTTGATGATGTCATTGGGGTCGAGAGTGAAATAGCTGACCGCGCCGCCGATGGCGTTGCTGCCGTAGAGCACCGATGCCGGGCCGCGAAGAATTTCGACGCGCTTGATGATTTCCGGGTCGACATAGTTGCGCTGGGTCTTGGCATAGGGACCGTTGAAGAAACCGTTGGGCACTTCAACGCCATCGATCTGGGTCAGCACGCGGTTTCCGTCGATGCCGCGGATGTTGTAGCCGCTGATCCCCCCGCGGGTGCCGGCGCCGCCCACCGAGACTCCCGGTTCATAGCGCACCAGATCCTTGATGGTGTTGACGTTGTTGCGGTCCAGTTCTTCGCGGGTGTGAACGGTAACGGTGCTGGGCACGCTGTTCACATCCTGCTCGTTACGGGTGGCGCTGATGGTCACCTGTTGCAGGTTCAGGGTGCCGGCGCTGGTGCGGCGCTCCAGCACGATGTTGTTATTGCCCAGTTTGCGATAGCTCAGGCTGGTCCCCACCAGCAGGCGATCCAGGGCTTTTTCCGGTGGCAGCGACCCGCGCACACCCGGCGATGCCACACCTTCGGCCAGTTGCGCCGGCAAGCCAACCTGCCAGCCGGTCACGGCGGTGAAGTCATTGAGTGCCGAGACCAGCGGTTGCGGCGCGATGGCGAACGAGTAGTCGCCCATATTGCGGGTCGGCTGTTCGGCAGTGGCGGCGGAGACCTGCGCGGTGCCGGCCATCAGGATGGCGGCAGTCAGCAGCGACAGCACATAAGACGGTGAAGAGGACTGGCGGGTAAGGCGAGGGGACATCGATAGCGCTCCGTGTCGCACGAATCTTTATAGGTGCTGATTGGCATCCGGAGATGCGAATCAATTGCATTGGCTATAACGAGACGTACGAGCTTTGGCTATCGAGTAAAAATAATTCTCATTTAGTTGAGAATGACCAGCGCCGGGAATTCCTTGAGCTTTGCCGAGGTGATGTGGGCCAGCGAGCGGACCACGTCCAGCGGCTGGTCGAGGCGATAGTTTCCGGTGACGGCCACATCAGCCAGTTGCTCGTTGGTGTTGATGATCCAGCCCGGGTAGTAGCGGCGCAATTCCGCGAGCACCTGGCTCAGCGGGCAGTTTTCGAACACCAGGCGGCCCTGGACCCAGGCCAGGTCGGTGGCGGCATCGAGCTTGGCCGGGCGGTCGAAACCGTTGGGACCGATGCGAATGCTTTCACCGGCCGTCAGGCGCACCCGTGCGTCGTCGCGGGTGGCACGCAAGTCGACATCTCCGCGCTGCACACGAACCTGGGCCACGCCATCCAGGTAGCGCACGGCGAATGCGGTGTCGCGAACGCTGGCGGTGACCGGGCCGGCATCGATCTCCAGCGGTTGGCCGCGATGGGACTGCACCTCGAAAAACGCTTCGCCCTGATACAGGCGTGCCACCCGTTGCTGATCGTTGATGGTGCTGGAAAACGCCGAGTTGGTATTGAGCAGAACCCTGGAGCCGTCCTCCAGTTGCAGGCGCTGGCGCTCGCCGACCACGGTCAGGTGATCGGCCTGCAGGCGCAGCGGAAGGTTGCCGAAGCTGAACAGACCGAGGATCAGCACGGCGGCGGTGGCCAGGGGTTTCCAGTGCGGGCGCAGGCGCGACAGGACGGTGACTTTGGCCGGACGCGACGCCAGGCTCTGCGCGCATTGCGTGACTTGCGGACCGTTCCAGATCGCCTGGGCCCTGGCGAAGGCTTCGGCATGCGCCGGGTCGGCAGCGAGCCATGCGTGGAACTGGCGAGACTGCTCTTCGCTCGGGCTGTCCAGCACGATCAGCCAGTCCAGGGCCTGGTCCATCGCATCTGCAGGTTCCTGCGCCGGGGAGGGCGAAGGGGAGCGGTGGGTGTCCGTCACGGTGTTTCCTCGGCTGTGTCTGTGCACGGCTGTTTTTTTAGTGAAGCGCAAAAGAGGGCAAGGGTAGCCCTGATGGACAAAGGCGTCGAGACACGGGCGACTCAGCGGCCGTTCAAGCGGTCGGCGACGCCGATGCAGATGCTCATGATCAGTTTCAGTTCTTTCTGCACGGTGCTGAGCGAGACGTCGAGTGCTTCGGCGATCTCCAGGTAGCTGTGGCCGTGCAGGCGGCTGAGGATGAAAATCTGTTGCTGGCGGGGGCTCAGTTGAGTGAGGCGCACGTTCAAACGCTCGAGCAGTTGTTCGGCATGGGCGGCATCCTCGGCGCTGCTGGCAGGGGCGGCGACGCTTTCCACCACGTCCAGGGGCACGTCATCGACCATGGTCCGCGAGTGGATGCGCCGCGCCCGCAAATGGTCCAGCGCCAGGTTGCGGGCGGTCTGGAAAACGAAGGGTTCCAGGTGATCGATGGCACGCTCGCTAAGCGCACGGGTCACCCGCAGGTAAGTCTCCTGCAGGAGATCCTCGGCGGTGCTGTGGTTATTGACCATCCGCTCCAGCGTGCGCAGCAGAGACACTCGCTGGGTGATGAAGACGTCGTTGAAGCGCGATTGACTCACGGGAGGACCTGATCCATTTCGAGTTAATGATAATGCTTATCATCCGCCTGGCTGGTCAAGTACTGATTTTTCCGGGTGTTACGCGCGGCCCTGCAAATACGTTGCGTAATCCGGGATCCGGTGCAGGTGCGCCTGATCCATCAAGGGGCTGCTGAGCAGGTAGTCGGCGCTGCATTCATTGCAGGCCACGGGAATGTTCCAGACCGCGGCAACGCGCAGCAATGCCTTGATGTCCGGGTCGTGTGGCTGCGGTTCGAACGGGTCCCAGAAGAACACCAGCATGTCGACCCGTTGCTCGGCAATTTGCGCGCCGAGCTGTTGGTCGCTGCCCAGCGGGCCGCTGATCATGCTCTCCACGGGCAGGTCCAGACGTTGTTGCAATAACAAACCCGTGGTGCCGGTGGCGACCAGTTGATGCCGGGCGAGCCGGTCTTTCTGGCGCTCGGCCCAGTCCAGCAAAAACACTTTGCAATGGTCATGGGCGACCAGGGCGATGCGCTTGCGCGCTGCGATGGTTTTCTCGGTAAAGCTGATGCCGATCATGAGGGGAGCTCCAAGGCTTGATACGACCTCTGTAGGAGCGAGCCTGCTCGCGATGAACGAGAGAACACCGCGGGGCATCAGATTCCCCGCGTTATCGTTCACGACCATCGCGAGCAGGCTCGCTCCTACAGGAAGGGGAGGCGGCTTATTCGGCGTTACACAGCGCCAGGCAGTTATCGAGCATGCGGTTGGAGAAGCCCCATTCGTTGTCGTACCAGGCCAGGACCTTGAGCAGCTTGCCGCTGGACTTGGTGTGGTTGGCGTCGAAGATCGACGACAGCGGGTTGTGGTTGAAGTCGCTGGAAACCAGCGGCAGGGCGTTGTAGCCAAGAATCTTCGAATGCTGGCTGGCCTGCTTGAGCAGCGCATTCACTTCCTCTGCGCTCGCCTCGCGTTTGAGCTGCACGGTCAGGTCCACCAGCGACACGTTGATCACCGGTACGCGCACGGCCATGCCGGTCAGCTTGCCCGCCAGTTCCGGCAATACCAGGCCGACCGCTTCGGCGGCGCCGGTCTTGCTCGGGATCATGTTCTGGGTGGCGGAGCGGGCGCGGTACGGGTCGGAGTGATAAACGTCGGTCAGGTTCTGGTCGTTGGTGTAGGCGTGGATGGTGGTCATCAGGCCGCTTTCGATGCCCAGTTCACGGTGCAGCACCTGCGCCACCGGGGCCAGGCAGTTGGTGGTGCACGACGCGTTGGAAATAATCTGGTGCGACTGGCGCAGAATGTCGTGGTTGACCCCATACACCACCGTGGCATCGGCACCCTTGGCCGGTGCGGAGATAATCACTTTGCGTGCGCCGGCGGTGATATGCGCGGCGGCTTTGGCGCGGTCGGTGAACAGACCGGTGCATTCGAACACTACGTCGATCTTCTCCGCGGCCCAGGGCAGGTCGGCGGGATTGCGAATGGCGCTGACCGAAATACGGTCACCATTGACGGTCAGGCTTTCCTGGTCGTGCTGCACATCGGCGTCGAATGTGCCGTGAACCGTGTCGTACTTGAGCAAGTGAGCGTTGATCGCGCTGTCGCCCAGGTCGTTGATGGCGACGATTTGCAGGTCCTGACGGTAGCCCTGGGTATAGAGTGCGCGCAGGACGTTACGGCCAATACGGCCAAAACCATTGATTGCGATTCGAAGAGTCATATATCAGCGCTACCGTCGTTTTGTTGTTGGAATTACAAGATTATTCGCAAAAAAATAGAAAACAAGCCTTTTTAATGGCAATATTTTATTCATTCTACAACGAGTGACCTGAACCAACTGGTCCAACCGATCAAGAAAACCGTCCGTCATCCCATCGACATCGGCGTTTGATCAGCATAGACAATCAGGTCCGCCACATCCGTTAGCCTGGAGTTCTACACATGCATCCCCGCGTCCTTGAGGTCACCGAACGCCTTATCGCCCGTAGTCGCGCCACGCGTGAGGCTTACCTGGCATTGATCCGCGATGCCGCCAGCGACGGGCCGATGCGCGGCAAATTGCAGTGCGCCAACTTCGCCCACGGCGTGGCCGGTTGCGGCAGCGACGACAAGCACAGCCTGCGGATGATGAACTCCGCGAACATCGCGATAGTTTCGTCATATAACGACATGCTCTCGGCGCACCAGCCGTACGAAGTCTTCCCGGAGCTGATCAAGAAGGCCCTGCGCGAGATCGGCTCCGTCGGCCAGTTCGCCGGTGGCACCCCGGCCATGTGCGATGGCGTGACCCAGGGCGAGCCGGGCATGGAGCTGAGCCTGCCCAGTCGTGAAGTGATTGCGCTGTCCACCGCCGTGGCCTTGTCCCACAACATGTTCGACGGCGCGCTGATGCTCGGCATCTGCGACAAGATCGTCCCGGGCCTGATGATGGGCGCGTTGCGTTTCGGTCATCTGCCGATGATCTTCGTCCCGGGCGGGCCGATGGTCTCGGGCATTTCCAACAAGCAGAAAGCCGATGTGCGCCAGCGCTATGCCGAAGGCAAGGCCAGCCGCGAAGAGTTGCTGGAGTCGGAAATGAATTCCTACCACAGCCCCGGCACCTGCACTTTCTACGGCACCGCCAACACCAACCAGCTGCTGATGGAAGTCATGGGCCTGCACTTGCCGGGCGCGTCCTTCGTCAACCCGAACACGCCGTTGCGCGACGCCCTGACCCGCGAAGCGGCGCATCAGGTGACGCGCCTGACCAAGCAGAACGGCAACTACATGCCGATCGGTGAAATCGTCGACGAGCGTTCGATCGTCAACTCCATCGTCGCGCTCAACGCCACCGGCGGCTCGACCAACCACACCCTGCACATGCCGGCCATCGCCATGGCGGCGGGCATTCAACTGACCTGGCAGGACATGGCCGACCTCTCGGAAGTCGTGCCGACCCTGAGCCACGTCTACCCGAACGGCAAGGCCGACATCAACCACTTCCAGGCAGCGGGCGGCATGTCGTTCCTGATCCGCGAACTGCTGGACGCCGGGCTGCTCCACGAAAACGTCAACACCGTGTTGGGCCACGGCCTGAGCCGCTACACCCAGGAGCCGTTCCTCGACAACGGTGAACTGGTCTGGCGCGAAGGCATCACCGAAAGCCTCGACGAAAGCATCCTGCGCCCGGTTGCCCGCGCGTTCTCGCCAGAGGGCGGCCTGCGGGTGATGGAAGGCAACCTGGGTCGCGGCGTGATGAAGGTGTCGGCAGTGGCCCTGGAAAACCAGATCGTCGAAGCACCGGCCATGGTGTTCCAGGATCAGCAGGACCTGGCCGACGCTTTCAAGGCCGGTTTGCTGGAGAAGGATTTCGTCGCGGTGATGCGCTTCCAGGGCCCGCGCTCCAACGGTATGCCCGAGTTGCACAAGATGACGCCGTTCCTCGGCGTGCTGCAGGATCGCGGCTTTAAGGTGGCGCTGGTGACCGACGGGCGCATGTCCGGCGCGTCGGGGAAAATCCCGGCGGCCATTCACGTCAGTCCCGAGGCCTATGTGGGCGGCGCTTTGGCGCGGGTGCAAGAGGGCGATATCATCCGCGTCGATGGCGTCAAAGGCACCCTGGAAATCAAGGTGGACGCCGAAGAATTCGCAGCGCGCACGCCGGCCAAGGGCCTGTTGGGCAACAACATCGGCACCGGTCGCGAGCTGTTCGGTTTCATGCGCATGGCCTTCAGCTCGGCGGAGCAGGGCGCCAGCGCCTTCACTTCTGCCCTGGAGACGCTTAATTGAAACTGGCTTTGGTCGGTGACATCGGTGGGACCAACGCACGCTTCGCGTTGTGGAAAAACCAGCAGCTGGAATCGGTCCAGGTGCTGGCAACGGCCGACCATGCCAGCCCGGAAGAGGCGATCAGCCTGTACCTGAACGGGCTGGGCCTGGCGCCGGGGGCCATCGGGTCGGTGTGCCTGTCGGTGGCCGGTCCCGTGAGCGGCGACGAGTTCAAGTTCACCAACAACCACTGGCGCCTGAGCCGCAAGGGCTTTTGCCAGACCTTGCAAGTGGACCGGTTACTGCTGGTCAACGACTTCTCGGCCATGGCCCTGGGCATGACCCGTTTGCAGCCGGGGGAATTCCGCGTGGTCTGCGAGGGCACGCCGGAGCCGCTGCGCCCGGCGGTGGTGATCGGTCCGGGCACTGGCCTGGGTGTCGGCACTTTGCTGGATTTGGGTGAAGGGCGTTTCGCCGCGCTGCCGGGTGAGGGTGGTCACGTCGACTTGCCGCTGAGCAGCCCGCGCGAGACCCAACTGTGGCAACACATCTTCAACGAGATCGGGCATGTCAGCGCCGAAACGGCGTTGAGCGGCGGCGGCTTGCCCCGTGTCTATCGGGCGATCTGTGCGGTGGACGGCCACGAGCCTGTGCTCGACACCCCGGAAGCGATCACCGCAGCGGGCCTGGCGGGCGATCCGATTGCCCTGGAAGTGCTCGAACAATTCTGCTGCTGGCTCGGCCGCGTGGCCGGCAACAACGTGCTGACTACCGGTGGGCGCGGCGGCGTGTATATCGTGGGCGGGGTGATTCCACGCTTCGCCGACTTCTTCCTCGAAAGCGGCTTCGCCCGGTGCTTTGCCGACAAGGGCTGCATGAGCGATTATTTCAAGGGGATACCGGTGTGGCTGGTGACGGCGCCGTATTCGGGCCTGGTCGGTGCCGGAGTAGCGCTGGAGCAATCAATCCTCGTTTGAAATGCGGTCAAAATGTAGGAGCGAGCCTGCTCGCGATGACGGTGTGTCAGTCAACAGAACTGTTGGATGCAAGACCGCTATCGCGAGCAGGCTCGCTCCTACAGTGGTTTGTGGTGTTTGTAAAAATGGTGCATCAGGCATAATCCGCCCAATTCAAACAACAAGGACGCCGCCCCGTGAGCTCAGTCAACAAGTCGATTTTGTTGGTCGATGACGATCAAGAGATACGCGAGTTGCTGGACACCTACCTGACCCGCGCCGGTTTCCAGGTCCGTACCACGCCCGATGGCGCCGGTTTTCGCCAGGCACTCAATGACGAACCGAGCGATCTGGTGATTCTCGACGTGATGCTGCCCGACGAGGACGGCTTCAGTCTGTGCCGCTGGATTCGCCAGCATCCGAAGCGGGCGCAAGTGCCGATCATCATGCTCACCGCCAGTTCCGACGAGGCTGACCGGGTCATCGGCCTGGAACTGGGCGCCGACGATTATCTGGGCAAGCCCTTCAGCCCCCGTGAATTGCAGGCACGCATCAAGGCCTTGTTGCGCCGGGCTCAGTTTGGCCAGGAGCGCACTGGCGGCGAAGTCCTGGCTTTCGATGACTGGCGCCTGGATATGGTGAGCCACCGTCTGTTTCACATCGACGGCGAAGAGGTGATTCTTTCCGGCGCCGATTTCGCCCTGCTGAAACTGTTCCTCGATCACCCCCAGGAAATCCTCGACCGCGACACCATCGGCAACGCCACCCGTGGTCGCGAATTGATGCCGCTGGATCGCATCGTCGACATGGCGGTCAGTCGCCTGCGCCAGCGCCTGCGGGATACGGAAAAGCCGCCACGGCTGATCCGTACCGTGCGCGGCAGTGGCTACCAACTGGCCGCCAATGTGATCGCCAGCAATGGTCACTGAATCCCTGCGCAAGCTGATCCGACGGATCCCGGTGCCGCGTTCGCTGCTCGGGCGCATGTTGCTGCTCACTTTGCTGGCGGTGTTGTTCGCCCAGGCGCTGTCGAGCGCGATCTGGGTTTCGCAACTGCGCGCTACCCAACTTGAAGGCCTGATCACCAGTGCCCGCAGCCTCGCGCATTCAATGAACGCCAGTGTCAGTTACCTGCGCTCGCTGCCGGTGGCCTATCGACCGCTGGTGCTCGACCAGTTGCGCAGCATGGGTGGCACGCGGTTCGTGGTGACCCTCAACGACAAGCCCCTGGGCATGGAAGTGCTGCCGATCACCCCGCGCAAATTGGCGGTGATGAACGCCGTGGATGAAGTGCTGCGTCAGTCCCTCGGCCAGGGCACGGACATCTCTGTGTCGTTCGTCAGCCCCGAAGACCTGCGGATCTTCAATGGCGGGCTGAAACTCGATGAATTGCCGCGCTCCTGGGCGCACTACGCGTTGACCCTGGAACCGGTGAACCCGCCGGTGCTGGTGACGCAGATCCAGATGGCGCCCGGCGAGTGGCTGTACATCGCCTCGCTGTTGCCCGAGCCCTACACCAGCCTTGAAGAGCAGGGCCTGCCGGCGCAGCAGGTGTGGTTCATCGTCCTCACCAGCGGCTTCTTGCTGTTGTTCATCGGCCTGTTGGTGCACTGGCAGAGCCGGCCGCTCAAGCGTCTGGCGCGGGCCGCGCGGGAGCTGTCGCTGGGGGCGGATGTGGAGCCGGTGGCGGAGGGCGGCGGCAGTGAAGTGGTCGAAGTCGGCCGGGCCTTCAACACCATGCGCGAGCGCATCAGCCGCTACCTGACCGAACGCAGCCAATTGTTCAGTGCGATCTCCCACGACCTGCGTACGCCGATCACCCGCCTGCGCCTGCGGGTTGAACTGCTGGAAGACGAAAAGCTGCAAGCCAAGTTCGGCCGCGATCTGGATGAGCTGGAGCTGCTGGTCAAGGGCGCACTGCAATGTGTGAAAGACACCGACATCCACGAAAACATCGAGCCGGTGGATCTCAACCATGTGCTGCATTGCCTGGTGGAGCCGTATCTGGCGCCCAACGGCAATGGCCGCGTGACCCAGCAGGGGCGGGCACTGGCGGCCTATCCGGGCAAGCCCCTGGCGCTCAAGCGTTGCATCGGCAACCTGATCGATAACGCCCTGAAGTACGGCCAGAACGCGCACCTGCACATCGATGACGACGAGAGTGCGTTTGTGCTTCACGTCGACGACGAAGGGCCGGGGGTTCCCGAGCAGCGGCTTGAGCAGGTGTTCGAGCCGCACTTTCGGTTGGCGGGGCAGCAGCAGGGGTATGGGTTGGGGCTGGGGATTGCCCGCAACATTGCCCATAGCCATGGCGGGGAAGTGAGCCTGCAGAATTTGCGCGAGGGCGGGTTGCGGGTGACTTTGCAGTTGCCGCGCTCAGTTGATTGACACAGTTCCTGTGGCGAGGGAGCTTGCTCCCGCCGGGCTGCGCAGCGGCCCCGGTTATCCTTAAAAAGAAGGGGATTGCTGCGCAATCCAACGGGAGCAAGCTCCCTCGCCACAGGTGGTCACTCGCCCCAATATCTGAGTGATTGTCACAGGTCGGTGACATAACTCGCCCCCTTCGTTACAAGCCCGCCCCGGCCCGTTGTTTAGACTGCCCTGCAGTCATAACAACAAAAAAGGCCCCCCATGCACACCTTCCAACCTGCCTTCAGTAGTTGGCTGAACGCTCCTGCCCACCAGCAATGGCTTGCCGCTGAAGGCTTGCGCCTGCTGGCGTTTGCCAGGGCTTCGAAGCTGCCTGAAGGTTTCGGCAATCTCGACGAGCGCGGTCATCTGCCGGCCGATGCACAAGCCGAAACCATGAACACCGCACGCATGACCCACAGCTTCGCCATGGCCCATATTCAGGGCCTGCCGGGGTTTGCCGAGCTGGTGGATCACGGTATCCAGGCGCTGCGTGGGCCGTTGCGCGATGCGTTGCATGGCGGCTGGTTCGCCGTGGCCGAGCACCGCGACGGCAACACTGGCAAGAACGCCTATCTGCATGCTTTCGTGGCGCTCGCCGCCAGCTCCGCAGTGGTTGCGCAACGGCCCGGCGCGCAGGCCTTGCTCGATGATGCGATCGACATCATCGACACGTACTTCTGGAGCGAAGAAGAAGGCGCCATGCGCGAATCCTTCAACCGTGACTGGAGTGAAGAAGAAGCCTATCGCGGCGCCAACAGCAACATGCACGCCACCGAGGCCTTCCTGGCCCTGGCCGATGTCACCGACGACAACCGTTGGTTATGCCGCGCCCAGCGCATTGTCGAGCGGGTGATTCATGGTCACGCCGCCGCCAATGGCTACCTGGTGGTCGAGCATTTCGACCGCGATTGGCAGCCGCTGCGCGAGTACAACCACGACAATCCAGCCGACGGTTTCCGCCCTTATGGCACCACCCCGGGCCACGGTTTCGAATGGGCGCGACTGGTGCTGCATCTCGAAGCAGCTCGGGTTCGGGCGGGCATGCTCACACCGGGCTGGCTGGCCACCGATGCGGAAAAACTCTTCGAGCAAAACTGCCTGCATGGCTGGGACGTCGATGGCGCGCCGGGCATCGTCTACACCCTCGACTGGGATAATCGCGCGGTGGTCCGTCATCGCCTGCACTGGACCCATTGCGAAGCCAGCGCCGCCGCCAGTGCCTTGCTCAAGCGCACCGGCGATGCGCAGTACGAGCGCTGGTACCGGCTGTTCTGGGAATTTTGCGACAGGCATTTCATCGATCGGTGCGATGGCAGCTGGCACCACGAACTCGATCCGTTGAATCGCCCGAGCGCCGACATCTGGGCCGGTAAACCCGATCTCTATCACGCCTGGCAGGCGCTGCTGATCCCCCGCCTGCCCCTGGCGCCAAGCATGGCCACTGCGCTGGGACAGTTGTCCCAGAGCGCCGCTGTGTAACCAGCTGTGTAACCATGTGGTGACATTCGCGCGTCCCTTCGTTACCTGCGAAGGGGTGCCTCCTGTTTAAAATCCATGCAGCGCAAGCACCAGACTTGCAACGCATAACAACAAGAAAGGTACTTTTAGATGAATGCGATTTCTCGCCTCGCTACTGTCATTTCTCTCGCCTCCCTGGTTCCATTTTCCGCGTTCCCGCTCAGCGCACTTGCCGACGATGCCAAAGGCTCGGTCGAAGTTGTGCACTGGTGGACATCCGGTGGTGAAAAGGCAGCGGTCGATGTCCTCAAGGCCCAGGTCGAAAAAGACGGCTACACCTGGAAGGACGGCGCAGTCGCCGGTGGTGGCGGTTCCACGGCCATGACCGTACTCAAGAGTCGCGCCGTAGCCGGCAACCCGCCGGGCGTTGCGCAGATCAAGGGACCGGACATCCAGGAGTGGGGCAGCACTGGCCTGCTCAGCACCGACACTCTGGCACCTGTCGCCAAGGCGGAAAACTGGGATGGCCTGCTGTCGAAGAAAGTCTCCGACACCGTCAAATACGAAGGCGATTACGTGGCCGTGCCGGTGAACATCCACCGCGTGAACTGGCTGTGGATCAACCCGGAAGTGTTCAAGAAAGCCGGGATCGACAAGGCCCCGACCACCCTCGAAGAATTCTATGCCGCCGGCGACAAGCTCAAGGCCGCAGGCTTCATCGCGCTCGCCCACGGTGGCCAGCCGTGGCAGGACAGCACCGTGTTCGAAGACGTGGTGCTCTCGGTCATGGGCGCCGATGGTTACAAGAAAGCCTTGGTAGATCTCGACCAGAAAACCCTGTCGGGCGCCGAGATGACCAAGGCCTTCACCGAGCTGAAAAAAATCACCACCTACATGGACCCCAACCGCGCCGGTCGTGACTGGAACATCGCTGCCGCCGACGTAATCAACGGCAAGGCGGGCATGCAGATGATGGGCGACTGGGCCAAGAGTGAATGGACCGCCGCCAAGAAAGTCGCCGGCAAGGACTACCAGTGCGTAGCGTTCCCGGGGACCGACAAAGCCTTCACCTACAACATCGACTCGATGGCCGTGTTCAAGCTCAAGGCTGATCGCAAAGGTGATATCGCCGCGCAGCAGGACCTGGCCAAGGTCGCGCTGGGTACCGACTTCCAGAAAGTCTTCAGCATCAACAAGGGTTCGATCCCGGTCCGCACTGACATGCTGAACGAGATGGACAAACTGGGCTTCGACTCCTGCGCCCAGACCGCCGCCAAGGACTTCCTGGCGGACGACAAGACCGGCGGCCTGCAACCAAGCATGGCGCACAACATGGCCACCTCCCTGGCCGTGCAGGGCGCGATCTTCGACGTGGTCACCAACTTCATGAACGACAAGGACGCCGACCCGGCCAAGGCCAGCGCCCAGCTGGCGTCGGCGGTCAAAGCGGCCCAGTAATTCGTAGACGCCGCAGGAGAATCCTGCGGCAAACCCCAGAGAGAGCTCTGCCCCAGTGTGGGAGCGAGCCTGCTCGCGATAGCGGTGCAACAGGCGACATCGATTTGAATGTCGTCAGCTATCACGGGCAAGTTCGCGCCTGCAGGGGGGAACTCTGTCCGGATTTCACTTCTCCACCTGGATTATCCCGATGAGCTCTGTGGCGGTTTTCAGCAAAGCCTCACCGTTCGATGCGCTGCAGCGCTGGCTACCCAAGTTGGTACTGGCGCCGAGCATGCTGATCGTGTTGGTCGGCTTTTACGGTTACATCATCTGGACGTTCATTCTGTCCTTCACCAACTCCAGCTTCATGCCGAGCTACAAGTGGGTCGGCCTGCAGCAATACATGCGCCTGATGGACAACGACCGCTGGTGGGTCGCGAGCAAGAACCTTGCGGTGTTCGGCGGCCTGTTCATCGGCATCAGCCTGGTGCTGGGCGTGCTCTTCGCCGTGCTGCTGGACCAGCGCATCCGCAAGGAAGGCTTCATCCGCACCATCTACCTGTACCCGATGGCGCTGTCGATGATCGTCACCGGTACCGCGTGGAAATGGCTGCTCAACCCAGGGCTGGGCCTGGACAAGATGCTGCGTGACTGGGGCTGGGAAGGCTTCCGCCTGGACTGGCTGGTGGATCAGGATCGCGTGGTCTACTGCCTGGTGATCGCCGCCGTCTGGCAAGCCTCCGGCTTTGTCATGGCGATGTTCCTCGCCGGTCTGCGTGGTGTCGACCAGTCGATCATCCGTGCCGCGCAAGTCGACGGTGCGAGCCTGCCGACCATCTACCTGAAGATCGTGCTGCCGAGCCTGCGCCCGGTGTTCTTCAGCGCCTTCATGATCCTGGCGCACATCGCGATCAAGAGCTTCGACCTGGTGGCGGCGATGACCGCCGGCGGCCCTGGCTACTCGTCCGACCTGCCGGCGATGTTCATGTATTCCTTCACCTTCAGCCGTGGCCAGATGGGCATCGGTTCGGCCAGCGCCATGCTGATGCTCGGCGCCGTGCTGACCATCCTCGTGCCGTACTTGTACTCCGAGCTGCGAGGCAAACGCCATGACTAATCAACTCGGAAAACCCGCGCTCAGCTTCAGCCGCATCGCCATCTACGCAACCTTGTTGCTGGCTGCCGCGGTGTACCTGATCCCGCTGATCGTGATGCTGCTGACCAGCTTCAAGACGCCGGAAGACATTCGTACTGGCAACCTGCTGAGCTGGCCGACCGTGATCGACGGCATCGGCTGGCTCAAGGCCTGGGACGTGGTCGGCGGCTACTTCTGGAACTCGGTGAAGATCACCGTGCCGGCGGTGCTGATCTCGACTTTCATCGGTGCCATGAATGGCTATGTGCTGTCGATGTGGCGCTTCCGTGGCTCGCAACTGTTCTTCGGCCTGCTGTTGTTCGGCTGCTTCCTGCCGTTCCAGACAGTACTGCTGCCGGCTTCGTTCACCCTCGGCAAGTTCGGCCTGGCCAACACCACCGCGGGCCTGGTGCTGGTGCACGTGGTCTACGGCCTGGCGTTCACCACGCTGTTCTTCCGCAACTACTACGTGAGCATTCCGGATGCGCTGGTCAAGGCCGCGCGGCTCGATGGCGCGGGCTTCTTCATGATTTTCTGGAAGATCCTGCTGCCGATGTCGATCCCGATCGTGATGGTCTGCCTGATCTGGCAGTTCACCCAGATCTGGAACGATTTCCTGTTCGGCGTGGTGTTCGCCAGTGGCGATGCGCAACCGATCACCGTGGCCCTGAACAACCTGGTCAACACCAGCACCGGGGTCAAGGAATACAACGTTGATATGGCCGCCGCGATGATCGCCGGGCTGCCGACACTGCTGGTCTACATATTCGCTGGCAAGTATTTCCTGCGTGGGCTGACGTCCGGCGCGGTCAAGGGGTAGAAACATGGCAACTCTCGAATTACGCAACGTCAACAAGACCTACGGCGCCGGTTTGCCGGACACCCTGAAAAACATCGAGCTGAAGATCAACGACGGGGAATTCCTGATCCTGGTCGGCCCGTCGGGCTGCGGCAAATCGACCTTGATGAACTGCATCGCCGGCCTGGAAACCATCAGCGGCGGCGCGATCCTGGTGGACGACGCCGATATCAGCGGCATGAGCCCCAAGGATCGCGACATCGCCATGGTGTTCCAGTCCTACGCGCTGTACCCGACCATGAGCGTGCGCGACAACATCGCCTTTGGCCTGAAAATTCGCAAAATGCCCACCGCCGAAATCGACGAAGAAGTGGCGCGGGTGGCCAAGCTGTTGCAGATCGAACACCTGCTCAGCCGCAAGCCTGGCCAGCTCTCCGGCGGCCAGCAACAGCGGGTGGCAATGGGTCGTGCACTGGCGCGGCGGCCGAAGATTTATCTGTTCGACGAACCGCTGTCCAACCTCGATGCCAAGCTGCGGGTCGAGATGCGCACCGAAATGAAACTGATGCACCAGCGCCTGAAGACCACCACGGTCTACGTGACCCACGACCAGATCGAAGCGATGACCCTGGGCGACAAAGTGGCGGTGATGAAGGACGGGATCATCCAGCAGTTCGGGACCCCGAAGGACATCTACAACGACCCGGCCAACCTGTTCGTGGCGAGCTTCATCGGCTCGCCGCCGATGAACTTCATCCCGCTGCGCCTGCAGCGCAAGGACGGTCGCCTGCTGGCGCTGCTCGACAGCGGCCAGGCGCGCTGCGAATTGCCGCTGGGCATGCAGGACGCCGGGCTTGAAGACCGCGAAGTGATCCTCGGCATGCGTCCGGAGCAGATCGTGCTGGCCAGCGCCGAGGCCAATGGATTGCCGACCATTCGCGCCGAAGTCCAGGTCACCGAGCCGACCGGGCCGGACACCCTGGTCTTCGTCAATCTCAACGGCACCAAAGTCTGCTGCCGCCTTTCGCCTGACGTCGCGCCTGCGGTGGGCGAGACCCTGACCCTGCAATTCGATCCGGCGAAAGTGCTGCTGTTCGATGCCAAGACCGGTGAACGCCTGGGGGCTGCCGGATTGCCAAAAGTCGAGAGCCACGCTGCCAACGTCGCTCAATTCAAAGGCCGCTGAAATTCAAAAACTGTGGGTGATCAATGTGGGAGCGAGCCTGCTCGCGAATACGGTCTGGCATTCAGCACAGATGTTGTCTGACACGCCGCTTTCGCGAGCAGGCTCGCTCCCACAGGGGGCATCACCCACATGGAGTCCGTGGTGCGCGGCCTGTCGCGCGTCACAACCGATGTAACCGCGTTAGTGAAGAAAAAACTTAATAAAAATAAAACGAGGAAGTAGGGATGAAGAAGAAAAACAGCGCTCAGCTGATCTGCCAGTTATCCGCGATCGCCGCGATGACACTGGCCGGTAGTGTCCACGCAGCTGAAGCGTTCAGTGCCGATTCAGAATGGATGACCGGTGATTGGGGTGGTGAGCGGACTCGACTGATCGAGCAGGGCATCGACATCAAGATGGACTATGTCGGTGAGGTCGGTGGCAACCTGCACGGCGGTTTCAACGATGACAAGACCGCGCGTTACGCCGACCAGTTCGGCCTGGGCGCGGCGCTGGACCTGCAAAAGCTGCTGGGCTGGGACAACACCCAGGCCAAGATCCAGCTGACCAACCGTAACGGCGAAAACATCTCCAACGACCGCATCGGCGACCCGCGCGCCGGCACCCTGAGTTCCTCCCAGGAAGTCTACGGCCGTGGCCACATGGTCCGTCTGACCCAGTTGTGGATCAAGCACCAGTTCTTCGACAACCAGCTGGACGTGAAGGCCGGTTACTTCGGTGAAGGCGAAGACTTCAACAGCTTCCCGTGCGAATTCCAGAACCTGGCGTTCTGCGGCTCCCAGGTGGGTAACTGGGCCACCAACATCTGGTACAACTGGCCAATCAGCCAGGCGGCGATCCGCGTGAAGTGGAACATCTCGCCCGAGTGGTATGCGCAGATCGGCGCGTACAACCAGAACCCGACGCAGCTGGAGCACGGCAACGGCTTCAAGCTCAGCGGCAGCGGCACCGAAGGTACCGTGCTGCCGGTCGAACTGGTCTGGCTGCCTAACCCTGGCAACCTGCCGGGCGAGTACCGTGTCGGTTACTACAAGAGCACGGCCAAGGCCGATGACGTCCGTGAAGACGACAACGGCAATGACGCCGCCACCACTGGCAACGCCTATCGCAGCCACAACAGCAAGCACGGCTACTGGTTCGTGGCGCAGCAACAGCTCACCAGCCACAACGGCGACGCTTCCCGCGGCCTGAACATCGCGGCCAACGCCACCTTCCACGACAAGGACACCAACATTGTCGACAACTACCAGTCGTTGATGTTCGTGTACAAGGGGCCATTCGATGCGCGTCCGAAAGATGACGTGGGCATCGGTTTCTCCCGCATCCATGTCAACGATGATGTGAAGAAAAACGCTGAGCTGGTGAACGCTGCCAACGGTGTTTCCGACTACAACGACCCGCTGTTCTCGCCACTGCGCGAGACCGAGTACAACTACGAACTCAACTACGGCTTCCACGTCACCAACTGGCTGACCGTGCGTCCCAACCTGCAGTACATCACTCACCCGGGCGGTGTGGATGAAGTGGATAACGCGCTGGTCGCCGGCCTGAAAATTCAGTCGGTGTTCTGACGCTGTTGCGATAAGCTCCTCTCTATGTGCGCATTTTGCGGACAGCCCAGGCTGTCCGCTTTTTTTTGGGGAGGCGCAGCCCCGGTGACAGATGTTTTTCAGGACCGTTGCACATGCTTGAGCATCCGCTACAACGCTTCTTCAAATCCTTGCGCGAACGGCCGGTGTTTGCGTGGGAGCGCTATCAGAAGCGCGACGTACTGGTGATCGACCACCCGTTGTGCCAGGCGGTATTCAGTCGCCAGGGCGCGCAGCTGTTGCACTTTCAACCCAGGGACCAGAAGCCGTGGCTGTGGTGTGCGGCGCGCTGGCCTCAGGTGGGCGCCATTCGTGGTGGCGTGCCGGTGTGCTGGCCGTGGTATGGCCGTCACCCGAGTGAAAATGCCTGGCCGTCCCATGGCTGGGCGCGCCTGCTCGACTGGAAGCTGATCGACAGCAGCAGTGACGACGATGGCGTGCGCCTGCACTGGCAGCTTCAACTGTGCGACTGGCAGGCGGACCTGCACGCGCACCTGGGCGAAAGCATGGATCTGCGCTTGAGCACCGAGCATCACGACAGCTTGCCTTGCCAGTTGAGCCAGGCTTTGCACGCCTACTGGCGTATTGGCGATGTCGGTGAGGTAGCGCTGTCTGGGCTCGATGGCGTGCAAGGTTACGACCAGTTGAGCCGCGAGTTTTGCCAGCAGGAAGGCGAGTTGCGCGTGGACGGCGGCTGTCAGCGGGTGTTCCAGCATGACGGCGAGTTGCAGCTCAATGATCACGCCTGGCAGCGCGCCTTGTGCATCGATACCGGTGACGCGGCCGACACGGTGGTCTGGCATCCGGGCTCGCGGCCGTTGCTGGGGGTGAGCTGGAATGAGGTGTCGGAATTCGTTTGCGTGGAAGCGGCGAGCGGGGGCACCGACAGTTTGTGCCTGAAGCCTGGGGAGCGGGCGCATTTGAGTTTGCAGGCGCGGGTGGGGGCATGATTTTGCGGTGCTGCCATCGCGAGCAGGCTCGCTCCCACAGTGGTTTTGCATGAAGGCAAATACCAGATCCACTGAGGATCAATTGTGGGAGCGAGCCTGCTCGCGATGAGGCCCTGTCGGGCAATGAAAATACTGGATCAGTTGAACTCGTCACCCACCGGATACCGGCTGGCATTCAGGCTCTCTTTGATCTTGCGCAAATGCGGCTGGAAATCCACGCCCCGGCGCAAGGTCATGCCGGTCGCCAGCACGTCCAGCACGGTCAACTGAATGATCCGCGAGGTCATCGGCATGTAGATGTCGGTGTCTTCCGGCAGCGGAATGTTCAGGCTCAGGGTGCTGGCCTTGGCCAGTGGTGAGTTTTCCGCGGTCAGGCCCAGCACCGAAGCGCCGTTTTCCCGGGCGATACGCGCCACTTCCACCAGTTCACGGGTACGGCCGGTGTAGGAAATGATCACGAACAACTCGCCGGTGTGCGCCACCGAGGCAATCATGCGCTGCATCAGCACGTCGGCGTGGGCGGTCACGGCCAGGTTGAAACGGAAGAACTTGTGCTGTGCATCCAGCGCCACCGGAGCCGAGGCGCCGAGGCCGAAGAAGTGGATTTGCCGGGCCTGGATCAACAGGTCGACGGCGCGGCTGATCAGGTTCGGGTCCAGCGCCTGGCAAGCGCTGTCCAGGGAGGCGATGGCGCTGCCGAAGATCTTCTGGGTATAGGCCTGGGGATTGTCGTCGGCTTCCACCGCACGGCTGACATAGGCCGCGCCGCTAGCCAGGCTCTGGGCCAGTTGCAGCTTGAGTTCGGGGTAGCCGCTGACGCCGAAGGATCGGCAGAAACGGTTGACCGTCGGTTCACTGACCGAAGCGGCCTGGGCGAGGGCGGCGATGCTGAAGCGAGTGGCCTGCTGCGGGTTGAGCAGGATCACCTCGGCGACTTTGCGTTCGGCCTTGTTCAGCTCTTCAAGGCGATTCTGGATCTGCTCCAGTAAATTTCGCACGCGGTCCATATAAGTATCCTTAACACCTGCGCCAAACAGCGCGCGGCTCATGCAAAAAGGGCCTTTGGTCAGGCCCATAACGGTGGCCTATCCTACTGTTGGCTCCGACTGACCACCATACGGAATCTGTATTTTGCGAAAATGTTGTGGTTATTACTACATTTTCCCTTGAGTGATGCCTTGAAAAAAGGTATTTGTAGCTTAACTTGATAAAAGAACAAACATCATGCTTTTGATTACGGTTGAACCGTGCACCTTTGCCTTGTTCGGCGCCTTGGGCGATCTGGCCCTGCGCAAGCTGTTTCCAGCCCTTTATCAACTCGATGGCGCGGGCCTGCTGCATGAGGACACCCGCATCATCGCGCTGGCCCGTGAGTCTGGCAGCGAGCAGGAGCACCTGACGTTCATCGCTTCCGAGCTGCGCCGCTACGTTGGTGCCAAGGAGCTGGACGAAGCCGTGGTCGAGCGCTTCCTCGCTCGCCTGACTTATCTGCACGTCGACTTCCTCAAGTCCGAAGACTACGTGGCCCTGGCTGAACAGGCCGGCAGTGCCCAACGGGTGATTGCCTATTTCGCCACGCCGGCCGCGGTTTACGGCGCGATCTGCGAGAACCTGGCGAAGGTTGGCCTGGCGGAAAACACCCGCGTGGTGCTGGAAAAGCCCATCGGTTCGGACCTTGAATCCTCGCGCAAGGTCAACGATGCCGTGGCGCAGTTCTTCCCGGAGAACCGCACCTATCGCATCGACCACTACCTGGGCAAGGAAACGGTGCAGAACCTGATCGCCCTGCGTTTCGCCAACAGCCTGTTCGAAACCCAGTGGAACCAGAACTACATCTCCCACGTGGAAATCACCGTGGCCGAGAAGGTCGGTATCGAAGGCCGCTGGGGCTACTTCGACAAGGCCGGCCAGCTGCGGGACATGATCCAGAATCACCTGCTGCAACTGCTCTGCCTGATCGCCATGGACCCGCCGGCCGACTTGTCCGCCGACAGTATTCGCGACGAGAAGGTCAAGGTCCTCAAGGCGCTGGCGCCGATCAGTCCGGAAGGCCTGACCACCCAGGTGGTGCGCGGCCAGTACATCGCCGGCTACAGCGAAGGCAAGGCAGTGCCGGGCTACCTGGAAGAACCCAATTCCAACACCCAGAGCGACACCGAGACCTTCGTCGCCCTGCGTGCCGACATCCGCAACTGGCGCTGGGCCGGCGTGCCGTTTTACCTGCGTACCGGCAAGCGCATGCCGCAGAAGCTGTCGCAGATCGTCATCCACTTCAAGGAACCGTCGCACTACATCTTCGCTCCCGAGCAGCGCCTGCAAATCAGCAACAAGCTGATTATCCGCCTGCAACCGGACGAAGGCATTTCCTTGCGCGTGATGACGAAGGATCAAGGCCTGGACAAGGGCATGCAGCTGCGCAGCGGTCCGTTGCAGCTGAATTTTTCCGACACCTGGAGCAGCGCACGGATTCCCGATGCCTACGAACGGTTGTTGCTGGAAGTGATGCGCGGCAATCAGAACCTGTTTGTCCGCAAAGATGAAATCGAAGCCGCGTGGAAGTGGTGTGACCAGTTGATCGCCGGGTGGAAGAAATCCGGTGATGCGCCCAAGCCGTACGCGGCTGGGTCCTGGGGACCGATGAGCTCCATTGCTCTGATCACGCGGGACGGGAGGTCGTGGTATGGCGATATCTGATTTGAAACTGCCCCAGGGCGTCAGTGCCCATCAGTTCAAGAGCCCGGCGCTGTTGGCCGAGGCCCTGGCCCTGAACGTGGCCAAGCAATTGAGCGACGCGATCGACGCCCAGGGCACCGCGACCCTGGTGGTGTCCGGTGGTCGCAGTCCGGTGGCGTTTTTCCAGCATCTGGCCAAGCAGGCGCTGGACTGGTCGAACGTGGTGGTCAGCCTGGCCGACGAGCGTTGGGTGCCGGTGGAGCACGCCGATAGCAATGCCGGTCTGCTCAAGAAATACCTGCTGCAAGGCCCGGCGGCCAAGGCGCAGTTCCTGAGCCTGTACAGCGCCAGCGCCAACCTCGAACAGGCGGCCGAGCAAGCCGACCGCCTGCTCTCGGAATTGCCGGTGATCGACGTGCTGGTGCTGGGCATGGGCGATGACGGTCACACCGCGTCCCTGTTCCCCGACAGCCCGAACCTCACCGAGGCCTTGCAGGCCGACGGTACTCGTCGCTGCTACCCGATGCTGGCGCCCACGGTGCCGCGTCAGCGCCTGACCATGAGTCGCGCGCTGCTGGCTTCGGCCAAACACAAGGTTCTATCGATTTCCGGTCAGTCCAAGCTGACCACCCTGAGTTTTGCGCTGGCCGGTGACGACGTCGCCGAACTGCCGATTCGCGCGTTTCTGCAACCCACGTTAGAGATTTACTGGTGCCCATGAGCCAAGGAACAGCCGCTATGACAAACCCATCCCCGACCGTTTCCATGGCGGACAAAGTTGCCCTGATCGACAGCCTCTGCGCCAAGGCGCGGATCCTGCCGGTGATCACCATCGCCCGCGAGCAGGACGTCCTGCCGCTGGCCGATGCCCTCGCGGCCGGTGGCCTGACCGCCCTGGAAGTGACCCTGCGTTCGCAGTTCGGCCTCAAGGCCATCCAGATCCTGCGCGAGCAGCGTCCGGAGCTGGTGACCGGTGCCGGTACCGTGCTCGATCGCCACATGCTGGCTGCCGCTGAAGCTGCGGGCTCGCAGTTCATCGTCACGCCGGGCATTACCCGCGACCTGCTGGAAGCCAGCGTCGCGAGCCCGATCCCGCTGTTGCCTGGCATCAGCAACGCCTCGGGCATCATGGAAGGCTATGGCCTGGGTTATCGCCGCTTCAAGCTGTTCCCGGCTGAAGTCAGCGGCGGCGTCGCGGCCATCAAGGCCCTGGGCGGTCCGTTCGGCGAAGTGAAATTCTGCCCGACCGGCGGCGTGGGTCCTGCCAACATCAAGAGCTACATGGCGCTGAAAAACGTCATGTGCGTGGGCGGTAGCTGGATGCTTGATCCTGAGTGGGTCAAGAACGGCGACTGGGCCCGCATTCAGGAATGCACCGCCGAGGCCCTGGCGCTGCTGGACTGATCCGCTTCACCCTACACGTAGTTGTGTGCTTTACGGCTTTAACGGTGCGCTTGGTCGGTGCGCCGTTTTTTTTTGCCCGCGAAAAATGCCCGGCGCGGAACCCTGTAGGAGCGAGCTTGCTCGCGATGAACCAGAGAGCACCGCGGGGCATCAGGTTCCCAGCGTTACCGTTGACGACCATCGCGAGCAAGCTCGCTCCTACAGAGAGGCTCAACGCAGCTCGGTGAGGGCCGTGACCAACCGCTTCATGTGTTCGGCGGTGGTGGTCAGCCCCGGCGTAATGCGGATGCACGGACCACAGGCCGCACCGGTGCGTACCACGGTGAACAGGTTGTAGTCCTTGAGCAGTCGCTCGACCATCGCCTGTTGATCGACCTGCGCGGTAAAGCGCATCGACGTGATGCCGCAATACAGGCGCGGATCATCCGGTGTCAGGACTTCGATGCCCGGCCGTTCGCGCACCTCGCGCACCCACAGGTTGCGCAGGTAATTCAGCCGGGACCCCTTGGCCGCGGCGCCACCCATGGCTTCATGCTCTTCGAGCACCAGCGGCAAGGTCAGCAGGGCAGGGATGTTCGGTGTGCTGTACGGCGTGCGGGCGCGAATGTCGGTGATGGGGAAATGCATTTCACCCATGTCCGGGTCGATGTCGGCCAGTCGCTCGGGCGCGATGTGCAGGAAGCCCAGGGTCAGCGGCGCGCCGATCCACTTGTGCAGGTTGTAGGCCGCGAAGGCGATGCCCAGGTCGTCGAGGTTGAACTCCAACTGGCCCAGGGCATGTGCACCGTCAAGAATCACATCGATGCCATGCTCCTTCGCGGCGGCGGCGATGGCCTTCACCGGCATTACCAGGCCGGTGCGGTGGGTGACGTGGGTCAGGGCCATCAGCTTCAGGCGTGGATGGCGGGCGAAGGTTTCCCGGTAGGTGTTCACCAGGCCATCGAAGGTGGCTGGGTGCTGGTGTTCGATCTCGATCACCTCGACACCGCGATGTTTGGCCAGCCAGCGCATGGCCCCTTTGACCGTGTCGTATTCCAGATCGCAGACCAGCACCTGATCGCCCGGTTGCAGCCGATTGTAGTTGCGGATCAGGGACTGCAAACCGTCCGAGGCGTTGCGGGTGAGGGCAACGGCTTCGGCGGGCACGCCGATCAGCCCGGCCACTTGCGCGTTGATCTTCACGCTGTCGCCCTGTTCGAAACGCTGGCGCACCTGCACCGAATTGCCACGGTTGATCAGCTCGATATTGCGCTGATATTCCTCGACCACCGTGCGCGACATGCGCCCGAAGTAACCGTTTTCCAGGTTGATCGGGCCAGGTTGCAGATCGTAGCGATCGGCGAAGGTTTGCCAGAAGGCTTCATCACGGGCGCGGCGGGTATTGTCGGGCATGGGCTACTCAGGCAGAGGGCGTTCGAGTGGAAAGTATTCAGTGACGAGGGGCGGGCTTGCCATGTTTGGCACGCAGCGGTTCGAGCAGTTCCGACAAACCGTTGTGATCGATTTCATGCATCAGGGCCAGCAGGCCACCCAGTTCACCATGGGGAAAACCTTCACGGGCGAACCAGTTCAGGTACGGCCCCGGCAAGTCCGCAATGATCCGGCCCTTGTATTTGCCGAAGGGCATTTGGCGGGTAATCAGAAGTTCGAGTTTTTCAGGGTTCATCACTCAGTCGTCCCGATTGCTGTGAGTCGGAAAAATACAGGCATTCTGCATGCAGGCCAATTGACAGATCATGCAAAAAAAACGGATACAGATGGATTGTGTGTAGATAACTGATTGAAAAATAACGACTTATTTATCGATTCCGAGCTGGCATGCAGGGTGCACCGCTAATTGCACCTTTCATCAACCGCAAGGAATTGAAAAATGACCGACATGAATAAAGAAGCGATTTCTGTACTCAACGACCTGATTGAAACCAGCAAGGACGGTCAGGAAGGGTTCAAGACTTGCGCTGAAGACATCAAACACCCTGAACTCAAGAGCCTGTTCGTAAAACGCTCGGCCGATTGTGCGAGCGCAGCTTCCGAATTGCAGAGTGCCGTGCGTTCGATGGGCGGAGATCCGGAAACCTCCACCAGTGTCAGTGGCGATTTGCACCGTCGCTGGGTCGATGTGAAGTCGATGTTCACCGGCAAGGATGAAGAAGCCGTGCTGAACGAAGCCGAGCGCGGTGAAGACCATGCGTTGAAGGCTTATCGCGCCGCCATGGAAAAAATCAACAAGCACAACCTGGTGGGCATTCGTGACCTGGTTGAACGTCAGTATCACGGCGTGCAACGCAACCATGATCAGGTCAAGGCCCTGCGTAATCAGGCGCGTGCACGTTCATAAATTCCAACCGGTGACCCCCTGTAGGAGCGAGCCTGCTCGCGATAGCACCGGTTCAGTCAACATCAATGTTGAATGGACGGCCGCCATCGCGAGCAGGCTCGCTCCTACAGTTTATGGCGCGGCCAATCAGCCGATGCTGATCGCAGGCAACTCGGTCAAGGTCACCGACTGCTGTTTACGCGGCGCCAGAATCTCCGCCTCGCCATCCACCACCAGCTCATCGCGCTGGTTGAACACGCGGGTGGCAATGCGCACGCGGAATTTCGGCAGTTTTTCGAGGATCTCCAGACGCACGGTCAGGGTGTCGCCAATCTTCACCGGCTTCTGAAAGCTCATCTGCTGGCCGATGTAGATGGTGCCCGGCCCAGGCAATTCGCAGGCAACCGCGGCGCTGATCAGCGCACCGCTGAACATGCCGTGGGCGATGCGTTCCTTGAACATGGTGCTGGCGGCGTATTCGGCGTCCAGGTGCACCGGGTTGTGGTCACCCGACATCGCGGCGAACAACTGGATATCGCGCTCTTCGACGGTCTTGCTGAAGCTGGCGGTCTGGCCGACTTCGAGGGCTTCGTAAGGGGTGTTGGTAACCTGGGTCATGGGTCTGAATTCCTGTGACGAATAAAAAGATTCGCAAAAAACTATTCGGTTCGGTGTGGCCGGGGGTTGCTCAAGGTCTGCTGGATCCAGGCCAGCACATCGGCGGTCACTTCATCGCGGTTGGTTTCGTTGAACAGTTCGTGCCGGGCCTGCGGATAAACGGTCAGTTGCAGGTTCTGGCTGCCAGACTCGCGCAAGGCACCGGCCAGATCTTTCAGACGCTTGCCTTCACTCACCGGATCACATTCACCGCCTATTACCAGCAATGGCAGGCCCGGATCGATCTGGGCGAGATTGGACGTTTTGCTGATTTGCTGCAACCCGCCGAGCAAATCGATCCACAGCTGATTGGTACAGCGAAAGCCGCAGAGCGGGTCGTTGGCGTACAGATCGACCTCCGCCGGATCGCGGCTGAGCCAGTCGAAGGCCGTGCGCGCCGGCTTGAACTGCTTGTTGAACGAACCGAACGACAACCATTCGATCAGCGCGCTGCGCCCTTTGGGGCCCTGGCGCAGGCGTTCGAAACGGGCAATCTGGCGAGCCGCGCGATAGAGCGCCACGGGCTGGAAGTTCGAACCGCTGAGTACGGCGCCATGCAGGCTGGCGCTGTGATGCAGCAGATAGGCCTGGGCGATGTAGCTGCCCATGCTGTGCCCCAGCAGCACGATTGGTGCGCCGGGGTGCTGCTGGCCGATGTGCTGGTTGAGGCAGGCCAGGTCGCCGACCACCTTGGACCAGCCGTCTTTATCGGCGAAATGTCCCAAGGTCCCATTTTCGGCAGTTTTGCCATGTCCGCGCAGATCCGGCGCGTACACGGCAATGCCTTGATCGCAGAATTTCTCTGCCAGACGTCCATAGCGACCGCTGTGTTCCGCCATGCCGTGCGCCAGCAGGATCACGGCCCTGGGGTTGCCCGCGGGCAGCCACTGGTTGACGAAAAGGCGCTGGTGGTCACTGGTGGTCAGCCAGAACGTGTCGTGGATCATCGCGATTCCTTTGCATGGGTTTCAGGGTGAAAACACACTGGTTGCACTGTATAGCGCATCCTTCGCCCAGTGTCTGATCAGGCTGCGCCGGGGCAGCAAGATTCACGCGATCTATGACACCCGTGCGCATATTTGCCTGATTCGCCATAGCTGCTAGTGTCCGTGAAGCTCCGCTTTTCTGCGTTTCGAGAATTCAAGGGAAATGACAGAAAAGCGGCCCGGATCGGCTCAGGTAAAGAGGACAAGAACAATGCAACCTGATTTCTGGAATGACAAACGCCCGGCCGGCGTGCCATTGGACATTGATGTCGCTGAGTACAAGTCGGTCATCGAGGTGTTCGAGCGTTCCTGCAAGAAGTTTGCTGATCGCCCGGCGTTCAGCAACATGGGTGTGACCCTGACCTACGCCCAGCTGGAGCGCTACAGCGCAGCGTTCGCCGGTTACCTGCAAGCGCACACCGATCTGGTGCCGGGGGATCGCATTGCGGTGCAGATGCCCAACGTCCTGCAATACCCGATTGCCGTGTTCGGTGCCTTGCGCGCCGGGCTGATCGTGGTCAACACCAACCCGCTGTACACCGCGCGGGAGATGCGTCACCAGTTCAAGGACTCCGGCGCCCGGGCGCTGGTGTACCTGAACATGTTCGGGCAGAAGGTCCAGGAAGTGCTGGCCGACACTGACATCCAGTACCTGATCGAAGCCAGGATGGGCGACCTGATGCCGACCGCCAAGGGCTGGCTGGTCAACACCATGGTGAGCAAGGTCAAGAAAATGGTTCCGGCCTACGCCTTGCCCCAGGCCATTTCCTTCAAAAGCGCGCTGCAACAGGGCAAAGGCCAGCCAATCAAGCCTTTGAAAGCCAAACTCAACGACATCGCGGTGCTGCAATACACCGGCGGCACCACCGGCCTGGCCAAGGGCGCGATGCTGACCCACGGCAACCTGGTGGCCAACATGCAGCAGGCGCGGGCCTGCCTGAGCCAGTTTTCCAGCGACGGCCAGCCGCTGCTGCGCGAAGGGCAGGAGATCATGATCGCGCCGCTGCCGCTGTACCACATCTATGCCTTCACGGCGAACTGCATGTGCATGATGGTGACCGGCAACCACAACGTGCTGATCACCAATCCAAGGGACATCGGCGGCTTCATCAAGGAGCTGAAAAACTGGCGGTTCTCGGCGCTGCTGGGGCTGAACACGCTGTTCGTGGCGCTGATGGACCACCCGGAATTCAAGACCCTGGACTTCTCCAGCCTCAAGCTCACCAACTCCGGCGGCACCGCGCTGGTCAAGGCCACCGCCGAGCGCTGGGAGCAGTTGACCGGTTGCCGGATCACCGAAGGCTATGGCCTGACCGAAACCTCGCCGGTAGCCTGCACCAACCCCTACGGCGACCAGTCGCGCATCGGCACGGTCGGCCTGCCGGTGCCGGGCACCACGCTCAAGGTCATCAACGATGACGGTGTTGAACAGCCATTGGGCGAGCGTGGCGAGCTGTGCATCAAGGGCCCGCAGATCATGAAGGGCTACTGGCAGAAACCCGAGGCGACCAACGAAGTGCTGGACGCCGAAGGCTGGTTCAAGTCCGGCGACATCGCGGTGATCGATCCGGATGGTTTTGTGCGCATCGTCGACCGCAAGAAAGACATGATCATCGTTTCGGGCTTCAACGTGTACCCGAACGAAATCGAAGATGTGGTGATGGCCCACCCGAAAGTCGCCAACTGCGCGGTCATCGGTGTGCCGGACGAGCGTTCGGGGGAGGCGGTGAAACTGTTTGTGGTGGCGCGTGAGGCGGGGGTCAGCCTTGAAGAGCTGAAGGCCTACTGCAAGGAGAATTTCACGGCGTACAAGGTGCCCAAGCACATTGTTCTGCGTGAGTCGTTGCCGATGACGCCGGTGGGCAAGATTTTGCGGCGGGAGTTGCGGGATATCGCATAAGCGATGAATGGCCGCGCCTTGCGCGGATCGCGGGCAAGCCACGCTCCCACAAGTTCAGCATTGTTCACAGGATGAGTGAACGATGCCAAACCTGTGGGAGCGGGCTTGCCCGCGATGCTTTTAAAGGAAAGCCCCGGTTTACGGGGCTTTTAGCGACATATAGGTTTTTTGCTCTAAAATGACCGGCAGCCATTCTTGAGTCACGAATGTGACCGTAGAGGCCGCTTTTGGCTCTGGTCGACCCTATTCAAAGCTGCTACTCTCGGCGCGCTTTGTGACTTCTCGGCCTGGAAAAAAGCCAGACTCACGTATAAACAAACACCAATAATAATCGCATCAAATGCGGTGCTGAATTCGCGTTGCTGAGGAGTGGGCTTCCATGATCGAAGACTTTTGGAAGGATAAGTACCCAGCTGGAATTGCTGCCGACATCAATCCAGACGAGTACCCGAATATTCAGGCAGTGTTGAAGCAATCCTGCCAACGCTTCGCTAACAAACCGGCGTTCAGCAACCTGGGCAAGACAATCACCTACGGTGAGCTGTACGAATTGTCCGGTGCCTTTGCCGCTTACCTGCAACAGCATACCGATTTGCAGCCTGGCGATCGAATCGCCGTGCAACTGCCCAACGTGTTGCAGTACCCGGTGGCCGTCTTCGGTGCGATCCGTGCCGGGTTGATCGTGGTCAACACTAATCCGCTGTACACCGCACGGGAAATGGAGCACCAGTTCAACGACTCCGGCGCCAAGGCCCTGGTGTGCCTGGCCAACATGGCGCACCTGGCGGAAACCGTCGTGCCGAAAACCGGCGTCAAGCACGTGATCGTCACTGAAGTGGCGGACCTGCTGCCACCGCTCAAGCGCCTGCTGATCAACAGCGTGATCAAGTACGTGAAGAAGATGGTGCCGGCCTATCACCTGCCCAAGGCCATCAAGTTCAACGACGTTTTGAGCAAGGGCCAGGGCCAGCCTGTGACCGAGGCCAGCCCGGCCAGCAGTGATGTGGCCGTGCTGCAATATACCGGCGGCACCACCGGCGTGGCCAAGGGCGCGATGCTGACCCACCGCAACCTGGTGGCCAACATGTTGCAGTGCAAGGCGCTGATGGGCTCCAACCTCAACGAAGGCTGCGAGATCCTGATCACGCCGCTGCCGCTGTATCACATCTACGCCTTCACCTTTCATTGCATGGCGATGATGCTGATCGGCAACCACAACATCCTGATCAGCAACCCGCGTGATTTGCCGGCGATGGTCAAGGAACTGTCGAAGTGGAAGTTCAGCGGTTTCGTTGGCCTCAACACCCTGTTCGTGGCGCTGTGCAACAACGAAGGCTTCCGCAAGCTGGACTTCTCCGCGCTGAAAGTCACCCTGTCCGGTGGCATGGCCCTGCAACTGGCAGCCGCCGAGCGCTGGAAAGCGGTGACCGGTTGCGCGATCTGCGAAGGTTACGGCATGACCGAAACCAGCCCGGTGGCCACGGTGAACCCGATCCAGAACATCCAGATCGGCACCATCGGCATTCCGGTGCCGTCCACCCTGTGCAAAATCGTCAACGATGCAGGCACAGAGCAACCGATGGGCGAAATCGGCGAGCTGTGCGTGAAAGGCCCGCAAGTGATGAAGGGCTACTGGCAGCGCCAGGAAGCCACCGATGAAATCCTCGACAGCGAAGGCTGGTTGAAGACCGGTGACATCGCCCTGATCCAGCCTGATGGCTACATGCGGATTGTCGATCGCAAGAAAGACATGATCCTGGTCTCGGGTTTCAACGTGTACCCCAACGAGCTGGAAGACGTGTTGGCGACCCTGCCGGGCGTGCTGCAATGCGCGGCCATTGGCGTGCCGGACGAGAAGTCGGGCGAGGCGATCAAGATTTTCATCGTCGCCAAGCCGGGGGTCACCCTGACCAAGGAACAAGTGATGGAGCACATGCGCGCCAATGTCACCGGTTACAAGGTCCCGCGTGCCGTCGAGTTCCGCGATGCGCTGCCGACCACCAACGTCGGCAAGATCCTGCGGCGTGAGTTGCGCGATGAAGAACTGAAGAAGATCAACGCGAAGAAAGCGACCGCGTGATCAAAAAAAAGCCCCGCAGATGCGGGGCTTTTTTTTGAAGCAAAGTCAAAAGATCGCAGCCTTCGGCAGCTCCTACATGGGAATGGGATCATCCTGTAGGAGCTGCCGAAGGCTGCGATCTTTTGTTTTATTGGCGGAACGGCGCGAAGTTGACGTTGGTACCCGCCGGGCGCATGTCCTGCAGCCAGGAGTCCTTGTCGGCGCTCAGTTCCAGGCTCAGGGCTGCCTTGCGTTTGCCCTGGTTGCGCACCACCAGGCCTTCCAGTTTTTCCCTCAGGAACACCGTCGGCACTTTCAGGTGCAGCAGTTCATCGGTTGCCGGGGTGTGCATCAGCAGGTGAATCCACTCGTACTGACCGACGGCCAGGCGCGACACCGGGATGTCGAACCACCAGATGTTGCGGTTGCGGTTCAATTCGGTGAAATGGCAGTTGTTGACGCCAAGCACGGCACCGCCAAGTTCCTGGTTTCTGCGGGCAATGGCCTGCTTTTTATCGAGTTTCATAACATTCCTGCGGGGGTTGGATCTTCAGCGTCATGGCGCCGATACGTGGCGCATTCTCGGGGGTTGCCGGGCAAACATAAAGCCCAACCTGCATTGAGCGATGAAATGTCCTGCTGAAAATAAATGAAACTCCCCGCGAAAGCCCCCGGTCAACCTTGTGTAACCCACTTTTCTCATCGAGATGTTCACAGGAGAAACACCATGGGCAGCACAAGCGATAAAGTGAAAGGCATGGCCAACGAAGCGGTCGGCAACGTCAAGCAAGGCGTCGGCAAGGCCACCGGTAACGACAAAATGCGCGCCGAAGGCGTGATGCAGGAAAAGAAAGGCGAGGCCCAGCAAGCGGTCGGCAAAGCCAAGGACGCGCTGAAAAAAGGCATCGACAAGGCTTGATTCGGCCTTTGACGAAAATCAGGAGCGGCCATCCACGGATGGCCGTTTTTGTGTCAGCCTGAACTTGAGCGACGAAATTGTTTCAAAGTCGCCAGGTAGGCTAACTTGATGTAAGAAAAGGGCCCCTGAGTCGCCAAGACTTCCACCCAACACTGTATGCGGCGAATGGAGACGCGAATGATTTTCCCGGACATGAGAGGCCTGCCCCTGCACCGTGTGATGATGCGCACGGTCACCGAGTTCGTCGAGGACGAGATGTCGACCTACGCCTCGGCACTGGCCTATCAAATGCTGTTTTCGCTGTTTCCCTTCATCCTGTTCCTGATCGCTCTGATCGGCTTCCTGCATCTGCCGGACTTCTTCTCCTGGCTGCGCCTGCAATCGGAACTGGTGCTGCCGCCCCAGGCCCTGGAACAGGTGAACCCGGTCATCGACCAGCTCCAGCAGTCCAAGGGTGGCCTGTTGTCGGTGGGTATCGTGATTGCCCTGTGGACGGCCTCCGCCGGCGTGCGGCTGATGATGAGCGCGATGAACGCCGCTTACGACGTGGTCGAGGGGCGTCCGGTGTGGAAGCGCTTTCCGCTGTCGATCATCTACACGGTCGGTATCGCCGGCATGCTGTTGGTGGCCGCCGCGTTGATGGTGCTCGGGCCGCAGGTGATGAGCTGGATCGCCGAGCAGGTCGGCCTCGAGTACTTCATCGTCACCCTGTGGTCCATTGCCCGCTGGCCGGCGATCGTGATCCTGCTGATGGTTGCCGTGGCGTTGATCTACTACGTGATGCCCGACGTCAAACAGGAGTTCCGTTTCATCACGCCGGGCTCGGTGCTGGCGGTGGTGGTGTGGATCATCGCGTCCCTGGGCTTCGGGCTGTACGTCAAGGAGTTCGCCAACTACAACGCCATGTATGGCAGTATCGGCGCGATCATCGTGCTGCTCCTGTACTTCTACATTTCCGCCGCAGTGTTGCTGCTTGGCGCCGAGATGAATGCGGTGATCGAACACATGTCGCGCGAGGGCAAGGAGCCCGGCGAAAAAGTCCCCGGTGAGCACGGTCCCGGCCACCAGGAGAAACATCACGTGTCCGGACTGGGCCGTGATCACTCGGTGAAACCACCCTCTGACGAAGTCATCAAATGATCCGTGAAATCCTGAAAATGGGCGATGAGCGCCTGCTGCGCATTGCCCCGCCGGTACCCGCCGAGATGTTCGACAGCCCCGAGCTGTGGCAGCTGATCGACGACATGTTCCAGACCATGGAAAGCGTCGGCGGCGTCGGCCTGGCCGCGCCGCAGATCGGTGTCGACCTGCAACTGGTGATCTTCGGTTTCGAGCACAGCGAACGTTACCCGGATGCCGAAGCCGTGCCGCAGACGATCCTGATCAACCCGCTGATCACGCCGCTGAGCCCGATCATGGAGGAGGGTTTCGAAGGTTGCCTGTCGGTGCCCGGTATGCGGGGTGCGGTGGATCGCTATCAACAGATCCGCTACGAAGGTGTCGACCCCAAGGGCGAGCCGATTGTGCGAATTGCCTCGGGGTTCCATGCGCGGGTGGTGCAGCATGAATGCGATCACCTGATCGGTCGCTTGTACCCGTCGCGCATTACCGATTTCAGCAAGTTCGGGTTTACCGAGGTGATGTTTCCGGATCTTGATCCCAACGCGGACGATTGAATCCACCACACAACCTTGTAGGAGCGAGCCTGCTCGCGATGGGGCCGTGTCAGTCAATGATGAGTTGAATGACACGATCCCATCGCGAGCAGGCTCGCTCCTACAGTTGAAGGGTGTTTACTTCGCAGGTTTAACGAACCGCAACGTCATCCGGTCCGACTCGCCAATCGCCAGATATTTCTCCCGATCCTTCTCCCCCAGGGTCAACGCCGGCGGCAGCGTCCACACACCTTCGGGATAATCCTTGGTGTCCTTCGGGTTGGCGTTTATTTCACTCTGCGCCTCAAGCTTGAACCCGGCATCGGTCGCCAGTTTCACCACGTAATCGGTGGTCAGGTAGCCGCTGTGCTTGATGTCCTCCAGAGACGCCCCATCCTTGGCCCGATGATCCACCACGCCGAGCACGCCACCGGGTTTGAGCACCTTGAAAAAGGCCTGGAACATCAGCGGCGCGGTGTCCGCCAGCACCCAGTTGTGCACGTTGCGAAAGGTCAACACGGTGTCCGCCGAGCCGGGTTGGCCGAAGGCCGGGGCTTTTGGGTCGAACTCAAGCACCCGGGCCTTGGCGTACTGCTCGGGAGCGGCGGCGAATTTGGCTTTCAGCTTCTCTTCATTCTTGCGCGCGTAATCACTGACCGTCGGTGCCTGGACGGCCGCGATGTACTGGCCATGGTCCTTGAGCAGCGGCGCGAGCAGTTCGCTGTACCAGCCGTTGCCGGGCGTGATTTCAACGACCGTCTGATTCGGCCCCAGGCCAAAGAACTGCAGGCCCTGCTGCGGATGACGATAGACATCGCGCGCGACGTTCTCCGGTGCGCGCCAACTGCCGGCCAATACCTTGGCGTACTGCTCGGCAGAGACGGTCGGCGTGGCGGAGTGGGCAAAAACAGGGGCGAGCAGAGCGGTCAGCGTCAAAGCCAGAAGAGCGGGTTTCATGGGGCGTCCTGAGCGAAGTCGAAGTCGACAGCGAGGCTAGCACGCAGCGTTCAGGGGCCGATCAAACTTTATCGAAGGTAGACCTGACCAACGGTTCTAAGCCCATGGCGATCATCGGTTTGCTGCGCGCATAACGGCTCAAGCGTTCGACCATGGCGTAGGGCATCGCTGGATCGAAGGTGAAGCCACGGCGCTCATAGAACCCGCGCAGGTCCGGATGGCAGAACAGCCACACCGGCAGCTCGACATCCTTGACCGCTGCAGCGATCAAGGCGGCGGCGACACCCTGTTCGCGACAGGCCGGATCGACAAACAAACCGGTCAGCCAATGCCCGCCGGCCACCGGGCGCAGGCATAGCGCCGCGATGATCTGGTCACGCCGGGCAACCCACAATTGTGCTTCGCGCACGGCTTTCATCGATGACTGGTGGGCGCGATAAAACTTGTTCATCAACGGCCATAACGGCTCATCGAGTCGGGAGTAATGGGTGCTTGGCATGGGACTAAACTGTTGGAGGGCAAGCGCGCGATTATAAAAGAACGCGCCCACCGGGAAAGGTGTATACCTGATCTCACATCCCTCGCGAGTGGAGTACGCATCATGTCCAAAGGTATGGAAGCAAAAAAAGAGCTGAAGAAAAAACCGGCAAAAACCGCCATTGAAAAACGCGCCGACAAGAAGGCCAAGAAACTGAACGTGTTCGGCCATTGATCCCCAGCACCTTGCGATCCCTGTAGGAGCTGCCGCAGGCTGCGATCTTTTGATCTTGCTTTTCAGCGATGCTGAAAAGGTCAAAAGATCGCAGCCTTCGGCAGCTCCTACACCGCTCAGCGTTGAAGCAACAAAATAATCTGCAAGAAATCCCGGCGTCGTTGCACAGAAGGGGACTGGTCCCCGATCCGAGCAACGCCATGCCCCATTATTTCGATGAAGCCCACCGAACAGAAATCGAAACCCTGCGCCAGCGCCTGACCGCCCGCACCGAGTGGCCGACCTGGTTGCTGTTGATCTGCGTATACAGCGCCTGGTTCACCATCGTTCTGAACAGCCAGGCACTGGGCCTGTGGTGGAGCACCCTGCTGTTGATTCCCGTGGTGGTGCTGTGGCTGTCGGTACAGCACGAGTTGCTGCACGGCCACCCGACCCGCTGGACTGCGCTGAACAAAGTCCTCGGCTACGCGCCGTTCGCCGTGTGGTATCCCTACACCCTGTATCGCGACAGCCATTTGCTGCATCACCGCGACGAAGACCTGACCCTCCCCGGTCGCGATCCGGAAAGCCGCTATCTGAGCATCGAGCAATGGCAGGGCAGTTCGTTGTTCGAACAGGGCTTGCACTGGCTGAACAAAACCGTGCTCGGTCGGTTCGCCATCGGTGCGCCGCTGGCCTTGCTGGGGCTGGCCCGGGAAGAACTGCAACGACTCAAGAGCGGCGAGCGGCAGGCCTGGCTGATGTGGCTCAGCCATGGCGCGCTGACCCTGTTGATGCTGCTGTTCATCGCGCGCTACAGCCTGGTGCCGGTGTGGCATTACCTGTTGCTGATCAGCGTCCCGGCACTGTCGATTGCGATGATTCGTTCCTACTATGAACACCGCCCCCACGCCGCGCCGGAACAGCGCACCGTACTCAACGAAGCGGCATGGCCCTGGCGCTGGTTGTTCCTCAACCTCAACCTGCATCTGGTGCATCACGATTTGCCGGGGTTGCCCTGGTACGACTTGCCCCGTGCCTATCAAGCGCGTCGCGAGCAATGGCTGGCGCGCAGTGGCGGGTTTCTGGTGCAGGGTTACGGGCAGTTGTGGCGGGAGAATGGCGTGAAGGCAATCGACAGCCCTCGGCATCCGTTTCATTGATTGCAAACACATTCCCCTGTAGGAGCGAGCCTGCTCGCGATGGCGTCAGGTCAGTCGACATCACTAGTGTCTGACGCGACGCTATCGCGAGCAGGCTCGCTCCTACAGGGAGATCTTCGTTGTATGGGAAAACCGTGATGACTCAACACCTCGCCGAACTGCTGATGTACGTCGCCCCCGAACCCATCCGCCAGGCTAACGAACGCTGGCTGGCGCTCATTCTCGAACGACTGGGCGCCACACGCCGCGACGCCGAGGGTTTGTCCTTGATGGACCTCTGGCTGTCACCGCACCTGCTGCTGACGCAAACCTGCGGCTATCCGTTGATGACCGCGCTGCGTGGCAAAGTCCGGGTGCTGGGACGCCCACGCTATGAACTGCCGGACAGCAGCGCCGGCAACCATTGCAGCCTGCTGCTCAGTCGCGCGGACGATCAGCGACGAACCCTCGCGGATTTTCAAGGCAGCCGAGGCGTGATCAATGGCGAGGATTCCAACAGCGGCATGAACCTGCTGCGTCAGCGCCTGGCGCCTTTGCAACGAGACGGCCGGTTCTTCACCCAGGTCGGCATCAGCGGCGGCCACCGCGAAAGCCTGCGTTGGTTGCGTGAAGACCTCGCCGACCTGGCGGCCATCGACAGCGTGACCTTCGCCTATCTCGCCCGTGATGCCGCAGAGGAGGTGGCCGGGTTGCGGGTGGTTGAGCGCAGTGCCATCAGCCCGACCTTGCCGTACATCACTGCTGCCAGTGTGAGTGATGAGCAGGCACAAGAGATTCGGCGGGTGATGAACCAGACCTTGGGCGAACTGCCGGAGGTGGCGCAGGTGCTTGGCTTGCGGGAGGTGTTGGCGGCCAGTGAAAGCGATTACCAGATCGTTGTGGATTACCAGCAACAAGCGCAAGCGTTGCGTTGGGTTTCGAAAGGTTGCAGTGACTGGACCATTTATCGCGGGCAACACAAACTTATATTCCATTAGTGAATATAAAAATGAATTTTAAATATTATTAATGAATAAGGCTCCTTGCTAGGATCGCGCCACCGGACGACCGGACATTCAGCGACCCTAACCTTTGGAGCCTCTATGTCCGGCACCGACTTTTCCCATTGCAATGACGTGGGCGGTTTGTTCCGCGCCCATTACCCCTGGCTGTGCGCCCGCTTGCGCCAGTACCTGGGCAGCGCTTGCAGCGTCGAAGACATCGCCGCCGACGCCTTCGTGCAATTGCTCGAAACCCCCGACCTGACATCGATCCGCGAACCGCGCGCCTTGCTCACCACCATCGCCCGGCGCCTGGTCTTTCAGTTGTGGCGCCGGCGCGATCTGGAGCGCCGGCACCTGGATCACCTGCAACAGCTGGATCAACCCACGGCACCGTCCCCCGAAGAACTGGCGCAACTGACCCAGGCCCTGCATGGCCTCGACCGCACATTGGCGCGCCTGCCGGGCAAGGTCAGGGCGACCTTTCTGCTGTCGCGGGTCGACGGCCTGACCTATCCGCAAATCGCCGCCGAGCTGGGCATTTCCCCGCGTTCGGTCAGCGTCTACATGACCCGTTCCGCGGCCTTGTGCGCCCGGCACAGCGCCAATCAGTTTTTGAACAACCCACTACAGAACAAGAGGTCCGCATGAAATCCATCAAAACCCTGCTCGGCAGTTCGCTGCTGGCCCTGAGCCTGATCGCTGGCCAGGCACCGGCAACGGAAAAAACCGCGCCCATCCACTTTGGCGACCTCACCTGGGAAAGCGGCAACCTCATCACCGAGATCCTGCGGCTGATCGTCGAGAAAGGTTACGGCTACCCCACCGATACCTTGCCGGGCAGCACGGTCAGCCTCGAAGCGGCGCTGGCCAAAAACGATATTCAAGTGATCGGCGAAGAGTGGGCCGGTCGCAGCCCGGCATGGGTCAAGGCCGCCGCCGAAGGCAAGGTGTTCGGCCTGGGTGATACGGTCAAGGGCGCGACCGAGGGCTGGTGGGTGCCGGAGTATGTGATCAAGGGCGACCCGGAGCGCGGCATCAAGCCGCTGGCGCCGGAGCTGAAATCCGTGGCCGACCTGACGAAGTACAAGGACGTGTTCCGCGACCCCGAAGACCCGAGCCGCGGGCGCTTCCTCAACAGCCCTACCGGCTGGACCTCGGAAATCGTCAACAGCCAGAAACTCAAGGCTTACGGCCTGACGCAAAGCTTCGTCAACTTCCGCACCGGTTCCGGCGCGGCGCTGGATGCCGAGGTGGCTTCTTCGATTCGTCGCGGCAAACCAGTGTTGTTCTACTACTGGTCGCCGACGCCGTTGCTGGGGCGCTTCAAGCTGGTGAAGCTGGAAGAACCGCCGTTCGATGCCGAAGCCTGGAAAACCCTGGCCGACGCCACCAACCCGAACCCCAGGGGCACCCGCTCGATGCCGGCCAGCCTGGCCATCGGCGTGTCCGCACCGTTCAAGACGCAGTACCCGGAGCTGGTGACGTTCTTCGAGAAGGTCGACCTGCCGATCGATCTGCTGAACCAGACCCTGGGGCAGATGAGCGAAAAGCGGCAGAAACCCCGTGAAGTGGCCGAAGCGTTCTTGCGTGAGCAGCCGCAGGTGTGGAAAGGCTGGGTGCCCGGGGAAGTGGCCAGCAAGGTGAGTGCAAGTCTGTAGTTCTGTGGTGCCTGTCAGATAGCTTTCGCGGGCAAGCCCGCTCCCACAGGATTTCCGAGGACCTGTGGGAGTGAGCCTGCTCGCGATTGGCCCAAAGCCTCCCCCCCTCCCCACGGCTGACGCCGTCTTCATATTCATTCTCAAACACTCATCCTAGAGCGATTTTGGATCCAACCGCTGAACCGATTTTGTCCTCAATACTGGCCGACTAGTGGCCTTGCTTAGCCATTACGCCTGTCTATGCTGATTCGTAACTAACTATGTCGGCCGCAATCGAGTGAATGGGATTGCGGCCACAAGAGTGCGCATATCAAGGCACCGACACTGAGCAAAATGGAGAGGTACGGAAAATGGAATTCGCTCATGAGCACGTTAGGGCTCGCCCGGTTCCGGGCTATCAAGAGACGGATGTCTTGATGAGGAAGTCGCGACAGGGACCCTCCGATTGAACATCAATTAATTACCTGACAAGTCCTTCCTTTGGAGGGGCGCGCGTACCTGTTCCTGGGAACGAAGTGGTGGATGTGAAAGACCCGTTACTTTCATTAGTCAAAAGACCGCGCTTGGGGTGATACGACCATGTTTAACCTGCATAACAAGGCTGACTTGCTGGAAATCGAACGCTCCGGCTGCGCGCTGGCCGAGGCCAATGCCAAGTTGGCGGCTATCGGTCGTTCGATGGCAATGATTGAGTTCACCCCCGAAGGCATCGTCATCGATGCCAATGAAAATTTTTGCAGGACCATGGGTTACAGCGCCGACGAAGTGCGCGGCAAGCATCACCGGATTTTCTGCGAGGAAGCGTTCTACCGCAGCGAGGAGTACGCCAAGTTGTGGCGTGATCTGGCGCGGGGCGAAGCGCTCAGCGGCACCTTTTTGCGCTTGAACAAGAGTGGCAGGGAGATCTGGCTCGAAGCCAGCTACATGCCGGTGCTTGGCCCTGACCGGCAAGTGCGCAGCGTGATCAAGGTGGCCACGGACATCACTGCCAGGGTCAACAAGGAACATGAAAACGAGGCCCGGCTCGCGGCCATCGGCCGCTCCATGGCGGTGATCGAGTTCACCCCGGACGGCAAGGTCATCACCGCCAACGAAAACTTCCTCAAGACCATGCACTACTCGCTCAACGAAGTGGTCGGGCAGCACCACAGCCTGTTCTGTCACCGGGCCGAAGCCGAGTCGACGAACTACAAGGCGTTTTGGGCCTCGCTCAACCGCGGCGAATACCACTCGCACCGTTTCGAGCGCAAAGACAAGCATGGGCATACGGTGTTCCTGGAAGCGTCCTACAACCCGTTGTTCGACGCCAAGGGCCGGCTGTACAAGGTGGTGAAGTTCGCCAGCGACATCACCAGCCAGATGACCACCCTGCAAACCGCTGCGGAGTCGGCCCATAGCACCTCGGTGCAAAACGACGTCTGCGCCCGCAAGGGCTCGGAAGTGGTGCAGCAAACGGTGCAGATCATCCAGGATATTTCCAGGGACCTGAATGAAGCCGCGCTGAGCATCGATGCGGTGAGCAAACAATCGGAGATCATCGGCACCATCGTGCAGACCATTCGCGGCATCGCCGATCAGACCAACCTGCTGGCGCTCAACGCCGCCATCGAAGCGGCCCGGGCCGGGGAGCACGGTCGAGGCTTTGCGGTGGTCGCCGATGAAGTGCGCAGCCTCGCCGCGCGCACGAGCCAGGCGACGGTGGAAATCGTCGATGTGGTGCGCAAGAACCACGATTTGTCGGTGAGTGCGGTGACGAGCATGCAGTCGAGTCTGAGCCGAACCGGGCTCGGGGTGGAACTGGCGAACGAGGCGGGGGAGGTGATCCTGGAGATTCAACAGGGCTCGCGGCATGTGGTGGATGCGATCAGCCAGTTCAACTCCACGTTACAGCTAAACTGAGCCTGTCTCAGAACCTGTGGGAGCGAGCCTGCTCGCGATGGTGTGTCAGCCGACATCAATGTTGCTGATCCACCATCGCGAGCAGGCTCGCTCCCACAAGGGTTCTGTACTACAAGGTCAGAGCGAAGCCAGGAATTTATCCACCACCTGAGCCTTGCCCTGATCGACGTCCTTTTGCGCTTTCTCGGCCTCTGCCATCTCTCGCTTGTCTTCCATGCGCTTGGCGATTTCCTCACCGATCGCCTGTTGCTTCTCCGGCGGCATCTTGTCGACTTCTTCCTGAGTCAGTCCCATTTCCTCGAGGATCGAATCGCGCATGCGCTGTTCCGGGGACTTGCTCATGTATTCCTTGAACTCGGAAGTGGCCGAGCCGTCCTTGATCCGATCCTTGACGTCATCCGGCAGTGGCGCATTGACGGCCTGCAGGTTCACGCGGGTCTTGGCGAATGCCTCGTCGACGTTGTCGCTGATGCGCGTGGCTTCGCTGACCTGTTGCGTGGCCTGCCCGGTGGCAGATTCCTGAACCTGAGACGCGGCCTGGGTGTTTTGCGCCTGCACGTTGTTTTGCAGAGCCTGGGTCAGGACGCTTTGCAGGCCGGCGGCAGCCTCGGCGGTGGGATCTTCACCGGGACGCTTGGGAAGTGGTGTAACCAGGTTTGTTTTTGCACTGACCAACATGATGAAAGCCCTTGTAGGTGATTGCGGTGCAGGGCTTTGAGCAAAGACTGTGCCTGGAAACAAAACTACATAAAAATCAGCCAGTTATCGCTTTTTTAACGAGCTCTCAAGTCAAAGAGGGGCAAACGCTTGCCGACGGACGGCAAAGGTTGCAGCGTTCAAGGCAGGCCATTGCAGCAATGTTTGAGAAAACCGGGCTGGGGTGCCAGGCGCTTGAAGTACTCATCGATGGCCGGGTAGTCGGAACGCTCCATCGGCGTCATCAGCCAGCGGTTGACCGACAGCCCGATGACAATGTCGGCCAGGGTGAACCTGGACCCGGCGACGTAGGCCTTGGTGGTCGCCAGTTGATGTTCGAGGATGCCCATTTTCTGGTTCCAGCCACGCACGCCGACTTCTATGCGATGCGGATCCTGGAACTCCGGGTCCTTGCGCACCAGCGCCATGAAGGCGTAGTTCCAGGAGGCGTTGAGGTCGGTGGCCTGCCAGTCGATCCACTGGTCCACCCGGGCACGGGCGGCCGGGTCGGTGGGCAGCAACTCGGCGTGGTGATGATGGTGCTTGCCGGCCAGGTAGCGGCAGATGGTATTGGACTCCCACAGCGGACCATTCTCATCGATGATCACCGGCACCTGGGCGTTGGGGTTGAAGCGCAGGAACTCGGGGCTGTGGGTCGAGGCAAAACCGCTGCCCCAATCCTCGCGCTCGTAAGTCAGGCCCAGGGCCTCGCAGGTCCACAGTACCTTGCGGACGTTGATCGACGAGGCTTTACCGAGGATTTTCAGTACATGTTCCATTGAACTGCTCCATTGCGAAGGGCCTACATGCAGTTAATTGTAGGAGCTGCCGCAGGCTGCGATGTGATCGTTCCCACGCACTGCGTGGGAATGCCTCAACGGACGCTCCGCGTTCGGCTCTGGATTGGGACGCGGAGCGTCCCCGGCTGCATTCCCACGCGGAACATGGGAACGAACAGAGCCTGCGACAGAGCCTACGTACTCTCCCGCACCTTCAACTCAAACCCCATGTCCTGCACCGGTTTGGCCACCGTGTTACCGGCCATCAGCGTCAGCATCTGCTCCGCCGCGCGACGGCCGATGGCTTCGCGCGGGGTGCTGATGCTGCTCAGGCGCGGCACCATGTGGGCCGAGGCGGGCAGGTCGTTGAAACCGAGAATCGCCACCTGTTCAGGGATCTTGATGCCGCAGCGCAGGGCTTCGAGCAGGGCGCCCTGGGCCAGGTCGTCGTTGCCGAAGAAGATCGCGTCGACATCCGGGTGATTGGCGATCATCTGCAGGAACAGCTCGCCGCCCAGGCCGACCGACGACGGGCGCGGTGTCAGCACTTCCAGGGCCGGGTCATACAGACCGGCCTTTTGCAGGGCGCGGCGGAAACCCTCACCGCGCAGCAATGTGCGCTGGTCCAGCTGCGCGCCGATGTAGGCCAGGCGCTTGCGGCCACGGGACAGCAGATGTTCGGCCGCCGTCTCGCCGGCAGCCAACTGCGAAAAGCCGACGCAATTCAAGCCCGCGGCGCTGTCCAGCTCCATCATGTACACGCATGGGATGTTGCTTGCTTCGATCATCCGCCGCGAACTTTCGGTGCGGTCGAAGCCGGTGAGCAGCAAGCCGCGAGGCTGATAGGCCATGTAGTTGCGCAGCAGGTTTTCTTCTTCATCGCGCGAATAGTGGAAGTTGCCGATCAGCACTTCGAAGCCCTTGGGGCGCAAAACCTGATGAATGGCTTCCAGGGTGTCGATGAACAGCAGGTTGGACAGCGAGGGCACCAAAACCACCACCGAATGGCCCTGGGCCGAGGCCAGGGCGCGGGCGGCGGAGTTGACCACGTAATTGAGTTCGCGGGCCGCGTTCTGCACTTTTTCCACAAGTTCCGTGGCCACCGTGCTCACGCCCCGCAAGGCTCGGGAGGCGGTGATCGGGCTGACGCCGGCGAGGCGCGCGACTTCGTTCAGGGTAGGGCGGCCAGTGGTGCGCGTATTTTTATCGTTCTTGGTTGAGGTCATCGACGGCTTGCCAAACAAAATACAAGGCACTAAGGTAGCGCTGTCTCGATGCAGCTGCAAATGCGTGAGCGAGGGTTTGCCTGATCCTCGCTTTTTGGCGTTGGGAACAAACATGCTGCAACCCACAAAATGACAAGAAAGGCGTCGGCAACTCCTGCTTTTGGTCTAGTGTCATAACTGGCAAAGGTAGCGCTGTCTGCGCGCTGAGGTGTTACATGAATCATCCCATCACCGCCCTGGTCATCATGGGCGTTGCCGGTTGCGGCAAGACGTGCGTCAGCGAGGCCCTGTGCCAGCTCAGCGGCGCCACTGCCATTGAAGGCGACTCTTTCCACCCTGCCGCCAATATCGAAAAGATGAGCGCGGGTATCCCCCTGAACGACGAAGACCGTGCCGGCTGGCTCGACAGCCTGTGCGATGAACTGCGCCGCATCGATGCCCTGGGCCAGCGCCCGGTGCTGACCTGCTCGGCCCTCAAGCACATTTACCGCGAGCGCCTGCGCAGTGCCTTGCCGGGCCTGGGCTTCGTGTTCCTGGAACTGACCCCTGAAGTGGCTGCGGACCGGGTTTCCCATCGTCCCGGCCATTTCATGCCGTCGACCCTGATCGACAGCCAGTTCGCCACCCTCGAATCCCCCGTCGGCGAGCCCTTGACCCTGGCTCTCGATGCGTCGACCCACAGCGTCGATCAGTTGGCGGTGCAAGCACACCACTGGTGGCTCGAGCACGGCCTGAAACGCGCCGGTTAAATTTTGCTTCAAGAGATAGCGCTGTCCTTATGGCTTTCGAATTACCCGCTTTAATAACAACAACAACCAGGAGACACCCCTAATGTTTGGCATGTCCCACGAGACGTTCCTGCTGCTCGACGCAGTGGTCACGGTGATCGGGCTTATCGTCCTGATCACCAAGTTCAAGTTTCACCCCTTCATTGCCCTGATCATTGCCGCCGCCTTCCTCGGGCTGACCTCCGGCATGCCGATCGGCACCATCATCAAGGCCTTCCAGGACGGCTTCGGCGGCGTGCTCGGTTTCGTCGGGATCATCCTCGCGCTGGGCACCATGCTCGGCAAAATGATGGCCGAGTCGGGCGGGGCGGATCAGATCGCCCAGACCCTGATCCGCGCCTTCGGCAAGGACAAGGTGCAGTGGGCGATGATGTTCGCCGCGTTCCTGGTGGGCATCCCGCTGTTCTTCGAAATCGGCTTCGTGCTGCTGATCCCGCTGGTGTTCATCGTCGCCCGGCGCACCGGCGTGTCGATCATCAAGATCGGTATCCCGCTGCTGGCCGGCCTGTCCGCCGTGCACGGCCTGGTGCCACCGCACCCGGGCCCGCTGCTGGCGATCGGCGTGTTCGGCGCCGACATCGGCAAGACCATTCTCTACGGCCTGATCGTGGCACTGCCAACGGCGATCATTGCCGGTCCGATCTTCGGTACCTTCATTGCCAAGCACATCCCCGGTCATCCGAACCAGGAACTGGTGGATCAACTGGCCCGTGAGTCGGATTCCGGCGATCTGCCAAGCTTCGGCATCACCCTGGTCACCGTGCTGTCGCCGGTGTTCCTGATGCTGCTCAAGACCTTTGCCGACGTGGTACTGCCGGACGGCAACTTCTTCCGCACCTTCATGGACCTGATCGGTCACCCGATCTCGGCATTGCTGCTGGCGTTGCTGCTGTCGCTGTACACCTTCGGCTACAAGCAGGGCATCGGCTCCCAGCAGATGCTCAAGTGGCTGGATGCGAGCCTGGCGCCAACCGCCGCGATCATCCTGATCATCGGTGCCGGCGGTGGCTTCAAGCAGATGCTGGTGACCAGCGGCGTGGGCGACGTGATCGGTCATATGGCTGTTGCCGCACAAATTTCGCCGATCCTGCTGGCCTGGCTGGTGGCTGCGGTAATCCGTATCGCTACCGGTTCGGCGACCGTGGCAACCATTACCGGCGCGGGCATCGTGGTGCCAGTTGTCGGGATGATTCCGGGCGTTAACCGCGAACTGCTGGTGCTGGCCACCGGTGCCGGTTCCCTGATCCTGTCCCACGTCAACGACGCCGGTTTCTGGCTGGTCAAGCAGTACTTCAACATGACCGTGGCAGAGACCTTCAAGACCTGGACGGCGATGGAGACCATTCTGTCGGTGGTGGGTCTGGGCTTTATTCTGTTGTTGTCGTTGTTCGTTTAACGACATTCGGCAGGCACAAAAAAACCGCAGCGATGCGGTTTTTTTGTGGGTGATGATCCCAGCATGAACGAGATCCATTGTGGGAGCGAGCCTGCTCGCGAAGAGGGCTTCACTTTCAACGAAGATGTTGAATGTGAGTGCGCATTCGCGAGCAGGCTCGCTCCCACAGTGTTTTGTGCTAAGCGCTGGTTTTCGGCGCCAACCCATCCGCCCGGAACATCCCGCGAATCCCGCGCACGGCCTGGCGAATCCGGTCCTGGTTTTCGATCAGGGCGAAGCGCACGTGGTCATCGCCGTACTCACCGAAACCCACGCCCGGCGAGACGCAGACCTTGGCTTCGGCCAGCAGTTTCTTGGCGAACTCCAGCGAGCCCAGGTGGGCATAGGCCTCGGGAATCTTGGCCCAGACATACATGGACGCCTTTGGGTTCTCGACCATCCAGCCCAGTTCATGCAGGCCCTTGACCAGCACGTTGCGCCGCTGCCGGTATTGCTCGGCGATGTCGCGCACGCATTGCTGGTCGCCTTCCAGCGCGGCAATCGCCGCGACCTGCAGCGGAGTGAAGGTGCCGTAGTCGTGGTAGCTCTTGATCCGCGCCAGGGCGTTGACCAGTTCCGGGTTGCCGACCATGAAACCGATGCGCCAGCCCGCCATGTTGTAGCTCTTGGACAGGGTGAAAAACTCCACCGCGATGTCCTTGGCGCCCGGCACCTGCATGATCGACGGGGCTTTCCAGCCGTCGTAGACGATGTCGGCGTAAGCCAGGTCATGCACCACCAGCACGTCGTACTGCTTGGCGAGGGCGATCACCCGCTCGAAGAAGTCCAGCTCCACGCACTGCGCGGTGGGGTTGGACGGGAAGCCGAGGATCATCATCTTCGGTTTCGGAATCGAGCCACGAATCGCCCGCTCCAGCTCGGCGAAGAAATCCACCCCCGGCACCAGCGGCACCGAACGCACCTGGGCGCCGGCAATCACGGCACCGTAGATGTGGATCGGGTAGCTAGGGTTGGGCACCAGCACCGTGTCGCCCTGGTCGAGGGTCGCCAGCATCAAGTGCGCCAGGCCTTCCTTGGAACCGATGGTGACAATGGCTTCGCTTTCCGGGTCGATGTCGACCTCGTAGCGATCCTTGTACCAGTTGGAAATCGCCCGACGCAGCCGCGGGATGCCCTTGGACGTCGAGTAGCCGTGGGTGTCTTCGCGCTGGGCGACGGTGACCAGTTTTTCGACGATGTGCGGCGGGGTGGCGCCGTCGGGGTTGCCCATGCTCAAGTCGATGATGTCTTCGCCACGACGACGGGCGGCCATCTTCAGCTCGGCTGTGATGTTGAAAACGTAAGGGGGGAGTCGATCTATGCGCGCAAAGCGGCGCGGCGAACCTTGTTCGGCCATTGTTGCCTCGATAACGTAAGCGCCCGGAACCGTCCGAGCGACGCTGGTCACTGCGGTGACCTGTGGCGGAATGTACGGGCAGCTGTGGCAGACTGTCCAGCCTCCATGTAAACAAATTTTTCCGAAGGAATTGGGTCGATGGAATTCACCAGTGGCTTCTTGCTGAGCCTTTCGCTGTGCCTGGACATTGGCGTGGCCAACATCGCCATGATCACCCTGGCGATGCAACGTGGCTATTTTCAAGGCTTCGCCCTGGGCCTGGGCACCTGCGTGGGCGACTTGGTCTACGCCGTGCTGGCGCTGGCCGGCATGACCGTCCTGCTGCAATACGAAACCGTGCGCTGGGTGCTGTGGATCGGTGGTTCGGCGTTGCTGGTGTATTTCGCGGCGAAGATGGTTTATTCGGCGATCCACCACGAAGCGCTGCTGGCCGAGACCGCCGAAGTGGGCCACAACTCCCATCGCAAGGAATTTTTCCGCGGGATCTTCCTCGCCATGTCGTCGCCCAGCGCGATCCTCTGGTTCGCCGCCGTGGGCGGCACGCTGATCGCCCGTTCCGGCGGTGGCGGCCCCTTGAGTTCGGCGTTGTTCCTCGGCGGGTTCCTCTGTGCCGGGCTGTTGTGGTGCGCCGGCCTGTGCTTCGCCGCGAGCCACGGCGGCAAGCTGCTGGGTGACAAGCTGCTGCGCTACTCCTACATGGCATCGGCGGCGATCTTCTGCTATTTCGCGGTGTACGTGATCCTATCTGGGTATAACGAGTTTTTCGGTGCCGCTGCCGTCGAGCAGTTGCACGCGCTGTAACTGGGCGAATCGGGTTTGGCTTCTATACTCCCAGCCGAACCCACTTTTACCTTCCAGGAGTAGCATCATGGATGAACAAAAAGGCTTCGAATTGTCGGAACCACGCTTCGAACACGGGCACTTTTTGCTGATTGCCGGTATGGGCGAGCGCTTCACCCAACAGACCATCCCGCGCATTCCCCAGCTCTGGGAGAAGCTCATGCCCCATCTGGGCCGGATACCGGGCCAGAAAGGCGAAGTGATGTACGGTGTCGGTTACAACTTCGATGGCGAGGGCGGTTTTGACTACATCGCCGGGGTCGAGATCAGCAAGCTCGACGACCTGCCCGACAGCTACCGCTGGGTGGAAATCCAGCCCCAGTACTACGCGGTGTTCGAGCACAAGGGGCCACTGACCACCCTGCCGCAGACCTTCCGCTATATTTGCGACACCTGGCTTCCGCAATCCGGGTACACGGCCACCGACGCCCCGGAGTTCGAGCGCTACAGCGAGGACTACAACCCGAAGCTGAACACCGGCAAGCTGGAAATCTGGTTGCCGATCAAACAATGACACCGGCGTGGAGAGGCGCCTCCACCGATTCGCCTCTCGATGTCACGCGGCCGCTGATTTAAGATCCCCAGCCTTTCCCCGCCGATTCCGAGCTGCCATGAACACCGTCATCCGCAACGTCACGCCTGCCGATCTGGACCGCTGCTACGCCATTGAAACCGTCTCTTACGAAGGCGACGAAGCCGCAACCTACGAGAAAATCGCCACCCGTATCGCCACCTGGCCCGAGGGTTTCATCGTGGCCGAAGTGGACGGCGTGGTTGCCGGTTTCATCAATTCCGGCGCGGCGTTCCAGGTGGAAATGTCCGACGAGGCGTTCAAGGAACTGATCGGCCACGACCCGGCAGGTCCCAATGTGGTGATCATGTCGGTGGTGGTGCACCCCGATTACCAGGGGCAGGGCCTGGCGAAACGGTTGATGGGTGAGTTCATCGAGCGCATGCGCGGCATGGGCAAGGCGACGATTCATCTGATGTGCAAGGAGCGGCATATTCCGTTGTATGCCGGATTCGGATTTGCCTACATCAAGCCTTCCGCCTCGGACCATGGCGGCATGGCTTGGCATGAGATGGTGCTGAAACTGTAAGAAATCTTTCAAACACTGAAGAACCCTGTGGGAGCGGGCTTGCCCGCGATGAGGGAGTCTCATTCAACAAAAATGTCGACTAAAAGTCCGCCATCGCGGGCAAGCCCGCTCCCACAGGGATAGTGTTGTGCCAGATATTTCAGTAGGGCTATGAGCCTCAGAAGCTCAGCCCCATCCGCCGCTCATACCCGATCCGCCCCTTGTACGCCTCGCCACTGTCGACAAAGCCATACCTGGCATACAGCGCAATCGCCGATTCATTGTCCGCATCCACCGACAACTCCAGCCCGCGTATTTCCGGCCAGGCCAGGCGTGCCGCTTCAGGCAGCGCTTGCAGGCAGGCCTTGCCATAGCCTTTGCCCTGAACCCGCTGGTCGACCTGCAGCGCATGCAGCGTGGCGCTATGCTCATTGGCCCATGCCGGCAACACCGGCGGGCGCTTGAGCAACAGGAACGCCACGGGAATGTCGTCCGCCAGCAGGGCGAATCCCTTGACGCCGGGGCCGGGGCGGGACAGCAAGGTGTGCAATGCACCGTGAATGTCCCCGGAGAACTTGATCTGCTCCGGGTGAACTTCGATCGCCTCGACCTGCTGGCGCTGCAACGCGGTCAGGCTTTCGTAGGGCACGAGTCGGGCTGCCATGGGAGTGTCCTTTTTCCTGCACGAATGAGTCTGCGATTCTAGCGATTGCAGCGGTTTGGATTATTTTTATTTCACCTGTCGATTAGCCGGATCGCCAGACGACTAAGGGTGTCTTCACATAAAAACCACGGAGAACCACCATGAGCGCAACCCATGAAATCCAGACCCTGATCGACACCTATCGCCAGGCGGTGGTCGCCAAGGATGTCGATAAAATCATGAGCTTCTATGGCGAGGACATCGTCTCCTACGACGCGGTCAAAGCCCTGCAATTTCGCGGCAAGGCTGCCTACCGTGCGCATTGGCAGGCCTGCATGGAAATGTGCCCGGGCCCGCACAAGTTCGACTTCGACCACATGAACATCGTCGCCGACGAACACATTGCCTTCGCCCACTGGCTGGCCCATTGCGGCGGCACCAACGACAAGGGCGAAACCCAGGCCTGCTGGATGCGCGTGACCGCCTGCTATCGACGCGAAGGCGGGCAATGGCGCATCGTCCACGAACACTGGTCGGCACCGTTCGACATGGAAAGCGGCGCGGCACTGTTCAATCTGCAACCTTAAGCTGAACCCTTCGGTCGGGAGAGCGCGATGAAATATCTATGCCTGGTCTACAGCGATGAGCGTCTGCTGCATTCGCTGCCGGAAAGCCCGAATGACGAGGAATGCATGGCCTATGCCGAATCGGTCCAGGGCAGTGGCCGGATGATCGCCGCCGAGGCGCTGGAGTCGGTGCAGACCGCTACCACCGTGCGCATGCGCAACGGCAAGTTGTCGATCACCGACGGCCCGTTTGCCGAAACCAAGGAGCAACTGGCCGGCTTCTACCTGATCGATGCCAGGGACCTGAACGAAGCCTTGCAGGTCGCTGGCGATATTCCGGCGGCCCGGGTTGGCAGTGTCGAAGTACGCCCCGTTCGCCAGTTGAATGTCTGACATGCCCGAGTCGGTGCAGGCGCGGGTCGAGCAGGTCTATCGCCAGGAGTCGCGGCGCATCCTGGCGACCCTGATCCGCCTGCTCGGCGATTTCGATCTCGCCGAAGAGGCCATGCACGAGGCGTTTTTCGTCGCGGTCGAGCGCTGGCAGCGCGACGGCGTGCCGGACAACCCGCGCACCTGGCTGGTGTCCACCGGGCGCTTCAAGGCTATCGATGTACTGCGACGGCGCGCCCGGTTCGCCGCCTCGCGCCCGCTGCTGATCGCGCAACTGGAGGCGCTGGAGCAGGCTGACTGGAGTGACGAAGATGTGGAAGACGATCGCCTGCGCCTGATCTTCACCTGTTGTCACCCGGCACTCGCGGCGGACGCCCAGGTGCCGTTGACCCTGCGTGAAGTCTGCGACCTGACCACGGAAGAAATCGCCCGGGCCTTTCTCTCGGCACCGGCCACCATCGCCCAGCGTATCGTGCGGGCCAAGGCGAAAATCCGCGACGCCAAAATCCCCTATCAGGTGCCGTCCCTGGCGGAATTGCCCGAACGCCTCGACAGCGTGTTGCGGGTGATTTACCTGGTGTTCAACGAAGGGTATTCGGCGTCCATTGGCGCGCAGGTCACCCGCGAGGAATTGACCCGTGAAGCGATCCGCCTCGGGCGATTGCTGATGGAGTTGCTGCCGGAGCCGGAGGTCATGGGGCTGCTGGCGCTGATGCTGCTGCACGAATCGCGACGGGTGGCCAGGACCAGTGCGAGCGGCGAGTTGATCTTGCTGGATGAACAGGATCGCACCTTGTGGGACAGCGAGATGATCGCCGAAGGCTGCGCGCTGGTGGAACGGGCGCTGGGCACCCGGCGGTTTGGCCCGTATTGCCTGCAAGCAGCGATCGCCGCGGTGCATGCCGAAGCGCCTTCGGTGGAGGAGACCGATTGGGTGCAGATCGTCGGGCTGTATGACGTGCTGCTGCGGGCGGTGCCGTCGCCGGTGATCGAACTGAATCGTGCGGCTGCAATGTCGAAACGCGACGGGCCGCTGGCGGGACTGGCGTTGGTCGAAGCCATTCTGCAGCGAGGTGAGCTGCGGGACTACCACCTGGCGCATTCGGCGCGGGCTGAGTTCTGTCGGCAGTTGGGCAGGGTGGAGCAGGCGCGAGCGGCCTATGAACGGGCGCTGGAGCTGACCCAGCAAGAGCCGGAGCGGCGGTTCATCGAGGCTCGGATCAAGGCGTTGGAGTGATGGGATCTTGCGGGCCGCATCGCGAGCAGGCTCGCTCCCACAATTGACCGGGTTGCCTGGAGGAACACGGTTCAATGTGGGAGCGGGCTTGCCCGCGAAGAGGCCAGCACATTCAACATCGTTGGCGACTGACACTCTGCCTTCGCGGGCAAGCCCGCTCCCACAGGGTTTGGGGGCAGCCGCAAAATATGTGTCCACGATCAATCACTGTGGGAGCGAGCCTGCTCGCGATTGGCCGCGCCGCTATTCCAGCATCTTGCCCAACAACCAGCTCCCCGCCGGCCCCGGCGGGTTCAACCGCGACCACAGCGCATCCACATACACGGTTTTCGGCCAGCCGCGTACCTGCAGTTCCTGCAACGATCCCGGCCCAAACCGTTCCACCAGCCAGCGCGGCAAAGGCGCCCAGCCAAACCCGCCTTGGGCCATCTCCAGCAGCATCAGGTAACTGGGCGCCGACCAGACGCGGCCCTTGGCCCGGCTTTCATAGGGATTGACGATGGTTGCCAAGCGCAATTCGCGATGCTGTTGCAGCACGTCCTGATCGATGTGTTTCAGCGTGGCCAACGGATGTGCGGGGGAGACGAACAGGGCGATTTCCGTGCGCTCGTCCACCGTTGAATTGACCAGATCCGGCGGGTAGCTGTCCTGCATCTCGGCAAAGGCCACATTCGCCCGGCCGCTCTGCACCAGCGCCACCAGGTCGTCGCATTCGGCGATCAGGCATTCGAGTTCCAGGTCCGGATATCGCTGCTCGAAGGCACTGAGCGCCGCTTCGAAACGGTCGGACTGATAGGTGTCGGACAGCGCCACCGTCAGCTTCGCCTCGACCCCTTGGGACAGTTGGCTGGCGGTCATTTCCAGACGACCGGTGGCGGCGAGGATGTCCTCGGCCCGCTGCAGCATCACGTGCCCGGCGGGGGTGAGGGTGGGTTTGCGGCTGCTGCGGTCGAACAGCTCCAGGTTCAGATCGATTTCCAGGCTGGACACCGCCGCGCTGATGGTCGACTGGCTACGGCCCAACTTGCGCGCCGCGGCGGAAAACGAGCCTTGGGTCGCGGCCTGGACGAACGCCTGCAACACTTCCTGGGACGCCATGAACTATCGCCTTGATCGATGGTTATTGGTTATGAAGTATCGGTGTGATGTCGGACCATGGCAACCACACTCACTCAAGGGAGTCGGTCATGACTGCCAACAAATCCATCACTGAACGTATTTTCCAGGCTATCGGTTTCGAACTGCTGGCCATCCTGATCTGTACCCCGTTGCTGGCGTGGATCATGGATAAACCGATGCTCGACATGGGCGTGGTGACGATCGCCATGGCAGCGCTGGCCCTGGCGTGGAACGTGATTTTCAACGGTTACTTTGACCGTGTGCTCAAGCGCTTCGCCATTGCCCACAACGCCTGGACGCGGGTGGTGCATGCGCTGTTGTTCGAAGGGGGGCTGGTTGCCCTGGGCGTGCCGCTGATTGCGTGGTGGCTGAACATCAGCCTGTTGGAGGCGTTTTTGCTGGATATCGGCGTGTTGTTGTTCTTCCTGCCGTACACCTACGTTTATCACTGGGTGTATGACGTGACGCGTGCCCGCATGGTCAACGCATAACCCTGTAGGAGCGAGCCTGCTCGCGATGGACTAGAGAACGCTGCGGGGTGTCAGGCTCCCAGCGTTATCGTTGACGACCATCGCGAGCAGGCTCGCTCCTACAGGTGATGAGTCAAAACAACTGAGTGAACAGCCAGTACAAACTGCCCGACAGCAAAATCGCCGCCGGCAAGGTCAGTACCCACGCCATCAACAGGTTGCGGATGGTCCTCATCTGCAAGCCACCGCCGTTGGCGACCATGGTCCCGGCCACGCCCGACGACAGCACGTGGGTGGTCGAGACCGGCAGGCCGAACATGTCGGCGGCACCGATGGTCAGCATGGCCACGGTTTCCGCCGAGGCGCCCTGGGCGTAGGTCAGGTGAGTCTTGCCGATTTTTTCACCGACCGTCACCACAATGCGCTTCCAGCCCACCATGGTGCCCAGCCCCAGCGCGATGGCCACGGCGATCTTCACCCACAACGGAATGAACCGGGTGGAGGCGTCGATCTGCTGCTTGAACAGCTGGAGCTTGCCAGCGGTATCCGCATCGAAATTGCCGACCTTGTTCTTGTCCATCAGGCGAATGGTTTCGCTGGTCAGGTACATGTCGTTACGCACGTTGCCCACGGCCTCGGCCGGCACTTTGGACAGCGATCCGTAACCCTTCACTTCGGCGCCGATGCTGCCGGTCAGCGCGGCGAGCGCCGGCACCAATTGCGGCGTCGCTTCCTTGCTGCGCACGTATTCGGACAACACCGGGCGTGGGTCGGCAGGGGCGGGTAGCGGTGCGCTTTTCACCAGCGCTTGCTGGGTGACTTCGGCCACGGCGGCGAACTGCAAGGCCTGATCGGCCGGCATGGTGCGGTTCAGCGCGTAAGCCATTGGCAACGTGCCGACCAGAATCAACATGATCAGGCCCATGCCTTTCTGGCCATCGTTGGAACCGTGGGCGAAGGACACGCCGGTGCAGGTCATGATCAGCAAACCGCGAATCCACCACGGCGGCGGCGTGTTGCCTTGCGGCTCCTTGTACAGCGCACGGTTCTTCACGAAAGCGCGCAGGGCCAGCAGCAACAGCGCGGCGCAGCCGAAGCCGACCAGCGGCGAAAGCAGCAGTGCATAGCCGATCTTGGTCGCCTGTGCCCAGTCCACGCCGCTGGTGCCGTCGCGTCCGTGCATCAGGGCATTGGCCACGCCGACACCAATGATCGAACCGATCAGGGTGTGCGACGACGAAGCCGGCAAACCCAGCCACCAGGTGCCGAGGTTCCACAGGATCGCGGCGATCAGCAGGGCGAAGATCATCGCGAAACCGGCGGACGAGCCGACCTGCAGGATCAGCTCCACGGGCAGCAGGGCGATGATGCCGAACGCCACCGCGCCGCTGGACAGCAGCACGCCGAGGAAGTTGAAGAACCCGGACCAGACCACCGCGAAATTCGGCGGCAGCGAATGGGTGTAGATCACCGTGGCCACGGCGTTGGCGGTGTCGTGGAAACCGTTGACGAACTCGAAGCCCAGGGCAATGACCAGGGCCACGCCAAGCAGCAGGAACGGCGTCCAGGTGGTCACCACCGTGCCGAGTTCGTTCATGTCGTGCATCAGGCTGTAGGCGGTAAACAACAGCCCCAGGGCCAGTACCGCGAAGAAAATCACGAAGGTGAGCAGGCCGGGTTTTTTATCCAGATGGGGCCTGCCACTGGCGACGGGCGCTTGGGCGGTGGAGAACGAAGGCGTAGCCATACCGGGCATTCCTGAGGAGGGAAGGGGTATCCGATATGATCATTGCGAAATGTTACAGCGAGGCTGTTCTGGGTCAGGGTTTGGGTCTTTTTTGGATCCGTTGATCCGAATCCACCACCCAATGCACCCCTGAAACCTGTGGGAGCGAGCTTGCTCGCGATGGCGGTATCACATTCAACATCTGTGTGTCTGACACGCCGCTATCGCGAGCAAGCTCGCTCCCACAGGATCTCAAGCAAGCTTAATAATCCCGCCGCTTGCGAAACGCCCAACGCCCGGCAATCACGGTAAAGGTCGCCACCAGCGCCACCAGAATCCAGAACCCTCCCGGATCCTGGGCCAGTGGCACCCCACCCACGTTCATGCCGAAAAAGCCGGCGATGATGTTGATCGGCAGCGCCAGCACCGTGACCACCGTCAGGGTGAACAGGGTGCGGTTGCTCTGCTCGTTGAGGTTGGCGGCGATTTCTTCCTGCAGCAGCTTGATGCGTTCACCGAGCGCCGTCAGGTCGTTGATGATCAGCGCGAACTCCTCGGTGGATTTGCGCAGTTCCTTGACGTCTTCCTTTTGCAGCCACGGCGGCGGGCGATTGAGCAGCCGCAGCAGCGAGCCCGGCTCCAGCGCCAGCAGGCGTTGCAGGCGCACCAGCACCCGGCGGTTGGCGCCCAGCTCCGCGCGGTTGGTCGATAACCGTTGCGACAGCAACTCGTCTTCCACCTGATCGACGCTCAGGCTGGTCTTGCGCACGATCTGGGTCAGTACTTCACCCTGATCGCGCAGCAGGTGTACCAGCAATTCCAGCGGTGAACGAAAGCGCTCGCCGGCCTTCACCGAGGAACGCAACTTGTCTACCGAGTGCAGCGGTTGCAGGCGCGCGCTGATGATCAACTTGCTGCGCACGCACACCCACAGCGTCGAGACATCGGACGAGACCATGCTGCTGAGGTTGAACACCACATCGTTAACCACCGCCAGCAGCGCCGAGTCGACATGTTCGATGCGCGTCGAACGCGAGCCTTCATGCAGGGCTTCGAAAAACTCGTCGGGCAATTCCAGATGGCTCTTCATCCAGCGTTCGCACGCGGCATGGGCGAGGTTCAGGTGCAGCCAGAGGAACTCGTCGCTGTCGTCCGGTTGTTGCAGGCACTGCAACGCCCTCGCCGAGTCGATTTCCTGACCGCGCTCACCGGGACGAAAACTGAACCCGTACAACAGGCCGAACAGGTCCGGGTCGCGATGGCTTTGATCGAGGCTGTGGTTCATGAGGACTCGCAAGGGGAGGCGCCTGTCGCGGTTTTTTTGGGGGTTCACTCGGGCCACATCATCGCAAGGCTGTTTGACGTATTTGTGACGGTTGCATGGCGGCCGACGGGTTTGTATCCGGGTTGAGGCCGAGTCGGTACACAGTCGATCTCAATTGCGGGCCGTGGGTGTCGATGATCAGGTCAACCTGAACCCGAAGCGGAGAACCACCATGGTCAGCATCACCAACATTTCGATCCCTCAAACCACGTTGAGCACATCGACCAGCGTCGCCAGCAGCACCAGCACTGAAGACACCACTGCAACGTCAGCCGCTGGCGCTTCCGGTGCGGCCGGCGCTGCTACCGATAGCACCAAGGCCATGGCGGGTGGCGCGCCTGCGTCCGGTGACAGCAGCGCCAGCAGCGACGAATCCGATGCGGTGAAAGAACTGCGCAAGCAGATCGCCGAGCTGCAAAAGCGACTGCAGGAACAACAGCAACAACTGCAAGCGGCCCAGGCCAAGCGCGAAGACGATGCGGCCAAGGCCAGCGAAGTGGCGGCGGCGCAGTCGCAGATCGCAGCGACTTCCGCCTCGTTGCAGACCGCTGCTGCGGCGTTGTTGCAGGCACTGACGGATTCCTCTTCCAGCACCTCGGGGACGTTGGTCAGCACATCCGCCTGATTCGTCATCCAGACGTGAAAAAGCCGCACGGTTCTTCAGTCGTGCGGCTTTTTTGGGGGGGCTCACTTGATGCTCAATACCTCACCGGTAGCGGCCAGGATGTCCACGTCCCACTTGGCGTTGTTCGCGTCACGTCCTTCCACTTCGTAGATGTAACCCTTGAGGCGATGCTCCAGTTGGGTTTCGGTAATCCGCGACCCCGGATGCAGCTTCAACGCGATTTGGCTCAGCTCTTCCAGGGGCTTGATCTTGCCTTCCTTGATCAGTTGAGGAATCTGGTGCAGCAGGACATCGTCTTCTTTGGCCTGGGCCAGACCGGCGGTGAGGGTCAGGGTTGCAGCGGCGAACAGGGAAGACAGGGTTTTCATGGGGTTCTTTCCTTGGATGAGTGAATCAAGAAGCCGCAAATTAATCACGGCAACTTAATCCACCCTTAAATGCCCTTTAACTGAATCAAAGACTTACAAACCTGTGGGCGAAAAAAAGCCGCACGATCGGACAATCGCGCGGCTTTTTGCTGTGTGTATCAGTGGTCTTTTTTGTTCTTCAGGACTTCGCCGGTGGCGGCGTTCAAGTCCACGTCCCATTCAACGCCTTGGGCGTCCTTCAACTCGACTTCGTATTCATAGAGAGTGGTGTGGTTGTCCAGGTCGCTATCAGTAATCGTGGCACCTGGGTGCAGCTTCATCACGATCTCGTTCAGTTCTTCCAGCGGCTTGATCTTGCCGTCCTTGACCAGTTGTGGGATCTGATCGACGGGAACATCCTTGGCCTGCGCCAGGCCGGCAGCGAGGGTCAGGGATGCAGCGGTGAACAGGGCGGTCAGGGCTTTCATGAGGTTCATTCCTTGGCTGTTTAAGTGAGGCTGATCTGTTTAAGTGAGTTCAGATTAGCGCTCGTAACTTAATCCACCCTTAAATCGTCAGCCCGTACCCCTGTAGGAGCGAGCCTGCTCGCGATGGACCTGAGAGCACCACGGGGTGTCAGGCTTCCCGCGTCATCGTTGACGACCATCGCGAGCAGGCTCGCTCCTACAGAAGATGATCAATACCCGTTGTTCTTCAACACCTGATCAACACTCGCCGCCGCCGGGCGTTTATAAAACTTCAACAACTCGCTGGCGCGGTTGGTGAAAATCCCGTCGACGCCGGCGTCCATGACCTTCTGGTAATCCACGGCCTCGTCGACGGTGTAGACGTGTACCAACAGGCCCTGATCGTGGGTGTACTGGTTCATCCACGGCTGCACCAGGTCCGCATAACTCTGGTCGCCACCCTGGGTCAGCGCGGCGGACGGCCCGGTGCCGATCGCGCCCTGGGCCTTGGCGTAGTCGACCCAGCGCTGGAATTCGGCTTTGTCCCGGGGCTGCTGTTTGGCGTAGTAGGCGGCTTTGTCCTTCTCGCCGGACTCGGCAAAGCTGGCCTTCGAGGCCGGCTCGATATTGCCTTCGCCAACCCACAGCAACAGGATCTTCGGCACCTTCGGCATTTCCTTTTGCAACAGCTCCAGGCTGCTCTTCTCGAAGGTCTGCAGGACCACCTTGCCTTTACCCTGACCGACCGCCAGCGCGCTTTTCCCCAATTTAGAACCGGCCGGACTCAGCCAGCCACGGTCCTGGAGTTTCGCCCGCAGATCACGCTCGATGCCGGGAAACTGCTTGGGCTCCTTGGTCTCGATGTACAGGCCCGGCTGGTGCAGCGGATTGCCCTGGGCGATGTCGATGATTTCATCGAGGGTCAGAATTTTCAGGCCGGCGAATGAAGGCCGTGCGCGATCCGGGTAGGCGTTGTTGAACCAGCTCCCGGCATCCAGGGTTTTCAGCTCGGCCATGGTGAAGGCATTGGCCGGGCTGTCCTTGCGCTCGGGGAATTTGCTCGCGACGTCGGTGGTGCGTTGCAGGTTGTTGTCATGCAGGGCGAACAGCACGCCGTCCTTGCTGCGCTGCAGGTCGAGCTCCAGGTAATCGGCGCCCAGGTCGCGGGCGGTCTTGTAGGCGGCAGCGGTGGATTCCGGGGCATCGTAGGAAGCACCTCGGTGAGCAATGACTGCCGGATGGGGGATGCCCAGGCGCGTTGCGACAGCGGCGGGATTGGGCGCGCTGGCGGCCAAAGCCTGAGTCTGGATTTGAGTCAGACCGAGCAACAGGCTCAGCAGCAAAGTGCGTGTAGTGAAGGTTGCGGGCATGGTCGAGATCCTTTCGCGAAACGTTCAAAGACGTCCCTTTTAGCAACTGAACGTGGCAGACGCTATCGCGAGACCGACATAAACCTGTTTAAAGCTGATGTTGATCAGGGCTTGTGTGCGCGGGTTTGCAGTAATCTGGGCCGCGATCATTTCCCCGGCAGAGGGAAAGTCATTCGCGGGCCCTGCGTGTAAACCAATGATCACTTTCCTGTGGGGTTGACCATGCGCATCACTTCCCAACTCATCTGCCAGGCTGCCGACGAACTCCAGGGTTTCGTCGGCCTCAATCGCAAGACCGGGCACTACATTGTGCGTTTCAGTGAAGACTCGTTCGGCATGGACGTGGCGGATGACGGCATCATTCCCGCCAGTGAATTCGTCTGGGCCGCCGGGCCCGAGTCCACCATGACCCTCAAGCGCGAGTTCATTCAGTTGTTGCTGGATCAGAACATCGATGAGCGGATCAACATCACCGAACCGCTGCGGGTGTACATGGAGCGGCGGGAAGTGCCGGAGATTTCGGCGGTGCGCAGGTTGGTGCGGGGCTGAGGGTTTGTGGTGTCTGTGATGGCCTCATCGCGAGCAGGCTCGCTCCCACAATGGACTGAGTTCCTCTGTAACTGTGGGAGCGAGCCTGCTCGCGATAGCGGTCCTGAGGCACCACAGAATCTACAACTTGAACTCATAAGCCCGCTCAACCCTGCACACCCGCGTCTGACACTGCGCATACCAGGTCGACCGCCCCCGCTCGCGAATCTCGGCGTGCTCAGGATGATGCTTCCACGCCAGAATCGCTTCCTCACTGGTCCAATACGACACAGTAATCCCCAACCCGTCTTCACCCCGCGCCGACTCCACGCCAAGAAACCCCGGTTGTTCACGCGCCAGCTCCACCATCCGCGCGGCCGCTTCGGCGTAACCCTGGTCACCCTCTGTACGCAGCGAGGTAAAGATCACGGCGTAATAGGGGGCCGGTGGCGTGCTGGCGATCATGACTGGCGCTCCACGCAGGCTTCGACCAAGGCCCGAACCAGCGGCGGCAAGGTGCCCTTGAGTGCCGCGCGTTCCGGCTGGAACAGGGTGGCAACGAAGAAGGGATGTCCCTTGAGCTCAATGGCTCGTAATCCCTGCGCCGAATCATGCCCCACAGGCTGTAGGTCGTATTCGAACAGTGCCTGCTCGAACGCCGGGTTCACACCATATCGGCAGCGATAGCCCTCACGAATCTCGGACGTTTCATACGCCTTGGCGATCAACGAACCGTCCAGTAGATGAATGCTGTCGACCGCTTCCACCAGCGAACAGGTGAGCGGCGTAATCAATGCGCGCTCAGCGTCTGGTGAGGTCTCGCCGTGCTCGGCATCCGCCCAGCCCAGCACGTTGCGCGCATATTCCAGCACCGCGTGCTGAAAACCACCGCAGGTGCCGAGGAAGGGGCGTTGCTGTTCGCGGGCAAATCGAATCGCCTGCAATGCGCCGTCCATGCTGCGATAAGGGCTGGCCGGCACGCACCAGAAGCCATCGTATTCATCGAGCGCGGTGCCGGCGTCGACGGTGTCGGTGCCCAGCCATTGTCCCTGCACGTTGCGGCCGCTGTATTCGGCAGCCATGCCGAGGGCGACGGGGATGGCCTGGTGGGCGGTGACGTGCGGGTCGTGATCGCCGATCAGAGCGATGCGAATGACGCGATTTTCCATGAGAGACCTCTGCGCTTGTTGATTCCCGAAGCCCACTATAGATTGGCGTCTGCGCAATCAATATGGGCATTTTCCCAAGTGATCAATGCACCGACGCACTATCGTCTGGATTACCCCGACCTCGCCCTGATCCTCGCGCTGGTGCGCGGCGGCTCTCTGGCTCGGGCCTCGCAGTTGCTGAAAGTGGATGTGTCGACGGTGTTTCGCGCCGTGCGTCGACTGGAAGGCGCGCTGGGCCAGCAATTATTCGAAAAAAGCCGTGCCGGTTACTTGCCGACGAGCCTTGCGCAGTCACTGGCCGGGCAGGCAGAACGGGCTGAACAGGCACTGGAAGCGGCGCGCATCGGGGTGGAGCAGGGCGGCGAAGTGATCAGCGGCACCGTGCGCCTGACCTGTACCGATTCGGTCCTGCAAGGTTTGCTGCTGCCGGCGCTGGCGCAGTTCATGCCGAACTATCCGGCGCTGACCATTGAGCTGTGCACCTCCAACGATTTTGCCAACCTCAGCCGTCGCGATGCCGATATCGCCCTGCGCCTGACCCGCACACCGCCTGAACATCTGGTGGGGCGTCGTCTGGCGGACATTGCCTATCGGGTATGCGCCAGTACGAGTTATCTGCAATCGGTCGATGCCCGGGACCTCGCCGCATTAACCTGGATCGCCCCGGATGACTTCCTGCCTGATCACCCGACCGTGGCCTGGCGCCGTCAAGCATTGCCGGGCGTCGTGCCGGGGTACCGCTGTAACAGCATGCTCTCGGTCACTGAACTGGTGCGAGCGGGGCTGGGCGTGGCGGCGTTGCCGGACTTCCTGATTGGCGAGGATTTACGAGCGCTGAGCGAGCCGCTGGACGGTTACGACACCGCGCTGTGGCTGCTGACTCGCCCGGATTGCCGCGCCTTGCGTTCGGTGGTGACGCTATTCGACGAGTTGGGGCGAGCATTGAGGTTGCCTTGATGTTGCCGTGATGTTGCCTTGAAGCTACTTGAGCTCTTCCTTGCGCACGAAATGCTGATGCATCTCCGAGGTCAACGTTTCGATGCGCTCGGTCAGTTCCTTGGTCATTTGCGTCAGGTGGGTGTTTTGTTCAAGCAGTTGCAACAGCTGCGCGGTGTTCTGCGCCGCCTGCACCTGGTGCTGACTGTTGATGGTCGCCAACTCTTCGCGGTGTCGCGCATCGGCTTCGGATTGGGCCTTGTCCCGCGCCGCCTGGCGGGTCTGGGCCAGCAGAATCAGTGGCGCGGCATACGCCGATTGCAGGCTGAACGCCAGGTTGAGCAGGATGAACGGGTAGACATCGAAATGGGTGACGCCGAACAGGTTAAGGCACACCCACACCACCACGACCACCGTTTGCGCGCCGAGAAAGGTCGGGGTGCCGAAGAATCGCGCAAAGGCTTCGGCCCGCAGGGCGAATTTGTCGGTGCCGAAGGTGGGGCCCAGGTGGGCATGAGGGTGAAGAAAACGCAGGTGGTCGACGGGAGTGTGGTCGTTGGTTTCGTGATTCATGATGATCTCTGAAGGTCGCCGGGACTGGGATTCACTATAGTCCGGCGTCAGTTTCATCCTGAAACACATTGGCCGCGCTGGATCTTAAGTAACCAGAGCGGCCCATCACTTCAAAAAGATTGTCATTTATTGCACTTGGTAGCAGGCCAGAAACATATCCAGTGCCGACTCCGCCACCTTGTCCCGCTCCTCGACTGGCAACCCCGGCATGCCCATGGAAATCTGCGGCCAGAAGGCGAAGGATTTGAGCAGGCCATGGATTTGCTGGGCGGCGAAGTCGGGGGCCACCGGCTTGAGCCGTCCATCGGCCTGGGCGGCTCGAATCCACACCGTCAGACCTTCTTCGTGTTCCCCCATGCGCGCCACCATGCTCTGTGCACGCTCGGGAGAATGGATAGCCGCAGCAATGGCCACCCGCGCCAGGTTGAGGAAATTTTCATCGTCGAGCATTTGCAGTTTTGCCAGCAACAGCGGGCGCAGCTGCTCGCGTAGCGGCAGATCAGGGCGATAAGGGGTCGTCTGCTCCGCCGTCACCCGAGCCCATAATTGATTGAGGATCTCGGCGAACAACTCTTCCTTGCTGGGGAAATGGTTGTACACCGTGCGCTTCGACACACCGGCTGTGGCGGCGATCTTGTCCATGCTGGTGATGTCGAAACCGTTGGCACGGAATTCGGCGATCGCGGCCTGAATGATCGCTTCGCGTTTACGGTCGGTGAGGCGCTGTGGAGCTGTCATAAATACGCTTCGGCAGGGTTGGAAGGAAAATTACACTAGGTAGTTTACTTGTGATCGTCTTTGATGCAACCTTGAAACTACACTGTGCAGTGTAATGTTTTGTTAATCCTGCGCAGCAAAAATTAGAGAGCTCGGCTGATGCGTGCGTGCCTTGGCCATTTATCCCCAAGAGTGAAACCGTGAAGCGCACGGTTTTTCTGGAGTCTTTCAGTCATGGCCCATACAACTTCCCCAGCCGATATCGCTGCCACACCTGAAGCTTCCCGTCACACAGAAGGGCAATTTCGCAACCATTCACCGGTGCAGCGCGAAGGCTTTCGTAAAACCTTGCGCATCCTGTGGAACGTGATCTTTCACAAACCCCGCGACACCCGTCCCAGCGCGCCGGTGCCGGTACAGCCACTGACACAAGCGGCGCTGATCGCCGCGCCGAACCACAGCGTCTATCGCCTCGGCCATTCCACCGTATTGCTCAAACTGCGCGACAAGTTCTGGATCACCGACCCGGTGTTCGCCGAGCGTGCCTCGCCGGTGCAATGGGCAGGTCCCAAGCGTTTTCACCAGCCCCCCATCAGTCTGGAACAACTGCCGCCGATTGAAGCGGTGATCCTGTCCCATGATCACTACGATCACCTGGACCACCAGGCGGTGCTGCAACTTGCCGACAAGACCAAGTACTTCCTCACCCCGTTGGGCGTGGGCGACACCCTGATCAAATGGGGGATCGACGCCAGCAAGGTCCGGCAGCTGGATTGGTGGCAAGGCACTGAAGTCGAGGGGCTGCGCTTCGTCGCCACGCCGTCGCAACACTTTTCCGGTCGTGGCCTGTTCGACGGCAACAGCACCCTCTGGGCTTCGTGGGTGATGATTGACGGTGACACGCGGATCTTCTTCAGCGGTGACAGCGGCTACTTCGACGGCTTCAAGCGCATCGGCGAACAGTACGGCCCGTTCGATCTGACCCTGATGGAAACCGGCGCCTACAACGTCGACTGGCCGCACGTGCACATGCAACCGGAACAAACACTGCAAGCGCACCTTGACCTCAAGGGCCGCTGGTTGCTGCCTATCCACAACGGCACCTTCGATTTGTCGATGCACGCCTGGTACGAACCTTTCGATCGCATCCTCGCCCTAGCCTGGGAACGCAGTGTGTCGATCACCACGCCGCAAATGGGCGAAGCCTTCAACCTGATGCACCCGCGAAGGGGCGAGGCGTGGTGGCTGGCGGTGGAACAAACGGTGTACGAGGACCAGAAGAGCATCGGTTGAGGCGGCTACAAGCAGTAATGAGCATTCATACGTGAAGCCGTGAGCGGGGATGACGGACAGTTTCCACCGCTTCGGTAGGCTGAACAGCGGGTGAAATCACTCACCCGTTTTCAGTCAAAAAGGATGTTCACATGGACGTAAAGTTGAACGGCTGCATGAAGCGGCTGACCGGGATTGCCCTGCTGTCGATGGTCGTGAGTGCAGCGACCGCTGCCCCCGAAACACGGCTGGAGTATTTGAGTGTCGATGAAATCAACCAGTGGATGGATCGCGGTCAACTGACTTCCGCCACGCTGGTACGGCACCTGCTACAGCGGGTCGAAAGGCTGGACAAAAACGGACCGGCGATCAACGCCATCATCGAACTCAACCCCGATGCCTTGGCCATGGCCCAGGCAATGGATCAGGAGCGAAAGGGCGGTTACATCCGCGGGCCGTTGCATGGCATTCCGGTATTGCTCAAAGACAATATCGACACCTCCGATCAGATGCAGACCAGCGCCGGCTCACTGGCCATGGTCGGTCAACCCGCCGCGCAGGATGCCTTCATCGTGCAGCGCCTCAGGGCGGCCGGGGCGGTGATTCTCGGCAAAACCAACCTCAGCGAATGGGCGGCCTTCCGCGACCCAGCTCTGCCCAGCGGGTGGAGCGGGCGCGGCGGGCAAACGAAAAATCCGCATCTGTTGAGTGGCGATCCGTGCGGTTCCAGTTCAGGCTCCGCAGCCGCCGTTGCCGCAGGTTTCGCACCGCTGAGTGTTGGAACCGAAACCTCTGGCTCGATCATCTGCCCGGCTTCCATGAACGGAGTGGTGGGTGTCAAACCCACGGTGGGATTGTTAAGCCGCAGCGGCATCATCCCCGTCACCCACAAACTGGATACACCCGGCCCCATGGCACGCACCGTTCGCGAGGCGGCCCTGCTGTTAAATGCCATGGCAGGGGACGATCCCGCCGATCCAGCGCAAAAGCCCCGGCAACTGAAAGGTGTGGATTACACCGCCTTGCTGCGCCCGGATGCCTTGGTCGGCAAGCGCATCGGCTACCCCGCCAAATTCGATCGCAGCGCGTTGCCACTCCTGACCGACCCCCAGTTTTCCCAAGCCCTGGAACGCATGCAGTCTGCCGGTGCAACCTTGATCCCCGTGGAACTGATTGACCCGGTTTTGGAGCGCGTAGAGGAGGCGTTTCAAATGGGGATCAAGCGAGACCTGCCTCGTTACCTTGCGACTCGTACCTCGATTCCTGCCCGGACAATGGAGGACCTTCTACTGTTCAATACCGGCAACGTCGAGGGGCACGGCCAGGACACGTTGATAGCGGCCAGCAAAGTTGTCTTTGATGAGCCAACCTACAACCAACTCTGGCAGAAAATTCAAAGCGAAAACGCCGCTGCCATCGATCAATTGCTGGTAACGCATCAGTTGGATGCCCTCGTATCAGACGTCGCTTCCCCGGCCATGAACGTCGCACCGCTGGCGGGATATCCCGGCATCATGGTGCCTTCCGGAATGGACGATGAAGGCGTCCCCACCTCGGTCTTCTTCTTCGGACCTCGGTGGAGCGATGCCAGGCTACTGGCGTTGGCTTACGGTTTTGAACAAGTCTCAAATGCGCGGCGGGCGCCTGCGTTCAAGCCGTAAAAAGAGGAAGCAACCGCCTCAGTTGAAAACCACTTCAAGACGGCCCTCTTTGCGTGAGCGGGGGGCCGATTTGACGACGATCTGCACGTCGCGCCCGAGCAACAGAAGGCACTCCATCATCTTGGCTTCACTGATTCCTCGAAACTTTCCACGCAACATCTCGGAAAGCTTGGGTTGCGACAGCCCCAGGATTTCCGATGCCTGAACCTGGGTCAAATGGCGGGCCTTGATGATTTCACCAATTTTTGCGGCCAGCTGGGATTTGACTCGCATTTCGCTGGCATTGGGTGTTCCTAGGTCTTGGTAGACGTTGCCGCTGCTCTCTTCGATTTCAACCATTTCTCAATCCTTTCGCATGATCCTGCGCTGCTTGAAGCCTCTTTTTGATCAGCTCGATGTCGCACTGCGCGGTCTTGATACCCGTAGTCGACTTTTTCTGAAAGCAGTGCAGAACATAAATGACGCTACCAAAACTGACCGTGTAAACGGCGCGGTAGGTGTTCGTATTGAAGTCCTCTATCAATTCAAGGACTCCAGCACTTCCGAAGCCCCTTAAAGGCTTGGCGTCCATATGTTTCTTACCGCTTTGCGCCAGATCGAGAGCGTGGCCAAAAACATCCTGTACATCTGCGGGCATCTGCTTGAGGTCTTTCTTGCTGCTTCCAACCCACAGGAGTGACTTCCTTGTACTCATGCGAAAATATACCTATTTAGGAATAATCGTCAATCGATGAGCTGTTTCACTCCACCATCGCAAAATCCGCCCGCCCCACCGGATTCGGCGTAGACCCCTTCACATTCATCCCACGCCCCGGCGCAAACCCCGGGAAGAACACCAACCCTTCCGCCTCAAACCGGTACGCCAACGCCAGCCGTGTGACATCCAGCACCTCACGCTTGGCTTCAAAACGTTCGATGGCTTCCACCGAAACCCCGGCCTCTCGGGACAACTCCTCCACACTCCAGCCCAGCATCGCTCGGGCCTGTGCGCAGTGGGTCGGGGTGAATTGGAAGAGGGCGATACGCTCCAGGGTGATTTTCATCGCTTGAGAGGCCATGGTGTTCTCCGGGCTCGGGGTGTCGATTCAAAATATACTGTGTTTTTGTACAGTTGTTTTGAGCGCGGATCAAATTGATTTTTCAGATCGCCCCATCTCTCCTGACGGGCGGTAGCGGCTCACAATGAGCGCCAGTGCGGCCCTACTTGCCTTCCAGGCCAGGCACCTCACGCACAATAAAATGATCCAGATTCTCGATATCCGCACTGAACACCCCAAACGTCTGCTCGGGGTTTTTCTTGCTCGGCACCTGCTTCAACGCCGGCGTCACGCCATAAAAGAAGCAATACAACTCCGCCTTACTGTCGATGGCGTGCTTGATCTCTTCCAGGAACGCCTTGCGCTTGCGATAGCCCTCGATCAACTTCTTGCTCAGGTAAACATTGACCGAATACGGCTTCTTCTCGAACCAGACCTTCTTCTCGAAATCGATGCGAAAACTCTGGGTGTAATCCTTGATCTCCTTGATCCGGCCCCAGTAAATCAGCCCCTTGTTGTCCTGCAGATACTCGATCTTCTTGAAGAACGCCCCGTAACTGGCCGTGTGCTCGCCAATCTTCAACGGCATGCGCTTGAGCAGTTCCCTGTCCTCGAAGTTCGAGACAAAACACTCCACGGGATGAGCGAACACACTGGTCTTGTCCGGCGCCGTTTCACGGCTCGGGTGCTCTATGTTGTCAGATGCAGAAACCGCCTTCGGCGCATCTCCTCCATCCTCTGCGACGACCGCAGGGCTCGACGGCTTGCGCACATACTGACGCCGAGTCAGCAGCAACTCCGACGGAAAATGCTCCTCACGCCCGTCATCCGTTTCCGCCTCCCCACCCGACGCCGACGCCTTGAGACTGGCATAAGGACAATCCGCCACATGCCGCGTGCCGGGCGTGTTCTTGAAGTGCGGAGTGCGAACGTAGTTCACGTTCTTGGCGTTGAACGTCGTCAACACATTCGCCGCATCGAATGCCGAACGACAGGCGTCGTTGGGGCACTGAAAATGTTCCTTGGCGGAATCGAAGGCGATGGTTTCATCGAAATTGAGATCGCGCACGTCGTAGATCGACAGTTTGGTGTCGAGGCTTAGGCAGTAGGCGAGGTCGAATTTCATGGCAGGGCTCGGGTCCTTGAGTGAGGAAGGGCTATTAATAGCGGGAGGGGCGGCGGGTTGCACTCAATGTTTTCAGCGCATCGCAAATCTGCAGCAAAGCCAAAACTTGTAGGAGCGAGCATGCTCGCGATTCCCAAGGTCAGCACAACGCCTCAGCCAGGCACTCATCCTGTGGCGAGGGGATTTATCCCCATTGGATGGCCGATTTGATATCAGAACCAAATAACCGCTGACTGTTGTTCAGGCAGCGGTTGTTTATTGGAGGGAACAGTCAGTACCCACGCACCACCCGTGTCACCTTCTGCCACCAGGATTCATGTCGATTAAAGGGATCCTCCGCCAACACACACGGCATATCCCGCAACCGAATCCAGGGCTCATCCTGCCAATGCAACATACAGAGCGACATCTTCGGCCAATCGAGCACGCTCAGCGTGGGACGCTCCACCATTCTCGATGGCCGTGCATCACGCAACGCAGGCACAACCTGATGCGTCAGCCATTCGCGCAGCAATCGATTCTCAGGACAGTAGTGATAAATCAACAACGCATACACGCCTGATTCGCTCACCATCAAGCGCTCTTTAGCAGCGCCGTAGATATCGACAAGCATCATTCGCCTCTGGTCCGCATCAAGCTTGCGCGTCATGCGCTCATCTAGGTGCTGACCCATCATCCGTCCCAGATCCTGCGCGCAGAACCAGGCCTGATTCTCTGAAAGAAAGGCATGCAGGTGGGCGTTGTGTCGAGTGAAGCGGGTAGGTTTGAGCAGTTCATGCATGGCGTGCCTCCAGGAGCGGAAGCACAAGGCTGGATCTACAGGTATGACGATTCACCTTCATCATGAAGGTCCGATAGTCAGGCATTTCCTTTACCTCTGGCTGCTTTCTTAGGGCATTCGTTAAGGGTGTCGGGAGCTAAGAAACCCACCAGAGACGGGCCGGACATATTCCCCTTTCGGGTCTTGTATTCGCCCACTCCCGACATAACGGGACTTTTTCGCAGACGTAGAGAAACCGCAGACGAAAAAAAGCCGCATGACTGTCGGGTGCGGAGGACCGCTCTGGTTTGTAGAGTTTCTTAGGCTCGTGAGCGAGGGTAAGTGGGCAAGGAGGCGTCGTCAACCTTCTGCTACCACTGCTACTCAGGAAACAAAATGAAATCTGGACAATTGCAGTGCGTAAATTATGCTGTTTTTATATACAGTGCTTGATCGTTATTGACTCCTTCTTGTCCCACTGTGTGTTGCCACGTTTCATATCATCACACGTAGGAAATTTCATTTACTTTGAGATTTACAGGGCTAGAATGGTGACCATTCGTCACAGCTTTGACCCAGAGGAATTCGGGCTCATGAACCTTTTTGAAACGCCGTCTTTTGACTTCACGAGTGAAACCAGTTTGGGTTCCCGTGAGCCGGACACTCACCCCATGACGGACCTGGAATTACTACACAAGCTTCTCGAGATTTACGATCAAGGCCAGCTTGCTGAAGTTCTTAACGATGTCAGCCCGACCCATTGGTGCCGTGAAACCATCAACCGTTGGGTCAAAGGCAAGGCCTCACCGAAGCTTTCTCATATTGAATTCACTCGCCTGGAAGCGTTACTGCCCAAGCGTTTGAATCACAAACCTTCTTTTACCTTCATCGACCTTTTTGCCGGCATCGGTGGCATCAGAAAAGGCTTTGAAGCTATCGGCGGTGAATGCCTTTTCACGTCTGAATGGAACAAGTACGCGGTCAAAACGTACAAGGCAAACCACTTCTGTGATCCGGTTCGCCATAGCTTTAATCTGGATATTCGCTCGGTCACTCTTTCAGACAAGCCTGAAATCAGTGACGAAGTTGCTTATCAGAATATTCGTCGTGAAATTCCTGATCACGATGTCTTGTTGGCGGGTTTTCCGTGCCAGCCATTCTCACTTGCAGGCGTTTCCAAAAAGAACTCCTTGGGCCGCAAGCACGGTTTTGAATGTGAAACCCAAGGCACTCTGTTTTTCGACGTGGCGCGCATTATTGCTGCAAAACGTCCAGCCGCATTTCTGCTCGAAAACGTTAAGAACCTGAAGAGCCACGACAAGGGCAATACCTTCCGGATCATCTGCGAAGCACTGGATGAGTTGGGTTATGAGGTTGCAGATGTAAACGCGCCAAAAGGTTCAGATCCCAAGGTTATCGATGCAAAACACTTTGTTCCGCAGCATCGCGAACGAATTGTTCTGGTTGGCTTCCGTCGTGATCTGAATGTCCACCAAGGCTTCACGTTGAGTGACATCAGCAAGCTGATACCCAAGCAACGGCCAAGCTTTGGTGATTTGCTTGATAAAGAAGTGGACGATAAGTACATCCTCACTCCGAAGCTTTGGGACTACCTCTACCGGTATGCCGAAAAGCATCGTGAGAAAGGAAATGGCTTTGGTTTTGGCTTAACCCGTCCTAACGATGTAGCTCGCACCCTCTCGGCCAGATACCACAAGGATGGGTCGGAGATTCTGGTTGACCGAGGGTTTGTGGATAGTCTGGATTTTGACAGTGAGCTGAATCAGCTCAATCGTCCGCGTAGATTGACTCCGCATGAGTGCTCACGCTTGATGGGATTCGATAAGCCAGGTGAAAGCAAATTCGTGATTCCTGTATCTGATACGCAAGCGTATCGTCAGTTTGGAAACTCGGTTGCCGTGCCTGTATTTGAGGCCGTGGCCCGCTTGATGAAGGATCGGATCCTGGTTGCAAAGGAAAAGATTGCTGACAAGGAGCGGCCACAATTGGAATTCGCTCTCCCGGAGTGACCCATACTGCTATCTAGACGTTGCTATACGAAGGCCTGAGTCATGACTCAGGCCTTCGTGCTTTTATAGAATTCTCGGCTTCGAGTGCTTTCCACTGCAGCAATTCTACGAGACTGTCGGATACACTTTTGTTTCGACTTCTAAATTGGTCAGTGATCCTACCCATGACAAGTTTACTGCAATGGATTGACGGCAAGAATCAAGCGGATTGGTGGATATACATAAAGCGCCTTTCGGCCAATGATACTGGGCTTACAGGTGGTCACGGGGTAGGTATCTATCTACCTAAAGCTGTCGTAGCTCAAGCGCTGCCTTCCATTTCCAACACCTCATCTCTGAACCCCGACTGCAATTTGACGACGCGAGTCACCTCGCACGGTTTTCCAGAGCAAACGCTAAGAGGTATCTATTACAACAACCGTCATTTTGATGGACCAGGGTCACGCAACGAACATCGTTTGACGAGATGGAATACAGACGTAAAAAACAATCCAGCTCAAGACCCGGAAAACACCGGAGCATTGGCAGTCTTCGCCTTCCATGTGCCTCATGCTGGCAGGGATGCGGAATTTTTGGATGTCTGGATATGCAAAAGCCTGGTAGAAGAAGATTTTTTTGAAAACAAGACGGGTGAAGTAATCCCTGGGACTCTGCTTTTTGAGCGGGGGGACCAGCTTTTTTCCGGTTTTGCTCAGAGCCCACCTGTGGAACCTAGCTGCGTAGAAATTCCGCCAGCGTGGGCCGACATTTTTCCTAGCGGTGAAGAGGTTATTGCCCATCTTCTTAAGGTTTTTCGCTCAGGTAAGACAACTCCCGACGAGCTAATCATCGAGCGGCGCGACAACGAGTACAAGCTTTTCCGTCAAATTGAGGAAATCCATATTTTGCACCAGGTGCAGAAAGGATTCGCTTCTGTCGATGAATTCATGCAAATGGCGAACTCCGTTAGTAATCGTCGAAAATCAAGATCGGGAAAGTCTTTAGAAATACATCTTGAGCATTTGTTTCGACAATTTGGCCTCTCGTCATTCAGTATTCAGTGCAAAACCGAGGGTAATAAAAAGCCTGATTTCATATTTCCTTCGTGTGCCGACTATCACGACCCATCATTCCCGGATGAAAATCTACGTATGCTGGCTGTCAAAACAACCTGTAAGGATCGCTGGCGTCAGGTTCTGAACGAAGCTAACAGGATAGAAAAAATTCATCTGTTCACGCTTCAAGAGGGAGTTTCTCCGCATCAGTTTGCCGAGATGACAAGCGAGAATGTTAAGTTGGTAGTTCCCAAGCCCTTGCACACGAAATATCCGGAGCAGTTGCGTGACAAGCTAATGAGCCTGGGCGATTTCATCTTGGAGGCGAAAAGCGTACGCTGAGGTTATTGTATTCGAAGGTTTCGGGGTTAGTCAGAATTCCTGGGTTAAGGCTATTAGCTGCGAGCTCTCAAATAGGTGCTGAATGATAGATGTCGTGGATAGTGTTACGAGATCACGAATGATGGCCGGTATTCTTGGTAAGGATACAAAGCCTGAAATAATCGTTCGACGTTATTTACATGCTTGCGGCTTCCGATACAGGCTTCATCGAAAAGACTTACCTGGGACGCCTGATTTGGTCTTGTCGAAATACAGGCTTGCTATTTTTGTGCACGGGTGCTTCTGGCATCGCCATCTAGGTTGCATATATGCGACTACTCCCGGCAATCGTCGGGAATTCTGGGAGGATAAATTAAATAAGAATGTACTAAGGGATCAAAAGCAAGTATCTCTACTGATCGAGAGAGGGTGGAGAGTTGTAATTGTCTGGGAGTGTGGGTTGAAACATTTGTCAGGCGAAATATCAACTTTGCAGGTGATGATTAAAGGTGCAAATGAAAGGTTTCAAGTTTGGCCGGAGAAACCTCCGAAAGTTAAGCTGTAAATCCGGCCTCTGTAATTTACTCAATACGATTTTCAATTAAATCCTTTGTGGTTAGGGTTGCGTTTAGCTCGCCATCCAATAGCTTAATTATTTTTGGGGCTAAAATATCTGTGCCTTCTGCATAGTTACCAATAACATGAAAGAAATTTCTAGGTATACGATAGTAACCAGTTTTATTGGATCCGTCATAAGAGGTTTTGGGCGGAGCCTCACTTAGTTTTCCGCGTAGTATTTCAGCTATTTTTTCTCGCGTTAAAACTGCTCCAATTACCAGTGTTTTCTTTCTTGCCTCTTCATCAACAAACAAATATCCGGGAGACTCCTGGTCGGACCAACGTGGCTTGACCAGAATAAGATGGAGTGTTTTCAATCCTTGGTCTGCAAGTAGTTTGATGATGTTGGCTTGACCTTCATTAATTCCGAAAGATAGGCAGAAGCGGTTTTCGGTTTTGTTGATTTGCTCAAAAAAATCATAGTTGTCTATTGGGTATTTATGTTTTAGCTCGAACTCCCAAAGCTTTCCCTTGTAACGAAAAATACGATCCAAATCCCATCCTGAGCGGAAAAATGGCTGAATTAGGTAGTTTTTGAAGACTCTTGGAAGTATTACGTCTCTAATTATTCTGTTTTTGTAGGCTGGCTGCAATTGCCCCAGTATTGAAGATAGTTGACGTCCATTGTTTTTAGAGTTGTCGCTAACCTGAGGGAACTTTATTTTTTTGGTTTCTATGATTTTTCGTTTGTTGCGTAAGTAATTTTGTAATGGAAGCCATTTTGTGTTGGAGGGCTTTTTTGCAAAGAATTTCATCTGATCTTCTTTGCAGATGTAGGTGGTGTTGGTACATCCTTGCGAAATTTTTTGGAGGGCTAAAATATAGTCGTCTATATTCGAGCTATCTCTATTCCATATAAAGCTGCAGTATTGTTCAAGATTGCTGCTTTGATTTCCTGGTACGCCTCTGGTTATTAGTGTGATGACATCCAGTATTTCAATTGAGTACGTTAGCGTGGGGTTTGTAATGAATTGTTCGGCCACATACTCAATGACCAGTCCTTCCAGAAGTTGGTGTTTTTCCCTAGTTAGAATTGAGTCTTCGCTAGTTAGGTCATTTAAATTTACTTCTTCTGGAAAATAACCTAGTGGGGTGTACTGAACGCAGCTTTCTTCGTTTGTTTTGAGTATCTCTTCGTTTTGCATGCGACGCGTTTTACCTTGAAAGCATGAACTGGATTTTCGTTTTGACACTGCATCCATTTCTGCTGAGATTGGTCAGATCTCCTAAGGTAGCGTATGGCCATTACTCCCGTCTAGGCCCATGCACGTATGAGGAAGCTGCTTTTATCCATTGGCTTGGTATGTATGCTGAGCGCGGAGTGTCCTCTTTAAGGCTCAGTCGGTTGTTTTGTTCAATACATAAGCGCTACGTTTATTCCGCTTGGGATTTTGTCCAAAAAAAAGGCTGCCATAGCAGGCAGCCTTTTGGGGGGGTGATGAAATTAATCAATCCCAGCTCAACGCCCCACCAGTCTGATACTCAATAACTCTCGTCTCAAAGAAGTTCTTCTCCTTCTTCAAGTCCATGATCTCGCTCATCCAAGGGAACGGGTTAGTGGTCCCTGGGTACTCTTCTTTCAAACCAATCTGGCTCAAACGACGGTTAGCGATGAACTTCAGGTAGTCCTCCATCATCGCCGCGTTCATGCCCAGTACGCCGCGAGGCATGGTGTCGCGGGCGTATTCGATTTCCAGTTGGGTGCCTTGCAGGATCATCTGGGTCGCTTCTTCCTTCATTTCGGCATCCCACAGGTGTGGGTTTTCGATTTTGATCTGGTTGATCACGTCGATACCGAAGTTCAGGTGCATGGATTCGTCGCGCAGGATGTATTGGAACTGCTCGGCGACGCCGGTCATTTTGTTGCGGCGGCCCATGGAGAGGATCTGGGTGAAGCCGCAGTAGAAGAAGATGCCTTCCAGAACGCAGTAGTAGGCGATCAGGTTGCGCAGCAGTTCCTTGTCGGTTTCGACGGTGCCGGTGGTGAATTTCGGATCGGAGATCGAACGGGTGTACTTGAGGCCCCAGGTGGCTTTTTTCGCGACCGATGGGATCTCGTGGTACATGTTGAAGATCTCGCCTTCATCCATGGCCAGCGATTCGATGCAGTACTGGTAGGCGTGGGTGTGGATCGCCTCTTCGAACGCCTGGCGCAGGATGTACTGGCGGCATTCCGGGTTGGTGATCAGGCGGTACACGGCCAGGACCAGATTGTTGGCAACCAGGGAGTCGGCGGTGGAGAAGAAGCCGAGGTTGCGCATCACGATGCGGCGCTCGTCGTCGGTCAGGCCTTCCGGGTTTTTCCAGAGGGCGATGTCGGCGGTCATGTTGACTTCTTGCGGCATCCAGTGGTTTGCGCAGCCGTCCAGGTACTTCTGCCAGGCCCAGTCGTACTTGAATGGCACGAGTTGGTTGAGGTCGGCGCGGCAGTTGATCATGCGCTTTTCGTCAACGGCGACACGGGCGGAGGCGCCTTCGAGTTCGGCGAGGCCTTCGGCGACGTCGAGCGAATCCAGGGCGGCCTTGGCGCGGGCAACGGCGGCGGAGTCAGAGGCGGTCACGGCGCGAGCTTCCAGGGCGGCGGCACCGCCGGCGCTGTCGAGACGGTCCATGGTGGCTTCGGCGGCATGGCCTGCGTTAGCGCTCTTGGCCACTACTTCCGTGTCTTCTTTGTCGAATTCGTCCCAGCTCAGCATGACGTGTCGTCTCCTGCGTGAGGGCCAGTTGCCCGTGTGAAATGGATGGTCTGTTTTTCACACGGCCGTACTGGCCGCGTTGGATAGCGTTTTTTGCAGCGGCACGCGCAGGCAAATAAACATAATTTTGTACGGGTTCCGAGAGCCTCTGAGGGGCGCAGAAATCGATGAGGACTCCGGCGTGGGCTTCAGACTGGCTGTCGTCCCTGTAAGGGAATATTGCAGGCCCGTTTAAGCCGGCATTATAGGGAAATTTTTCCGGCCGTGGTGGGGCGAATCCGCGCATGGAGCGGCCGAGAGGGGAGGTTTTTCGGCCAGAGCGAGGGTTTATGGGGCTTTGGCGGGAGAAGATTTTTTTTCGTAAAAATGGCTTGACTGCGCGATTGCTCAAAAAATGAGCGGAAAAAGGCATTTTTTACTACATCTTGTGTTTTGAATCGCTTTTCGACGACTCCAGACACAACTGAGCCCGACCGGAGCCGGGCTGAAATCGACCTCAAGCGTTGGACGCAAAGGTGGCCGATCCGGTGCAGTTTTGATCAGCCGCCGGAGCAGCCGTTACCCATGACGCTGTATCGCAGAATATGGCGCTGACCTTTGGAGTCGTCATAAACCATTTTCGCCGGGACTACTTCGCAAACATTCGGAACTTCGCTCATGGAGATAACTTTGGCGATGTCCAGGTTCATTGAGTAAGTGTATTCCTCGACGGCGGGTTGTTGCTGCGCGACATCAGTCTGAATCTCGTCTGCCATGGCGGTTGCGCACAGGCTAGTGAGGGCCAGAACCAATAAAGCTTTCATTTAATGTTTACCTTTTTGAGGGCGAAAGGGGTCACGCAACCTTTTTGGGGTTGCGTGTGTATCTGCACTACTTGGATTTGGGTTAACTGCCTTCGTGGGGGCTGTAACGTGTTAACTCGGTTGCCGGGTTGGCGAGGCAGATTTTAGGGGCGGGGGATACGTTCATATAGACGTGGTTCTGATAAACACTTTTGACAGATCCTGTAACAATCCCTGAATAACCTCTACTTCTGCAGGAACTCGCCCTGCTCGCGATGAACCCGAGGGCTGTGCGGGGTGTCAGGTTGGGCGCGTTATCGTTGACGACCATCGCGAGCAGGGCTCGCTCCTACAGGGGTTGTGGGGTGTTTGGCAGGGCGGCGCGGGAGTAATCAGGACAATTTGTACGGGCTTGTTACTACCATCGTCGAATGGTTCTATAGGCCCCGCCCGGCTAAAACAGGGGCCATACAAAAACAACTATTCCACCGAGGTAAGAAAGATGAGTGCGGCTTCTCTGTATCCCGTTCGTCCCGAGGTTCTGGCCAATACGCTGACTGATGAGGCGACCTACAAGGCCATGTACCAGCAGTCGGTCGTCAACCCGGACGGTTTCTGGCGCGAGCAAGCCAAGCGCCTCGACTGGATCAAGCCTTTCACCACGGTGAAGCAGACTTCCTTCGACGATCACCATGTCGATATCAAATGGTTCGCCGATGGCACCCTGAACGTTTCCTACAACTGCCTCGACCGTCATCTGGCCGAGCGCGGCGATCAAGTCGCAATCATCTGGGAAGGCGATGACCCTTCCGAAAGCCGCAATATCACCTACCGCGAACTGCATGAAGAAGTCTGCAAGTTCGCCAACGCCCTGCGTGGCCAGGACGTGCACCGCGGCGACGTGGTGACTATCTATATGCCGATGATTCCCGAAGCCGTGGTCGCCATGCTGGCCTGTACCCGGATCGGTGCGATTCACTCGGTCGTGTTCGGCGGTTTCTCGCCCGAAGCCCTGGCTGGCCGCATCATCGACTGCCGCTCGAAAGTGGTGATCACCGCCGACGAAGGCATTCGTGCCGGCAAGAAGATTTCGCTCAAGGCCAACGTCGACGACGCGCTGACCAACCCGGAAACCAGCAGCATCCAGAAAGTCATCGTGTGCAAGCGCACCGGTGGCGACATCAAGTGGAACCAGCATCGCGACATCTGGTACGAAGACCTGATGAAAGTGGCTGGCACCGTTTGCGCACCGAAAGAGATGGGCGCCGAAGAAGCGCTGTTCATCCTCTACACCTCCGGTTCCACCGGCAAGCCGAAGGGCGTGCAGCACACCACCGGCGGTTACCTGTTGTACGCGGCCATGACCCACGAGCGCGTGTTCGACTACCGTCCGGGTGAAGTCTACTGGTGCACCGCCGACGTCGGCTGGGTCACCGGCCACAGCTACATCGTCTACGGCCCGCTGGCCAACGGCGCGACCACTTTGTTGTTCGAAGGCGTGCCGAACTATCCGGACATCACCCGGGTGGCGAAGATCGTCGACAAGCACAAGGTCAACATCCTCTACACCGCGCCGACCGCGATCCGCGCCATGATGGCCCAGGGCACCGCGGCCGTTGAAGGCGCTGATGGCAGCAGCCTGCGCCTGCTCGGTTCGGTGGGCGAGCCGATCAACCCGGAAGCCTGGGACTGGTACTACAAAAACGTCGGCCAATCCCGTTGCCCGATCGTCGACACCTGGTGGCAGACCGAAACTGGCGGCAACATGATGAGCCCGCTGCCGGGCGCCCATGCCATGAAGCCGGGTTCTGCGGCGCGTCCGTTCTTCGGCGTGGTGCCGGCGCTGGTGGACAACCTGGGTAACATCATCGAAGGCGAGGCCGAGGGCAACCTGGTGATTCTCGATTCGTGGCCAGGCCAGGCGCGTACGCTGTACGGCGACCATGACCGCTTCGTCGATACCTATTTCAAGACCTTCCGTGGCATGTACTTCACCGGTGACGGCGCCCGTCGCGATGCCGATGGTTACTACTGGATTACCGGCCGTGTGGACGACGTGCTCAACGTTTCCGGCCACCGCATGGGTACAGCCGAGATCGAAAGTGCGATGGTCGCTCACCCGAAAGTCGCCGAGGCGGCGGTGGTAGGTGTGCCGCACGACATCAAGGGGCAGGGCATTTATGTCTACGTCACCCTGATCGCTGGCGAAGAGACAAGCGAGCAATTGCGTCTTGAGCTGAAGAACTGGGTGCGTAAAGAGATCGGTCCGATTGCTTCGCCGGATGTGATCCAGTGGGCGCCGGGGCTGCCGAAGACGCGTTCGGGCAAGATCATGCGCCGGATTCTGCGCAAGATTGCGACCGCTGAGTACGATGGGTTGGGTGATATCTCCACCCTGGCCGATCCGGGTGTGGTGCAGCATTTGATTGATACGCACAAGACGATGAATGTTGCGTAAGTAGCGTTTGGCGTCATCGAAGCCCTGCCAGGTGTTGCGCCTGGTGGGGCTTTTTGTTGCCACATAGATCGTTCCCACGCTCTGCGTGGGAATGCAGCCCGGGACGCTCTGCGTCCCAATTCACGAGCCGAACGCGGAGCGTCCGTTGAGGCATTCCCACGCAGAGCGTGGGAACGATCTATGTGGGCCAATAATTATCGACTTCCCCCGTAGGCGCTTTCCTACTGTTACCTGTCAGATCTCAAGTAACTGAATGTGTAACCGCTCCACGCCAATACGAGTCATTGGGAAACCCGACATCCCTTGTTCGGGGCAAAAAAGCACCTCAAAAAAATAACTCCCCACGCCAAGCTTGCCGGATTAGAAGGGTTTGCCAATAATAGGCCCGCAATTTGCTACATAGATCGGTTTACCCTCTTTTGCCTTTGCATGAATTTGCAGGGCTGTCAACGCGCTCAAACGGCTTTCTCGATGCTTCTGTAACTAGTTGTCGCATTGAAGAAATATCGGCCTCGGGCCTGTCGTTAGAATGCCGATCACTCGCTCGTCGTTGCCTGTGTTGAAAAATTGCGCAGGCTTCCTAGGACGGAGCAACACATTTCCGGTTCCACTCATTCGCATATTGGGCTGTCGCTCACTCTGCCGTTTTAGCCCTTTTCCGATGGAGTCCCAAGATGAAGAAACTCGTGCTGCTTGGCGCCCTGGCACTGTCCGTGCTGTCCCTGCCAACCTTCGCCGATGAAAAACCTCTGAAAATCGGTATCGAAGCGGCTTACCCTCCGTTCGCTTCCAAAGCGCCGGACGGCAGCATCGTTGGTTTTGACTACGACATCGGCAACGCCCTGTGCGAAGAGATGAAGGTCAAGTGCGTCTGGGTCGAGCAAGAGTTCGACGGTCTGATCCCTGCACTGAAAGTGCGCAAGATCGACGCCATCCTGTCGTCCATGTCGATCACTGAAGATCGCAAGAAGTCCGTGGACTTCACCAACAAGTACTACAACACCCCGGCTCGCCTGGTCATGAAGCAAGGCACTCAGGTCAGCGAAGGCCTGACCGAGCTCAAGGGCAAGAACATTGGCGTGCAGCGTGGTTCGATCCACGAGCGTTTCGCCCGCGAAGTCCTGGCTCCGCTGGGTGCCGAGATCAAGCCATACGGTTCGCAGAACGAAATTTATCTGGACGTGAGCGCCGGTCGCCTCGACGGCACCGTGGCAGACGCTACGCTGCTGGATGACGGCTTCCTGAAAACCGACGCCGGCAAAGGCTTCGCTTTCGTGGGTCCGGCCTTCACCGACGTCAAATACTTCGGCGACGGCGTAGGTATCGCAGTGCGCAAGGGCGACAAGGCTGAGCTGGACAAGCTCAACGCTGCCATCGCGGCCATCCGCGAAAACGGCAAGTACAAGCAAATCCAGGGCAAGTACTTCGCCTTCGATATCTACGGCAAGTAACACGCTCCGGCGACAAGTCCGAAATGGCGCAAGCAGCAGGATCACTGAGGTTTGCGCCATTTTTTCATCCCAACTTTCGAGGACCTGAATCATGTTGAAAGGCTACGGGGCTGTCATCCTCGATGGCGTTTGGCTGACGCTTCAGCTCGCCTTGTCGTCCATGGCTCTGGCCATCGTGCTGGGCCTGATCGGCGTGGCACTGCGTCTGTCGCCGGTGCGCTGGCTGGCCTGGCTGGGCGATCTGTATGCCACGGTGATCCGCGGGATTCCCGACCTGGTGCTGATCCTGCTGATCTTCTACGGCGGCCAGGACATGCTCAACCGCGTGGCGCCGATGCTGGGCTATGACGAGTACATCGACCTGAACCCGTTGGCCGCCGGTATCGGCACCCTGGGCTTCATCTTCGGCGCGTACCTGTCGGAGACCTTCCGTGGCGCGTTCATGGCGATCCCCAAGGGCCAGGCTGAAGCGGGCATGGCCTACGGCATGAGCCGTTTTCAGGTGTTCTTCCGGGTGATGGTGCCGCAGATGATTCGCCTGGCGATTCCCGGCTTCACCAACAACTGGCTGGTACTGACCAAGGCCACCGCGCTGATTTCGGTGGTGGGTCTGCAAGACATGATGTTCAAGGCCAAGCAGGCGGCCGACGCCACCCGTGAGCCTTTCACCTTCTTCCTTGCAGTGGCGGCGCTGTACCTGGTGATCACCAGTGTTTCGTTGCTGGCATTGCGTCACCTCGAGAAGCGCTACTCGGTAGGCGTAAGGGCGGCTGAGCTATGATCTTCGACTACAACGTCATCTGGGAGGCCCTGCCGCTGTACCTCGGCGGCTTGGTCACCACCCTCAAACTGCTCGCCCTGTCGCTGTTCTTCGGCTTGCTGTGTGCGTTGCCGCTGGGCTTGATGCGCGTTTCGAAAAACGCCGTGGTCAACATGACGGCGTGGCTCTACACCTACGTGATCCGCGGCACGCCGATGCTGGTGCAGCTGTTCTTGATCTACTACGGCCTGGCGCAATTCCAGGCCGTGCGCGAAAGCTTCATGTGGCCGTGGCTGTCCAGCGCGACCTTCTGCGCCTGCCTGGCCTTCGCGATCAACACCAGCGCCTACACCGCCGAGATCATTGCCGGCAGCCTGCGCGCCACGCCGAACGGCGAGATCGAAGCGGCCAAGGCCATGGGCATGTCGCGCTTCAAGATGTACAAGCGCATCCTGCTGCCGTCGGCACTGCGCCGCGCGCTGCCGCAGTACAGCAACGAAGTGATCATGATGCTGCAGACCACCAGTCTGGCGTCCATCGTGACCCTGATCGACATCACCGGTGCCGCGCGCACGGTCAACGCCCAGTTCTACCTGCCGTTCGAGGCGTACATCACCGCCGGCGTGTTCTACCTGTGCCTGACCTTCATTCTGGTGAAGCTGTTCAAACTGGCCGAGCGCCGCTGGCTGGGCTACCTGGCCCCGCGGAAGCACTGATATGGAACGCATCGATCACGCTTTGCCGTGGAGCCATCTGGGCAGCGAGCGCCATATTTCGGTGTTTCGCTTCGGCAGTGGCGAGCGCAAGGCCTACATCCAGGCCAGCCTGCACGCCGATGAACTGCCGGGCATGCGCACCGCCTGGGCGTTGAAAAAACGCCTGGCCGAACTCGAAGCCCAGGGCTTGCTCAACGGCGTGATTGAACTGGTGCCGGTGGCCAATCCACTGGGGCTGGGTCAACTGCTGCAAGGCAATCATCAAGGGCGTTTCGAGGCGGGCAGCGGCAAGAACTTCAACCGTGATTTCGTCGAGCTCAGTGCGCCGGTCGCACAGCAGCTCGATGGGCGTCTGGGTGACGATCCGCACGCCAACATCCGCTTGATCCGCCAGGCCATGAGCGATCATCTGGCCGCATTACCAGAGGCGAGCAGCCAGTTGCAGGGCATGCAACGCATCCTGCTCAGCCACGCCTGCACCGCCGACGTGGTGCTGGATCTGCATTGCGATGCCGAAGCGGCGCTGCACATGTATGCCTTGCCGCAACACTGGCCGCAGTGGCGCTCGCTGGCCGCGCATTTGAATGTGCGGGTCGGTCTGCTGGCGGAAGACTCCGGCGGCAGCTCCTTCGATGAAGCCTGCTCGTTGCCGTGGCTGCGCTTGTCGCGACTGTTCCCGAATGCACAGATTCCGCTGGCGTGCCTGGCGACCACCCTTGAATTGGGCGGTCAGGCCGACACCGGCCGCGAGGCGACCGAGGCCTGGGCAGAAGGCATTCTGGCGTTCCTCGCCGAGCAAGGTTTGATCAGCGGCGAATGGCCCAAGCCTGCGCAAGAGCCTTGCGAAGGCATGCCGTTCGAAGGTACCGAATTGCTGTTCGCGCCGCACCCTGGCGTGATCAGCTACTTGCGTAAACCCGGCGAGTGGATCGAAGCCGGTGACGAAATTTTCGAAGTGATCGATCCGCTGGCGGATCGGGTCAGCACGGTGTGTGCTGGTACGTCCGGGGTGCTGTTTGCCATTGAACGGCTGCGTTACGCCCAACCCGGTTTCTGGCTGGCCAAGGTGGCGGGGCGCGAAGCGCTGCGTCACGGGCGCTTGCTCAACGACTGACTGACTGCTTTTTGTGAGAACCGACCGCATGTACAAACTTGAAGTCCAAGACCTGCATAAACGCTATGGCAGTCACGAAGTGCTCAAGGGCGTGTCCCTGAAAGCGGCGGCTGGCGATGTGATCAGCATCATCGGCTCCAGTGGCTCCGGCAAAAGTACCTTCCTGCGTTGCATCAACCTGCTGGAGCAGCCGCACGCGGGCAAGATCCTGCTCAACAACGAAGAGCTGAAACTGGTGGCGAACAAGGACGGCGGGCTGAAGGCCGCCGACCCGAAACAGCTGCAGCGCATGCGTTCGCGCCTGTCGATGGTGTTCCAGCACTTCAACCTGTGGTCGCACATGACCGCCATGGAAAACATCATGGAAGCGCCGGTCCACGTGCTCGGCATGTCCAAGGCCGAAGCCCGTGAAAAGGCCGAGCTTTACCTGAACAAGGTGGGCGTGGCGCACCGCAAGGATGCCTACCCAGGACACATGTCCGGCGGTGAACAGCAGCGTGTGGCGATTGCCCGTGCACTGGCCATGGAGCCGGAAGTCATGCTGTTCGACGAACCGACCTCGGCACTGGATCCGGAGCTGGTGGGCGACGTGCTGAAAGTGATGCAGGCCCTGGCCCAGGAAGGCCGGACCATGGTGGTGGTGACTCACGAAATGGGCTTCGCCCGTGAAGTGTCGAACCAGCTGGTGTTCCTGCACAAAGGTGTGGTCGAGGAAAGCGGCAACCCGCGCGAAGTGCTGGTGAACCCGCAATCCGAACGCTTGCAGCAATTCCTCTCGGGTAGCCTCAAGTAATCAGGGCTGCCGCTGTGCACCCTGTAGGAGCGAGCTTGCTCGCGATCGCGAAATTTCAGTCACCACAAGCGTCGACTGACCTATTACTATCGCGAGCAAGCTCGCTCCTACAGGAAGTCTCCCACCAGCTGAACTTTTGCCGGTCTTGAGATTTGCGTTCATTTACGGGCTAGCATTGGCCCATGCCTTCATCACTGTTCTTCGCTTCGGATCGCTCGCCCATGACTGCCCATCGAATTGGTTTCCTGATTTGGCCCAGCACTAAAGCACTGACGCTTGCGCTGGCTGAGGAGGCCTTGCGTGTTGCCCAGCGTGTGCATCCGGAAGTGGTTTACGAACTGTCCTTCCTGCAAGCCGAAGCCCCGGTCGACGGCGCCTGGCAATTGCCGGGCGAGGCATGGACCGGCAAGCTCGAGAATTTCCAGAAACTGTTCCTGCTCGCCGACGAGCCGCCGACCACCCTGGCGCCCGCGCTCAGCACTGCCCTCAAGCAACTGGTGCGTGCCGGTTGCGTGATTGGTGGCCTGTCTGCCGGTGTCTATCCGTTGGCGCAACTGGGGTTGCTCGATGGTTATCGCGCGGCGGTGCACTGGCGTTGGCAGGACGATTTCGCCGAGCGTTTTCCGAAAGTCATCGCCACCAGCCATCTGTTCGATTGGGATCGTGATCGCCTGACCGCATGTGGTGGCATGTCGGTGCTCGATTTGTTGCTGGCGGTGCTGGCCCGGGATCACGGTGCGGAGTTGGCCGGTGCGGTTTCGGAAGAGTTGGTGGTCGAGCGTATTCGCGAAGGCGGCGAGCGTCAGCGTATCCCGCTGCAGAATCGCCTGGGCTCCAGCCATCCGAAACTCACCCAGGCGGTGCTGTTGATGGAAGCCAACATTGAAGAGCCTCTGACCACCGACGAAATCGCCCAGCACGTGTGCGTGTCCCGTCGCCAGCTGGAGCGGATCTTCAAGCAATACCTCAATCGCGTGCCCAGCCAGTACTACCTGGAACTGCGCCTGAACAAGGCCCGGCAGATGTTGATGCAAACCAGCAAGTCGATCATCCAGATCGGCCTGTCGTGCGGTTTCTCCTCGGGGCCGCATTTCTCCAGCGCCTACCGCAACTTCTTCGGCGCCACGCCGCGGGAAGATCGCAACCAACGGCGCAGCAGCAGCCCGTTCGAATTGTCTTCGGTGCCGTCCGAACGCGGCTAGCCGTCCCTCCCTGTAGGAGCTGCCGAAGGCTGCGATCTTTTGATCTTGCTTTTAAAGGTCAAAAGATCGCAGCCTCGTTTCACTCGACAGCTCCTACACAGCTCCTGCACCCTTCCTATAGAAGCTGGTAAATCAAATCCCTCCAAGCCTGCCGTTAACTGCTTCGTACAGTTAAACTGCGCCTTTGCGACCCTATATGTCGCATTGCCGTAAACCCGGGAAAAACCGGGGTTTGCGCTATAAGAAGTTGTCGCTTGGCGGCAAGGCCGGGCTGAAAACTGTCCTTACAATCCCCCCATCGCTCGCCAGTTTCAGGCGAGTGTTTTCTCTTCAGGAGACTCCGATGTCCGTTGAGCACGCTGCGGTAGAACGCGCCGATTTCGACCAGGTAATGGTTCCCAACTACGCGCCTGCCGCTTTCATTCCGGTCCGTGGCGCCGGTTCCCGCGTCTGGGACCAGTCCGGCCGCGAGCTGATCGACTTCGCCGGCGGGATTGCCGTAAACGTACTGGGCCACGCGCATCCGGCGCTGGTCGGTGCCTTGACCGAGCAAGCCAACAAGCTGTGGCACGTGTCCAACGTGTTCACCAATGAGCCGGCCCTGCGCCTGGCCCATAAGCTGGTTGATGCAACCTTTGCCGAGCGTGCCTTCTTCTGCAACTCCGGCGCCGAAGCCAACGAGGCCGCCTTCAAGCTGGCCCGTCGTGTCGGTTTCGACCGTTTCGGCAGCGAGAAGTACGAAATCATCGCCGCGCTCAACAGCTTCCACGGCCGCACCCTGTTCACCGTGAACGTCGGTGGCCAGTCGAAGTACTCCGACGGCTTCGGTCCGAAAATCACCGGTATCACCCACGTGCCGTACAACGATCTGGCCGCGCTGAAAGCTGCCATTTCCGACAAGACCTGCGCAGTGGTGCTGGAGCCGATCCAGGGCGAAAGCGGCGTGATCCCGGCCGAACTCGAATACCTGCAAGGTGCCCGCGAGCTGTGCACCGCGCACAACGCACTGCTGATCTTCGACGAAGTGCAAACCGGCATGGGCCGTACCGGCAAGCTGTTTGCCTACCAGCACTACGGCGTGATTCCGGACATCCTGACCAGCGCCAAGAGCCTGGGCGGCGGTTTCCCGATCGCGGCCATGCTGACCACCGAAGACCTGGCCAAGCACCTGGTCGTCGGCACCCACGGCACCACCTACGGCGGCAACCCGCTGGCGTGCGCCGTTGCCGGGGCGGTCATGGACGTGATCAACACCCCTGAAGTGCTGGCGGGCGTGAATGCCAAGCACGACAAGTTCAAGGCGCGCCTGGAGCAGATCGGCGAGAAGTACGGCCTGTTCACCCAGGTGCGTGGCCTGGGCCTGTTGATCGGTTGCGTGCTCAGCGATGCCTGGAAGGGCAAGGCCAAGGACATCTTCAACGCCGCTGAAAAAGAAGGCCTGATGGTGCTGCAAGCCGGTCCTGACGTGGTGCGTTTCGCGCCAAGCCTGGTGGTTGAAGACGCCGATATCGATGCCGGCCTGGACCGTTTCGAACGTGCCGCGGCAAAACTGACACAAGCCTGATAGACCCTTCGACGCCTGAGGATTCGGGCGTCGATCCAAATTTTGATACCGGTCCCGCTTTTCTGTAGGAGCGAGCCTGCTCGCGATGGTGTGTCAGTCGACATCATTGTTACTGATCCACCATCGCGAGCAGGCTCGCTCCTACAAGGGGCCGGCTTATTTTCCTCAAGAGTTGAAAAAGGAGTGACACCATGCTGGTGATGCGCCCCGCGCAAATGGCTGATCTGGGCGAGGTACAGCGTCTGGCTGCGGACAGCCCGATTGGTGTCACTTCCTTGCCGGATGACGTTGAACGCCTGAGCGACAAGATCGCCGCGAGCGAAGCCTCGTTCGCCGCCGAAGTCAGTTTCAACGGTGAAGAAAGCTATTTCTTCGTGCTCGAAGACACCGCCACCGGCAAACTCGTCGGTTGCTCGGCCATCGTGGCGTCGGCCGGTTATTCCGAGCCGTTCTACAGCTTTCGCAACGAGACCTTCGTGCACGCCTCCCGCGAGCTGAAGATTCACAACAAGATCCACGTGCTCTCCCAGTGCCACGACCTGACCGGCAACAGTTTGCTGACCAGTTTCTACGTGCAGCGCGAGTTGGTGGGTTCGCCGTGGGCCGAACTCAATTCCCGTGGGCGCCTGCTGTTCGTGGCCAGCCATCCGGAGCGCTTTGCCGATGCCGTGGTCACCGAGATCGTCGGTTACAGCGATGAAAACGGCGACTCGCCATTCTGGGATGCCATCGGCCGCAACTTCTTCGACCTCAACTACGCTGAAGCCGAGCGCCTGTGCGGTCTGAAGAGCCGTACCTTCCTGGCCGAGCTGATGCCGCACTACCCGATCTACGTGCCACTGCTGCCGGACTCCGCTCAGGAAGCCATGGGCCAGGTGCACCCGCGGGCGCAGATCACCTTCGACATCCTGATGCGCGAAGGCTTCGAGACCGATCACTACATCGACATCTTCGACGGCGGCCCGACCCTGCACGCCCGCGTTTCGGGGATCCGTTCGATCGCCCAGAGCCGCGTGGTGCCGGTGAAGATCGGCGAGCCGGCCAAAGGTGTCGGACGCCAGTACCTGGTGGCCAATGCACAGTTGCAGGATTACCGCGCCGTGTTGCTCGAGCTCGATTACGCGCCGGGCAAACCCGTGACTCTGGATCTGGAAGCCGCCGAAGCCCTGGGCGTCGGTGAAGGTGCCAGCGTGCGCCTGGTGGCGGTTTAAGGCCGGTCTGAAAGCATTCTGCAAAGCAGCGAAGTTTCGCGGGTGGCGTTGGCGGCCCGTTTGAGGAGATAGCATGATCGTTCGTCCCGTACGCAGCAGCGATTTACCCGCTCTGATCGACCTGGCCCGCAGCACCGGCACCGGCCTGACCACCTTGCCGGCCAACGAAGAGCGCCTGACCCATCGGGTCGGCTGGGCCGAGAAGACCTTCCGCGGCGAAGCCGGGCGGGGCGATGCGGACTACCTGTTCGTGCTCGAAGACGACGATGGCCGTGTGGTGGGGATTTCCGCGATCGCCGGTGCCGTCGGCCTGCGCGAGCCCTGGTACAACTTCCGCGTCGGTCTGACCGTCAGCGCTTCGCAAGAACTGAACATCTATCGTGAAATCCCTACGCTGTTCCTGGCCAACGACCTGACCGGCAATTCCGAGTTGTGCTCCTTGTTCCTGCACGCCGATTACCGCACGGGCCTCAACGGCCGCATGCTGTCCAAGGCGCGGATGCTGTTCATCGCCGAGTTCCCGCACCTGTTCGGCAACAAGATCATCGCCGAGATGCGCGGTGTGTCCGATGAAGCCGGGCGTTCGCCATTCTGGGAAAGCCTGGGTCGGCACTTCTTCAAGATGGAATTCAGCCAGGCCGACTACCTCACCGGCGTGGGCAACAAGGCGTTCATCGCCGAACTGATGCCGAAATTCCCGCTGTACACCTGCTTCCTGTCGCCGGATGCGCGCAACGTGATCGGCCAGGTCCACCCGGACACCGAGCCTGCGCTGTCGATGCTCAAGAGCGAAGGCTTCAGTTATCAGGGTTACGTCGATATTTTCGACGCGGGCCCGGCCATCGAGTGCGAAACCGGCAAGATCCGCGCGGTACGCGACAGCCAGGCGCTGGTGCTGGCCATCGGCACGCCGGGCGACGACGCCACGCCTTTCATTATTCATAACCGCAAGCGCGAAGACTGCCGCATCACCGCCGCACCCGCACGCTTCGCCGCGGGCACGCTGGTGGTCGATCCGCTGACCGCCAAACGTCTTCAACTCAACGCCGGCGATCAGGTGCGCGCCGTTCCGTTGTCCGCTGCTCGGGAGTCGAAATAATGAAGTCGCTATACATCGCAGGTGAATGGCTGGACGGTCAGGGCGAAGCCTTTGAGTCGTTGAACCCGGTGACCCAGCAAGTGCTGTGGGCCGGCAATGGCGCCACTGCCGCCCAGGTCGAGTCGGCCGTGCAGGCCGCGCGCCAGGCGTTTCCCGGCTGGGCCCGCCGCACCCTGGAAGAGCGTATTTCGGTGCTGGAAGCCTTTGCCGCAGCCCTGAAAAATCACGCGGACGAACTGGCTCGCACCATTGGTGAGGAAACCGGCAAACCCCTGTGGGAAGCGGCGACCGAAGTCACCAGCATGGTCAACAAGGTTGCGATCTCGGTGCAGAGCTACCGCGAACGTACCGGCGAGAAGAGCGGCCCGCTGGGCGACGCCACCGCTGTATTGCGTCACAAGCCCCATGGCGTGGTTGCTGTATTCGGTCCTTACAACTTCCCGGGTCACCTGCCCAACGGTCACATCGTCCCGGCGCTGCTGGCGGGTAACAGCGTGCTGTTCAAGCCAAGCGAGCTGACGCCGAAAGTCGCCGAGCTGACGGTCAAGTGCTGGATCGAGGCTGGCCTGCCGGCAGGTGTGCTGAACCTGCTGCAGGGCGCTCGCGAAACCGGTATCGCCCTGGCGGCGAATCCGGGAATCGACGGCCTGTTCTTCACCGGCTCGAGCCGCACCGGCAATCACCTGCACAATCAATTCGCCGGTCGTCCGGACAAGATCCTGGCGCTGGAAATGGGCGGCAACAACCCGCTGGTGGTCGATCAGGTCGCTGACGTGGATGCCGCTGTCTACACCATCATCCAGTCGGCGTTCATTTCCGCCGGTCAGCGCTGCACCTGCGCACGCCGCTTGCTGGTGCCGCAAGGCGCCTGGGGCGATGCGTTGCTGGCGCGGCTGGTGGCGGTCAGCTCGACCATCGACGTGGGTGCCTTCGATCAACAGCCGGCGCCGTTCATGGGTTCGGTGATTTCCCTCGGCGCGGCCAAGGCACTGATGGATGCCCAGGCGCATCTGCTGGCCAATGGCGCGGTGGCCTTGCTGGAAATGACCCAGCCTCAGGCTCAGGCGGCATTGCTGACCCCTGGCATTCTCGACGTGACCGCCGTGGCCGAGCGCCCGGATGAAGAGCTGTTCGGGCCATTGCTGCAAGTGATCCGCTACGCTGATTTCGAAGCGGCGATCGCTGAAGCCAACGACACGGCCTACGGCCTGGCCGCCGGCCTGCTGTCGGACTCCGAAGCGCGTTACCAGCAATTCTGGCTGGAAAGCCGCGCCGGCATCGTCAACTGGAACAAGCAACTGACCGGTGCCGCGAGCAGTGCACCGTTCGGCGGCGTCGGCGCCTCGGGCAACCATCGCGCCAGTGCCTACTACGCGGCCGATTACTGCGCATACCCGGTGGCTTCGCTGGAAACGCCGAACCTGGTGTTGCCATCGGCCCTGACGCCTGGCGTGAAGATGGCGTAATGCAAATCGCGAGCAGGCTCGCTCCCACAGGATTTGAGTAGTACACACAATTTGTGAACACCACCAAACCTGTGGGAGCGAGCTTGCTCGCGATGGCCGCGCCGCGGTCGCACTGAACAGTTACTTGATGCCTATAACAAACAGATTCTCGTGGAGCCTCGCTGATGAAATCCTATGAAGTCAATTTCGACGGTCTAGTGGGGCCGACCCATAACTACGGCGGTTTGTCCTACGGCAACGTCGCGTCCCAGAGCAACAGCCAGCAGGCGTCGAACCCCAAGGAAGCGGCGCTGCAGGGCCTGGCGAAAATGAAAGCGCTGATGGACATGGGCTTTCAGCAAGGCGTACTGGCCCCGCAGGAGCGTCCGGATGTGGCCGCACTGCGTCGCCTGGGCTTCAGTGGCACTGACGCGCAAGTGATTGAGCGCGCCGCCAAAGACGCAATGCCGCTGCTGGTCGCCAGCTGCTCGGCGTCGAGCATGTGGGTCGCCAACGCCGCCACCGTCAGCCCGAGTGCCGACACTGCGGACGGCCGCGTGCATTTCACCGCCGCCAACCTCAACTGCAAATACCACCGCAGCATCGAGCACCCGACCACCAGTCGCGTGCTGGGTGCGATGTTTGCCGACCAGAAGCACTTCGCTCATCACGCCGCCTTGCCGGCCGTGGCGCAGTTCGGTGACGAAGGCGCGGCCAACCACACCCGTTTCTGCCGTGAATACGGCGAAGCTGGCGTCGAGTTCTTCGTATTCGGTCGCAGCGCCTTCGACACCCGTTACCCGGCACCGCAGAAGTACCCGGCCCGCCAGACACTAGAAGCGTCCCAGGCAGTTGCCCGCCTGCACGGCCTGAAGGATGACGGTGTGGTCTATGCCCAGCAGAACCCGTCGGTGATCGACCAAGGTGTGTTCCACAACGACGTGATCGCCGTGGGTAATGGCGAAGTGCTGTTCTATCACGAGGATGCGTTCCTCGAGACCGACAAGATGCTGGCTGAGTTGCAGGCCAAGCTGGCCAAGGTCGGCGGGAAGTTCCAGTCGGTGTGCGTACCGCGTTCGGCGGTCAGCGTTGAAGACGCGGTCCGCTCCTACCTGTTCAACAGCCAATTGCTGACGCGTCCTGACGGCAGCATGCTGTTGATCGTGCCGGAAGAGTGCCGTGGCAACGAGCGTGTCTGGCAATACCTGCAGGGTCTGACCAGTTCCGGCGGCCTGATTCGCGAGGTCAAGGTTTTCGATCTCAAGCAAAGCATGCAGAACGGCGGTGGCCCGGCTTGCCTGCGACTGCGCGTGGCGCTCAATGAAACCGAACTGGCGGCGGTCAACCCAGGCGTTATCATGACGGCACCGTTGTACGGCACCCTGACCGAATGGGTTAACAAGCACTACCGCGACCGCATGACCGAAAACGATCTTGCGGACCCGCAATTGCTGCTTGAGTGCCGGACGGCACTGGATGAACTGACGCAAATCCTTAAACTGGGCGCGGTTTATCCATTCCAGATCAATTGATCGACGGCGCGCACCCGGGCCCGGGTGCGCGCCGGTTCATCTCCAATGAGAGCGTAATCACATGAGCGACAAACTGCAGCTGATCCTTGAAGACACCGACGGCACGCAACTGGAAACCTCCTGCACCCGCGTCGCGGTCATGTGGCAAGGCAAAGAGCTGTGGATCCAGCAGGATGGCCGCGGCCAGCTGCTGATCGGCGTGGACGTCGAAGAAGACGACGAAGAATACGCCAACCTGCTGTTGCGCCCATTGGCGACTAATCTGGTAAGTCTGCAACTGGAGATGGAACCGGCTGACCTCGAAGGCGATGACGGTCACGTTCACGGCCCGGATTGCAATCACGACCACTAAGGAAACCGCTCTATGCTCGCCCTCGGCAAACTGCTTGAACTGACCCTCGCCGGCCGCGAACCGGCGGAGAAGACTCAACTGACTGTCGAAGGCGTGCGCATGCGCTGGTTGAGCGAGGGTGCGCTGGAAGTGCGGCCACCCGAAGCTCGTGACAATGGCCTGGATCTGCTGCTGTCGGCAGGGATCCACGGCAACGAAACAGCACCGATCGAACTGCTCGACCGGCTGCTGCACGACATCGCTCGCGGCGATCTCAAGCCGCGTGCACGTATTCTGTTCCTGTTCGGCAACCCCGACGCCATTCGTCGCGGCGAACGCTTCGTCGAGCAGGACGTCAATCGGCTGTTCAACGGCCGTCACGAACAAAGCAGCGGCAACGAAGCCCTGCGCGCCTGCGAGCTGGAGCGGCTGGCCGCCAGTTTCTTCAGCCTGCCGGATCGCCAGCGCCTGCACTACGACCTGCACACGGCCATTCGTGGATCGAAAATCGAGCAGTTCGCCCTGTACCCCTGGAAGGAGGGGCGCCAGCACTCGCGCCAGGAACTGGCTCGCCTGCGCGCCGCCGGCATGGAGGCGGTGCTGCTGCAGAACAAGCCGTCCATCGTTTTCAGCTCCTACACCTACGACAAGCTGGGTGCCGAGTCCTTCACCCTGGAACTGGGCAAGGCGCGGCCTTTCGGGCAGAACGAGGGGGTCAACGTCTCGCTGCTGGAAAACCGCCTGAAACAGATCATCGAAGGCACCGAGCCGGAATTGACCGAGGCGGCGCTGGACGGCTTGCAGTTGTTCAGCGTGGCACGGGAAATCATCAAGCACAGCGACAGCTTCCGCCTGAACCTGCCGGCCGATATCGAGAATTTTTCGCAGCTGGACGTGGGTTACCTGCTGGCGGAAGACATCGCCAACACCCGCTGGATCATCGAGGAAGAGGGCGCCCGGATCATCTTCCCGAACCCCAAGGTGAAGAATGGCCTGCGGGCCGGCATCCTGGTCGTTCCGACCAGCGACGAAAACCTCGCCTGAGAGCAGCACATAACCAATGTGGGAGCGAGCCTGCTCGCGATAGCGGTTTATCAGTCGTCATAGATGTTGACTGGTAGGCCGTCATCGCGAGCAGGCTCGCTCCCACAGTTTTTTGCGGTGGTTAAACCGCTACCGCACGCGGCTCGGTGCGACGCAACGCGCGAATCTTGCTCAGCGTATCCGCACAGGTCCTCGCCGCTTCCTGACCTTTATGCACGAAATGCTCGAAGAAGAACTTGTGGTGTTCTTCACCGGCATGGAAGTGGTGCGGGGTCAGGGACACCGAGAACACCGGCACTTCGGTTTCCAGTTGAACCTGCATCAGGCCGCTGACCACCGACTGGGCAACGAATTCGTGGCGGTAGATCCCGCCGTCCACCACCAGGGCTGCGGCGACAATGCCGGCATAACGGCCAGTCTTGGCCAGCAACTTGGCGTGGAGGGGCATTTCAAAGGCGCCGCCGACTTCGAAGAAATCGATGTCGGACTCTTGATAACCCTGGGCAATCATCTCGCTGACGAAGCCTTTACGGCTCTGGTCAACAATATCCTTGTGCCAGCAGGCCTGAATGAACGCAACGCGCTCGCCCTGATGGTGTTTGCTTTTGCTGTCGATTGCGGTGGGTTGCATGTTCTGACTCCTGTTTGTGTGAAAAACAGGGCGTTATGAATCGAAGGGGATTTCAGGGTACGCACGCTCGCACGAATGCTGCTCACGGCCCATCGGCAACAATCCCGTTCTCTCTTCATCCGGACTATGACCGTCGGCCCCGGAATCACACCGGGTCTGCTGACCTTGCTGCCAGTCACCGCCGAAGCCGTGCCTTCACCAAGCGCTCGCGGGCTATGCGCATTGCGCGCAATTACCGCCGGTGGGGAGTTGCACCCCGCCCTGAGAACGTTTTGCCGCCAGAATGTTTGGCGGCGCAGCGTTTTTAACACATATTTCCTACCGGTGCATTGATGCTTTCAGATGATTGCCATCGACTTTTTCGCTGGATTAATCCGTCTTTTCCTTGCTCGAGGGTTGATTAATCATCGGCATGACCGCAGTAATTCTTTCCTGAAAGGGATTTCCCCCTGCTTACCGAGGCCAGATTCATGAGCGTTATCGATCTTCGCAGCGACACCGTCACCCAACCGTCCGCCGGAATGCTCGACGCGATGGCCACTGCGGCCACCGGGGACGACGTTTATGGCGAAGATCCGACGGTCAATCGACTGGAAGCCGAATTGGCCAAGCGCCTGGGTTTTGCCGCCGCGCTGTTTGTCCCGAGCGGAACCATGAGCAACCTGCTCGGCTTGATGGCCCATTGCGAGCGCGGTGACGAGTACATCGTCGGACAGCAGGCGCATACCTATAAATATGAAGGCGGTGGTGCGGCGGTGCTGGGTTCGATCCAGCCGCAGCCGCTGGAAGTGCAGGCCGATGGCTCGCTGGATCTGGAACAGGTCGCCGCGGCGATCAAGCCGGACGATTTCCACTTTGCCCGCACACGCCTGCTGGCGTTGGAAAACACCATGCAGGGCAAGGTTCTGCCGCTGGAATACCTGGCGCGTGCTCGCAGCTTTACCCGTGAGCACGGGCTGCAACTGCACCTGGATGGCGCGCGGCTGTATAACGCGGCGGTCAAGCTGGGGGTTGATGCGCGGGAGATTACCCGGCATTTCGATTCGGTCTCGGTGTGCCTGTCCAAAGGCCTCGGCGCGCCGGTCGGCTCGGTGCTGTGCGGTTCGGTGGAGTTGATCGCCAAGGCGCGGCGCCTGCGCAAGATGGTCGGTGGTGGCATGCGCCAGGCCGGGATCCTGGCAGCGGCAGGCCTTTATGCGCTGGATCACAACGTCCAGCGCCTGGCGGACGACCATGCCAATGCCCAACACCTGGCCGAAGGCCTGCGCGCGGCGGGTTATGAAGTCGAGCCGGTGCAGACCAACATGGTGTACGTGAACATCGGCGATAAGGCCCAGGCGCTCAAGGCGTATGCGGCCGAACGCGGTATCACCCTCAGCGCTGCCGCTCGTCTGCGGATGGTGACGCACATGGACGTCAGCCGTGATCAAATCGAGCAGGTCGTCGCGACATTCGTCGACTTTTCGCGTAAGTGATAGCGTTAGCACGCCAATTGACCGTTTCTATCGTATAAACACGCTGTACCCCGCGCGCAGGGCCGATATAATGCGGCCCTTTGCCGTCGTTTCGTCTGTGACGTTTCGAACAGGCCTTTGGCCGCAGCCTCCGTGGAAGAACCTAATGAAAAGCGCAGAAATCCGTGAAGCCTTCCTTCGCTTCTTCGAAGAGCAAGGCCACACCCGTGTAGCCTCCAGCTCTTTGATTCCGGGCAACGACCCAACCCTGCTGTTCACCAACGCGGGGATGAACCAGTTCAAGGACTGCTTCCTGGGCCAGGAAAAGCGCGCGTACACCCGCGCCGTCAGCAGCCAGAAATGCGTGCGCGCAGGCGGCAAGCACAACGACCTGGAAAACGTCGGCTATACCGCTCGTCACCACACTTTCTTCGAAATGCTGGGTAACTTCAGCTTCGGCGATTACTTCAAGCGTGACGCGATCACCTACGCCTGGACCTTCCTGACCTCCGACAAGTGGCTGAACCTGCCGAAGGAAAAGCTCTGGGTCACCGTCTACGCCAGCGATGACGAGGCGTACGACATCTGGACCAAGGAAATCGGCGTTCCGGCCGAGCGCATGGTCCGTATCGGCGACAACAAGGGCGCGCCATACGCGTCGGACAACTTCTGGACCATGGGCGACACCGGCCCGTGCGGTCCTTGCACCGAGATTTTCTACGATCACGGCGCCGACATCTGGGGTGGCCCACCGGGCTCGCCAGAAGAAGACGGCGACCGTTACATCGAAATCTGGAACAACGTATTCATGCAGTTCAACCGCACCGCCGATGGCGTGTTGCACCCGCTGCCAGCGCCGTCGGTGGACACCGGCATGGGCCTGGAGCGGATCAGTGCCGTGCTGCAGCACGTTCACTCGAACTATGAAATCGACCTGTTCCAGAGCCTGCTGAGCGCATCGGCCAAGGCCATCGGCTGCACCAACGACGCCCAGGCTTCCCTGAAAGTCGTGGCCGACCACATTCGTTCCTGCGGTTTCCTGATTGCCGACGGCGTGCTGCCTTCCAACGAAGGCCGCGGCTACGTGCTGCGCCGGATCATCCGTCGCGCCTGCCGTCACGGTAACAAGCTGGGCGCCAAGGGCAGCTTCTTCTACCAGATCGTTGCGGCCCTGGTCGCCGAGATGGGCGAAGCCTTCCCGGAGCTGAAATCCCAGCAGGCGCACATCGAGCGCGTACTGAAAGCCGAAGAAGAGCAGTTCGCCAAGACCCTGGAGCAGGGCCTGAAGATCCTCGAACAGGATCTGGCCGAGCTCAAGGGCGACGTGGTACCGGGCGACGTGGTGTTCAAACTCTACGACACCTACGGTTTCCCGATGGACCTGACCGGCGACATCGCTCGCGAGCGCAGCCTGACCATCGACGAAGAAGGTTTCGAGCGTGAAATGGAAGCCCAGCGCGTCCGTGCCCGCTCCGCCAGCTCTTTCGGCATGGACTACAACAGCCTGGTGAAGGTTGATGTCGATACCGAATTCACCGGTTACCACGCTACCAGCGGTTCGGCGAAAGTCGTTGCCATCTATAAAGACGGGCAGTCGGTCGACGTATTGAATGAAGGCGAAGAAGGCGTTGTCGTTCTGAACCAGACCCCGTTCTATGCCGAATCCGGTGGTCAGGTTGGCGACTGCGGTTATCTGCAGGCCGGCGCTTCGCGTTTCGACGTTCGCGACACCACCAAGACCGGCGGCGCATTCTTGCACCACGGCGTGTTGGCGTCGGGCAGCCTGTTGATCGGTGCCCCGGTGGAAACCCACGTCGAAGCCGACGTGCGTCACGCCACTTCGCTGAACCACTCGGCCACTCACTTGTTGCATGCCGCATTGCGCAAAGTGCTGGGTGATCACGTACAGCAGAAGGGCTCGCTGGTGGACAGTCAGCGTCTGCGCTTCGACTTCAGCCACTTCGAGGCGATCAAGCCTGAGCAGCTGAAAGCGCTGGAAGACATCGTCAACGCCGAGATCCGCAAGAACTCCGCCGTTGAAACCGAAGAAACCGATATCGATACCGCCAAGAAAAAAGGCGCCATGGCGCTGTTCGGCGAAAAATACGGCGACAGCGTACGTGTGCTGAGCATGGGCGGCGATTTCTCCGTCGAGCTGTGCGGCGGTATTCACGCCAAGCGTACCGGCGACATCGGCTTGCTGAAAATCATCAGCGAAGGCGGTGTGGCCTCTGGTGTACGTCGTATCGAGGCAGTCACCGGTGCCGCGGCACTGGCCTACTTGAATGCGGCGGAAGAGCAACTCAAGGAAGCGGCCAGCCTGGTCAAGGGCAGCCGCGACAACCTGATCGACAAACTGTCGGCTGTGCTGGAGCGCAACCGTCTGCTGGAGAAGCAACTCGAGCAGTTGCAGGCCAAGGCAGCCAGTGCGGCGGGCGACGATCTGTCGGCTTCCGCTCTGGACGTCAAGGGCGCGAAAGTCCTGGCGGCACGCCTGGATGGCCAGGATGGCAAGGCGCTGCTGGCGCTGGTCGATCAGTTGAAGAACAAACTCGGCCGCGCAGTGATCCTGCTCGGCAGTGTCCATGAGGATAAGGTCGTTCTGGTTGCAGGCGTAACCAAGGACCTGACTGGCCAACTCAAAGCCGGTGATTTGATGAAGCAAGCTGCTGCGGCAGTGGGCGGGAAGGGCGGAGGTCGTCCAGACATGGCGCAAGGCGGCGGTACCGACGCTGGCGCGCTGGATGCGGCACTGGCGCTGACCGTTCCATTTGTAGAGCAGGGTTTATAAGGCAGTGCCTCCGGCTCGCAGTCTAGTGGCGGGCCGGAACGCTGTTTGAGTGATTATTTGGGCGCCCTTCATGGGCAGAGGCGGCTTTGAAATGGCTTTGATCGTACAGAAATTTGGAGGCACCTCGGTCGGCACTGTCGAGAGAATCGAGCAGGTCGCCGACAAGGTTAAGAAATTCCGCGATGCCGGCGATGACCTGGTGGTTGTGCTGTCTGCAATGAGCGGCGAAACCAACCGTCTGATCGATCTGGCCAAGCAAATCAGTGGCGACGGCCAGCCGGTTCCGCGTGAACTGGATGTGATCGTGTCCACCGGTGAGCAGGTGACTATTGCCCTGTTGGCCATGGCGCTGATCAAGCGCGGTGTGCCAGCGGTGTCCTACACCGGCAACCAGGTTCGGATCCTGACGGATAGCGCGCACAATAAAGCGCGTATCTTGCAGATTGATGACCAGAAGATTCGCGGCGACCTGAAGGCTGGTCGCGTAGTCGTCGTCGCCGGTTTCCAGGGTGTTGATGAGCACGGCAACATCACCACCCTCGGTCGTGGCGGCTCCGACACCACCGGTGTGGCGCTGGCGGCGGCCTTGAAGGCTGACGAGTGCCAGATCTACACCGACGTCGATGGTGTCTACACCACCGACCCGCGCGTGGTGTCCGTGGCTCAGCGCCTGGACAAGATCACCTTCGAAGAGATGCTGGAAATGGCCAGCCTCGGTTCCAAGGTATTGCAGATCCGTGCGGTGGAATTCGCCGGCAAGTACAACGTCCCGCTGCGCGTACTGCACAGCTTCAAGGAGGGTCCGGGCACCCTCATTACTATTGATGAAGAGGAAACCATGGAACAGCCGATCATTTCCGGCATCGCCTTCAACCGCGATGAAGCCAAGCTGACCATCCGTGGCGTGCCAGACACCCCGGGCGTTGCGTTCAAGATTCTCGGCCCGATCAGCGCCGCGAACATCGAAGTCGACATGATCGTGCAGAACGTTGCGCACGATAACACCACCGACTTCACCTTCACTGTGCACCGCAATGACTACCAGGCCGCCCAGGGCGTGCTGGAAAACACCGCTCGCGAGATCGGTGCCCGTGAAGTCGTTGGCGACACCAAGATCGCCAAGGTGTCGATCGTCGGCGTTGGCATGCGTTCTCACGCAGGCGTAGCCAGCCGCATGTTCGAATCCCTGGCCAAGGAAAGCATCAACATCCAGATGATCTCGACTTCGGAAATCAAAGTCTCCGTAGTGATCGAAGAGAAGTACCTGGAACTGGCTGTGCGCGCCCTGCACACGGCTTTCGATCTGGATGCACCGGCCCGCCAGGGCGAGTGATGCATTTGCCAAAAGGCGCGGTCTGAACCGCGCCTTTTGTTTTTTTGAATGGCGTGACCCTCGAAGCTGTTCTTTTGCTCCCGTTAGTCAATACTCTGGCATGTAGGCCTCGACCGATTTGGTTGTAGGCTTTTTGCTTTTTTTTTGCAGACTGCTGTCCCTGAAATGAAATGCGTGAGGTGAAAGGTATGCTGATTTTGACTCGTCGCTGCGCAGAAAGCCTGATTATTGGTGATGGCGAAATCACCGTGACCGTGCTCGGCGTCAAAGGAAATCAAGTGCGTATCGGGGTCAACGCCCCGAAAGAGGTAGCTGTCCACCGTGAGGAAATCTACCTGCGGATCAAGAAAGAGAAGGACGAAGAACCAAGCCATTAATTTTTATCGTTTTTTATGTTTGCAAACGGGGAAGAAGCTGGTTAATATACGCCCCGTGTTGCGGAGAGCTGGCCGAGTGGCCGAAGGCGCTCCCCTGCTAAGGGAGTACACCTCAAAAGGGTGTCGGGGGTTCGAATCCCCCGTTCTCCGCCATTATTTTCGTAGTACGTTGTAATCTGGCTTCTTCGGTAAGTTGTTGAAATTACTAGAAAAAAGCGCTTTACAAACAGATTTAACGGCCTATAATGCGCGGCAACAAATGCACTCGTAGCTCAGCTGGATAGAGTACTCGGCTACGAACCGAGCGGTCACAGGTTCGAATCCTGTCGAGTGCACCATTTAAGAGTTGTTTATAGCGATATAAGTAACTCGGCTTCAGCCAGTTGTGGTCTGGTCTAAAAACACAAAATGCACTCGTAGCTCAGCTGGATAGAGTACTCGGCTACGAACCGAGCGGTCACAGGTTCGAATCCTGTCGAGTGCACCATACAACAGAAAGCCCGCATTTAATGCGGGCTTTTTGCCGTCTGGGATTTGGCTTTTCCTCTTGTACATCCTCTCTCATCGAATTCAATCTGTGCGCTACGTCCTCGCTTCGAGTCGTAGCGGTAGTGGGTGCTTGAATTCCGAATACTGATCTTGTCGGGCTTGCCGAGTGCGCTTTCTACATCTTGCTGACTCATGCCGGCGATGATCCGTTTGCTCATGATTGCTTCACGCCGCTCTCTGGCGCTGATCAGGTTTCCACAATTGTCTTGGGTCTGGCCCACAACAACTGGCTCTCGCCTGTTGGTGGTCGTGACTATTCTTTGGTGAGGCTCCGCTTCAGGCATCAGCGCTGTGATGGTGCTGCCTGGTGTGAAGGTTTGTATTACCTGCAGCGAGAGGTTTTCGTCGGTTGCGCAGCTCAGTGTGGTGAAGGTGATTTGCCCGCCGGCGGCCTCGCAACGATGAATAGTCGTGGCAATCGCCCAGTGCGGGCAGAGCAGGGTGATAAGGAAAAAATACTGTTTATTCGATGGCATCGAGCGTCCTCCGTGACGATTCTCCACAAGCGTAGCCGCCGTATTTTTCGAGGCGGTGTGCTTTCTTTTCAGGATGAGTCGTCGCAGTTTGAAGGATCAGAGCGATGCTCAGGTTTGTCCTGCAAGCGCTTGTTTCATCCGCGATTTTTTAACATTTAAAACCGTCAGGCGGTGTATCATTGCGCCCGTCAGCCCCGCCGGGGCTTGTGGAATACCTCCATGGACTTACCCAGTAGTTACTCAGTAAACAGTTTTTCCAATCACGAATTGACTGATTGATCCTTCCGGCGTGCTCCTCTGCTGGGAGTGGAGTTCGCCTATGTCTGAAATTGAAGTAAAAAAAACGCAGGAAAGCTTGCAGGACCGCCTCGCTCAAGTCATTGAGCTGTTGCAGCGTCAGCGAGTGGTCGAAGACCTGACTCACCGCCAGGAGGGCCCGCATCACGATCGGGTCGAGAACCTGGTCCACCGGCAAAATCTCGTCGAGCTGCAACGCAAGCTTGATGATCTGCACTCCGCCGACGTCGCCTATATCCTTGAAGCCTTGCCGCTGGACGATCGTCTGACGCTCTGGCAATTGGTCAAGGCTGACCGCGACGGCGACATCCTTCTTGAAGTATCCGACTCGGTCCGTGAAACCCTGATCGCCGACATGGACGATCACGAACTCCTGGCTGCGGCCAAGGACATGGACGCCGACGAACTTGCTGACCTGGCTTCCGAGCTGCCGCGAGATGTCGTTCACGAGTTGATGGAAACGCTGGACCAGCAGCAGCGCGAGCGTGTGCGTTCGGCTCTGTCTTATGACGAGGAGCAGGTCGGTGCGTTGATGGACTTCGAGATGGTGACGATCCGTGAGGATGTCAGTCTTGAAGTGGTATTGCGTTACTTGCGTCGTCTCAAGGAGCTTCCTGGTCATACCGACAAACTGTTCGTGGTCGATTACGACGGTGTCCTCAAGGGCGTGCTGCCGATCAAGCGCTTGCTGGTCAACGATCCGGAGAAACAGGTCTCTGAAGTCATGGCCAGCGACCCGGTGAGTTTTCATCCGGACGAAGAAGCCTATGATGCAGCGCAAGCGTTCGAGCGTTACGACCTTATTTCCGCTCCCGTGGTGGACAAGAACGGCAAGTTGATTGGTCGTCTGACCATCGATGAAATGGTCGACCTGATTCGTGAAGAGAGCGAAAGCGAAGTTCTCAACATGGCGGGTCTGCGCGAAGAGGAAGACATCTTCGCTTCGGTCTGGAAGTCGCTGCGCAACCGCTGGGCCTGGCTGGCAATCAACCTGATCACTGCGTTCGTCGCATCTCGGGTAATTGGCCTTTTTGAAGGATCCATCGAGAAGCTCGTAGCGCTTGCGGCATTGATGCCAATCGTTGCGGGAATTGGCGGTAATTCGGGTAACCAGACTATAACCATGATCGTTCGTGCCATGGCGCTGGACCAGGTAAGTACCGGTAATACGTCGCGGCTCATGCGTAAGGAGTTGGCGGTCGCGCTGATCAACGGCGTGATCTGGGGTGGGGTGATCGGAGTGGTTGCCTATCTGTTGTATGGCAGCTGGTCATTGGGTGTGGTGATGACGGCAGCCATGACTCTGAACTTGTTGCTTGCTGCATTGATGGGGGTTTTGATTCCGATGACGCTTGCGCGACTTGGGCGTGACCCGGCGATGGGCGCCAGTGTCATGATCACGGCGATGACTGATAGCGGTGGCTTCTTTATTTTCCTCGGGCTGGCGACGATATTCCTCCTCTAGGCCTTCTGCTTCAAAAACCCGCCAATTGGCGGGTTTTTTATGCTCGAATTTCAGGCAAAAAAAAGCCAGCGATTAGGCTGGCTTGAGCTTTCGTTGCGAATCAGGACGCGTCAGCGGCCATTTCGGCATCGTGAGCGATGAGAGAAACGAGAGCGTTTTGCTGGCGGTGAGAGAGTTGGCGGAAGCGTTGCAATAGTTCGCGTTCGTGCAATGAAAGCTCTGGGCTGTCCAGGCGCATGCTTAGTTCTTCGCCTAGAGCACCTTCCTGAATGAGGCTCTGCTCAAGACGCGCGATGATTTCGGAGTTCATGCTGCGGTGATGATTGCGAGCCACCTCGGCAATGCGTTCACGCATTCCGTCTGGCAGCCGTACGACGAACTTGTCAGCCGTGCGGCTGGAATAAACTGCCTGTTTCATTGGGCGCATATATTTAACCGGTTAGTTCAGGGAAGCGGTTCTCGGGATTGGCCGCAGGATGTCTGATACGACAAGCGCTACGGCCAAATGTTCAACCTGAATTGATCAAGGCCCGCATCATGCCTCAAAGTAGCCAGATCATTGGCGTCAATTCTGTGACAAATATTGAACTGGATAAAGGCGTTCTGCCAGCACCAATTATCAGAAATGCGGACTGGTTTGGAAAGCTGGTCCGGATCCGTGCTGCTGGTCGCATCCTTTGCCTGGCAGGGGTCACGCTATCTGAGGGTACGCCAAGCTTGCTCAATCATTGTTCCTTACCCTTACAGGATAGTGGCAAATTGCCGATTTGCTAGAGGCGGGTGCAATACAGGGGTATTTGGGGCTGCAGGCCGCTGGGGTAGGTGGAGGCGATTCCTGTGAAACAGCTGGATGTGGTCGCTTCACGACCTCGTGCGCATTTCCTACACTTAAAAAGCCTAAGGACGACATGACAAAGGCAGGCTTGCCCGTTAACATGCTCGCCGTCTATCGCTCTGCATGCCTTGCAGGCAATTAGTGTCTCAGTAGCTCAATTGGATAGAGCATCCCCCTCCTAAGGGGAAGGTTGGCAGTTCGAACCTGCCCTGGGACACCATCTAATTCAACGCTTTCAGCCAATATTGTCTATTGGTGAAACTAGCCGTGACAGCAGGGTGGCAGCATTGAGCATAAAACGCTGTTGCTAGCCACGCTTTCACAACCTATTTTCTGCGCTCGGGGCGGTTAGCTCGGGGACCAGGGTTAAACTTGGACTTTATTCCAAGGCGCGCTGCTGCAGTATCGGGAAAGGCCTCTGCCATCAAGTCTGTCGCAGCAACCAGCGTTTCAGTGCACCAGGTCATTAACTGCGACGTATAGCCTTTGTCGGTGTCATTCTCCAAGCCGGAGCCCCTGCCATTTGCCTCCATCCTGATGAAGGATATCGGGAGCACATGGGCATATTGCGACAAGAGATCCCAAATCGCGTAAAAGCTATTTTTCTCCCAGCCGGCCTTCTGAAGCAGTTCGTCTCTGCTTTGGATCGTCAAATTATCACCTGACAGGCATCTCTTCTGTGTCGGTGCGGGAAGCGCGGTGAACCACTTATTTGAGAGAAGGCGACCTCGAAGCTCTTCAGCGTCTACTTCCAGTTTCTTCACATCCTCTACAACGCCAGCATTCGTAAGCATTTTGATTCGGCGGGTACAGTCGTTGAGAAACATGACGTTTATCTTGGCTGACCATTCGACTTGGCTCCCCGGTTCCTCTATCAGGTATAGAAGCAGGAGATAGCCTTCAAGTATCGCTCTGCCATGGCCGGCAACATTCCCAAAATCCCAGTCAGTGAAATCTGCTCGAATCCACCGCGAGCGGGGAGCCGCGCAGATGATTGATTTGGCATGACTGCATAACCGAAGGAAAACATAGGTTGAGTGGCCTTTGTGTGCCACTACCTCCCTAACTCCAATCGATTGGCTAACTGCAATCGCCTCACAAGTTGCTGCGTCGAATGCTTTTAAGGCGTCGTTGTAAAATACATCTAGTGCCTTGTGTTCCAGTGGACGTTGCCGCTCGGTCATCGCTAGGTCGCTCTTCAGTTGGTTTCGGCCTCTTCAAATTCTGTTTGCAGAATCTCGAATTCGCAAAACTGTAGTGGTGGAGCAGTTGGCGTGCCTGGCCGCTGCACGTATGCCAAGGCCGGCTTCTAGTAGCTCAGTGACGCGCTTGTGCAGATCGGTGTCGACCGGTCGGCCCTGGTATTTGCCAGCAGCTTTTGCCTTCTCGATGCCTTGGGCCTGACGCTCCCGCCGCTGTTCGTAATCCTTGCGCGCAATGGCCGCCATCATCTCCACCAGCATCGAGTTGATCGCTCCCAGCATCCGTCCGGTGAATTCATCACCCTTGGTGTCCTGCATTCCCTGGTGGCTGGTTGGCAGGTCGAGCGCGACGATGCGCAATCCCTTGGAGTCGATCGCTGCCTTGAGCTTCTGCCAGTCCTCCACAGGAAGCCGTGAGAGCCGATCTATCGACTCCACCAGCAGCACGTCACCCTTGCGCGCATCTTTGAGCAGGCGCAGTAGCTCAGGCCGGTCGGCAGTGGCACCGCTGGCGTTCTCCAGGTACACGCTCGCGATGACCTTGTTGTGGTCCGTGGCGAACTGCTCAATCGAAGCTCGGGCGCGGTTGGCGTCCTGCTCGTCTGTTGATGCTCGGAGGTATGCGCGGATGAACATGATGTGCGTCCCGTATCAGTTTAAGTGTCTCACTAATACTGTTGCACTTTGAGTGTCACTTATCAAGCGAAAAGGTCAAATAAAACCTAATTAGGTCGTATCAGCTCGGGTATACCCATCCATTCCATAGACAGGATGGTGGCGAAACAGTAGCTTCAGCGATCAATTGATTGAAAATCCAACAAAGCAGGGAAAGTGCAGCAGATGACGACTTCCGCTTATCAAGAAAATCCTATTCGCTCCACCGTGCAACAAATGCTGAATATGCGGAGCATGAAGGAGTTTTCTACGGTGGCCCTCGCTGGGAATGACTCAGATGCGTTTGCTCGCGACAAAATTTTCGCAATTCTCCAAACGCTCAGTGACCTTCTGGAAAAAACGCCGGCTGAACTTGCAAGCGTTTCGGGAATGTCCACCATAAACACCCATCTGCAGGCTCCCCTGTCAGAAATGGTGAATTTTGTTGGGAACGCTAACGCCGGCCACCTCATCAATGCCGTTTCCCAGTTAGAGCAAAATGTGATGCCTTATTTTTGGGCATTTACACCACCTCTTCAAAAGCTTGCGAACACAACCCTTCCTGCTCTTCTAAAAAATCAGACTGAGTTTTCGCAAGCTGTGATTCGAGGGCTTAGTGAGCAGCGTGACCAGCTTGCGAAGAATTTAGATGCGGCCATCGAAAAAAGCGATGCGCTCACCAAAAAGCTCGATGATGCCAACGAAAGTGCCGCTAGAGAGCGGGCGGAAAGTGCCGCAGCCGTAGCTAAGCTTGAACAACTGTTTACCCAAGCTGAGGGGGCGCGCCAACTCGCGTTTGACACAGCACTTGCTGAGCAGCAGAGATTACACAAAGAGGAAATTGATCTCGAAGCGTCTGCAGCCAAAGACACTCTTGCGGAGCTAGGGGCATTTCGGGATGACGCCGCACGTATCGTGCAGGTAGTTGGCAATATTGGGGTAACGGGAAACTACCAGCGAATCGCTAATGCTGAAGCCGAAAGTGCAAACTTCTGGCGATGGGCAACCGTCTTGATTTTTGGGGCCGGTATCGGTATTGCGATCGCGACCTTTATTAAATTTTGGCATGAGCCTTTTTCGCAAGATACAGCGATATCTGTGTTAATCCGCTTGTTCTACGCAATTGTTATAACTTCACCAGCGATCTATACCGCGCGAGAATCTGCCCGCCATCGCACCAATGCTGATAGAGCCAGGCAGACGGAGTTGGAGCTTGCCTCTATTGGGCCATTCATTGAACTCCTACCAGAGGATAGCAAGGTTGCAATTCGTACCGGGCTAACTTCCAGTTATTTCGGTCGGACCACCGAGGCGCATACAGTCAGCAGTCCACTTGATCCTGAACACTTCAAGAACCTTGTCGAAGTATTGAAGGCGGTCAAACCTGGCTGAGAAAGCAGAGTGGCAAAAACGCCACGGTGTGTAGGTTTCAGCACGCGGTGTCGTTTTCGCCATTCCTTGAGATCAGCGCAACAACGCCTCCAGTCGACTCCGGATCTTGTCACCCTGGTTGGGCCACGCAGGCAGAATGAAATCTGGATGGGCGGGAATTTCCTCCAGTTGCGTGTTGAAGGTTCGACACGGCGCAGCCTCACCGTGCACACGCCCGGAGGTCACGGCTCGGTCGTATGCTGAAAGCTCCACGTAGGTAGCTCGCAGCGTGTCAACGGCTGCAAGCCAGGCAGCTGCTGCGACTTTGCGTTCGACTTGCAGTTGTTCCAAGGTTTTCATGGTTACGTCCTTTGGCTGCGAATTGTCGTTATCGACACGGGCAGCGGTTGAAAGTGTGCATTCCAAAATCATCACGCAGGCAAAGCCTCTGCCCAAGTACCAACCGAAACAACACTGGAACCGACCAGCATCTTTCCGTAAACAACGGGCACAGGCAGGCCCTGTTGCGTTGAGTTGAAGGCGCCATTGAACAGGTAGCTGGGTTTATTTTCGGTCGCCCCTTGGTCTTCCTGATTCTGCGTTTTTGGTGTCGGTGAAAGCATCTGCGCGACACCTCCGAGAACCATCCCGACACCCATACCAATCATCGCTCCACCGATTGGAGCGGCACCTCCAAAACTGAGGGTTGTGATGAAAGCGCCGGCAACGATCAATGCCACCCCTGTGACCACCTGCAGAATGGAGCTTTTACTGCCGGCGATAACCGGGACAATGCGTATCTCGGTCGTGCCGCTCAGGGTGAATTCGTTTTCACCGACATTCTCTCGGTTACGGAAAATGGCGTAACGAAGCCCCTTGCGGGCCGAGTCGCGAATGAAGTCTTCAAAGCCAGGAACAGTGTTCACCAAAGCGCTAAACGCTTCTCGAGTGGTGCCAGTCTCCAGCAATCGATCGAGCTTACGCCCAAATTTTTGAGCCAGACTGCCGGATAGGAGAATGCGAGTCATAGGTTGTTTGATGGTAGCGCTCATTGCAGCACCTCAAGAGTATTTACGTGAGGCTGGGCGTGGGCACTGTCACGCCCAGGCGGATAGCCAGAAGGGCCCGTGACATCAGCGCCTGATCGAGCTGCAGTTGTTCGCGCTTAGGGTCGTAGTTCCATATCCGGTCATAGATTCCTTGGTACGCCCGGGCGCCGCGGAACGTGCCGCGGAGCAGATCTGCCGAGACGCGCGCTTCTTCTTCGGTGAGAAAAGGGCCGTCGATGCTCACCTTCTCGCCATCGCGGACGTGCCGGACATCCCACACCAGGTACCCGGAATCAGGTCCCTTGGCCATGTGATGTGATTGAAACTGAGCTGTCTTACACGCCTCGGTGAAGCGTTCTTGGTAGCTGCTCAAGCTGAGGTGCTCGATAGGCTGCCGATGTTTGCCCGAAGTTGCTTAATTGCCATTGCAGAATTCTCCTGATGGGGGTCATGCCTCGGGTCGGCTGTGCTCAGCGGTGCGCTGCCTGCTCTTGCTCGATACGCTTGCGCATACCGGCGACTTGGCTAGGGGTGAAGCCGAAGATGTCGAAACCTACTTTCGCTGGCTCAAACGGTGAGCTGATGAGTGCACGGAGGGTGCCTTCGGCCTTCCAGCCAACCACGCGGGCGGCGATGCCGGCGAGATGGAACAGACCGCGCCTGGAGGTCTCGACCTGCTGGCGATCTAGGTCAATACGGGCTGCAGTGTCTGGGTCGGCGGTGCGCTTGGCTTCTTTCCACATCTCGCGCACGAACTTAGATTCATGATCCAGGATGGCCAGCGGAGCTGGAGCGCGGAGCAGAGCGACCATCAGTCGTTCATGCTTCGAGGTATCCGCCTGAACCTCATCAAGCAGCTGTGAGCGCTTCTTGCCCTCTAGAGAGCGCCACCAATCGCGGATTTCACGATCTTCGATGGCGGCCACTGTATGGCCCTGTTCAATGCTTGGAAGGGCGTACAGCTGGTTTTCCATGTTGTTGGTGGTGTTCTCGAACAGGCGGACCTGGCCAGCACCTGAGGCGATACGCCCAACAAGATCAGCCTTCACGGGGTCTGATTTCTGCTCAATGCCCAACGTTGAAAGGGTGCGGTCATCGCTGATTGACTTCAGCTTGGTCAAGGCCTCACCGACTATAGGGAGAGAGTTTTGGAATATCTGTAGGGGGTAAGAGGTCAGGTCGCCGTCAGTGATTACTGGAAGCTCGAAGCGGTAGCCGCCCAGTAGATTGACGACGGTCCCCTTGTCACTGCGTTCGATTTCAAAGCTCATAAGCTGAATCCCTTTAATTAACTGCTCGCGCTGATGGCTACAGGAAGCTGGAGGAGGGGTTTGTTCTCGACTAAGGCCACAAGCAAGGCGGCGGCCTGGAGATCGCCAGAGTCGGCAGCGGAGCGCAGTCGCCCCCAAGCGGCTTTGACTTCAGAAAGAGTCGGCTTGGTCTGGTGTCCACGGAGCTTGGTAGGGGTCGACATGATCTGTCCTCGGTTAGCTTTAAAAGCCGTTCGAGGATCACATTAGGCCTGATCTGATCGCATATCCAGTGCTTTTAGGGTGCACCTCAGGTGCTACACGTAACCGGATTAAATGGGACTGAAATTGTTGGTTCGCAGGGTAATTGGAGAGGTCTTTTTTGTTGCAGTAAGTCGGGTGTAGGCAAAATGATACGGTTGCCTAGAACAGTTACTCTTCAAAACAGCAAATTTAGCGAGTAACCCGATTTCGTCTGCCGCCAGGGCTGGCTAACGTTAGCTAACGTGGGGACGTTACTGATAGCAAGCAGACTTTCTTCAGAGGGTGTAATCGCTTGCGGGAACGAACTCCACTGCAACCCTGGTTGCCGGCGTGATGTTGTGGCTAGTGAGCTGTGGTGGGCGCCGGACGTACATATCCCCAGATTCCTTGGCTGCTTGCTCAATCAAATGAGCGGCTAGGACTAGATTGCCGCGCTCCTCGGCTTCCTCAACCATTCGCCCGAGTGCGCGCAGGCGATAAGCACGATTGGCAACGGGGATCTCAATCATCGCTTCGCGGAATCCTGCCCGGGTGTCCTCAAACATCGTCACCCAGCGCTTCGCCAGACCTTTACTGCAGCGCTTGGTGGGGTCGTGTGCCTCGACCTGCTGGCGCGACACCACAACGCCAAAGCACTGATGCACCGCGGTTGCGACCTGGGTTGGGGAATCGAAGCAGGCGAGCGCCTGGACGATGAAGGCTTTGATTTCGTTGTTGAGCGCGGCCATGGGCTGGAATCTGTCTAGGGTCTGTCAAGAATGTACCCTCATGGTTGCGCGAACCCTAGGCAAAGACAATCGAATAAGTGGCGCTATTTCGCACTTAGTTGAGATATTTCACTGTGCGATAGTATTTATGCAGGGTTTTTACCTGTCAGCGCATCGGAGATACACTCAAACCTGATCACATTCCCCGGAGAGCCCATGTCCATTATCGATTGCCCGTACCTGGATGAAGTGAAGGTGAACGTGCCGCCGGAGCTGGCACTGCTGATCGTGCGAAAGGCCGCAAAGCTCGCTGCTGACTTTGAGGAGCGCGCCCTGGATCAATTGACCAATGACGCGTTACGCGAGCTGCGCCGCGGCACTGACGCGCGGGTGATCTATCGCCAGTTGAGCCTCTGACAAAGGCGTGGTTCGCGCATAGGAGGGTGCGAACTTCGGTGCGAACCTCAGTCTTGGCTCGGGTCGTTCATCCATTGCGCGATTGCAGACTGGCGCCAAGCCACCGAGTTGGGGCCTATCTTGATCTGTTTTGGGAAGGTGCCTTCCCTGATCCGCCGATAAACCGTGTTTCGCCCTAGGCCGGTAATGTGGAGTACCTCGTCTAGGCGCAGGAAACGATCAATGCTCTCAGTCATATCTTGCCCTCGTCCCTAAGCGATCCCTGGCTCTAATGTTGGTTTATTTCGCGCTATGCGCCTTCAACCTAGCCAACCCCTGGTTGATATGTCCGGCGTTTTCGCCGATCACATCCAAGGCACTTCGAATATTGTCGCCAGCTTCGGCATTTCCCTGGCTTTCGGCCAACAACGTCAGCTCCATCAAAGCAGCCTCCAAAGCGAGCTGGTTTTGATACATGCGTTCAAGGACATCCGGGAGGGAGTATTCAGGGGAAGGCATCGCTTCGACTCCATTCGAGAAAATGAAAGCCTAGCAGGAAGGCTTCGGAAAGGAGGAGTGCGCCAGGGAAGTCAGTGGGTATCGCGGAAATCCTTCGCAACCGCCGCTAGTCGTTTCATCACTTTTTCGTTGCGAGCTTTGCTATGAGCGCCCGGATGAAGGAGGGCGATGAGGACATAGTGATCCTCATCTAACAGGCCATTCACATACACCAACGCTGCGTCCTTTGCTGGATCACCCGGGCATGTGCGGTCGTATTGTGGTTTGTTTTTTGGGAACACTAACGGGGGGATCGCAATATGAATATGCATCAAACAGGCAATAAACGCCTCGTACGGTTGGGTGTAAGAGGTGTCGCGACCAAAATAATCTGGAAGCATATTTCTGTTGGATGCTATGTATGTACGGAAATCTTCAAGGAGGTTTTTTTCAAGTGTCGGGTACTGGTCGAACACATCCTTAAAAAGGTCGTCGTATGTGTCGGAGCTATATTCGACAGTGATTGTCATACAGCGTCAGTTCACAAGCTGATGCAGGCGCTCTGTTGAAGCAGAAGCCAAGGCCTCCAGCCCTTTCATATCTATCGCGCTTTCGTAGACTTCAGGCACACGGGACATTTGCCTCAAAACCATAGAGTTTTGTGCCATACGAGACCTAGTGAGAGCCAGGTTTCTACGAAGTACGCTGAACTCGCCGCAGACGCTAGGGGCATTTGAGTACATGTCAGCTTTACTGTCTAGGAGTGACTCCAGAGTACGCAGCGCGCTCGCTATGTCGGAAAAGGGCTCATCCTCAATAGCATGACGCGGGGGTGTATTGTTGAGCATAGAGCGCCCAGCCTCGGCGGCGAGCTCGTTAAGCTCACCGAGAATCACAATCGCTTCTTTGATAGCAACTCTAATTTTCGCATCATCCGAGGATGCTTCCAGATCACTGCTCGAAGCTGCGGCAACTTGTGCGCACGACGACGACACATGCAAATAAAGAGAAAGCATGTCCTCTTTTGAATAATGGTCGTGGCGGTGGTGGTGTGGGGCGCGCTTCATGGTCGAAGCCCTCTAGGGCGTTTTCTCAGTCTGTTGGTGCTTGCGTTTGAAGTTGTCGTTTACGGTGACTCTATATCGTCTGACCAAATCTGCTACAAGATTGGTGCAAAATTTGGGTGCTATCCGTCTTTATCTGACGGATGGAAGCCCTAGCAATAACAGGGCCAATCATCGAATTTTCCTCTATCGGTGGAGGTCATTCGCTCTATTGACCAGTACGTTGAATCGCCCGGATTCACTAGACACCTTGCAAGCTCACTGCTCACTGCTCGACAGGCATTTTCAATCGGTGGAACCGCGCGATGCCTGGGGGGGTGTGTATAGCCATTGTTTAAGCGATGCCCAGGGGGGTGTGTATAGCCGGCGCAGCAGTCTATCCAGATAGGCCCTGATTGGCCGATTTCACATAGCTATATGTGTGGCATCGGCGCCACAGTGTGGCATTGCCACCACCCTGTTTGGGTGTGGTGACTGACTCCGCTCATTCATGGGGTGGCGTTTTCGCAGCCAGATATTGGTGTCAGGGATGGGATCTATTCATCGAACCTTGGAGAAGTCAGGCACCCACACTGGCGTCTCATCTACTTCTGCTACTGGCCCCTGCCCGGTTACGGCAAAGACAGTGACGCATGGCCAGCCACTTACCTTGATGGTGTGTCTGACTCCATTTGTTTTGAGGTTGCGGATCTGGCCTGCCTTGGTACGTGCCCCGGTCAATTCGCACACTTCATCGTGAGTCAGGAATTCGATCATGCGTTGCTCACTCATTCGCCAAAGTTGGACCTCTTAAGCTAGCAAAGCACGCGTTGACGTGAGCAATCAGATATTGAGTTTGGTTGACTGTGTCCCATCTCGGTAGGTCAGATGTCGTGGAACTATGTCTGGCCACCAGGGCGTGTCTTCGTGCGCTTGGGTTTACCCATGACCATAGCCAGCGCTTTTTCGAATGCATCTTTCGACTTTGCGTGAGGATCGATTACAGAAGCAGCTTTGCCCGGACCTTCCCAACTCGGCCGATTCATACTCAACCGCCTTGTCGCGGTGGCATCCGCAGTCCGCCGCTTGTCAATCGACGTGCTATCGACGTAGGCGTCTGCCCACTCGTCCAGCTCGATGCGATCGAACGCGACGCCCTGCTTTCCGATGGGGAATTCACGCACGTTCGGTCTGACCGTTTTGTTGAATTCGGCGCGGCACATGCCCAAATAGCCTGGCGCATCCATGAACCGGATGAACCGCGGCGTAATTCGAGAAGCCTTTGCTGCCGTTGCATTCCCCATGGCATTGATTCCAGTTGATGTAACACCCATTGGAGTAAGGGCTGATGGGTAATTCATGCGCGCACGTTTTATGGAAGAGGTGCGGCCCCCTCTAGCTCTGCAGCGAGCGCCCGCGGGATAAGTGGGTGGAGGTCGCACCAAGATGAAATCGTAACACCGCCTCAAAAGACTGGACCGCGATCCGCCCAGTGGCGACCACGCTTCGTGCACTGTGCGTGACAAGTCTGCGTGACGACTGCGCGAACTATTTCTAAATCCGGTGTTGCGTTACTAGTAACGCAGGTATATCTTTACCTCAACGTAACTAGTAACGGAGGGCGGAATGACAGACGACAACAAGCAGCCCCGCACAGCAGCAGATAGGCAGCGGGAATACAAGGAGCGACAGCGCGCCGCCGGCTACAAGCTGACAGCTATTTGGGTGCACGAAGCATCAGAAGCAGAAGGTAGGCAGGCAGCAATCGAGGGCAAGCCCTTGAAACCAGCGAAGGCGACAGACCCGTTAAGTTGGGCGATGGGTTGGATCAACGCGAAGAAGTAACCAGGATCAGAAGAGGTGCCAACCCGGTGCGCTAACACCGGGAAGGCGATCACACGACGAAACTTTGAGGTACACGTCATGCAACTCTACCAAAATGCCATCAACAGCTTTAACACGCAACAAATCCGCGCTCAGCAAGACTCCTTTTTCGTTGTGCGCTCGCTCCTACAGGGAGAGCAACAGTTCAGCTTCGGACTGACTGACGAAAGCGTAGCTAACGAGCTGGCAGGAATCCTTCGCAGCTTGCAAGGCCTCGATGTTGAGGTCAAATCGTTCGCACGCTGCCCGACTCAAGCAGGATCGGTTCGCTCCTTTGAATACCTGACCGAGATCACCCGCCAAATCCTCGATAGCACAGCAGGTGATCGTCAGCAGGGGCGCGCTTTCCTGGTGGCCTTCCTTGAACGCTTCAGTGCCAAGATGCCTGCCAAGGAGCTGAAGGCGATAACTGGTGCCGTAAATGTCCAGCCTCGCGGGCAAAACGTCGCCTGCCTACAGGCCTTCCGCGCTCGCGTAGGAGGTGCGAAATGAGCGCGAACGTCGCAATTCTATCGCGCAAGACCAAACGCTCAGTCGAGCTGCGTTCTAAGCCGCAGGAGAAAACTGCATGGGGCCGTCTACCTTTTGTTGGAAAAGACCACGGTCCTCGCCATTCCGACTGGGATGTTCCGTTGACCGGTGGATATTTCGGTGGCATCGAGGCAGGAAAGATCGTTGCGCGGATGTATCTCAAGTACCTGCGTGATGAGCGGGACAACCCAATCAGGCTTGGGACGACACATCTTCAAGGAATGCTTCTCGCGCTCAACGCCAAAGTACCGACGACGAAATCAGAGGAAGAATCGCTGCGCGGTCAGCGCGTGGGGTTTATTCATGAGCTTGGCACCTGGCTTGAGGCGGCTGTCAGCAGGCTCGGATCAAGTTTTGATGCGATTCCGGAGCGATCGTTTGTCCAGCAGGCGAACGCATCGCTAGCGAGTTCTGATGCGGCCTTCATGGCAGCCATCAGCGGTAGCGAGCGCCAAGCAGGGGGGGGGCAATGAACATAGTCGAGGCCATCAACCTTTCGGACGCCCAGCGTGCTGTGCTCGCAGAGCTGATCATCACGGAACAACGTCACGCTAGCCGCTGGTGGACGCACATGAACGAACTGCGGCGACGGAATGAGCTTCCCGACTGGGTAAAGGGGCAGGACGTTGGAAGCTCCCAGGATCACGATCTGTGGTGCGAGAGCCGTAAGGCTTTGAATCAGGCGCTTTTCGGTTCTGACGACCCTAGTGCCGATTGCCGGATCGAGGTAGAGGTGTAAGCCGGCAAGCAGCGAAAGGGCGCTCTCCGCAAGGACTGCGCCCTTTTCGTCTCACTCGGGATTTATCGGGCTCGGTACCGAATGTGTTGAAAGCTACACAGTGTGTTGATAACTACACGCTGGACCTTGCCCGTCACACTCCCTGCGCTAACTAAGAGCCGGAGCTTAAAGCCTGCTGGTATGGTAGATATCTATAAGGGTGTATTGATTCGATACAGGAAGAATTGATTTAGTGGTATTGATTCAATACGCGATGGGGGAGGCTCCAAACCATGCCGGACAAAACTGGACGGTGGAAATTCCTACGTGTATTGATTCGATACCGCTACGTGTATTGATTCGATACCGGAACAGTCTGAGTTCGCCAGATCCCTTACGGTTTTTGGTGGGGTGATGGTCGGGGAGATTTCGAGTTCTTTCCCTGGGCATTCATCAATTGCATACCACGAAAGCGCGTACAGAGCGCACCTTGATCCGTGGCGGGAGAAGTAGCTGGTTCGGGTCTGGATGATCCAGCCACCGGCCAGAAGATCAGTCAGCGCTTTTTGCAGAATGTTCGGAGAGCTAACCCCCCACTCTTTCGCCATCGTTCTTGTGGCTGACAGGTCGCCGTTGTTGTTGCCGTTGTACTGCATATGCAATTCCATCAGCACCCCCCTGGCGGTGAAGCTCAGCGCACGATAGGGGGCAGACTGCCCCATCTGCCACAGCATCATGGCAAACGGTTTCGCCTTGGGCTTAAACCCCTTTCTTTTTATCGCCATCAGCAGCTCACAGGCAGGCGTTGAGATGCGCGCAAATTTGCGCGCATCTCATACTGTTGAAGGGGGGGTTAGGACGCTTCTTGCATCAGGACGTATTTAGCAATCCTGTGCGGCGGCCGGCCTGGCTCTGTTGGTTGATATGTCCAGTGAGTGAGGATGTAGAAGCCGCGCTTTCGAAGTCGTCGGATCGTGCTGGGAGGCTGGACAATATCCAACTCCTGGGCCGCCTGGATGGATGAAATCGGGCCGTTTCGAAGCGCCTCGATCATTTTTCGGTCTTGCTCCGCTGAAGAATGACGTGTCATAGTTTGCCCTTCACTTGGTGCTATCCAATGTGTATTCGTTAAGGCGGTGCTCGAACACCGCCTTAGCGCTCTCTCTCCAGTTCCTCATTCCATTTTTGCTCGCGATCGAACTCATCGAGCGCCAACCTGCGCTGCGCGCTCGATCCACGCCTTGAGCTCTGTCATCAGGATCAAACGGCGACGGCCAAGCTTGAAAGCTTTTAGGTCTCCGGTTGCTATGAGCTCGTAAATACCCGACCGGGAGTGCCCAACGATCCGCGCCGCGTCCTCGACGCTGACTGAAAGCGGGGTGAACTGTTCTGCTTGATTCATAGGTTTTTTATCCTTGATCGACGGGGCGGACTGTACGATACTCGTCCGGACGTAAACATATTATTTGTAAGTAACATGATCTGCAAGCAAAAGGTTTGTAGACGCGGCGAGGCGGGTAAATGGCAAATCGTTCGAAGAAGGTCGTTTTATCAGTCCGGGTGGATCCCTACCTGAAGGCGGCGTTAGAGCTTTCGGCAGTGTCAAAGAACGAGAAGATCGTAAAGGTTCTGGAAACGTGTCTTGAGAGCGGGCTGAACGATCGGGAGATCCCCAATCCTTTCAAACCGAGAGACGCCAATCAGGAAAGGATCAGCTTCATGATCGCGTTTACTGCAATCTGGACTGAAAGTGAGGCTCTTTATAAATTGAGGGCGGGCGCACTCGGCCCAGGGTTCGCGGGGGAAGAACTCGCCACCGCTGCGATGCTTGTCCTAGGTGACAATTATTTCCGGGGGGATACTGACCTGTTCGGCGACCTGAACGGGGCTGCTAAGACCTTCGGGTTCACCCCGAAGACTCGCCCCATGGTCAACTTGCTCAGGGTGGAGGAGGAGTGGTCTGTAGTCGAGGAGTACGTGCGGTTTCTCGCCAACAACAAACCGCTCGCGCCGGATTACAAGGACTACAAGAGGATGCGAACCAACGCGGGCTAAATCAGCTCGACCGCAGCCGCCTTCGTTCCTGGCGCCAAGTGGGCATACCGAAGCGTCATCTTGATATCGGCGTGCCCCAACAGATCCCGTACCGTGTTGAGCGGTACGCCGGCCATTACTAAGCGTGACGCGAAGTCGTGACGCATATCATGCCAGCGGAAGCCTTCAATCTTGGCTCGCTCGAGTAGGTTGAGCCAAGCGCTCTTAATGTCCTCCAGGCGGCCGCCTGCCTGACTAGGGAAAACGTACCGAGACTTCCCGGCCTGCTTTTTCCAATCATCCAGTACGCCGAAGGCCTCCTTGTTCATCGGGATATGCCGTGTGTCGCTAGTCTTGGTGGTGGCGCCGGCGGCGGTGATCGTCTTTGTATGGAAATTCACCGCTGACCATTTCAAGTCGAACAGCTCGCCGCGTCTCATGCCTGTATTAAGCGACACTAGCACCATCGGCTTCAGATGATCGGTGAAGGGCAATTCCTGAAGGCACGGCATCAACTCCTTGCCGCGGTCTGCCCGCCACTTATTCGCAGTCTCGCGCTCGGCCCGGGCTTCGTCTTGGCGCGCGTCCAGCGCTTCACGCAGGCGCTTGGTCTCGTCAGCATCCAGATAGCGGACCAGCCCCATGGAGTCGACCTTGAGGGCCTTGAGCTTTTCCATCGGGTGAGAGCTGATGTACTCCCACTCAACAGCCCGGCTGAAGACCCCGCTAATTGAGCCCATCTTACGGTTGACCGTCGACGGCTTGTTGCCGGACTGCATCCATCCCGTGCGGATCTGGTCCAGGTCGCGGCCGGTGATGGCATCGATACGCTGAGCCATGATTGCGTTGAAGTTGTTGTCGAGCGTGTGCAGGGTTTTCTCATGCCCTTTATGATGGGTCTCGAACCAGGGCATATAGATGTCGTCGATGAACTGGCGCAGGGAGGGGAGGGTGGCGCCCTTACGGCCCTGCGTGATCGCCAGCGGCTCGCCATGTTCATGTGCGTCGGCCAAGTACCGGGCAGCCTCTGTGCGTGCTTGATCCAGCGTCATCACCCCGACGCGGCCAAGGGTGGCATTCTTGTTGCGCCCCCAGGTGACCATGTAAGACTTATGCCCGCTCGGCAGTACGCGGATGAATAGGCCTGGTTGCACAGTGTCATGCACCCGGTAGGCTTTGAGCTCAGTGGGTAGCCCGTTGATGAGCTTTTGGGTGATCTTCGTTTTCAAGCGATCCAGCTCCGTGACAGCACCGTGGCAGCAAAAAGAACTATACGGGGCCGTTTTTACGGACGCAACCGGACGAAAAGCCCAGTAAATAAGGGCTTCACCCAATCCTGGTGGCTTCTAAATTGACCCTCCTAAGGGGAAGGTTGGCAGTTCGAACCTGCCCTGGGACACCATCTTTCCGCAGTCTCCAATATCTCTCTCCTTGCATTCCTTACCCTGGGCGCCTCGATGCCTCTGAGTTGCTCCATCTATATATAGATGGAAGAGGGTGGTTTTCGGGTTTCTGCGAATTTTTGATAGAAGTATCAAATCAGTGCTTGACGGCAGATTCTGGAGGCCTATAATTCGCCCCACTTCCGGCGCAGTCGAAACGGAAAACTCCTTGGTAAACAATGAGTTACGCAGTTTTGATGGTCAGGTGCTTCAGTTCATTGAAGCCCGCAGGAAGTTGAAAAAGAGGTGTTGACAGCAGCGAGTAACGCTGTAGAATTCGCCTCCCGCTGACGAGAGATCGAAAGCGCAAGTGGTTGAAGTTGTTAAGGATTCCTTGAAAACTTCTGAAAATAATCACTTGACAGCAAATGAGGCTGCTGTAGAATGCGCGCCTCGGTTGAGCAAAGCGCTTAACCAACCGCTCTTTAACAACTGAATCAAGCAATTCGTGTGGGTGCTTGTGGTGTCAGACTGCTAGTCAACAGATTATCAGCATCACAAGTTACTCCGCGAGAAATCAAAGATGTAACCAACGATTGCTGAGCCAAGTTTAGGGTTTTCTCAAAACCCAAAGATGTTTGAACTGAAGAGTTTGATCATGGCTCAGATTGAACGCTGGCGGCAGGCCTAACACATGCAAGTCGAGCGGATGAAGAGAGCTTGCTCTCTGATTCAGCGGCGGACGGGTGAGTAATGCCTAGGAATCTGCCTGGTAGTGGGGGACAACGTTTCGAAAGGAACGCTAATACCGCATACGTCCTACGGGAGAAAGCAGGGGACCTTCGGGCCTTGCGCTATCAGATGAGCCTAGGTCGGATTAGCTAGTTGGTGAGGTAATGGCTCACCAAGGCGACGATCCGTAACTGGTCTGAGAGGATGATCAGTCACACTGGAACTGAGACACGGTCCAGACTCCTACGGGAGGCAGCAGTGGGGAATATTGGACAATGGGCGAAAGCCTGATCCAGCCATGCCGCGTGTGTGAAGAAGGTCTTCGGATTGTAAAGCACTTTAAGTTGGGAGGAAGGGCATTAACCTAATACGTTAGTGTTTTGACGTTACCGACAGAATAAGCACCGGCTAACTCTGTGCCAGCAGCCGCGGTAATACAGAGGGTGCAAGCGTTAATCGGAATTACTGGGCGTAAAGCGCGCGTAGGTGGTTTGTTAAGTTGGATGTGAAAGCCCCGGGCTCAACCTGGGAACTGCATTCAAAACTGACAAGCTAGAGTATGGTAGAGGGTGGTGGAATTTCCTGTGTAGCGGTGAAATGCGTAGATATAGGAAGGAACACCAGTGGCGAAGGCGACCACCTGGACTGATACTGACACTGAGGTGCGAAAGCGTGGGGAGCAAACAGGATTAGATACCCTGGTAGTCCACGCCGTAAACGATGTCAACTAGCCGTTGGGGACCTTGAGTCTTTAGTGGCGCAGCTAACGCATTAAGTTGACCGCCTGGGGAGTACGGCCGCAAGGTTAAAACTCAAATGAATTGACGGGGGCCCGCACAAGCGGTGGAGCATGTGGTTTAATTCGAAGCAACGCGAAGAACCTTACCAGGCCTTGACATCCAATGAACTTTCCAGAGATGGATTGGTGCCTTCGGGAACATTGAGACAGGTGCTGCATGGCTGTCGTCAGCTCGTGTCGTGAGATGTTGGGTTAAGTCCCGTAACGAGCGCAACCCTTGTCCTTAGTTACCAGCACGTAATGGTGGGCACTCTAAGGAGACTGCCGGTGACAAACCGGAGGAAGGTGGGGATGACGTCAAGTCATCATGGCCCTTACGGCCTGGGCTACACACGTGCTACAATGGTCGGTACAGAGGGTTGCCAAGCCGCGAGGTGGAGCTAATCCCACAAAACCGATCGTAGTCCGGATCGCAGTCTGCAACTCGACTGCGTGAAGTCGGAATCGCTAGTAATCGCGAATCAGAATGTCGCGGTGAATACGTTCCCGGGCCTTGTACACACCGCCCGTCACACCATGGGAGTGGGTTGCACCAGAAGTAGCTAGTCTAACCTTCGGGGGGACGGTTACCACGGTGTGATTCATGACTGGGGTGAAGTCGTAACAAGGTAGCCGTAGGGGAACCTGCGGCTGGATCACCTCCTTAATCGACGACTCAGCTGCGCCATAAGCTCCCACACGAATTGCTTGATTCATTGAAGAAGACGATAGAAGCAGCCCGAAATTGGGTCTGTAGCTCAGTTGGTTAGAGCGCACCCCTGATAAGGGTGAGGTCGGCAGTTCGAATCTGCCCAGACCCACCAATTTTGTGTGGGAAACGCCTGTAGAAATACGGGGCCATAGCTCAGCTGGGAGAGCGCCTGCCTTGCACGCAGGAGGTCAGCGGTTCGATCCCGCTTGGCTCCACCACTACTGCTTCTGACGTATAAAGCTTAGAAATGAGCATTCCATCGAAGGATGGTGAATGTTGATTTCTAGTCTTTGACTAGATCGTTCTTTAAAAATTTGGGTATGTGATAGAAAGATAGACTGAACGTTACTTTCACTGGTAACGGATCAGGCTAAGGTAAAATTTGTGAGTTGCTCTTAGAGCAATGCGAATTTTCGGCGAATGTCGTCTTCACAGTATAACCAGATTGCTTGGGGTTATATGGTCAAGTGAAGAAGCGCATACGGTGGATGCCTTGGCAGTCAGAGGCGATGAAAGACGTGGTAGCCTGCGAAAAGCTTCGGGGAGTCGGCAAACAGACTTTGATCCGGAGATGTCTGAATGGGGGAACCCAGCCATCATAAGATGGTTATCTTGTACTGAATACATAGGTGCAAGAGGCGAACCAGGGGAACTGAAACATCTAAGTACCCTGAGGAAAAGAAATCAACCGAGATTCCCTTAGTAGTGGCGAGCGAACGGGGACTAGCCCTTAAGTGGCTTTGAGATTAGCGGAACGCTCTGGAAAGTGCGGCCATAGTGGGTGATAGCCCTGTACGCGAAAGTCTCTTAGTCATGAAATCGAGTAGGACGGAGCACGAGAAACTTTGTCTGAATATGGGGGGACCATCCTCCAAGGCTAAATACTACTGACTGACCGATAGTGAACTAGTACCGTGAGGGAAAGGCGAAAAGAACCCCGGAGAGGGGAGTGAAATAGATCCTGAAACCGTATGCGTACAAGCAGTGGGAGCAGACTTTGTTCTGTGACTGCGTACCTTTTGTATAATGGGTCAGCGACTTATATTCAGTGGCGAGCTTAACCGAATAGGGGAGGCGTAGCGAAAGCGAGTCTTAATAGGGCGTTTAGTCGCTGGGTATAGACCCGAAACCGGGCGATCTATCCATGGGCAGGTTGAAGGTTAGGTAACACTGACTGGAGGACCGAACCGACTACCGTTGAAAAGTTAGCGGATGACCTGTGGATCGGAGTGAAAGGCTAATCAAGCTCGGAGATAGCTGGTTCTCCTCGAAAGCTATTTAGGTAGCGCCTCATGTATCACTGTAGGGGGTAGAGCACTGTTTCGGCTAGGGGGTCATCCCGACTTACCAAACCGATGCAAACTCCGAATACCTACAAGTGCCGAGCATGGGAGACACACGGCGGGTGCTAACGTCCGTCGTGAAAAGGGAAACAACCCAGACCGTCAGCTAAGGTCCCAAAGTTATGGTTAAGTGGGAAACGATGTGGGAAGGCTTAGACAGCTAGGAGGTTGGCTTAGAAGCAGCCACCCTTTAAAGAAAGCGTAATAGCTCACTAGTCGAGTCGGCCTGCGCGGAAGATGTAACGGGGCTCAAACCATACACCGAAGCTACGGGTATCATCTTCGGATGATGCGGTAGAGGAGCGTTCTGTAAGCCTGTGAAGGTGAGTTGAGAAGCTTGCTGGAGGTATCAGAAGTGCGAATGCTGACATGAGTAACGACAATGGGTGTGAAAAACACCCACGCCGAAAGACCAAGGTTTCCTGCGCAACGTTAATCGACGCAGGGTTAGTCGGTCCCTAAGGCGAGGCTGAAAAGCGTAGTCGATGGAAAACAGGTTAATATTCCTGTACTTCTGGTTATTGCGATGGAGGGACGGAGAAGGCTAGGCCAGCTTGGCGTTGGTTGTCCAAGTTTAAGGTGGTAGGCTGAAATCTTAGGTAAATCCGGGGTTTCAAGGCCGAGAGCTGATGACGAGTTACCCTTTGGGTGACGAAGTGGTTGATGCCATGCTTCCAAGAAAAGCTTCTAAGCTTCAGATAACCAGGAACCGTACCCCAAACCGACACAGGTGGTTGGGTAGAGAATACCAAGGCGCTTGAGAGAACTCGGGTGAAGGAACTAGGCAAAATGGCACCGTAACTTCGGGAGAAGGTGCGCCGGTGAGGGTGAAGCACTTGCTGCGTAAGCCCACGCCGGTCGAAGATACCAGGCCGCTGCGACTGTTTATTAAAAACACAGCACTCTGCAAACACGAAAGTGGACGTATAGGGTGTGACGCCTGCCCGGTGCCGGAAGGTTAATTGATGGGGTTAGCTAACGCGAAGCTCTTGATCGAAGCCCCGGTAAACGGCGGCCGTAACTATAACGGTCCTAAGGTAGCGAAATTCCTTGTCGGGTAAGTTCCGACCTGCACGAATGGCGTAACGATGGCGGCGCTGTCTCCACCCGAGACTCAGTGAAATTGAAATCGCTGTGAAGATGCAGTGTATCCGCGGCTAGACGGAAAGACCCCGTGAACCTTTACTATAGCTTTGCACTGGACTTTGAATTTGCTTGTGTAGGATAGGTGGGAGGCTTTGAAGCGTGGACGCCAGTTCGCGTGGAGCCATCCTTGAAATACCACCCTGGCAACTTTGAGGTTCTAACTCAGGTCCGTTATCCGGATCGAGGACAGTGTATGGTGGGTAGTTTGACTGGGGCGGTCTCCTCCTAAAGAGTAACGGAGGAGTACGAAGGTGCGCTCAGACCGGTCGGAAATCGGTCGTAGAGTATAAAGGCAAAAGCGCGCTTGACTGCGAGACAGACACGTCGAGCAGGTACGAAAGTAGGTCTTAGTGATCCGGTGGTTCTGTATGGAAGGGCCATCGCTCAACGGATAAAAGGTACTCCGGGGATAACAGGCTGATACCGCCCAAGAGTTCATATCGACGGCGGTGTTTGGCACCTCGATGTCGGCTCATCACATCCTGGGGCTGAAGCCGGTCCCAAGGGTATGGCTGTTCGCCATTTAAAGTGGTACGCGAGCTGGGTTTAGAACGTCGTGAGACAGTTCGGTCCCTATCTGCCGTGGACGTTTGAGATTTGAGAGGGGCTGCTCCTAGTACGAGAGGACCGGAGTGGACGAACCTCTGGTGTTCCGGTTGTCACGCCAGTGGCATTGCCGGGTAGCTATGTTCGGAAAAGATAACCGCTGAAAGCATCTAAGCGGGAAACTTGCCTCAAGATGAGATCTCACTGGAACCTTGAGTTCCCTGAAGGGCCGTCGAAGACTACGACGTTGATAGGTTGGGTGTGTAAGCGCTGTGAGGCGTTGAGCTAACCAATACTAATTGCCCGTGAGGCTTGACCATATAACACCCAAGCAATTTGCGAACTCGAAAGAGGCCAGATTGCGGTGTGTGAAGACGCAATGAACCGAAAGTTCGCACAACACACAAAGCTGTCACATACCCGATTCGCTGGAACGTCGATAGACGCGTCAGCTCAAGAATTTCTTGACGACCATAGAGCATTGGAACCACCTGATCCCATCCCGAACTCAGAAGTGAAACGATGCATCGCCGATGGTAGTGTGGGGTTTCCCCATGTGAGAGTAGGTCATCGTCAAGATTAAATTCCGAAACCCCAATTGCGAAAGCAGTTGGGGTTTTGTTTTTGCGCGCGAGAAAGTGGCGTGCTGAGATACTCATCTCCCTCCTTATCCAAGGCTCTATCGCAAGGCAAATAGCGCAATTACACATCTCTTGCTTCAAGAGAACGCTACCACTGGCCGATAACCATACAGTCACAGGGTCTTCAATTCTCGCAGCCTCTGTTCAAGAGAAATCGCTTGATAGCATGTGGCTACTAGCTATCATCTGCGCGCGTGAAGGGGCAGTGAAGCTGATCTTGTCCATCTAGTTGCCTTTCGGTTCTTCTTCTTAAATTGCCTGGAAATCTTCGATGCTGTCGTATCACCAAAAGAGTTTTCTGATCGTCGATGATTTTTCGGACTTCCGCAGCTCGGTAAGGTCCATGCTGCGCGAGCTGGGCGTCAAGGATGTGGATACTGCCGACACCGGAGAGCAGGCACTGAAAATGTGCTCGCAGAAATCCTACGATTTCATCCTGCAGGACTTCCACCTGGGGGATGGCAAGAAAAACGGTCAGCAGGTTCTCGAAGACCTGATGATTGAGAAGCTGATCAGCCATGAAAGTGTATTTGTCATGGTGACCGCCGAAACGAGTCAGGCCATGGTGCTTAGTGCGCTGGAGCACGAACCCGACGCGTATTTGACTAAGCCTTTCAACCGTTCCGGCCTGGCACAGCGTCTTGAACGCCTGGAGCAGCGCAAGACGTTGCTCAAGCCAATCCTGCAAGCCCTCGACCGGGGGAAGCCGGCTGAAGTGCTTAACGCTTGCATTGCACTGTGCAAACAAGACATCCGCTACTCGCCGCTGTGCCTGCGCTATCGCGCCGATGCACTACGCGACCTGAATCAGAATGAGGCGCTGGAGCGACTCTACGACAGCATCATTGCCGATCGACCTTTGCCCTGGGCGTTTGCCGGTTTGGGCAAGCTGTTGTTCAAGCGTGGGCAGGTTGCACAAGCTAAAGGCGTCTACGAAAAGGCGCTTAAAGTCTTTCCCATGATGCCGGCGCTCTACGATGGCATGGCGGATGTATTGGTGGCCGAAGGGGATACCAAGTCCGCACAGAAAGTATTGGAAGAGGCGATTCGCCTGTCGCCATTGGCGGTGCGACGCCAGGCTCAATTGGGCAAATTGGCGATGGCCAATGAAGACTTCGACACGGCCTCCAAAGCCTACCGACAGGCTGTTGCCCAAGGTGCTCAATCACGTTTCAAGGATGCCGAGAGTAATCTTGGGCTGGCTCATGCCTTGATCAGCAAAGGCAGCGAAAAAGGCCTGGATACCCGGACCCGGCTTGAAATCAATACAACGCTCAGTGCCGTGGCCAAGGAAAATCCTTCCGATCCCGGCTTGCAAATCCGTGCGCGCTTGATGAAAGCCACCAGTCTGTTGCTCAACGATGCCGAGACCGCTGAAAAACTCACCGAACAAGCGTTGTTGCGCCTCGATGGCATGGAGCAGTTCATGAGTGCCGAGGCGGCGTTGTTAGTCGCCAAACAATTGCAAATGCTCGGTCAGGCAGAAGCCGGTACTTCGATGCTGAAAAACTGCGTGGAAATTTACGGTGACGATCCGGCCGTGATGAAGGACATCGCCAAGCTGACGGATGACCCAAGCATTCTCAACTCCGGTAACGCTGCGGCCGACCTCAACCGTCAGGGCGTACGTGTCTACAAAACCGGCAATCTGGTCGAGGCCCGGGAAGTGTTCCGTAAAGCCCTGGCGATGCAGCCCAAGAACATCAGTATTGCATTGAACATGGCGCAATCGCTGTTGCATGGCACGGACACCAGCGTGCCATCGGCTGAGCTCGAAGAATGTCGAAAGTGCCTGAAAATGGTCGGTTTGATGCCCGACACCGATGCCCGTTATCCGCGCTATCAGAAGCTCAAAAGCAAGGCGTTTGGCGAATGAACGATAACCAGCAGTCCCTGGACTTCTCCACGGTGATCGCGTCCACCGTGCATGACATGAAGAATTCGTTGGCCATGCTGATGCAGGCCCACAGCCAATGGTTGGCGAGGTTGCCTGATCCGTCGAGGCATACCCCGGAACAAGGTGTGATCGAGTTCGAGTTCGCTCACCTCAACGGCATGCTTGTGCAGTTGCTGGGTTTGTACAAGTTGGGCGTGAATCAGATGCCTTTGCAGCCGGCCTATCACGAACTGGATGACTTCATCGAAGCACAACTTGCCTGTCATCAGGACGTATTCGCCAGTCGCGGTATCGCTGCGACTTTCGAGGTCGACCCATTGAGTCCGCTGGGTTTCTTCGATCGAGAGCTGATTGCTTCGGTTCTGGCAAACAGCATCAATAATGCCATTCGATATGCCCGTCATGCAGTCTTGATCAGCGTCAGCGATGAAGCCGGGCAGTTGGTGCTCACCATCAACGATGACGGCGAAGGCTACCCTGCCCAGATGATCGAGCATCAGTTGGATTATGTGCAGGGTATCAATCACAGCAGCGGGAGCACCGGCCTGGGACTTTATTTTGCTGGGCGGATAGCGGCATTGCATCAGCGCAACGGAGTCGTCGGGCGGACTGAGATCAGCAACGGTGGTCCTTTGGGCGGCGGTGTCTTCAGTATTTATCTGCCCTGATTTGTTTTTGCCAGGACTACAGTTTTTTGTTTGGCGCTGCTTGATATTCCGAACACGCGGAGCCTATTTTGTACGGGTGCCGTTCTCGGCACGCACAAAACAAGGATTGCGTCATGACTAGCGAAGGCCTGAGTTCAATTGCGCAGCGATTGGCGGGCATTGACGAGGTTGAATGCGTCACACCTGATTTGAACGGCGTGCCGCGGGGGAAAGTGATGACCGCCGAGGGTTTCCTCGAGGGACGTCGTTTGCAGATGGCGCGGGGTGTGCTGCTGCAATGCATCATGGGCGGATATCCGCCAGCACGCTTTTACGGCAGTGACGACGGCGATCTGGCGCTGGTGCCCGATCCGGCGCAAATCCATCGCTTGCCCTGGAGCAAGCAACCTCGTGCATTCGCCATTTGCGATGCGGACGAATTGAGCGGAGAAAGCTCCAATCTTTCGACTCGGGGCCAACTAAAAAGGGTACTCGGCCGGTACTCGGCTCTTGGTTTGACTCCGGTAGTGGCGACGGAGCTGGAGTTTTTTGTCTTCGCGCCCAACAGCGATCCGACTCAGCCTTTCCAGCCGCCAATTGGTCTGGATGGCCGTCGCGAAGACGGTCACTCGGCATTCAGTGTCAGCTCCAATAACGGTCTTCGGCCGTTTTTCAGTGAAGTCTACGAATGCATGGCCGCCTTGGGCTTGCCTCGCGATACCTTCATGCATGAGATGGGTGTCAGCCAATTCGAGATCAATCTGCTGCACGGTGATGCGCTTTTGCTGGCTGATCAGACGTTCCTGTTCAAGCATCTGCTCAAGGAAGTCGCGCTCAAGCACGGCCTGACCGTGGTTTGCATGGCCAAGCCATTGGCGCATACGCCCGGCAGCTCGATGCACATCCACCAAAGCGTCATCCAGACCGATAACGGGCTTAACGTGTTCAACGATGAGGCCGGGCAGCCAACCGCGACCTTCCGTCATTTCATCGCCGGCCAACAAGCCTGCATGGCGGATTTCACTGCGCTGTTTGCGCCGAATGTGAATTCATATCAGCGCTTGTGTCACCCCTACGCATCGCCGAATAATGCCTGCTGGTCCCATGACAATAGGGCAGCGGGTTTGCGCATTCCGGCCAGTTCGCCGGTTGCTCGTCGGGTCGAAAACCGCTTGCCGGGCGCCGACGCCAACCCGTATCTGGCGATTGCCGCCAGCCTGGCTGCGGGGCTATACGGTATCGAGCATAAACTGGAGCCAAGCGAGCCCATCCAGGGCGAATTCAAAGTGCCGGACGATCTTTCATTGCCCTGTACCTTGCATGCTGCTCTTGAGCGTCTGAAACGTAGCCAGTTGGCCAAGGAACTGTTCGGCAATGAATTCATCGAAGGTTACGTCGCTTCGAAGACCATGGAGTTGACTAGCTTCTTTGATGAAATTACTCCCTGGGAACGCCGTGTTCTGGCGGCCCAGGCCTGACGCAAAGTCTATAACGGTCTATCTTTTCGGTAGTCCGAATCTCACCGCAAGGAGCCGCTCGGAACGCCGATGCGCCAAATCTGGAAACCCTTTCGAGCGCTTTATTTCGCCTCGCTGATGATGTTGATCGGCTCCGGCTTGCTAAGTACTTACCTGGGCCTTCGTCTGGCGGCCGACCATGTCGACAGCCTGTGGGTCGGTGCGTTGATGGCAGCCAACTACTTTGGCCTGGTGCTGGGCGGCAAGATCGGTCACCGGTTGATCGCCAGGGTCGGGCACATTCGAGCCTATTCGGCCTGTGCCGGGATCGTCGGTGCGGCGGTACTCGGGCATGGACTGGTGGACTTTTTGCCCGCCTGGATATTTCTACGGGTGATAGTCGGCCTGGGCATGATGTGCCAGTACATGGTCATCGAGAGCTGGCTGAACGAGCAGGCCGAAGCGAGTCAGCGCGGCACGGTATTCAGTGGCTACATGATTGCTTCCTACCTTGGCCTGGTGCTGGGGCAGCTGATTCTGGTCATGCACCCTGGCCTGGGCCTGGAACTGCTGATGTTGGTCGCGTTGTGCTTTGCCCTGTGCCTGGTGCCAGTGGCGCTGACGCGTCGGATTCACCCGGCGCCGCTGCGACCGGCCCCCATGGAGCCGCGATTTTTCATCAAGCGCGTACCTCAATCGTTGAGCACCGTGCTCGGTGCAGGCCTGATCATCGGCTCCTTTTACGGTCTGGCGCCGCTGTATGCCTCGCAGCAGGGGTTATCCACGGAGCAGGTCGGTCTGTTCATGGGTAGCTGCATTTTTGCCGGCCTGGTGGTGCAGTGGCCATTGGGTTGGCTGTCCGATCGTTATGACCGGGCTGTGCTGATTCGCTGTTTTGCCGTGATCCTGGCATTGGCTGCCTTGCCCTTGGCGATCCTCAAGCAGGTGCCGCTGGAGGTGCTGTTCATCGCCGGCTTCATCTGTTCGCTGGTGAAGTTCTGCCTGTATCCGCTCGCTGTCGCATTCTCCAATGACCACGTCGAAGCTGATCGTCGGGTGTCCCTGACGGCGATGTTGTTGGTGACCTATGGTGTCGGCGCCAGTATCGGGCCGCTGGCCGCGGGCGTGCTCATGAAGATGTTTGGCAGCCACATGCTGTATGCTTTCTTCAGTTTCTTCGCCTTGGTACTGGTATGGCGAATTCGCCCGAAAGCCGTCACCAACCTGCATCAGGTGGACGACGCTCCGCTGCATCACGTGGCCATGCCGGACAGTATGTCGAGTTCGCCACTGGTGGCCTGCCTTGATCCGCGGGTCGACGAGCAGGTGGTTCATGATCAGATGCAAAGCCCGCCTTCTGAGCCGTCCCCCGAGTCGGAGCCACAATCCGATACACCGCCTGAGGAGCCGGATTCAGGTAGGGAACAAAGTTTGAACGAAGCCAGGCCATAAGCTTAAGGCATAAAAAAACGGGCAGTCACCGAAAGGGACTGCCCGTTTTTTTGACGCCCTGTTATCAGAAGTCGTCTTTGTCGAAGCGCCGTGCTTCACGTTGCAGCTGATAAACAAATCGCTCGACCTGCCGTTGCACCAGCCCGCTCATGTTGTGAAAGCGTACGCCGGCAAAGGTGGTGGAGATTTTTTCTTCGAAATGCAGGTAACGCAGTTCGACCGGTGCTGTCATCTTGCCGAAGGGCAGGGCGGCCGCGAAGCGATCATAGACCTGGCCCAACTGCAGGCTGCCGGTGATGTCGCCTGCAAAGCGCAATTTGCAACCGGTGGCCGAAATATCCAACAGCTTGCCGCTGATCGGCGCCTTGAGCTTTTCGCCATCCAGGTCGACGTCGACCAGTTGCGCCAGTTTCAAGGCTGCGCGGAATGCATTGCGGCGCTGGTGATAGATCACCTCATCCGGAAGCGTGCCACGGTAGCAGCGGGTACCACCGGATTCGTCGATGGTCATCGGCCCATTGCTTTCCCAGGCGATACGAACACCTTCGTGGAAGCCTTCGACCTTGAAGGGTTCGCCGGCCAGCAAGTAGCGTTCGCCATCGCGAGGAATCATTTCATCCAGGGCAATCATGTTGCTTTCGCGATCGATATCCACCAGATAGCTCTGGAAGCGCTGGCTGCGCTCGTGGAACGTAATGATCAGCGGGTCATGACTTTCTTGCAGCTGGCGAAGGTTGCCGGAGATTTCCAGGGGCGTGCTGAGCACCTTGGGTGGCTGCGGAGCATCGTCCGCATTTAAGGCAATGGACACGGTTAATCAATCTCCAGACAAATTTTGACTACGTCTAGCCAGCATTTTGCCAGCATGTTTCGCATCTTGATAGAGCGTGCTCATCGGCGGGGCTCAAGCCTGACTGAGCGGGCGCGGTTTCACAAGCTTGGAAAATGTTCCACTGGCATCATAGAGCGCTGGAGGTTCGCCGCCAGTAAGAATTTTCAGCTGGGTCGCCGTGGCGGCCTGCTGCACCAGGATCGACTGGCCATTATTGGCATTGGTGGCCTGGCATTGGGTCAGGAGCTCGTTCAGCACATCGCTTTGCGCCAGCAGGGATTCGCCAACGCTCGACTGGCTGGCCAGTTGCTCCAGGCCGCTGCGGTTGGTGGGCAGGTTGAGGCTGGCGAGGATTTCACTGCGTTTGCGGCCATGCTGTTCGAGCAAAATGATCAATGCCTGCTTCTGCGCCAGAATGCCTTCGAGCAGGTGCATGTCGCGACCGTGCAGGGCCAGGGATTCGGTACGCAATAACTCCAGCAGTTGTTGCGCTGGAGCAAAGTCGTCGGTGATCAGTTGCAGTAGATTTGTGTCGTGCATGGCTGGCCTTGGGTTTTAAGCGTCCAAAAGCCTGGCGCGGGCCGTAGCCTAGCGCTGGGCTTCGAAGTTGAGCAGTTTGCTGGCTACACGGTTGCTGTCGACTTTATAGCTGCCATCGGCAATCGCTGCTTTCAACTCGGCCACGCGGGCTTTGTCGACGACAGGCTGATCGCGCAGCGTATCAGTGACCTTCTGCAACTGTTGAGCCTCATTGCTGAGATGTACCGACTCCCCGACTGTAGCGGTCCCGGCCTGTTCGCTCGGGGTGTTCAGCGGCGCGGATTTGCCGCTTTCGGCAGTTTCCTTGGCAACGCTGGTACGTGTACTGCCGGTAAGTGACGAGGAGCTGTTCAAACGGCTGAAATCGATAACCATGATAAAAAACCTCTGGGAATTTGGACGCTTGCCATGTTTTCGGCCATTCCCTAAAAAACTTTAGGCTCATTTATCGAGAGCTTGCGCGCGCCAGCGCTTGCTCTGAATGGAGCACAGTTTAGGGAACAGACATGGTCAGCGCCACATCTTCACTCGCGGTAAATCCTGCATGGCCGTTTACATTGAAACCTCCACCTGCCCCGGAGCCGTGACTTGCGCCTTGATGACCCGCTGGGAATTGAGGTTTTTCACCCTGATCTGTTCGCTCATGCCGCCGTTGGCCAGCGCTTCGCCGGGCATTCGCACACTGAGCGTGCCGCTACGGGCGGTAATCACCACTTGATCACCCTTGCGAATAACTTCCGCCTGTTCGAGGTTCACCAGGGTGACGACCTGATCGGCGACCATTGGTCGGGTCAGTCGTTGCCCGATCGCCTGGTCCAGAGACGTCAGATAGCCCTGGCTGATTGCGCTGATATCGCGCTCACGCAAGATAACGTCGGCAGGTTCGACAATGCCGGTGCGCCGAAGCGCTCGGGTGGTGGTCACGACGTCGCGAAACAGCCGGACTTGAGCGGGTACGAAGACTGTCCAGGGGGACGAGCCTTCGCAGCGAACCTTGACCGTGACCCTACCCAAAGGCTTGGCGGGGCTCTCCAGTGAGGCTGTCAATTCCTTGTCGCACTGGGGCATGTGCATGCGCGGATCGAGTTGATTGACCTGGATCTCGTAGCGACCTTCGGTTTGACTGGTGGCCAGATAGTCCTCTACGGTGAATTCAAGAAAGCCCTGAGTGACGCCGATAAGCATGTCAGGCAAGGTAACCGTATCGGCAAGGGCGTGGCTGCCAGTGTTGAACAGGCAGGCAGCCGCCATCACCCCCATAAGTTTGCGGCAGGTTGTGGTCAAGCGTCGAAAAAACGTCGGTTCTGTGTTCATGGAAATATAAAAAGCAAGCGCCGTGCCGTTTACGGATGAAGGCGCGTCGCAACAAGTCAGCGTTGGTTTAGGAGTCTGGGCATGGCTGGTGTAATGGATTCGGTGAACCAGCGCACGCAACTGGTGGGGCAGAATCGCCTTGAGCTGTTGTTGTTCCGTCTCGACGGCCAACAGCTGTATGGGATCAACGTATTCAAGGTTCGGGAGGTGCTGCAATGCCCCCAACTGACGCTGATGCCCAAGTCCAGTCCCGTCGTGTGCGGTGTGGCAAATATTCGAGGGGCAACCATTCCGATCCTGGATCTGGCAATGGCAACCGGGTCCGGTGCCTTGAAGGACAAGAACAACCCGTTCGTGATCATCACGGAGTACAACACCAAGACCCAGGGTTTCCTGGTGCGCTCGGTGGAGCGCATCGTCAACATGAACTGGGAGGAGATTCATCCGCCACCCAAGGGTACCGGTCGCGACCACTACCTGACGGCTGTGACTCGCGTCGACAATCAGTTGGTCGAAATCATCGATGTGGAGAAGGTGCTGGCGGAAGTGGCGCCGACACCGGAGGCGATCTCTGTCGGCGTGGTGGATGTCGAAACCCAGCACAAGGCACTCTCGCTACGCGTGCTGACGGTCGATGACTCGTCGGTGGCACGCAAACAGGTCACGCGTTGCCTGCAAACCGTCGGCGTCGAAGTGGTGGCGTTGAACGATGGCAGGCAGGCGCTGGATTACCTGCGCAAACTGGTCGACGAAGGCAAGAAGCCCGAAGAAGAGTTCCTGATGATGATCTCCGACATCGAGATGCCGGAAATGGATGGATACACTCTGACGGCCGAGATCCGCAACGACCCGCGCATGCAAAAGCTTCATATCATCCTGCATACTTCGTTGTCGGGCGTGTTCAATCAGGCGATGGTCAAGAAGGTCGGTGCCGATGACTTCCTGGCCAAATTCCGTCCTGATGACCTGGCATCCCGGGTAGTCGACCGGATCAAAGCAGCAGACATCAGCTAGGGGCGTCCGGCCCCTGGCAGTCAACACGATTTATAGAGGCGGCAGCATTGTCTACGGGTAATTTGGATTTCGAACAGTTCCGGGTATTCCTGGAAAAAGCCTGTGGCATTTTGCTCGGTGAAAACAAGCAGTATCTGGTCTCAAGCCGTCTCAACAAGCTGATGGAACAGCAAGGTATCAAGTCCCTCGGCGAGTTGGTCCAGCGTATCCAGACTCAGCCGCGCAGCGGTTTGCGCGAGATGGTGGTGGATGCGATGACGACCAACGAAACCCTGTGGTTTCGTGACACCTATCCATTTGAAGTCTTGAAGAACAAGGTCCTGCCTGAGGCGATCAAGGCCAGTCCCGGTCAGCGTTTGCGCATCTGGTCGGCGGCCTGCTCGTCGGGTCAGGAGCCTTACTCGCTGTCGATGTCCATCGACGAATTCGAGCGGAGCAACGTCGGGCAGTTGAAGATGGGGGTGCAGATTGTTGCCACCGATCTGTCTGGCACCATGCTGACCAACTGCAAGACCGGCGAATACGACAGCCTGGCCATCGGTCGCGGCCTCTCGCCCGAGCGCCTGCAGCGTTATTTCGATCCGAAGGGGCCGGGCCGCTGGGTGATCAAGGCACCGATCAAGAGCCGGGTGGAGTTCCGCTCCTTTAACTTGCTGGACAGCTACGCCAGCCTTGGCAAGTTTGACATCGTGTTTTGCCGCAACGTCCTGATCTACTTCTCTGCCGAAGTGAAGAAGGACATTCTGTTGCGCATCCATAGCACGCTGAAGCCGGGTGGCTATCTGTTCCTTGGCGCTTCCGAAGCGCTGAACGGATTGCCGGATCATTACCAGATGGTCCAGTGCAGCCCGGGGATCATTTACCAGGCGAAGTGATGCAAAAACGGCGGTCATAAAAAACGGGAGTCCTTCGGGGCTCCTTTTTTTTGGCTGCCGCTTTTGCAGTGCCCAGTACATAGGGGCCTGGAGAAAGCGGCAGAAAAGCGGCATCCGGCGGAAACCGGTTGCCGCTTTTCTGGCATTGCCGCGCTGCCACAATCCGCAAAGCCCCGGATTATGGGCTTCGTTGGGTTTGGCATGACGCTTGCTAAGTTCATCGTACGAAAAATCAGGTCACCCGAAGGTTTCCCGACATGAGCATCAGCTTCGATAAAGCGCTCGGCATTCACGAAAAGGCTCTGGGCTTCCGCGCCCAGCGCGCTGAAGTGCTGGCCAACAACATTGCCAACGCCGACACCCCGAACTACAAGGCTCGGGATCTGGAGTTTTCGAAAGTGCTCGAGGCGCAGAACGATAAAGCCAGGAACGGCACGTTCGCCTTGAACATGACCAACAGCCGGCATATCGAAGCCGAGGGTCTCGGCAATGGCGACGAGTCGCTGATGTACCGCACGCCGATGCAACCGTCGATCGACCAGAACACCGTGGACGCCCAGCTTGAACAGTCGAACTACGCGGAAAACGCGATCAACTTCCAGGCCAGCTTCACCCTGCTCAACAGCAAATTCAAAGGGCTGATCTCAGCCCTGCGCGGAGAATAAGTCATGTCTCTATCCAGCGTTTTCAACATTGCCGGTAGCGGCATGAGTGCCCAGAACACTCGCTTGAACACCGTCGCTTCGAACATCGCCAACGCCGAGACGGTCTCGTCGAGCATCGACCAGACCTACCGCGCGCGTCACCCGGTGTTCGCCACCATGTTCCAGGGTGCCCAAAGTGGCGGTAGCGATTCGCTGTTCCAGAACCAGGAAGCCGCCGGTCAAGGCGTGCAGGTATTGGGCGTGGTCGAAGACCAGAGCAACCTTGAGGCGCGCTACGAGCCGAACCATCCGGCTGCCGATGCCAAGGGCTACGTCTACTACCCGAACGTCAACGTGGTGGAAGAAATGGCCGACATGATTTCCGCGAGTCGTTCGTTCCAGACCAACGCCGAAATGATGAACACCGCCAAAACCATGATGCAGAAGGTCCTGACCCTCGGTCAGTGATAAGGGGCGACTCAGATGAGTGTTTCCGATACCACCAGTGGTTTGTCGCTTAACGACATCCTGGCGAATTCCTCGGTCAAGACCAACACGGAAAAAGATAGCCTGGCATCCGCCGCGGGCAGTGCCACCGGCAAAAAGGCCCTGGGCAAGGATGCGTTCCTGCAGTTGCTGGTGACGCAACTGAAAAACCAGAACCCGCTGGAGCCTCAGGGCAACGGTGAGTTCGTGGCGCAGTTGGCGCAGTTCAGTAGCCTGGAAGGCATCACCACGCTCAACGATACCGTCAGCGGTATTGCCGGCACCTTCGGTTCATCCCAGGCATTGCAGGCCTCGTCTCTGGTGGGCCGCTCGGTCATCGCTCCGGGCGACAAGGCCGTGGTCGACACCACCAAGGGCATGACCGGATCGGTCGTGCTGCCGCAGTCTGTGGCGGAAACCACGGTGAAAATCACCGACAAGGATGGAAAAGTCATTCGCACTATCAGCCTGACCGATCAGAAAGCCGGCAACGCCAGCTTCACCTGGGACGGCAAGGACGATGCCGGCAACGTGGCCCCGACCGGTACTTATACCTTTGCCGCGTCGACCACTATCGATGATCAAAGCGTCGCGCTGATCACCAATCTGCCGGCAACCGTCAACAGCGTGACCATCAGCCAGACCGGCGGTGAGTTGATGCTCAATCTGGCCGGGCTGGGCAGTGTCGCCCTGTCCAAAGTGCAAACCATTGGTATATAGAGCCGACTAACCCGGCACAAAGGAGTGGAATATGTCTTTCAACATCGGCCTTAGCGGTCTCTATGCTGCCAACAAGCAACTGGACGTGACCGGCAACAACATCGCCAACGTAGCAACCACTGGCTTCAAATCGTCCCGTGCGGAATTCGAAGATGTGTACTCGGCGACCAAGCTGGGCTCGGGCAGCAAGACCACCGGTAGCGGTGTGCGCCTGGCCAACGTTTCCCAGCAGTTCACTCAGGGCGACATCAGCAACACCGGTAACGTGCTGGACATGGGCATCAACGGCTCCGGTTTCTTCGTGCTGAACAACAGCGGTTCGCTGTCCTACACCCGTGCCGGTACGTTCAAGGTCGACAAGGAAGGCTACGTCACCAACTCCGACGGCACCGCACGCCTGCAGGGTTATGGCGTGGATGCCAACGGCAAGATCGTCAATGGTGTGTTGACCGACCTGCGCATCGACACTTCCAACCTGGCGCCGAAATCGACGACCACCGTGTCGTCGACCATCAACCTGAACTCCACGGCTGCGATCATCGATCAGACTGTTGCGGCCAACAAGTTCGATCCAGCCAAGCCGGACACCTTTACCAAGCAGTTCAGTACCCCGATTTTCGACACTCAGGGTAACCAGCACACCATGGATCAGTACATGGTCAAAACAGGTCCGAACACCTGGGATACCTACACCCTGATCGATGGTCGCAACCCTAATGGCAGCGACCCTACCGCCGCCGCTACCCCACCGGTTCCGTCCACCATGACGTTCGATACCAGCGGTAAACTGGTTTCGGTGAGCACTCCAAACCCGCCGGGTGCTCCGGTGGTCAGCAGCGATCTGAAAATCACCAACTGGGTACCGGGCAAAGTCACCAATGGCGTATGGGCTGCCAACGGCGCTGCCGCTGACCCGGCCGGTGTAACCATCTCCATGGCCAACACTACCCAGTTCAACGCTGACACCGCGCGTTCGATTCCTGCGCAGAACGGCTACGCAACTGGCCAGATCACCAACCTGACCATCGACGGCAGCGGTGTGATGCTCGCCAACTTCAGTAACTACCAGACCAAGCCGATCGGTCAGCTGGCACTGGCCAGCTTCACCAACGAACAAGGCTTGCAGCCAGTGGGCGGTACCAGCTGGAAAGAAACCTACGCGTCGGGCATCCCGGGCTACGATGCGCCGGAAACCGGCACACTGGGTTCGATCCACTCCAACTCCCTGGAAGAATCGAACGTCAACGTAACCAACGAACTGGTCGACCTGATCAAGGCGCAGAGCAACTACCAGGCGAACGCCAAGACCATCTCCACTCAGAGCACTATCATGCAGACCATCATTCAGATGACCTGATGGCTGGTACTGCTGCATAAAAAGCCCCTCGCGAGAGGGGTTTTTTTATGGCTGTTAAAGATCGAAAGATCGCAGCCTCGTTTCACTCGACAGCTCCTACAGGGAATCGCATTTCAATGTAGGAGCTGTCGAGTGAAACGAGGCTGCGATCTCTTGATTTGAGGGGGAAAAAGAAAACCCCCGACCCATCCAGAGGATTGATCGGGGGTTTCGAGTCAGCGCCTTTCAGCGCTCACCGGCTCAGCTTATTGGCAAGCTTCGCAATCCGGCTCGTCGATGGCGCAGGCCTTTGGCACTGGAGCCGGGCCGGCTGGAGCGGTCGGAGCGGCCAGGACCGAGTCGTCACCGTGGTTGCCGCCGCTGGAAACAGCGTTCAGCTTGCCGGTGTTGATGGTCGACTTCTCGGTGCTGGTCGCGGCCAGGGCACGGAGGTAGTAAGTGGTTTTCAGGCCACGGTACCAAGCCATGCGGTAGGTCACGTCCAGCTTCTTGCCCGAAGCGCCAGCGATGTACAGGTTCAGCGACTGAGCCTGGTCGATCCACTTCTGACGACGGCTTGCCGCGTCGACGATCCACTTGGTGTCCACTTCGAAGGCAGTCGCGTAGAGCTCTTTGAGTTCTTGCGGGATGCGCTCGATCTGCTGCACGGAACCGTCGTAGTACTTCAGGTCGTTGATCATGACCGAGTCCCACAGACCGCGAGCCTTGAGGTCGCGAACCAGGTACGGGTTGATCACGGTGAATTCGCCCGACAGGTTCGATTTCACATAGAGGTTCTGGTAGGTCGGTTCGATCGACTGCGAAACGCCGGTGATGTTGGCGATGGTTGCGGTCGGTGCGATGGCCATGATGTTCGAGTTGCGGATACCTTTCTGTACACGGGCGCGAACCGGTGCCCAGTCCAGGGTTTCCTTCAGGTCGACATCGATGTACTTCTGGCCACGGGCTTCGATCAGGATCTGTTGCGAATCCAGCGGCAGGATGCCCTTGGACCACAGCGAGCCCTGGAAGGTCTCGTAGGCGCCGCGCTCGTCGGCCAGGTCGCAGGACGCCTGGATGGCGAAGTAGCTGACCGCTTCCATGGAAGTGTCGGCGAACTGCACGGCGGCATCGGAACCGTAAGGAATGTGCTGCAGGTACAGCGCGTCCTGGAAGCCCATGATGCCCAGACCGACCGGACGGTGCTTGAAGTTGGAGTTCTTCGCTTGTGGCACCGAGTAGTAGTTGATGTCGATCACGTTATCGAGCATGCGCACGGCGGTGTTCACGGTGCGTTGCAGCTTGGCGGTGTCGAGCTGGCCGTTGACGATGTGGTTCGGCAGGTTGATCGAGCCCAGGTTGCAAACGGCGATCTCGTCCTTGTTGGTGTTCAAGGTGATCTCGGTGCACAGGTTCGAGCTGTGAACCACGCCCACGTGCTGCTGAGGACTGCGCAGGTTGCACGGGTCCTTGAAGGTCAGCCATGGGTGGCCGGTTTCAAACAGCATGGACAGCATCTTGCGCCACAGGTCTTTGGCCTGGATGGTCTTGAACAGCTTGATCTTGCCCGGGTACTCGGTCAGGGCTTCGTAGTACTCGTAGCGCTCTTCGAAAGCCTTGCCGGTCAGGTCGTGCAGGTCCGGTACTTCGGATGGCGAGAACAGGGTCCACTTGCCGTCATCGAAGACACGCTTCATGAACAGGTCAGGGATCCAGTTGGCGGTGTTCATGTCGTGGGTACGACGACGGTCATCACCGGTGTTCTTGCGCAGCTCGATGAACTCTTCGATGTCCATGTGCCAGGTTTCCAGGTAGGCACACACAGCGCCTTTGCGCTTGCCACCCTGGTTAACGGCGACGGCGGTGTCGTTCACCACCTTCAGGAATGGAACGACGCCCTGGGATTTGCCGTTGGTGCCCTTGATGTACGAGCCCAGCGCGCGAACCGGCGTCCAGTCGTTACCCAGGCCACCGGCGAATTTCGACAGCATGGCGTTGTCGTGGATCGCGTGGTAGATGCCCGACAGGTCGTCCGGCACGGTGGTCAGGTAGCAGCTCGACAGCTGTGGACGCAGGGTGCCGGCGTTGAACAGGGTTGGAGTCGAAGCCATGTAGTCGAAGGACGACAACAGGTTGTAGAACTCGATGGCACGGGCTTCGCGGTCTTTCTCTTCGATCGCCAGGCCCATGGCCACGCGCATGAAGAAGATCTGCGGCAGTTCGAAACGCACGCCATCCTTGTGGATGAAGTAACGGTCGTACAGGGTTTGCAGGCCCAGGTAAGTGAACTGCTGGTCACGCTCGTGGTTGATCGCCTTGCCGAGTTTTTCCAGGTCGAAGCTGGCCAACTCAGGGTTCAGCAGCTCGTATTCCACACCCTTGGCGACGTAGGCAGGCAGGGCCTTGGCGTACAGGTCAGCCATTTCGTGGTGAGTGGCGCTCTCGGCGACGCCGAGGAAACCCAGGCCTTCGGCACGCAGGGTGTCCATCAGCAGGCGGGCGGTCACGAACGAGTAGTTCGGCTCACGCTCCACCAGGGTGCGGGCGGTCATTACCAGTGCGGTATTGACGTCGTTCAGGGCCACGCCGTCGTACAGGTTCTTCAGGGTTTCGCGCTGGATCAGGTCGCCGTCGACTTCTTCCAGGCCTTCGCACGCTTCGGTGACGATGGTGTTCAGGCGACCCATGTCCAGCGGTGCCAGGCTGCCGTCGGCGCGGGTGATGCGGATCGATGGGTGAGCGTTGACGGTTTCTTCGGCCGGGGAGTGCGCGGCGCGCTCCTTGGCGCGGGAGTCACGATAGATCACATAGTCGCGCGCGACTTTCTGCTCGCCGGCACGCATCAGGGCCAGTTCGACCTGGTCCTGGATTTCTTCGATGTGGATGGTGCCGCCCGATGGCATGCGACGCTTGAATGTGGCGGTGACCTGTTCGGTCAGGCGGGCAACGGTGTCGTGGATTCGCGACGAGGCAGCAGCGGTGCCGCCCTCAACTGCGAGAAACGCTTTGGTGATGGCGACGGTGATTTTGTCATCGGTGTAAGGAACGACAGTGCCGTTACGCTTGATCACGCGCAGTTGACCAGGCGCGGTGGCGGACAGATCCGAAGTCGAATCGGCGGCCTGCGGCAAGGTGCCCTGCGGGTTCTCGCGAGTTGTGTCGGTTTGCATGGGTGTCTCCACGTTCTCTATGTTTGTTTGGGCACCGTCAAGGTGCCCACCGTTCCGTCCTGAAGCACTACAACCGGCCAATGCCGGGCATAACAACTTCGGGACAGTAGGAAGGGTGCTATTGGGGCGCCGCTTCCATGCCGAAGTCTTTGGTCTCACGCCTTGGGCCTGAGACCGGGGTCCTTTCAGGTGACAGTTGGGACTGCAACACCCGTACCGTTTTCACCGCTCAGGGCCGAAATACAGTAGCCATCCGCGTGCGCGGTTTGGTCTTGCGAAAATACGTTTGGTTCAACCGGATAGTGGCAAGAAAAGCCCTTGAAATTGCGGTCCGGTTTGTGTTTGGTCTTTTGCGCAAAACCCTACATGTAGGGTTTTTTTGGCGCAGGGCTACAAGATAATGCGTTTTGGGGAGGGATTGCAACGTACTACCTGTGGATAAGCCTGTGCGTAAATTGTGTGTGAAAGAGCGAATCGGCGTGTAGGCCGCGATGCTGCTGGACCGGACTTTTTTTCAGCCTTTTTCTGCGATTGAAAACAGCCGGATGGATTTTTAAGGGCGCGAACCCTATCACAAAAAAACGCCATGTCCGAACGCATTTACCAGCTTGTGTTCTGCGCGGGCGACGTTTATACAATCGGCCAGCCCGTAGGAGATTTAACCTCTCAAAACATTACAAAAAGACGGGCAGATCCTTCCTTATTAGCGTTCTTGGCAAGTAGAGGTCACCCGTGGAGCAACAAGCCTGGCAGATATTGATTGTGGAGGACGATCAGCGTCTGGCCGATCTGACCCGTGATTATCTGCAAGCCAACGGCCTGCGCGTATCGATCGAGGGCGACGGTGCCCTGGCGGCGGCGCGCATCATCAAGGAGCAACCGGACCTGGTGATCCTCGACCTGATGCTCCCCGGTGAAGATGGCCTGAGCATTTGCCGCAAGGTCCGCGATCGTTATGACGGTCCGATCCTGATGCTCACCGCGCGTACCGACGACACCGACCAGATTCTCGGCCTCGACCTGGGCGCCGACGACTATGTGTGCAAACCGGTGCGTCCGCGACTACTGCTGGCGCGCATCCAGGCGCTGTTGCGCCGCAGCGAAACACCGGAAGTGGCCCCGGAAAAACTGCGGCGCCTGCAGTTCGGCCCATTGGTGGTGGATAGCGCCTTGCGCGAAGCCTGGCTCAACGACAACGGCATCGAGCTGACCAGCGCCGAGTTCGATTTACTCTGGCTGCTGGTTGCCAACGCCGGGCGCATTCTGTCCCGGGAAGAAATCTTCACCGCGCTTCGCGGTATCGGCTATGACGGCCAGGACCGCTCCATCGACGTGCGCATTTCGCGCATCCGCCCGAAAATCGGCGATGACCCGGACCATCCGCGGCTGATCAAGACCATCCGCAGCAAAGGCTATCTGTTTGTTCCCGAGGCCTGCGCAGACTCGTCCCTGTGAACTCGATCTTCCTGCGCATCTATGGCGGCATGTGCGCCGCGCTGATTCTGGTGGCGGTGCTCGGCGTGCTGGCGTTGCACATGCTCAATCAGGTGCGCGGCGAGCAGTACCGGGAACGCCTGGCCCATGGCACGTTCTCGCTGATGGCCGACAACCTGCAACCGATGACCCGGACCGAGCGCCAGCGTTCGCTGCTGGTATGGGAGCGGCTGCTGGGGATTCCGCTGGCGCTGAAAACCTTCAGCGAGACCGACCTCGACCTGACCCAGCGCACCCGTGTGCTGCGTGGCCAGGCGCTGGTGGAGCAGACCGGCCCGCATGCGGCGAGGGTCTATCGCCTGGTCAGCGACAAGGAACAACTCGTACTCACCGGCGACGTGCAACAGATCAGCGAGCAGTTGGCCCGGGCGACGATTTACCTGCTGGCCGACGAACTGGTGCGTTACCCCGTCGGCGAGCAGCCGGTACGGCTGGCGCAATTGAAGCAGGACAAGGGCTTTGGATTCGATTTGCGCCTGGTGACGGTGGAAGAAGCCGACATGGACGAAGACCAGAGCCGTCGCGTGTCCGAAGGCGACACGGTGATGGCGCTGGGCAAGGGGGGCGATTCGATCCGCGTGTTTGCGGGTATGGTTGGCACGCCGTGGGTGCTGGAAATCGGCCCGTTGTATCAGATGAATCCTTATCCGCCGGAGTGGCTGGTGCTGATCGCCGCGCTGGGCCTGACCCTGATCGGTCTGATCGTCTATCTGCTGGTGCGCCAATTGGAGCGCCGTCTGCGCGGTCTGGAAGCGGCGGCCACGCGTATCGCCAAGGGCAGCCTGGAAACTCGCGTGCCGGCGCGGGGGGCGGACTCCGTGGGGCGACTGGCATCGGCGTTCAATGGCATGGCCGAGCACCTGCAACAACTGCTGGCGATTCAGCGGGAACTGGTGCGTGCGGTGTCCCACGAATTGCGCACGCCAGTGGCGCGCTTGCGCTTTGGCCTGGAAATGATCGGTTCGGCCACCACCCCGCAGGCCCTGGAAAAATACTGCGAGAGCATGGACCACGACATCGAGGACCTCGACCGTCTTGTGGACGAAATGCTGACCTATGCGCGACTGGAACAAGGCTCGCCGGCCCTGAATTTTCAGCGCATCGACCTGGATGCCCTGGTCAATCAGGTGATCGAGGAACTGGCGCCGTTGCGCGTTGATATCACGGTGCAGCGAGGCTTGTGCCTGTCCGCCGCCGATTGCGACGACGCCTGGGTCGAGGCCGAGCCGCGCTACCTGCACCGGGCGCTGCAGAACCTCGTCAGCAACGCCATGCGCCACGCGCAATCACGGGTGACCATCAGCTATCAGGTGGGACAACAGCGTTGCCGGGTGGACGTTGAAGACGACGGGCCGGGCGTGCCGGAGATCGCCTGGGAAAAAATCTTCACCCCCTTCCTGCGCCTCGACGACAGCCGCACCCGTGCTTCGGGCGGGCATGGACTGGGCTTGTCCATTGTTCGACGCATCATTCATTGGCATGACGGCCGGGCATTGATCAGCAAGAGCAAAAGCCTGGGCGGGGCGTGTTTCAGCCTGAGTTGGCCGAGGAATCAGGAGAAGCGCTGAGATTGCTGTTGTGTTCGAAGGCCTTATCGCGAGCAGGCTCGCTCCCACACTGGAACTGTGTCATTCACAAATTTCCTGTGGGAGCGAGCCTGCTCGCGATGGGGCCGTCTCCAGCACCGAAAAATTCAGGCCTTGATACTCACCAGACTCAGCAACTGCCCATCCTGCACCCCGAACTGCGCCTCGAGCTCGGTGCCGTTTCGCCATTCACTGGACAGGTCGGTCAACAACCGCAACCGCACCTCGCCCGCCTCGGTCCACTCCAGCACTTCGGCGTGTTCAAAGTAGAAACGCTGTTGAACGATCGGATAGAGCGCCTTGAACAGGCTTTCCTTGACCGAGAAGGTCAGAGTCACCCATAGCGCCAGATGATCGCGCCGACCTGCCGCCATGCGCTGCAGTTCAGGTGCGGTGAGGATTTCCCCCGCCAGGCGTTCGGCGCGTTCGGCATTGAGCAGGTTTTCCAGGTCCATGCCCAGGCCGCGCCAATGGGCTTTCTTCGCGACGATGGCCGCGGCCCGGCCTGTGCTGTGGGTAATGGAGCCTGTGATATGTGCCGGCCAGACGGGAGCCCGGTCTTCGCCGATGGCCGGACTGAGGTTCAGGCCTTCCAACTGTTGCAACGCGGCCCGGGCGCAGATTCGCCCGGCGAGGAACTCGGCCTGTCGTTTGGCGACTGAGCGCTGAATACTCGCTGGCGCCTCGATGGCGCTGCTCTGGAAATCATCGCCGCGCAATTGCGAGGCATCGAAATGGGTACTCAGCAGAACCGTGTCGGGCAGCACAAACGGCAGCGGCCAGTGGGCATCGAGGGGCGTGCAGCAGGCGGGCAGGGCAGGTATGGGATTCATGTCGCGCATTTTGCCGGGTTGCCTCGTGGCTGGGTAGTGTCCGGGATTTTTGTGGCGCGGGTTGATTCAGCTCAGGTTCAGAGTGCGTTCAGGGGGAGTTCAGGGCCGGGTGCGTAATCTTGCCGCTACCGAAACGGCCTCTACCAACACGCGTATGGCGCATGAGGAAACTTCCTATGACTGGCTTGAAAAACCTGATTCTGGCATTCACCGTCCTGGGCGTCAGTGCAGCGGCCCATGCCGCCGACAGTAACTTCACCCGGCCTTCCACCGGACAGACCAGCAACAAGGCCAGAAAGTCCACCGTCCTGAACTACTCGAACGTGGGCGCAGTGGTCGCCGAAGACAGCGCCTGGGGCGCGCATCTGCCCCGACAGAACAGCCACGACGGTTATTACGCCACGTATGACAAAGTGTCGGTATCCCACAATGGCATTAAACTTTTCGAGCAGGACCTCATGGGCCGCTACGATTTAACGGGTATCAGAGAGCAGTCGTGAACATCGCCGGCAACTTATGCGTGGCATTGAATGATGCCTTTGAGAACATGCCCTTGAGAACGTTGCACCCCTGGAGCTGTTGATGTGCAGGAGAGCGTTATGAAACTGCTGGTCGTCGAAGATGAAGCGCTGTTGCGCCATCACCTGCAAACCCGCCTGACGGAAAGTGGTCACGTGGTCGAGTCCGTGGCCAACGCCGAGGAGGCGTTGTATCAGACCGAACAATTCAACCATGACCTGGCGGTAATTGATCTCGGCCTGCCGGGCATGAGCGGCCTGGATCTGATCCGCCAGTTGCGCTCGCGGGGCAAGACCTTTCCGATCCTGATCCTCACCGCGCGGGGTAACTGGCAAGACAAGGTCGAAGGCCTGGCCGCTGGTGCCGATGACTATGTGGTCAAACCGTTCCAGTTCGAAGAACTCGAAGCCCGGCTCAATGCCTTGTTGCGCCGCTCCAGCGGTTTCACCCAGTCGACCATCGTCGCCGGGCCGCTGGTCCTGGACCTCAATCGCAAACAGGCGTCCCTCGATGATCAGCCGCTGGCGCTGACCGCCTACGAATACCGCATCCTCGAATACCTGATGCGCCATCACCAGCAGGTTGTCGCCAAGGACCGCCTGATGGAGCAGCTTTATCCGGATGACGACGAGCGCGATCCGAATGTGATCGAAGTGCTGGTCGGCCGTCTGCGACGCAAACTCGAGGGGCCTGCCGGCTTCAAACCGATCGATACCGTTCGCGGCCTCGGCTATCTGTTCAATGAGCGCTGCACTTGATTCGCTCACTGCGCGTACGCCTGATGCTCGCCGCCACGATCCTGGCGGTGTTGTTCATGCTGGCGCTGCTGCCGGCGATGCAAGGCGCGTTCAGCCTGGCGTTGCAGGACTCCATCGAGCAGCGCCTGGCGTCCGACGTGACCACGTTGATCTCCGCCGCAAGGGTGGAGAACAACCATTTGCAGATGCCGGCACAACTGCCTGACGAACGCTTCAATCTCACCGACAGCCGACTGCTCGGCTACATCTACGACCGCGAAGGTCACCTGGTCTGGCGCTCCAGAGGTACCCAGGAAGAGAACATCAATTACAAACCCCGCTATGACGGACGCGGCAACGAGTTCGCCAGAATCCGCCAGCCCAATGGCCAGGAGTTTTTCGTCTACGACGTCGAGGTGAAGTTGCTCGGTGGCAAGAGCGCAGCGTTCAGCATCGTCGCCCTGCAACCGGTTCGCGAATACGAGGTGACCCTCGAAGGCCTGCGGGAAAACCTCTATCTGGGCTTTGGCGCAGCCTTGCTGGTGCTGCTGGCGCTGTTGTGGATCGGCTTGACCTGGGGTTTGCGCGCGTTGCGAAGGCTCAGTCAGGAGCTGGACGAAATCGAAAGTGGCGCCCGCGAAAGCCTCAGCGAACAGCACCCCCGCGAACTGCTGCGCCTGACCGGTTCACTGAACCGTTTGCTGCACAGCGAGCGCGAGCAGCGCAGCCGTTATCGCGATTCCCTCGACGATCTGGCGCACAGCCTGAAAACCCCGCTGGCGGTGCTGCAAGGTGTCAGCGAGGACATGGCTCAACGCCCCGAAAAACGCGACCAGGCCTGGGTTCTGCAAACCCAGATCGAACGCATGAGCCAGCAGATCAGCTATCAATTGCAGCGCGCCAGCCTGCGCAAGAGCGGTCTGGTGCGTCATCAGGTGCACTTGCGCCCGGTCTTGCAAAGCCTGTGCGACACCCTGGACAAGGTCTATCGTGACAAACGCGTGCGGGTGACGCTGGATCTGCCACAGGAGTGCTACGTGCCCATCGAGCAGGGCGCCTTGCTGGAAATGATGGGCAACCTGTTGGAGAACGCTTATCGGTTGTGCCTGGGCGAGGTGCGTATCAGCGTGCGGCAGACCCTGAGCGGCCTTGAGTTATGCGTCGAAGACGATGGCCCCGGCGTACCGCCCGACCAGCGTGCGCGAATCCTGCAAAGAGGTGAGCGGCTGGATCGCCAGCATCCCGGGCAAGGCATCGGCCTGGCGGTGGTCAAGGACATCATCGAAAGCTACAGCGCCAAGCTGACTTTGGGGGATTCACCCATGGGGGGCGCGGCGTTCAGGATTCATTTTCCGGTGGTTTAGAGTTGGTTTTCCGGACGCCATCGCGAGCAGGCTCGCTCCCACATTGGATTGCTGCCAGATCAAAAAATTGTGGGAGCGAGCCTGCTCGCGATGGGGGCGGCGAAAGTCGCGTGCCGGGTTAATTCTCCTGGGCCCTGTAGGCGCCAGGCGTAAGCCCCGTCCACTTCTTGAACGCCCGATGAAACGCCGACGGCTCGGAAAACCCCAGCTGCTCGGCGATCTGCTGCAAGGGCAAGTCGTTGCGACTCAGATGGTAGATCGCAATATCGCGGCGCAATTGATCCTTCAACTCCTGAAAACTGGTGCCTTCTTCGCGCAGATGCCGGCGCAGCGTCTGCGAACTGATGTGCAGGTGCGCAGCCACGGCGTCGAGGTCCGGCCAGGGTGAACTGTCGCGGCTGAGCAAGCGGCGCAGCTGGCTGCTCAGGCTATGGCCGTCATCCGGGCGCGATAACAGGTCGGCCGGCGAGCGTTCAAGGAAATGCTTGAGAGTGCGTTCGTCCTGCAGTAACGGCATGTTCAGGTAGCGGCTGTGAAACAGCAGGCTGCTCTGTGCAGTGCCGCTCTCGGGTTCGTTGAAAACCAGCGGGCACGAGAACAGCAAATCGTATTCGGCCCCGTGTTCCGGTCGCGGGTAGCTGAACGTGGCCTGCTCCAGGCGAATACGCTGGCCAATCAGCCAACTGCCGAACCGGTGCCAGGTGACCAGCAGACATTCGCTGAGAAAGTGATCCGGGTCCCAAAGCTGCGAATCATCCAGGCTCAGGCGGATCATTTCGTCTTCACGGGTCACCGTCAGGCGCGGGGCGTCAGGGAATAGGCTATAAAACATTAAGCCGCGGTTGAGCGCCTTTTCCAGGTTGCGGCAATGAATCACGGCATGACACATCATCGCGAAGCTGCCCGGAACGCTGCGGCCTTGCCCGAAACCCAGGTATTCGTCGTTCAGCGCAAGCCGGAGCGATTGCAGCAGTCGAGTGAATTGCTCCGGTGCGATGCGCGCCCGCGGCTCGTCGAGCAACTCGGGGCTGATCCCCAATTGCTGCAACAGGTCCGAATAGTCGTAGCCTTGCCGCTGTGCGCCGCGCAGGGCGGCGCGGGCGAAATGGCTGGCGATGGTGCGTTCGCGCATTAAAGGTCAATCCATCCACTGAGCGACGGATGGTAGCTGCGGTACGGAGCGGCGAACAAGGCGGATATCCGCCAAATTGCAGGATGCGTTCAGGGCAATGGGCGGAAATCCGCCACGATGTTGTAGCCGAGAGCAGGCAAGGAAAAACCTGCAACCCTTGATATCAAAAGGCTTGCAGGGATTTCGCGGAAGGTGGCACGGGCCTTGCGATACAACGGGCAGATGCCTGCCGTCGCGCAGCTCGAAAAAACAAATCCCTCCAGTGCAGGAGGGTTCGCAAATGAGGTCTCGTGGTCAACAGATGGATGTTGCCCACGCGCACTCTTGAGGAACTTTGCAATGACGACTCGTCAGCCACTGTACAAATCCCTGTATTTCCAGGTGATCGTCGCAATTGTCATCGGTATTTTGCTCGGTCACTACTATCCACAGCTCGGCGTGGCCGTGAAGCCGTTGGGTGACGGGTTCATCAAGCTGATCAAAATGATCATCGCTCCGATCATCTTCTGCACCGTCGTCAGCGGTATCGCTGGCATGCAGAACATGAAGTCGGTCGGCAAGACCGGCGGTTATGCACTCCTGTACTTCGAAATCGTTTCGACCATCGCGTTGCTGGTGGGCCTGATCGTGGTCAACATCGTGCAGCCAGGCGCTGGCATGCACATCGATGTGACCACCCTGGATGCCTCGAAAGTGGCGACCTACGTGGCACAAGGCGCTGATCAGAGCGTGATCGGCTTCCTGATGAACATCATCCCGGCCACCATCGTCGGCGCGTTCGCCACGGGCGACATCCTGCAAGTGCTGATGTTCTCGGTGATCTTCGGTTTCGCCCTGCATCGCCTGGGTGCCTACGGCAAGCCGCTGCTGGACTTCATCGATCGTTTTGCCCATGTGATGTTCAACATCATCAACATGATCATGAAGCTCGCGCCAATCGGTGCGTTCGGTGCCATGGCCTTCACCATCGGCGCCTACGGTGTCGGCTCGCTGGTGCAGCTGGGTCAACTGATGGCCTGCTTCTATATCACTTGCGTACTGTTCATCCTGATCGTGCTGGGCGGTATCGCCCGCGCGCACGGCTTCAGCGTGCTGAAAATGATCCGCTACATCCGTGAGGAACTGCTGATCGTACTGGGTACTTCCTCTTCGGAATCGGTGCTGCCACGCATGCTGATCAAGATGGAGCGCCTGGGTGCACAGAAATCCGTCGTGGGCCTGGTGATCCCGACCGGTTACTCGTTCAACCTCGACGGTACCGCGATCTACCTGACCATGGCGGCCGTGTTCATTGCCCAGGCCACTGACGCCCACATGGACATCACGCACCAGATCACCCTGCTGGTGGTACTGCTGCTGTCCTCCAAAGGCGCCGCGGGCGTGACCGGTTCGGGCTTCATCGTACTGGCCGCGACCCTGTCCGCCGTGGGCCACCTGCCGGTTGCCGGCCTGGCACTGATCCTGGGTATCGACCGCTTCATGTCCGAAGCCCGTGCCCTGACCAACCTGATCGGTAACGCCGTTGCCACCATCGTTGTGGCCAAGTGGGTGAAGGAACTGGACACCGACGTGCTGCAATCCGAGCTGGCCTCGGGCGGTCGCGGCATCGCCGACGAGCGCGCCGAAGACGGCCAGGAAGTGGCTCATACCCCAACTGCAAGCAGCGTCAAATAAGCTCCTGAAGTAAGTTTTGCTGTATGAAAAACCCGCTTCGGCGGGTTTTTTCTTGCCTTGGATTTGAGCGCAACGGTCAGCGCAACTGTCGCATAAGGTGATTGCTCCCGGGCGCTCGGCTGCCTAGGCTGGGGGATCGTTTAGGGAGAACACCCATGCTCGGTCCACTGGCATCACTCAAGGTTCTGGATTTCTCGACATTGCTGCCGGGGCCGTTTGCCTCGCTCTTGCTGGCGGACATGGGCGCCGAGGTGCTGCGCATCGAATCACCGACCCGGATGGACCTGCTGCGGGTGCTGCCGCCGCACGATCAGGGTGTGTCAGCCAGTCATGCCTACCTCAACCGCAACAAGCGCAGCCTGGCCCTGGACCTCAAGCAGCCCGAGGCGCTGGAGGTGATCAGGCAGTTGCTCCAGGACTACGACATTGTGCTGGAGCAGTTCCGCCCCGGCGTCATGGAGCGCCTGGGGCTGGGGTATGAAGCGCTGAAGGCGATCAATCCGAAGCTGATTTATGTGTCGATCACCGGCTATGGCCAGACCGGCCCTTACAAGGATCGCGCCGGCCATGACATCAATTACCTCGCGCTGGCCGGCCTATCGAGTTACACCGGCCGCGCCGACAGCGGGCCTCTGCCTTTGGGCGCGCAGGTGGCGGACGTCGCCGGCGGTTCACTGCACGGGGTGATTGGCCTGTTGGCGGCGGTGATCGCCCGACAGCAGACCGGGCAAGGGCAGCATCTGGATATCAGCATGACTGACTGCGCGTTCAGCCTGAACGCCATGGCGGGTGCCGGGTATCTGGCCTGTGGCATCGAGCCGGGCAGGGAAGACCAGGTGCTCAATGGCGGCAGCTTCTACGACTATTACCGCTCGCGGGATGGCCGCTGGTTATCGGTGGGCAGCCTGGAGCCGGATTTCATGAAGCAATTGTGCGTGGCCCTGGGCCTGGAAGAGCTGGCGGGCCTGGGCTTGTCGCCGCAACCGGCGCAGCAGAAGAAGCTCAAGGACGCCCTGAAGACTGAATTCGAGAAACATGACTTTGCCGAATTGTGCGCGCTGTTTGCCGAGCTGGATGCCTGCGTCGAGCCAGTGCTGAGTCTTGGCGAAGCGGTGCGCCATCCGCAGTTGCAGGCGCGGGAGCTGGTCACCCAAGTGCCTCGGGGTGACGGTTCGAGCCAGTCGCAGATGGCGTGCCCGTTGAAGTTTTCAGAGGGGTTGCCGCAGCCAAGGCATATTGGGGCGGCGTTGGGGGAGCATACGGATCAGGTGTTGGGGGAGTTGGGGTTCAGTGGGCAGCGGATTGAAGAGCTGCGGCGGGCCAAGGTGATTCTTTAGCGTCTTCAAGGGCCTCATCGCGAGCAGGCTCGCTCCCACAATGGTTCTACGCCGCACCAAAGATCCCCTGTAGGAGCGAGCTTGCTCGCGATGAGGCCAGTGCAGTCACCAAAAATCCTGCTACTCGACCCGCATCTCCCCACTGAACACCAGGGTACTGCGACACCGCCGACACAAATATCGCCGCCCCTGCCTCACCAGCCCGTGCCGCTGCGCTGAAAACGGGAAATCGCTGTCCGGGCAAGGGCATCTGTAGATATAGCGGGTCACGCTGCGACGCTTGACGTCGTAGGTATGGCAGCGATTGGGCGGCAGTTCGTACACGCCGCGCATGATCAATTGCCATTCTTCGCCGTGGGGCTGGATACGGTCGCCGAACAGTTGATGGGCGATCAGGTGCGCGACTTCGTGGGCCACGGTCTGCTTGAGGAAGTCTTCGGTGTTCTCCCGGTACAGCTGCGGATTGAAGCGCAGCAGGTTCTCGTGCAAATGCGCGACACCGGCTTTTTGCCCGCGCAGCTTGAGACTCACCACGGGGCGTTTGAAGGGTCGTTTGAAAAAGGATTCGGCTAGTTGGAAACAGTCTTCGACGCGGGTATTGAGTTGCTCGGGCATGCTTGATGGATCTCCAGAGACGTCGAGTATGCCGCAACCCTCGGCCCTTGCGAATTGGCCGTGCGCCGAATGGTCGTTGCCGTTTCTGTTACCCAGGCATTAAAAGGCCGCCTTGCGGCGGCCTGTGTCGGCAGATCTGATTTTAATGTTGATGCTAATTGGTATAGACCGGCCCCACGCCGAGTCCCCAGACAATAACGGTGAACGCCATGATGGCCACCAGCACCACCAGGCCTACGGCGAGTACCGAACTGGAAAACAGGAATCCCTCGTCAGATGGAATGTTCATGAAAGTCGGCAAGCCGACATACAACAGGTAGACCGTGTAGCAGATGGCCGCGGTACCGATGATCATCCCCAGCCACAAGTGCGGATACAGGGCCGCCAGACCACCAATGAACAGCGGAGTCGCGGTGTAGGTCGCAAACGCCACGCAGCGGGCCAGGCTCGGATTGGCGTCATAGGTGCGGGCCATCCAGTGAATGAACGCCCCCATCACCGCCACCCCGCCGAGCATTGCCAGGTACGACATGATCGACATCCATAGTGCGCTTTCCATCGTCAGCATCACGGGCGCTCGACTGCCGATGACCCAGCCGACCTGTGTGGTGCCGATAAACGCTGACACTGCCGGAATCGCCGCCAGAATCAGCGTGTGTGTCAGGTACATGTGGCTGATGCTTTCCTCCTGGTCGCCACGGATTTCTTTCCATTCCTGGTCAGGGTGGGTGAACAGTCCCACTACGTGATGGATCATGCCAGTCACTCCTCTTGTTTTACCGTCGCCCCCCAGTGGAGCGCCTACGGGCCAATGGCCAAGTACGTCATAGGTCTGGATTTGCGTGCGACCTTATGACGCAGTATAGGAAGGACTTAACCTCACAAGGTGAGGGGGCTTAGAGCAAATTGCGCTGTAAAAACCCGGGTTAATCGCAGTTACATCTGTAGGAGCTGCCGAAGGCTGCGATCTTTTGATCTTGTTTTTTAAAATCAAAAGATCGCAGCCTTCGGCAGCTCCTACAGGAATTGGATCAGTCAGGACGATTGGCGGTCCGTCAGGATGCTTCGCCATGAAGGTGTTTTTGCGTAAAATGCCCGCCTTTCGTCACACCTCACGGATTTCGCGTCATGGGCACTCTTACGGTCAACCAGAACAAACTGCAAAAGCGCCTTCGCCGCCAGGCCGGTGAGGCTGTCGCCGATTTCAACATGATTGAAGACGGCGACAAGGTCATGGTCTGCCTGTCCGGCGGCAAGGACAGCTACACCATGCTCGACGTGCTGATGCACTTGCAGAAGGTCGCGCCGATCAAGTTCGACATCGTGGCCGTGAACATGGACCAGAAGCAGCCGGGCTTCCCCGAGCACGTGCTGCCGGCCTACCTCAAAGAGCTGGGCATCGAATACCACATCGTCGAGAAAGACACTTACTCGGTGGTCAAGGAGCTGGTGCCCGAGGGCAAAACCACCTGCTCGCTGTGCTCGCGCCTGCGCCGTGGCACGCTTTACACCTTCGCCGATGAAATCGGTGCGACCAAAATGGCCCTGGGTCACCACCGCGACGACATCGTCGAAACCTTCTTCCTGAACATGTTCTTCAACGGTTCGCTCAAGGCCATGCCACCGAAACTGCGTGCAGACGATGGCCGCAACGTGGTGATCCGCCCGTTGGCCTACTGCAGCGAAAAAGACATCCAGGCCTATTCGGACTTCAAACAGTTCCCGATCATCCCGTGCAACCTCTGTGGTTCCCAGGAAAACCTGCAGCGTCAGGTGGTCAAGGAAATGCTCCTGGACTGGGAGCGCAAGAGCCCGGGCCGTACCGAGAGCATCTTCCGCAGCCTGCAGAACGTGAGCCCGTCGCAACTGGCGGACCGCAACCTGTTCGACTTCACCAATCTGCGGATCGACGAGACGGCAGCTTCGCGCTTCGTCAACGTGGTCAACCTTTAAACCCAATCACTGTGGGAGCGGGCTTGCTCGCGAATGCGGTAGTTCAGACAACAATGAGGTTGACTGATACACCGCTTTCGCGAGCAAGCCCGCTCCCACATTTGTTTTTTTACATCTGAGGAGAGGGCATGCGCGACTACAAGTGGCTGAACGAGTACTGCCTGAACCGCTTCGGTTCGGCGGCTGAACTGGAAGCCCATCTGCCCGTTCCGAAAACCACGGCGCAATTGCGCGACATCACCGACGACCGCTACCTGTCGACCATGGCGTTGCGGGTATTTCGCGCCGGCCTGAAACACAGTCTGGTGGACGCCAAGTGGCCCGCCTTCGAGGAAGTGTTCTTCAAGTTCGACCCGGAAAAAGTCGTGCTGATGAGTGCCGAACACCTGGAGCGGCTGATGCAGGATGCGCGAATCATCCGCCACCTGGGCAAGCTCAAGAGCGTGCCGCGCAATGCGCAGTTCGTGCTGGACGTGGCGCATGAAAAGGGCAGCTTCGGCGCGTTGCTCGCCGATTGGCCTGTGACGGATATCGTTGGCCTTTGGACCTTCCTGAAAAAGCGCGGCAGCCAATTGGGTGGCCTCTCGGCGCCACGCTTCTTGCGCATGGTCGGCAAGGACACCTTCGTGCCGAGTTACGATGTCGTCGCCGCTTTGAATGCACAGAACATCATCGACAAAGTGCCGAGCAGCCTGCGCGACCTGGCGTTGGTGCAGGATGTTTTCAACCAGTGGCACGAAGAAAGTGGCGGGCGGCCGATGAGCCAGATTTCGATGATGCTGGCGTACACCGTCAACCATTAAGACCGAGTCGCCCCCATCGCGGGCAAGCCCGCTCCCACAGGGGATTTGTGAACGACACGTATCCATTGTGTGAGCGAGCCTGCTCGCGATAGCGATTGATCAGGCGGCGGCAATTTCGCCTTCGCCTGCCAACTTGCGGTTCAACTGATGCCGCCAGCGCACATACAGCAGCGCCGAGCAGAACACCACCAGGCTCGCGGACATCTCCAGCAAACCGAACATCTGCCGATTCGGGTCGTATGCCGCCAATGCGCCCTTGATGAAATACAGATTCACCACAAAGCACATCCACGAATGCCCACGCGGGCTACCGGCGATCATGCCGGGCGCCAACAGCAGCAGCGGCACCAGCTCGATCAGCAAAATCACCCATGGCCGGGCGCCGTGCAGATCTGCGACCAGCAGATAGTAGATGCACAGCAAGCCCACCAGACCGAGAAAACACAGCAGGCTGATCACGCGCATGGCACGGACACGGGGTTCCAGCCATTCGATGGCGGGGAGGATCTTCGGCTTTCTGGCCACCCTCAGCCCTCCAGCTTCTGTGCGGTCTTGGCCAGGCGCATACCCAGTGCGCGGCACAGCGCCACTTCGTGGGAGTCCAGGCCACTTTTGCCATCGGCCCCGGCGTGATGGCTGGCGCCATAGGGCGTGCCGCCGCCCTGGGTTTCCAGCAGCGCCGATTCGCTGTACGGCAGGCCGGTGATCAGCATGCCGTGGTGCAGCAACGGCAACATCATCGACAGCAAGGTGGTTTCCTGGCCGCCGTGCAGGCTCGCGGTGGAGGTGAACACGCCAGCCGGTTTGCCCACCAGGGCACCGGTCAGCCACAGATTGCTGGTGCCGTCGAGGAAGTATTTGAGTGGCGCCGCCATGTTGCCGAAGCGGGTCGGGCTGCCCAGGGCCAGGCCGGCGCAGTTCTTCAGATCGTCGAGGCTGGCGTACAGCGGGCCTTCGTCGGGAATATCCGGCGACACGGCTTCGCATTCGGTGGAAATCGCCGGCACCGTGCGCAGCCGCGCTTCAAGGCCAGCCTGCTCCACGCCGCGGGCGATCTGCCGCGCCATTTCATTGGTCGAACCGCTGCGGCTGTAATACAGCACCAGAATGTACGGTGCACTCATGGCAGCAGTTCCAGGATCTGCTCCGGTGGACGGCCGATGATGGCTTTGTTGCCGACTGCCAAGATCGGTCGCTCCATGAGTTTCGGGTGGGCAGCGATGGCGGCGATCAATTGCGCTTCGCTGAGTGTGGTGTCCGCCAGGTTGAGTGTCTTGTACTCATCCTCGCCAGTGCGCAGCAGTTCCCGGGCGCCGATGCCCAGCTTGGCCAACAGGCTCTGGATTTGCGCGGCGTCCAGCGGGGTTTCCAGATAGCGGACCACGGTCGGGGCCAGGCCACGGGCTTCAAGCAGTTCGAGCGCACCCCGGGATTTCGAGCAGCGCGGGTTGTGATAAAGCGTCAGATCGGTCATGAGCGGGTCGCATGTTGTGTAAGGTGGCGGCTATTCTAACTGTGCAACGCGTAATCCAGAACCTTGGGAGGCAATGGGTCGCGGCAGTATTCTTTTTTCGACAAGGATCACGACATGGCAAGGCGACTGGCAGCGGCATTGGCGATCATCGGGGCTTTGATGCTGGCGGGGTGCGGTAACGATTACGGGATCGATCAGAACGGGCAGAAGGTCGCTGCCGATCGCCTGGACAAACAATGGCTGGTGCTCAATTACTGGGCCGAATGGTGCGGTCCGTGCCGAACCGAGATTCCGGAATTGAACCACCTGGCCGAGCAACTCAAGGACAGGAAGATCGGTGTGTTCGGGGTCAACTTCGACAACGTGCAGGGCGAAGAGCTGAAAAATGCCAGTGAGAAACTCGGGATCAAATTCACCGTGCTGGCGCAGGATCCTTCCGAACTGTTTGAACTGCCGCGCAGTGAGGCTTTGCCGGTGACCTACATCATCGATAACAAGGGCAAGGTGCGGGAACAGCTGATGGGCGAGCAGACGGCGGCGGGGGTGATGGCGAAGCTGGAGGCGTTGCAGGCTAAAAACTGAAGCAAAAGATCGCAGCCTTCGGCAATGCCTACAAAGGTGTACTTAAATCCCATGTAGGAGCTGCCGAAGGCTGCGATCTTTTCAGCGGATCAACCCTCTTCAAGCCACCAGCGCAGCGGCTTGCCTTCGGCGGGCCAGAAGCGCATCTGCTCGATGGACGAGACGTCCCAGCGCTGCACGTTTTCCAGGGCCTGCAGGAAGCGTTTTTCCTGCTCCATCAGCGCCGGTGCGCAGAGTTTGCGGGTGCTGCCGATTTTGCCGAAAGTCAGCTTGTTGCCTTCGAGCGTGTACGGCGCGAACCAGTGGTTGCAGCCGCCATTCCCGTAGGCGCGACCGTCTTCACCGAGGGTGATGGTCAGGTGGCTGTAATCCATCAGCGGGCGTTCGCCGATCCACTCCAGAATGTAACTGCGGTTCTGCTGCAATTGCACCGGTTCGGCGGCGCAGCCCATGAGGCCGGCACCTACCATCGCGGCCAGAGCTTGGTGTTTCATCACGCAGGCTCCTGGCATTTCGGGCACAGGTGTTTCTCGCCGACGGACTTCCAGCCCAGCTCGGCAATCCGCGCAGTGGCGGCGGGCTTTTCGGCCTTGTTACCCAGTTTGGCGTCGACCGCGAACTCGAAACTCAGCTCCTTGGCGCAGCTGTCGCAGTTCACCTGCCAGGTGTGGATTGCCAGCTCGCCGAACACCGGACCACTGGCTACCGCCACCCATTGGCCGGGCGGGTTGATCAAGTGGCGAACCGTTTCGACGGTCAGGCGCATGGACAAGTCTTTGGCACCTTTGAGGGTCACGACCAGCACGTCATTGTTGCGAATCGAGCCACCGTTGCCGGTGACTTGATAGCGCCCCGGCACCAGGGCGCGGCATTCAGTGAGGGTGTGTTGCGGGTTCATCAGGCTGTAGCGGAAATCGTGTTCGACCATGGGTCCTCCAAATATGCGCGATATGCTAGCACGGGCATACGAGCAGCATGGTGCGGGCACATGACCTTCGATCAGGTTCAGTTTACCGACCGACTCATGGCAAACTGCCTCTTTTGCACTGCTAAGGAACGGATATGGCGTTAATTGAGTGTTTTGAATGTAAGCAAAGCATCAGTTCAATGGCGCCAGCCTGCATTCATTGCGGTGCGCCAACGGGGACGGTGCAAGCTGCAAAGGCGAATGCAACGCAGCAGGAGGCGCCAATTTCCTTTGGGCGTTTACCCACCGATGAGAGCATTCCCCGGGTGAGCCCGGCGGCTTTCGGGCGCCGACGCAAGCCGGAGGCCGATACGGAGGTTGAACCGCAAGTCGAGGTCCCGGTTGCGGCGCCAACAGGGCCACGCCCGGTCGAGCTATGGCTGAAAATCATGGTGTTTTTGCTGCCACCGTTTTTCGTCTGGTTCCTGCTGCGCCCCGGGCATTCCAATCTGCAGCGCCTGATCGGTTTCGGCTGGCTGGGATTGATGATTGCGTTGTCCAGGGGCTGAAGGGATCAGCCCTCGACCTGACTCTGTACCGAACCGGCTGCCCAGCTCGCGATGTTCTGCAAGGTGGTCGCGGCAATCGCGCCCAGGGCTTCGCGGGTCAGGAAGGCCTGGTGCGCGGTGACTATCACGTTGGGAAAGGTCAGCAATCGCGCCAGGACATCGTCCTGCAGGGGCAGGTCGGAGCGGTCCTCGAAGAACAGTTGCGCTTCCTCTTCATAAACATCCAGCCCCAGATAACCCAGTTGCCCTTCCTTTAATGCGTCGATCAGCGCGGGTGTGTCCACCAGGCCGCCGCGGCCGGTGTTGATCAACATGGCCCCGGGTTGCATGTGCGCCAGCGATTGGCGGTTGATCAAGTGTTTGCTTTGCTCGTTGAGCGGGCAGTGCAGACTGATGATCTGCGATTCGGCCAGCAGTTGCGGCAAGTCCAGGTAACGGGCACCCAGCGCTTCGACCTGCGGGTTGGGATAAGGGTCATAGGCCAGCAACCGGCAGCCGAAGCCGTGCATGATTTTGGCGAAGGTGGCGCCGATCTGCCCGGTGCCGACCACACCGACGGTCTTGCCCACCAGATCGAAGCCGGTCAGCCCATGCAATGTAAAATCGCCTTCGCGGGTCCGGTTGTAGGCGCGGTGCAAGCGCCGGTTCAGCGCCAGGATCAGTGCCACCGCGTGCTCCGCCACCGCATGGGGCGAGTAGGCCGGTACCCGGACGATCGTCAGCCCCAGGCGTTTCGCCGTCGCGAGGTCGACATGGTTGTACCCGGCCGAGCGCAGGGCAATCAGTCGTGTACCGCCAGCGGCCAGGCGCTCCAGCACCGGGGCGCCGAGGTCATCATTGATGAAGGCGCAGACCACTTCGTGGTGTTCCGCCAGCGCCGCCGTATCCAGGCTCAGCCGTGCCGCTTGAAAGTGCAGTTCGATGCCGGGCGGCAGCTCGGCGGCGAGAAAACTGTCGCGGTCGTAGGTCTGGCTGCTGAAAAGAATGGTGCGCATGCGCTACTCCTGGAGCGTGAATCTTGAAGGCTACCCCAACCCTGTGGGAGCTGGCTTGCCAGCGAAGGCAACCTCAAGAACAACGCAAAATTTGAGGGCTCCATCGCTGGCAAGCCAGCTCCCACAGGGACTGTGGTGAGCTTAGCGCTTGGTATTCGCAGCGCCATTGCGCCAAATCAAGCATTGATCCGCGCCTGGGCAGCCAGGCGATTGATCGCCCGGTCGAGCTCTTCCAGGGCGCCGAAGGCCTTCGGGTCCTTTTGCTTGAGCAGGGTTTCGCTGCGCTGGCAGGCGGCGCGCAATTGCGGAACGCCACAATAGCGGGTGGCGCCGTGCAGACGATGAACCCGCTCGATCAAGGCGTTGTGGTCGTGGTTTTCCTGGGCCTGGCGGATCGCCTCACGGTCGGCCTCCAGCGATGCCAGCAGCATCGCCAGCATGTCCGCGGCCAGATCGGCCTTGCCGGCGGCCAGGCGCAACCCTTCTTCGTGATCCAGCACCTGCAAATCATAGGCGCCACCATGGCTGTCCCCCGGGCGTTCCGGGCTATGGTTGCGCAGCGCCAAGCCGCTCCACTTCAGCACCACTTGCGCCAGTTGCCGTTCGCTGATCGGTTTGGTCAGGTAGTCGTCCATGCCACTTTGCAGCAGCGCGCGTTTTTCATTGGCCATGGCGTGGGCGGTGAGGGCAACGATCGGCAGCGGCGTGCAATGCCGTTCGCTTTCCCAGAGGCGGATCGCTTCGGTGGTTTGGCGTCCGTCCATGCCGGGCATCTGCACGTCCATCAGCACCAGGTCGAAGGTCTCGTTCTGTACCGCCTTGATGGCGGCATATCCGCTTTCCACGGCCAGCACCTTGGCGCCCATGTCTTCGAGCAGGGTTTGTACCAGCATCAGGTTGGCCGGGTTGTCGTCGACGCAAAGTACCTTTGGTGCGCGGCTGGAGACCGGTTCGCCAGGCTCGGTGCGGGGCAGGCGCGGGTTGACCAGATCAGACAGTGCGCGTCGCAGTTTGCGGGTGCAGGCCGGTTTGGCCTGGAGCTGGCTGTGGGGGTTGGGGACCGAGAGGTGGAACAGTGTCTGTTCCGTGGTCGGGCACAGCACCAGCACTTTGCAGCCCAGGTGTTCGAGGTCCCAGATGTGCTGGTTGAGACGCTCCGGCGGCATGTCGTTACTGGTGACGCCCAGCACCGCCAGATCGATCGATTGATCGGTCTGATGGGCCGCGGTCACGCCATTGGCGAGGCCTTCCAGAGTGGCGAACGGGGCGACTGCCAGGCCGCAATCTTCCAGTTGATGCTGCAGCGCCTGGCGGGCCAGTTCGTGATTTTCCAGCACCGCCACGCGCCGTCCGGACAACGGCGGGCCGGGCAGGTCCTCGGGATCGTCGCGGGTCTTGGGCAGGCTCAGGCTGATCCAGAATTCCGAACCTTCGCCCGGCGTGCTGTCGACGCCGATCTCACCGCCCATCTGTTCGATCAGGCGCTTGGAAATCACCAGCCCCAGGCCGGTACCGCCGGGTTGCCGGGACAGCGAGTTGTCGGCCTGGCTGAACGCCTGGAACAGTGCGCGCACATCCTGGTTCGACAGGCCGATGCCGGTGTCCTGTATGCTGATGCGCAGTTGCACGCTGTCTTCGTGTTCTTCTTCCAGCATGGCGCGGGCGACGATGGTGCCTTCGCGGGTGAACTTGATCGCGTTACTGACCAGGTTGGTGAGGATCTGCTTGAGGCGCAACGGATCGCCCACCAGCGACAGCGGCGTGTCGCGGTACACCAGGCTGACCAGCTCCAGCTGCTTGGCGTGTGCGGCCGGGGCGAGGATGGTCAGGGTGTCCTGCAGCAGGTCGCGCAGGTTGAACGGAATATGGTCGAGCACCAGCTTGCCGGCCTCGATCTTCGAGAAGTCGAGGATCTCGTTGATGATCCCCAGCAGGCTGTCGGCGGACTTTTCGATGGTGCCCAGATAGTCGAGCTGGCGCGGGGTCAACTCGCTCTTTTGCAACAGATGGGTGAAACCGAGAATGCCATTGAGCGGCGTGCGGATCTCGTGGCTCATGTTGGCGAGGAATTCGGATTTGATCCGGCTCGCTTCCAGGGCTTCCTTGCGCGCCAGATCGAGCTCGATGTTCTGGATCTCGATGGTTTCCAGGTTCTGGCGCACGTCTTCGGTGGCCTGGTCGACACTGTGCTGCAATTCTTCCTGAGCGTTCTGCAGGGTGCCGGCCATGCGGTTGATGCCGGACGCCAGTTCATCCAGTTCCTGGCTGCCGAGGGGCGGCAGGCGGGTTTCCAGATGACCGTCCTTGAGCTGGGCCACGGCCTGCTTGATCTGGGTAATCGGTCGATTGATCGTGCGGCCCATGCGCAGGGCCAGCAACGCCGCGCCTCCAAGTCCCGCCAGGATCAGCATCATGCTGGCAAACAGACTGCGATAACCACGCAACAGCATGCTGCTGTGGGACAGCTCCAGTTCGACCCAGCCCAACAAGCGGTCGCTTTCCTCGGGAATGACATCGCCGGCCAGGTTGCGGTGCTTGCCGAACACCGGCAGCAGGTAGCGGGTTGCATCATTGCCGCTGCGGCTCAGCATCTGCGAACCTTCGCCCAGCGGTGCCTGATTGAGCATGATAGGCCCGGCGTGTGCCAGCAGCGTGCGGTCCGGCGCGAGGAAGGTCACGGCGCGCACGTCCGGTTGTTCCAGGGATTGGGTGGCAATGCGCTCCAGCAGTCCGGCGTTCCTGTGCCCCATGGCCGGCGCCACCAGGGGCGCCAGTTGCTCGGCGATCATCTGGCCGCGCTGCATGAGTTGGGCGTGCAAATCCGCTTGCTGCATCCAGGTGAAATAACCGCCCAGGACCAGCGCCATCAGACTGGTCGGCAACAGGGTCAGCAATAGCACGCGGCCTTTAATTCCCAGTTTCGTGAGCACGCATCTCTCCTGCATCCAGCTATCGATAGACCTGCGCATACGTCCGGTACGCACCATTTGCGCAGTGTAACGATTTGCAAGCGGGCAATCTTCGTAAAAATCGATCGCGTCATTCGTCGCCCGGATCAGCCGTTTCCTGCCGCGGTCGGCCCCTCGACTTGTCCCGCACCGCTCAATCTTGAATAATCGCCAACTGAGAATTATTTGCAGATACCCATGACTCCCATTACCGCCGGCCATCCCCGCATCCTTTCCATCGAAGACGACCTTGTGCTCGGTGCCTATGTCCACGAACATCTGGGCCGTAGCGGCTTCCAGGTGACCTGGTGCCAGAACGGCCAGGAAGGGCTGGAGGCTGCCCGCCGGCAACCTTTCGATGTGGTGCTGATGGACATTTTGCTCCCCGGCCTGGATGGCCTCTCGGTTCTGACACAACTGCGCCAGAGCCATTCGACCCCGGTGGTGCTGATGTCGGCGCTCGGTGCCGAGGCGGATCGCATCAGCGGTTTTCGCCTCGGCGCGGACGATTACCTGCCCAAGCCGTTCAGCATGGTCGAGTTGCGGGTACGCATTGAAGCGATTCTGCGTCGGGTGGCGCTCGATCGTCGGCCAATGCTCGGGGCCATCATCCCGGTGCTGGACAGCCTGCGTTTCGACGATGAACTGTTCGAGGTCTTTTATGGTGAGCAGGCGGCGGGTCTGACCCGTACCGAGTATCGATTGCTGGAGACCCTGAACCGCAACGACGATGAAGTCTTGAGCAAAGCCTTCCTTTATCAGCACGTCCTGCAGCGTGGCTACGCGGCCCATGACCGCAGCCTGGACATGCACATCAGCCAGATCCGTCGCAAGCTCAAGGCCATCGGCTACACCGAGCGCGAAGTGCGCACGGTCTGGGGCAAGGGCTACATCCTGAGTGCCGTCGATGAAATGTAATCTGCCGGGGCGGCACTCGCTGTTCTGGAAGCTCGCCTGCTTGCTGGTGGCGTTCTGTCTGCTGATGATCTGGCTGAGCTGGTCCTGGGGGCGCTACATGGAAGAGCGCAACCAGTTTCTTTCCGACGAGGCTCGCGGCACCCTGACGCGCTATGCCGCCGAAGCCGAACAGGCGTGGCGGCAGCGTCAGCGCGAGGGCGTCGATAGCTGGCTGCAAGGCATGCGGCATCGCGAAAAGAGTTGGGTCGGCGTCATCGGCGGTGATCTGCAGTCCCTGGGGAGCCAATCGCTCTCGGACAAGGACATCGAACACCTGACCTTCCTGCGCGGTCTGGATTGGCCCATCCACAAGAAAGGCCGGCCGTGGATGCGCGTGTCATTTCCCCGAGAACCCTCTGCCGGCAGCCTGGTGATCGAACTGCCCGAGCGCTTTGTGCCCGGGCGCTACCGAGTATTCTGGCGGGTCATTACCAATGGCGTGATTCCGGGGCTCTTCACTTTATTGTTGTGCGTCGGGCTGTACCGCTTGTTGGTGGTGCCGCTCAATCATCTGCGTGCGCAAGCCAATGCCTGGCGCGCCGACCAATTGAATGTGCGGTTATCCAGTCGCACCACCAATCGTGCCGATGAATTGGGCGAACTGGGCAGGGCGTTCGATCACATGTCCGAACGCCTGCAAAGCACCGTGGCGTTGCAACAGCAACTGCTTCGCGACCTGTCCCACGAATTGCGCACGCCGCTGAGTCGCCTGCGGGTGGCCAGTGAAAGCGAGCAGGATTTGCAAGCCCTGCGCGAGCGCATCGGCCGTGAGGTCGACGGCATGCAACGGTTGGTGGAGGACACCCTGCAACTGGCCTGGCTCGACACCGAACGCACCCGCTTGCCCGACGAAGCGATCCAGATCCAGGCCTTGTGGGAAATGCTCACGGAAAATGCCTGCTATGAAAGCTGTTGGCCAGACGGGCAACTGCAGTGTTCGGTGGATTCGTCCTGCTGGGTACGCGGCCATCTCAATACCCTGGCCCAGGCGCTGGAAAACATGCTGCGCAATGCGATCCGGCACTCGCCCAAGGGCGGCATGGTCACGCTTGGCGCAAAACGTGACGGCAAATACTGGCACCTGTGGCTGGAGGATCAGGGCGGTGGTGTGGCGGAAGCGGATCTGGAACGGATCTTCCTGCCTTTTACCCGACTCGATGGCTCGCGGCCGGGGGATGGCGGGTTTGGCTTGGGGTTGAGCATTGCGCGCAATGCGGTACAGCGACAAGGCGGGATGCTTTGGGCGCAGAACACCGGGAGCGGGTTGCGGATGAATATGCGGTTGGTGGCCGATGATACTGGCGACAGTGACGACGCCATCGCGAGCAGGCTCGCTCCAACAGTGGATGTGTGCCGACCACAGATAGTGTGAAAAACCAGAATTAGAATGTAGGAGCGAGCCTGTTTGCGAAGTGGGCTCTCATCCCTCATCGCACTGATTTTGCCAGCACGTTCCCGAGATTCTGTAGGGCATTTCCCAAAGGGTATCACCGGTAATTTCAAACATCCTTGGCGGCTTAAGCTCACGCTTTTGCTCATGTCCTAGGAGTCTTGCATGTCCGTATCCCAAGTGCCCGGCAGTACAACCGACGGCCGCTTCAATGAAGTGCTTGCCCTGATTCAAAGTTCCAGAAGGCAAGCGATGCAGGCGGTCAATACCCAACTGATCGACTTGTACTGGCAGGTTGGGGCTTATATCAGCCGCAAGCTGGAGAAAGCCGAATGGGGTGATTCGGTGGTGGGGCAATTGGCTGAGCATTTGGCTCAGACTCAACCGGGGCTGCGTGGTTTTACCCGGCCCAATCTGTTTCGCATGCGCCAGTTCTACGAGACTTACCGGGGCGACGAGAAAGTCTCACCGCTGGTGAGACAATTACCCTGGACCCATAATCTGGTCATCTTCAGCCAAAGCAAACTCCCGGAAGAGCGGGAGTTTTACTTGCGTATGGCTATCCAGGAAAAATGGTCCAAGCGCGAGCTGGAGCGCCAGTTCCAGTCGGCACTGTTTGAGCGCAGCATCACCCAGCCGGCCAAAGTCTCCGCAGTACTCAAACAAACACGCCCCTCAGCACTCGAGATATTCCGTGACGCCTACATGGTCGAGTTTCTCGACCTGCCCGGCGTTCACGCCGAAACCGACCTGCATCAGGGCTTGCTGGCGCGTCTCAAGGAGTTTTTGAGTGAGCTTGGCCGTGACTTCTGCTTCGTCGGCTCCGAGTACCCGGTGCAAGTCGGCGGACGTGATTTTGCGCTGGACTTGCTGTTCTTTCACCGCGGTCTCAACTGCCTGGTGGCGATCGAACTCAAGGTCGGGCGTTTCGAACCCGAGTATTTGGGCAAGCTGAATTTTTATCTGGAAGCCTTGGATCGCGACGAACGCAAACCTCATGAAAACCCAGCAATCGGTGTCTTGCTCTGTGCCAGCAAGGAGGACGAAGTCGTCGAGTACGCTCTAAACCGTAGCCTGTCGCCAGCGCTGATCGCGGAGTATCAGGTCCAATTGCCGGACAAACAGTTACTGCAAGCCAAGCTGCATGAGTTTTATGCCTTGAATGTCGCACAGGCAGAATAGGGCTGAATCAGCCGCTTATTCCGATAAGCCATAAGCATCACACTTTGCGTGATATGGGCTTGCGGGGTTTGCCGGTATGATAGGCGCCCCCGCAGTCTGGATTGCGAATTACGCCATGACCTTGCAGTACCCAACCATCGCCGATTGCGTCGGCAACACTCCGCTGGTCCGTTTGCAGCGCCTGGCTGGCGACACCAGCAATACCCTTTTGCTCAAGCTCGAAGGGAACAACCCGGCGGGTTCGGTCAAGGACCGTCCGGCGCTGTCGATGATCACCCGCGCCGAATTGCGTGGGCAGATCCGCCCCGGCGATACGCTGATCGAAGCGACCTCGGGTAATACCGGGATTGCGCTGGCCATGGCCGCCGCGATCAAGGGTTACAAGATGATCCTGATCATGCCGGACAACTCCAGCGCCGAGCGCAAGGCGGCGATGACTGCCTACGGTGCCGAGCTGATCCTGGTAACCCAGGAGCAGGGCATGGAAGGCGCCCGCGACCTGGCCCAGCATATGGAAGCCGAAGGCCGTGGCAAGGTGCTGGATCAGTTCGCCAACGGTGACAACCCGGAAGCGCACTACACCACCACTGGCCCGGAAATCTGGCGCCAGACCCAGGGCACCATCACCCATTTCGTCAGCTCTATGGGCACCACCGGTACCATCATGGGCGTTTCGCGCTACTTGAAAGAGCAGAACGAGAACGTGCAGATCATCGGTCTGCAACCCATGGAAGGTTCGGCGATCCCGGGCATCCGTCGCTGGCCTCAGGAATACCTGCCGAAGATTTACCAGGCCGATCGCGTGGACCGTATCGTCGACATGGCGCAAAGCGAAGCCGAGGACGTGACCCGTCGCCTGGCCCGCGAAGAAGGTATCTTCTGCGGCGTTTCCTCGGGCGGTGCCGTGGCGGGGATGTTGCGCCTGTCCAAAGAAGTTGAAAACGCGGTGATCGTCGCGATCATCTGCGACCGTGGCGACCGTTATCTGTCGACCGGCATTTTCGACGCGCCCAACTGATGGCCAAACATGAAAGAGGCCTGCGCTTCCAGCCCACCGGCGGCAGCAAGGCCCCGCAAATCCCGACCGGCAAAAAGCAGCGCCTGACCATCGAGCGCCTGGCGAATGACGGGCGCGGTATCGCGTTTTTCGAAGGCCGCACCTGGTTCGTCATCGGCGCATTGGCCGGTGAGGAGATCGAGGCGCGCGTGCTCGGAGCCCATGGCAAAGTCGTCGAAGCGCGTACCGAGCGGGTGTTCAAGGCCAGTGATCTGCGTCGCCCGGCACCGTGCGCCCATGCCGGTCGCTGCGGCGGATGCAGCGTGCAACATCTGCCGCACAGCGAACAGCTGGCGCTGAAGCAGCGCATGCTCGCCGAGCAATTGTCGAAGGTTGCCGGTGTCGAGCCTGAAGAATGGGCCGCACCTCTGAGCGGTCCGGAATTCGCTTATCGCCGTCGCGCCCGCGTAGCCGTGCGCTGGGACATGAAGGCGAAAAAGCTTGAAGTCGGTTTCCGTGCCGCCGGCAGCCAGGACATCGTCGCCATCGACGAATGCCCGGTGCTGGTGCAGCCCCTACAACCGATCATGACCCGCCTGCCGGAGATGCTGCGGCGCTTGAGCAAGCCTCAGGCGCTCGGCCATGTGGAGTTGTTCAGCGGCTCATCGCTGGCGGTGTTGCTGCGGCACATGGCGCCGTTGTCCGACGCCGACCTGACGATCCTCAAGGATTTCTGCGCCTTCCATCACGCCCAGCTGTGGCTTCACGGTGAAGGCGAGCCGCAACCGGTCGAGGCCGATCAAGCGTTGGGTTATCGCCTGGAACAGTGGAACCTGGAGCTGGCGTATCGCCCCGGGGATTTCGTCCAGGTCAATGCCGGCGTCAACGAGGCGATGGTGGCCCAGGCGTTGCATTGGCTGAAACCGACCGCAGATGAGCGGGTACTGGACTTGTTCTGTGGCTTGGGTAACTTCGCCTTGCCGCTGGCGCAAGCCGTTCGCGAAGTGGTCGCGGTGGAAGGCGTGCAGGTGATGGTCGAGCGGGCTGCCGCGAATGCCGTTAGCAACAATCTGCATAATGTGAAGTTTTTTCAGGCCGATTTATCCCAGCCTTTGACCGACGCCGAATGGGCGCGCGAAGGCTTTTGTGCGGTACTCTTGGACCCACCGCGTGACGGTGCTTTCGAGGTGGTGCGCAAGCTCAAGTCGCTGGGTGCCGAACGGCTGGTGTATGTGTCGTGCAACCCGGCAACTCTGGCGCGCGACACGGTCGAATTGATCAAGCAGGGCTACCGGTTAAAACGTGCCGGGATTCTCGATATGTTTCCTCAAACGGCGCATGTCGAAGCCATGGCGTTATTTGAAGCGAGCTAGGACGGCTCGTCTGGTCCGACTGACCCGCCCGTGCAGCCGCGTACCAGCCCGACGTGGGTGCACAGGCAACGAAGGTCAGCGATTTGACGCATTGAATCTGCGTCGTAGGGAAGGTAAGCAAGATGGTACAGGTGAGAGCACACCAGCCGATCAACACCGACGGCAGTATCAATCTCGAGGCTTGGCTCGATCATGCGGTCAGTGTCGATCTGGCACTGGATCGCGAAGCCTTGAAAGAGGCCTGCGAGTACGCTCGCGAGGCCGAACAACAAGCCAATGCGGCGAAGAATCTGTGGTCGGAAGGCAACTCGAGTTTCCGCACCGGTCTTGAAATCGCCGAGATTCTCGCCGACCTCAAACTCGATCAGGATTCGCTGGTCGCCGCGGTCCTGTACCGAGGCGTGCGCGAAGGCCAGATTGCATTGCCGGCAGTCAGCCAGCGTTTCGGTCCCGTGGTGGCCAAGCTCATCGATGGCGTGCAGCGCATGGCGGCGATCAGCGACAGTCTGAGCCCGCGCAAATCCATGGTGATGGGCACTCAGGGCCAGGTCGAAAACCTGCGCAAGATGCTCGTGGCCATGGTCGACGACGTTCGCGTTGCCCTGATCAAACTGGCCGAACGCACTTGCGCGATCCGCGCGGTGAAAACCGCCGATGACGAAAAACGCAACCGCGTGGCCCGTGAAGTCTTCGACATCTACGCGCCGCTCGCCCACCGCCTGGGTATCGGTCATATCAAATGGGAGCTGGAGGATTTGTCCTTCCGCTACCTTGAGCCGGATCAGTACAAACAGATCGCCAAGTTGCTCCACGAGCGGCGACTGGATCGCGAGCGCTTCATCAGCGACGTGATGAGCCAGCTGAAAAACGAACTGCAGGCCACCGGTGTCGAGGCGGACATCAGCGGTCGGGCCAAACACATCTATTCGATCTGGCGCAAAATGCAGCGCAAGGGTCTGGAGTTCAGCCAGATCTACGACGTGCGCGCCGTTCGCGTGCTGGTGCCGGAAATGCGCGACTGCTACACCGCGCTCGGCATCGTGCATACCTTGTGGCGCCATATCCCGAAAGAATTCGACGACTACATCGCCAACCCGAAAGAGAACGGCTACCGCTCGCTGCACACCGCGGTGATCGGCCCCGAGGGCAAGGTGCTGGAAGTGCAGATCCGCACCCACGCCATGCACGAGGAAGCCGAGCTGGGTGTTTGCGCGCACTGGCGCTACAAGGGCACCGACGTCAAGTCCGGCTCCAATCACTACGAAGAGAAAATCTCCTGGCTGCGTCAGGTGCTCGAGTGGCATGAAGAGCTGGGTGATATCGGTGGCCTGGCGGAACAGTTGCGGGTCGATATCGAACCTGATCGCGTCTACATCTTTACCCCGGACGGTCACGCTATCGACTTGCCGAAGGGCGCGACGCCGCTGGACTTCGCCTATCGCGTGCACACCGAGATCGGGCATAACTGCCGTGGCGCCAAGATCAACGGGCGCATCGTGCCGCTCAACTACAGCCTGCAAACCGGTGAACAGGTCGAGATCATCACCAGCAAGCACGGCACGCCAAGCCGCGACTGGCTGAACCCGAACCTGGGTTATGTCACCACGTCCCGGGCGCGGGCGAAGATCGTTCACTGGTTCAAGTTGCAGGCGCGTGATCAGAACGTCGCCGCCGGTAAAACCCTGCTGGAGCGTGAACTCAATCGCCTTGGTCTGCCAGCGGTGGATTTCGAAAAGCTGGCTGACAAGGCCAATATGAAAACCGCCGAGGACATGTTTGCCGCCCTCGGTGCCGGCGACTTGCGTCTGGCACAGCTGGTCAACCTGGCACAGCAACTGGTCGAGCCGGAGCGGGGCAACGAACAGCTGGAACTGATTCCACGCAAGGCCACCGGCTACAAGCCGGGCAAGCGTGGCGATATCCAGATCCAGGGCGTCGGCAACCTGATGACCCAGATGGCCGGCTGCTGCCAGCCGCTGCCGGGGGATGCGATCGTCGGCTACATCACCCAGGGCCGTGGCGTCAGCATCCACCGTCAGGACTGCGCTTCGGTGCTGCAACTGTCCGGGCGCGAGCCGGAACGCATCATCCAGGTCAGTTGGGGACCGGTGCCGGTGCTCACCTATCCGGTGGACATCGTCATTCGTGCCTACGACCGTTCCGGGCTGCTGCGAGACGTTTCCCAGGTGCTGCTCAACGAGCGGATCAACGTGCTGGCGGTCAACACCCGCTCGAACAAGGAGGACAACACGGCGTTGATGTCCCTGACCATCGAGATTCCGGGGCTGGATGCGCTGGGGCGGTTGCTGGGGCGGATTTCCCAATTGCCGAACATCATCGAAACGCGGCGTAACCGTACGCCGTGATGGCATGTTCAACACCGATCCACTGTGGGAGCGAGCTTGCTCGCGATGACGGTCTAACATTCAGCACTTACGTTTGCTGTCAGTCCGTTATCGCGAGCAGGCTCGCTCCCACAGGTTCTTGCAGAGTTCGATAAATGTATTCACTTGAAGACCTGCTGCACCTGATGAACCGCCTGCGCGACCCACAGTACGGTTGCCCGTGGGACATCAAGCAAACCTACGCCACCATCGTCCCGCACACCCTTGAAGAAGCCTACGAAGTCGCCGACGCCATCGAGCGTGGTGACTTCGATCACTTGCAGGGTGAGCTGGGCGATCTGTTGTTCCAGGTGGTGTATTACAGCCAGTTGGCCCGGGAAGAAGGTCGTTTCGAATTCGCCGGCGTGGTCGACAGCATTACCCGCAAACTGATCCGTCGTCATCCCCACGTATTCCCCACCGGTGATCTGTACGCGCCTTTGGATGTTCCGCGCCTGAACGAAGAGCAGGTCAAGCAGCGCTGGGAGGAGATCAAGGCTGAAGAGCGCGCCGAGAAATCCGAGGCACCGCAACAGCTGTCCCTGCTCGATGACGTTCCTGCCGCGCTGCCAGCGTTGTCTCGCTCGGCCAAGCTGCAAAAACGCGCAGGGCAGGTGGGGTTCGACTGGCCAGATGCCTTGCCGGTGCTGGACAAGGTCCGTGAAGAACTCGATGAAATACTTGAGGCGATGGCCGACAACGACCCGGCGGCGATTGCCGATGAAGTCGGCGACCTGCTGTTTTCCGTGGTCAATCTGGCGCGGCACCTCAAGGTCGACCCGGAAACCGCACTGCGTGGCGCCAACGGCAAGTTCGAGCGACGCTTCCGTTTTATCGAACAGGCATTGCGCGACACCCACCGTCCCATGGAAGATTGCACCCTCGAAGAGTTGGACGCCTTGTGGGGCGAAGCCAAACGCCAGGAAAAGAATGTGCCCAGCTGCGGTTGAGCAGTTGCCTAAGTGAGTAATAAGCACCATGAGCATTTCCCTTCGCGACCAGTTGCTCAAAGCAGGGCTGGTCAATCAGAAGCAGGCCAAGCAGGTCAGCAAAGAGAAGCAGAAACAACAGCGTCTGGCCCACAAGGGGCAGATCGAGCTGGATGACTCTCAGCAGCGCGCAGCCCAGGAGGCCCAGGCCGAGAAGGTCAAGCGCGATCAGGAGCTCAACCGCCAGCAGCAGGAAAAGGTTGAGGCCAAGGCTCGTGTCGCGCAGATCAAGCAGTTGATCGAAGCCACGCGTCTGCCGAAGCTGACGACCGAGGACTACTACAACTTCGTCGACGACAAGAAGGTCAAGCGCCTCTCCGTCAACCCGCTGATGCGTAACAAGCTGAGTAACGGTTCGCTGGCAATCGTGCACCATGCCGGCGGCTATGAAGTGATACCGCGAGAGGCAGCGCTGAAGATTCAGGAGCGCGACCCGCAGCGCATCGTGCAACTGAACGTCAAGACCGAAGAGGTCGCTGTCGAAGACGATCCGTACGCGGCCTACCAGATCCCGGATGATCTGATGTGGTAAGCCACGCAGGCTTGCAATAACGACAAACCCCGCTCATGGCGGGGTTTGTCGTTTTCAATGCTGTCATTGCGTATGTGGATGGCTCAGGCGGAGCGGCGTTCCCGTAGTTGCTCCAGCGTTTCCAGTTCGGCCTTGTAGTTTTGCGCGTCTTTCTCGGAATGGAACATCCCGACCAGCAGGTCCTGTTGGTACACATCCCAGATCCGGATACCGGCGGCTACACCCTCATGGGATTTATGTGAATCGTCGCGTTCAGTTACTTTTACAGTCATCTGCTAGCTCCAATCTCTCTGATATCTGCAGCAAGGCGTGTGCAGGACTCAGTTATAGATTTTGTTAGCCTGCTAAGTAAATGACTGAGATTGGAAAGGGTTTCTTGCAAAAATGGAAACAGTCCTGCAAGCCGCGAAATCCGCGACATTCAGTCGCATTGTGCTGGGTTCCATGACAAAAGCTTCATGTTCCGGACGAAGATCTTCGGGCAAAACACTGACCCTGTAGGAGCGAGCCTGCTCGCGATGAGGGCGTGCCAGTCGACATCAATGTTGGCTGATACATTCTCATCGCGAGCAGGCTCGCTCCCACAGTAGATTGTGTTTATGACCTACAAAAAAACGCCCCGAACCAGTCGGGGCGTTTTCATGTGCGGCGTATTGGCGGGGTATTACTTGCCCTGCCAGCGCTTCAGTACCAGGGTGGCGTTGGTGCCACCGAAGCCGAAGCTGTTGCTCATCACGGTGTCGATCTTGGCATTTTCCTGGGTCTTGGTCAGAACCGGCAGGTCAGCCACTTCAGGGTCCAGCTCGTCGATGTTGGCGGAGCCGGCAATGAAGTTGCCTTCCATCATCAGCATGCAGTAGATCGCTTCGTGAACGCCGGCGGCGCCCAGGGAGTGACCCGACAGGCTCTTGGTGGAGCTGATGGCCGGAGCCTTGTCGCCGAACACTTCACGCACACCTTTCATTTCCGCGACGTCGCCGACCGGGGTCGAAGTGCCGTGGGTGTTCAGGTAGTCGATCGGGGTATCGACGGTGGACAGCGCCTGCTGCATGCAGCGGATCGCGCCTTCGCCACTCGGGGCAACCATGTCGTAACCGTCGGAAGTCGCGCCGTAGCCGACGATTTCCGCGTAGATCTTCGCGCCACGGGCCAGAGCGTGTTCCAGCTCTTCAACCACGACCATGCCGCCACCGCCGGCAATGACGAAACCGTCACGGTCGGCGTCGTAGGCGCGGGAGGCTTGCTGCGGAGTGTCGTTGCGCTTGCTGGACAGGGCGCCCATGGCGTCGAACAGGAACGACTGGCTCCAGTGTTCTTCTTCACCGCCGCCGGCGAACACGATGTCCTGCTTGCCCATCTGGATCTGTTCCATGGCGGTACCGATGCAGTGAGCACTGGTGGCGCAGGCCGAAGCGATGGAGTAGTTCAGGCCCTTGATCTTGAACGGAGTGGCCAGGCAGGCGGAAACGGTGCTGCTCATGGTCCGCGTTACGCGGTATGGGCCGACGCGCTTGACGCCTTTCTCGCGCAGGATGTCCAGCGCTTCCATCTGGTTCAGCGTGGAGGCGCCACCGGAACCGGCGATCAGGCCGGTACGCGGGTTGGACACTTGCTCTTCGGTCAGGCCGGAGTCAGCGATGGCGTCTTTCATGGCCAGGTAGGCGTAAGCCGCTGCGTGGCCGACGAAGCGATAGATCTTGCGATCGATCAGTTCTTCAAGGTTGAGGTCAATGGAGCCGGAAACCTGGCTACGCAGACCCATTTCGGCATATTCCGGGTTGAACCGGATGCCAGGGCGGCTTGCACGCAGGTTAGCGGAGACGGTCTCTTTGTCATTGCCCAGGCACGAAACGATGCCCAGACCAGTGATAACGACGCGGCGCATGCGAATAACCCTTAGAAGTTGTCAGTGGAGGTGAACACGCCGACACGGAGGCCTTCGGCGGTGTAGATTTCGCGACCGTCGACAGTGACCGAACCATCGGCAATGGCCAGGTTCAGCTTGCCCTTCAGGACGCGCTTGATATGGATGTTGTAGGTGACTTTCTTGGCGGTCGGCAGGACCTGGCCGAAGAATTTCACTTCGCCCGAACCCAGGGCGCGACCGCGGCCTGGCAGGCCTTGCCAGCCGAGGAAGAAGCCGACCAGTTGCCACATGGCGTCGAGGCCCAGGCAGCCCGGCATTACCGGATCGCCTTCGAAATGGCAGGCGAAGAACCACAGGTCCGGATTGATATCCAGCTCGGCGACCAATTCACCTTTGCCGTACTTGCCACCCTCTTCGCTGATCAGGGTGATGCGATCAACCATCAGCATGTTCGGGGCGGGCAGTTGCGCGTTACCTGGGCCGAACAGCTCACCGCGACTGCAGCGCAGCAGGTCTTCCCGGGTAAAGGCGTTTTGTTTGGTCATGCGAGCTCCTCAATAGTCCCATGCGGCAGGTGGGGCAAATCTTCCCGGCCGATCGAAGCGTTCATGCCTCGAACCGGCAGCCTACTCATAGACTATTGCGTTGTAGTGAAAGTCACAGCACCAAGGACATGAATGTACACTTGTGCACTGAAATTTTTATTCAAGCCCCTTTTCGGGCCTGTTCGGGTGCCTAAGACTGCCGCACTTTCGCCTTTCACGCCAGTCGCAGATGCTCGAAAGGCCTGTACTACTGCACCCAGCGCTGCAGAATTTGCTGCAGGTCGGTACGTTTGAAGGGCTTGGCCAGATAATCGTTCATCCCCGCCGACAGACAGGCTTCGCGATCACCCTGCAGGGCATTGGCGGTCAGGGCAATAATAGGCAAGTGATTGCAGCCGGGTAGCCGGCGAATCTGCCGGGTGGCTTCGTAGCCGTCGACGACTGGCAGACGGCAGTCCATCAGAATCGCTTCAAACATCAGGCTCTCGGCACTCAGCACGGCCTGGGCGCCATCGGTGGCGACGCTGACGGTAAAACCGAGACTGCGCAACATGGCTTCGATGACAGTCTGGTTCACCGGGTTGTCTTCGACCAGCAACACATTGCGGCCTTCACCGTCACCATTGCCCGTCGGCGTGCGTGGCGTCAGTGATGGCAATGGTTGTTGATAGAGGGCCAGCGGAATTTCCAGGGTGAACACCGAGCCGCGGCCTTCTTCGCTCTGGGCACGCAGGGTGCCGCCCATGCGTTCGGCCAGGGTGCGAGCAATGGGCAGGCCAAGGCCGGTGCCGCCGTAACGTCTTGAAATAGAACTGTCGGCCTGCTGGAACGCGTTGAACATCAATTCCAGGCTCTCGGGTGCAATGCCGATCCCGCTGTCACGCACGCTGCAGGTGAACCACAACAATTCGTGATCCAGGGATTGCCACTGCGGCTCGATGGAGACGCGTCCCTGTTCGGTGAACTTCAGCGCGTTGCCAATCAGGTTCACCAGAATCTGCCGGATCCGCGTCGGATCGCCCTGGACCTGCAAGCCCTTCATGTCCTCCGGGATCAGCAATTGCAGATCGAGCCTGCGTTGTGCGGCGCTGTGGTGGAAGGACTGGGCGCAGGCACCGATCAGGTCGGCGAGGTTGAACGGAATGTGCTCCAGCTCCAGTTCCGAACGCTCGATGCGCGAGAAATCCAGAATATCGTTGATGACCTTGAGCAGATGTTCGGTGGACTCCGACGCCAGCGCCGCGTATTCGACCTGTTCCGGGGTCATCTCGGTGGTTTCCAGCAATTGCAGCATGCCCAGCACGCCATTCATCGGCGTGCGCAGCTCATGGCTCATCATGGCCAGGAAATCGGATTTGGCGTTGTTGGCCTTTTCCGCTTCTTCACGGGTCTGGATCAGTTGCGCCATGGCTTGTTGCTGTTCACGGCTGGCCTGTTCGAGACCCTTCGCCAGGTTATTGATGTGTTGTGACAGGGCGCCCAGTTCAGTGTCGTCGACAATGGGAAGCGGTGTTTTGTAGTGGCCTTCCTGGATCGCCTTGACCGCATTGCCGATGTCGCGGATCGGCTGCGACAGGCTCCCGGCCAGGCGCCGTGCCAGCACAAAGGTAAAGAGCAGGGCGAACAGCGCCAGAATCCCGGCCTTTAGCAGGATCTCCTGCTGGCGTTGGCTGAACGCGTCGCTGGACAGGCCAACGATTACCCGGCCCAGGTAGTCCTCGGCGGGAGCGGAACTGGTGGCGGTACTGCCCTGGAAAAAATCATTGTGCAGCGCGATTCGTTGCAAGCGCACCGGCGCCTGGAACACTTCGACCTGATGCGGGCGATTGTGGTTGGCCGAGGGTTGCTCGACATACACCAGAATCCGGTTGGCGTTGTCCTGGATTTCCAGAAAGCGCACGTTGGGCGTGGCCAGCGTCGCCTTGAGCAACGTTTCCAGCACTTCGTTGTTGCCGGAAATCACACCATATTCGGTAGCCGGAGCCAGTTGGTTGGCGATCAACTGGCCGGTGTGGTTGAGCTCCTGGCGCAAGTCCTGGATCCGCACGAAGGTAAAGAAGCTGATCAGCAGCAGTGTCAGCAGCAGGGCGGGGCCGAGGCTGATGAGCTGGGTCCGGGTATTGATGTCCCAGCGGCGACGGAAAGTCATGGGCGGCGTTCTCTTTCAGCCAACAGTGTTGCGACAGAGGTTTCGTTTATCTGTTCAATACCTAAGGAACGAGCCACCTGCGAGTTACTTGAAACCTTGAAGCGCGGCGGATAGTAAGTGCGTGGCCAGGTTGCCGGTGGCTGGTCGAGCAGGTCATCGAGAATGGCCAGCCAGTCGTCCTGATCGCTGTAGGTGCTGGCCAGACTACCAGCCCGGACGAACCCGGCATTGGGGCCGATCAACGCCAACTGTCGCGAATAGCTGCTCAGCAGCAGGTTTTTTGCCGTTTTCGGGTTGTACAGGTCAGGGTCATCCAGGCCCAGCAGCACATCGCTGCGGTTCAGCAAGGTTTGCAAGGGACGGCTGTCGTGGGTGTTGTCCCAGCGCTGGGTCACCACCTCGAAGCCCAGGGGATGAGCGGCCCGGCGCAGCTCTGTCAGCAGAAACTCGCTGTGATCGTCGTACAGCACGCCGATCCGTCTGGCCTGGGGCAGCAACGTCCGGGTCAGCTGCAACTGGCGCTCGAGCGGTGGATCGCTCCACAGCAGGCTGAGATAAGAAGGGTGCGTTTCGCCAAGGCGTTGTCGTGCTTGCAGGCGACTGATGCGCAACACCAGCGTCGCCGGGCCTTGATCGCTTTGCAGGCGCCAGTCGAGGCTTGGCAGGTCGAGGAGAATCAAGCGGATATCGGGTGCAAGTGCCGCTGGCGCTGGCAAGTCGGCCAGCGGCTGGAAACGCACCTGATCACCTGGGCGCAATTCGCGCAGAGCCTGCACGAAGGATTGCACGCTGGGGCTGTCTTCGACGCCGGTCAACAGGATGTCAGCCGCGTTGGCCGGCAGGCTGCTCAGCCAGCCGCTGATTGCCAGGCACAGCACGGCCAGCAGGTGCCAGACACCTGTCCTGTTGCGCGCCGGACAATGAACCATCTTAAAACGCCAGCTCCGCGCTGAAATACATGACCCGGCGTTCGTCGTAGTTGTTGTCGACGAAGGTGGTGGGCTGATGATCCAGGCGTTGCTGGATCACTCCGGCCAGTTCCAGGCTGGACTTGCCCAGGCCGATGCGTTTGGCGATGCGCGTGTCGACGCGTTCGAAGCGATAACCGTTGAGGGCATCGTCGCCATAGTAGAAGAGGGCGCTGTTCCAGCCATGGCCCCAATCGCGCAGCCAGCCAGCGGAACCGCTGTTTCGTGCGGTCTGTTGTGCATCCTGGGGATTACTCGCGTCGGCATCGACATAGGCGTAGGTCAGGCGCAGACGATCATTCTCGCCGACTCGCCAGTCGAGCTGGGTTTCGGCGCCGGAAAAGCGTGCGGTGTTGGCGTTGCTGGCAATGAACTGATTGTTGCGCAGCGGTTCGCTGATCATGCCGGTGATTTCGTCGTAGAACAGCTTCACATCGACTGCCAGCCCCCATTCGGCGAAGTAGCCGTTGTAACCCAGTTCCCGGGAGCGCATGTGTTCTTGATCGAGGTCGCCGGGGCCGCGGGTACTGACGAAATAGCGGGCGCTGGACTGGCCATAGGCCGCCGGTCGCAGATTGGTGACCTGGTAACTCCAGTTGACGCTGTTCTCGAACATGTCCGGCGAACGGATAGCTTCGGAATACACCGCGCGCAAGCCGTGGCGCGGGTTGATCAGGTAATTGACCGCCACCCGTGGGGTCAGCGAACTGCCAATCAACCGGGTGTCTTCGAACATGGCTCCGCCCTGCAACAACCAGTGCTCGCTGGCGCGCCATTCGAGTTGGCCGAACGCCCGCCAGGTGGTGTCGTCGAGGGTGCCATTGAAGTAGGTTTCGGAGTCCGCCCGGTCGTATCGGTAATTCAAGCCGCTGACCAGCCGCAGGCTGTCGGACAGGCTCAGGGTGTCCTGCAATTCAAGGTCGTAGCGTGATTCCCGGGTGCTTTGGTCGATGTTGCCGCAAACCGTCTGGCTGGTGCCGTTGCCCCACTGGTCGAGGACCTGGTTGGCCAATGCCTGTTGGGCCGGATCGCCCGCGGGCGCACCGGGGCCAATGAAGCGCTCGATGTTGCGCGCCAGACGCTCGGTGTAGTTCGGGTTGAGCTGCCAGAGCTGTGTCAGTTGCGGGCTGAACGATACCTCGGCGTCACAGGCGCGCCAGGTCTGCTGGCGGTCCCAATGCTGGGCCGAGCCCTGAATGTACAGGCTGTGATCGGGGTTGATGTCGAGGTTCCAGCGCAGCGAACCGGCGTAGTCCTTGGCGCTGACGTCGGAATTGTTCCCGGTGCTGGTAATCCCTGAGAACACCGGACGGTAGGTATAGGGGCGCTGGTTGCTGCCTTCCTTGGCGTTCAATTGCCAATCGATGCTCTGCCGTTCGTCGAGGGTCTGGCTGACGGCCAGATTGAAGCGGTTCAAGCGGCGGCTGTCGCGGTAATCGGCACCATTGCGGTCGGTGTCGAAACCGTCGTCCTGCTGCCCGGAAAGGGATAAGCGCAAATCACCGTCATCCCAACCCACGCCCTGGCTGGCATAGAAGTCGTCGATGCCGCGCTGGCCGCGCGTGACCTTCATCCGCGTACCGTGGCTGTCCGCCGGGTTGCGCGTGATGATGTTGACTACTGCCATCAATGCGTTGGCGCCATAGCTGACGGTGTTGGGACCACGGAAAACCTCGATCCGCTCGATATCCTCCATGGCCACTGGAATATCACTCCAGTCCACGGTGGAAAGGCCTGCGCGATAGACCGAACGACCATCGATCAGTACCTGCATGCGTCGCGCCTGGGTGGCATTGGTCCCGTGGTAGTTCACCGAGGCCTGATTTCCGCTGATGTTGCCGACCATCATGCCGGGCACCAGCCGCAGCACTTCGCTGATGTCTCGGGCGCCGCTGGCGGTAATCAAGGTGTTGTCGATCACCGTCATGCTTCCCGGCACCGCCGCCGGCGACTGTTTCAGGCGTGTGGCCGTCAGCACTTGTGGCAACGGATCACTGTCGAGAAACAAGTCGTCAGCCAGTACCGGCGAGCTGAGGAACAGCGCCAGTACCAGGGGGGAGCGGGGCGAGGGTGAATCCAGCGACACAACACATCCTTGTTATTGACAGATGGCGCGCATGTTAACCGAGCGGGGTCATATTTCCAGTCACGATGTCGGCACTTTCCACGGTTTTATTGAGCTTAATCGGTTCTGCAGCGGTAATTGATCCGGGGACTGGCCGCCACCGGGGCGCTCCGTATAATGCCGACATCGCCACTGGTATGGATTAACGGATTGCATATGACTGAACAGCGCCCGATTGCGGTTCTGGGAGGCGGAAGTTTTGGTACCGCCGTGGCTAACCTGCTGGCCGAAAACGGACATCAGGTCCTGCAGTGGATGCGTGATCCGGAACAGGCGGAAGCCATTCGGGTCAATCGCGAGAACCCGCGTTATCTCAAAGGCATCAAGGTTTTGCCGGGCGTGACCCCGGTGACAGACCTGCAAGCCACCCTCGAAGCCTGCGACCTGAACTTCGTCGCGCTGCCCTCCAGCGCGCTGCGATCGGTGCTGGCGCCGCACGCCGAGCGGCTGCGCGGCAAAATGCTGGTGAGCCTGACCAAGGGCATCGAAGCCCACACCTTCAAGCTCATGAGCCAGATCCTCGAAGAGATCGCCCCGCAGGCGCGCATCGGCGTGTTGTCCGGGCCGAACCTGGCCCGTGAAATCGCCGAGCACGCGCTGACGGCCACCGTGGTCGCCAGCGAAGACGAAGCACTCTGCGAGCGGGTACAAGCCGTACTGCACGGCCGTACGTTCCGCGTGTACGCCAGCGCCGACCGTTTTGGCGTCGAACTGGGCGGCGCGCTCAAGAACTGCTACGCGATCATCGCCGGCATGGCGGTCGCCCTGAACATGGGCGAAAACACCAAGAGCATGCTGATCACCCGGGCGCTGGCGGAGATGACCCGCTTCGCGGTGAATCAGGGCGCCAATCCGATGACCTTCCTGGGACTTGCGGGCGTGGGCGATTTGATCGTCACCTGTTCGTCGCCGAAAAGCCGGAATTACCAGGTCGGGTTCGCCCTCGGTCAGGGCCTGAGCCTGGAAGAGGCGGTCAATCGCCTGGGCGAAGTCGCCGAAGGCGTGAATACCCTCAAGGTGCTCAAGGCCAAGGCGCAGGAAGTGGGGGTCTACATGCCGCTGGTCGCCGGATTGCACGCGATTCTGTTCGAAGGGCGCACGCTTGAGCAGGTGATCGGGCTGCTGATGCGCGGCGAGCCGAAGACCGATGTCGACTTCATTTCCACCAGCGGTTTCAACTGAGCCCTCTAATTAACAGGAACGGAGCGAGACATGAGCGATCAAAAAGTGGAAGCCAAATACGAGTCCATTCTGTTGCGAGTGCTGTGGATGATCGTGTTTGTGCTGGTCTGGCAAGTAGCGCAGTTCATCCTGGGCGCCGTTGTGCTGGTGCAGTTGATCTATCGTTTGTTCTATGGCGCCCCGAGCGCCAGCCTGATGAATTTCGGCGACAGTCTGAGCCAGTTCCTGGCCCAGATCGGTCGGTTCGGCAGTTTTCACAGCGACCAGAAGCCTTGGCCGTTCGCCGATTGGCCTGCGCCGCGTACGCCGGAAGGTGAGGCACCGCACGTCGTGGCGCCAGCCCCGCATCCGGCCCGAGATGAGGAACCCAAGCTATGAAACTCTGGGTATTGCGTCATGGTGAAGCCGAACCACACGGTTCTCAGCCCCACGATTCACAGCGGGCGTTGACCGACCATGGTCGTGAAGAAGTGCTGCGCAGTGCTGCCCGGTTGATCGGACAGCCTGTCACCGCGATCTATTCCAGTCCTTATTTGCGAGCGCAGCAGACCGCGCAACTGGTGCGTGATGCCCTGGGCTTCGAGCCGGAGATCCGTACCGTCGATTGGCTGACCCCGGAAACCGATCCGGACAAGGTGGCCGAGCAACTGGTGTCGGTCAGCAATGTCCTGCTGGTCAGCCACAACCCGTTGGTGGGCAACCTGCTGAGCTACCTGCAGCATGGCGCCGGGCATCCACCGGAAAAGGTCAGCACCGCCGGCCTGGCCGAATTGAAGGGCGAGGAACTGCTGATCGGATCGATGAAGCTCAACAGCATCAAGCACCCGTAAACCTCTTCGCTTTTGTAGGAGCATGGCTTGCCCGCGATGGCGCGCTCAAGATCGCCATCGCGGGCAAGCCATGCTCCTGCAGGGATAGCGTCGTTTAAAAAATGTATGAAATAGCTAACCAAGCACTTGCTTGGTTGGCTACGCTTGCTCCACAACAAAAACAAAGGAGCGAGTCGCATGTCTGCTGCTTTTCGTTTGCCGCTGGACGTGTTCTACGAGCGTGAAGCTCGCCATCCCCGTCAGCGCTTCATGGTCCAGCCCATCGGCGGCGGTCAGGTCGAGACCCTGACCTGGGCCGATGTGGCTCATCAGGCCCGCTGCGCGGCGCACTGGTTGCGGTCCCGCGAATTGCCCCAAGGCAGTCATATCGCCCTGATTTCAAAAAACTGCGCGCACTGGATCATTGCCGACCTGGCGATCTGGATGGCGGGGCACGTTTCGGTGCCGCTGTACCCGAACCTGACGGCCGAATCCGTGGCCCAGGTGCTGGAGCATTCGGAAGCGGCGCTGGCCTTTATAGGCAAACTTGATGACTGGCCCGGCATGTCCCGCGGGGTCAGCCCTGACCTTGTGACCATCAGCCTGCCGCTGCATCCGCCAGGTGAGTTCGATTTCAGCTGGGACGATCTGCAACGCAGCTCGCCCATTCAAGACGATCCCCGGCCAGGCGCCGATCAACTGGCGACCATCATCTACACCTCCGGCACCACTGGCATGCCTAAGGGCGTGATGCACAGCTTCGGCAACCTGGGGTTCGCCACTTCCCGTGGCACGCAATTGTTCGGCCTGAATGAGTCGGATCGATTGCTGTCCTATTTGCCGCTGTGTCACGTCGCTGAGCGCATGTTCGTCGAATTGGCGGCTATCTACACCGGCCAAACCGTATTCTTTGCCGAAAGCCTCGACACCTTCCTGACCGACTTGCGCCGCGCGCGGCCGACGGCACTGTTTGGCGTGCCTCGTATCTGGACCAAGTTCCAGATGGGCGTGTACAGCAAGATCCCGGCAAAACGTCTCGATTTCCTGCTGGGCCTGCCGATCATCGGCAAGCGGGTCGGTCACAAAGTGCTGGCCGGGCTGGGGCTGGATGCTTTGCGGGTGGCCTTGTCCGGTGCGGCGCCAGTGCCACTGACCTTGTTGCGCTGGTATCAGAAACTCGGGCTCGACGTGCTGGAGGTTTATGGCATGACCGAAAGCTGCGGTTACTCGCACATTTGCCTGCCGGGCCAGTACAAGGAAGGATGGATCGGCAAGCCATGCCCTGAAGTTGAAGTGCGAATCGACGACTCGGGCGAGGTGCAGGTACGTAGCCACGCGACAATGCTCGGGTATTTCAAGGAACCGCAGAAAACCGCTGAGACCATCACCGAAGACGGCTTCCTGCGCACCGGTGACAAAGGTGAGGAGGACGCTGAAGGCAACCTGCGCCTGACCGGACGTCTGAAGGAAATCTTCAAGACCAGCAAAGGCAAGTACGTGGCCCCCGCGCCCATCGAAAATCGCCTGGCGGTGCATTCGCGCATCGAACAGGTGTGCGTGGTGGGGGATGGCCTGAGCGCGCCACTGGGCTTGTGCGTGCTATCGGCGGTGGGGCAGCAGGAGGCGCGCGCCGGGTTGCATTCAAGCCTGGAAAGGCTTCTGGAAGAGGTCAACAACGCCCTCGACAAACATGAGCGCCTGCGGCAACTGGTGGTGGTCAAGGACAGTTGGGCGGTGGAAAACGGCTTTCTGACACCCACGCTGAAGATCAAGCGCAACGTGATCGAAGCCGCCTACGGATCGCGCTTCGAAGAATGGAGCGCGCGCGGCGAAGCGGTGCTATGGCAGGATTGAGTCACGAATAAAACCAACAAGGAAAATCAGCGATGAGTCTGTGGCGCACCACTCCCAACATCGAACAGTTGAACGCATTCCAGAAAAACACCATCGGCGAAGTGCTGGACATTCGTTTCGAAGCCTTCGATGAAGAATCCCTGACCGCGAGCATGGTCATCGACCATCGCACCCACCAGCCCTATGGCCTGCTGCATGGCGGCGCCTCGGTGGTGCTGGCCGAGACCGTCGGTTCCATGGCCAGCTTCCTGTGCATCGACGCCAGCAAGTTTTACTGCGTTGGCCTGGAAATCAACGCCAACCATTTGCGCGGCTTGCGCAGCGGGCGGGTGACGGCGGTGGCCAGGGCGATTCACATTGGCCGTACCACCCACGTCTGGGATATCCGCCTGACCAGCGACGAGGGCAAGGCCAGCTGCGTGTCGCGATTGACCATGGCGGTGGTGCCGCTGGGTGAGAATCCGCCAGTGCGTTGAGCCCCGTACCTGTAGGAGCGAGCTCGCTCGCGATGGTCGTTAACGAAAACGCGAACTTTCTGAACCCCCGCGTTGACCGCGCCTCCATCGCGAGCGAGCTCGCTCCTACAGGGCAGGGATCGGTCATCACCATGGCGGGACTGTCATTATTCCTGTCAGTTACGGTCATTGCCGCAGGACGTGGTCTTACGGACAATCAACGCCTGTTCTCGCTCATGGATTTGCCGGTTATGTCGCAACAGATTTTTTTCGCCCACGCCAACGGTTTCCCTTCGGGCACCTATGGCAAGTTGTTCGCGGCGCTGGCGCCCGAGTATCAGGTGACGCATCTGGAGCAGCATGCCCATGACCCGCGTTTCCCGGCGGACGACAACTGGTACAACCTGGTGGATGAGCTGATCCATCACCTGCGCCAGCAATCGGAGCCCGTGTGGGGCGTTGGTCATTCCTTCGGTGGCGTACTGCACCTGCACGCGGCGTTGCGCTGCCCTGAGCTGTATCGCGGGGTGGTCATGCTCGATTCGCCGGTCCTGACTCGCGCCGATCAATGGGTCATCCGAGCCGCCAAGCGCTTCGGTTTCATCGATAAATTGACCCCGGCTGGCCGCACGCTGGGAAGACGGGAAGAGTTCGCCGACCTTGACAGCGCCCGGCGCTATTTCGCCGGCAAGACCCTGTTTCGTAGCTTCGACCCGGATTGTTTCGATGCCTACCTGCAACACGGTTTGCATCAGGTCGGTGACAAGCTGCGCCTGCGCTTCGACCCGGCTACGGAAATCAGCATCTATCGTGGCGTACCCCACACCAGCCCTGGCCGCCCCCGGCAATTGAAAGTGCCATTGGCGGTGGTGCGCGGGCACAAGAGCCGGGTGGTGATGCGTCATCACGCAAGCTCGGTCGGGCGCATGCCGCAGGGCGAGGCGCTGTCCATGCCCGGCGGCCATATGTTTCCCCTCGAACGCCCCCAGGACACGGCAGCGATGCTGAAAAAACTGTTCAGCCGCTGGGACGGTCGCCAACAGGATTGCGCATGAGCCATGTCGTCGAAGAAGTCCGCCTGAGCCTGCCGCATATCGAGTTGGCGGCACACCTGTTCGGCCCGGAAGACGGTTTGCCGGTCATCGCCCTGCATGGCTGGCTCGATAACGCCAACAGCTTCGCCCGGCTGGCGCCGAAGCTTAAGGGCCTGCGCATCATTGCCCTGGACATGGCCGGGCACGGTCACTCCGGGCACCGCCCGGTCGGTGCCGGCTATGCCATGTGGGATTACGCCCACGACGTACTGCAAGTCGCCGAGCAACTGGGTCTCAAGCGATTCGCGCTGTTGGGGCACTCCATGGGGGCGATCGCATCCCTGATCATCGCCGGGTCGTTTCCGGAACGTGTCACTCATCTGGCCTTGATCGATGGCGTGATCCCGCCTACCGACAAAGGCGAAAACGCTGCCGAGCGCATGGGCATGGCCCTGCAGGCGCAGCTGGACCTGCGGGAAAAACGCAAGCCGGTCTACAACACCCTCGAACGGGCAGTCGAGGCAAGAATGAAAGGGCTGGTGGCCGTCAGCCGTGAAGCCGCCGAACTGCTGGCACAACGTGGCCTGATGCCGGTGCCTGGCGGTTATACCTGGCGTACCGACAACCGCCTCACGCTGCCATCGCCGCTGCGTCTTACCACCGAGCAGGCCATGGCCTTCGTCCAGCGCATCGCTTGCCCTGCAAAACTGGTGGTGGCCGCCGACGGCATGCTCGCCAAACATCCCGAATTGCTGGAGCGTCTACCCTTTAGCCGTGAGCAGCTGCCAGGCGGCCATCATTTGCATCTGAATGACGAGCACGGTGCCGATCTTGTCGCAGACTGTTTCAATCGGTTCTTCGCCATTCCTTGACTTGCGCCGGGCAACTGTCGAGGCTGGGCGGCTGGAAATGGGAGACAACCATGATGGATCTGTACACCGCTGCGCCCCTCAATGATCACAAGGTCTCAATCGTGCTCGAGAAACTCGGCCAACCCTGCAGGGGCCGCGCCTTGAGTTTCGATGACGCTGCTGTCGTCAAGTTCGCCCACGCCATGCTGATCCAATGAGTCAGTCGATGCGATCTCTCAGTCTGCTGGCGCTGTTCAGTTTCAGTCCCTTGTTGTTTGCCGCCGATGTTCCAGGCAGCCAGGATCTGCCGATCGTGCCACGCATGGTCGATGCGCAGATCGTCGACTATCGCCCGGCTGTGGAACTGGAGCGGATTTATCCCCTCGGCTCTATCCGCAAGATCAGCGGCCAACTGCGATTCGACGGCCAGGTCAACGCCCGCGGCAACGCTACCTCGGTGACCTACGAGCTGCCGCCAGAACACTCCGCCATCGACGCCTTCACCGCCGCCCGCGAAGCCTTGCAGAAGCAGGAGGCCCAGTTGCTGTTCTGGTGCCAGGCCCGCGATTGCGGCGAAAGCAGCCTGTGGGCCAACGAAGTGTTCGGCAACTCCAAACTCTACGGCTCCGATAACGAGCAGGCTTACCTGCTGTTGCGCCTGGCGGCGCCGAAGGACAACACGCTGGTGGCGCTCTACAGCATCACCCGTGGCAATCGCAAAGCCTACCTGCACGTCGAACAGTTCGAGGCTTCGGCGCCGTTGGGCGATTTGCGACCAACGTCCGCCACCTTGTTGCGCGAACTCAAGAGCACCGGCGAACTGGATTTCCCAAAGCTCACCGACGCATCGGATGAAACCTGGCTACGCCTGATTTCCCGTGGCCTGAACCTGGACGCAACCTTGCGGGTCAGTATTTCCGGACCGAATGCCGAAGCCTGGCGTCAGGCCCTGATCGGGCAGGGCGTGCGTGCGGCACGAATGGAAACCGGCAGCGTCGAAGGCTCTGGCCTGCACTTCCAGCTGCTGCGATAACCATCAAAGGCGAACGCGTTCCGCGCGTTCGCCTATTCTTTTGCGGGCGGACTTTCCTCCCGGCTTTTTTCAGGACAATGGATGATCAATAACGATCGAATGTTGGTGCAGATCCTTCTTCTGGTGCTGTTCGGGGCGAGCGTATGGGTGATGGCGCCGTTCTGGTCGGCATTGTTCTGGGGCGCTGTACTGGCCTTTGCCAGTTGGCCGCTGATGCGTCTGCTGACCCGCTGGTTCAATGGGCGCGAATCCCTGGCCGCCGCCGTGTTGACCGTGGGCTGGATGGTACTGGTGGCGGCTCCCCTGGTTTGGCTGGGGTTCAACCTGGCCGATCATGTGCGTGATGCCACGGCGTTCATCAAGGATGTGCAGGTCGATGGCCTGCCGGAAGCTCCCGAATGGCTGGGTGGCATTCCGTTGGTGGGCAGGCGCCTGATGGAAATCTGGAACAGCATCGACCAGCAAGGCGCGGCCATGATGGTGTCGCTCAAACCTTATCTCGGGCAGGTCGGTAACTGGCTGCTGGCGCGCAGCGCACAGATTGGCGGTGGCGTTCTCGAGCTGACCCTGAGCATCGTTTTCGTGTTCTTTTTCTATCGCGACGGGCCGCGGCTGGCGGCTTTCGTCCATAGCCTGCTGGAGCGCCTGATCGGCGAACGTGCCGGTTATTACATCGAATTGGTGGCGGGTACCGTGCAACGGGTGGTGAACGGGGTGATCGGTACGGCTGCGGCCCAGGCGGTCCTGGCGCTGATCGGCTTCCTGATTGCCGGTGTACCGGGGGCCCTGGTACTCGGCATCGTGACCTTCATGCTCAGCCTGATTCCCATGGGGCCACCGCTGGTGTGGATTCCGGCCACGGCCTGGCTGGCCTGGAAAGGCGAATACGGGATGGCGGCGTTCCTCGGCATCTGGGGCACTTTCATCATCAGTGGCGTGGACAACGTGCTCAAGCCTTACCTGATCAGTCGCGGCGGGAACCTGCCACTGGTGATTGTGCTGCTGGGCGTGTTCGGCGGATTGCTTGCGTTTGGCTTCATCGGCCTGTTCATCGGGCCGACATTGCTGGCGGTGGCGTACAGTCTTCTGACCGACTGGAGCAAGAGTCAGGCGCGGGTCTGAGACCTTCGCTGACTTGAGAGGGGATCGCAGGAGGGTAATAAAACAGTCTCGCGTTGATCTGCCGGACGGATGATGGGGACCGTCAGACCAACGCCAGGCTGTAAAGGCGGCTCGGGCTTCCTTGCCCGAGTCGTGTAGCGGGTGAATCAGAACTTGGCTTCGGCATCCAGTTGCAGGGTGTTGATGTCCGAATCTTTCTTGTTGATGCTGGCGTTGGTCTGGTCGGAGGTCGCCATGAAGTAGGTGGCGCCCAGAGCGAAGTTTTTGTCCAGCTCGTAGCTCACTTTCAGCTTGCTGCCGCGCGAACCGGTAAAACCGTTGGCGAAGTCGGAGTCGGTGAAGGCACCCACCACCGAGTTACGCTGCACGTCGCGGTAGTTGTAGTCGATGGCGAAGCCATAGACCTTGGTCTTCACGCCAGTCAGCCAGCCAGTGTCCTGGTCGTTGCTGGCATCCTTGTTGTTGACGTACTGACCGTACAGCGAGAGCGGTACTGCCAGGCCGCCGATGTCGAGCTGACCAAAGCCTTCATACAGCTTGAACTGTTCGTTCGGGCTGTTGCCGTTGATGGCCAGTTGGCCCGGGATCACGCCGGCAACCGGAGTGATGTCGTCATCGTTGTCGTAGCCGTAGACGCTGCCACCCAGGGTCATTTTCAGGTTATCGGTGATAGCGAAGCGTGCGCCCAACTGACCGGCGTACAGACGCAGGTCGTGTTTGAACTGCACACCGTCGCCGTCGACGTTGTCCTTGAGGGTGTAGTGACCGGCGCTGCCGAACAGTTCGGTGCTGCCGCTCAGCGGGTACTTGTAAGAGAGGGACAGACCTTCCGGGCTGATGTCGCTATCCCAGATGATGTCGCCCATGCTCACCCATTGCTGTGGCATCTTGCCGCCAACGATGTGCAGGTTCTTGATCGCGTCGGGGTGGTAGTCGACGTAACCCTGGTCCAGCCAGATCTGCTTCTTGTCGAAGTAGTTGTCCAGGCTCTGGTTGGTGGAGCGAGGGTCGTCGTTGTTGCCGGTGGCGATACGGATACCGGTGTCGACTTGCGGGTTGATTTCGCTGTAGGCACCCAGGCGGGCACGAATGCGCTGGCGGTTCTGGTCTTTGTTGTTCGATACGCCGTCGTTTTGCACGGTTTCCTGACGGAAACGCACGTCGCCCTTGAATTGGGTCTTGGCAGCCCAGGCGAGCTTCTGGTCGAAAGTGCTCAGCTCATTGGTTTTCTTCGCAGTTGCTGCGATTTGCTCGTTGGTCTCTTGCTGAGCCTGGCGGGCGATCTGCTGTTCTTTCTGATCACGGGCCAGTTCGGCTTGCAGTTCGGTGTACTGAGCGTTGGTAATCGAGCCGTTAGCCTTGAGCATGTCGAGCAGTTTGGCGTCGACTGCGGCACTGGCCGGAACACTCATGGCCAACAGCAGGCCACCGCACAGGGCCGCCGCAGTTTTCGTGGAAGCAAGACGCATATCAATCTCCGAAGATGAGAGTGGATGGCTTGAGCCATCCAGGGCACAACCGACCATTGATGGACGGAAAACAGTGACCGGGTATAACCCGGCGCTCTAAAAACAGGCGCCAGTATCGCGATGGTTTATTACAGAGCAGTGGCAATGTGATGGCATGTCGATGACGATATGGAGTCGTCGCGAACTATTGAGCTAGAGCGTTGTCGTCGATTTTCGGGTGTGCAATGGATGGCGATAAGCGATACTCGCGGGGCTTTCACACCATGAATGAGTGAGGATGGTGATGCCGTTGCAACGCCTGCAAAGTCTGTCTGAAGTTGCCTCTGGAACATGGGATGCCCTGGTGCCCGAGGACCAACCGTTTCTGCGTCACGCCTTTCTGAGTGCGCTGGAAGACAGTGGCAGCGTGGGGGCTCATTCCGGCTGGCAAGCCGAGCATTTGCTGCATGTCGAAGGCGATCGACTGATCGCTGCATTGCCTGGTTATCGCAAATGGCATTCCTACGGCGAGTACGTGTTCGACCACGCCTGGGCCGATGCCTGTGAGCGCGCCGGGATCGATTACTACCCCAAGTTCCTGGCCGCCGTGCCGTTCAGCCCGGTCAGCGGCCCGCGCCTGTTGGCCGCCAGTGTCGAGGACGGTTTCGAGCTGCTCAAAAGCCTGCCGGGTTATCTGGAGATCGAACAACTCTCCAGCGCTCACATCAACTTCACCGATCCTTTCACCGATGCCGCATTGGCCGAGCAGCCGGGCTGGCTGCAACGCATCGGCTGTCAGTACCACTGGCAGAACCGCGGCTATCGGGATTTCCAGGATTTCCTCGATGCCTTGAGCTCGCGCAAACGCAAGCAGATGCGCAAGGAACGCGAGCAAGTGGCCGGGCAGGGTTTTGACTTCGAATGGCTGGAGGGGCGGCAACTGACCCAGGCGCAGTGGGATTTTGTCTACGCCTGCTACGCCAATACCTATGCAGTGCGTCGGCAGAGGCCTTATCTGACACGGGAATTTTTCAGCCTGCTGGCCGAGCGTATGCCGCAGTCGATTCGCGTGGTGCTGGCCAAGCAAGGCTCACGTCCGGTGGCGATGGCGTTCAGTCTGGTGGGGAGTGACAGTTTCTACGGTCGTTATTGGGGATGCCTGGCGGAGTTCGATCGCCTGCACTTCGAGACCTGTTTCTATCAGGGCATGGACTACGCGATCGCCAATGGTTTCCAGCGTTTTGATGCCGGTGCCCAGGGTGAGCATAAATTGATTCGCGGCTTTGAGCCGGTGATCACCCATTCCTGGCATTACCTGCGCCATCCGGGTTTGAAGGCTGCGGTCAAGGATTTCCTGCAGCAGGAGCGGGTGGGGGTGATGGCTTATGCCGAGGATGCGAGGACGGCGTTGCCTTATCGGCAATCCTGAACACTAGCCCCTGTAGGAGCGAGCCTTGCTCGCGATGAACCTGAGATCACCACGGGGTGTCAGGCACTGCGCGTCATCGTTGACGACCATCGCGAGCAGGCTCGCTCCTACATGGGCAAGGATCTGCAACTCAATCGATCCCGACAAACCCACCCGTCTGATGCTGCCACAACCGCGCATACAAACCGCCCAGCGCCAACAGTTCGGCGTGGCTGCCGGTTTCGGCGATCTTGCCGTTTTCCAGTACCACCAGCCGGTCCATCCGGGCGATGGTGGAAAGCCGGTGGGCGATGGCGATCACGGTCTTGCCCTGCATCAAGGTTTCCAGGCTTTCCTGGATCGCCGCTTCGACTTCCGAATCCAGTGCCGAGGTGGCTTCGTCCATGATCAGGATCGGCGCGTCCTTGAGCAGCACCCGGGCAATGGCGATCCGCTGGCGCTGACCGCCGGAGAGCTTCACCCCGCGCTCGCCGACATGGGCATCAAAGCCGATTCGGCCTTCGGCGTCCGACAGGGTCGGAATGAAACCGTCGGCCCGGGCTTTGTAAACCGCCTCCCAGAGTTCGGCTTCGGTGGCGTCGGGTTTGCCGTAAAGCAGGTTGTCGCGGATCGAGCGATGCAGCAGGGAGGTGTCCTGGGTGATCATGCCAATGCGTTCGCGCAGGCTTTCCTGGCTGACGTCGGCGATGTTCTGGCCGTCGATGAGAATGCACCCGCTTTCCACGTCATAGAGCCGTAACAGCAGATTCACCAGGGTCGATTTGCCGGCGCCGGACGGGCCGATCAGACCGATTTTTTCACCGGGCCTGATGGTCAGGTTGAGGTCGCCGATGACCCCGCTGTGTTTACCGTAGTGGAAGTCCACATGTTCAAAACGCACTTCGCCACGGCCCACTGCCAGCGGCTTGGCCTGGTCGCGGTCAGTGACGCTGACCGGTTGCGAAATGGTCTGCAGGCCGTCCTGCACCATACCGATGTTTTCGAAGATGCCGGTGACCACCCACATGATCCAGCCCGACATGTTGACGATGCGAATCACCAGCCCGGTGGCCAGGGCAATGGCGCCCACGCTGATCAACGACTGGCTCCACAGCCACAGGGCCAGGCCGGTGGTGCAGACGATCAGCAGGCCGTTCAGGCTGGTGATGACCACGTCCATGCTGGTGACCACACGGCCGGCCATCTGCGCTTTTTCGGTTTGTTCCTTGATGGCTTCGCGGGCGTATTGCTGTTCGTAGTTGGTGTGGGCAAACAGCTTCAACGTCGTGATGTTGGTGTAGCCGTCGACGATCCGCCCCATGAGTTTGGAGCGCGCATCGGAGGACCTCACGGAACGGTCCTTGACCCGTGGCACAAAGTAATAAAGCGAAGCGATGAACGAGGCGATCCAGGTCAGCAGGGGGATCATCAGGCGCCAGTCGGCTTCGGCGAACAGCACCAGCGAGCTGATGGCGTAGATCAGCACGTGCCACAGTGCGTCGACCGCCTGTACGGCGGAGTCGCGCAGGGAATTGCCGGTTTGCATGATGCGCTGGGCAATACGGCCGGCGAAGTCGTTCTGGAAAAAATTCAGGCTCTGCTTGAGCACGTAGCTGTGGTTTTGCCAGAGGATCATGCTGGTCATGCTGGGGCTGAGGGTCTGGTGCACCAGCAGGTCATGCAGGCCGACGAACACCGGACGCAGGATGAGTGCAACCACCACCATCCAGGTCAGTTCGAGGCCGTGTTCCTTGAAAAAGTCGGCGTTAGGTGTGCCTTGGGCCAGGTCGATGATGCGGCTCAGGTAGCTGAACAACGCCACTTCGACCAGCGCGGCGAACAGGCCGACGACCAGCAGGGCGGCGAAGCTGGGCCAGACCTGCTTGAGGTAATAGGTATAGAAAGGCCACACCCGATTCGGCGGCGCGGCTGTCGGGGCGTCGCGGAAGATATCGATCAGCTTTTCAAAACGGCGATAAAGCATCGGTTTTCCACCCGCGAACGGGCACTCCTTTAAACGGTTTGAGCGTTGCCGGAAATACCGGCAACGGCTCGGACATCCCTGTCCAGCTTAGTCTCAGTCGATGCGCTTGGCCGACTTGATGAACACCGGGTCGGCCGGCACGTCCTTCATGCCATTGCGCACGGTGGTTGGCGAATTGACGATGATGTCGACCACGTCCATGCCTTTGACGACTTTACCGAACACTGCGTAGCCGTCGCCCTGGTCGAGGAAATCGTTGTCCTTGACGTTGATGAAGAACTGGCTGGTGGCCGAATCCGGCACCGAGGTACGGGCCATCGACAGGGTGCCACGCACGTTGACCAAGCCATTGCTGTGCTCGTTCTTGATCGGCGCCTTGGTGTCTTTTTGCTGCATGGCCTGGGTGAAACCGCCGCCCTGGACCATGAAGCCCGGAATCACGCGGTGGAAAATCGTGTTGTTGTAGAAGCCGCTGTCCACGTAATCAAGGAAGTTCTTGGTACTGATCGGGGCCTTGACCGGGTCCAGTTCGATTTCGATCTGGCCGTTGGTGGTTTCCAGCAATACATGCGGCGCCTTGGCAGGCGTTGCCGCCATCAGGTTGGCGGCAAACAGTACGGAGCCAGCGGCGAGGGCGATTTTTTTCAGCATGGGTCAGTGATCCTGAGTGGAGTGGTGTCGACTGCGGTGAGGAATTCCAGCAGTGTCTGGTTGAAACGTTCGGGCTGGTCCAGCGGGGTGGCGTGACGCGAATCGGCGATCACCACCAGCCGCGCATCGGGCAGCAGTTTTACGTAATTCTCTTTCAGCGAGACCGGCGTGTAGTCACGGTCGGCGCTGACGACGAGGGTTGGACAGGACACCTTGGACAGTCGTTCCTGAACCCCCCAGCCAACGATGGCATTGAAGCTGGCGAGATAAGCATGTTTGTCGTTTTTTGCCCAGCGTTCGGCCATCTTTTCTCGCAAGTCCGCCTGTTCCGGTTTGGGGAACAATTTGCCGCCCAGGGCCTTGCCGATGGTGCGCAGGCTGAGGGCATGCATCAGGCTCCAGCGCTTGAACCACTGCCAGTAATCGTCGCGGCTGCGCAACTTGACCTCCGGCGCGCTGTTGACGATGCACAGGCTTTTGAGCAGTTGCGGCTGATCCACGCCCAACTGAAAACCGATCATGCCGCCCATGGACAGGCCCACGTAATGCACCTGGCCGAGGTTCAGGTGATCGATCAGCGCCACCAGGTCGGCGCTGAAGCCGGCGATGCTGTAGCGCTCGCGGGGCTTGTCGGAGCGCCCGTGGCCACGCACATCGGGGACGATCACCCGGTAACGGGCGGCCAGCGCGGGGATCTGTTTTTCCCAGTCCAGGGTGCTGGACCCCAGGCCGTGGACCAGCAGCAGCGGCGTGCCGTGGCCATATTCCTCATAGTGCAGGTTGCAACCTTCGTGTTCGAAATAGGCCATGCATACACTCCGTGTCAGGCTTGTTCAGGGGCGGCGAACGGTGCGTCCAGCGGCGCGGTGTCGAAGGTCCGCAGCAGTTCGATGAGAATCTGCGTGGCCGGCCCGAGGGGTTTGTCCTTGTTCGAGTACAGGTAAAAACTCGGGTTGCGGCTGCCGCCCTGATCCAACGGTAGCAGCTTGAGCGTACCTTCCTTGAGTTCTCGTTCGATCATGTGCCTTGGCAGCCAGGCGAAGCCCAGGCCGCTGCCGACGAAAGTCGCGGCGGTGGCCAGGCTGCCGACGGTCCAGCGTTGTTCGGCGCCCAGCCAGCCGACGTCCCGTGGTTGCTGGCGACCGGAGTCGCGGATCACCACCTGCAGCTGGCTTTCCAGGTCCTGGAAATTCAGCTCGCGATTGAGCCGATGCAACGGGTGTTCCGGATGGGCCACCGCGACAAACTCGACGTCGCTCAATTCCGCGCCCAGGTAGCCGGGAATGCTGAAACCGCTGATGGCCAGATCGGCCACGCCTTCGAGCAATACTTCTTCCACACCCGACAATACTTCCTCGCGCAGGCGCACGCGGCAGCCGCGGCTTTGGGGCATGAACGCGGTCAGCGCGCGGACGAGGCGGGCGCTGGGGTAGGCCGCGTCCACCACCAGTCGCACTTCGGCTTCCCAACCCTGCTCCATGTGGTGGGCCAGGTCTTCCAGTTGACTGGCCTGTTTCACCAGTTGCCGGGAGCGACGCAACAGCACGCCACCGGCTTCGGTGAGCACCGCCTTGCGCCCGTCGATGCGCAGCAGCGGAACGCCGAGCTGATCCTGCATGCGCGCCACGGTGTAGCTGACCGACGATTGCGAACGGTGCAGCGCCTCGGCGGCCTGGGCGAAACCACCGTGGTCGACCACGGCCTGAAGCGTTCGCCATTGATCAAGGGTCACGCGGGGCGCTTTCATGATGGGTTCCTCTTGTCCTAAGCTGCGCAGTTCTTAATTGGAGACTGCTGCATGAAAAAAATCCTGGGTGTCATGCTGGCGATGTTGCCGCTGACCGCGTTTGCCTACCCGATCGACGTACAAAAAGAACTCAATGGCCTGAAGATCGACTATTCCACCTACGCGACCGATTACGACATGGGCTCGATCACCGTGAACAACTATGGTGATGTCGCCGCCGACTGCGCGGTGGTGTTTCGCAATGGTCCTGAATCGCCAAAGACCCGCCGCATCAATCTGGCTGCCGGTAAAAGCGCCGACCTTTCCGCCAAGTTCAATCGCAAGATCATCAAGCTGTACATCAGCATGACCTGCAAGCCGCAATGACATCCAGCGGAGCAGGCTCGCCAGCCATGCTCCGCTTATAAACGAAATTATTGATCGGTTATAGCAGTTATTTGCGCTTTTTAATCGATATGACGATGTTTAACCTTCACTCCATCGACTTACAACATTCTCAGATGGAGCCTACATCCCATGTCACGCGTTCTGATCATCGAAAGCAGTGCCCGTCAGCAGGACTCGATTTCCCGTCAACTGACCCAGACCTTCATCAATCAGTGGAAAGCCGCGCATCCGCAGGACGAGATCACCGTTCGTGACCTGGCCGTCAACCCGGTGCCGCACCTGGACATCAACCTGCTCGGTGGCTGGATGAAACCCGCCGATCAGCGCAACGACATCGAACAGGTTTCCCTGGATCGCTCCAATCAACTGACCGATGAACTGCTGGCCGCCGACGTGCTGGTCATGGCCGCGCCGATGTACAACTTCGCGATTCCGAGCACCCTCAAGGCCTGGCTCGACCATGTGCTGCGTGCCGGCGTGACTTTCAAGTACACCGAAACCGGTCCACAGGGTTTGCTCAGCGGCAAGCGCGCCTACGTCCTGACCGCTCGCGGCGGGATCTACGCCGGCAGCACCGCGGATCACCAGGAACCTTACCTGCGCCAGGTCATGGGCTTCATCGGCATCCACGACGTGACGTTCATCCACGCCGAGGGCATGAACCTGGGCGGCGACTTCCAGGAGAAAGGCCTGAACCAGGCGAACGCCAGACTTTCCCAAGTAGCTTGACCTGTTAATCGCCAGATAATCACCGGATGGTCTAGTGACCTGGCGCAACCCTTCAAGCCTGTACGCGCATTGAATCTCCCCCTTGCACTTCTGCTCCTGAGTGCCCTGGCCCGATTGAACGCTTTAGCGAGATCGGGCTTTTTTTTGCCTGCATTTTGTTCGGTTGAAATCATTCCCTGTGGGAGCGACCCTGCTCGCGATGACGGAGTGTCAGTCGACAACGATGTTGACTGATCCACCGCTATCGCGAACAGGCTCGCTCCCACAAAAGGCTAAAACCCGCTATCGTCGCCGCCATTCGAAACGAGGCGAGCATGGGCTATCTACTTTTTGTCACGCTGATCCAGGCGTTTTCCTTCAGTTTGATCGGCGAGTACCTGGCCGGTCATGTCGACAGTTACTTCGCGGTGCTGGTGCGCGTGCTGCTGGCGGGGCTGGTGTTCATTCCGTTGACGCGCTGGCGTTCGGTGGAACCGGCCTTCATGCGCGGCATGCTGCTGATCGGCGCCTTGCAGTTCGGCGTGACCTACGTCTGCCTGTACCTGAGCTTTCGCGTGCTGACGGTCCCGGAAGTGTTGCTGTTCACCATTCTTACGCCGTTGCACGTGACCCTGATCGAGGACGCGCTGAACCGACGCTTCAATCCCTGGGCCTTGATCGCGGCGCTGGTGGCGGTCGCGGGGGCGGCGGTGATTCGCTACGACCGCATCAATCCCGACTTCTTCATGGGGTTCCTGTTGCTGCAGCTGGCCAACTTCACCTATGCCGCCGGGCAGGTGCTCTACAAGCATCTGGTGGCGCGGCATCCAAGCGACCTGCCGCACTATCGGCGCTTCGGCTATTTCTATCTGGGCGCGCTGGCGGTGGCATTGCCGGCATTCCTGTTGTTCGGCAAGCAGAACTTCCTACCCGAAGCACCGCTGCAATGGGGCGTCCTGCTGTTCCTCGGACTGGTCTCGACGGCGCTGGGGCTCTACTGGTGGAACAAGGGCGCCTGTCTGGTCAATGGCGGGACACTGGCGGTGATGAACAACCTGCATGTGCCGGTGGGGTTGCTGATCAATCTGCTGATCTGGAATCAGCACGAGGAATTGGGGCGGTTGCTGCTGGGCGGGTCGGTGATTCTGCTGGCGGTGTGGATCAGTCGGTTGGGTGTTCGCCAGGCCGCAATCGCACACTGAATTCCTGTAGGAGCGAGCTTGCTCGCGATAGCGGTGTGTCAGAAAAGATGATGTCGACTGACACTCAGCAATCGCGAGCAGGCTCGCTCCTACAGGAAAGTTATCGTCTTACATGATGTGTTTCTCGGGCTCGGGGATATGGCTCGCCCCCAGCACCGCCGGCAACAGCCCGGCCCGAAGATCCGTACCGCTGGGCTGCTGATAAAGGCTCAAGCCAAACTCCGGCAGTACCGCCAGCAGGTAATCGAAAATATCCCCCTGAATCCGCTCGTAATCGGCCCACGCCGTGGTGCGGGTGAAGCAGTAGATTTCCAGCGGGATGCCCTGGGCCGTGGTTTGCATCTGTCGGACCATGCAAGTCATGTTCGGCTGGACCTCCGGGTGGCTCTTCAGATACGCCAGCGCATAGGCACGGAACGTGCCGATATTGGTCATGCGTCGACGGTTGGCCGACATGGCCGCGACGTTGCCCTGAGCTTCGTTCCAGGCCTTGAGTTCGGCCTGTTTGCGGCTGATGTAGTCCGTCAGCAAGTGAACCTGGGACAGTTTCTGTTCTTCGTCATCGCGGATGAAGCGCACGCCGCTGGCGTCGATGAACAGGCTGCGCTTGATCCGTCGGCCACCGGACTGCTGCATGCCGCGCCAGTTCTTGAACGACTCGGACATCAGGCGCCAGGTCGGAATGGAAACGATGGTTTTATCGAAGTTCTGTACTTTCACCGTGTGCAGCGTGATGTCCACCACATCGCCGTCGGCGCCCACCTGGGGCATTTCGATCCAGTCGCCGACCCGCAGCATGTCATTGCTGGTCAGTTGCACGCTGGCGACGAACGACAGCAGCGTGTCCTTGTAGACCAACAGGATCACCGCCGACATGGCGCCAAGACCCGACAGCAACAACAACGGCGAGCGATCGATCAGCGTTGCGACGATGATGATCGCGCCAAACACGTACAAGACCATTTTCGCCAGTTGCACGTAGCCTTTGATCGAGCGGGTGCGGGCGTGTTCAGTGCGGGCGTAGATATCCAGCAAGGCATTGAGCAGGGCGCTGATGGACAGCACCAGAAACAGGATGGTGAATGCCAGTGCCACGTTGCCGAGGAAGATCAGCGCGGTTTTACTCAGCTCCGGCACCAGATGCAGGCCGAACTGGATCACCAGCGACGGCGTCATTTGTGCCAGGCGCTGAAACACCTTGTTGTGGCGAAAGTCGTTGATCCAGTGCAGGGCCGGCTGTCGGCCAAGCATTCGGCTCGAATGCAGAATCAGATAGCGAGCCACTCGTCCGAGCACCAGGGCAATCACCAGAAGCAGCATCAGTGCCAGGCTGGCATGCACGAGCGGATGCTGATCGAGGGCGCCCCAAAGGTCTTGGGCGTTGAGCCAGAGCTGTTTGATATCCATGGGTAGAATCGATTCTTCTGTAAGGCGCGACGGGCGATTAGAGCATTTAAGACACTTTGTATTACGTTCGATGACAAATCAGGCAACAAAAAAGCCACTGTTTGCTGCCGATTGCATAAAGAAACTCGGCCTTCGCGCTCGAAACCGTTACCCTATGCAGCTGATTTTTTGCATTTCTTCGAGGTAGCACCCGTGTTTTCCGAATTCGCCCTGCACGAACGCCTGCTCAAAGCCGTGGCCGAACTGAAATTTGTCGAGCCGACGCCTGTGCAAGCAGCGGCTATTCCGCTCGCGCTCCAGGGGCGTGACCTGCGGGTGACGGCGCAAACCGGTAGCGGCAAGACCGCGGCCTTTGTCCTGCCGATCCTCAACCGTCTGATCGGCCCGGCGAAAATCCGCGTCAGCATCAAGACCCTGATCCTGTTGCCGACCCGCGAACTGGCCCAGCAGACCTTGAAAGAAGTTGAACGCTTCTCGCAGTTCACCTTCATCAAGGCCGGCCTGATCACCGGCGGTGAAGACTTCAAGGTCCAGGCCGCCATGCTGCGCAAGGTGCCGGATATCCTGATCGGTACGCCGGGCCGGATGATCGAGCAACTGAACGCCGGCAATCTCGATTTGAAAGAAGTCGAAGTCCTGGTGCTCGACGAAGCCGACCGCATGCTCGACATGGGTTTCGCCGATGATGTGCAGCGTCTGGTGGACGAATGCCCGAACCGCCAGCAGACCATGCTGTTCTCCGCCACCACCGGTGGTTCGGGGCTGCGCGAAATGGTCGCCAAGGTCCTGAACAACCCCGAGCACCTGCAACTGAACGCGGTCAGCCAGCTGAACGAAACGACCCGTCAGCAAATCATCACCGCTGACCACAACCAGCACAAAGAACAGATCGTCAATTGGCTGCTGGCCAACGAGACCTATCAGAAGGCCATTATCTTCACCAACACCCGGGCCATGGCCGACCGCATCTACGGTCGTCTGGTGGCGCAGGAATACAAGGCGTTCGTACTGCACGGCGACAAGGACCAGAAAGATCGCAAGCTGGCGATCGACCGTCTGAAGCAGGGCGGGGTGAAGATCCTGGTGGCCACCGACGTTGCCGCCCGTGGCCTGGACGTCGACGGTCTGGATCTGGTGATCAACTTCGACATGCCACGCAGCGGTGACGAATATGTACACCGTATTGGTCGTACCGGTCGCGCCGGCAATGATGGCCTGGCCATCTCGCTGATCTGCCACGGTGACTGGAACCTGATGTCGAGCATCGAGCGCTACCTCAAGCAGAGCTTCGAGCGCCGTACCATCAAGGAAGTCAAAGGCACCTACGGCGGACCGAAAAAGGTCAAGGCCTCGGGCAAGGCCGCCGGCACCAAGAAGAAAAAGACCGACGTTAAGGGTGACAAGAAAAAAGTCGCCGCCAAGACTCCGACCAAGCGCAAGAGCGCCAACCGTCCGAAGGCCGAAGCGCCGTCGCTGGTCAGCAAGGACGGCATGGCCCCGCTCAAGCGTCGCAAGCCGCAGGCTCCAGCGGCGGAATAAACGCCCTGGCCAAAAAAATGCCCGTATCGCCAGATACGGGCATTTTTGTTTAGATGGCGCATAGCGCACAGGTAGTGACTGTCCATGCTGGTGATTTCCAACAACGTGCATCTGCCGGATGCCGAGATCGAGTTGACCGCCATTCGTGCCCAGGGCGCGGGTGGGCAGAACGTCAACAAGGTCTCCAGCGCCGTGCACTTGCGCTTCGACATCCCGGCCTCATCCTTGCCCGAGTTCTACAAGGAGCGGTTGCTGGCGCTGCGCGACACTCGCATCACCAGCGATGGCGTGTTGATCATCAAGGCCCAGCAATACCGGACCCAGGAGCAGAACCGCGCCGATGCGTTGCTGCGCCTGACCGAACTGATCCTCAGTGCCACCAAGGTCGAAAAGAAACGCCGCCCGACCAAGCCAACCCTCGGTTCGAAGACTCGCCGGCTCGAAGCCAAGAGCAAGCGCGGCAACATCAAGGCCGGGCGCGGCAAGGTGGATTTCTAGCGCGCGTCCCGAGCCTGGCGGTTCTTAGGCGCCTGCCGGTACAGGTAGATGCAGAGCATCAAGCTGCTGATTGCCGCCAGCGCGGCGAACAGGAAGATCGAGGCAAACCCGAACCCTGCAGCCACAGCCCCCGCCAATGGCCCGGTGATCCCCAGCGACAAGTCGATGAACAGCGAGTAAGCCCCGACCGCCGCGCCACGGCTGGAGGCGGGCACCAGGTTGACCGCTTCAACCCCCAATGCCGGAAACACCAGCGAGAAACCAAAGCCGCTCAGTGCTGCACCCGCCAGCGCCCAATGGGCATCCGGTGCCAGCCACAGCAGCAACAATCCGAGGGTTTCCACCGACAGGCAGGCAATCGCCACGCGAAAGCCGCCCAGGCGATTGATCAGGTTGCCGAACAACAGCCGCGCGCCAATGAAGCTGGCGCCGAACAGGCTCAGGCACAACACCGCGTTATCCCACTGCCGGGTGGCGTAATACAGGGTGATAAAGGTAGCGATGGTGCCGAAACCGATGGAGCCCAGCGCCAGGCCGCAGCCGTGGGGCAGCACTCGTCCGAGGACGTGGATGAACGGCAGGCGTTCGCCGGCGACGATGGGCGCCGCAGTCTTCGGCCAGGCCAGCAGCAGGCCGAACAGCGCCAGCAACACGATGCTCACACCCATGCTCCACAAGCCCAGTTGCCCGACCAGCCACACCCCCAGTGGCGCGCCGACTGCCAGTGCGCCGTAACTGGCGATGCCGTTCCAGGAAATGACCTTGGCAGTGTTCGCCGCTCCGACCCGGCCGATGCCCCAGCCAATCGAGCCGGAACCCACCAGGCTTTCCGCGCTGCCCAATACCAGTCGGCCGATGAACAGGCTGGCCAGGCTCAGCATTGGCAGGCTTTGGGTCCAGGCTGAAAGCAACATGAACACGCCGCTCAGGCCGCAGCCGGCCAGGCCGTACATCACCGCCAGCTTGCTGCCTTTGTTGTCGATGATCTTCCCGGCGTAGGGGCGGCTGAGAAGGGTGGCGAGGTATTGCACGCTGATCACCAGCCCGGCGATCACCGCGCCAAAGCCCAAGTCGCTGTGGACGTAACCCGGCAATACCGCCAGAGGAATGCCGATATTCAGGTAGCCGATAAAGGTAAACAGGACGATGGAGACAACTTGCAGCGTGACCGCCAGGGGGCGCTGGTTTTCAGACATGGGTAAAAGTCCACGATAAAGCAGGATTAGATAGGCTGCTTATGATAACGGCGCTGGCGTTCGTGGGTTGTGAAAAAGTAAAACTATTTGCCGGGCGGACCGCTCAGGGCTTTTCAGGTGCGACCAGTTGCGTGGTGACCAGTGCGGCCAACGCATTTTCCTCAGTGCCGAAACGGGCGAGCAAGGCGGCTTGTTTCTCGGGGGGGAGGCGATTCCAGATTTCGATCATTTTCTCGGCGGTGCCGATCAGAACGCTGGCTTGCGTTTCGCTGAAATCATCTGTCATGGGGGAATGCTCGGTTCAGGCAGTGTGGAAAGCGCATGTTAGCGCTTTCCACACGGTCTGTACGGCGGGTGTATCAGTCTTCGCTGTCAGCCTTGCGACTGTCGGTTGCTTCTTTTGGCTCGGGCTGTTGGGCGCCGGCTTGCTGCGTGGTCGTCTGCTCAGGTTCGTGCAGGCTTGGGAAGGGGAGATTAGGAATCTCGTGCATGGTTGCGCTCCTCGCTAAGTCTGTTGATAGATCTGGTAGATCCGCGCTTTCAAAAAGCCTGGCAAGGATACAGCACGGGAAATGACAAATAGACTTTATATCCATTTGTTTCGACGGATGGGGTTGTCTAGACAGGTAAGTAATAGCCACGCAGAAACAACTGTAGGAGCGAGCCTGCTCGCGATGGCGGTGTGTCAGTCGAATCAATCTGGACTGACACACCGCCATCGCGAGCAAGCTCGCTCCTACAGAGGTTCTACAGAGTGCTTGAGATTACTGGCAAACCTTGGCAATCGCCTCAGCCAGCAAATCCAGGCGCGTCGCATCAATCCCCGCCACGTTCGCCCGCCCGGTACCGACCATGTAGACGCTGTGATGCTCACGCAGTTGCTTGACCTGATCCGGCGTCAATCCGGTGTAGGAAAACATCCCGCGTTGCACGCCAATGTGCGCAAAGCGTTCGCGCAAGCCATGGGGCTCCAGGGCTTCGACCAGGCCGCTGCGCAGTTGGGCGATGCGCAGGCGCATGGTTTCCACTTCGTCGCTCCAGAGATTTTTCAGCTCCGGATCGCCAAGGATGGTCGCCACCACGGCGGCGCCATGGTCTGGCGGCGTCGACCACAGGTTGCGGGCGATGTTGGCCAGTTGGCTGCGAATATCCACCAGTTTGTCGGTGGTTTTTGCGCAGACAATCAGCGCGCCGGTACGGTCGCGGTACAGGCCGAAGTTCTTCGAGCAGGAACTGGTGATCAGCACTTCCGGCAACTGCGCGGCGAACAGCCGGGTCGACCAGGCGTCCTGCTCCAGGCCATCGCCAAAGCCCTGGTAGGCAAAGTCGATCAGCGGCAGCAGTTCGCGGCGACGCACCACTTCCAGCACCCGCTTCCAGTCGTCATGGGACAGATCGAAGCCGGTCGGGTTGTGACAGCAGGCGTGCAGCAAGACCACATCGCCCTTGGGCGCCTGACTGAGTGCCGCGAGCATCGCCTCGACATCGAGACGGTTGTCGCTGCTCACGTAGGGGTAATGGCTGACCTTGACCCCGGCTGCCGCGAAAATGGTTTCGTGGATCGGCCAGGTCGGATTGCTCAACCACACGCCACGGCCCGGCAGGCACTGGGCGATGAAGTCCGCGCTCAGGCGCAGCGCACCGGTGCCGCCCGGTGTCTGGGTGGCGCCGGCGCGGTTGTCGCGGATCAGCGGCGAGTCGGCACCGAGCACCAGCTCATTGATGACCTTGCCGAATGCCGGATCGCCATGCCCGCCGATGTAGATCTTGGTGGTCTGGCGTTCCACCAGGCGTGCCTCGGCCAGCTTCACCGATTGGGGAATCGGCGTCAGGCCCTGGGCGTCCTTGTAGACGCCCACGCCAAGGTCGAACTTGCGCGGGTTGGGGTCCTGCGCGTAGGCCTCCATCAGGCCGAGGATCGGATCGCCGGGTACTCGGCCGATGGCATCGAAATGCATTACTTGCGGCCCTCGGCGTCCTTGGCCACTTCGTCAGTGCGCGCGGCCATGATGAAGTCGTTGCGGTGTAGGCCCTTGATCGAGTGGCTCCACCAGGTCACGGTCACTTTGCCCCACTCGGTCAGCAGGCCCGGGTGGTGACCTTCGGCCTCGGAGATTTCGCCGACGGCGTTGGTGAACGCCAGGGCGTGCTTGAAATTCTTGAACAGGAAGACTTTTTCCAGCTGCATGATGCTGTCGCGTACTTCGATGTTCCAGTCCGGGATCTGCTTGATCAGGATCGGCAATTCTTCATCGCTGACCTGTGGAGCATCGGCGCGGCAGGCTTCGCAGTGGGCTTGGTTCAATGTGGACATGATGGATTCCTGAAATCGTATAAATGGATATCGACTGCCAGTGCTACCACGCTAAAGCAAAGCGTCGGTTCCTGACAGACTCACTTGATCGTAAAAGCTGCGGTTCAGGCGGCTTTTGGTTTTGGCGGAAATTTCGGCGCGTGCAGGCCCATCTGCATCGCTTGCTTGACCATGCCCATGATGTCTTCGTGGGCCAGGTCGAACAGGCGCTTGAGATCGGGCAGGACAAAGTACAGCGGCTGCAAAATGTCGATGCGGTACGGGGTGCGCATGCATTCCAGCGGGTCGAACGCCTGATGCTCGGGCTCGTCCGACAGGCAGTACACGGTTTCCTTCGGCGAAGACAGGATGCCGCCACCGTAGATGCGCTGGCCCTGCGGGGTATCGAGCAGGCCGAACTCGATGGTCATCCAGTACAGGCGCGCCAGATACACGCGCTCTTCCTTGGAGGCCTTGAGGCCGAGCTTGCCGTAGGTGTGGGTGAATTCGGCGAACCAGGGGTTGGTCAGCAGCGGGCAGTGGCCGAAGATCTCATGGAAAATGTCCGGCTCTTGCAGGTAATCCAGTTCTTCGCGAGTACGAATAAAGGTCGCGACCGGAAACTGCTTGCTGGCGAGCAATTCAAAAAAGGTCTGGAAAGGGATCAGTGCAGGAACGCGGGCAACCTGCCAGCCGGTGGTTTCACCGAGCACTTTGTTGATCTCGCCCAATTGCGGAATGCGGTCGTGGGGCAGACCGAGTTTTTCGATGCCGTCCAGGTATTCCTGGCACGCACGCCCTTTGATCACTTTCATTTGGCGAGTGATCAGCGTGTTCCATACCGCATGTTCTTCAGCGGTGTAGTCGATAAAACCATGCGCATCGGGCTCGCGAGCCACGTATTGCGTCTGCTTCATACTGCTCTCCTGCGGAGGGATTCGTTCTTGTTATGTGCTGCTATGGACCTAGAAATACCTCAAGGATCTCGGCTTTACAGCGGGTAGGGCGCGCCAGGCGCAGGAAAAGTCCTGCTTTTTCGTAAAGTTTTCGTTACGTTTGACAAGTTGTCGCGCAGAGGGTGCGATTGGCGTGTGGGAAAAGTGCTCCGGGTGTCACATAATCTTGACGACTAACTGAGCGCCTCGGCAGAAATAATCCCTGTAGGAGCGAGCCTGCTCGCGATGGAATCAAGGGCGACGCGTTTATTCAGGATTAACGCGTTTTCGTTAACGCCCATCGCGAGCAGGCTCGCTCCTACAGGTTGGGTGCTTCATTCACCGCTTTTTCGGGCCTTTTTATGCGTATCAAAGTCCACTGCCAGAACCGCATCGGCATCCTGCGCGACATCCTCAACCTGCTGGTGGAGTACGGCATCAACGTCGCTCGCGGTGAAGTGGGCGGTGAGCACGGTAATGCCATCTACCTGCACTGTCCGAACCTGATCAACATCCAGTTCCAGGCCCTGCGTCCGAAATTCGAAGCGATTGCCGGGGTCTTTGGCGTCAAGCGCGTAGGACTGATGCCCAGCGAGCGTCGGCATATGGAACTCAATGCCTTGCTGGGTGCCCTGGAGTTTCCGGTGCTGTCGATTGACATGGGTGGGTCCATCGTCGCGGCCAACCGCGCGGCGGCGCAGTTGCTCGGGGTGCGTGTCGATGAAGTGCCCGGCATTCCGCTGTCGCGTTATGCCGAAGATTTCGACTTGCCGGAGCTGGTGCGCGCCAACAAGTCGCGAATCAACGGGATGCGGGTCAAGGTCAAGGGCGATGTGTTTTTGGCCGACATCGCCCCGCTGCAATCGGAGCATGACGACAGCGAAGCCATGGCCGGCGCGGTGTTGACGCTGCACCGTGCCGATCGGGTGGGGGAGCGCATCTACAACGTGCGCAAACAGGAGCTGCGCGGCTTTGACAGCATCTTCCAAAGCTCCCGGGTGATGGCGTCGGTGGTGCGCGAGGCTCGGCGTATGGCTCCGCTCGATGCGCCGCTCTTGATAGAAGGCGAAACCGGTACCGGCAAAGAGTTGCTGGCGCGTGCCTGCCATCTGGCCAGCCCGCGCGGGCAATCACCGCTGATGGCGCTCAACTGCGCCGGCCTGCCGGAATCCATGGCTGAGACCGAACTGTTCGGCTACGGCCCCGGCGCCTTCGAAGGGGCGCGAGCCGAGGGCAAGCTCGGGCTGCTGGAGCTGACGGCGGGCGGTACGCTGTTTCTTGACGGCGTCGCAGAGATGAGTCCGCGCCTGCAGGTGAAATTGCTGCGTTTCCTGCAGGACGGTTGCTTCCGCCGTGTCGGCAGCGATGAGGAGGTCTACCTCGATGTGCGGGTGATCTGTGCGACCCAGGTCGATCTGTCGGAGTTGTGCGCCCGCGGCGAGTTTCGCCAGGACCTGTATCACCGCTTGAATGTGTTGTCTTTGCACATCCCGCCGCTGCGCGAATGCCTCGACGGTTTGCCGCCGCTGGTGGAGCACTTCCTCGATCAGGCCAGCCGCCAGATCGGCTGCCCGCTGCCCAAACTGGCCCCGGCGGCCATGGATCGTCTCAGCCACTACCACTGGCCGGGCAATGTCCGGCAACTGGAAAACGTGCTGTTCCAGGCGGTTTCCCTGTGCGACGGCGGGACCGTCAAGGCCGAGCACATTCGCCTGCCGGACTACGGCGCGCGCCAGCCCCTGGGGGATTTTTCCCTGGAGGGCAGCCTGGACGAGATTGTCGGTCGTTTCGAAAAAGCGGTGCTGGAAAGCCTGTATTCCGAGCACCCGAGCAGCCGGCAACTGGGCAAGCGGCTGGGGGTTTCCCATACCACCATTGCCAACAAGTTGCGTGAGTATGAGGTTGGCAAGACGGAGTCTTAGCGAAGGCTTGCTGCGTTTATACCGGCCTCATCGCGAGCAGGCTCGCTCCCACAGTGGATATGTGTCGCACTGAAGATCCCTGTAGGAGCGAGCCTGCTCGCGATAGCGGTAGAGGCCATTGCCGAGAGGCAAGCCTTGCCACCCACCGGCATGACACCGCCGGTTTTTCGTCTCTGACACATTTCCCAAATCCACTCCAACTCCCTCAAGTCCTTTGTTTGCCGGGCCTCGCGCCGCCAAAAACAAGTTGGTCTGCAAATTGCTTATGGCTCATCAGTACAGCAGTGGGCGGCAAACGTCCGGCAGGCAGAGGATAGATTGTGGACAAGTACCTTTATGTGGCAATGACCGGCGCCAGCCAGAATGCACTGGCGCAAAAGGCTCATGCCAACAACCTGGCGAACATCTCCACCAACGGTTTCCAGAAAGACCTGGAGCAGGCGCGTTCGATGCCGGTGTTCGGCGACAGCTTTCCGGCGCGTGCGTTTGCCATGTCCGAACGCCCGGCTACCGACTTTACCCCGGGCTCCCTGGTGGAAACCGGTCGTGACCTCGATGTCGCCGTGCAAGGCAGTGGCTGGATGGCGGTGCAGAACCCTGACGGCGGTGAAAGCTATGTGCGCACCGGCAGCCTGGTGATCGACGCACTGGGCGTGCTGCGCGCCGGCAACGGCATGCCGGTAATCGGCAATGGCGGCCCGATCGCCGTGCCACCCGAGCAACAGATCGAAGTCGGTGAGGACGGCACCATCAGCATTCGCTCGATGGGCGAGGATCCTCGCGTGATGGCGGAAGTCGACCGCATCAAGCTGGTCAACCCGGACTTCAAGAACATGACCAAGGGCCTGGACGGTTCGATCCACACCAAGGACGGCCAGCCTGCGCAAGCCGATGCCAACGTCAAGCTGGTGTCGGGTTTTCTCGAGTCGAGCAACGTCAATGCCGTGGACGAGATGACGTCGGTGCTGGCCCTGTCCAAGCAGTTCGAACTGCACGTCAAGATGATGAACACCGCCAAAGAAGACGACCAGGCCATGGCTCGGGTCTTGCAGATCAGCTAATTATCAGAACGTCGCGCCGTAAAACAGGCGCACGAGGAGAATCGAATGCTTCCGGCTCTATGGGTTGCCAAAACCGGTCTGTCCGCCCAGGACACCAACCTGACCACCATTTCCAACAACCTGGCCAACGTGTCGACCACGGGTTTCAAACGTGACCGCGCCGAGTTCCAGGACCTGCTGTACCAGATCAAACGCCAGCCTGGTGCCCAGTCGACCCAGGACAGCGAACTGCCGTCGGGCCTGCAAGTGGGTACCGGTGTACGCATCGTCGGCACCCAGAAAAACTTCACCGCCGGCAGCCTGCAAACCACCGAGCAGCCGCTGGACATGGCCATCGACGGTCGCGGTTTCTTCCAGATCCTGCAACCGGACGGCACCACGGCTTACACCCGTGACGGCACCTTCCACCTGGACTCCAACGGCCAGATCGTCAACGCCAGCGGTTTCGCCCTGCAGCCGGCCATCGTCATTCCGAACGATGCCCAGACCTTCACCGTGGGCAAGGACGGCACCGTGTCCATCACCGTGGCCGGCAACCCGGCTTCCCAGGTGATCGGCAACCTGCAAACCGCCGACTTCATCAACCCGGCCGGCCTGCAGGCCGTGGGCAGCAACCTGTTCCTGGAAACCGCCGCCAGTGGCGCGCCGGAAGTCGGCACCCCGGGCCTGGCCGGTTTCGGTACCACGCTGCAGAACACTCTGGAAACGTCCAACGTCAGCACCGTTGAGGAGATGGTCAACATGATCACCACCCAGCGCGCCTACGAGATGAACTCCAAGGTGATCTCCACCGCCGACCAGATGCTCTCGTTCGTTACGCAGAATCTGTAATCAAGTCTACAAGGGGCGGTCATCGGGCCGCCTGCTACACCGTGAGGTAAGGGTCATGAAACGCTTCGTCTCTGTTCTGGCATTGAGTGGGATCACCGCGCTTGCAGGCTGTGTGCCTGTGACGCCCAAACCCAATGACCCTTACTACGCCCCGGTGTTGCCGCGCACACCGCTGCCGGCTGCCGCGAACAACGGCTCGATCTACCAGGCCGGGTTTGAACAGAACCTCTATGGCGACCGCAAGGCGTTCCGGGTCGGTGACATCATCACCATTACCCTGAACGAGAAGACCCAGGCCAGCAAAAACGCCAACTCGCAAGTGGCCAAGAACAGCAAGACCGGCATCGGCCTGACGTCGTTGTTCGGTTCCACGCCCAACACCAACAACCCGTTCGGCAGTGGCGACCTGAGCCTGAGCGCCAGCTATGAAGGCGACCGCGCGACCAAGGGTGACAGCAAGGCGGCGCAGGGCAACACCCTGACCGGCTCGATCACCGTGACCGTCGCCGATGTGTTGCCCAACGGCATCATCGCGGTGCGTGGCGAGAAGTGGATGACCCTCAACACCGGTGACGAGCTGGTGCGCATTGCGGGTCTGGTTCGCGCCGATGACATCTCGACCGACAACACCGTGTCGTCGACCCGTGTCGCCGACGCACGCATTACCTACTCGGGTACCGGTTCGTTTGCCGATGCGAGTCAGCCAGGCTGGTTCGACCGTTTCTTCCTCAGCCCGCTGTTCCCTTTCTAGGTGGCTTTCCAGTTGAGCATGTTGAATTTCAGAAGACTCATGATGGCCGCCGTTCTGTTGTCGGCGGCCTTCAATGCCCAGGCCGAACGCCTGAAGGACATCGCCAGCATTTCCGGCGTGCGTTCCAACCAGTTGATCGGTTATGGCCTGGTGGTCGGGCTTAACGGTACCGGTGACCAGACGACCCAGACGCCGTTCACCCTGCAGACCTTCAACAACATGCTCTCGCAGTTCGGCATCAAGGTGCCGCCGGGTTCGGGCAACGTGCAGTTGAAAAACGTCGCGGCGGTGTCGGTCAGTGCCGATCTGCCGGCCTTCGCCAAGCCCGGTCAGCAGATCGACATCACCGTTTCGTCCATCGGTAACTCCAAGAGCCTGCGCGGCGGTACGTTGCTGCTGACACCCCTCAAGGGTATCGACGGCAACGTCTACGCAGTGGCCCAGGGCAACCTGGTGGTCGGCGGCTTCGATGCCGAAGGTCGCGACGGTTCGAAGATCACGGTCAACGTGCCGTCGGCCGGTCGCATCCCCGGTGGTGCGTCGGTCGAACGGGCGGTGCCGAGTGGCTTCAACCAGGGCAACAGCCTGACGCTGAACCTCAACCGTTCCGACTTCACCACCGCCAAGCGCATCGTCGACAAGATCAACGACATGCTCGGCCCGGGCGTGGCCCAGGCCATCGATGGCGGTTCGATTCGCGTGACCGCGCCACTGGATCCGAGCCAGCGTGTCGACTACCTGTCGGTCCTGGAAAACCTCGAAATCGATCCGGGCCAGGCGGTGGCGAAAGTCATCATCAACTCCCGTACCGGCACCATCGTGATCGGGCAGAACGTCAAGGTTTCGCCGGCCGCCGTGACCCACGGCAGCCTGACCGTGACCATTACCGAAGACCCGATCGTCAGCCAGCCGGGCCCACTGTCCAACGGGCAGACGGCGGTCGTGCCACGCTCGCGGGTCAACGCCCAGCAGGAAGCCAAGCCGATGTTCAAGTTCGGCCCCGGGACCACCCTCGACGAAATCGTGCGTGCGGTGAACCAGGTCGGCGCGGCGCCAGGTGACTTGATGGCGATCCTCGAAGCACTGAAACAGGCCGGCGCGCTGCAAGCCGACCTGATCGTGATCTGAGGACGGTTTACATGGATATGTACAAGAGCGGTCGGGTCAGCAGCAGCGATTCGGGTTCGTATTCCGACCTGAACCGGTTGAACCAGCTCAAGGTCGGCGACAAGAACAGCGACGCGAACATGCGCAAGGTTGCGCAGGAGTTCGAGTCGCTGTTCCTTGGCGAGATGCTCAAGTCCATGCGCTCGGCCACCGAAGCGCTGGGCAAGGACAATCCGATGAACACGCCGGAAGCCAAGCAGTACCAGGAAATGTACGACCAGCAGCTGGCCGTTTCCATGTCTCGCGAGGGTGGCGGTATCGGCCTGGCGGACGTGCTGATGCGCCAGATGTCGAAGAACAAGCCGCTGGCACCGGGCGAGGCCGCGGCCATGTCTGCGGCCAAGCAGGAAGCCGCCAAGGCTGCCGCGCAAACGCCAGTGGCGGCCGGCACGGTGGCCACCAACGGTCCGCTGTCGCGGGTCAATGGCGAGCGTCCGTTGTGGGCTTCGCGTTCGGTCCATGCACCGAGCGGCGAGGGCACGCACCGTAATGACATGGAGCTGATCAACCAGCGTCGTTTGGCCTTGCCGCCGAAGCTGGCCGATCGATTGCTGGCGGGCCTGGTGCCTTCGGCAACGACGAGCGCCAATACGACGGTTGCGGCGGTCAACAAGACTCAACTGCCGGAGCGCTTCACTACCACCGGTTCCGGCGCCTTGTACAACGGCGACTGGCTGGCGAACGCGCAAGCGGCGGCCAATGGCCCCCTGCAGATTTCGGGGCGCGCCATTGCACAAATTCCGCTGGCGCCGCCGAAGAAAGCCTTCAGCTCCGCCGACGAATTCGTCAACACCATGCTGCCGATGGCCAAGGAAGCCGCCGACCGCATCGGCGTCGATCCGCGTTACCTGGTGGCCCAGGCCGCGCTGGAAACCGGCTGGGGCAAATCGGTCATGCGCGCCCAGGACGGCAGCAGCAGTCACAACCTGTTCGGCATCAAGGCCGGCAACAGCTGGAAGGGTGATTCGGCGCGAGCGATCACCAGCGAATTCAGGAATGGCCAGATGGTCAAGGAGACGGCGGAGTTCCGCTCCTACGATTCTTACAAGGACAGCTTCCATGACCTTGTGACGCTGCTGCAAACCAACAATCGCTATCAAGATGTCGTGAAGTCGGCCGATAACCCGGAACAGTTTGTACGCGAGTTGCAAAAGGCCGGTTATGCGACCGACCCGAACTACGCGAGCAAGATTTCGCAGATAGCCAGGCAAATGACGAGTTACCAAAACTACGCCGCGGCGGGCGCCTCCACGACGCCTATATAGACACAAGGTATAAGGTCTGAATCATGAGTTTGCTCAACATCGGAATGTCGGGTCTGTCCGCTAGCCACGCCTCGTTGGTGACTACCGGTAATAACATTTCCAACGTCGACACCGTCGGGTACTCCCGCCAACAAACCGTACAGAACAGCAAGAACTCGATTCAGTACGGCAATGTGTTCATCGGGACCGGCACTACGCTGGCCGATGTGCGCCGGGTGTACAACAGCTACCTCGATTCGCAATTGCAGACCACCACTTCGCTCAACAGCGACGCCCAGGCGTATCTGGGGCAGGCCACCCAGGTCGACAAGCTGCTGTCCGACAGCGGCACCGGTGTGACCAAATCCCTGCAGGCGTTTTTCTCGTCCCTGCAAACCCTCGCCGCCAACTCCAATGACAACGCCGCGCGCCAGGCACTGCTGACCAATGCCCAGGGCCTGAGCAGTCGCTTCAACGCGATTTCCAAGCAACTTACCCAGCAGAACACCTACATCAACGATCAATTGGGTTCGATGGCCGACCAGGTCAACAAACTGGCGTCGACCGTTGCGGCCTACAACAAGAAAATCGCCGAAGTCAGCGGTTCGGGTGGCACGCCCAACGAACTGCTGGACCAGCGCAACGAAACCGTTCGCCAGCTCAGCGAGCTGGTAGGTGTCCAGGTTACTGACACCGAGGGGCGCCTCGACATCTACCTGGGCAGTGGCCAGCCACTGGTGGTCGGCGATACCGTCAATAAACTGCGTGTGGCGCCGGACCCCGCCGACCCGACCCGTTCCTCGATCATCATGGATCGCAACGGTTCGTCGATCGACATCACCAATGTGATGACCGGTGGCGAGATGGGCGGCCTGGTGCGTTATCGCAACGAAGTGCTGACACCTGCGGTCAACGGCCTGGGGCGTATCGCCATGGTTGTGGCCGATCAGGTCAACAAGCAGTTGGGCCAGGGCCTGGATCAGAACGGCAACTTCGGCGCGGCACTGTTCAACAACATCAACAGTGCGGCGGCCATCAGCCAGCGCAGCATTGCCAACGGCAACAACAACCCGGCTTCCGGCAACCTGAACGTCACCATCAATGACACCAGTAAAGTGCAGGCCAGCGACTATCAGGTCACCATCACGGCCACCGGTTACAACGTGCGTCGCCTGTCGGACAACACCGACATGGGTAACTTCGCCTTTGCTACGCCGCCTGCCGCTCAACCGGTCATCGATGGTTTCAGCCTGAGCATCAACTCCGGCACGGTCGCCGCTGGCGACAGCTTCAAGATTACCCCGACCCGCAGTTCCGCCGCGGACATGACCACGGTCATGACCGACACCAAGACCCTGGCCACGTCCGCTCCGCTGACGTCCACCAAGGCATCCGGCAATGACGGCACCGGTGCGGTCAGCCAGCCGAGCCTGAGCACCGCCCTGGATATTTACGACCCGGTGCAGCGTCTCGAAGTGCAGGGCGCGGTCAAGGCTTCGATGCCGGTTCGCCTGGTGATGACCAGTGCCAATGCCTACGAAGTCTTCGACTCCAAAGGCACCAGCATCGGCACCGGCAGCATCGTGCCTGGGCAGAACAACAATCTGAACATCGCCGTGCCTTACACAGATGCCGGTGGCAACGCCAAGTCCTTCAGCGTGGCGATGACCATCAGTGGCAGCCCGGCGTCGGGTGACAGTTTCAACATTGCCATGACGGCGGCTGACAGCACCGACAACCGCAACGCCCAGGCGTTGCTCGGCCTGCAATCGAAGGCCACCGTCGGCGCAACCGCCACCAGCCCGGGCGTCAGTTTCACTGATGCCTATGGCGGCCTGGTAACGACCGTGGGTTCCCTGACCAAACAGGGCCAACTGGATGCCACGGCCACCGACACCATCATGACCGGTGCGCGCGACGCCCGTGATTCGCTGTCGGGGGTCGACCTCGATGAAGAGGCGGGCAACCTGACCAAGTACCAGCAGTACTACACGGCGTCTTCGCAGATCATCAAGACTGCGCAGGAAATTTTCAGCACTCTGATCAATGCCCTTTAAGGAGCCGTAGAACATGCGTATTTCTACCGCACAGTATTACGCCGCTACGGCTGCCAACTATTCGCGCAACATGAACAACGTAGTGAAGACTGCCGAGCAGGCCAGCAGCGGGGTAAAACTCAACACCGCGGCGGACGATCCGGTGGGCGCGGCGCGTTTGCTGCAGCTTGAGCAGCAAAAAGCGCTGCTGGGTCAGTACACCACCAACATCAATGCGTTGAACACGGCTCAGGCGCAGGAAGAAAGCGTGCTGGACAGCATCAACAACGTGCTGCAGAAAGTCAGTGAGCTGACGGTGCGCGCCGGTGGCGGTTCGTTGAACGACGACGACCGCAAATCCATCTCGGCGGAGCTCAAGCAGTCCGAAGAACAGCTGCTGACCCTGATGAACAGCAAGGACGCCAACGGCAAGTACATTTTCTCCGGCGCCAGCAACAATACTCAGCCATTTGTAAAAAACAGCGATGGCACCTACAGCTATCAGGGCGACCAGACCCAGCTGGAGCTGAAAATCGGTGACTCGATGTCGCTGGGCTTGAACGACACCGGTTGGGAAGTCTTCCAGCAGGCTATCAATGCGGCCCGCAGCTCCACCACCATGACTGCGCCGCCGGTCGATGACGGGCGTGTGTCCTTGTCGCCGGGGCTGGTGAATTCCGGTCCGGCGTTCGACAGCAGTTTCCGCAACGGCCAGCCTTACACGTTGTCGTTTACCAGCAGTACCCAATATGTGATCACGGATTCCGCGGGTAATGACGTGACCGCTGAATCGACTGGGGGTGGCAAGTTCGATCCGAATGTGAAGGGCGGTTCCGACGTCAACTTCCGTGGTGTGACCTTTCAGCTGGATATCACCTACCAGGCTGGCGACAACCCCTCCGACACTGCAGCTTCTGACGCAGTGATCGCCGGTCACAGTTTCCAGCTGACGGCCAAGCCGGACAGCTTTGTGGCCAACCGGGCGCCGGGCAATACATCGACGGCGATCATTAGCCAGACTGCGGTGACCAACGCCGCCGACTACAAGAACTTTTTCCCGGAAGGCGGGGCGGTCTTGAAGTTCACCGGTCCGGGCACCTTCGAACTTTACGCGCGCCCGTTGACCAGCAGCAGTACGCCGGTCACGACCGGGACCGTGACGGCTGGCGTGGCCACGGCGGCCGGTGTCAGCTTCACCCTGGGTGGCACGCCGCCGACGCCGGCTGCAGGTGATCAGTTCGACATCGCGGTCAACACGCACCAGACCCAGAACGTGCTCGATACCATCAGCCAGTTGCGTGCGGCGCTCGATACCCCGGCCCAGGGTAAACCGGCCCAACAGCGTTTTCTGGAAGATACGATCGCTTCGTCCCTTGCCAACTTGAACAACTCCAAGAACCAGGTCGACCTGGCGCGGGGTGCGATCGGTGCACGGGGCAACGTGATGGACATGCAGACCGAGCAGAACACCAGCACCGGCCTGATCAACGAATCGACTACCAACTCGATCAAGAACACCGATCCGGCGGAAGTCCTGACCCGCCTGACGCTGCAACAGACCATGCTGCAGGCCGCGCAACTGGCATTCGCCAGGGTTTCCCAGTTGAGCCTGTTCAACAAGCTTTGAGTCGGTCCTGACCGCTCGCGGCCAGCCCCTTTAACAGGGGGCTGGCTTTTTTTTTGCGCCAATTTTGCCGCCAGCCAGCTCACATGATGGGCGCAATCCCCTGTAGGAGCTGTCGAGTGCAACGAGGCTGCGATCCTTTGATCTTAAAAACAGGATCAAAAGATCGCAGCCTGCGGCAGCTCCTACAGGGGATTTGCTTCGGGAAATTGACGGAATCCGGACCACAAAATCAAATAAAGCACTCTTCTCTGAGTGACCCGTCAGTCAAAACGCGCATCTTCACTGTATCCTGTCTGCGGGCGGTGAAGGTGTGAGGGGTGTTCAGGATCCTTTCCTGAGCCCCGATGTTGCTCTTCTGGGGGCCTGGCCCCGACTGTAGACGCCCTCGATTCAGCGAGCGGCGATGTTCAGCTGTTTATTATTGGGAAGCCATAAATGATTGGCATAAAAAATATAGCGAGTTACGTGCCGGCAGCCGGGATTGATAACTATGCCCAGGGTGCAAAGTTCGACAAGGACGAAACTTTTATCCTTGGCAAGATCGGTTCCGCGTTTTTGCCACGCATGGATGCTGATCAGGAAACCTCCGATCTGTGTGTCGAAGCAGCCAATGCGCTGTTCGCCGCCAATCCTGAACTCAAGCGCGAATCCATCGACTGCCTGATCGTCGTCACCCAGAACGGTGATGAAGAAGGATTGCCGCACACTGCTGCGATCGTTCAGGACAAACTGGGCCTGTCGACCCATGTTGCCGCTTTCGATATTTCCCTGGGCTGTTCCGGTTACGTCTACGGCCTCTACGCGATCAAGGGCTTCATGGAGGCGACCGGGCTGAAAAACGGCCTGCTGATCACCGCCGATCCCTATTCGAAGATCGTCGATCCGGAAGATCGCAACACCACCATGCTGTTCGGCGATGCCGCCACCGCCACCTGGATGGGCGAAAACGCCGTCTGGCAGCTGGGCAAGTCCAAGTTCGGCACAGACGGTTCCGGCGCGCCGCACCTGAAAGTCACTGACGGGGTGTTCTTCATGAACGGTCGTCAGGTCTTCAACTTTGCCTTGCTCAAGGTTCCGGCCCATCTGCACGAGCTGCTGGATGAGTCGAATCTGCAGGCGAGCGATATCAATGCCTTCTGCATTCACCAGGGCAGTGCGGCCATCGTCGATGCCGTGGCCCGCCGATTCGAAGAAGGCGAGCCGGAAAAATTCGTCAAGGACATGCTCGAAACCGGCAATACGGTTTCGTCGAGCATTCCACTGCTGTTGCAGAACCATGTGTTCGATTCGAAGTGGACGCGCGTAGCCATCAGCGGCTTTGGCGTGGGGCTTTCGTGGGGTTCGGCGATTCTCTACCGCGGCTGATCGACTCGATCGCAGCGGCAAAAAAACGCCCGGGAATTTCGATTCCCGGGCGTTTTGCTTTTTTTGACGCCGATTTTCTGGCTCTAAACCCTTGAAAACAAAGGGCTGGCACCCTGCCATTAAAAAATTCGAAAAAAGCCCTCAAGCAAACCGGTACCACGACGATAACTATTACGTAGGTTCTCTAGGCCAAACCCGACGGATGTCAGGGCCGGAAGCCGAAGTATCCATCCAACGAGGAATTCGTCATGGCTTTAACAGTAAACACCAACCTTGCTTCCTTGACCGTTCAGAACAACCTGAACAAAGCTTCCGGCAACCTGCAGACTTCGATGCAGCGCCTGTCCTCCGGCCTGCGTATCAACAGCGCTAAAGACGACGCTGCTGGCCTGCAAATTTCCAACCGTCTGACCAGCCAGATCAACGGCCTGGGCACTGCCATCAAAAACGCCGGTGACGGTATCTCCATCGCGCAAACTGCTGAAGGCGCGATGCAGGAATCCACCAACATTCTGCAAAAAATGCGTACTCTGGCCCTGTCGTCCGCCAACGGCTCGCCAAGCGATGACGACCGTAAGTCGAACAACGCTGAATACGCCGCTCTGACTGCCGAACTGACCCGTATCTCCACCACTACTACCTTCGGTGGTCGTAACCTGCTGGACGGTTCCTTCGGTACTACCCAGTTCCAGGTAGGCGCCAACTCCAACCAGACCATCAACATGACTCTGGGTGACGTATCGGCCAACAACATTGGCTCCCAGCAAGTGAAGAGCCAGGCGATCGTGCCTAACGCAACCGGCCTGGCTGGTGGCGCCCTGACTCTGGTAGGTGGTGGTCAGTCTGCTCCACTGACCATTGCCGCTGGTTCTTCGGCCAAGACTATCGCTTCGCAGATCAACACTGCAGCAGTTGGCGGCGTAACTGCCAGCGCCAGCACCGAAGCTAAATTCACCGTCGCCACCGCAGCGATCACCGGTTCGGCTACCGGTAGCGCCAACTTCAGCATCAACGTAGGCGGCGTAGCTGGCGTTGGTGGTACCACAGTGAACCTGGTGGGTGTGACCACCACCGGTGAACTGGCCGACCAACTGAAATCCAACGCTGCCAAACTGGGCATCAGCGTTAACTACGATGCCAAGGCCGGTACTCTGTCGGTTAAATCCGACACCGGCGAGAACATCGCGCTGAACACTGGTGACGCTGGTGCGATCGCTGGTATCACTATCGCGGCCAAAGACGGTGCCGGTGCCTTCGGCGCTGGTGTTGCTGCCGCTGCCGGTGTTATCCAGGTGACTGGTGCAGTTGCCCTGAACTCCGCCAACAGCTACTCGATGAGCGGTGCTGGTGTGACTGGTCTGTTCGGTGCCGGTACTGCTGTCAGCTCGGCCAAAACCACCGTTGCCAACACTGACGTGACCACTGCAGCCAACGCTCAGAACGCCATCGACGTGATCAGCCAGGCTATCTCGGCCATCGACTCCCAGCGTGCTGACCTCGGTGCGGTACAAAACCGTTTCGACAGCACCGTGGCTAACCTGCGCTCCATCTCGGACAACTCCACCGCTGCTCGTGGTGTGATCCAGGACGTTGACTTCGCGGCCGAAACTGCACAGCTGACCAAGCAACAAACCCTGCAACAGGCTTCCACTGCGATCCTGTCGCAAGCTAACCAGCTGCCATCGGCAGTACTGAAGCTGCTGGGTTAATTACAGCGCTCGGTAACTGACGGAAGGGCGCGTTTACGCGCCCTTTTGTCTTTTTCATGATCAGGAGATTAGGCATGGACATGAGCGTCAAGTTGAACCAGTCCTATCCTGCTGTTGCCCCACAAGGCGCAACGCCAGTTGTTACTGATAAAAAAGATCAGCCGAAAGCTGAAGCCGTTGCGGCATCGGGCTCCGAGCCCAAGCGCGACGAACTGCAAAAGGCTGTGACCGATATTCAGGAGTTCGTCCAGGCTGCCCAGCGCAATCTGGATTTTTCCATTGATGATTCCACTGGCCGGGTCGTGGTCAAGGTCATCGCCACCGAGACCGGTGACGTGATCCGTCAGATCCCGTCGGAAGCTGCACTGAAACTGGCCCAGAGTCTGTCGGACGCAAGCAGCTTGCTGTTTGACGACAAAGTCTGAGCTGGCATGAATTTTGTTGCTGACTGCGCTTGAGGCGCGATTCGTCAAGAAAGCAGCAGCCACTGCACAAGGAGATAGATGATGGCGGGTACAACGGTTAGCGGTATCGGTTCGAACATCGATACCCAGGCGATCGTGAAGTCTTTGGTGGACTCCGAAAGAGCGCCCAAGCAGACGCAGATCAACAACCAGACGCTGAAAGCGACTACCTCGCTGTCGTCTATCGGCAAAATCCAGGCGGCGCTGGATGCCTTCCGTGGCGCACTGGACAACATGAAGACCGCGTCCACGTTCAGCGGCTTGAGCGGTACGTCCTCGGATGAAAAAGTCGCGACAGTGACCACCGGCAACGGCGCGGCAGCGGGTAACTTCTCGCTGTTGGTCACGCAGTTGGCAACCGCGTCGAAGATTTCCACCAAGGTTTATACCGACGGTGCATCGTCGGTGGTCAACGCCGGTTCGACACCCACTACCCTGAGTATCAAGCAGGGCAGCAACACCTTCGATGTCAGCATTCCTGCTGGCGCGACCTTGCAGCAGGTTCGCGACTCGATCAACTCCCAGTATGCGAACCAGGGCCTGAGCGCCAACATTCTGACCGACGCCAACGGTTCTCGCATGGTGCTGACGTCCAGCACCACCGGTGTCGGTTCGGACCTTACCCTGACGGGTAATTCCGGTCTGGAAACCGGTACTTCGGTCCTGGCGACGCCACAGAACGCCAAGTACACACTCGACGGCGTGGCGATGGACTCCAAGAGCAATACCATTGCCGATGCAGTCAGCGGGATCACCCTCAAGCTGACAGGCGTTTCTCCGGTTCCGTCCGGCGGCGGTGCAGCGACCCCGGCAACGATTACCGTGTCTGCCAACAGTGCGACGCTGAAGTCTTCGGTCAAGGGGTTTATCGATACCTACAACGCCCTGATGAAGGCTGCCAACGCCGAGACCCAGGTCACGACCAATGCCGATGGCTCGATCACATCGGGTGCGCTCACAGGTGACGCTTCGCTGCGTTCCTTGATTTCGTCGGTGCGCACCGAACTGAACGCGATGGCTGGCACCGGCCAGATGAAGTCTCTCGCACAGTTTGGCGTCGAGACTGACCAGAAAACCGGTTTGTTGTCGATCGACGATAAGGTTTTCGATAGCGCGGCGCTCACCAATGCCGCCGATATCAACGGTATCTTTGCCGGCGATAACGGTTTGCTGGCGCGCATGAAGACGGCTACCGACAGCTATGCGCAGAAAACCACCGGGGTTTTTGCAGCGCGTTCAGCGAGTCTGAGTGACAGCCTGAACGACCTGAAGAAACAGCAGGATGCCCTCGATGCGCGGATGGCCTCCCTGCAAACCAGCCTGACTGCCAAGTACACGGCGATGGACTCCCTGGTTGCCAAGCTGCGGGCCCAGAGCGACAGCATCATGACCACGCTCAACGCGCTGAATAATCCGAAGTCGGATTGATCGGCACAAGGCATGAAAAAACCCAGGCCGTCTGTCGTGACAGTCCTGGGTTTTTTCATTGCTGGCGGGTCGTGGTTAAAGTTTTGTGTCGGCCCGTCGACATAAAGGTCAGAGCATTCTTATTTCCAGCAGTTGTCTGTCACGAGGTAGAAACATGAACCCCATGAGAGCCCTTCGCCAATACCAGAAGGTCAATTCCCATGCCCAGGTCTCTGAAGCCAGCCCACACCGCCTGGTGCAGATGCTGATGGAAGGCGGGCTGGATCGCATGGCCCAGGCCAAGGGCGCGCTGGAACGCGGTGATATCGCACTCAAGGGGTTGATGATGGGCAAGGCGGTCGACATCATCGTCGGCCTGCGTGACGGCTTGAACCCGGAAAAAACTGACGATCCCGCTTCTTTGCAGCAGCTCGACAATCTGTACGCCTACATGATGACTCGCCTGATGGAAGCCAACCGCGACAACAATGTGGCAATCATCGACGAAGTATCTGGCCTGCTGGAAACCCTCAAAAGCGGCTGGGATGCCATTGCCAATCAATAGGCTTCGAGCCTGAGGATGACGTCATGAGTCAAGCACTGCGGCGGATTGAAGAAACCCGCGAAGCCCTGATCGATGCACTGGCAGCGCGCAACTGGGATGCGATCGGTGAGCTGGATACGACCTGTCGCGAATGCGTCGACGAGGTGCTCAGTGAGGCACCGATCGACGAGGAGGCGGTGCGCAGCAATCTTGAGGAGTTGTTGGCGGTGTACAAGGACCTGCTGACAGCGACCATGGGCGAGCGCCAGGCTATCGTCGACGAGATGTCGCAGATCAACCAAGCACAAAAGGCGTCAAAGGTTTACCATCTGTTTGGTTAATTGACGCCAGTTAATCCAAACGTAGTGCGCCATAAATTTGACTGTGCACGGTTTTTTGACTTAACTAGTGGCTGTTCCAGATTTCAGTCGTCTTCAGGCATAGTTCGCCTGCAAGCGTTTAGCTTGCCCCAGCATTTTGGGCATTGAGTTGACTAGGGAAGTTGCTATTGCATGTGGCGTGAAACCAAAATTCTGCTGATAGATGACGATAGCGTCCGCCGCCGCGACCTGGCGGTGATTTTAAATTTTCTCGGCGAAGAAAATTTGCCCTGCGGTAGCCATGATTGGCAGCAGGCTGTCGGCTCTTTGTCATCCAGTCGTGAAGTAATCTGTGTCCTGATCGGGACGGTCAATGCTCCTGGCGCACTGTTGGGCTTGTTAAAGACACTCTCGACATGGGATGAGTTCCTTCCTGTTTTGCTGATGGGCGATAATTCTTCCATCGACCTGCCGGAAGACCAGCGTCGTCGCGTGCTTTCGACCCTCGAAATGCCGCCCAGCTACAGCAAATTGCTCGACTCCCTGCACCGTGCCCAGGTCTACCGCGAGATGTACGACCAGGCCCGCGAGCGCGGTCGTCATCGCGAACCCAATCTTTTCCGCAGCCTCGTCGGCACCAGCCGGGCGATCCAGCACGTGCGCCAGATGATGCAGCAGGTCGCCGATACCGACGCCAGCGTGTTGATCCTTGGCGAGTCCGGGACCGGCAAGGAAGTGGTTGCACGTAACCTGCACTATCACTCCAAGCGCCGCGAAGCACCGTTCGTTCCAGTGAACTGCGGGGCTATTCCGGCTGAACTGCTGGAAAGCGAATTGTTCGGTCACGAGAAGGGCGCCTTCACCGGGGCGATCACCAGCCGTGCCGGGCGTTTCGAACTGGCCAACGGCGGCACCCTGTTCCTCGACGAAATCGGCGATATGCCGCTGCCCATGCAGGTCAAGTTGCTGCGCGTCCTGCAGGAACGCACCTTCGAGCGCGTGGGCAGCAACAAGACCCAGAGCGTCGACGTGCGCATCATTGCGGCGACCCACAAGAATCTCGAAAGCATGATCGAGATCGGCACTTTCCGCGAAGACCTCTACTACCGCCTGAACGTGTTCCCGATCGAGATGGCGCCGCTGCGCGAGCGTGTCGAGGACATCCCGCTGCTGATGAACGAGTTGATCTCGCGCATGGAGCACGAGAAGCGCGGTTCGATCCGCTTCAACTCGGCGGCGATCATGTCCCTGTGCCGTCACGGCTGGCCGGGCAATGTCCGCGAACTGGCCAACCTGGTGGAACGCATGGCGATCATGCATCCGTACGGGGTGATTGGCGTGGTCGAGCTGCCGAAGAAATTCCGCTACGTCGATGATGAAGACGAGCAGATGGTCGACAGCCTGCGCAGCGATCTCGAAGAGCGGGTCGCCATCAATGGCCATAACCAGGACTACAGCGCCAGCGCGCTGTTGCCGCCGGAAGGGCTGGACCTGAAGGACTACCTCGGTGGTCTGGAGCAGGGCCTGATCCAGCAGGCGCTGGACGATGCCAACGGTATCGTGGCGCGCGCGGCCGAACGCCTGCGCATACGCCGAACCACGCTGGTGGAGAAGATGCGCAAGTACGGCATGAGCCGTCGTGATGGAGATGAACAGGCGGATGATTGACGCCTGTTTTTCAAGTCACTCATTTATAAGCGGTTTTTTTTAGGCACGGGTATTGCTACGCCCCTCGCAACGTTCCGTTTCACTGACGGTCAGCCACGCGAGAAAGTACGATGCCCCAAGCCGCCCAGATCTCTCCTGCTCCTGATGCCCTGGGGCACTCGTCGTCCGTAGAGCAGGCGAGCCGGCTTGGCCTCGAGCAGGCATTCGCCCTGTTCAACCAGATGTCCAGCCAACTGACCAGTTCCTACAGCATGCTCGAAGCGCGGGTCACCGAGCTTAAGGGCGAACTGGCCGTGGTCAGTGCTCAACGCATGCAGGAACTGGCGGAAAAAGAACGCCTGGCCAACCGCCTGCAGAATCTGCTCGACCTGTTGCCCGGTGGCGTCATCGTCATCGACGCCCAGGGCATCGTGCGCGAAGCCAACCCCGCGGCCTGTGAGCTGCTTGGCCTGCCTCTCGAAGGCGAGTTGTGGCGCCATGTGATTGCCCGTTGCTTTGCCCCCCGCGACGACGATGGCCATGAAGTGTCCCTCAAGGATGGCCGGCGCCTGTCGATTGCCACCCGTTCGCTGGATGCCGAGCCGGGCCAGCTCGTGCTCTTGAATGACCTGACTGAAACCCGTCACCTGCAGGATCAGCTGGCTCGCCATGAGCGCCTGTCGTCCCTCGGGCGCATGGTGGCCTCGCTGGCCCATCAGATTCGCACGCCGTTGTCCGCTGCCTTGCTCTACGCCAGTCATTTGACTGAGCAGGCATTGCCCGTCGAGACCCAGCAGCGTTTTGCCGGGCGCCTCAAGGAGCGTCTGCACGAGCTGGAGCATCAGGTGCGCGACATGCTGGTGTTCGCCCGTGGCGAACTGCCGTTGACCGACCGCATCACCCCCGGGCAGCTTCTGCAATCCTTGCAGGCGGCGGCCTTGCCCCATGTGCTGGACTTGTCCATCCGCTGGCAGTGCGACAGCCATGCCGGTGAGTTGCTGTGCAATCGCGACACGCTGGTCGGTGCCCTGCTCAATCTCGTCGAAAACGCCATTCAGGCCAGTGCCGGCGACGTGCGCCTGAAGGTGCATCTGTATACCCGCGACAACCAGTTGCGCGTGAGTGTCAGCGACAGCGGCAGCGGCATCGATAGCGCCGTGCTGGCGCGTCTGGGCGAGCCGTTTTTCACCACCAAGGCCACCGGGACCGGGCTCGGCCTGACGGTGGTCCAGGCGGTTGCCCGTGCTCATCAGGGCGAGTTGCGATTGCGCTCGCGACTCGGTCGCGGAACCTGCGCGCAGGTCATCCTGCCGCTTTTTTTTGATGAACTGCGTAGCGCTCAGGGAGCGGAGTGAACGTCATGGGCATCAAGGTTTTACTGGTCGAGGATGACCGCGCGTTACGCGAAGCACTGGCTGACACGCTGCTGCTCGCCGGCCACGATTACAAGGCTGTCGGTTCGGCGGAGGAGGCTCTGGCCACGGTCGAGGCCGAGGCGTTCAGCCTGGTGGTGAGCGACGTCAACATGCCGGGCATGGACGGTCATCAGCTGCTTGGCTTGCTGCGAGCGCGCCAGCCGCAATTGCCGGTGCTGCTGATGACGGCCCACGGTGCGGTGGAGCGGGCCGTGGATGCGATGCGTCAGGGCGCGGCGGATTATCTGGTCAAACCGTTCGAGCCCAAGGCCTTGCTCGATCTGGTCGCACGGCATGCGCTGGGTAGCCTCGGTGCCGCCGACAGCGAAGGGCCGGTGGCTGTCGAGCCCGCCAGTGCGCAACTGCTGGAGCTGGCCGCGCGGGTGGCCCGCAGTGATTCCACGGTGCTGATTTCCGGCGAGTCCGGGACCGGCAAGGAAGTGCTGGCGCGCTACATTCACCAGCACTCCCATCGCGCCAGCCAGCCGTTCATTGCGATCAACTGTGCAGCGATCCCGGACAACATGTTGGAAGCCACCCTGTTCGGTCATGAAAAAGGCTCGTTCACCGGCGCTATCGCAGCGCAGGCCGGCAAGTTCGAACAGGCCGACGGCGGCACTATCCTGCTCGACGAAATTTCCGAAATGCCCCTGGGCCTGCAAGCCAAATTGCTGCGTGTCCTGCAGGAGCGCGAGGTCGAACGGGTAGGGGCGCGCAAGCCGATCACCCTGGACATTCGCGTGGTCGCGACCACCAACCGCGACCTTGCCGCAGAAGTGGCGGCAGGGCGTTTCCGCGAAGACCTTTACTATCGCCTGTCGGTGTTTCCGCTGGCGTGGCGACCGCTGCGCGAACGGACCGCCGATATCCTGCCGCTGGCCGAGCGCCTGCTGGCCAAACACGTCAATAAAATGAAGCACGCCGCCGCGCGGTTGTCGCCGCAGGCGCAAGCCTGCCTGATCGGTTATCCGTGGCCGGGGAATGTGCGCGAGCTGGATAACGCGATTCAGCGCGCGTTGATCCTGCAGCAGGGCGGCTTGATTCAACCCCAGGATTTCTGCCTGGCCGGTCCGGTCGCCTGTGCGCCGTTGCCGTTGCCGGTGTCGGCACCGGCAGTTGCGCCTGTGCGGCCTGTGGAGGTCGAGGCCGAGTCGGCCGGGGCGCTGGGCGATGACCTGCGTCGCCGTGAATTCCAGATGATTATCGACACCCTGCGCTCCGAGCGCGGCCGGCGCAAGGAAGCCGCCGAGCGCTTGGGCATCAGCCCGCGCACCCTGCGCTACAAGCTGGCGCAGATGCGTGATGCAGGCATGGATGTGGAAGCCTATCTGTTTGCCACCTGACCCCGTAGGAGCGAGCTCTGCTCGCGATGGTCGTTAACGATGACACGGGATTTCAGTATGGGCGCGGTGTTCTTGAGTTCATCGCGAGCAAGGCTCGCTCCTACAGGGATCGAGATAGTGCAAACGTTTGTAAGGCTTTTCTGAAAAGGTGTCTGTGAGCTGGCACCCTTGTTGCTAATACCCTCGTACCCGCCGAGTGAGCGTCAAAAAATTGCGGGCCGACAATGACGTAGCGCGTCAACAGAGAGAAATCATGAGCCAAGGTATTGAATTCAACAGATTGATGCTGGACATGCGCGCCATGCAAATGGATGCCATGTCTGCGCCGAAATCGACTGCCGCCGTCCCTGAACTGAATGGCAGCAGCTTTTCCGACATGCTCGGTCAGGCCGTCAATAAAGTGAACGATACCCAGCAGGCCTCCAGTCAGTTGGCCAATGCCTTCGAGATCGGCAAGAGCGGCGTCGACCTGACGGACGTGATGATCTCCTCGCAGAAGGCCAGCGTGTCTTTCCAGGCATTGACCCAAGTGCGTAACAAGCTGGTTCAGGCCTACCAAGACATCATGCAGATGCCGGTTTAAGGACGAGATTGAGTCATGGCAGAAGCAGTCGCCGATAACGTTCCGGCCAAGACCACGCCGGCAGAGGGCAAGCCGCCGCTGTTCGGGTTGTCTTTCCTGGAAAACCTTTCCGAAATGACCATGCTGCGTCAGGTAGGCCTGTTGGTCGGCCTGGCCGCGAGCGTGGCGATTGGTTTTGCCGTGGTGCTGTGGTCCCAGCAGCCGGACTATCGTCCGCTGTACGGCAGCCTTGCCGGCATGGACGCGAAACAGGTCATGGACACCCTGGCTTCCGCCGATATTCCCTACAACGTCGAACCCAATTCCGGTGCCTTGCTGGTCAAGGCCGAAGACCTGTCCCGTGCACGCCTGAAACTGGCGGCCGCTGGTGTCACTCCCAGCGACGGCAACATCGGTTTCGAGATCCTCGACAAGGAGCAGGGCCTGGGTACCAGCCAGTTCATGGAAGCGACCCGTTATCGTCGTGGTCTGGAAGGTGAACTGGCGCGCACCATCTCCAGCCTGAACAACGTCAAGGGTGCCCGCGTGCACCTGGCGATTCCGAAGAGTTCGGTGTTCGTACGCGACGAGCGCAAGCCGAGTGCTTCGGTTCTGGTCGAGCTGTATTCCGGTCGCTCCCTGGAGCCGGGTCAGGTCGTGGCCATCATCAATCTGGTGGCGACCAGCGTTCCTGAACTGAGCAAGTCGCAGATCACCGTGGTCGACCAGAAGGGCAACCTGCTCTCCGACCAGGCGGAAAACTCCGAACTGACCATGGCCGGCAAGCAATTCGATTACAGCCGCCGCATGGAAAGCATGCTCACCCAGCGTGTGCACAACATCCTGCAACCGGTGCTGGGCAACGACCGCTACAAGGCTGAAGTCTCGGCCGACGTGGATTTCAGCGCCGTCGAGTCGACTTCCGAGCAGTTCAACCCGGACCAGCCGGCACTGCGCAGCGAACAGTCGGTCAACGAACAACGTACCGCCAGCAATGGCCCGCAAGGTGTGCCGGGTGCCCTGAGCAACCAGCCACCGTCGCCGGCTTCCGCGCCGCAAACCACCGGTGGCGCCGCCGCACCGGCAGGCATGGTGCAGCCAGGCCAGCCACTGGTTGATGCCAACGGCCAACAAATCATGGACCCGGCCACCGGTCAGCCGATGCTGGCACCGTACCCGGCGGACAAGCGTCAACAATCCACCAAGAACTTCGAACTCGACCGTTCCATCAGCCACACCAAGCAGCAGCAGGGCCGCTTGAATCGCCTGTCGGTGTCGGTGGTGGTAGACGATCAGGTCAAGGTCAACCCGGCCAACGGCGAAACCACCCGTGCGCCATGGAGCGCCGATGAATTGGCGCGCTTTACCCGCCTGGTGCAGGACGCGGTCGGTTTCGATGCCAGCCGTGGCGACAGTGTCAGCGTGATCAACATGCCGTTCTCTGCCGATCGCGGCGAAGTGATCGCCGACATTCCGTTCTATTCCCAGCCGTGGTTCTGGGACATCGTCAAGCAAGTGCTGGGTGTCCTGTTCATTCTGGTGCTGGTGTTCGGTGTGCTGCGCCCGGTGCTCAACAACATCACCGGTGGCGGCAAAGACAAGCAGCTGGCCGGCATTGGCAGCGATGTCGAGCTGGGTGGCATGGGCGGCCTGGACGGCGAGCTGGCCAACGATCGCGTCAGCCTCGGCGGCCCGACCAGCATCCTGTTGCCGAGCCCGAGCGAGGGCTATGATGCCCAACTGAACGCAATCAAGAGTCTGGTGGCAGAAGACCCGGGTCGTGTGGCCCAGGTCGTGAAAGAGTGGATTAACGCAGATGAGTGATAACCGAGCCGTTGCCGCCAAGCTGACCAAGGTCGACAAAGCCGCGATCCTGCTGCTGTCCCTTGGTTCTACAGACGCCGCCCAGGTGCTGCGCCACATGGGGCCCAAAGAGGTCCAGCGTGTGGGTGTGGCCATGGCCCAGATGGGGAACGTTCACCGCGAGCAGGTCGAGCAGGTGATGAGTGAGTTCGTCGACATCGTCGGCGATCAGACCAGCCTGGGCGTCGGCTCCGACGACTACGTGCGCAAGATGCTCACCCAGGCACTGGGCGAGGACAAGGCCAACGGCCTGATCGATCGCATCCTGCTGGGTGGCAACACCAGCGGCCTGGACAGCCTGAAATGGATGGAACCACGCGCCGTCGCCGACGTGATCCGCTACGAGCACCCGCAGATCCAGGCGATCGTGGTGGCGTATCTCGACCCGGACCAGGCCGGTGAAGTGCTGGGCAACTTCGACCACAAGGTGCGCCTGGACATCATCCTGCGGGTTTCCTCGCTCAACACCGTGCAGCCGGCGGCCCTGAAGGAACTCAACCAGATTCTCGAGAAGCAGTTCTCCGGCAACTCGAATGCCTCGCGCACCACCCTGGGCGGTATCAAGCGCGCGGCCGACATCATGAACTTTCTCGACAGCTCGATCGAAGGCCAGCTCATGGACTCGATCCGCGAAGTCGACGAAGACCTGTCCGGTCAGATCGAAGACCTCATGTTCGTGTTCAACAACCTGGCCGATGTCGACGACCGCGGTATCCAGGCACTGTTGCGCGAAGTGTCCTCCGACGTGCTGGTACTGGCCCTCAAGGGGTCGGACGAGAACGTCAAGGAGAAAATTTTCAAGAACATGTCCAAGCGTGCGGCCGAGCTGCTGCGCGACGACCTCGAAGCCAAGGGCCCGGTCCGCGTCAGCGACGTGGAGACCGCGCAGAAGGAAATCCTCACCATCGCCCGTCGTATGGCCGAAGCCGGAGAAATCGTACTCGGTGGCAAAGGCGGCGAGGAAATGATCTAACACCATGGCCAAGCATGACGATTTACCCACTGACCTGATCCGGGCCAGGGATGTCAGTGGTTTCGATACCTGGGCGCTGCCCAGCTTCGACCCGCCTGAACCCGAGCCGGAACCGGAGCCGGAACCCGAGCCGCCGGAAATCGAGGAAGTACCGCTGGAGGAAGTCCAGCCGCTGACCCTCGAAGAACTCGAAAGCATTCGCCAGGAGGCCTACAACGAAGGCTTCGCGGTCGGCGAGCGGGAAGGTTTCCACAGCACCACGCTCAAGGTCCGTCAGGAAGCGGAAGCCGCGCTGGCGCCCAAGCTTGCGGGGCTGGAGCAACTGATGACGCACCTGTTCGAGCCCATCGCCGAACAGGACACCCTGATTGAAAAGTCTTTGGTCGACCTGGTGCAGCACATCGCACGCCAGGTGATCCAGCGCGAACTGGCTATCGATTCGACCCAGATCGAACACGTCATGCGCGAAGCCCTCAAGCTCCTGCCGCTGGGCGTGGACAACGTGCGCCTGTACATCAATCCTCAGGATTTCGCCCAGGTCAAAGCCCTGCGCGAACGCCATGAGGAAACCTGGCGCATCGTCGAGGACGAATCGCTGCTGCCCGGCGGTTGCCGGGTCGAGACCGAGCACAGCCGTATCGATGCCACCGTGGAAACCCGGGTCGTGCGGGTGATGGACAAGCTGTTCGATCAACTCCACGAGCAGGCCTTGCACCCGGCCGCCCCCGACGTGACCCTGGACTTGCCGATCGACACCAAGCCTGCGGCTGCGGACATTCCCGATGCGCCTTGAACGCACCAGTTTTGCCAAGCGCCTGGGCAGCTATGCCGAGGTCACGCAACTGGAAGGCGCGCCGATCCTCGAAGGTCGCCTGCTGCGCATGGTCGGCCTGACCCTCGAAGCCGAAGGCTTGCGTGCCGCCATGGGCAGCCGCTGCATGGTCATCAACGACGACAGTTATCACCCGGTGCAGGTCGAAGCCGAAGTCATGGGCTTCTCCGGCAGCAAAGTGTTCCTGATGCCGGTCGGCAGCGTTGCCGGTATCGCCCCCGGCGCTCGCGTGGTGCCGCTGATGGAAAGCGGGCGCTTGCCGATGGGCATGAGCATGCTCGGACGGGTGCTCGATGGCGCCGGTCGCGCGCTCGATGGCAAGGGCGGCATGAAGGCCGAGGACTGGGTGCCGATGGACGGCCCGACCATCAACCCGCTCAAGCGTGAACCGATCAGCGAGCCGCTGGATGTGGGGATCCGCAGCATCAACGGTATGTTGACGGTCGGTCGCGGCCAGCGGCTCGGGCTGTTTGCCGGTACCGGCGTGGGTAAATCCGTGTTGCTGGGCATGATGACCCGCTTCACCGAGGCCGACATTATCGTCGTCGGGCTGATCGGTGAGCGGGGTCGTGAAGTTAAAGAGTTCATCGAGCACATCCTCGGTGAAGAAGGCCTCAAGCGTTCCGTGGTAGTGGCGTCGCCAGCGGACGATGCGCCGCTGATGCGCCTGCGTGCAGCCATGTACTGCACGCGCATCGCCGAGTATTTCCGCGACAAGGGCAAGAACGTCCTGTTGCTCATGGATTCCCTGACCCGTTTCGCCCAGGCCCAGCGGGAAATCGCCCTGGCCATCGGCGAGCCGCCGGCAACCAAGGGGTATCCGCCTTCGGTATTCGCCAAGTTGCCGAAACTGGTGGAGCGGGCCGGTAACGCCGAAAAGGGCGGTGGTTCGATCACCGCGTTCTACACCGTGCTGTCCGAAGGCGATGACCAGCAGGACCCGATTGCCGACTCCGCGCGAGGCGTGCTCGACGGGCACATCGTGCTGTCGCGGCGGCTGGCCGAGGAAGGTCACTACCCGGCCATCGATATCGAGGCGTCCATCAGCCGGGTCATGCCGGCGGTAGTATCGCCGGAGCACATGACCCGTGCGCAGTACTTCAAGCAGCTGTGGTCGCGCTATCAACAGAGTCGGGATCTGATCAGCGTCGGTGCCTATGTGGCCGGCGGCGATCGCGAAACCGACCTGGCGATTTCCCTGCAACCGCAACTGGTCAAATACCTGCGCCAGGGGCTCAACGACAGCATCAGCCTGGGCGAAAGCGAAGCGTACCTCGCGTCGATCTTCGCACCCGCGGCGGGCGGCTAACCGGCCATGGCCCAGACTCGCGCAGGGCGCCTGGCCCCCGTGGTGGAAATGGCCGAGAAGGCCGAGAAAACTGCGGTGCAGCGCCTGGGGCATTTCCAGGGGCAAGTGCGACTGGCCGAGAGCAAGCTGGCCGACCTCGAAGCCTTTCGCCTCGATTATCAAGAGCAGTGGATCGTGCGCGGCAGCGGTGGCGTATCGGGTCAGTGGCTGCTGGGTTACCAGGGCTTTCTGGCGCAGTTGGGCACGGCCATCGATCAGCAGCGCCAGAGCCTGGCCTGGCATCAGAACAACCTGAACAAGGCGCGGGAAACCTGGCAACAGGCGTTCGCCCGGGTCGAAGGTTTGCGCAAACTCGTGCAACGTTACGCGGATGAGGCCCGGGCGGTGGAGGACAAGCGCGAGCAGAAGCTGCTGGATGAGTTGTCCCAGCGCTTGCCGCGACAGGGTCAGTATTGATGAGTAATTCGATCCTGATGACCTGCCTTGCCGCAACCTTTACCAAATGCTACACCTTGTACAAGAAGGTTCACCAATGACAAGGAAGCCATGAAATGTCAGTCATTACCGAAGTTTCCCCCGATGGGCAAAAACTGACGATCTCGGTCAAGGGACGATTCGATTTCGCCAAACATCAGGAATTTCGCGAATCCTACGAGAGCAGGGATCTTTCCGAAGTCGTGATTGACCTGAGAGAGGCGACCTACCTCGACAGCTCCGCGTTGGGCATGTTGCTGCTGTTGCGTGACCACGCCGGCGGCGACGATTCCGATATTCGTGTCGTCAACAGCAGCTCCGACGTGAGAAAAATTCTCGCGATCTCCAATTTCGACAAGCTGTTCGACATCAGTTGAACGCCGTACAGGCTGCACTCGAACCACTGCGGATATTGATCGCCGAAGACAGCGCGGCCGATCGCATGCTGTTGTCGAGCATTGTCCGGCGCCAGGGGCATCAAGTGCTGACGGCGGCCAACGGTGCCGAAGCGGTCGAAGCGTTTCGTCAGCAGCGTCCGCAACTGGTGCTGATGGACGCGATGATGCCGGTGATGGATGGCTTCGAAGCGGCCCGGCAGATCAAGGAACTGGCCGGGGAAACCCTGGTGCCGATCATCTTCCTGACCTCCTTGTCCGAAAGCGAAGCCCTGGCCCGCTGCCTGGAGGTCGGGGGTGACGATTTTCTGGCGAAGCCCTACAACCAGGTGATCCTTGCCGCCAAGATCAAGGCGATGGATCGCTTGCGGCGGCTACAGGCAACCGTGCTACAGCAGCGTGACCAGATCGCACGACATCACGACTATCTGCTCAATGAGCAGCGGGTGGCCAAGGCGGTGTTCGACAAAGTGGCCCATTCCGGCTGCCTGAATGCCCCCAACATTCGCTACCTGCAATCACCCTACGCGCTGTTCAACGGCGATTTGTTGCTGGCCGCCTTCACACCCGCTGGCGACATGCACGTGCTGCTCGGCGATTTCACCGGCCACGGCTTGCCGGCGGCGGTCGGTGCGATGCCACTGGCCGAAGTGTTTTATGGCATGACCGCCAAGGGCTATGGCCTGGCGGAAACCCTGCGCGAGATGAATGCCAAGCTCAAGCGCATCCTGCCGGTGGACATGTTCTGTTGTGCGACGTTGTTGAACCTGAGTTTCCAGCGTCAGTCGGTGGAGGTCTGGAACGGCGGGATGCCCGATGGTTACCTGCACAGCATCGCCAACGGCGAACGCACGGCGTTGAAGGCCCGGCATTTGCCACTGGGCGTGTTGAGCCCGCAGACCTTCGATGACCGCACCGAAGTCTTTCCGATGGCGCGCGGGGACCGGGTGTTCCTGTTGTCCGACGGGGTGATCGATACCTGCGACGCCAACGAACAGCTGTTTGGCGTAGAGCGCTTGCAGCAGGTATTTGCCGCCAATCGCCAGCCAGATGCGTTGTTCGAGGACATCGAGCAGGCGCTCCGGGATTTTCGCGGCGAAGCCCGGGACGATGTCAGCATGGTCGAAATCAGCCTGCTGGACCCGACCCTGCTCAGTCCTCCGGCGCCGATCTATTCCGACAGCGGCCAGTCCTGCCCGCTGGACTGGTCGGTGAGTTTCGAATTTCGCGCATCGACGCTCAAGCGCTTCAATCCGCTGCCATACCTGTTGCAAATGCTGCTTGAGGTACACGGCCTGCGGGCGCAGAGCGGGGCGCTCTACAGCGTTCTTGCCGAGCTGTATTCCAATGCGCTGGAGCATGGCGTCCTGGGTCTGGATTCCAGCCTCAAGCGCGATGTCGCCGGGTTCGCCCGTTATTACCAGGAACGCAATGCGCGCCTGGAAGCGCTGCAGGACGGTTACGTGCGGGTGCATTTGCAGGTCTCGCCGCAAGGCGAGGGTGGTTGCCTGGTGATTCGCGTCGAGGACAGTGGCAAGGGTTTTGATGTCGAGCGTGTGATGCAGCGTCCGGTCGATCCAGTCCGTTTGTCGGGGCGCGGCGTCAGTCTGATCCGTCAGTTGGGGCGTAATGCCAGTTGGTCCGACGATGGTCGAAGTGCCCGCGTGGAGTTTTTCTGGGAGGCTCTGGCATAATCCGCGCATTCTTGATCAAGGAGTGAGCAAGTGGCTGACATACATCTTGACCCGGACGTGCTAAGCGCGTTGCGGGACGTCATGGAGGATGAGTTCTCGACATTGATCGATACCTTCCTCGCGGATTCCGAACAGCGGTTGCGGCAATTGGCTGTGGCTGTCGACGCCACGCAATTGCTGGAAGCCGCGCACAGCTTCAAGGGCAGCAGCAGCAACATGGGGGCGATTCGCCTCGCAGCGCTGTGTCATGACCTGGAGCACAGGGCAAAAGAGCGCAACCTTTCGGATATTGAGCCGCTGATCGCCGAGATCGGCCGCGAGTTCGCCTTTATCCGCCCCCTCTACGAGCAGGAACAACAGCGTTCGCTCTCTGCCATTGCGACCGTTCGGCCCTATTGATCGCGACCGGATAAAACTGGCGCGACCTTTGCAGAGAAGTCTCCCAACTGTACCTACGATCCCAGTGCAGCGGAGACCGTTAAATGCCCGTTACCCCCAATATTCTTCTTCAGGCTGCTGCGCAGACCAAGACTCAAGCCGGCAATGCCAACAGCAGTGCCAATTCCACGGCGCAGGCCGCAGAGCCCGGGGACAAGGCTGCAAGCTTCGCTCAGGTGTACGCCAAGCAGGCGCAGAACAAGCCCGCTTCAGCGGCTGACGGTTCGGCCAAACCGGTGCGTGACAAGGTTGCGGACAACGCCGGCAAGAAGGATGTTGTCGACGACAAGCCTGCCGCCGAAGAACCGGCGGTTGCCGATAGCGGCAAGTCCTTGCCCGCCGATAAGCCGGCGCAGACTGACGAGCAGGCCGCCAATGAAGAGGCGACGGACACCGCACAGCCACCTGTAGCCGATACCACGCCGATTGACCCGACGCTCGACCCTGCGTTGCTGCAGGCCGTGCAACCGACGGTCACTGTGCCCGCACCGGTCGCGCCGCCGGTGGTCGAGCCGCAGCCGGCACCGATTCAAGCCGCAGCTGTCACGGCAGTTCCCGTGCAGACAGTTACCGCCACCGACCCCGATTTCGACCCCGAAGCCGACCCGCTCGACGCACTGCCGGCAGTGCGCATGGCGATGGAGCAGAGTGGTCATGTGTCGGCGTCCAGCCAGGCGCAGCCCAAGGCCGCACCGACGCCTGCCCAGGCTCAGGCCGACGGCGAGCAGACCTCGGCGCAGAACTTTGCCGCCGGCATGGCCACCATGCTCGATGTGCAAACCAGCAAGGACAGCACCAGCCAGGGCGGCGACAAGGCCTTCAGCGGTCTGATCGACGACGGTCTCAAGGACCTGAAGTCCGCCAGCAGCGATACCCGTGTCGATGATTTCGCCAACCGCCTGTCGGCGCTGACGCAAGCGGCCACGCCGAAAACCGCCAATGCGCTGCCGGTCAATCAACCGATCGCCATGCATCAGAGCGGCTGGACCGAAGAGGTGGTGAACCGAGTCATGTACCTGTCCAGCGCCAATCTCAAGGCGGCGGACATCCAGTTGCAGCCGGCGGAGCTGGGGCGCCTGGATATTCGGGTGAACATGGTGCCGGACCAGCAGACCCAGGTGACCTTCATGAGCGCTCATCCCGGCGTTCGCGAAGCCCTGGACGGGCAAATGCATCGCTTGCGCGACATGTTCGCGCAGCAGGGCATGGGTCAGGTCGATGTCAATGTGTCCGACCAGTCCCGGGGTTCTCAGCAAGGGCAGGAGCAGGCGCAGCAGAGCCAAAATGGTCGAACCAATGCCAGTGGTGGTCGACTCGACTCGATGGATAACGAACTAAGCCCGGCCATTGCCGAAGTCGCCGCTCCGGTGACCAGCGTGATTGGCTCTAGCGCGGTCGATTATTACGCCTGATTTCGCGCTCCCACACAGCAATCCTGTGGGAGCGAGCCTGCTCGCGATAGCGGTCAATCAGTCACCTCTTCAGTGACTGACCGATCGCCTCGCGAGCAGGCTCGCTCCCACAGTAGTTTTGCGGCGCTAATTCCCTCCCGATCGTTCTGGCATAACACTTGCTCTTCCCTATCCGTGCGACTGTGAAACCCCGAATAGTGACGGATTATTGGCATGGCGAAGAGCGACGCAGCAGTAAAAGACCCCGCAACCAAAGGCAAACTCAAGCTGATAATCGTGATCGTAGTGGCCCTGCTGCTGGCGATCGGTTTGTCCGTGGGGGCGACCTGGTACTTCATGCACAGTGCTCAGAGCAAGCCGGCCCCGGCGGCCGAAGTGGCTCCGGTGGGCAAGCAGCCGGCGATTTTCGAGTCGATGGCGCCGGCGTTTGTCGCCAACTACAACCAGAACGGTCGTCAGCGCTACATGCAGGTGAGCATCACCATGCTCGGACGCAATCAGGCCGACCTGGATGCGCTCAAGGTTCATATGCCGGTGATCCGCAATAACCTGGTGATGCTGTTCTCCGGACAGGATTTCGCCACGCTCGCCTCGCCCGTAGGCCAGGAAATGCTGCGCCAGAAAGCCACGGCCAGCGTCCAGGAAGTGGCGCAGAAAGAACTCGGCAAAGTGGTTGTCGAACAGTTGCTCTTCACTAATTTCGTATTGCAGTAGGTACACGACATGGCCGTGCAGGACCTCCTGTCCCAGGACGAGATCGACGCGCTGTTGCATGGCGTGGACGATGGCCTGGTCCAGACCGATAACGTTGCCGAACCCGGCAGTGTCAAAAGCTACGACCTGACCAGCCAGGATCGCATCGTCCGCGGACGCATGCCGACCCTGGAGATGATCAACGAGCGTTTCGCCCGCTACACGCGCATCAGCATGTTCAACATGCTGCGTCGTTCGGCGGACGTGGCGGTCGGCGGTGTGCAGGTGATGAAGTTCGGCGAATACGTGCACTCGCTGTACGTGCCGACCAGCCTCAACCTGGTCAAGATCAAGCCGTTGCGCGGTACCGCGCTGTTCATTCTCGACGCCAAGCTGGTGTTCAAGCTGGTGGACAACTTCTTCGGCGGCGACGGCCGTCACGCGAAGATCGAAGGTCGTGAATTCACCCCGACCGAACTGCGTGTGGTGCGCATGGTGCTGGAGCAGGCCTTCATCGACTTGAAGGAAGCCTGGCAGGCGATCATGGAAGTCAACTTCGAGTACATCAACTCGGAAGTGAACCCGGCCATGGCCAACATCGTCGGCCCGAGCGAAGCCATTGTGGTGTCGACCTTCCACATCGAACTCGATGGCGGTGGCGGCGACCTGCACGTGACCATGCCGTACTCGATGATCGAGCCGGTGCGCGAAATGCTCGACGCCGGCTTCCAGTCCGATCTCGACGACCAGGACGAGCGCTGGGTCAACGCCCTGCGCCAGGACGTCATGGATGTCGATGTGCCGATTGGTGCAACGGTCGCCCGTCGCCAGTTGAAGCTGCGCGACATCCTGCACATGCAGCCGGGGGACATCATCCCGGTGGAAATGCCCGAAGACATGATCATGCGCGCCAACGGCGTGCCGGCCTTCAAGGTCAAGATGGGTTCGCACAAGGGCAACCTCGCGCTGCAAGTGATCGAGCCGATCGAGCGCCGTTGACCGGCGCATTACACATTCGTTTTTAACTGACGGCTTCCCCTTCAAAGGTGGCCTGCCGAGGACAAATTGATGACTGACGATATGAACAACGACCAGGCGCTGGCTGACGAGTGGGCTGCGGCCCTGGAAGAGTCCGGTGATGGCGGCCAGGCCGACATCGACGCACTGCTGGCGGCCGATGCGGGTATTTCCAGCTCGAACCGCGTACCCATGGAAGAGTTCGGCAGCGCGCCGAAAAGCAACGAGCCGGTGAGCATGGACGGTCCGAACCTGGACGTGATCCTCGATATTCCGGTGTCGATCTCCATGGAAGTGGGCAGCACCGACATCAACATCCGCAACCTGCTGCAGCTCAACCAGGGCTCGGTAATCGAGCTGGATCGCCTGGCCGGTGAGCCGCTGGACGTGCTGGTCAACGGCACGCTCATCGCCCATGGCGAAGTGGTGGTGGTCAACGAAAAGTTCGGCATTCGCCTGACTGACGTGATCAGCCCAAGCGAACGCATCAAGAAGCTGCGCTGAGTGAAAAAGCTTCTGGGTGTCTTGTCGGCGCTGGTATTGCCGTTGAGCGTATTGGCTGCGGAACCTGCTGCAACGACGGCAGCGACCACTGCCGTGACAGCTGCGCCTGTCGCCAGTAGTGGTGTTGCCGGGCAGCTGACACAGCTGGTGCTGGGCTTGTTGCTGGTGGTGGGGTTGATCTTCTTCCTCGCCTGGCTGTTGCGCCGGGTCCAGCAGGCAGGGCCGGCGGGCAAGGGGCAGGTGATCGAACTGATCGGCTCCCGTGCGCTTGGCCCGCGCGACCGCCTGGTGCTGGTGCAGGTGGGCAACGAGCAGATTCTGCTCGGCCTGAGCCCCGGCACCATCACCGCGCTGCATGTGCTCAAGGAGCCGGTGCAGGTCCCGGGCACCACCGAGAAAGCGACCCCCGAGTTTGCCCAGCGCCTGATGGAGCTGTTGGGCAAGGATCAGAAGGATAAGAAGTGATGGGTGCGTTACGCATCGTCTTGACGCTGGCCCTGATGCTGGCCGCGCCGCTGGCGTTCGCCGCCGATCCGTTGTCGATTCCGGCAATCACCCTGGGCACCAATGCACAGGGCGCGCAGGAATATTCGGTCAGCCTGCAAATCCTGCTGATCATGACCGCGCTGAGTTTCATCCCGGCGTTCGTCATGCTGATGACCAGCTTTACCCGGATCATCATCGTCTTCTCGATCCTGCGCCAGGCGCTGGGCCTGCAGCAGACGCCGTCGAACCAGATCCTCACGGGCATGGCGCTGTTCCTGACCTTGTTCATCATGGCCCCGGTGTTCGACCGGGTGAACCAGGATGCCTTGCAGCCGTATCTGGCGGAAAAGATGTCCGCCCAGGATGCGGTGGCCAAGGCCCAGGTGCCGATCAAGGACTTCATGCTCGCCCAGACCCGCACCAGCGATCTGGAGCTGTTCATGCGCCTGTCCAAGCGCACTGACATTGCGACCCCGGATCAGGCGCCGCTGACCATTCTGGTCCCGGCGTTCGTGACCTCCGAGCTCAAGACCGCGTTCCAGATCGGTTTCATGATCTTCATTCCGTTCCTGATCATCGACCTGGTAGTGGCTAGTATCTTGATGGCCATGGGTATGATGATGCTCTCGCCGCTGATCATTTCCCTGCCGTTCAAAATCATGCTGTTTGTGCTGGTGGATGGCTGGGCGCTGATCATCGGCACCCTGGCCAGCAGTTTCGGGGGTGTTTCGCCATGACGCCGGAAGTCGCCGTCGATATCTTTCGCGATGCCTTGTGGCTGACCACCCTGATGGTCGCGGTGCTGGTGATCCCGAGCCTGCTGGTCGGCCTGATCGTGGCGATGTTCCAGGCCGCCACCCAGATCAACGAACAGACCCTGAGCTTCCTGCCGCGCCTGCTGGTGATGCTGGTGACCCTGATCGTGGCCGGCCCGTGGCTGGTGCAGACCTTCATGGAATACATCCTGCAGCTTTACGGCAGCATTCCGCAGGTCATCGGCTAAGCCATGCCGTCGTTGCTGCAACTGACGGATACCCAGATCAGTACCTGGGTGGCGGCCTTCATGCTGCCGCTATTTCGCATCGGCGCCTTGCTGATGGTCATGCCGGTGTTCGGCACCTCGCTGGTGCCCAAGCGCATTCGTCTCTACTTCGCCCTGGCCATCACTGTGGTCCTGGCGCCCAGCCTGCCGCCCATGCCGCCGGTCAATGCCCTGGCGCTGAGCGGGTGGATGCTGATTGGCGAGCAGATTCTGATCGGCGCGATCCTCGGTTTCTCCCTGCAACTGTTCTTTCAGGCATTCGTGGTGGCGGGGCAGATCCTCGCGATCCAGATGGGCATGGGCTTTGCCTCGATGGTCGACCCGACCAACGGGGTGTCGGTCGCCGTAATCGGGCAGTTCTTCACCATGCTTGTGACCCTGATGTTCCTCGCGATGAATGGCCATCTGGTGGTGTTCGAAGTGCTCGCCGAGAGCTTCACCACGCTGCCGGTGGGCAGCGGCCTGATGACCAACCATTACTGGGAGCTGGCCGGCAAGCTCGGCTGGGTGCTGGGCGCGGCGCTGGTGCTGGTGCTGCCGGCGATCACCGCGCTGCTGGTGGTCAACATCGCGTTTGGCGTGATGACCCGGGCGGCGCCGCAATTGAACATTTTCTCCATCGGCTTCCCGCTGACCCTGGTGCTCGGCATGTTCATCATGTGGGTCGGGCTGGCGGACATTCTCAATCAGTATCAACCGCTGGCCACCGAGGCCCTGCAGTTTTTACGCGAACTGGCGAGGGCGAGCTGAGCCATGTCCGAGAGTGACAACGAAGACAAAACAGAAGACCCCACGGAGAAAAAGAAAAAGGACGCCCGTGAGAAGGGTGAGATTGCCCGTTCCAAGGAACTCAACACCCTGGCGATCATGCTCGCCGGTGCCAGTGCGCTGCTGATATTCGGCGGTGCCCTGGCGCAGGAAATGATGGACCTGATGCGGCTGAATTTCTCCCTGTCCCGGGACGTTGTGCTGGACCAGCGCCAGATGGGCATCTTTCTGCTGCACTCCGGGAAAATCGCGTTACTGGCGATTCAACCGGTGATGATCACCTTGCTGCTGGCCGCGTTGATCGGCCCGATTTCCCTGGGTGGCTGGCTGTTCTCCGCCGGCACCATGGCGCCCAAGTTCAGCCGCATGAACCCCGGCGCCGGCCTCAAGCGCATGTTCTCGACCAAGTCCGTGACTGAACTGCTGAAGGCCCTGGCAAAATTTTTCATCGTGCTGTTCGTGGCCCTGGTGGTGCTGTCCTCGGACATCGACGACCTGCTGCGCATCGCCCACGAACCCCTGGACCGGGCGATCACCCACAGCCTGCAAGTGGTCGGCTGGAGCACGCTGTGGATGGCGTGTGGCCTGATCATCATCGCCGCCGTGGATGTGCCGATTCAGCTGTGGGAAAGCATCAAGAAGCTGAAGATGACCAAGCAGGAAATCAAAGACGAGCACAAGGACCAGGAAGGGCGGCCGGAGGTCAAGCAACGGATTCGCCAGGTGCAGCGCGAAATCTCCCAGCGACGGATGATGGCGGCGGTCCCCCAGGCCGACGTGGTCATCACCAACCCGACTCACTATGCCGTCGCGCTCAAATACGACCCGGACAAGAGCGGCGCGCCGATGTTGGTCGCCAAGGGCAGCGACTTCCTGGCCCTGAAAATTCGCGAAATTGCCGCGGCCAATGAGATTCTGCTGCTGGAGTCGCCGGCGCTGGCGCGGTCGATTTATTACTCCACGGAGCTGGAGCAGGAAATCCCGGGCGGGTTGTACCTGGCAGTGGCGCAGGTGCTGGCGTATGTCTATCAGATTCGCCAGTACAAGGCGGGCAAGGGCAAGCGGCCTGATCCGTTGAAGGATGATTTGCCGATTCCGCCGGATTTGCGGCGCGATTCCTGATCTATTGGTTGGCAGTTCTGGCCTCATCGCGAGCAGGCTCGCTCCCACAGTGGATGTGTGTCGGCCTCGATCATTGTGGGAGCGAGCCTGCTCGCGATGAGGCCCGCCCAGGCCACACAAAACTGCTGGCAATCCCTTCTATTTCAACCCTCCACAAAAGTTGGAAAGCTTTTTGCAGTAGCCCCCGTGCGCCCGTTTCAGGCGTCAAAAGTTTGCTTTAAAGGCACGGGGATTACCGGTGGATCGCTCTCAGTTACTCAACAGTACACGCACGCACATGGCAGACCTCAGCCGAGGCAATCTGGGCGTGCCGCTGTTGCTGCTGGTCATGTTGGCGATGATGATGTTGCCGGTCCCGCCGTTCCTGCTGGACGTGTTTTTCACCTTCAACATCGCCCTGTCGATTGTCGTGCTGCTGGTCTGCGTGTACGCCTTGCGGCCGCTGGATTTCGCGGTGTTCCCCACCATTCTGCTGGTGGCGACCCTGTTGCGGCTGGCGCTGAACGTGGCCTCCACGCGGGTGGTGATGCTCCACGGCCAGGACGGTCACGCTGCCGCCGGCAAGGTGATCCAGGCCTTCGGTGAAGTGGTGATCGGCGGTAACTACGTGGTCGGTATCGTGGTGTTCGCGATCCTGATGATCATCAACTTCGTCGTGGTGACCAAGGGTGCCGGGCGAATTTCCGAGGTGAGCGCGCGCTTCACCCTCGATGCGATGCCCGGCAAGCAAATGGCGATCGACGCCGACCTCAACGCCGGTCTGATCGATCAAAACCAGGCCAAGACCCGTCGTGCGGAAGTTGCCCAGGAAGCCGAGTTCTACGGTTCCATGGACGGTGCCAGCAAGTTCGTGCGCGGTGACGCCATCGCCGGCCTGCTGATTCTGTTCATCAACCTGATCGGCGGCATGGCGGTCGGTATTTTCCAGCACAACATGACCTTCGCCGACGCCGGCAAGGTTTACGCGCTGTTGACCATCGGTGACGGTTTGGTGGCGCAATTGCCATCACTGCTGTTGTCCACCGCTGCAGCGATCATGGTGACCCGTGCTTCCGGTTCCGAAGACATGGGCAAGCAGATCAATCGCCAGATGTTCGCTTCGCCCAAGGCGCTCGCCGTGTCCGCTGGCCTGATGGCGGTGATGGGGCTGGTGCCGGGCATGCCGCACATCTCCTTCCTGAGCATGGCTGCCCTGGCGGCCGGTGGTGCCTACCTGTTCTGGCGTAAGCAGAACATGGTCAAGGTCCAGGCGCTGGAAGAGGTCAAGCGTCAGCAGGAACTGCTGCCATCGCCGGCCCGCGCCCAGGAAACCAAGGAGTTGGGCTGGGATGACGTGACGCCGATCGACATGATCGGCCTGGAAGTCGGCTACCGCCTGATTCCGCTGGTGGACCGCAATCAGGGTGGTCAACTGCTGGCGCGGATCAAGGGCGTGCGCAAGAAGCTGTCCCAGGACCTGGGCTTCCTGATGCCGACCGTGCACATCCGCGACAACCTCGACCTGGCGCCAAGCGCCTATCGCCTGACCCTGATGGGGGTGATCCTGGCCGAGGCGGAGATCTATCCGGACCGCGAGCTGGCGATCAACCCGGGCCAGGTCTACGGCACGCTCAACGGCATCACCGCCAAAGATCCGGCTTTCGGGCTGGAAGCAGTGTGGATCGAAATCAGCCAGCGTGCGCAGGCGCAATCGCTGGGCTACACCGTGGTCGATGCCAGTACCGTGGTCGCGACCCACTTGAACCAGATTCTGTACAAGCACTCCAGCGAGCTGATCGGCCACGAGGAAGTGCAGCAGTTGATGCAGTTGCTGGCGAAGAACTCGCCAAAGCTCGCCGAAGAGCTGGTGCCGGGCGTGCTGTCGCTGTCGCAACTGCTCAAGGTGCTGCAGGCGCTGCTGGCCGAACAGGTGCCGGTGCGCGACATCCGCAGCATTGCCGAAGCCATCGCGAACAACGCTTCCAAGAGTCAAGATACCGCCGCATTGGTGGCCGCCGTACGCGTCGGCGTATCCCGCGCAATCGTCCAAAGCATTGTAGGTACTGACTCGGAGCTCCCTGTCATCACGCTGGAGCCAAGGTTGGAACAAATATTGCTCAATAGTCTGCAGAAGGCAGGACAAGGCTCGGAAGAGGGCGTTCTGCTGGAGCCAAGCATGGCCGAGAAGCTGCAACGTTCGCTGATCGAAGCGGCGCAGCGTCAGGAGATGCAGGGTCAACCGGTGATTTTGCTGGTGGCCGGTCCGGTTCGCGCGATGCTCTCGCGTTTTGGCCGGCTGGCAGTGCCGGGCATCCATGTGTTGGCCTACCAGGAAATTCCGGACAACAAGCAAGTGACCATCGTTGCGACAGTAGGGCCCAACGGCTGAGGTAGTGGTTTATGCAAGTTAAGCGTTTTTTCGCCGCCGATATGCGTCAGGCCATGAAGCTGGTTCGTGATGAGCTGGGCGCTGAGGCCGCCATTATTGGCAACCGCCGGATCGCCGGTGGTGTCGAGCTGACGGCTGCCCTGGATTACAAGCTGTCGGCCCTGGCTCCGCGCGTTCCGAACATGGAACTCGAAGACGAGTTGCGCAAGACCCAGTCGCGGATCGTCACCGCCCAGGCTGAATTGAGCTTGCGCAGCGAAGGCGAGAGCGACAATGCGGTCAATCGCCAGCTGTTCGCCGGCCTGCCGCTGACCGCCGCCGAGCCGTTGATCGAACCGACCTACGCCGAACCGCGTCGCCCTGCGCCAGCGCCTGCCGCTGCGCCGGCCATCGACCAGCGCGTGTTCGATTCGATGCGTTCCGAGCTCAACGGCCTGCGCGAATTGCTGGAAGTACAGCTCGGCTCCCTGGCGTGGAATCAGCTGCAAGGCCGCCGTCCCGACCAGGCGAACCTGTGGCGCCGCCTGCAGCGCATCGGCTTGTCCGGTCCGTTGTCGCGGGACCTGCTGGCGATGATTACCGATATCGAAGAACCTCGTCAGGCCTGGCGCATGCTGCTGGCGCACCTGGCGCGAATGATTGCCACACCGGAAATCGAGCCGCTGGAAGAGGGCGGGGTGATTGCCATGGTCGGTCCTGCCGGCATGGGCAAGACCACGACCCTGGCCAAGCTGGCTGCCCGTTATGTGCTCAAGTACGGCGCGCAGAACATTGCGCTGGTGAGCATGGACAGCTATCGCATCGGTGCCCAGGAACAACTCAAGACCCTCGGTCGGATTCTCAACGTGTCGGTGACTCACGTCGATCCGGGTCAATCGCTGGTTCAGGCACTGGATCCACTGCTGCGCAAGCGCGTGGTGCTGATCGACACCGCAGGCCTTCAGGCCAGCGATCCAGCGCTGCGCATGCAACTCGAAAGCCTGGCCGGACGCGGCATTCGGTCGAAAAATTATCTGGTCCTGGCAACCACCAGCCAGAAGCAGGTTCTAACGGCTGCCTACCACAGTTACAAGCGCTGCGGGCTCGCGGGCTGCATCCTGACTAAACTGGATGAAACTGCAAGCCTGGGCGAGGTGTTGAGCCTGGCCATCAGCCATGAATTGCCGGTGGCCTACCTGACCGACGGCCCGCGGATCCCGGATGATTTGCATCTGCCGCGCCGCCATCAACTGGTCAGTCGCGCCGTCAGCGTGCAAATGCAGGAAGAGCCCAGCGAAGAAGCCATGGCCGACATGTTCGCTGATATCTACCACAGCCCGACCAAGCAGGTAGGCTGAGGTAAAAATGAATAGTTTTTGTACCTACATCGATGGTCTGCCACGCATTGTTCCGGTTGTGAACGCGCAGCCAGTAATGTGGCCTCCGTCTATGCAAGACAAGGTAAAGAAATAACATGGGCAGCATGCATCCCGTACAGGTGATCGCGGTGACCGGCGGCAAAGGTGGCGTCGGGAAAACTAACGTGTCAGTGAACTTGTCCCTGGCTTTAGCCGAGCTTGGCCGTCGCGTCATGCTGCTGGACGCCGACCTGGGGCTGGCGAACGTCGACGTTCTGCTGGGCCTGACCCCCAAACGCACCCTGGCCGACGTCATCGAAGGCCGCTGCGAGCTGCGCGACGTGCTGTTGCAGGGGCCAGGCGGCATCCGCATCGTTCCGGCCGCGTCCGGCACTCAGAGCATGGTTCATTTGAGCCCGGCGCAGCACGCCGGCCTGATCCAGGCTTTCAGCGACATCGGCGACAACCTCGATGTGCTGGTGATCGACACCGCTGCGGGTATTGGTGACTCGGTAGTCAGTTTCGTGCGTGCGGCGCAGGAAGTGTTGCTGGTGGTCTGCGACGAGCCGACCTCGATCACCGATGCCTACGCCTTGATCAAGCTGCTGAACCGCGACTACGGCATGAACCGTTTCCGCGTGCTGGCCAACATGGCCCAGAGCCCGCAGGAAGGTCGCAATCTGTTCGCCAAACTGACCAAGGTCACCGACCGTTTCCTCGACGTCGCCCTGCAATATGTTGGCGCGGTGCCTTACGACGAAAGCGTGCGCAAGGCCGTGCAGAAGCAGCGTGCCGTTTACGAAGCCTTCCCGCGTTCCAAGTGCTCGCTGGCGTTCAAGGCCATCGCGCAGAAGGTCGATACCTGGCCGCTGCCCGCCAACCCGCGCGGGCACCTGGAGTTTTTCGTCGAGCGCCTTGTGCAACAAACGGCAGGACCCGTGCTATGACAGCCAGCGGTTACAACCTCTACAAGAAGTCGGCGCGTGACGCGCAGTACGAGCTGATCGAGCGTTACGCGCCACTGGTCAAACGCATTGCCTACCACTTGCTGGCGCGTTTGCCGGCCAGTGTCCAGGTCGAAGATCTGATCCAGGCCGGGATGATCGGCCTGCTTGAAGTCTCGACCAAATACGACGCCAGCAAGGGCGCGAGTTTCGAGACCTACGCGGGCATCCGCATCCGTGGCGCCATGCTCGACGAGGTGCGCAAGGGGGACTGGGCGCCACGTTCGGTCCACCGCAATACCCGAATGGTCAGCGACGCCATTCGCGCGATTGAAGCTAAAACCGGCCGTGACGCTAAAGATCACGAGGTTGCGGCCGAACTCCAATTGAGCCTCGACGATTACTACGCAATTTTGAACGACACCCTGGGCAGCCGTTTATTCAGTTTCGACGACCTGTTGCAGGACGGCGAACACGAAGGGCTGCACGAGGATGGCGCCAGTGCTCATCTCGAGCCGTCGCGCGATCTGGAAGATGAACGCTTCCAGGCGGCGTTGGCGGATGCGATTGCCAATTTGCCGGAGCGTGAGCGACTGGTGTTGGCGCTGTACTACGACGAAGAGTTGAATCTCAAGGAAATCGGTGAGGTCCTGGGAGTCAGCGAGTCTCGGGTCAGCCAGTTACACAGCCAGTGCGCGGCCCGTTTGCGGGGGCGTTTGGGAGAGTGGCGAGCGCGCTGAAGGCAGTGTGGGGGCACTGCGACGTGGCTGGCGGGGTGATGAACCGCGCCGGTCTCGATCCGTTGTATCCCGGACAGTCATCGAGTGTTTGCCAGATTGATTGAAATGGCGCGTCCAGGTGCTGGGCGCGTTTTAGTCTGCTTGGAGGTCGAATTGGACAAGAACATGAAAATCCTCATCGTTGATGACTTCTCAACGATGCGGCGGATCATAAAAAACCTGTTGCGTGACCTTGGGTTCACCAACACGGTCGAGGCCGACGATGGCACTACCGCCATTCCGGTACTCAACAGCGGGAGCATCGACTTTCTGGTAACGGACTGGAACATGCCTGGCATGACCGGTATCGATCTGCTGCGCCACGTGCGCGCCGATGAAAAACTCAAGCACCTGCCAGTACTGATGGTGACTGCCGAAGCCAAGCGCGAGCAGATCATCGAAGCGGCCCAGGCCGGTGTTAACGGCTATGTCGTCAAACCCTTCACGGCCCAGGCGTTGAAAGAAAAAATCGAGAAGATTTTCGAACGCATTGGTTGAACTGCGCCACGGGGAAGCTATGGGACTTAACGAATCTTCGCAGGGCGATTTTGAATCGACCCTGAAAAAACACGCCGTCGAACTGGTCGCGAGCCTTGAAAAGGGCAGGTTCGGCGATGCTGTGCAATTGATCCATGAGCTCAATCAGACCCGTGACCGCGGCCTGTATCAGGAAGTGGGCAAGCTCACCCGCGAGCTGCATAGCGCGATCGTCAATTTCCAGATTGACCCGAACATGCCGCAAGCCGAAGAAGTGTCGCAGATCACTGATGCCACCGAGCGTCTGGGATATGTTGTGAAGCTGACCGAGGCCGCGGCGAACCGCACCATGGACCTGGTGGAAAACGCCACGCCGGTGGTCAACCGCCTGAGCGAAGACGCGCAGGCGTTGAGCACGGACTGGGGACGGTTCATGCGCCGCGAAGTCGGGGCTGAAGAGTTTCGCGAGCTGGCCCGGCGCGTCGACGCTTTCCTGACGCGCAGCAGCGAGGACGGTCGTGCGGTGTCGAGCAATCTCAACGACATCCTGCTGGCTCAGGATTACCAGGACCTCACAGGCCAGGTGATCAAGCGTGTGACCCAGCTGGTCACCGAAGTTGAAAGCAACTTGCTCAAGCTCGTGCTCATGGCCAGCCAGGTAGACCGCTTCGCGGGTATCGAACATGACCGTGCGGCGATGCTTGCAGAAAAAGATCCACAAAAACATCTCTCTCAGGGTGAAGGTCCGCAGATTCATGCCGATAAAAGAGAAGACGTTGTGTCCGGTCAGGACGATGTGGACGATTTGTTATCCAGCCTGGGTTTTTAGAAATTTAGAATTCCAGGTTTTTTGGGTTTTTAGACCTGTAGGAGCACACCATTAATGAGCTTCGGCGCCGATGAAGAGATCCTTCAGGATTTCCTGGTTGAGGCCGGCGAGATTCTAGAGCAACTGTCCGAGCAACTGGTCGAGCTGGAAAGCCGGCCGGACGATGCGGACCTGCTCAATGCAATTTTTCGCGGTTTTCACACTGTAAAAGGGGGCGCCGGCTTCCTTCAGCTCAACGAGCTGGTGGAGTGCTGTCACATCGCCGAGAACGTGTTCGACATTCTGCGCAAGGGTGAGCGTCGCGTTGATTCGGAACTGATGGACGTGGTTCTCGAAGCACTGGACGCGGTGAACAGCATGTTCGGCGAAGTCCGTGATCGCAGCCCGATCACCGCTGCCACGCCTGAACTGCTCGCAGCCCTGTCGCGCCTGGCTGAACCGCAAACCGCTGACGAAGTTGCCGCTGCTCCCGTGGTCGAAGTGGCCCCGGAGCCTGTCGCCGAAAGCGAATCGGCTGACATCACCGACAGCGAATTCGAACAACTGCTGGACTCGCTCAATGCCGTCAAGGCCCAGGCCGAGGCGCCAGCGGCTCCTGCTGCGCCTGCTGCTGCCGGCAATGAAGCGGCCAGCGATGAAATCACCGATGCAGAGTTCGAGTCCTTGCTCGATCAGCTGCACGGCAAGGGCCAGTTCGCCGTCGATTCGCTTTCCGCTGCGCCAGCCGCAACCCAGGAGCCCAAGCCTGAGGGCGATAGCTCCGACATTACCGACGACGAATTCGAAGCACTGCTCGACCAGTTGCACGGCAAGGGTAACTTCGCCGTCGAAGCGCTCGAGTCGGCCATTGCTTCGGTGCCGACGCCTGCGGCACCCACCGCTGCGGCGGCCGGTAGCGACCTGATCACCGATCACGAATTCGAATCGCTGCTCGACGAATTGCACGGCAAGGGCAAATTCACCGACGTCGCAGCGAAAACCGGAACCGCTTCCGTTGCCAGCGCACCCGCAGCAACGCCAGTGGCCAAGGCCGCTGCGCCGAAACCTGCGGCCAAGGCGCCTGAGCCGAAAGCCGAAACACCTGCACCGGCTGCCGCTGCTGCCGCCGCACCGGCTCCAGCCCGTGCACCGGCCACGCCACCGCCGGAAAAGCCGGCCAGCGAAGCCGAGACCACCGTGCGGGTCGATACCGCGCGTCTCGACGAAATCATGAACATGGTCGGCGAGCTGGTACTGGTGCGTAACCGCCTGGTCCGCCTGGGCCTCAACAGCGGCGACGAAGCCATGTCCAAGGCCGTGTCGAACCTCGACGTGGTCACCGCCGACCTGCAAACCGCGGTCATGAAGACCCGGATGCAACCGATCAAGAAGGTCTTCGGGCGCTTCCCGCGCCTGGTTCGCGACCTGGCTCGCCAGCTCAAGAAAGAGATCAACCTGGAGCTGGTCGGCGAAGAAACCGACCTCGACAAGAACCTGGTCGAGGCCCTGGCCGACCCGCTGGTGCACTTGGTGCGCAACGCAGTCGACCACGGCATCGAGTCGCCGGAAGAACGCGAAGCCTCGGGCAAGGCCCGTGGCGGCAAGGTGATCCTGGCCGCGGAACAGGAAGGCGATCACATCCTGCTGTCGATCTCCGATGACGGCAAGGGCATGGACCCGAACGTCCTGCGTTCCATCGCGGTGAAACGCGGTGTGATGGACAAGGACGCGGCCGATCGCCTGAGCGATACCGAGTGCTACAACCTGATTTTCGCCCCGGGCTTCTCGACCAAGACCGAGATCTCCGACGTGTCCGGCCGTGGCGTGGGCATGGACGTGGTGAAAACCAAGATTTCCCAGCTCAACGGCTCGATCAACATCTACTCGGCCAAGGGCCAGGGATCGAAGATCGTCATCAAGGTGCCGTTGACCCTGGCAATCATGCCGACCCTGATGGTCATGCTCGGCAACCAGGCGTTCGCGTTCCCGCTGGTGAACGTCAACGAAATCTTCCACCTCGACCTGTCGACCACCAACGTGGTGGATGGCCAGGAAGTGGTGATCGTGCGGGACAAGGCACTGCCATTGTTCTACCTCAAGCGCTGGCTGGTCAGCTCCGCCGCTCACGAAGAGCAGCGCGAAGGCCATGTGGTGATCCTTTCGGTGGGCACCCAGCGGATCGGCTTCGTCGTCGACCAACTGGTGGGCCAGGAAGAAGTGGTCATCAAGCCACTGGGCAAAATGCTCCAGGGAACTCCGGGCATGTCGGGCGCCACCATCACCGGTGACGGTCGCATCGCGCTGATTCTCGATGTTCCGAGCATGCTCAAGCGTTACGCCACGCGGCGTATTTGATTCTGGCGGGGCGGGGCGCCTCTGGCCCCGCTGCGTCTAACGGAGTGTTTATGGCAGTTAAAGTCCTGGTGGTGGATGATTCGGGGTTTTTCCGCCGCCGCGTCTCGGAAATTCTTTCAGCGGATTCCAATATCCAGGTCGTCGGTACGGCGACCAACGGAAAGGACGCGATCGATCAGGCGCTGGCCCTCAAGCCCGACGTGATCACGATGGACTACGAGATGCCGATGATGGACGGCATCACGGCGGTGCGGCACATCATGCAGCGCTGCCCGACCCCGGTCTTGATGTTCTCCTCGCTGACCCACGAAGGCGCGCGGGTGACCCTCGATGCGCTGGACGCCGGCGCGGTGGACTTCCTGCCGAAGAATTTCGAAGACATCTCGCGCAACCCCGAGAAGGTCAAGCAACTGCTGTGCGAGAAGATTCACAGCATCTCGCGCAGCAACCGTCGCCTGAGTTCCTACAGTGCCCCGGCGCCAGTGGCCGCTCCGGCCCCGACGCCTACCCCTTCAAGCATCGGCAGTTACGGGAGCACAGCCGCGCGACCGTCGCCTGTCCCGGCCCGTGCGCCAGCACCTGCGCATTCGCCTGCTTCGCCGGCGCCGAAACGCAAGGCCTACAAATTGGTAGCCATCGGTACATCCACTGGCGGCCCAGTTGCCCTGCAGCGGGTACTGACCCAGTTGCCGGCCAGTTTCCCGGCGCCGATCGTGCTGATCCAGCACATGCCCGCAGCCTTCACCAAGGCCTTCGCCGAACGCCTGGACAAGCTCTGCCGCATTTCGGTCAAGGAAGCCGAGGATGGCGACATCCTGCGTCCGGGCCTGGCGTTGCTGGCACCCGGTGGCAAGCAAATGATGATCGACGGCCGTGGCGCGGTGAAAATCCTGCCGGGCGACGAGCGTCTGAACTACAAGCCGTGCGTGGACATCACCTTCGGTTCGGCGGCCAAATCCTACGGTGACAAAGTTCTGGCGGTCGTGCTGACCGGCATGGGCGCCGACGGCCGTGAAGGCGCGCGCCTGCTCAAGCAGGGTGGCAGTGCAATCTGGGCCCAGGATGAGGCCAGCTGCGTGATCTACGGCATGCCGATGGCCATCGTCAAAGCCGAGCTCGCCGACGCGGTGTACAGCCTGGACGACATCGGCAAGCACCTGGTCGAGGCCTGTATCTGATGGACGTTCTCAGCCTTATCGGCATCATCATGGCCTTTGTCGCCATCATCGGCGGCAACTACCTCGAAGGCGGGCACCTCGGTGCCCTGGCCAACGGCCCGGCGGCCTTGATCGTATTGGGCGGGACCATCGGCGCGGCGCTGCTGCAATCGCCGATGAGCGCGTTCAAGCGTGCCATGCAAATCCTGGCGTGGATTCTGTTTCCGCCGCGCGTCGACCTGGCCGGTGGTATCGACCGCGTCGTCAACTGGAGCCTGACGGCGCGCAAGGAAGGCTTGCTCGGCCTGGAAGGCGTCGCCGATACCGAACCGGACAGCTACTCGCGCAAAGGCCTGCAACTGCTGGTCGATGGCGCCGAGCCGGAAGCCATCCGCAGCATTCTGGAAGTGGATTTCTACACCCAGGAAAGCCGCGACATCGAGGCGGCCAAGGTCTTCGAAAGCATGGGCGGCTATGCGCCGACCATCGGCATCATCGGTGCGGTGATGGGCCTGATTCACGTCATGGGCAACCTCGGCGATCCGTCGCAACTGGGTAACGGCATCGCCGTGGCCTTCGTCGCCACCATCTACGGTGTGGCCAGTGCCAACCTGGTGCTGCTGCCGATTGCCGCCAAACTCAAATCCATCGCATTGCGTCAGTCGCGTTATCGCGAAATGTTGCTGGAAGGCATTCTGTCGATCGCCGAAGGTGAAAACCCTCGCTCCATTGAGTTGAAGCTTCAGGGCTTCATGGATTAAGGGAATAACCTCATGGCACGTCGTCGCCAGCATGAAGAGCATGTAAACCATGAACGTTGGCTGGTTTCCTATGCCGACTTCATCACCTTGCTGTTCGCTTTTTTCGTTGTGATGTACTCCATTTCCTCGGTCAACGAAGGCAAGTACAAGATCATTTCCGAGGCGCTGATCGGGGTCTTCACCGATACCGATCGCGCCCTCAAGCCGATCCCCATCGGTGACGAGCGGCCGAAGACCGTGACCCCGGCCAAGCCGCTGGTCAAGGACAGCGATCAGGTCGATGCGGGGGTTGCCGGTTCCAGCGATCCGCTCAAGAGCATCGCCGATGACATCAGCGCGGCGTTCGGCGATTTGATCAGCTCCAACCAGATGACCGTGCGCGGCAACGAGTTGTGGGTCGAGATCGAACTCAATTCCAGCCTGTTGTTCGGCAGTGGCGATGCCATGCCCAGCGACATCGCGTTCAACATCATCGACAAGGTCGCGGCGATTCTGAAGCCGTTCGACAATCCGATTCACGTCGAAGGTTTTACCGACGACCAGCCGATTCGTACCGCGCAGTACCCGACCAACTGGGAGCTGTCCTCGGCCCGTTCGGCGAGCATTGTGCGCATGCTGGCCATGCAGGGGGTCAATCCCGGTCGCCTGGCGTCGGTGGGTTACGGTGAATTCCAGCCGGTGGCCAACAACGCCACGGCCGAGGGACGGGCGCGCAACCGGCGCGTGGTGCTGGTGGTGTCGCGCAATCTGGACGTGCGGCGCAGCCTGACCGGCACCGGTACCGCTCATACCACGCCGGATGCGGCATTGAAGCGTGCTGGCACACAAACTGCACCGACCACGGTCAAGTCGCCGGTACGCGAGAGCTCCGTCAATTCTCCGTCACCCGCATTAACACGTTGAGCTATTTCCCGGTCGATCCGGCCGGGAGGAACAATCCGAATGAGAGTCTGGGCAATCGCCAATCAAAAGGGTGGTGTCGGTAAAACCACTTCCTCCATCGCTTTAGCCGGTTTGCTGGCCGAGGCGGGCAAGCGCGTGGTCGTGGTCGACCTCGACCCTCATGGCTCCATGACCAGCTATTTCGGTTACGACCCCGACAGCCTGGAACACAGCAACTACGATCTGTTCCTGCACAAGGGCAACGTGCCCCAGGGCCTGCCCGGGCAATTGCTGCTGTCCACCAGCGACGAACGCATTTCGCTGTTGCCATCGAGTACCGCACTGGCAACCCTCGAACGCCAGTCGCCGGGCCAGAGTGGCCTGGGCCTGGTGATCGCCAAGAGCCTGGCGCAGCTGTGGCAGGACTTCGATTACGCGATCATCGACAGCCCGCCGTTGCTCGGCGTGCTGATGGTCAATGCCCTGGCGGCGAGCCAGCAACTGGTGATTCCGGTGCAGACCGAGCACCTGGCCGTCAAAGGCCTGGAGCGCATGGTCAACACGCTGGCGATGATCAACCGTTCGCGCAAGCAGTCCTTGCCGTTCACCATCGTGCCGACCCTGTTCGACCGTCGCACCCAGGCGTCCCTCGGCACCCTGCGTGTGCTGCGCGACAAGTTTCCAGAGGAAATCTGGCAAGGCTATATCCCGGTGGACACGCGCCTGCGCGATGCCAGCCGCGCCGGCCTGACACCTTCGCAATTCGACGGCAAGAGCCGTGGCGTTCTCGCCTACCGGGCACTGCTCAAGCAGCTGCTGGCGGCACAACTTGTCCCGCAGGTGGCGTGAGATGACTCCGATCCCTGTAGGAGCGAGCTCGCTCGCGATGGACGACAACGATAACGCGGGTTGTCTGGATAATCGCGTTTTCCGACAGTTTTTCGCGAGCAAGCTCGCTCCTACAGAAGCAGGGGCGTGCCCATGAACCATCCTTTGAAGACCACATCCCGCCCGCAACTGGCGCTGCAGTCCTATCTGGACAGCTTGCTGCAGGACGTGACTGAGGAATTGACGCTGCCACTAGAGGCAGCGGCCGAGGAAATTGCGGCTGAAGCGGTGTTGGACGAATTCCAGGCAGCGGTGCTTGAGGAGCAGGCCCGCGATGCCCGCACAGCGGCTGTTACAGCTGCGCCGGCAGCGGTAGCGCCCGCGAAGACGGCTCCCGTCGCCGTTATCGAAGCTGCGCCGCCGGTAATGGCCTCGATTTCCACGATCGCGCCGTTGCTCAAGGCGTTGGTGCCGCCACCTGTCGAGGTTGCGCCCCCACAGGAGCCCGCCGTCGCCGAGGTGCAGCCGGTACAGGAACCTGCGGTCATCGAGGTGGAGCAAACCCGGGTGCCGCCGGTGGTCGAAGTCCACTTGCCGCCAAGCAACACGCCCCCACCGGTGGAATCCGATGGACGCCCGAGCTGGGCCGCCGAACCGTTCGAATGTCTGCTGTTCGATGTCGCCGGGTTGACCCTGGCGGTTCCGCTGGTGTGCCTGGGGTCGATTTACCCCCTGGCCGGTCACGAGTTGACGCCGCTGTTCGGCCAGCCGGAGTGGTTCCTGGGCATCCTGCCGAGCCAGGCCGGCAACCTGAAGGTGCTCGACACTGCGCGCTGGGTGATGCCCGATCGTTATCGCGACGACTTCAAGCAGGGCCTGCAATACGTCATTTCGGTACAGGGCTACGAATGGGGGCTGGCGGTGCATCAGGTCAGCCGCTCGTTGCGCCTGGATCCGAACGAAATCAAATGGCGCAGCCACCGCGGTCAACGACCGTGGCTGGCGGGCACAGTGATCGAACACATGTGCGCGCTGCTGGATGTCTCCGCGCTGGCCGAGTTGATCGCCAGTGGTGGAGCAAAGCACATGGGCGGCGGCAAGCCGGTCCACAAACTGAAATGAAATTTGCAAGACAAACAGGCGACGGCATTCGAATGCCGCAGCACCGCACACACACCGCCAGGGCGGTTTTTCGAGGGGACAGGCTATGAATGACAAGGCGACGGCGGCAAAGGGTTCCGAAGATCCGATCCTGCAATGGGTGACCTTCAAGCTGGACAATGAAACCTACGGCATCAACGTGATGCGCGTTCAGGAAGTCCTGCGCTACACCGAAATCGCCCCGGTTCCGGGTGCGCCAAGCTACGTGCTGGGCATCATCAACCTGCGTGGCAACGTGGTCACCGTGATCGACACCCGCCAGCGCTTCGGCCTGATGAATGCCGAAATCAGCGACAACACCCGTATCGTCATCATCGAGGCCGACAAACAGGTTGTCGGGATCATGGTCGACAGCGTGGCCGAAGTGGTTTACCTGCGTCAGTCGGAAATCGAGACCGCGCCGAACGTCGGTAACGAAGAATCCGCCAAGTTCATCCAGGGCGTGTGCAACAAGAACAACGAACTGCTGATCCTTGTCGAACTGGACAAGATGATGAGCGAAGAAGAATGGTCGGAACTGGAGAGTATCTGATTGATCCTCGAGGTCGCGGTCATTGTCCTGTTCCTTTTCTGGGCAGGCACGCTGGCGATGTTTCTGGCGTACATCCGCAGTCAGAAACAGATCGCCGCGCAACAGGCCCAGGGCGAAGCGCTGCGTGATCAGCGCATCAAGGACCTGGGCAAACGCGTTGACGATTACCAGAACGGCAATGTCCGCATGGGCGAAGACCTGCACGAGCTCCGTGCCATTGTCGCGCCCCTGCCGGACAAGCTCGCCCAACTGGAACAGCGCGACCCCACCAGCCTCTCGTTCGCCCAGGCGGCACGACTGGTCGGGATGGGGGCAAGCGTCGACGAACTGACCCAGTCCTGCGGCTTGACCCAGGCTGAGGCGGAGTTGATGAGCAAGCTGCACAAGAACTGATTTTTGCAGTTCGGCTGAAATCGCTTTCGCGAGCAGGCTCGCTCCCACAATGGATCGGGGTGGACACAACATATGTGAACACCGCCAACTCCCTGTGGGAGCGAGCCTGCTCGCGATGGCGGTTTATCAGCCGCTACTGATGTCGAATGTGTCGGCCTCATCGCGGGCAAGTCGAATCGTCGCACCGCCGCTCCCACAGTATTGAAGGTGCTCACAAGTTCTATGAACACCCCCGACCCTGTGGGAGCGAGCCTGCTCGCGATGGCGTCCTGGAAGTCTCAGTAATCATCCCCGCGATCAGTAACATCCTTCTCGAGCATCGGCGCATCCAGATCCTGCCCCGCCGGGTACTTGCCCTTCAGGTTCCACGCAAACGCAATGATCTCCGCGATCGTGCGGTACAACTCCTCCGGAATACTGTCCCCCAGCTCCATGCGCGCCAGCAGCCTTACCAGCTCGGGGTTTTCGTAGATCGGCACTTCGTAGTCGCGAGCGATCCGCAGGATCTCTTCCGCCAATTCTTCGTCGCCCTTGGCGGTGAGGGTAGGGGCGTGGGTGCCGTCGTACTTGAGGGCGATGGCCTGGCGTGGGGTGTTGGGATTGTTCATGCGGTTTCGTCGACCCAGCGTTGTTCGAGGCGGGTTTGCGGGCCCTGGGGCGGTCTGCCCTGGTGGCAATCGAGGTCGCTGACGTTCAGGCCCGAGGCCAGCAGGCGTTGGCGCAGGGCGGCCAGGTTGTTTTCGATCAGGCTGGCGGTGTACGGCCGTTCCGCCCACAGCTGGCTGGACAGACTGCCGCGAATCAACTGCGCCTGAACCTGCAGCGGGCCCAATGGCTCCATGTCGAATGCCAGGTCAACGCGCCACAGTTGTTGCTTGGGCTCGCGCTCTTCGCGACGTTCCTGGGGTTGTTCCCGATCGGGCACTTCTTCGCGCTGGAACTTGATCTGCAAGGGCACGATGTCCTGCATGTTGCGCATCGGGATTTCCAGTTGCCAGGTGCTCACCAGGCGGCCATCGCTGGTCACGCCGGTCTGCTCCAGGCTCGACAATTGATGGCTTTGCAGGCGTGATACCGCGGCGGCAGCCAGGCGCAGCAGGTGTTCGAGGTCGTCTTCGCCCTCGGCGCTCTGCAACAGGCGCTCCGGTAGCGGGAAACTGGTGGGCGACGGTTTTGCGCTGACTTGCCCGAGCATGCCCAAGGCATTGCGCACGAAACTTGGCAGGGCCTGGGCCAGGGTGTTGGCGGCAATGATCGCGCTGAGATTGGTGCTGGCAGGCAGGTTCGGCGTCAGTTGCGCGATCAGCTTGAGCAGATCGGCTTTCATGTCCGGAGCGAGTGTCGGGTTCTGCCCGGCCAGCAGCTTGGTTTCGAGGAACGCGCCGCTGCCGGCCAGGGCCTGCAGCAGGCCTTTGGGGGTGCTCAGTTGTTGAACGTCCGGCAAGCCGGCGAGCAGTTTATCCACGGCGGCGCGCAGGTCGCTGGAGGTCTGGTTCGACGGCGGCAGGTCCTGCAGGAGCTTGAGCAAGCCATCCAGCGAACCCTGGCGGCTGGTCTGGCTGACCAGTTGCTGGGTCACCGCCAGTTGCTCCTGACGGCTGCTCAAGGGCACGAACTTCAGGGTCTGGGTGTCCTGCACCTGGGCGCTGAGCAGGGTGCCGATGCGCAGGGGCTGCGGGCTGTCGATGCTCAATGTGCTACCGCTCAAGGCGGTGTTGAGCAGGCTCACCATCGAGCGAAACACCGTCGGTTGCCCCGGCACTTGCGGCAGCACCTGGGAGGTCAGCACTTTGCCCTGCAACAGGGTGCCGACCGGCAGTTGCGCGGTGTCGAGTCGGGTGAGGGTGGCGACGCTGGAAGCGATGGCCTGTTGCACGGTGATGGCCAGGTTGCCCGCCGAAGGCTGGGTGACCGCGACGCTGGTGCCCAGGGCCAATGGCTGATTGCTGGTGGCCTGCACCGTGGTCTGGCGCCCGCTGTCCAGAGTGACCTTGAGCAGCAGCTCGAAGGTCTGGTCCGCCTGCTTGAGCGACAGCACTTCGGCCCTGGCGGTCTGGCCGGCGTTGATCAGGCCCTCGATGGGGGTCAGCAGCTTGAGCAACTCACCACTGACCGCCAGCGGACGCGTGGTCGCCGTGGGTGTTTGCGGTAGCGGGAGGATGTTCATTTCGCCTGTCATACGCGGTCACAACCTTGGGAAAATGCGCTCTTTGGAGTAGGAAATGGCATGTATAATGCCGCGCGGTTGTATACAGGGTGCCCGAGACATTGCAATTATTTGACGCAGGTCTCTCGCTCGGGTGGCCAATACATCTATTCTGCATCTCTTTAACGGCCGCGCCAGAGCCGACTTGAACCGTATAAGGCCCGTGAACCCTTGACCAGTCCTGTCCTGCAAACCGTTGCCCTTGCCTGCGAGCGAGACCTTCGGCTGCTTTTTGAAAATCTCGATTTGAGACTGGCCAGTGGCGAAATGATTCAAATCAGCGGCCCTAACGGCAGTGGCAAGACCAGCCTGCTGCGCCTTCTGTCGGGGCTGATGCACCCGACCGCCGGTGAAGTACTGCTCAATGGCCAGCCGCTGCACGAACAACACACGGAGCTGGCGCGCAATCTGTTGTGGATCGGCCACGCCGCCGGGATCAAGGATTTGCTGACCCCGGAAGAGAACCTCAGCTGGCTTTGCGCCCTGCATCAACCGGCCTCCCATGCAGCGATCCGACAAGCCCTTGAGGCGGTCGGATTGCGCGGTTTCGAAGATGTTCCGTGTCACACCCTGTCCGCTGGCCAGCAGCGTCGCGTCGCACTGGCGCGTTTGTATCTGGACAGTCCGCCGTTGTGGATTCTCGACGAGCCGTTCACCGCCCTCGACAAGCAAGGCGTGGCCCAGCTTGAAGAACACCTGGCCGCTCACTGCGAACGGGGCGGCATGGTGGTCTTGACCACTCACCACACGCTGAGCCGGATGCCGGCCGGTTACCGTGACATCGATCTGGGGAAATGGGCCGTATGAGTGTTTTCGGCCTGTTGGTCGCCCGTGAGGCCCGTTTGCTGTTCCGCCGTCCGGCGGAGCTGGCCAATCCGCTGGTGTTCTTTGCGATTGTGGTATCGCTGTTCCCGCTGGCGGTCGGCCCCGAGTCTCAATTGTTGCAAACCTTGTCTCCAGGGCTGGTCTGGGTGGCGGCGCTTTTATCGGTCCTGCTCTCGCTGGACGGGCTTTTCCGCAGTGATTTCGAGGATGGATCGCTGGAACAGTGGGTCCTTTCGCCGCACCCCCTGGCTCTTCTGGTATTGGCCAAGGTGCTGGCACACTGGGCTTTTTCCGGCCTGGCACTGGTTTTGCTCGCACCTTTGCTGGCGTTGATGCTCGGTTTGCCTGCCGCCTGTCTGCCGGTGTTGCTGCTTTCGCTGTTGCTGGGTACACCGGTGCTGAGCCTGCTCGGTGCGGTGGGCGCGGCGTTGACTGTCGGTTTGAAGCGCGGTGGCCTGTTGCTGGCGTTGCTGATTCTGCCGTTGTACATCCCGGTGTTGATCCTGGGCAGTGGCGCCTTGCAGGCGGCCCTGCAGGGCATGCCGGCGACCGGTTATCTGTTGTGGCTTGGTAGCCTGACCGCCCTGGCGATAACCCTGACACCCTTTGCAATAGCCGCTGGCCTGAAGATCAGCGTCGGCGAATAATGAGGTCTGGTTAAATTTTGACCAGTAAAGACCCTTTGGCTGCCTCGTGATAACGAGCGGCAACCGTGATGGAAACAGTAATGAACTGGACCTGGTTTCATAAGCTCGGCTCACCCAAGTGGTTTTACGGCATCAGCGGCAAAATGCTGCCGTGGCTGAGCATTGCAGCCTTGCTGCTGATCGGCATTGGCGTAGTCTGGGGCCTGGCCTTCGCGCCGCCCGACTATCAGCAGGGCAACAGCTTTCGCATCATTTATATTCACGTTCCGGCCGCCATGCTGGCGCAGTCCATCTACGTGATGCTGGCTGTGTGCGGTGTCGTCGGGCTGGTGTGGAAAATGAAACTGGCCGATGTCGCCCTGCAATGCGCAGCCCCCATCGGTGCCTGGATGACGGCGGTCGCCCTGGTCACCGGCGCGATCTGGGGCAAGCCGACCTGGGGTTCGTGGTGGGTCTGGGATGCACGACTAACGTCCATGCTGATCCTGCTGTTTCTGTACTTCGGTGTCATTGCACTGGGCAACGCCATCAGCAATCGTGACAGCGCGGCCAAGGCTTGCGCGGTGCTGGCCATTGTCGGCGTGATCAACATCCCGATCATCAAATACTCGGTGGAGTGGTGGAACACCCTGCACCAGGGCGCGACCTTTACCCTCACCGAAAAGCCTGCGATGCCCGCCGAGATGTGGCTGCCGCTGCTGCTGACGGCGCTGGGGTTCTACTGTTTCTTCGGCGCGGTGCTGCTGCTGCGCATGCGTCTCGAAGTGCTCAAGCGCGAGGCGCGGGCCAGTTGGGTCAAGGCCGAAGTGGAAAACAGCCTGGAGGTCGCTCGATGAGTTTTGCTTCATTCGGCGACTTCCTCGCCATGGGCCATCACGGCCTGTATGTCTGGTCGGCCTATGGCATCTGCCTGGTGGTGCTGGCCCTCAACGTGGCGGCGCCGATCCTGGCCCGCAAGCGGTATCTGCAACAAGAGGCGCGTCGTCTGCGCCGGGAGAACGGCAAGTGAATCCGCTGCGTAAAAAGCGTCTTACCATCATTCTCGCGATCCTGGTCGGGGTCGGCGCTGCCGTCGGCCTGGCCCTGAGCGCCCTGCAGCAAAACATCAACCTGTTTTACACGCCGACCCAGATCGCCAACGGCGAAGCGCCCCATGACACGCGTATCCGCGCCGGTGGCATGGTCGAGAAGGGTTCGCTGCAACGCTCCAGCGATTCGCTGGACGTGAAGTTCGTCGTCACCGACTTCAACAAATCCGTGACCATCAGCTATCGCGGCATCCTCCCGGACCTGTTCCGCGAAGGGCAGGGCATCGTCGCCCTGGGCAAGCTCAATGCCGATGGCGTGGTAGTGGCCGACGAAGTGCTGGCCAAGCACGACGAGAAGTACATGCCCCCGGAAGTGACCAAGGCGTTGAAAGACAGTGGTCAATCCGCTCCCACACCCGCGAAGGAGGGTTGATCCATGACTTCCGGCATTTTCATTCCGGAGCTTGGCCATCTGGCCATGATTCTGGCGCTGTGTTTTGCCCTGGTTCAGGCCGTGGTGCCGTTGCTCGGCGCCTGGCGCGGTGACCGTTTGTGGATGAGCCTGGCCCAGCCGGCCGCGTGGGGTCAGTTCGCATTCCTGCTGTTCGCCTTCGGTAGCCTGACTTACGCCTTCGTTACCGATGATTTCTCCGTCGCTTACGTGGCCAGCAACTCCAACAGCGCCTTGCCGTGGTACTACAAATTCAGCGCCGTGTGGGGCGCCCACGAAGGTTCGTTGCTGCTCTGGGCGTTGATCCTCGGTGGCTGGACCTTCGCGGTGTCGGTGTTCTCCCGGCAGTTGCCGCAGGTGATGCTGGCGCGGGTGCTGGCGGTCATGGGCATGATCAGCACCGGCTTCCTGCTGTTCCTGATCCTCACCTCCAACCCGTTCTCACGCATCCTGCCGCAGATTCCCGCTGACGGTCGCGACCTCAACCCGTTGCTGCAAGACATCGGCCTGATCGTGCATCCACCGATGCTGTACATGGGCTATGTCGGCTTCTCCGTGGCCTTTGCCTTCGCCATCGCCGCTTTGCTCGGCGGTCGCCTGGATGCGGCCTGGGCGCGCTGGTCGCGTCCGTGGACCATCGTTGCCTGGGCCTTCCTCGGCATCGGTATCACCCTCGGCTCCTGGTGGGCCTACTACGAGCTCGGCTGGGGCGGCTGGTGGTTCTGGGACCCGGTGGAAAACGCTTCCTTCATGCCATGGCTGGTGGGCACCGCGCTGATCCACTCGCTGGCGGTCACGGAAAAACGCGGGGTGTTCAAGAGCTGGACCGTGTTGCTGGCCATCGCCGCGTTTTCACTCAGCCTGCTGGGCACCTTCCTCGTGCGTTCCGGCGTGCTGACGTCGGTTCACGCATTCGCCTCCGACCCCGAGCGTGGCGTGTTCATCCTGATTTTCCTGCTGTTCGTGGTGGGTGGTTCGCTGACGCTGTTCGCCCTGCGCGCACCGGTGGTCAAGAGCCAGGTCGGCTTCAACCTCTGGTCCCGGGAAACCCTGTTGCTGGGCAACAACCTGGTGCTGGTGGTGGCAGCGTCGATGATCCTGCTCGGCACCCTGTATCCGCTGATTCTGGATGCGATGACCGGCGCCAAGCTGTCGGTGGGCCCGCCTTACTTCAACGCGCTGTTCATTCCGTTGATGGCCTTGTTGATGGTGGTGATGGCGGTCGGCGTGATCGTGCGCTGGAAAGACACCCCGGTGAAATGGCTGATGAGCATGCTGACCCCGGTATTGCTCGGCAGCGTCGCCATGGCCGTGGTGGCCGGCGTCGCTTACGGCGACTTCAACTGGGCGGTGCTCGCGACCTTCCTGCTCGCGGCCTGGGTGTTGCTGGCCGGTGTGCGAGACATCTTCGACAAGACCCGCCACAAAGGCCTGGTCAAGGGCCTGCCGACCCTGACCCGCAGCTATTGGGGCATGCAACTGGCACACCTGGGCATCGCGGTCTGCGCCCTGGGTGTGGTGCTGTCGAGCCAGAACAGTGCCGAGCGCGACCTGCGCCTGGCGCCGGGCGAATCCATGGACCTGGCCGGTTATCACTTTGTGTTCGAAGGCGCCAAGCACTTCGAAGGCCCGAACTTCACCTCCGACAAGGGCACCATCCGGGTGATCCGCGATGGCAAGGAAGTCACCGTACTGCATCCGGAAAAACGCCTCTACACCGTGCAAAACTCGGTGATGACCGAAGCCGGAATCGACGCCGGTTTCACCCGTGACCTTTATGTCGCGCTGGGCGAACCACTGGGCGACGGCGCCTGGGCGGTGCGGGTGCACGTCAAGCCGTTCGTGCGCTGGATCTGGTTCGGCGGGTTGCTCACCGGCCTTGGCGGCTTGTTGGCAGCGCTGGATCGGCGTTATCGGGTCAAGGTAACAAGCCGCGTGCGTGAAGCACTGGGCATGAGTGGAGCCACTGCATGAAACGTTGGTTGATGCTGTTGCCACTGGCGATTTTCCTGGTGGTCGCTGTTTTCCTGTATCGCGGTCTGTACCTGGATCCGGCCGAGTTGCCCTCGGCGATGATCGGCAAACCCTTCCCCGAGTTTTCCTTGCCGGCGGTGCAGGGCGACAAGACCCTGACCCGCGCCGATATCCTCGGCAAACCGGCCCTGGTCAACGTCTGGGGTACCTGGTGCATTTCCTGCCGGGTCGAGCATCCGGTGCTGAACAAGCTGGCCGAGAAGGGCGTGGTGATCTACGGCATCAACTACAAGGACGTCAACGCCGACGCCTTGAAGTGGCTGAGCGAATTCCACAACCCCTATCAACTGGACATCCGCGACGACGCCGGCACCCTGGGCTTGAACCTGGGTGTGTACGGCGCTCCGGAAACCTTCTTCATCGACGCCAAGGGCATCATTCGCGACAAGTTCGTCGGGGTGATCGACGAGCAGGTCTGGCGGGAAAAACTGGCGGCCAAGTACCAGGCGCTGGCCGATGAGGCCAAGCCATGAAGCGCTGGCTCGCTGCTGTAGTCCTGGGCTTGAGCCTGGCCGGCGTGGCCCACGCGGCCATCGATACCTATGAGTTCGCCAAAGAAGGCGATCGCGAGCGGTTTCGCGAGCTGACCAAGGAGCTGCGCTGCCCCAAGTGCCAGAACCAGGACATCGCCGATTCCAACGCCCCGATCGCCGCCGACCTGCGCAAAGAGATCTACCGCATGCTCGGCGAGGGCAAGGACAACCAGCAGATCATCGACTTCATGGTCGATCGCTACGGTGACTTCGTCCGCTACAAACCGGCCCTGAACGCCAAGACCGCAGTGCTCTGGTTCGGCCCCGCCGGCTTGCTGCTGGGCGGCTTGGTAGTCATTGCCGTGATCGTCCGCCGGCGTCGCGCACAACGCGCGCAAACCCCGGGCTCGCTTTCTGCCGAGGAGCGCAAGCGCCTCGACCAACTGTTGGATAAAAACCAAGAATGATTGATTTCTGGCTCGCTGCAGGTCTGCTGCTTCTGGTGGCCCTGAGTTTTCTGCTGATCCCCGTCCTGCGTCATCGTCGCGCCCAGCTCGAAGAGGATCGTACTGCCCTGAACGTGGCGCTGTATCAGGAGCGCGTGGCTGAGTTGCAGGCTCAGCAGGAAGAGGGTGTGCTCGATGCCGCGCAGATGGATGCCGGTCGTGCCGAAGCCGCCCGTGAACTGTTGGCCGACACCGAAGGCGCCGCCGCGCCGCGGGTCTCGCGCCTGGGCAAGCCGGCGCCGTTGCTGGCGGCGATCCTGGTGCCGGTACTGGGCCTGGGCTTGTATCTGCATTTCGGTGCCAGCGACAAAGTCGAGCTGACCCGGGAATTCTCCCACGCGCCAAAATCGATGGAAGAAATGACCCAGCGCCTCGAGCGCGCGGTCGCGGCACAGCCGGAATCCGCCGAAGCGCTGTACTTCCTCGGTCGTACTTACATGACCGAGGAGCGTCCGGCAGACGCCGCGAAGATCTTCGAGCGCACGGTCAACCTGGCCGGGCGCCAGCCTGAGCTGTTGGGGCAGTGGGCCCAGGCCCTGTATTTCGCCGATGGCAAGAAATGGTCGGAGCAGATTCAGGCGCTGACCGATGAAGCGCTGAAGGCTGACCCGAAAGAAGTGACCAGCCTGGGCCTGTTGGGCATCGCCGCGTTCGAAGGGCAGCGTTATCAGGACGCCATCGATTACTGGAATCGCTTGCTGGAGCAACTGCCGCCGGAGGACAAGTCGCGTATCGCCTTGCAGGGCGGCATTACCCGCGCCACCGAGAAGCTGGTGGCCAGCGGCGGCAAAGTGGCCCCAGCCGCAGCGCCGGCACCGGCGGTGGCCAAGTCTGGTGCGTTGCTCAAGGTCCAGGTAAGTCTGGCGGCGGATCTGAAGGCCAAGGTCCAGCCGGGTGACAGCGTGTTCATTTTCGCCCGTGCGACCTCCGGCCCGCCCGCGCCGCTGGCGGCCAAGCGCCTGACCGTGGCCGACCTGCCGGCGACCGTCGAATTGGGCGATGCCGATGCAATGATGCCGCAGTTGAAACTGTCGAACTTCCCTGAAGTCCAACTGGTTGCGCGCATCTCCCGTGCCGGGCAACCGACGGCAGGCGAGTGGATCGGACGCAGCCAGCCGCTGGCCAGCAGCACCACCGCGCCGCAAACACTGACCATCGACAGCCCGGACAAATGACAGGAAACACCACCATGACCGCCATCGCTCGTATCACCTTGCTCAGTGTCGTTTTAGGACTGAGCGCCTGTGCGGTCCAGCAACCGGAAACGACGCATCTGCCGCCGATCCCGCCGACCCAGCCCAAGCCCACGCCGTCGACCTCGCCGAGCCCAAGCAAACCGAGCATTCCAGCCAAGCCCGCCAAGCCGCTGCCGCGCACCTCGGCGAGCTTCGCGCCGCCGCCGGGAGGCAACAGCCATTGGGATCCGAAGCTGGGTGTCTATGTGCTTGAAGACCAGCCCAACACCTTCTACCGCCAGCGCACCTACTACCGCTGGAACAACGGCTGGAGCCGCTCGATCAGCCCGAAAGGGCCGTGGGAAGAGACTGACATCCACGGCGTGCCGGGTGGTCTTGGACGACAGTTCGGGCAGTAAGACAAAAGGCGACCTTCGAGGTCGTCTTTTTTTGGGCGGATAAAAACGATGAAATCCCTGTAGGAGCGAGCCTGCTCGCGAAAAACGTCCAGGCAACGCGGTCATTCATACAGCGCGCGTTATCGTTGACGTCCATCGCGAGCAGGCTCGCTCCTACAGGGGATTGGGGTATCCGCGAAAGTCAGGTCGTTTTTCGAGGCGCGCCGATCCAGTGGATCGCCAGTGCGATGAGCCCAAGCGCGACACCAAACACAACGATCCCGGACCAACCATAGCGAGTCATCAACCAACCACTGACCGCCGCACCCACCGCGCCCCCGAAGAAGGTCGCCGTCATGTACAGGCTGTTGATCCGTCCCTGGGCTTTCGGGTCGACCGCGAAGGCCCGTGTCTGGTTGGACACCAACCCTGATTGCACGCCGATGTCCAGCACGATCACCCCAAGCACCAGCAACGCCAGCGAGGTTTGCGCACCGGCCAGCAGCAGATAGGCCAGTGTGACGATGCCGATGCTGGCGCCGATCACACGGCGTGAACCCAGGCGGTCGGTGGCCCGGCCACCGAGGGACGCCGCGAGGGCACCCGCCGCGCCGATGATGCCGAAGCCGCCGGCCCAGGCACTGCCCAGCTGGAATGGACCATTGGCCAGCAGCGCCGCCAGGTTCACCCAAAAGGCGTTGAAACAGGCCCACAACAGCGCCTGGACGATCATCGACTGGCGAATCGGCGCATTGTCACGCATCAGCGGCCACAGTGAGGCGAGCAGGCGCGGGTAAGAAAGGTTGGTGCTCGGCACGCCCTGGGGCAGCAGTGCGGCCGCGGCGATCCACACCGGAATCATGAACGCCGCTTCCACGCCATACACCGCGCGCCAACCCCAGGTGTCACCCACCACACCGGCGATGGTGCGCCCGAGCAGGATGCCGACCATGATGCCGCTGACCACCGTGCCGACGTTGCGCCCACGTTCGCTGGGCCTGGACATGACCGCAGCGAACGGCACCAGTTGCTGCGGCACGCAACTGACGATGCCGAGGCCGAACGACGCGGCGATCAAACTGCCGACGCTGGGCGAGACGGCTGCCGCAATGGCAAGGCAGAAGGCCAGGGCAATTTGCCCGAGCACCAGCTTGCGCCGATCAAAACGGTCGCCCATGGGCAGCAGCAACGCCAGCCCGGTGGCGAAACCCAACAGTGCCGCGCCCGCCACCAGGTCGACAGTCGTCAGGTCGAGCCCCAGGTCCGCAGCGATCAACGGCAGGATCGGCTGGGTGCAGTAAATGTTGGTGATCACCGCGCCGGCGATGATCGCCATCATGATGATCTTCCCGCGTGACGCCAGCGCGGGCGCGTTCTCGGCGTTCGACGGGCTTTCGGAGGATAGGGGCAGGGCGCTCACGGCACTCTCCTTGAGGGTTGGCTTCCGGCAAGTGCGACGGGATATCGCGCGCGGGACTTGAGTGCCCAACCTTACGCATTCGCATAAATGGGGATAATCCCCTAGGATCGGGAATCATCCTTCCATAATTTGATAGAGCGCCATGAACCGTCTTGAATCCATGTCTGTGCTGATCGCCGTGGTCGACTCTGGCAGCCTGTCGGGCGCCGCGCGCAGGCTCGGCATGCCGCTGGCCACCGTCAGCCGCAAGGTGGCGGAGCTCGAATCGCACCTCAACACCCGCCTGCTGCATCGCACCACCCGGCAACTGTCGCTGACCGAAGCCGGCGCTTCTTATGTGGCGGCGTGCAGACGCATTCTCGAAGACATCGGTGAAGCCGAGCGCGCGGCGACCGGCGAATACGCCTCGCCCAAAGGTGAGCTGGTGGTCACGGCGCCAGTGGTGTTCGGGCGCCTGCATCTGGTGCCGGTGGTGGCCGAATTTCTTGCGCACTATCCCGAGATCGAGGTCAACCTGATGCTCACCGATCGCGTGGTGCATCTGATGGAAGAGCACTGCGACGCTGCGGTGCGCATTGGCGAGCTGCCCGACAGCTCGCTCATGGCCACGCAGGTGGGAGCGGTACGCCGCGTGGTCTGCGCCAGCCCCGATTACCTGGCGACCCACGGTGTGCCCGCGCGGCCTGAGGATCTGGCCGGGCACGCCTGCATCACCTTCGAAGTCCTGGAGTCTGTCGGCGCCTGGGTGTTCGACACGGGCAAGTCGCAGACGTCCGTGCGGGTGCGTTCGCGACTGGCGGTCAATACGGCGGAAGCGGCCATCGACGCGGCGATGCTCGGAGTGGGCGTGATACGGGTGTTGTCCTATCAGGTTGCGCAGGCCTTGGGCAAAAACGCGTTGAAGGTGGTGCTTGAACCTTACGAGTCGGCGCCGTTGCCGGTCAGCCTGGTGCATAAGGGGCAAACCCCGCTGCCTCTGAAGTTGCGTGCGTTCCTGGATTTCGTGGCACCGCGATTGCGTGCACGCGTTCCCCTGTAGGAGCGAGCATGCTCGCGATGATTTCAGATGCACCGCGTTTCTCCAGGCAGGGCGCGTCATCGTTGACCTCCATCGCGAGCAGGCTCGCTCCCACAATGGAGCGCATTCGCCAATCCACAGGCAGCGATCTCCTCAACCTTTCACAAAACCTTCATCAAATAGTTAATCCAGCGACATGTGCGAGTCATAGGGCTGACACAGCCCGTGCCTAAAGTCGGTTGAAATCAAATGCGGCCATGGACGGCCGTTCAACCAGACAGAGAAGCCCATGAACGCAGCTATCCATGTCGATCATCTGAACAAGACCTTTGCGCGTAAAACCGCACTGGTCGACCTCGAACTAACCATCGCGGCCGGTGAGATGGTCGCGCTGATCGGCGCGTCCGGCTCTGGCAAATCCACCCTGTTGCGCCACCTCGCGGGCCTGGCCTGTTGCGATCGCAATAATGGCGGCAGCGTCAAGGTGCTGGGGCGGGAAGTGCAGGCCAGCGGACGGCTCAATGGCAAGGTACGGCGCCTGCGCGCCGACATCGGCTACATTTTCCAGCAGTTCAACCTGGTCAATCGCCTGAGCGTGCTCGACAACGTGCTGCTCGGTTGTCTGGGGCGCATGCCGCGCTGGCGCGGCAACCTGAGCCTGTTCAATGCCGAGGAAAAACAGTTCGCCCTGGAGTCCCTGGACCGCGTTGGCCTGGCGGATCTGGCGGCGCAGCGCGCTTCGACCCTGTCCGGCGGCCAGCAGCAGCGCGTGGCGATTGCCCGGGCGCTGACCCAGCGGGCCGAAGTGATTCTGGCGGATGAACCTATTGCCTCGCTCGACCCCGAGTCGGCGCGCAAGGTCATGGAAATCCTCGCCGACATCAATCGCCGTGACGGCAAGACCGTCGTGGTCACCCTGCATCAGGTCGACTACGCCGCCCGATATTGCCCGCGTGCCGTGGCGCTCAAGGGCGGGCGCATTCATTTCGACGGCCGCGCCGCCGAGCTGAGCAGCCATTTCCTCAACGATTTGTATGGTGCCGACATCGACACCAGCCTGATGTGTGCCGACCAGCTTCGCCCCGTCGAAGCGCTCCCCCGATTGGTCATGGCACGCGCATAACCCTCCCAACTCCCAACCGTTCACCCTCAGGAAGCCCTTCCATGTTGAACCGTATCGGTCGTGTTTTTGCTGGCGCAGCAGTGCTCGCCAGCTGTGTACTGGGCACCGCCCAGGCAGAAGAAAAAGCCATCAACTTCGGCATCATGTCCACCGAGTCGTCGCAGAACCTCAAGAGCATCTGGCAACCGTTTCTCGATGACATGCAGAAGAAAACCGGGCTGAAGGTCAACGCCACCTTCGCCTCCGACTATGCCGGCCTGATCCAGGGCATGCGTTTCAACAAGGTCGACGTCGCCTGGCTGGGCAACAAGGCCGCCATCGAAGCGGTGGACCGCTCCAATGGTGAAATCTTCGCCCAGACCGCTGCCGCCAGTGGCGCAGCCGGCTACTGGAGCGTGTTGATCGCGCGCAAGGACAGCCCGATCAACTCCGTCGACGACATGCTGAAAAACGCCAAGACCCTGACCTTCGGCAACGGTGACCCGAACTCCACTTCCGGCTACCTGGTACCGGGCTACTACGTGTTCGCCAAGAACAACGTTGATCCGGCCACCGCGTTCAAGCGCACGCTCAACTCCAGCCATGAAGTCAACGCCCTGAGCGTGGCCAAGGGGCAACTGGACGTGGCGACCTTCAACACCGAAAGCTGGGATCGCCTGGAAGTCACCCAGCCGGACAAGGCCGCGATGCTCAAGGTGATCTGGAAGTCGCCGCTGATCCCGGCCGACCCGCTGGTATGGAGCAAGGCCCTGAGCGACAGCGAGAAGCAGAAGATCCGCGATTTCATCTTCAGCTACGGCGACACCGACTCCGAGAAGGCGGTGCTCAAAGGCATGCAGCTGGGCAAATTCCTCAAGTCCAGCGACGACCAGTTGCTGCCGATCCGCCAGCTTGAGCTGTTCAAGCAACGCACCACGATCAATGCCGACACCAAGCTCGACGCGGCGGACAAGGCCAAGAAACTCGCCGACATCGACGCCGAGCTGGCCAAGCTGCAAGAGCGCATCACCTTGCTCGAAAAAACCGCCGACAAAAAATCCGCGGCCAACGGCTAACCCCTGTAGGAGCGAGCCTGCTCGCGATGAACGTAAGGACACCGCGTTTCTCCCGGTTTCCCGCGTCATCGTTGACGACCATCGCGAGCAGGCTCGCTCCTACAGGTTCTGCATTACGCCATTTAGAGAACCCTCATGACCACTCTTCAAGCTGAAGCTGTCGGCAAGCGCACCTGGCCGCAGTACGCCGGTTGGGGCCTGTTCCTGGTCCTGCTGGCCTGGGCCTGGCACGGCGCTGAAATGAATCCGATGGCGCTGTACCGCGACTCGGGAAACATGGCGACCTTCGCCGCGGACTTTTTCCCGCCCGACTTCCATGAATGGCGCGCCTATCTCAAGGAAATGATCATCACCGTACAAATTGCCCTCTGGGGCACGGTGCTGGCGATTGTCTGCTCGGTGCCGCTGGGCATCCTGTGTTCGGAAAACATTACCCCCTGGTGGATTCACCAACCGCTGCGCCGGGTGATGGACGCCTTCCGTTCGATCAACGAGATGGTCTTCGCCATGTTGTTCGTGGTGGCTGTCGGTCTTGGGCCATTTGCCGGTGTCCTGGCGCTGTGGATCAGCACCACCGGTGTGCTCGCCAAGCTGTTCGCCGAAGCCGTGGAAGCGATTGATCCGGGGCCCGTCGAAGGGGTTCGCGCCACCGGCGCCAGCGCCCTGCAGGAAGTGATCTACGGCGTGATCCCGCAAGTGATGCCGCTGTGGGTGTCCTACGCGCTCTACCGCTTCGAGGCCAACGTGCGCTCGGCGACGGTGGTGGGGATGGTCGGGGCTGGCGGCATTGGCGTGATCCTCTGGGAAAACATCCGCGCCTTCCAGTTCGTTCAGACCTGCGCCGTGCTGCTGGTGATCATCGTGGTCGTGAGCCTGATCGACATCCTCTCGCAACGCCTGCGCAAGCAGTTCATCTGACTTTTCGGAGGGGTGCCCGCGGGCGCTTTTTTTAAAGCATGCAGTTGTCTAGACAAGATGAGCCGGTGTACCGCGAACTCGCCGACATCCTGCGTCGGGAGCTGGCGAGCTACAGCGCCGGGGATTTCCTACCGGCGGAGGTGCAACTGGCCGAACGCTTCGGCGTCAACCGCCACACCTTGCGCCGCGCCATCGATGAACTGGTGTTCGAAGGCAGCCTGCTGCGCCGCCAGGGCAAGGGCACCCAGGTGTTGGAACGCCCGCTGATTTACCCGATGGCCGCCGACAGTGCCTACAGCCAGTCGTTGTCGGCCCAGGGGCTGGGTGTCGAGGCGGTGCTGCTCAAGCGCCGTTACTGCTTCGCCAGTCGCGAAGAGGCGGAGCATCTGGGCATCGCCGAGATGGCGCCGATGATCGAATTGCAGACCCTGCGCAAGCTCGACGGGCAACCGGTCAGCCTGATCCGTCATCGCTACTGCGCCAGCCATGCGCCGTTGCTGGCCGATTACACCGGAGGCTCCCTGCGCCAATACCTGAGCGAGCGGGACCTGCCGCTGACCCGCACCCAAAGCCTGATCGGCGCCCGCTTGCCCAACCGCGAAGAAGCCGCGCTGCTGATGATGCCCCGGCATTTGCCGGCCCTGAGTGTGTTCACCCTTTCCCGCGATCGCGATGGCCGTGCGGTGGAGCTCGCGCAGTCCACCAGCCGTTCCGATCGCTTCCAGTACCAGGTCGTCACCTGATGGAGAACCAACCGATGAACCCTGCTTCTCACACCGCCCGGCAGCACTGGATCGGCGTGCTGGCCCGCGCCTGTCGCAGCGAATTGCAGCCCCATGAAGCCGCGCTGCGCGATGTCGAATACCAACTGATCCGCGCCCCGGAAATCGGCATGACCCTGGTCCGTGGCCGCATGGGTGGCAACGGCGCGCCGTTCAACGTCGGCGAAATGAGCGTGACCCGCTGCGTGGTGCGCCTGGCCGATGGCCGTACCGGCTACAGCTATCTGGCCGGGCGCGACAAGGTCCACGCCGAACTGGCGGCGCTGGCCGACGCCCATTTGCAAGGCTCGCAACAGCGCCATTGGCTCGACCAGATGATCACGCCGCTGGTCAACGCCCAGGCCGAACGCCGCGCCCGGAAAGAGGCGGACACCGCCGCCACCAAAGTCGAATTCTTCACCCTCGTGCGAGGAGAAAACTGATGAGCGCACAGCTGTTGCAACCGGCGTTCGCCGACCCGGTGCTGGATGCCCAGCGCGGGTTTCGCGCAGCCCTCAAGGCCCTGGCCGGCCCGGGTGTGATCCAGACCCTGCACGCCACGCCGAGCCTCGAAGGCCTGGCTCCCGCGACCTACGCCCTGTGCCTGGCGCTGCTGGATGTGGACACGCCGCTGTGGCTGGCGCCGTCCTTCGACACGCCGCTGATACGCGCCAACCTGGCCTTCCATTGCGGTTGCCCGCTGACCGCCAATCGTGAAGACGCCCGCTTTGCCTTGCTCGCCGCCGACGATCTGCTCGACCTGGGCGGCTTCGACCATGGCAACGACCGCTACCCCGATCAGTCCTGCACCTTGCTGGTTCAACTGCCGAGCCTCGATGGCGGGGCAGGGCTGGCCTGGCATGGCCCGGGGATCGAGACCGAACACCGCGTCGCGCTGCCGGTGGCCGAGGGCTTCTGGGGCGAGCGTGAACGGCGCAATGAATTCCCCCGTGGACTGGACCTGTTTTTCACCGCCGGCCACGGCCTGATCGGCCTGCCGCGCAGCACTCGCATCACACAGGAGCGTGCCTGATGTACGTAGCCGTCAAGGGTGGCGAACAGGCCATCGACAATGCCCACCGTCTGCTGGCGAAAAAACGCCGGGGCGATACTTCGGTCACCGAATTGAGCGTCGAGCAGATCCGCCAGCAACTGCCGCTGGCGGTGGCGCGGGTGATGAGCGAGGGCTCGCTGTATGACGAAGAGCTCGCCGCGCTGGCGATCAAGCAAGCCGCGGGTGACCTGATTGAGGCGATCTTCCTGCTGCGTGCCTACCGCACCACGCTGCCGCGCTTCAGCCCGAGCCTGCCGGTCGACACCGCGAAGATGCAGCTCAGCCGCCGTATCTCCGCGACCTTCAAGGACCTGCCCGGCGGGCAACTGCTGGGGCCGACCTTCGACTACACCCATCGCCTGCTCGACTTTGCGCTGCTGGCCGAGGGTGAGTATCCGGGGCCGCAAACCAGCGAAAACGCCAGTGTCGAAGACTGCCCGCGAGTCCTCGGCCTGCTGGCGCAGGAAGGCTTGATCAAGACTGAATCGGACAACGGCGAAACGGTCGCAGACATCACCCGCGACCCGCTGGAGTTGCCCGCCAGCCGTGCCGAGCGCCTGCAGGCCCTGGCCCGTGGTGATGAAGGCTTCCTGCTGGCGCTGGGTTATTCGACCCAGCGCGGTTATGGCCGCAACCACCCGTTCGCCGGAGAAATCCGCATCGGCGACGTCGAGGTCTGGATCGATCCTGAAGAGCTGGGTTTCCCGATCTGCCTGGGCAGTATCGAAGTCACCGAGTGCGAGATGGTCAACCAGTTCGTCGGCTCGGCCACGGAGCTTGCGCAGTTCACCCGTGGCTACGGCCTGGCCTTCGGACATGCCGAGCGCAAGGCCATGGGGATGGCGCTGGTCGACCGCGCGCTGCGTGCCAGGGAATACAACGAAGAAATCGAATCCCCGGCGCAGCAGGAAGAATTCGTGCTGATGCACTGCGACAACGTCGAGGCTTCCGGCTTCGTCTCGCACCTCAAATTACCTCACTACGTGGACTTCCAGGCCGAACTGGAACTGATCCGCAAACTGCGCAAGCCTGCCGAGGGCAGCAACCATGAATGACCAGACCCAAGTGCCGGTCCGCGACGCCGCGTACAACTTCGCCTACCTCGATGAACAGACCAAACGCATGATTCGACGCGCCTTGCTCAAGGCGGTGGCGATCCCCGGTTACCAGGTGCCGTTCGGTGGCCGCGAGATGCCGTTGCCCTATGGCTGGGGCACCGGTGGCATGCAGCTGACCGCGGCGATTCTCGGTGATGATGACGTGCTCAAGGTGATCGACCAGGGCGCCGACGACACCACCAACGCCGTGTCGATCCGCCGTTTCTTCGCCCGTACCGCTGGCGTGGCCACCACTGAGGCGACGCCGGAAGCGACGGTGATCCAGACTCGTCACCGCATCCCGGAAACGCCGCTGCACGCCGACCAGATCATGGTCTATCAGGTGCCGATCCCTGAGCCGCTGCGCTTTATCGAACCCTCGGAAACCGAGACCCGGACCATGCACGCCCTCAACGATTACGGGGTGATGCACGTCAAGCTCTACGAGGACATCGCCACCTTCGGCCATATCGCCACCGCCTACGCCTACCCGGTGACGGTCGACGAGCGCTACGTGATGGACCCCTCGCCGATTCCCAAATTCGACAACCCGAAGCTCGACATGAGCCCGGCGCTGATGCTGTTCGGCGCCGGCCGCGAGAAGCGCCTGTATGCAGTACCGCCGTACACCCGCGTCACCAGCCTCGACTTCGAGGATCACCCTTTCCAGGTTCAGCAATGGGAAGAGAACTGCGCCATCTGTGGCAGCCACGACTCGTTCCTCGACGAGCTGATCATCGACGATGCCGGCACCCAGCGCTTCGTCTGTTCCGACACCTATTACTGCGCCCAGCGCGTCAGCCAGCAGGAGCAGGGCCAATGAACCAGGCGCTGAAAAACGATCTGTCCGTGTCCACCGAACCCTTGCTGCAAGTGCAGGACCTGTCGCTGTTGTACGGCCCGGAAAAGGGCTGTCAGGACGTCAGCTTCGACCTGTATCCCGGCGAAGTGCTGGGGATTGTCGGCGAGTCCGGTTCCGGCAAATCGACCCTGCTGTCGCTGCTCAGCGGCCGCTTGCCGCCGCAGCGTGGGCGCATCGGTTACCGCGACAAACAGGGCCAGTGGCTGGACCTGTACAGCGCCAGCGAAGCCGAGCGCCGCACCTTGCTGCGCACCGAATGGGGCTTCGTCGAACAGAACCCTCGGGACGGTTTGCGCATGGGGGTTTCCGCCGGCGCCAACATCGGCGAGCGGTTGATGGCTCAGGGCGTGCGCAATTACCAGCAACTGCGTGGCGCGGGCCTGGACTGGCTGAGCCAGGTGGAAATCGATCCGCAGCGCATCGACGACTTGCCCCGGACCTTTTCCGGCGGCATGCAGCAGCGCCTGCAAATCGCCCGCAACCTGGTGTCGAGCCCGCGCCTGGTGTTCATGGACGAGCCGACCGGCGGTCTCGATGTGTCGGTGCAGGCACGCCTGCTCGACCTGCTGCGTGGCCTGGTGCGCGAGCTGGACCTGGCGGTGGTGATCGTCACCCACGATCTGGCGGTGGCGCGGCTGCTGGCCGATCGCTTGATGGTGATGCGTCGTTCGCGGGTGGTGGAGACCGGTCTGACCGATCAGATCCTCGACGATCCGCAGCACCCTTATTCGCAACTGCTGGTGTCTTCGGTGTTGCAGCCGTGAAGCCCCGTCCAACTGTGGAAACCGAGCGATGAATACCTTGATCGAGGTCCGTGACCTCTCGAAAACCTTCACCCTGCACCAGCAGAACGGCGTGATCCTCAATGTGTTGCGCGGGGTGGATTTCAGTGTGGCGGGCGGCGAATGCCTGGTGCTGCACGGCCAGTCCGGCGCCGGCAAAAGCACTTTGCTGCGCACCCTGTACGGCAACTACCTGCCGGCGGGCGGCAGCATCCGCGTGCAGCACGACGGCCAGTGGCTGGAGCTGGTGGGCGCCGAGCCCCGGGACATTCTCCAGGTGCGCCAGCGCACCCTGGGTTATGTCAGCCAGTTCCTGCGGGTGATCCCGCGAGTGGCCTGCCTGGACGTGGTGATGGAGCCGGCCCTGGCCCGTGGCTGGTCGAAAGACCTGGCGCAATCGCGCGCCGAACTGCTGCTCAGCCGCCTGAACATCCCGCAACGCCTGTGGCAACTCTCGCCCAACACCTTCTCCGGTGGCGAGCAGCAGCGGGTCAACATCGCTCGCGGGTTCATGGTGGCCTGGCCGGTGATGTTGCTCGACGAGCCGACGGCCTCCCTCGACGACAGCAACCGCCAGGTGGTGCTGGAGCTGATGAACGAAGCCAAGCAAGCCGGTGCCGCGCTGATCGGCATCTTCCACGACCGCGTCGCCCGCGAGGCGGTTGCCGATCGCCATCTCGACATGACTCCCAGTGCTGTGAACGACAAGGAATACGCCGATGCCCGTTGAACAGATCCTCAGCAATGCCCAACTGGTCACCGCTGACCGCGTGTTCTACGGCACCGTGCTGCTGCGCGACGGCTTGATTGCCGACATTGCCGAAGGCCCCAGCCGCCTGCCCCAGGCCCAGGACCTCAATGGCGATTTCCTGCTGCCGGGGCTGGTGGAGCTGCACACCGACAACCTGGAAAAACACATGACCCCGCGCCCCGGCGTGGACTGGCCGTCGCGCCCGGCGGTGCTCAGCCACGATGCGCAGATCATCGCGGCGGGCATAACCACGGTGTTCGACGCGGTGTCCATCGGCGACGTGAACCCCAAGGGCAATCGCATGCAGAAACTGCCGGCGATGCTCGAAGCGATCTCCAGTGCCTCGGATGCCGGGCTGACCCGTGCCGAGCACCGCCTGCACCTGCGCTGCGAGCTGTGCCACCCGGACACCCTGAGCGTGTTCCGAGACCTGGTGGAGAACCCGCTGGTGCAACTGGTGTCGGTGATGGACCATTCGCCGGGTCAGCGCCAATTCGTGCTGGAGTCCAAGTACCGTGAGTACTACATGGGCAAGTACCACCTGACGACGACGCAGATGGACGAATTCATCACCTTGCAGATGGCCAACTCCCGCCAGTACAGCGATCGCTATCGCGCGGCGATCGTCGAGCATTGCCTGGCCCGTGGCCTGTCGGTGGCCAGCCATGACGACGCGACCCTGGCCCACGTCGAGGAGTCGGCGCGCTACGGCATGACCATTGCCGAGTTCCCGACCACCGTCGAGGCGGCGCGCGGTTGCAAGGAGCGGAACATGAAAGTGTTGATGGGCGCGCCGAACATCGTGCGCGGCGGATCGCACTCGGGTAACGTGGCCGCCGCCGAGCTGGCTGAACAAGGGCTGCTGGATATTTTGTCCAGCGACTACTACCCGGCGAGCCTCTTGCAGGCGGCATTTGCCCTGGCGGCGCAGAGCGAGCGTATCGACCTGGCCGAAGCGATGCGCATGGTCAGCCTGGCCCCGGCCAGCGCCGCCGGGCTCGACGATCGCGGGCAGATTGCCAAGGGTTTGCGTGCGGATCTGGTGCAGGCCCGCAGCCAGGACGGTTTGCCGGTGGTCCAGCAAGTATGGCGACAAGCGAAGAGGGTGTTTTGATGTCGGGCAGGTTGATCTATCTCATCGGGCCTTCAGGTTCGGGCAAGGACAGCCTGCTGGATGCCGCACGCACGCGGTTGGCCGAACGTGGCTGCCGCATCGTGCGGCGGGTCATCACCCGTTCGGCCGAAGCGGTGGGCGAGGCGGCGTTGGGCGTCAGCATGCAGCAGTTCACTGAAATGCAGGCCCAGGGTGCATTTGCCCTGAGCTGGCAGGCCAATGGACTGGCCTATGGCATCCCGAAGGAAATCGACGATTGGCTGGCGGCGGGGGACGACGTGCTGATCAATGGCTCGCGCGGGCATCTGCCGCAGACCCGCGAGCGCTATCCGAACGTGCTGGTGGTGTTGCTAACCGTGGATGAGGCGGTGTTGCGCCAACGCCTGCTGGCGCGGGGGCGTGAGTCCGTGGCGGAAATCGATCAGCGGCTGGCGCGCAATGCCCGCTTCGGTGAACGCCTGCTGGCCGAGGACCCGAGCGTGCATCTGCTCGACAACTCCGGGTCGCTGGAGCGGACGGTCGACCGCCTGCTGGCCTGCATCGACGAGCCGCCCCTATGCGCCTGACGCTGCTCGGCACCGGCGATGCCCGGCAGGTTCCCGTCTATGGTTGCGAATGCCAGGCCTGCGTTCGCGCTCACATCGATGAACGCTGGCGCCGACGCCCTTGCTGTGCGCTGATCGAATGCGGCGACCAGCGCTGGCTGATCGACAGCGGCCTGCTGGACCTCACCGAACGCTTCCCGCCGCGCAGTTTCAACGGCATCTTCCAGACCCACTACCACGCTGACCATGCCCAGGGTCTGCTGCATTTGCGTTGGGGTCAGGGCCTAGTGATTCCGGTGCACGGCCCGGCGGACCCGGAAGGCCTGGCGGACCTCTACAAGCATCCGGGCATCCTGGATTTCAGCCAGCCGTTCGAGGCTTTCGAGACCCGTCTCTTCGGCAGTTTGAGCGTTACAGCCCTGCCGCTGCTGCATTCCAAGCCGACCCTCGGCTATCTGCTGGAGGGCGATGGACGGCGCATCGCCTACCTGACCGACACAGTGGGCCTGCCACCGGACACCACGGCACGCTTGCAACGCGAGGCACTGGACTTGCTGGTCCTCGACTGCTCGATGCCACCGCAACCCCAGGCACCGCGCAATCACAATGACCTGAACCTGGCGCTGCAGTGCATTGAAGCCTTGCGACCACAGGCGGCGGTGTTGACCCATGTCGGGCATACGCTGGATGCGTGGCTGATGGAGCATCGCGGGGAGCTGCCGGGGAATGTCAGTGTGGGATTTGATGGGTGTGTGCTGTAGGCGGGACTGAAAGGCGACTGGATTCTGCGGATAAACTCGATCCCTTTGTAGGAGCGAGCCTGCTCGCGAAAAACCTGAGGAGAACGCGATCATTCAGACGGGGCGCGTAATCGTTGGCGTCCATCGCGAGCAAGCTTCGCTCCTACAGGTGGGATCAGACCTGCTCAGCCAATAATCCCTGCACATATTCAACGAACGCCCGCGCCTTGGCGCTGGCCATCCTGCCCGTGGGGAAAACCGCCCACAGGTCCTGATTCGGCAGCGTCCAGTCGGACATCACCTCCCTGACCGCACCGCTGGCCAGTTCCGGCGCGAACATCCATTCGGAAGCCATGACCAGCCCCTGATGTGCCAGCACCGCTGCACGCAGGCCTTCGGCGGCATTGACGCGGATTCGACCGCTCATCATCACCGATTGTTCTTCGCCGGCCTTCCTGAATGACCAACTGGCCCCGCCCCCCAAGGTGTAGACGATTGCCTGGTGCTGACTCAGATCGGCAGGGCAGGCGGGTTCGCCGTGTTTGTCGAAATAGGCGGGCGTGCCGAGCACCACGCGTCGGCATTCGGCAATCTTGCGGGCGGTGAGGCCGGAGTCGCTCAAGGTACCCAGGCGCAGCGCAACGTCGACGCCTTCTTCCACCAGATTGACGTAGCGATCATCGAGCATCAGGTCGATGTTGAGTTGCGGGTTCTGCTCCAGAAACGGCCCCAGGTGCGGCACGATGTGCTGTCGGCCGAAGGTCACGGCGGCACACACGCGCAGGTTGCCGCTCAGGCCGCTGGCCGAACCGCGTGCAGCGTTGTCGGCCTCATCGGCTTCTTCGATGGCGCGCTTGGCCCGCTCGAAAAACGCCAGCCCGGCCTCGGTAGGGGTGAGGCCACGGGTCGAGCGCAACAGCAGCCGCACAGCCAGCCGCGATTCGAGCTGCGCGATGGTTTTCGACACGGCGGGCTGACCAATCCCCAGGCGCCGGGCCGCCGCGGAAAACGAACCGGTTTCCACCACGTAGACGAAGGTTTCCATTGCGGCCAAACGATCCATCGAGAGTCCTTTTACAAACTGAAAGTTGCACAAACCATTGTAGGAGCGAGCCTGCTCGCGATGTGGCCGGCACATCCAGCATCTTAGTTGCCTGACACGCCGCTATCGCGAGCAGGCTCGCTCCCACATTGAATCGCGATCAAATGTGGGAGCGAGCCTGCTCGCGAAGCTTTTTGGGGGTTATGCAGTAGCCAGCGAACGCTTCTGCGAAACACTCAAAAACCGCACCAAGGCCACCAGCGGAAACACACTGCCCACCACCACGATCCACAACCAGCCGCCATGCTCATACACCGCACTGGCCACCGAAGAGCCGAAGGCGCCGCCGATGAAGATGCTGGTCATGTACAGCGCGTTCAGGCGGCTGCGGCTCTTGGCGTCGAGGGCGTAGACCGCGCGCTGGCCGAGGACCATGTTCATCTGCACGCAGAAATCCAGTACCACGCCGGTCACGGCCAGGCCGATGACGCTGTAGGCCGGATGAATGAAGGCGGGGAGGAAGCTCAGGCTGGCGAACAGCAGGGCCAGCAAGGACGCGATGCGGGTGTGGCCGGCGTCGGCCAGGCGACCGGCGATGGGCGCGGCGATGGCACCGATCGCTCCGACCAGCGCGAAAATCGCGATCTGCGATTGCGACAGGCCATGGTTACGCGCCAGCTCCAGTGGCACCGCGGTCCAGAACAGGCTGAAGGTGGCGAACATGCAACCCTGGTAGAACGCGCGCTGACGCAACACCGGTTGCTGGCGCAGCAGCGTCCACAGCGAGCCGAGCAATTGCCCGTAAGTCGCGCTGTGATCAGGCTGACGCTTGGGAATGGTCACCGCCACCACGATGCTGATCGCCACCATCAACAGCGCCGCGAAGATAAACATCGCGCGCCAGCCAAAGTGGTCGGCGATCACGCTGGACACCGGTCGCGCCAACAGAATGCCCAGCAGCAGCCCGCCCATGATCCCGCCGACCACCCGGCCACGAGATTCCTCCGGCGCCAGGTGAGCGGCCAGCGGAATCAGGATCTGCACCGACACCGAGCTGAAGCCCACCAGCAACGAAACCAGCAAAAACACATTCGGCTGATCGGTGAACGCTGCGCCCATCAGGCTGGCAATCGCCACCAGGTTGGTGATGATCATCAAGCGGCGGTTTTCCAGCAGGTCTCCTAGCGGCACCAGGAAGAAAAGTCCCAACGCGTAGCCGATCTGGGTCAGCGAAACGATGAAGCTGGCCAGGGTGTTGCTCAGGCCGACGTCCGGTGCGATCAGGCCGATGATTGGCTGGGCGTAATAGAGGTTGCCCACGATCGCACCGCAGCAGAAGGCGAACAGCAGCACCATGCCTCGGGTCATTGTTATGGTGCCGTGGGGCACCTGGGTCGCTGGATTCATAACGTGTCTCGCTGAGCTGAAGAGAATGCGTGCAGGCTAATGGCCCGACCGGTGCGGCAGAAGAGGGATTGGGGTGATAGCAGTCATTCCGTTGCGGAATGAGTGACGAACGTGCGTGCCGTTTGCCGGCGAGCGTTGCGTCGAAAAGTCGTGGGCCGATGATACATTCACTTACATCTTGTTCGATAGCGTGCTTATGTTCTCTTTCCCGTTTTCGTCACAGGCAGGCACTTCCATGAATGCGATGTTTCGTCTCCTCGTTCGCGGTGTTTCGCTGGTCACGCTGGTGGGCTTGTTCAGCGCCGGGCTGGCCCAGGCTGAAGAGGCACCGGCCATGCGGATTGGCGTACGCGGCGAAATTACCGGCGTGAGTCCCGACCTTCTGAAGGTCCACGTCAACAGCGGCGAGAACGTGGTGATCAACCTGACCCCGGACACCAAGGTCCGCGCCGTCACCCTGGCCAATATCGAAGACATCAAGCCTGGCAGCTACATCGGTTCGGCGGCCATTCCTCAAGAGGATGGCAGCCTCAAGGCGCTGGAGGTCCATGTTTTCCCGCCGGAGCTGGCGGGCAGCGGCGACGGTCACCGGCCCTTCGACCTGGTCAAGGGCAGCAGCATGACCAACGGCAGCGTCGGCGATCTGGTGGTCAGCAATGGCCGGGTGCTGACCGTCAACTACAAGGGCGGCCAGCAGAAAATACTGGTGCCGGAAGACGTGCCGATCGTCAACCTGGTGCCGGGGGATCGCAGCCTGCTGAAAGTGGGGGTGAAGATCGTCACCTTTGTCACCCGCAGCGCTGACGGCACGCTCACCGCGCAATCGATTTCCGCCGGCAAGGATGGCGTGACACCGCCGATGTGACCTGTGGGAGCGAGCCTGCTCGCGAAAGCGGGGTGCCAGTCGAATTCGATGTTGATTGGCACACCGCATTCGCGAGCAGGCTCGCTCCCACAAGGTACCTACCGACCATCCGAAGAAATGCCAGCTTTGCGGTGACGGCTAGAATCTACAGGGGGATCACTTCAACGCGTCCTTACAAAGCGGGAGTATCACGATGAAAATCGTATCTTCGCTGGCGTTGGTGGTAGCGGTTGGGACGATCTCCGGGTGCTCTACAGTGCCTGATCGCCAGGTCACCAACGTTCCCCTGAACGCTACACCCATCAATGCCGGGAAAATCGCCCGGCCCATCATGATGTCCGAAGGCAATGCAACGGTGTTCTGGTTCGCTGTCAGTGGCGAGAGCATGGGCAGCGCGCTGCCGGGTCGTTTGCTGGCTTACATCTATCCGGGCAGCTGTTCGAGCCTGGGGGCCAAGCCGGTCTATGACATGAACGACGGTCCGAATGCGCGATTCTATTCGCAGTCCTCGTACCAGTATTTCTGGAAGAGCGCACCGGTCGCCTACGAGACGCTTCGAGCGGGCGGCTATGCGTTGGTGGTGCGCGAAAGCCCGGCCGATGGTCACCAGGCGATTTTCTGCGGCAACCTGACCTGAAACACACACCAACACTGTGGGAGCGAGCCTGCTCGCGATGGACTCGAGAGCGCCGCATTTATTCAGAAAACACGCGTTATCGTTAACGCCCATCGCGAGCAGGCTCGCTCCTACAGGAGTTCGGCGTTTTACCGACAAAAAAGGCGACCTCTTCAGGTCGCCTTTTTCATTGCCGCTCAGTGCTTACTGGGCGTAAATCTGATCGAAAACCCCGCCATCATTGAAGTGGGTTTTCTGCACGGTACGCCAGTCGCCGAAGGTCTTCTCGACCGACAGGAAGTCCACTTTCGGAAAGCGGTCGGTGTACTTGACCAGTACCGCAGGATCCCGTGGGCGCAGGTAGTTGGCGGCGGCGATTTCCTGGCCTTCCGGCGACCACAGGTACTTCAGGTATTCCTCGGCGGCAGCGCGGGTGCCTTTCTTGTCGACCGACTTGTCGACCACCGACACCGGTGGCTCTGCTTCGGCGGAGACGCTTGGGTAGATCACTTCGAACTGGTCGCGGCCGAACTCGCGGGCAATCATTTCCGCTTCGTTTTCGAAGGTCACCAGCACGTCGCCGATCTGGTTGGTCATGAAGGTAGTGGTGGCGGCGCGGCCACCGGTATCGAGCACCGGCGCCTGCTTGAACAGCTTGCCGACGAATTCCTTGGCCTTGTTCTCGTCACCGCCGTTTTTCAGCACGTAGCCCCAGGCCGACAGGTAGGTGTAGCGACCGTTACCCGAGGTCTTCGGGTTCGGCACGACCACTTGCACGCCGTCCTTGAGCAGGTCCGGCCAATCCTTGAGGGCTTTCGGGTTGCCTTTGCGGACGATGAACACGGTGGCCGAGGTGAACGGCGCGCTGTTGTTCGGCAGGCGGGTGACCCAGTTGTCCGGAACCAGTTTGCCGTTGTCCGCCAGGGCGTTGATATCGGTGGCCATGTTCATGGTGATCACGTCAGCCGGCAGGCCGTCGATGACCGAGCGCGCCTGTTTGCTGGAGCCGCCGAAGGACATCTGCAGGGTGATGTTTTCGTTGTGCTCGGCTTGCCAGTGTTTCTGGAACGCAGTGTTGTAGTCCTTGTAGAAATCGCGCATCACGTCGTAGGAAACGTTGAGCAGGGTCGGTGCGGCCTGGGCCATGCTGGTCAGGGCCAGACCCGCGGCAAGGAGTGAGGCGCCAAAGATTTTTTTCACTGCGAATTCCTTGTTCTGTGTGTGTAGGAGCGAGCATGCTCGCGATGGACGTCAACGATAACGCTGGCAACCTGACACCCTGCGGTGTTCTGTCGTCCATCGCGAGCATGCTCGCTCCTACAGGTGATTTGTTTGTAGAGAGCGATACCATTTTGCCAGCGACTATAGCCGGGCACGCATAGTCATTTAAAGATTAAAAAGCTCTTTGCTTATTCCATTTTCTTGAACAGTGCATTGCCGCAGCGCGAGCAGAACGATGCTTCGTGTTCGTGACTGTTTTTCTTGCAGACCGGGCAGTCGTGTTGCAGTTGACCGCCGCGCATGGCGGTGGCCAGCTCGGCGGTAAAGATGCCGGTGGGCACGGCGATGATGGAGTAACCGGTGATCATCACCATCGAAGAGATCACTTGGCCCAATACGGTCTTGGGCACGATGTCGCCATAACCGACGGTCGTCAGCGTCACGATGGCCCAGTAGATGCCCTTGGGAATGCTGGTGAACCCGTGCTGCGGGCCTTCGACCACATACATCAGCGTGCCGAACACCGTGACCAGGGTGCAGACGCTGAGCAGGAACACGAGGATTTTCTGCTTGCTGCCGCGCAGGGCATCGAGCAGGTAGTGGGCCTGTTTGAGGTACGGACCGAGCTTGAGCACGCGGAAAATCCGCAGCATCCGGATGATCCGGATAATCAGCAGGTACTGGGCATCGGCGTAATAGAGGGCGAGGATGCCGGGCACGATGGCCAGCAAATCCACCATCCCGTAAAAACTGAAGGCATAGCGCAGCGGCTTGGGTGAGCAGTACAGGCGCAGGATGTACTCGCCAAGAAAGATGACCGTGAAACCCCACTCGATGTACGCCAGCACGTCGGCGTAGTTCTTGTGGACGGTGTCGATGCTGTCGAGCATCACGATCACCAGGCTGGCGAGGATGATCAACAGCAAAATGCCGTCGAAACGCCTGCCAGCCTTGGTGTCGGTCTGGAAAATCATGACGTAGAGCTGTTCACGCCAGTTTTTGCTGCTGTCCATGGATAACGCCTGACTCGAAGATCAGCGCAGCCTAGGTTGATTGTCCCCGTGAGCGCAAGGCGCGTTATCGACAGCGGTTTTGCCGAGCATCTGGATGCCGGTGCGGATCAGCCAGCAGGCGAGGATGAACGGTGCGGTCAGCGTGGCCAGGCCCAGGGCGGCGAACAGCGGCGTCAGCAACAGCGCCATGACGATGCCGACCAGTGGCAGCCAGGGATGCTGGCGTTGCGTGCTGAATGCCAGTGCGGCCAGCACCGCGTTGTAGCCGCCAAGGCCCTGCAGTGCAGTGCCTGTTTCGTGATGCAGCAGGCTGGAGCCCAGGCCGATGGCCGATGCCAGCAGCGCCCAGCCAAAGGCCCGGCGATCGGCGATCAGCAAACCGGCGGCAATCATCGCACCGGCCAACGGATGGTCGAGGAACATCACCTGGCCGATGCCCTTGAGCAGCGCGGCAAGCAGGTTCGTGGTGTTCAAGTCAATCAGGGGTGACGCTGTGGACGGTTCGGCAAAACACAGCAGCAACCAGCTCAGGCCCACGAACGGCGCGGTATAGGCGGGCACGCATTGATTGACGCGGGCGCGCTTGAGCCACTGCTGGGTGATGATCGCACTCAGGCCGCCGGCCGCCAGAATCAGCGGCGGCATCATGGCCGACCAGGGGAAATACAGGCTCAGCAGCAGGCCCAGCAGCACGCCGTTGTAGCTGAACAATCCAGCCTGGCGATCGGCCTTTGCATAGTTGCGCCGCTGTGCGGTGAGCAACCCGGCGACACCACCGAGCAACGCACCGCCAAGCAGCGCAGGCGCAGTGAACAGGATGGCTGACAGGCACAGCAGGCCGCAGAGCGGATGGCGCTGAAGGAATATTTGACTGAAGCCGTTGAGAAAGGCCTCGGCCCAGTCGGGGCAGTGGGTGTTGAAGTGATTGGCAGGCATGATGAAGTCTGGGGGCAGTGGAAAATCAAAGGTGTTGCACAAACTCTGTGGCGAGGGAGCTTGCTCCCGCCGGGCTGCGAAGCTGCCCCGAAATCGGTGAATGCGGTTTCTCTGTGGAACCCGTCATGCCGAAGCGACGACTGCTACGCAGTCGAGCGGGAGCAAACTCCCTCGCCACAGGTGTTATTGCTTAGATCAATGTTTCGATACGCAAGGAGTTAGTCGACCCAGGTTGCCCAAACGGCACACCCGCAGTGATCAATAACGTGTCGCCACGCTCGGCCATGCCCTGGGCCTGGGCAATTTCCAGCGCGGTGGAACACACTTCATCCACCTGACGCAGGCGATCATTGACCACCGAGTGCACGCCCCAGGCCACGGTCAGGCGGCGAGCGGTTTGCAGATTCGGCGTGAGGTTGAGGATCGGCACCGTCGGCCGTTCCCGCGCGGCGCGCAAGCTCGACGCGCCCGACTCGCTGTAATTGACCAGCACCGCCACCGGCAACACGTTGCTGATGCGGCGGATCGCGCAACTGATTGCATCGGACACCGTGGCTTCGGCTTTCGGCCGGCTGACGTCGAGCTGGGCCTGATAGTCCGGGCCGTTTTCCACCTGGCGGATGATCTTGCTCATCATCTGCACGGCTTCCAGCGGGTATTCGCCGGACGCGGTCTCCGCCGACAGCATCACGGCGTCGGCACCTTCGGCCACGGCGTTGGCCACGTCCGTGACTTCGGCGCGGGTCGGTGCCGGGGAGAAGCGCATGGATTCGAGCATCTGCGTCGCCACCACCACCGGTTTACCGAGCTGGCGGCAAGTGCCGATGATGTTCTTCTGGATCTGCGGCACGCTTTCGGCCGGTACTTCCACGCCCAGATCACCGCGGGCGACCATGATCGCGTCGCTCAATTCGGCGATCTCACGCAGTTGTTCGACGGCCGATGGCTTCTCGATCTTGGCCATCAGGAAGGCCTTGTCACCGATCAGCGTACGGGCCTCGCGGATGTCGTCCGGACGCTGCACGAACGACAGCGCCACCCAGTCCACACCCAGTTCCAGGCCGAAACTCAGGTCGCGGCGATCCTTGGCGGTCAGCGGGCTGAGGTCGAGCACCGCTTGCGGCACGTTCACGCCTTTACGGTCCGACAGTTCGCCGCCGTTGAGCACCGTGGTGTCGATGGCATCGGCGTATTTCGTCACCACGCGCAGGCGCAGTTTGCCGTCGTCCAGCAGCAGGTCCATGCCCGGCTCCAGCGCCGCGATGATTTCCGGATGCGGCAGATTGACCCGGCGCTCATCGCCCGGCGTTGCATCGAGGTCCAGGCGCAAAGCCTGACCGCGAACCAGCTGCACCTTGCCCTCGGCGAACTTGCCGACCCGCAGTTTCGGGCCTTGCAGGTCCATCAGGATGCCCAGCGGATAATTGAGCTGGCGCTCGACTTCGCGAATCCACTGGTAGCGCTGGGCGTGGTCGGCGTGATCGCCGTGGCTGAAGTTCAGGCGAAAGATGTTGACCCCGGCCTGCACCAGCTCACGAATGTCGTCGATTCCGCCAATGGCGGGGCCCAGCGTGGCGAGAATTTTGACTTTCTTATCAGGCGTCATGTTTAGGGCTCTCGAGAATCAGGATGGCGCGGAAGTCGTTGACGTTGGTGCGGGTCGGCTCGGTGACGATCAATGCATCCAGCGCCTGGAAGTAGCCATAGCCATTGTTGTTGTCCAGTTCGTCGCTGGCGCTCAGGCCCAGTGCGGCGGCGCGGGCGTAGCTGTCCGGGGTCATGATCGCGCCGGCGTTGTCTTCGGAGCCGTCGATACCATCGGTGTCACCGGCCAGCGCGTAGACACCGGGCAGGCCCTTGAGACTGTCGGTCAGGCTCAGCAGAAACTCGGCGTTGCGTCCGCCACGGCCATTGCCGCGCACGGTGACGGTGGTTTCGCCGCCCGACAGAATCACGCAGGGCGCGGCCAGGGGCTGGCCGTGCTGCACCACCTGACGGGCGATACCGGCGTGGACCTTCGCCACTTCGCGGGATTCACCTTCCAGGTCGCCGAGGATCAGCGGGCTGAACCCGGCCTGACGGCATTTCACCGCCGCCGCTTCCAGTGACTGTTGCGGGCGGGCGATCAACTGGAAGTGGCTGCGGGCCAAGCTCGGGTCGCCGGGTTTGACGGTTTCCGATTCCGGGTTTTGCAGCCAGGTGCGCACGGAGACGGGAACGTCGATGTTGTAGCGCTTGAGGATCGCCAGCGCTTCGGCCGAGGTGCTCGGGTCGGCCACGGTGGGACCGGAAGCGATGACCGTGGCGAGGTCGCCCGGTACATCGGAAATCGCATAGGTATAAACAGTGGCAGGCCAGCAGGCCTTGCCCAGGCGCCCGCCCTTGATCGCCGAGAGGTGCTTGCGCACGCAGTTCATCTCGCCGATGGTGGCGCCGGATTTGAGCAGGGCCTTGTTGATCGCCTGCTTGTCGGCCAGGGTGATGCCGGCGGCTGGCAGGGCCAGCAGCGCTGAACCGCCACCGGACAGCAGGAAGATCACGCGGTCGCTTTCCGTCAGGTTGCTGACCAGCTCGAATACGCGTTTGGCCACGGCCTGGCCGGCGGCGTCTGGCACGGGGTGCGCAGCCTCGACCACTTCGATTTTTTCGCAGGGGGCGCCGTGACCGTAACGCGTCACCACCAGACCGGACACTTCACCCTGCCAGCAGCGCTCGACCACCTGGGCCATGGCGGCCGCGGCCTTGCCGGCACCGATGACGATTACCCGACCGGTTCGATCGGCAGGCAGATGGGCTTCGAGGACTTGTTGCGGATGGGCCGCGTCGATGGCTGTGGCGAACAGCTCGCGCAGGAATTGTTGCGGATCGACCGACATGGCGGGCTCCCGGAATTCTTGTTATTTGAAGGGCAACTCGGGTTACCTGTGGGAGCGAGCCTGCTCGCGATGAAATCACCGAGGTGTACCTACCACACCTTGGTGCCTGAATCGCGAGCAGGCTCGCTCCCACAGGTTTGATGCAGGTTCGGGCAGGGCTTACTTCTTGTCGCGAATCGAGAAGTTCGCCATGTGTTCCAGGCCCTTGATCAGCGCCGAGTGGTCCCAGTTGCTGCCACCGATGGCCGCGCAGGTGCTGAACACTTGCTGGGCGTTGGCGGTGTTCGGCAGGTTGATGTTCAGTTCCTTGGCGCCTTGCAGGGCCAGGTTCAGGTCCTTCTGGTGCAGGCTGATGCGGAAGCCCGGATCGAAGGTGCCCTTGATCATGCGCTCGCCGTGCACTTCGAGGATCTTGGACGACGCGAAACCGCCCATCAGCGCTTCACGCACCTTGGCTGGATCGGCACCGTTTTTCGAAGCGAACAGCAGGGCTTCGGCCACGGCCTGGATGTTCAGCGCGACGATGATCTGGTTCGCCACTTTCGCGGTCTGACCGTCACCGTTGCCACCGACCAGGGTGATGTTCTTGCCCATGGCCTGGAACAGCGGCAGGGCGCGTTCGAAGGCATCGGCATCGCCGCCGACCATGATGCTCAGGGTCGCGGCCTTGGCGCCGACTTCACCGCCGGACACCGGTGCGTCGAGGTATTGCGCGCCTTTTTCGTTGATTTTCGCGGCGAAGGCTTTGGTCGCGGTGGGCGAGATCGAGCTCATGTCGATCACCACTTTGCCCTTGCCGATGCCGGCAGCGACGCCGTCGGCGCGGAACAGTACGTCATCGACCTGCGGGGTATCAGGGACCATGACGATGATGAATTCGGCTTCCTGGGCGACTTCCTTCGGGTTGGCCAGGGCGACGGCGCCAGCGGCGACCAGATCGGCTGGGGCAGCGTCGTGGTGCGCGGACAGGAACAGGCTGTGACCGGCTTTCTGCAGGTTCGCCGCCATTGGGTGGCCCATGATGCCGGTGCCGATGAATCCGATTTTAGCCATGAGAAAATCCTCTTGTTTTTGTGTTGCTGCTTATCTGTAGGAGCGAGCATGCTCGCGATGGACGTCAACGATAATGCGGGCCGTCTGATGCCCCGCGTTGTCTGGGCCTACATCGCGAGCATGCTCGCTCCTACAGGGAGCTGCGTTAGATCGCGTTATGGGTTTTGAGCCAGCCCAGACCCGCTTCGGTGGTGGTCAGTGGCTTGTATTCGCAGCCAACCCAACCCTGATAACCGATGCGGTCCAGGTGTTCGAACAGGAAGCGGTAGTTGATTTCACCGGTGCCTGGTTCGTTACGCCCCGGGTTGTCGGCCAACTGGATGTGGTTGATCTCGCCCAGGTGCGATTGCATGGTGCGGGCCAGGTCGCCCTCCATGATTTGCATGTGATAGATGTCGTATTGCAGGAACAGGTTGGCGCTGCCGACCTGCTCGCGAATCGACAGGGCTTGCGCCGTGTTGTTCAGGTAGAAGCCGGGGATGTCGCGGGTGTTGATCGCTTCCATCACCAGTTTGATGCCCGCTGCCTGCAGCTTGTCGGCCGCGTACTTGAGGTTGGCGACGAAGGTTTTTTCCACGGTGGCATCGTCGACGCCCTGTGGACGGATACCGGCCAGGCAGTTGACCTGGGTGTTGCCCAGCACTTGCGCGTAGGCGATGGCCAGATCGACACCGGCGCGGAACTCTTCAACCCGGTCCGGCAGGCACGCGATACCGCGCTCGCCCTTGGCCCAGTCGCCGGCCGGCAGGTTGAACAGCACTTGGGTCAGACCGTTGGCATCGAGCTTGGCCTTGATTTCAGCCGAGTTGAAATCGTACGGGAACAGGTATTCGACACCACTGAAGCCGGCCTTGGCGGCCGCTTCGAAACGGGCGAGAAAGTCCTGTTCGGTGAACAGCATGGACAGGTTGGCTGCGAAACGCGGCATGGTGGTCTCCTGTGAATATGTGCAGTCCCCCTGTAGGAGTGAGCCTGCTCGCGATAGCGGTGTGTCAGTCAACACGGATGTTGAATGTGCCGGCCTCATCGCGAGCAGGCTCGCTCCTACAGGGAGAGTGATCAGCTGTTAGTTAATCGAGCAACGAAATCGCAGTAGGCGCGTCGTTGCCGACCAGCGCCAGGTCTTCGAATTCGTTGACGGCGTTGATCTCGGTGCCCATGGAAATGTTGGTCACGCGCTCCAGAATAACCTCGACAATCACCGGAACCTTGAACTCTTCGATCATCTCTTGAGCCTTGCGCAGGGCAGGGGCGATGTCGGCAGGTTCGAACACACGCAGTGCCTTGCAACCCAGGCCCTCGGCAACCGCGACGTGATCGACGCCATAACCGTTGAGTTCCGGCGCGTTCAGGTTATCGAAGGACAGTTGTACGCAGTAGTCCATCTCGAAACCGCGCTGCGCCTGGCGAATCAGGCCCAGGTACGAGTTGTTCACCACGACATGGATGTACGGCAGCTTGAACTGCGCGCCCACTGCCAGCTCTTCGATCATGAACTGGAAGTCGTAGTCGCCCGACAGCGCGACAACTTTGCGGCTCGGATCAGCCTTGACCACGCCCAGCGCCGCCGGAATGGTCCAGCCCAACGGGCCCGCCTGGCCGCAGTTGATCCAGTGACGCGGCTTGTAGACGTGCAGGAACTGCGCGCCGGCAATCTGCGACAGGCCGATGGTGCTGACGTAGCAAGTGTCCTTGCCGAACACCTGGTTCATTTCTTCGTAAACGCGCTGCGGCTTGACCGGCACGTTGTCGAAGTGGGTCTTGCGCTGCAGGCTGGCTTTGCGCTGCTGGCAGTCTTGCAGCCAGGCACTGCGGTTTTTCAGCTTGCCGGCGGCTTGCCATTCGCGAGCGACTTCGAGGAACACGGTCAGCGCGGCAGCGGCGTCGGACACGATGCCCAGGTCCGGGGTGAACACGCGACCGATCTGGGTCGGTTCGATATCAACGTGAATGAACTTGCGGCCTTCGGTGTAGACGTCGACCGAACCGGTGTGACGGTTGGCCCAGCGGTTACCCACGCCCAGTACCAGGTCGGACTTGAGCAGGGTGGCGTTGCCGTAGCGGTGCGAAGTCTGCAGACCGACCATGCCGACCATCTGTGGGTGATCGTCAGGAATGGTGCCCCAGCCCATCAGGGTCGGGATGACCGGGATGCCGGTCAGCTCGGCGAATTCCACCAGCAGGTCGCTGGCGTCGGCATTGATGATGCCACCACCGGCCACCAGCAATGGGCGTTCGGCCTGATCGAGCATTGCCAGGGCTTTTTCCACCTGAACGCGGGTCGCGCTCGGCTTGGCCAGTGGCAGCGGCTGGTAGGCGTCGATATCGAATTCGATTTCCGCCATCTGTACGTCGAACGGCAGGTCGATCAGCACCGGGCCTGGACGGCCGGAGCGCATTTCATAGAAGGCTTTCTGGAACGCGTAAGGCACCTGGCCCGGCTCCAGAACGGTGGTCGCCCACTTGGTTACCGGCTTGACGATGCTGGTGATGTCGACAGCCTGGAAGTCTTCCTTGTGCAGACGGGCGCGGGGTGCCTGGCCGGTGATGCAAAGGATCGGGATCGAGTCGGCCGAGGCGCTGTAGAGCCCGGTGACCATGTCGGTGCCGGCAGGGCCGGAGGTGCCAATGCACACGCCGATGTTGCCGGCCTTGGTGCGGGTGTAGCCCTCGGCCATGTGCGACGCGCCTTCAACGTGTCGAGCGAGGACGTGATCGATGCCGCCGACCTTTTGCAGGGCGGAGTACAGCGGGTTGATGGCGGCACCGGGGATGCCAAAAGCGGTATCGACCCCTTCACGGCGCATCACCAGAACGGCGGCTTCGATTGCTCTCATTTTGCTCATGGTTTTGTGCCTCTTTACGTTTTGTAATTGTATACAAGTGGCTTTGCGCTGAGTGTATTCACGGTGGATGGCGCAGGTCAATCCATTTTCTCAAGCAACCGTTTCATTCGTCGGAAGCCCTATTCACTGTGGCTTTTCGTCGCATGTGGCGCTTTTCTAGAATTATTGTATACAAAAAAATAATTCATTGTGTTCTATTTGTCGCATCGGGCTGCGGCACAAAGAAGCAGCCCAACGGCTTTCCGAAAAACAAAATGAGGACGGCACCATGAGCGCTTTAACCTTGAAAGTCGCAGTCAAACTGGTCGACGAGGCCATCAACGCAGGGCGGGCAATCTCCGCTGCGCCCCTGACCATCGCGGTACTGGATGCCGGTGGGCACCTGGTTACCCTGCAGCGCGAAGACGGCGCCAGCCTGCTGCGTCCGCAAGTCGCCATCGGCAAGGCCTGGGGCGCCATCGCCCTGGGCAAGGGCTCACGCCTGCTGGCCCTGGACGCCCAACAACGCCCGGCCTTCATCGCCGCCTTGAACAGCCTGGGCCAGGGCAGCGTCGTGCCGGCACCGGGCGGCGTGCTGATTCGCGATCAGGCCGGGATTGTGCTGGGGGCGGTGGGGATCAGCGGGGATCTGTCGGATGTGGATGAGCAGTGTGCGATCAATGCGATCGAGGCGTTGGGGTTGAGGGCGGATGCGGGGGTTGTTGCTTGATCTTCAGCGACTGACTAACCGCTATCGCGAGCAGGCTCACTCCCACAGAAGTTTGCAGGCACAGAAGATCCACTGTGGGAGCGAGCCTGCTCGCGATAGCTATCTACCAGACACATCCAGCGAAAAGTCTGCCCCATCCTCTGGCAGACACAGGTCTAGCCTTTCATGAATTGATCATGAACCAGGCAAGGGAGTGTCTGATTTGCCAGCTTCTCATCGCTTGCGCACAGGCCGGTATGGCGAGTTGAACCGGATCTATCTGCTGACAACCAATACCTTCGAAAGAGAACCGGTATTTCAGGATTTTGTCCTGGGTCGGCTTATTGTTGATCAGTTTCGTCAAGCTCAGGACTCGCGCAGGGCAATTTCACTCGCTTGGGTAGTCATGCCCGATCACTTTCATTGGTTGATCGATCTGCAGCAAGGCTCACTGAGTGAGCTGATGCAAAGGGTCAAATCCCTGAGTACCAAAGCAGTGAACCTGTCTACTGGTCGCAAGATCAGTCTGTGGCAGCAAGGTTTTCATGATCGAGCACTGCGGCGGGAGGAGGATTTGGTGAAGCTGGCTCGGTATGTCGTGGCCAACCCACTGAGGGCTGGGCTGGTGGAGAAGCTTGGTGACTATCCGCTGTGGGATGCCATTTGGGTTTGAGCTGAAACCGAGTGGCATTCATCGCGAGCAGGCTCGCTCCCACAGGGGGAGGTGGGAAGCCCTTTGTGGGAGCGAGCCTGCTCGCGAATAGCCACACCGCGGTCTTTCAGTCTGGCTCACACCCCTTGAGCACCAACCGAGTGATCGTCTGCGCCGCCGCTTCATAATCCTCTTCATCCAGCCTGGCCTTGCCGGTAATGGCGGTGATCTGCCAGTCGAAGTCGGCGTAGGTCTGGGTCGCGGCCCAGATGCTGAACATCAGGTGATTGGGGTCGATGGGGGCGATCTGGCCGCGGTCGATCCAGGTCTGGATGCAGTCGATGTTGTGCTTGGCCTGGCTGTTGAGCTGTTCGACCAGGTCGGAGCTCAGGTGCGGTGCGCCGTGCATGATTTCGCTGGCAAATACCTTGGAAGCAAAAGGCAGATCGCGGGAAATACGGATTTTCGAGCGGATGTAGCCGCTCAGCACTTCGCTGGGCACACCGTCAGGATTGAACGGAGTCGAGGCCTGCAAAATAGGCTCGATGATGCTCTCCAGGACCTCGCGGTAGAGGTTTTCCTTGGATTTGAAGTAGTAGTAGACGTTGGGCTTGGGCAATCCCGCCTTGGCTGCGATGTCGCTGGTTTTGGTCGCAGCGAAGCCCTTGTCGGCAAATTCTTCACTGGCGGCACGCAGGATCAGTTGTTTGTTGCGCTCGCGGATGGTGCTCATAAACCAGGTGGTTCCTTGCCTGTTCTGGCGGTGGCGCATGGTAGCACCGGCCTTTGGCGGCGCTCAAGAATGCTCCGTGCGGCGCGCGGCCGCGCTATGCTGCACGGCATTCATTAAAGAAGGAAAACCGATTCATGGCAGGAAGCAGTTTGCTGGTGCTGATCGACGACATTGCAGCGGTGCTGGACGACGTTGCGTTGATGACCAAGATGGCCGCCAAGAAGACTGCCGGCGTATTGGGCGATGATTTGGCGCTCAATGCCCAGCAGGTCAGTGGCGTGCGGGCCGAACGGGAAATTCCGGTGGTCTGGGCGGTGGCCAAGGGTTCGTTCATCAACAAACTGATCCTTGTGCCGTCGGCATTGGCCATCAGCGCCTTCGTCCCGTGGCTGGTCACCCCCTTGCTGATGGTCGGCGGTGCGTACCTGTGCTTCGAAGGCTTCGAGAAACTGGCCCACAAGTTCCTGCACAGCAAGGCTGAGGATCAGGCCGAACATGCCGAGTTGGTGGAAGCCGTGGCCGACCCGGCGGTGGATCTGGTGGCCTTCGAAAAGGACAAGATCAAGGGCGCGATCCGTACCGACTTCATTCTCTCGGCGGAAATCATCGCCATCACGCTGGGTGTCGTGGCTGAATCGGCGCTTGCCCAGCAAGTCGTCGTGCTGTCCGGCATCGCCATCGTCATGACTATTGGGGTCTATGGCCTGGTAGCGGGTATCGTCAAGCTGGATGACCTCGGGTTGTGGCTGACACAAAAACCGGGGCAGATGGCCAAAAGCATCGGAAACGGGATTCTGCGTGCGGCGCCGTACATGATGAAAAGCCTGTCGGTGATCGGTACCGCGGCGATGTTCCTGGTGGGTGGCGGGATCCTGACCCACGGCGTGCCGGTGGTGCATCACTGGATCGAGAGTGTCAGCGCAGGGGCGGGCGGTGCCGGGTTTATCGTGCCGACGCTGCTAAACGCGGTGGCGGGGATTGTGGCGGGGGCAGTGGTGTTGGCGGGTGTGATGGTTGTTGGCAGGATCTGGAAGATCCTGAAAGGCTAAGGCCAACACATAACAAATGTGGGAGTGAGCCTGCTCGCGATGGGTCCGTAACAGTCAACACAGGTGTTGAATGTTACGGACCCATCGCGAGCAGGCTCGCTCCCACAGTTTTTTGTATCCGCTGGATTTACTCGGCAATCTGCAACTTGCGCGACTCGGTGTACACGTAGCGCACTTTCTCGTACTCGAACGGCGAGTTCAGCTGGCCGTAGCGGAAGCTGGTCTGATAGCGCTTGTCGATGCCACGCAGAATCCACACTTCCGGATGGTTGGAGCTGACTTCGGCCACATTGAGGAAGTTGATCGCGTTCTCGGCGGTGAAATCCACCACCAGCCCGCCCGTATCACGCAGGTTCGACGGGCCGAGGACCGGTAGCACGAAGTAGGCACCGGCGGGCACGCCATAGAAGCCCAGGGTCTGGCCAAAGTCCTCGTTCTGGCGCGGCAGGCCCATGGCGGTGGCCGGGTCCCAGAGGCCGGCGATGCCGATGGTGGTGTTGAGCAGCAGGCGCCCGGTGATTTCCATCGAGCGCTGGCCCTTGAACTGCAACAGGCTGTTCAGCAGGTTCGGCACATCACCCAGGTTGTTGAAGAAGTTGCTGACGCCGGTACGCACGAAGCTTGGCGTGACGTAGCGATAGCCGTTGACCACCGGCAGGAATACCCATTGGTCGAAACGGTAGTTGAAGTGGTAGACCCGGCGGTTCCATTCCTCCAGCGGGTCGTAGACGTTCAGCGCACTGAGCGTCGAACGCTCGAATTCACGCTGATCCAGCCCCGGGTTGAATTTCAGCTTGCTCAAGGGCTCCTTGAAGCCGTCGCTGTCGACGACCACCGGGGCGTTGGCTTTGCTGTTGTCGGCATTGGCAGCGGTTGCGCAGAGTAACGCGGCGATAAGCAGGAGGTATTTAGCCACGGAAGAACTCCAGCATGGCGTCGCTGTTGACGCGGTAGTTGAGGTTGCCGCAGTGACCGCCCAACGGGTAGACGGTCAGGCGATCGCCAAAGGTCTTGCGCAGGAAACCAAGGTCGCCCGGGCCGAGGATCACGTCGTCGGCGTTGTGCATGACCGCGATTTTCGGGCTGTTGTGCAGGTAATCCTCGAGTGCATACAGGCTCACCTGGTTGATCAGTTGCAGCAGGCTGCCGCCGTCGGTACGGGCGCGCCACATGGGGATGACCTGCTCGGTGATGTAGCAGTCGAAGTCACACTGCAGTGCCCGCTTGAGGTACGGCGTGAGGCTGGTGCCTTCGGTGATCGGGGTTTTCGGTGGCGTGATCAGCCCGCGGCGGTTGATCAGGTCCGAGGTGAAGGCGATGTCGGCCGCCGAGAAGCGGAACGAGGTGCCGATCAACATGGCCATCTGTTCGTTGGTCAGGTGTTGCTTGGACTGCTGGAAGTCGTAGAGCAGCGCGTCGTTGAGATCGATGTAGCCCTTCTGCTGGAAGTAGCGGGTCAGCTTGTTCAGCACCAGTTCATAGAAGGTGGTCGTATTGGTGATGCCCTTCACCTCTGTCTGCACCAGCTTGTCGAGATTGGTGATCGAGGTGTAGAGGTTCACCGGGGGGTTGAGCAGCAGGACTTTCTTGAAGTTGAAGCTGCGGCGGGTTTCGTCCAGGTGTGCGACGAATGCCGCATCCAGGGCGCCCAGGCTGTAGCCCGTCAGGTAGTAATCGGTGACCGGCAGTTTCGGGTTTTGCGCCCGCACGGCCTGCATCACCCGATACATGTCCTCGGCGTCATCCTTGGTGATGCCCGGCGTGGCAAAGCGCGACGCGGCGCTCATGAAGTCGAAGCTGGTGGGCGAAGACAGCTGCACCACATGGTAGCCAGCCTTGTAGTAAAGCTTTTTCAGGTATTCGTTCAGGCTGCTGTCATAGCGCGCACCGGTGCCGGCGATCAGGAAGATCAGCGGGGCAGGTTTGTCCTGGGTGGCGATGCGATAGGTGAGTTTTTTCACTGGCCAGAAGTTGTCCGGCAGTTCGAATTGACGCTCCGGGCGCAACGTGAGGCTGTGATCGGATTGATCGATGTCATCGTCCAGCGGCAAGTCCGGACGCAAATCCGGTGGTGTCGTGGCGATGGTCGCTTCAAACGGGTTGGTCAGGGGGTAGCCATAACCGGCGGCGTCGACATCAACCGCCAGTGCGGACGCACTCAGGATAAGGCCGCCAAACAGGGCGGCGAAGCGCAAGGAACGGAGCATGACTGAATCCCTTAAGAAAGGTGCCGTATGAAGTTCGCAGGCTATGACCACTGGATTTGCGCCAAAGTGCCACGCATCGGCACCAAACAGGCTTAATTCGGAGTAATAGTAGCTGGACGATACACTTTGCAGTGATTGAATGACCAGTTAACAGTTGTTAGTGCTTGCTTAAGGCTGGCGGGCGATTAAGCTGGCCGCCGTTTTTTCTAGTTGGAGCGTTTCATGTCCCGCCGAATGCCCGTGGTTCTTTTGCTCGTTTTGCTGCCGTTATGGCTGGCCGCCAGTTATGGCGCGCGTTATGGCTTCATGGAGGACGCGCAGTGGGTGGGCATCTGCGTCGATGAGGCGAGCCGCTGGGAATGCCTGGTCCGTTCGAACCTGGGGCTGATGATTCACTTCAATGTATTGGGCTGGAGTGCCCTGGCTGCTGCGGTGATCGGCTTTGTGCTGCCGGGGCGAGCAGGGTGGTGGCTGGCGTTGCTGTCGCTGGTACTCGGGTTTCCGGCGTTGGCGTTGTACAACACGACGCTGGCGGTGTTTGCGGTGGTGATTGCGGGGTTGCGGTTGGTTCGGGCGTCCCGTAGCGCCTGATAAACCGTCATCGCGGGCAAGCCTTGCTCCCACAGGAATGGTGTCGATCGCACAAAATGTGTGCGACTTAAATCCTGTGGGAGCAAGGCTTGCCCGCGAAGAGGCCGGCAAATTCCCTGAAGGCTTAAGCCTTGCGCACCCGCAAACTGCGCCACAACGCCGCCACCATCAACACACTCACCAGCGCCCAGCCCCAGGCCTGTTGGTTCTGCAGGCCTTCACGAAACAGCTGCGGCGCAATGCCGGCACCGATGATGAAGGTCAGCAGGGCGATTTCCCGGCGCGGTACGCTCACCGGACGGCACAGGTAGACCAGCGCCGGCACGATGAACGCCACACTCGGGAAGCTGCGATAGCGCGGGTCGAACACCAGTTCCAGCATGGTGACCGCCGCCGCAAAACCGGCCACTGCCAACAACCAGCCTGATCGGCGTTCGAACACATTGAATGCTCGCCCACGCCAACCTGTGCGGGGGCTCAACGTCAGTGCGGCGTGAGCCAGTATCAGCAGATTCAGCGCCGTGAGAATGGCGACCCACAGCCACTCACTGGTAAAGCGAGTGGTGACCCGCGCCAGATCACCCCATGCTCCCAGTGAGCAAGCCGCCAGGGCGCCCAGCAACGGCAACACCAGTGCCGCGCGAGTGCTGCGCACGCGACCGCCAAGGAACAGCGTGCCGAGGAAGATCAAGCCGCCGACCATCAGCCACTGCGACCAGTACGGCACGTTGGTGACCGGACCGGCCAGCACACCTTTGTCCTGGCGGTCTGCATCGAACAGACCCCAGTAGCCCCCGACCGCGCCTTCACTGGCACGTTTCCACGGCTGGTCGAAGGCCTCGATCAGGTTGTAGTGCCAGCCTTGTTCCTCGGCCATGGCGACAAAACCGCGAATGAACTTGGCCTCGTTGACCCGGCTCGGCAAGGCGGTTTCACGCTGGCGACCTTCGCTCGGCCAGCCGGTTTCACCGATCAGCACGTCCTTGGGAGCGAACTTGTTGCCGAACACCTGGCGTACCTGCGCCACATGTTGCAGGGCGGCATCGATGTTTGAAGGGTCGTCTTCCCAGTACGGCAGCAAGTGAATGGTCAGGAAGTCCACGGCCGGGGCGATCTCCGGGTGCTTGAGCCAGAACTCCCAGACATCGGCATACGTCACGGGTTGCTTAACCTGGCTTTTGACTTTATTGATCAGCCTGGCCAGTTGCGCGCCCGTGACTTCCTTGCGCAGCAGGGTTTCGTTGCCGACGATGACCGCCGTCACCACGTCAGGGTTGGCGTTGGCCGAGGCGATCAACAGATCGACTTCCTTTTCGGTGTCCACCGGGTTGCTGTTGACCCAGGCGCCGATCATCAGCTTCAACCCATGCTTGCGCGCCAGGTCGGGCAGGGCGTCGAGGCCGGTCATGGAATAGGTGCGGATGCACTGGAAACTTTTCGCCAGCAGCGCGAGGTCGGCGTCCATGCGCTCGGGGCGCAAGTTGAACGGCACATCGAACGGCGACTGGTCCTTGTCGAAGGGGGTGTAGGAGGCGCATTGCAGTTTATGCGTCGGGGTGGCGGCGTCCGGCAAAATCACCGGTTTGCCCAAGCCATACCAGAAGCCGCAAAGAGCAAAGAGCCCCAGCAGACAGGCAAACAGATAGGGGGCAAAAGGAAAGCGGGAGGTCACGGGCATGATCAGGCCGTCTGGGAACAAAGCGGCGCATGTTACCTGCATTTGCCGTGTGTCTGGAGGCCTGCATGATTTTGACATGCAAAGTTCGGGCGTGTTGCACGATGCAATTATATGGCGCGAGTTTAATGGCGTTCTGATGTCGTTTCTCGATGCCTTGAGGTCGCTGGCAGAGCAGGTCGCAATGACTGTCGGGTTGATTATCGAAGGCGTCAGTGCCCTCGTTGATAAATCGCGCTGATGAACGAAAGAGTTTGCGGTGGGCGTGATGGGGGCGCTGTGCACCATAACAATACGTTGACGCGACTCGGCATCCGCCGGGCGCAGCACTTTCGGGGAAGTAACGATGAAGATGCGACGACTTTTAGGCGCAGGTGCCGCTCTGGCACTTGCGATCGGTTCCACATTCGCCAGCGCCAAGGAAGTGACCATCGGTTACGTTGACGGCTGGTCCGACAGTGTCGCGACCACCCACGTGGCCGCTGAAGTAATCAAGCAGAAGCTCAATTACGACGTGAAGCTGCAAGCCGTTGCTACCGGGATCATGTGGCAGGGCGTGGCCACTGGCAAACTCGATGCCATGCTGTCCGCCTGGCTGCCGGTGACCCACGGTGATTACTGGGCCAAGAACAAGGATCAAGTCGTCGACTACGGTCCGAACTTCAAGGACGCGAAGATCGGTTTGATCGTGCCGGAGTACGTCAAGGCCAAGTCCATCGAAGATCTGAAAACCGACGACAGCTTCAAGAAGCGCATCGTTGGCATCGACGCCGGTTCAGGCGTGATGATCAAGACCGACCAGGCGATCAAGGACTATGACCTGACCGGCTATCAGAACAAAGCCAGTTCCGGCGCCGGCATGATTGCCGAGCTGACCCGTGCCGAGAAGAAAAACGAATCCATTGCCGTGACCGGCTGGGTGCCGCACTGGATGTTCGCCAAGTGGAAACTGCGCTTCCTCGACGACCCGAAAGGCGTGTATGGCGCGGCTGAAACCGTGAACAGCATCGGCAGCAAGGAGCTGGATACCAAGGCACCGGAAGTGGCCAAGTTCCTGAAAAACTTCCAGTGGGCTTCGAAGGATGAAATCGGCGAAGTCATGCTGGCGATCCAGGAAGGCGCCAAGCCTGAAGCCGCAGCGAAAGACTGGGTAGCCAAGCACCCTGAGCGCGTGGCTGACTGGACTAAATAAACCTCGGTTTATCGCTGTTCGCTTTTCCCTGTGGGAGCGAGCTTGCTCGCGATGGCGGTGTAACAGTCAACGATGATGTTGACGGTTATGGCCTCATCGCGAGCAGGCTCGCTCCCACAGTTGTTTATGGTGTGCTGGTAATTGGCGATTCTGTCATGTGGCTCTAAGACTAAGGTCGTCTGGAACCCGGCTCGCAGCCGCATAGAGTGGATACCGTTCCAACAATAATCTGTGCTGCGAGGATAAAAACAATGAACGACAGCATTTACCTCTCGATTCAAAATAGCCCGCGATTCAAGGAGCTGGTTGGCAAGAGGGAGCGATTCGCCTGGATTCTTTCGGCGATCATGCTAGGGCTTTACTCCGGATTCATCCTTCTGATTGCTTACGGTCCGCAGGTCCTGGGGGCGAAAATCGGCCCTGAGTCCTCGATTACCTGGGGCATACCGATCGGTGTCGGGCTGATTGTTTCGGCCTTCATCCTGACCGGCATTTACGTGCGACGCGCCAACGGCGAATTCGACGACCTGAACAATGCGATTCTCAAGGAGGCTCAGCAATGATCCGGCGTCTAATGGCTCTTCTGAGCATCGCAGCATTCGCACCTGGCGCCTGGGCGGCTGACGCCCTGACCGGCGCGGTGCAAAAACAACCGCTCAACGTTTCCGCGATCCTGATGTTTGTCGCTTTCGTCGGTGCGACCCTGTGCATCACCTACTGGGCTTCCAAGCGCAACAAGTCGGCAGCCGACTACTATGCGGCGGGCGGCAAGATCACCGGCTTCCAGAACGGCCTGGCGATCGCCGGTGACTACATGTCCGCTGCGTCCTTCCTGGGTATTTCCGCACTGGTGTTCACCTCCGGCTACGACGGCCTGATCTATTCGATCGGCTTCCTGGTGGGCTGGCCGATCATTCTGTTCCTGATCGCCGAACGCCTGCGTAACCTGGGCAAATACACCTTTGCCGACGTGGCGTCCTATCGCCTGGGCCAAACCCAGATCCGCTCGCTGTCCGCCTGCGGCTCCCTGGTGGTGGTGGCGTTCTACCTGATCGCCCAAATGGTCGGTGCCGGCAAGCTGATCCAGCTGCTGTTCGGCCTGGACTACCACGTTGCGGTGATTCTGGTCGGTATCCTGATGTGCCTCTATGTGTTGTTCGGCGGCATGCTGGCAACCACCTGGGTGCAAATCATCAAGGCTGTCCTGCTGCTGTCCGGCGCTTCCTTCATGGCGCTGATGGTGATGAAACACGTCAACTTCGACTTCAACATGCTGTTCTCCGAGGCGATCAAGGTTCACCCCAAAGGTGAGGCGATCATGAGCCCTGGCGGTCTGGTGAAAGACCCGATCTCCGCATTCTCCCTCGGCCTGGCGCTGATGTTCGGTACTGCCGGCCTGCCACACATCCTGATGCGCTTCTTCACCGTGAGTGACGCAAAGGAAGCCCGCAAGAGCGTGCTGTATGCAACTGGCTTCATCGGCTACTTCTATATCCTGACCTTCATCATCGGCTTCGGCGCGATTCTGCTGGTCAGCACCAACCCGGCCTTCAAAGATGCGGCTGGCGCACTGGTGGGCGGTAACAACATGGCGGCGGTGCACCTGGCCAATGCGGTCGGTGGCAGCATCTTCCTGGGCTTCATTTCCGCGGTAGCGTTCGCGACCATCCTGGCAGTGGTTGCCGGTCTGACCCTGGCCGGTGCCTCGGCGGTGTCCCATGACCTGTACGCCAGCGTGATCAAGAAAGGCAAGGCCAACGAGAAGGATGAGATCCGCGTCTCGAAAATCACCACTATTGCTCTGGCAATACTGGCGATTGCCCTGGGCATCCTGTTCGAAAGCCAGAACATCGCGTTCATGGTGGGCCTGGCATTCTCCATCGCGGCAAGCTGCAACTTCCCGGTCCTGCTGCTTTCCATGTACTGGAAGAAGCTGACCACCCGTGGGGCGATGATCGGCGGCTGGATGGGCCTGGTGAGTGCGGTAGGGCTGATGGTCCTCGGCCCAACCATCTGGGTGCAGATTCTGCATCACGAGAAGGCTATCTTCCCGTATGAGTACCCGGCGCTGTTCTCGATGATCATTGCGTTCATCGGTATCTGGTTCTTCTCGATCACCGACAAGTCCACTGCGGCTGACAACGAGCGGGCGCTGTTCTTCCCGCAATTCGTTCGTTCGCAGACCGGTCTGGGGGCGAGTGGGGCGGTTTCGCACTAAGGCTCGATGCTTTTATATAGATAGCAGCGTTTAAAAAGATGCCCCGGTCGAGAGATTGGGGCATTTTTTATTGGGCGGTTATCGAACTGAATCTTGAGCAAAGACGATATACGGATGCTGCACGGGTAAATGCAGGTGCTGCCGAAGGCTGCGATCTGTTGATGTTCAAGGGCAAGATCTAAGGATCGCAGCCTTCGGTAGCTCCTGCAGATGGTGTAGAGGCTTCAATCGGGTCGGCAATTTGGCTCTCCCAAGGGCGCAACCAATAGCCGTTTGCTCCCAGGCGCCGCAAACAAAAACGGCCTCTATATAGAGGCCGTTTCCGGTGCAACTCAACACGCTACAGCAAGAAAGCTCTTACTTGCGGTCTTCCAGCTTGGTGATGTCACGCGACTCGTAGCCGGTGTACAGCTGGCGCGGGCGGCCAATCTTGTACGGGCTGGAGAGCATTTCTTTCCAGTGGGAGATCCAGCCGACGGTCCGCGCCAGGGCGAAGATCACGGTGAACATGCTGGTTGGAATGCCGATCGCCTTGAGGATGATCCCCGAGTAGAAGTCGACGTTCGGGTACAGCGAGCGCTCGATGAAGTACGGGTCGGTCAGGGCGATCTCTTCCAGGCGCATGGCCAGTTCGAGTTGCGGATCGTTCTGGATGCCCAGTTCCTTCAGCACTTCGTCGCAAGTCTTCTTCATGACGGTAGCGCGTGGGTCGCGATTTTTGTAAACGCGGTGACCGAAGCCCATCAACTTGAACGGATCGTTCTTGTCCTTGGCCTTGGCAATGAACTTGTCGATGTTCGAAACATCGCCGATTTCATCGAGCATGGTCAGTACGGCTTCGTTGGCGCCGCCGTGGGCAGGGCCCCACAGTGCAGCGATACCGGCGGCGATACAAGCGAACGGGTTGGCACCCGAGGAGCCCGCCAGACGCACGGTGGAAGTCGATGCGTTCTGCTCGTGGTCGGCGTGGAGGATGAAGATCCGGTCCATGGCCTTGGCGAGCACCGGGCTGATCGGTTTGATCTCGCACGGGGTGTTGAACATCATGTGCAGGAAGTTTTCCGCGTACGACAGGTCGTTGCGCGGGTACATCATGGGTTGGCCCATGGAGTACTTGTAAACCATCGCTGCCAGGGTCGGCATCTTGGCAACCAGGCGGATCGCGGAGATTTCGCGATGCTGCGGGTTATTGATGTCCAGGGAGTCGTGGTAGAAGGCCGAAAGGGCACCGACTACACCGCACATCACGGCCATTGGGTGAGCGTCACGGCGGAAGCCGTTGAAGAAGGTCTTCAGTTGCTCGTGAACCATGGTGTGGTTCTTGACGGTGCTGACGAACTGGGCCTTCTGCTCTGCCGTCGGCAGTTCGCCGTTGAGCAGCAGGTAGCAGGTTTCCAGGTAGTCCGACTTTTCAGCCAGCTGCTCGATCGGGTAGCCGCGATGCAGCAGGATGCCGTTGTCGCCATCAATATAGGTGATCTTCGACTCGCAGGAGGCGGTCGACATGAAACCAGGGTCAAAGGTGAAGCGGCCCGTGGCCGTCAGGCTCCGAACATCGATAACATCGGGACCAACGGTGCCGGTTAAAATGGGCAGCTCGACGGGGGCTGCGCCCTCGATGATCAACTGCGCTTTTTTGTCAGCCATGTGGCCTCCTATTCATGCTTGAAATCATCAGACAGACCCCCCACGCAGGGCCCGCACCACTATAGTGAGATAAATTTGAATGTCAATTTGCCTAAAGTCTTGCTCCAGAAGGCTTTAACCGCACTTTTTTCTCGAAATTGCCTGCCATTTACGCCTTTTATGCGAGTTGCGCAATGAGCCGTTTTGGGTAGGTATGTCCGTTGTCATTAGTAGCCTAACTGTCTATACTCGGCCACCGACCGCCAAGGGCTTTTGGGCTTGCTTTATTGGGGGTCGCCTCCCTGGGTGGTGGTTACCTGACCAGTGCACTCCCCAACAACTTTGCCCTGATTGTTAGGGGCTCTTCAGTGTGAAAAAAAAGCCGTGAAAAGCCAACGACCTGTAAACCTAGACCTAAGGACCATCAAACTCCCAGTCACTGCTTACACGTCCATTCTTCACCGTATCTCCGGTGTCATCCTCTTTGTCTGCCTTGCCATCATGCTTTATGCATTGGACAAGTCGCTGAGCTCCGAGGAAGGCTTCGGCCAGGTGAAAGCGTGTCTGACCAGTCCGCTAGCCAAGCTAGTGATTTGGGGCATCCTGTCCGCTCTGCTGTATCACCTGGTAGCCGGCGTGCGCCATTTGATCATGGACATGGGCATTGGCGAGACGCTGGAAGGCGGCAAGCTGGGCTCGAAAATCGTTATCGCCGTTTCCGTGGTGGTAATCGTTCTGGCAGGAGTTTGGATATGGTAACTAACGTCACGAACCTGTCGCGTTCGGGCCTCTATGACTGGATGGCGCAACGCGTTTCTGCGGTCGTTCTCGCGGCTTACTTCATTTTCCTGATCGGATACATCGTCGCCCACCCGGGCCTCGAGTACGCCCAATGGCATGAACTGTTCGCCAGCAACTGGATGCGTATCTTCAGCCTTCTGGCCCTCGTTGCCCTCGGCGCTCACGCCTGGGTCGGCATGTGGACCATCGCGACCGACTACCTGACGCCAATGGCGTTCGGCAAGTCCGCGACCGCTGTACGTTTCCTCTTCCAGGCAGTATGCGGCGTTGCGATGTTCGCTTACTTCGTCTGGGGTGTGCAGATTCTCTGGGGTATCTGAGTCATGGCTAACATTCCAACGATTTCTTTCGACGCCATCATCATTGGTGGTGGCGGCGCCGGCATGCGCGCAGCGCTGCAGCTGGCACAGGGCGGTCACAAGACTGCCGTGATCACCAAGGTGTTCCCGACCCGTTCGCACACCGTATCGGCACAGGGCGGCATCACTTGCGCCATCGCCTCGGCGGATCCGAACGATGACTGGCGCTGGCACATGTACGATACCGTCAAGGGTTCCGACTACATCGGTGACCAGGACGCTATCGAATATATGTGTCAGGAAGGCCCGGCCGCAGTTTTCGAACTGGACCACATGGGTCTGCCGTTCTCCCGTACCGAAACCGGCCGCATCTACCAGCGTCCGTTCGGCGGCCAGTCCAAGGACTACGGTAAAGGCGGCCAGGCTGCCCGTACCTGCGCGGCATCCGACCGCACCGGTCACGCTCTGCTGCACACCCTTTATCAGGGCAACCTGAAAGCCGGTACCACGTTCCTGAACGAGTACTACGCTGTCGACCTGGTGAAGAACGCACAAGGCGAGTTCGTCGGTGTGATCGCAATCTGCATCGAAACCGGCGAAACCACCTACATCCGCGCCAAGGCTACTGTTCTGGCGACCGGCGGTGCTGGCCGTATCTACGCTTCGACCACCAATGCCCTGATCAACACCGGTGACGGCGTCGGCATGGCTCTGCGTGCGGGCGTACCGGTACAAGACATCGAAATGTGGCAGTTCCACCCGACCGGCATCGCCGGCGCCGGTGTACTGGTAACCGAAGGTTGCCGTGGTGAAGGTGGTTACCTGATCAACAAGCACGGCGAGCGTTTCATGGAGCGTTATGCTCCGAACGCGAAAGACCTTGCCGGTCGTGACGTTGTTGCCCGTTCGATGGTTAAAGAAATCATCGCCGGCAACGGTTGCGGTCCGAATGGCGACCACGTGATGCTCAAGCTCGACCACCTGGGCGAGGAAGTGCTGCACAGCCGCCTGCCAGGCATCTGCGAACTGTCGAAAACCTTTGCTCACGTTGACCCGGTTGTTGCTCCGGTTCCGGTTGTTCCGACCTGCCACTACATGATGGGCGGCGTTGCCACCAACATTCATGGCCAGGCGATCACCCAGAACGGTGAAGGCGTGGACGAGATCATCCCTGGTCTGTTCGCTGTAGGTGAAGTGGCTTGCGTATCGGTTCACGGTGCCAACCGCCTCGGTGGTAACTCGCTGCTCGACCTGGTGGTATTCGGTCGCGCTGCCGGCCTGCACCTGGAAAAGGCGCTGACCGACGGCATCGAATACGACGATGCCACCGAAGCCGATATCGAAGCTGCCCTGGCTCGCCTGAACGCACTGAACAACCGTACCGATGGCGAAGACGTCGCTACCCTGCGTCGCGAGCTGCAAAGCTGCATGCAGAACTACTTCGGTGTGTTCCGTACCGGCGAATACATGCAGAAGGGTATTGCCCAGCTGGCCGATCTGCGCAAGCGCATCGCCAACGTCAAGATCAACGATAAGTCGCAGGCGTTCAACACTGCGCGTATCGAAGCTCTGGAACTGCAAAACCTGCTGGAAGTGGCTGAAGCTACCGCCATCGCTGCCGAAGTACGTAAAGAGTCCCGCGGTGCTCACGCCCGTGAAGACTTCGAAGACCGTGACGACGAAAACTGGCTGTGCCACACCCTGTACTTCCCGGGTGAGAAACGCGTTGCCAAGCGTGCCGTGAACTTCTCGCCGAAGACTGTTCCGACTTTCGAACCTAAAGTCCGGACTTATTAAGGGTGACCGCCATGTTGCAAGTCAGTGTTTATCGCTACAACCCTGATCAGGACGCTGCGCCGTTCATGCAGGAATTCCAGGTCGATACCGGTGGTAAAGACCTGATGGTGCTGGACGTGCTCGCGCTGATCAAAGAGCAGGACGAAGGTTTCTCCTATCGTCGCTCCTGCCGTGAAGGCGTTTGCGGCTCCGACGGCATGAACATCAACGGCAAGAACGGCCTGGCGTGCATCACGCCGCTGTCCGCTGTCGTAAAAGGTAACAAGTTGATCGTTCGTCCACTGCCAGGCTTGCCGGTTATCCGTGACCTGGTCGTCGATATGAGCATCTTCTACAAGCAATACGAGAAGGTTAAGCCATTCCTGCAGAACGACACGCCGGCCCCGGCCATCGAGCGTCTGCAGTCCCCTGAAGAGCGTGAAAAGCTCGACGGTCTGTACGAGTGCATCCTGTGCGCCTGCTGCTCGACCTCTTGCCCGTCCTTCTGGTGGAACCCGGACAAGTTCCTGGGCCCAGCTGCCCTGCTGCAAGCGTACCGCTTCCTGGCAGACAGCCGTGACACCAAGACTTCCGAGCGTCTGGCTTCGCTGGATGACCCGTTCAGCGTATTCCGCTGCCGCGGGATCATGAACTGCGTCAACGTATGTCCGAAAGGCCTGAACCCGACTAAGGCCATCGGTCACATCCGTAACATGCTGCTTTCGAGTGGCGTGTGATTCAGCTGCTGTAACCCAGCTGTTGTAAAGGTAGTACCGCTGTACCCGTAGATGCTACGGCGCAGGCTTCAACCGGCGCCGTAGTTTTAACCTGAGCAGTAGCCCAAAAGGCTGCAGCTCTTATTTTGAAGAAATGAGACAAGCAGGGGCATCCGGGCTGGTACCCGGACTATCAGCGTGATCCTAAGTGGCTTGTTTTGGTCGCTGCATTCGGACTTCTGCAAGTTTGCTCGGTGTCGACGCCGGTGGTGTTCCCCTAACCGAGGGTGACCAAGCATGCAAGAAAGCGTGATGCAGCGCATGTGGAACAGCGCCTACCTTTCCGGTAGTAACGCTGCCTATGTGGAAGAGCTTTATGAGCTCTACCTGCACGACCCTAACGCTGTGCCAGAAGAGTGGCGCACCTACTTCCAGAAGTTGCCAGCTGACGGCAACTCTGCCACCGATGTTTCGCACTCCACAATTCGCGATCATTTCGTGTTGCTGGCAAAGAACCAGCGCCGCGCCCAACCGGTTTCCGCCGGTAGCGTGAGCACTGAGCACGAGAAGAAGCAAGTTGAAGTGCTGCGATTGATCCAGGCCTACCGTATGCGTGGCCACCAGGCAGCCCAGCTTGACCCGCTGGGACTGTGGCAGCGTACTGCACCTGCAGACCTGTCGATCAATCATTACGGCTTGACCAATGCCGATCTTGATACGACCTTCCGTGCCGGCGACCTGTTCATCGGCAAAGAGGAAGCGAGCCTACGCGAAATTCACGAAGCGTTGCAGCAGACATATTGCCGCACCATCGGCGCTGAATTTACGCACATCACCGAATCCGAGCAGCGCCAGTGGTTCCAGCAGCGTCTGGAAAGCGTACGCGGCCGTCCGACTTATTCCGCGGACATCAAGGGCCACCTGCTCGAGCGCGTGACTGCAGCTGAAGGCCTGGAAAAATACCTGGGCACCAAATACCCGGGCACCAAGCGTTTCGGTCTGGAAGGCGGCGAAAGCCTGATTCCGATGCTTGACGAGCTGATCCAGCGTTCCGGTTCCTACGGCACCAAGGAAATCGTCATCGGCATGGCCCACCGTGGCCGTCTGAACGTGCTGGTCAACACCTTCGGCAAGAACCCGCGCGAGCTGTTCGACGAGTTCGAAGGCAAGAAGAAGGTCGAGCTGGGTTCCGGTGACGTTAAGTATCACCAGGGCTTCTCCTCCAACGTCATGACCACCGGCGGTGAAGTTCACCTGGCCATGGCCTTTAACCCGTCCCACCTGGAAATCGTTTCGCCAGTGGTCGAGGGTTCGGTCCGTGCCCGCCAGGATCGTCGCAACGATTCCACCGGTGAGAAGGTTCTGCCGATCTCCATCCACGGTGACGCGGCATTCGCCGGTCAAGGCGTGGTGATGGAAACCTTCCAGATGTCGCAAACCCGCGGTTTCAAGACCGGCGGCACCGTGCACATCGTGGTCAACAACCAGGTTGGTTTCACCATCAGCAACCCGCTGGACTCGCGTTCCACCGAGTACGCCACCGACGTCGCGAAAATGATCCAGGCGCCGATCCTCCATGTAAATGGTGATGATCCGGAAGCCGTACTGTTCGTGACCCAGCTGGCCATCGATTACCGCATGCAGTTCAAGCGTGACGTCGTGATCGACCTGGTCTGCTACCGTCGTCGTGGCCACAACGAGGCCGACGAGCCAAGCGGCACCCAGCCACTGATGTATCAGCAGATCACCAAGCAGCGCACTACCCGTGAGCTGTATGCCGATCGTCTGACCCAGAGCGGTGTGTTGGACGTTGCGCGTGTTCAGGCGAAAGTCGACGAATACCGCAATGCGCTGGACAACGGTCTGCACGTAGTGAAAAGCCTGGTCAAGGAACCGAACAAAGAGCTGTTCGTGGACTGGCGTCCGTATCTGGGCCACGCCTGGACTGCGCGTCACGATACTCGCTTCGACCTCAAGACCTTGCAGGAACTGTCCGCCAAGCTGCTGGAAGTTCCGGAAGGCTTCGTGGTCCAGCGTCAGGTTGCCAAGATCTACGAAGACCGTCAGAAGATGCAAGCCGGCGGCCTGCCGATCAACTGGGGTTACGCTGAAACCATGGCGTACGCGACCCTGGCGTTCGAAGGTCACCCGATCCGCATGACTGGCCAGGACATCGGCCGCGGTACGTTCTCGCACCGTCATGCCGTGTTGCACAACCAGAAGGACGCGGGCACCTACATCCCGCTGCAGAACCTGTACGACGGTCAGCCACGCTTCGACCTGTACGACTCGTTCCTGTCCGAAGAAGCGGTGCTGGCGTTCGAGTACGGTTACTCGACCACCACGCCGAATGCCCTGGTTATCTGGGAAGCCCAGTTCGGCGACTTCGCCAACGGTGCCCAGGTGGTTATTGACCAGTTCATCACCAGTGGCGAGCACAAGTGGGGCCGTCTGTGCGGTCTGACCATGCTGCTGCCGCACGGTTATGAAGGTCAGGGTCCGGAGCACTCCTCGGCTCGTCTGGAGCGTTACCTGCAGCTGTGCGCCGAGCACAACATCCAGGTATGCATGCCGACCACGCCGGCTCAGATCTACCACTTGCTGCGCCGTCAGGTGATTCGCCCGCTGCGCAAACCACTGGTAGTCCTGACTCCGAAGTCGCTGTTGCGCCACAAACTGGCTATCTCGACGCTGGAAGATCTGGCCGAAGGTTCGTTCCAGACCGTTATCCCGGAAATCGATGCCCTGGACCCGAAAAAGGTCGAGCGCATTGTTCTGTGTAGCGGCAAGGTCTACTACGACCTGCTGGAAAAACGTCGTGCCGAAGGCCGTGACGATATCGCCATCGTGCGTATCGAGCAGCTGTACCCATTCCCTGAGGACGACTTGAAAGAAGTCCTGGCTCCTTACACCAACGCCAAGCATGCCGTTTGGTGCCAGGAAGAGCCGATGAACCAGGGTGCGTGGTACTGCAGCCAACACCACTTGCGTCGTAGCGTCGCTAACCTCAACAAGTCTCTCGTACTCGAGTACGCGGGCCGTGAGGCTTCCGCCGCACCTGCATGTGGTTACGCATCGATGCACGCCGAGCAGCAGGAACAACTGCTGCAAGACGCCTTTACTGTTTAACGCCTTCGCGCACCTGAAACCGAATTTAAGGAACCACAGACAATGGCTATCGAGATCAAAGCCCCCACTTTCCCGGAATCGGTTGCCGACGGCACCGTTGCCACCTGGCACAAAAAGCCGGGCGAAGCCGTCAAGCGTGACGAGCTGATCGTCGACATCGAAACCGACAAGGTTGTACTGGAAGTGTTGGCCACGGCTGACGGCGTTCTGGGCGCTATCGTCAAGAACGAAGGCGACACCGTCCTGTCCGACGAAGTACTGGGCTCGATCGTTGAAGGTGGCGCTGCCGCCGCAGCGCCTGCTGCTGCACCGGCCGCCGCTCAGGCTGCTGCTCCTGCTGCCGACGGCGAAGACGATCCTGTTGCTGCACCGGCTGCTCGCAAGCTGGCTGAAGAAAACGGCATCAACATCGCTTCCGTTGCCGGTACCGGCAAAGGCGGTCGTGTGACCAAGGAAGACGTGGTAGCAGCCGTTGCCGCCAAGAAAGCCGCTCCAGCTGCCGCGCCTGCCAAGGCTGCTGCACCTGCCGCTGCCGCTCCGGTATTCGCTGCGGGTGACCGCGTTGAAAAACGCGTTCCAATGACCCGTCTGCGTGCCAAGGTTGCCGAGCGTCTGGTTGAAGCTCAATCGAACATGGCGATGCTGACCACTTTCAACGAAGTCGACATGACCGAAGTCATGGCCCTGCGTTCGAAGTACAAGGATCTGTTCGAGAAGTCCCACAACGGCGTGCGCCTGGGCTTCATGTCGTTCTTCGTGAAAGCGGCCACCGAAGCGCTGAAGCGCTTCCCGGCTGTCAACGCGTCGATCGACGGTGCCGACATCGTTTACCACGGCTACGCCGACATCGGTGTTGCCGTGTCCAGCGACCGCGGCCTGGTTGTACCGGTTCTGCGTAACGCCGAACTGATGAGCCTGGCTGAAATCGAAGGCGGCATCGCGACTTTCGGCAAGAAAGCCCGTGACGGCAAACTGTCGATGGAAGAAATGACCGGCGGTACGTTCACCATCACCAACGGCGGTACTTTCGGCTCGATGATGTCGACCCCGATCGTCAACCCGCCGCAGGCCGCAATTCTGGGCATGCACAACATCATCCAGCGTCCTATGGCAATCAACGGCCAGGTCGTTATCCGTCCGATGATGTACCTGGCACTGTCCTACGATCACCGTCTGATCGATGGCAAAGAAGCTGTAACCTTCCTGGTGACCATCAAGAACCTGCTGGAAGATCCGGCTCGTCTGTTGCTGGATATCTGATAGAAGCAGCCCCGAGCTGCAAGCTTCAAGCTGCCTGAAATGGCAGCCTGGCTTGCAGCTTGCGGCTTGAAGCTTTTCGCTAAAGAGGATTTTTTGAATGTCGCAGAAATTTGACGTAGTCGTAATCGGTGCGGGCCCTGGCGGCTACGTTGCCGCCATCAAGGCCGCGCAGCTGGGTCTTTCCACTGCCTGCATCGAGAAGTACACCGATGGCGAGGGCAAACTGGCCCTGGGCGGCACCTGCCTGAACGTCGGCTGCATTCCATCCAAGGCGCTGCTGGACAGCTCCTGGAAATACAAGGAAGCGAAAGAGAGCTTCAACGTCCATGGTATCTCCACCGGCGAAGTCAAGATGGACGTCGCTGCGATGGTTGGCCGCAAGGCAGGCATCGTCAAGAACCTGACCGGCGGCGTTGCCACCCTGTTCAAGGCCAACGGCGTTACTTCGATCCAGGGCCACGGCAAGCTGCTGGCTGGCAAGAAAGTCGAAGTCACCAAGCCTGACGGTTCGGTCGAAGTCATCGAAGCCGAGAACGTGATCCTGGCTTCCGGTTCCCGTCCAATCGACATCCCGCCTGCGCCTGTTGACCAGAAAGTCATCGTCGACTCCACCGGCGCCCTGGAATTCCAGACCGTGCCTAAGCGTCTGGGCGTGATCGGCGCTGGCGTCATCGGCCTGGAACTTGGTTCGGTATGGTCGCGTCTGGGTGCGGAAGTGACTGTCCTGGAAGCCCTGGACACCTTCCTGATGGCAGCTGACACCGCTGTTTCCAAGGAAGCGCTGAAAACCCTGACCAAACAGGGCCTGGACATCAAGCTGGGCGCTCGCGTGACCGGTTCCAAAGTGAACGGCGACGAAGTCGTTGTTAACTACACCGATGCCAACGGCGAACAGACCATCACTTTCGACAAGCTGATCGTAGCCGTTGGTCGCCGTCCGGTGACCACTGATCTGCTGGCCGCCGACAGTGGCGTGACCATCGACGAGCGTGGTTTCGTGTTCGTTGACGACCACTGCGCGACCAGCGTACCGGGCGTCTACGCCATCGGTGACGTGGTTCGCGGCATGATGCTGGCGCACAAGGCGTCGGAAGAGGGCATCATGGTTGTCGAGCGCATCAAGGGCCACAAAGCCCAGATGAACTATGACCTGATCCCTTCGGTTATTTATACTCACCCGGAAATCGCGTGGGTCGGTAAAACCGAACAGGCCTTGAAAGCTGAAGGCGTTGAAGTTAACGTCGGCACCTTCCCGTTCGCAGCATCCGGTCGTGCAATGGCCGCCAACGATACCGGTGGTTTCGTCAAGGTCATCGCCGATGCCAAGACTGACCGTGTATTGGGCGTTCATGTCATTGGCCCGAGCGCTGCAGAACTGGTTCAGCAAGGCGCGATCGCGATGGAATTCGGCACCAGCGCTGAAGACCTGGGCATGATGGTTTTCTCCCATCCGACCCTGTCCGAAGCCTTGCACGAAGCAGCTTTGGCAGTGAATGGCGGCGCCATCCACATCGCCAACCGCAAGAAGCGTTAAGACACAATAAGAAACCACGGCGGTATCGGCCCGTCGTGAGCCTTGCCTGCAAGACTCACCGCGGAATGTCCGCTGGACGCAGCCTTGCGTAGCTGTACCGGGTATCCGGAAAAGCTGCGCAAGCAGCAGTCACAGGTGGTGCGGCACTGATTTAGTGCAGCACCGAATGCGCAGTACCTAACGAAGACGGTAATAAGCATGAATCTTCACGAGTATCAGGGTAAGCAGCTGTTCGCTGAGTACGGCCTGCCAGTATCCAAAGGCTACGCGGTAGACACCCCGGAAGCAGCAGCAGAAGCTTGCGACAAAATCGGCGGCAGCGAGTGGGTTGTCAAAGCCCAGGTCCACGCTGGTGGTCGCGGTAAAGCGGGCGGCGTAAAGCTGGTTCGCAACAAAGAAGACGCCAAAGCCTTCGCACAGCAGTGGCTGGGCAAGCGTCTGGTGACTTACCAGACTGACGCCAACGGTCAGCCAGTCACCAAGATCCTGGTTGAATCGTGCACTGATATCGCTAAAGAGCTGTACCTGGGCGCTGTCGTCGACCGTTCGAGCCGTCGCATCGTGTTCATGGCTTCCACCGAAGGTGGCGTGGACATCGAGAAAATCGCTCACGACACTCCAGAAAAAATTCTGAAAGCCACTATCGATCCACTGGTTGGCGCTCAGCCATTCCAGGGTCGCGAGCTGGCGTTCCAACTGGGTCTGGAAGGCAAGCAAGTTGCCCAGTTCGCCAAGATCTTCGTTGGTCTGGCCAAACTGTTCCAGGATCACGATCTGGCCCTGCTGGAAGTGAACCCGCTGGTGATCAAGGCTGACGGCGATCTGCACTGCCTGGACGCCAAGATCAACATCGACGCCAACGCCATGTACCGTCAGCCTAAGCTGAAGACTTTCCACGATCCGTCGCAAGACGATCCGCGCGAAGCGCACGCTGCCAAGTTCGAACTGAACTACGTAGCACTGGAAGGCAACATCGGTTGCATGGTCAACGGTGCTGGCCTGGCCATGGGTACCATGGACATCGTCAACCTGCACGGCGGCAAGCCAGCCAACTTCCTCGACGTGGGCGGCGGTGCTACCAAAGAACGCGTTACCGAAGCATTCAAGATCATTCTGTCCGACACCAACGTCGCTGCAGTACTGGTTAACATCTTCGGCGGCATCGTTCGTTGCGACATGATTGCCGAAGGCATCATCGGTGCAGTGAAAGAAGTCGGCGTGAAAATCCCGGTTGTTGTTCGCCTTGAAGGCAACAACGCTGAGCTGGGCGCTAAAGTACTGGCAGAAAGCGGTTTGAACATCATCGCTGCTACCAGCCTGACCGACGCTGCTCAACAAGTTGTCAAAGCTGCGGAGGGCAAATAATGAGCGTCCTGATCAATAAAGACACCAAAGTTATCTGCCAGGGTATTACCGGTTCGCAAGGTAGTTTCCACACCCAGCAAGCCATCGAGTACGGCACCAAGATGGTTGGTGGTGTAACTCCAGGCAAAGGCGGCACCGAGCACCTGGGTCTGCCAGTGTTCAACACCGTGAAAGACGCCGTAGCTGCCACTGGCGCTACCGCCAGCGTGATCTACGTTCCGGCTCCTTTCTGCAAGGACTCGATCCTGGAAGCTGCTTTCGGCGGCATCAAGCTGATCGTCTGCATCACCGAAGGCATTCCTACCCTGGACATGCTGGACGCTAAAGTTAAGTGCGACGAGCTGGGTGTTACCCTGATCGGCCCTAACTGCCCAGGCGTGATCACTCCAGGCGAATGCAAGATCGGCATCATGCCAGGTCACATTCACTTGCCAGGCAAGGTCGGTATCGTTTCCCGTTCCGGCACCCTGACCTACGAAGCTGTGAAGCAGACTACTGACGCCGGTTTCGGTCAGTCGACTTGCGTCGGCATCGGTGGTGACCCGATCCCGGGTTCGAACTTCATCGACATCCTGAAGCTGTTCCAGGAAGACCCGAAGACCGAAGCGATCGTGATGATCGGTGAGATCGGCGGTTCGGCTGAAGAAGAAGCGGCTGCCTACATCAAGGCAAACGTAACCAAGCCGGTTGTTTCCTACATCGCTGGTGTGACTGCTCCTCCGGGCAAGCGCATGGGCCATGCTGGCGCAATCATCTCTGGCGGCAAAGGCACTGCAGACGAGAAATTCGCTGCTCTGCAAGACGCAGGCGTAAAAACCGTGCGTTCGCTGGCAGACATCGGCAAGGCCCTGGCCGAGCTGACTGGTTGGGAAGTCAAGTAAGCCTCGCGCTTAGCTGACTCTTCACCAAACAAAGGCCACCTTCGGGTGGCCTTTGTCGTTTTCGGGGTTTGAGATGGCAGGGCGGACGCCATCGCTGGCAGGCCCGCTCCCACAGGGATTTGTGGCGCCCATGAAATCTGACTTGCGCAGCAATGCCCGTGGGAGCGAGCTTGCTTGCGATGCCGGACTTACAGGCACCCATCATTTACATGCGAAAACGCGACACAAAAATGTCGTAGATCGGATAGTTCGCCCTCCAACAGTGCGTTTGTCGGACAAATTCGTTAGGCTACGCGCCATTTTTGCGTCCGTCGCCCACAAGGCAGCAACGCGCTAAAGGGTCAGTCCCATACGGACCGGCAGCATTTCCCTCACCCATAAGGGAAACCCCTCTCTAAATTCCGATTCAGTAGTGTGGTATTTCCTTAATGAAAGTGTTGAAAGGCCAGGACATCCTGGCACTTGGTTTTATGACGTTTGCCCTGTTCGTCGGGGCCGGCAACATCATCTTCCCGCCTATCGTCGGTTTGCAGTCCGGGCCTAATGTCTGGATGGCGGCGCTGGGCTTTCTGGTCACGGCAGTGGGACTGCCGGTGGTCACCGTCGTAGCGCTGGCCAAAGTCGGTGGCGCCATGGACGCCTTGAGCAGCCCGATCGGCAAGCTGGCGGGTGGTCTGTTGGCCGCTGCCTGTTACCTCGCTGTCGGCCCTCTGTTTGCCACGCCGCGCACCGCGACCGTGTCGTTCGAAGTGGGTCTGGCTCCGCTGACCGGTGAAAGCCCGTTGGCGCTGTTCCTGTACAGCTCGGTGTATTTCCTGCTGGTGTTCTTCATCTCGCTCTATCCGGGCCGCCTGCTGGACACTGTGGGGCGTTTCCTCGCGCCACTGAAAATCATTGCCCTGGCAGTATTGGGTATCGCGGCATTCGCCTTGCCGGCGGGTGATATCGGTCAGGCAACGCCTGAATACGTGGCCGCACCGTTTTCCCAGGGGTTCATCAATGGTTACCTGACCATGGATACCCTCGGCGCACTGGTGTTTGGCATTGTGATCGTCAACGCCATCCGCTCCCGGGGCGTTGAATCGCCAGCGCTGATCACGCGCTACGCGATCATCGCCGGACTGATTGCCGGTGTGGGTCTGGCGCTGGTGTACATCAGCCTGTTCCGTCTCGGTTCGGGCAGCCACGAAGTGGCCGTTGGCGCGACCAATGGCGCGGCGGTATTGCACGCTTATGTGCAGCACACCTTCGGTTCGCTGGGCAGTGGCTTCCTCGCGGTGCTGATCTCCCTGGCGTGCCTGGTGACGGCAGTAGGCCTGACCTGTGCCTGCGCCGAGTACTTCAGTCGCGTACTGCCACTGTCGTACAAGACGCTGGTGATCATCCTGGCTGCGTTCTCCCTGCTGGTGTCCAACCTGGGCCTGACCAAGCTGATCGCGTTCTCGATCCCGGTACTGACTGCAATCTACCCGCCTTGCATCGCCCTGGTTGCCCTGAGCTTCTGCAAGGACTTCTGGCATGAACAAGGCCGCATCGTTGGCCCGGTGATGCTGGTGTCTTTCGTCTTCGGTCTGATCGATGCGCTCAAGGGTGCCGGTCTGGCGGAGTGGATGCCGGCGCAGTTGGCTCACCTGCCGCTGAGCGATCAAGGCCTGGCGTGGCTGGTGCCATCGGTGATGACCCTGGTGGTCGCCGTGGTCTGCGATCGCCTGCTGGGCAAGCGCGAAGAAGTGCTGGCTTAAATGCTTCTACGGCCCGTCACAAGCGGGCCGATCAGGCAAAAAAGAAAATGCCCCGTATCCATCGATACGGGGCATTTTTTATGGGCGTTTGGCAGTGTCTTTTTCCTTAAGCTAGCGTCGAAGCATTGCGAAAATCCCATGTGGGAGCGAGCCTGCTCGCGAAGGCGGCATTAAATTCAACAGGTGTGTTGGATGATCCAGCGCAATCGCGAGCAGGCTCGCTCCCACAGTTTTGCCTTTCCTTGTCATCAAAAGGACCTGCATGTCGTTCATCCAAGCCAACCTGATCCACATCCTTGCCGCGTTCTGGTTTGTCATCTGCTGGGGCGGTTACACCCGCTATGCGACCTGGAAAGGCCGCGATACTGCCTGCCTGGCCAGCGTCCTGCATCTGTACCGCGAGGACTGGATGCGCCGCATGCTGCTGCGTGACAACCGCATCGCCGATGCCAGCGTGATCGGCAACCTGGAGCGCAACGCTTCCTTCTTCGCCTCCAGCACCCTGATTATCCTGGCTGGCATCCTGACGGTGCTTGGGTCGTCCGAACGGGCGGTGTCGCTGCTGGCGGATATCCCGATGGTGCAACAGGCGACCCAGGGCATGTCGGAAATCAAGTTGCTGTGCCTGGCGCTGGTGTTCGTCTACGCCTTCTTTACCTTCAGCTGGTGCATGCGCCAGTACAACTTCGCCGCGATTCTGGTGGGTTCGGCGCCGATGGCCGGTGAGCGACATGTGTCCGAGCTGGAGCGCAAGGCCTTCGCCGCCCGCGCTGCGCGGGTCATCTCCATGGCGGCCAACCAGTTCAACTTTGGCCTGCGTTCCTATTACTTCGGTATGAGCATGCTCGCCTGGTTTGTCAGCCCCTGGTTGTTCATGTTGATGAGCGCCGGAGTGGTGTTCGTGTTGTATCGGCGCGAGTTTCATTCCGACGTTCTCGACGTGATGGTCTATACCCCTACAGAGGCGCCATTGCCCGAGGTAAATAAAGAGGCCGCTTGATGAGTATCCCGTTCTGGTGTGTGTTTATCAGTGCACTGCTGATTTACGTGGCGCGCATGCCCGTTACCAAGGCAATGAAAGAGCAGGGTGGTTACAACAATCACTTGCCACGCCAACAACAGGGGCAACTCACAGGTTTTGGCGCCCGTGCGCTGGCAGCACATCAGAATAGTTTCGAGGCGTTCATCCTGTTTGCGGTGGGTGTCTTGATGGCGCATACCACGCAAACGGCGGGATGGCTCATCGATCTGCTGGCCATCATCTTTGTCATCGCGCGAATTATCTATTTGCTGTGTTACTGGAAAGATCTGACCTGGCAGCGCAGCCTGGTATGGCTGGTTGGATTTATCTGTTCGCTACTGTTGATGATTAGTCCGACTTTTCGCACGATTTTGCTCTAAGGCGGGATGGCAAACAAAATGGCAGGCAAAAGAAAACCCGCACTTGGCGGGTTTTCTTTTATCACGCTAAAAACCGAATTAGTTCTTAGGTGCTTCCGGCGCGGCTTCTTTTGCCGCTGCTTCGTTCGATTCAGCCTGAGCTTTGGCTGCTTCGGCGTTTTCTTTTGCCGCGTCGTTCACTTTATCCTGAGCTTTGCTCATGTCTTGCTGAGCTTGCTCAGCATGTTTGTTGGCTTCTTGAGCTTTGTCCTCGGATTTTTTATCGCAGGCAGCGAGACCGAGGGAAGCGGTCAACATCAAGGCAATAGCTAAAGTCTTACGCATGGGGTGTTTCTCCTGATGAAAATAACAACTGGTCTTTCGAGCACGAGCCAAGGGGTTAAGTTCCACAAATGCTTGAGATATATAAGTTTGTTCTAACGCGGAACTTTTACGCGAACCGCTACTTCATTCAGTAAGTATTCAAAAAGAGCTTTATCAGATGGCTGAAAACCCTGTTTTTGAGCGCGCAATACGATTCATGTCTGCCCTGCGTCATTGTCAGGTCCTCGGATTGCGTGTTCACAGCGCCAGCAATGAGGGACTGACCGTCGTTCTTCCATATAGCCAGCAGATCGTTGGAAACCCGAATACGGGGGTGATCCATGGCGGCGCACTGACCACGCTGATGGATACTGCCTGTGGGATGTCCACGCTCTGTGTTCTGCCGGAATTCGAAGTCTGCCCGACCCTCGATCTGCGCATCGACTACATGCACGCCGCCGAACCCCATAAGGACGTGTACGGTTTCGCCCAGTGCTATCGGGTGACTACCGACGTGATCTTCGCCCGCGGCTTTGCCTATCAGGACGATCCCGAACAACCGATTGCCCATGTGGTCGGCACGTTCATGCGGATGGGTAAGGGCATCAAGGGCACCAAAGGCTTTGGTGGCGCCATCGCCGGAGGTGCGAAATGACGGACGGTTTCCAAGAGCAATTGCGACAGGCCCATGAGCAGGGCGACTACGCCCCGCTGCTGCAGCTGATTCCCTACGCCACGCTGATCGGCGTCGAATGTTCGCGGGTGGGGGATGAATTGCTGTTTCGCCTGCCGGCCAACAAGGACAACATCGGCAATCCGCTGTTGCCCGCGATCCATGGCGGCGTGATTGCCGGCTTCATGGAGCTGGCTGCGGCCCTGCATCTGCTGATTACCACCGGCTCGCCCGGCGTGCCGAAAATTATCGACTTTTCCCTCGATTACCTGCGTGCCGGGCAATTCCGCGATACCTGGGCCCGATGCCAGGTGTGCCGTCAGGGTCGCCGGGTGGGCAACGTCGCAATTACGGCCTGGCAAAGTACGGAAGCTGAGCCCATTGCCACGGCCAGGGCGCATTTCAAACTTGAGGAGCCCTTGAAATCCTGAACGCAGCCCCCAACTCTCATGACAACCCGCCGCTGACCCCAATGGTCGCGGCTTATGCCATCTGATTGGAGTTTGATGACCATGAGTGTGGAAACTCAAAAGGAAACCCTGGGCTTCCAGACCGAGGTAAAGCAGCTGCTGCACCTCATGATCCATTCGCTGTATTCCAACAAGGAAATCTTCCTTCGCGAACTGATCTCGAACGCCTCTGACGCAGTAGACAAATTACGTTTCGAAGCGCTGGCCAAGCCTGAATTGCTGGAAGGTGGCGCCGAACTGAAAATCCGTGTGAGCTTCGACAAGGACGCCAAGACCGTCACTCTCGAAGACAACGGCATCGGCATGAGCCGTGAAGATGTAATCACCCACCTGGGTACCATCGCCAAGTCCGGCACCGCCGATTTCATGAAAAACCTGTCGGGCGACCAGAAGAAGGATTCGCACCTGATCGGTCAGTTCGGCGTGGGCTTCTATTCCGCGTTCATCGTTGCCGACAAGGTTGACGTGTTCAGCCGCCGTGCCGGCAGCCCGGCCAGCGAAGGTGTGCACTGGTCGTCCAAAGGCGAGGGCGAATTCGAAGTCGCCACCATCGACAAGGCTGACCGCGGTACCCGTATCGTTCTGCACCTGAAGTCCGGCGAAGACGAATTCGCCGACGGCTGGCGCCTGCGCAACATCATCAAGAAGTACTCAGACCACATCGCCTTGCCGATCGAGTTGCCAAAAGAAGCGACAGCCGTCGAAGGTGAAGAAAAGCCTGCGCTGGAATGGGAAACCGTCAACCGCGCCAGCGCCCTGTGGACCCGTCCTCGCACTGAAGTGAAGGACGAGGAATACCAGGAGTTCTACAAGCACATCGCCCACGACTTCGAAAACCCGCTGAGCTGGAGCCACAACAAGGTCGAAGGCAAGCTGGAATACAGCTCGCTGCTGTACGTACCGGCCCGTGCACCGTTCGACCTGTACCAGCGTGAAGCGCCGAAAGGCCTGAAGCTCTACGTGCAGCGCGTGTTTGTCATGGATCAGGCCGAGTCGTTCCTGCCGCTGTACCTGCGCTTCATCAAGGGCGTGGTCGATTCCAACGACCTGTCGCTGAACGTGTCGCGGGAAATCCTGCAGAAAGACCCGATCATCGACTCCATGAAGTCGGCACTGACCAAGCGCGTGTTGGACATGCTGGAGAAGCTGGCGAAGAACGAGCCTGAGCAGTACAAGGGCTTCTGGAAGAACTTCGGTCAGGTCATGAAAGAAGGCCCGGCGGAAGACTTCGCCAACAAGGAAAAAATTGCCGGCCTGCTGCGTTTCGCGTCGACCAACGGCGATGAAGGCGAGCAAGTGGTCGGTCTGGCTGAATACCTGGCTCGCGCCAAGGAAGGCCAGGACAAGATCTACTACCTGACCGGCGAAACCTACGCCCAGGTCAAAAACAGCCCGCACCTGGAAGTCTTCCGCAAGAAAGGCATCGAAGTGCTGCTGCTGACCGACCGCATCGACGAGTGGCTGATGAGCTACCTCAGCGAGTTCGACGGCAAGAGCTTTGTCGACGTGGCGCGCGGTGACCTGGACCTGGGCAACCTGGATTCGGAAGAAGACAAGAAGGCTGCTGAAGAAGTGGCCAAGTCCAAGGAAGGTCTGGTGGAGCGTCTCAAGACCGCACTGGGCGAATCCGTTGCCGAAGTACGGGTTTCCCATCGCCTGACCGATTCGCCGGCGATCCTGGCCATCGGCGAGCAGGACCTGGGCCTGCAAATGCGTCAGATCCTGGAGGCCAGCGGGCAGAAGGTGCCGGATTCGAAGCCGATCTTCGAATTCAACCCGAGCCACCCGCTGATCGAGAAGCTGGACAACGAGCAGAGTGACGAGCGCTTCGGCGACCTGTCGCACATTCTGTTCGATCAGGCGGCCCTGGCGGCCGGCGACAGCCTGAAAGACCCGGCGGGCTATGTCCGTCGGCTGAACAAGCTGTTGGTTGAACTGTCGGTTTAACTACGTTCTGGAAAAACCCGCTTCGGCGGGTTTTTTCATTCTGGTGTTTAACAATCAGGAGTCAGAAATGAGCCAAATCACTGTACGTTCCGTTGCCTACCAGATTGACGGCCAACCCTACGAAAGCCGCTTGGCGTTCGACGCCGACCATAAGGGCGCGCGCCCGGGTCTGTTGATGGCGCCAAACTGGATGGGCGTCGGCGCGGGTGCCGAGGAGATCGCCAAGTCTGTCGCCGCCAAGGGCTATGTCGTGTTGATCGCGGATATCTACGGGCAATCGGTGCGTCCGCAGAACAACGACGAGGCGGGCGCTGCGATGATGCCGCTGAAGAATGACCGCGCGTTGCTGCGCAAGCGCATGCAGGCGGCTTTCGAGCAGTTGCAGAAGCAGGGCGAGGTTGCCGTCGATACCTCGAAACTGGCGACCTTCGGTTTCTGCTTTGGTGGCTGCTGTGCTTTGGAACTCGCGCGTACCGGTGCTCCGGTGAAAGCCGCGGTCTCGTTCCATGGCACCCTCGATACCCCGAATCCGGCCGATGCGAACAACATCAAAGGCAAGGTCCTGGTACTGCACGGTGCGTCCGATCCATTGGTGCCTAAGGAGCAGTTGCCGGCGTTCGAGGATGAAATGAATGCCGCCGGCGTGGATTGGCAGTTGCTCAGCTACGGCGGTGCGTTCCACTCGTTCACTGACCCGCACGCCAAGGTGCCGGGCATGATGATGTACGACGCCAAGGTTGCCGCACGGGCGTTTACGTCGATGCACAACCTGCTGGATGAAGTATTCAAGGGCTGATTGCGGCTTTTGCCGTGCATTTGTCTTCGCTAGTGCCGGCCTCATCGCGAGCAGGCTCGCTCCCACAATGGAATGCGTTTCCCTGTGGGAGCGAGCCTGCTCGCGAAGACGGTGTAACTGAAAAAGAAGAGCTTAAGGCAGTTCAATCCGCTCAACTTCCCCCGGCACCTTCGGCCAATCTCCGGCCGCCCAGCGCCTGCGCGCTTCGTCTATCTTTGCCGGATCGCTCGAGACAAAATTCCAGTTGATTCGCCGCGGACCGTCCAGCGGTGCACCACCAAACAGCACTGCATGACTGTCGCTATCGGCGGACAAAGTCATCTCTTCCCCGGGCGGCAGTACCACCAGGTCGTGGGGTTCGATCGGCTCGCCATTGAGTTGTACCTCGCCACTGAGCACATACAGCGCACGTTCTTCATGCTCGGTGGGAATCAGCAGGGTCGTTGCCGTCTGCAGGTGCAGTTCGGCGTACAGCGTAGGAGAAAGCACCGGCACCGGCGATTCCAGGCAAAAGCCTGACCCGGCGATCATCCGGATCTTCACCCCAAGGTTCTCAATGACCGGCAGCGTGGCTGCAGGATGGTGGCTGTAGTGGCCGGGACCCTGTTCCTGGTCCTTGGGGGAGGCCAGCCAGATTTGCAGGCCATGCATCGTGAATTCGCGGCCTTTGAGGGCTTCGGGTGTGCGTTCGACATGGGCAATGGCGCTGCCGGCGGTCATCCAGCTGACATCCCCGGGGTTGACCACCTGGTCCGAGCCCAGGCTGTCCTTGTGCTGGAGTTGCCCTTCGAAGAGGTAGGTCAGCGTGGACAGGCCGATATGCGGATGCTGACGGATGTTCATGCCATCGCCTGCGGCATAGCGGGTCTGCAGCATGTGGTCGAAAAACACGAAAGGCCCGACATTGCGGCATTTGGCTGACGGCAACGGGCGAAGAATCGGCTGGCCCTCGACATCTTCTGCGCGGGGGCGGATCACGAGCGGAGTGTTCATGGTGCATTCCAGGCTGAGCGGGTGATGCGGTCGAGCATAACCCGCTTGTGCCGCTGTTGCCGCTATTGGCTGAACGCACCTTCGCAAAGATGGGTTTCGATGCTGACTTCGCTGGTGGTCATCAGTTTGTGGATCGGGCAGCGGTCGGCCACGCGGTGAAGTTCGTCGCGCTGGGCGTCGGTGAGTACGCCTTTGAGGGTCAGTTTTACGTGCAGTGCGTATTTGCCTTTTTGCTCCTGGCTGTTGTCGCGTGTGACCTCGACGCCAACGCCGGTCAGCGGGATGTCCTTCTTCTTGGCGTACAGCTTCAGGGTCAAGGCCTTGCAGGCGCCCAGTGCGGCATCGAAGTAGTCGTGCGGCTCTGGCGCCGAGCCTTCACCACCAGCACTGGCGGGGACGTCGGCAAAGAGTTCGTGGTCATCGATTTGCACACTGTGACGAAAACCTTCGGCGGAGACGGTGTTGACGGTAACAGTCATGGGAAACCTCGCAGACAACAGGAAGCGTCATTCGATCAAAAAAGACCATGAAGGTATAGAGCATTGCCCGTGTAGCGCGTTCCACTTTCTTTCCCGAGTTACGGGCGAAAAAAAGCCCCGCGTCAGCGAGGCTCTTTCATGTCTTGGCGGATCAGCTGCCTTTGACAGTCTTGCCGTTGACCTTGCCGTCCAGGAGCATGATGTTGTACTCCTTGCCGTCGGTTTCGACCTGTTGCAGGCGAACCAGCAGGTAGTCCCAGTCCTTGGCGAACCACAGCACTGTAATGCGCTTGCTTTGTGTCGGGTCGCGCACGCGCTCGACCTTGATCGCGTCGATCTGGCCAGCCTTGGTGTCGACTTTTTCCGAGCCCAGCACGCGGAAGTCATAGGTATCGACTTCGCCATCATCGACCACCTGATAGCTCATGCTTTTCTTGCCGGCAGCCACGTCATGTTGAAGGGCAAGCTGGTAGGTGGATTTGTCGACCATGCCGCGGTTGAGCGGAATGTTCACCGCGTCGCCACGGTCTGTGCCGGTCACCTTCTTGGCGTTCCAGTCGAAGTCCAGGTCGGCTTTCTTGGCTTTGCCCAGGCCGCCACGCTCGAAGTGGTAGGACTGCGGCAGCAGGGTGTCCTTGTCGACGGTCAGGGTGCTTTCTTCAGTCAGGCTGGCGATCATCATCGAAGCCTTGAAGCTGAGTTTCCAGGTGCCGTTGGCTTCCTTGGTCAGGCTGCGTTCGGCGGTGCCGCTCATGGGCAACTGCTTCCAGTCGGCGGTGTAGCTGGCGGAGAAGGGTTGAAGGTCTGCTGCCTGTGCGAAGGGCAGGGCAAGCAGCGCGCAAGCGAAGAGCAGGGCACGACGCATAAAATCTCCTAGGTTCGTATCAAGTGGCCACTGGCCGCGAGTAACTGTCCATCCAGTAAAGCACCTTGATCGCCAAGTGATAACCGGCCTTCGGCAAACCAGCGGACGGCCATCGGGTAGATCAGATGTTCCTGAACATGGACTCGCTGCGCCAGGCTTTGCGGCGAGTCGTGCAACTCTACCGGTATTACTGCCTGTACGACCAGTGGTCCGCCATCGAGTTCCTCGGTGACGAAGTGCACGGAACAGCCATGTTCCACGTCGCCAGCTTCCAGCGCGCGCTGATGCGTGTGTAACCCTTTGTATTTGGGTAGCAGCGAGGGATGGATATTGAGCAGGCGACCCTGATAGTGGCGTACGAAATCCGCGCTGAGAATGCGCATGAAACCGGCCAGTACCACGAGTTTGGGATTGAACGCGTCGATCAGTTCGATCAGCGCGGCATCGAAGGCCTCGCGGCCATCGAATGCCTTGTGATCCAGGGTGCGGGTGTCGATACCCGCGTCCCTGGCGCGTTGCAGACCGTAGGCGTCGGCGCGGTTGGAAATCACCGCGGCGATGCGGACCGGGCTGTCACCGGTCCGCGTGCTGTCGATCAGGGCCTGCAAGTTACTGCCGGTGCCGGACAACAGCACCACGACATCACAGGTCTGGCTCATCAATGAGCCTTGAGGTTCTTCAGTTCGACCTGGGCCGCGCCTTCGGCAGCGGTGGCGATCTGGCCGATGACCCATGGCTGCTCGCCAGCGTCGCGCAGCACTTTCAGGGAGGCTTCAACGTGCTCCTGAGCCACGCAGATGACCATGCCCACGCCGCAGTTCAGTACGCGGTGCATTTCGTTCTCTTCGACGTTGCCTTTCTCTTGCAGCCAGTCGAACACCGCCGGGCGGGTCCAGCTCGCCACGTCGACCACCGCTTGTGCGCCTTTTGGCAGTACGCGCGGGATGTTGTCCAGCAGGCCGCCACCGGTGATGTGGGCCATGGCTTTGACAGCGCCGGTTTCCTTGATCAGCTTGAGCAGCGGCTTGACGTAGATGCGGGTCGGAGCCATCAGCAGGTCGGTCAGCGGTTTGCCGTCGAGCTGGGTGTTTTCGATGTCGGCGCCGGACACTTCGATGATCTTGCGGATCAGCGAGTAACCGTTGGAGTGCGGGCCGGAGGACGGCAGGGCAAGCAGGGCATCGCCGGCAGCCACTTTGGAGCCGTCGATGATTTCGGATTTTTCCACGACGCCAACGCAGAAGCCGGCCAGGTCGTAGTCTTCGCCTTCGTACATGCCAGGCATTTCAGCGGTTTCGCCACCGACCAGGGAGCAGCCGGACAGCTCGCAGCCTGCGCCGATGCCGGTCACGACCTGAGCGGCGGTGTCGACGTTCAGTTTGCCGGTGGCGTAGTAGTCGAGGAAGAACAGTGGCTCGGCGCCGCACACCACCAGGTCGTTGACGCACATGGCGACCAGATCGATACCGATGCTGTCGTGCTTGTTCAGGTTCAGTGCCAGGCGCAGCTTGGTGCCCACGCCGTCAGTGCCGGAAACCAGTACAGGTTGCTTGTAGCCGGCCGGGATTTCGCAGAGGGCGCCAAAACCGCCCAGGCCGCCCATGACTTCCGGGCGCGCAGTGCGCTTGGCGACGCTCTTGATGCGTTCGACCAATGCTTCACCGGCGTCGATGTCTACACCGGCGTCCTTGTAGCTCAGGGAGGGTTGCTTGCTCATGATCCAGGCCTTTAGGGGGAATTTCTGGGTAACGACCGAGTCCAGCGGGGCCGCCGAAATCGACGTGGGCGATTGCCTCACGCGAATTTCGAAAGTGCCCGGCTGTTGCCGGTCTGCGAAGGCGCGCGATTTTATCAGGCTTGAAGGGCAGCGGCCATCCTCACGCCGACGGCAGGGGCATATCAGCTTAAAAAAACCGTCATGCGCGCTCGATGGTGGCATCCTGCAGGCCTGCGTAGAGTAACGCCGTTAAGCGTCTATCGTTATGACAGTGCGAAAACTTACCCAGCACGTGTGAATGTTTTGCGTCCGGCCATGGTCACAGCCTTGCTCGAACGTCTTCATGCGGTCTGTTCCAGCCGCTCTTGTCGTCAGGAATCTTCCATGCGTTTTTGTAAATTCTTGTTTGTGGGCTGTCTGTCATTGGTCAGCCTGGTCAGTCAGGCAGAGACTGTCAAAGGTCTTTATCAGGTGCGCGAGCCCGTCAACGGCCAATCACCGGAAGAACGTGATCAAGCGACTCAGCGCGCCCTCGATACGCTGGTGCTGCGGCTGACCGGCGACCCCAAGGCAGCGCAAAGCCCGGGGCTGGCGGCGATTCGCAAGGATCCGCAGCAAATCATCAGTCAGTTCGGCTACGACGCCGGGCCGCCGGAAGTGTTGAAAGTCGATTTCGATCCAGGCACCACCGAACAGGCGTTGCGCCGTGCCGGACTGGCCATGTGGGGCGCCAATCGGCCATCGATTCTCGGTTGGTGGCTGAACGACAGCACCGATGGTTCAAGCCTGGTGGGGGATGGCCAGGCCAGTGCGGCGCCGTTGCGTCGTGCGGCGCAACACCGTGGCTTGCCGCTGCGCTTGCCGTTGGCGGATCTGAATGAACAGATCGTCGCCACTGCGCCGAATCTGGAAAGTGCGGACCCGGCGCCGCTGCGCACGGCGTCGGACCGTTACAATGCCGACGCCTTGCTGGCAGTGCATGCCCGCGAAGAAGGCGGGAAGTGGCAAGCCAAATGGCGTTTGTGGCTGGGCGATCAAAAAGAGGCGGGCACCGCCGAAGGGGCTGATCAGGCAGCAGTGGCCGATGCGGTGATGCTGGCGGTCAACGAGCGACTGGCGCCGCGCTTTGTCGCCCGGCCCGGGGCTTCGACTCAGCAATTGCTGGAGGTTCAAGGCATGAACCTTGAGCGCTATGCGACCCTTGGGCGCTTGCTGGAACCCTTTAACGGGCGGCCGCAAAGTGTGGATGGCGACAAGATCCTGTACCGGGTCAATGGCAGTACCGACCAGTTGCGGGCGCAATTGTCGCTGGCGAAGCTGCAGGAAGTGGCGGCACCCGCTGCTGCTCCCGCACCTGCTGCACCGGCGGCCGACGGCTCGACCCCTGCCGCAGCGCCCGCACCGGCGCCGGCAGCTACGCCAGCGCTGCATTTTCGCTGGTAGTTTTTCTTTCTATATATAGAAGCAATGGAGTGGTTCATGGCCGATACGCGGCGTTGGTTCTGGTTGGGTGGAGTGGTTCTGCTCTGCGCGTTCATCTGGCTGTTGCATCCGATTCTGTCGCCGTTCCTGGTGGCGCTGTTGCTGGCTTATCTGTTCGACCCCCTGGTGGATCGGCTGGAGAGGGCCGGGTTGTCTCGCACCCTGGGTGTGGTCGCGGTGTTCGCGCTGTTCACCCTGATCTTCACCGCGCTGTTGTTGGTCCTGGTGCCGATGCTCGCCAAGCAATTGTTCCGTTTGTATGAGCTGGCGCCGCAGATGCTCGATTGGCTGCAGCACACGGCATTGCCATGGGCGCAATCGAAATTCGGCTTGTCGGAAGGGTTCTGGAAGTTTGACAAGCTCAAGGCCGCCATCAGCGAACACATGGGGCAGACCACCGATATCGTCGGCGTGGTGCTGACCCAGGCGACGGCTTCCGGCCTGGCCCTGATGGCCTGGCTGGCGAACCTGGTATTGATACCCGTGGTGAGTTTCTACTTGCTGCGCGATTGGGACGTAATGATGGCCAAGTTGCGCAGCCTGCTGCCCCGCGATCGCGAGGAGCGCGCGGTGTCACTGGCCGGCGAATGCCATGAAGTGCTCGGGGCCTTCGTGCGCGGACAGTTGATGGTGATGGTGGCGTTGGGCGTGATCTACGCCGCGGGCCTGATGCTGGTGGGGCTGGAGTTGGGCTTGTTGATCGGCCTGATTGCCGGCCTGGCGGCGATCGTGCCTTACATGGGCTTTGTCATCGGTATCGGCGCGGCCCTGATCGCGGGCCTGTTTCAGTTTGGTGGCGATCTGTACCCGATGGTTGGCATCGTTGCGGTGTTCATGGTCGGGCAGGCGCTGGAAGGAATGGTGCTGACGCCCTTGCTGGTGGGGGATCGTATCGGTTTGCATCCGGTAGCGGTGATCTTCGCGATCCTGGCCGGCGGTGAGCTGTTCGGCTTTACCGGCATCCTGCTGGCGCTGCCGGTGGCGGCGGTAATCATGGTGCTGGTGCGCCATGTGCACGATTTGTACAAGGATTCCGATATCTACAGTGGCGTTGACGAGCCGGAGCTTTAGGTTGGCTGATGCACGACCCGGATCAATGCCGGGTTGATGCCGGTACCGCCAGAGAATCTGTCATAAAACCGGGGCGCCAACGCAAACCTTTGATTTTGCTTGTGGTGTGTCGCATTGTGCGGTCGGCTTCACGGGTATAAACTTCGCAAACTTTACACAGAGGCCACTAACGGTTCCTTGGGAACTGTACAGTCAGCATGAAACCGATTCAGCTGCCCCTAGGTGTGCGTCTGCGTGACGACGCCACCTTCATCAACTACTACCCAGGCGCCAATGCCGCTGCACTCGGCTATGTCGAGCGACTGTGCGAAGCCGACGCCGGCTGGACCGAAAGCCTGATTTACCTCTGGGGCAAGCACGGCGTAGGGCGTACTCATCTGTTGCAGGCCGCTTGCTTGCGTTTCGAGCAGATGGGGGAGCCTGCGGTTTACCTGCCGCTGGCCGAGTTGATGGATCGCGGCGTGGAAATCCTCGATCACCTGGAACAGTACGAACTGGTTTGCCTGGATGATCTGCAGGCGGTGGCAGGCAAGGCTGACTGGGAGGAGGCGCTGTTCCATCTGTTCAATCGCCTGCGTGACAGCGGTCGGCGTTTGCTGATTGCCGCCTCGACCTCTCCGCGCGAGTTGCCAGTGAAGCTGGCAGACCTCAAGTCCCGCCTGACCCTGGCATTGATCTTCCAGATGCGCCCGCTCTCCGATGAAGACAAATTGCGCGCCCTGCAATTGCGCGCATCCCGTCGCGGCCTGCACCTGACCGACGAAGTCGGGCATTTTATTTTGACCCGCGGCACCCGCAGCATGAGTGCGCTGTTCGAGTTGCTGGAACGCCTCGATCAGGCTTCCCTTCAAGCGCAGCGCAAGCTGACCATTCCCTTCCTGAAAGAAACCCTGGGCTGGTAACAAGGCCCGATAAATCGCGGGCTGTAGCGCGGTTTGGCATATTTCAGGCGCCAGAAAATGCGCTTTCCTGCACGGTGCAGGCCGCGTGAACGATCAAAATGGGCTTAAGCGCTTAGATGTCACCGGGAAAACGATAAGTCACAAAAAGTTCGATTGAATTTGCAAATGAGTTTGATAGCGGGCATAGTCTCGGCTTCTTTACAACTATCAGCCACGGTCGTGCCCATGCTAAATCGCTTCGCACCCCTCGTGCCTCTCGCACTCGTTACCCTGTTGTTCGGTTGCGCTGCCCACACGCCAGTGTCTCAGCAAGCGCCACAGCAGGTTCAAAACTCTGTTACTGCCCAGTCTTCCGTCCGTTATCAAGACTCTCTTTACCAGGACGAAGTGGCCACCGAAAAAGAACTGGCCGCTTTTGCTGACGGCAAGTCCTACCAGCTGCCTGCCCTGGCCGACAGCATCCTCGAACGCGGCATGTCCCTGATCGGTACCCGTTACCGTTTCGGCGGCACCTCTGAAGCCGGTTTCGATTGCAGCGGTTTCATCGGTTACCTGTTCCGTGAAGAAGCGGGCATGAACCTGCCACGCTCGACCCGCGAAATGATTAACGTGGATGCTCCGCTGGTTTCGCGCAACAAGCTCAAGCCGGGCGATCTGCTGTTCTTCGCAACTTCCGGCCGTCGCAATCGTGTCAGCCACGCAGGTATCTACCTGGGCGACAACCAGTTCATCCATTCCAGCAGCCGCCGTAGTGGTGGTGTGCGGATCGATAGCCTGGGCGACAGCTACTGGAGCAAATCCTTCATCGAAGCCAAGCGCGCACTCGCGATGGCGCCTGCCGCGACTCCGGAAATCGTCACGGCGCGCAAGTAAGCGGACAATCTGTAAGGCGAACTTAAAGTCTTACTTGAAGTTTGCCGCATAAGCGCTAGAATTCTGATCCATGAATGATGGCAAACCGCCTGCGTGACGCGCAGGCGGTTTTCTTTTCTGCGTCGTTGCAGAAAAAAGCCGCAGCCAGATCAGGATGCTCTGCTTATGTCGACGTCGGCCCGCCTCGCAATCATGTTCTTCGCCGCGCTGCTCAGCGCGTGTGCCAGTCGTACACCGCCACCTGCGCCGGTGGTACGCGCTCCCATCGTTTTCGGCCCCTCACAGGCGTTTTCCCCTGAAGCGGAAGATGTGCTGTTCCGTGCGCTCGGTCTTGTCGGCACGCCCTATCGCTGGGGTGGCAATACGCCGGATTCCGGGTTCGATTGCAGCGGGCTGATCGGCTATGTCTACCGTGATGTCACTGGTATTTCCCTGCCGCGCACCACACGGGAAATGATCAGCATGCAAGCGGCCGATGTCGGCAAGGAAGGCCTGCAGACCGGTGACCTGGTGTTTTTCGCCACCAATGGCGGCTCGCAGGTCAGCCACGCGGGCATCTACGTCGGCGAAGGCCGCTTCGTCCACGCACCCGCCACGGGTGGTACGGTGAAGCTCGACAGCCTGTCCAAGGCCTATTGGCAGAAAGCCTACCTGAGCGCCAAGCGCGTCCTGCAACCGGAGCATCTGGCGCGTAATCCCTGATAGCTGGAGGGTGTGGTCATGACCGCTCGCACGCTCAATCTCGACGATTCGCTCTATCAGTACCTGCTGGATGTATCCCTGCGCGAAACCCCCTTGCTCAAGCGCTTGCGTGACGAAACCCAGGCGTTGCCCAACGCGCGCTGGCAGGTGGCGCCGGAGCAGGGGCAGTTTCTTGCGTTGCTGGTAAAACTCACGGGCGCCAGGCGTGTGCTCGAAGTCGGCACCTTCACCGGATACAGCGCACTGTGCATGGCGGCGGCATTGCCGGACGGCGGGTCGTTGATCTGCTGTGACATTGCCGGCGACTACAACGCCACCGCGCGGCGTTACTGGCAGGAAGCCGGCCTGGCCGATCGCATCGACCTGCGCCTGGCGCCAGCGTTGGAGACCCTGGGCAAGCTGGATCAGCCAGGTCAGTTCGACCTGGTGTTCATCGATGCCGACAAGGCCAACTATCCGGCCTATCTCGAGCATGCGCTGCGCCTGTTGCGCGCGGGCGGCCTGGCGGTGTTCGACAACACCCTGTGGAGTGGGCGGGTGCTTGAGGACAATCCCGAGAGTGCAGACACCCGTGCCATCCAGGCGCTCAATAGTGCGTTGAAGGATGATGTGCGGGTGGACCTGTCGTTGTTGCCGTTGGGTGATGGTCTCACGCTCTGCCGTAAACGCTGATCCCCTGTAGGAGCGAGCTTGCTCGCGATAGCTGTGTGTCAGACAACATTGATGTTGAATGTGCCGGCCTCTTCGCGAGCAGGCTCGCTCCTACAGTGTCGGGTGTTGCTATTGGGTTGCCGACACCCGCCAAACCTTGTTCCCCACATCATCCGCCACCAGCAGGTCTCCCTGCCGGTCAATCACCACGCCCACGGGGCGGCCCATGGCTTCTTCCTTGTCATTGAGGAAGCCGGTGAGCACATCCACCGGCTGCCCGACCGGTTTGCCGGCGCTGAAGGGCACGAAGATCACTTTGTAGCCACTGTGCGGCTTGCGGTTCCATGACCCGTGCTGGCCGATGAACGCGCCTTCCTTGAACTGCGGCGGCAAGCGGTTGCCTTCGGCAAAGGCCAGGCCCAGCGAAGCCGTGTGCGGGCCGACTGCATAGTCCGGGGCAATGGCCTTGGCCACCAGTTGCGGATTTTGTGGCTCGACGCGTACGTCGACGTGCTGGCCGTAGTAGCTGAACGGCCAGCCATAAAACCCGCCGTCCTTCACGGAAGTGATGTAGTCGGGCACCAGGTCGCTGCCGATTTCATCCCGTTCATTGACCGCGGTCCACAGCGCGCCGCTCGATGGCTCCCAGGCCAGGCCGTTGGGGTTGCGAATGCCCGAAGCGAAGATGCGGTGGTTGCCGGTGGCGCGATCCACTTCCCAGATCGCCGCACGACCTTCTTCCTGATCAAGACCGTTTTCGCCGACATTGCTGTTGGAGCCGACGGTGACGTACAGCTTGCTGCCGTCCTTGCTGGCGATGACATTTTTCGTCCAGTGGTGATTCAGCGTGCCACCCGGCAGGTCGACGACCTTGATGGGCGGCGACTTGATGGCGGTGTCGCCGTTCTCATAGTGAAAGCGCAACAGGCGATCGGTATCGGCGACGTACAGGTCATTGCCGACCAGCGTCATGCCGAAGGGCGAATTGAGGTTTTCCAGGAACACCGTGCGGGTTTCGGCGATGCCGTCGTGGTCGCTGTCGCGCAGCAGGGTGATGCGGTTCGGGCTTGGCGTGCCGGCTCCGGCGCGGCTCATGACTTTCTTGGTGATCCAGCCCTTGATGCCTTTGTTGTCGTCGGGCTTGGGCGGGGCGTTGGTTTCGGCGACCAGTATGTCGCCGTTGGGCAGTACATAGAGCCAGCGCGGATGATCGAGGCCTTCGGCGAATGCGGCCACCTGCGTGCCGCTGGCGGCGACCGGTTTGGCGCCTTGCGGCCAGCCGATGGCCGGGGCGATGTTCATCGTCGGAAACAGGGTCTTGTTCGGTTCCGGCAGCCTGGGCGTCGGCCCGGTGCTGTCGGAGACTTGCAGGCGGGAGGTTTCACCGCAGGCGGCGAGCCCGCAGGCGAAACCGAGGACGAAAACGAGCTGGAGCTTGCGCATGCTGATCTTCCCTCTGAACGCAATGACCTGATCAGTAGAGAAGCGCAGGCGCGCGATGGTTCAACTGGTCAGCTTCGCGCCTCCTTGAGCAGCATGGCGATGCCGGGATGATACTGACCCGCTTCGTTATGCAACTTGCGATAGGCGTACGGGAAATACCAGGCCACGGCGCAGGTGTGCTCCTTTTGCAGGTCGTCGACCATGTCCTGCAGTTCTTCCGGGGTGGCGCTGTGCTGGGTTTTCTGCGGCGCGACGAACAGGCAGCCGAGTTTCAGGTCGCTGGCATAGCTGATCCGCTTGGCGCTGCTGGTAATGTCATGCAGGGGTTGAGTCAGGTTCAGGTAATTGACCCGTGGCCAGCGTTGGGTGGCCTGCAGCCAGGCGCGGGCTTCGGGCGTGGCGATGAACAGGTCGGCGCGACCATTGCGCTCGCCTTCTTCGATCTGTTTGCGGGTGGGCGATTGTTCCAGGGTGATGATCTCGGCCATCCACGCGGCCGCGCTGAGCAGCCCGAGATTGGCTTTTTCGTCCAGCCAGTAGGGCGTTTCGCTGTCGCCACGGATGGCGTTGTAGCGATCGATACAGTCAAACCAGCGCTCCAGCACCGGCCGCAGGAATTCCAGCTTCGGGTTGCTGATGATCATGCCTTGCATGGGGCTCACCTTTTTATTGTGATGTGAGTTATGGCTCTTTGATATCACTGCTGACAGTGTGGCACAAGTTTGACGTCAGAATATTGAGCAGCAGTCGATATTCCGGGAGATTCCAGGTGCAGGAGCCCGGCTTTAATTGACGCTCCACCCCCAACCCTCTAACCTTCGCCGCTTGTTTCAGGTGCTCTGTGGCCTTGGTCGACAGAGTGAAACAGGGAAGCCGGTGAGTGACCGATGCGATGCATCGAGGTTTGCGATCCCGGCGCTGCCCCCGCAACGGTAAATGAGATAAAGACTGTGCCTTGAGCCACTGTGTCGACAGACATGGGAAGGCGCGCAGTCAGGCATACGCCGCTCATGAGCCCGGAGACCGGCCTGATCCATCCCAGTGGCATCACGGTGGGCGATGCCAGGCTTCCTGCCAGCTATTCCTGTGCCTGCCCGCCGTTATTCCTGCCTCAACGGAGAGCTCCCCATGACTGAATCCCCTGATCGTGACGAACGTCATCTGGCGCGCATGCTGCGCAAAAAAGCCGTGATCGACGAACGCATCGCCAACTCCCCGAACGAATGTGGCCTGTTGCTGGTGCTGACCGGCAACGGCAAAGGCAAGAGCAGCTCGGCGTTCGGCATGCTCGCCCGCTCCCTGGGCCATGGCATGCAGTGCGGCGTGGTGCAGTTCATCAAGGGCCGCAACAGCACGGGCGAGGAATTGTTTTTCCGCCGCTTCCCCGAGCAGGTGCGTTTTCATGTGATGGGCGAGGGCTTCACTTGGGAAACCCAGGACCGCCAGCGTGACATCGCCGCCGCCGAAGCCGCCTGGGCCGTTTCGCAGGAACTGCTGCGCGATCCCGCCATCGGCCTGGTAGTGCTGGACGAATTGAACATCGCCCTCAAGCACGGTTACCTCGATCTCGACCAGGTGCTCAGCGATCTGCAGGCCCGCCCGCCCATGCAGCACGTGGTGGTCACCGGTCGCGGCGCCAAGCCCGAGATGATCGAACTGGCCGACACCGTCACCGAAATGGGCATGATCAAGCACGCTTTCCAGGCCGGTATCAAGGCGCAAAAAGGCGTCGAACTGTGAGTCAGCCTCGTCATTGCCCGGCGGTATTGATTGCCGCGCCGGCCTCCGGTCAGGGCAAGACCACCGTCACCGCCGCGCTGGCCCGCTTGCACCGCAATCAGGGGCGCAAGGTTCGCGTGTTCAAATGTGGCCCGGACTTTCTCGACCCGATGATTCTCGAGCGCGCCAGCGGTGCGCCGGTGTATCAGCTGGACATGTGGATGGTCGGCGAGCAGGAAAGCCGTCGCTTGTTGTGGGAAGCCGCAGGCGATGCCGACCTGATCCTGATCGAAGGGGTGATGGGCCTGTTCGACGGCACGCCTTCCAGCGCGGACCTGGCGCGGCACTTCGGTGTGCCGGTGCTGGCTGTCATCGACGGCACCGCCATGGCCCAGACCTTCGGCGCACTCGCGCTGGGGTTGGCGCGTTATCAAGTGGATCTGCCGTTTGCCGGCGTGCTGGCCAACCGCGTTGGCACTTTGCGTCACGCCCAGTTGCTCGAAGGCAGCCTGACCGAAGGCCTGCGCTGGTATGGCGCCTTGTCCCGGGAAACCGGGATCGAATTGCCGAGCCGGCATCTGGGCCTGGTGCAAGCCAGTGAATTGAACGATCTGGACCTGCGCCTCGATGCAGCGGCCGAAGCCCTGGCCAGCAGCTGTGAAGTCGCGCTGCCGCCAGCGGTGGAGTTTGACGCGCCTGAAGTGATCGCTGCCGAACCGCTGCTCGCCGGTGTTCGAATCGCCGTGGCCCGGGACGAAGCATTTGCCTTTACCTATGGGGCCAGCCTCGATCTGTTGCGGGCGATGGGTGCCGAACTGCGGTTTTTCTCGCCGATCCGCGATGCCGAATTACCGGAAGCCGACAGCTTGTACCTGCCGGGTGGTTATCCGGAATTGCACCATGTGGCGCTGGCGCAAAACACTTCGATGCTCAACGCGATCCGCGCGCACCATGCGGCGGGAAAACCGCTGCTGGCCGAGTGCGGCGGCATGCTCTATCTGCTTGACTCGCTGACCGATGTCGAAGGCACTCGCGCTGAACTGGTGGGATTGCTGGCCGGCGATGCAGTGATGCAGAAACGCCTGGCCGCGCTGGCGTTGCAGGCGGTTGAACTGCCGGAAGGTTCGCTGCGCGGGCACACCTACCACCATTCCCTGACCACCACCGAACTGACGCCGATCGTCCGCGGCCTGAGCCCTAACGGTGGGCGTGGGGCGGAGGCGGTTTATCGCGAGGGGCGGATGACGGCTTCGTATGTGCATTTTTATTTTCCGTCCAATCCGTCGGCGATTGCCGCGTTGTTAGCGCCTGACCATAAGGACGCCTTCGCGAGCAAGCTCGCTCCCACATTTGAAGGTGTGCGGCCTGAAGAAATGCAATCCCCTGTAGGAGCGAGCCTGCTCGCGAAGAGGCCATGACTGACAACTCATTCAGTCAGGCCGAACGCGCAGCGGTCTACCGAGCCATCGCCGAACGCCGCGACATGCGCCACTTCAGCGGCGGCACGGTCGAGCCCGAAATGCTCCAGCGCCTGCTCGAAGCCGCGCATCAGGCGCCGAGCGTCGGCCTGATGCAGCCCTGGCGTTTCATTCGCATCAGCGACCGAGCCTTGCGCGGCAAGATCCAGGCACTGGTGGAAGAAGAACGCATCCGCACCGCCGAAGCCCTCGGCGAGCGCAGCGACGAATTCATGCAGCTTAAGGTCGAAGGTATCCGTGATTGCGCCGAAGTGTTGGTGGCCGCGCTGATGGATGATCGTGAACGGCATATCTTTGGTCGGCGCACCCTGCCGGAAATGGACATGGCTTCGTTGTCCTGCGCAATCCAGAACCTGTGGCTGGCGTCCCGCGCCGAAGGCCTGGGGATGGGCTGGGTGTCGCTGTTCGAGCCGCAAGCATTGGCCGACCTGTTGGGTTTGCCAGCCGGCGCCAAGCCGTTGGCCATTTTGTGCCTGGGGCCGGTCAAGGAATTTTATCCGGCGCCGATGTTGGTGCTCGAAGGCTGGGCGCAAGCGCGTCCGCTGAGCGAACTGTTATTTGAGAATCATTGGGGAGAGCGCGCATGAGTGTGGCGTTGTTGAGTGCCGCCGCAGTAGCGCTGGATGCGCTGTTGGGCGAGCCCAAGCGCTGGCATCCGCTGGTAGCGTTCGGCCGATTTGCCGAGCGTATCGAGCAACGTTTCAACGGCGGCGGTCGCGGTTGGCGCAGCCACGGTGTCACCGCCTGGGTGATTGCAGTGTTGCCGCTGACCTTGTTGGCCACGGCGTTTTCCTGGGCACCTTATGTCGGCTGGATCGTCGAGATACTCGCGCTGTATTGCGCCCTCGGCATGCGCAGCCTGGGCGAGCACGTCGAGCCTGTGGCCAGGGCGTTGCGCAGCGATGATCTTGAAGAAGCGCGCCAACGTGTCAGTTACCTGGTCAGCCGCAAAACCAGCGAGCTGGATAAAACCGAAGTCGCCCGTGCCGCCACCGAGTCGGTGCTGGAAAACGGCAGTGACGCGGTGTTCGCCGCCTTGTTCTGGTTTGCCGTGGCCGGTGCGCCCGGCGTGGTGCTCTACCGTTTGAGCAATACCCTGGATGCAATGTGGGGCTATCGCAACGAACGCTTCGAACGTTTCGGCTGGGCGGCGGCAAAGATCGACGATGTACTCAACTACATTCCTGCGCGCCTGGTGGCATTGACCTACGCGCTGCTGGGCAAGACCCGTCCGGCGTTGAAATGCTGGCGCACCCAGGGCCCGACCTGGGACAGCCCCAATGCCGGTCCGGTGATGGCCGCCGGTGCCGGTGCCCTGGGTGTCGAACTGGGCGGGCCGGCGATTTATCACGGCGAGCTGCATGAGCGTCCGCAACTGGGCGAAGGCGCTCCGGCGGACGCCGACTCCATCGACCGCGGCTGGCAATTGGTCCAGCGCGGGGTATGGTTATGGCTGCTGATTCTCTGCGTGGGAGCTGAATTCTATGCTTGAACACGGTGGACGGTTGCGCAAGGCGGCGCTCGAATACGGCATCGAGGAAGCCGACTGGCTTGATCTGTCCAGCGGCCTGGCACCCTGGCCGTTTCCGGTTCCTGATATCCCGCTGCGAGCCTGGGCGCGCCTGCCGGAAACCGATGACGGCCTGGAACAGGCTGCCTGCGATTACTACGGCACCCTGCAAGCGTTGCCGGTGGCCGGATCGCAAATGGCAATCCAGTTGCTGCCGCGCCTGCGTCGGGCCGGCAAGGTCGGCGTGCTCTCGCCCTGTTACGCCGAACATGCCGAAGCCTGGCGTCGCAACGGCTATATCGTGCGCGAAGTGCTGGAGCAGGAAGTCGACTTCTTCCTCGACAGCCTCGATGTGCTGGTGGTGGTCAATCCGAACAATCCCACGGGCCTGAGCCTGACGCCCGCCCGCTTGCTCGACTGGCATTCGCGACTGGCCCAGCGCGGTGGCTGGCTGGTGGTGGATGAAGCCTTCATGGACAACACGCCGCACCTGAGTGTGGCGCCGTTTGCCCATCAGGTGGGGTTGATCGTGCTGCGTTCCTTCGGCAAGTTTTTCGGTCTGGCCGGGGTGCGGCTGGGGTTCGTGCTGGCCGAGCGCAAGTTGCTCAAGCTGCTCGCCGAGCAGGTCGGGCCGTGGGCCGTGAGCGGTCCGACCCGGGTACTGGGCCAGGCTTGCCTGCGCGATACCGATGGGCATGTGCGGCAACGCCTGCGCGCCGAAGAAGCCAGTGAGCGGCTGGCGTCGTTGCTCGAACAGCACGGCCTCAAGCCCCAGGGCGGTTGTGCCTTGTTCCAGTGGCTGGTCACCGAGCGCGCCGAGCAATTGCATGAGTTCATGGCCCGGCGCGGCATTCTCCTGCGGCTGTTCACTCAAACCAGCAGCCTGCGTTTTGGCCTGCCGGGCGAAGACGCCGATTGGGCGCGTCTGACCGCGGCGCTGGAAGCCTTCACCAAGGACATTTCATGAGCACGTTGATGGTGCAGGGCACCACTTCCGATGCCGGCAAAAGCACATTGGTGACGGCGCTGTGTCGCTGGGCCACGCGCCAGGGCGTGAGCGTGGTGCCATTCAAACCGCAGAACATGGCGCTCAACAGCGCCGTGACAGCCGACGGCGGCGAGATCGGTCGCGCCCAGGCGGTGCAGGCACAGGCCGCGTATCTCGAACCGCACACGGACATGAACCCGGTGCTGCTCAAACCCAACAGCGATACCGGTGCCCAGGTGATCATCCATGGCCGTGCGGTCACGACCATGAATGCCGTGGCGTATCACGACTACAAGTCCATCGCCATGCAAGCGGTGCTGGCCTCCCATGCAAGGCTGAGCGCGGCCTATCCGCTGGTGATGGTCGAAGGTGCGGGCTCGCCGGCCGAGATCAATCTGCGTGCTGGCGATATCGCCAACATGGGGTTCGCCGAAGCGGTGGATTGCCCGGTGGTGCTGATCGCCGACATCAACCGCGGCGGGGTGTTTGCGCATCTGGTGGGCACTCTGGAGCTGCTGTCGCCAAGCGAGCAGGCGCGGGTCAAGGGCTTCATCATCAACCGTTTTCGCGGCGATATCGCCTTGCTGCAACCGGGCCTGGACTGGCTGGAGCAGCGCACGGGCAAGCCGGTGATCGGCGTGTTGCCCTACGTGATGGATCTGCATCTGGAAGCCGAGGACGGCATCGATCAGCGCCAGGCCGACAAGGCCGAGCAAGTGCTGAAAGTGGTGGTGCCGGTGTTGCCGCGCATCAGCAACCATACCGATTTCGATCCGCTGCGCCTGCATCCGCAAGTTGACCTGCAATTCATTGGCCCTGGCCAGGCGATCCCCGCGGCCGATCTGATCATCCTTCCCGGCTCGAAAAGCGTGCGCAGCGACCTCGCGTATCTGCGGGCCAATGGCTGGGAAACCGCGATCACCCGTCATCTGCGGTATGGAGGCAAGCTGCTGGGTATCTGCGGTGGCCTGCAGATGCTCGGTGAGCAGGTGCATGACCCGTTGGGCCTCGAAGGTGCAGCGGGTTCCAGTGCCGGCCTGGGGTTGCTGGCGTTCGAGACCGTGCTTGAGCAAGAGAAGCAACTGCGCAATGTGCGCGGGCGCCTGGCCCTGGAGAATGCCGAGGTCAGCGGTTATGAAATCCATGCTGGCGTGACCACCGGCCCGGCGCTGGAAAGCGCCGCGGTGCAGCTCGATGACGGTCGTTGCGATGGTGCGCAGAGCGCCGACGGGCAGATTCTCGGCACCTATCTGCATGGCCTGTTCGAATCGCCGGCGGCCTGTGGCGCGCTATTGAGCTGGGCGGGTTTGTCGGATGTGCAGGAGGTGGATTACCACGGGCTGCGCGAGCGGGATATCGAGCGGTTGGCGGATCTGGTGGAGAAGCATCTGGATACCGGGCTGTTGCGTGAGCTCTGTGGGATTTGAGATGGCTGCACTGGCCCCATCGCGGGCAAGCCTGCTCCCACAGACTCTGCGATTGGACAAAAATCTGTGAGCAGCCTTGATCCTTGTGGGAGCGGGCTTGCCCGCGATGAGGCCAGATGTCACACCGTAGATTTAAGGACTAAACCATGCTCCAACTGATCCTCGGCGGCGCCCGCTCCGGCAAGAGTCGCCTGGCTGAGAAACTGGCAACAGAAAGCCTGCTCCCGGTGACTTACATCGCCACCAGCCAACCCCTGGACGGCGAAATGAACGAACGGGTCGCCCATCATCGTGCCCGGCGTCCGGCTGAGTGGGGCTTGATCGAAGAACCTCTGCAACTGGCCCGCGTGCTGCGCGAACACGCTCGCGTCGATCACTGCCTGTTGGTGGATTGCCTGACCCTGTGGCTGACCAACCTGCTGATGCTCGATGACAACCAGCGCCTGAATGCCGAGCGCGATGCCCTGCTAGAAAGCCTGGCGTCGCTGCCGGGGGAAATCATTTTTGTCAGCAACGAGACCGGAATGGGTGTCGTGCCGCTGGGCGAATTGACTCGCCGCTACGTCGATGAAGCCGGTTGGCTGCATCAAGCTCTGGCCGAGCGTTGCCAGCGGGTCGTCCTGACCGTTGCCGGCCTGCCCCTGACTCTGAAAGGAACCGCGTTATGACTCAATCCTGGTGGCTGAACCCGTGCAAAACCATCGACGCCCAGGCGTTCGAACAGGCGCAGGCCCGGCAACAGCAACTGACCAAACCGGCCGGCTCCCTCGGTCAGCTGGAGTCGGTGGCGGTGCAGCTGGCGGGTTTGCAGGGGCAGATCAAGCCAAGTCTGGAACAGGTGTGGATCGCGATTTTTGCCGGCGACCATGGCGTGGTCGTCGAAGGGGTATCAGCGTTTCCCCAGGAAGTCACCGGGCAGATGCTGCATAACTTCGTCAACGGCGGCGCGGCGATCAGTGTCTTGGCACGGCAGTTGGGCGCGTCCCTCGAAGTGGTCGATCTGGGCACGGTCACGCCGTCCTTGAGCCTGCCGGGAGTGCGTCACTTGAACGTCGGCCCGGGCACGGCGAATTTCGTCCAGGGGCCGGCGATGACCGTCGCTCAGGGCGAACTGGCGCTGGAAGGTGGTCGTGACAGCGTGCTGCGAGCCAAAGCTGCCGGTGCGCAATTGTTTATCGGTGGTGAGATGGGCATTGGCAACACCACCGCCGCCAGCGCCCTGGCCTGTGCCTTGCTGGATTGCCCGGTGGTGCACTTGACCGGGCCGGGCACGGGATTGAACGCGGCGGGGGTCAGTCACAAGGCGCTGGTGATCGAGCGTGCGCTGGCGCTGCATGCAGCCCAACGCGGCGATGCCCTGCAAACACTGTTCAACCTGGGCGGTTTCGAGATCGCCGCATTGGTCGGTGCCTATCTGGCCTGTGCCCAGGAAGGCATCGCGGTGCTGGTGGACGGCTTTATCTGCAGCGTCGCGGCACTGGTCGCGGTGAGTCTGAATCCGCAATGCCGGCCGTGGCTGTTGTTCGGTCATCGTGGTGCCGAGCCGGGGCACCGGCATGTGCTTGAAACCCTGAACGCCGAGCCGCTGCTCGATCTGGGCTTGCGTCTGGGCGAGGGCAGCGGCGCGGCGCTGGCGGTGCCGCTGCTGCGCCTGGCTTGTGACCTGCACGGGCAGATGGCGACGTTCGCTGAAGCCGCGGTTGCGGATCGTCCGGCATGACCTTGCGCCTGGATCTGCTGCGTCACGGTGAGACCGAACTCGGCGGTGGCCTGCGTGGCAGCCTCGATGATGCGTTGACCGAAAAGGGCTGGCAGCAGATGCGAGCGGCGGTGATGGCGCAGGGGCCTTGGGACCGTCTGGTCAGCTCACCGTTGCAGCGCTGTGCGCGGTTCGCTGAAGAACTCGCGGGGCAATCGGGCTTGCCGCTGGAGTGCGACCGCAATCTGCAAGAACTGCATTTCGGCACCTGGGAAGGGCAGAGCGCTGCGGCGCTGATGGAAACCGACGCGCAGGCATTGGGCCTGTTCTGGGCTGATCCTTATTCGTTTACCCCGCCTGAAGGCGAGCCAGTGGCGGATTTTTCGCTGCGAGTGCTGACGGCATTGGCGCGTTTGCACGCCGCATACGACGGTCAGCGAGTGCTGCTGATCAGCCATGGGGGTGTCATGCGTCTGTTGCTGGCCCACGCGCGGGGCTTGCCCCGTGAGCAATTGCTCAACGTCGAAGTCGGGCATGGGGCGCTGGTTTCGCTCGCGGTCGAGGCCAATGGATTGATCAGGGAAGTGCTCTGACCATGCTGCCGTTCTGGATCGCCCTGCAATTTCTGAGCAGCCTGCCGATTCGCCTGCCGGGCATGCCAACGCCGCAGGAACTGGGGCGTTCGCTGCTGTTCTATCCGCTGGTGGGGCTGTTGTTCGGCGGGATTCTGTGGGGGCTCGACTGGCTGTTGCTGGGGACGCCGCTGTTGCTGCACGCCGCTTTGTTGCTGACGGTTTGGGTGTTGCTCAGTGGCGCGCTGCACCTGGATGGCCTGGCCGACAGCGCCGATGCCTGGCTCGGCGGATTCGGCGACCGTGAACGCACGCTGACCATCATGAAAGACCCGCGCAGCGGGCCGATCGCGGTGGTCACACTGGTGTTGGTGTTGTTGCTGAAATTCTGTGCCTTGCTGGCGCTGATTGAGCAGCAGCATGCCGTGGCGCTGATCATCGTTCCATTGCTGGGACGCAGCGCGCTGTTGGGGTTGTTCCTGACCACGCCTTATGTGCGCCCGGGGGGATTGGGGCAGGCGTTGGCCGATCATCTTCCGCGGTTGGCGGGCAAACAGGTGTTGGCGGTCAGTGGGTTGGCCTGTGTGTTGATCGCGGGCGTCAGCGGTGTTGTTGCCGTGGTGCTGGCGGGGCTGGTGTTCGTCTGGCTGAGGCAAGTGATGCTGCGGCGCTTGGGCGGCACGACCGGCGATACAGCGGGGGCGTTGCTGGAGTTGCTGGAAGTGGCGGTGCTGGTGGGGCTGGCGCTTACCCTGTAGGAGCGAGCCTGCTCGCGATCGTCGTCAACGATAACGTTGTCTGCCTGACACCCTGCGGTGTTTTGTCGTCCATCGCGAGCAGGCTCGCTCCTACAGGGGTTCGGTGTAACATAAATTTGCATTCCCTTAATCGCGGGTATATACACGCACCATGCTCGACTCCCAATGTTTATGCATCAACCTGCGTCGCGCCGCCCGTGGCGTCAGCAGGCACTACGACGGCGCTCTCGATGGCTTCGGGATCAACGTTGCGCAGTATTCTTTGCTGTGCAATCTGCAGCGTCTGGACCAGCCGAGCATTTCCACCCTGGCCGAAGCCATGGGCCTGGATCGCAGCACGTTGGGGCGCAATCTGCGGGTGCTGGAGGGCGAGGGGCTGGTCAGGCTGGTCGAAGGCGAAGACATGCGCAACCGCATCGTCCAGCTGACCGATGCCGGGGCCGATCGCTTGAAGGCGGCATTGCCGGCCTGGGAAGCGGCACAACAGCGACTGGTTGATCGCCTGGGTGCCGAAAAGCGCGAAATGTTACTCAAGCTGCTGGACGAACTGGCATGAGGCCGGTTTGTTCGATTTCAAGCGGGTATATACCCGCGATCGGAGAACAACAATGACATCGATGTGGCGTACATGCGGTTGGGTCCTGCTGGGGAGTGCGCTGATCCTGGCGTTGTCCCTGGGGGTACGACATGGCTTTGGCCTGTTCCTGGCGCCGATGAGTGCCGAGTTCGGCTGGGGGCGTGAAGTCTTCGCCTTTGCCATCGCCCTGCAGAACCTGATCTGGGGCCTTGCGCAACCCTTTACCGGTGCGCTGGCCGACCGTTTCGGCGCGGCGAAAGTGGTGCTCATCGGTGGCGTGCTGTACGCCCTGGGCCTGATTTTCATGGGTATGTCGGATTCGGCGGTGACCCTGTCCCTGAGTGCCGGGCTGTTGATCGGCATCGGTCTGTCCGGTACGTCGTTCTCAGTGATCCTCGGCGTGGTCGGGCGAGCGGTGCCGCCGGAAAAGCGCAGCATGGGCATGGGGATCGCCAGTGCCGCCGGCTCCTTCGGTCAGTTCGCCATGTTGCCGGGCACGCTGGGGTTGATCGGCTGGCTTGGCTGGTCCGCCGCCTTGCTGGCGCTGGGCCTGCTGGTGGCGCTGATCGTGCCGCTGGTGAGCATGCTCAAGGACAAACCCCTGCCGGTGCAGGGCCATGAGCAAACCTTGTCCGAAGCCCTGCGCGAGGCCTGTTCCCATTCGGGGTTCTGGCTGCTGGCGTTCGGCTTTTTCGTCTGCGGTTTCCAGGTGGTGTTCATCGGCGTGCATCTGCCGGCGTACCTGGTGGATCAGCATCTGCCGGCGACCGTCGGCACCACGGTGCTGGCACTGATCGGCCTGTTCAACATCTTCGGCACCTACACCGCGGGCTGGTTGGGTGGGCGCATGTCCAAGCCGCGGTTGCTCACCGCGTTGTATTTGCTGCGGGCGGTGGTGATTGCCTTGTTCCTGTGGGCACCCGTGACCACGACCACTGCATATCTGTTCGGCATGGCCATGGGCTTCCTGTGGCTGTCGACGGTGCCACTGACCAATGGCACCGTCGCGACCTTGTTCGGTGTGCGAAACCTGTCCATGCTCGGTGGCATCGTGTTCCTCTTCCATCAGCTTGGTTCGTTCCTCGGCGGCTGGTTGGGCGGGGTGGTGTATGACCGGACCGGGAACTATGACTTGATCTGGCAAGTAGCGATTCTCTTGAGCCTGATGGCCGCTGCCCTGAACTGGCCAGTGCGGGAGCGTCCGGTGGCGCGCCTGCAAACGCAGATGAGCGCGACATGAACCGACTCTGGCCGCAAATCGTCGTTCTTGCGATCGGTGCCTTGCTGCTGGCCCTGGCATGGTGGGGCTGGCATCAGGGCGGGCTGGCGTTGATGCAGTTGGGCATGAGCACTTGCTAGTCGACCGCTTGCTCGCAGAACAGAAGGGCGAGTAACTTCGCCCCTGACGATTGCTCACAAGGAAGCACCGATATGCTGATGCGCTGGTTGGCGGTTCCCGCGTTACTGGCAGCCTTTACCGGGTTGGCTCAAGCAGAAGAGTGTCCGCCGTTGCTGCAAGGCTCATTGCCGAAGTTGCGGGCCAATGAATCCATCGATCTGTGCCAGCGCTTTGCCGGCAAACCGCTAGTGGTGGTCAATACCGCCAGCTTCTGTGGCTTCGCGCCGCAGTTCAAAAGCCTTGAGGCGTTGAACCAGCGTTTCAAGGATCAGGGGCTGGAGGTGATCGGTGTGCCGTCCAATGACTTCAAGCAGGAGTCCAAGGACGGTGCCGAGACGGCGAAGGTTTGCTACGTGAACTACGGTGTGACGTTCACCATGACCGATCCGCAGAAAGTCCGCGGCGACGACGCCACGCATCTGTTCAAGGTGCTGGCCGAGCAGAGCAGCGCGCCGAAGTGGAATTTCTACAAGTACGTGGTGGACCGGCAGGGCAAAGTCATCGCCAATTTCTCCAGCCTGACCAAGCCGGACGATCCCGAGTTCATTGCCGCAGTGGAGAAAGCCCTGGCTTCCACACCATGATCTGACGCGCAGGATCCCTTGTAGGAGCTGCCGAAGGCTGCGATCTTTTGATCTTGCTCCCAGATATCAAGATCAAAAGATCGCAGCCTTCGGCAGCTCCTACAGGGTTCCGCGTAGACCGGAATCAATGAAAAAGCCCCGGCTCTATGGCAGAGCCGGGGCTTTTTTGATTCAGCTGGCGAGCCATTCAGGCTCGCCGGGTTTCATCAGAAGCGGTAGGTAGCACCGATACCGAAACCGTTCGCCCAGTTTTCATACTTGGCGCTGTAGGCCTGACGACCGTTGTTGTCGTTGACCTTGACGTCCTCTTCCTTCAGGTAGGAGTAGGCCACGTCAATGGTCAGGTCGTCGGTCGGGCTCCAGCCGGCGCCCAGGCTGAAGACCGTGCGGTCGCCAGTCGGGATGCGTGGCGAGCGGTTTGTGTTGTTGGTCGGTGCCTGGTCGACGGACAGACCGGTACGCAGTACCCACTGCTTGTTCAGCTGGTACGAAGCGCCGATGGCGTGTGCCCAGGTGTCGTGCCAGTTCTGCTCTTCGGTGATGGTGCCGAAGCCGCGAGCGGCCAGTGCGGCCGGAACACCTTCGTTCTCGACGGAGATTTCTTTCAGGCGGCTCCAGCGAGTCCAGGTGCTGCCTGCGTACAGGGTCCACTGGTCGTTCAGCTGATGAGTCACGGAGAAGTCAACCGACTCAGGCGTCGTGATGTCGAGCGAGGCATCGAACTTCTGGTTCGGGTTCTGGCCCAGCGCGGCGAGCAGGCCGTAGTTGACCTTGGTGTCACCTTCGAGCTTGTACTTCACTTTCGAGTGGTAGGTCAGGCCGACGCGGGTGCTGTCCAGGGCCTGAATCATGATACCGATGTTGTAACCGACAGCGGTGTCGTCGCCCTTGATCTTGACGTTGCCGTCCGGAGCCAGCGGGTTCAGGGACAGTTTCGATTCCAGGGTACCGTCGATACGGTTGATGGTCGGACCGAAACCGATCGACACCTTGTCGTTGAAGGCGTAGCTGACGGTTGGCTGCAGGGTCACGACTTGCACTTCGCTCTTGCTGCCGAAGTAACGGCCGGCGAAGCCGTTCTCGTAATCGGTCACCAGGCCGAACGGCGCGTAGACGCCGAAACCGAATGCCCACTGGTCATCGATCGGCTTGACGTAGTAGCCCATCGGCACGCCCATGAACGGAACCATGTCACCTTTGTTGGTGCCACCGTTCGGACGGGAGCTGGCATCGCTGATATCGGTGTGCGCGTCGATGAATGCAACACCGCCGGTTACTTGTTCGCGCTTGAGGCGAGACATGCCGGCAGGGTTGCCAAATACTGTGGATGCGTCGTCGGCAGAAGAAGATCGCCCGGCAAAACCTGTCCCCATACCGCTGATGCTTTGTTCGTTGAGGGCGAAGCCACTTGCGAAAATCTGGGAAGAGGCCATGGCAACGGCCAGGCTAATGGTGGTTTTGAGCATTACTTTTTTCATTATTAGAACTCCTGGTGATCACCGGGGCGAAAATTACCAACATTTTCGTCCCAGCGCTATAGGCCGAATCGCTTGATTTAGAGCGGTTTTGTAGGACAATCCGACCAGATTCGCCGCCCAATGTGCGAACTTTGGATCCAGATGGGATCAGCAGGCTACCTGATTCAGCGGTGAAACACAGGTCTGCCAGGCGTAGGTGAAGTCTCTGAGGCGTCCTTGCGGCTGGAAGGTCTGGCGCCAGATGCGAGCCATTCCCAACAGATCGTCGGCTTCGGGGAGGGGAGTGTTCTGTTCTTCGACCAGCAGCCAGGCAATGGCTGTGGCATAACGCAGGTTTACGGTGAGTTCCAGGTGTGGGCCACTGAGAAAGGCATGTTGGCTGGCCAGGCCACGCACCAGGCTGGCGCGTTCGGGGTCGAGTGCCAGGTAGTGGTCCCAGAGAGCTTGATGGCGGGGTTCGGCGATGCGATACAAGCCGTGTCCACGGCGGTCGTGCAGTGCTGAGCCAAGGGCCGACTGGCTGGCGGCAATCCCCACTAAAAGGGCCTCCGCAGTTGCGCTATGGCGTCCTAAGTAGATCAAGGTCGGACGGATCACATAGCGGCACAGTTCGCTGGCAGCGATACCCATAAAACCCTCGAAACTCGAAATGGTCGGCGATGCCTGAACGCAGGAGCTTGGCAGCAGTGGATCGACTCAGGCTCGCCGGAAGCGGCTCAGGCCGCTTGAGTTGAAGTGTAGTGTCATATTCGGCGCGTAAAGGCCTGTTTTTAAAATATTTCCGGCTTCCAGTTATAACCGTTATATCGGTTGGTGCTTAGCCCTGGACGCCGCAGCGAAAAAATCCAGGCAACAAAAAGCCCCGCTTTTTGAGCGGGGCCTTGATGTTTCAGCCTTGCCGGCGTGTCAGGCAACCAGGGCCTGACGGGTACGTTCGATCACGGCCTGCAGCGGTTCGGCGCTGGAGTATTGATCGGGGTACAGGCGTTCGCTGTGACGGGCGATGCCGTGTTCGTTTACCAGGGTGAAGCTGAAGCAGCCTTTGCGAGCGGCCATGATCAGGCAGTTCATCGGTGCAAAAGCGTTGGTCAGGGTACGGATGGCATCCTGTGCATGGATTTGAGTAGACATAGTCATGGTGTTCCTACAAGCGACACGGATAAGAGCCGTGCAAAATTAAAACGTTCCAGTAACGTCGGCCACCATTGGTCGAACGAAGAACCCGACTGGAACAAAGCAGCCAGTTTGAAGCGCTGATTAAATTGGCGCGCTTGGGCTGGCAGGTAGGTACTTAGGAGGGCAGGCAACACATCAAGGGCAGAGGTTCTGGGCCCGGGGTGAAGATCCTGATCAATTTGCAGGTTGGTTCGGTCAGAGTAAGCGAGCCTGGCAACACCCTTTGCATTCGATTCAAAGGCTGTGCTGACGCAGGATTTACCTGGAAACCATCGAGGCGGTCGATCCCGCTTGTTCGGTGCAAGGCTTCACTTGGAGAAGGCTTACCGGGGAGATTGTTCGACCGGAATTGATTTTCAGCTTGGTACTAACGGCGCGGATACTAGCGGATTGTATTGGGGAAGGGAAGTGTGCTAGCCAAAAATGTTACCGATGGTTCGATTTTCACCCGCGTGAAATTCGCTTGCCGGGTGCCATGCACACCGCAGCGACGCCCTGAATTGGGTCGCTATCCGACCGGCGGTAGGGCTGATTCTAACTTCTGGAGGGGGCTGGATCGCGGGTTTGCCCGGGGTTATCCCCAGGCAGGGAGACCGAATGCGTCGAAAAAGTGCAGCGATATAACCGCCAGGAAGGTACTTGTGCACATTATTTGCGCGGTCTGTCACACCACTGTCATCCAGCCTTCAAGCGCGGTGGGTGCCTGTAACCAAAATTTAAGTCAATGAAAAACATCGCTTTTTTTAGCTGGTGAAAAAATCATCAGTTTGAGCGCAGGCCCCATTCCACAGGGCTTTGCGGGACTTCAGGGTCGGTTGTCCACTGAGTTATCCACAGCTTCTGTGGATTGTCCCGAGCGCTTGCTCTAGCACGGGCGTGCCGGGATTTTTTCACCTTTACCTGTAAGAAAAAAAGAGTAGAGTGGCGCGCCCCGCGATCTGCCCACAGTGCTTTATGAAGTTTCGTACATCATCCGTTTCCTCCCCCGCAAAAAGTTCCGTTGTCGCCCCCACCAAACGCTTTTCGATGCGCGTCGCCGAGTGGCTTTTGGACAGTCCGCGCCTGGGCGAAAACACCAGCGTCAAACACATCGCCGGCCGATTGCTCAAGCAACCGGCGCGTGAAGGGATCGTGGCTGCGCAAAGCCGCCTCGGTCAGTTGATGTGCCGCGAGTGCGGGAATGCCAGGGACCGTCGGATCGGCCAGGACCTGCTGCGCCAGGCCGCTCGGGCCGGGGATCAGCGTGCCCAGCAGGAATTGGGCCTGATCGAAGACTGAGCTGTCCAAGACCTTACGCCTTGGTTAACCTTCAGGCTTTATTCCAAACGCAGGAATCGCTATGGCTATGGACTTGACCAGCGCATTGCTCGGTCTGGCGGGCGCTGCTCTGCCGTTACTGATATTGGCCTGGCAACTTCAGCGCAAGACCGGTACCGCGCAGGCCGAGGTGGCGCTGCTGGAAGAGCGGCTGGCCATGGCGCAACTGACGCAGGATGGCTTAAACGCACAACTGGAAGCCGGGCGCGATGAAATCGCCGATCTTGGCCAGGCTAACGCCGCCAAGCAGGCTGACCTGGCGGCCATGCGCCGTGAAGTCGAACTGCTGCAAATCGAACGGGACGATGCCCGCGATGCCGCCCATGCCTGGAACATCGAGCGAGCAGGCAAAGAGGCCGAGTTGCGTCGCCTGGACGCCCAGGCCGCTTCACTCAAGGCCGAGCTGCGCGAGCAGCAGGAAAGCCATCAGCAACGCCTCAACGACCTGCAGGGTTCTCGCGACGAACTGCGGGCGCAGTTCGCCGAACTGGCGGGGAAAATCTTCGATGAGCGTGAGCAGCGTTTTGCCGAGACCAGTCAACAGCGCCTGGGGCAGTTGCTCGATCCGTTGAAGGAACGCATCCAGTCCTTCGAAAAGCGCGTCGAGGAAAGTTATCAGGCCGAAGCCCGGGAGCGCTTTTCCCTGGCCAAGGAGCTGGAGCGCTTGCAGCAACTCAATTTGCGCCTGAGCGATGAAGCCACCAACCTGACCCGCGCCCTCAAGGGCCAGAAAACCCAGGGTAACTGGGGCGAACTGATCCTGGAGCGGGTGCTCGAACATGCAGGCCTGGAGAAGGGCCGCGAATATCAGACCCAGGTCAATCTCAAGGGCCCGGACGGCGAGCGCTTCCAGCCGGACGTGATCATTTATCTGCCTGGCGACAAGCAGGTGGTGGTCGACTCCAAGGTCAGTCTCACGGCCTATCAGCAATACGTGGCGGCTGACGACGAAGGCATCCGCCAGATCGCGATCAAACAGCACGTACTGTCACTGCGCAGCCACGTCAAAGGCCTGGCCGGCAAGGATTACAAACGCCTCGACGGCCTGCACAGCCTGGATTTCGTCCTGCTGTTCGTGCCAATCGAAGCCGCGTTTTCCGCCGCCCTGCAAGCCGAGCCGACCCTGTTCCAGGAAGCGTTCGACCGCAACATCGTGATCGTCAGCCCGACCACCTTGCTGGCGACCCTGCGGGTGATCGACAGCCTGTGGAAGCAGGAGCGGCAAAGCCAGAACGCCCGGGAAATCGCCGAGCGTGCCGGGTGGCTGTACGACAAATTCGTGTTGTTTATTCAGGATCTGGATGAAGTCGGCAATCGCCTGCAGCAACTGGATAAAGCCTACAGCGCTGCACGCAACAAGCTGACAGAAGGCCGCGGCAACCTGGTCAGCCGCAGCGAGCAGCTGAAGTTGCTGGGCGCGCGGGCGAGCAAGAGTCTGCCGGCGGATTTGCTGGAGCGGGCGATGACCGATGTCGATGGGTTGGTCGAGTTGCCGGAGTAACCCGAAAAGCTTCGCGAGCAGGCTCGCTCCCACAAGGGAATGCGATCAAATGTGGGAGCGAGCCTGCTCGCGAAGGCGTCAGATGTGTCACTACATGTCTGATGCCGGCATCATTACAACGGCAAATGCCGACTCAACAATGCCCGCAACGCCGCTGGCCTCACCGGTTTTGCCAGGTAATCCAGCCCCGCCGCGTGCACCTGGGCCATGGTTTCCGGCCGCCCATCGGCGCTGATCACCACGCCCGGCACCGGCTCGCCCAATCGGGTGCGCAGCCAGGCCATCAGGTCGGTGCCGGTTTCGCCATCGTCCAGGTGGTAATCCACCAGCGCCAATTGTGGCCGTAGCCCGTCACCGAGCAGCGCCGCGCACTCCTCGCGATTGCGTGCGGTCCAGACCTGGCAACCCCAGCGCGTCAGCAAACTGTTCATGCCGATCAGGATGCTGTCCTCGTTGTCGATGCACAGCACCTGCGCACCACCAAGCAGTTTGCCGTTGAGTTCAGCAGCCTTGGTCGGCAGCGCGGCGGCCGCCTTGGCCAGTGGCACGCGAATGCTGAACACGCTGCCACGCCCCGGCCATGAACGTACGCGCAAGGTGTGTCCCAGCACGCGGCACAAGCCGTCGGCAATCGCCAGGCCCAGGCCGAGGCCTTTCTCCGCGCGGGTCTGATGGCTGTCGAGGCGTTTGAATTCTTCGAAAATGACCTGTTGCTTGTCTTCCGGAATGCCCGGCCCACGGTCCCAGACTTCCAGGGACAACTGGCCCTGATGGCGGCGAACACCCAGCAGCACCGGGCCCTTTGCGTAGCGGAAGGCGTTGGTCAGGAAGTTTTGCAGGATCCGCCGCAAGAGTTTGATATCGCTTTCGATGCGCAGGGTGCTGCCCCGGACGCGGAACTCCAGGCCCTGATCCCGCGCCAGCGCCTTGAATTCGGCACCGAGAGTGTCGAACAGCTCATTGAGCGCGAACGGCTTGATGTCTGGATTGATCTTGCCGTTTTCCAGTCGGGAAATATCCAGCAGGTCACTGATCAGGTCTTCGGCTGAACGCAGCGAACTGTCCAGGTGCTGCACCAGTTTTTGCGCCTCGCTGGACAGGCCATCTTCCTGGTGATTCAGCGCGGCGGAGAACAGCCGCGCCGCATTCAAAGGCTGCATCAAGTCATGGCTGACCGCCGCCAGGAAGCGGGTTTTCGACTGGTTGGCCGCCTCGGCGGTGCCCTTGGCTTCGGTCAGGGCGACGTTGAGTTGCGACAGTTCACGGGTCCGCTCGGCCACGCGCTGCTCAAGGCTTTCGTTGGCTTCAGTCAGTGCCTGCTCGGCTTCGCGGAACGGGGTGATGTCGGTGAAACTCATGACGAAACCGCCGCCGGGCATCGGGTTGCCGATCAGTTCGATCACTCGGCCATTGGGGAACAGGCGTTCGGAGGTATGCGCGCGACCCTGGCGCATCCAGTGCAGGCGGCGAGCGACGTGTACTTCGGCTTCGCCGGGGCCGCACAAACCGCGCTCGGCATTGTGGCGGATGATGTCGGCAATCGGTCGGCCGACGCTGATCAAGCCATCCGGGTAGTTGAACAGCTCCAGGTAACGACGGTTCCAGGCCACCAGTTTCAGCGACTGGTCGACCACGCTGATGCCCTGGCTGATGTTCTCGATGGCCCCTTGCAGCAGTGCACGGTTGAATTGCAGGACTTCGGAGGCTTCGTCGGCGATACGCACGACGTCCTCCAGTTGCATCTCCCGACCTTCGATCGCGGCTTTTACCACTGCACGGGTCGACGAAGCGCCCAGCACACCGGCCAGCAAGCGCTCAGTGTGGGCGATCCATTCACTGTCGGCGTTCTGGTTCGGGTTGAAGCCTTTGCCCTGGCGGTAGGCGAAGCGGATGAAGCTCTGGCGCGCGCGCTCCTCACCCACGAAGCGTGCGGCCAGTTGCAGCAGGTCGTCGATCTGCACCGCCAGCATGGAGCGGGCGCTGGGGCGGGCACTGATTTCCTGGCCGATGAAACGACCGGCCTGCCAGTGTTCCGACACCCGCGTACGCGACAGCACCGAGACCCAGGCGAACAGCGTGAAGTTGCCGGCCAAAGACAGCACCACGCCCTGGGTCAGCGGGGTGATTGGCAGGTTCATCGGATTGCTGTGCAACCAGGCCAGGCCGGGGAAACTGCTCAGGGGCAAACCGAGGCTATGGGCCGCAATCGGCAGGATCAGGGTGTAGAACCAGAGGAATGTCCCGGCGGCGAGGCCGGCGAATACACCGCGACGATTGGCCTGTTTCCAGTACAACGCACCGAGCATGGCCGGCGCCAGCTGGGTGACGGCGGCGAAGGCGATCTGGCCAATGGTCGCCAGGCTCGCGGTCGAGCCCAGCAGGCGATAGCTGACATAGGCCAGCAACAGGATCACCACGATGGTCACGCGGCGCACCGACAACATCCACTGTCGGAACACTTCGAACGGACGCTCGGCATTGTTGCGGCGCAACAGCCACGGCAGCAGCATATCGTTGGAGACCATGGTCGACAGCGCAACACACTCCACGATCACCATGCCGGTGGCCGCCGACGCGCCGCCGATAAAAGCCAGCAACGCCAGGGCAGGGTGGGCCTGGGCCAGCGGCAGGCTGATCACGAACGAGTCCGGCAGCACCGAGCTTGGCAGCAGCATCTGGCCCGCCAGGGCGATGGGCACGACGAACAAGGCCGCCAGAGCGAGGTAAGCGGGAAACACCCATTTGGCCAAGCGCAAATCCTGGGGTTCGATGTTTTCCACCACGGTCATTTGGAACTGTCGTGGCAGGCAGATGATTGCCATCATCGCCACCCCGGTCTGCACCACCATGGAGGGCCAGTTGACGGTTTCCTTCCAGTACTGCTCCAGTCGCGGGGCGAGCATCGCCTGGTTGAACAGGTCATCGAAACCGTCATACAGGCCGTAGGTCACGTAGGCCCCGACGGCCAGGAAGGCGAACAGCTTCACCAGGGATTCGAAGGCAATCGCCAGCACCATGCCACGGTGGTGTTCGGTGGCATCGAGGTTGCGCGTACCGAAAACGATGGTGAACAGTGCCAGCACCAGCGACACCACCAGGGCAGTGTCCTGGGCGCGAACGCCCATGGCATCGGCACCTGCGCCAATCAGCAGGTTGACCCCCAGCACGATTCCCTTGAGCTGCAATGCGATGTAAGGCAGCACACCGACCAGGCAGATCAGCGCCACCACCACCGCCAGCGACTGGGATTTGCCATAGCGCGCGGCGATGAAGTCGGCGATGGAGGTGATGTTCTCCTGCTTGCTGATCATCACCATTTTTTGCAGGACCCAGGGCGCAGCGATCAGCAACAGGATCGGCCCGAGGTAGATCGGCAGGAAGGACCAGAGCTGTTCGGCCGCCTGGCCCACTGCGCCGAAGAAGGTCCAGCTGGTGCAATAGACCGCCAGCGACAGGCTGTACACCCAGGCACGCATCCGTGGCGGCAAAGGCGCGCTGCGACGGTCGCCGTAAAAGGCGATGGCGAACATGATGGCCATATAGGCCAGGGCGACGGCGGCAATCAACCCGCTGGACAGCGACATGGGAACTCCAGATAACCAAAGGCGCCCGGGCCTCCCGCCCGGACACACACAGTCTCGCACGATGACAGGGGTTAGTCAGTGTCGACCAAGGTCGTGGCGTGGCGGGGTGTCGCAGGTTTGAAGTCAGTCGGATTTTCGTCGTGAATAAGGCCCTTTTCGCGAGCAGGCTCGCTCCCACAATGGATCTTTGCAGTAGCGCAAATCCCTGTGGGAGCGAGCTTGCTCGCGATGGGGCCCTTACGGTTTCAACGCTATCTCGATCAACCGATGCAACTCCTCGACCTGCATCGGCGCTTCGGAAAACAGGATGCGAAACACGATGGGCGCGGCCACCAGGTTGATCAGCCGATCGACATGGGGCCGGGGTTCATCCGGGTAACGATCGAGGATCACCTGCAATTGCCCGCCAATGATCGTCGCGCAATAGCTCGGCTTCAGGCTGGCCTGTATGTCGCGCAGCATGTTGCGTCCCGGTGCCGAACTCATTTCGTCCAGATACTGCTCCGCCCAGGCCCGTACATCACCCGACAGGCTGCCGGTGTTGACCGACTCGGTTTCCGGTTGCAGGCGCGCGAGCGCAACGTCGGCCAGCAGCGCCGCCAGGTCACCCCAGCGCCGGTAGATGGTCGAGGGCGTGACCCCGGCCCGCGCGGCGATCTGCGGCACAGTCACGGTAGCGCGGTCCTGCTCCTCGAGCAGTTCGCGCACGGCAGCGTGGATCGATTCCTGGACCCGGGCGCTTCGTCCGCCTGGGCGTAAAGAGGGAGCAGTCATTCGGTATTTCCTGTTTCGCGCCGGAGTTTGCGGCAATGCAACACCGGTCCTGAAAAGCCATGGAGGGGACCTTAACACAAAGAATTTGCTTTAAGCGCACAGCAGTAGCACACTCCGCAAAAGCAAAAAGTTAGCTTTTGCGGAGTCTACCCATGTCCCTTGCTCATTCGAACCGTGCCAGCCTGTGGTTTCTGGCTATCACCTTACTCAGTTTTCTGGCGGCTTCCACCGCGCCGACGCCTCTGTATCACCTGTATCAGGAGCAACTGCACTTCTCGGCGGCGATCCTGACCCTGATCTTCGGTGTGTATGCCCTCAGTCTGCTGGTGGCGCTGCTGATGGTCGGTTCGCTGTCGGATTATCTGGGGCGCAAGCCGGTGATATTCACGGCGGTGCTGCTCAACAGTGTGGCAATGCTGCTGTTCATCTACGCCGACAACGTCGCCTGGCTGATCAGCGCCCGGGTGCTGCAAGGTTTTGCCACCGGCATGGCCACTGCGGTGTTGAGCGCGACGCTGCTGGACACCGACCGCCAGCAGGGGCCGCTGATCAATAGCGTGGCACCCCTGATAGGCATGGCGCTGGGTGGATTGGGTTGCGGCCTGCTGGCCGAGTTTGCACCGGCGCCGTTGCACCTGACCTACTGGCTACTGCTGGCGCTGTTTGTGATGCAAGCCCTGTACGTCTGGCGTTTGCCCGAAAGCGTCTCGCCACAGCCCGGTGCGTGGTCGTCGCTCAAGCCTACCCTGCATGTGCCGGTGCAGGCGCGTTCGACCTTGTTGCGGTTGCTGCCGCTCAACACGGCGACCTGGGCACTCGGCGGCTTCTTCGCCTCCCTGGCACCCTCGCTGGTGCGTGCGGCGACAGGCTCGACGTCGAACCTGATCGGCGGATCGACCGTGGCGACCTTGACCATGACCGGCGCCCTGATGATTTTCACCTTGCGCAATCGGCCGGCTGCCCTGGGACTTCGAATAGGTGCCAGCTCGCTGCCGCTGGGTGTCATCTTGATCCTGATCGGCGTACACAGCGCCAGTCTGGCAGTGTTTTTCATTGGCACACTCATCGCCGGTTGTGGCTTCGGCGCCGGTTTCCTCGGTACGGTACGCACCCTGGTTCCACTGGCGTTGCCCCATGAGCGGGCCGGATTGATGTCGGCGTATTACGTGCTCAGTTACCTGGCGTTCTGCCTGCCTTCCTTGCTGGCCGGCAATCTCTCCCGCACGTTGGGCCTGGTAACGACCACCGATGGTTATGCCGGAGTGCTGATCGTTCTGTCCCTTGGCGCGTTGCTGGCGATGATGCGCCAGCGCGCTGGCAATGTTTGCAGTGCGGCTGGTTGACCCTGGAGTGCGGCGCTCGATCAAGTCGTCGCGTTTTGCCCGGGGTAACTATTATCTATTAAATAGATAACAGTTAGAGATATTACCCGTTATATCGATATTCGATTCGGATCTATGATGGGATCCACCTCACAAGAGGACAGGAGCCCGCCATGACTTGCCCCAATGCCGCCAAACCCGGCTTCAAGCCATTCACTCATCTGCAACACCCGCGCGAAGTGATTCGTCAGTTCACTCCCAACTGGTTCGCCGCCACCATGGGCACGGGTGTCCTGGCTTTGGCCCTGGCGCAGTTGCCGGTTGCCAACCCGCTTTTACGCGCCCTTGCCGAAGGCCTCTGGCAGTTCAATATCCTGCTGTTCCTGTTGTTCACAGTGCTGTACGCGGCGCGTTGGGTCCTGTTTTTCGATGAGGCGCGGCGGATTTTCGGCCACTCCACGGTCTCGATGTTTTTCGGCACCATCCCCATGGGGCTGGCGACCATCATCAATGGCTTTCTGGTGTTCGGCCTGCCGCGTTGGGGCGAGGGCGTGATTGCCCTGGCCGAAGCCTTGTGGTGGCTGGATGTGGCGCTGTCCCTGGCCTGTGGGGTGCTGATTCCCTACATGATGTTCACCCGCCAGGAGCACAGCATCGACCAGATGACCGCCGTGTGGCTGTTGCCAGTGGTGGCGGCGGAAGTGGCGGCCGCCAGCGGTGGCCTGCTGGCGCCGCATCTGGCCGACGCCCACGCGCAGTTGGTGATGCTGGTAACCAGCTACGTGCTCTGGGCATTTTCCTTACCTGTGGCGTTCAGCATTCTGACGATTCTGTTGTTGCGCATGGCCCTGCATAAACTGCCCCACGAAAACATGGCCGCTTCCAGCTGGCTGGCCCTGGGTCCTATCGGCACGGGGGCGCTGGGCATGTTGCTGTTGGGTGCCGACGCGCCGGCAATCTTCGACGCCAATGGTTTGCAAGGCGTCGGCGAAATCGCTGCCGGAACCGGACTGGTCGCCGGCATCACGCTGTGGGGTTTTGGCCTGTGGTGGATGCTGATGGCTGTGTTGATCACCCTGCGCTATCTGCGCGCCGGCATTCCTTTCAATCTCGGCTGGTGGGGTTTCACTTTCCCGTTGGGCGTCTATTCTCTGGCGACGCTGAAACTGGCCAGTACGTTGCACCTGACGTTTTTCAGCGCCTTCGGTTGTGTGCTGGTGAGCTTGCTGGCGGTGATGTGGCTGATCGTTGGCAAGCGCACGCTGCAGGGCGCGTGGCGCGGCGAGCTGTTCGTCTCGCCCTGCATTGCAGGATTGAAGAAATAACCGTCCCGGATTGGGTAATGTGTGGCCTGGATCGGCGTGGAGCGTTCCAATCAACGTAACCACTCAATACATGCAGGCCTCTCACTACCTCGATCAGGGACACATGGACGATGAGTCACCCCTCACAATTCAACTTGCTGCGCACCCGGCGTTTTCTGCCGTTCTTCGTGACCCAGTCACTGGGTGCGTTCAACGACAACATCTTCAAGCAGTCGTTGATCCTGGCCATCCTGTACAAGCTCGCGATCGAAGGTGACCGCTCGATCTGGGTCAACCTGTGCGCGCTGTTGTTCATCCTGCCGTTCTTTCTGTTTTCGGCATTGGCCGGACAGTTCGGGGAAAAGTTCGCCAAGGATGCGCTGATTCGTCTGATCAAACTCGGCGAAATCGCCATCATGGCGGTCGGCGCAGTCGGTTTCATGTTCGATCACCTGTCACTGATGCTGGTGGCGCTGTTTGCCATGGGCACCCACTCGGCGCTGTTCGGGCCGGTGAAGTACTCGATCCTGCCCCAGGCCCTGCATGAAGACGAGCTGGTCGGTGGCAACGGTCTGGTGGAAATGGGCACCTTCCTGGCGATCCTGGCGGGGACCATTGGCGCGGGGATCATGATGTCCTCCAGTCATTACGCGCCGGTGGTGTCCACCGCGATCATCGGCATCGCCGTGCTCGGCTACCTGGCCAGCCGCGGGATTCCGCGGGCGGCGGCAGCTTCGCCGAAAATGCGACTGAACTGGAACATCTTCAGCCAGTCCTGGGCCACGCTGAAACTAGGCCTTGGGCAAACCCCGGCGGTGTCGCGCTCGATTGTCGGCAACTCCTGGTTCTGGTTTGTCGGGGCGATTTATCTGACGCAGATCCCGGCGTATGCCAAGGAATGGATGCACGGCGACGAAACCGTGGTGACCCTGATTCTGACGGTGTTTTCGGTCGGTATCGCCGTGGGGTCGATGCTCTGCGAAAGACTGTCCGGGCGCAAAGTCGAAATCGGCCTGGTGCCGTTCGGCTCATTTGGCCTGACTGTGTTTGGCCTGTTGCTGTGGTGGCACTCCGGTGGAGTTCCGGACAGCGCAGCCGGGCATGGCTGGATCGAGATACTCGGGTTTGGCCACGCTTGGCTGGTGCTAATCGACATCCTTGGCCTGGGTGTATTCGGTGGTTTCTATATCGTGCCGCTGTATGCACTGATCCAGTCGCGCACCGCCGAAAACGAGCGGGCGCGGGTGATCGCCGCCAACAACATTCTCAACGCGCTGTTCATGGTGGTCTCGGCGATTGTCTCGATCATTCTGCTGAGCATGGTCAAGCTGTCGATCCCACAGCTGTTCCTCGTGGTGTCGTTGCTGAACATCGGCGTCAACGCCTACATCTTCAAAATCGTCCCCGAATTCACCATGCGTTTCATGATCTGGCTGCTCAGCCATTCCATGTACCGGGTGGAGCATCGCAACTTGCAACTGATCCCCGATGAAGGTGCGGCGTTGCTGGTGTGCAACCACGTGTCGTTTGTCGATGCCTTGTTGATCAGCGGCGCGGTGCGTAGGCCGATTCGCTTCGTCATGTACTACAAGATCTACAACCTGCCGGTGCTGAACTTTATCTTTCGCACCGCGGGGGCGATTCCGATTGCGGGGCGTCAGGAAGATATCCAGATCTACGAACAAGCCTTCACGCGCATTGCCCGCTATCTGAAGGACGGCGAGCTGGTGTGCATTTTCCCCGAGGGGAAATTGACCGCCGATGGTGAAATCAACGAGTTCAAGGGCGGGCTGACGCGGATTCTCGAGGAGACGCCTGTGCCGGTTATTCCATTGGCATTGCAGGGGTTGTGGGGGAGTTTCTTCAGCCGCGATCCGGCCAAGGGGCTGTTTCGTCGGTTGTGGTCGCGGGTGACTGTGGTGGCGGGGGAGGCGGTAGCTGTCGAGGCGGCGCAGCCGGCCAGATTGCAGCAGCTGGTGGGGGATTTGCGGGGCACTGTTAGATAGTCGGTGACAATTCGGGCCTCATCGCGGGCAAGCCCGGCTCCCACAGGTTATGGGGTGTGACACATATTGTGAGCACACCATCAAGCCCTGTGGGAGCCGGGCTTGCCCACGATGGCGTCAGTGGCCTAGGCGCTGGCCTTGAGCCCAACCAACCCGGCAACAATCAACGCGACACTGGCCAACCGCACCAGTGCCATCGACTCGCCAAACAGGATAATCCCGGCAATCACCGTCCCCACGGCACCCACTCCCGTCCAGATGGCATAGGCCGTGCCCAGCGGCAATTCCTTCATGGCAAGGCCCAGCAGGCCAAGGCTGATGGCCATGGCCGCGACGGTGAGGGCAGTGGGCAGTGGACGGCTGAATCCGTCGGTGTACTTGAGGCCGACGGCCCAGCCGACTTCGAACAGGCCGGCGAAAAACAGAATGATCCAGGACATGAGAGACCTCCATCGATTGACGGGGTCGTCCCCAGATTAATGACTCGATCGAGCCGCGGGGTCGTCCCCGCGTTGCGCAATATAGTGCCCAGCATTAATCCGGGGATCAAGTTTCGGATTTAGTCGGTGGCGTGCTGCGCAGCGATTTCCCGGTCCTGTTTCTCGCTCATGCGGCGGAAGTACGTCGACAGCAGCGCACCGGAAATGTTGTGCCAGACACTGAACAACGCGCTGGGCACTGCCGCCAGCGGCGAAAAGTGTGCGCTGGCCAGTGCGGCACCGAGCCCCGAGTTCTGCATGCCGACTTCCAGGGCCAGGGATTTGCGCTGGGCCAGTGGCAGTTTGAACAGGCGGCCGGTGAAGTAACCCAGCAGATAACCGAAGCTGTTATGCAACATGACCACGGCCATGATCAGCAGGCCGGATTCGGCAATTTTCGTCTGGCTGGCGGCTACTACGGCGGTGACGATGATCACGATGCTCACCACCGACACCAGCGGCAGCACCTCCACAGCGTGGCGAACACGCTCACCGAGCAGGCGCTGAGCCACGACGCCCAGCACGATCGGCAGCAGCACCACTTGCAGGATCGACCAGAACAATTCCATGAACGAAACCGGCAGCCAGGCCGACGCCAGCAGCCAGATCAGCGCCGGGGTCAGCAGCGGGGCGAGGAGGGTGGTCACGGCAGCGATGGCCACTGACAGCGCCAGGTCACCGCGGGCCAGCCAGGTCATCACGTTCGACGAGGTGCCGCTTGGGCAGCAACCGACCAGGATCACACCGACGGCGATCTCCGGTGGCAAATGGAAAGCCTGGCAAAGCAGCCACGCCACACCGGGCATGATCACGAAATGCGCAACCACGCCCAAGGCCACGCGCCACGGATGGCGGGCGACTTCGGCGAAGTCTTCGAGTTTGAGCGTCAGGCCCATGCCGAACATCACCACGCCCAGCAGCGGCACGATGGCGCCCTTGAGGCCAATGAACCAGGCCGGTTGCAGGAATGCCACGACGGCGAAAATCAGAACCCAGTAAGCGAAAGTGTTGCCGACAAAACGGCTCAGTGCTGCCAATGCACGCATGGCTTGATCCTTGTTATGTGAAAAGCGTTAGGGAGCTAAGCATACGCTGCTTACAAAAAAGATCGCAGCCTGAGGCAGTTCCAGCAGGGAAAAGTGAATCCCTATATAGGAGCTGTCGCAGGCTGCGATCTTTTTCAAACGCCAAGGATCAAGGCAATCAGATGCCCTGCGGCGTCTCCTCGCCACCCAACGCTTCAACCAGCGCCGGCAGGAAATCACCGAAGGTCAGCATCATCAGGGTGAAGCTGGCATCCAATTGGCCCAGGGCTTCGTCGCCGCCGTCCTGTTCGGCCTGGTCTTGCAGCAGGTCTTCGAACTTCAGGCGCTTGACCACCATCTTGTCGTCGAGGACGAAGGACAGCTTGTCCTGCCAGGCCAGCGACAGCTGAGTGACCACTTTGCCGGTGCTCAGGTGCAGCTGGATTTCTTCGCTGGTCAGGTCCTGGCGCTTGCAACGCACGATGCCGCCATCTTCGTGGGTGTCGCGCAGTTCGCACTCGTCCAGTACGAAGAAATCGTCCGCGGCTTTCTGAGTGGTGACCCACTCGGTCATGGTCGCGGTCGGCGCCATTTTCACGGTCAGCGGACGTACCGGCAGGGTGCCGATGACTTCACGCAGGGTGGACAGCAGGTCTTCGGCGCGTTTAGGGCTGGCCGAGTTGACCAGGATCAGGCCCTGTTTCGGCGCGATGGCGGCAAAGGTCGACGAGCGACGGATAAAGGCACGCGGCAGGAAGGCCTGGATGATTTCATCCTTGATCTGGTCGCGTTCCTTTTTATAGACCTTGCGCATTTGCTCGGCTTCGATCTCTTCGACCTTTTCCTTCACGGCGTCACGCACAACGCTACCCGGCAGGATGCGTTCTTCCTTGCGCGCGCTGACCAGCAGGAAGTCACCGCTGACATGCACCAGGGGCGCATCTTCGCCCTTGCCGAAGGGGGCGACGAAACCGTAGGTGGTCAACTCCTGGCTTGCACATGGGCGCGCCAGTTTGGTGGCCAGTGCAGATTCCAACGCCTCGGCATCAACAGGCAGATCTTGGGTCAGGCGATAGATAAGCAGGTTCTTGAACCACATGGGGTGACTCTCTCCTTTATACAAAGGGGGGCATTATTGTCTTCGCCGTGCCATAGGCCAACCCTTCTCTAAGCCTTTGGAAGGCATGAAAAAATTAATTGAAAAAGTGCTTGCCAGAGGTAGGGTCGCTCCGTAGAATGCGCGCCACACCGAACGTGAAGGGTGATTAGCTCAGCTGGGAGAGCGTCTGCCTTACAAGCAGAATGTCGGCGGTTCGATCCCGTCATCACCCACCATTCGCATTCAGTGTTACGCGCAGCGGTAGTTCAGTCGGTTAGAATACCGGCCTGTCACGCCGGGGGTCGCGGGTTCGAGTCCCGTCCGCTGCGCCATATTCGGTAACCTGGAACACTGAACGCCAGGTCACCACGGAAAAGCCCGCTGAAGCGGGCTTTTTTCTGTCTGAAGTTTGACTGTTGTATCTGCAGGACGTGTCGTTTCACCGGTTTTCAGATTTTTTTGAAAAATTTATCAATTAAATCAACACTTTACGAAAACATGTGGCATAATGCGCCCCGCAACGAAGGTAAAGGGTGATTAGCTCAGCTGGGAGAGCGTCTGCCTTACAAGCAGAATGTCGGCGGTTCGATCCCGTCATCACCCACCACTTTCAACGCTACGCGCAGCGGTAGTTCAGTCGGTTAGAATACCGGCCTGTCACGCCGGGGGTCGCGGGTTCGAGTCCCGTCCGCTGCGCCATATTCGGTAACCTGGAACACTGAACGCCAGGTCACCACACGGAAAGCCCGCCTAGTGCGGGCTTTTTGTCGTCTGCAGTTTGGCAATTTCAGCCCTTGTAGGAGCGAGCCTGCTCGCGATGATCGTCAACGATAACGCGGGAAACCTGAAACCCCGCGTTGTTCTCAGATTCTTCGCGAGCAGGCTCGCTCCTACAGTTCGGCATTGCGGGCGTGTCGGTAATCGCTGACAGCCTCGTACACCGCTTTGCGCAACCGGTTGATACCGCCAATGGGGCGATGTGCTTCGATCCCGAACCAGGGATTGAACGACAGGTTGTCGCATTGCAGGTTCAGCGCTGGCGTGTCGAAGTCCTGGGCCGGCAATGTGATCCGGGCAACCGTCTGAAACGGCGCATCACTCTCACGCCACTCGATACTGGTGTCCTCGATCGGCATGTATTTGTTCGCGTCCTGGCGCTGGATCTGCAAGACGAAGCACGCCGGCGTACGGTCTGTGGATAACTGCTGGTTCAACGCACTGCGTAAAAAGTTCGGCAGCTTGCGGTTTTGCGCTGCAAGCGTGTAAGCCGGGCAGCTATCCGGATCGGGCATTACCCTGAATTTCACATTGGCCTCACCGAACTTGTAGGGCGACACTGAAAAGTAGGTCGTCTGAGTCGGGCTCGCCGGGGCAGGGGACAGCGTGGCCAGGGCGATGAACAAATGACGAACCTGCCAGTCGCGCGGGTCCCAGCCCGGAAAAAACGCCATGAGCTTTTTACCGTCTGCCTGCGCCGCGACATTCTGACGATACTCGGCGACATCGCTGACGAAGAAGTTCGGATGACTGAACATCACGAAATCCTGTTCGTTTCGCTGCGATTGATCGCCCAGCAGTTGCTTGCCCGGCACATCGTGCAGCTTGATGGCCATGCCCCGGGCATCACGGATGCTGTCGAACTGCGGGTAGGCGTTGCCGTTGGACAGGCGCATGGTTGCCTGCCAGGTTTTCCCCGGCTCACTGAACACACCCTGGCGCAGCTCGCCCGGCAGATCCGGCAGCACCTGTACTTGCGCCTTCACACAGCCGTGGGCCTTGGCGTGGGCATCGCGTAAATAGCGGGTATTTTCCCGATGCTGGTCGACGATGCGCACGGCGGTCTGAATGATTCCCTGAGTCATGGCCGCCTCGCCCTCGGGAATCAATTCCTGTGCCGATACCGGGCCCTGGTGCTGCCAGGCGAACCACGCCGAGGCCAGCCCCCAGCCCAGCAGTCCAAGCCCCAGCAACCAGAGCAATGTCTTGCCGAGAAAGGCACCCAGGCGCAGCCAAAGGGTCTTCAGCATGGGGCAGTCCTTTTGCAGTGTTCAAAGGTCATGGCAGTTGCGATTCCAGCGGGCCGCCCAGCACCTTCAGATACTCCAGCAACGCCCAGCGCTCCTGCGGTTGCAACAGGCGACCGATCACCCCGTTGCCGAGCTTGCCGGCGCGGAATTCGTGACCGCTGTTGTGGTTACCGGTAATGCGCGTGTCGAACTGGAAGCCATTGGTAAAGGCTTCGGTGCGATAGCCCAGGTGCTGCGGGTCATATTCGAAGGTGCCTTTATAGAAGGTCGTCGCGCGTTCATCCTGCGGCGAGAGCAATTGATAAAGGCTCGGCACCGAGCCGTTGTGCAGAAACGGCGCGGTTGCCCACGCGCCTGCCAAGGGGCGAGCCTTGTAGGCGCGCAATTCGCGAACACCGATCGGCAGGCCGAACCCATCCATCTCCGGTCGCTCGGCCGGGGTGATGCCCGCTTCGCGATACGCGCGGTTCTCGACAAAGGCTGTGACATAGGCCAGCCCCTTGGCCACCGACATCTGACTCAGATCCAGCGGCGCGGTGGGCTTGGGCTCGACGTCGAGGTTTACCAGGTCCTTTTGATTCCATTGCAGCGAAGTCAGATCGAAGCGGTGGTCGGCGATATTGTCGGCGGCGCCCGGGTCGGTGCCGATGAACTCCACCGGGAGCATTTTCAGGTGCTGTACGTATCGCCCTTCCTCTTGGGTCACGCGGGGTACGTGGCAGCCGGCGCAGTTTTCGCTGAACAGCGTGCGACCTTTGGCGGCCAGGGGTTTGTCGACGGCGCCCAGCAGGGCTTCTGGCCAGGCGGGCGGTTCCAGGCGCTGGAGTGTTTGTTCGATCAGGTGCAAATCGCGCACTCGAACGCTTGACGGGTAACGGTCATCGCCCATCAGGGGTTGTCTGTTTTTATCGAAAAAATTCAGAGTGGCGCCTACACCCAGGGCTTCACCGATGTTGCGCGCCATGGGCTGCTTGGCGGAGCCATTCCATTGCACCCATTCGAATGTCCACATGTCCCAGAGTTGCGGATAGTCGACGGGGGCGTTGGCCACGCGATAGTTGACGGGGGAAATGGCATCGCCGAAGGTGGCGTTGGCGATGCGTCCGAAGGCGTCGGTCCGTCCCGGGCCTTCTTCGGTCGGGTAGAGCCCGCGGTGGGTATCGTTCCACGCCACTTTCAGGAAGGTATCCAGGGAGCGTTTGAATTCCTTTCGCAGTTGCTCATGGCGGACTTCGTAGTCGGAGCCCAAAACCTTGCGAGCAAAACGCTCGAATTTCCATGGGTTGTAGTAAGTCGAAACCAGGCTTGCGACCAATGCCTGTCCGAAACTTCCACCTTTGAGCGTAGGAACACTGGACGGCAAAACGTGCTGCGCAGAACCGCCATCGATACGCACTGCCTGACCTTTGAAACGCAACTCTCCGGTGTGGCAGGCGGCGCAAGTAATATCCAGAAAAGTATCCGTGCCGCCGGGATTTTGATGGCGGGCGAAGCCGACCGGCAAATTGCCGGGATTGTTCGCGGTGGGTTTTTGGCTGGGGTCGATCAGGAAACCGAAACGCGCCAGGTACTCCGGCGCCGCAAAGCGTTCTTGCGAGAACGGCAGTTCAAGCTCCGTGAACCAGTCATAACGCAAGCCTTTGACCTGCGTGCCCTGAGGAGTGAAGTAATAGGTCTGGCGGTCGTCCGCGCTCCACTGATCCAGGTAATGCACCTGCTGCACCGGGGACCAGAGCGGTAGTTTCGGGTTGGCGACGTAATACAGAACCACTGCCAGAGCCACGCCCAGCAGCACAACAATCAGGATCAGCAAGCGGAAGAAGAGGCGCAAGATGAACATCCTTGTCGATTTATTCTTCCGTTATGCCTGAGCGTTTAATGAGCGGCAAGTGGCCATCACGCCAGATTTACGGGCTGCGCAAACTTTGTGCGCAAGAGTCAGATGACAGAAGTTTCATCATCTACACTGCGAAAAGCGTTTAAACACCTGAACTTATCGCAAATATCCGGCTCTCATGCCGGTAGCCATTGGTCGTGGCCGCCTGATAAGCTCGCGACTTTACTCGATTGCCCTTTAGGCGAATGAACAAGGAAATAGCATGAAACAGCATCGGTTGGCGGCGGCGGTGGCCCTGGTTAGCCTGGTACTCGCGGGTTGCGACTCGCAAACCAGCGTAGAGCTCAAAACCCCGGCGCAAAAAGCTTCCTACGGCATTGGCCTGAACATGGGCAAGAGCCTGGCTCAGGAAGGCATGGATGACCTGGATTCCAAAGCCGTAGCCCAGGGCATCGAAGATGCCGTCGGCAAGAAAGAGCAGAAGCTCAAAGACGAAGAGCTGGTTGAAGCCTTCGCTGCGCTGCAAAAGCGTGCCGAAGAGCGCATGGCCAAAATGAGCGAAGAGTCGGCAGCTGCCGGCAAGAAATTCCTCGAAGAAAACGGCAAGAAAGCCGGTGTCGTGACCACCGCTTCCGGCCTGCAGTACGAAGTGGAAAAGAAAGCCGATGGCGCCCAGCCAAAGCCGACTGACGTGGTGACTGTTCACTACACCGGCAAGCTGACCAATGGCACCGTTTTCGACAGCTCCGTCGAGCGCGGCAGCCCGATCGATCTGCCGGTCAGCGGTGTGATTCCGGGTTGGGTCGAAGGCCTGCAACTGATGCACGTCGGCGAGAAGTACAAGCTGTACATTCCTAGCGAACTGGCCTACGGCGCGCAAAGCCCAAGCCCGGCAATCCCGGCCAACTCGGTGCTGGTATTCGACCTGGAACTGCTGGCGATCAAGGATCCAGCAAAAGAAGAAGCCGCCAAGTAATCAGCGACAACTTCAAAACAACGCCTCGCACATGCGGGGCGTTGTTGCATCTGGCGTTCATCACGGGTAAACAAAACGAACAGATGCTGTAGGTCGCAGTCTTAGCCTTTGTAGGACTGGGGTAACCGCGACGGACCTCCAAGTCAATGAAATATTGGGTTTTTTTTGATGAGTAAAAAACGCCCGATCTAAGCTCAGCCCTTGTGTAACGGGGCTTTCAGCCATGAAAAGCAGCTCTGTTCACAAGGTTATCCACAATTTGTGTGGATAACATTTCCGCGGGAGGATCCCATGAAAGCACCCTGGAATTTTGCGCGTTTCCTGCCAATGGCCGGACGCCTGCTGGCACGTGGGCGCTTGCCGACCCTGTTGTTCGCCGTGGCCGCCAAAGGTGCCAGCCAGGGCAATCGGCTGGGCAAGCTCAAGGACGATCTGCGCCTGCTGCAGGCACTCTGCCTTGCTTACTGGCGCGGTGAGTATCGCGCGATCAGTCCCAAGGCGATCGTCTCGGTGGTGGCGGGGTTGATGTACTTCCTGAGTCCGGTGGATGCGATTCCGGATTTCCTGCCCCTGTTCGGCATGCTTGATGACATAGCCGTGCTGGGCTGGCTGATGAAAGTTTTGGACGACGAACTCAATGCCTTCCGGATCTGGCGCAAGCGTCAGGCGCCAGAGAAGCTCGTCCTGGTCGAGCGCCTGCCTGCCACCCCCGAACAACTCCAACTTCAGGGGCCGAAAAAGCGCTAAGTCGGCCAAACTCCATCCATAGATAGATACCCCCCGCGACCTTAGCCGCTGTTAGGATTACACTTCTAAGGAAAAGTGCCGACTCGCTAAGTGTTTTTGTCCTACGGGGTAGTCATGGATATTCAGATAATTACACGCGAAGGCGAACCCGAATATGCGGTTCTGCCGTGGGCTCAGTACCAGGCTCTACTCAAAGCTGCAGGCATCAATGAAACACCGTCGCGTCCGGCCCCGGCGCCGCTTGCGACAACACAGGACCCGATTCTTCCAGGTCTTGATCAACTCCGCAGTTTGCGCGAAGGAAAGGGCATCGCCATCGAGGCGCTCGCCCGCACGGTAGGCATCAGCCCGTCTTATCTGGCCATGATCGAAAGTGGCGAGCGTCAGCCCGACGCCGCGATTCGCCGCAGCCTGGCCTGGGAATTGACGGTGCCAGGGTGGAGGGATGAATTGTGAGCGTACGCATCAGTCGTCAACACTGGGACGGATTGCTGGGCGAGCTGGATCAGGCGCGCCGTCAGCGTCACCTCCTGACTTATCGGGCGTTGCTTGAGCGTTTGCAGCTGCCTACGCCCGCCATGCAAACCTTGACGGCCGCGCTTGAGCATCTGGCGGCGCTGGACGCCAGGGCCGAGCAACCCTTGCGCAGTTCATTGGTGATCAGCCAGGGGGCCAGTCGCCTGCCACGTACGGGTTTCTTTGAATGTGTCGAGCGCCTCGGGCGATTTTCCGGGCCGTCCGATGGGGTCGCGGCGGCGTCCTGGCATGCTTCGGAAGTGGTGCGGGTGTTCGAGTACGAGTACCCCGAGTCGGCGGAGGCCTGAGTGTTTTTCCGACTCAAGGCACGGGTCAGTTACTGGCTGGCGCGCAGACTGTTTCACTGGCCATGGTTTGTGAAACAGCCCCGGGGCTGGAGCTGGCTCGAAGGCCAGTTCGCCCGTATGGCGAACCTGGGCGATGTCGACGCCCAGAGCTTCTATGGCCACATCCTGACCTTCCGCGGCGTCGGGCTGGGCGCGCGGGAAGAGGGCATTCGCTTGCTGCGCCTGGCGGCATTGGCCGGTGATGGCAGGGCGGCCTATCAAGTGGGGGTGATCAGCCTCGCGGGAAGTCCGGGCAAAGCGCCCGACCCGGGGGAAGCGGCGCGCTTCTGGGGCATCGCCGCGAAAGCAGGGCATCCGCTGGCGCAGATCAAACTTCAGGAACTCGCGGGTCGCGATTCGATGAAGTGATAGTGACGTCACTGACCGAGCTTCAGTGAGTCATCAGAACAAGGGCATTTGTGTTGTTTGCGCGGGCCTCTTCGCGGGCAAGCCACGCTCCCACAGGTTATGTGTTGATTGTGATTCTTGAGCACGACACAAAACCTGTGGGAGCGAGCTTGCTCGCGATGGCGTCGGGTCAGTCACCGATGCCCTGTCAGTAACTCAACCGCAGGCTCCGGCGCCACCAGGCTATCAATCACATGCACGCTATACCCCGGCACATTCTTCGCGTGATGTTTGGCCTGGGATGCCATTTCTGCCAAGTGGCTGGCATCGATGCTTGTGCAGGCATCGGGACGCAACAGCACCACGCCGATGGACAGCGATAGCAGCGGGAACTCCTGACGCACGCCCTGGCGGTTGGGGGCGATGAAGCAGCCGGCTTCGAGATGTTCGCTGCGGTAGAAGCGTCGGCACTGGCTCTGGAAGTCGTCCAGCAGCTGGTTCAAACGTTTGCGCCAGTCTTCCGGCCCGAGCACCAACAGGAAATCATCACCGCCGATATGGCCGACGAAGTCGCGGGACGGGTCGACTCGATCGTTCAGGCATTGCGCCAGACACAGCAGGACTTCATCCCCGCGACCATAGCCATAGATGTCGTTGAAGGGTTTGAAGCTGTCGATGTCGACGTAGCAGATCACCGACTCGCGTTGCTGTTGCAGCAGCCGCGTCAGGCATTGCTGGATCGGCACATTGCCCGGCAACAGGGTCAAGGGGTTGGCATAGCGGGCCTGCTGGATTTTCAGTTCGGTAATCAGCTTGAGCACATCAATCACCCGCCCCAGGCCCAGGTAGCTGCCGTTGAGGGTGATGATGAAATCTTCTTCGATGCGTTGCCGGGCGCGGCTGGTGATCAGGCGGCTGACCTGTTGCAGCGACTGGCTCATCTCGACGGCGAGGAAATCATCGCTCATCAGGCGGCTGATGGGTTTGCGCGCAAACAGGTCGGTGGCAAACGGCTTGAGCAGGGCGTCCGAGAGTGAATGCCGATGGACGATGCCACAGGGTTGGCCGTGCTCGTCCAGCACCGCCAGCGAGTTCAGGTTGGCCTGGCGGCGGAAGGCTTCCAGGACACTGGCGGTCGGGGTTTCGCGGCCCACTGCAGGCTGGTCGTTGAGCAGGGCGCTGAGGTCGCTGGCTTCGTCGTTCAAAACGACCGCAGAGCTGTCCTGCCTCGGCATCAGGGTGCGCGCATCCCGTGGCGGATGCTCTTGCGGGCGACAGAGCAAATAGCCTTGGACCAGATCAACGCCCATCTCCATCAGCACCGCCAGTTCTTCCGGCAATTCGATACCTTCGGCAATCACCTGCGCCCGCGAAGCCTTGGCGATTTGCAGGATCGAGCCGACGAATTCGCGTTTGAGTGCGTCCTGGTGAATGCCATCGATGAAGTGTCGATCGATCTTCACGTAATCCGGGCGCAATTCGGACCACAGGCGCAAGCTCGAATAACCAGCACCCAGGTCGTCCAGAGCAATGGAAAACCCCATCGCCCGGTAGTGATGCAGCGCGGTTTGCAGCAACTGGAAGTCGTCGATTGGCGTCTGTTCGGTGAGTTCAATGACCACCTGGCTTGGTGGAATACCGAAGTCTTGCAGCAGTTGCAGGGTCCGGCCCGGCTGATGCGCCGATTCGAGCAGGGATTCCGGGGACACGTTGAGGAACAGCTTGCCGGGTAGTTGCTGTTCGTTGAATCGGCGGCAGGCGCTCTGCCGGCAGGCGATTTCCAGCTCGCTCAAGCGACCGGCCTGGCGGGCAACGGCGAACAGGGCGATGGGGGAGTGCAGCGGGCTGTTGGACGGGCCACGGCTGAGGGCTTCGTAACCGAGAATTTCTCGCTCGGAGAGGCTGATGATGGGCTGGAACAGGCTGTGCAAACCGCCTTGAGTCAGAATTGAGCTCAACGCACTCAGCTGTTCGGTTGTGGTCATGGCGTTCTCTGGCGATAAAAAAAGGACTGGGCGGGCTCCTGGTAAGAGAGCACGCCCAGTCCTTTATTTCACGACAGGATGATGACTGTTTGATGACGATCAGCGGAGCGTCAGCATTAAATTGCCATCACTTGCCGGTCGCCAATCAGTGCTTGGCCACCGCGCTATTGAGCTTCAGGTAATCCAGCAGGATGCGCCCGGTTTCGCTCAGGTAGGCGTCGTCTTCCGGCTTGAGCTTGTCCGGCTCGGCCGCAGCGGCGTCTTCGTCTTCTTTCTTCAGTTCCTTGAGCGGCTCTTCGCCCTTGGCCTTGCGACGGATGTTCTCCATGGCCAGCTGCTTGGCTTCGATGTCGGCGTGTTGTGCGCGACGATCGGCTTCATTGAGGCTGACGGTTTTTTCGGTCATCAGCTTCTGCGCCAGGGCCAGCTTGTCGCGGATGAAGACGAACTCCGCATCCTTGGCCGTACGCAGGTCATGCTCGGACTTGAGCTGGGCAATGTACGGTTTGAACGGGTCGACCGCAGGCTTGATCGCCGCGCGGATGGTGTCCCACGGCATGGCTTCCGGCAGGGCGCTTTCGCCGATTTCCTTGGTGTCGATGATCGACGGGTAATCGATGTCCGGCAGTACACCCTGATGCTGGGTGCTCTGGCCGGAAACCCGGTAGAACTTGGCCAAGGTCAGTTTCAGCTCGCCATGGTTCAGCGGCTGGATGGTCTGCACGGTGCCCTTGCCGAAGGTCTGGCCGCCGATGATCAGTGCACGGTGGTAGTCCTGCATGGCGCCGGCGAAAATTTCCGAAGCCGAGGCGGACAGGCGGTTGACCAGCAACGCCATCGGGCCTTTGTAGAACGCGCCTGGGTTTTCATCTTCCAGCACATCGACACGGCCATCGGCGTTACGCACCAGGACGGTCGGGCCTTTGTCGATAAACAGGCTGGTCAGCTCGGTGGCTTCCTGCAAGGAGCCGCCGCCGTTGTTACGCAGGTCGATGACCACGCCGTCGACTTTCTCTTTCTGCAGCTCGGTCAGCAGCTTCTTCACGTCACGGGTGGTGCTCTTGTAATCCGGGTCACCGGCACGGAACGCCTTGAAGTCCAGATAGAAGGCCGGGATCTCGATGATGCCGAGCTTGTAGTCCTTGCCATCCTGCTTGAGGTTGAGGACCGACTTCTGCACCGCCTGGTCTTCGAGCTTCACCGCTTCGCGAGTGATCGGCACGATCTTGCTGGTCTGGTCGTTCGGCGCGTTGCTGGCCGGAATCACTTCCAGGCGCACCACGGTGCCTTTCGGGCCGCGGATCAGCTTGACCACTTCGTCCAGGCGCCAGCCCACCACATCGACCATCTCTTTGTTGCCCTGGGCAACGCCGATGATCTTGTCGGCCGGAGCGACCTGTTTGGTCTTGTCCGCCGGGCCTGCCGGCACCAGGCGCACGATCTTCACTTGATCGTTATCGTTCTGCAACACGGCGCCGATGCCCTCCAGGGACAGGCTCATGTTGATGTCGAAGTTTTCCGCGTTATCCGGCGACAGATAGTTGGTGTGCGGGTCGTAGGACATGGCGAAGGTGTTGATGTACGCCTGGAAGATGTCCTCGGCGCGAGTCTGGTCCAGGCGCGCCAACTGGTTCTTGTAGCGCTTGGTCAGGGTTTCCTGGATCTGCTTGGTGTCCTTGCCGGCGATCTTCTGGCGCAGGACCTCGTCCTTGACGCGCTTGCGCCACAGGTCGTCGAGTTCAGCAGTGGATTTGAGCCAAGGGGCATCCTTGCGGTCGATCAGCAAGGTTTCCTTGGTGGTGAAGTCGATCTTGTCGACGCCTTTGTTCAGCTCGGCAAGGGCGAAGTCCAGACGCGCCTTGACGCGGTCCAGGTAGCGCTTGTAGATGGTGAACCCGGCGTTGAGGTCGCCGCTTTTGAGGAAGTCGTCGAACTGGGTTTTCCACTTGTCGAATTCGGCGATGTCGCTGGCCATGAAATAGCTGCGCGACGGATCGAGCAATTTCAGGTAGCTGTCATAGATGATCACCGAGCGCGCATCGTCGAGCGGCGGTTTGCTGTAGTGGTGGCGCTTGAGCAGTTCCACGACATTCAGACTGGCAATGACTTCGTCGCGATCAGGCTGGAGCTTGTCCCAACTGTTGGCGGCAAAGGAGTTGCTCGACAACGGCAGCATGCCGATACCGATGAAAAGGGCGAGGGCAGTGCTGGGGAACAAACGCTTCATGTTGATTCGACGCGGGGACAATTGATAACGCATATTAGGCCGTCTTTGAAGTCGCCGGTTCCACAAGAGCCGGTCGCATAATGCAAAAAGCCCGGCGCTAGCGCTTCGGGCTCAGTCCAGACTCACTATGGAGGCACTGTGAAAGCATTGCAAGGCGTTGACGGTCAAGTGGCGTGGGTAGAACAGCCCAGTCCTGCATGTGATGTAGGGCAAGTTCGCATACGAGTGGCGGCTGCGGGACTCAATCGCGCCGATTTGTTGCAGAAGGCCGGTCTGTATCCGCCACCACCGGGGGCCAGTCAGGTGCTCGGTCTAGAGTGTTCGGGGGTGATCAGCGAGGTCGGGCCGGGCTCTTCCTGGCAGGTGGGAGATCGGGTTTGCGCCTTGCTGGCCGGGGGCGGGATGGCCGAAGAGGTGGTTGTCGACGGACGGCACGTGCTGCCGGTTCCCGACGAAATGTCGTTGGCTGAAGCCGCTGCCGTGCCGGAAGTTTATGCCACCGTCTGGCTGAATCTGTTTCAACTGGCCGCGCTCAAACCGGGTGAAAAAGTACTCCTGCATGCCGGGGCAAGTGGAATCGGTTCAGCCGCCATTCAGCTGTGCAAGGCCTTTGGTAACCCGTGCTGGGTCAGCGTCGGTTCCGCGGACCGCCTGGCCTACTGCGAAGCGCTCGGCGCCCAGGGGGGCGTGGTACGCACCGACGACCTGGAGCGCCTGCGTGACCTGGGGCCGTTCGATGTCATTCTCGACCCGGTGGGCGGCAACTACGCGGCACTGAACCTGAAACTGCTGGCCGGTGACGGTCGTTGGGTGCTGATCGGTTTGATGGGCGGCCGTGAGGCCACGCTGGACCTGGCGCAGGTGCTGGCCAAGCGTGTGCAGTTGCTGGGCTCGACCTTGCGCAGCCGTAGCGATCAGTTCAAGGCGGATCTGTTCAGCGATCTGAGCCAGCACGTGTGGCCGCTGTTTGCCGAAAAACGCCTGAGCCCGCAACTGGCCAAGACCTTCCCGATCAAGGATGCGGAAGCGGCGTTTGCGGAGTTGGCGAGTAACAAGGTGGCGGGGAAGGTGGTGCTCTTGATTGATGAGAGCCTGACCTGACACCACAAAACCCTGTGGGAGCGGGCTTGCTCGCGAAGGCGGTGTGTCATTCAACAGATGTGTTGAAGATAAGACCGCTTTCGCGGGCAAGCCCGCTCCCACAGGGGATCTCGGTTACTTCCAGAGATGGATCGGCCAGCCGGCCTTTTCAGCCTGTTCGCGCAACACCGGATCCGGATTGACCACGTGCGGGTAATCCACCTTCAGCAGCAACGGCAAATCATTGCGTGAGTCGGAGTAGAAGCTCGCGCCCTCCAGGTTTTCCTCTTCCGCATCCAGCCACTCCAGCAGCCGGGTGATCTTGCCTTCGCGGTAGGTCAGGGTGCCGACGGTGTTGCCGGTGTAAACCCCGTGCGCCACTTCCAGGTCGATTCCGAGAATCTCGTCGATTCCCAGGCGTTCGGCGATCGGTGCCACCAGATGGGTGCCCGAGGCCGAGATCACCAGGATGCGGTCGCCGGCCTTGCGGTGAGCAGCGATGGCCTTGGTGGCGTCGCTGAAGATGATCGGCTCGATAAAGTCCTCGACCCAGGGGCCGACCAAATGCTCGACCTCGGCGGGTGTGCGACCGATCAAGGGTTCCAGGCTGAAGGCCATGTAGTCCTCCATCGCCAGATGCCCCCTGCCGTAGGCATCCATCAGTTCCTTGTCGCGACGCAGGAAGGATTCGCCGTCGACCCAGCCAAGGCGGACCATCTGTTCGCTCCACAGCGACGCGCAATCGCCGTGGATCAGGGTTTCATCCAGATCAAAAATTGCCAGGGCCATCAGTGCAGTTCTCTCTTCAACGTCAGCGAAGCCATCAGGCTACCTCACGCAGGGCTGTTGGATCGATGGAAAGTGCCAGGCGCTGACCATCGGGATGCAGATCGGCGCCCGAACGGTTAAGCACGTCCACCACCAATTCCACGCCCCGGGCTTCGACCCGGTAACGGATCACGTTGCCCAGCAGGCTGTGACTGCGAATCTGGGCGTCCATCTCGCCGTTCAAACTCAGTTGAATGGCCTCCGGACGAATCGCAATGCGATGGTTGATCGGGCGCTGCAGCAGTTTCGTCGCGCTCTCGGCGTCCAGCAGGTTGTAGTTGCCGATGAAGCCGGCGGCGAACACATCCACAGGAGCGGTGTAGAGCGTTTCGGCGTCGCCGCTTTGTACGATTTTTCCCTGATTCATCAGGAAAATCCGGTCAGACATCGTCAGGGCTTCTTCCTGATCGTGTGTGACGAAAATCGTGGTCAGGCCGAGTTCGCGCTGGATCTGGCGGATCTGTTCGCGCAAGTGCTTGCGAATCCGCGCATCGAGGGCCGACAGCGGTTCATCCAGCAGCAACAATCGTGGGCGGGTCACCAGAGAGCGGGCGAGGGCCACGCGCTGGCACTGACCGCCGGACATTTGATGGGGATAGCGGGCGGCAAAATCCTGCAGCTCCACCAGTCGCAGCACCTCGGCCACGCGTTTCTGGCTGTCGTCGGCGTTGACCTTCTGCATGCGCAAACCGAAGGCAACGTTTTGCTCGACGGTCATGTTGGGGAACAGCGCATAGCTCTGGAACACCATGCCGATCCCGCGCTTCTGCGGGCTCAAGGGCACGATATCGACGCCGTCGAGCAGGATCTTGCCGCCGTCCACCGGCGTCAGCCCGGCGATGCAGCGCAGTAGCGTGGATTTACCGCAACCGGACGGGCCGAGCAGGGTGACGAATTCGCCTTTCTGGATCTCGCAGTTGATGTCGCTGAACACCGTGGTGCCGGCGTAATTCTTTTGTAGATGTTGGACGCTGACATAGCTCATTCGCTTTTGTCCTTGTTCAAGATATTGGCCGCCCAGGTCATAACCAGCACAAAGAAGAAGTAGGAAATCACCAGTGCACTGGTGAAGTGACCGCTGCTGTTGCGCATGTTGTTGAGGTAGACCTGCAGGGTTTCGTAACGGGTGCCGACGAGGATGTTGGCGAACACGAACTCACCGAACAGGAACGAGAACGACAGCAGCAATGCCACCATCAGGCCCTTGCGCAGGTTCGGCAGCACCACCAGGATCGCCGCCTGGAAGGTGCTGGCACCGAGCAGTTGGGCCGCGTCCATCAGGTCGCGCAGGTTGATCGCTTGCAGGTTATTGGTGATCGCCCGGTACATGAACGGCAGCGCCACGGTGAAGTAGCAGCCGATCAGGATCCAAGGCGTACCGACCATGGCGAACGGCCCGGAACCGTAGAGCTGCAGCAGGCCCACCGACGACACCACTGGCGGCACCGCAAAGGGCAGCAGGATCAGGATGTTCATCAGCGCATCGAGTTTCGGGAAGTGGTAATGCACCACGAACAGCAGCGGCAGTATCAGGACGACCGACAGAATCAGCGCGCCGACGCAGACCAGCAGCGACTGGCCGAAAGCGTTCAGAAAGCGCGGGTCACTCCACAGCTGCACATACCATTTGATGCTGAAGCCGCTGGGCAGGATGGTTGCCGACCAACTGCTGGAAATCGAATAGATGAAGGTGCCGAGCAGCGGAAGCAGCAGGATGGCGAACAGCAGATAGACCACTACCCGGTGATAGATACCGACGGGGCCCAATTCAGCGCGAGACATGGTAGCTCCTCTTCAGCAGCAGCTGATGCACGACGGTCACCAGGGTCATCAACGCCACCAACACCACGGCCAGGGCGCTGGCCAGGTTCGGGTTCAGGGAAATATCACCCGAGACCATCGCCGCGATACGGATCGGCATCACGTTGAAATTGCCGGTGGTCAGGGCATACACCGTGGCGTAGGCGCCAAGGGCGTTGGCCAGCAGGATCACGAAGGTGCCAAGCAGCGCGGGAGTCAGTACCGGCAGGCCGATGTGGCGCCAGAACTGCCAGCCGTTCGCGCCCAGCAAGGCGGCGGACTCACGCCAGTCTTCACGCAAGGCGTCGAAAGCCGGGTAGAGCAGCAACACGCCAAGGGGAATCTGAAAGTAGGTGTAGAGAATGATCACCCCGGTTTTCGAATACAGGTTGAAGTCCTGAATGATCCCGGCCTGCTTGAGCATGATGGTGAAGCTGCCGTTGAAGCCCAGCAGGATGATGAACGCGAACGCCAGGGGCACGCCGGCGAAATTGCTGGTCATGTTGGCGAAGGCGTTGACGAAGTTGCGCAGTTTCGAGTCGACCCGGCGCAGGGAGTAGGCGCCGAGTACCGCGATGATGATGCCGAACACGCTGGACCAGAAACTGATCTCAAGGCTGTACTGGATCGCCTGCAGATAGAACTTGGAGCTGAAAATCTTGCTGAAGTTGGCGATACCCCAGCCGAACTCTTCCGACTCCAGGCTGTTGATCATCACCCATACCAGCGGGGCGATTTCGAACACGATGAAGAACAGTGCGAAGGGCACCAGGCACAAGGCTGCCAGCCATTTGCCGCGGGTCATGGCATTCACTTGAGCAGCTCCCGGCACACGGGTTTGTCGTGGGGCACGCCCAGCAGTTCGCAGACAGTACCGCAGATTTCGGTCTGTTTCGGTGCGGCGCCAGCATCCAGGCTGAAGGCGTCGCCAAGTACGAACAGCGGCACTTCACGCTCTTCGGGCAACAGGCCGTTATGGGAGCGGTCGTTGTTCATGCCGTGGTCGGCGGTCACCAGGACCTGATAACCGGCGTCGAGCCAGCCTTGCAGATAGTCGGCGATGATGATGTCCGCCGAGCGCGCGCTGTTGCGGTACTGCGGGGTGTCGAGGCCGTGCTTGTGCCCGGCGTCGTCGATATTCATGGGGTGCACCAGCAGGAAGTTCGGCGCGTGGCGCAGGCGCAGGTTCTCCGCGTCGGCAAACAGGTGCGAATCGGGGTAGTGATCGCTCCAGTAGAAGTGTCCGTGCTGGATCGGCAGTTGCGGGTTATCGGTGTGACGATCCCGGGCTGCCACGAATGGCGAGCGGTTGTACAACTCACTGACCCAGTGATAGGCCGCCGCAGCGGTTGTAAGGCCCGCGTCGGTGGCGTAGTGATAAATGCTGCGCTGGTTGGACAGGCGCGAGATGTTGTTGTGCACGATGCCGCTTTCGATCGGTGTAACGCCGGTCAGGATGCATTCGTAAAGCGGTCGGGACAGGGCCGGCAATTCGCACTCCAGTTTGTAGAGCGCTGCGCGTCCTGCGCCGACATAAGCCTGCAGGTGCCCCATGGCGTGGCGGGCGACCTGGTAATTGAGGCCGTCGAGCACGACAAGGATGACGTTGTGCTTCATAGGGGCAAAAACTCCACGAAACTCGGGTTTATCTCGGTCCACTGTGGGAGCGAGCCTGCTCGCGATGAGGGACTGTCAGTCAACATAAAGGTTGAATGTCAGATCTCTATCGCGAGCAGGCTCGCTCCCACACTGGATTCCCAGCGTTTGTGCTACAGCGTCATTTCATCTCGACAATGACTTCTTCGTTCCACTTCTGAGGCAGCGCCTTGGAGGTCTTCTCCCACGCATCTGCGTCCTTGATCGGGGTGACCTTCTTGTACTGCTCGTTCGGCAGCAGCTTGGCCTTGACCTCGGCCGGCAGGGTCAGGTGATCGGCACGGATAGGACGGGCGTTACCCTTGGCCAGGTTGATCTGGCCGGCGTCGCTGAAGATATATTCGCGGGCCAGCTTGGCGGCGTTCGGGTTCTTGGCGTACTTGTTGATGATGGTGGTGTAGCCGGAAATCACCGAGCCATCGGACGGGATCAGCACCACATAGTCATCCGGGTTGGCCATCTTGGCCTTGTAGCTCAGGCCGTTGAAGTCCCAGACCACGCCGACTTCGATCTCGCCTTTTTCCATGGTGGCGATGGTTGGGTTGGCCATCGACAGGCGACCTTGCTTGGCGATATCGGCAAACAATTTCAGCGCGGGATCGATGTTTTTCTCGTCGCCACCGTTGGCCAGTGCCGCGGCGAGAACGCCGTTGGCAGCCTGGGCGGCGGTGCTCACGTCACCGATGGAAACCTTGTATTTCCCGCCCTTCAGGTCAGCCCACTTGGTTGGAGCTTCGGAACCGTGCAGCAGCTTCTTGTTGACGATAAAGGCGATGGTGCCGGTGTAGGCCAGGGCCCAGTGACCGTCCTGGTCTTTGGCCCAGGTCGGTACCTGGTCCCAGGTGGATGGCTTGTAGGGCTGGGTCACACCCTGTTTCGTCGCGATCGGGCCGAAGGCGGCACCGACGTCGCCGATGTCGGCGCTGGCGTTGTCTTTTTCCGCGGCGAACTTGGCGATTTCCTGGGCCGAGCTCATGTCGGTGTCGATGTGTTTCAAGCCGTAGTTCTTGGCCAGATCGGCCCAAGTGTCTTTCCAGTTGGCCCAGTCATCGGGCATGCCGACGCTGTTGACTGCGCCTTCCGCTTTCGCGGCGGCTTCCAGGGTTTTCAAATCATCAGCCGCCATGGCGGCGGTGCACATGGCAATGGTCGAGCCTAACAGTGATGCCAGGAAAAACTTTTTCATTCCAAAGCTCCTTGGGTCGTGTTCAACGCTGCGATTGCGGTTTGTGGTTGGTCTAGGTCAGCAATACCTGAGCCAATCTAAGGGCCCTCGATGACACTTTGATGTCGTTCGTCGCCCGAACTGGCTTTTATTTGCCCGGCATTGGCGGGTGTCCGGTAAGCGTAGACCATCGGCAAACGCCCGCTGCGCAAGGGACTTGGCCGGGGTATTGCAGGTCCGGGAACGCTCCGGGCGCACGACCGTTCGGTCGCTTGTCATCTCACAGTCATCTGCACTGCCTACGCTTGCAGGATGCTTAAGGAGCCCGTTTTTCGTGCGGTTCTGCCCTGAAATCGTGCTGGTCTAGTCCAGATAGGTAATGTTGATGCGTGATGAGGCAACAAAAGCGGTGACCGCCATTGGCCAGGTGTTGCAGGAGCAGCTCGATCACGGGCTGCTGGCACCCGGCAGCAAACTGCCGGCCGAGCGCAAGCTCAGTGAGTTGTTCGGGACTACGCGCATTACCGTGCGCGAGGCTTTATTGCAGTTGGAGGCCCAGGGGCAGATTTATCGCGAAGAGCGGCGTGGCTGGTTCGTTTCGCCGCCGCGCCTGGCCTACAACCTGATGCAGCGCAGCCACTTTCACGCGATGGTCAGCGCCCAGGGGCGAGTGCCGTCCACCGAGGTGATTTCTGCGCGGTTGCAGCCGGCCTCGGCGGCGGTCTGTGCCTGGTTGCAGTTACCGGCGCTGTCGAGCGTGATTCAGATCTGCCGTTCCCGGCGCATCGATGGGCGATTGGTGCTGTACGTCGAGCACTATCTGAACCCGCAGTATTTTCCGGGGATTCTTGAGTTCGATCTGAATCAGTCGATCACCGAGCTCTATGCGCGGCATTACGACCTGCATTACGGACGGGTGCGTTTCGAGATCGTGCCGACGGCCTTGTCAGTGGACGCGGCCGCGGCATTACGGGTGTCGGTGGGTAGCCCGGGGTTGAGCATTGCGCGGGTCAATTACGATCAGCACGAGCGGTTGATCGACTGCGACCTGGAGTTCTGGCGCCACGATGCGATTCATGTCGGTGTGGATGTGGTCTGATCCGCTCCGCCACCGGCGGTGATGACCTGCACGCTCATCCGCGGCGTCGCCAGGTCCATCCCGGCCTCATCCAGATGCCGTTTCAGCGACAGGTTGAAGGCCCGGGAAACCTCCCACTGCTTGATCGGCGCAGTCTTGAAGCGGGCGCGCAGGATAGCGTTGCCGGATTCGAAACTTTCCACCCCCTGAATCTCCAGCGGCGACCAGATATTGCGGCGTTGCAGCGGATCGGTGCGCATTTTCTGGCCGACGTCCCGCATCAGCTTGATGGCACTGTCGATGTCCATGCTCGCCGGCACGGCCACGCGGAAGATCGCGTAGCCGAATTCCCGGGAGTAGTTCTTGATGCTTTTGATTTCGCTGAACGGGATGGTATGGACGATGCCGTCGATGTCCCGCAGGCGCACGGTGCGAATGGTCAGGCCTTCGACGGTGCCCAGGTGGCCGCCGACGTCCACGTAGTCGTCGATGGCCAGGGAGTCTTCGATGATGATGAACAGCCCGGTGATCAGGTCGGCTACCAGCGATTGCGCGCCGAAACCGATGGCCAGACCGATCACGCCGGCACCGGCCAGCAGTGGCGTGACGTTCATGCCCATGTTCGCCAGGGCGACGATCAGCGCGATGATGAAAATCGCCACGAACAACACGTTGCGAATCAGCGGCATCATGGTTTGCGCGCGGGCGTTGGCCAGGCCCTTGCGCGAGCGGGTGAGGGCGTGATGCACGGCGGTGTCGCTGAGAATCCAGATCAGCCAGGCAAAGATCAGTGTGCCGCCCAGGCTGAACAGCTTGACGCTGATTTCATGCCCTTCGCCTTCGGTGAAGCGAATCAGCGACATGCCCCAGACCCTCAGGCCGAGTTCGATGAAGGCCAGCCAGACCACCAGGTGGGCGAGGGTGTAGAAGAAGCTTTTCAGCCGTTCGGAATACAGCGCGTGGCGCTTCACGCCGCGATGGGGCTTGAGGGCATGGCGGCGGACCAGGCCGTTGATGACCATGCACAACACCAGCAGCACGGTGCAGATCAGCGACTGGCGCAGGGCGGTGCTGGTATCGCCGGCCGAGACGAAGGTGGCGAATAGCGAGATACCCACCAGTACCAATGCCGGTACGAACCAGAAGGTGCCGAGGATTTCGATGCTGTCGCTCAGCGCGCGGCGGGTCAGGCGCCGGGACAACGGCTGGTTGCGGATCAGGTGAGCAATCGGGCGGCGGAAGCGCAGGATGAACAGTCCCGTGGACAGCGCCGCCAGAACATTGGCCGCAGTCGCGGCAGTATGCGCCAGATGCACACCCAGGCTGTTGACCAGGCGCGGGTCGTTCAAGGCTTCGCCGAACGCGGCGAAGCTGCCGATCAGCCACAGTGGGTGAAAGGCCTGATGGCGCAGGATGTACAGGGCGCGGTGGCGGTGCGGGCCGTCGAGCAGGGAAAAGGCGATCACACAGATCGCCGAAAAACAGGTGCCGACCACCAGGGCGTAAGCCAGCACCATGGCCAGGCTCTTGCCCAGCGACGAGGGCAAGGCGTAGCTCAGGTAGACAGTGATGACCAGCGCGATCAGCCACGGGCCGAGCTTGCGCAGGGCGAAACGCAGCATGTCCAGGGCCCGGGGATGTTGCGGCAGCTCTTCGGTCAGGCCGAAACGCATGCGTACTCGGTGGCCGATCCAGATCAGCGCCGCCGCCAGCAGGCTCCAGACCATCAGGATCATGGCAAAGGCAAAGATGATGGGCAGCCATTCGTTGGCCGGCAATATCAGGGCGTTCAGCTCGTCCCGGGCCAGGCCGAATTCGTCGGACCAGCGCATGAGTGGGCTATCGGCCCCGGTGAATTGTTTTTCGAAGTTGGCCAGCGTTCCGCCGATCAGGCCCAGCACGCCCTCTTCGGTAGTTGGCTGGGCCTTTTTCGTGGCGTCGCGCAGTTTCTTCAAGTCCGCCAGCAGCTTGGTGCGCTGCTGGTCGTTCTCCAGTGACTTGATCACTTCATCCAGGGATTGCCCGAGGGGTTCCTGTGCCTGCGGCTGGGTATTGGCCGAACTGTTGAGCAGGCTCGGCAAACCGGCCGCCTGGGCAGGCGCCATCGACAGCAGTGTCATCAGGCCGATGAGGAAAAAGCACGGTAGGGCGAACAGACGGGCGAGCACTGGGCGGTCAACCTCGGAGTGAGCGGGTCGACCGAGTGTACGAGCCCGTCAAAATCAATGCGAGTCAGGCGAGGATTTATTCGTTGAGCTTGGCGAGGATCTTGATCACGACGGTGGCGAGGATCGTCAGCATGCCGATCCACATGGCGAACACACCGGCGTTCTTGTCGCGGAAGTTGAAGCCGATCGCCAGCAGGATCATTCCGGCGAGAATCGGGATCAGCATGGCATTGAAGGTGGACATCGAAATCATGGCGACTGCCTTGTCGGAGGGGGTATTTAAAGTCTAGGTGGCTTTGAGTGACTTGTAGGAGCGAGCTTGCTCGCGATGGACTTCAGGGCTCCGCGTTTATCCTGAAAACACGCGTAATCGTTGGCGTCCATCGCGAGCAGGCTCGCTCCTACAGGGGGGGTTACGGCAATTCGCGGCAGGCGTAGAACGCGCTCAGCACTTTGACCAGGTGGGCCAGGTCATGGCTGCCGCACAGCTCGCGGATCGAGTGCATGGCGAACGTCGGCAGGCCGATGTCCACGGTGCGCACGCCCAGGTGACTGGCGGTGATCGGGCCGATGGTCGAGCCGCAGCCCATGTCGCTGCGCACCACGAAGCTCTGCACCGGCACTTCTTCGGCCATGCACAGGTGACGGAAGAAGCCGGCGGTTTCGCTGTTGGTGGCGTAGCGCTGGTTGCTGTTGACCTTGATCACCGGGCCGGCGTTGAGTTTCGGGCCGTGGTTGGCGTCGTGCTTCTCGGCGTAGTTGGGGTGTACGCCGTGGGCATTGTCGGCCGAGACCAGCAGGGATTTCTGAATGGTGCGCACGAACTCGTCACCTTCAGGCAGCAGGCGGCGCAGCGTCTGCTCCAGCATCGGGCCGTCGGCGCCACATGCCGAGCATGAACCGACTTCCTCGTGGTCATTGCACACCAGCACGCAGGTTTCGTCGGTGTCGGCGGTGAGCAGCGCCTGCAGGCCGGCGTAGCACGACAGCAGGTTGTCCAGGCGCGCGCCGGCAATGAAGTCGCCGTGCAGGCCGATGACGGCAGCGCTTTGGGTGTCGTAGAAGCTCAGCTCGTAATCCAGCACCACGTCGGCGTTAAGGCCGTGTTCACGGGCGAGCTGGTCGGTGATCACGGCGCGGAAATCCACGCGCTCGTCGCCGGCGAATTGCGCGAGCACCGGCGGCAGCTCGGTTTGCGCGTTGATCGCCCAGCCCATGTTGGCTTCACGATTGAGGTGAATGGCCAGGTTCGGGATGATCGCGATTGGTGCCTTGAAGTCGATCAACTGGCTTTCGACCTTGCCGTCGCGGCGGAAGGTCACGCGGCCGGCCAGCGACAGATCGCGGTCGAACCAGGGGGCCAGCAGCGCGCCACCATAGACTTCGACGCCCAGTTGCCAGAAACCCTGGCGTTGCAGTTCCGGTTGGGGCTTGACCCGCAGGCACGGGCTGTCGGTGTGGGCGCCGACCAGGCGAATCCCGCCGTGCAGGGGCGAGTGACGGCCCATTTTGATCGCGACGATGGAGGAGTCGTTACGGGTGACGTAGTAGCGGCCATTGGCTTCGGTATGCCATGGCTCACGCTCGTCGAGACGTTGATAACCCGCCGCTTCCAGACGCTGAACAAGGCTGGCGGTGGCATGGAACGGGGTAGGGGAGGCCTTGAGGAAGTCGATCAGGCCTTGGTTCAACTCTTCGCGCATAAGTAGCTCCAGACAGCAATGGCGCCAGTTTAACGTATTGACGGCAGTCGGGGGCAGGACTGTTCCTGTGGGAGCGAGCCTGCTCGCGATAGCGGTGTGTCAGGCGACATCGATGGTGCCTGGTGCGGCCTTATCGCGAGCAGGCTCGCTCCTACAGGGTTTTTTGTGTGTCGCTTAGAACGGAGCAGGGCACTCGAAGCGCAGGCGTTCGCCGCTTTGCGGGTGGGTGAAGCTGAGCATGCTGGCGTGCAGGCACAGCCGTGGCCAGGCGGCGAGGGCCTGTTCGTGGGCGTACAGTCCGTCGCCCAGCAACGGATGACCGATGGACAGCATGTGCACGCGCAATTGGTGCGAGCGGCCGGTGATCGGCGTGAGTTCCACGCGGCACCAGTCGCCGCAACGTTCCAGCACCCGCCAGAAGGTCAGGGCGTTTTTGCCGAATTCATGGTCGACCACATGCCGAGGCTTGGTCGGCGGGTCGTAGCGCAATGGCAAGTCGATGCTGCCGCTGTCCAGCTCGGGTTGGCCCCAGCACAGTGCGATGTAGGCTTTTTCGGTTTCGCGGTCGTGGAACTGCCGGGACAGCTCACGGTGCGTATCGGGATCCCGGGCCAGCAGGATGATGCCGGAGGTTTCCCAGTCCAGCCGATGGACGATGAGCGCGTCCGGGTAGCCGTTTTCCTGCAGGCGGGTAATCAGGCAGTCCTTGTTGTCGTCCGCCCGGCCAGGGACGGAAAGCAACAGGGTCGGTTTGTTCACCACCAGAATGGCGGCGTCCTGATAAATGATGTGGACGTTGGACAACGGCATTAAAACAGCCTCGTAACAAACGCCAACGGCGGCTGTAGGAGCGAGCTTGCTCGCGATGGAGTGTCAGCAAAATCAATGTGGCTGACACACCTTCGCGAGCAAGCTCGCCCCTACAACCGCCGTGGCTCCAGCCGGATCGACTCAGCGATCTGGCAGGGTGATATTGAGTTCCAGAATCGAGCAGCTGCCCTGGCTTTCCAGTGCGACATGCACGTCATCGGTACCGATATTGACGTACTTGCGGATCACCTCGACCAGTTCCTTCTGCAAGGCTGGCAGGTAGTCCGGGGTGCTGCGTTGGCCGCGTTCGTGCGCCACGATGATCTGTAGACGCTCTTTCGCTACCGACGCGGTGCTTTGCTTTTTGTTGGCACGAAAGAAGTCAAAAAGGTTCATTGCTTAGTTGCCTCCAAACAGGCGCTCGAAGAATCCCTTCTTCTGTACATCGAGGAATCGATGATCCACGGTCTTGCCCAGCAGGCGATCAACGGTATCGCTGTAGGCCTGGCCGGCATCGCTCTGGTCGTCGAGGATCACCGGAACGCCCTGGTTGGATGCCTTGAGCACCGCCTGGGATTCGGGGATCACGCCGAGCAGGGTCACCGAGAGGATTTCCTTGACGTCTTCTACGCCGAGCATTTCGCCTTTGCTCACACGCTCCGGGTGGTAACGGGTAATCAGCAGGTGTTCCTTGATCGGGTCTTCGCCGCGTTCGGCGCGACGGGACTTGCTGGCCAGCAGGCCGAGCATGCGGTCGGAGTCACGGACCGAGGACACTTCAGGGTTGGTCACGACGATCGCTTCATCGGCGAAGTACATGGCCAGGTGGGCGCCTTTCTCGATGCCCGCCGGGGAGTCGCAGACCACGAACTCGAAGTCTTCCTTGAGTTGCATCAGGACTTTTTCCACGCCTTCGACGGTCAGCGCGTCTTTGTCGCGGGTCTGGCTGGCGGCCAGCACGTAGAGGTTTTCCAGGCGCTTGTCCTTGATCAGGGCCTGCTGCAGGTTGGCTTCGCCGTTGACGACGTTGACGAAGTCGTACACCACACGGCGCTCGCAACCCATGATCAGGTCGAGGTTACGCAAACCGACGTCGAAGTCGACGATCACTGTTTTGTGGCCGCGCAGAGCGAGGCCGGTACCGATGGCGGCGCTGGTGGTGGTCTTACCCACACCACCCTTGCCGGATGTAACCACGAGAATCTTGGCCAAGGTGTTTCACCCCTAATGAAAAAGGACTTTTAGCCCCTGAAAAACATCTCTTTAAAACAACTGCAGTCGAACAGCCTTGGCTGGAATTCGGTTTTGGGCGGTGTTTACGTCCGGTAAACACTGCTTTTGGCCTGTTTCCTACTTCGTTTGAGCCACTTTCGCTACGTTTTAGAGATGTTTGGAAAATGCGGCAGTATCCGTTAAAGACGAATGATGTTCAACACATCGCCCGACAGGCTGACCTGCACGCCCGAACCCCATAAAGGGTCGCGGCGCAGATCTTCGGAGACCTTGTAATGACCGGCGATGGAAACCAGTTCAGCGCTCATTTGCTGACAGAAAATCCTGGCTTTCGTGTCGCCCTTGACCCCGGCCAGCACACGACCACGCATGGGGCCGTATACATGGATGTTGCCATCGGCGAGAAGTTCCGCCCCCGGGCTGACCGAGGAGATCACCACCAGGTCGCTGCCCTGGGCATAGATCTGCTGGCCACCACGTACTGGCGAAGTGATGATTTTTGTCGGCTTGATCGTGGGTTCCGGCGGCTTTTCCGGTTTTTTCGCGACGGTGCCTTCGTTCAGGTCCAGGGCGCGCTCACGGGCGCCGGACGGCGGCAATACCGGCAGGTCGACGGCAATGGCGGCGGCGATGTCTTCGATGCGGCTGGCACGGATGGCCAGGGTGCGCAGGCCGTGCTGGCGGCACACGCGCATCAGGCCTGGCAGATCGATCACGCCTTCGCTGGCCGGCAGTTTGTCCAGGGCCAGGACCAGCGGTGCATTGCTGAAAAAACCAGGTGCCTGGGCTACCTTGGCGGCCAATTGCCGGTCGAGGCCCTCGAGGTCGTTACGGGCCAGTTCCAGCACGGTAATGGCCAGCATGCTGCCCTTCAGCTGGAACACGGGGTCCTGGTCTTGCGGTTCGGTTTGGCTCATGGTCGGCATACAACGACTTGTCACTAAAAGTGCCCAGACTTATAACGAGATCGCCCGCAGGCCGCAAGCCGGGTCGAACGATGTAGAATGCGCGGCCATTGTCTTTATGGAAGCTTTAATGGATCGCCCGCAGTTTCGCGCAACCTTTCTATCTCCACGTTTCTGGCCGCTGTGGTGTGGCCTTGGGCTGTTGTGGCTGATCGTCCAGTTGCCTTATCCGGCATTGCTGTGGATCGGTCGCGCCCTGGGTGCCTTGATGTATCGGGCCGCCGGCGACCGACGGCGCATCGCCAAGCGCAACCTGGAGTTGTGTTTCCCTGAAAAGTCCGCTGCCGAGCGCAAGCGCCTGCTCAAGGAAAACTTCGCTTCCACCGGCATCGCTTTCTTTGAAATGGCCATGAGCTGGTGGTGGTCCCGGGAGCGCCTGGCCAAACTGGCCCACGTCGAAGGGCTGGAGCATTTGCAACAGGCCCAGCGCGAAGGCAAGGGCGTGATCCTGATGGCCGTGCACTTCACCACCCTGGAAATCGGCGCCGCCCTTCTTGGCCAGCAGCACACCATCGACGGCATGTACCGCGAGCACAAGAACCCGTTGTTCGACTACGTCCAGCGCCAGGGGCGCGAGCGGCACAATCTCGACTCGCTGGCGGTGGAGCGCGAGGACGTGCGTGGCATGCTCAAGTTGCTGCGCGCCGGCCGGGCGATCTGGTATGCACCGGACCAGGACTACGGCGCCAAGCAAAGCATTTTCGTGCCGCTGTTCGGCATTCAGGCGGCCACCGTCACCGCCACCAGCAAGTTCGCGCGTCTGGGCAAGGCGCTGGTGGTGCCGTTCACCCAGGAACGCCTGGCGGACGGCAGTGGTTATCGGCTGGTGATCCATGCGCCGCTCGAAGGTTTCCCCGGTGAAACCGAAGAAGAAGACTGCCTGCGCATCAACCAGTGGATTGAAGGCGTGTTGCGCGATTGCCCGGAGCAATACCTGTGGGCCCATCGCCGTTTCAAGAGCCGTCCACCCGGCGAGCCCAAGCTGTACGCCAAGCGCGGTTGAACAACCGAACCCTGTAGGAGCGAGCATGCTCGCGATGGTGGTGAACGATAGCGCGGGGCGCCTGACACCCCTCGGTGTTTTCACGACCATCGCGAGCAGGCTCGCTCCTACAGGGAACGGAAAATCCCATCAAATAGCATGGAGCGTTGTGTATGAGTCCCGCTGAACCGGTTACAGGTTTGATTCTTTCCGGCGGCGGGGCTCGGGCGGCCTATCAGGTCGGTGTGCTGGCGGCGATTGCCGAGCTGCTGCCGATGGGCGCCGACAATCCATTCCCGGTGATCGTCGGCACCTCCGCCGGGGCGATCAATGCGGTCAGCCTGGCCAGCGGTGCCATGGATTTTCGCGCCGCGATCGAGCGCCTGACCGCCTTCTGGCAGGGCTTTCGCAGTCATCTGGTGTTGCGCAGTGATTGGCCCGGGGTGATCCGCCAGGCCAGTCGTTTTGTCGGTCACAGCCTGCTGGGCCTTGGCGCCCAGGTGCCGGTGGCGTTGGTCGACAGTTCGCCCCTGCGCGAATTGCTCAACGACAAGCTGCACATGAACGGCATCGCCGAAGCCATCGCCCGCCAGCAGTTGCATGCGGTGGCTGTCACCGCGTTTGGCTACGAATCCGGTCAGGCGGTGACCTTCTACCAGGGCACCGGCACCATCCACGATTGGCTGCGCCATCGCCGCATTGGTGTCCCGGCGCAATTGTCCGTTGAACACCTGCTCGCCAGTTCGGCGATTCCGTTGCTGTTCGCCCCGGTGAAAATCGGCGAAGAATTTTTCGGCGATGGCGCAGTGCGCCAGTCGGCACCGATCAGCCCGGCGCTGCACCTGGGGGCGAGCCGCGTGCTGGTGGTGGGGGTCAGTGGCAACCCGCGGGGCATCGATCCGGAGCAGCCGCTGCAACGGTCCTGGACCGGGCAGCAACCGACCCTGGCGCAGATCGGTGGGCACATGCTCAACAGCACCTTCATTGACAGCCTGGAAAGCGATATCGAGCTGTTGCAGCGTTTGAATCAGTTCAGCCACCTCATGCCCGCGGGCACGCCGATTCGTACCCTGGGCGTGGCGCCGGTGGAGGTGCTGGTGATTTCGCCGAGCCAGCCGATCGACGAGATTGCCGCACGCCATCGTCATGAATTGCCGGCAGCGTTGCGCCTGTTCCTGCGCGGCCCGGGGGCGACCAGGACGAGTGGGGCGGGGGTGTTGAGCTATTTGCTGTTCGAGGCGGGGTATTGCAGCGAGCTGATCGATCTGGGGCGGCGCGATGCGCTGGCCAAGAAGGATGAGCTGTGCCGGTTTCTAGGCCTGGCGGAGCCTTTGGTGTTGGCTTGATGTTGGTGGTGCGGCAATCGCGAGCAGGCTCGCTCCCACAGGGGATCTTCAGCACGACAAAGATCAACTGTGGGAGCGAGCCTGCTCGCGATGGCGTCCTGAAGGACGCCACATCAATCAAAAATCAGAAGTGCACCTTGACCAGGAAGCTGGTCACGCTCTGATCGGTCTTGAAGCCCTGGCTGTCTTCGATACCGTACTTGTTCTTCCAGTAGTCGTACTCGACACCCACGTACAGCTGCTTCTCGCCCAGGTTCAACGCCTTGCCCAGGTCGTACTTGATCTGTGGGTTGAAGTGCAGGTTGGCGTGGTATTCGCCCTTGCTGTTCACGTCGTTGTCGACCACCCAGTCCATGAAACCGTCGATCAGCACGTTCGAGTCGCCCACCGGGATGGTGTAGGACCAGACCGGGGTGACTTGCCAGATGTTGTCGCCCGGACGGTCGCCTTCGGTGTGACGGTTGTAGAAGTTCAGCTGGAAGTAGTCGAAGCCCGGGATGGCCAGATCGAAGCCAGGGCCGATCAGGTAGGACTCGGTATCGTCTTCACCGAACTCGTAGGTCATGGCCAGCAGCACGTCCTTGATCGGGCCGAACTCCAGCTTCTGGTCGAAGATCTTGCCGAACGACAGGCGCGGGCTGAACTCGCCGTAGTAGGTGTTCTCGCCGGCGAAGGCGTCTTCCTTGCCGTTGTAGAAGATCTTGTCGATGAAGAAGAAGTTGTCGCCGTATTTCCAGCCATCGGCGTGTTCGAAGGTCACGGTCTGCTGAATGCGCGGATTGACCTGGAAGTCCTTGCCATAGAGGTAGGTCAGGCTGTTGTTCTGCCATTGCAGCAAGTCGCCTGCCATGGCCTGACCCCCTGCCAGCATCGATCCCGCCAGCATCAGGCTAGTGCACGTGCGTTTCATTCGGTTGCTCCCAAAAAGTAGTGGTTCACGATTTTTTTAAGGTCGACGCTCTGGTGTGGCGCCTTTTTCTGTAGCTGTTAAAAAATCATCCAATCGGTCAGCTTGAGTGCTGTCAGCCAGCGCTGCACCAAGGTTTCGAAAACAAAAAAACTCCCGCTCGGCTGCCCTGGAGCAGTCGATTGAGAGGGTTTTGGGGATGCCTTGGTACCGTCCAGAGCCGGGATAAGTTGGCTTTCTGGTCAGGAATTAAATCCGGGCTTTTTTTTAAAGCGGATTCAGGCGGCCGCGGAGAATACTGACTCCTCGGCCAGGTCTCAAGTGCTGCGCAACCGCACACCGACGACAGGCTTGGGGCACGGTTGCGGTTCATCTTAGAAATGCACCTTCACCAGCAGGCTGGTGGTGTTTTCGTTGGTGTCGAGGTTGCGGTTGTTCTCGATGCCGTATTTGTCCTTCCAGTAGCTGTATTCGATGCCGGCATACACCTGCTTCTCGCGCCAGCCCAGGGCTTTGCCCAGGTCATATTTGATCTGCGGGTTGAAGTGCAGGTTGGCGTGATAGGTGCCGTGGGAGTTCTGGTCGTTGTCCGTGACCCAGTCGATGTAGCCATCGATCAACAGACTCGAATTGCCCAGCGGCAGGGTGTAGGACCAGGCCGGCGTGATCTGCCACACGCCATCGCCGGGACGCGAGCCTTCGGTGAAGCGCTGGTAGATGTTCAGGGTGACAAAGTTGAAGCCAGGCACCTTGAGGTCAAAGCCCGGACCGATCAGATAGGCCTCGGTGTCGTCTTCGCCATTCTCGTAGGTCATGGCGAGCAACACGTCCTTGATCGGGCCCAGCTCCAGTTTCCGGTCGAAGATCTTGCCGAACGACAGGCGCGGGCTGAACTCGCCGTAATAGGCGTGCACGCCTTTGTTCCGGTCTTTCTCGCCGTTGTAGTAGGTGCTGTCGATGAACATGAAGTTGTCGCCGTACTTCCAGCGATCGGCGTGCTCGAAGGTCACCGTTTGCTGGATCGACGGGTTGACCGCGAAATCCTTGCCGTACAGGTAACTCAGGCTGTTGGTCTGCCACAGCAGTAAATCCCCGGCCATGGCCTGGCCGGCGGCCAGGAGTCCAGCGCCCAACAGCATGCTTGTCTGTGTCCGAATCATCTGTTGCTCCTTCTTGTTTTTATTTTTGCGAGGCGCAGGCAACCCCAAACCCTGTAGGAGCGAGCCTGCTCGCGATGGTCGTCAACGATTACGCGTGTTATCTGGATAAACGCGGTGTTCTCGGGTTCATCGCGAGCAGGCTCGCTCCTACAAAGGGTTGTGCGTTTCTGTCTTAGTGGGCGTGGCAGTCGTTGGCCGCGGCGCGTTCGCGCCCGCCGAGAATGTTGAACAGCAGGTTCAGCGACAGGGCGCTGAGGGTGGCCATGGCGATGCCGCTGTGGGTGATGGGGCTCATCCACAGGGGCAGGTGGGCGAAAAACTCCGGACGCACCACCGGGATCAGGCCCATGCCGATGCTCACCGCCACCAGCAACTGGTTGCGACGGTCACCGATATCGGTTTCCTGGAGAATCTTGATCCCGGTGGCGGCGACCATGCCAAACATCGCAATCGCCGCGCCGCCCAGTACCGCCGGTGGAATCGAGGCCACCAGGAACGCGGCCTTGGGCAGCAGGCTCAGGACGATCAGCAAGCCGCCGGCAACGATGGTCACCGAGCGGCAGCGCACGCCGGTCATCTGCACCAGGCCGATGTTCTGGGCGAACGAGGAATGGGTGAAGGTGTTGAAGAAACCGGCGAAGAACGAAGCGCCGGCGTCGCACAGCAAGCCGCGACGCAGCATGCGCGGGCAGACTTCCTGGCCGGTGATCTTGCCCAGCGCCAGGAACATCCCGGTGGACTCGACGAAAATGATCACCACCACCAGGCACATCGAAAGGATTGGCGCCAATTCGAACTTCGGCATGCCGAAATGCAGCGGGGTGACGAATTGCAGCCAGGGCGCGTTGCTCATGCCACTGAGGTCGACCATGCCGATCAGGCCGCAGAGCACATAGCCCAGGCACATGCCGATCAGTACGGAAATGTTGACCCAGAAACCGCGCATGAAGCGGTGCACCAACAGGATGGTGCCCAGCACCAGTGCGGCAATGGTCAGGTAGATCGGTGAGCCGAACTGCGCGGCCTGGGCGCCGCCGCCGGCCCAGTTCACGGCCACGGGAAACAGCGACAGGCCGATCGAGGTGATGACTGTGCCGGTCACCAGTGGCGGGAAGAAACGTACGACCTTGGACATGAACGGCGCGATCAGCATGCCGAAGAACCCGGCGGCGATGGTGGCGCCGAAGATCCCTTGCAGGCCGACGCCGGGCATCCCCGCCATTGCCACCATGCTGCCGACGGCGGCAAAACTGGCGCCCATCATCACCGGCATGCGGATGCCCATGGGGCCGATGCCCAGCGATTGCACGATGGTGGCGATGCCGGCGACCAGCAGGTCGGCGTTGATCAGGAAGGCGATTTCTTCACGACTCAGGCCAGCGGCCTGTCCGATGATCAGCGGCACCGCGATGGCTCCGCCGTACATCAGCAGAACGTGTTGCAGGCCAACCAGGATCAGTTGCAAGAGGGGTAAACGCTGAATGGCGGGTGCGTCGGGGATGCGTGCTTGGGATAGCTCGGACATGCAACACCTCGGATCTTTTTTATTCTTGTGATTATTTGCAGCACGTTTCCCTGTGGGAGCGGGCTTGCTCGCGAAGAGGTCATTGGACTCAACATCACTGTTGACTGACCCGACGCTTTCGCGGGCAAGCCCGCTCCCACAGGGGATTGCGTTGTACCTGTGTGAGGGGGCTTGGCCGCGATGTTTTGCTACTTAATTGGTCGGAGCACCCTGAACGATCCAGGCGCCGATCAGGTCGCGTTCCTGCTGGGTCATCTGGGTGATGTTGCCCAGCGGCATGATCTGGGTGGCGACGGCTTGGGCCTGGATCCGTGCAGCGTTCTGGCGGATCTGCTCAGGCGTGTCGAACATCACACCGGCCGGGGCCGCGCTGAACAGCGGGCTGGTCGGTTTGGCGGAGTGGCAGACGGCGCAACGTTCCTGGATCACGCTGTGGACCTTGTCGAAGCCGGGACCGGCATTGGACGCTTGCGCCGGTGCAGCGGCAGGCGCTTCTGCGGGTTTGGCTTCAGCTGGCTTGAGTCCGCCACCCAATGCGGTTTCCGGCAGCGGCTGGTACTCGATCGCCGCTGGAGCCTTGGCCACTTCAGGAGCACTGGACATCGGCTTCGGACCGGACACGTAGGCCAGGCAGATCATGCCCACCGCTGCCACTGGCAGGGTCCAGGCGAACTTGTGGCTGTCGTGACGGGTGTTGAAGTAGTGACGCACCAGCACCGCCAGTACCGCGATCCCGGCCAGGATCAGCCAGTTGTACTGGCTGCCGTAGGTGCTCGGGAAGTGGTTGCTGATCATGATGAACAGCACCGGCAGGGTGAAGTAGTTGTTGTGACGCGAACGCAGCAGGCCTTTGGCTGGCAGCGCAGGGTCCGGCGTGCGGTTCTCGGCGATGGCCGCGACCAGTGCCCGTTGCGCCGGCATGATGATGCGGAACACGTTGCCGACCATGATGGTGCCGATAAGCGCGCCGACGTGCAGGTACGCACCACGGCCGCTGAACACCTTGCTGAAGCCATAGGCCGCGCCAATGATCAGCACGAACAGGATTGCACCCAGCAGGGCAGGGTGTTTGCCAAGGGCGGAGTCGCAGAGGAAGGAGTAGACGAACCAGCCGATGAACAGCGAGCCCAGACCGATGGCCACGCCTTCAGGGCCGCTCAGGGTGCTGCCCGGAGCCAGCAGGTAGAGCGTCGGGTTGGAGTAGAACACCACGCACAGCAGCGCGATACCCGACATCCAGGTGAAGTAGGCTTCCCATTTGAACCAGTGCAGGTTGTCCGGCATGGTCGGTGGAGCCAGTTTGTATTTTTCCAGGTGATAGATGCCGCCGCCATGGATCGCCCACAGATCACCGGCCAGACCGTTTTTCGGATTGACCCGATTGAGGTTGTTTTCCAGCCAGACGAAATAGAACGACGCGCCGATCCAGGCCACACCGGTAATCATATGAACCCAGCGCACGCTCAGGTTCAGCCATTCCAACAGATGTGCTTCCACAGTCTTTACCTCTCGCCCGTCACGCTTATTGTCGCGTGATCGGACCTTCTCTTATTGGTGGGGGGCGAGGATCAAACGCTCATCCTCTTTGAAAAAATGCTCATCGCAGTTATTGCCTGTGCCACTGCGATCAACCACCAGGAAGTCATCCCGCTTTTCGATCGTCAGCACCGGGTGGTGCCAGACGCCGCGATGGTAATTGATGCCCTGCCTGCCGTTGGTGACGAAGGCGCGGACCAAGCCTGATACAGGTACATCGCCAAGTGGCGCGACCACGATCAGAAAGGGGTTGCCGAGCAGCGGAATGAAAGCCTGGCTGCCCAGCGGATGGCGCTCCAGCATGCTCACGGTCAGCGGCATGTCCTGCGCGTCGGCGCGGAAGATGCTGATGATCGCGTTGTCCTCAGGCGTAGCGGTTTGCACCGTCGCCAGTTTGTGGAAGCGCATGGTCGAACCGTTGTTGATCATGAAGTGATCGCTGCCGTCGGTTTCGATCACGTCACCGAAAGGGGCGAAGGCTTCTTTGGTCAGCGGTTCAATCGTCAGTGTGCGCATGCTGTTCTTTTCCGAATTCTGTGTTGTTTGATCTGCATTTGTGGCGAGGGAGCTTGCTCCCGCTGGAGTGCGCAGCACTCCCATTTCTTTTTAAACAAAGAGCGGGGCCGCTTCGCGACCCAGCGGCAGCAAGCTCCCTCGCCACAGGTTCAGCCTTATTTAGCGACCTTGCCCAGTACGCGCAGGCGGCTCACACCACCATCCGGGAACACGTTCAGGCGGATGTGGGTGATCGGGCCCAGCGCCTTGATCTGCTCGGCGAAGGTGTGTTCGGCGTGCATTTCCAGCTTCTGGCTTGGCAGCAGTTCGCGCCAGAACAGCGACTGGGTTTCGATCTGGCTGTCGGTACCGCCTTTGACGAAGGCACCCTGGATCGAGCAGCTGTCCGGGTAGTTGCCCTTGAAGTGCAGGGTGTCGACGATGACTTTCTCGACTTCACCGGCATGGCCCAGGGCGACGATCACCCAGTCATTGCCAGGCGTGCGACGACGCGCGGTTTCCCAGCCGTCGCCCATGTTGATGCCACGGCCAGGGTTGAGGATGTTGCTCATGCGGCCGAAGTGTTCGTCGGAGCAGGCCAGGGCGCGACCACCGTTCAGGGCAGCAGCCAGGTCGACCTGTTCGTTGTCGCCCACAGCGGACCAGTCGCGGAACGGTACGCCGTACACGCGCAGACGGGCCACGCCGCCATCCGGGTAGATGTTGAAGCGCAGGTGGCTGAAGGCCTGGTCGTTTTTGATTTCGTGGTAGTGGTGGCTGTTGCCTTGCAGCTCGACGGCCGACAGCACTTCTACCCACTGGGTGTTTTCGTTCGGCTCGCCTTCGGCCAGGAAGCAGGCTTCCAGGGAAGCCGATGGCGGGAAGTTGCCGGTGAAGAATGAAGTGTCGATGTCCACGCCCTTGATCGAACCCGGTACGCCCAGGCGGATCACAGCGCTGTCATAGCCTTCGAAGCGCTTGCGGCGCGACTCCCAGCCATCCATCCACTTGCCGTTGTCATCGAACACGCCCTCCTTCCACACGGCCGGGGTCGGTTGGAACAGACGGTTGGCGTCTGCGAACCAGTCATCGGTGACCGAGATGATTTTGGTGCCCAAGCGGGCGTCGGCCAGGTTGACGAACTTCTCGAAAGGTACGGCGTAAGCTTTCATTCTTCTTGTCTGCCTTTAATAAGTTGGCTTGGGATGCTCTCGGGGCCCTGGGTTCGTTCGGCGTTCTTGAATGAACTCGGGCCAGGATCGCTATAGGGTCAGTAATCGGAACAGGGCGATCTTGTTGATCTCCGCCAGCGCGCACTTGAACTCGGTGTCGACCGTGTTGTGGATGCGCGTTTCGAACGCTGCGAGGATCTGATGCCGGTTGCTGCCTTTTACCGCCATGATGAAGGGAAACTTGAACTTGGCCTTGTAGGCGTCGTTCAGCTCGGTGAAGCGCTGGAACTCTTCGGCCGTGCATTGGTGAATACCGGCGCCAGCCTGTTCATTGGTGCTGGCTTCGGTCAACTGGCCCTGGACGGCGGCTTTGCCGGCCAGGTCCGGGTGAGCGTTGATCAGGGCCAGCTGGCTGGCATGATCGGCGCTCAACAGGATGTCGCTCATGCGCTGGTGCAGGGTTTCGATCTCGTCGATCGAAGCGTCCTGGCCCAGGTCGAAGGCCTTTTCGGCCACCCATGGCGAATGTTCGTAGATGTCGGCGAAGGCTTTGACGAAGGCGTCGCGGCTCAGGGTCGAGGGTTTTACGGTTTGAAAGGTGCTCATTTGGCAGCCCCTTGGTACGGGTGGGTTTCGTGCCAGTGGCGCGCGATGTCGACGCGACGGCTGAACCACACCTGTTCATGACTTTTAGCGTATTCGATAAAGCGCTTGAGCGAAGCCAGACGCGCCGGACGGCCGATCAGGCGGCAGTGCAGGCCGATCGACAGCATCTTCGGTGCATCGGCGCCTTCGGCGTAGAGCACGTCGAACGCATCCTTGAGGTATTCGAAGAAATCGTCGCCCTTGTTGAAACCCTGGACCTGGGTGAAGCGCATGTCGTTGGTGTCCAGGGTGTACGGGATCACCAAGTGCGGCTTGCCGGTCGGGTTGTTCGGTTCCCAGTAGGGCAGGTCGTCGTCATAGGTGTCGCTGTCGTAGAGGAAACCGCCTTCTTCCATCACCAGGCGACGGGTGTTCGGGCCGGTGCGACCGGTGTACCAGCCCAGCGGACGCTCGCCAGTGATTTCGGTGAGGATGCGGATCGCTTCGAGCATGTGCTCGCGTTCCTGGGTTTCGTCCATGTACTGATAGTCGATCCAGCGATAGCCGTGGCTGCAGATCTCATGGCCGGCATCGACCATGGCGCGGATCACGTCCGGGTGACGCTGGGCGGCCATGGCCACGGCGAAGATGGTCAGCGGAATGTCGAATTCCTTGAACAGCTTGAGAATCCGCCAGACACCGGCGCGGCTGCCATACTCGTAGAGCGATTCCATGCTCATGTTGCGCGCGCCTTGCAATGGCTGCGCCGCGACCATTTCCGAGAGGAAGGCTTCGGATTCCTTGTCACCGTGCAGAATGTTGCGTTCGCCGCCTTCTTCGTAATTGAGTACGAAGGACAGGGCGATGCGGGCATTGCCCGGCCAGTGTGGGTGCGGAGGGTTACTGCCGTAACCGGTCAGGTCGCGTGGGTAGTCAGCGCTCACTGCAGTCTTCCTTCTTATTCGTGGCTTTTTGCAAAGTCAGGGTTGGCGTGGCGTGCCTGCGAATGAGAAGTCAGGCTGGCGTCACAGCGATGGGCTGATTGTATACAACTTTATATTCACTTTGTAAGCCTGAATTTTTGCATTTTTCGCTAACGGTCATCTTTCCGTGTTATTCGGAGGGGTGTGCAAGAAATCTGCCTATCTGGTCAGCTAAAGGTGGCAGGGTTCAGATAGCGTGTGCTTTGTCGGAAAACCGCCGTGGGATCGCTGGATCGCGATGCCACTGGTAAATATGTTGTTTTTATTGTGTACAATTTTTTTGAAAAGTGTCTTAATCAGTCGCTCGCCGCAGCTTTTCGTGTTCCGAAACGGTGCGGTCTCCTTTTCAACTGACTTCGGGAGGCGCGAGGTCTGACTGCTGAACGCAGGCAGGCGCGCAGAATCAATGGGACGTTTGACTACACACGTTTTGGACGCTGCACACGGTTGCCCGGGCAGCTCGATCAAGGTCGAGCTGTACCGCGTTGAAGGTTCGCAACTGGAATTGGTCGCCACTGCGACAACCAACAGCGATGGCCGTGTCGATGCACCGCTGTTGCAAGGCGATGACTACCGCACCGGGGTTTATCAGGTTCAGTTCCATGCGGGCGATTACTACCGCGCCCGTGGCGTTCAACTGCCCGAGCCTGCGTTCCTGGATGTGGTGGTGCTGCGTTTCGGCATTTCGGCAGAGCAGGATCACTATCACGTGCCACTGTTGATTTCGCCCTACAGCTATTCCACCTACCGCGGCAGCTGATCCCCCAAGCAGCTGCCTCACCCTGGAAGCGACTGCGCATATAGCTTCTTTGGTCTTTCGCCCGCTCACACTGCGGGCTTTTTTTCGCCTGTAGGAGCGAGCTTGCTCGCGATGGAGGTCCAGACAACGCGGTAACTCAGACCGCAGCGTTATCGTTGACGTCCATCGCGAGCAAGCTCGCTCCTACAATTCTTAACGGCTCAGAAGAGAAGCAGCCCCCGCGCCACTGAACAACCCGGCACTGATCCGGTTGAACCAGCTCTGCCCCTTGCCGCTACGCAGATACCGCGCCGCGCCATGGGCGCCCAGGCCATAGGCAACCTTGCACAGCAGATCGAGCACGGTCCAGGTCGCGATCATCACCAGCAACTGTGGCAGGAACGCTTGTTCGGCGTTCAGGAACTGCGGCAGGAACGCGGCGAAAAACAGGATGTCCTTGGGATTGCTCGCACCCAGCACGAACGCCCGCCCGAACAGTGCGCGAAAGCGCGGCAGCGGCGCAGCCTGAGGCACTTCGGCGCCGTGGGAAGGCTGGCGCGATTGCTGCCAGCTCTGCCAGGCGAGGTAGAACAGGTACAGCGCACCGACGATTTTCAACACGCTGAACAGCTGCTCCGAGGCCAGCAGCAACGCACCCAACCCCAGGGCGGAAGCACTCAGCAGGCAGATCGAGGCAAACACGCCCCCGAGAAATGCCGGGTAGGAACGGCGCAACCCGTAATTCAGGCTGTTACTGATCATCAGCAAGGACAGGGGCCCCGGGATCAGGATCACAACCAACGCAGCGCCGCTGAACAGCAGCCAGGTTTCCAGACTCATCACTTTCCTCCATTTGCACAAAAGCCTCACCCGACGGGGTGAGGCTGTTTTGAATCCTGTTCCGTTTACAAGAAGATGAACTTGGCGATGAAGATCGCGCAGAGCACCCACAGGCTGACGGAAATTTCCTTGTACTTGCCGGTACCGGCCTTCAGCGCCACGTAGGTGATGAAGCCCAGCGCGATACCGTCGGCGACCGAGAAGGTCAGCGGCATCATGATCGCGGTGACGATCGCCGGAATGCTGTCGGTGGCTTCGTCCCATTCAATGTGGGCCATGCCGCCCATCATCAGCATGGCCACGTAGATCAGTGCACCGGCGGTGGCGTAGGCAGGAATCATCCCGGCCAGCGGAGCGAAGAACATGGCTGCGATAAATAGCACGCCCACGGTCACGGCGGTGAGGCCAGTGCGACCACCTGCGGCGACGCCCGCGGCACTTTCCACATAGCTTGTCACTGGCGGAACACCGACCACCGCACCGAACACGCTGGAGGCGCTGTCGGCCTTCATTGCGCGGGAAAGGTTTTCGATCCGACCGTCAGCGCCCACCAGGTTGGCGCGCTGGGCCACACCCATCAGGGTGCCGGCGGTGTCGAACATGTGTACGAAGAGGAAAGCCAGCACCACACTGATCATGCTGACGTTGAACACGCCGGCGACATTCATGGCCATCCAGGTCGGGGCCAGGCTCGGCGGGGCCGACATGATCCCTTCGTAATGCACCAGGCCCAGGCCCCAACCGGCCAGGGTCACGGTAATGATGCTGATGAGGATCGCACCGAAGACCTTGTGATAGCTGAGGATCGCGATCATCAGGAAGCATACGGCGGCGAGCAGCGGGCCAGGTTCGCGCAGGGAACCGAGCTTGATCAGGGTTGCCGGGCTATCGACGACGATGCCCGCGGTTTTCAAGCCGATCAGCCCCAGGAACAGGCCCACGCCGGCACCCATGGCGAAGCGCAGGCTGACTGGGATGCTGTTGAGCAGCCATTCACGAATCCTGGAAAAGGTCAGGATCATGAACAACACACCCGAGACGAACACCGCGCCGAGGGCGGTTTCCCAGTTGTAGCCCATGGTGCCGACCACGGTGTAGGTGAAGAACGCGTTCAAGCCCATGCCCGGCGCCAGGCCGACTGGCCAGTTGGCGTACAGGCCCATGAGCAGGCACCCCAGCGCGGCGGCGATGCAGGTGGCGACGAAGGCGGCGCCATGATCGATGCCCGCGTCCGCCATGATGTTGGGGTTGACGAAGATGATGTAAGCCATCGTGATGAAGGTTGTCAGACCGGCAATCAGCTCGGTCTTCACCGTGGTGCCATGCAAGCTGAGTTTAAAGATGCGCTCCAGCCAGCCATTGCGTAGAGGCGGCGAGAGATCCAGCGTCGATGCTTCGGATTTGCGGCTTTCCACAGCGAGTACTCCTCAAGAGTTTTATTTTTATTTCCAGGGCCGGATCCGAGAGGGGTGGCAGCGGCCCTTTGAGGTGCTTGCGAATTTGTTGACTCATTGGTCAGAAACTCGCACGAAGTGGATTATGCTTTTGTATACAAAGAAAGCAAATAATGTTTTTGATTTTGTAGACGAAAAGTTTGGCAATCGGGATATATCGCCTGACAGGACGCCATCGCGGGTAAGCCACGCTCCCACAGGTTTTGTGCCGTTCGCTGACCTTGTGAACGACGAAGACCCTGTGGGAGCGTGGCTTGCCCGCGATGACTGACTTAAGGGCCGGTAATTTTTACTGGCTTTCCCCCAATGCCAGATTCACCGCCAGCCAGCCATTCACCGCTGCTTCCCCGGCTTCGGCAAACACTCGCTCCAGCAACTTCACCTGCTCACGGCGCAGAGCCTGTTCAAACCGCGCGCCCTCATCGGTCAGTTCCAGCAGCCGTTTTCGCTTGTCCGTCTCGGACGCGACGCTGTTCACCAGGTGCATTTCCAGCAACTGGCGCAGCGGCATGTTCAGCGCCTGCTTGGTTACGCCGAGCAGTTCCAGCAGCTCCTTGACGCTGAGGTTCGGGTAACGGGCGACGAAAAACACGATGCGTTGATGCACCCGGCTCAAGCCGCGGCGCTCGAGCATTTCGTCGGCCTTGGCGGTGAAGGCCTGGTAGCCGAAGAAAAACGCTTCCATGGCCTGTTGCTGGGAATTCGGGTTTTTAAGGTCAAGCATGTTGACGTATCCGCTCGGGCTGTCGTAATTTCGGTCAACAAGTTTGACTCATTTTCCTCTGGCCTCGCTACCGGTGATCCCCATGGCTTTTTCCGAACGTGTCTCGCGCCTCAAAAGTTCTCTGATCCGTGAAATCCTCGCCGCGGCCCAGCGCCCGCAAGTGATGTCATTTGCCGGAGGCTTGCCCGCCGAAGCCATGTTGCCCAAGGTCGAGTGGGCGGATATGCCGGTAGCCATGGGCCAATACGGCATGAGCGAAGGTGAGCCGGCCTTGCGTGAGGCCCTGGCGGCCGAGGCGCGGGCCTTGGGTTTGCCGTGCAAGGCGAGCCAGGTGCTGGTGGTCAGCGGCTCCCAGCAAACCCTTGATCTGGCGGCCAAGCTCTACATCGACAAAGGCACCGAAATTGTCCTCGAGGCCCCGACTTACCTGGCAGCGTTGCAGATTTTCCAGCTGTTCGGTGCCGATTGCCTCACCGTACCGCTGGAGTCCGATGGACCGAACCTGGCGCAATTGCGCGCCTGCCTGGAGCAACACCGCCCGGCGTTCATCTACCTGATCCCGACTTTCCAGAACCCGTCGGCCGTGCGTTACAGCGAGGCCAAGCGCGAGGCCGTGGCGGCTTTGCTCGATGAGTTTGGCGTGACCTTGATCGAAGATGAGCCTTACCGCGAATTGACCTTCGATGGCGGCAGCGCCAGACCGATTGCCGGCCGCCTGAAAAAATCCAGCTGGATTTACACCGGCACCGTCTCGAAAACCCTGTTGCCGGGGTTGCGCGTGGGTTACCTGATCGCCAGCCCGGATTTGTTCCCGCACTTGCTCAAGCTCAAGCAGTCGGCGGACCTGCACACCAATCGGGTCGGCCAATGGCAGGCACTGCAATGGATCGGCAGCGAGTCCTATCGGCAGCACCTGAGTGAGCTGCGTGACTTTTATCGGGTACGACGCGATGCGTTTCAGGCGGCGCTGGAAACGCACTTTTCCGATCTGGCGGATTGGAACATGCCACAGGGCGGGCTGTTTTTCTGGCTGACACTCAAGCAACCGCTGGACACCCGGACCCTGCTGAATGGGGCGTTGGCCAATGATGTGGCGTTCATGCCGGGCGAGCCGTTCTTTCCGGAGCCGGATAACCACCATGGGCATCTGCGCCTGAATTTCAGCCACATCGACCCGGCACGGCTGGATGAAGGGCTTGGGCGATTGGCGGCTGTGGTGCGACAGGCTCAGGCGGCGAAAGCGGCGTGAGGGGAGGGTAGAAACAAATAAACCGGCCATTGGGCCGGTTTATTTTTGTCCGAAGACTCTCGGTGTCTGTTCTGGCTTCATCGCGAGTAGGCTCGCTCCCACAGTTGATCGTATTCCAATGTGGGAGCGAGCTTGCTCGCGATGAGGCCATCAATCACACCACCAAACCATCAGGCAGCAGCAAAACGCTTATCCAGATAATCAATGATCACCTTGGACTCATACATCCAGGTGGTCTTTCCATCTTCTTCGATACGCAGGCACGGCACCTTGATCTTGCCGCCTTGCTCCAGCAGGGTCTGGCGATCCTGTTCGTTGTTCTTCGCATCACGCAACGCCACCGGCACGTTCAGGCGACGCAGGGTACGGCGGGTTTTCACGCAGAACGGGCAGGCGTGGAACTGGTACAGGGTCAGGCCCTTGGCGGCGGCTTCGACCTGGGCCTGAGCGGCGGCGGGGCGCTGCTTCTTGCCGGGACGGGTGAGGAAGTCGATGAAGATGATCAGTTGGCCGAGGCCGACACGAAGCGCTTTGACTAACACGTTACAAGCCTCACGGGGCAAATGAAGAAAGGCGCGCAGCTTACCTGATTTTTCTCAGGCGAAAAAAAACCGGCGATGAATGCCGGTTTTTCTTGTCGTGCGAATTACTTGATCAGGCTGAGAAATTCGCTGCGGGTCGCGGCGTTCTCGCGGAACTCACCGAGCATCACCGAGGTGATCATCGACGAATTCTGCTTTTCCACACCGCGCATCATCATGCACATGTGCTTGGCCTCGATCACCACCGCGACGCCCAGGGCACCGGTTACCTGCTGGACCGCATCGGCGATCTGGCGGCTGAGGTTTTCCTGGATCTGCAGGCGGCGGGCGTACATATCGACGATCCGTGCGACTTTCGACAAGCCCAGCACCTTGCCGCTCGGGATGTAGGCGACGTGGGCCTTGCCGATGAATGGCAGCAGGTGGTGTTCGCACAACGAGTAGAGCTCGATGTCCTTGACCAGCACCATTTCGCTGTTGTCGGAGCTGAACAAGGCACCGTTGGTGACTTCTTCAAGCGTTTGTTCGTAACCGCGGCAGAGGTACTTCATGGCTTTGGCGGCACGTTTTGGCGTGTCGAGCAGGCCTTCGCGGGAGACGTCCTCGCCCAATTGGCCGAGGATCGCGGTGTAATTCTGTTCCAGGGACATGAAACTACCTGTGGGATTTTACGCAAAGAACAAGGGTACGGTGGCGGACACGGCGCTGCAAGCGCGACGCATCAGCTTTACTCGTCGCGACCTTCCATCATGGTGCGTTTGAGCATCACATAAACCGCGCCGGCACCGCCGTGTTTCGCCTGGCAAGAGGTGAAGCCCAGCACCTGAGGATGCTGGCGCAGCCAGGTGTTGACGTGGCTTTTGATCATCGGCCGCTTGCCGTCCAGGCGCACGGCCTTGCCGTGGGTGACGCGCACGCAGCGGATTTCGAATCGGGTCGCTTCTGCCAGGAAAGCCCACAGGGTTTCCCGGGCCTTTTCCACGCTCATGCCGTGCAGGTCGAGACTGCCTTCGAACGGAATCTGCCCGACCTTGAGCTTGCGCATCTGGCTTTCCTGCACGCCGTCACGTGCCCACATCAGCTCGTCTTCAGGCCCGACGTCGATGACGAACTGATCGGACAGCCCGTCAACAGTGGTGGTATCAGCGCGCACGGTGGCGGCCTGGCGCAGCTTGGCAATCTGTGCGCGGTCAGCTTTGGGTTTGCCGGTTTCGGCGCGATCATGCTTGATCGGCTTGACGCCTTGGATCGCGCTTTTGAACAGGGAAAAATCGTCGTCTTGCATGTCAGCCTCCGCGAAGGGCGGCCAGTTTACCCAACTCGAAGCAAATGGGCGCGCGACAAAACGCGCGGCGTTCAATGCAGGCCCGGGTCTCAGTCGTGTTTTTTCATCAGGTGCGGCGACATGTTCAGCTCTCGCGACTGCCGCGAGCGGCGTCGGCAGCGGCGCCACAACCAGACGCCGATGTACAGCACTAACAGGCCGATCACCAGGATCACCGCCGCGCCGGCACGGTTGGTGTTCAACTCGCCCAGGGCTTGGGCGTGGCCCAGCAGTGCGGCGACGCCGGCCATGGCGAGCAGCACTCCGCAGGTAGCCAGCAGCGCGGCGAATGCCGCGCCGATTCGAAAACGCCAGTTGCGCTGGCCCTTGGGGCGCAGGCGGCGAGCGTCAAAACCATCGGATAACTTCATTCCGACCTTCCTCAGTGGGTATCGGCCCTTCGACCGGAAGTTGACCGGGTTGTTCCTGAGGCTAAGACAATTACAACTAATGGGAGGCTTTTGCGGATGAGCGGCGCATGGGCCGCTCATTGATCGTGGGTCAAACCAGGTCGTTGGTCTGGGCTACGGCAGCAAAGTTGTCCGCCATGATTGCCATTTCAGTCTGTTGCACATGCTCGGCGCTCAGTACACCGCCTTTGTAGGGCAGGTCGCGGGTGGCGCAGGCGTCTTCCACGAGTGTGCAGCGGAAACCCAGGTTTTTCGCCGCCCGTACCGTGGTGCTGACACTGGAATGGCTCATGAAGCCACACACCACCAGGTCCACCGAACCCAGGTCTTCCAGGCGTTTTTTCAGATCGGTGCCATGGAAGGCGCTCGGCAGGATCTTTTCAATCTTGATTTCGCCGGCGAGGGGCTCCAGCCCCGGAATGAATTGCCCGCGCTCGCCGCGAGGGTCGAACAGGCCACCGACGGTGCCGAGGTGGCTGACATGCACGATCGGCCGACCGGCCGCACGGGCGGCAGTCACCAATTGTTTGATGTTCGCAACCGCCGCATCCATGCCGCTCAGGGCCAGGGGGCCGCTGAGGTACTCTTTCTGGGCATCGATGATGATCAGGGTTGCATGACTCAGTTTGGCCGCTGCATAACCGCGGCCGCTGAGTTGAAACATCGTTTGTGGAACGGACATTCTGGGGCTCCTTGGAGTGGGGCTTTTGCGCCATTGTCCTCTGGCTGAGCGCTTCTGTGAATCGCTACCATCGTAGGCACCGTCGTTACTGGCGTGCAGCGTTGTCAAGTGGTCCGTTTTGTTCAATAGCAAGCTGAAAAAAGAGATTAGTCCTACATCGGCTCCGGTGTTTTCCCGCATCGTCGTCGCGGCGACGTTTGACTGATAGAATCGCCCGTCGATTTTTCTGGAGTTTGCCGTCGTGATCACTTCCCGCCTTCGTACCCTGCGTGACCATATCCGTTGGGCCGTCAGCCGCTTCCATGGGGAGGATCTGTTTTTCGGCCATGGCACCGACAATGCCTGGGACGAAGCCCGCCAACTGGTGTTGGGGGCGCTGCATTTGCCATGGGAGATCGCTGACAGCTACCTCGACTGCAATCTGGAAGAAGACGAAGTCGCGCACTTGCAGCTATTGCTCAAGCGCCGCATCGAAGAGCGCGTGCCGACCGCCTACCTGCTGGGCGAAGCCTGGTTCTGCGGCCTGTCCTTCATCGTCGATGAGCGCGTGCTGATCCCGCGCTCGCCGATTGGCGAGTTGATCGAAAACCGTTTTACCCCTTGGCTGGGCACCGAGCCTGCACGAATCCTCGACCTGTGCACCGGCTCGGGCTGCATCGGTATCGCCTGCGCCTACGAGTTCCAGGACGCCGAAGTGGTACTGGCCGACCTGTCGTTCGAAGCGCTGGAAGTGGCCAACCAGAACATTGAGCGCCATGGCGTCGACACGCGGGTCTACACGGTACAGGGCGATGGTTTCGATGGCTTGCCGGGGCAGCGCTTCGACCTGATCGTGTCGAACCCGCCGTACGTCGACGCCGAAGATTTCGCCGACATGCCGGACGAGTACCAGCACGAACCGGAACTGGGCCTGGCCTGCGGTGACGATGGTTTGAACCTGGTGCGGCGCATGCTCGCCGAAGCGGCGGATCACCTGACCGAGAAGGGCTTGTTGATTGTCGAGGTGGGCAACAGCCAGGTACACGTTGAAGCGCTGTACCCGGAAGTCGATTTCGCCTGGCTGGAGTTCGAGCGCGGCGGGCATGGCGTGTTCATGTTGACGGCCGAGCAGTGCCGGGATCATCAGGCGCTCTTCGCTTCCCGCGTCTGACCTTTAAAACTCATCGCGAGCAGGCTCGCTCCCACAGGGTTCGGTGTCGTACACAAGAACTGTGGGAGCGAGCCTGCTCGCGATAGCCGCACATCGGTCTCAAGCAGTTACCGGTGCGTCGCAATCCAGATCAACAACCCCGCCTGAAACACCGCAAACGCCACCAGACAGGTAATGGTGAACCGCAACCCCGCGTCTTCACGCTTGTACTTGCTGACTTTCTCTTCGTGCTTCTTCAGTTTGACTTCCTGTTCGGCCAGGTTCTGCTCAGCCTGCTGGAGCATCTGCGCCGCTTCGAGAATTTCCACGACCTGCAGTTTTTCCGTGTTCCAGTCGCCCAACAGGTCGCCGACCTGCACCTCTTTGACGCTGCCTTTCAGATGCTGGGCGTCGGCGTACACCACATCGAAGCCGTGGACCCGCAGAAAGTGGTCGCGGCGCAGGCGCGTGTCTTCGTTCAGCGCGTCCTTATTGTTCAGGTCGGTGCCGTCGACGGTGTAGCCGGGCCAGCGTTTCTTCGCCCAGTTGATACCCTGCGCCGCCATGAACCGGCCGATGCCGCGGTTCAGCGGCTCGATCTGCAGGCCGCTGTCCGGGCCGAAATGCACGCGTTTTTCCGTGTGGTCGACCCACACGTCCAGATGATTCTGCTCCTTGCGTACCCGCTGGCCCGGCAGGGTGATGGTCATGCGCATCAGGCTGCGCTGTTTGTCATTGCGTTCGGCGTAACCGAACTCGACAAAGCGCAGGGGCCGCCCACCGGTGTTGCGATCGGTCTGCAATGGCGCCAGGCGGAGCATCTTGTGGTGCTCGACGTGGACGTCCGCCCATGGCAGCTCGACCGCTGGCGGTGCTTCTTTTTCAGCGGTGGTGTCGGGTGTAGTCGGGGTATCAGTCATAACGGCGAGATCCTGTCCAAGCTCAGCTCATCGCCAGCACGTGCGCTGGCGACAATGGCTTATCGGCCGTTTTGTGCAGAACTGGAGAGCAAACAGCGCTTAACTGGAGCGAAGTCCGTCAATAAACCCGAGGATTCGCGTGCCCAGTTCCGCCGCCAGTGGCAAATTCGGATCTTTGTAGGACGCCAACTGACGTTTGACATCGTTGGGCACGATGCGCAGGACATGGTTCATGCCCTCGATCAGCGCCAGTTCGGCATCCGGTTTGGCCGCCTTGAGATGCCGGGCGTCTTCGACCCCGACCTGGATATCGTTGCTGCCCTGGATGATCAGCGCCGGCATTTTCAAGCGGGCGAAGGCCGCCGCCGGGTCCTGGCGAAACAGCGAAATCAGGTACGGCTGCACGCTCGGACGGAAAATCACCTGAAGGGGCGGCGGCACGTTGTCGTCGGTTTTCCCGGCCTTGAGGCTGTCGAGCAGCTCGTTGCTGCGCAGCATCAGCGCCGGCGGCAGGCTGCGGGCCAGTTGCTGGCGCAATACCTGATCGATTGGCCGTGCGCTGCCGGACATGGAGATCACCGCTGCCGCATCGACGTCCGGCGCGGCGAGGGTGGCGATCAACGCGCCCTCGCTGTGTCCGAGCAGGATCAGCTGACCAAAGCGCGGATCGGCCTTGAGTTTGCGGCCCCAGGCTTCGGCGTCGGCCACATACTTTTCAACCGTCAGGTTGCGCTCGTCCGGGGTGGCCGCCAGGCTGGCCGCCACGCCGCGCTTGTCGTAACGCACGCTGGCGATGTTGTGCTTGGCCAGTACCCATGCCAGGCGTTTGAGGCTGTCAGTGCGCCCGCCGTCGGGGTTATTGCCGTCGCGATCCGTGGGGCCGGAGCCGGAAATGATCAGCACAACCGGTACCGGTGTGTCGGATTTGGGCAGCAGCAGCGAGCCGAAAAGCTCGCCGTTGCCGGTGTCCAGGGTGACAGGCCGTTGCAGCACGGTGGCCTGGGCGAAGCCGGTAAACAAGGTCAGGGTCAAGAGCAAAACTCGAAGCATCATCACGCCATCATCCACACGATGCCGGTTTGACTCGCAGGCACCCATAAGGTTCGAGGATGAACTACTTGGGTAGCCTGCGTATACTGGCGCGCATTACGTATTTGGGTTCGATTTCACGGAGCGTCCTGCATGTCCGGCAATACCTACGGCAAGCTGTTCACTGTCACCACCGCGGGCGAAAGCCATGGCCCGGCGTTGGTCGCCATTGTCGATGGCTGCCCGCCGGGCCTCGAGATTTCCCTGGAGGATCTGCAGCGTGACCTGGACCGGCGCAAGCCCGGCACCAGCCGTCACACCACCCAGCGCCAGGAAGCCGATGAGGTCGAAATCCTCTCCGGCGTGTTCGAAGGTCGCACCACCGGCTGCTCTATCGGCCTGTTGATCCGCAACACCGACCAGAAGTCCAAGGACTACTCGGCGATCAAGGATCTGTTCCGTCCCGCCCACGCCGACTACACCTATCACCACAAATACGGCGAGCGCGATTACCGCGGCGGCGGTCGCAGCTCGGCCCGGGAAACCGCCATGCGCGTGGCGGCTGGCGCCATCGCCAAGAAGTACCTGGCTACCCTGGGCATCGTCATTCGCGGTTACATGAGCCAGCTGGGCCCGATCGAAATCCCGTTCAAGACCTGGGATTCGGTGGAACAGAACGCTTTCTTCAGCCCGGATCCGGACAAAGTGCCGGAGCTGGAAGCCTACATGGACCAGTTGCGCCGCGACCAGGATTCGGTCGGCGCGAAGATCACCGTGGTGGCCGAGGGCGTTATGCCGGGCCTGGGCGAGCCGATTTTCGATCGCCTCGATGCGGAACTGGCCCACGCACTGATGAGCATCAATGCGGTCAAGGGCGTGGAAATCGGTGCCGGCTTCGCCTGCGTTGCCCAGCGCGGCACCGAGCATCGCGATGAGCTGACCCCGGAAGGCTTCCTCAGCAACAACGCTGGCGGCATCCTCGGTGGTATTTCCTCCGGCCAGCCAATCGTTGCCCATCTGGCGCTGAAACCGACCTCGAGCATCACCACCCCGGGTCGTTCCATCGACATCAACGGCAACCCGGTGGAGGTCATCACCAAGGGCCGTCACGACCCATGCGTGGGCATCCGTGCCACGCCGATTGCCGAAGCGATGATGGCGATCGTGCTGATGGATCACCTGTTGCGCCACCGTGGGCAAAATGCCGATGTGCGCGTGAGCACTCCGGTGCTGGGCCAGCTCTGAATGGCTGACCTGAAAAACGCCGCAGTCTGATGGCTGCGGCGCTTCCGTACTGGCGGCTCTCCAGTTTCTATCTGTTTTATTTCGCCTTGCTCGGTTCGACGGCGCCGTTTCTGGCGTTGTATTTCGATCACCTGGGTTTTACCGCCGCGCGCATCGGTGAACTGGTGGCGATCCCGATGCTGATGCGTTGCGTGGCGCCGAACATCTGGGGCTGGCTCGGTGACTACACTGGCCGGCGCCTGGCCATCGTGCGCTTCGGCGCGATCTGCACATTGCTGACCTTCTCGCTGATTTTCGTCAGCAAGACCTACGCCTGGCTGGCGATGGTCATGGCCTTGCACGCGTTCTTCTGGCACGCGGTATTGCCGCAGTTCGAGGTCATCACCCTGGCGCATTTGCAGGGGCAGACCTCGCGCTACAGCCAGATTCGCCTGTGGGGCTCCATCGGTTTCATCATCACCGTGGTCGCGCTCGGTCGGTTGTTCGAGTGGCTGAGCCTGGACATCTACCCGGCGGCGCTGGTGTTGATCATGGCCGGCATCGTCCTGAGCAGCCTGTGGGTGCCCAACGCCCAGCCGCCCCAGGGCACGCGGTTGGCGGGAGAGGGCTTCCTCGCCCAGTTGCGCAGCCCCGGCGTGCTGGCGTTTTACGCCTGCGTGGCGCTGATGCAGATGAGCCACGGCCCGTATTACACCTTCCTGACCCTGCACCTTGAGCGCCTGGGTTACAGCCGTGGGGTGATCGGCATGCTCTGGGCCGTTGGCGTGGTGGCCGAGGTGTTGATGTTCATGGCCATGAGCCGGATTCTCGCGCGCTTTTCCCTGCGTCGAGTGTTGCTGGCGAGTTTTCTGCTGGCGGCGCTGCGCTGGTTGCTGCTCGGTTCCCTGGCCGAATATCTCTGGGTGCTGCTGTTTGCCCAAGTGCTGCACGCAGCGACCTTCGGCAGTTTTCACGCCGCTGCCATTTCTTTCGTGCAACGTAGTTTCGGTGCGCGCCAGCAAGGGCAGGGCCAGGCGTTGTATGCCGCACTGGCCGGCACCGGCGGTGCAATGGGCGCGTTGTACTCCGGCTACAGCTGGAATGCCCTCGGCGCGGCATGGACCTTTAGTATTGCCAGTCTCGCAGCCGTCGCGGCTGCCGTTATCATTGCCACACGTATGCAAGAGGACAGGCCATGAGCCTTACCCGTGAACACCTCGCCCAGGAAATCATCGACGCCGGGCGTTTTCTGTATGGCCGCGGCTGGTCGCCGGCCACCAGCAGCAATTATTCGACGCGACTGTCGCCGACCGAAGCCCTGCTGACGGTATCGGGCAAGCACAAGGGCCAGTTGGGCCTCGACGATGTGCTCGCCACGGACCTCGCCGGCAATAGCCTGGAACCGGGCAAGAAACCTTCCGCCGAAACCCTGCTGCACACGCAGCTCTACAGCTGGCGCGCAGAGATCGGTGCGGTGCTGCACACCCACTCTGTGAATGCCACGGTGCTGTCGCGCCTGACACCGGCCGATTTCATTGAGTTCGAAGACTACGAACTGCAAAAAGCCTTCAGCGGCGTGTCGACCCACGAATCCCGGGTACGGGTGCCGATTTTCGACAACGACCAGGACATTGCGCGCCTCGCCGCCAAGGTTCAGCCTTGGCTCGACGCCCATCCCGATTGCGTCGGCTACCTGATTCGCGGCCACGGTCTCTACACCTGGGGCGCGCGCATGAGCGACGCGTTGCGGCAGATCGAGGCCTTCGAATTCTTGTTCGAATGCGAGTTGAAGACTCGCAGCGTATTGAACCGTTAACGGCAGACTTCACAAGTCGCCCATTGCCTGATGCAGCGCTGCGCCCGACCGGTGTCCACAAACCGGACGGCGCGGCCGATACCGAGGAATCGCCCCATGAGCAGCCTGTCCGTTTATCACGTCTCCAGCCCTGAAATCCCCAACAAGGTGCTGACCCATTTCGAAGACATCGCCTCGACCCTGGCCGAGCAGGGCGTGCGCTTCGACCGCTGGCAAGCGGCCGCGAAGATCCAGCCCGGCGCCAGCCAGGAAGAAGTGATCGCGGCTTACCGGACGCAAATCGATCAGTTGATGACCGAACGCGGCTACATCACGGTCGACGTCATCAGCCTCAACAGCGATCACCCGCAGAAAGCCGAATTGCGCGCCAAGTTCCTCGATGAACACCGCCATGGCGAAGACGAAGTACGCTTTTTCGTGGCCGGGCGCGGCTTGTTCACCCTGCACATCGACGACTACGTCTACGCCGTGCTCTGTGAAAAGAACGATCTGATCTCGGTTCCGGCCGGCACCAAACACTGGTTCGACATGGGCGAACACCCGCATTTCGTGGCGATCCGCCTGTTCAACAACCCGGAAGGCTGGGTGGCGAATTTCACCGGCGAAGACATCGCCAGCCAATTCCCGCGTCTTGAGGACTGAGTCGATGCCGATCAAAGCGATTCTCACCGACATCGAAGGCACCACCAGCGCGGTGAGTTTTGTGTTCGACGTGCTGTTTCCCTACGCCGCCAAACATCTGCCGGACTTCGTTCGTCAGCAGGCCGGGCGTGCCGATGTGGCCGAACAGCTGGACGCGGTGCGCCGGGACAACCATGAGCCCGATGCCGACGTGGAGCGTGTGATCGAGATCCTGCTGGGCTGGATCGCCGAAGACCGCAAGGCCACGCCGCTCAAGGCGTTACAGGGGATGGTCTGGGAGCAGGGTTATCAGGCCGGGCAACTCAAGGGCCACGTGTACCCCGATGCCGTTGAAGCGCTCAAGCGCTGGTACCAGGACGGTTATCAGCTGTTCGTGTATTCCTCGGGTTCGATCCAGGCGCAGAAACTGATTTTCGGCTGCTCGGAGGCGGGGGACCTGACACCGCTGTTCAGCGGCTATTTCGACACCACGTCGGGACCCAAGCGCGAGGCGCAGTCCTACGCCAACATCACTCAGGCGATCGGGCTTGAGGCGTCGCAGATACTGTTCCTGTCGGACATCGTCGAAGAGCTGGATGCGGCGCGTACAGCGGGAGTGGCCACTTGCGGGCTGGCCCGTGAGGGCGGGGAACTGGCGGGGCATGTCACTGTGGACAGTTTTGCCCGCATAGATCCCACCACTTTCTAAACAACAGAAACCCTGTAGGAGCGAGCCTGCTCGCGATGGTCGTGAACGATAACGCTGGAGACCTGATGCCCAGCGGCGTTTTCGAGACCATCGCGAGCAGGCTCGCTCCTACAGGGAAATAATATTTATGCCGAATGATAAGTCGGCAACGCAAACCGTTGCTGGCTCTGCAACATCGAAATCTGTGGCAACTCGCTGGCTTGCTCGGCGAGGTCGCGGCGGATGGCGCTGATGACCCATGTCAGTTGATCGCCATTGTGCAACTGCTGATAGGAAATCGAGCGTTTGAAGACTCTGTCTTCGGAGCCACGCAATGTCAGCAGGATCCCGCCATCCGGGCGAGGTTGCGTGGTGACTTCGAAGTTGGAAAACAACGATGCAAATTTTTCCTGGATCAGGTTCATGTCTTTCAGCTCCGTGATGACTTGAATGGCAAGCATGTCCAGAGCGTTGCAGTGATTGTGCCAGCATCCGTGATCAACAAAAAACGTTTAAAAACAGTAAGTTATGTTTATGGTTGATTTTTGCTTTCGTGCAATTTGCAAGAATGGCTATCGTGCATCCTGCATTTTGCGAGGTTCTCGGCGGTTCGGTTGAACCATTTGAAGCGCCGGCGCTCACGATCTCCAACACCGCTGTTGCGGATACAAAACATTTCAAAAACCGCGTGTACAGCTCAAGAACCGTTGACGTATTTTCGGGCTTCCATCAGCGCCGCCCGACAATAAGAAGATCGAACGGGAGCAACCATGAGCCGCACGTCAAGCGACACGATTACCTGGAGCATGATGCTCCGCAAGCTGCCGTCGATTGCCAAGGCCTTGCCGCGGGTGGTCAAAGGCATGCAGGTTGCCAACGTCAAGGACCCGACCCAGCCGTGTGGCCTGGCCTGGAGTTTCGAACAGGCAACCCTGCGTAACCCCGATGGCCCGGCACTGCTGCACGATGCGCTTTCGCTCAGTTATACACAGGTCAACCAGTGGGCCAATCGCATCGCCCATCACCTGATCGACCAAGGCATCGGCAAGGGCGATGTGGTGGCGGTGTTCATCGAGAACCGCCCGGAGCTGCTGGTGACGATACTGGCGGTGGCCAAGGTCGGCGCCATCAGTGCCTTGCTCAACACCTCGCAGACCCGCGACACCCTTGTCCATAGCCTGAACCTGGTGGCGCCGGCCGCCATTGTCGTCGGCGAGGAGTTGATCCCGACGTTTCTGGCGGTGCGCGACCAAGTGTCGATCCCGGCAGGGCACTGCTGGTTCGTTGCCGATCAGAACACCTACGACCATCCGGGCATTGCCCCCGAAGGCTTCATCAATCTGATATCGGCCAGCATTGACGGCCCGGACGACAACCCGGCCAGCAGCCAGCAGATTTTCTTCGACGACCCTTGTTTCTATATCTACACCTCGGGCACGACCGGCTTGCCCAAGGCCGGGGTGTTCAAACACGGTCGCTGGATGCGCAGCTTCGCCAGTTTCGGGATGGTCGCGCTGGATATGCGCCCGACCGACATCGTTTATTGCACCTTGCCGCTGTATCACGCCACCGGCCTTTGTGTGTGCTGGGGCTCGGCCATCAGCGGCGCGTCGGGGTTTGCCCTGCGTCGCAAATTCAGCGCCAGCCACTTCTGGAGCGACGTGCGCAAATACCGCGCGACCACCCTGGGTTACGTCGGCGAATTGTGCCGTTATCTGGTGGATCAACCGCCCAGTGCGGATGACGACCGGCACACTGTGACCAAGATGATCGGCAATGGTCTGCGCCCCGGCGCGTGGCGTGAGTTCAAGACGCGTTTTGGCGTAAAGCACATTTGTGAGCTGTATGCCGCCAGCGACGGCAATATCGGTTTCACCAACATCCTGAATTTCGACAACACGGTGGGCTTTTCCCTGATGTCCTGGGAGTTGGTCGCCTACGACCATGACAGTGGCGCGCCGATCCGTGCTGCCAATGGTTTGATGCGCAAGGTCGGTAAAGGCGAGCAGGGGCTGTTGTTGGCGAGGATCGACGACAAGGCGCCGCTGGATGGCTACACCGACCCGCAGAAAACCGAGAAAGTCGTGCTTCATGATGTGTTCGTGAAGGGCGACCGTTACTTCAACACCGGCGACTTGCTGCGCAACATCGGTTTCGGCCACGCGCAATTCGTCGATCGCCTGGGCGATACCTACCGCTGGAAGGGGGAAAACGTCTCGACCACCGAAGTCGAGAACACGCTCCTCAAGCATCCGCAGATCTCCGAGGCGGTGGCCTATGGCGTGGAAATCCGCAACACCAATGGCCGTGCGGGGATGGCGGCGATCACGCCCGCCGAATCCCTCGCGACCCTGGATTTCAGTGCGTTGCTGGCATTTCTGCGACAACAGCTGCCGGCCTATGCGGTGCCGCTGTTTCTGCGGGTGAAGCTGAAAATGGAGACTACCGGGACCTTCAAATACCAGAAAACCCGGCTCAAGGACGAAGCGTTCGACCCGGGCCGCACCGGTGATGACCCGATCTACGCCTGGTTGCCGGGCACTGATACCTACGTGCAGGTCACCGAGCAATTGCTGTCGGAAATTCAGGGCGGCCTCTATCGTTATTGAGAGTCGTCATTGAATTTGGCTATGGCCGCATATCGGAAAAAACAAGTGACAGGCCTGGGGCTGCTCGGGAAACTATCGGTTTTCCGAATGACAGAACCTGGAGTGTCCAATGTCTGACCAAAGCCGCCAGATGACCCCCGAAGAAGCTGCCGAGTTTGCCGAACAGGTATTCAACAAGGCGCGGGAGGGCGATGCGGCCATGATGGCTGCGCTGCTGAGCAAAGGCCTGCCGCCGAACCTGCGCAATCACAAGGGCGACACCATGCTGATGCTGGCCGCGTACCACGGCCACGTGGACACCGTGAAAGTCCTGCTCGAACACAAGGCCGACCCGGAAATCCGCAACGACAACGGCCAGAGCCCGATTGCCGGTGCAGCCTTCAAGGGTGACCTGGCGGTGGTCACGGTGCTGGTTGAAGGTGGCGCCCAGGTAGACGGTTCATCGTTCGACGGCCGTACTGCACTGATGATGGCGGCCATGTTCAACCGCGTGGCCATTGTCGACTACCTGATCAGCAAAGGCGCCGATCCGAAAGCCAAGGATGCCAATGGCCTGACGGCGCTGGATGCGGCCAGGACCATGGGGGCTAACGATACCGTTGCGCAGCTGGAAAAATTGCCGGGTTGATCGCCTGTCGCTGATCTCTGTGGCGAGGGAGCTTGCTCCCGCTCGACTGCGAAGCAGTCGTAAAGCTGATAAACGCGGTAAACCTGAATAATCACGAACGTTGGTTTCAGGGCCGCTTTGCAGCCCAACGGGAGCAAGCTCCCTCGCCACAGGGTCCGCAGCGACTGCTAGATGCGTTATCCTTCGCGCCCTCAAAATTCCCTCGCTACAGGATCTGCCCCATGAAAGCCGCACTCGTCGAACTCATCAGCAAAATCAGCTCCGGGTGCATGGGTGAAGATGAAATCCTCAAGGTCGCTGACGAAGCGGCCCAGGCTTATGCGGACCCCGAGGCCTTTCTGAGCGCCAACCCGGACATCAATTACGACGACACCTTCCCGATTCCGCTGGGGGAGTGGGTGGTCGTGGGCAGTCTTCCCGAGACCGTGCTGTTCCAGGCTGACACCTATATGGATCTGTTCGCCCAGATCGTCGCCTCTTTTGGCCCGGGCGTGGAGTTCAACCTCAAGCCCAAGCAACTGGCCAAGACCGAGGCCCTGACCGCGCTCAATCGCATCCAGGTGCAAATGAGCAGCCTGAGCAAGGAAAACGGCGGCTACACGCTGATGAACATCAGCCAGTTGCTCGACGACGAACTGCAGATGGTCCTGGTCTACGGCAACGACGTGCCACGGGTGCTCGAGTTGTGCGCGCAGGTCGGCATCGCAGCGGCACCTGCCCTGGAAGCCCTGAAAGTGGCGATCCACGTCTGAGGCGACAAAGCTGTCAAAAAAACGGAACCCTGGGCAGGGCCGGCTATCCTAAGGGGCATACCACTCTCTGGGAGCATCACCATGGGTTCCACGTTCAACAGCCTGGTTGGCCTGATCATTCTTGCCCTGGATATCTGGGCAATCATCAATGTGCTCAAAAGTGGCGCGGAAACCGGGATGAAAGTCCTCTGGGTGCTGTTGATTGCGTTGCTGCCGGTTCTGGGCCTGATCATCTGGGCCATTGCCGGGCCGAGGGGTGATGTGAGGATCTGACTGCTTTCTCCTTGTGGGAGCGAGCCTGCTCGCGAAAGCGGTATGTCAATCTATCCATGTTGAATGTGTCACCGTCATCGCGAGCAGGCTCGCTCCCACATCGTTCCGTGCGTACTCGGTCATGAAGGTTCGACCTGTCATCTCCCGCGACGTAGAATGCGCGCCTTTCCCGGGCAATCGAGGCATTCGATTGGCCTTCATGGGCGGGTAACCGTCCGTTGCCACCGCATTCATCGGAGCACTTCCCATGAGCATCACCCCCACCAACGACTACCTGGAAACCCTTTACGAAGGCTACGGCCAGCGTTTTCGCATGGACAAACTCCTGCACGAAGTGCGCACCGAACACCAACATCTGGTGATTTTCGAAAACCCGCGCATGGGCCGGGTCATGGCGCTGGACGGTGTGATCCAGACCACCGAAGCCGACGAATTCATCTACCACGAGATGCTCACCCACGTGCCGATCCTGGCGCACGGCAACGCCAAGCGCGTATTGATCATTGGCGGCGGCGACGGCGGCATGCTGCGTGAAGTAACCAAGCACGCCAGCGTCGAGCACATCACCATGGTCGAGATCGACGGCACCGTGGTCGACATGTGCAAGCAGTTCCTGCCCAATCACTCCAATGGCGCCTACGATGATCCGCGCCTGAACCTGGTGATCGACGACGGCATGCGTTTCGTCGCCACCACCACCGAAAAATTCGACGTGATCATTTCCGACTCCACCGATCCGATCGGCCCGGGCGAAGTGCTGTTTTCGGAAAACTTCTACCAGGCGTGCCATCGCTGCCTGAACGAAGGCGGCATCCTGGTGACGCAAAACGGCACGCCGTTCATGCAGATCGAAGAAGTCAAAACCACCGCCGGTCGTCTGCGTAGCCTGTTTGCCGATTGGCACTTCTACCAGGCCGCGGTGCCGACCTATATCGGCGGCTCGATGACCTTCGCCTGGGGTTCGACCAATACCGCTTATCGCAAGTTGACTCGCGAAACCCTGCAACAGCGTTTCGCGGGCAGCGGCATCGTCACGCGCTACTACAATCCGGAGATCCACATCGGCGCCTTCGCCTTGCCGCAGTACGTTCTGCAGGCCGTGAACAAGCCGGGCAACGATTGATTTACACCACCTTGTAGGAGCGAGCCTGCTCGCGATGGACGCCAACGATAACGCGGGATGCCTGAATGCCCGCGGTGCCGAGGTTTCCATCGCGAGCAAGTTAAAATTCTTTTCATCCCAACACGTAGTACTGCGTTTGAACGATCACCCAGAGCAAAAGTCCAGATAGGTGTGAACCCATTTGCGGGTTTTTACGAGGAGGCTCCGATGTCAAAGTGGAAAGTCACTTTCGTTGATGATCATGGTGAAACGATCAATGAAGTCTTCGAGTGCGAGGCACGCCCGAACAACGAGCAGGCCGCCAAACTCATCAAGGAACGGCTCCTCCCTGTCGCCGCCAAGCTGGATTTGAACGATCTGGAAGGGCGAACCGCTGATGCCAGCGTCAAAGAACTCAAGTCCCAGAACAGCATTCAAATCCTCGGCATCACGCCAATCTGAACACTTCCTGACACATTCTCATCCAGGCCTTGGCAGCGCCTCTATCCTGGGGCTACTCTGCAATCGAGATCAGCGAACGGATCGCTAAGGTCTGGTCTTGTCAGCTACATGCTTGTTTCCCGCCGGCACATCGGTGCCGAACCGCCCGCACCCACGGTTGCGTGCGCAGGGAGTACGGAAAGTCTATCCATCGGTTTTTTGAGGAGGACGTTTCATGAGCACAGCCTATCAAGAAGACATCAGCAGCAGCGTGCTGCGCCGCATGAAAGAAGGCGGTTTCGATTTTTCACGGTTCCACCCCATCGAGTTCTACGCAATTTTCCCGGACGAGGAGCGGGCACGCAGGGCAGCGCGTCATTTTCATCATGGTGAATCCCTCAATTCGCAAATCAGTGTGCGTGACGACGGTGCCTGGGCACTGGAGCTGAGCAAGGTCATGTACGCCACCTACGACGAGATCGGCGACTTCGAGCAGGGTTTCGAAGCGGTGGTCGAGCCATTGGGCGGCATTATTGAGGGCTGGGGTGTGAAACAGGAGGTACGAGGGCGACTCGCATAACCTTATGAACAGTAACAATCGCTATCGCGGCTGACTTTCGGGTCGGCCGTTTTGTTTTCTGCGGATGCAAAACGGTTCAACCAGGCAAAAAAAAGCCACCTGAGCGGGTGGCTGAAAGGTAAGACCGGAAAGGAGGGAAACCGGTCGGGAGTTCGATGACCGGGCTGCCTGGGCAGCCGTTGCAGATAGGGAGCCGTCACCTTCGTCGCCTTGGCACTGACGAAGTTTTTTCAGCGGATGCGCGGATTATCCACAGCGCTGACCGGGTGGTGAAATCAACTCTGACTATGCAGGCGATAGGCAAACTGTGCGGGGATCGGTTACGGCTTGAGCTTGCGTCCAGCCATATGCTTCAAATACCCCACCAGCATCTCCAGATCCTCATCCGGCAACACCTCGGCCGAAAACCCGGGCATCTTCGCCTGGGGCCACTGACGCAAGCTCTGCGGATCACGGATGTAGCGCTTGAGGAAGTCCGCGCCAAAGTACTCGGTGGGGTTGTACGGAATATTCAAGTCCGGCCCGAACTGCGAATCCCCGGCCCCGTTCAATCGATGGCACGCCAGGCAGTTCTTCTGAAACAGGGCAAAGCCCTTGTTCACCGGGTCATGCGCCTTCAAGGCCGGATCAGGCAGCAGGACAGGGAAGCGCTCCGCGACCGGCGCCATGCGCTTGATGCTGGCGACTTCGAACGGCCATTGTTCCGGGCTGATGTTGCCCGCCCGCGGATCGGTCCACACCAGGTAGAACGGCCCGGCGCTGTGCTTGCCTTCCGACAGCGGTGGCCACGGCTTGGCCGGGTCTTCGATCGCCAGCCAGGCCCGCGCGCCCTGAGTGTTGAGCAAGGGTGCGGCCGACAATTCCGCAGCAAAACCATCCAGCGCAACCGCCTGCAAATGATCCTCGGGTTTCACGTCCGTCAACAATGCCGACATTGGCACCGCGCGGTAGCTCATGTCGCGTTTGTAGGAAACATCGTTGGGGATGCTGATGGTCTGGGCCTGAGGGTGCTTGAGCAGTTCCTCGGTTTGCCAGGTGCGACTGTTCGCGCCCAGCTCAAGGTTTAGCTGTGCGGCATATAGAGGCGTGCTGAGCAGCAGGGCCCCGAACACAATGAGCGTTTTCAAAATGATCGCCGTCCATGTCGTGGAAGTGCCGCAAAGGTTGGCACAGCCACGCTGGCTCGGGTAGCGAGCCAGTCACATTTTTGTTGTGGCGATATACAAGTCTGGTGCCGTGGTTTTCACAAATCGACTAGCCGAGCACCCTGGTCAGGTTCGGCAGGATCAACAACAGTGTAGTGGCAAAGAGAATGAGACCCGCTTGACGAACTTTCGATTGTTTGAACATGGCTGACCGCCTTCTTTTTGTTATTTCCTGATGCCTGCCTGCATATCTCCATGTCGGCAAACGATGCACTTCCTGTATGAACGACCGTCTCGGCAAAACCCGACGACAACTTCGTACACCTTCACCTTAGAGCCCGCGTCACTCGTGATTTAGATCCATTTAGTATGGTGTTCTGACTTCTTGCTATTAAAACGGCATGAGGCCTATTGCCAGCTTCTTGGGCGGCCTTTTGCTAGACACTTGCGCGTCAAAAAACGGTTTGCCCGGTTGTTGACGACCGTCCGTCTGAGCGTGAGCGTCAATGCCGGTGAGCGTTGCGGTCATTGAATCGGCAGTGACTCGGAATAAGGTGAAAGCTCCATAAAAGTGCAACAAAACCAATAACAACAAGATCGAGGACGTCATGACCCAAGCGTTGATTTTCGATGCGTTACGCACGCCCCGTGGCAAAGGCAAGGCCGATGGCGCCTTGCACAGTGTCAAGCCGGTGAACCTGGTGGCCGGGTTGCTCGGCGCGCTGCAAAAGCGAACCGACCTCGATACCAGTCAGGTCGATGATGTGGTGCTTGGCTGCGTGACCCCCGTCGGCGATCAAGGCGCCGACATCGCGAAAACCGCCGCTCAGGTGGCGGACTGGGATGTCAGCGTGGCCGGGGTGCAAATCAACCGTTTCTGCGCATCGGGACTGGAAGCGGTGAACCTTGGGGCGATGAAAGTGCGCTCCGGTTTCGAAGACCTGGTGGTGGTCGGCGGCGTCGAGTCGATGTCACGTGTACCCATGGGCAGCGACGGCGGGGCCTGGGCACTGGACCCGGAAACCAACCTGCACAGCCATTTCACCCCGCAGGGCGTGGGTGCCGACCTGATCGCTACTCTCGAAGGCTTCAGCCGTCAGGACGTCGATGCCTATGCGCTGCACTCGCAGCAAAAAGCCGCGCGAGCGCGGGCCGATGGCTCGTTCAACAAGTCGCTGGTGCCGGTCCGAGATCAGAACGGCATCATCCTGCTCGATCACGATGAGTTCATTCGCGCCGATTCGACCCTCGAAGGCCTGGGCAAGCTCAAGCCGAGTTTCGAAATGATCGGGCAAATGGGCTTCGACGCCACCGCGCTTCGGGTCTACAGCCATGTCGAGCGAATCCATCACGTTCACACCCCTGGCAACAGTTCCGGGATTGTCGATGGCGCGGCCTTGATGTTGATCGGCTCCGAGGCCAAGGGCCAGGCGCTGGGCCTGCGACCACGGGCGCGGATCGTCGCCACGGCGGTGACCAGCACCGACCCGACCATCATGCTCACCGGTCCGGCACCGGCCACCCGCAAGGCGCTGGCGAAGGCCGGCCTGCGGGTTGAAGACATCGACCTGTTCGAGGTCAACGAGGCGTTTGCCTCGGTGGTCCTGAAATTCATCAAGGACATGGCCGTCGACCCGGACAAGGTCAACGTCAACGGCGGCTCGATCGCCATGGGTCACCCTCTGGGCGCTACTGGCTGCGCGATTCTCGGCACTTTGCTCGATGAGCTGGAAAACCGGCACCTGCGTTACGGCCTCGCGACCCTGTGCGTCGGCGGCGGCATGGGCATTGCCACCATCATCGAACGCCTCTGAGCCAGACATTCAAGGAAACCTTTCATGACCCAAGCCATTCGTTACGAAAAGGGCCAGGACCGGATCGTCGTCCTGACCATCGACATGCCCGGCCAGAGCGCCAACACCATGAACGCGGTGTACCGCGAGGCCATGGCTGACTGTGTCGCGCGCCTGGTGGCCGACACGCAGGACATTGCCGGCGTCATCATCACTTCGGCGAAAAAAACCTTCTTCGCCGGCGGTGACCTCAATGAATTGATCAAGGTCGGCAAACCCGAAGCCAAAGCCTTCTACGACATGGTTCTGAGCCTCAAAGGGCAATTGCGCACCCTGGAAACCCTCGGCAAACCGGTGGTCGCGGCGATCAACGGCGCGGCACTGGGCGGGGGCTGGGAAATCTGTCTGGCCTGTCATCACCGGGTGGCGCTGGACAACTCGTCGGTGCAGCTCGGTCTGCCGGAAGTGACCCTCGGTCTGCTGCCGGGCGGTGGCGGCGTGGTGCGCATGGTGCGTTTGCTCGGCCTGGAAAAGGCTTTGCCGTATCTGCTCGAAGGGAAAAAACTGCGGCCGCAACAGGCGCTGCAGGCGGGGCTGATCGATGAACTGGCGGCGGATCACGATGAGCTGCTGGCCAAGGCGCGAGCCTGGATTCAGGCCAACCCGACGGCCGTGCAGCGTTGGGATGTAAAGGGTTACCAGATTCCTGGCGGTACGCCGTCGAACCCGAAAGTCGCGCAGATGCTGGCCATCGCGCCATCGATCCTGCGCAGCAAAACCCAAGGCTGCATGCCCGCCCCGGAGAAGATCCTGTGTGCCGCCGTGGAAGGTGCCCAAGTGGATTTCGACACGGCGCACCTGATCGAAACCCGTTATTTCACCGAACTGACCACCGGCCAGGTGTCGAAGAACCTGATCGGCACCTTCTGGTTCCAGCTCAACGAAATCAATGCCGGTGGTTCGCGGCCACAGGGGTTCGCTCCCCATGTGACTAAAAAGGTCGGCGTACTCGGTGCGGGGATGATGGGCGCGGGCATTGCCTTTGTCAGCGCATTGGCCGGTATCGAGGTTGTACTCAAGGACATCACCCTGGCTGCGGCCGAGAAGGGCAAGGCGCACTCAGCGGCACTGCTGGACAAAAATGTGGCGCGCGGGCAGATGAGCGCCGAACAACGCGAAGCCGTGCTGGCTCGCATCCAGACCACCGAACACGATGCCGACCTGGCCGATTGCGACCTGATCATCGAGGCGGTGTTCGAGGACCGTGAGCTGAAGGCCAGGGTGTCGCTGGCCGCGCAACAAATCGTCGGTGCGGACGCGGTGATCGCCTCAAACACTTCGACCCTGCCGATCAGCGGCCTGGCCAGGGCGGTGCCGGACCAGAGCAAGTTCATCGGCCTGCATTTTTTCAGTCCTGTGGAAAAGATGCCGTTGGTGGAAATCATCAAGGGCACTAACACCAGCGACGAAACCCTGGCTCGCGGCTTCGATTTCGTCCTGCAAATCAGGAAAACACCGATTGTGGTCAACGACAGTCGGGGGTTTTTCACGTCACGGGTATTCGGCACCTTTACCAACGAAGGCATTGCGATGTTGGGCGAGGGTGTGAGTGCGGCGATGATCGAGGCCGAGGCGCGCAAGGCTGGGATGCCCGTCGGGCCGCTGGCGATCTCCGATGAAGTATCCCTGAGCCTCATGAGCCACATCCGTCAGCAAACCGCCCGGGATTTGCAGGCCGAGGGCAAGCCGCTGGTCGAGCATCCGGCGTTCGCCGTGATTGATCTGATGCTCAACGAATACAAGCGTGCAGGTCGGGCAGCGGGGGGCGGTTTCTATGAATATCCCGCCGGCGCCCAGAAGCATCTGTGGCCGGAATTGAAAACCCGTTTTGAAAAGGTCGATGGGCAGATTTCACCGAAGGACGTGCGTGATCGCCTGCTGTTCGTGCAAGCCATCGAGACGGTGCGCTGTGTGGAGGAGGGGGTGTTGACGTCGACCGCCGATGCCAACGTCGGCTCGGTGTTCGGTATCGGTTTCGCCGCCTGGACCGGCGGCGCGCTGCAGTTTATCAATCAATACGGGGTCAAGGACTTCGTCGCCCGCGCCCAGTATCTGGCCGGGCAATACGGCGAACGCTTCGCACCACCGGCCTTGTTGCTGGAGAAAGCCGAAAAAGGGGAGGTGTTTTAGGGATAGATGACGCATCTCGGGGCTTGCCTTGTCGCAGTGTTAGAGGCAGGCTCTGGGGTGTGCATTATTCCCATCACGTGTCAGGTATTTTTTATGTCGTTACGCATCTGCATTCTGGAAACCGACAACCTGCGTCCGGAATTGGTCGACCAATATCAGGGCTACGGGCAGATGTTCAAACGCCTGTTTTCGCAGCAACCCATTGCCGCCGATTTCACCATCTATAACGTGGTTCAGGGTGACTATCCGGGCGACGACGAGACCTTCGACGCCTACCTGGTCACCGGCAGCAAAGCCGATTCCTTCGGTACCGACCCATGGATCCAGACCCTCAAGCAATACCTGCTGACCCGCTATGAGCGGGGCGACAAGCTGCTGGGTGTCTGCTTCGGCCATCAGTTGCTGGCGCTGTTGCTCGGTGGCAAGAGCGAACGGGCGACCCAGGGCTGGGGTGTCGGTACCCACAAGTACAAAATGGCCGCCAAGGCGCCATGGATGAGCCCGGTGCGTGAAGAGCTGACGTTGCTGATCAGCCATCAGGACCAGGTGACCTCACTGCCGGAAAACGCCACGGTGATTGCATCCAGCGATTTCTGCCCGTTCGCCGCGTACCACATCAACGATCAGGTGCTGTGCTTCCAGGGCCATCCGGAGTTCATTCACGATTACTCCCGAGCCTTGCTGGACATTCGTCAGCAAGCGCTGGGCGAGCAGGTGTATTCGAAAGGGATTGCCAGCCTGGACAGTGAACATCACGGCACCACGGTGGCTGAGTGGATGATGCGGTTTGTGGCGCATAAACCAGAGACGGCTTAAACGTCTCCTGTAGGAGCGAGCTTGCTCGCGATGGTCGTCAACGATAATGCGGGAAGCCTGATGCCCCGCGGTGTTTTTGCGTTCATCGCGAGCAGGCTCGCTCCTACAGGTTGTATTTTTACAACCACCCCGACCTCTTGAAGCTCGCCCACAAACTCACGCATCCCACCGCAATTACCCCCAGCACCCCGAAATATCCGTAGTGCCAGCTCAGCTCCGGCATGTCCTGGAAGTTCATCCCGTAGATACCGGCAATGGCCGTGGGAAACGCCAGGATCGCCGCCCAGGCTGCAAACTTGCGCTGTACCGCACTTTGCCGTGAGGCCTCCAGCAACACACCGACCTCAATGGTCTGGCTGGCGATCTCTGCCAGGGTAGTCAGGTCCTCCAGCTGCCGCTTGACGTGAATCTGCACGTCACGGAAGTACGGGCGCATGTTCTTGTCGATGAATGGAAAGCTCAGGCGCTGCAGTTCTTCGCCGATCTCCACCATCGGCGCCGCATAACGGCGCAAGCGCAGTACATCGCGACGCAGGCCGTGAAGTTTCTGGATATCGCACTCGTTCAGCGCGCCGTACATGACGTTGTGTTCCAGCTCATCAATCTCGGCATGTATCGCTTCGCCCATCGGCTGGTAGTTTTCAATTACGAAGTCGAGGATGGCATAGAGTACGAAATCTTCCCCGTGCTCCAGCAACAGCGGACGCGCCTCACAGCGCTGTCGGACATGGGCGTAGGACGCCGAGTGGCCGTTGCGCGCGGTAATGATGTAGCCGTTGCCAGCAAAGATATGCGTCTCGATGAACTGGATTTTGCCTTCTTCCCGGATAGGGGAGTACGTGACGATGAACAGCGCGTCGCCAAAGGTTTCCAGTTTGGGCCTGCTGTGTTTTTCCAGGGCGTCTTCGATGGCCAGTTCGTGCAGGTTGAACTGGCGTTGCAGGTTGAACAGTTCCTCGGCGTTCGGCTCTTCGAGGCCGATCCAGACAAAGTGGCCAGGCTTTGCGGCCCAGGCCGCGCCTTCATCGAGAGTGATATTGGTGACTTTCTTACCAGCGCTGTAAACCGCAGCAGCAACAACTCGACCCATGATCTTGGTTCACTTCTTATTGGCAGGTATGCGTTAGCGAAAGGGCAGTTAGTCAGTAGCTTAGCCATGTCTATTGCTTGAGAGTCGGCAAAATATGCAGAGTTCTCCGGCAAAAGAAAACCCGCACAAGGCGGGTTTCATGTTCAGGCGGCTTGGAGTTGCCGGTCCATGGAATCGATGCATTCGCGCATCTGCTCCTGGCACCGGGCAATCAACATTGGCATGTCATCCATGCTCAAACCCGCGGTCGGTATCGCCGGCAGCGAGCGAATCAGAATTTTCCCGCTGCGCCAGCGGTTCAATCGCATGTGATTGACGTAACTGCTGACACATACCGGGACGATGGGTACCCCGGCCGCAATGGCCATCTGAAAGGCACCCTTTTTGAACGGCAACAATTCCTTGCCCAGATTGCGCGTGCCTTCGGGAAAGACCCAGATCGAAGTGTCCTGGTTTTGCAGGGTATGGGTGGTGGTCAGCATCGACTGGCGCGCCTTCTGCGCATTGCCGCGGTCGATCAGCACATTGCCGGCCAGCCAGAACAACTGACCGAACAATGGCACCCATTTCAGGCTCTTTTTACCGATGCACACGGTACGGCGGGGGACGACGTTACCGAATACGAACAAATCGTAGTTGGACTGGTGGTTGGCAATGATGACGCAGCTGTCAGGCTTATCCATCAACGGGCCGACGTCGGCCTTCACCCGCAAACGCAAAATACACATCGCTGGCCAGGCATAAAGGCGGGCGCACAGACGACTGTTATCCGGATTGAACGGGCGGCACAGGCCGAGCACCACGCCCAGCACACCTGCGACGATAAAGTGCAGGCCCATCAATGACATACGTAAAGCAAACAGCATTTTCAGGCCCCACCGGGACAAAAGGTGGCGCAGTGTACGGATGTGCACTGTTTTCGGCAATTGCCGCTCAATATGTGGGAGATGGCCGATGTTTAAGCATTTGTGTCTGACTGATCGGTCAGGCGCATGCCAGAGCGGCTACCGACTTTTCCACAGGCCTCGTACGAAAAAGCCCGGCACGATGGCCGGGCTTTTCGTTGTCGCAGGCTTGGGCTTAACCCAGGTGCTCCTGATCCGCGATGATCGCGTTGTCCAGGGTGTCCAGCAGCGCCTTGCGTACTTTCAACTTGGTGTTCTTTAGGGCCGTCATGTTGATCTTTTTCAACTGGCGAGCCGCGGCCAGCGCCGTACTTTGGAGTTCTTCCGCTGATACCACTACGTCAAGGAAGCCGGCATCCACGGCGCTTTGCGGGTTGAACATTTCACCGTTGATCACCGAGCGGTGGAACGCAGACTTGCGCAGGCGATCACGGGCCAGTTCGATACCGGCGTGGTGCATGGTCATGCCGATCTGTACTTCGTTCAGGCCGATGCTGAACGGACCGTCGACACCGATGCGGTAGTCCGCCGACAACAGCAGGAAAGCACCCTTGGCCACCGCGTGGCCGGGGCAGGCGACAATCACCGGGAAAGGGTGCGACAACAGGCGACGGGCCAGGGTCGAACCGGAGGTGACCAGGGACACGGCTTCCTTCGGGCCCGAAGTCATGACTTTCAAATCGTAACCGCCCGAGAGGATTCCCGGCTGGCCGGTCATGATGACCACCGCGCGATCCGTCACCGCCTGATCCAGTGCAGCGTTGAAAGCTGCAATCACGTCCGGGGAGATGGCGTTGACCTTGCCGTTGCTCAGGGTCAGGGTCGCGATACCGTCTTCGAGGTGGTAGGAAATCAACTCACTCATGACGCAAATCCTTTCAATAAAGATGGGCAGACGTTACCCAGCGCCACTGGCAAGGTAAAGCGCCATGACTGACCCATCAGTCACCCTTTGCCTGGCCTCCCGTCGTAGCCCTCCACGCTGGCGGCGCATTGCCCTCTATATACAGGCGTGCGGTAAACCAGAGATTGGCCGGTTTGCCATCGCCTGATCGGCCCGAAACGGCGAATTGCGTTAAGCGCATGAAAATTCTGAAAAAATGTTTGCCATCGGAAAAGCTTTCGACTACATTAGCGCGCCTCGACAGACAGAACATGTTTGAAGAGATACGGTGAAGTGTCCGAGTGGCTTAAGGAGCACGCCTGGAAAGTGTGTATACAGGAAACTGTATCGAGAGTTCGAATCTCTCCTTCACCGCCAAATTCGATGTAAACAAAACCCTTGGTTTCGAGAGAAGCCAGGGGTTTTGTGCTTTCTGGTGGTCGATTTCTTACCGATTGCCGCAGTGACGTCTGTCACTTCGCTGTTGATCAAGCTGATACTTCTTTCAACACGGCGCTTGCCGCTCTTCAACCCACTTTCAACGCAAACAGGAATGCAATGATCACGACCACGACCCACGCTATCGAAGGCCGGCAAATCACCGCCTACCTGGACATTGTCAGCGCCGAGTCGGTGCAGGGCATCAACGTTATTCGCGATGTGTTTGCCGGAATGCGGGATTTTTTCGGCGGGCGCTCCCAGACATTGGAGCGTGCATTGAAGGAAGCGCGTATCCAGGCCACTGACGAGATCAAGGAGCGGGCGCGGGCACTCCAGGCGGATGCGGTGGTAGGGCTCGATTACGAGATCAGCATGCCGGCCGGGAAGGGCGGTATGGTCGTGGTTTTTGTGACCGGAACGGTGGTGAAACTGAGGTAACTGCAGCGGTCCATTCGTCGGGCCTTAGGAAATATGAATAACAAGTCCGGTAATGACCGGCTAGTCTCAAAACCCTTGGTGATCGATATGGTTCGGGCAAGGGGGCTTGCCGGTGTCGATCCCGCTTTGGAAGAAGGGGGTGATGAAATGGTTGATCCGTATGTTGAAGACGATGGCGCAGAATTTCCGATCAACAATTTCGTCCAGTGTGGGCAGACCGTGTACGTTGCAAGCTTCGGCGAGGGTCAGGTTGAAGTCCGCAGGATCAAGACCCAGGCGAGCCGAATGCTGAAGGGGAAATTTCTTCCCAAAGTGACGGCACCCGTCAGGAAATAAATGTGGATTGCATCAACAAGCCCCGCCATCGAGCGGGGTTTTTTGTGCCCGAATTTCCGTGCATCAGGATTGTGTGAATGAATTTTTAACCTGGCTGGTTTTTCACAGAGTTTTCACAAGTGCGTACGTAGGCTGAGCTCATCCGTTAGAAAGCAACACCCTGCCCGTTCCCCAGCGGGCTTTTTTTTGCCTGTCATAAAACCTTTTCGATAAAAACTGTCCAACCGTCGCCGATAACGAGGTTGCGCACGCGCATGTCTGGACTTTGTCTGCTTTAAAGCATTCAATCCCGACCCTTTTGATTTTCATCCCTATTTTTTGAGGTTTTTGTCATGCGTTTCACACTGCCTGCTTTGGTTCTGGGTCTTCTGGTCGCTCAAGGCGCGATGGCTGGCGACGGCACTGCCGCAATCGGCGGTGGTTTGGGCGGTGCGCTGGGTAACGTTGTGGGCCAGAGCATGGGCGGCAGCACCGGTGCAGCCATTGGTGCTGGCGTAGCAGGCGCAGCCGGTAGTGCTGTTGCTGCCAAGAAAGGTCACCGTACCAGCGCTGCAATCGGTGGTGGCGTGGGTGCCGCTGGTGGTTCGGTCATCGGCAACAGCCTGGGTGGCAAGACCGGTTCGACTATCGGTGCTGGCCTGGGTGGCGCATTGGGCGGCGGCGTGGGCAGCAACCTGGCCAATGGTCACAAGCGTCACTGATTTCGAGCGATCTGCTGATCGAATCAAAGCAAATGCCCGAATCGCAAGATTCGGGCATTTTTCTTTTTGTGCTGCCTGAAAAGTCTGGAGCGGTGTTGTGCGTCATTCTTGACACTGTCCGGTCAGCTTCTCTAGGATGCTGCTCATGCGCCGATTTAAACAGCTACTTGCGGGGCGCCAGGTGACTCGAACAGTCGCCGTAGAAGCCGAAACCGGGCTTCGAAATACCGCTAAAGCGCTGGTTCGGTGTTGCCTCTCACCTGCCATGCAGACTTTTGAGGCAGAGACACGACACAATGAATGCACTAAGCCCTGTTGTACGTCCCGCGCCGATCACGGCACATCTCACCCAGCGCAATCCAAAAATCCTGCTTGGCGGTAAACACCAGCCGACGCTTTTGCGTTATCTCGACGGTTGGCCACGTCGTACCGGTGGGCCGGCAGCCTTCCTGATTCAGTTTGTCGAAGACGGTGAGTCGCTCGCGCGCTTTGCCAGCGACAGCTTTGACCTGGCGGTGATTCAATCCCCCAGCGCCGAAGACGCGCCAGAGGTCATCAGGCAACTGGTCCGTGTTGCCCGACAAGGGTTGATTACCCGTCGCTGAGTAGCGCTTTTGCTTACCCGTTGACGTTCACCACAACCCGTCCGCGCACTTCGCCGGCCAACAGTTGATTGGCGGTGTGGATGACTTCGTCCAAGGCGACTTCCCGGGTGATTTCTTTCAGCATGGAAAGATCAAGATCCCGGGCCAGGCGACTCCAGGCTTCCAATCGATCTTTGCGCGGGCGCATCACGCTGTCGATTCCGGCCAGCGTCACGCCCCGCAAGATGAATGGGGCAACACTGGCGGGGAAGTCCATGCCTTGGGCCAGCCCGCAGGCGGCGACAGTGCCACCATATCGGGTGCTGGCACAGACATTGGCCAGGGTATGGCTGCCCACTGAATCTATGGCGCCGGCCCAGCGTTCTTTTGTCAGCGGGCGACCCGGCTCGCTGAGTATTGCGCGGTCTATGATTTCGGACGCACCGAGCTTTTTCAGGTAGTCCGTTTCCTCAAGGCGGCCGGTTGAGGCAACTACTGTGTAACCCAGGCTGGAGAGGAGGGCGATGGAGAAACTGCCGACCCCGCCATTGGCTCCGGTGACCAGTATTTCGCCCTTGTCTGGCGTGACGCCATTGCGCTCCAGGGCGAGCACCGAAAGCATGGCGGTATAACCTGCGGTCCCGATGGCCATGGCTTGCTGAGCTGTGAAACCGTTCGGCAATGGAATCAGCCAGTCGCCATTCAATCTGGCCATCTGGGACAGCCCGCCCCAGTGCCCTTCACCGACCCCCCAGCCATTGAGCAATACGCTGTCTCCCGCCTTGAAGTCGGGGTGGCTGCTGTGTTCGACGGTTCCCGCCAGATCGATACCCGGCACCATCGGAAAGGTACGCACTACCGGGCTTTTGCCAGTGATGGCCAGTGCGTCCTTGTAGTTGAGCGTGCTGCAGGCCACGCGCACCGAGACATCGCCTGATGGCAGTTGCGATTCCTCCAGTTGTGCAATACGTGCGCGGTTACCGGTGTCGTCTTTTTCAATCAGGATCGCATTGAACATGGTTTTTCCTCTATTGGACCGACCGTCTAGTAATTGCAAAAAATTATTAGACTGATCGTCTCTAATGTCAACCCATGAAGTGACCAGCGATGATTATCAACACCTGTCGCGCTGGCCTTCCGGCCACCGGGGGGCAGATGGAGAATTGACTGGTTGCCTGATCAGGAGCGGTTCAAATATGGTTACCCGATGTAGTCGCCAGTGAGCATTCAGCTTTGAGTACGAACATCATTACAAAGGAAGGTCATGAAGCTCTGAAGCAGGAGCTTGACTATCTGTGGCGAGAAAAACGTCCCGATACCACACGTAAAGTGACCTGGGCCGCGTCGCTGGGTGATCGCAGTGAAAATGCGGACTATCAGTACAACAAGAAGCTGCTGCGGGAAATTGACCGGCGTGTACGTTACCTGCGCAAGCGTCTTGAGGATGTGCGAGTCGTTGCCTATTCACCCGAGCAGGAAGGGAAAGTCTTTTTCGGAGCCTGGGTCGAGATCGAAAACGAGGCGGGGGAGATCAAGAAGTTCAGGATCGTGGGGTACGACGAAATTTATGGCCGCAACGATTACATTTCCATCGATTCGCCGATGGCTCGCGCGCTTTTGAAGAAAGAAGTTGGCGATGAAGCGATCGTGCAGACCCCCAGCGGGGAAGTGTTGTGGTGGATCAACGAGATTTTTTACGAAGCAAAGTAGGGTTGTTCCAGGCTGGTGTGCATCCGCGCTTCACCTTCATGGGGGTCCGCGCGGGGTGCAGAGGACGATAACTTTCGAGTCTTCAGCCCTCCCGTAAAACTGTCAGGGGACTGGCATTCAGCGCACGGCGAGTGCCGAACACGCCGGCCCCGCCAATCAGCACCGCACCGATCAATGGCAGCATCAACAGCCATGGGTGCGGATGCCAGGGCAGATCCAGCGCATAGCGGTAGAGCACCAGGCTCACGACTTCCGAGCCCAGCGCCGCCAGCAAGCCGCTGACCGCACCCAGCAAACCGAACTCGATTCGCCGGGCCTTGACCAGCAATTGACGCTCCGCGCCCAGCGCCCGCAACAACGCGCCTTGGCGGATGCGCTCATCGAGCGTCGCCTGCAATCCGGAAAACAACACGGCCATGCCCGCTGCCAGGACAAACAACAGCACATACTCCACCGCCAGGGTGACCTGGGCGAGGATGCTACGCAGCTGCGCCAGCAAAGCCTCGACTTGCAGAATGGTGACCGCCGGAAAGCTGCGGGACAGTTCGACGATCTGCTGATCATGACCGGCCGACAGATAAAAGCTGGTCAGGTAGGTCGCCGGCAGATCTCTCAGCGTGCCCGGCTGGAAGATCATGAAGAAGTTCGGCTGGAAATTGTCCCAGTTGATATCGCGCAGGCTGGTGACTTTCGCTTCGCGGTTGACTCCACCGACGGTGAAGACCAGATGATCGCCCAGCTTTAGTTTCAGGCTTTCCGCGACCTTGCCTTCGACCGACACGCCAGGAATTTCATCGGGCGGCTGCTCGGACCACCAGTTGCCAGCGGTAATCCTGTTCCCCGCAGGCAAGTCCGCAGCCCAGGTCAGGCTCAGGTCGCGCTGGATTGCGCGGTCGCCCGCCGATTCCTTGGTGACGATTTGCTGCACCGGTTCGCCATTGATGCTGATCAGGCGTCCCGGCACTACCGGGTACAGCGGTGCCGATTGCGCCGAGAGTGAAATCAGGCGATCGATGAACGCCTGCTTGTCTGCTGGCAGGATGTTCAGCGCGAAATAGTTCGGGGCGTTTTTCGGCAGCTGGTTCTGCCAGGTGTCCAGCAACTCGCCACGCAACAGGGCGATCAATGCCATCGACAGCAGGATCAGGCCGAATGCCAGGGCTTGTCCCGCGGCTGCCAGTGGATGACGCAGTAATTGACCCAGCCCGAGGCGCCATGGCAACGAAGCCCGGGCGAGCAAGCGTCGCAGGCTTTTGAGCAGCAGCAATAGCAAGCTGCCCAGCACGAGTGCCGCGATCACACCGCCGCCGAGCAGTGCGAAGGTCAGCACCAGGTCCAGGCTCAAGCGCCACATGATCAGGCCGAGGGCGCCCAGTGCTGCGCCGTAGATCATCCAGGTGCTGGAAGGAATCGGCAGCAGATCCCGGCGCAATACCCGAAGGGGTGGAACCCGGCCCAACGCTGCCAGTGGCGGCAAGGCGAAGCCGGCCAATGCGACCAACCCGGTGCCGATCCCGGCGATGGCGGGAAACAGGCCACCCGGTGGTACGTCGCTGGGCAGCAAGTCATGCAGCAGGGCAAACAGTCCCAGTTGCGCCAGCCAGCCAATAAAGGCTCCAGTGATGCTGGCGAGCAATCCCAGAACGGTCAGCTGCAAACTGAACAGGACCATGGTTTCCCGGCGGGACAATCCAAGGCAGCGCAACAGGGCGCTGGCATCGAATCGGCGCGTGGCAAAGCGCGTCGCCGACAGGGCCACGGCGACACCGGCCAGTAACACCGCCACCAGGCTCGCCATGTTCAGATAACGCTCGGCCTTGCCCAGGGCACCACCAATCTGCCGGTTGCCATCGCGGGCATCCTGAATGCGCTGGTTGGGCGCCAGGCCAGGCTTGATCAATTGGCGATAGGTTTCCAGAGCCGACGCACTGCCGCGCCAGAGTTCGCGGTAACTGACCCGGCTGCCGGGTTGTACCACGCCGGTGGCGGCGAGATCGTCGAGGTTGATCAGTACGCGTGGCGTCAGGCTGTAGAAGTTACCGGCGCGGTCGGGTTCGTAGGTCAGTACTCGCGTCAGGGTCAGGGTTTTCATTCCGACATCGATGCTGTCGCCGATCTTCAGGTCAAGCGCGGTCAGCAACCGACCCTCGACCCAGGCTTCACCGGGTTTCGGTCCGCCTCCGGACTCCTCCGGGGCGAACGGGGCGGGGGCGCTTTTCAGTTCGCCGCGCAGCGGGTAGATGGCATCGGCGGCCTTGATGCTGGACAACTGAATGCCGTTGTCGGTGGCGATGACACTGGAGAATTCCACGACTTGCGCATGTTCGAGCCCCAGTTCGGTGCCGCTTTTAATCTGTTCGGGGCGGGCCGGCGAGCTGCCTTCCAGCAGCAGGTCCGCGCCCAGGAACTCGGTGGCGCGCAGCATCATGGCGCCGTTGAGGCGGGCACCGAAGTAACCAATGGCGGTACTCGCCGCCACCGCCACGAGCAAGGCGAAGAACAACACACGCAATTCACCGGCGCGGGCATCGCGCAGCAATTGGCGAATGGCAAGACTGAACAGGCGTAACAGCGGCAAGCGTGCCATCAAGGCTCCAGTGGGGCGACCAGCAGGCCGGCTTCAAGGCGGATCAGGCGCTTGCAGCGATGTGCCAGGCGCTCATCGTGAGTGACCAGCACCAGGGTCGTGCCGCGTTCCTTGTTGAGTTCGAACAACAGATCGCTGATGCGCTCGCCGGTGTGGCTGTCGAGGTTGCCGGTGGGTTCGTCGGCGAACAGCACGTCGGGTTCGGCGGCAAACGCCCGGGCAATCGCTACACGTTGCTGTTCGCCGCCTGATAGCTGGCGCGGCGAGTGGGTCAGGCGCTGGCCGAGGCCGACCCGTTGCAGCAATTCGGTGGCGCGTCCACGGGCGTCTTTGCGGCCGTCGAGCTCCAGGGGCAGCATGACGTTCTCCAGAGCATTGAGACTGTCGAGCAACTGGAAGGACTGAAAGACAAAGCCGACGTGCTCGGCGCGGATGCGTGCACGCTGGTCCTCGTCGAGATTGCTCAGGCCCTGCCCGGCCAGGGTGACTTCGCCACTACTCGGCAGGTCGAGGCCGGCGAGCAGTCCCAGCAGGGTGGATTTGCCGGAGCCTGAGGCACCGACGATGGCCAGGCTGTCGCCCTTGTTCAGTTGCAGGCTGAGTTCGTGCAGGATGGTCAGTTCACCTTCCGCGCTGGGAACCACTTTGCTAAGGTTCTTCGCGGTGAGAATGCTTGCGCCCATGGAGAATCCGATGCGTGTGTGGTTTTTGAGTGCTGGCCTGGCCTTGATGTGCATGGCCCAGAACGCAGCGGCGGGTACAGTCCTGATCGTTGGCGATAGTATCAGCGCCGGTTTCGGGCTGGATACCCGGCTGGGGTGGGTGTCGTTGCTGGAGGAGCGGCTCAAGCGCGAAGGTTTTGACGATAAAGTGGTCAATGCATCCATCAGCGGCGACACCAGTGCCGGAGGCCAGGCGCGGCTGCCGGCGCTGCTTGCAGAGCACAAGCCGGAGCTGGTCATCCTTGAGCTGGGTGGCAATGACGGGTTGCGCGGACTGCTGCCAACGCAATTGCAACAAAATCTTGCTTCGATGATCGACAGCTCCCGCGCCAGTGGCGCCAAGGTGCTGTTGCTCGGCATGCAGTTACCTCCCAACTATGGTGCTCGCTACACCAAGGCATTCGCTGAAGTCTTCAGCAATGTCGCCAGCGAGAAAAACATCCCGCTGGTGCCATTTTTCCTCGACGGCGTGGGCGGTCATCCCGACCTGATGCAGGCCGACGGCATCCACCCGGCGGCCGGGGCTCAGGACAAGTTGCTGGAAAATGTCTGGCCTACCTTAAAACCGCTGTTATGACACTTTTCTAGGCGCGGGCTTTCGGCTAATGTGGCGCCCCCGATTTGGAGCCCCCGATGCCGCGTCCCGCCTGGTCACTTTTTTCCTACCAACTGATCGAGCCTGACGAACAGCTGGATCTGTTCGCCTGCCAGGAAGTGCGGGTTCATCTGGTGACCCGACAGCTCGAGCTTGGCGGCTCAGCAGACCGGACCTTGTGCGGTAGCCTGTTGCCGGCACAGCCACGCTGGTCGAGCGTCGATCGCCGGGTGTTCCAGGACCACCGTCTGTGCTCGTTGTGCCGGGCCATCCTCGAGTCGCAAAAGCGCGGCACTTCGCCGATCTGGCCAGAACTGCGGTTCGAACTGTAGAAACTGCCGCAGGTTCGGTCCGCGTTCGGACGATCTTTTCCCTGCATGGCACGCTCTATCGGTGCAGTTCCCCGAAATAACAGATGGCGGTGTACAATCCGATTCTTATACCTCTGTTGATCATGCGAAGGATTTTCCGGATGTTGCCGCGCTTTCCTGCCGTCACCCGCTGCCTGTCTCTTGCCGCCCTGTGTGTGGCCGGTCCCGTTGCTGCTTTGGAGTTTCCCCTGCCTCCGCCTGGTGAAGACATCATCGGCCAGGTGCAGGTGATCAAGGCCAAGTACGAAGATACCTTCGCCGACCTGGGCACCACTTACGATCTGGGCTACTCGGAAATGGTCGCGGCCAATCCGGGTGTCGATGCCTGGTTGCCGGGCGCCGGCACTGAAATCGTGTTGCCGACCCGCTTCATCCTGCCGCCGGGCCCCCGTGAAGGCATCGTCATCAACCTGGCTGAATACCGCCTCTACTACTATCCGAAAGGCCGGAACGTGGTGTACACCTTCCCGCTGGGTATCGGTCGTGAAGGCTGGGGCTCGCCGATTGCCCACACCACGATCACCGCCAAGACGCCGAACCCAACCTGGACACCGCCAGCGTCGATCAAGGCCGAGCATGCCGCCGATGGCGATCCGTTGCCCAACGTGGTGCCGGCCGGTCCGGATAACCCACTGGGGCCGTTCAAGTTCACCCTGGGCACTCCGGGTTACCTGATTCATGGCTCGAACAAGAAGTTTGGTATCGGCATGCGCACCAGCCACGGCTGCTTCCGCATGTTCAATAACAACGTTCTGGAAATGGCCGGCATGGTGCCGGTTGGCACCTCGGTACGCATCATTAACGACCCGTACAAGTTTGGTGTGAGTGGCGGCAAGGTTTATCTGGAGGCGCACACTCCACTGGACGACAAGGGCAACCCGTCGGTGGTCGACAAGCACACCTCCGTGATCAACGCCATGCTCAAGCGTGAAGACATCACCAACAACCTGCGCATGAACTGGGATGTAGTGCGTGACGTGGTCGCCGCTGAAGATGGTTTGCCGGTGGAAATCGCGGTACCGAACACCGCCGCTCCGATGGTGAGCAGTGCACCGCTGGATCCGCTGCAGTAACGATTGAAAAGAACCCGCCGATGCTTGCCGCATCGGCGGGTTTTTTTATGCCTGCACGAAAAGGCGGCAATAAAAAAGCCGACCCAAGAATGGGTCGGCTTGATAACAATCCCGAAGGATTATTACTTGCGGCTAGCTTTTTCCAGCATGCGCAGAGCACGCTCGTTAGCTTCGTCAGCAGTTTGCTGTGCTTTTTGAGCAGCAGCCAGAGCTTCGTCAGCTTTACGGTAAGCTTCGTCTGCACGAGCTTGGGCGCGAGCTGCTGCGTCTTCAGTAGCGGTCAGACGTGCTTCGGTTTCTTTCGATGCGCTGCTGCAACCGGTAGCCAGAACTGCGGCCAGAGCCAGAGCAGAGAATTTCAGAACGTTGTTCATCGTGTTCCCCTTCAAGGACTTTCAATTAAGTGGCTTTCTCCTCCGATTGAGGAAATAGCCGGCGTACATACTACCCATTACTTGTCGTAAGTAAACTCACATAAAGCAGGAAGCCAAAAAAATTGTAGGCGTTGATTCTTTTTCGAGCAACTTTTAACTGCGTTGTTTAAAAAATATTCAGCTGGGAGCCCCGAGATGAGCGAGCCGACGAGAAAAAGTTCCCCACGTAAACAGCTGTTTTTCCGGTCTTTACTAAAGTGTGTCTAGATGGATTCGTCTACACTTTCGTTCGGATTTTGCGCGATGCCTCTCATATCTTTCTGCATGTACTGGTGACTTTAAACACGGGGGCTCGTCTTAAGTCTCAACATCCGGCAATGATCAGGCTGTCGACCTTGGGTGACTCTCGGTCGAGCCGTTCCTGCGTAGCCCGGAGCAGCACCCGCCAACCCGGCCGATGACGAGCGCACCTTGAGCATTTTTGCCAATGGTGCCTACTATTTGTACGTGCTCGGTTGCGCGAGATCGGTGTAGCTCTTCTCGGTGTCCATTCAGGCACGGGGTGGCGTAGTTGTTCCTTCGCCGGGAAAACATCGGTAAGGTAGGGGTCGGAATTCAAGACCCGCGAGGAGTAGTGATGAGCGAGGCGTTGTCCATCCACCATGACCAGGCTGGTCATCAGTTCGAGACCAATGTGGACGGTCATCGTGCCTACCTGACTTATATGGATCTGGGGAAACAGACCCTGGATATCTACCGCACATTTGTGCCCAACGCATTACGCGGTCGCGGCATTGCCGCAGCACTGACCGAGAAGGCGCTGGAGTATGCCGAGGAAATGGGCTACACCGTCATCCCATCGTGCTCTTACGTCGAGCGCTACATGGAGCGGCACCAGCGGCACGCGGCCAAGCTGAGCCAGTGATCTTCAGCAAAACGAACACATAAAAAAACGCCGGGCTTGCCCGGCGTTTTTTTGTCTGCTTTTTTTGCCTTTGCGGCGATCAGGTGCGATCGCGCTTGGGCAGGACATCCTTGAGCTTGGCGTGCATGCTGCGCAAGGTGTTCTCTGTAGCTGTCCAGTCGATGCAGGCATCGGTGATCGACACGCCGTATTGCAGGTCGGCAAGGTCTTTCGGGATGGCCTGGCAGCCCCAGTTCAGGTGGCTTTCGACCATCAGGCCGATGATCGACTGGTTGCCTTCGAGGATCTGGTTGGCGACGTTCTCCATCACCAGCGGCTGCAAGGCCGGATCCTTGTTCGAGTTGGCGTGACTGCAATCGACCATGATGTTCGGTTTGATCTTCGCCTTGTTCAGTGCCTGCTCGCAGAGCGCGACGCTTACCGAGTCGTAGTTCGGCTTGCCGTTGCCGCCGCGCAGCACGACGTGACCGTAGGCGTTGCCCTTGGTGGTCACGATCGACACGCCACCTTCCTGGTTGATACCCAGGAAGCGGTGAGGGCTGGAAACCGATTGCAGGGCGTTGATGGCCACGGTCAGGCCGCCGTCGGTACCGTTCTTGAAGCCGACTGCCGAGGACAGGCCTGAAGCCATTTCACGGTGGGTCTGGGATTCGGTGGTACGCGCGCCGATGGCTGACCAGCTGATCAGGTCCTGCAAATATTGCGGGGAGATCGGGTCGAGGGCTTCAGTAGCGGTTGGCAGGCCCATTTCGGCCAGGTCCAGCAGCAACTGACGCCCGATGTGCAGACCGTCCTGGATCTTGAACGAGTCGTCCAGATACGGGTCGTTGATCAAGCCTTTCCAGCCGACGGTGGTGCGTGGCTTCTCGAAATACACGCGCATCACCAGATACAGGGTATCGGACACTTCCGCGGCGAGAACCTTCAGGCGCTCGGCGTATTCGTGGGCGGCCTTGATGTCGTGGATCGAGCAAGGCCCGATGACCACGAACAGGCGGTGGTCGGTGCCATCAAGAATGTTGCGAATGACTTCGCGGCCCTTGGTGACGGTGCGCAGTGCGGCGTCGCTCAGAGGGATGTCACGCTTGAGCTGATCGGGGGTGATCAGCGTCTCGTTGGAGGAGACGTTCAGGTCGTTGATCGGTAAATCAGCCATCGTTTACTCGTCAGGTCACGGGTGCAGGCCGCCAGCGAACCCGCGCGGCGGAGCACAGCAAATTAAGCGCGTCGGGGAGCCGAACCTTAGCGCGTTACACCGTGGCTCGACAATGGGCAGACGCCGGTTTAGGCGGCTTTGACCATGAGTTTTCGCCCTTCGGCAGGCAAACCGACATCAATGCCTATTCGAGCACGGGTTGTGCAAACGCCTTGCGCACTGTTTCGTGGGAAAACTCGTCGGCATGTTCCTGGACCCATTCCAGCGCCCGCGCCTGGACTTCCTGCAGGTCATCGTGGACGTCGTGCTGGCGGCAGTAGCGCTCTATCCGGCATACCTGTTCGCCCATCCGGGCGCTGAACAGCGTCTGTTCGTCGACGAAGGCAATGCCCACCAGATAGCCATGCTTTCGGCGCAGGCACCAGGCCACATAGCCCAGGAAGCGCATATCGGGGTTCAGGGTCGGCATGCGCACTTCCAGCGCAGTACCGTGGCGCCAGGCACGGTGATAATTGCAAGCCACGCCCCCGAGGCTGATAGTGTGCAGCTGTTGCCGTGAAATGCATTCGGGTTTGAGTAGCGTTAATTCCACGGGTACATCGTCAGGATGAGGAATAAAACGTCCCATGAACACGGACTCCATGTGTCGGCCATCTGACATTATTTCCCCCAGTATAGTGGTCGAATTGGAACTGACCGATTTTGACGCCGACCAGCGGCTACTGACGATGAACGGCGTGTCGCTGGTGATATTCACCAGTGTCGGCTGTTCAAGTTGCCGTTTTGCCCGCGAACAATTGCCGACGCTCGATCTGGCGGTCGATCGACTGTGCTGGATCGATGCCGGGAACAACGGCGGGCTGGTCGAGCGTTACCAGGTCTTTCATTTGCCGGCGCTCTTTGTGGTGCGTGACGGTGAGTTCTTTGGAGCATTGCATTCGCGCCTGACCGCTACCGAACTCAATCGGGCGATCCGTCAGGCACTGAGTCGAACAGCAGAGGAGTTGCCATGATGGGGGCAGTTGCCAAACCGACAATCGGTATTATCGGGACCGGTGCAATCGGTGGTTTCTACGGGTTGATGCTGGCGCGTGCCGGGTTCGATGTGCATTTTCTGTTGCGCAGCGAATTCTCCGCAGTAGCCGAACGCGGGCTGCAGTTGCACAGTGCGGTGCATGGTGCGCTGTCGCTGAATCCGGTGCAGGCCTATTCGGCGGCCGAAGACATGCCGCCTTGCGACTGGCTACTGGTAGGGGCAAAAACCTCCAGCAACGCGGACCTGGCCCCCGTCATCCTTCAGGCTGCGGCGCCGAATGCCAAGGTGCTGCTGTTGCAGAACGGCCTTGACGTTGAAGACAGCCTGCGTGAGCTGTTGCCCGATTCGCTGCATGTGCTGGGTGGCCTCTGCTATATCTGCGTCCACCGCGAAGCACCCGGGGTTATCACTCATCAGGCGCTGGGCGCGGTGCATGTCGGCTACCACAGCGGTCCGGCCGCCGACGCAGTGCAGCGCACTGCGATTGTCGAGGAAGGTGTCGGGCTGTTCCGCAGCGCCGGTATCGATTCCCAGGCCATGGCGAACCTGCATCAGGCGCGTTGGCTGAAACTGGTCTGGAATATTCCCTACAACGGCCTGTCGGTGTTGCTGGGGGCGAGCACCACGCCGTTGATGGCCGATGCCGATAGTCGTGAGCTGATCAAGGCGCTGATGGCCGAGGTGGTCCAGGGTGCCATTGCCTGCGGCCACGAGGTGCCGGCCGGTTATGCCGAGCATTTGTTCATGATGACCGAGAAAATGCCTGACTACTGGCCGAGCATGTACCACGATCATTTGCACAAGCGCCCGCTGGAGCTGGACGCCATTTACGCCCGGCCACTGGCGGCGGCAAAGGCCGCGGGCTGCGAACTGCCGAGAATCGAGGCCTTGTATCGCAGTCTGGGTTTCATTGATCGACGCAACAGATAAGTCGATTCATCCAAGGGGGAAATGCATGGCGAAGACTATCGACGACAAACTGGTGCTGGCGATTTCTTCGCGGGCATTGTTCGATCTGAGTGAAAGCCACAAGGTTTATCTGTCCAGTGGCGTTGAGGCCTACCGGCAGTACCAGATCGAACACGAAGACGAGATTCTCGAACCCGGCGATGCCTTCCCACTGGTGCAGAAACTCCTCAACCTCAATGCCCACCTCGGCCGCGCCCGGGTCGAGGTGATCCTGGTGTCGCGCAACAGCGCCGACACCGGCCTGCGGGTGTTCAATTCGATCGATCACTATGGGCTGGCCATTTCCCGCGCGGCATTCGTCGGCGGGCGCAGCCCTTATCCTTATCTCAAGGCTTTTGGCTGCGATCTGTTTCTGTCGACCCATGCAGAAGATGTGCGCAGCGCGCTGGACGCCGGCTTTGCTGCGGCGACCATTCTGTCGGGGGGCGCCAGCCGGGCCGCCAGCGATGAATTGCGCATCGCTTTCGACGGCGATGCGGTGCTGTTTTCCGATGAGTCCGAACGCGTGTATCAGGCCGGTGGCCTGGAGGCGTTTCAGGCCAAGGAACGCGAAGCAGCCCGTGAACCGCTGCGCGGCGGTCCTTTCAAGGGTTTCCTCGCGGCCCTCAATCTGCTGCAGCGCGAGTTTCCCGATGGCGCCTGCCCGATCCGCACGGCACTGGTCACTGCCCGCTCGGCTCCGGCTCACGAGCGGGTGATCCGCACTTTGCGCGAATGGGATATCCGACTGGATGAGTCGCTGTTTCTCGGAGGCCTGACCAAGTCAGCCTTTCTCGAAGCCTTCGCCGCCGATGTGTTTTTCGATGACCAGGCCGGTCATTGCGAGTTGGCCCGGGAGGTCGTCGCCACCGGTCATGTGCCCCATGGCATAAGCAACGAGCAAAAGGTTTAAGCCCGCCGATCAACGTGTTGCGCCAAACGTCGTACTCGCCAAGGCACTGCTAAGCTGAATCAATCTCCGCCATGTTGGCATTCGAGGAGGTCATATGATTCGCTCGATGCTCTATGCCACTGACCTCGGCCTGTACGCCCCCGTGGTGATGCAACACGCCCTGGAACTGGCACGGACATTCAATGCCGACCTGTACGTGGTGCATGCGGTTGAACCCATGGGGCTGTTTGCCGAATCGGTGCTGCAGAGTTATCTGGATGAGCAGGCGCTGAACGAATTTCACAGCCAGGGTCTGAATACGGTAATCGCCAATATCGAACAGCGCGTTCTGGACAGTTTTCGGGAGGAATTGGGAGAAGAGGGCGAGCATGACCTGGAGCGGATTCAGGCGGTTCGGGTGCTGCAGGGCGACCCGGCGCAGGTGATTCTGGACCAGGCGCAGAAACTCTCGGTGGATTTACTGATCGTAGGTAGCCATAGCCATGGTGCTGGTGCGGAAACGCCTTTGGGCCGGACCGCAGCGCGTGTGTTGCAACTGTCAAAGGTGCCGGTTTACCTGGTGCCGCTGGTGCAACGTCGTCGCCAGGGGGATCGCTAGAACACGAATAGTGGCATTCTGATAAAAAGTTCTAGATTTATTCTTCAAACCATTCATATAGTTATATACCGTCGCTGATGCCCGTGGCGTCTATCTGCTTTGAGGGATTCATATGAAGCTTCAACAATTGCGCTACATCTGGGAAGTGGCGCACCACGACCTCAACGTTTCCGCTACAGCCCAAAGCCTTTACACCTCGCAACCGGGCATCAGCAAACAGATCCGCCTGCTGGAAGATGAACTGGGCGTCGAAGTTTTCGCCCGCAGCGGCAAGCACCTGACCCGTGTCACCCCGGCAGGCGAGCGCATCATCACCACAGCCGGCGAGATCCTGCGCAAGGTCGAAAGCATCAAGCAGATCGCACAGGAATTCTCCAACGAGAAGAAAGGCACCCTGTCGATCGCCACCACTCACACCCAGGCGCGCTATGCGCTGCCACCGGTGATCAGCAATTTCATCAAGCAGTACCCGGACGTTGCCCTGCACATGCACCAGGGCTCACCGATGCAGATCGCCGAAATGGCGGCTGATGGCACCGTGGATTTCGCCATCGCCACCGAAGCGCTGGAACTGTTCGGCGATCTGGTGATGATGCCGTGCTATCGCTGGAACCGCTGCGTCGTAGTACCTCAGGGCCACCCGTTGACCAAGCTGTCGAAGCTGACTCTCGAAGCGCTGGCCGAATACCCGATCGTGACTTATGTGTTCGGTTTCACCGGCCGCTCGAAACTCGACGAAGCCTTCAGCCACCGTGGCCTGACGCCAAAGGTGGTGTTCACCGCGGCCGACGCCGACGTGATCAAGACTTACGTTCGCCTGGGCCTGGGCGTGGGCATCGTGGCGAAAATGGCGGTGGATACCAAGCTCGATAGCGACCTGGTCGTACTCGATGCCAGCGAGTTGTTCGAATCGAGCATCACCAAGATCGGTTTCCGTCGCGGCACGTTCCTGCGGGGCTTCATGTGCGATTTCATCGAGAAGTTCGCTCCGCACCTGACCCGCGAAGTGATGGCCAAGGCCATCCAGTGCCACAACAAGCAGGAGCTGGAAGAGCTGTTCGACGGCGTCGAACTGCCCGTCCATTAATCTTTCCTAGACGACCTCGGTGACAGCAAACTGTTGCCGAGTGCCCGCCACCAGAATCTCCACCTCATCACCTTCGAACTTGCCCAGCAGGCTCTTGCCCAGCGGTGAGCGCGGGGTGATGACGGTAATGGGTTGCCCCACCAGCTCCACCTTCAGGCCTGCCGCGTCTGGCGCCAGAAACAGCCACTGCTCACGACCCTGTTCGTCTTCCAGGCCCAACAGCGCACCAACCTCAATCCCGCGCCGGTCGTCATAGGGGCGCAGTATCAGGTTCTGGCAGAGCGCCAGGGACTGACGAATTTCCTCCACCCGCCTGGCTTGGCCGGCAGCCAGATAGGACGCCTCGAGTCCCAGGGTGTCGTATTTGTTTTCGGCGATGTTTTCTTCGTGAGTCGCGGTTTCGTAGGCGGTCAGCGCTGCGCGTTCGGCAATGTCGAGATCGATGCGCAGCTTGTCGAGAATCAATTGGTGAACGGTTTGCTTATTCATGATCAATCGCAGAATTGCAGGACATTGGCGCGGCTTTTCTCGCTGGGCGCCGTCTGGTCCTGCTGCAGCCAGAACTGGCATTTTGGATTCGACAGGTTACGGTTACTGCTACGCGCCTGATCAAGCCGTTGCGCCTGTTCGCTTTTACGCAGGTTCTCTTCGTATTGTTCGAACAGCGGGCTCTGGGGCGGAATATCAGGCACCTGTTGCACCACGGGCGGGTTGGCCAGTTGCTGCACCGCCTGGGCCACAGGCGCCAGTTGTTCGTTGAACAAAAAGCGTGAGGCGATCCAGCAGGTCAGGGCGATCGCAAGGAACCCCAGCCACAAGCCGAGGGCGATGCTGCCGGTCAGTTGTGCGGCATTGAGCTGGATGGGCAACGGGCGGCGCGGGTTGGGACGGTAGGGCATGACTGCCTCCTGGCGGTGGGTCGCGGGCAAATGCGATTGTCGCAGAAAGATTAATCGTCGTCGGCTCTTCTGTAGGGGGGAATTTATGCGGACAATCGCTGCCTTTGCCAACGGGAGCCTGGAATGTCTGAACTGCCTCAAATGAAAAAAACCAGGCGCTGGGATATTTTTTGCACCGTAGTCGACAACTTTGGTGACATCGGCGTGACCTGGCGCCTGGCACGGCAGCTGGTTGCCGAGCATGACGTGGCCGTGCGGTTGTGGGTGGATGATTTGCGCGCTTTCGAACGCATGTGCCCGGAGATTGGTATCCATATCGACCAGCAATGGCAGCAGGGCGTCGAGGTGCGTCACTGGGGCGCCGAATGGCAGCCTGTCGAAGCGGCGGATGTGGTGATCGCAGCGTTTGCCTGCCAGTTGCCGAGTGCCTATATGGACGCCATGGCCGCGCGGGAGAAGGCGCCGCTGTGGATGAATCTGGATTACCTGAGTGCCGAGGACTGGGTGATCGGCTGCCACGGCTTGCCGTCGGTGAAGTACCGGCATGTGCAGAAGTTCTTCTTCTTTCCGGGCTTCCGCCAGGGTACCGGGGGATTGCTGCGTGAACGCGGGTTGCTCGAAAGGCGTCAGAAGTTTCAGCAAGATCCCGAGGCTCAGCGAACTTTCCTGCAGGGGCTGGGGGTGGATCGTGCCCCGGGCTCACAGCTGATTTCGTTGTTTGCCTACGAAAATGCGGGACTTGCCAGTTGGCTGGACGCGCTGGCGAGCGATTCGACGCCGACGCATCTTTTGGTCCCGGAGGGGCGGATCCTGGGTGATGTCGAGCGCTGGCTCGGGGTGAGCGACCTGACGGCCGGTGCCGTGCATGTGCGCGATGGCCTGACCATCCAGGTGCTGCCGTTCGTCCGACAGGACCAGTATGACCAGTTGCTGTGGTGTTGCGATTTCAATGCCGTGCGCGGCGAGGACTCGTTTGTCCGTGCCCAGTGGGCGAGCCGGCCGTTGCTCTGGCACATCTATCAGCAGGAAGAAGACGTCCATCTGGACAAGCTTGAAGCCTTCCTCACGCTCTATGTGAAGGACCTTTCGGCACCTGCGCGGGAGGCGATCAGCGGTTTATGGCGAGCGTGGAACGCTGGCGAAAAAATGACCGACCACTGGCATTCGACCCGCAAACACTGGCCAGAGCTGCAAAAACACGCCGAAACCTGGTGTCTGGAACGGGCCTCCCAGGCCGATCTCGCCGCGGCGCTGGTACAGTTTTATGTAAATTGGCTATGATACGCGGCCTAGATTTTTGTAAATCCCATCCAAATTCGGATATTCGCAATGAAAACTGGTAAAGAACTCAAACCCGGTACCGTGCTGCGTATCGACAACGATCCATGGCTGGTTCAAAAAGCTGAATTCACCAAGTCGGGCCGTAACAGCGCGATCATGAAGACCAAGCTGAAGAACCTGCTGACCGGCTACAAGACCGAAACCGTTTACGGTGCGGACGACAAGCTGGACGACGTGATCCTGGATCGCAAAGAAGCGACCCTGTCGTTCATCAGCGGTGACTCCTACACGTTCATGGACACCACCGACTACACCATGTACGAGCTGAACGCTGAAGACATCGAAGCCGTTCTGCCGTTCATCGAAGAAGGCATGACCGACGTTTGCGAAGCCGTGTTCTTCGAAGGCCGTCTGGTTTCCGTAGAGCTGCCGACCACCATCGTGCGTCAGGTTGCCTACACCGAAGGTTCCGCTCGCGGCGACACTTCCGGCAAGGTAATGAAGCCTGCCAAACTGAAGAACGGTACCGAGCTGTCGGTTGCTGACTTCATCGAAATCGACGACATGATCGAGATCGATACCCGCGAAGGCGGTTCCTACAAAGGCCGTGCTAAATAAGCACTGCTTGAGGAATGAAAAAGCCCGACCATTGAGTCGGGCTTTTTTGTGCCTGCAAAAAACATTTCTCCCCCTGTAGGAGCGAGCCTGCTCGCGATGGGCGCCCGGAAAACGCGGGCATTCAGATATCCCGCGTTATCGTTAACGACCATCGCGAGCAGGCTCGCTCCTACAGGGTGTGCGTTATTTCTTCAGGTGTTCCTTGAGTTCTTGCGAAGCCTGCAACATCGCCGAACGCACCGCCGGCACCTGGCTCACCACGTTGAGCAAACCGTAGTCGTGGATCATGCCGTTGTAGCGAACCGAGGTCACCGGCACGCCGGCTTCGTCCAGTTTGCGGGCGTAGGCTTCACCTTCGTCACGCAGTACATCCGCACCGGCGGTCTGCACCAGTGCCGGTGGCAGGCCCTTGAGTTGCGCTTGGGTTGCCCGCAGCGGTGAGGCATAGATCTCGTTACGCTGATTGGCGTCCGTGGTGTAGTTGTCCCAGAACCACTTCATCATGTTGCGGGTGAGGAAGTGCCCCTCGGCGTACTGGTTGTAGGAACCGGTGTCGAAGTTGGCATCGGTCACCGGCCACAGCAGTACCTGGAACTTGATCGCCGGTGTGCCTTTGTCTTTGGCCATCAGCGCAACCACTGCCGCCATGTTGCCGCCCACGCTGTTGCCGGCCACGGCCAGGCGCTTGCCGTCGACGTTGATCTCTTTGCCGTGCTCAGCCACCCATTTGGTTGCTGCGTAGGCCTGGTTGATCGCCACCGGGTAATGCGCTTCCGGCGACGGGGTGTAGTTGACGAAAACCGCCGCTGCGCCCGAACCCGTCACCAGGTCACGAACCAGTCGCTCGTGGGTCGGGAAATCTCCCAATACCCAGCCGCCGCCGTGGAAGAACATGAACACCGGCAACTCGCCCTTGACCCCGGCTGGCCGGACGATGGTCAGGTTCAGCGGTTGGCCATCGACCTGGATGGTCTTCTGGCTGACATCGGCTTTCGGCAGCGTCAGCTTCACCCCCGACTGCGCGCCCACCAGCACGGCGCGCGCATCTTTGGGTGTCATCTGTTCCATCGGTTTGCCAGTGCCGGCGTTCAACACGTCGAGAAATGCCTGGGTGTTGTGTTCAACGTCGCCGGCGAATGCGCTGTGGACGGACAGAGCGAGAAGGGTACCGGTCAAGACTTTGCTGAAAGTGTTCATGTTCATTTCCTGTTCGGGCCTGGTTGGACAGCGAAGTTAGACAGTCACGTGCAGGCGCACATCGACGTTGCCGCGGGTGGCGTTGGAGTACGGGCAGACCTGGTGGGCTGCGTCGACCAGGCTTTGTGCATCGGCTTGTTCAAGGCCCGGCAGGCTGATGTGCAGGTCGATGTCCAGGCCGAAACCGCCAGGGATCTGGCCGATGCCGACGTGGGCAGTGATCGAGGCATCGCTCGGGATGCTGCGCTTGGTCTGGCTGGCGACGAACTTCAGGGCGCCGATGAAGCAGGCGGAGTAGCCGGCGGCGAACAGTTGCTCAGGGTTGGTTGCCGCACCGCCAGCACCGCCGAGTTCTTTCGGGGTGGCGAGTTTGACGTCGAGAATGTTGTCACTGGAAATCGCACGACCGTCACGGCCACCGGTGGAAGTTGCGATTGCGGTGTAGAGAGTTTGCATGGTGAAAGCCTCGTTCGGGTTTGATTGATTTGCGCTAAATGTTTGCGCGCTAACTGAGTGCGAATTAAATGTAACGCGCTAATATTTAGTGCGCAATATAAATTTTCGAAAAAATTCGAGACAAGCTGACTGCGCAGCCACCTGATTGGGTTGTAAGTATTGAGTTAGAGCTGTTCAGGCAAGATTGTCGGCAGCAGATTTTTTTACCGACGATAGAAACTGTAGGAGCGAGCCTGCTCGCGAAAAGCCTGAGAGCACTGAGGTGAATCAGCCTTCCCGGGTAATCGTTGACCACCATCGCGAGCAGGGCTCGCTCCTACAGGAGATATGAGGTGGCCTTGAGATCAGAGGCTGTCTTGCAGATGCCGACGCAGCTCTTGCAGCTCCGCCTGCAGCGCCTGCAATCGCTCCAGCGTCATGCCGCTGGCACCGAGGATGCACTGGGGGATTCCCCGTGCCTTGTCCCGCAAACTGCGGCCTTGCTCGGTGAGTTCGACGAGCACCACGCGCTCGTCTTCACGGCTGCGGGTGCGGCTGAGCAGGCCTTCGGCTTCCAGGCGTTTGAGTAGCGGCGTGAGCGAGCCGGGGTCGGTCAGCAACCGCGCGCTGATTTCGCCTACAGTCAAACCATCCTGTTCCCACAGCACCATCATCGCCAAGTACTGTGGATAAGTCAGGCCCAGCGTCTGCAACAGTGGCTTGTAGACCTTGGTCATCATCAGTGAAGTGGAATGCAGGGCGAAGCAGGCCTGGTTGTCCAGAAGCAGGTCGTCGCAGTTATCCGGGGTGTCGCGTTCGGTGGTCATTTCGAAGCCTTGATCAGTGATCGTCATGAATCTAGCGGGCAAATCTTTAATGCGCCAGACAATTCCAGACTAGTGGCGATTCAGATGAGACTGCAGCACCAGGTCCCACGGCGGGATCGGGCTGAATCTGGTTTTCAGGTATTCCAGCAACAATCGGCTGCGGGCAACGGGTTGTTGTTTCAAGCGCAAGGCATAGATCCCGGCGCTTTCCGGTTTGGGCAGGCCGTTTTCGCAGAACAGCGGCAACAGTTCGCCTCGCAGCAGGTATTCGCTGGCCAGCCAGGTGGGCAGGTGCGCAATGCCCAGCCCGGCCAATGCGCCGAAGACCAGGGCTTCGGCATTGTTGGCACTCATGCGGATGCGCGACGGACGATGCAGTTGCATCTGGCCCTCTCGCTCGAAGCGCCAGGCGAAGGGCGGGGCCAGGCCATCCCAGTCGACGCCGTCGTGCTCGATGAGCTGTCCCGGTTCGCTCGGCATGCCCCGACGTCGCAGATAGTCGGGACTGGCGCAGGCGATTCGCACCAAACTCGCCAGCGGCGTAGCCACCAGCCGGGTATCGGCCAATTGCCCGGCGCGCAGCACCAGATCGACCTTGCCCAGGTTCAGGCCCTGCATGTCGATAAAACTGTCGATCAGGTGCAGTTGCACATCAAGGCCTGGATAGAGCACCAGAAAATCGGCGATCGCCGGCGCCAGATGCCGTCGACCGAACGCTGCCGGCGCATCCACCCGAATCAAGCCCTCGGGCGCACTACTCAAGGACACCGCCTCGGCCCGGGCCAGGCGCAGTTCCTCGACAATCCGCCGGGCCCGTTCGGCAAAGGCCAGACCTGCAGGCGTTGCGCGCACCGCATGGGTGCTGCGAATGAACAACTGGCTGCCGACGGCGCTTTCGAGGCTGTCGATCCGCCGCGCCACCGCCGAAGGCGTCAGCGGATGGCGCCGCGAGGCGGCGGAAAAACTGCCGGTTTCCAGTACATCCAGAAACAGTCCCAGTTGATCGGTCAGTTGATTGGGATTCATGTCGCGCTCTTTGCTTGTGCGGGTTTGGCATAGCCATTGTGCGTTGCTGTGCGTTTCCCCGCCATAACCAACTGCGTAGGATGAATTCCCTGACCTGACGAGAGAAATGCCGTGATTGAGTTTTTGATGTATCTGGTTTTCGGCGCTGCCCTGGGCACTCTGGGCGGCATCTTCGGAATCGGCGGCGGCCTGATCGCCATCCCGCTGCTGGGCGTATTGTGCGGTCTGGATCAGCAGATCGCCCAAGGCACGGCACTGGTGATGGTGGTACCCAACGTCATGCTGGCGCTGTGGCGCTATCACCAGCGCATTCGCATCGAAATGCGTCATGCCCTGCCTCTGGCGTCCATGGGCTTCTGCTTTGCCTGGTTTGGCTCAATCTGGGCGGTGGGTATCGACGCGCAAACCATGCGTATCGGCTTCGTTGCGTTCCTTGTCGCGCTTTCGGCCTATAACCTGGTGCGCATGTTCGGCGCCCGTACACCGGCGTCGGCGCAGATGAGGTATTCGTGGCCATGGCTGGGCGTGCTCGGTGCCGCATCCGGCACCATGGGCGGGTTGTTTGGCGTAGGCGGGGCGGTCGTGGCGACGCCGGTGTTGACCAGCCTGTTCGGCACCACGCAAGTGGTCGCCCAAGGCCTGTCACTGGCGCTGGCGTTGCCCAGTACCAGTGTCACGCTAGTCACCTATGCCGTGCACCATCAGGTGCACTGGATGATTGGCATACCGTTGGCGATCGGCGGCCTGCTGAGCATCAGTTGGGGGGTGAAGATCGCCCACGCCATGCCGGAGCGCGTGCTGCGCTCATTGTTCTGCGGCTTTCTGGTGATCTGCGCGGTGATGCTCGCCTTTAAAGTTTGAAGCCATCGACGATATGTTCGGCCAGGCATTCGGTGATCGGCGACGGGTTGTGCAGATTGCGCACCAGCATGATGCTGGCCTCAGGCAATACGGGCAGCTCTTCGGCTTCACCGAGGATGCGCATGTCGGGGGTGATCAGGCTTTCCAGTTGCGCGGTCACCGCAAGGCCGGCGCTGACCACCGCCATGATCGCCGACAGGCTGTCACTGTTATAGGCCACGCGGTAATCACGGCCGATCGCATCCAGGGCGTTGCAGGCCCACATCCGGCAGAAACAATCACTGTTGAACATCGCCAGCGGCAACGGTGTTTGCTCATGGGCGCTGTAGCATTGCGCCTCGGCCCAGACAAAACGTTCCTTGCGCAACAACTGGCCGATTTCGCTGCCCGGCTCGCGGGTGACGATCGACAGGTCCAGGTCCTGGCGCATCAGCAATTGTTTTGATGATTCGCAGTGCACCTCGATCTGGATCAGCGGGTAGGACTGGGCAAAGCGCCGCAGGATCCCGGGCAGGAATCGCATCACGTAATCGTCTGGCGTGCCGATGCGCACGGTCCCGATCATGTCCGGTTCGCGCAAGGTGTTGAACACTTCACTGTGCAGCTTGAGGATGCGCCGCGCGTAGCCAAGCAGTACCTGGCCTTCGGCGGTGAGCCGCACTTGCCGGCCGTCGCGCTGGAAAAGCTGGCGCTGCAAGACGTCCTCTTCCAGCCGTTTCATCTGCATGCTCACTGCCGACTGGGTGCGATGAACCAGTTCGCCGGCGCGGGTAAAGCCACCCTGGTCGGCGATCGCGACGAAGGTGCGCAGCACTTCGGTATCGATAGTCGGGTAGCTCGACATGTATCAATCTCCGAGATGTTTGCCATCAGAAACATTTGTTGGATTGATCTTAGACCTGGCGAGAGACTGGAGCCATCCAAACGGAGGGCAACAAGATGAAAGGTCAACATGAGTTTCAAGCTGCGGAAAAACACTCGGTTCATCTGATTTCCGATCTGCTGCACAAGGTCAGCCGCTGGTACGAGCTGCATCGCGAGCGCGAACTGCTGGCAAGCCTGAGCGACGAAGCATTGAAGGACATCGGTATGAGTCGGGCGGATGTGGAGTTCGAGTCGGTCAAGCCATTCTGGAACGACCCAATGCATAAATGAGTTATCCACAACTACACAAACCAACTTCCGGTGAGGTAGGTTGCGAGCAGACAAGGAGATGCTCATGCCCGCAACACAGTCCTTATCTCTCAAACAGGCTCGGCGTCTGGCGCTGGCTGCCCAAGGGTTCAACGGGCGCCAGCCGCCAGCGACGATCAAAGCGCTTCAACTCAACCGGCTGATCGAACGGCTGGGCATCCTGCAGATCGATTCCGTCAATGCACTGGTGCGTTCGCACTACCTTCCGCTGTTTTCCCGTCTCGGTAACTATTCCAGCGATTTGCTCGACCAGGCGGCCTGGAGTCAGGGCCGGCGTCGCACGTTATTCGAATACTGGGGCCATGAGGCCTCGCTGATGCCCCTGTCGCTGTACCCGCTGATGCGTTGGCGCATGCAGCGCGCGACCCGGGGCGAAGACATCTATCAACAACTGGCGCGTTTCGGTCGTGAGCAGCAGGACACGATTCGCCGGGTCCTGGCCTGCGTTCAGGAACAGGGCGCGCTGGGTGCCGGCAGCCTGTCGACGCGTCAGGAGCGGGCCGGGCCCTGGTGGGACTGGAGCGCGGAAAAGCACGCGCTGGAATGGTTGTTTGCCGCCGGTGAAGTGACAGTCGCCGGGCGGCGCGGGTTCGAGCGGCTCTATGATCTGCCGGAGCGAGTGATCCCCTCGGAGATCCTCGCACAACCGCTGCTCGACGAGGCTGAGGCCCAGCGCGGTTTGCTGCTGCATGCCGTGGCTGCCTTGGGCGCGGGGACCGAGAAGGATCTGCGTGACTACTTTCGTTTGAATCCCGCGGACAGTCGGCCGCGTCTCGAAGAACTGGTCGAGGCGGGCGAGTTACTCGTGTGTGAAGTTCAAGGCTGGCGGCAACCGGCCTACTGCCTGCCCGACGCCAGTGCGCCGCGCAAGGTCTCGGCCAGCGCGTTGCTTTCGCCTTTCGATTCGCTGATCTGGGAGCGCAGCCGCACTGAGCGCCTGTTCGATTTTCGCTATCGGCTGGAGATTTACACGCCGCAGCACAAGCGGGTGTATGGCTATTACGTGTTGCCGTTCCTGCACAACGAGCGGATTGCCGCGCGGGTCGATCTGCGTGCCGAACGCGCTGCCGGGCAGTTGGCGGTGCATGCGGTGCATGAGGAAGAGCCGGGGCTGGATGAGGAGGGGATGCTGGCGCTGGCGGTCAATTTGCGGCGGATGGCGGATTGGTTGGGGTTGGAGCGGGTGCAGTTGAACTGTCCTCGGGCGAGTGCGGCGCGGTTGCGGGTGGCTTTGGCACAGATCGAGGGTGCCTGAACGGGCGCTATCGCGAGCAGGCTCGCTCCCACAGTTGACCGAGTGCGATTCAATGTGGGAGCGAGCCTGCTCGCGATGGGGGCGATGGGACTTAGCGCCGAACCTGCTTCAAAGTCTCGGCAATCAAAAACGCGAGTTCCAGCGACTGATCGGCATTCATCCGCGGGTCGCAATGTGTGTGATAGCGATCCGACAGGCCATCCTCGGTAATCGGTCGCGCACCGCCGATACACTCGGTCACGTTCTGCCCGGTCATCTCGATGTGAATGCCGCCGGCATAGCTGCCTTCCGCCTGGTGCACCTGGAAGAACTGCTTCACTTCGCCAAGAATCTGCGCGAAATCCCGGGTCTTGTAGCCGCTGCTGGCCTTGATGGTGTTGCCGTGCATCGGGTCCGAGCTCCACAGCACTTGCTTGCCTTCACGCTGCACGGTGCGGATCAGTTGCGGCAGGTGATCGCCGACCTTGTTCGCGCCCATCCGCGCAATCAGGTTCAGGCGGCCCGGGTCGTTGTCCGGGTTGAGTATGTCGATCAGGCGGATCAGGTCATCAGGGTTCATGCTCGGGCCGACCTTGACCCCGATCGGGTTGTTCACCCCGCGCAGGAATTCGACATGGGCGCCGTCGAGCTGGCGGGTGCGGTCGCCGATCCACAGCATGTGGGCCGAGCAATCGTAGTAATCGTTGGTCAGGCTGTCGCGACGCACGAAAGCTTCTTCGTAGTTCAGCAGCAGCGCTTCATGGGCGGTGAAGAAGCTGGTTTCGCGCAATTGCGGCGAACTGTCCATGCCACAGGCGCGCATGAAGGCCAGGGTTTCGTCGATGCGATCGGCCAGGTGGCTGTATTTCTCGGCCAGCGCGGAGTTGGCGATGAAATCCAGGTTCCACTTGTGCACCTGATGCAGGTCGGCAAACCCGCCCTGGGCGAAAGCGCGCAGCAGGTTCAGGGTGGCGGTGGACTGGTGATAGGACTGCAGCAAGCGCTCCGGGTCCGGCACTCGGCTTTTTTCATCGAAACCGATGCCGTTGACGATATCGCCCCGGTAGGCCGGCAGGGTCACGCCATCGATGGTTTCGTCATTGGCCGAGCGCGGCTTGGCGAATTGCCCGGCCATGCGTCCGACCTTGACCACCGGGCAACCGGCGGCAAAGGTCATGACAATCGCCATTTGCAGCAGCACCTTGAAGGTGTCGCGGATTTTCGCGGCGGAGAACTCGGCGAAGCTTTCGGCGCAATCGCCACCCTGCAACAGAAACGCGCGACCCTGGGTCACTTCGGCAAACTGACGGCGCAATTCCCGGGCTTCACCGGCAAACACCAGTGGCGGATAGCTGGCCAGGGTCTGCTCGACGTGCTGCAAATGCGCGGCATCAGGGTATTGGGGTTGTTGCTGGATCGGCAGGGCGCGCCAGCTGTCAGGGCTCCAGGGTTGGCTCATCACGGTCTCTATTGTTTTACGCTCGGATGGTCATGTTATCAGCAATTAGTGCGTGACCTGCTCCCGTCGATTCGCGGACAATCGCGCCTTTGCCGCGCCCTGTTCGCGGTGCTATCGCGTCGTCGCTTTTCATATTGAAAGCGTGGTGACGATCAGGAGACGAAATGACTGAGGAACGCGTCGAGCATTTGCTCGCCGAGGTGCAGGACGAGTTTGGCGTAATTCGTGTGCTGGAAGTGGCTGACTACCGTTTTCTCGAATTCGGTGATGCCATCGAGCAAAGTTGCGTGTTCACGGCCGATCCGAGCTGGCTCGAATACGATTACACCCGGGCGATGCTCATCGGTGCGCTGTGCCACGAACAGCCGGAAAGCGCGCTGTTCCTCGGGCTCGGCGCCGGCACGCTGACTCAGGCCTGCCTCAAGTTCCTGCCGCTGGAAGATGTCGAAGCGATCGAGCTGCGTCCCGATGTGCCGCGCCTGGCAATCGAATACCTCGGGTTGGATGACGATCCGCGCCTGTACATTCGCGTTGGCGATGCCCTGGAGCTGCTCGACACCGCCGAGCCTGCGGACCTGATATTCGTCGACCTTTACACCGATGTCGGTCCGGGCGTCGGTCATTTGGCCTGGACCTTCCTGGAAAACTGCCAGAAACGCCTGAACCCGGGTGGCTGGCTGGTGATCAACCAATGGGCCACCGACGATGGAAAGCCCTTGGGCGCTGCGTTGTTGCGCGGGCTCTATCACCGGCATTACTGGGAGTTGCCGGTGAAGGAGGGCAACGTGATCCTGATCGTGCCTTCGGAGCTGGATCAGGAGCTGGACATGCAAGGCCTTATCGCTCGGGCCGAAGCCTTGGCGCCACGGTTGGGGTATTCATTGGATGCGCTGATCAAGGCGATTCGTCCGGCCACTTGATTGAGTTTTACTTCATGGCCTCATCGCGAGCAGGCTCGCTCCCACAGTTGAACTGCGATTCCTTGTGGGAGCGAGCCTGCTCGCGATGAGGCCTGCAAAGCCAACCCAAAATTAAAGCCCTTTGAAAACCCCAGGCCGCCGCTCCACCAGCGAGCGCACCCCCTCCCGGGCATCCTCACTGCTCAGCAGCTTCTTCACCAGCGCCGGCAATCCTTTGGCGGCAGCGGTTTCCCCTTCATAGCGCGCCTGTCGCGCCGACATCAGTGTGGCCTGGACCCCTAGCGGCGCCTGGCGTGCAATTCGCTCTGCCAACTCGATCGCCCTGGGCAGCAAATCCTCGCTGGCCATGACTTCCTGCACCAGGCCCAGGTGCAAGGCGTCGTGGGCATCGAATTCGTCGCCGGTCAGCATCCAGCGCATGGCATTGCCCCAGCCAGCCACCTGATGCAGGCGCAAGGTGGCGCCGCCGAAGGGAAAAATGCCGCGCTGCACTTCCATCTGGGCAAAGCGGGTATTGCTGGCGCACAGGTTGATATCGGCGGCCAGCATCAGTTCGATGCCAATGGTCAGGCAATAACCCTGGGCGGCGACGATCACCGGTTTGCTGACCCTGGGGCCGGCAAACACGCCCCATGGGTCGCAGCCGCCGGGCGGAGCTTGCCAGCCTTCGATCAGGGCCGCGCTGGCGCTCGCCAGATCCAGGCCTGCGGTGAAATGCTCACCGTGACCGAAGACCACCGCCACCCGCGCCTCGCTATCGGCTTCGAATTCGCCGTAGGCCAGGCTTAATCCGTTGAGCAGGTCCATGTCGAAGGCATTGCGCTTGGCGACCCGATCCAGGCCGATCAACAGGACGTGACCGCGTTTTTCACGGCTCACACGGCTGGCGTTGAGCTCATTCATGGCGCATTTCCTCGGATGGAGAGGGGAGTCGGACCGACGGTCCGCGCGTTCCGGGTGAACCGTTTTAGCGCTATCGCCCGCAGGGCAGGGCCTTTGAAAAATAGACGCTCGCACGACTATCCGCAAAGCGTGTGACAGAACGCCGTAGGCGGGAGTTTCACGTTAAAAAAAGCTCCCTTTTTCGGCAAATTCCGGTATAGTGCGCGCCGGTCTTTAACCGGGCCACGTTTAGGTAGCGCAATTCCCCGAAGTCAACTTCGGTTGCACGTTCGCTCTGCGAACTCTTCCTTGACGATTCTTTTCATTCATTCGTTTTCGCAAATCCCCGCCGACAAAGCTGCCAGGGCGACTCTTGAGTCTCAACACGGCATGCGCAGCTTTGGAGCATGGGTCTTTGCGGATGCACTTAGAGGCAGACCCATGACCCAGGAAATCGGCGGCTTCGCCGCTCTTGAACTTCATCCCAATATTGTCGCTGCAGTAGTCGCTACCGGCTATGAAGAGCCTTCGGCCATTCAGCAGCAGTCGATCCCGATCATTCTCGCCGGTCACGATATGATTGGTCAGGCGCAAACCGGTACCGGTAAAACCGCTGCCTTTGCCCTGCCTATCCTGCACCGCATTGATCCGTCCAAGCGCGAGCCGCAAGCTCTGATCCTGGCCCCAACTCGTGAGTTGGCGCTGCAAGTTGCAACCGCTTTCGAAACCTACGCCAAGCAAATGCCGGGCGTGACTGTTGTGGCTGTCTACGGCGGCGCGCCGATGGGCCCACAATTGAAAGCAATCCGTAATGGCGCACAGATCGTTGTCGCCACTCCGGGCCGTCTGTGCGACCACCTGCGTCGCGACGAAAAAGTACTGCAGACCGTGAACCACCTGGTTCTCGACGAAGCAGACGAAATGCTCAAGCTGGGCTTCATGGACGACCTGGAAGTCATCTTCAAGGCCATGCCGGAAACCCGTCAGACCGTATTGTTCTCGGCCACCTTGCCGCAGTCGATCCGTGCCATCGCCGAACGCCACCTGCGCGATCCGAAGCACGTGAAGATCCAGAGCAAGACCCAGACCGTTACCGCGATCGAGCAGGCTCACCTGCTGGTTCACGCAGACCAGAAGACTTCTGCCGTTCTCAGCTTGCTGGAAGTGGAAGATTTCGACGCGCTGATCATGTTCGTGCGTACCAAGCAAGCGACCCTGGACCTGGCCAGCGCCCTGGAAGCCAAAGGCTACAAAGCCGCTGCGCTGAACGGTGACATTGCCCAGAACCAGCGAGAGCGCGTGATCGACTCCCTCAAGGATGGCCGTCTGGACATCGTTGTGGCGACCGACGTTGCTGCTCGTGGCCTGGACGTACCGCGCATCACTCACGTATTCAACGTTGACATGCCGTACGACCCGGAATCCTACGTTCACCGTATCGGCCGTACCGGCCGTGCCGGTCGCGAAGGTCGTGCACTGCTGCTGGTGACTCCGCGTGAGCGCCGCATGCTGCAAGTGATCGAGCGTGTAACCGGTCAGAAGGTTGCTGAAGTTCGCCTGCCGGACGCTCAAGCGGTTCTGGATGCACGCATCAAGAAACTGACCAACAGCCTGTCGCCGCTGGTGGCCGATGCCGAATCGACTCACGGTGATCTGCTCGATCGCCTGACCGCCGACATCGGTTGCAGCCCGCGTGCCCTGGCCGCAGCCCTGCTGCGCAAGGCAACCAACGGTCAAGCGCTGAACCTGGCCGCTATCGAGAAAGAACGTCCGCTGGTGCCGAACAGTGCTCCGCGTGGCGATCGTCCAGAGCGTTCCGGTGATCGTCCTGAGCGTGGTGACCGCGAGCGTCGTGCTCCGATGCCGCTGGCCGAAGGTCGTGCTCGCTGCCGTACCGCGCTGGGTGCGCGTGATGGCATCGCTGCCAAGAACCTGCTGGGCGCCATCCTGAACGAAGGTGGTCTGGCGCGTGAAGCCATCGGTCGCATCCAGGTGCGTGACAGCTTCAGCCTCGTCGAGCTGCCGGAAGATGGTCTGGAGCGTCTGCTGACCAAACTGAAGGACACTCGTGTTGCTGGCAAGCAGTTGAAGCTGCGTCGCTACCGCGAAGATTGATCGGCTCTCGAGCTGATTGATCGATAAAAAAATCCCCGACTGGTTCGGGGATTTTTTTTGCCTGTTTTTCGCGTTCGGCCTGAAGGGCGCGACTCGGTTTGCGGTCAACCGAAGCGATAGATGTCCATGCCCAGCGCGCCCATGGTGAACCCCTTGTGGGCAACGCTGAACGCTCCACCGGCGCTGCGGGCAAAGTACAACGGCAGCAAATGCTCATCGCTGGGGTGGTTACGCACGGCGTTCGGCGCTTGCTGGCGATAGTCGTGCAGGGCGGCTTCATCGTTGGCCGCCAGTTTGTCGATCATCCAGTCGCGGAACACCTGGGCCCAGGGTTCGACGCTCTCGGGCCCGGCATGCCAGTCCAGCTCCCGCAGGTTGTGGGTAATGCTGCCCGAGCCAATCAACAGCACGTCTTGGCCGCGCAGGCTGGCCAAGGCGTGGCCGACACGGGTTTGCAGGGCAGGGCCGCCACGGGTTGGCAGGGAAACCTGGACAATCGGGATATCGGCTTGTGGATACATCAGTTTCAACGGCACCCAGACCCCATGGTCGAATGGTCGCTGCGTGTCGATACGTGCGGGCAGGTCTGCGGCATTCAGCAGTTCGACGACTTCCGCGGCGAGTCGAGGATCGCCGGGCGCGGGGTACTGCACTTCGAACAACGCTCTTGGAAAGCCGCCGAAGTCGTGCCAGGTCTCGGGTTTGGGATTGGCGCTGACCAGCAGTTCATGGCTTTCCCAGTGTGCGGAAACAATCACGATGGCCCTGGGCTTGGGTATTTGTGCCGCGAGGCGGGCAAGAGCCGGCCCGCTGGCACCGGGATCCAGGGCCAACATCGGGGAGCCATGGGATATGTACAGGCTGGGGAACATGAATGCGCTCCTGAGAGTTAAGATGCACCATCTTCAGTCAGATCATTGATCTAAATCTAATATAAGTTTTAGGGTGTTTTGATCGAATTTTGAGGTTATTTATGCAGCCGGAGTTTTGGCACAAGAAATGGGCGTCGAATCAGATCGGTTTTCACCTGCCGCAGGTGAACCCTTATCTGAAGCGGTTCTGGCAACAACTGGAACTGGAGGACAATGCTCGGGTGCTGGTGCCACTGTGTGGCAAGAGCCTGGATTTGTTGTGGCTGGCTCATCAGGGGCATGAAGTCCTCGGGGTCGAGTTGTCGGAGAAAGCCGTGGAGGATTTCTTCGCCGAACATGGCTTCGATCCTGCCGTCAGCGAGCAGGGGCCGTTCAAGGTCTATCGGGCAGGCTCGATTGAACTGTGGTGTGGCGATTTCTTCTCGCTGACAGCAGGCGATGTGGCTGATTGCTCCGCGCTCTATGATCGTGCCGCACTGATTGCGTTGCCGCCGGCGATGCGCGAGCGCTATGCGGATCATTTGAAACGGATATTGCCCAAGGAATCCCGCGGGCTGTTGATCACTCTGGATTACGACCAGGAACAAATGTCCGGACCGCCATTTGCCGTACTCGACGATGAGGTTCGGCGGTTGTTCGAAGCTTCGTGGGCATTGAAGATCCTGGAGGACCAGGATGTCCTGAGCGAGAGCGGGAAGTTTCTGGAGGCAGGTGTGACGCGGCTTGAGGAGCGGGTGTATCGGGTTTCCAGTCGCTAATTTGCGTTGATAGTTCTGGCCTCTTCGCGAGCAAGCCCGCTCCCACATTAGATCGCCTTCGTTCGGACGACTCGGTCAAATGTGGGAGCGGGCTTGCTCGCGAAGGGGCCGGGTTGGTCGACCAGAATTCAAGCAGATAAAAAAGGCCCGCATCGCTGCGGGCCTTTTTGTTTACTTCAGAACCTCTCAGCCCCGGCGACGCGCCAGTGCATCGATACGCTCTTCCAGCGGCGGGTGGCTCATGAACATGCGTGCCAACCCTTGTTTGATGCCACCGTTGATGCCGAAGGCATTCAGGGTGTCTGGCATGTGTACCGGCAGGCCCTGTTCCGCACGCAGGCGCTGCAAGGCGCCAATCATCGCGGCGGTACCGGCCAGGTTTGCTCCGGCTTCATCGGCGCGGAATTCCCGTTTGCGCGAGAACCACATGACGATGGCGCTGGCCAGAATTCCCAGGACCAGTTCGGCGAAGATGGTGGCCACGTAGTAGGCCATGCCCTGGCCTTCTTCGTTTTTGAAGATCACCTTGTCGACGAAGTTGCCGATGATCCGTGCAAAGAACATCACGAAGGTGTTCACCACACCCTGGATCAGCGCCAGGGTCACCATGTCGCCATTGGCCACATGGCCGATTTCGTGAGCCAGGACGGCTTTCACTTCATCCGGCGAGAAACGTTCGAGCAAGCCCTGGCTGACTGCGACCAGAGCATCGTTCTTGTTCCAGCCGGTGGCGAAGGCGTTTGCCTCGTAGGCCGGGAAAATCCCGACTTCAGGCATCTTGATCCCGGCTTCACGGGACAGTTGCTCAACGGTTTGCAGCAGCCATTGCTCGTGACGAGTACGTGGCTGAGTGATGATCTGCGTGCTGGTGCTCATCTTCGCCATCCACTTGGAGATGAACAGCGAGAACAGGGAACCGGCGAAACCAAAGACCGCACAGAAAATCAGCAGCTGATTGAGGTTGAGATCAACCCCGTTGGCCGCCATGAACCCGTTGAAGCCGAAAAGGCTCAGGGTGATGCTGGCAATCAGCACGACCGCAAGGTTAGTGGCCAAGAACAGCAGGATGCGCATCATGGTTGTAGAAATCTCCTTTTACTAAAGATGTAGCGTACTGCGGGGTATATAAGGTGATGCACCGGGGTATTCAACCGAGTGACTATTTCAAACTGTGTCCTACGGCAATAGCTTAGCTGCTTGCAGGACATTTCCGAGGTTTGGTTGGGACGGGATTGCAGTTCGATACGCTACCCGAGCCCTGTGATTGTTGGTCGCGGGCAGGCAGCGGGTTATCAGTCGAAGGGTAAAGCGGCGGGGCGTAAGCATTTGTTGCTGAATGAATCACCGTGCGACAGCGCATGGATGTCGCACGGTGACAGGTCGCTTACTGGCGATAGGACTTGAGGAAGTTGCCGATGCGTCCGATGGCCATTTCCAGATCATCCACTCGCGGCAGGGTCACGACGCGGAAGTGGTCCGGCCAAGGCCAGTTGAACGCCGTACCTTGCACGATCAGCAGCTTTTCGGAGAGCAGCAGGTCGAGGACGAACTTCTCGTCGTTGTGAATCGGGCAGACCTTCGGATCAATGCGCGGGAACGCATACAGCGCGCCCATCGGTTTGACGCAGCTGACGCCCGGAATGTCATTGAGCAATTCCCAGGTGCGATTGCGCTGTTCGAGCAGGCGCCCTGGCGGCAGCACCAGGTCATTGATGCTCTGATAGCCACCCAGCGCGGTCTGGATCGCGTGCTGGCTCGGCACGTTGGCACACAGGCGCATGTTGGCCAGCATGTCGATGCCTTCGATGTAGCTCTGGGCGTGGTGTTTCGGCCCGGAGATGGCAATCCAGCCGGAACGGAAACCGGCGACGCGATAGGATTTGGACAGGCCGTTGAAGGTCAGGCACAGCAGGTCCGGGGCCAGGGAGGCGGTGCAGATATGCACGGCATCGTCGTACAGGATCTTGTCGTAGATCTCGTCGGAGAACACCACCAGGTTGTGCTGGCGCGCCAGCTCCAGCATGCCCAGCAGGACTTCCTTGGAGTACACCGCGCCCGTCGGGTTGTTCGGGTTGATGATCACCAGCGCCTTGGTGTTCGGCGTGATCTTGGCCTTGATGTCGGCCAGGTCCGGCCACCAGTTGGCCTGCTCGTCGCACAGGTAATGCACCGGATTACCGCCAGACAGGCTCACCGCGGCGGTCCACAGCGGGTAGTCCGGCGCTGGCACCAGCACTTCGTCGCCGTTGTTGAGCAGGGCTTGCATCGACATCACGATCAGCTCGGAAACACCGTTGCCCAGGTAGATGTCTTCAATGCCGACACCCTCGACCTGCTTCTGCTGGTAGTACTGCATGACGGCCTTGCGCGCGCTGAACAGGCCCTTGGAGTCGCTGTAGCCCTGGGCGGTCGGCAGGTTGCGGATCACGTCCTGGAGGATTTCGTCCGGCGCTTCGAAACCAAAGGGCGCAGGGTTGCCGATGTTCAGCTTGAGGATGCGATGGCCTTCCTCTTCCAGGCGTTTGGCGTGCTTGAGCACTGGGCCGCGAATGTCATAGCAGACGTTGGCGAGCTTGTTCGATTTGCTGACCTGCATGGCGATGTGTTCCCGAAAATGAACGATCCAGGCGGCGTGTGAACAACCGTACTGGGAATCCTGCGTAATCTCACAGGCCTGACGCCTTGAGAGGCTGCACCGATAAATCCGTTTGAATGCGCGTGGTCCGGCTGCCAGACTGGCGTTTTGACGAGGCGCAATCATACGTGCCGCCCGATCCGTGGAAAAGGTACAGATCGGGCTTTTTCAGCCGCCGAGGTGTGATGATGGAAAAGTTGGAAAAAACCCTGGAAGAATGGAAGGCCATGCTCGACCCCGAGCAATACAACGTGTGCCGCCTCAAGGGCACCGAGCGCCCGTTCTCCGGTAAATACAACGACAGCAAGGTCGACGGTATCTACCACTGCATCTGCTGCAACGAGCCGTTGTTCGACTCCAAAACCAAGTTCGATTCCGGCTGCGGCTGGCCAAGCTTCTATGCGCCGATCGGCGACAGCGCCATGACTGAATTCCGCGACGTCAGCCACGGCATGATCCGCACAGAAGTGGTCTGCAGCAAATGTGACGCCCACCTGGGCCACGTATTCCCCGACGGCCCGCCGCCGACCGGCCTGCGTTACTGCATCAATTCGGTATGCCTGGACCTGGTGCCGCGCGGGTAATACACCCCCTGTAGGAGCGAGCTTGCTCGCGAGGGACGTTCAGGCACCGCGATCATTCAGAATGAGCGCGTTATCGTTGACGACCATCGCGAGCAGGCTCGCTCCTACACAGGGCAGTGTCCGATAATTTAAATTGCACACAATTCAATTGCTCGCTATCTTTGCTCCATTACCTTTAAACCGGAGCCCTCCTCATGAGCGACAACCTGCTGAGCATCCCTTGCACGACCATCAAGGGTGAGCAAAAGACCCTGGCGGACTTCGCCGGCAAGGCCGTGTTGGTGGTGAACACCGCCAGCAAATGCGGTTTCACTCCGCAATACAAAGGCCTCGAAGAGCTGTGGCAGACCTACAAGGACCAGGGCCTGGTGGTTCTTGGTTTCCCATGCAACCAGTTCGGCAAGCAGGAGCCGGGCAATGAAGGCGCCATCAGCGAGTTCTGTGAACTGAACTACGGCGTCAGCTTCCCGCTGTTCAAAAAGATCGAAGTCAATGGCACCGGTGCCCATCCGCTGTTCGTGCAACTGAAAAAGCGTGCCCCCGGCGTGCTCGGTTCCCAGGGCATCAAGTGGAACTTCACCAAGTTCCTGATTGGCAAGGATGGCCAACTGGTCAAGCGTTTCGCCCCGGCAACCAAGCCGCAGGATCTGAGCCGCGAGATCGAAGCCCTGCTCAAATGAACAGCTTGTCCGCCGACTCCCTGAACCTCGACAGTCAGCTGTGCTTCAAGCTGTACGCTGCTTCCCGGGCCGTGATCCGGGCCTACAAACCGATGCTCGACCAACTGGGCCTGACGTACCCGCAATACCTGGCGATGCTGGTGTTGTGGGAATGGCAGGACAGCGTGCCGGAACAACCGACCGTCAAGGCTCTGGGCGAGCGCCTGGTGCTGGACTCCGGGACGCTGACGCCATTGCTCAAGCGCCTTGAGCAATTGCAGCTGGTTCAGCGTCAACGTTCGGCGCGGGATGAGCGCGAGGTGCACTTGAGTCTGACGCCGAGTGGCCAGGCATTACGCGACCAGGTCGGCCCGCTGAAGGCTCGCCTGCTGTGCGACAGCGGGGTGGATCTGGATCGCCTGAATGAGCTGCGCGATGGCCTGGATCACCTGTTGGGGCAAATCAAGGCTCTGTCGTAACAGGAGCCCAGACATCCAGCAAAGCGGCCAGTTCTTCGCGTCGGAACGGTTTGGCCAGGTAGTCGTTCATGCCCGCAGCGCGGCAACGCTCGCGCTCCTCGGACATGGCATTGGCGGTCAGGGCAACGATCGGCAATTGCGGCCAGCGCCCGCTGCGGCGGATTTGCCGACTCGCCTCATAACCATCCATCACCGGCATGTTGCAGTCCATCAATACAAGGTCGAATTCGCTGTTTTCCAGTTGATCCAGTGCCTCGACGCCATGGGCGGCTACGATGACCTCGCAGCCGAGTTTGCCCAGCATGCCCTTCGCCACCAGTTGATTGACCGGGTTGTCCTCGACCAGCAGCACCCGCGCGCGGCGTTGCGGTGACTGGGCGTCGATCAGGGTTTCGCTGATCGTCAGAATCTCCGGTTGCAGGACGCGCCGCAGATTTTGGTAAAGCGCATTTCGCGCCAGGGGGCGGGCCTGCTGTTGCAAGGGGGCGAGCTCGCTCACTTGTTCACTGGGCAGGAAACTGCCGTATGCGGTCACCAGCAAAATCGGTGCGGTGATGGCGGGGCGCAGATTGAACAGGCATTCGGGGCAATCGGTGATCAGCACATCGGGATCCAGGCCGATCAGCGGGTCATCAATGGCACGCTGCTGATAGTCCACGCCCCAACCGGGCAATAGGCTGGACAACAGTTCCGCCAGGCCGCTGCTGGCGGAGGTTATGGCGATGACCTTGCCTCTCAAGGGCTGCGGGGCGACGGCCCGGGTATGGCGCGGCAATGGCAGTTCCGCGCAGAACTGGCTGCCGAAACCTGCTTCCGAGCTGATGCTCAGGCGGCCTTTCATGGCTTCGCAAAGGTTGTAGGTCAGGGCCAGACCCAGCCCCGTACCGCCGAATTGCCGGGTAATCCCGGCGCCGGCCTGGGTGAAGGGCTGGAAGATCTTGACTTGGGCGTCCTGGGGGATACCGATGCCGGTGTCGCAAACTTCGATTCTGACACCCTCGCCGAAAGTCGACAGACGCACATCGACTCGCCCGAAGCGGGTGAACTTGAGGGCATTGGACAGCAGGTTGCTGACGATCTGGCGCACCCGGGTCGGGTCACCGAGCACCAGGGCCGGAAACTGCGGATCAATCAGGCAGGTCAGCTCGACACTCGGCGCGGCATTTTGCGAAAGCAGGTTGGCGGTGTCTTCGATCAGCGAGCCGAGGTCGAACGGAATATGTTCGAGTTCGAGCTGACCGGCATCGAATTTCGAAAGGTCGAGAATATCGTTGAGCAATTCCACCAGCACCTTGCCCGAGTCATGGGCGATGGATAGCTGCTGCTGTTGCTCGGCATTCAACGGTCCGTCGAGTGACAGCGCGATCATCCCCAGCAGGCCGTTGAGGGGGGTACGGATTTCGTGGCTCATGTTGGCCAGGAACACCGAGCGTGCTTCGGCCATGTCCAGGGCGGTACTGCGGGCCGTTTCCAGTTCCTGATTGGATTGGCTGAGCCGGGCATTGATTGCCTTGAGTTCGGTGGTGCGCGCGGAGACGATGTTTTCCAGCTGACTGAGGTAATCGGTCAGGCGGTTTTCCGCGTTGCGTCGTTGCTGGATTTCAGTGGCGACATTCTCGAATTGCTGGTTGGCAACGGTCACCAGTACGCCAATCTCATCGTTGGCATGCCCTGGTGGACATTCCAGGGCCGTCGGTTCGAGGCTGCGTGAATCACGGCCGCTGAGTTCACGGATCACCCGCACCAGCGGCTTGGTCAGCATCACGTAGAACAGTGCCAGCAGGATGCCGGTCAGGATCAGGCTGCGGGCAAAGCCGTTGAGCAGCGTTACTTCGGCGCGACGCAGGAACCGATAACCAAAGGCGTAAGTGTCGACGTCCAATTGCAGGACGCCGAGGGATTCGTTGGGCAGGTGGTCCAGATAAAGGCGATCCTCGAACCGTCGGTCAGCGCCGAACAGCAAGTCGCTGAGCATGCGATAGCCGCTTTGCAGGCGAGGGCGTTTGACGTTGGCCAGCACGTTGCCGTTGTTGTCGGTCAGTTTCGCGCCGATGATCGCCGGTGAACGCAGCAGGCCGAGGGTCAGCTCCTGAGCCAGTTCGGCGTCGATGTTGTAGGCAATGCGAGAAGCGGGGTTGTGGCTGATTTCCAGCAAAGACAGGATTTCACGGTTGATGGAGGCGTCTTCACTGGCATAATCGATGCCTATTTGCAGCAGGCTGAGCAGCGTGCCCAGAATGAAACCCACCAGCACGGTAAGCCGGGCTTGCTTGTAGGACAGCCGGTTGGTGAATTTGATATCCATTGGGTGTTGGACCACTTCCGTTTCCCTTCGCTGCTCAAGCATAGCCGATCATGCATGGATGCCGATGTTCTCGCGGGCCGTTGAGCCGGGGGTTGTACAGAGGCTTTGTCCGGGCATCAAGCGCTGTGTGCTGTCGCTATATCACCATCATTACCGTGAACTTGCCCGAGGAAAAGACGTGGACTCCCGATTGAATGCTTTTCTTGAACGCGCCGACGCCGTTCTGGCCCGTATCGAACCGCTGTTGCCCACCCCTCGGCAAGCCATCGACTGGACGACCTGCCTGGCGGCACGCTGGCAGCGCGAAGGGCGCAGCGGTTATCTGCTGCCGCTGGAAGTCAGCCTCGACATGCGCCTGTCCGACCTGATCGGCGTCGATCGCCAAGTGGAGCAACTGGGCCGTAACACACAGCAATTTCTCGACGGCATGCCGGCCAACCACGCCTTGCTCTGGGGCTCGCGCGGTACCGGTAAATCTTCGCTGGTCCGCGCCTTGCTGGCCGAGCATGCCCAGGCAGGTTTGCGCCTGATCGAGATCGAACGCGACCACCTGGCAGACTTGCCACGGGTAGTCGAACAGATCGCAAAACTGCCGCAGCGTTTCGTGCTGTTCTGCGATGACCTGTCATTCGAGTCGGGCGAGGGCGATTATCGCGTGCTCAAAAGCGTACTCGACGGTTCCCTCGAACAGGCGCCAGACAACGTATTGCTGTACGCCACTTCCAACCGCCGCCACCTGGTGCCGGAAAAGGAAAGCGATAACGAAAACTGGAAACGGGTGGATGGTGAATTGCATCCCAGCGAAGCGGTGGAAGACAAGATCGCTCTGTCGGATCGCTTCGGCCTGTGGCTGTCGTTCTATCCGTTTACCCAGGAACACTTTCTCAACGTCGTCGAACACTGGATCGGTCAACTGGCCGACAAGGCCGGCCTTGAGTGGCAGCGTAGCGAAGAGCTGGACATCCTCGCGGTGCGCTGGGCTACCGGGCGCGGCAATCGCAACGGACGTTGCGCGTATCAATTTGCCCGCTATTGGGTCGGGCTGAAACTGTTGGAGCACAAGGCATGATCGATTTACAAAAGAGCGGCCAGGGCCTCGAAGGCTACGGCATGCTGCACGCGCAGCTGGAATCGCTGCTGGCGGACGAGCGGGATTTCATCGCCAACGCCGCGCAGTTTTCGGCATTTCTGTTCAATCAACTCGAAGACCTGAACTGGGCCGGTTTCTACCTCAACCGTAACGAAGAGCTGGTGCTGGGCCCGTTCCAGGGGCAGATCGCCTGCGTACGGATTCCCTTTGGTCGCGGCGTGTGCGGGACGGCGGCGGCGAGTTTGCAGACTCAGTTGGTCGAAGATGTTCACGCGTTTCCCGGGCATATCGCCTGCGACAGCGCGTCGAACAGCGAAATCGTGGTGCCGCTGGTCAAGGAGGGTCGTTTGATCGGCGTACTGGACCTCGACAGCCCGAAATTGGCGCGTTTTACCGCCGAGGATCAGGCCGGTATCGAGCAGCTGGCGGCGATTTTCCTGCGCCTGACCGATTGCTGATTGCCGGTTTTCGATCAAACCGCCAGGCCGGCTTTAATCAGCAGGCCTGACGGGTCTATCGCATCGATCTGCCGCGGGTCGAGGAAGCGTTCGGCGTACTGCCGATAGATGTGCGCTTCGATGAACAACCTGAACAACTGCGGATCGATGTGCGCATCCCGGCACATGAAGGCCATGATCCCCAGCGCCTCGCTCAACGACTTGGCCTTCTTGTAAGGCCGGTCGGCCGCGGTCAGGGCTTCGAAAATATCGGCAATCGCCATCATTCGTGCCGGCAGGCTCATTTCCTCGCGCTTCAAGCGTTTGGGGTAACCGGTACCGTCCATTTTTTCGTGATGGCCACCGGCAATTTCCGGCACGTTGCGCAGATGGGCGGGGAAGGGCAACTGATTGAGCATCAGGATTGTCTGCACGATATGGTGATTGATGATGTAGCGCTCTTCGCTCGTCAGGGTGCCGCGGGTGATGCTCAGGTTGTAGAGTTCTCCGCGGTTGTACTTGTAGCGCGGAACATCGAGTTTGAAGCCCCAGGGGTTATCCGGCGCGATCAGTTGGGTATCGGGGCGCTCGAACAGATGTTCGGCCTTGTCCGCCAACAGCCGTTCGGTGACTGGCAGTGTCGGTGCCGGGGTGCGAGCCTGGCGCTGGTTCTCTTCCCAGGAAACACCCAGGCGATCATCCAGGGTTCGCGTCCAGGTGCGCTCTGAAACGCTGCGCAGGCGCTGCAGATCGCCCTCGGCCATAGCCTCTCCGCCGAGATTGCAGCGGGCAACGAAGGCGAAATCATCGTCCAGTTCCTGGAGAGTGGCATCACGCAGTTGTGCCAGCGCTTGCTCATCGCCTCCCTGGGCAAGTGCTTGCCAGTAGCTGATCCACGCATCGCGCTTGAGCACCTCGAAACGGGTACGGATTTCGTGGATGCGATCGTTCAGGGTTTCCAGTTTGGTCGCTTTGTCCACGACGTATTCCGGGGTGGTGACCTTGCCGCAATCGTGCAGCCAGGCGGCGATGTGCAGTTCTTCCCATTCATCATCGCTGGGTTGATAGCCGCTGAAGGCTGGGTCTTTGCTGGCCGCCGCGGCCTGAGCGAGCATCAGCGTCAGCGCCGGTACCCGCTGGCAATGCCCGCCGGTGTAAGGACTCTTGGCGTCGATTGCTCCGGCCAGCAACTTGATGAACGACTCCATCAGATGCTTCTGGCGGGCACGCATGCGCTGGCTTTCGATACTCACCGCCGCCGCGCCGGACACGGCTTGCAGAAATGCGATCCGATCCGGACGCAGTTTTTCCAGATCATCCCGGGTGCCGCTGTCGGCCAGGAGGAACACCAGCAGACCGACGGTTTCGTTATGGCGATTGTGCAGGCGGATGCCAATCAGGTGCACCCGGGGGCATTCCAGCGCGAACAACACTTTTTGCAGGTCCCCTGCCTGTTCGAATCCCAGGTTGCTGACGACATTGTCGGCAGTCCACAACTGCTGCATCCAGGCCGGGCTTTGCGGGTTCTGAAGCTCGTGGGCCTGCAAGTCGAAAGACGACAGCGACTGCGCCTTGTCCTTGATCACCAGACCATAGGGTTCCATGCGATCGCCGTCACCTTCGCGCAAGTAAATCAGGCCGGCCTGGGCCTGGCCGATTTTCACGGTTTCAAACAGCACCCGTTCCAGCAGAGGGTCGAAACGGGTTTCGGCGCTCAGGCTGTCGGTGATCTGGAAGAAGCTCGCCAGGGTGTCTTTCATGCGCGCCATCGACACGCTCAGTTGGTCGACTTCGAGCACCGGGGAGCGACGAGAAAGGGGGGCGTTGAAATCGAAACTGCGTATTCCGTCCGCTTCCCGCACCAGCGCGCGCAAGGGCTTGACCAGGATTCGCGAGGTCAGCCAGCCAAGCGGAATGCACAGCAGCAGGATCGCCAAGGTAATCAGTGCTGCCTGCCAGCGCATGCGGTAGGCATCGACCAGCAATTCATCTTCAGGCACCAACATCGCCAGCTGCAGTCCATTGGGACCGCCTTCCTGCATGCTGCTGCGGGCGACAATCCATTGGCGGCCATCGGCATGCAGGCGATTGCGTTTATGTGGGCTGTTGAGCAGTGCGCCCAGGCTAGGGCTCAGGTCGGCTGCCTTGATCAGGCGAGCGGTCTGGTCGTCGATGATCAAGCGGCTGGCATCAGGGTAGGCAACGGCATTGCCTTGGGTATCGAACAGCACGATTTGGGTGGCGGGCGTCACCACATGTTTGGCCAGGGTGGCACTCAACTCGGCCAGGGTCAGGTCAGCGCCCATCACCACCTGCTCGTCACCGCGCCGGGCGAGGGTGGTCCCGACGTTATGGGTGGAGAAGAAAATGTAAGGCTCGGTGGTGATCTGGTCTTGACCACGGCTGGCGCTGGTAAACCAGGTGCGGCTGCGCGGGTCATAACTGTCATCGGGGTTGTCGTTGCGACTGATGAATGTCAGGTCCTGATCGAAAAACAGGGATTGGGAATGCGTCTGGCCGCTGCTGTTTCGCTCGATGCTCCAGACTTGATAAGCCGCTGATGGCGGCGCGTTGAGCAGCGTTTTCAAGGCGTCGGTTCGCAGCGGACGAACCATGAAAAAATCGCCACTGCTGTAGCCCAGATACAGCGACGCCAGGTCAGGGTTGTCGATGAGCGACTGGCTGAAGGGTTTGAGCAGCGTCAGGCGCTGCGCCAGGTCCGTTCCATGAACCGCCGGGTTCACGACTTGCAGGCTCAGCAGGTGGCGAATGGGTTCATAGGTGGCTTTCAGGTCCAGGCGCACATCCTGCTCGATGCGATCGAAGAGTTTCTCGCTGCTGGACAGGATGATCTGTGTGGATTGCTGGTAGTTGAAAATACCCAGCACTATCCCCGTCAACAAAAGCAGACAGGTAAACATCACACTGATGTGAACGTGCAGCGGAAACCGCCGTGGATCCGGACGCAGTGGGTCAGGCATGCAGGTCACTCCGTGATGGTTAACGCACTGCTCAGCGTCCAAGCATAGTTAAGCCTCTGTCGTTCCGCTTTTAACGTTGTCGCTGATTTTTTGCAGCAAAGCCTGGTCCAATTCCAGCAGCGCGCGCTCCACGGCTGCAGAGCATTCGGCCACCTGGTCGGGGTCAAAGGGCGCACGGCAAGTGATCTCGAGGGCTTCGCAGCTGTCGATCAGTCGAGAGGCCTGGACGATCCGGGCCGCACCCTTGATTTTGTGGGCGATGTCGATAAATGCCTGCGGTTCGGTGGTGCCGCGCAGGGCCAGCAATCCCTGGCGATCCTGGCGGTTGCTGTTGAGCAGTTCGGTCAACAGGCGCTGGTTCAATGCCGGGTTGCCTCCCGTCAGTTGCTGCAATCCTTCCTGGCTGAAGGCGGGTGAATGGACGGTCGGTGTCAGGCCTTCGAGCCAATGGCTCAGGGCCGTCAAGGTCAGGGGTTTGAACAGGCAGTCATCCATACCGGCGCGTTTGCAGCGCTGAACCTCTTCGGGTTGGGCATTGGCGGTAAAACCCAGGACAGTACAGGGCCGTTGCTGCGTCTGCTGTTCGTGTTGGCGAATGGCCCGGGACAGCTCATAGCCATTCATGACCGGCATATTGCAGTCGGCGATCACGAGGTCGAATACGTCGGCTTTCCACGTCTCGAATCCTTCCCGCCCGTCTGCTGCGCCACTGAATCGGTGGCCCAGAAACTCCAGTTGCTGGCACATGAGCAGACGGTTGGCCGCATGGTCATCTACCACCAGAACCTTCAATGGGGTGCTGGCTGCATGGATCGTCGTGTCGGTTTTCTCCACTCGGGATTCCCGTGACATCGCCGGTAGAAGCAGCGACAGCTGTACTCGCGTACCGACGCCGGGCTGACTGCTCAGTTGCAGGCTGCCGCCCATCCGTTCGCAAAGACTGCGGCTTATCACCAGACCCAGCCCGGTGCCACCCTGGGCGGTTTGCCCAGTGTTTTTGGCCTGGGCGAAAGGCTCGAACAGCCGTTGTTGATCCTGTGCACTGATTCCGATGCCGCTGTCCTCTACCTGCAGCTGCATCTGGACCTGATCGGGTTCGGTGGTCGGGCGCAACTCGACGCTGATCCTGACCCGGCCTTGTTCGGTAAATTTGATGGCATTGCTGACCAGGTTCGACAGCACCTGTTTGAAACGCAATGGATCGAGCAGGACGTCGACGGGAGGATTGATCGGGTTGAAGTCCAGCTGGAGTTCCAGGGCTTTCTGCCGTGCCAATCCATCGAAAATCCGTACCACGGACGCCACTGTTTCCTGTGGATTGACCCATTCCGGGCTCAGGCTCAGGTGCCCGGATTCGATGCGTGCGATGTCGAGTATGTCGCCGATCAGCTCCAGCAGATCCTTCGCCGAGTTGTACGCGACATCGATAGCGGGACGGTCCGGGTGTTGGCGCTCGATTCGCTTGAGCGTCAGTTCGAGCATGCCGATGATTGCATTCATCGGTGTGCGGATCTCGTGACTCATGGTCGCCAGAAACGTGCTCTTGGCCCGGTTGGCTTCATCGGCACGCTCTTTGGCGCAACGCAAGTCATCGAACAGTTGCCGGCGTTCGCTGATGTCGATCCAGCCACCGATGATGCCCTGGACTTCACCGCTCGAGTCTCGGTACGGAAGAATCCAGTGATAGATCGTCAGTCGGCGACCGCCGATGTGCATCGGGCGGTCGAGTATCAGCGGCGTGCCCTCGGCCACCACGCGCTGATAGTCGGCCTGATATTCCCGGGCTTCGAAAGCATTGCTCAGGGAATCCTCGATGACACTTTTGCCGATGACATCTTCGCGTCTGGCGTTGAAGGCTTGCAGGTAACTGTCGTTGCAGCTTTGCAGCAGACCCTGGCGGTCACGCACGTAAATTGGGTGAGGTGTACCGTTGACCAGCGAGCGCATGAACTCGAATTGATCGTTCAGGGCGCGTTCAGCGGCCTTGCGTTGATTGATCTGACGCCGCATGTAAGCGTTCCAGGCAACGGAAATCAGCAGCAGTACGCCGGCACCGATGGCGATTTGATAGAACAGCCGGTGATAGCGACGCCAGGTGTTTTGAGAAGAGGCCGAATAACCACGCCAGCGGCTGTTGATAATGCCCAGTTCTTCCGGCGAGATACTCAGTAGTGCCTTGTTGAGGATGTCATGCAGTTCTTTGGCCCCGCGGTGGGTTGCCAGGGAGAAAGCGGCTTGTTCGGTGCCGATGGTGGTACTGATCTGCAGGGTATGCTCGAACAGTCGTGAAGAGATGAAGTAATTGGCAATCACCAATGAGTTGACTGTGCCTTCTGCAAGGCCTTCGGCGAGCATTTCCACTGCACTGAAAGTGTCCGGGGTTTCAATAATCGTGATCAGCGGAAATTCGCGACGCAAAAAGGCCGTCAATGGATGCCCCTGAGCGATGGCCAGGCGTTTACCTTCAAGCTGTGTCAGGTTGGCCGGGCTGTCTTCGGCCTTGCGTGTCAGCAGTACGTAGGAGTTTTGCAGGTACGGTCGGCTGAAGTTGAGGAGGGTTTCCCGTGGCGCGCTGGGCAGCAGGGCGGCGATCAGATCGGCCTGATCGGCTTCGATGCGCTGGATCATGTCGCTGTCGCTGCGGCTGCGCTGGATGTCGAAGCGCAATCCGGTGCGCAACCTGATCAGTTCGAGCAAATCCGCAGCCACGCCACGAAAGTTACCCTCGCTGTCGAAAAAAGTGAGGGGTGCGAACGCTTCGTTCACCACCACGCGTACCACCGGATGTTGCGCCAGCCAGCGTTCCTCGCTGTAACTAAGCTCCAGTTTGTGATCGGTGAGCAGAATGTCACTGCCGGCACTCCAGCGCTTGGCGATGTTTTCTCGAACACCGGTGGGCACGGCCTCAAGTATTGCGTTGACGATGCCCAGCAGTTCGGGATTGTTCTTGCGCACCGCGAAACTGAAACCATGGGCTTCGTGTTTGCCAAAGCTGGCCATTCGGATGTTGTTCAGATACCCCTTGTTGATGATGTAGTGGGTAGAAATGGTGTCGCCGAGAAACACGTCAGCTTGATCGAAAGCCACGGCATTGATCGCATTCTGGTAGGACGGATACGAGGTGATGAGCGCCTTTGGATACAGAGCCTTGACTTCGTCCAGCGGCAAATAGTGATACACCATGCTCAGGCGCATGCCGGCAAGGCCATCGGTCAGGGAGCGGGATTCGCCTTCACGGGTCACCAACACTGGTTGATCCACGGCGTAGGGCAGGGACAGGACAATTTCGCTACTGCGCGCCTCGAACCCGTTGGCCGTACCCAACAGATCGACTTCACCCTTTTCAAGCGCTTCGATGGCGGCTCCCCGGGACGCGAAGCGCTGGACTTTGATGGGTAAATCGGTGGCATTGCCGATGATACCCGCGTAGTCGGCGGTGAACCCCTCGTAATCGCGGCCGCTGAGGGTCAGGTCAAAGGGCGGGTAGTCCGGTGCGGAAGTGCCCAGGATCAGTTCGTGTTTGTTCTTCAGCCAGCGCTTTTGTCCGGTATCCAGCTGAATGTCCAGTTTTCCGGCCGTTGAGCGACTGAGCAAATCGTAGTTTTCACTGTGCTGTGCTGCGAACGATGAGCTGCTCAGGCAAAGGCCAACGGCAATCAGTATCAGATAATCCATTGCGCGACTGGGCATCCTGTCTCTCATACGAGTGCGTTGCGTTTTGCCATTTCGATGAGTTCAACCAGAGACTTGGCTTTAAGTTTCTGCATGAGTCGCTTTTTGTAAGTGCTTACGGTTTTGTTGCTCAGGAACATGCCTTTGGCGATTTCCTTGTTGGTACGGCCTTGTGCAAAAAGTTGCAGTACCATCAGTTCCCGGTCGTTGACCGATTTGAACAGTTCCAGTTCGGCACATCGGGCTTCGTCGCCGCGAACGGGATTCAATGCTTCGCTGGGAAAGTAGTTGTAACCTGACAAAACGGCTTTGATGGCGCTGACCAGTTCGCTCAGATCTTCCTGTTTACAAACATATCCGGACGCGCCGGATTGCATGCAACGAATACCGAAGAGTGTCGGGCACTGTGCTGTCAGTACCAATGTTTTCAAGGGTGTGCTCATTGCGTTGAAACGGGCCAGTACTTCCAGACCATCGAGCTTGGGAATGCTGATGTCGAGAATGACCAGGTCCGGCATGCATTCGCGGACCATCTGCATGGCATCGACCCCGTTGTCGGTTTCACCGATGACTTTGTAACCCTCGTGTTCAAGCAGCATACGAACTGCAAGTCGGATGACAGGGTGATCGTCGACAATAAAAACGGAGTTCATAATAAAGTCCCATGCGAGCTGTAATAAAGCGCGCACCTTAGCTCAGATAGTTGGTGTGACGTATGAACTGGCTTACCTGTAGTGGCAAAATAGGATAATTCCTACAAGCAAAAAAGAATAGGATTACGCTTCAACTAGGTTTTTTTACGTGGGGAAGTAAGTTTGGTGTGTAGGTGGTTGGGGTGTTTGTAAGTTTATTTAAGTTGTTATTATTTCTGTGAAGTTGATTTTCTTGCGGTATTTTTAATGGGATCGAAGTCAATAGTTGTATGAATTCGTCGTGTTTCAGTGGCTTTATCAAATATCCCAATAATGGGAGATCGTGAGTAGCTGCCATGTCTTCAAGTCTATCCAGCTCAGTTGATGTCAGGCTGCTCAGCAAGATTGCCTGTTTGATCATTCCACGCTGACTGGCGAATTTGACCAGTTCAATACCCGAGAGGTCAGGCAAGCATTGATCGCACAAAAGAATGTCGAAAGGTTGCTCAGCCCTAAACATCTGCGCCAACGCACCTTGGGCACAGTCGGTTGTAGTTAACCGATTAAAACCATAACTTTCGAGTAGATATTGAGTTGCCTTTAGCTGAAACGGATGGTCTTCCACCAGCAAGATGCGCAAATTGTCTTTGATCATATTTTTATGCATCTTTTTTGAGCAAAGGAGGCGCGATTGTTTCGCTTCGAAAACCGGCAATCGATCAGTTGAGGCGACATCACTTGTAGGGCGATTCAGCGAGCGTTGAATGCCACCGGTGTTTTGAGGGCTGATCGGCCATTGCAGTGGCGTAATGGCCGATCAGCAGGCGCTCATCAGCGGCTGGAGCGCCCCGTCATTTCCAGCGCCATGTCGCTGGCATAGCTGTCTGTCATGCCGGCGATGAAGTCGATCATGCGCAGGAACGATGCATGCAATGAACCGTGCGGATCCGGAGCATTGTTGCCCAGCAGATCGAGAATCCGCCGACTCTTGAAGGATGGGGTGCGACCGTTGTGTTGTTCCACCGCCGCGCCACAGAAAGCGTTGAGCAGAATTTCCAGGGTGGTGTAGGCACCGATTTCGTGCAGGGTCTTGCGTTTGTCCTGGAAGATTTTTTTGCGCGCCATATCCTTTGCATTGAGGACGCAACGTTTGGCCGGGCCGTGCATGTGTTCCACCAGGTCGCCGGGCAGCGCGCCGGCCAGCAACACGTCTTGCTGCTCGACGAAGGCGCGCGCCGCGGCATTGGTCAGGTGTTCAATGGCTTTGCCACGCAGAATGGCCAGTTTTCGCCGGCGAGAATCCCCGGGACCGAGCTGCCGATAGGTTTCCGGCAGATCGTCTCCCACCAGGTCCAAAAGCAAGGACTCCACTTCGCTGTATTCGAGCAGGGCCATTTCCAGGCCATCTTCGAGATCAATCAACGCGTAGCAGATATCGTCGGCGGCCTCCATCAGGTAAACCAGCGGATGGCGCGCCCAGCGCTGATCTTCAAGTTGCGGCAGGCCGAGCTTGTGGGCGATTTGCTCCAGCAGCGGCAGTTCGCTCTGGTAGCAGCCGAATTTGTGTTTCTTGTACCCCAGCGAGTCGGCGTGCCTCGCCGTCCAGGGATATTTCAGGTAGGTGCCGAGGGTGGCATAGGTCAGTCGGGTGCCGCCCTCGAACTGGTGATATTCCAGCTGGGTCAGTACCCGAAAGCCCTGGGCGTTGCCTTCGAAGTTAAGGAAGTCATTGCGCTCGGCTTCGCTCATGGCATCCAGCCAGCCCCGGCCGGCGGCTTGCTGGAACCAGTGGCGAATCGCATCTTCGCCGGAGTGACCGAACGGTGGGTTGCCAATGTCATGGGCCAGACAGGCCGACTGCACCACCATTCCCAGGTCGCCGGGTTCGCACCAGTCGGGGAGGGCGCTGCGGATGGTCTCGCCGACGCGCATGCCCAGCGATCGGCCGACGCAACTGACTTCCAGCGAGTGAGTCAGGCGCGTGTGGATATGATCGTTGCTGGAGACCGGATGCACCTGGGTCTTGCGCCCGAGACGACGAAACGCGCCCGAGAAAATGATGCGGTCATGGTCTTTGTGAAAAGGACTGCGGCCGAGTTCTTGCGAGCTGTGCAGAGGCTTTCCGAGGCGTTCACGGGTAAGCAGGGTGTGCCAATCCAAGGCGGGTCTCTCCGTCGGGGGACTTGAGTTCCTAGCTTCCCGGTTCGCATCCTGACCTGCAAGGGAAACTGCAGCTACTGTCCGGGTCGCCGCACAGGGATGAACCCCTTGATCAAGAGGTTCATCCCGTGGGTTTTCGCAGGAATGGAGCCAGAAAGTGACGGCTCAGGGTTTGCGCGAAGAGCCCTGCATCACCAGTTTGATCAGCGGTCCCAGCGTCGCACCGAGACGAACCAGGCGGATCAGGCCGCTGGTACCGCCACTCTTGGCACCTTTGCCGGTGAGAAAGCCCAACAGTGTGACCGCGGCCACGCCCCACAGTGGAGCGTGCTTGATGCCGAGACCTTCGTGCAGGCTTTGCGTCATCCCGCGAACACGCTGCAAGGGTTGCAACAGTTGCGCGGACTCGTGGCGGATTTCCTGGCGATGCATTTCCATGCGCAAGCGGATCAACGCCTTGCGCATTTCGATGCGCGAGCTGTTGCGAGGCAGTTCAGGCAGGTTCATGGCAGCAGTCGCTCCCGGTCGTTGGACAGTTCTTCCAGCGTGCCATGGAAGGGCGAGGATTCATCGAAAATCGCCGCTCTCAAGCGAAGGCCGCAGAAGATCGCCGCCAGGGTATAGAAGACGCAAAGACCGATGATGGCCGCCAGGCGATAGGTGTCCCAGAACAGGATCATCACCAGCGTCGACAATCCCACCAGCAACAAGAGGGCAAACACCAGGGCCAGGCCTGCGAACAAAAGCAGGCTGACGGTGCGGGCCTTTTGTTCCTGCAGTTCTATGCCGAACAACTCGACATGACTGTGCAGCAACCCGAGAAAGGCGGCGCCGAGGCGTCGCGATGAGGAACTGGCGCTCGATGCGGACGAGCCGAAATCTTCAGTCGCCATAATCAGCGCCGGGTTGCCAGCAGACCGAGCAGGAAACCCACACCGGCGGCGATGCCGACCGATTGCCATGGGTTGGCCTGAACATAGTCTTCGGTCGCGGTGACAGCGGCTTGGCCACGCTCGCGTAAAGAATCCTCGGTCAGCTTCAAGGTTTCCCGAGCCCGCAGCAGGCTCTCATGGATCTGCCCGCGCAACTCGTCAGCCTGGTCACCCGCCAGGGACGCCGTATGTTCCAGCAACCGCTCGGTGTCGCTGACCAGTGTCTGAAAGTCGTTCATCAGGATTTCTTGAGCAGTCTTTGCCTTGGTGCTGGCCATTGGTGATCTCCATGGGTGGCGTCTGAAAGGTTCGAGTATGAGCCTTGTGCGAAGGTTCAGTACAAATGACTGGTACAACTTTTGCTGTGTCGTGGTGCGTCAGCCTGCGCCGTTGCGCCGATGCTGGGCATGATTTACGTAAAACCCTGATTGCAGCAATCAAAAACCGAACAAAAGAAACGGTTGTGATTGGCCTTGACGAACCCTGTGCGCCAAAGCGGTTCATCAGGCGTGATGCCCTGGATGCCAGGCGTCACAACTTGGTGCATGGATTGCCCGCGCGAACTGCTTTGGTGCTCTTTTTGCCTTAAGGTCTGCCTAATCCATGGAAAACCTGCAAAGCGCTGTGGACAGCCTGGTCCATAGCTCCAATACGTTGTTCATTTTGATCGGTGCGGTCATGGTCCTGGCCATGCACGCCGGTTTTGCCTTCCTTGAGGTCGGTACGGTTCGCCAGAAAAACCAGGTCAACGCGCTGTCCAAGATCCTCAGTGACTTCGCCGTTTCGACGCTGGCCTACTTCTTTATAGGCTATTGGATTTCCTATGGGGTGACCTTCATGCAGCCGGCGGCGGTGATCAACGTCGATCACGGTTATGGGCTGGTAAAGTTTTTCTTCCTGCTGACCTTCGCCGCGGCCATTCCGGCGATCATTTCCGGTGGCATCGCCGAGCGTGCGCGATTCGTTCCGCAGTTGTGCGCGACTGCATTGATCGTGGCGTTCATCTATCCGTTCTTCGAAGGCATGGTCTGGAACGGCAACTTTGGCCTGCAAGCCTGGTTGCTCGTGCATTTCGGCGCGGGTTTCCATGACTTTGCCGGCTCGGTGGTCGTGCATGCCATGGGCGGCTGGCTGGCGCTGGCGGCGGTACTGCTGCTTGGCCCGCGCAATGGTCGCTACCGCGAAGGCCGTCTGGTGGCATTCGCACCGTCGAGCATTCCGTTTCTGGCGCTGGGGTCGTGGATCCTGATCGTCGGCTGGTTCGGTTTCAACGTGATGAGCGCGCAAACCCTGCAAGGCGTCAGCGGGCTGGTGGCGGTGAATTCGTTGATGGCCATGGTCGGCGGCACCATGGCGGCCCTTATCGTCGGGCGCAATGACCCGGGCTTCCTGCATAACGGCCCGCTGGCCGGGCTGGTGGCCATCTGTGCCGGCTCCGACTTGATGCATCCCGTGGGTGCGCTGGTGACCGGGGCGATTGCCGGGGCGCTGTTCGTCTGGTGCTTTACCGCCGCTCAAGGCAAATGGCACATCGACGATGTGCTGGGTGTCTGGCCGTTGCATGGCCTGTGCGGTGTGTGGGGCGGAATCGCCTGCGGCATCTTCGGCCAGAGTGCATTGGGCGGGTTGGGCGGGGTGAGTCTGATCAGCCAGTTGATCGGCACGGGATTGGGCGTGGTGGTGGCATTTGTCGGGGGCCATGCCGTGTATGGCACGATCAAGGCATTCCACGGCCTGCGTCTGAGCCAGGAAGAAGAGTATTACGGCGCGGACCTGTCGATACACAAGATCGGCGCGGTCAGCCAGGACTGAGTGACCGCCGGCCGGGCGCTCGACGACTTTTCAGGGCAGGCCTAGAATAGTCACTTATTTTTTGTGGTTGAGCGCTCATGCCTCCTGAATGTCAGCTGTTCGGCACCTTGGGGTGCCATCTCTGTGAAGTGGCCGAAGCCCTGCTGATGGAGTTCGTCGAGCGCGGCCTGCTGGTGGAGCTGGTGGACATCACCGACGACGAAACCTGGTTCCAGGCCTACAGCCTGCGGATTCCGGTCTTGCGTCGGGTGGATACCGGAGCTGAGCTGGGCTGGCCTTTCGGTTCCGACGATGTAGTGAGTTTTCTGCGTTGAACCTCTCGTGATGACCGCTGCGCCGGTCGAACTTTGCGATTGATCCTATTGGCTTAACCGTTGCGATTCGGATACTGTATGCGCATACAGTTATTCGGATTGCGCACCGCTGTTCCTGGATTCAGGGGCCAGCGGTTCGGTCCGGGCGCAAGAGGGTTGAATCGTGGTCAATGTCGAACAGTTGAAGAGCAGCGTGAACCGGATGTCGGTGGACGTGGTCCGCGAGGCGGTCCTGGAGTTGCGTCTGGACGGTCTGGTAACGGAGGGCAAGACGCCTTTCAACAAACTGCATTTCAATACCTGTTTCGCTGAAATCGAAGCCTTGTTCCAGCGCGCCGGCTATCACCGGCAGCTGGACGTGGTGGGCTATCAGGGCCTGTTGTACGCCTTGTATGACCCGGGGCGCTGGGAGGCGGTCGACGTACTGCGCTGGCTGAAGGAGTACACCGAGGCCGCGGCGCGCACACCGATACCGGCTTGAGATTCTCCGCTAGGTTCACTCGCGCCGCTGTTGGATAATGCCGCTCTGCCTTGAGATTTAGAGCTTTCGTATGTCCAGTCCATCTTTTTCCGCTGCACACAGCCAGGCCAGCACACTCTGTTTGCCGCCTGGCTCGTGGCAGACCGTTTTCGATTGCCTGTGCGAGCACTTCAGCGCCATCGGTCGTGAACAATGGCTGGATCGATTCGCCCGAGGCCGTGTGCTTGATGGGCAAGGTTCCCCCATCCCGCTGGACCTGCCCTACAGGCAAGGCCTGCGCATTCACTATTTTCGCGAAGTCCCGGACGAGAAGCCGATCCCGGTGCTCGAGTCGATCCTGTATGCGGACGAACATCTGGTGGTGGCGGACAAACCGCATTTTCTGCCCGTGACGCCTTCGGGTGGATATGTCGAACAGACGTTGCTAAGGCGCCTGATACGTCGCCTGGATAACCCCAATCTCGTGCCGTTGCATCGCATTGACCGGCATACGGCGGGGCTGGTGCTGTTTTCGGCCAATCCTCAAACCCGTTCGGCCTATCAGTCGTTGTTCCCCACCCGGCAAATCGAAAAGCGCTATGAGGCCATCGCCCGGGCATTGCCAGAACATTCGTTTCCCCTGGTGCATAAAAGCCGACTCATCAAGGGCGAGCCGTTCTTCCGCATGCAGGAGGGGCCGGGGACACCGAATTCCGAGACGCTCGTCGAGGTCAGAGAGCGGAACGATGAGTTGTGGCGCTATGCGCTGTACCCGGTGACGGGCAGGCAGCATCAGTTGCGGGTACACATGACCGCGTTGGGCGCGAGCATCTGTAACGACCCGTTTTATCCACAGGTCCTCAAGGATGCGCAGGACGACTACGCTAATCCCCTGAAGCTGTTGGCCCAGGGATTGACGTTCGTGGACCCGGTCACGGGGCAGGAAAGAACGTTCGAGAGTGCGATCACCCTGCAGTGGTAAGCAAGGGGGCCCTCTGATTCATGCGGGGTTCGAATAAATCGAATTTATGATCAGCTTTGCAGTCATTTGAACAGGCCCCTTGAGGGTGGCGTTCAAAGAACTCGGTATAGCAGCCAGATTCTTCGGCGGCTCCGAGACCTTCCATGCAAGGAGATACCCATGAAACGTACCGTTTTCGCTGGAATGTTCATTTGCGCAGCAATGTTGGCCTCTCCCGTATTTGCCGCAGACCACGACCTTTGCATGATCAAGCTGCAGGAACTCAAGGACAAGGTAACCACCCTGCCGGCCACCTCCGAAAATACCACCATGGAAGTCAAACGCCTTCAGGCCAGCGCGGAAGCGGCAAACGCTGCCAACGACGACAAAAAATGCATCACCGAAGCCACGCAGGCAATCACCCGCGTGGACAAGCTGGCGAAAGAGCCGAACCCGTAGTTTGCGTCACCCGGAAAAGCAAATGCCCCGACAAGTCGGGGCATTTTCGTATCCGGTAGTCGCCGCGCGGATTACAACTCTTTAACGGTGCGAACCTGATCCTTGTTGATGCGGGTCTGCTTGCCGTCCAGTTGTTCGAATTCGTAGAAGCCCGAATCCTTGTCATAGCTTGGCGTGTCGACAGCCTGGATCTCGCGACCGTCATTCAAGGTGATCACTGCAGGCGATGAGCAACCGGCGAGGGTAGCGAGGACCAGAGCGAGCATGAAAGTGGCCAGGGTCCGTTGAGTCATGGTGTGTCTCCGAAATGAATTCTTTGGTTACTGAACTTCAGACGTGTGCAGCGCGTGCAAGTTCCTCGGTGCGGTCAGTCTGACACAGTGTTGTGCGCGCTTAACAGTTCCGGCGTGTTGAGGTTGGCCAGTCGCGGGTCGTTGTCAGGGCACTGCAATGCCGTGGCGCCGAGCTGGCGCATGAGTCGTCCGGGGCTGCGTTCACCCTGTTGCCAGGCGTTTTCGAAATCATCGCGAAGTGCCACGGGAATGACGCAGAGCAGGGGCTCCCAATGACCGTCATGGCGCAGCATCAGCGGCTTGTCCGGATTAAGGTTGGCGGCTTCGCGCATGCTGGCGATCAGGGCCTCGTCGACACGGGGCACATCGCAAGGCAGGACCAGCATATGGGTATGTCGAGCCACTTTCAGGCCCGCTCGAATGCCGGCCAGTGGCCCTGGAAAATCGCCTTCGTCGTCGTGAACCAACTGGTCGGCGTAGGGCGCGTATTTTTCCAGGTTGCGGTTGCAGGAAATGATCAAGTCATCGCTCACCCCACGCGTCTTGCGATGCAGGTGAGCAATCAGCGGTTCGCCGTGCCATTGCACCAGACCTTTATCCTGGCCGCCCATGCGTTGGCCGCGGCCACCTGCCAGGAGCAGAATGGAACAGAGGGGCAAATGATTCGACGTCATGGCGGGTTTCCATTGAGCAGGGTGGAGCGGCGAGAAAATGGGGCGCTGTGATATAACACCGGGCTGTTTCTCCTACAACTGGATGAGCCTATGACAACCAAGGCTGAAGTACCTTTCGCACCGCTAAACATCGCAGTTCTGACGGTCAGCGACACCCGAACCCTGGAAACCGACACTTCAGGCCAGGTCTTCGTCGACCGCTTGACCGCCGCCGGTCATAACCTGGCTTCCCGGGTCTTGCTCAAAGATGATCTCTATAAAATCCGTGCGCAAGTCGCCAACTGGATTGCCGACGACGTCGTGCAGGTGGTGTTGATCACCGGCGGTACCGGCTTCACCGGACGCGACAGTACGCCGGAAGCGGTGGCCTGCCTGCTCGACAAGCAAGTGGATGGCTTTGGCGAGCTGTTCCGGCAGATTTCGGTAGCCGACATTGGCACTTCAACCGTTCAATCGCGCGCACTGGCGGGGTTGGCCAATGGCACGCTGGTCTGCTGCTTGCCGGGTTCGACCAATGCCGTACGTACGGGTTGGGACGGCATCCTTGCCGAGCAGCTCGACTCGCGGCATCGCCCATGCAATTTCGTGACTCACCTGAAACAGGCGGCTCCCTGTGAATCCCGCGGGTAAGCCGGGCAAGACCGGCAGCCTGATGCCGGTCGAGGTCGCGCTCGCACGTTTGCTGGACATGGCCGAAGCCTCAAGGATTGTCGAGCGTGAGCGCTTGCCGCTGGCGCAAATCCAGGGGCGTGTGCTGGCTGAAGACCTCTTGTCGACCCTCGACCTGCCACCGTGGCCCAACAGTGCCATGGACGGGTATGCCCTGCGCGTGACCGACTGGACCGGCGAGCCGCTGGCTGTCAGCCAGAAGATTTTTGCCGGGCAGGCGCCTGACGCTTTGCAGCCTGGCACCTGTGCCCGGATCTTCACCGGCGCCCCTGTTCCCGCCGGCGCCGATTGCGTCGAAATGCAGGAAAACGCCGAAGTCCAGGCGGACGGACGAGTGCGATTCACCGAGACCCTGAAGCCTGGGCAAAACATTCGCCCACAAGGACAGGAGGCCACGGTCGGTGAACTGATTCTGTCGGCAGGTACGGTTCTGGGACCAATCGAACTGGGCCTGGCGGCCTCGCTTGGTTGTGCCGAACTGGAGGTGATCCGTCGGGTGCGGGTTGCGGTGCTGTCCACCGGAGACGAGTTGATCGAACCGGGGCAGGCGCTCGGCCCCGGGCAGATCTATAACAGCAATCGTGTGTTGCTCTGCAGCTGGTTGCAGCGCCTGGGCTGTGAAGTGATCGACGCCGGCATTCTTCCGGACAATCTGGACACCACCCGTGCGCGGCTTGGCGAGTTAAAAAATGTCGACCTGATTCTTTCCACCGGTGGCGTATCGGTCGGTGAGGCTGACTTCCTGGGCATCGCCTTGCGGGAGGAGGGTGAGCTGAGTTTGTGGAAGCTCGCCATCAAACCCGGAAAACCGCTGACGTTCGGGCATTTTCGCGGCGTACCGGTCATCGGCTTGCCCGGTAACCCGGCATCGACACTGGTGACGTTCGCCTTGTTGGCCAGACCCTATCTGTTGCGTCGCCAGGGTGTACAACAGGTGGAACCGCTGAAGATCCAGGTGCCGGCCGGATTCGACTGGCCCGTGGCGGGCAATCGACGTGAGTACTTGCGTGGTCGCCTCGAAAACGGACGGGCAATCATCTACAGAAATCAGAGTTCCGGTGTGTTGCGCAGCGCCGCCTGGGCCGATGGACTGGTTGAAGTGTTGGAAGATCGCACGCTGCTAGCCGGTGATGCGGTGTATTTCATTCCACTAAGTGAAGTGCTGTAAATGCTGTAACTGTAGGAGCGAGCACGCTCGCGATGGAGGACAACGATAACGCGGGGTATCTGAATGCCCGCGTTGTCTGGACTAGCATCGCGAGCATGCTCGCTCCTACATGTTTTTTTGGGGGGCGCTCAATGCGCCAACAGCAGTGTCACAAGCTGATCGAAACGGCTATTGGCAATCCAGCCCAGCAGGCCGAGTAGCACCACCGTTCCCCCAACGGTATAGGCAAGGCGATGCTTGATGGACCTGACTTCGTTGCGCACGTTTTCCATGTCTTTGCGGATGTACTTGAGGTGGGCTTCCAGCTCAACGACACGAGGTTCCATATCAACTTCTCCTGGATGTTTTGTTCTGTGGAAGGCTGAAAAATCCGGACACCAAAGTGTACGAGTCCCTCCTGATGGTCAATTAAGCCGATTCCTCATGTTTTGTAAGAAAAATCCTGTCGTCTAAGGCTCAAGCGTGCGCGAAGGAAAATAATTCGGCAGGCATCGACTTTTCTCACGCAGTACGGGGTCAACATCTCTCATGTGGTACTAAAACGGAGAGGGACGACACATGAGCGAACGCAAGGCATTGTTGATTCTGCATGGCAAGCAGGCGCTCAACGAGGAGGTCCGGGCGGCCGTCGAAAGCAAGCGCCAACAAGGTTGGGAGCTGGCTGTCCGGCTGACGTGGGAGACGGGCGACGCTCAACGTTTGGTGGATGAGGCACTGGCGGCGGGCTATGGGCAAATCGTCGCCGGAGGTGGTGACGGCACGCTGCGTGATATTGCCGAAGCGATGTCCGCCAAATCGACGCAAGCCAGCCTGGTGCTGATGCCGCTGGGAACCGCCAACGATTTTGCCCGTGCAGCCGGTGTGCCTCTGGAGCCTGCCCAGGCGCTGGATTTACTGGACATTGAGCCCGTTGCCATCGATCTGGGGGAGGTTGGCGGGCAGGTGTTTCTGAACATGGCCACGGGCGGCTTTGGCAGTCAGGTCACGGCCAACACCTCCGAGGATCTGAAAAAGGTCCTGGGCGGCGCCGCGTATCTGTTCACCGGATTGTCACGCTTCAGCGAACTGCACGCAGCCTACGGTGAGTTGCAGGGACCTGATTTTCACTGGAGCGGTGATCTGCTGGCCCTGGGCATTGGCAATGGTCGCCAGGCAGGTGGCGGACATGTGTTATGTCCACAGGCGCTGGCCGATGACGGGTTGCTCGATATCAGTATTTTGCCGGCGCCGCAGGAAGTGGTCGGTACCTTGAAAAACATCCTGGCCGACGGCTTCGGTATCGACAGCATGTTCGTGCGAGCCCGGCTGCCATGGGTCGAGATCAAGGTCTCCGAAGGCCTTTACATCAACCTCGATGGCGAGCCGCTGGAGGGTGACAGTCTGCGTTTCTCGGCAAGACCGGCAGCCCTGCGCGTGCATTTGCCGGAAGACTCGCCGCTGTTGAGCGCGACGGGCTCTTGAGTACCAAGGGGGCTCAGTCAGTCATCCAGGCTGATGATCTGCTCGCGTACGGCGAACAACACCAGACCCGCCACATCGAAAATCTGCAGGCGCTTCATGATTTGCGAGCGATGGGTTTCGACGGTCTTGACGCTCAGGCCCAGGCCATTGGCGATTTCCCGGGTGGATTTGCCGCGAACGATCAAGCGCAGGATTTCCAGCTGACGGGCCGTCAGGTTGTGTGTGTCCGAGGGTTCTGGTGCGGTCTGGGTCCGGGTCAGTGCCTGAGTGATGACGGTGTGGGCAATGGCCGGGCTCAGATAGCGTTCGTTGTTGCGCAAGGCTTCCAGCGCATGTTCCAGCTCGGTCGCGGTCGTGTCCTTGAGCAGATAACCATGGGCCCCGGATTCCAGGGCCTGCATGATCAGGGCCGGGTCGGTATGCATCGACAGGATCAACACTTTGCTGTGCGGGCGGATGCGCTTGAGTTGCTGCAGCGCCTCAAGGCCACCGGTCTGCTTCATGGAGATGTCCAGCAGCACGATATCCGGAGACAGGTGTTCGACCATGGCAAGCAGCTGCGAGCCGTCGTTGGCCTCGCCGATGACGGCATAGCCAGGAAGATCCATCACCAGGGCGCGCACGCCAGCCCTGATCAGCGAGTGGTCATCCACCAGAAGTAAGTTACAAGTCAATGCATAACCTTATTCGTACTGGCCCGTTCAAGCGCGCGGGGCGCCCAGGGGAAGAGAGCTTCGATTTGAGTGCCTTTGCCGGGTTCGCTGGTGACGGTCAGCGTACCGCCCAACTGATTGATCCGCTCCGACATCCCGGCCATTCCGCGCTGCCCCTCACGGCCCGGGTCCGTAGCGGGTGCGAAACCCTGGCCGTCGTCACGAATCGACAGGGACAGGCCCTGGGGCAAACGCTGCACGCACACCAGCAGATTCTGCGCCTCGGCGTGCCGCAGCATATTGGTGACCGCTTCCTGGGTAATGCGAAACGCCGCCACGGCCATTTCTTCCGGAATCCCGGTCAGGCGCTGGTGACATTCCAGGCTCCAGTGCACGGAAGTATTGGCCAGCGTCTTGAGTAGATGCGCACGCAGGCTGGCTTCGAGTCCGAGGCTGGTCAACTGCCGTGGATTGAGGATGGCCGATACATCCCGGACCTTGGCCAGGGTTTCTTCCAGCGTGTCGCACAGGACGGCGCATTGTCCCTGGAGCTCTTCGGGCATTCGCCGCTTGAGCCAGGCACTTTGCAGTTTCGCAGCGGTCAGCAACTGACCGATATCGTCATGCAGTTCGCGGCTGAGCCGATGGCGTTCGTTTTCCTGAACCTCAAGCAAGCGATCGGCCAGTTCCTGCGGCTGAAACTTGATCGACTTGCGCGACAGCCGATATTGCACCCAGACACAACTCAAGGCCGCAACGTTGAGTATCAGCAAACCCAGCGGCAGGGGAATCGAAAGGCCATAGATCAGCAGGCTGCCCAGGGTCGAGCAGGCGCATAGCGAAAGCGTGAACCGACGCGCGTTTTCTCGTGAAGGTGGCCACGTGGCGATTGATTTGAGGTTGGCGTACATAACGGATGGAGCCAATGAATATGCGCTGCGGGCAGGCTGGTCATGGGGCTGACGAGCCTCTGTTTGTAAAGTTGTACAGCAACGTGAGTGACGCATGGTTTTGTATAAGAAAAACCGGCCGGAAAGTTGTTCGGGCCAGTGGAAATCATACGGCCTTTAATTGGCGTCAACTAATGGGCGGCATAATACCACTTAAGATACCGTTGGTCGCGTACGGGATATGTGTCCTGGAAGTCAGGAAACAGTGTGGTATTCACACTGGGAAAGTGGGGTTATCGTCGGCGTAAAGAGTCTATTTACCGTAAAACCTGGTGTTCTAGTGCCAGGTTAACCCCTGTTCGAGACAGGCATTTAGTTGCCTTAAAGAAGAGTTGTTATTTGCATGGGGTCGTAAATGGATAAGCAGTATTCAATTGCGACATGAGTGCAGCCAATTAACTGCGTACTAGTGTCAATAAATGTGAAATACGACACGGTTCTTCGGGTTCAGGCCTGACGCTCCAGATAGGGAACCACGGTGAAAGGCTTGGAATTGACCGGTGGTTGAAACTGATGGTGGCCTACCTGGAAGGCAAAGGCTTCGATCAGGGTCGTCTGCTCGCTTTCATCGAGGCTCAACTGGCCGGTGTTCTGGTCGATCAGTTCAAGTTGCCAGGCAATCAGCGTAAGGCAGTCCTTGAGTGCACTCAGGGCCTCGTCGTGCAGGTCCATGTGGCTCTGTGCATGGTTGAGCAGGCTATGGATGTGCAGGGAGAATTCCGAGACGGCCGCCAGTGCCAGGGCATCCGCCTTGCTGGCCAGTTTGAGCAGGGTACTGAGCATGCAATCGATTGCGTCCCTGTCATTGCTGATCAGTTGCAGATGGCTCAAACATTCCTCGGTCTTGGCCAGGAGCGATTCGGCTTCGATGAGAAACTCCGGGACCCGCTTCGCCCACTCTTTACGATTGTCCGGCATGCTTATCTCCACAACGTCATGACTAGTGAGGGGATGTCGTGTGTGTCGACGAGAACGTTGGGCGTTCCTACGTCTGCGTTTCGTCGTGCAATCGCATTCCGCCCGGCGTTGGCACAGGCTGCGGAATTAATTGGGAGGGTAAAGGGCTGCTGCCCCGCGATCGCACACAAAAGCCTGACTCCATTCATGCAATGAGAATGGCGTCACATTAATGGCTATTGGATATTGCGAATATCAGGTTGCACCTGATTGTTGCTCAGGGAATCCCTTACGCAGCGGAACCTATTGCGCAAACTATGGTCGCGTCGCAGATAATGTAGCAGATGAAATCACAACGCCAGTAAAGCATGATGTTAATGTGACATCAACGTTTGGACATGGCATTTTGAACGGGGTCAAGGTCTTGCGATTACAGCCGATAACCTCCTATTCGTGAATTCATCAGTACAAAGCCCAGGAGTCATTGATGGCCGGCATTCTTGATACGGTAGACCAACGTACGCAACTGGTGGGTGAGAATCGTCTGGAAATTCTCATGTTTCGCCTGGCCGGACGCCAATTGTTCGCAATCAACGTGTTCAAAGTGCAGGAAGTCCTGCAGCTGCCAAAACTGACCCTGATGCCGCAACGTCACCCGTTTGTCTGCGGTGTGGTCAACCTGCGCGGCCAGACGCTGCCGGTGATCGACTTGTCCCAGGCCATCGGCATGCGCCCGCTGGTACCGGGCCCGAACAGCACAATAATCGTCACCGAGTACAACCGTTCCGTGCAGGCGTTCCTGGTCGGTGGCGTGGACCGTATCGTCAACATGAACTGGGAAGCGATTCTGCCGCCACCGGGCAGCGCCGGTCGCCAGCACTACCTGACCGCCATCAGCAAGGTCGACGACCAGTTGGTGGAAATCATCGACGTGGAAAAAGTCCTGGCGGAGATCGTGCCTTACAACGCCAAGGTGTCCCGCGAAAAACTGGCCGACCCGGTGCTCGAACGTGCCCGTGGCCGTGAAGTACTGCTGGTGGATGACTCCAATGTGGCACTGGCGCAACTGCGCGATACCCTGGGTCAGCTGGGCGTGAAAATGCACATCGCCAGCGATGGTTTGAAGGCGCTGAACATGCTCAAGGCCTGGGCAGACAGCGGCGTCGACATGACCGAAAAACTGCTGATGGTGTTTACCGATGCGGAAATGCCGGAAATGGACGGCTATCGCCTGACCACGGAAATCCGCAACGATCCACGCCTGCGTGGCCTTTACGTGGTGCTGCACACCTCCTTGTCCGGCAGTTTCAACGACTCGATGGTCAAGAAGGTCGGCTGCGACAACTTCCTCTCCAAATTCCAGCCGGACAAACTGGTGGATGTGGTGCGTCAGCGTCTGATGCTGGACGCTGTGCCCGCCTGAGAGTGATGTGATCCCTGTGGGAGCGAGCCTGCTCGCGATGGTCGTCAACGATAACTCGGGCCACTTGAAAGCCCGTGTTGTTCGGACGTTCTTCGCGAGCAGGCTCGCTCCCACGGTTTTTGCTCTTTGATTCGGCGTTAAAGCTCGTATAGGGTGGCTTTTTTGTCCTTCAGGGAGCTGGCCATGCTGCGTCTGAGCGCGCTTTATCGTTATCCGTTGAAATCCGGCAAGGGCGAGGCTTTGCAGCAGATCGGCCTCGACAAACTGGGGCTGGACGGCGATCGACGCTGGATGCTGGTGGACGAGGCCAGCGGGCGCTTCCTGACCCAGCGGGCGGTGGCGCAGATGAGCCAGCTGTCGGCGTTGTGGAATGCCGAGGGCGGCTTGACCCTCCAGGCCCCTGGCCACTCAGCGATCGATATCGCCTTGCCCGGCAATGAGGCCGAGCTTCGCGGCGTGACCATCTGGCGTGACACCTTGCGGGTTCCGGATGCTGGCGATGCCGCCGCTGCCTGGGTCAGCCAGTTCATCGGCAAGCCTACGCGGCTGGTGCAGATTCCGCTGGAACGTGCCCGCACCACTGAGGCGGGCTTCGGCAAGGACGACGATCAGGTGGCGTTTGCCGATGGTTTCCCGCTGCTGCTGATCGGCCAGGCGTCCCTGGAGGATCTGTCGCAACGGGTCGGTCGCCCGCTGGAAATGCTGCGTTTCAGGCCGAACCTGGTGATCGAGGGCAGTGAAGCCTTTGCCGAGGACAGCTGGAAGCGCATTCGCATCGGCGAGGTCGAGTTTCGGGTGGTCAAGTCCTGCTCGCGTTGCATCCTCACCACCATCGACCCGCAAACCGGTGAGCGTAGCGCCGATCGCGAACCCCTGGCTACCTTGCAGAAGTACCGTGCCGAGGCCGATGGCGCGATGTTCGGGCAGAACCTGGTCAACGATGGCAGCGGCCGGCTCGAAGTAGGCATGCCGGTGACCGTACTGGAATAAATGCCCTTGAAACAAAATGCCCGTGTCCTTGGACACGGGCATTTTTTTACGCCATGAAAACCCGGGGTTTTAGCCGCGGTATTCGCACAGGTAAGCGGTATCGACGGCGACTTTCAGCTGGAACTTGCTGTTGGCTGGCACGTTGAACTGGCTGCCGGCGGCGAAGGTTTGCCAATCGCTGCTTTCCGGCAGCTTGACGGTCAGGGCGCCGGACACCACGTGCATGATTTCACGCTGGCTGGTGCCGAATTCATATTCGCCCGGAGCCATGACGCCGATGGTCGCCGGACCTTCAGCGGTGCCAAAGGCGATCGACTTGACGGTGCCGTCGAAGTACTCGTTGACTTTAAACATGGGCGATTCCTCGAAAAGGGCTAAAAAGGGCCGGCCAGTATGCACAAGGGGGGCGGCGTCGTCACCTCTCCAAAGGGGGGAGAATCTGCGGCAGCAGACGAGCCGTATTGCGCGCATCCTCCAGCGCCCGGTGCTGCTGCCCGCTGAATTGCAGGCCGGCCAGTTGCAGCGCGCCATTGAGTCCCAGCGGGCGGTCCAGGCGGCGAGCCTTGGCGAAGCGCTGTTTGAGGTTGATGTGCGGTGTGCGGCTCAGCAGGCTGTCGAGTTGCAGTTGCTGCCATTCCTGAATGAGCTGCTTGCGATCGTAGTCGCCCCAGCTGACCCAGCCTTCCAGTGGTGAAGGATGCTGCCCGAGCCACTGTTCGAACGAAGGCCAGATTTCGCTCAGTGTCTGCGCCGAATCGACATCGGCCTGGGAGATGTGAGTCAGGGCCCGGCAAAAGGGCGTCAGCAGTGGCCTTCGCAATGGCCGCACAAAGCACTGGAAGTGGTCGACTTCGCGGCCTTTGCGGTCCACCAGGGTGGCACCGATCTCGATGATTTCCATTTCCGTGACAGGCCAGCCACCCTCATCGGTGGTGGCTTCCAGATCAATGACCAGCCAGTGAGGCATTGCAGGGTTTCCCGGTATCCGCGTCTTGATGGGTTTGAGCGTAGCCAAACCCGGCGGTTCCGCCCAGCGGCTTATTCGACCTCCAGCAAAATCTGCCGGCTCTTGACCTGATCGCCGACCTGCACCTGCAAGCGCTTGAGGACGCCGTCGATGCCCGCCTTCAGCGGATGCTCCATTTTCATCGCCTCCAGCACCACCAGCAATTGCCCCTTGCTGACCGCGCTGCCCTCGTTGACCAGCACATCGACGATCGCCCCGTCCATCGGCGCCTTGAGGGTGCCGCTGCTGACACCGGCCTGGCTGCTGACCAGCACCTGGGTGCGATCTTCCAGGCACAAGCTTCCCGGGCGGGTAAACAGGCAAACTTGCCCGGCCTGCAGGCGGAAGGCATGGCGTTGCCTGATGCCGTCGATTTCCAGGGTTGCATGGTGTCCATCGCAATCGATGATCTTCAGCTCAAGGCTGCGGCTGTCGACCCCAATCCTGTAGGCTTCGCCGGGCACCGCATGCAACGACACCGACCATTGCTGATCATCCAGCCCAAGGCGGTAGTGCAACGGCACGCTGGCGTTGTTGCGCCAACCGGCCAGCGGGCCGCGATGTGCCTGAGCCGATGCCTGGTAGAGCAGGGCGGCGGCAATCGCCAGTTCTTCCGCGCTGGGTACATGTGGATGCAGGCAGGGATGGTCGGCGAAGTGTTGTGCGATGAACGCGGTGCTGAATTGTCCGTCGATGAATTGTGGGTGCTGCAACAGGCTGGCGAGCAGACGCTGATTGCTCTGCACCCCCAGCAACACGCTGTCCTCTACGGCTCGCAGCAACTTGCGCCGGGCCTCTTCGCGGGTGGCGCCGTGAGCAATCAGCTTGCCCAGCATCGGGTCGTAGAACGGGCTGACAACTGAGCCTTCGATCAGGCCATGGTCGATCCGCACGCCGTTGTTCAGCGCAGGTTCCCAGGCGTCGATGCGCCCGGTCTGAGGCAGGAAACCCCGGGCCGGGTCTTCGGCATACAGGCGCACTTCCATGGCATGCCCGTTGAGTTGTACCTGCTCCTGACGCAGCGGCAGCGGTTGCCCTTCGGCAATGTTCAACTGCCAGGCCACCAGGTCCAGGCCGGTGATCAGTTCGGTCACCGGGTGCTCTACCTGCAGGCGGGTGTTCATCTCCAGGAAGTAAAACTCGCCGCGGGCATCCAGCAGGAATTCCACGGTGCCGGCGCCGACATAGTTCACCGCACGACCGGCCTTGAGTGCCGCTTCACCCATGGCCTGGCGCAACGCCTCGGTCATGACCGGGCAGGGCGCTTCCTCGATGACTTTCTGATGGCGGCGCTGGATCGAACAATCGCGCTCGCCGAGGTAGATCAGATTGCCGTGTTGGTCGCCAAACAGTTGAACCTCGACATGCCTCGGTTCGATCAATGCCTGCTCAAGGATCAGTTCGTCGCTGCCAAAACCGTGCAGGGCTTCGGAACGTGCGGTGCGGATCTGTTCCAGCAAGTCAGCGGCATCGTGCACCAGGCGCATGCCGCGCCCGCCACCGCCGGCACTGGCCTTGATCATCAGCGGATAGCCGATGCGCCCGGCCTCCCGGCTGAGCGTCGCGTCGTCCTGTTCGGCGCCCTGATAACCGCGGATGCACGGCACGCCGGCGTCGATCATGGCGATTTTCGACAGGCGTTTGCTGCCCATCAATTCGATGGCTTCGGCACCGGGACCGATGAAGGTGATGCCGGCAGCCTGGCAAGCGCGGGCGAAATCGGCGTTTTCCGAGAGAAAGCCATAGCCCGGATGGATCGCGTCGGCGCCTGTGCGGCGAGCCGCGTCGATGATCGCCGGGATGTTCAGGTAAGACTGTTGCACCGCCGAGGTGCCGATGTGCACGGCTTCGTCGGCCATTTGCACATGCAGCGCATCGGCATCGGCGTCGCTGAACACGGCGACGGTGCGATAGCCCAGGGCCTGGGCGGTGCGCTGGATGCGGCAGGCGATTTCACCGCGGTTGGCGATGAGGATTTTGCTGAAGCCGGGCATGGGTTGTTCCCCTGGTATTTTGCGGTGAAGGTGAAGGTGAAGGCCTCATCGCGAGCAGGCTCGCTCCCACAGGTTTTGTGAACGGCACAGACCTCTGTGGGAGCGAGCCTGCTCGCGATGCTTTTATGGAGCCCACCCCGGTTTTCTTTTTTGCACAAAGGCCATGGTCCCCTCGACACCCTCAGCCCCGGTCACCGCTTCGCTGAACCACTCAGCCGCTTGATCCAGCAACTCACCCGACGGCTGTACCGCACTGGCCAACAGCAATTTCTTGGTCGCCGCATTCGCTTGCGGCGCACAACACAGCACATGGGCCAGCACCTCATCGAGGCGCTCGGCCAATGCTTGCGGATCATGTTCGACGAAGTGCACCAGACCCATTCGCCGCGCCTGAGTGCCATCGAAGCGGGCCGCCGTCAGGGCCAGGCGCCGGGCCTGGGTCAGGCCGATGCGCTGGACCACGAACGGCGCGATCTGCGCCGGCAACAGGCCGAGACTGGTTTCCGGCAGGCCGAATTGCGCCTGATGATCGGCAAGGGCGATATCACTGACGCAGGCCAGGCCAAAGCCGCCGCCCAGCACCGCGCCCTGCAGCACAGTGATCACCACTTGCGGCGCGTGCTGGGTTTCTTCCAGCAGGGCGCCGAACGCACGGTTCAATTCGCGGTACGCCGTCGCGCCCTGGGCGCGGGCGTTGGCCATGTCCTTGATGTCGCCGCCCGCACAGAAGTGGCCGTCGGCACCGCTGATCACCAGCGCGCGAACAGCGCGGTCATCACGCACCGCCGCCAGCACCGCGCGCAGTTCGCCGACCATCTCCAGGCTCATCGCGTTGCGGCTTTGCGGGCGATTGAGGGTGATGTGCAGCACGCCGTTGTGCGGCTCCAGCAGCAAGGTCTGGCAAACCGGCAGGCTGCTCATTTCCTTTTCCCCGGCAGGATGCCCATGAGTTTGCAGATGATCCCCAGCATGATTTCGTCGGCACCGCCGCCGATCGACACCAGCCTCACATCACGGTAGGCGCGGGCCACCGGGTTGTCCCACATGAAACCCATGCCGCCCCAGTATTGCAGGCAACTGTCGGTCACTTCGCGACCCAGCCGACCGGCCTTGAGCTTGGCCATGGAGGCCAGGCGGGTGACGTCCTGGCCTTTGACGTATTGCTCGGTGGCCTGATAGACCAGCGCGCGCAGGCATTCGATTTCGGTCTGCAACTCGGCCAGGCGGAAGTGAATGACCTGGTTGTCGATCAGCGCGCTGCCGAAGGTCTTGCGCTCCTTGCAGTACTCGATGGTGCTGTCGACGCAATATTCCAGGCCCTTGATCATGTTCGCCGCGCCGAACAGGCGTTCTTCCTGGAACTGCAGCATCTGCATCATGAACCCCGCGCCTTCATGGCCGATGCGGTTGCGCTGCGGCACGCGCACGTTGTCGAAAAACACCTGGGCGGTTTCAGAACTGCGCATGCCGAGCTTGTCCAGGTGCGAGCTGAGGCTGATGCCCGGTGTGTTCATCGGCACCATGATCAGCGACTTGTTGATGTGCGGCTTGTCGTCGGAGGTGTTGGCCAGCAGGCAGATGAAGTCGGCACTGGGCGAGTTGGTGATCCACATCTTGCTGCCGTTGATCACGTAGTCGTCGCCGTCCTTGCGCGCGGTGGTTTTCAACCCGGCCACGTCGGAACCGGCACCCACTTCGGAGACGCCGATGCAGCCGACCTGCTCGCCAGTGATCGCCGGACGCAGGAACTCGTCGCGCAATTCATCGGAGCCGAAGCGTGCCAGGGCCGGGGTGCACATGTCGGTCTGCACGCCGATGGACATCGGGATGCCGCCGCAATGAATGGTGCCGAACTCTTCGGCGGCGACGATCGAGTAGCTGTAGTCCAGGCCCATGCCGCCGAATTTTTCCGGTTTGGAAATACCCAGCAGACCCAGCTCGCCGGCTTTGCGGAAAATCTCGTGGATCGGAAAGCGCCCGGCCTTTTCCCATTCTTCGACATGAGGATTGATCTCGTGATCGACGAATTGGCGGACGGTGCGGCGCAGTGCTTCGTGTTCCTGGGTGAAGATCATTTTTATTGTTCTCCTGACGAACCCGCTCGTTCCCACGCTCTGCGTGGGAATGCCTCAATGGACGCTCTGCGTCCGCTTTTGGGACGCAAAGCGTCCCGGGCTGCATTCCCACGCAGAGCGTGGGAACGATCAAACTAAAAACGCGCTACACCAAAACTGTTGGCTTGCAGCGGCCGCACCTCGGCCTCGTGACAGATATCCAGCAGGTAACCGAGCAGGGTCCGGGTATCGCGCGGATCGATCAGGCCGTCGTCCCACAGGTTGGCGCTGCCGTAGAGCGCGGTGGATTGGGCATCGAGTTTCTGCGCGGTGACCTGTTCCAGCATGTCGAGCATTTTCGGGTCGGGCACCAGGCCGTCCTTGGCCTGTTTGGCCTCGGTGACAATGCGCAGCACCTTGCCGGCCTGGGCACCGCCCATCACCGCGGTGCGGCTGTTGGGCCAGGCGAAGATGAAGCGCGGGTCGAGGCCACGGCCGCACATCGCGTAATTGCCGGCGCCATAGGAGCCGCCGACGACAATGGTGAGTTTCGGCACCCGGGCATTGGCCACCGCCTGGATCATCTTGGCGCCGTGCTTGATCACACCTTGCTGTTCCGATTCGGTGCCGACCATGAAACCGGTGGTGTTGTGGAAAAACAGCAACGGGGTCTGGCTCTGGTCGCACAGTTGAATGAACTGTGCCGCCTTGCTCGCGCCCTTGGGCGTGATCGGGCCGTTGTTGCCGATGAAGCCGCAGGTGCGTCCGTGGATTTTCAGGTGACCACAAACGGTCTGTTGATCGAACTCGTTCTTGAAGTCGAGAAAGTTCGAGCCGTCGGCGATACGGGCGATGATTTCCCGCACGTCATAGGGTTTTTTCGGATCGTCCGGGATCAGCCCCAGCAGTTCATCGACGGGGTAGAGGGGATCTTGCCATTGCGCCTGGGCCACCGGCGGCAACTGCTCGTTCCAGGACAGCAGGCTGACGATCTCGCGCACCTGACGCACACCATCGGCATCGTTTTCGGCCAGGTACTCGGCGGTGCCGGCGAGCTGCGCGTGCATCTCGGCGCCACCGAGTTCTTCATCCGTGGCGATTTCGCCGGTGGCCGCCTTGAGCAATGGGGGGCCGGCGAGGAACAATTTGGCCTTGCCGCGCACCACCACCACGTAGTCCGACAGCCCCGGCTGATAAGCGCCGCCCGCCGTGGCCGAGCCATGCACCACGGTAATCTGCGGCAGGCCCATGGCCGACATCCGCGCCTGATTGGCAAAGCTGCGCGCGCCTTCGACGAAAATCTCCGCCGCGTAGTTGAGGTTGGCGCCACCGCTTTCGGCGAGGGTGATCACCGGCAGTTTGTTTTCCATGGCGATCTGTTGCAGTCGCAGGGACTTTTTCAGGCCGCTGGGGGAAATGGTCCCGCCCTTGATCGCGCTGTTGTTCGCCACGATCAGCGCCCGCACTCCGGACACGTAGCCGATCCCGGCGATCAGCCCGCCGCCGGCGGAACTGCCGTCCTTGTCGTCGTGCAGTTTGTAGCCGGCCAGGCTGGCCAGTTCGAGGAACGGTGCGCCAGGGTCCAGCAGCAGATTGAGGCGTTCGCGAGGCAGCAACTGCCCGCGCTTATCGAATTTGCCTTTGGCTTCGGCGGCCTTGTCCAGCAGGTTCTGTTCAAGTGCCTGGACCTGTTCGATCGCGGACAGCATCGCCTCCCGATTGCGGGCGAACTGTTCGCTGTGGGGATCGAGTTGCGACTGAATCACCGGCATGGGTTATTCCTTGTCCTTGAGCACTTCAGGAAGGTACGCACGGTGGAAGCCGTTGTACGACACGCTGTTGGTCGCCTTGTGAATCGGCCACGCCCGCCCGCCGAGGCTGGCGGCGCCATCGATGCGCAAGGTGCTGCCGCTGATGAAGGCCGCTGCCGGGCTGAGCAGGAAAACAATCGCCGCGCTGACTTCCGATTCGGTGCCGATGCGCTTGAGCGGCACATGCTCGCGCAAGGTCGGGATCACCGCCTTAAAGGCGCCTTCGTAGGTGTCCATGCCGCTGGAGGCGACCCAGCCCGGCGCCACGGCGTTCACCCGCACCCCGGCGTAACCCCATTCGAAGGCGGCGGTCTTGGTCAGGTTGTCCATGCCCGAACGCGCAGCACCGGAGTGACCCATGCCGGGCATACCGCTCCACATGTCAGCGAGCATGTTGACGATGGCGCCGCCGTGCTTGCTCATGGACTGGTTGAACACTTCCCGGGCCATGAGGAAACCGCCCACCAGGTTGGTGCGCACCACGGTTTCAAAACCCTTCTGGTTGATCGAGGCCAATGGTGACGGGTACTGCCCGCCGGCGTTGTTGACCAGGCCATGAATCGGCCCGTACTTGCGCACCAGTTCGCCGACCAGGTGCGTCACCGCCTCTTCATCGCGGATATCGCAGGTACTCCAGTCGGCCTTGCCACCGTCTTCGGCAATTTCGGCAGCGACGGTTTTCAACTTGTCGGCCTTGCGTCCCAACAGGATCACATGGGCGCCGAGGGCCGCCAGTTCGTGGGCGGTGCAGCGGCCTATGCCACTGCCGCCACCGGTGACGATGATCGTTTGACCGGCGAACAGATCGGCTTTGAAAATCGAATCGTAGGCCATGACGGCAGTCCTCTAGTTGACCTGGTCGGCGATGCGCTGGGGCACCGGAATCTGGATTTCCAGCAACTGCTGGGCGAAGGCCTTGCCCTGCGGGTCGATGCGCAGGCTGGCGACACCGCCGCCGCCCAGGGCGTTTTCCAGCAGGAAGTTCAGGCTGTGGGTGGCGGGCAAATACCAGCGCTCGACGCGCCCGAACACAGGGTCGAGGACGTGGCTCATCCAGTCGACGATCACTGCCGGTGTCAGCGCCTCGGCGATCCACGGCAGGAATTCGGGCTCGCGGGCCATGACCCCGATGTTGCTGTGGTTGCCCTTGTCGCCGGAACGGGCCACCGCGAGCTTGATCAGCGCGACACTGGCATCGGCGCGCTCGGTGGGTTTGGGGGGATCGACGGGAGCGGGCAGGTCGTCGGGATCGAGCGCATCGACGGCAGGCAGGGCGCAGGGGAAGCGCTGGCCGTTGATATCAATGTCCAACGCGCAGGCGTTTTTGTCGATGAGGAACGAGAACAGGCGGATCAGCGGATACACCGTCGGCCGCCCGCCGACAATCCCGGTCAGCCCCGGCGCCATGCCGGTGGCGGCCTGGGCGATTTCCCGGGAGAACAGCACCAGTGCCCGCTTGTCCGGATGCCGCACCGCCAGCTTGATGACCACTTCGCGGCTGTCCTGGCGCTGGCCATGAGGGCCATAGGTGGCCTCGCTGCCCAGCAGTTCGATGCTCACATCGGTATAGGGCGCCCAACCGTTGCGGGTGAAGAGTTCCGAGGTCTTGTTGATGATCGCCTGGCTGACGCGGCGGGCCTTGTCCACCGCATCGATGCCGGCGATCAAGCAACTGGCGGTGCATTTGAAGCCATCGGGAAAGGTTGCGCTGACCTTGTATTGATCGGTCGGCGGCAAGCCTCTGGCACCGTGCACCCGCACCGCGTTTTTACCCTGGGGCACCAGCTTGACCTGGGTGAAATCGCAGACCACATCGGGCAGCAGATAGGCCCGTGGATCGCCGATTTCATAGAGCATTTGTTCGCCCACGGTCAGCGGCGTGACCAGGCCGCCGGAACCTTCGGGCTTGCTGACGACGAACTGGCTGTCGGCGCTGACTTCGACGATGGGGAAACCGATGTGTTCGTAGTCGGGCACATCGCGCCAGTCGGTGAAATTGCCCCCGGTGCATTGCGCGCCGCATTCGATGATATGGCCGGCCAGCGCCGCCTGGGCCAGCTTGTCGTAGTCATGCCAGGACCAGCCGAACTCATGTACCAGCGCGGCGCTGACCACGGCGCTGTCGACCACGCGCCCGGTAATCACGATGTCGGCACCCAGGTGCAGGGCCTGGACGATGCCTGGCGCGCCGAGGTAGGCGTTGGTCGAGACGCACATGGGCGGCAGGGGCGCGCCGCTGAACATTTCATGAATCCCACGGGTACTCAGCTGTTTGAACTGCGGTTGCAGGTCATCGCCCAGCAGCACGGCGATCTTCAGGGCGACTCCGGCCTTGTCGCAGGCCGCTTGCAGGGCGGCGGCGCAGGCCTGTGGGTTGACCCCGCCGGCATTGCTGATCACGCGGATCTTTTGCTCGGCGAGCTGGACGAGCAGGGGGCTCAGGACTTCGACGAAGTCGCTGGCATAACCGGCCTGGGGATCTTTCATCCGCGCACCGGCCATGATCGACAGGGTGATTTCCGCCAGATAATCGAACACCAGGTAGTCCAGGCGTCCGCCGTCCACCAGTTGCGCGGCGGCGGTCGAGGTGTCGCCCCAGAACGCGCTGGCGCAACCGATGCGAATGGTTTTGGGCGCAGTCAATTCCATAACCCTCTCCGACAGAAGTGTTTCGAGACTACCAAGCAAGCGCTTGGTTTGTAAACGTTGGAAATACTTTCTGCCCGAGCGCTTGCTTGGTTGCCAATGCCAGCTTAAATTGCCCGCGCAAGTCCGCTGTTTTAGCGGTGATCGGCGTTGGTGATGGATCGACTGTAGGAGAGAACGGGTGGACGAGCAAAAAGCCCTGAGGGTCATGCGCGAATTGGTCGACAACGGCCAGTTGACCGATCCGGACAGCGCCCGTGGCAAGCTGCTGCAAGTGGCCGCCCACCTGTTTCGTAACAAAGGCTACGAGCGCACCACCGTGCGTGATCTGGCCGGCGCCGTGGGCATTCAGTCGGGCAGCATCTTCCACCACTTCAAGAGCAAGGACGAAATCCTGCGTGCGGTGATGGAAGAGACCATTCGCTACAACACCGCGCTGATGCGTGCGGCCATCGCCGAAGCCGAGAGCGTGCGCGAGCGGGTATTGGCGCTGATCCGCTGCGAATTGCAGTCGATCATGGGTGGCAGCGGCGAGGCCATGGCAGTGCTGGTCTACGAATGGCGTTCGCTGTCCGAAGATGGCCAAGAAAAAGTCCTGGCCTTGCGCGATATCTATGAAGACATCTGGCTGCAGGTGCTGGGCGAGGCCAAGAGTGCCGGTTTCATCCGCGGTGATGTGTTCATCACCCGGCGCTTCCTCACCGGGGCGCTGTCCTGGACCACTACCTGGTTTCGCGCCGGTGGCAGCATGAGCCTGGATCAGCTGGCCGACGAGGCGCTGATTCTGGTGCTGGAGGAAAAACAATAACTGCGTGTCGATGGGCAGGAAACTGGCTAACTGGGCGAAACCGCCTAGCTTGAATGCAACGACGCAGTATTTGGGGAGTGAGTAGTTTTGATGTCTTCGCCAATTCGGACGGCTTCGGGTCTTTTGCTGGCGCTGCTTGCGGCGTCATGGGTGTTGCCATCCCAGGCTGCGCAACTGGTGCGCATCGGCGCCGCGCATTTTCCCCCCTATACCGTGCGCCCGGAAAACGGTGCCGACACTGGCCTGCTGCCGCAACTGGTGGAGGCGCTCAATACCTCGCAAAGCGACTATCAATTCGTGCTGGTGCCTACCTCCATCCCCCGGCGTTTTGGTGATTTCAAACAGGGCCGGATTGACATGGCGATCTTCGAAAACCCTGCCTGGGGCTGGAAGGATATCCCCCACACCGACGTCGACATGGGCCTGGAAGACGCCGAGATTTTCGTCGCGCAACGCCGGCCCGAAAACCAGCCGGCGCGCCAGCAGGACTATTTCGCTGACCTGACGGGCAAGCGTCTGGCGCTGTTCAGTGGCTATCACTATGAGTTCGCCCACTTCAACGCCGACCCCAAATACCTCGCCACCACCTACAACGCCACGCTGACCTACTCCCATGACAGCAACCTGTTGATGGTGCTGCGCGGTCGCGCCGACATCGCCCTGGTCACGCGCTCCTACCTGAGCGACTACTTTCTGCGCAACCTGAAGGTCGCTGACGAGTTGCTGGTGTCCGATCGCATCGATCAGGTTTATCACCACTACGCCATCCTGCGTCCCGCCTCGCCGATCTCGGGCGAGGCCTTCGGGCACCTGCTGCAAGGGCTGCGGGACAACGGCCAGATGCTGAAGATTTTCGATCCGTACAAGATCGCGGTCGTGCCGGTCCCGCATTGATCGATCCAATTAATGTGGGAGCGAGCCTGCTCGCGAAAAACGCCAGAACAACGCGGTTCTTCAGAAAGGGCGCGTTATCGTTGACGCCAATCGCGAGCAGGCTCGCTCCCACAAGGGAATCGAGGCGCAATGCCTCGCTCGGTTTCTCTTAAATTTCTTGCCCCGGCTCACGTCCCATCGTTGAACTGTCGACGATTATCGTGAGCCCCATCCATGTCCAATCCGAATGACCTGACGACTCTCGACTTACCCACAGGCCACCGTCTTGTAGCCGATCAAAGCGCAAGCCGCCTGAGCCTCAGCCTTGATGATCAACCGCTGATCCAGCTGCGCGTGACCCGTGATCCCGAATGGCAACTGCAACTGGAAGAAGCCAGCGATCCCCCTTCCGGCCAGGGCATTTGGGCAGCCTGTTATTGGCTGTTCGCCCGCGACCCGGCCTGCCAGCAGCTGAACTTGCAGTTGGCTGAAGCACCGACCGAATCCCTGCTCGGCGGCTTGCTGATCCCCACGCAATTGCCTGGTGAATATCGTTGCGAGCGTGCGCTGTTCTGGCAGTTGCCGCAGCCCTGGTCGGGGCAATCGTTGACCGCGTGTTATCCACAGCAGATGGTCATCACCGGTGGCAAGCGTCATCCGCTGCGGCCGATCAAGCCGCAGGGTGAGGTGTATCGGCGTTTCGATACACGCCTGGGGATGTGGGTTTCCTTGCGCACGCTGGATATCGACCTCGATCTGGCGCGCTTCAATCGCTGGCAGAACAACCCGCGGGTCGCGAGTTTCTGGCAGGAGGAGGGCAGCCTCGAACAGCACCGCGAGTACCTGGGCAAACTCCAGGCCGATCCTCACACCCTGACGCTGATCGGTTGTTTCGACGATCAACCCTTCGCCTACTTCGAAGCCTACTGGGCCAAGGAGGACCGGATTTCACCTTTCTACGACGTCGCCGATTACGACCGTGGCATTCACATGCTGGTCGGTGAGGAAAACCACCGCGGCCCGCACAAGGTGGCGAGCTGGTTGTCGGCATTGACCCATTACCTGTTTCTCGACGACCCGCGCACTCAGCGAGTGGTCGCCGAGCCTCGCGCCGACAACGCGAAGATGATCGGCTACATGCAGGGGCAGCGTTTTCACTGCGAGAAAGAGTTCGACTTTCCGCACAAGCGTGCGGCGTTGATGGTGCTGGGGCGTGAGCGGTTTTTTGAGCGGTGCGGGTTGGCTTGATGCTTGGGACTCAAGGTCTTTGTTGATCTTGAGTCCGTCATCGCGAGCAGGCTCGCTCCCACATTGAATCTCCTGTGGGCACACAATTTGTGAACCACACAGATCAAATGTGGGAGCGAGCTTGCTCGCGATTGGGGGCGATGAAGTGTCAGATCCTACCGGCGGGCTGCGGCATCCGCACGACTGCCCGACACCTTGCGGCAATGCACCAGCGCATCGCGAATCATGAAGTTCACCAGGGTCGGCGAGACGCCGAGTTCCTTGGCGATGTCCTTCTGCGGCACGCCATGCAGGCGGTACATCTCGAAGGCGTAGCGGGTCCGGCTCGGCAGCTCGCTGAGGGCGTCGGCGATGTGTTCCAGAGTGGAGAAATTGATGTGCGACGTTTCCGGTGACGCCCCCTGAATCACCACGTTCAAGCCTTCCTCTTCCGGCCCCGAATACTTCAGTTCCAGTGCCTGCTTGCGGTAGTGATCGATCGCCAGGTTACGCACGATCTGGAACAGATAGCTGAGCTGGGCCTTGAACGAGGAGGTGATCTGCGGCGCCGATTGCAGGCGGAAAAAAGCGTCCTGCACCACGTCTTCGGCACGCGAGCGACAGCCGGTGATGCGCGCTGCAATCTTGACCAGAATCAGTCGATTGTCGACGAATGTCTGAAGTAGCGGCAAATCGCACCTGCTTGTGGACGCCCGTTCCGTCATGGAAAGCTCCGTCATGGAAATCACCCTTGCCAAATTGGTTGGTCGGACGGCGAGAAGGCCGGGCCGTCCGTCACATCGAGCGACAAATTAGGCTTAATGATAATGATTGTCAATTGAGAAAGAGAACTAATGCGCCGCGAAGGTGCAAAGTGAGAACGACGACACGCGAACGCTCTGCGATGCCGTCCCCAGCCCGATTGCCGACCAGGCCCGCCGACTAATTATTTGCAGATGTCATCCGTTCTCATTGGTGAATGGCACAGCCCAAACCACATAACCCTGTGGGAGCGAGCCTGCTCGCGATGGTCGTCAACGATCACGATGGATGCCTGACACCCCGCGGCGTTCTCCGGTTTTTCGCGAGCAGGCTCGCTCCCACAGGGATCTCGTGACATGCCAAAACCGATTTCATTTGCAAGCCGAATTCAGGCAGGAAACCTCATGACCGACGCGTTCGAACTCCCCAGCACAATGGTCCAAGCCCTCCAGCGCCGCGCGGCCCGGACGCCGGATCGGGTGGCCTTGCGGTTTCTCGCCGAAACCCCGGATCAGGCTGTGGTACTCAGTTATCGCGAACTGGACCTGCGCGCGCGGACGATTGCCGGCGCCTTGCAGGCCCAGGCCGGTTTCGGCGATCGCGCGGTCCTGCTGTTTCCCAGTGGCCCGGATTACGTCGCGGCGTTTTTCGGTTGCCTGTATGCCGGTGTGATCGCCGTGCCGGCTTATCCGCCGGAGTCGGCCAAGCGTCATCACCAGGAGCGTTTGCTGTCGATCATTGGCGATGCCGAACCGCGCCTGCTGCTGACCAGCGCCGACTTGCGCGACGCTTTGCTGCAGATCGAAGGCGCGCCGTCGCTGCTGTGCGTCGATACCCTCGACAGCGCGCTGGCCGAACGCTGGGTTGCGCCGGACGTGCAAGGCGATGACATTGCCTTCCTGCAATACACCTCCGGTTCCACCGCATTGCCCAAAGGCGTGCAAGTCAGTCACGGCAACCTGGTGGCCAACGAACAGTTGATTCGCCACGGATTCGGCATCGACCTCAACCCCGACGACGTGATCGTCAGCTGGCTGCCGCTGTACCACGACATGGGCCTGATCGGCGGCCTGTTGCAGCCGATTTTCAGCGGCGTGCCCTGTGTGTTGATGTCGCCGGCGTACTTCCTCGGTCGGCCGCTGCGCTGGCTGGAAGCGATCAGCGAATACGGCGGCACCATCAGCGGCGGGCCGGATTTTGCCTATCGCCTGTGCAGCGAGCGGGTCAGCGAGTCGGCGCTGGAACGGCTCGACCTGAGCGGCTGGCGCGTGGCCTATTCCGGCTCCGAGCCGATTCGCCTCGACACCCTGACGCGCTTCGCCGAGAAATTCGCCGCCTGTGGTTTCACTGACGAAAGCTTCATGGCGTCCTACGGGCTGGCCGAAGCCACGCTGTTCGTGGCGGGCACGCCGCGCGGCCAGGGCATCGGCAACCTGCGTGTCGATGACCAGGCCCTGGCGCAGAACCGCGTCGCGCAAGGCGAAGGCAGCGCGATCATGAGCTGCGGCATTTGCCAGCCCGATCATGGGGTGCTGATCGTCGACCCTGCTTCACTCAGCGAACTGGCGGACAACGTCGTCGGCGAAGTCTGGGCCAGCGGGCCGAGCATTGCCCTGGGCTACTGGCGCAACCCCGAAGCGTCGGCCAAGACCTTTATCCAGCACGCCGGCCGGACCTGGTTACGCACGGGCGACCTGGGCTTCATGCGTGACGGTGAGCTGTTCATCACCGGGCGCCTGAAAGACATGCTGATCGTGCGCGGGCACAACCTTTATCCACAGGACATCGAGCAAACCGTCGAGCGTGAAGTGGAAGTGGTGCGCAAGGGACGCGTCGCTGCGTTCGCCGTCAACCAGGGCGGTGAGGAAGTCATCGGCATCGCTGCGGAAATCAGCCGCAGCGTGCAGAGAATCCTGCCACCCGAGGCGCTGATCAAAGCCATCCGCCAGGCCGTGGCCGAGGCCTGCCAACAGGCACCGAGCGTGGTGGTGCTGCTCAATCCCGGCGCCTTGCCCAAGACCTCCAGCGGCAAATTGCAACGCGCGGCTTGCCGCCTGCGCCTGGCCGATGGCAGCCTCGACAGCTACGCGGTTTTCCCTTCGGCCAGCGATGAGCTGACCACCCAAAACGCACCGGCATCGGAACTGCAAAACCTGATCGCCAATGTTTGGTGCGAGCAGTTGCAGGTGAAACAGGTGGGCGCCGACGATCACTTCTTTTTGCTCGGCGGCAACTCAATCGCGGCTACCCAGGTGGTGGCGCGACTGCGTGAAACCCTGGGGCTGGAGCTGAACCTGCGCCTGCTGTTCGAAGCGCCAACCCTGGCCGCGTTCGCTGACGTGGTGGCCCGGCAGCAACAGGACGGTGGCAGCCCGCAAGGGGAAATCGTTGCCTTGTCGCGCAGCGAGCCGATGCCGCAATCCCTGGCGCAAAACCGCCTGTGGATCACCTGGCAACTGGATCCCCACAGCAGCGCCTACAACATTCCCGGGGCCCTGCGCCTGCGGGGCGAACTGGACGAAGACGCCTTGCGCGCCAGTTTCCAGCAGCTGATCGAGCGCCATGAATCCCTGCGCACACGCTTCTTCGAACGTGACGGCGTGGCGTTGCAACAAGTGCTGGCGGCCGGCGAATTCAACCTGCAATCGATCGACATCAGCGACCTGCCGGCAGCCGAGCGCGAGGCCCGCGCGCAGCAGATTCGCGAGGATGAAGCCCGCACCCAGTTCGACCTGGAGAAAGGCCCGCTGCTGTGGGTGACCCTGGTGCGTCTCGACGATGAAGAGCACCAACTGCTGGTGACCATGCACCACATCATCGCCGACGGCTGGTCGCTGAATGTGCTGATCGATGAGTTCTCCCGGCTGTACGCGGCGGCGACTCAAGGGCAATCGGCAACGCTCGCGGCATTGCCCACGCAATATGCCGACTACGGCAGCTGGCAGCGCCAATGGCTGGCGCAGGGCGAGGGTGAGCGCCAACTGGCCTATTGGAAAGATCGCCTGGGCGATGAGTTGCCGACCCTGGACCTGGCCACGGATCACCCGCGTTCGGCACAACAGCAACGCAACGCCGCGCGGCATACGGTGCGCCTGGCCGCGCCCCTGAGCGAGGCCATCCGCCGAACTGCCCAGGCCCATGAATCGACCGCTTTCATGTTGCTGCTCGCAGCGTTCCAGACCCTGTTGCATCGCTACAGCGGTCAGCGTGACATCCGTGTCGGCGTGCCGAATGCCAACCGCCCGCGCCTGGAAACCCAGGGCCTGATCGGCTTCTTCATCAACACCCAGGTGCTGCGTGCCGAGCTGGATTCGCGCTTGCCATTCAGTCAGTTGCTGCGACAAACCCGCGAGGCGGCGCTGGGGGCGCAGGCGCATCAGGATCTGCCGTTCGAACAATTGCTCGAAGCCTTCCCGCAAGCCCGGGAACAGGGTTTGTTCCAGGTGATGTTCAACCACCAGCAGCGCGACCTTGGCGCCCTGAAGCGCCTGCCGGGGCTGCTGGCCGAAGAGCTGCCGTGGCACAGCCGCGAAGCCAAGTTCGATCTGCAATTGCACAGCGAAGAAGATCGCAACGGACGCCTGACATTGTCCTTCGATTACGCCGACGAACTGTTCGACAGTGCGACCATCGAGCGTCTCGTCGCGCATTTCAGCCAGCTGCTGCAAGCCGTATGCGAGCAACCGGGCACCGCCCTCGGAGACCTGCCATTGCTGACCGCAAGGGAACAGGATCAGCAGCACGCCTGGAGCGTGGCGCCTAGTGAGCCGGCGAAGCAGTGGCTGCCCGAGCTGCTCACCGAACAGGCGCACCAGACCCCGGAACGCACTGCGCTGCTCTGGGAGGGGGGCCGCCTGAGCTTCGGCGAACTGCACACCCAGGCCAATCGCCTGGCCCATTACCTGCGCGACAAAGGCGTCGGCCCGGACGTCTGCGTGGCCATCGCCTGCGAGCGTTCGCCGGCCTTGATGATCGGCCTGCTGGCAATCATCAAGGCCGGCGGCGCCTATGTACCGCTGGATCCGGATTACCCCGCCGATCGCCTGGCCTACATGCTCAAGGACAGCGGCGTCGAGTTGCTGCTGACCCAGACCTCATTGCTCGAACGCCTGCCGGCAACGGACGGCGTCAGTGTGATTGCCATGGACACGCTGCATCTGGACAGCTGGCCGTGCCAGGCACCGGGCCTGCATTTGCATGGCGATAACCTGGCCTACGTGATCTACACCTCCGGCTCCACCGGCCAGCCCAAAGGTGTCGGCAACACCCACGCAGCGCTGGCCGAGCGCCTGCAATGGATGCAGGACGGCTATCGCCTGAACGACAGCGATGTGCTGATGCAGAAGGCGCCGATCAGTTTCGACGTTTCGGTGTGGGAGTGCTTCTGGCCGCTGATCACCGGGGCACGCCTGCTGCTCGCCGGGCCTGGCGAGCACCGCGATCCCCATCGCATCGCGCAGCTGGTCCGGGAACACGGCGTGACCACGCTGCACTTCGTGCCCGCGCTGCTTTCGTTGTTCATCGACGAACCGCTGAGCGCCGAGTGCACCAGCCTGCGCCGGTTGTTCTCCGGTGGCGAAGCCCTGCCGGCGGAACTGCGCAATCGCGTGCTGGCGCAACTGCCGGAGGTACAGTTGCACAACCGTTATGGCCCGACCGAAACCGCGATCAACGTTACCCACTGGCACTGCTCCAGCGCCGACGGCGAGCGTTCGCCGATTGGCCGGCCACTGGGCAACGTGATCTGCCGGGTACTGGACAGTGACTTGAATCCGCTTCCGGCCGGCGTGCCCGGCGAGCTGTGCATCAGCGGCATTGGTCTGGCCCGCGGCTACCTCGGGCGTCCGGCGCTGACTGCCGAGCGCTTCGTGGTCGATCCCTTGGGCGAGCAGGGCGCGCGCCTGTATCGCACCGGCGACCGCGCGCGCTGGACCGCCGATGGCGTGATCGAATACCTCGGTCGTCTCGATCAGCAGGTCAAGCTGCGCGGCTTCCGTGTGGAACCGGAAGAAATCGAAGCGCGCCTGCTGGCCCAGGACGGCGTGGCCCAGGCCGTGGTGCTGGTGCGGGAAACCCTGGCCGGTGCACAGCTGATCGGTTACTACACCGCCACCGACGCCAGTGAACCGGAAGACGCTCAAACCGCCCGCCTGAAAACCGCGCTGGCCAGCGAGCTGCCGGAATACATGGTCCCCGCGCAGCTTGTGTGCATGATGCAAATGCCCCTGAGCCCCAGCGGCAAACTTGACCGCCGCGCCTTGCCGGAACCGCAATGGCAGGTGCGCGAACACGTCGAACCGGTGACTGAGTTGCAGCAACAGATCGCCGGCATCTGGCGCGAGGTGCTGGGACTGGCGCAAGTCGGCCTGGACGATGATTTTTTCGCCCTTGGCGGCCACTCGCTTTTGGCCACGCAAATCATTTCCCGCACCCGTCAGGCCTGCGACGTCGAGCTGCCGTTGCGTGCCCTGTTCGAGCACAGTGAACTGGGCGCCTTTGCCGAGCAGATCCGCCTGATCCAGGCCAGCGGTCATACCAACAAGCAGCCGCCCATCGAGGCCGTCGACCGCAGCCAGCCGGTGCCGCTGTCCTACTCCCAGCAGCGCATGTGGTTCCTCTGGCAAATGGAGCCGGACAGCCCGGCCTATAACGTCGGCGGCATGGCGCGCCTGCGCGGGGTGCTGGATGTCGGGTGTTTCGAGGCGGCGTTGCAGGCGCTGATCCTGCGTCACGAAACCCTGCGCACCACCTTCCCGAGCGTCGACGGTGTGGCCCGCCAGCAGGTGCATGCCGAGACCGGCCTGCGCCTGGACTGGAAGGATTTCTCGAGCCTGGCCCCGGACCTGCGCGAGCAGCGGGTGCAGCAACTGGCCGATGAGCAGGCGCACCTGCCGTTCGATCTTGAAAGTGGTCCGCTGCTGCGCGCCTGCCTGGTCAAGACCGCCGGGCAGGAACACTACTTTGTGCTGACCCTGCACCACATCGTCACCGAAGGCTGGGCGATGGACATTTTTGCCCGGGAGCTCAGCGCGCTGTACGAGGCTTTCGTCGACGGCCGAGAATCGCCATTGCCAGTGCTGCCGGTGCAATACCTGGATTACAGCGTCTGGCAGCGCCAGTGGCTGGAGTCCGGTGAGCGTCAGCGCCAGCTCGATTACTGGACCGCGCAGCTGGGCCGCGAACACCCGCTGCTGGAGTTGCCCGGCGACCGTCCCCGCCCGCCAGTGCAAAGCCATCAGGGCGAGCTGTACCGTTTCGACCTGAGCGACGAACTGGCGGCCCGGGTCCGTGCCTTCAATGCCCAACAGGGGCTGACCCTGTTCATGACCATGACCGCCGCGCTGGCCGTGCTGCTGTACCGCTACAGCGGCCAGACTGACCTGCGCATCGGTGCACCGGTGGCCAACCGCATCCGTCCGGAAAGCGAAGGGCTGATCGGTGCGTTCCTCAATACCCAGGTGCTGCGTTGCCAGCTCGATGGGCAGATGTCCGTCGGCGAACTGTTCGAGCAGGTGCGCCACACCGTGATCGAAGGCCAGTCCCATCAGGACCTGCCGTTCGATCATCTGGTGGAGGCTTTGCAGCCACCGCGCAGCGCCGCCTACAACCCGCTGTTCCAGGTGATGTGCAACGTGCAGCGCTGGGAATTCCAGCAGAGCCGCACCCTGGCCGGCATGACGGTCGAGTACCTGGTCAACGATGCCCGTGCGACCAAGTTCGACCTCAACCTGGAAGTCACCGATCTCGACCACCGCCTGGGTTGCTGCCTGACCTACAGCACCGATCTGTTCGATGAGCCGCGCATCGCGCGCATGGCCGGGCATTGGCGCAATCTGCTGGAGGCGCTGACCGCCAATCCGCAGCAGCGTCTGAGCGAGTTGCCGTTGCTTGACGCCAGCGAACAACAGAAGCTGCTCGACAGCCTCGGTGTCGAGCCGGGCGAGCATCGCCTCGACCAATGCATCCACCAGCTGTTCTCCGAGCAGGCGCTGCTGCGCAAGGACGCACCGGCCCTGACCTTCGCCGGCCAGACCTTGAGCTACGCCGAACTCGACAGCCGCGCCAATCGCCTGGCCCGGGTGCTGCGCGAGCGGGGTGTCGGCCCGCAGGTTCGCGTGGGTCTGGCGCTGGAACGTTCCCTGGAGATGGTCGTCGGCCTGCTGGCGATCCTCAAGGCTGGCGGCGCCTACGTGCCGCTGGACCCGGAATACCCGCTCGATCGCCTGCATTACATGATCGAGGACAGTGGCATCGGCCTGCTGCTCAGTGACCGGGCGATGTTTGCCGCATTGGGCGAACTGCCGGCGAACGTCGGCAGTTGGTGCCTGGAAGACGACAGCCCGGAGCTGGCGAATTACGCGGCGTCTGAGCTGCCCTTCATCAGTCTGCCGCAGCATCAGGCCTACCTGATCTATACCTCGGGCTCCACCGGCAAACCCAAGGGCGTGGTGGTGTCCCACGGCGAAATCGCCATGCACTGCCGCGCCGTGATCGAGCGCTTCGGCATGCGCGCCGATGATTGCGAACTGCATTTCTATTCGATCAACTTCGACGCCGCCACCGAGCGTCTGCTGGTGCCGCTGCTCAGCGGTGCACAGGTGGTGTTGCGTGCGCAGGGGCAGTGGGATGCCGAGGAAATCTGCGCACTGATCCGTCGTCACGGCATCAACATTCTCGGCTTCACGCCGAGCTATGGCAGCCAGTTGGCGCAATGGCTGGCGACGCAGAATGAAGTCCTGCCGGTGCGCATGATCATCACCGGCGGCGAAGCACTGACCGGCGAGCACTTGCAGCGGATCCGCGCGGCGTTCGAGCCGAGCCTGTTTTTCAACGCCTACGGCCCGACCGAAACGGTGGTCATGCCGCTGGCCAGCCTGGCGCCGCCAGTCGTGGAAGAGGGCGCCGGCAGCGTGCCGATCGGCAGCGTGATCGGTGACCGCGTGGCCTACATCCTCGACACCGACCTGGCGCTGGTGCCGCAAGGCGCGACCGGCGAGTTGTACGTCGGCGGCGCCGGCCTGGCCCAGGGGTATCACCAGCGCCCGGGGCTGAGCGCCGAGCGCTTCGTCGCCGACCCGTTCGCCAGCAACGGCGGGCGCCTGTACCGCACCGGCGACCTGGTGCGCCAGCGTGCCGATGGTCTGGTGGAATACCTGGGGCGGATCGACCATCAAGTGAAAATCCGTGGCTTCCGCATTGAACTGGGGGAAATCGAAACCTGCCTGCTGGAGCACGAGTCGGTGCGCGAGGCGGTGGTACTGGCGCTCGATACCCCGAGCGGCAAGCAACTGGCGGGCTATCTGGTCTGCGATGTCGACGGCCAGGATGAAGCTGTATTGCGCGAGGCGCTCAAGTCGCACCTCAAGGCGCAACTACCGGATTACATGGTGCCCGCCCACCTGATCCTGCTGGCCAGCATGCCGCTGACCGCCAATGGCAAGCTCGACCGCCGGGCGTTGCCGGCACCGGACCCGGAACTGAACCGTCAGCAGTACGTGGCGCCGAGCAATGAGCTTGAGCTGACGCTGGCGCAGATCTGGTGCGAAGTGCTGAACGTCGAACAGGTCGGCCTCAACGACAACTTCTTCGAACTGGGTGGCGACTCGATCCTGTCGATTCAGGTGGTCAGCCGTGCGCGGCAGCAGGGCATCCATTTCAGCCCGCGGGACCTGTTCCAGCACCAGACCGTGCAGACCCTTGCCGCCGTGGCGACCCGCACCGAGCAGGTCACCGCAGAGCAAGGCCTGGTTTCGGGCGAATCGCGCCTGACCCCAATCCAGCACTGGTTCTTCGACACCGACATCCCGCAGCGCCAACACTGGAACCAGGCGTTGTCGCTGAAGCCGACCGTTGTACTGGAGCCCCATCGCCTGGAGCAGGCGCTGCTGGCGGTGATCGAACAGCACGATGCCTTGCGTCTGCGTTTCAGCGAAGTCGCCGGTCAATGGCAGGCCGAGTATCAGGCGCTGTCCGATGCGCCGGTGTTGTGGCAGGTGCGGGTGCCTTCCATGGACAAATGCACCGCGCTGTTCGCCGATGCCCAGCGCAGCCTCGACCTCGAAGAGGGCCCGCTGATGCGCGTGCTGCTGGTCGATGGGCCGCAAGCACAGCAACGGCTGTTCATCGCCATTCACCACTTGGTGGTGGACGGGGTGTCGTGGCGGGTGCTGTTGGATGATCTGCAAACCGCGTATCGCCAGCTCGATGCACAGCAACCGGTGCAACTGCCGGCGAAAACCAGCGCGTTCAAGGATTGGGCGGTACGCTTGCAGGCCTATGCCGGTAGCGAGTCCCTGCGTGAAGAGTTGAGCTGGTGGCAGACGCAGCTGGCGGGGCCGAGCGTTGAATTGCCCTGCGAGCGCCCGGACGGTGGCCGGCAGAATCGCCATGCGCAGACGGTCAGTGTGCGCCTGGACAGCGAACGCACCCGACAATTGCTGCAGCAGGCGCCGAGCGCCTATCGCACTCAGGTCAACGACCTGCTGTTGACCGCACTGGCGCGGGTGCTGTGCCGCTGGAGCGGTCACGAATCGGCGCTGATTCAACTGGAAGGCCATGGCCGCGAAGCGCTGTTCGACGAGATCGATCTGACCCGCACGGTCGGCTGGTTCACCAGCGCTTATCCCCTGCGCCTCAGCCCGCACAACATCGAAGAAGCAGCCGGGCAGGGCGCCTCCATCAAGGCGATCAAGGAGCAACTGCGGGCGGTGCCGCACAAGGGCCTGGGGTATGGCGTGCTGCGTTATCTGGCCGATGAGGCGTGTCGCCGGGGCATGGCGGCGTTGCCGGTGGCGTCGGTTACCTTCAATTACCTTGGCCAGTTCGACCAGAGCTTCGGCGCCGATGCGTTGTTCCTGCCGTTGGACGAGAACATCGGCGCGGCCCACGATCCTCGGGCGCCGTTGCCCAATGAGTTGAGCGTCGACGGGCAGGTCTACGGCGGTGAACTGGTGCTGCGCTGGACCTTCAGCGCCGAGCGCTTTGATCCGCAGACCATCGGCGATCTGGCCGACGCCTATGTCGGCGAGCTGCAAAGCCTGATCGCCCATTGCCTGCGCGACGATGCCGGTGGCCTGACGCCGTCGGACTTCCCGCTGGCGAAACTGAACCAGGGGCAACTGGATGCGCTGCCGGTGCCGGCGGCTGCCATCGAGGACGTCTACCCGCTGACCCCGATGCAGGAAGGCATGCTGCTGCACACCTTGCTGGAGCCGGGCACCGGCCTCTACTACATGCAGGACCGCTATCGCATCAACAGCGAACTCGATCCCCAGCGTTTCGCCCAGGCCTGGCAGGCGGTGGTTGCCCGTCACGAAGCCTTGCGTGCGTCGTTCTGCTGGAACGTCGGCGAAGACATGCTGCAGGTTATCCACAAGCCGGGCAGCACGCCGATCGAATACCTGGACTGGAGTGCAATCGCCGACGCCGAGCAGGAACCGAAGCTGCAAACCCTGCTCAAGACCGAGCGCGAAGCCGGGTTCGATCTGCTCAACCAGGCACCGTTCCACCTGCGCCTGATCAAGGTCGGCGCGGCGCGCTACTGGTTCATGATGAGCAACCACCACATCCTCATCGATGCCTGGTGCCGTTCGCTGTTGATGAACGACTTCTTCGAGATCTACATGGCCCTGGGCGAAGGTCGCGAAGCCCGATTGGCGGTGCCGCCGCGTTATCGCGACTACATCGGCTGGCTGCAACGCCAGAGCCTGGACAACGCTCGGCAGTGGTGGAAAACCAATTTGCAGGGCTTCGAGCGGACCACACCGATTCCGAGCGACCGGCCGTTCCTGCGCGAGCACGCCGGCGACAGCGGCGGCATGATCGTCGGCGACCGCTACACCCGGCTCGACGTGCGTGACGGTGCGCGCCTGCGCGAACTGGCGCAGGCCCATCAACTGACCATCAACACCTTCGCCCAGGCGGCGTGGGCCTTGGTGTTGCGGCGCCTGAGCGGGGATCGCGACGTGCTGTTCGGCGTCACGGTGGCCGGGCGCCCGGTGGAGATGCCGCACATGCAGCGCACCGTCGGCCTGTTCATCAACAGCATCGCGTTGCGGGTCAAGCTGCCCGAGGACGATCAGCGTTGCAGCGTGCGCCAGTGGCTGACGCAACTGCTCGACGGCAACATGCAGCTGCGCGAGTACGAGTACCTGCCGCTGGTGAGCATTCAGGAACAGAGCGAGCTGCCCAAGGGCCAGCCGCTGTTCGACAGCCTGTTCGTGTTCGAAAACGCCCCGGTGGAAGTCTCGGTGCTGGACCGCGCGCAAAGCCTCAATGCCACCTCGGATTCCGGGCGCACCCACACCAACTTCCCGCTGACGGCGGTGTGCTACCCGGGGGATGACCTGGGCTTGCACCTGTCCTACGACCAGCGTTATTTCGACGAATCCACGGTCGAGTGCATGCTCGGCGAATTCAAGCGCCTGCTGCTGGCGCTGGTCGAGGGCTTCCATGGCGACATGGCCGACCTGCCGTTGCTGGCGGCCGAGGAACGGGACTTCCTGATCCATGGCTGCAACCAGAGCGAGCGCGATTACCCGCTGGACCAGAGTTACGTGGCGCTGTTTGAGGCGCAGGTGGCCGAGCATCCACAGCGGATTGCTGCGAGCTGTCTGGATCAGCAGCACAGCTACTTCGAACTCAATCAGCGCAGTAACCGTCTCGGTCACGCCTTGATTGCGGCCGGTGTCGGGCTCGATCAACCGGTGGCGCTGCTGGCGGAACGCAGCCTTGATCTGCTGGGCATGATCATTGGCAGCTTCAAGGCCGGAGCAGGTTATCTGCCGCTGGATCCGGGGCTGCCGGGCCCGCGCCTGAGCCGTATCATCGACCTCAGCCGCACGCCGCTGCTGGTCTGCACCCAGGCTTGTCGCGAGCAGGCACTGGCGCTGCTGGAGGAGTGTGGTTGCGTTAACCGACCTCGCTTGTTGGTGTGGGAAGAGGTGCAGGCGAGCGCTGTGTCGGTGGCCAATCCAGGGATCTACAGCGGGCCGGACAACCTGGCCTATGTGATCTACACCTCCGGTTCCACCGGCTTGCCCAAGGGGGTGATGGTCGAGCAGCGCGGCATGCTCAACAACCAGTTGAGCAAGGTGCCGTACCTGGACCTGAGCGAGGCGGATGTGATCGCCCAGACCGCGTCGCAAAGCTTCGATATTTCCGTGTGGCAGTTCCTCGCCGCGCCGTTGTTCGGCGCGCGGGTGGACATCGTGCCGAACACCATCGCCCACGACCCGCAGGGCTTGTTGGCCCATGTGCAGAGCCAGGGCATCACGGTGCTGGAAAGCGTGCCGTCGCTGATCCAGGGCATGCTGGCCCAGGAGCGCATGAGCCTCGACGGCCTGCGCTGGATGCTGCCGACCGGTGAGGCCATGCCGCCGGAGCTGGCGCACCAGTGGCTGCTGCGTTATCCACAGATCGGGCTGGTGAATGCCTATGGTCCGGCGGAATGCTCCGACGACGTGGCGTTCTTCCGCGTCGACATGGCTTCGACTCGCGGCAGTTACCTGCCGATCGGTACGCCGACTGATAACAATCAGTTGTATCTGCTCGATGGCGCGCTGGAACTGGTGCCATTGGGCGCGGTGGGCGAGTTGTGCGTCGCCGGCACCGGGGTCGGGCGTGGTTACGTCAGCGACCCGCTGCGCACCGCCCCGGTGTTCGTGCCCAATCCGTTCGGCGCACCGGGCGAGCGCCTGTATCGCACCGGTGATCTGGCGCGCCGTCGCAGCGACGGCGTGCTGGAGTACGTCGGCCGGGTCGACCATCAGGTGAAGATCCGCGGCTACCGCATCGAACTGGGGGAAATCGAAGCGCGCCTGCACGAGCAAGCGCAGGTTCGCGATGCCGCGGTCGGGGTACAGGAAGGCGTGAATGGCAAGCACCTGGTGGGTTATCTGGTGGCGAGCGATTCAGCGCTCAATCCATCCGAGTGCCTGGACCGCATCAAGCAACGCCTGCGCACCGAACTGCCGGAATACATGGTGCCGCTGCACTGGTTGTGGCTCGACAAACTGCCGCTCAACGCCAACGGCAAACTGGATCGCAAGGCCCTGCCGGCGCTGGAGATCGGTCAGTTGCAGAGCCAGGACTATCAAGCGCCGCGCAGTGAGCTGGAACAGACGCTGGCCGCGATCTGGAGCGAGGTGTTGAAGGTGGAGAAGGTCGGCATTCGCGACAACTTCTTCGAACTGGGCGGGCATTCGCTGCTGGCCACGCAAATCGCCTCGCGGGTGCAGAAGACGCTGCAACGGGACGTGCCGCTGCGGGCGATGTTCGAGTGCAGTACGGTGGAGGAACTGGCCGGGTACATCGAAGGATTGGTGGCTGGTGATATCACCGAGGAGAAGGCGGGTCGGTTGAATGATTTGATGGCGGAGCTGGAGGGGCTTTGACAGGCAGAACCTGTGGGAGCGAGCCTGCTCGCGATGGCGGAGTGTCAGTCACCGTCAATGCTGAATGTGACGGCCTCATCGCGAGCAGGCTCGCTCCCACAGTGGAAATGTGTTCGCAGTCCAAATGTGGGAGCGGGCTTGCCCGCGAAGGCGTCATCAGGGACACATGCATTCGTGCGATTGACTGCGACACATCAGCCGCTCAATCTTCCCGCTCCATTTTTCAAACGGAGCCACGCCGATGCCTTTCGTAACCATCGACGGACAACCTCTTCACTACCTCGACCAAGGCACCGGCCCGGCTGTCTTGCTGGCCGGCAGTTACCTGTGGGACCAGGCCATGTGGGCGCCGCAAATTGCCGCATTGTCGCAACACCATCGGGTTATCGCCCTGGACCTGTGGGGCCACGGCGAATCGGGGGCGCTGCCGGCCGGCACGACTTCGCTGGACGATATTGCACGGCAAGCCCTGGCGTTGCTCGATCACCTGGATATCGACCGCGTGACGTTGGTCGGCCTGTCTGTCGGCGGCATGTGGGGTGTGCGGCTGGCACTGTCGGCACCGCAGCGGCTCAACGGGCTGGTGTTGATGGACACCTATGTTGGTGTCGAGCCGGAACAGACCCGCCAGTACTACTTCTCTCTGTTCAAGATGATCGAAGACACCGGCGTGATCGCTCCACAGTTGCTGGACATCGTGGTGCCGATCTTCTTCCGTCCGGGTATCGATCCGCAGTCGGCGCTTTACCAGGACTTCCGCGCCAAACTGGCTGCGCTGCCACCTGAGCGCCTGCGAGAAAGCATCGTGCCGATGGGGCGGATTACCTTTGGCCGCGATGATCTGCTGCCGCGTCTGGGCGAACTGGATGCCGCGACCACGCTGGTGATCTGTGGTGATCAGGACAAGCCACGGCCGCCTTCGGAGGCACGGGAAATGGCGCAGTTGATCGGTTGCCCATGCGTGCTGGTACCGGAGGCCGGGCATATTTCCAATCTGGAGAATCCGGGGTTTGTCACCCAGGCGCTGCTGGCATTCTTGTCCGAGCGCAATCCGGCATAAACCTGTAGGAGCGAGCTCGCTCGCGATGAACACAAGAACACCACGGGGAATCAGGCCGCCAGCGTTATCGTTGGCGACCATCGCGAGCGAGCTCGCTCCTACAGGTATTGCGCCTTATTTAGGCCCGAGAATTTTCGCCAGTTTGTCCGGCGACGGCGCTCCCTGCTGCTGTTGCAGTTCACCCTTGCTGTCCATGTAGAAGATCGCCGGCGTGGCCTGCAGTTCCAGGTCGTCCATCAACTGCATGTTGGCGGCGAGCTTGGCCTGTACCTCCGGTGGCACCTCCTTCAATGGTTTGAGCGAGCTGCCCTTGCCGGCGGATTCGTGGTCTTGCAGGGCCTTTTGCGGGTCCTTGGCGGCGAGCAGGGCGGCGGATTTGCCGGGGCTGTCCTCGCGGATGATGCCGACCATGATGTGCCGCAACTGCACCTTGCCGGCCTTGACCCAGGGGCGTGCCTGTTCCCAGAACATGTTGCAGTAAGGACAGTTCGGGTCGCTGAACAGATACACCACGCGCGGCGCATCCTTGCTGCCATCGGCAATCCAGTTGCTCGCTTCCATCTTGCCCCAGACTTCCTTGGACATCGGCGCGTACACCAGCTTTTGCAAAGGCGCGCTGCTCAGGTCGTTGCCCTCGGCGTCGTACAGGTTGCCGAGCAATACATGCTTGCCATCCGGCGTCAGGTACAGCGCCATGCCGCGATTCTGGTACTGCGCGGCGTAACCGCGCAGGCCATCGGGGGCATCGAACTGGCCGACGATTTTTGCGCCCTTGGCCTCGATCTGCTTGATCGCAGCGGGCAACTCTTCGGCCTGCACCGACGGCAGGTGCAGCAGGGCGGCACCCAGGCTCAGGGTCAGCAGGTGGCGGAGGCGGGGCATGGCAGTTTCCTTGAAGAGGTGGCAGGTGCGGAGTCGAAGTTTTCCAGGGCGCGGGCAAGACTTGCTTGTGACAGTTCGCCCAGATGACTGCCCAGCAGGCGACCGTCCGGGCTGTAAAACAGTGTAGTCGGCAAGGCCATGGAGCCGACGGCCTGGCCCAGGCGACCGCTGCCGTCGAACAGCACGTTGGACAGGCTCAGGCCCTGGGTTTCCAGAAAGGTGGCGACGCTTTGCATGCTTTCGGCCTGATTGACGAACAGGAACGTCAGGTCCGGGCGCTGTTGCTGGGCCTTCTCCAGGACCGGCATTTCCCGGCGGCAGGGCGGGCACCAGGTGGCCCATAGATTGATCACCAGCGGGCCACCCTTGTAATCGGCCAGTTGCACGGTTTCACCGGCGGCATTGCGCAGGGTGATTTCCGGCAGGCGGGTGCCTTGTTCATAAATTGCCAGGGAGTACGTCGCCAGCAGCCAGAACGCCAGGCCGCTGGCCACGCCAAAGCCCAACGGACGGCGCAGGCCCGGACGCCGCCAGCCCCGGTACAGCGTGGCAATCACCAGTGCGATGACCCCGGGCCAGGCGAGGAAGCCGCCGTCACGCAGGTCGATGATCTGCCAGAGATCGTTGTGGTAATGGGTCCAGTAAACGGCGACAAAAGCGATCCGCGCCGCCAGCATGCCGATCAGGAACAGCCCGAACAGTACCGACTCGGGGTTCTCGCCCCCGCGCCTGGCCACCCGCCAACCGACAAACGTCGCCAGCGCCAGGGCACTGATCAGCAGCAGATGGTTGAGCGCGATGGCAAAGGTGCCGAGGGTGAAGGTCAGCATTAACGGGCGTCTCGGGTGGTGGCCCAGCGTTGCAGGAACGCCTCGGCATCGACTTCACCGGTGATGCGCTGGCTGCGACGCTCGACGCCGTCGGTGCCGATCCACAGCAGGCTCGGGGGGCCCGGCACTTTGTAACGGCCCAGCAGTTCGCGGCTGGCGGCATTGTCGGCGGTGACGTCCAGCCGCAGCAAACGTACGTCGCTCAGGGCCTGGAGCACGTTGGCCTTGTTGAACACCTGCTTTTCCATGACCTTGCACGACACGCACCAGTCGGCGTAGTAGTCCAGCAGCACCCACTGGCCCTGTGCTTGTGCGGCGTCGAGTTCCCGTTGCAGGACCGCGGGGTCCTTGATCGTGGTGAAGGCGTCATGGCCGGTCGGCGTTGCGGCGACGGCAGTGCTGGAGGCGCGGAACACCTGCAACGGCTTGAACAGATCGTCGCTGCCACCCGCTGCACCGATCACCAGCAGGCTGCCCCACAGGCCGAGCAACAACGCGCTGGCGCCGAACAGATGCGCAATGCGTCCGAAACCCTCCGACTGCTTCCAGGCGCTATAGGCCGCGATCAACAACAATGCGCCACACAAGCCAACCCACAGGGACTCATCCAGTACCGGGCGCAGCAACAGCAATGCGGTGGCCAGGAACAGGAAGCCGAAGATGCCCTTGACCAGGTTCATCCAGGCGCCGGGTTTGGGCAGGAACCGATTGCCGACCGTCACCAGCAGCAACAGCGGCATGCCGATACCGATGCCCAGCGCGAACAGAATCAGCCCGCCGTGTACTGCGTTACCACTTTGCGCGATGTAGAGCAGCGCGCCGGCCAACGGCGCGGTCATGCACGGGCCGACCAGCAGACCGGACAAGGCTCCCAGTACGCCGGCGCCGACCAGGCTGCCGCCGCGCTGGTTGCGCGAGACATTTTCCAGCCGGTCACGCACGGCCACCGGCAGTTGCAGTTCGAAGTAGCCGAACATGGGCAACGCCAACAGCACGAAAATCGCCGCGAAACTGCCCAGCAGCCAAGGGTTTTGCAAGAGCGCCTGCAGGTTGGCGCCCAGCAGGGCCGCCAGTACGCCCATCGCCGCGTACACCAGCGCCATGCTCACCACATAGCTGCCAGCCAGGGCGAAGCCGCGCTTGGGCGAGGCGCCACTGCCGACGATCAACCCGGCCAGAATCGGCAACATGGGCAGCGAACACGGGGTGAAGGCCAACAGCAGCCCGAGACCGAAGAACACCAGCAGGCTCCAGCCCAATGCCCGCTGCGCAAGGCCGCTGGCCAGGGCCTGATCCTGTGCCTGGGCCGTTGTGGACAGATCAGCCTGGCCGCCCAGATCGACGACCTGTGTCTGCGGGGGATAACACAAACCTGCATCGGCGCAACCCTGGAAACCTACCTTGATCTGGCCGGTCGCGCCTTTGGGAATCTTCAGCTCCAGGCCCTGGCGATACACCTGCTGTTCGCCGAAGAACTCGTCGCTGTGGGCTTCACCCTCCGGCAGCGCCGGGTGCTGATCGTCGGGCAGGCCATCGAACTTCAATCGCTTCTGATACAGGTAGTAGCCGTCGGCAATTTGCCAGTACAGCTGCATTTCCCCGGAATCGAGGCGCTCGGAGGTGAAGACGAATGCTTTTGCGACGGGCAGGAAGTCGGGTTTGTTTTCGAACGGATTGCTCCCGGCCTGGGCCAGGCCCGATATCAGCAGAGCGAAGAGGAGAAGCAGATGACGCATGGAAAAGCCTTATTCCTTTGCAAGTGAGGTGCACAATGGGCGGTGTCGATTAACCGATGATTAACCCCGCAAGCCCTGTGGCCGGCCTGTGGTGGTGTCGCTTGCGGCATAATGTCCGCTTAATCGGTCAACGGCCTAATCAGCAATATTTACACGAGGCTCCCCATGCACGTACTGGTTTGCGAAGACGATGAGTTGATCGCCAGCGGCATCGTCGCCGGCCTGACCGCCCAGGGCCTGACCGTGGAACACGTGGCCACGGCGTCCGCGGCCCGGGCCATGCTCAAGGTGGCGGAATTCGACGTGATGGTACTCGACCTCGGCCTGCCTGATGAAGACGGCCTGAAGTTGCTTCAGCAATTGCGCCACAACGGTCTGGAGTTGCCGGTGCTGATCCTCACGGCCCGGGACTCGGTCACCGACCGCGTCGACGGCTTGCAGGCCGGCGCCGATGACTACCTGTTGAAGCCTTTCGACCTGCGCGAACTGGCCGCGCGCCTGCACACCCTGTTGCGACGGGTGGCGGGGCGCAGCGTCAACCTGATCGAGCACGGCGCCCTGACCTACGACCCGAGCAGCCGCGAAACCACCCTCGCCGGGCAGCCGGTGGACCTTTCCCGCCGCGAACAATCGCTGTTGCAGGCCCTGCTGCATAACCGGGGCCGGGTGTTGTCCAGCGAGCAGCTCAAGGACAGCGTCTACGGTTTCAACGACGAGCTGGAGAGCAACGCCCTCAACGTCCATATCCATCACCTGCGGCGCAAACTCGGCAATGGCATTGTCGAGACCGTGCGCGGCCTGGGTTATCGCCTGGGCCCGGCCGATGGGGGAGATCAAACCAAGTGATGAGTCTGCGTTTGCGCCTGAGCCTGGTGCTCGGGGGCGCGTTTGCGCTGATCTGGGCACTGGCCGCAGCCTGGATGCTCAGCGACCTGCGCAATCAGATGATGTTTTCCCTCGACCAGCGCCTGGTGGCGTCGGCGCGGATGGTCGCCGGGTTGATGGAGCAGTTGCCGCCGTTGCCGAACAAGGGCGAGGGCACGCATTTCAGTGCCGAACAACTCAATCTTCCCGGGGGCATGGCCTGCCAGGTCAGCTCATTGCGCGGGGAAATCCTCGCCCGCAGCCACGCCGATCCGGGGCAACCCCTGGAAGCGGAGATAATGGGCTTCCACGATCAGATGATCGATGGTGCGCCATGGCGCAGTTTTACCCTGGCCCGCGGCGATCTGCGGATCACCACGGCCGATCGGCAGATCGAGCGCGAAGCCCTGAACATGTCGATCCTGCTGGCGGCTTCGGTGCCGGTGGGGGTGGCGTTGCTCGGTTGCCTGTGCCTGCTGTGGCTTGGCATTGGCCAGGGGCTGGCGCCGCTCAACCGCATGCGCGATGCCTTGATGCGCCGCAGTCCCGACTCGCTTGAACCGTTGCAAGTCCAGCCGTTGCCCAGCGAATTGCAGCCGTTGCTTGAGACGCAGAACCAGCTGTTCCAGCGCATCGGCAAGACCATCGAGCGTGAGCGCCGGCTGACAGGGGACGCGGCCCACGAATTGCGCAGCCCGCTGACGGCGATCAAGACCCACCTGCAAGTGGCGCGCATGACCGACGGCGCGGCCCGTGATCAATCCCTGGCCCGGGCCGAGGAGGGCGCCGACCGACTGCACCGCACACTTGAGCAATTGCTGTTGCTGGCGCGGGTCGAGGGCAGCCTGTCGTTCGATGACGGCGTGCAGTGCAGCGCCGAACAGGTGGCGAAACTGGCGATCCAGGACACTGCCGGCGGTGATCGCCAGCGCATCAGGTTCAACGTCCCGGCCAGGTTCTCCCACGCGCCGGTGCAAATGCCCTCGGTGCTGTCGATTGCCGCGCTGCGCAACTTGCTGGACAACGCCTTGCGCCATACGCCCGGTGACGGGCCGGTGGAGTTGAGCCTGCAAACCACCGGTAATCGTGTGCAGTTCGTGGTTCGCGATCACGGGCCGGGGATTGCCGCCGACGATCTGCAGCATTTGACCCAGCGTTTCTGGCGCAATGGACAGAGCACGGGTTGTGGCCTTGGCCTGGCGATTGTTCAGGCGATTGTCCAGCGCTGTGGTTGCACCCTGCATTTCGACAGCCGGCCGGATGGGTTGCGGGTTGAGCTGACCATGCCGTTGCAGCCAGCCTGACCAATCCCACAAACCTTATATTCCCGAACCCTGTAGGAGCGAGCCTGCTCGCGAAAAACGTCCATGCAACGCGTTCATTCAGACACCACGCGTGATCGTTGACGTCCATCGCGAGCAGGCTCGCTCCTACACATCAGCTGTAACTTCTCTACATTGGCTGCCCCAATCCTGCGCGTCTATCGTTCCTCACTCTCAACGGATTGAGGTAACGGCGCCATGGATGACCCGATACAAACCTGCAAGGCAACGCCCGCCGATGCCGGCATCATCAGCCGCATCATTGACCGCTCGATCCGCGTCGGTTGCGCTCGCGACCACCGCAACCAACCGCAAACCCTCGCCGCCTGGACCCGCAACACCACCAACGAACATATCCGGCATTGGCTCACGGACCCGCGGCTGTACCTGAATGTCGCCCTGTTGCAGAACAAGCCGATCGGCGTCGCGATGGCCTCGACCTGCGGCAAGCTGGCGTTCTGTTATGTGCAACCGGAATGGTTTCGCCGTGGCGCCGGGCAGGCCCTGGTGCGGGATCTTGAAGGCTGGTTGATCGATCAGGGCCTGCAACGGGTACGGCTTCACTGTACCCGCTCCGGTGAGCTGTTTTACCGGCATCTGGGTTATCAGCCCTGTGCCCGGGCGTTCATGGTCGCCGGGCTTGAGGCCGTTCCCATGCAAAAAGACCTGGCATTACCTTCATAAAAAGCCGACCGAGGGTCTAAATCCTCGCGGCGCTGGTGCGTTTCCAGAACAGGAAAATCGGCAAGTGCGCCCCGTGACGGGAGCGCTATCTCGCCGGTGTGCAGTTTTGGTCACTATCGCAGCGTATTGAGGTTCGAGAGATGTCAGTCGCCACCAGCCGGATCGAAGATCGGGTCAGCCCGAGCGAAACGCTTTATGAGTTCAACGAATCGCCATTGCTGGCCCGTCAAAGCCAGCAGGAATCCAACGCCCGCAGTTACCCCCGGCGCATTCCCCTGGCGCTGAAGCGGGCCAGGGGCATTCATGTCGAAGATGTCGAGGGCCGGCGTTTCATCGATTGCCTGGCCGGCGCCGGCACGCTGGCCCTGGGGCATAACCATCCGGTGGTGATCGAAGCCATCCAGCAAGTGCTGGCCGATGAATTGCCGCTGCACACCCTGGACCTGACGACGCCGGTGAAGGACCGGTTCGTGCAGGATCTGTTCGCTCTGTTGCCACCGGCACTGGCCGCGCAGGCGAAGATCCAGTTCTGTGGCCCCACCGGTACCGATGCCGTGGAAGCCGCCTTGAAACTGGTACGTACCGCCACCGGTCGCAGCACGGTGCTGTCGTTCCAGGGCGGTTACCACGGCATGAGCCAGGGCGCGCTGAGCCTGATGGGCAGCCTGGGGCCCAAAAAACCTTTGGGGGCTTTGCTGAGCAATGGCGTGCAGTTCATGCCGTACCCCTATGACTACCGCTGCCCGTTCGGACTGGGTGGCGAGCAAGGGGTGAAAGCCAGCCTCAATTATCTGGAGAATCTGCTTAACGATCCCGAGGCCGGCGTGCAGTTGCCAGCGGCGGTCATCGTTGAAGTGGTGCAGGGCGAGGGCGGGGTGATTCCGGCGGACCTGGCCTGGCTGCGTGGCTTGCGCCGGATCACCGAGAAGGCCGGCGTGGCCTTGATCGTCGATGAAATCCAGAGTGGCTTTGGCCGTACCGGCAAGATGTTCGCCTTCGAACACGCCGGAATCATCCCCGATGTGGTGGTGATGTCCAAGGCCATCGGCGGCAGCCTGCCACTGGCGGTGGTGGTCTATCGCGACTGGCTCGACACCTGGCTGCCGGGCGCCCATGCCGGGACTTTCCGTGGCAACCAGATGGCCATGGCCGCCGGCTCCGCAGTGATGCGCTACCTGACCGAACACAAGGTCTGCGAACACGTCGCCGCCATGGGCGAGCGCCTGAGCGGGCATTTGCGTGCGCTGCAGCAGGACTTCCCGCAACTGGGCGACATTCGCGGTCGTGGCTTGATGATCGGCGTGGAACTGGTCGACCCGACCGGCGCGCTGGATGCCCTGGGCCATCCACCGATGTTTGCGCGCCTGGCACCGCTGGTGCAGCGTGAATGCCTCAAGCGCGGCCTGATCCTCGAGTTGGGCGGTCGGCAAGGTGGCGTGGTGCGCTTCCTGCCTCCGCTGGTGATCAGCGCTGCGCAAATCGACGAGGTCGCCGGGATTTTCGGCAGGGCTTTGGCCGCTGCCACCGCCAGCCTCTAAATTTCCAAGGCCTTCGAACGTTCCTTCTACATACCGGCTGCACGCGCCGTGCAGCCCACCTTACAGTGATGGAGAAACAGCATGACGTCAGTATTCGACCGCGAGGACATCCTCTTTCAGGTCGTGGTCAACCATGAAGAGCAATACTCGATCTGGCCCGACTACAAAGCCGTGCCGCAAGGCTGGCGCATCGTGGGCAAGAGCGGCCTGAAGAAGGAATGCCTGGCCTACATCGAGGAAACCTGGACCGACATGCGTCCGCTGAGCCTGCGGCAGAAAATGGATGAGCAGGCGGCTGTGGCGCACTGATCGTTCGGGAATGAAAAGCCCGCTGAACCGGTGATGGTCAGCGGGCTTTTTCATGCCTGGAGGACAACGCAGTCCCTGTAGGAGCGAGCCTGCTCGCGATGAGGTCAGCGCATTCAAGATGGATGTTGGCTGACACTCCGCCATCGCGAGCAAGCTCGCTCCCACAGGGTTATGGGGGCTGGCTTTAGGCCCCGCTCAATCCCTTAATGACCAAATCCACATTCCCCTCCAGCTCCGCTACCGGATCCTCGGCATCGGTGCTCAACACCACCAATCGACACCCACCCTGGCTGATCGCAGCCTTCACCGCGTCCGAAGGCTGTCGATGATGCAACACCAGCGCCACATCATTGTCCTTGAGCGTCGTGCTCAAGGCCTTCAACGCCTCAGGCGTCCATTCGGCATCCGCTCGTGCATCCAGGCCGATCAGTTCGAGGTTGAGGCCGCCGATCAGATATCCGAAGTGATCGCTGAGGCTCATCACGCTGAGGTTGTCCGCAGCAGCCAGTCGCGCTTCGCTGTCGGCGCTGAGTTTGAGCAGGCGTTGCTTGAGTGCCGCCAGGTTAGCCTCGATCGCCGGCTTGGCCGCAGGCGCCAGGCGCACCAGGTCGGCGGCCATCACGTCAGCCATGCGTCCCATGTTGTTGCTGGCCAGCCATGGCTGACTGTTCAAGCCGTCGACTTTGTTACCCGGCTGCACCGCGATACCGGGCAGGGCGCCGTCCACCGGGCGGGCGGCGTCGACTTCGACGATGCGGATGTTGCTGCGTCGTGCCATCGGGTACAGCGGATCGTCCGGCCACAACGAGCGCAGACCGATGACGGCGTCGGCTGCGGTCGCCAGACTGGCCAGCGCCGGTGCGCCACGCCCGGTGAAGTAAGCGCTCTGGCGGCTGCCGGGCAGGTTGGCTGGCGCCGCGCGTTCGAGGCTGACATCGGTGCCCTTGAGCAACACTTGGCCCAAGCCATAGGTCACTGGTAGCGAAGCCAGCACATGCAGCGGCTTTGCGTTGTCGGCACAGGCGTTGGCGGTCAACCCGCAGAGGGCGATCGCCAGGGTCAGTTGTCGCAGAGAAAAAGACATTTATCCAAGGTTCCCTTTCAGGCTGGGTACGACGCCGCGCGCGATGGCGGCTAGGGCGAAGGTGATACCCGCCATCAGAATAATGGCGGCACCGGATGGAATCGGCAGGTCGAAGACGATGGGCGCAAGAATGCCGCACAGGGTACTCACCGTAGCGATCAGCACCGAACACCAGAAAAAGCCCTTCAGCGACTGGCTGAGCAGGCGTGCCGCCGCGGCCGGAATCACCAGCAGGGCGCCCACCAGGATTGCGCCGATGACTTTTACCGCGGCCACGGTGATCAGGGTCACCAGAATCACGAACAGGTAATCCAGCGTCTTGACCGCCACACCGCGCACCGCCGCCAGTTGCGGGTTGAAACTGGCGAGCATGATGCGGTTGTACAGCGGCAGGGCCAATGCCATGACCAGCGAGCCAACGATCGCCAGTACCAGCAGGTCATTGCCATTGACCGTCAGCACTGAGCCGAACAGCACGTTTTCCAGAATGTGCACATTGATCTTGCCCGCCAGAATCAGCAGCAGGCTGGCGCCCAGCGCCAGGGACACCGAGAGGAAGACGCCGATCAGGGTGTCCGGCGCCAGACCGGTGCGGTTGCGCAAGTAGTTGAGCAGGATGCCGAACAGCAGGCAGTAGCCGAACAGGCTGCCGTACGGCCCGGTGTAGGGTTCGCCGAGCAGAATGCCGATGGCCACGCCGGTCAGCGCCGCATGGCCCACCGCTTCGGAGAAAAACGCGAAGCGCTTGACCACCACCAGCGTGCCGAGACCGCCCAGCACCGGGCCGATCAACAGCCCGGCCAGCAGCGCGTTCACCACAAATCCATAGGCCAGCGCCTCGGGCAGATAACCCGACGAGGCCCAGCCCTGGATCATCAATCGAAAGGCTTCGTAGCTCATCAGGCAAGGCTCCTTGGCTGGGTCGAAAACAGGCTGAGCAGGCGTTCGGGGGTCAGCGCCTGTTGCGGTGTGGCGTCGAACAGCACCCGACGATTGAGTCCGGTGACGTGATCCGCCAGGCGCCCGACCGCTTCCAGGTCGTGCTCGATCCACAGCACGGTGATGCCCGCTGCCCACCAGTCGCCGAGCAGGCGTTCGAACACCTGGATACCGGCCTCGTCGAGGGCCGACATCGGCTCATCCAGCACCAGCAATTGCGGGCTCGGAATCAAACCTTGCGCCAGCAGTACCCGCTGGCGTTCGCCTCCGGACAGTGCACCCATGCGTCGCTTGCGTTTGTCCTGCATGCCGACCCGTTCCAGCGCCTCGCCGATCGCTGTGGCGTAGTGCTTGCTCAAACCGAGGAACGCCGGGCGCCGCTGGCACATGGCAGCCATGAAATCGTCGACGGTCATCGGCAGTCCGCGATCGAACTCCAGGGCTTGGGGTACGTACCCGATGGTGCCCGGCTCGCCTTGCCATTGCAGGCTCAGGCGGCCCTGATGCGGCATCTGTCCGAGCAGGGTCTTGATCAGCGAACTCTTGCCGCCACCGTTGGGGCCGACCAGCGCATGCACGCTGCCGGGGCGGACCTGGAAAGTGACGTTATCGAGGATTGTCGTGCGGCCGAGGGTCAGGCTGACATCGATGAAGTCGAGAGTCGGACCTTGTGGGAGCGGGCCTGCTCGCGAATGCAGAGTGTCATTCGACATCGATGTTGACTGATCGGACGCCATCGCGAGCAGGCTCGCTCCCACAGGGGATTGGGTGTCGGGCAGGATGGTTTCTTTCGAGGTCATGCACCTGACTCCTGAATCGCCCGCACCACGGTGTTGAGGTTCCCGGTCATTTCCTTTTCGTATTTGTCGGAGGTGTATTCGCCGTAGGAAATGTGCGACAGCGGGTAGAGCTTCACCCCGGATTCACGCTGGATGGTGTCGACATAAGTGGACGGGAAATCCATCTCCGAGAAGATCACCTTCACGTCCAGTTCGCGCAGTTGGTCGATGGTCTTTTTCAGCTGGCTGGGGCTCGGCTCGATGCCGTGGGCCGGTTCGACCACGGCGGTGACCTCCAGGCCGAATTCGCGCAGCAGGTAGTCATAGGCCGCGTGCACCGTGGCCACGCGCAGTTCGGCGTTCGGTGCCTGGGTCAGCTTTGCCAGGGCATCGGCGCGCATCTTGCGCAGGCGCTTGCCGTAGGCGCGGGCGTTTTCGGTGTAGGTCCTGGCATTGGCTGGATCGAGCTTGCCCAGTTCCCGGGCGATGTTGTTGACCTGGGCAATCGAGGCACTGATCGACAGGAAGGTATGCGGGTTGACCACCTTGCCGGCACCGCGCGCGGCAATCCCGGTGGCGGCCAGCAGCGGCACGTTTTCGTTGGCTTCGATCACCTTGATGTCCGGGGTTTCGCTGGCGGCGATCATGCGGTCGGCGAAGTCGTCATGACCGACGCCGTTGAGCACGATCACATCCAGCCCGCTGATGCGCTTGATGTCTTCGGCCCGTGGCTCGTAGGCGTGGGGGTTGAACCCGGCGGGAATCAGCGGCACCACGTCGGCCTTGTCGCCGACGATGTTGGCGACATAGCTGTAATAAGGATGCAGGGTGATGCCGATGCGCAGGCGCTTGGCTTCGTCGGCGCAGGCCATGCTGGTCATCAGGCAGGCAATCAGGCCGACCAGCATGGGGCGCAAAACAGAGCGTAGAGATGAAATGGGCATGGGAAAGCGGTCTTCTCTTGAATGAAGGCGAAGGTTCAGTGCCGGTGCTGGCGGGTCACGCCGGCATCGAATTGCGCGACGATCTGCTGCCAGCCGGCGCCTTCGAGCGCGGCATCGGTCAGATCAATCGGGGCCTTGATGCCTGCGGCGCGGCTGAGCCAGATGTCCGGCGCATCGCCCTCAGTGCTCAGGCGCATGAGGAATGAGCCGGCGACGGCAGGCGTCTGGCTCTGGCCGAAGTAAGCCCTGGCGTCGAGCAGTTGCCAGGCATGACCGCCACGACTCATGGAGCTGGCGTCCCGGGCGAACGGCGCGAAGCCTTCATCGGCCAGGGCTTCAGGTGTCGGCAAGCTGGTTTGTTCCTGCCGCAGCAACTGAATTTCATCCAGCGTCACCCGCAGATCGGCATAGATGCCTTGCTCGGAAGCGCTCAGATCACGGCGGGCATCCAGTTGATGGCTGTTCACCTGGGTCACGTCCTCTGACTCGTGGCGCCAGGCGACCACCGAGCCGGCAATCGCCAGGATCATCAGGCACAACAACAGCACGTAGAGGGTTTCATGGCCGGCGCCGGCCGGGCGTACGACTTGCGTGATCGGGCTGGTCATGGGCTTTTGATATCCGCCTGGTCGATTTCGACGACGTGGCCGGGGCCGGCATCGAACAGCACATAGAACTCGGCACCGGGTTTCTTGAACGTCAGGGTGGAGTCGGTGCCGAGCTTGCCCGGTAGCAGGATGGTTTCGTCATAGCCGATGACATCGAGGGTCACCCCCGGCGCGCCGCTACCGTCGGAGAAACCGCCGGTGCACTTGATCTGCTCGGCGTCGATGGCCTTGCATTCGCACATAGGGTTGTGGGCCAGGGCGCTGGCGCTGAAACCGGCGCAGAGCACCAGCAACGCGGCGCTCAGTGGATGAGTGACCTTGATCATGGTTTGCCTCCTTGAGTGGTCAGCCAGGCGAGGGTGGCGGGGGAGGCCTGGCTTAGAGGAATGGATGTCTGATGCATGGAGCCATCCCAGCCTTCCATGGTTATCCACAGCTCGGCGTCGGCGCGGGTCTTCTCCGGGACTGGCAACATCGCGCCCATGCGATACGGCGTGCCGAAGAAAATCACCCCGGCGGCGCGCAGGCTGCGGGGTTTGCCGATGCGCAGATAGGTGGCCTTGACCTGCTCGCGGCAGCTGTCGCACAGCGCCGCATTGAAGCTTTTCATGTAGCCGGCCGGGCCATCGAGCAGCGGTGCTTCGTTGCGCAATTCGGCCAGACGCAAGCTCCACGGTCCGACCTGAAGCTCAGCGATTTCCCGCTCGCCCAGACCGGTATCGCCGCGAAACAGCGCGGCGTCGGCGAAGTACTTGGGCATGAAGCCCAACGGCACCAGTAACAGCAGGACGTTGATGTGGAAGCGCCACTTGTACCAGTAGCGGCTAAGCGTTGAAGGCGATTTTTCAGTGATGACTTGGCTCATTGGCTGACCTCCGCGGATTCACGGCGGCTGGCCTTGGCAGACTCGTGGTGTGGGCGTTTGTGGCTGCGCTTCAGGGCATTGGCGCTGGCCAGCGCGGTGCGTTTGGTCCAGATCAACAGGCCACTGAGGACCATCATGCTCAGCAGCAGGCCGAAGAAGAACCAGATCAACTTGATCCAGATCCCGCCGAAATCGCCGGTGTGCAGCGGGCGCATGGATTCGGTCACGAACTCCATGCTCGAGCGGTCCGAGAGCAGGCGCGTGGCGGCGATCTCGCCGGTGTAGGGGTTGATGTCGGCGGTCTGGTACATCAGCGGATACCAGCTGCGACCACCCACCGACAGGTAGCTGTAGGCATTGGCCGGCAGGCTGACAAAACTCTCGTCCAGCCCGGGGATGCGCGCTCGGGCCTGCTGGATCGCGGCGTCCAGGCTGATCATCGGCACCGGCGAGCCATCGGCGCTCAGGGGCACGCTTTCGCGGGGGACCACGGCGGCCACCGGGGCGGTGGAGATGGAAATCTGGTTGTCGAAGAGGAAGGCCTGGATCAGGAACCAGCAACTGGTGACTGAAATCACCGCGATGAACCAGATCGACCAGATGCCGCACAGGCGGTGGAAATCCCCCCAGAAAATCCGTGCCCCATGGCGAATGCGCAGGGTCGGACGCAGGAAGCCTTTCCAGAAACGCTTGTAGACCACAAGCCCGGTCACCAGCGATGCCAGCAACGGCAGGCTGAGGAACGACACCAGGTACCAGCCCCAGCTGTAGCCATTGGTGAACGGCACCAGCCACCAACCGTGGAGGGCGCGGGTGAAGGCCTTGAAATTGAATTGCGGCGCGGGGCCCTGGATCACGCCGGTGTAAGGATTGACGTACACCGTCACCGAGCGTCCGTCGGGGTAGCTGACCTCCACATCCAGGGCAAAGTGCGATTCATCCGGGCGGTTGATGCCCTCGACCAGAGTGTCGGGTTCGGCCTTTTTGATCGCGGCGACGACCTGGTCATAGCTCAGGCGCGGTGCATCGTCCGATGGCGGGCTGGCGCGCATTTGCGGGTTGGCCAGCCAGACGATTTCCTGGCTGACCACCGCCAGGGTCCCGGTCACGCAGACGATCAGGACGAAAAACCAGATCGGCAGCGCCAGCCAGCTATGGACCAGGAACCAGAGTTTGGAGCGGGATTTCTTCGACATGCTAAAGGGTCTTATATCGATGAAAAGGCCTCTGCTACGGGCTTCGCAGCGATGAGGTCGATCAACGGCCCGGTCGTGGCTTTTGCCTGTGCGAACGGACTGCATCTATATAGGACGGATGAGCACCCGAAATCCCGAAGGGTGAGATGAAAGAAAATGTTTCGTATTTCGACCGATGAACTGCCATCGCGAGCAGGCTCGCTCCCACAGGAGATCTTCTGTGAACCGGATCTACTGTAGGAGCGAGCCTGCTCGCGATAGGGCCCGCTCAAACACCAAAGGTCTCAACCCTGCTGAAACATCTCCCTGGCCCGCTGCTCGATCTGCTCCTGAGTCAGATCTTCCTTGCGCGTGGCCAGAAACCACAGATGGCCATAGGGGTCTTTCAGAGTCCCCGAACGGTCGCCATAGAACTGATCCTTGACCTCCGACACCACGATGCCACCGGCGGCAATCGCCTGTTGATAGGACTTGTCGACGTCGGTCACATACAAATGCAGGCCTACCGATGGCGATTGCTCCGGATTGCGCAGCGGCCCCTGATCGCATGGCGTGCCCAGCATGATCGGGCAGTCGCCGATGCGCAGTTCGGCGTGGCCGATGCCGCCGTCGGGCATGGACAGGCGCATGACTTCAACGGCGCCGAAGGCTTTCTTGTAGAACTCGATGGCCTCGGCCGCTTTGGCAATGCCCAGGTACGGGGTGATGCTGTGATAACCCTCTGGAATCGGTTTGACGCTCATGATGCTTCTCCCTGTTCTTGTGAGTTGAAGACCGCTCTCCAGCCGAACAAGTGTAGGAGCTGCCGAAGGCTGCGATCTTTTGATTTTGATCTTTGCCATTGGTCAAGTTCACAAAAAGATCGCAGCCTGCTGTGCAGGTTTAGCCAGCTCCTACAGGGGGCTGCGGTGTCCGTGAGTCAACAGCAAAGCAACAGATTGTCCCGGCTTCGGCAGTGCCGAAACTTGCAAAAACCGCCGAAACCCCCGAAAACACTGCGCCACGCACTCAGGCACAGAAGCTGCAATGACCCTTGATAAACACCGTTATCGAGAGTCCCGTATGTCTGCCTTGCCCCCATCTGCCGTTTATCCGATCAACCCGCCAGCCGCCCATCGCATTGCCGACGAAGCCGAAGCGCTGCGCGTCGCCGCGCAAGTCGCCGCTGTCCTCCTGGAGCAGGACGCCGAACGCGACCGCACCCGCCAGGTGCCCGCCGAGATCGTCGACCTGTATTCCAACAGTGGCCTGTGGGGCATCACCGTGCCCCGGGAATTCGGCGGTGCACAGGTGTCCTACGCGGTGCTGGCGCAGGTCATTGCGATCATCTCCGCCGCGGATCCGTCCCTGGGGCAGATCCCGCAAAACCACTATTGCCTGCTGGAAGATATTCGCCTGCAAGGCACGCCCGAGCAGCAAGCGCATTTCTTCGCCCTGGCGCTGCAAGGCCACCGCTTTGCCAACGCCCTGTCGGAAACCGGCGGCAAGAATGTGCAGGACATCCAGGCGACCATCCGCCGTTACGGCGACGGTTATGTGATCAACGGCCGCAAGGGCTACTGCACCGGTTCGCTGTATGCCCACTGGCTGGCGGTGCTGGCGCTGGATGAAGAGCAAAAGGGCCAGTTGGCTTTCGTCGAACGCAGCACCAAGGGATTGGTCGTTGTCGACGACTGGGACAGCATCGGCCAGCGCACCACCTCCAGCGGCACGGTGCTGGCGGACAATCTGCACGTCCTGGCTTTCAACCTGTTCCCCACTTATCGTTCCTATGAAAGCCCGACCCTCGCCGGCCCCTTCGCTCAACTGACCACCGCCGCCATCGATGCCGGCATTGCCCGCGCCGCGTTGCGCGACACCATCGCCTTCGTCCGGCAGTTCGCCCGCCCGTGGATCGACGCAGGGGTGGACAAGGCCAGCGAAGATCCGCTGACCATCATTCAGGTCGGTGGCCTGGAGATTCGCCTGGAAGCCGCCGAAGCCCTGCTGGAACGGGCCGGTCGCGCGCTGGACGCGGCACGCCCGGCACCGGACGAAGACACGGTTGCCCACGCTTCATTGGCCGTAGCCAAGGCCAAAGTGCTGACCACCGAAATCGCGATTGAAGCGACCAACAAACTGTTCGAGCTCGGCGGTACCCGCTCGACCCTGAAGAAGCACAACTTCGACCGTCACTGGCGCAACGCCCGGGTGCATACCCTGCACGATCCGGTGCGCTGGAAGTACCACGTGGTCGGCAACTGGCTACTCAACGGCGTGAAACCGCCGCGCCACGATTGGTCGTGATCATGGCCGAATTGTTCAAGAACATTTATTGGGCCGACATAGGCCAGGCCTGCCTCGACACCCTGAGCATGCTCGGCGCGGCCCTCGGTTTCACCGTGCTGCTGGGGTTGCCGTTGGGCGTGCTGCTGTTCCTCACCGGCAAGCGCCAGTTGCATGAAGCGGTCGGGGTTTATCGGGTGTTGTCGGTGATCGTGAACATGCTGCGTTCGCTGCCGTTCATCATTTTGCTGATCGTACTGATCCCCCTGACCACCGTGCTGGTCGGCACTTCGCTGGGCGTGCCGGGGACCATTCCGCCGCTGGTGGTGGGTTGCACACCATTCTTTGCGCGGCTGGTGGAAACCGCCCTGCGTGAAGTCGATCGCGGGGTGGTGGAGGCGACCCAGGCCATGGGCGCCAGCACCTGGCAAATCATCCACTACACGCTATTGCCCGAAGCCCGGGGAGGGCTGTTGGCGGCGATCACGGTGACCGCGATCGTGCTGGTGGATTACACGGCGATGGCCGGGGTGATCGGCGGTGGTGGCCTGGGCGACCTGGCGATCCGCTATGGCTATCAGCGATTCCAGACCGACGTGATGGTGGTCACCGTGGTGTTGCTGCTGGTGCTGGTGCAGGCCCTGCAAATGAGCGGTGACCGGCTGGTGGCGCGCTACAGCCACCGCTGAAGACTCGATGCCTTTCCATTTAAAAGAATCAAAAATCCGGCCCTACGTCCGCCCCACGACGGCCACTCAAATCTGCCTAGGAGCACAGCATGAAAAAGACCCTGGCCGTTCTGGCTGCCTTGATTTCGTTGAGCGTTCACGCCAATGAAAAACTCACCGTCGGCGCCACCCCGGTTCCGCACGCGGAGATCCTTGAATTCGTCAAACCGACCCTGGCCAAGGAAGGCGTGGACCTGGACATCAAGGTCTTCACCGATTTCATCCAGCCCAATCAGCAGTTGGCGCTGAAGAACCTCGATGCCAACTATTACCAGTACCGGCCGTTCCTCGATGACTACAACAAGACCCGACACACCGATCTGGTGCCGGTGGTTGGCGTGCACATCGAGCCGTTCGGGGCCTATTCGACCAAAATCAAGAACATTGCCGAGTTGAAGGACGGCGCCACCGTGTCGATCCCCAATGACCCGGTGAACACCGGCCGCGCGCTGGTGTTGTTGCACGAAGCGGGGCTGATCAAGCTCAAGGACCCGAGCAACACCCTGGCCACACAACGGGACATCGCCGAGAACCCCAAGCACCTGAAAATCCGTGAACTGGAAGGCGCGTTGCTGGCCCGTTCGGTGAGCCAGGTGGACCTGGCGTTCGTGTTCGCCAACTACGCGCTGGAGGCCGGAATCGACACCAACAGTGCGTTGATCGTCGAGAAGGGCAAGAGCCTGTACGTGGAGTTTCTGGTCGCGCGGCCAGACAACATCAACGACCCGGGCTTGCAGAAACTGGCCAAGGCGTTGAATTCCGATGATGTGCGGCAGTTCATCCTGACCCGATACAAAGGGCAGATTGCGCCGGGGTTCTGATTTTTCGTTGACCTTGAGGACGCCATCGCGGGCAAGCCCTGCTCCTACAGGTTTCGAGCCGTTTGTGATTAATGCGAACGACACAAATCCTGTAGGAGCAAGGCTTGCCCGCGATGGGCGCACCGCTTACTTCGGATCAGCCCCCGCTTCCAGCAGCTGCGCCCCCGGCCCCTGTTCCCCCAGCACATCCCCGAAATTGCGCAACGGACACGCCTCCATCGAAAGGCACCCGCAGCCAATGCAGCCATTGAGCTTGTCGCGCAACAGCGTCAACTGGCGGATCCGCTCATCCAGATCCCGGCTCCACTGCTCCGATAACATTTTCCAGTCCGCCGCCGTCGGTGCGCGATTGTCCGGCAAGGTCTTGAGTGCCTCGCCGATCTCGGCCAGGGGAATGCCCAGGCGTTGGGCGACCTTGATCAACGCCACCCGGCGCAACACCTCCCGGGGATAACGTCGCTGGTTGCCCTGATTGCGGCTGCTTTTGATCAAGCCCTTGGACTCATAAAAATGCAGCGCCGTGACCGCCACGCCGCTGCGCGCCGCCAGTTGGCCGACGGTGAGTTCTTTATTCAGGTGTTCCGGGCTGATCATGTGCAAAAAGCTCCTTGACCTCTAGTTAACTAGAGGTTTTAACCTGCACGCCTTCGGATCGCAAGATCCGTCCTACAGGTAGCGGGGGAGTTTTCATGCAGGCGCCGGAGAAAAATCGCAGTTTCACCCAGTTGATCGAATTCGAAATCGAACCCCATCAGCAACAGGCGCTGGTGACGGCGTTATCGCAGCAGACCGAGCGCCTGGCCCAGCGCTACAGCGGTTTTCTGAGTGCCAGCATCCAGGCCAGCGACGATGGCCGGCGGGTGCTCAATTATCTGCAGTGGCAAACCCGCGAGGCCGGGGAGGCCGCGTTTCAGGGCTTTGAAAGCGGCGAACAGGATTTCTGGCAGTTGATCCGTGCCCATCAGGCAAAAACCGTGACCTTCGGCTCGTTCCAGGTGCTGCACAGCCTGGAACTCAGCCACGACCAGGCATTGCACTGCAATCTGGTGCACTGAGGCTTAGATCGATAGCTGCATCAAACGCTCGCCCAGCAGGTTTTCCGTGGGACGCCGTTTGTTGACCGCCAGTTCGCCGATCTTGATCAGGCGCGTGCGGGTGACGTTGCGGCTCAGTCCCAGCAACGCGGCGGTGTGTACCTGGTTGTAGTGGCTGAAGCGATAAGCCGCCCGCAGCAAGGCGTCTTCGACCTTCTCGTGCAAGGCGCCGGCCTGTTCTTCGAACAACTTCTGAAAGGCCCGATCCAGCAGCGCTTCGGCGCAGTTGTCGATCTGTGCGTGAGAATCGTCCGGGCGCTCGATGCGCAGGTTCGACAGCCGCAAGTCATCGCGCTCGATCACGCCGTTGCGGCAAATCAGCAGGGTGTGATGAATGACGTTTTCCAGCTCGCGAATATTGCCCGGCCAGCTGTAGCTGCGCAGTTTCAGCTCGGCTTCCTTGCTGAGGGTGATGGTGCCGTATCCGAGGCGCTGACTGTAGACGTCGATGAAGTGACGGGTCAGCGGCAGGATGTCGCCCGGACGATCACGCAACGGGTTCAACTCGAGGCTGACCACGTCGAGCCGGTAGTACAGGTCTTCGCGAAAATGCCCGGCGTTGATGGCTTTTTCCAGCTGCACGTTGGTGGCGGCCAGCACCCGCACATTGATCGGAATGCTTTTGCGCGACCCCAGGCGCACCACTTCCCGCTCCTGCAGCACCCGCAGCAATTTGACCTGGATCGCCATCGGCAAATCGCCGATTTCATCGAGGAACAGGGTGCCGCCGTCCGCCTCTTCGAACCAGCCGGCCTTGGCACTCAGGGCGCCGGTGAACGCACCTTTTTCATGGCCGAACAATTCGGCCTCGACCAGGGATTCGGAAAACGCGCCGCAGTTCACCGCCACGAACGGGCGGTTGCGGCGGGCGCTGAGGTTATGGATATGCCTGGCAACCAGTTCCTTGCCGGTGCCGGTTTCGCCAATGATCAGTACGCTGGCTTCACTCGGCGCGACTTGTTGCAGGTGCGCGAGCAAGGCCTGGGATTTGGGGTCTTCGAACACTTGCGCCGTGGCGCGGATCGAAGTGGCCAGGGCGGGCGAGGGCGGTAAGGTCAGCAGTTGCATGGGGCAGGCTCCTTGTAGGGCAGGCTATGAATCGAAAGTCGGAATCGGCAGGGCCTGGTTCAGCGCCCGGTCATCCAGCTCCTGGAGCTTGTAATCCAGCGGGTCGTGCAGAGCCTGCGCAGATTGCGCAGTGGCGCGAGTTATAAAGCTTCTCTGTTATTCCGTAAAATAAGTTAAATAAATATTTATATGTATTTATGGAATATAAGAGGGTGGCATTAGGAAATCTCGATAGCGACTATCGAGAGTGATGATTTCTGCCCATCCGGACGCGCGGGTAGCCTGTGTTCATTGCCCCGAACCCAGATCGCCAGGACGCCAGACATGAAAACCCTGATCACCGCTTCCCTGCTGCTGAGCCTTTCCGTTCTCGCCGGATGTGCCAGCCATGTTTCCCCGGAACTGCGGCCCTACACCGCTGAGGAAACCCGTGAACTGGCGCTGGAAGCCTTGAATCGCCGGGGTTTGTCCTTCGATGAATACCACGCGAAAAAAGCTGAATTGCTGGGTCAGCCACAGAAAAACTTTGGCTTTGACAAGCAGGGCGAAATGAACGCCGAGCGAACTGTACAGCTGCACGGTCGCGCCAGCTGATCGAAAACTGTACTGCTCAAATTTTCGCCTAACTGTCCATGGGTTTCCCCAGGGGTGTGCGATAGGGTCAATACCTGACCGACCCTGACGGACTGCCACCCATGACGCTCTCACTCGATCTGCTGCTGGGCTTCGCCCTGTTTGCCCTGGTCACCTCGATCACGCCAGGCCCGAATAACACGATGTTGCTGGCATCCGGCGTGAACTTCGGCTTTAACCGCACAATCCCCCATATGCTCGGCATCTCCTGCGGCTTCTTCGCGCTGGTCGTGGCGGTCGGTTTTGGCCTGGGCGCGGTGTTCCAGACTTACCCGGTGCTCTACACCGTGCTGCGTTACGTCGGTGCGGCGTATTTGCTGTATCTGGCGTGGAAAATCGCTCATTCCGGGCCGGTGTCCGACAGTCAGAAGGGTGAAGGCAAACCGATCAGCTACCTGGGCGCCGCTGCGTTTCAATGGGTCAACCCCAAGGCCTGGATCATGGCCATCGGCGCCATCAGCACTTACACGCCGATGCAGGGTTACTTCACTAATGTGATCGTGATTGCCGCCGTGTTCGCGCTGATCAACCTGCCGAGCGTCGGGCTCTGGGCCGCCTGCGGCACGCTGTTGCGCAATGTATTGAAGGATCGACGCTGGTTGCGCCTGTTCAACTGGGGCATGGCCGCGTTGCTGGTAGCTTCGCTGTATCCGATCCTGCACGAAAGCTTTAGCTGACTCATTGCTTCATCCGGTTGCCCGATGCCTGTTAAGCTGGCTTTTCAGGAGCGTACCTACGCACTTTTAATGAAGCTGGACTTCTTTAACGGCATCCGATCAGGTATTGGTAACGTTCTGAAATCGCGACGCAGCTCACAAGGCTGCGTTTTGGCGTTTGCAGTGATGAGCCTCCTGACCCCGGAACACGCTCTGCGAGTCATTTATGAATAAACGTCCGTTGTATTTCGACTACGCCGCCACCACGCCGGTGGATGAGCGAGTCATCAAGGTCATGGTCGAGTGTCTGGGCTTCAGCGGCAATTTCGGCAATCCCGCCTCAAGCTCCCATGCGTTCGGCCAGCAGGCCCGGCAGTCGGTCGAGCTGGCGCGGCGCCAGGTCGCTGAACTGGTGGGCGCCCTCCCGGCGCAGATCGTCTGGACCAGTGGCGCCACCGAATCCAACAACCTCGCCCTCAAGGGTGTCGCCCAGGCCCGCGGCGTTGCCGGCGGCCACATCATCACCAGCCAGATCGAACACAAGGCCATCCTCGATACCGCCCGGCAATTGCAGGAGGCCGGTATCGAGGTGACCTGGCTGGAGCCCGACGCCGATGGCCTGATTACCCCGCGAGCGGTCAGCGAGGCGATGCGCGAAGACACCTTCCTGGTGTCGCTGATGCTGGTCAACAACGAGCTGGGCACGGTCAACGACATTCCGGCCATCGGCCAGGTGGTGCGTGATCGCCAGGCGCTGTTCCACGTCGACGCGGCCCAAGGGGCTGGCAAAGTGGCGATCGACCTGACGCAATGGCCAGTGGACCTGATGTCCTTTTCCGCACACAAACTCTACGGCCCCAAGGGCATCGGCGCGTTGTATGTCGGCCCGCGGGCCCAGCAGCGTTTGCTGGCGCAAATTCACGGTGGCGGCCACGAGGGCGGTTTGCGCTCCGGCACCCTGGCGACCCACCAGATCGTGGCCATGGGCGAGGCCTTCGCGCTGGCGTCGGCTGCATTCGATGAAGAAAAGGCCAGAATCGTCGCATTGCGTGAGCGCCTGCTCGATCAATTGCTCGGCATGCCGGGCGTGCGTCTCAATGGCAGTGCCGAGCAACGCATCCCGCATACCCTGAGCCTGACCTTCAATGACGGCGAATTCAATTCGACGGCTTTGCAGGCGCAGATCGCGTTTTCCGCGACCTCGGCCTGCAACTCGGCAAGCAATGCGCCATCCCATGTGTTGCTGGCTTTGGGGCATGACGCCCGTTCGGCCAGTCGCACCATCCGCTTGAGCCTGGGACGGTTCACCACCGAGCAGGATATCGATCAAGCGGCACAACTGATTAAAGCCGCCTGCGCCAGTGCTCCGGCATTCTGGCAATAGGCAACGGCGCTGATCGGCGCCAACACAACAACACAACAATGATGAGTGGTTAGCAGGAGTTACGATGAGTACGCAGTCTTCGATCAACGGATCGGTGCCCCAGCGCCTGGCGCAAACCCGTGAACTGATGAACCGGGAGGGCATTCATGCGCTGCTGGTGCCGTCGGCCGACCCGCACCTGTCCGAATACCTGCCGGGCTACTGGCAAGGGCGCCAATGGTTGTCGGGCTTCCATGGTTCGGTCGGCACCCTGATCGTGACCCCGGAGTTTGCCGGTGTCTGGGCCGACAGCCGTTACTGGGAGCAGGCGACCAAGGAACTCAAAGGCAGCGGCATCGAGCTGGTCAAGCTGCAGCCGGGCCAACCGAGCCCGCTGGATTGGCTGGCCGAGCAAACTCCGGAAGGCGGCGTCGTCGCGGTCGATGGTGCGGTGATGGCCGTGGCCTCTGCGCGCACCCTGGGCAGCAAGCTGGAGGAGCGCGGCGCGCGCCTGCGCACTGACATCGACCTGTTGAACGAAGTCTGGAGCGATCGCCCGATTCTGCCGAATGAGCCGGTTTACGAGCACCTGGCACCGCAAGCCACCGTCAGCCGCGGCGAAAAACTCGCCAAGCTGCGCGAAACCTTGCAGGCACGGGGCGCCGACTGGCATTTCATTGCCACCCTCGATGACATTGCCTGGCTGTTCAACCTGCGCGGCGGCGATGTGTCGTTCAACCCGGTATTCGTGTCCTTCGCCCTGATCAGCCAGCAGCAGGCAACGCTGTTCGTGGCGCTGAGCAAGGTCGATGCGAAACTGCGCGCGATCCTGGAGCAGGACGGCGTGACGTTGCGCGATTACAGCGAAGTGGCGGCGGCCCTGAAGGCTGTGCCAGGCGGAGCGAGCCTGCTGGTCGATCCGGCTCGTGTGACCGCGGGACTGCTGGATAACCTTGAAAGCGGCGTCAAGCTGGTAGATGGCTTGAACCCGACGACATTGGCCAAATCGCAGAAGAGCCTGGCCGATGCCGAGCACATTCGTCAGGCCATGGAGCAGGACGGCGCGGCACTCTGCGAGTTCTTCACCTGGCTCGACTCGGCGCTGGGCCGTGAGCGCATCACCGAGCTGACCATCGACGAAAAACTCACCGCCGCGCGCGAGCGTCGTCCGGGTTATGTGTCGCTGAGCTTCAACACCATTGCCGCCTATAACGCCAACGGCGCCATGCCGCACTACCACGCCACTGAAGAAGAGCACGCGGTGATCGAGGGCGACGGCCTGTTGCTGATCGACTCCGGCGGCCAGTACCTGGGCGGCACCACCGATATCACTCGGATGGTGGCGGTGGGTACGCCGACCGAAGAGCAGAAGCGCGATTGCACTCGCGTCCTCAAGGGCGTGATCGCCTTGTCTCGCGCGCGGTTCCCCAAAGGCATCCTGTCGCCGCTGCTCGACGCCATCGCCCGCGCTCCGATCTGGGCCGATAACGTCGACTATGGCCACGGCACCGGTCACGGCGTCGGCTACTTCCTCAATGTTCACGAAGGCCCGCAAGTCATCGCCTATCAAGCCGCACCAGCGCCGCAAACCGCGATGCAGCCCGGCATGATCACCTCCATCGAACCGGGTACCTACCGTCCGGGCCGCTGGGGCGTGCGTATCGAGAACCTGGCGATGAACCGCGAGGCAGGCAGTAGCGAGTTCGGCGAGTTCCTGAAATTCGAAACGCTGACCTTGTGCCCGATCGACACCCGCTGCCTGATTCCTTCGCTGCTCAGCGAAGAGGAAAAGCAGTGGTTCAACGCTTACCACGCCGAGGTGCGTGAACGCTTGAGCCCACTGCTTGAGGGTGCCGCTCTTGAGTGGTTGAACACTCGCACCGCGGCTATTTGATCGGATGGAGTTCGGGCGCTGATTCCAGCGCCTGACTCATGTAATCGACAAAGGCTTTGACTCTGGCGGATTGGCGACGATTCGCCGGGGACACGGCATATATTGGCAGTGATTGCGCAACGTAATCCTGCAGGATCGCTGTCACTCTTCCCGCTTTCAGATCCTTGCTGAACAGCCACACCGGCGATAGCGCAATTCCCAATCCTCCCAACACCATCTCGCGAATCGCTTCGGAGTTGTTGCTTTGCGCGTTGCCTTTGATCCGCACCTCATGCCCCTCATACGTCCATAGATTCTGGCTGCTCAGCAGATTGAACAGCAGGCAGTTGTGCCCCCTGAGATCTTCGGGCGTCCGGGGTTGGCCGTGTCGGGCCAGGTATTGGGGCGCGGCGACGGTGACCCGGTGGGTCGTGCCGACATGGCGGGCGATCAAGCCGCTGTCGTTCAGCGCGCCGATGCGGAATGTGACATCCAGGCCTTCGCTGACCAGGTCCTGGTTCTGATCGCTCAGTTGCAGGTCGACCTGAACGTCCGGATAGCGGGTGAGGAACTCCGTCAGGCGCGGGGCAATCTGCAAGCGTCCGAAGCTGACCGAGGAGCCGATTCTCAGTGGTCCGGCGATGGATTCGCGGCCGGACTGGAAGCTATGTTCGGCGGCATCCACGGCGGCGAGGATGTGCCGGCACTCGTTGTAATAGCGCTGGCCTTCATCGGTCAGGGACAGCTTGCGAGTGCTACGGGCAATCAGCTTTCCCCCCAGTTGAGCTTCCAGCGCACGCAGCACTTTGCTGATGGTGGGCTGGCTGGTCTGCAGCTCACGGGCGACGGCGGAAAAGCTGCCGCGTTCGACCACGCGCACGAAGACGGCCATTGCATTGAGTTTATCCACAGCGTCTCTCATTCATGCCAAATGGGCATGTTTACTATAGCGATATGGCGTCTTATCGGCATGAGTGGGTGGGCGCAAGATCGGTCCTGCTTCTTCATCTGACCGGAATAATCGAAATGACTGACTCACTGCAAATGCGTGCGCTGATTGTTGAATCGGCCAATGTTCCGTTTCACCTGGCTTCCATAGATCGACCGGCACCTGGGGCAGGGCAGGTCCTGGTACGGATCGCTGCCAGCGGAGTGAACCCGTTGGACGGAAAAATCCGCGCTGGCCAGGCCGGCCATGCGCGTCAGCCTCTGCCGGCAGTGTTGGGTATGGACCTGGCGGGAGTCGTGGATGCAGTGGGCGAAGGTGTTAGTGGCTGGGCGCCGGGCGATGAGGTCTACGCGATGGCCACGGGGATTGGTGGGGCCCAGGGTTCTCTGGCGGAATACGCGGTGGTCGATGCGCGGCTGCTGGCCCGCAAGCCAGGCAATCTGAGCATGCGTGAAGCGGCAGGTTTGCCGCTGGTGCTGATTACCGCGTGGGAAGGGTTGGTTGACCGCGCGCGAGTGCGTGCTGGGCAGAAAGTGTTGATTCACGGCGGGGCGGGCGGTGTCGGGCATGTCGCTGTGCAAATCGCTGGCGCATTCGGAGCCGAGGTGTTTGCCACGGGCTCTGCACGAAACCGGGGAATCATCGAGGGTCTGGGGGCGACCTTTATCGATTACGGCCTATCGTCAGTCGAGGACTATGTGGGCGAGCATACGGGCGGGGAGGGCTTCGATATTGTCTATGACACGGTGGGTGGTGAAACCCTGGATGCGTCATTCAAGGCTGCGCGGGTGTACTACGGTCATGTGGTGAGTTGCCTGGGATGGGGGCAGCACAGTCTCGCGCCACTTTCATTTCGTGGGGCGACCTATTCCGGAGTCTTCACTTTGTTGCCGTTGCTGACCGGCCAGGGGCGTGAACATCATGGGGAGATACTGAGTCAGGCGGCACGTCTGATCGAGGCGGGCAAGCTCAAACCGATTGTCGATCCGCACCGGTTCACCCTGGATACCGCCGAGGCCGCCCATGAGCTGCTCAAGTCGGGCGCAGCACAGGGGCGGTTGGTGATCGAGATTTAACTCAGGGCCTGGCGAACGAAGTCCAGACGGTCCTGGCCGAAGAAAAGCTCGTCATCGACAAACATGCTGGGGGCGCCGAAAACACCGCGCCGGACGGCTTTTTCGGTGTTGTCCTTGAGTGCGGCCTTGATGTTCTCATCGGCCGTCAGGGCGAGTATTTCGTGGGGATCGAAACCGTTGTCCGTCAACACTGCCGCCACGGTTGCCGGGTCATCGAGGCTTTGGCCTTCAACCCACAGGGCCTTGAACAGGCAATCGATGAACGCTGGAAAACGCTCGGGATGGTGCAGTTGTATGCCGGTGACGGCGCGCATCAGCGTCAGGGTGTTGATCGGGAAATTTCGAGTGTACTTCAGGGGTACGCCGTAACGCCGGGCATACCGGTCGAGGTCCTGAAGCATGTATCGGCCTTTGGCCGGGATGGTCACCGGGGAGGCGTTGCCGGTGGCTTTGAAGACACCGCCTAGCAGGATCGGGATGTAGAGCAACTGGCTGTTGGTTTGCTCACAGATCTTGGGTAGCTGGGTGTACGCCAGGTAGGTGGCAGGGCTGCCCAGGTCAAAATAGAACTCCACGGTTTTGCTCATGGTCGATGCGCTCTACTTATTGTTGTCGGGAGTGCTTGCCAGCGTTCGCTCCAGGGGCGCAGGTCCGGGCACCTGACGCAGCGCCTCAGATCATTTGCAGATGACGATCATGCTGCGGCTGGTATAGCCAGCCGGGTTGAGGCCGAACGGATAATCGCCTGGTTCCTCAACGGCATCCCCTGACTTGGCGATGACCTTGTAGCCCTTGGGAGCGCACGAATTGGCGGCACTGCTGTAGCACTTGTCCCAAGAGGATGAGAGGCCGGAGCAGTTGATGTGTAGCCCTTTCTTGCCGTGTTTGGTCGTGGTCTTGGAGGTCGCCGCACATCCCGCAACTGCAAGTACGGCGATCAATATCAAAATTCGTTTCATTGCTTTCCTTGGTGCATTTCCGGATCTGACGCCCGGTCTCGCAGTATTCGCTTTTCGTATGAAGCGTTCTGATATCCCTATCCTGAAAATCCATGTCTGACACTGGGTTGCGGACCTAAACATGGCCTAAATGAACGGCAAATGCCAGCACCTCTTCAAATCTTGCGTTAATCCGCCGCAATTGCAGGCTTTGCGGCACCTCCCATGGTCATGGTGGCGCCAACGGATGCCAGAATGATGCAAAGGATAGCCATCCACTGTGACAGGGAGAGGTATTCATGAAGAAACAGCAGGCCTGACAGCGCGCCAAAGGCGGGTTCTATGCTCATCAAGGTGCCGAAGGTTCTGGCCGGTATGCGGGTGAGGGCGACCATCTCCAGGGTATAGGGGAGTGCCGTGGACAGGATGGCGACACCGATGGCCACCGGGATCAAGGATGGCGTCAGCAGTGCGGTACCCGCATGCACGATGCCGATGGGGGCTACGAACAGCGCGGCAATCATCACACCCAGCGCGGCTGTCTGAACGCCATGATCTGCGCCGGCCTTTTGGCCGAAAAGAATGTACAGCGCCCAGCAGACTCCCGCGCCCAACGCGTATCCCGCACCGAGAGGATCGATAGCTGCCGTTGTCGCCCCTGTCGGTATCAGCAACAGCAAGCCGACCGCCGCCAGGGCAATCCACAGAAAGTCGATCGCCCGCCGTGACGCGTAAATGGCGACGGCCAGGGGGCCGGTGAACTCCAGAGCTACCGCGATACCCAGGGGGATGGTTTGCAGGGACATATAGAAGAGGAAGTTCATGCCCCCCAATGCCATGCCGTAGATGATGACCGTGCGCAAAGACTTGGCGGTGAGCTTCGCCCGCCAGGGGCGCAGTATCACCAGCATGATCACGCTCGCAAAGATCAGGCGCAGGGTTGTGGTGCCCTGGGCGCCGATCACCGGGAACATGCTTTTGGCCAGGGAGGCTCCGGACTGAATCGATGCCATGGCTATTAATAGTAGGCCAACCGAAAACAGGGTCGAGGCAAGGCTGCGAGGCTGATCATTCATTGAGAGGCATCGTCCGAAGTAGGGAGCTTGGTCTATAGATCTTGGTATTGGGCAATATACTGCGCAATCGTCGCAGGCGCGTCTATATATAAGGGCGAATTTGTTCTTGCTGATAGAAATATCAAATCAGTGCTTGACGGCAGATTCTGGAGGCCTATAATTCGCCCCACTTCCGGCGCAGTCGAAACGGAAAACTCCTTGGTAAACAATGAGTTACGCAGTTTTGACGGTCAGGTGCTTCAGTTCATCGAAGCCCGCAGGAAGTTGAAAAAGAGGTGTTGACAGCAGCGAGTAACGCTGTAGAATTCGCCTCCCGCTGACGAGAGATCGAAAGCGCAAGTGGTTGAAGTTGTTAGGGATTCCTTGAAAGCTTCTGAAAATAATCACTTGACAGCAAATGAGGCTGCTGTAGAATGCGCGCCTCGGTTGAGCAAAGCGCTTAACCAACCGCTCTTTAACAACTGAATCAAGCAATTCGTGTGGGTGCTTGTGGTGTCAGACTGCTAGTCAACAGATTATCAGCATCACAAGTTACTCCGCGAGAAATCAAAGATGTAACCAACGATTGCTGAGCCAAGTTTAGGGTTTTCTCAAAACCCAAAGATGTTTGAACTGAAGAGTTTGATCATGGCTCAGATTGAACGCTGGCGGCAGGCCTAACACATGCAAGTCGAGCGGATGAAGAGAGCTTGCTCTCTGATTCAGCGGCGGACGGGTGAGTAATGCCTAGGAATCTGCCTGGTAGTGGGGGACAACGTTTCGAAAGGAACGCTAATACCGCATACGTCCTACGGGAGAAAGCAGGGGACCTTCGGGCCTTGCGCTATCAGATGAGCCTAGGTCGGATTAGCTAGTTGGTGAGGTAATGGCTCACCAAGGCGACGATCCGTAACTGGTCTGAGAGGATGATCAGTCACACTGGAACTGAGACACGGTCCAGACTCCTACGGGAGGCAGCAGTGGGGAATATTGGACAATGGGCGAAAGCCTGATCCAGCCATGCCGCGTGTGTGAAGAAGGTCTTCGGATTGTAAAGCACTTTAAGTTGGGAGGAAGGGCATTAACCTAATACGTTAGTGTTTTGACGTTACCGACAGAATAAGCACCGGCTAACTCTGTGCCAGCAGCCGCGGTAATACAGAGGGTGCAAGCGTTAATCGGAATTACTGGGCGTAAAGCGCGCGTAGGTGGTTTGTTAAGTTGGATGTGAAAGCCCCGGGCTCAACCTGGGAACTGCATTCAAAACTGACAAGCTAGAGTATGGTAGAGGGTGGTGGAATTTCCTGTGTAGCGGTGAAATGCGTAGATATAGGAAGGAACACCAGTGGCGAAGGCGACCACCTGGACTGATACTGACACTGAGGTGCGAAAGCGTGGGGAGCAAACAGGATTAGATACCCTGGTAGTCCACGCCGTAAACGATGTCAACTAGCCGTTGGGGACCTTGAGTCTTTAGTGGCGCAGCTAACGCATTAAGTTGACCGCCTGGGGAGTACGGCCGCAAGGTTAAAACTCAAATGAATTGACGGGGGCCCGCACAAGCGGTGGAGCATGTGGTTTAATTCGAAGCAACGCGAAGAACCTTACCAGGCCTTGACATCCAATGAACTTTCCAGAGATGGATTGGTGCCTTCGGGAACATTGAGACAGGTGCTGCATGGCTGTCGTCAGCTCGTGTCGTGAGATGTTGGGTTAAGTCCCGTAACGAGCGCAACCCTTGTCCTTAGTTACCAGCACGTAATGGTGGGCACTCTAAGGAGACTGCCGGTGACAAACCGGAGGAAGGTGGGGATGACGTCAAGTCATCATGGCCCTTACGGCCTGGGCTACACACGTGCTACAATGGTCGGTACAGAGGGTTGCCAAGCCGCGAGGTGGAGCTAATCCCACAAAACCGATCGTAGTCCGGATCGCAGTCTGCAACTCGACTGCGTGAAGTCGGAATCGCTAGTAATCGCGAATCAGAATGTCGCGGTGAATACGTTCCCGGGCCTTGTACACACCGCCCGTCACACCATGGGAGTGGGTTGCACCAGAAGTAGCTAGTCTAACCTTCGGGGGGACGGTTACCACGGTGTGATTCATGACTGGGGTGAAGTCGTAACAAGGTAGCCGTAGGGGAACCTGCGGCTGGATCACCTCCTTAATCGACGACTCAGCTGCGCCATAAGCTCCCACACGAATTGCTTGATTCATTGAAGAAGACGATAGAAGCAGCCCGAAATTGGGTCTGTAGCTCAGTTGGTTAGAGCGCACCCCTGATAAGGGTGAGGTCGGCAGTTCGAATCTGCCCAGACCCACCAATTTTGTGTGGGAAACGCCTGTAGAAATACGGGGCCATAGCTCAGCTGGGAGAGCGCCTGCCTTGCACGCAGGAGGTCAGCGGTTCGATCCCGCTTGGCTCCACCACTACTGCTTCTGACGTATAAAGCTTAGAAATGAGCATTCCATCGAAGGATGGTGAATGTTGATTTCTAGTCTTTGACTAGATCGTTCTTTAAAAATTTGGGTATGTGATAGAAAGATAGACTGAACGTTACTTTCACTGGTAACGGATCAGGCTAAGGTAAAATTTGTGAGTTGCTCTTAGAGCAATGCGAATTTTCGGCGAATGTCGTCTTCACAGTATAACCAGATTGCTTGGGGTTATATGGTCAAGTGAAGAAGCGCATACGGTGGATGCCTTGGCAGTCAGAGGCGATGAAAGACGTGGTAGCCTGCGAAAAGCTTCGGGGAGTCGGCAAACAGACTTTGATCCGGAGATGTCTGAATGGGGGAACCCAGCCATCATAAGATGGTTATCTTGTACTGAATACATAGGTGCAAGAGGCGAACCAGGGGAACTGAAACATCTAAGTACCCTGAGGAAAAGAAATCAACCGAGATTCCCTTAGTAGTGGCGAGCGAACGGGGACTAGCCCTTAAGTGGCTTTGAGATTAGCGGAACGCTCTGGAAAGTGCGGCCATAGTGGGTGATAGCCCTGTACGCGAAAGTCTCTTAGTCATGAAATCGAGTAGGACGGAGCACGAGAAACTTTGTCTGAATATGGGGGGACCATCCTCCAAGGCTAAATACTACTGACTGACCGATAGTGAACTAGTACCGTGAGGGAAAGGCGAAAAGAACCCCGGAGAGGGGAGTGAAATAGATCCTGAAACCGTATGCGTACAAGCAGTGGGAGCAGACTTTGTTCTGTGACTGCGTACCTTTTGTATAATGGGTCAGCGACTTATATTCAGTGGCGAGCTTAACCGAATAGGGGAGGCGTAGCGAAAGCGAGTCTTAATAGGGCGTTTAGTCGCTGGGTATAGACCCGAAACCGGGCGATCTATCCATGGGCAGGTTGAAGGTTAGGTAACACTGACTGGAGGACCGAACCGACTACCGTTGAAAAGTTAGCGGATGACCTGTGGATCGGAGTGAAAGGCTAATCAAGCTCGGAGATAGCTGGTTCTCCTCGAAAGCTATTTAGGTAGCGCCTCATGTATCACTGTAGGGGGTAGAGCACTGTTTCGGCTAGGGGGTCATCCCGACTTACCAAACCGATGCAAACTCCGAATACCTACAAGTGCCGAGCATGGGAGACACACGGCGGGTGCTAACGTCCGTCGTGAAAAGGGAAACAACCCAGACCGTCAGCTAAGGTCCCAAAGTTATGGTTAAGTGGGAAACGATGTGGGAAGGCTTAGACAGCTAGGAGGTTGGCTTAGAAGCAGCCACCCTTTAAAGAAAGCGTAATAGCTCACTAGTCGAGTCGGCCTGCGCGGAAGATGTAACGGGGCTCAAACCATACACCGAAGCTACGGGTATCATCTTCGGATGATGCGGTAGAGGAGCGTTCTGTAAGCCTGTGAAGGTGAGTTGAGAAGCTTGCTGGAGGTATCAGAAGTGCGAATGCTGACATGAGTAACGACAATGGGTGTGAAAAACACCCACGCCGAAAGACCAAGGTTTCCTGCGCAACGTTAATCGACGCAGGGTTAGTCGGTCCCTAAGGCGAGGCTGAAAAGCGTAGTCGATGGAAAACAGGTTAATATTCCTGTACTTCTGGTTATTGCGATGGAGGGACGGAGAAGGCTAGGCCAGCTTGGCGTTGGTTGTCCAAGTTTAAGGTGGTAGGCTGAAATCTTAGGTAAATCCGGGGTTTCAAGGCCGAGAGCTGATGACGAGTTACCCTTTGGGTGACGAAGTGGTTGATGCCATGCTTCCAAGAAAAGCTTCTAAGCTTCAGATAACCAGGAACCGTACCCCAAACCGACACAGGTGGTTGGGTAGAGAATACCAAGGCGCTTGAGAGAACTCGGGTGAAGGAACTAGGCAAAATGGCACCGTAACTTCGGGAGAAGGTGCGCCGGTGAGGGTGAAGCACTTGCTGCGTAAGCCCACGCCGGTCGAAGATACCAGGCCGCTGCGACTGTTTATTAAAAACACAGCACTCTGCAAACACGAAAGTGGACGTATAGGGTGTGACGCCTGCCCGGTGCCGGAAGGTTAATTGATGGGGTTAGCTAACGCGAAGCTCTTGATCGAAGCCCCGGTAAACGGCGGCCGTAACTATAACGGTCCTAAGGTAGCGAAATTCCTTGTCGGGTAAGTTCCGACCTGCACGAATGGCGTAACGATGGCGGCGCTGTCTCCACCCGAGACTCAGTGAAATTGAAATCGCTGTGAAGATGCAGTGTATCCGCGGCTAGACGGAAAGACCCCGTGAACCTTTACTATAGCTTTGCACTGGACTTTGAATTTGCTTGTGTAGGATAGGTGGGAGGCTTTGAAGCGTGGACGCCAGTTCGCGTGGAGCCATCCTTGAAATACCACCCTGGCAACTTTGAGGTTCTAACTCAGGTCCGTTATCCGGATCGAGGACAGTGTATGGTGGGTAGTTTGACTGGGGCGGTCTCCTCCTAAAGAGTAACGGAGGAGTACGAAGGTGCGCTCAGACCGGTCGGAAATCGGTCGTAGAGTATAAAGGCAAAAGCGCGCTTGACTGCGAGACAGACACGTCGAGCAGGTACGAAAGTAGGTCTTAGTGATCCGGTGGTTCTGTATGGAAGGGCCATCGCTCAACGGATAAAAGGTACTCCGGGGATAACAGGCTGATACCGCCCAAGAGTTCATATCGACGGCGGTGTTTGGCACCTCGATGTCGGCTCATCACATCCTGGGGCTGAAGCCGGTCCCAAGGGTATGGCTGTTCGCCATTTAAAGTGGTACGCGAGCTGGGTTTAGAACGTCGTGAGACAGTTCGGTCCCTATCTGCCGTGGACGTTTGAGATTTGAGAGGGGCTGCTCCTAGTACGAGAGGACCGGAGTGGACGAACCTCTGGTGTTCCGGTTGTCACGCCAGTGGCATTGCCGGGTAGCTATGTTCGGAAAAGATAACCGCTGAAAGCATCTAAGCGGGAAACTTGCCTCAAGATGAGATCTCACTGGAACCTTGAGTTCCCTGAAGGGCCGTCGAAGACTACGACGTTGATAGGTTGGGTGTGTAAGCGCTGTGAGGCGTTGAGCTAACCAATACTAATTGCCCGTGAGGCTTGACCATATAACACCCAAGCAATTTGCGAACTCGAAAGAGGCCAGATTGCGGTGTGTGAAGACGCAATGAACCGAAAGTTCGCACAACACACAAAGCTGTCACATACCCGATTCGCTGGAACGTCGATAGACGCGTCAGCTCAAGAATTTCTTGACGACCATAGAGCATTGGAACCACCTGATCCCATCCCGAACTCAGAAGTGAAACGATGCATCGCCGATGGTAGTGTGGGGTTTCCCCATGTGAGAGTAGGTCATCGTCAAGATTAAATTCCGAAACCCCAATTGCGAAAGCAGTTGGGGTTTTGTTTTTGCGCGCGAAAAAAGTGGCGTGCTGAAAAGGACAGCCCGATGGCTGTCCCTACACATCAAAATCCTCAGTGAAACTTCGGCAGTACGTGTTCCGCAATCTCTTCAATAATCTCCCCGACCGGACGCTCGCTACGACGCAGATGCAGACCCACGTGCTGTACCCCTGCTTCACGCAGCGCCTGAAGTTCATCAATCAGCGCCAGACGCCCAGTACTGCCACCGAAATGAATACGCCGCATCGGTGCATGGGGATTGGCCGCCAGATCCAGATGAACAAAGCTGATGTAGGGTTTGTTGCCGCCCACCTCACGCCATAACCCCACTCGGCGACGATGCTCATCCGGCGTGCCGGGATAAGCGAGCCAGCCATCCATGTGCTGCCCAATCCACGCCGGAGATTGCTGGCCAAGACCCGCCACCAGCAAGGGCGCCGACTGCTCTCGCTCAGGAAGCAGACGCGCACCCTGAGGCAAGCGGTCGTCGCCCTGGCTGCGCAGCAACTCAACGGTCTCACGGAAGATTTCCCCGCGCTGATCGTAATCCACGCCAAACAATGGATATTCCATCGGGCGGTCACCACTGGCCACGCCCAGAAGCAGGCGCCCATCACTCAGCTCGTCGATACTGTTGGCCGATTTGAGGGTCAACCAGGGCTGACGCAGCGGAAGTACAACCGCCGCCGTACCCAGCATGATGTTCTCGGTAATCCCGGCCAGATATCCCAGGTACGAAAACGTCTCGAACACCTGCGCGGCATCGCCGAAGTGAGGGTCGTACACCGGCACATCGCGCACCCACAAGGCGCGGAACCCGGATTGGTCGGCCAGGCGGGCCAAAGTGGCGTGCTGTTTCAGGTCGGGCACGCCAAAGGGGCGGTTCTCGGCAACCCGTCGCCGCTGACCATCACTGGACCAGTCGTTATCAAGCGGCAGTTCCAGTCCGATGGAAAACCCATTCGAACCCAATAAACGTTGAAATCGTGGATGCATGGCAACTCTCCCAATAAAACATGCACCGAGTATCTACAGCCCGATCACCCGGAAAAATGCATGAATGGGAATATCAATCTTGAGTGAAACGCACGAATCCGCGACCAAGATGAAAAACTCTTCACCCCCCACGACCGCCGTTGGAGGAAGTTGGACTCAATTGACCGGTCAGTTTTTGATAGGGTGCAGCTCGTTTTTTAAGGACTGATTTGCGGTCCTCGGATCTGCACCGTCTTTTCAAAGAGTTGCCCAGGAAATGCCCGAAGCGATACCGATCAAAGACCACGAAAAAGAGACGCGCCTGGTCAACAAAAGGCTGATGGCCTGCGCCTTGTTCGTTGTCGCCATCACCTGTGCGCTGGTGGTGCGCATGTATGTCCTGCAGGTGGTCGAGTTCGACTATCACTCCACGATTTCCGAAAACAACCGCGTCCATGTCCTGCCGATCCCGCCTACCCGCGGCCTGATCTATGACCGCAATGGCGTGGTGCTCGCGGACAACCGGCCCAGCTACAACCTGACCATCACCCGCGAACGAGCAACCGACGTCAAGCAAGAGCTGGACGAAGTGGTCAACCTGCTGCACCTGCCGGCTGAAGATCGCGCTCTGTTCGACAAGGCGATGAAACAGGCCCGGCACCCGTTCGTGCCGGTGACGCTGTTCTACGAATTGACGGAAGAACAGATCGCGGTGTTGGCGGTCAATGAGTTCCGTTTGCCAGGCATTGATGTCGAACCACAGTTCGTTCGCCACTATCCGTTGGGCGAGCACTTTGCTCATTCGATCGGCTACGTCGGACGTATCAACGAGAAAGAATCCAAGGCGCTGGATTCCGTCGAATACCGAGGCACGCAATCGATCGGCAAGACCGGCATCGAGAAATTCTACGAGTCGGAGCTGCACGGGCATGTCGGTTACGAGGAAGTCGAGACCAACGCCCAGGGCCGCGTGCTGCGAGTGCTCAAGCACACTGACCCGATTCCCGGCAAAAACATTGTCCTGAGCCTCGACGTCAAACTTCAGGAGGCGGCAGAGCAGGCCCTTGGCGATCGTCGTGGCTCGGTGGTCGCGCTTGATCCGTCGACCGGCGAAGTGCTGGCCATGGTCAGCAAGCCAAGTTTCGATCCGAACCTGTTCGTGACCGGCATCAGCTTCAAGGAGTACGCGGCGCTGCACGATTCGATCGATCGGCCGCTGTTCAACCGTGTGCTGCGCGGGCTCTATGCCCCAGGCTCGACCATCAAGCCGGAAGTCGCCATTGCCGGCCTGGACGCGGGCATCGTCACGCCGCAAACCCGGGTTTTCGATCCGGGCTACTACCAGCTCCCCGATTACGATCACAAGTACCGCAACTGGAACCACAGCGGCGATGGCTGGGTGGACATGGACGCGGCGATCATGCGTTCCAACGACACCTACTTTTACGATCTGGCCCACAAATTGGGAATTGATCGCCTGCATGACTACATGGCGATGTTCGGCCTGGGTGAGAAAGTCTCCTTGGACATGTACGAAGAATCCCCAGGTCTCATGCCATCCCAGGCCTGGAAGCGCGCCACACGTCGCCAGGCGTGGTTCCCGGGCGAGACGGTGATCCTGGGCATCGGTCAGGGCTACATGCAGGTCACGCCTCTGCAACTGGCCCAGGCCACGGCGCTGATTGCCAACAAAGGCGTGTGGAACCGCCCGCACCTGGCGCAGACCGTGGATGGCGTAGCGCCGGTGGACGAGCATCCGATGCCGAACATTCTGCTCAAGGATCCCCGCGACTGGGAGCAGGTCAACCACGGCATGCAGATGGTGATGCACGATGCCCGCGGGATTGCCCGGGCGGCAGCGGCGGGGGCGCAGTACCGCATCGCGGGCAAGAGCGGTACGGCGCAAGTGGTGGCGATCAAGCAGGGCGAGCGCTACAACCGCGAGAAAACCCGCGAGCGCAACCGCGACAATGCCTTGTTCGTCGGCTTCGCTCCGGCGGAACATCCGAAGATCGTGATTTCGGTGATGATCGAAAACGGTGAGGCCGGTGGCCGCGTCGCCGGTCCCGTGGTGCGGCAGATCATGGACGCCTGGCTACTCGACCAGGACGGCCACCTGAAGCCGCAATACGCCGCCCCGACCAAGGCCCCGGGCGATCCTCACGTGTAACTCTGCAAAGGCTTCACAGCACAGGCTCACGAATGCTGAGCATGTGCTGGAAGCTTTCCAGGAAGACCGTCTCGGCCTGGCTCATTTTCTGTTCGCGATTCCACAGCAGCTGGATATCGAAATCCACTACGCCGTTTTCCGGCGGTAACGGCCACAGCAGACCCTGTTCGACATCCCGGCGCACCAGGTGTGTGGGCAGGCAGCCAATGCCGTAACCGGCACAGATCAGGCGGTAAATTTCTTCGAAACTGGTGGATGACGCGACGATCTTGCCGGTGAAGCCTTGCTGGTCGCGAAACAGTGTCAGGGGGGAAAGATTGCCGCCCAGTTGATCGCTGGTGAAGCTCACGAAGTTTTCCGCCGCCAGCTCTTCCAGCGTCAGATTCTCCTGCCCGAACAGCCGATGACGCTGACCGCAGAAGTAGGCATAGGTCTCGCGAAACAACACCCTTTGCTCCAGTCGCGGCTGCGGCAGCCGGCACAGGCCGACACCAATGGTCGCGGTCTTTTGCAGCAGCGAACTGATTATGTTCGAACTGCCCATCACCTCGACTTCCAGCTCGATTTTCGGGTGGGTTTCATGGAAGTCGGCAAGGAATTCATCGTAGTGCCGCGCCTGCACACCACTGACGGTGAGGATGCGGATCTTGCCCACCACGTCATCATGGCGACTCTCCACCACGGTGCCCAAGCGCGAAATATCCCCGTAGATATCCGCCGCGATGCGCAGCACTTCCTCCCCGGTTTCCGTCAGGTCAAAGCGCCGCCCGCTGCGGGCGATCAACACGCATTCCAGCTGTTCCTCGAGGCGCTTCAATGCCTGGCTGACCGCCGACTGCGTGATATGCAGCCGTGCGGCGGCGCGGCTCATGCTGCCTTCCTGGCCGATGACCAGATAGGTGCGCAGCAGGTTCCAGTCGAGTCGGTCATTCAGAAAGCGCCGGCCGACCCAAGGGTTAGAGGTGGAAGACATAAAAATCCATGTAGTAGCAGAGCTAATAGTAAAGATAAGGATTTGAAAATTGACTAATCCTGGCACGGAAGCGATAAAGCCCACAAGCGCCACAGAGCGCAACCGTCACAGCCTTAGCACCTGCCCAAAACTACAAGTACACAGGGTCCTTGCATGCACACTACCCCCCAACCGCGCCGAGCCGCGGCCGCCGCCTTCATTGGCACGACCATCGAGTTCTACGATTTCTACATCTACGCCACTGCGGCGGCGCTGGTACTCGGGCAAGTGTTCTTCCCCAGCAGCGACCCGGTGATGAGTACCCTGGCGGCCTTCGGCAGTTTCGCTGTCGGCTTCATTGCCCGTCCCATGGCCGGGATGGTGTTCGGACATTTGGGCGATCGTCTCGGCCGCAAGAAAATGCTGCTGGTGACCATGGCCCTGATGGGGATCGCGACGGCGGGCATTGGCATGTTGCCCAGCTACGCCAGCGTCGGCATCTGGGCGCCGATCGGCTTGATTGTGCTGCGGCTGATCCAGGGGATTTCCGTGGGCGGCGAGTGGGGCGGTGCGGTGCTGATGGCCAGCGAACACGCGCCGGCCAAACGCAAGACGTTCTACGCATCCTTCGCCCAACTCGGCAGTCCCGCCGGTCTGCTGCTGGCCTTGATCGCCTTCCGCCTGGTGACCTCCCTCGAGCCGGATGAATTCCTCGCCTGGGGCTGGCGTCTGCCGTTCCTCTTCAGCGGCGTCTTGATGATGGTCGGGCTGTTGATCCGTTCCGGGGTTCATGAGTCGCCGGAGTTCGCCAAGGCCCAGGACAACAACGAAACCGCCAAATACCCGGTCATGGACGTGATCCGTACCTGCTGGCGGCAGATCCTGTTTGCCGCGGCGGCGGTGACCATCGGCTCGGCCGGCTTCTTCTTCACCAACACTTTCATGATCACTTACGTGACCCAGTACCAGGGCATCGCGCGCTCGACGATTCTCGATTGCCTGTTCCTGGTGACCGTGATCCAGCTGCTCTCGCAACCGGTCTCGGCGCTGCTGGCCGAACGCATCGGCGAAGACCGTTTTCTCAAACTGGTTGCGCTGCTGTGCATGGTCACGCCGTACCCGATGTTCCTGCTGGTGGGCACGCAAAACATTCTGTTGATGACCCTCGGCATCGCCATGGCCGTGGTGATTCTCTCGGCGCTGTACGCGGTGATCGCCGGCTACATGACCCAGGCCTTCCCGGTGCATCTGCGCTACTCGGGCATTTCCATCGCTTACCAACTGGCTTGCGCCGTGGCCGGTGGCACCACGCCGCTGATCGGCACGCTGCTGGCCAGCAAGTTTTCCGGACAATGGTTGCCGCTGGCGGTGTTCTTCACCTTGCTCTCGGCCCTGTCCCTGATCGGTGTTTGCGGCCTGGCCCGCCTGCGCGCCAACCCGGTCGTCACCCATGCTGCTAAAGAGGTGTATTCGTGAGTAAACCCGCACACATTGACCCGGTCGAATGGCAAGCCCGTTGCGAACTGGCGGCGCTGTATCGCCTGGTCGCGCACTTTCGCATGACCGACCTGATCGACACCCACATCACCCTGCGCATACCGGGGCCGGAGCACCATTTTCTGATCAACCGCTATGGGGTGATCTTCGACCGCATGCGCGCCTCGGATCTGGTGCGTATCGACCAGGAGGGGCGCGTGGTGGATCCGGAGTACGCCGGGCATCGGGTCAACGCCGCCGGCTTCGTGATTCATTCGGCGATTCACATGGCGCGCCCGGATCTGAACTGCGTGATCCACACCCACACCGCCGCCGGCATGGCCGTCGCGGCACAGAAGCAGGGCCTGTTGCCGATCACTCAGCACGCGCTGAAGTTCTACGACAAGTTGGCCTATCACACCTATGAAGGCATCGCGTTGTCGCTGGATGAGCGAGAGCGCCTGATCGCCGACCTCGGCCCGCATCGGGCGATGATCCTGCGCAATCACGGCTTGCTGGTGGGGGGCTCGAGCGTGGCCCAGGCGTTCCAGGAAATCCACTTTCTGGAGCGTGCCTGCCAGGCCCAGGTACAGGCACTGGCCGGTGGTTCGGCCTTGCATTACCCGTCGCCGGAAGTCTGCGCACACACCGCCGAACAGTTTGATCGTGATGAGCAGGACAACATCATCGACCTGGCCTGGGAGGCCGCTCTGACCCTGATCGAATCCCAGCGTGAGTCCTATCAGTCATGAACACAGTGGTCCTGCTGTCCCGCGATAACTTGCTGCTCAAACAGCTGCAGGCCGCATTCGCCCGCAGTGCGCCGCAACTCACCACTGTGTTGGCCGATGATCCGCGGGCGGTCAATGCACAAATGGCCGCGTGCTGGTTTCCACTGCCGGGCAGCCTGGCGGCATTGCCCAGCCTGCAGGTGATTCATTCGGTGGCCGCCGGTATCGATCATCTGGAGCACGATCCGTCCTGCCCGGACTTGCCGATCTGCCGCGTCGTCGACCCCGGCCATCGCCAGGGCATGACCGAGTATGTGCGCTGGGCGGTGATTCACTATCACCGTGGCTTTGACCAGGTGTTGTCGCAACAACGGCAACAGCACTGGGAGCGGCCGCTGCAACGGGCGGCGGGGCAGTTCAAGGTCGGCGTGATGGGGCTCGGTTCGCTGGGCAGCGCGATTGCCCTGGACCTGGCGGCTGCGGGTTACGACGTGCGTGGCTGGGCTCGACGCAGCAAGGATTTGCCGGGTGTAAAGACCTTCGCCGGCGCGGAACAACTGCACGGGTTTCTCGATGGCGTGGAGTTGCTGATCAACCTGCTGCCACTGACCAGCGAAACCCGCGGCATTCTCGGGCGAGACACTTTCGAGCAACTGGCCAACGGCGCTGCACTGGTCAATTGCGGGCGCGGCGGGCATCTGAATATCGATGACCTCGAACAGGCACTCAAGCGTGGACAACTGCGCGGTGCCTTGCTGGATGTCTTCGAGCAGGAACCGCTGCCGGTCGACCACCGACTCTGGACGATGCCCGGCGTGACCATCACCCCGCACATGGCTTCGGCGGCCTCCCATGACTGCATCGCCGAACAAGTGGCGGAAAACTTCCGCCGCCTGAATGCCGGCGAGCCGTTATTGAACTGTGCCGACCGCTTATTGGGATATTGAACCAACACGCAAAAACCCTGTAGGAGCGAGCCTGCTCGCGATGGACTCAAGAGCGCTGCGTTTAACCGGTAAACACGCGTAATCGTTAACGACCATCGCGAGCAGTCGAGCGTCGACCGGCTGCTCCTACATGAACAGCACCACCCGTACGAACCAGCCATAACAACAAACTTCGCCTCAACGATTTACTGCCAGTTCAAAACAATTAAATAAATTCCTGGAGACAGTGATGAGCGATCTATCGTCCGCAGAAAAGTCCGGCGCACCACCGGAAGTTGCCATCAGCATGAAGAAAGTCGCGGTGGCGAGCGTCATCGGCACCACCGTGGAGTGGTACGACTTGTTCGTGTTTGCCACGGCGTCGGCGCTGGTGTTCAACAAAGTGTTCTTCCCGGATTTCGTGCCGCTGATCGGTACCCTTCTGGCCTTCGGCACCTTCGCTTCGGCGTATCTGGCGCGGATTGTCGGCGCGGCGCTGTTCGGGCATTTCGGCGACCGCCTGGGGCGCAAGTCGATGCTGTTGATTTCGTTGTTGACCATGGGTGCGGCGACCTTCGCCATCGGCTTGTTGCCGGACTTCGCCACCATCGGTATCTGGGCGCCGATCCTGTTGTTGCTATTGCGCGTGGTGCAGGGCCTGGCACTGGGCGGCGAGTGGGGCGGGGCGGTGTTGATGGCGGTGGAACATGCGCCAGCCAACAAGCGTGGCCTGTACGGTTCCTGGGTGCAGATCGGCGTGCCCGCCGGGACCCTGATCGCCAACCTGGCCTTCCTGTTGATCGCGGCCTGCATGTCCCCTGAAGACCTGTTGGCCTGGGGCTGGCGCATTCCGTTCCTGGCCAGCGTGCTGCTGATCGCCGTCGGGTTGTACATCCGCCTGAACATCTCGGAAACCCCGGCCTTCAACAAGGTCAAGGAAGCCGACGTGCAGGTGAAAATGCCCCTGGCCGAAGTGTTCCGCAAGTACTGGAAGCAAGTGCTGCTGGGCGGGATCGCCACCATGTCCACCGGTGCTTCGTTCAACATCATCGTCGCTTTCGGCCTGACCTACGGCACGCAGAATCTCGGCTTCAGCCGCAGCGTGATGCTCGGTGTGGTGTTGCTGTCCTGCGCCTGGTGCATCGTCATGTTGCCGGTGTTCGGCGCACTCTCGGACCGCGTCGGGCGCAAACCGATCATCGTCGGCGGCATCCTGGCCGAAGCCCTGGTCGCGTTCCCGATGTTCTGGTTGATGGACACCAAAGAGCTGTCGATGGTGGTCTTCGGTTACCTGTTGCTGATGACCGCATTCGCCGCCAACTACGGACCGATCGCCACCTTTCTCGCCGAACTGTTCGGCACGCGGGTGCGTTACTCCGGTTTGTCGATCAGCTACATGCTGTCCGGTCTGCTCGGCAGCGCCGCCACGCCCATTGTCACCACCGCCTTGCTGGCCGCTACGGGCAAAGGCTCCTCGGTGGCCTGGTACATGATCGGCGCGGCACTGATTTCCCTGGTGGCGCTGTTGCTGTTGACCGAGACCTTCAAGCAGGACATCAGCGAAATCCCCGGCGCGGTCGCCAACGACGACGCGACCCTGAACAAACCTTTCAAATCGGCAGCAGCCTGACCCAAGGAGTACATCGGCATGCGCAGAATTCAATCGGCCCCGGGCTACATCGGCCCGGTCGGCCCTTACTCTCAGGCCGTGGTCAGTGGTCACCTGGTGTTCACCGCCGGGCAGATTCCGGCCCGGAACAACCTCGACGAGCAGCCCGCGGATTTTCCCGAACAGGTGCGGCAAACCTTGCGCAACCTGGAGGCGATCCTGATCGAAGCCGGCTCCGGTTTCAGCCATGTGATCAAGGTCAACGCCTACCTGACCGATCCGGCGCAACTGGAGCCGTTCAACGCGGTGTATCGCGAGTTCCTCGGCCACGCGCCCCCGGCGCGCACCACGGTATGCGTGGCGCTGTGGGGTGTTTCGCTGGAGATCGACTGTGTCGCCGAATTGATTCACAAGGAGCCGCAACATGGATGAGTCGCAACTGATCGAACAACTCAAGGCGGTTAGCTTTCCGACCCTGGGGCATTTTCTCGAAGAGGGTTTTGCCGACCCGCAATTGCGCGCCATGGTGCCCAACGTGAAAGTGGTCGGGCGCGCGTTGACCCTGAAACTCAATGGGGCCGACGCCATCGCCGTCAATCAGGCCCTGGCGCAAATCAGGCCGGGCGATGTGCTGGTGATCGATACCGGCGGCGATCATCGCCACGCCCCAGTGGGTGCGGTCACCAGTTGCGCCGCACGTTGCGCGGGTGCGGTGGCGATTGTGGTCGACGGTGCTGTGACCGACCTGCTGGAACTGCGCGAGGGCGGGCTGCCGGTGTTCGCCCGTGGCACCAGCCTGTTGACCACCAAGCAGTACGGACGCGGCGATAGCCTGATCAATCAGCCCGTGCACTGTTCGGGGGTGACGGTGCAGGCGGGGGATTGGGTGTTGGCCGACGACAATGGTGTGCTGTTTCTCGACATGGCATCGGCGACCCGCGTCATCGAACAGGCGTTGGCCTCCGATCGCGCCGAGCCGCGCCTGCTCGAACGCCTGCGGGCAGGCGAGCCGGTGGCGCAAGTGTTGCGCGTCTAATCCGTCAGCCGTTGCTGCAGACTTTCGAGAAAGATCGTCTCGGCACGGCTCATGCGCTGCTCGCGGTTCCATAGCAAATGAATGTCCACATCGGCAATTCCTTCGTGGGGCGGCAGGCGCCAGAGCAGTCCGGCGTCGACATCGGCCGCCACCACGTGCTCGGGCAGGCAGCCGATACCGAAGCCGGCGATCACCAGTCGCCGGACTTCCTCCAGGCTCGGCGATGACGCGACGATGCGTCCGCTGAAGCCCTGCTGATCGCGAAAGATCGTCAGCGGCGAGAGCATGCCGCCGATCTGGTCGCTGGTGAAACTGACGAAATTTTCCTTCTGCAAATCCCCTTCGGCGACGTTCTGCCGGCCGAACATCGCATGGTGCTTGCCGCAGAAAAACGCATAGCGCTGCCGCAGGAACAGACGCTGTTCCAGGCGCGGTTGCGGGCGTCGATTGAGGCTCAGGCCAAGGGTCGCGGTTTTTTCCTGGAGGGCGCTGACGATGTCGGAACTGCGCATCACCTCCACTTCCAGATCGACCCGCGGGTGCTGGCGGTGAAAGTCGGCGAGGAAGTCATCGAAGCGTTCGGAGTAGATCCGGCTGATGATCAGCAGGCGCACCTTGCCGATCACCTCGTCGGCCGGCAGTTCCAGCGCGCTGCTGACCTGGGACATCTGCCCATAGATCTCGCCGGCCAAAGCGAAGATCTGCTCACCGGCTTCGGTCAGGGCAAAACGGGGACCGCGGCGAGCAATCAGTTGCCGGCCCAGTTGTTCCTCCAGTCGTTTGAGCGCCTGGCTCACCGCCGGCTGTGTCAGGTGCAGGCGGGCGGCGGCGCGGCTGATGCTCAGCTCCTGGCCGATCACGCGAAAGGTGCGCAGCAGGTTCCAGTCCAGGCGGTCATTGAGCAGGCGTTGCATAGGCGATCATCGAAAAGTGGGAAATGAAAAAGACCCCGACCCGTTGCAAGTCCACGGTCGGGGTCCGGTATCGGGAGTTGGATCCTAGCATTGTCAGGCGGGCAGCACAGAATGCAAACGGGATGGCTCAGTTGGTGACCAGCAGTTCCGGGCCGAGGTAGGCATTGATCTGATCGATATCGTCGTCGCCCAGGCTGCCCACCGACGAGGCCAGGCGCAGGCGCGACATCAGGTAGCGCAACTTGGCCTCGAACAGATCGTGCCTTGCCACGAACAGCAGCTCTTCGGCATTGAGAACGTCCGAGTTGGTGCTGGTGCCGCCTTCCTTGAAGCCCTTGCGGGTCGAGGCCAGTGAGCGTTCGTTGGACAGTACGGCCTTCTCCAGTGCACGAACCCGCTTGGCACCACTCTGCACACCGGCATATTCGCGGGTGGTTCCGGAGATGACTTCCTGGCGGGTGGCGTCGAGTTCGTCCTGGGCCTTGTAGCTGTTGGCGGCGGCCTGACGCGTCAGCGCGCTGACACCGCCACCGGCGAACAGCGGGAAATTCACTTCCAGCCCGACCGAGCCATAGTGGTTGCGTTGATTCAATTCGGACAGCGACTGGCTCTCGCCTGCGGTGTAGCCGGCAATGAAATCCAGTGTCGGCCAGTGCCCGGCCTTGGCGCGATTCACTTCTTCTTCGGCCAGGTTCTGACTGTAGCGACGTGCATGGATCAGCGGGCTATCGGCCTGGGCCTTGACCAGCCAGTCCTGCAGGTTGCTCGGCATCAGCGGTGGGGTATCGAAGCCTGGCTGCAGGGTGTTCAGCGATTCGGGCGTTTCACCGATGTATTCCTCCAGCTTGCGGCTCGCGTTGACCAGGTTGTCCTGCGCTTCGATCAGCTCGGCGTCCGCGAGGTCGCGGCGCGCGGTCGACTCGTCGACGTCGGTGATGGTGCCGGCGCCCAGTTCCTGGCGCCGTTTGGCCGAGGCCAGTTGCTCCTCGAAAGCGTTGAGCTTGGACTTGGCCAGGGTGATGGTTTCACTGGCCAGGAGCACGTCGAAATAGGCTTGGGCCAGGCGCACCGCAGCGTCCTGGCTCTTGGCATCGAACACCGCGACGCTGTAGTCGGCACGTTGCTGACCCTGGCGGTACTCGGACATTTTCTGCTTGTTGAACAGCGGTTGGCGCAAGCGCAGGTTGGCGCCCCGGGAGTCGTAGTCCAGATCGTTAGTGACGCCGTTCTGGCGTTGCGAGCCGTTGACCTTGTTGTTGTAGGCCGAGGCATTGATCTGCGGCAGCAGGCCGGCGGTGCCGATCGCGCGGTTTTCCGCACCGGCTTCCTTTTCATGCACGGCGGCCTGGTAGATGGGACCCTGGAACTGCAACAGATCCCAGGCTTGCTTGAGGTCCATGGCACCGGCTGGCAGGGACAGTCCCAGCAGGCAGAAAAGCAGGCAATGACGGTCCATCTCATTGTTCCTTGAAAGAGCTGTCCACACGTTCGAGCATTGGTTTGAGAAGATAGCTCATCAAGTTGCGTTCGCCAGTCTTGATGGTGACGCTGGCGGGCATGCCGGGGCGAATGTGATTGCTGCCCAGCAGGCTCATGCCATCGGGCGTGACTTCCACCTGTGCCAGATAGAAGGGTTGCTTGCTTTCCTCATCCATCAGACGGTCGGCGGAGATGGTCTTCACACGCCCGGGAATGTTTGGCGTGCGGGCATGGTTGAACGCCGGGAAGGAGATGTCCACGTCCAGGCCGGGGACCATCTTGTCGATGGCCTGCACGGGTATCATCGCGTCGACCTGCAGCGGCTCGTTCACCGGCACGATCTCCATGATCTTGAAGCCCGGCTGAATGATCCCGCCGACGGTGGCAATGCTCAGGGACTGGACCATGCCATCGATGGGCGAACGAATCACCGTGTGGGTCACTTCATAGTCCAGCGCGCGCAAGCGGTCGGCCAGGGTGGTGTTTTCCTTGGCGGTGTCGGTCAGCTGCGATTCGACTTCCTTCAGGTAATCGTGCTGGCGCTGCAAAATGCGCAGCTTGATTTCGGTGGTCTGGCTGCGCACGCGAGCGATGTTGTTGAGGTTCTCGGCCTGGTTGGCGGAGAGGTCGGCATTGCTGCGCTCCAGCTCAAGCAGGCGGTTGCGCGGCACATAGCCTTCGGCCGCCAGCACGCGGGTGCCTTGCAGTTCCTGGTTGAGAAAGTTGATCTGCGAGGCCCGGGCGCCATAGACCTGCTGCAAGCCCTTGAGCTGCACCGCCGACGCCGCGAGGTTTTCCTTGAGGATGCTGATTTCGCCAGCCAGACCTGCGCGCCGGGTATCCAGCAGGCGCTGTTGCAAGTCCATGGCGGCGATCAGCCGATGGTCATCCCTGAAACGGCTGAGCAGCTCGGGGTCGTAGCTTACCTCGTCGCGATCGTCGCGTTCCGCTTCCAGGCGGTTTTCCACGGTCTTGCTGACAATGTACTGCGCGCTGATCGCGCCCTGTTCGGCAATGGCCCGCAAGGAATCGAGGCGTACCACCTCCTGACCCTTTTTCACCACATCGCCTTCGCGCACGAGGATGGCTTCCACGGTTCCGCCGGAGAGGTGCTGCACGGCCTTGCGATTGCTGGTGACTTTGACCGTGCCGGTGGCGACCACGCCTGCATCCAGCGGCGCCAGGCATGACCAGAGCAGGAAGCCGCCGAAGCCGGCAATCACCAGCCACATGCCCCACAGTGCAGGTCTCGCCGCGTCCAGGTCCACCAGGGGCTTGGTGTCGGATGGAATCATTTCGGTGTGTTGGCTCATCTGCATGATCGGTCACTCCCGTGCTTTGGCCGAGGCCAGCGGAGTAGGTGCAGACGCAGGCATCACACTGGCCTTGCGCAGCGCGGTGAATACTTCGTCGCGCGTACCGAGCATCTGCACACCGCCATCGCGCAGCATCAGCACCTTGTCGACGGCGCAGAGTACGTTGGGGCGGTGGGAAATCAGAATGACGGTGGCGCCGCGGTTCTTGAGTTCGGCCAGTGCGTCGACCAGGGCTTTTTCACCGACGTCATCGAGGTTGGCGTTCGGTTCGTCGAGCACGATCAGGTTGGGTTCGCCATACAGTGCGCGGGCCAGGGCAATGCGCTGCTTCTGGCCACCGGACAGCGGGCTGCCATCGGTGCTCAGGCGAGTGTCATAGCCTTGTGGAAAACGCAGGATCATCTCGTGCACGCCAGTGGTCTTGGCGGCGCGGATGACCGCGTCGCTGTCCACTTCACCGAAGCGCGCGATGTTGTCGGCGATGGTGCCTTCGAACAGCTCCACGTCCTGTGGCAGGTAGCCGAGCCAGGGGCCCAGTTCGCCCTTGTTCCAGTTGAAGATGTCCGCGCCGTCCAGGCGTACCTTGCCGGCCTGTGCCGGCCACACGCCAACCAGCAGGCGGGCGAGGGTGGATTTGCCCGAGGCGGATGGGCCGATGACGCCAAGGCTTTCGCCCGGCACCAGGCTGACGCTGACCCCGCGCAGAATGGTGGTGTTGGTACCGGGGGCGCCGGCAAACACATTCTCCACCGCGACCATGCCCTGCGGACGTTGCAACGACATGCTCGGCGGCCGGCGTGGATACTCGAACAGCATGTCGTTGAGCCGGCCCCAGGCCGAACGACAGCCGAGCAATTGCTTCCACGAGGCGATGACCTGTTCCACCGGCCCTAGGGCGCGGCCGGTCAGGATCGAGCAGGCAATCATCATCCCCGGGGTGATCTTGCCTTCGATCGCCAGCAGCGCACCGGCACCTAGGATCAGCGACTGCAAGGTGATCCGCACGAAGCGCCCGGTGCTGCTGATCAACGCGGCGCGATCGGAAGCCAGGGTCTGCATTTCCAGAATGCGCAGATGACTTTGGTACCAGCGCTTGCTGATCGACGGCAGCATGCCCATGGCCTCGATGACCTCGGCATTGCGCAGGTTGTTGTTGGCATAGAGGGAAGAGGAGAGGGAGGCCTGGTTGGCTTCGGCCAGTGGTTTCTGCGTGGCTTTTTCGGTGAGCCAGGCCAGGCCCACCAGAATCATCGAGCCGATCATCGTGAGCAACCCGAGCAGCGGGTGGATCAGGTAGGCGACCAGCAGGTAAATGGGTGTCCAGGGTGCATCGAAGAACGCGAACAGGGAGTTGCCGGTGAGGAACTGGCGAACCTGCGACAGGTCTTGCAGGGCCTGGGCCGGGTTACCTCCGGCGCGGCTGAGGTTGCGCTCAAATGCGGCGGTGAAGATGCGTCGGTTGAGTTCCATGTCGAGGCAGTTGCCGACCCGGATCAGCACGCGGGTGCGGACCATTTCCAGTGTCGACATCAGCAGGAACAGACCGATCACCAGCACGGTCAGCATCGTCAGCGTCGTAACGTTGCGACTGACCAGGGCCCGATCATAGACCTGCAACATGTACACGGCGGGTGTCAGCATCATGATGTTGATGACGCCACTGAACGCTGCCAGCGAGTAAAAACTGCGGCGCAGGCGAAAGAGCGCATCGGCAATTTCGGAGCGGGTGCTCGGTGGCTTCTGCATGTGACTCACCCCTCATCAAAAAGCCAGCTGTTCTTGCCGTGCAACAGCTAACAGATGTCAAAAGTAATTCCTTCTCATTCAGGTCGCTCTGACGGCGAAGCTCTGAAATGTCTGCGTTGCTCCCATATGCTGGAGCGTAGTTCCGGCGCGATAGTCTGAAATATCTTTTCGCTCTAACGCTGCTCACAACTTTCTATAAGTCTTTTGAAAACAGCTATTTGTCTGACTTGATGCCGATCGTCAGGTTTTGCGTCATTGGATTGACATTCCTTTGCTATAGAACTTTAGTCTTAGGTGTTGGGAGAGCCATCCGCCCGAAGCCTGCCATCTGTTTGGCAACGCAAGGCGAGGTGTTTTTTCCGCGGGAGCAGAACATGTCGATCATTTCGTTCGTTCGCAGAGTGAAGGGGCTTTTCAGCAGGTTCGCCTTTACTTCCCGTTTCCATGGCCCGCCAAGGGGCCGAGTTCGCTTTGCCTGATCGCTAAGCGAACGCTTCTTTTTACGAATTCCAGGCGTGTATTCCGGGTGCCCGTTGAGGGCTTTCCCGCGACAGCTGTCGCCTAAAGATTGATCACGAAAATAACAAGCCGGCACCGACCGGGTACGGGACGTTAATTCGTCCCGTGCCCTTTTCCCGGATTCAGCGAGGGCAAGCAAAATGGCCAACTTCAGCAAGGCGGACCTGGAATTCATCCTCAAGCAGATCTTCATCGCGGAGGCTCATGCCCGAGGCGAAGATCTCACAGATCTGCTGCCCAACAGTCAGGTGCCATGGGGCCTTCGGACTGTCGATGGCAGCTACAACAACCTGGTGAACGGGCAGAGCGAGTTCGGTGCCTCGGACAACTCCTTCCTGCGCCTGCTCGACCCCCAGTACCAGAGTGCGGCTTACGCGGGTACCGGCAACGTGGTCGACCCGATGCCACGGATCATCAGTAACCTGATCGTCGATCAGACTTCCAATAACCCGGCGGCAGTCGCGGCCAACGGCGGCGCACCCGCGGTGATCAGCCCGGGCCTGGATGGCATATTCGGCACGGCCGACGACAAGCCCGTGTTCTTGATCCCCAACCAGTCGCCGGACGTCGGCCTGACTGCCAGTTTCAACTCGTGGATGACCTTCTTCGGCCAGTTCTTCGATCACGGCCTGGACCTGGTGACCAAGAGCGCCACCGCCATCGTGTTCGTTCCGCTGCAGCCGGACGATCCGTTGTTCGTTCCGGGCAGCCCGACCAACTTCATGGTGCTGTCACGCGCGACCAACCTGCCGGGAGCGGATGGCATTGTCGGCACGGCCGACGACATTCGTGGGCAAACAAACACCACCTCGCCCTTCGTGGACCAGAGCCAGACCTACAGCTCGCACCCCTCGCATCAGGTATTCCTGCGCGAGTACGTGCTCAACGCGGCAGGCGATCCCGTTGCAACCGGGCGCCTGATTACCAACCGCGATCTAGGGCCCGACGGCAAGTTCGGCACGGCCGATGATGGCGACGGCGAAAATGGCGGCATGGCCACCTGGGCCGTGGTCAAGGCGCAGGCCCGGGACATCCTGGGTATCAACCTGACCGACGCCGATGTGCATAACGTGCCATTGCTGGCCACCGACGAGTACGGCAACTTCATCCGCGGCCCCGGCGGCATGCCGCAGGTGGTGATGAAAGGGGCGGACGGTATCGGCGGCACCGCGGATGACTTCCTGGCCGAAGGCAACCTGCTCGCACCGATCAGCCTGGCCAACGCCGTGAGCACCGGGCATGGCTTCCTCGACGACATCGCCCACAATGCCGCGCCGGTCATCGTCGGTGGGGTTCTGCAGGCCGATGGCGACGCGCTTGTCGGCAATAGCCAGGATACCGACGGGGCTGGCAACAACCTGACCTATGACAACGAACTGCTCGACGCCCACTACATAGCCGGTGACGGCCGGGCCAACGAAAACATCGGCCTGACCACCGTGCACCATGTGTTCCACTCCGAACACAACCGCCTGGTCCAGCAAACCAAGGACACCCTGCTGGCCGCTGGTGACCTGGCCTTCCTCAACGAGTGGCTGATCGACGATGTCACCGCCATTCCGACCACACCCGCCGGCATCGCCGCGCTGCATTGGGACGGCGAACGCCTGTTCCAGGCGGCCAAGTTCGGTACCGAGATGCAGTATCAACACCTGGTGTTCGAAGAGTTCGGCCGCACCATTCAGCCACAGATCGACGAATTCCTTGCACCCAACGGCTATGACACCTCGATCAACCCGGCCATCCTCGCCGAGTTCGCCCACGTGGTGTACCGCTTCGGTCACTCGATGCTGACCGAGACCGTGGATCGTTTCGACCCCGAGTTCAATCCGCTGCTCACCGATCCGAACAACCCGGATTCGCAACTGGGCCTGATCGCCGCCTTCCTCAACCCGCTGGCGTTCGCCGGTAGCGGGGCGACCGCGGACGAAGCCGCAGGGGCAATCATTCGCGGTGCGACCCGTCAGGTCGGCAACGAGATCGACGAGTTCGTCACCGAGGCGTTGCGCAACAACCTGCTCGGCCTGCCACTCGACCTGCCGGCGCTGAACCTGGCCCGTGGTCGCGACACCGGCATTCCCACCTTGAATGAAGCGCGCCGTGAGTTCTATGCAATGACCGGCGACAGCCAACTCAAGCCTTACATCAGTTGGGTTGACCTGGCGGAACACCTTAAACACCCCGAGTCGCTGATCAACTTCGTCGCGGCCTACGGCGTCCATGTGGCATTGAATGCAGTTGATGTCGATACGGTCGCCGAGCGGCGTGCGGTTGCCGCTGCCCTGGTGCTTGGCGGCACTGCGGTGATCAATGCCGGGACTGCCCAAGAGCGTATTTTCACCGCCGATAATGCGGATCGCCTGGCCTTCCTCAACAGCACGGGCACCTACGCCATGGTTGGTGGTATCACCACAACGGGCGTCGACAACATCGACCTGTGGGTCGGTGGCCTGGCCGAGCAGAAAATGCCGTTCGGCGGCATGCTCGGTTCGACCTTCAACTTCGTGTTCGAAACCCAGATGGAGGCGTTGCAGAACGGCGACCGGTTCTACTACCTGTCGCGTACCGCGGGCCTGGACTTCGGCGCCGAGCTTGAGAACAACTCCTTTGCCAAGTTGATCATGCTCAACACCGATGTAGTCCACCTGTCGAACACCGTGTTCCTGACACCGACCTTCACCCTGGAAGTGGATCCGACCAAGCAATTCACTGGCCTGGGCGCTGACGGTCGCGCCGATCCAACCGGTGGCCTGGAGATCAATGGCGTCGAAATCGTGCCGCTGGTGATCCGCGACAACCCCGACACCCCCGGTACGGATACCAACTTCCTGCATTACACCGGTGAAGACCATGTCGTGCTCGGCGGCACCGCCGGCAATGACATCATCATTTCCGGTGACGGCGACGACACCTTGTATGGTGATGCGGGCAACGACCGCCTCGAAGGCGGTGCCGGTAACGATGCGGTACTGGGTGGCGACGGCGATGACATCATCACCGACTCGTTCGGTGACAACCGTCTGGAAGGCAACGGCGGCAACGACGTGATCATCGCCGGTAGCATGCTGGCGGCGGGCAACCTGATCCTGGGCGGCGACGGCCAGGACTTTATCGTCACCACCGAAGACATCACCACCACCTTCGGTGGCAAGGGTGACGACTTCATCCTGGGTGCCAAGACCAACCTGCCACCGACCGGTAACGAAGGTGATGACTGGATCGAGAAGGGGACCCAGGACGGTGCGCCTGGCGATAACTTCTCGCCACTGCTCAATGACGATGTGATCGGCAACGACATCTTCGTCGGCGGCGGTGGCTTCGATGAAATGATCGGCGAGGGTGGCGATGACATCTTTGTCGGCAGCGATGCCCAGGACAAGATGGACGGTATGTCCGGTTTCGACTGGGTGACCTACAAAAATGACAAGGTCGGCGTGACTGTCGACCTGAGCCTGGCCGCGCTGGCGCAGCCACACGGCAATGCGCCAAACCAGAACGCCGGGGTGTTCAATCCGGTCGGCGCCTCGCCGGCCTCGATCCTCGACCGTTTTGCCGAGGTCGAAGGGGTGTCCGGTTCGCAATTCGGCGATGTGCTCAAGGGCGATGATGTCGATGCGGTCACCATCGTCAACCACGGTGGTGCCACGGGCAGTGCGCTGACCAATCCGGCACTGATCCGCGGCCTGCAGCAGTTCCTGGCCGATGCCGGTCTGCCCACCACCGGTTTTGCCACGGGCAACATTCTGCTGGGCGGCAATGGCAGCGACCTGATCGAAGGTCGTGGTGGCGATGACCTGATCGACGGTGACAAATGGCTCAACGTCAGGATTGCGGTCTATGCCCCGACCGACGTCAACCATACCGGTCCGGAGATCGCCTCGTTCGACAGCATGGAAGATATGATCTCGCTCATGCTGAACGGCACCTATAACCCCGGCCAGCTCAAGGCCGTGCGGGAAATCCTGCCCGGTACCTCGACGGGCGGGGCGGCGTTCGACACCGCCATTTACTCCGGGGTTCAGTCCGAGTACGTGGTAACGCGTGACAACCGCGGTACGATCAATGATGTGACGGACGATGTGTGGACAGTGGCAGACACCGTCGCAGGTCGCGATGGCACCGATACCCTGCTGCATATCGAACGCCTGCAATTCGCCGATGTTCAGCAAGTGCTGGTGACGGGGCTCAATGCCCAGCCGGCTGGCAGACCGACCATCACCGATTCAACCCCGGCCAGTCCGATAACGGTGGGCGACATGCTGACCGTCAGCGTCGCCGGCGTGACCGATGCCAACAACATCGGGGTGGGTAACCCATCGGGCAACCTCAACAACTCCTCGGTGTCCTACTACTGGCAGTTCGAGGCCGATCCGGGCAGCGGTGTGTTCGAAGACATCATCCTGCTGCCGGCCGGTGACCTGGCGTTCCAGAGCGCCGACGGCACTTCGTTCAAGGTCTCTCCAGACCTTGCCGGGTTGTCGTTGCGGGTCAAGGCGATCTACCAGGATGCCCATGGCACCACTGAAATCGTGTTCTCTCAACCGACCGCCGCGGTAGTACCCGGCGCACCGGTTGTGCCAACGACGCCGACGGCAGTCGTCGACGCCAGCGAAGGTGGCGCGGGGCTGCACATGGTTCGCTCCGACCTCAACTTCATCCTCGACCAGATCAAGATTGCCGAGGCTGAAGCGTCCGGTCAGAGTCTCCTCTCGCTGATCCCGAACATCCGCGCGCCATTGGGCCTGCGCACGGTCGACGGGTCGAACAACAACCTGATGAACCTCAACGGCAACGACCACACCGAGTTCGGTGCCGCCGATAACGTCTTCCCGCGCTTGAGCGATCCGGTGCTCAACCCGGCGCAGCTGGGAACCACCTATGCGTCGAACTCTGGCCTGGTGATTGACTCGCAGCCGCGCACCATCAGTAACCTGATCGTCGACCAGACGGCGCACAACCCGGCGGCCTATGCCACGGCATACGACCCCGGTGCGGACGGTGTCCTCAACTTCGGCATACCGGCCGGACAACCGGGTAATGACGACGTGCTCAAGGATGGCGTACGGATAGTCACAAGCCCGGGCCTGGATGGTCAGTTCGGTACCGCCGACGACCGCGATGTGTACATGTTCGAGAACACCACGGCGGATGCGGGCCTGTCCGCACCGTTCAACGCCTGGATGACCTTCTTCGGGCAGTTCTTCGATCATGGTCTGGACCTGGTCACCAAAGGCGGCTCGGGCACTGTCTTCATCCCGCTGCAAGAGGATGATCCGCTGTTCGTGCCTGGCAGCCCAACCAACTTCATGGTGCTGACCCGCGCGACCAACCGGCCAGGGGCCGACGGGGTTCTCGGTACGGCCGACGACATCCATGAGCACACCAACACCACCACGCCGTTCGTGGACCAGAACCAGACCTACAGCTCGCATCCGTCGCACCAGGTGTTCCTGCGTGGATACGCGATAGTTGATGGCGCCCCTGTAGCGACCGGCAAGCTGATCACCAACCGTGACCTGGGGGGCGATGGCAAGTTTGGTACCGCAGACGACACCGAGATCGGTGGCATGGCCACCTGGAAAGTGGTCAAGGCGCAGGCCCGTGACATTCTGGGCATCAACCTTACCGATGCCGATATCGACAGCGGTCCGCTGCTGGCGACTGACGCCTATGGCAACTTCCTCAAGGGGCCGCATGGCTTCCCGCAAGTTGTCATTCGGCTCAATAACGGCGCCGACGGCATTGCCGGTACCAACGACGACGTCACGACCCTGGTCGAAGGCAATCCAAGCAGTCCGGTAAGCCTCACCAACGCAGTACGCACCGGCCATGCCTTCCTCAACGACATCGCCCACAATGCCGTGCCGGTCATCTCCGGCGGGGTGCTGCAGCCTGATGGCGACACGCTTGTCGGCAATTCGCAGCCAACTGACCAGCAAGGGAACAACACGAGCTACGACAACGAACTGCTGGATGCGCACTACATCGCCGGCGACGGCCGGGTCAACGAGAACATCGGCCTGACCGCGGTGCATGCGATCTTCCACTCCGAGCACAACCGGCTGGTGGCCCAGACCAAGGATACCGTGCTCGATTCCCACGACCTGGCATTCCTCAACGAGTGGCTGCTCAAAGATGTGACCGCGCTGCCAGTCACCCAGGCCGAAATCGATGCGCTGGTGTGGAATGGCGAGCGCTTGTTCCAGGCTGCCAAGTTCGGTACCGAGATGCAGTACCAACACCTGGTGTTCGAGGAATTTGCGCGGACCATCCAGCCCAACGTCGACCTGTTCTTCGCACCGACCCAGGTCTACGACGTCGACCTCGACCCTTCGATCGTCGCCGAGTTTGCCCATACCGTGTACCGGTTCGGCCACTCGATGCTGACCGAGACCGTCGATCGCTTCGACGTGAACTTCGACGTGATCGGCGATCCGAACAGCGCCAATCCCGATCAGCAACTGGGCTTGATCGCGGCGTTCCTCAATCCGCTGGCGTACGCCGCCAGTGGCGTGACGCCAGAGGACGCCACCAGTGCGATTGTGCGTGGGGTAACGCGTCAGGCCGGTAACGAAATCGACGAGTTCGTCACCGAGGCGCTGCGCAACAACCTGTTGGGCCTGCCACTCGATCTGCCGGCGATCAACATCGCCCGTGGCCGCGATGTGGGGATTCCTTCGCTCAACGCGTTCCGCCGCGACATCTACAGCCAGACCGGTGACACCCAGATGAAGCCGTACACCAGCTGGGTCGACCTGGTGCAGCACCTCAAACATCCGGAGTCGTTGATCAACTTCATCGCGGCCTACGGCACGCACGGCACCATCACCGGGGCGACCACCCTGGAAGGCAAACGCGCCGCAGCGATCATGCTGGTGTTCGGTGATGGTGGCGTCAATGAACCGGCTGACCGCCTGGACTTCCTCAATGGCACCGGTGCCTGGGCCAACGTAACGCGGGCCGGCAAGGATGGCGTGCTGGGTACTGCCGACGACCTCAAGGGCGTGACGATCACCGGTGTCGATGCTATCGACATGTGGATCGGCGGCCTGGCCGAGGAGAAAACCCCGTTCGGCGGCATGCTCGGCACGACTTTCAACTTCGTGTTCGAGAACCAGCTGGAAAAACTGCAGGACGGCGACCGCTTCTACTACCTGGAACGTACCGCTGGCCTGTCGATGAATGCCGAGCTTGAAAGCAACTCGTTCGCCAAGCTGATCATGGCCAACACCTCGGCCACGCACTTGCCGGGCTTGGTGTTCTCGGATCCGGCGTTCTATCTGGAAAGGGACCAGAGCAAGCAGTTCAACGAAGGCCTGGGCAACGCCGATCCGCTTGGCGAGAACGGCGAGCAGGTGGTGTTCCGCAACAACCCGCTGACCGTGGGACCGGACACCAACTACATCCATTACACGGGTGAAGAGCACATCGTGCTGGGCGGTACCAACGATGCGGACATCCTGGTCTCCGGTGGAGGCGACGACACGGTCTGGGGCGATGGCGGCAACGATCGCATCGAAGGCGGTGACGGCAACGACCAGCTGCGTGGCGGTGCCGGCGACGACATCATCACCGACAAGGGTGGCGACGATAACATCCAGGGTGGCGACGGCAACGACGTGCTGCACGGCGGTAACGGCATCAACCTGATCATTGGCGGTTTCGGCAACGACTTCATCGTGACCGGTGAGGACGCCTCCGAAGCGATTGGCGGCCAGGGCAACGACTTCATCCTGGGCAGCAAGGCCAACGAACAGGACATGGGTAACGAAGGCGACGACTGGATCGAGAAGGGTACTTCGGACGGTGCACCTGGCGACAACTTCGATCCGGCGGGCAACGACCCGATCATCGGCAACGATGTCTTCATCGGCGGCAACGAGAACGACAAGTTCAACGGTGAAGGCGGCGACGACATCATGGTCGGCAGCCTCGGCATGGGCGACCGCTACATCGGCGGCTCCGGCTATGACTGGGCGACCTTCAAGGACCTCGCCCAGGGCGTGACCGTCGATTACAGCGACCGCTTCTTCGATGTACCGAAGGTGCCGGGTTCGGGTGCTTCGGCGCTGGTGCGGTTCGACATCATGGAAGGTCTGTCGGGCTCGGCGCACGGTGACTTCCTGCGCGGCGATAACGAAGATGCAACGTCGCTACCGACCGCAGGTGCCACCGGCAGTGTGCTGACCAACATCAGCCTGATCAATGGCCTGTCGAGCCTGCTGCCAGCCGGCGCGACGTTCTTCGACGGTGGCAACATCATCCTCGGTGGCAGCGGCAGCGACCTGATCGAAGGTCGCGGCGGTGACGACATCATCGACGGTGACAAGTGGCTGAACGTACGCATCAGCGTGCGGCAAAACATTGATGGCACCGGCCCGGAAATCGCCTCGTTCAACAGCATGGAGCCGATGGTGCCGCTGATGCTCAACGGTACCTACAACCCCGGCCAACTGGTCATCGTGCGGGAGATCCTGACCGGCAACGACCGCTACGACACCGCGCTGTATTCCGGTAATGCCGATGAGTATCAGGTTACCGTGCAGGGCAACACCGTCATCGTCACCGACACGGTCGTCGGGCGTGATGGCGTCGATCGCCTGACCGGCGTCGAACGGCTGCAGTTCGCAGACCGTGCGCAGGCCTCTGGCGTAGGCACCGCTGTCAACGTCGGCCCGACAGGGAATCTGGCGATCCTCGACGATGCCACCGGCGTGCGGGACGATACGCCAGTCGCCGGCCAGCTGCTGCGGGTCAGCAACCTGTCGGTGCGCGACGCGGACAACGTCACGGCGGCCAACCCGACCGGTGCGGTTACCGGTCCCGTGGCCTACTACTGGCAGGTTGAAAACATCGCCGGTTCCGGCGTCTATGAAGACATCACCTTTGTCGCCGCTGGCGAGGTATCGCGGGCGATCGGCACCACCTATCGGGTGGCGGATGATGTGGCAGGCCTGAACATCCGCGTGCGGGCGGTGTATCAGGATGCCAAGGGCACGCTGGAGATCGTCGACTCCAGGCCTAACAGCGCGGCGTCCGCACCGCCCACCGTGACGGGGCTGGCGGCGCAGAACCAGGTGTTGACCGTTAATCCGGCCACCATCGTCGACGTCGATGGCCTGAGTAATCCGCAGTTCACCTTCCAGTGGCAGATGACCAACGGGGTGACCTTCGTCAACATCCCCGGTGCCACCAACACCACGCTCGCGCTCACCCAGGCTCAGGTCGGCAATCAGGTGCGTGTGGTGGTCAGCTATGTGGATAACTTCGGTGTGCACGAAACCGTTCCATCGGATGCAACCGATCCGGTGGCCAACGTCAACGATGCACCGACAGGCTTGCCGCTGATCAGCGATACCACGCCGGATCAAGGCCAAGTGCTGACCGCAGTGACCACAGGGATTGCTGATGTTGACGGGCTCGGAACCTTCAGCTTCCAATGGCAGCAAGGTACCGGCGGCACCTTCACCAACATCCCAGGCGCGACCAACGCGACCTTCACCCCGGGTTCGGCGCAGGGCAACCTGCAACTGCGGGTGATCGTGCGCTACACCGACGCCTTCGGCACGCTGGAGACGCTGACTTCTGTGGCAACGGCGGCGGTAGTGGTACCGGCAGGTTTGATACTGACGGGCACCAATGCGGCCAACGTCCTCACCGGTGGCGCGGGCGCGGATGTGATCAATGGCCTGGGTGGCAACGATACGCTCAGTGGCCTGGGCGGCAATGACCAGCTGTTTGGCGGTGCCGGCGCCGATACCCTCAACGGTGGAGACGACAACGACATCCTCAATGGCGAGGATGGCAACGACGTCCTCAACGGCGGGCTTGGCGCAGATGCCATGAACGGCGGTGCCGGCAACGACACCTTCGTGGTGGACAACGTCGGTGACACTGTCGTCGAGGCGCTCAATGGCGGTACCGATCTGGTGCAAACCAGCCTGTCGAGCTACCTGCTCGGTGCCAACGTCGAGAACCTGACCTTTACTGGCACCGGCAACTTCACCGGCAACGGTAATGCGTTGGCCAACACCATCACTGGCGGGGCCGGCAACGACCTGCTCAATGGCGGTGCGGGTGCCGACCGGCTGGTGGGACTGGCCGGCGACGACACCTACATCGTCGATAACGGCGCCGATGTGGTGGTCGAAGCGGCGGGTGGCGGTACGGATACCGTGCAGACGACGCTGGGCAACTACTCGCTGACCGCGAATGTCGAGAACCTGACCTACACCGGTGCCGGCAACTTCGTCGGCAGCGGCAACGGGTCGAACAACATCATCATCTCCGGGGCAGGCAACGATAACCTCAGTGGTGGTGGCGGCAACGACATCCTCAACGGCAATGCCGGCAGTGACACGCTCAACGGCGACGGCGGTAACGACCAACTGTTGGGCGGCCTCGGCCTGGATACCCTGAACGGCGGCGCAGGCGATGACAGCCTCGACGGCGGTGACGGGGACGATGCATTGAACGGTGACGGCGGTAACGACCAACTGCTGGGCGGTCTGGGTAATGACAACCTGGATGGCGGAGCCGGTGTCGATTCGCTCGACGGTGGTGCCGGCAACGACACGTTGCTCGGTGGTGCCGGTGACGACACCTTGTTGGGTGGCATCGGCAATGACTTCATCGACGGCGGAGCCGGTAACGATAGAGTCACCGGTGGTGCCGGGAACGATACGATGGTTGCCAGCACTGGCAACGATATCTTCGTGTTCTCGGCAGGCTTCGGTACCGATCAGCTGATCGGCTTCGACGCCAACCCGGCGGGAGGCCAGGATCGGCTCGATGTGACCGCGCTCAACATCACCGCTGCGAACTTTGCAGCCAACGTTACCGTCACCGATGTCGGTGCCGATACCTTGCTCAGTTTCGCAGGGGCAACGGACACCATCCGTCTGGTCGGTGTGGGCGATGCAACCACCGTGAACGCCACAGACTTCATCCTGGCAACATGAGGACTTGAGCGGCACTGTCGCACATGGTGTGTATAAAAGAGGGGAGGGCATGGGATGCCCTCCCTTTTTTTGCTTGCATTCGCCGGAGCGCAACGATAGATAGTTTCGCTTTCCTGAACAGGCGCAGACTCCCGGCATGCCCGACGATTTCCCAAGCCCGCTTCCCTGGCGGACTTTGTCCATGCTCGCCAGAACGATCGGGCGTCACGCACCTTGCGCGCTGTCCGTTGCGGCCATGCTGTTGCTGGCGGCCTGCGTGTCCGTCCCGGCTCCCGGCGAACGCCGCCAGGCCGCGGTTGCGCTGGTGCAAGCCCGGCATTGGCACGGCGTTGACCTCGCGACATCAACCTTCAACCTGCAAGCCTTCATTCCCGACACTTTCGATAAAGACCCGCATCTGACGGTTTATCTCGAAGGCGATGGTTTTGCCTGGGTCAGCGCCAGCCAGCCGTCCAGCGATCCAACACCCGTGAACCCGGTTGCCTTGCGCATGGCACTGGCACAGCCTGCGGGGAACGCGGCCTACCTGGCGCGCCCCTGCCAGTACCTTGCAGATCAGGGCAACTGTCGCCAGCGCTACTGGACCCATGCACGCTTCGCCGAAGAAGTGGTCGCCAGTTTCGACCAGGCTGTCGACCAACTCAAAGCACAGGCAGGTGCCCGGCGCTTGACCCTGGTCGGCTATTCCGGCGGAGGCGCGCTGGCCCTGTTGCTGGCCGCGCGGCGTGACGATGTGCAAAACATCATCACGGTGGCCGGCAATCTCGACCCGGCGGCGTGGGCCGAATACCACCACGTCAGCCCGCTGGACGGGTCCCTCAACCCGGTAGGGCAACGGGCGACATTGGCCAGGATCCCGCAGGTACACCTGAGCGGCGCGAACGACAACGTGATCCCCTCGGTGTTGACGACGGGATTCGTCGCCGCTTATCCCAAGGCGAGCCCGGCCAGTGTCAGGGTCATTCCCGGCTACACCCACCAATGCTGCTGGGCGCAGGATTGGCCGCAGCTTTGGCTGCAACTGCAAGACGTCGATTCCGACTGAACACGTTCTCCCGGAACTGCGTAGGAGCTGTCGAGTGAAACGAGGCTGCGATCTTTTGATCTTGCCTTTAAAAACAAAATCAAAAGATCGCAGCCTCGGTTCCCTCGACAGCTCCTACAGGTGTGCGACAACCCGGCATCCATGCAGGGTTGTCCAGGCAGCGTTTTAGAACGCCCAACGCGCTTTGATCGACGCCCCCTGATTGAGGTAGTCGCTGCGCGACTCGGCGTCGTAGCGCAGGCTGACTTCGGTGCCGTTGTCCAGGGTATGGCTCAGGCCCAGGCCGGCGCGTCCCAGCCACGGACTTGGATCGAGGCCACGGGTGGTGAAGACGCCTGTTGGGGAACCGGCGTAGGCGGACGAAATCGACGTTTGCTCGTTGATCACGTCGTAACCGGCACCCAGGTTGGCACTCAGGACCGTGTTACTGCCCAGACTGTAGTTGAGCTTGCCATCGACGCTGAAGATCAGCTCCTCGGCATCACGGCTGTCCACGTCCAGGTTCAGGGCGCCTGCACCTTTCTCGTGGTAGGCCTCGTCACCGATCCAGGTGTAGTCAGCGCGTACCGACGGCACGAAAGTCAACGTCTCGGAGAAGCGCAGCGTGTGGCCAAGGCCCAGGCCCGCGTGGGCGCTGTAGCTGTCGTAGTCGGCCTTGGCGGTCGCATCGGCGAATGGCATGTGACGCTTGCCTTCGTTGCGGTTCTGGCCGGCGTCGACCTGGAAGTTCAGCTCGGTGTCCGGGGTCAGGGCGTAGCTGCCGTAGCCGATCAACTGGAAGGTGTCGATCTGTGCATCTTGCGGGGCGATGCGCGAGTCGCTGTCGACATTGGTTTTCGCGTACGCAAAGGCGATGCCCAGGCGCGTTTGTTCGGTAAATGCACCATCGACACCAATGGCCAGGCCCTGGGTGTCGGCATCGAAACCGGAGATCCCGCTGCGCTCGCTTTGATCGGCCCAGGAACCGAAGGTCTTGATCCAGGCGTTGTCCTGCGCCACGGGCTCATCACCGGAAGACAGGCCGCTGTTGCTGCCCTGGCGAGCCTGGATCACCCGATTGATCCCCGACAGTGTGCTGCTGGTGGCGCTGTTGATGCCACCGGTCAACAGCGGCAGGGTCTGGGTGACCGCATCGGACACTTGCTGTTCGGTGGTCAGGCCGACGAAGTGGCTGGCCAGTTCCCCGGACGGGTTTTGCGCAAAGCTCTGGTCCAGCGCGCGGGCCGCCGGGCCGGCCGGGGTGTTGCCTAGATGATTGACCACTTGTTCGGCACTGGTGCCCCCCGATGGCGGATTGCTCACGTCCGGAGGGTTGCTCACATCAGGAGGGTTGCTCACATCAGGAGGATTGCCGGTGTCCGGTGGGGTCTGGGCCGCCGCGACCATTGTCAGGTCGATGGCGTTGCCGTTCTTGACCGCGCCGAAATCGAACAGCACAGAGTTGTCACTGACGGCGAAAGTGCCGTTGCTGACCAGCGTCTGGGCGCTCAATACGTTGGCCAGTCGCGAAGTATTGAAGCGGGTATCGGCAGGAGTGACGTCGACTATGACTTTGGCGTTGTCAGCCAGCGTCGCGATGCCGTCCACGACCAGCTTGCCGTAGGACGTATCGCTGGCCGCGCCGATTTTCAACGCACCGCTGTCGCTCTGGACGTAGTTGCCGTGAATGGTCGCCGTGGTGTCGGCATTGGGAGCCACGCCGAGCACGCCGTTGTTCTGGAAGGTGCCGATGGTGAACGCTTCGCCGCCGCGCAGGGTGTAAGTAGCGTTCTGGCGCAGCAGCACATTGGTGTCCGGGGCATTGACCGCACCGATGAAGCGGGCAGTGTCGTTGCCGTCGATCGCGATCGTGCCCAGCCCGCCTTCGAAATTGTTGCTGGCATCGATGGCATAGGTACTGCCACTGATGGTGCCGCTGTTGACGATGGAGGTGACGACCGAGCTGTTGGTGATCAGGATGCCGGGACCTGCGCTTGCGCTGATCGTCGCGCCTGCGTCGTTGATGATGCTGCGAACCGAGGCTGAGCTGACCTTCACGCCATTGGACGTACCGGCGATGGTGCCGCTGTTATGGATATCACCGCTGACCGAGGCCCTGCTGACGGTCAGCGCCGAGTTACCGGTGATGGAGCCTGACGCACGGTTGATGAGGTCGCCGTTGACCGTGGACATATCCGCGCTGAAGCCCGCCTGGGTGCCGCTGATGATACCGCTGTTGTCCAGCCCGCCGATCGTTGCCAGGCTCGAGCCCGACTCGGACTGGAGCATGGCGATGCCGATGTTGCCGGTGATGCTGCCGGCATTGTCGATGACGCCGGCCACATTCGCGCCTTCGAAGATAACGATGCCCGAAATATCGCCCGAGATCGTGCCGTCAACGGTGTTGGTGAGGTTGCCGCTGATGGTACCGAGGGCCACGCCGATGCCATAGCCGCCATGGATCGTGCCGCTGTTGGTCAGGCTGCCGAGGGTGGCATTGCTGAAGACAGCGATGGCCGCGCCGTAGGCATAGGGGGACGTTATCTGGCCCGCGTTGTTGAGGCTCCCCAGGGTCAGGCCTGTACCTGAGTACCCGTAGAGCTGGATGCCTCCGTAGTAGCCGCTGATGACGCCACTGCTCTGGTTGTTGATGGCCGTTGCGCTACCGCCACTGATGGAAATGGCGTAGTTGCCGGTCGATGTGATGGTGCCCGCGTTGTCCAGCGTGCCCCAGTTCATCGGGGGGCTCAGGACACTGACCGCCGAACCCGTGCTGACATTGATCGTGCCGCCCGAGGCGACATTCAGGTCCGCGGCTGGGGCAATCCAGCAGGTTGTGGTTCGGGTCGCTCCCGCAGCAATGTCGGTGCAGGGCGCAACCGCCAGTGCCGGTGTGGCCGCCGACAGCAAGCCGGCCCCCGCGCCGGCCAGCAACAGACGCCCGGCGCTAAGTTTTCCCCGGGCGCAGGCAAGTTCGTCAACCACCACGAACGCTTGGCGCGTGTGGCTCCAGATAATACGAAAGGCTTTGTTCATTTAACTCCCGCGTGGCCTCTTTGGGCCCTGTTTGACAGATCGCGCAAATCTACCGAAGAGTCGGTAAACGAGACTGAGCAAATCTGAGCGCCGGTTCTGGTCGTTGCCGGCCGCTGGTAGGATGCGCGCGAACCTGCGCCGGGAGCCCACACGTGCATTACCTGATCATCGAGAACGCCTTGCCACCGCCATTGCTGGCAGACATCCGCCAGGCGATAGCCCAGGGGCCTTTCAGCGACGGCAAGCTCACCGCCAACGGCATGGCCCGCGAGGCCAAGCACAACCTGCAACTCGATCAACAGGTGCACGGCGCGCTGCTCGATCGCATCGCCCGCGTTCTGCTGGAGCAACCGGCGTTGCAGGCTTTCGCCATCCCCAGGCATGTAGGGCGCCCGCTGATCAATCGCTATGAGCCCGGCATGACCTACGGCCTGCATGTCGACGGTGCATTCATGGGGGAGCTGCGTGCCGATATTTCCTACACGCTATTTCTTGAAGACCCGGCCGGTTATGAGGGCGGTGAGTTGGTGATCAACCATCAGTCGCAGAACTTCAGCTTCAAGCTGGCCGCCGGCAGCCTGCTGCTTTACCCCAACGACTGCCTGCACGAAGTACGGCCGGTGACCCAGGGCGTGCGGCACGCGGCGGCCGGCTGGATTCAGAGCCGCATCCGCAGCGCCGAACACCGGGAGATCCTTGGCAAATTGAGCGTCGTGCCCCAGCACCTTGGCCGGGACGAGCAATACCAGGCGCTGGCCCTGCAAACCACCGAATGCGTCCAGCGCTTGATGCGGATGTGGGGTGACTAGGTCTGGATGCTAGGCCTGGATGCTGGCGGGGGCGTAGAAACAGAAGCCGACGTTGCGCAGGGTCTTGATCGGCAGCGTCTGGCCCGAGCATTCCTCGATGTTGCGACGCAGGCGCCGCATCTGCGAGTCGAGTCGCCGCTGGTCATAGCTCAGGTAATCCTGGTCCAGCGCCTCGATCACGCTCTGGCGGCTGACATTGTTGCCGGCCTGGCTCATCAGGCAGCGCAATACCAACAGGTCCTGCTGGGACAGGCGCACCGGCCCGCTGCCCGGCACCTGCAAGCGCCGGGGCCCGGGTTCGAGCAACCAGCGCTCTTCGCTGCGGCCAAGGTTCAAGCGCCAGCGCAGTGATTCCAGCACCGCCGCCAACTCATCCAGATCGCAACCCTTGCTCAGGAAATGATCGGCGCCGTGACTCAAGGCCGCGACCTTGCAGGAAACGTCCACACGGGCGCTCAACACCACGATGCCCAGTCGATGCCCGGCCTGGCGCAAACGGCGGATCAACTTGAGCCCGTCGCCATCAGGCAGGCTCGGATCAATGATCGCCATGGGATGCAGCTGGGCATCGAAGCATTGCTCGAACGCCGCCAGGCTTTGCACCGTCGTGGTGATGTAGCCGTTTCGCCCAAGAAACTCACTGAGCTCCATGGCCTGTACGGGGTCTTGTTCTAGGAGGATCAGATGGGTCATGGCACGACTATATCAATGAGCCATCATTGGCGGCGAGTCTTTACCCATCAGCCACTTGGGATTTCCGACGGAGTGAACGGAGGCTGCGTCGCCTGGGGTCGCGGGATTCCAGATTATAAATCTGACTAATACTCCGAATAACAAATAGAAAATTGACTAATCATCGCCTCGGGACGAAAAATCCTCCCCAGACCGGCGCCGCAGAGCGCCCCGGATTTGCCGTTTCTCTCCTGCCAAAAAAACAACTCAAGGAGCCCGACCCATGAAGCCTCACGCTTCGTCCCAGCCGCGCCGTGCGGCCGCCGCTGCCTTTATTGGCACCATGATCGAGTGGTACGACTTTTACATCTACGCCACTGCCGCCGCGCTGGTGTTCGGTGCGCTGTTCTTTCCTTCCGACGATCCGCTGTTCAGCACCATGGCCGCCTTCGGCACCTTCGCCGTGGGCTTTTTTGCGCGGCCGTTGGGCGGGATTGTCTTCGGCCATATCGGCGACCGCATCGGGCGCAAGAAGTCGTTGATCATCACCCTGTTGATGATGGGCGTGGTCACCGTGTGCATCGGTCTGCTGCCGACCTACGCGCAGATCGGCGCCACCGCTCCGGTGCTGCTGATTGTGCTGCGCATCGTCCAGGGCATCGCCGTTGGTGGCGAGTGGGGCGGGGCGGTGTTGATGGCCGGCGAGCATGCACCCAAGGGCCGGCGCAATTTCTTCGCCTCGTTCGCGCAACTGGGCAGTCCGGCCGGCTTGATCCTGTCGCTGCTGGCGTTCAGTGCCGTCACCCGCTTGCCGGAAGAAGACCTGATGAGCTGGGGCTGGCGCCTGCCGTTCCTCGCCAGTTCGCTGTTGCTGCTGGTGGGCCTGGCGATTCGCCTGGGGGTCAATGAATCGCCGGAGTTTCTCGCCAGCCGCGAACAGGCGATCAAAAACACCCGCAAGGAGCAGGCGCCGGTGATGGAAGTGCTGCGCACTGCATGGCGCCCGCTGTTGCTGTGCATTGGCGCCAACACCCTGGGCATCGCCGGGGTGTATTTCACCAACACCTTCATGATTGCCTACACCACCCAGCAACTGGCGCTGCCGCGTTCGCTGATCCTTGAGTGCCTGTTCTTCGTCGCGATCATCCAGTTCTGCATCCAGCCGGTGGCGGCGTGGATCGCCGAAAAAATCGGCGCGACCCGTTTCCTGTGCCTGGTGTCGCTGCTGGCCATGGCCTCGCCGTATCCGATGTTCGTGCTGGTGAGCTCGGCCCAGGCGCCGCTGATCATCCTCGGCATCGCCCTGGCGGTGGTGTGCATGGCGTCGTTCTATGCGGTGATCGCCGGTTACGTCAGCGGCATGTTCGAAACCCGGGTGCGCTACACCGCGATTTCCCTGGCGTATCAGATTTGCGGCGCGGTGGCCGGCGGCCTGACGCCGCTGATCGGCACGATGCTGGCGCACAAGTTCGCCGGGCAGTGGTGGCCGATGGCGGTGTTCTACAGCCTGATCGCCGCGACTTCGCTGCTGTGTGTCCTGTCCCTTGCCCGTCGCCACGCCAGCGCTGAACGCGTCGAATTGGCCCGTGCCTAACCCTGATTTTCCTGGAGAAACCCATGTTGAAGATTAATGGCGAACGCCTCTGGGCGAGCCTGATGGCCATGGCCGAAATCGGCGCCACTACCCGTGGCGGCAGCTGCCGCCTGGCCCTGAGCGATGAAGACAAGGCCGGTCGCGAACTGTTTGCCCACTGGTGCCGTGAAGCCGGCATGACCCTGAGCGTGGATGCCATCGGCAACCTGTTCGCCCGCCGCGCCGGCACCGATCCGGACGCCGCGCCGGTGATGATGGGCAGCCATTTGGACACCCAGCCCGAAGGCGGGCGGTTCGATGGCGTGTACGGCGTGCTCGCCGGCCTGGAAGTGGTGCGTTGCCTCAACGACCTGGGGATCCAGACCCGCAAGCCGCTGGAAGTGGCGGTGTGGACCAACGAAGAGGGCGCACGCTTCACCCCGGCGATGTTCGGCTCGGCGGTGTTCACCGGGATCATGGATCTGGACAAGGCGCTGGCGGTGCGAGATGTGGATGGCATCAGCGTCGCCGACGAATTGCAGCGCACCGGCTATGCCGGCAAGCGGCCGCTGGGCGGCGCGGTGGATGCCTATTTCGAAGCGCACATCGAACAGGGGCCGATCCTTGAAGACAACGCCAAGAGCATCGGCGTGGTCAGCGGCGGCCAGGCGATTCGCTGGCTGGACGTGCGCGTGGAAGGCATGGCCGCCCACGCCGGTACGACGCCGATGCCGCTGCGCAAGGACGCCCTGTATGGCGTGGCGCGGATGATTCAGGCCATCGAAGGCCTGGCGGCGGATTTCGCCCCCGAAGGCCTGACCACCGTGGGCGAACTGAGCATCAACAAGTCATCGCGCAACACCATTCCGGGGCTGGTGAACTTCACCGTCGATCTGCGTCACCACCGCGATGACGCCATCGCCGCCATGGAACAACAGGTGCGTGCGCGACTGCAGGCCATTGCCGACGGCCGCGACCTGAAACTGACCATCACCCCGCACTGGATCAGCCCGGCCACGCCGTTCGACCCCGAATGCGTGGCGGCGGTGCAGCAGGCGGTGGATGCCCTGGGCTACGCTCAGCAATCGATCGTCAGCGGCGCAGGACATGACGCAATCCATCTGGCGCGGTTCTGCCCGACGGCCATGGTGTTCATTCCGTGTGTGGGCGGCCTGAGCCATAACGAAGCCGAGGATGTGCTGCCGGAAGATGTGCGCCAGGGCACCGATGTGCTGCTCAACGCCGTACTGGCCCGCGCCGAAAAAGCCAACTGACCACAAATATCCCCCTGTGGGAGCGAGCCTGCTCGCGAAAGCGGTGTGTCAAACAACATTGATGTCGACTGACACACCCTCTTCGCGAGCAGGCTCGCTCCCACAGTAGAACGGGCTCCTGACAGGTATTGACGTTATGCGCAGTTTTTTCCACCCCGAACAATTGCTCCACCATCCACGCAGCTACTACTCCCGCGGCCAGATGCGCACCCCGCAGGAAGTGCCGGAGCGTGCCCAGCGGCTGGTGCAGGCGTCCCATGCATTGGGTTTCAAGGTCGAGCAACCGGCCGACGCCGGGCTCGATCCACTGCTGGCGGTGCACGGCGCGCCGTACCTGGCATTCCTGCAGGAAGCCCACAAGCGCTGGAAGGAAGTCCCCGAAGACTGGGGCGATGAGGTGATGTCGAACATCTTCGTGCGTGAGCCCAACGCCCTGCGCGGCATTCTGGCACAGGCCGCGCGCTACCTGGCCGACGGCAGTTGCCCGGTGGGCGAGCAGACCTGGCGCTCGGCCTACTGGTCGGCCCAAAGTGCAATCGCCGGCGCCAAGGCGTTACTCGATGGCGAACCCGCCGCCTATGCCCTGTGCCGTCCGCCGGGCCACCACGCCCGAGCCGAAGCGGCGGGGGGCTTCTGTTATGTGAACAACGCGGCGGTGGCGGCGCAGGTGCTGCGCGGCAAATTCGCCCGGGTGGCGGTGCTCGATACCGACATGCATCACGGCCAGGGCATCCAGGAAATCTTCTACGACCGCGACGATGTGCTCTATGTCTCGGTGCACGGCGATCCGACCAACTTCTATCCAGGGGTCGCCGGCTTCAATGATGAGCGCGGCGTCGGCGCGGGCGAGGGCTTCAACCTCAACCTGCCGATGGCCCATGTTGCCAGTGAGGCGGATTTCCTCGGGCAACTGGATGTCGCCTTGCAGGCCGTGACCGATTTCGGCGCCGAGGTGCTGGTGCTGTCGCTGGGCTTCGATATCTACGAGCTGGACCCGCAGAGCAAGGTGGCGGTGACCCGCGAAGGCTTCGCCACGCTCGGCGAGCGGATTCGCAGCCTCGGCTTGCCGTGCCTGATCGTGCAGGAGGGCGGGTATCACCTGGAGAGCCTGGAGGACAATGCGCGGGCGTTTTTTGTGAATCCTGAGGTGTGGCAGCGCTGATTTTGCGGTGTCTTTGAGGTCCCCTTCGCGAGCAGGCTCGCTCCCACAGTGCATCGGGTGAACCATGGATCTGTGGTCAATGCTTTACCTGTGGGAGCGAGCCTGCTCGCGAAGAACGATAACGCGGTCCATCCAATGGAACACAAGCGCCGTAAGGCACTTGCCATCGCCCTGACGTTAACGTCAAGATGGCTCCACAGCGCCGACATATAAAGTAACGGCGCAGGGCGGACGACCCGGAGCGCTTGATGACGCTAATAAAAACAAACTCCCCCAAATTGCACCGCGAAGCCCGGCTGGCCCGGGAAAAACTGCACCTGGAAGGCGAAGTGCCGGACGGCGTGCTGCGCGCGGAAATCGATGCTTCGTGGCGACGCAGCCTCAGCCATGGCGTGCATTTCAATGCCAAGCATGAGCTGGCGCTGGAATCGGGCGCCAGCCTGGACGTGTTGCTGGCCAGCAACCGCCTGCTGATCGACGCCGCGTTGCCCTCCATCGATTACCTGGCCGAACGCCAGGGCAAGGAAGGGCTGATCATCCTCGCCAACTCCGATGCCACCATCCTCGCCGTCGAAGGACGCGCCGACCGCCTCAAGGGCAGCGGCCTGCAGGACATCACCCTGGGTGCCTGCTGGAGCGAAGCCGCCCGTGGCACCAATGCCCTGGGCACCGCATTGGTGGAAGCCCGGCCGACCCTGATCGATTGCGGCGAACATTACCTGGACCGCCTCAGCGATTTTTCCTGCACCTCGGTGCCGATCCATTGCCCGCAGGGCGAGATCCTCGGCGTACTCGACCTGACCCGCGAGGGCCCGCTGGGCCGTGCCCACGACAGCACCGCGCTGCTGGCCATGGCGGTCAGCCAGATCGAAAGCCGGGTGTTCAACGCCAGTTATCCGGACGAAATCGTCCTGGCGTTCCACAGCCGTCGCCAATACCTCGAATCCCCGTGGCAGGGCCTGTTGGCGGTGAGCCTCGGCGGGCAAATCCTCGCGGTCAGTGCCCAGGCCTGCCAGTTGCTGCATGCCGAGCGCTCGACGCTGGTCGGCAGGCGCTGCGAAGAGTTTCTCGGGGTCGATGGCCTGCAACTGCTGGCGCGCCTGCATCAGGGCGGCGCCGGCAGCCTGCAGACCGCCAAGGGCGAGTTCTTCTACAAAACCCTGCGCGCGCCGCAGCGGACGCTAAACGTCGGGACGGCAATTCGCACCCCGGCCAAGACCACCAAGGTCGCGCCACCGGACCTCGAATCGCTGGCCGGCAGCAACGAGCGTTATGCCCGGGCCCTGCGCATGGCCCGCCAGGGCCTGGCCAACCAGCTGCCGGTATTGCTGCTGGGCGAAACCGGCACCGGCAAGGAAGTCATCGCCCGGGCCCTGCACATGGCCGGCAGCCGCAGCGACAAACCCTTCGTCGCGGTGAACTGTGCGGCGATCCCCGAAGGCCTGATCGAGTCCGAATTGTTCGGCTACCGCGAGGGCGCGTTCACCGGCTCGCGCCGGGGCGGCATGATCGGTCGCCTGCAACAGGCCCACGGCGGCACGCTGTTCCTCGATGAAATCGGCGACATGCCGCTGGCCCTGCAAGCCCGGCTGCTGCGGGTGTTGCAGGACCGCAAGGTCGCGCCGCTGGGCGCCGGCGAAGAACAGGACATCGACGTTGCGCTGATCTGCGCCACCCACCGCGACCTCAAGCGTCTGGTGGAAGACAAGCACTTTCGCGAAGACCTGTTCTATCGCGTCAACGGCATCAGCGTGATGCTGCCAGCCCTGCGCGAGCGCGAGGATTTCACCGCGCTGGTCGGTCGCCTGCTGGCCCGGCTCGAGGCGCCGACGGTGGTTCTGCACGACGATCTGGGCCGCCTGCTCGGCAACTATCACTGGCCGGGCAACATCCGCCAACTGGAGATGGTCCTGCGCACCGCGCTGGCCATGCGCGAGCCGGGAGAAACCGTGCTCACCCTCGATCACTTGCCCGACAGCATGCTCGACGAGCTGACCGCGACCGAGCGTCCGCAGTCCGGCAGCATCCGCGAAAACGAACTGGAGATGATTCGCCAGTCTCTGGACAACCATCAGGGCAACGTCTCGGCCGCCGCCGACGCCCTGGGCATCAGTCGCGCGACCCTGTATCGCAAGCTCAAACAGTTGCGTTCGTGATGCGCCGCCTGATCGTTCGGCTGATCGACAGCCAGAACCCCGAAGCCCTGCAGGCCTCGCTGCACTGGCTTTACAGTTTCGTGCGGCCCCATCGACTGGCGATTGCCGGGCTGCTCGGGCTTTCGGTCTGCGCCTCGGCCCTGGTGCTGGTGCAGCCATGGCTGACCAAGATGCTGATCGACGATGGCCTGCTGGCGCGCAATTTCCCGATGCTGGTGCTGATGGCCGGGCTGATGATCGTCGCCGGGCTGTTGGGCACGGCGCTGTCGGGGATCAACCGCTACCTTCACACGCGCCTGTCCGGGCGCATGTTGTTTGCCCTGCGCGATGACCTCTATCGGCATTTACAAACCCTGTCGCCGAGCTTCTACGGCCAGCGGCGCATTGGCGACCTGATGTCGCGCCTGGATGGCGACGTCGCGGAGATCCAGCGCTTTGCCGTGGACTCGCTGTTCTCGGCGGTGTCCAGCGTGATCGGCCTGGTGGTGGCGGTGGCGATGCTGTTGACCCTGTCCTGGAAGCTGTCGCTGCTGGCGCTGGTGCTGATCCCCCTCGACGTGCTCTGGCTGCGCTGGATGCGGCGCAAGGTCGAGCGTGACGTGCGGCAGTTGCGCGAACGTTCGGCGGACATGTCGTCGTTCATGGTCGAGACCCTGCCGGTGATGAAATTCATCCAGTCCGCCGGCCAGCAACAACGCGAAGCGCGGCGCCTGGAGAGCCTGGGCCAGGGCTACATGAGCCAGTTGCTACGCCTGCAAGTCACCGAGTTTTTCACCCAGGCCGTACCGGGCACGCTGACTTCGTTGTCCCGGGCCTGCGCTTTTTTGATCGGCGGTTACTGGGTAGTGCAGGGCACCTGGCAACTGGGCGCGCTGATCGCGTTTTCCACCTACCTGGGCATGGCCGTGGGGCCGGTTCAGAGCCTGCTCGGGCTTTATGTGGCGATCCAGCGCATGACCGTCAGCCTCGGGCGGGTGATGGAGTTGCGCGGCGAACAGCCGACCGTACTTTCGCCCGACTCGCCACAACCGATGCCGGGCTCTGGCGAACTGCGTTTTGATGACGTGCACTTCAGCCATCCCGGTCGCTCGACCACCCTGCGCGGTATCGAGGCGCGGATTCCCTACGGTTTGAAAGTCGCCCTGAGCGGCGGCTCCGGCGTCGGCAAATCGACCCTGATCGACCTGCTGCAACGCCACCACGACCCGCAGTCAGGCCGCGTGTTGCTGGGCGAAGTGGATGTGCGCGAGCTGGATCTGTTCCAGCTGCGCCGACGCATCGCCGTGGTCAGTCAGGACATCGTGCTGTTCCGTGGCAGCCTCGCCGACAACCTGGCCTATGCAGTGCCGGACGCCAGTCGCGAAGCAATTGCCGAAGTGGCGCGCCTGGCACAGCTCGACAGCTTGATCGCCTCCTTGCCCGAAGGCCTCGACAGCCCGCTGGGCGAGCGCGGCCAGCAGTTGTCCGGCGGGCAGAAACAGCGCATCGCCATCGCCCGCGCGCTGTTGCAGGACCCTTTGATTCTGGTGCTCGACGAAGCCACCTCGGCGGTGGATGAAGCCACCGAGCGCGAAGTGATCGAGGCCATCGACCGTCTGTTTGCCGGGCGCACGCGGATCCTCATCAGCCACCGTCCCTCGACCCTGGCCGATGCCGACCTGCGTTTCGAATTGCTCGACGGCGTGCTGATCTCGAAAACGGTGCTGCATGAAGCCTGAGCTGCATGAAACGCCGCCGCATGAAAAACCAGAGCTGCGTATTGGCGTGGTGGACAGCGGCCATTCGGCGGCACAGCGGGTGCAGGTGATCGGCGGGCGGCGCTTTTCCCTGGTGGAGGACGGGCTCGCCGAAAGCGACTTGCGCGACGATCCGCTGGGCCACGGCAGTGCGGTCATCGAAGCCATCAGCCGGCGTGCACCCTCGGCGCTGTTTTGCGTGGCCCAGGTGTTCGACCAGCGTGGCGTCACCAGTGCCCTGCAAATCGCCACGGCGATTGACTGGCTGGTGGCGCAGGACGTGCGTTTGATCAACCTGAGCCTTGGCCTGCGCCAGGATCGCAGCCTGTTGCGCGCCGCTTGCGCAGCGGCGGTGGAGCGCGGTGTCTTGCTTTGCGCGTCGAGCCCGGCGCAAGGCGAAGGGGTGTACCCGGCGAGTTATCCACAGGTGCTGCGGGTGACCGGCGACGCGCGCTGCGCCGAACTCGAATGGTCATGGCTCAACAGCGCCCAGGCGGATTTTGCCGCCTGTGTGCACGGCACTTATCCGGGGCAGTCCGGTGCCAGCCTCGGTTGTGCGGCGTTGAGCGGGCACATCGCGGCGTTCCTGGTGGAGCAGCCGGAGGCGAGCAACCAACAGGTCATCGAGTATCTGCGGCAGAACGCCCGTTACCGTGGCCCTGAACGGCGCTTCGGGCCATGACCGCGATTGTCATTCTCGGCGCCGGACCTGCGGGCGCGGCGGTGGCGCTGGGGCTGCGCCGGCTCGGTTATGCGGTCACGCTGGTCAGCGAATGGCGGCGCTTTGCCGCGCTGGAAGGGGTGTCCCTGCGAGTGCTGGAGGCATTGCGCGGCGCCGGTCTGCATCAGGCGCTGTCGGAAGCGACCTTGCCCTCTCAAAGGCAGGTGAACTGGAACGGCCAGCAACATGCGCAGAACGTCGAGTTTCTGCTGGATCGCCCGACCTTCGATCGCGGCCTGCGGGAAGCTCTGCGCGTGGCAGGGGTCGAGCTGATCGAAGGCCGGGTGCTGTCGGTGCAGACTTCCACCACCGGCCATCGCATCGAGATCGACGGGCGTGAAGCACTGGTCGCGGACTTTCTGGTGGAGGCTCGCGGGCGCCAGGCGCCGGCCCTCGGCAAAGGCTTGCGTGGGCCGGAAACGGTGAGCCTGCTCAATCGCTGGCAAGGCACCCCGGGCGCCACCGCCAGTGCCGTGGAAAGCCTCGCGGACGGCTGGGCGTGGATGGCGCGCCGGGCCGACGGCCAGTGTTATTGGCAATGGACGGTGGACGTGGCCAGCGCCGAATTGCCGGGCAAGGCTCAGCTACTCGAATACTGTCGCCAGCGGCGCCAGGCATCGACGCTGGCCCAGGACTTTTTCGGCGGCGAGCCCGAGCTTGACCTGCAACTGCATGCCCGCAGCAGCACGGCGATCCTGAGCCCGCAGGTGTGCGGCGATAACTGGATTCGGGTGGGCGACGCGGCGATGGCGGTGGACCCGCTGTCGGGCAACGGCATCTTTCAATCACTGTCTTCGGCGTTGCAGGCCCCGACCGTGATCAACACCTTGCTGTGCAAGCCCGAGCGAGCGGCGCTGGCCCGGCGTTTTCACCAGCAACGGGTGGAGCAGCTGTTCCTGCGGTTCGCGCGCATTGGCCGGGATTTCTATGCCGATGAGCAGCGCTGGCTGGATCAGCCGTTCTGGCAGGCGCGACGGCAATGGCCGGATGCGGAGGTGGCGCATGCCGAGGCGGATTTCGCCGCACTGCGGATCGAGCGGGCGCCGGTGTTGCGCGACGGGTTTGTCGATGAGGCCGACGTGGTGATCACGGCGGATCAGCCGTTGGGGATCTGGCATGTGCAGGGGGTGGAGCTGGCGCCGTTGGTGCGCAGGTTGATGTGCCGTGAACCGGCGGAGCAGGTGTTGGCGGGGTTGACGGTGGAGCAGGGGAGGATGGTCAGGAGCTGGTTGTTGGCTCAGGGTTTCAAGCCCTGAGCCTTGTGTCGGCAGTTCTGGCCTCATCGCGAGCAGGCTCGCTCCCACAGTAGTTTTGTGTTGATCACAAATCCCCTGTGGGAGCGAGCCTGCTCGCGATGGCGGCCGGGAGGACGCCGCCAATTACAACTTGATCAACACCGACTTCAACTCGGTGTAATGCTCAATCGCCGCATACCCCATCTCGCGCCCAACCCCCGACATCTTGTACCCGCCAAACGGTAGCGCCGGGTCCAGCGCGCTGTGGCAGTTGACCCATACCGAACCGGACTTGATCCGCGGAATCATGCGATGCACCGCTGCCAAATCATTGGACCAGATACTCGCGCCCAGGCCGTAGGGGCTGTCGTTGGCCAGGCGCAGTGCCTCGGCTTCGTCATCGAACGGAATCGCCACCAGCACCGGGCCGAAGATTTCTTCCTGCACCAGCGAATGCTTCTGGTCGACGTCGACAATCACCGTCGGCTTGACGAAAAAGCCCGGCCCGAATTGCTCGCCACCGCAGGCGATGGTCGCGCCGCTTTCCCGGCCCTTCTCGATGTAGCCGTAGACCCGCTCCTGCTGGCGCGCGGAAATCAGCGGCCCCATCTCGACGCTCGGGTCCAGGCCGTTGCCGAGTTTCATCGCATTGGCGATACCCGCAATATCCGCCACCACATTGTCGAAATGCTTGCGCTGCACGTACAGGCGCGAACCGGCGCAGCAGACCTGGCCCTGGTTGAAGAAAATCGCACTGGCGGCACCGGCCGCGGCGCTTTGCAGATCGGCGTCGGCCATGACGATGGTCGGCGATTTGCCGCCCAGCTCCAGGGTGACGCGGGTCATGGAGTCCATGGCGATCTTGCCGATCTGCTTGCCCACGGCGGTGGAGCCGGTGAAGGTCAGCTTGTCCACCAGCGGGTTGTGGGTCAGGGCGGAACCTGCGGTGATGCCGGTGCCGGTGACGACGTTGAACACCCCTTCGGGGTAGCCCGCTTCCAGCACCAGCTCGGCGAGTTTGAGCGCGGTCAGCGGGGTTTCGTCGGCGGGCTTGAGCACCACGGTGCAACCGGTGGCCAGCGCCGGGCCGAGTTTCCAGCAGGCCAGCAGCAGCGGGAAGTTCCAGGCGACGATGGCACCGACCACGCCCACCGCTTCGCGACGGATGAAACTGTGGAACTGGTCGTTGGGCATCAAGGGCGCGGAGACGTCGACCGTGGAACCTTCGATCTTGGTCGCCCAGCCCGCCATGTAACGCAGAAAGTCGATGGACAGCTGCACGTCCATCACCTGGGCGACGGCGGCGCTCTTGCCGTTGTTCAGGCATTCCAGTTGCGCCAGCAGCTCGGCATCGCGCTGCATCAGGTCGGCGAGTTTCCACAACAGGTTCTGCCGCTCACGGGGACGGATGCGGGTCCAGGCCGAATCATCGAACGCCTGGCGCGCGGCGAGCACCGCCCGATCGACATCCTCCGGCGTGGCCCGTGGCACGACGCACAGCACTTCACCGGTGGCCGGGTTATGCAGGGGCATGGTCTGGCCGTCGGCGGCCTCGACCCATTCACCGCCAATGAGCATGCGCGGGGCGCGCTGGATAAACGCCGAAGTGGCGGGAAGCAGGTTTGGGAGCGACATGTTGAAACCTCGTCTTGTTCGTGTGCCGAGGTCTTTCGCAATGGCTGTGCCAGTTTGGCTTGTGGCTTGGTTTAGTGGGGTTCGATGGTGGGAGTGGGGATTTGAGGCGGGCCTGATTGTCGCAATCTGAGACGTGGGTGAGACATTCGTTTCAGTCGGTTTCCCTATGGAGTGTGTGGTTTGTGTGTACATATCCGTTGCTGCGGTAACGGCTGCTTATGGTTCCGCCCTTACGGCGGGTTACTTGGAAAAGCGCCAAGTAACCAAGCGCTTTTATCCCCTGACGTACGGTGCCTCGCCCAGGCTCGGCATACCTTCGCTCCGGCATTCATCCGGGCGCATCGCCTCCGGTTTGCTTCGCTGCACCTCCTCTCGATGTGTGCGGCTTCGCCGCACGGCGCTACGCGCCTGCCCCCCGGATGAACGCCTCCGCTCAGCCTTCCGACGGGGCAGATCAAAATCAAAAGCAAACGAGGCGAGCTAACGCTCGGCCTGATGGTTGGCGCGGTTCACTGTAGGAGCTGCCGAAGGCTGCGATCTTTTGATCTTGCTTTTGAAAATCAAAAGATCGCAGCCTCGTTTCACTCGACAGCTCCTACAGGTCCGCAGGTGGACGCATACCTGTGGGAGCTGGCTTGCCAGCGATTACGGCCCGACAGCCGACCTGATTTCACGGATGCCCCCAATCCCCTGTGGGAGCGAGCCTGCTCGCGAAGGCGGCCTGACAGCCGACCCGATTTCACGGATGTACTTGATCCCTTGTGGGAGCGGGCTTGCCCGCGATGGCGGCCTGGCAGCCAACCTGATTTCACGGATGTACTCGATCCCTTGTGGGAGCGGGCTTGCCCGCGAAGGCGGCCCGACAGCCGACCCGATTTCACGGCTGTACCCAATCCCCTGTAGGAGCGAGCCTGCTCGCGATGGTCGTCAACGATAACGTTGGCTGCCTGACACCCCGCGGCGTCCTCTCGTCCATCGCGAGCAAGCTCGCTCCTACACGGGACCCGCGCAATCAGGCCGGCCGGTCGGCCGCCTCGCTTTGGCTTTTGATTTTGATCTGCCCCGTCGGAAGGCCGAGTGGAGGTGTTCATCCGGGGGGAGGGCGCGCAGCGCCGTGCGGCGAAGCCGCACACATCGAGAGGAGGTGCAGCGAAGCAAACCGGAGGCGATGCCCCCGGATGAATACCGGAGCGAGGGAACCCTGAGCCTAAGCGAAGGGCCGTACGTCAGGGGATAAAAGCGCTTGGTTACTTGGCGCTTTTCCAAGTAACCCGCCGTAAGGGCGGAACCATAAGCAGCCATCACCAAAAAAACGGATATGCACACCGAACCCAACCCAACCCAATCCGCCCATCCCCCACAAACTGCCCAAAATGATAGGTGGTCATCCCCCCTCACCAACCCTCACCTATGCTCGTCTCAGAGTGAAACAGTTGTCGCGAAATTAAACGTGGAATGCCGTTAACGTTTACGTCAAAACCCCGGCAATTACCCACAACCCATTGATTCAAAGAAACATTCTCAAGCTGGCACGCTCCGTGTATTGCTCATCGCAGACGTTTCTCTTGCCTCCGCCAGCGGTTCGCCGTTGACGGCAGAAACCAAAAAAACGATCAGCAACAAAAATAAGAAAGCACCGTGCGAGGTTCGACGTTGATGAAGAGAAAACTCCGATCAGGCCTGAGTGTCAGTCTGCTGGCCGTGGCCGCCTGTGTGGCGCTGCATTCGCCTGACAGCCTGGCAGCCCGCGACGCCCAGACCATCCTCAAGGAAACCTGTCAGGGCTGTCACACCCCCGAAGCCAATAACGCCCTCAGCCGCATCAGCCACCAGCGCAAGACGCCGGAAGGCTGGCTGATGAGCATTGCGCGCATGCAGACCATGCACGGTTTGCAGATCAGCGATGAAGATCGCCGCACGCTGGTCAAGTACCTGGCCGACACCCAGGGCCTGGCGCCCAGCGAAACCGATGGCGTGCGCTACGCCATGGAGCGCCGGCTCAACACCGTGGAAAAATTCGACGACCAGACCAGCCAGATGTGCGGCCGCTGCCACTCCGGTGCGCGGGTTGCGCTGCAACGCCGTCCGGCCCAGGAATGGGAGCGTCTGGTGAACTTCCACCTCGGCCAATGGCCGTCGCTGGAATACCAGGCCCTGGCCCGTGACCGCGACTGGTTCGATATCGCCCGCAAAGAGATGGTGCCGCTGTTGGCCAAGCGTTATCCGCTGGACAACCCGGCCTGGAAAAAATGGCTGGGCACCGCGCCGAAAAGCGAGGCGCTGGTGGGTGACTGGAGCTTCAGCGGCCACCTGCCGGGCAAAGGCGAGCTGGCCGGCATCATGAGCGTAACCGCCGACGGTAGCGACACCTTCAAGGTCAGCGTCAAGGGCCAGTACGCCGACGGTACGCCGTTCAACGGCGACGGCAGCGCGATTGTCTACACCGGCTACGAATGGCGCGGCAATGTGACCATCGACGGCGTGACCATGCGCCAGGTGTTCGCCGCCCAGGGCAACGCCATGCAGGGCCGGATGTTCGAGGCCGAGCATGACGAGCGTGGCCTGGACTTCGTAGCTGCCAAGCAGGGTTCCCAGCGTTTGCTGGCCGTGCAGCCGGGCTACCTGAAAGTCGGCAGCGAAACCGAGGTGACCCTGATCGGCAGCGGCCTGGCCGGCAAGCCGAACTTCGGCAAGGGCGTGGAGGTGGTGCAAGTCGTCTCCCAGAGCCCGGAACAGATCAAAGTCAAACTCAAGGCGGCCGCCAATGCCCAGCCGGGCCTGCGCGCGGTCACCGTCGGTGCGCTGAAAGGCCCGAGCCTGTCGGTCTACAGCAAGATCGATGCAGTCAAGGTGGTGCCGGAATTCTCGGTGGCGCGGATCGGCGAGGGCGGTGGTTCGACGCCGAAAGTCCAGGGTCGCTTCGACGCCGAAGCCTGGGGCAAGGGCGCCGATGGCAAGCCTTATCGCATTGGCGTATTCCCGGCGCAGTGGAAGGTCGAGGCCTTCGACGACCGCGCCAAGGAAGACGAAGACGTCAAGTACGCGGGCACCATGCAGGCCGACGCGGGCGTGTTCACCCCGGGCGATGCCGGGCCGAACCCTGCGCGCAAAATGTCCACTAACAATGCCGGCAACCTCAAGGTGATCGCCGCCGTCGACGACGCAGGGAAATCCCTGACCGGCGAAGGCCACATGATCGTGACCGTGCAACGCTGGAACAACCCACCCATTCCATAAGTTGCTTGATCGCTTGACCGATCCAGACACTTTTCGGAATGACCGCAAGCCCCACCAAGCGGGGCCTGCACAGGAGGTTTGCCATGGGCGCAATTTTGAATCTGGTCGAACGCAACCTGCACGAAGTGCAGGTCGACGCCGACCGCATGCTGTTCCACATCCCCAGCAGTTCGCTGTTCGCCAGCGATGAACTGACGGGCACCATCATCGACACCTTGCGTGGCCCCGGCTGTTCCTCGGACGACCTGATCCAGCGCCTGGCCGCGCGCTTCAACGGCGAAGAAATCACCGAGACCCTGCGCGAACTGATGGCCCTGGAACTGGTCAGCGACGGCTCGCCACTGACCCCGGACATCGCCACCAAGCGCGTCGAGCGCACCGCGATCAACACCGTGGTGCTCAACGTCAACACCGGCTGCAACCTAAGCTGCACCTACTGCTACAAGGAAGACCTCGACAAGCCATCGGCCGGCAAGAAGATGGACGTCGAAACCGCTATCGCGTCGGTGGAAATGCTACTCAAGGAGTCCCCGGACGAAGAACGTTTCACCGTGGTGTTCTTCGGCGGCGAGCCTTTGAGCAATCGCAAGTTGATCGAGTACATGGTCGATTACTGCGAAAAACGCTTTGCCGAAGCGGGCAAGTTCGTCGAATTCGTGATGACCACCAACGCCACGCTGCTCACCGAAGAAACCGTGGACTACCTCAACGCCCACCGTTTCGGGCTGTCGGTGAGCATCGACGGGCCGAAAACCGTGCACGACCGCAACCGCATCACCGTGGGCGGGCAGGGCACTTATGACGTGGTGCGGCGCAAGGCCGAGATGCTGCTGTCACGCTACAACAGCCGTCCGGTGGGCGCCCGGGTGACCCTGACCACCGGCGTCACCGACGTCGAAACCATCTGGGATCACCTGTTCAACGAACTGGGTTTTGCCGAAGTCGGCTTTGCCCCGGTGACTTCTGGCGACATCAGCAGCTTCAACCTCACCAGCGATGAACTGGTGCAGGTCTTCGCCAACATGAAGGCCCTCGGTCGGCGCTACCTGGAAGCGGCACTGGAGCACCGCAACATCGGCTTCTCCAACCTGCACCAGTTGATCACCGACATCCACGAAGGCCACAAGAAGGCGCTGCCCTGCGGCGCTGGCCTGAAGATGCTGGCGGTGGACCACAAGGGCGAGCTGAACCTGTGCCACCGCTTCACTGGCTCGTCGATGCCGACCTTCGGCAACGTCCACAGTGGCGTGAAGCAGGTGGAGTTGAACGACTTCCTGTCCCAGCGCCTGGACCGTACCAACACCGGTTGCAACGACTGCCAGATCCGCAACCTGTGCTCCGGCGGCTGCTACCACGAGAGCTACGCCCGCTACGGCGACCCGACGCACCCGACTTATCACTACTGCGAACTGATGCGTGACTGGGTCGACTTCGGCATCGAGGTCTACACCCGGATCATGGCCAATAACCCTGCGTTCATCAGCAGCTACATCACTCCGCGCAAGGCTCACTGATATGAAACATCTCAAGGCAATCAATAACAAAGCGTTGAAGCTGGATCAGGCCGCGGACGAGAACCGCATCGAAGAAGTGGTGGCCATGAGCTCCGTGGCGGGCTGTGCCTCGACCACCGACCCGGGCTGGGAAATCGATGCGTTCGGCGGTGTGTCGTCGCTGTGCCAGCCGATGGAAGCCGACCTGTATGGCTGCTCCGACCCTTGCTGGTGGCCGGCCCAGGTGCCGGACATGATGAGCACCTACCCGGACTGGAACAAGGATGCGCAGGCGTCCAACGACAACTGGCGAAACCTCGGCACTGTCTTCCCGAAAGACAAGTGATCAGACAGAAGAAGGATTCCAGCATGCACAGCATCAAAGCCTGCGGCCTGGCCGCGTTCGCCGTCCTGAGTACTTTTTCGCTCAGTGTCCTGGCTGATGAAAACACTGCGTTGCAAGACGGTCACGAGTACATGTTGACCACCAACTACCCGAACAACCTGAACGTGATCGACCTGGCCACCGATACGGTGTTCAAGACCTGCAAGATGCCCGATGCCTTCGGCCCCGGCACCGTGCAGCTGTCGCCGGATCGCAAGACCGCCTATGTGCTGAACAATCACTATGCGGATGTCTACGGCGTCGAACTGGACAGCTGCAAGCAGGTGTTCCACGCCAGCATCACCCAGAAGCCGGGGGAAAAGGCCAAGTCGATGTTCGCCTTCACCCTCAGCCACGACGGCAAGGAACTGTTCACCATCGCCAACCCGACGTTGATGATGAACGACCACTACGAGGTGCAGCAGCCGCGGCTCGATGTGTACAAGACCGACGCCGGCATGGACGCCAAGCCGGTGCGCAGCTTCCCGGCGCCGCGCCAGCTGACCATCATGCAGAGCGGTGACGACGGCACCTTGTATGTGGCGGGGGCGGATATCTACAAGGTCAACGTGCAGACCGGCAAGTTCGACGTGCTGATCCCCAGCCGTCACTGGAAACGGGCCAACTACGCGGCTCCCGACGTGCTCTACGTGTGGAACCAGCAGACCTATCGCCATGACTTCTCGCTGCTCTACACCACCGCGAAGTTCAAGGACAAGAAACAGGACCCGGCCACTGCCGACTACCTGTACGGCCTGTTCAGCGTGGACCTCAAGACCGGCAAGACCGAAACCACCGACTTCGGCCCCCTGACGGAAATCTACTTCAGCGGCATGCGCTCGCCCAAGGACCCGAACCTGATGTTCGGCGTGCTTAACCGCCTGGCCAAGTACGACATCAAGGAGAAAAAGATGCTGCAGGCGGCGACGCTTGATCACTCCTACTACTGCATTTCCTTCAACAAGGACGGCAGCAAGATCTACCTGGCCGGGACCTTCAACGACGTGGCGATCTTCGACGCCGACAGCCTCAAACAGATCGGCAGCATCAAAATGCCGGGCGGGGACATGGCGATTACCACGGCGCAGGTTTTTGTGCGGTAATTTGCGGCGTCTGCACTGACGCCATCGCGAGCAGGCTCGCTCCTACAGTTGACCGTGTTGCCTGGACGGGCGCGGTCTAATGTGGGAGCGGGCTTGCTCGCGAAGGGGTCGGTACATCCGATACATCTTCAGTGGCTGGAATGCCGTCTTCGCGAGCAGGCTCGCTCCTACAGTTGACCGTGTTGCCTGGACGGGCGCGGTCTAATGTGGGAGCGAGCCTGCTCGCGATGAGGCCCTCAAAAACACCGAAGAATCAAACCCCCGGCACCGGACAACCCAAATCCCCCTCCTGGCACTTCAGGTAAGTCTTGAACGTCTCGACCCGGGCCTTGGTCAATTGCGTCACGCAATTGCCGTAGATCAACGGATAAACACTTCCGCCGCCCACCCCTGAGGCCGAGAACTCGCACTCGGCATCGCGAAACGCAAGCCACGAGCGCTGGGCCTTGAGCAGCAATTTCTTGCCGTCGGGATTGCCCTTGAGCCGCGTAGTGATCTGCTGGTACAGCGCATTCAACTCCTTGTCCGCCGCAGCGTGCTGCTGCGCCGCGCACTGATTCATGGTTGTCTGATCGGTGGCGTTTTCGCAGTCCAGGGCATGGGCCAGCGGGGTGAACATCAAGGGTATCAGGGCCAGAAGAATGCGTGCATGCATGGGGAAACTCACTGTAAGGGATGAAGTCCAGAGGCAGTGTAGTGAAGCTGAAAGCGCCGCAAAGGTCACGATTACGACAACTGACACCCCATTCATACAACTTTCGGGCTGGACATGTGGTCTTACAGGCCTACTGTTGTTCAGTACAGGAGGTGACGTATGAAACCAGTACCCAATAGTTTTGAGCGCAAAATAATACTCAAATCGCCGCGCTCCCATGTCTGGCGTGCCCTGGTCGACGCGGAGGCGTTCGGTCAGTGGTTCGGCGTGGCGCTCGAAGGCAGGCGGTTCATTGCCGGCGAGTGGACCCAGGGGCAGGTCACGTACCCAGGTTACGAACACGTGCTGTGGAACGTGCTGGTGGAGCGGGTCGAGCCGCAGCAGCTGTTTTCCTTTCGCTGGCACCCCTATGCGGTGAATCCGAAGATCGACTACTCACAGGAACCGACCACCCTGGTCAAATTCGAGCTGGAAGACACCACTGGCGGCACGCTGCTCAAGGTGTCCGAATCAGGGTTTGCGCACATTCCCGATATACGCCAGAAGGAAGCCTATTACATGGACAGCCGTGGCTGGGAAGAGCAACTGGGCCGGCTCGAGCACTTTCTCGCCGAAAGCGCCAAGGCCCGCGAGCGTGAGAATGAATGACCGGTCCAGGGGTTTCGGAAGAAGCGCTATAGCGAATGTCTTACACGTGATGGCACTTTTATCTTCTGTTACAAATTGGATCCGATGCGTATTCTGGCCCCATCCACTGAAGCACAGGGAGTGCTCAAGATCATGGATGATCGGCCATATGCATGGATTGCTGTCGACAGGGAGTCGTAATGGTCGTGGAAGAACCCGCTTCGGCGGGTTTTTTTATGGGCGCCTGAAAAGTGCGACGCACCAGAAAAACTGTAGGAGCGAGCATGCTCGCGATGGTCGTCAACGATAACGCTGGCAGCCTGACACCCCGCGGTGTTCTGGCGTCCATCGCGAGCATGCTCGCTCCTACAGGGGTTAGCGTTCGAGTTTCGCCGCCGCGCGCTCGGTGATTTCCCCACGCAATTTCAACGAACTGGCGGAGCGTTGACGAGCCTCCTGCAGAACCCCGGCCGGCGCGGTTTCCGGGCTGCCGGCGTTGAATGGCGGGGCCGGTGCGTATTCCAGCTGCAATTGCACCAGCTCGGCGGTGTCCCGGTCGAACAGTTCGGCAGCCAGGGTCAGGGCAAAGTCGATACCCGCCGTGATGCCACCTCCGGTCAGCAGATTGCCGTCGCGCACGACTCGATCCTTCACCGCAATCGCCCCCAAAGGCGCCAGCAACTCGTGATAGGCCCAGTGGGTGGTGGCCCGTTTGCCCTTGAGCAGGCCGGCCGCGCCGAGCACCAGCGCCCCGGTGCACACCGAGGTGACATAACGCGCCGTCGCCGCCTGGGCCTTGAGGAACGCCAGGGTCTCGTCATCTTCCATCAGCGGCCCGACCCCGCTGCCACCGGGCACGCAGATCACATCCAGCTTCGGGCAATCATCGAAAGTGGTGGTCGGTTTGAGCACCAGGCCGGTACTGGCGGAGACGGGCACCAGATCCTTCCAGACCAGATGCACCTTCACATCCGGCAGCGACGCCAGCACGTCGTATGGGCCGGTCAGGTCGAGTTGCTGCACCTGTGGAAACAACAGAAAGCCGATCTGCAAGGTCATGGTGTTTTTCTCCTGAAGTGGGTGGACAAATTCACTGTAGGCGTCCAGGATTTGGCGTATACGCCAATAACCCCACGAATTACGCCAAAATGTCGAAAACCATCCATGTACTGGCGTTCGCCAATGTGCAATTGCTCGATGTCACCGGCCCCTTGCAGGTGTTCGCCTCGGCCAACGACATCGCCCGCCAGCAGGGCCTGCCCGCGCCCTATGCGCCGTCGGTGATTGCCAGCGGCGGCGGGGCGGTGATGTCGTCGGCGGGCCTGGCGATGCTGGCCGAACCCTTGCCGGAGCAGGGCAGCGATACCCTGATCATCGCCGGAGGCTGGGGCGTTTATGCAGCCGCGCAGGACCCGGCACTGGTGACCTGGGTGCGCGAGCATGGGGTGCAATGTCGGCGAGTGGCATCGGTGTGCACCGGAGCGTTTTTGCTGGCGGCCAGCGGTTGGCTCGATGGCCGGCGCGTGGTGACCCACTGGACCCGCTGCGAGCAACTGGCGCAGCAGCATCCGCAATTACAGGTCGAGCCCAATCCGATTTTCATCAACGACGGTCCGGTCTGGACCTCGGCCGGGGTCACCGCCGGCATCGACCTGGCACTGGCGATGGTCGAGGAGGACCTTGGTCGCAACATGGCCCTGGAAGTCGCCCGGCAATTGGTGGTGTTTCTCAAACGGCCCGGCGGCCAGTCGCAGTTCAGCGTGACCCTGTCCTTGCAGCACGAAGGCAACCGTTTCGACGAACTTCATGCCTGGATCAGCGAAAACCTCACCAAGGACCTGGGTATTCCCACCCTGGCCCTGCAGGCTGGCATGAGTGAACGCAGTTTCGTGCGTCACTACCGCGCCGACACCGGCCAGACCCCGGCCCGGGCCATCGAACTGATTCGCGTCGAGACCGCGCGCCGCCTGCTCGGCGACACCGGCCTGCCAATCAAGCGGGTCGCCGTGCAATGCGGCTTCGGCAGCGAAGAAACCCTGCGCCGCAGTTTCCTGCGGGCCATGGGCGTGACGCCGCAGGCCTATCGGGAACGGTTTTCCGTCAGCGCCGAAGCAGATCCAGCAATGCCTTGAGCGTGGCCTCGGGCGCTTCTTCGGGAATGTTGTGGCCGACACCCGCCAGCACCCTACGCTCGTAAGACCCGGTGAAGTGCTCGATGTCGTCGTCGATCTCCGGCGCCGGGCCAACGCCATCGTCGGCGCCGCACAGGGAAATCGTCGGCACGCTGATCGAAGGTTGTCGGGTCAGGGCTTCTTCCATCCAATCCAGCGCGGGATCGCCGGGCATATACATGAACCGGTGCCGGTACGAGTGAATCACCACCTCGACAAAATCCGGGTTGTCGAAGGCCGGTGCCGTAAGCGGGTACAACTCGGGCCCTCTGGTCCAGGTCGGCGACCACAATTTCCAGAGCAACGCACACAACTCCCGGCGATTCTCCGTCAGGCCGGCAACGCCGCGCGGGGTGTGGAAATAGTACTGGTACCACAGGCGATGTTCGGTTTCCGGTGCCCGTGGCCGGGTCGAACGGGGAATGTCCTGCAAGTTGTAGCCATCGCCCGTCACCAGGCAACGCACCCGCTGTGGCCATAGCGCTGCCACGATGCACGCCGCCCGACCGCCCCAGTCGTAGCCACAGAGCGCTGCCTGTTCAATGGAAAGGGCATCCATCAGGTCGAGCAAATCCTGGGCAAGGGCGGCTTGCTGGCCGGAGCGCAGCGTGTAGTCGCTGTTGAAACGGGTCGGGCCATAACCGCGCAAATACGGAACGATCACGCGGTAGCCCTCGGCGGCGAGGGCCGGAGCGACCTCGTCGTAGGCGCGAGGGGAGTAGGGGAAGCCGTGAAGCAAAATCACCGGCTCGCCGCTGCTGGGGCCGTGTTCCTCGTAGGCCACGTTGAGTAGCGATGTGCGGACGGTTTGTATCGGGTGTTCAGCCACGGCAGGCTCCTGATTTTAAGACCTGTGAAAGACTAGCCCAAGGGGCAACATTCCGGTTCAACGACTTACGCCTTCGCCACCGGATTGAACTACTTCGCCCGATCCGGGGTAAGGGGGTACCTGCATTTTTCTGCGATTTCTGTCTACACAGACCTCTGGCTTACGGCTGCCAGAAACTCTTCTCCCCACTCAACTTCCGATCCAGAAAACACGCTGCGCTGATCAGCGCCAGGTGCGTCAGCGCTTGCGGGGTGTTGCCCATGTGCCGTCCATGGCTGTCGAATTCCTCGGCATACAGTCCCAACGGATTGGCGTAGCGCAGCAGTTGCTCGAACTCCAGATGTGCCTTTTCCACCCGGCCGGCGCGGGCCAGGCATTCGACGTACCAGAAGGAGCATGCGGCGAACGCGCCTTCGGTGCCGGGCAGGCCGTCGATGTGGGTGTGTTCGTTGCGATAGCGGTAAACCATGCCGTCGCGCACCAGGTTTTTTTCGATGGCGTCGAGGGTGGCGAGCCAGCGTGGGTCCTTGGCGCTGACGAAACGCACCAGCGGCATCAGCAGCATTGAACCGTCCAGGCCAGTGCCGCCGATGTGCTGGACAAAATGCCCGCGTTCTTCGTCCCAGAAGTTGTCCCAGATGTCGGCATAAATCGCCTGGCGGGTTTGGTCCCAGCGGGCGAACGGCGCGGGCAGCGAGCGCTTGGAGGCGAGGCGGATCGCCCGGTCCAGTGCCACCCAGCACATCAGGCGCGAGTGCAGGAAGTGATGTTGCTCGCCGCGCATTTCCCAGATCCCGACGTCTTCCTGCTGCCAGGTCTCGCACACCTGATCGACCACCTCCACCGTGTGCCTCCAGCCCTCATGGGAAATGGCTTCGCCGTACTTGTTGACCAGGTAAACCGCGTCCATCAGCTCGCCGAAGATGTCGAGCTGAACCTGTGAATAAGCCTGGTTGCCGATGCGTACCGGTGTCGCGCCGCCGTGGCCTGTCAGGTGCGCGAGTTCGATTTCAGGCAATTCCTGACGGCCGTCGATACCGTAGAGGATGTTGAGTTTCATGGCCTTGCCGCGACAGTCACTGACCCGCCCGCGCAGCCAGCGCATGTAGGCATTGGCCTCTTCGACGAAGCCCAGGCGCATGAAGGCGTAGACGGTGAACGAGGCGTCGCGGATCCAGGTATAGCGATAGTCCCAATTGCGTTCGCCGCCGACCGTTTCCGGCAGGCCGAAGGTCGCGGCGGCGAGGATCGCCCCGTGTTTGCGCGAGGTCAGCAGCTTCATCGCCAGCGCCGAGCGGTTGACCATTTCCCGCCAGCGACCGCGATAGTTGGACTGGCCGATCCAGTCGCGCCAGAACTTCAGCGTGCGTTCCAGGCACAACCCGGCGGCGCCGTCCTTGAAGCGTGGATCGTCGACGGCACCGAGCAGGAATTCGGCGCTCTGGTCCTGTTCCAGGGTGAATTCGGCGATGGCGGCGCTGCCGTCGATCTTCATGGGTTGGTCCGATGCCAAGCGCAGGGATGGCTGGCCGATGGCTTCGAAAATGACGTCGCTGCCGTTGCTGCGGGCACGGGTCTGGGCGCGCGCATAGTCATGACGCACGGCACAACGCATATGGAAGGTCGCCTTGCCACTGACCAGCCGCACCCGACGCATCAGCACCGGCAAATCATCTTCGCTGTCGCCAATGGGCAGCAGGTCGGTGATTTCGACCACGGCCCGGTCGCTGAGCCAGCGGGTTTGCAGCACATTGGTGTCGGGCAGGTAGATCTGCTCGCGGCGCGCGTCCGGCAGGTCCGGGGACAGCTGGAAGATGCCGGCTTCGGGGGTGTCCAGCAGCGAACAGAAAATCGACGGGCTGTCGAATTCCGGCCAGCAGAAAAAATCCACGCTGCCCTTGTCATTGACCAGCGCGGCACTGCGCATGTCGCCGATGATGCCGTGGGCGTCGATGGGGCTTTGGCGTTCGGGGTGGTGGTCGGGCATGGGTGCTGGGCTCCGAGAACTGTGCGCTTGATCAGAGGACTGGCTTGAGGGGCGTGGAGTTCATTTGTCTGGAGGTACAAGGTGGCTTTACCGGCCTCATCGCGAGCAGGCTCGCTCCCACATCTGTCCTGTGTACGCTGGCCATTGTGGGAGCGAGCCTGCTCGCGATGGGGCCTTCACATTCACCCAACAATTTGCTGCTTTCCCCGCTACCAGCCTTATGGCAACTTGCACGCCCTTATCGAGGCCAGCACCCATGGCAAACCCCTACCGCGAACTGTTCAAGGCCCCTGGCAGCCGAGCCTTCGTGCTCGCCGGAATGATCGCGCGCATGCCGGTTTCCATGACCGGCATCGGCCTGATCACCATGCTCTCGCAGTTGCAGGGTGGGTACGGTCTGGCGGGGGCGGTGGCGGCGACCTTTGCCCTGGCCACGGCGTTTTGCGCGCCGCAGGTGTCGCGGCTGGTGGACCGTTTCGGCCAGGGGCGGATTCTGCCGGTGGCAGCAATGGTCGGCGGCGGCGCGTTGCTGATGGTGTTGCTCTGCACCCGGTTGCAGGCTCCAACTTGGACGCTGTTCCTGTTCGCCGCCATCGCCGGCTGCATGCCGAGCATGTCGGCGATGGTGCGGGCGCGCTGGACCGAGCTGTATCGCGGTCAGCCGCAACTGCAAACCGCCTATGCCCTGGAATCGGTGCTGGACGAGGTCTGCTTTATTGTCGGCCCGCCGTTGTCGGTGGGCCTGTGCGTGGTGGCGTTTCCCGAGGCCGGGCCGCTGGCGGCATTGCTGATGCTGGCTATCGGTGTCACGGCGTTTGTCCTGCAACGCAGCACCGAGCCGCCGGTACATCTCCATGAAGAACATCATTCGGGTTCGATCATCCGCTCAGTGGACATCCAGCTGCTGCTGTTGCTGATGGTCGCCATGGGCACCATTGTCGGCGTGGTAGACGTGGTCAGCGTGGCGTTCGCCCAGCAACAGGGCCAGCCGGCCGCGGCGAGCATCGTGTTGTCGGTGTACGCCATCGGTTCCTGCCTGGCCGGGCTGGCCTTCGGCGCACTGCGCTCGAAAGTGCCGCTGCCGCGCCTGTTTCTCTATGGCGGGGTGGCGACGGCGGTGACCACCTTGCCGCTGCTGCTGGCGACGAACATTCTCGGGTTGTCGCTGGCGGTGTTCGTGGCCGGGCTGTTTTTCGCCCCGACCCTGATCGTTGCCATGGCGCTGGTGGAACAGATCGTACCGCCGGCCAAGCTCACCGAAGGTTTGACCTGGCTGGTCACCGGCTTGAGCATTGGCGTGGCAATCGGTGCGGCCAGTTCCGGGTGGCTGGTGGATGCGTTGGGTGCCCGTAGCGGGTTTTGGGTGGCGATTGCGGCGGGGGTCGTCGTTTTGGGTTCGGCCATACAAAGCTATCGCCATCTGAAATGATCAAAGACCTGTAGGAGCGAGCATGCTCGCGATGGACTGGAGAACGCCGTGGGGTGTCAGGCATCCATCATTATCGTTGGCGACCATCGCGAGCAGGCTCGCTCCTACAGGGTTTTGTGGACGACTAATTTTTTGAGTGGCCCATCCGTTCCCCCATACAGACAACCTACAAGGAAAGCCCGGTGACCCAGCTGACATTGCTGTGCCTGCCTTATTCAGGCGCGAGCGCCATGGTTTACAGCCGCTGGCGCAACAAACTGCCGCAATGGCTGAAATTGCAGCCGGTCGAGCTGCCGGGGCGAGGGGCGCGGTTCGGCGAGCCGCTGCACACCGACATGCGCCGGCTGGCGCTGCAACTGGCGCAGGAACAAAAAGCCACCCTCAAGGCACCGTATGCCTTGTTCGGCCATAGCCTCGGTGCGTTGCTGGCCTGCGAGATGGCCCATGCCTTCCGTTCGCTGGGTTGCCCGGAGCCTGTGGCGCTCTTCGCCTCGGGCACCGCCGCGCCGACCCTGCGTGCCGATTACGATCGCGGTTTCGCCGAGCCCAAGACCGATGCCGAGCTGATCGAGCAACTGCGTACGCTCAACGGCACCAGCGAGGAAGTGCTGGCCAACCAGGAACTGATGAGCCTGACCTTGCCCATCCTGCGCGCCGACTTCCAGTTGTGCGGGCGCTTCGAGCCCGTGCAGCGCCCGTTGCTCAACTGCCCCGTGCACGTGCTCGGCGGCAAGGCCGACCGCGCCACCACCGAGCAGTTGATCGGCTGGAGCAAGGAAACCCGTGGCAGCTTTTCCGTGGACATGCTCGGCGGCGGGCATTTCTTCATTCATGAACATGAGGCCAAGGTGCTCAAGGTGATCAAGGATCAGCTTGAGATTCATCATCGGCGGCATGCGATGGCGGTGAGTGCCTGACAATCCGCGACGCCCCCTGTAGGAGCGAGCCTGCTCGCGATAGCGGTATGTCAGTCAACATCACTGTTGAATGATGAACCGCTATCGCGAGCAGGCTCGCTCCTACAGTGTTTTTCATCCTTCTGTTTTCCGCGCTCCACCTCCCACCTGACAGTTGTTCTCATTCGCTAATTTTTCCGGTCTGCATTCGTTCTATAGGGACGACGTGCCTTTGTGCTTCCCGCCACTGATCCGGATACCCAGAAATGAATGCTGAAGACTCCTTGAAACTTGCTCGCCGGTTTATCGGGTTGCCCCTGGAAAAGCGCCAGATGTTCCTTGCGGCCTTGCACAAGGAGGGCGTGGATTTTGCCCGGTTTCCGATCCCCGCAGGCGTCGACACCGAGGATCGCCAGGCACTGTCCTGTGCCCAGCAGCGCATGTGGTTTCTCTGGCAACTGGACCCGCACAGCGGCGCCTACAACCTGCCGGGCGCGGTGCGCCTGACCGGGCGCCTGAACCTGACGGCGCTGGAGCAGGGCTTTGCCAGCCTGGTGGCGCGTCATGAGACCCTGCGCACGGTGTTTGCCCGGCAGGCCGACGACAGCCTGTTGCAGGTGCCGGCCACCGCGCCTTTGCTGATCGATCACGTGGACTTCAGCGCCATGCCGCCCAGCGAGCACGAACAGGCCGTCGCCCAGGCCGCCGAAGAGCAATCGGTGCTGCCCTTCGATCTGGGCAGCGGGCCGCTGCTGCGGGTCACCTTGCTCAAGCTCGCCGAACAGGAACATGTGTTGCTGCTGACCCTGCACCACATCGTCTCCGATGGCTGGTCGATGAACGTGCTGATCGACGAATTCATCCGCTGCTACGACGCCTTCGATGCCGGCATGCAACCACAACTGCCGCCGCTGCCGATCCAGTACAGCGACTACGCCCTATGGCAGCGTCGCTGGCTGGAGGCCGGCGAGCAGGCGCGCCAACTCGACTACTGGCAGGCGCAACTGGGTAGCGAACATCCGGTGCTGGAACTGCCCACCGACCACCCGCGTCCGGCGATGCCGAGCTATCGCGGCACCCGCTACGAGTTCGCCGTCGACAGCCAGTTGGCCGAACAGCTGCGGACCACGGCGCAACAGCACAACATCACCTTGTTCATGCTGCTGCTCGGCGCCTTCAACGTGCTGCTGCACCGCTATACCGGGCAGCGCGACATCCGCGTCGGCGTGCCGATCGCCAACCGCAACCGCAGCGAAGTCGAAGGCCTGATCGGTTTCTTCGTCAACACCCAGGTATTGCGCACCCAACTGGACGGCCAGACCCGGGTCGACGAGTTGCTGCAACAGGTCAAGGAGACCGCCCTCGGCGCCCAGGCCCACCAGGAATTGCCGTTCGAGCGTCTGGTGGAAGCCTTGAAACTGGAGCGCAGCCTCAGCCACACGCCGCTGTTCCAGGTGATGTACAACCACCAGCCGCAGGTGGCGGACATTTCCACCGTCACCACCGAGTCCGGTTTGGCGCTTGGCGTGATCGAGTGGCAAGGGCGCACCACCCAGTTCGACTTGACGCTGGATACGTACGAGAAGGGTGGCAAGCTGCACGCCGCACTGACCTACGCCAACGACCTGTTCGACGCCGCGACCATCGCGCGCATGGCGCAGCACTGGACGCATGTGCTGCAAGGCATGGTCAGCGATGCCTCGCAGCGCATCAGCGACCTGCCGTTGCTGGAGCAGGCGGTATACCAGTGCATCGTCCATGACTGGAACCGCGCCGATGAACCCTTCGCGCAGGATCTGTGCATTCATCAGCTGATCGCCCGGCAGGCCGGCGCGACCCCGGATGCGTTGGCCGCGACCTTCGGCCAGCAACAGCTGACCTACCGCGAACTCGACGCACGGGCCAACCGCCTGGCACACAAGCTGATCGAACTGGGCGTCGGCCCGGAAGTGCGGGTCGGCGTGGCCATGCAGCGTTCCGAGCAACTGCTGGTGGCCTTGCTGGCGGTGCTCAAGGCCGGGGGTGCCTATGTGCCGCTCGACCCGGACTACCCGGCCGAGCGCGTCGCCTACATGCTCGAAGACAGCCGCGCCCTGGTACTGCTGAGCGAAAAAGCTGTGGCCGCCACCCTGTCCGTGCCGCACGACACGACCCTGTTGCTTCTGGACAGCCTCTCGCTGGACGCATACCCGGCCGGCGCCCCGACCACCCGCGTCACACCGGACAACCTCGCTTATGTGATCTACACCTCCGGTTCCACCGGCAAGCCCAAGGGTGTGGCCATCGCCCACCGCAACGTGCTGGCGCTGATCGACTGGTCGCGGTCGGTGTACAGCCGCGATGACATCCAGGGCGTGCTGGCCTCGACCTCGGTGTGCTTCGACCTGTCGGTGTGGGAGCTGTTCGTGACCCTGGCCAACGGTGGCTCGGTGATCATCGCCCGCAATGCCCTGGAACTGCCGCTGCTGCCGGCCCGGGATCAGGTGCGCCTGATCAACACCGTGCCGTCGGCGATCAATGCCTTGCAGCGCGACGGGCAGATCCCGCCGAGCGTGCGCATCATCAATCTGGCCGGCGAGCCGCTGAAGCAAAGCCTGGTGGATGCCCTGTATCAACAGTCGACCGTCGAGCATGTCTACGACCTCTACGGCCCCTCGGAAGACACCACCTATTCGACCTGGACCCGTCGCGAAGCCGGCGGCCGCGCCAACATCGGCCGCCCGCTCAAGCACACCGCCAGCTACCTGCTGGACGCCGACCTGCAACCGGTGCCGCAGGGCGTGTCCGCCGAGCTGTACCTGAGCGGCGCCGGTATCACCCGTGGTTACCTGGCGCGGCCCGGCCTGACCGCCGAGAAGTACGTGCCGAACCCGTTTTCCAGCACCGGCGAGCGCCTGTACCGCACGGGCGACCTGACCCGCTATCAGGCCGACGGCACCCTGCAATACGTCGGTCGCATCGACCATCAGGTCAAGGTGCGTGGTTTCCGTATCGAGCTGGGGGAAATCGAAGCGCGGCTGCTGCAACAGGACGCAGTGCGCGAACTGACGGTATTGGCACAGGACGGCGCCAGCGGTCAGCAACTGGTGGCCTACATCGTGCCGAGCGATCGGGCATTGCTGGATGACGTCGACGCACAAACGACTCAACGGGAAATCCTCAAGGCAGCCTTGCGACAGCACCTGCCGGACTACATGGTCCCGGCGTACCTGCTGTTCCTCGAACACTTGCCCCTGACCCCCAACGGCAAACTCGACCGCAAGGCCCTGCCGGCGGTTGACGGCACTACGCAACAGCGGGAACACGTCGCACCGCGCAGCGAACTGGAAAAGTCCCTCGCGGCGATCTGGCTGGAAGTGCTGTCCATCGACAACGTCGGCCTGGAAGACAACTTCTTCGAGCTGGGCGGTGATTCCATCGTGTCCATGCTAGTGGTCAGCCGCGCCCGCCAGGCCGGGATCGTGTTGAGCCCCAAGGACCTGTTCCAGCATCAGACCATCCGCAGCCTGGCCCAGGCCGCTCGCAGCGGCGAGCAATCGTCCATCGAGCAAGGTCCGGCCCACGGCGCGGTGGCGCTGGCGCCGGTGCAACAGTGGTTCTTCGAACAGGCCATTCCCCAGCGTCAGCACTGGAACCAGTCGCTGCTGCTGGTGCCGCGCGAGCCGCTGGACATCGAGGCGCTGGAGCGCGCCTTGTCACAACTGTTGAGCCAACACGACAGCCTGCGCCTGCGTTATCAACAGGCCGACGGCGGCTGGCAGCAAGCCTATGCCGCGCCGACTACCGACTCGGTGTTGTGGAGTCGTGCAGCGTCATCGGTCGAAGCGCTCAACACTTTGTGCGATGAGGCCCAGCGCAGTCTCGACCTGCAGAACGGTCCGTTGTTGCGGGCCTTGCATGTCAGCATGGCCGACGGCAGCGAGCGTTTGCTGCTGGTGGTCCATCACCTGGCGGTGGACGGCGTGTCCTGGCGCGTGTTGCTGGAAGACCTTCAGCAGTTCTACAACGGCGCCGCCGCGCCTGCGAAAACCAGCAGCTACCAGCGCTGGGTCGCGCGTTTGCAGGGTCACCTGAGCACCTTTGAACAGAGCCTCGATAACTGGCAGGCGCAACTGCAAGACGCACCGGCCGACCTGCCGTGCGAGCGCCCGGAAGGTGCGCTGGAAAACCGTTTCGAACACAAGCTCGAAATCAGGCTCGACAGCGAACAGACCCGCAAGCTGCTGCAACAGGCCCCGGCGGCCTATCGCACCCAGGTCAATGATTTGCTGTTGACCGCCCTGGCTCGCGCCGTCTGCCTCTGGAGCGGGCAGGGCAGCACGCTGATCCAGCTCGAAGGCCATGGTCGCGAAGACCTGTTCGAAGACGTCGACCTGACCCGCACGGTCGGATGGTTCACCAGCCTGTTCCCGGTCAACCTCAAGCCCGCCGCCGATCTTGGCGCGTCGATCAAATCCATCAAGGAACAGTTGCGAGCCGTGCCGGACAAGGGCCTGGGTTATGGCGCGCTGCGCTACCTGGGCAGTGCGCAGACCCGTGCCGGTCTGGCGGCGTTGCCGCAGCCGCGCATCACCTTCAACTACCTGGGGCAGTTCGACCGTCAATTCGATGAGGGCGCGCTGTTCACGCCCTCCACCGAAGGCAATGGCATCGCCCAGGATCCGTCGGCACCGCTGGGCAACTGGCTGGTGGTCGAAGGCCAGGTCTACGGCGGCGAACTGTCCCTGAGCTGGGGCTTCAGCCGCGAGATGTTCGACAGCGCGACTATCCAGTGTCTGGCCGACGATTACGCCCGGGAGTTGAACGCACTGATCGAGCACTGCTGCGCCCTGGAAGCACCGCAAGCCACGCCATCGGACTTCCCGCTGGCGCGCATCAGCCAGGCGCAACTCGACGGCCTGCCGCTGGACATCGCCCGGCTCGAAGATCTGTATCCGCTGTCGCCGATGCAGCAGGGCATGCTGTTCCATACCCTCTACGAACCCCAGGTGGGCGCCTATATCAGCCAGTTGCGCCTGGACATCGGCGGGCTGAACACCGAGCGTTTCGCCAGCGCCTGGCAAGCGGCGCTTGAGCGGCATGAGATCCTGCGCAGCAGCTTCCACTGGCAAGGCCTCGACACCGCGCATCAGGCGATTGCCCGGCACGTCGAGTTGCCCCTCGAAGTGCTGGACGCCACCGACACCGACGCGCTGGCCGATGCCGAACGCGCGCAAGGTTTCGAGCTGGGTGTGGCGCCACTGCTGCGCTTGAAGCTGGTGCGCACCGGCGCCAACGACTGGCACCTGATCTACACCAGCCACCACATCCTGATGGACGGCTGGAGCAACGCGCAGTTGCTGTCCGAAGTGATCCAGCACTACGCCGCCGGGCAGTCGCTGCCGGCACCCGGCGGACACTACCGCGATTACCTGGGCTGGTTGCAGCAGCAATCGGCCGAGGCCGGCGAGCAATTCTGGAAAGCCGCGCTGGCGCCGCTGGAGGCACCGACCTTGCTGGCCGAAGCCCTGCGTCCACCGGTTGGCATCCAGGGCAATGCAGAACATCGCGTCAGCCTCGAGAGCAGCGCGACCCAACGCCTGGCCGAGTTCTCCCGGCAGCAGAAAGTCACCCTCAACACCCTGCTGCAAGCGGCGTGGAGCCTCTTGCTGCATCGCTACACCGGCCAGGATTGCGTGGTGTTCGGCGCCACCGTGGCCGGCCGTTCGGCGCCGTTGCCGGGGATCGAGGAACAGCTCGGCCTGTTCATCAACACCCTGCCGCTGGTGTGCGCGATCAAGCCGGACCAGAGCGTCAGTCAGTGGCTGGACGAACTGCAAGGGCTGAACCTGGCCATGCGCGAGTTCGAGCATGTGCCGCTGTACGACATTCAGGGCTGGGCGCAGCAACAGGGTTCTGTGTTGTTCGACAGCCTGCTGGTGTTCGAAAACTTCCCCGTCGCCCAAGCGCTGAAGCAGGGCGCGCCGGCGGGGCTGTCGTTCGGCAACCTGCACAACCACGAACGCACCCACTATCCGCTGACCCTCGGTATCGAATTGGGCGAAGGCCTGGGGCTGGATTTCAGCTATGACACCGCGCGCTTCAGCGCCGCGCAGATCGCTCGACTGTCGGCCAACCTGCAGCACCTGCTGACGCAACTGGTGACGTCGCCGCAGGCCGCATTGGGCTCGCTGGAACTGCTCGACGACGATGGCAAAAACGCGGTGCTCGCGATCAGCCAGCCACCGGCGATTGAGTTATCCACAACGCTTCTGGCCCACGAACGAATCGCCGCCCAAGCCGCTGCCACGCCGGACGCACTGGCGTTGCAGGTCGATGGCCATTCCCTCAGCTACGGCCAACTGAATGCGCAAGCCGACCGCCTGGCCCAGCGCCTGATCGACCACGGCGCCGGTCCCGGCAAGCGTATCGGCCTGGCCGTGCGTCGCGGTCCGCAGCTGATCGTCAGCTTGCTGGCCGTGCTGAAAAGCGGCGCCGCCTACGTACCCCTCGACCCGAAATACCCAACCGAACGCCTGGCCTACATGATCGACGACAGCCGCCTCGACCTGCTGCTGCACGAGTCCGGCCTGCTCGAAGATATTCAAGGCGTATCCCGCCTAACCCTCGAAGACACCACACCCCCTGTGGCCACCCCTGTGGGAGCAAAGCTTGCTCGCGATAGCGTTCTCCCCGCCGCCGAAGATCTCGCCTACATCATCTACACCTCCGGCTCCACCGGCCAACCCAAAGGCGTCGCCATCACCCACGGCGCCCTGCGCGAGTTCTGCGAGACCGCCGCCGACTACTCGGTGCTCACATCCAAAGACCGCGTCCTGCAATTCGCCACCTTCAGCTTCGATGGCTTCGTCGAACAATGCTTCCCGGCGCTGTGCGTCGGCGCGGCGTTGATCATGCGTGGCGATGACCTGTGGGACGTTGGCCGACTGGCTGCGGAAATCGTTGAGCAAGGCGTCACTGTGGCCGATTTGCCGGCCGCCTACTGGTTCCTCCTCGCCCGGGAATGCGCCGGCGCAGTGGTGCGAAACCTCGGCAATCTGCGTCAGGTCCACGTCGGCGGCGAAGCCATGTCGGTGGAAGGCCTGCGCCTGTGGCATCAGGCCGGCCTCGGCCACGTGCGCCTGCTCAACACCTACGGCCCGACCGAGGCCACGGTGGTGTCCAGCGTGCACGACTGCCAGTTGAGCGATGCCAGCGATGCCTTCGGCATTCCGATCGGCCGCGCCATCGCCGGGCGTTCGCTGCACGTGCTGGACGCGGCAGGCCAGCTGATGCCGGCCGAGGGTGTCGGCGAACTGTGCATCGGCGCGCCGGCCTGCCTGGCGCAAAGCTATTTCGACCGCCCGGCACTGACCGCCGAGCGCTTCCTGCCGGACCCGTTTTCTCCCGAGCCGGGGGCGCGGCTGTACCGCAGTGGCGACCTGGCGCGCTACAACGCGGACGGCAATCTGGAATACGTCGGGCGCATCGACCATCAGGTGAAAATCCGCGGTTTCCGTATCGAAATGGGCGAAATCGAAGCCTGCCTGCAAGCCCGGGATGAAGTGCGGGAAGCCGCCGTCATCGCCCAGGATGGCACGCAACTGGTGGCGTACATCGTCGCCAGTGGTGCAGTGGCTTCAGCAACGGAGTATCTGGAAGGCCTCAAAACGGCAATGCGCCAATCCTTGCCGGACTACATGGTGCCCAGCCACCTGGTCCTGCTGGACAAGCTGCCGCTGAACAACAACGGCAAACTCGACCGCAAGGCCCTGCCACGGGCCGAGGCGGCAACGACTCAACGCGACTTCGTGGCCCCGGCACCCGGGCTGGAAACGCAACTGGCGCAGATCTGGCAAGCCGTGTTGCAGGTCGAGCAAGTGGGCCGCGACGACAACTTCTTCGCCTTGGGCGGCCATTCGTTGCTGGTGCTGCAAGTGATCTCCCGCGTGCGCCAGCAATTGCAGATCGAGCTGTCGGTGAGCAGCCTGTTCACCGCCGCGAATCTGCAGGTATTTGCCGAGCGTGCCGCGCAAGCGACGGCCAGCGCTCAACCGCTGCTGCAACGCGTAGCGGACGATCAGCCACGGATCCTGTCCTACGCCCAGCAACGCCAGTGGATTCTCTGGCAACTGGACCCGCACAGCGCGGCCTACAACATTCCGGCGGCGTTGCGCCTCAAGGGCCCGCTGAACCGCGACGCCCTGCGCAAAGCCTTTGCGCAGTTGCAGGTGCGCCACGAAACCCTGCGCACCACCTTCGAACAGGACGGTCAGCAGGCGCGGCCGGTGGTGCACGTCGAACTGCCGATGCAATTCAACGAACGGTCAATCGCTGAGTCAGCGATCAACGGCGCCGTGGCCGAAGCCATTGCCCAACCGTTCGACCTGCGCAACGGCCCGCTGTGGCGTGCATGGCTGCTGCAAGTCGGCGCCGAGGACCATGTGCTGGTGCTCACCGTGCACCACATCGCCGCCGATGGCTGGTCGATGCAGGTGATGGTCGACGAGTTCAGCGCCCTGTATCAGGCCGCCGTGACAGGCAGCGCTGCCAACCTCGCGGCACTGCCGGTGGCCTACAGCGACTACGCCCGCTGGCAGCGCGACTGGCTGGAAGCCGGGGAGGGCGCACGCCAGTTGGCCTGGTGGCGCGAGCAATTGCAGGGCAGCCAGGCACCGCTGGAGTTGCCCAGCGAACTGAGCCGTCCGGCCCGTCGCAACGGGCGCGGCGCCAGCCTGACGCTGAACGTGGATCGCCCGTTGCTGGCCGGCTTGCGCGCGAGGGCGCAGGAACAGCAGGTGACGCTGTTCATGCTGTTGCTGGCCAGTTTCCAGACTGTGTTGCATCGCCAGAGCGGGCAATCGGGCATCAGCGTCGGCGTGCCGAGCGCCGGCCGTTCGCGCCTGGAAACCGAAGGCCTGATCGGCTTCTTCATCAACACCCAGGTGCTGCGCACTGAGATCGACGGGCAGCAGCCGTTCAGCACCTTGCTGCAACAGGTCAAACGCACCGCGCTGGCAGCACAGGCCCATCAGGACCTGCCATTCGAGCAACTGGTCGACGCCTTGCAGCCGGACCGCAGCCTCAACCACAGCCCGTTGTTCCAGGTGCTCTACAACCACCAGCAGCAACTGGGGGCCAGCGTCGAGCGCAACGTGGCGGGCTTGCAGGTCGAGCGTCTGCATTGGCAGCAGCACGCTGCGCAATTCGATCTGGTGCTCGATACCCAGGAGCAGGGTGATGTACTGGATGCCAGCCTGAGCTACGCCACCGATCTGTACGACGAGGCCTCGATGCAGCGCCTCGCCGAGCAGTGGCTGAACCTGCTGCGCGGGGTGGTCGCCGATCCGGGGCAGCGCGTCGCCGAATTGCCTTTGCTGCAAACGCCGCAATACGAGGGACTGATCCAGCACTGGAACCCGGCGTTTCAGGCGCAACCCGCCTCGCCAACCTTGCATCAGCTGTTCGAAGCCCAGGCCGCACAACGGCCGACCGCCATCGCCCTGAGCTACGAAGGCGAGCACCTGAGCTACGCCGCCCTCAACGCCCAGGCCAACCGCCTGGCGCGCAAGCTGCGCGAGCAGGGCGTCGGCCCGGAAGTGCGGGCGGGCATCGCCACCGAGCGGGCGATGCCGCTGGTGGTCGGTTTGCTGGCGATTCTCAAGGCTGGTGGCGCCTACGTGCCGCTGGACCCGCATTACCCGGCCGAGCGCCTGAGCTACATGATCGAAGACAGCGGCATCGCGTTGCTGTTGACCCAAACTCATCTGATCGATGGCCTGCCGGCCCGCGATGGCTTGCAGGTGCTGGACCTGACGTCCTTGCAACTGGACAGCTACGACAGCGTCAACCTGCCAACCCTGTCGACCCCGGACAACCTCGCCTACGTGATCTACACCTCCGGTTCCACCGGGCGACCTAAGGGCGCATTGCTCAGCCATGGCAACGTCGGGCGTCTGCTGTCCGCCACCGCCGCCGAATTCAATTTCGATGCGGACGATGTCTGGACCCTGTTCCATTCCTGTGCCTTTGATTTCTCGGTGTGGGAACTGTTCGGCGCGCTATGCACCGGCGGGCGCCTGGTGATCGTGCCGTACTACATCAGCCGCGAGCCGCAGGCGTTCCACCGCCTGCTCTGCGATGAAGGGGTGACGGTGTTGAACCAGACCCCGACCGCGTTCCGCCAGCTGCTGCCAATTGCCTGCGCCAGCCCGCAGAACCTGGCGCTGCGCCAGGTGATTTTCGGTGGCGAGGCGCTGGAAGTGGCCAGCCTGCGGCCATGGTTCGAACGCTTCGGCGACCAGCAGCCCACCCTGGTGAACATGTACGGCATCACCGAAACCACGGTGCACGTGACCTACCGCGCGATCCGCCGGGCCGACCTCGATGGCAAGGCGCAGAGCCCCATCGGCCTGCCGATCCGTGACCTGCGCTGGTACTTGCTCGACAGCCAGTTGCAACCGGTGCCGGTGGGGGTCGCGGGTGAGTTGTATATCGCCGGTGCCGGTCTGGCGCGGGGTTATCACGGGCGTTTCGGCCTGACCGCCGAGCGTTTTGTGCCGAGCCCGTTCGAGCCCTCCCAGCGCCTGTATCGCAGCGGCGACCTGGCGCGCCAGCGCGGCGACGGCAGCATCGATTACCTCGGCCGTATCGACCAGCAAGTGAAGATTCGCGGCTTCCGCATCGAACTGGGCGAGATCGAAGCGGCGCTGCTCGCACAACCGGGCGTGCGTCAGGCAGTGATCAGCGTGCACACCGGCGACGGCGGGCCGCAGCTCTGTGCCTACGTGGTGGCCGAGCAGGCCCCGAGCGACCCGATCAGCTGGCGCGACAATCTGCGAGCCGCGCTCAAGGTCGAGCTGCCGGACTACATGGTGCCCAGCCACTGGCTGCTGCTCGATGACCTGCCGCTGACCGGCAACGGCAAGCTCGACCGCAAGGCCCTGCCGCTGCCGGATGCCGAGGACTGGCAGCGTCCGTTCGAAGCCCCCGAGGGCGAGCTGGAACAGCAACTGGCCGCGATTTGGGCCGAGGTGCTGGGCGTGGCGCGGATCGGCCGGCGCGACAACTTCTTCGAATTGGGCGGGCATTCGCTGCTCGCCGCCCAGGCCAGCGCCCGGGTGGAACTGCAACTGGGCATCGAGCTGCCGCTGCGCGCGCTGTTCGAAACCCATGACCTTCAGGCTTATGCCGCCCTGGCCGGGCAACAGGCCCCGACTGACAACGATGCCCGTCTGGATGCGCTTGAGTCGCTCCTCGACGAGATGGAGATCAACTGATGGAACACACCACCGCCATGCGTATCGCCACCCGCTTCGCCGGCCTGCCCGCCGACAAGCGCCGCGAATTTCTGACACGCATGCAGGAGCAGGGCGTGAGCTTCGGCCAACTGCCGATTCCGCCCGCCACCGAGCCGCAAGCGAGCTTCGAACTGTCCTACGCGCAGCAGCGCCAGTGGTTCCTCTGGCAGATCGATCAACAGGGCAGCGCCTACAACATTCCTGCGGTTCTGCGCCTGCACGGCGCGCTGAACCTGGCTGCGCTGCAACAGAGTTTCGACGTGCTGCTGGAGCGGCACCAGAGCTTGCGCAGCCGTTTTGTCGAGGACGATGGCCAGGTGATGCAGACACTGGCCTCGTGCGCCTCGTTGTCCATCGAACAGCATGATTTGCGCGACCTGCCGCAGCCTTTCGAATCGGCGATGAAAGAAGTCGAAGCGCACATCGCCCGGCCGTTCGATCTGCAGCACGGCCCGCTGCTGCGCGTCAGCCTGCTGCAACTGGATTTTGATGACCACGTGCTGGTGCTGACCCTGCACCACATCGTCACCGACGGCTGGTCCATGGGCGTGCTGGTCGAGGAGTTTTCCCGTCTGTATGCCGCTCACTGCCAGGGGCAGAGCGCTGAGCTTGAAGCCTTGCCGATCCAGTATTCGGACTACGCCGCCTGGCAGAAGCGCTGGATGGAAGCGGGGGAGCTGGAGCGCCAGTTGAACTGGTGGAAGGAAAAGCTCGGCAGCGAACAGCCGTTGCTGGAATTGCCCACCGATCGTCCACGCCCCGCGCAACCGAGCCAGCAGGGGGCGCGGCTGGACTTTGCCCTGGATAACGCACTCTCCAGCGGCCTGATGGCCCTGGCCAAACAGCGCGGTGTCACGCCCTTCATGCTGTTGCTGGCGAGCTTCCAGGCCCTGTTGTACCGCTACAGCGGCCAGTCCGACCTGCGCATCGGCGTCCCCATCGGCAACCGCAACCGCACGGAAACCCGAGGCCTGATCGGCTTCTTCGTCAACACCCAGGTGATGCGCGCCGAGCTGGACGGACGGCTTGCTTTCGACAAGCTGCTGGAGCAGACCCGCGCCGCGTCGCTGGATGCCCAGGCCTATCAGGACCTGCCGTTCGAGCGCCTGGTGCAGGCGCTGCAAGGCGAGCGCAGCCTGAGCCACAGTCCGCTGTTCCAGGTGATGTTCAACCACCAGCAAGCGCGGCCGGCGGCGGTCAGCGGCTTGCTCGCGGGCCTGCGCGTCGAAGCGCTGAACGCCACCGCGCCGACCACCCAGTTCGACCTGCAACTGGACACCCAGGAAGAGGGCGACAACCTGTTCGCCAGCCTGACCTACGCCACCGATTTGTTCGACGCCGAGCGCATCGAGTGTATGGCTCGCCATTGGCGCAACCTGTTGGCCGGCGTATTGGCCAACCCGCAAACCCTGATTGCCGAACTGCCGTTGCTGGACGCTGACGAACGCCTGCGCATCCTCGACGACCTCAACGACACCGCCACCAGCTATCCGGGCGAAGTCTGCGTGCAACGGCATTTCGAAGAGCGTGTTGTTGAAGATCCTGAGGCGACGGCCTTGGTTTTTCAGGGCCAGAGCCTGAGCTACGCCGAGCTGAACCTGCGCGCCAACCGCTTGGCCCATCACCTGCGCGCCCAGGGTGTCGGCCCGGAAGTGATCGTGGGGATTGCCTGCGAGCGCTCCTTTGAAATGGTCGTCGGCCTGCTGGCGATCCTCAAGGCCGGCGGCGCCTATGTGCCGCTGGACCCGGAATACCCGCTGGATCGCCTGAGCTACATGATCGAGGACAGCGGCATTTCGCTGTTGCTGACCCAGCAACATCTGCTGGCGCAACTGCCGACACCGGACAGCGTGCGCACCCTGTGCCTGCACAACGACGCCCACTGGCTGAGCGAGCTGCCAGGGACTGACCCTGTCAATCTGGCGGTGGCGGAAAACCTCGCCTACATGATTTACACCTCCGGCTCCACCGGCAAACCCAAGGGTGCCGGCAACCGCCATGTGGCACTGCACAACCGCCTGGAGTGGATGCAAGCCGCCTACAACTTGCAGCCTGCGGACCGCGTGCTGCAAAAAACGCCGTTCAGTTTCGACGTGTCTGTGTGGGAGTTCTTCTGGCCGCTGATGAAAGGCGCGACCCTGGTCATTGCAGCGCCGGGTGAACACCGCGATCCGCAACGCCTTGCCGCGCTGATCGTCGAGCAGACGATCACCACGCTGCACTTCGTGCCGTCGATGCTCCAGGCGTTCATCGCAGCCGACGAAGCACAGGCCTGCACCTCGCTGACCCGGATCATTTGCAGCGGCGAAGCGCTGCCGATGGAACTGCAACGCCAGACTTTGCGCAGCCTGCCGCAAGCCAATCTGTACAACCTCTATGGCCCGACCGAAGCGGCTATCGACGTCACCCACTGGACCTGTGTGGAGGAGGGCCGCGACAGCGTGCCGATCGGTCGGCCGATCGCCAACCTGCGCACCCTGATCCTCGACAGCGAATTGCAACCCTTGCCGCTGGGTGCGGTGGGTGAGCTGTATCTGGGCGGCGTCGGTCTGGCCCGTGGTTACCACAGTCGTGGCGCGCTGACTGCTGAGCGTTTCGTGGTCGATCCGTTCGGCAGCGGCGAACGCCTGTACCGCACCGGTGACCTGGCGCGCTACCGAGCCGATGGCGCCATCGACTACTGCGGGCGCATCGACCATCAGGTGAAGATTCGCGGCCTGCGCATCGAACTGGGTGAGATCGAAGCGCGCCTGCAAGAACATGCCGAGGTGCAGGAAGCCGTGGTGCTGGCCCTCGACGGCCCGAGCGGCAAGCAACTGGTGGCCTACGTCGTGCCGCAGGATCGTGCTCTGGTGATGGCCGATGCCGGGCAACAGGGCCTCTGGCGCGAAACCCTGAAAACTCATCTGCTCGGCAGCCTGCCGGATTACATGGTGCCGGCGCAGACCGTGCTGATCGAGCAGATGCCCCTGAGCCCCAACGGCAAACTGGAGCGCAAGCGCCTGCCGGCACCGACCGCGCAGGTCAGCCAGCGCGCCTTCGAGGCGCCACGCACCGCACACGAGCAAGTGCTGGCGCAGATCTGGCAGGACGTCCTGGGCGTCGAGCAGGTGGGGCGCCAGGACAATTTCTTCGAGCTGGGCGGCGACTCGATCATTTCGATCCAGGTGGTCAGCCGTGCCCGTCGCGCCGGCCTGAGCCTGCAACCGCGGGATCTGTTCCAGCAACAAACCCTGCAAGCCCTGGCCGCTGTCGTGAAAGAGCAAGCCGCACCGCTGGCACAACAAGGGCCGGTGGATGGTGTGCAAAAGCTCACGCCGATCCAGCGCTGGTTCTTCGAAGAACCGATCCCGCAACGCGCCCACTGGAACCAAGCAGTGCTGCTGACGCCACGGGAAGCCCTCGACTTGCCGCGCCTGCAAGGTGCCCTGCAACGCCTGCTCAAGCAGCACGATGCATTGCGCCTGCGCTTCAGTCAGGTCGACGGCCAATGGTCGGCGCGGTATGTCGGCGCCGACAGTGCCGACGTGATCGACATGCTCTGGACCGCCCGTGTCGCCAGCGATGCCTCGCTGGAGTCGGTGTGCGATGAAGCCCAGCGCAGCCTCAGCCTGCAAGACGGACCGCTGCTGCGGGTGGCGCTGATCGCCCAGGCCGATGGCTCGCAACGCCTGTTGCTGGTGATTCACCACCTGGCCGTGGACGGGGTGTCCTGGCGGGTGTTGCTGGAGGATTTGCAGGCTGCCTATCACGGGCAGGAACTGCCGGCAAAGACCAGCGCCTTCCAGGCCTGGGCTGACAAGCTCGATGCCTATGCACATTCCGAAGGGGCCGCTAATGAGTTGAGCTGGTGGCAGGACCAGTTGTCCAGTGCCAGCGATTCGCTGCCGGCGGCCAATGCGCAGGCCAGTCAGGCCGGGCATCTGCGCCAAGGCGTGAGCATCGGCCTGGATCGAGAGCAAACAACCCGGCTGCTGCAACAGGTTCCGGCGATCTACCGCACTCAAGTGAACGACCTGCTGCTGACCGCGTTGGCCCGCACCCTCAGCCGCTGGACCGGCAACGAATCCGCGCTGATCCAACTCGAAGGCCATGGTCGCGAGGAGCTGTTCGACGACATCGACCTGACTCGCACCGTCGGCTGGTTCTCCAGCCTGTTCCCGGTGCGCCTGACACCCACTGCCGACCTCGGCGGTTCGATCAAGGCCATCAAGCAGCAACTGCGGGAAATCCCCGGCAAAGGCCTGGGCTACGGCCTGCTGCGCTATATGGGCGATGCCACGGCGCAAGCGGCGCTGGCCGCATTGCCGCAGGCGCGGGTGACCTTCAACTACCTCGGCCAGTTCGATCAGAGCTTTGCCGAGGACGCGCTGTTCACTCCTGCGAAAGAGTCCAGCGGCGCCGCGCAATCGGCGGATGCACCGTTGCCCAACTGGCTGTCGGTGGACGGTCAGGTGTATGGCGGCGAACTGAAACTCGACTGGACCTTCAGCCGCGAATGCTTCGAGCGCAGTGAGATCGAAACCCTGGCGGCGGATTTCCGCACTGAATTGCTCGCGCTGATCGAGCATTGCCTGAGCGAGGGCGCGGGTGGCGTGACCCCGGCGGATTTCCCGCTGGCGCGTTTGAATCAGGCGCAGCTCGACAGTCTGCCGGTGCCACCTGCGCAGATCGAAGACCTGTATCCGCTGTCACCGATGCAGGCCGGTCTGTTGTTCCACAGCCTCTACGAATCCGCCGCCGGCGCCTACGTGAACCAGCTCAGTGTCGAAGCCCGCGGTCTGGATGCCGAGCGCCTGGGCCGTGCCTGGCAGGCGGTGCTCGACAATCACGCGATCCTGCGCAGCAGTTTCCACTTCCCGGAAGGTTTCGAGGCGCCGATGCAACTGGTGCACCGTCAGCTGCCGCTGCCGTTCTCATGCCTGGACTGGCGCCACCGCGACGATCAAGCCCAGGCGCTGGCTCAACTGATCGACAGCGAACGCCTGCAACTGGACCCGAGCCGCGCGCCGCTGATGCGCCTGACGCTGGTGCGTCTGGACGAAGAGCGCCAGCAACTGATCTACACCCACCATCACCTGCTGCTCGATGGCTGGAGTAATTCGCTGCTGCTCAGTGAAGTGCTGCAGCGTTACGCCGGGCAAGAAGTGCAGGCGCCTACCGGGCGTTTCGCCGATTACGTCGGCTGGCTGCAACGTCAGGATGCCGAGGCCGACGAGCTGTTCTGGCGCGAGCAACTGGCGAGCCTCGACAACCCGACGCTGCTGGCCCAAAGCCTGGGGTATCACCAGCGGCTGTCGGACTCGGAGTTTGCCGATCATCGCCAGACCTTCGATGTCGCCACCACCCAGCGCTTCAGCGACTTTGCCCGCCAGCAAAAAGTGACCCTCAATACGCTGGTGCAAGGCGCCTGGGCGCTGTTGCTGCAACGCTACAGCGGCCAACGCAGCGTGGCGTTCGGCGCCACGGTGGCGGGGCGCCCGGTGGATTTGCCGGGGGCAGAAAGCCAGCTTGGCCTGTTCATCAACACCTTGCCGGTGATCAGCAGCCCCGACGCGGTGGAAAGCGTCGAGCAATGGTTGAGCCGTTTGCAGGCGCAGAACCTGGAGCTGCGCGAGCACGAATTCACCGCGCTGGGCGACATTCAGCGCTGGGCCGGGCGTGCCGGCGAGCCGCTGTTCGACAGCCTGCTGGTGTTCGAAAACTTCCCGGTGGCCGAAGCGCTGCAACAGGGCGCACCGGCGGGCTTGAGCTTCTCCATCCCGCAGAACCACGAACGCACCAACTTCCCGCTGACCATTGCAGCCACGGCGGAAACCCGGTTGAGCCTGAACTGGAGCTACCAGTGCAGCCACTTCAGCGGCGATGCCATTGTGCGCATGAGCGAACATCTGGCCGCGCTGCTGGATGCGATGGTCGCCGCGCCACAGTCGGCCTTGAGTGAGCTGGACCTGCTGACCGCAGCGGAGCGAGCGCAGCAGTTGATCGAATGGAACCCGGCGTTCACCGTCGAGCAGAACCCGCTGTGCGTGCATCAACTGATCGAAGCCCAGGCCGAGATTCGACCGGATGCCACGGCGCTGATCTTCAACGATCTGGAACTGAGCTTCGACCAGCTCAACCGTCGCGCCAACCAGTTGGCCCATCGCCTGCGCGCACTGGGCATCGGCCCGGAAGTGCGGGTCGGTCTGGCGATGCAGCGCTCGCCGGAAATGATCATCGGCCTGCTGGCGATCCTCAAGGCCGGCGGCGCCTACGTGCCACTGGACCCGGCCTATCCGGCGGACCGCTTGCGTTACCTGATGGAAGACAGCGGCATTTCCCTGTTGGTCAGCCAATCCTGGCTGCGGGAAAAACTGCCGCTGCCTGAAGGCCTGTCGGTGCTGGACATCGACTGTGAGCCGCTGGCGGCCATGGCCGAGACCAACCCGGTCAACCTGACCTGCGGCGACAACCTTGCCTACCTGATCTACACCTCAGGCTCCACCGGCCGGCCGAAAGGCGTCAGCGTGGCCCACGGTCCGCTGGCCATGCACTGCGTGAAGATCGGCGAGCTGTACGGCATGACCCCGGACGACCGCGAACTGCAATTCGCCTCGATTAGCTTCGACGGCGCCCACGAACGCTGGCTGACGCCGCTGGTGTTCGGGGCGGCGGTGATGCCCCGCGACGACGAGTTGTGGAGCGTGGAACGCACCTGCGCCGAGATTGAAAAACACCGCATCACCATCGCCTGTTTCACCCCGACCTACCTGGGGCAAATCGCCGATTTCATGGGCGAAGCCGGGCGCGACCTGCCGATCCGTTCCTACACACCATGCGGCGAGGGGATGGCCAAGCATGCGTTTGACGAAGTGCAGCAGGTGCTGCAACCCAAGCGCCTGATCAACGGCTATGGCCCGACCGAAACGGTGATCACCCCGCTGATCTGGCTGGCCTACCCGGACACCGAGTTCGACTCGGCCTTCATGCCGATTGGCCGGCCGGTGGGCAATCGCAGCGCCTACATTCTCGACGGTGGCTTGCAGCCGCTGCCGGTGGGCGTGGCGGGCGAGTTGTACCTGGGCGGCGAGGGCGTGGCCCGTGGGTATCACCAGCGTCCGGACCTGACCGCCGAACGCTTTGTGCCCGATCCGTTCGTGCCCGGCGGGCGCCTGTATCGCAGCGGCGACCTCGCACGGTTCCGTGCCGATGGCGTCGTTGAATACCTTGGCCGTATCGATCAGCAGGTGAAGATTCGCGGTTTCCGTATCGAACTCGGCGAAATCGAAGCCTGTCTGGTCGAGCACCAAGGCGTGCGCGAAGCCTTTGTCATCGACCGTGAAGGCCCGGTGGGCCGTCAATTGGTCGGCTACGTGGTGCCTCGCGATCCGTTGGCCGATGAGCAGGACCTGCGTGACGCGTTGACGGCGCACCTGCGCAGCCGTTTGCCGGCGCACATGCTGCCGGCGCATCTGATGTGCCTGGCGGCGTTGCCACTGACGCCCAATGGCAAGCTGGATCGTCAGGGCTTGCCGGCACCTGAAGCGACTCGCCAGCGTGAGGATCAGGTGGCTGCCGCGTCGCCTGCCGAAGCGCTGCTGGTGGAGATCTGGAAAGAGCTGCTGGGCCTGGATTCGGTGGGCGTCACCGAGAACTTCTTCGAACTGGGCGGTGACTCGATCATCTCCTTGCAAGCGGTGAGCCGTGCAGGGCGGCGCGGGCTGGTGTTCAGTCCCAAGCAATTGTTCGAGCAGCAGACTATTCGTGCCCTTGCTTCGGTAGCCGACATCCGTGAAGCAGCAGTGTTGGAAGCACCGAAGGTTGAGGCTTTTGCGCTGGTTTCGCACATCGATGGTGCTGCCCGCGAAGGCCTGCAAGACCTTTATCCGCTGTCGCCGATGCAGCAGGGCATGTTGTTCCACTGCCTCGATTCGCCGGAGCTCAACCCCTACGTCAACCAGTTGAGCGTCGAGGTGGACGGCTTGCAGGTGCCGCGTTTCCGTGCGGCCTGGCAGTCGTTGATCGAGCGCCATGAAGTGCTGCGCGCGGCGTTCCGCTGGCGCGACGGTCTGGCCGATCCGCTGCAGGCGGTGTTCGCCGAGGTCGAGTTGCCGATCGAAGAGCTCGACTGGCGTGAGCGCACGAACACCGAACAGGCGCTGCATAAACTGGCGCAGGCCGAGCAGGCCAGGGGCTTCGACCTGAGTTGCCCGCCGCTGATGCGCTTCGTACTGGTGCGCCTGGGTGTAGACCGATACCAGATGATCTGGGTCTACCATCACCTGCTGCTCGATGGCTGGAGTGCGTCGCGCCTGTTGGGCGAGATGCTGCGCCTGTACCACCACGACAGCCTGCCGGCACTGACGGGGCGTTATGCCGACTACATCGCCTGGCTGCAACGCCAGGACGCTGCCCGGGCCGAAGGCTTCTGGCGCGAGCGCCTGGCTTTGCTGGAGGCGCCGACCATTCTGGCCAAGGCCTCCGGAGCCGCGGGTTCCGGCCACGGCGTGATGTACAGCGACCTCGACGCCGAGGCCACGGGCAAGCTGCAACGTTTCGCCAGGCGCCAGCGCGTGACCCTCAACACCCTGGTCCAAGGCGCCTGGCTGTTGCTGCTGCAACGTCACAGCGGTCAGCGCAGCGTCGCATTCGGGGCCACGGTGGCGGGGCGTCCGACCGGGCTGGCCGGTGCCCAGGACATGCTCGGCCTGTTCATCAACACCTTGCCGGTGATCCAGACCCTCGACCCGCAGCAACCGCTCGGCGAGTGGCTGCGTGAATTGCAGGACTACAACCTGAGCGTGCGCGACTACGAGCACACGCCGCTGTCCGATATCCAGCGCTGGGCCGGGCAGGGTGGCCAGGGCCTGTTCGACAGCATCATCGTCTTCGAAAACCACCCGGTGGACCGCGCACTCAAAGGCGGCGAGGAAGGCGAGCTGCGCTTTGCCGACGTCGGCAGCGGTGGCGTGACCAACTTCCCGATGGACTTGATGGTCAGCGCCAACGATGAAGGTCTGGAGGTGGAGTACCTGTACCTGCGTGATCGCTTCAGCGACGTGGAAGTCGAGCGCATTCGTGCGCAGCTGGAAGGCTTGCTGCGTGTCTTGCCGGAAGACGCTGACTGTCTGCTGGGCAATATCGGGCTGCCCGAGGCGCGCTTGAGCCTCCCGCGGGCCTGCGACGATCAAGCGGATTTGCTGCACAGCTTCAATCGGAATGTGATTGCGCAGCCGCAGAAAATCGCCTTGCTCTGTGAGGACCGCGAGGTCAGTTATGCGCAGCTTGAGGTGCAAGCCAATGCTCTGGCACAACAGCTGATCGCCCGTGGCATGGGTGCCGAAAGCCTGGTGGCGGTGGCGTTGCCGCGTTCCGAACGCACGATTGTCGCGTTCCTCGCGGTGCTCAAGGCCGGTGCGGCCTATCTGCCGCTGGACCTTGCGTACCCGGCCGAGCGACTGGCGTACATGCTCGGCGATTCGGCGGCGAGCCTGCTGATTTGCGACAGCGATCTGGGTGGGCGCCTGCCGCTGGCCGGCAGTCCGCCGCGTCTGCTGCTCGATCAGTTGACTGTTGCCGATGGCGCTGAATGCCCGGTTGCCAAGCCGTTGCCGGGGCATCTCGCCTATCTGATCTACACCTCCGGCTCCACCGGCCAACCCAAGGGCGTGGCCGTGGCGCGAGGACCGATTGCCCGGCACTGCCGCGGCATCATCGACCTCTACGAACTGGCCCCGCAAAGCCGCGAACTGCATTTCATGTCGTTCGCCTTCGACGGTGCCCAGGAGCGTTGGCTCAGCGTGCTGCTGGCCGGTGGCAGTCTGGTGATCCGCGAAGACAACCTGTGGACGCCTGAGCAAACCCTTCAAGTGCTGCATCGCCACAACGTCACCGTGGCCTGCTTCCCGCCGGCGTACCTGCAACAGATGGCCGAGGTGGCCGAGCGCCTGGGCAATCCGCCGGCGGTGCAGGTGTACTGCTTTGGCGGCGATGCGGTGCCGGATGCCAGCTTCGAGCAGGTCAAGCGCGCCTTGCGCCCGCAGCGGCTGGTCAACGGCTACGGCCCGACCGAAACCGTGGTCACACCGCTGCTGTGGCGGGCCGAGGCCAGCGAAAGTTGCGAGGCGGCCTACGCGCCGATTGGACGTGGCGTGGCGGGCCGTGGCCTGTACATCCTCGACGCCGATCTCAATCCGTTGCCGGTGGGTGTCAGCGGCGAGCTGTACCTGGGCGGCGAATGCCTGGCCCGTGGTTATCACCAGCGCCCGGGCCTGAGTGCCGAACGTTTCATCCCCGACCCGTTCGAGGCCGGTGGCCGCATGTACCGCACCGGTGACCTGGTGCGCCAGCGTGAATGCGGCTTGATCGATTACCTCGGCCGCCTCGATCAGCAAGTGAAGATTCGTGGGTTCCGCATCGAATTGGGCGAGATCGAAGCGCGCCTGCGTGAGTGCGCTGGCGTGCAGGATGCCGCCGTGGTGGTGCACGACACGCCGACTGGCAAGCAGCTTGTCGGGTACGTCGTTGCAATGGGCTCGAATGGGCTGGACCGACGCCTGAAGGCCGAGCTGCAAGCACAGCTGCCGGACTACATGGTGCCGGCGCGGATCCTGGTGCTGGAGCGCTTCCCGCTGTCGGCCAACGGCAAGCTCGACCGTCGCGCGCTGCCGCAGCCGGAATGGGCGCCGGGTGGTTATCGCGCGCCGCGCAACGCCCTGGAAACCGCGCTGGTGGCGATCTGGCAAGAGGTGCTCGGCGTGCCGCAGGTGGGCATCGACGACAACTTCTTCGAACTGGGCGGCGATTCGTTGCAGGTGCTCAAGGTCATCTCCCGGGTGCGCAGCCAGCCGCAACTGGGCTTCGAATTGAAGCTGAGGGACCTGATGCAGAAACCCTGCATCGCCGAACTCAGCGGCTATCAGGCTGCCGAGACTGCGAGCGCGCCGGACCCGTTGCTGGCCTTGAATGGCCGGGTCGCCAACGTGCCGGCGCTGTTCTGCCTGCACGCCGGTTTCGGCACGGTGTTCGACTACGAGCCGCTGGCGCGACGCCTGGAAGGTCGGCGCACGGTGTACGGCCTGCAATGCCGGATGCTGCTCGATCCGCAATGGCAGGATGAGTCGCTGCTGACCATGGCGCAGGCCTATGCGCAGCGGATTCGTGCACAGCAACCGCAAGGGCCGTACTACTTGCTGGGCTGGTCGCTGGGTGGTGCGTTGACCCAACTGGTGGCCCATGAGCTGGAGTCGCAAGGTCAGGCGGTGGCCTTTGCCGGGCTGGTCGACAGCTACGTGGCGGGCACGGCGGAGGCGGGGGACTGGCGTGAGGATCTGGCGGACTTCCTGAAGTTTGTCCTTGGTCAACCGTTTGAACAGGCACAGGCGCTGATTGCCGAAAAAGCCGCCGGCCTGAACGAGCGCAAAGGCGCCTCGGCGGTGATTGCCGCGGCCATGCACGGCGGCAATGGCCACGCAGCGCTGGGGGCGAGCGAACTGACGCAGATCTTCGCCACCGGTTCAGCGCTCAAGCAACTGGCCCTGGCGCAACGGCGACTGCCTAAGGTGCAGGTCGCGGCGCATCGCTGGTGGGTGGCCGGACGTGAGGATGAGCGTCGGGTGTTCGAGGCGCAGGTCGGGCATCACGGGGTGGATCGTTTGTTGGCCGGTGGGCATTACGAGTTGCTGCGGGGTGATGAGTTGCTGGGTCAGTTGGAGGACCTGCTGGAGCACCGCCTGATTACCGCATAACCACACACCCCCTGTAGGAGCGAGCCTGCTCGCGATGAGGGCCTGCCAGTCGACATCAACGTTGGCTGGCAGTCCGCTATCGCGAGCAGGCTCGCTCCTACAGGTTTTGTGCCGGTTTCAAGATTGATTTTCGACCTCTTTGTGTAAAAGGATTCCCCCCATGGCCGTACTGCCAGAACTTGAAGCTTTCCTCGAACTCGCCGAGTTCGGCCGTCTCACCGGCAAAAGCCGCCCCATGCACGAACAAACCCCACAACAGGCGCGGATTGACTTCGAAGCCGCTTCAGGCTTCCTCGACGTGACGCTGGATCACATCGCCTGCGAAAACTTCACCATCCCCGCCCGCGACGGTCATAGCCTGCCCGCGCGCCTGTATCGCAACGGCCAGGCGGTCGACGGCCTGCAACCGGTGATGCTGTATTTCCACGGTGGCGGCTACGTGGTCGGCAGCCTCGATTCCCATGACGCGCTGTGCCGTCGCCTCGCGGCGCAGGGCGGCTTCGCCCTGCTGACCGTGGATTACCGCCTGGCGCCGGAATGGAAATTCCCCACCCCGGTTCAGGACGCCTGCGACGCCGGCAACTGGCTGGTACGCGTAGGCGCGACCCACGGCCTGGATGCGTCACGGGTGGCACTGGCCGGCGACAGTGTCGGCGCCACCCTGGCCACGGTGCTGTCGCTGATCGCCGTACGCCAACCCCAGGAACTGGCCCTCAAACCCAAGGCCCAACTGCTGGTCTACCCCGTCACCGACGCTACCACCCACCGCACCTCCCACCGCGATTTCGCCGAAGGGTACCTGCTCGAAACCCCGACCCTGGACTGGTTCTACGCCCACTACGCCCGCACGTCTGCGGATTTGGCCGACTGGCGCTGCTCGCCGTTGCTGGCCGACGATCTGTCGGGCGTGGCCCCGGCGCTGGTGTACCTGGCCGGGCATGATCCGTTGCATGACGAAGGGCTGGCGTATGCCGAGCGGCTGCGGGCGGCGGGGAATGAGGTGACGTTGCTGGAGCAGCCGGGCATGACCCATGACTTCTTGCGCATGGCGGGGTTGTTGGGGGAGGTGGAGGGGATTCACCGGGAAGTGGCGGGGTGGGTGCGTACGCGGTTGTGAAGTAAACGGAAGATCAAAAGATCGCAGCCTGCGGCAGCTCCTACAGGGGACTACGTACTCTTTGTAGGAGCTGCCGCAGGCTGCGATCTTTTTGGTGAGGCCACTGTCGCCATCGCGAGCAGGCTCGCTCCCACAATTGATCTGCATTGAGCCGGGACTTTGCATTCACTGGCAATCCCCTGTGGGAGCGAGCCTGCTCGCGATGCGGTCTCTGTTCGGAGTGTTTGTTTAACGGCCGTCAGCGTTACTTCATGAAAGCCACAGTTTCTTGCGTCGTTGCCTACGGTTACGCCAGAATCCGCCGGCTTGTGCGCCTTGGGGCCGGGTTTTATCGTTTGCCGGTCGCTGAAAAAGACAGCGATCGGGTTTGGTAGCCCGTCCTTCATATGGCGCACAGCGTCACCTTTTAATGGTGACCATGCGCAGGGCACCCTCGGGTGCGCCGGGTTTGCCATATGGGCCGGTCTACCAACCTTCGTATGGTCACCACCCTTCGTTTGGTAGCGAGGGTGATGGCTCCATCAGTCCCATATGGAGTTACATCGATGTTCAAGCCAACACCCAATCCCCCGGAAACCGACTCGGCCACGCCTTTCGACCGCATCCCCTCAGCCGCCGACATCAACGCCACCCCCCGCACACTCGACACCACCTTCATCGTCAACCCCGACCTCGACACCCAAGCCCTGCTGGCCCATGCCTGTGAGTCGCTGGCTTCGGCCAATGTCATGACCCTGGATCTGGCAGATCGCATGGAGGGGACGGGGCGCAATACGCTGCTCGGGATTGCGCAGGTCATCATGTTGGGGGAGCTGGCGGTGAATCGGGCGCTGGATCGGATTGAATCGCCGGATTAGAAGATCAAAAGATCGCAGCCTGCGGCAGCTCCTACAGAGGAATGCCTACATCTGTAGGAGCTGCCGCAGGCTGCGATCTTTTTGGTGAGGCCACTATCGCCATCGCGAGCAGGCTCGCTCCCACAATTGATCTTCAGTGAATCCGGAATTTGCATTCACTGAAGACCCACTGTAGGAGCGAGCCTGCTCGCGATGGCGGCATCACAATCACCGCAAATCCCACAGACAAAAAAATGCCCGCATCTCACGACACGGGCATTTTCATTTCAGCTCAACCGACTCAGAAGTCGTACTTCGCCGTCAGCTGGAAGTTGCGCGGCTCGCCGTAGAAGGTGGTGCCGAAGTTGCCAAGGCCCGTCAGGTACTGCTTGTCGAAGATGTTGTTGGCGTTGGCGGTGAAGCTCAGGTGTTCGTCGTACTGAAAGCGCGTCATCAGGTCGACGAGGGTGTAGCCGCCTTGCTTGAGGTTGACGGTGGCGCCCTGGCCGCTGCCATCGACGCTCGGGTTGAAGGTCTGGCCGTAGAACGCGCTCTGCCAGCTGACGCCGCCACCGACGGTGAACTGGTCCAGCGCGCCGGGCAGGCGGTAGGTGGTGAAGGTGCGGATCACGTGTTCCGGCTTGGTGGTGGCCAGCGGGAAGCCGAAGATGCGCTGTTCGTCCTTGTCACGGGTACGGGCGTAGGTATAGCCCGCCGACAGGTTCCAGCCTTCGGCCAGTTCGCCGGCCATTTCCAGTTCCACGCCGTTGGTGGTGGCGCCGGAGGTTGGCTTGTAGACGTCTTGCCCTGTGGTGGTGTCGGTGGTGACGTACTGGGCGACGTTGTCCTGTTCGATGCGGAAGAAGGCCAGGCTGGCGTTCAGCTTGCCTTCGAAGTAGGCCGCTTTCAGACCGGTCTCGTAGGCGTTGCCTTCCACCGGTTCCAGGGTCTTGCCGCTGGCGTCCTTGTAGATCTGCGGCTGGTAGATGCTGGTGTAGCTGGCGTAGACCGAGTAGGTATTGTCCAGGTCGTAGACCACACCGGCGTAAGGCGTGACCACGCCGTGTTCCTTGTAGCTGGCATGGGTGTCGGCAAGGTTGGCGCCCGGATAGTAGGTGTAGTCCTCGTTGTACTTGTAGGTGCTCACGCGGCCACCGAGGATGAACGACAGATCATCGGTCGGGCGCAGACGCGTAGCCAGGTAGGCGCCGTTCTGGCTCTGGGTGCGCTCGTACTTGCCGTTCTTCGGGAACTCCTGTTTGGCCAGATGGCCTTCCCAGTCGAAGATGTTGCCCGGCACCAGCTGGGAGGCGCTGGTGTCGTAGGTCGCACCGGTCTGCCGGGAATGGGAGGTCATGAAACCTGCCACCAGTTCATGCTCGCGACCGCCCAGGGTGAACGGGCCGGAGACGTTGATGTCAGCGGTGTTCTGTACGCGATGGCCCTCCCAGCGACCCCAGTAGAAGAACATGCCTTCGCCGGTGGCGCGGTCCGGGTTGCCGCCGCTGGCCGAGGCCAGTTGGGTGTCGTGGTCGGTGGTTTTCTGGTCGAGGCTGAACTTGAGTTTCCAGTCGTTGGCCAGCGCCTGTTCCAGGGACGCGAAGTAGGTGGTGCTGTCGAAATCACGACGGCTCCAGTCGGCGCCCGGGTTGAAGCTGCGGGAGAAATCGGTGCGGCCACCGTCGGAAAAGAACGGCGAGTTGCCCGTCCAGGAGCTGCCGCGCGGCGTGGCGCTGGATTTGTCCACGCCGAGGGTCAGCAGGGTGTCGTCGGTCAGGTCGGCTTCGAGAATCCCGTAGTACAGGTCTTTCTTCTGGCTGTAGTGATCGATGTACGAATCCTTGTCCTGATAGGCGCCGACGAAGCGACCGCGTACGTTGCCGGTTTCGGTCAGCGAACCGGAGATGTCGCCTTCGGTGCGGTAGTTGTCCCAGGAACCGACGGTGCCGCTGACCGAGGCCTTGAAGTCCTTGGTCGGCTTCTTGCGCACCAGGTTGACGGTGGCGGACGGATCGCCGGCACCGGTCATCAGGCCGGTCGCGCCCTTGATGACTTCGACGCGGTCCAGGCTGGCGGCGTCGTCGCTGTTGTTCGGGTTTTCCCCGTAGACACCGTCGTAAGGGATGTTGACGCCATCGTATTGAAAGTTGGTGATGGCAAAGCCACGGGCGGAAAACTCGGTACGGTCACTGTCGTACTTTTGCATGGTGACGCCCGGCGTGTTGCGCAGGACATCACCCACGCTCTTTGCGCCCTGGTCGTCCATCAATTGCCGGGTCACCACGGTCACCGATTGCGGGGTTTCGCGGATGGTCAGCGGCAGCTTGGTGGCGGTGGTCGTGGCGCCGGTGGTGTAGGAACCGGTGTCCTCGGTGACCAGGCCCAGGGCCTGGCCGGAAATGGTGGTCGCGCCCAGTTGCAGGCTCGAACCGCCACCGGAAATCAGGGTCACGCTGTTGCCGTTGATCTGGAACGAAATGCCGGTGCCCTTGAGCATCTCGGCCAGGGCCGCGGAAGGCTCCAGGGAACCTGACACCGCACGGGACTTGATACCGGCGACCTGGTCCGGGCTGTAGAGGATCTGCAGGTTGGTCTGCATGCCCAGCTCGGTCAGCGCGCTGGACAGCGGCTGCACGGCGATACTCACGTTGACCGGTGCTGCGTTGGCCATCGTGCTCCCCAGCAAGGTGGCGGTCAGCAAAACGCTGGTCAACAGGGTTCGATGCAGAGAAGGGCGCTGTACGGCCAGCGCGAGAGGTGTGCGGCGTGGAAGGGATCGCATTACTTGCCTGTGCTCCTGGAAAAGTGTCGTGCAGAGTTTTTGTTAATAGGAATGATTATTAAGACGGGGCGTTGGCTGGAAACCGGAAAAGAAATTTCAGAAACTTGCGCATTACCTGTAGGAGCGAGCCTGCTCGCGATGGCGGTGGATCAGTCGCCTTCAATGTTGAAAGTGCTGGCCCTATCGCGAGCAGGCTCGCTCCCACAGGTGAGTGGCGTGATCAGGCGGGTGTCAGCTCCGTGACCACCCGGCCTCTTTCCATGCGCACCAACTGATCCGCCACATCGAAATACCGGTCATCGTGGGAGATCACGATGATGGTCTTGCCCAGGCGTTTGAGGTCCGGCAGCAGCTCGGTGTAGAAGATGCGGCGGAAGGTCGGGTCCTGGTCGGCGGCCCATTCGTCGAACACCAGCACCGGGCGTTCTTCCAGCCAGGCGTTGACCAGCGCCAGGCGCTTGCGCTGGCCGGTGGAGAGGTCGGTGGTGGTGAAGCTGCCGTCCTTGACGCTGACCTTGTGCGCGATTTCCAGGCGTTGCAGGTATTTGTTCGCGTCTTGCGGGATGTGGGTGTCGCCCTGGACCACGTCGTCGAACAGGTAGTAGTCGGCGAAGATGGTGGTGAACAACTGGCGATAGTCGTCGCGGTTGTGCGCGTCGATGGCTTGGCCGTTGACGCGGATCTGCCCGTGTTGCGGCGTGTACAGGCCCAGCAGCAACTTGATCAGCGTCGTCTTGCCGCAACCGTTCTCGCCGACGATGAACGTGATGTCGCCCTGCTTGATCGACAGGTTGACCGGCCCCAGCTGGAACGGCGCGGCACCGTCCACCGAGGGGAAGGCGTAGTGCACGTCCGCCAGTTGCAGCTCTTGCACGACGGGTTTGGCATTGCCTTTGTCGCTGAGCAGCAGGTGCGGTTCAGGGGTAGAAAATTGCTCGGACAGTTCGGCGATACGGCGAAAGGCAATCTGCGCGCGGCTGACGATGGGCAGGGTGCTGATCAAGTGTTCCAGCGGGCCTTTCATGTACAGCAGCACCAGCACGAAACCGCTCATGACGGTTTTGTCGGCGCTCGGCCAGAAGGTTTGCAGCGCCAGGGCCAGGCCGATCACCACGAAGAACAGCATCGAGCCGAAGGTCTTGGCGATGACGAAGGTGTTGATCGAGCGCACCTGGGTGTTGCAGATGAATTCGGCAGTGCCCTTGATCCCGGAGGTGAACATGCGCTGGCGGCGAGGGCGGTGGATGCGCAGTTCCTTGGCGCCTTCGGCGATGGCGTTGTAGTGCTTTTGCAGTTCGTCCTCGGCCTCCCGGGCGGCCATGAAACCCTGCACGCCCTTGCTCTGGGCATAGGCCTGGATGGCAGTGCCGATCAGGATCGCGGCAACCATGATCAGGAACATCGGCCACGACAGGAGCGCCAGGTAACCCATGCAGCCCAGGGTCACGGTGATGGAAATCGCCAGCGGCGCGAAGGCGAAGGCGAAGTCGCTGATGGTGTCGACGTCGTGGGTCAGCACCGGGATCAGGCGGTGGCTGCGATAGCGCTCGATCTGTTCGATCGGCGCCGAGAGTACCTTCTCGCCCAGCTGTTTGCGCAGCCTGGCGATGATGTGTTGGCCGACGTAGTTGGTGCCGATGTCCGAGCAGATCGAACTGGCCAGCGCCAGCAGGCACAGCCCGGCGAACAGCGCGACCACACCCTGGGTCAGGCCGCTTTCGGCGTGCAGGGCTTCGTTGATGGTCGCCAGCAGCACCGTGACGCTCAGGCCACCGACCATGCCCAGGACGATGGACGCGGTGACGATGAGTCGAAAGGGTTTGAGCAGGGCGAACAATTCGCCGATGGCGCCTCGGGTGGGCTGGGTCATGGAAGACAGTTCCTTGGGTCGGAAGGCAGATACCCAGTAGAACGTCTGGTTGCGGGGTTAATTTAGAGGGTGTTACCAACCCCTGTAGGAGCGAGCATGCTCGCGATGGTCGTCAACGATAACGCGGGGTGCCTGACTCCCCGCGGTGCCTGGGCGTCCATCGCGAGCATGCTCGCTCCTACAGGGGGACGGGGGTGCTTTAGAGATCACGCACTACGCGAAAGCCCATCCAGTCGCCACGCTCTTGCGGGTACTGGCTGTTGCGGTTGCCGGAACGGGAGAACACCGGCGCTTCGCCCCAGTCGTTGCCACGGATGCGCACGGCTTCGCAGTTGGGTTCCAGCCAGGCGCTGCCGTCGGTGGGGGCGCCGACGTAGTCGGGGTGTTCGCAATCCTCGACCCACTCGTAGACGTTGCCGTGCATGTCGTACATGCCGAAGGCGTTGGGCGGGTAGCTGCCCACGGGCGAGCTGTAGCTGTAGCCATCCGCCGGGCCGTAGGTATTGGCATGCCTGGCGATGCTGTATTCCTTGCCCTCATCGAACGGGAAGGGGAACGGCCCCTTGGTGCCGCCACGGGCGGCGTATTCGCGCTGGGCTTCGCTGACCATGTGGTACTGCTGCCCGGTCTTTTTCGACAGCCAGGCGACGTAGTGCTTCACGTCGTCGAAGTTCATGCACACCGCCGGCTGGCGCGGGCTCTGCGGGTAGCGCGGTTTGCTGGCGATGCACTCGCGGCCCGGGCGGGTATCGCCATTGGCGATGGTCACGCCGCTCTCCTTGAGGTAGCTGTCCCACTCGCCGGTGGTGATTTGGAAACGGCTCATGGCAAAGGGTTTGGCGAAGGTCACGTCATGCATCGGGCCTTCATCGGGCTCGCGGCCGACTTCGTCGTCGGGGGTGCCCATGGTGAACGTGCCGGCGGGCAGCACGACCATTTCGGGGCAGTTGCGGCAGTCCTTGAAGACCTTGCCCGGTGGGGGCGGGGTGGCGGCTTGTGCAGTAGTCGACAGGAAGGCAACCGCAAGGGCGGAGAAGGTCAACGAATAAAGGGTCATGAGTCATCTCGATTAAATGATACGACCCCTGTAGGAGCGAGCCTGCTCGCGATGGACGTCAACGATGACGCGGGGTGTCTGACTCTCCGCGGTGTTCCGGCGACCATCGCGAGCAGGCTCGCTCCTACAGGGGGTAGCGGCGCTATGCGATCTTGTTTAGCAGGGCCATGAAGCGGTCGATTTCGCTTTCGCTGTTGAGCAGGCCCGGGGCGATGCGCACCACGGGGCCGGCGTCGCGCTCCACCGCATCGCAGACCACGCGGTGTTGCATCAGGCCGCTGGCGACTTTCTCGCAGTCCTGCTGCTTGACCCGGAAGAAGGTGAAACCGGCGGACAGCTGCGGGCTTTGCGGCGTCACCAGTTCGATCCGTGATTGCTCCAGCAGGCGGTTCTTGGCGTAGGTGTTGAGTGCGTGGATGCGCGCTTGCACCTCGGCCTTGCCCAGGTCCAGGTGCAGGTGCAGCTTGAAGGCTTCGTCCGCTGCCCAGCGATATTCGAAACTGTGGTAGCCACCGGGGGTCATGATGGTCGAAAAGGTGGTGGCTTCGGAGAAGGTCGGAATGATCGGCGTGACGTCCTTGACCTCGGCCGAGCGGGCACAAACGATCCCGGTGCCGCGAGGGCCGAACATCCATTTGTGGGTGCCGGCGATGAAGAAGTCGCAGTGCATCTCGGGAAAGTCGAGGTTCTCGACGCCGAAACCGTGCACCCCGTCGACCACATACAGGATGCGGTCCTTCTCATCGCGCTTGCGGTTCAACTCCTCGACCAGCTTGCCGATTTCGCCGATGGGCAGCTTCACGCCACTGCCCGATTGCACCCAGGTCATGCCCAGTACGCGGGTCTCGGGGCGAATGCCCTTGGTGATGGAACCTAGCACTTCATCCACGGAAATATCGCGGCTGTTCTCGAACAGCTTGAGCTTGCGCACCTTCGTGCCTTGCCGCTGCTGGCGGTATTCCAGGGTGTAATTGGTGGAGTAATGCTCGTGTTCGCTGACGAGGATTTCCTGATCCGCGCGCACATGGATGCCGCCGTAGATTATCGCCAGGCCTTCGGTGGTGCTGCCGGTGAGGGCGATCTGCTCAGGCGTTGCGTTGAGGTAACGAGCGGCCCAGACCCGCACGTTGTGCTCGCGTTTTTCGGTTTCCTGCAGGTCCCAGTCCATGGCGCGGCCGGGGTTGCGGTCGATGTTGGCGCGGTGCATGTCGATGGCGTTGCGCACCGGTGTCGGGTGCGAAGTCACCAGGAAGTTGGCGAAGTGCAGGTAGTCCGGGTCCTGGTTGAACAGCTGGCGTAATTGCGCCCATTTGCCCTTGGGTAACGACGGCGGATTGCTGGCCAATGCCGGCAGATTCACGCCGGCAGTCAGGGGCAGGCCGGCGGCGAGAATGCCGGCCTGTTTGAGGAATGAACGACGGTTGGTCATGGCTTGGGGTTCGCTTGGCAAAAGGGGCTTCAGTTTTTGGCGACGGGCCGGGCGGACTTCTCGACCTGGTCCCAGACCCGCAGGAAGTTGCCGCCCCAGAGCTTGGCGATGTCCGCTTCGCTGTAGCCACGGCTGATCAGTTCGGCGGTCACGTTGCGCACTTCACTGACGTCTTTCCAGCCGTCGAGGCCGCCGCCGTCGTTGAAGTCCGAACTGATGCCGACATGGTCGATGCCGATTTTCTTCACCGCGTAATCAATCGCGTCGCCGTAGTCCTTGAGGGTGGCCTTGGGTTCTTCGTCGACGATGGCGTAGAGCTGGCTGGCGTACTCGCCAAAACGCTGCTCGGGCCACACGGTGATGATCGGGTCGCCCGGCATCAAGGCCATTTCCAGGCCTTGCAGCGGTTGCAGGTCGAAGCGCGCGCGCAGGGCGTTGAGCTTGTCCTGGGTGGCCTGGCTCAACGGCTTGATATAGGTGGGGAAGCCGACAATCTGCACCACGCCGCCGCTGTCCTTGATCAGCTGCATTTCGTGATCGCTCAGGTTGCGCGGGATGTCCACCAGGCCACGGGGCGCGGAGTGGGAAGCGACCATCGGCGTGCGGCTCAGGCGGGCGACCTGTTCCAGGGCCTTGGTCGACATCTGCGAGACGTCGATGATCACCCCGAGATCGTTGAGGCGATGCACCGCCTGCCTGCCGATCTCTGAAAGGCCGCCGAGGGCGTCCCGGGAATCGTTGAAGAACGGCAATGGCCGCGACGAATCGGCCCAGGCGTTGTTGCCCACATAGCTGAAGCCGAACATGCGCATGCCCCGGGCCGCCCATTTGTCCAGGGCGTTGAGGTCGTTGCCCAGCGGGTAGGCGTTGAGCATGCTCATGAAAATCGCGAACTTGCCTTCGCCGTGCAGGCGGCGAAAGTCCTCGGGGGTGTAGGCGATGGCGACCTGGTTGGGGTAGTCACGGACCAGGGCGCTGATGATCTTGTAGCGGGTTTCCTGCTCGAAGCGCGCTTCTTCGATGAACCCGGCGGTAGGGCGGTGCGGCGCGTTGGGGCCGTTCCAGATTTCCGGCCAGCCGAAGATCGTCAACGCCGCGCCGGACAGGCGCCCACGCCCGGTCTTGACCAGGTCGAACTGGCCGCTGCCGTCCTTGTCTGCCTCGTTGCCGGCGGTGCCGAAGTCCATGGGCACGGTGATGTGGCTGTCGAACGAGAGCAGGCGTTCATGCAGTTCATCGGCCTGCTTCATCACCTTGACCGGATAACCGGGGTTGCCTTTGAACCAGTAGTCCCAGGCCGCGAAGCCTGCCCCGGCGCTGATCGCCAGGGCCAGCGGCAGGCCGATGAAAAGAGCCTTTTTCGAGCGTGGTTTTGTCATTGCCGTCTCAGTCAGTTCGCCGCCCGGTTGTGGGCGTAGGGGGCTTTGCTATCTGGGATGGACGAGTCAGTGGGGGAGGAATTTAGTGTTTGTGCCGACGCCATCGCGAGCAGGCTCGCTCCCACAGGGGATCTTCAGTGTTCACTCGGTCAATGTGGGAGCGAGCCTGCTCGCGATGCTCTTTAAATTTCGGGGGGCAACAAACGTTCTAGCTGGGATAAAGCCTGCTCCATGGCTGACACAGGTAGGGCAATGACGATTTCTCGACGATGGTTCATGGCGGGCCTGGCGCTGACCGGCGCGGCGGTGCCTGCGGCCTTTTATGGGCATCGCCAATGGACGAAACCGGACCCGACGATCACCCCCGGCGAAGCGACCTTCGATGTCGCGGACGTGGCCGGCCAGCGTCTGGCCGATTCGCTGCGCGGGGTCTGGCAGATCCGTTTCGAAGGGCGCGATGCCGGGCTTGAAGGCTTGCCCACGGACGGCCTGGAAGTGTTTCTCGACATAGGCCACAAGGGTCGCGGGCTGATCGGCTTTCTCGATACCGCCGAGCGTTTGCGTTCCAGTGAAGCGCCACGTTTTCGGGTGCTCGGCGATCTGGCCGGGGCCAAATCGGCGCAATTGAGTTGGCGGTTGCTCAGCGCCAATGGCAGCTGCGACTACGAATTCAGCATGGCGCTGGACGAAGTCTGGGCCACATTCGGCAACGCCGGCAGCGGCTCGTTGAGCGGGCGGGTGCTGGATCTGGATCGGCCGTTGATGCTGACCGCCCAGGACAATCGCTTTATCGCCGTCAAGCGGGTATTCCCCGAAGCGCGAGAGCGCACCGGGCTGGGCGCGCCGTTGCTGGCCTGGCTGACGTCCGCCGAGCATCGTCTGTTTCACCAGCTCTGGCATGCGTCCAGGGACAAATGGCACACCTTGCCCGAAGACAAGCGCGACGCCTTGCGCGGCATCGGCTGGCAGCCCGGCCCCAGGGGCAAGGAGCGGGATGCCCGTGGCGCGCGCAAGGACCGCAATGGCTCGGGCGTGGATTTTTTCTTCATGCACCGGCACATGTTGGGCACCGCGCGTTCGATGCAGGATTTGCCCTCGTGGACGCAATTTCCCTTGCCGCAACCGGAGCTGGCGAGGGATCGCACTGGCTTCGCCAATTACTTCGACAACCACGACGGTACCGCGCTGCCTCCGACCTGGCTGGCCGAAGACGATGACGAGTACTCGCAGTGGGTCAGCGACATCAAGACCGCCGAGACCTATCACAGCAATTTCCAGGTCTGGGAGTCGCAGTACCGCGACCCGCGTTATCTGTCGAAGTTGACCTTGGGGCAGTTTGGTTCAGAGGTGGAGCTGGGGCTGCACGACTGGTTGCACATGCGCTGGGCCTCGGTACCTCGCGATCCGTCCAATGGCCAGCCGGTGCCGTTCGCCCGTGATCCATCGGACTTTTCCGCGCGCTGGTTCGCGCCGGAAAACGACTTCCTCGGCGACCCGTTTTCGTCCCATGTCAGCCCGGTGTTCTGGCACTTCCACGGCTGGATCGACGACCGCCTGGAAGACTGGTTCCGTGCCCATGAGCGCTTTCATCCGGGGGAGGTCAGCCGGCTTGAAGTCAACGGCGTGCCGTGGTTCGCCCCGGGACGCTGGGTTGAAGTCGACGACCCGTGGCTGGGACCGGACACCCATGGTTGCAGCACCACGCCGGGGTTGCAGGCGGGGCGGTCGGTGGAAATGGACCCGGAGACCATGAAGCTGGCGCTGCGGATTACCTTTGGCGAGGATGAAAAGAAGCTCGAGGATCTGTTCAGGAAGGTGCCGCAGCGGCCTTGGTATGCGCGGAATCTGAAGGCCAAGGCTTAAAGCAAGAGATCGCAGCCTCGTTTCCCTCGATAGTTCCTACAGGGAATCTGCGGCGCCCGCGAATTCCGTGGGCGGGTCTCACCACTGATCGGAAAGGCCAGTCGGACTGTTATTTCTGTCAGTAGTCATCGAGCCTTTCATGAGGCTTGATGTTTCTCATCGCTGCACAATCCTGTGGATTTGGCGAAAACCCTGTGCCGTTCAACCCCGTGGAAGGACATCTGTCATGACTTCAACAACAAGCAGTTCCGGGTTCGTCGAATTCGAGTCACTCCCTGAACCGAGGATTTTTTTTGTCGGGACTCAAGCGACATATGAGGTTTCCGGCGTTTTTTTTCCGGCTCTTTTCAAGTTGAACCCCAATGGCCTTGTAGTGGGCATGGATAACATTGACGGAATGGAAGATGGCGGAGAAATCCACCTGTGTTTGAGCAGTGAGCAGGGCACGACCAGTATCGTTCACTTTTATGATGAGGAAGATGACTATCAGGGTGTTGGCGTGACGAAAGAACAAGCCCTGGTCCATCAAGGTCAACAAGTAACTGTGACCTATACCGCGTTCATTGGAGGAGTAGGCTGGCCTTCCTTAACCGCTCAATTCACCATTGCTACAGATAACCTGGACCTTGAAAAACTTCCTCATGTTTTGCCCCTTGATGCACAAAACAATGTTCTGAAGCTTCATTTAATTGAGGCTCAAGGGGGCGCCAGATTTCAAATTCCTCCAATCGAAGGTATACATCGCGGGACTCAAATGACAGTTACGCTGTTTAGCGGAAGTTTGCAGTTCACCGTCGGTCGGGTTATTTCGACGACACCGGCGGTGGGACTTAAGCTCCTGGTTCCTTTTCATCAGGCCGCAGCATTTTTGGGGCGGGAGGTTTCTTATTCCTATGCAATTCAGTTGCTGCCAGATGTTGTTTATAACCGTCTAGCTCCTGGCACTTTCATCGTTGAGCCTTAATCAGCCTGCTGCCGACAGATCGCTTATTTCTCCGGGGTAACCGGATTCAGGTATCGCGTCCGGTTCCTTCAATCGATTGCCATCCCCCTCCCAACGCCTTGTACAACGCAATACTCGCCTGTAACCGCGCCAACCGCAGCTGCACATTCAAATCCTGCGCCGCATACAGCGTGCGCTGTGTCTCCAGTACCGTCAGCAAATCCTCGGCGCCGGCCTGATAACGGCTTTGCGCAATGTCAAACGCCGTCTGCGCCTGGCGCAATTCCTCGCCTTGCCACTGCCGCTGTTCATCCAGCCCGCGAATGCTGTTCAGGGCTTTTTCCACGTCGGCAAAGCCGTTGATGATCGCGCCGCGATAGGTTTCCAGCAGTTCCTGCTGGCGGGCCACGGCCTTGTCGCGTTCGGCCCCCAGGCGACCGTTGTTGAACACCGGCGCCAGCAGCCCGGCGGTGAGATTGTAGAAAGGGCTGCGCAGGATATCGCTGGCGCGGTCGGCGCCGGAGCCGATTTCCGCGGTGAGGGTCAGGGTCGGCAGCATGGCGGCGCGAGCCACGGTGACGTCGGCCTGGGCGGCGGCCAGTTCGGCTTCGGCCCTGGCGATGTCCGGGCGACGGCTGAGCAGTTGGCTGGGCACGCCGGCGTCAATGGCCGGCCACGAAAACTGATCGAAGCGTTCCTGGCCCAGGGGCAGTTCCTGTAACGGTCGGCCGAGCAGGGCGGCGAGGCTGATCTGCGCTTCCCGGGCCTGTTGCTGCACCAGCGGCAATTGTCGTTGCTGCGCCGCCACCAGGCTTTTCTGTTGCGCCAGTTCCAGGGCCGTCGCCGAGCCTGAATCAAAGCGGGTCTGCACCAGCTTCAAAACGTTTTGCGCATTGGCCAGGTTCAGCTCGGCAATGCGGCTCTGCTCCTGTAGCGACAACGCTTGCGCATAGGTATTGGCGACGCCGCTGAGCAAGGTCAACTCCACCGTCGCCCGGTCGAATTCGCTGGCTTGCAAGGCGAACTGCGCACTGTCGCGGGAGGCGCGCTGGCCGCCCCAGAAATCGATTTCATAACTGGCAGTGAGGTTGGCGGTGAAGTAGTCCACCGCGTCGTTATCGCTGTCGGCATCGAGTTGGCTATAGCCATTGCCGCGCAGCAACTTCTGCCGGTTGGCGTTCAACCCGGCCTCGACCTCCGGCAGTTGCGAGCCACCGGCAACCACCGTTTCGGCCTGTGCCTGTCGGACTCGGGCAATGGCGGCAGCCAGGTCATGACTGCCGAGCCGGGCCTGTTCCACCAGACGCTCCAGCTGCGGGCTGCCGAAGCGGGTCCACCATTGCGCGTTGCCGGGCATGGCATTCTGGGTGTGCGGCGATTGCCAGGAAGAGGGCGGGACGATGCCGCCGTCCGGACGCTGGGCAGGTGTGCCACAGGCGCCGAGCAGCAGGCAGAGGGTCAGCAAACTCAGTTGCGGCTTCATCGAAAAATCATTCACTGGTCAGGGCCGTCACCGGATCGAGTCGGGCAGCTTTGCGGGCCGGCATGAAGCCGAAAACAACACCGGTGACCAGCGCGCAACCGAACGCGCCCAGCACCGCTATCAGGGAAAACGCGACGGCGACTTCGCTGAGGATCAGCACGCCGCCGACGATCAGCGCCAGGGCGATCCCGGTCAGCCCGCCGACCACCGAGAGCATCACCGCTTCGGTGAGGAACTGGCGCAGGATGTCCCGCTGGCGGGCGCCGGTGGCCATGCGGATGCCGATCTCGCGGGTCCGTTCGCGCACGGTCATGAGCATGATGTTCATCACTCCGATACCGCCCACCAGCAGCGAAATCGCCGCAATGGAACCGAGCATCAGCGACAGGGTGTTTTGCGTGCGCGCTTCGGCCTGGATCATCGCCGCGTTGTTGGTCAGTTCGAAATCCTTCTTGCCGTTGTGCAGGCGCAGCATCAGCTGTTCGATCGCGTGCTCGGTCTCTTTGACCTTGCGTGCATCGGCGGCGGCAATCGCGATGTACTCGGGATTGTGGCTGCCAAACAGCCGCACACTCGCCGCGGAGTAGGGGATGGCGATGCGGTCGTCGCTGTCGGAGTCGCCGGAGCTGGCGCCTTTTTCCGCCAGCACGCCCACCACCTGGAACGGCACGTTCTCAATCAGGATGTACTGGCCGATGGGGTTGGCCACGTCCTTGAGCAATTTGGTGCGCACCTTGTGCCCGATCACGGCCACCGCCGCGGCGTTCTGTTCGTCGGTCTCGGTGAAGTAGCTGCCTTCGACCACCGGCCAGTTGAAGATCGCCGGGAAGTTAGTGTCGTTGCCACCGACATAGCTCAGGTGATCGAGGTTGCCGAAACGCACCCCGGCTTCCTGGCCGTTGACCGGCATGATCCGCATCACCTGCGGCAGGCTGCCCACCGCCCTGACCTCATCCAGGGTGATGATGCCCAGTGGCGTTCGCGGGTTGGGCGCCGAGCCGCTGAGGTAAATGATGTTGGAACCGAAGGCGCCCATCTGCGCCATGACCTGGCGCTTGCTGCCCTCGCCAACGGCGAGCATCACCACCACCGAAGCCACGCCGATGATGATCCCGAGCAAGGTCAGCGCGGTGCGGAACTTGTTGATCCACATCACCCGCCAGGCCGCCTGCACCGCATCGACCAGTTCGCCTTTCCAGGCGCCGTTGGCTTGCGCGCCTTCACTCAGGCGCTTGCGCAGGTCCACTGCCTGCAAGGCGCCGGCATTGGCCGAGTGCTGTACGGCGGGATTGTCCCGGGCGCTGTCGCTGATGATCAGGCCGTCGCGGATCTCGATGATGCGCTTGGCCCGCGCCGCGACTTCGCGGTCGTGGGTGATCAGGATGACCACATGGCCCTGGCACGCCAGTTCGTCGAGCAGCGCCATGACTTCCTTGCCGCTGTGGCTGTCGAGGGCGCCGGTGGGTTCGTCGGCGAGAATGATGTGGCCGCCGTTCATCAAGGCGCGGGCGATGGACACCCGTTGCTGCTGGCCACCGGAAAGCTGGTGCGGACGGTTGGCGGTGCGGGTGGCCAGGCCCAGGCGATCGAGCAGGGCGGCGGCGCGGGTGTGGCGTTCGGCGGCCGGGGTGCCGGCGTAGATCGCCGGCATCTCGACGTTTTCCTGGGCCGAGCCGGACGGGATCAGGTGGTAGCCCTGGAACACGAAGCCGAAGGCTTCACGGCGCAGCCACGCCAGCTCATCACTGTCCAGGGCGGCGACGTTTTCCCCGGCGAAGCGGTACTCGCCCGAGGTCGGGCGGTCGAGGCAGCCGAGGATGTTCATCAGGGTCGACTTGCCGGAACCGGAGGCGCCGACGATCGCCACGAACTCGCCGGCATGGATCGACAGGTCGATCCCGCGCAGCACGTGAACTTCAGGGGCGTCGCCACCGCCGTAAGCCTTGCGGATGTCCGACAGTTCGATCAGGGGCGTGTGCATTCAACCGCCACTCCCGTCGGCCGGGCCGATCAACAGGTGATCGCCTTCCTGCAGGCCGTCGAGGATCTGCACCCGCAGACGATCGCTGATGCCGGTGCGCACGGCGCGCTGTTCGACGTTGCCGTTTTGCGCGACCACTTGTGCCGTCTGTTGGTCGTCCCGGGCGCCGGCCTGCAAAGCGGCAAGCGGTGCGGTCAGCACGTTCTGCGCCTGATCGGCGACGAAAAACACCTGGGCGGTCATCTCGGCCATCAGCGCATTGTCGGCGTTGTCGACGTCCAGCAGCACGGTGTACAGCACTACCCGGGCGCTGCCGCTCTTGCTCGAACTGGCGGGGCTGCCGCCGCCCTGGCTGGCTTGATCGAGGGGTTTGGGCGGCACCGGCAGAATCTGCCGCACGGTGCTTTTCCAGCGCCGGGTGCCGCCGCTGAGGGTGGTGAACCAGGCGTTCATGCCGGGTTTGACGTGGCCGATGTCGGCTTCGGAAACCTCGGCCCACACGGTCATCGGCGACAGCCTGGCGATGCGCAGGATCAGCGGTGTCTGCTGCTGGGCATTGAGGGTCTGGCCCTCGCGGGCGTCGAGGGCGACCACGGTGCCGGACATCGGCGCGTAGATCCGCGTGTAACCGAGTTCGGCCTGATCACTGCGCAGGCTGGCCTGGGCCTGGCGGATCTGTGCCTGGAACATGTCGATGCGCGCCTGGGTGGCGCGCAGTTCGGCCTGGGCGGTCTGCACATCCTCTTCACGGGTGGCGCCGCCCGCCTTGAGGTTCTGTTGGCGCTGGAATTTCTGCCGCGCCAGTTCGTGCAACGCGCGCTGCTCTTCGAGCTGCGCCTTGAGGTTTTCAATGGAAAAACGCCCCGCGTCGAGCTTGGCCTGTTGCGTGGACGGATCGATTTCCACCAGCAGCTGGCCTTCTTTTACCACGTCGCCGACTTCCACATGGATCTTGTGGATCTGCCCGGACGCCTGGGCGCCGACATCGACATAGCGCCGCGGTTGCAGGGTGCCCAGGGCGGTGACGCTGCTTTCGATATCGCCACGGCTGACTTGCACGGTGGCGAACCGGTCGCGACCGGGCGGGATGAATTGCCAGGCGGCGACGGCGACAACGGGGATCAGGCTGAGTGCTACAAGCAGGGCGCGTCGGGTCTGACGGGGACGTTTCATGCAGGGTTCCAGAACGGGTGGACACTGCCGTGGAGTTGGCAGGGACGGGGAGCTGTCCTGTAAACGATGGATGGGGTGGGGAATTTAGGTTTGGAAATAGGGTGCAACAGCAACTGTGGGAGCGAGCTTGCTCGCGAAGGCGGCCTTCGGGCCGACCTGGCTTTTGTTGACTGAGTACATATCCATTGCTTTGGTAACGGCGACCTATGGTTTCGCCCTTACGGCGAGTCACTTTTAACAAACGCCCGGAGTGCCGGCCCAGTTAAAAGTAACCAAAAACGCTCGCCCCGGCGTCCGGCCCCTCGCTAAAGCTCGGCGTTCCTTCGCTGCGGCATTCATCCGGGGGCATCGCCTCCGGTTTGCTTCGCTGCACCTCCTCTCGATGTGTGCGGCTTCGCCGCACGGCGCTACGCGCCTTCCCCCCGGATGAACGCCTCCACTCAGCCTGCCGAAGGGGCGGGTGGATCAAGATCAAAAGCCGCCGAGGCGAGCTACCGCTCGGCCTGATGGTTGGCGCGGTTCTCTGTAGGAACTGCCGAAGGCTGCGATCTTTTGATCTTGCTATTGAAAATCAAAAGATCGCAGCCTCGTTGCACTCGACAGCTCCTACAGGTCCGCAGGTGGACGCCTACCTGTGGGAGCTGACTTGTCGGGTCGCCGCATCGCAGCGAAGGCGGCCTTACAGCCGACCTGATTTCACGGATGTACTCGATCCCCTGTGGGAGCGAGCCTGCTCGCGAAGGCGGCCTGACAGCCGACCTGATTTCACGGATGCACTCGATCTCTTGTGGGAGCGGGCTTGCTCGCGAAGGCGGCCTGACAGCCGACCCGATTTCACGGGTGTCCCCAATCCCCTGTGGGAGCGGGCTTGCTCGCGAAGGCGGCCTGACAGTCGACCTGATTTCACGGATGCCCCCAATCCCCTGTAGGAGCGAGCCTGCTCGCGATGGTCGTCAACGATAACGCTGGCAGCCTGACACCCCGCGGTGTCCTGGCGTCCATCGCGAGCAGGCTCGCTCCTACACGGAACCAGCGCAATCAGGCCGGCCGGTCGGCCGCCTTGCTTTTGATTTTGATCTGCCCCGTCGGAGGGAGGGAACCCTGAGCCTAAGCGAAGGGCCGTACGTCAGGGGATAAAAGCGCTTGGTTACTTGGCGCTTTTCCAAGTAACCCGCCGTAAGGGCGGAACCTTAAGCAGCCGTTACCAAAAAAATGGATATGTACCCGATCAACAAAAGCCAGGTCGGCTACCAGGCCGCCTAGTGACTATTTATCGGGCAATACAAAGCAACGCTTTAAATCTACATGAGAATTACTATAAATTACGCGCCTCAAACTGCCACTATCGTGCCACTGCCTGTTTTCGGGCCGATCGGTCGGCTCAAGGACAGAAACCGCACCCGTGCGGACGGGAGTCATGTTGGAAAACTACTATCGCGAGCTGGTGTGTTTCCTCAACGCCAGGCTCGGCAACCGCGAGGTGGCCGAAGATGTGGTGCATGACGCTTATGTGCGCGTACTGGAGCGCTCCAGCGACACGCCGATCGAGCAGCCCCGGGCATTCCTTTATCGCACGGCACTGAATCTGGTGATCGACGATCACCGGCGCAATGCCCTGCGCCAGTCCGAGCCACTGGATGTGCTCGACACCGAAGAGCGTTATTTCAGTCCCTCGCCTTTGAGCAACCTCGACCATGGTCAGCGCCTGGAGATGCTCCAGCGCGCCCTGGCGGAACTGCCCAGGTTGTGCCGCGAGAGTTTCATGCTGCGCAAACTCGAAGGCCTGTCGCACCCCGAGATCGCCGAACGCCTGGGGATTTCCAGGGCACTGGTGGAGAAACACATCGTCAATGCGATGAAGCATTGCCGGGTGCGGATGCGCCAATGGGATGGCCATTGACGCCGCCCGGTTTGTGAAAAGTTCGTTAAATTTTATTTCACTGTCCTCGTTCCCTTCATCAGACGACTTGCTGTCCTGCTCCGAGGCCGGTCAGGTCACTTAGGTTTATTCCCCGCCGCAAGGGGGTTCATCCAGAGGACACTGGAAATGACACAGGCAATTGCATCGCCCATCGTTCACGACCTGATCGGCGTCGGTTTCGGCCCTTCGAACCTGGCACTGGCCATCGCCCTGCAGGAGCGCGGCCCGACCCATGGCGAGCTGGATGTGCTGTTTCTCGACAAGCAGGCCAACTACAGCTGGCACGGCAACACCCTGTCGACCCAGAGCGAGCTGCAGATTTCCTTTCTCAAGGACCTGGTGACCCTGCGCAACCCGACCAGCCCTTACTCCTTCGTCAATTACCTCAAGGCCCACGGTCGCCTGGTGGACTTCATCAACCTGGGCACCTTCTATCCGTGCCGCATGGAGTACAACGACTACCTGCGCTGGGTCGCCGCAAAGTTCGAAAGCCAGAGCCGCTATGGTGAAGAAGTGCTGACCATCGAACCGGTGCTGCACAACCATCAGGTCGAGGCGCTGCGGGTAATTTCCCGCGATGGCGCCGGTCACCAGCATGTGCGCACCACCCGCTCGGTGGTGGTCAGTGCCGGCGGTACCCCACGCATTCCCGAAGCGTTCAAGGCGCTCAAGGATGACGCTCGCGTGTTCCACCATTCGCAATACCTAGCGAAGATGGCCAGGCAGCCTTGCGTGAACAATCAACCGATGAGCATCGCGATCATCGGCGGCGGGCAGAGCGCGGCGGAGGCCTTCATCGACCTGAACGACAGCTTCCCGTCGGTGCAGGTGGACATGATCCTGCGTGGCTCGGCGCTCAAGCCGGCGGACGACAGCCCGTTCGTCAACGAGGTGTTTTCACCGGAGTTCACGGACCTGGTGTTCAACCAGCACAGCAGCGAGCGCGAGCGTCTGGTCAACGAGTACCACAACACCAACTACTCGGTGGTGGACATCGATCTGATCGAACGCATCTACGGCATTTTCTACCGGCAGAAAGTGTCGGGCATTGCGCGCCATGTGTTCCGCACCCTGACCACTGTCGAGAAAGCCACCGCCACCGAACGCGGCATCGAACTGGCGGTGCGCAACAACGCCACCGGCGAGGTGACGATTCGGCATTACGATGCGGTGGTGCTGGCCACCGGTTACGAACGGCAGATGCACCGCAAACTGCTGGCGCCGCTGGAACAGTACCTGGGTGATTTCGAGGTCGACCGCCACTACAAACTGATCACCGACGAGCGCTGCAAGGCCGGCATTTATATGCAGGGCTTCTGCCAGGCCAGCCACGGTTTGAGCGACACCTTGCTGTCGATCCTGCCGATTCGTGCCGATGAGATTGCCGGGTCCTTGTATGACCATGGCAGGAAGCGGGGGCATGGTCGTTCGGTGGTGGATTTGTTGTTGGCGACTGCCAGCTGACATTTTCTGCGACTGGTCCATCGTCATCGCGAGCAGGCTCGCTCCCACATTAGCCCTGTGTACTCAGGTCCATTGTGGGAGCGAGCCTGCTCGCGATGGGGCCTTTGAAAACACCCAAAAGCTTCAATCCTGAACCCTTCCTGAAGAACCCCGCGATTCCCCCGTCACACCCCGTTACAGCGTTTACTCTCCAAATACCGGGGCGTAAGCTTCGCGCGTTTTCATCAATAGCGGAGACCCACAGTGGGTACTTGTTCGAGTGACAGTAGTCGGCCGGTTTCGATAACCGGCACCCATTCGGCCAGATAACGCGCAGTCCTTCCTGTGCCGTTGTCTCGCCGTAAAGCGAGCAGCGGCATCCCGATCACGGCCAATTCCGGCCTGTGTCCCGACGTCCTCTCATCGACGCTGAACCGTGCGTGATGTTCGACTTGTGGTCGTCATCGCGGCGCACCGACACGCCTGCTCGACGGTTTCCCGGCTGATCCTGGGGGAACTGCCATGAACCTGACCCTGCTCAAGGAATTCTTCGCCGGATTCCTGCGTACCCGCCACATCGCCCGGCACTTCCGTCGCCTGGCGTTGCTGGAAAATTTCACCGACACCACGGTCAGTCGCGAGGTGCCGCCGACCCTGGCGCAGACCCTGGTCAGCGCTGCCGGCAGCGACGCCGGGCCATTGCTCGCCCGCCTGGGCAGCCACACCGACGGCTTGAGCGATGAGGAAGCCGCAGCGCTGCGCGAGCAGTTCGGCCTCAACGAGGTCGAGCACGAACAGCCGCTGCCGTGGTGGACCCATCTGTGGCACTGCTACAAGAACCCCTTCAACCTGCTGCTGACCTTGCTGGCCGTCATCTCCTGGCTGACCGAAGACCTGAAGGCGGCCATCGTGATTTTTTCCATGGTGGTGCTCTCGACCCTGCTGCGCTTCTGGCAGGAGAGCAAATCCAACCAGGCCGCCGACGCACTCAAGGCGATGGTGAGCAACACCGCGACCGTGCTGCGCCGGGACCTGCAAGGCAACAGCGCCCAGCGCCTGGAACTGCCGATCAAGCAATTGGTGCCGGGGGACCTGATCGTGCTGTCGGCGGGTGACATGATCCCTGCCGATTGCCGGGTGCTCAGCGCCAAGGACCTGTTCGTCAGCCAGGCGGCGATGACGGGTGAATCGATGCCGGTGGAAAAGTTTCCCCGCCAGCAGGACCGCGAGACCCTCAACCCGCTGGACCTGGACAACATTCTGTTCATGGGGACCAATGTGGTTTCCGGTACGGCCATGGCGCTGATTCTCACCACCGGCAACGACACCTATTTCGGTGCGCTGGCGCAGCGGGTGGGGGCCACCGATCGCGAGCCGACCTCGTTCCAGAACGGGGTCAACAAAGTCAGCTGGCTGTTGATCCGCTTCATGTTCGTCATGGCGCCGCTGGTGCTGTTCATCAACGGCTTCACCAAGGGTGACTGGACCCAGGCGCTGCTGTTCGCGCTGTCGATTGCCGTGGGCCTGACCCCGGAAATGCTGCCGATGATCGTCACCTCGACCCTGGCCAAGGGTGCGGTGTTCCTGTCACGCAAAAAGGTCATCGTCAAACGCCTGGACGCGATCCAGAACTTCGGCGCCATGGACGTGTTGTGCACCGACAAGACTGGCACCCTGACCCAGGACAGGATCTTTCTGGCGCGCAACGTCGACGTCTGGGGCAACGACTCAGACGACGTGCTGGAAATGGCCTACCTCAACAGCTACTACCAGACTGGCCTGAAAAACCTGTTGGACGTAGCGGTGCTCGAGCACGTGGAAGTCCATCGCGAGTTGAAGGTGGGCACGGCGTTTCGCAAGGTCGACGAAATTCCGTTCGACTTCACTCGCCGGCGCATGTCGGTGGTGGTCGCCGAACGCGAGCAACCGCACCTGTTGATCTGCAAAGGGGCGGTGGAAGAGGTGTTGGCGGTGTGCACCCGGGTGCGCCACGGTGCGGTGGATGAGGTGCTGAGCGAAGAACTCCTGGCGCGGATTCGCCAGGTCACTGCCACCTTCAACGCCGAAGGGCTGAGGGTGGTGGCGGTGGCCGCGCGGCCCATGCTCGAAAGTCGTGACGCCTACAGCCTGGCGGATGAACAGCAACTGACGCTGATCGGCTATGTGGCATTCCTAGATCCACCCAAGGAAAGCACCGCGCCGGCGCTCAAGGCCCTGGCCGAACACGGGGTGGCGGTGAAAGTGCTGACCGGTGACAACGAACTGGTGACCGCGAAGATCTGCCGCGAAGTCGGCCTGGAACAACAGGGCCTGCTGCTGGGCAACGACGTCGAGCGCATGAGCGACGCGCAACTGGCGGTGGCGGTGGAACACACCAACGTCTTTGCCAAACTCACGCCGTCGCACAAGGAGCGCATCGTGCGCCTACTCAAGGGCAACGGGCATGTGGTCGGGTTCATGGGCGACGGCATCAACGACGCGCCGGCCCTGCGCACCGCCGACATCGGCATTTCGGTGGACAGCGCCGTGGACATTGCCAAGGAAGCAGCGGACATCATCCTCCTGGAGAAGAGCCTGATGGTGCTGGAGGAGGGCGTGCTGGAGGGGCGGCGCACCTTCGCCAACATGCTCAAGTACATCAAGATGACCGCCAGTTCCAACTTCGGCAACGTGTTCTCGGTGCTGGTGGCCAGTGCGTTCATTCCGTTCCTGCCGATGCTGCCGATGCACCTGCTGGTGCAGAACCTGCTCTATGACATTTCCCAGATCGCCATCCCGTTCGACAACGTCGACGCCGACATGCTGAAACAACCGCAACGCTGGCAACCGGCGGATGTCGGGCGGTTCATGCTGTTTTTCGGGCCGATCAGTTCGGTGTTCGATATCACCACCTTCGCCCTGATGTGGTACGTGTTCGACGCCAACACCCCGGACCACCAGACCCTGTTCCAGTCCGGCTGGTTCATGGTGGGGCTGCTGACCCAGACGCTGATCGTGCACATGATTCGCACCCCGAAAGTGCCGTTCCTGCAAAGCCGTGCGGCGACGCCATTGATGGTGATGACCGGGATCATCATGGCCGTGGGGATTTTCCTGCCCATGGGACCGTTGGCGCACTACTTCAAACTGCAGGCGTTGCCGTCTTTGTACTTTGTGTTCCTGCCGGTGATCCTGCTGGCGTACATGGGCCTGACCCAGGCGGTGAAGGGGTTCTACATTCGGCGGTTTGGCTGGCAGTGATCCCCTGTGGGAGCGAGCCTGCTCGCGATGGAGGTCAACGATAACGCGGGCTGTCTGAAAGGACGCGGCGCCCGGGCGTTTTTCGCGAGCAGGCTCGCTCCCACGATGATCCCATTCAGGCGAAGCATCGCGTCCAGATGAGGGGGTGGCATTTCGGAAAAGTCCTACAGAAAGCCCCGGGTCTCTTCCGTAGCCTTGCGCGCCTCATCAATCGGACTCGCTACGGAGGCCATGTTGCCCAATTCATTACGCATCCTGGTCGCGGACGAACAGCACTTCAATCGGCTGCGGATCGAGCGCGGGTTCAATCAGCTCGGCTGCTTCGCGGTGGCGCCCGTGCAAAGCCTGGAAGAGCTGCTGACCCTGGTGGAATACGCCAGCGAGCCCTTCGACCTGCTGGTGGTCAACGCGGCCCTGGCGGGCGGCAAGCTGGACCTGCTGGGTTTTTGCCTCGACAACACCCAGCTCAAGCGCGTTTTGATCTATGACGGCCAGCAGGCGCGTCTGCCCGCAATCCCCACGGAAAAGCCGCGAAAGGTCCAGGTGAGTCACGCCGTGCTGCCGGATCTGCGGCTGATGGAAGGGATGATCCAGTGGCCGATCGCCGCGTCGGTCGGGGCCAACCATTCGTCCGGACTGTCATTTCTGTCAGGTAGTTCGCTGCGCTGATCCGTGCAAAAGTCATTGCGCAGCCGCTGCGTTTAATCCGGGCCTTGCCCACTTGTCGTGTTTTTGCTCAGGAAGTTGCCATGAGAACAGCGTTCGTTGTGGACGATCATCCGGTGATTCTCGGCGCCGTCAAAATCGTACTCAAGGAGGAGGGATTCCAGCGCATCCTCGAAGCTCACAGTGGCAATGAAGTCCTGCCCATGATCCGCGAGCACAAGCCCGACCTCGTGGTACTGGATCTGAACCTGCCATCGCTCGATGGGCTCGAGGTGCTGGCGCGGATCAAGGCAGCTGACATGGGGTGTCGGGTGGTGGTCTTCACCTCCCAGGAACCGCTGTTCTATCAGGATCGATGCATGCGCGCCGGGGCGGCGGCTTACGTCGCCAAGACCAACAACCTGAAGCATCTGCAAAAAGCCATCCATGCGGTGATGGCCGGCTACACCTATTTCGCGCAGCTCCCCTCCAGCTCGGTGTTGACGGACCCATTTCAGCGCAGCGAAAGGCAGATGATCAATCAGCTGTCGGACCGTGAGCTCACCATCCTCCAGCATCTGGCCCGGGGTATCAGCAACAAGCAAATCGCCGCCGTCCTGCATTTGAGCCACAAGACCGTCAGTACTTATAAAACCCGCCTGATCGAAAAGCTCAACGTGGAGTCATCGGTCCACCTGCGTGATCTTGCCCTGCGTCATCATCTGATCTGAATGAAGCCCCTTCGACACTTGTACCGCCTGATCCTGCTGCTCCCATTGCTCTGTTTTTGGGCGATGAATGTCGGCGCGCAGCCACAGGCACTGGGCTTGTTGGGGCGCTCGAGCGTGGATGGCTACAGCGTCAGGCTGTCGGCGAGCGATTGGCGCTGGTTGCGGCAAAAGGAGCGCCTGACGCTGGCCGTCTCTGCCCCGGATTACCCACCCTTCGACATCACCACCAGCGGTAACACCCTGGAGGGGATGACCGCCGATTATGTCGGTCTGCTCCGGCAACTGTTGCGCGTCGAGATTGACGTTCAGCGCTTCGGTTCGCGAGAGGAAGCGGTCCAGGCGCTCAAGCTGGGGGCGGTGGACCTGCTGGGCACGGCCAACAGCTATGAAGCCCAGGACCCGCAACTGCAGATGTCCAGCGCTTATGCGGTTGATCAACCGGTGTTGGTGACCCGCACCGACTCCTCCCGGCTGCCGGACCCGGCGCTGGCCGGCAAGCGCCTGGCGATGCTCTACCACTATTTGCCTGAACAAAAGGTGCGGCAGTTCTATTCCCAGGCCCGGGTCCAGCTATTCCCCTCGACGCTGGCGGCGGTGGGGGCGGTGGCGTTCGGTCAGGCCGACGTCTACCTGGGCGATGCGATCAGCGCCCACTACCTGATCCGCAAAAACTACCTCAACAACGTTCAACTGGCCGACTTCTCGCTCATGGAGTCGGGGCGTTTTGCCTTTGCCATTGCCGGCGACAACAACCTTTTGCTGCGCATCGTCAATCAGGCGCTGGCGGTGATTCCGGCCAACGAGCAGATGAACATTCTGCGCCGCTGGGGGGCGGGCGACGTGTCGATGCCCGGCACGCAATCGCTGCAATTGAGCGTGGCCGAGCAACGCTGGCTCGATGAGCACCCCCGGGTACGCGTGGCGATCAACAGCAATATCGCGCCGATCACCTTTATCGACGGCGATGGCAAGTTTCGCGGCATCGGCGTCGATGTGCTGGCGAAAATCAGCCTGCGCACCGGGCTGCAATTCGATATCCGCGCCATGTCGTCCGTGGCCGATATGGTCAAGGCCATCAAGAGTGGCGAAATCGATGTGCTGGCCGGCATCGGCCTGAGTTCCCAGCGCGAGGAGGACCTGCTGTTTACCCGGCCCTTCCTGACCAGCCCTTCGGTGCTGGTGACCCGCGTGGCACCCGACAGCCCCAGGGTCCTCGATGAGATGAGCGGAAAAACCCTGGCCCTGACCCAGGGCAATATCGCCGGCGAATTCGTGCGCCAACACTTCCCGCTGATTCGTGGCATGGATGCGCCCCTGTCGGCCGATGCCATGGAAATGGTCGCCCAGGGCAAGGCCGACGGCAGTATCAACTCGCTGATCAGCGCCCGTTACCTGATTTCCCGGCAGTACCGCGATCGCCTGCAAGTGAGCAGTACGGTGGGCACCGATCCGGCGCGCAGTACCTTGGCCACCAATCGCCAGGCCACCGAGTTGCACTCGATCCTCGACAAGGCGTTGTTGAGCATCCCTCCCGAAGAAATCGAAGAACTGACGTTGCCCTGGCGCAACGATCTGATGGTGGAGCAAAGCTACTGGCTGCGTCATCGGCAGGCGATCCTTCAGGGATTCGTCGCTGCCGGCGTTCTATTGATGCTCGCCTTGAGTGCGATGGCCTGGCAGCGGCGGCAGATCCGCCAGCGCCAGCAATGGCTGCGCCAATTGCAGGAAGCCAAGGACGCCGCCGACGATGCCAATCGGGCCAAGACCACTTTCCTGGCGACCATGAGCCATGAGATCCGCACGCCGATGAACGCCCTGATCGGCATGCTGGAACTGGCGCTGAAACGGGCTGATGAAGGGCTGATCGACCGCGGGGCCATCGAAGTGGCGTCCAATGCCGGGCAACAGCTGCTGGGCCTGATCGGCGATATTCTCGACATTGCGCGGATCGAATCCGGGCATCTGTCGCTGGCACCGGAGCGAGCCAATTTGCAAGCGCTGGTGCTGTCGGTGAGCCGCGTCTTCGAAGGCCTGGCACGGCAGAAAAACCTGCAGTGGCGGGTCGAGGTGGGTGCGCACAGCGACTGCGACGTGCTGATCGATCCCACGCGTTTCAAGCAGGTGCTGTCCAATCTGTTGAGTAATGCCATCAAGTTCACCGAACACGGCGAAATCAGTCTGAAAGTGCAGGTGGTGCCCGCGCCGCTGGATCGGGTGGCGGTCAGCCTGTGCATCGAGGACAGTGGCATCGGCATCAGCGCCGTTGACCAGCAACGCCTGTTCAGCCCCTTCGTACAGGCCGGCAATAACCCGCAGTCAAGCCGGCAGGGTTCCGGCCTGGGGCTGGTGATCAGCCGTACCCTGTGCGAAATGATGGGCGGCTCGCTCACGCTCGACAGCGCGCTGGGGCGCGGAACGCGGGTGGAGATCGGGCTGGAGCTGGCGGCGTTGCCGGCGCTTGCCCATGCTGATCCGTCGCCGGGCGAGTCGCTCAAGACCCGGTCGCTGAAGATTCTGGTGGTCGACGATTACCCGGCCAATCGCCTGTTGCTTTCACGGCAGCTGGGTTACCTGGGGCATCAGGTCGAGGTCGCGCAGGATGGTCAGCAAGGCTTCGGACAATGGCGCGCACAGGCCTTCGATCTGGTGATTACCGACTGCAACATGCCAGTGGTCAGTGGCTATGAGCTGGCGACCGCGATCCGCAAGGCGGAACGCTTAGACCGGACGCAGCCGACGGTGATTCTGGGCTTCACCGCCAATGCGCAGCCGGAGGCGAAAAAGCGTTGCCTTGAGGCCGGCATGGATGACTGTCTGTTCAAGCCGATTCGCTTGGTCGACCTGAGCGCATGGCTGGCGGCGAAATTTCCGGGGCATGTTAGTGAGGTGCCGGACAACGCCGAAATCGATCTGAGCGGGCTGCGGCACTTCACCGGCGCCGATGATGAGCTGATCACCCAGTTGTTGCATGACCTGATGGTGACCAACCGCGAGGACCGCGAGCGTTTGCTGCAAGCCCATGCCAGTGGCGAGCGCCACGGTTTGCAGGAGCTGGCGCACCGCATCAAGGGCGGGGCGCAGATGGTCCGGGCGCTGAATCTGGTCGAGTGTTGCGAACGGTTGGAGCGGGCCTGCCGTCAGGACGACAGCTCACTGATCGACGCTGCCGTCGATCAGTTGCGGCAGGCCATGACCCGCCTGGATCAAAGCCTCGGGCAGGGCCCGGCCTCTGGTTAATCCCAGATCGGCGCGATGCCTTGCGGGCTGGTCAGGCGATGACCGCGATCGAGGCCGGCGATCAGCGCCATGTCCGCGTCGCTCAACTTCAAGGCGCAGGCCTTGAGGTTGCTGGCCAGGTTGGCGCGTTTGGTCGAGGAAGGAATCACCGCATATTCCGACTGCATGGCCCAGGCCAGGGTCACTTGTGCCGGGGTGGCCTGCAGGCGGTCGGCGATCTGCGCGATGACCGGGTCCTTGAGCACTTCGCCGTAGGCCAGGGTCATGTACGAGGTGATGTGGATGCCCTGGCTGTGCGCGAACTCGATCACCTTGCGGTTTTGCAGGTACGGATGCAGTTCGATCTGATTGGTGGCGATGTTTTCTGCACCGACGGCGGCGATGGCCTGTTTCATCAGGTCGACGGTGAAGTTCGACACGCCGATCTGCCGGGTCAGGCCCAGGCGTTTGGCTTCGAGCAGGGCGCCCATGAATTCGGCGACCGGCACCTGGTCCTGGGGCGAGGGCCAGTGGATCAGGGTCAGGTCCAGGTAATCGGTGCGCAGTTTTTGCAGGCTTTCTTTCAGGCTTTCGATCAGCCGATCGCCGGCGAAGTTGGCGACCCAGATCTTGCTGGTGATGAACAGTTCTTCGCGGGCGATGCCGCTGGAGGCGATGGCCTCGCCGACCTCGGCTTCGTTCTCATAGATTTGTGCGGTGTCGATGGCGCGGTAGCCCAGTTCCAGGCCGGTGCTGACCGAATCGATCACCACCTGGCCTTGCAGGCGAAAGGTACCCAGGCCGAATGCGGGAATAGACATCAATGACTCCAGAGGTTGCAGTGGGAATGGGCGGCAGTATCGGCGCCGGCCTGCATGAGAAAAACCGCTGGATGGGCAAAGCAATGTTTACCGCAGGTCAAGAATCCGGGGGGAGGCTGGAATATTGATGGTGCCCGGTCTGACGCCATCGCGGGCAAGCCCGCTCCCACAATGATCACTGTCGTTCACAAATGCTGTGGACGCTGTAAATCCCTGTGGGAGCGGGCTTGCCCGCGATGGGGGCGACTCGGTTTAGCGCGGCTCAAGAATCATGCAGGTGGTGGTCCCGGTCGCATACAGCCGACCGTCCACATCATAAATCCGCCCCTCGGCCAACGCCGTCGAGCGTCCCAGGTGCACAATCTTGCCCTCGGCCCGAATCGGTCCGCTGGCGCTGTTCAAGGCCCGGACATAACTGATGCGCAGATCCAGGGTGGTATAGCCCTGGCCCTTTTTCAGCTGCGTGTGAATCGCGCAACCCATGCATGAATCCAGCAGTGTCGCGGCATAGCCGCCATGGACGGTGCCCAGGGGGTTGTAGTGCCGCGCATCCGGCGTGCCCTGGAAGATGAACAGCCCGGCGGACCATTGGATCGGGATGAAATCCATCAGGGCGCCGATCGGCGGCGAGGGCAGTTCACCGCTGCCGATGCCATCGAAAAACTCGGCGGGGGACAGCGCGCTGACTTCGGCCAGGGGCAAACTGCCAGGCCCGGCCAGGCGGGCGCGCATGGCTTGTTCTTCGGCGATCCATTGGGCGAGCGTGGTCTCGCGGTTGGGGCTTTGCATGTTCGGGGCCTCGCGTGTGAACAAATATTATGAATGTAATCCTTCTCGATATTATGCTCGAAATAAAATCCTCGCCAGCCCCGTTGATCATCGTTCTCCAGATGGAACGCTCAGGCCGGTTTTTGCTGTCTAGTGCCGGCATACCGCCCGTCTTAAGCTGTGCTCATGGCTTCACTCATGATTTGGAGACTCAATGAAAAACATCATCGGTATCTACACCAGCCCGCGCGGGCATTGGGTCGGCGACGGTTTTCCGGTTCGCACGCTGTTTTCCTACGACAACCTGGGCCAGCACATCAGCCCGTTCCTGCTGCTGGATCACGCCGGCCCCGCGCACTTCACCCCGACCACCGAGCGGCGGGGCGTTGGCGAGCACCCGCACCGCGGGTTCGAAACAGTGACCATCGTCTATGAGGGCGAAGTGGAGCATCGTGACTCCACCGGTAGCGGCGGCAAAATCGGACCCGGCGATGTGCAATGGATGACGGCGGCCTCAGGGATAATTCATGAAGAGTTCCACTCCGAAGACTTCGCCAGAAGCGGCGGCAGCCTCGAGATGGTTCAGCTGTGGGTCAACCTGCCAGCCAAAGACAAAATGGCCGATGCCGGTTACCAGGGCATTCTCGATGGCGATATTCCGCGCATTGCCCTCAAAGACGGTGCCGGCAGTTTGCGGCTGATCGCCGGTGAGTTCGACGGCCAGCGCGGGCCTGCGCGCACCTTCACACCGATCGATGTCTGGGATTTGCGCCTCAATGCCGGCAAGTTGCTCACCCTCGATCTGCATGAAGGGCGCAACACGGCGCTGGTGGTCCTGCGCGGTTCGGTCCGGATTAATGACCAGGAGTCGGCGGGGCAGGGCCAGTTGGCACTGTTCGAACGCGACGGCGACCGACTGACCCTCCAGGCCAGCGAAGACGCCGTGGTGCTGTTGCTCAGCGGTGAACCGATCGACGAGCCCATCGTCGGCCATGGCCCGTTCGTGATGAACACCGAGCAGGAAATCCACCAGGCCTTCGCCGACTACCAGTCCGGGCGTTTTGGCCGGATGCAGGGTTGATCCCAACGCAGGTCAACTGTAGGAGCGAGCCTGCTCGCGATGGCGGTCTGAAATTCAACACCTTTGTTGTCTGACACACAGCTATCGCGAGCAGGCTCGCTCCTACAGGGTTTTTGCGTTATCCACACGATCGTGTGATTCCCGCCAAATCAATTGCTCCTACACTGTGGCCAATGTGTGAGATCTTTTGTCCATCTTCCTGTGCTGGAGTTGCTTGATGCTGTCGTTGCTCGCCGAACACCCGCTGATCTGTGCCCTGATCCTGCTCGTGATCGACCTGGTGTTGTGGCGCTTTGTCGGGGCCAGCCACCACAACTGGAAGATCCTGGTACGGCTGGTGATTTTCGCGCTGTACAGCCTGCTGCTGTTCAACGAAGGCCTGAGCCCGATGGAGCCCGCGCCCTGGGTGGATAACGTGCCATTGAACCTGGCGGCCACCGGCCTGCAGATCGGTTGGTGGCTGTTCGCCGCACGGACCCTGACGGTGCTGATCGGCGCCGTGATGATGCAGCGGGTGGGGCACACCGGGCGCCTGTTGCAGGACCTGCTCGGTGCGGTGATTTTCCTGGTCGCGGTGATCGCGTCCATGGCCTACGTGCTCAATCTGCCGGTCAAGGGTGTGCTGGCCACGTCCGGCGCCCTGGCGATCATCGTCGGCCTGGCGCTGCAAAGCACCCTCAGCGACGTGTTTTCCGGGATCGTCCTCAACACCACCAAGCCTTATCAACTGGATGACTGGATTGCCATCGACGGCACCGAAGGCCGGGTCATCGACATCGACTGGCGCGCCACGCGGTTGCAGACGTCCCAGGGCAGCATGATCGTGATTCCCAATTCGCTGGCAGCCAAGGCCAAGATCACCAACTTCAGCCGGCCCAGCGACATGTTTGGCCTGTCGGTCTGTTTGCAGGTCAGCCCCCACGTGCGGCCGCAAACCGTGATCGATGCCCTGGAGCGGGCGATGCAGGGCTGCCGCACGATGCTGAGTTCGCCCGGGCCGAAAGTGGCGCTCAAAAGCTCCAGCGCCGCGGGTGCGGAATATGAAATCAGCGGTTTTGTCGCGGCGATGAGCGAAAAGCGCTCGGTGCGCAACCAGCTGTTCGATCTGGCGTATCGGCACTTGAAGGCCGCCGGGGTGGAGTTGTTGTCGAACGTGGAGCCCAATCCGCAGAGTGACAACTCACGGCCACGGGCACTGCTGGAGAGTTCGCCGATCTTCTCGACGTTGCGCCAGGAAGAGAAAGAAACCTTCAGCCAGAACATGAACCTGCAGACCTTCCGCGCCGGCGAGACGATCCTGGCGGCGGGGGAGGTGAGTCATCACTTGTTCATCATCGAGTCCGGCGTGGTGTCGGTGACATTGAACGTGCACGGCTCGCTCATCGAAACCGGGCGCATGGGGCCGGGTGAGGTGATCGGCGAAGCGGGGATCCTGACCGACAGCTCGTCCAAGGCCGAATTCAGCGCCAAGACCTTTTGCTCGCTGTATCGCATTGAAGAGGGTTATCTCAAACCTTGCCTGGATGCCCGCCAGGACATCAATGAAGCCATGAAAACCCTGCTGGATTTTCGCTTGCACAAAGTACAGGCGCTGACTGAGGAAGTGCCGGTGGTGGTGCGCAAGAAAGGGTTTTTCCAGTGGCTGCTCAAGCGCGCAAGTTGAGTTTGTCAGCAGCGCTGATCATCACAGGCTGACGCATCAGGCCCTCGGTTCGACCGACAGCCAATAGCGGGTCATGTGGCTGATGTTCAATGGCAGGGTATCGCTGAGCAGGCGCAGGCTGGCGTCGGTGTCGCGCAGGGAAAACGCTCCCGAGACCCGCAGTGCGGCGACATCCGGATGGCAGCGCAGCACGCCCGGGCGGTAGCGGCTCAACTCGCCGAGCAACTGGTCCAGGCGCATGTTGTTGGCCAACAGCATGCCTTTGTCCCAGGCCACGGCCGCGGTGTCGAACGATTGTGCGGCGTCCAGACGGCTTTGGGTGAAGCTCTGGCGCTGGCCGGCGTTCAGGGTCGAACTCTGTTGCAGCAACTGCGGCGTGATCACCGCTTGCCCTTCCAGGATGGACACGTGGCTGCGGGCGCCTTCGGTACGCACGCAGAACCGGGTGTCCAGCGCTCGCAAGCTGCCCTGTGGCGTTTCGACGATAAAGGGGCGCGCGCCCAGGTCTGGCGCGGTACGGATCAGCACCTCGCCGTCGAGCAACAGCACGCGCCGCTCGGTGGTGTTGAAGGCAATGTTCACCGCGCTGTCGGTGTTGAGCAGCAACTGGCTGCCATCGGGCAATTGCAGGTTCTTCTGCTCGCCCACGGCGGTGCGCTGATCGGCGGTCCACTGTTCCCAAGGCAGATGCTGCGAGGCGAAACCCAGGGGACCTGCCATCAGCAACAGGCCCATGCGGGTGAGGGTCTGGCGACGGGTGAGGCCATCCTTGCGCGAGGCCCGTTGCCAGGCCTGGGCATGTTCGAGGCTGCGACTGCGCCACTGGGCGATGGCCTGGTGATCGGCGGCGGTGGCGGTACCGGAATGCAACTGCACCAGCCAGTCGGCGGCTTCACCGAGAATCTGTGGGTTGATCATCGGCGAATTCATCAGGCGACGCTCTTCATCAGGCAACGCTCAGGCAGGCAATGAACGCCGCGCGCATGTGGCGCTTGATGGTGATCAGCGAGACATTCAGGCGGGTGGCGATCTGCGCGTAGGTCAGGCCTTCGATCTGCGACAGCAGAAACGTATCGCGGGTCGCTGCCGGCAGTTCCCGCAGCAGCGCCTCGATGCGCCACAGGGTTTCGAGGATCAGCAGGCGGGTTTCCGGCGACGGCACTTCGGCCACCGGCAGATGGGCGATGGTGTCCAGGTAGGCGCGCTCGATGTCCTGGCGGCGCCAGCGGTCGATCACCAGGCCCTTGGCAATGTGCGTCAGCAGCGCCCGCGGTTCGCTGCCCAGCGGCTTGACCACCTGGCGCGTCAACAGCCGCAGGAAGGTATCGTGGGCCAGGTCGGCGGCATCGCAGCGGTTACCCAGTTTGCGGTGCAACCATCCCTGCAGCCACCCGTGGTGCTCGCTGTAGAGGTTATGGACTTGCTGGTTCAGGGACTGATCGGCGGACGACATGGCGGGCAGATACTCGACTCACTCGACTCGTGCATCCTGCGTGAGTGTAATTAAGAATTGATCGCATTCTAGTGGCCATCAGTGATTGATGGCAATTCTCATTACGGATTTTTTTCACAGGCCCCGCAGTGGCCTACTCGTCTTCCCGAGGATTGGATATTTGTGTAAATCGCCGGCGGGACTAACGTAGTGACACACACACACCACTTGCCCTGGAGCACCTAAATGCAACCGCGCATCGACTTCTACACCGCTTCCCCTGACGCTCTCAAAGCCATGATTGCCCTGGAAACCGCCGTCTCCAAGCTGCCGCTGGAAAAGCCGCTGATCGAACTGGTCAAGCTGCGTGCTTCGCAAATCAACGGCTGCGCCTTCTGCATCGACATGCACACCGCCGATGCCCTCAAGGCTGGCGAAACCACCCGTCGCCTGTTCGCCGTAACCGCCTGGCGTGAAGCACCGTTCTTCACCGACCGCGAACGCGCCGCGCTGCTGTGGACCGAAACCCTGACCCAACTGAGCCTGACCCACGCCCCGGACGAAGACTACGCAGCGGTCGCCGCACAATTCTCGCCAAAGGAAATGGTCGACCTGACCGTGGCGATCAGCACCATCAACAGCTGGAACCGCCTGGCCGTGGGCTTCCGCAAGACTCCGCAAGCCTGATAGCCCCCCAATCAACTGTAGGAGCGAGCCGAGCCCTGATCTTGCGGTATCCCCCAGTCACTGTGGGAGCGAGCTTGCTCGCGATAGCGGCCTATCAGTCAATACGTTGTCGACTGGACGGACGTCATCGCGAGCAAGCTCGCTCCTACAGGGGGGGGGGGGGCAGGTTTGAGATCCGGACTCAGTGAGCATCCGCACTCGGCGCGGCCGGTGGTTGTACCTTGCGCATCAGGGGCACCATCGCCGTGGCGATGATGAAGCAGACCATGATCATCAGGAACGCATCGCCGTAGGTCTGCGTCTGAGCTTCGCGGAAGGTCAGCTGCCATAGCTGATGCAGGCTGGCGGTGACGCCGGTATCGCCGCTCTGGCCCAGAGCGGCGAAGTTGTTGCCGACCTGGGACAGCCACTGGTTGAGGGCCTCGTTGGTGCTGTTGAGGTTCTCCGCCAGACGGGTGAAGTGCAGGTTGGTGCGATCGTTGAGGATGGTGGCGCAGGCGGCGATGCCGATGGCGCCGCCCAGGTTGCGCATCAGGTTGAACAACCCCGAGGCATGTTTGAGCCGCGCCGGTGCCAGCCCGCCCAGGGTCAGGGTCACCGTTGGCGGTACCGCCAGTTGCTGGGCGATGCCGCGCAAGGCTTGCGGCAACATCAATTCCTTGGCCCCCCAGTCATGGGTGATCGGGCTGAAATCCCACATCGACAGGGCGAACAGGCCCAGGCCGGTCATCATGATCCAGCGCAGATCGATGCGGTTGGCCAGAAAGGCGTACAGCGGAATTGCCATGAGCTGGAACACGCCGGTGGAGAAAATCGCCAGACCAATGTCCAGCGCGCCATAGCCACGCACCCGGCCGAGAAACAGCGGCGTCAGGTAAATGGTGGCGAACAGGCCGATGCCGGTGACGAACGAGAAGAAACAGCCGAGGGCGAAGTTGCGGTCTTTCAAGGCGCGCAGATCGACGATCGGGTTGGCCACGTACAGGGTCCGGCCGATGAAGGCCAGGCCGGCCAGGCCGCTGATCCACGCGGTGGTCAGGATCGTGCTGTCGCTGAACCAGTTCCAGCGCGGACCTTCTTCGAGGGTGTATTCCAGGCAGCCGAGGAACAAGGCCAGGAACACCATGCTTATATAGTCGGCGCCCTTGAGCAGCGACAGTTCCGGCTGGTCGATCTTGACCAGCATCGGCACCGCCACGGCAACGAATATGCCGGGGACCAGGTTGATGTAGAACAACCAGTGCCAGGACGAAATATCGGTGATCCAGCCACCAATGACCGGCCCCAGTGTCGGTGCCAGCGAGGCCACCGCGCCGATGGTGGCGGCGGCGATCACCCGTTGCTTGCCGCTGAAAAACACGAAGGCCGTGGTGAACACCATCGGGATCATCGAGCCGCCGAGAAACCCTTGCAGGGCGCGAAAGGCAATCATGCTCTGGATGTTCCAGGCCAGGCCGCACAGCAGGCTGGTCAGGGTGAACCCCACCGCTGATGCGCAAAACAGCCAGCGCGTCGAAAACACCCGGGAGAGCCAGCCGGACAGCGGGATCACGATGATTTCGGCGATCAGGTAGCTGGTTTGCACCCAGGCGGTTTCGTCGGTGCCTGCGGACAGTCCGCCGCCGATGTCGCGCAGCGAAGCCGAGACAATCTGGATATCCAGCAGCGCAATGAACATGCCGATGCACATGGTGGCGAAGGCGAAGACCTTGGTTCCCGTGGTCATGCTCGCGGCATTGAATGGTTGCGCGGGGGCGGCGAGGGCGCGGCTCATGGCGCGCTGGCCACGGCAGGCGCATCCGGCGCTTTGCGGGTGTCCACTTCAGCGGTGACCGACAGGCCCGGACGCAGGTGACCGAGCACGCTGTCGGCAGGGTCCAGGTGAATGCGCACCGGTACCCGCTGCACGATCTTGGTGAAGTTGCCGGTGGCGTTCTCCGGTGGCAGCACGCTGAACTGCGAACCGCTGGCCGGCGCCAGGCTGTCGAGATGGCCGTGGAATTCCTGGCCCGAAAGCACGTCGGCATGAATCACCACGCGCTGCCCCGGCACCATGCGCGCCAGTTGGTCTTCCTTGAAGTTGGCATCGACCCACAAGCCGCTGCTCGGTACCACCGAGAGCATTTGCGAACCGGCCTGGGCGTAGGCGCCGACACGCGCGCGGCGATTGCCGATCACACCATCAACCGGGGCCCGCAGTTCGGTGTAGCCGACGTTCAACTGCGCCAGGTCGCGCTCGGCTTTCGCTTGAATCAACGCGGCGCGGGCCTGTTGTTTCTGTGTGGCGATCACGTTCAGCTGCCGTTGCGAGGCCACCAGTTCGGCTTGGGCGCGGGCGCTCAGCGCTGAAGCCGTCTTGAAAGTGGCATTGGCCCGCTGCGCGCTTTCCACCGAGACGGCGTTGGTGCTGACCAGTTTTTTGTAGCGCGCATCGTCATCCCGGGAACGGGCGGTTTCGGCGCCGGCGGCATCGATGCCGGCGCGGGCCTGACCGATGACGGCCTGTTGCAGCTGTTCGGTGGCATCGAGGTTGGCGAGCAGGGCTTCCTGCGCCGCCACCGCGCCTTCGGCCTTGGCCAGGTTGGCGCGGTAATCCCGGGAATCGAGGCGGATCAGCACATCGCCGGCCTTGACCTTCTGGTTGTCGGTCACCAGCACTTCTTCTATATAGCCGGAGACTTTCGGTCCGATCACCGTCACGTCGCCACCGATGTAGGCGTCGTCGGTTTCCTCGATAAAGCGGCCAGTGCTCCACCAATGGGCGCCATACACACCGGCCAGCACCAATGCAGCGATGCCGACGGTTGGCAGGAGCAGGCGTTTGAGCAGGGGAGGCTTGGGGGTGGTCACGGGGACCGCCAGGTCGGGCTCAACGGAGGGCATGCTGGTCATGGGGATTTCCTGTAGGAAACGGCATTTAATTACGTACGTAATATGACGCATGTCATATTTAGTGGCAATTTATTTTTGCTGCCGGTCGTCAGGAACTATCCCGGCCAGTCGCCGGGGGTTGTGCCGGTCATGCTCTTGAAGAAGGCGATAAATGCGCTATCGCTGGCGAACCCCAGTTCGAAGGCGCTGTAGCCAATGTTGCGCCCGGTGGACAGCAATTCGATGGCGCGCATCAAGCGCCACTGTTGGCGCCATTGCTGATAACTCATTCCGGTTTCGCGCTGGAAGATCCGGCCTATGGTTCGACCGCTGGCGCCAATCTGTTCCTGCAGCACCTGAAGTTGCGGTGGCAATTGCTCCAGGCGGGCGAGCAGCGGGGCCAGGCGTTTATCCGTGGGCAAGGGCAGCAGCATGGGTTGCCGGGCCGCGTCGCGGATTTCGTTCAGGCACAGTCCGAGCAGATGGGGGTAATTGCCTTGTTGCCAATCGATGTCGAAGTCGGCATGGGCGATCGCTTCCAGCACAGCTCGCAGCAAGGGGCTGACCTCTATCACGCAGACCTGCTGCGGCAAGTTTGCGCACAAGGCGGGCGTCAGGTAGATGGAGCGATAATCGACGCTGTGCTGCATGACCGCCCGGTGGGCAATGCCCGGCGCAATCCACGCCGCGCGCGAGGGTGGCAACAAGCACAGCTGCTGCGCCAGGGTTATGCGTGTGCAACCCTGGCGGGTCAATAGCAACTGCCCGCGTCGATGGTGGTGGGTTCCGGAGTCGTGATCGCCCAGGGTCGCGGCAATCCCGATAATCGGGGCATCAAAACTGTCGGGGTCGAAGGGGGCGTGGGAGTCCAGCCAGGCCATGGTTTGTCCGATTTGCGCGATAAAATGTCAGGATTTCGATAATACGCCAGTCACGACTTCTTAAGCTGCGAGGCAGTTTTCTGAGGAGTGAATTGGTCATGATGGGTAAGAAGTTCCTCGGCCTGGCGATTGCCCTGCTGATGTTTCCGCAGATTGCGCAAACCCTTTACAGCCCGGCGCTAACGGATATCGGTCATGCTTTTGCCGTCGGCCCGCAACAAGTAGCGCAGACCCTGTCGGTGTTTTTTCTGGCGTTTGCATTGGGCGTGGTGGCGTGGGGGCGGTTGTGTGACCTGATTGGACGGCGCCCGGCGATGCTTGGCGGATTGGCGCTGTACATCGGCGCTTCGATGCTGGCGCTCGGTGCCGGTACCTTCGATGCGCTGTTGATCGCCCAGGCGCTCGGCGCGTTCGGGGCTGCCGTGGGGTCGGTCGTCACACAGACCGTGCTTCGCGATCGTTTCCAGGGAGCGGATCTGGCAAAAGTGTTTTCGCTGATGGGGATCGCGCTGGCAGCCAGCCCGGCCATCGGTCTTTTTACTGGGGCGAGCCTGGTATATGCCTTCGGTTATCGAGGCGGACTGGGCTGTTTGTTACTCATCTCGCTGACACTGTGGCTCTGGTGCATGTGGGACTTGCCGGAAACCCGGCCGCAAGAGGTGAAGGCAGCAGCGCTGCTCGAGACGCTGTGGACAATGCTGTGTGACCTCCGTATCTGGCGCTCGACGCTCCTGGTGGCCCTGTTCAACATTGCTCTGTTCAGCTACTACAGCCTTGGCCCGTTCGTATTTGAGCAACTTGGTTTGAGCACGCAAGGGTTCGGCTACAGCGGCGTCATCCTGGCCCTGGGTTCGGGGCTCGGTGCCTGGTTCAACAGGAGGCTGCTTCAACGGGGGCTTCGCGGGGCGCAACTTGTTCAGATGGCGTCGGCGCTCATGCTGGTGGGGGCCAGCGGTGTGTGGATCCTGGAACGAAGTGTTTTGTTCGTGTTGCCGATGTTGTTGGTGGTGCTGGCATTCGGCATGGCGATTCCAAACATCCTGGGTGCGGCACTGATCCATTATGGCGATCGGCTGGGCACCGCCGGTGCGCTGTTCGGTTTGCTCTATTACTTGTTGATCGGTGGCGGGTTGATGCTGGTGTCTTGGGGGCAGGCGTTAGGGGAGACATTGATGCTGTGCGGTGCAGCGGCTTTATTGCTCTGTGGCACAAACCGCTAAGCCATCAACGCTGAACATCCGTGGCGGGGGCGAGCCGGCGCGCTCCCGCCTTTGATCACTGTCGCTGCTTATTGGCTCGCCAACCGCGCACTGGCCATTGCCAAGCCATCCTTGCCATCGCGGCTGCTGACCCCGGAAAGCCAGGCCTCCAGCACCGCCGGATTAGCCTTCAGCCACGCCTTGGCCGCCGCCCTCGGTTTCTGGTTCTGGTTCAACACCGCATCCATCAGCTGGTTCTCCATGGCCAGGCTGAACTCCATGTTTTGCAGGAGCTTGCCGACGTTGCTGCATTCGGTGAGGTAGCCCTTGCGTACGTTGGTGTAGACCGTGGCCTGGCCGAAGTTCGGGCCGAAGTAGTCGTCACCGCCGCTGAGGTACTTCATCTTGTTGCGGGTATTCATCGGGTGCGGTTCCCAGGCCAGGAACACCATCCATTCGTTCTTGCGTGTGGTGCGTTTGAGTTGTGAGAGCATCGCCGCTTCGCTGGATTCGACGATCTTGAAATCCTTCAGGCCGAAGGCGTCCTTGTCGATCATGGTCTGGATCAGCCGGTTGCCGTCGTTGCCCGGTTCAATGCCGTATAGCTGACCGTTGAGTTTGTCCTTGAATTTGGCGATGTCGGCGAAGTCGTGCAGCCCGGCGTCGTACACGTAGTCGGGCACCGCCAGGGTGTATTTGGCGCCGTGCAGGTTGGCGCGCACGGTTTCCACGGTGCCGGCGTCGCGGTAGGGCTTGATGTCGTTTTCGGTGGTGGGCATCCAGTTGCCGAGGAACACGTCCAGTTCCTTGCCGGACGACAGGGCGCGGTAGGTCACCGGGATCGACAGCAAGGTGGTCTTGGTTTTGTAGCCCAGGGATTCCAGCACCTCGCTGGCCACGGCGGTGGTCACGGTGATGTCGGTCCAGCCGACATCGGAGAAGCGCACCGTGGCGCAGGATTCCGGTTCGGCGGCTTGGGTGAGCAACGGGATACTGAGGGATGCAAGCAAGAGCAAGGCTTTCATGGATCGACTCCTCAAGGTAAACGTCGGCAGCGGTTTGGGGTGTCACGGTCTTGTTGTTATGGGTAATGCAAAAATGCCTCTGATGAAGACGCGCAATTGTGGCGAGCGAGCTTGCTCGCGCTCGGCTGCGAAGCAGTCGTAAATCCTGACAACCTTGTCTGACTGAAAGAGCGCAGGGGGCCGCTTCGCAGCCCGGCGCGAGCAAGCTCGCTCGCCACAGGTTTGTGTGTGGTCAATTGGCCTACTCGATACCAAACCAGTTCAGCGCCGCCGGTTCGGTGTTGAGGTAGATGTGCTTGAGCTCGGTGAACTCATCGAGGCCCGCCCGCGACAGTTCGCGACCGATGCCGCTGGACTTGTAGCCGCCCCAGGGCGCCTGGGGGAAGGCGGCGTTGTAGTCGTTGATCCACAAGGTGCCGACCCGCAGGCGCCGGGCCATGCGATGCGCCTTGCCGATGTCCCTGGTCCAGACCCCGGCCGCCAGGCCGAACGGTGTGTCGTTGGCCAGGCGCAGCGCCTGGGCTTCGTTGCTGAAGCGCTCGACGGTGATCACCGGGCCGAAGATTTCTTCCCGGGCGATGTGCATGTCGGCGGTGACGTTGCCGAGCAGGGTGGGCGACAGCCAGAAGCCGCGGTCGAATTGCGCGGGGATAGTCCCACCGGCCAGCAGGGTCGCGCCCTGTTCGAGGGCGCCGCCAATCATCGTCAGGATTTGGTCGCGGTGACCGGCGCTGATCAGCGGGCCCATTTGCGTCGACTGATCGAGGCCATTGCCCAGGCGAATCTTCAGGATCCGCTGCTGCAAGGCTTCGACAAAACGGTCATGAATGCTGTCTTCGAGCAACAGGCGCGAGCCGGCCGAGCAGATTTGCCCGGCATTGAAAAACACCGCGTTCAGCGCCTGATCCAGCGCCACCTCGAAATCGGCGTCGGCAAACACGATGTTCGGGTTCTTGCCCCCCAGTTCCAGGGCCACGCGCTTGAAGTTGCCGCTGGCGGCGCGCATCACCTTGCCGCCGGCAACGGCGCCACCGGTCAGCGACACCAGGTCCACGTCGTGGCTGGCCGCGAGCACTTCACCGACATCCCCGTCGCCGCACAACAGATTGAATACCCCGTCGGGCAAACCGGCTTGTGCCAGCAGGACGGTTAAGCGATGGGCCGTCATCGGCGTCAGGCTGCTGGGCTTGAACACCACGGTATTGCCGGCGGCCAGGGCCGGGGCGATTTTCCACACCGCTTGCAGCAGCGGGTAGTTCCAGGGTGCGATCAAGCCGCACACGCCCACGGGCTCGCGCTGGTTGAAGCTGATCACGTGGGCCGGGGCGTGGCTGTTGACGCTGGCGCTTTCGCTTTCCAGCAAGGCGGCGTAGTAGCGGAAGGTCGCTACCACGTTGCCGATATCCGCGAGGCTTTCGCCCAGGGTTTTACCGGCGTTGAGGGTTTCCAGGCGCGCCAGGTGCTCGGCGTCCTGTTCGATCAGAGCGGCGATTTTCTGCAGAAGTTGCGCGCGTTCGGTCACCGCCATTGTTGGCCAGGGACCCTCGTCGAAGGCTCGTCGCGCGGCGCTGATGGCCCGTTGTGCGTCAATGGCATCGGTGACGGCCACCTGTGCCAGTACTTCTTCAGTGGCGGGGTTGATCACATCGCGATACTGCGGCACCTGTGGCGCTTGCCAATTCCCCGCGATGAACAATCGAATCTGCAGCATGGGCGTCTCCAGCCAAGTGGGTCGTGGTCGTCACTATGGAGGTGCGCGCGGGGTGGCTCTTGATCAAACGCGGCATAAGCGCGCCGTTTTCTCACGGTCCAGGCGCTGCGAAATAACGGCAGCCGGTGTCGTTTCCCGTCAAGCAGGCGCAGATCGTCTCTCTACACTGCCAGGCATCCGATCAACCTCTGTGGAGTACGGGATGAGTCAATCCGTTGAGCAACTGAGAATCCGCCTGGCCTGCGCGTTTCGCTGGGCCGCGCGGCTGAACCTGCACGAATCCATCGCCAATCACTTCAGCGTGGCGGTGTCGGGGGACGGCCGGGAATTTTTGATCAACCCCTACGGCAAGCATTTCTCGCGGATCAGGGCCAGCGATCTGCTGCTGGTCAATGCCGATGAGCCGGCCAGCCTCGACCGCCCGGACGCGCCCGACATTACCGCCTGGGCCTTGCACAGCGCCTTGCACCGCAATCAGCCCCATGCCCGCTGCATCCTGCATACCCATTCGAAATATGCGACGGCATTGGCCTGCTTGGCAGACTCGCGGCTGCCGCCCATCGAGCAGAACTGCATGCGCTTTTTCGAGCGGGTGGTGATCGATGAGGGGTTCGACGGCATGGGCCTGGGGGACGAGGCCGAGCGGGTCAGCCGTCTGCTGGGGGACAAGCCGATCCTGCTGATGGGCAATCACGGCGTGCTGGTGGCGGCGCCGAGCATCGCCCAGGCGTTCGATGATCTGTATTACTTCGAGCGGGCCTGCGAGACCTACATCACTGCGCTGTCCACCGGTCGCGAACTACGGATCGCCAGCGACGCCATCGCGCGCAAGACCTGCCGGCAATGGCTCGACTACCCGGGCTTTGCCGACAAGCATTTCAATGCGCTGATGGGCATTCTCGATGAGGAAGAACCGGGCTATCGCCTGTGAAATCACTCCGCCTCGGCCGGCCGTTGCTCCTTGCGCAGCGGCTGGCGCATCACCGGGGCGGTCCAGACCTGGCTGCGGTCTTCGCTGGGCGGGCAGCCGAAGCGGGCGCGGTAGGTGCGGGAGAAGTGCTCCAGCGAGCCGAAGCCTGAACAGGCCGCCACCTGCGCCACGCTCAGGCGGGTCTGTTGCAGCAGGCTGTGGGCCCTGGCCAGACGCAGGGTGAGGTAGTACTTGAGCGGCGACAGGCCGGTCTGATGCTTGAACTGGCGCTCCAGTTGCCGGCGCGACAGCCCGACCTGACCGGCAATCGCCTCGCAATCGAGGGGTTCCTCCAGCGCCTGTTCCATCAACTGCACTGCCCGGCGAATCTTGTTGCCGTATAGCCCGGTGTTGGTCAGGCCGCCGTCGAGCTGGTTGTCCGCGGGCGCCCGCACCTGGCCCATCAACAGGTGCATGCCGATTTCCCGCGCCAGTTCGCTGTCGATGCTCTGGCCGATCCAGCCCAGCAACATGTCCAGGGTGGTGGTGGCGCCGGCGCAGGTCAGGCGCTGGCGTTCCAGGGTGTAGAGCTGCGGCTTGGCGTGGACCCGTGGGTAGCTTTCCTGGAAACCCTGCAGATTGTCCCAGTGCACGGCGGCTTCGTAGCCATCGAGCACGCCAGCGGCGGCCAGCAGCTCGGTGCCGGTTTCCACGCCCATCAACACCGCGCCGAACAGCGCCTGTTTGCGCAGCCAGCTTTTGAGCGCGAGGTTGCGGCTGTGTTTGTGCACATCGAAACTGGCGATCACCAGGCACGCATCGAAACCCTGGTCGGCCTTCAAGCCGTCGTTGGCGACGGTGGTCAGGCCGTTGCTGGCCTGCACCGGTTCGCCGTCCAGCGACAGCAGCGACCACTGGAACAGCTGGCGCTGGGTCAGCCAGTTGGCAATGGCCAGCGGCTCCAGCACCGCGGCCAGACCGAAGTTGGAAAACGACGGCAACAGCAACACCGCCACGCGCAACGGCGCGACATCGTCGCGCCGCCAGGTGAAACGGGTTTCTGCATTACTGCACGACTGATTGCTCATGACTGATCTCTATCGTTGCCGTGTCTGCCATTGTGGGTGAGTCCAGACCGCTGCAAGGCTGCGTGGCAGTGGCAGCTTGCCGCGAATCATATCGCTGGCCTTCTCCGCGATCATCACCGTCGGAGCGTTGGTGTTGCCGCTGACTATCACCGGCATGATCGAGGCGTCCACCACCCGCAAACCCTGCAGGCCATGCACGCGCAATTGCGGGTCGACCACCGCTTCGGCGTCGCTCGCCGGGCCCATTTTGCAAGTACCGCTGGCATGGTAGCCGGTTTCCGTGACTTGCCTGGCCCAGGCATCCAGCGCTTCGTCACTTTGCGCGTGCGGGCCGGGCACCAGTTCCTCGCCCCGGAACGCGGCCATGGCTGGTTGCCCGATGATCTCGCGCACCAGCCTGGCACCTGCGCGCATGTCGGCTCGATCCTGCTCGGTTTTCAGGTAATTGAACAGGATGCGCGGTGGCTGCCTGGGGTCGGCGCTGTTGAGCGTGACACTGCCCAGGCTGGTGGGGCGCATCAGGTCGATGTGGATCTGGAACGCGTGGCTGGGCACCAGGTCGACACTGCCGGGTTTCACCGCCAGTGGCATGAAGGTCAATTGCAGGTCGGGATGCTCGACCCCGGCCCGGGAACGGATGAACGCCCCCGCTTCGAAGTGATTGCTCGCCGCCGGGCCGTCATGGGTGGCGAACCAGCGGGCGCCGATCCACCATTTGCCCGGCGCGGTGGTCCAGGGGTACAGCGACACCGGTTTTTTGCACAGGTACTGCACGACGGTGTCGGGGTGGTCGTTGAGGCGACGGCCGACACCGGGCAGGTCCTGTTTGACGCTGATGCCCAGGTCGCGCAGTTCTGAAGCCGGGCCTACGCCCGAGAGCAACAGCAGTTGCGGCGAATTGATCGCGCCGGCGGTCAACAGCACTTCGCGCCGTGCAAGGGCCTGGTGGATTTCGCCATTCTGTTCGTACTCGATGCCGATGGCGCGCTGGCCGTCGAACAGGATGCGCAACGCAAGGGCATCGGTGCTCACCCGCACGTTGCCCCGGCCCAGCGCTTCGCTCAGATAACCCCGCGAGGTGCTCCAGCGACGACCGTTGCGGGTGGTGCGATCCACCGGGCCGAAGGCTTCCTGGCGATAACCGTTGAGGTCGTCGCTCAAGCCATACCCGGCCTCGGCACCGGCCTTCAGAAACGCCGCGCACAAGGGTGTTTCCACGTTGCCGGGGGTGACGTGCAGATGTCCGGCCGCACCGCGGTAATCGTCTTCGCCGTCGGCATGGGCCTGGGCCCGTTTGAAGTACGGCAAGACGTCCTGATAGCTCCAGCCCGTGCAGCCCTGTTCGGCCCAGGCGTCGTAGTCCCGGGCATGGCCACGGATGTAGACCATGCCGTTGATCGACGAGGAACCGCCCAGGGTCCGGCCGCGCGGCGTGCCGATGCGGCGGCCGTCCAGCCAGGGCTCGGGTTCGGAGCTGTAGCTCCAGTTGTAGCGCGTGCCACCGACCACCAGCCCGACCGCCGACGGCATGTCGATGGTCCAGCTCTTGTCCGCGGGGCCGGCTTCCAGCAGCAGGATTTGCAGCGCCGGGTCTTCACCCAGACGGTTGGCCAGCACGCAGCCAGCGGACCCAGCGCCCACGATCAGGTAATCAAACTCATGGTTGGCCATGGTTCGTTTTGCTCCATAAATGAAGGGTCACAACACAGATCCCCTGTAGGAGCGAGCCTGCTCGCGATGGGGTCGATACATTCAATATCGATGTGCCTGACCCACCGCCATCGCGAGCAGGCTCGCTCCTACAGGGATTGTGGTTGGCTCAGATCGACGATTGCCCATGAATCCCGTTAAACACCAACCGATGGAAGTGATGCACCAGATGCTCGCTTTCATTGCTGCGCTGGGCATCGATCATGTAGCGGCCCTGGTCGTAGCCCAGCGAACGCAGGCCTTTTTGCACCGAGATGTTCAGGGCGATGTCTTCCGGCCCCAGGTCCTCGTTCATCCACTTCATGCATTGCTCGCTGACCTTCGCGGTCTCGGCGTTGCTGGAGTAGTAGCCGAAGCGCAATAGCGAGCGCTCGGCGTCCAGCGGAATCATGATGAACGAGCCCAAAAACTCCGAGAACGGGAAGGTGTAGAAGGTGTTGTTCGGCCACATGCCGATGTTGAAGAAGCATTCGTCCGGGTTCAGATCCTTGCGCAGCGGCACGCCATAGGCTTCGGTCACCGTGAGGTTGGCCGGGGCGATGTAGGTCCACCAGTTGTCGCGTTTGGTCAACTGGTAGCCCTTGAAGTCGATGAGTTTGGCCAGGTCGATATGGCACGGCCCCGACAGCTTGAAGTGATAGCCCTCGATGGAGTTGTCCATGATCACCTTCCAGTTGGCCGGCACGATCACGTCCTGTTCTTCGATCAGGCGCATGTTGGCCAGGTCCGGAAACACCCGGCGCATTTCTTCGTCGGCACCGGGGAACAAATCCCGCAGTGAAGGTGCCTTCGGGTCGAGGTTGAAATAGATGAAGCCGCCCATTTCCTCGGTGCGGATTTGCGGGATGTTGAACTGCTGCAGCTCGAAGTTCTTCATCTTCTCGCAGCGGGGCGCGCTGCGCAGGCTGCCGTCCATTTCGTAGCACCAGGAGTGATAGGCGCAACGCACCACGCCCCCGGTGGTGCCGCGACGCTCTTCAAGCAGGCGATTGCCGCGATGCTGGCAGACGTTGTGGAAGGCATGAATCTGCCCCTGCCGATTTTTCGCCACCACCACGCTCTGGTCGAACAGATCCGTCACCACATACTGCCCAGGCTCGGCGAACTCACTGACGTGCCCGGCCACATGCCAGGCATGCATGAAAATGTTGTCGCGCTCGGCCTTGAACAGGGTCTCGTCGTAGAAATAGCGCGAGGGCAGGGTGAACGCTTCTTCCGGATCCTGGTGATCCCAGCCTTCGATCGAGCTGTGTGATTTGAGGTTCTGGACAGTGTGCATCGGACGATCTCCTCGGTCTGGCGCCGCACGGTACGGCTTGTGTTGTGGGACCTAATCTAGGGGGCGCGGAGGAGGGGGGATTGATGGAAAGCGACCAGTTGCGCGGTGAAAACATCAAGGCGAGGTACGCATAAAAGCGAAAAGATCGCAGCCTTCGGCAGCTCCTGCATTTGGAATGCGCCCTCCTGTAGGCGCTGCCGAAGGCTGCGATCCTTTGATCTTGATTCAAGTCAAAATGACAGCATTTTGTCAGAATGACTCGTTGTCAATTTGACATGGTTAGTCGTAACCAGCTGATATTTATAGATTTAGTAATTGGCATATTTCGTGAAATGCCCAGTGCACTAAACCCGAAGCAGGAGAGTCCCATGACCCGTTCCATTGCTCTTGGCTTCACGTTCGGTTTTTTGCTTTCCCCGCTGTGCATGGCCGATCAGGTCGTGCGCGAGGTGTCGGATACCAGCGCCGGCAAAGGCTACGGTGCCCTGACTGGTTTGATGGTCGGTGCCGTTGGCGGCCCGGTGGGAGCTTTGGTGGGAGCCGGTGCCGGATTCTTCGCCGGTGGCTCGGTGCAGCAAGCGGCAGGTCTCTCGCAGACCGCTTACGAAGTGAAGGACACGCAGGGTGAAATCAGTACGGTTCGCTCACCCAATGCCCATTTCGAGCCGGGTCAGCAGGTGACTCGCCAGGGGCCGCGACTGGTGCCTCAAGTCAGTTGAGTCGTCGACAGCAGTTTTACCATTTTCCCTTTGATGGGCAGGCGAGCCGCACCTCGTTTGCCCTTTTTTTTCACGAAAATTCGGGGCGCACCCTGTAGGAGCTGCCGCAGGCTGCGATCTTTTGATTTTGCCCTTGAAAAGATCGCAGCCTCGTTGCACTCGACAGCTCCTACAGAATATCTACAGGGCTATATCGGCTCTGTCAGGCGCGTTCGAAAATCGCCGCAATCCCCTGACCACCACCAATGCACATGGTCACCAGCGCATAACGGCCGTTGGTGCGGTGCAGTTCGTGGATGGCCTTGGTGGCGATGATGGTGCCGGTTGCGCCGACCGGGTGGCCCAGGGCGATGCCGGAGCCGTTCGGGTTGACCTTGGCCGGGTCCAGATCCAGCTCCTGGCTGACGGCACAGGCCTGGGCGGCGAAGGCGATGTTGGCTTCAATCACGTCCATGTCGGCGACGGTCAGGCCGGCGCGCTTGAGGGCCAGGCGGGTGGCCGGGATCGGGCCCAGGCCCATCAGTTCCGGTTCGACGCCGGCGTGGGCGTAGCTGACCAGGCGCGCCATCGGACGCAGGTTGTTGGCCTGCACCGCGTTGCCGGTGGCCATGACCAGCGCGGCGGCGCCGTCGTTCAGGCCCGAAGCGTTGCCGGCGGTGACCGAACCGTCCTTCTTGAACGCCGGCTTCATGGCCGCCAGTTGCTCCAGGGAGGTCGCGCGCGGGTGTTCATCGACGTTGAACAACTGGGTGCCTTTGCGACCCTGGATTTCTACCGTGGCGATCTGATCAACGAAATAGCCGTTGGCAATCGCGTGGGCTGCGCGCTTCTGGTCTTCCAGGGCCAGGGCGTCCTGCATCTCACGGGTGATGCCGTTGCGCGCGGCGACGTTCTCGGCGGTGATGCCCATGTGGATCGACTGGAACGGGTCATGCAGGATGCCCAGCATGTAGTCGATGGCCTGGATGTTGCCCATGCGCGCGCCCCAACGGGCTGCCGGCATCAGGTACGGGCCACGGCTCATGGACTCGGCACCGGCGCCGATGGCGATTTCGGCGTCGCCCAGCAGCAGGGTTTGCGCGGCGCTGACAATCGCTTGCAGGCCGGAGCCGCACAGGCGGTTGACGTTATAGGCCGGGGTTTCCTTGGGGATGCCGGCGTTCATCGCGGCAACGCGGGAGAGGTAGGCATCGCGGGTTTCGGTAGGGATCACGTTGCCCATCACCAGATGGCCAACCAGCGCCGGATCCACGGCGGCGCGTTGCAGGGCGGCCTTGATCGCGGTGGTCGCGAGGTCGACGGGCGGCACGTCCTTGAGCGAGCCGCCGAAGGAACCGATGGCGGTACGGGCGGCGCTGACGACGAAGATTTCCGGGGTGTTCATGACGGGTTTCCTTTCGGGATTTACTTATCTGTACTGCGATTGAGCAGTGCGTTCAAGGCGGTTTTGGCTTCAGTGCTGTTCAGGCGCTGAATGAACAATTGGTTTTCTTCACGCAGGGTGGCTTGCAGTTCGGCCATGCCGGCCTGCTTCATCAGTTGCCGGGACTCAAGCAAGGCCTGACGGGGCATCGCCAGCAGGCGCCGGGCGACTTTTTCCGCTGCCGCCAGGCATTGTTCGCCGTCGTCGAAGGCTTCGTTGGCCAGGCCCCATGCCACAGCATCCTCGCCATTGAAGCCGTCGCCCAGTAACAGCAGGCGCGCGGCGCGGGCCTGACCGAGCAGGCGCGGCAACAGCAGGCTGGCGCCGAACTCCGGGCACAGGCCAATGTTGACGAACGGCATGCGCAGCTTGGCGTTGCGCGTTACCAGCACCTGATCGCAATGCAGCAGCAGGGTGGTGCCGATGCCGATGGCCGCACCGCACACCGCGGCGATCAGTGGCTTTCGCAGATGGGTCACGGCGCGCATCAGGCGGAAGGCCGGGCTGTCCAGATGGGTCGGCGGCGCTTGCAGGAAGTCCACCAGGTCGTTACCACTGGTAAAGCAGCTCGGGCCACCGGTCAGGATGATGACCCCGATGTCCGGGTTCTCGTCGGCGGCGAACAGCAGATCGGCCAGCCGCGTGTACATCGCATTGGTCAGGGCGTTGAGCTTGTCCGGGCGGTCGATGGTTAGCGTCAGCACGCCATCGCTCAATTGTTGTTTGATCAGGTCGGTCATCGAAGGCGCCTGCTGGGTCGGTTTGGCGGCCACTTTAAGCGCCGGGCAAACCCCGCCGCTATGACAAAACGGGTCAACAGCCCTGATGCTTTTTGCCATGTCGCAGGTCGACACACCCATTCGGGGTATGGCTTCACCCCGCGAATCGCCCAATAGTAGGTTCATCCGCTCATCCAGAGCCGAACTCGCTCGATAAGGTGAATGTGCAATGCGCAAGACACTGAAGGTGATTTCCAGTCTGTTTGTTGTTTCGTTGGTCATCAATGCCCAGGCCGCCCAAGTGGACGACAGCAAAACGCTGCGGCTCTATAACTGGACGGACTACATCGGCGAGAAGACGCTGGCGAATTTCGAGAAAGAAACCGGCATCAAAGTCATTTATGACACCTTCGACGCCTATGAAACGGTGCAGGCAAAACTGCTGACCGGCCACTCCGGCTACGACCTGATCGTCCTGAACGCCTCCCTCGCGCCACCTTTGATCAAGGCCAAGGTGTTCCAGCCGCTGGACAAGAAACTGCTGCCGGGCTGGAGCAATCTCGACCCCAAAGTCCTGCAGGACCTGCAAGGCTACGACCCGGGCACCACTTACTCGGCGCCCTATACCTGGGGCAGCAACGGGATCACCTACAACGTCGACAAGATCAAGGAACGCATGCCGGACGCGCCGATCGGCTCGCTGGCGATGATTTTCGATCCGAAGATCGTCTCCAAATTCGCCGACTGCGGCGTCACCCTGCTGGATGCGCCCACCGAGGTCATTCCGCTGGCGCTCAAGTACCTGGGCCGTGACCCGCGAAGTGCCGCGCCCGAAGACCTCAAGGCCGCCCAGGATGTGCTGCTGTCGGTGCGGCCGTACATCCGCAAATTCGACTCGGTCAACTACCTGACCAGCCTGCCCAACGGCGATGTGTGCATGGCCATGACCTGGTCCGGCGACTACGCCACCGCCATGGCCCGTGCCGAAGAGGCCAAGAAGCAGATCAACCTGGCCTACTTCATTCCCAAGGAAGGCTCGCTGATCTGGTTCGACAACATGTACATCCCGGTCGACGCGCCCCACGTGGCCAACGCCCACAAGTTTCTCGAGTACCTGATGCAACCCCAGGTGATGGCCGATGTGAGCGACTACATCAACTACGCCAACAGCAACGCGGCCGCAACGCCGCTGCTCAATGCCAGTGTGCGAGATAACCCGGCGATCTATCCCGATGAAGACGTGCGTCAACGGCTCTTCCCGCAGAAAACCCAGGACGCGAAAGACATGCGCGCCATTACGCGGGTCTGGAGCACGGTGAAGAGCGGGATCTGATCGTCCAATTGTTCAGTTTGAGGTTTTTGTATGGCTACTCCAATCAAGGCTACCCCACTCAAGAAAGCGTTTTCGCAGGCTGAAGAAGCCGCGCTGGTCAAGGCCGACAAGGCCCACCACATGCACGGCTACCACATGTTCGACGAGCACGCCGAGCAAGGCTCCCTGAACATCGTCGCCGGCGACGGCGCCTACATCTATGACACCCAGGGCAACCGCTTCCTCGATGCCGTGGGCGGCATGTGGTGCACCAACATCGGCCTGGGGCGTGAGGAAATGGCCGAAGCCATTGCCGATCAGGTACGGCAGCTGGCGTATTCGAATCCGTTTTCCGACATGTCGAACAACGTGGCGATCCAGCTGTGCGAAAAGCTCGCCAGCCTGGCGCCGGGCGATCTTGATCATGTGTTCCTCACCACCGGCGGCTCCACCGCGGTCGACACCGCCTATCGCCTGATCCAGTACTACCAGAACTGCCGTGGCAAGACGGAGAAGAAGCACGTCATCGCCCGTTTCAACGCCTATCACGGCTCCACCACGCTGACCATGTCGATCGGCAACAAGGCCGCCGACCGGGTGCCGGAGTTCGATTACGCCAACCCGCTGATCCACCACGTTTCCAACCCCAACCCCTACCGTGCACCGGAGGGGATGGACGAGGCGCAGTTCCTCGAATTCCTGATCAAGGAATTCGAAGACAAGATCCTCTCGATTGGCGCGGACAAGGTGGCCGGGTTCTTCGCCGAGCCGGTGATGGGCTCGGGCGGGGTGATCATTCCGCCCAAGGGTTACCTCAAGCGCATGTGGGAGGTGTGCCAGCGCTACGACATCCTGTTCGTCGCCGACGAGGTGGTGACGTCGTTCGGGCGCCTGGGCAAGTTCTTCGCTTCCAAAGAGGTGTTCGACGTGCAGCCGGACATCATCACCACCGCCAAGGGCCTGACCTCGGCCTATCTGCCGCTGGGCGCCTGCATCTTTTCCGATCGCATCTGGAAGGTGATTGCGGAACCGGGCACGGGCCGCTGCTTCACCCACGGCTTCACCTACAGCGGCCATCCGGTGTGCTGCACGGCAGCGCTGAAGAACATCGAGATCATCGAACGGGAAAACCTGCTGGCCCATGTCGACGATGTTGGCGGCTACCTGGAGCAACGCCTGGCCACGCTGCGGGATCTGCCGCTGGTGGGGGATGTGCGCTGCCTGAAGTTGATGGCCTGCGTGGAGTTCGTCGCTGATAAACGCACCAAGACGTTGTTCGCCGACGAGATCAACATCGGCGAGAAAATCCACGTGCGGGCCCAGGCCCGGGGCTTGCTGGTGCGGCCTATCATGCACCTCAACGTGATGTCGCCGCCGCTGATCCTGACTTATGCACAGGTGGACGAGATCGTCGAGATCCTGCGCGAGTGCATCCTGGAAGTGGCGGCCGAGCTTTCCGCGAGCGGCCAGTACGCCGGCCAATGACTTCATCCGTCAGGCTTTTACCAACGGCCCGCTCTCCCGCTAGACTGCGGGGCATGAGCAAACCAAACGACGATACGCTGATCGCGATGCCCTTCGGGGCATTGCACAAATGGCATGGGGGAATGCGCGAGGCATTCGCCCATATCGATGAGCCCGACGCCCTGCAATACCTGGCGTCGGCGTTGGCGCAACTGGTGTCCATCGAATCGATGATGATCAGCCTGGAACGCAAGGACCGCCCGCCGCAATTGCTGCACCAGCGCGGCATCGCCCAGGAGTATCAGGTCTCGATTCTCGAGCGCTATTTTTCCGGCGGCTACTTGCTCGACCCGTTCTGCCTGGCGGTGGAGCAGGGGTTGGCGCAAGGCTTCTATCACCTGGAAGAAATCGCCCCGGACAACTTCTTCGACAGCGACTATTACAAGACTTACTACCTGAATGCGGGCTGCTCGGAAGACAGCTACTACATCGTCGACACCGGCAATGACACCAAGATCTCCGTCAGCCTGTACCAGGGTTTCGGCGGTGAATGCCTGCGGGTCGACCAACTGAACCTGCTGCGCGCCGTCGAACCGCTGGTGCGCGAATTCGTCAGCGAATTCAGCCGGCGGGGCCTGCTGCGCAATAGCGAGATCCAGTGCAATCACGAACAAGACCAGCGCGATGACCTCAAGCATCGGGTGCAATCGGCGTTCGAACAGTTCGGCAGTGATTTGCTCACCGAACGCGAGCGGGAAGTGGCACACATGGTCCTGCGAGGTCACTCGGTGAAATCCACGGCCAGCGAGATGAACATCTCCCCGGAAACCGTGCGCATGCACCGCAAGAATCTGTACCTGAAGCTGGAAGTGGGATCGCAGTCGGAGTTGTTTGCGCTGTTTATCGAGTGGTTGCGCGGGCACTGATGGCCTGACACAACCGATAACCCTGTAGGAGCGAGCCTGCTCGCGAAAAACGCCCAGACGACGCGTTCAGTCAGGCAGCCCGCGTTATCGTTGACCTCCATCGCGAGCAGGCTCGCTCCTACAGGGGTTAGTCAGCGTGTTCGTAACCGTCGCCCGACCACATCCAGCACATCACAGCCATCGCGCAACGGGATGGCGCAGAGCAATGAAAAGTCGCTGAGGATGAAGGAATCGCACTCGATCGAACCGCGCATGGACAGGTTTTCCAGTACCTGGGTGACAGCGCGGATTCGGTAATTGGCGGCGTCCATCAGAATGTCGAGTGGGGCGTGGGTGTCGACGAAGAGGGTAGGCATATCGGTGCAGTTGCCGGTCAATGCCATGAAGCGGTTGTCGGGGTGAGGGGTTGGTTTTTCGTAGGGGGGATCGGGATGAATGGTTTTCATGGTTTCTAACTCGGGGAGAGAATACGGAGCTGCCGAAAGCCTTCCTACGGGCCAGGGTGGCAGCCATGTACGGGGTAGGAAAATCGAGCCCGAGAACCTCGACCACGCCGAAGCGTGCCCGTACATAGCCGCCGCAGCTGATAGTACGGACGCATTTGAACGGCCGCAAACCAGGTAACTGGCGCCAACATAGTTCTCGGAAATCTCGAGGTTCCTACACCCCACCACTGAATTTCAGTGACCCCAAAAGACTATCGATTGAGCACCTTCCAAACCAGTTCACGCAAATCGCCACATTTCGAAGGAAATCTCCGAAGACCTTGCCCAGAAATGTCCTAGGACTTGTCCAATTGGCATCTGTCAAAAGGGAGCGGTGGAGGGTGGGTGAGGGACAGCGGGCATGACTGCAGTCTAGGAAAAACAGAAATGTCCTACGCCAATTGACACCCGGACCACCTCAACCCCTGTAGGAGCGAGCATGCTCGCGATGGCCTTCAACGATGACGCTGGATGCCTGATACCCCGCGGCGATCTCCGGTTCATCGCGAGCATGCTCGCTCCTACAGTGGTTTTTTGGTTGGCCGAAAATTTGTGACCACACCAGAAAACTGTAGGAGCAAAGCTTGCTCGCGAAGACGGCCGCACATTCAACATCTTCTTTGAATGTGAAGGCCCCATCGCGGGCAAGCCCGCTCCCACAGGGTAATTGGTCGGGCACAAAATTTGTGGCCACCGAAAAACCTGTGGGAGCGGGCTTGCCCGCGATGAGGCCATTACATCCGACAGCAATGCCGGATGAGGATCAGTCTTCGCGCTTCACCACCAGGGTCAGAATGTCATAGCTGGCCACCAGTTCACCCAGCTGGTTGGTGACTTCCACGTCCCACGCCACCACCCCTTGCGGGACGCCTTGCGGGCTCTTTTTGCCCTGGTCGATTTTGCGTTTGCAGGTCAGGCGGGCCTGGATGGTGTCGCCGATGCCCACCGGGTTGATGAAGCGCAGGGTGTCGAGGCCGTAGTTGGCCAGGACCGGGCCGACGCCAGGGGAGACGAACAGGCCTGCCGCCGCCGACAGCACGAAGTAGCCGTGGGCGATGCGCTTGCCGAATTGCGATTCCTTGGCCGCGATGTCGTCGAAGTGCATGTAGAAGTGGTCGCCCGACAGGCAGCCGAAGTTCACCAGGTCGGCTTCGGTGACGGTGCGACGGTGGGTCAGCAGCGACTCGCCGATCTGCAGGTCCTGGAAGTAGCGACGGAACGGGTGCACTTCGGTTTCGATGACCTTGGCGCCACGTACGTATTCGCCGGTGACCGCTGCCAGCATGGTTGGCGAACCTTGTACCGCCGCGCGTTGCAGGTAGTGCTTCACGGCGCGCAGGCCGCCGAGTTCTTCACCGCCGCCGGCACGACCCGGGCCGCCGTGCTTGAGTTGTGGCAGCGGCGAGCCGTGACCGGTGGATTCGCCGGCGCAGTTGCGGTCCAGTACCAGCAGACGGCCGTGCAATGCAGCGGCCACCGGAACGGCTTTGGCCGCGACTTGTGGATCTTTGGTGACCAGGCTGGCCACCAGGCTACCCTTGCCGCGAGCGGCCAGTGCCAGTGCTTCGTCCAGATCGTCGTAAGCCATCAGGGTGCTGACCGGGCCGAAGGCCTCGATGTCGTGGGCGCCGCCTTCAGCGTGCGGATCGCGGGCCTGCAACAGGGTCGGGGCGAAGAACGCGCCCTTGTCGACGTTCTCGCCACGCGGCTCGAAGCCGTCACGGGCACCGAACAGCAGGTCGCTGCTCTGCAACAGCATTTCCAGGCGCTCGGCCACGTCTTTCTGCTGATCGTGGGACGCCAGCGCGCCCATGCGCACGCCTTCCACCGACGGGTCACCGACCACGACTTTGGCCAGGCGGTCACGCAGGCGCGTGGCGACAGCATCAATGTGCTTGGCCGGGACGATGGCGCGGCGGATGGCGGTGCACTTCTGCCCGGCCTTGGTGGTCATTTCCCGGGCGACTTCCTTGATGAACAGCTCGAACTCTTCGTCATCCGGGGTGACGTCCGGGGCGAGGATCGCGCAATTCAGGGAGTCGGCTTCGGCGGTGAACGGCACCGAGTTGCGGATCAGGTTCGGGTTGACCCGCAGCTTGGCCGCGGTGTCGGCGGAACCGGTGAAGGTCACCACGTCCTGGCCTTGCAGGCGATCGAGCAGGTCACCGGTGCCGCCGATGATCAGCTGCAGGCTGCCGGCCGGCAACAGGCCGGATTCGTCCATCAGGCGCACTACGGCTTCGGTCAGGTAGCTGGTGGCGCTGGCTGGCTTGACGATGCACGGCATGCCGGCAAGGAAGCTCGGGGCGAATTTTTCCAACATGCCCCAGATCGGGAAGTTGAAGGCGTTGATGTGCACCGCAACGCCACCGCGCGGGACCAGGATGTGGGTGCCGGCGAAGGTGCCCATCTTGCTCAGTTGCAGCGCCGGGCCTTCGTGGACCACGTTGCCCGACGGCAGCTCGCGGGAACCGAGGCTGGCGTAGGTGAACAGCGTGCTGTTGCCGCCTTCGATGTCGATCCAGCTGTCGGCACGGGTCGCGCCGCTGTGGTGGGAAATCGCGTAGAGCTGTTCCTTGCGCTCGGCCAGGTACAGGGCCAGGGCTTTCAGACGCTGAGCACGCTGTTGAAAGTCCAGCGCCATCAGGCCGCTGACGCCCTGGCGGCGACCGTGTTCGATGGCTTCGGCGAAGTCCGGACGCTCTTCGTGGGTGCGTGCAATTTCATGGCCGTCGATGGCGCTGCGCAGGATTTGTGCGCCTTGGTGGCCGATCCAGCGGCCGGCGATGAAGCTTTGCAGGGTAGGGGCAGACATCAGGATGACTCCGGGTTTGGTCAGTGTCTGGCGCGGGATCAGCCGCGCCGGTCAAAAGGATCAGTGCTGGCTGGCGCCCGAGGCGCCGATGCCGGTCATGGAACGGATGAATTGCGCCAGGTAACGGCCGCGCTCGAGGGCGGCCCGTGGCGAACGGTCGGTGACGGAAAACAGCCAGGCGCTGAAGAAGGCCAGGCTCATGGAAAACAGGGCCGGGTTGGAATACGGGAACAGCGCCTTGTCGTGATGCATGACGTTGACCCACACCGCCGGGCTGAGCACCAGCAGCACGATCGCCGAGACCAGGCCGGCCAGGCTGCCCAGCACCGCGCCGCGGGTGGTCAGGCCCTTCCAGTACATCGAAAGGAACAGCACCGGGAAATTCACTGAGGCGGCGATGGCCAGCACCAGCCCGGAAAGGAAGGCAATGTTCTGCGATTCGAACAGCAGGCCGAGGATGATCGCCAGCACCCCGATGCACAGGGTGGCGATGCGCGACATGCGCATTTCCTGTTGCTCGCTGGCCTGGCCCTTGCGGATCACGCAGGCATACAGGTCGTGGGACACCGCCGAGGCGCCGGACAGCGCCAGCCCGGCGACCACCGCCAGAATGGTGGCGAAGGCCACCGCCGAAATGAAGCCGAGGAACAGGTTGCCGCCCACCGCCTGGGCCAGGTGCACGGCGACCATGTTGCCGCCGCCGATGATCGCGCCGCTGGCGTCGCGGTACGACGGGTCGGTGCCCACCATGACGATGGCGCCGAAGCCGACGACGATCAGCAGCAGGTAGAAGTAGCCGATGAAACCGGTGGCGTAGAACACGCTCTTGCGGGCTTCCTTGGCGTCGCTGACAGTGAAGAAACGCATCAGGATGTGCGGCAGGCCGGCGGTGCCGAACATCATGCCCAGCCCCAGGGAAATCGCGTCAATCGGGTTGGACAACAGGCCGCCGGGCGCCATGATTGCGCTGCCCTTGGCGTGCACGGCGGTGGCGCCGGCGAACATCGCTTCGGTGCTGAAACCGAAATACTTGAGCACCATGAAGGCCATGAAACTGGTGCCGAACAGCAGCATCACCGCCTTGATGATCTGCACCCAGGTGGTGGCGAGCATGCCGCCGAAAGTCACGTAGAACACCATCAGCACGCCGACCAGCATTACTGCGTAGAGGTAGTCGATGCCGAACAGCAATTCGATCAGCTTGCCGGCGCCGACCATCTGCGCCACCAGGTACATCAGGGCCACGGTCAGGGTGCCGAAGGCCGAGGTCAGGCGCACCGGGGTCTGTTCCAGGCGATAGGAGACCACGTCGGCGAAGGTGTACTTGCCCAGGTTGCGCAGGCGCTCGGCGATCAGGAACAGGATGATCGGCCAGCCGGCCAGTACGCCCAGAGCGTAGAGCAGACCGTCGTAGCCGTTGAGGAACATCATCGCGGAAATGCCGAGGAACGAGGCAGCGGAGATCATGTCGCCGGCAATCGCCAGGCCGTTCTGGAAGCCGGTCATGCCGCCGCCGGCGGTATAGAAATCACTGGTCGAACGGGTACGCATGGCCGCCCAGCGAGTCACGCCGAGGGTGAACAGCACGAACACCAGGAACATGCCGATGGCGTTCCAGTTCAAGGGGCGAGCGGCGCCTTCGGCGGCAACGGCAAGGTCGGTAACCACTGCCAGCGGCAGCAGGAACAGGGCAAGAAGGCGGCTCATCGGGCGCACTCCTGCTTGAGTTTGTCGTTCAGCGGATCGATCACGTTGTTGGCGCGATAGACATAGAAACCGGTCAGCGCAAAGGCCAGCACCACCATCACCACACCCACCAGCATGCCCACGGTGGTCACGCCGCCACTCAGGGACTGGCCGAGGGTAGCCGGGGAGAACGCCACCAACAGGACAAAACCGAAATAGATCACCAGCATGATCAGCGACAGCGACCAGTAGAGCTTCTGCTTGCGGCGCACCAGCTGGATGAAGTCGGGGTGCTGGCGGATGAGTTCTATGTCTTGGGGGCTCATGGGGGGGTGTCCTTTGTTGTTTTTGTTGTTGCCCCTGTAGGAGCGAGCATGCTCGCGATGGTCGTCAACGATGACACGGGGTGCCTGATACCCCGCGGCGATCTCCGGTTCATCGCGAGCATGCTCGCTCCTACAGGGGGGTGTAGACGGTTTAGAGTTGATCGAAGTCCAGCACCACCTTGTCGGTGATAGGGAAGGCCTGGCACGACAGGACGTAGCCGGCGGCGACTTCGTAGTCTTCCAGGGCGTGGTTGCTGTCCATTTCCACTTCGCCTTCGATGACCTTGCACTTGCAGGTCGAGCACACGCCGGCCTTGCACGAGTAAGGCAGTTCGGCGCCGATGGCGTTGCCGGCGTCGAGGATGCTCTGGCTGTTGCGCGGCAGGTCGAAGGCCATGGCACGGCCGTCGCTGATCACGGTGATCTGGCTGACCGCCGAATCCACCTGGCGGGCGGCCTCACGGGCTTCGCGTTTCTGCTGGCTGCCGGCGACGGCGAACAGTTCGAAATGAATGCGCTCGGGCGCCATGCCCTTGGCTTTCAGGCTGTCGCGCACGGTCTCGGTCATTTCCTGCGGACCGCAGATGAAGGCGGCGTCGAGGGCTTTGACGTCGAGCCAGCGGCTGAACAGCTGCTCGCATTTCTCGGCGTTGATCCGGCCGTTGTACAGGTCCACGTCCTGCTGCTCGCGGCTGAACACGAAGATCAGGTTCAGGCGTTGCAGATAACGGTTTTTCAAGTCTTCCAGCTGTTCGCGAAACAGTGCGCCGGAGCTGGAGCGGTTGCCGTACAGCAGGGTGACGCGGCTGTGGGGCTCGGTTTCCAGGGTGGTCTTGATGATCGACAGGATCGGCGTGATGCCGCTGCCGGCCGCGACGGCCAGGTAGTTGCCGTGGCGAGTCGGGTCCAGCTCCACGCTGAAATGCCCGGCCGGCGGCATGACTTCCAGGGTGTGCCCGGCTTTCAGTTGTTCGTTGGCGAAGGCGGAGAAACGACCACCGGCCACACGTTTGACCGCGACGCGCAGCTCACCGTCGTTGACGCCGGTGCAGATCGAGTACGAACGGCGTACTTCTTCGCCGTCCAGCTGGGTGCGCACTACCAGGTGCTGGCCCTGGGTGAAGTGGAAACTGTCCTGCAGGTCCTGCGGGATCTCGAAGGCGATGGACACCGCGTCACGGGTCTCGGTACGCACATCCTTGATGGTCAGGCTGTGAAATTTACTCATTCTTGTTCTCCAGCTGGGACGGCCGATCGCCGCTCAGATGCACTTGAAATAGTCGAACGGTTCCCGGCAATCGACGCAGCGATACAGCGCCTTGCACGCGGTGGAGCCGAACTCGCTGAGGACCTCGGTGTGGGCGCTGCCGCATTGCGGGCAGACCACCACCGGGCTCTCGCCGAGCAGGCTGCGTTTGCTGGTGCTGCCCTGGGGCGGCGCGATGCCGTAGGCGCGCAGGCGCTCACGGCCGCTGGCGCTGATCCAGTCGGTGGTCCAGGCCGGGGTCAGGCGGCGTTCCAGGTTGGGTGCCTGGAAACCGGCCTGCTCCAGCGCGTCGCGGATATCGCTCTCGATCACTTCGGTGGCAGGGCAGCCGGAGTAGGTCGGCGTGACCACCACGTGCAAGTGGCCGGCCTGCCAGTCCAGATCGCGCACGATGCCCAGGTCCACCACGCTGACCACCGGCACTTCCGGGTCCATGACCTCGGACAGGATCGCCCAGGCGGCAGCCAGGTCGGTCGGTTGCACCGGCCGGGCGCCGAGGTCGCTGGCGATCAGATCACCAGGTTGCATCGGGGTACGCTCGTGGCAGGAACTGCATTTCGGCCAGCAGAATCCCCAGGTGTTCGGTGTGCAGGCCTTTGCGCGCATTCAGGTAGAAATAGCTTGGCGCGGCCGGCACGGGCAGGGTGGCGCTGGCGAAAATTTCGTTGACCTTCTCTTGCCAGGCAGCGGCGACCGTGGCGATGTCCGGGGTGATGCCGGCTTCGCACAGGCGCTGTTCGCTGTCATCGGCGGCGATCAGTTCCACGGTGAAACGCCACACTTCCGGGATGGCCGCGAGCATGCGCTTGTGGCTTTCCTCGGTGCCGTCGCCCAGGCGCTCGACCCACTCGCCGGAGCGGCGCAGGTGATAGGTGACTTCCTTCACGGCCTTGGCGGCGATGCCGGCGATGCGCTCATCGCTGGATTGAGTCAGGCCCTTGAGTACTTCCAGGTGCCAGGCGTCGTACAGGAACTGCTTGAGCATGGTGACCGCGAAGTCGCCGTTGGGTTGTTCCACCAGCAGCAGGTTGCGGTAGGCGCGCTCGTCGCGGCGGAACGCCAGGTGATCGGCGTCACGGCCGTCGCCCAGCAGTTCGGCGGCGTAGTCCAGCCAGTTGCGGGCCTGGCCGACGAGGTCCAGGCCGACGTTCATCAGCGCCAGCTCTTCTTCCAGGGCCGGGGCCTTGCCGCACCACTGGCACAGGCGCTGGCCCTGGATCAGGGCGCTGTCGCCCAGGCGCAGCAGGTATTCGATCAGATCGGTCTTGTTGTTCATGGTCGACCTCACATGTGCCCGACTTCGGCCGGCAGCTCGTAGAAGCTGGCATGGCGGTAAACTTTGTCGTCCGACGGGTCGAACAGCGGGTCTTTTTCATCCGGCGACGAAGCGGTGATCAGCGCCGATGGCACGACCCACAGGCTCACGCCTTCGCTGCGACGGGTGTAGAGCTCGCGCGCGTTCTCGATGGCCATGGTGGTGTCGGCGGCATGCACGCTGCCGACGTGCTTGTGGTTGAGGCCGTGCTTGCTGCGCACGAAGACTTCGAAGAGGGTCCACTCGGACATTTCAGTTACTCCACATCAGGTGGCCGGATCAGGCGGCGTTCTTGTTTTGTTTTTTGCGGGCGTGGGCGACAGCGGCTTCGCGGACCCAGGCACCGTCTTCAATCGCCTTGCGGCGGGTGGCGACGCGTTCGGTGTTGCACGGGCCGTTGCCCTTGAGCACTTCGTAGAATTCGTCCCACTGGATCTGGCCGAAGTCGTAGTGGCCGGTTTCGGCGTTCCACTTCAGGTCCGGGTCGGGGCAGGTGCAGCCGAGCAATTCCAGCTGCGGGATGGTCTGGTCGATGAAACGCTGGCGCAGTTCGTCGTTGCTCTGGCGCTTGATCTTCCAGGCCATGGATTGCGCGCTGTTCGGCGAGTGTTCGTCGCTCGGGCCGAACATCATCAGCGACGGCCACCACAGGCGGTTGATCGCGTCCTGCACCATGTCTTTTTGCGCCTGGGTACCGTGACGCATCATGGTCAGGAGGATTTCGTAGCCCTGGCGCTGGTGGAAGCTCTCTTCCTTGCAGATGCGGATCATCGCCCGCGAGTACGGGCCGTAGGAGGTGCGCTGCAGCACCACCTGGTTGACGATCGCCGCACCGTCCACCAGCCAGCCCACCGCGCCCATGTCGGCCCAGTTCAGCGTCGGGTAGTTGAAGATGCTCGAATACTTGGCTTTACCGCTGTGCAGCTTGTCGATTTCTGTATCGCGATCAGCGCCCAGGGTTTCCATGGCGCTGTACAGGTACAGGCCGTGACCGGCTTCGTCCTGGATCTTGGCCATCAGTTGCAGTTTGCGTTTGAGCGTTGGCGCACGGGTGACCCAGTTGCCTTCGGGCAGCATGCCGACGATCTCGGAGTGAGCGTGCTGGGAAATCTGCCGGATCAAGGTCTGCCGGTAGGCATCTGGCATCCAGTTCTTGGCTTCGATCTTGATTTCTGAATCGATTTTTTCCTGGAAGGCGCGTTCCTGTTCGGACATTTCCGACAGGTCCTTGATGCGCTTGACTCCGGTTTCTACAAGCTGTGCGTACATTTCGGTCTCCGGCCTCTTTTTTGTTCAGGGGCATTTCGAGGGCATGGAGAACTTTATAAGCGATACAGAAATTAATATCAAACAGAAAATATCGTGTCGTATGTATTTTTGTATCGCTTCAGACGTATGGAAGGGCGGGTTGGGGTTTCTGGACAGGGTGGTGGCACCTTAGTAGCATCCGCCGCAGACGGATCTTTCCCTTTTCAACGCCAGCCGGCGGGCCTCTCAAGGAGTCGAAATGCACGAATTCACCCATGGCGATACTAAGGTCGCGTTCACGGTGCTGAGCGGTGAGGTGCTGGGCAGCGAAAAGCTGAGCGAGACGCGGATCACTACGACAGGTGGGGGCGCAACGGCCGGCAGCGTTGGCGCCAATGGGCAACCGGTGCGGATCAACTCCGAGTCGATCATCAACCATGAGTTCTGGATCCGCACACCCGACGGGGTCGAGCACGATGTGAAATTACGCGGGGTGGATATTCCCCTGCGCGCAGGTCAGCAGGTTTCGTTGTTCAGCGCCTTGCGCAAGGATGGCAAGGCACCTGTTCACGCCGTGCTGCAAAACCATTCGGCGGCCAAGCGCTGGGTGATGCGTGACGGCGAGGCGCTGAACAAGGAATTGGGGTTGGTGGACTTCAAGTGGAGCTCGTTGTGGATTGCGCTCCTTCTGTGGATCGCCGTCAGCTTTGCTTCACCGGCGCTGGGCTTTTTCGCGGTCATTGCCTACATCTGTTACCAGTGCTACCAGGCCTCGAAGCGCAAGAAGCTGATGGTCAGCGCTTTGAATGCCTTTCTCGACAAGCTGAGCCCCTTGGCGGCCAATCGCGCGCAACCGCAAGCCAATCCGTTTGAAGCCATGCTGAAGGCTACGGGCATTGACCTGTCCGAAGCCCAGGTTCAGACGATCTCGATGCAGTTTGAACTTCCAGTTCAGGTTGAAACCCCGACCCAGGTGCAGACCCCCGCCGAGGAGCAGCCCTCCGCCGCGAAGCAAAACACGGCGCTGGACAGCGAGGGTGTGCGCAGAGCGTTGTCGCGCAAGGGTTGATCAAATGAGGCGGGTTTGAGGCATGAATCGCTCGCTGCAAAGTAAATTTTCAAGGGACGGAAATGGACAAGTTCATCTACGACAACGTGGTGATTGAATTCTGGAGCAGGCACGGAGAGATCGTCAGTCGGGAGAGGCGCGCCGAGCCGGTCGATTTCGAGATAGAGGATGAGTACTGGGTCCGAACACTTGAGGGCGAGGAACTGCAAGTCGTCTTCAATAACGCGGACTTCCGCTATCGCAAAGGTGATCAGGTCGACTTGGTCTATGCCGCCAGTCCGAGCGATGACGATGGAGAGTGTGCCCTTGTGGTCAATCACACCCTTGGGCAATCCGCCACATTGTTGGATGCCGAGTACGTTGGCGAAGGGCGCCTCGTACCCATATCCGGTGGCAAGCTGATCTGGATCGGTTTGACGATGACCGCCGTCGCGACCTGGTTAGTCGGGGCATGGGGATTGCCAACAGGGTGGATTTTTTACCAGCTCGTACGCGCCGAGGAAGCCAGGCGCAGCAAAAACATGATCCGCCAGCTGGACGCTCATATGGGGATGCTGGCCGAATCGCTTTCGCGCCAGGAAAAGCGAGTGGATATCAAGGGCGCGCTGGCGCGTAACCTCTGAGCTCCCACAGAAGCAGATCAGGCGCGTCTCCACAGATTCAGCCTGACTTCATCCCGAATATCGGAGCAGGCCCGGATAAGGCGACCGACATCCTCATCGGTCAGGCCACTGTTGAGTGACAGTCGCATCAATGAGCGGTTGAGCCCGGTTGCGGGTGCGCAGAAGACCGAGCCGAATATGCCTCGCGCCTGCCCAACGCTGTTTGACGCGTCCGACCGAGTGAGTCTCGATTTGTGACCGAACAAAGTCAGGTAGTCCGGCGTCTTCGGTTTGGGCGGGTTCTGGCGGGATTGATTCCGGCATGGATGACTCCTTTTGCGGAGTGATCGGTTGTTAGCGCACTAAAACCCCGGCCGAGTTCCTTGGCTACTGTCAGAGTTGACAGTTTTGCGGTGCAAGCGATGGATGGCGTTGCCCGATCCATTGTAGGAGCGAGCCTGCTCGCGATGAACCTGAGATCGCCGCGGGGTGTCAGGCAACCAGCGTCATCGTTAACGACCATCGCGAGCAGGCTCGCTCCCACAGGGGGCAGGCAGGGCAGGGAAGGGGCAAAAAAAACCCCGCATCAGCGGGGCTCAAAGGGGTGCAGCAGTCATGCTTTAGGGCGTTTGTCCACAACGTGGCAGGCCTTGCCCTCGGATCGCTTGATCGAGTGGAAAGGCTGCAACACGATCCGCGTACTGATCCCGATGTAGGTCTTGATGTGCTTGCTCAGCTCGCCGCACACGGCTTTTTGCTGGTCATCGGTCAGGTGCTGGTGCTCGGCCTTGAGCTCTACGTGCACGTCGACGCTGTCCAGGTTGCCGTTGCGGTGCAGGTGGATCTCGTAGCACTCGGCAAGTTGTTTGATTTTCAGCACCTGCTCTTCGATCTGCGTCGGGAACACGTTGACGCCACGGATGATCAGCATGTCGTCGCTGCGTCCGGTGATCTTGTCGATGCGGCGCATTGGCCGTGCGGTACCCGGCAGCAGACGCGTCAGATCGCGGGTGCGGTAACGGATCATCGGCAGGGCTTCTTTGCTCAGGGAGGTGAACACCAGTTCGCCCATCTGGCCGTCCGGCAACACTTCGCCGGTGATCGGGTCGATGATTTCCGGGTAGAAGTGGTCTTCCCAGATGGTCGGGCCGTCCTTGGTCTCGGCGCATTCCATGGCGACGCCCGGGCCCATGATTTCCGAGAGGCCGTAGATGTCCAGGGCGGTGATGCCCATGCGCGCCTCGATGGCGCTGCGCAGTTCGGCGGTCCACGGCTCGGCGCCGAAGATGCCCAGGCGCAGGGCCAGCTTGTGCGGGTCGATGCCCTGGCGCTCGATTTCATCGGCGATGTTGAGCATGTAGGACGGCGTGACCATGATGATGTCCGGCTGGAAATCCTTGATCAGCTGCACTTGTTTTTCAGTCTGGCCGCCGGACATCGGGATCACGGTGCAACCCAGGCGCTCGGCGCCGTAGTGCGCGCCCAGGCCGCCGGTGAACAGGCCGTAGCCATAGGAAATATGGACTTTGTCGCCACGACGGCCACCGGCTGCGCGAATCGAACGGGCCACGACGTTGGCCCAGGTATCGATGTCGTTCTGGGTGTAGCCGACCACGGTCGGTTTGCCGGTGGTGCCGCTGGAAGCGTGCAGGCGCACGATCTCGTTCATCGGCACGGCGAACATGCCGTAGGGGTAGTTGTCGCGCAGGTCGGACTTGGTGGTGAACGGGAACTTCGCCAGGTCCTCCAGGGACTTGATGTCGTCCGGATGTACGCCCAGTTCATCGAAACGCTGACGGTACAGCGGCACGTTGTTATAGGCGTGGTTCAGGCTCCAGCGCAGGCGGTCCAGCTGATGTGAACGCAGTTCGTCGACGCTGGCGGTTTCCAGCGGGTCCAGCACAGGATCGAGCACGGATTGGGAAATAGGCATGTTCATGGTTTCACTCGAATTGTTTTTGTGTTCCAGCCCTTTTGCACAAGGGCTTTGAGTGCATGACCCAAGGATACCTCTCGGCTCCCTGGGAATCGCGATTCTTTAGTGGGATAGACGCTCAATGATCAGCGCGATCCCCTGGCCAACGCCGATGCACATGGTGCACAGGGCGTAACGGCCATTGCGTTCTTCCAGCTCGTGCAGGGCGGTGGTCACCAGACGCGCGCCGCTCATGCCCAGCGGATGGCCCAGGGCAATGGCGCCGCCGTTGGGGTTGACCCGTGGATCGGTGTCGCTCAAACCCAGTTCACGCAGCACCGCCAGACCCTGGGCGGCGAAGGCTTCGTTGAGCTCGATGATGTCCATGTCCGCCAGGCTCAGGTTGGCCAGTTCCAGCACCTTGCGGGTCGCCGGTACCGGGCCGATGCCCATGATCCGTGGTTCAACGCCGGCGGTCGCCATCGCCACCACGCGTCCGCGGGCTTTCAGGCCGTGGCGCTTGGCGGCTTCAGGGCTGGCCAGCAGCAGGGCGCAGGCACCGTCGTTGACGCCCGAGGCGTTGCCGGCGGTGATGCTGCCGCCTTCGCGGAACGGCGTGCCCAGTTTGGCCAGTTGCTCCAGGGTGGTGTCGCCGCGCGGGTGTTCATCCTGTTCGACAATTTTGGCCGGGCCTTTGCGCTGTGGGATTTCCACCGCGACGATTTCCTTGGCCAGGCGTCCGTTGGCCTGTGCGGCGGCAGCGCGTTGCTGGCTGCGCAGGGCGAAAGCGTCCTGATCGGCCCGGGAGATGTTGAACTGTTCGGCGACGTTTTCCGCGGTTTCCGGCATCGAATCAATGCCGAAGCCTTTTTTCATCAGCGGATTGACGAAGCGCCAGCCGATGGTGGTGTCGAAGATTTCCGCCTGGCGGGAAAACGCCTGCTCGGCCTTGCCCATCACCATCGGTGCGCGGGACATCGATTCCACGCCGCCCACCAGCATCAGGCCGGCCTCGCCACTGCGGATCGCCCGTGCTGCGGTGCCCACTGCGTCCAGCCCCGAACCGCACAGGCGGTTGAGGGTGGTGCCCGGTACGCTGACCGGCAACCCGGCCAGCAAGGCCGACATGCGTGCGACGTTACGGTTGTCTTCGCCGGCCTGGTTGGCGCAGCCGTAGATCACGTCGTCGACCTGGCTCCAGTCCACATTCGGGTGGCGGCGCATCAACTCACGCATCGGCACCGCGCCGAGGTCGTCGGCACGCACGCTGCTCAGGACTCCGGCGTAGCGGCCGATGGGCGTGCGTACCGCGTCGATAATCAGGGCGTCATTCATTCGGGGTCTCCTGCGTCAGCACCGGGCCGCGCACTTTGTAGGATTTGCCGTGGAACAGGGCGATCAACTGGCCCTGCTGGTTTTCAATGCGTACGTCGTAGTTGCCGGTGCGACCGGAGCGGCTCTGCTCGATGCAGTCGGCACTGAGCGTGTCGCCCAGGCGGGCCGGGGCGACGTAGTCGATGCTGCAACCGATGGCCACCGTGGCTTCGTTGTAGCTGTTGCAGGCAAAGGCGAAGGCCGAGTCGGCGAGGGCAAACAGGTAGCCGCCGTGGCAGGTGCCGTGGCCCTGGACCATGTCGGCGCGCACGGTCATGCCCACGCGAGCGGTGCCGGGGCCGGCGGACAGCAGGCGCATGCCCATGGCCTGGCTGGCGTTGTCGCGCTGGAACAGCGACTGCGCACACTCGCTGGCCAGGGTCATGGCTTCATGATTAGTCATGGAAGTTTCTCCCTTCGGCTACGCGACGGCGCAACAGCAGCGAGGGCCGGTAGCGCTCTTCGCCGTAAGCGGCTTGCAGGTTGTCCAGCGTGGCGAGGATGTGCGGCAGGCCGACGGCATCGGCCCAGGCCAGCGGGCCCTGCGGATAATTGACCCCGGCGCGCATGGCCAGATCGATGTCGGCAGCCGAAGCCACGCCTTGCAGCAGGGCATCGGCGGCTTCGTTGGCGAGCATGGCCACGGTGCGCAGCACGGCCAGGGCCGGACTGTCGCTGAGCAGGCTGACCTTGAGGCCGGCCTGTTGCAGCAAGGCGACACCCTGTTCGAGGGCCAGTGGGTCGATGCCGGCCGCATGGCTGATGGCGATGCGTTTGGCATTGGCGTAGTCGAAAGCCAGATCCAGCAGGATCAGGTTGCGCAGGCCGTCTTCCTTGGCGCGCTGGCAGGCCATGCGCCCGTCGCTCAAGGCCAGTACCGCATCACCGACCCGCAGCAAGCCACGGCCGTCGCGCTGGATGACGTTGACGCCTTGTTCGCGCAGGCGCGACAGCAAACCTTGGGCGATACCCAAATCGCCTTCGGCGACACAGCTTTCCACGCTGGCGTTGCTGGTGATTTCGCTCGCCGGCGGACGTTCTGCGCCCTGAGCGTAGGAATAGAAACCCTGGCCGCTCTTGCGACCGAAACGACCGCCGTCCACCAGCTCCTTCTGGATCAGCGAAGGCTGGAAGCGGGTGTCCTGGTAGTAGGCGTCGAACACCGAGCAGGTCACGGCATAGTTGACGTCGTGGCCGATCAGGTCGGTCAGCTCGAACGCGCCCATGGCAAAGCCACCGGCCTCGCGCATCAGTGCATCCAGGGTCGGGCAATCGGCAGCGCCTTCCTGCAACAGGCGCAGGCTTTCGGCGTAGAACGGCCGGGCCACGCGGTTGACGATGAAGCCGGGCGTGGAGCGGGTGTGCACCGGTTTCTTGCCCCAAGCCTTGGCGGTGTCGTACAGGCATTCGGCCAATGCCGGATCGCTGGCCAGGCCGGAGACGATTTCCACCAGCGCCATGACCGGCGCCGGGTTGAAGAAGTGCAGGCCGAGCAGGCGCTGCGGGCGCTTCAGCTGCGCGGCGATGCTGGTGATCGACAGCGACGAGGTGTTGCTGGCCAGGATGCAGTGCTCGCCGCAGATGTCTTCCAGCTGGCGGAACAGTGCGCGCTTGACCTCAAGGTTCTCGACGATGGCTTCGATGATCAGATCGCAATCGGCCAGGGCTTCGATCGCTTCCACCGCTTGCAGGCGGGCAATGGTCGCGCTGCGCGATTCGGCGGACAGCTTGCCGCTTTCGACGCGCTTGCCCAGTTGCCGGTCAATGCCTTCGATGGCCTGGGCGGCAGCGCCGGGACGATTGTCCAACAGCAATACCGGATGGCCGGCCTGCGCCGCGACCTGGGCAATGCCGGCACCCATGGCGCCAGCGCCGATCACGGCGATGCGTTCAGTTTTATTCAATGCGGTCATGACTCAGCGTCCCTTGAAGCTTGGGGTGCGTTTTTCCATGAAGGCGCTGACGCCTTCGCGGTAGTCCTCGCTGCGCCCGGCCAGGCGTTGCAGGTCGCGCTCGAGTTCCAGCTGTTCGTCGAAGCTGTTGCTCATGCTGGCGTTGAGGCTGCGCTTGATCAGGGCCAGGCCGTAGGTCGGCTGGGTGGCCAGGTGTTGCGCGAGCTTGAGCGCTTCGTCGCGCAGTTCGGCGTCGTCCACGCAGCGGTAGATCAGGCCCCATTGTTCGGCCTGTTCGGCGGTCAGGCGGTTGCCGAGCAAGGCCAGGGCCTTGGCGCGGGCCATGCCCACCAGGCGCGGCAGGGTCCAGGTGCCGCCGGAATCAGGGATCAGGCCGATCTTGCAGAAGGCCTGGATGAAGCTGGCCGAACGTGCGGCGAGTACCAGGTCGCAGGCCAGGGGAATGTTGGCGCCGGCACCGGCAGCCACGCCGTTGACCGCGCAAATCACGGGCATCGGCAGGTCGCGCAGTTGACGGATCAGCGGGTTGTAGAATTTCTCGATGGACTCGCCCAGGTCCGGCACGGCGGCGCCCGGCGCGACGTTGCGGTCGCTCAGGTCTTGGCCTGCGCAGAAGCCACGGCCTTCACCGGTCAGCAGCAGTACGCGCACGTCCGGGTTCTGGCGCACCTGTTTCAGCGCTTCTTTGACTTCGCCATGCATCTGGGTGTTGAAGCTGTTGAGCTGGTCCGGACGATTGAGGCTCAGCAGGGCGACGCCAGCGTCGATGGAAAACAGGATGTGTTCGAAGTTCATGTTGTGGGCGCTCTCTGAGAGGTCGTTCGAATTCGGTGTTCTGGGGCCGGATTACTGGCCAGTGAAGGTCGGCGTGCGCTTTTCCTGGAACGCCGCGATGCCTTCATTACGGTCGCGGGTGCCGGCCAGCACGGTGAATGCGTGGCGCTCGAAACGCAGGCCGCTGGCCAGGTCGGTGTCCATGGCCTTGAGCAGGGCTTCCTTGGCCAGGCGGACTGCCAGTGGCGCCTTGGCGGCAATCTGGCGGGCGACCTGCAGGGCGCGTTCGACGGTGAATTCCGGTTGCGTGACTTCGCTGACCAGGCCGGCGCGCTGCGCCTGGCGGGCATCGATCGGCTCGCCGGTGAGCACCATCTGCATGGCCATGGATTTGCCAACGGCGCGCAGCAGGCGCTGGGTGCCACCAGCGCCGGGCATGATCCCGAGGTTGATTTCCGGCTGGCCGAAGCGCGCGTCTTCGCCGGCAATGATGATGTCGGCGTGCATCGCCAGTTCGCAGCCGCCGCCCAGAGCGAAGCCGTTGACGGCGGCGATCAGCGGTTTGTTGAAGCGGGTGATGGCCTGCCAGGACGCCTGGCGCGGGTCGTCGAGGATGCCGACCAGGTCGCGCTCGGCCATTTCCTTGATGTCGGCACCGGCGGCAAACGCCTTGCGGCTGCCGGTGATGACCACGGCGCGGGTGTCGGGGTCGGCCTGGGCGACGGCGAGTTCGTCCGCCAGTTCGCCCAGCAATTGGGTGTTCAGGGCATTGAGCGCTTGCGGGCGCTGCAGGGTAATCAGGCGCACGCCAGTGTCGAGCGTTTCGACGGTCAGGGTTTGAGGCACGGCGGTTGCCCTCAGGGTGTACGCACGGCGGTAATGCCGGCTTGTTATTGGATCGGCCGCAGGGGCCGGTTTTGCCGGAGTATACCTGCAACGTGATACGCAAATGCAATACAAAAATTGATTTGATGTGTCCTATTGTCGGATTTGTAGTTTTCCGTGGTCTGCTTCAGGTGATCGGTTGCGAGGGTATTTACCCTGTATTTATTGGCTTTATCGGCGTTCCAGAGCGGTTGATGACGGTGGCGGCCCGAGGGCTTTTCAAGTGATACGCTTTTTTGTCTTTGTGCTGGTAAAAGCGATGTGATACAAAATGAGTCAATATTTGCATCGCTTTGTGAAGGAAGCCGCCATGACCTGCTACAGCCTCGATGGCCTGACCCCGGTGATCGACCCCACTGCTTATGTGCACCCGACCGCCGTGCTGATCGGTGACGTCATCATCGGGCCGCATTGCTATGTAGGGCCGCTGGCGAGCCTGCGCGGTGACTTCGGGCGGATCGTGCTGGAAGAGGGCGCCAACCTGCAGGACACCTGCGTGATGCACGGTTTCCCCGACAGTGACACGGTGGTCGAGCGCAACGGCCATATCGGCCATGGCGCGGTGTTGCACGGTTGCCGGATCGGCGCCGACGCGCTGGTGGGCATGAATGCGGTGGTGATGGACAACGCGCGCATCGGCCCGCGCTCCTTCGTTTCGGCGGCGGCGTTCGTCAAGGCGGGTTTCGAATGCCCCGAGCAGTCGCTGGTGATGGGCGCGCCGGCCAGTATCAAGCGCACCCTCAGCGATCAGGAAGTGGCGTGGAAACAGGCCGGCACCCGTGAGTATCAGGAGCTGGCCAAGCGTTGCCTCACGCAGATGCAGGAGTGTGAGCCGCTGGCGGAGCCGGAAGCGGATCGACCGCGTATGAGTGACCGTGGGTTGCGACCCAAGGGCAGCACCTTGTGAACACCATCCCACTGTAGGAGCGAGCCTGCTCGCGATAGCGGTCTGACATTCAACATTGAATGTGACTGAAACACCGCAATCGCGAGCAGGCTCACTCCTACAAGGGATTGGGATTAACCCCTTTGCTTTCGGTATATTCCTTTTCTTTTTTCAGCCCGGTACGCCCATGTCGTCCCTGACACCTTTGAACCATCTGATTACGCGCTTCCAGGAACAGACGCCCATCCGCGCCAGTTCCCTGATCATCACGCTGTACGGTGATGCCATCGAGCCCCATGGCGGGACCGTGTGGCTGGGCAGCCTGATTCAATTGCTTGAACCGATCGGCATCAACGAGCGGCTGATCCGTACTTCGATTTTCCGCCTGACCAAGGAAGGCTGGCTGACCGCCGAGAAAGTCGGCCGGCGCAGCTACTACAGCCTCACTGGCACCGGCCGCCGGCGTTTCGACAAGGCGTTCAAGCGGGTCTACAGCACCACTATGCCGGCCTGGGATGGTTCCTGGTGCCTGGTGATGCTGTCGCAGCTGACCCAGGACAAGCGCAAGCAAGTGCGCGAAGAGCTGGAATGGCAAGGTTTTGGTGCAATTTCGCCGGTGGTGCTGGCCTGTCCGCGCAGTGATCGCAACGACGTCAACGCAACGTTGCTCGATCTTGGCGCCCAGGAAGAAACCATCGTCTTCGAAACCACCGCCCAGGACGTGCTGGCGTCCAAGGCCCTGCGCCTGCAAGTGCGCGAGAGCTGGAACATCGAAGAACTGGCGACCCACTACAGCGAGTTCATTCAATTGTTCCGACCGCTCTGGCAAGCGCTTCGCGAGCAGGAAAACCTGCAACCGTCGGACTGCTTCCTGGCACGGATTCTGCTGATTCACGAATACCGCAAACTGCTGCTGCGCGATCCGCAATTGCCGGACGAACTGTTGCCCGGCGACTGGGAAGGTCGGGCGGCCCGGCAGTTGTGCCGCAATATTTACCGGTTGATTTACGCCAAGGCCGAGGAATGGCTGAACAGCGCACTGGAAACCGCCGATGGTCCGTTGCCGGATGTGGGCGAGAGTTTTTACCGACGTTTTGGCGGGTTGAAGTAACCCGTCGCCGGTCAGGGAGAGTCGCTGTTCAGGAGAACCCGTGTTTTGACGTAGACAATAAAAACAAAGCCTGCGTGAGAGGCCTGCCATGATTTCAACAACCGCACAGCGCCAGGATGGGTTCGATCAATGGATCCATCAGATCAACCAGATCTGTGGCGCCTTCAACGCCAAACCCCTGGGCAGCGAATTTTCCGGACAGATCCGGGAATACCGCAGCGATGCCTTGAAGCTCAGTTTCGTCGATGTCTGCCAGGCGCGGCTGTACCGCACCCCGCAGGAAGTCGCGGCGGGCGAGGGCGGCAAGTACTTCGCGGTGTTCCAGCTCGACGGCACCGCGGGCATGGCCCAGGGCGATGACAAGGTGCTGCTGTCCGCCGGTGACATCACCCTGATCGACGCTTCGCGGCCCAGCGATTTCACCTACAGCGAAAACTCCCGGCAGTTGTCGCTGATCCTGCCTTATCAGCTGGTGGAGCAGACCCTGCGCTTCAATCAGGTCAAGTGCGGCCACCGGATTGCCGGGACTTCGCCCATCGCCATGCTCTCGCACCGCCTGATCCTCGAAGCCACGCGCCAACCGGACATGAGCCGCCTGGAGAGCGAGGCGACCCTGGAGGCGCTGGTCAGTCTGTTGCGTCCGGCGATCAGCCAGACCGACGACTGCACGGACCTGCACGAACGCACTTTCCGCAAGACCCTGAGTTTCATCGATCAGCACATCCGCTCCGAAGAGCTGTGCCCGGAATGGCTGGCGCGTGAAGTCGGCATGTCGACCCGTGGCCTGTACCGGATGTTCGCCAAAAAAGGCCTGGTGGTGGCGCGCTACATCAAGAACCGTCGCCTGGACCTGTGCGCCGAATCGCTGCGCCAGGCGGGCAAAGAGCAGAAGTTGTCGGTGCTGGGGTATTCGTGGGGCTTTTCCGATTCGAGCTACTTTTCCACCGCCTTCAAATCGCGCTTCGGCATCGCGCCGGGGGAGTATCGCAAGCAGCATGCTTGAGGTATTGACTGAACACTATCTACCTCTGTAGGAGCGAGCCTGCTCGCGATAGCGGTGTATCAGTCGAAAGAGATGTTGACTGACACTCCGCCATCGCGAGCAGGCTCGCTCCTACAGGGGGCAGGTGCCTGGCCAAAAATTCAGGCACCGTTTTTGAGCAACTGGCTCAACGCCTCCAGTTCACTTTTCTCGACATCGGAAACCAGCACGAAGCGCAGGTGGTTTGCCTGCCAGGACACGACGTTGAAGCCGCGAATCGACTCGCTCTGTCGCGCTTTGTCGGCCTCCGGCGTGGGCAGGATGAACACGTTGATGATGTGCTTGTTGCGCCCATAGCTCAGCGCCGCGGTGCTCTGGTGTTGCAGGTAATCCAGGCGCCCGCCCAGCAAGGGAAAACCCTGTTCCCGGTAATCGAATACCGGCGGCGAGAAATCCAGCTTGCCGGTGAACCAGGGCTTGACGGTGTGGCGGTCGGACGACACCACATCGTTCAGATGTTCGCCCATCAACGAGCGCACATGACTGGAAACCGCCTCATCCATCAACGGCTGTTCGCTGCCTGGCGTCGCCACATAGAGCATCACCGCCAGGGCCAGCGCCGTCGTGGAAAACGCCGGGGCGAACCAGTTTCGCCAACGCTCGATGAAACCGGGTTCTGGCGGCTCGGCGGGGAATACACCCGCGGCCAGCGATGCCGGCGCCCTGTAATACACCGCGCTTTGCTTCACGCCGGCCATCAGTCGCTTCGCCTGATCATGCAGGTGCGCACACTCGGCACACGCCGCCAAATGCCCGGCCACATTCGCCGCAGTCGGCGGATCGAGTTCCTTGTCCAGATAGCCATGTATCAGGGTCTGGCAAACCGTGCAGTCGAGTTCATTCATGATCGTGCAACTTCAGTAATTCGAGCTTGAGCATGGCGCGTGCCCTGGCCAGTCTCGACATGACGGTACCGATGGGGATGTCGACCACCAGGGCGATGTCCTTGTAGGGCATGTCTTCGAGCTCCTTGAGAACAATCACCTCACGAAAGCCTGGCGGCAGGGCACACAAGGCCTGCTGGATCAACGCGGCGTTTTCCGTGTGAATGGCCAGCAGTTCCGGGGTCTGGCTGTGGCTCGGTGTCTCGTCGTCTTCGGAAGATTCGTCGCCCAGAGACACCCAATGGCGTCCTGCCGTGGCCTTGAGCCAGGTGTAGCTTTCGTTGCGCACGATGGTCAGGAACCAGGCCTTGGCATTGCCACCGTCGAAGCGCTGCGAAAACCTGAAGGCGCGCAAGGCGCTTTCCTGCACGACGTCATGCGCTGCGCTGTCCTGGCCGGTGAGCCAGCGCGCGAGGTTGTAGGCGGCGTCCAGGTGGGGCGCAAACAGTTCCTCGAATCGCTTCATAGTGGTTTCCGCACTTTCCCACCTCTATAACTGCGCCGGGTTGCGTTTTATTCCCTGGAAAAAATGTTTTTTTCCACCGGGAATAAAGACCCGTCCCACAAGGTTTTACCTCGTGTCAGTTGCATCACTGTAGATCGCCTGCGAGGAAATACCGATGGACATGCATTCAAAACACCAACGACGTGTCGACGGCCCATTGAACCCGGACCGCCGCACACTCCTCAAGTGTTCGGCCTGGGCGGGGGCGGGCGTGATCTGGGCGCTGTCCGGCGGTATTCCGCGGGCTTTCGCCCTGGATAGCGCGGGCAATGTTTCCGACCCCAAGGCTTTAGCCAGCACCTTCCACTTCGTGCAGATCAGCGACTCGCATATTGGCTTTAACAAGGAAGCCAACCCGGAACCGGTCAAGACCTTGCAGGTGGCTATCGACAGGGTCATCGCACTGCCCAAGCCGCCGTCGCTGATCCTCCACACTGGCGACATCACCCACCTGTCCAAGGCCGAAGAATTCGACACCGCCGCCCAATTGCTCAAGGCGCTGCCGGCTACGGTGCACTACGTACCGGGCGAGCACGACACCCTCGACGAAGGGGGCGGCAAGCTCTATCTGGAGCGTTACGGCAAGGGCACCAAGGGCAACGGCTGGTACAGCTTCGATGACCATGGCGTGCACTTCATTGCCCTGGTGAATGTCTTCAATTTCCAGGCAGGCCATGAAGCGACCCTTGGCGCCGAGCAACTGGCCTGGCTGGCCGATGATTTACTCGCGGTGAGCAGCAGCACGCCGATTGTGGTGTTTACCCATATTCCGTTGTGGACGATTTACCAGCCCTGGGGCTGGGGCACCGAGGATGGCGACCAGGCGATTGCCCTGCTGCGCAAGTACGGTTCGGTGACGGTGTTGAATGGGCATATCCACCAGGTCATCCAGAAGGTCGAAGGCAATATCACCTTTCATACGGCGCGCGGCACGGCTTATCCACAACCGGCACCCGGCGCGGCACCGTCGCCGGGGCCTATGACGGTGGCGGCGGATCAATTGCGCAATTACCTGGGCGTCACTGATGTGCGGGCGACCCAGGGCGAGCATCCGCTGGCGCTGATCGATTCGACACTGGTCTAGGGGAGGGGGTGAGGATGAAAACGCGATTGCTGGCGCTTGCCTGCCTGATGCTGTCGATGCCGGTGTGGGCCAATGAAGTGAAGATCGATATCAAGGAATTCATGTTCGGACCCAAGGATTTGACCATCGCCCCGGGGACCCGGGTGACCTGGGTGAATGACGATGAAATCCCGCACACAGTGGCCGAAACCCACAAGCTGTTTCGCTCCGCGGCCCTGGATACCGGGGACAGTTACTCCTGGGTGTTCAACACGCCGGGGGAGTTTGAGTATTTCTGTTCGCTGCATCCGCAGATGATCGGGAAGATTATTGTCGGCCCGTAGAAAATCTGTGAGGTGAAACAACCTGTGGGAGCGAGCCTGCTCGCGATTGCCGAGTGTCAGTCGACATCTTTGTCGTCTGATACACCGCTATCGCGAGCAGGCTCGCTCCCACAGGTTTTGTATGTGCCGCTTATTTCGGTGCGTTGAGGTTCAGCGTCGGCGTTTCATCAAAGAAGTTCCAAGGCTTGAGCAGCACATGCACCCACTCGGTCGGCATGATCGGCCACTCTTCGGCACGGGCGATATGGGTGGTGCCGGTGGTCAGCCAGACCACATCGTCGGTGTTCTCGATGGAGTGGTTGTCCTGGGTGAACTGCCCCAGGCCCGAGTCCTTGTCCGAGCGGTTCGGGTATTTGCCTTCCGGGTACTTCTCTTCAGGGTTGTACTGGGTCACCCACAGTTGTTTGTCCATGAAGCTCAGGCGGTGGTAAAGCCATTCGTCCTTGCCGAAGTTGGCACCCTTGGCCACCGGGTGCGTGCCGCCGGCATAAGGAATCAACTGGTAGGACACCGGGTTGCCGACCTTGTTTTCCTTGCTGAAGTTGGTCAGCAGGCGCACGGTCGACGGGTCGAATTTCTGTGCGGCCTGTTGCTCGGTGCTCACCACCTTGGTTTCGGTCTGCATGGTGCTGGTACGCGGACCGCCACGGTCGTTGGGCAGCACCACCGGGTTCACTTCCACCAGCGAGTTGCTTTCGCCGTCCACGTCCATGTCCAGGCGGAAGTTATAGATGTGCTGGTGCGTGGTGCCGACGATGTTGTGGTCCAGCAGAGTGCCGTAGCGCGTGTCTTCCTTGGCGGTTTCTTCGTGCATGGTCTTGGACTTCACGCCCTTGACCGCTTCGATCCCGGTGGCGCCGGCGTCGATGCCGATGGTGCCGTTCTGCTGGAAGACCCAGTCGAAGATGTAGTCGTAGTTGCCGACGGTGCTGATCCAGCGCACCACCAGTTCACGGCGTTCGGTGCTGAGGTTGGGCTGGCCCATTTCCTGGTGCTTGTACTCGGGGCCGGCATAGCGCTCGAACACCGCCATGGCGTGGGGGATTTTGGTCGGCGCGCCGGTGTAGTCGGCGATGGTCGCGTCCAGCAGCACGGCGTTTTCCGGGGCGTCTTTGCCTCGGGCGATCGGCGAGGTGAGGGTGCCCATGCCGTAGTCGCCGGAATCGAGGTAAGCCTTGAAGTACCAGCCGACGTCCGGGTCGCCGTAAGGCACGATCATGCCGCCCAGCGAACCCTCGTACATGATCTTGCGTTTCTTGCCCTTGTCGTCGTAGGTGACGGTGGACAGGATCGGGCCGACGCGCGAATCGAGGCGCACGTGGAAGTCCCAGTTCTGCCAGTGAATGCTGTAGCCGCTGATGGTGTAGTTCTTGCCCTCGGGCTCGGTGATTTCCAGCGGCTTGACCGCCACGCCCTTGCGCCCGCGTCCGTCATAGGGCGTCGGTTTCATCGGCACCGGGATCAGCGCTTCGTCTTCGATCTTGATCAGCTTCTTCTGCTCCAGATCGACAATCGCCACCAGGCCTTCGATCGGGTGCGCCCAGTAGTTGCCGTCTCCAACATCGAGGTAGCTGACGATCTTCAGCAGGCGCTTGTCCTGGGCCAGGCCGTCCTTGCCGTCGAAGTAGCCGACGGTCAATGGCGTGGCGACCACTTTCTTCACATCGTTGATGCCGCGCTTGGCCAGGGCCTGGGCGTATTCCGGGCTGGTTTCGACCGCATTTTGCACGGTGGCGAAGTCGTCCAGCAGCACCATGCCGTGGGCGCCTTCAATCGGCTTCCAGGATTTGAGTTGCTTGCTGTCCAGATCCACCAGCGCTTCGATCACGTGCTTGCCGTCCAGCACCACGATGGAAGCCTCACGCGGCTGGGCGACGTTCTGCCCGGTAAAGACGAAGTTCCACATCTGGTCCTTCGGCGGTTCCTTGACCGAGACTTCGGTGAAGCGGAAGCCCGGCTTGTAGTTTTCGGATTTCTTGACGATGTCCACCGCCGTGGTGATTTCGTCGGCACTCAAGGGGTTGAGCGGGTTGGGGCGGGTTTCCACGACGAAGGTCGTGTCCAGGCCTGACTGGAACACCTGGTTGATGAAGTCCTTGGACATGAATGCGGTCTTGTCCTTGAACACCACCGGCACTGTCAGCTCGATGCGCTTGCCGTTGAGCATGGCCACTTTGCTGTTCGGCTTGACCTTCAGGTAGACACCGTCCTTGGCAATGGTGAACACGTTGGCGTAGTCATCCCACTTCACCGTGGCGCCAAACTCCTCGAGGCCCGCCTGCAGCGGCACCATTTCCGCGTGGCCGCCGTGGGCCTGGGCATTGCCCGCCCAGAAAGGCAGGCCGAGGGTGCCCAGGGTGATGGCCAGGGCAAGCCGGGCCAATGGTTTTCTTTTTATTGATTTCAGGGAGGTGAACATTCTGGGTTCCTTCGGAAAATCCGGTGTCAGGCATGCCAGCACTTTGCTACAGCCGGTGGATGGCTGCATTTGAATGGCTGCCAGAATCCTTCGGATTCGTGCCTGAAGCAACTTTTCCGCTGAACGGTTCAGCCACGCGCGCCCGGCGATCGATGCACTTTTCAGGTGTTCGGATTGTTTGATGTTGAAAGTAAATAGTGAATTAGTCGTATGAATTCAATTAAGTACGGCTGTCGTTGAGTGGTTACAGCTTCAAATTATTGTTAGTGGCCTTCATTTTTTTTGCATTGATCAGCCGCGCCACTGGACGGTTGCGCTTGCAAGGTTTCCATCAATTTTTTTGCGCTAAATGCTCATCAATATTCATTACGGCTGGGTAAATGCCTGGGGATATGCTCGTGATCGATGTTTCAGGAGTCGATTGTCGTGAGCGAATTAGTCAAGCACGAAACCATCAACCTGCTTCAGGAATTGCTCGAAGCAGAACGCGCCGGCGCACGGCTGGCAACGGAAACACTGAAAGAGGCGACCGAAGAACAGCAGCAAATGCTGTTGAATAAGATTCAGAAGGGCGAGGCAGAAAGTTGCCGACGGATACGCGACTGCATCAAGTATCTGGGCGGCGTGCCCAGTGCGGGTGTCGGCGAGTTTTATAACAAGGCCATGGCCATTGAAGATATCGTCGATCGATTGTTTTTTATCGACAGAGGGCAGCGCTGGGTCATCAAGAAACTCAACTCAAACCTCGCGCTTATTCCCGAGAAGTTTGTTCGCAAAGAACTGGAAAACGTCCTCAAGATTCATGTGCTCAATAGCGATGCGTTCAATCTTCACATGCCTTTTGTAGGCGCTGTCGAGTGCAACGAGGCTGCGATCTTTTGACTTTATAAAAGCAAGATCAAAAGATCGCAGCCTGCGGCAGCTCCTACGGGGTGGAGGGGTGGTGCCAAATCCATTTTGGCAGCGGACGGGAAGTCATTGCTTCCAGTTAATACGAAGCATTACTATTCACGCCCCGTTTACGCAGCACACCGCAATGACCCTCAAGTTGCCCCGCAGACACGGCTTTTTCGAGCACTACGAAGAGTTGGTCGGGACCTGGACCCGTCGCCTGAGAAACCGCTCGCAGGCCGAGGATCTGGCTCACGACACCTTTGTGCGCGTGCTCGAATCCGATTCGGCGGTGGTCCAGCAACCGCGTGCGTATCTGCACCAGACTGCGCGCAATATCGCGGTGGATGCTTACAGGCGTGAGGATCGGCGTGAGGATCGACGGGGCGCCATGGAGTCAGAGGCGATTGATCTCAGTGTGTCGTCATCCGGCGACCCGGAGCACTACATGCATGCGATCCAATTGGCTGACTCCATCGAACGAGCGCTCACGGAGCTGCCGATCAACTGCCGCAAGGTGTTTGTCTGGCAGAAGATCGAAGGCCTGACCCAGGCGGAAATCGCCGAACGCCTGGGGCTGTCCAGGAATATGGTGGAAAAGTATATGATCCGCACGCTGCGGCATCTGCGAGACCGCCTTGAAGGACTGCAATAATGACGTGCAGTGCTTTTCCCGGACGCCACCGAAGGCCGGTCTTTCATACCTTTTCACCCCCAGCCAAACAGGAACTTCCATGATGGATACTCGTGATTGTGCGTGCGGGCAAACAACAGTTCGCGATGAAGCGGCGCGGTGGTTTGTGCGTTTGCAGGAAGCTGCCGTCGATGTCGACGCGCGTCGCCAATTTGAAATCTGGCTGGACGAACACCCCCAACACCGAACCGAATTCGAATGTCTCCAGGGCGTGTGGAAAGCCGCCGACCTGGTGCCGTCGGCGCGTCTGTTGGCCCTGTGTGAAGAGCCGCCTGTGCGCCACAAACGCCGGCCCATCCTGCGTTATGCGGTGGCCGCCAGTGTGGTGGCGGTGGCGCTGGGCCTGGGGCTCTTCAGCGGCTTGAACCAACCCTCGCCGTACACGGCAGAGTTTTCCACCGCCTTGGGCGAGCGTCGCCACGTGGCATTGCCGGACGGTTCGGTGGTGGACCTGGACAGCCGCAGCCGCATCCAGGTGCGCTTTGAAAAGAACCGGCGCGGCATCGAGCTGACTGAAGGCGAAGCGATGTTCAGCGTCCAGCACGACAGCAGCCGGCCGTTTGTGGTCGAAGCCGGAAGCGGCAAGGTCACGGTCACCGGCACGCGCTTCGATGTGCGTCGCGGCAGCGCCGACACGCGGGTCGTGGTGGAGGAGGGCACGGTGAAAGTCCAGGGGCGCTCGGCGGCCGACAATGACTTCATCAGCCTGACCGCGGGCCTGGGCACCCATGTCGATGCCCAGGGCCGAGTCGCGGCCGCCTACGCCGTCAATCCGGCGGAACTGACGGCCTGGCGCAGCGGCAAGCTGGTGTTCAACAACGCCAGCCTGAGCGAGGTCGCCGAGCAAGTGTCGCGTTATCGGGACAAGCCACTGAAGGTCGCAAGCGCCACGGTGGGCAATCTGCGCCTGACCAGCGTATTCAAGTCCGACAACACCGATGCGCTGCTCAAGGCCTTGCCGAGCATCCTGCCGGTGGCCGTTCGCACCCTCGATGACGGCAGCCAGGAAATAATTTCAAAATAAAATTCAGGTTTTTTTCGAGTTCATCGTCTTCCTGTTCAACTGCAACTGGTTTGCATTAACAAGCGCACACTCTTGCGATCCACAGGAATACGTTCGACGTGAAAAAATCCACCGCTCTTACCCCGACCTTCCCTTGGTTGCCGCTGGCGCTCGCGCTGGCGGTCAACGTTGCTGTGCCTGCGGCATTCGCTGCCGACGCCATTCATATCCAGGCGCAACCATTGGGTCAGGCCTTGACTCAGCTGGGCCAGCAAACCTCGTTGCAGGTGTTTTTCAGCCCTGAACTGGTCGCCGGCAAGCAAGCCCCGGCGGTGGATGGCAATCTCTCGCCGGAAGAGGCGCTGCGCCAGTTGCTGCAAGGCAGCGGCCTGCAATATTCGATCGATGAGGGTTCGGTGACCCTGATGGCGGCGCCGACCCAGGCTTCCAACGGTCCGCTGGAACTGGGCGCGACTGACATCAAGGTGGTCGGCGACTGGCTCGACGATGCCGATGCCGCGCTGGTACAGAACCACCCTGGCGCGCGTACCGTGATCCGCCGTGAAGCCATGGTCGAGCAGGGCGCGATGAATGTCGGCGATGTGTTGAAGCGCGTACCGGGTGTGCAGGTGCAGGACGCCAACGGCACCGGCGGCAGTGACATTTCCCTCAACGTCGGCGTGCGCGGCCTGACCTCGCGCCTGTCGCCTCGCTCCACCATCCTGATCGATGGCGTGCCGGCGGCCTTCGCCCCGTACGGCCAGCCTCAGCTGTCCATGGCGCCGATCTCCTCCGGCAACCTCGACAGCATCGACGTGGTGCGCGGCGCCGGCTCCGTGCGTTATGGACCGCAGAACGTGGGGGGCGTGATCAACTTCGTGACCCGTGCCATTCCGGAAAAAGCCTCGGCTGAAATCGGCACCACCCTGGAAACTTCCCAGCACGGTGGCTGGAAGCACATCGATACCGCGTTCATGGGCGGCACCGCCGACAATGGCATGGGCGTGGCGTTGTTGTATTCCGGCGTGAACGGCAACGGTTACCGTGAGCGCAACAACGGCAACGACATCGACGATGTGCTCCTCAAGACCCACTGGGCACCCACCGACGTCGACGATTTCAGCCTGAATTTTCACTACTACGACGCCAGCGCCGACATGCCCGGCGGCCTGACCCAGGCCCAGTACGACGCCGATCCGTTCCAGTCCGACCGTAACAACGACAACTTCAGCGGCCGCCGCAAGGATGTGTCGTTCAAGTGGATCCGGCAGCTCGACGACCGTACCCAGGCCGAAGTGCTGACCTACTACACCGATAGCTTTCGTGGCAGCAACATCGCCGCCCGCGACCAGAAGACCCTCGGCTCGTTTCCGCGCACCTACTACACCTATGGCATCGAACCGCGGGTGTCCCACGTGTTCGACGTCGGCCCGACCACCCAGGAAGTCAGCGTCGGTTATCGCTACCTGAAGGAAGGCATGCACGAGCAAGCCAGCCGCCTGGCACTGAACAGCGCCAACGAACCGGTGGTGACCAAGACGTCGGACGGCCATGTGTACCAGGACCGTACCGGTGGTACTGAAGCCCACGCGGCCTATATCGACAACAAAATCGATGTCGGCAACTGGACCATCACCCCGGGTGTGCGCTTCGAACATATCCAGACCGAATGGCACGACCGCCCGGTGCTCGACACCGCCGGCAAGCCGGTGCCGGAAAAACGCCGCAGTATAGAAAGCAACGAGCCGCTGCCGGCGCTAAGCGTCATGTATCACATGTCTGAAGCCTGGAAGCTGTTCGCCAACTACGAAACCTCGTTTGGTGCCCTGCAGTACTTCCAGCTCGGCCAGGGCGGCGTGGGTAACGAAACGGCCAACGGCCTGGAGCCGGAAAAGGCCAAGACCTACGAGATCGGTACGCGCTACAACGATGATGTGTGGGGCGGTGAAGTGACGCTGTTCTACATCGACTTCGACAAAGAGCTGCAGTACATCAGCAACGATGCGGGCTGGACCAACCTGGGCGCGACTACCCACCGTGGTATCGAGACCTCGGTGCACTACGACCTGGCGGCACTGGATCCGCGTCTGGAAGGCCTGACCGCCAATGCCGGGTTCACTTACACCCGCGCCGTGTATGAAGGGGACATTCCGGACTTCAAGGGCCGCGACCTGCCGTTCTACTCGCGTCAGGTGGCGACTGTCGGCCTGCGTTACGACATCAACCGCTGGACTTACAACGTCGATGGGTTTGCCCAGTCGCAGCAGCGTTCGCCGGGTGTTGCGGTCAACGCCGACGGCAGCTTCAGCAACAACTACATCACTCAAGGCACTGCCGATGGCCAGTACGGCGACATTCCGGGTTACGTGACCTGGAACGTGCGTGGCGGCTATGACTTCGGGCCTTCGGTGTCGAACCTGAAAGTGGGCGCCGGGGTGAAGAACATCTTCGACAAGCAGTACTTCACCCGTTCCAGCGACAACAACTCGGGCATGTACGTTGGCGCACCGCGCACGTTCTTCGTGCAGGCCAGCGTCGGGTTCTGATAGACCGGGGTGACCGCATTCGCGAGCAGGCTCGCTCCCACAGGTTTTATGGATGACATGAATCCCCTGTGGGAGCGAGCCTGCTCGCGATGGACGCAAGGACACCGCGGGGAGTCAGGCTGTCTGTGTCATCGTTGACCACCATCGCGAGCATGCTCGCTCCTACACCTTCAAGACTTTCCCGCCAATCGCCACCGCGATCAGCAGCAACGCCATCAGCGCAAAGGCAAAACTCAAACTCGCGCCATGGGCGATGAAGCCGATCACCGCAGGCCCGGCGAGAATGCCCGCATAACCCAGGGTGGTAATGGCCGGCACGGCGATGCTTTCCGGCATGACCGTCTGCTTGCCCACCGCCGTATAAAGCACCGGCACGATGTTCGAGCAGCCGGCACCCAGCAGGGCATAGCCCACCAGCGCCATTTGCCAGCTCGGGACGAAGGTTGCCAGGCACAGGCCAAACGCCGCCGTCAGGCCACCGAAGACCATCACCCGCGTCGCGCCCAGTCGGCGCACGATCGAATCACCGGTCAAGCGCCCCGCGGTCATGGTCAGCGCGAACGCCGCATATCCCAATCCGGCATAGGCCGTGTCGATCCCGCGTTCCTGCGCCAGGAACACCGCGCTCCAGTCCAGCGCCGCCCCTTCGGCGAGGAACACGATGAAGCACATGCCGCCGATGAACAGCACGATGCCGTGGGGCACGGCGAACGCCGGTCCCGAACTCTCGCTGGCGTAGGGCAGCAGGTGTGGTGCCGCCTTCGCCAGCGCGACCAGCAACAACACGATCACCACCAGCGTGGCGCCCAGCGGCGAAAGCCCAAGGCCGAGCAAGCCACTGACACCCGCCGCGCCGACGATCCCGCCGAGGCTGAACATGCCATGGAAGCCCGACATCATGTTTTTGCCGCTGGCCCGCTCGACGATCACCGCTTGCAGGTTGACCGTCGAATCCACCGTGCCCAGGCCTGCGCCGAAGATGAACAACGCCGCGATCAGCGCCGCAGACGACGACACTGTCGCCAGCAGCGGCAGGGCGATACAGATCAGCAGGGTGCCGGCGGTCGCCACCCTGCGGCAACCGAAGCGCGTGGCGAGGATCCCGGCCAGGGGCATCGCCAGGATCGATCCCACCCCGAGGCACAACAGCAACAGGCCGAGGGTGCCTTCGTCCAGCCCGGCGCGGGCCTTGGCGTACGGGACCAGCGGAGCCCACGCGGCAATGCCGGCCCCGGCGATGAAAAAGGCGACGCGCGTGGACATCTGCTCCAGGCGCCCCGGCACAAAAGAGGTCTGGGTGTTGAGGTTGGTCATATCAATCCTTGGCATAAAACGTCGCGTCCATAAGGGACAGTGATCGGCCGGCGAGGTTTCGATCAGCGTCCGCACATCCTTGCACAGCCCGACGCTGATTCGCGATATGGTTTCGCGATAGGTTGAGGCTCAACGATCATTCCAGCAGGGAGGGCGCCATGGCGCAGAAGTACGACGCACGAGGCAATATCTACATGGTGGTGGCGCCACAAGACTTGCGCCACAGCGGTATCGCCTTGCCCGAACAGGCCGGCGAGGCAGCGCAAAGCCGAGAATCCTGGGCGCTGGCAGCGATCGAAGCGTGCTGCTCCTGGGCCCCGGGCACGCAGCCGGCCGGCAGCAAGGAACATTGCAGCGATGGTTTGCTGGTCGGCCCGTTCCAGTCGTCGCCGCCCTTTGATCTGCTGATCGTGAACACCGACGGCACCCTGGCCGAGCGCAGTGGCAACGGCCTGACGATTTTTTCCCAGGCGCTCAGCGACCAGGGGCTTTTGCCGACCGACGAGGCGTGTCTGCACAGGGTCCATCACGACAAGACTGATGTAGTCTCACCGGGGGTGGCATCGGTGAAAGCGGCGCAGGTCGAGGGCGTGAGCGGGTTTTGGCTGGACCTCGGCAAACCGGGATTCGGGCCGGACGCGGTCAGCGCTCACGGCGTTGAAAGCGTGGTGTTCAACGGCCGCGAGCTCAGTCATGTGCAGCCGTTGGCGTCACTGAATGCGGCATGGTCGCGCAGCCAGTTCGCTCGGGTTGGCAATCCGCATTGCGTGACACTGGTCGATAGCGTCGAAGCCCTGCCGAGCAATGAGCAGATGCGCGAGCCGGTGTTGGGCGACGGCTTGACCCGCATTGCCTATGCCATGCCGGCGGGTGCCGGACGGCCGTGCCCGGCGGGGATCAACCTGCAATGGGCGACGCATGATGCGGGGCAGCGGCTGATTGCGCGCGTGTTTGAACGGGGCGAAGGCCCGACCGCGTCCTCGGGCACCAGCGCCACGGCGGTAGCCTGCGCCGCTTGGCGGGTGGGCTGGGTGAAAGCTGGGGAAGTGAAGGTGGTGATGCCCGGTGGGACGGCGCCGATCTTGCTGGAGGAAGAGCAGGGGGAATTGAGTCGGGTCAGCTTGTTTGGTACGGCGCGGTTGGTGGGGTGAATTCGAAATAGCTATCGCGAGCAGGCTCGCTCCCACAGGGGGATTGTGATCGAAACATAACCACTGTGGGAGCGAGCCTGCTCGCGAAGGGGCCAAGCCAGACGATGCAGATTTCAGCTCAGACCACCGAACTCCACCACCGGCATCGTCCGCTTCATCAACACCTTGCCTCCACGAATCGAATACAGCGGCAACCCCTGGCTGCGGATCACCTCGTAATCGCTGGGCGCCGAGAGGATCAGCAGATTCGCCGGCCGTCCCGCTTCCAGGCCGTAGCGATCGCCCAGGGCCATGGCCTTGGCGCTGTTGTCGGTGACCAGGTCCAGCGCGCTTTGCAGGTTGCGGTAGCCGAGCATGTGGCAAATGTGCAGGCCGGCTTCCAGGACCCGCAGGATGTTGCCGTTACCCAGGGGATACCAGGGGTCGACGATCGAATCCTGGCCGAAGCACACGTTCATGCCCGCTTCGAGCAACTCGTTGACCCGGGTCACGCCTCGGCGTTTCGGGAAGTTGTCGAAACGTCCCTGCAGGTGAATGCTTTCGGTGGGGCAGGAGACAAAACTGATGCCCGAATGCCCGAGCAGGCGGAACAGTTTCGCGCAATAGGCGTTGTCGTAGGAGCCCATGGCCGTGGTGTGGCTGGCAGTGACGCGAGAGCCCATGTCGCGGCTGCGCGCTTCCTCGGCCAGGACTTCGAGAAAGCGTGAGTGCGGATCGTCGGTTTCATCGCAGTGCACATCCACCAGGCAACCGGTGCGCTCGGCCAGGTCCATCAGGAACTTCACCGAACTGACGCCCTGGTCGCGGGTGTACTCGAAATGCGGAATACCGCCGACCACATCCGCACCCATGCGGATTGCTTCTTTCATCAAGTCCCGGCCATTGCGGTAGGACTCGATGCCTTCCTGGGGGAACGCGACGATTTGCATGTCCACCAGATGGCGGCTTTCCTCGCGCACTTCGAGCATCGCCTTCAAGGCGGTCAACTGCGGGTCGGTGACATCGACGTGGGTGCGCACGTGCTGGATGCCGTGGGCGGCGAGGCTCTGCAGGGTTTTCCTGGCGCGGGCCTTGGTGTCTTCGGGGGTGATGGTCGCCTTGCGCTCACCCCAGCACTCGATGCCCTCGAACAACGTACCGCTCATGTTCCAGCGCGGCTCGCCGGCGGTGAGGGTGGCGTCGAGGTGGATGTGCGGCTCGACGAAGGGCGGCACCACGAGATTGCCGCCGGCGTCCAGATCGTCGGGCCCCAGGGTCGGGGCTTCGGTCTGCCGGGCGATGTTGCGGATCAGGCCGTTTTCCAGGTGCAACTCGTGCAGACCTTCCTGATTACGCAACCGGGCGTTGATGATGAGCATCGGGAGAGTCCTTTTTCGGAATGTGTAGGCGATACCTCTAAGTTAGCTTGGTAGCGACAGTCCTCGCCAGTACGCAGTTCAAATGTAGGAGCGAGCCTGCTCGCGATGGCGGCATCACATCCAACATCTATTTGACTGGCCTACCGCTATCGCGAGCAGGCTCGCTCCTACAGTGGATTGGGTCTGGTCAGGGGGATTTTGAGTTGGGCAAAAAGCGCAGTAGCGCGGCAACGATAGCCTCAGGCGCATCCTCCTGAACCAGATGCCCTGCATGGGCGATGGCGTGGAATTGCGAGCCGGGAATCATTCGGTGCAGCGCGTGCCCGCGTTCGATGGGGATCCACTGATCGTCTTCGCCCCACAGAATCTGCACCGGACAGCGGATGCCGGGATACAGCGCTTCGACTTCGCGGGTATAGCGCTCGCCCATCTGCGCGATTTGCCGATAGAACGCCGCTTGCCCCGGATCGCCCAGCCACGGCTGTACGTAGGGGGCGAGTTCGTCGTCGGGGATTTGCCGGTGGATCGCCCCGCGAATATAGGTCGGCACGATCACCCGCTGGATGTAGTCGGGCAGGCCGCTGAAGGCCGCTTCGTGCTGGCGCACATGCTGCACGAACGGCGAGCCCCAGGGCGACAGCGCGACCGGGTCGATCAGGGTCAGGCTGCGGTAATTTCGGCCATTCAACAGGTGTGTGCGCAGTACGGTGGCACCGCCGAAGTCGTGGGCCACCACGTCGGGGCACTCCAGCCCCCAGTGTTCCAGCAGCTGCGCCAGCAACTCGTTCTGCACGCCCAGGGAAACATCGCCTTCGGCCTTTTCCGATTGCCCATAACCCAGCAGATCGAAGTAATGCACCCGATGGGTGGCTACGAAGTGCGGCGCGATACGGTGCCAGACATAAGACGAGAAGGGTGTGCCGTGCACGAACACTAACGGCGGCCCGTCGCCCCGTACGGCGTAGCGAACGTCGCTACCGTTGAAGCGATAGGTCTGAGCCAGCGGCCAGTCAGTCATGGGCGTGTCCTCTTGGCGATGGAAGCCAAAAAGCATAGGCATAAAAAAACAGCCGATGAAGGCTGTACTCTTTTTACCTGACAAAACGCAGGTCCCCCTGTAGGAGCGAGCCTGCTCGCGATGGAGTGTCAGCTACGCAAGTGTCGCCTGACACACCATCGCGAGCAGGCTCGCTCCTACAGGGGCAGTGTTGACTGTTTATTCGCCGCGATAGATGCAACCGCTGGTGCAGGTCTCGTGGATGCGGATTGCGCTCAGTTCCGGCAGCAGGGGCTTGAGTTCGGCCCAGATGAATTTGGCCAGCACTTCGCTGGTCGGGTTTTCAAGGCCGGGAATGTCGTTCAGGTAGTTGTGGTCCAGGCGCTCGTACAGCGGCTTGAAGATCGCCTTGATCTCGGAGAAGTCGCGGATCCAGCCGGTGTGCGGATCGATATCGCCACTCAGGTGAATCGCCACCTTGAACGAGTGACCGTGCAGGCGCCCGCACTTGTGGCCGTCCGGGACGTGGGGCAGGCGGTGGGCGGATTCGAACGTAAATTCCTTGAAGATTTCCACAGTGTTTTCAGCTCTGTTGAGGTGGCGATCGCCGCGGCGACGCTGGGGCAAATTTGACAGGCGGCGAGTTTAACAGTTTGTCCTGACTAAAGGGTCAGCAAGCGCTCGCCAAGGCGACCGTTGGCGACCAGTTCGAGAAATTCATCCCCCAGCCGGCGGCTTTCATCCATCGTGGTGCGCCAGTATTTCTGCCGGCTCGGGGCGTCGCCCATGAAGCGCTTGAAGTCGTTGCGGTCCGGTAGTTTGCCGTAGGGCAGGCGTGCCAGGTATTCCTTCGAGGGGGCCAGCAGCAACACGTTCTGCAGGCGCGTCGGGCAGGCGCGGCGCCAGGGCAGGGTTTTGTCGAACCAGCCGGGAATTACCCGGTCGGTGAAGTGCGGGTAGAGCACGATGTCGTTGCCGCTGTAGGGCAGGTCCAGGTGATAGTCCAGCAGGCCGCCGTCGCGGAACGTGCCGGCGCCGGCTCCCGGCAGGTCGCGCACGCCTTCCATCACCATCGGGATCGAGCCCGAGGCGAGCAGGGCCTGGCGCAGGTTGCCGGTGTCCAGGGCGACGAAGCGCGATGGGAAGTCGTGCAGCGCATCCACCGGCGGCGCCAGGCGCGGGTCGTGGATGATCAGCCGCTCGAAGTGCCTCGCCAGCCGGGCGCGACCGCGCAGGTTGTCGGCGATCACCGACGACAGGCCCAGGCCCAGGCGGCCGCGATGATCGTGCGCCAGCAGGCCGTGGCTTTTGACCACCATGATGTTCAGGCGGTAATGGGCATTGTCGAGCAGGGCGGCGTCACGGCCGTCGAGCAGGTCATCGAGCATGCGCCGCGAGCTCTGGCTGATCTGCGCCATGGTCACGCCCTTGGCGAAGTTCTGCTCGGTGTACAGGTGGCCGAGCCGACGTATGCCCTCGGCGGCGTCCGGCAGGCAGGCGCTGGCGAAGCGCCAGGAGCCGACCGACGCACCAATCAGCGAGCGTTCCCGTGGCGCCGACGGCAGCCATTCGCCGAACAGCGCCAGGTCCAGCCCTTGAATCCCCAGCGCCTTGGGGCCCCCGGCGGCACCGGGCAGCGTGCCGACATCGGCGGCGCGCAGGCCGTTTTCCCGAATGCGCGCAAAGGCGCGCGGGCCGGCCTTGATCGTCAGGGAGGGGTATTTGATGTGGATGGCGGTCATACCGGTCTCGAATGTGGCAAGCGGGCGGGATTATAAACGGGTTCTTTGAGGGTATGAATTCAATGTAGGAGCGAGCCTGCTCGCGATGAGGTCAGCACATTCAACATCGATGTTGACGGTCAGATCGCCATCGCGAGCAGGCTCGCTCCCACAGGGGTTGGGTGTCACCAATGATGGCCATTCAGTTTCAATTAAGTTCGGATCGCTAAGGTGGCGGCCATGGAAAAACCCCAGAAATCCGGACTCTTCTCATGAAAATCCTGGCCACCCTGTTCATCGTGTTCACCCTTTTCGGCTTGACTGCCAATCTTGGCCATACCCGGGACCTGCGCTCCGATGAAGCCCGTCAATTGGTCGAGGCTGGTACCATTGTGCCGATCGAAAAGGTCGAGGCCGTGGCCATGGCCAGGCATCCGGGGTCGCGGATCATCGAAACCGAATTGAAAAAACGGTACGGGGTCTACCTGTACCGGATCGAGTTGTCCGACCCGCAAGGCGTGGAGTGGGAGCTTGAGCTGGACGCGGCCGACGGGCTGTTGCGCAAGGATCATCAGGATAATTAATGAAATCGTTTTTGCCCCATTCATCCGCGCGCGCCGTGGGCTGCCTGGCCCTGGTGCTGGTTGCATTCTGCCCGGTGGCCGTGGCCCGGGACCTCGATCAGGACGAGGCCCTGCGCCTGCGCCAGCAGGGCGTGATACTGCCGCTGGAGCAAGTGCTGCACAACGCGCTGGATCGTTATCCGGGGGCCAAACTGCTGGAAGCCGAGCTGGAAGAGAAGCACGGCGTCTATATGTATGAAGTCGAGCTGCTGACCACCGAAGGTGTCGTGCGTGAGCTTGATCTCGACGCCACCACCGGCCGTTTACTCAAAGACAAGGAAGATTGACCGATGCGTTTGCTCCTGGTGGAGGATCACGTACCCCTCGCGGATGAACTCAAGACCGGCCTCAATCGCCAGGGCTACGCCGTCGACTGGCTGGCCGACGGTCGCGACGCGGTGTATCAGGGCAGCAGCGAACCCTATGACCTGATCATTCTCGACCTCGGCCTGCCGGGGTTGCCGGGGCTTGAAGTGCTGGCCCAGTGGCGAGCGGGTGGGCTGGGCACGCCGGTGCTGATCCTCACGGCCCGCGATTCCTGGGCCGAGCGCATCGAAGGGCTCAAGGCCGGCGCAGACGATTACCTGACCAAGCCTTTTCATCCGGAAGAATTGCACTTGCGGGTCCAGGCGCTGTTGCGCCGCTCCCACGGCCAGGTCAATCAACCCACCCTCAAGTCCGCGGGGTTGCAACTCGATGAGGGGCGTCAATGCGTGACCCGCGATGGCGCGGACATTCAGCTGACCGCCGCGGAGTTTCGTCTGCTGCGCTATTTCATGCTGCACCCGCAGCAGATCCTCTCCAAAAGCCACCTCGCCGAACACCTGTACGACGGTGAGACCGAGCGCGACTCCAACGTACTGGAAGTCCACGTCAATCACTTGCGCCGCAAACTGGGGCGCAGCGTGATCGAAACCCGCCGTGGCCAGGGTTACCTGTTCGGCGGGCAAGCTCAGTGAAATCGATCCAGCGCCGTTTGAGCCTGGGCCTGATCAGCGTGATGGTGGTGGTCGGCCTGATCCTGGCGCAAACCAGCCTGTGGCTGTTCGAAATGGGCCTGCAACGCTACCTCGAAGCCGGGCTGCGCAACGACAGCGAAAACCTGCTGGTGGCACTGGTGCGCGGCCCTCAGGGTTTGCAACTGGACGAGCGCCACCTGTCGCCGGCCTATCAACGGCCGTTTTCCGGTCATTACTTTCGCATCGATTTTGCCGACAGCCATTGGCGATCCCGCTCGCTGTGGGACCAGGAGCTGCCGCAGCTGGAGCGGCCGGGGCTGGACAGCAACCTGCAATTGGGCCCGGAAGGCCAGCAATTGCTGGTGCTGCGTTCCGATTACCGGCGCCTGGGCCAGTCGATCTCCATCAGCGTGGCACAGGACTACACCCCGGTTCGCGAGAGCTTCCGGCGCATGCAGCAGATCGGCCTGGGGCTGGGGCTGGCGGGCTTGCTGCTTATCCTGGTGCTGCAACGGATCACCGTGCGCCGCGCCTTGCGGCCACTGGAAAAGGCACGGGAGCAGATCGCCCAGTTGCAGCAGGGGCAACGTTCGCAACTCGATGACCGGGTGCCGGTGGAGCTGGAACCGCTGGTGGCGCAGATCAACCATTTGCTGGCCCACACCGAAGACAGCCTCAAGCGTTCGCGCAATGCCCTGGGCAACCTCGGCCACGCCCTGAAAACCCCGTTGGCGGTGCTGTTGAGCCTGGCTTCAAGCGAGCAGCTCGATGCGCACCCGCAATTGCGCAAGATCCTCAAGGCGCAACTGGCGCAGGTCCAGCAGCGGCTCAACCGCGAACTCAATCGGGCGCGGTTGTCCGGCGATGCATTGCCGGGGGCCTTGTTCGACTGCGACGCCGAACTGCCGGGGTTGCTGGCGACCCTGAACATGATCCACGGCGAACACCTGGACCTGAGCTACCGCTGCCCGGCCGGCCTGCAATTGCCGTGGGATCGCGAAGACTTGCTGGAATTGCTCGGCAACCTGCTGGACAACGCCTGCAAATGGGCGGATGCCGAAGTGCGCTTGAGCGTGGTCGAGACCGTAGATGGGTTTGAGCTGAGCATCGAGGACGACGGGCCGGGCATTCCCGAAGACCGCCGCGACCAGGTGTGCAGCCGCGGTACCCGGCTGGATGAACAGACCGACGGACATGGGCTGGGCCTGGGCATCGTGAGGGATATCGTCGATACCTGGGGTGGGAAGCTGAGCTTGCTGGAGAGCGAGTGGGGTGGGTTGAAGGTGTTGATCGAATTGCCCAAGCGCACCTGAAGGCACACCGCAAACCCTGTAGGAGCGAGCAGGCTCGCTCCTACAGTGGGTAGTAAGTATCTGCCTCAGGTGTGATGAATCTCCCGATCCTTGGTTTCCGGCATGAAGAAAATCCCCAGGACCGCCGTCATCACCGCAATCACGATCGGGTACCACAGCCCGTAGTAGATATCCCCCGTGGCCGCGACCATGGCGAAGGCCACGGTCGGCAGGAAGCCGCCGAACCAGCCATTGCCGATGTGGTAGGGCAGCGACATCGAGGTGTAGCGGATGCGCGCCGGGAACAGTTCCACCAGCCAGGCGGCGATCGGGCCGTAGACCATGGTCACGTAGATCACCAGGATCGTCAGGAACAACAGCACCATCGGGTAGTTGGTCTTGGCCGGGTCCGCTTTCTCGGGGTAGCCGGCTTCCTTCAGGCCGGTGGCGAGAGAGGCGGTGAAGGCGTCGTTTTTGGTCTTGAAGTCCGCAGCCGGCATGCCGGTGCCTTCGAAGCTTTCAACGACCTTATCGCCGATACGTACCTGCGCCACGGTGCCTGGCTCGGCCTTCACGTTCTCATAGGGGATGGCGCGCTTGGCGAGGAGGGTCTTGGCCAGGTCGCAGGAACTGGTGAATTTGGCCTTGCCCACCGGGTCGAACTGGAACGAGCACTGGCCGGGATCGGCAATCACCTTGACCGGGTTCTTCTCCTGGGCGACGAACACGTCGGGGTTACCGTACTGGGTCAGCGCGTGGAAGATCGGGAAGTAGGTCACCGCCGCCAGGATACAGCCGGCCATGATGATCGGCTTGCGACCGATGCGGTCGGACAGGCTGCCGAAAATCACGAAGAACGGCGTACCGATCAACAGCGAACCGGCGATCAGCAGGTTGGCGGTCTGTGGATCGATCTTCAACGTCTGCAGCAGGAAGAACAGCGCATAGAACTGCCCGGTGTACCACACCACGGCCTGACCGGCGGTGCCGCCGAGCAGCGCCATGATCACGATCTTGAGGTTGTCCCAGCGGGCGAAGGATTCGGTCAGCGGCGCCTTGGATGCCTTACCTTCGGCCTTCATTTTCATGAACACCGGCGACTCGTTCAGTTGCAGGCGGATGTACACCGAGACAATCAGCAGCAGGATCGACAGCAGGAACGGAATCCGCCAGCCCCAGGCCTCGAAGGCTTCAGTGCCAAGCGCGGTACGGCAGGCCAGAATCACCAGCAGCGACAGAAACAGGCCAAGGGTCGCGGTGGTCTGGATCCATGAGGTGAAGTAACCCCGTTTGCCTTTGGGCGCATGCTCTGCCACATAGGTCGCCGCCCCACCGTATTCGCCGCCCAGGGCCAGGCCCTGCAACAGGCGCAGAGTGATCAGGATGATCGGCGCCGCGACGCCGATAGTCGCGTAACCGGGCAAAAAGCCCACTATCGCCGTGGACACACCCATGATCACGATGGTGATGAGGAAGGTGTGCTTGCGCCCGATCATGTCGCCCAGGCGACCGAACACAATGGCGCCAAAGGGCCGCACGGCGAAGCCTGCGGCGAACGCGAGCAGGGCGAAGATGAAGGAGGTGGTTTCATTGACGCCGGCGAAGAAGTGCTTGGCGATGATCGCGGCGAGGGAGCCGTACAGATAGAAGTCATACCATTCGAACACAGTGCCCAGCGAGGACGCGAATATGACCTTTCGCTCCTCCCGGGTGACCCCGTGGTTGGGCGTGCTGCCCATGGTAGTGCCGCTGATTGTCGCCATGAGATTTCTCCGTTTTTTCTTGTTTTCGGCCGGAGCACCTCTCAATTGTTGCCGCACTCTGGCCCTGGGGACTGCGCGAAACATGGACACAAGCTGACGGCCTCGCATCGCTGCAAGGTCTCTAGAAGCATAATCGGCTTTACACAGATATCCACTCGCCATCACGGCAGGTGCAGAACTTGTAGGAGCGAGCTTGCTCGCGATAGTGGTGTATCAGCCAGCACATGCATCAACTGACACACCGCTATCGCGGGCAAGCCCGCTCCCACAGGGTTTCATGGGTGGCGGGAGAGGGGTCACACGCGGAACTGATCCATCAGGCTCTGCTGATGATTGGCCAGGCAGTTGAGCGACTGGCTCACCCGCGCCGATTCATTGGCCTGGCCCGACAGCGACTCGGTTACATCGCGAATGGTCGCCACGTTGTTGTTGATCTCCTCGGCCACCGCGCTCTGTTCCTCGGCGGCACTGGCGATCTGCAGGTTCATGTCGCTGATGACCGTCACCGCCTCGCCGATCTGGCGCAGGGCCGTCACGGCCTGGCCGACCTGCTCGACGCTGCCCTGGGCCTGGCGATGGCTGTTGCCCATCGACCCCACCACATCCTGGGTGCCGCTCTGCAACTGCTCGATCACCAGGCGGGTTTCCTCTACCGATTCCTGGGTGCGGCGCGCCAGGTTGCGCACTTCATCGGCCACCACGGCAAAGCCGCGCCCGGCCTCGCCGGCACGGGCCGCTTCAATGGCGGCGTTGAGGGCCAGCAGGTTGGTCTGTTCGGCGATGGCGCGGATCACTTCCAGTACCGAGCCAATTTTCTCGCTGTTGGCGGCCAGGCCTTCGACCTGGATCATCGCCGCGCTCATGTCGGCGGCCAGGTTGTCGATGCTGGCGGTGGTGCGGTCGATCACGGTCAGGCCCTGGCGGGTGGCCTGGTCGGCATCCCGCGCGGCCTGTGCCGCCTGGGCGGCGCTGCGGGCGACGTCCTGGGCGGTGGCGCTCATTTCGTGGGATGCGGTGGCGACCTGATCCACCTGGCGATATTGCTGTTCCATGCCGGCGCTGGTCTGGGTGGCGATGGCGGAGGACTGGTCGGCGGTGCCGCGGGCGTCCTGCACCGAGCGTTTGACCTCGGCGATGATCGGTTGCAGCTTGTCGAGGAAACGGTTGAACCAGCCGGCCAGTTGGCCCAGTTCATCCCGTTTGTCGTAGGCCAGGCGGCGGGTCAGGTCACCTTCGCCGCTGGCGATGTCTTCGAGCATGTGCGCCACGCCAAGAATCGGCTTGGTCACGCTGCGGGCCATCAGCCACACCAGCAGCAGGCCAATCAGCGCGGCCAGCACGCCGAGGCCGAGTTCGGTCAGGGTGCCGGCCGTGTTGCTTTCATCCAGTTGTTTTTTCAACGTCTCGGCGGGGCCGACCAGGACTTTTTCCGGCACGTCGAGCAACACGCCCCAGGTCTTTCCGCCGGGAATCGGCTGGAACGGCGCCAGCACCTTGAGCTGCTGATCGCTGTGCAGGCTGGTGGTCTTGCCGATGCTGGCGAGCATGCGCATCAGTTCCGCACCGTTGTGCTGGTCCACCGCTTCCAGGCGCTGGCTGAGTTTGCCGGCATCCGGGCTGTAGCCGGCGAGCAGGCCGGCGGGGCTGACGATACTCACGCTGGTCTGGCCGTCGTAGAGCTTCTTGCTGGCGCTTTGGCTGAGCGCTTGCAGGCTGTTGAGGTTGATGTCCACCGACAACGAAGCGATGACCTTGCCGTTGACCACCAGCGGGAAAACGATGCTGGTCATCAATACGTTCTGGCCGTCGATCACATAGAAGTACGGCTCGATCACGCAGGGTTTGAGGGTGGCGCGCGGGCAGGTGAACCAGGCGTTGGCCGCTTCGCCGCTGGGGCCGGTGCTGGTGTCGGCGATGTCTTTTTCCGGCAGCGGCATGGACGTCAGCTTGCCCGGCGTCGGCTGCGACCAGTACAGGGCAAAGCGGCCCTTTTCATTGCTGCCGATTTCGCTCTGGTCGGCGAACAGCTCGTCCTTGCCGTCCAGTGCATTGGGTTCGAACACCAGGGACAGGCCGAGCAGCTCCGGGTTGGCCTGCAGCGCCGAGCGAACCTGGCGGGTCAGGTCTTCGCGCAGGTCGAAGGCGTCGAGAAAGCGCTTTTCGGCCTGATCGCGCAGAAACAGCACCTGGCGCGAAAAGCCGTGGCCATATTGATAGGCATCCATGAACTGCTGGCGAATGTTCAGCGCCTGGTTTTCGCCCTGGGATTCGATCCGCGCCTGGGCCGCTTCAGTCAGCATCTCCATGCTCGAGGCTTTCACCAGCTCGGAGCTGTGCTCCATGCGATACAGCGAAAGACCCACCAGCAAGGTCACGATACCCGCCAGGCAAAGCCCGGCCAGCAGGGTGATCTTCCATTGAATGGAAAGTTGTCTGAGCGACATGGAGACGTCCTTATTCGATAAATATCTGAGACTTTGCACTGTAGCGGCCGGGATCCGGCTTTCTTTATCCCGTCTATCGGCTTCGATTCCCCTGTAGGAGCGAGCCTGCTCGCGATGGTCGTCAACGATGACGCGGGGAGCCGGAATGCCCGCGGTGCCTGGTCGTGCATCGCGAGCAGGCTCGCTCCTACAGGTATTCACATGCAGTTACATATCCACAGGGCCCGCGCGCTTTGACACGGCGGTGACTGTGCGGCACAGTGCGCGCCCTCTAATAAAACCCATTCCTTAAATCCGCTGGCGGCTCTTCGCAGACTGCCGGACGGAGTCTTTTCGTTTGTCTCGAGGTAATGAAATGAATGCAGTGATTGCCGCGGTCGGCATCATGCTGATACTCAGTCTGTCCCGCGTGCACGTGGTTATCGCGTTGATCGTGGGCGCGCTGGTGGGCGGTTTGACCGGCGGCCTGGGCATCGAGGCGACGCTCAAGGCCTTCAACAACGGCCTGGGTGGCGGGGCCACGGTGGCGTTGTCCTATGCGTTGCTTGGTGCGTTCGCCGTGGCAATTGCCAAGTCCGGCCTGGCCCACGCCCTGGCCGACAAGGCGCTGGCGCTGGTGGATCGCCAGCACGCCACGGGCGGCGGCCAGGTCAAATGGCTGCTGATCGGCCTGCTGTGGGTGGTGGCCATCGCTTCACAGAACATCCTGCCGATACATATCGCCTTTATTCCGTTGCTGGTGCCGCCGCTTTTATATGTGCTGACCCGCTTGCAGCTGGACCGCCGACTGATCGCCTGTGTGATCACCTTCGGCCTGATCACCCCGTACATGTTCCTGCCGGTGGGCTTCGGCAACATCTTTCTCAATGAAATCCTGCTGGCCAACGTGGCCCGCAGCGGCGTGGACATCAGCGGCATCAACGTCACCCACGCCATGGGCATTCCGGCGCTGGGCATGCTGGTCGGGCTCGGGGTGGCGTTTATCAGCTACCGCAAAAAGCGGGTCTATGACCTGGCGAAGATCGAGCAGGTCGAACAGGTGGCGGTGCAATACAACCCGCTGAGCCTGATGGTGGCGCTGATGGCCATCGGCGCGGCGTTCATTATTCAGTTGCTGCTCGATTCGATGATCATCGGCGCGCTGGCCGGCTTCCTGATCTTTTCGCTGTCGGGCATCGTCAAGTGGCGTGACACCGACGATCTGTTCACCGAAGGCATGAAAATGATGGCGATGATCGGCTTCATCATGATTGCCGCCTCCGGGTTTGGTGAGGTGATCAAGGCGACCGGGGAAGTGCAGACGCTGGTTGAAGCCTCCGCCTCGTGGATCGACCACAGCAAGGCCATCGGCGCGCTGATGATGTTGCTGGTGGGGCTGCTCGTGACCATGGGCATCGGCTCGTCGTTTTCCACGGTGCCGATCCTGGCGGTGATTTTCGTGCCGCTGTGCGTGCAGCTGGGTTTCAGCCCGATCGCCATCGTGTGCATCGTCGGCACCGCCGGCGCCTTGGGCGATGCGGGCTCACCCGCCTCGGACTCGACCCTCGGCCCGACCTCCGGCCTGAACATCGACGGCCAGCATCACCACATCTGGGACACCGTGGTCCCGACCTTCCTGCATTACAACCTGCCGTTGCTGGCGTTTGGCTGGATTGCCGCGATGGTCCTCTGAGCCAGGGTTTTCCCCTCTGTGGGAGCGAGCCTGCTCGCGATGGTGTATCAGCTACACAGGTGTCGACTGACACTCCATCGCGAGCAGGCTCGCTCCCACAGTCAACAGCGTTCAACTTTTGACCTGGCGTGCCGTTAAAGCCTTTACCCACGCCAATAAAACCAAAAGAGTGAACACCATGCGCATGAGCCTGAAGGCCAAAGTCCTGTCCCTTGCCGTCCTGCCGGTGCTGCTCTTTGCGCTGGTCATCAGCCTGACCACGCTGTTCATCCTGCAGGGCCAGGCGCGTCACGAAGTCGAGCAAACCCGCGAGCGCCTGCTCAGCGATGCCAAGGCCACCCTGCAAAGTTACGTGGCCGTGGCCATGACCACCATCAAGCCGCTGTACGACGCTGCCGCGCAAGGTGATAACGCGGCGCGGGCCCAGGCGATCAAGCTGCTGTCGAACATCAAGTACGGCAAGGAAGGCTACTTCTTCGGCTACGACTCCGAGACCGTGCGCCTGTTCAAGGCCAATGATCCGGAGGGCGTGGGCAAGAGCTTCAAGGACAATCGCGACCCGAACGGCGTGTACGTCAACCGCGACCTGGTGAAAGTCGCCAAGGACGGGACCCATTACCTGCAATACAGCTCGCCGCTGCCGGGGAATGCGCAAGTGCTGGTGCCGAAACTCGGCTACACCGAGTACCTGGCGAAGTGGGACATGGCGGTCGGTACCTCGGTCAACCTCGACGGCATCGAGGCGCAAGTGGCCGCCGTCCAGGCCCAGGTGCAGGAACGCATGCAGGGCGTGGTGCTGAGCATCGTCGGTGTGGCGCTGGTGGTGCTGTTGCTGATCGCCGCGGCGGGGATGCTGCTGGCCAACACCATTCTGCGTCCGCTGAACCTGATGAAGGCCAACCTGGACGACATCGCGGCGGGCGAGGGCGACCTGACCCGTCGCCTGACCATCACCAGCCACGATGAGCTTGGGGAACTTGCCGGATCGTTCAACCGGTTCGTCGACAAGATCCACGGCCTGGTGCGCCAGATCAGCGAAATGACCACGCAACTGACCGGGCTGGTGCATCAGGTCTCCGACCAGGCCCAGCGTTCGGACCAGGCCATGGAGCGCCAGCGTCACGAAACCGATCAGGTCGCCACGGCCATCAATGAAATGTCCGCCGCCGCCCAGGAAGTGGCCAAGAGTGCGCAAAACGCGGCGGTCGCCGCCCAGCAGACCGATGAAGAAGGCCAGGCCGCCAAGCGCGTGGTAGCCGGCAGCATCGAGAAGATTCATGCCCTGGTCGACGACATTCGCAGCAGCGGCGTGTCCCTCGATAGCCTGCAAAAGGACGTGTCGTCGATTGTCAGCGTACTCGGGGTGATTCGTTCGATTGCCGAACAGACCAACCTGCTGGCGCTCAATGCCGCGATCGAAGCGGCCCGCGCCGGTGAGGCCGGGCGTGGTTTTGCGGTGGTGGCCGATGAAGTGCGCGCACTGGCCAGCCGCACGCAAATCAGCACCCAGGAAATCCAGGGCATGATCGACCGCCTGCAGGCGGGCACTCAGTCGGCGGTGGAAGCCATGCGCCGTTCCAGCGAAGCCGGTGACGGCACCTCGGCCCAGGCCAACGAAGCCGGCGCGTCCCTGGACACCATGGCGCAGCTGATCGCCACCATCAATTCGATGAACGCCCAGATCGCCAGCGCCGCCGAAGAACAGACCGCCGTGGCCGAAGAGATCAATCGCAGCGTGCATCAGATTGCGGTGGCGGTGGACAACGTGGCCGATGAGACCCAGCAGGGCGCGCAAACCTCCAGGAGCCTGGCGGATCTGGGACAGCGGCTGGGCGGGTTGGTGGGGCAGTTCCGCATCTGACGGACACCACTGCCCTTGTGGGAGCGAGCCTGCTCGCGATGGTCGTGAACGATAACGCGCAGTTCCGGATGCACAGCGGCGTTCTCGGGTCTATCGCGAGCAAGCTTTGCTCCTACACTGGTAGGACGGGTTGTTTGTTCGGCCCCCGACGACCGCCACGAAAGGAGTCAACGCCATGACCGATGACCGTAAGTGTGATTGTCCAAAATGCAACTGCAAGCTCGGCGAGCATCCGGTTGTGCGTCACGGCAAGCACTATTGCTGTGAAGCCTGCGCCAAGCACCACGAACACGGTGAAGAGTGTGCCCATCAAGGCTGCAAGTGCGCCCACTGAACCGGCTTGACCTTGTAGGAGCTGTCGAGTGCAACGAGGCTGCGATCTTTTAAAGAGCAAGATCAAAAGATCGCAGCCTGCGGCAGCTCCTGCAAGGTTCAAATCGGCTCAGTTCGCCGACCGCCATTTGACGTTTTCCACGCCGAACTTTTCAGCCATCGGTTTGCTGGTCTTTTGCACCTTCTCCCGACCGAAGCGCGGGATCCTGCCAACGCCCGCGTCGCAGCTTGCCCAGTGCCAGGCTTCGGCGTTGTCCATTTTATCCAGTCGAATAATGAACGACTTGGGCTCGCCATGAAGGGTGTACTCGATGACGAAGAGTTTTGCGTTGTTCATATGGCCCCTGATCCTCCCTGTTGTACATAAACGGATCGCGCGCCTTGCCAAAAATTCAGTCGGATTGTCAGGCGGTGGCGATCGCTGGCGGCAGATGTAACGGCTGGTTACCATGGGGCGTCCTCCCAGCCCCAATGATCATTGACCATGGCCCTTGCCGCCCCGCCTGACTTGAGTGATACCGATGTGCCCGTGCAACCGCTGGCGCGGACCTATCCGCGCGGGTTGTTCATCGAGCCGCACGAACACGACTGGGGGCAGTTGCTGTATGCGATGAGCGGGGTGATGTGGGTCGAGACGCCCTTCGAGGCGCTGGTGGTGCCGCCGCAACGGGCGGTGTGGCTGCCACCCGGCGTGCCCCACGGGATTCGCGTGGTCTCGGACCTGCAGATGCGCAATATCTACCTGCGGCCTGCGCTGGCAGCCACCCTCGACAGCAGCGTGCAGGTGATTGAAGTGGGCGGGCTGTTGCGCGAGCTGATCGTCAGCCTGGTGGAGCAGGGCGATGACGGGGCACCGGAGTATTACGACGCCTTGGTCGGGCTGGCGCTGCTGGAGCTCAAGCGGGCCAGGCGCTCGCAGATGAAAATCCCGCTGCCGGACAACTCCGACCGACGCTTGATGAACCTGTGCCAGGCGGTCATGGATCAGCCATCGCTGGACATTCCGTTCGAGCAACACGCGGAACATGCCGGCGCCAGCGTGCGCACCCTGGCGCGGTTGTTCAAGGAAGGCCTGGGCATGGGGTTCGCCGAGTGGCGGCGCCAGGTGCAGTTGGCAACGGCGGCGGCCGAGTTGATCCAGGGCGTGCCGGTCAGTGCCATCGCCCGGGAACTGGGCTATTCCCCCAGCAGCTTCAGCGACATGTTTCGCCGGGAGCTGGGGGTTGCGCCCTCACAATTTTCCACCACCTCCCTGTAGGAGCGAGCCTGCTCGCGATGGACTCAAGCGCGCCGCGTTAATTCAGCAAACACGCGTTATCGTTAACGTCCATCGCGAGCAAGCTCGCTCCTACAGGTTTCATGTGTTCAGGGCGGTTTGGCCGAAATTCAGAAGCACTTGGCCGGTGTCCGCATTCAGCGCTCCCTAGACTGGCGGCATCTCTCAACTGCCCACGGAGCCTGCCATGAGCTACTTCATTTCGCTGGTCATCGGTCTTGGCGTCGGCCTGCTGTACGGCGCCCTGGATTTTCGTTCCCCCGCACCACCGGCCGTCGCGCTGATCGGCCTGCTCGGCATGCTGGCCGGCGAAAAACTGTGGCCGATGGGCCGGCAGTTGGTCGCCGGCTGGATCTCCTGAACCCCTTTGTCGATTGGATGAACCCCTCATGAAAGCACTGCAGTTCGATAAAACCGGCGATCTCTCGGCCCTGCGCTACGTCGATGTGCCAACCCCCGTACCCGGCGCCGATGAAGTGCTGGTGGAAATCAAGGCCGCCGGCCTGAACCCCAGCGATGTGAAGAACGTGCTGGGACGCTTTCCCTACACCACCTTGCCGCGGATTCCCGGTCGCGATTTTGCAGGGATCGTCGTCGAAGGCCCGCAAGCGCTGCTGGGCCAGCAGGTCTGGGGCACCGGTCGTGAACTGGGCTTTTTCGCCGATGGTTCCCATGCGCAGTTCGTCAAGCTGCCGGCCAATGGCGTCGCGCTCAAACCCACGCACTTGAGTTTCGCCCAAGCCGCCAGCCTCGGCGTGCCTTACACCACGGCCTGGGATGCTCTGGAGCGCAGCCTGGTGACGGCGCAAACCCGTTTGCTGGTGATCGGCGGCGGCGCAGTGGGCAGTGCCGCACTCGCGCTGGCGAAAGTGCGTGGCGCCCAGGTGCTGGCGGCGGCGCGCCGGCCCGAGCAGGTCCAGGCCTTGCAGGATCAGGGTTATCAGACCCTGCAACTGGATAAGCCCGAGGACCTCGGCGCCCGGGTGAATGCGGTGTTCAGCGGTGGCGCCGATGTGATTTTCGACACCACCGGCTTCTGGCTGCCGGCGTCGGTGGCGGCGCTGGCCACCTTCGGCCGCATCGCCATCATCGCCGCACCGGTGGACGGCATGGTGCAACTGCCGGCCCTGGCGCTGTATCGCAAGGGCGGTTCGGTGGTGGGCATCAACTCGTTGCTCTACGGCGTACAGGCCTGCGCGGCGATGCTCGATCAGTTCGGCAAATTCTTCGATCAGGACCTGTTGCCGCTGCCGCAAGGGTTGTTCGAATCGCCCCTGGCCGAAGGGCTGGAGCGCTATGCCGAGGTGAATCAGGGCAGTGGTGAGAAGGTCATTCTGTTGCCCTGATCTCCGGCACCACCTCCCCCTGTAGGAGCTGCCGCAGGCTGCGATCTTTTGATTTTGATTTTGAAAAGCAAGATCAAGAGATCGCAGCCTCGTTGCACTCGACAGCTCCTACACAAGCGTAAACCCCCGCAAACACTGGGCCCTGAGCCCTACCTCACAAAAGTATTAGCACCATTTAATGCGTGCCCCATCACAGACCCTCTACTACCGTGTGTCAGGAATGAAACGGTATCCGGGTAGTAGCAGTCTCGAATCCAGCCTCAACAAGCCACCGTTATTGCTGCACACCCTTCATGGATTGAAGTGGTTTTGCCACGAAAGGAGCTCCTGTGGACGCAAGGTTCGGTATTGCCCTCATTTCGCGTGTTTCCCCTCTTTCCCTTGCCGTGCAATTGAGTCTCGGGCTTACCCTCGGTGCGCTCAGTCCACAGGCATTCGCCACCTGTTCCGCAGCCGGCTCGACCATCACCTGCTCCGGCGTACCGACCCTGCCGCTGTTTCTCAACGACTTCAGCAGCGCCACCAGTGGCCTGACGGTCAACGTCACCAACGGCGCGCAGATGAACGCCACCCTGGGCGGCAAGGTGATCAACCTGACCGGGGCCAACATCAACCTGAACAACTCCGGCACCCTCGACCCTGCGCTGCTGGGGCTGGTGTCGATACTCAGTGGGGCTGCGTTCATCGGCACCGGCGCCACCAGCACGGTCAGCATTGTCAACAACACCACGGGGATCATTCGCGGCACCGGCATGTTGCTCGGCCTCAACCTGACCAGCATCGACGGTCTGGGGATTGCCGTGAACAACTCGGTGTCGGGCACTACGACCATCACCAACGACGGCACCATCACCTCCACCGGATTGTCGGTGGGCGGGATCACCCTGGCCGATACGCCAGTGGTCGGGGTGTATGGCGGCTCGCAAGTCAACATGACCAACAGTGCCAGCGGTACGATCAACGGTCGGGTGGCGTTCGAGACGTCCGTGGCGGGCAACACCTTCACCAACGCCGGTAACATCACTGGCGGCGTGTCGATGGGGGCGGGCAGCACCAACACTTTCTACGCGATCACAGGCTCCAGCGTTAACGTCGGCGACGGTGTGCAAGTGTCCGTCGGCCTCGGTGGCCTGATCGGCATCAACCTGACCTTCGCCCCGACCGGGACGATCGATGGCGGCGCGGCCGGTACCAACACGCTGATCCTGCAAAACCCGATCGGCCTCGGCGGTGGCACCACCGGGACCGGCACGGCGTCCAGCGCGACGTACGTCAACTTCAACAATCTGACCCTCAACAGCGGCACCTGGACCTTGCAGGGACCCTTGGTCAGCGGTGCGACCACGCTCAATGGCGGTGTCGCGCAGTTCAACGACAACGCGGCGTTCGGCAGCGGTGTGCTGACGTCCAACGGCGGTATTCTCCAGGCCAGCAATGCCGGTTTGACGCTGGCCAACCAGATCAATCTTGGCGCCAGCGGCCTGACCCTGCAGGGCATCAACGGCATGACCCTCAACGGGGTGATTTCCGGCACGGGCGGCCTGACCAAGATCGGCAGCGGCCAGATCAACCTCAACGGCATCAACACCTACACCGGCAACACCGTGCTCAACGGCGGTGTGGTGCTGGTGGGCAACAATCAGGCGTTCAGCACCGGCGGCATCACCGTTGGTGGCTCTTCGAGCATCTCGGCGACGGCGCCGATTTCGCTGGCTAACGCGATCACGCTCAACAGCACCCTGACCGCGACAGGCACCGGTGCGCTGACCCTGGGTGGAGTGATCAGCGGCGCCAGCAACCTGACCAAAACCGGCAGCGGCAGTCTGACCCTCAACGGCAGCAACACCTACTCCGGGATCACCAGCCTCAGCGCCGGGACCTTGCGTGTCGGCAACAACAACGCCCTGGGCACCGGGGTGCTCAACACCAGCAACGGCACCAGCCTCGACAGCACTGGTAACGTGACCCTGGCCAACAACGTCGGCATCACCGGTGCGTTGAACGTGCTCGGCAGCAATGCCCTGACCCTGGCCGGCATCGTGTCCGGCACCGGCGCAATCACCAAAAGCGGCAGCGCCAGCCTGACCCTGACCGGCAACAACACCAACAGCGGCACCACCGCGCTCAACGGCGGTAGCTTGTTCGTTGGCAGCAACACCGCACTCGGCACGGGCGCGTTGAACGCAGCGGCCGGCACCACGCTGGATGCGACCACCGCCGTGACCCTGGCCAACGCGGTTGCGCTGGCAGGCGGGCTGACCATCGGCGGCACCCAGGCGCTGGGCTTGAGCGGCGTCATCAGCGGCGCCGGCAACCTGATCAAGGGCGGCACCGCGAACCTGACCCTCAGCGGCAACAACACCTTCTCCGGCGGCACCGCGCTGAATAGCGGGACGCTGATCGTCGGCTCCAACACCTCGCTCGGTACCGGCGCACTGACCACGGCGGCGGGCACCACCCTCGACGCCAGCACCACCGTGGCGCTGAGCAACGCGGTCGCCCTCGGCGGCAACCTGAACATCGCCGGCAACGCCAACCTGACCCTTGGCGGCGTGGTCAGCGGCAGCGGCGGGCTGACCAAGAACGGGGCGGCCAACCTGATTCTCAACGGCGCCAACACCTTCAGCGGCGGCGCCACCCTCAACGCCGGGACCCTGACCGTCGGCAACGCCGCCGCACTTGGCAGCGGCGACCTGACCGTCGCCAATGCTGCGACCCTCGACAGCAACACCTCGGTCATCCTGAACAACAACGTCGCCCTCAACGGCAACCTGGCCATCGGCGGCAGCAACGGCATGATCCTGGGCGGCGTGCTCAGCGGCGCCAGTCAGTTGATCAAGAACGGCACCGCCAACCTGACCCTCAACGGCGTCAACACCTTTACCGGCGGCACCGCGCTCAACGCCGGCAGCCTGACCGTCGGCAATGGCGCGGCACTCGGCACCGGCACGCTGACCGTGGGCGGTGCGGGCGGCACGCTCAACAGCAGCGCCGATGTGACGCTGAACAACGACATCGCCCTTAACGCCAACCTCACCGCCGGCGGCGCCAACCCGCTGACCCTTGGCGGCGTGATCAGCGGTGGCAGCAACCTGATCAAGACGGGTTCCTCGACTCTGACCCTGACCGGCAACAACACCTATACCGGCGCTACGTCGCTGAATGCCGGGACATTGGTCGTCGGCTCCAACACCGCCCTCGGCACCGGCATCCTCAACGCTGGCAACGGCACCACGCTGGACGCCAGCACCGCGACCAGCCTGGCCAACAACGTCAACCTCGGCGGCAACGTGACCATCGGCGGCAGCAACGCGCTGACCCTCGCGGGTGTGGTCTCCGGGGTCGGCGGCCTGACCAAGAGCGGCCCCGCCGACCTGATCCTCAACGGCGCCAACACCTACTTCGGCAACACCGCGCTGAACGTCGGCAAGCTGATCGTCGGCAGCAACACTGCGCTGGGCAGCGGTGCGCTGAACGCGGCGGCCGGTACCACGCTGGATACCAACACTGCCGTCACCCTGGGCAATCAGGTCAACCTCGCCGGGGCCTTGAACATCGGCGGCAGCGCCGACCTGACCCTCACCGGAACCGTCGCCGGCGCCGGCAGCCTGGTGAAAAACGGCGCGGCCAACCTGAGCCTCAATGGCACCAATACCTACGTCGGCGGCACCACGCTCAACGCCGGCACCCTGACCCTCGGCAACAGCGGGGCACTGGGCACCGGTGCCTTGACCGTTGGCGGTGCGGCCACCCTGGACAGCAGTTCGCCGCTGGTCAGCCTGAGCAACGCGGTCGTGTTCAATGCGGCGCTGAGCGTCGGCGGCACCCAGGACCTGACCCTCGGTGGCGTGATCAGCGGCGCCGGCCAGTTGATCAAGAACGGCGCAGCCAACCTGACCGTCAACGGCACCAACACCTTCAGCGGTGGCACCACCCTCAACGCCGGCACCCTGACCCTGGGCGCGCCCGGTTCGCTGGGCAGTGGCGCCTTGACCGTCGGCGGCGCTTCGACGCTGGATACCAGCACCGGCATGACCGTCGGCAATAACATCACCCTGAGTGCCGGCCTGACCCTGGGCGGCAGCAATACCCTGAACCTCAGCGGCGTGATCGATGGCGCCGGCAGCCTGACCAAGGACGGCTTTGGCGATCTGACGCTCAGCGGCAACAACACCTTCACCGGTGCGCTGAACATCGCCTCCGGTAGCGTCACCACCGTGAGCAGCGGGGCGCTCGGCAACACCTCCGGCGCCAATATCAGCGCCGGTGCCGGTCTCTTTCTCAACAGCAGCGCCAACCTCAACGGGCTGAGCGGCAGCGGCAGTGTGCAGATCGCCGGCGGCAATACCCTGACCGTGGGCGGCGTGAGCAATACCAGCACCTTCGACGGCGACCTCGGTGGCAGCGGTGCCCTGACCAAAGTCGGTGCCGGGACCCTGAACCTCACTGGCACCAACGGCATCACCGGCAACACCACCGTCAATGGCGGTACGCTGAATCTCACCGGTTCCCTGGCCAGTTCACAGGTCAACGTCAACAACGGCGCCACCGTGACGGGTACCGGTTCGGCACTGGGCGTGATGACCATCAACAGCGGCGGTCATCTGGCGCTGTCCTCGGGCAATACCCTGTCGGCCTCGTCGCTGATCCTCACGGCCAACAGCAATGTCGACGCGAGCCTCGCCACGCCATCGACCACATCGCTGATGAACATCGGCGGCAACCTGACCCTCGACGGTAACCTCAACGTCACCGATGCCGGCGGCTTCGGCGTGGGTGTCTATCGCTTGTTCAACTACATCGGTGCGCTGACCGACAACGGCCTGACCGTGGCCGGTGTACCGGTGGGTTATGGCCTCGGCGACATCCTCGTGCAGACCTTGGGTAATCAGGTGAATCTGGTGGTGTCGGCGCCGAACACCAACCTGCGCTTCTGGGACGGCAGCCAGACGATCGCCAATGGCACAGTGGATGGCGGCAGCGGCACCTGGAGTGTCGGCGGCACCAACTGGACCAATTCCAGTGGCACGGTGAACCAGATCTGGGCCGGCGACTTCGCGGTGTTCCAGGGCACGGCGGGCACGGTGTCGGTCAACGGCTCGCAACTGTTCACCGGGATGCAGTTCCTCACCGATGGCTACAACGTGGTGAACGGCACGTCGGGACTTCTGACCGCCGTCAACGGCACCGGCGGCACCACGGCGATGCGGGTCGATCCGGGCGTGACCGCCACGGTCGGCGTGAACATCGACGGCAGCGGCATTCTCAACAAACTCGACAGCGGCACCCTGGTGCTCAACGGCGCCAACAGCTACACCGGCGGCACTCAACTCGATGGCGGCACTCTGGTGGTCGGCAGCAATACCGCGCTGGGCGACGGTGAGCTGATCGCCAATGCCGGCACGCAACTGGACAGCAACACGGCCGTCACCCTGGATAACGATGCGACGTTCAACGGCAACCTCACTGTGCTCGGTAGCAACGACCTGACCCTCAACGGGGTGATCGGTGGCACCGGTGGGCTGATCAAGAACGGCACGGCCAGCCTGACCCTCGGCGGCAACAACGCCTTCCTCGGGCCGGTGGCACTCAATGCGGGTGGGTTGATTCTGGCGTCGAACAGCGCGCTGGGCTCGGCCACCCTGAATGCGGCGAACGGCACCACCCTGGATGCCAGCGGCGTCGTCAGTGTGGGCAACGCCATCAATCTGGCAGGCAACCTCGGCATCGTCGGCAGCAACGACCTGGCACTGAGCGGGGCCATCAACGGCGCCGGCAGCTTGACCAAGAACGGCGCAGCCGACCTGACCCTGAGCGGCGCCAACAACTTCCTCGGTGGCATCACCCTCAATGCCGGCTCCCTGACCGCCGGCAGCAACGGCGCCCTCGGCCTGGGCAACCTGACTGTGGCCGGAGCGTCGTCGCTGGACAGCAACACCTCGGTGTCGCTTGGCAACAATGTGGTGCTCAACGCCAACCTGACCAACACCGGCACCAGCGACCTGGCCCTCAGCGGCGTGGTCAGCGGCAGCGGCGGGCTGATCAAGGACGGCGCTTCCAACCTGATCCTCAGTGGCATCAACACCTACAGCGGCGGCACCACGCTGAACGCCGGCACAGTGACCCTCGGCACCTCGTCGAGCCTGGGCTCCGGTGCGCTCACCGTGGCCGGCGCTTCGACCTTGGACACCAGCGCGCCGCTGGTGCTGGCCAACAACCTCACTATCAATGACAACCTGAGCGTGGCCGGTAACAACAACCTGACCCTGGGCGGCGTGATCGCCGGGGCCGGCACCCTGACCAAGAACGGTCTGGCCGACCTGACGCTGTCCGGGAACAACAGCTTCAGCGGCACCTTCGACGTGCAGTCCGGCAGCCTGACCACCCTGGGCAATTCGGCGCTGGGCAGCAACGCCGGGGTCAATCTCGCCGGCGGTGCAACGTTGAATCTTGGCGGTTCGGGCAGCCTCGCCAGCCTGACCGGCAGCGGCACTGCGTTGATCGGCGGCGGTAATACGCTGAGCATCGGCGGCAACAACGCCAGCAGCATTTTCGATGGTGTGCTCACCGGAACGGGCGAGCTGAACAAACTCGGCAGCGGCACCCTGACCCTGAACGGCATCAACAGCCTGACCGGCAATACCACGGTCAACGCCGGCACCCTGAGCGTCGATGGTTCGCTGGACAGCGCCAGCGTGCTGGTCAACAGCGGTGGCACCCTGACCGGCGGCGGCACGCTCGGCGGGGCAGTGACCGTGGCGGATGGCGGTCATCTGGCCGGCGCCACCGGCAGCACCTTGTCGGTGAATTCGCTGGTGTTCAACGCCAACTCAAACTTTGATGTCGGCCTCGGCACACCGGTCTCCGGTGGCGGCAATGCACTGGTCGATGTCGGCGGCAACCTGACCCTCGACGGTACGCTCAACGTCAGCGACATCGGCGGCTTCGGCAGCGGCGTGTATCGGTTGATCGACTACACCGGCGGCCTGACCGACAACGGCATGTTGATCGGCACCGTGCCGGGCAGCGTCACTCCGGGCGACCTGACCCTGCAAACCGCGCTGGCCAACCAGATCAACCTGCTGGTCACCGCTCCGGGCGTCACCGTGCAGTTCTGGGACGGCAACCAACTGGTCGCCAACGGTTCTGTCGATGGCGGCAGTGGCACCTGGGGCACGGGCATAACCAACTGGACTGACGTCAACGGCACGACCAATCAGGGTTGGAGCAACAGTTTTGCGGTGTTCCAGGGGGCGGCAGGCACCGTCACCGTCAACGGCGCGCAAACCATCACCGGCATGCAGTTCGTCACCGATGGCTACAACCTGCAAAACGGCACCGGCGGGTCATTGAATCTGGTCAACGGCTCGCTGGGTAACGCAAGCGTGCGGGTCGACCCTAATGCCACCGCGACCATTGGCGTAGCGCTCAACGGCGCCGGCACCCTGGGCAAATACGACACCGGCACCCTGGTGCTCAACGCGGCCAATGGCTACACCGGCGGCACCGCGCTCAACGGCGGCAAGATTGTGGTCGGCAACAATGCGGCACTGGGCACCGGTGTATTGACCGCCGCCAACGGCACCGCGCTGGACAGCAACACCGCCGTCAACCTGGCCAACGATGTGGTGCTCAATGGCGGACTCACCGTCGCCGGCTCCAATGCGTTGACCCTCGGCGGTGTGGTCAGCGGCAGCGGCAGCCTGATCAAGACTGGCGCATCGAGCCTGACCCTCAACGGCAGCAACACTTACAGCGGCGGTACCCAGCTGTCCGGCGGTTCGCTGATCCTGGGCAACAACAGCGCGATCAGCAGCGGCGCCCTCAGTGTGCTGGGCAACGGCACTCTCGACAGCACCTCTGCGCTGCAACTGGCCAATGCCATCAACCTGGGCGCGCAACTGACCCTGGCCGGCAACCAGGACACCACGCTGATCGGCGCGATCACCGGCAGTGGCAGCCTGGTGAAAAACGGCAGCGGCGACCTGTTGCTCAGCGGTGCCAACACCTACAGCGGCGGCACCACATTGAATGGCGGCAGCACCCGTGGCGACACCAGCAGCCTGCAAGGGGCGATCGTCAACAACGCGGCCCTGACCTTCGAGCAGAACAGCGATGGCAGCTACACCGGCAACCTGACAGGCACTGGAGCCTTGAGCAAAACCGGCACCGGCGTGTTGCTGCTGACCGGCAACAACACCTTCACCGGCAATACCGCTGTGCAGGCCGGCACGCTGACCGTCAATGGTGTACTCAACAGCGCCAGCGTGAATGTTGCCAGTGGGGCGAAGATCGGCGGCAGCGGCCAGCTCGGCGGCACCGTGCAACTGGCCAGCGGTGCGACGCTGACCGGCGGCGGCACTGCAACACCGTTGTCAGTCGGTTCATTGGCGTTGTCCTCGGGCACCAACCTGGATTTCAGCCTCGGCTCGGCGGCCAGTTCCACAACCGTGGTCAATGTGGCTGGCAACCTGACCCTCGACGGCACGCTGAACATCAGCAATGCCGGCGGCTTCGGCACCGGGGTCTATCAACTGTTCCGCTACGGCGGCAGCCTGACCGACAACGGCCTGGTCTACGGCAGCCTGCCGGTGTCGGCGGCGAACCTGACCCTGCAAACCGCATTGGCCAACCAGATCAACCTGCTGGTGCAAGGCGCGCCCGGAGAAGTGCAGTTCTGGAATGGCGGCAACACCAACCCCAACGGCACCATCGGCGGTGGCAGCGGCGTCTGGGGCCCGGGCACCGTCTGGACCGACCCGACCGGCACCCAGGCGCTGGCCTCCAACGGGCAGTTCGCGGTGTTCGGCGGGCAAGGCGGCACCGTGACGGTGGTGGGCAACCAGAGCTTCACCGGCCTGCAATTCCTCGACAACGGTTACAGCCTGGTGCCGGGCGCGGGCGGCACTTTGACGCCGGTCAACGGTCCGGACGGCAGCCTGGCGCCCGTGCGGGTCAATGCCGGGGTGAGCACCGAAATTGCCGTGCCGCTGGTGGGCAGCGGCGGTATCGAGAAACTCGACTCGGGCACCCTGATCCTCAGTGGCGCCAATACCTACAGCGGTGGCACCACGGTCAGCGGCGGTACGCTGATCGGGAATACCACCAGCCTGCAAGGCAACATCCTCGACAACGCCTTGTTGGTGTTCCAGCAAAATGCCGACGGTCAGTTCAACGGCGTGCTCAGCGGCACCGGAGCGCTGGCCAAGCGCGGTGGCGGCACCTTGTTGCTGACCGGCACCCAGCCGTTCAGTGGCGCGGTGGCGGTGGACCAGGGCGTGTTGCAGGTCGGCAGTCGCGCGGCACCGGCATCGCTGGCCGGGCAGGTGACCGTGGCCAACGGCGCGGCCCTCAGCGGCAATGGCAGCGTCGGTTCGGTGGTCAACCACGGTGTCGTTTCGTCGGGCGCGGCAGCGGGCAACTTGAGCGTGGCCGGCAACCTCACCAACGCCGCCGACGGCGTGCTGGCCCTGACTGTCAGCTCGCCAGACGCCACGCCGCTGGTGGTCGGCGGCACCGCCAGCCTTGGCGGCGGCTTGCAGGTGAACAACCTGGTGCCATTGACCGGCACCGCCGTGTATTCGCTGATCACCGCGGGCGGTGGCGTCAGCGGGACATTCAGCAGCACCAACCTGCCGTCGTATGCGTTCTACGACACCGCGCTGGTGTACGACCCCAACCAGGTGTCCCTGGCGGTCAATCGCAACGAGTACTCGTTCGCCGATGTCGCCGCCACCGACAACCAGCGTGGCACGGCCTCGGCGCTGAGTAGCAACGGTCCGGATGGCCTGGCGTTGCGCAGACAGATCCTCGGCCTCGACGTCGCCGGTGCCCGGGCGGCCTATGACAGCCTGTCCGGGGAAATCCACGCCAGCACCGCCAGCACGATCCTCGAGGATTCGCGCTACATCCGCGACGCGGTCAACGACCGCATGCGTCAACCCTCGTGCAGCGGTCCGGACGATCCGCGCCGGGCCCTGGCACCCAGCGACAACCAGCTGAGCAGCAACGGTTGCCATGGGGAAATGGTCGGCTGGATACGCGCACTCGGCGCCTGGGGCGACGCGGACGGTGACAGCAACAGTGCCAGCCTGGATCGCAACCTCAGCGGCTTCATGCTCGGCACCGACAAGCAGCTCGACGACCAGTGGCGTGCGGGCATGGCCGCCGGCTACACCCGCAGCGACATCGATGCCCATGACCGGCGTTCGGACGCCACGGTCGAGAGCTACCACCTGGCGGCGTACCTCAACTCGCAGTTCGATGCCCTGGCGGTACGCCTCGGCGCGGCCTACAGCTGGCACGACATCGAGACCAAGCGCGACGTCAGTGTCGGCACCTACAACGACCGCCTGAAGGCTCATTACGATGCACGCAGCGCCCAGGTGTTCGGCGAGGTCGGCTACACCGTCCAAGCCGCTGGCATTGCCCTGGAACCGTTCGCCGGCCTGGCCTACGTCAACTACGACAGCGACACCGCCCACGAAAAAGGTGGCATGGGGCGCTTGAAGGCCGATGCCGATCAGGACATCACCTTTTCCACCCTGGGCGTGCGTGCCGGCAAGGTCATCACCCTCGACAATGGCGGGCAATTCACCCCGCGCGCGGCCATCGGCTGGCGCCATGCCTTCGGCGACACCAAGCCCGATGCCGACCTGACCTTCATCGACGGTGGCGCTTCGTTCAGCACCCAGGGCGTACCGATTGCCGAAGACAGCGCCCTGATCGAAGCGGGCGTGGACTTCCAGATCAGCCCGAGCGCAAAACTGGGCATCGGTTACTCGGGACAGGTGTCGAGCAAAAACGAAGATCATGCGATGACCATCAGCTTCAGCATGGGCTTCTGATCGTGCATTTGTGGGAGCGAGCCTGCTCGCGATGGGCTGGAAGGCACCGCTGGGTACCAGGCTCCCAGCGTTATCGTTAACGACCATCGCGAGCAGGCTCGCTCCTACAGGGCTAGAATCGGCACCATCGATTACGTGAGGTGCCCCACATGAGCGAACCGATCCGCCTGACCCAATACAGCCACGGCGCTGGTTGCGGCTGCAAGATTTCCCCCCAGGTGCTGGAAGTGATTCTGGCCGGCAGCGGGGCGCAGAACCTGGACCCCAGGCTCTGGGTCGGCAACGCCTCGCGTGACGACGCGGCGGTCTATTCGATCGATGAAGAGCGCGGCGTGGTCTCGACCACCGACTTTTTCATGCCGATCGTCGACGATCCCTTCGATTTCGGCCGTATCGCCGCCACCAATGCCATCAGCGACATCTACGCGATGGGCGGCGATCCGTTGATGGCGATTGCGATTCTCGGCTGGCCGGTCAACGTGCTGGCCCCGGAGATTGCCCGCGAAGTGATTCGCGGCGGCCGTGCGGTGTGTGACGAGGCGGGCATTCCCCTGGCTGGCGGGCACTCCATCGACGCCCCGGAACCGATCTTCGGCCTGGCCGTGACCGGGCTGGTGGAAAAGCGCCACATGAAGCGCAACGACACCGCCACCGCCGGGTGCCGGCTGTACCTGACCAAGCCCCTGGGCATCGGCATCCTCACCACCGCCGAGAAGAAAGGCAAATTGCGCAACGCCGACATCGGACTGGCCCGCGACTGGATGTGCACCTTGAACAAACCCGGCAGCCGCTTCGGCAAACTCGCCGGCGTGACCGCGATGACCGACGTCACCGGTTTCGGCCTGCTGGGGCATCTGGTGGAAATGGCCGACGGCAGCCACCTCACCGCGCGGATCCGCTACGACCAGGTGCCGCGCCTGCCGGGTGTCGAGTATTACCTCGAACAGGGCTGCATCCCGGGCGGGACGCTGCGCAATTTCGACAGCTACGCCAGCAAGATCGGGCGCCTGCAAGAGCTGCACAAACGCGTGCTGTGCGATCCGCAGACCAGCGGCGGCCTGCTGGTCGCCGTCACTGCCGAAGGCAACGACGAGTTCCTGGCCCTGGCAAGGGACCTGGGTCTGGCGCTGGAACCCATCGGCGAACTGGTGGAGCGACAGAGCCACGCGGTCGAGGTGTCTTGATGTCTGTCGACTGCAGTGATTACCGCGACATCTTCCTCAACGTTCGGCCGATGATGGATGCCCGTGCGCCGATCGAGTTTGCCAAGGGGGCGTTTCCCGGCGTGGTCAACCTGCCGCTGATGAACGACCACGAGCGGCAACGCATCGGCACCTGTTTCAAGCAACACGGCCAGCAGGCCGCCATCGAGCTGGGGCATCAACTGGTGTCCGGCCACATCAAGGCCGAGCGCATCCAGGCCTGGGCCGATTTCGCCCGGGCCCATCCCGACGGCTATTTGTACTGTTTTCGCGGCGGCCTGCGCTCGCAGATCGTCCAGCAGTGGCTCAAGACCGAAGCCGGCATCGACTATCCACGGGTTGCCGGCGGCTACAAGGCGATGCGTAACTTTTTGATCGATACCCTCGATCAGGCGGTTGCCCAATGCGATTTCGTGCTGCTGGGCGGCATGACCGGCACCGGCAAGACCGACGTGCTGACGCAGTTGAGCAATAGCCTGGACCTTGAAGGCCACGCCAATCACCGTGGATCCAGTTTCGGCAAGCGGGCTACCGGCCAACCCTCCAACATCGACTTCGAGAACCGCCTGGCGGTGGACCTGCTGAAAAAACGCGCCCACGGCATCGAACAGTTCGTGCTCGAAGACGAAAACCGCGCCATTGGCAGTTGCGCACTGCCGTTGCCGCTGTATCAGGGCATGCAGCAGTTTCCGATGGTCTGGCTCGAAGACACCCTGCAAGGGCGGGTTGAGCGGATTTTGCGGGACTATGTGGTGGACCTGTGTGCCGAGTTCATCCGGGTGCATGGCGACGAAGGCTTCGCGCTGTTTTGCGAACGCATGCTGGCAAGCCTGAACAACCTGTACAAACGTCTGGGCGGCGAGCGGCATTCGCGGATGCTGCTGTTGATGGAAGAGGCCCTGGCGGAGCAGGGGCGCAGCGGCGCGGTGGATCTGCACCGGGGCTGGATCGAGGGGCTGCTGGTTGAGTATTACGATCCGATGTATGCGTTTCAGCGCGAGAAGAAGGGCGTGCGGATCGAGTTTGCGGGGGAGCGGGGGGCGGTGCTGGAGTATTTGCGCGGGCGGGTGAGTCAGAAGGTTTGATAGCGGTCTTGCCGGCCTCATCGCGAGCAGGCTCGCTCCCACAGTTGATCAGCATTGCTCACAAGATTTGTGTCCACTGAAAATCCATTGTGGGAGCGAGCCTGCTCGCGATGAGGCCCGCTCAGACACCACACAACTCAGGTCGGGCAAGTCTCCCGCCCATTATCCAGCCCCTGCTTGTAGCTCTGGCTTTTCAGGCTGGCCTTGCCGTTGTGCCAGGTCAGGGTCAGCACGTACAGCGAATCGTAGTCGCTGGATTCCCAATCCTCGGTGATCTTCTGCTTCTTGCCGACGGCTTCGCCCGCGACCTTGTTGATCAGTTCCGGCAGATAACCATGGGACCAGGCGGTGTAGATCACCGAGTTGTGGTACTTGTCGTGGAGCAGTTCATCGGCCAGGTCGCTGGTGTCGTTGGCCGAGAAGTTGATGTTCACCGGCAGGCCGAGCTTGATCGCACTGGGGCTGATGGTCATCAGGGGGCGGATGTAGCTGTAGGAGTTGTCCAGCTCGCCTTCCTCGACATTGCGGGTCGGGTTGGCGGCAAAGACATAGTCGGCCTTGCCGAACTTTTCCGGCAGCAGGGTCGCCAGGTCGATGGCGCGGTTCAGGCCCTGGCAATTGAGCTGGCCCAGGCCGCCGGCGGGTTTTTCCGCGTGGCGCAAAAATACCAGCGTCTGCGTGCCGTCCACTGGGGCGGCGCTTACCCGGGATTCCAGCAACATGAACAGCGCGCTGACTGCCAGCAGGGCGGGCAGGAATATGTAGGCGCGATGCTTGAAGCGATTGGCGAGTTTCAGGAAATTCGTCATGGAAAATAGGGTTCTTCAGCATATGGGTTAAGGCTGACAAACCTTTACACCGCGACTTTTGCGCGTCGGGTGATTTCCATGTCGTAAAACCGGTCCGTTTTCAAAGGGTTAGTGCTCAGAGTCCCTTGAAGCCCATTGGTTCGATTCCGGCCATGGCGAAAAGCCATTTGCCAGCAACCTTGAATGGGTCGTCCCGAAGGTTATCGACAACATGTTGCGAATTGATGGACACAGTACATTGAAGGGGGCGCAAGGCCAGTGATCTCTTTTGATCTCCACCATCAGCGAGATTGATGGTACCGGGGGTCGCACCCGGGGTTATCTGCATTATCATCGCCACTCTCACTTTCCCGTGGACTTGCCCATGACCGATCTGTCTGCATTCCCCATCACCCAGAAATGGCCGGCGAACAATCCGGAGTGGATTCAGCTGTATTCCCTGCCGACCCCCAACGGCGTCAAGGTCTCGATCATGCTCGAAGAGATCGGCCTGCCGTACGAGCCGCACCGCGTAGCGTTCGACACCAACGATCAGATGACCCCGCAGTTCCTGTCGTTGAGCCCCAACAACAAGATCCCGGCGATCCTCGATCCCCACGGTCCGGGTGGCCAGCCGTTGCCGCTGTTCGAGTCCGGCGCCATTCTGATTTACCTGGCCGAAAAGACCGGGCAACTGTTGCCGCAGGACGCCGCCGCGCGCTACGAAACCATCCAGTGGCTGATGTTCCAGATGGGCGGGATCGGCCCGATGTTCGGCCAGCTCGGCTTCTTCAACAAATTCGCCGGCAAGGACTACGAAGACAAGCGTCCACGGGACCGCTACGTCGAAGAAAGCAAACGCCTGCTCGGCGTGCTCAACAAGCGCCTGGAAGGCCGTGACTGGGTCATGGGCGAGCACTACACCATCGCGGACATCGCGATCTTCCCGTGGGTGCGTAACCTGATCGGCTTCTACGAGGCCGGTGAGCTGGTGGGGATCCAGAATTTCCCGAACGTCACGCGAGTGCTGGATCGCTTCCTGTCGCGGCCGGCGGTGAAGCGCGGGTTGGAAATTCCGAAACCGATTTCCAACTGACACACCACAAAACCCTGTGGGAGCGAGCCTGCTCGCGAAGACGGCCTGACATTCAACATTTATGTTGGCTGACACACCGCCTCGCGAGCAGGCTCGCTCCCACAGGTTCTGCATTTATATCGCTACCCGATTTTCAGGAATACCCCATGTCCAGCCAGTTCCCCGAAGCACGTCCACGCCGTCTGCGCCGCAATGCGAGCCTGCGCAGCCTGTTCCAGGAAGCCGAGTTCAGTCTGAACGACCTGGTCCTGCCGATTTTCGTCGAAGAAGGAATCGATGATTTCGTGCCGATCAAAAGCATGCCCGGGGTGATGCGTATTCCGGAGTCGAAGCTGGCCGGCGAGATCGAGCGTTATGCCCGGGCCGGGATCAAGTCGGTGATGACCTTTGGCGTGTCCCACCATCTGGACGCCAACGGCAGCGACACCTGGAGAGAGAACGGCCTGGTGTCGCGCATGTCGCGGATCGCCAAGGACGCGGTGCCGGAAATGATCGTCATGTCCGACACCTGCTTCTGTGAGTACACCGACCACGGCCATTGTGGCGTGCTGCACAACCACGAGGTCGACAACGACCAGACCCTGGTCAATCTGGGCAAACAGGCGGTGGCGGCTGCCCGTGCCGGCGCCGATGTGATCGCGCCGTCTGCCGCCATGGACGGTCAGGTCCAGGCCATTCGCAAGGCGCTGGATCAGGCCGGCTTCACCCAGACCGCGATCATGGCCTATTCGACCAAATTCGCCTCGGCGCTCTACGGCCCGTTCCGCGAAGCCGGCGGCAGCGCGCTCAAGGGCGATCGCAAAAGCTACCAGATGAACCCGATGAACCGCCGCGAAGCGGTACGCGAATCGCTGCTGGACGAACAGGAAGGCGCCGATGCGCTGATGGTCAAGCCGGCCGGTGCCTACCTGGACATCATCCGCGACATCCGCGAAGCCTCGCGCCTGCCGCTGTCGGCGTATCAGGTCAGCGGCGAGTACGCGATGATCAAGTTCGCCGCCCAGGCTGGCGCCATCGATGAGGATCGCGTGGTGCGCGAAAGCCTCGGGGCGATCAAGCGGGCAGGGGCGGACCTGATCTTCACCTACTTTGCGATGGACCTGGCGCTGGCCGGGATCTAAAAACACCAGCCCCTTGTAGGAGCGAGCTTGCTCGCGATAGCGGTCTGTCATTCAACATTTCTGTTGTCTGATACACCGTCATCGCGAGCAGGCTCGCTCCTACAGGGGATTTTTGTGGCCTCAGGCGCGGCCAAAAAACGGCCGTATCCCGTGATCCCGGAAATACCGCTCGATCACCTTCGGGTCCGAGCTGTTGTCGGCAATCGCCACATAGGTATCCGGCCGCAACAGATAAAACCCGTTGCGCCCAAGACCTGCGGTCTCGAACGCCGGGCGCCAGTCGAACACATGCAGCGGTAAATGATGTTCATTGCACCAGGCGATCATCTCGTCGCTGGTGTCGCCGTACACATGCACCTGCCAGCCCGGACACTTCAGTGATTCGAAATTGTCCCCCTCGCCATCGTGCGCCCAGGGCAGGCGGTCGCCGCCATGCACCTGCCCGGCGACGCCCGCGCTCAAGGGCATGCCACGGTAGTTCAGGGTGATCTGCGACACCGTGCGGAACAGGAACTCCCGCGAGGTTTCGAACGAGGCCATTTTCGGTAGCAGAAACGGCGCCAGGCGCGTGCGCAGCAGGTCGGCCAGGCGTCCCTCGGCGGTGATGAAGGTGAAGACACGGTCGGTGGTGGCCACCAGTTTGCGGGCAAAGGCGATGCGCTCGATTTCGTAGGTGGCGAGCAGTTTTGCCTCGGCGCCGCCGCTCAACACGGCGGCCAGTTTCCACGCCAGGTTGATCGCATCGCCGATCCCGGTGTTCATGCCCTGGCCGCCGGCGGGGCTGTGTACATGGGCGGCATCGCCCAGCAGAAACGCCCGCCCGGTGCGAAAGTGATCCGCCACCCGATGATGCACGCGGTAGGTCGAGAACCAGTTCAACTGCTCGATCTTCACCTTCATATTGTTGATGGCCCGGCTACTGACATCCTCGAATTGCAGGGTCTCGGCATGCTCGGCGCGTTCGTCCCGGACTGTGCCGATCAGGCGCGCACGGCCTTGACCGGCCAGGGGGAACACAGCAATGAAGTCCGCCTCGTCGAGATCCACGTGCAGTTCGCCATTGAACGTCGGGCCGCTGGCCTGCACATCGGCGACATAGAAAATCTGCTGATAGGTGCCACCGGGAAATCCGGTGTCCAGGGTCTTGCGCACGATGGAACGGGCACCGTCGCAACCGGCCAGGTAACAGGCCTGGCAGATTTCCTGCTGGCCGTCGGGCAGAAGCAGGGTGGCGGTGATGTCATCGCCGGTTTCCTCGAACCCCAGCAGTTCGGTGTTGCGCTCCACCGTAATGCCGAAGGTTTCCAGGCGCTCGATCAGCAGCCGTTCGTGTTGGTCCTGGGGGTAGATTTCGAGAAACGCGTAGGGGGTCAGGCCCTCGCCGACCCGGGACAGCGGCAACCGCGCCACCGCCTCACCCTTGACCCAGAAATTGGCCGCCGCCACGCGATGGCCGTTTTGCACCACGGCATCGGCGAGGTCGAGCTGGCGATACAGCTCCAGCGTACGCGCCTGCACCGCCAGCGCCCGGGATGTGGTGCCGGGGGTCGAAGTCTTGTCGATGATACGCACCCGAATGCCCAGTTTGCTCAGCCACAGCGCCAACACCAGCCCGGTCGGGCCGGCGCCGACGATCAACACGTCGCTACGGTGCATGGTCCTGCTCCCTCCTTTTGCGGGTGCTGCAAGTATGGTTCAGGCTGGCAGGGCGGCCAGGTGCGCCGCCAAACGGAATTTGCACGGTCACTGTAGGAGCGAGCTCGCTCGCGATGGACGTCAACGATAACGCGGGCATCCTGATTCTCCGCGGTGTTCTTGCGTCCATCGCGAGCATGCTCGCTCCTACAGGGAGCAGAGGAACGGCGGTTGTGGGCCATGGTCATAGCCATTGCCATGCCATCGGCCTTAAGGTTGATCCGGCGCATCGAACGACAAGGAGCCCCATGCAAGCCCATCGATTGACCCTGAGCATCGCCGCGTTGCTGGTGCTGGCCGGTTGCGGCAGTCAGCGGACCCAGGAACCTGCGCCGCGCAGCCCCGCCGAGGTCAAGGCGGAGATCCTGCGCCTGTTGCCGGCGAAAACCACCGATCGCCAGGGTTGGGCCACGGATATCCAGGCCGCCTTTGCCGCACAGGACATTGCGCCGACCACGCAGAACCTGTGTGCGGTGCTGGCCGTTACCGAGCAGGAGTCGACGTTTCAGGCCGATCCCACCGTGCCGGGCCTGGGCAAGATCGCCCGTGACGAGATCGACCGCCGGGCAGCCAAGGCGCACATTCCGGGTCTGTTGGTCAGCGGCGCGCTGCAGGTGAGTTCGCCCAATGGCAAAAGCTACAGCGACCGGCTGAATGCGGCGCGCAGTGAAAAGGAGCTGAGCGGGATATTCGACGACTTCATCGGCATGGTGCCGATGGGCCAGACCCTGTTCGGCGGCTTCAACCCGGTGCACACCGGCGGGCCGATGCAGGTCAGCATCGACTTCGCCGAGAAACAGGCGAAAAACTATCCCTACCCGGTGGACGGCTCGATTCGCCGCGAAGTCTTTACCCGTCGCGGCGGCATGTACTTCGGCATCGCGCATTTGCTCGGTTACCCGGTGAGTTACCCGCAACCGCTGTACCGCTTTGCCGATTTCAACGCCGGCTGGTACGCCAGCCGCAATGCTGCGTTCCAGGCCGCTGTGAGCCGGGCTTCGGGCATACCGCTGGCGCTGGACGGCGATCTGGTCAGTTATGGTTCGATCCTGCCGGGCTCCACGGAGCGGGCCGTGCGTGCCCTCGGCAAGCAATTGGATATGCGCAACACCACGATCAGGGACCAGTTGGAGGAGGGCAACAGCCTGGCGTTCGAGAACAGCGATCTGTACCAGCGCGTCTTCGCCCTGGCCGATAAGGCGCAAGGCCGGCCTATGCCCCGTGCAGTACTGCCCGGGATCGTGCTGCAAAGTCCGAAAATCACCCGAAAGCTCACGACGGCGTGGTTTGCCAAGCGGGTCGATGAGCGTTATCAGCGCTGCTTGGCGCGGGCCGGTTAGGAACAAAAGATCGCAGCCTTCGGCAGCTCCTACATTGGAATGCGTACATCCTGTAGGAGCTGCCGAAGGCTGCGATCTTTTCGAGCGGCCACGCACCTCTTTATCGCAGGCATGAAAAAACCCGGCTGATCAGACCGGGCTTTTTGTGGGTGTTGCGGTGAAGCGAAGGGCTTAGGCGACAGTGTTGCCATGCAGGCGGTCGGAACCATCGGCAGCGACGGTGTTGCCTTGCAGGCGGTCGGAACCATCGGCGGCGACGGTGTTGCCTTGCAGGCGGTCGGAGCCATCGGCGGCTACGGTGTTGCCTTGCAAGCGGTCAGAGCCATCGGCGGCGACGGTGTTGCCTTGCAGGCGATCGGAGCCGTCAGCGGCCACTTCGTTGCCTTTCAAACGATCCGAACCATCGGCAGCTACTGCGTTACGTTTTTCCAGCAGACGATCGGCGCCACCTTCTGCAACACGATTCTGTTGCAGGCGATCGGAACCACCTTCAGCCACACGGCTTTCGATCAGACGATCCGAGCCGCCTTCAGCGACTACGGGTTGAACGGAGGTAGCGGCAAAAGCGTTAACTGCGAAAACCGAGAAAGCGATGCTGAGGATGGTTTGGCGTTTCATGATCGTGTGCTCCGGGGTGTTCTAGGTTGGTATGGAGCAATTGTTACCCCGCAGGCTTTTCAACAGAACTTGATTGACGTGATTGCGAACATCGACGGCATTGATAGAACGAGCGGCGCACCGCTCGTGGCTCTGATGATGGGATCAGTACCTGTAGGAGCGAGCCTGCTCGCGATGGACGTCAACGATAACGCGGGCTGTCTGGAGAAATACGGTGTATTGACGATCATCGCGAGCAGGCTCGCTCCCACAGGGGGATTGGCTGTGTACCCAAATTCCCAGTTCGGCACAGAACACTGTAGGAGCGAGCCTGCTCGCGATGGACGTCAACGATGACGCGGGCTGTCTGGAGAAATGCGGTGTATTGACGATCATCGCGAGCAGGCTCGCTCCCACAGGGGGATTGGCTGTGTGCCCAAATTCCCAGTTCGGCACAGAACACTGTGGGAGCGAGCCTGCTCGCGATGGCCGTCAACGATGACGCGGGCTGTCTGGAGAAATGCGGTGTATTGACGATCATCGCGAGCAGGCTCGCTCCCACAGGGGGATTGGCTGTGTACCCAAATTCCCGGTTCGACACAGAACACTGTAGGAGCGAGCCTGCTCGCGATGGCCGTCAACGATGACGCGGGCTGTCTGGGAGAAATGCGGTGTATTGACGATCATCGCGAGCAGGCTCGCTCCCACAGGGGGATTGGCTGTGTACCCAAATTCCCGGTTCGACACAGAACACTGTAGGAGCGAGCCTGCTCGCGATGGCCGTCAACGATGACGCGGGCTGTCTGGAGAAATGCGGTGTATTGACGATCATCGCGAGCAGGCTCGCTCCCACAGGGGGATTGGCTGTGTACCCAAATTCCCACGGTCAGGCTGATGATGCAGTCGTCGGACGGCCACGGCGTTGTCGGTGGCGGCTTCTACACTGGATAGCTGGCGCGAGCCATCGCAAGGAGATGGGTATGTATCAGCTCTACGGTTATCAAAACTCTGGCGCCGCGGCGATCGAGGCGGCGCTGGTGCTGTGCAAGGTTGCCTTTCGCTTCATCGATGTCGAATCGTCCACCGAAGCCGCCCAGGAGCTGAGCCAGCTCAACCCGCTCAAGCAGATCCCGACCCTGCGCCTGCCGGACGGCAGCATCCTGACCGAGAGCGCGGCGATCCTGATTCACCTGGGGCTGGCATTTCCAGGCTCGAAGTTGCTGCCGGACAACCCCGTCGATCGCGACCAGGCCATACGCGGCATGATCTACATCGCGACCAATGCCTACGCCGCTATCGGTGTCATCGACTACCCGGAACGCTGGCTGGCCAACGCGGATGAAGCTTCGCGGCAAAACCTGATCGCCGGCGGCCGCGCGCGCTTGCATCGGAGTTGGGAGGTATTTGCCGATGAGTTTTCGGCGGAGCTGTATCTGGATGACGACACACCCGGCGCACTGGATGTGCTGGCGGCGGTGATATCGCGGTGGGCGGGGAGCCGGGAGCATTTGCGACGTACCCGGCCGGGGTTTTCCGCCTGGCTGGAACGCATTGACCGTCACCCGACACTGGCGCCGGTCTTTGCCCGGCATTGGCCGGCTGCCTGAACACATCCTCCTTGTGGGAGCGAGCCTGCTCGCGATGGAGTGTCAGTCAAAGTAGTGCCAACTGATACCCCATCGCGAGCAGGCTCGCTCCCACAAAGGGAAAGGTCTTGTGCCGGGGTTATTCCCCGCGAATGTACTGCTCTAATTGATGAATCAGCGCGGCCTGTTCGGCGAGGGCTTCCTTGACCAGGTCGCCGATGGACAGCAAGCCGATCAGCTTGCCGTTTTCCACCACCGGCAGGTGGCGCAGGCGTCTGTCGGACATGATGCCCAGGCAGGTATCGACAGTCTGGTGGGTGTCCACGGTAATCACTGGCGAGACCATGATGTCGCGCACTGGCGTGCCTACCGACGAGCGCCCGTGCAGCACCAGTTTGCGCGCATAGTCGCGTTCACTGATGATGCCCAGCACCTCTTCATCCTTTACCACCAGCAAGGCGCCGACGTTCTTCTCGGCCATCTTCATCAGCGCTTCGAGCACCATGTGATCGGGATCGATCTGGTGCACGGTCTGGTTCTTTTGGTCTTTCAACTTGAGCAGCTGCGCGACGGTTTTCATGGCGGTTTCCCGGGAGGTTTGTCGTTGTTCTTGAAGAATCGTAGACCCGGGCGCTCAGGGCAAGGGCGAAAGCGGCAGATAACGCACAAAAAACGTCATTCGGCGGTTTTTCTTCTGCAAACCTCATCCATTACCTCTGTAGGAGCGAGCCTGCTCGCGATGGCGTCAAGTCAGTCGACGCGGATGTTGAATGTCAGCCCTCATCGCGAGCAGGCTCGCTCCCACAGAGATCACATCCACTTCTCGTTGAGCGCGTAGAATCAACATCCTGAATCAATGTTGAGGTTTGCAGTGGTGGATTTACCCCAGGGCTTTGTCCTGACCCGGCATTGGCGCGACACCCCGACGGGGACGGAAGTCGAGTTCTGGCTGGCGACCGACAGCGGTCCCCGGCGCCTGCGCCTGCCTCATCAGCCTTCGGTGGCGTTCATTCCGGCCAGCCAGCGCGAGCAGGCCGAGGCCTTGTTGCAGGATGAAAAGAACGTCGAGCTCAAGCCCCTGGCCCTGCAGGATTTCGAGCACCGCCCGGTACTCGGTCTGTATTGCCGGCAGCACGGGCAATTGATGCGTCTGGAAACCACGCTACGCCGGGCCGGGGTCGAGGTGTACGAAGCTGACGTGCGCCCGCCGGAACGCTACCTGATGGAGCGCTTCATCACCGCGCCCGTGCGTTTCAGTGGCACCCCGGTAGATGGCGACCTGCTGCTCGACGCGCAGCTCAAGCCCGATCCGCACTACCGGCCCCAGCTCAGGCTCGTCTCCCTGGACATCGAAACCACGGCCCAGGGCGATCTGTATTCCATCGCCCTGGAGGGCTGCGGCGAGCGTCAGGTGTACATGCTCGGCCCGGCCAATGGCGACGACAGTGCGGTGGATTTCCAGCTTGAATACTGCGGGTCGCGCACCGTACTGCTGAAGAAGCTCAATGAGTGGTTCGCCCGTTTTGACCCCGACGCGATCATTGGCTGGAACCTCGTGCAGTTCGACCTGCGGGTGCTGCACGAGCATGCCCGGCGCCTGGCCGTACCGCTGAAACTGGGGCGTGGCGGCGAGGAAATGCAGTGGCGCGAACACGGCAACGGTAACCACTACTTTGCCTCAGCCGCCGGTCGGCTGATCATCGACGGCATCGAAGCGCTGCGTTCGGCGACCTGGAGTTTCCCCTCGTTCAGCCTGGAAAACGTTGCGAAAACCCTGCTGGGGGAAGGCAAGTCCATCGACAACCCGTACCAGCGCATGGATGAAATCAACCGCATGTTCGCCGAGGACAAGCCGGCGCTGGCCAAATACAACCTCAAGGATTGCGAACTGGTCACACGGATTTTCGCCAAGACCGAATTGCTGAAATTCCTCCTGGAGCGAGCCAGCGTCACCGGTTTGCCCGTGGACCGCATGGGCGGCTCGGTGGCAGCGTTCACCCATCTCTACATGCCCTTGATGCATCGCCAGGGCTTCGTTGCCCCCAACCTGGGCGGCAAACCGCCGCAAGCCAGCCCCGGCGGCTTCGTCATGGATTCGCAACCGGGCCTCTACGAATCGGTGCTGGTGTTCGACTACAAGAGCCTCTACCCGTCGATCATCCGCACCTTCCTCATCGACCCGGTGGGCCTGATCGAAGGGCTCGAACATCCCGACGACGCCCACTCGGTGCCGGGCTTTCGCGGCGCACGGTTTTCCCGCACCCGGCATTGCCTGCCAGCCATCGTCGCCCGGGTCGCCGAAGGCCGGGAAGTCGCCAAGCGCGAGCACAACGCGCCGCTCTCCCAGGCGCTGAAGATCATCATGAACGCCTTCTACGGGGTGCTGGGCTCCAGCGGCTGCCGCTTCTTCGATACGCGCCTGGCCTCGTCCATCACCTTGCGGGGGCACGAGATCATGCTGCGCACCCGCCAGTTGATCGAAGATCAGGGGCATACGGTGATCTACGGCGACACCGACTCGACCTTCGTCTGGCTGCGTCGCGCCCATGGCCAGCAAGAAGCCGCGCAGATCGGCCGTGCGCTGGTGGACCATGTCAATCAGTGGTGGCGCGAGCATGTGCGGCGGCAATACGGTCTGGAAAGCGCGCTGGAGTTGCAGTACGAAACCCACTACAAGCGCTTTCTGATGCCGACCATTCGCGGGGCGGAGGAGGGCAGCAAGAAGCGTTATGCGGGGTTGGTCACCCGTGCCGACGGCACCGACGAGATGGTCTACAAGGGCCTGGAAACCGTGCGCACCGACTGGTCGCTACTGGCGCGGCAGTTCCAGCAGGAGCTGTATTCGCTGATCTTTCATCGCAAGCCTTATCAGGACTATGTGCGCCAATACGTGCGCAAGACCCTGGCGGGCGAGTTCGACGACCGTCTGATCTACCGCAAGCGCCTGCGCCGCACCCTCGACGATTACCAGCGCAACGTCCCGCCCCACGTGCGCGCGGCGCGGATCGCCGACGATTACAACGACCTGCAGGGCCGTCCGCGGCAATACCAGAACGGCGGCTGGATCAGCTACGTGATCACGGTCGCGGGCCCCGAACCGCTGGAGATCCGCAGCGCCCCCATCGATTACGACCACTACATCACCCGGCAGCTGCAACCGGTGGCGGATGCGATTCTGCCGTTTGTCGACGATGACTTCTCAACCCTGGTTGGGGGGCAACTGGGCCTGTTTTGAGTCCAGCAGCGACAGGGTCCAGTCGTCCAGGATGCCGTGGAAGTACTGGTTCAAGGCTTGATGAAACAGACTGTCTTCAGGCGCGACCTGGGCGAACAGGGTCATCGACGAGTGAAACTTCAGGTCATCGGGGTGGCCGAAGATCGCCGCCACCGAGCGCTGCTGGATGTTCAGCACTTCCTGGGTGCAGATGCGCAGCCGGGCACCCAGCAGGGGATGTTCCAGGTAGGCCAGCGCTTCCTCCCGGGAGCGGATCGCGTAGCGTTTGGACATGTCACTGTCACCCAGCCCGGCGAACTGCGGGAAGACGAACCACATCCAGTGACTGCGCTTGTGGCCGGCGTCCAGTTCGGCCTGGACCCGGTCGAACACCGGGTCCTGCGCCTGGATAAAGCGTTGCAGGTTGAAGGCGTCTTGTTGATCGGTGCTTCTCATGACGAAGCCCTCTGACACGAATGCTGTCAAGGTGATGGGTATCCGGGCGATGGCTCAGACCATGGCCAACCGCTGCTTGCGTTTTGGCGCGTGAAACGCTTGGTCCAGCGCCTCCAGATCCCCGGCTTGAAGTTGCAGCCCGGCAGCCTGGGCGTTGAGCCGCACGTGCGCGGGAAGGGTCGCCTTGGGGATGGCGATCACACCTTTGTGCCGCAGCAGCCAGGCCAGCGCTACCTGCGCCGGTGTCGCGCCATGTCGCTCGGCGACCTGCCTGAGCGTGGCGTTGTCCAGCATCTGCCCACCCTGGCCAATCGGGCAGTAAGCCATGACGGGCATTGCGCGTTGCTGACACCAGGGCAGCAGATCAAATTCTATCCCTCGCGACTCCAGGTTGTAGAGCACCTGATTGGTGGCGCAGGCCGGCTCGCCCAGTTCCAGCAAGTCATCGACATCGAAATTGGACACGCCCCAGCGGCCGATCTTGCCCGCTGTGCGCAGGCGCTCGAACGCTTCGACGGTTTCCTCCAGCGGGTACTGACCGCGCCAGTGCAACAGGTATAGATCAATGTAGTCGGTATCGAGCCTGCGCAGGCTGCGTTCGCAAGCCTGGGGAATGCCTTTGCGGCTGGCGTTGTGCGGGTAGACCTTGCTGACCAGGAACACCTTGTCGCGCTGACCATTGATGGCGTCCGCCACCACTTGCTCGGCGCCGCCTTCGGCATACATCTCGGCGGTGTCGATCAGGGTCATGCCCAGCTCGATCCCCAGGCGCAGCGCCGCCACTTCGTCTTTGTGCCGGGAGCGGTCCTCGCCCATTTGCCAGGTGCCCTGACCGATGACAGGCACCTGGATGCCGGCCAGTTGTTCGGTTCGCATGCTCGACTCCTTCTGATCGTTATTGCGGTTGGCAACAGGATAGTCGCTTGGGCTCCCACGCCGCCAAACTGTAGGAGCGAGCATGCTCGCGATGGACGCAAGCACACCGCGGGTATTCAGGATGCCAGCGTTATCGTTGACGACCATCGCGAGCATGCTCGCTCCTACAGGTAGAGCCTGCCGGTGATCGATTGATCCCCGCCCAAACTGCACTTTTTCCAACTGACCGGCTCTATCCATAGCCGTTGCGGCGAAACCCGCCGCACAGGAATGTGTCAGCCCAATCGCATATGGTTCGAGCGTTGCCCACAATTTTTACCCGAGTTCGCCTGTTGGCCGGGCTGTTGCTGCTCTGCGCCAGCGGTTGCAGCCACCAGCCCGGCAACGATCTGTTCAGCCAGCTTCGCGAAGGAAAACCCCAGGAGTTTTTGCAAACCAGTGTCGATCGCATGGCCACCCTGGCGATGCGTGACAACCTCGACAGCCTTTATCTGCTGATGAACAAGCTCTACCTGCGCAATCCCGACGAGTTGAAAAAATCCGGGTTCCTCGATGCCCGCACCGCAGGCAAGCAGGTGCGCATGGCGATCGAACAGCAACAGCCGTTACCGACCCTGGGCGGCAAGAAAGACCTGGCGGCGTTGCGCTTCGCCATGAGCCCGGAGTTCCTCGGCGACCGGGTCGGGGCGTTCATCTATGCCATTGGAAGCATGCTGGTCACGGCCCACGGCAATCGCCTGGAGTTCTACATGACGGACGAGATCAACCCGACCTTCGTCAACAACGCCGCGCGCAATATCGAAATCGCCACCTGGATCCTGAGCCAGCGGCAGAACAAGGATGGCCAGCCCATGCTGTTCTCCAACGAAATTTCGGAGGAGGGCAGCAACCTGAGCTTTGCCGTGGAGTTCGGCAAGATCGTCGCCCGACTGGACCTGCTGACCCGGATGCTTGACGAACGTTATCGGCGGATCGGCCTGAATTATGCGCAGAGCCTGTTGTTCCTCAACTTCCTTCCCGTCCAGTAAACACTCCACAAATCCCCTGTAGGAGCGAGCCTGCTCGCGATGGCGTTGTGTCAGTCGCTTCATGTGTTGACTGACACGCCCTCATCGCGAGCAGGCTCGCTCCCACAGAGGTAGACAGTGTTAATGGCATAAAGATAGATCGCATCGATATAAGTAGTTATAAGAAAAATCGCTATGCTGCGGGCCAGATTTTTCGTGCGATCTTTGTGGGCGTCTCAATGGATTTAGTGAACATCGGGTTGATCGTGGCCGGGCTGGCAGTCGGCTTTATCGTCGGCATGACTGGCGTGGGTGGCGGGTCATTGATGACTCCGATCCTGTTGGCGTTCGGCATCAACCCGGCAACGGCGGTCGGCACCGATCTGCTGTACGCAGCCATCACCAAGTCCAGCGGTGTGCTGGTTCACAAGAAGAACAACAACATCGACTGGGCGATCACCGGCTGGCTGACCTTGGGCAGCGTGCCTGCGGTGGCGTTGACCCTGTGGTTCCTGAGCAGCCTGAACGAAGCGCCGGATGCGATGAATGCGATCATCAAGCAGGCCTTGGGCTTCGTCCTGTTTGCCACGGCACTGGCGATCCTGTTCAAGAAACGCCTGCTGGATTTCGCCCACAAACGCGCCGGCGGCAAGTACAACCCCAGCGGTTCGCGCCTTAATTTCCTCACCGTGATTACCGGACTGGTGCTCGGCACCATGGTCGCCCTGACCTCCATCGGCGCCGGCGCCCTGGGCACCGTGGCCTTGTTCATTCTCTATCCGCTGCTGCCGACCCGCCGCCTGGTGGGCACGGAAATCGCCCACGCCGTGCCCCTGACCCTGGTCGCAGGCCTGGGCCACGCGAGCATGGGCAACATGGATTGGCATGTGCTGGGTTACCTGCTGGTGGGTTCGTTGCCGGGGATTTACCTGGGCAGCCACTTGACCGGTCGTGTCTCCGATGAGCTGCTGCGTCCCTGCCTTGCGACCATGCTTGTATTGATCGGTTACAAGCTGGCGTTCTGATTCCAGCGCGCCACTCTCGCTTCATTCGCGGGTGAATATTTCCAGCAGATGACCGTCCGGGTCATCGAAATACACCCGCTGTCTTCCTGCCTCTCCACAGATTTTCCCCCCGGCCGTTCCGACGGTCGAGATGGCGCCTGCCTGTTGCGCAATAACCGCCCTGACCTAAGCTTTGGACAAGGCGAGATACATTTGCGAAGCGTCACCCGGAACGAACGCCGCAATGCGCAATCATTAGAGCGTGGAAATCAAAAGGAGATGCGCATGCTCATCAGGTCACTGACCCTGGCTACTCTGCTGGCTTTCGCTGGCCCACTATTGGCCAACGATGGCGATTCACCGTTGGATGTCAATAAAGGCCTGTACCGCCCCCTGGTTGTCATTGCCTCAAGCACCGTGGACCCGGTCTGGGTGAGCCTGAAAAAGGCGCTGGAGGACCCGGCCAATAAACAGGGAGTGACGGAGCGCAATATCAAGGTCTATAGCGTGCTGAACATGTCGGGGCAGCTCGACGGCAAGGATCTCGGTCAACAGGACACCATGGCCTTGATCCGTTCGCTGAAGCTGGGGGCCGGGGCCTTGCCGAAAGTGATTCTGTTGGGCAAGGACGGCGAGAAAAAGCTCGAAAGCTCGGGGGAAGAATCGAAGTCGGTGGACCTGAAGAAAATCTTCGCCACCATCGACGCGTTGCCGGCGGCAGAGAAGGAAATGGCGGCACCCACTCCGCCACCGGTCACTGCCGAGGTAGCGCCGCCGGCGGCCAAGGGCGGCAAGAATGCCAAACCCGCGAAGCCGGCCAAGCCCGCCAAGCCCGCCAAGCCGCCTGAGCAGCCGGATGATTGAGCGGTCAATGACTTTCCCTGTAGGAGCGAGCCTGCTCGCGATGAGGTTTTGACAGTCGACGTTTGCTTCGCCTGTTACTCCGCCATCGCGAGCAGGCTCGCTCCTACAGTTTTTGTGCCCGTCCTTGTTTACCAGTTGTAGCGGTAACCCACAGACACCGCCCACGGCTGTTCGATATCACTGCCCTTGGTGTACCCGCCCTCGACATAGAAGTTGTGCTTCTCGGCCGCAGCCACCAACACCCCGCCACCCATCTCAGCCCGTGACCCCGGCAAATCACTGTCGAGTTTCGCGCCGCTGACTTTCACCCGGCTGTCACCGGCATGCTCGGTGATCCAGGTGGCCTTGGCGTAGGGTTTGACCTTCACGCCGTTATCCAGCTGCAGATCGCGTCCGAACATCCCGCCGATGCGGCTTTGCACCGAGGTCATTGCCTGCTGTTCGACGCTCAGGCCGTTGCTGGCGGTGTAGCTGCCCTTGCTGATGCGCGCCATTTGCACGCCGGCTTGCGGCTCGACGAACCAGTCCTGGCCCAGGTCGATGTGTTTGCCCACTTGCACGTCGGCGCTTACCGCGTGGTTCTTGTAGCTGGCCTTGATCTTGTGACCCAGGTTGCTGGTGATATTGATTTCGTTGTCCAGGCGGCTGTATTTCAGGGCGCTGTCGACATACAGCCCACTGTGGTTCAGATAGCTGGCATAGCCACCGAGGGTGATGCTGTCGATCGTGCCTTTGCTGGCCTCGCCGAAATCCTGGCGTCCCTGGCCCTGGCCAAGCAGCCCACCCACGTAGAGGGTGCCGTCAGCGAAGGGCAGGGCTTTATCGGCACCGATTTCCATGCCGTTCACTTGTTGCTGGAAAGCCCGGCTGGTGCCGGTGTCCAGGCGTTGTTCGGTGCCGTAGGCGCGGGTCCAGAGCCCGCCGCGGTCCTTGCCCGAACGCAGGTCGCCGAAGTGCCCCGTGGTGGCGTTCATCTGCGCACCCACCAACGCCGCGGCGGCCGCCTGGTTACCCAGCGCCGCGTTGGCGCCCTTGCTCAGGGTTTCGGCTTGCGGGCGATGGCTTGGCTGCGGCGGATTGTCGGGCTCAGCAGGAGCCACAGGAAAAACCGGGGGGACTGGGTCAGCAGAATCAGTCGGTTCCTGTGGTTCGTGCGTCTGATCCGGCACCTCGACCTCGGCGAGATTGGCCAGATACCAATCGTCACCCTGGCGTTGCAGCTGGTAGCGATAGGCACCGGCATCCACGGTCTGGCCATAGAGGCTGAATTGGCCGTTGCCGCCATTGCCGTCCACCAGCATCAGTTTCTGCAATGGGCCACTGGGCGCATTCCCCGAATCAGCCACCACCAGCGTGTGCATGTCGCTGATCTGGCCTTGCACCTGCAACAGGTCGCCTTGCAGGGCGGCCAGGTCAGTGTTCATCAGGAAGCTGCCGTTGCCGGTCAATGGGCCTTTGATGGCCAGGGTATGAAAGCCGTTGATGGCCGGGTCGGCGAAGTTGACCTGACCGTCGACATGGGTGTTGAAGCCAAGGGTTGCGTCACCCTTGAGTTGCAGCAGGCCACCCTGATTGATTCGGGTTTCACTGGCGACGGCCTGGTCGGCCATGACCATCAGGCCGCCCTGATTGACGGTGGTGTCATGGACGATGGTGCCTGCCGCGACATCCAACTGACCGCCCTGATTGACCAGGGTGCCAGTGATGGCACCGCGATCGAAGACCGACAGCAAGCCACCTTCATTGACGGTCGTGCGTTCGGCCTGGCCGTCCTGATAGACACTCATCTGGCTGGCGTTGACGAGGGTGTCGCGGGCCTGGCCTTGCATGGACACGAACATCCCGCCGCCATTGAGCCGGGTGTCGCTGGCCGTGCCGGTTTGCGATATGTCGAGAAAGCCATCATTGACTGTGGTGCCAAAAGCGGTGGCCGAGCCCAGGACCACCATCTGGCCGCCATTCACCACGGTGTCGTACGCCGAGGAAGTGTCGTTCAGGTTCAGCCATCCATTGCCCGACAGCGTGGTCCTGAGCGTCTGGCCAGCGTCCCAGGCATTGATGACCCCGTTGCTCACCTGGCTGTCGATGACTGTGCCGCCGGTACCGACGTTCAGCGTGCTGCCGTCGTTCAGCAAAAGATTGGTCTGGGTGGAGGTCTGGCAATTGAGTGTGTCGCAGCTGCCCGCGAACGACTTGCCAGGCACCGCGCACATCAGCAGCAAGGCGCTTGAGACCGAAACCCGCGAAAATCGCAAACCAACCTTGAGCATTTGAAACCACCGAGTGCATGGGAAAGTGGCGCGAATTTTCCGTATGCAGGGGGTGGGGGTAACGCGGCTGTTTCCTAATCTCTTGTGGGAAGCTTCCTACAAATCAGGGGTCGATGTGGCTGCGAATACTGTCCTGAAGGCAGGTCATTTGCTGGCTGAAGGCCGCAACCAGACGGTTGAGCTCTTGGCCGGGCGCTTGCGCTTCGCAGGCTTTTTCCAGCGCTTCGCAAGCGATGATCAAAGGCATCGCATGGATGATCCGTGCACTGCCGAGGATCTTGTGGCAACGACGTTGCACCGCCATCCAGTCGCCTGCCGCCTGTAGAGATTGCAGGGCGTCGAAGTCTTCCTGATTGGTACGCAGCACCGTCGTCAGCAACTGGCGGTTCATCGCCTCATCGCCTGCCGTAATCTCTCGGACTTTGCCGATGTCGAAACAGGCTGGCACATCACGCCCGTTTTGTTCGGCCTGCTGTAAATAGCGTTCAAGGGCCGCACGAGTCAGCGGTTTGAACAGGCAGTCATTCATCCCGGCCTCGATACACCGCTGTACTTCCTCAGGCTGCGCATTGGCGGTCAACCCCAGCACATGGGTGGCGGGGCGTCCTTCACGCGCTTCGATGGCTCGCAAGCGACGGGTCATCTGCTCGCCACTCATCTGCGGCATGTTGCTGTCGGTCATGACGTAATCGAAGGTTTCCTGTTCCCACACACGCAAACCTTCGACACCGTTCTGCGCGCAGCGTACCCGCATGCCCAGGGATTCCAGTTGCCGTTGCAACACCATGCGATTGAACGCGTGATCCTCGACGATCAGGATGCTGCGCTCGGGCAGGCTGACGACCTGTTCGGCCTCCGGTGACGGCGTGGCCTCGTCTTCGGCCATGGCGACAATGCCGAGGGTCAAGGTGAAACAGGACCCGTGCCCCGGTTCACTGGTACAGGTCAGCTGGCCGCCCATCAGCTGCGTCAGTTGCTGACAGATGGCCAGGCCCAGGCCGGTGCCAATCTGCACCTCGGTATCGTTGGCGTCGAACTGGGTGTAAGGCTGGAACAGACGCTGGCGCTGCTGCGCGTTCATGCCGATGCCGGTGTCCTGTACGCGAAGGTGCAGAAGCTCGGGCTGGTGTTCGGGGCTAAGTGTCAGTTCGACACTGACCTGACCCTTGGGGGTGAACTTGATCGCGTTGCTGATCAGGTTCGACACGATCTGCCGGAACCGCAGCGAGTCCAGCGCCACGGCGATGTCCGGGCCGTTGTTGACGAAGCTCAGCGCCACGTCTTTCTGCCGGGCCAGGCTGGCGAAACCCTGGATCACCGTGTTGACCAAGCGCGCGGGATGGCAGGCGCCGCTGCGCAGTTCGAACTTGCCGGACTCGATTTTCGACAGGTCGAGAATCTCGCCGATCAGCTCCATCATGCCGCCGGCGGATTTCTGCGCGATGTCGATCAGCTCACTGTCGGGGCGCTGGTCGCGCAACAGTTCGAGCACACCGATCAGGGCGCTCATGGGCGTGCGGATTTCGTGGCTCATCACCGCCAGAAAGTGGCTTTTGCCGCGATTGGCCGCTTCGGCCAGGTCCTTGGCCTGGTGCAAGGCGTGTTGCAGGTGTTGCTGTTCGGTGAGGTCGATCCAGCCGCCGATGACGCCAGTCATGGTGCCGTCGGAATCGCGGTAGGGTAGGGCCCAGTGGTAGATGTGGTAAGTCTTGTCCTTGACCGTCATCGCGAAGTTGTCGAAGGACGGTTCGCCACTGGCGAGGGTGGCGCGATGGATACGCTTGTAACTGTGAGCCACCTCCAAGGGCAGAATGTTCGCTTCGATCAGCCCTTTGTTCAGGACCTGGTCGAGTTCGACTTCCATGACTTGCAGGTAGGCGCGATTGCAGGTCAGCAACAGTCCCTGGCGATCGCGCACGTAAATTGGATGCGGCGTGCCATCCACCAGCACCTTCATGAACACCAGTTGGTCGTTCAAGGCTTTCTGGGCTTTCTGCCGCTCGGCGATCTGCCGGCGCAACCCCAGGTTCCACGCCAGAAATACCAGGACCACCACCACCAACCCCAGCACCGCCCGGTAGAACCAGTTTTTGTAGGCGTTCCAGCCACCCTGGCTTTCCTGCGGGTCTTGCCAGCGGGTGGCCAGTTCGGTGAGCTGGTCAGGGCTGATGTCGAGCAATGCCTTGTTGAGGATCGAGATCAGTTCGGTGTTTTGATGGCCGCTGGCGAAACTGATCAGCGCAGGCTGGGCACCAATCACCGAATCGATTTGCAGGCGCCCACGGAAAAACCGGTCGATCAGGTAGGTGGCGCCCAGTTGCGGCTGAATGACGCCATCGACGTCGCCCTCGGCGAGCAATTCATAGGATTCGATGGGGGCGTCGACTTCCACCCGTTGAATATCCGGCCACTCTCGCTCCAGCCAATTGCCGGCGGCCGAGCCTTTGATGATCGCCACGCGCCGGCCCTTGAGGCCGGTCAGGCCCGTGTGTTCGGGCTGGGTGCGCGTTGCCAGCACAAAGGGGTTCATCACATAGGGCCGGGAGAACGACAGGCTGGCCTCCCGGGGTTCGCTGTAGGTCAGCGCGCCAATGATGCTCGGCGGGTCACGCTGCACCCGGCTGGCCATGGCGTCGACGGAAGTGATCTTGACCGGGCGGAAAACCAGCCCCGTGCGATCGTTGATCGACTCCAGCACATCCGCCGCCATTCCCCGCAGTTGCCCGTCGGCATTGAAGAAGCTGAAGGGCGAGTACAGGTCGTTGGCCAGCACATCGATGTACGGATGATCCTTGATCCATTGCTGCTCCGACGGGGTCAACTGCAATCGGCTGTAACCCAGCTTCGGATTGTCGCCAATGCCCCAGCGCCGGGCGATCACGGCGCCTTCCTGGGGTGAAATCTTCGACAGGGCGTTGTTGAGCAGGGTACGCAACTGCTCGTCCCGGGCTCGTACGGCAAAGCCGAAGCCCAGCCCCTCGGAGTCACGCTGAATGGTCTGCTTCAGGCTCTGCTGATAATTGCGTTCGAGCATGTACTGCGCGGAAATCGCGTCGGTCAGCAACACGGTGCCTTCGCCATAAGCCACCAGACCCAGCCCTTGCATGGTCGATAGCACCGGCTTGACTGTCAGTTCCGGGAACAACGCGGTCACGCGCTCCTGGGTGATCCAGTCCGGATCGAACAGCACCGTGGTGCCCGTCGGCGGCCGGTCATTTGGCCAATGGGTGCCGAATCGGCTGACCAATACCGCCTGATCGTAGGCATAGGGAGCGCTCAGCAGCAGATCGGCATGGCTCTCTTCAAGGCGGTTGATCCGCGGGACCAGGTCTATTTCATTGTGTTGAAGGGCGGCCAGGGCCTGTGCCTGGCTGGCGTAGCGTTCGATCTGCAGGCGTACCCCCAATCCCCGGGCCAGCACATCGAGGTAGTCTGCGGACAAACCTTCGTAATCGTTCTTGTTGGCCGTCATGTCCAGCGGTGGCCGGTCGGGCAGGTACACGCCAACCCGCAGCACCGCCTTGTGTGCCAGCCATTGGCGCTGCGCCGGATTGAGCGTCAGGCTGACGTTGCTGTCGGCGGCACGGCTGACCAGCGACAGCGGTTCGGCGGGGGCCTGCAATGACACCAGCAGCAGCGCGGCCAGCAGTATTCGTCCGAGGGTCATGACGATTCAGACCAGGTCATTGCGCTTGGCGAATTCAATCAGCTCCAACAGCGTCGACACATTGAGTTTCTGCATCAGGCGGGTTTTGTAGGTGCTGACCGTCTTGTTGCTCAGCAACATGTCATCGGCGATTTCCTTGTTGCTCTTGCCCAGTGCCAGGCCGTGCAACACCTTGAGTTCGCGCCGCGAAACGCCGCTGAGCAACTGCGCATCGTCCTGGGCGAAATCGTTTTTGCGTACGGAGTTGAGGGTACCGATGGGGAACCAGGTCTTGCCGCCGGCAACGGCCTTGAGGGCGCTGGCGATCTCCGATGGATCGTCGATTTTCGACAGGAACGCCGCCGCGCCGGCGCGAATGCACTGCGCGGCGTAGGCCTGGCTTTTCAGCCCGGTGTGCACCAGCACGTGGGCTGCACTGCCGCCGATGCGCAACCGGTCGATCACCGCCATGCCATCGAGCTGCGGAATGTCGAGGTCGAGCACAATCGCATCGGGCTTGAGCTCGAACGCCTTGCTCAAGGCATCCACGCCGTTATCGCACTCGCCGACAATCTCATGGCCTTCACGGGCCAGAATCATCCCGATCGCCATGCGCACTACCGCGTGGTCATCGACCAACAGCACTTTCATGGATCAGTCCTCATGCCCTGTTTCAGCATAGTCCCTGGGCTGAAAGGGGCTTTCAGGGGGCGATGCGTGGCGGGGTGGATTAAAAAGGGCGGGATCGTACGCGGTTTGGACGAGGGGGGTGAAAGGGGCGGTGGCACAGGAGTGGCGCTTGGCTTTTTGGCAAGCGCACAACGTTGCTTGTTGCTGCTCGACATTGTGGGAGCGAGCCTGCTCGCGATGAGGCCCTCACATTCGACATCTGCGTCGACGGTCAGACCGCTATCGCGAGCAGGCTCGCTCCCACAGGTGAGTTGCTTCAATTTACTTGGTCAGTGCACTCAGGATCGCATCAGCCACTTTCACCCGCTCCGGGTTCGGGTAGTTCTTGTTGGCCAGGATCACGATGCCGATGTCTTTCGCGGGCACATAGGCCACGTAGGCGCCGAAGCCGCCGGTGGAGCCGGTCTTGTTGAACAGTGCGTCCTGCCGGGGTGCCTGTGGCGGGTTGTTCCACTGCACTTCATGGGGTTCGTACGCCATCTGCGCGGAGTTGCCCGCCAACAGGGTGTCTAGCTTGACCGGGTAGGGGTAGGACTCCCAGCCCAGGCCCTGGGTCATGTCGCCGACCCTGTAGTAGCCGGTGTGGGTGGTGGCAATGGCCTGCTGCATGGGTTTTTCCAGCTTCGCCGGCTGCATGTTCGCCTGAACGTAGCGGATCATGTCCGCCGCGCTGGTTTTCACCCCGTAAGCCTCCGAGTCCAGTGCGCCCGGACCGACCCGTACCGGTTTGTCATCCTTGTTGTAGCCCTGTGCGTAAAGGCCCATCTGGTCCTGCGGCACCTTGAGGTAGGTGTGTTTCAGGCCGAGTTTGGGCAGCAGGGTGTTTTCCATGGCCTCATCGAACGGCGTGCCCAGGCTTTGCGCGGCCAGATAACCGAACAGGCCCAGGCTCGGGTTGGAGTACTGGCGATGGCTGCCCGGTGCGTAGGTCGGTTTCCAGTGCTGGAAATAGCCGAGCATCTTGTCCGGCGCATCGAACTCGTCGGGGAATTGCAGCGGCAGTCCGCCCGGTGTGTAGGTGCCCAGTTGCAGCACGCTGATGTTGTCGAACGCACTGCCGCGCAATGCGGGCAGGATCTGGCTGGCCTTGGCTGAAAGGTCCAGCTTGCCACTGGCCTGTGCGTAGGCGGCGAGGGTGGCGGTGAAGGTTTTGCTCACCGAGCCGATTTCGAACAGGGTGTTTTCGCTGACGGCGTTGCCGGTTTCTTTTGAAGCGATACCGTAGTTAAAGTAATGGGGTTGGCCTTTCACGGTGATGGCAATCGCCACGCCGGGGATCTGCTGCTGTTGCATCACCGGTTTCATGGCCGCATCGACGATGCCTTGCAGGTGGTCGTCCGCCATGCATTGGCTGGCGCCGAGTGAAAGCAGCAAAGCACTGCAGGCCGCTAGCTTGTTCAGGTTGGTATGAGACATCACGCAATCACTTCCATGAGTTGTCAGGGGACTAACCGCTGCACGCCGAGCGGTTTTTCAATAGGGCCACGGTTGGGCGAAGGCAAATCTATGCAGTCTTTCGAGGCTGAACAACCGATGATATTTTGCACGAGCCATTAGAAAAATTATGGAGTAGGCATGATCCGTCCTCAATTACCGCTCAATGCCTTGCGCGCCTTCGAGGCGTCGGCGCGGCACTTGAGTTTTACCCGGGCGGCGGTGGAGCTGTGCGTCACCCAGGCGGCGGTGAGCCATCAGGTCAAGAGCCTGGAGTCGCAGTTGGGCGTGGCCCTGTTCAAGCGCCTGCCCCGCGGGCTGATGCTGACCCGGGAAGGAGAAACCCTGCTGCCGGTGCTGCGCGAGAGTTTCGACCGCATCGCCGAAACCCTGGGGTGTTTTCAGGGCGGTCATTTGCGTGAAGTGTTGACGGTCGGGGCGGTGGGGACCTTCGCGGTGGGCTGGTTGTTGCCGCGATTGGCGGACTTTCAGGCGAAACATCCGTTCATAGATTTGCGCCTGTCGACCCATAACAACCGGGTGGACGTAGCCGCCGAAGGGCTGGATTACGCCATTCGATTTGGCGCCGGTGCCTGGCATGGTATCGAGGCCGTGCGATTGATTGAGGCGCCGCTGTCGGTGTTGTGCACGGCGGATATCGCCCGGCAACTGCGCGAGCCGGCGGATATGTTGCAGCAGACGCTGTTGCGTTCCTATCGCGCGGATGAGTGGCCGGAGTGGTTCCAGGCGGCCGGGCTGGCGAACCTGGCGGTGTCGCCCAGAAGCATTGTCTTCGACTCGTCACTGGCGATGATGGAGGCGGCCCTGCAAGGCGCGGGCGTGGCGCTGGCGCCGCCGTTGATGTTCTCGCGGCAGTTGGCTGTGGGGGGGATTGAGCAGCCTTTCCCGATTCACATCACCACTGGTAGTTACTGGCTGACCCGATTGCAGTCGCGGGCTGAAACGTCGGCGATGGCGGCGTTCAAGGGTTGGCTGCTGCAAGCGGCACAACCGGGTTAACCGGAGCCCTTCTCCTGTGGGAGCGAGCCTGCTCGCGATGCGATATCACATTCAACACGGATGTTGACTGGCAGGCCGCTATCGCGAGCAGGCTCGCTCCCACAGGTTTGTCCAGTTTCGATAGAACTAGCGCACCAGACACGGCCGCTTGTTATCGAACTTCCAGCCCGGAATCAGGAGCTGCATCGCCACGCTGTCATCCCGTGCCCCCAGGCCCATGCCTTTGTACAGTTCATGGGCCCTGGCCAGTTGGTCCATATCCAGCTCGACCCCCAGCCCCGGTTTTTGCGGCACCTGCACGCAACCGTCGACGATTTGCAGCGGTGCCTTGGTCAGGCGCTGGCCGTCCTGCCAGATCCAGTGGGTGTCGATGGCGGTGATCTCGCCCGGCGCGGCGGCCGCGACGTGGGTGAACATGGCCAGGGAAATGTCGAAGTGGTTATTGGAGTGCGAACCCCAGGTCAGGCCCCATTCGTGGCACATCTGCGCGACGCGTACCGAACCCTGCATCGTCCAGAAATGCGGGTCGGCCAATGGGATGTCGACCGATTGCAGCTGGATCGCGTGGCCCATTTCCCGCCAGTCGGTGGCGATCATGTTGGTCGCGGTTTTCAGGCCCGTGGCCCGGCGGAACTCGGCCATGACTTCGCGACCCGAGTAGCCGTTTTCCGCACCGCAAGGGTCTTCCGCATAGGCCAGCACCTTGTGCTGGTCGCGGCACAAACGGATGGCTTCCTTGAGTGACCAGGCGCCATTCGGGTCGAGGGTGATGCGCGCATCGGGGAAGCGTTCGGCGAGGGCGGTGACCGCTTCGATTTCCGCGTCGCCACTGAGCACGCCACCCTTGAGCTTGAAGTCCTTGAAGCCATAACGCGCATGGGCGGCTTCGGCGAGGCGCACCACGGCGTCGGCGGTCATGGCCTTTTCGTGACGCACGCGGAACCAGTCGTTGTCGGCATCCGCTTCGCTGCGGTAAGCGAGGTCGGTTTGCTGGCGGTCGCCGACATAGAACAGGTAGCCGAGCATTTTCACTTCATCGCGCTGCTGGCCTTCACCGAGCAGGGCCGCGACCGGCACCTCCAGGTGCTGGCCGAGCAGGTCGAGCAGCGCGGCCTCAAGGCCGGTCACCGCGTGAATGGTGATGCGCAGGTCGAAGGTCTGCAGGCCACGGCCGCCGGCATCGCGGTCGGCGAAGGTCTGGCGCACCTGGTTGAGAATCTTCTGGTAGGTGCCGATCGGGCTGCCGACCACCAGGCTGCGGGCATCTTCGAGGGTCTGGCGGATGCGTTCGCCACCGGGTACTTCGCCGACGCCGGTGTGGCCGGCGTTGTCCCTGAGAATCACGATGTTGCGGGTGAAAAACGGGCCGTGGGCGCCGCTCAGGTTGAGCAGCATGCCGTCGTGGCCGGCCACCGGGACGACTTCCATGCTGGTGATGATCGGGGCTTTGGCGGTTTCGTGCGGGGTCATGTTCTTGTCCTTCTCAAAAGCGGAATTCAGGCGTGATTCGTCGCAGGGGTAGCCGTGGCAATGGCTGGTGCGGTTTTGGGTTTGTTACGGGCGGCGAAGACGATGATCGCGGCAATGATCGAGGTCGCGGCCAGGCCATACAGGCCGCCCTGGATGGAACCGGTGCGTTCTTCCAGCAGGCCGAAGGTGGTGGGGGCTACGAAGCCGCCAAGGTTGCCCACCGAGTTGATCAGCGCGATGACGCCGGCGGCGATCCGTGCATCCAGATAGGCCTGGGGGATGGGCCAGAACAGCGACGAGGCCGATTTGAAACCCAGTGCGGCAAAGCAGATCGCGACGAAGGCGAAGATCGGCCCGCCGGTGGTCGACATGAACATTCCGGCGGCAGCGATCAGCAGGGCGCCGGCGACCCAGGCTTGCTGGTGCTTCCATTTGGCCGACAGGGTGGCGAAGGCGTACATGCCGACAATCGACAGCAACCACGGGATCGAGTTGAACATCCCGACCTGGAAATCGCTCAGGTCGCCCATCTTCTTGATGATGCTCGGCAGCCAGAAGGTGGCGGCGTAGATGGTCAGTTGAATGAAGAAGTAGATCACGCAGAACAGGATGATCTGCCGATCCTTGAGCAGTTTGCCCAGGGTGGCCTTGACTGGCGTCGCGGCCTCGCGGGCGGCCTGCTCGGCGTCGATGGCCTTGACCAGCGCGTCCTGTTCGTCGCGGCTCAGCCATTTGGCGTCGTGAGGCTTGGAGTCCAGCCAGAACCAGACAAAGAAGCACAGGCCCACCGAGAACATGCCCTCGATGAAGTACATCCATTGCCAGCCGTGCATGCCCAGCCCGTTGATTTGCAGGAGCAGGCCGGACAACGGGCCGGAAATCAGCGAAGCGAACGCCGAGCCGCTGAGGAAAATCGCGATCGCCTTGCCGCGTTCCGCTCCGGGCAACCAGCGGGTGAAGTAGTAGATCACCCCGGGAAAGAACCCTGCTTCAGCCACGCCCAGCAGAAATCGCAGGATGTAGAAGTGGGTTTCGTTCTGGATGAAGGCCATGGCGGCGGCCACCAGCCCCCAGGTCAGCATGATGCGGGTCAGCCAGATACGGGCGCCGACTTTTTGCAGAAGGATGTTGGAGGGGACTTCGAAGAGCGCGTAACCGATGAAGAACAGGCCGGCACCGAGGCCGTAGGCGGCAGCGCCGATGCCCAGGTCGTGCTCCATGTGGGCGCGGACGAAACCGATGTTCACCCGGTCAATGTAATTGACGATGAACATGATGACGAACAACGGCAGGACGTGGCGTTTGACTTTCGAGATCGCGGATTGCAGGGCCGAATCGGCACCGTTTTCCATCGCGGAGTTGGGTGTATTCACTGCGTTTTCTCCCACTGATTATTTTTATGCGGGGTGAGGCGGGTGCTGCGTGTTGATAGACATCATACAACTACGTTTTTTCACAACGCAACTGCCTATGGCCAACAAAATCGCCATGATTAGCCAGTTTATTATTCTGTTTCTGGTTTGGTCAGGCTTCAAAAGGGAGTGTCTTTGCAGCACTTGTTGAGTGTTGTCATACAAGTTGAGTGTTGTTTTTCGAGATTAAGAGCGGGCGCAGTGCTACGATTTCGCCAGCGCCGCCTTTGGATGATTGCCATGCAAGAAGACCTCGACCTGCCTGCCCGCAAGCGCAGCCACAATCTGGCCCACGATCTGGTGACCAAGCTGACCGAGCGCATCCTGCTCGGGCAGATGCTGCCCGGCGACAAGCTGCCGTCAGAGAACAGCATCGTTCAGGAGCATGGGGTCAGTCGCACAGTCGTGCGCGAGGCGATCTCCAAATTGCAGGCCTCGGGGCTGGTGGAAACCCGTCACGGCATCGGTACTTTCGTGCTGGAGCGCGCGCCGGAGCAGGGGCTGCGGCTGAATGTCGATACCGCGCTGGGGGTGCGCAGCATCCTCGAACTGCGCATGGGCCTGGAAACCCAGGCCGCGGCGCTGGCCGCCAGCCGTCGCACCGAGCAGCAACTGGCACAGATGCGCCAGGCGCTGGACGACTATCAAAGCCTGTTGGCCAACAATGACAGTTGTGTCGAGGCCGACCGGCGTTTTCATCTATTGATCGCTGAGGCCACCGGTAACCTGTGCTTCACCGAAATCATGCAGCACCTGGGCAATGCGATGATTCCGCGCACCCGGGTCAACGCGGCTGAACGTGGGGCGGTGGATCTGAGCAAGCTCGGGCAACTGGCCAATCTCGAACATGAGGCGATCCTCAATGCCATCAAGCGCCAGGATCCCGATGCGGCGCGGGCGGCGATGTGGTTGCACCTGACCAACAGCCGGGATCGGTTTTCGCCGACTTGATGGCGGTCACACCGTATATCCCCTGTGGGAGCGAGCCTGCTCGCGATGGCGGAGTGTCAGGCAGCATCAATGCTGAATGTTCCGACCCCATCGCGAGCAGGATCGCTCCCACAGGGGGATTTCATTGATTACGCATTTGCCACCCGAACCCCCGGCCGCCGCTCCAGGTTCAACGCCAGCACACTGATCAACACCACCACGCCACCCACCGCCACCATCAAGGTCGGTCGCTCCCCCAGCGTCACCGATGCAATCGCCATCGCCGTCGGCGGCACCAGGTAAAGCGTCATCGTCGCCCGGCTCAGGTCCACGTGGGCCAGCACATAGGCCCACGCCAGATAGGCCAGGGCACTCGGGAAAATCCCCAATGCAACGACCGCGAACTGCGCGGGCAATGACGCATTGACGACTTGATCCACCAGGCCCGGCAGGAAAACCAGCAGCAATGCGGTGCCGGACCAGACCGTGTAGCACACGAGCGTCAGCCCGTCATAACGCCCGCTGTGATGTTTTTGCAGGGCGAAGTACAGGCTCCAGGACAACGCCGCCAACAGGATCAGCAAGCCATGGGCATCGATGCTGCCCAGGCCATGGTCGCCCGCAACCACAATCAGCACACCCAGCAAGCCGAGGATCACGCAGCCCCAGCGCCACAGGCTGATGCGGTCCTTGAACACAAACCGCGCCAGCAGGGTGCTGAACAGCGGCGTCGTCTGTGCCAGTACGCTCGATGCGCCGGCGCTGACGCCCTGCTGGCCGAAGTTGATCGCCACGTGGTGCAGGCTCACCGCAAAGAACCCCAGCGCCATCAGCAGCGGCACATCGCGAAGGCTGGGCAGGCGAATGCCCTTCAACAGCGCCACCACGGCCATGAATGCCGACGCCAGCAGAAAGCGCGCCAGCGCCAGGTGCACCGGATCGTAGGCCTGCAGGCCGATGTGAATGCCGCTCGGGGAATAGCCCCAGCACACAACGACGAAGGTCATGGCCAGGATGATTTTCAAGGGGGAAACGGGGGAGGGCGTCAGGGCGTTCATGGGCGTGCACCGGATGGCTGATGCACGGAGTATCGGAACTCGAATCATTCGCCACAACTGACTTATACTGCGCGAACCGTTCACTTTGAGTGATGTATATGGAGCTGGCGCAGATTCGCATGTTCAAGACTGTCGCCGAGGTCGGCAGCATTGCCCGCGCGGCCGAGGTGCTGCATTGCGTGCCGTCGAACATCACGGCGCGAATCAAGGCGCTGGAAGCGGAGTTGGGTGTGGCGTTGTTTCTGCGTGAGGGACGCGGTCTGCGCATCAGCCCGTCGGGCCAGACTTTTCTGGCCTACGCCGCGAAAATCCTCGCCCTGACGGCCGAAGCCAAGCGCGCGGTGGACCCGTCCGCCGAACCGTCCGGGCCGTTGCGCATTGGTGCCATCGAGTCTTCGGCCACCGGTCGCCTGCCGCGCTTGCTGGCGAAATTCCACAAGCGTTACCCGGCGGTGGCGCTGGAACTGACCACCGGCACCTGGGGCCAATTGCTCGATGACACCCTGAGCCATCGCCTCGACGGCGCGATTGTGGCGGTGGATGTCGAGCGCTCGCACCTCAAGCGCACACCGATGTACCGCGAGGACCTGTTGCTGATCGCCTCGACCTCACTGGGGCCGGTGCGCGACATGACGGATTTGCAGGACAAGACCGTGTTCATGTGGCCCCAGGGCTGTCCGTACCGTGCGGCGCTGGAGCATTGGCTGTTGCGCCAGGGCCAGGCGCTGCCGATTGTCAGTCTGGCCAGTTATGGTGCGATTGTCGGTTGCGTCAGCGCCGGGGCCGGCGTGGCGTTGGTGCCCAAGGGCGTGTTCGATCAATACGCCAAGGGGGCGGGCTGCGTGGGGTATGAGTTTCCCGAACTGACGGCCATCGACAACCTGTTCTACTGGCACGAAAACGCCGGGGTGCACCCGGCGCGGGAAGCGTTTGTGGCGATGTTGCGTGAGGAATTCGCCTGAGAGCGACACGATCCCTGTAGGAGCAAGGCTTGCCCGCGATGGCGATCTTGAGGACGCCATCGCGGGCAAGCCTTGCTCCCACAGGTCGCAGTGTTTTTATGTTGCATTCACATCCCGCATCAACAACCCGAAATTCAAATCCACCGCATCCGGTATCGGCAGATAAACCGTATGCCCATCCCCCGGCGCCACGTCGACAGGTTCGCCCTTGGCGTTGTACAGCTGATGCAGATCGAAGTGGAAGTTGCCCTTGGGTGTCATCAATTCCATGTGATCGCCCAGGGCAAAGCGGTTTTTCACCTTCACTTCCGCCAGCCGATCCCGCCGCTCGCCGGTCAGTTCGCCAACGAACTGCTGCCGTTCCGACACCGAACTGCCGTTTTGGTAGTTCTGATACTCGTCATGCACGTGCCGGCGCAGGAAGCCCTCGGTGTATCCGCGCTGGGCGAGGGATTCGAGGTCGGTCATGAGGTTGCGGTCAAACTCGCGACCCGCCACCGCGTCGTCGATTGCCCGGCGATAGACCTGGGTGGTCCGCGCGCAATAGAAATGCGATTTGGTCCGCCCCTCGATCTTCAGTGAATGCACGCCCATCTGCGTCAAACGTTCGACATGCTGCACGGCGCGCAGGTCCTTGGCGTTCATGATGTAGGTGCCGTGTTCATCTTCGAAAGCCGGCATCAGCTCGTCGGGGCGATTGGCTTCCTGCAACAGGAACAGCTGCTCGGTCGGTGCTCCGATGCCCAGGGTCGGCTCCGGCTGATACTGCTGGACGATCTCGCCGAGCAGGTCTTGCGTGGCCTCCTGCGCCGAGTATTTCCAGCGGCAGGCATTGGTGCAGCTGCCCTGGTTGGCATCGCGTTTGTTCATGTAGCCCGATAGCAGGCAGCGACCGGAATAGGCCATGCACAGCGCGCCATGGACGAACACCTCCAGCTCCATCGCCGGCACCTGTTGGCGGATTTCAGCGATTTCCTCCAGGGACAACTCCCGCGACAGGATGATCCGGCTCAGGCCCTGTTGCTGCCAGAACTCGACGCTCGCCCAATTCACCGTGTTGGCCTGCACCGACAGGTGAATCGGCGTCTGCGGGTAGTGCCGGCGCACCAACATGATCAGCCCGGGGTCGGACATGATCAGCGCATCGGGCGCCATGGCGATGATCGGCGCCAGGTCCTTGAGGAAGGTTTTGAGCTTGGCATTGTGCGGCGCGATGTTGACCACCACGTAGAAACGCTTGCCCTGGGCCTGTGCCTCGCGGATCCCGAGGGCGAGGTTGGCATGGTCGAATTCGTTGTTGCGCACCCGCAGGCTGTAGCGCGGCTGGCCGGCGTACACGGCATCGGCGCCGTAGGCGAAGGCATAACGCATGTTTTTCAGGGTGCCGGCAGGGGCGAGCAATTCGGGGGCAATGAGCTTCATGGCGGGTGTGGTCGCAAAAGTCGCGCAGGGTATACGCCTTGCCCCGGGGATTTATTGATCTGGATCTATGCTTGATGCACAAATCGATGGCACTCGCGCGAGCCGTTGTGGCCTAAGCATCAGGGCGGACATTCGCGTCCCGGCGCACTGGCATGGATCGGACATGAACGAAGAGAGCGTGCAAGACAAATCGCTGACGATTCTGCTGGGCGTGGTGAGCATTGCCTTCATCTGGATCCTGTTGCCGTTCTACGGCGCTGTGTTCTGGGCGGTGATCCTCGGCATCCTGTTCGCGCCCATGCAGCGCCGCTTGCAACTCAAGCTTGGCTGGCAGCGCAACCTGACGTCGCTACTCACGTTGAGCATCTGCCTGGTGATCGCGATCCTGCCGGTGATTGTCCTCGGCATCTTCCTGGTTCAGGAGGGGGCCGCGGTCTACAAAAGCATCGAAAGCGGCGAACTGGACATCGCCGGGTATGTCGCGCAGTTCAAGCACAGCTTGCCGCCGTACTTCCAGCATTTGATGGATCGCTTCGGGCTGGGCGGGTTGGAGGGGATGCGGGAGAAGATCATCAAGAGCTCGGTTGCCGGGGGACAAACGCTGGCGACCCAGGCCTTCAGCTTCGGCCAGGGCACGTTCGAGTTCATCGTCAGCTTTTTCATCATGCTGTACCTGTTGTTCTTTTTCCTGCGCGACGGCGCCGAGCTCGCACGCAAGGTGCGCGCCGCCATCCCGCTGGAAGAACAGCAGAAGCGTCGGTTACAGCTCAAGTTCAACCGGGTGGTGCGGGCCACGGTGAAAGGCAACCTGCTGGTGGCAATCACCCAAGGCGCGCTGGGCGGTCTGATTTTCTGGTTTCTGGACATCCCCAGCGCGTTGCTCTGGGCGGTGTTGATGGCATTTTTGTCGCTGTTGCCAGCGGTCGGCGCGGGGATTGTCTGGGCGCCGGTGGCGGCGTTTTTCCTGTTCACCGGTGCGGTCTGGCAAGGCGTGGTGCTGGGTTTGTTCGGGGTGTTCGTGATCGGCCTGGTGGATAACGTGCTGCGCCCGATCCTGGTGGGCAAGGATACGAAGATGCCGGATTACCTGATCCTGATCTCGACCCTTGGCGGCCTGGCGGTGTTCGGGCTCAACGGGTTTGTCATCGGCCCATTGATCGCGGCGCTGTTCATGTCCAGTTGGGACATTTTCCTCGAAACCAAACCTCGGGTTCAGCTGCCTTAGGCGCTGAGCTTGCCTGAGTGGTCCTGGGCATAGCGTTGCGACATGGCCTGGGCCGCCGGCAGCGAAGTGAGCGGACCACTGATCTGCTCGCCATCGAGCACCAGATACCAGCAGGCAAGCAGCCCGGAAGCCCTGAGAGGAGCGGGAACGGCACTGCCGATTACGGACATGATCTGAACTTGAGACATCATAGGAACCTCCATCAATCTATGGAGATACCTTACGAGGGTGGCGAATTTTCCGACAATCACCGTTTTCGATAGTGGTCATTGATGGCGTTGAGTCCAATTGACCGTCCGTCGTTCAGTCCACCACCTGATCGAGCATGTGCACCACTTCCCGCTCGCTGAGCAGGCCTTTTTGCACCAGGTTCTGGGTCAGCAGCGCGAGGAACTTGGCGCTGCGGTGGCCTTCCAGTTGCTTGAGCTCGGTGAGGGTGTTGTACACCTTGCTCGAGGTGCACAGGCCGACGATGCGGTGCGGGTTCTGCGTGGGCATGGGGGCGTCCTTGTTGTGAATACCTGTTGTTGGCGGACAGGTTCAAGCTTGCGGCTCTGACATGACATAAATATGTCTGTTTTGCGCATTTTTGCCCGCCTGCACAGCCGGGACTGTCCCGATAGCGACACCGACGAGATTTATCCAGACTTCCACCGACGAACGGCTACTACATCTGTAGGAGCGAGCCTGCTCGCGATGGTCGCCCAGTCAACGCGGGCATTCAGATTGCCCGCGTTATCGTTAACGGCCATCGCGAGCAAGCTCGCTCCTACAGGGAGCAGGGTGTTTTGGAGAAAATCGCAGGCATGAAAAAGCCCCGCTTTCGGCGGGGCTTTTCGAGCCTGTTACCAGCGACCATAACCGTGGCCATGGCCGTAATAGTAGCCGCGGGGCGGTCCGTAGTAGACCGGGGCCGGGCGGTAGTAGATCGGCTGTTGCACGTACACCGGGGCCGGCTGGTAATAAACCGGTGGCGGCGGTGCGTAGTAGACCGGTGGTGGCGGGGCGTAGACCGGTTGGGCATAGACCGGTTGTGGCGCGACATACACGGGTCGATTGGCGTTGATCAGGGCCGAGCCGACGATGGCCGTACCCACGATCGCTCCAAATACCGCCGCGTCATTGCCACCACCATGGGCTTGCGCCTGCCCTGTGATAGCCAGAGCACCGATCAGCAGAGCAACTGTGGGGACTTTACGGATCATGATAATTCCTCGGTTCTTCGACCCGGCGCTTGTGTCTGCAATAGACCCAAGGATTGTCGCGGGGATACTACTAAGACAGCATTTTTTGGAAAATCAGCACAGCCGCTGGGTAAATTTTGTGTAAGGTCTGTACCGGCTCGTTTACCGATGTTTAATCCGGCCTGCGGGCACAGGAATATGATCGATCAGAACACGATGGCCGGCTAATCCCGTCCATCCGAAAGTGCATTGCAAGGAGATTCACATGCAGATGAACCCCAACCGAGACACTCAACTATGCATGTCGCTCTCCGGGCGCCCTGGCAATTTTGGCCTGCGGTTTCACAATCACCTGTATGAACAACTGGGCCTGAACTTCTACTACAAGGCGTTCAGCAGCAAGGACTTGCCGGGCGCGGTGGGCGGCATTCGCGCCCTGGGGATTCGCGGCTGCGGCGTGTCGATGCCGTTCAAGGAAGCCTGCATCCCGCTGGTCGACGAACTGGACGCCTCGGCCGCCGCCATTCAATCGATCAACACCATCGTCAATACCGACGGCCATCTGAAGGCCTACAACACCGACTACATTGCCGTCGCTCAACTGCTGGAGACCCACGCGGTGCCCAAGGACACCACGTTCGCCCTGCGTGGCAGCGGCGGCATGGGCAAGGCCGTGGCCAGCGCCTTGCGTGACGGCGGCTACAAGAACGGCCTGATCGTGGCCCGGAACGAGACGGCAGGCCGTGCCCTGGCCGATTCACTGGGTTACGAGTGGCAAGCAGAACTCGGTGCCCGGCGCCCGCAGATGCTGGTCAACGTGACCCCGGTGGGCATGGATGGCGGACCGGAAGCCGGTCAACTGGCATTCGAGGCCGACGTTATCAAAGCGGCGGACATCATCTTCGATGTGGTGGCGATTCCCTCGGAAACGCCGATGATCGTGCGCGCTAGAACCGAGGGCAAAAAGGTGATTACCGGGCTGGAGGTGATTGCAATCCAGGCGCTGGAGCAATTTGTGCTGTACACCGGCGTTCGTCCCACGCAGGAGCAGTTTCAGGCGGCGGTGGCGTTTGCCCGGGGTTGATCGCTACTGAAGATCTTTTGATTTTGCCCTTGCCTATACTGCTGGCCTCCAACAGCAACCACCATGACCGAGGTTTGCCATGCATCCCCCGATTCTCAATCTGGATCAAGTCGTACTCGAACCGCTACCCGAGGCGTTCGCCCCGACCGGGGAGACCGCCGGTCGCTATCAACAGCGCCAGGCGCGCATCGGTCAGCAACTGGGCGCGCAGAAGCTCGGTTATCGCCTGTATGCGCTGGAACCGGGGATGCGCGGCAGTCCGTTTCACAGTCATCGGGTGAACGAAGAAATGTTCTACGTCGTGGCCGGGGAGGGTGAAGTGCGCTTGGGCGCCGAGCGTTTTGCGATCCGCGCCGGTGACGTGATCGCCTGTCCGCCGGGTGGCCCGGAACAGGCGCACCAGATCATCAATACCAGCAACGCCGAGCTGCGCTATCTGGCGATCAGCACCCAGCAGTCACCGGAGATCTGCGAGTACCCGGACTCTGGAAAATATGCGGTGATGGATGATTTCAAGGTCGATGCCCAGGGCAATGCCTCGGGTTTTGTCGCCGTGGCCCGGCAGGCGGATGGGGTGGATTATTGGGAGGGTGAGTAAGTGACACCATAAACCCACTGTGGGAGCGAGCCTGCTCGCGATGGCGGTGGCACATTCGAAATCGATGTGACTGACAGACCGCTTTCGCGAGCAGGCTCGCTCCCACATTTGTTCCTGTGTTGTCTGGTTATTCCAACCGCGCCAACCGCTCCTCCAGCGCCGCAATCCGCGCCTCCAGCTCTTCGATCCGCTCCAGCGAAACACCGCTGCCACCACTACGCTCCACCGGGTTCTGGCGCGCAGCCAGGATCGCTTCGATATCCGCCGGATCCCCCAGGGCATGGGTATAGCGGTCTTCACGCTGGCCCGCCTGGCGCGCAATCAACACCGCCAGGCCTCGGGCAATCAAGCGCTCCAGCTGATGCACCACCTGTTCGGTATCTTCGAATTCATGCATGCGCCCGCTGCGTGTCAGCAGTTCATTGACCGTCTGCGGGCCACGCAAAAACATCAATCCGGTCAGGATCACCTGGGCCGGCACCAGTTCCAGCGCCTTGTCGACCTTGTGTTCCCAACGGTCGGCGCGGCTGCCCATCACCAGCTTGGCAAAACCGCGCCCTTCGAGGGCGCGCAGGCTCTGGCCGACCTGGCCCGGGGTCAGGTTCATCACCGGTTCCCGGCTGGTTTTCTGGTTGCAGGCGATCACCAGCGCATTGAGGGTCAGCGGATAGGATTCCGGGCTGGTGGCCTGTTTTTCGATCAAGGAACCCAGAATGCGGATTTCGGTGCTGTTCAGGCGTGGTTCGTCGAAGGTCGTTTCTTGCTCGCTCATGGTTCTGCGTCCTTAGCGGATTCACGTTTTTCGCTGTCGTGGATGCACTTTAGATTGACGCGCGGCAATGGCAATACAAATCGTTGCACCACGTGACCGTTTGCGCTGGAAACCTGAATGAAGCCTGAACGAATTGTTAACAACATTTTTACATTTTGCCGGGCACCGTATGCGGCGGGCTGCGCTCAGTAGCTTTTCATCATTGGATGCCGCGTTTCTCGCGCATCGACAACGTCACCGACTTTATTTTTGGGATATGGGGCAAGGCATGGGACTGGCGTTGTTTTGGGCCCGGCACAATGTGCTGGTCGAGGTGCATGTTTCATGACTGTTCTGGTCACCGGCGCCGCCGGATTCATCGGTTTTCATGTCGCCAGGCGTTTGTGCCTGGACGGTCATGACGTCGTCGGTATCGACAACCTCAACGACTATTACGACGTCACGCTCAAGCAGGCGCGGCTCAAGGAGCTTGAGAGCCTGCCGGGCTTTCGCTTCCGGAAAATGGACATCGTCGACAAGCCGGCGTTGCTGGAGCTGTTTGGCGAGCACGCGTTCAGCGAAGTGGTGCACCTGGCCGCCCAGGCCGGCGTGCGCTATTCCCTGGACAACCCCGATGTCTATGGCCAGTCGAACCTGGTGGGTTTCCTCAATGTGCTGGAAGCCTGCCGCCATCATCGTCCCAAGCATTTGATCTACGCCTCCAGCAGCTCGGTGTATGGCAGCAACAGCAAGCTGCCGTTCAGCGTCGAGGACCCCGTCGAGCACCCGATTTCGCTATACGCGGCCACCAAGCGCGCCAATGAACTGCTGGCCGACAGTTATTGCCACCTGTACGGCCTCAAGGCCACTGGCCTGCGCTTCTTCACCGTCTACGGGCCCTGGGGCCGGCCGGACATGGCGCTGTTCAAGTTCACCGAGGCGATCCTCAAGGGCCAGCCCATCGACGTCTACAACCAGGGCGAGATGGCGCGGGACTTCACCTACATCGACGACATCGTCGAAAGCATCGCCCGCCTGCGTTCAAAGCCACCCGTACCAACCGGGGCCGGCGAGGGCGTGAACCGTCTGTTCAACATCGGCCGCGGCCAACCGGTGGCGCTGCTGGATTTTGTCGACTGCCTGGAAGCCGCACTGGACCGCCAGGCCGTGCGCAACTACCTGCCGTTGCAGGCCGGCGATGTGGTCCGGACCTGGGCCGATGTCTCGGCGCTGACGCAGTGGATTGATTTCAGCCCGCAAGTGCCCGTCGCGACGGGTGTGGCGGAGTTTGTGAAGTGGTATCGACAGTTTTATCGGGCTTGAAGCATTCGCCTCTGATAATGAACAAGCAAAAGGCGAGGGGGACTCCATGAGCCAGGACATTTTTGTATCCGTATTGATTCCAGCGAAAAACGAAGCGAACAACCTCAGGCCTTTGCTCGAGGAAATCCGCGTGGCCATGGCCGACGAGGCCTACGAGATCATCGTGGTCGATGACGGCAGCACCGATACGACCCTGCAGGAACTGCGGCAGATCAGAAGCAACGGCCTGAGTGCCTTGCGCATCCTGCACCACGAGCGTTCGCTGGGGCAGAGCACTTCGCTGTACCACGCCGCGCGGGAGGCTCGCGGGCAATGGCTGGCGACCCTCGACGGCGACGGGCAAAACGACCCGGCGGACATCCCCGGGATGCTGGCACTGGTGCGCGGCAGCACCGATGTGCAGTTGGTCGCCGGGCACCGGGTGAACCGCCGCGACACGGCCAGCAAGCGCTGGGCCTCGCGTTTCGCCAACGGCCTGCGCAGCCGCCTGCTCAAGGACTCCACCCCGGACACCGGTTGCGGCCTGAAGCTGATCGAACGCGCGGCATTTCTGCGCCTTCCGTATTTCGACCACATGCATCGCTACATTCCGGCGTTGATCCAGCGTCACAACGGCCGAATGATCGTGCACCCGGTCAACCACCGGCCGCGCACCGCCGGGGTCTCCAAATACGGCAACATTGACCGCGCCCTGGTGGGGATTCTCGATTTGATGGGGGTGTGGTGGCTGATCAAGCGTACGCGCCTCAATACTATCGCACAGGAGATTGAAGGATGACCATGACCCGTGAAGCCCTGTGGCTGATGGTCGGTTTTATCGGCCAGATCGCCTTTACCGGCCGATTCGTCCTGCAATGGCTGTACAGCGAATACAAAAAACGCAGCGTGATCCCCACCAGTTTCTGGTACCTGAGCATCGTCGGCAGCACCTTGCTGCTGGCGTACGCCATTTATCGGGAAGACCCGGTGTTCATTGCCGGTCAGGCCTTCGGTTCGATCGTGTATTTGCGCAACCTGCAATTGATTGCCAAAAGCCGGAAACTCGAGGAATAAACCATGCGCCGCACCTTATCGCCCAGGGTCGAATGCCTGGGCCTGATGCTGCTCGCCCTGCTGTTGGTGGGCGCGGGCCTGGGGCTGCGTCAGGCACAGAACGTCGATGAGGAACGTTTCCTCGGCGTGGCCCTGGAAATGCTGCATCACGGCTCATGGCTGATTCCCCATCGCGCCGGGGAAATCTACGGCGACAAGCCGCCGATCTTCATGTGGACGGTGGCGTTTTTTGCCTGGCTGACCGGCAAACCTCAACTGGCCTTGTACATTCCGGGGCTGTTTTCGGCGGTGACCGTCACGGGCCTGGTCTACGACCTGGGGCGTCGCCTGTGGACCCCGCGTATCGGGCGCATCGCTGCACTGCTGTACCTGGCCACCTACCAGACCTACAGCATCCTGCGCACCGGGCAGATCGACAGTTTCCTGATCCTGTTCACCAGCCTGGGCCTGTACGGTTTGGCGCGGCATCTGCTGCTGGGGCCGGCATGGCGCTGGTTCTATGTCGGCTGCGCGGCCATGGGTATCGGCGTGATCACCAAGGGCGTGGGTTTTCTGCCGGCGCTGCTGCTGATTCCCTATGCCTACGCGGTGCGCAAGGATTGGCCGGGTGTGGTGGCGATGCCGGGACAGGCGCGCAAGTGGCTGCTCGGATTGCTGGTGATGCTCGCGGCCATCGGCATCTGGTTGCTGCCACTGGCCTTGTCCATTGTGCTGAACGGCGGCGCTGACGAAATCGCCTACGCGCGGGAAATCCTCCTGCGCCAGACCGCCGGACGCTACGCCGCGTCGTGGGACCACCGCGAACCGTTCTGGTACTTCTTCACCAACGTCATCCCGCAGTACTGGCTGCCGTTGGTGCTGGCGTTGCCATGGCTGGTGCCGGCCTGGCACCGGCAGTTGAAAAAGCGTGACGGCCGGTTGCTGGTGCTGCTCGGCTGGGTCGCGCTGGTGGTGCTGTTTTTCTGCATCAGCGCCGGCAAGCGCAAGTTGTACATCTACCCGGCGCTACCTGCGCTGGTGCTGGCGGCCGCGCCGCTGATCCCCTGGTTGTTGCAACGCTGGTTTAAATCGCGCCCGCGCCTGCGGCGGGTCTTCCCGGCACTGGTCGCAGGCTGGTTCGCGCTGTGGTTCGCCCGTGGCTTCATCGAGCCGGTCAGTGATGGCGCCAATCCCCATGAAGCAATCATGGCGCAGGCCGCGACCATGACCCATGGCGCAGACCTGGTGCTGGTCAACTGGCGCGAGGGGCACTGGCTGTTCGCTCGTCAACCGATCGTGCACTTCGGCATGGCGGATTCCACCGTCGAGCAAGCGGCGCAATGGCTGCGCGAGAATCCCAAGGCTTATGCCCTGGTCCCGGACGAGTTGCTGGGCCAGTGCTTCAACCCCCAGGCCGCCCATGAACTGGGTGAAACCTCCCGCGCAGAGTGGTCGATTGTCGGGGCCGATGCGGATAACGGCCAATGCCATCCAGGCAAGCCGGAGCATGTCTATCGTTTCGATTGGGGCCGGGAAAAAGCATGAGCAAAGCAAGGAAAGCCCTTTTTCTGACTGTCGTTATTGCCCTGGTACTGGTTTTCGCCACGGGTGCGCGCTCTGTCTTGCACAAGCAGCTGTACGGACACTTGCACAACAAGTGGGTGGGCAATCAGGCGCCTGACAAAAACATCTGGCTGCCGGACTACAAGCCGACTATCCAGGCCAAGCCTGTTGAGGGCATCAATAATCTGTCGGGCATCGCCTACGATTTTGACAAGGATCGCCTGCTGGGGATTACCAATGGCGCGCCGATGGAAATTCTGGTGATCAGCCGTGACGGTGATCTGGTCGATCGCTACCCGCTGATTGGTTTCGAAGACACCGAGGGTATCGCCTACATCGGCGGCGGGCGGGTGGTGATCGCCGATGAGCGATTGCAGCAGCTGGACATCGTCACCTTGCCTGAAACCCCCGGGCCCATTCATGTGGAACAGGCACAGTTTGTCGCCGTCGGCGTGAACCTCAGCGAACACAACAAAGGGTTCGAGGGCGTGGCGTATGACGCGGCCAATGATCGGGTGTTCGCCATCAAGGAACGTGACCCGCGCCAGTTGTACTCGATCACCGGCATGCTGGCCTCAATCGGTGGCCCGCTGCAGATCCGCATCAAGGACCTGACGTCCTGGGTCGATCGCAGCGTCTTCAGCCGGGACCTCTCCGAGGGCTACTACGATCCGAAGACGGGCCACCTTCTGTTGCTCAGCGATGAGTCCGCCAACATCACCGAAGTCGATGACAAGGGGGACTTCGTCAGCATTCTTTCCCTGCGCCACGAGGCCGGCGACCTTAAACGTAGCGTGCCGCAGGCCGAGGGCATGACTATGGATACCGATGGCGAACTGTACGTCGTCAGCGAACCCAATCTGTTCTATCGGTTCACCAAATCGAGGAACACTCAGGTCGCACATGTGGAGAAGCCCTGATGAGATTGAGCCTGAGTCATTTATCCAATCGCAATGTCGCCTTGCTCGCGGCCTTGGCAATTGCCTTGCTGTTTTTCTGGGGGCTGGGCAGCGTACCGTTCCTCAGTGTCAACGAGGCCCGCAGGGCGGTCACAGTACGCGAAATGCGTGAGGCGGGGAGCTGGCTTCTGCCTTACATGAATGGCGATTTGTACCTGTCCAAGCCGCCGTTGTTCTATTGGGTCGGCCTGGTCTCCAGCGCCGTGTTGGGCACCTTGTCGGAGTGGAGCGTGCGCCTGCCGTCGGCGCTGGCGGCGGCTTTGTGCTGCATTGTCACTTATCTGTGGGGTGTCAGGCAGGCGGGGCGTCAGGCCGGTTTGTTCGCGGTGGTGTTTCTGGCGGCCAACGGCGCGTTCAGCCTGTTCGCCCGCCGTTCGGAAATTGAAATGCTGCTGACCCTGCTGTGTTTCGGTGCGTTGCTGGCGGCCTGGCGTTTCATTTTCCTGGAGGGCGGGCGTGTGTGGAGCCGGCTCAGCTACGTGCTCGTGGGCTGCGCACTGCTGACCAAAGGCCCGGTCTGCCTGCTGTGGGTGACCGCGCCGATTCTGGCTTACGCGCTGATCTATCGCGATGCCCGGGCCAAAGCCTACTTGTGTGACGGTTGGGGCTGGCTGATTGCCGTGGCGCTGGGCAGCTCCTGGTACGTGGCCGTGTCCCTGAATCAGGGCTGGGGCATCTGGGCGTCGATCATCAACGAAGACATCGTGAAGAAGATCGATGGGCAAGGCGCCGAGGCTTGGTACGCCTATCTGTTGTACCTGGCTGGTGATTTCTTTCCGTTCTGGCTGATCGTGTTCGTCCAGCCACGCAGGTTCTGGGCGATGATCCGCTCGAATCGCGCGGCCGCCATGCTGTTGTGTTGCAGCCTGCTGCCGCTGCTGGTGTTTTCCCTGTTCACCGAAAAACACGGCAAATACCTATTGCCGGTTTACCCGTCCATGGCGTTGCTGCTGGCCATGCACTGGTCGGCGGTGCTCGATGACATGAAGGGGCGCTGGCGTACTGTTCTTGTCGTCGTGCCCTGCGTGATGCTCGTCGGGTTCCTGGTGTTCTACATGTTCGTCGAAGCGCGGGTGCTGTCGCACCGTGTCGGTGGCCTGGAGCAGGTCGCCACGCTGGCCAACGGGCAACCGGGTCAGAAGGCCTACACGGTCGGCGAGCCGGATATCCGCCTGGTCTATTACATGGGACGGCCGGTAGCACCGCTGACGGATGCCCAGTTGCAAGCCGGCTCCCGTCCGGCAGGGCTGCTGTTCGTGCAGGAACCCCTCGACCCGCAACTGCAAGGCCTGGACGCGTGCAAGGTCGGGGAAATCAGCCCGTACCTCAAGCCCGGCCGTGCAGCGCTCCTTGTGCACATGGGCGATCAGTGCCGCTGACCGGTTGCACATCGCCCGTTCGGACTAGGCAAGGCTAACGATTCTGCCGCATCCGGGCGGCGCCAAACTTCATGCTCAAAGGGGCGTCGCGCAACGCGCGCCCCATCCAACGAGCAGAAGGCGCCGCGATGGAGTTTGCATTCAGCGACGAACAGGAAATGATCCGCGCATCGGCCGAGGGCTTCCTTGCCGATGTCTCGGATTCCAGCGCCGTGCGAGCGGCCATGGTCAGTGAACGGGGTTTCGATGAAGCCCTCTGGCAACGCCTGTGCCAGGAAATGTACTGGCCGGCGATCCATATTCCCGAAGTTTACGGCGGTCTTGGCCTGGGGTTTGTCGAACTGGCGATCCTCCTGGAACAGATGGGCCGGCGGTTGCTGTGCTCGCCGTTTTTTGCCACCGCCTGCATGGCCACGCCGGCGTTGTTGCTGGTGGGCAATGAGCAACACAAGCAGCGCTGGCTGCCATCGATTGCCGACGGCAGCCTGACCGCGACCCTGGCCTTCAGCAGCGCCAATGGCTGGGCGGCCGACGATGTGCAGGCCACGGTGGTGGCCGAGGGCGAAGGTTTTGTCCTCGACGGCACCCTCAAGCATGTGCTCGACGGCCACGGCGCCGACCTGCTGATCATTGCCGCACGGGCTCCCGGTTCCAGCGGTGAAGCGGGCATCAGCCTGTTTGCCGTCAAGGCCGACCGGGCCGGTATCGAACGGCAAATGCTGCCGACCATGGACCAGACCCGACGCCAGGCTCGGATTCAGCTCAAGGGCCTTTACCTTGAAGCGGACTGCCTGCTGGGCGAGTGGGGCCAGGGCTGGGCGGTTCTGGAGCAGGTCCTGCAACTGGCCTGCGTTGGCCTTGCCGCCGAGCAGACCGGCGGTGCGCAACAGGTGCTCGACCTCAGCGTGGCCTACATGCAGGAGCGCCAGCAGTTCGGCCGTCCCATCGCCAGTTTCCAGGCCCTCAAACACCGCGCCGCCGACATGATGCTGCAAGTCGAATGCGCGCGTTCGGCCAGCTATTACGCGGCGTGCGTGGCCCAGGAAGTCCTCGACCCCGAAGGCGATCCGCAGGTCGCCGCCGAACTGCCACTGGCGGCGGCACTGGCCAAGGCGCAGTGCTCGGAAAGCTACTTCCACTGCGCCTCCGAGTCGATCCAGTTGCACGGCGGCGTCGGTTTCACCTGGGAATACGACCCGCACCTCTACTTCAAGCGCGCCCGCGCCAGCGAAAGCTTCCTCGGGCTACCGGCCTGGCATCGCGAGCGGATTGCCGCGGTGATTCTCGGGGAGCAGCCATGAAAATCAGTTTCAGCGAACAGGACGAATGCTTCCGCAAGGAAGTCGCCGACTGGATGAGCGCCAACCTCTGTGGCGAATTCGAACCCCTGCGGTTTCGCGGCGGACCGGGGGACGAGCACATGTTTCCCGAAGAGCGCAAAGCCTGGGAACGCAAACTCGCCGAGGGCGGCTGGACCTGTGTCGGCTGGGCGCCGGAGCACGGCGGGCGCGGCCTGTCGATCACCCGGCAAGTGATTTTCCACGAAGAGTACGCCCGCGCCGGCGGTCCTGGGCGCATGGGGCATATCGGCGAAGGCCTGGCCGGGCCGACCATCGCCGCATTCGGTACGGTGGAGCAGCAACAGCGCTTCTTGCCGGGGATCGTCCGCGGCAGCGAGTTCTGGTGCCAGGGCTATTCCGAGCCGGGTGCGGGGTCGGACCTGGCCAACGTCAAGACCCGCGCCGTGCTGGATGAAGAGAGCGGCCAGTGGCTGATCAACGGCCAGAAAGTCTGGACCTCCCTGGCCCACGAGTCGGACTGGTGCTTTGTCATCGCCCGCACCGAGCCGGGCAGCGTTGGCCACCGTGGCCTGTCGTTCCTGCTGGTGCCCATGGCCCAGGCGCAAATTACCGTGCGGCCCATCGAGCAACTGACCGGCACCTCGGAATTCAACGAAGTGTTCTTCGACGATGCCCGCACCGACGCCGCCAACATCATCGGCGCGCCGGGGGAGGGCTGGAAGATTGCCATGGCGTTGCTGGGGTTCGAGCGCGGCGTGTCGACTCTTGGCCAGCAGATGCAGTTTCAGAACGAGCTGGACGAAATCATCGCCATCGCCAGATCCAACGGCGCAGACCGCGACCCGATCCTGCGCCAGCGCCTGGCCGAAGCCTGGAGCGGGCTGCGGATCATGCGCTACAACTCGTTGCGCATGCTCTCGGGCAGCCAGGACGGCTCACTGCGCAAGGAGGCGACCATCTACAAGCTGTTCTGGTCGACCTGGCACGCCAGCCTCGGCAAGTTGGCGATGGATGTGCTCGGCGCCGAGGCGGAATTACTCGAAGCCGCGCCTTACCAACTGACCCGCTTGCAGTCGCTGTACCTGTTCAGCCGCGCCGACACCCTCTACGGCGGCAGCAACGAAATCCAGCGCAACATCATCGCCGAGCGTGCCCTGGGCATGCCCAAAGAGCCGCGTCCGCGCGCCTGAAAGGAGAGAGTTCATGTCTGTACCTCAATATGTTGAAGGTCGCGGCCTGCTGCGCGGCAAGTCGCTGCTGATCACTGCGGCGGCCGGCGCCGGGATCGGTTTTTCCGCCGCTCTGCGTGCCGCCGAAGAAGGCTGCCGTGCGCTGATGATCAGCGATATCCACGAAGGCCGGCTGGCCGAAGCGGTGCTGAAAATCCGCCAGGCCACGGGGCTGCAACAGGTGTTCGGCCAGGAGTGCAACGTCACCGATGAAGCCCAGGTGCAGCAGCTGGTCGCCAGCGCCGAGCGCGACCTGCAAGGCGTCGACGTGTTGATCAACAACGCAGGCCTCGGCGGCTCGCGTTTGCTGGTGGACATGCCTGACGAGGAGTGGAACCGGGTCATCGATGTGACGCTCACCGGCACCATGCGCATGACCCGCGCCATGCTGCCGAAGATGATGGAGCGCCGTGCCGGGGTCATCGTCAACAACGCCTCGGTGCTGGGCTGGCGCGCGCAGAAAGAACAGTCGCACTACGCCGCCGCCAAGGCCGGCGTGATGGCCTTGACCCGTTGCGCGGCGGTCGAGGCCGCCGACCATGGCATCCGCATCAACGCGGTCAGCCCGAGCATCGCCCTGCACGATTTCCTGCGCAAATCCGCCCCCCAAGCGGTGCTCGACCAGCTGGCGGCCAATGAAGCGTTCGGCCGTGCCGCCGAGGTCTGGGAAGTGGCCAACGTGATGATGTTCCTGGCCAGCGACTACAGCTCCTACATGACCGGCGAAGTGTTGTCGGTGTCCAGCCAGAGGGCTTGAACATGCCACGTATTTTCGACACGCCGATGGCCTTGTTCGAGGCGGTCGGCCAGGCGCTGGGTGCCAGCGACTGGCTGCTGCTGGATCAGGATCGGATCAACCTGTTTGCCGACGCCACCGGCGATCACCAGTGGATTCACGTCGATCCGGTGAAGGCAGCGAATGGGCCTTTCGGCACCTGCATCGCCCACGGCTACCTGAGCCTGTCGCTGGTCAATCTGTTCCTGCCGCAGATCGTCGAGGTCCGTGGCCTGGCCATGGGCGTCAATTACGGCTGCGAGCGGGTGCGTTTTCCCGCTGTTGTGCGCGCAGGTTCCAGGGTTCGCGGCAGCGCGCAGTTGATGGCGGTGGAAGAGGTCAAGGGCGGCGTGCAGGCGACCATTCGAGTCAGTGTCGAGATCGAAGGCGAGGAGCGCCCCGGCTGCGTGGTCGACACCATCAGCCGCTATTACCCCGCCTGAGCCAGTCAGCAGAATTTTTGAGGAATTGAACATGAAAGAAGCCGTCATCGTTTCCACCGCCCGCACGCCCATCGGCAAGGCCTTTCGCGGCGCGTTCAACGACACCGAAGCGCCGCAACTGGGTGGCCATGTGGTGCGCGAGGCCGTGCGTCGGGCCGGTATCGAACCAGGGGAAGTGGACGATGTGATCATCGGCGCCGCCGCCCAGCAAGGCACGCAGTCTTACAACCTGGGGCGCCTGTGTGCGATCGCCGGCGGCTTGCCGACCTCCGTGGCGGGGATGGCGGTGGAGCGCCAGTGTTCGTCGGGCCTGATGAGCATCGCCATGGCCGCCAAGGGCATCATGTGCGACGAGATCGACATCGCCGTGGCCGGTGGACTGGAGTCGATTTCCCTGGTGCAGAACAAGCACAAGAACCTCTACCGCAACCAGTCGAGTTCGGTGATCGATCTGGATCCGCATGCGTATATCCCGATGATCGAAACCGCCGAGATCGTCAGCGCACGCTACGGTATCTCCCGCGAGGAACAGGACGAATACAGCTACCAGAGCCAGCTGCGCACCGCCCAGGCACAGAGCGCCGGGCGCTTCGACCGTGAGCTGGCGGCGCTGACCAGTCGCCAGGCGATCTTCGACAAGGCCACGGGTGAAACCCGTCATGAACTCGTCACCCTGCAACGCGACGAGTGCAACCGCGTCGACACCACGCTGCAAAGCCTCAACGCGCTGGAGCCGGTGTGGCCGGGCGGCCAGTGGAGTGACAAGGGCCGTTTCATCACGGCGGGCAACGCTTCGCAGCTGTCCGACGGCGCATCGGCGTCGGTGTTGATGAGCGCGAAAATGGCCGAGAAGCGTGGCCTGGAGCCCTTGGGTATCTACCGTGGCATGGCGGTGGCGGGCTGCAATTCCGACGAGATGGGCATTGGTCCGGTGTATGCCATCCCGAAGCTGCTCAAGCGCCACGGCCTGACCATGGAGCACATCGGCCTGTGGGAGCTGAACGAGGCCCTTGCCTGTCAGGTCCTGTATTGCCGCGACACCCTGGGGATTCCCGCCGAGCGCCTGAACGTCAACGGCGGGGCGATTGCCATCGGCCATCCGTTCGGCATGTCCGGGGCGCGCATGGTCGGTCATGCGTTGATCGAAGGCCAGCGTCGAGGGGTGCGTTACGTGGTGGTGAGCATGTGCATTGGCGGTGGCATGGGCGCGGCCGCATTGTTCGAGGTGGTCTGAATGATCGGTGCAGAACAGATCCAGGCGACCATGGCGCGCTATGTGGAGTTGGTGGATGCCGGCGATATCGACGGCATCCTCGGGCTGTATGCCGGGGACGCGACGGTCGAAGACCCGGTTGGCCAGGCACCCTTGCAGGGCATCGACGCTATCGAGCGTTTCTACCGGCAAGGGCTGGGCGCGATGAAAGTCTCGGCGACCCGCACAGGTCCCGTGCGCGCGACCTCCAACGGTTGCGGCGCAATGCCGTTCCGGGTCGACATGGAGTGGGGCGGGCAGCCGTGTTCGCTGCATGTGATTGACGTGATGGAGTTCGATGACAGCGGCAAGATTTGTTCGATGAAAGCTTATTGGAGCGAGGTCAACCTCGGCCCTCGGGCCTGATAACTGTGGGAGCGAGCCTGCTCGCGATGGCGGTGCATCAGGCGACATCAATGTTGAATTTGCCGGCCTCATCGCGAGCAGGCTCGCTCCCACAGGGTTCAGCGTCGATTCCAGATTCAATGGTCGGCACAAATCAACTGTGGGAGCGAGCCTGCTCGCGATGGCGGTGCATCAGGCGACATCAATGTTGAATTTGCCGGCCTCATCGCGAGCAGGCTCGCTCCCACAGGGTTTAGCGTCGATTCCAGTTTCAATGGTCGGCACAAATCAATTGTGGGAGCGAGCCTGCTCGCGATGGCGGTGCATCAGGCGACATCAATGTTGAATTTGCCGGCCTCATCGCGAGCAGGCTCGCTCCCACAGGGTTCAGCGTCGATTCCAGATTCAATGGTCGGCACAAATCAACTGTGGGAGCGAGCCTGCTCGCGATGGCGGTGCATCAGGCGACATCGATGTTGAATGTGCCGGCCTCATCGCGAGCAGGCTCGCTCCCACAGGGTTTAGCGTCGATTCCAGTTTCAATGGTCGGCACAAATCAATTGTGGGAGCGAGCCTGCTCGCGATGGCGGTGCATCAGGCGACATCAATGTTGAATGTGCCGGCCTCATCGCGAGCAAGCCCGCTCCCACAGGGTTTAGCGTCGATACCAGTTTCAATGGTCGATGCAAATCAACTGTGGGAGCGAGCCTGCTCGCGATGGCGGTGCATCAGGCGACATCAATGTTGAATGTGCCGGCCTCATCGCGAGCAAGCCCGCTCCCACAGGGTTTAGCGTCGATACCAGTTTCAATGGTCGATGCAAATCAACTGTGGGAGCGAGCCTGCTCGCGATGGCGGTGCATCAGGCGACATCGATGCTGAATGTGCCGGCCTCATCGCGAGCAGGCTCGCTCCCACAGGGGAAAGTGTTCACGAAGCCGAGTTCAGTGTCCGTCCCTGGATCAGATCTGGGTTCTGGGTTCGACCGGTTTCGTAGTAGGCCTTGAGATTCTCGGCAATCTGCCGCACCACCTTGTCGAAGGCCTTGCCCAGCAATCTTTCCATCAGCCTGCCACCGCGCAGGCTGTAGTGCATTTGCAGGGTGATGCGCGTCCCGTTGCCTTGCGGTTGCAGCCCGTAGCTGAAACTCGCCTGGCGAAACGGAAAGGGCGAGTCATTGCCGCCCTTGTGTAGCCGCAGTTCGAACCCTGCGCCTTCGCGCCACTGAACCACGCTTTCATCCAGGTACTGACCGCCCTTGCGCAACACCCGGCGGCTGGCGCCGACGCCTTCCCGGGCGCCGGGGTGGAATTGGCAACCGGTCAGCCCCGGCACGTAGTGCGGGGCCAGGCTCAGGTCGCGGAGTTTTGCCCAGGCAGCTGGCAGGTTGAGGTCAAGCAGGACGCTGTGGCTGGCGATTGCAGGCATATTGGCGCTCCGGTTGGTCAATGGGCTTTTTGAAAAGATCGCAGCCTTTGGCAGCTCCTACAGGGTGTACATATTCCAATGTAGGAGCTGCCGCAGGCTGCGATCTTTTCAGATTTTGGCGGCATCGAGAAACGCAGGTCGTTCGCCGCCGCCGTGCACAGCAATGTCTGCACCGCTGACATAGCGGGCCAATGGCGAGGCCAGGTACAGGCAGGTATCGCCGATGTCCTCGGGATTGGCCAGGCGCTGCAACGGGATGGTCGCGGCTACCCGCGCAATGCCCTCCCGGTCGCCATAATGCATGGCCGCCTGCTCGGTGAGAATCAGCCCGGCGGTCACCGCATTGACCCGCACCTTCGGCGCCCATTCCACCGCCAGCGAGCTGGTCAGGTTGAGCAGCCCGGCCTTGGCCGCGCCGTAAGCCGCGGTGCCGGGGGAGGGGCGGGTGGCGCTGACGCTGCAAATGTTGATGATCGCGCCACCGTCGACCTGGGCCTGCATCACCCGGTTGGCCTGCTGGCAGAGGTTGAGCGGGGCGATCAGGTTCAGGCGAATGATCGACTCGCTGAAACGCGGCGAGGCCGTCGCGGCATCGGCATTCGGCGAGCCGCCGGCATTGTTGACCAGCACATCGAGGCGGCCGAAGCGCTCGACGATGCTTTCGATCAATCGCCCGGACTGCTCGACATCCCGCAGATCGCAAGGCACGAACAGCGCCTCACGCCCGCCGCTGGCCGGCAGGGTAACCGGGGCTTCGCGACCGCAGATCACCACCTCGGCGCCGCAGTCCAGAAAGCGCTGGCTGATGCCGCGACCCACCCCTTTGCCACCGCCGGTGACCAGTACCGTTTTGCCGCGAAAGTCCATCGGATCAAGCATGGGATGCCTCGTGTTGTCGCTCGGAAATGCAGTCGATGCTAGGGCTGCATGAGCCGCCGGCCTACGTCCGATAGGACTAGAACCTGTGACCACCCCCCAAACACTGTAGGAGCGAGCATGCTCGCGATGGACTCAAGAACACCGCGGGGTGTCAGGGCTCCCGCGTCATCGTTGACGACCATCGCGAGCAGGCTCGCTCCTACAGGTTCAGCGGCCATCAGCATCATCCGCAGCCAACAAAAAACACTGTGGGAGCGAGCTTGCTCGCGATGGCGGAGTGTCAGGCGCCACAAGTGCTGAATGTGCCAGCCCAATCGCGAGCAGGCTCGCTCCTACAGGGAGGGCAGGTAGTCCTGTCGGACGATGTTGACTGTCCGGGCCCTCGGAATAATCCGGCGACAACAACAGGCCGGGAGGACACCTTATGGGCGCTTCAGCGCAGGGGCACTTCGTTACGCTGCCGGATGGTTTGCAGCTGCACTACTTGGATAACGGCAGGCAAGACACCGGCAGCGGCGAGCCGGTGATTTTCATCCACGGCAGCGGGCCGGGCGCCAGCGGTCACAGCAACTTCAAGCAGAACTACCCGGTGTTCGCCGAAGCCGGCTACCGCGTCATCGTCCCGGATCTGCCGGGCTACGGTGCCTCGGACAAGCCCGACACTCTCTACACCCTCGACTTTTTCGTCAGCGCCCTGAGCGGTCTGCTCGACGCCCTGGATATCCAGCGCTGCGTCCTGGTCGGCAATTCCCTGGGCGGTGCGATCGCGATCAAGCTGGCCCTCGACCAGCCGCAACGGGTCAGCCGCCTGGTGCTGATGGCGCCCGGCGGCCTGATGGAGAAGGAGCAGTATTACCTGCAAATGGAAGGCATCCAGAAAATGGGCGCCGCCTTCACCAAGGGTGAGCTGAACGATGCGGCGGGCATGCGTCGCCTGCTGGCGCTGCAACTGTTCGACGCCACTCTGATTAGCGACGAAACGGTCAACGAACGGGTGGCCGTGGTGCAACAACAACCGGTGTGCGTGCTGTCGACCATGCAGGTGCCGAACATGACCTCGCGCCTGGCCGAGCTGCAATGCCCGATCCTCGGTTTCTGGGGCATGAACGATAAATTCTGCCCTTCCTCGGGGGCGCAAACCATGCTCGAACACTGCTCGTGCATCCGCTTCGTGATGCTCAGCGAATGCGGGCACTGGGTCCAGGTCGAGCATCGAGATTTGTTCAATCGCCAGTGCCTGGCTTTTCTTCAGGAGGCCCGCGGATGAGCGTGCAATTGCGTCGTGAATTCGGCGAAGAGCTTTACCAGGCGCTGCTCAGCGGCACCACACTGGCGCCCCTGACCGAGCGTTGGCCGGCGATCAGCATCGAGGATGCCTACCACATTTCCCTGTACGCCATTGAGCGGCGGGTGGCCGCCGGCGACCAGATCGTTGGCAAGAAAATCGGCGTCACCTCGGTGGCGGTCCAGCAGATGCTCAACGTGCATCAGCCGGATTTCGGTTTCATCACCCGGCAGATGGCCTTCGCCGATGACGCGCGGATTTCCCTGTCGGCCAACAAGCTGATCCAGCCCCGGGCCGAAGGCGAGATCGCCTTCAAGCTCAAACGCGATCTGGTCGGCCCCGGCATCACCGAAGCCGATGTGCTCGATGCCACCGAGTACGTGATGCCGTGCTTCGAAATCGTCGACTCGCGGATTCACGAGTGGCGCATTCGCATCCAGGACACCGTCGCCGACAACGCTTCCTGCGGCGTGTTTGTGCTGGGCGACAGCCAGGCCGACCCCCGGGAACTGGACTTGCCCAACCTGCGCATGCGCGTGTCGAAAAACGGTGAGCCCCTCAGTGAAGGGCTTGGCTCGGCAGTGCAGGGCAATCCGCTGACGGCCGTGGCCTGGCTGGCCAACACCCTGGGCGCGTTCGGCATTCCGTTCAAGGCCGGGGAAATCATTTTGTCCGGCTCCCTGGTGCCGCTGGAACCGGCCCGTACCGGCGACCGTTTTGAATTGACCATCGATGGCCTGGGCAGTGCCCGGGTGTCCTTCTGCGCCTGACTTGTGGGGTTTTAACCGGATGAGCAAGAAACTCAGAGCGGCCATTATCGGCCCGGGCAATATCGGCACCGACCTGCTGATGAAAATGTATCGATCGGAGTGGATCGAACCGGTGTGGATGGTCGGCGTCGACCCGCAATCGGAGGGCCTCAAGCGCGCTCGGGAGATGGGTGTGAAGACCACTGCCGAGGGCGTCGACGGCTTGTTGCCCCACGTCCTGGACGATGACATTCGCATCGCCTTCGATGCCACCTCGGCCTACGTGCATGCCGAAAACAGCCGCAAGCTCAACGAGCTCGGGGTGATCATGGTTGACCTCACGCCGGCGGCCATCGGTCCGTTCTGCGTGCCGCCGGTCAATCTCAAGGAGCACGCATCGAGCCTGGCGATGAACGTCAACATGGTCACCTGCGGTGGCCAGGCGACCATCCCGATGGTGGCGGCGGTGTCGCGGGTGCAGCCGGTGAGCTACGGCGAAATCGTCGCCACGGTGTCGTCCGGTTCGGTCGGCCCCGGCACACGGCAGAACATCGATGAGTTCACCCGCACCACGGCAGGAGCGGTGGAGCAGATCGGCGGCGCCCGGCGCGGCAAGGCGATCATCGTGATCAACCCGGCCGAGCCGCCCTTGATGATGCGCGACACCATCCATTGTCTGACTGACGACGAACCAAACCAGGACGCGATCCGCACCTCGGTGTTGCAGATGGTTCGTGAGGTGCAGCGCTATGTGCCCGGCTACAAGCTGATCAACGGGCCGGTGTTCGACGGGCGCAAGGTGTCGATCTTCATCGAGGTCGAGGGCCTGGGCGATTTCCTGCCCAAGTCCGCCGGCAACCTCGACATCATGACCGCCGCCGGTTTGCGCACCGCCGAGATGTTCGCCGAAGAAGCCCACAAGGGCACCCTGCAACTGCCTGTCCGTTGAGTGGAGAATCCCGATGAATTTGCAAGGTAAGCGCGTCCGTCTGCACGACATGAGCCTGCGCGACGGCATGCACGCCAAACAGCACCAGATCAGCCTGGAACAGATGATCGCCGTGGCCACCGGTCTCGATGCGGCCGGCGTGCCGCTGATCGAAATCACCCATGGCGATGGCCTGGGCGGTGCTTCGCTGAACTACGGCTTCCCCGCCCATAGCGACGAAGAATATTTCGCCGCGGTGATCCCGAAGATGAAGCAGGCCAAGGTCTCGGCGCTGCTGTTGCCGGGGATCGGCACCCTCGACCATCTGAAAATGGCCCATGAACATGGGGTCTCGACCATTCGCGTGGCCACCCACTGTACTGAGGCGGACGTTTCCGGCCAGCACATCGGCATGGCGGCGAAGATGGGCCTGGACACCGTCGGTTTCCTGATGATGGCGCACATGGTCAGCGCGGAAAAACTGCTGGAGCAGGCGCGGTTGATGGAGAGCTACGGCGCCAACTGCATCTACTGCACCGACTCGGCGGGCTACATGCTGCCCGATGAAGTGACGCAGAAAATCGGTGCCCTGCGCGCCGGGCTCAATGCCGGGACCGAAGTCGGTTTCCACGGCCACCACAACATGGGCATGGCCATCGCCAACTCCTTGGCCGCGATCGAGGCCGGCGCGGCGCGGATTGACGGCTCGGTGGCGGGGCTTGGTGCGGGGGCCGGCAATACGCCGCTGGAAGTGTTCGTGGCGGTGCTGGAGCGCATGGGGGTCAACAGTGGCGTCGATCTGTACCGGATCATGGACGTGGCCGAAGACCTGGTGGTGCCGATGATGGACGAGCCGATTCGCCTCGACCGCGATGCGCTGACCCTGGGTTACGCCGGGGTCTACAGTTCCTTCCTGCTGTTCGCCAAGCGTGCCGAACAGAAATACGGCATCGCCGCCCGCGAGCTGCTGGTGGAGCTGGGGCGTCGAGGTACCGTGGGTGGTCAGGAAGACATGATCGAAGACCTGGCGCTGACCCTGTCGCGGTCGCGGGGTGTGTTGCCGACCTGATCCTCGCGGCGAATGAAAAACCACCGATGATCCGGTGGTTTTTTTATGCCCGTGATCTTGCCGCTCAAGGCAGCAGATTGCGCACCAGCGGCGGGTAGCAGTTCATCGCGTTGCTCGAACAGCTGAAATACGCCGTGGCCGGTCGATAGGCCTCATTCTTGAACAGTTGGCACAGGCTGGCGGAACTGCCGGCGCAGACGATGATGAACAGGGCGCAAGTGGCTTTACGCATGACAGCCTCGGTACGGTTTTATTGTTGTAGAGGCAGGGTATTGCCGGGGAGGGGCGCAGGCTTCGTCCGAATGGACTAGCCGATCAAACCGACATTGCACAGATCCAATGTGGGAGCGGGCTTGCCCGCGATGGCGGAGTGTCCGGCGCCATTGATTTTGGATGTGCCGGCCCTATCGCGAGCAGGCTCGCTCCCACATTGGTTTTTTGTTGGCCGCAGAATTGGCGTACAGCCGCTGAACCTGTGGGAGCGAGCCTGCTCGCGATGGCGGAACATCAGGCTCCATTGATTTTGGATGTGCCGGCCCTGTCGCGAGCAGGCTCACTCCCACAGTGGTTTTTTGTTGGCCGCAGAATTGGCGTACAGCCACTGAACCTGTGGGAGCGAGCCTGCTCGCGATGGCGGAGTGTCCGGCGCCATTGATTTTGGATGTGCCGGCCCTATCGCGAGCAGGCTCGCTCCCACATTGGTTTTTTTTTGGCCGCAGAATTTGCGTACAGCCACTGAACCTGTGGGAGCGAGCCTGCTCGCGATGGCGGAGTGTCAGGCACCATTGATTTTGGATGTGCCGGCCCTATCGCGAGCAGGCTCGCTCCCACATTGGTTTTTTTTTGGCCGCAGAATTTGCGTACAGCCACTGAACCTGTGGGAGCGAGCCTGCTCGCGATGGCGGAGTGTCAGGCACCATTGATTTTGGATGTGCCGGCCCTATCGCGAGCAGGCTCGCACCCACAGTGGTTTTTTGTTGGCCGCAGAATTTGCGTACAGCCACTGAACCTGTGGGAGCGAGCCTGCTCGCGATGGCGGAGTGTCCGGCGCCATTGATTTTGGATGTGCCGGCCCTATCGCGAGCAGGCTCGCTCCCACATTGGTTTTTTGTTGGCCGCAGAATTGGCGTACAGCCACTGAACCTGTGGGAGCGAGCCTGCTCGCGATGGCGGAACATCAGGCTCCATTGATTTTGGATGTGGCGGTTTTATTGCGCTGAGCCAGCGCCCCCATGGCCATGAACAGGGCGGCAATGGCTCTGGCTTCGTTGAGTTCGCCGCAGGCGACGAGGGCGGGGATTTCGGCCAGGGGGACCCGCAGGCATTCCAGGGCTTCGGGTTCGTCGCCTTGCAGTTGGCAGGGGCTCAAGTGTTCGGCCAGCACCACCCGGTAGCGGTGACACAGGTGCCCCGGCGCCAGTGTCAGCTCGCCCAGGTCGGTGAGCTGTGCGGCGCGCAGTCCGACTTCTTCGCCCAGCTCGCGCTGCGCGGCCTGCAGGTAATCTTCGTCGGGTTCGGCGCCGCCCTTGGGCAGGCCGAGAATGGTATTTTCCACGCCGACCGCATACTCGCGCACCAGCAGCACATGTGCAGGATCCGGCATCGCTACCAGCATCACCGAGCGATACCCGGTACCGCGCAGGCGTTCATAGACCCGTCGCTGGCCGTTGCTGAATTGCAGGTGCAAGGCTTCGATCTGGAAGTGGCCGCTCTCTGCCAGCAGTTCGGTCTTGAGGATGGTTGGACAATGGCGCATGGGTCAGGCCCCCGTTTGGGATAACGACACTGTGCGCCGTACAAAAGCGGCCGCCATCGTCCGAGCGGACGAGGGCGGCGATGGGAGGAGGGTGGCGGTTAGCCGAGGGTCGCCACGCTGCGCAGGATCAGGCGCACCAGCATGGTCTGGCGGGTCACGCCGGTCTTGGAGAAGGTCGAGCGCAAATGCGCCCGCGAGGTGTTGCGGCTGATGCCCAGCTCTTCCGATGCTTCGTCCAGGGTCAGGCCGTTGGCCAACAGCATCGCCAGCTGGGTTTCCGCCGGGGTGAAGTCGAACAGCGCCCGGACGATCTCCTGGGGCGCGGTGGATTGCTGCTCGGGATCGCTGATGAAAATCGCCACCGTCGGGCACTGCTTGCCTTCGCTCCAGTCGGCCAACGGCACCGAGCGCACGATGATCCCAAGGTCGGCCTTGCCTGATGGCCGTTGCACGCGCATGGCTTCGACCACCGACGGGTTGCTGCGTTTCTGCGACAGCAGCGACTGCTTGACCAGGCGCCGGAACTCCTGGGTGTCACGGGCGGTGCCGACTTGTAAACCGTCGTTGACCAGCTTGATGCCGTCCTTTTCCGCAATCAGCCGGTCGGCGACCTGATTGGTCTGCAGCACCTTGCCCGCCTCATCGAGAATGATCGTGCCCACCGCCATCTGATTCACCGCACCGGCGTAGAGGTTGCGCTCGGCTTCGATGCGGTTGAGTTGCATGTGGATCTTGATCGAGCGTTCCAAATGCGGAATGAAATGCGTCAGCAAGGCCTTTTCTTCGTTGCCGAAGGGCTTTTCGTCACGCCCGCGGCTGATGCGAATCCGGCACTGCGCGCCGTCGCTGGTGTTGATGTCGGCACCGAGGATGTGGAACACGTCCACAGGTTCAAGGAAATTCTTGTAGAACTCCGACTGCTGCCAGTCGGCATTGGAGACGAACTCGGCCAGGGTGACCACCTGTCGGTTGGGCAGGTCGACAAAGGGGTCGAGGCTGAAAAAATGCGTGTTGTACGACGCGGTCGCCTCGGTCGAGGTGCCGGTGGTGTTGACCATCAGGCCGTCCACGTGGGCGCTGGGCGGACGCAGGATGAAGGTCACGTACTTGCTTTGCAGGTACACGTTGAGCTGATTGAGAAAGGTCGCCCATGGAATGGTTTCCAGCGGGCCCTGATAAAGGTTGCCGATCAAATCACTGAACGTATCGAGGCAGAGGCTTTGTTGCATAGGTAAAACCATTTTTATTATTAGCGTTGGCGGTGGCCGAGAATAAGCGCCGTGATCGACTCCTTGCAACGCTGGGGCCCTGTGCCTGACGGGCGGCTGCCGGTCAGGCCACTGGAGCGCGAAGGGCCGCGATTCAGGCCCGTTCGCAGGCGCGCACGACAAACTTCTTGTGCTCGGCCACATCCGCCGACAGCGCGGCGACGTCGGTGTAGAACTGCTCGTACCAGCGGCGCAACTGATAGACCGGGCCATCGCCGTCGCACAGCAGCGGGTTGTCGACACGGGTCTTGCTGTGCCAGATCGCCACGTCTTCGTAGAAAGCCGCCTGTGCCTGCTGCACGTAGGCTTTGGCCATCGCCTGGTTCTGTTCTTCGCTCAAGCCCGGGATCTTCTTCACCAGCACGCCATAGCGCAGGGTGAAACTGTCCAGGTCGATCGGCACGTGGCAGTTGAGCAGGATCGAATGAATCGGCTGGCCGTTCATCGCGCCGGTCATCTCGGTGATCTGGTAGGCCGGGCCGAAGTAGGTGGCCTCGGTGCTGAGCACGCTGTCACCGGACAGGCGCTCGCTGCGGGCCTTCATGATCTGGGTGGCCAGGTGGCCTTCGAAGACGTTGATGAACTCGTCGACCGGCGCGCCATGCACGGTGCCGAAATGCGCCATGTCGGCGATGTTGTCGATCAGTTCGCGGCAGTTGGTGCCGATCTGCAATTCGGCGACTTCCCAGGCGGCCCATTCGTCGCTGAAGCAGGCATCGATGCGCGGGATGCGTTGCTCGGGCAGTGGCGGGTTGCCTTCCGGGTCGTTCCAGACGAACAGCAACTGGTTTTCTTCCATGATCGGCCAGCTTTTGATTTTGGCCCGTGGCGGAATGCGCTTGGCATAGGGAATGTCATCGCACACTCCGTTGGCACCCCAGCGCCAGGCATGGAACGGGCAGCGGATCGAGTTGCCTTCGACGCAACCTGTGCTCAGGTCCGCGCCCATGTGCGGGCAGTAGCCATCGAGGATATGCAGCTCGCCGTCTTCACCCTGGAAGGCCACCAGCCGGGTGCCGAACACCTCCAGGCGATGCGCCTTGCCGTCGCGGTATTGCGCGGCCAGGCCCAGGCAGTGCCAGCCACGGGCGTAGCGGTCTTCCAGCAGTTTGGCTTCGATGCGGTGCAGGGTACTCATCTTATTATTCTCCCAAGGGATCACGGGTTTGGCGCATGTAACGGATTCTGCCGCCCCTGTAAAAGCGGGCATCGTCTGAATGGACGATGGCCGGCAAACCCCGGCCCGCTCTACTGGCGCCATTGGACCCATGGCAGGAGTTGGCGATGAGTAATGAACTAGGGCCGGTGGCGGTGATTACCGGGGCCGCCAGCGGCATCGGCCGTGGCCTGGCACAACATGCGGCGGGGCTGGGCATGCGCCTGGTGCTGGCGGATCGGGATGCGTCGGGCGTGCAGGCCCTGTGCGAGCAATTGAATGCTGCCGGTGGCCGGGCGATTGCCTGTGTCACCGATGTCGGCGATGTGCGGCAGGTCGAGCGCTTGCGCGACCGGGCCGTCGAGCAGTTTGGCGGGGTGGACCTGCTGTTCAACAACGCCGGCGTGATGCAGACCGGCTTCAGCTGGGAAATTACCGAAGCGCAATGGCAACGGATGCTCGACGTCAACCTGGGCGGGGTGATCAATGGTATCCGCACGTTCATGCCGCTATTGCTGAGCCAGGGCCGGGCCGCGCATGTGGTTAACACCGCATCGCTGGCCGGGATCGTCAGCAGCCCGCTGATGGCGCCCTACAACGTGACCAAGCAGGCGGTGGTCGCGCTCAGCGAAACCCTGCATTACGAACTGGCCATGCTCGGCTCGCCGGTGACGGTTTCGGTGCTGTGCCCGGGGCCGGTGGCCAGTGAAATCATGGCCTCGAACCAGGTCGCGGACACAGCCGGTGCGTCATTCAACCAGTTGCTGGACAGCACCATTCGCCAGGGCATGACACCGGCTGAACTGGCCGCCCAGGTGTTCGCCGCCATCGAGGAAAAACGCTTCTGGATCCTGCCCCACAAAGGGTTCAAGCCGGCCCTGGAGCGCCGGGTGCACAGCATCCTGCAAGAGACCAACCCACAGTTCCAAATGACCGATGTAGAGGACGATGCCCATGCCGCTGGATAAACAGATCGCGACGGTGCTTCAGCCATTTCGCGACATGCCGCAGCCCGACTTCAGCCAGGTGGACGCCGTGCAGTACCGGCAATTTTCCGACAACCTGCTGCCGACCATTTCCGGCGATCCGATGATCGAGGTGCGAGACCTGCGGGTGCCCGGCGCGGACGGCGAACTGGATGCACGGCTGTATCGACCCGTGGAGGAGGACAATCTGCCGCTGCTGGTGTTTTTCCACGGTGGCGGTTTTGTCATGGGCAATCTCGATACCCACGACAATCTCTGCCGCTCGCTGGCCCGTCAGGCGGAGGCGGTGGTGGTGTCCGTGGCTTATCGGCTGGCCCCCGAACATCACTTCCCTGCAGCGCCGCTCGATTGTTATGCCGCCACCTGCTGGCTGGTCGACAATGCCGCCGCCCTGGGCGTTGATGGCAGTCGGCTGGCGTTGGCCGGGGACAGTGCCGGCGGCAACCTGGCGCTGGCGGTCAGCCGATTGGCGGCGCAGCGGCAGGGGCCGAAGATCAGTTATCAGTGCCTGTTCTATCCGGTCACCGATGCCCGTTGCGACAGCCAGTCCTATGAGGACTTCGCCGAGGGCTATTTGCTCAGCAGCGCGATGATGTACTGGTTCTGGCAGCAGTATCTGCAGGACACCGGGCAGGGGGATGATCCCCTGGCCTCCCCCTTGCGCGCCGACTCATTGGCGGGCTTGCCGCCGACGACGCTGATCAGCGCTGAATTCGACCCCTTGCGCGACGAGGGCGAGGCCTTCGCCCGGCGTTTGCTGGCGGCGGGGATCGCGGTGCGGGTGCAACGCTGCGAAGGCATGGTTCACGGTTTCATCAGCATGGCGCCTTTTGTCGAGAAGGCGGCACAGGCGTTGTCCGACGCGGCGGCCGACCTGCGCAGGGCACTCAATTGAACGGCGCGGCGCAGGTGGTTTTCGACAGCGTACCGCGGTTGATCGAGGCCATTGCCGGCGGGCAAATGGTGGTCATCACCGACGACGAAAACAACGGTGAAGGCTCATTGCTGATGGCCGCCGAGCATGCCGGGGCCGACGCGGTCACCTTTATGGCGGTACAGGCCCGGGGCCTGATCTGCCTGGCGCTGACCGAGCAACGTTGCCGCGCGCTGGGGCTGGACCTGATGGTGCCCAACTCCCGGGCCCGGCATGGGGTGGGCTTTACCCGTTCCATCGAAGCGGCGACCGGGGTGTCCACCGGCATTTCGGCGGCGGATCGGGCGCGTTCGATTCAGGTGGCGGTCGATCCGGCCAGCGGTCCGGCGGATCTGGTGCAGCCGGGGCATATCTTTCCGGTGCAGGCGCTGCCTGGCGGTGTGATGCAACGTGCCGGGCATGTGGAGGCCGCGTGCGATCTCACACGTCTGGCGGGCCTGCAACCGGCGGCCACCCTGGTGGGGATTCTCAACGAAGAGGGCGAGCTGGCCCGTGGTGCCGAGCTGCACGCGTTTGCCCGTCGTAATGAGTTGCGCATCGGCAGCGTTGCCGACCTGATCCACTACCGCATCCTTCATGAAGGCACGATTGAGCGTGGCGGCGAGTATCCGCTGCACACCCGCCACGGCGAGTTCCGCGTGACGACCTATCAGGACACCTATCAAGGTGCACTGCACCTGGCACTGGTCAAGGGCCGGATCGACAGCACCCAGCCGGTTCTGGTGCGGGTGCAAAGCATCGAGACCTTGCGTGACGCCCTGGGCTGCGAAAGCGAAGGCGGGCCGCAGCAATGGACGCTGGAGCGTTCGCTGGCGAGCATTGCAGAGGCGGGTTGTGGTGTGCTGGTGCTGTTGGCGCAAAAGGAAACCGCCGACGGCGTGCTCGAACAATTGCGCCAAAGCAGCGGCGGCAAACCTCGCCCCCCACAGTTTCCGCAACGTACCCTGGGCATCGGCGCCCAGATCCTGCGCGACCAGAACGTACGCAAAATGCGCCTGATGAGTTCGCCCGTGCCCTACAAGGCGGTGTCCGGGTTTGATCTGGAAGTCTCCGAGTTCGTACCGTACCAACCCGAAACCTGAGTCAAATACAAAACCTGTGGGAGCGAGCCTGCTCGCGATGGCGGAGTATCAGGCACCATTGATGTTGAATGTGCCGGCCTCATCGCGAGCAAGCTCGCTCCTACAGGGGACTTGTTACTTCAATTGAATAATTGGTTGATGGAAAAATATTCGGCTATTGCATAAAGCTGACAGGTAAAAAGTTACTGTTGGATAGTCTGCTGAATCAGAAAGGTTGGTTGTAATTAATGTTGTTAAACAGAATAAGTTAGTTCGGTGGCTTTTGAATGAGCTACTGGAATTAGCTGTTGATACTTCCATGGAGTTGGGAGTTTCAAGACAAACAAGGAGAGTTGAAATATGGAACTGCGTATATCGCAAACAGAGAATGGTTTTGAAAGTGCCATGGAAGCAGGGCAGGTGATGGATGTCCTCGCCGCTAATCCATTCACTACACCGCGCTATAACACCTTTGTGATCAGATCACCCGATTCGCCGTTCGGCCTGGTGGCGAAATTGTACGAAAAGGCCTGGCAGCAACCAGCAATTCTGGCCTGGATCAAGGAAGCGGGTATCAACCTGGCCACGGTATCTGTTCGTCACGGGCAAATTTGCGCAAGCGTGACCAGGGACGGGAATACTTCCACGCAGCGTTTTACCAACCAAAGTGATGGCTGGGGATGGGAGCAGGACCAGATCGTCGATGCCGCGGGAAGACTCGACCCGAAGGGCATCGGGCTTTCCTTTCCCGGCATGACAGGGGCTCCGGGGGAGCAGTCGCCGCGCCACAAAAGTTACCCTTACGAAGTCGTGTTGGCCTTTTACGGATACACGCCACCCACGACGCAGCAGGAAGCGACGACGATCGCTCTGCATATTCGCGGCAATGGCAAGGATTTCCTGCTGTTTACCTTGCTATCGGGTGCGCTGGTGCCCATGGCATCGCACGACCGGGAGCTTCGGGCAGGACTCGAAAATCGAATGCAAGCCATTGGTAACCAGAACAATCGCTACAAGCTCAGGCAGGCGCTGGCGGAAATTGCCCGCGACGGTAGCGTGGCGACGGACATAAAGGGACGGGCGCGGCGCATTGATCTGGATCCCGCGTCTTCCTTCGCCAAAACCGGCCGCGAATCTCGTGACGACGGGACAGTCGTGCTCGCTGACTTGCTGACGTATCAAGACCCTTCATCACCTCTTCCTGCCACTGATGCACAGGTAAACGATGTCCTCAGGCGCCTGAGCCATGGCGTTCCGGCGGCTTCCCGGCTGGGTGACTATCGACGGCTGCCGCAGAGGGAACCAACGGCGCAAGACTGGAGAAAGATGGCAGCGGTGATGGGTGATTTTTTCTCCGAGCATTCATTGCCCTGTATGGACTACCTCGGCGAAACAGTCATTTCAGGCAAGACAGAAAGCGAGCTTCGCGCAACACCGGATTTGTTGTTGGAAAAGATACTCAACTCGCCCAGATCGCAGCGGTTGGCGAAGAAACTCTTGAGTGCCATCGGATGGTACGGCGGGTCTGGTGAGGAAAGGACATCGCGCTCCGTCAGTGAAAAGCTTTTGCTGCTGGCGTTGATCCGTTACATGGATTCAACCTCGACGGACGTGGGGATAACGGATGGATGGTTGCGCGGGGATCTTCAGAGGAAGTCCTATACAGAGATACGCAACGAGTTCGAGGCGCATCTGCTGAGCGTCGGCAAAGCGAGCGCAGCATCCGCGCCTCTGGTCGCGCATGCTCTGCTGGCCAGTGTGTCGCCGGACCTTCTGGTTCGAGATGTACCCGGGGCGCTTGCGTTCCGTTCTCACGGTTGGGTGGTGTTCAGGCAAGGTGTAGAGCTTGCGGAGTTCCTGGCGCCGGGCTCATCGCGAAGCATGGGGTACGAGCAATTGATCAGCCTCGCGACAGAGCCGGCTGCCTCTGAAAGCGTCAGCCAGTTCATGGCATCAGCGGCCATCGCCCCGGTTCTTGAATGGGCATTGGCAAACGGCGTTCTTTGGCTGGATAAAGCGGGGGCACCATCGTCCAAAGACATCGATAGGGCAATCGATGCCTATCACGCGTGGGGAAGTTCGTTGCAGAAGGCGATCACCACGCTCCACACGAAATTTTCCTGGAAAGATGTGTCGAGAGAAACGCTGACATCATGCCTTGGCTTCAATGGTTTGGGTTATTCGGATGCTGACCAATTTGAGGGCATGTACCTGAGGCCTGAAAAGGATCCCCGGGGCAATCTAAGCGATATTCCGATTTTGGCGTCCTGGAAGGGATATCACATTCTGGACGTTTATATGTCGGGAGGCCTCAAGGATCCTTCTGAATGGGTAATCCATTCATCTGCAACTCGCAGGCTCAAAGGAATTTGGGGCGTGTTCCGCAGTGGTAAAAAAAGCGTTACGGATATTGAAACTTTGAAGGAAGATAAAGTTGACCCCTATATAGAAGATTATGTGGGCAGCGTGGGTACTGTTATATCCAAGTCATTTGTCCAGTGTTCGACGGAAGATAGACAGTTTTTAGCTTACGGCAACTTGAAGTTCTATCGCCCGAAGGACAAGGCCGTTGACAAGGATATCGCTTTTCGGATTGAAGCGTCCTATGGCGCAAAGACAAGAGACTATGCCATTCAAACTAAAGATATGGCTATTCGACGCCTGCAAGACTCTCGGAGTTCAGAGCATGATTTTGAATATATAAGCGCTCTGTCCACGACCATTTTTGACCTGCCGATTGACGCGGTACCTTCTCATGATGATTTTGAGAGCCGGGCGAGAATAATCGCGGATTACATACTTCCAAAAGATCAGTTTCGCGCTTTCGTGATCGGGGAGACGGCACTGGAACGCGATATCACGGGAGAAAACAGCACCCGGCGGATTGTCCGTGTGGTGGTTGATATATTCAATCCGGTCGCCTGGTATGAGGATCTCAAATCAGATAACAGACTCACTCGGGTATTTGGCGGGCTGGGCTTTGTGGGGTTCGCCGGAGGGATATTCGGCCCGGCAATTGCCGGTGCCAAAGGCAGTATTGCGGTTGCTCGCGCGGGTGCAACGTTGCGCATTTCCATGCCGCAGGTTGGCAAGTTGCTGGGAAAGTCGGCTGTTTCGATGATTGCCAGCTTGAATCCCGCTGACGGTGTGGGAACGATTGTTCAAGGCGTATGGAAGCTGGGTTCGAAGGCGGTAGTTGGACTGACTGGTGCAGCTCGCTCATTGGCACTGCGAGGCGCCGAGGCGTTCAAGAGTCTTCGGGGGATCCGTCCGGACGACACGGTTGCTCTGTTGAGGAACATGGAAACGGACCCTGGCCGGGTCAGCGCAAAACAGATAGTCGACGGCATGCCCAATGTCTCTGTCGGCCAGAATGCGATGGGCAACAGTTACCTGCTGGATGCTCCCAGCGGCCGGCTGTTCGGTCCCCGGCTGGCGAAAATAAGCCACGACGGCAGATTGTCCAGCCAGGTGCATGACACGATTGCTGTGCAGCAAGTGCAGGGGCGTTACGTCATCGCGGATCAAAATCCCTGGCCGGCGAAGAGTTGGCTGATTGACAAGCATACGCATTCGATGACCCTCACGTCCGAGGGTCTGGTCGTCGCAAATTATCGCCTTGATGATGGCTCGCTACTTTTTCGGGAAGTCGATAAGGCGAACGGTGCGCGCCCGACCAGGACGCTCGAGATTGTCCCATGCCGTTCGAAGCGACAAATCGAACTTGTTCCTTGTGCTACGGACTTGCGCAGTTTTCAGACGAAAAATTTCACGACAGAGATCAATTTTGATCGCAAGGACTATATGCCGTGGTTTGGTCAGGCGCGTTTTACATCTGCCCCGGGAAGCTTTGCCTTTGTCTGCGAAGGAAAGATTTACACAGGAAAAAATCGAGTTTTGGAGCCTGTGGCGGCGAATGAAATCGAGAGCCTGGGCTCCGATATTTCGCCAATTTACCGTGACCAGATCAGCGCGACGATCATGGGGGGGAGCCCGGACTTCAAGCAGATCAGAATCACTGAAGGCATTGACGCGAGAATTCCCGATACCCGCGAGATCAGTGCCTTCCTTGCTGAGCATGGCGACACCGGAAAACCGTGGATCGTCACGGAGGCGGACACCGGCAAGTTTTACTTCGGGGAAGTGCCCGCCGATGGGCCTGTAACGATGAAGCGTGTCGACATCGAGGACGATGTGTTGGACGGATCGAGGCCTCCTGAGACTGACGAGGAAGAGCTTGCCGTGGCCATGCGAGGTGCTCTGAACGCCAATGCACATTATCGGATGTTTCCGAATACCGTCGTTCTCGAAAACAGCTTCGATAAACTGGAAAAACTGCTCCTGGAAAACAGCATTCCGGACTATCTGCTCGGCAGAGGGAGCCGATTCAAGTACGACACGACGGATGCGCAGGCGATCATGTACGCCGTACGCCCTCGCGTAGCCTTCAATACCTATATCGATGAGCGCCTGGCCTGGCCGGCAAGTCTTCCGGTTGATCCGCACGTTCTGGAGGCAAACAGCAAGTTCTTCGCGGATGCACTCAACAAGCTCCTCAAAAAAAACGCCACATTCTCCCCGACGGACTTCGTCACCGCGCGGGGCGCCCGTAGTGCAGTGCAACGACTGCGGGCAGCGAACGACGGGAAAGATTCGGCCGTTGCCTGGGTGCGGCTCGCCGACGGCAAGACCGAGGTGCATTACGCTGGATTCGATTTGCTCGACACTGCGCAGAGCGATGGACAACGCTGGTTATCGGCTGAGCGCCTTGCGGGAGAACCCTACGTAGATGCCCAGGGATTGTCTCTGCCAACGCTTGCAGAAGGGAGCAGCAGCGCAGCGATGGTGGGCTCGCCCAGTGTGGAAAGCCGGATCATCAACAGCATCCTCCACGATCATCCAGCACCCGGCACAGTGGTCCAGGCCAAGGTGTGGGTAGCTGGGACCCGTGACCCCGCGTCCCCGTTTTTCTATCAGGCGTTTGATAACCCCGGTGTGCAACTGCGAGTCCACGACCCGGCGTCCAACCTGTTGATGGCGGATATAGAGCAGATGCGCCGGATCACGCCGAAGAGCTGGAAAGCCACGGACAAATCAACGCTGCCAGCAGGTGTCGAGTCGGCTATCGATGACGACCTGGCCTTTGCCGGAGGCGTTCCCTATGTGTACACCTGGAAGGACGGGCGCAAGTCCTACGTAGCCTGGGTCCCGGAAGAGAAAACCTTGTTCTTGCGTGAAGGCGACGGTTCGAGTTGGTACGTACCGGAAAGATACGACTACCAGGAAATTGATACGTGGCGAACGCCCCAGGGGACAGAACCGACGGTCAATTCATTCGATGTTGCCTTGGGGCGCAATGACCTCTTTCCTGAGCGGCTGGAGCGCGCGAAGCAGGGGATCAGGGATGGCGTTCTTCTCCCGCCGGTCGCCATCAGTTCCATTGGAGAAGGCAAGTTCGTCATCAGGGATGGCAATCATCGATTGCAGGCAGCCAGGGAACTGGGCTTGCAAAAGGTGCCTTATCGCCTCGTGGATTGAATGATGACGGCGGCTTAGTCACCGATGATCAACTGTGGGAGCGAGCCTGCTCGCGAAAAACATCCGGACACCGCGAGCATTCAGGCAGCACGCGCCATCCTTGACGTCCATCGCGAGCGGGCTCGCCCCTGCAGGTTCTGCGCTTTAAGGTTTCACCCCTTTCAACATCTCCTTCGCCTGCTCCTGCACGGCATCCGGCGCGGTCATGTTGCCGTCGATCACGGTGACCACCGCATGTCCCTGCCACAACTGGTACGCATCGGCCTTCTGCTGGGCGGCCGTGGGTGCGGCGGGAGGGGCCAGGTTGACGTGGACTGTGCCGTCGGTGCCGCGCTGGGCGGTGAAGTTCACTCGGTCCCAGTTGCCGATCGGGGCGAAGCTCAGGCCTTTGACTTCGCTGGGTGGCAGGGGCGGGTAGTTGAGGTTCAGGCCGCTGGTGCCTGGCAGGCCGAGTATGTTCAGCCCGCACTGCTGCTTGCTGCTGGCGCAGGCTTTTCTGGCGTCGGCGCCGGCGCGGCTTGCGTGGTCGATGACGTTCACCGCAAACCGCGCCGTATCGTCCATTGCCCCGAGGGTCTTGCGATAACCGGCCTGCTGGTCGCGCATGATCAGGTCCATGTCGATGGCCGTGGACACCGCCACCGCCGGAATCCCCTTGAACATCGCCCGTACCGCTGCGTTGAGGGTGCCGGACATCTGCGTCAGCGGGCCGACGTTTTCGCCGAAGTTGCTCCCCGACACCACCAGGTCCGGCGGCGAGTCCTTGAGGATCACATCCAGGCCGACATTGACCGCGTCCACCGGCGTGCCGATGGCCGAGGTCTTGCCGGCCGGTGCGGCATAACCCTGGGGTGGTCCGACGCAGAATTTTCCTGGCGCCAGTTCGGTCACCGCCAGGGCCTGGCCGGGGATCACTACGCTGGCGGCACTGATGCCGCTGCTGTCGTTCAACGGGCCAACCAGCGTCACCTGATGCCCGGCGGCCGTCAGGGCGCGGTACATCGCGTCGATGCCGGGCGCACGGCAGCCATCGTCGTTGGTCAGCAGGATGTTCAGGGCATTGGCCTGAAGTGATAGGCCGACGCCGGCCACGGCGAGGGCGGCAGTGAGCAGTTTGTTCATAAGAAAGGTCCTTGATGCAGCGATAAAAAGTGCAGCATAAAAAAGCCCCGACCGAATGCATCGGTCGGGGCGTGGTGGATTTTAGCGGGTGCCGAGTTTGCGCAGGTTGCCGGGGGTGAATTCGTCATCGGTGAAGTTGGTGGCGTTGAGCTTCGCCGGTTTTTGATCGATCAACATCCGGTCCACCAGATAGGAACCAGCGATCAAGTCGTGGTAGATCCCCAGGCGGGCGTGGTAACGCTGCATCTCGTAGGCGTAGATCGAGGTCTGCATGTTGGTGCGCCACAGTTGCCCACGGCTGTCGTAGTTATCCGCCAGGGTCGCGGCCCAGGTGTCTTCGTCCAGGTACATCACGCGCTTGGCGTACACATGGCGGGCACCTTCCTTGAGGGTTGCCTGCAGCACCCAGACCCGGTGTTTTTCATAGCGCATGTATTGCGGATCGACGTGGCCGGTGGTGTCGAGGATCTGCTCGGTGCTCACGCTCGGATCGTCGATCTTGTAGTTGTGGTACGGAATGTAGATTTCCTTCTTGCCGACGATGGTCCAGTTGTAGCGGTCCGGCGCACCGTTGAACAAGCGGTCCTCGTCGTACACCCGGAAGCCACCGGCACCGGTCGGCGAGTCGTAGCCCACGGTCGGCGCGCGGCGTACCCGACGCTGGCCCGGGCTGTACTGCCAGGCCTGGCGCGGCGAGGCGGTGGGGTTGATGAACTCGTGGCCGACCACGATCTCGCCCTTCTTGCGCACCGGTTCCAGGGTGGTGATCAGGAAGTTGGTGAGGATGCCATTGGACGACTCCAGGGTTTTATTCGGATCGGACCAGAGGGAGAAGATCTTGTAGTTGACCTCTTCGATCACCCGCTCCTTGTTGGAGTACACCACCGCCTGCCGGTAGTTGGCTTCCTCGGCGGCGGCGCGGCCGGCGAGGGTGTGGTTGAACATCAACTCGCTGCCGTTTTTCGGGATCGGGAAGGGCGAACCGGCCCAGGCGTTTTTGGTGTCGTTGTTGTCGTTGTCCAGTTCGGCGGTGAGCGCGTTTTTCTTCACCGCCTCCACCAGTTTCGGATCGACGCGGAAGTCGCGGTGGCTCGGATAGACCGGGATCTTGAAGGTCTCGGGATAACGCTTGAGCAGCGCCTTCTGGCCATCGGTGAGGTTGGCGGCGTACTTGTCCATGTTCTTGGCGTCGATCACGAACAGCGGTTTTTCCGCGGCGTACGGGTCCGGGTAGGGGGAGCCCGGGCCGTCGAATTTCAGGCCCGGTGGCAGGCCGAGCCATTTGCCGCTCCAGGCCGGGATGCTGCCGTCGGCGTTGCCGGCCTTTTCCGCGCCCATCGGGGTCAGGTCCTGGCCCAGGCGGGCGGCTTCCTGTTCGCTGACCTTGGCCTGCGCCAGGCCGCTGCCGAGCAGGCCGACGGTCAAGGCCGTGGACAATAAGGTTTGGGTGAATCTGGACATGCTGTGCTCCTCCGATTGGGGAATCAGAACCGGTACTTGAAGTTGAGCGCGACGTTGTCGCGGTCGGCCAACGGGCTGTTGTTGGCGTTGCCCAGGTAGGCGTTGTAGCGCGCCTCGACGGTGAAGTTGCCCAGGTAGCGCCACGAGCTGCCGATGCTGGCGCGATCGTCGCCCTGGCCTGCGTTGATCGAGCCCACCAGGGCACTGTCGTGTTGGGCGGCGGTGCTGTAGGTCACGGGCACCGACATGTCCCAACCGCTGAACACGTTGTTGTAATCAAGGTTCACCTGCACCGTGTAGCCCCAGGCATCGCGGTCGTAGACCAGGCTGTCGGTGCCCGGCAGGGTGAAGCCGGGTGCCACGGTGACCGGGGCGGATTTGTCGTTGCTGAGCACGGTGTTGTAGACCAGCTCGCCGGTCAGGGTGGTGTTGTCGGCAAAGGCGGTCGGGCCCACCACGTAGATCGCCGAGGTCTGCGCCTGCAGGACTTCGCCGCGCACGGGGCTGGAGAAACCGTTGTTTACCATCACCGGCGCGCCGTCGCGGTAGCTGACCTCACCGGCCCAGCTCACGTCGCCCAGCACCGTGGAGAAGCTGGCGCCGTACTGGTCGATGTTGTCGAAGTACACGGCGCGGTAGTGGCCCAGGTCCGACTGGAAGTCCAGCGACGGGGTCTTGTCGTGGTAACGCGAGTAGTAGATGCCGAACTCGGTGTTGTTCAGCGATTCGGCGGCATAGGTGAACGCCAGACCGTACTGGCCGCTGTTGCTCGGCTTGTCGTCGCCCAGGCGAGTGAGGAAGCCGGTGGCGTCGTTGAAGCCGCCCTCGTCGATGAAGTCGGTGGTGGAGAAATAACTGCCCACGCCGAACAGCTCGGTCTTCTCCCACTTGTATTGGTAGTAGGCCTGCACATCCAGGCTGTCGGTCAGGCTGAACTGGGTGAACAGTTGGCCGACCGGTAGCAGGATTTCCTTGACCTCCACGCCAGGGGTCGTGGCCTTGGTTGCGTCCACCGGGCTTTGCGCTGCGGAAATGCCCGGATAGAACAGGCTCTCACCCCAACTCACCACCTGATTACCCAGGCGCGCATTGAGGTTGTGCCCGCTCAAATCCCAGGTGCCGTAGGCGTAGTAATCGAGCATGCGCAGTTCATCGCGGTGCTGGTCGATGGTGTCCTGGGAGAACCGATCCGGCCGGCTGCAATGCCCGCCGGCGAAGCAGTTCGAGGTGCCGGTGTCATTGTCGTTGCCGCGGTCGTAGACGTTGTCGTAGAAACCGGTACCGCGCAGGAATACCCCGTAATCCTGGCGCCACTGGATGTTGGCTTCGGTGAGGAAACCGGCGCGGTTGTTGATCAGGCTGTTCCTGTCGAAGGCGTTGTCGCCGTCGTTGCCGTTGGCATTGGCCACCAGCTTGTGATCGCGCGATTCGGTGCGCCACGCCAGGCTATAGGTCAGCGTGGTGTCCCAGTCGATGCTCAGGTCATCGCTGGGCGTAAACTTCATGGCGTTGACCTGCGTGCTCAGCCCGCCCGCCAGCAACAGCAGGGCCAGCCGGGTGCGCGGGTGCAGCGATTGTGGGGCGATTATTGTTTTTATCATGTCGTCCTCATGCCCAGGCCGGGGCTTTCCCGACCTGCATTTCTGGGGGTGATGGGTGCTGTGGGCGACTATGGAGTCACGACTTGCGCGCAACATCGTCCAAGCGGACTAAGCGATTTGCGGGGGGATTCGGAGGTGACCTGTCTGTTGCTGACCGGGTACATATCCATTGCTGCGGTAACGGCCACTTATGGTTTCGCCCTGACGGTCGACTCCCTTTGGCAAACGCCCCAAAGGAAGCAAAGGTCTCGCCCCGGCGTCCGGCCCCTCGCTGGGGCTCGGGGTTCCTTCGCTGCGGCATTCATCCGGGGGCATCGCCTCCGGTTTGCTTCGCTGCACCTCCTCTCGATGTGTGCGGCTTCGCCGCACGGCGCTACGCGCCTGCCCCCCGGATAAACGCCTCCACTCAGCCTCCCGAAGGGGCGGGTGAATCAAGATCAAAAGCTTGCAGGCGAGCTAACGCTCGGCCTGATGGTTGACGCGGTTCTTTGTAGGAGCTGCCGAAGGCTGCGATCTTTTGATCTTGCTTCTGAAAATCAAAAGATCGCAGCCTCGTTTCACTCGACAGCTCCTACAGGTCCGCAGGTGGACGCATACCTGTGGGAGCTGGCTTGCCAGCGATGGCGGCCTTACAGCCCACTTGATTTCACTGCTGTCCCCAATCCCCTATGGGAGCGAGCCTGCTCGCGAAGGCGGCCTGACAGTCGACCTGATTTCACGGATGCCCCCAATCCCCTGTGAGAGCGGACTTGCTCGCGAAGGCGGCCTGACAGTCGACTCGATTTCACGGATGTCCCCAATCCCCTGTAGGAGCGAGCTTGCTCGCGATGGTCGTCAACGATAACGCTGGCTGCCTGACACCCCGCGGCGTCCTCTCGTCCATCGCGAGCAAGCTCGCTCCTACACGGGACCCGCGCAATCAGGCCGGCCGGTCGGCCGCCTCGCTTTTGATTTTGATCTGCCCCGTCGGAAGGCCGAGTGGAGGTGTTCATCCGGGGGGAAGGCGCGCAGCGCCGTGCGGCGCAGCCGCACACATCGAGAGGAGGTGCAGCGAAGCAAACCGGAGGCGATGCCCCCGGATGAATACCGGAGCGAGGGTATGCCGAGCCTAGGCGAGGCACCGTACGTCAGGGGATAAAAGCGCTTGGTTACTTGGCGCTTTTCCAAGTAACCCGCCGTAAGGGCGGAACCTTAAGTGGCCGTTACCGCAGAAATGGATATGTACACCTGAACGAGCATGGCCGGCTGTCAGGCCGCCATCGCGAGCAGGCTCGCTCCCACAGGGAAACGGGGGATCAGCCAGCGTTGCCTTAGTCCCATCGGACGATGAACCGCCGACGTACGCGGCGAACAATCCCGAGACCGACTGCACCGGGCAAAGATCCGGCAGCGGCGGTTTCTGCCTGATGGGCGCTGAACAAGGGTGATCGCATGAACGCTGCCGGGATCAAATGGGACGAGTGTTGTGATGTGCTGGTGATTGGCTCGGGAGCCGGGGGCATGACCGCTGCGTTGCGTGCCCATGACCTGGGTCTGAATGCGCTGCTGATCGAGAAAAGCGGCGAGTATGGCGGCACCTCCGCGGTGTCCGGCGGTGGTATCTGGATCCCCGACAATCACCGGATCGAGGCCCTGGGCGGCAGCGATTCGGCGGCCGAAGCGATTGCCTACATCCGCGCGGTGACCCATGGCGAAATCAACGACGGGCGCATCGAGGCCTACGTCGAGCATGGCCGGGAAATGGTCGAATACCTGGAGCGTCACACCCGGGTGCGTTTCGAGGCGCAACCGCGTTACGCCGATTACTACCCGGAAGTCGAGGGTGGCAAACCGGGTTATCGCTCCATGGACCCGCAACCCTTCGACGCCGCCGAACTCGGTGAAGAATTCCTGCGCATGCGCGCGCCGTCTCCCGGCACCCTGATGATGGGGCGCATGGCGATGACCATGAAAGAGGCGCAAGTGCTGCTGTGTCGTGGCCCCGGTTGGCTGATCCTGACCCTGCGGGTGATGTGGCGCTACTGGCGTGATCGCGCGGGGCGACGCCTGTCGCGGCGTGACCGCTATCTGACCCTGGGCAATGCCTTGATCGGAGCCTTGCGCTGTTCGTTGCAGGATCGCGGCAAGTCGTTGTGGTTGAACTGTGCGCTGGAAGAACTGCTGCTGGTCGGTGGCCGGGTCGGCGGTGCGCGAGTCAATCGCAACGGGCAGTTGCTCAACGTCAAGGCACGCTACGGGGTGATCATCGCCGCCGGTGGTTTCGAGCGGAACCAGGCGATGCGCGAGCAGTATTTGCCACAGCCATCACAGGCCGACTGGAGTGCCACACCGCCGCACAATACCGGCGACGGCATTCGCGCCGGCCAAGCCATCGGTGCGCAAACCGCGCTGATGGAACACAGCTGGTGGGCGCCCACCACCCATGTGCGGGGCGAGGAAAAACAACGGGCCTTGTTCGTTGAACGCACGTTGCCGGGGTGCGTGATGGTCAACGCGGCGGGCGAGCGTTTCGTCAACGAAGCCGCGCCCTACACCGATATCGTCTACGCCATGTACGCGAATAATCGTGACGGTGCCGCGAGCGTGCCGTGCTGGATGGTGTTCGACGCCGAGTTCCGCCGCAAATACCCCTGCGGAGCGTTGTTGCCGGGTTATGCCCAGCGCGATTGGCAATTGCCCGAGCACCTGCGCGATTACTTTTACAAGGCCGCGAGTCTTGAAGAGCTGGCGCGAGTAATCGGCGTCGATGCCCAGGGGCTCACGCGCACCGTGCAGCGTTTCAACGGCATGGCAGTGCGCGGTGTCGACGAGGACTTTCACAAGGGCGAGTCGCTGTTCGATCGCTATTACGGCGACCCGAATGTGCAGCCCAATCCGTGCCTGGCGCCGCTGCTCAAGGGGCCGTTCTACGCGGTGCGCATCGACGCCGGGGACATCGGCACCAAGGGTGGTTTGCTCACCGACGTGCATGCACGTGTGCTGCACGAAGACGGCCAGCCGATCGATGGCCTGTACGCCATTGGCAACAGCGCCGCGTCGATGATGGGGCGCACCTATCCGGGCGCCGGTTCGACCATCGGCCCGGCCATGACCTTCGGTTACCTGGCGGCCAATCACATCAAAGGCCAGAGCGAAAACGCTTCGGCGAAAACCTTGTTCGGGAGCGTCGAATGAACCATCAATCTGCACAGATTGCCGTGGTCACCGGTGCCAGTCGTGGCGTCGGCCGGGGTATCGCCCTGGCGTTGGGCGCGGCGGGCATGACGGTGTATGTCACCGGTCGCGCCCCGGAGCACGGCGGGTCGAATCTCTATGGGCAGGCCCTGCGCGGTTCCCTTGAAGACACGGCGGCCGCCATTACTGCGTCCGGCGGGCGGGGCATTGCGGTGGTCTGCGACCATGCTGACGATGCTCAGGTCCATGCCTTGTTCGCCCGTGTCGAGCAGGAGTGCGGGCGCCTGGATCTGCTAGTGAACAATGTGGCCTTTATCCATGACCAACTGATCGAGCCGGGCCCGTTCTGGGCCAAGCCGTTGGAGCTGGTGGGGATTATCGATGTGGGCCTGCGTTCGGCGTACATCGCCAGCTATTACGCTGCGCCGTTGTTGCTGCGCAGTGCGCAGGGGCTGGTCTGTTTTACCTCGTCGTTCGGTGCCGGGTGCTACATGCACGGGCCGGCGTACGGCGCGCAGAAGGCGGGTGTCGACAAGCTGGCGGCCGATATGGCGGTGGATTTCGAGGGGCAGGGGGTGGCGGCCTTGTCGTTGTGGCTGGGGCCGCAATTGACCGAGCGTACGAAGATTGCCGGTGAGCAGCACGGCGAGCAGTACCAGGCGTTCCTGGCCGATGCCGAAACCCCGCAGTTCAATGGCCGGGTGATTCATGCGTTGCTCAATGATCCGCAGTTGATGACGTTCTCGGGGCAGACCCTGATCACCGCCGAAATCGCCCCCGGCTACGGCATCAGCGAAGCCCAGGGCCGCCAGCCACCGCCCCACCGACCCCTGCTGGGCGAACCGCGCCGACAGCATCCGGCACGGGTAGTCTGATTCAAGACCTACATCAAACCCTGTGGGAGCGGGCTTGCTCGCGAAGAGGGAGTATCAGCGACATATATGTTGACCGACACTCCGCATTCGCGAGCAGGCCCGCTCCCACAGGGATTGATGGTGAACACAAGATCCGGAAACACCCCAAATCCCCTGTAGGAGCGAGCCTGCTCGCGATAGCGGAGTGTCAGCCACAGCATTGTTGATTGACCTGACGCCATCGCGAGCAAGCCCGCTCCCACAGATGATTGGCGGTGAACACAAGATCCGGAAACACCCCAAGTCCCTTGTAGGAGCGAGCTTGCTCGCGATGAGGCCGGCACATTCAACATCGATATTGCCCGCCAGTCAGCCATCGCGAGCAAGCTCGCTCCTACAGGGTTTGTGATTAGCTCTCGGGCATCAACGCCCACTCGCGTAGCACATTCTTGGTCACTTTCCCCGCCGCATTCAGCGGCATGCTGTCCAGCACCTGTACCCGACGCGGCACCTTGTAGTTGGCCATCTGCTCACGGCACCAGGCGAGGAAGCGGGTCTGTTCGATTTCGATTCCCGGTGCCGGCAGCAGGAAGGCCATGGCCACCTCACCCATGCGCTCATCGGGAATACCGATCACCGCGGCCTGGGCCACGCCGGGATAGGTCAGCAGGCACTGCTCGATTTCCGCCGGGTACACGTTGAAGCCGCCGGTGATGAACATGTCCTTGAGGCGATCGGTGATGCGCAGGTAACCCTGTTCATCGAGCAGGCCGATGTCGCCGGTGTGCAGCCAGCCGTCAGCGTCGAGCACCTCCTGGCTGGCCTGGAGATTGTTGAAGTAGCCCTGCATCAGGTTGTAGCCGCGCACCTGGATTTCGCCGGGGACGCTGGCGGGCTGGGGGCGGCCGTTGCTGCCGACGCAGCGAACTTCCACCCCCGGCATCGCCCGGCCGCTGGTGTTGGCGACCGTTTCCGCACTATCACCAGAACGGCAAATCGTGGCGAAACCACAGACCTCGGTGAGGCCGTAGGCGGTGACGATGGTGGCGAAGCCCAGTTCGTCGCCCATACGCTGGATCATTTCCACGGGAATGGCCGCGGCGCCGGTTACCGCTACCCGCAATGAGCTCAAGTCGAAATCGCCGCGCTGCGGATGGGCCAGCAGCGACTGATACAGCGTCGGCGGGCCGGGCAATACCGTGATGCGCTCGCGCTGCACGCATTCGAGCACCGCCTGCACGTCGAAGACCTGCTGCGGCAGGATCGTGCAACCGCGCATCAGCGCCGCCAGCCAGCCGGCCTTGTAGCCGAAGGAGTGGAAGAACGGGTTGACGATCAGGTAGCGATCGCCTTCACGCAGGCCGACGATCTCGCTCCAGTCGCGCACGATGCGCAGGTTCTGCCCGTGACTGGTCATCACGCCTTTGGGTTTGCCGGTGGTGCCCGAGGTGAACAGCACATCGGACAGGGTCTGCGGGCCGACGCTCTGTTCGCGGCTGCGCAGGGCCAGCTGCGGCACGTCGGTCGCCAGGTCCATGAACCTGTCCCAACCCAGGGTGCCCGCTCCCGCGTTGCGCAAACTGACGATATGGCGCAGCTGCGGCAAGTCTTCGCCGACCAGCATGCCCGGATAGTCCACGCCGAGGAATTCACCGATGGCGAACAGCACGCAGGCACCGCTCTCGCGCAGGATGTAGCCGGCCTCGCTGCCCTTCATGCGGGTGTTGAGCGGCACCAGCGCGGCGCCGACACTTTGCAGCGCCCCGGCGGCGACGATCCATTCCCACAGATTGGGCGCCCAGATCGCCACCCGGTCGCCGACCTGGACATCCAGCGCCAGCAGGGCGCGGGCGGCCTGTCGGCGCAACTGGTCGAGTTCCCGGTAACTGATGACGCGGCCAGCGTCCTCGATGGCGGGGTGGTCGCCGTAGGTTTGGGCCGTGTTGGCGAACAATTGAGCGAAGGTCAGAGCTGTAGCGACAGGCGGCATGGGGCCTCCCCGGTTGGAAGACAAATACGGAAAAGGGAGTGGGCCGGGCAGGGCGCCCGGCCGGATGGCGGGTTACGCGGCAGGCGGGGCGAAACGGCGACCGGCGGAGAAACCACCGTCCACGGCGATCATCTGGCCGCTGACAAAGGATGCCTCGTCGGACGCCAGGAACAGCGCGACGTTGGCCACTTCTTCCGGTTGCCCGGAGCGGCTGAGCATGTGCTGCGAGGCGAAGAAGGCGTGGAACGCATCATTGTCACGGACCATGCTGGTCATCGGCGTTTCGATCAGGCCGGGGCACAGGCCGTTGACGCGGATGTTGGCGTAGCCGTAGTCGATGGCCATCGAGCGGGTCAGCTGGTTGATGCCGCCCTTGGACACGTTGTACGCCACGTTGCCGTCGCAGCCTTGCAGGCCGAAGATCGAACCGACGTTGATGATCGAACCGCTGCGCTGCTCGACCATCGGGGCCAGGGCGTACTTGCTGGTGAGCATGCTGCCGGTCAGGTTGATGTCCATCACCCGTTGCCAGTTGGCGGTGGTGGTCTGGGTCACGCTGCCCTGGTCGGCGACGCCAGCGGCGTTGACCAGCACGTCGATGCGCCCGAAGCGGCTGACGACTTCCTGCATGACCTGCTGCACCTGCGCTTCATCGCGCACATCCAGGGTCATGAACAGGCCGGGGAAATCCGCCGGCGCGCTGCCGATGTCCAGGCCGATCACTTGTGCGCCTTCGGCGGCGAAACGGCGCACGCAGGCCAGGCCGATCCCCGAAGCGCCGCCGGTAACCACCGCGACCTTGTTCTGCAAACGAGCCATAACTGCACCTCTTTATTGTTGTAGGGCTAATGCTGTGGCTGAGTCTAACCGCAGACCGGGCCGACATGATCGTCCGTTGAGACTAGGGCGACGGAGCGCGGTCACCTGTGGGAGCGAGCCTGCTCGCGATAGCGGTGTGTCAGCCACATCATGGTTGGCTGGTCTGACGGCATCGCGAGCAGGCTCGCTCCCACAGGTGGTTGGCGGTGAACAAAAGAACCTCAAACACCACAAGTCTCTGTGGGAGCGAGCCTGCTCGCGATAGCGATGTGTCAGCTACATCATTGTTGGCTGGTCTGACGCTATCGCGAGCAGGCTCGCTCCTACAGGGGGTAGGGTTCAATCAGGGAATTTCAGGCGTACCCGGGCGCCGGTCGGGCGGCTCTGGCAAGCCAGGGTCCAGCCTTCTTCCAGTTCCCTGGGGCTCAGCACGTCGTTGCGCGCCAATCGGGTTTCGCCCTCCTGGACCACGCACATGCAGGCGCCGCAAAAGCCTTCCTCGCACGACGACGGCACATCCAGGCCGGCGGCCTTGCAGCTTTGCAGCAGGGTGTCGCCGGGGCGGCAGGGGATTTCGTGTTGCTGGCCATCGAGTTCGACGATCAGCGCCTCGCAGTGCGAGTCCATGGCGGCGGTCCGTGCCACGGCTTCTTCGGCCAGCAGCTCGTCGGGGTCCGGCGGTGAGACGAAACGTTCGACGTGAATGCTTTCCGCTGCTTCACCCAGCGCCAGCAAGGTGCGCTCCACGGTGTCCATGAACGGCCCCGGCCCGCAGATGAAATACTCACCGCCGGCCAGGTCGCGCATCAAATGACGAACCTGGGCATCGCCGAGGAAACCCTGGACCGAATCGAGGGCATGCACCACGTGCAGTTGATCAGGATGCGCCTTGATCAACTGCCGCAGCTCGTCCTTGAAAATCACCGAGGTTTCGTCGCGGTTGGCGTAGATCAAGGTGATCGGTCGCCGGCTGGCGTGCAGCACCGACTTGAGAATCGAGAACACCGGGGTGATGCCCGAGCCGCCACCGAACAGCACCAGCGGCTTGCCGGTCTCCGCCGGCTGCCGCTCGTCCAGGCAGAAGTGCCCGGCCGGTGGCAGCACTTCCAGCCAGTCACCGACCTGTACTTCGTTCATCCAGTTCGACACCCGGCCACCGTCGACCCGTTTGACCGTGACCTTGGGCAGCGCGTCCGCAAGGGGCGAGCTGGCCATGGAATAGCAGCGGGTCAACAGTTTGCCGCCCAGGGGCACGCGAAAACTCAGGAACTGGCCCGGTTTGTAGCGAAAGCGCTCACGCAGGTTGGGCGGTATATCCAGCACCAGCGAGCGCGCGTCGACGGTCTCGTCGATCACCGCGCACACCTGCAATGAATAGCTACCCGTCGACGATTCGGCCGGTGTCAGGTTCTGCTGTTGCGTGCCCATGTTCACCTCGACCTCAGAGCCCGCTGATCAACTGCGCGTTGTCGACGCGGATCTCGGCACCGTTGACGAAGCGCGACTCGTCCGTGGCGAGGAACAGCACCACGTTGGCAATGTCCCGTGGCGCGGCCATGCGGTTCATCGGGTCCTGGTCCAGCGCTTCCTGGGGGATCGCCTGCCCGCCGGCCAATGCCTGGGTCATCGGCGTGTTGACGCCGTCCGGGTGCACGCTGTTGCAACGGATGCGGTAGCCCTGTTGCTTGCAGTGCAGGGCAATGGAACGGGTCATCGCCGCCACGGCGCCCTTGGACGCCGAGTAGGCGCAGAACATCGGCATCGCGCCCAATGCTGCGACCGACGACATGTTGATGATCGAACCGCCACCGTTTTCCTTCATGGCCTGGATCGCGTACTTGCAGCCCAGGAAGTAGCCGTCGCCGTTGATCTTCTGCACCTTCTGCCACAGTTCCAGGGTGGTGTCTTCGATGCTGCCCAGGGCGAGGATCGCGGCGTTGTTGACCAGCACATCGAGGCGGCCGAAGTGTTCCACCGTGGTTTTCACCACGTTCTGCCAGTCGCTTTCGCTGGCAATGTCATGACGGATGAACAGCGCATTGGCGCCGATTTCGGCGGCCACCTGGCGACCGGTTTCCTCGTTGAGGTCGGTCAATACCACCTTGGCGCCTTCGCGGGCCAGCAGCAGGGCGTCTTCGCGACCGATGCCGCTGGCGGCGCCGGTGATGATGCAGACTTTGCCTTCTACACGTTGCATTGTTGTTCTCCTGAGCGTGTGGTTTGAAGTGCGGCTTGATTGGCCACGTGGGCCGCAGCCCGGCGACCGGAATAGATACAGTCGGCCAGCGACAGGCCGGAGACATAAAGGTTGGAAGCGACCCCAACGGCGTTGCGTCCGGCGCTGTACAGGCCAGCAATGGGCTTGCCTGCGTGATCGAGTACCCGACCGCTGCCTTCGCAGACTTTCAGCCCGCCCAGGGTGATGACCGGGCAGGGAAACAGGCGGCTGGCGAAGGACAGGTCCAGGGCGTACCACGGGCCTTGTTCGAGGTTGGCGAGCATGCCTGCGGACTTGCTGAACTCATCGGCGACCTCGCCCCGCGCCGCGCGGCTGTAGCGTTCGACGCTTTGGCGCAACAGTTCCGGCGGCAGATTGCAGCGCCTGGCCAAGCCGGCGAGGCTGTTGTCGCGTTTGGCGTTGAACAGCAGATTGAGCAGCACCGGCAGGCGCTGGAAGTTCCAGACCTTGCCCGGCCCGATCTGGCGCAACGCCTCGCGTACCAGTGCCCGGTTGAGAATCAGAATGGCGCGGCCGTCCTGTTCTTCGACCATGGCGTGGCCGAGGGTCGCGCCGTAGATTTCTTCGTTGGCGTAACGCTCGCCCCGGGCATTGACGATCAGCCCCCGGGCCCAGGCCAGCGGCGGGTTGATAAAGCGCCAGGCACTGACCTTGTCCATGCGCGCAACGCCGCCACCGGCGCTCTGGCCGAGGGCGATGCCGCTGCCGTTGCAACCGGTGGCGCCCAACGGCAGACCGGCGAGGTACTGCGGCGCGTGCCGGCGCACCAGTTCGCGGTTGAAGATAAAGCCGCCACTGCTCAGCAGCACCGCCTGTTCGGCGCGGATCAGCAGGCGCTCTGCGCTGCTCTGTTCGATGCGTTGCTGACGGGCGCGCAAGCGGTCGGCCAGGGCCGGCGCGTACATATGGAGGGCGCTGGCCCAGCGTGACAGGCGAGCATGCCGTTTCGCGGCGGGGCTGCCCGCTGGCAGTTGCCAGGCTTCGACGCCAATGACCCGGTCATTGAGGTCGAGCACCAGCCGCCGTACTTCGCATTGGCTGCGCAGGCGGGTGCCCTGGCGCAGGGCGCTGGCCTTGAGCGCGGCGAACAGGCTGGCCCCGGACATGCCCGGGCCCTTGGTGCGATGGCCGCGAGGCGCCGGCTTGGCGTGGACGGCATAGGCCGGCACGGCTTCGTTGCCCGAGTAGTAGAGGTAGTAGCGGTCGCTGGGGTATGAGGTCTTGTGCGGGGGCACGCTGGCCTCGAAGGCTGCTCCCTGGCGTTCCAGCCAGGCCAGTTGTTCAGTGCTGCCTTCGCAGAAATCCCTGAGGGTTTCAGGGCTGACGGCATCGCCGACTTCCTGGCGCAGGTAATCGAACATGGCCTGGCTGGTGTCATCGTAACCCGCCTGGCGTTGATACGGCGTGCCACCGCCGGCATACACCACGCCACCGCTGAGCGCCGTGGCGCCGCCTCCGCTGAAGCGATCCACGGCCAGCACCGCCAGCCCGCGATTGGTCGCTTCGATAGCGGCACAGGCACCAGCGCCGCCGAAACCGACCACCAGCAGGTCGCAACGCTCGTCCCAGGGCAATTGGTCGGCGCTGTTCACTCGCAACGCCGTCAACCCGTTCAGGCCATTCATGCCGGGGCCTCAGCCGGCGACAGCGAAGGAGGGGGTGGGCTTGGCGGTGGTGGTGTAGCTGCCGTCGAGGTAGACCAGCGGGGTGATTTGGTCACTGGTGTGAATCTGCAGGATGCGCCCGATGAAGACGGTGTGGGTGCCGTAGCTGAAGTGGCCGTCCTGGCGGCACAGGATCGCCGACTGCGCGTCACCCAGGTACGGAATGCCGCCGGCGCTGGTCAGCCAGTTGCCCCGGTCGAAACGGGCCTCGCCCTTGATCGCGCCGCTGCACAGGTGCGCCAGGTCCTGTTGTTCGACGCCCAGGATGTTCACGCAGAAGTCCGCGCCGGTCGCCAGTGCGGCGTGGGGCGAGGCGGTCTTGTTCACGCAGATGAGCAACGACGGTGGTTCGGTGCTCAGCGAATCGACGGCCGTGGCGGCCATGGCGAAACGCTCGGAGCCGTTGCTGGTGCTGATGATGGTGACGGACTTGGCCAGGCGACGCATGGCCTGGAGCATGTCGGCTTTGAGGTTGTTGTCGTTCATCGCGCTGGGCCTTTTGGTTGGGCTTTGGGGTTTGATGAATTCTTGCGCTGGCGTGTGTCTTGAACATCGTCCGAGGGGACTAGGCCTTGGCGGCCTCTGGGCCGACCAGGCTTTGGTTGGGGTTGGGTGTATATCCGTTTCTTCGGTGATGGCTGCTGGCGGTTTCGCCCTTACGGCGAGTCCCTTTTGGCAAACGCCCCAAAAGGAACCAAAAGGTCTTGCCCCGGCGTCCGGCCCCTCGCTGGGGCTCGGGGTTCCTTCGCTGCGGCATTCATCCGGGGGCATCGCCTCCGGTTTGCTTCGCTGCACCTCCTCTCGATGTGTGCGGCTGCGCCGCACGGCGCTACGCGCCTTCCCCCCGGATGAACGCCTCCACTCAGCCTGCCGAAGGGGCGGGTGAATCAAGATCAAAAGCTTGCAGGCGAGCTAACGCTCGGCCTGATGGTTGGCGCGGTTTCCTGTAGGAGCTGCTGAAGGCTGCGATCTTTTGATCTTGCTTTTGAAAATCAAAAGATCGCAGCCTCGTTGCACTCGACAGCTCCTACAGGTCCGCAGGTGGACGCCTACCTGTGGGAGCTGGCTTGATCGCGATGGCGGCCTGACAGCCGACCTGATTTCACGGATGTCCCCGTTCCCCTGTGGGAGCTGGCTTGCCAGCGATGGCGGCCTGGCAGCCAACCTGGCAAGCTTTTGATCTTGATTCACCCGCCCCTTCGGGAGGCGATGCCCCCGGATGAATGCCGCAGCGAAGGAACGCCGAGCCTCAGCGAGGGGCCGGACGCCGGGGCGAGACCTTTGCTTCCTTTGGGGCGTTTGCCAAAGGGAGTCGACCGTCAGGGCGAAACCATAAGTGGCCGTTACCGCAGCAATGGATATGTACTCAGTCAACAAAAGCCAGGTCGGCTGACACGACGCCATCGCGAGCAAGCTCGCTCCTACAGGGATTGGGTACATCCGCTAAATCACGTCGCCTGACACATTTCACGGATGTACTCGATCCCTTGTGGGAACGGGCTTGCTCGCGAAGGCGGCCTGGCAGCCGACCTGATTTCACGGATGTACTCGATCCCTTGTGGGAGCGGGCTTGCTCGCGAAGACGGCCTGACAGCCGACCTGATTTCACGGCTGTACCCAATCCCCTGTAGGAGCGAGCCTGCTCGCGATGGTCGTCAACGATAACGCTGGCAGCCTGACCCCCCCGCGGCGTTCTGTCGTCCATCGCGAGCACGCTCGCTCCTACAGGGAACCGCGCCAACCATCAGGCCGAGCGGTAGCTCGCCTCGCCTCGCTTTTGATTTTGATCTGCCCCGTCGGAAGGCCGAGTGGAGGTGTTCATCCGGGGGGAGGGCGCGTAGCGCCGTGCGGCGAAGCCGCACACATCGAGAGGAGGTGCAGCGAAGCAAACCGGAGGCGATGCCCCCGGATGAATACCGGAGCGAGGGTATGCCGAGCCTAGGCGAGGCACCGTACGTCAGGGGATAAAAGCGCTTGGTTACTTGGCGCTTTTCCAAGTAACCCGCCGTAAGGGCGGAACCCTAAGCGGCCGTTACCGCAGTAATGGATATGTACACAAGAAGAAGCCAGCCATCGCGAGCAAGCTCGCTCCCACAGGGATATACGGCGCCGAGCGCATGGTCCGTTTGAGGGATGCCCACCCAACCGCGCATTGCTTGAATGCCAGGGTAGGGGCGCTACATCCGCCCCGCTGCACGCGCGCCCCGGCGGACGGGGTGGACAAAGGAGGACAATAAAAATGCTCAACCAAGACCTGATTCGCCAGCGTCTGAGCCAACGTGCCCGTGAGTTGGTGCCGATCCTGCGTGAACGCGCTTTGAGTGCCGCGCAGGCAGGTGTGTTGCCTGAAGAGACCTTGAAGGATTTCCACGACGCCGGCTTTTTCCGCATTCTCCAGCCGTCGCGCTGGGAGGGTTATGAACTGGAGCCCAGGGATTTCTTCGATGTGCAGATGACCCTGGCCGAAGGCTGCATGTCGTCGGCCTGGGTGCTGGGGGTGGTGGCGATCCATAACTGGCAGCTGGCGCTGTTCGATGATCGTGCGGCGCAGGATGTCTGGGGCAGTGATTCCAGTGTGCTGATCTCCTCGTCCTATATGCCGGTGGGCAAGGTCGAGCGGGTCGAGGGCGGGTTCAGATTGAGCGGGCGTTGGGGGTTTTCCTCCGGCAGCAAGCATTGCCAATGGGTGTTCCTCGGTGCGCTGGTGCCGCCGGAGGAGGCCGGTGGTGCGCCGGATTATCGAACGTTCCTGGTGCCGCGCGCCGACTACAAGATTGTCGATAACTGGAACGTCATGGGCCTGGAGGCCACCGGTTCCCACGACATTCTGGTGGAGAATGCCTTCGTTCCCGAGTACCGCACCCATCGTGCGCTCGACGGTTTCATGCAGAACAGCCCGGGCAACGCGGTGAATACCGCGTCCTTGTTCCGCTTGCCGTTCGGGCAGATTTTCGTACGTGCTGTTTCGTCTTCCGCCATCGGCGCCCTGCAGGGTGCGGTGGATCAGTTCGTCGAGCACAACCGCGCCCGGGTCGGGATCAACGACGGGCGCAAGATGGTCCAGGACCCGGCGGCGCAATCGGCACTGGCCAGTGCCATGGTATGCGTCGACGAGTGCAAGACAGTGCTGCACCGCAACTTCGCCCTGATGCTGGAGCGGGCGCAGAAAGACCAGCCGTTGAGCATGCCCGAGCGGGTGAAGATGCGTTACGACTCGGCGCTGGTCGCCGACAAGTGCGCCAAGGCCGTCGGGGATCTGATGTTCAACAGCGGCGCTTCGACGATCTTTCGCAGCCACCCGATCAACCGTGCCTTCCGCGACATCCACACCGGTCGTGCCCACGTCGCCAACAGCCCGGCCAAGTACGCCTGGAACCTCGGCGGGGTGAGCATGGGCCAGGACAGCAGTGACTTTTTCCTTTGACCCGCTCCCTGTTTTTCCAGAAGGCGGCTAGTCCGTTTGCGTGATTCCGGCGTGCCGCCAATGCCCGAGCATTGGCGGCAAGGCACAGGTCTCTGGCGCCGACTGCGCATCCAAATAAGCACAAGGATCAACCATGAAATTTTCCCTGATTTACGAAGCCCAGACGGTGGACTCCAGCCGTGAAGGCGACCGCAAGATTTTCGAAGACACCGTCGAGCAAGCGGTGCTGGCCGACAAGCTCGGCTTCGACACTTTCTGGTGTGTGGAACACACGGCGCTGAGCAACTACTCGCACATGTCGGCACCGGAAACCATGCTGGCTTTCGTCGCCGGCAAGACCGAGCGCATCGGCATCGGCCATGGCGTGGTCTGCTTGCCGCCGGCGATGAACCATCCGGTCAAGGTGGCGGAGCGCATCGCCACCCTCGACCTGCTCTCCAAGGGCCGTGTGCACTTCGGCGTCGGCAAGGGCGGCACGCAGCAGGAAGCGGGCACTTTCGGCTACGACCTTTCGACCTTGCAGCCGCAGATCGACGAGATGATGTACCTGATCCCGAAAATGTTCGTGTATGACGAGATCGAACATCAGGGCGATTTCGTGCAAATCCCCAAGCGCCCGATCCATCCGAAGCCGTATCAGGATCCGCACCCGCCGATGTACCTGGCGTGCACCAACAACGAGTCGCTGAAAAACGCCGGCAGCCGCGGCATGGGCGCTCTGGTGCTGGGCTTCGGTGGTCCGGAAGAAATCGCCAAGAAGGTCGAGGTGTATCACCAGTCCTGGGACAACCGTGATGTGAAGCATCAGGTGGGTTTCCGCCCCAACCGTCACATCGCAGCCCTGTGCCCGGCGATCGTGCTGGAAGACAACGCCGAGGCCCGTCGCATCGGCATCCGTGGCCAGCGCTATTTCATGGAGTCCCTGGGCTACTGGTACGGCGGCGGCGAGCGTCCGGATCCGGAGAAGTGGAAGGACGACACCTTCGTCGATGGCAACGGCCAGAGCGTGATCAAGTCGCGCTTCGCCTCCGAGGAAGTCAGCGTCGACTTCTCCGACCCGACCATGGCCATGATGAACCCCAACCATGCCTACGGCACCGTCGAGGATTGCATCGGCTACGTACAACGCCTGATCGATGCCGGCGCCGACGAAATCCTCTTCATCTGCCAGATGGGCACGGTGCCGCAGTGGGCGCAACTTGAAACCCTGAAAAACATCGGCGAGAAAGTGATTCCGCATTTTCGCAAGGGTTGAGTAATCCCTGTGGGAGCGAGCCTGCTCGCGATGGCGGTGTGTCAGACAACATCAATGTTGACTGACACACCGCCATCGCGGGCAAGCCCGCTCCCACAGGTTTTGTGCTATTCGCCGAAATTGCATCCGCCACAGGCACCTGTGGGAGCTGGCTTGCCAGCGAAGAGGGCGGCACATTCAAAGTGGATGTTGACTGACACACCGCCTTCGCGAGCAGGCTCGCTCCCACAGGTTTTGTGTCGTATGCGGACTTTGCATCCGCCACAGAATCCTGTGGGAGCTGGCTTGCCAGCGAAGAGGGCGGCACATTCAGAGTGGATGTTGACTGACAGACTGCCTTCGCGAGCAGGCTCGCTCCCACAGGTTTTTGGGTTGTTTAAAAGTTGTCGGTGTTACTTGATGAAAGCTACAAAATCTTGCGGCGCTGCCTACAGCTACGCCAGAATCCGCCGGCTTGTGCGCCCTGGACCCCCTCGGTAACTTGATTCGCGTCACTGCCCATCAGTGATCGGGTTTAGTCGCCCGGGGTGATGAAGCGCATTAGCACGTCATGCAGTCAGGCCATTTCATGCCTGTACTTAATGGTAGCTGTGCGCAGGGCGCCCTCGGGCGCGCCGGATTCGTCTCCCCCGGTCGACTAACCTGCGTACAGCTGCCACCCCTTGTTTAGTCGCAAGTTGGTGACGGCTCCAATTTCTGGAGATTGAACTATGAAAAAGCCTTCACCCAATCCGCCCGAAACCGAACACACCCCCTCATACGCCGACATCCGCGCCAGACCGCGCAAACCTTCCACGATGTACACCCTCAACCCCGAACTCGATGCCCACTCCTTGCTCGGTGACGCCTGCGAATCCCTGGCCTCGGCCCACGTCATGACCCTCGATCTGGCCGATCGCACCGAAGGCCCCAACCGCCATTTCCTGCTGGGCATCGCCCAGATCATCATGCTCGGCGAACTCTCGGTGAACCGCGCATTGGATCAGCTACACCCACCTGAATAGCTGCAAACACCACCCCTGTAGGAGCGAGCCTGCTCGCGATGGTCGTCAACGATGACGCTGGCTGTCTGATGCCTCGCGGTGTCTGGTCTTCCATCGCGAGCAGGCTCGCTCCTACAGGGTTTTGTATGCGTCCTGCCGTTGTTTTCCGCTAGTCCCATCGGACGATGTTGCCCCTCCCCGAACCCGCTTGAATAGCCGTACATAAAGTCTCCCCCGGCAGCCGCCGAAGGGCGGCAGGCCTTGAGCAAAACGAGGAGTGCATCCATGGATATCCGTGGTCTGGGTTACGTCACCCTGTTGTCCGGCGACCTGGCGCAATGGCGTCACTACGCAAGTCAGGTGCTGGGCATGATGGTGGTCGACGGCGCTGACGATGAGCGCCTGTACCTGAAGATGGACGAGCGTCATTACCGCATTCTGGTCGAGAAAAGTGCGCAGGACGGTTTCGGTGCCTGCGGCTGGGAAGTGGCGGGCAAGGCGGCGCTGGAACAGGCGGTCAGCGAGTTGCAACAGGCCGATGTGCAAGTGACCCGTGGCACAAGTGCCGAAGCCGAGCTGCGCAAGGTCCAGGAGCTGGTGCACTTCAGCGATCCGGATGGCAATCGCCACGAACTGTTCTGGGGGCCGTTGCAGGACTTCGCCCGTTTCGTCTCGCCGGTCGGGGTCAAGGGTTTCGTCACCAACGATCTGGGCATGGGCCATGTGGTCCTGCCGGCTCCGAGCTTCGAGCGCTGCCGGGATTTCTACGAGCAAGTGCTCGGATTCGGCCTGTCGGACCTGATGAAAGTGCGCTTCACCCCCGATCCGGCCGAGCCGCAAAAACGCATTCACTTCCTGCACTGCAACAACGGCCGTCACCACTCCCTGGCGATTTTCGAGTGCCCGATGCCCCACGGTTGCGTGCACATGATGGTCGAGGTCAACGCGCTGGACGAAGTGGGCCGCGCCCTGGACCGCGTGCACGCCAACGGCGTGAAGCTGTCGGCGACCCTCGGCCAGCACACCAACGACCAGATGATTTCTTTCTATATCAAGACCCCGTCCGGGTTTGACCTGGAGTACGGCTGCGACGGCCTGGTGGTCGATTGGGACCGCCACACGCCATTTGAAAGCACCGTGGTCAGCCACTGGGGCCACGACTTCAGTGTCGGTCGCCAATGAGGAACATGACGTTGGACAAGCAAATGACTACTGCCGAGATCGTCGGCCAACTTCGCGACGGCATGACCATCGGCATCGGTGGCTGGGGCCCGCGACGCAAGCCCATGGCGCTGGTGCGCGAGATCCTGCGCTCGGACCTCAAGGAGCTGACTGTTGTTGCGTACGGGGGGGCGGATGTCGGCATGCTCTGTGCCGCCGGCAAGATCAAGAAACTGATATTCGCCTTCGTCTCCCTGGACTTCATTCCACTGGAGCCGTACTTCCGCAAGGCTCGCCAGGAGGCGGCGCTGGAGGTGATGGAGATCGATGAAGGCATGCTCCTGCTCGGCTTGCGGGCGGCGGCGATGCAGGTGCCGTTCATTCCGACGGCGGTGGGCCTGGGCACCGATGTGCTGCGCCACAACCCGCAGATCAAAGTGATTGCCTCGCCCTATGCCGACGGCAAGGACTGGGTGGCCATGCCGGCGCTCAAGCTCGATGCGGCGCTGGTGCATGTCGACCGCGCCGACAAGCGTGGCGTGTGCCAGATCTCGGGTCCCGATCACTACATGGACGACCTGTTCGTCCGCGCCGCGACCCACAGCTACGTGACTTGCGACGAACTGGTGGACAGCGACTATTTCCATCAGGACACCGCCCACGCCCACCAGGTGTTCTGGGAACGCAACCTGACCACCGCCGTGGCCCACGTGCCGGGCGGTGCGCATCCGTCTTCCTGTGCGCCGCTGTACGGTTTCGACGTGGCCCACTTCAAGGCCTACAACGACACGGTCCAGGCCGCGGATGGCTGGCAGGGCTATGTGCGCGACTACGTCGACTGCACCCACGAACAGTACCTGGACAAGGTCGGCGGCCTGGCTGCGATCCGCCAACTGCCGTTGCCGATTTTCTGAGGGAGCCTTGCCATGAGCACTACCACTTACAGCCTCGCCGAACTGATGATCTGCGCCGCCGCCGAAGCCTGGCGCGACGATGGCGAGGTATTGGCCAGCGGCATCGGGGTGATCCCGCGCCTGGCCGCTTCCTTGAGCATGCTCACCAGCAACCGGCAATTGCTGATGACCGACTCCGAAGCCTACATGGTCGCCGAACCTGTGCCGCTCGGCGGGCGCAACGGCTATGAACCCAAGCGCGACAGCTGGATGGGTTTCTCGCGGATTTTCGACAACGTCTGGGGCGGCAAGCGCCATGCGCTGGTCGGCCCGACCCAGATCGACCGTTTCGGCCAGGCGAACATTTCCTGCATCGGCGACTACGCCAAGCCCAAGGCGCAGATGCTCGGGGTGCGCGGCTTTCCCGGCAACTCGATCAGCCACGCCAACTCGTTCTGCGTGCCCAGCCACAACCGCCGGGTGTTCGTCGAAGGCGAGGTCGATATGGTCGCCTCGGTCGGCTACAACCCGGCCCGCCTGGCGCGCGGCTGGTCGCTGGACGACATCGACATCCGCCTGATCATCACCGATTTGTGTGTGCTGGATTTCCAGGGGCCGCAACGGCAGATGCGCATCCGTTCGCTGCACCCCGGCGTGACGGTGGCGCAGGTTCAGGACAACACCGGCTTTGAGCTGCACGTGCCGGATGACTGCCCGACCACCGCCGCACCGGCGGCCGAGCAATTGCAGCTGATCCAGCGCCTGGACCCGCACAACCTGCGTGCCCTGCAATTGAAAGACAACCCGCCAGGCCAGCGCTGAGCAACGCCGTTCCGGAGAAAAGTGATGGCTGAAGATAACGATAAAAACCAGGCCGAGGTGGTGCTTTACGAAGTGCGCGGCGCGGTGGCCCTGGTCACCATGAACCGCCCCGAATACCACAACGCGCAGAACTCGCGGATGACCTATGCGCTGGACGCAGCCTTTCGCCGCGCCTGCGACGACGATGAGGTGAAGGTCATTGTGCTGCGCGGCGCCGGCAAGCATTTCTCCGCCGGGCATGACATCGGTACCCCGGGCCGCGACGTCGACCAGAGCTTCGACCGCGCCAGCCTGTGGTACGACCATGTGAACAAACCGGGCGGCGAGTTTCTCTATGCCCGCGAACAAGAGGTCTACCTGGGCATGTGCCGCCGCTGGCGGGAAATGCCCAAGCCGACCATCGCCATGGTCCAGGGCGCGTGCATTGCCGGCGGGCTGATGCTGGCCTGGGTCTGCGACCTGATCGTCGCCAGCGAGGACGCGTACTTCGCCGACCCGGTGGTGCGCATGGGCATTCCTGGCGTCGAGTATTTCGCCCATGTGCATGAACTCAATCCGCGCATCGCCAAGGAGTTTTTGTTCCTCGGCGAACGCATGCCGGCGCCACGGGCCTATCAGATGGGCATGCTCAATCGGGTGGTGGCGCGCGACGAGCTGGAACAACAGACCCTCGACATCGCCGGGCGCATCGCGCAGATGCCGCGCCTGGGCCTGCAACTGAGCAAGCAGGCGGTGAACAACGCCGAAGACCTGATGGGCAAGCGCGCGACCATGGACATGGTGTTCGGCCTGCATCATTTCGCCCATGCCCACAACGAACTGGTGTCCGGCGATCGGCTCGGCGGTTACGACGCGCGCGCCATGGCCAGCTCCCAGCGCAAGTCGGGCGAGGCATGAGCATGGCGATCTCGTTGAATACCCGTTTGACCGAACTGTTGGGCTGCCGCTACCCGATCATCCAGACCGCCATGGGCTGGGTGGCCGATCCGAAACTGGTGGCGGCCACGGGCAATGCCGGGGGCTTCGGTTTTCTCGCCGGAGCCACCATCGAACCGCAACAGATGGAAGCGGCGATCCTCGAAACCCGGCGCCTGACCGATCAACCCTTCGGTGTGAATTTCCACATGTATCAGGCCAACGCCGGCGAAATCGTCGAGTTGGTGTTGCGCCACAAAGTCCGGGCGGTCAGTTACAGCCGCTCGCCCGGCAAGCAGATGATCAGCCGGCTGAAGGATGCCGGTGTGGTGTGCATCCCTACGGTGGGCGCGCTCAAGCATGCGCAGAAAGCCGTGGAGATGGGCGCCGATGCGGTGACCGTGCAAGGCGGCGAGGGCGGCGGGCATACCGGTTCGGTGCCGACTTCGCTGTTGCTCGATCAGGTGGTCAACGCCGTGTCGGTGCCCGTGGTGGCGGCCGGCGGTTTCAAGGACGGCAAGGGGCTGGTGTCGGCCCTGGCTTTTGGCGCCGAAGGCATTGCCATGGGCACGCGCTTTTTGATGTGCGCCGACAGCCCGGTGCCACAGGCGACCCTGGCCCGCTACCTGGCGGTCAGGGACCCGGCGGCGATCATCATCAGCCGCGCCATCGACGGCATGCCACAACGAATGATCCGCAACGAATTGCTCGACCGCCTGGAAAACAGCGGCGGGCTCAAGCGCCTGTTGCTGGCGGTGCAGAGTGGCCTGGCGTATCGCCGCCACACCGGCACCAGCCTGCTGCAACTGCTGGGCAGCGCCTTGAAGATGCGCGGCAGCGGTGAGCTGAGCGCCGCGCAAAGCATCATGGCCGCCAACGCACCGATGGTGATCCAGAAAGCCATGGTCGACGGGCAACCGGCCGCCGGGGTGCTGCCCGCCGGGCAGATCGCCGCCTCCATCGACAGCTTGCCCAGCTGCGCCCAATTGATTGAACAGATCGTCCGCGACGCCGAAGCGCGCCTGGGCGAACTGTGCCGCCGTGTGTCGTGAAGGGGCCATCTATTGTGAAAGAAGTCATGAAACCATTTAGCGTCAGTATCGATAACGGCATTGCCGAACTGGTGTTCGACCGTCCTCCGGTCAACGCCTTCAACAGCCAGGGCTGGGCCGACATCGCCAGCGAGATCGAAAACCTCGGTCGCCACCGCGACGTGCGAGTGATCGTGATTCGCGCCGAAGGGCGCGGTTTCTGCGCGGGCGTCGACATCAAGGAACTGGCCGCCGACGGCAACCTGATCGTCGCGGTGAACAAGGGCAACTACGACAGCTTCAAGGCCATCCATCGCAACCCGAAACCGGTGATCGTCGCGGTGCACGGCTTCGTGCTCGGTGGCGGGATCGGCATCTGCGGCGCCGCCGACATTCTGGTGGCGTCCGAGTGCGCGACCTTCGGCGTGCCGGAAGTGGATCGTGGCGCCATGGGCGGCGGCGCGCATTTGCAGCGCCTGTTCCCGGTGCAGAAGGTGCGGCACATGTACTTCACCGGTGAGCCGATCAGCGCTGCCGAAGCCTGGCGCCTGGGCGCGGTGGAGCAGGTGGTCAAGCGCGAGGACTTGCGCGAAACCGCCTTGCAGATCGCCCGCACCATCGCCGCCAAGAGCCCGGGCATGATCAGCCTGGCCAAGGAAGCGCTGACCGGCATCGAAGACGGCAATCTGGAAGACAAATACCGCTGGGAGCAGGGCTTCACCCTTGAAGCCTATCGCTCGCTGGACTCTCAGGAAGCACGCGACTCGTTCGTCGAGAAACGCGATGCCCGATTCAACGGCTGAAGGCACCTCCATGGACCTGACCTATACCCCGGCCCAGCAGGCTTTTCGCGCCGAAGCGCGAGCCTGGCTTGAGGCCAACGTACCGAGTGAACCGCTGCAATCGTTCGACACCGAACAGGGCTTTGCCGAGCACCGCGCCTGGGAAGCCAAACTCAATGAAGGCCGTTGGGGCATGGTTACCTGGCCGACTGAACTCGGCGGGCGCGGTTGCGACCTGATCGAGTGGCTGATTTTCGAAGAGGAGTACTACCGTTCCGGGGCCCCGGCGCGGGTCAACCAGAACGGTATTTTCCTGCTCGGCCCGACCTTGATGGAATACGGCAGCCAGGAGCAGAAGGCGCGCTTTTTGCCGCGCATGGCCACCGGCGAAGACATCTGGGCCCAGGCCTGGTCTGAGCCGGGCGCCGGTTCGGACATGGCGGCGATTCGCTCCCGGGCCGAACGGGTGGGCGACCATTATGTGATCAATGGCCAGAAAACCTGGTCGACCCGCGCGGTCTGGGCCGACTGGGCATTCGGCATTTTCCGCACCGATCCGCAGTCCCAGCGCCATCACGGCCTGACGTTCATCCTGCTGCCGCTGGACACGCCAGGCATCACCGTGCGGCCGATCCCGCAGCTCAACGGCTTGCCGGGCTTCGCCGAAATCTTCTTCGACGACGTCAAGGTCCCGGTGGAAAACGCCCTCGGCGGCGAAGGCATGGGCTGGCATGTGGCGATGTCCACCGCCGGCTTCGAACGCGGGTTGTTGCTACGCTCACCGGCGCGTTTCCAGGAAACCGCGCGGCGCCTGGTGCAGCTGTACCAGGCCAACCGTGAGTACGCCGATCGCGACCCGGCCATCGGTGAGGCCGTGATGCGTGCCTGGCTCGACGCCGAGGCCTACACCCTGAACACCTACATGACCGCTTCGCAACTGGTGCAGGGCGGCAAGATCGGTCCGGAATCCTCGACCAACAAGATCTTCTGGTCGGAGCTCGACCAACGCATGCACGACACCGCCATGAGCATCCTCGGCCTGCGCGGCGAGCTGCTGCCCGAGGCGCCGGCGGCCGGTGATGTCGGCCACTGGCTGGACGGTTTCCTGTTTGCCCAGGCGGGGCCGATCTACGCCGGCACCAACGAGATCCAGCGCAACATCATTGCCGAACGCATGCTCGGCATGCCGCGGGCCTGAGGAATAGAACATGGACTTTAGTTTCAGCCGCGACCAATTGCTGTTTCAGGACAACGTGCGCAGCTTTTTGATCAACGAAGTGACGCCGGAACGCATTCGTGACCTGTGGCTTAGCGACAACGGCCGCAGCGAGGCGCTGTGGGACCAGTTGGTGGAACTGGGCCTGACCGCCCTGACCGTGCCCGAGGCCCAGGAGGGCATGGGCCTGAATGAACTGGACTTCATTCTGATCGCCCAGGAATGCGGGTACGCCGGCCTGCCCGAACCGCTGGTGGAAACCATGCTGGTGGGGGTGCCGATGCTCGCCGCCCTCGATGAGCGCCATGCAGCCCTCAAGCAAGACTGGCTGAGCCGGGTGGCCGAGGGCAGGGCGCGACTGGCGATTGCCGAGCCGGGCAACCCGCTGGTCAGCGATGCCCATGTCGCCGACTTGCTGTTGCTCGCCCATGGCGACGAGGTGCACGCGCTGGAGCACAGCGCGGTGGAGCTGATCCGCAACGAGTCGGTCGACCCCAGCCGCCAGTTGTTCCAGGTGCAATGGACGCCGACGGCGGCCACCTGCGTCGCCAGTGGCGAACAGGGCCGACGCTTGTGGGCGCAGGCCTTCAACCGGGGCGCCCTCGGCAGTGCCGCGCAGTTGCTGGGCCTGGCCAAGCGCATGGTCGACCTGGCGGTGGATTACACGTTTGAACGCAAGCAGTTCGGCAAACCGGTGGGCTCGTTCCAGGCGGTCAAGCACCTGATGGCCAATGTCGCGGTGCAGATCGAGTTCGCCAAGGGCCCGTTGTATCGCGCTGCCCATGCCGTCGCCGAACAGCGACCGGGGCAGGACGTGCTGGTGTCCCACGCCAAGCTGGCAACGGCGGAGGCGGCGATGCTCGCGGCGAAGAACAGCATCCAGGCCCACGGGGCCATGGGGTACACCTGGGAAGTCGACCTGCATCTGTTCATGAAACGCGCCTGGGCGCTGGACAAGGTCTGGGGCGATCGCGGGCTGCACAAGGGGCGGATTCGCGCGGCGCTGTTCGATGGCAATCCTGCGCTGGGGGCCGGCAGTACCTTCTGACGGCACCTGTTTCAGGTGAATACCTACTGTGGGAGCGAGCCTGCTCGCGATTGAGGTGTGTCAGCCAACACAGATGTTGAAGGTCAGACCGCTATCGCGAGCAGGCTCGCTCCCACAGGTTTTCACTGAGTTCATTTTTTCTTACCGAGGTAGACCATGCCTGAAGCCTACATAGTCGACGCCCTGCGCACGCCCACCGGGCGGCGCAAGGGTGGTCTGAGCCATATTCACGCCGCTGACCTGGGCGCCCATGTATTGCGTGCGCTGGTCGAGCGCAACGATATTCCCGACGACGATTACGACGATGTGATCTTCGGCTGCGTCGACACCATCGGCCCGCTGGCCGGGGACATCGCCCGCACCAGCTGGCTGGCCGCCGGTCTGTCGCAAGCGGTGCCCGGCACCACCATCGACCGCCAGTGCGGCTCGTCCCAGCAAGCGGTGCACTTCGCGGCCCAGGCGGTGATGAGCGGCACCCAGGATGTGGTGGTGGCAGGTGGCGTGCAGACCATGACCCAGATCCCGATTTCCTCGGCGATGATCGCCGCCGAGCCACTGGGCTTCAACGACCCGTTCAGCGGCTCCGAAGGCTGGGTTCGTCGTTATGGCGCGCAGCCACCGACGCAGTTCCGTTCGGCGCAGATGATCGCCGAGAAGTGGGACCTGTCCCGTGCCGAGCTGGAAGCCTATTCGCTGGAGTCCCATCAGCGCGCGTTGCGGGCCATCGCCCAGGGCAACTTCAACCGCGAGATCGTGCCGCTGGCCGGTTTGCGCCATGACGAAACTCCGCGCCAGACCAGCCTGGAAAAAATGGCCGAGCTGGAATTCCTGTTCGGTTGCGACCGGGTGACCGCTGCGGTGTCCAGCCAGACCTGCGATGCGGCCAGCGCGATGCTGATCGTCTCCGAGGCGGCGCTCAAGCGCTACGGCCTGACGCCGCGGGCACGGATCCACCACATCAGTGTGCGCGCCGAAGACCCGATCTGGATGCTCACCGCGCCGATCCCGGCCACCGCTTACGCGCTCAAGCGCGCCGGGATGAAACTCGAAGACATCGACCGCGTGGAAATCAACGAAGCCTTCGCCTCGGTGGCCATGGCCTGGTTGAAGGAAACCGGCTACCCCCACGAACGGACCAACGTCAACGGCGGCGCGATTGCCCTCGGCCATCCACTGGGCGCCACCGGCACCCGCTTGATGTGCAGCCTGCTGCATGAACTGGAACGCAGCGGCGGGCGCTATGGGTTGCAGACCATGTGCGAAGGCGGCGGCCAGGCGAACGTGACGATTATTGAGCGCTTGTAAGCGCAACCGATTTCAAGCAACACCCCGACCCTGTAGGAGCGAGCCTGCTCGCGATGACGGTGTGTCCGTCACATGGATGTTGGATGTGCCGCCGCTATCGCGAGCAGGCTCGCTCCTACAGGGCACCGAGTCGAATAGTGATGAATGTGAAGGAATAACCGCATGAAAATCTGTGAAAACCGCGTCGTGATCATCACCGGTGCCGGCGGTGGCCTGGGCCGGGCCTATGCCATGGCGTTCGCCGCCGAGGGGGCGAAAGTGGTGGTCAACGACATCAACCGCGAAGCGGCGCTGGCGGTGGTCGGCGAGATCCTCGGGCAGGGCGGCAGTGCCGTGGCCAACAGCGATGACATCACCGGCTATGACTCGGCGGGGCTGATCGTGCGTCAGGCGATTGAAACCTTCGGTGGCCTGGACGTGGTGGTCAACAATGCCGGCATCTGCCGCGACCGCATGTTCGCCAGCCTCACGGAGGCCGATTGGGACGCAGTGGTGGCGGTGCATCTGAAGGGCCATTTCTGCATCGCCAGCCACGCCACCCAGTACTGGCGCGAACAGGCCAAGGGCGGGGCGAAGGTCGATGCGCGGATCATCAACACCAGTTCCGGCGCCGGTCTGCAGGGCTCCATCGGCCAGTCCAACTATGCGGCGGCCAAGGGTGGCATTGCCGCGCTGACGCTGGTGCAGGCTGCCGAACTGCGGCGTTACAGGATTACCGTCAACGCCTTGGCCCCGGCCGCGCGCACCGGCATGACCGAGCAAGTGTTCGCCGAAACCATGAAAAAACCGGAGGAGGGGTTCGACTACTTCGCCCCGGAAAACGTCGCCCCGCTGGTGGTATGGCTCGGGTCCGAGGCGTCCGGCGATGTCACCGGGCAGATGTTCGAGGTCGAGGGTGGCAAGTTGTCGATTGCCGACGGCTGGCGCCGTGGGCCGCAGCTGGACCGCCAGGGCCGCTGGGCGGTGGGCGAGATGGGCGAGGCCGTGGCGCAGTTGATGACGCAAGCGGTTCCGGCGGCCAAGGTGTACGGCAGCTGAAAAAGACCCGTCTCGTGAGGGCCGCGCATGGCTATAATCGGCCGACTATGCGATCCCCTGTAGGCGCGAGCCTGCTCGCGATGGTCGTCAACGATAACGCGGGCTGTCTGATTACCCGCGGTGTCTGGTCGTTCATCGCGAGCAGGCTCGCTCCTACAGGTGGCCGATGTTTCCCTCCCGTCACCACACGAGACCTGTCATGACCATTTCCCTGTACGACGCTTCCGTCCCTGTTTTCCAGCAAATGCTCAACGCCCTGAGCGATGTGCTGAAAAAGGCCGAAGCGCACGCCACCGCAAAAAACATCGACCCGAACGCCTTCCTGCAAGCCCGTCTGTACCCGGACATGTTCCCGCTGGTGCGTCAGGTGCAGATCGCCGTGGACTTCGCCAAAGGTGTTTCTTCGCGTCTGGCCGAAGTTGAAGTACCGAAGTACGACGACACCGAAACCACCTTCGCCGAGCTGCAAGCGCTGCTGACCAAGGTTCTGGCTTACATCGGCGAGATCAAGCCTGAGCAGATCAACGGCAAGGAAGGCATCGAGATCGTGACTCGTCCGGGCACCCCTAAAGAGAAGCGTTTCTCCGGCCAGGCTTACCTGCTGACCTACGGCCTGCCGCAATTCTTCTTCCACGTCACCACCGCTTATGCGCTGCTGCGTCACAACGGCGTGGAAGTGGGCAAGCGTGATTACATGGGCGCGTTCTAAACCGCCCCATCTTCTGTAGGAGCGAGCATGCTCGCGATGGTCGTCAACGATGGCGCGGGATTCCTGAAAGCCCGCGGTGTTCTTGAGTTCATCGCGAGCATGCTCGCTCCTACAAGGGCATCTGCCCTGGGGTTCCAGCCAACGATTTGCAGGTTCGTGCAACCCTGTACGGACACACTCTGTTAAGCTTCGCCATCCTCATTTTCATGTTCCAGTGAGCCTTCGGGCTATCGCTGGTGTTGTCGTTTTCTGGAGTTCTGCATGCTGTTGCCCGTTTTTCTGTTGTCGGCCGCCGGTTTTACGGTGCTGACCACGGAGTTCATCATCGTCGGCCTGTTGCCGGCCATCGCCCGTGACCTCGACGTCAGCATCCCGCAAGCGGGTTTGCTGGTGACCCTGTTCGCCTTCACTGTCGCCGCGTTCGGGCCGTTCCTGACCGCGTACTTCGCCCGTTTCGAGCGGCGCAAGCTGTTTATCTCGGTGCTGATCATGTTCGGCCTGGCCAACACCCTGGCGGCGCTGGCACCGAACATCTGGGTGATGGCATTTGCGCGGCTGATTCCGGCCTTGGGCTTGCCGGTGTTCTGGGCGCTGGCCAGCGAGACCGCGGTGGACATCGTCGGCCCGGATTACGCCGGCCGCGCCATCGCCAAGATCGGCTTCGGTATTGTCTGCGCCACGGTGTTCGGCATTCCGGTGGGCACGCTGATTTCCGATGCGTTCGGCTGGCGCAGTGCCTTCGCCATTCTTGCGTTCATTGCCTTTGCCAAGGCGCTGCTGCTGTTTATCTATTTGCCGAAAACCAACCTGCATCAGCATCAGGTCAGCTTCCGCTCGCAATTCAAGATCCTGCGCAGCCCTCTGATGGTGGGGCATGTACTGCTGTCGATCATCGTGTTCAGCGGCATGTTCACCGCCTACACCTATCTGGCGGACATCCTTGAGCGCCTCGCCGGGCTCGACGGCACGGTGGTCGGCTGGTGCCTGATGGGCTTCGGCGCGGTGGGGCTGATCGGCAACTCCCTGGGCGGTCGCGCGGTGGACCGGCATCCGCTGGTGGCTTCGATGATGTTCTGCGCCTTCATGATCGCCGGCCTGGTGGCGCTGGTGCCGAACATCCATTCGCCCTACGGGCTGGCAGCGGCGATGGGCATCTGGGGCATTACTCAGGCGGCGCTGTTCCTGGTCAGCCATGTGCGCCTGATGAAGGCCGCGCCGGAAGCGCCGGCGTTCGCCGCGTCGCTGAACATCGCCGGGGCCAATCTGGGGATCGGCCTGGGGGCCATGATCGGCGGCCGGGTGATCGACAGCGTCGGCCTGCAGGGCCTGGGGTTCGCCGCCGCCGGATTGATCCTGGCCTCGATCCTGTTGGCCATTGCGTTGATGACCTTCAAGCCCCGGGAAGCGCTCACAGCGCTGTAAACAGCTCGCGTCGGGCACCCTCGGTAATGGCGACAATGCCAGGGTGCTTGACCTTGCGTTCCACCGAAATGGCGTAGAACGACTCGCTCACCGCGTCGGTCTGGCCAATCACCTCCACGCCCATCTGGCGTTTCACTTCGTCGGCAATCACGCTGGGGCCGATGAAGATCCCGCTGCCGGATTGGCCGAAGGCCTGCATCAAGGCACTGTCATCGAACTCGCCGACAATCTGCGGCTGAATCTGCTGTTCGGCGAACCAGCGCTGCAGGCGGCTGCGCACCACGGTTTCCGCCCCGGGAATCAGCAATGGCGCGCCATGCAGGCTGCGGGGGAAGTCCTGGCCGTAACGCGCCGCCAACTCTGCCGTGGCGAAGAAGCTGATGCCGCATTCGCCGAGCTTCTGGCTGTAGCCCTTGATATCCAGGTGCGATGGCATGGGGCTGTCGGAAATCACCAAGTCCAGGCGCTGGATGGCCAGGTCGGCCAACAGGCGTTCCAACTTGTCTTCGCGACAAGTGATGCGCAGGGGGTCGGTCAATTCCATGGTTGGCGCAATCAGGCGGTAGACGATGGACTTGGGCACCACGTCGGCCACGCCGACCCGGAACAGAATCTGCTGTTCATTGGGGCGAGCGCGCAGCATCAACTCCAGTTCGCCACCCAGCTGAAACATTTGTTCGGCGTAGGGCAGGGTTTGCCGCCCGGCTTCGGTGAGCTCCAGCTGGCGTCCGACACGGCGGAACAGTTCGATGCCATAGGTTTGTTCGAGCAGTGAAATCTGCCCGCTGATGGTCTGGGGCGTCAGGTTCAACTGCTCGCAGGCGCGCACGATGCTGCCGGTCTTGGCGACCACCCAGAAGTAGTGCAGTTGTCGGTAATTGAGCATGTGGGTGAAATCCCCAGTTCACATGAATAGTGTATGTTCGTAAAAACCGAAGTATAACCGCCAAAAATACGAATTTTCCTGAAGTGTTCATCTCCCTAGAATGCGTCGCTATCAACGGGCCATCGCAGCGGCCCGTTCGTTCTATCGAGGAAAACATCATGAAGCTTAAAACCACGGCACTGCTGATAGCGTCTTTACTGGTGCTGGCTGGTTGTGACCAGGCCGAAAAGAGCGCTCAGCAACTGATGGGCAAGGCTGCCGAGAGCGCCAAGCAAGCCATCGACGACACCCACAAGGCCGCCGAGCAGGCGCTCAGCGACGCCACCAGTGGTTTGACCGGCAAAAAAGAATCGGCGGAAAAAGACTCGGATAAAAACAAGTCTGCCTCCCAGGAAATCTAAACCGTCTACAACGAGTCAGGACTGACCCATGGAATACCTTTTACAGTTAGCCGCCAGCCCCACCGCGTGGGTTGCCCTGGCCACCCTGGTGGTGATGGAGATCGTGCTCGGCATCGATAACCTGATCTTCATCTCGATCCTGACCAACAAACTGCCCGAGCAGCACCGGCAGAAGGCACGGCGAATCGGTATCGGCATGGCCCTGATCCTGCGCCTGGGCCTACTGAGCACCATCGCGTTCATAGTCCAGCTGACGGAACCTGTGATCGAGATTTTCGGCCAGGCGTTCTCCTGGAAGGACATGATCCTGATCGCCGGCGGCCTGTTCCTGTTGTGGAAAGCCACTACCGAGATCCATCACAGCATGGACCCGGCACCGGAAGATCCGACGTCGAAAACCTCGACCGTAACCCTGGGTTTTGCCGCCGCGATCGGCCAGATCCTGATGCTGGACATGGTGTTCTCCATCGACAGCATCATTACCGCCGTCGGCATGACCGAGCATTTGCCGATCATGATCATCGCGGTGGTGGTGTCGGTACTGGTGATGTTGCTGGCGGCTGATCCACTGGCCAAGTTCATCAACGACAACCCGACCGTGGTGATGCTGGCCCTGGGCTTCTTGATCATGATCGGCATGACGCTGATCGCCGAAGGCTTCGGCGCCCACGTACCGAAAGGCTACGTTTATGCGGCGATGGCGTTCTCGGCGGCGATTGAGGTGTTGAACATGATGTCCCGCAGGGCCAAGCAGAAACACCTGGCTGCGCAGGCATAACCTGCAGCTGAACGAAACGGCCGCCTGCTCTCGAAAGAAAGCAGGCGGCCGTTTTTATTTGGAAGCTTGAAAGTGCTCGTCAGTGGGCGGCGGCATGACGCGTGGCGGTTTTTTCGCTCTGTACCTGTTTGGTCGGTTGAACAGGGTGGTGGTGGCGGCGGGCAATGCGCAGAACGCCCCACAACATGGCGGCGGCAACGGCCAGCCAGCCGGAAATCAACATCACAATTGTCATTGCCAGGCTCATCGATGCCTCCTCTTTGCCCTGCGGCGGGCACACACAGCTTGCAAGTGACAGTCTAGTCGCTACCTTGTTTCAGGCTATTGACCGAAGGTCGACTGTGACCAACCAGTTCGCTCTATCGAAAGCCGTGGACTACTGGTTAAGGCTATACCGACGTCGCTGGGCGTCCTATGATCCACAGCCAAGCCGGGAAGCGGATTGCCTGGCATCTGAACAAGAGAGTGATGATGGTGCGGGTAATTTCTCGGATTCTTTCAGCGGCGGTCATCGTCGGTTGCGTCGCCGGCCTGGCCGGTTGCGCCGGCAGCGTTTCGCCGCAGATCAAGCGTCTGCCGGAGCGAGTCGAGCTCAGTGGCAGGTTCTATCGCGGCGTCTCCAACCAGAGCGGGCCGCAGGTGTTGGCGAGCATGTTGTCCCAGCAGGGCATCGTGATCACGCCGGGGCTGCTGGACAAACCCTTGCACTTGCCGGGCGGCGAGGCTCAGCTGCAGCAAAACATGCAGAACCTGGCCCGGGAATACGGAATGATGGTCTATCCCCTGGACAGCAATCTGCCTGCCTTGCTGACCCAGGTGGCGGCGGGTTATCCGGTGATGGTGCGCTTTACCGAAGGCTCGGCGCTTTGGGCCGAACCCCGTTACGCGATCCTGTCCGGGTATAACCGCCAGAAGCAGACCGTGCTCCTGCGCGCGGGTATGGAGCAGCGATTGCTGATGAGTTTTGGCTCGTTCGAATCGGCGTTCAAGGATGCCGGGGGATGGGCGGTGTTGATTCAGGCGCCGACGCAAATCCCGGCCGAAGTCGATCAACAGCGTTGGCTCAAGGCCGCCAATGATCTGGCTCAGGCAGGCCAGGAGCAGGCGGCGGCGAAGGCGAAAAAGGCTTTGGGCGCGCAGTAGGCCCGTTCGTCATCTGGCACGCACCGCCGGGCGTTCAAGGTATCTGATGTACTAGGTTCCAGACCCCACGGAGGTGCGTATGTCTACCGATTCGAGTTTCAACGACAAACGTCCGGAAACTGTTCCGACGACGCCTGAGGAGAGTGTCGATCCGGTGATGGATCCGGATAGCCCGTTGCGTGATCCGCTGGCTCGGCCTGCCGTGGCACCCGGGGAACACCCGAAAGCCTGGAACGATCCGAGCAAGGGGGATGGCATTCCCGATGATGATCAGATGCCGTTGCCCAATGATTGAGCGATCCAATAAAAAACCCCGACTGGTCGGGGTTTTTTATGGCGGTTGTTTTATTACTTGGAAGCTCTTTTTACTTTGAAGCTCTTTTTTACTTTGAAGCTTCGACTACACCACTTTGGCGATGCTTGAGGTTCTTGTCCGATTTGTATTGCAGGGCAACGGAAGGCACGTCAGCGCTGCGGCCGGTTTCGACCCAATTGCGCAGGCGGGTGGCATCGGCAAAGTGGGTGTACTTGCCGTAAGCGTCGAGAATGACCATCGCCACCTTGCGGTCGCCCATGTGCGTCACCAGGACCAGGCAGTGGCCGGCTTCATTGGTGAAACCGGTTTTCGTCAGCTCGATGTTCCAGTTCGGCTTGTTGACCAGGTGGTCGGTGTTACGAAAGCCCAGGCTGTAGTTGGGCTTGCGGAACGACACGGTTTTTTCCTTGGTGGTGCTCAGCTGCGTCAGTAGCGGGTGCTTGTGCGCGGCGATCAGCAGTTTGCTCAAGTCGCGGGCGGTGGAGACGTTGCGCGGCGACAGGCCGGTCGGCTCGACGAAATGGGTGTTGGTCATGCCCAGCGCCTTGGCCTTGGCATTCATCGCGGCGATGAACGCGGCGTAACCACCCGGATAATGGTGCGCCAGACTCGCGGCTGCACGGTTCTCAGACGACATCAGCGCAATCAACAGCATTTCGCGGCGGGGCATTTCGCTTTTGAGCTTGACCCGGGAAAACACGCCCTTCATTTCCGGGGTGTTGCTGATGTCGATGTTGATGTACTCATCCATGTTCTGATTGGCTTCAACCACAACCAGGCCGGTCATCAGCTTGCTGACGGAAGCGATGGGGACAACCACGTCGGGATTGTTGGCATAGATGACTTTGTTGGTCTGCATATCCAGCAGCAACGTGCTGCCGGAAGCGAGCTTGAGCTTCGAGTTGTCTCGAGGTGCGGCGGTGGTTTCGCCGGCGATGGCAAGAGGCGTGATGAAAGTCCCTGTAAGTGCAAAAACTAGGCTCAGGATGGAAAGACGGATTTTCACGCTGGCAGACTCATAAAGTGTTGATACGCCGTTATGTAACGGGCTATTTCGTAAAAGCGCGACATTCTGGAGTATGGCTGAATAACTGTCGATGGTTGTTCGAGGGTGACGTGAAAGTCCTTGGGAACATGAAAAAAATGTCACTTTCCGGCGGATGGTCATTGCGGTTGAGCGGACAAAAAAGAACCCCGCCATGGGCGGGGTTTCCTGTGTCGCTGACTAACTGAGCAACAGGCTTCAGCTGTGCAAAGTTTCAGCGGCGTACAGCGTGTTTTCCAGCAGGCAGGCACGGGTCATCGGGCCTACGCCACCTGGCACCGGCGTGATCCAGCTGGCGCGGGGCAGGGCGGTTTCGTAAATGACGTCGCCGACGAGCTTGCCATCGTCCTGACGGTTGATGCCGACGTCGATCACGATCGCGCCTTCCTTGATCCACTCACCCTTGACCAGGCCAGGCTTGCCGGCAGCCACGACGACCAGGTCGGCACGACCGACGTGACCGGCCAGATCCTTGGTGAAGCGGTGGGTGACGGTAACGGTGCAACCCGCCAGCAACAGTTCCATCGCCATCGGCCGGCCGACAATGTTGGACGCGCCGACAACCACTGCATTCATCCCGTACAGATCGGCACCGGTGCTTTCCAGCAGGGTCATGATGCCTTTTGGGGTGCATGGGCGCAGCAGCGGAATACGCTGGGCCAGGCGACCGACGTTATAAGGGTGGAAACCGTCGACGTCTTTGTCCGGACGAATGCGCTCGAGCAATTTCGAGGCATCCAGGTGCTCGGGGAGGGGAAGCTGCAACAGAACGCCGTCGATTGCCGGGTCGTCATTGAGGCGATCGATCAGATCGGCCAGCGCTTCTTGAGTGGTTTCGGAAGGCAGGTCATAAGCTTGGGAAAGGAAGCCGACCTCTTCACAGTCTTTACGCTTGTGCGAGACATAAACCTGAGAGGCAGGATCGCTGCCGACCAGGATCACCGCGAGGCCTGGCGTGCGCAAGCCTTGCTGGCGACGCTCGGTGACGCGTTGGGCGATCTGCTGGCGCAGGCTGGCGGCGATCGATTTGCCGTCGATTAGTTGTGCAGTCATTGCGCGTGATTAACCATCGAGAGGGGAAAAAAAGAGAACGCATTCTCGCATGTCATGCGGTGAGGGCAAAGGCGCTTGGTCTGCAAATTCCCCTAACTCCTTTAATTAAATGAATTTTTTTCAAAAAGGATTTGACGACCTACAGGTGGCTCTATACTATTCGTCGCACTTGTCGGGCACAGCCTAGCACTGGTTAAGAAGGTCAAGCGGAATCAAGGTTCTGCGAGGCTGGAAAGCATTTAGTTTGTAGTCCTTCAAGGGTACAGATTAATAAGGCGCCCGTAGCTCAGCTGGATAGAGCATCCGCCTTCTAAGCGGATGGTCGCAGGTTCGAGTCCTGCCGGGTGCGCCATTAGGCAGCATTGGCACAAGTAGCGCGATATGGTGGGCGTAGCTCAGTTGGTAGAGCACGGGATTGTGACTCCCGTTGTCGTGGGTTCGATCCCCATCGTCCACCCCATATTTCGAAAGGCGCCAGATTTAACGGTCTGGCGCCTTTGCTTTAAAAGCTTCAACTCGCGGATGTGGTGGAATTGGTAGACACACTGGATTTAGGTTCCAGCGCCGCGAGGCGTAAGAGTTCGAGTCTCTTCATCCGCACCAAATAAAGCTTCATGCATGCCAAGCAGCATGGTTGGGGCTTAACAAAGAAGTTGTTTGGCTTCTTTGACACGCAATATGGTGGGCGTAGCTCAGTTGGTAGAGCACGGGATTGTGACTCCCGTTGTCGTGGGTTCGATCCCCATCGTCCACCCCATATTCCGAAAGGCGCCAGATTTAACAGTCTGGCGCCTTTTTTGTTTCAGTGGTTCGAGTTTCGGCGACTGCTGGTCAGGGGTCGCAGGGCGGGGCGTTTCGTCGTATTTATGTTTCTCGATGATGCCGCGCTGTCCGCCGGCTTGCTCGCAAGTCCGGCTGTCAGGGAGATGATCGGCAACCGCTTCTATATATAGAAAGGTTGGCGCAGAGCCCTGGCATGATTGGCTGTATTTGCCACCGGGGCGAGGTGCATCCGTGCATTCGCACCTATAAATTGCCTGCTGCGTTTTTACCCGTTTTCAGTAGGGTGACTTCTTGAGTTTGACCCACTAGAATGCATGCCCTTGATTCTGGGGTCGGAAACGGCCGGCTAACGTCTGTGCAACGAGGAATATCCATGCAAGTTTCTGTTGAAAATACTTCTGCTCTTGAGCGCCGCATGAGCATCACCGTGCCGGCTGAGCGCATCGAGACTCAGGTCAACAAGCGTCTGCAGCAGACTGCCCAAAAGGCCAAGATTGCTGGCTTCCGTCCAGGCAAAGTGCCAATGAGCGAAATCAAGCGTCGTTTCGGCGCTGAAGCTCGCCAGGAAGCTGTAGGCGACGTGATCCAGTCTTCCTTCTACGAAGCAGTGGTCGAGCAAAAGCTGAACCCGGCTGGTTCGCCGTCGATCGAGCCAAAATCCCTGGAAGCGGGCAAGGACCTGGAATACGTTGCCGTATTCGAAGTGTTCCCTGAGTTCACCGTTGCCGGTTTCGAGGGTATCAACGTAGAGCGCCTGAGCGCCAACGTTGAAGATGCCGATCTGGACAAGATGCTGGACATCCTGCGCAAGCAGAACACCCGTTTCGAAGTCGCTGATCGCGCCGCTCAGAACGAAGACCAACTGAACATCGATTTCGTTGGCAAGGTCGACGGCGAAGTATTCGCTGGCGGTTCCGCCAAGGGTACCCAGCTGGTTCTGGGTTCCGGCCGCATGATCCCAGGCTTCGAAGACGGTCTGGTTGGCGCTAAAGCCGGCGAAGAGCGTGTTCTGAACCTGACCTTCCCTGAGGACTACCAGAACCTCGACCTGGCTGGCAAAACCGCTGAGTTCACCGTGACCGTGAACACTGTTTCCGAGCCAAAACTGCCAGAGCTGAACGAAGAGTTCTTCGCTCAATTCGGCATCAAGGAAAGCGGTATCGATGGTTTCCGCACCGAAGTTCGCAAGAACATGGAGCGCGAACTGCGTCAGGCCATCAAGTCCAAGGTCAAGAATCAGGTAATGGACGGTCTGCTGGCCACCAACCCGATCGAAGTGCCGAAGGCTCTGCTGTCCAACGAAGTTGACCGTCTGCGCGTACAGGCTGTTCAACAGTTCGGTGGCAACATCAAGCCTGACCAACTGCCGGCCGAGCTGTTCGAAGAGCAAGCCAAGCGTCGCGTTGTGCTGGGTCTGATCGTGGCTGAAGTGGTCAAGCAATTCGACCTCAAGCCTGACGAAACCCGCGTTCGCGAAATGATCCAGGAAATGGCTTCGGCTTACCAAGAGCCTGAGCAAGTAGTGTCCTGGTACTACAAGAACGACCAGCAACTGAACGAAGTCCGTTCGGTTGTGCTGGAAGAGCAAGTTGTGGATACTGTTCTGCAGAAAGCTAGCGTGACCGACAAATCGGTCTCTTACGAAGAAGCGGTCAAGCCGGTAGAAGCTCCAAAAGCCGACTGATTGTTCCAGCGTTAAGAAGTACACACCATAAGCCAGCATTCGTGCTGGCTTATGCGTTTTCAAGACCTAACTATTTTGGGAGTGACTGCAGAGCATGTTCCGTAATTCGTATATTCAGCAGAACTCTGATATCCAGGCCGCAGGCGGCCTGGTCCCTATGGTTGTCGAGCAATCTGCTCGTGGCGAGCGCGCCTACGACATCTATTCGCGCCTTCTCAAGGAGCGAGTGATCTTTCTGGTGGGTCCTGTAGAGGACTACATGGCCAACCTGATCTGTGCGCAACTGCTGTTCCTTGAAGCGGAAAACCCGGACAAGGATATCCATCTCTATATCAACTCCCCGGGCGGTTCGGTGACCGCCGGCATGTCGATCTACGACACCATGCAGTTCATCAAGCCCAACGTGTCGACCACCTGTATCGGTCAGGCATGCAGCATGGGCGCGTTCCTGCTGACGGCCGGTGCTCCTGGCAAGCGTTACTGCCTGCCAAACTCCCGTGTGATGATTCACCAGCCGCTGGGCGGTTTCCAGGGCCAGGCTTCGGATATCGAAATCCACGCCAAGGAAATCCTGTTCATTCGCGAGCGCCTCAATACGCTGATGGCCAAGCACAGCGGGCGCACCCTTGAAGAAATCGAGCGCGATACCAACCGCGATAATTTCATGAGTGCAGAAGCCGCACGTGAATACGGCCTGATCGATGAAGTGATCACCCAGCGCCCAGCTTAAAATAAGCAGCTCAAAATAAGGCTGGTCGGCTTATCCGATCACCAGCGGGCTTGAAAAAGCCCGCAATAGCCTTCATCTTGTGTTGCAAGCCTATCGGATTTGGATCGAACGAATGACTGACACCCGCAACGGCGAGGACAACGGCAAGCTGCTCTATTGCTCCTTCTGTGGCAAAAGCCAGCATGAAGTACGCAAATTGATTGCCGGCCCCTCGGTCTTTATCTGCGACGAGTGCGTCGACCTGTGCAATGACATCATCCGTGAGGAGGTGCAGGAAGCACAGGCCGAGAGCAGCGCGCATAAATTGCCTTCGCCTAAAGAAATCAGCGGCATCCTTGATCAATACGTGATTGGTCAGGAACGTGCCAAAAAGGTTCTGGCCGTAGCGGTGTACAACCACTACAAGCGCCTGAATCAACGTGACAAAAAGGCTGACGACGTCGAACTCGGCAAGAGCAACATCTTGCTGATCGGCCCGACAGGCTCGGGTAAAACCCTGCTTGCCGAAACTCTGGCTCGCTTGCTGAATGTTCCGTTCACCATCGCCGACGCAACCACCCTCACCGAGGCCGGTTACGTGGGTGAAGATGTCGAGAACATTATTCAGAAGCTGCTGCAGAAATGTGACTACGATGTGGAAAAGGCCCAGATGGGCATTGTCTACATCGACGAGATCGACAAGATCTCGCGCAAATCTGACAACCCGTCCATCACCCGGGATGTTTCCGGTGAAGGCGTGCAGCAGGCCCTGCTCAAGTTGATCGAAGGTACGGTCGCTTCCGTTCCGCCTCAGGGTGGTCGCAAGCATCCGCAGCAGGAATTCCTTCAGGTCGACACCCGTAACATCCTGTTCATCTGCGGTGGTGCATTCTCCGGTCTGGAGAAAGTCATTCAGAACCGTTCCACCAAGGGTGGCATCGGTTTCAACGCGGAAGTGCGCAGCAAGGAAGAAGGCAAGAAAGTCGGTGAGTCCCTGCGTGAAGTCGAGCCTGACGATCTGGTCAAGTTCGGTCTGATCCCGGAATTCGTCGGTCGTCTGCCGGTTCTTGCCACGCTGGACGAGCTTGATGAGGCTGCTTTGATGCAGATTCTCACCGAGCCGAAAAATGCTCTGACCAAGCAATATGCCAAGTTGTTCGAGATGGAAGGTGTGGACCTGGAATTCCGTTCCGACGCACTGAAGTCCGTCGCCAAGCGCGCACTGGAACGCAAAACCGGTGCCCGTGGGCTGCGTTCGATTCTCGAAGGTGTGTTGCTCGACACTATGTATGAAATCCCATCGCAATCCGATGTGAGTAAAGTAGTGATCGATGAAAGCGTTATAGAAGGCAAGTCTCAGCCATTGTTCATCTACGAGAACAATGAGAAACCTGCCAAGGCCGCGCCAGACGCCTAAGCGTCGCGCAGTCGGTATAAAGAAGGGGCCTTAGGGCCCCTTTGCTTTTGTGGGCACGAGGTGCCTGTGAGGGGCGCTCAGGCAGTTGACTGTTTTCTCGAGCGGCCACAGGTTCGGCCCGTGATCGGACAATCTTTCAAGTCGTTTTTTTATCCGCTTGTTTTTTTTGAAACTAGCCCCCATCTTGGTTTCACGCTTAATTCCATCTGTTTCCGGCCCTAGGGCCGCCGTAGAGGCGAAATCATGAAGTCAACCATCGAATTGCCTCTCCTGCCATTGCGTGATGTCGTGGTTTATCCGCACATGGTTATCCCGCTGTTCGTGGGGCGCGAGAAATCCATCGAAGCCCTCGAGGCCGCGATGACGGGCGACAAGCAGATTCTTCTGCTGGCTCAGAGAAACCCTGCTGACGATGATCCCGGTGAAGACGCACTGTATCGCGTGGGTACGATTGCTACCGTTCTGCAGCTGCTGAAGCTGCCTGACGGCACGGTAAAGGTTCTGGTCGAAGGCGAGCAGCGGGGCACCGTTGAGCGCTTCAGCGAAGTCGACGGCCATTGCCGTGCCGAAGTCTCGTTGATCGACGAAGTCGACGCGCCTGAGCGCGAGTCGGAAGTGTTTGTGCGTAGCCTGCTGTCGCAGTTCGAGCAATATGTGCAACTGGGCAAGAAAGTCCCGGCCGAGGTCCTGTCGTCGCTCAACAGCATCGACGAGCCTGGGCGTCTGGTAGACACGATGGCCGCGCATATGGCGCTGAAAATCGAGCAGAAGCAGGAAATTCTCGAAATCATCGATTTGTCGGCCCGGGTCGAGCACGTCCTGGCGTTGCTGGATGCCGAGATCGATTTGCTGCAGGTTGAAAAACGCATTCGTGGTCGTGTCAAAAAGCAAATGGAGCGCAGTCAGCGCGAGTACTACCTGAATGAGCAGATGAAGGCCATTCAGAAAGAGCTCGGCGACAGCGACGAAGGGCACAACGAAGTCGAAGAGCTGAAAAAGCGTATCGATGCCGCTGGCCTGCCAAAAGATGCGCTGGCCAAGGCTACGGCCGAGCTGAACAAGCTCAAGCAAATGTCGCCGATGTCCGCTGAAGCGACCGTGGTACGGTCCTACATCGACTGGCTGGTTCAGGTGCCTTGGAAGGCTCAGAGCAAGGTTCGCCTGGATCTGACGCGGGCAGAAGATATTCTCGATGCCGACCACTATGGGCTGGAAGAAGTCAAAGAGCGGATCCTCGAATATCTCGCCGTACAAAAGCGTGTGAAGAAAATTCGTGGTCCGGTGTTGTGCCTTGTAGGTCCACCAGGGGTGGGTAAAACCTCTCTGGCGGAGTCGATTGCACACGCCACCAACCGCAAATTCGTGCGTATGGCCCTCGGTGGTGTGCGTGATGAAGCGGAAATTCGTGGTCATCGCCGTACTTACATCGGGTCTATGCCAGGAAGATTGATTCAAAAGATGACAAAAGTGGGTGTCCGCAACCCGCTGTTCCTGCTCGATGAAATCGACAAGATGGGCAGCGATATGCGCGGCGATCCGGCGTCGGCGTTGCTGGAAGTGCTCGATCCCGAGCAGAACCACAACTTCAACGACCACTATCTGGAGGTCGACTACGACCTGTCGGATGTGATGTTCCTCTGCACCTCGAACTCCATGAACATTCCACCGGCGCTGCTGGACCGGATGGAAGTGATTCGTCTGCCTGGCTACACCGAAGACGAGAAGATCAACATCGCCGTCAAATACCTTTCGCCCAAGCAAATCCAGGCTAACGGCCTGAAAAAAGGCGAACTGGAATTCGACGAGGAAGCGATCCGCGACATCATTCGCTACTACACCCGCGAAGCCGGTGTGCGTGGCCTGGAGCGCCAGATTGCCAAGGTCTGCCGCAAGGCCGTCAAGGAGCATGCACTGGAAAAACGCTTCTCGGTTAAAGTCACTGCAGACGATCTGGAGCACTACCTGGGCGTGCGTAAATTCCGCTACGGCCTGGCAGAACAACAGGACCAGATTGGTCAGGTAACCGGTCTGGCCTGGACTCAGGTGGGTGGCGAATTGCTGACCATCGAGGCCGCTGTGGTGCCGGGCAAAGGCCAGTTGATCAAGACGGGTTCCTTGGGTGACGTGATGGTCGAGTCGATCACCGCGGCCCAGACCGTTGTGCGTAGCCGCGCGAAGAGCCTGGGGATTCCCCTGGACTTCCACGAGAAGCGCGACACCCACATCCACATGCCGGAAGGGGCAACGCCGAAAGACGGTCCTAGCGCGGGTGTAGGCATGTGCACGGCGCTGGTCTCGGCATTGACCGGCATTCCTGTGCGTGCGGACGTGGCCATGACCGGTGAAATCACTTTGCGTGGCCAAGTATTGGCGATTGGTGGTTTGAAGGAAAAACTGCTCGCTGCTCACCGCGGTGGAATCAAGACTGTGATCATTCCCGAAGAGAATGTTCGTGATCTGAAGGAAATTCCTGACAATATCAAGCAAGATCTCCAGATTAAACCGGTTAAATGGATTGACGAGGTCCTGCAAATTGCGCTGCAATACGCGCCGGAGCCCTTGCCGGATGTGGCTCCGGAGATTGTCGCGAAGGATGAAAAACGCGAGTCCGATTCCAAGGAAAGAATTAGCACGCATTAGTACGTATTTGCCTGGGGGGCTTGTTGACAGTTTTTTAGAGCCCTTGTTATAAAGCGGCTCTTAAGTGTCTGTAGGCCATTCAGCACTCGTTTTTGCTTTCACCAAAAAAACTTAGAATCATACTCAAATAGATATAAGGGGACTTAGAGTGAACAAGTCGGAACTGATTGATGCTATCGCTGCATCCGCTGATATCCCGAAAGCTGCTGCTGGCCGTGCGCTGGACGCTGTAATCGAATCCGTCACTGGCGCTCTCAAGGCTGGCGACTCCGTTGTTCTGGTTGGTTTCGGTACTTTCTCCGTAACTGATCGTCCTGCTCGCATTGGTCGTAACCCACAGACCGGTAAGACGCTGGAAATCGCGGCAGCCAAAAAACCAGGTTTCAAAGCCGGTAAAGCACTGAAAGAAGCTGTCAACTAAGTTCGATTCAGTTTTTTGCCTGTCCGGGTCGGGGTCATGCCTGACCTGGCAGCGGAGCGGTAGTCCAGTCGGCAGGTCGCCGGTCCGAGACGCCGAGACTCCCAGGTTGGAGTCAACGGTCCGCTCCGCCAGTTACGAGAAGGCGCATCCTCGGATGCGCCTTTCTTCTATCCGGATTCTACCCACGCTCCACGGTTGCCTAATTTTTGAAGTTCAACCGTTTTTGGGGGACGCATGCTGCAGAACATCAGGGACAATTCACAAGGCTGGATTGCCAAGACCATTATCGGGGTCATCGTTGTACTGATGGCCTTGACCGGTTTCGACGCCATTTTCAAAGCCACGACGCATCAGAACGAAGCGGCGAAGGTCAATGGCGATGAGATCAGCCAGAACGAGCTGAGCCAGGCGGTCGATATGCAACGCCGCCAACTCATGCAACAGCTGGGCAAGGATTTCGATGCCTCCTTGCTCGATGAAAAGATGCTGCGCGAATCGGCGCTCAAGGGCCTGATCGATCGCAAGCTGCTGCTGCAAGGCGCACAAAGCTCCAAATTCGCTTTCTCCGAAGGGGCTCTGGACCAGGTCATCCTGCAAACGCCTGAGTTCCAGGTGGATGGCAAGTTCAGTCCTGAGCGTTTCGATCAGGTGATTCGTCAACTCGGTTACAGCCGTATGCAGTTCCGCCAGATGCTGGCTCAGGAAATGCTGATCGGCCAACTGCGCGCCGGTCTGGCGGGTAGCGGTTTTGTCACCGATGCACAGGTTCTGGCCTTCGCCCGTCTGGAAAAACAGACCCGCGATTTCGCTTCCCTGACCATCAAGGCTGACCCTGCAGCGGTGAAACTGACCGATGATGAAGTCAAAGCCTATTACGACGAACACGCCAAGGAATTCATGACGCCGGATCAGGTGGTCATCGATTACCTGGAGTTGAAGAAGGCCTCCTTCTTCGATCAGGTCAGCGTCAAGGACGAAGACCTGCAAGCGGCGTATCAGAAAGAAATCGCCAACCTGTCCGAGCAACGCCGGGCTGCGCACATTCTGATCGAAGTGAACGACAAGACCACCGAAGCGCAAGCCAAGGCCAAGATCGAAGACATCCAGGCCCGCCTGGCCAAAGGCGAGCAGTTCGAGGCCCTGGCCAAGGAGTTCTCCCAGGATCCGGGTTCGGCGAACAATGGTGGTGACCTTGGCTACGCAGGCCCTGGCGTCTATGACCCTGCCTTCGAAAAAGCCCTGTACTCGCTGGCCAAGGATCAGGTTTCCGAGCCGGTTCGCACTGACTTCGGTTTCCACCTGATCAAGCTGTTGGGTGTGGAAGCGCCTGAAGTGCCGACTTTCGCCAGCCTGAAAGACAAGCTGACTCGCGAAATGAAGGCTCAACAGGTTGAACAGCGTTTCGTCGAAGCGACCAAGCAACTGGAAGATGCCTCGTTCGAAGCCTCCGATCTGGCGCAACCGGCGCAAGACCTGAAGCTGACCGTTCACACGTCCAAGCCTTTCGGTCGTGACGGTGGTGAAGGCATCGCAGCCAACCGTGCCGTGATCACCGCGGCGTTCAGCCCGGAAGTGCTGGATGAGGGTGCCAACAGCACCGCCATCGAGCTGGACCCTGAGACCGTTGTGGTATTGCGCGCCAAGGAGCACCTCAAGCCTGCGCAACTGCCGCTGGAAAGCGTGGCGGGTCCGATTCGCGAGCAATTGGCCAAGGAGCACGCCAGTGCTGCCGCCAAGACCAAGGCTGACGAGCTGATAGCCAGCCTGCGCGATGGCAAGACTGCGCTGAACGCAGCGATTGACGGCCAGAACTGGAAGGTCACCGAAGCAGCCACCCGCGCTCAGGAAGGGGTTGACCCAACCGTGCTGCAAGCGCTGTTCCGCATGCCAAAGCCTGCCGCCAAGGACAAGCCGACGTTCACCAGCGTGACCCTGCCTGATGGCAGCCTGATGATCGTTCGTCTGAACGGCGTCAACGAAGCCGCAGCGCCGACTGAAGAAGAGAAGGCTCAATACCGTCGCTTCCTCGCTTCGCGCGTTGGCCAGCAAGACTTTGCGGCTTACCGCAAGCAGCTGGAAAGCGAGGCGGACATCAAGCGCTACTGATGTCAGCTTGAAATCTCGCGTTACACAAGGACCCCGGCCAGCCAGCCGGGGTTTTTTATTGCCGAAAGCCCGACAGACGCGAGGGATTTTTCCCAAATAACGGAGTCAACACACCTGTAACTGGTTTAAGACACAATCGATGCGACGCTAAGCATCGATCTGTTGCACAATACGCCCCGAACCGTTTTCATCAGGATGTTCAATGTTTAAATCATTTCCCATGCGTGTTGCCGGGTTGGCGCTGGTGCTGGCCGCTGCCGCCGGGTGCTCGTCGAAGAAAACCGCCATCTACGAGCATGAGAACTTCGACGATTCCGGAACCTTCTCCCGCAATTACCCTGTAACCGATGCGCAGAGCTGTGAAGCCGCTCGCAGGGCGCTGCTGAGCCAGGGCTACATCATCACCAGCAGTGATCCGAAACTGGTCAGCGGGCACAAGAGCTTCCAGCAGACCGGCGAAACCCACATGGAAATCAGCTTCAGTGTGGTTTGTGCCGAAGACGGCAGCGCCGGGCACCACGCCACGGTGTTTGCCAACGCCCTTCAGGACCAGTATGCGCTGAAGAAGACCAATAACTCCGCCAGCCTCGGTGTAGGCGTGCTGGGGTCGGTATCGATGCCGATCGGTTCGTCGGACGATTCGATGGTCAAGGTCGCGAGCGAAACCGTCTCGTCGTCCAAGTTCTACGAGCGTTTCTTCGCGCTGGTGGAAGTGTTCCTGCCCAAGGAAGCAAAAGAAGCGGCGCATATTCCCGACAAGCCGAAAGCCGATCTGGGCATGCCGGAGCCGCAGGCAGCACCAGCTCCCGCATCGCTGGCTCCGGAGAGTGCTGCGCAGCCCGCCCCGGCTGCACAAGCGACACCAGCGCCTGCCGAAGTCATGCCAACGGCGTCCGAGCCGGTAGCTCCGCCGCCGGAAGCCGCACCGATTACCGCGACCCCGAGCGCAGAGCCGGTACCTGTCACGGAAACGATCACGCCGCCAGCCAACCCGACCAACATTCCGCCGCCTTCAGAGCCGATCCAGGCCATGCCGATCACCGGCCAGTGATGGCGTAGCGGGGCCGGTCGAATCCGCGCCGGTCCCTTGGAATCAAGAAAGCTTGATCCGCATCAATCAGCCCGCAGTCCTGCGTGTTGTTTCGAAAAAATCCTTCGATAAATTTTTGATCGCCTGCTACGTTTTAAACAGTAGCGACGAAGTGCTGTGCCCACGTCATTTTTCTTTCACGCGGGCACTTTATGCTCAAAGCGCTGGTCAGTTATTCAGACTATTTAAACGAGTGGTGGGGGATTCAAAATGGACGACTATCAAGAAGAACTGCTCGAGTACCAGGCATTTGAACTGGACCCGCTGGAGCCAGCCGAAGACGCCACTGAGCTCTGATACTTCAAGCGTGCAACTTCAGGCGGATTGCCTGTGACTACGGCGAAACTCGCCCGGTGTCTGGTCCATCCAGCGTTTGAAAGCGCGTTGAAATGCTTCGGCTGAGGCAAACCCCAGCAGATAGGCAATTTCACCGAACGCCAATTCCGTATCGCGAATGTAGGTCATGGCCAGGTCGCGACGGGTGTCATTGAGAATCGCGCGATACTGCGTGCCTTCCTCGGCCAGTTTGCGGCGAAGCGTCCAGACGGGCAGCTTCAGGCGAGCCGCCACTTCTTCCAGGTCGGGTTCCCGACCACCGTTGAGCAACGGCCCCAACAGCTGAGTGATGCGTTCACGCAGGCTGCGGGTGCGTGTCAGTTGTTCCAGTTCCCGTTCACACAACTTGATCAGAAGACGCCAGGTGCTGGGGCAATGCTGTGGATTGCGCTGGGCGAGGCTGGCCAGGCTGAGGCGCAACTGATTGTGTTCGGCGCCAAATTGAATCGGGCAATCGCCCAGTACGTCGTAGGCGGCGTGGTAGTCGGGTTGCTCGAATTCGATATCGATGCGCTCTGCGCGCAGTGCAGTGGGGCTCACGCTGGACAGCTGGTTCAGCCAGCCGGCGATGATCGAGTCCACCACGAAGCGGTTGTAACTGTTGTAGGGGCTGATGGAATAGAAGCGCAGCCAGGCGCCCTGAGCGTCTTCGTGAAAGCTCGATTGGCCACGATAGTTGGAGCCATACAGCGCCTCGAAGCGAATCAGGCAGCGCGCCGCCTCGCGCACGGTTGGCGCCTGGGCGGCGGTCACTCCGGCCAGGCCGGCCTGACTCAGGCGACTGAGTTGCCCCATGCGCAAGCCGAGCGCCGGGTCATTGGTCAACGCAATGGCACTGTGCCCCAGGCGCATGTAGCGCGGAATCGACAGTCGCGCACCGGCCTCGCTCAGGCGGGCGGCATCGAGGCCGTACTGTTCCAGCAAAGGTTGCGGGTCGACCCCATGGCTGCGCACGGCGTCCGCCAGGCTGTGAACAAAGCCCACCGAGAGATCGCCCAAGCGCATCGGCTGCGGTTTCATGGCCTACAACCAGAGGTTCAGCAGACGCGCACCACGGGCGTTACCGTCGGCGAAGTGCTGGCCGTTGCTGGTGAGAAAGCTCTGGCCGGCGCTGGTCTGGTCCCAGAATTGCCCGCGCAGGAACACGCTCATGCCGGCGATTGCCTGGCTGGAGGGGGATTGACTGGTCAGGGTCAGGCGGTGCCAGGCCTGACCCTCGCTGAGCTCGCCGGCCTTGAGGCTGACGGAGTCGGGGGTCTTTGAGCCCTTGTAGCCGCGCCAGGGTTGATCCCAGATGCCACGGCCAGTGACGAATGCCGGGACCGCGACGATCCGTGCCTGCTGCTCGTCGAGCTTGCGGTAGTTTTCCGGGTACCAACTGTCGTTGCCGATCAACACGCCCAGGCGTCCGGCCGGGGTGTCGACGACGTTGAGTGTGTGCTCGCCATTGGCCTTGATCCCGTCCTGCTGTTCGAAAACCGGGTGCATCTGCCGCTGGGGTTGGCCGATTGGCACGCCGTCGCGACTGAATACAACGCTGCTGTTGTACAGCGCGCCACGGCCGATTTTCAGGGTGCCATCGATGATGCTTGGCTCCGGCAAAACAATGGAGCCCGCCACCAGCGTTACGCGAAACTCTTTTGCCAGGCCGCCGAACAACGCCTGATATTCCTTGGCCATGCCCTTGGCCTTCATGCGCAGGTGAGCGTCATCCAGGCGACTGCCGCCTTCGGCGCTGATCAGTGCGCGCACAAACTTCAATGGATTGCTCACGGCCAGCCAGTTCATGGCTTCCTTGAGGGTGGTGGCCTGGTAGAGCTCATCCTTTTCGCCACTGACCATCATCCAGGTGCCGATGTGCTCGGGCAGGACGACGATGGTTTTCTCGTTCAGCAGGCCCTGTTCCTGGGCTTTTTGCAGATAGGCCGCGAGTTTGCGATGCAGGCGCTCAGAGCTTTGATAGTCGGTGGGGAACAGTTCGGGCTGGATGCCCAGCAGGTTGCCACGGTCGGCGGGTGTGCCCTGATCGATGGCCAGGTCGATCCGCAGGTCGGACAGGTAATGACCCGCCGGGCGATCCGCGGCCCACATTGCGTAGGTCGTCAGGGCGGCGATCAATGCCATGGAGAAAGTCAGGTACAGAAATTTGCGCATGGGAAAGCAGTCGACAGCCTTGTACAGGATTCATGATTCGGCATTCGGAATGGAATCGAGGCTACGGTAAAACCACGGTTCGGGGCTAGATAAACGTGTTTTTTTTGATTTTTTTTAACGTTTTTTACTGAACGATGGGACGCGAGAGGCGCGATGAAGTTCATCTGGCTCGTCATGGGCAGGTGTGCCGAATTCGTCATCGCACCGGCGTAAAGCGATCAAGCCAGGGCGGCGGGAGTGCGCCAGTCTGCAGGGTCTGTTCAAGGAGTGGATTATGATCCGACTGACCCTGGCCGAAGCTCGCGAGCTGGCCGAATCGATCTTGCTGCACAACGGTTTCAACCTGGCCCACGCGCAGGCGGTCACCGCCACGGTGATAGCCGGCGAACGCGATGGCTGCGCCTCCCACGGCCTGTACCGGGTTCTGGGCTGCGTGAACTCGCTCAGGGCCGGCAAAGTGGCGGCCGATGCCGAGCCGCTGGTGATCGATCAAGCGCCTTCGATCGTGCGTGTCGATGCCTTGGGTGGCTTCTCCCAACTGGCGTTCCAGGCCGGGCTGCCGTTGCTGATGGAGAAAACCCGGGCAAATGGCATAGCCGCGCTGGCGATCAACCGTTGCGTGCATTTCTCCGCGCTGTGGGTGGAGGTCGAGCAACTGACTGCGGCCGGTCTCGTGGCGCTGGCGTGCAATCCCAGTCACGCCTGGGTCGCACCGGCCGGTGGCCACAAGCCGGTGTTCGGCACCAATCCGATTGCGTTCGGCTGGCCACGTCCCGGCAAGGATCCGTTCGTGTTCGACTTCGCCACCAGCGCGATTGCCCGGGGTGATATCGAACTGCATAGGCGAGCCGGCAAGGCGATTCCCGAGGGCTGGGGTGTGGACGCGCAGGGGCAGCCGAGCACCGATGCCAACGTGGTGCTCGATGCCGGCGCGATGCTGACGTTCGGCGGGCACAAGGGCTCGGCGCTGGCGGCGATGGTGGAGTTGATCGCCGGGCCGTTGATCGGCGACCTGACCAGTGCCGAATCACTGGCCTTCGATGCCGGCAGCAAATCGTCGCCGTACCATGGCGAGCTGATCATCGCCTTCGATCCCAAGCGCTTTCTAGGTGACGCCAGCGAGCAGCACTTGGCGCGCGCGGAAGTTCTGTTCGAGAGCATTCAGGGACAGGGTGCACGGTTGCCATCGCAGCGGCGTTACGAGGCGCGAGTGCGGAGTCTGGAGGAGGGCGTGCAGATTCCCGAGGCGTTGTACAACGACCTGAAGGCTTTGCTGGGATAAGACTATCGGTAGTAGAAGAGCGCGCCACCGATATATCGGTGGCGCTTTTTTTACAGCGGATCGCGTTGACTGACACCATCCACCAATCGAGCGATGCCCAGCGGGTTGGCGTTTTTCAGCGGGTCGGGCAGCAGCCCATCGGGGCAGTTCTGGTAACACACCGGGCGCAGGAAACGCTCGATGGCCAGGCTGCCGACCGAGGTGCCACGGGCATCGGAGGTCGCCGGGTAAGGCCCGCCATGCACCATGGCATCGCAGACTTCGACGCCGGTGGGGTAGCCATTGAACAGCACCCGGCCGACTTTCTGTTCCAGTAGTGGCAGCAGCCCGAAGTGACGTTGCAAGTCGCCAGCCTCGGCGATCAGCGTCGCCGTGAGTTGCCCATGCAAGCTGCTCAAGGCACGGCGCAGCTCGGCCTCGTCAGCGACTTCCACCAGCACCGTCGCCGGCCCGAACACTTCTTCCTGCAACAGCGGATTGCTCTCGAGCAACAGGCTGACGTCGGCCTTGAACAGTTGCGGTTGTGCCTGCGTACCCTGTTGTTCGCGCCCGGCCAGATGCTCGACACCCGCTTGCGCGTGCAAGGCCTGCACGCCCTTGGCATAGCTGGTGAGCGTGCCCTGATTGAGCATGCTCTGCGCCGGTTGCCCGGCCATCAGCGCGCTCAGCGACGCGGTAAAGGCGCTGAAAGCGGGGGAGCGAATGCCGATCACCAAGCCCGGATTGGTGCAGAACTGGCCACAGCCGAGCACCACGGAGGCGGCGAGTTCGCCAGCGATTTTCTCGCCACGCAACTGCAGTGCCTCGGGCAACACCACCACCGGATTGATGCTGCTCATCTCCGCGAACACCGGGATCGGCTGGGGCCGTGCGGCGGCCATGTCGCACAACGCGCGCCCACCCTTGAGCGAACCGGTAAAGCCCACGGCCTGGATCGCCGGATGCTTGACCAAGGCTTCACCCACTCCCGCCCCGTAGATCATGTTGAAGACGCCCTTGGGCATGTCGGTTTGCTCGGCGGCGCGGATGATCGCGTCGGCCACGCGCTCGGCAGTCGCCATGTGCCCGCTGTGCGCCTTGAACACCACCGGGCAGCCGGCGGCCAGTGCGGCTGCGGTATCGCCACCGGCAGTGGAGAAGGCCAGCGGGAAGTTGCTCGCACCGAAAACCGCGACCGGTCCGACACCGATCCGATATTGGCGCAGGTCGACCCGTGGCAACGGCTGGCGCTCGGGCAGGGCGCGGTCGATGCGCGCCCCATAAAAATCGCCGCGACGCAGGACCTGGGCAAACAGGCGCATCTGGTTGGCGGTACGCGCGCGTTCACCCTGGATGCGTGCGGTCGGCAGTGCCGTCTCCCGGGTTACCAGAGCCACGAATTCATCGTCCAGCGCCTCCAGCTGCGTGGCGATGGCGTCGAGAAACTCGGCACGGCGGCTGGCCGGGAGCGAACGGAATATTGGGTAGGCGTCGGCGGCGGCGAGGGCGGCGGCGTCGACTTCGTCCAGGGTGGCCTGCATGAAGGACCAGGGCAGCGCTTCACCGCTGGTGGCATCAAAGCTACGCACGATGAGGCTGCCAGCGGCGCTGCGCGCACCGCCAATGTAGTTGTGTCCGATGATCTCGGGCATGAAAAACTCCTGACGGAAGGTGGGGAGGCGGGTCAGGCCAGTGAATCGCCGCGGCGCGTGGCAATCGGCTCGGCGCCGTTGTGGGCGGCGACGCGGGCGGCGGCTTCGCTGTCGACCAGATGCAGCGACTTGCCACGGGTTTCCCGGGTCAGGCCGACGGCGACGATGGAGATCAGCGACGCACCGACCAGGTAGAACGCGATGGGTGTCGAGCTGTGGTACTTGTTGAGCAGGGTGATCGCAATCAACGGTGCGAGTGAGCCGGCGAAGATTGGCGCCACCTGGTAGCACAGTGACAACGCGGTGTAGCGCACATGGGTCGGGAACATTTCGGCCATTAGCGCCGAGTAGGGCGCATAGGTCATGGACTCGATGGCCAGGCCCAAAGTGATGGCGGCCATGATCAGCCAGTTGTTGCCGGTGTCCATCATGGGAAAGCCGACGAAGCCCCAGAACGCGGTGAGCACCGCGCCGACCAGGTACACCGGTTTGCGCCCGACCAGATCCGACAGATAACCCATCAGCGGAATCATGAAGAAGTGCAGCAGGTGGGCGCCGAACATCAGCAGCAGGATTTGCGAGGTGTCCTTGTTCACCACCAGTTTCAGGTAGGTGATCGAGAAGGTGACGACGGTGTAGTAGAGGATGTTTTCGGCAAACCGCGCGCCGATTCCCACCAGCACCGAGCGCCAGTGATGGCGCAGCACCTCGACCACGCCCAGCTGTTGCTGATGGACGTGTGCCTGACGGGCCTGGGCCTGTTTGAAGATGGGGGCGTCATCGACGCTGGTGCGAATCCAGTAGCCGATCAACACGACGACGGCCGAGAACCAGAACGCCACGCGCCAGCCCCAGGCGAGGAACTGCTCCTCCGACAGATTCGACGACAACAGCAGCAAGGCCACCGTCGCCACCAGGTTCCCCGCCGGTACCCCGGCTTGCGGCCAACTGGCCCAAAAGCCACGGCGGTTATCCGGGCAGTGTTCGGACACCAACAGAATCGCACCGCCCCATTCGCCACCGAAGGCAAAGCCCTGGATCAGTCGCAGCAGCACCAGCAGCACCGGAGCGGCGTAGCCGATCTCGTTGAAGCCGGGCAGGCAGCCCATCAGGAAGGTGGTGATGCCGACCACCACCAGACTCAGTTGCAGCAGACGCTTGCGCCCGAACTTGTCGCCGTAGTGACCGAACACCAGGCCACCGAGCGGACGGGCGAGAAAGCCCACGGCATACAGGGCGAAGGCGGCGATGATGCCGTCGATGGCGCTGCCGGTCTGGCGGAAGAACAACTGGCCGAAGACCAGGGCCGAGGCGGTGCCATAAAGGAAGAATTCATACCATTCGGCGACGGTGCCGGCCATGGCGGCGGCCACGACACGCTTGAGTCCCGACGGTGTGGTTGCGCTTTGCGGGTGTTGAGTGTTGGACATGCTGACGTTTCCTGTAGAGGCGCAAAAACAGGCAGCCGGGCCGGGTCCGCGAAGACCCGCCCGGCAATCACTCAGAGACCGACGTCCGGCAGTTGCGGACGGTTGGCCAGGGCCTTGGCCATGATCTGCTCGACGAACACCCGATCGGCTTCCGGCAGGGCCAGGCGTGGCGGACGGGTCAGCGCGCTGCCGCGACCGGCGATGGCTTCGCACAACTTGATGCACTGCACCAGGTCGGCACGGGCGTCGAGGTGCAGGATCGGCATCAGCCATTCGTAGATCGGCATGGCTTCGGCGAAGCGTCCGGCCTTGGCCAGGCGGAAGATGGTCTCGCCTTCTTTCGGGAATACGTTGGACATGCCCGACACCCAGCCCTCGGCGCCCACGGCGATGCTTTCGAGCACCACGTCATCGAGGCCGGCGAACAGCACGAAACGGTCGCCCACTTCATTGCGCACGTCGATGAAGCGCCGGGTGTCACCCGAGGAATCCTTGAAGCACACCACGTTGTCGCAGTCGGCCAGGGAAATCAGGATGTCCGGGGTAACGTCGTTTTTATAGATCGGCGGGTTGTTGTAGACCATCAACGGCACGTCGGCATTTTTCGCCACGTAGCGGTAGTGCTCGGCGGTTTCGAACGGCTTGGAACCGTAGACCAGCGCCGGCATCAGCATCACGCCATCGACACCGACCTTGCGCACGGCGTTGGCCACCTTGGCCGCTTGCACGCTGGTGAACTCGGCCACGCCGCAAATCACCGGCACCCGACCACGGGAGGCATCGACCGCGACTTCGGTCACGGCGATTTTTTCTTCAGCGGTCAGCGAGGTGTTTTCACCCACCGAGCCACACACCACCAGGCCGGAGACGCCGTCACGAATGACGTTGGAAATCACCTGATGGGTCTTGTCCAGGTTGATGGAAAAGTCATCGTTGAATTGAGTGGTCACTGCGGGGAAGACGCCACTCCAGTTAATACGCTTGCTCATTGTTGCCTCCAGGGGTTTGCTAAATGGGTTAATTGTATTTCGTATACGATATTTAAAATGACAACACTTGGCGAATGCTTTTTTGGGTTTTTCAGGGTTTTTATTGGCCGTTGGTCCGGGTGTTCAGGGAAGTCACTGCGCAGCAGATGGGTCAGGCCCCAGGCCAGGTGTCCGACAGTCGATAGCCTTGTGGCCATGGATCGCTCGGATCGAGCAGCAGTTGGTGGGTGCCGGTGATCCAGGCCCGGCCGGAAATGCAGGGGTAGATCGCAAGACGACCGGCCACTTCGGTCAGTGAGTCAATGCGACAGTGAAACTCCGAGCCGATGATCGAGCGCCCGATGAAGCGTTCGCCAACCTGCATCAATCCCTTGGCCTGCAACACCGCCATGCGCGCCGAGCAGCCCGTGCCGGTCGGTGAGCGGTCGATTTTGCCCGGTTGAATCACCACCGCGTTGGCGCCGGTGGCGATGCCGTTTTCATACGCGATGGGCGCCGCGATCTGGCAGAAGGAAATGTGCGACCACTCGGGGTTCAGCGGATGGGTGAAGCCCAACTGCTCATTGGCCGCACGGGTGATTTTCAGCCCGACCGCCACCAGGTCGGCGGCCTCATCGGGGCGGATCGAAAAGCCCAGGCCCTTGGCGTCGGCGATCACGAAACTGTCGCCGCCATAGGCGGTATCGACCTTGAGCGAACCGAGGCCTTCCACTTCGATCCACGCGTCCAGGCGATCGGCGAAGGAGGGCACGTTTTTCACCTCCACCCGCTGGACCTTGCCGTCACGACAATCGGCCACGGCCTCGATCAGGCCGCCGGGGGCTTCGAGCACCAGCCGGGTTTGCGGTTCGGTCATTGGCAGGATGCCGGTGTCGAGCAACACGGTGGCCACGCACAATGAATTGGAGCCGGACATCGGCGGCGTGTCCGCCGGCTCCATGATGATCCAGGCCATCTGTGCCCGTGGGTCCTTGGCCGGCACCAGCAGGTTGACGTGGCGGAACACCCCGCCACGGGGTTCGTTGAGCACGAAGTTGCGCAGGGTTTCATCCCGTGCGATCCAGCGCGATTGTTCCCAGACGGTGTCGCCGGGCGGTGGGGCGACACCGCCGACGATCACGTCGCCGACTTCACCTTCGGCGTGGCAGCTGACTACATGAACTACTTTCGATGAGCGCATTGTTCCCTCCTTGTGTTGTCTGTCAGGGCCTCATCGCGGGCAAGCCCGCTCCCACAGGGGTCTGTGTTGGATGTTGATGTTGCATCCACCGCCAGTCCTTGTGGGAGCGGGCTTGCCCGCGATGGGGCCATCAGTTATTTCACCGACTTCAGAAACGCCGCAGTCTCGGCCTGCAGCGGATTGCCAATCACCTGGTCTGGCGAGCCGATCTCGTGCACCAGGCCGTTGCGAAAGAACGCCACGCGGTCGGACACGTCCCGGGCAAAGCGGATCTCGTGCGTTACCAGCACCATGGTCATGCCGTCTTCGGCGAGCATGCGCATGGTGTCCAGCACTTCGCCGACCAGTTGCGGGTCGAGGGCCGAGGTGGCTTCGTCGAACAACATATAGTCCGGCGACATGGCCAGGGCGCGGGCAATGGCCATGCGTTGTTGCTGGCCGCCCGAGAGTTTGCCGGGGAACACCTTGAGCTTGTCGCCCAGACCCACGTGGGTCAGTTGTTGCACCGCCAGTTCCTCGGCTTCGGCCTTGCTCTTGCCCAGCACCTTGCGTGGCGCCAGCATCACGTTTTCGAGCACGGTCAGGTGCGGGAAGGCGTTCCATTGCTGGAACACGATGCCGATCCTCTGCCGCAGGCGATTGAGGTCGGTGCCGCGCTGGTGCACCTCGACGCCGTCCACGCGGATGTTGCCTTTCTGGATCGGCTCCAGGCCGTTGATGCACATCAGCAGGGTCGACTTGCCAGAGCCTGAGCCGCCGATGATGGAGACCACTTCGCCCTTGTCCACCGTCAGGCTGACACCCTTGACCACATCCAGGTCGCCAAAGGATTTGTGTACGTTTTCGATCTCAATCATTTTCTTGCCACCTTCTTTCCAGACGAGCGCCGAGGCGTGCGACCACCAGGCTCATGACGTAGTAGATGAGGCCCGCAATGCACAGCACCAGCAGCGGTTCCTGAATGCGGGTCACGATGGTTTGCGAGGCGCGCAGCAATTCGACGATGCCGATCCACATCACCAGCGCGGTGTCTTTCATGACGCCCAGGACCAGGTTCAGCCAGCCGGGGAAGGCCACTCGGGTGGCGATCGGCAGGACGATCCATCGCAGGTCCTGGAAGAAACTCAGGCCCAGCGAACGACTGGCCCGGCGCAGGGTGGGCGGCACCGAGAGCACGCCGCCGCGCACGATCTCGGTGAAGTACGCCGCGGCGTAGACCCCGAGTACGATGCAACCGACACTGAAGGCGCTGATGTTCAGCCCGACGATGCTTTTGAGTGAATTGAACAGCACGAACTGGATCAGCAGCGGCACGCTGCGAAACACATCCAGCACCCAGGCCAGTGGCAGGGTCAGCCGTGGCAACAGGGCGCGCAGCAACCCGAACAGCAGCCCCACGAGCGTGCCGAGCAGGATGGCCCAGCAGGTCAGTTGCAGCGTGACCCAGGCGCCGTTGAGCAGGAACATCAGATCGTTCCAGGAAAAGCTGGTGGAAAACATGGTCACGTCCTCAGTAACGGAACAGGCGCCAGGCCATTAGCCGGGCCGTCGCGACGATCGCCTTGGCGATCAGGTAGTACAGCACCGCGGCGATGGTGAAATATTCGAAGGAGCGGAAGGTCTTGACGTTGTAGTCCTGGGTCACGCCAGTGAGGTCGTTGTTGAGCCCGACAATCACCCCCAGCGACGTCATTAGCACCGCCCAGACCATCTGGTTGCTCAGCGGGTAGAACACGATCCGCAACAGCTGCGGCACCACGATCATCCGGTAAGCCTGGAAGGCGCTCATGCCCAGCGAGCGCGCGGCCCGCACTTGGGTGCCGGGCACGGCCTTGAGCCCGCCGCGAAAGTTTTCCGCCAGGTAGCCGGCGTTGTTGAAAGTGATCCCGGCGAGCAGGGCGAACCAGGAGCTGACGTGCAGGCCCATCGAACCCAGGCCGAAATACAACACGTAGATCTGGAACAGCGACGGGGTGTTGCGGGCAATCGACACCCAGCCGTTGCCGATACCGCGCAGCAGCGGGTGCCGGGTTTCGCGCATGACCGTCAGGGCCAGGGCGATCAGAACGCCGAAAATCATCGACAGTGCGGCGGTCTCGAACGTGACCCAGGCACCGGCGAGCATGTCCGGCAAGGCGCGCAGGGTGGCGCGCCATTGGAAGGTGTAATCAAACATGCGCGGGAGTCTCCATCGGCAGGGCAGGTTGCAACCAGGTCGGCAGGCGCCCGCTGGCGCTGCCAGTGCAGGCGGCATCGACGCATTCGGCGAGGCTGGCGAAGTGCACCGTGCGCCCCACCAAACCCGGTGCGTAATGGGCGTACTTGCCCGAGTTGGTCATCAGAGTGGTAGCGGCCGGCGGGATCACCGGTTCGCCGAGCATGCACCAGCAGGTGTCGGTCACCAGCGTGGCGCCGAAGGCTTTGATCTCGCCGATGTGCCCGGCTGCGCGCGCCTGTTCCAGCACCGCACGACCGCAGGTAATGGCCAGCACCACTTCTGGATGTTTGCGCCGGCCACGGCACAGGCGTGCGAGGTGGGCGAATTCGCCAAGAGAGAAATGCGGGTTACCCAGAGAGACCACGTCCACCCGGTTGTCCCGGGCGCTGTTGAGTTCACGCCAGCTCAGCAACAGGTCCGTCAAGCGGATCCTGTGCACGGGCAGCGCAGTGTCCGACGCCTGCACCTGCGACGGGTCGAGTGCTTCGGGGGTGATCCCGGCGATGTGGAACAGTGGCGCGGCGGAGGTGGTGGCAAACGCCGCACCGAAGGCCTTCAGGTCATCCAGATCCGGCTGCTGCTTCTCCAGCCCGAGCACCAGCGGGATCCGGCTGCCGGCGAGGCCGCCGATGTGGTAACCGAGCAAGGGGTAGAACGCATCGTCGAGCTCACCCAACGGCGGTAACTCGATCAGCAGTTGCGCCTTGCGTTGTGCGTCCAGATGGCAACCGATCAGGGGCGCGCGGCCTGTCAGGGCGATGCAGATATCCAGGTAGTCCGGGTACTTGAGGGTGCGGGCGCCGAGCACGCTGTTGGCGTAGACCACCGCGTTGGATTCGGCCCAGACGATCTGCTCGCCGGCCTTCGGCGCGCTGTCGAGCAAGTAGGGAGCACAGGTGAAACTGAGCTGCGCGCCCATCGCCATGTAGGCGTCACCCAAGGCACTGGCCGGTTCACCAAGCGCCGGGTCGATGCCCAACTCGCGCCAGCGGCGCTGGTCCACGGAAATCGAATTGAGGGTGGTGGGGACGCGAACCTTCGCGCCCCATTGCACCAGTTGTTCGGCAAAACGCAGGCTCGCGGGGCCGGTGTAAATGCAGCCGTCGATATGGGCCTGGGTGACATCCACCAGACGCGGGGCGCCTTGAATGTCAGCCATGCGCAGGACGATCTGCATCGCCATCTGCGCGGCCTTGCCCGACTGCCCATCGAGCAGCGCGCGGTCCGATTCGGTGAGTTCGATGAGGTTATGGGCTTCGCGGGTGGGCAACGGCTCGTTGGCTGCCTGCCAGGTATCGACAGGCATCTGATCGAATACCCGCAATGCGGCATTTTCGACGCGGGCGAAAGCCCCGCCGCGCAAGGCGGCGAAGGCCTCCCGGCCGATGCACAGCACCGGCAGGGAACGCTCGAAAATGGTCTGTGCCACCAGCACGCCCAGGGTCAGGATCTCATCGGCTTCGACCAGTACCAGCGCGGCCGGCGCATGACCGTTGCTGATCAGTTCCATCAGCACACTGCTGCCGGTACAGGACCCGCGGCCGCCGGGAATGGCCAGCACACGACCGGCCAGGTGTTGGCCGCTCAGCGAATGATGACGGTCGATGACTTCGCCACTGAACGGGTCGACTCCGCCCCAGAAGCTTAAGCCCACATCGGCGAACAGCAGTTCGCCCTGGGCGCAGCCCGCCACCAGGCTACGACCGGTGAGAGCAGTGGATCCAGGCATGCCGGGCATCTCAGTAGTAGACCTTCGGCACGGTCAGGTCAGTCGGCGGGATTTCGGTACCGACCCATTTGGTGAACAACTCGTTGTAACGACCGCTGCGCACCTGCTGATTGACGAACAGGTTGAGGTAGTTGAGCAGGCCGTACTCGCTGCGTTTGGCGCCCAGGGACACATAGTCGATGGTGTACGGCGCGTTGCCGGCGACTTTGAGGTTTTTGTATTTGCCCGACTTGATCGTCGCGGCGGCGACCGTATTGGTCACCACCGTGGCGTCGATGTGACCCTGGGCCACCGCCAGCAGCGTGTCGTTTTGCGACTGGTAGGCACGGAAGGAACCACTTCCCCATTTCTTCACATCGGCTTCCAGGGCGATGGCTTCAAAGGTGCCGCTGGTGTTGCCCAGGGCCTTGCCCTTGAGGTCGTTGAAGTTGTTGATGCCGGTGTTGTCGCGGGTCAGCACAACCATCTGGAAGGCGAAGTAGGGCACGGTCAGGCCGACGGTCTTGGCCCGTTCGAGGGTGTCGGAGGTGGAGGCGACGATCACGTCGGCGCGCCCGGAGATCAGCGCCGGAATGCGGTCGGGGAACGGCGTTTCTACCACTTCGGCCTCAACGCCGAGGATCTTCGCCAGGTCGTTGCAATAGTCCACGTCGAAACCGGCGGGGCTGTTGCTCGCATCACGAAAGCCCATGGGCGGGAAGTCCAGGGTCACGGCGCAGCGCAGCTTGCCTGAACCGATGATGTCGTCGAGCTTGTCGGCATGCGCGGTGGCGATGAAGGAGGTACTGAGAACAGCGCTGAGGGCTACGGCAAATACGGGGTTTTTCATAGAGGCCTCGTGATGGGAAAGTGCTGTTAGATATCGTATTGAGGATTTCGTATACGATATTAATTGTTAGCAATGAGCGTGCCGATATTTTTTTTCCTGCTGAAATTCCAGCCAGCCCTTGAGTCAGGGCGGTTTAGGGCAAGGACGCAAAAGAAGTGGCGCGATGGCGCGAAACGCAGGGTGTTACGGAAGGGAGCAGGGCGCGTGTGAAGCGCCCCTTAACGGAACATTTTTACCGACGCCCTTCCCGGTACTGGCTCGGCGAGAGACTGGTCAGTGCGCGGAACTGACGGCTGAACGCACTGTGGTCGGTGTAACCGCAACGCAGGGCGATTTCAGTGATGGGCAGGTCGGTGTCCAGCAACAGCCGCGAACCTTCTTCGAGGCGGGACTTGTGGATCATCTGCCGTGGCGTGAGCTGGAACACCCGTTTGCAATGGCGCTCCAGTTGCGCCACGGAAAACCCGGCAATCGCAGTCAGTTCGGCAAGGCTGATCGGCCGGGCGAAATGGCGCCGGATATGCGCGTCCACCGCGGCGAGTTTCTGGAATGCCGGATGATTGGACTGGGGCAGCTGCAGATCCCGCGAGATCCCGGCGAGACCGACAATCCGCCCTTGATCATCCTGCAGGGCGAGCTTATGGGTCAGGCACCAGACCGGCTGGTTTCCCAGGTACAGGTGCAGCTCCAGTTGATCGGCCAGTTCGCGGCCGGTGGACAGCACGCGCCGATCCTGTTCGGTGTACAGCGGCCCGAAGCGTGCGGGGAAGACCTGGTCGGCGGTGAGCCCGAGCAATTGTTCGCTGCGCTTGAAACCGCAGCGCAAGGCCAGCGTCTGGTTGACGAAAACGTAGCGGGCCTGGCTGTCCTTGATGAAAAACACCACGTCCGACAGGGTGTCGAGCAGCGTCGCGATGGGCTGCAGGCTGCTCAGCAGGGTGGGCAGGTCACAGGGTTTGAAGGCATTGAGTGACGGGAACATGGGGTTGGGGCCTGGGGGCGACACCGGGATCATAAAGACTCGCGGGCTTGGCCGGAACCCTGGTTTTTTTTGACCGAGTACATATCCATTTCTGCGGTAACGGCTGCTTATGGTTCCGCCCTTACGGCGGGTTACTTGGAAGAGCGCCAAGTAACCAAACGCTTGATCCCCTGACGTACGGTGCCTCGCCCAGGCTCGGCATACCTTCGCTGCGGCATTCATCCGGGGGCATCGCCTCCGGTTTGCTTCGCTGCACCTCCTCTCGATGTGTGCGGCTGCGCCGCACGGCGCTACGCGCCTGCCCCCCGGATGAACGCCTCCGCTCAGCCTTCCGACGGGGCAGATCAAAATCAAAAGCAGGCGAGGCGAGCTAACGCTCGGCCTGATGGTTGGCGCGGTTCCCTGTAGGAGCTGCCGAAGGCTGCGATCTTTTGATCTTGCTTTTGAAAATCAAAAGATCGCAGCCTCGTTTCACTCGACAGCTCCTACAGGTCCCTTGCAGATAGGCACATGCCTGTGGGAGCTGGCTTGTCGGGTCGCCGCATCGCAGCGAAGGCGGCCTGACAGCCCACCTGATTTCACGGATGCCCCCAATCCCCTGTAGGAGCGAGCTTGCTCGCGATGGTCGTCAACGATAACGCTGGCAGCCTGACCCCCCGCGGCGTTCTGTCGTCCATCGCGAGCAGGCTCGCTCCTACAGGGAACCGCGCCAACCATCAGGCCGAGCGGTAGCTCGCCTCGCCTGCTTTTGATTTTGATCTGCCCCGTCGGAAGGCCGAGTGGAGGTGTTCATCCGGGGGGAGGGCGCACAGCGCCGTGCGGCGAAGCCGCACACATCGAGAGGAGGTGCAGCGAAGCAAACCGGAGGCGATGCCCCCGGATGAATACCGGAGGGAGGGAACCCTGAGCCTAAGCGAAGGGCCGTACGTCAGGGGATAAAAGCGCTTGGTTACTTGGCGCTTTTCCAAGTAACCCGCCGTAAGGGCGGAACCCTAAGTGGCCGTTACCGCAGAAATGGATATGTACGCCTGAAAGAGCATGGTCGGCTGGCAGGCCGCCATCGCGAGCAGGCTCGCTCCTACAGAGGTCGGAGGCATCCTTCAAGCCGGCGGCGTGTCATCCACACACAACAACGTTTCAATCCGAGCCGGACTAAACGGCGGCCTCGGCACCGACGGCTGCCAGTCAAACAGATACTGCAAGGCCCCACCACACACCCGCCCCTGACAGGCCCCCATGCCACAGCGACTGGCCAGCTTGGCCTGGCGCCAGTCCGGGTGCCCGGCGATCGCGGCGTAGGGGACATCTTCGCAGCGACAGACCAACGTATCGGCCCGCGCCAAATCCTTGAGCTGCGGATCAAGCCTGAACGCGCTGTTCAACGCCCTGGCAAAGCCCTGCCAGCGCGCCCGACGTGGCCACAGCTGTCGGGCCGCCGCAGTGTTACCGACAGCGGCGAGACCTGCGATTGCGCCTTCGACCAGTGCCAGTTCACTGCCGCCAAAACCGGTGCATTCACCGGCCGCAAAGAGATTCCCCTGGCTCGTCGCTTGCCAGGCATCGACCGCGAGCGCTGAGTCTACGAGTGCGCAGCCCAGCGCCTGGCCAAGCTGTGTATTGGGAATCAGGCCGAAACCACAGGCCAGGCGATCACAGGCCAGCTCGACGATTTTGCCTTGCTGGCGCAGGCGCACGGCCTCCAGCCGATCATTGCCCAAGGCTTCGACAACCTGAGTGCCTGCGCGGTACTGGCGGTCGAACAGGGTCAAAGATTGCAGCAACTTGCCCGGCCAGCGTGGCAGTTGCAGGGCGAACCCGGCGATCGCGAGCGCAGTGGCCTGTTCGGCGATGCGCAGCACCTGGGCGCCGTTATGTTTCGCGGTGGCGGCGCTGGCCAGCAGCAAGGGCCCGCTGCCGGCGATAACGATGCGCTCGCCCTGCACCGGCAAGCCACCCTTGATCAGCGCCTGAAGTCCCCCGGCCCCGGTGACGCCCGGCAATGTCCAGCCGGGGAAGGGCAGCAGCAATTCGCGAGCACCGGTGCACAGAATCAGTTTGTCGTAGTCGATCAACCAGCCGTGATCGGCGTCTTCCACCAGCAACTGGTTGGGCGCAGGACAGGCGATCACCCGGGTGCCCGGGTGGTGGCGGATATTGCTGCAGGCGTGCAGGCGTTCACGCAGCTGCCGCGCAAGATTTGGCAGACTGGCTTGCGGCCCGTCGCGCCAGATCTGCCCGCCCGACAGCGGGTTGTCGTCGAGCAGCACGATGCGCGCGCCACTAGAGGCGGCGGCGAGGGCGGCACTCATCCCGGCAGGGCCGGCACCAATGATCAACAGGTCGGCGTATTGGTTCATGGTCGGGTCTGCACCTGCATGTCGTTCTCGCACAGGGTCTGGCATGCCAGCCGGCGACGGCCGTTGATGGTCACCCGGCATTCCTGGCAAATGCCCATGCCGCACAGCGGTGCGCGTCGCTGGCCGCTGACCGAGGTGCGACTGCAACCGTCACCGCCCTGGGCCAGTGCCGCAGCGACCGTCGTGCCTTCGGCCACCCGCAGGGCACGACCGTCCAGGATCAAGTCAGGCATAGACGGCCTCCCCGAGAAAACGTTGCGGTAGATAGGGTTGCGCCGCCAGTGGCGGCGTCTCGCCGAATAATTGCGCAACCAGCAAATCGGCGGTGCCGGGGGCGGTGGTGACGCCAAGTCCTTCGTGACCGACGGCCAGCCACAGGCCCTTGCGTTGTGGATGCTGGCCCACCAGCGGCAGACCGTCGGGGCTGGCGGCGCGAAAACCGGTCCAGGCGCGGATGCCGTTGAGCTGCGCCAGGCCCGGCATGTACTCGGTGGCGCGCTTGAGCATTTTCGCCAGCATCCAGCCTTCGACCTGCGGATCGGTGGTGCCGAATTGCCGCGAGGCGCCGATGAACAATTGCCCGGTGGGGCGCGGCTGGATATTACAGGCAGTCGACGGCCCCGTGGCGTTGTGGGCACTGGTCACATAGCCCAGTTCCACCAGCGTGTGGGTGACCTTGCCGGGGTAGCGATCGGTGATCAACAGGTGGCCTTTTTTCGGCTCGATCGGCAATTCCGGGCACAGCTCGGTGGCCTGGATGCCGTTGGCCAGGATGACCACCTCGGCGTGCAGCCACTGGCCGTCGTCGAGGCGCACGCGGTTGCCGTCGACTTCACTGACCCGTGCCCGTCGTTGTTCGATGTTGGCGCTGTCGAGCATCCAGCTGGCCGTCTCCGGGGCGTACAGAATGCCGTCGCCGTTGATCAACAAGCCGCCTTCGAGGTCTTCGCGCAACGCCGGCTCGCGGCTGTGCAAGGCTCGGCGGGCGACCAACTCGCAGGCCACGCCCTGGGCCTGCAGGTTCAGGTATTTGCTTTCGGCCACGGCCATTTCTTCGGCATTGGCCGCCAGCCACAAGGTGCCATTGCTGCGGTACGCGCAGCCGTTGGGCAGGTCGGGCGCCTGTTCGCGCCAGCGTTGCAGCGAGTATTGACTCAGGGCCAGTTCGGCCGGGTTGTCATCCAGCACCAGCAGGTGCCCCATGCCCGCCGCCGTCGCACCGTGCAGCCCGGCGTCCAGCACCAGCACGCGCAAGCCGCGCCGGGCCAGCGCCTGGGTACAAGCGGCGCCGATGATGCCGGCACCGATCACGATCACATCGGCCGCCTGGCCCCGGTTCATGGGCGAATGCCCCAGGCGAACGGGTCGTCCTGTTCGATGATCAGACTGGCCTCGGCGCTGATGAAGGCGCGGCCGCGAATCGTCGGCACGATGCGCTCGCCTTGCCCTTCTTGCCATTCATAGGAGCCTTCGAACTCGCTGCCAATCACGCTGGCCTGGCGCCAGATCTGCCCCGGCTGCAATTTGTCATCGGCCGCCAGGCACGCCAGTTTTGCGCTGGTGCCGGTGCCGCAGGGTGAACGGTCGTACGCCTTGCCGGGGCAGAGCACGAAATTGCGGCTGTCGGCCTGGGCGTCGTCGGCGAACAGTTCGACATGGTCAATCAACCCGCCGTCTTCCCCGCGTATTCCCTGATCCTCCAGTGCCTGCTGCACGGCGTAGGTGTAGGCGGTCAGCGCATCGAGGTTGTCGCCAGCGACCCGCAGGCCATGCCCGGCGATGAGGAAAAACCAGTTGCCGCCCCAGGCGATGTCACCGACCACCTCGCCGATCCCCGGCACCTGTAACGCGACCGCCTTGCGATAGCGGTAGGCCGGCACGTTGCGCACGCTGACCGAGTGATCCGGATGCAGGGTTGCCTGTACCGTGCCCACCGGCGTTTCGATGCTGTGCACACCCGGACCGATCTTGCCCAGATGCGCCAGTGAGGCCACCAGGCCAATGGTGCCGTGGCCGCACATGCCGAGGTAGCCGGTGTTGTTGAAGAAAATCACTCCGGCGCAGGCGCTCGGGTCGACTGGCTCGCACAACAGGGCGCCCACCAGCACGTCGCTGCCCCGTGGTTCGAGTACGCAGGCGGCGCGCCAATGGTCATGTTTGTCAGCCAGCTGCTGTCGACGCTCGGCCATGCTGCCGGTGCCCAGGTCGGGAAAGCCGGCGGTCACCAGGCGGGTAGGTTCGCCGCCGGTGTGGGAGTCAATCACGGTGATGCGTTTCATGAAGGCCACGTCCGTTCAGATGAGTGAACGCAAGAGTGGCCCGGGCGGGGCGTGGGCGGCTTGATGGTTTTATTCTGTGCCGATGACGAAATCGGCACAGTGCCAAAAGCGGTCAGTGATGGTGGGGCAGGTGCTCGAACAGGGTCTTGCAGACGCCGGCGATGTGCTCGTCAAGCAGCTTCACCGCCCGGTCGACGTCGCCGGCGCGACAGGCGGCGATGATCTCCCGGTGTTCGTGGTCGGCGCGTTCCTTGCCGGCCGAAAGGCTCATCTGCATGCGCAGGTAACGTTCCAGCTTGTCGTTGACCGACCGGATCAGGCCCACCAGAAACGGGCGCTGCGCCGGTTCGTAGAGGCAGGCGTGCAGTTCCCAGTTGAGCTCTGCCCAGCGGCCGACGTCATCCTCGCCGACGAATTCCTGGCAGATGCTCTCGGCGCGGGCGAAGGTGGTTTCGGTCATGTTCGGAATGGCCAGGCGCAGCACCTTGTCTTCGAGCAGCATGCGTACTTCGAACATCTGCGCCAGTTCCGCATCGGACACCCGCGTGACCATCGCCCCGCGATTACGCTGGAACATCACCAGGCCTTCGGCTTCCAGGCGCTTGAGGGCCTCGCGCACGGGGATCTTGCTGACGTTGAACTGCCGGGCGATATCGTCCTGGCGAATCGGTTCGTCCTCGGCGAAATGCCCGGCGACGATGGCATCGCGCAGATGGCGGGTAATGATTTCCGATGTCGAAGGGGCATTGCCCAGGTCGGGGGCATTGAATTTGGGTAGGGTCACGGCGGCGGTCGTTCGGAGTTATTTGGCGATATGGTATACGAATTTGCGGGCGCCACTCACTGCGCCCGAGCGGTTGCCCGACAGCTAGCTGCACAATTGGATCATTAACTTGTAAGTTTCGGTCATTGAGGCGTCTTCGGACTGCTCATAATCTGTTACGCATGACTGAGGGGTGCCGCAGAGCGCCCGCATTTTTCCGTGATCGCTGTTTGTGGAGCTACCGATGACCGCCGCTCATTATCCGAACCTGCTGGCCCCGCTGGACCTGGGTTTCACCACGCTGCGCAACCGTACCCTGATGGGCTCGATGCACACCGGCCTTGAAGAAAAGCCTGGCGGTTTCGAACGCATGGCGGCGTATTTCGCCGAACGTGCCCGTGGTGGTGTCGGCCTGATGGTCACCGGTGGTATCGGCCCGAACGACGAGGGTGGCGTGTACTCCGGCGCAGCCAAGCTGACCACCGAGGAAGAAGCGCTCAAGCACCAGATCGTGACCCGCGCGGTACACGAGGCGGGCGGCAAGATCTGCATGCAGATCCTGCACGCCGGTCGTTATGCCTACAGCCCCAAGCAGGTCGCGCCAAGCGCCATCCAGGCGCCGATCAACCCGTTCAAGCCCAAGGAGCTGGACGAGGAAGGCATCGAGAAACAGATCCGCGATTTCGTCACCTGCTCGACCCTGGCGCAACAGGCCGAGTACGACGGCGTGGAAATCATGGGTTCGGAAGGTTATTTCATTAACCAGTTCCTCGCCGCCCACACCAACCACCGCACCGACCGCTGGGGCGGCAGCTACGAGAACCGTATGCGCCTGCCGGTGGAAATCGTGCGCCGGGTGCGTGAAGCGGTCGGCCCGAACTTCATCATTATTTTCCGCCTGTCGATGCTCGACCTGGTGGAAGGCGGCAGCACCTGGGACGAAATCGTGCAGCTGGCCAAGGCCATCGAGAAGGCCGGCGCGACCATCATCAATACCGGTATCGGCTGGCACGAAGCGCGAATTCCGACCATCGCCACCAAGGTTCCCCGTGCCGCGTTCAGCAAGGTCACGGCCAAGCTACGCGGCGAGGTGAGCATCCCGCTGATCACCACCAACCGGATCAACACCCCGGAAGTCGCCGAGCAGATCCTGGCCGAAGGCGATGCCGACATGGTGTCCATGGCGCGGCCGTTCCTGGCCGATCCGGACTTCGTCAACAAGGCGGCTGAAGGTCGTGCCGACGAAATCAACACCTGCATCGGCTGCAACCAGGCCTGCCTGGACCACACCTTCGGCGGCAAGCTGACCACCTGCCTGGTAAACCCGCGGGCCTGCCACGAAACCGAGCTTAATTACCTGCCGGTGCAGCAACTGAAGAAGATCGCCGTGGTTGGCGCCGGCCCCGCCGGCCTGTCCGCCGCGACGGTTGCCGCCGAACGTGGCCATCAGGTGACGCTGTTTGATTCGGCCAGTGAGATCGGCGGCCAGTTCAACGTCGCCAAGCGCGTGCCGGGCAAGGAAGAGTTCTACGAAACCCTGCGCTATTTCGGCCGCAAATTGCAGACCACCAACGTCGAGGTGTGCCTGAACACCCGCGTGGATGTGGCTGCGCTGATCGAGGGCGGCTTCGACGAAATCATCCTGGCCACCGGCATTGCGCCACGGGTACCGGCCATTCCCGGTGTCGAGAATGCCAAGGTGCTGAGCTACCTGGACGTGCTGCTCGAGCGCAAGCCGGTGGGCAAGCGCGTGGCGGTGATCGGTGCTGGCGGTATCGGTTTCGACGTCTCGGAATTCCTCGTTCACCAGGGCCAGGCCACCAGCCTGAACCGTGATGAGTTCTGGAAGGAGTGGGGCATCGATACACACCTGGAAGCCCGTGGCGGTGTGGCCGGGATCAAGGCGACGCCCCATGCTCCGGCCCGCGAAGTCTTCCTGCTGCAACGCAAGAAATCCAAGGTCGGCGACGGCCTGGGCAAGACCACCGGCTGGATTCACCGCACCGGTCTGAAGAACAAGCAGGTGCAGATGCTCAACAGCGTCGAGTACCTGAAGATCGATGACGACGGCCTGCACATCCGCATCGGCGAAGCCGGCGAGCCTCAGGTGCTGCCGGTGGACAACATCGTGATCTGCGCCGGGCAGGATCCGTTGCGCGAATTGCAGGAAGGCCTGGTGGCGGCGGGGCAGAACGTGCACCTGATCGGCGGCGCGGATGTCGCGGCGGAGCTGGATGCCAAGCGGGCGATCAATCAGGGTTCGCGGTTGGCGGCCGGGTTGTAACAGCAGGTCCTGTGGCGAGGGAGCTTGCTCCCGCTGGAGGCCGAAGGACTCCCGTTTTGCGGCCGCTTCGCAGCCGAGCGGGAGCAAGCTCCCTCGCCACAAAGGGCTGTTAAGATGCTGGCTCTTTACTCAGAGCCGGCATCGATGCTTCTCCCTCCCTCCGACTGGCTACCCAAAGCCCCCCTCGAACCCCTCCCTCTCGACTGGCTCAAAACCGCCGGCATCGAAGTCGCGATCCTGCGCCTGGACCGGATCGACCCGCTGATCAGCGGCAACAAATGGTTCAAGCTGATCGAACACCTCAAGGCCGCCGAGCGATCCGGCGCCGAAGGCATCATCAGCCTGGGTGGCGCGCACTCCAATCACCTTCATGCGCTGGCCGCGGCCGGCAAACGCTTGGGTTTTGCCACGGTCGGCCTGCTGCGCGGGCATCCGCAGCAAACCCCCACGGTCGAGGATTTGCAGGCGTTCGGCATGCAGTTGCACTGGCTCGGCTACGGCGGTTATCGGGCGCGGCATGAAGCGGGCTTCTGGGAGCCATGGCGCAGCCGATACCCGACGCTGCACCCCGTACCCGAAGGGGGCGGCGGCTTGCCCGGCGCTCGTGGTTGCGTGCAATTGAAGGCACAGGTTCACCAGCAATTGAAGGATGTGAACTGGAGCGACTACGACGCCTGGTGGCTGGCCTGCGGAACCGGCACCACTCTTGCCGGCCTGGTGCTGGCCGAGGCTGGCGATCGCCCGGTCTGCGGCGCGTTGGCGGTGCCTGGCGATCATGGGGTGGTGCAGCAGGTCGAGCGGATTTTGCAGGAGGCGGGTGTGGCTCATTCGGCTTATGAGCTGTTCGATGCCAGCCGAGGGGGCTTTGCCAAGGTCGATCCGCTGTTGCTCGAATTCATCGAACAGACCGAACACGCCAGCGGCGTACCCCTTGAACCTTTGTACACCGGCAAGGCGCTGATGGCGCTCAAGCAGCAAGTCGAGGCGGGGAAGTTTGCCCCGGGTACGCGGCTGATATTCGTGCATACCGGTGGCTTACAGGGGCGTCGGGGGTTCACCCCCAAACAACTGTAGGAGCGAGCCTGCTCACGATGCGGTGGCACATCCAATATTGATGTGTCAGACAAACCGCTATCGCGAGCAGGCTCGCTCCTACAGTTGGGATTCTCTGGAATCAGATATTGCGGTTCACCCGCTTGGGCATCATCCGCAACAAGGTGTTATCACCCACCACGTAATGGTGATACAGCGCAGCCACCGCATGCAGGCCGATCAGCCAGTAGCCGATGGTGCCGGCGAGTTCGTGCCATTCCTGCAGTTGCTTGGCGAAGGCCTTGTCTTCGGCCATCAGCATCGGCAGATCGACGCCGTAGAACATCACTTGATTGCCTTTGGCGCTGGTGGTCAGCCATCCGAGAATCGGTGTGGCGATCATGAACAGGTACAGCGCCCAGTGCATCAGTTTGGCCAGCGTCGTCTGCCATTGAGGCGATGCCGGGAAAATCTGTGGCGCCGGGCCGAAAGTGCGGGCGAACAAGCGAAGCCAGACCAGGACAAACACCGTCAGGCCGAGCATGAAGTGCGACTCCACGATCAAGGTTCGACCGCCACTGCCCTTGGGGAACATCCCGCGCAACTCGATGCAGGCGTAAACCAGCGCCAGCAGGACCAGCATCAACCAGTGCAGCGTGATCGATACGGTGCTGTAGCGTGATTCGGAGTTTTTCCATGGCATTTCGCGTTTCCTCACAGGTCAGGTCAAGCCACCGTTCCTGGCTGACGGTGTGCTTTAACTGTAATCCTGTTTCAACGGCTTTGCCTCGGGCTGTTTAACGCTGAATGCGCTGTTCAGGTAATTGACAGGAAGATGCGTTTGCGACCCTGTAGGAGCGAGCATGCTCGCGATGGGCGAAAGGACAACGCGGGGCATCAGGCAGCCAGCGTTATCGTTGACGTCCATCGCGAGCAGGCTCGCTCCTACAGGGAGGCAGTGTTCGGTCAGTTGGCTTGTGGCATCTCACCACGGGCCAGGCGCTGGTTGATGTCGGCGATCACTGCCGGCAAGTCGGTGATGGTGTCGATCATGTAGTGCGGACGCGAGCCTTCGAACAGCTTGTGGATGCGCTTGCGCTCGCTGTCCAGCGTGGCGCTGTCCAGGGCGCGGAAGCCTTCGTAGTCCAGGCCCAGGGCGTTGCCGGAGCAGATCAGGGCCACGGTCCACATGCCGGCGCGGCGACCTTCGAGAATGCCTGGCACGGTGTCGTCGATCTTCACGCAAGCGGCGACGTCGTCGATGCCCAGGGCGATCACGTTGGCCAATGCCTGGGCCGGCCATGGGCGGCCGTTCGGCACTTCATCGGTGGCCACCACGTGGTCGGCCACGTAGCCGTTGGTAGCGGCCAGTTCCACGACCTTGTCCATGACCTGTTTCGGGTAGCCGGAGCAGGAGCCGATCTTGATCCCTTGCTGGCGCAGGTTGGCGATGGTGTCCAGCGCGCCCGGAATCAGCGCCGAGTGTTCGGCGATTTTTTCGATCTGCAGCGGCATGAAGCGCTGGTAGATCGCGGTGACGTCATCGTCGGTCGGGGTGCGGCCGAACACCTTGCGGTAACGCTCGGCGACTTCCGGCAGGTTGCACAGGGTACGGATGTGGTCCCACTTGCCCATGCCCATCGGGCCACGGGCTTCTTCGATGGACACCTGGACGTCGAATTCGGCGAAGGCCTCGACGAAGATCTGGGTTGGCGCGAAAGAACCGAAGTCGACGACGGTGCCGGCCCAGTCGAGGATGGCGGCTTGCAGTTGGGTTGGGTTTGCGTAGTTCATGGTTTCTGAATTCCTGAGAAAAAACTGGCTATTAAGGAGCAGCTTTTTGTGGGAGCGAGCCTGCTCGCGATGAGGCCCGGCCAGTCGACATCAATGGTGAATGTCAGACCGCAATCGCGAGCAGGCTCGCTCCCACAGGGGAAAGGGGGGCTTAGATTTCAAGCACTTCCATCTCACGCAACACTTCGCCGATGGCCGCCACGGCTTCGCGCATCGCCGCCGGTTGCACGTGACCGATGCAGCCGACGCGGAAGGTTTCGACCTGGGTCAGTTTGCCGGGGTAGAGGATGTAGCCCTTGGCCTTGACCCGCTCGTAGAACTCCTTGAACTGGTAGCGCGGATCTTTCGGTGCATGGAAGGTGGCGATGATCGGTGCCTGGATGGCGGCCGGCAGGAAGCTGCGCAGGCCCAGCTTGCCCATCTCTTCCATCAGCGCCTGGCAGTTGGCGGCATAACGCGCATGCCGCGCCGGCAGGCCGCCTTCTTCGTTGTACTGCAGCAGGGCTTCGTGCAGCGCCGCGACCACGTGGGTCGGCGGGGTGAAGCGCCACTGACCGGTTTTCTGCATGTAGGCGTGCTGGTCGAACAGATCCATCGCCAGCGAGTGCGAGTTGCCGGCGGCTGCGGCCAGAGATTGCTTGTTGGCAAACACAAACCCCATGCCCGGTACGCCTTCCAGGCATTTGCCGGAAGCGGCGATCAAGGCGTCGAACGGAATCTGTTGCGCATCGACCGGCAGGGCACCAAAGGAGCTCATGGCATCGATGATCAGACGCTTGCCGTGCTGCTGCACGACCTGGGCGATTTCCGGCAGCGGGTTGAGGATGCCGGTGCTGGTTTCGCAGTGGATCAGCGCGATATGAGTGATGCCGGTATCGGCGCGCAACAGGCGGTCGACGTCCGCTGCGGTGGTCGGTTCGTCTTCGGCGGTTTCGAAGGTGCTGAAAGAGCGCCCGAGCACTTCGCAGATTTTCGCCAGGCGCTTGCCATAGGCACCGTTGATCAGCACCAGGACTTTGCCGTCGCGCGGCACCAGGGTGCCGATCGCTGCTTCCACCGCGAAGGTGCCGCTGCCTTGCAGGGGGACGCAGTAGTGGCTGGCGGCGCCGTTGATGATCGCCAGCAGTTGTTCGCACAGGCTGGCGGTCAGTTGGTTGAAGCGGTCATCCCATGAACCCCAGTCAACCATCATCGCCTGACGGGTGCGGGCGGACGTGGTCAACGGGCCGGGGGTGAGCAGGATGGGTGCGGCAATACTCATTCTCGTGTCCTCGCAATCGATGGGATGAAGCTACGGGGCTTAAATTGCAATTTGCCGAGTTATCAATCAAATTGTTTGTTGTTATTCCAGCCATCAGTAGGACTTATTCATGAACCTGTTTCAGCTACGCGCCTTCGATGCCGTGGCCCGGGAGGGCAGCTTCACCCGGGCGGCCGCGCGCCTGTTCATCAGCCAGCCGGCCGTGACCGGACACATCAAGGCGCTGGAGGAGCACTACCAGATCACCCTGTTGCGCCGCACCGCGCGACGGGTGGAATTGACGGAAGAGGGCACCAAGCTGGCGGCGATCACCCGGGCGATGTTCGGCCTGGCCGAAGAAGCGCAGGTGATGCTGGAAGCGAATCGGCAGTTGCTCACCGGGCGTCTGGAAGTCGCGGCGGACGGACCGCACATGGTCATGCCGATGCTGGCGAGCCTGCGGGCGCGCTACCCGGGGATCACCGTGAACCTGCGCCTGGGCAACGCTCAGGAAACCCTCGCGGCGCTGTTGTCCGAGCATGCCGACGTGGCGGTGCTGACCGAGGTCGAGCCGCGTAAGGGCCTGCATTTGCAAGCCCTGAGCGAGTCACGCATTTGTGCGCTGGTGCCGGACGGCCATCCGTGGGCGAGCAAGACCCGAGGGGTGCCGCTCAAGGACCTGGATCAGGTGATCATGGTCTTGCGTGAACCGAGTTCAATCACCCGGCGCACCTTCGACGAGGCCTGCGCCCAGGCCAATGTGAACCCCCGGGTGCTGCTGGAGCTGGACAGTCGGGAAGCGGTGACCGAGGCGGTGGCGGCGGAGCTGGGGGTGGGGGTGGTGTCGTCGGTGGAAGTCAGCCATGACCCGCGGGTGGCGGCGGTGCCGATCATCGGCGAGGGGCTGGTGAACCGGCACATGATGGGGTGCATGGAGCGGCGGCGGGATTTGCGCCTGATACAGGCGTTTTTCGGCTTGGCGCCGAATTCAGGCTAATCACTGACACCCTGTAGGAGCTGCCGAAGGCTGCGATCTTTTGATCTGATCGTTCCCACGCTCCGCGTGGGAATGCAGCCCGGGACGCTCCGCGTCCCATCCAGAGCCGAACGCGGAGCGTCCGTTGAGGCATTCCCACGCAGAGCGTGGGAACGATCAGTGGGGGAGGCTCTCGCGCACCATCTCCAGAAACGTCGCCACAATCCGCCGCGAACTCTGCTCGCGCAAGCACACCAGCGTCTCGGTCAATCGCCGCTTGCAATCGGTAATCGGCAACGCGCACACCCTGGAGTCCGAACCGAACTCGGCCGCGGACACCACCCCGACACCGATCCCCACCACCACCGCCTCACGCGCCGCTTCCCGACCTTCGACCTGAATCGCCGGACGGATACGAAACCCGGCGCCGGCCATTTCTTCTTCCAGGGTCTGGCGGGTCACCGAGCCGATTTCCCGCAGTACCAACGGCGTGTCGTCGAGGTCGGCCAGGCAGATGGATTCGCGGTCGGCCCAGGGGTGGTTGCGTGAAACGAATGCCACCATCGGGTCATTGCGCAGCGGCAGGGAGATCAGGCGTTCGTCGCTGACCTCGCGGCCCAGCAGCGCCAGGTCGGCCTGGTAGTTGAAGAGCCGGAACAGCGATTCATCGGTGTTGCCGGTTTCGATCTTCACGCTGATGCCGGGGTAGCGCTCGCAGAAGCGGGCGATCTGCGGCAGCACATGCACCGGGGCGTCTACCGCCAGAATCAGGCTGCCGGTTTGCAAGGCCTGGGAATCCTGCAACAGTTCCTGGGCCTCGGCTTCGATCACGAACAGCTTCTGGGTGACGCCCAGCAGGCGCTCCCCCAGATCCGTCAGGCGCACCGAGCGTTTGTTGCGGTGGAACAGCAGCACCCCGTAGCGCTCTTCGAGTTTGCGCACCTGATCGGAAATCGCCGGCTGGGTAAGGAACAGCCGTTCGGCGGCTTTGGTGAAGCTTCCGTAGACGGCCACGGCGTGGAAAGCCTTGAGCTGAGCGTGGGAAACCGACATCGAACCTCCAGTAACAAGCTGAGCTTATTTTGGAAATACGATAAATCGATTTCACTTATTAATCAGTAATTGTTTTGATCCGCTCCAGCCCCGCTGACTGGTCAGTCGAACAGCCTCGGGAGCCATGAGCCTGTACGTGCATTAACAGGACTCATCTGACCGGTATCCGCCATAGGGACAGGGCGATATCGCAGTGCTCAACAATAAAAACACAGGCGTTTTCTTCCAATTCTGCCGGCACACTCACACCCTGAGGTCAGAACCACAATGAACAAGCACATCGGCACCATCAAGCGTTGGCGCGTGCAGATCTTCGCGATCACCTGGCTCGCCTACGCCGCTTTCTACTTCACCCGCAAAGCGTTTTCCGTCGCAAAACTGGGGATCGGCGAAGACCCGACCTTCATGCTCGACAAAATGGCCATGGCCAACCTCGACGCCATCTACCTGACCGCCTACGCCGTCGGCCAATTCACCTGGGGCATCCTCGCCGACCGTTTCGGACCGCGAGTGGTGGTGCTGGGCGGCTTGCTGATATCGGCGGCGGCTGCATTGGTGATGGGCAGTTTCGCGACCTTGCCGATCTTCGCCACCTGCATGCTGATCCAGGGGCTGGCGCAGTCCACGGGCTGGTCGGGGCTGTGCAAGAACCTCGGCAGTTTCTTTCCCGCCCAACAACGCGGGCGGGTGTTGGGCCTGTGGAGTTCCTGCTACGCGTTCGGCGGTCTGGTGGCGTCGCCATTCGCCGGATGGTGGGCCTATACGCTGATCGGTTCCTGGCATGCAGCGTTCATTTCCAGTGCGGCGGTGGTCGGGCTCGTCGCCGTGCTGTTTTTTATTTTCCAGCGCAACAAACCGGAAGACGTGGGATTGCCTGCCGTCGAGCCGGAACCCGAGTTGACCGCTGAAGAGGCCCACGCCCAAAGCAAGATCAGCGTGCTGGAGCCTTTGAAGGAAATCCTGCGCAACCGCACCGTGCTGATTCTCGGCCTCGCCTATTTCATGCTCAAGCCGGCGCGCTACGCGATTCTGCTGTGGGGCCCGGTGATCGTGTTCGAACAGATGCCCTCGGTGGGCAAGGTGGGTGCGGCGATCATTCCCACCGCATTCGAACTGGCCGGGTTGCTGGGGCCGATCCTGATCGGGCTGGCTTCGGACAAACTGTTCGGTGCCCGGCGCATGCCGGCCTGCGTGATCAGCCTGCTGGCGCTGACCCTGTCGCTGGCCTTTTTCATGGGCGCGCTGCATACCGGTAGCGTGGCGCTGGTGGTGGCGCTGCTGTTTGTCATGGGCCTGACCCTGTATGGACCGGACTCGATGATCAGCGGCGCGGCCGCCATCGATTTCGGCACCGCCAAGGCGGGCGCCACGGCGGCGGGCTTCGTCAACGGCTGCGGTTCGGTCGGGGCGATTCTCGGCGGTTTGCTGCCGGGGTATTTCGACACTGTCACCGTATTCATCGTCTTTGCCGGCTGCGCGATGTTCTCCGCGCTGGTGCTGATCCCGCACTGGAACAGCCGCCCCGGTGGCCTGAAAACCAATTACCCGTTCGTGCCCAACCGGCCGATGACCGTAAAACCCCTGCGTACCTGAACCCAAGTCCTGCGCCGCCTGCTGCGGATGCGGCAGGCTGGCGTGTGGACATCTGACCGGAGATCGACCCCATGAGACCCTTTTGGCTGGACCAGGCCCTGAAGGCTGAAACGTCCGAAAGCTGCCCGCCACTGCAAGGCGATGCCCGCGCCGACGTGTGCATTGTCGGCGGCGGCTACACCGGGTTGTGGACCGCGATCATGCTCAAGGAGCAGAACCCCGAACTGGATGTGCTGCTGATCGAAGCAGACATCTGCGGCGCCGGTGCCAGCGGGCGCAACGGTGGTTGCGCACTGTCTTGGTCGGCCAAGTATTTCACTTTGGAGCGGCTGTTCGGCGTTGAAGAAGCGGTGCGCCTGGTCAAGGAATCCGAGCGCAGCATCCACGCCATCGGCGCCTTCTGCGAGCAGTACGGGGTGGATGCCGACTACCGCCTCGATGGCACCCTCTACACCGCGACCAATCGCGCCCAGGTGGGCTCGACCGACGCGGTGATCGCGGCGCTGGAGCGCCAGGGCATCAACTCGTTCACCCAGCGCCCGCTGGCGGATGTGCAGCGCATGGCCGGTTCCAGCAAGCATTTGGAAGGCTGGTTTTCCCCGGCGGCCGCCAGCGTGCAACCGGGCAAACTGGTGCGAGGTTTGCGCCGGGTGGCCCTGCAGCTGGGGGTGAAAATTCATGAAAACACCGCCATGACCGGGCTGGAGGAAGGCAAGCCGGCGGGGATTCAAACCGCAAACGGCACGGTTCGCGCCGATCGCGTGGTGCTGGCGATGAACGCCTGGATGGCCCGGGCCTTTCCACAGTTCGAACGCAGCGTGGCGATCGTTTCCAGCGACATGGCGATCACCGAACCGCGGCCCGACCTGCTCAACGAAATCGGCTTGACCAGCGGCGTCACCGTGCTCGATTCGCGGATTTTCGTGCACTACTACCACAACACCCCGGACGGCCGGATCATGCTCGGCAAGGGCGGCAATACCTTTGCCTACGGCGGTCGCATGTTGCCGGTGTTTGATCAGCCATCGCCTTACGCCGGCCTGTTGCGCAACAGCCTGACGGATTTCTTCCCGGCCTTTGCCGACGTCAAGGTCGAGGCGACCTGGAACGGACCTTCCGATCGATCGGTCACCGGGCTGCCGTTCTTCGGCCAGATGAGTGCCAGTGGCAACGTGTTCTACGGTTTCGGTTACTCCGGCAGCGGCGTCGGGCCGTGCCACATGGGCGGGCAGATTCTGGCTTCGATGGTTCAGGGCCTGGACAACCCCTGGACCCGTTCGCCCCTGGTGAACGGGCCGCTGGGTTTCTTCCCGCCGGAACCGATTCGTTACCTCGGTTCGTTGATGGTGCGCAACGCCATCCGCCGCAAGGAGCGCGCCGAGGACCACGGACGCAGGCCACGGCACCTGGACGTACGCCTGGCGAAATTCGCCGCGGCGGCGGGCAAGGCCGATAAAGGTTGAAGCTCAGGAGTCCGCAGGCCTGATCAACCAGTCGAGCAGCAGGCGGGTATCGTTGCGTGGCTCCGGGGTGCGGACCGGGCGAGGAGTTTGGCGCTGCGCCAGGCTTGCACAGAACACCGGTCGGTCGGGGTCGCCATCGAGGAAACTCACCAGCCCGTCGCTGCCGGCCAGTGGCATTTGCGTCGGATCCACAAGGTTGTCCATTGTGGCCAGGGCAACCGGTATCCAGACACCGCCGCCCGCATCGGGATCGTGTTGCGGTGTCGGCCACAAACGGACCTGTATCCGGCCTCGATCATCCAGCACCGTCGGCTGGCCGGCCACGCCACACACGCGGGCGGGCTGGTAACCGGGAATGTTCGGCCGGCGCTGAACGGGCTCGGGGCGGAACACCGTCGACCAGGGCATGGCGGTGAATTGATTGCGGTAATTCGGCGTCAGGTCAGGCCCGTCTGCCACCGGGCTCGCCGCCTCATGCCGCGCCTGGGTCACCAGCCACTGATCGTTGAACGGCGCCAGCGGATGCCCGGCCACCTGCACGATATGAGCACTGCGCAGCTGCCGATGATTGCTTTGACCGTGGATCTGCACCTGCCGGCAACGCATGCGCTCCAGCTGCCGGCGAGCAAGCTGATCGCGGTGGCGCTGTTCGATGCCAGGACGCGGCACCAGTGGCATTGATGGATCTAGGGGGTGATTGGCCGCGCTGTCATCGCCGGCAACGGCGCCTCGTTCGTGGGTATCCAGATGCGGTGACAAGGCGGGCGCATCATGGCGCTGGAACAGTTCACTGATGGTTGGAGGGCTGCCGGCCTTGGGCCTTTCGTTATCGAACGGCATCAACAGCGGTTCCTGGGGGAAACTCAGGCAGTCTTCGGCGAACACCAGCACATGGGCGTCGCGATGATGCTCGAAGTGATAGTGAATGCCTTCTTCCGCGCACAGCCGTTGCAGCAGGGCCAGGTCGGTTTCCTCGTATTGAATGCAGAAGGGCCGTAGTGGGTAGTGCCCGGTCGGCAGTTCAAAGCGGTAGCTGCTGTCGGGCAGCCCATGCTCCTTGAGCAACTGGCGCAGGATCATCGGCACACTGAGGCGCTCGAAGACCCGCCGGGGCCTGTGTCTGTCCAGTGCCAGCAGTTCGGGCACCAGCACCAGTTTGTAGGCAACCTGATACGACCCGCGAAGTTCACGGCTGACGCTATGCAGCACGCCGTGAAAACCTGCGCCATGACCCAGATCCAGATGTGCCGGGCGTTGCAGCAGGGCGTCCAGGGGCATGGCCGGTGTCAGGCCAAGTGCTTCGATGTCGAAGCGGTAGGGGTGATTGAGGGCTTCGTGCCCGCGAAATTGCAGGACCTGCAAACTCAAGTCGCTGCCTGGGAGGGTCAGGGTAAGAGGACTTTCCTTGTCGTTATGCATCGAGCGCGCTTCTGCTACGGAGGACGGGCCAAGAGGGTACGAAACCCCGGCCGGTTGTAGTCACCTCGATTCGAATATTCAGAATTGCCCTACAAGGGCTGTTGAAGTTGTCGACAGGACGCGAGAATTTTTGGTCGATTGCCAACTTTAGGCCGTATAAACTTGGCGCCATGCGTCGGCCAATAGATGTTTCGGCGCCACAGACAAGAGAGTGAGTAATGGGCGCACAGTGGAAGGTTAAACACAAAGAAGCGGCAGCCAATGCCAAGGGCAAGATCTTCGGCAAACTGGTGAAGGAAATCACCATTGCTGCGCGCAACGGCGCTGATACTGCCACCAACGCGCACCTGCGCCTGGTGGTTGAACAGGCCAAGAAAGCTTCGATGCCCAAGGAAACCCTGGACCGTGCCATCAAGAAAGGCGCAGGTCTGCTGGGCGAGACCGTGCAATACCATCGCGTGACCTATGAAGGTTTTGCCCCGCATCAGGTGCCGGTGATCATTGAGTGCGTGACTGACAACATCAACCGTACCGTTGCCGAAATCCGCGTTGCATTCCGCAAAGGCCAGTTGGGCGCTTCCGGTTCGGTGGCGTGGGACTTCAACCACGTCGGCATGATCGAAGCCTCGCCGGACACCCCGGACGCCGATCCGGAAATGGCCGCCATCGAGGCGGGTGCCCAGGATTTCGAGCCGGGCGAAGAGGGCGCAACCCTGTTCCTGACCGACCCTACGGATCTGGATGCCGTGCAAAAGGCCTTGCCTGAGCAAGGTTTCACCGTGCTGTCGGCCAAGCTGGGCTACCAGCCGAAGAACCCGGTCAGTGGTCTGAGCGATGAGCAGATGGCTGAAGTCGAAGCTTTCCTGGAAGGCCTCGATAACCATGATGACGTGCAGGAAATGTTTGTCGGTCTGGCTGGTTAATCTGTTTCTTCAGTAACGCCCTCATCGCGGGCAAGCCCGCTCCCACAGGTTTTGTGTCGGTCACAGGTGATGTGGACGACGCAGGACCCTGTGGGAGCGAGCTTGCTCGCGATTGACCGCGCAGCGGTCACCTGGCATTCAACGCCCGAACAACCTCTTCGAACCCCGGCCGCGCCAGCACATCCGGCTGACAGCAGCGCTGCTGCAACCCTTCCAGCTCCACCCGAGCCTCATCGCTCAGACCCGAGTCGATCCGCTCCAGCAATTCCCCCAGCAGTATCCCGAACGCCCGTACTTCGATCCGTTGCAGCGCCCGGCTTTCAAGGCTGTCGGTGGTGGCGTGGAAAGACGCCCCGCCAAAGTCGCCCAGCAAGCAATCGCCCTGTGCATTCCACAGGATGTTGTGGCCATAGAGGTCGCCATGGGTGATGCCTTGCGCGTGCAAGTGCCCGGCCACCGAGGCAATGCCACGGGCAATGCGCAGCGCAACGTCGGCACTGAAGCGGGTGTCCTCGGCGTAGACGTCCCGGCTGCAGGACGCAAGGCTCGGCAACGCGGCGAGGTTGCGAAACTCGGGCTCGATCAGTTGCATCACCAGCCCGGCCGTTCGCTGCGGGTGATCGATGATCTGCCCTTCAATGCGAATCAGGTTGGGATGCAGGCCTGCGCAAATGCAGGCGTTCATTTCGTGCAGGGGCGAGCCGTCGCTGGTCATTTCGCCCTTGTAGAGTTTGACGGCCACGGAGGTGGTGGGTTGGCCCGGTTTTGCCCAGGTCGCTCGATGGATCACGCCCGAAGCGCCTTGGCCGAGTTGCTGCTCAAGTTGCAATTGCGACCAGGGGATTGGCGTCGTGGCCTGCAGCTCGGCTTCGGTTTCCAGCGGGTTACCGGCGTAGGCCAGCCAGCTCAGGCTCGGCAGGGACAGCAGCCATTGCGGCAGTTCGGTCAATTGGTTGGCGGCGATGCGCAGCAGTTCGAGTCGATGGCAATGACGCAGACTTTCCGGCAGCTGCCGCAGGCGGTTGCCCGCGAGCATGAGTTTTTGCAGATGGGGGCGCTCACCCAATTCGCTCGGCAGGGATTCGATGCAGTTATCGGTCAGGATCAACCAGCGCAACAAGGGCGGTAGCGCCGCGCCCGGCACGTGCTTGATGCGGTTGGCCTTGAAGCCGACCATGGTCAGCGCCGCGCATTGGCCGATGCAGGCGGGCAGTTCGGTGAACCGGTTGTCCGAGCAGAACAGCACGCGTAAACGGCTCAGCCGGTGCAGGTCATCCGGCAGGCAGCTCAAGGCATTGCCGGTGAGGTTGAGCACTTCCAGAGTGTCCGCCAGATCGAAGATCTCCCGGGGAAACTCGGTCAGGCCGCAGCTCAGGTCCAGGCGTGTGATGCCCGCCAGTGAGCCGGCGCGCAGTTGGGCAAGGGTATGCATGAAGAGGGTTCGCTGTTGATCGAATGAATGGGCGGCATGATAGCTGGAAAGCTTCTGCGTCTGTCAGGTTGCCATCGCGAGCAAGCTCGCTCCCACAGGGACCTGCGTCGTACACATCATCTGTGACCGACACAAAACCTGTGGGAGCGAGCCTGCTCGCGATGGGGCCGGCAGCCGCACTGAAGGCCGCCAGTCAGACCGCTTCCCGAACTTCCACCAACTGCCCCAACCGACTGCGCGTTCGCGCAAGGTCGATGGCATCGCCGCCCAGGCTTTCGCGCAGCGAGCGCTGGCCGAGCAGGGTCAGGTGCTTGTCCTGGTCGTACAGCACGTCCACCAGATTGATGAAGCGCTGCTGGGCGGCCACCGAACAGTCGGCCAGGTTGGGCAGGTCGTCGATGATCCAGTGATCGAAGCGCCGGCACAGTTCCAGGTAATCCATGACCGCCGTGGGTTGGTCGCACAGGTCGGTGAAGTTGAAACCGATGGTCCGTCCTTCGCAGTAGCGGGCTGGCAGGTGGCGGGTGCCGACCGGCAGGGCAATGGCCGGGGTGTCGATGGCCGGCAGGTTCGAGGCGTGGCGTTGCGCCGGGGTCGCGGGCCAGACGTACTGCCCCTGGGTGAACAGCTGCTGTGCGTGGGTCCGGGCCTGGCTGCGGTAGTCATGGGGGCCGCCGACCTCCATCACCTGCATGCGCGCATTGATCAGGTCGATCACCGGCTTGAAGCGCGCGTGGTACAGCGGGTTGGGCAACAAGCCTTCCGGCGGGTAATTGGAGGTGACCAGCAGCAAGATGCCGCGGCGGAACAAGGCCTTGAACAGCCGCGTGATCAACATCGCATCGCCGATGTCATGGACGTGGAATTCGTCGAAGCACAGCACCCGGCACTCGTGCAGCAATTCGTCGAGGGTGCTCGCCAGGGCGTCCGGCTGATCGCGATGGAAAAACATGCCCTGGTGCAACCGGGCAAAGAATTCGTGGAAGTGCAGGCGCTGTTTTTCCGCCAACGGGATGGCCTGGAAGAAACCGTCCAGCAGCCAGCTTTTGCCGCGGCCCACCGCGCCATGCAGATAGAGCCCCGGCATGGTTTTGGCCCCGGCACCGAGCAGCGTCGTGGCGTGCTGGGCCATGCAATCGATCACCCGTTGCTGGCTGTGACTGAGGGTGTAGCCCTGGGAATGGGCCTTGTGGTGAAAGTAATCATGAATGACCCGACCGCTCGCGGCGCTGGGAGCCGATGTTGTCGGCGCCTTGCCAAAAAGGCGGCGCAACGATGGCCAGCGCGGTGTGAGTCGCGAACGCTTGGGCGGTCGTAATGCCACTGTGATATCACCCCGTTTTCTTCAGGCAGGCTCCTTGAGCCGCGGCGGCATAGTGTAACCAGTGGGGGGAATTTGCTTCCAGTTGTGTCGACGGATACTGGGCGGTATTAGACAAAATACTGCGGCATGTACAGCTTATTACCCGTCGCTAGCCCGAGACTTCCAGCAATGGACCTCGCGAAGTCCCTGTTTAGTCGTGGATCCAATTTCCTGGTCATCGCTGGCGATTTTCAGACGCGTTGCTAACCTCAGTCCTACAAGACACCCCGCAAAAAGGAATGGGGCCGTGAAAGGACGTGTGGTATTGGCAGTCTTGGGTCCAGGGCACAGCGCAGCGAAAGTGGTGCCAGGCGCAGCGATGTCGGTGCTCAGCGCAGCGCTGATGGCGTTCAGCGCAACAGTGTCGGCCACCGAACTCCAGGTTCAGGTGCGGGTCGACGTGCAGCGCGGCTGTCAATTGGTCGGGCAACAACGCGAGGCCGGCGTCGAGCAACTGGGTGTACTGGACTTCGGCAGCACCGCGCGCCTGGATAACCCCGCCGGGCCGCTGGGTGCGGCATTGACCAGCGGGCGCTTGCCACGGCTGGAGTGCAACCCCGATACCCCCTATCAATTACGCGTTGACGGCGGCCTGCACGGTGGCGTCGGCGACGTGCGTTACATGGCAGGCAACGCCGGGCACGGCAAACCCATTCCCTATCGGCTCTATCAGGACCCGGCGCGACGCATTCCACTGGCGGTGGATGTGCCGGTGAGTGGTCGCGTGCCGGATACCGGTTCCGTGGATTTGCCGTTGTATGCCCGCATCGAACTCCTGGCGCAGGTACCTGGGGTCGGTGGTTATTCGGACGTGGTGAAGGTGACCGTAACCTGGTGATTGCAAAGGCGACCCGATGGACTCGGGTTGTACAGGGAAGGGAGCGTTCGCGAACGCCACTTCATTGATCCTGAAGGAGTTGGGATTGGCGTGATGACGATATACAGCAAGGTGTTTGCCGCAAGCGTGCTGACGCTGCTGGCCGGTATCGCGCAAGCGGCGGTCAGCGGGCAGATCCACGCACGCTTGACGCTCATTGCCGGCTGCGAAGTGACCAACGCAGGCACTGATAGCGAAAGCCCGGTCAGCGCCCTTGGCACCCTGGATTTCGGCCAGCAGGGCCCGACATGGAGCGCCCCGATCAAGGCCAGCCTCGGCGATGAAGCCAGCGGCAAGTTGAATGTGGCCTGCAACCCCTCGGTCACCGGTTTCACCGTCTCCATCGATGGCGGCACCCACGGCGACGGCACCACCCGGCGCCTGAGCAATGGCCGCCAGACCATTCCCTATCAATTGTTCCTCGATGCCTCCGGCAGCCAGAGCTACAGCATCGGCCAACAACACAATTTCGCCGTCACCAGCGGGGCGCGGATACCGATTCCGGTATTCGGCTCGGTGGTGGCGAACACCCGCGCGTTACCGGCCGGGGTCTACACCGACACCCTGACGGTGACGCTGGACTGGTAACCCCTTGGAGGAAGGACACCATGCGTACGTTTGCATCAAGGATAGGTTTGCCGTTGCTCGGCCTGACGCTGGCCAGTGGTGTGCAGGCGGCAACCACGGTCACCGGCCAGATCACCTCCAGCCTGATCCTCATCAGCAGTTGCCAGGTCAACGGTGGCGGCGGCTCCAGCAACCTGAACTTCGGTGCCCTGAACTTCGGTACCGCCAACAGCCTGTTCACCTCCGCTAGCGGACAAGTGTTGGGCGGTGGCGGCGGGGCGCTGTCGATTCTCTGCTCGGCCGGCACCACGCCGACGGTCAAGGTGCGCGCCGGCGCCCATGACGGACAGTCGGCGGGCGGGACGCGGGCGCTGTACGACGGGGTCGCCAACTATGTGCCTTACGACCTGTACACCGACGCCGGGCACTCACAGCTGCTGGCCATTGACGGGGTGATCAACCTTGCCCCCAGCACCGGCGTGGCGCAGACCGTGAACATCTACGGCCAGGCGCTGGGCAAGGCGGGGCTGCCGGCGGGCACCTACACCGACACCATTTCCGTCGAACTGACGTTCTAGGGCCATGTATCGCCCTGGCTGTGCGCTGCTGTTGCTGATGTGTGCGGGCAGCGTGCCCGGGCCATTGTCGGCGGCCACCAGCCAGAGCTTCCAGGTCAGTGCCACCGTCACGCCGGGGTGCCTGGTGGTCGGTGGCGTGTCCAGTTACGGCAGCCTGAATTTCGGCAGCCGTTCGGCATTGGCCACCGGTACGGTGCAAGTGGTGCTGACCGGCGGCGTGCAATTGCAGTGCACGCCTGGGGTGACCCTGAACATGAGTGTCGATGGCGGCCAGTACAACAGCGGTGGGCGGCACATGCAGCTCACCACTGGCAGCAACCGGGTGGCGTACCAGTTGTTTCGCGATGCGGCGTACAGCCAGAGCCTGGGGATCGGCCAAAGCGTGGCGGTGGCCTACAGCGATGCGAACAACATCAGCCTGCCGATCTACGGCCAGGTGCAATTACCGGGCAATCAACCCGGGGGGACATACAGCGATGTGCTGCAGGTGCAGCTGTCGTGGTAACGGGATGATCGGATCATAAGGAGATGGCACATGCATTCACCTTCAGGGCGACTTTCGCTCGTGCGTCACGCGCTGCTGGCGCTGCTGTGGCTGGGGGCGGCCAGGGCACAGGCGGCAAGTTCAGTGCTGATCTGGCCGATCGATCCGGTGCTGGAAGCCGATCAACAGGCCAGCGCCCTGTGGCTGGAGAATCGTGGCAACGAGACCGCCAACCTGCAGATCCGCGTGTTCGCCTGGAGCCAGAGCGGCTTCAGCGATCAGTATCAGAACCAGCGCGACGTGATCGGCAGCCCGCCGGTGGCGAAGATCGAGCCGGGCCAGAAGCAACTGGTGCGTCTGACCCGGACGAAAGAAATCCCCCCGGGGCAGGAACTGGCCTATCGCATCATCATCGATGAAATCCCGTCGGCGAAGCCGCCTGTGGCGGAGGATGGCAAGACCGCCGCGGCGATTCGCTTCCAGATGCGCTATTCGGTGCCGCTGTTCGCCTATGGCGCGGGCCTTTGGAGCAAGGAAGACACCACGCGCCCGCGCGATCCCAAGGGCATTGGCCTGCCGGACCTGAGCTGGCGCACGGTGGCGGTGGACGGGCGGCCTTATGTCGAGGTGCGCAATCAGGGCGCGGTGCACGCGCGATTGACCGATGTGGCGCTCAAGCAGGGCGGCCAGACCAGACCGCTGGTGGAAGGGTTGCTGGGCTATGTGTTGCCGGGCGCCATCATGCGCTGGCCCGCGCCTGGCCCGGTGGCGGGTGAGTCGGGGTTGCAGGTACGGGTCAATGGCGCGGCGCAGGTGCAGAGTATCGCGCCGGCACGCTGAGGTTTAAGCGCTGGGTCAGGCGCTTTTTGTGGCGAGGGAGCTTGCTCCCGCCGGGCTGCGAAGCGGCCCCGAATCCAGAATGCACCTTTTGCCGGGTACACCGCGTCGTATGGATTGGCGACTGCTTCGCAGTCGAGCGGGAGCGAGCTCCCTCGCCACAGTAGACCCTGAAATTGCGCCAAGTCGCGGTCAGGAGTTGTAAGGAGGACAAGGTCCATTGACGGACAAAAAGCGGTAATGAGCCAGGGTAGGGCTCGCAGTTTGCAGCGTCCGTTGTGGGTCGTTGGCTGTGCCTGTTGCCTGGCATTCGTTCATCACGCGCAGGCCGGTGACTTGCCGCCTCCGCCCAGCGGCATGGAGGCTGTTGCCGATGCGCAGCTGTTTCTGGAACTGGTGGTCAACCAGATGAACACCGGACGGGTCGTGGCGGTGGAACAGCGCAACGGGCAGTTCTTCATCCCTGCCAGCGCGTTGCGTGACACCGGCATGAAACTGCCGCCGGACACGGGCGCGGAAGTCGGCCTCGACCAGCTGCCGGGGCTGCACAGCGAGTACGACAGCAACGCTCAGCGGCTGCTGCTCGACGTACCGCCGGACTGGCTGCCCGAGCAGTTCATCGGCCGGCGCGAGGTCTATCCGCGCACCGAGGCGTTGAGCAGTTTCGGCGCCTTGCTCAACTATGACCTGTACCTCAACGACACCGACGATGCCGGCACGTACCTGGCGGCGTGGAACGAGGTCCGGCTGTTTGACAGCTGGGGCACGCTGTCCAATACCGGGCAATATCGCCGCACCCTGTCCGGGGATGAGCTGGGCACGCTGAATAATCGTTACCTGCGCTATGACACCACCTGGCGTTACTCCGACGATGACCGAATGCTGACCTACGAGGCCGGTGACCTGGTCAGCGGCGCCTTGCCCTGGAGCAGTTCGGTTCGCCTGGGCGGGGTGCAGTTGTCGCGGGATTTCGGCGTGCGCCCGGACCTGGTGACCTATCCCTTGCCGCAATTCGCCGGGGAAGCCGCGGTGCCGTCCTCGGTGGACCTGTTCATCAACGGCTACAAATCCAGCAGCGCCGATTTGCAGCCAGGGCCCTACACCCTGACCAATATCCCGTTCATCAACGGTGCCGGCGAAGCCGTGGTGGTGACCACCGACGCACTGGGGCGCCAGGTCTCCACCACCGTGCCGTTCTACGTCACCAGCAGTTTGCTGCAAAAGGGTCTGTCGGACTTTTCCGTGGCGGCGGGCACCCTGCGCCAGGACTACGGCCTGCGGGATTTCAGCTACGGCCCCGGCGTCACCTCCGGCAGCCTGCGTTATGGCCTGAGTGACCATTTCACCCTGGAAAGCCACGCCGAAGCCTCCGATTCCCTGACCCTCGGCGGCATCGGCGGCAACGTGCGCCTGGGCAATTACGGCGTGCTCAACAGCGCCGTCAGCCAAAGCCGTTTCGAAGGCGAAAGCGGGCAGCAACTGAGCCTCGGCTACCAGTACAGCAACCAGCGCTACAGCTTCTCCTGGCAGCGCCTGCAACGGCGCGATCAATACGCGGACCTGACGCTGGTCGACACGCCCTACGTGACCCTCAGCAAGCGCAGTGAACAGGCGACTCTGAGCCTCAACCTCGACGAGTGGGGCAGCCTCGGCGCGGGCTACTTCGACGTGCGCGCGGCGGACGATTCGCGGACCCGACTGCTCAACCTGACGTGGAGCAAACCCTTGTGGCGCAGCACCAGTTTCTACCTGTCGGCCAACCGCGAGATCGGCGACAGCAACTGGGCGGTGCAGGCGCAACTGGTGATTCCGTTCGACCTGCGCGGCAGCCTGGCCATCAGCAGCGAGCGCAGCAAAAGCGGGCAGAGCCAGCAACGGATCAACTACAGCCGCGCCGTACCGACCGAGGGCGGGGTGGGCTTCAATCTCGGCTACGCCAAGGGCGACGGGCCGGATTATCGTCAGGCCGATCTGACCTGGCGCCTGCAATCGGTGCAGTTGCAGGCCGGGGTCTACGGCACGAGCGAGGCTGAACCCGCTGGGCCGATGCCAGCGGTTCGCTGGTGTGGATGGACCGTCAGCTGTTCGCCGCCAATCGCATCGACGATGCATTCGTGGTGGTCAGCACCGATGGCTACGCCGACGTGCCGGTGCGCTACGAAAACCAGCCCGTCGGCCAGACCGATAAAAACGGCCACCTGCTAGTGCCCTGGAGCAGCGCCTACTACCGCGGCAAGTACGAAATCGACCCGTTGAACCTGCCAGCCAACGTGCGCAGCCCGAACGTCGAACAACGCATCGCGGTCAGGCGCGGCAGCGGTTACTTGCTGGAGTTTCCATTGAGCCGAGTGATCGCCGCGAGCATCGTGCTGGTGGACGCCCGGCAGCAGGAACTGCCCCTGGGCAGCGCCGTGGTGCATGAGCAGAGCGGCACGCAGACGGTGGTGGGCTGGGACGGTCTGGTGTACCTGGAGAACCTGCAACAACAGAACGATCTGCGGGTGACACTGGCCGATGGCAAAACCTGTCACGTGCAGTTCAGCGCCGACCTGAAGCAGGATCAGGTGCCCCTGATCGGGCCGTTGGTGTGTCAATGAATGCGCTGAAGATTCTGCTGCCGTTGGCGCTGTGGCTGCCCGGGTCGGCCTGGGCCCTGTGCTCGGTGGTCAGCACGACGCCAGTCGGCTTCGGTTTACTGAGTTCGATTGCCGTGCGCACCACATCGCAACCCGGCTCCACGCTCAATGGCGGCTTGAGCTGCACCGGCTCGTTGCTGACATTGCTGAGCAGCAACGATCACTTCTGGGCCACCGTCACTTCGACGCAAAGCGGTTTGCTCGGGCCCTCCGGCGATGTCATCGGCTACACGATTTACGCCAACAACAGCACCAGCTACCCGCTGACTCGCGGCACCGCTTACGACTTCGCGCGCAACGGCATCATCGATGCACTGGGCCTGCTCGGCGGCACGGTGCCGAAAACCGTGCCGCTGTATTTCGGCACCACCATCGGCAGCAACGTGGCTGCCGGGGTCTACACCGAGACCCTGAGCATTTTCTGGAACTGGAACTATTGCTCGGGCATCGGCGTTGGCGGCCTTTGCCTGGGACGCGACATCGCCAGCGGCACCACGACCCTGACGGTCAACCTGACCGTGGCGAACGACTGCACGATCACCGCGCCGAACATCGCCTTCGGCAGCGCACCGGTGGTCAGCGCCTTTGCTCCTGTGACCGGGCAGACCATCAACCTGGCCTGCACCAAGGGCAGCGCCTACACCGTTGGCCTGAGCGATGGCCAGAACGCCGTCAGTGTCGGCGGGCGGCGGCGGATGATTTCCGGCAGCAATTATCTGGCCTACGACATCTTCAAAAGTGCCGGAACCACGCGTTGGGGAAGTGTGGGCGGCGCGCGCCGGGCCAGCTCGGATGCCGAGATCAATCCGGGGAACGGGTTGGGGACGGGGAGCCAGGTGTTCAACTACAACGCGAAGATTTACACCGACCAGGCCACGCCGCCGGCAGGGACGTATCTGGACAGCGTGGTGCTGGATGTGGGGTTTTGAAGGCAGGCACCCTGATTTTCCAGACGCCCTCGATCCCCTGTAGGAGCGAGCCTGCTCGCGAAAAACGTCCGGGTAACGCGTTCATTCAGACAGGGCGCGTTATCGTTGACGTCCATCGCGAGCAGGCTCGCTCCTACAGGGATATGCGTCGTTTGTGGCAGTGATCTACCGCTCGATACTCCGGTTCCACCGCGCATTCCATTCCGGGCGCTGTTCGTTGACCTGATCCCAATCCACCGCAATCGCCGTCTGCAGGTACTGCTTCATCGCCTCGACCTGGCCACGGGTGCGGTCGCTGGTCGGGGTGTTCGGGTTGGACGGGATCTGGTCGCCATCTTCCAGCGCAGTGGCCTGGGCTTCAGGGGACAGCAGGAAGGCAGCGAGTTTTTGCGCCAGTTCCGGCTGGGTGTTGTTGGCGATGGTGCATTCGGCGACGTTGAGCACCACGGCGCCTTCCTTGGGTTGGGCGTATTCCACCGGCATGCCCTTGAGCTTCAGAGCGGTGACCTGGGTCGGGGTCAGCGGGAACAGCGCGGCTTCGTCGGTCTGGAGCATTTCGGAGATTTTCGCCGAGCTCGGAATGTACTCCAGCACGTTGCGCCCGACGCTGTTCGGCCAGGCCTTGAAGCCCGGTTCGACGTTGGTTTCGCTGCCGCCCTGAATCCGGTTGAACATCAGGAAACCGTGCAGGCCGAAGGTGGAGGACGCCATCGACTGGAACACCACCTTGTCCTTGAAGCGCGGGTCGGCCATGTCCATCCAGGAGGTCGGCGCGCTCCAGCCTTTTTCCTTGAACAGGCGGGTGTTGTAGGCCAGCCCGGTGACGCCGAGGCTGACGGCCACCGCCTGATCCTTGATCCGTCCCTTGGCCGGGATCTGCGCCAGGGTCGGGTTGTCTTCGAGCTTGTCGCACAGGCCCATGCCGATGGCGCGATACATGATTCCGTCGTCGAGGAACATCACGTGCATCTGCGGATTGCCCTTGCTGGCCTGGACCTTGGCCAGGATATCGGCGGAGGTGCCGGGCACGATCACCACCTTGACGTTGTTGGCCTTTTCGAAAGCCGGCAGCACCTTGTCGGCGTAAAGCCGCTCCATGGTCCCGCCGTTCATGCCCAGGTAAAGCGTCGGCTCGGCGTGGGCCGAAGTGACGGCGAGCAGGGCGCTCATGCAGGACAAACCGAGCAGAGCAGTGCGTTTGACGTTATTCATTGGCGACCTTCCTCTATCAAGCTACGGAGATGGACTGAAACCGGGTGATGGAAAACGCATCCAGCGGCGTCTTTGACGCGCCGCTACAGATGATCTCGGTGAGCGCCTGGCCCACCGCCGGGCCGATCTGGAAACCGGCGCCGGCAAAGCCGAACGCATGCAACAGACCGGGTTGGGTACGGCTGTGGCCGATCACCGGCTGGCGATCGGGCAGATAACCTTCGGTGCCGCTCCAGGTACGAATGGCCTGGGCACCTTCAAGAAACGGGTAGAGCTCGACGGCCTGGCGCAGGATTTCCAATACCGCACCTTGACCGGGGCGGGCGCGGGCGTCGTCGAGGGCAAAGCCCTGGCCGCCGCCCAATACGCAATTGCCCCGCGCGACCTGGCGCGCGTAGATGCCGCCGCCTTCGACGCCGGTGCTGGCATCCATCACCAGCGGCAGCGGTTCGGTGACCAGCATCGCCGGGTGCCCGGAATGCATCGGCACCGGCTCGCCGAATTGCGCGGCGAGGGTGCCGGCCCAGGCGCCGGCGCAGTTCAACAGCCAGGGCGCGTGCAGCTCCAGGCCGGTTTGCGTGCGCACGCGAAAGCGCTGGCCGTCGTGCTCCACCGCCGTGACCGCGCATTGTTCGTGTACCTGCACGCCATGGTGCCGCGCCGCCCGGGCAAACGCCGGGGACACAAGCCTGGGGTTGGCGTGGCCGTCATCCGGGCAATACGAGGCACCCACTGCCACCTCGCCGACCCACGGGAAACGTGCGCGCAGCTGCTTGCGATCAAGCACCTGCAAGTCGAGGCCGAAGCCCTGGCTGCTGTCGGCATAGTCCTGCAGGGCATGCAAATCGCTGAGGCTACGTGCGAGTTTGAGGTGACCGCTGCGCTGGTATTCGCCGTCGATGCCGATCAATTGCGGCAGTTGCCCCCAGATGGCGTGAGAGCGTTGCGACAGCGGCAGTTGCGACAACGGTCGGCCCTGACGGCGCACGCCGCCATAGTTCACGCCGCTGGAATGCGAACCGCAGAAGTCCCGTTCCAGCAGCACCACGCGCCGGCCGGCCATGCCGAGAAACAGCGCCGCCGAAGCGCCGACGATGCCGCCGCCAATGATCACTGCGTCGACTTCGATCATGCTTCGATCTCCAGGCCAAAAGGCAGCGGCTTGATCGGCGCCTGGGCCCGCAGCCGCCCGATCTCGGACACCGCGCGATGGCTCTGGCAGGCAATGATTTCCGCGGCGGCGGCGCCGCACATGCGGCCCTGGCAGCGACCCATGCCGACCCGGCAATGGGCCTTGACCCGATTGATTTCCCAGTGGCCTTCGCGCACCACCTGGCGAATGTCACCGGCGCGGACCTCTTCGCAGCGGCAGACCATCACGTCGTCGGCGATTTCGGCGGCCCAGCCCTCGGGGAAGGCAAAGGCGCGCTCCAGGCCCTGGCGAAAATCGCCGATGCGTTGCAGTGCCTGTTCCAGTTGCTCGGCACGTTCTGGCGGGATCAGGTAGCCGATGTCTTCCAGCAGCGCCAGGGCGGCACGCTCGCCGGCCATTTCCGCGGCGTCGGCGCCCATGATCCCTGCGCCGTCACCGGCCAGGTAGACCTCGGCGACGCTGCTGCGCCCGGCATCGTCCCGTTGCGGCAGCCAGGCGCGGTTGAGCGGGTTCCAGGCGAATTCGCAGCCGAGCAGGTCGGCGAGCTGGGTTTCGCTGCGCAGGCCGTGGGCGAAGGCGACGGCATCGCAGTCCAGTCGGTGCTGGTTTTTTGCGTCGCACCAGGACAGCGCTTGTACGCGGTCCGTACCCTCGACGGTTTTCAGGGTTGCCCCTTGATGCACCGGGATGCCATGGGCGGTGAGCCAGCCTCGGTAATAGATGCCTTTGGCCAGTGTGGCAGGTTGCGCCAGCAGGCCGGGCAGGGCGCGGGCCTGGGCGCTGAAGGGTGAGCTGTCGAGCACCGCGACCACCTTCGCCCCGGCCTTGGCGTACTGATAGGCAACCAGGTACAGCAACGGACCGCTGCCGGCGAACACCACGCGCTCGCCGATGGCGCAGCCCTGGAACTTCAGGGCGATCTGCGCCGCGCCGAGGCTGTAGACGCCGGGCAGGGTCCAGCCGGGCACCGGCAGAATCCGGTCGGTGGCGCCGGTGGCGACGATCACCCGGGAAAACTCCAGCCGCGCGGCACACCCCTCGTGCAAGGTGTCGAGGGCACCGTCCTCGGCGTTCCACACCAGCGTGTCGGGGCGATAGTCGAGCTGCTCGCGCAGCTCGTCGATGGTCTGGTGCAGGGCGTTGGCCTTGCGTGCTTCGAAGCCATACAACTTGACCGGCGAGCGTTTGAAATTGGCCGGCTGGCGCCGATAAATCTGCCCGCCACCGCGCGCGGCTTCATCCAGCAACACCGGAGTGACACCGTGGCTCACCAGCGTCTGCGCGGCACGAATACCAGCGGGACCGGCACCGATGATGACGACAGGCTTCATGCGCACCTCATTTCTGATGGACACAAAGTCCCTGTGGGAGCGAGCTTGCTTGCGATGAGGGCGGCACAGGCAATATCGGTGGTGACAGACAGACCGCTATCGCGAGCAAGCTCGCTCCTACAGTGGATCGGTGATTGCCGGAGTTTTTGTGGTCGACGCAGCCCCCCTGTGGGAGCGAGCTTGCTCGCGATGACGGCGGCACAGGCAATATCGGTGGTGACAGACAGACCGCTATCGCGAGCAGGCTCGCTCCTACAGTGGATCGGTGATTGCCGCAGTTTTTGTGGTCGACGCAGACCCCCTGTAGGAGCGAGCTTGCTCGCGATGAGGGCGGCACAGGCAACAACAGTGGTGGCTGACAGACCGCTATCGCGAGCAAGCTCGCTCCTACAGTGGATCGGTGATTGCCGCAGTTTTTGTGGTCGACGCAGAACCCCTGTAGGAGCGAGCTTGCTCGCGATGACGGCGGCACAGGCAATATCGGTGGTGACAGACAGACCGCTATCGCGAGCAGGCTCGCTCCCACAGGGGATCGGTGATTGCCGCATTTTTTGTGGTCGACGCAGAACCCCTGTAGGAGCGAGCTTGCTCGCGATGACGGCGGCACAGGCGATATCGGTGGTGACAGGCAGACCGCTATCGCGAGCAAGCTCGCTCCCACAGGGGATCGGGTTTGTGCAGATGGAATTCAGGTTCATATCGATCGCCCCGGCTCGCGGTTGATCTGTTGTCCGGCTTCAAGCAGGGTCGAGCAGGCGCGCACCCGGCGGCCGTCGCCCAGGCGAACCCAGCAGTCCTGGCAGGCGCCCATCAGGCAGAAGCCGGCGCGGGGTTCGGCGCTGAAGTCGCTGCCGCGCAGGTGTTCGCTGCTGGTCAACACCGCCGTCAGCACGGTGTCGCCCAGCAAACCGCGGGCGGGTTGGCCGTCGAGGGTAAAGTCCAGGGCCGGGCGGTCGCCTTCGGCCAGTCGTTTCAGCAGAGCCATGGCGCCCTCATTGTTTGCCCACCAGGACCCGATCCAGGCCGTAGACCCGATCGAGCAGAATCATGGTCAGCGCGGTCAGCGCGATCACCAGTGCCGACACCGCTGCCATCATCGGATCGATGGACTCGGTGGCGTAGACGTACATGCGTACCGGCAAGGTCTGCGTGGCCGGCGAGGTGACGAAGATCGACAGCGTGACTTCGTCGAAACTGTTGATGAACGCCAGCAGCCAGCCCCCGGCGACCCCCGGCAGAATCATCGGCAGGGTGATCTGGCGAAACAGCGTGAAGCGCCCGGCCCCCAACGATTGCGCGGCGTGTTCGGCACTGCGGTCCAGGCCGATGGCCGAGGCCAGCACCAGCCGCAGCACGTACGGGGTGATCACCAGCACATGGGCGAAGATCAGCCAGGCGAAGCTTCCGTTGACCCCCATCAGCGCGAACAGGCGCAGCAACGCCACCCCCAGCACCAGGTGCGGAATGATGATCGGCGACAGAAACAGCCCGTTGAAGAAACCCCGGCCGGGGAATTCGAAGCGGGTGATCGCCAGCGCCGCCGGCACCGCGATCAAGGTGGCCAGCGAGGCCGCGCTGAACGCCAGGATCAGGCTGTTGTAGAACGCATCGACAAAGTCGGCACGCTCGAACACGGCGCGGAACCAGCGCAGGGAAAAATTACTGGTCGGAAGGCTCAGGGTGTTCTCCGGGGTGAAGGCGACAAGGCACACCACCACCAGCGGCGCAAGCATGAACACCACCACCAGCGCATGAAAAAACAGGGCGAAAGGACCGTTCCTGGACATGGCGAATTACCCCAATGACTTCTTGTAGCGGCCTTCGATCATGCGGTTCCACGACAGCATGATCAGCAGGTTGATGAGCAACAGGGCGACGGCGATGGCGGCACCCATGGGCCAGTTGAGTTCCGACAGGTACTGGTCGTAGATCAGCGTGGCGACCATCTTCAGGCGGCGTCCGCCGAGCAGACCGGGAATGGCGAAGGAGCTGGCGGCGAGGCCGAACACGATCAGGGTGCCGGAGAGGATCCCCGGCATGATCTGCGGCAACACCACCTGGCGTATCACCGTGAAGTGGCTGGCGCCCAGCGACATCGCAGCCTGCGGGCCTGCCGGATCGAGCTTCTGCAACGAGGTCCAGACCGGAATGATCATGAACGGCAGCATCACGTGCACCAGCGCAATCACCACGGCGAACGGCGTGTACAACAGCTTCATCGGCGAGCCGCCGAGGGCTTGCAGCACCTGGTTGACCAGGCCGTCGGCACCGAGCAACAGGCTCCAGCCGAAGGCGCGCACCACCACCGAAATCAGCAGCGGGGTGAGGATCAGAATCAGGAAGATCGAGCGCCACGGGGTGCCCATGCGGCTGAGGATGTAGGCCTCGGGCACGCCGATCAGCACGCAGAGCACCGTGGTCAGCGCGCTGATCCACAGGGTGCGCAGGAAGATCTCGTAGAAGTACGGATCGCCCAGCAGGCTGCCGTAATGCTCGGCGGTATAGGCATCGGCGTTGATGCCCGAGCCGTAGTCGAAGACGTTGAACGACAGCACCAGGGTCAGCAACAGCGGAATCACCAGCAGACTGACGTACAGCGCCAGGGCCGGTGCCGACAGCCAGTAACCCTGGCGCCCCTGGCGGATGGCGGCGAGGGTGCTCATGCCGTCACCTCATCGATGCTCAGCACCCGCAAGAGTGTCGCATCCCAATCCAGGCCTACTGCCGTGCCTTCGTTCAGCGGCGCCGAGCCGTCGTTGCGACGCACCACGCACAGCTCGCCGAGACTCGTCGACACGCCGTACAGCCACTGGCTGCCGAGGAAGAAGCGGCTGCTGATTTTGCCTTGCAGGCGACCGGCACCCGCCTCACGCAGATCGATCTTTTCCGGGCGCAGGCTCAGGGTCAGCTCACCGGCGCCATAGGTGCACACCTGCACCACGCCAGCGTTGTCGCGTTCGCCGGGCAGCAGATTGGCCTTGCCGACGAAGCCGGAGATGAACTCGGTGCGCGGGTGTTCGTAGAGGGTGTAAGGCGCGTCGATTTGAGTGATGCGCCCGGCCTGCATCACCACCACGCGGTCGCTGATCGACAGGGCTTCGGACTGGTCGTGGGTGACCATCAGCGTGGTGATGCCCACTTCACGCTGGATGCGGCGGATCTCGAATTGCATCTCTTCGCGCAGGTTGGCGTCGAGGTTGGACAGCGGTTCATCGAGCAGCAGCACCGGCGGCTGGATCACCAGCGCTCGGGCCAGGGCGACACGCTGGCGCTGGCCACCGGACAACTCCCGTGGATAACGCTCGGCGTGCTGGTGCAGGCGCACCAGTTTGAGTACCCGATCCACCCGCTGCTGGATTTCGGCGTTCGGCACCTTGCGCATGCGCAGGCCGAAGGCAACGTTGTCCTTGACGGTCATGTGCGGGAACAGTGCATAGCTCTGGAACACCACGCCCAGGCCTCGGCTGGCGGGCTTGGCGTGGGTGATGTCGCGACCGTCCAGCACGATGCGCCCGCTGGTGACTTCGACGAAGCCGGCGATCATTTGCAGGGTGGTGGTCTTGCCGCATCCGGAGGGGCCGAGCAGGGAAACGAATTCACCTTTCTCGACCGAAAGATCAGTGGCTACCACGGCGTCGATTTCACCGTAGCGTTTGCCAAGTTTCTGAAGTTGCAAAAAAGCCATGACTGCGCCTCCACCTGAGATTGTTATGCGCAGCCTGGGGCGCGCTTTTTTGTATGGGCAGATACGAAAAAATGTTTGCGGGGTGCGTTGGCGCTCGACTTGAGTCGGCTGCCGCTGTTGTTCGAATCGCCCCTGTCTGGACGCAGATTAGGACGAAGACTAGGATGGGCTCAATGACCTATTTCACTGAATCGATGACTATTTTCAGTTTCATTCGGTGAGTAAATTAATCATAGGGAAATCCCATGTCAGATTCCATTGAGCGGAATGAAAACAAAAATGAAGTTGGTGTGGGCGCCGTCTCGCGGCTGTTTGCCGTGTTGCGGGCGCTGGGCGACACGGTCGAGGGCGGCGAGCGGGTGACGCAGCTGGCGCAACAGATCGGTTTGTCGCAGCCGACGACCCATCGCTTGCTGCGCAGCCTGATGGACGAGGGCATGGTCGAGCAGGACGCGCGCAGCAAGCGCTACCGCCTGAGCCTTGATTTCTTCGCCCTCGCTGCCCGTGCAGGCAATAGCGGCAACCTGCGCGAACTGGTGCGCCCGTCGCTGCTGCGGCTGTCGGCGTCCCTGGGGGATTCGCTGTTTCTACTGGCGCGCAGCGGCTTCGATGCGATCTGCCTGGATCGCAGTGAAGGGCCGTTTCCGATCCGTACCTTTACCGGTGACATCGGCGGGCGGGTGGCGCTGGGCGTGGGCCAGGGCAGCCTGGCGATCCTGGCGTTCCTGCCGGAGGAAGAGCGCGACACGGTGATCCACTACAACTTGCCGCGGCTCAAGGATTTCCATCTGTATGACGAGGTTTTCCTGCGCTCGGAAGTCGAGAATGTGCGCAAGCTCGGCTACGCCGGACGCAACACCGGGGTGTTGCAGGGCATGGCCGGGGTGGCGGTGCCGATCCTCGACCGCGAAGGCCGGGCGGTGGCGGCGCTGAGCGTGGCGACCGTGACCGATCGCCTGGGCCCGGATCGCCTGCCGACGGTGGTGGAGATGCTCAAGCGCGAAGCGGCGTCGATCGGGCCGAGGATCAATCCGTTCGATCCGTTGTTGCGGCGGCCTTCGCAGGTGTTCGGCCAGAATTGAAATCTACACAAATCCCCTGTGGGAGCGAGCCTGCTCGCGATTGCGGTGTGCCAGGCAACATAAATGTCGACTGACACTCCGTCATCGCGAGCAGGCTCGCTCCCACAGGGGAGGACGGTGATCAGAATCGAGTGGTTTGTCTCAACATCCGCGCCGCCGGCGTATCCGTCGGGCTGACCATCGCATAGTTGTAGCCGCCACCCGACCAGTACTCGGCCTGCAAGCCACCGTCGCTGCGACTGCCCCTTGGCAGCATGAAGTTCTTCGGTCCCGGCGGGCGCACGTAGAAGCTGATCTTGTTGCCGCCCTGGTTCTCGTACACCACCATTGCCGCCGGCCCCTGTTCGGTGCTGAGCAGGCGGCCGCTCACCGGTTTGAACCCGGCGCCGCTCAGGTCCGGCAGGCGATTGGCCTGGGTGAAATAGCGGTCGAGCCAACCCTGCATGTCACCGTTTTCGCCGGCCTTGTAGTCCGCCGGCAACAGCCCCTGCTCGGCAATCAGGCGGTAAGCCTGCATCGCATCGGCCATCGGTTGCGCGGTGCTGAGCAGGGTCATTTCCCGGGCCTGCCAGCCGCTGAAACCACCCACGCTGACGGCGATCAGCAGCACGGCGGCGCTGGCCAGGTGGCGTCGGGACTGGCTCTTGAGGCGTCGGCGGATCTGCAGCGGATCGAGGTCTGGATTGGCCGGTTGCTGCAAGGCGCCGCTCAGGGCCGCGCGCAGTTGCTGGGCGTCCTGTTGCCAGGCCCGTACCTGTGCAGCTGTCTGCGGATTGCTGGCGAGAAAGGTTTCCACGAGTTGTCGGTCGGCATCGCTGAGTTGATGGTCGACATAAGCGTGCAGGTCGCGCTCGCTGGGGGGCATGCTGATCATTTGAGTCTCCGCAGGGCAGGGCGGGTGATTTCGCCATCGCTGAGTTGGCGCAGGGCCTGACGGGCCCGGGACAGGCGGGACATCACGGTGCCGGTGGGTACGTCGAGAATCTCGGCGACCTCTTTGTAACTCAGGCCTTCCACCGACACCCACAGCAGCAGCGCGCGCTGTTCGGTGGGTAGCTGGTCGAAGGCATTGAGGGTCGATTGGGCGATGACGGTACGTTCCACCGAAGGCTGCGCATCATCGCGCCCGGTAAAGAATTCGAGCATCCGTGCATAGCGCCGGGAGCGGCGGTGAGCGTCGAGAAACTGTCGATACAGAATCGCGAACAACCAGGCGCGCAAGTCGCCTTCGGGACGTTTATCGCCCCAACTCGACAACGCCCGCTCCAGACACGACTGCACCAGATCGTCGGCGCTGCTGGAATTGCGCGTCAGCGATACGGCGAAGCGGCGCAATCTGGGAATGATTTCTCTCAGTTGTTCGTCGATATCGTTCATGAATTTCTGGTTACTCACTACGCTTTGAACCAGGAAGACGCCCGGCATTCGAGGTTATTCCACGCCCGAAAAAATAAATACCGGGCGATGGAATAAACCGCCGTGGGGTTCGTCTGCTTGATTCTTCTCACTTGTGGCCGATGGCCCTGGAGTCTTTCATGGTAGATCGATCATCACCGCCACCCTTGAGTGCCGCCAGCCGGATACTGCGTCTGGCGGGCATTGCCGTGGTCGTCGCCGTCGTGGCCGGGGCCTTTGCCTACGTCAACGGCTCCCTTGACCCACAGCGGCTGACCCCGAAAAAACTGGTCAACGTGCTGGAAACCAATAACGGTGTGCACCCCGGATTCCGCCGCAATCACGCCAAGGGTGTGTGCGTGATCGGCCATTTCGAGAGCAGTGGCGAGGCGCGCAGTTATTCCACCGCGCAGGTTTTCAACGAAGCGCGCACGCCAGTGGTCGGCCGATTGGCTTTGCCGCCGGGCAATCCCTACGCGCCGGATAACGCCATTCCAATCCGCAGCATGGCGCTTCGCTTCACCCAGGCCAACGGCCAACAGTGGCGGACCGGGATGAACAGCATGCCGGTGTTCCCGGTGGGCACGCCCGAGGCGTTCTATCAGTTGCAGCAGGCGCAGTCGCCGCTGCCCTCGACCGGCAAGCCGGACCCGGCGGCAGTGCCGGCATTCTTCGGTTCGCACCCGGAAGCCGCGCCGTTCCTGGCCTGGGTCAAAACCGCGAAACCTTCGGCCAGCTATGTGACGGAAACCTATAACAGCGTCAACGCGTTTTACCTGGTCAACGCCGCCGGGCAAAAGCAGGCCGTACGCTGGAACATGGTGCCGCAGGCGGTGGATGCACCGGGGGCGACCGCGCCAGAGGGTAGCGATTTTCTCGAAAAAGACCTGGTGCAGCGCATCGCCGCCAGCCCATTGCGTTGGCAGCTGATGATCACCTTGGCCAATCCCGGGGATCCGGTGAACGACGCCAGCAAGGCCTGGCCCGAAGGGCGCAAGGTACTGAACGCCGGCACCCTGGTGCTGGAAAGCGTGCAGCCGCAACTCAGCGGAGAGTGCCGCGACATCAACTATGACCCGCTGGTGTTGCCGGCCGGCATCGAAGGTTCCGACGATCCGTTGCTGGCCGCGCGTTCAGCCGCCTACGCCACTTCTTACCTGCGTCGCACCAGCGAAGTCAGCCAATTGCCCGCCGCCAAACAGGAGGCCCAGCAATGAGCACCCAACCCAACCATTTCGCTCCCCTGGCGCGCCTGCTGCACTGGCTGATGGCGCTGATGATCATCGCCATGCTGTTTATCGGCGCGGGCATGGTCGCCTCGGTCTCCGAACGCCATGAATGGCTGATCAACCTGCACAAGCCTTTGGGCGTGGCGATTCTGTTGTTGGCGATCGTGCGCCTGGTCGTGCGCTTCTCCACGCGCCAGCCACCGTTGCCGGCGGACCTGCCGACCTGGCAAGTGCTGGCGGCCAAGGCCTCCCATGTCCTGCTCTATGTCTTGATGCTGGTATTGCCGCTGCTGGGCTGGGCGATGATTTCCGCGTCCGGTGAACCGGTGATGCTCAGCAGTTCGCTGCAACTGCCCTCCATCGTGGCGGCGAATGCACAGCTGTTCGCCTTCCTGCGCAAGGCCCATGGGTATCTGGCGTATCTGCTGTTTCTGACGGTGTTGCTGCATCTGGCGGCGGCGCTGTTCCATGGCTGGATACGCCGTGATGATGTGCTGGACAGCATGTTGCGGGGTAAGGATCGCGGTTGATTTTGTGATGTGAGAGCACTGATAGCACCTGTGTACCTGTCAACTTTGACAGTATCGCTTCCCTGAAAAAGCACGTTCAATGCTTACAGACTGCAGTGACCCGGACGAGGCCAGTCGAACAGCAATGATCGTGTCATTCAAGGAGACGAACCATGTTCAGAACTACAGAAGTACGATTCATGTGGCGTGTTTTTTCTGCGCTTTCGCTTTTGTCCTCGGCTGTGTTGCTTGGTGCCTGTACACATGCACCGACGCTTGACTCCGGAGAGCCGGAAAGTTGGGTTGTCGAGAGTGTCGTCAGCAAGTCCACAGCCGATTTGTATGCGGAATTGGTTAAGCCGGCCGTTTTTGAACGTTCAAACTCAAAGGTAATTAATGGGTATACCATCGAAAGCGGCAAACTTCGGATGCCGGATAACTCCGAAGGTGCATTAGTAACGGTTCGTTCGCCTGATGGAGGGTTGACCGCCTTCATCAACAAGCCGGGGAAGAGCGGTTCATTGTACGTTGATAGCAAGGGAGTAAGCAGTTTCATTCCTTTGTCTATCGCTGAAAGCGATATTGAAGATGCTGTTCCCAATCCGGATGAGAAGGTCGCCACAGCATCTGTGAAGTCGGCTGTAACGGAATCCTACGTTGTTGATTTATTTATGGGGTATTCGAAGTCCGGTGTTGATCGGGCGGGCGGAGATGCGATGAGGGACGCATTGGCTAAAGTCGAATTTCTTAACTTGGCCCTTCGCAATTCATTGGTACCTAATGTTTCATTTAAGTTGGTTGGCATTCAAATTGTGGAACCGGATTATCAGGTAACCGATGAAACTCTCAACCGACTACCAACAATTTTTTCCGAGGGTATAGCGAGTACTGATCCAGACATGTTCTACGGCAATTTTGGGTCTTTCTCACCCGGTGGACCTGCCGGATTAGCTTGGATGCCCGGTCGTTATGGCATAGCGATCTCACACGATTTTTATGTATTTGCTCATGAGATGGGGCACAGTGCAGGCAGTCATCACTGCAATGATGGAACGAATAATTATCGATTTGGCTATTTCAATGGTAAGTCAGGAAGTTTTTATGTGGCGGAAACAGGCAAGCTTATTATTCGAATCCTGTGCTCAAAGACGAACACGGCCTGCCACGAGGAAATGCTGTAACTGCCGATACCGCTCGAGTCTGGCGCGAGAATGCCCAACGACTTTCCGGTTATGCGCCCTCCTTTGACGGAGAACGTATGATTCTGGCCGGTGTTGGCAATGAGGTATCAGCTCTGTTGACGATCCCCAGACAGCCAACAGAGACTGACCGGGCGGCAGGTGTGCTTGCCTACAATGAGGATGAAGGTCCGGTGTATTTCGAGGGGTCCAGCGCCGGAAATCCGACACATCTGACTGCGACACTTTCCGATAGCTCAGGAGCACCGCACAAGGTCACTTTGCTTGGTCAGAAATCCGTGGGAACGTGCGTGCGGGGTGCTTTGAATAGACTGACATCCTGTGTGAATGGCTGGGATATGCATGTATGGCTTACATACGTAGCGTCTCTCAACCCTACCTTGCCCAAGGGTACGTATACAGGAGAAATTCGGCTGAAGGCGATGAGTGGGGGCGGGAGTTGGTCGCGGCCAATTAGAGTGGCAGTCTCTGTTTACAAAGAATAAAAATTTACAGATGGTTTCGGAACACTGAAACGAATGTAAAAACTATGCCCTGTTCCCAGGGCATAGTGTCTTGTTTTCATTCAGCGCAGCGCATCGATCATTTCCGCCACCGTCGTCAACACATCCTTGCCCAACTGCTTGGAACGCTTGCCCGACCAGCCGGTCAGCGGGTTCGGGTGGTCGTCGTGGTCCTTGAAGGGCATTTCCAGGGTCAGGGACAGGCAGTCGAACTTCTGGCCAACGGCGTTGCAGGCCAGGGTCATGTTGGCTTTGCCCGGCTCGTCGCGGGTGTAGCCGTATTTGGTCTGGAAGTCCTTGGTGGTGTGCTTCAGGTGGTTGCGGAACTGCTCTTCGAGTTTGGCGATCCGTGGCGTGTAGCCCGGATTGCCTTCGCAAGCGGCGGTGAAGACGTGGGGGATTTCCTCGTCGCCGTGGGCGTCGATGAACATATCCACGCCATACTTTTCCATCTGCTGCTGGACGAAAAAGACTTCCGGGCTGATCTCCGGGCTGGCGTTCTGCCAGGCGCGGTTCAGGTCCTGGCCCATGGCGTTGGTGCGCAGGTGACCGTGGAAGGCGCCATCGGGGTTCATGTTCGGCACCAGGTACAGGTCGGCGCTGTCCAGCAGTTTGTTGAGTACCGGGTCGTCGTGCCGTTCCAGGCGCTCGATTATGCCTTCCATGAACCACTCGGCCATGTGCTCGCCGGGGTGTTGCTGGGCAATGATCCACACCTTGCGCCGGCCTTCGGCGCCCGTGCCTTTGCGCAGCAACTGAATGTCACGACCTTCGACGCTCTTGCCGGTGGCCAGCAGTTCGGTGCCGGCCTTGGTCAGCGCCTGCTCGATCAGCCAGTCGTGGCGGCCACGGCTGTAGGGTTCGAAGTAGGCGAACCAGGCGTGGGTTTGCGTGGCTTCGAGGCAGAAGCGCAGGCAGTCGCCTTCGAAAATGGTCGGGACCTGGAACCAGTTGACGTGATCGTAGGAGGCTCGGGCCTGATAGCCGTCCCAGGCCTTGTTGTACGAGGACTGGCTGGCATTGTTCAGGCGAAACCAGTGTTCCTGGCCGACATGCAGGCCGCTGGCCTTGAAGTGGAACCACTGGAAATGGTTGCTCTTGGTATCGGGGCGGATCGCCAGCAGCGGCTTGAGCGGGTCGCTGAGGTCGATGACCTGGATGTTGCCGCTGTCGAAGTTGGCAGTGATATCAAGGGAGGATTTGGCCACGGTGGGGGTTCCTGATTGGATTTTTATGGCGGCTACTTTACACGCAAGGGAAGGGGGCTGGCAGCGGAGAAAAAACGGTTCACCTGCCTGTGGCGAATTGGCCCCGCCGCCCGACCCCTGGCGCAAAGTTCATGTCACAGCATAGCCATTGGCCGTGTTACCCCTCGCACCCTTTTGTGGCGGGCTGGTTACAGCTTGGGGCATTTCAACCCGCTGCCGTCAGGTAGCGCTGGCCGGGCCAATGCGACCCTGTTCTCGATTAAGTCAATCCAATCAACCACCTGCGTGTCGTGAATGAAATCTGGCATGCAAAGTGCTTTTTTGGCTTTATGGATAATTGGATACAAAAATACAAAAGGTGCATCTGATGAAATTCGCTCCCGCCTACACCGAGCGCCAACCGGTGACCGCCGAGGAAGAGGCTTACAACTTTCTGCTGGAAGCCATTTGCAAGGGCCGTTACCGCACCGGTGAGCGATTGATTGCCGAGGACATCGCCGGGGAAATCGGCATGAGCCGCATGCCGGTGCGCGAAGCGTTCCGGCGCCTGGATGCCGACGGCCTGGTCACGCTGCGGCCCAATCGCGGCGCCATCGTCCGTGGCCTGAACGTCGATGAAATGCGTGAAGTGTTCGAGATGCGCAGCGCCCTGGAAGGTCTCGCCATTCGTGTTGCCGTGACGAAGATGACGGAGCGCCATTTCAGCCATCTGGAACGCCTGCTCGACGAGATGGACGACTACCGCGAAGACGGCGCCGAGTGGGTCAGCCGGCATCGCGCCTTTCATGAATACCTGTGCAGCCTGAGCGAGCGTCCGCGCCTGATGCGGCAGATTTCGGCGCTGTATTCGGTGATCGAGCCGCACATGCGCCTGTGGCTGCAACACGCCGACAAGCCCCGCAGCGCCCGGGAAGAGCATGCCTCGATTGTCGAGGCGCTGCGCAGCGGTGACCCGGAAAAAGCGGCGGCGGTGGTGTGCGAGCACATCGAAGGCACCATCCCGCGGCTCATTCAGTTTCTCGAGGCTCATCAATAAAGAGCTCGTCAAAACAAAACCCACCGATAGAAGAACAACCAGCCAACTGGAGTCATGCACCATGCACAAGCCTTGCGCGTTAGTTGCCGTGTTCACCCTGAGTCTGTGTTCGCAATGGGCATTCGCCGCCCCCGAGTTACCCGAGCGACTGAGCAAGAGCGAGAAAATCGTCTATTGCTCGGGCATGGACTCGCCACCGCTGGTGTCGTTCGACATGAAGCAGAAACCGGTCGGGCTGCAGGTCGACATGGGGGAAGCCATCGCCAAGCGCCTGGGGGACAAGAAGGTCGAATGGCGCATCTCGCCTTTTGCCGGATTGATCCCGGCACTGCTGGCGCAACAGTGCGACATGATCGTCGATCAGTTGTTCGATAAACCCGAGCGCCGTGAAGTGATCGACATCGTCAACTTCATGTACTCCAGCCAATCGATCGTGGTGCCCAAGGGCAACCCGAAATCGGTGAATACCCTGGAAGACCTGTCCGGGCTCAAGGTGGCGGTGAGCAACGGTTCGACCATCCGTGTGCTGTTGGGCAAGGAAAACGAAAAACTCGAAGCGGCGGGCAAGGCGCCGATGAAACTGGTGGTGTACAACGTCGACGCCGACGCATTCCAGGCCTTGCGCATCAATCAGGTGGACGCGTTCGGCACCACGGTCGAGTCCGCCGGCCACTATCAGCAACTGGCGCCGGACCTGTTCCAGTCGGCGGTGCCGGCATTCAATCGCATCCTCACCGGCTTTGGCGTGCGCAAGAGCGATCCACAGCTGACGGTGGCGTTGACCGAAGTCCTGCAAGGCATGCGCGCCGATGGCAGTTACACCGCGCTCCTCAGTAAATGGCATGTCGACAGCGACAAACTGGACTGAGGGCCAAGCGGATGAATTTCAATTGGGATGTGTTCTGGCAATACCTGTTGCAACCCAGCGATGTGTACCTGACGGGGCTGTGGCTGACTTGCCTGATCAGCGTGTCGGCGATGTTGCTCGGTTGTGTGTTGGGGCTGATCGCCGCCCTGATGAAGCTGTCGAGTAACCCGCTGCTGCAATACCCGGTGCGCTTTTATGTCTGGCTGATGCGCGGCACGCCGCTGCTGGTGCAGATCGTGTTTTTGTACACGGCGTTGGCGGCGGGCGGGATTTTCCGCTTCGAAGACCTGGACCTTGGCTGGATCGTCGTGCCCGGCAACATCCAGGCGGCGATCATCGCCCTGGGTCTCAATGAAGGCGCGTACATGGCCGAGATCATCCGTGCCGGCATCGGTGCGGTGGACAAGGGCCAGTACGAAGCCGGGCGTTCGCTGGGCATGACCTTTCCCAAGCTGATGCGGCGAGTGGTGCTGCCCCAGGCCTTCCGGGTGATCGTGCCGCCGCTGGGCAACGAGTTCAATGTGATGCTGAAAAACACCACGCTGGTCAGTGTGATCGGGGTTCAGGAACTGCTGCTCAGTACGCAAATGGTGACGTCGGCGACATTCCGGGTGTTCGAGTTGTACCTGGTGGTGGCCATCTACTTCCTCGCCCTGACCACGCTCTGGGGCTTCTTCCAGCGCTGGCTCGAGGCGCGCTTCGGTCAGTCTGATCGCCCGGCACCGGCCGCCAGTCGCCTGTTCGGGCGCAGCACCATGAAACTGTTGAGGGGGCGTTGAGATGGCGCACATGAGCGAAGAACTGGTCATCGAAGCACTGGACATTCACAAGTCGTTCGGTGATCTGCAGATTCTCAAGGGCATTTCCCTGCAAGTACGGCGCGGTGAAGTGGTGGTGCTGATCGGTGCATCCGGCTCCGGCAAGACCACCTTCATCCGCTGCATCAACCTGCTGGAGGACATCCAGTGCGGGCAGATCCGCGTCGCCGGCCAGCCGATGGGCTATCGCACCCGTGCCGATGGCAGCCTGGCCCGGGATTCGGAGCGCAACATCGCCCGCCAGCGCCGGGACATCGGCATGGTGTTCCAGCGCTTCAATCTGTTCCCGCACATGACCGCGCTGGAAAACATCATCGAGGCGCCCATCCATGTGCTTGGCGTGCCTCGCGCGGCGGCGGTGGAGCAGGCGCGGGCATTGCTCAAGCGCGTCGGGCTGGCGGAAAAGGCCGATCACTACCCGTCGATGTTGTCCGGTGGCCAGCAGCAGCGGGTCGCCATCGCCCGGGCCTTGGCCATGAAACCCCAGGCGATGCTGTTCGATGAACCTACCAGCGCCCTTGACCCGGAGACGGTGGGCGAGGTGCTGCAGGTCATGAAGGAGCTGGCCGAGGAGGGCATGACCATGGTCGTGGTCACCCACGAAATGGGGTTTGCCCGGGAAGTGGCCGACCGGGTCGTGGTGCTCGATCAGGGCGAACTGATCGAGCAGGGCCCGCCCGAGCAGATCTTCAGCCAGCCCAGCCATGCCCGTACCCGGGCGTTTCTCAGCCGCGTGTTGTGAACCCGTCAAAAAATTGTGTGAGTCCTGCCATGTTCAAATTTTCTGCCCATGAGTACCCCTACGCCTCACAACGTCAAAGTGTCTTCGCCAAGCGCGGCATGGTCGCCGCCTCGCAGCCGCTGGCCGCAGAAGCCGGAATCGAGATCATACGTCGCGGCGGTAACGCCATCGATGCGGCCATCGCCACGGCTGCGGCGCTGACGGTGGTCGAGCCCACCGGCTGCGGTATTGGCGGTGATGCTTTCGCGCTGGTCTGGACGCAAAACAAACTGCACGGGTTGAACGCCAACGGCGCCGCCCCGCAGGCCTTGAGCATCGAGGCGGTAAAAGCCGCCGGCCATGAAAAGATGCCATTGCACGGCTGGACGCCGGTGACCGTTCCGGGCTGCCCGTCGGCCTGGGCGGAGCTGTCTTCGCGTTTTGGTCGATTGCCATTTGCCGAATTGCTGCAACCGGCCATCAGCCTGGCCCGGGACGGATTTCCCGTGTCACCGGTGGTTGCCTTGCAGTGGCAGACCGCGCTGGAGGATTTCACTCCTGATCGCAGCGAGGTGCTGGAAAGCTGGTTCGACACCTTTCTGATCGACGGCCGCGCGCCCCGTGCCGGCGAGCTGTTCCGCAACCCGGCCCAGGCGCGAACCCTGAGTGAGCTGGCGGCCACCGGTTGTGAAAGCTTCTATCGTGGCGACCTGGCGCAGCGACTGGATGCGCACTCGCGCGCCACCGGTGGCTATCTGCGTGCCAGTGATTTGCAGGACTACCGCGCGCAATGGGTCGAGCCGATCAAGGTCAACTATCGCGGGGTCGATGTCTGGGAGATTCCACCGAGCGGCCAGGGGCTGGTGGCGTTGATGACGTTGAAGATCCTTGAAGGCTTCGATTTCGATCATCGTGACAGCCAGCAGACCTGGCACCGTCAGCTCGAGGCCATGAAGCTCGCCTACTGCGACGGCTTGCACTACATCACGGACCCGGAGCACATGCGGGTCGCCGTCGAAGACTTGCTCAGTGACCACTACGCGGCCCATCGGCGGGCGCAAATCACAGAGCAGGCCGTGGCTCCAAAGCCAGGCGATCCGCATGCCAGCGGTACGGTCTACCTGGCTACCGCCGACGCCGAAGGCAACATGGTGTCATTCATCCAGAGCAACTATCACGGTTTCGGTTCCGGCGTTGTCCTGCCCGACAGCGGTATCGCCCTGCAAAACCGTGGTGAGGAATTCAGTCTCGATCCCGGGCACTCCAATTGCCTGGCGCCGGGCAAAAAGACTTTCCATACCATCATTCCGGGGTTCCTCAGCAAAGACGGTGTGGCGATGGGGCCTTTTGGCGTGATGGGCGGCTACATGCAACCGCAAGGGCATGTGCAGATGGTGATGAACCTGGTGGATTTCGGGCTCAACCCGCAAGCGGCCCTGGACGCGCCGCGCTGGCAATGGCTGGGTGGGCTGAAGGTTGGTATCGAACAAAACGCTTCACGAGACATGGCTGCGGCGCTGGCGCGTCGTGGGCATGGAGTGGAGGTCGTGTGCGATCTCACCAGTTACGGGCGCGGGCAAATCATCCTGCGTGATCCTGAAACCGGAGTGCTTTGCGGCGGGACGGAGCCGCGGGCGGATTCGCATATTGCGGTGTATTGAGAGAAGGGGAGGCGGCGGGGGGCGTTGTGTCGTCGCCTGCCTTGCTTCGACAACGCCGAGGCAGCGCGGGGGCGTCCTCCCTGACGCCGAAGCAGCTTAGAGATTATGCGATTGATTCTCAAGTGCTATTTGCCATTACTTTGCCTCTGCGTTTCGAGGCTTGTCTTGCCAACAAAAAATCTTTTGATATGATCCGCGCGCATCGAATTTGCGGCACCCAAAGACTTCATTAGCCTGAAGCCATAAGCCAGAAAACTGGCAAAAAAAGACCCGGCAAAAAGCCGGGTCAAAAACCGTGATTAGCCTGATGAGGAGATAGTCCAAGAGTCCGACCTAAGGTCCCTTGGTCCATCACTGATCTCGCGACCAGTTGTTGCAATAATAATCATTCTCGTTTGCAAGTCAAACGTTTTTATGTGCGCGATTGGAAAATTCTTTCCAGTCCTCTGTTGTCGTTCCTTCGCTTCAAACGTTCTGATGCCTCTCCAGTGCCCGATCCACCATGGCTTTGGCCATGTCGATCATGTGCACCACCGAAAAAGCCAGGTCCCGATTCGAGCCCTGCAATTGCCGGGCGGATTCACCGGCCGTTGCGGCCGCACAGCGCATCAGGTCCGTGGCATGCACCAGCGCCTCTTCGCTGCTGACATTGCGGTTCACATCGAAGAAGCGTACTTCGCCTGCTTCTTCCGCAACGGCCGGTTTCAGGTAGTAGTCCAGTGCGCGCTGGGCGGCGGCGCAACCCTGGGCAGACGTCAGGGAGGTGTCAATCTGGATGTCAGGCAAATGGTCGGTGGGATGGGTCATGGTGATGGCAAGCTCCGTGTTAGATTCAGATCCGTGAACTCATACTAGTACGATATGTATTTGTGACCATGTTTGAAATACTACATTTTGTGTTTTGCTGGCATGGACCGACCCCGTATGGTGCCGCGCATGGATAAATGGATTGAATTGGTCAAGGCCAAGATGAGTGAACTCAAGGTCACTCAGGAAGTGCTCGCCGACCGCCTCGGGATGTCCCAGGGCGGCGTCGGCCACTGGCTCAACAAACGCCGCGAACCGGGCATCGAGGACATGAACCGGGTGTTGAAAGCCCTGGGAATGGATTTTCTCGAAGTGGCACTGGTGATTCGCGAGCCTTCGAACACGCCGGATGACGGGATTGCCCTGACGCAAAAGTACAACCCGTACTTCCGCTACCCGGTCAGCGACTGGCGGGAAACCGGGGAAGTGCGTGATGGCGAGCGGGCGCAGTATCGTTACGAGCTGTCCGACTATCACGCCCGTGGCGCGGCTTTCTGGCTGACGGTTGCGGGGGATGCGATGACCGCGCCCAGCGGCCCGAGCATTGCCGAGGGCATGTTGATCCTGGTGGATCCGGACATTGAGGCCGAGCCTGGAAAACTGGTGATCGCCCAGTGGCCGAGCAGCAGCGAGGCGATTTTTCGCAAGTTGATCGAAGAGGGCGGGCAGCGTTACCTGGTCCCGCTCAATCCGACCTATCCGAAGGCCCTGTTCACCGAGGAGTGCCGAATCATCGGCGTGGTGGTTCAGGCAACCGCCAAGTTCTGATCAGATCGGTCCTCGCATCCTGCAGGACCGATCCTTGTTTCACGCCTCTTCGAATTCGACCAGCGCACTGCCTTCGCTGACCATCTCGCCTTCCTGGCAATACAGCGCCTTGATCACCCCGGCCTGGGGCGCGCGAATGCTGTGCTCCATCTTCATCGCTTCCAGCACCACCAGTTGCGCCCCGGCTTCGACCGATTGCCCGGCCTCCACCAGCACCCGCACGATGCTGCCGTTCATGGGGGCGGTCAGCCCGCCGTGATGGCTGTGACTGGCTTCAACGGCGCTGATCGGGTCGTAGGACTCGATGCGGCGCAGTTCACCGTCCCATTGCAGGTATACAAAGTCACCGCGACGGATCGCCCGGTGCTGGCGACGTACGCCGTCGTGCTCGGTCAGCAACTGTTCGCCCTTGAGTTGTCCGCTGTGAGCCGCAGGCGCGCCCAGGGTCAAGGCGCGGTCCTGGCCTTCACAACTCAGGTGCAGGGTGATCTGCGCGGGCAGGCCGGCACGGAAACCATTGCCGATCGCCCACGGCGAACTCAGGTCATCGCTACGTGGCGCCTTGTGCTGGCTCTGGGCGAAGGCCTGGGCGGCGGCTTGCCAGAATTCATCGCTCAGTTGCGCAGGAGCCGGCAGCAGCTGGTCCTGGAAGCGCGGGATGAAACCGGTGTCCAGTTCGGCGGCGGCAAACGCCGGATGCGCAATGATCCGGCGCAGGAAGTTGATGTTGGTCTTCAGACCGCCAATGGCGAACTCGTCGAGCATGCTCAGCAGGCGCAAGCGTGCCTGTTCACGGTCCTCGCCCCAGGCAATCAGCTTGCCGAGCATCGGGTCGTAGAAGGGCGAAATCTCGTCACCTTCTTCGACACCGCTGTCCACCCGCCGACCGGCGCCCGGCGCGGATTCGCGATACAACTCCAGGCGACCGGTGGCCGGCAGGAAGTCATTGCCCGGATCTTCGGCATACAGCCGTACTTCGATCGCATGGCCGACCAGCGGCACCTGATCCTGCGTCATCGGCAGCGCTTCGCCACGGGCCACGCGGATCTGCCAGGCCACCAGGTCGAGACCGGTGATGGCTTCGGTGACCGGGTGTTCGACCTGCAGGCGGGTGTTCATCTCCATGAAGAAGAACTCGCCACGGGCGTCCAGCAGGAACTCCACGGTGCCGGCGCCGACATAGCCGATGGCCTGCGCCGAACGCACGGCCGCTTCGCCCATGGCCCGGCGCAGTTCCGGGCTCAGGCCTGGCGCGGGGGCTTCTTCGACGACTTTCTGGTGCCGGCGCTGAATCGAGCAGTCGCGTTCGTTGAGGTACAGGCAGTTGCCGTGTTGGTCGGCGAACACCTGGATTTCCACGTGGCGCGGCTTGAGCAGGTATTTCTCCACCAGCATCCGCGAATCGCCGAACGACGACAGGGCTTCACGCTGGGCCGAGGCCAGTGCTTCGGCCAATTGGCTGACGTCTTCGACCACCTTCATGCCCTTACCACCGCCACCGGCCGTGGCCTTGAGCAGCACCGGGTAACCGATGCGTTCGCAGGCGTCGCGGAAGGTGTCCAGGTCCTGGGCCTCGCCGTGGTAACCCGGCACCAGCGGCACGCCGGCGGTTTCCATCAGGGCCTTGGCCGCGGATTTGCTGCCCATGGCGTCGATGGCCGAGGCGGGCGGGCCGAGGAAAATCAGGCCGGCGGCTTCGATCGCGCGGGCAAATCCGGCGTTCTCCGACAGGAAGCCATAACCGGGGTGGATCGCCTGGGCGCCGCTGGCCTTGGCCGCTGCAATCAGTTTGTCGATCTGCAGGTAGCTGTCGGCGGCCTTGCTGCCGCCCAAGTCAACGCGGATATCGGCTTCGCGACTGTGGCGGGCATCACGGTCGGTGGCGCTGTGCACGGCCACGGTGGTCATGCCCAGGGACTTGGCGGTCCGCATCACGCGGCAAGCGATTTCGCCGCGGTTGGCCACCAGCAGGGTAGTGAGGACGGGGGCGCTCATCAACGCGGCTCCTTGGTGGTGTTATTGGCTTGCCAGCTCGGCGGACGTTTTTGCAGGAAGGCACGCAGACCTTCCTGGCCTTCGGGGCTGACGCGGATGCGGGCGATGGCGTTTTCGGTGTAGCGACGCAGGGCCGGCAGCAGCGAGCCGTCGCCGACTTCACGCAGCAAGTCCTTGCTGACGCGCATGGCCGCCGGGCTGTTGAGCAGCAGGTTGTCGATCCACTGCTCGACCTTTTGCTCCAGGTCGGCCAACGGATAGCTCTCCGAGAGCAGGCCCAGTTCCCGTGCCCGTTGCCCGCTGAAACGTTCGGCGGTCAAGGCATAGCGGCGGGTGGCGCGCTCGCCCATGGCTTGCACCACGAACGGGCTGATCACCGCCGGCGCCAGGCCGATGCGCACTTCCGACAGACAGAACTGCGCGTCATCGGCACCGATGGCCATGTCGCAGCAACTGATCAGGCCCAGCGCGCCGCCGAAGGCCGCACCCTGTACCACGGCCAGGGTCGGGACCTTCAGCTTGGCCAGGTTGTACATCAACTCGGCCAGTTCCCGGGCGTCGTCGAGGTTGGTCTGGTAATCGAGTTCGGCCGATTGCTGCATCCACGCCAAGTCAGCGCCGGCGCTGAAATGCTTGCCGCGACCGCGCACCAGCAAAAAGCGCAGGCTCGGATCGCTGGAAACCTGGTCCAGCGCCAGGATCAGTTCGCGGATCATTTCGGCGTTGAACGCGTTGTTCTTTTCTTCGCGGCTGAGCCACAGGGTCGCAAAGCCCCGTGGATCGCTCAGCAGTTCGAGGGTGTTGAAGTCGCTCATATTCTTCCGTTCTCCACGGTCTTGTGGGAGCGGGCTTGCTCGCGAAGAACGATAACGCGGTGCATCAGATAAACCGCGGTGAATCCTTCGCGAGCAAGCCCGCTCCCACAAAAAATCACATCCGGAACACGCCGAAGCGGCTCGGTTCGATTGGCGCGTTCAGCGACGCCGACAAGGCCAGCCCCAGGACATCGCGGGTCTGCGCCGGGTCAATGACACCGTCGTCCCACAAGCGAGCGCTGGAGTAGTAGGGATGGCCCTGTTCTTCGTACTGGTCGAGGATCGGTTGCTTGATCTGGGCTTCCTGCTCGGCGCTGAAACCCTGGCCACCGCGCTCGGCCTGCTCGCGCTTGACCTGCACCAGTACGCCGGCGGCCTGTTCGGCGCCCATCACGCCGATGCGCGCATTCGGCCACATCCACAGGAAGCGCGGATCGTAGGCCCGGCCGCACATGCCGTAGTTACCGGCGCCGAAGCTGCCGCCGATGATCACGGTGAACTTGGGCACCTTGGCGCAGGCCACGGCTGTCACCAGCTTCGCACCGTGCTTGGCGATGCCGCCGGCCTCGTATTTCTGGCCGACCATGAAGCCGGTGATGTTTTGCAGGAACAGCAACGGAATGCCGCGCTGGCAGGCCAGTTCGATGAAGTGCGCGCCTTTCTGCGCGGCTTCGGCGAAGAGGATGCCGTTGTTGGCGAGGATCGCGATCGGGTAGCCGTGCAGGTAGGCGAAGCCGCACACCAGGGTGGTGCCGAACAGGGCCTTGAACTCATCGAACACCGAACCGTCCACCAGCCGCGCGATCACTTCACGCACGTCGAACGGTTGCTTGGCATCGGCCGGAACCACACCGTACAACTCGTCGCTGCTGTAGAGCGGGGCGATGGGCGTGCGTTGCTGGACTTCGCCGAGTTTGTGCCAGTTGAGGTTGGCGACGCTGCGGCGGGCCAGGGCCAGGGCGTGTTCATCGCTCTCGGCATAGTGGTCGGCGACGCCGGAAATCTTGCAGTGCACATCTGCACCGCCCAGATCTTCGGCGCTGACCACTTCACCGGTCGCGGCTTTCACCAGCGGCGGGCCGGCGAGGAAAATCGTCGCCTGTTCGCGGACCATGATGGTTTCGTCGGCCATCGCCGGCACATAAGCACCGCCGGCGGTGCAGGAACCCATGACCACGGCAATCTGCGGGATGCCCATGGCGCTCATGTTGGCCTGGTTGAAGAAGATCCGGCCAAAGTGTTCGCGGTCGGGAAACACTTCATCCTGGCGCGGCAGGTTGGCGCCACCGGAGTCCACCAGATAGATGCACGGCAAGCGGTTCTGCTGGGCGATGGTCTGGGCGCGCAGGTGTTTTTTCACGGTCAGCGGGTAGTACGAGCCGCCTTTTACCGTGGCATCGTTGGCGACGATCATGCATTCGATGCCTTCCACGCGGCCGATCCCGGCAATCACACCCGCGGCGGGTACGTCTTCGCCGTACACCTCGTAGGCCGCCAGCTGGCTCATCTCCAGAAACGGCGAACCCGGATCGAGCAAGCGATTGATGCGCTCACGGGGCAGCAACTTGCCCCGCGAGGTGTGGCGTTCTTGCGCTTTCGGACCGCCACCCTGCTGCACCTGGGCGAGCAGGGTGTGCAGGGCGTCGACCTGTTTGAGCATCGCCGCGCTGTTGACGGCGAATTCCGCTGAACGAGGGTTGAGCTGGGTATGCAGGGTAGCCATGGGCAGCTCCGTTTAGCGGGTTTCGTTGAACAGTTCGCGACCGATCAGCATGCGACGGATCTCACTGGTGCCGGCGCCGATTTCGTACAGCTTGGCGTCACGCAGCAGACGACCGGCCGGGAATTCGTTGATGTAGCCGTTGCCGCCGAGAATCTGGATCGCGTCGAGGGCCATTTGCGTGGCACGTTCGGCGCTGTAGAGGATCACACCGGCGGCGTCCTTGCGGGTGGTCTCGCCGCGTTCGCAGGCCTGGGCCACCGCATACAGATAGGCGCGGCTGGCGTTGAGCTGGGTGTACATGTCGGCGACCTTGCCCTGGATCAGCTGGAACTCGCCGATGCTCTGGCCGAACTGCTTGCGGTCGTGGATGTAAGGCACGATCAGGTCCATGCAGGCCTGCATGATCCCGGTCGGGCCGCCGGAGAGCACCACGCGCTCGTAGTCGAGGCCACTCATCAGCACTTTCACGCCACCGTTGAGCACGCCGAGGATGTTTTCTTCCGGCACTTCGACGTCATCGAAGAACAGCTCGCAGGTGTTCGAACCGCGCATGCCGAGCTTGTCGAACTTGTTGCTGCGGCTGAAGCCTTTCCAGTCGCGCTCGACGATGAAAGCGGTGATGCCGTGCGGGCCCTTTTCCAGGTCGGTCTTGGCGTAGATCACGTAGGTGTTGGCGTCCGGACCGTTGGTGATCCAGGTCTTGCTGCCGTTCAGCACATATTTGTCGCCACGTTTATCCGCGCGCAGTTTCATCGATACCACGTCGGAGCCGGCGTTCGGCTCGCTCATGGCCAGGGCACCGATGTGCTCGCCGCTGATCAGCTTCGGCAGGTATTTGAGTTTCTGCTCGTGGTTGCCGTTGCGGTTGATCTGGTTGACGCAGAGATTGGAGTGCGCGCCGTAGGACAGTGCCACCGAGGCCGAGCCACGGCTGATTTCTTCCATGGCCACTACGTGGGCCAGGTAACCCAGGCCGGCACCGCCGTACTCCTCCGGAACGGTGATGCCCAGCAGACCCATGTCGCCGAATTTGCGCCACAGGTCGGCGGGGAACAGGTTGTCGCTGTCGATCTGAGCGGCGCGGGGAGCGATCTCTTTGGCGACAAAGGCCTGAACCTGATCGCGCAGCATGTCGATGGTTTCACCGAGGGCAAAATTCAGGGATGGGTAGTTCATGGGGCACCTTTTGGCTTTTTTGTAGGGTGGGGAGGGCAGCGATCCGGCTCTCACCTTTACGTTAACGTAAGCCTGTGACGAATGGCTGTCAATCACCCTTTACGTTAACGTCAACTTGAGCGACAGTAGGGGCAGTTCAAGATAGAACGCGGATGTACTTTGTGGGAGCGAGCCTGCTCGCGAAAGCGTCGGATCAGTTAGCAGTAATGTTGAATGTGACGACCACTTCGCGAGCAGGCTCGCTCCCACAAGGTCACCGCGAGCAGCCCATAAATAAAGACAATAGGGGTCGTCATGGATCAACCCAGTGCAAATCCGCAGCGCAGCTACACCCGTGGTTCCCAGGACAAAGCCTTGCTGGCGATGACCATCGGCCAGGCGTTCGACAACACGGTCGCGCAGTACCCGACCGGGGAGGCGCTGGTCGTGCGCCATCAACAGTTGCGCTACACCTGGCAGCAATTGGCGGAGGCGGCGGACCTGCACGCCAGGGCATTGCTGGCGCTGGGTATGCAGACCGGCGACCGCCTGGGCATTTGGGCGCCGAACTGCGCGCAATGGTGCATCACCCAGATCGCCACCGCGAAAATCGGTGTGATCCTGGTCAACATCAACCCGGCCTACCGCAGCTCCGAACTCGAATACGTGTTGAAGCAGTCCGGCTGCCAGTGGCTGGTGTGTGCCGGGGCCTTCAAGACCTCCAACTATCACGCCATGTTGCAAGGCCTGGCGCCGGAGCTGGCCGAGCACGCCATCGGCAAGTTGCAGAGCGAACGCTTGCCGGACCTGCGGGGTGTCATCAGTCTGGATGCGCAACCTCCAGGCGGTTTCCTGCCGTGGTCGCAACTGGCTGATCTGGCCGCCAGCGTGTCGACGGAGCAACTGCGTGAGCGTCAGGACAGCCTGCATTTCGACCAGGCGGTGAACATTCAGTACACCTCCGGCACCACGGGTTTCCCCAAGGGCGCGACCCTCAGCCACTACAACATTCTCAACAACGGTTACATGGTCGGTGAAAGCCTTGGCCTGACCGCCGCTGACCGCCTGGTGATCCCGGTGCCGCTGTACCACTGCTTCGGCATGGTCATGGGTAACCTGGGGTGCATCACCCACGGTAGCACCATGATTTATCCCAACGATGCGTTCGATCCGTTGCTGACCCTGAACACCGTCGCCGAAGAAAAAGCCACGGCGCTCTACGGCGTGCCGACTATGTTCATCGCCATGCTCGATCAGCCGCAGCGCGCCGAATTCGACCTGTCGAGCCTGCGCACCGGCATCATGGCCGGCGCGACTTGCCCGATCGAGGTGATGCGCCGGGTCATCAATGAAATGCACATGAGCGAAGTGCAGATTGCCTACGGCATGACGGAAACCAGCCCGGTGTCGTTGCAGACGGGCCCGTCGGACGATCTGGAGTTGCGTGTTACCACGGTTGGTCGCACCCAGCCGCAGCTTGAAAGCAAGATCATCGACGAGGCGGGCAACCCGGTGCCCCGTGGCACCATCGGCGAACTCTGCACTCGCGGCTACAGCGTGATGCTCGGTTACTGGAACAACCCGCAAGGCACCGCCGAAGCGATCGATCAGGCGGGCTGGATGCACACCGGTGACCTGGCGAGCATGAACGATGAGGGGTATGTGTGCATCGCCGGCCGCAACAAGGACATGATCATCCGTGGCGGCGAAAACATTTACCCGCGGGAGCTGGAGGAGTTCTTCTTTACCCATCCGGCCGTGGCCGATGTGCAGGTGATCGGTATTCCGTGCTCGCGCTACGGCGAAGAGATCGTCGCCTGGATCAAGTTCCACCCCGGCCACAGCGCCACCGAGCAGGAGCTGCAAGCCTGGTGCAAGGAGCGCATCGCACACTTCAAGACGCCGCGTTACTTCAAGTTCGTGGATGAGTTCCCAATGACCGTGACCGGCAAGATCCAGAAATTCCGCATGCGGGAGATCAGTGTCGAGGAGTTGCGCATCAAGCAGGACTGATGAGTAACACTGTGGGAGCGAGCCTGCTCGCGATGACGGACTGCCATTCAGCACCATTGTTGACTGTGAGGCCCTCATCGCGAGCAAGCTCGCTCCCACAGTGCTTTGCATGATTTTCCAAATCGCAGACAGCACAAAGGGGAGCCGAAGCTCCCCTTTAATTTTCGTTGCGCGTGCTCTTTTTTTATTATTGAGGGTCGGTCTGTTGTTGTTTTTGGCAACCGTTGCCCTTTACCGCTGTTTTTGGCGATCCCCATCCGGGATCAAGAGCAAACGTATTTTTTTGAGCGCTGATCTACTTTTTCGCTAAGCGATCCAACCAGTTCGGGAGCTACCTGAAGGTAGTTTTATTGTTCTCTGCCTGATTGCGGGTAACTCCGGAAAGCACCCTGAAAAGCACATCTTCTCCAAAAAAATCTGTTAGCTGCGTCTCTGCCGTGTTGTTTTTGTTATGTCAGAGTCGTTACGTCTTGTTTTTATTAGTGGTGCCGCATTTTTTATTCTTGTTATGCCATAGAGATAGCAGGAGCCGTGCCAACTTTTAAAAAGCCTTTAAAATCAACAACTTAATATTTTGTAGGATTTTTCCCTCAGGCAAACCCTGACAATTTGTTTCCGTGTTACTCGTTTTTCCCCACGTTTCTGATGTCGCGGTAACACACGGCGGTGTCGTTGCCCTCACTGTGCGCTGAGGGCCTTGGCCACGCGGGAACCGCTCGGCCGACCCAGCACAGCGCTGATTTGCTGGCCGGCGCGGATCAGGGCGTTCAGGTCGATACCGGTCTCGATACCCAGGCCGTTGAGCAGGTACACCACGTCTTCGGTGGCCACATTGCCGCTGGCGCCCTTGGCGTAGGGGCAGCCGCCGAGCCCGGCGATGGAGCTGTCGAACACCGAGATCCCTTCCAGCAGGCTGGCATAGATGTTGGCCATGGCCTGGCCGTAGGTGTCGTGGAAATGCCCGGCCAGCTTTTCCCGGGGTACATCGGCCGAGACCACTTCGAACATCCTGCGGGTGGCGCCAGCGGTGCCGGTGCCGATGGTGTCGCCCAGGGACACCTCATAGCAGCCCATGGCGTAGAGTTCTCGGGCAACCCGCGCCACCTGCTCGGGAGCGACCTCACCTTCATAAGGGCAGCCCAGTACGCAAGACACGTAACCGCGCACAGTCACGCCGTGCTGCCTGGCCGCATCCATGATCGGCACGAAACGCTCCAGGCTTTCGCTGATCGAGCAATTGATGTTGCGCTGGGAGAAGGCCTCGGACGCAGCGGCGAACACCGCGACCTCCTTGACCCCGCTGGCGAGGGCATCCTCGAAACCGCGCAGGTTGGGCGCGAGCGCACCGTAGGTCACCCCGGGCTTGCGCTGGATCTGCGCGAAGACATCGGCGGAACCGGCCATCTGTGGCACCCATTTGGGCGAGACGAAACTGCCGACTTCTATATAGCCCAGGCCCGCGGCCGTGAGCGCATCGACCAGTTGCACCTTGTCGGCGACGCTGATGGGTTGGGCTTCGTTTTGCAGACCATCGCGTGGGCCGACTTCGACAAGGCGTACTTGGGTGGGGAGGGACATGGGGTTCGACCTGTGCTGATTTTCTGAATGCTCGTAGACCCCTGTGGGAGCGGGCTTGCCCGCGATGGCGGTGGGTCAGTCAGCATCAATGTTGAATGTTGTGCCCCCATCGCGGGCAAGCCCGCTCCCACAGGGTGCGTTGTTGATCTACTGGATTGATTCCTGGCTCTTGAGGGTTTGCTCCAGCGCCTGCACGCAGCGCTCTTCGGCGGTATCGAGCTCCAGTTTCATCTGTTCGATGTCCAGCAGCTGCTGTTCCAGCTGTGCCCGCCGCTCGCTGATTTTCGCCAGCATGCTGTGCAGTTGCTTGGTGTTACCGCTGGACGGGTCGTAGAGCTCGATCAGTTCACGGCATTCGGCCAGGGAAAAGCCGATGCGCTTGCCCCGCAGGATCAGCTTCAGGCTGACCTTGTCACGGGGCGAATAGATACGTTCCTGGCCCCGGCGCTCGGGGCTGAGCAGGCCTTGTTCTTCATAGAAGCGAATGGCCCGGGTGGTGATGTCGAGCTCGCGGGCGAGGTCGGAAATGCTGTAGGTCTGGCTGCTCATGGACGCGCTCACGAAAGGTCATGGCGCTAAGCTAAAGGTAGGTTGACGTATACGTCAAGGGGCGGGTTTTTTCAGTACCCTTGCGGGCCCCATCGCGAGCAGGCTCGCTCCCACAGAGGATCTCTGTCTGACACAAATGTCGTGTTCAGTGAAAATCCATTGTGGGAGCGAGCCTGCTCGCGATGAAGTCGCCGCGGTGTAGCGTCTTACACCTTCTCCAGCTTCTTCTCATGCGCCGTCACCTGCTGGCACAGTTCGATCATCTGCTCGCGCATCCAGCGGTTGGCCGGGTCCTGGTCAGTGCTTTCGTGCCAGTAAAGGTGGGTTTCCACCGGCGGCACATCGTTGACCGGCAGGTTGAAGGCGTGCAGGTCGTTACGCCGGGCGAAGCGTTCCGGCACGGTCATGACCATGTCGGTCTGCTGCATCACCTGGGAGGCCATGAGGTAATGCTGGGAGCGCAGGGCGATCTTGCGCTGGATGCCCATCTTGCCCAGCGCAAGGTCGACATAGCCCAGGCCGCTGCGGCGACTGGAAATATGGATGTGGGTCAGCCCCAGGTATTCATCGAGGCTGAGCTTTTCCTTGCCCGCCAGCGGGTGCCCCTTGCGCATGGCGCACACGTAACGGTCTTCCATCAGCTTGACGTGGCGCACTTGCGGGTCAGTGTTAAGCGGTGCGTCCACGGCGAAATCGAGTCGACCGGCCGCCAGTTCCTTGGTGGTCTCGCGGCGCTTGGACAGGAAGCTTTCGATGATCACGGTGGGGGCCAGGCGGCGCAGGCGCTGGAACAGCGGTGGCAGGATCACCGCTTCGGTGAGGTCGGTCATGCTGATGCGGTAGGTCTTGACCGCCTGCTGCGGGTTGAAGATGCGGCTTTCCTGCACGGAAATGCGCAGCAGCGACAGCGCGTTGCGCACCGGGCCAATGATGTTCTGGGCCATGGGCGTGGGCACCATGCCCTGGGCGGTGCGCACGAACAGCGGATCGTTGAAGGTCTCGCGCAGGCGGGCCAGGGCGTTGGATACCGCGGGCTGGGTAATGCCGACGATCTGCCCGGCGCGAGTCAGGTTGGCTTCGGTGTAGATCGCGTCGAAGACGATGAAAAGGTTGAGGTCGACCTTGCTCAGATTCATGCGCTGCACTCTTGTTATTAGGGCTTTTTGATCGGACCCGGGGGTCTTGGCAATCAGCCGATCATATATCGGTGATGAATGTTAATACACGCCGAGAATAGGCTAGGTAAATTTTCGTAGCTGTTCTAGCATCGATTGCATGATCTAAACAACCTCCCCCAAGAAGGTAACTGCTCATGGATTTCGCTTATTCGCCCAAGGTTCAGGAACTGCGTGAGCGCGTGACTGCGTTCATGGACAATTATGTTTATCCCGCCGAAGCCGTGTTCGAGCGCCAGGTTGCCGAGGGCGACCGCTGGCAGCCGACGGCGATCATGGAAGAACTCAAACTCAAGGCCAAGGCCGAGGGATTGTGGAATTTGTTTCTACCTGAGTCCGAACTCGGTGCCGGCCTGACCAACCTCGAATACGCGCCCCTGGCAGAAATCATGGGCCGCTCGCTGCTGGGCCCCGAGCCTTTCAACTGCTCGGCGCCGGACACCGGCAACATGGAAGTGCTGGTGCGCTACGCCAACGAAGAGCAGAAACAGCGCTGGCTCGAGCCGCTGCTGCGCGGCGAGATCCGCTCGGCGTTCGCCATGACCGAACCGGACGTGGCGTCCTCCGATGCGACCAACATGGCCGCCCGTGCGGTGCGCGATGGCGACGAGTGGGTGATCAACGGCAAGAAATGGTGGACCTCCGGTGCCTGCGACCCACGCTGCAAGATTCTTATCTTCATGGGCCTGAGCAACCCGGATGCACCGCGCCACGCCCAGCACTCGATGATTCTGGTGCCGGTTGATACCCCCGGCGTGAAAATCCTGCGCCCGCTGCCGGTGTTCGGTTACGACGATGCGCCCCACGGTCACGCCGAAGTGCTGTTCGACAACGTGCGGGTGCCGTACGAAAACGTTCTGTTGGGTGAAGGACGGGGCTTTGAAATTGCCCAGGGTCGCCTTGGCCCGGGCCGGATTCACCACTGCATGCGTTCGATCGGCATGGCCGAGCGTGCGCTGGAACTGATGTGCAAGCGTTCGGTGGAGCGCACGGCGTTCGGCAAACCGTTGGCGCGGCTGGGCGGCAACGTCGACAAGATTGCCGATTCGCGGATGGAAATCGACATGGCGCGCCTGCTGACGTTGAAAGCGGCGTACATGATGGACACCGTCGGCAACAAGGTGGCCAGGAGTGAAATCGCGCAGATCAAGGTGGTGGCGCCGAATGTGGCCCTGCGGGTGATCGACCGGGCGATCCAGATCCATGGCGGGGCAGGGGTGTCGAACGATTTCCCGCTGGCCTACATGTACGCCATGCAACGTACCCTGCGCCTGGCCGACGGCCCGGATGAAGTGCACCGCGCGGCGATCGGCAAATTCGAGATCGGCAAATACGTGCCGAAAGAGATGCTGCGCAGCGGGCAGTAAAACCTCTGTGGCGAGGGAGCTTGCTCCCGCTGGGTCGCGAAGCGGCCCCATTTCCAACAATCCGGTCGTATAAGTGGTACTTGATTGTCTGGTTTGCGACTGCTTCGCAGTCGAGCGGGAGCAAGCTCCCTCGCCACATTGGATCTCAGTTCAACTCAATACACCCAAACCTCAACCCGCCGATTCTTGATCCTTCCTTCGTCCTCGCTATTGGCCGCCACCGGCATTTCGGCGCCGAAGCCGCGAATCTCGCGCAACACCACGCCGCTTTTCACCAATTCCCGCCGTACCGCCATGGCCCGCAGTTTCGACAACAGGTCAGCGCGAGCCGGGTCGCTCTTGGCATCGCCAAAACCCACCAGCGAAACCTGGCGATCGTTTTTGCCATGCTGCTTTATATAGTCGAGCACCCGCGACAGATCCTGCCGGGCCTTGTTGTCGAGGCTGGCGCTGCCTTCTTCGAAACGGAAATTCACCGACAAGCGCTGGGCATGACGGCTCAGGCCCTGATAGCCCTCGGGCATCAGCGCATTCGGCGTGACGGACATGGCTTGCACGGTCTGGGCGATGAAGCCGTTGGCAGCGACAATCGCCTGGCCCTGGCTGCTTTGGGCGAACGCCACCAGCGCCTCGGCCCAGGGGTTATTCCCCGCGGGCGGGAGATACAGGAACAGGCGGCGGGACAAGGGATAGTCTTCGGTGGCGATCAGATTGCCCTGCGGGAGCATGGCCTGGGATTGGCCATCGACAATCGCCACCGCCTTGGCCTGGCGCACGTAGGGTAAGCCAATGAAGCCGATGCCTTGCGGGTCGAGGCTGATCGCGTCGGACAATTGTTCGCTGGATTCGAAGCGTTTCGCCGCGCTGCTCAGGGTTTTCCCGCGTCCGCTGAGGACCAGCTCCTTGAAAGTGTCATAAGTGCCGGACTGATCATCCCGCGCATAAAGATGAATCGTCCCGCCGCTGCCACCGACTTCTTCCCAGGTTTTGACTTCACCGCTGAAAATCCGCGCCAGTTGCACGGTGTCGAGCTGGTTCAGCGGGTTTTGCGGGTGAAGAATGATCGCCAGGCCGTCGATGGCGATGACCTGTTCGGCACCGGGGCTTTTCAGATCGCCCAGGGCTTGCAGGTCAGTCACTTCGCGATCCTTGATCGGCCGCGATGAAGCGGCGAGATCGGCAGTACCGGCTTTCAGCGCAGTGAAGCCGGTGCTGGAACCATGGGCCGCCAGCTCCACTTCGACCCGGCGTCCCTGGGCGGTTTCGCCGACAATGCGCAGCTCATTGGCCGAGTCCGGGGTTTCGCTGTGGATCTTGACCAGGCCCTGTTGGCGCATCAGCCCCTGGACCAGCGCGGGGCCCAAGGCTGCACCGATGGTGTTGGAACCGTGGATGCGCAGCACTGGGCCTTGTTCGGAGGTCGGCAAAACACTGGCCGAAGCCGTCAGCGGCAGCCACGCGCAGATCATCAACAGGAACAACACGCGCAGCGTCATGCCGGCACCTTATATAGCCAAAGGGAGTGCCGGCAGATTAAGTCAGTAAGATGTCCGAAATATGACAGATTGCAGTGGTGATCCATTGTGGGAGCGAGCCTGCTCGCGATGGCGGTTATACAGTCACTTCATCTGTGGCTGGTATACCGCTATCGCGAGCAGGCTCGCTCCTACAGGTGCGGGCTGTAGATCAGATCAGCTCAATTCAAGCCAGATCGGCGCATGGTCCGAGGGTTTTTCCATGCCCCGCAGTTCATAGTCCACACCCGCATCCTTGACCCGTGGCAACAACCCATGGGACGCCATGATCAAGTCGATGCGCAGGCCACGCTTGGGCTCGTCTTCAAACCCGCGGCTGCGGTAGTCGAACCAGCTGAAACGATCGGCCACCTCCGGGTTGAGGTGGCGGAAGCTGTCCACCAGGCCCCAGTTTTTCAGGCGCGCCATCCACTCGCGTTCTTCCGGCAGGAAGCTGCATTTGCCGGTTTTCAGCCAGCGCTTCATGTTGTCCGGGCCGATGCCGATGTCGCAGTCTTCCGGGGAAATGTTCACGTCGCCCATGACCACCAGCGCTTGATCGTTCTTGAACTGGCTTTCCAGCAAAAGCTGCAGATCGCTGTAGAAACGCTCCTTGGCCGGGAATTTGGTCGGGTGGTCGCGGCTTTCGCCCTGTGGGAAGTAGCCGTTCATGATGGTTACCGGCACGCCATTGGCGTCGGCGAAGGTACCCCAGATGAAACGCCGCTGGGCGTCCTCTTCGTCGGTGGCAAAGCCCTTGTGCACGGCAATCGGTTCCTGGCGCGAGAGCAGGGCGACGCCGTAGTGACCTTTTTGCCCGTGGAAATACACGTGGTAGCCCAGAGCCTTGATTTCATCGAGGGGGAACTGGTCGTCGTGGACCTTGGTTTCCTGCAACCCGATCACATCCGGCTGATGCTTTTCGATCAGCGCCGCCAACTGATGGGGACGGGCGCGCAGCCCGTTGATGTTGAAGGAGACGATCTTCATGGTCGGCAGTCCTGGCAAAAGGGCGATGCTAGCTGACCTGTAGGAATGGGGCCAGTGGTCAGTCAGATCTTCATCGACAGATCGGGCCTCATCGCGGGCAAGCCTTGCTCCCACAGGTAAAGCGAGACCGAGAACCTGTGGGAGCAAGGCTTGCCCGCGAAGAGGCCCGATCTGTCACAGCTGTATCGGCTGACAGAACCTGTTCCCACAATGAATGAGTCTGGTCTATACCTGTGGGGGAACTGTGTCGTCGCTCAATGCCTCTACCAACAAGAGCGCAGCCACTCGAGCTGTGCCGGGGAGATCAACCGTCATGCCCGAAACCTCCACCGCCATCGCCGATATCCACATGCTCGACAGCGGTTATTCCCGCGAAGCGCGTTCCTTGTTGTACCAGGCGTACCGGCATGAGCCGACATTCAGTTACCTGTTCGAAGCCGAACGCCCGGGCTATGAACAGCGGGTGCGGGCCACGGTGCGGGAACTGGTCACCCAGCACTTTCTGCAGGACTTGCCGGCGATCGGCCTGCTGCTCAACGACCGCCTGATCGGCATCGCCCTGATCGCACCACCGCAACGCCGTCTCGGTATCACTGAAAGCTGGGCCTGGCGTCTGCGCATGGTGCTCAGCACCGGTTTCCGTTGCACCCGTCGATACCTCGAATATCACGAGGCGGTCGCCGCCTGTGCGCCGTCCGACTCGGTGCACGTCCTGCCATTGCTGGGGATTCATCCGCAATTTCAGGGCAAGCATTTTGGCGAACAGCTTTTGCAGGCGGTGCATAACTGGTGCGCGGTGGATGAAAGCTCTCAAGGAGTGATGCTTGATACCGGCGATCCGCGCTATCTCGAGTTTTACAAGCGCCAGGGCTATGAGGAAATTGGCGAGGTGGCGGTAGGGCCTGTGCGCGAACACGTGTTTTTCCACCCCAACCCTCAGGTGGTCCAGAGCGCGACGGCCTGAACGCGAACTTTCCGGGCACGCAAGGCTCTATCACGCTCCCATGATCATGATCCACGCACGTGATAGCATCCGCGCCTATGAAGTTTCCAGGAAGAATTACCAGTGGCGTGCTCCTGCTGATCAGCAGTTGCACGGCACTGGCCCAAAGTGAATTGGATGTGCGGATCAAACCGTCCAACGATGCACTCAAAGCCAATATAGAAGGCTATATCGGCAGTCTCGGCGATCGTGATGAAGAAGCCCTCTTGCGCTTCAGTCGCGGCGCCGAAGAACAGGCGCGCAAGGCCGCCCAGGCCCTGGGTTATTACCAGCCGCAGATCGACAGCACCGTCACCGGCGGCAAAACCCCGCACCTGATACTCAATATCGAGCCCGGCGAGCCGGTGCATCTGCGTAATGTCACCATCCGCATCGACGGCCCGGCGGCCTCGCTCAAATCCTTTCGTGTGCCCAAGAGCCATGCACTGAAAACCGGCGCCGTGCTCAACCATGGCCAATACGATGACGCCAAGCGGCTGATCCAGAACCAGGCCTCGCGCTTCGGCTTTTTCAGCGGTCGCTTCACCCGCTCGAAACTGTCTGTCGACCCGCGGGCGGGTGTGGCCGACATCGAACTGATCTACGACAGCGGCCCGCGTTATTCCATGGGCAAGGTCAGTTTCGAAGGTGACACACCCTTCGACGAAGACCTGCTGCAACGCATGGTGCCGTTCAAGGCCGGTACGCCCTACGACTCCGAACTGATCGCCGAACTCAACCAGGCACTGCAATCGAGCGGTTATTTCGAGGGCGTGCGGGTCGATGCCGCGCCCACGGCGGCGAAAAACGAGGTGATCCCGGTGGAGGTCAAGCTTGAGACCCGCAAGCCGCGGACCATGGGCCTGGGGCTTGGCTATTCCACCGACGTCGGTCCGCGGGTCAAGGCCAACTGGACCCGGCACTGGGTCAACCCCCAGGGGCACAGCTATGGTTGGGAGACCGAAATCTCGGCACCCCGGCAGAACGTCGGGGTGTTCTACGACATCCCGCTGGACCCGCCGCTGACCGACAAGCTGCGTTTCGCCGGTGGTTACCAGAACGAGGAAATCGCCGACAAGGACAGCCTCAGCAAGCTGCTGACCCTGGGCCCAGAGTGGCACAGCAAATTGCCCAGCGGCTGGCAGCGCGTGGTGTCGCTCAAGTGGCAGCGCGAGGAATACCGGCTTGGCGATGACTCCGGGCTCAGCACCTTGCTGATGCCGGGGGTGAGTTACTCCTACCTCAAAAGTGACAACCGCATCGACCCGCACAACGGCTATCGCCTGGCCTTCGAAACCAAAGTGGCCAAGGAAGGTTTGGGCTCGGACAGCAACGTGCTGTGGGGAACAGCGCTGGTCAAAGGCCTGACCACGGTGTTCGACAAGCACCGTTTCCTCGGTCGGGTGCAGGTTGGCGGCAGTGCCACCAACGGCTTCAACTCGATACCGCCTTCGCTGCGCTTCTTCGCCGGTGGCGACCAGAGCGTGCGCGGCTACGACTATCAGAGCCTGTCCCCGGAGAACAATCAGGGCGACCGCATCGGCGGCCGCTACATGGTGGCCGGCAGTGCCGAGTACCAATACTCGGTCGCCGAGAAATGGCGGGTCGCGACCTTCGTCGACCAGGGCAACTCTTTCAATAATCTCGAATTGCCGAGCCTCAAGACCGGTGTCGGTATCGGCGTGCGCTGGGTGTCGCCGGTGGGGCCGATCCGCCTCGACCTGGCCCACGCGCTGGACGACGATGGCGGTATCCGATTGCACTTTTCCATGGGGCCTGAATTGTGAAGCGTGGTTTGAAGATAACGCTGCTGGCCATCCTGACGTTGGTGCTGCTGGTGGTCCTGACCCTGGCCACAGTACTGGGTACGGCGACGGGCAGCCGCTGGGCGCTCGGGTTTGTGCCGGGACTGACGCTGGACAATTTCCAAGGTCGTTTGGGTGGACAGTGGAGCGCAGACCATGTGCTCTGGCAGCAGGACGCCAGCAGGGTCGAGTTGAACAAGGTGATCTTCGCCTGGTCGCCGTTGTGCCTGACGCGCATGACCCTGTGCATCGAACAATTGAAGGCCGATCAGGTCAGCCTGCAGTTTCCGCCTGGTGCCGAAGAGGAAAGCAGCGGGCCGATCAGCCTTCCGGATTTACAGCTGCCCGTGGCGCTCGAATTGGGTGATGTCCAGGTCGGCAGCCTGCTGTTCAACGGCAGCGAACAACTCAAGGGCCTGCAACTGGCGGCGCACTGGACGACCAGCGGCTTGCAGATCGACTCGGTGAGCCTGCAACGCGATGAGCTGAGCCTGAATCTGTCCGGCCTGCTGCAACCCACCGGCAACTGGCCGCTCAAGGCCGAAGGCAAACTGACCCTGCCAGCACCCGGCACCGAGCCCTGGACGCTGGCCCTGAAAGTCGACGGCGATCTACTGAAAACCCTGAACCTGAAGGCCGACAGCAACGGTTACCTGAACGGCCAACTGACCGGCGAGCTGCAAGCCCTGGCAGAAAACCTGCCAGCCAAAGTGCGCATCACCGCTGATGGCTTCAAGCCAGACGCGGATCTGCCGGACACCTTGCAATTCAATCAGCTGGTACTCACCGGTGAAGGTGACCTGAAAAACGGTTACCAGTTGCTCGGTAACGCGACGCTGCCCGCCGAACAAGGCCCGGTAGCGCTGGCGCTACAAGGAAAGGTGGACGCCAATGGCGCGCAGATCGCCGCGCTGGACCTGACGGCCAGCGACAAGCAAAGCCTCAAACTCACCGGGCAGCTGGACTGGAGCAAGGGTTTGAGCGCAGAGGCGAAAGTCGACTGGCTGGATTTCCCCTGGCACCGTCTCTATCCGTTGATCGACGAGCCTGAAGTGACTTTGCGCACCTTCAAGGGCGAAGTCTCCTACACCGACGGTAAATACCTCGGTCATTTCGACGCCGCGGCGGACGGCCCGGCCGGGGCCTTCAGCCTGAGCAGCCCGTTCGCCGGCGACCTGACGAAAATCTACCTGCAACAGGTTCAACTGATTGCCGGGCAGGGCAAGGCCGAAGGGCACCTGAACCTGCAATTCGCCGATGGCATTGCCTGGGACACCGCGCTGGACCTGTCGGCGATCAACCCGGCGTACTGGGTTGCCGAATTGCCGGGCACCCTCGCCGGACCCTTGCGCAGCAAGGGCGAGATGAAGAATGAGAAACTCAGCCTCACCGCTGACCTGGATCTGAAAGGCAAGCTGCGGGGCCAGCCGGCCGTGCTGCAAGCCAAGGCCGATGGCGGCGGGGAGCAGTGGAACCTGAATGCACTGCAAATCCGCCTTGGCGACAACAGCATCAATGGCAAGGGCAGCCTGCAACAGAAGCTCGCCGGGCAGATCGATATCAAGCTGCCGCGCCTGGCTCAGCTCTGGCCGCAACTGCGCGGCCAGATCAATGGTCGGGTTGATGTCGCCGGCACGCTCAAGGCGCCACAGGGCAAGCTTGATCTGCAAGGCTCGCAACTGGCGTTCGCCGACAATCGCCTGCAAAGCCTGAACCTGGACGCCAATCTCGACAGTGCGCAACGGGCGAAAATCGAGCTCAAGGGCAGCGGTATCCAGACCGGCGACACTTCGCTGGGCACCCTGACCGCCAGTGGCCAGGGCGACATCAAGAACCAGAAACTCAACCTCGACCTGCAAGGGCCGAAGCTGAAACTGGCTCTGGGGCTTGACGGTGCACTGGACAAGGGCAACTGGCGCGGGCGCCTGGCCAGCGGCGATATCCAGGCCGGCGGCCAGGACTGGAAGCTGCAAGGCCCGGCCAAATTGGAGCGGCTGGCGGACGGCAAAATCAACTTCGGCGCCCATTGCTGGATGTCCGGCGCGGCCAGCCTGTGTGGCGAGGATCAGCGCCTGATGCCTGAACCGAAGCTGCGTTATCACCTCAAGCAATTCCCCATCGACAGCCTTGCCCAGTGGCTTCCCAAGGATTTCGCCTGGCAGGGCCGGCTCAATGCCGACGTGCAACTGGACGTGCCGGCCAGCGGTCCGAACGGCCAGATCAGCGTCGACGCCAGCGGCGGCACCCTGCGGATCAAGGAAAAGGACCAGTGGCTGGACTTCCCGTACCAGACCCTGAACCTCACCAGCAAACTCACGCCTAAGCGGATCGACACCACCCTCAATTTCGTCGGTGGCAAGCTCGGCGAGTTGATGGTGCAGGCACAGATCAACCCGCTGCCGAAAAACAAACCCCTGACCGGTTCATTCCGTCTGACGGGCCTGGACCTGTCGGTGGCGCGTCCCTTCGTGCCCATGGTCGAGAAAATCAGCGGGCGCCTGAACGGCAGCGGCACGATTGCAGGCACGCTGCTGGCGCCGCAGGTCAACGGCAATCTGCTGCTCAGCGACGGCGAAGTGTCCGGGCCTGAGTTGCCGATGGAGATTCAAGCCTTGCAGTTGCGGGCGGTGATCGCCGGCGAGACCGTGCAGCTCAACGGCGACTGGAAAAGCGGCAAGACCGGGCAGGGCAGTCTCAACGGCGATATCGCATGGGGCCAGGCGCTGGCCATGAATCTGGCACTCAAGGGGTCGCAGTTGCCGGTCACCGTCGAGCCCTACGCCAAGCTCGAAGTGGCGCCGGACCTGAAAATCTCGATCAAGGACGACAAATTGGCCGTCGCCGGCAAAGTGCATGTGCCCAAGGGCAACATCACCATTCGCGAGTTGCCGCCGTCGACGGTCAAGGTCTCCGATGACACGGTGATCGTCGGCCAGCAGACCGAGGAGGGTAAGCCACCGATGGCCACGGTCATGGACATCGATGTGGTGGTGGGCGAGGACAAACTGGCCTTCGCCGGGTTTGGCCTGACGGCAAACCTGCAAGGCCATGTGCACATCGGCGACAACCTCGACACCCGAGGCGAGCTGTGGCTCAACGACGGGCGTTACCGCGCCTACGGCCAGCGCCTGACCGTGCGTCGCGCGCGCCTGCTGTTCGCCGGTCCCATCGACCAGCCGTACCTCGATATCGAAGCCATTCGCCAGACCGACGACGTGATTGCCGGCATTCGCTTGAGCGGCAGTGCCGAGCAGCCGACCACGCAGATATTCTCCGAACCGGCCATGAGCCAAGAGCAGGCGTTGTCCTACCTGGTGCTGGGCCGTCCGCTGAGCAGCAACGGCGAGGACAACAACATGCTCGCCCAGGCGGCACTCGGCCTGGGCCTGATGGGCAGTTCCGGGGTAACCGGCGGGCTGGCGAAGAATCTCGGCATCGAGGACTTCCAGCTCGATACCCAGGGCAGCGGCAACACCACCAGCGTGGTCGCCAGCGGCAATCTTTCCGAGAAGCTCAGCTTGCGTTATGGCGTGGGCGTGTTCGAACCGGCCAACACCATCGCCTTGCGCTACAAGCTGAGCAAAAAGGTCTACCTCGAAGCCGCGGGCGGCGTGGCCAGTTCGCTGGACATCTTCTACAAGCGGGATTTCTAGATCCCGTTTCCTCTCTAAACCGCATCGCCTCAATCGCGAGCAGGCTCGCTCCCACAGGGATCTCACTGGACCTTGTGGGAGCGAGCCAGTGCGGTCGCATAAAACCCGACACCGTTGGTCAACTATTTAGCAAGCAACCTAACTATTACGTTGACATTGGCTGCCTAGGCAGTAACATCTCGACATACATTCCCTGCCTAGGCAGTTAATTGGTGATCAGATGAAGCATTTCACCCCGGACAACTTCCACAATTGCCATCTCGGTCTATTGCTCGGACGCGCCGCGCTGCTCAAGGACCGGATTCTCGACACGCACATGGAACCCCACGGCATCACCGCCGCGCAGTTCAAGGTGTTGATCATCATGGCCCAGTTCGGTGTCGATTCCCCGGGCGAGCTGTGCCGGCACCTGTCCCTGGACAGCGGCTCAATGACCCGCATGCTCGATCGTCTGGAACAGAAAGGTTTCCTCGCTCGCCAGCGCTCCGAGGCGGACCGCCGCCAGGTGCGACTGGTGCTCACGCAGGAGGGCCAGCAGTTGGCCGATCGCCTGCCGCACATCGGTGCCGACGCCATGAACGAACTGGCGGGGGCGGTGACGCCCGAAGAACTGAAAACCCTGGAACAGATCCTGAAGAAAATCCTGGTGGCAGCCGGTGACTCGATCACCCTGCTGCGGGTAGGTGGTAACGATGAACAGTAAGACCTTGCGCAGCGGATTGAGCCTGGTGCTGTTGGCCATGACCCTGGCCGGTTGCGCCAATTACAGCGGCCTGAACACCGAAGGCGTGAGCCTCGATGCGAAAAGCCTCAAGGCCGGGCAATCCCTCAACGGCGTAACCCTGTCGCCGGCGGCCTGGCCGAAAAGCGACTGGTGGAAAAGCCTCGGCGATCCGCAGCTCGACGGACTGATCCGTGAAGCTCTGCACGACAGCCCGGACATGCAAATTGCCGACGCCCGTGCCCATCAGGCCACTGCTGCTGCGTCCGCCGCCGATGCCGAACGGATGCCAACCCTCGATGCCAGCGCCGGTATCAGCCGTTCGCGACTGGCCCGGGATCAGGATCCGAGCGGCCAGGGCGGCCGTTACGCGACGTTGCGCAGCCTCGGCGCAAACTTCAATTACAACTTCGATCTCTGGGGTGGTCAGCGTGACGCCTGGGAAGCCGCGTTGGGCGAAGCCCGCGCCGCTGAGGTCGACCGGCAGGCCGCGCAATTGACCCTGTCCGCCGACGTGGCCCGCGCCTACAGCGATCTGGGCCAGGCGTACATCGTCCATGACCTGTCGGCCGAGGACCTCAAGCGCACCCGGCAAATGCTCGATTTGAGCAAGCGTCGCCTGGGTGCCGGGATCGACAGTCAGTATCAGTTCCAGCAGACCGAAAGCCTGGAAGCCACCTCGCAAGCCAACCTGATCGACGCCGAAAAGCGCCTGAACAGCGCGAAAATCGCGTTGGCCGTGTTGCTTGGCAAGGGGCCGGACCGCGGCAATGAAATCGCCCGGCCGCAAATCCTCAAGGCCAGCGCCGTGGCCTTGCCGTCGGTACTGCCGGCCGAGTTGCTCGGTCGGCGTCCGGACCTGGTGGCCGCGCGCTGGCGAGTCGAGGCGGCGAGCAAGAACATCGACGCCGGCAAGACCCGCTTCTATCCCAACTTGAACCTCAGTGCCGCTGCCGGTGCCGAATCCTTGTTGGGCGACGCGATGTTCGGTTCGGCGAGCCGCTTCTTCAACATCGCCCCGACCATTTCCGTACCGATATTCGACGGGGGCCGCCTGCGCGCCGACCTCGATTCGCGCGACGCCGACTATGACCTGGCGGTGGCGCAGTACAACAAAAGCCTGGTCAGGGCGCTGGGGGATGTGAGTGACAGCATCAACCAGTTGAGTGACATCGGCCGGCAGATCGCTGCTCAGCAGCACGCCACCGACATCGCGCAAGAGTCTTACAACACCGTGGTCCAGCGGTACGGTTCCGGCATCGGTAACTACCTGGACGTGCTCAGCATCGAGCAGCAATTGCTCCAGGCCCAGCGTCAGCTGGCTGACCTGAATGCCGAGCAGATCGACCTGTCGATCCAACTGATGCAGGCGCTGGGTGGCGGTTTTCAGCCCGAGGCCATCGCGGCCTCGACCGCAGCCGCTCCAGCCACGCTGACTCACTAATTCAAGGTATTTGCCATGGCCACTGCCGATACAACCCCAAACGAAACAACCCCAGCTGAGACAAGCCAGCGCAATCCCAACGCGGGCAAGCGCAAGTTCATGCTGTTGATCCTCGCCGTCGCGGTCGCGTTGAGCGGCGCGGGTGTCTGGGCTTATCACGAGTTTTATGGTCGTTGGAGCGAAAGCACCGACGACGCCTACGTCAACGGCAACGTGGTGGAAATCACCCCGCTGGTCACCGGTACGGTGGTGAGTATCGGCGCCGATGATGGCGATCTGGTGCAGGAAGGCCAGGTGCTGGTGAACTTCGACCCCAACGATGCCGAGATCGGCCTGCAAAATGCCCAGGCCACGCTGGCGCGCACGGTGCGTCAGGTACGCGGTCTGTACAGCAACGTTGATGGCATGAAGGCCCAGGTCAATGCGCAGCAGGCTGAAGTGCAGAAGGCCCAGGAGAACTTCAACCGGCGGAAAAACCTTGCCGCCGGCGGGGCGATTTCCCAGGAAGAACTGTCCCACGCCCGTGACGACCTGACCTCGGCTCAAAACGCCCTGGCCAACGCCCAGCAGAAACTCAAGACCACCAGCGCACTGGTGGACGATACCGTGGTTTCTTCGCATCCGGACGTGATGGCCGCCGCCGCGCAGTTGCGCCAGGCCTACCTGAACAATGCTCGCAGCACCTTGATCGCGCCGGTCACCGGTTACGTGGCCAAGCGCACCGTGCAACTCGGTCAGCGGGTGCAGCCGGGCACTGCGCTGATGGCGGTGATCCCGCTGGATCAGCTGTGGATCGACGCCAACTTCAAGGAAACCCAGCTGCGTGACATGCGCATCGGCCAGCCGGTGGAGATCGAAACCGACCTCTATGGCAGCAGCGTGAAATACAGCGGCACCATCGACAGCCTCGGCGCCGGTACCGGCAGCGCGTTTGCCTTGCTGCCGGCGCAGAACGCCACCGGCAACTGGATCAAGATCGTGCAGCGGGTGCCGGTGCGGGTTCACGTGGATGCCCGGGAGCTGGCCAAACACCCACTTCGGGTCGGCCTGTCGACCGTGGTGAATGTGGACCTGCATGACCAGAGCGGCCCGGTGCTGGCGCAACAACCGCCACAAAAGGCGTCGTTCAGCACCAGCATCTATGACCGTCAGCTGGCCGAGGCAGACGCCATGATCACGCAACTGATCCACGACAACAGCGCTTCGGTCAGCAAGACCGCGAACCGCTGATAACAGCCCTGTGGGAGCGAGCCTGCTCGCGATAGCGGACTGACATTCAATATCAATGTCGACTGAACTGACGCAATCGCGAGCAGGCTCGCTCCCACAGAGGGCTAGCTGCGATTGTCTGGTTTCATAGGAATTGCGATGAGCAATAACGCGTCATTCAGCCCGCCCAGCCTGGTGCTCAGCACCATCGGCCTGTCGCTGGCGACCTTCATGCAGGTGCTCGACACCACCATCGCCAACGTGGCGTTGCCGACGATTTCCGGCAACCTGGGCGTGAGTGCGGAGCAGGGCACCTGGGTCATCACCTCGTTTGCGGTGAGCAACGCCATCGCCTTGCCATTGACCGGCTGGCTCAGCCGGCGCTTCGGCGAGGTGAAGCTGTTTGTCTGGGCCACGCTGCTGTTCGTGCTCGCGTCGTTTCTGTGCGGGGTTTCCACCTCGATGCCGGAGCTGGTGGGCTTCCGGGTCCTGCAAGGGGTGGTGGCGGGGCCGTTGTACCCGATGACCCAGACCCTGTTGATTGCGGTCTATCCGCCGGCGAAACGGGGGATGGCCCTGGCGCTGCTGGCGATGGTAACGGTGGTGGCGCCGATTGCCGGGCCGATCCTCGGTGGCTGGATCACCGACAGCTACAGCTGGCCGTGGATCTTCTTCATCAACGTGCCGATCGGGCTGTTTGCCGCCTGGGTAGTGACGCAGCAGATGAAGAAAAGGCCGGTGGTGACCAGCCGCCAGCCCATGGATTACGTCGGCTTGATCGCGTTGGTCATCGGCGTCGGCGCCTTGCAGATCGTCCTCGATAAAGGCAACGACGCGGACTGGTTCGAATCGAGCTTCATCATTATTGGTTCGGTGATTTCCGTGGTCGCCCTGGCGTTCTTCGTGATCTGGGAAATGACCGACGAGCACCCGGTGGTGAATCTGCGGCTGTTTGCCCACCGCAACTTCCGCTACGGCACCATCGTGTTGATCCTGGGCTACGCCGGGTTCTTCGGGATCAACCTGATCCTGCCGCAGTGGTTGCAGACACGTTTGGGCTACACCGCGACCTGGGCCGGTTTCGCCGTGGCGCCGCTGGGCATTCTGCCGGTGCTGCTGTCGCCGTTCGTCGGCAAATACGCCCCGCGCTTCGACATGCGGGTGCTGGCGGGCGGGGCGTTCCTGGCCATCGGTCTGAGTTGCTTCATGCGCGCCGGCTTCACCAATGAAGTGGACTTCCAGCACATCGCTTTGGTGCAGCTGTTCATGGGTATTGGCGTAGCGCTGTTCTTCATGCCGACCCTGACCATCCTGCTGTCGGATTTGCCTCCGCACCAGATTGCCGACGGTTCGGGCCTGGCCACGTTCCTGCGGACCCTGGGCGGCAGCTTCGCGGCCTCGCTGACCACCTGGATCTGGATCCGCCGCGCCGACCAGCACCACGCCTACCTGACCGAAAGCATCACCCCGTTCGACCCGGCCACCCGCGAGGCGTTGACGCATCTGGGCGGGGCAGGGGCCAAGGCCTATACGCAGATGGAGCAGATGGTGGTCAGCCAGGCGTACATCATGTCCACGGTGGACTACTTCACCTTGTTGGGCTGGATGTTCATGGGCCTGATATTGATCGTGTGGCTGGCCAAGCCGCCGTTTACCGCGAAGGCCGGGCCTGCGGCGTCTGCCGGCCACTAAGCCAAACACTGTCCCCTGTAGGAGCGAGCATGCTCGCGATGAACCTGAGAACGACGCGGAGTATCAGGCCCCAAGCGTAATCGTTGACGTCCATCGCGAGCATGCTCGCTCCTACAGGGGGGGGTGAGTGTTAGAGGGTGGGCGCAGCCAATTGCGGCGGCGGGGCGAAATCAAACGGCGCCAGCGCAAACCCCTGCTCATCCACCTGCAACGCCCAACCCTGGCGATCCCAATCCCCCAGCACAATGCGTCGTGCCGCCTGGTCGCCAAGCTGCAACTTGTGGATGGCGGGCCGATGGGTATGGCCGTGGATCAGTGTTTTGACCCCGTATTGCTGCATGATCCGCGGAATTTCCTCCGGCGTGACATCGACGATGTCATTGGCCTTCATCCGCGTTTGCGCCCGGCTTTCACTGCGTAGCTTGCGCGCCAGTTTATGCCGCGTGCCCAGCGGCAGATGGCGCAGGATGAACAGGGTGACGGGGTTGCGCAGGTAGCGCCGCAGCTTCATATAGGCTTCGTCGCGGGTGCACAGGCTGTCGCCGTGCATCAACAGCACCGGCTCGCCGTTGAATTGCACGACACTCGGATCCTTCAGCAGGGTGCAGCCGGCCTGTTTGCAGAAGGCCTGGCCGAGCATGAAGTCGCGATTGCCGTGCATCAGAAAGATGGCCGTGCCGCTGTCGCTCAATTCGCGCAGGGCCTGGCAGATGGAGCGCTGGAAGGGCGTCATGGCGTCGTCGCCGATCCATGCCTCGAAGAAGTCGCCGAGAATGTACAAGGCACTCGCCGAGCGGGCGCGTCCGGCGAGCAAATCCAGAAACGCCCGGGTAATGTCCGGGCGCTCCTCTTCCAGATGCAAGTCTGAAATCAGCAATATCACTCAATGATCTCGGCTTTCTCGATGATCACGTCGTCTGCTGGTACGTCCTGGTGGCCGGCCTTGGAAGTGGTGGCCACGCCTTTGATCTTGTCGACAACGTCGGTGCCTGCGGTCACTTTACCGAATACCGCGTAGCCCCAGCCTTGAACGTTCTTGCCGCTGTGGTTCAGGAAGCTGTTGTCGGTCACGTTGATGAAGAACTGCGCCGAAGCCGAATGCGGCTCCATGGTGCGGGCCATGGCGATGGTGTATTTGTCGTTGGAAAGACCGTTGTCGGCTTCGTTCTGGATGCTTGGACGCTTGTCTTTCTTTTCTTTCATGCCTGGCTCGAAACCGCCGCCCTGGATCATGAAGTTACCGATGACACGGTGGAAAATGGTGTTTTCGTAGTGACCGGCTTTGACGTACTCGACGAAGTTGGCCACGGTGATCGGGGCTTTTTCGGCGTTCAGTTCCAGAACGATTTCGCCAAAGTTGGTAGTCAGTTTGACTTGGGTCATGATCGGTACTCTTTATAGGGAATTCGTGGGTATTGGAACATTTCGCTCCGCTACCGGTTCAGCCTGATCGGCCAAGGTGCGCAGTTTAGCGTGACAGGCGCGAATTTCGAGGCTGTTTTTTCTTTTGCCGCCGATTAAATGCGACCGATTGCCAGGCACGCTCTGTCAGGTACTTGACGGCATCGGCTATGATAGCGGCTTTGTTTTGTCCGGCCTCCACCCAGGCCACGCACTTCGCCAAGGATTCTATGAGCAAGCCCACTGTCGACCCTACCTCGAATGCCAAGACCGGCCCTGCCGTGCCGGTCAATTTCCTGCGGCCGATCATCCAGGCGGACCTGGACTCGGGTAAGCACACGCAGATCGTCACTCGTTTCCCGCCTGAGCCCAACGGTTACCTGCACATCGGCCATGCCAAGTCGATCTGCGTGAACTTCGGCCTGGCCCAGGAGTTCGGCGGCGTCACGCACCTGCGTTTCGACGACACCAACCCGGCCAAGGAAGACCAGGAATACATCGACGCGATCGAAAGCGACGTCAAGTGGCTGGGCTTCCAGTGGGCCGGCGAAGTGCGCTATGCCTCGCAATACTTCGACCAGTTGCACGACTGGGCGGTCGAGCTGATCAAGGCCGGCAAGGCCTATGTCGACGACCTGACCCCCGAGCAGGCCAAGGAATACCGTGGCAGCCTGACCGAGCCTGGCAAGAACAGCCCGTTCCGCGACCGTTCGGTCGAAGAGAACCTGGACTGGTTCGCCCGCATGCGCGCCGGCGAGTTCCCGGACGGCGCACGCGTGCTGCGGGCGAAGATCGACATGGCTTCGCCGAACATGAACATGCGCGACCCGATCCTGTATCGCATCCGTCACGCCCACCACCACCAGACCGGTGACAAGTGGTGCATCTACCCGAACTACGACTTCACCCACGGTCAGTCGGACGCCATCGAAGGCATCACCCACTCGATCTGCACCCTGGAGTTCGAAGGCCACCGTCCGCTGTACGACTGGTTCCTCGACAACCTGTCGGTGCCGGCGCATCCGCGCCAGTACGAGTTCAGCCGCCTGAACCTGAACTACACCATCACCAGCAAGCGCAAGCTCAAGCAGCTGGTCGATGAAAAGCACGTCAACGGCTGGGACGATCCGCGCATGTCCACGCTGTCGGGCTTCCGCCGCCGTGGCTACACGCCAAAATCGATCCGCAACTTCTGCGAGATGATCGGCACCAACCGTTCCGACGGCGTGGTCGACTTCGGCATGCTCGAGTTCAGCATCCGTGACGACCTCGACCAGAGCGCACCGCGCGCCATGTGCGTGCTTCGTCCGCTGAAAGTCGTGATTACCAACTATCCGGAAGGCCAGGTCGAAAACCTCGAACTGCCGTGCCACCCGAAAGAAGACATGGGCGTTCGCGTCCTGCCGTTCGCCCGCGAGATCTACATCGACCGTGAAGACTTCATGGAAGAGCCGCCGAAGGGCTACAAGCGCCTGGAACCGGCCGGTGAAGTGCGCCTGCGCGGCAGCTACGTGATCCGTGCCGACGAAGCGATCAAGGACGCCGATGGCAACATCGTCGAACTGCGTTGCTCCTACGATCCGGACACCCTGGGCAAGAACCCTGAAGGCCGCAAGGTCAAGGGCGTAATCCACTGGGTACCGGCCGCAGCCAGCGTCGAGTGCGAAGTGCGCCTGTACGACCGTCTGTTCCGCTCCGCCAACCCGGAGAAGGCCGAAGACGGCGCCAGCTTCCTGGACAACATCAACCCTGATTCGCTGCAGGTACTCACCGGTTGTCGTGCCGAGCCTTCGCTGGGCAACGCACAGCCGGAAGACCGTTTCCAGTTCGAACGCGAAGGTTACTTCGTCGCGGATATCAAGGACTCGAAACCGGGCGCCCCGGTATTCAACCGTACCGTGACCCTGCGTGATTCGTGGGGCCAGTGATTCAGCGTCAAGGAAATAACGTGCTTACGATCTACAACACGCTCACCAAGAGCAAAGAAGTCTTCAAGCCGCTCGATGGCAACAAGGTGCGCATGTACGTGTGCGGGATGACCGTGTACGACTACTGCCACCTGGGCCACGGCCGCAGCATGGTCGCCTTCGACCTGGTGACCCGCTGGCTGCGGTTCAGCGGCTACGACCTGACTTATGTGCGCAACATCACCGACATTGACGACAAGATCATCAACCGGGCCAACGAGAACGGCGAGTCGTTCGAAGCCTTGACCGAGCGCATGATCGCGGCGATGCACGAAGATGAAGCGCGCCTGAACATCAAGAAGCCGGACATGGAGCCGCGTGCCACGGACCACATCCCCGGCATGCACGCGATGATCCAGACTCTGATCGACAAGGGTTACGCCTACGCCCCGGGCAATGGCGACGTGTACTACCGCGTCGGCAAGTTCATGGGCTACGGCAAGCTGTCGCGCAAGAAGATCGAAGATTTGCGCATCGGCGCCCGCATCGAAGTCGACGAGTCCAAGCAGGACCCGCTGGACTTCGTATTGTGGAAAGCCGCCAAGCCGGGCGAACCGAGCTGGGAATCGCCGTGGGGCGCCGGGCGTCCGGGCTGGCACATCGAATGCTCGGTGATGTCGACCTGCTGCCTGGGCGAGACTTTCGACATCCATGGCGGCGGCAGTGACCTGGAGTTCCCGCACCACGAAAACGAAATTGCCCAGAGCGAAGCGGCCACCGGCAAGACCTACGCCAACGCGTGGATGCATTGCGGCATGATCCGGATCAACGGCGAGAAGATGTCCAAGTCCTTGAACAACTTCTTCACCATCCGCGACGTGCTCGACAAGTACCACCCGGAAGTCGTGCGTTACCTGCTGGTGTCGAGCCACTACCGCAGCGCCATCAACTATTCGGAAGACAACCTCAAGGACGCCAAGGGCGCCCTGGAGCGTTTCTACCACGCGTTGAAAGGCCTGCCGAACGTGGCCCCGGCTGGCGGCGAAGCCTTCGTCGAGCGTTTCACCCAGGTGATGAACGACGACTTCGGCACGCCGGAAGCCTGCGCGGTACTGTTCGAGATGGTGCGTGAGATCAACCGTCTGCGCGAGACCGATCTCGCGGCGGCGGCCGGTCTGGCGGCGCGCTTGAAGGAACTGGCCGGTGTGCTGGGTGTGTTGCAGCTCGAAGCCGAAGACTTCCTGCAGGCCGGTGCCGAAGGGCGCGTGGATGCGGCTGAAGTCGAGGCGCTGATCCAGGCTCGCCTGACTGCCCGCGCCAACAAGGATTGGGCCGAGTCCGACCGCATCCGCGACCAGCTCACCGCCATGGGCGTGGTGCTGGAAGATGGCAAGGGCGGCACGACCTGGCGTCTGGCTGACTGATTGCTGTGTTAGCTGCAAACAAAACCCGCCTTGTGCGGGTTTTGTTTTGAAGATCAAAAGATCGCAGCCTTCGGCAGCTCCTACATTGGCAAGGCGTACACCCTGTAGGAGCTGCCGAAGGCTGCGATCTTTTTATCCCTCTGACTGGCGCAACCGCTTGTACAGGGTATTGCGACTAACCCCCAACCGCCGCGCCAGATGGGATATGTTCCCCCCCACCGCCTGCAACTGCCGATTCAGATCCTCGGCATCATCCAGATCCACCGCCAACGGTTCCGGCGTCTCCACCGGTTCCATCTCCAGATCGACAAAAAAATCATCCGGCAAATGCTCCGGCCGCACCGGTTGTTCCTCGGCCATGGCCAGCGCCACCTGCATCACGCTGCTGACCTGTCGCAAATTCCCCGGCCACGGATGGCGGTCGAACAGCTCCAGTACCTCACGGCTCAAACCGGCCCACTGGCTGGTCTCGCGGTGTTGTTCCCACAAACGCTTGAACAGCGCTTGTTTGTCACTGCGCTCGCGCAACGGCGGCAATTCCAGGGTCAGGCCGCCGATGCGGTAGTACAAGTCTTCGCGGAAGCGCCCCAACTGCACCTGCTCGCGCAACGAACGGTTGGTCGCGGAAATGATGCGGATGTCCACCGGGAACAACTCGCTGCTGCCCACCGGCTGCACGCAACGCTCCTGCAATACGCGCAGCAATCGGGCCTGGGTCGGCAGCGGCATGTCGCCGATTTCGTCGAGGAACAGCGTGCCTTTGTCGGCCTTGCGGATCAGGCCGATGCTGCCTTTCTGGTTGGCGCCGGTGAACGCGCCTTTTTCGTAGCCGAACAGCTCTGACTCCACCAGTTCGGCGGGGATCGCCGCACAGTTGACGGCGATCAGCAACTGTTTGTTGCGAGAGCTGGCCTGATGCAGGGCCTTGACGAAGACTTCCTTGCCGACCCCGGTTTCCCCATGGATCAGCAACGGAATGTCCTTCTCCAGCAGACGCTCAGCCTGACGCACGGCCTTTTCCACGCGGCTGTCGCCAAAGTGCAGGGTGCTGAGGCTGATGGTGGCCGGCGCCGCCGCGACGGGTTCGGCGTTTTTGCTTTCAACAAACAACCTGGGCTGAATCGATGCCTGCTTCGGCCGTTTCAGCAGGCACTGAAAACGATTGCGCCCCGAGGCCTGGAGCGAGAAGGGCAGGCCTTCGGGTTGATTGAGCAGTTCCAGCAACGACACCTTGAACAGGCTCTCGACACTGACCCGAGACAAACGTACACCCAGCAGATTATCGGCGCGGCGATTGGCGGACAGCACCTGGCCACTCTCGTCGAATATCAGTAACCCGGCCCACTGACTGTCGAGGTTGTTCAGGCCGGTGTTGAACGTCAGTTGGAAATGCTGGCCGTGGAACAGGTTGAGGATCAGCCGGTTTTCCACGGTCTGGCTCATCATCTTGACCATGCCCAAGGTGTGCGATGGCGGCAGGTAACTGTCGCTGGACACATCCAGCACGGCGATGACCTTGCGCTCGGCATCGAAGATCGGCGCGGCGGAGCCGGTCATGAAACGGTTGGCCTTGAGAAAGTGTTCATCGTGTTCGATGTGCACCGCCTGCTCGCAAGCCAGTGCGGTGCCGATGGCGTTGGTGCCGCTGCAACGCTCCATCCAGCTGGCGCCGGCGCTGAACCCCCGGGCCAGGCCAGGCTCGATAAAGCGCTGGGTGCCCCAGGACGTCAGCACCTGGCCCTGATTGTCGGCGAGCATGATCAGGCAATTGGAATTGCTCAGGATGTTCTCGTAGTACGGCAGCACTTCCTGGTGGGTGGTCTGCACCAGTGAATGCTGGCTTTCCAGCAAATGCGCGATGTCGGCGGCCGGCAATTGATCGAACGCCGGAGTGCTTTGATGGCTCAGGCCGAACGCACGGCAACGGGACCAGGAGTCCTGGATGATGGCGTCGTGGGATAACGCGGGGGCAGGTGCGGCCATGGCAGTTGATCTCTGAACCAGCTCTTTTTGTTTTTATTTTTTTCATTCGCGGCGAAACAACACCTGTAGGAGCTGCCGAAGGCTGCGATCTTTTGATTTTTTGAAACAAGATCAAAAGATCGCAGCCTTCAGCAGCTCCTACAAGGGGCGCGAACAGTTCATAGATTGTTGTTCACTAATGTTCATTGTCAATCGCCGGGGTGTTCAATTGTTCAGTCTCGATTGTTCATTTGTGTTCAGCATCGAAAGCGAACAGCGCTCAGTTTTCAATAATCTTCATGTTTATCAATGACATGTGATTTCTGGCACGAATGTCGCTTTATTGCTCCGGTCGCTTGACTCCAAAAAATAAAAAAGGCCGAGCCATGTCATTAACCCTGGAGCATGTCAGCCGCACCGTCGAGGGCCAGACCTGGATTGACGATGCGTGCCTGCGTTTCGAACCTGGATCCTTCAACGTTTTGCTTGGGCGCACGCTGTCCGGCAAAACCAGTCTCATGCGTCTGATGGCCGGGCTGGACAAGCCTGACAGCGGTCGCATCCTGATGAATGGCGTCGACGTCACGCAACGCCCGGTGCGTTTGCGCAACGTATCGATGGTGTATCAGCAGTTCATCAATTACCCGACCATGACCGTCTTCGACAACATCGCCTCGCCGCTGCGCCAGGCCGGTGTGTCCAACGAGCAGATCCAGAGCAAGGTGCTGGAAACCGCGAAGATGTTGCGCATCGAGAAATTCCTCAAGCGCTATCCCCTTGAACTCTCCGGCGGCCAGCAACAGCGCACGGCCATGGCCCGGGCGCTGGTCAAGGATGCCGAGCTGATCCTGTTCGACGAGCCGCTGGTCAACCTCGACTACAAATTGCGTGAAGAGCTGCGCCAGGAAATGCGCGAGCTGTTCAAGGCTCGCCATACCATCGCCATTTACGCGACCACCGAACCCAACGAAGCCCTGGCTCTGGGAGGCACCACCACCATTCTTCACGAAGGGCGGGTGATTCAGAGCGGCCAGTCTTCCGAGGTCTATCACCAACCGCAGACCGTGTTGGCGGCCGAGCTGTTTTCCGAGCCGCCGATCAACCTGATGCCAGGCCGTATCGCCGGCAACGAAGTGAGTTTCGCCAATTTCGTGCACTTCCCGTTGAACGTCGATCTGCGTCCGGTGGGTGAGGGCGAATTTCGCTTCGGTGTGCGCCCCAGCCATATCTCGCTGGTGCCGAGCAATGACGATGACCTCGAATTGGCGGTAACCGTCGAAGTCGCCGAAATCAGCGGCTCGGAAACCTTCCTGCACGTGCGCAACGAGCATTTCCTGCTGGTGCTGCACCTGCCCGGGGTTCACGAATACGACGTCGATGCGCCGATCCGCATCTATATCCCGACCCATAAACTGTTTGTGTTCGATACGCAGGGGCGCCTGGTCCAGGCGCCGGGCCGGCGTGTCGCGAGGGTTGCCTGATGGCCGAAATCCGTTTGCAGAACCTCGCCCACAGCTACACCAAAACGCCGAACGGCCCTGAGGATTACGCGATCCGCGAGATGGACCATATCTGGGAGCAGGGTGGCGCCTACGCCTTGCTCGGCCCCTCGGGCTGTGGCAAGTCGACCTTGCTCAATATCATTTCCGGGTTGCTCAGCCCGTCCCAGGGGCATGTGCTGTTCGATGGCAAGGCGGTCAACGACCTGACGCCGGAGAAGCGCAACATCGCCCAGGTTTTCCAGTTTCCGGTGGTCTACGACACCATGACGGTGTTCGACAACCTGGCCTTTCCGTTGCGTAACCAGGGCATGGCCGAAGCGAAAATTCACACCAAGGTGCAGGAAATCGCCGAAGTCCTCGACCTGCAGAACCTGCTGAACAAAAAGGCCCGCAACCTCACCGCCGACGAAAAACAGAAAGTCTCCATGGGCCGCGGTCTGGTGCGCGATGACGTGTCGGCGATCCTGTTCGACGAACCGCTGACGGTGATCGACCCGCACCTGAAGTGGAAGCTGCGACGCAAGCTCAAGCAGATCCACGAGCAGTTCAACATCACCATGGTCTACGTCACCCACGATCAGCTGGAGGCCTCGACCTTCGCCGACAAGATCGCGGTGATGTATGGCGGGCAGATCGTGCAGTTCGGTACGCCACGGGAACTGTTCGAGCGGCCGAGTCATACCTTCGTCGGGTATTTCATCGGCAGCCCCGGCATGAACCTGATCGACGTACAGCCGCAACCGGGTGGCGTCGGCTTCGCCTCGACCCATTTGCCGCTGTCCGAAGCCATGCAGAAGCGCATCGCCGAGACCTCCTGGCAAACCCTGAAGGTCGGCATTCGCCCGGAGTTCGTCCACGTGTGGGAAGAACCGTTCGATGACGCACTGCGGGCAAAAGTCGTACACGTCGAAGACCTCGGTACCTACAAGATCATGACCCTGAACCTCGACGGCGTGCCGTTGAAGGTACGCCTGGCCGAAGACAAGCCGGTGCCCGAAGGCACGGCCTATATCAGTTTTCCGGCGCAGTGGCTGATGGTCTATGCCGACGAATTCTTGCTGGAGCCACAGGCCATGGGAGAGGTGCAGCCATGAACAAGGTGCAGAACAACAAGGCCTGGTGGCTGGTGTTGCCAGTGTTCCTGCTGGTGGCATTCAGTGCGGTGATCCCGATGATGACCGTGGTCAACTATTCGGTGCAGGACATCTTCGATCAGTCCAGCCGCTACTTCGTCGGTGCCGACTGGTACAAGCAGGTGCTGCTCGACCCGCGCCTGCATGATTCGCTGCTGCGTCAGTTCATCTATTCGGCTTGCGTGCTGCTGATCGAAATCCCCCTCGGGATCGCAATCGCCCTGACCATGCCGACCAAGGGGCGCTGGTCGTCGGTGGTGCTGATCGTGCTGGCGATTCCGCTGCTGATTCCGTGGAACGTGGTGGGCACTATCTGGCAGATCTTCGGGCGTGCCGACATCGGCCTGCTCGGTTCGGCCCTCAACGCCATGGGCATCAGCTACAACTATGCGGCCAATACCATGGACGCCTGGGTCACCGTACTGGTGATGGACGTCTGGCACTGGACTTCGCTGGTGGCGCTGCTGTGCTTCTCCGGCCTGCGGGCGATTCCGGACGTGTACTACCAGGCGGCACGCATCGACCGGGCCTCGGCCTGGGCGGTGTTCCGGCACATCCAGCTGCCCAAGCTCAAGAGCGTGTTGCTGATCGCGGTGATGCTGCGCTTCATGGACAGCTTCATGATCTACACCGAACCGTTCGTGCTGACGGGCGGCGGACCGGGCAATGCCACGACCTTCCTCAGCCAGACCCTGACACAGATGGCGGTAGGACAGTTCGACCTGGGGCCGGCGGCTGCGTTTTCGCTGGTGTATTTCCTGATCATCCTGTTGGTGTCCTGGCTGTTCTACACAGCCATGACTCACTCTGACGCCAACCGTTGAGGCCCGCGCCATGAGCAAGAGAAAGCTGATTCCATTGCTGCTGTACATTCTGTTTGTGCTGGTGCCGATCTACTGGCTGCTGAACATGTCCTTCAAGAGCAACACCGAAATCCTCGGCGGCCTGACGCTTTTCCCACAGGATTTCACCCTGGCCAACTACAAGGTGATCTTCACCGATCCGAGCTGGTACACCGGTTACATCAACTCGGCCTACTACGTGACCCTGAACACGATCATCTCCCTGACCGTGGCGTTGCCGGCGGCCTATGCGTTTTCGCGCTATCGCTTCCTGGGTGACAAGCACCTGTTCTTCTGGCTGCTGACCAACCGTATGGCGCCGCCGGCAGTGTTCCTGCTGCCGTTCTTCCAGCTGTATTCCTCGATTGGCCTGTTCGACACCCACATCGCGGTGGCGTTGGCCCATTGCCTGTTCAACGTGCCGTTGGCGGTGTGGATTCTGGAGGGCTTCATGTCCGGTGTTCCCAAGGAAATCGACGAAACGGCCTACATCGACGGCTACAGTTTTCCGAAGTTCTTCGTGAAGATTTTCATCCCCCTGATCGGCTCCGGCATCGGCGTGACGGCATTTTTCTGCTTCATGTTTTCCTGGGTCGAGCTGCTGCTGGCGCGAACCCTGACGTCGGTGAACGCCAAGCCGATCGCGGCGGTGATGACCCGTACGGTCTCGGCGTCCGGTATCGATTGGGGCGTGCTGGCGGCGGCGGGGGTATTGACCATCCTGCCGGGCATGCTGGTGATCTGGTTTGTTCGCAACCATGTGGCCAAGGGCTTTGCCCTGGGCCGGGTATGAGGAGCTGATGATGGAATGGATGAGCTGGACCGTCCCCACGGCGGCATTCTTCAGCGTGATCGCCGTGATCCTGGCGGTCATGACGACTTGGGAGTTGCGTTCGCCGAGCATTCTTCGGCGTGGTTTCTTGCCGATTGCCACCACCCGTGGCGATCGGTTGTTCATCGGTCTTCTCGGCAGCGCCTACCTGCATCTGCTGGTAATTGGCGTGACCGACTGGAGCATCTGGGTAGCGTTCGCGTTGTCCCTGGTGTGGCTGTTGGTGGTGATGCGTTGGGGCTAGTCGAATCGCTCGGCAATGTTGCTCCGAAAATTAAACAGGAGGTCTCTATGTTCGACAAAAACAATAAGCTGCGACATAGCATTTCATTGGCAGCCCTGCTGGCACTCAGCGGTTTGAGCGCTTCGGCCTGGGCCGACGCTTATGAAGAAGCTGCGAAGAAATGGATTGGAAGCGAATTCAAGCCGTCCACGCTGACGGCCGATCAACAGCTGGAAGAACTGAAGTGGTTCATCAAGGCGGCCGAGCCTTTCCGCGGGATGAACATCAAGGTGGTGTCGGAAACCATCGCGACTCACGAATACGAGTCCAAGGTGCTGGCCAAGGCTTTCAGCGAGATCACCGGGATCAAGCTGACCCACGACCTGCTGCAGGAAGGCGACGTGGTGGAAAAGCTGCAGACCGTGATGCAGTCGGACAAGAGCATCTATGACGGCTGGGTCAACGACTCGGACCTGATCGGTACGCACTTCCGCTACGGCAAGACCGAATCGATCACCGACCTGATGGCCAACGAAGGCAAGGACTTCACTTCGCCAACCCTGGATATCAAGGATTTCATCGGTATCTCGTTCACTACCGCACCGGACGGCAAGATCTATCAATTGCCTGACCAGCAGTTCGCCAACCTGTATTGGTTCCGCGCCGACTGGTTCGAGCGCCCGGAACTGAAAGCCAAGTTCAAGGAAAAGTACGGTTACGAGCTGGGTGTGCCGGTGAACTGGTCGGCCTATGAAGACATTGCCAAGTTCTTCAGCGAGGACGTCAAGGAAATCGACGGCAAGCGCGTCTACGGGCACATGGACTACGGCAAGAAAGACCCGTCCCTGGGCTGGCGCTTCACCGATGCCTGGTTCTCCATGGCCGGTGGCGGCGACAAGGGCATTCCCAACGGCTTGCCGGTGGACGAGTGGGGCATCCGGGTCGAGGATTGCCATCCGGTGGGTTCCAGTGTGACTCGCGGTGGCGACACCAACGGTCCGGCAGCAGTGTTCGCCACCACCAAATACGTGGACTGGCTGAAGAAGTACGCGCCGCCGGAAGCAGCGGGCATGACCTTCTCCGAATCCGGTCCGGTGCCGTCCCAGGGCAACATCGCCCAGCAGATCTTCTGGTACACCGCGTTCACGGCCGACATGACCAAGCCTGGCCTGGCGGTGATGAACGCCGATGGCACGCCGAAATGGCGCATGGCGCCTTCGCCACGCGGACCGTACTGGGAGGAGGGCATGAAGCTGGGGTATCAGGACGTGGGTTCCTGGACCTTCCTCAAGTCCACGCCTGAGAAGCAGAAACTCGCGGCCTGGCTGTACGCGCAGTTCGTGACCTCGAAAACCGTATCGCTGAAGAAAACCATCGTCGGCCTGACGCCAATCCGCGAGTCGGACATCAACTCGCAAGCGATGACCGACCTGGCGCCGAAACTCGGTGGCCTGGTGGAGTTCTACCGCAGCCCGGCCCGCGTGCAATGGACCCCGACCGGGACCAACGTGCCGGACTATCCACGTCTGGCGCAACTGTGGTGGAGCCACATCGCCGAAGCCGCCAGTGGCGAGAAAACTCCACAAGCAGCACTGGACGGGCTGGCCAAGGATCAGGACGCAATCATGTCCCGCCTGGAACGCTCGAAGGCCCAAGCCACCTGCGCCCCGAAAATGAACCCCGAGCGCGATGCGCAATACTGGTTCGACCAGCCGGGCGCTCCGAAACCAAAACTGGCCAACGAGAAGCCGAAAGGCGAGACCGTGGGCTACAACGAACTGCTGAAGTCGTGGGCGGAGGCGCGCAAGTAAAGCGCTGGACTGTGAAAGGCGAACGGCACCGGAAGGTGCCGTTTTTTTTGGTGTCTGTACCACCGTCTTCGCGGGCAAGCCCGCTCCCACAGTTGATCTGCGGCGAACCCGACATTTGTGTCTGATGCCGATCCATTGTGGGAGCGAGCCTGCTCGCGAAGATGGCATTCGGAACGACTAGGTTGTCTCGTCGAACAAACGTTCAGGTTTTACCGTAGCTGGAGAATCAAACCAAAACAGCCAAGTCCGTGTACTTGGCAATCAATGGGTCGGCGGTAAGTAGCTTCATGGGTTCTGTCATTGCGGTAGCAATGATGAGGCGATCAAATGGATCACGGTGATGATGTTCAAGGTCTTTCACGGCGATGGCATGTTCTGAGGTCACCGGCAGTTCGATGAACCCACTGTCGAGGCAATAACGGCGGATTTCTTCCAGATCAACATTGAGTTTTCCCAATCCGACCTTGATCGCCATCTCCCAGAATGTTGCCGCACTCACATAGATGTCGGCTGCGCTCTCAATGAGCTTCCTGGCTTTGCCGGACAATCTCGGATCGTCGCTGAGCGTCCACAGCAAAATATGTGTGTCGAGCAGTAGCCTCATGACTGGATACCCTCGAACGCATCGAGTACGTCGTCCGGCAGTGAGGCGTCAAAGTCTACAGGAAGCACCAGCTTGCCTTTCATCGCGCCGATGCGTTGCCCGCAAGGTTTTCCAACAGGAACCAGGCGAGCAAGGGCGCGACCATGTTTGGCAATTGTGATTACCTGGCCGGCGGCTGCGTCATCGACGAGTTTGGACAGATTGTTTTTTGCTTCGGCCAAAGGAACCACGATCATTTTATCTCTCCCATATTCTGGACAAATATAGCCAGAATTTATTAACGGGGCAAAGTTACGTAGCGCTTCAGTGCAGGAGAGTGGCAGTGCAGAGGGCTGTGCTTTATAGGGGAGTTGCATGACTTTACTTTGGCGTTCCGCCACCAAGGCATCAAAGCCCTCTATCAGTTCGGAAAAGCTGTCACGTTTCATTAGAACGTTCTCGTGTTGATTTAACTATCCAGATGTCATTCAAGATAAAACCTGGTGCTCAATGCTGGATGTAGGAGCGAACGGGTAATCACGCGAGAGCTTTCGGGAATTCTTGGAGGAGGGGAGAGCAGCAGTAACAAATCCCACAAAAACAAAAACGGCACCCGAAGGTGCCGTTTCTGTTTGTTACCGAGAGTACTTAAGCGATCAACCCGCCAGACCCGATTGCTGAACCAGGTTCAGCAGCGGTTGTGGGTACAGGCCGAGGAAGAAGGCCAGGACCGCGATGGCCAGCAGCATCACGCCGCCTGCACGTTGTTCCCAGTGCAGTTGCGCATCGTGGCGACGCAGGTTCGGTTCGATCAGGTACAGGGTGACCATGACGCGCAGGTAGTAGAACACGCCGATGGCGCTGCCCAGTACCAGGGAACCGACCAGCCACCATTGGTGCGACTCGACACCGGTGGCGATGATGTAGAACTTGCCGATGAAGCCCGCGGTCAGCGGGATACCGGCCAGGGACAGCATCATCACGGTCAGTACGGCGGTCAGGTACGGACGGCGCCAGAACAGGCCGCGGTATTCGTACAGGGCATCCGCGTCACGCCCGTTGTACGGCGAGGACATCAGGGTGATCACACCGAAGGCGCCGAGGCTGGTGATCACGTAGGTGACCAGGTACACGCCGATGGCTTCCACGGCCAGACCCTTGCTCGCCACCAGGGCGATCAGCAGGTAACCGAAGTGGGCGATGGACGAGTAACCCAGCAGACGCTTGAGGTTGCTCTGGGTCAGGGCCAGCAGGTTACCGAACAGGATCGACGCGATGGCGATGATGGTCAGCACGTTGCTCAGCACGCCGCTGCTGGCAGCAGGGGAGATCTGGAACAGACGCACCATCACTGCGAACACTGCCACTTTGGAAGCGGTCGCCAGGAACGCGGCCACCGGTGCCGGAGCACCTTCGTAAACGTCCGGGGTCCAGAGGTGGAACGGAACCAGCGACAGTTTGAACGCCAGGCCGATCAGCATCATGCCCAGGCCCAGTTGGGCCAGCGAGCTCGGCATGCCGGTGGCCGCCAGGGCCTGGCCGATACCGACGAAGCTCAGGGAGCCGGCGTCAGCGTAGAGCAGGGCCATACCGAACAGCAGGAACGCGGAACCGGCAGCCGACAGCACCATGTACTTGATACCGGCTTCCAGCGAGCGCTTGTTGAAGAAGGCGTAGGCCACCAGGCCATAGACCGGTACCGACAGCAGCTCCAGGCCAACGAACAAGCCAGCCAGGTGTTGCGCGCTGACCAGAACCAGGCCACCGGCGGCGGCCATCAGGATCAGCAGGTACAGTTCTTCACGGTTGCCCGGGTAACCCGAACCGCCATCGCCGAGGTAGGCGTGGGCGAGGGTTACGCAAGCCAGGGTGGCGACCAGGATCAGCGCCATGTACAGGCAGGCGAAGGTGTCGATCTGCAGCAATGGGGTCACGGCCAGAGGCGCGACTTTCAGGGCTGGCAGGATCGACAGCAATGCCAGGTTCAGACCCGCCACCGACAGCAGGAAGGTCTGGGAGTGGTTGCGGCGCCAGGCGATGGCCAGCATCACCACGATGACCGTGGCGCTGGTGATCAGCAGCGGCCCCAGCGCAATAAAGTGTTGAAGTGTGAATTCCATAGCGCTCTTACCGGGCCGAAGCGAGTTGAGTGAAGGCGGTGCCGAGCCATTGCTGCACGCCATGCATCGTAGCTGCAGAGGTATCGAGGAACGGTTGCGGGTAGACGCCGATGTAGATCAGCAGTGCTGCCAGACCGACCACCATGATCATTTCGCGGCCGTCCATGCCATGCATTACCGCGTCCGATTTGGCCGGACCGAAGTACGCACGGTGGATCATGATCAGCGAGTAGACCGAACCGAACACCAGGCCGGTCGTCGCGATGACGGTGACCCATGGGGCGAACGGGAAGGTGCCGATCAGGATCAGGAACTCGCCGACGAAGTTACCGGTACCCGGCAGACCCAGGGAGGCGGCTGCGAAGAACAGGCTCAGGGCCGGCAGGTAGGCGATCTTGGACCACAGGCCACCCATTTCACGCATGTCGCGGGTGTGGGTGCGTTCGTACAGCTGGCCACTCAGGATAAAGAGTGCGGCAGCGGACAGACCGTGCGCCAGCATCTGCATCACTGCGCCCTGCAGCGCCAGTTGGCTGCCGGAGTAGATGCCGATCAGTACGAAGCCCATGTGGGAAACGGACGAGAAGGCGATCAGACGCTTGATGTCGGTTTGTGCGAACGCCAGGAACGCACCGTAGAAGATCCCGATCAGACCCAGGGTCATGGCGATTGGCGCGAACTCGGCCGAAGCGTTCGGGAACAGCGGCAGGGCGAAACGCAGCAGACCGTAGGCCGCCGTTTTCAGCAAGATACCGGCCAGGTCCACGGAACCTGCGGTCGGCGCCTGGGCGTGAGCGTCAGGCAACCAGGAGTGGAACGGTACGACAGGCAGTTTCACCGCGAATGCGATGAAGAATCCGAGCATCAGGATGTACTCGGTGGTCGTCGACATCTTGGTTTTCAACAGGTCGGCGTAGTTGAAGGTAATCACGCCGGTGTCGTTGAAGTTGACCAGTACCAGGCCCAGGATCGCCACCAGCATGATCAGGCCGGAAGCCTGAGTGAAGATGAAGAACTTGGTCGCCGCGTAGATCCGGGTTTTCTTGCCGTCCGAAGAACTGTGACCCCAGAGCGCGATGAGGAAGTACATCGGCACCAGCATCATTTCCCAGAAGAAGAAGAACATGAACAGGTCGAGGGCGAGGAACACGCCGACGACGCCGCCCAGGATCCACATCAGGTTCAGGTGGAAGAAGCCAACGTGACGCTGGATCTCTTTCCACGAGCAGAGTACCGAGAGGACACCCAGCAGACCGGTCAGCATGATCATCAGCAGCGACAGGCCGTCGAGGGCCAGGTGCACGCTGATGCCGAAACGCTGGATCCAGATGTGCTTGAACTCAAGCACCCAGGTAGGGTCGGCGCCAGGTTTTGGTGCAAACGAATAGTCGCCGTGGGCCCACAGCCAGAGGCCGAGGGCGAGCAACAGGGACATGGTGATCAGCGCAATCCAGCGGGGGAGGGTGGCGCCGAAGCGCTCACCCAGCCAGCACAGCAGGCCGCCGATGAAGGGGATCAGGATTAGCCAAGGCAGAATCATGACGGGCTCAATTCCTTTCGCAAGTTCGCAAGGTTCATATCAGACCGCTACCAGCACGACGGCGCCAATTACCAGCACGGCACCAGCAGCCATCGAGGCGGCATACCAACGCAGTTGACCGGTCTCGGTACGGCTCAGGGCGGTGTGACCGCCTTTGGCCATGCGCGGGATCAGACCGATGGTCTGGTCGAGCGGGTCTTTGCGCAGGATGTGGCTGATCGCCAGGTATGGCTTGACGAACAGTTTGTCGTAGATCCAATCGAAGCCCCAGGCAGCGAACCACCAGGCCGACAGGATACGGCCGATGCCGCTGTTGGCGACGGCGGTAACGAAGCGACGCTTGCCCAGGAACAACAGGGCAGACAGCAGGATACCGGCCAGGGCGATGGCGCCCGAAGCGATTTCCAGGCTGTGCTTGGCTTCGCCGCCGGCATGGCCGACGCTTTCCGGCAGCACGCCGTGCAGTGGTGGAACGATCATCGCGCCGATGGCGGTGGACAATACGATCAGCACCGACAGTGGCAGCCAGTGGGCAATGCCGTGACCGGCGTGGGCTTCGGTCTTCGCTTCACCGTGGAACGCGATGAAGATCAGGCGGAAGGTGTAGAGCGAGGTCATGAACGCGCCGACCAGACCTGCGTAGAGCAGACCGTGGTTACCGCTGGCAAACGCTTCCCAGAGGATTTCGTCCTTGGAGTAGAAGCCTGCGGTCACCAGTGGCAGGGCCGCCAGGGCCGCGCCGCCGACGATGAAGCTGGCGTAGGCCAGAGGCAGTTTCTTCCACAGGCCACCCATCTTGAAGATGTCCTGCTCGTGGTGGCAGGCAACGATCACCGCACCGGAAGCAAGGAACAGCAGGGCCTTGAAGAAGGCGTGGGTCATCAGGTGGAAGATCGCGCCGTCCCAGGCACCAACGCCCAGGGCCAGGAACATGTAGCCGATCTGGCTCATGGTCGAGTAGGCGAGGATACGCTTGATGTCGGTCTGAACCAGGGCAGCAAAACCGGCCAGGACCAGGGTCACGCCGCCAACGATGCCCACCAGGTGCAGGATTTCCGGCGCCAGGGTGAACAGGCCGTGGGTACGGGCGATCAGGTAGACACCGGCGGTCACCATGGTTGCGGCGTGGATCAGTGCCGAAACCGGGGTAGGACCGGCCATCGCGTCCGCCAGCCAGGTTTGCAGCGGCAGCTGTGCGGATTTACCAACGGCACCACCGAGCAGCATCAGGGTGGCCAGGACCATCCATGGGTTGCCGGCCTGGAATTTCTGCGGAGCCAGCACCAGCAGTTCCTGAACGTTCAGCGTGCCCAGCTGGGCGAACAGAATGAACAGGCCGATGGCCATGAACACGTCACCGATACGGGTCACGATGAAGGCCTTGAGTGCGGCGTTACCGTTGTTGCGGTTGCTGTAGTAGAAACCGATCAACAGGTACGAGCACAGGCCCACGCCTTCCCAGCCGAAGTACAGGAACAACAGGTTATCGCCCAGCACCAGGAACAGCATGCTGGCGATAAACAGGTTGGTGTAGGCGAAGAAGCGCGAGTAACCGGCTTCGCCACGCATGTACCAGGAGGCGAACAGGTGGATCAGGAAGCCGACGCCAACCACTACACCGAGCATGGTCAGGGACAGACCATCCAGGTACAGGGCAAAGTTCGGCGTGAAGCCTTCCACCGCCATCCACTGCCACAACACCTGGGTGTAGTGACCGCCTTCAGGCGGGGCGACGTTGAATTGCCAGATCACATAAGCGGCAACGATCGCCGACAGGCCGATGGAGCCGACGCCGATAAGGGCCGCGAGGTTTTCCGAGATGCGTCCACGGGAGAACGACAGCAGCAGGAAACCGATCAGAGGGAATACGAAAGTCAGAAAGAGTAGGTTCATCCGCGCATCTCACTGGCAGCGTCGATATCGAGCGTGTGGAAGCGGCGATACAGTTGCAACAGAATCGCCAGGCCGATACTGGCCTCGGCGGCTGCCAGGCTGATCACCAGGATGAACATGATCTGTCCATCCGGCTGCGCCCAGCGGCTACCGGCAACGATGAACGCCAGTGCGGAGGCATTCATCATGACCTCCAGGCTCATCAGCACGAAGAGAATGTTGCGGCGGACCATCAGGCCAACCAGACCGAGGCAGAACAGGATGCCGGCGACCGCCAGACCATGCTCCATAGGGATAGCAGGCATCGTCATTGCTCCTTGGCTTCGTTGCGGCCCAAGTGGAACGCCGTGACGGCTGCGGCGAGCAGCAGCATCGAGGCGAGTTCGACCACCAGCAGATAAGGACCGAACAGGCTGATGCCCACGGCCTTGGCGTCTACGGTGGTGTGGCCGACGGCCTGACCGCTCTGGTGGGAGAACAGCACATACAGCAGTTCAACCAGCAGCAGCGCGGCGAGGGCGACCGGGCCGCCCCATATACCGGGCTTGAGCCAGACGCGCTCCTGCTGAACCGAGGCCGGGCCCAGGTTCAGCATCATGACCACGAACACAAACAGCACCATGATGGCGCCAGCGTAGGCGATCACTTCCAGAACACCGGCAAACGGTGCGCCGAGGGCAAAGAACGTCATGGCCACGGCGATCAGCGAAATGATCAGGTAGAGCAGGGCGTGCACAGGGTTGGTGTTGGTGATCACGCGAAGCGTGGACACCACAGCGATACCCGATGCGAAATAGAAAGCGAATTCCATCTTTCTTCCTTAAGGCAGCAAGCTCTTCACGTTGATCGGTTCGGCTTCATTCTGCGCGGAGCCTTTCGGCTTACCGGCAATCGCCATACCTGCAACACGATAGAAGTTGTAATCAGGGTTTTTGCCGGGGCCGGAGATCAGCAGATCTTCTTTCTCGTAAACCAGGTCCTGACGTTTGAACTCGGCCATTTCGAAATCCGGCGTCAGCTGGATCGCGGTGGTCGGGCAGGCTTCCTCGCAGAGGCCGCAGAAAATGCAGCGCGAGAAGTTGATGCGGAAGAAGTCCGGGTACCAGCGACCGTCTTCGGTTTCGGCTTTCTGCAGCGAGATGCAACCGACCGGGCAAGCCACGGCGCACAGGTTGCAGGCTACGCAACGCTCTTCACCGTCGGGGTCGCGGGTCAGGACGATACGGCCACGGTAGCGCGGCGGCAGGTAGACCGGTTCTTCCGGGTACTGCAGCGTGTCGCGCTTGCGGAAGGCGTGGCCGAAAATCATCACCAGGCTGCGAAGCTGGGTGTAGAGGCCATGCACGATGTCAAAAATGTACTTCATGATTCTCTATCCTCACTGAGCCGCGACGGCGGACGTGTTGAGCAACACGATCGCAGCGGTCACCAGCATGTTGACGAGGGTCAGCGGCAGGCAGAACTTCCAGCTGAAATCCATCACTTGGTCATACCGTGGGCGCGGAATCGAGGCGCGCAGCAGGATGAACATCATGATGAAGAAACCGGTTTTCAGTGCGAACCAGATGAACGGGATCTGCGGCAGGATGCCGAACGGACCGTGCCAGCCACCGAAGAACAAGGTCACCAGCAGTGCCGAAATCAACACGATGCCGATGTACTCGCCAACGAAGAACATGCCCCATTTCATGCCGGCGTATTCAATGTGGTAACCGTCGGCCAGTTCCTGTTCCGCTTCCGGCTGGTCGAACGGGTGACGGTGAGTCACGGCCACGCCAGCGATGAAGAAGGTCAGGAAACCGAAGATCTGCGGGATGATGAACCACAGGTGCTGGGCCTGATAGTCGACGATGTCGCGCATGTTGAACGAGCCGACCTGAATCACGATACCCATCAGCGACAGGCCCATGAACACTTCGTACGACACGGTTTGCGCCGAGGCACGCAAGCTGCCCAGCAGGGCGAACTTGTTGTTACTCGACCAGCCGGCGAACAGCACCGCGTAGACCGACAGACCGGCCATGGCGAAGAAGAACAGGATACCGATGTTCAGGTCCGCGACACCCCAGGTCGGGGTGATCGGGATGATCGCGAAGGCAATCAGCAGGGCGCTCATGGCCACTACCGGTGCCAGGGTGAAGATCATCTTGTCGGCGAACGGCGGGGTCCAGTCTTCCTTGAAGAACATCTTGATCATGTCGGCGGCGATCTGGAACGCACCGAACGGACCGACACGGTTCGGACCGTAACGGTCCTGCCAGAGGGCGAGCAGACGACGCTCGACCCAGCTGAGCAGGGCGCCGCAGATCACCACGGCAAGCAGAATCACCACGGCCTTGAGGACCGCGATGATGATGTCGATCACTTCAGGAGTGAACCAGGTCATTGAGCTGCCTCCTGCAGACCGTCAACGGATTTGCCAAAGATTGCTGGCGGAATGCCGGCGATGCCCGCAGGCAGTGCCACCAGACCGGCGCCCAGCTCTTCATTGATACGCAGCGGCAGACGCAGGGTCTGGCCAGCCACGTTGAAGCTCAGCATGGCACCGTCGTTGACGCCCAGGCGGTCGGCTTCGGACTTGGCCAGTGCGACGTAGGCAGCTGGAATGCGTTCCTGAACCGGAGCGGCTTTCGAAGAGTTCTCTTCGCTGCCGAACAGGTGGAAGAACGGCACGACTTGCCAGGTACCCTGGGCCGGGTTGAACGCGCGCGGAACGCTGGCGAACCAGTTCAGCGAGTCACCGGCGCTTTCGATCAGGCGGGTGCCCGGGTCGCCAGCGCGGATGTGACCGCCGACTTCGTCCTGGAACTTGTTCCAGGCTTGCGGCGAGTTCCAGCCCGGAGACCAGGCGAATGGCACTTGCTGACGCGGTTCGGCCGAACCCGAGTAACCTTCCATGGAGAAGGCGAACGCGGTGTCCTTGTCTTGCGGGGTACGCGGTTCGTGCACGCTGATGTCGGCGCGCATGGCGGTACGACCGGAGTAACGCAGCGGTTCACGGGCCAGTTTCAGACCCTTGATGCGGAACGCGGCAGACGGCGCGGCGTCGACGATGGCCGCCAGTTGCGGGGTGCTCGAAGCGACCGCAGCGGTGACGTGGTCCAGCTGGGTCCAGTCGATTGCCTGGTTCAGCAGGGTTGCGCGCAGGGCATGCAGCCAGCGCCAGCCTTCGTGAACCAGGATGCTCGCGTCCATGTATTGCGGGTCGAATACCTGGAAGAAGCGCTGGGCACGGCCTTCCTGGCTGACCAGGGTACCGTCGCCTTCGGCGAAGCTGGCAGCTGGCAGGATCAGGTGAGCACGGTCAGTGGTAGCGGTCTTCTGATGGTCGGCGACAATCAGCACTTTCGCAGCGTTGAGGGCTGCGTCGACACGGGCCTTGTCGGTACGGGTGTACAGATCGTTTTCCAGCACGACGATGGCGTCGGCCTTGCCGTCGATGACTGCTTGCAGTGCGGCGTCAACCGATTCGCCACCGAGCATGGCCAGGCCGAGGCTGTTGGCCTCCGGCACGATCAGGCTGATGGAACCGTTCTTCTCGCGCAGCTTCAGAGCCTTGGCGATGTTCGCGGCGGCCTCGATCAAGGCTTTGGAGCCCAGGGAAGTGCCGGCGATGATCAGCGGACGTTTCGCGGCGAGCAGGGCGTCGGCGATGCGCTTGGCCAGTTCGAGGGCTTCGGCGTCCAGGCCTTCGACGGCAGGCGCGCTGGCATCGAGGGCGTGGGCCACGGCGAAACCGATGCGTGCCAGATCGTCGGGCGCTGCGTGAACGCATTCCTCGGCGATGTCGTCGAGCTTGGTTTCAGCCAGGCTGGCGATGAACAGCGGGTTCAGCGCGTGTTGACCGATGTTCTTCACCGCGGCGTCGAGCCAGGGCTGAACGCGCATGGCGTCGGCCATGTCTTCGGCCTTGCCCTTGACCGATTGACGCAGGGCCAGGGCCATGCGGGCTGCGGTCTGGGTCAGGTCTTCGCCGAGGACGAACACGGCGTCGTGATCTTCGATGTCGCGCATGTTCGGCACAGGCAGCGGGCTGTCTTTCAACACCTGCAGGACCAGACGGATGCGCTCCAGTTCAGAGGCTTCGATGCCGGAGTAGAAGTGCTCGGCACCGACCAGTTCGCGCAACGCGTAGTTGCTTTCGAGGCTGGCGCGGGGCGAACCGATACCGACGATGTTGCGACCACGCAGCAGGTCGGCGGCTTTATCCAGCGCTTCGTCCAGGCTCAGCTTGGCGCCGTTGGCGAGCAGTGGCTGGCGTGGGCGGTCGGTGCGGTTGACGTAGCCATAGCCGAAGCGGCCACGGTCGCACAGGAAGTACTGGTTCACCGAACCGTTGTAACGGTTTTCGATGCGACGCAGCTCACCGTAGCGTTCGCCCGGGGAGATGTTGCAACCGCTGGAGCAGCCGTGGCAGATGCTCGGCGAGAACTGCATGTCCCACTTGCGGTTGTAGCGCTCGGAGTGAGTCTTGTCGGTGAACACACCGGTCGGGCAGACCTCGGTGAGGTTGCCGGAGAACTCGCTTTCCAGGGTGCCGTCTTCAACGCGACCGAAGTACACGTTGTCGTGGGCGCCGTAGACGCCCAGGTCGGTGCCGCCGGCGTAGTCCTTGTAGAAGCGTACGCAGCGGTAGCAGGCGATGCAGCGGTTCATTTCGTGGGAAATGAACGGGCCCAGTTGCTGGTTCTGGTGGGTACGCTTGGTGAAGCGGTAACGGCGCTCGTTGTGGCCGGTCATTACCGTCATGTCTTGCAGGTGGCAGTGACCGCCTTCTTCACAGACCGGGCAGTCGTGAGGGTGGTTGGTCATCAGCCATTCGACAACGCTGGCGCGGAAGGCCTTGGATTCTTCATCGTCGATGGAGATCCAGGTGTTGTCGGTGGCAGGGGTCATGCAGGACATGACGATGCGACCACGGGTGTCGTTCTCGTCGGTGTACTGCTTGACCGCGCACTGGCGGCAAGCGCCAACGCTGCCGAGGGCAGGGTGCCAGCAGAAATAAGGAATATCGAGGCCTAGCGACAGACATGCCTGTAACAGGTTGTCTGCCCCGTCGACTTCGAGCGCTTTGCCGTCTACGTGGATAGTGGCCATGGTTCAAAGTTCTTCGTTGGCCCGGTGTCAGCGGGCGTGGCTAATGGAATCTTGTTATCCGCGCGAATCAACACAGCCGGTAAAGGCGTCATCGCACGAAAAGCGAAGGGCACGGACCCTTCGCTTTTTTTAAGCGTTTACGCGCCGACTACGATCGGCTTTGCCAGAGGCGGGACGGCTGCGCTGGTGGGCGCGATGCCGGCTTCGAACTCGTGGCGGAAGTATTTGATTGCGCTGCCCAATGGCTCCACGGCGCCCGGTGCGTGAGCACAGAAGGTCTTGCCCGGGCCGAGGAAACCGACCAGACCCAGCAGGGTCTCGATGTCGCCGGCCTGGCCTTGACCGTTCTCGATCGCCATCAGGAGCTTGACGCTCCATGGCAAGCCATCACGGCATGGGGTGCAGAAGCCGCAGGATTCGCGAGCGAAGAACTGCTCCATGTTGCGCAGCAGGGACACCATGTTGATGCTGTCGTCCACCGCCATGGCCAGGCCGGTACCCATACGGGTGCCCACTTTGGCAATGCCGCCGGCATACATTTGTGCATCCAGGTGCTCCGGCAACAGGAAACCGGTACCGGCTCCGCCTGGCTGCCAGGCCTTGAGCTTGTAACCGTCGCGCATGCCGCCGGCGTAGTCTTCGAACAGCTCGCGCGCGGTCACGCCGAACGGCAGCTCCCACAGGCCCGGATTCTTGACCTTGCCGGAGAAGCCCATGAGCTTGGTGCCCATGTCTTCACTGCCTTCACGAGCCAGCGATTTGTACCAGTCCACGCCGTCGGCAATGATTGCCGGCACATTGCACAGGGTCTCGACGTTGTTCACGCAAGTCGGCTTGCCCCACACGCCAACGGCGGCAGGGAAGGGCGGCTTGGAGCGCGGGTTGGCGCGGCGGCCTTCGAGGGAGTTGATCAACGCGGTTTCTTCACCGCAGATGTAACGCCCGGCGCCGGTGTGGACGAACAGCTCGAAATCGAAGCCGCTGCCCAGGATGTTCTTGCCCAGCAGGCCTGCTGCCTTGGCTTCTTCCACTGCACGGTTCAGGTGCTTGGCGGCGGTGGTGTACTCGCCACGCAGGAAGATGTAGCCACGGTAGGTTTTCAGTGCGCGGGCACTGATCAGCATGCCTTCGATCAGCAGATGGGGCAGTTGCTCCATCAGCATGCGGTCTTTCCAGGTGTTGGGCTCCATTTCGTCCGCGTTGCACAGCAGGTAGCGGATGTTGATGGATTCGTCCTTGGGCATCAGGCCCCACTTCACGCCAGTGGGGAAGCCTGCACCGCCGCGGCCCTTGAGGCCGGAGTCTTTCACGGTCTGGACGATGTCGTCCTGGGCCATGTCGGCGAAGGCCTTGCGCGCAGCGGCGTAACCGTTCTTGGCCTGGTACTCGTCGAGCCAGACGGCTTCGCCGTCGTCACGCAGACGCCAGGTGAGCGGGTGAGTCTCGGCCGAACGCTTGATGCGGTTGGCGGGACCGAAGGAAGTCAGGGTCATACGTAGCCCTCGAGCAATTTGGCAACGCCTGCTGGCTGCACATCACCGAAAGTGTCGTCGTCGATCATCAACGCCGGCGCCTTGTCGCAGTTGCCGAGGCAGCAGACAGGCAGCAGGGTGAAACGACCGTCGGCGGTGGTCTGACCCAAGCCGATGCCCAGCTTGCTCTGGATTTCGCTGACTACGGACTCGTGGCCGCCGATGTAGCAGACCATGCTGTCGCAGACGCGAATGATGTGGCGACCCACCGGTTGACGGAAGATCTGACTATAGAAGGTCGCAACGCCTTCGACGTCGCTGGCCGGGATGCCAAGGATCTCGCCGATGGCATACAGGGCGCCGTCCGGCACCCAGCCACGTTCCTTCTGAACGATCTTCAGGGCTTCGATCGAAGCCGCGCGCGGGTCTTCGTAGTGATGCAACTCGTGCTCGATGGCCGAGCGCTCGGTTTCACTCAAGGTGAAACGGTCTGTCTGGATAAGCGTGCTGTTCATGCTTAGCGGTCCACGTCGGCCATAACGAAATCGATACTACCCAGGTACGCGATCAAGTCCGCGACCATGCTGCCTTTGATCACCGAAGGGATCTGCTGCAGGTGGGCGAAGCTTGGGGTACGGATCCGGGTGCGGTAGCTCATGGTGCCGCCATCGCTCGTCAGGTAATAACTGTTGATACCCTTGGTCGCTTCGATCATCTGGAAGGATTCGTTGGCCGGCATGACCGGGCCCCACGAAACTTGCAGGAAGTGCGTGATCAGGGTTTCGATGTGTTGCAGCGTGCGCTCTTTCGGCGGCGGCGTGGTCAGCGGGTGATCCGCCTTGTACGGGCCTTCCGGCATGTTGCGCAGGCACTGGTCGATGATCTTGATGCTCTGGCGCATTTCTTCCACGCGCACGATGCAACGGTCGTAGGCATCGCCATTGGCAGCCAGCGGTACTTCGAATTCGAAGTTCTCGTAGCCCGAGTACGGACGCGCTTTACGCAGGTCAAAGTCGCAACCGGTGGAACGCAGGCCGGCACCGGTGACACCCCATTCCAGGGCTTGCTTGGTGTTGTAGTCGGCGACGCCGATGGTACGGCCACGCAGGATGCTGTTGTCCAGGGCGGCCTTCTGGTATTCGTCCAGACGCTTTGGCATCCACTCGACGAAATCCTTGACCAGCTTTTCCCAGCCGCGTGGCAGGTCGTGGGCGACGCCACCGATGCGGTACCAGGCCGGGTGCAGACGGAAACCGGTGATGGCTTCGATCACGGTGTAAGCGCGCTGACGGTCGGTGAAGGTGAAGAACACCGGGGTCATGGCGCCGACGTCCTGGATGTAGGTACCCAGGAACAGCAGGTGGCTGGTGATCCGGAAGAACTCGGCCATCATGATGCGAATGACGTCGACCTTCTCCGGCACCTTGATGCCGGCCAGCTTCTCGACCGAGAGCACGTACGGCAGGTTGTTCATCACGCCGCCGAGGTAGTCGATACGGTCGGTGTACGGAATGAAGCTGTGCCAGGACTGACGCTCGGCCATCTTCTCGGCACCACGGTGGTGGTAGCCGATGTCCGGTACGCAGTCGACGATCTCTTCACCGTCCAGCTGCAGGATGATGCGGAACGCACCGTGCGCCGAAGGGTGGTTCGGACCCAGGTTGAGGAACATGTAGTCCTCGTTCGGGCCGGAACGTTTCATGCCCCAGTCTTCCGGCTTGAAGCGCGCGGACTCTTCTTCGAGCTGCTGCTTGGCCAGGTTCAGGGTGAACGGATCGAACTCGGTGGCACGGGCCGGGAAGTCCTTGCGCAGCGGGTGACCTTCCCAGGTCGGCGGCATCATGATGCGCGACAGGTGCGGGTGGCCTTTGAAGTCGATGCCATACATGTCCCAGACTTCACGCTCGTACCAGTTGGCGTTTGGCCAGATGCTGGTGACGGTCGGCAAGCTGAGGTCGCTCTCGGACAAGGCGACCTTGATCATCACGTCACTATTACGCTCGATCGACATCAAGTGATAGAAAACGGAGAAGTCGACGCCGTTGGGCAGCCCTTGACGCTTGGTGCGCAGACGCTCGTCCACGCCGTGCAGGTCATAGAGCATGACGTACGGCTTGGGCAGGTTGCGCAGGAAGGTCAGGACTTCGACGAGTTTGGCGCGGGCAACCCAAAGCACCGGCATGCCGGTGCGGGTAGGCTGGGCGGTGAATGCCTCGGGGCCAAAACGGTTGTTCAGTTCGACGACCACATCCTGGTCGTCTGCCTTGTAAGGCGGGATGTACAGAGCACTGCCTGTAGTCATGGTTATTTATCGCTTTCGGTCAACGTAAAGAATGAAGCCAGTTTTTCGTTTCTTTGAAACAGCGGAACTGGATCAGACTTCGTCGGGGCTGCGCAGGTTGGTTACCTGAATACGCTGTTCGCGGCGCTTTTCCTTTTCCGATGGCATGTCGGCGCGATAAACGCCTTGATCGCCAACGACCCAGGAAAGTGGGCGACGCTCCTGGCCAATCGACTCCTGCAGCAGCATCAAGCCTTGCAGGAAAGCCTCAGGGCGAGGCGGGCAGCCAGGCACGTAGACGTCCACGGGCAGGAACTTGTCCACCCCTTGAACCACGGAGTAGATGTCGTACATGCCACCAGAGTTGGCGCACGAACCCATGGAGATAACCCATTTCGGTTCGAGCATCTGCTCGTAGAGACGCTGGATGATCGGCGCCATCTTGATAAAGCAGGTACCGGCGATAACCATGAAATCCGCCTGACGCGGTGATGCCCGGATAACCTCGGCGCCAAAGCGCGCGATGTCGTGGGGCGCCGTGAAGGCGGTGGTCATTTCCACGTAGCAGCACGAAAGACCGAAGTTATACGGCCACAGGGAGTTCTTGCGACCCCAGTTGATGGCGCCGCTAAGCACGTCTTCGAGCTTGCCCATGAAAATGTTTTTGTGGACTTGATCTTCTAACGGATCGGAAACGGTTTCCCGTTGGCCGATCGGATACTGCTCGTTAGGAGCATCGGGGTCGATCCGGGTGAGATTGTATTGCATTGCCAAAGCCTCATTGTTTCAGCTTCGCTTGCCGCTTGCGCCGAGCTTCCGGAGCCCAGTCAAGGGCGCCCACTCGGAATAGGTAGACAAGACCTGCCAACAGAATTGCTATGAAAACGAGAGCTTCGACGAATCCGGTCCAGCCGCTTTCGCGGACGGACACAGACCATGCAAAGAGAAAGAGGGCTTCGATATCGAAGATCACGAAGAGCATCGCGACCAGATAGAATTTGGCTGAGAGCCGCAAGCGGGCGCCACCTGTAGGTAGCATGCCGGACTCGAACGGTTCGTTTTTGCTGCGGCCCCAGGCTTTTGACCCGAGGAGGCTGGAGACGCCCAGCATGAAGGCACAGAGGCCGATGACGCCTAGAAGGAAAATGGCAAAGCCCCAGTTGTGGGCCATGAGTCCTGTCGCTTCGGGCATGCTGGTAATCCTTAAGAGAGAGCAAAGGTCTCTGAGCTTGAAAAGAAACAATGCAGTGACGATATGTCGCAGCAATCAATCCCGCTGATTTTATGGCTAAACACCCTGCAAGTAAAATTCCTATAGCGAAATTATTTATAGGAATAAGGACATAGCGATCCCCCAAAACCCCTGTAGCCCTTGCGTTGCGGGCATTAGCCGGCTTTTCGGGAAATATGTTTTGTAGGGAATGTAACGAACATAGTTTTTGTTAAATGATAATCAGTATTGTTTGGGTTGGTTTTTAATCTGTTTATCCGGCTGGGAGTTGGAAAGTTGCCTTATATGGGGATTTCTGTAGGAGCTGACGAGTGAAACGAGGCTGCGATCTTTTGATCTTGCTTCTAAGAAAAATCAAAAGATCGCAGCCTCGTTTCACTCGTCAGCTCCTACAGGATTTGGTGGTGTTTGTTGAGGCGCAGGCAAAAAAACGCCCCGAACCAGTCGGGGCGTCAGATGTGCAGCGTTGCGGTTAGCTTTCTATTCAGTCCGCAGCGGCCGTTGACTCAGGCGAAGCAGATCAGTGGAACTGTTCTTCTTCAGTCGAACCGGTCAGCGCGGTTACCGAAGACGAGCCACCCTGGATCACGGTGGTCATGTCGTCGAAGTAGCCGGTGCCCACTTCCTGCTGGTGAGCCACGAAGGTGTAGCCTTTGGATGCGTCCGCGAATTCCTGCTCTTGCAGCTTCACGTAGGCAGTCATGTCGTTGCGGGCGTAGTCGTGCGCCAGGTTGAACATGCTGTGCCACATGTTGTGAATGCCGGCCAGGGTGATGAACTGGTGCTTGTAGCCCATGGCGGACAGTTCGCGCTGGAACTTGGCGATGGTCGCGTCGTCCAGGTTTTTCTTCCAGTTGAAGGAAGGCGAGCAGTTGTACGACAGCAGTTGGTCCGGGTATTCCTTTTTGATCGCTTCGGCGAAGCGACGGGCTTCTTCCAGATCCGGCTTGGCGGTTTCGCACCAGATCAGGTCGGCGTACGGCGCGTAGGCCAGGCCGCGAGCGATGGCCTGGTCGAGGCCGGCGCGTACTTTGTAGAAGCCTTCCTGGGTGCGCTCGCCAGTCACGAATGGCTGGTCGTACGGGTCGCAGTCGGAGGTCAGCAGGTCAGCGGCGTTGGCGTCGGTACGGGCCAGGATGATGGTCGGAGTACCGGCAACGTCAGCTGCCAGACGGGCAGCGACCAGCTTCTGCACTGCTTCCTGGGTAGGAACCAGTACCTTGCCGCCCATGTGGCCGCATTTCTTCACGGAAGCCAGTTGGTCTTCGAAGTGAACGCCGGCGGCGCCTGCTTCGATCATGCTCTTCATCAGCTCGTAGGCGTTCAGTACGCCGCCGAAACCGGCTTCGGCGTCAGCCACGATTGGTGCGAAGTAGTCGATGTAGCCTTCATCGCCCGGGTTCTTGCCGGCTTTCCACTGGATCTGGTCGGCACGACGGAACGAGTTGTTGATGCGCTTGACCACGGTCGGAACCGAGTCCACCGGGTACAGCGACTGGTCCGGGTACATCGATTCGGCGGAGTTGTTGTCCGCAGCCACTTGCCAGCCCGACAGGTAGATTGCCTGGATGCCGGCTTTGACTTGTTGCACGGCCTGGCCGCCGGTCAGGGCGCCCATGCAGTTGACGAAATCTTTCTCAGGACGGAAGGCCGGCTTGGCACCCTGGGTTACCAGGTTCCACAGCTTCTCGGCGCCCATTTTTGCAAAGGTGTGCTCAGGTTGAACCGAGCCACGCAGGCGGACGACGTCAGCAGCAGAGTAGGTGCGTGTCACGCCTTTCCAGCGCGGGTTTTCAGCCCAGTCTTTTTCAAGGGCTGCAATTTGCTGTTCGCGTGTCAGTGCCATGGAGATAAACCTCGTCGCGTCTTTATGAAAAGTTGTTCTGCGGTGGAATATTCATGCGCTCGCTGACCAGAAGCTTAAGCGGTCAAGTCGGTTTCGGCGGGGTGGCGACGGGATGAACGATGGGCTCGAGGGGAAGTGAGCAGGTAAAGGCGAAACTGCGGGCGCATTCGGGCGTCGTGGGCCTTGGTACGAACATCAGTGTGGTGCCGGGTTACCTAATTACGCTTCCGTCCCTCGGGACAACTTCGTTCCAGTCGGCAACCTCGTCAAACACACCTTGTGGGCGGTACAGACACGAAGCGGTTCGCGGGGTAGGTGCGAACATCGCCTCGAAGGCCCTTGCCAGGGCCCCTGATTAGCGGGAGCGAGGCCATCATGCCTTCGCTTTTTTGCGTCGTCAAACAATTTGTAGTGCTTTTTTTTCAGCACTACATCTTTGGTCTAATACGACTTGCCAGTCAGTTTTTGGTGTCTGAGTCCAAAGTATCGACTTTCACCCGCAGGGTCATGTCGTTACGGCTCTGGGTAGAGTAGCTGCGGGCCAGCCCCTGTTTGTCGGCCTGTGTTTGGCCATTCACGCCGGCCAGCAGGATCCATTCACCCAGGCGGCCGGTGACGGTTGTGTCGGTACTTTGCACGTTCACTACATCGGGACGTTCCTGGCTCATGCGGTCATGGTTGGTACTGATCGATAGGTGGACGATCTCGCCGGTGACGTTGGCGGTGACGTAGAAACCCTGGGTGACGTTGCGGTATTCGGTCTGGCTGCTGTAACCGCCATAGGAATCACTCTGGCTGCTGGTGATCGGCACGCTCTGGCCAACCTGGATCAGTGCCGGCATGCCATCGGTGGCCTGCACTTGCTGGATGCCGCCGTCCCGGCTGTCGGTGCTGCGATTGATGATGCGGACCTGGCTCGGTTTGGCGCCGTTCACCGAATAACCCTGGTCGCCCTGAAAGTTGTTTTCGTTGGTGTCGACGGTGATCAACAGGCGTTTGGGGGCGGTGTCGAGTTGACCTATCAGGGCCTTAAGTTCGTCGATCTTGCGTTGATCGGCATTGACGATGAGTTGATTGCCGTAGGCGCTGACCTGGCCATCCTTGCCGATGAAATTCTGCGCCACCGGCAACATGTCGGCGCTGGTGTGGTAATTCAATGGCACGATCTCGGTGGCCGCCATGACTGAAAAACTGCATGCCACCAGCAACGTGGTGAGCAGGGTGCGTAGGGACATATCCGTTATCTCCGACTTCGAATTCTTGATCTGTAGGAGCGAGCATGCTCGCGATGGTCGTGAACGATTACGTTTGAAGCCTGACACCCCGCGGTGCTCTCAAGTGCATCGCGAGCATGCTCGCTCCTACAGGTGAATGTGTTGATAGTGCCAGTTTGTCGGCCCGTGTTGGCGCTAGTTGAATCCTAGACAGCAAAACGCCCCGGCATCCGAAAATGGCGGGGCGTTTTGTGGTGTGCTTCACAGCCTGTTCGCGATGGTCTCAGGCCGAATGGCGAACCATGTCGACATGGGGAATCCCTGCTTCCAGGAACTCCTCGCTGACCATGCTGAAGCCCAGGCGCTCATAGAACGCCGTGGCCTGAACCTGGGCGCTGAGCATTTGCTGCTTGAGCCCGCGCTTCTCGGCTTCGTCGATCACCGCGTGCATCAGCGCATCGCCGACTTTCAGGCCGCGCCAGTCCTTGAGGACCGACACTCGGCCGACGTGGCCGTCAGGCAGCAGGCGTGCGGTGCCAATCGGAAAGTCGCCTTCGAGGGCGAGGAAATGCACGGCCGTCACGTCGTCGGCATCCCATTCCAGTTCAGGCGGAACGGACTGCTCGGCGACGAACACCGCTTCACGAATGCGCCGGATCTCGGCGTTGTCCTTTTGCCAGTCTGCGACACGTACGTGAATCTTATTCATCGGCAAACCCCAGGCTTCCTTGCTTGACCAGTTCACACAGCAGGCCGCGGCCATCTTCGTCGCTCAGCCATGGGCCAAGGTTGTCGACGTGCAGGGCGTCGGCGGCGCAGATCATCTTCAGCAGCTCGCGCAGTTTGCCCGGCAGATAACGGCTCTGGCCACTGGCGAACAGCAGCAGGTCGTCATCGACTTCGGACCAGGCCAGGCGCGCGCTCGGGTTGCGGATCAGCACGGCGCCATCTTCCAGGGCGCTGAGGAAGTCGTCTTCCTCGACTTCTTCCGGACCAACTACCAGTTCCGGGTAGCGCGGCTCGGTCATGAACTGGCCGAACCAGGTCAGCAGCAGGCGCTCGTCGCTCATGTGCTCGGCCAGCAGGCTTTTCAGGCGGTCGAGGGCGTCGCGCTGGATCTGGTGCGGGTCGGCCACAGGCTGGGCGTCGGCATCGGTGTAGCGCTCTTCGTCCGACAGGAACTGGCTGAGGAAGTCGGTGAAGTGGGTCAGCACTTCGGAAGCGCTTGGCGCGCGGAAGCCCACGGAGTAGGTCAGGCAGTCATCGACCGCCACGCCGCAGTGAGCAAGGCGCGGTGGCAGGTAGAGCATGTCGCCCGGTTCCAGTACCCACTCATCGGTGGCTTCGAATTCGGCCAGGATGCGCAGGTCGGCGTGCTGCAGCAGCGGGCTTTCGGTGTCGCACATCTGGCCGATTTTCCAGTTGCGCTTGCCGTGACCTTGCAGCAGGAACACGTCGTAGTTATCGAAGTGCGGACCCACGCTGCCACCAGGTGCGGCGTAGCTGATCATCACGTCATCGATGCGCCAGCTCGGCAGGAAGCGGAAGTTTTCCAGCAGTTCGCTGACTTCCGGCACGAACTGGTCGACCGCTTGCACCAGCAGGGTCCACTCGCGTTCCGGCAGCTTGCTGAATTCGTCTTCGGCAAACGGGCCGCGGCGCAGTTCCCAAGGGCGTTCGCCGTTCTCGATCACCAGGCGCGATTCGACTTCTTCTTCAAGGGCCAGGCCGGCCAGCTCGTCGGCGTCGATCGGGCTTTCGAAATCAGGGATTGCCTGACGGATCAGCAACGGTTTTTTCTGCCAGTAGTCGCGCAGGAACTCCCGTGCCGTGATGCCGCCCAAGAGTTGAAGAGGGATGTCAGGATTCATGTGTAACCTATTGAAAAAATGCACTTTTCATACGGGAATAAAAACGCCCGGCGCGGCCGGGCGTCTTTTTAAAGGGTCTTGCGATGAATCAGATGCGTTTGGCTTGCGCCACGGCGTTGCCGATGTAGTTCGCCGGGGTGAGCAGTTTCAACTCGGCCTTGGCGGCGGCAGGCATTTCGAGGCCGTCGATGAAAGTTTGCAGCGCCTCAGGGCTGATGCCCTTGCCGCGAGTCAGTTCTTTCAGTTTTTCGTACGGGTTCTCGATGTTGTAGCGGCGCATCACGGTCTGGATCGGCTCGGCCAGGACTTCCCAGCAAGCATCCAGATCTTCGGCGATCTTCTGGGCATTTAGCTCCAGCTTGCTGATGCCTTTGAGGCTCGCTTCGTACGCGATCACGCTGTGGGCGAAGCCGACACCGAGGTTGCGCAGGACGGTGGAGTCCGTCAGGTCGCGCTGCCAGCGGGAGATCGGCAGCTTGCTCGCCAGATGCTGGAACAGTGCGTTGGCGATACCCAGGTTGCCTTCGGAGTTTTCGAAGTCGATCGGGTTGACCTTGTGCGGCATGGTCGACGAACCGATTTCGCCAGCGATGGTGCGCTGTTTGAAATAACCCAGGGAGATGTAGCCCCAGATGTCGCGGTCGAAGTCGATCAGGATGGTGTTGAAGCGTGCGATCGCGTCGAACAGCTCGGCAATGTAGTCGTGCGGTTCGATCTGGGTGGTGTACGGGTTGAAGCCCAGGCCCAGCTCGTCTTCGATGAAGGCGCGTGCGTTGGCTTCCCAGTCGATCTCGGGGTAGGCCGACAGGTGCGCGTTGTAGTTGCCGACGGCGCCGTTGATCTTGCCCAGCAACGGAACGGCAGCGACCTGAGCGATCTGGCGCTCCAGGCGGTAAACCACGTTGGCCAGTTCCTTGCCCAGGGTGGTCGGCGAAGCCGGTTGACCGTGGGTGCGCGACAGCATTGGCACGTCAGCGAAGCGCTGGGCCAGTTCGCGAATGGCGTTGGCGGTCTGGCGCATCAGCGGCAGCATCACGTCATCGCGGCCTTCACGCAGCATCAGGGCGTGGGACAGGTTGTTGATGTCCTCGCTGGTGCAGGCAAAGTGGATGAATTCGCTGACCTTGGCCAGTTCCGGCAGCTTGGCCGCTTGCTCTTTGAGCAGGTATTCGATGGCTTTGACGTCGTGGTTGGTGGTGCGCTCGATCTCTTTGACGCGCTCGGCGTGTTCCAGAGAGAAGTTTTCCGCCAGGGCATTGAGCACAGCGTTGGCTTCGGCGGAGAACGCCGGCACTTCGCTGATGGCAGGGTGAGCGGCCAGGCGCTGGAGCCAGCGCACTTCAACCAGAACGCGGGCACGGATCAGGCCGTACTCGCTGAAAATTGGGCGCAGGGCCTGGGTTTTGCCGGCGTAGCGGCCGTCAACAGGGGAAACCGCAGTGAGCGAAGAGAGCTGCATGGGGTGTTCTCGGACAGTCGGGCAACGAAATGGGGCGCGTATCATACATGAAAAAATCCGCTGGTCCGTTGCCAACTGACCAGCGTATTACGCGTTACAGGCTACAAAACGGTGTTGCCAATGCGTTTCAGCTGCTGCGCATCAACGGATAAAGCTCTTTGAGCAGTTTGCGGCGACTGATCACCAGCTGCCAACGGTGACCACCCAACTGCCGCCACAGGCGTGCCGAGCGAATGCCGGCCAGCAACAGGGCGCGAATTTTCGAGGCGTTGCTCGGTTGCTGCAGGTTGCGCATGTCGCCATGAACCTGAATGCGTTGGCGCAGGGTGCTCAGGGTGTCCTGGTACAGCGCGCCGCAAGCGGCGACCACGTTTTCGTGGGCCGGGCCGAAATGGTCGACCTGGGACTGAATCTGCGGCAGGCGCTTGCCGATGATTTCGAGCATGTCATCGCGCTTGGCGAGCTGTCGCTCTAGGCCGAGCATCGACAGGGCGTAGCGCAGTGGTTCGCGCTGCAGGGCGCTCGGGTCGCGTTCAAGGGCGCCGATCAATGCGCGGTAACCTTCGCGCAGATTGATGTCGTCGCCGCCGTAGACTTCCAGGGTGTCCTTGGGGTCGCGGATCAGCAGGCTGCCGAGCATGCAGCTCAGGCCAGCTTCGTTGGTCTGGCCGGTCTTGGCGATCCTGTCGACCAGCACGGCGGCGAGAAACACGCCGCCCAGTGCCGTCAGTTGCTCCTGAATGGGGCTCATTGCTGTTCGCCTTTGAGAGCGCCTTTGCTGGTCCATGGCTCGGCCACTTCGATCACACCGCCACCGAGGCAGATTTCGCCATCGTAGAACACCACGGACTGGCCTGGGGTGACCGCGCGTTGCGGGTCATCGAAGGTTGCGCGGTAGCCGGTGGCGGTTTTTTCCAGCGTGCAGGGCTGGTCGCTCTGGCGGTAGCGGACCTTGGCGGTCAGCTTGCGCGGCTGGCTCAGGTCGATCGGGTTGACCCAATAGATGTCCGAGGCGAGCAGCGCACGGGAGAACAGGTACGGATGGTCATTGCCCTGGCCAACGATCAGTTCGTTGTGTTCCAGGTCTTTGATCAGGACGTACCACGGTTCGTCGCCGGCATCTTTCAAGCCGCCGATGCCCAGGCCCTGGCGCTGACCGATGGTGTGGTACATCAGCCCGTGGTGACGGCCGATGACTTCTCCTTCGGTGGTTTTGATTTCGCCCGGTTGCGCCGGCAGGTACTGCTTGAGGAAGTCGGTGAAACGACGCTCGCCGATAAAGCAGATCCCGGTGGAATCCTTTTTCTTTGCGGTCGCCAGTTCGTACTTCTCGGCAATCGCACGCACCTGGGGTTTTTCCAGTTCGCCGACCGGGAACAGAGTCTTGGCGATCTGCTCGCCGCCGACAGCGTGCAGGAAGTAGCTCTGGTCCTTGTTCGGATCCAGGCCCTTGAGCAGTTCGGTGCGACCGTCGATGTCACGACGGCGCACGTAATGGCCGGTGGCGATCAGGTCGGCACCGAGCATCATCGCGTAGTCGAGGAACGCCTTGAACTTGATCTCGCGGTTGCACAGGATGTCCGGGTTCGGCGTGCGGCCGGCCTTGTACTCTTCAAGGAAGTGCTCAAACACGTTGTCCCAGTATTCGGCGGCGAAGTTGGCGGTGTGCAGCTTGATGCCAATCCTGTCGCAAACAGCCTGGGCGTCCGCCAGGTCATCCATGGCGGTGCAATATTCGGTTCCGTCGTCTTCTTCCCAGTTCTTCATGAACAGGCCTTCCACCTCGTAACCCTGCTCGATCAGCAGGAGAGCGGAAACGGAAGAGTCCACGCCGCCGGACATGCCGACAATGACGCGCTTCTTTTGTGTATCAGAAGGGGCTGGATCACGCATAGGAGTTCAATGAGTGTCTTGAAAAAGGACGCGATTCTAACAGGCTCGCGCGCGCAAGGCTAAAGGGAAGGGCGGATCAATTCGAGGCTGAAGTGATTGCCGGCCAGATAATCATCGATACAACGGATGATCAGCTCACTGCGCCAGTTGTCGCGCTGCTCGATTAATTCTTCGCGGGTCAACCACTTGGCGCCGACGATGCCGTCGTCCAGTTGATGCTCGGGGTGGTGTTTCAGTGCCTTGGCGATGAAACAGACCCGTTGATAGGTTACGCCGTTGCTGGGGGCGGTATAGAGGTAAATCCCCAGTACGCCGGTCGGCTCGACGTCCCAGCCGGTTTCCTCGAGGGTTTCGCGCACCGCGGCTTCGATCAGGGTTTCGTCCGGATCCAGGTGGCCGGCGGGCTGGTTGAGCACGTGACGGCCGCCCTTGGATTCTTCGACCATCAGGAAGCGGCCGTTGTCCTCGACGATGGTGGCGACGGTGATGTGGGGTTGCCAGTCCATGGGGTTCCTCAAGTGCAGAGTTATAGAAATCACTGTGGGAGCGAGCCTGCTCGCGATAGCGGTGGGTCAGTCGACATCAATGTTGAATGATAAACCGCTATCGCGAGCAGGCTCGCTCCCACAGGTAGCCCGGTTTTGGCAGGCAAAAAACAGAAACCCCGGCACGGGGCCGGGGTTTCTTTACATCTCTACAACCTTACACCAACGCAGCAATCGCCGCGTTGAGCGTGGCGCTCGGGCGCATGGCCTTGCTGATCAGCTCGGCATCGGCGTGGTAGTAACCACCGATGTCCACTGGCTTGCCCTGAACGGCGTTGAGTTCGGCAACGATGGTTGCTTCGTTCTCGGTCAGGGTCTTGGCCAGGGTCGCGAACTGCGCTTGCAGTGCAGTGTCTTCGGTCTGGGCGGCCAGGGCCTGAGCCCAGTACAGCGCCAGGTAGAAGTGGCTGCCGCGGTTGTCGATGTTGCCGACTTTACGCGATGGCGACTTGTTGTTGTCCAGGAACAGGCCGGTGGCCTGGTCCAGGGTCTTAGCCAGAACCAGCGCCTTGGCGTTGTTGTAAGTCACGCCCAGGTGTTCCAGGGAAGCGGCCAGGGCCAGGAACTCGCCCAGGGAATCCCAGCGCAGGAAGTTTTCTTCCAGCAACTGCTGAACGTGCTTCGGAGCCGAACCGCCGGCGCCGGTTTCGAACAGGCCACCACCGTTCATCAGCGGCACGATCGAAAGCATCTTGGCGCTGGTGCCCAGTTCCATGATCGGGAACAGGTCGGTCAGGTAGTCACGCAGAACGTTACCGGTGACCGAGATGGTGTCCTTGCCTTCGCGGGTGCGCTGCAGGGTGTACTTCATCGCGGCGACTGGCGCCATGATCTGGATGTCCAGGCCGGCAGTGTCGTGATCCTTCAGGTAAGCCTGGACTTTCTCGATCACTACGCCGTCGTGGGCGCGCATCGGGTCCAGCCAGAAAATGGCTGGAGTGGCGCTTGCGCGGGCACGGTTGACGGCCAGCTTGACCCAGTCCTGGATCGGCGCGTCCTTGGTCTGGCACATGCGGAAGATGTCGCCGGCTTCAACAGCCTGCTCCATCAGCACGGTGCCTTTGCTGTCGGTTACGCGAACCACGCCATCGGCCTTGATCTGGAAGGTCTTGTCGTGGGAGCCGTACTCTTCGGCTTTCTTCGCCATCAGGCCAACGTTTGGCACGCTGCCCATGGTGGTTGGGTCGAAGGCGCCATTTGCCTTGCAGTCTTCGATCACTGCCTGGTAGATGGTGGCGTAGCAACGATCCGGGATCACGGCCTTGGTGTCGTGCAGCTGGCCGTCGGTGCCCCACATCTTGCCGGAGTCACGGATCATGGCTGGCATCGAGGCGTCGACGATGACGTCGCTCGGCACGTGCAGGTTGGTGATGCCCTTGTCGGAGTTGACCATCGCCAGCGAAGGACGAGCGGCGTAGACCGCCTGGATGTCGGCTTCGATGGCAGCTTGCTGCTCGGCCGGCAGGGCCTTGATGCGGGCGTACAGGTCGCCGATGCCGTTGTTCAAGTTGAAGCCGATCTGTGCCAGCACGTCAGCGTGCTTGGCCAGGGCGTCTTTATAGAACTCGGCTACGATCTGGCCGAACATGATCGGGTCGGAAACCTTCATCATGGTGGCTTTGAGGTGAACCGACAGCAGCACGCCTTGTTGCTTGGCGCTTTCGATTTCGGCGGCGATGAAGCTGCGCAGAGCATTTTTGCTCATTACGGCGCAGTCGAGGATCTCGCCAGCCTGAACGCTGGTTTTTTCTTTCAGGACGGTGGTGGTGCCGTCTTGCGCGATCAGCTCGATCTTCACGGCGTCAGCGGCTTCGATCAGGGCGGCTTTCTCGCTGCCGTAGAAGTCACCGGTGCTCATGTGCGCTACGTGGGACTTGGAGTCCGCAGCCCAGGCGCCCATTTTGTGCGGGTGCTTGCGCGCGTAGTTCTTGACCGACAGTGGGGCGCGGCGGTCGGAGTTGCCTTCGCGCAGAACCGGGTTCACGGCGCTGCCCTTGACCTTGTCGTAACGGGCCTTGGCTTCTTTGTCGGCGTCGCAGGTCACGGTTTCCGGGTAGTCCGGCAGGTTGTAGCCCTGGGCTTGCAGTTCCTTGATCGCGGCTTGCAGTTGCGGAACCGAGGCGCTGATGTTCGGCAGCTTGATGATGTTGGCTTCAGGCGTAACGGCCAGTTCGCCCAGTTCGGCGAGGTGGTCGGCTACGGCTTTGTCGCCCAGTTGCTCGGGGAAGCTGGCCAGGATGCGCCCTGCCAGGGAGATATCGCGGGTTTCCATGGCGATATCGGCGGAGGCGGTGAAGGCCTCTACGATTGGCAGCAGTGAATAGGTGGCGAGGGCGGGAGCTTCGTCGGTGAAGGTATAGATGATCTTCGAGCGGGTGGGCATATTCGGATTAACTCTCTCTTCTTTGCTAAAGCGTGCGCAGAAACTCGAGGGGCGCCGGGTAAGCGCGTTCGTTCAAAGTCATCCATGAGCCGAATATCGAGGTTTCTATGCGGTGATGTTGGGTGCATCAGTCGAGCGTCAAGCAGTTGGGCTGAGGTAACAGCCCGGCTTTTGGCGGAAAGTCTCGGCTACGTTTTCCGGTAGCAGGAGAGGTCAGCCGTTGTGACCCGATGGTCAGCGGGCGGCATTATACATAGGTAGCTGGCAATCTGCCGATGGTTCATGCGGATCGATTCTCGTCCATTGGTCTAAAGGTCGCAGGGGCGACCCGAAAGCGGCGTCATCCGTCGTGCTTGAGAATGGCGGTTTTCCCTTTGATTTCAGGCTTGTAGCTCGCCAATCAGCGGGCTTTGCGGAAGATCGACGGAACATAGGGTTTGCGCGTTGATTTAACTGGGTTACGCTCGAACCAAGCCAGATGTTCAATCCAATCGATGGAGTTCAGCATGGGTTACAAGAAGATTCAGGTTCCAGCCGTCGGCGACAAAATCACCGTCAATGCAGACCATTCTCTCAATGTTCCTGACAATCCGATCATCCCGTTCATCGAAGGCGACGGTATTGGCGTCGACGTCAGTCCCGTAATGATCAAAGTGGTTGATGCTGCCGTGCAAAAGGCCTATGGGGGCAAGCGCAAGATTTCCTGGATGGAAGTCTATGCCGGCGAGAAAGCCACCCAGGTCTATGACCAGGACACCTGGCTGCCCCAGGAAACCCTGGATGCCGTGAAAGATTACGTCGTTTCCATCAAGGGGCCGCTGACTACGCCGGTCGGTGGTGGTATCCGTTCCCTCAACGTTGCCCTGCGCCAGCAGCTGGACCTGTATGTCTGCCTGCGTCCGGTGGTGTGGTTCGACGGTGTACCAAGCCCGGTGAAAAAGCCTGGCGACGTCGACATGGTGATTTTCCGCGAGAACTCCGAAGACATCTATGCCGGTATCGAGTGGAAGGCCGGCTCGCCTGAAGCCAATAAAGTCATCAAGTTCCTGAAGGAAGAAATGGGCGTCACCAAGATCCGTTTCGACCAGGACTGCGGCATCGGCATCAAGCCGGTTTCGAAAGAAGGTACCCAGCGTCTGGTGCGCAAGGCCTTGCAGTACGTAGTGGACAACGACCGCAAGTCGCTGACCATCGTGCACAAGGGCAACATCATGAAATTCACCGAAGGCGCCTTCAAGGATTGGGGCTATGAGGTAGCGAAGAACGAATTCGGCGCCGAGCTGCTCGATGGCGGCCCATGGATGAAGTTCAAGAACCCGAAAACCGGCCGCGAAGTCATCGTCAAGGATGCCATCGCCGACGCCATGCTCCAGCAGATCCTGCTGCGTCCGGCCGAATACGATGTGATCGCCACTCTTAACCTCAACGGTGACTACCTCTCCGATGCTCTGGCGGCGGAAGTGGGCGGTATCGGTATCGCACCAGGTGCCAACCTGTCCGACACCGTGGCCATGTTCGAGGCCACCCATGGCACCGCGCCGAAGTATGCCGGCAAGGACCAGGTCAACCCGGGCTCGGTGATCCTTTCCGCAGAAATGATGTTGCGTCATCTGGGTTGGACCGAGGCGGCGGACCTGATCATCAAGGGCACCAACGGCGCGATCAAGGCCAAGACCGTGACCTATGACTTCGAACGTCTGATGGATGGCGCCACTCTGGTTTCCTCTTCCGGATTCGGTGAGGCCCTGATCAAGCACATGTAAGCCCGTTCAGGCAGCCAAAAAATACGCCCGGCTCAAGCGATTGAGCCGGGCGGTTTTTTTATGACTGGATAACGGTCGGGTCGGTCAGCTCAGGGCTGTGTCATGGGCGCTGTTAGGCGCCGCGACTGCCGCCGCATCAGCACTCTTGACCGCAGCGTCATTAATCTCGACCGCATGCAGGCCCTTGGGCCCTTGAATAATATTGAAGGTGACAGCCTGTCCAGCCTTCAGGGTTTTGTAGCCGTCCATCTTGATGGCCGAGTAGTGGGCAAACAGGTCTTCTGTCTTGCCATCCTCGTTGATGAAGCCATATCCCTTGGCATTGTTGAACCATTTCACCTTGCCGAACGCCATGCTCATATCCCTCTGCAACAGACCCCATCACTGGAGTATCATCCAGTCCATCCGCAGTCGCTTCTTCGAAAAAAGTTGACTCCGCGGATCTTTTTTACCCACTGTGGGCTCTATTGGTTGTAACACCGTTTTGCCGATAGTCAAGTTGACTCGGCAGTCGGAGTTGAAATCGCCCAGGACCGCCCCCACCACTGTATTTGCACAACTGACGAACCTTTCTTTCCATGCATGCAATCAGCCAGATTCGACTAACATTCAATCAGGATCGCCCGTTTCTCCAAAAGGATCTTCCAGAGGAACACGACGACGATTCCGCAGGCGTTGCTGTTCAGGAGGCCAAGCCTGCTTTACAGGCGCCGCCGATGTACAAGGTTGTTTTGTTCAATGATGACTACACACCGATGGATTTCGTCGTCGAAGTGCTCGAGGTGTTTTTTAACCTGAATCGCGAGCTGGCGACCAAGGTCATGTTGGCCGTCCATACAGAAGGACGGGCAGTATGTGGAGTGTTTACCCGCGACATCGCCGAGACCAAGGCCATGCAGGTCAACCAGTACGCCAGGGAAAGCCAGCATCCGCTACTCTGTGAAATCGAGAAGGACGGTTAATCGCCGGACACTTGGGTATGAGGTGAAGCTATGTTAAACCGCGAGCTCGAAGTCACCCTCAATCTTGCCTTCAAGGAGGCACGTTCGAAGCGTCATGAATTCATGACCGTCGAGCATCTCCTGCTGGCCCTATTGGACAATGAGGCTGCCGCCACCGTTCTGCGTGCGTGCGGCGCAAACCTCGACAAACTCAAGCATGACCTGCAGGAGTTCATCGACTCCACCACGCCATTGATCCCCGTCCATGACGAGGACCGCGAAACCCAGCCAACCCTGGGCTTCCAGCGTGTCCTGCAACGTGCTGTGTTTCACGTACAGAGCTCGGGCAAACGCGAAGTGACTGGCGCCAACGTGCTGGTTGCGATCTTCAGTGAGCAAGAGAGTCAGGCAGTGTTCCTGCTGAAACAGCAGAGCGTTGCCCGTATCGATGTCGTCAACTACATCGCCCACGGCATTTCCAAGGTGCCAGGGCACGGCGATCATTCCGAAGGTGAGCAAGATATGCAGGACGACGAGGGCGGTGAGTCTTCTTCTTCAGGCAATCCGCTGGATGCTTATGCCAGCAACCTTAATGAACTCGCGCGCCAGGGTCGAATCGATCCGTTGGTGGGGCGTGAGCTGGAAGTCGAGCGCGTTGCGCAGATCCTGGCGCGTCGTCGCAAAAACAATCCGCTGCTGGTGGGCGAGGCGGGCGTGGGTAAAACCGCGATTGCCGAAGGCCTGGCCAAGCGCATTGTCGACAACCAGGTGCCGGACCTGCTGATCAACAGCGTTGTCTATTCCCTGGATCTCGGCGCTCTGCTCGCTGGTACCAAATACCGCGGTGATTTCGAGAAACGCTTCAAGGCGTTGCTCAACGAGCTGAAAAAACGTCCGCAGGCCATCCTGTTCATCGACGAGATCCACACCATCATTGGTGCGGGTGCTGCGTCCGGTGGTGTCATGGATGCCTCGAACCTGCTCAAGCCGCTGCTGTCGTCCGGTGACATTCGATGCATTGGCTCGACCACCTTCCAGGAATTCCGCGGGATCTTTGAGAAGGACCGTGCCCTGGCCCGGCGTTTCCAGAAGGTCGATGTGACAGAGCCTTCGGTGGAAGACACCATCGGCATTCTGCGCGGCCTGAAAGGGCGTTTCGAGACCCATCACAACATCGAATACAGCGATGAAGCCCTGCGCGCCGCAGCTGAACTGGCGTCGCGCTACATCAATGACCGGCACATGCCGGACAAGGCCATCGACGTTATCGACGAGGCGGGCGCCTACCAGCGTCTGCAGCCGGTCGAGAAGCGCGTGAAGCGTATCGACGTGCCTCAGGTCGAAGATATCGTCGCGAAAATTGCACGGATCCCGCCAAAACACGTCACCAGCTCCGACAAGGAACTGCTGCGTAACCTTGAGCGCGACCTGAAGTTGACCGTGTTCGGTCAGGATGCAGCCATCGACTCGCTGGCTACCGCGATCAAGCTGTCCCGCGCGGGCCTCAAGTCGCCGGACAAACCGGTCGGTTCGTTCCTGTTTGCCGGACCAACCGGTGTCGGTAAAACCGAAGCGGCGCGGCAACTGGCCAAGGCGTTGGGTGTCGAACTGGTTCGATTCGACATGTCCGAGTACATGGAGCGTCACACCGTATCGCGTCTGATCGGTGCGCCTCCGGGTTATGTCGGGTTCGACCAGGGTGGGCTGTTGACCGAAGCCATCACCAAGCAACCACATTGCGTGCTGCTGCTCGATGAAATCGAGAAGGCGCATCCGGAAGTCTTCAATCTGCTGTTGCAGGTCATGGATCACGGTACGCTGACCGACAACAACGGGCGTAAGGCGGACTTCCGTAACGTGATCGTCATCATGACGACCAACGCCGGTGCCGAAACCGCGGCGCGTGCTTCGATCGGCTTCACTCTTCAGGATCACTCGTCCGACGCGATGGAAGTGATCAAGAAGAGCTTCACGCCTGAATTCCGTAACCGTCTGGATACCATCATCCAGTTTGGTCGCCTCAGTCACGAGGTCATCAAGAGTGTGGTGGACAAGTTCCTTATCGAACTTCAGGCGCAACTGGAAGACAAGCGCGTATTGCTGGAAGTCACCGACGCTGCCCGCAGCTGGCTGGCAGCCGGTGGTTACGATGCAATGATGGGAGCTCGACCAATGGCGCGCCTGATCCAGGACAAGATCAAGCGTCCGCTGGCGGAAGAGATCCTCTTTGGCGAGCTGGCCGAACATGGCGGTGTGGTACACATCGACATCAAGGACGGCGAACTGACCTTCGACTTCGAGACCACGGCTGAAATGGCCTGACGTTCAGAAGCAAAACAAAAAGGCGCCGAGAGGCGCCTTTTTGCTGTCTATCAAATTGAGTGTCTCGCTCCTGTCAGTCGGGCAAATTCAGTACAAACAAAAACGCCCGGCAATGCCGGGCGTTCTGTATTGACTTGATTAGCGAGCGGGCTCTGCCTTTGTAGGAGCGAGCTTGCTCGCGATGGTCGTCAACGATGATGCGGGAGTCTGGCTTGACGCGGTGCCCTCAGGTTTTTCGCGAGCAAGCTCGCTCCTACCTTAGCGAGCGCGGTAAGTGATACGCCCTTTGCTCAAGTCATAGGGCGTCAGCTCGACGCGCACTTTGTCACCGGTAAGAATACGAATGTAGTTCTTGCGCATCTTGCCGGAGATATGCGCGGTTACGACGTGCCCATTTTCCAATTCCACGCGAAACATGGTGTTTGGCAGGGTGTCGACGACAGTGCCTTCCATTTCGAAGCTGTCTTCTTTCGACATGCAGTAAAGCCCTCGGTGTCCAGTGAATGGCCCGGTGCAACTGCGCCAGGCAAAAGCGGCGTGCATTGTGCCCGAAAAGTGGGGGGCAAGCCAAGGGGTTTAAGGGGCTGTGCTAGTTCAGGACGACCCAGCGCTGGTTTACCAGCAGCTCGATGGGGCGATATTGGGTCTTGTAGCTCATTTTTTTGCAGTTTTTGATCCAGTAGCCCAAATAGACCGCTTCCAGCCCCAGGCGTCGGGCCTCGGCAATTTGCCAGAGAATGGCGAATCGTCCCAGGCTGCGCCGCTCTTCATCGGGTTCATAGAAGGTGTAGACCGCCGACAGGCCGTTCGGCAAAAGGTCGGTGACGGCAATCGCTACCAGCCGTCCATCGAGTCGGAATTCGTAGAAGCGTGAAAACGGCAGGTCGCGTACCAGGAACGTGGAAAACTGATCGCGACTGGGCGGGTACATGTCGCCGTCGGCGTGCCGCTGTTCGATATAACGCTGATAAAGATCGAAGTACTCTTCGCTGAAACCGGGCCTGGCAGGGCGCACCTGCAAGTCTGCGTTGCGCTTGAAAATGCGTTTCTGCTGGCGGTTGGGCGTGAATTGCGCCACAGGGATGCGCGCCGGTACGCACGCATTGCAGTTCTGGCAATGAGGTCGATACAGATGGTCGCCACTGCGACGAAAACCCATTTCCGACAGGTCTGCATAGACATGCACATCCATGGGCTGGCTGGGGTCCAGGAACAGGGTCGTGGCCTGCTCCTCAGGCAGATAGCTGCAAGAGTGGGGCTGAGTGGCATAAAACTTCAAACGCGCCAACTCGGTCATGATCAACCCTCGGGATAAGCTTTTGATTAATTGTAAGCCACGCTGGGAAAAGTCGCTCAGCAAACCCAGGTCGCGCGATTGGGGCGATCCAGGTACTGCGCCAGGTAACCGGCGAACGCGCTACGTGGAATTGCCCGTGCGCCCAGGCTGTGCAGATGATCGGTCGGCATCTGGCAGTCGATCAGCACAAAACCCGACTCCTTGAGATGTCGCACCAGTGTCGCAAAACCATATTTGGAGGCATTGTCGGCTCGGCTGAACATGGATTCACCGAAAAACAGTTGCCCCATCGCCAGGCCATACAGCCCGCCGACGAGCACGCCATGGTCCCAGACTTCCACCGAATGCGCATACCCACGCTTGTGCAAATGCAGGTAAGCGTCCTGCATGGCGCCGGTGATCCAGGTGCCATCTGCGTATTCCCGCGGTGCGGCGCAGGCGTGGATGACTGCGGCAAAATCCCGATCGAAGGTCACCTGGAAGCGTTGTTGGCGCAACAATTTGTTCAGGCTGCGGGAGACGTGTAGTTCGTCGGGAAACAATACCGTGCGCGGGTCCGGCGACCACCAGAGGATCGGCTGGCCTTCGGAAAACCACGGAAAGCAGCCATGACGATAGGCCTGGATCAAGCGATCGGCAGACAGGTCGCCGCCTGCGGCCAGCAACCCATTGGGGTCGCGCATGGCTTTTTCCAGCGGCGGGAAAGTCAGGGAGTTGCGTTGTAACCAAGTCAGCATGGCGTCCGGGCTTGCAGAAGGGGAGGGGAGTGGCGGGCTCAAGGCCCGCCACCAGTTTGCCGTCAAGCGACGGGAATGTCGTCGAGGTATTTTTCCGCGTCAAGGGCCGCCATGCAGCCCGCGCCGGCGGACGTCACTGCCTGGCGATAAACATGGTCGGCCACGTCCCCGGCGGCAAACACACCGGCGATGGCGGTCGAAGTGGCATCGCCTTCGCTGCCACCCTTGACCAGCAGATAGCCATCGCGCATTTCCAGTTGGCCGACGAATAGATCGGTATTGGGCTTGTGGCCGATGGCGATGAACACGCCGGCCACCGCCAGCTCGCTGAGTTCACCGGTGTGACTGTCGCGCAGGCGGGCGCCGGTCACGCCGCTGGCATCGCCCAGCACTTCAGCGAGGTTCTGGTTCCAATGCAGGCGGATATTGCCGTTGGCGGCCTTGTCGAAGAGTTTGTCCTGAAGAATCTTTTCCGAGCGCAACTTGTCGCGGCGGTGGATCAGGTGAACTTCCTTGGCGATGTTTGACAGATACAAGGCTTCTTCAACCGCAGTATTGCCGCCACCGACCACCGCGACGATTTGATTGCGATAGAAGAAGCCATCGCAGGTTGCGCAGGCGGAAACCCCTTTGCCGGCAAAAGTTTCTTCCGACGGCAATCCCAGATATTGCGCGGATGCACCGGTGGCGATAATCAGTGCATCGCAGGTATAAGTGCCACTATCGCCGGTCAACTCGAACGGGCGCTGTTGCAACTTGGCAGTGTGGATGTGGTCGTAAACGATCTGTGTATCGAAGCGTTCGGCGTGCCGTTGCATGCGGTCCATCAGGACCGGGCCGGTGAGACCTTCGACATCACCCGGCCAGTTGTCGACTTCGACCGTGGTGGTGAGCTGGCCACCTGCCTGTATGCCGGTGATGACAACGGGTTTGAGGTTGGCGCGGGCGGCATATACGGCTGCACTGTAACCGGCGGGGCCGGAGCCGAGAATGATCAGGCGATGATGTTGCGCTGCGCTCATAAAAACACCTCATAAGCCTTTGTCACAAAAGAAAATGCATGCTCAAATTGAGCCGCATGTAATTGGCTTTTGACTATGCTGCATACAGTGTTTCAAACATGGCATCGGGCGAACAAACCCGTACAATGCCGGGTTGTAACAGTGTTTGTAACAGCGGTCGTAGCAAGAATAGCGTTGCGTCTCGTGTTTATAAATGCAGGGGCGCAGTGTTAAAAGTAGTCCCAGTTGAGCGTGTTCACTTTTTTACCTGCCTGGATTGGGCAGTTTTTAGACATTCATCAGATGGACGCGCCATTGGCGCAGGAATAGAAGCGTTTTGAAGAAATCCACCGAAGCACCCAAGACAGTCGTTCCGCTCTGGCGCCAGCAATTGCACTACCGCCTCAAGGAAGGTGCATTGATCGCCATCGGTGCCTTGTGCCTGTTCCTGATGATGGCCTTGCTGACCTATGGCAAGGACGATCCGGGCTGGAGCCATAACAGCAAGATCGACGACGTGCAGAATTTCGGTGGGCCGGCGGGCTCCTACAGCGCCGACATCCTGTTCATGGTGCTGGGTTACTTCGCTTATATCTTTCCGTTGTTGCTGGCGATCAAGGCCTATCAGATCTTTCGTCAGCGCCACGAGCCATGGCAGTGGAGCGGCTGGCTGTTCTCCTGGCGCCTGATCGGCCTGGTATTCCTGGTGCTGTCCGGCGCCGCTCTGGCGCATATTCATTTCCATGCCGCGACCGGCCTGCCTGCCGGGGCTGGCGGTGCGCTGGGCGAAAGCCTTGGCGATCTGGCCCGGAACGCCCTGAACATTCAGGGCAGTACGCTGCTGTTCATCGCCCTGTTCCTGTTTGGCCTGACGGTGTTCACTGACCTGTCCTGGTTCAAGGTGATGGACGTCACCGGCAAGATCACTCTCGACCTGTTCGAACTGTTCCAGGGCGCCGCCAATCGCTGGTGGGCGGCTCGTACCGAGCGCAAGCAGCTGGTCGCACAATTGCGTGAAGTCGATGATCGCGTGCATGACGTGGTCGCGCCGACCGTCACCGACAAGCGCGAGCAGGCCAAGGTCAAGGAACGTTTGATCGAGCGTGAGCAGGCCCTGAGCAAGCACATGTCCGAGCGCGAGAAACAGGTGCCGCCGGTGATTGCCCCGGCACCGGTCAAGCCGGCAGCGCCGAGCAAGCGCGTGGAAAAAGAGAAACAGGCGCCGTTGTTCGTCGATAGCGCCGTGGAAGGCACCTTGCCGCCGATCTCGATTCTCGACCCGGCGGAGAAGAAACAACTCAATTACTCGCCTGAATCCCTGGCCGCGGTCGGCCATTTGCTGGAAATCAAGCTCAAGGAATTCGGTGTCGAAGTCACTGTGGATTCGATCCATCCGGGTCCGGTGATTACCCGTTACGAAATCCAGCCGGCGGCCGGGGTCAAGGTCAGCCGCATCGCCAACCTGGCCAAGGACCTGGCGCGTTCCCTGGCCGTGACCAGCGTGCGGGTGGTGGAAGTGATTCCGGGCAAGACCACCGTCGGTATCGAGATTCCCAACGAAGACCGGCAGATCGTGCGATTCTCCGAGGTACTGTCGACCCCCGAGTACGACAACTTCAAGTCTCCGGTCACCCTGGCCCTGGGCCACGACATCGGCGGCAAACCGGTCATCACCGACCTTGCGAAAATGCCTCACCTGCTGGTGGCCGGTACCACCGGTTCCGGTAAGTCGGTGGGTGTGAACGCGATGATCCTGTCGATCCTGTTCAAGTCCGGCCCGGACGACGCCAAGCTGATCATGATCGACCCGAAAATGCTCGAATTGTCGATCTATGAAGGCATTCCGCACTTGCTGTGCCCTGTGGTCACCGACATGAAGGACGCGGCCAACGCCCTGCGCTGGAGCGTCGCGGAGATGGAGCGACGCTACAAGCTGATGGCGAAGATGGGCGTGCGAAACCTGTCTGGCTTCAACGCCAAGGTCAAGGAAGCCATCGAAGCGGGCGAGCCGTTGAGCGATCCGCTGTACAAGCGCGAAAACATCCACGACGAAGCGCCGCTGCTGCAGAAGCTGCCGACTATCGTCGTGGTCGTCGATGAATTCGCCGACATGATGATGATCGTCGGCAAGAAGGTTGAAGAGCTGATCGCCCGTATCGCCCAGAAGGCGCGGGCGGCGGGTATCCACCTGATTCTCGCGACCCAGCGTCCGTCGGTGGATGTGATCACCGGTCTGATCAAGGCCAACATCCCGACCCGTATGGCGTTCCAGGTGTCGAGCAAGATCGACTCGCGGACCATCATCGACCAGGGCGGCGCGGAACAACTGTTGGGCCACGGTGACATGCTGTACATGCCACCGGGCACCAGCCTGCCAATCCGGGTTCACGGCGCTTTCGTTTCCGACGATGAAGTGCATCGGGTGGTGGAAGCCTGGAAACTGCGCGGTGCGCCGGAGTACAACGACGACATCCTCAACGGTGTCGAAGAGGCCGGCAGCGGCTTTGAAGGCAGCAGCGGTGGCGGCGACGGTGACGACCCCGAGGCTGACGCGCTGTATGACGAGGCGGTGCAGTTCGTTCTGGAAAGCCGCCGCGCTTCCATTTCCGCGGTTCAGCGCAAGCTGAAAATCGGCTACAACCGCGCCGCGCGCATGATCGAGGCCATGGAAATGGCCGGGGTCGTGACGGCCATGAACACCAACGGTTCGCGTGAAGTCCTGGCCCCAGGCCCGGTGCGCGACTGAGCGGATTTTGAAAGGGTGGTGCCCCCGGCGCCACCCGCACTCCCACGAATGTTATGAGGACTCCCATGCGTCTTATCCGCATGTTGTTGCTGCCGGTACTGGCTTTGACCACGCTCTCGGCCCACGCCGATGACAAGGACGTGGCGCGTCTGACTCAACTGCTGGAAAAATCCCAGACGTTGACTGCGCGTTTCTCCCAACTGACCCTCGACGGCACCGGCACCCAATTGCAGGAAACCGCCGGGCAGATGTCGCTGCAGCGCCCTGGCCTGTTCTACTGGCACACCGACGCACCCCAGGAGCAATTGGTCGTGTCCGATGGCGCCAAGGTCACCCTGTGGGACCCGGACCTGGAGCAGGCGACCATCAAGAAGCTGGACGTGCGCCTGACCCAGACCCCGGCGCTGTTGCTGTCCGGTGATGTGTCCAAGATCAGCCAGAGCTTCGACATCAGCGCCAAGGAAGCCGGCGGCGTGATCGACTTCACCCTCAAGCCGAAAACCAAGGACACCCTGTTCGACAGCCTGCGCCTGTCGTTCCGCAACGGCCTGGTCAATGATATGCAACTGATCGACAGCGTCGGCCAGCGCACCAACATCCTGTTCACCGGCGTGAAGGCCAACGAGCCGATCCCGGCGTCCAAGTTCAAGTTCGACATTCCCAAGGGTGCGGACGTGATTCAGGAATAAAACGCAGACCCCTGTAGGAGCGAGCATGCTCGCGAAAAACCCGAGCACGCCGCGGGGTGTCAGATTCCCAACGTTATCCTTGACGACCATCGCGAGCATGCTCGCTCCTACAGGAGTTCGAACCAAGTGAGGTTTCAACAGTTGTGATGGACCTGTTTCGCAGCGCCCCGATCTCCCAGCCCCTGGCCGCCCGCTTGCGTGCGACCAACCTGGACGAGTACGTCGGTCAGGAGCATGTGCTCGCTCGCGGCAAGCCCTTGCGCGAAGCCCTGGAGCAGGGTGCCCTGCACTCGATGATTTTCTGGGGGCCGCCGGGCGTGGGCAAGACCACCCTGGCGCGGCTGCTGGCGGAGGTCTCGGACGCGCACTTTGAAACGGTCTCGGCAGTGCTGGCGGGGGTCAAGGAAATCCGTCAGGCGGTGGAAATCGCCAAGCAGCAGGCCGCACAGTACGGCCGGCGCACGATCCTGTTCGTCGACGAAGTGCACCGTTTCAACAAATCCCAGCAGGATGCGTTCCTGCCCTATGTCGAGGACGGCACGCTGATTTTCATCGGCGCGACCACGGAAAACCCCTCGTTCGAACTCAATAACGCCTTGCTCTCCCGTGCCCGCGTCTACGTGCTGAAAAGCCTCGACGAAACGGCGCTGCGCAAACTGGTGCACCGCGCCTTGACCGAAGAGCGGGGCCTGGGCAAGCGCAATCTGAGCCTCAGCGATGAAGGCTTCCAGATGCTGCTGTCGGCCGCCGATGGCGATGGCCGGCGTCTGCTCAACCTGCTGGAAAACGCTTCCGACCTGGCCGAAGACAATAGCGAGATGGGCGTCGACCTGCTGCAAAGTCTGCTGGGCGACACCCGTCGCCGGTTCGACAAGGGTGGCGAAGCCTTCTACGACCAGATTTCCGCCCTGCACAAATCGGTGCGCGGCTCCAACCCCGACGGCGCGTTGTACTGGTTTGCCCGGATGATTGACGGCGGCTGCGATCCGCTCTATCTGGCCCGGCGCGTGGTGCGCATGGCCAGCGAAGACATCGGCAATGCCGATCCGCGGGCGCTGAGCCTGTGCCTGGCAGCGTGGGAAGTGCAGGAGCGGCTCGGCAGCCCCGAAGGTGAGCTGGCGGTGGCCCAGGCCATTACTTATCTGGCCTGCGCGCCAAAAAGCAACGCGGTGTACATGGGCTTCAAGACTGCGTTGCGTGCCGCCGCCGAACACGGTTCGCTGGAAGTGCCGCTGCACCTGCGCAACGCGCCGACCAAGCTCATGAAACAGCTGGGCTACGGCGACGAATACCGTTACGCCCACGACGAGCCGGATGCCTACGCCGCCGGGGAAGACTATTTCCCGGAAGAACTCGACCCGATACCGTTTTACCAGCCAGTGCCTCGCGGCCTGGAACTGAAGATTGGCGAGAAGCTCAACCACCTTGCTCAACTCGATCGTCTAAGCCCCCGGCAGCGGAGAAAATAGTGGTTCCCTTGATCATTGCGGTTTCCGCCGGCGGGATAGCCGGCACCTTGTTGCGCTTCGCCACGGGTAACTGGATCAACGCTAATTGGCCGCGGCACTTCTATACCGCGACGCTGGCCGTTAATATCGTGGGCTGTTTGCTGATCGGCGTTCTATACGGCCTGTTTTTGATTCGCCCGGAGGTACCGATCGAGGTACGCGCCGGGTTGATCGTCGGCTTCCTCGGAGGGCTGACGACGTTTTCATCCTTTTCACTGGATACGGTGCGCCTGCTGGAAAGCGGGCAAGTGCCGCTGGCCCTGGGCTATGCGGCCATCAGCGTATTCGGCGGGCTGCTCGCCACCTGGGCCGGCCTGTCCTTGACCAAACTTTATTAACGAGAAACCGACATGCTCGATTCCAAACTGTTACGTAGCAACCTTCAGGACGTAGCGGACCGCCTGGCATCCCGTGGCTTTGCCCTGGACGTCGCGCGCATCGAAGCGCTGGAAGAACAGCGCAAGACCGTCCAGACCCGCACCGAAGCACTGCAGGCTGAACGTAACGCGCGCTCCAAATCCATCGGTCAGGCCAAGCAGCGCGGCGAAGACATCGCGCCGTTGATGGCTGACGTCGAGCGCATGGCGGGCGAATTGGCTGCCGGTAAAACCGAACTGGACGCGATCCAGACCGAACTGGACGCGATCGTGCTCGGTATCCCCAACCTGCCGCACGAATCGGTGCCGATTGGCGACGACGAAGACGGCAACGTCGAAGTGCGTCGCTGGGGCACGCCGACCGCCTTCGATTTCCCGGTCCAGGACCACGTCGCCCTGGGCGAGAAGTTCGGCTGGCTGGACTTTGAAACCGCCGCCAAGCTCTCCGGCGCACGTTTCGCCCTGCTGCGTGGCCCGATCGCCCGTCTGCACCGCGCCCTGGCGCAATTCATGATCAACCTGCACGTGACCGAGCACGGCTATGAAGAGGCCTACACGCCTTATCTGGTCCAGGCCCCGGCCCTGCAAGGCACCGGCCAGTTGCCGAAATTCGAAGAGGACCTGTTCAAGATCGGTCGCGAAGGCGAAGCCGATCTGTACCTGATCCCGACCGCCGAAGTGTCGCTGACCAACATCGTGGCCGGCGAGATCGTCGATTCGAAACTGCTGCCGATCAAGTTCGTCGCCCATACCCCGTGCTTCCGCAGCGAAGCCGGTGCTTCGGGTCGCGATACCCGCGGCATGATTCGCCAGCATCAGTTCGACAAGGTCGAGATGGTGCAGATCGTCGAGCCATCGAAGTCGATGGAAGCGCTGGAAAGCCTGACCGCCAACGCCGAGAAAGTCCTGCAACTGCTGCAACTGCCTTACCGCACCCTGGCGCTGTGCACAGGCGACATGGGCTTCAGCGCGGTCAAGACCTACGACCTGGAAGTGTGGATTCCGAGCCAGGACAAGTACCGCGAAATCTCATCGTGCTCCAACTGCGGCGACTTCCAGGCCCGTCGCATGCAGGCGCGTTTCCGCAACCCGGAAACCGGCAAGCCGGAACTGGTACACACCCTGAACGGTTCCGGCCTGGCGGTCGGTCGTACCCTGGTGGCGGTGCTGGAAAACTACCAGCAGGCCGACGGTTCGATCCGCGTACCAGAGGTATTGAAGCCGTACATGGGTGGCCTCGAGGTCATCGGCTAAATGAAATATCTGCCGCTGTTCCATAACCTGCGCGGCAGTCGTGTGTTGGTCGTCGGTGGGGGGGAAATTGCCTTGCGCAAATCCCGCCTGCTGGCCGATGCCGGTGCGCTGCTGCGGGTGGTCGCACCTGAAATCGAACAGCAACTGCGCGAACTGGTGGCCGCCAGCGGTGGCGAGTGCCTGTTGCGTGGCTATGTCGAAACGGATCTGGACGGTTGCGGGCTGATCATTGCCGCGACCGATGATGAAGCCTTGAATGCGCAAGTCTCCGCCGATGCCCATCGACGTTGCGTGCCGGTCAACGTGGTGGATGCGCCGGCCCTGTGCAGCGTGATCTTCCCGGCCATCGTCGACCGCTCGCCATTGATCATTGCCGTGTCCAGCGGCGGCGACGCGCCAGTGTTGGCGCGCTTGATCCGCGCCAAGATCGAAACCTGGATTCCTTCCACCTACGGTCAACTGGCCGGTCTGGCGGCGCGTTTCCGCAATCAGGTGAAGAACCTGTTCCCGGATGTCCAGCAGCGCCGGGCGTTCTGGGAAGACGTGTTCCAGGGCCCGATCGCCGACCGGCAACTGGCCGGGCAGGGCGCCGAAGCCGAGCGTCTGCTGCAAGCAAAAGTGGATGGCGAAGCACCGGTCGCCACCGGTGAGGTGTATCTGGTGGGCGCAGGTCCCGGTGATCCGGACCTGTTGACCTTCCGTGCCTTGCGCCTGATGCAGCAAGCCGACGTGGTGCTGTATGACCGCCTGGTGGCGCCGGCCATCCTGGAGTTGTGCCGTCGCGATGCCGAGCGGGTCTACGTCGGCAAACGCCGCGCCGATCACGCCGTGCCGCAGGACCAGATCAACCAGCAACTGGTGGACCTGGCCAAGGCCGGCAAACGCGTGGTGCGCTTGAAGGGCGGTGATCCGTTCATCTTCGGCCGTGGCGGGGAAGAGATCGAGGAACTGGCGGCCCATGGCATCCCGTTCCAGGTGGTACCGGGCATCACGGCAGCCAGCGGTTGCGCGGCTTATGCCGGGATTCCGCTGACCCATCGCGATTACGCGCAGTCGGTGCGGTTCGTCACCGGTCACCTGAAGGACGGTACGACCGATCTTCCGTGGGCCGATCTGGTAGCTCCGGCGCAAACCCTGGTGTTCTACATGGGCCTGGTCGGCTTGCCGATCATCTGTGAGCAGCTGATCAAGCACGGTCGCGGCGCTGATACCCCGGCGGCCTTGATCCAGCAGGGCACCACCGTCAATCAGCGGGTGTTTACCGGCACCCTGGCGGACCTGCCAAAACTGGTGGCGGAGCATGAAGTGCATGCGCCGACGCTGGTGATCGTGGGTGAAGTGGTGCAACTGCGCGAGAAACTGGCGTGGTTTGAAGGGGCTCAGGGGCAGGTCTAGATCGAGTTGCCCTCTATCGCGAGCAGGCTCGCCCCCACAGGGGATTTGTGAACGACACAAATCAATTGTGGGAGCGAGCCTGCTCGCGATGGGGCCTTCAAAACCTGTATCAATCTCAAGCCCTGCGCCAAACCCCTTTCCCACTCAACCGCGCCCGATCATGGGCTGCCGTAAAATCCTGTTCCGGCCCTTTCGGCACGACACCCGTCGGATTGATGGTCTTGTGGCTGCCGTAGTAGTGGTTCTTGATGTGAGTGAAGTCCACCGTCTCGGCAATCCCCGGCCACTGGTAAAGCTCCCGCAGCCAGTTCGACAGGTTCGGATAATCGGCAATCCGCCGCAGGTTGCACTTGAAGTGGCCGTGGTACACCGCATCAAAGCGAATCAGCGTGGTGAACAGGCGGATATCCGCTTCGGTCAGGTATTCGCCTGCCAGGTAGCGATTGGCACCCAGCAACGATTCCAGATGATCCAGCTCCGCAAACACCTCATCGAAGGCTTCTTCATAAGCCTGCTGTGACGTGGCAAACCCGGCGCGGTACACGCCGTTGTTCACCGCCGGATAAATCCGTTCGTTCAATGCGTCGATCTCGGCTCGCAACGGTTGCGGATAGAAATCCAGGTCGTTACCGGTCAGGTCGTCGAAGGCGCTGTTGAACATGCGGATGATTTCCGACGATTCATTGCTGACGATGCGATTCTGTTGTTTGTCCCACAGCACCGGTACGGTGACGCGGCCGGTGTAGTCGGCAGTATCGGCGGTGTAGCGCTGGTGCATGAAGTCGAAGTGATCGAGTTTGTCGCCGGTGGAGCCGAGGGTCTTGTCGAAGGTCCAGCCGTTTTCCAGCATCAGCCAACTGACCACCGACACGTCGATCAGGCTTTCCAGGCCCTTGAGCTTGCGCAGGATCAGCGTGCGATGAGCCCATGGACAGGCCAGGGACACGTAGAGGTGATAGCGGTCGGCTTCGGCAGCAAAGCCACCGATACCGCTCGGGCCAGGCTGGCCGTCAGCAGTTACCCAGTTGCGCCGTTGTGCCTGTTCACGCTGGAACGCGCCGTCCTTGCTGCTTTCGTACCACTTGTCCTGCCATTGACCTTCGACGAGCAAACCCATGTTCAAGACTCCTAAACCAGTAAGCGTTGGAGAGGAGTCTATTCCTATAGGTTCGATAAAAAAGCGCAAATACTAAAGAGTCATTATCGATTAAATCGATTTGTCTCGAGCGTCCCAGTATTGCTGGGCGGTTTCAAAGGCCTGCTCGCGGGGCTGGCCAAGGCCGCGCAAGGCCAGGGCCATGGTCGAAATCAGCGCCATTTGCGGATAGCTGTCGATGACATCGCCGCGCCAAACGGCTTTCAGGTGTTCGATCTCCAGCGAAGCGGGCTTGACGTGGCGCTGGCTCGACAGTTGCGGCCATTCTTCATCCCAGCTTTCGCCGCCGGTGGTGCCGTACAGATGGCTGTCGGCGTCCGGGTTGATTTCGATCTCGCCACCATCGCCCTTGATCACGATGGCCGTGTCGCCGAGCAGGCCGCTGGCCTCGCGATGCACCGCCTGATAACCGGGGTGGAAAATGCTCTGCAGGCCGCAGCGGGCACCCAATGGATTGAGGATGCGTGCCAGGGAATGGATCGGCGAGCGCAGGCCCAGGGTGTTGCGCAAGTCGATCATGCGTTGCAGTTGCGGCGCCCAGTCCACCAGTGGCATGAAGGCCAGGCCCCCGTTATCCAGTGCCGTGCCCACTTGCTGCCAGTTGCGGCACAGCGGGATGTGCAGCGTCTCGAGCAATTGCTCGCTGTACAGCCGGCCCGCCGTGTGTGCGCCGCCGCCATGCATGAAGATTCGCACGCCGTTCTGCGCCAGGCACTTGGCCGCCAGCAGATACCACGGCAGATGACGTTTCTTGCCGGCATAGGTCGGCCAGTCCAGATCGACATGCAATGCCGGTGTCTGCAAGCGCTCACGCAGGGCCTCGGTGAACCCGGCCATTTCCTCGGCGCTTTCTTCTTTATGACGCAACAGCATCAGGAACGCGCCCAGTTGGGTTTCCTCGACCTGTTCATCGAGCACCATGCCCATGGCGGCGCGGGCTTCTTCACGGGTCAGGTCGCGGGCGCCGCGCTTGCCTTTGCCGAGGATCCGTACGAACTGGGCGAAAGGATGTTCGGCGGGCGTTTCGAGGGTCAGTGCTGGGTAGTCGGTCATAGACAATTCGTCGGTTTGGGCAGGCCCGCCAGTTTTGCGGCGAGTTTGGCGGGGGTGCCTTTGAACAGTTGGTTCAGGTGCAGGCTATTGCCCTTGTCCGGGCCGAGCTTCAAGGCGGTGTACTTGATCAGCGGGCGCGTGGCCGGTGATAGCTGGAATTCGGCGTAGAAACTGCGCAGCAGTTCGAGCACTTCCCAGTGTGCCGGGGTCAGCTCGATGTCTTCGGCGGCGGCCAGGGCGCTGGCGACGTCCGCGGACCAGTCGCTCAATTCAACCAGGAAACCGTCCTTGTCCAATTCGATGGCGCGGGCGCCGACCGTCAATACGTTCATAGCCAGCTGTTGACCTTGTCGTGGTGGATCGACAGCTCGACGAAGGCCGGGTAATCGATGGCTTCGGCCCAGGCCGGAACCGCAATGGCCCGGGCTTCGGCGTCTTCGGCCAGGATGTAGAGTTTCAGGCCGCGGGTCTCGAGTGTCTTGAAAGGCTCGGTACCCGGCTGCAGGGCGTAGGCCGCGTCGCCGGTCAGCAGCAACGCGTCGGAAGCGCCGATCAGCCGCAGGCAGCTGCCCAGGCGATCGTCGCCGAATGGGGAATGAGACAACACATGCAAAGTCGACATCAGAGGGTGATCACCTGGTCGTAACGGTCAATGAGTGCGGTGATTTCAGCGCCAGACAGTACCCGGGCTTCTTCCAGCGACAACCCGCTCGGGTCCAGGCCACGCTGCGCCACGCTGTCGGCGCAGGCAAAGAGTTCTTCGACGCCGAACATCGGCAAGGCCTGCAAATTGGCGCTGAGGTCTTTCTGTTGCAGGGCCCTGGCGTTCTGGCGGGGTGCGAGCTGGAACACGCCGTCATCTAGAAACAGCAGGCCGATCGGCAGATCGAAGGCGCCGCCGGCCAGCACGATGTCCAGCGCTTCCCGTGCAGAGGTGCCGGACCACGGCGCCTGACGGCTGATAATCAACAGGGATTTGGACATTTCAAACGCCTCCGAAACAGATCAGGCGGTCGGCGTCCTGCACCGCGTCATGCAACTGACCGAGGCCGGACAGTTCCCATGGCTTGTCGACGGCCACGGCTTCACGCTGATAACGCCGGGCTTCTTCCTCGTTCAACACACCACGGCGCAGGGCGGCGGCGATGCAGACCACGCCATCCAGCTGGTGATCGTCGACGAAGGTACGCCACTGCCTGGGCAGGTCCAGCTCATCCTGGGGCGTGACCACGCTGTTGGACGCGTTGTAGACGCCATCCTGATAGAAAAACAGCCGGACAATCTCATGCCCGCCGGCAAGCGCGGCCTGGGCGAACAGCAAGGCGCGGCGCGAGGAGGGCGCATGGGCGGCGGAAAACACGGCGATGGCGAACTTCATGACGGACTCGATCAGCGAAACTGCGGCCATGATAAAGCTTTATCGGCGGGGCGGCTAAGTGGGTTTATGCGTTAACCCAATCGCTCCCTTCGCGAGCAAGCCCGCCCCCTCATTTATCCACATTCCATCTGCAGAAATTGGTCAAATGTGGGAGCGGCGGTGCGACGATTTGAATTGCTCGCGAAGGCGGACTGACAGGCGCCGCTTAGCGGGGCATGTAACCCAGCTGCCAGCGTCGCGGGATCTTCAGCGACAACAGCCCCAATGCGGCAGCGAGTGCACCACTGGCGTACAGCGCCTTGAGCCCCAGGTGATGCTCCAGTACGGCGCCGAGTACCGCCCCGACAAACATGCCGGCCCAGGGAATCAGTTGCACGCGCCAGCCGTTGCGTCTTTCGCCGAGTAACCAGCGTCCCAGGCCACGGCCGAAGCGCGACAGGGCGCCAGTGACGTAGGTCAGGCCCACCGGTAGGCCATTGACCTCTTCCACGGCCGCATTGAGCATGCCCATGGCAATGATTGCCGCCAGCAGGGCCGGAAGCTGCGACTCGAAGGGCCAGGTCGCCGCGGTGCACAGCAGGGCAGCGATACTGAGCAGCAAGGGCAGCGCCCGGCGTCCACCGAGTCGACTGACGATAACTCCCAGCGCGTTACCGAGGATAAACGCGGTCACGAGGATCACCAGGCGCACGGTCAGCGTCAGGTCACCGACACTGATCGCGACGGCCATCCGCGTGGTGTTGCCGCTCATGAACGACACAAAATCACCGCTGGCCATGAAACCGATGGCATCGGTCATGCCGGCCAGCACCGAGAGCATTGCCACCAGGCTCAAGCCAATGCGCCCACGCCATTTTTGCGTGTGCAAATGACCTGAACTGGCGTGGCTACTGGAGGAAGAAGGCAGCATCGATGGAAGCATCCCTGGGGTGACGTTATGGGTTCAAGCCATATAACTCGCAATACTCCAGCCAATCCATCCGGGCCATTTGCGCCACTTCCCGGTGCACTTCCCGGCGCTGGGCTTCGTAGTCCTCGGGGGATTCGGCAGTCAGTTGCAGGGTCAGTTCCCAGGCAAACAGGCCAAGGCGTTCGGCTTCGGCTTCGAAGGCTTCGTGCAAGCGCTCGTCACGAAACTGCGCGAGGGTTTCGCCCTTGGCCTGGGCGAGCAAGGGGTTGAGGTTGTCGAGCTCGGCGCGCAACTCGGGACGCTCATCGAGAAAGCGCTTCAACGCCAGTTCATGGTGTTCTTCGGGTACTGCCATGGCTGCTCCTTCGGTAGATCCATGCAGTAAAGCAGAACGATATCGGCTGCCACAGTGATACAGTCCGCTTTTTTTCTGATGAGCGAATGCAATGCGAATTCTGATGGTGGCGCTGGCCGTGACAATGCTGGCCGGGTGCGCAGGCTCGGTGATGAGCGACGCCCGCAGCAAACCTCCGTACAAGACCCTCAACTCGGACAAGCCGGAAAAAGTGGTCGCCCAGTGCGTGCAGTTTTCCTGGCAGGACGAAGCGGTGTTTGGCGTTGACGCCAGCGGCTACCTGGAGCCTCGCGAGAAGGGCGGCACGACGGTGTACACGCGCTCGGCGGAATCCTTTGTGGACGTGACCACCGATGCCTCGGGCACCGTGTTGAGCTACTACGCGCAGCACGACGATTTCGTCGCCAAGCGCCGGCTGGCGGCGTTGGCGACTTGCCTCTGATCTGCTGGCTTGAAGCGATACCCCTGTGGGAGCGAGCTTGCTCGCGATGGCGGCGGATCAGTCGACATCAATGTTGAATGACAGTCCGCAATCGCGAGCAGGCTCGCTCCTACAGGTACAGAGGGCGTCAGTAAATCAAACGCTTCTGGAAGAAAAAGTGTTTATGCCCCGGCGGGTAATCGGCGATGTGCCCGATCTCGCTATACCCGCATTTCCTGTAGAACTCCGGCGCCTGGAATTCGAAGGTGTCGAGCCACAATCCAACGCATTTTCTCTCCCGCGCCAAGTCCTCCGCCATCTGCATCAGCCGGGTGCCCATGCCTTGTCCCCGGGCCTGTTCCGGCACGGAAAGCAGGTCGATGAACAGCCATTGGTAAAACAACCGGGCGTAGAGCCCGCCGAGGATCTGGTCGTTTTCATCGCGCACCAGCAAGGCGACGTGCTCGGGGATCGCACCGTCGGCCTTCGACGCGTTGTACGCGCGCAGCGGCATCAGGATGGCCTGGCGCTCTTCTTCCGTGGGGGTGGGCGAGAACTCTATTCGCAGGGTCATGGCGATATCCTTATTGCTGTGAGTGCGCAGCCTATCGCGCCGGCAGCCAATGTTCCATCAGCAAAAGCGGGTGGAACCCTCGTCAGCGCACAGCGGTCATTTGTTGTGACGCGCCATTCCAGAGTGCGACCGATGAGGACACACCGTGAATATCTTCGAGGCCCTGCGTGAAAGCCATGAACGCCAACGTACCTATGCCAAGGCGCTGATCAAGACCAGTGGCGACACCCCGGAACGGGTCGACGCCTACCAGCAGCTCAAGGCTGAATTGCAGGCCCATGCAATCGCCGAAGAACGGCATTTCTACATCCCGCTGATGGAGTTCGACAACGGCGTTGACCTCAGTCGCCACGCGATCGCCGAACATCACGAAATGGACGAAATGATGGAGGAGCTGGACGAGACCGAAATGTCCAGCCCGGCCTGGCTGGTGACGGCGAAGAAACTCTCGGAGAAAGTCCACCACCACCTCGAGGAAGAAGAGCAGAAGTTCTTCCAGATGGCGGGCAAGCTGCTCGACGACAAACAGAAAGAGACGCTGGCGAACCAGTACCTGAAGGAATACAAGGCGCAACTTGCCTGAGCCAAAGTGCAACTTGTGCTGTTTGCATCTCACTGTGGGAGCGAGCCTGCTCGCGAAAAACATCCGGACAACGCGGTCATTCAGGCCGCACGCGTTACCGTTGACGTCCATCGCGAGCAGGCTCGCTCCCACAAGGGGGAGAGCAAACTGCCCCAGCGATTATTCCGAAAACAGATCGCCCGTCCTGCCTGCCTCCGACAATTCGCATCCCTCAAGCGTCAGCAACAACTCCTTCGCCTCCAGCCCCCCGGCAAACCCCGTCAGTTTCCCCGAAGCACCGATCACCCGATGACAGGGCGCAATGATCGAGATCGGGTTCCTGCCGTTCGCCGCACCCACCGCCCGCACTGCGCTGGGGTTGCCGATCTGTTCGGCGATCTGGCCGTAGCTGCGGGTCTCGCCGTAGGGAATGGTCAGCAGCGCCGCCCAGACTTTTTTCTGAAATTCCGTGCCGGCGAAATCCAGTTCCAGTTCGAAATGATTGCGGGTTCCGGCGAAGTATTCGCGTAGCTGTTGAGCCGTGCGCACCAGGATCGGATTGTCCGGCGCTTCGCTCATCGGACCGAGACGCACCCGACCGGGCTTGTCGTTTTCCCAGAGGATGGCTGCGAGTCGCGAGCCGTTCGCCACCAGCTTCAACTCGCCGACCGGGGAGGCGAGGGTGGTACAGGTATAAGTCATGCCGGGGCCGCGCCGAATTGTTGAACAGGTGTTAAGGATACTGCCTCGTCGGGGAGGCGCAATACGCATTCTTGACCATACTTCGTACTGCTCTTGAAGCGTTCCCTCTGTTTTGACAGAGCCCTAAAACAAAAAGAGACCGACTCATGAAGTACGAACCTTTTGCCAAATCGCTGATTGCGACCTCGTTGGCGCTCAGCTGCCTTGCTGCACATGCGGCTTCTGTCGCCCCGGTCGCGGGGGAGAACGGCATGGTGGTCACGGCCCAGCATCTGGCCAGCCATGTGGGTGTGGATGTGCTCAAAAGTGGTGGCAACGCCGTGGATGCCGCCGTCGCGGTGGGTTATGCGCTGGCGGTGGTCTATCCCGCGGCAGGCAACCTGGGTGGCGGCGGTTTCATGACGATCCAGCTGGCGGACGGGCGCAAGACGTTCCTCGATTTCCGTGAAAAGGCGCCCCTGGCCGCCACCGCCAACATGTACCTCGACAAGGAGGGCAATGTCGTTCCGGAATTGAGCACCCGAGGTCACCTGGCTGTCGGTGTGCCCGGCACCGTCTCGGGCATGGAGCTGGCGCTGTCGAAGTACGGCACCAAACCGCGCAAGGAAGTGATCGCCCCGGCCATCAAACTCGCCGAAGACGGTTTCGAGCTGGACCAGGGTGATGTCGATTTGCTGCATGAAGGCACCGACATGTTCAAGAAGGACATTAAGGATTCCGGATCGATTTTCCTGAGCAATGGCGAGCCGATGCAGGTCGGGCAGAAGCTGGTGCAGAAAGACCTGGCCAAGACTCTGCGGGAAGTCTCCGAGAAGGGCGCCGACGGCTTCTATAAAGGCTGGGTGGCGGATGCCATCGTCACCTCCAGCCAGGCCAACAAGGGCATCATCACCCAGGCCGATCTCGACAAGTACAAGACCCGCGAACTGGCGCCGATCGAATGCGACTACCGCGGTTATCACGTGATCTCGGCACCGCCACCCAGCTCCGGCGGCGTGGTGATCTGCCAGATCATGAACATCCTCGAAGGCTACCCGATGAAGGATCTGGGCTATCACTCGGCCCAGGGCATGCACTACCAGATCGAAGCGATGCGTCACGCCTATGTCGACCGCAACAGCTACCTGGGCGACCCGGATTTCGTGAAAAACCCGATTGCCCACCTGCTCGACAAAAACTATGCGACCAAGCTGCGCGAAGCCATCCAGCCGCAAAAGGCCGGCAACTCCAAGGAACTCAAGCCCGGCGTGGCGCCCCATGAAGGCAGCAACACCACCCATTACTCCATCGTCGACAAGTGGGGCAACGCGGTGTCGGTGACCTACACCCTCAACGACTGGTTCGGTGCCGGGGTCATGGCCAGCAAGACCGGCGTCATTCTCAATGACGAAATGGATGACTTCACCTCGAAGATCGGTGTGCCGAACATGTACGGCCTGGTGCAGGGCGAAGCCAACGCCATCGCCCCCGGCAAGGCGCCGCTGTCGTCCATGAGCCCGACCATCGTGACCAAGGACGGCAAAGTGGTAATGGTGGTCGGCACCCCCGGCGGCAGTCGCATCATCACCGCGACCTTGCAGACCATGCTCAACGTGATCGACTACGGCATGAACATCCAGGAAGCGGTCGATGCGCCACGTTTCCACCAGCAATGGCTGCCGGAGGAAACCAACCTGGAGAGATTCACCACCAGTCCCGACACGGTGAAGATCCTCGAAAGCTGGGGCCATAAATTTGCGGGTCCCCAGGATGCCAACCACCTGGCGGCGATCCTCGTCGGCGCGCCTTCGCTGGAAGGCAAGCCGGTGGGCAAGAACCGCTTCTACGGGGCCAACGATCCACGCCGCGGCACCGGGTTGTCACTGGGCTATTGAGTGTTGTGTTTGAACGGGGACGGGCATATGTTCGTCCCCTGATTCACTCAACTCTCAAGGAAGGATCATGACCACCGCATTGCTGATCATCGATGTTCAACAAGCCCTGTGCTCGGGCGAGTACGAGTGCCATGAGATCAAACGGGTCATCGACACCATCAATGGCTTGAGTACCAGGGCCCGCAGCGCCGGGCTGCCGGTGGTGCTCATCCAGCATGAAGAAGAGGGCGAACTGTTCAAGCATGGCGCCCCGGGCTGGCAACTGGCCGAAGGGCTGCAAACCTCGCCCAAGGATCATCGGGTACGCAAGACCACCGGCGATTCGTTCTACCAGACCAACCTGCAACAACTGCTGCCGGTTGAAGATTTCGAGCGCCTGATCATCTGCGGCCTGCAAACCGATTACTGCGTCAACGCCACCCTGCGCCAGGCGCATCAGCTGGGCTACGACGTGGTACTGGCCGCCGACGCGCATTCCACCGTCGACAATGGCAACGTGAAGGCCGAAGACATCATTGCCGAACACAACAGCAATTGGGCGGACCTGAGCAGTTCGGTCGCGCGGATCGATGTGATCCCGGCCGCCAACATCCGATTCTGAAATCCCCACCGCCCCTGTAGGAGCGAGCTTGCTCGCGATAGCGGTTTACCAGACAAAGATGATGTCGCCTGACACTCCGCAATCGCGAGCAGGCTCGCTCCTACAGGGGATAAATGTCAGGGCGAACCGAAAATATCGATCAACTCATTCAAAAACGCGCTGACCAGATCCCGCTGCCGCGCCGAATGCCGCACCGCCGCGTGAAACCCCACCTCATAACGTAACAACTGCGGATTGAGCGGATGCAACTGCCCCAGTTGTTCATGCCGGGCCGCATAGTGCTGCGGCAGAAACCCCAGGTGCTGGCCGGACAGAATCAGCAGGGCCGCACCGTCCATGCTGTCGGTAAGCACGCTCAGGCGTTCGATGGATGTAGGCGCCGGCATCTCCGGCAAAGGATGGCTCGGCCAGACCCAGTCATAGTGGCTGACGTCTTCCCGGGTCAGCGCCCCCACTTGCCCGAACAGCGGGTGTGACGGCGCGCAGTAGGCAATCTGGGTTTCCTGGAACAACGGGAAGTAGTCGATGTTGGGCAAGCGGTGCCAGAAGTAACCGATGGCCAGGTCGATATGGCCGTTGATGATTTTCTCTTCCAGCAGCGACGACGACAGCTCGGTGAAGTGGAAATACAAACCCTCGTGTCGGGCCCTGAGGCGCGCGATCGCCAGGCCGATTTTCTTGTTCTCCACCGGGTCGATCTGCCCGAGCAGGCCGACGTTGATGTTGCCCGAGACCTTGCGATTGATGTGCTGGACCTCGACACGAAAACCCTCGGCTGCCGCCAGCAGTCGGCGGGCCGCCTCGACGAACTGGCCGCCTTTTGGCGTCACCGAAAACCCGCCCCGGCCCCGTTCGCACAGGCGAAAACCGACCCGCGCCTCGAGCGTCGCCAGTTGCGCGCTGATGGTCGGTTGCGTGGTGTTGAGGGCGGTTTGCGCCGCCGATATCCCGCCCGCCTCGACGACGGTGAGAAAGACCCGGATCAAGCGCAGATCCAGCTCCGTTACAGTTCCCAGCATGGGGGCTCCCGATGTGCAATCACATAGACGTGGATCTATGTAAACAGTGTGCCTGCGATATTTTATCGCCCTGATCAACGCCATACATTGCAGGGAAACCGGGGGCATCGTCAGCTTTTTCTGGAGTTTTACCTGATCCGGACGTCGAAACGACCGCTGTACCCACAACAAAAACAACATCAACTGCATAGGAACTATCGTATGTCAGGGTCTCCACTTTCTGCACACGCAGCCCAGGACAGCAGCGGGTTGGCCATCGAAGGCCACTCCATCGATTACATTCCCGAAAACGAGCGACACGCCAAACTCAGCAGCCAGGGGCCGTTCTGGTTTCTCGGCAACTTCCACTTCTTCACCATCTCCATCGGTTTTGTTGGCCCGAGCCTGGGCTTGTCGGCGCTGTGGACCATGCTGGCCGGTGCGCTGGGCATCATGTTCGGCACCATTTTCATGGCGTTCCACGGCTCCCAGGGGCCGGAAATGGGCCTGCCGCAAATGATCCAGTCCCGCGCCCAGTTTGGCTATCGCGGGGTGATCCTGGCATTGATGGCGACCATGTTTGTGTTCGTCGGCTTCAACGTGGTCAACATCTCCCTGATCATGAACGGGCTGGAGCATGTGTTCGGCATCAACCCGACCATCGTTGCCGTGGCGGTGGTGGCCATCGGCGCGTTGCTGTCGATCTACGGCCACGACCTGATGCACAAGGCCTTCAAATGGGCATTGCTGGCGACTTTGCCGTTGTATGCGCTGGTGACCATCGCCCTGATGTTCGGCGCGGGCACTGAAGGCGTCGTCCCGGCGACCGATCTGGGCTTCAACTGGATTGCCTTTGCCACGCTGTTCGCCATCGGCGCCAGCTACAACATTTCCTACGCGCCCTATGTGTCCGACTACTCGCGCTACCTGCCGAAAAACACCAGCCGGCCGAAACTGATCGCGGCGGTGTTCATCGGCGCGTCTTTGTCCGGCAGCTGGATGATCGGCCTTGGCGCCTGGCTGGCCCAGGAACTGAAAGCGGCGGACGCGCTGGTGGCGCTGAACCAGGTCGGCTCTTCGATGATGCCGGGGCTGGGCAGCCTGCTGGTGATCATCTCGGTGGCCGGTTTCCTGCCGATCATCGCGCTCAACACCTACAGCGCCATGCTGACCCTGCTGACCGGTGTCGACTCGATCCGGAAAATCAGCCCGACACCCCGCGCCCGGGTCCTGTCGATCAGCGCGATCAGCATCATCCTGTTGACCTGCGTGCTTTCGATCAAAGGTGACGGCATCGCGCTGTTGAACACCTTCCTCGTCCTGCTGCTGTACTTCCTCGTGCCATGGACCGCGGTCAACCTGGTGGACTACTTCTTCGTACGCAAAGGCCGCTACGCGATCCCGCATTTCTTCACGCCGAAGGGCATCTACGGCGCCTGGCAATTTCGCGGCATCGTCTCGTACCTGATCGGCTTTGCCGCGATGGTGCCGTTCTTCTACATCTTCGACGCCGCCGCCGGCAAAGAGGTGTTCGTCGGGCCGCTGGCGCGCCTGCTTGAAGGTGTCGATATCGCCTGGCTGGTGGGACTGGTGGTGTCAGGCCTGACCTATTACCTCCTCAGCCGTACTTTGGATCTGGACGCCGAGCGCCGGGTCATCGATACCATCACTGAAAAGGACATCGTCGCCATGGCCCATTCATCTGCGGAGACGGTGCGTTGAACACTGCAAAAAACACGCTGGTCGCCTGCTGCCAGCTGGCACCGAAAATCGGCGACCTCGCTTACAACCGCACCCTGACCGAGCGTGCCATCCGCTCGGCCGCCTTGCAGGGCGCCCAGGTCGTTGTGCTGCCGGAGCTGGTGCAGAGCGGTTACGTGTTCGAAGACCGCAACGAAGCCCTGGCCCTGGCGGAAACCCGTGAAGGTCCGACCCTGCAACTGTGGCAGGCCTTGGCCCGGGAGTTGAACATTGTCGTGGTGGGCGGTTTCTGCGAACGCCTGGACGGCGACGAACTGGCCAACAGTGCGGCGCTGATCGATGCCCAGGGTGTGCGAGCGGTGTACCGCAAGGCGCATCTGTGGGATGCCGAGAAGGAAATCTTCAGCGCCGGCGATGAGGCACCGCCCGTCATCGACACGGTCCACGGGCGTATCGGCATGCTGATTTGCTACGACCTGGAATTCCCCGAATGGGTGCGCCTGCCGGCGCTGGCCGGGGCGAACCTGCTCTGTGCGCCGGTCAACTGGCCGGACGGCCCACGGCCGCTCACCGAACGCCCGGCGGAAGTCCTGCGCGTGCAGGCCAACGCCTCGGTGAACCGGATGTTCATCGCTGCCTGTGACCGTCATGGTCATGAGCGTGGCGTGAGTTGGGTGCAAGGTTCGGTGATCGTCGATGCCGACGGCTACCCGTTGGCCGGGCCGGCGGAGCAGGGCGGCGCGCAGATGCTGCTGGCCACCCTGAACCTTGCCGAGGCACGCAACAAGCGCATCAGCGAGCGCAATGACCTGCACCAGGACCGCCGCCCGCACTTGTACGGGATGGACAGTTCGCTCGACTGACGGTCGGTTCCTGTGGCAGCCCCTTCGCCACACGCTGCTAGTCTTCAGGGTTGATCCACTGTTTGGGATCCATGTTGAGAGGCGGATATGGACGCGGGCAAATTCCGGGCATCCGGCAGACGCAGCCTGACGGCGGAACTGGTCGCGCACGTCGAACGGTTCGAGCCTGATCCCGGGCCCGAACCCGGCACCCTCGAACACACTCCGGCCGAATTCGAGGCGATGGCCGCGGACCTGCTGCGGCAGTACACACCACGGGATCTCTGGGTGTTCGCTTACGGTTCGCTGATCTGGAACCCGGAATTCGAGTTCGACGAGCGTCGCAGTGCCACCGCCTATGGTTGGCACCGCTCGTTCTGCCTGACCCTCACCCGCTGGCGCGGCACCCGCGAATTGCCGGCGCTGATGCTGGCCCTCGACCGGGGCGGCAGCTGCCAGGGCGTGGCCTTCCGCCTGCCGGCGCAGGACCATTTCAAGCAAATCGCTTTGCTGCTGGCCCGGGAAATCGACGCCAACCCACCCACCAATGTCGCTCGCTGGATCACGGTGAAAACCGAATCCGGGCCGTTGCGCGCCCTGGCCTTTGTCGCCACGCGGGACGGCAAGGCCTATGCCGGCAAGTTGCCGATGGACCAGGTTGCCCAAGTCCTGGCGCGTGCGGCGGGGCATTGGGGCTCGGCGGCGCAATACCTGTTCCGCACTGTGACCATGCTGCGCGAGCAGGGCATTCGCGATCGCAACATGAACCGCATCGAGAGCCTGGTTGCCCAGGAAATCGAAGCGGCGATGCTGGCGGCCAAGGCGCCCTGAGCAACTTCGCTGTATCTGCAGTCGACTCCCATTCCTGTTCCCGACCGATGGTCGTGCATTTCGGCGGTGTGGACGGGGTGTGAACAAGAAACATACGCAATAACCACTACACTCGCTGTTACAATCGGCGCCACTCCCCTGTAGGAGCGAGCCTGCTCGCGATGGTCGTTAACGATGACGCGGGAAACCGGATGCCCTGCGGTGTTCTGAAGACCATCGCGAGCAAGCTCGCTCCTACAGTAATCCAGTCATCCCGTAGTCCTGTTTTCGGTACTCAAGTTGTCAGATTTGCAGATCATCTCCGGGGGCAGCCTTTGATGGACGTGCTCACACCGCTCTATCAATACCTGTTCAGGTGGGTGATCGCGCCTGTCAGCGAGCAGTTCCTGGGCCTGTTCGATCTCAATGGCCGCCTCTGCCTGGCCTTTCTCTTCACCTCTTACGCCGTTGCCTATGGCCTGTTCCGCTATCGCAAAGCCCGCGGGCTGACCGATGCGCCGACGTTCTGGCAGTTCATTGGCGGCAGCCAGGTGCATTTTCATCCATCGGCGCTGCTCGATTGCCGCTACTACTTCGTGCGCGCGATCCTCAAGGTCGTGCTGGTGGTGCCGGTCGTGGGGCTGGTGGATCCCTATGTGCTGCGCTCCGGCGATTACGTGCGCTTTTTCACCCACCTCTGGGGCGCGCGGGTTCAGGTCGAGGAACACCTGGGGCTGTCCCTGCTGTATGGCATGGGCGTGTTCCTGTTGCAGGACTTCCTGCATTACTGGGCCCATCGCGCCTACCATTCGCGTTACCTGTGGGCCTTCCACAAGGTTCATCATTCGGCGCCGGTGCTGGTGCCGGTCACCGCCAGCCGGGTGCATTTCGTGGAAAAGATGATCGAGCGCCTGGTCGACATCGTGTTTCTCGGCGCCTTCGCCGGGATTTTCTGGTACGCCTGTGGCGGCGAGATCAGCCGCTATACGCTGTTCGGCGTGACCTACATGGTGTTCATCCTCAACGCCCTGGCGGCCAACCTGCGCCACAGTCATGTGTGGCTGTCGTTCGGGCCGGTGGTCGAGCATGTGCTCAACAGCCCGGCGCAACACCAGATCCATCACAGCGATGCGCCACGGCATCACGACAAGAACTTCGGGATCAATCTGTCACTCTGGGACTGGATGTTCGGCACGCTCTACGTCACACAGTCCAGGCCCGAGGCCATTCGTTTCGGCACCGGTGAGGCGGATCAGGAGCGTTATCTGACGCTCTACGGCCTGATCGTGACGCCCTTTGTTGAAACGGCGCGCAAGCTCCGCCCGGGCAAACGCCGGCCAATGGCTCCACTGACTATTCATGTGAATGACAAAACCTGTGGGAGCGAGCCTGCTCGCGATAGCGGGGGGGCAGGCAACAGAGATGTTGTCAGTGCCACCGCCATCGCGAGCAGGCTCGCTCCCACAGTTTCTTCACCGCTGAGCAGGGTCACGGTCAACGTTCGGGAAGGTGCCAGCGTTCACGCAAACGGTCGTATTCGGCCCCGGGCAGTTGCACCAGGCGCGGCGATAGGCGTGGATCGAGCCAGTTGAACAGACGCTGGATATCCTCCGGGGCCATGGCGGTACACCCACGGGTCGGCGTCGTCGGGCCGCGCCAGATGTGGAAGAAAATGCACGACCCGGCGTTCGGCGATGCCGGCGTGTTGTGCTCGATGAAAATGCCCTGGCGGTACAGGTCATCATTGCGTCGCATGCGTTCGGAACTGTTCCAGTCCCGGATGACTGTCGAGCCGTCGAGCAGTTGGTTGTAGCGCCCGGACTGGCTGTCATCCACGCATTCGATGGCCGTTGTCAGCTCAAGGTAGGGCAGTCGGGTTTGCGCGGTCGGGGCGTAGCCAAACGCCGTTGCCAGTTTGAACATTCCGGCTGGGGCCCGGCCATCGCCTTCCTGCTTCAGTGGCCCTGCAATCTCATCCATGGGCTCGAGTCCCTTGCCCCAACCCATTCCGTTTTTGCCGAGCACCACCGTAAAGGGCGCTTCGAATTTTTCAAAGGTGGCGCCGTGGCGTTCATAGCGCTGGGCGACGGCCCCGGTGGCGTCCCACTCCTTGCTGGTGACCACGATCAGTTGTTGGCTGTCGTCGAGTCCTCGAGCCATAGCGGTGGCGGGCAACAACAGCAGGGCGCAGGCCTTGAACAGTCGGTTCATGGTTTGGGAGCAAGCGGAGTAATGGGGAAGTCCATCACGGTCTTCAACGAAGGGTCCCGCGTATAGGTGAAATGCCACCACTCGGCGGAATAGCCGGTGAAGCCTTCCTGCTCCATGGCACGGGTGAGTCGTTGGCGGTTCTCCATGGCCGTGGCATTGATCAGGGTTGTGTCGGTATGGGCGCGATCGTCGAAGCAATCGAAGCCGGTGCCCATGTCGACAGCGCCATCGTGCCAGCGCTCAGCGTATGGGGCAGTGCAGTCGACGGGACTGGCCGAGGGCGTCCAGTGGTCGGCGGGCAGGGCGCCGGGACCGGTCATGGTCAGGTCCACGGTGCTGCCTTTTGAATGATTGGATACCCGCGCCACGTAGCCCAGGCGCCAGAAGTCCTGCTTGGCCACTTGCGGGTAAAACTCGGCTTTGCGAGGGTCGCCCGGTTCCGTGGCGAAGCGCCCCATGTCCGCCACTGCCCGGGCGGGTCGATAGCAGTCGAAGACCTTCAGGCCATAACCGTGCGCTTTCAGCGCCGCTTGCACCCGTGAAAGCGCCTTGGCCGCATCCACCGACAACAGGCACTCCGCCGCTGTGTAGCCGTCGAGCGGGTGCCCGGTGAAGTTATGGGCGCTGGCGTAGCGGATGTCCTGCTCGATGGTGGGGTCGATTGCGCGCAGGTAGACCATGTGATCAGGGCGGTCTTCAGCATTGGCCAGCACAGGCAGGCAAAGGAGCAGGAGCAATGAGCGAGGTGCAAGTGGCATCGTGCCGGGTCTCCATGAATGCATGACAAGTCAGCTCATCATGGCTGGAAAACCACTACACCTCCATCTGTAGGAGCGAGCAGGCTCGAGATGGACGTTAACGATAACGCGGGAAACCTGATACCCAGCGGCGTCCTGGCGTCCTGGCGTCCATCGCGAGCAAGCTCGCTCCTACAGAAGAGCAATGCAATGCAGATCAGTCGCGGTACACCGGGAAATCACTGCACATCGCCGCCGCCTGCCGCGCAACCTGGGCCTCGACATCGGCATCGCCCAAGTGGTCGAGGATGTCGCAGATCCAGCCCGCCAGTTCAATGCTCTGCGCTTCCTTGAAACCACGGCTGGTAATGGCCGGGGTGCCGATGCGCAGACCGGAGGTCACGAACGGCGATTGCGGATCGTTGGGCACGGCGTTCTTGTTCACGGTGATGCCAGCGCGGCCGAGGGCGGCATCGGCGTCCTTGCCGGTCAGGCCCTGGCGGATCAGGCTGACCAGGAACAGGTGGTTGTCGGTGCCACCGGAAACCACGTCGTAGCCGCGTTCGATAAAGACCTGCGCCATGGCCTGGGCATTGCGGATCACTTGAGCCTGATACGCCTTGAACGCCGGCTCCAGAGCTTCCTTGAAGCACACGGCCTTGGCCGCGATCACGTGCATCAGCGGGCCGCCCTGGCCACCGGGGAACACCGCCGCGTTGAGTTTTTTCTCCAGCTCCGGGTTGGCTTTGGCCAGGATCAGCCCGCCACGGGGACCGCGCAGGGTCTTGTGGGTGGTGGTCGTCACCACATCGGCAAACGGAATCGGGTTGGGGTACAGACCGGTCGCCACCAGCCCGGCGACGTGGGCCATGTCGACGAACAGATACGCGCCGACCTTGTCGGCAATTTCGCGAAAGCGCGCAAAGTCCAGGGTCTTCGAATAGGCGGAGAACCCGGCGATGATCATCTTCGGCTGGTGCTCGAGCGCCAGGCGCTCCACTTCGTCGTAGTCGATCAGCCCGGTTGCGGTGTCGATGCCGTATTGCACCGCGTTGTAGAGCTTGCCGGAAAAACTCACTTTGGCGCCGTGGGTCAGGTGCCCGCCATGGGCCAGGCTCATGCCCAGCACGGTGTCGCCGGCTTGAAGCAACGCCAGATACACCGCAGCGTTGGCCTGGCTGCCGGAGTGCGGCTGGACGTTGGCGTAGTCGGCGCCGAAGAGCTGTTTGGCGCGGTCAATCGCCAGTTGCTCCACCACATCGACGTGCTCGCAACCGCCGTAATAACGCTTGCCCGGGTAGCCCTCGGCGTACTTGTTGGTCAGGCCGCTGCCCTGGGCCTGCATGACGCGTTGGCTGGTGTAGTTCTCCGAAGCGATCAACTCGATGTGATGCTCCTGGCGCGCGTCCTCGGCGTTCATCGCCGCCAGCAGTTCGTCGTCGTAGCCCTGGATCTGGTCCTGCTTGCTAAAAAGGGTGCTGAACATGGTGCTTTCCTCTGGTTGTTCTTGAATAGGGGGCATTGCTCTTCTGTGGGAGCGAGCCTGCTCGCGATGGACTCCAGAGCGCCGCGGGGCATCTGGTTCCCCGCGTTATCGTTAACGATCATCGCGAGCAGGCTCGCTCCTACAGGAGGGGATGTGTGGTCAGGCGTAATCGGCGATTGAAGGGCAGGCGCAGATCAGGTTGCGATCACCCAAGACGTTGTCGACCCGGCCCACGGGCGGCCAATACTTGGCGTCGATCAATGCCTCCAATGGGTAAACGGCCTGCTCCCGGCTATACGGATGCGACCATTCACCGACCAATTCCGCCGCGGTATGCGGGGCGTTTTTCAGCGGGTTGTCGTCCTTGTCCAGGGTGCCGTTTTCCACCGCGCGGATTTCTTCGCGGATGCGGATCATGGCGTCGCAGAAGCGGTCCAGTTCTTCCTTGGATTCGCTTTCGGTCGGCTCGATCATCAGCGTGCCGGCTACCGGGAACGACATGGTCGGGGCGTGGAAGCCGAAGTCGATCAGGCGCTTGGCCACGTCGTCGACGCTGATGCCGCTGCTGTCTTTGAGCGGACGCAGGTCGAGGATGCACTCGTGCGCCACCAGGCCGTTGCTGCCGGTGTACAGCACTGGGTAGTGCTCTTCGAGGCGACGGGAGATGTAGTTGGCGTTGAGGATCGCCAGCTGCGAAGCGCGTTTCAGACCGGCGCCGCCCATCATGCGGATGTACATCCAGGTGATCGGCAGGATGCTCGCGCTGCCAAACGGCGCCGCGCACACCGCGCCTTCTTTGCGATCCATCTGCGCGTGGCCTGGCAGGAACGGCGCCAGGTGCGACTTGACGCCAATCGGGCCGACGCCCGGGCCGCCACCGCCGTGGGGGATGCAGAAGGTCTTGTGCAGGTTCAGGTGCGACACGTCGCCGCCGAACTTGCCCGGGGCGCAGAGGCCGACCATGGCGTTCATGTTGGCGCCGTCGATGTACACCTGGCCGCCGTTGTCGTGAATGATGCCGCAGATTTCGCGGATGCCTTCCTCGAACACGCCGTGGGTCGACGGGTAGGTGATCATCAGCGCGGCGAGGTGTTCGCGGTGCTCGATGGCCTTGGCGCGCAGGTCTTCGATGTCGACGTTGCCGCGGGCGTCGCAGGCGGTGACGACTACGCGCATGCCGGCCATCTGGGCGGTGGCCGGGTTGGTGCCGTGGGCCGAGGACGGGATCAGGCAGATGTCGCGACGGTCTTCGCCACGGCTCTGGTGGTAGGCACGGATCGCCAGCAGGCCAGCGTACTCACCCTGCGAACCGGCGTTCGGTTGCAGCGAGATCGAGTCGTAGCCGGTGGCGGCGCAGAGCATCGCTTCCAGCTCGTCGGTCAGCTGCTGGTAGCCGGCGCTTTGCGCAGCCGGGGCGAACGGGTGCAGGGCGCCGAATTCGGCCCAGGTCACCGGGATCATTTCGCTGGCGGCGTTGAGTTTCATGGTGCACGAGCCCAGCGGGATCATGGTGCGGTCCAGCGCCAGGTCCTTGTCGGCGAGCTTGCGCAGGTAGCGCATCAGCTCGGTTTCCGAGTGGTAGCGGTTGAACACCGGGTGGCTGAGGATCGGCGACTGGCGCACCAGCGCGGCCGGGATCGTGGCTTGCACCGAAGCGGCGAGAGCGGCGAAATCCGGCAGGGTTTTGCCATCGGCCAGCAGCGCCCACAGGGTTTCCACGTCGGCCTGGGTGCTGGTTTCGTCCAGCGACAGGCCCAGGCGCTCGGCATCCACCACGCGCAGGTTGATCTGCTGGGCATGCGCCTTGTCGTGCAGGGCAGCGGTGTTCGCGCCGGTGTTCACGGTCAGGGTGTCGAAGAAGCTGGCTTGTTCAACCGGCAGGCCGAGGCTGCTCAAGCCCTTGGCCAGGATCGCGGTCAGGTGATGCACGCGGTTGGCGATCTGGGTCAGGCCTTTCGGGCCGTGGTACACGGCGTACATGCTGGCGATGTTGGCCAGCAGCACTTGCGCGGTGCAGATGTTCGAAGTGGCCTTCTCGCGGCGGATGTGCTGCTCGCGGGTCTGCATCGCCAGGCGCAGGGCCGGCTTGCCGAAACGGTCCACCGAGACACCGACCAGACGGCCCGGCATGTCGCGCTTGAACGCATCCTTGGTGGAGAAGTACGCGGCGTGCGGGCCACCGAAGCCCAGCGGCACGCCGAAGCGCTGTGCGCTGCCGATGGCCACGTCGGCGCCGAACTCGCCCGGCGGGGTCAGCAGGGTCAGGGCCAGCAGGTCGGCGGCCACAGCAACAAGCGCGTTGGCGGCGTGGAAACGCTCGGTCAGCTCGCGGTAGTCGAAGACGTCGCCGTTGCTTGCCGGGTATTGCAGCACGGCGCCGAAGAACGCGCTGACGTCCGTCAGTTCACGCTCATCACCGACCACCACCTCGATGCCCAGCGGCTCGGCACGGGTGCGCAGCACGTCGAGGGTCTGCGGGTGGCAGTGCACGGAGGCGAAGAATTGGTGGCTGCCCTTGTTCTTGCTCAGGCGCTTGCAGAAGGTCATGGCTTCGGCGGCGGCGGTGGCTTCGTCGAGCAGGGAAGCGTTGGCGATCGGCAGGCCGGTGAGGTCGCTGATCAGGGTCTGGAAGTTCAGCAGCGCTTCCAGGCGACCCTGGGAAATTTCCGGCTGGTACGGGGTGTAGGCGGTGTACCAGGCCGGGTTTTCCAGGAGGTTGCGCAGGATCGGCGACGGCGTGTGGGTGCCGTAGTAGCCCTGGCCGATGTAGGTCTTGAACAGCTGGTTCTTGCCGGCGATGGATTTGATCAACGCCAGGGCATCGGCTTCGCTCAGGCCGTCTTCGAGGCCGAGCACGCTGGTGCCTTTGATGCTGTCGGGAATGACGCTGGCGCTGAGGGCTTCCAGGGAATCGAAACCGAGGCTGTTGAGCATGGCTTGCTCGTCACCGGCGCGAGGGCCGATGTGGCGGGCGATGAATTCGTTGCGGGTATCGAGAAAAGTGCGCATGGGGCGTCCTCAAGCGTCGGTCTGATCCTGGATCAGACGGTCATAAGCGGCCTGGTCGAGCAGGGTCTGCAGGGCACCGGCATCGTGGGGACGCATGCGAAAAAACCAGCCTTCGCCCGTCGGGTCTTCGTTGACCAGTTCCGGGTTGCCATCGAGCTCCGGGTTCACTTCAACCACTTCGCCATCCAGCGGCATGCCAATGCTGCTGGCGGCCTTGACCGACTCCACCACCGACACTTCGACGCCGGCATCGAAGGTGCCCAGTTCGGCGAGCTGAACGAACACCACATCCCCCAACGCCTGCTGGGCAAACGCGGTAATGCCCACGGTAACCAGGCCATCGCTCTCAAGACGCAACCATTCGTGATCGACGGTAAAACGCAATTCGCTCATATCTACTCCTTATTGTTCTTTGGGCAGGCTCGGGGTGACGAGCTTGGTTGCAGGAGTGATAGCAAGGGTGATGCCAGTTGTATTTATTTGTTTTAAAACAATGGCTTATGGATATTTTCGATGTGTGGGTGCCCAGCTGTCGTATTGAAATCAATACAGGCACACGGGGAGGAAGGGCCAAGGCCCGAGCCAGACGTGTTCGGGATGGTTTGTCTTGAATTCGATACGCCGTATCGATTTACACACAGCTCCTGAAGCCACAAACAAACCCCTGTGGGAGCGAGCCTGCTCGCGATGAGGGAGTGTCAGTCAACATCATTTTGGCTGACACACCGTAATCGCGAGCAGGCTCGCTCCCACAGGGAATTTGTGTTGGCAGTTGAGCTCAGGGCTTGCCGGGAATCCCGTACTTGCGCAGCCGAATGGCAATGGCGCTATGGGAGGTTTGCAAGCGCGCCGCCAGCAAACGGCTGGACGGATAACTGCGGTAAAGCTGCTCCAGCAGGTTCTTTTCAAACTCGCCGACAGCGTCTTCAAGGCTGCCGACTTCGCCATCGTTCCGGCGCTCCACAGCGGTCCGGGCGATGTCGAGATCGTCAATGTCCACCAGCGGATTTTCGCAAATCGCTGCCGCACGGAAGATTACGTTTTGCAGTTGCCGCACATTGCCCGGCCAGCGGTTGCCGAGCAGGGCGGGGAAGGTGCTCGGCGCCAAGCGACACACCGGGCGCTGGATCTGCGCGCAGGCGTGCTGCATGAAGTGCTGGGCCATCAGCAGGATGTCATGGCCGCGTTCGCGCAGCGGCGGCACTTGCAGGTTGAGGACGTTGAGACGGTAGAACAGGTCTTCGCGAAAATGCCCTTCGCTGACCATCTTTTCCAGGTCACGGTGGGTGGCGCTGAGAATCCGCACGTTGACCTTCACTTCGCGATCACCACCCACCCGGCGAAAACAGCCATCGCTCAAAAAGCGCAGCAACTTGGCTTGCAAGTAGGGCGACATTTCCCCCACTTCATCGAGAAACACCGTGCCCTGATCGGCCAGTTCCAGCAGCCCCAGCTTGCCGCCGCGTTGTGCACCGGTGAAGGCGCCGGTGGCGTAGCCGAACAGCTCGCTCTCGGCCAGGCTCTCCGGTAGCGCCGCGCAGTTGAGCGCCAGGAACGGCGCGTCACGCCGGCCGCTGATGGCATGACAGGCACGGGCCACCAGTTCCTTACCGGTGCCGGTCTCGCCCTGGATCAGCAGCGGTGCATCGAGCGCCGCCACACGTTGCGCCCGGGCCTTGAGCGCGCGGATCGGCGGCGACTCGCCCAGCAGCGCGTCGAAGCCTTCGGCGTGGTCATGGTGCAGGGCCGACAGGCGCTCGCCGATGCGGTTCGGTTGATACAGGGTGAGCAGGGCGCCGGCCTCGGTGATGGGCATGGCATCGAGCAACAGTGTGTGCCCGGCGAGGCTGACCTCGCGCATGGGCAGGCGAAAGCCATGCTCGATCAGCTCGGGCAGCAAGTCGGAATCATCGAACAGCGCGCTCAGTGATTCATCCGCCGGTTCGCGGCCGCACAAGGCGATCAGCGCCGGGTTGGCCAGCAGCACGTAGCCGCGATCATCCACCGCCAGCACGGGGTCGGAACTGGCGGCAAGCAAGGCATCCAGTTGCAGGCGCCGGCGTTGCCCCGGAAGGATGTCGACCAGGGTCACCGCCTGCACGCCCTTGACCTCCAGCAGCGCCTCGCGCAACTCCTCCAGCACCTCGGCGCCGAGGGTCGGGGCGTCGATGTAGACGTTGGGCGGCACCATCTCGACCGCGTCCAAATTGAAGCTGCGCCGACCGAGCAATGCCAGGACTTCCTGAGTGATGCCGACGCGGTCGATGAAGGTGACGTGGATGCGCATAGGTGGCCTGAAAAGTGGTGAAGCGGATGAACGCTTGAATGAGTATGTCGAATTTGCCGAACGTCGTCGTCAGGGCTTTTTCGCCGCCGGCGCTTTGTGCGAGCAGGCCTCCAGGTCTTCGAGAAAGGCCTGGAGAATCGGTGGCGGCGCCGTGCCGCGGCGGGTAATCACGTCGAACGGCGACATCAGTTGCAGGCTCTGCGGGGCAAGCTGGTGCATTTCGCCGGTCTTGATCCACTGGGCGGCGAAGTGCGCCGGCAGGAAGCCCAGATAGGCACCGGAGATGATCAGGATCGCCAGCGCCTCGATGTTGTCCACGGTGGCCGCGGCCTTGCTGACGCCCAGGTGTTCGAGGTCGTATTGCTGCATGTAGCCGCGCACCACGATGCGGCTGGTGCTGATCTCTTCGAGCAGTTCATCGCCCTCGGCCTTGCTGCCGAACAGCGGATGCCGGCGCCCGCAATACAGCCCCAGGGCTTCTTGATACAGCGGCGATTGTTGCAGTCCCGGCACATGGATCGGGAAGTGTCCGATGGCCAGGTGCAAGCGACCGTCGAGCACCCGTTCCTCCAGTTCCGCAGGTTCACCGACGTACACGCTCAGGTGCACATCGTGCCCCCGCGAGACGAAGCGCTGGGTGGTGCGCGGGATCGGCGAATCGGGGTCGGTGATGGTGCTGTCGATGATCCCCAGGTTCAGCTTGCCGCTGATGTGCTGCTTGAGCACGTCAGCGTCCATGCAGAAATTTTCCACCGCCGAAAGCAGGCGCTGGGTGGCTTCATGAATCGCCACCCCTTGTTCGGTGAGGCGAAAGCCACTGCGCCCGCGCTGGCAGAGCTTGACCCCGAGCCGGGTCTCCAAATGGGTCATCTGTTCGCTGATGGTCGACTGCCCGGCATTCAACGCCGCCTGTGCGGCCGAGAAGCCCCCGCAGCGGACAATCGTGGCAAACACCCGAAGCAGTTTCAGGTCGACATCGTGCAGCTGGATCATCGGGGACCTCCGGCATGGGGATGCATCGGTAATGCCGATATGAGTATCTGATGTTTAGCATTTTTTCCACGAAAATCTGCGCCCATAGTCTCTCCAACGGCGGTCGCCTTGCAGTCCGCCAAGCCGATAACAAGAAGTGGAGAGGCTTGAAATGTCGAACAACGGTTATGAATCCGGACGCCTGAACCTGCCATTCGTGGGTCATTGCACCTTTGGCAAATCCCCGGTGTGCACCGACTGGGATGCGCTGGACGCGGACGTGGCGGTACTTGGCGTGCCCAACGACATGGGCACCCAATGGCGCTCCGGCGCACGCTTCGGGCCACGGGGCATTCGCGAGGCATCGACGCTGTTTTCCTTCGGCCATGCCGGCGCCTACGACCACGAAGATGACGTCATGTACCTGACCGCCGCCGACGTGCGCATGGTCGACGTGGGTGATGCCGACATCGTCCACACCGATATGGCCACCAGCAACCAGAACACCGAATACGCCGTGCGCAAGATCCTCGATGCCGGAGTCATGCCGGTGGTGCTCGGCGGCGATCACTCGGTACATGCCCCGGTGATCAAGGCCTTCGAAGGTCGCGGCCCGATCCACATCATCCACTTCGATGCGCACCTGGATTTCGTCGACGAGCGCCACGGCGTGCGCTACGGCCACGGCAACCCGCTGCGCCGCGCCTCGGAAATGAACCACATTGTCGGCATGACTCAGATGGGCATCCGCAACGTGTCGTCGTCCAACCGCGATGACTACGAAGCCGCCCACGCGGCCGGTTCGAAAATCCTCTCGGTGCGCGATGTACGTCGCCTGGGTGTCGACGGGGTGCTGGCGCTGATCCCGCAGAACATCAACTACTACATCACCATCGACATCGACGGTTTCGACCCGTCCATCGCCCCTGGCACCGGCACCCCCAGCCACGGCGGTTTCCTCTACTACGAAGTGCTGGAAATCATCCAGGCGCTGGCCAAGCGCAGCCGGGGCAACATCGTCGGCATGGACCTGGTGGAGGTTGCACCGGTGTACGACCCGACCGGCATGACCTCGATCCTCGCCGCGCAGCTGCTGCTCAACAGCATCGGTTTCATCTTCCACGAACGTGCCCAGGCGCGGCAGACCACCCACGAAGCCACCCCGGCCTGAGGAGAGGAAAATGGACACGATCGTCAAAAGCTACTTGCAGAAATTCGGCGTCAGCGAAGCCACCCAGACCTTCCTCGGCAAGGTGCAGAAAATGTTCATCGGCGGGGCCTGGGTCGAGGCCAGCGACGGTGGGGTTTCCGAGGTCATCGAACCTTCGACCGAAGGCCTGCTCACCCGCATTCCCATGGGCACCACGGATGATCTGGACCGCGCCGTGCAAGCGGCCCGCGCGCAGTTCGACGGCGGCGCCTGGAGCCAGGCCAAGCCGGCAGAGCGCGAACGCCTGATCCATCGCCTGGCCGACCTGATCGAAGACAACGCCGAGGAACTGGCGCAAATCGAATCCATCGACATGGGCAAGTCGGTGGTCTTCGCCAAAGGCGTCGACATCCAGGGCACCATCGACACCCTGCGGTATTTCGCCGGCTGGGCGACCAAGCTCCACGGCCGCACCGTCGAGCCGTCGCTGCCCGGCAATTACCTGGCCTATACCCGCAAGGAAGCGGTGGGCGTGGTCGGCGCCATCGTGCCGTGGAATTTCCCGCTGCAAACCATGGCCTGGAAGCTCGGCGCGGCGCTGGCCACCGGTTGCACCGTGGTGGTCAAACCCGCCGAACTGACCTCGCTCTCGGCCCTGCGCTTTGCCGAGCTGGTGCAGGAAGCCGGCATACCGGACGGCGTCATCAACATCGTCACCGGGCGTGGCAGCGTGGTCGGCGCGGCCATGGCTACCCACCCCGGCATCGACAAGCTGACCTTCACCGGTTCGACCCCGGTAGGCCGCACCGTGGGCCGCGCCGCGCTGGACGAAATGAAGCGACTAACCCTGGAACTCGGAGGAAAATCACCAGTAATCGTGATGGCCGATGCGGACATTCCAGCGGCTGCGCAAGCGGTCGCCAACGGTGTGTTCTTCAACTCGGGGCAGGTGTGCGACGCCGGTACGCGGGCCTATGTGCATCGCAGCGTCTACGACGAATTCCTGCGCGAGCTGATCGCCTACACCCGGACCCTGAAGATGGCGCCGGGACTGGATCCGGACTGTTTCATCGGGCCGCTGGTGTCGGCGTTGCAGAAGCAGCGGGTGACCGAGTACATCGAAACCGGCAAGGCCGAAGGCGCCGAACTGGTGTATGGCGGCCAGCCCGTGGAAGGCCCGGGCTACTTCGTCGAACCGACCATCTTCGCCCACTGCCGCAACGACATGCGCATCGTCCAGGAGGAGATCTTTGGCCCGGTTCTGGTGACCGCGCCTTTCGACGATGAAGAAGAGGCGCTGGCCCTGGCCAATGACTCGCCCTATGGCCTGGCGGCGGCCCTGTACTCCAACGACCTGGGCAAGGTGCACAGCCTGATTCCACGGTTGAAGGCCGGTTCCGTCTACGTCAACGCCCACGGCACCCTCGACCCGTCGATGCCGTTCGGCGGCTACAAGCAATCGGGTTTCGGCAAGGATCTGGGCGCGGAGCAGCTGGATTACCTGCTCGAAACCAAGGCGGTGTGGATCACGCTGCCCTGATTCACAGCTCATGCCTGCCGGCACCATGGACAATGCCAGGCAGGCAAAGGGACACCCTGTGGCGAGGGAGCTTGCTCCCGCTGGGTCGCGAAGCGGCCCCGGCTCTTCTCCTGAAAAGCAGGGAGTGCTGCGCACTCCAGCGGGAGCAAGCTCCCTCGCCACAGGCACCCGAAACAATGCGGTTATCTCGTCATGATCTTCCAATAACAAGAGTCCATCATGAACATTGACGCCAAGCCTGCTGCGAACGTATCCATCCTCGACGACAAATCCGTGGTCGAGAGTCATTCCATCGACTTCATCCCCGAGAGCGAACGCACCGACAAGCTGTCGAGCCAGGGCCCGTTCTGGTTTCTCGGCAACTTCACCTTCTTCACCATGACCATCGGCTTCGTTGGCCCGAGCGTCGGCCTGACCGCGCTCTGGACCACGCTCGCTGGCACGCTGGGCATCATGTTCGGCACGCTGTTCATGGCTTTTCATGGCTCCCAGGGGCCACACCTGGGCCTGCCGCAGATGATCCAGTCCCGCGCGCAGTTCGGTTATCGCGGGGTGATCCTGGTGCTGCTGGCGACGCTGTTCGTGTTCGCCGGTTTCAACATCGTCAACCTGGTGTTGATGATGCAGGGCCTGCACACGCTATTCGGTTTCAACCCCGCCGTGATCGCGATAGCGGTGACGGTGCCGGCGACGGTGCTGGCGATCCTCGGCCATGACTGGATGCACCGCAGCTTCAAATGGGCGTTGTACCTGTCGCTGCCGCTGTACGGCCTGGTGACCCTGGCGGTGCTGATGGGCTGGGTGCCGGATGCGGTGTTGCCACCGCTGGCCGCAGGCGAAGTGGCCCCGGCACCGCTGGGCTTCAACTGGACCGGTTTCATTGCCCAGTTCGCGGCGGCCGCCAGCTACAACATCGCTTACGCACCCTATGTGTCCGATTACTCCCGTTACCTGCCCAAGAACACCTCCAGCGGCAAGTTGATTGCGGTGGTGTTCCTCGGTGCGTCGCTGTCCGGTGCGTGGATGATTTCCGTGGGTGGCTGGCTGGCCGATCACCTGCATTCCACCGATGTGCTGGTGGCCCTGGGGCAGGTCGGCAATACCGTGTCGCCGCTGATGGGCACGGCGGTGGTGGTCATCACCATCCTGGCGTTCCTGCCGGTGATCGCGATGAACATCTACAGCGCCAAGCTGACCACCCTGACCTGCGTCGACTCCATCAAGCACATCGAACCGACCCGCAAGGCGCGGATCCTGGCGATCCTGTTCGTGATCCTGCTGCAACTGGGCGTGGCCATGAGCATCCAGAGTTCCGGCAAAGGCCTGTCGGTGCTGGGGATCTACCTGGTGGTGATGCTGTACTTCCTGGTGCCCTGGACCTCGGTCAACCTCACCGACTACTTCTTCGTGCGCAAGGGCCGCTACGCCATCCCGCACTTCTTCATGCCCCACGGCAACATCTACGGCAGTTGGGGCCTGCGCGGCATCCTCGCGTATGCCATCGGCTTCGTCTCGATGATTCCGTTCTTCTACATCTTCGACGGCGTCGAGCAGCGCGAAGTGTATGTCGGCCCGCTGGCCAAGGCCCTGGGCAGCATCGACATCGCCTGGCTGGTCGGGCTGATCGTCTCGGGGCTGGCGTACTACTGGCTGAGCCGCTCGATCGACCTCAAACGTGAAGAAACCGTGATCCAGCACATCGAAAAAACCTGTCCGCAATACACCACCGGCGACTCGTTGACCAAACCAAAAATGCCCGTCTTCAACGAATCGGCGGTCCGGAGATAAATCATGGCTACGCAAAAATACGACTACATCATCATTGGCGCAGGCTCGGCAGGTTGTGTGTTGGCCAACCGCCTGAGCGAAGATCCGGCGACTTCTGTACTGGTGCTGGAATTCGGCGGCAGCGACAAGAGCGTGGTGATCCAGATGCCCAGTGCGTTCTCGATCCCGATGAACACCAAGAAGTACAACTGGCGCTACGAAACCGAGCCGGAACCCTTCCTCGACGGCCGTCGCATTCACTGCCCACGGGGCAAGGTGCTGGGTGGTTCGTCGTCGATCAATGGCCTGGTGTACATCCGTGGCCACGCCTATGACTTCGACGAATGGGAATCCCTCGGCGCCCAGGGCTGGGGCTACAAGAACTGCCTGCCGTACTTCAAACGCGCCGAGAGTTACGAGGACGGCGGCGACAGCTACCGCGGGCAGAGCGGGCCGCTGCACACCACCAACGGCAATCACATGAAAAACCCGTTGTATGGGGCATGGGTCGAAGCCGGCGCCGAGGCGGGCTACATCAAGACCGATGACTGCAACGGTTTCATGCAGGAAGGTTTCGGCGCGATGCACATGACCGTGAAAAACGGCGTGCGTTGCTCCACCGCCAATGCCTACCTGCGCCCGGCCATGGGGCGGCCGAACCTGACCGTGATCACCCACGCGATGACCCGGCAGATCATCCTCGAAGGCAAGCGTGCGGTAGGGGTCATGTATGACCACGATGGCCAGACCCACCAGGTGTATTGCAACCGTGAAGTGCTGATCTCGTCCGGCCCGATCGGTTCGCCGCACCTGCTGCAACGCTCAGGCATCGGCCCGGCCGAAGTCCTGCGCAAGGCCGGGGTCGAGGTGCGTCACGACCTGCCGGGCGTCGGGGAGAACCTGCAGGATCATGCCGAGGTGTACATCCAGTTCGGCTGCAAGGAGCCAGTGACCCTCAACAGCAAAATGGACCCGCTGAGCAAGTTGATGATCGGTTTGCGCTGGCTGCTGTTCAAGGACGGGCTGGGCGCCACCAACCACTTCGAGGCCGGCGGTTTCATCCGCTCCGACAAGGGCCTGCGCTGGCCGGACATCCAGTTCCACTTCCTGCCCGCCGCCATGCGCTACGACGGCAACAAACCGATCAAGGGCCATGGCTTCATGGTGCTCACCGGGCCGAACAAACCGAAAAGCCGCGGATACGTGCGGGTGCGTTCCGCCGATCCGTACGAGCATCCGGAAATCCGCTTCAACTACCTGCAACGCGAAGAAGACCGCGAAGGTTTCCGCCGCTGCATCCGCCTGACCCGCGAGATCATCGGCCAGAAAGCGATGGACCGCTTCCGCGACGGCGAAATCGCCCCCGGACCGCTGGTACAGACCGATGAGCAAATCGACGCCTTCGTCCGGGAAAACCTCGAAAGCACCTACCACCCTTGCGGCTCGTGCCGCATGGGCGAAGACGACATGGCGGTGGTGGATTCCGAATTGCGGGTGCATGGCATTGCGGGGCTGCGGGTGATCGATTCCTCGGTATTCCCGACCGAGCCGAACGGCAACCTCAATGCCCCGACCATCATGCTGGCCGAACGGGCTTCGGACCTGGTACGCGGCAAGAAAATGCTGCCGGCAGCGGAGGTGCCGGTGGGGCTGGTGGAGAACTGGGAGAACAGTCAGCGCTCGTCGTTGCCGGGGCGCAATGTGCGGGTTTGACTTGATTTCGCGGGCATCCCCAATCCCCTGTGGGAGCGGGCTTGCCCGCGAAGGCGGCCTTTAAGCCAACCTGATTTCGCGGACACCCCAATCCCTTGTGGGAGCGAGCCTGCTCGCGATGGCTTCGTGTCAGGCGATGAATTTTTTGATGGTGTACATATCCATTGCTGCGGTAACGGCTACTTATGGTTTCGCCCTTACGGCGAGTCCCTTTTTCAAACGCCAAAAAGGAACCAAAAGGCTTTGCCCCAGCGTCCGGCCCCTCGCCGGGGCTCGGGGTTCCTTCGCTCCGGCATTCATCCGGGGGCATCGCCTCCGGTTTGCTTCGCTGCACCTCCTCTCGATGTGTGCGGCTTCGCCGCACGGCGCTACGCGCCTGCCCCCCGGATGAACGCCTCCGCTCAGCCTCCCGAAGGGGCGGGTGGATCAAGATCAAAAGCTTGCAGGCGAGCTAACGCTCGTCTGATGGTTGGCGCGGTTCTCTGTAGGAACTGCCGCAGGCTGCGATCTTTTGATCTTGCTTCTGAAAATCAAAAGATCGCAGCCTCGTTGCACTCGACAGCTCCTACAGGTCCGCAAGTGGACGCATACCTGTGGGAGCTGGCTTGCCAGCGATGGCGGCCTGACAGCCGACCTGATTTCACGGATGTACCCAATCCCTTGTAGGAGCGAGCCTGCTCGCGATGGTCGTCAACGATAACGCTGGCAGCCTGACACCCCGCGGTGTTCTGTCGTCCATCGCGAGCAGGCACGCTCCTACAGGTGATCACGGTCGGGAAAAGTGTTGTATCCATTGCTAGGCTGTAAGTCCCTGAGCCCCCAATGGATTACCCTCATGCCCATCCAGGCCCTGCGCGCCGACGCTTCCCACATCGACACCATCGCCCCGTTGTTCGACGCCTATCGCGGCTTCTACGGCCAAGCGCCAAACCTGCCGCAATCCCGCGCCTTTATTGCCGAGCGCATTTCCCGTGACGAGTCGGTGATTTTCCTTGCCGTGGACGACAGCGGTGAAGCCCTGGGTTTCGTGCAGATGTTCCCGACCTTTTCCTCCATCGATGCGCACCGCACCTGGCTGCTGGGCGATCTGTTCACTACGCCCGCGGCCCGTGGCAAAGGGGTCGGGACGCTGCTGCTGAACACCGCCCGCGATTTTGCGCGGTTGATGGGCGCCAAGGGCATGACCCTGGAAACCGCCACCGATAATCACAGTGCACAGCGTCTGTATGAGTCCCTTGGCTGGGTGCGCGATGCGGGTTACTACACCTATTGCCTGGATTTGAAACAGGGCTGACTGCGACTCGAAAAGTGGCAGCCCCGGCGGGGCCGCCACCCAAGGGCTAGTTAGGGATCGGGATGTTCACGCCTTCCTTCTGCAGGTCTTCGCGTACCGACTGGAATTTCTGGTACTTGGAAATTTCAACCGGGCCGTCGTAGGTCATGCTCTGCATTTTGCGAGGCGGGTATTTGATGTAGGTCTTCATGAGTTTGTCGATGGACTGGCTGATCGGAACCATGGTCCAGGTTCGTTCGGTGACGTTGCTCATGAAAATGTCATAACGCTCCTGCGGGTCCTGATACAGGTCGAAGACCTGCGGTACCGTCGCCACGTATTTTGCGGCGCCTTTCCAGCCCAGGTTGGTGTCTACGGCCAGGCCGCCGGTCGGGGCGCCATCGTCGCCACGCAGGTTGAACACGGCTTTGTAGTTGCCCACACGGGCAGCCCCCGGGGACAGTTCGTTTTCGGTGAAGTAGAACCACTCTTTGCGTGGGTCGGGGCCGGTGCCCTTCAACACCGGGGTCATGTCATAGCTGTCGAAGATGATCGGCTGACCTTCGCGATCTTTCTCCGGCAGTTTGATCCCGGCTACCGAGGCGAATGTCGCCATCAGGTCCAGGCCACCGATGATGTCGTGGTTTTTGGCGTTCGCCTTGATCTGGCCGGGCCAGACCATGATCGCCGGCACCCGGTTGCCGCCTTCGCGCACCGTGCCCTTGGTGCCCCGGAACGGCGTGTAGCCGGCATCCGGATAGACGTCCTGCCAGGCGCCGTTATCGGTGGTGTAAACCACCAGGGTGTTCTTATCCAGCCCGAGCGCTTTCAGCTTGTCCATGATGTGCCCGATACGGGTGTCGAGCTCGACGATCGAGTCGGCGTACTTGCTCTTGGAGATCGACTTGTGGACGAACTCCGGAGCGGGCAGGTTGGGTTGGTGCACTTTCATGAAGTTGACGTTGATAAAGAACGGCTTGTCGGATTTGGCCGCCGTGTCGAGGAACTCCAGTGCCGCTTTCTCGACATAGCTGTCGAAGAACGGAATCCCGACCACACCCGGCTTGCCATCCACCACTGGCGTATCCACGTATTGCCCATTGATCTTGAATTCCTCGACCGCTTTTTCCCCCGCCTTGCCGGACAACGCGCCTTTGGTCACTTGGGCGAACATGGCGCGGGTTTCCGGGTCCATGTCCGGGAACCAGGTGGGATCGGCGTAGGTGTAGGCATTGAGGTGATAAAGGCCGGCGTATTTCATGACGTCGTAGCCTTGCGCATTGGGCAGGGCGTAATCGGCTTCGCCCAAGTGCCATTTGCCGGTGAAATACGTCTCGTACCCCCCCGTCTTGAGCACCGAGGCCAACGTCCATTCAGCCGCCGGCAAGCCGCCGCCCTGACCCTGGAAGGCCACCGTGGTCATGCCGCTGCGGTTGGGGATGCGTCCGGTTTGCATGGCGACCCGGCCCGGGGTGCAGCTGGGCTGGGCGTAGAAGGAGAAAAAGGTGGTGCCATCGGCCGCCAGCTGGTCGATGCTGGGTGTCGGCATGCCGCGACCGACACCGCCACCATAGGGACCCAGGTCACCGTAGCCGGTGTCATCGGAGACGATGAACAGGATGTTGGGTTTTTCTGTCTGTGCTGCCTGAGCTATGCCGTTGAGTGCCATGATCAATGAACACGCAACGTAAAACCTGATGCGGTGCGAGTGCCTATTCATACCCGGTTTCCTCTTGAAAATTGCTGCCAGACCACTCATCGGGAGGCAAAACAATCAGGATCCTGGTGTGTGATCACCCAAGCATGCGTCTGGATAGTTCGAGGAAGGTTTCTAACGGCAGAATGGAAATCTTGTTCGCTATTCAAGGCGGCGGTGGAAGATTAGTTCGACAAACTGTGCGGCGCGTTGCCGTACGCCGCGTAATTGGCATCGTTCGTCGATTTTCTGGCGTAAACACTACTGTGGGAGCGAGCTTGCTCGCGATAGCGGTGTGTCAGTCGACATCAATGTCGAATGTGCCGCCGTCATCGCGAGCAGGCTCGCTCCCACAGGTTTGTCACCTTCAATCATCGGTATTGGCCTTACAGGCGATTTTCAGAACCCGCTTTCGCGCATCAGCACCGCGAGAAAGTGGGTCGTCACATCCGCCAGCACACTGCGTCGTTCACCTTCGATTTTCAGATGGCCACGGGTTTCGCGCAGGCTCGGCAACGGCTCGTCGAGCTGGATCAGCACCTGGAACAGTGCCGCGCTCGGCACCAGCTCATGCTCCTGTGAGGTGGTCGGCACCGGGCCGCCAAAGCGCGACGACAGCATGCGGTGGGACAACTGGCTGGCGCGGGTGCTACCGATCACCAATACCTTGCCGCCCAGCGGCGTGGTCTGGCCATCGGGATAGAAACGCACCCGGCCGCCGGTGACCAGGCGATGCACCTGGTCCTGGGCGACGTAGGCGTCGACCTGCCAGCTGCGCGGGTCGATCAGGATCCCCAAGGCGTCCTGGCGGCCGATCCACTGGCCGCTTTTCCAGTCCGGGTTGACGTCCAGCCACAGGCCGGCGAACGGGGTTTGCAGGTTGAGCCGGGCGATTTCCGAGCGGGCGGCCCGGGCTTCCTCGAATTGCACGTTCAGGCGCTGGCGGGTGACGGCGTCTTCGGCCAGGCCGCCGGGGTCGGCGAGCAGGCCGGACAGGCGCGCTTCATAGCTGCGGGCATTGGCTTCGCTGCTGTGCAGGCGCGAGGCGATGTCCGGCTCGTCGAGCACCACCAGCACTTCGCCGGCCTTGACCGGGCCTTCGCCATGGATCGATTGCAGCCGCGCCGGGTAGGGCGCGTAGACCCGCAACTGGTGTTCGGCGCGGGCCACGCCGACGGCGTCGATCTGGATGCGCCAGGGCAGGGCGAGGCCGATCAGGATCAGGCCCAGCACCGAATAGAACAGCACCTTGCGCAAGCGTGGAATGCCCGCGCGATGGCTCCACCAGTGGCCCAATTCGCGCACCACCGGCATGGCGATAAACCAGGACAGTTCGACCATGAACAGAATGATCCCGAGCAATTTGAAGAAGAACAGGTAGACCGCCAGGGCGATCCCCAGAAACAGCACCAGCCGATAGAACCAGGTGATGATGGCGAAAGTCACCAGCAGCCGGCGCTGGCCGGTGGGGAATACCTCCGGCCAGTCTTCCTGCAACCCCAGCAGGTTGCGCCGCAGGGTGACCCTGGCGAGGGCCGAGGCGCGTTCGTGCAAGTTGGGAAAGTCCAGCAGGTCGGACAGGATGAAATACCCGTCGAAGCGCATGAACGGGCTGGCGTTCAGGGCCAGGGACAACAGCCAACTGGTGGTCGCCAGGTACAGCAGGGCATTGCGCAATGCGCCCGGATCACACAGCGCCCAACCCAGGGTCGAAAGCCCGGCCAGGGACAACTCGGTGACGATCCCCGCCGAGGCGATGGCCAGCCGCTGGCGCGAGCGGCTGAGCTTCCAGCTTTCGCCGGTGTCGGTGTAGAGCATCGGCCACAGCACCACGAAGGCGATGCCCATGTGCCCGACGCGCAACCCAAGGCGCGTCGCCACCAGCGCGTGCCCCAGTTCATGCAGGGTTTTGGCGACGATCAGCGCCAGGGCAAAACTGAACAGGCCCTCGGTGGAGAACGACTCGACCACCGCGTTGGTGAAGCTGTCCCACTGTTGCAGGACCAGAATCACCCCCAGCACGCTCAGGCTCACCACCAGCATCGCCGTCAGTGGGTGGAACAGCCAGCGCAAGGCGTGCGCCAAATGCTGCAACGGTTGCTGGGGTCGCAGCAGCGGAATGCGAAAAAACAGATAGTGGTGCAGCCACCAGCGCCAGCTCAGCCAGCTGCCTTCCTCACCCTTGGCCTGCAAGCGCGCCAGGGCCGCGGGCTCGGCGCGTAGCAGCTGGTGTTGTTCGAGAAACTGGCGGAAGTCGAGGATTTGCTCGACGTCGGGCTTGAGCGCGGTGCCTTCGGCGATCTGCTCGCTGATCTGCCGGGGTGACTGGCCCCAGCGCAGCAGGCATTCGAATTCCAGCCAGCCGATGCGGTAGAAACGGTTGATCACCGTATCCTGGATCACCCACGCCGGCTCGCCGCTGCTGCCATGGGCGGCTTCGCTCAGGCGCAGGTCTTCGCGCAGCGGGGGCAGGGGAATGTCGGCGGGATCGAGCATTACCAGCCACTCCAGGCGCGCAACGTCGCCAGCGGCCGGCGCAGCAGGTAATAACCGAGCATCACCCGGCCGCCATAGAGTTTGGCGGTGCCGTGCAGGCCCAGGCGCGCGTGTTCCGGAGTGCCGTCGATGCTCGCCAGCAGCCGATAGGCGACCACGCCTTCATCGCTGGGGCGTGCCTGATAACTGGTCTCGAGGATCTGGCCCTTGAGCGGGGTCAGGGGATACGCGGTGAGGAACAGCGTGACCTCGGCGCCGGGTTCAAGGGCGATGGCGTCCGCGACCGCGAGCTGAATCAGCATCGCCGGCTGGCTCGGGTCGGCCACCTGCATGATCCGTTCGCCAGTCACCACCGGTTTGCCCAGCCAGTCGTTGGGGTCGCTGAACACCGCGACGCCGGCGCGCGGCGAGAGCACCTGGGTGCGCTTGAGTTGCGCCTGCACCGCCGCCAGCTCGGCCCGGCGCTGCTGCGCACGACCTTCGAGCAGGGTCAGCTCGCCCTTGCTCTGCGGGTTGTCGAACGCCCGCTGGCTGGCGGCCTGCAATTCGGCATCGGCCACCGCCACTTCCTTGCCAAGCACTTCGGCGCGGCTGCGCAGGGTGGTTTCGTCCAGGGAAAACAGCGGCGTGCCGGCGTCTACCGGTTGATTGGGACGGACCTGGATGTGTTCGATCACCCCGTCGATGGGCGAGCTGATGATCTGCGCCTGACGGGAGACGATTTCCGTCGGCGCCAGGGCCGTTTGGCGCACCGGCAGCAACAGCAAGGCACCGAGCAGCAGCAGGCCGAACAAGGTCTGTTTGCGGTTGGGCCACCAGCGGCCGAAACGTCGACGCTTGGTCAGCGCGGTCCAGCAATAGGCCCAGGTGTTTATCGGGCCGGCAAGGACCTGACGCAGCAGGGCCGGCGGTTCCTGTTCGAGCAGCAGCAACAGCAGGCCCAGGCGATGCTGCTCGCGATCCTGCACCGGCACGCACCACAGGCCCGTCGGCCACCATTCGCTCCAGCCTTCGGCGATGTCGGCGGGCGGGCTGGTGTTGTCCTGGGTCAGCCAGACCGGTTCGCCGTCCGGTATCTGGCTGGCAATCCAGCGGCTGGCACGCCCTAGCCAGACTAAATAGGGCGAGTCTTCGCTGGGCCGCGACAGCCCGGAGACACACAGCAGCTCCAGGGCATTGTCCCGTTGGGCGAAGACCAGCGCCTGATGGAATGGCAGCAGCGGATAAAGATCGTTGGCCATGCTGAAGGCCAGGGCGTTCAGGGTGTCGGCGGCGATGGCCTTGTCACGCAAGGCATCGAGCTCCAGCAGCAGGTGCGGGTGTGGCAGGGGTTCATTCATGGTCATGGCTGGGCCGTTTCTTGCGAGAACCGCGCCGTGCCGCTCATGCCGGCCATCAAGTCAGGAAACTTCTCGTCGAGCCGGGCTTCCAGTTCGACGGTCTGCGCCACCGCGTCGACCCGCGAGTTGATCACCGTGACATGGGCCGCATAGGTTTTTCCCGTCTCATAAATGCTCACCTGCAACGGCATGCCCTTCTTGAGGGTCTTGAGCAGGTTCGACGGCACGTTCAGGCGCACCTTCAACGCCCCGTCGCTGACCAGATCGAACAGCGGCGTCCCGGCGCTGACAGTCTGGTACGGCTTGACGTAGACCTTGGCCACGGTCCCGGAAAACGGCGCCAGCACCTGGCAGTAACCGCTCTGGGCCACGCCCATGGCGCGGGCGCCTTCGGCTTTTTGCACTTCGGTGTTGGCCATCGACACTTCGATATCACCCACGGCATTGAGCTGGCGCAGCTGCTTTTTCGCGTCGAGGTTTTGCTTGGCCATCGCCAGTTCGGCCACTGCGACCTTGCTGCGGGCTTCGGCTTCGTTGCAGTTGAACCGCGCCAACAGTTCGGACTTGGCCACGTGTTCACCGAAGGTGGCCTTGAGCTCCCCGAGCGTGCCGTTCATCTGGCTGGAAAGGGTGGTCTCCAGTTCGGCGGCGAGCAGCACGCGGATCGTCGAAGCGCTGTCCGTCGCCGGGTCCTGGGCCTGCGCGCCGAAGGTGGCGGCAGTCAGCATGAGCAACAGCCATCGCGAATCACGGGCGGGTCTGAACATTCGGCATTCCTTGCTGGGTGACGAGCAGGCGTTGCTGCTCCTGTTTGTTCAGGGTGTTCTGGATTTCCCGGGCCAGGGTCTTGATGTCGTGTTTGTCGATTTCGTTGGGTAGCACATCCAGCCCCACCGAGTTGTACAGCCGGCCCCAGGCCGCCTGGGCGCTGGAGAATGCCGCCTCGCGCTGGTAACGCGAGAGCAGGTAGCGACCTTCGGCGCGGATCACTTCCAGTTCGGAGCCGAGGGCGCCGGTCTTGGCCGCCTGGGCGTAATCGAGCAGGCTGCGATCGACCCGCAGGCTTTCTTCGGTGAACTCCACCTCTTGGCGAGCGAGTTGGTAACGCAAGGTGCCGACCCGTACCTGGGTCAGGATCGCCATCGACAGCGCCACGCGCCGGGTGTCATCGGTTTCGTTCTGGGATTTTTCCGCGGCGTTGAGCGACGGCAGTTGCAACAGGCGCAGCAGGTTCATCGAGACTTGCAGGCCGGTGGCGTTCCAGTCGTTGTTGTAGAGGAACTTGTTGGAGTCGTAGCGATAGCCATAGTCAAAGCTCACGTTCGGCCACAACTGCGCCTTGGCGATGTCCAGGTCCTTCTGGTTCACGCGTTTGCGGTACCACTCTTCCATGATCTCCGGGCGGTTTTCCATGGACAGTTGTTCAAGCTGCGCGATGTTCTGGTGCAGTTCCGGCAACGGCGGCTCGGCGGTGTCGGCGAGGACCATTTTCGCGCCCGGTGGCAACGACATCAGTGCCGCCAGTTCTGCCTGGGCGAACTCCAGGTCCTGGCGACGCACCGTCAGCAGGTAGATGGAGTCGAGCAGGGCGCGTTGGTAGGCGAGGATTTCCTGGCGCGGCAGCAGGCCCCGGGTTTCCGCGTCGCGGGCCGAGGTCAGGGCGGTCTGGGTGCGGGCCAGCAGTTTGTCGACTTCCGGCATCAGGCGCTGGGCACCGAGGGCTCGCCAATACGCGTTGCGCACGTCCTGCAGGACGTTCTGCGCGACTTTGCGCCGGCGTTCCTCGGCCATCAGGATCTGATCGGACTTCTGCTGGGTGCGGTAATAGGCCACGCCGAAATCCAGCAGGCTCCAGCTCAGGCCCAGACCGTAGAGTTCGCGATAGCGTTCTTCCGAGGTCGATGCGCGCAAGCTGACTTGCCGGTCTTCAATGCCGATGGAGGTGCCGCCGGAGTCGTTGTTGCGTCCGGCGTACCCGGCCGACGCCACCAGGCGCGGCAGCATCTCGTGGCTCGACACGTCGCGCAGGTCCGAGGCCAGGGCGCTTTCCATGAGCTTGAGGCGATAGTCCAGGTTGTACTTGAGCGCCCGCGCCGCCGCCTCGTAAAAGGTGATGGGCGCGGTGACGGCTTCCTGGCCGGAGTACATGCGTGACTGATCGGCGAGGATGCGTTGACGGTTTTCCTCCTCGGTGGAGGGCTTGGGGTCCAGCGAAGAGCAGGCGCTGAGCAACAGCGTCGAGACGAGGGCAGTACTCATCAGCCTGGATGCGGTTTTTGGCATATTCAATCCTTTGTGTTCACCGTTACTTTTCAATTTGTCGGGTTTCGCGGTTCTCGATTGACCGGGTACAGACGGTTCGCAGCACTTCGCAACTGGGCACTGAAGCCCCTGGCCTGGCGCGGCTCGGCCGGTTTTTCGGCCTGGGCCGGGCCCTGGGTCATGTGGGCGCTGTCGATGGTAAACAGCGACGGATCGCTCAACAGGCCATCGGCGCTCAGGCTGGTGCGGCCCTGGCGCCCGAGGATCCACGCCAGGTCCAGATCGCTCTCCAGGCGACTTTCGCGCACGGCCTGTGCCACGAATTGCCCCGGCACCAGGCCCAGCCCGGCGCCCGTCGATTCATTGGTGAACTCGCCGACGCTGGCAATGCGCAAGTTCGAGCCACCCGCGTTCCAGGTCGAGACTTCCAGCAACCGCGCTTCTCGCTCCACCACCGGGGTGATGAAGATCGCCGGGGTCGGATCCGGCAGGCGCAAGCTGCCATTGCGGTCGTTGCGATTGTTCGGGTCGTTGTCGAAGAAGTCGTCCTGCGGCGCCGGGATGAACGGCGTGGCGATGTCCAGGTTGATCAGCAGTTCGGCCTGGTCGCTGGCGCCATTGATGTCGTTGATGGTGTAGGTGAACACGTCCTGCAGCACCTGGCCCAGCCCGGCGGCGGCCAGCACCGCAGGGTTGGTCTGGTCGATGGTGTAGGTGTAGCTGCCGTCGGCATTCAGGATCAAGGTGCCGTAGAGGCCGAGGATCGGCTGGCCTATCACCCCGGCCGTGCCGGTGCCGGTTTCGCTGCCGGTGCGCACGGCGACCACTTGCAGGCCGTCGTTGGCATCCACGTCACTGTCATTGGGCAGCACGTTGCCGGTGGCCTGTGGTGCGGGGGTCTGGTCACTGGCGACGGCGCTGTCGTTCTGCGCCACCGGTGCGTCGTTGGCGCCCTGGATGACAATGGTCAGGCGCGCATCCGAGGTCGCACCAAAGGTGTCGGTCATGCGATAGGTGAAGGTCTCGCTCAGGGTGTTGGCTGCGGTGCGCAGGGCCTGCACCTGCGCATTGCTGTTGTCGATCACGTAGGTGTAGGTGCCGTCGGCATTCAGGATCAACTGGCCATAAAGCCCCACCAGCACTTGGCCGGCGCCGCTGCTCTGGCCGTTCTGGGCGCTGACGCTCAACACCTGTTTGGTTTCGCCATTGGCCACGCTGTCGACGTCGCTGTCGTTGTCCAGCACGTTGCCGGTGGCATTGGTGCCCGGCGTGCCGTTATTGACGCCGCCGGCTTCGAGGGCCGTGTTGCCATCGTCCTGGGCGATGGGTGTGTCGTTGCGACCATCGATGGTGATTTGCAGTTCGGCGCTCGCAGAGGCGCCGAAGGCATCGGTCTCTGTGTAGGTGAACACATCGATCAGGGTTTGGCCGCTGATACGCAGGGCCTGCACCGCCGGCAGGCTGTTGTCCAAGGTGTAGCGCCAGGTGCCATCGGGCAGCAGGACCAGATCGCCATATTGCCCACGCAAGGCAGTGCCGATCACACCCGTGGTGCCGGTCCCGGTCAGTGTGCCGGTGCGCACTGCCGAAATGGTCAGGGCATCGTTTTCAAGGTCGGTGTCGTTGCCGATCACATTGCCGCCGGGATCCACGCCGGGCTGGGCGTTGTTCAGGCCGCCGGCTTCCACGGCGGTGCCGCTGTCGGTATTGGCGTGCGGCGCGTCATTGCGCCCGCGGATGATGATGTGAATCTCCGCCAGGTCGCTTTGCCCACCCAGGTCGGTGACCTGATAAGTGAAGTGTTCATCGAGGAACTGCAGCGGCCCCAGCGCCTGAATGGTCGGGTTGCTGGAATCGATGATGTAGGTGTAGTTGCCGTCGGCACCGATGATCAATTGCCCGAACTGGCCGTTGATCAGCGTGCCGTTGGTGTTGTTGGTGCCCGGGTTGACCGCGTCCAGCGTACCGCCGGCGGCCTCGGTGCCGAAGCGAATGCCGCTGACGTGCAGCACATCGCCCTAGTCGACATCGGTGTCATTGGGCAGCACGTTGCGGGTCGGGTTGACGCTGTTGCCCGCGCCGTTGTCGGCCACGGCCACCGCGACATCGTTGGTGGCAACCGGCGCATCCCAGGCGCCATCGACGCGGATGGTCAGTTGCGCAATGTCGGTGGCGCCCGCGGTGTCGCGCATGCGGTAGGTGAAGGTTTCCACCAGCGAATCACCGACCTTGAGCGCCTGGACTGCCGCCAGATTGTTGTTGACCACGTAGCTGTAAGTGCCGTTGGCATTGATGGTCAGGGTGCCGTACAGACCGTTGAGGGTCTGGCTGGTAGTAACGCCGGTGAAGGTGCCGCCGGCGGCTTCGGTGCCGGTGCGAATGTCGGTGACGGTCTTGGTGTCGTTGGCATCGACGTCGGTGTCGTTGGTCAGCACATTGCCGCTGGGGTTGATCCCCGGTATGGCGTTGGCGGTGCCGCCGGCCTCGACGGCCACGGTGCTGTCGTTGACCGCCAGCGGGTTGTCGTTGGTGCCGCGAATGGTGATGGTCAGGGTCGCGGTGCTGGTGGCGCCGGCCAGGTCGCGGATCTGGTAGGTGAAGGTTTCTGTCAGTACATCGCCATTGGTGCGCAAGGCCTGGACTTGCGGGTTGCTGTTATCGAGCACGTAGCTGTAGGTGCCATCGGCACCGAGGGTCAGGGTGCCAAAGGCGCCCGCCAGACCGGAACCGATCACGCCGACGGAAGCGCCCTGACGCACGCCGATCACGCTCAGGACTTCGCCGTTGCCATCGACATCGCTGTCGTTGACCAAGACGTTGCCGCTGGGGTTGATGCCCGGCGTGGCGTTGTTCAGGCCACCGGCTTCGATGGCGGTGTTGACGTCGTTCTGCGCCACCGGGGTGTCGTTGGCGCCCTGGATGGTGATGGTCAGAGTCGCGGTATCCTGCGCGCCGCTGGCGTCGATCACGTTGTAGTTGAAGCTGTCGGCGAGGGTGTTGCCGGCGCGCAAGGCCTGGACCGCCGCCATGCTGTTGTCCAGGCGGTAGCTGTAGCTGCCGTCGGCGTTGAGGGTCAGCCAGCCGTAGGTGCCGCGCAGTTCGCTGCCGAGGGTTCCGGCGGTGCCCGCCGAGCCCTCGACACCGGTGCGTACCGAAGCCACGGCGCGGGTTTCGCCGTAGTTGTGGGCGGGCAGGTCGGCGGGAATTTCGCCGCCGTCGACGTCGGTGTCATTGGTGAGAACATTGCCGGTGGGGTCCACGCCCGGCTGGTTGTTGTTCAACCCACCAGCCTCGATGGCAGTGGCCGCGTCATCGCTGGCCACCGGGTTGTCGTTCTGGCCGCGTATCAACACGATGATTTCGGCGGTATCGATTTCCGGGGTCGGGCTGACGCCATCGCTGATGGTGTAGGTGAAGCGTTCGAGCAGCAGGTCGCTGCCGCGGCGCAGTGCCTGTACATCGGGGTTGTTGTTATCGACGGCGTAGCTGTAGGTGCCGTCGGGATTGATGGTCAGGGTGCCGTACAAACCGACCACCACCGTACCGCCCGCCACCACAGGCACCGGGGTGCCCCCGGCGCTTTCCGCGCCGGCGCGGATCAAGGTGACAGTCAACGGGTCGCCGTCCGGATCGAACGCCGAGGCGGTCACGTCGCCCACCGGATCGACCCCCGGCGTGCCGTTGTTCACGCCGCCACGTTCGGTGGCGACGGCGATGACGTTCTGTGCCACGGGCGGATCGTTGACGCCGTGCACGGTGATCACCAGTTGCGCTGTGTCGGTCAGCCCTTTGGTATCGACCACGCGATAGGTGAAGAACTCGGTCAGCGTCTGCCCGGCTTGCAGGCCCTGGACCGTGGCGTTGGTGCTGTCGACATCGTAGAAGAACGAGCCGTCGGCGCCGATGCGCAAGGTGCCGTACAGCCCGACCACCACCGTGCCGTTGGCCTGGGTGCTGCCGGCGGTGACACCGGCCAACACGTCATTGACCGGGTCAAAGGTGGCCTCGCTCTTGTTGATCACGCCATTGACTTGCAACTGCTCACTGGGCTGGTCAGCCGCGTCGACGTCCGTATCGATACCGTTGTCGACGGTACCCGGACGGCTCGGGAACAGGATGACGTTGCCGGTCGGGTTGCTTTCGGTGGCGTTGCCATTGGTGGAGGCCGCCTGGGCGTCGGCGGCATCGTTGCTGGCCACCGGATTGTCGTTGGCGCCCTGGATGACGATGCGCAATTGCGCGACATCATTGAGGCCGCCGGCATCGGTGACCCGGTAGCTGAAGAACTCGATCAACTGGTCGCCGGCACTCAGGCGCTGCACCGTGACGTTGTTGTTATCGATCACATAGCGATAACTGCCATCGGGATTGATGGTCAGCGTCCCGTACAGTCCGGCGACGGCAGTCGGGCCCGTGACCGGCGTGATCGGGCCGGAGCCCGCTTCCGGGACCGGGCGAACGGCGGTGACGATTTTGGTTTCGCCGTTGGCCACGCTGTCCACGTCGGTGTCGTTGGTCAGCACGTTGCCCACGGCATCGCTGCCCGGCGTGCCATTGAGCACGCCGCCGGCCTCGATGGCGGTGCCGTTATCGTCGACACCGACCGGCGTGTCGTTGGCGCCCTGGATGGTCACGGTCAGCCGGGCGATGTCGGTGGCGCCGGCCAGGTCGGCCAGCACGTAGTCGAATTGATCGGTCAGGGTCTGGCCCGACAGGCGTAGCGCCTGGACCAGCGGATTGTTGTTGTCGACGATGTACTGATAGGCGCCGTTGGTGCCCACCAGCAAGCGACCGTACTGGCCGGTGATCACCGTCACGGCCTGCACCGGCGTTTGCGCACCGCCGTTATTCACCGAGGCCACGGAGAACACATGCAGCTTGTCGGCGTTGGTGGCAATGTCGACGTCTATGTCGTTGGTCAGCAGTTGGCCAGTAGGGTCGACGCCGACCACGTTGTTGTTGGTACCGCCGGCTTCCACGGCGGTGGCGACGTCATCGACGCCGATCGGTGGGTCGTTGACCGGGGCGAGGATGATTTGCAGGGTGTCGGTGTCGGTCAGCGCATCGGCGAGGGTGCCCGGTGTGCCGTCGCCATTGGCATCACCGAAATTGCCCAGGTCATTGCTGACCACGGTCAGGGTGTCGGTGCCGTTGAAATCCTGGTTACCCAGATAGCGCAGGCTGGCCAGCACGGTATTGACGTCGGCCAGGGTGCCGTTGAGGGTGACGCTGGCGGTATTGGCGCCGGTGACGGTTACCCCCGGCAGGGTCGTACCCAGGGACAAGGTGCCGTGCAGCACGCTCAAGGTCACGCTGATGTTGCGATCAGCGACATTCGGATCACGATCGACGTCGACGTCCGCAACGCTGATGCCACCGATGTTCAGCGGCACGTCTTCCAGGCCTTGCTGGGTGCCGGGCAGGGTGTTGACCGGCGCGTCGTTCTGCTCGACGTAACCGGCGTTCGCCGCTTGGGTATCGGCATCGCCCAGGCTGATGGTGATCTGCCCGAGGGTGCCTCCGTCGCTGTCGATGCGCACGCGCAAATCGCCCACCGGTTGCGGAAAACTGACCAGCCCCGGTGGTGCATCGATGCGGAATACGCCCAGTGGCAGCACGCCGAAATGGTACTGGCCGTTGGCGTCGGTCACGGTACTGAACACCAGGTTGTCGGCGGTGGTGTTGAGCAGTCCGTCGGCGCCGGCCCAGGTCAGGGTGACGGTTTGCCCGGCCAGGCCAGGGCCATCGGGAACGCTGCTGGCGGTGGCCGACGCGGTGTCGTTCCACAAGGTGCCGGTGATCACACCGAGCCCGGCGTTGTCGCGCAGGATGTACTGGTTGGGGCCGACCGTGCTGCCGGTGCGTTCGCCATCGATGGCGCCGTCGGTGCCGACACTGTTGCCGCCCCAGCTGGTGAAGTCTTCCGGCAGGCTGCTCCAGGTCAGGGTGGCGTTGCTGCTGGCGACGACGGTGGAGTTGGGCAGGGTGACCTGATAGCGCACCTGGACCTGAGCGCCGACGTCCAGTTGGTCGAAATTGACACTCACGCCACCGGTGGTGCTGAAGGTGACTCCGGCGGGCAGGTTGCCCGGCCCGAAGGTGGTGCCGTTGATGGTGACGCTGACCAGGGAGTAATTGCTGCCGCCGGCAAAGCTGTCGACGACCTGGGCGTCGAACGCCGGCAGGCCGCCGTTTTGGGTGAAACTCAGTTGCACCGTGGCCGTGCCCGTGGTGCCGGTCGGATTCGGGTCGAAGGCCACCACTTGCTTGTCCAGGCCATTGAAGCTTGGCTCGACGATTCGCTCCACAAGGGTGTTGCTGGAAGCGCGTCCCGCGCCGTTGACGATCTCCAGGGCACTGGCGCCCAGTTGGGCACCGGCGACGTTGCTCGCCTGGTTGGTGACCCGCACGTTGAATTCCAGCACTACGCCTTCGAGATCGTCATCGGTGCCATTGCCGTTGACCACGTTACCGAGGTTGAAGGTGACGGTCTGGCTGCCGTCGGCGTTGGTGACGACGGTCAGGCGACTGGGGTCGAACACGCCGTTGGGGCCAAGGCCGAGCAGGTCCGGGGTGATCGGCAGGGCTTGGGGACTGTTCTCGTTGCCGATGATATTCAGCGTGCCGCCAACGATCAGGTTGGCATCGCTGACCAGCCCGCCATCGGAAATGAATCCGATGCGCAGGGCATTGACCAGGGCGTCCGGGGAGATGAATTGCAGGCCGTTGGCCAGGGTGATCTGGATCTGATAGTTGGGGTTGTTGCCTTCCGGCACCAGCACCACCACGCGATAGCGGATCACTTCGCCGATGGTCACCGCTTCCACGGGCGCCGTGGTGGGCGCCGGCGCCGCCGTATCAGGCAAACCGCCGACCCGGGAGATCTGGATCGCCTGGGCCACCGGAACCACCAGCACTGAACTGTTGCGATAGTCGTTGAGCGTGCCGCCATTGAGCGGCCCGTCGACGCCGGTACGTTCGCCAGCCTGGGTGCCGTCGAGGCTGGTCCATTGCACCGTCGCAACGTTAGCGAAATTGGACTGCGCCGCCGCCGTGGCATTCACCACGCCCGACAGGCTCAAGACGATGCTGCCGCCCTTGGCGATGTCGATGTTGGCGCCGTTGACGGTGCGCAACTGGCCGTTGACGATTTCGAAATCGACCCCGCCGTTGTTGGTCGCGCCACCCTGATACAGCTTGCCCGTGAGGATGATGTTGTCCAGCTGGGTGGGCAGGTTGTCGAGGAAACTGATGTCGAAGGCGTTGAAGTCGCTGCCGCCCGTGCCGTTGCTCAGGGTGATGGTGAAGGTCACCGTGTCGCCCTGGTCGTAGCCACCCAGGCCCGACGTCGAGGTGAGCACCTGGGTGACGGTCAGGGTCGGTTCACGCACGGTCACGGTGGGTTGGCCGCCGGTGAGGGCGACGTTGCGGTCCACCGCCACGTTGCCGTTGGGCGTATCGCTGTCCGGATCGCTGAAGATCAGTTGCGCGTTGTTTTGCAGCGCCTTGTTGGCCTGGTTGGCGATCACGTTATTGGCTACCAGTTGCAGGCGAATCACGAAACTGTTGTTGCCGGTCTGGTTGTCGGCGGTGGCGCCGGACACGCTGAAGGTCCAGCGCGCATCGACGCCGTCGCCGCCCAGGGCACCGCCCTGGCCGGCAAAACCGCTGACCACGACGCTGCCGACAAAGTCGGCGCCCAGTGCGCCACTGCCGAGCCGGGTGGTGATGATCTGATAGCCCAGGCCACCGTTGAAGGTGGTGTCCAGGCGCATGCCCGGCGGGATCAGGTCGTCGATGCGCAGGGTTTGCGTGCTGCCTTCGGGCAGGGTGACGACGATGTCGTAGCGCATGCTTTCGCCGATCACCAGGTCGCTGCCGGTGGTGTGGGTCGCGCTGGAGTCGCCGTTGTCCAGGGTGCCGTCGGCGAACACCTTGGTGATCACTGGCGCCGCCACTTGCTGGCTGGCCAGGTCGGTCAGGTCGGTGGGGGTGAAGTCGCTGCCGCCGTTGACGCTGGCGTAGTTGGTCAGGGTCGCGGTGCTTTGCAGGCTGCGGCTGGCTTCGATGGTGGAGCTGACCACCACGTCGTAGCTGATGACCACCAGGTTGGCGCCGCTGGTGTCGGCGGCGGTGCCGCTGCGACCGGCGAGCAGGGTGGCCTGGCCACCGGCATCGAGGAAGGTGATCTGGTTGCCGGTGACGCTGTAGTCGACGCCCAGCACCAGCGCCGTGCCGTCGCCGCGATAAATCTGCAGGTTGGCGGCGGCCAGGCTGCCGCCGACGAAACTCAAGCCGGTGGGCAGGGTGATGCTGGTGTTGACGTCGAACGCGCCGCCGCCACCGGTGTTTTCGATGGCCGTGACCATGCGCAGGGTGTCGCCGCCATCGATGCCGATGATGTTGCCATCCACTGCGGCCAGGTCGGTCACGCTGCCATTGAAGGGCACGCCGGTGCTACCCGGCGGGTTCCAGCTGCCGGTGGTGTTGCTGACCGTACCGTTGCTGCCCGAAACCACTCCGTGCTTGATCGCCAGCACCGGCTCGGCGATCGAGACGATGGCCACCACGTCCGAGGAAATCAGGGTGCGGTCGGTGAGGGTGGTTTGCTGGCTCGATTGCGCCAGCACATCCAGCGAGCGCTGGTCGGCGAACGGCTGGTCGCCGACGCGCACGGTGAAGCGCACGACGATGCGGCTGCCGGTGGTATCAGCGGTCACGAAGCTGCCGAAATCGAAGATCACCGAGTTGCCGGCAGCGCTGGTCACGGTCAGCACGCCACCGGCATTGGTGTTGCCGGGGCCAATCTGCCACTGGCCGGGATCGCTGCCAGTTGCCCAGGTCACGCCCGTCACGTCGAACAACGGCAGCGGCAGATAGGCGGTGAGCTTGAACTGCTCGTAGTCGCCGGTGACCAGGTCGTAAGTGAGTTCGAAGGTGACTTCATCACCGGGGCGCAACTCACCGCTGGCCGGTGGTGTGCCGTCGTTGACCTCGACGATCTTGATGTCGACGGTGTTGGTCGGGATCACGCTGGTAGTGGTCGAACCGTCGGTTTCGCTTTGTCCGGTCAGGTTGAAAATGTCTTGCAGCAGCGTGCCATCGACCACGGCGCTGTTGCCCAGTTCGTCGCCTTCGTTGATCTCGCTGTGGGGGGCGCCCGCTGGCGGCTTGTAGGTCTGGCCGACGATGGCTGAGTAGCTCAACACCGCCAGCACCGCGCCTTGCAATTGGTCGTCGAATGCCAGGTCGCCGTTGAGCCAGCCACGAATATTAAAGAAGGCGTTGCGCAGCGATTGCGCGATGTCGAAGGCCATCGAAGTGGTGCCATCGGCATTGACGACGGTGGTGGTCACCAGGGTGATGGTCTGTGCCACACCATTAATGGTGACGGTCAGCGTCGGTGTGCCGGTGAGGGTTTGGCCGTCGCTGAGCTGGTCGCGAATGATCAACTGGCCTTCATTGAAGAAGTCCTTGCCGAAGGCGAAATAGTCGGAAATCGCCAGGTTCAGGGTGTATTGCAGCGTATCCCCGGGGGTGATGCCGGTCTGGCCGATGTCGGTCTGCAGGGTCACCTGTTTGAGCAGGGTGATGGACTTGGCGACGAAGTCGGTGGGCTGGCCGGTGCCGCTGAAGTCGATGGTGGTGTTGGGCGCCACCACGTCGCGCGGGTCCAGGGGTGTCCATTGGCCGCTGGCCGTCGGCGCGCCGAGGGTGATGGTGACGGCATCGCCGGTGACCGGATTGATGATGGCCTGGCCATTGGCGTCGACTTCCGGCACGTAGAACGCCACCTGGGTGTTGGTGGCGGCGGTCAGGGTGTCGTATTCGACGGTAAATGAACTGATGAACACGGTGTCGGAGGCAATCAGCGCGGCGATGGCCGTCGGGTCGGTGACCACGGTGCCGTCGTGCAGGGTGATCGAGGTCAGGCGCCCGCCGGCACCGGGCGTAATGGCCGTGACCTGGATGTTGTCCGGCAGTGGTTGAGTGACGATCACATGGTTCAGCGTCTGGCCCGGTGCAGGGGTTACGGTCACCGTCAGGGTGCGGCCGTAGTTCGGCCCGGTGGCGGTTTCGCCTTCAGGGGTGGTGAGGGTCTCGTCGAAGGTGATGACCGTCGGGTGTACCACGAATGCCGAGGTGCCGGCCTGGATCAGGGCCGGGTCGTCGAACGGGTTGTCCAGGGCATCGTTACCGAACTGGAAACCGCCGCTGGCACGAATCGTCAGGTCCGGGCTGCCATTGGAGAAATTGGTGTCGGCCAGATTGCTCAGGCTGGCGGTGACTTGCACCGAGATCACCGGCTGGTCGGTGGAGACACTGGCGAATGGCAACTCGATGACCACCAGTTGATCGCCCGGCTGCATGCCGAACGCGGCGGCGTTGATGGTCAGGAAGTTGCCGGTGGCGTCCTTGGCAATGGGGTGCGTGGCATTGCCCGCCGCGTCGAAAACCACCACATGGGTGACCAGGTTTTGCCCCAGATAACTGGCGGAAATGAAACTCACGCCATCGTCGCCGTCCTTGCCGCTGGTGGGCATGAACAGCGTGAGAAAGGGTGCATAGCCTTCCTGGCCGGAGGTATTGGTGAAGTTGACGGTGAAATTGAAGCGGTCGCCCAGCAGCACGTCGCTGCCGGTGGCAGGCAAGGTCACGGTAGGGGCGGCGTCGGCCAGCAGGCCCTGGAAATTGGCCATCGCGGTGCTGCTCAGGGCGATGACCTTGTCGATATCACCGACCCGGGTTTCAAGCGTCCAGTCACCGCCCGCCTTGCTGTTGCCGGTGTCGTTGTTCGAGGCGGCGACGTCGGCGCCGGTCCAGCGCGCGATTTCCGTGACCAGGGTTTTACCGGCGGCGCCCGCCCCGATGTCGCAGCCGTAAAGCTGGATGTCGGCGCCCTGGGTCAGGTTGTTGCGCCATTGTTCGAGGGTCTTGCCAAGCTGGTCGACGTTGTCGGCGGTGATGGTGCGGTTGCCCAGGGTGAATTGTCCGGACGCGCCGTGGGACAGCACCTGGATCGAGTCGACCTTGCCCAGTTGCGCCAGGGCCGCGGAAATCGCCGCCAGGCCGTCTTCGCCGACGTTGAGCACAATTGCCGTGACGTTCCCCGGAAGTTGCGCCATCAGTTGCTCACGGTTTTCGATGCGACTGTCGATCACCAGCAGGCTGCGCGCGGCCGAGGGGGCCTGTTCGGTGGCGGATCGGCCTTCGGTCGGAGTGGCGGGTGTGGCAGCCGGGGTCCGTGGCCGGGTGGGCGGCCTCGGCGGGGTCACTGTGATGCTGGTCGGCAGCCGCCGAAGCGGCGGCGCCGTCGAACAGAATCCGTGGCTCCAACGCCAGCGCCTGGCGTTGTGGCCGCAAGTGGAGACCTGAATTAAGACGTGGCGTTACTGGCATAGTGGAAGTCCCCTCAACCTGCCTGCTCGTTGAAACAATCCCTTGTACAAAAAGCCCACTATTGGACACGTTTAGCGTAGATCGAACTTTAGACTTATCCAGACACAAAGCCGCTGTTTAAACGGGTTTTAGACCTTCGGCGCGCAAGCCACTGGCCATCACTGAGCAGGTTTGGTCGCTCCCAAAGCGTTTTTTTCTTCTACAAGCTTGTAGGCAACGTAGTACTTGTAGATGTTGCCGACGTAATCCACGGTCTCCCGCCCGACCACTTGTGCGGCCGCTTGCTCAACATTACCAAACCAGACATTTTTGTCCAGATTGGACTTTTCTGCCAAAGCGCGAAATTTGCGCAGGTTGCCGGGGCCGGCGTTATAGGCGGCGAAGGTCATCAGGGTTTTGTTCATTTCGTTCAATTGCGGGTCGTTCAGATACTTGTCTGCGAGCAGGCGCATGTACTTGCTGCCGGCCTCGATGTTTTTGTCGGCACTCTTGTCGATGCCGGTGATGGCCACCGTTGGATCCTTGGCGGTGGTTGGCAGCAATTGCATGACGCCCACCGCACCTCGCGGGCTGCGGGCCTTTTGATCCAGTTGCGACTCCTGGAACCCCTGGGCCATGAGCATCAGGTGATCGAAGCCGTAGGTGCTGGCGTGGCGGTTGAAGATCTCCACCATTTCCTTGAATTTCTTCATTTCCTCTTCGGACGTGGCGTTCAGCACCCGCTTGCTGCTGTTGGTGACGTATTTTGTTCGCAGACTGTTACCGAACGTGGTGCCGACCTTGTGGGTTTTGACGAAGGCCGACAGCTGGCTTTTGAACTGCGGGCTGTCCTTGCGAATCGCCCAGGCGAACTCCGAGTTGTCGTGCACGGCAATCTTTTCGTGAATCTGCATATCGGTGTACAGCGGCGCCCAGATCTTCGCGATGTAGCGATCCACTACCGTGGCCTTGAGCAACCCGGCATTGACCATTTGCAGCAGGTCTTCGGATTCCAGGTTTTCGTCGGCGGCCTTGAGGTCGATGGGCGCCAGGCCCTTTTCCTTGAACGAGGCATTCAACGCCTTGAGATGTTCGTAGTAACTGCTGGAGGCCCGCACGGTGATTTCCAGGCCCGCCAGGTCCTCCAGTTTTTCCACCGCTTTGCTGCCAGGGGCAGTCACCAGGATTTCCGGGATGTTCACCGCGAACGGGTCGGCGAAATCCACCTCCTTGAGGCGTGCCTCGGTCACGGTCAGCCCGCCGGCGGCGATGTCGCCGACGCCCTTGATCAGTTGCGGCATCAACTGGTCACGCGGGGTGGGGATGAACATGACCCGCCATTGCATGGATTTTTTCCCGTAGGGCTGGGTCTTGTTCAGCCAGGCTTCCAGGCCCTTGCCCAACTCGTAGCTCAGCCCTCGCTGGCGACCGCGATCGAGCTCGAAAAAAGTCTTGCTGTAGGGCACCAGCACCCGGACCAGGCGGCGCTCGCGCATGCCTTCGAAGTCCCCGACCCAGTCCGGCAGAACGGGCAGCACCATTTTTTGCACTTCGGCTTCTTCGGCCGGCGTCAGTTCGACGGCAGGCAGGTCGGGTTGGGTCTGCGCCAGTGCCGTGTTCAGGCAGCACAGGGTCAGCAGCAGGGTCAATGCGCGAAAACGGCTCCACGGGATGTTCATGTTCACTCACCAGGCAGGGCAGGGAGATCGGGAGGACGGGGCACATTGCAGTATGGCCAATGGCTGGCCATTCGCAGGGTCGAAAGGTGTTGAAGGGGAAAATTTTGCCGAGGCCGCCTTGATGTACCCAAATCCCTGTGGGAGCGAGCCTGCTCGCGATAGCGGTTTATCAATCAACATTCATGTCGACTGACCCACCGCTATCGCGAGCAGGCTCGCTCCCACAATTGGAATGTTGTCAGGCGCAGGCTGCGCTTTTGATCAGCCGAAGACCGGCCGGAAGAAGCTGCGTTCATAGCTGAGAATGCAGCGGGTTTCTTGTGCGTACTTGAACGCCGCGATGCACTCCGGATCGTTCATCGACTGTTGCCGGTAAGTCTCGTAATCCGCCAGGCTTGGAAAGGTGAACATCGCCAGGGCGATGTTGTTGGCGCCCTCGGACGGCAGGAAGTAGCCGTGATGCTGGCCGCCGAATTTTTCCACCAGGGGAATCCACAGTTTGCCGTAATGCTCGAACTCGTCGAGCTTGTAGGGATCGAGCACATATTTGAGGTAGCAAGTGACCATCTGTTTCTCTCCGACAGGGTTAAGGGGTGGTTGATTCGTCCGGCAAGTCACACTGCACGCGAGCGCTGACCAAGGGTGCATCTTCACCACTGGCATCGCGCTTGAGCCATTCGGCCGGTGGGCAGCCCACCACGTTGAGGAAGGTCCGGGAGAACGACGCCTGCGAGCTGTAGCCCACCGACGCCGCGATCACCTTGATCTGCACCCCTTCACGCAACAGGTCCTGGGCCAGTTTCATGCGCCAGGCGGTGACGTAGCCCATGGGTGAAATCTCCATGATCCGGGTGAAGCACGCCGAGAACTTCGAACGGGACATGTTCGCCAGTTGAGCCAGTTTCTCCACGGTCCAGAGCGCTTCCGGCTCCTGGTGAATCCGGCTGAACATCGTCGCCAGGCGCCCGTCTTGCAGGGCATAAAGCAGGCCGCTGGCGATCTTGCCTTCCATCACCGAGCGCCGCACCAGCCGGACGAAGAGGTATTCGAGCAGCAGGTTCAGCGCCTTGATCCGGCCGGGGGCCTGGTCCTGGAATTCGTCGATCAGGGTGCCGATCAAGGGGGCGAGGTTTTCCAGGGCGTGGATGGGAAACACCAGGGTTTCCTTGAGCCCCAGGGGGAAGGGTTGCAGCGAGTTGCGACCGAACCGGAACGAAGCGCAGATCAGTTCGGCCCCGCCGGCGGAGCTGGAGCGCAGCTGGTAGCGGCAACTGCTGGGACAGAACAGCACGCTGGGCTCGGTGATCGAAATCTTCGGCAGGCCCGGCTGCACCATGTCGATACCGCCGCGACTGATCACATGGATAAACGCCATGCCCGGCGGCTTGTCGAGCACCAGCGTGCCGTCCATGGGGCCGGCGAAGAACAGCCGGCCCTGCAGGTGCGTGCGTTCGAAGAATTCGGAAAGGATATCCATGTTGGAGACGCCCGGGTAAAGACTCTGTACGTCCTGGCAAAAGCGCAGCAGGGCACGGCCGTAGGATGCAGTTCTCGCCGATGGTAACCAACGCCCCTTGCGGGTGCCATGGCAGAGCGATTTTCTTTCCCTGCACCGGAGTCCACTGCAATGAGCAACGATTCGAATCGCACCGCCCCCCAGTACGCCGATCCGGCCGAGCCCGCGCTGCCGGACCCGGGCATGAAGCTCGACCTGTCCCGTGCCGCGCTGGTGGTCATTGACCCGCAGATCGACTTCCTCAGCCCCGAAGGCGTGAGCTGGAGCGTGTTCGGCAAGAGCATTGTCGAGCACGATGTGGTCAACCACCTGGGCCAATTGTTTGCCGCGGCCAAAGGAGCCGGCATCACCGTCGCCGTTTCACCGCACTACTACTATCCGTGCGATCACGAATGGCATTTCGGCGGGCCGCTGGAGAAGGTCATGCACAGCATCTGCATGTTCGATCGCAAGGGCCCGCTGACCCTCGATGGCTTCGAAAACTCCGGCGCCGACTTCATGCCCGAGTTCAAGCCGTACATCCTCGACGGCAAGACCATCATCGCCTCGCCGCACAAGGTCTATGGCCCGGAAACCAATGACCTGGCCCTGCAACTGCGCAAGAAAGGCGTGTCGCAGATCATCCTGGCGGGCATGGCGGCGAACCTGTGTGTCGAATCGCACTTGCGTGAGTTGCTGGAGCAGGGCTTCGAAGTGGCCGTGGTCCGTGATGCTACCGCCGGCCCGACCACCCCGGAAGGCGATGGCTACCTGGCGGCGCTGATCAACTACCGCTACATCGCCAATGCCCTGTGGACCACGGCGCAGACCCTGGACTATCTCAAGGCCTGACCCACCGCCTGGCGGCGCACCGTTGCACAGGGCATCGCCAGGCGTATTTCGAGGTTCGCAACATGACCAGATTTCCTACACGCTACCGCGCGCATGTCACGGGTGTAATCCAGTCGGCCATCACCTGCGCCATAGCCGCGGTGATCGCCAGTCCGTCCGGCCTGTCACCCAATGCATTGCTGGTGTATTGGTTCAAGGCCTGGTTGCTGGCCTGGGCCACCCTCATTCCCTTCGTGTTGCTGGCAACGCCGCTGATCAAGCGCCTGGCCGCCTTGCTGGTGGAGGATGATCCTGGCGCGGTTGCGACTCGCGATCAGTGCGGGCGAACTCAATAAAGGCCTTGAGCGTCGCCGGCACATGGCGACGACTCGGGTAATACAGGTGCAGTCCGGGGTAGTAGGGGCACCAGTCGCCCAGCACTTGTATCAGGCTGCCGTCGGCCACCTGGGCCTTGACCATGTCTTCGAAGATGTAGGCGATGCCCACACCCTGCAACGCCGGGCCGACCATCAGGCTGACGTCGCCCAGGGTCAGCGGGCCGTCGACTTCGATTTCCTGGGCAATCCCGCCGCGCTCGAATTCCCAGCGGTATAGCGTGCCACTGGGGAAGCGATGACGGATGCACGGCAGGCCATGGAGGTCCTCGGGTTTCTGCGGGGTGGGGTGCTGTTCGAAGAAGGCTGGAGACGCGACGACCACCGAGCGCATGTACGTGCCGATGGGCATCGAAACCATGTCCGCCTCCAGACGGGCGCCGAAGCGCACGCCGGCGTGAAACCCTTGCGACACCACATCCACCAGTCCGTCGTCGGAAACGATCTCCAGCGTCACATCCGGGTAGGCCGCCAGAAACCGCGCGGCCAGGGGCAGCAACACCAGTTCGGCAGCCTGGCGGCCGGCGGTGATTCTCAAGTTGCCCGAAGGCTTGTCGCGGAAACTGTTGAGGTCTTCGAGGGCGTCGTCGATGTCGCGAAACGCAGGCCGCAATCGGCTGAACAGACGCTCTCCGGCCTCGGTCAGGCCGACACTGCGAGTGGTGCGGTTGAACAGCCGTACGCCCAGCCGGTTCTCCAGGGTGCGCACCGAATGGCTGAGCGCCGAAGGCGTGACCCCCAGTTCCACCGCCGCGCGGCTGAAATTCAGGTGATGGGCGACGCACAGGAAGATCGAGAGGTCCGCCGCGGAGGGTGCTTTCATTTGTGAATACCTTTCACAAAGCCATGCAAAATTGTTGGGATTATCACATCAGTAGTGGAGTTTTAAAGTTGCGTCAACTCATCAAGAAGACCCGGCAATAACGCTCGGGTCGCTGACAGGAGGAGTTGATATGCGTACTTGGCTCATTACTGGCGCTTCCCGTGGTTTTGGCACTCTGATCGCAGAACATGCTCTGCGTGCCGGCGACGCGGTGATTGCAACGGCTCGCAAACCCGAAGAAGTCATCGCCAAACTGGGCGATCATCCCAACCTGCTGGCCGTGCGACTGGACGTGACCCGCGAAGAGGAAGCCCACCAGGCGGTCGCGGAAGGCATCAAGCGTTTCGGTCGCATCGACGTGCTGATCAACAATGCCGGCTTCGGCGTGTTGGGGGCGGTGGAAGAGACCAGCGCCAGCGAGACTGAGCGTCTGTTCGCCACCAACGTCTTCGGCGTGCTCAACGTGACCCGCGCGGTGCTGCCGCACATGCGTCGCCAGCGTTCCGGGCATGTGATCAATATTTCTTCCATCGGTGGCTACCAGGCCTACATGGGCTGGGGTGTCTACGGTTCCACCAAGTTTGCGGTGGAAGGCATCACCGAGGCGCTGCATCAGGAACTGGCGCCACTGGGGATCCACGCCACGGTGGTGGAACCGGGCTTCTTCCGCACCGACTTCCTCGACGAGCAATCGCTGGTGAAGACCGCGCTGGAACTGCCGGACTACGACCAGACGGTCGGCGCCATGCGCAAGCACGCCGAAGCCGCCAACCACGCCCAGCCGGGCGATCCGGTGAAATTTGCCGAGGCCATGCTGGCCCTGGTCAATGCACCCAAGCCACCGCAACGCCTGGCACTGGGCAGCGACACCATCGCGCGCATCGAAGCGAAAAACCGCTTCGTCGCCGAGGAACTGGCCGAGTGGAATGAGCTGGCGCTGTCGACTGATTTCAAGGACTGATAGCCGGCCCAACAAAAAATCCGGAGCCCTGCGAAGGGCTCCGGATTTTCTATTTCCTCTGTGGGAGCGAGCCTGCTCGCGATGGGGCCGTGTCAGTCAGCATTGATGTCGACTGCCACACCGCTTTCGCGGGCAAGCCCGCTCCCACAGGTTTTTGCGTGGTTTGAAGAATTGTGGGCGACACAAAAACTGTGGGAGCGTGGCTTGCCCGCGATGGCGGCCTTATGGCCGACCTAATTTTGCGGATGTACACCCTTCAACTGTAGGAGCGAGCCTGCTCGCGATGAACGCAAGGACACTGCGGGGCATCAGGCCTCCGGCGTTATCGTTGACGTCTATCGCGAGCAGGCTCGCTCCCACGGGTTTTTGCGTGGTTTAAAGAATTGTGGGCGACACAAAAAACTGTGGGAGCGTGGCTTGCCCGCGATGGCGGCCTTATGGCCGACCTGATTTTGCGGATGTACACCCTTCAACTGTAGGAGCGAGCCTGCTCGCGATGAACGCAAGGACACTGCGGGGCATCAGGCCTCCAGCGTTATCGTTGACGTCCATCGCGAGCAGGCTCGCTCCCACGGGTTTTTGCGTGGATTGAAGGATGGTGGGCGACACAAAAACTGTGGGAGCGTGGCTTGCCCGCGATGGCGGCCTTATGGCCGACCTGATTTCGCGGATGTACACCCTTCAACTGTAGGAGCGAGCCTGCTCGCGATGAACGCAAGGACACTGCGGGGCATCAGGCCTCCAGCGTTATCGTTGACGTCCATCGCGAGCAGGCTCGCTCCTACAGGGGGTGGGGCTGTCCCGGATTTCAGCGGCATTCCAGGCAGAAGTAGGGCATGACATCGGAGCTGGCGTCATAGCCGTTGCTGCCGTCGGCGTAATGGTTTTGCTGCAAGCGGTCCGAGCCGCCTTCCGCCACGCGGGTGCCGCGCATCGAGTTGTAGCCGGCGGCGACGTTGTTTTGCTTCAGGTGGTCGGAACCATCCGATGCCAGTTGACGCTCTCTCAATCGATCGGCACCGCCTTCCGCCAGTTGACGCTCCTTGAGCCGGTCAGCACCGCCTTCGGCCAATTGGCGCTCCTTCAAACGGTCAGCACCACCCTCGGCCACCTGATTCCGCTTGAGCTGACGCTCTCTCAATCGATCGGCACCGCCTTCCACCAGTTGACGCTCCTTGAGTCGGTCAGCACCGCCTTCGGCCAACTGACGTTCCTTCAAACGATCCGCACCACCCTCAGCCACTCGATTCTGCTTGAGGCGATCCGCTCCACCTTCGGCCAGTTGCCTGCCTTTGGTGGTGTCGGCACCGCTTTCGGCCGCGTTGTGCAGGGCCGTGTCGGCACCGGCGGTTCCCGCACCGGCTTCGGCCGCCTGGGTGTTCGCTGCGATAAAACCGAGGGTTGAAAAAAGGGCAATTCCTAATGCAAGACGTGGGGTGTTCATCATGTTCACCTGGTAAGTCACGGGAGTGTTCAAGCAACAATCGGGCAGGCATGAATGCCGGCTGTCGCAGCCCTGACATTCGAAGCCTGCATCTTAATTGGCTGAAAAATCCCGTCACTTATGCGTAGGTTGCCCAGTGGAACACCCAGGTATTAACCAGCGATACCCAAGTATGGCGGCGCGGTTCAGTTGGCCGGCAGGACGGGCGGCTTGTTCTGGTCCTTCAACAGAAACACCACGAACTTGGCCGGTTTGTCCTTGCTGGCGTTGCGGCCCACGGTGTGGATGTCTTGGGGACCTTCGTGAAAGCTTTGCCCCGGCGTCAGGGTGATTTCCTTGCCACCCTTGACCCCCATCACGATGGTGCCTTCCAGCACATAGACGAAGCCATGGGCGTCGTGCCGGTGAACCGGGTCGGCACCACCCGGTGGATACTCGACGGTGAGGATCATCACTTCCTTGCCGGGGTAGTCGGGCAGTGCCGTGACCGACACTTCCTTGACATCCGGGGGCGGCGCCTCGGCGGCCAGGATCGGGGCAGCGGTGATTGACAGTGCAAACAGGGCGAGAAAGGCGGGGGTTCGCATGGGACGCTCCTCATGGAAATGCAGGACAGTAGCCAGCGCGTGAAGAGGGCTAGGCGCCGGTGCTCTTGAGCCATTGATCGAAGTGAATCTTGCCGAGGATGGGGTTGGCCCCGGGCGTCAGCGACTGGTCGTTGATGACCGCACCGTAGTACCCGGCGCTGTCGTCGGTGATCACCTGGCGTTGATCCTTGGTGTGTTGCAGGTAGGTCCTGGCGAATTCCACCAGGGGTTGCTTGTCGGGGCCGGCCAGTTCGACGATGTTGCCCGTGGGCGCGGCCACGGCAATGTTTGCCAGCACCGCCGCGACATCGGCCGAGGCCACCGGTTGCAGGGCCGCTGAAGTCAGGCGCGCGGTGTCGCCTTGCATGCTGTATTGGACAATCGCGCCGATGAACTCGAAGAACTGCGTGGCGCGCACGATTGTGAAAGGTACGCCGGCTTTTTTGATCAAATCCTCCTGAGCCATTTTCGCGCGGAAGTAACCGCTTTCGAGCATCCGTTCCGTGCCCACCACCGAGAGTGCGATGTGATGCCTGACCCCGGCAGCCTTCTCGGCGACCGCCAGGTTTTGCCCGGATTTCTCAAAGAACTCCAATACGGCGGCGTCTTCGAAAGAGGGGGAGTTGGCAACGTCCACGACCACCTCGGCACCTTGCAAGGCGGCCTGCAATCCTTCCCCGGTGACGGCGTTGACGCCCGATCTCGGCGAGGCTGACAGCACGTCGTGACCGGCTTCGCGCAACAGCTTGCACAGTTGGGTTCCGATCAGCCCCGTACCGCCGATGACGACGATTTTCATGGGTGTTCCTCCTGTTGCGGGTGTGCTGCGGCACAACTCATGCCACGCACCGGGTGAGTCGGTGCGCCTTGCGCAAACGGCGCTCTGATAGGCCAGTCTAGGCCTGCGCCGGTGGGGCGCTCACCGGCGGGATGGACGGTCTACTTTGGCGTTGCGCGTCTGAAAAGCTTCGGCTGGGCGGCCCGGTCATGATCAAATGGCGGCCATTTTTTTTGCCGCAGGCACTGCCTGATCTGGAGCTTTCGATGAACAAAGCGGCCGTGATGACCTTGATACTGTGCGCGGGCCTGTTCGCTGCGCCAGCGAACGCGCAGGGGGATGCCGAGGCGGGCGGGAAACTGTTCAAGCGGTTTTGCAGCGGCTGCCATCAGATTGGCGAATCGGCGCGGGCCTTTTTCGGCCCGCAGCTCAACGGTGTCATCGGGCGTACCGCCGCGAGCACCACCGATTACCAGTACTCCGACGCCATGAAATCCTCCGGCATCGTCTGGACCCGGGAGAAACTGGCGGCGTACATCGAAGCGCCCAAGACGGTGGTGCCGGGGACGCGGATGATTTTCTGGGGGGTGAGCGATCCTGAAAAGATTGATGATCTGTTGGCGTACCTGCAGACCTTTTCAGCTCCTGATTGACTGTGGTGCCCGTGGAGCCGCCATCGCGAGCAGGCTCGCTCCCACATTTGATCTGCGTCGTTCACATATTCCGAGTACACCGAAGAACCCATGTGGAAGCGAGCCTGCTCGCGATGGCGATAGTGGCCTCATCCTGTATTTCACCTGCTAACGACGCAACCCCGCGCAATGATCCTGCGCCGGTTGCGCCGCCGTAAACCACACGTAATCCGCGTTTTCGGCCGTCACCGTTCTGCCCGCTTCAGCCAGGATAAGCACCGCATTGCCCTGGCCAGCCCCGAGGTCTTCGAGGTGCAGCGGCACGCCAAGATCCTTGCGCACATGGAACGCCCCGGCCAGCAGCAAGGCCGGCGTCGGTGCCGCCAGCAGGCGCTCGGCCATGCGCCGGTCACGCTGCTGCTGCACGGCGAGCATCGAAGGCATCAGCGTTTCCGGAAGCAAGCCGCAATGGGAGTCGCGAATGTCTTCGAGCAAGGTCGCTTGTACTTGCTCGGTGGTGGAGGCCGTTCCACTGAGGGTCGGGCGCTGCTTGTAGATCTGCATGATCTGCGCCCGATCCAGGTTGGCCGACAGCAGCGGGTAAGGTTGGCGCAGCGCGTAGGTGACCAGCGCACCGTAGACGCCCCAATCCCAATTGGCTTGCCAGGACAGCGCCTGGTACGGGTCGGCCGGCGGTTGACCGGCACGGGTGGCGGCCTGCGCCGCATCGACCCTGGCCTGTTGGTCGGGGTTGAGCATTTCCATCAGCAGGCTACCTTGCGCACGTTGTTTGGCCAGTTCGCGCAGCAGCCACAGTTGCAGTGCATGGTGATCGGGGTTGTCGTGTTGTTCGCCCACCAGCACCCGGGGTGCGATGGCCAGGCGTTCGACCAGTTCCTGCGGCGTCAGGGTGCGGCCGCTGGCCAGTTCGCGAATGACACCCAGTTCGGCATGTTCGCGACCTTCGGGGGCAATGGCCGCAGGCGGCGGGAATGCATCCCTGGATTGGCAGGCCACCAGCAGGCTGAACAGGCAGAGCAGCAGAATACGCATCGGTTTTCCCTATAGGCGATGGCCCTCTCGCGCCGTGCGGTGGGAGAGGGCGAGCATCAGCGCGCGATGATCAAGGGGTGCCCACGTTCCGGGTGGCGATGAATCAGCACCTGCAACCCGTATACCGCCTCCAGTGCTTCGGCGGTCAGGACTTCATCCGGTGGGCCGTAGGCGTGGGGGCGCCCCTCCTGCAACAGTAGCAACTGATCGCAGTAGCGGGCGGCCAGGTTGAGGTCGTGGAGGATCACCAGCACTGCCGCGCCGCGCCCGGCGAAATCGCGCACCGCTTGCAGGATGGTGTGCTGGTGCAGCGGGTCGAGCATCGAGGTCGGTTCGTCCAGCAGCAGGATCTGCCCCTCGGCCCCCGGCCACAACTGCGCCAGTACCCGGGCCAGGTGCACGCGCTGACGCTCGCCGCCGGACAGCGCCAGATAGCTGCGTCCGGCCAGGTGCAGGGCGTCGGCGGCCTTCAAGGCTTCGGCGACGATTTCGGCGTCGCGCGCCCGGCCCGTGGCGTAGGGCAGACGCCCCATGCCCACCACTTCATTGACCGAAAAAGCGAAGTTCAAACTCGAACTCTGGGGCAACACCGCCAGGCGTTTGGCCCGCTCCTGACCGGGCCAGTCGGCGAGTGCGCGTTCGTCGAGGCTGACCGTGCCTTCGCTGGCGGGCAGCTCATCGCACAAGGCACCGAGCAGGGTGCTTTTGCCGGCGCCGTTGGGCCCCAACACCCCAAGGACTTGCCCGGCATGCAGCTGGATGTCGATGTTCGCCAGCACCGTGCGGTTGCTACGACGGACCAGCAAGTTATTGGCCCGCAGCATCAGGTGCGCCCCCGTACCAGCAGATACAAGAAGAAGGGTGCGCCAATGAGCGCGGTGACGATGCCGATCGGCAATTCGGCGGGCGCCAGCAGCAGGCGGGCGACCAGATCGGCCAGCAACAGCAGGCTGGCACCGGCCAGCAGGGATGCCGGCAGCAACACCCGATGATCCGGCCCCACCAGCAGCCGCATCAGGTGCGGCACCACCAGACCGATAAAGCCGATCAGGCCCGCCGCCGCCACGGCGGCACCGACCCCCAGTGCGGTGCAAAGCACCAGCTCAAGCTTGATCCGCTCGACATTGAAGCCCAGATGCCGCGCTTCGGATTCACCCAGCAACATCGCATTGAGCGCCGCCGCGCGACGGGGCAACCACAACGCCACGCCCACCGCCACGATCAGCAATGGCCACAGGCGCGGGTAGCTGGCGCCATTGAGGCTGCCCAGGTTCCAGAAGGTCAGGGTGCGCAGGGTGGCGTCGTCGGCCAGGTAGGTGAACAGGCCGACCCCGGCACCGGCCATGGCGGTCATCGCCACGCCCGCCAGCAGCATGGTGGCGACGTTGGTCTGGCCGTTGCTGCGGCCGAAGCGATACACCACCGCCGTGACGATCAGGCCACCGGCGAAGGCGCACACAGACAACAGATAGGGTTCGATGGCCGGCGACAAACCACCCAGCAGGCTGCCGCTCACTATGGCGATGGCCGCACCCAATGCGGCACCACCGGCCACCCCGACCAGCCCCGGGTCCGCCAGCGGGTTGCGAAACAACCCCTGCATGGCCACGCCGGACAGTGCCAGCACCGAGCCGACCGCAATGCCCAGCAAACTGCGCGGCAGGCGGATCTGGCCAAGGATCAGCTCCGCCTGTTGCGTGTCACTGCCATTCACCGGCAGCCCGAGCAGACGCACACCGGCCAGCAAGGTATCGCCCAAAGGCAGGCTGACCGGCCCCAGCGCCAGTGACAGCCAGAACACCACCAGCAACAACAGGCCCAGGGTAATGAGCATCGGCCGCGGCCGGACGATGGCCGTCATGAGGTACCTGCCGTACCGGCGCTGGCTGGCAGTGATTGGATTCGCATCGGGGAGACTTCCTTGGTCGATCAGACGGCAACGCAACCGTCGCAGCGGCTGATGATGCCATCGACGACTGGCTTGCGCACGCCATCGCTCGATGTGGGAGTGAGCGTGCTTGCGAAAGCGGTGGATCAGTCCCTCTGATGCTGACTGACCTGACGTCATCGCGAGCAGGCTCGCTCCTACAATGGATTGGCGTTTTCCCCGGCGCCTTTGTTGGGTTGGCGATTAGCGGTCGAGGGCAGCCAAGGCCCTGGCAACCCCGGCACCGTAGAACGGATCGGCCAGGGTGCAATGGGTGATGTGCCGCTGCTGCACTTCCTGGGAAACCCCGCTGAGCGAGCGCGCGGTGTTTTCGAACAGGGCCTGTTTCTGTGTGGTCGTCATCAGGCGGAACAGGTTGCCCGGTTGTTCGAAGTGGTCTTCGTCCACGCGATGGTCCCAATGGCCGGCGGCGCCGGATATTTTCAGCGGCGGTTCACGGAAGTCCGGCTGATCGGCCCAGTCGCCCTGGCTGTTGGGCACATACGCCAGCTGGCCGCCGTAGTTGCCGTCCACGCGCATGGCGCCGTCGCGGTGGAAACTGTGCATCGGGCAGCGTGGGGCGTTGACCGGGATCTGGTGATGGTTGACCCCCAGGCGATAGCGCGCGGCATCCCCGTAGGAAAACAGGCGTGCCTGCAACATCCTGTCAGGGGAGAAGCCGATGCCAGGGACCACGTTGGATGGGGAAAACGCCGCCTGCTCGACTTCGGCAAACACGTTCTGCGGGTTGCGGTTGAGTTCGAAGTAACCCACTTCGATCAGCGGGTAGTCGTGATGGGACCAGACCTTGGTCAGGTCGAACGGATTGACCTGGTGATCGTGGGCCTGCTCCTCGGTCATGACCTGGATGTAGAAGGTCCAGCGCGGAAAGTCGCCCGCTTCGATACTGTCGAACAGATCCCGTTGATGGCTCTCCCGATCCCGGCCGATCAGTTCCTGGGACTGCTCATCGCTCAGGTTCTCGATGCCCTGTTGCGACTTGAAGGTGAACTTGACCCAGTGCCGTTCGTTGTTGGCGTTGATCAGGCTAAAGGTGTGGCTGCCAAAGCCGTGCATGTGCCGGTAGCTGCGGGGAATACCGCGCTCGCTCATGACGATGGTCACCTGATGCAGGGCTTCGGGCAGCGACGTCCAGAAATCCCAGTTGCTCTGTGCGCTGCGCATGCCGGTACGCGGGTCGCGTTTGACGGCGTGGTTGAGGTCCGGGAAACGCAACGGATCGCGGAAGAAAAACACCGGGGTGTTGTTGCCCACCAGGTCCCAGTTGCCTTGTTCGGTGTAGAACTTCAGGGCGAAGCCACGGATGTCGCGCTCGGCATCGGCTGCGCCGCGCTCGCCGGCCACGGTGGAGAATCGGGTGAAGATCGGCGTCTGCTTGCCCACTTGCGAGAACAGGCGCGCCTTGGTGTAGCGCGTCACGTCATGGGTCACGGTGAAGGTGCCATAGGCGCCGGAACCCTTGGCGTGCATGCGCCGCTCGGGGATCACTTCGCGGTCGAAGTGGGCGAGTTTTTCCAGAAGCCACACGTCTTGCAGCAAGGCAGGGCCACGGGGGCCGGCGGTCTGGATGTTGAAGTTGTCGACGACGGGTGCGCCGTTGATTGAAGTCAATTTGTCTTTTGCCATGGCACGGTAGTTCCAGGTTGAGGTTTTAGTTTTAGGGAAAGAGCAAGTTGCTGAACTAATAAACTGAATAAGCAAAATGTTATTAGCTTCAAAACTGCGGTGCATCTCTGCGAAGGGTCAGTCAGTGCATGCCTTGGTGCGAAACGGCTAAACCAAAGTGTTAAACAGTGATCAAGTCCGGCGTTGAAGAATCGCTTCGATACACGCCAGCAGTTCCCGTGTGTCGAAAGGCTTGGCGAAATACCCTTCGAGGGGTCTTACCCTGGCGCTGAGCCTGGGCGGCAAACCTGACTTTCCGGTAATGAGCAGCGTGGGAATGTGGGTGTTTCTCGCGGCCAGTCTCTCGCACATCTCCACACCGCCCATGCCGGGCATCTGGATATCGGAAATCAGGCAGTCGGTCTGTTCCGGGGCACTGGATTGAAGAAAGGCAAAGGCACTGTTGTAGGTATTTACTGTGTAACCGTAAGAGCGCAATAAACTGTCCAGTGAGATAAGAATTAGTTCGTCATCATCAACAACTGAAATAATAGGTGCGTTAAACATGTAAAGACCTTGCGTCATTGCGAGTGGCGCTAAGTGGCGCCCGCCATACTTGCAAGATACGCGCTCAGAAAAAGCGGAAAAGTATACTTGGGTATGTTTGATTGGGTTGTTCGTGTTTATGGCGATAGGGATTGTGTAGGAGCTGTCGAGTGCAACGAGGCTGCGATCTTTTGATCTTGTTTATCAAGCAAAGTCAAAAGATCGCAGCCTGCGGCAGCTCCTACACAGCTCCTACACAGCTCCTGCACAGCTTCTGCATGGCGTCATAAGGGTTGTTCGTGGATCAGGTGGTATTCGATCAGCGAGAGAAAGTGCGCGTTGTGCCGCTCGCATTCCTCAAAGAGACGTCGACTGGCGTTGTCCTTGTGGGCAATGGCGCATTCGCAGTAGTCACGCAGCAAGGCGTCGGCGGCCCGCAGCCGGCGTACGCCCCGGGAAATGCCTTTCAGGCAGTCGGCGAAACACCCAGGCTCAGGGATGTCATTGAGCTGAGAGAGCGCCTCGGTCGGTGCATGACCACCCAGGTCGGTGATGGCCGTGGCCAGGAACTCGACATAAGCGCCATTGGCCCGCACCAGGCGATGAAACAGTTGCTGCATCGGCAGGAAGCTGACGTTGCGCAGCTTTTGCTGGCCGCGCTTGAGATGCGCCAGCAGCGTCAGCGCGGTACTCAGGGTATCGCTCAGCGCCTCGACGATCTCGATGCGCTCGGCGGTCGACAGGGAGGTGTGCGCACCATAGCGGCTGATGCGTAACGGATGACTGACGATGTACAGCCGTTTCAATGCGTTCATGAAAACCGTCCCCGGGTCGGCGCAGCGGCGCGATGAGTTGTTTCATTTCAGAGTTTTTCATAACAGGTGCCCAGCGTAAGTCTCCCGGTCCCCGATAACACTCCTACCTCGGGACACTGGCCTAGCACATGGGGTAAGGCTCGCCATACCGGAGTATGAGTGGCTAGCACTGAGGTAGAAGTGCCCTGTGCAATCGGGCGCTTTACAGTGCCAAGACCGTTGAGTGCGCAAGGCGGGGGCGCGCGCCTGCCTTCGAATCGACTCTAATCTGCCGGGTAACAGGGCTGCGGAGAAACCATTCATGTTCACCTTCCTGCAGGCTCACCCGTTGATCTGCGGTGTCATTCTGATCCTGATCGATCTGGCGCTCTGGCAGTTGATAGGCACCGCGCGGCACAACCTGCGCCTGTGCCTGCGCATCGTCATTTTCGTGGCGTTCAGCGCGGTCATGACCGCGGCCGGGATCAGCCCCCTGCAACCGCCGCTGTGGCCGGAAGACGCCATCCTCAACCTGATGGGCACGGTGCTGGGGATCGGCTGGTGGCTGTTCGCGGCCAGGACCCTGACCATCATCCTCGGCTATGGCCTGATGTCCCGTGCCGGGCACAGTGCGCGCCTGCTCTACGACCTGATGGGCGCGGTGATTTTCCTGATCGCCATCGTGGCTGCGGCGGCGTACGTGTTGCAGTTGCCGGTCAAGGGCCTGCTGGCGACGTCCGGGGCGATGGCGATCATTGTCGGCCTGGCGCTGCAAAGCACTTTGAGCGATGTGTTTTCCGGGATCGTGCTCAACACCACCAAGCCGTATCAGCTCAATGACCGGATCTCCATCGATGGCACCTCGGGCACGGTGGTGGAGATCGATTGGCGCACCACCCACCTGATGACCGACATGGGCGGTATCGCGGTGGTGCCCAACTCGGTGGCGGCGAAAGCGCGGATCATCAATTTCAGTCGCCCGGAGGATGTGAACGGCATCAGCGTGACTATTGCCGTGCCCAGCAGCGTGCGCCCGCGACGGGCAATCGATGCCCTGGAAAAAACCTTGCGCGGGACCCGGGCGCTGCTGCAAACGCGCTCGGCCAAGGTCTCGGTCAAAAGCTCGCACCTGGACTACACCGAGTACGAGCTCAAGGGCTTTATCGCTTCGGCCAAGCACAAGAACGAAGTGTGCAACCTGATGTTCGACCTCGCCCATCGGCACCTCGAAGCCGCGGGCGTCACCTGGGGCCAAGGCCAGGAAGAACAGCGCTGGAACCGCCCGCGCCAGTTGCTGGAGGACGTGCGGATCTTCCGTTCGCTCAGTAGCGATGAACGCGATCGTCTGGCCGGTGAAATGAGGCCGGTGGACTACCAGGCTGACGAGGTCATCCTCGCATTCGGCGAAGTGGCCGAGTGCCTGATGATCATCAGTACCGGGGTGGTGTCGGTGGCGATCCACGACGATGAAAAACTGGTGGAAGCGGGGCGCATGGGGCCGGGTGAGGTCCTGGGCGAGGAGGGGATTCTGGCCGATAAACCGTCGCGAGGAGAGTTCCGCAGCATCACCAGCGGACGGCTATTCCGCATCGAAAAAGCCGTGTTCGGCAACCAGCTGGAACACCTGGGCGATTTGAAGTCCGCCTTGAGCCACTTGCAGGACCAGCGCCAGGAAATCCGCGAAACCCTGGTCATGCAAAAGCCGGTGGAGATCAAGCGCAGCGGGCTGTTTCAGTGGTTGTTGCAGCGCAGATTGTAGGAGCGAGCTTGCTCGCGATGGTCGTCAACGATAACGCGGGCAGCCTGGCATCCCGTGGTGTTCAGTCGTCCATCGCGAGCATGCTCGCTCCTACAGGGGGGATGCTCATCAGGTATTGGCCGAGTATTGCGATTGCAACAGCGGACTCCACTGGTCCTGATTGTCCGGACGCCGGTAGTACACCACCATCCGCCGGGCCACCTGCATCGCCAATTCACGTCCGCAATCGGCTTCGACCAGCGCCAGGGCCAGGTCGATGCCGGCGCTGATGCCGGCCGAGGTCCACATCGATCCCTGTTGCACGAAAATCGCCTCACGGTCGAGTTCCATCTGCGGGAACAGGCGCTCGAACATGTCCGCCATCAACCAGTGGGTCGCCACGCGCAGGCCATCGAGCAGGCCGGCCTGGGCCAGCAAAAAGGTGCCGCTGCACACCGACGCCATGCGCCGGGTCTGGGGCGCGGTGACGCGCAGCCATTCCACCAGCGCGACGTTGTCGGCCATGGCCTGACGGATCTGCGGAGAGCCGGGGACGATCACGGTGTCGATTGATTCTTGCGCCAGTTCGCCCAGGTGCCGGGTTTGTACCACCAGGCCCTCGGCGGTGGGGGCGGGCTCGCCGTCCATGCTGGCGGTGTACAGGGTGTAACCCGGCAAGCCAAGCTCCTTCAGGTAATGGTTCGCCGCATAGAAAACCGTCTGGGCTCCGGTGTGGTCCAGCAGACCCATGTTCGGGTAAGCCACGAACACGATGGTGCGCGGTGGTGCCTGTTCAGTCGGGGCGGGTTCGGGACGGCGGCTTACTTCATTGGATGTCACGGCAGGTCTCCATCTTTCCGGTTGGCGGATTCAAGTGTGGAAGCGGGTTATTCATCGAGTTGCAGGGTGGCCAGCGGGATCGCAAACAGAAACTGCGTGCCGACACCCACGGTGCTGGCGACCCAGATGCGACCGCCGTGGAATTCGATGATGGAACGGCAGATCGCCAACCCCATGCCCAGGCCATTCTGTTTGGTGGTGAAAAAGGGGTCGAACAGGGTGGCGAGGATGTCCTGCGCAATGCCGGTGCCACTGTCGGCGACTTCCAGTACGGCTTCGTTGTTTCGCACCGATGTGCTGATGCGCAGGATGCGTGGCCGGTCGTGGATGTCGGCCATGGCCTGGCAGGCATTGATGATCAGGTTGATGATCACCTGCTGCAGTTGCACTCGGTCGGCGTTCACGCAGGCGTCCAGAGCCTGCGCTTGCACGGACAGGCGAACCTGATGGCTGGAGATTTCATGCTGCATCAGGTTCAACGAGTCGCTGACGATATCGTCGAACACTTCCGTCTTGCGCTGCACGTCGCTCTGGCGCGACAGCGCGCGGATGCAGGCGATGACTTCCGATGCCCGGCAGGAGTTCTGAATGATCCGGTCCAGTGATCGGCGTGCTTCGTCCAGGTTCGGCTCGGGACGGTTGATCCAGCGCCGGCAGGACTCACCGCTGGTGATCACCGCCGCCAGCGGCTGGTTGATTTCATGGGCAATGGAGGCGGCCAGTTCGCCCATGGACGTTACACGTGTCACGTGGGCCAGCTTCGCCTGTGAGTGAAACAGCGCCTCTTCGGCCTGCCTGGAAGCAGTGACATCCATCACGGCACCGACGTATTCGATGCGTCCGTCATGGTTGAACAGCGGGTTGGCGATCATGTGCACGTGTTTGATGCGCCCGTCGGGCATGAGCAGGCGATGCTCCACTTCCAGGTGTTTTTCCTGGCGTGTCGCCCGCTCCAGCACGTAGTCGACGACGGACAGGTCGTCGGGGTGGGTGCGGTCCTTGATCATGGCGACGTTGGGCGTGACGTCCGCTGGATATTCGAAGATGCGCGCCGATTCGGCGGACCACGAGAGGGTTTCATCCTTGTCGATGATGAAAGCGATGCTGCCGGTGTGACTGAGTTTTTGCGCGCCCAGGAAGAACGCTTCCTTGCGCCGCAGGCTTTCGGAGGAGCGTTTGCTGCGCAATGCCAACAGCGTGATGGTGGTCAGTGCGACCAGGCAGCGCACGAACGCGGAGATCTGTTTTTCGTCGCGATAGCCGGCATCGGCGATGAAGCTGAAGGTCAAGAAAGCGATGGAAGTGACGGCGACGGTGACGAAGACGGGGACGGAAAAAATACTCGCCGACATGAACACCAGGGTGATGTAGAGCAGTGTCGGGACGACATCGGCGTCCAGTGTCGTGTTGATAATGAAGATCATGCTGCCGACCGCTATGGCGGCTAACCAGGCCATGGCATCCGATGTAAAAAGTTTTTTGCAGCGTTTGATGATAGACATTTGTTCTTCCGGGCTTTTGCTATCTAACGGCAACTCGCGCGGCACTTGTGATGCCGGGCAAACTCTTCATGAGGTTTGTTCTGCAGGTGTTCAGCGCTTCTCAATCTGTGCGGGTGGTTGAAACCAAAGAAAAAACGCCCGCCAGAAAAACGAGTGGCGGGCGCTTGGGAAATGTCCCGGACAGCAAGGAGTAGGCTGGACGGGATTGGGTGTTCAACATAGGTTCAGTTCAATCATCGGGCGAAATCATGCAGATGAGCGGCTGCATCTCTTCGCAGGCGATTGAAGGACTGCAAACGCATGACGTAGCCCAGCTTGATGGCGGTCGGGCCAAGAATCGTCATGGCGTGGGCGGTGATCAGGCCGGGCAACGACAGGTACTGGTCCAGGCCGTAGGCCAGTGTGGCGCCGACGACCAGCGCGACCAGGCCGCCAATCAGCAGGAAGTTGGATAACTTCAGGACCCGAAAGGGACGTTCAAAAAAATCATACATGTCGATCTCCTTTCCAAGCGTCTGCAGGTGCCATGGCCGTGCGCGGCGAACGGGGTTGCCCGGGTGTGGTCCGGGCAACCCCGTGTGGCTGGATCAGGCCACCGGAATCGACGGGTCGGCGGCGGCCAGCGCAGCGGCGCGATCAGCTGCCGGTGGGTAGATCCAAACGGTATTGATCTGGGTCTTGAGGTCCTTGGCCTCCTGCTTGACCAGCTTGAGCTGGCGATCCCAGCCTTCGGTGAACACCGCGCCCCAGGTGCCCAGGTCCAGGCAGGTCACGTACTTGGGTTGGCTGTAGGCCATCGGTTCCACGCCCAGCAGATCGGCGGCGACGTTGTTGCCGGCATAGCGACCCAGGGCAATCGCATGCTGGCAGGACATCGCCGCAAAGTTGCCCAGGTTATCGGTGGCGGCGTAGGCGGTGTCGCCGCTGGCGTAGATGTTGGCGTGACCGCGCACTTTCAGGTTCTGGTCGACATGCAGGCGACCCTGGTGGTCACGGGCGCCTTCTACTTGTTCGGTCAGCGGGCTTGCGCGGAAACCCACGGTCCAGATCACGGTGCTGGCTTCGATGCGCCGGCCATCGGCGAGGGTGACGCCACCGGCATCCACCGAGGCAACGGTGGCATCGACGATCCACTCGATCCCCAGGTGCTCCGACGCTTCGATGATCGATGGGCGAATGCCATCGCCCAGGGTCGCGGCGATCTGCGGGGCGCGGTCGACCACGATGACGCGGATATCGGCGTTTTCACCCAGTACGGCACGCAGGCGCGCCGGCATTTCGGTGGCGGTTTCGATACCGGTGAAACCACCGCCGGCGACGACCACGGTGTTGCGCGAGGCGCTGGCCGGCTGGTCCTTGAGTGCCTTGATGTGGGTTTCCAGTTGCGCGGCCGATTCGATGGTATCGACGTCGAACGCGTGCTCGAGCATGCCTTCGACCGGTGGGCGCATCAGGTGGCTGCCAGCAGCCAGTACCAGGCGGTCGTAGCTCAGTTGGCCCTGGTCGCCAGAGGCTTTGACGTAGCCGACCTGCTTGTTTTTCTCGTCGATCGTTTCGGCCGAACCCTGGACGAATTTAATGCCCACGGCGTTGAACAAATCGTTCAGCGGCGCCTTCATGTTGTGAACGTTCGGCTCATAGAAGCGCGGGCGAATGCGCAGCTCGGCCTGTGGAGCCAGCACGGTGATTTCGACGTCGTTTCGATCGTGCTGGTCCAGCAGGCGGGCAGCACTCAATGCGCTCCAGACACCACCGAAACCGGCACCAATAATCAAAATCTGCTGTTTCATTGTTTGAGCTCCTGAATAACGATCGAGGGCGTGAAAAAGGTATTGCGATAAAAGCTCGACCTCGATGGCCTGTTATTACGTTGTCGTTAAACAACGCCAGGCAGGGTTGGGCTTCAATCTGGACTGAATGTTATTCGTGGGATTGGTCTTTGACACTTCTACATAGGGTCATTCGGAGTATGAGTAGGTATTAGCGGGTTATACCAAGGTGTTAGTTAAAGGCAATTGGCCGGACTAATTGCATCAAAAGAGTGCTGTTTCAATACAGGCAAGCAACTTTTCGGTGGAAAAGGGTTTGGGGAAAAATGCCAGCGGCGCCATGGCGCTGGCGCAAGGCGGGCGCTGTGCGTCAGGGTTTCCGGTGATGAAAATGACAGGAATATGAAGGCCTCTGTTGGACAGTTCTTCATACATCGCAATGCCGTCCATGTCTGGCATTTGAATATCCGAGATCAACAAGAAGGTTTTTGTCGGTCCATCGGAAAAGAGGAACTCGTGGGCCCCGGCATAGGTGCGCACGGTATATCCGCTGGACCGCAATAAACTGTCCAGCGCCATTCTTACGGATTCATCGTTATCAACGACGGAAATGATCGCATCATTGCGCATAGTTGTGTCCTGCCTGGTAGCGGAGAACACTTAGAGGCCGTCCGCCATCATTGCAAGATACGCTGTCCTGAAAAGGCGCACAGTATACGTGGGTATAGTCACCTGGCAGTTGGTTGGGCCGCGATCACTTCGGCCATGCGCACCAGATCGGCAAATGAACGTGCGCCCATCTTGCGCATGGCCTGGCCCCGGTGGATTTTCACGGTGATTTCGCTCAGGCCGATTTCCCCGGCAATCTGCTTGTTCATCAGGCCCGAGGCCGCCAGGGCCATGACGGTTTGCTCCCGCGCGGTCAGTGTCTGGTGGCGGCCACGCAACTCATCGGCATGGCGCTCGGATTCGCGACGCTGTTTGTCGCGGCTGTGGGCGGCGCACACTGCATCGATCAGGTCCTGCTCGCGAAAGGGCTTGGTCAGGAAGTCCACGGCCCCGGCTTTCATCGCCCGCACGGTCATGGCGATGTCGCCGTGACCGGTGATGAACACGATGGGCACGTTGATGCCGGCGGCGGCCAGTTCGTTTTGAAAGTCCAGGCCGCTGCTGCCTTGCAGTCTCACGTCCAGCACCAGGCAACTGACCGTATCGGTGCGTGGGTATTTCATGAATTCGGCAACCGAGCCGAACAGCTCCACCCGCAGGCCGATGGAGCGCAACAGGCTGCCGAGGGATTCACGCAGGGGCGCATCGTCGTCCACGACGAAAACCATGGATTCACCCGGCGTGATTTTGTTGGTGGGGTGTTGTTCGTTCATTGCTTGTTCCCAAGGGGTTGGACGTGCAACCGCCCCGCGCTGTGGTCCTTGCGTAGGGCGCTACATTAAGTGCATGTGCGGCTTGAGGCATTCATACCTGCGGGTATTGGTACAACGCCTTGGTATACCCGTTTCATACCAAGGTATTAGATGGCCGCGGCAAAGCCCGAATCGTTGACGACCCGAATGGGCAGGGCGAACAGAAACGAGCTGCCCTGGCCGGGGGTGCTGGTGGCCCAGATCCGCCCTTCGTGGAAGTCGATGATCGAGCGGCAAATGGACAGGCCCATCCCCAGGCCGTTTTCCTTGGTGGTGAAAAACGGCATGAACAAATGCGGCAGGACTTCGGCCGGGATGCCCGGGCCTCGATCGGCGACTTCCAGCACCACCTCGTTGTCCTGGACCCAGGTGCGGATGCTCAGGGAGCGCTCGTCCGGGGTGATCGCGTCCATGGCCTGGCAGGCATTGATGATCAGGTTGATGATCACCTGCTGCAGTTGCACGCGATCGGCGTTGACCTGGCCGCCGAAGGCGCTCAACTCGATGGTCGGATTGATCTTGTGGTGGGCCAGTTCGTAGCGCACCAGGCTCAGGGTCTCGTTGACGATGTCGTTGAGCGATTCGTTCTGGCGCAGCGGATCGGATTTGCGCGACAACGCCCTGACGCGACGAGTGATTTCGCTGGCGCGATTGGAGCTGCTGATGATCCGCTCCAGTGACTGGCGTGCCTCAACCAGGTTGGGCTCCGGGCGGCTCAGCCAGTTGCGGCAAGCCTCGCCGCTGCTGGTAATGGCGGCCAACGGCTGATTGACTTCATGGGCAATGGACGCCGCCAGCTCCCCCAGGGAGGTCACACGGGATACATGGGCCAATTGGGTCTGGGCCCGGCATAGCGCTTCTTCGGCCAGCTTGCTGGCGGTCACATCGCGCAGCGCGCCAAGGTAGTCGATATAGCCCAGATGACTGTTGAGCGGGGTGGCGGTCATGTGCACATGCTTGATGCGTCCATCGGGCATCAACAGTCGATGCTTGACCTCGATCAGCGGTTCTCGGCGTGCCGCTTTCTCGAAAGCTGCCCGCAACATCTTCACATCCGCAGGGTGGGTCCGCGCCAGGATCATCGACACCGTGGGTTTGACGTCCACCGGGTATTCGTAGATCCGTGCGGACTGTTCCGACCAGGAGAATTGCTCGCGGCCGCTACGAAAGCCCATGCAGCCGGTCTGGCTCAGTTGCTGGGAGCCGGAAAAATAAATCACTCGGTGCTGCAAGCCATCGCAGGTTTTTTTGCTGCGCAGGGCCAGCAGGGCGACCACCGCCAGCAGGCTCAGGTCGCGGAAAAAGTCCGCCGCCCTGTCCCAGCTTTCGAAACCGCCGTGGTAGAGGAACGGCGCCGTCAGCATCAGCATGCCAAGCAGCGCGACGACGATCACCGTGCCGATCGAAAACAGGTTGATCGCCATCAACAGCACCGCAATGCACAAGGCGGCGGTGGGGAAGTCGGCGCGGGTTTCGGTATTGATGATGATCCCGCAGGCCACGATCAGTCCCATCAGCCAGACGAGCATGTTTTCAAAGGGTTTGGGGCTCAAAGCGATCTTGGGGCGGGTTGTCCTTTGGCCGGCGTTGAACAGCATCTTGCTGAAGCTCTCTTTCAAGAATGAAGGCGTCAAAAAGGATTGCGCGCGGCGGGCATGCGCAGGTTTTTCCGTTTTCGAATCGATCATGCGCGCCTCGTCTTTTTCTTTGGGCTGGGCGGTGAATCGCATCGCTATGCTAGGAGCAACGGTTTTCATTCGGTTAGGACAAAAAACCCGAAAAATCTGCCACGTCACCCTCATAAGCCATTTATTGCATTGGGTTTTTTCCAGGTTGACCGGTAGCCGCCGCCGAGCCTTGGCTATACGCGAGTATTAGCGTGCGCACCCATCGCATGATCTCGCTGACCCCATGTACGACAGACGTTTTCAGCGCTTGGCCATAACCTGTGCAGGTACCTTCCCGAACTCTATGGCCGCGTGCCGGGTAGCGAATCCCATGAACAGAAATGACCTGCGTCGTGCCGACATCAACCTGCTGGTGGTTTTCGAGACGATGATGCATGAGCGGAATGTCAGCCGCGTCGGCGAAAAACTATTCCTCGGGCAGCCCACCATCAGCGGTGCACTGAGCCGATTGCGGGTGCTGTTCGACGACCCGTTGTTCATCCGTTGCGGGCGGGCCATGGAACCGACCCTGCGGGCCGAGGAAATCTTCGCCAACCTGTCGCCGGCGCTGGACGGCATCGCTGCTGCGTTGAGCCGCTGCCAGTCGTTCGATCCGCGTACCAGCGAGGCGACCTTTCATGTCGGGCTTTCCGATGATGTCGAATACGCGCTGTTGCCCAGGCTGTTGCGGCAGCTGCGGCTCGATGCGCCGAACATCAGCCTGGTCGTGCGGCGGGTCGACCAGCAGCAGATGACGCAACGGCTGGTCAATGGCGACATCTCCATGGGTATCAGCCACACCCTTGACCTGCCGGCCAATGCCCGCCGCAAATCCCTGCGGCCGATCCGGCCGGTGCTGCTGCGGGCCGATGGTCGACCCGGCGTCCTGGGGCTGGATGAATTCTGTCGACGCCCCCATGCCGTGGTGTCGTCCATGGGCAGCGCCACCGATGACACCGACCAGGCCCTGAGCCTGCTGGGTCGCCAGCGCAAGGTGGTGCTCACCGTGCCGCAGTTCAGCGCGCTGCCGGTGTTGCTGGCGCAAAGTGATTTGCTGGCGATCGTGCCGGATTACGTGGCGAAGGCGATGGCATCGGTGGGAGGCATGCGGGCTGAACCGGCGCCGCTGTCACTGCCGGTGCAGGAGCTTTCAATGGTGTGGCGCGCGGCGGCGCACAACGATCCGGGCGAACGCTGGTTGCGCTCGCGTTGCAGTGCGTTTCTGTGTGAGCCGGTCGAGTTGCAGGTAGTGCCCAAATCCCGACCGGCGCTGCACAACGATCAGGCCTTGCTGGCGGCCAGGTAAGCGCCGAGGCGCTTGCCCATTTCCTCGCCCAGGGCCTGCAAGCCACTCATGGGCCGGACCATCACTTCGAAATCGACGATTTTGCCCTGCTCGTTGAAGCGGATCATGTCGATGCCCTTGAGCTGTTTCTCACCGACTTTGGCGCTGAATTCGAGGATGACATTCAAGCCGTCGGCGGTCGCCAGTTCACGGTGGTAGGCAAAGTCTTCGAACACCTTGGACACCGTGTTGAGAATCATCGACACCACCGGCGCGCCCGGATACGGGGTATGCGCCATCGGCGAGCGGAACACCGCTTGCGGGTCCAGCAGGCTGGGCAGGGCCTTGAGGTCGCCGGTGCGGATCATCGCGTGCCACAGGCTCAAGGACTCGGCGGCCTTGGGGTGCAGTTGCAGTTCAGACATGGTCAACTCCTGTTTTTTGTTGTTGTTCAAAGCTTGCCTGATGCGGTGTCGGTCAGATGCCTGGCGATCAGCTGCGCGGCGTCGTCGGCCCAGGCACTGTAGATCGCCGGGCCCGGATGAAAACCGTCCCGCGCCATGGAGCCCGCCACGGGCGCCAGATGGGTCGTCAGCATCCTACAGTTATTCGTGCGATTGGCCAGCTGCGCGAGATGCGTATTGAAACGCGCGGCGCGATGGCCCAGGTACCAGCGCAGCGGTTGTGGCAGGGCCGGAAACAGATGCATGGGTGGAAGCGGGGAGAAGACGATCAGGCGGACCGCGAACCTGTCGGTCAGCACGTCTATCAGCTGTCGTTGGCGGGCGATCCACTGATCCGCCGACAGCAGACTGGTGACATCGTTGACGCCGATGGACAGCAACACCACATCGAAAGGTTCCGGCGCGTGCTGCTCCAGTCGGTCGAGCAGCGCCTGCGAATCCAGCCCCGACTGCGCCCGCAGCGACCAGCAGACTCGGCGCGTCCTGGCCAGGCGACTGACCAACTGGCCGCTCAACGCTTCACCCTGGGTCGCCGCCCCGACCCCCGCCGCAGCGCTGTCGCCGAGGATCAACAAGCGCAAAACATCGCCATCGCCGACCGTACCTTCGCGCTCGCCCTCGGCCTCCGGCAACTTCGGCGTGACCCGACGGGTATAGGCGCCCTGCATCAGTAGCAGGGGACCGAGCATGATTTTGGCCAGGGTTTCGGTTTTGCTCATTGGGAGGGGTCCAGAGAGGGAAGCCGTAGATTCGCTCGAAAAGCGGTCATGCGTCCATCGTCGGAACACTTGGCTGTGTAGGTGCTGTTTAGGAGCTGTGTAGGTGCTGTGTAGGTGCTGTGTAGGAGCTGTCGAGTGCAACGAGGCTGCGATCTTTTGATTTTGAAGATCAACAGATCGCAGCCTCGTTGCACTCGACAGCTCCTACAGGGGGCGGGACAGGGCGTTATTTGAACAGTTCAGAGTGGCTTCCGAGATCGACAAATGTCAGCAGGTCGGGACGGGTGTGTTCATAAATCATCAAGAAGTCACCCCCGATATGACACTCTCGAAAACCAGCCCAGTCTCCCGACAATGCATGGTCCAGATACTCCGCTGGTAGTGTCTCTCCCAGAAAAAGCATGACCATCACCTGTCGAACTTCATTCATGTCACGGCGCCCGGCGCGTTTGTAGCGTTCCCACGACTTCTTGAATTCCGAGGTCTGTGCACATTGCCTGGGCAGCTCAGCGCGCTTTTGCTTTTTCTCCGGTTTCGCCATCTGCATCCCTCAGCATTTCGTCCACGGAGTCGAACCGCTGCCGAATCTCTCTTGCTTGCATCATGGCGCGTGCGGTTTTCTCCGAAGGGACGCGAACCTCAAACGGGAGGCCCTGAGTCGCCACGACCTGACGAAGAAAAAGACGCATGGCATCACTGATGCTCAGGCCGCAGGCGCTCAAGACTTCAGTCGCTTGCGCTTTCAATTCCTCATCAATGCGGCAACGCACGTCCGTCGTTTTCAGTAATGCACCCATGGTTATCACCTCATCGTCAATTTGTAGCTACATTGGCGCTACCTCCAGCATTCTGGTCGAGCCGAGACTCTTGGGTCAACTTCAGCTTGATGGGCGGCGTGAAACCGCTTCAGCCAACTGAATTTTTCGTCTGACATTTCAATGGATAACGCGTGCCACGAATATCAGCCTGATCCCTTAATGGGTGGGGATGCCTCTCGCCTTGACGCAGGACACTTCCGAAGATGTTGAACGTTGTTTAAACACCCACGAAAAAGCCCGGCTGATCAGGCCGGGCTTTTTGTGGGTGTTGCAGCGCAGCGATGTATTCAGGCGACGGTATTGCCTTGCAGGCGGTCGGAGCCATCGGCAGCGACGGTGTTGCCTTGCAGGCGGTCGGAGCCATCGGCGGCGACGGTGTTGCCTTGCAGGCGGTCGGAGCCATCGGCGGCGACAGTGTTGCCTTGCAGGCGGTCGGAGCCATCGGCGGCGACGGTGTTGCCTTGCAGACGGTCGGAGCCGTCGGCGGCGACGGTGTTGCCTTGCAGGCGGTCGGAGCCATCGGCAGCGACGGTGTTGCCTTGCAGGCGGTCGGAGCCATCGGCGGCAACGGTGTTGCCTTGGAGGCGGTCGGAACCATCGGCGGCGACGGTGTTGCCTTGCAGGCGATCAGAACCATCGGCAGCCACTCGATTTTCAATCAGGCGGTCAGAACCACCTTCAGCCACACGGCTTTCGATCAGACGATCCGAGCCGCCTTCAGCGACTACGGGTTGAACGGAGGTAGCGGCAAAAGCGTTAACTGCGAAAACCGAGAAAGCGATGCTGAGGATGGTTTGGCGTTTCATGATCGTGTGCTCCGGGGGTGTTCTTGGTTGGTATGGAGCAGATGTTACGCCGTGCAGTTTTTAAGAGAACTTCATTGAGTTAATGGTGACTATTGATGCAGTCAATGGGTGGGGAAACGCGGCTTTCCCTGTAGGAGCGAGCTTGCTCGCGATGGACGCCAGGGCAACGCGGGGAATCAGGTACCCAGCGTCATCGTTGACCTCCATCGCGAGCAGGCTCGCTCCTACAGGGAAATAGGGGGTTATTGATCCGTCACGCACAACTCCCCGGTGGCGCGGATCAGGGCCTGGCCGTGCAGGGCGTCCTTGATCAGGCCGGAGCGTTGTTCCGCCAGCCAGACCGGGCATTGCGGGTCGACGCGATAGGGGGCGAAGGCGGCGTATTGCTGCAGCATCAGGATCTGCAGCTGATCCAGTTTCGGCCGCAGCTTGTTGAGGTCCGGCCGTGGCACATCAGGTGCCCGGTGCGCGGCTTGCCATTGCGCGATCAAACCGTATTGCACCAGTTTGTTGGCTTCGATCTGGGCCGCGACCAGATCGGCCGCCTCATCGGGGTTCAGCTTGTGCTCGGTGGCCTGTTTCCTGGCGTTGGCGATCACCAGCGCCTCGCGGGCGGTGTCCTGGATCGGCTTGCCACTGTCCCATTTGGTCAGCGCGACCTCATCGGCGATGTTCAGGCGCTCGTTGATGGTGGCCAGCAAGGGTTGCAGTGCCTCGGGTGCCGGGGAGGGCGCGGCGGCATGGGTGACACCGGCGAGCAGGCAGGACAGGGCGCAGGTCAGCAATTGCGGCAGGCGTGGGCAGTGAAACATAAGCAAACCTCTTGGACACGGGAGCACTCAGGCCTATGTAACACAGCCGAGGTAGATGAACGATAGTTCAAGAGTGTCAGCGCCGATACACAAGCGCAGCGGGGGGAGTCAGGCCAGAGCGAGCAAACGCTCGATCTGCGCCAGTTCCCAGGTGCTGAGCAAACTCACCGGGTCGGTGCCGAAGCGCTGCCCGCCATCGAACACCCGACCGTCCGGGCTCTGGCAATGCAGGCAGTGGCGCAGGTGAATGCCGTCCATATCGAGGGTCAATCGCCAGCCTTCGATGTCGACGCGCATCGGGCCGGGGCCGGGGTGTTCATCCAGTGAGGTGAGCGGGCGAAGTTCCAGGGCGGCGTCGCGCAATTGCTGGTACACCTCGCGGGCAGTCAGGGGCGGCACAGGTATCTCCGTCGGATATGGGCAGCACAGAATAACCCTGTAGGAGCGAGCTTGCTCGCGATGCAGGCCCAGACAACGCGGGTGTTCAGGCAGCCAGCGTTATCGTTGACGTCCATCGCGAGCAAGCTCGCTCCTACAGTCGATCGCCCACAATCCCGGGCACGAAAAAGCCCGGCTGATCAGGCCGGGCTTTTTGTGGGTACTGCGATGCAGCGGGCTGTTTATGCAGCGCGGTATTTGATCAGGCGATCGGCACCGCCTTCAGCGACCAGGTTGCGCAGCAGACGATCCGAGCCATCGGCGGCGACGGTGTTGCCTTGCAGACGGTCGGAACCATCGGCGGCAACGGTGTTGCCTTGCAGGCGGTCGGAGCCATCGGCAGCGACAGTGTTGCCTTGCAGGCGGTCAGAGCCGTCAGCTGCAACTTCGTTGCCTTTCAAGCGATCCGAACCATCGGCAGCTACTGCATTACGTTTTTCCAGCAGGCGATCAGCGCCACCCTCAGCGACACGATTCTGTTGCAGACGATCAGAACCGCCTTCAGCCACACGGCTTTCGATCAGACGATCCGAGCCGCCTTCAGCGACCACAGGTTGGGCAGAAGTAGCGGCAAAAGCGTTAACTGCGAAAACCGAGAAAGCGATGCTGAGGAGGGTCTGGCGTTTCATGATCGTGTGCTCCGGGGTGTAATGGGTTGGTATGGAGCAGATGTTACGCGGCAGGATTTTTAAGAGAACTTCATTGATGTGATGGTGAACATTGACGCGATTGATACAGCGAAATGCACACCCATGATGATGTCCTGTGGCGCAGCGCCCTCATTCAGGCAGCCCGGCCAGACGCAGTCCTTCGCTGAACCGCGCGAGATCTTCCGGTCGCTGGATCGGCAGCCAGTCCTTGAGCCGGGAGATGCGCAGGGCAGGATCCAGTTCGTGCAGGCGCTGCATCGCCTGGGCGGCCTTGTCCATCCGGCCACTGAGGGCATGACAGGCGGGCAACAGCGCCGCGACAGGCAGCAGGGTAGGGAGGTTTCTCAAGGCCTTTTCCGCCCATTCCGTGGCGCAGTCGTAGCGCCCGGCGAAGAAATGCGAGAGGGCCATGCCCACCTGCATCCTGTACATCTCCGGGTCCACGGGGCTCAGGCGCGCGGCATGGGTCAAATCCTTGATGGCTGACTCGGTGTCCCCCCGCAGCGTGCGCAGGATACCGCCGAGAAACCATGCCGGGGCCAGGTTGGGGTTGAGCAGGCGTGCCCGGTCGAGCAGGGCGATGCCGCCATCGACATCGCCGGCGAGATGGGCCAGCGCATGGCCGCCGCGGGTCAGGGCCACTGCATCATCCCGACCCAGCTCCACGGCCAGGCGTGCCAGGCGCACGCCCTCGGCAATTTCTCGATCACGGTCCGTCAACCAGCCATTCAATTTGCGCCAGAAGTGGCACCAGGCAGCCATGCCGTAAGCCGAGGCGAACTCCGGATCGAGCTCGATGGCTTTGTAGAACAGCGGCAGTGCCAGCTCCAGCGCCTCACGGGTGCCGCTGTGCAGCTTGGCCATGCCGCGCAGGTAATAGTCGTAGGCGTCCAGGCTCTCCGTCGGCTTGCGCTTGGCGCGTTCGATTTCCGCCCGTTCCAGTTGCGGCGCGATGGCGCCCACCACGCTTTCGGCTATCTGGTCCTGCAGCTCGAAAATGTCATCGAGCAGCCCCTCAAAGCGTTCCGCCCAAATGTGCGTCCCGCTCCTGGCATCGATCAGTTGCCCGGTGATGCGCACCTTGTTCCCGCTTTTGCGCACGCTGCCCTCCAGCACATAGCGCACGCCGAGCTCCTGGCCGACGCCCTTGACGTCGACCGAGCGGCCTTTGAAGGTGAAGCTGGAATTGCGCGCGATGACAAACAGCCAGCGGATGCGCGAGAGGGCGGCGGTGATGTCCTCCACCATGCCGTCGGCGAAATACTCCTGCTCCGGGTCGCCACTGAGATTGTGGAAGGGCAGGACCATGATGGAGGGCTTGTCCGGCAGGCCCAGTGCGGGTGAGGGCTCTGGCAGGTCGACTGGCGTGGTTGGGTTGATGTCCGGCTCTTCGGTCAAAGGCCCGATATCGTCGGCCTTCAGCTGGCCTACAAAGCGATAACCCTTGCGCGCCACGGTGCGCACCAGGCGCTGTTCCTCGCCGGTATCGCCGATGGCCTTGCGCACCGCGTTGATGTGGCTGGTGATGGTCGATTCGGAGACGATGCGCCCGGCCCACACGGCCTTGAGCAGGTCATCCTTGCTGACTACCCGTTCGTGGTTGCTGATCAGCAGCAACAACAGGTCGAAGACCTGCGGCCCGACGGTCACGACCTGCCCGCGCAGGGTCAGCTCCCGGCGTTCCTGATCGAGTACGTAATCTTCAAACACGAATGGCAAAGTGAGAAACCCCTGTCCGGATGCCCCCCGACTCCGTGTCCGAGCTGGCGTAAGTGCGTGATGTCGATGATACGGCAGGCAAGCGCTGTCGCACACCGCTGGCGTTGGACGAAAAACCAAGACTCTCCAAAGGGAAACTCAAGGCCGGCACAAGGACTTGCCCCAGGCGTGCAGGCAATCTGCACCTACCCCGACGGCAAATGGGTGCCGTCGACAACTGGAGAGCCGCCATGAAGATTGTCGTAATTGGAGGCACCGGCCTCATTGGATCGAAACTTGTGAAGAACCTGCGTAAGCGCGGCCATGAAGCGCTCGCCGCTTCGCCCAGGACGGGCGTCAACAGCGTCACCGGCGAGGGCCTGGCCGAGGCTCTGGAGGGCGCGGAAATCGTGGTCGACGTGTCCAACGCGCCGGTCTGGGAAGATCAGGCGGTGCTCGATTTTTTCAAGACCTCGACGCGCAACCTGCTGGCCGCCGAAGCAGTGGCCGGCGTACGTCATCACGTCGCGCTGTCGGTGGTCGGCACCGATCGGCTGCCCGAGAGCGGTTACTTCCGGGCCAAGGTCGCCCAGGAAGAGATGATCGAGGCATCGGCCGTGCCTTACACGGTCCTGCGGGCCACGCAGTTCTTCGAATTTGTCGGCGGCATTGCGCAATCGTCCACGGTCGGCGAGCAGGTCTTCCTTTCCCCGGCGCTGATCCAGCCCATGGCCTCCGACGACGTGGCAGCGGCATTGACCGAAATCACCCTGCAACCGCCGGTCAACGGCACCGTGGAAATCGCCGGTCCCGAGGCGATGCCCCTGGATGAGTTGATCAGGCGTTTCCTGCGCATCACCCGGGATGACCGCAAAGTGGTGCCGGACGTGCATGCCCACTACTTCGGGGCCGTGCTTGACGATCAGTCGCTGACACCTGGCCGGAATTCTCTGCTGGGTTCCATTCACTTCGAGGACTGGCTCGAACGGTCGGTGGCTCAAACCGCCCGCTGAGGCTCTCGATGTGGCCCATTCGGGTAAACGCGGCGCATTTGAGATCATCGCGAGCAGGCTCGCTCCTACAGGTTTTCCATGTCGAACCAGCGATTCGAGTACACCATTTCCCCATGTGGGAGCGGGCTTGCTCGCGAAAGCGTCGTGTCAGCCGACATCAATAGTGACTGACCTGACGCTTTCGCGAGCAAGCCCGCTCCCACACTGGTCATTGGTCGAACCGGGAATCCTGTGGGAGCGAGCCTGCTCGCGATGGTGTTGAACCATTACTCGCACTCTGATTGCATGACCCCGGTCGCCTGAATTTGTAAAACACGCCATTGCCCGACAAAATCGCCCCCCGATCCGGCCCAGGGTGCCGGACGTTCGCGGTAGAAAGGGGTTGCAGTTGAACGAACAGACATTGTCCATGCGCCTGGAGCGCGTGGCGGCGCATGTGCCGGCGGGGGCGCGGTTGGCGGATATCGGCTCCGACCACGGTTATCTGCCGGTGGCGTTGATGCACCGTGGCGTGATCACGGCGGCGGTGGCGGGGGAGGTGGCCTTGACGCCGTTCCACGCTGCGGCACGGACCGTCCGTGAAAACGGCCTGGACGGGCAGATCACCGTGCGCCTGGCCAACGGGCTGGCGGCCATCGAGTCTGCCGACGGCATCACCGCGATCAGCCTGTGCGGCATGGGGGGCGAGACAATTCGCGACATCCTCGACAGCGGCAAGGCGCGCCTGAGCGGTCAGGAGCGGTTGATCCTGCAACCCAACGGCGGCGAACAACCCTTGCGGCAATGGCTGATGGACAACGGCTACCGCATCCTCTTTGAAGAAGTGCTGCGGGAAAACCGCTTCGACTACGAAATCATCGTCGCCGAGCGCGCCGGACCTGTGACCTACACCGCCGAAGAACTCTACTTCGGGCCGCTGCAAATGCAGGCCCGCAGCCCGGCATTCCTCGACAAGTGGCAGCGCAGGCTGCGCCAGAAGCGAAAGACCCTGAACGGCTTCGCCAAGGCACAGCAAGCGGTACCCGAAGCGACCGTGCAGGACATCACCCGTCAGGTGCGGTGGATCAGCGAGCTGTTGACCACCCCCTAATCCCTGTAGGAGCGAGCCTGCTCGCGATGGAGGCAAACGATAACGCTGGCAGCCTGACACCCCGCGGCGCTCTCAGGTTCATCGCGAGCGAGCTCGCTCCTACAGGTGATTGATGTCGTGCACGCTAGCGCGACGTTTCAACCTTCAGCACTTCCGTATGAATGGCTTCGACCGTCTGTCCCGCCCGGAAGTCCTTCAGATGTGCCTGCACCTTCGGATCCACCACGGTGACGATCTGCTCATTGCCATCGGGGTGCAGCAGGACCACCTGATTGTTCGCCACGTCGACGCGAGTGACCTTCAACGTCACCTTGACGGTGCGATACATCTCACCGCCCGGGAGGTTGTCAGGGGAGGCGCGGTTCACCCAGGTGTCATTGCTGACCGCAGGCTTGCCATTGATGTCGGTGTCCAGCACGTAATCGATCGAACGGGTCACGCGAATATCGACCTTGTCGCCGACTTTCAGATTGTGCAGCGCCTTGGCCTGATCGGTGAGCTGGAAGGGAACCGGGCGCTTGTCGAGGCCTTCGATGGTGACCTGGTGCTTGGCCGAATCGACAGCCAGCACCTGCGTTTGAAAGTGTTCACTCGAGGCTTCGCTGTTCAGCGGCACCTCTTGCGCATGGGCTGCAAGGCTGGCGCTGGTCACGAGCGATGCGAGGGCAAGGGCGCGGGTAAACGAGTGAAGTGATTTCATAGGCCGGCTTTCCATGTAATGGGTGACAGAGCGGCGCGCAGGGTATCACTTCGCCGTGGGCTGCCCGTGCGCCAAAGCATAGTCAGCGATTGCCGACAGGGTGATGCGAAGTGCTTGTGTCGTGGGGCTCAGATCTGCTCCAGCAACCAGGTCCGAAACGCAACCAGCGAGGGCAGCATTTCGTTGCGCGGCGGGTACGCCAGGTAGTAACTGCGCTGGCTGGCGAAGGGCTGGTCGAGGCTGATCAGTTCGCCGGCGGCCAGTTCGTCGGTCACCAGGATGCGCGGCACCAGGCCGATGCCGATGCCGGCCCTGACGGCCTGGATCAAGTGCGAGGTGAGTTCGAAGCTCGGTCCCAAGCGCATCATTCGGTGCGGCAGGCCGTGGTGGCTGAACCACTCACCCCAGACATTGGCGTTGCTCGCGACGTTGAGCAGCGTCTGGCCGCCAATGCGCATGGGTGTCCAGTCGTCATAAAGCCCGGCTGTTTCCGGCGAGATGACCACCATCAGTTCTTCGGTATGCAGGCGATGGCTGATCAACCCCGGCAGGTCGTTGGCGCCGACGACGATCGCCGCGTCGATGCCGCTGGTTTCGAAGTCGATGGCGTCAATGCGCGAATTGATGTGCACCAGCATGCCGGGGTGGGTCTTGTAGAAGTCATGCAGGCGCGGCAACAACCATTTCGAGCCGAAGGTGGGCAGGGTGGCCAGGCGCAGGGTGCCACGGCCTGATTGATAGGCCATGGCCTGCAAGGTGGCGCTGCGAATGCGTCCGAGGGCTTCACTCAACTCCCGCTGATACAGGCGGCCGACATCGGTCAGTTGCACTTGCCGGCCTTCGCGGCGAAACAGGCTCAGGCCCAGTTGCTGCTCCAGCGCCTGGACCTGCCGGCTCACGGCGCTCTGGGTCAGGGACAGTTCCGTGGCGGCGCGGGTATAGCTTTCATGTCGCGCGGCGGCTTCAAAGGCCAGCAATAACGACATGGAAGGGGTGAGGTGGCGGTAATTCATTCGTAAAAGTCATCGATAGCGGCAGGAATATCCATTTGTCTGGCGCCAGAGCCCGCGGGATCATTGGCAAAGCCGACGATTCGAGACTGACCCATTAATGTTCTGGCGACAAGAGTTTTGATTTTTCCATGATGAGATCGACCACCCAACAGACTTCGATGATTGCTCGGTTGCCCGCCGTTGCTCCCGCGGCCCTCTACCCGGAATTTCTTCAAGCCCTGAGCGCCAGCGGCTTTCAGGGCCAGCTCAGTGCCGACTACGCGACCCGCACGGTACTGGCGACGGACAACTCGATTTATCAGCGCCTGCCGCAAGCGGCAGTGTTCCCCCTGGACGCCGATGACATCGCGCGCATCGCGACCCTGATGGCCGAACCGCGCTTTCGCCACATCAAGCTGACCCCTCGCGGCGGTGGCACGGGCACCAACGGTCAGTCGCTGACCGACGGCATCGTGGTCGACCTGTCGCGGCACATGAACCGCATCCTTGAAATCAACGTCGCCGAACGCTGGGTGCGGGTGCAGGCGGGCGTGGTCAAGGACCAGCTCAATGCCGCGCTCAAGCCGCACGGGCTGTTCTTCGCCCCGGAGCTGTCGACCTCTAACCGCGCCACCATCGGCGGCATGATCAACACCGACGCCAGTGGCCAGGGCAGTTGCACTTACGGCAAGACCCGTGACCATGTGCTGGAGTTGGACAGCGTGCTGCTCGGCGGCGATCGCCTGCACAGCCGGCCCTTGTCGGACACCGAGCTGCAAGCGGCGTGCGCGCAGCCCGGGCGCATCGGCGAGGTGTACCGCGTGGCGCGGCAGATTCAGGAAACCCAGGCCGACCTGATCGAGTCGGTATTCCCCAAGCTCAACCGCTGCCTGACCGGTTACGACCTGGCGCACCTGCGCGATGAGCAGGGGCGTTTCAACCTCAACAGCGTGCTGTGCGGGGCCGAAGGCTCGCTGGGCTACATCGTCGAAGCCAAGCTCAACGTGCTGCCGATTCCCAAATATTCGGTGCTGGTGAACGTGCGCTACAGCAGTTTCATGGACGCGTTGCACGATGCCAATGCGTTGTTGGCGCACAAGCCGCTGTCGATCGAAACCGTGGACTCCAGGGTGTTGATGCTGGCGATGAAAGACATCGTCTGGCACAGCGTCGCCGAGTATTTCCCCAGCGATGCCGGGCGCCCGACCCTGGGCATCAACCTGGTGGAGTTCTGCGGTGACGAGGTGGCAGAGGTGAACGCTCGCGTGGCGGCCTTTGTCGAGCATCTGCAGACCGACACCACGATCGAGCGGCTGGGCCACACCCTGGCCGAAGGCGCCGCGGCCGTGGGTCGCGTGTACGGCATGCGCAAGCGTTCGGTGGGACTTCTGGGCAACGTCGAGGGCGAAATTCGCCCGCAGCCTTTCGTGGAGGACACCGCGGTGCCGCCGGAGCGTCTGGCCGACTACATCGCGGAATTCCGCGCCTTGCTCGACGGCCACGGCCTGACCTACGGCATGTTTGGCCACGTCGATGCGGGCGTGTTGCACGTGCGCCCGGCACTGGACATGAAAGACCCGGCCCAGGCCGCACTGGTCAAGCCGATTTCCGACGCGGTGGCCGAATTGACGCGGCGCTACGGCGGGCTGCTGTGGGGCGAACACGGCAAGGGCCTGCGTTCGGAATACGTGCCGGATTTCTTCGGCGAGCTGTATCCGGCGCTGCAATCGCTCAAGGGCGCTTTCGATCCGCACAACCAGCTCAACCCCGGCAAGATCTGCACGCCGCCGGGCGCTGCCGAAGGTTTGCTCAAGGTCAATGAAGTGACCCTGCGTGGTGATCTGGATCGGCAAATCGACGAACGCGTCTGGCAGAGCTTCGGCACCGCCATGCACTGCAACGGCAACGGCGCCTGCTACAACTACGACCCCAACGATGCGATGTGCCCGTCGTGGAAAGCCACCCGTGAACGCCAGCATTCGCCGAAGGGCAGGGCGTCGCTGATTCGCGAATGGTTGCGCCTGCAAGGTGCGGCGGATATCGATGTGTTGCAGGTGGCGCGCGGCAAGTTGTCCTGGTTGAGCGGCTTGCCCGCCCGGTTGCGCAATAATCTGTCGCGCTCGCGGGGCGAGGCGGATTTTTCCCATGAAGTCTATGACGCGATGGCTGGCTGCCTGGCTTGCAAATCCTGCGCAGGGCAGTGCCCGATCAAGGTCAACGTGCCGGAGTTCCGTTCGCGATTTCTGGAGCTGTATCACGGTCGTTATCAGCGCCCGCTGCGCGACTACCTGATCGGCTCGCTGGAGTTCACCATTCCTTACTTGGCACGGGCCCCGGGCCTGTACAACGCGGTGATCGGCTCGAAATGGGTGAGTCGCCTGCTGGAGCAGCAGGTGGGCATGCTCGACAGCCCGTTGATCCACCGCCACAACCTGCAAACCACCCTGACTGCCTGCAAGGTCGCGGTGGCCAGCGTGCCGGCCCTGCGCGAGCTCAGTGCCGCCCAGCGTTTACGCAGTGTGGTGTTGGTGCAGGATGCCTTCACCCGTTACTTCGAAACGCCGTTGCTGGCGAACTTCATACAGCTGGCGCATCAACTGGGCTATCGGGTGTTCCTGGCGCCTTACAGCGCCAACGGCAAGCCGTTGCACGTGCAGGGTTTCCTCGGCGCCTTCGCCAAGGCAGCGATCCGTAACGCCACTCAGCTCAAGGCCCTGGCCGATTGCGGCGTACCGCTGGTGGGCCTCGACCCGGCGATGACCCTGGTCTATCGCCAGGAATACCAGAAGGTACCCGGCATCGAGGACTGCCCGAAGGTCCTGCTGCCCCAGGAATGGCTCATCGACGCCTTGCCTGAGCAGCAAGTTCCCGCGACCGGAACCTTCCGTCTGCTGGCGCACTGCACCGAAAAAACCAATGCACCGGCCGCCACCGCGCAATGGGAAAAGCTGTTTGCCCGTATCGGCCTCAAGCTGGTCACCGAAGCGACCGGATGCTGCGGCATGTCCGGCACCTATGGCCATGAAGCACGCAACCAGGACACCTCGCGGACCATTTTCGAACAGTCATGGGCGGACAAACTGGATAAAGAGGGAGAGGCACTGGCCACGGGTTACTCGTGCCGCAGCCAGGTCAAGCGGCAGGCCGACGTGCAACTGCGTCACCCGCTGGAAGTGGTGCTTGAACATGTGATCAGGCGCTGATTGCCCGATTCACGGACACAAAAAAGCCCGGCTGATCAGACCGGGCTTTTTTGTGGGTGTTGCAGTGATGCGAAGGGGTTAGGCGACAGTGTTGCCTTGCAGGCGGTCGGAGCCGTCGGCGGCGACGGTGTTGCCTTGCAGGCGGTCAGAACCATCGGCGGCGACGGTGTTGCCTTGCAGGCGGTCGGAACCATCGGCAGCGACGGTGTTGCCTTGCAGGCGGTCGGAACCATCGGCGGCGACGGTGTTGCCTTGCAGGCGGTCGGAGCCATCGGCGGCTACGGTGTTGCCTTGCAAGCGGTCAGAGCCATCGGCGGCGACGGTGTTGCCTTGCAGGCGATCGGAGCCGTCAGCGGCCACTTCGTTGCCTTTCAAACGATCCGAACCATCGGCAGCTACTGCGTTACGTTTTTCCAGCAGGCGATCAGCGCCACCTTCTGCAACACGATTCTGTTGCAGGCGGTCAGAACCACCTTCAGCCACACGGCTTTCGATCAGACGATCCGAGCCGCCTTCAGCGACTACGGGTTGAACGGAGGTAGCGGCAAAAGCGTTAACTGCGAAAACCGAGAAAGCGATGCTGAGGATGGTTTGGCGTTTCATGATCGTGTGCTCCGGGGTGTTCTAGGTTGGTATGGAGCAATTGTTACCCCGCAGGCTTTTCAACAGAACTTGATTGACGTGATTGCGAACATCGACGGCATTGATAGAACGGGCGGCGCACCGCTCGTGGCTGTGATGTTGCCATCAGGACCTGCGAACGCGATCACTGTGGGAGCGAGCCTGCTCGCGATGGACGCCAACGATGACGCGGACTGTCTTGGAGAAATGCGGTGTATTGGCAACCATCGCGAGCAGGCTCGCTCCTACAGGGGATTGGCTGTGTGCCCAAATTCCCAGTTCGGCACAGAACATTGTAGGAGCGAGCCTGCTCGCGATGGCCGTCAACGATGACGCGGGCTGTCTGGGAGAAATGCGGTGTATTGACGATCATCGCGAGCAGGCTCGCTCCCACAGGGGGATTGGCTGTGTACCCAAATTCCCGGTTCGGCACAGAACACTGTAGGAGCGAGCCTGCTCGCGATGGACGTCAACGATGACGCGGACTGTCTTGGAGAAATGCGGTGTATTGACGATCATCGCGAGCAGGCTCGCTCCTACAGGGGATTGGCTGTGTACCCAAATTCCCGGTTCGGCATAGAACATTGTGGGAGCGAGCCGGTCAGTCACGCATAGGCGTCCCGGTTTTTTTCGATGAACGCTTGCACGGTCAACGCTGGCGTGCCGGTAACGTCCTCCACCACATCGTTCACCCCCGCAAACACGCCTTCGCGATAATCCTGAGCGACTTCGACCAGGTGTTGAACCAGCGCCGATGGAAACTGGTATTGCTGCTCCATCTTCAGTTTGAACGCCTCGATCGAGATCGGTGCGTACTGGATTGGCATACCCAATACCTCGCTCATGGCAGCAGCGATCCCGGCGTGGTCCATCTCGACCGGGCCGTGCAGGCTGTAGATCCTGCCTTCGTGCCCCGCGGGGTTGGCCAGCAGATGGGCGATCACGCGTCCCTGGTCGTCGCTGCTGATCGGTGCGTGACGACCGTTCTCGAAGGGGAATTCGATTTTTTTCGTGTCCCGGATTTCTTTCGCAAAGTGCGGGTAAACCAGCCAGTCGGCGAAGAAGGTTGGACGCAGGTGCGTTGTCGGTACACCCGACCAGTCGAAAACCCGTTCGCTGATCCAGTGATCCCGGGCCAGATGGCTTCTGGACTCTCGCCGCGCGGAGATCTGCGACATGTTGACGATTGCCTGTACCCCGGCTTCCTTCGCCGCCTGGGCAAAATACGCCGCGCCTTCGACGATTCCCGAGGCCAGCGGATAGAGGAAATAGGCAGAGCGGATGCCTTCCATCGCCGCACGGATCGCATCGATATCGGTGAAGTCGCCGATGGCAATCTCCACCCCGCGCTCACGCAGGGCTGCGGCTCGCTCGTCGTCCGAGCGGACGTAAGCCCGCACGCGCTTGCCCATCCTGAGCAGCTCATCAATGGCAGCTCCACCCGTGCGTCCGGTTGCACCGCTTACAAGAATTTCTGCTTCGCTCATTACCGTATTCCTCTCAAGAAATCGGAGCTCAGGCTCCTGACAATTGCCTTAAACCACCGTCCGCCTGGTCCACTTGCTCCTGAATTCCGGTTACCTGCAAACGACGCGGCGTTGCCGCTCAACTGTCGAATGGCGCGTTGTCGATCAGGTCGCACACGTTCGGGCAATCGAACCCATGAATATGCCGGCGCCCGACATCCGCCAGCCCGGTACCGATGGCGGTATGCGGTTTTTTCCTGGCCACTTCGGCCACCGCCTGGGCAAACGCGGCTTTCATGCCGACGCGGGGATACAGCGCGAGCGTGTCGTCGATCAGCGAGGGGGTGATTTGCTCCATGAACAGGCCCATCACATCGACGTGTGCCCCCATGTAGATCAGGGCGATTTCCGCCTGCTTGCGGTCGGCGATACCGGCGCTGGAGTGAAGGGCGATGGCATCCCAGACCAGCTCCGCTTTCTCTTGCGAGTAGCCGTTCGATAGCAGGAACCGGCTGGCCGCATCAGCACCATCGACTTCAAAACGCTGGTCGGCGCAGAATTCGTCGGTGAGCCCCAGGTCATGCAGCAGTGCCGCGAGATAGACAGTTTCGCGGTCGTACTTCAGACCACGACGCTGACCGAGGAAATCGGCGAACCACCATGTGCGGTGCACGTGATTGCGGATCGCTCTGGAGTGGACCCGATCAACGAGCGATGCCGCCTTGCGGGTGAGTTCGGAGTCCGGGGCGATGATGCCGCCGATAGCAACTGGGGTAATCATGTGGGCTTACCAAGTGAAGTTGACCTGTCTCCACTTTAAAGACTCACCAATGTCCAAAATGACTATTTACGGTTGATTTGTGCCAGAGTGATTCAGTGGTCAAACATTCACGCCCTTCGATTGAGGATCCATCCGTGAAGAAAACATCGAGCAGCCGTTCGCGGCGCGTCAGCCAGGCGCAAAAACGCGTGGTGATCCTGGGCTTGAACCCGGTGGACGCGCTCGACGTCATCGGCCCGGCGGAGGTCTTTACCGTTGCCAACCGCCTGTATGGCGGCGAGGTGGCGCCTTACCAGCTTGAACTGGTGTCTTCTGCGGCCGACGTTCATCTGCAAAGCGCTACCGGCATTGGCCTGGTCGCCCACAAAACCCTTGCGCAGGAGCGCCTGGACGGCAAACCCATCGACACCCTGATCGTCGCCACCGGCTGGGACTCGGCGACCGACCCGGACCGCGAGGCAGTGGCCTGGATACGCGAGCGGTCGGCGAACGTACGCCGCGTGTGTTCGATCTGCGTCGCCGCGTTTGCCCTGGCAGGCGCCGGGCTCCTGGAGGGGCGTCGGGCGACCACCCACTGGGGGGCGGCACACCTGTTGGCCGAGCGTTATCCCGGGGTCAAGGTCGATGCCAACCCGATCTGGATCAAGGACGGCAATATCTATACCTCGGCAGGCATCTCGGCTGGCATCGATCTGGCGCTGGCCCTGGTCAGCGAGGACCTTGGGAGCGGGATCGCGATGGACATCGCGAAGAACCTGGTCCTGTTCCTGCGTCGTCCGGGTGGCCAGGCTCAGTTCAGCGTGACCCTGCAATCCCAGCATACGAGCGGTTCGAGCCTGGATGAGTTGTGCGTCTGGATCAGCGAGCACTTGCACACGGAACTGACGGTCGAGATTCTCGCCGACCAGATGTCGACCAGCGTCAGAACCTTGATTCGCATGTTTGCGCGAGACCTGAAAACCACACCGGCGAAGTATGTCGAGGATGTTCGACTGGAGGCCGCGTGCCGGGCGTTCGAGATGGGAGGGCGCTCGATGGAGGAGATCGCGCGCCGATGCGGCTACAACAGCATCGATGTGCTGCGCAAAGCCTTCGTCCGACGTCTGGGAGTCAGTCCCAAGGAATACGCAATGCGTTTCGCGCGCGATGACAGGGCTGCCCGGGCCTGGGGTTGACGGGCAGGGGTTGAGAGGGTCGGGCGGCGCTGACGCGGCATGTCGTCGGCTGCAACGACTGGCCACCGGGGCGGGGGTATGCTGGTGCTTCGCAGGTTTCATGCTCTGGTCGAGAGGATAAACCGATGCACGACTATTACGATTTGGGCACCTACAGCCGTCCGGTGACGACCCGTTCGCCGCAAGCCCAGCTCTGGTTCGACCGTGGACTGATGTGGTGCTACGGCTACAACCACGACGAATCCATCCGCTGTTTCCAGGAAGCCCTAAAGCACGACCGCAATTGCGCGATGGCCTACTGGGGCATCGCCTATGCCTCGGGTCCCAACTACAACAAGCGCTGGGACGCCTTCATCGAACGCGAGCTGAAAGAAGCCGTGGCCCAGGCCCGATTGGCCACGCAAATCGCCCTGGTGCATCTCGACGGCGCAACGCCGGTGGAACAGGCACTGATCCGCGCAATCCAGCAGCGCTACCAGGCCGAAGAGGCCGCCAGCGTTGAAGAGCTTTTCACTTGGAACGATGCCTATGCGACGTCCATGCGCGATGTCTACAACGCCTTCCCCGATGACCCCGACGTGGTCGCGCTGTTCGCCGAAGCCCTGATCGACTGCACGCCCTGGCAGTTGTGGGATTTGAAAACCGGTGAGCCGGCAGCCGGCGCCGATACCCTGGAGACCGTGGCCGTGCTCGAACGGGCCCTGCAACACATGGAGCAACAGGGCGCCGAGCCACACCCCGGCGTGCTGCATATGTACCTGCACACGATGGAGATGTCGCCGTATCCGGAGCGGGCCTTGCGCGCTGGCGATCTGCTGCGCGACCTGGTGCCGGACGCCGGTCACCTGCGCCATATGCCGTCGCACATCGACGTGCTCTGCGGCGATTACCGCGGGGCCATGATCACCAATCACCGGGCGATCCAGGCCGACAGCCAATACCTGGCGCAGGAAGGGCCGATCAACTTTTACACGCTGTACCGCAGCCACAACTACCACTTCAAACTCTACTCGGCGATGTTCCTCGGCCAATATCGACCGGCCCTGGACGCCGCCGAACAATTGAGCGAAACCATCAAGGAAGAACTGCTGCGCGTGGAGCAACCGCCCATGGCCGACTGGCTGGAAAGCTTCGTATCGATGAAGGTCCACGTACAGATCCGTTTCGGCAAATGGCCCGACATCCTCGCCACACCGCTGCCTGAAGACCAGGCGCTGTACTGCGTGACCACCGCCATGCTGCATTACGCCAAGGGCGTGGCCCACGCCGCCTGCGGGCAAGTCGCTGCCGCCGAAAACGAGCATCACCTGTTTCTGGAAGCCTGGGCCCGGGTGCCGGACACGCGCTACCTCTTCAACAATAAATGCAACGACATCCTGGCGGTGGCGGCCGGCATGCTGCGCGGCGAAATCGAGTACCGCAAAGGCAACGTCGACGAAGCCTTCGCCCACCTGCGCGAGGCGCAATCGCTGGACGATCACTTGCCCTATGACGAGCCCTGGGGCTGGATGCAACCGGTGCGTCACGCACTGGGCGCGGTGCTGCTGGAACAGGGCAGGGTGGAAGAAGCCTTGCACGCCTACAGCGCCGACCTCGGCCTGGACAACACCCTCAGCCGCGCGTCCTGGCATCTGGACAACGTGTGGAGCCTGCATGGGTATGTGGAGTGTCTGAAACGACTGGGGCGCGAAGTGGAAGCGGCGGCTGCGCAAGTGCGGCTCAACCTGGCCATGGCGCGAGCGGATGTGGAGATCAAGGCATCGTGTTTTTGTCGGATCGGGAAGGGGTGCTGCCAGTAAAAATGAAAAAGCCCGGCTGATCAGACCGGGCTTTTTGTGGGTGTTGCGGTGAAGCGAAGTCTTCAGGCGACAGTGTTGCCGTGCAGGCGGTCGGAACCGTCGGCGGCCACGGTGTTGCCTTGCAGGCGGTCAGAGCCATCGGCAGCGACGGTGTTGCCTTGCAGGCGGTCGGAGCCATCGGCGGCAACGGTGTTGCCTTGCAGGCGGTCGGAGCCGTCAGCGGCGACTGTGTTGCCTTGCAGGCGGTCGGAGCCATCGGCGGCGACAGTGTTGCCTTGCAGGCGGTCAGAGCCGTCAGCGGCCACTTCGTTGCCTTTCAAACGATCCGAACCATCGGCAGCTACTGCGTTACGTTTTTCCAGCAGGCGATCAGCGCCACCTTCTGCAACACGATTCTGTTGCAGGCGATCGGAACCACCTTCAGCCACACGGCTTTCGATCAGACGATCCGAGCCGCCTTCAGCGACCACGGGTTGAACGGAGGTAGCGGCGAAAGCGTTAACTGCGAAAACCGAGAAAGCGATGCTGAGGATGGTTTGGCGTTTCATGATCGTGTGCTCCGAGGGTGTTCTTGGTTGGTATGGAGCAATTGTTACCCCGCAAGCTTTTCAATAGAACTTGATTGACGTGATTGCGAACATCGACGGCATTGATAGAACGAACGGCGCACCGCTCGTGGCCGTGATGATGCACTCAGTACCTGCGAACGCGACCCCTGTGGGAGCGAGCCTGCTCGCGATGGACGCCAACGATGACGCGGGCTGTCTGGAGAAATGCGGTGTATTGGCAACCATCGCGAGCAGGCTCGCTCCTACAGGGGGATTGGCTGTGTACCCAAATCCCCGGTTCGGCACAGAACACTGTAGGAGCGAGCAAGCTCGCTCCTACAGAGGGAAATGCGGTCAGACCGTTGATTACATTGCGTATCAACTGTATTGCGCCACCCCATCGTTATCATCCTTGGCGATCACTAATACAGTGAACCAAACGGTTTCGTATGAGTGACGGAGTAGGGGTCTTTGATGAACAAAAACATGTTTAAAACCGCAGGCCTGACAGCATTGCTTGCCGCCAGCGCAGCCATCCCCTTGGCCCAGGCAGAGCCATTGCCACTGGATAAAACGGGTTCTCTGCATAACGAAGACGTGGAATGGCGCAGCTTTCCCGCCTTCCCGAAAGAAGTAAAACTCGCTGTCATCGCCGGCGACCCGAGCAAACCGGCGCCTTACGTGGTACGCGTCAAAGTCCCCAACGGCATCAAGCTGATGCCCCATGTCCATCCTGAAAATCGCATCTACACCGTCATGTCCGGTGTTTTCTACATCGGTTTCGGCACGGTTTTCGACCCCGACAAACTGGTTGCCTACGGCCCAGGCAGCGTAGTGATCCTGCCGGCCAACACCCCGCATTTCCATTGGGCCAGATCAGGGGAATACATCTCCCAGGTCTACGGGACCGGGCCGTTGGGGATCGAGTACATCGATAAACAGGATGATCCTCGCAATTCGCCGAAGTAAGAAAGAGATCTGGACGCTGGCATGCGAGCCTGCTCGCGAATTCGGTGCAGAGGCTGGCAGGCAAACGTATTGCCGGGGGACTCGGTGATACGAAAAGCCCGGCTGATCAGGCCGGGCATTTTGGGTTCGTCAGAAATCCAGGGGGCTGCAGGACGTCTGATTTGCGCGTTATCGTTCACGGTCATCGCGAGCAAGCTCGCTCCTACAGGTAGACGATTTTCTTCACATTTAATTTCACATTTAGATTCTTTGTATACATCTGATTTTATTGGGATTAATTCAAGTTATCGACCTGTTGAACCTGAGTTTTCTGCACATTTTTATTCATCAGGTATTGGTAACCGGCGCAGGCTTTGTGGGTCGATTTAGCAAGTAAATGCGTAATTTCAACCCGCAAAAAAAAGGATGCCATCAAGGCTGCAGGTTTTGTTCACTCCGCCACCTGCGCCCGAAGACGTCGTCCAATCGCATCCATCAAATCGCAACCATCTCTTTGTTTTCTGAACCAGAGGTAGATCGGTTGTATGTGTTTTGCTGCTGAGCAAGTCCGGGCAACAGTTATTGATCCCTACAACGTGCACCAAATTATCCGCTTGAAATCGGAATTTTTTATGTAGGAATTTTACTGGCGGCAGTGATTGGTATTGAAGTATGCCCATCTCTAAACATGGCATACGCGGTAAACAATTTGCTGTTGATAGGGTTCCGTTGTTGCGGCATAAATCGGCGGCTTCAATTCACATGGAATTCAAATTATTGCAAGGGATGCTGCATGCAAAAATCCAACGCTTCTCCACCGCCTTTGAAATCGTCGAATGTTCTGCTCAACCCACATAAGGAATACTCAGGAATTCCTTCAGATTTTGACAGCGCTCTAAATTGGGATGGAACTCTCCCAGCGGTTACTTTGGCTCATCGTATTGAAACTATCGATCAACAGCGTAATGCATACTCAAAGTTGGTCGCTATAGGGCGTTCGGTGCAAGATCAGATAGGAAGTGCTTTTTCGAATGGCACGACGGGTGTGCGAAATGAAATAGAAAGGCGCATAAACTTAGTTGCTGATAGTAATTCATGCAATGAGCTGGAGTGCGCAATAAAAAAGAAAGTGATTATTGTCGAGCTTCTGCAGCAAGTTAGAATGAATAGGAGTTGGCATGAAGCGAATATTTTTTTTGGTGTTGATCCATTGTCGTTGGACAGTAGGGAAAATGCCGAGGCATTCGCGGCTAGTGTGGATACGGCAGAACACGAGGAAGAACGCCTAGGCTATTACGAAGATTTTCTGAGATCTCTGACAGCCGCTTACGTTAAACGAATCCTTGTCGAGGCTGTTTCCGTTCTAGAGAACGCTTCTCCAGCTATAGATGCTGCGATCCATTCTGCCTTGGCTAGAGGTGAAACTGCCTACAACTTTAATTTAACCCTTAGTCAAGCCGCACAAGTGGTAACTGTGGCGGGTGCCGCTTCGCTCCAACACGCGGGCGGTTGGACCTTCGAGGCGGTAATCCGTAAAGGCACTCTGTTGTTGGCAGGGTTGGGAGAAGCACTTCTCAGTCGAGCGACAGCCGTAGGAATCGGTACTTTGCTCTACTCACCCGAACTGGGAAATGGCGAGCGCTATCCTCAAACTGTTCTCAAACTATCTGGTAGTGCAGTTTTGCCAGGTGCATCGACTAACCTGAATGAAATCGCCGCTGTCGAAGGAACCATCGATCTTCCCTATCGTATTTATGGCGACCGTGGCCAATACTCACTCGTTGCAACACCGGTGGGAGGGAGCATTTCGCCAGCGGTGCCAGTTCGGGCGATGGAGTTCGACCAGAAAACTAACAGCTACAGTTTCACCTCCGCCGACACACCGCCCATCACCCTCGGTTTTCCCATTATCCACTGGGATAACAGTTCGACAACTTCACCTGTCAGACCAGTGGAAGTACCGCATTACACTGGCGTTGAACTGTTGCCAATACTCGTGCAGCCCGAAACTTTGCCTGCTTTGAAGTTGCCAGACTTCAGGGATTGTATTTACTGCTTTCCGATCAGCAGTGGATTGCCGCCAATCTATGTTGTTTTCAATAGTCCTTATGAGGGGGCTACCACGAGAGGAAAGTACAGCGGTCGTCTGTTCAATCCCGCCAAGGCCGGAGGCCAAATTCTGGATTTGAATTGGACTAATGCCACCGTTACGCAAGTGGGTGTTGATCTAGTGAAATTGCATACGGGCAGATTCGGACCATCGGATGCCAATGCCATCATGATTGAGCGTTTGGAAAAAATTCTCCAAGGTAAATTAGTAGTTACGGCTATCGATAAACGTTTCTATACTCATGAACTGAGAGAGCTAGAACGTTTCAGGGCATTAGGTGTGGCAGACGGTGTAAAGCCGAATGATCAGGGTGTTACTTGGAACAATGCTCATGCCGCAACGCTGGAAGACTACAAGCTAAAAGATGATTTTGAGTTGCTCTATACGTCCGAAGCTTTAGCTGCAGAAAAAAAACAAGCTGACAGAGAGTACAAAGAAATGGGAGGAACAAAACGATGAGCGTCATAGGAACTATCGTGCTCGAGGAAGAACCCATGGAAGTAATTTTGTTTCTGACGAAAAATGAACTGGGAACCTCACTGCCTCGAGTGGACAGACTTTATAATATGGCTGGTTGGGCACATGTGGGAGACAACATGGGGTTATTAAATCTCCTGAGAAAAATGCATGAAGCTGGTTTTGTAAATTTGAGTGGCGTTGGAGTGGTGAGGGGGCCTAACTGGAGAGAACCGACATTCATGGTAGAGGGTAAATATACCTTCGATTGACATTACCAAGTGTCTGCCTCTTTAAGAGGCGATGATCAACAAGAAACGGGCGCCTTGGCGCCCGTTTTCATTTACTCCACCGCCTGCGCTCGCAAGCGCCGCCCAATCACATCCATCAAATCACAGCCATCACGCAACGGAATGGCCAGCAATTTGGAAAAGTCCGACAACACCACCGTGTCGCAGCCAATCTCGGCACGGAAGGCGATGTTCTCCAACACTTGAGTCACCGCGCGAATACGGTAATCCGCAGTGGCTTGCAGGACGTCGAGTGGGGCGTGGGTGTCGATGAGCAGGGAGGCCGGAACCAGGTCGATTCCGGTGAGGGGGATGTATCGATTCATATTGAAGGTCTCTGTTTGATTGCTTAAAGCCGCTACTCAGTCGTCGCCAAACGATTGGGTGGCGGCCGTGCGCAGGTTGGCGAACCGGCACAGAGAAAACCGGCAGACCCGAGGGTCTCCCGCGCACAGCCGCCATGACAGCGGCTTTGCGGGTGCGATGATACCTGCAATGAAGCGGGTAGCCTTCGCATTCTCTGTAACTCGAGTCGCCAAACCCGAATCGCCAATAGGGCGACGGGGCGGACTATAAGCCGCGTTCAATCAACAAAAACAGGTGAGGCATTCCGAGCTTCATGTAAGACCAGGCTGATGAAATCCCGGATCTTTCACATCACTTCAATGAAACTTTAAACACGCCCCACAAATGCTCATTGCCCCTCGGGCACATCTCGCCGAAGCTATCCTCTATTCGCACCCCTGCCGTCGAGATGGACCTCTATCCCATGCAAAACCCCGCCCAATCCCAACGCCCCCTCTGGAAAACCTACCTGCTTTTCCTCGCGCCCATGGTGCTGTCGAACTTCCTGCAATCCATGTCCGGCACGGTCAACAGCATTTACATCGGGCAGATGCTCGGCACCCAGGCGCTGGCGGCAGTGTCCGGGATGTTCCCGATCATTTTCTTTTTCATCGCCCTGGTGATTGGCCTTGGTGCGGGCGCTGGCGTTTTGATCGGGCAGGCGTGGGGCGCGCGGGAGACGCATCTGGTGAAGGCGATTGCCGGTGCGACCTTGTTGTTGGGGGTGTTGATCGGACTGGTGGCGGCGGTGGTGGGCAGTGTGTTTGCGCGGCCTTCGTTGATGGGCCTGGGCACGCCCGGGGATGTGCTGGACGACGCGGTGGCGTATGCCCATGTGATGTTGTGGTTCATGCCGTCGCTGTTGGTGTTTGTGTTGTTCACGCAGTTGCTGCGCGGGGTGAGTGACACGCTGTCGCCGTTGCTGGCGCTGCTGGTGTCGACCGTGATCGGCCTGGCGCTCACGCCGGCGTTGATTCGTGGCTGGTTGGGCATTCCCCCACTGGGGATTCAGAGTGCGGCGTTCGCCGGGCTGGCGGGCAACCTCGCGGCGATGGGCTGGCTGGCGTGGCGGCTGATTCGCAAGGGGCATCCGATGGCGCCGGACCGGGAGTTTTTCGCGGCCATGAAGCTCGATTGGGCGATCCTCGGCAAAGTGCTGCGCATCGGTTTGCCCACCGGCTTGCAGATGGTGGTGTTGTCGCTGTCGGAGCTGGTGATCCTGGCGCTGGTGAACCAGCACGGTTCCCAGGCGACGGCGGCCTACGGTGCGGTCACGCAAATCGTCAATTACGTGCAGTTCCCGGCGCTGTCGATTGCCATCACGGCGTCGATCCTCGGTGCGCAGGCGATCGGGGCAGGGCGGATCGAGCGCATCGGTGCGATCCTGCGCACGGGCTTGATGATCAATGTGTGTCTGACCGGCGGCCTGGTGGTGTTGGGGTACTTGCTGTCGCACTGGCTGCTGGGTTCGTTCCTCACCGAGGAAGCGACGCTGACCATGGCCGATCACCTGCTGCACATCATGCTCTGGAGCCTGTTGGTGTTCGGCTTCCAGGCGATCATCGGCGGCATCATGCGCGCCAGCGGCACGGTGATGGTGCCGGTGGGGATTTCGATTGTCTGCGTGGTGGGCGTGCAGTTGCCGGTGGCTTACCTGCTGGATGCGCGGTTCGGCCTGCAAGGGGTGTGGATGGCGTTTCCGGTGGCGTATCTGGGGATGCTGGCGTTGCAGACGTTGTATTACAAACTGGTGTGGCAGCATCAGAAGATTGAGCGGTTGGTGTAGGAGGTTTCGCAGCCATTCTGGCGCGGTTCAGGGTTGACTGGACTGGCCTCATCGCGAGCAGGCTCGCTCCTACAGTGATTTTGTGGTGGGTGTGGTTTTTGTGTTCCCGGCGCAAAATTGTGGGCGAAGGTGTTGACCGACAGGCCTGATCGCCTGGGGAGGTTTTCAGTGAGCCCTTTATCGCATTCTATCCTGCAGGATCGCCCGGACGCCGGCCGGCGCCTGGTGGAGCTTTTGCAGCATTACGCCCATCGCTCCGATGTGATCCTGCTGGCCCTGCCCCGTGGCGGGGTGCCGGTGGCCTATGAAGTGGCCACGGCGCTGGGCGTCCGTCTTGACCTGATGCTGGTGCGCAAGCTTGGTGTACCGTCCCGCCCGGAGTACGCCATGGGCGCGATTGCCAGCGGGGGCGTGCAGATTCGCAATGAGGAGGCGTTGCGCATGCACCCGATCGATAAGGCTGGATTCGACGCGGTGGTCGCCCGGGAAAGCCAGGAGCTGCTGCGGCGCGAGCAGGTGTATCGCGGCTCGCGTGCGCCGTTGCAGCTCAAGGAGCAGGTGGTGATCCTGATCGACGACGGCCTGGCCACCGGCGCCTCGATGCGGGCGGCGATCCGGGCAGTGCGGGCGCAGGCACCGTCACGCATCGTGGTGGCGGTGCCGGTGGCGCCGGTTGAAACGGCCGAGGCGCTGCGCGGGGAAGTGGACGAGCTGGTGTGCCCGCTGTACCCGGAGTGGTTCACCTCGATCGGGCACTGGTACGTGGATTTTTCCCAGACGTCAGACCGGGAAGTCATCGATCTGTTACAGCGGGCGTGGCAGCGCGAGGCGGGTGCCAGCGAGCGGTGAGGGCCAAGGCGACGTTCAGCTGGCACAAACAGCCGTTCTTTGCTTTAGTCCTCCTGTCATTGGCTGCGTGTGTTCAGCACTTCAACCCATCAGGGCGCCCGGCCCGGAGTGTTCCATGAGCCCCAGATTCCAGCGTTTCACTGCATTGATCGCCCTCGTTGCACTCAATGCCTTGCCTGGCGCCCATGCGGTCGAATACAGCGACGTCAATTCCAGGGCCAGCACCATCAGTTTCACCTATAACCAGATGGGGTCGAGGGTGTACGGCACCTTCGGCAAGTTTGAAGGCGACCTCGATTTCGACACCGCCCAGCCCGAGGCGGCCCACGCCAAACTGACCATCGAACTGAACAGCATCGATGCCGGCAGTGAAGACGCCAATACCGAATTGCAAAAGCCTGCCTGGTTTGACACCGCCACCTACCCGGTGGCGACCTTTGAATCGAGCCGATTCAAGAATCTGGGCAACAACCGCTACCAGATCACCGGCAATCTCACCCTTCGGGGACTCACACGGGAAGTGACGGTGCCGGTGTTATTGAAAGCGGAAAACACCATTGGCATTTTCGATGGCGAGCTGACACTCAAGCGCAATGATTTCAAGATCGGCGAGGGCGAGTGGGCCGATACAGTCGTTTCCAATGAGATCAATATTCGCTTTCGAATGGTTGCGCCGCAGCGATGATAAAAATTCCTCCGATAAAGTAGGGAAGTACGACGACAAGAGAGTCGGCCTTTTGAATTGCGAGGACCTTCGAGATCAAAGGCAGCAGAGTTAATATCAGGAACAGCTTTTCCAAATTAATGTTAAACGGGGTCTGACAGTGCTGTTGGGTTTAATCACTATTCCAAAAAAGCCTGATGCTCCTACAGGCTGAAAGTGATTTGTTTGTTGCTCGCATCTATAGTGTTGTCGAAGTTCGAGTGGTCTTGGCGTTGTACGTTGTTACCAACTAATTTTCTTAGGGTGGCTCATATGAGTCGTACAGGGAAAGTGTTGCTTAAATTTAACAGTCGGTTTGATCTGGCTATTGACAAGAAGCTGCGTGACGGATTATCTGCGGTTGTGCAGATTGGCCTGACGCTTTGGCTCGCCAATGACGAAACACTCAGTCTTGAGCGTCTTACTTTCGAAAGCAGGTCGGCGGAAGACGAAACTTATGCAGATCACCGACAATTTGCACTGGGCGAATTACTGAATCTGCCAGCTCCACCGCAACCGCACGAAAAGTTCGAAGAGGCCGATATAGAAGGGCTGGCCTACGACAAGGATCAAGGGTATTTGTGGTTGATTGGTTCCCATAGCCTCAAGCGCACGCAACCCGACTCGACTAAAAAACCAGGCAAAAACATCGAGCGCCTGAGCGATGTTACCAGCGACGGTAATCGTTATTTGTTGGCGCGTATTCCTGTGGTGGAGGAAGACGGCGAACTTAAACTGGTGCAAGCGGACGCGAACTCGCAAAGGACAGCAGCACAGTTACATGGCGAGCAGTCGTGGAGTGCGCTGACCCGAGCGCTCAAACATGATGAGCACCTGGCTGGTTTTTTTGCGATTCCCAGCAAGGATAACGGCTTTGACATCGAAGGCCTGGCCATCGCCGACGGGCGTCTGTTTATCGGCTTGCGTGGGCCGGTATTAAGAGGTTGGGCGATCATCCTTCAAATCGAGACGCACCTGGACGAGGACGATGATCACAGGCTGAAACTGACGAAAATGGGTGATGAACGTCATCTTTACCGCAAGCACTTCCTCCAGTTGGGTGGCTTGGGTATTCGCGATCTGTGTGTGGTCGGCAATGATCTTTTGATCCTCGCGGGACCCACCATGGACCTGGACGGCCCGGTCACGGTCAGCCGCTGGGTCGATGGCGTGTGTAAAAAAGAGGACAGTGTTGTATTCCGAGATGATCTGAAACCGGTTCTGGCTGTTCCCTTTGGTAAAAGGGGCGACCATGCCGAAGGTATGACACTGTTCTCCATGGCCGATGGCTCCGGACCGCAGCTGCTGGTGGTGTACGACAGCCCGATCGGACGTGGCACCGACAGCAGCGTAGAGGGTGATCTTTTCAGATTCTGAACAGGCTCCGAAGACTGTTGCCTAGCGCCAGATTTCCAGTGTGAGGCAGCCTTTGTTGTTGAAGTAAAACCCTGGAGCGTCGTTGGCGAAGCAACTCAATCGACCGGATTTCGGTGCAACCCATCCGCCACTCCAGCGGCTACCGTCGCCAATGACGAATCGACTTTCCCGGCTGCGATCGATGGACCCGATCAAGGTAAACCAGGTGGCCCCCGGCGCTCGAAAGCGCAGGATGCCTTTTGCCCAGTTCATGTAGCTGCGGTCGTAACCATTGGCGTCGCTGTCATTGTGCCAATCCAGCCAATTGCCCGTGGCACGCAGGTAGTACCGCGTGCCGCCCTCAAGCGGCAGCGGCACATCATTCCAGTAGTTGCAGGAGCAGATCTGCCCGGACCAGAGCAGTTCGCTCGCTCCGGGCGGTGCTTGGTCGCTCATCCTTTCTTCGCCCTCGGTGCTGCCGCTTTTTTCGGTTTGGCGGCAGCGGCCTTGCTGCGCGGAGCCTTGGCAGCCGGGGCTGCTTTGCCCGCCCAATTGCTGCCCCCCCCAACGCCGGACAGGTTGATGACATTGGCTTTGCTTTTGAGCACCTGCGCGACAATCCTTTTTTGCGTCGGCACATCGTTGTCGAACCCGCCGTGGGTCGAATTGATCGAATCGGCGGAGGGCGTGGTTATGAAGGTGAAGTTGGGTAGATTGAAGACAGACGAAGGCCTGACGTATTTCTCCATGCCAAGGATCGGTGTGCGCACGCCGGCTTCAAATGATTCCGAAACCAGATAGAGCAACGAACGCAGGTAAGGTCGGCACGTCGGGTCCTGGTTCTCCGCCTCATCGGTCAGGGAAAACTGCAGGCAGTTGTCCACGGTCTTGCTGATCAGGTGCGGCAGCACCAGGCGCTCGAAGGTGTCTACCCGTACCGCCGGCGCCATCAGGCTCAGCGAGGCAAAGCGCAGGCCGTCTCGGGCGAGTCGGTCGATGATAAAGCTGTGGACGATGGCGCCTGCCGAATGGCCGATGAGGTGCAGGCGGAATTTGCCGATTTTGCCGGAGTCGAGAAACGCCTTGTGCAGAATCTGCAACCCACTAAGCGGGTTACCGCTAAGGGCATCGGCGTTCTGTTTCATCTCGCCCCATAACAGGGTACCCGGGCCGGCCAGCGCGCGCTCCAGGCGCTTGTCATAGAACTGTTTGACGGCGTCGCCCAGTTCCGAGAATACCCCACCGGTGCTGCGTGGAACTTGCCTGTAGGCATCGACGATGAGATTGAGCACTGTGGTCATGGCCCCGGTTTCCCACATCAGGAAAATCGGGAAAATCTTCGCGTCGTAGAGCAGGGGGATCCACTCTTTCGCCGCGGCGGCAGCGGCTTTTTCGTCATTGAGCCCACCGTGGGCATAGATGGCGATGTCGATAGTGTCTGAGGCAGACAGGTTCCAGCGCCGACGCGCTTCACCAAGGTGGAAATCGACCAGGTCTTCCACGTCTTCTTTACGGGTGCGGAAGTCGCCGGTCTGACTCAATTCGCCGTTGTTGCCAAGGTCGATGATGAACGGATTGATTTCCCGATTGGCCAGCACTTCCGAGGACGCGACCACGACGTTGCCGGCGGGGTTTTCACGCAGGGTCGTGGCTTCGGAAATCGCCGTGTGTTCGGCGGTGATCACCCCCAGTTGCGGTGCCCAGCAGTCCATGGCGTTGTACTGCCAGTCCGCGTAGGTGAGGATCGCGTAGCCGGCGCTGCCCCAGCCGGTGCCCCAGGAGTTCTGAATCAGAAAACCGTCCTCGTTGTAGCCGACGATCACAAAGGCATGCCCGCCATCGTCGAGCCCGGCCTTTTGACAGGGAATGCGCCAGTAATCGTCCCAGGCGCCCGGTGGCGTGGCCAATTGCGCCGCCATGCTGGCGGCGACGGTCCAACCGGAGTGGCAGGCGGCGCTGGCGTAGAGCACGCCCAGGTCATTGAGGGCCACGTGCATATCGCTGATCGACAGCGGGTCCACCCGGTAATAGGCGCCGAGCGGGCGTTGCACCGAGTCGATCCACCAGTCGGTGCCGGGAAGGTTGGTGGCTGGCGGCATGTCCAGATCCGGCCACAGATCGGCCGCACAGGCACCTTGTTTGTACCAGCCCTTGAGGGCGCCGCGCAGGGTCGAGCCACTGTCGATCAGCTGATCCTCGCTTTGTGTCTCCTTGTGGGCGTTTGGCGCTTCGGGGAATTCGTCGTAGCGTCGGGCCATGCTGTACAGCATGTAGGGCGAGATGGCCGGCTTGTTTTCGCGTTTGCCTTTGCTGAGCAAGTATTCGATCACGGTCGATAGCGCGAAGCCGGTGCAGGCATTGGTTTGCAACTGGTTCTTGATGCCCAACCAGAGTGTCGGCATCAGCATTCTGGCCGGCTGCAAACCTACGGGCGGCTGGTAGAGCCGGTCACGCAAATCCAGTTGATCCGGGCAGACGGGACGCCTGCGATTCAGGCTATCGGTGACGGTAGTGGCGGGCTTTTTTGCAGACCTGGTTTTGCTGGCGGCAGTGGATGCAGTCTTGCGCGCAGGGGTTGCCATCATGGCTCCTTGGAAACTCGGCAGTTGCAGCTTCAGGGACTGACCATTACCGACACGCAGGCACCAGCAATGGGCACGTCACAGTACGGTAGATCAAGTGCGTCAGGTTTCAAGTGAGGCTGAACGAGGGGCCGCCGTCATCGCGAGCAGGCTCGCTCCCACATTGGATCGGCGTCCAATCACATGATGCGTTCACTGTGAATCACTTGTGGGAACGAGCCTGCTCGCGATGGTAGTGGGCACCTGATTACGGACCCATCGCTCCACACAGACCGGATCCTCACCCCGTTTTTCCCCGTTGCCAGCCTGCCTAGCATGGCTCCACTCATTTCTGTGGAGCTTTGCCATGAACGATACATCTGCAATACCGGCCGGCGCCGCGCTCGCGCCAGCCCAACGGTCCTCCAGGCGCGACTGGCTATCCGTGTTCAGCGTCGCGCTCGGTGCCTTTGCCTTTGTCACCACCGAGTATTTGCCGGTGGGTGTGCTGCCGCCCATTGCCCGCAGCCTGGGTATCAGCGATGGGCAGGCGGGGTTGATGGTCACTGTGCCGGGCCTGGTCGCGGCGGTGGCGGCACCGGCGATCATGGTGGGGGCCGGGCGCATGAATCGTAGGCAATTGCTGCTTGTGCTGACGCTGTTGCAGGTGGTTGCCAATCTGCTGGCGGCGCTCGCGCCGTCGTTGGCGATCATGTTGCTGGGCCGGGCACTGTTGGGCGTGGCGCTGGGCGGTTTCTGGGCGGTGGCGATTGCGGTGGCCGGGCGCCTGGTCAGCGAATCAAACGCGGCGAAAGCCACGGCACTGATTTTCGCCGGCATCACCCTGGCCACCGTGTTTGGCGTGCCCTTCGGAACCTGGCTGGGTGATGTGTTTTCCTGGCGCGTGTCGTTCGCGGTCACCGCGGCCCTGGCGTTGCTGGCGCTGGTCGCCCAGGGCCTGACCCTGCCATCACTGCCGTCGCGCGAGGGTTTGCCGGTGCGCGCACTGCTGGATTTTTTGGCGCGTAAAACCGCCCGGCGCAGCATGTTGCTGCTGGCGCTGGTGGTGGCTGCGCACTTCTCGGCCTACACCTACATCGCACCGTTTCTGGGGCGTGAAGCGGGGTTCTCGACCTCGGCTATCACTTCGATTCTGTTGGGCTTCGGGGTGGTCGGCATGCTGGCCAATTTCGCCATGGCCAGGGGCGTGGCGCAGCATCTTCGGCTGTCGCTGGGGGCGGTGGTGCTGTTGATGGTGATCGCCCAGCTGGCCTTGCCGCAGTGGCGGGGTTCGAGTGCGGTGGTGGCCCTGGCGGTGCTGGCGTGGGGCGTGGCCTACGGGGCGATTCCCCTGGGCGTGAGCACCTGGATGCAACTGACATCGCCGAAATTGCCGGAAGCCAGTTCGGCGATGCTGGTCACCATGTTCCAGGTGGCGATTGCCTCGGGTTCGTTGTTCGGCGGCCTGATGGTGGATCACCTGGGCGTACCTTCGGCCCTGTGGCTGGGTGCCGGGTTTGGCCTGTTGGGGCTGGTGGTGATGCTGGGCTTTGGCGTCGGCAAGACGCCGATTGCCCAGGCACTGCATCGCTGAGTCAGCGCTTGAGAATGTTGTCCTTGAAGTAGTCGATCAACACCCGCAACCTCGGTGCGGTCTGCTTCGACGCAGGCCAGAGCATCCACAGGTTGCCGGTGTGATCGGTGTAATCGTCCAGCACCACCTTCAGCCTGCCGTCGGCCAGTGGCTGGCGGATTGAAAAATCCGGCAGGCAGGCAATTCCCACCCCATCCATCGCCAGGTACGTCAGCGGGTCCATCGTGGTGCAGGTCAGCGCCTTCGACAGATTCGGCTCGATGTGCGTCTCGCCGATGCGCAGCGGCCAGCGCTCGATCATCCCCGTGGCCGGAAACTTGTGCAGCAGGCACACGTGGTTGATCAGGTCATCCGGGTGTGTCGGTTCGCCGTGCTGTTGCAGGTAGGCGGGCGATGCCACCAACTGCAATTGATAGCCCCCCAGCTTGCGCGCCATCAGCCGCGAATCCTGCGGCGCGCCGGTGCGGATCACCGCATCGAAGCCTTCCTCGATCACGTCCACCATGCGGTCGGACATGTCCACGTCCAGCTCGATATCCGGGTAGGCCCGCATGAACCCGGCCAGCACCGGCATGATCAACACGTTCTGGATCGGCACGCTGATGCGCACCTTGCCCCGTGGCGTGGCGGACAACTCCAGCAGTTCCATCTGCGCCGCTTCAACTTCGCTGAGGATGCGTTTGCAGCGGTCCAGGAACAGCTCGCCTTCGGTGGTCAGGGTGACGCTGCGAGTGCTGCGGTGGAACAGGCGCACGCCCAGCCGTTCCTCCATGCGCGCCACACTCTTGCCCACGGCGGAAGCGGAGATTTCCAACAGGCGCCCGGCTTCGGTGAAGCTGCGGGTTTCGGCCACCTGGATGAAGGCCGTAATACCGCTGAGGCTGTCCATCATGTGTGGTGTGCTCGGTGTTAGAGGGGGTTAAGGCAGAGTAGAGCGGGGAGGGGGAAATGCAAAGGGCAGGGCTTGCAGATCGGGGTGCCGCCATCGCGAGCAGGCTCGCTCCCACAAGGGATCTGCAGTGAACACATCATTTGTGCTCGACGCAGATCCAGTGTGGGAGCGAGCCTGCTCGCGATGACGGTATTGAATTCAGCGAAAAATCAGGCGCTTTGCTGATAGAACGGATAATCGGTGAACCCCACCTCGGTACCGCCATAGAAGGTGTCCCGGTCATAGGCATTCAACGGCCGCCCATGACGAATGCGCTCCGGCAGGTCCGGGTTGGCGATGAAGTCGCGACCGAAGGCCACGAGGTCGGCGTCGCCCGCTTGCAGGATCCGCTCGGCGGATTCGGCGGTGAAGCCGCCGGCAGCGATGATCAGGCCGGTGTAATGCTGGCGGATCAACTGTGCCGCCACCGGGTTCTGGTCCTTGCTTTCATCGATCGAGTTGCCCATTACGCGAGGCTCGATCAGGTGCAGGTAGGCAAGGTTCAGCGGCGCCAGCTGTTGCGCGACATATACGAACAGCGCCTCGGGATCGCTGTCTTTCATGTCGCCGAAACTGCCGCTTGGCCCCAGGCGCACCGCCACGCGTTCGTTGCCCCAGACCGAAATCACCGCGCGGGTGATATCCAGCAGAAACCGCGCACGCTTGGCGATGGTTCCGCCGTAGGCATCGGTGCGCCGGTTGCTGCCGTCCTGCAGGAACTGGTCGATCAGGTAACCGTTGGCGCCGTGGATTTCCACACCGTCGAAACCGGCCTGCAGACCGCGTTGCGCAGCTCGCCGGAAGTCTTCTACCAGCGTTTCGACTTCCGAAGTATCGAGCGCGCGGTGCGGCGTGCTCGGCACCCAGCCGTTGGCGGTGTAGGCCACACCGTTGTATTGCACCGCCGAAGGCGCCACAGGCTGCGCGCCGTCGGGTTGCATGTCGCTGTGGGACTGGCGGCCGGCATGGAACAGTTGCAGGAAAATCCGTCCGCCCTTGGCGTGAACCGCCTCGGTAACGGCTTTCCAGCCGGGAATCTGCGCGTCGTCGTACAGGCCGGGCGAACCGAGGTAGCCGTTGCCGGTAGGCGAGACCACCGTGGCTTCGGAAACGATCAGGCCGCCCTCGCTGGCGCGCTGGGAGTAATACTCGGCCATCAGGGCGCCAGGTTTGTCGCCGGGTTCCGAGCGCATGCGAGTCAGGGGCGCCATGACGACGCGGTGGGAGAGGGCGTGTGGGCCGATCTGGATACTGGAAAGCAGGGTTGGGTGTTTCATGGTGACCTCCAATAAAAATCTGGAGGCAACTGTAGGCAAAGCGATTGTGGAGAAAAACGGCCCAGGGTTCCGCTCTCTATGGACGGATCACTCCGTAATCGAGCGACGCCCGGTCCACATTGCATGGACCGGGCGCCAGTCGAGGTGACGTCAGCGTACGGATATCGGTGCCGTCACCGTTTTGCCATAGCCCGAAGTGATGGTCGCGGTCGGGCTTGCGCTCGGGCCGGCGCCGGTGAGGCTGACCGTCAGCCGCCAGCGTGCTCCGGTGCCGGTCGGCGTGAGGGTCGCACTGCCGAGGTTGAGCGGTCCGGCCGTCGTGGTCACCGTCACCATCACCGTGTTACCCGAGCCCCGTGACGTGGTACCGGACAGGTCCCAGGTGTAGCGGTTGTTGCTGCGCACCTGGACCGAAGCGCTGGTTACCAGCAAGTCTTCGTTGACCGTCGGCGCTGGCGTTACCGCCACCGATACGGTTGCCGGGTCAGAGACCGCATTCTTCGCGTCGCTGGCCTGATAGGTGAAGGTCGCGGTGAACGGTCCGGGGGCGGTGGCCGGTGGGGTATAGACCACACGGGTGCCGTCGGTACTGACCGTACCCTTGCCGGAGTCCGGCTGGTTCAGGCCCACCACTTTGAGCGGCAGGTTGCCGTCCGGGTCGGTGTCGTTGGCCAGCACGTTGATGGTCACCACTTGCCCGTTGTTGCTGGTGGCGCTGTCCGGGTTGGCCACGGGTTTTTTGTTGTCGCCCTGGTTGTCGTCTTCCTTGCCACCGGTGCGGAAGGTTGGCAGTGCGGCAGAGTTGACGTAGGTGACACCGTCCCAGCCAGGTAGCGGCGTTGGCATCAACTGGAACTGCCCGGGATGCTCGATATCCCAGCGCAGCAGCATCGAGGAGTCCTCATGCTGGGTGTTGTGGCAGTGCTCCATGTAGGTCCCGGCGAATTCGCGGAAGTGGATCGCCATTTCCACATCCACCGAACTGTCGATGCCCTCGCCGATGCGATACACGTCCTTGCGTGCCCATTTTTCCCATTCCGGTGGCGCCTTGCCGTCGCGGCTGATGATGATGCCTTCCTCGAAGTGCACGTGAACCGGGTGGTTCCAGCCGTTGCCGCCGTTTTTGATTTTCCATACTTCCAGGGTGCCGTCACCGGAGAACCCTGCATCGGTCGGGCCGTTGGCCAGTTGCGGGGCGGCGCTGAGCCGGCGTGGGTCCATGTTGTAGCCAAAGCCGCCGTCGGTCTTGATGGTCCATGGCGCTTCGTCTGTACCGTCGGAACGGCCGAAGATGAACTCGCGATGGCGTGCCTGTTTCAGCTTGGCCTGGACCACCGGATCATCACGGTTGAGGGTCAGCGGAATCATGACTTTGCCCGCCGCCTTGCCCGGTTTCGGTGGCTCGTAATCGGCAGGGTTCATGCTGACGTCGGTGCCGGTGTAAGGATAAACCACCATTTGCATGAACTTGCCTACGGTCGGGTCGCCCTGGTCCCACTCAAGCCCCTTGCTGCCTTGCTTGAGCACGGCCTTGTATTTCCCGGACAGCACATCGGCCAGCGTCAGGGGCGTGTCTTCCGGCCCCTTGCCGGTCTGGTGCGCCATCAGGTTGACGAAGTACAGCTTGTCGCCGGTGCTGATCCCGTTTTTCGCGAAGTTGACGATGATGTCGAAGCGTTCGGCGATGCCCTGGGTCGGCAGGATCGCGTTGTGGTTCTGCAAGTCGCCATCGCCGTCCAGGTCCATGCTGCCGTCGAACGGTACAGTGTGTTCCATGAGGTTGCCGTCGTTGGCGATCATGTGGAACGGCACGCGGGTGTAGGACACCCCGGAGCCCGCCGGGCCCGGGAATTCGCCGCCGGTACCGGCGATTTCACGCACCAGGGCGATCCTCAAGTAGCGCGATACCGAGCCGTTGAGAATGCGGAAGCGGTAGCTGCGCGCGCGCACTTTCAGGGTTGGCTGGTACTGCCAGTTGACCAGGATCTGATCGCCGAGGAATCCGTCGGTGTTGAACGGGTTGAACCACAGTTGGCCGTTCTTATCCCAGGCCTTGTCGGCCACCATCAGGTTGACGTCGTAGTCACGGTTGCCCCAGGGCAATCCCGTACCGCTGGGCAGGCGCAGGTTGACGCCGTCTTCGATCGCTTCGTTGCCACGGTCCATGGCGCTGTAGTAGTTCATCATCACCGCGTTGCCCTTGTAGACGTTCTGCGCGGTGAAATCGAGCATGTGGTCGTGGAACCAGTGGGTGCTCATGGTTTCGTGCCAGTCGCCACGGATCTTGATCGTGCCGTTCTGGCAGGTCTTGAGGCCCGGGGTGGCGTCATTGACGAACAGGGTTTCGCCCGGTGCGCAGGGGAACGCCGCACGGGGATCTTCGGCCTTGGTGTTGATGGTGTCGTAGCCGGCCAGTTGCATCGGCCAACGATAGTCGTAGTACTGGCCGGGGAAGAAAAACGCGTTGGTGTAGCCGTCGCTTTCCGCCGGGCTGTGTCCGTTGTGCTCGTGGGTGCTGATGGTATGCAGGCCGAAGCCCATGTTGGCCGCAGGGTCGATCGGCAGGGCGTTGTAGTGACGCATCAGGACGGGTTGGCCGTAACGCACCATCAACAGTTTTGCCGGGAAGGTGCCGTCGAAGGTCCACAGCGCCTTGTGGTTCTGAATCGGCATGCTGGGGTGGAAACGGGTGTCGATGCCTTTGGTCGTGCCCTTGGTGGTCGGAATGTCCGAGGTCTGATAGTAGAGCCCGCCCGGGGCGAACTCACCCACGGCATAGTTGTGCAGTTGCCTGCGATCGCGCATGCCGCCGTTGAGCTTGGCGCCTGCTTGCACGGTCTTGAAGGCGACCTGCGGGTAGAACTCGTTCCAGCGCTGATGGGACCAGCCTTTTCCTGGCGGACGACCCTCGGCCGGCGAGCCGACCGGATGGCGGTTGAGGAAGGCTTCGATCTGGCTTTTCCACGGGTTGCGGTCCAGCACGTTGGAGTACTGCGTCGGGAACGGGTACAGGCCGGGCTGGCGCATGAAGTTTTCCAGTGCCGTACTCGAAGGGCCGCTGCGGGCGATGCTTTCCGGGTCCTGCGTTGGCGCCGGGCCGACGGTGGGCACCGGGAAAGTCAGCGGTGGTGCCGGCAGGGTAGGGTCGAGTTTTTCCGTGCCGAATTCCTCGAACAGCAGCAGTTGCTGGGTATACGGCTGCGCCCCGAACAACGGGCTGGGTTTGCCGTTGGTGGGGTAGTTGAACGAGGTCTGCTGGGCAGGGGGCAGCACGTTCTCGGCACGCGGCGTATCGCGGTTGCCGAACACACCGTTGGGCAGGGCGATCGAGCCCTGGTTGGCTGACGGCATGCCTTTGATGGCTTCCAGCGCGGCAGCCGCTTCTACCGGGGTGGCGGGTGGGTTGGAGTAGGCCGAGGGGTCCGTTGGCGGTGGCTGGCTTTCATCGTCGAGCGGGGAGGCGTTGGCCGAGGCAAGGGTGATGAGCATCGCCGCGCAGGTCACTCCGGACCTTCGCATATAGCGGGTTGTTTTGGATTGCGGTTTGACAGGTTTCATGTTGGGACCCCTCGCGTCATGCCATATCGGCGAAACCCACCGCCCTCTATCGGGACGACAGCTGCTGCGGGTAAAAGGGCCCATGCAACAGACGAGCCGGGCTGCTGGTCTGGGAAAAAGTTCAAACTAATTAGTTAGTTGTTTCCAAATGTGTAATCTGGGGGTGAGGAGGGGAGTTGGGGGTAGTGGGGCATATTCCTCAATTGCGGGGAAAAACCAGCTATTTTCAGTGGGTTGCTTTCCCCAATTGCGGGGTAATGAATTTCGGCGGTTTTTTGACTTAAGCAGAATGAGAGGCTTTATCGATAAGGTTTTGATCAGGTTTTTTCCTCCTCGATGGCGGTCATTCGTTGTGTCGCAACAGCGACTGGCCGCTGGTGAAAAGACTGACGAAGGATGATGTCCGCGAGGTTATGATACGCAGCCATCGCCCCCCGGAGCCGTCCCCCCGCAATGCCCCAGATCAGCCACTTCAAGACCCCGTGCCCCGAGCACATCAACAGCCAGATCCTGCAGATGGTGGTCGACAACCTGACCGACATCAGCATGGTCGCGATCGCGCCGAGCAACCTGCTCTACAACGTCTATCAATACGCGATCGGCTTTGAAGTTCACCTGTATCTGGAGGCGTTGAACGGGGCCAAAGGGATCGATGTGGAGCTGATTGTCGCCACCGATCCGGACGACCCGGAGCAGGTCACAGGGTTCCTGTTGTACCTGCCGCTCAAGGACGACCCCGAGGCGTGTGGCGTGGCCTACATGGCGGTGCACGCCAGCCATCGGCGCCAGGGCATCGCCCGCCGGATGCTGCGCGAGATGGTCGCCCGCTACCCCCATGCCGAACTGACCTGTGCGGTAGCCAAGGTGCCGTACTTCGAGGCCATGGGTTTTCAAGTGGTGGGTGTGCGCGCGACCCAGGTGCTGATGAACACCCGCGACCACGGCAGCGATGGCTTGATGGCGCTGCTGGACGTGGCGTCGATCTACAGCTCGCTCGAGGTGCGGCAGATTCATACCTACCTGCTGCAAAAACACGGCAAACGGGCGATGCAGGATGCGGAAAAGCAGCGTGACCGGCATCTGGATCAACTGACGCGCAAGGCTCAGGCGTTTGTGCGTGAGCGGTTGGGGGATGATGCGGTGCCTGTCAGTGGGCCTCGTTTACGCCTGGTCTAATCGCGGGTCATTCAATGCCACAGATCCACTGTAGGAGCGAGCCTGCTCGCGATAGCGGTATGTCAGTCGACACATGTATTGCCTGACACACCGCCATCGCGAGCAGGCTCGCTCCCACAAGTAAACCGCATCCAGCCTGGGATCAGGCCAGCTTCACATTCATCGTAATCCGCGCCGTAAACACCTTCTTGCCTTCAACATCGTGAACATCCACCGGCACGATCTTGTCGCCTTCGCTACTCCAGTCCAGCCCCTCGCCATCAGCCACCGCCGTCAGGTCAGTCCTGGCCTTGGCTAGGTACTCCACCGTCATGCCCTTTGGAATCCAGCGCGCCCCCTTGGGGATGGACACGTCGGTCATCATCCCCGCCGCCAGCTCGGCGGCATTGCACATGGCAATCGCATGCACCGTGCCCAGGTGATTGGTGATCTCTTTGGCAAACGGCACCTGCACGGTGGCGCAGCGTTCGCGCAGGTCGGTGACCAGCGGGTTGATGGTGGAGAAATAGGGCGCCACCTGGCAGGCCATTTTGCTGAATGCCTGGGGACCGGCGCTGTTGAACATGCTGAGGAACTGACTCATGTGAAGGCCTCTGTGATGGGTGGTTTGCAGAATGTTGCTCGGTAACAGAACAATATTCTGTGACGGAACAGTATTCTGTCGGCGGGAAATCTGTCAACCTAGCGCCACGTTTGCGTTGGCAGCCGCCAGCCTCCACCCATGATTTTCGGTCTGTGTTCAGTATGGAAACTTCGGATTTACTCGAGCGCTGCTATCCCGGCCGCCGCGCCGAGCTCAAGCGCGACATCTTTCGCAAGGCCTTGCAGCTGTTCAACGAACAGGGGATCGAGGCCACGACCATCGACATGATCCGCGCCGAATGCGATACCAGCGTCGGCGCGATCTACCATCATTTCGGCAACAAGGAAGGCCTGGTGGCCGCGCTGTTTTTCACCGCGCTGGATGACCAGGCCCGGCTGCGCGACAGCTACATGGCCGACGCCGGCACCGCGCAGGCCGGGGTGTATGCACTGGTGCACAGCTACGTGGATTGGGTCGACAGCCAGCCGGAATGGGCGCGTTTTCAGTATCACGCGCGATTTGCCGTGACCAAGGGACCGTTCAAGGACGAACTCGCCGAGCGCAACAAGGCGCGCAACAAAGTGCTGCTGCAATGGCTGTCCGATCCGGCACACCGCGGTGAAATGGGGAGTTTCCCCTCCGAATTGCTGCTATCGCTGATCATCGGCCAGGCCGACAGCTACTGCCGCGCCTGGTTGTCGGGGCGGACCAAGGGCAGCCCGAAGGCCTACCGCGATGTGCTGGCCGAGGCGGCGTGGCGCTCGATTTGCTGGCAATAAATACCCTGTAGGAGCGAGCTTGCTCGCGATGGTCGTGAACGATGACGCGTGAAATCAGGTACCCGGCGGCGCTCTCGGGTTTTTCGCGAGCAGGCTCGCTCCTACAGGGATGGTGGTGGTCTTGAGAAAGCAAAAAAGCCCGGCTTAAGGCCGGGCTTTTCAATGTCTGGTTTTGCGAGGGTTAAAAAAGAGCCTCAAAGCTCTTTGATGGGGAGGAGTGGAGCCATTGAGGCTCAAGATGCGCATGAAGCAGGCGGTGGGCTTGATAGGGGTTCAGTACACTCACCACCTACGCAACGGCTTGGGCAAGCAAGCGGCTGCGCAACTCCATCGTAGGAACATGGGGGATGGCCCTCAAGTACCGCACGTCTAATCCTCCCACAAATGTCAGCTTCTGCGATTTCGCGCTCCCGGCCAACCGGCCTGATTCAAGGCTTCGAGCAGTGTTTCGGCATCCAGCCCGGGCACCGCGTGGCCGTTACCTTCGGTCGTTTCGGCGGCGAGCAGGGCGTTGATGATGGCTTCTTCCACAGCTTCGGTGGCCGCCAGGAACAACTCGCTGATGTGATCGTTATTGACCATGCTCAGATGATCGGTTGTCGGCGCGCGTTTGCGTTCGTAGGCGGCGGGTGGCACGTGGGAATTGCCGGTGGCGAAGGCGATGAAAATGTCGCCGCTGTGGTCTTCGTTGCCGCCACCGGTACGAGCCAGGCCGAGGCTGGCCCGTTGTGCCAGGCGCGTGCATTGGTGCGGCAGCAACGGCGCATCGGTGGCCAGGCAGACCACGATCGAACCCATGCCCGGATGCGGCAGCGAAGCCTTGAGGAACGGCGAATCGACCCGTGTCATGTAGCGCCCGACCGGATAGCCGTCGACTCGCAGTTCATTGCGCACGCCATGGTTGGCCTGGACGATGGCGCCGACCGTCCAGCCGCCCTGGGCACTGTCGAGCCGTCGTGAAGCGGTGCCGATACCACCCTTGAACTCGTGGCAGATCATGCCGCTGCCGCCGCCGACATTGCCTTCGGCCACCGGCCCGCCCACCGCCGCATGCAGCGCCTGCGCCACATGTTCGGGCTTTACGTGAAAGCCATTGATGTCGTTGAGCAGGCCGTCGAAGGTCTCCAGCACCACCGGCATGTTCCAGTACAGCCGCCCGTCGTCCGGTTGCTGCTCGCGGTCCAGCACGATCAAGGCATCGCGCACCACGCCCAGGCTGTGGGTGTTGGTGAAGGCGACCGGGCTGGTCAACAGGCCGGCCTCGCGAATCCATTCAAGCCCCGTGGCGTCGCCATTGCCGTTGAGCACATGGACACCGGCAAAGCATGGTTGTTGGCTGGTGGAACCGGCACGGGGCTCGATCACGGTGACGCCGGTCAGGATGTCGCGACCCTGCGCGGTACGACCCCGCACCTGGCTGTGCCCGACCCGTACGCCGGGCACGTCGGTGATGGCGTTGAGCGGGCCGGGTTGCAGCTGGCCGGGTTGGATGTTCAGGTCGCGGGCACGTGGTTTCATGGATATCTCTTCTTCAAATGAATGGCGCAAAAGTGAAAACCTGTGGGAGCGAGCCTGCTCGCGATAGCGGTAGGTCAGGCCACATCAATGTTGGATTTGATGGCCTCATCGCGAGCAGGCTCGCTCCCACAGGGAATGGCAGTGTCTGGGTTACTGTCCGTTTTTGACCTTGCTCCAGATCCGCGTCCGCACCCGTTCAGTCGCCGGCGGCAGAGGCTGCAAGGTGTACAAGGTGGCCAGCGCCTCGGCCGACGGGTACACCGCCGGATTGCTCCGGGTCGCTTCAGCCACCAGCGCCGTCGCATTGCGATTGCCATTGGGATAGTTCAGGTGATTGGTCACCGGGGCGATGACCTCGGCGCGCATCAGGTAGTCGATGAACGCCAGTCCCTGTTGCGGGTGCGGTGCGTCCTTGAGCAACACCAGGGTGTCGAACCACACCGGCGCGCCTTCCCTGGGCAGGCTGTAGGCGATCTTCACGCCGTTGCCGGCCTGTTCGGCAGTCGTCCTGGCTTCGAGCATCGCCCCGGACCAGCCCACCGCCACGCAGATATTGCCGTTGGACAGATCGCTGATGAATTTCGACGAGTTGAAGTACGCGATGTGCGGGCGCAGCTTGAGCAGCAGCGCCTCGGCCTTTTTGTAATCCTCGGGGTTGGTGCTGTTGGGCGGCAGGCCGAGGTAGTGCAGGGCGACCGGGAGCATTTCCGCGGGCGAGTCGAGCATCGCCACGCCGCACTCGCCGAGCCTGGCCAGGTTTTCTTCCTTGAACACCAGGTCCCAGGAATCCACCGGCGCCTTGTCGCCGAGCACCGCGCGCACCTTGTCGATGTTGTAGCCGATGCCGTTGGTGCCCCACAGGTACGGCACGGCGTACTGGTTGCCGGGGTCGTTGTTGGCCAGTTTCGCCAGCAGGTCGCCGTCCATGTTCTGGAAGTCCGGCATCTGGGCCCGGGGCAGTGGCGCCAGCGCGCCGGCCTTGATCAGCGTCGGCAGGCTGTAGTTGCTGGCCACCACCACGTCGTAGCCGCTGCGACTGGTCAACAACTTGCCTTCCAGCACTTCGGCGCTGTCGAAGGTGTCGTAGACCGGCTGGATCCCGGTGTCACGCTTGAAGTCCTGCAGGGTGTTCGGGCCGATGTAGTCGTACCAGTTGTACACGTGAACGGTCGGGGCATCCGATGCGCCCGCGGATAGTGAAACCGCCAGGCAAGCACCCAGCCCCAGATTGAAATACGCGCGGTGACCACTCATGATGCGGCACTCCTGGCCTGCTGCGGCCGGTGATATTCAGGAGCTTGCAGCGTATCGACCGGGGTGGCCGTTACCCATTCCCATCATGGGTTACTCGAAAGGGGTAGTGAGTGGACGCGTTGTTGAAAGAGTTGCCGCTGCACCAGGGCCTGGCGCGGATGTTCGGCAGCGTTGGCGAGGCGGGATTCTGGCGTGCGCTGGTCGATACCCTGCGTCTGCTGGTGCCGCTGGACAACGCCCTGGTCGCGGTGATGAGGCCCGGCCGGGTGCCGCGCCTGCTGATCGATTTCGACGCCAAGGGCGGCGGCGACGAACAGGAAGAACTGGCCGACTACAGCGCCGGCATGTACTTGCTCGATCCGTTTTATCAGGCAGTGGGTGCCGGCATCGCCGACGGTTTGCACAGCCTCGATTCAGTGGCCCCCGACCAGTTCCAGCAGAGCGAGTACTACCAGAGCTACTTCTGCAAAGTGGTCGGCGGCGATGAGTTGCAGTTCATGGTCAATGTCGACGGTGCCGTGCTGGGTCTGTCTCTGGGACGTTCGACGCGCTTTACCCTTGAAGAACAGGGCCGCCTGCTGTGCGTGCGCGACTGGGTGCTGGCGGCGATGCGTCGGCACCTGCAACTGTTGCCGCCGGAAGGGCCGGTTGCCGAGGCCGTGGCCGGTGACCTGGCGACCTTGCTCGACCGTTTCGACGCGCGCCTGTCAGCGCGGGAAATCGAAACCGCGCGGCTGATCTTGCAAGGCTTCTCCAGCAAGGCCATCGCCCAGCAGATGGGCATCTCGCCGGAGACGGTGAAAGTGCATCGGCGCAACCTGTATCACAAGCTCAATGTGAACGGGCATGGGGAGTTGTTTGCGTTGGTGCTGCAGCCGCGCTGATAGATCTCTTCCCTGTAGGAGCGAGCATGCTCGCGATGGTCGCCAACGATGACGCTGGCTGCCTGACACCCCGCGGTGACCTGTCGTCCATCGCGAGCAGGCTCGCTCCTACAGGAGCTGGAACACCAAAGCCTTCAACCCACACTCCACATCCGCATCCGGAAATTCCGGCGGGTTGTCCAGCCGCTGCTCGAACCGCAGGCTCGGTGCCTCGCGGGTCACGCCATCGATCAGGAAGTCCGCGCCGAACGCCGGATCGTTCATGCATGCCAGCACTGTGCCCTGCGGGCTGAGCAGTTCCGGGAGGCGGCGCAGCACGCGCTGGTAATCCTTGGTCAGCAGGAAGCTGCCTTTCTGGAACGACGGCGGGTCGATGATCACCAGGTCATACGGGCCCTTGCCGATCACCTTGCCCCAGGATTTGAACAGGTCGTGACCGAGGAAAGTGACCTTGCCCAGGTCATGCCCGTTGAGCCGATGGTTGTCGCGACCACGGCTCAGGGCCGGGCTCGACATGTCGAGGTTGACCACATGGGTCGCGCCGCCTTCGATGGCCGCCACCGAGAAACCACAGGTGTAGGCGAACAGGTTCAGCACCCGTTTGCCCTCGGCGTTGGCCCGCACCCAGTCACGGCCATAACGCATGTCGAGGAACAGGCCGGTGTTCTGCTTGCGGCCCAGGTCCACCCGGTACTTCAGGCCGCCCTCGGTGATGGTCATTTCCTCGATGACATCCCCCAGCAGCCATTCGGTGGTGCTTTGCAGCAGGTAGCGATGTTGCAGCAGCAGGGTGTGGGCGCCGGATTGTGCCCACTGGCTGGACTGGGTGATCGCCATCAGCACCTGCTTCAAGTCTTCCAGTTGCCCAGGCTCCGGCTCCTTGAACAGCGCCACCAGCACCACGCCCTGCAACCAGTCGACGGTCACTTGTTCCAGCCCAGGCCAGCAGCGCCCACGGCCATGGAACAGGCGGCGGGTTTCGGCGGGGACGGACGCGAGGGCGGTCAGCAGGTGTTCGTGGAGGGTGGCGAGGGCTTCGGTGTTCATGGGTTTGGGTCGGCGAATTTGCGGGGGCGGCATTTAACCATAGTTGCACCCTGAAAGGATCACGCACCCCCTGTAGGAGCGAGCATGCTCGCGATGGTCGTCAACGATGACGCTCACATCCTGACACCCCGCGGTGATCTGTCGTCCATCGCGAGCATGCTCGCTCCTACAGGGGGACGCAGAGCAGTTATCACGAATAATTTAACTCTGCGTGAGGATTTGGCGATCTTGTCGCTCCCATACTCGGCCCCATCGAACAACAAACCAGGAGCCGGTCATGTCGCAGTCAACTGCTTCACCTAAGGCCAGCCACCCACGCTGGCTAAGGCTCACCCATTGGTTGAACGCCCTGGCGGTGCTGGTGATGGTGACCAGCGGCTGGCGGATCTACAACGCTTCGCCTCTCTACGATTTCAGTTTTTCCAGTTCCATCACCCTCGGCGGCTGGCTCGGCGGTGCGTTGCAGTGGCACTTCGCGGCGATGTGGCTGCTGGCGTTCAACGGCCTTGTGTACCTGGCCTTCAACCTGTTCAGCGGTCGCCTCAAACGGCGCTTTTTCCCGGTTTCACCCAAGGGCGTTCTGCATGACCTGTGGGCTGCCTTGCGCGGCAAGCTCGGCCACGCCGACCTGAGTCATTACAACCAGGTACAGCGGTTTGCGTACCTGTTCGTGATGCTCGACATCACGCTGCTAGTGATCTCCGGACTGGTGTTGTGGAAGTCGGTGCAGTTCCCGCTGTTGCGTGAATTGCTGGGCGGTTATGACACCGCGCGACATGTGCACTTCATTGCGATGGCGCTGCTGGTGGCCTTTGTCGCGGTGCATCTGGTGATGGTCGCACTGGTTCCGAAAACCCTGCTCGCCATGATCGTCGGGCGCAAGGAGTCCGTATGAAAAAGCGCATTCAGCATCCGCAGCTGGATGAGTCCTCGATCCTGACCGACGCCCGCAAGATCCTCGCGCCGCAGATCGAAGACCGCTCACGTCGCTCGTTCCTGCTGCGTGGCCTGACCCTCGGCGGTGTCGCCATGCTGTCCGGCTGCAACCTGACCGACAGCGAAAGCGTCGAGACCGCGCTGTCGTCGATGTCGCGCTTCAACGATCGGGTGCAGGGCTGGCTGTTCAACCCCAACGCCATGGCGCCGACCTATCCGGCATCGATGATCACCCGGCCGTTTCCGTTCAATGCCTTCTACGGCATCGATGAGGCGCCGACGGTGGAGGAGGCGAGTTATCGCCTGGAGGTGTCCGGCCTGGTGGCGGACAAACGCAGCTGGCGTCTCGAAGAGTTGCGCGCCATGGCGCAGACCGATCAGATCACCCGGCACATCTGCGTCGAAGGCTGGAGCGCCATCGGCCGCTGGGGCGGCGTGCGCTTCAGTGATTTCCTCAAGCGCATCGGCGCCGACACCGACGCCAAATACGTCGGCTTCAAGTGCGCCGACGACTACTACACCAGCATCGACATGGCCACGGCGCTGCATGCGCAAACCCTGCTGGCGCTGACGTATGACGGCGCGGTGCTGCCGCGCGAGTACGGCTTCCCGATGAAGCTGCGCATGCCCACCAAGCTTGGCTACAAGAACCCCAAACACATCCAGGCGATTTTCGTCAGCAACACCTACAGCGGCGGCTACTGGGAAGACCAGGGCTACAACTGGTTCGGTGGCAGCTGACGAACGTCCGCAAACTTCACCCCCCAAAAACGAGCTGCAAGGAGATTCATCATGAAAAAGCTGACCACCGTTGTTCTGTCCATGTGCCTGGCCGTTGGCGCTGCTTCCGTGTTCGCTGCCGACACCATGAGCAACGACAGCATGAGCAAGGATTCGATGTCCAAGGACGCGATGAAAAAAGACACGACGATGAAGAAGGACTCCATGGCCAAGGACACGATGAAGAAAGACAGCATGTCCAAGGACTCGATGAGCAAGGACGGTATGAAAAAAGATGCCATGTCCAAGGATGCGATGAAAAAGGACGCCATGTCGCAATAACCCCAAACCACCACAATCCACTGTGGGAGCGGGCTTGCCCGCGAAGGCGGCGTGTCAGTCAACATTGATGTTGAAGCTGACGGCCTCTTCGCGGGCAAGCCCGCTCCCACAGGTTTTTGTGCAGGATTCAAAGGGTATGACCTGAAGTCATACCCCCATGATTTTATATGGTTACAGCCCCGCCAACCCCCGGTGTTAAAAAATCGCAAACCAGCTCATCAACAACAAAAAAGAGCGTTTGCACCATGATGAACAATCACTGCCGCGTCCCCGCCAGCCCCGTGCTGCGCTCTTCGAATCCCGACTTTTGCCATGCCGAGCCCCAGGCCCGCGTGCGCTTCTGACCACCCAAACAAATCCCTCTGCGTCCTGACAAGAGTAACGACACATGAAAGAACTCGACCTGTACATCGGTGAAGGTTTCGAAAGCCCGGGCGTGAACGCCGCGCACATCAACATCCTGATCGGCCCGCGCAACGGCCCGGCAGGACAGGCGTTCGCCAACAGCCTGGCCTCGCCAAGCCAGGGTCATTGCCCGTTCATGGTGATCGCCCAGCCGAACATCCCGGTCAAACCGATGACCCTGTACGTCAACAAGGCCGCCATCGGCAGCGACCTGCACGGCAACGCTACCTGGGGCGCGTCCCAGGCCGGTATCGCCAAGGCTGTCCTGGAAGCGCTGCTGGACGGCACCCTGCCGCCGGAAGCCGAAGATGAGTGGGCCATCGTCACCGCCAACTGGGTCAACCCGTCCTGCGACGACCTGGATGCCGTGTACCTGAACAACTACAACGCCTGCCGCACCGCGATCCGCGCCGCCCTGACCGGCAAGCCGGAAACCGCGCAGCTGGCGGACGTGGTCAACCACATCAGCAACCCTTTCTACACGCCAAAAGCCTGAGGTCCGCGCCATGCAATACATTCGTTTGGGTAACTCCGGCCTCGAAGTCTCCCGCCTGTGTCTGGGCACCATGAACATGGGCACCCCGGACTGGAAACCGTGGATCTTCGATGAGAAGAAAAGCGAACCGATCGTCAAGCACGCGCTGGACAACGGCGTGAACTTCATCGACCTGGCGGACTTCTATTCCGCCGGCGTCGGCGAGGAAGTGGTAGGGCGCATCGTCAAGCGCCTGGCCCGTCGCGAAGACCTGGTGATCACCACCAAGGTCGGCTACGGCACCCGCCCGGGCATCAACGCCAGCGGCCATTCGCGCAAGCACATCATGGACAGCATCGATGCGTCCCTGAAGCGCCTGGACATGGATTACGTCGACGTCTTCATGCTGCACTACTTCGACGTCAACACCCCGGTCGAAGAGACCATGAGCGCCATGAACGACATCGTGCGTTCCGGCAAGGCCCGCTACATCGGCGTGTCGACCATGCTCACCGGGCAGCTGGCGAAGATCCTCATGACCTGCGAGCGCAACGGCTGGGTCAAGCCGATCAACATGCAGCTGCAACTGAACTGCGCCTACCGCGAAGAAGAGCGCGAGATGATTCCGTTCTGCCGCGACCAGGGCCTGGGTGTTTCGGTGTTCAGCCCGTTGGCCCGTGGCCTGCTGACCGGTGACGTGCAGTCGACCCGCAACCAGACCGACTTCTTCACCCAGCAGATGTACAGCGACGAAGCGTCGTTCGAAATCGCCCGCTCGGTACAGCGCGTAGCCCGTGCCCGTGGCGTGTCCAACGCGCAGATCGCCCAGGCCTGGGTCGCCAATCACCCGGGTGTGGATTGCATGCTGGTCGGCGCCGACACCACCGAACAGTTCGACAGCGCCCTGGCTGCGCTGGAAACCAAACTCGATGCCGAAGAGCTGCACGAACTGGAGCGCAACTACACCCCGTGCGACGTGATCAACGATTACACCGCCGGCAAGCGCATCCTGCGTACCGCCCGTCCGGGTTCTGAACGCTTCACCCTGACCGAGGCCGTGGCATGAGCGATTTGATCCGCCACGGCAATTTCATAGATGGTCGCTGGTCAAGCGGCGGGGCAACCTACCCGGTGCTGAACCCGGCAACCGGCGAGCTGATCGCCGACGTACAAAAGGCCGGCGCCGAAGAAACCAACCTGGCCATCGAAGCCGCCAACCGCGCCTTGCCGGCCTGGCGCAAGCTGACCGCCAAGGAACGCAGCCAGCGCATCAAGCGCTGGGGCGAGCTGATGCTGAGCAACCAGAAGGACCTGGCCACCTTGCTCAGCCGCGAGCAGGGCAAGCCGCTGGCCGAAGCCATGGGCGAAGTGGTGTACGCCGCGAGCTTTCTGGAGTGGTTCGCCGAGGAGGCCAAGCGCGCCTACGGCGATGTGATCCCGAGCCACAAGGCCGATGCACGCATCGTCGTGGTCAAGGAAGCCATCGGTGTGGTCGCTGCGATCACCCCGTGGAACTTCCCGCTGGCCATGGTCACCCGCAAGGTCGGCCCGGCATTGGCCGCAGGTTGCACCATGATCCTCAAGCCATCGGAAGAAACCCCGCTGTCGGCCTTTGCCCTGGCGGTGCTGGCTGAGCAGGCGGGCATTCCGGCCGGCGTGTTCAACGTGGTGTCCGGCGATGCCGTGGCGATCGGTGGCGCGCTGCAAGCGTCCGGCATCGTGCGCAAGCTGTCGTTCACCGGCTCGACCCGCACCGGCAAGCTGCTGATGCGCCAGGCCGCCGACACGCTGAAAAAGGTCTCGCTGGAACTGGGTGGCAACGCGCCGTTCATTGTCTTCGACGACGCCGACATCGACGCCGCCGTGAAAGGCGCCATGGCCTCGAAATTCCGCAACACCGGGCAAACCTGTGTCTGCGTGAACCGCTTCTTCATCCAGGACGGCGTGTACGAAGCCTTCACCGGCAAACTCGCCGAAGCCGTGGCGGCCATGCGCGTGGGCAATGCCCTGGAAGGCGAAACCGAACAGGGCCCGCTGATCAACGCTGCCGCCCTGGCCAAGGTCGAGTTGCATGTCAGCGACGCGGTAGGGAAGGGCGCCAAGGTCCTGTGCGGCGGTCGCCGTCACGCCCTGGGCGGCACGTTCTACGAGCCGACGATTCTTGCCGAAGCCAGCGGCGACATGCTGATCGCCCAGGACGAAACCTTCGGTCCGGTGGCGGCGTGCTTCCGCTTCAAGGACGAAGCCGAAGTGCTGCAGCGGGCCAACGACACGCCATACGGTCTGTCGGCCTACTTCTACAGCCGCGACATCGGTCGCGTCTGGCGCATGGCCGAAGGCCTGGAAGCGGGCATGGTCGGGATCAACGAAGGGATCATTTCCACGGAAGTGGCGCCTTTCGGTGGCATCAAGGAATCGGGCCTGGGTCGCGAGGGTTCCAAATACGGTCTGGATGACTACCTGGAAATCAAATACCTGTTGATGGGTGGCCTGTAACCCGCATGCCCCCTGTAGGAGCGAGCCTGCTCGCGATGGTCGTCAACGATAACGCTGCAAGCCTGACACCCCGTGGCGTTCTCAAGTCCATCGCGAGCAGGCTCGCTCCTACAAAAGACAAAAACAGTTATCGGTTTCATTTCTCCGTCAATAACAACAAATGGAGACGAAAATGTCCGTACAACCCGTAAAGATCGACGACCTGCCCATTGGCCGTTTCCACATCAAAATCGCCGGCCTGACGTTCGGCGCGCATTTCACCGACGGCTACATCCTCGGCCTGATCGGTATCGCTTTCACCCTGCTGAGCCCGCAGATGCAACTGGACGCCTTCTGGCAGGGGCTGATCGGTGCTTCGGCGCTGATTGGCCTGTTCCTCGGCAGCCTGTTTTTCGGCTGGATTTCCGACAAGGTCGGCCGGCAGAAAATCTTCCTGGTCAGCTTCGTGCTGATCACCATTGCTTCGGTGATGCAGTTCTACGTCGAGTCGGCGCTGACCCTGTTCCTGTGCCGGGTGCTGATCGGTATCGGCCTGGGCGGCGACTTCAGTGTCGGCCACGCCATGCTCGCCGAGTTCGCGCCGAAGAAACACCGTGGCGTGTTGCTCGGATCGTTCAGCGTGATCTGGACGTTCGGTTATGTGGCGGCGACCTTTGTCGGCACCGCGATGCTCAGCCTCGGCGACGATGCCTGGCGCTGGATGCTGGCCTCGTCGGCGATCCCGGCGGCGCTGATTCTGATTGCCCGCATCGGCACATCGGAATCGCCGCGCTGGCTGGTCAACCAGGGGCGCATCGCCGAAGCCCGTGCCATCGTCAAGAAGTTCCTGGGCGAGCACGTCGAACTCGACGAAACCCGTTCCACTGAAACCCGTTCCGGCTACGCCGTGCTGTTCAGCCCCGAGTACCGCAAGCGCACGGCGTTCAACTGCCTGTTCTTCGTCTGCATCGTCATGCCGTACTTCGCCATCTACACCTTCCTGCCGTCGGTCCTGCAGAAGATGGGCCTGGCCGAAGGCTTCGGCACCGAGCTGATGCTGAACATGCTGCTGATCCTCGGCGCGCTGATCGGCATCTGGTGCACCATCAAGTTCACCCGGCGCGGGTTCCTGATCAACTCGTTCATCATCCTCGCCATCGCCCTGTTCCTGTTGGCGGTGTTACCAAGTAGTGCCGCGGCGTTGATGGTGCTGGTGTTCGGCCTGTTCACCCTGGTGCTGTCGGCGGTGAGTAACCTGGTGGGCGTGTTCCCGGCCGAGAGCTTCCCGACCGAAGTGCGTGCCAGCGGTATCGGCCTTGCCACGGCGGTGAGTCGCCTGGGCTCGGCGGTCAGCACCTTCCTGCTGCCGGTGAGCGTGGCGGGTATCGGCCTGAGCCCGACCATGGGCATTCTCGCGGCGATCCTGGCCATTGGTGCGCTGCTGTCCTGGGCCTGGGCACCGGAGACCAAGTCGCTGACCCTGAGCCAGGCGTGCAAGGCGCAGAGTCCGGTGGAGGCGGGTGTGGGTGTGGCCGTGAAAGCCACAGCTCCAATCTAGAAATCTACACCGGCCCAATGTAGGAGCGAGCCTGCTCGCGATGGCGGCCTGGCAGTCGACATGGATGTTGGCTGGAAGGGCCTCATCGCGAGCAGGCTCGCTCCTACAGGTGAATGTGGTGTTCTAGGGGTTACTGACCAACTCCAGCCACTCGGTAAACAACTTCACCTTCGACAACCCCCACTTATCATTCGCCACATCCAGCCAATAGCCATACGGCCCGACCACTTCCACCGGGGTGATCGGCAGCAGGCTGCCATTGGCCAATTCCTTCTCGATCATCTGCCGGTCGATCACCGCCAGCCCGCCGCCTGCCAGCGTGGTGTGGATCACCTGGTCCAGGGTGCTGAATTCCAGGCCTTGCCCTGCATCGACATCATCGCGGCCCATGGCCGCCAGCCAGTTTTCCCAGACCTTCAGGCGCTTGCCGTCGTTGAGGATGTGCAGCAATGGAAAGCGCCGCAGGTCCGGCGGCTGGTCGCCGTCGAACAGTTCCGGGCTGGCAACGGCGATGTGTCGCTCCATGACCAGCAATTGGCTGTGGCAATGGCTCGCCGCTTCGAGGCCGAAGCGGATATGGCAGTCGATTTCCGCCAGGCTTTCGTGGCCCACCTGGTTGATCACGCTCAGGCTGATGTCGGGATAGCGCTGGACGAAGGCGCGCAGATGCGCCGACAGCCAGCGCGTGGCCCAGGTCGGTGGCGCGACGATGCGCAGGCGTTGGCGCAGATTGGGCACGCGCACCGCTTGCAGCGCCCGCTCGATGTGGTCGAAGGCGTCGCTCAGGTGAGGGGAGAGGGCGTTGCCGGTTTCAGTCAGCGTCAGGCCCTGGGGCGTGCGAATGAACAGCGCGACGCCCAGGTAATCTTCCAGTTGCTTGATCTGCCGGCTGACGGCGCCCTGGGTGACATTCAAACCCAGGGCTGCCTGGCTGAAACTGCGATGCCGCGCGACCTCTTCGAAGACGCGCAGCATGTTGAGCGAGGGCAGTTGACGCATGTAAGGGCTCATTTTTTTTGCGTTGTTTTGTGGCGTCTATCTGACTATTGCCAATGAGCGGATGCAAGTGTTGTTTGGGCGGACGCTATCGCGGGCAAGCCTTGCTCCCACGGAGTCAGGGTGATGCACAAAATTGTGTTCACTCTAAAACCTGTGGGAGCAAGGCTTGCCCGCGATGGCGTCATTAAGGACAGCGAATATTCGGGATCAGAAGTAGTACCCAATGTTCATGTAAAGCTGGTTCTCCCACTGATCAGTCCCGCCCGCTCCCAGGCTCTGGGTATAGCTGCTGCCGCCAATGTACGGATCGTTCTTGCCGATCAGCCATTCGGTGTAGACCCACAATTTGCTGACCGCGAACGAGGTGCCGAGGATCATCCGCTGGGAGGTCTTGAAGTCGCTGGCGGATTTGTCGAAGGCGCTGTAGTTGGCGTACAGCTTGATCCCGCTGACCTGGTCGAACAGGTACTTGCCGTCCACGTCATAGCTCAGGTCCGCCACGTACAGGTTGCCGCGACTGGCGACGTTGTAGGTGCCGTCGTAACCGCCGAGGGTCACCAGTTCATCGGTGCCGGGGTTGCGCGGTGACATCTGCTGGCGTGCGGCTTGCAATTGCACTTCCCACGGACCGTTCTTGCCCAGGTAGTGCACGGCCACGGCATTGCGTCGGCCATTGTTGTCGGTGTCGCGGTTTTCCAGGGTCGACGTCAGGCCGGACAGGCCGACTTCGGATTTCCACGGTCCCAGGTCCATCGCCTTGGCCACTCGCAGCACCACGGTATTGCGCTCCTGGTTGTCGCTGCCGTCGGCCACATAGCTGTCGGCTTCCGACACCACGCTGGAGTAGGTGACGCCGTTACTGGTGCCTTTGCCTTGCCAGGCCGGGCGCAGGTAGTAACCGGCCTGGACGTTCCAGTCCCCGCTTTGCTGGATGTACTTGGCGCCGACCTGCTGCACATCTTCCAGGCCGATCACGTTACCCAGGGTTTCGTAGAAGGTGCTGCCGAAGTACGGCTGCAAACCGAATGGCACCGTGTTCAGGCCCACTTGTACCTGCTGGTCGGGGTTGAACTTGTAGCCGGCCCACGCGTACTTGGCGAATTGGATATCGCCATAGTTCTTGGTGTACTGGTAAGGGTAGGACCGTCCGTAGAAACGGTACTGGGCCTCACCGATCCAGGTGTCGGAGTTGTACTTGGCGCTGAGGAATATCGTGTCCAGGCCGAACTTCTGGATGTCGCGGTCCGGATCGTAGTCCCAACGGGCACGGATGGCACCGCCGAGGTCGAGGTTGTCGGTGACCTGGATGGCCATGGCCGGTGCGGCCAGGGCACCGAGGACAGGAATCAAAGCAATGGAACGGATAGCACGAGGGGTGGTGCGCACAGTCTTACTCCCGATATTTTTTGATTTTTTATGGCAACAGCAATCCCAGCCGCAGCCAGTGCTGCAGCATGGGAAAAAGGGTTTTCGTACCAGGTTGGCCTAAGGTCGGATCAACCTCAAAACCGGGCCATCGTCTTCAAGGGCGGGCAGCGCCGAGGCCCCGGGCGCCGCGGCGAGCAGCGTCTGGGTGTAGCTGTTGTGCGGCCGCAGCAGCACCTGTTCGGCGCTGCCGTATTCGACGACTTCGCCCTGGCGCATCACCGCGATGTAGTCGCTGATCTGCGCCGCCACCCGCAGGTCGTGGGTGATGAACAGGATGCTCAGGTTCAGTCGCTCTTGCAGTTGCGCCAGCAGCTCCAGCACCTGCTTTTGCACCGACACGTCCAGCGCCGAAACGCTTTCATCGGCGATCAACACTTCCGGGCGCATCGCCAGTGCCCGGGCAATCCCGATGCGCTGGCGCTGGCCACCGGAAAACTGCCGGGGCTTGCGTTTGAGGGCGTCGCGCTTGAGCCCCACCTGCTCCAGCAAATCACCGGCTTCGGCCCAGGCATCCTTGGCCGACAAGCCGCGCAACTGCGCCGCGCGGGCGATGATGTCGCCGACCCGGTGCCGTGGATTGAGCGAGCCGTAGGGGTCCTGGAAAATCATCTGGATCCGCCGGCGATTGGCCGCCAGCGCGGCGCCGCGCAAGGCGAGGAAGTCGGTGTCGCCGACCCAGACGTGACCGCTGTCGCTGTCCACCAAGCGAATCGCCGCCTTGACCAGGGTGCTCTTGCCCGAGCCGGACTCGCCGACAATCGCCAGGGTCTTGCCCCGTGGCAGTTGCAGCGAGACGTTGCGCAGTGCCGCCACCGAGCGGCCGCCAACGTTGTAGGTCTTGTTCAACTGCTCGATGCGCAGCGCCAGTTCGCCGTCGGCGCTGGGCGCGTGCAATTCCGGGTGCAGCGCCGGCACGGCGGCGATCAGCTTGCGGGTGTACGGATGCACCGGGGCGTTGAGCACCTGGTCGCGATCGCCGATTTCCACCAGGCAGCCACCTTCCATCACCGCGATACGGTCGGCGATCTCCGCCACCACACCGAAGTCGTGGGTGATGAACAGAATCCCGTGCTGGCCGCGCCCGCGCAGTTCACGTACCAGTTTGAGCACCTGCGCCTGGGTGGTGACGTCCAGCGCCGTGGTCGGTTCGTCGGCGATCAGCAAGTCTGGGTTCATCGCCAGGGCCATGGCGATCACCACGCGCTGGCATTGGCCGCCGGAAAGCTGATGGGGAAAGCTGTTGGCGATCCGTGGCGGGTCGGGCAAATGGGTCGAGGCGAGCAGGGCGAGCATGCGTTCGCGGCGCTCGCTGGCGGGCATCTGCGATGCGTGGATGTCGAAGATTTCCTCGACCTGCTGGCCGATGCGGATCGCCGGGTTCAGGGCCGCCATGGGCTCCTGGAAAATCATCGCGATGCGATTGCCGCGCAGCTGGCGCAAGGCGTCTTCCGGCAGGCGGCAGATGTCGTCGCCAAGGAAATCGATGACCCCTTCGCTGTGGCGCAGGCCTTTGGCGTAGTCGCCCATGATCGCCGCCGACAGCACTGATTTGCCCGAGCCGGACTCGCCGATCACGCAGAGGATTTCGCCCTTGCGCACATCCAGGTTGATGCCTTTGACGGCGTGGCTGCGGTCGGCGCCAGCCGGCAGTTCGATGGAGAGATTCTCCACGCGCAGCACTTGTTGCAGGTTGTTCAGGTTGCTCATGCTCAGCTCCTTGCGCCTTTCTGGGCGTGTTCGTCCAGGCCGTCCGCCAGCAGGCTCAGGCCCAGCATCAGGGTGGAGATGGCAATGCACGGGAAAATCACCAGGTGCGGAAAGGCGATGGCCATGCTGCGGCCTTCGTTGATCATCCCGCCCCAGTCCGGGGTGGGCGGCGGCAGGCCGAGGCCGAGGAAACCCAGGGCGCCGATCATGATCGCGGTGTAGCCGATGCGCAGGCAGAAATCGACGATCAGCGGCCCGCCGCAGTTGGGCAGGATTTCCACCAGCATGATGCGCAGCGAACCTTCGCCCTGGGTGATGGCGCTGAGCACGTAGTCCCGGGAACGGATGTCGATGGTCAGGGCGCGCATGATCCGGAAGATCGCCGGGGCGCTGGTGAAGGTCACCGCGATCAGGATGTTCAGCGCCGAAGCGCCAAGGGCGATGATGATCACGATGTACAGCACCAGCACCGGGAACGACAGCACGGTGTCGGCCACGTACGACAGCAGGCCGTCGACCTTGCCACCGAAGTAACCGGCGCACAGGCCCATGGCGATGCCCACGGCGAAGGCGGTCAGGGTGGCGAGGATCGACCAGAACAGCACGGTGCGGGTGCCCCAGATCAGCCGCGAGAGAATGTCCCGGCCAATCATGTCGGTGCCTAGCAGGAAGCTCTGGCCGTCGGGGTCCGGGGTCATTGGCGTCAGCAGGGGGCTGAAGCTTGCCAGCGGATCGTGGGGCGCCAGCCACGGCGCGAAGGCCGCGATCAGCACCCAGCCGCCCACCAGTATCAGGCCGAGCAGCGCCAACGGATGTTTGAACGATTGCAGGAAGCTCATTGGCCACCTCCGCCAAGACTGCGCAAGGTGATGCGCGGGTTGAGCCAGGTGTAGGCCAGGTCGGAAAAGATCTTGGTCGCGCCCACCACGGCGCCGCTGATCATGGCGCAGGCCTCGATCAGGTAGACGTCGTGGTTCAGGGACGCGGTGTACAGCAGCGAGCCGAAGCCCTTGTAGGCGAAGAACACCTCGACCACGATCACGTTCGACAGCAGCCACGGGATGTACAGCATGATCACCGTGATCGGTGCGATCAGCACATTGCGCAGGGCATGGCGCAGCACGATGCGCGAGGTCGACGCACCCTTGAGGCGCGCGGTACGGATGTACGGCGCCTGCATCACTTCGACCATCGAGGCACGGGTAATGCGCGCCAGGTAACCGATGCCGAACAGGCACAGCACCATCAGCGGCAAGGCCAGTTCGGCGGCGCTGAAGCCTTCGCTCATGCTGCTCACGCCCGGCAGCCAGTTGAGCCAGAAGACGAAGATCGCCGAGACGAACACCGCGCTGGCAAAGTCGGGAATGGACGTGGTGACGATCGACAGGAACGACACCAGCCGGTCAATCGCAGAGCCCTGGCGAATGCCCGCCAGAATGCCCAGGGTCAGGGCCACCGGCACCATCACCAGCAACGCCAGCCCGGCGAGGATCAGGGTTTGTGCCAGGTTGGGCAGTAACAGGTTCATCACCGGCTCGCGAAAGTGCACCGAAGTGCCCCAGTCGCCACTGACGAAATCCTTCAACCACACCAGGTAGCGCCAGAGGAACGGCTGGTTGTAGCCATGTTCCACCAGCCATGCGGCGCGCTGGTCGGCGGCGGAGTAGGGGCCGAGGACGTTGATCGCCACGTCCTCGATGTTCAGTTCCAGGGCGACGAACACGATCAGCGACACCGACAGCAGGGTCGCGATCAACGCCATCAATTTGCGCAACAGAAATTCAGCCATGCTTGCAGGCTCCGGCTAATCAAGGGATGCCGGCCCGCGCACCGGACGGTGGGCGGGCGCTGGTGGGGCTGCGCGTCAGGCGCTGAGCCAGACTTCATCCATTGGGTAGAAGTCCGAAGGGTGCACCTTGAAGCCCTGGACCTTCTTGCTGGTGGCGGTGAACTTGTCGCCCCAGAACGGCTGCACCATCACGGCGGCGTCCTGCAGGATGCGTTCGACGTCCTGCATCGCCAGGGCGCGTTGCTTGGGATCGATGATGCCCATGGCCTTGTCCAGCGCGGCGTCGAACGCCGGGTCGCTGTAGTGGCTTTCGTTCCAGGCGGCGCCGCTGCGGTAGGCCAGCTCCAGGGACATCACGCCCAGCGGGCGGTGTGCCCAATAGGTCAGGCTGAACGCGGCCTTGTCCCAGATCGGCCAGTACTGGGTGGCCGGGATCACCTTGAGGTTGATGCGGATGCCGGCTTCCAGGCAGTTCTGTTGCAGGATCTGCGCGCAGTCCTGTTCGTAGCGGCCCTGGGTGTTGCCGACGATCAGATCAATGTCGATGCCATTGGGGTAGCCGGCGTCGGCCAGCAGTTTTTTCGCACCGGCCACGTCACGTTCACGCTTGGGCAGCGGCGAGTATTCCGGGTGGGAGGGCGCGACGTGGTGGTCTTCGCCCAGGGTGCCCATGCCGCGATAGGCGATTTTCAGCATTTGCGCGTTATCGGCACAGAGCACCACGGCCTTGCGGATGCGTGCGTCAGTGAACGGCTTCTGATCGCAGGCCATGCGCATGACCACGGTCTGCGCCGACTTGCAGCTGAGCAACTGGGCCCCCGGCAGACGCTTGGCCAGGTCCAGCTCGGCGACGGTGATCCGGTAAAGCACGTCCACTTGACCGGCCTGCAAGGCCGCCAGATGGGTGGAGATGTCGGTGCCCATGTCGACGTAACGCAGCTCGTCGAGGTTGGCCGGCTTGCGCCAGTAGTCCGCGCGTTTGGCGAAGGTGGCCTGCTTGTTGACCGCGAACGAAACCAGCTTGAACGGGCCGGTGCCGATCGGGTTTTTCGTCCAGTCGTCGCCGGCCTTGAAGCTGCGGTGCACCAGGGTGCAGGTGAAGGCGCTGAGCATTTCCGGAACGGCCAGGATCGGGCGCTTGAGCACCAGGCGGAACTGATACGGGCCAACTTTTTCGAAGGCGGCGACGTCCTGGAACGCGGTGCGGTTGACCGACTTGGAATCGGCGGCGATCCAGCGATTGATGTTGTGCTCGACGTCGTCGGCGGTGAACTCGTCGCCGTTGCTCCACTTCACGCCCTGGCGCAGGTTGAAGGTCCAGGTCTTGAGGTCTTCGGACGGGCTCCAGCTCTCGGCCAGGTACGGGTGGGTGATGTTCTCGGTGTCGACCCAGGTCAAAAACTCCAGGGAATTGCGCAGCAGGTTCGAGGCTTCGATCCAGGTGATCAGCATCGGGTCCTGGATTTCCTGGATGGCGCAGGCAAAACGCAGGCTGCCGCCCTGGCGCGGCGGTTGTGCTTCGGCGGCAAACGCCGAATCACCCAACAGGGCCGAGCCCACGAAGGTGCTGGCGCTGGCGACGGTGATGCCCAGCAGGGCAGCGGTACGCAGGAACTGTCGACGATTGATCTCGCCGCTTTTGACTTGGGTACACAGGTCGTTGACCGCCGGGTGCGGCGCATTGCCGTCGAGGGTTTTCAACTCGTCGAGATGGGACATAGGGGCAGCTCTCATGTTGTTTTTATTTGAGATGGCCGCAGTTTTGGCATCGGTGAAAAAATCGACAAACGATAAATTCAGCGAACAAACCTTCAAAAAATGCAGGTTACTGGCAGGTGGCTATTCCAGCGCCCGATCCAGACCGGCTGGACGCGATCCCCGGTAGGAGCTGTGTAGGAGCTGTCGAGTGAAACGAGGCTGCGATCTTTTGATCTTTCAAAGGGCAAAATCAAAAGATCGCAGCCTTCGGCAGCTCCTACATAAAGCAGTCGGGGTTGGTCTGGGATTGTCCTACACAACACAAAAATGCACGTTACTCAGGAAAATTCCTACAAGGCATGGGATGCTTTACACCTGGTCAGTCTTCCACGAGTGCCTTTCATGAAACGCAAAATGCCCGGCCTGAATGCCCTCAAAGCCTTCGAAGTAGCCGGCAGCACCGGCAGCTTCACTCGCGCCGCCGAGCTTCTAAACGTCACCCAGAGCGCGGTCAGCCGGCAGGTTCGCCAGCTTGAAGAACAGCTGGGCGAAAACCTGCTGGAGCGGCGCCATCATCACCTCGACCTGACCAGCGCCGGCCGCGTGCTGCTGCGGGCGCTGCACCAGTCGTTCGACAAGATCGAGCTGACGGTGCGCAGCATCCAGCAAAAAACTCATTCCAACCGTTTGCACATCAATGCGCCGCCGACCTTCACCAGTCGCTGGCTGATGCCGCGCCTGGGGCGTTTGCGCGAGCAGCATCCGGACCTGGAACTGAGCATCACCACGCGCTTGCAGGACAGCCTGGCGGAGACCAGCACGCTGGACTGTGCGATCCGTTTCGGCGATGGCGAATGGGACGGGCTCGACAGTTCGCTGCTGATCCAGGAACGGCACATCGCGGTGTGCGCGCCGTCACTGTATGCGCGGGAATGGAGCGAGCAGGGCCTGGACCTCAATCGCCTGACACTGCTGCATGTGCTGGCCCGGGAAGACCAGCGCTACCTGACCTGGAAACACTGGCTGGATGCGGCGCGCATCACCGGGGTCGACACCCAGGGAGGCTATGAGTTCGACCTGCTGGACCTGGCGATCCGCGCGGCGACCGACGGCCTGGGCATCACCATCGCCGACTGGCACATGGTCGCCCCGGAACTGGCAAGCGGACAGTTGACCCAGGTGCTCAACGTGCACGTCGACGGGCATCAATCCTACTGGCTGGTGACCCGCCCCGAGCAGACCGAAATGCCGCAATTGCAGGTGTTCAGCCAGTGGTTGCAGGAAGAGATCTGGCTGGCGCAGCGGCAGTTGGAGCCGTCTACCGCGGCCTCCTGACACAACGCCCCCCCCTGTAGGAGCGAGCATGCTCGCGATGGTCGTCAACGATAACGCTGGGTGTCTGATACCCAGCGGTGTTCTCAGGTTCATCGCGAGCATGCTCGCTCCTACAGGGAATGAGGTAACCTGCATTTTTCGAATGTTACGCCGCTCAATAAATCGTTTGTTCAACGAGGGTTGATTGCCAAGACTGCTCGAACTGAAAAAAACAACGATGGGCGATTCACATGCGACTCGAGCGAAACTTTGTTAACGGGCAATTTATCGAGCCGGCCAGTGCCGCGCTGATTGCCGTCTACAACCCGGCCACCGAGGCGCTGCTGGGCCAGGTCTCGGCCGCCACCGCCGATGAAGCGACCGCTGCGGTCGAAGCCGCCGCGGCGGCGCAGAAAACCTGGGGCAAACTCACCAGCATCGAACGCGCCGAGCACCTGCGTGCTTTCGCCGATGCCCTGGAAGCCCGCGCCGAAGACATTGGCCAGGCCCTGGCCGCCGAGTCCGGCAAGAGCGTCAGCGACGCCAGCAACGAAGCCCGTTACGCCGCACAAATCACCCGCTATCACGCCGAATGGGCGCGGCGGATCGAAGGCGAGATCATTCCCAGCGACACGCCGAACGAAAACCTGTTCCTGCACCGCGAGCCGATTGGCGTGGTGGCCTGTCTGATTCCGTTCAACTACCCGGTCTACACCCTGTTGCGCAAAATCGCCCCGGCGCTGATTGCCGGCAACACCGTGGTGGTGCGCCCAAGCAACAACACGCCGACTTCGGCCTTCGAAATCGCCAAGGCTGTGCAGCAGTCCGGCCTGCCGGCCGGCGTGGTGAACATCCTGACCATGGACCACGCCACCGCCGCCGCGGTCTGCACCCACAAAGCCGTGGGCCTGATCACCCTGACCGGCAGCGTCAATGCCGGGCGCATCGTGCTCGATTACTGCAAGGCCAACATCGCCAAGCCTTCCCTGGAGCTGGGCGGCAAGACGCCTGCGATCATCGAAGCCGATGCCGATCTCGAAGCCGCCGCCACGGCGATCATCGCTTCCAAGACCACGCACTGCGGCCAGTTGTGCACGGCGGTGGAGCGTGTCTACGTGCAGGAAAGCGTCTACGAGAAATTCCTCGGCCTGCTGAAAGAGAAAATCAGCGCCGTGAAGTTCGGCGACCGCGCCACCGACGCAAGCCTGATGGGGCCGTTGGTCAACGCCAGTTCGCAACAGAACATCCATGCCATGGTCGAGCGCGCCATCGCCGACGGTGCTGTACTGGAAACCGGTGGTGTGCTGCCCGAAGGCAAGGGCCATTTCTACCCGCCGACCCTGCTGAGCGGTTGCCGCCAGGACATGGAAATCATCCAGGAAGAAATCTTCGGCCCGGTGCTGCCGGTACTCAAGTACCGCGACATCGACGAAGCCCTGTCCATGGCCAACGACCACCAGTTCGGCCTGTCGTCGGTGCTCTACACCGAGAACTACCGCACCGCGCAGAAAGTCGCCAACGCCATCGAGGCCGGCGAGCTGTACGTCAACCGCACCCCGGCCGACCCGTACCAGGGCTTCCACGCCGGCTGGAAACGTTCGGGCCTGGGCGGCGATGACGGCAAGCACGGCATGCTCGAATTCACCCAGACCCGTCTGGTGGTCATGAAGTACTGATTCACCGCTACAGGCTTCACGCTGCACTTATAAAAACAATTATCAGGGCGTCCGGACCACCGGGCGCCAGAGGTCTACTTGATGTCCAAGCAAGCATCCCCTGCTGCGGCTGTTCAGGGTTCGAACGCCGGTTCTCAAAGCCACAGCGACACGGGAAGTCGCTATTTCCAACTGATGCTGCTGGTGCTGGCCGCCGGTGCGATCTACCCGATCCTCTACCTGCGCCAGGTCTACCAGACGACCATGCTCGAAGTGTTCCAGATCAACCACAGCGAGCTGGGTTATCTGTATTCGATGCTCGGGACGATTTTCCTGTTGTCCTATCTGCCCAGCGGCTGGCTCGCCGACCGTATCGCCCCGCGTTTCCTGATCTTCTTCTCGCTCGTGGCGACCGGCGCCCTGGGCCTGTGGTACTCCACCGCGCCCTCGATGACCAGCCTGATGATCATCTTCGGTTGCTGGGGCCTGACCACCGGCCTGACCTTCTGGGCCTCGGTGCTCAAGCGGGTGAAGATGATTGCCCATCACTCCGAGCAGGGCCGCTTCTTCGGCATCCTCGACGGCGGTCGCGGACTGGTGGAAGCCTTGCTGGCGACGATCGCACTGGCGCTGTTTGCCTTCGCCACCGAAACCCGTGGCGAGTCGACGGCCGAAGGCTTCAAGCATGTGGTGTACCTGTACGCCTTCACCTGTATCGCCATCGGCTGTGTGCTGGTGCTGATCAAGGATCCGAAGTCGATGGATGACACCGCGCCGGTGGAGAAGGGCAAGTTCAACCTGCTCACCGATCTGGCCACCCTGGTGAAGATCCCCGAGCTGTGGCTGGTTACGGCCATCGTGTTCTGCGGCTATCACATCTTCTGGGCCACCTACAGCTTCTCCGATTACTTGCAGGGTGGTGGCATGACCGCGGTCATGGCCGGCACCATCACCACCATCAAGTTGTGGATGCGTCCTATCGGCGGCATCGGCGGTGGCTGGCTGGGTGACAAGTTCTCCAACATTTCGGTGCTGGTGGTCGCGCTCTTCCTCGCGACCCTGGCAATGGTCGGCCTGATCGTGTTCCCGGCCCTGGGCAGCATGGGCCTGTTGATCGCCACGGTGATTTTCATCGGCCTGATGACCTACGCCATTCGCGGCCTGTACTGGGCGATCCTCGACACCTGCAACATTCCGCTGCGCATCACCGGCCTGGCCATCGGCATTGTCTCGGTGGTGGGTTACCTGCCGGACACCTTTATCCCGCTGATCAATGGCTACCTCACCGAGCAATACCCCGGTGCCGTCGGCTACAAACTTTACTTCGGCTACATCGCCAGCGTCGGCCTGATCGGGACCCTCGCGGCCCTGACCCTGCGCGCTCGCGTCAATCGTCAATCTTTCAACAAGTCCGCTTTGAAGACAGGTGCCTGAGATGAAAATCGTCGCCCTTGAAACCCATATCGTTGCCGTCCCGCCACCGCACATCGGCGGCATGTACTGGCTGTTCGTCAAGATCAAGACCGATTGCGGCATCGAAGGCGTGGGCGAAATCTACGCCGCGACCTTCGGCCCCAAGGCCATGCTGCCAATCATCGAAGACGTGTTCGAACGCTACCTGCTGAACCAGGACCCGCACCACATCGAGCGCTTCTTCCGCCAGGCCTATTCCAGCGGTTTCACCCAGCGTCCGGACCTGACCATGATGGGTGTGGTCAGCGGCCTGGAGATGGCCTGCTGGGACATCATCGGCAAGGCCGCGAACAAGCCGGTGTACGAGCTGCTCGGCGGCAAGGTCAACGAGCGCCTGCGTTCCTACACCTACCTGTACCCGGTCAACAGCCGTGGCGAGTACGACTACGACGACCCGGACCTGGCCGCCGAGTGCGCCATCGAGAACATGAACAAGGGCTTCACCGCCGTGAAGTTTGACCCGGCGGGCCCGTACACCGCGTACTCCGGGCACCAGATTTCCCTGGAAGTGCTCGAGCGCTGCGAAACCTTCTGCCGCAAGATCCGCGAAGCGGTGGGTGACAAGTGCGACCTGCTGTTCGGCACTCACGGGCAAATGGTGCCGTCTTCGGCGATTCGCCTGGCCAAGCGCCTGGAGAAGTACGACCCGCTGTGGTTCGAAGAACCGGTACCACCAGGCCAGGAAGACGCCATGGCGCAAGTCGCGGCCAAGACCAGTATCCCGATTGCCACCGGCGAGCGCCTGACCACCAAGTACGAATTCTTCAAGCTGCTGCAGGCCGGCGGTGCGTCGATCCTGCAAATGAACGTCGCCCGTTGCGGCGGTCTGCTGGAAGCCAAGAAGATCGCGAGCATGGCCGAGGCGTATTACGCGCAAATCGCCCCGCATCTTTACAACGGCCCGATCGGCGCGGCGGCGAGCTTCCAGCTGGCCACCTGCACACCGAACTTCCTGATCCAGGAAAGCATCATGACCTGGGGCGGTTTCCATGCCGAAGTCCTGACCAAGCCTTTGCAATGGGAGGACGGCTACATCATCCCGTCCACCGAGCCGGGCCTGGGTGTCGAGCTGAACATGGACGTGGTGCGCAAGCATTCGCCGTACACCGGTGAACGCCTGCACCTGCAGATGGCGCCGACCCCGGCGGACGTCAAGGACACCTCGCCGGCCAAGGGCTGACGGGATTTTTCACCGGTCATGGGAACACCACCTGTGGGAGCGAGCCTGCTCGCGATAGCGCCAGATCAGTCGACTTCGATGCTGGATGTACCGCCATCATCGCGAGCAGGCTCGCTCCCACAGTGTTTGTGCATGCCTTTGCCGGATTATTTGTACAACGACTTACGCGGTAACCGTGCATGACTTACGACTACATCATCGCTGGCGCTGGCGCCGCAGGCTGCGTCCTGGCCAATCGCCTGTCGGCTTCGGGCAAATACACGGTGCTGCTGCTGGAAGCGGGCGGCAAGGACAGTTCCCCGTGGTTCAAGATTCCGGTCGGCTTCGCCAAAATGTATTACAACCCGACCTTCAACTGGATGTACTACAGCCAGCCGCAAAAGCAGCTGGGCAACCGTGAAATCTACGCCCCGCGCGGCAAAGTGCAGGGTGGTTCGGGTTCGATCAACGCGATGATCTACGTGCGTGGCCAGGCCCATGATTTCGACGATTGGGCGGCCAATGGCAACGACGGCTGGGGCTTTTCCGACGTGCTGCCGTATTTCCGCAAACTGGAAAACCACCCCCTGGGCGACAGTGAATACCACGGGGGTAGCGGCCCGATCAGCATCACCCCGATGAAGGGCCAGACCCACCCGATCTGCGATGTGTTCCTCCAGGGTTGCGGTGAGCTCGGCTATCCGCTGAGCGAGGACTTTAACGGCGCCAGGTTCGAAGGCGCGGGCATCTACGACGTCAACACCCGCGACGGCCAGCGTTGCTCCAGCAGCTTCGCCCATCTGCATCCGGCCCTCAGCCGGACGAACCTGACCATCGAGCACTACGCCCTGGTCGACCGCGTACTGTTCGATGACCAGCAGCGTGCCACTGGCGTGTCCATCACCCAGCACGGTGTGGTGCGCACCTTTACCGCGAACAAGGAAGTGATCCTCTGCGCTGGCGCCGTGGACACCCCGAAGATTCTGCAATTGTCCGGCGTGGCCGATCAGGCGTTGCTGGCCAAACACAACATCCCGCTGGTCAAGCACCTGCCGGCGGTGGGGCAGAACCTGCAGGACCACCTGTGCGCCAGTTACTACTACAAGGCCAACATCCCGACGCTCAACGATGAGCTGAGCTCGCTGTTCGGCCAATTCAAACTCGGCCTGAAATACCTGTTCACCCGCAAGGGCGCGCTGGCGATGAGCGTCAATCAGGCGGGCGGGTTCTTCCGTGGCGACGAGCAGCAGGCCAACCCGAACCTGCAGTTGTACTTCAACCCGCTGTCGTACCAGATCCCGAAAAACAACAAGGCCAGCCTCAAGCCCGAGCCGTATTCAGGCTTCCTGCTGTGCTTCAACCCGTGCCGGCCGACCAGCCGCGGGCACGTCGAGATCGCCTCGAAAAACCCCCGTGACGCTGCATTGATCGACCCGAACTACCTGAGCACGCAGAAGGACATCGACGAGGTGATCCAGGGCAGCCGCCTGATGCGCAAGATCATGAACGCACCGGCGCTCAAGGGCATCACGGTCGAAGAGGTACTGCCGGGACCGGTGGTCGAGACCGACGAGCAGATGCTGCAGTACTTCCGGGAAAACAGCGGTTCGATCTATCACCTGTGCGGCTCCTGCGCCATGGGTTCGGACCTGGAGAAATCCGTGGTGGACAAGCGTCTGAAGGTGCATGGCCTGGACGGTTTGCGCATCGTCGATGCGTCGATTTTCCCCAACGTGACCTCCGGCAATACCCATGCCGCGGTGCTGATGGTGGCGGAGAAGGGCGCCGACCTGATCTTGCAGGACGCCTGATTGCACCGATACCTGTATCAAAAATGAATTTCCGCCGGCGCTGCTGCTCATACCTGTAGGTGGCGGATGAGCGCTGGCGAAATCATAGAGGCATACAGGGAGCGACAAGGTCATGAGTCGAGAACCGACTGCAGGTGGACACCTTCCGGGCGGGTTGATCCTGGTGGTCGAGGACGACCCGCTGATCCTGGAATTTCTCTGCGAAATTCTCCAGGACGAAGGCTATGCGGTGCATTCCCACAGCAGTGCGGACGCCGCGTCGGTGTACCTGCAGCGCCATGCGCAGGAGGTCGGGTTGTTGCTGACCGACATCACCATGCCCGGCACGCTCAACGGCGCGGACCTGGCCAACCTGTTCGGCGATCGCTGGCCGGAAAAGCCGATCATGATCATGTCCGGCTATGAGACCCCGGAAAGCTCCGGGGTGCGGCACGAAGTCTCGTTCATCAAGAAACCCTGGGCGCTGGGGCAGTTGCTTGATTGCGTACAAGGCGCCCTGAAATCACGCAACCCCCTGTAGGAGCGAGCCTGCTCGCGATGGTCGCCAACGATAACGCTGGCTGCCTGACACCCCGTGGTGCTCAGTAGTGCATCGCGAGCAAGCTCGCTCCTACAGGGATGGTGTAGATTGCGTGAAATACCCTGACAGGAACGTCCCTTTGCCCGCCGCCAAATCCGTATTCAACACCCCATACCGCGCCTTCCTGTTCGACATGGATGGCACCATCCTGACCTCCATCGCCGCCGCCGAGCGCGTCTGGGCCACCTGGGCCCGGCGTCACGGTGTCGATGTCGAGGCCTTCCTGCCCACCATCCATGGCGCTCGCGCCGTCGATACCATCCGCCGCCTGGATTTGCCCGGTGTCGATGCCGAGGTGGAGGCGGCGTGGATCACCCAGGCGGAAATCGAGGATGTCGAAGGGGTCGAAGAGGTGGCCGGCGCGGCGGCTTTTCTCAAGGCGCTGCCGGCCCATCAATGGGCCATCGTCACCTCCGCGCCGAGGACGCTGGCGTTGCGTCGCATGGCGGCGGCCGGGATTCCCGAACCGGATGTGATGGTCACTGCCGAGGACGTGACGGTGGGCAAGCCTGATCCCTCGGGCTATCGGCTGGCCGCGCGCCGGTTGGGGGTAGAGATCAGCGATTGCCTGGTATTCGAAGATGCCACCGTGGGGATACTGGCGGCGCAAGCGGCGGGGGCGGATTTGCTGATTGTCACGGCGGCGCATGAACAGCCGCTGGTGACGGAGCATGCGACGTTGGGTAGTTATGAGTCGATCACCGCGAAGGCGGATGCAGACGGTTCCATTAGCCTGTACACCCTCTAAAACTGTAGGAGCGAGCCCTGCTCGCGATGGTCTTCAACGATGACGCTGGGTGCCTGACACCCCGCTGCGTTCTCGGATTCATCGCGAGCAGGCTCGCTCCTACAGGGAATGGTGGTGTGTCAGTAAATACCTGGAATCAACCGCCAGCTCCGCGCGCAATACGCTTCATACTCCGCCCCGAACTGCGCCCGCAGCAGCGCCTCTTCCGAATGAATCCGCGCAATCAGAGGAATCAGGGTCAACGCCGCCAGCAACAGCCCAACCCCTGAACGAAACGCCAGCGCCCAGCCGATGCCGATGACCATCATCCCCAGGTAACTGGGATTGCGCAGGTGGCGATAAAGTCCGTCGGTGACCAGCCGATGCCCTGGCTGGATCGCCACCAGGCCGCTGAAGCGCTTGCCCAGCACGAACACCGGCCACATCCGCAACGCACCACCGACGCTGTACAGGATCGCCCCGAGCCAGCGCACCCCCTCGCCACCGAAGGTCCAGACGTCGAGGCGGTCGGTGAGGGCTGGCAGGTAGCTGCTCAGCAAACCCAGTACGGCGAACGCCGGCAGCACCCAGCGATTGGCCCGGTCTTCACGTTCGCCGGAACTGAGGTTGACCTCGGTGAACAGCGAGGCAATGACCATCACCAGCGTGGCCAGCGCCACCAACACCAGCGCGCCATGGGAGAAAAAAGCAGCAAAGCCACCCAGCCCCCAAATGGCCAGGCCAAGGTAGGCGAGGGTGGACACGACGGCGAAAAACGCCAGTTTGGCCGAGATTTTCATGACGCGCACACCTTCCACTGTAGGAGCGAGCCTGCTCGCGATGGTCGTTAACGAAGACGCGTTCTTCCTGAATGCATACATTATCGTTGACGACCATCGCGAGCGGGCTCGCTCCCACAGGGTTATTGATCGTTCCCGCGCACGGATCAGGCGGAAATCTCGGAACGGGCACTGCGGCGAATCACCTGCGGCGGCTGCCCGAACGCCCGCAGGAAGGCTTCGCGCATGCGGCGACGGTCGCCCAAGCCGGTTTCCAGGGCGATCTGGTCGAGGCTCAGGCGGCCGCGTTCGAGCAGTTGCCGTGCCGCCTCCAGGCGCAGGTTTTCGATGGCCTTGGCCGGCGATTGTCCGGTTTCGGCGCGAAACGCGCGGCTGAACTGTCGCGGACTGAGGCGGGCCACCTCCGCCAGTTGCTCCACCGACAGTGCCTGGGCCAGGTGTTCCCGGGCATAGCCGAGCACCGTCTGGATGCGATCGGATTTCGGCTCCAGCTCCAGCAAGGCCGAATGCTGCGACTGGCCGCCGCCACGGCGGTGGTACATCACCAGTTTCTGCGCCACCGAGCGGGCCAGTTCGGCGCCGAAATCCTTTTCCACCATGGCCAGCGCCAGGTCGATGCCGGCGGTCATTCCGGCGGAAGTCCAGATCGAACCGTCGATTACATAGATGCGGTCGGCTTCCACCTTGATCGAGGCAAAACGTTCCTGCAGTTGTCGGGCGTAGGCCCAATGGGTGGTGGCCCGCCGTCCATCGAGCAGGCCAGCCTGGGCCATGACGAAGGCGCCAGAGCAGATCGACGCAGTGCGCCGGGCGGTTCTGGCACTGGCCCGCAGGTAATCGAGCACCGCCTCGGGCGCCTGTTCGAGGATCGAATCGCCGCCGACCACGATCACCGTATCGAACACCCGCTCATCGAACGCCTCGGTGCCGACCGACAAGCCGCCGGACGCGCGCAAGGTGCGACCGTCCTCGGACAGCACGCGCACGTCGTACAGGTCTTCTCCTGCGCTGAAATTGGCGTATTCGAACACCGGCATCGCCGCCAGCGCCATGGACTGGAACCTGTCGAAAACCACAAACGCCACGCTGATCATGGGGATGTCCTCAAAAGGTCATGTCCGAAAAACGTACTTTAAACGTCATTTGCGACGCGTGCGAGCCCCCTTATAACTGCTCACACCCGGCGAATGTCTCGCCTCTTCGTGAAGGAAACTGAACATGACGCTTTCATCCAAAGGCACCGCACTGATCACCGGCGCGTCATCGGGTATCGGAGCGGTGTACGCCAACCGGCTCGCCCGTCAGGGTTATGACGTGATTCTGGTAGCCCGCAGCCGGGCCAAACTCAATGACCTGGCCAACCGTTTGAGCGACGAAACCGGGCGCAGCGTGGAGGTGCTGGCCGCTGACTTGAAGAACCCGGCGGACTTGTTGCGGGTCGAGCAGATCCTGCGCAGCGACGCCAGCATCACCCTGCTGGTCAACAACGCCGGGGTCGGCGCGGTCATGCCGCTGCTGGGCAGCCCGGTGGATGACATGCAAGAGATGATCAACCTCAACATCACCGCGCTGACCCGCCTGGCTTATGCGGTGGTCCCCGGCTTCGTCGCCCGTGGCGGCGGCACCCTGATCAACATTGGCTCGATCGTGGCCATCGCTCCGGAAATCCTCAACGGTGTGTACGGCGCCACCAAGGCGTTCGTCCTCGCCCTGAGCCAGTCCATGCAGCATGAACTGGCCGACAAGGGCGTGCGTATCCAGGCCGTGTTGCCGGGCGCCACTGCCACGGATTTCTGGAGCGAGGCCGGTAACCCGGTGGAAAACCTGCCGCAGGAAATCGTCATGTCCGCCGAAGACATGGTCGACGCGGCGCTGGTGGGGCTGGCCAGTGGCGAGGTGATCACCATTCCGGGGCTGCATGACGGTGCGCAGTGGGATCAATACGAAGCACAGCGCCGGGTGTTGTCCGGGTTGTTCGGCAATTCCGCTCCGGCGCCGCGCTACCTCTGATACCCGACCCGTCTCTGTAGGAGCGAGCCTGCTCGCGATGCACGCCAGGACACCTCGGGGTGTCAGGCAGCCAGCGTTTTCGTTGACGACCATCGCGAGCAGGCTCGCTCCTACAGGGGGCGCGTCGTCAGCTATGGGTGAACTAGACTTGAAGCAGCACCGTTCACCACCGGCCCTCAAGGCCCGTGGCCTGCAACAGGAGCCCATCATGCTTCACATCAGAACACCCTTGATCCTTCACCCGGACCTCTCGACGGCGTCCCGCCGAATCTGGCTCAAACTGGAAAACCTGCAACCCGGCGGCTCCTTCAAGGTGCGCGGCATCGGGTTGTTGTGCAGCCAGGCCGTGGCGCAGGGCAAGCGCAAGGTTATTTGCCCTTCAGGGGGCAATGCCGGCTTTGCCACCGCTGTGGCCGCTGCCCGCCTGGGGTTGAAAGCCTGTGTCGTGGTGCCCAACACCACCCCGGAGTCGACCCGGGCCAGGATCAGAAAAACCGGGGCCGAGGTGATCGTTCACGGCAAGGTCTGGGACGAGGCCAATCTGCGGGCCAAGGAACTGGCGCAAGGCGCGGACACCGAATACGTGCCGGCCTTCGACCATCCGGTGCTGTGGCAAGGGCACAGCACGATGATCGATGAAGTCATCGAGGATTGCCCGCAGGTCGATGCCATTGTCACGTCGGTGGGAGGCGGTGGATTGCTCGCTGGCATACTCACCGGGCTGATTCGCCACCAGCGTATGGATTGCCGGATCGTCGCCTGCGAAACCGAGGGTTCAGCCTCGTTCGCCGCCGCCGTGAAGGCCGGGCATCCGGTCAAGTTTCCCCGCATCGATACCGTCGCCCGTTCGCTCGGCGCCTCCCTGGTGGCGGCCTGGCCGGTGGAACACATCCTCGACTTCGACCACGAATGCGTGGTGCTCGGCGATGACGAGGCGATCATGGGCGTGGTGCGTTACGCCAGCGATCTGCGTCAGCTGGTCGAGCCGGCCTGCGGTGTCTCGCTGGCAGTCGCCTACCTGGATCACCCGGCGATTGCCGGGGCCCACGATGTGGTGGTTGTGGTGTGTGGCGGGGTCAGCATCAGCGCGCAACTGGTGGCTGGCTGGGCGCGTTGAAGCTCCCTTGCTTCCTGTAGGAGCGAGCATGCTCGCGATGCACTTCAGGACACCACGGGGTGTCAGGCTCCCAACGTTATCGTTGGCGACCATCGCGAGCATGCTCGCTCCTACAAGAGCGCTTAGTGATTGGCGACCGCACTGTCCTGCACGAGTATCGCCTGTGCCAGGTCTTTGTCGCTGGCGTTGGCGAGGTCAGGATGATCCTGCCGCAGTTGCTGGAACACCGACTCCAGGTACGCGCCGCGAATCGTGCCGCCACTGGCCACGAAGCTGGAGGCGTCATCCCGGGCGGGAATCATCAATTTGTGATCCTTGAAAGTCGAATACAGCGAAGCGGATACGCCGGCCGAGGTGGCGACGTCACCCGCGTCCACGTCGGCCAGTGCAGAGCCGACAGGTAAACACAGCAGCAGGGAAGAAACGATAATCAGACGGCGCATGATGGTGTCCTCTGCAGCAAAAGGGAAATGCCTCATATTTTGAGATGCATGGCCGTTGCCAAGAGTTCCCTTTTGTTGGCGGGCTGCAAAATCCATGGGCGATTCACAACCCCTGTAGGAGCTGCCGAAGGCTGCGATCTTTTGATCTTGATCTTGAAAATCAAAAGATCGCAGCCTCGTTGCACTCGACAGCTCCTACACAGCACCTACACAGCGCTTACAGGTCCCTCGCCGCGCAGACAATCACCTCAACGAGCAGCGCCGGATCCGCCAGTTTCGCCTCGCCGCAGGCCCGGGCCGGTGCATGTCCTTCCGGGACCCAGGCGTCCCACACCGCGTTCATCGCCGCGAAGTCCGCCATGTCGGCGAGCCAGATGGTGGTTTGCAACAGGTGCTTGCGGGAGGAACCGGCCTGGGCCAGCAGGGCATCGACCCGGGCCAGGGCATCGCGGGTCTGGCCGGCGACGTCGTGTTGCGGTTCGCCCACTTGCCCGGCCAGGTACACCGTATTGCCGTGGGTGACGATCTGGCTCATGCGCTTGTTGGTCTGTTGGCGCTCGATGGTTGGCATCAATGATTCTCCTGTTGGAAGGCGTTGCTCGGAAACGTAGCTCGGAAACGTGGCTCGGAAACGTAGCTCGGAAACGTTGCTCAGAAGCGTTGCACGGAAAAACTGTCGAGCCATGCAGGTGCCTTGCCGGCGATGCAGTCGGCCACCAACTGGCCGGTGGCCCCCGCCAGCGTCAGGCCCAGGTGCTGATGACCGAAGGCGTAGATCAGGCGCGGCTCGTTCGGCGAGGGACCGATCACCGGCAGCGAATCCGGCAGGGAAGGGCGAAACCCCAGCCACTTGCGCGCCACCGGCTGGGTCAGGCCCATGACGCGGCGCACGTTTTGCTCCAGATAATCGAAGCGCTTGGGATTGGCCGGGTCGTTGATCGAACCAAGTTCCACCGTGCCCGCCACGCGCAGGCGACCCGCCATTGGCGTCATGTAGAACGCGCGTTCCACCGGGCAGCACGGGCGGTTGAGCGGGGTGTCCGGCATGTCGAATTCGATGTGATAACCGCGCTCGGTATCCAGCGGGATCCGGTCACCGACCTGATTCGCCAGCGCCGCCGACCACGCGCCGCCACACAGCACCACGCGGTCGGCGCGCCAGCTTTTGCCTTCGGCACTGCTGAGATAAAGGCCGTCACTTTTGCGCTGCACACCGGTGATGGTCGCCTGATGCAAGGCGCCCTCGGCGATCAGTGGTGCCGCCAGTGCTTCGATGAAGGCGCGCGGGTCGTCCATGTGCGACGACTCGGGAAACAGGATGCCCGCCACCGCTTTGCCTGCCAGCGCCGGCTCCAGCTGTTCGATCTCCGAGGCTTTCAATACTTGCTGGGCAATACCCAGCGAACGACGCAATTCAATGGCCGCCTGGGCGCCAGCGAAACCCTGCTCGGTGCCGTAGGCGTAGAGGCAGCCGTTGTGGCGCAGGTGTCGGTCGGCCTGCGGACAATCGGCCAGCAGCGGTGCATAACCGCTGTAGGTGTGCTGGAGGATCTGGCTCAGGGCCTGGGTGTTGACGGCACAGCGCGCAGCACGACATTCATTGAGAAACCGCACCAGCCACGGCATCAACTTCGGCAAACGCGCCCAGTTGATGACGAAGGGCGATTCCCTGGAAAACAGCAGGGACGGAATCGCCTTCAGCAACGATGGCTGTGCAATCGGCATCACGCCATAGGGCGCAAGGGTCCCGGCGTTGCCATAGGACGCGCCACTGGCAATCGCCTCGCGCTCCAGCAGCGCCACCTGATAACCCTGGCGGCGTAGCCAGAGCGCGGTGGCAACCCCGACCACGCCGGCACCGATAACGGCGATTTCACAATGAACTGGCTGTGTCATGTCTCTCTCAGATCCGGTTGTGCATGTAGAGATGGCCCTGGCGCGCCAGCTGGCTGATGACCTTCAGGGCCTTGATCAGTTGCTCGCGGGACAAGGCCGCCGAAATATTGATGCGCACCGCTTGCGGCGAGAGTTCCGGACGCAGGGTGAAGGCGCCGCCGGCGAGCAGCACCACACCGCGGTCGTGGCACAGGCGGGCGAAACGCGAGCCGGTCCAGGGTTCCGGCAGGATGAGCCAGGCGTGGGTGCCGGTGGTGCTGTGCTCGAATTCCAGGCCTTCGAGGTGGCTGGCGAGCAGCGTTTGCCGGGCGCGCAGTTCTTCGCGCTGCTCGGCCACCAGTTGCTCGGCATGGCCGTCCTCGATCAGCCGGGTGGCGATCAGCGCGGTCAGCGGCGAGGTGCTCCAGCAGTCGATGCGCTGCATGGCGGCGATGTCCTGGGCCAAGGCCGGCGGAGCCATGACAAAGCCCATGCGCAGGCCCGGCGCGATGCATTTCGACAGGGCCGAAATGTAGATCGTGCGTTCGGGCAGCAACGCGGCGAAGGCGGGCGGCGACTGGTCCAGCAGCGGTCGATAGACATCGTCTTCGATCACCAGCAAATCGGTTTCGCGAATGACCGCCGCCAGGGCTTCACGACGCTCGGCGTCGAGGGTGATGGCGGTGGGGTTGTGGATCGACGGCACCAGGAACAGCAGCCGTGGCTGATGTTCGGCGCACGCCTGGCGCAGCGCTTCGGGGGACATCCCGCGCTCGTCGGCATCGACCCCCACCAGAATCAGCCCCAGCGAGCGACACAGGGCATTGATGCCTTGATAGGTGACGCTGTCGGCCAGCACGGTATCGCCGCTGCTGGTCAGGCTGCGCAAGGTGCTGGCGATGCCATGCTGGGCACCCTCGGCGATCAGCATCTGCGAGGCATGGGCCTCGACGCCGGTATGGCGCAGCCATTGCGCGGCGGCTTCGCGGGCCCACAGCGGACCTTCGGAGGGGTGATAGTCCTTCATGTCGCCAAAACGCGGGTCACTGGCCAGGCGCGGCAGCAGTTGCGCCAGCACCCGATTGAAACCGTCGGTGGCCGGGCGATTGACGCTCAGGTCGACGGTGCCGGGGTCATTGCTCGGTGCCGACTGGAATTGCGTCGCCGGATGCCGCGGTTGCGCCACCTGAGTGCCGCGACCGGGACGGCTTTCCACCAGGCCTTTTTGCTGCAGCACCGCCATGGCCTTGGTCACGGTGGTGATGTTCACCCCCAGTGCGCTGGCGAAGTCACGGTGGGGCGGCAACCGCTCGCCCGGCTTGAGCTTGCCGGTGCCGATGGCTTCGGCCAGCGAGTCGGCCAATTGCGCGTAAAGGGTTTCCGCCTTGTCACGCTGCAATGCCGCACTGGCCTTGAGTTCTTCCAGCAGTTGTTCGAATTGACTCATGGTGCCTTATCCCTGCTTGTCATGCTCGTAGCAAGACAATAAGCAAATTTGTATTGCTTTTTATCCGATACAACGCCCATTGACAAGCTAAAAAACCGTGATTAGTGTGTGAGTTGTAATGCTTGTCATGCAACACAATAAGAAAATGGCTGCCATGCGCAGTTCAACGGGTACGCACATGACTTACAAATCGTTCCATCCGGGTTCGGCCCGGCCTTGCGGACACCACCGACACTTCAGCCTGCCAGCGGGCGGCACAGAGTATCCGGTGAGTTGTCCCCCTCGCGCAAAGTCTTCGATGAATTTATCCGGTCGATCGACCCCATCCCACGTCGCGGAGGACATCCGATGAGCAAGGCTCAGCCAACCCAGGCACAAAACCCGCCAAAAAACGGCCAGCAACGCCTCAGCGGTGCATTGCGCCAGCGTCACATCACCATGATTTCCCTGGGCGGGATCATCGGTGCCGGCCTCTTTGTCGGCAGCAGCGCAACCATCCAGGCGATCGGGCCTGCGGCCTTCCTCAGTTATCTCGCTGCCGGCATCGTGGTGATGCTGGTCATGCGCATGTTGGGCGAGATGGCAGTGGCGTTGCCCGGTGTCGGTTCCTTTACCGAATACGCGCGCATTGGCCTGGGCAATTGGGTCGGTTTCACCAGCGGCTGGTTGTACTGGTACTTCTGGGTGATCGTTGTTGCGGTGGAAGCGGTGGTCGGCGCCAACATTCTCGAGCAGTGGATACCGCTGCCGGCATGGGTGATCGGGCTGAGCCTGCTGGCAATCATGACCGCCATCAACTGCCTGTCGGTGAAGTCCTATGGCGAGTTCGAGTACTGGTTCGCGTCGCTGAAGGTCTTCGCGATCATCGTCTTCATCTTTGTCACCGGCGCCTACCTGTTCGGTTTCGCCCCGAGCACCAGCGACCTGCTGGGCAACCTGGTCAATGACCGTGGCTTCATGCCATACGGCGTCAGCGCCATCCTCGCCGGGGTGCCGACAGTGATTTTTGCCGTGGGCGGTGCCGAGATCGCGACCATTGCCGCCGCCGAATCCGACGACCCGTCGAAGAACGTGGCGAACATGACCCGCTCGGTGATCTTCCGGGTCATCACCTTCTATGTCGGCTCGATCTTCCTGATCGTCTGTGTGGTGCCCTGGGGCCAGATCGTCGCCGGGCATTCGCCCTTCGTGGCGGCGCTGGATGTCATGCGCATTCCCGGCGCGGCCATGATTATGCAGGCGGTTGTACTGGTGGCAGTGCTGTCGGCGCTGAACTCCGGGTTGTACGTGTCTTCGCGGATCCTGTTCGGCCTGGGCCAGCGCGGCGATGCCCCGGCGCAACTGGCGCAACTGACCGAACGCAAAGTGCCACGGGCGGCGGTGCTGCTCAGCAGTGTGATCGGCTACATCGCGATCATGGCGGCGATCATTTCTCCGCAAGGCGTGTTCCTGTTTTTGGTCAATGCCTCAGGTGCCGTGATGCTGTTCGTGTACCTGGCGGTGGCGCTGGCGCAGATCAGGGTGCGCCGCCAGGTCGAGGCCACGGCGCCGGCCCGGCTGACCCTGAAAATGTGGCTGTTTCCCTGGCTGTCCTATGCTGTGGTGGCAGTGATTGCGGGTGTTTTGGTCGCCATGGCGTTCCAGGAATCCTTGCGTACTCAGTTCCTCGCCAGCCTGGTCAGTCTCTTGGTGGTGTCCGCCGCTTACCTGATCCTCAGGCGCCAGCGGCAGCCCATCGCCAAACCCCACATCAGTGCCATCGACATCCTCGCGGGCCTGTCGGCACGGTCATGAATCCCGGGAAACATCAGTAAGCAGAGGAAAGCACCACGCCAGGGACGGCGCTGGAGCAACAAGGCTTGTACCGGTCAAAAACAATAAATTTGCCAATAGGTGATCTATGTCCGACTTCAAGTTCGATACCCGTGGTTTCTCCCGTCGCGGCCTGCTCAAGGCTGCCGGCTACGGCTCATTGGCCGCAATGGCCGCCAGTGCAGCCGGGCCGATGTCCTTTGCGTTCGCGGCCGACAAGCCGATCAAGACCATACGTCCCGGCTACCTGACCGCCGCGTGCCTGGGCGACATGCCCCTGGGCGCCCTGCGCGAAGGCGTGCCCATCGGCACCGACCTTGAGCTGCTCAAGCTCATCGCCGACCGCCTGGAACTCAAGCTCGATGTGCTGACCATGGGCTTCCCGGCGGTGGTCGAAGCCGTGCGGTCCGGGCGTGCCGACTGGTTCGGCGGCAACTTCGCCTGGAACCCGATGCGCTCCAAGATCCTGCTGCTGACCGATCCGGTGTTCTACACCGGCGCCTACGTGATCATGCGTGACAGCGAACCGTTCGACTCCTCGATCACGGTCAACGATGTGAAGGGCCGCACCATCGGCGCCATCACCGGCTACTTCACGATTCCGGACATGAAGAAAATCGAAGGGGTGAAGGAGGTCAAACTCTACGACAACACCGATTCGTGCCTGCGGGACGTGCGCGCCGGGCGCCTGGATTTTGCCGTACTGGATGCTCCGACCATCGACTACATGATCCTCCAGGACCCCAGCCTCAAGCTCAAACAGATCCCCATGGCCTACGACGAAAAATTCCCCAGCCTGACCGCCAAGTTCGAAGCGATCTGGGGTGTGCATCCGCAGAACCAGGACCTGTTCGACGGCGTCAACCAGGGCCTGCGCTGGCTGAAGGCGACCGACCAGATCAAGCCGGTCCTGGCCAAGTACGGCATCAAGAACCCTGACTACCTGGTGCCGCCGGCGAAGAACCCGCGCATCGGCGTCGACCGTGACGACAAGGGCAATGTGATCGGTCCGTTCGAACACCCTGCCCGTGATTTCAGCCAGGCCTTTGCCTGAATAGAGGAGCGGGCGCATGGCTGATTCAACTCCACTGGTGCGCATCGAAGGGCTGCACAAGTCCTTCGGCAGCCTGGATGTGCTCAAGGGCATCGACCTCAACGTGCAGCAGGGCCAGAAGATCTCGCTGATCGGCCCCAGCGGCTCGGGCAAGACCACCTTGCTGCGTTGCGTGAATTACCTGGAGGAACCGACCCGGGGCGATATCTACATCGATAACGAACTGATCGGGCAACGGCTGGTGGGCACCCGCAAAGTGCCCATGAGCGATAAGGAACTGGCGCGCATGCGCGCCGAAATCGGCATGGTGTTCCAGCGCTTCAACCTGTTCCCCCACCTTTCGGTACTGGAAAACATCATCCTCGGCCCGCTCAAGGTGCAGGGTCGCGAGCGGGCCGAAGCGGTGGCGCAGGCCGAGGATCTGCTGAACAAGGTCGGCATGTTTGCCAAGCGCGACGCCTTTCCGGAACAGCTGTCGGGCGGGCAGCAGCAGCGCATCGCCATTGCCCGGGCACTGGCGATGCGACCCAAGCTGATGCTGTTCGATGAGGCCACCTCGGCGCTTGACCCGGAGCTGGTGGGAGAGGTGCTGGGGGTCATGCGCAAGCTGGCGGAGGAGGGCATGACGATGATCATCGTGACCCACGAAATGAGCTTCGCCGAAAGCGTGTCCGACCAGGTGATCTTCATGGCCGACGGCAACATCGTCGAACAGGGGCCGCCCCGGCAGATCTTCCGCGAGAGTCAGGTGGAACGTACCCGTTCCTTTATCCGTGCCGTGCAGGAGCATTGATTGATGTTCGATACCACTGCACTGCACAAGGCCATCGAGCTGCTGCCGTACTTCCTCAACGTGCTGGGCATGGGCGCATTGACCACGGTGGGCCTGACCCTTGCTGCGTTCGTCGTGGCGGCGCTGCTGGGGTTTGGCCTGGCGCTGATGCGCCTGTCGCGCAGTCGCCTGCTGAGCCTGATTGCCAGTGTGTACCTGGAGATCTTTCGCAACGTACCGATCCTGACCCAGCTGTTCATCCTGTACTTCGGGCTGACCTACATCGGCATCACCTTGCCGGCGGTCGGTGCGGCGATCATCGGTTTCGGCCTCAACGGTGCGGCGATTCTGTCGGAGGTGTTCCGTGCGAGCATCCGCACCATCGACCGGGGGCAAAGCGAGGCGGCATTTTCCATCGGCATGACCCGTGCCATGGCGCTGCGCATGATCGTGTTGCCCCAGGCCTTCAAGGTGGCGATTCCGGGGATGGCCAACTTCGCCATCGGCCTGCTCAAGGACACTTCGCTGGCCTCGGCCGCGGCGGTGCCGGAGCTGACGTTCAAGGCGAAGATGCTGGTCAGCGAGACCTACCAGACCAATCTCATCTACTTTTTGCTGGCGATGATTTACCTGGTGTTGAGCCTGGTGCTTTCCCATTGGGCAGCGCGCACCGAGCGGCGCCTCAAAGTGGTCAAGGAGAACTGAAATGGGCTATGGCGAACTGTGGGAAGCCACCCATGTCGAGTTCCTGACGGCGGCGTGGGCGACATTGCAATTGGCATTCGGGGCGTTGGTCATCGGCCTGATCGTCGGCCTGCTGGTGGCGCTGGCGCGACTGTCCGGCAGCCGGCCCCTGCGTCGGGTGGCGCTGGGGTACATCGAACTGTTCCGGGGCACGCCGGCGCTGGTGCAGTTGTTCATCGTCTATTTCAGCCTGACTGAAATCGGCGTGCAGTTCAGCTCGTTCCAGGCGGCGATGATCGGCCTGGGGCTAAACGCGGCGGCGTACCTGGCGGAGATTTATCGCGCGGGGCTCGAAGCGGTGCCCAAGGGCCAAGTGGAGGCGGCGAAGGCCATCGGCATGCCCAAGCTCAAGGTGTTGCGTTGGGTGGTGCTGCCCCAGGCCATCCGCATCGTCCTGGCGCCGATCGGCAACGTCGCCATTTCACTGCTCAAGGACACCTCCGTGGCGTCGCTGATCGCCGCGCCGGACCTGATGCTGCGGGCGCAGGATTTGAGCTCGGTGTACTTCATGCCGCTGGAGATCTACATCCTGGTGGGCGCGATCTACTTCGCACTGTGCTACCCGCTGTCGCTGGGGGTGCGATTGCTGGAGCGCAAGACAAGGCGGTCGTGAAGCACACCCAAACCCCCTGTAGGAGCGAGCCTGCTCGCGATGACGGTACGACAGGCGAAGAAGATGTCGACTGAACCATCGCCATCGCGAGCAGGCTCGCTCCTACAGGATTGATGTGTTGAATCCGGAATCCAGGTCCACCGCAAACCCCTGTGGGAGCGGGCTTGCCCGCGATGACGGTACAACAGGCGAAGCAGATGTTGACTGAACCACCGCCATCGCGAGCAAGCTCGCTCCCACAGGATTGATGTGTTGAATCCGGAACCCAGGTCCACCACAAACCTCTGTAGGAGTGAGCCTGCTCGCGATGACGGTATGACAGGCAAAGAAGATGTCGACTGAACCACCGCGATCGCGAGCAGGCTCGCTCCTACAGTTGGATTTCCCACAGTTGGATCGAGGTGTAATTGAGGTGTCTGGATCTTCAGCTCACCGCGAAAACCGGCTGCGATAGTCCCGTGGCGACACGCCCAGGTTGCGCTGGAAGGTCAGGCGCATGCGTTCTTCATCGCCAAAGCCGCACAGCCGGGAGATCTGGTCGATGTTGCGCTCGGAGTCTTCCAGCAAGCGCCGGGCGGCCTCCACGCGCAGTACTTCCACGGCCTTGGCCGGGGTGCGGCCGGTCTTGAGTTTGTAGACCCGGGCAAAGTTGCGCGGGCTCATTTGTACCTGCTGGGCGAGGGCCTCGACAGTGAGGTTTTCGGTGGCCAGGTTGTGCGAGATCCACAGGTGCAGGTCATCGAAGGCGGCCCCTTCGCTGGTTTGCGATTGCAGCAATTGACTGTACTGGGCCTGGCCGCCGGGACGCTTGAGAAACACCACCATTTCCCGCGCCACCTGCAACGCCACTTCTCGCCCGCAATCTTCCTCGACCAGCGCCAGGGCCAGGTCGATACCGGCACTGACACCGGCGGACGTCCAGACCGGACCCTGCTTGACGAAGATCGCATCGCTGTCGACTTCAATCGAGGGGTAGTGCTCCTTGAGCATGTCGCACATCTTCCAGTGGGTGGCGGCGCGTCGGCTTTCCAACAAGCCGGCCTCGGCCAGCAGGAAGGTCCCGCTGCACACCGATGCGGTGCGCTTGACCTTGCTCGATGCCTCGGCCAGCCAGGCCACCAGATCCATGGAAAAGTGCATCGCCTCGAGAATCTTCGGTGCGCCGGGGACGATCAGCGTGTCGATTGAATGAACGTCGAAGTCGCTCAAGGGCACCGAATGAACGGCCAGGCCTTCAGCGGTGTGCATCAAGCCGCCGGCCAGGCTGGCGGTGTGCAGCGTATACCCCGGCAGGTTGAGGGCGTTTCTGTATCGGGAGGCTGCCCAGAACACGGTTTGCGCGCCGGTCAGGTCCAAAAGGCCCATTTCGGGGTAGGCGAGGAACACGATCAAGCGCGGTTGGTCAGGCTCAAGCTCGGGCTGCGGAGTGGGGGAGACGGCGAGGCTGGCGATTTCGTTCATGGGCTTCTGTTTTAACGAGTTGGAATAATGATAATTCGCAATCGGTATAAACGTGATGGCTGTTGATCGGCTGTCAGGAATCAAGGGTTTTATGTCAGTCGCCCGTCGAAGTTTAGTCCCGTCACGGGGCGTGGTTGTAGGATAATTTCCCGCTGTCTTCTTCGATTACTTGAACGAAGGTAGAGATCATGTCCAGGAACATTGTGATTGTGGGCGCCGGGTTCGCCGGCGTCTGGGGCGCACTGGGTGCGGCCCGTGTGCTCGATACTCAGGGCAGGGCCGCCGATGTCGAGGTGACGCTGGTTTCCCCGCGACCGGAATTGGTCATTCGACCGCGCCTGTATGAACCCTCCCCCCAGGAAATGGCAGCGCCCCTGATGCCGCTGCTGGATGCCATTGGCGTCAAATTCGTCGGTGCCGAAGTCCAGCGGATCGACACCTCGGGCCGTCAGTTATACGCCCGCACTGCCGACGGGCGCGATATCAACCAGGCCTATGACCGCCTGCTGTTGACCAGCGGCAGCAAACTCAATCGACCGCCCGTACCCGGGCTTGCCGAATACGCCTTCGCCTCGGACCAGATCGCCGATGCAGTCGAGTTGGAAGAGCATCTGATCGGACTGAACCAGCTGCCAGACTCACCGGAACGCAACACGGTGGTGGTCGTTGGCGGTGGTTTCACCGGCCTGGAAGTGGCCACCGAGTTGCCGGGGAAACTGCGCAAGATCCTCGGACCGGACGTCCCGTTCCGGGTCGTGGTGGTCGAGCGCGCCGATGACATTGGCCCGGACCTCGGGGCGAACCCGCGGCCGTTGATCATCGAGGCGTTGAAGCAGATGGGCATCGAGTTTCAGGTCGGCTCCGGGGTGGTCGCCATCGATGCCGACGGCGTGCAGACCGCCAATGGCCAGCGCATCGATGCCTTGACCGTGATCTGGACCGGCGGGCTGGTGGCCAGCGGACTGACGTCCCAGGTGTCGTCGCAACTCGACCGCCTGGGCCGCGCCGAAGTGACTGAAGACTTGCGCGTGCTCGGCAACGATCAGGTGTTTGCCGCCGGTGACGTGGCCAGGGCGTTGACCGACGATCAAGGTCATTACGCGCTGATGTCCTGCCAGCACGCGATCATCATGGGGCGCTTCGGCGGGCACAACGTGGCCGCCGATCTGCTGGGCGTGCCGACCCTGCCATACCGTCAACCCTTCTATGCCACCTGCCTGGACCTGGGCGAGTGGGGCGCGGTGTACACCGAAGGCTGGGATCGCCAGATCGTGCTGACCCACGACGAGGGCAAGGAGCGCAAGCGCATGATCAACACCCAGTGGATCTACCCGCCAGCGGCGATCCGTGCCGACGCGCTGGCGGCGGGTGATCCTTTAGCATCGTTCTGATGCAATCCACTGTAGGAGCGAGCTTGCTCGCGATGGTCTAAAGGTCCGGCGCGTTTATTCAGACAGCACGCGTTATCGTTGACGACCATCGCGAGCAAGCTCGCTCCTACAGTGGGGGAGTACTCGTGAAAATCCGGAACAATTGTATTGCCGACCCCTGTCTGTTTCCGCACAAAAGGCCTGCGTACCTTGGGCCCATCGAAACCAGACAAGGACCTCCCCATGCTCAACCGAGTGCTTTTGCCCCTTACACTAATGCTTAGCCTCAACGCCGCCCACGCCGCCGATGTCGAAAAATGGTACCCGTCGAAGTACGGCGCCAATGATGAAATCGGTGCGGCGAACCTGCTCAGCGCCGACACGGTGCTCAACGCCGCCAAACTGATCAAGACCGGCAAGACCTACCCGCTGGCGGTGCCCATCGACAAGAACCTGCCGGCCTTCCGTCATCGCAGCTTTCACCTGACCAACGTTCAGCCGGGCGAAGCGGGCGGCACCAGCATGGGGCCGAACAAATTCACCTTCAACGATGAACTGGTGGTCGGCTGGACCGGCGTCGGTACCCAGCTCAACGGCATCGGCCACATCGGCATCGACAACGTCTACTACAACGGCAATCGCGCGGCCGACTTCGTCAGTGTCGAAGGGGTGCGCAAACTGGGCATCGAAAAGGTCCCGCCGATCGTCACCCGTGGCGTGGTCCTGGACATGACGGCGGTGTACGGCAGCGCCATCGTGCCGGAGAAAACCGAGTTCACCGTCGCTGACATCCAGAAGGCGTTGGACCTGCAAGGCATCAGCATCGAGAAAGGCGACGTGGTGCTGTTCAACACCGGCTGGCTTGAGCTGTTGGGCAAGGACAACGAGAAGTTCCTCGCCGTGGAGCCGGGCATCGGCATGGCGGCGGCCAAGTGGCTGGCGGACAAACAGATCGTCGCGTTCGGCGGCGACACCTGGGCATCGGAAATCTACCCCGGCACCGACGGCCAGGAGTTCCCGGTCAACCAGTTCATGCTCGCCAAAAACGGCATCTACAACCTGGAGCTGATCGATAGCCGGGCGCTGGTGCGGGACAAGGCCTGGACCTTCATGTTCGTGCTCGGGCAGCCGCTGTACAAAGGTTCGACCCAGGTCAACATCAACCCGGTGGCGATTCGCTGACAGACTTCACTACCCATTAACTGTGGGAGCGAGCCTGCTCGCGATGGAGTGTCAGTCGACATCGATGTGGCTGATACACCATCGCGAGCAGGCTCGCTCCCACAGGGGACTAGTGACAGGCCGGGGGATGACGAACACTCATCCCCCGGCCCGTTGTTGTCATTTGTTTGCCAGTTATCCCGCCCCCTAGAGTGATGCGTGCGCCTTGGGCGTATTCCTTTCATTCATGTCATCGCCTGCCGAGCGCAGGCGAGGGAGTTTTTGATGTCCGATATTCTGGGCCAGCAGTTCATCGACGGGCAGCGCAGTGCCCTGGGCGGCGAGATCTTGCACAGCCTTGACGCCAGCACCGGGCAGGCGCTGCCTTATGCGTTCCATCAGGCCACCGAGAAAGAAGTCGAGCTCGCGGTCGCCGCGGCTACCCGTGCCTTTGCGCCTTTCCGTCAATTGTCACCGCAGCGTCGTGCCGAGTTTCTTGAGGCCATCGCCGAGGAAATGGATGACCTTGGCGACGATTTCATCCGCCTGGGTTGCCAGGAAACCGCATTGCCCGAAGGGCGGATTCGCGGTGAGCGTGGCCGCACCACCGGGCAGTTGCGCCTGTTTGCCCAAGTGCTGCGCCGGGGTGATTTTCTCGGTGCACGGATCGACCGCGCATTGCCTGAGCGCATGCCGCTGCCACGCCCGGACCTGCGCCAATACCGCATCGGTGTCGGCCCGGTCGCGGTGTTCGGCGCGAGCAATTTCCCCCTCGCGTTTTCCACCGCCGGCGGCGACACCGCCTCGGCGCTGGCGGCCGGTTGTCCGGTGGTGTTCAAGGCCCACAGCGGGCACATGGCGACCGCCGACCGGGTGGCCAGCGCCATTGTGCGCGCGGCGCAACGCACGGGCATGCCGAGCGGCGTGTTCAACATGATCTACGGCGCCGGTGTCGGTCAGGCACTGGTCAAGGCCGAGGGGATCAAGGCGGTGGGTTTCACCGGTTCGCTCAAGGGCGGTCGTGCGCTGTCCGACCTGGCTGCCGCACGAGCGCAGCCGATTCCGGTGTTCGCCGAGATGTCGAGCATCAACCCGGTGATCCTGTTGCCCGAAGCCTTGCGCAGTCGCGGTGGCAAAATCGCCGAGGAACTGACCGCCTCGGTCAACCTCGGTTGCGGCCAGTTCTGCACCAGCCCCGGCCTGATCATCGGCCTGCGTTCGCCTGAGTTCACGCAGTTCCTCCAAGCCTTCGCGCACAACATGGGCAGCCAGCCGCCGCAGACCATGCTCAATGCCGGCGCGCTGAGCAGCTATCGCAAGGGCCTGCAGCACATCGCAACGCACGAGCGTGTCGATCACCTGGCCGGACGCCCTCAAGGCGAGGCCCAGGCGCAACCGCAGTTGTTCAAGGCCGATGTGCAGTTGTTGCTCGATGGCGATCCGCTGTTGCAGGAAGAGATCTTCGGCCCGGCCACCGTGGTCGTGGAAGTGGCCGATCAGGCGCAACTGCGCGAGGCCCTGGGCAGCTTGCACGGTCAACTGACGGCCACGCTGATTGCCGAGCCCGCGGACCTGGATCACTTCGGTGAACTGCTGCCGCTTTTGGAAGACAAGGTCGGGCGACTGCTGCTCAACGGCTATCCCACAGGCGTGGAAGTCAGTGATGCGATGGTCCACGGCGGGCCATACCCGGCGACTTCCGATGCCCGTGGCACCTCGGTCGGTACCCTGGCCATCGATCGCTTTCTGCGACCGGTCTGCTACCAGAACTATCCTGATGAATGCCTGCCGCCCGCGCTGCAAAACAGCAACCCGCTGGGCCTCGACCGACTGGTCGACGGCCAGTGGAGCCAGTTGCCGCTGAGCTGATACGCCGGCCCGCGCCGCTGCCATGTGCACACCGCACCAGGCCGGCGTGGGCCTTGATGGATTTGCAACTTGAATAGAGCACCCGACGATATGGTTCCTTCACTTGGCAGCATTGCTTCGCGTCTGCGCCTCAAACAACTCAGGCTGCTGATCGCCCTCGACGATCGTGGTTCGCTGCACAAGGCCGCCGAGCAGATTTCGATTTCCCAGTCCGGCGCCACCAAGGCGCTGCACGAGGTCGAGTCGCTGCTCGGCATGCCGCTGTTCGAGCGTCAGCCCAAAGGCCTGGTGGCCAATGAAATGGGGCGTTGCATGATCCGCTATGCGCGCTTGATCTACAGCGACGTGGAGCATCTGCGCGAGGAAATGCTCAGCATCATGCGTGGCCAGGGCGGGCGATTGTCGGTGGGGGTGATCATGGGTGCGGTGCCTTTGCTGACCCGGGCCTTGACTGCACTGCGCCTCAAGCAGCCGGAGCTGTCGGTGGAGCTGGTGGAAAACACCAGTGCCAACTTGCTGGCCCTGCTGGATCAGGGACGCCTGGACCTGGCGATCTGTCGCACCAGCGTCGGCCAGCGCTCGGACGCCTACGACTGCATCGAACTGAGTGAAGAACCCCTGGCCGTGGTCGCGAGCAAGGACCATCCGCTGGCCTGCGCCGAGTCCTTGCAGCTGGCGCAATTGAGCGATTACCGCTGGGTGGTCTATCCCAAGGACATGCCGATGCGCCAGGCGCTGGAGCGGGAACTGAATGAGGCCGGGCTGGAGATTCCGCGCTATCCGCTGGAAACCTCCTCGACCTTCGCCACCATGATGCTGGTGCAGCAGGACCCGACCCTGCTGGCGGTGATCCCGGTGGAAGTGGCCGAGTTCTGCGAGCAGCACGATTTGCTGGTGAAGCTGCCGGTGTCGCTGCGCGCCCTGATCGAACCCTACGGCGTGATCAGCCGGGTCGGCGCCGATCTGTCTCCGGCGGCGACCCTGCTGATCAACGAGCTGCAGCGCGACCTGACTACTTGATCACGATCGGGTTTACCGGCGCGCCGGTGCCGCCGACGATCTTCAGGGGCGCTGCGGTATAGAGAAACTGCCACTGGCCGTCTTCGGCGCAGTCGCTGGCCAGCTCATCGAGCATCGCCACTTCGGTGAAGGTCACGCCGAGGTTGCGCATCAGGGCGTTGTGCAAGGGGATCAGCACGCCTGACACCGGGTCGACCGCGACTTCGTTGGCCATGGTGTCGGTGACCAGGTTGGGGATTTCCATCTGGTGGAACCACTCCACCAGTTCGCGGCTGAAGGTCAGGCCCGGCTCGGCGAAATCCTTGTAGAACTCCTCGGGTTCGCGCTCATAGAACGAACCGATCCAGCCGGTGCGGATGATCAGGATGTCGCGCTTGTGGATCTCGATGCCCTGGGCCTTGGCGGCGGCCAGCAGGTCGTGGTGATTGAAGGTCTCGCCCTTGTCCAGCACCGCCTTGCCGCGATGACGGGCCATGTCGATCAGTACCGCGCGACCGACGATGCCGCGCTCGGCTATCGGCAGGATGCTGGCCTTGTCCATGCCGCCGATGGTGCTCATGGCGTCGTAGCCGTTCCACAGTTTGTTGTCGTGCCAGACATGCCCCAGTGCGTCGTACTGGGTCGAGCCTTGCAGGTGCATGAAGATCACGTCGTCGGCGTATTCGACGTGCCCGTCGAAGTGGGTCTTGCCCGCCAGGAAGTGCCCTTTGTCCAGCACGTTGACCCGCATCGACGGGCGCCGGCCGGGCCACAGCGGCTCGCCCTTGGGATGGCCGATCTGCACTTGCAGGGTGAACGTCTTGCCCTGGCGCACGGCGCTGATACCGCGCAGCACTTCGGCGTTTTGCAGGTAGTTCAGGGCACCGACTTCATCGTCCGGGCCCCACTTGCCCCAGTTGGTCGGCAGGCCTTCGAGCAGGGCCTTGGCATCGGGAGAACGGTTGGCGGCGGTATTGTTGTTGTGGTCGCACATGGGGTTTTCCTTGTTTGAGCAAAGTCATCAGACCTGCACGGTCCCCTGTGGGAGCGGGCTTGCCCGCGATAGCGGTGTGTCAGAAACAACAGTTATGACTGACACACCCTCATCGCGGGCAAGCCCGCTCCCACAGGTTTTTTCGCTGTCTGTTGGTCCTGAGAAGGGCTTACTTGATCGGCGAAAACGCCGCCGGCATCAGCAGCTTCGATTCCATTTTCTCCAGCATCGGGAAGGCGATCGGCACGAAGCCTTCGAGCCAGTCCGGGTCCTGGTACAGGGCGGCGCGCTTCTTGATGCGCTCGTCCAGGCTCTCGTAGGCCCAGATGTGGACCACCTGGTTCAGCTCGCCGATTTCGGTGTACCACCAGCCAACCAGCGTGGTGTAGCGGGAGATCACGTGCAGGCCGTTCTCTTCGAAGTGCTTGAGGTAGGTCTGCATTTTTCCGATCTGGATCGTGTAGGTGCGCATTTCGTAGAACATGGTTTTGCTCGCTTCAGGAATGAATGCCGTGGAAGGCGTTGGTGATGATCCGCTCGACGTCGGCGGCAGTGGTCAGGCGCGGGTTGACCAGCACGTTGCCGCTGCGCATCGAGTCGCTGACCATCTGCGGCATGTATTCCAGGTCCACGCCCAGGTCCTTGATGTTGTCGGGAATGCCGATGGCCTTGTTCAGCGCCTGCACGTGTTCCACCACTTTGTGCCCGGCCAGCGCCGGGCTCAGGCCGTCGATGTTCTCGCCCATGGCGATGGCGATTTCGCGGAACAGTTCAGGGCAGGCCGGCAGGTTGAATTCGATGACGTAGGGCAGCAGCGTCGCGTTGGCGATGCCATGGGGAATATTGAACACGCCGCCGAAGGTGTGGGAGATCGCATGCACGTTGCCCAGTTTCGATTGGGCAAAGGCGACCCCGGCCAGGAACGAACCGAGCAGCATCTGTTCCCGGGCATGCAGGTCGGAGCCTGTGAAAAAGGCTTTCGGCAGGTGCGTGCAGATCATCTTGATCGCTTGCAGCGCCAGGGCCTGGCTGACCGGGTTGGCCTGTTTGGACACGTAGGATTCGATGGCGTGGGTCAGGGCGTCCATGCCGGTGGCGGCGGTGATCGACGGCGGCAGCTTGAGGGTCAGTTCGGCGTCGAGAATCGCCAGTTTCGGAAACAGCGCCGGGCTGATGATCACTGTCTTGAACAGGGTTTTGGTGTTGGTGAACACCGTGGACGCGGTGCATTCGCTGCCGGTGCCCGAGGTGGTCGGGATGGCGAAGATCGGCAGCGGCGGTTGCTTGAGTTTGTCGTAACCCTCGTAGTCGAGGATGTTGCCGGGGTTGGTGGCCATGGCCGCCACACCCTTGGCGGTGTCGATGCTGCTGCCGCCGCCGACGCCGATCACCGAATCGCACCCGTGGTTTTTCAGGAACGCCACGGCGCGTTCCAGCACATCGGTGGTGGGGTTGGGCTCGACCCCGGCAAACACTTCATAGGCAATCTCGCTCTCGGTCAGCGAGGCGAAAAAGGCTTGCATCACACCCGACGCCATCAAGCCTTCGTCGGTGACCACCAGCAGTTTTTTCTGCACATGGGGCTTGAGCAAGGCACCGGCCTGGCGCACCAGGCCATTGCCGCTTTTCAAGGTGGTGGGGAAGTAAAACTGGAACGGGTTCATGTGTGCCTCCGGCGTCGTTTCTTGTTCGTCGGCAAACAGTAATCAGCGTCACAGAGCACCGATAATGAAAAGGTCTGATCCGCCGATCACCCTTTGTCATCCCCGGGTACAGGGGTGTGCGGTGTTAACGTGGGCGCTTTCTAACTTCGGGCAACCTTCGGGAGCATGGTCATGGATTTGGGTATTTCGGGACGCTGGGCGATTGTCTGCGCAGCCAGCAAGGGCTTGGGCCTGGCCTGTGCGCGGGCCCTGGCGAAGGAGGGCGTGAACCTGGTGATCAATGCCCGTGGCGACGAGGCGTTGCAGGCTGCCGCCGTGGAATTGCGCAACCTGGGCGTAGAAGTGCGCACGGTAGCCGGGGACATCAGCGAGGCGGCTGTTCGCGCACAGGTTCTGGCGGCGTGCCCGCAGGTCGACATTCTGGTCAACAACGCCGGCGGACCACCGCCCGGCGACTTCCGCGACTGGCAGCGCGAAGACTGGCTCAAGGCGCTGGACGCCAACATGCTCACGCCGATCGAGCTGATCAAGGCCTGCGTCGATGGCATGGCCGAGCGCGGCTTCGGGCGCATCGTCAACATCACCTCCGGCGCGGTGAAGGCGCCGATCGATGTGCTCGGCCTGTCCAACGGTGCCCGCAGCGGCCTGACCGGGTTCATCGCGGGGCTGGCGCGCCAGGCGCGATTGGCGGGCAACAATGTCACGGTCAACAACCTGTTGCCGGGGCCATTCGAGACCGAGCGCCTGCATAAAACCTTGAGCGCCGCCGCCCAGGCCAATGGCACCAGCATCGAGAGCATTGCCGAGCAACGGCGCAAGCATGTCCCGGCACAGCGCTTTGGCCAGCCGGATGAGTTTGGTGCGTATTGCGCGTTTATCTGTGGTGCCCGGTCCGGGTTTCTTACCGGGCAGAATCTGTTGCTCGATGGTGGCAGCTATCCGGGGACTTTCTGATCCTGGCGGGGGATGACATTCGGTGATCCCCCAATCAGATCCCATCATTATTCAGCGTCGGGGGGCGTGATTAGAGTGGGGCCGCATGCCTCATACCTGTCGGTCAAAACACTGAACCTGTAGGAGCGAGCCTGCTCGCGATAGCGGACTGTCAGCCAATGCCCATGTTGAATGACCCACCGCTATCGCGAGCAGGCTCGCTCCCACAAGGGATCGCAGTCTTCGCAACCTTGACCGACAGGTATTTGGCCGCTTGTTTCCACAACAATAAGAGCGCCCCCCACATGAACAATCCGAGTGCCGAAAGCCTGGCCATGCCAGCCGCGACCGCAACCGAACGTGCCACCAGCGTGCGCTGGCGGATCTTCCTCATCATGCTGATGCTGACCGCGATCAACTACATCGACCGGGCTTCGCTGTCGGTGGCCTTGCCAATGATCTCCAGCGAATTCCAGATTCCGCCGGCCCTTGAAGGGCTGATGCTCAGCGCGTTTTTCTGGTCCTACGCGCTGATGCAAATCCCCGGCGGCATGTTGCTGGACCGCTTCCACACCCGCCGCGTGATTGTCGTCGCAACGGTCGCCTGGGGCGCGTTCCAGGCCCTGGCCGCCGGCGCGCACAACTGGATCACCCTGTTGATCACCCGCATGGGCCTGGGCGTTGCCGAGTCGCCGATCATGCCGGCCGGGGCCAAGCTCAACGGCGCCTGGCTGACCCCCAACGAACGCGGTCGCGGCGCGGTGCTGGTTGACGGCGGCGCACCGCTGGGCAGTGCCTTCGGCGCGATCATCATTGCCGGGCTGATCGCCTGGTTCGATTCCTGGCGCATCGCCTTCGTGATCGCCGGCGTCGGCACCATGCTCGCCGGTGTGCTGGCCTGGAAGTACATCCGCAACCATCCCAGCGAGCACCCGGGCGTCAACGCTGCCGAGCTGGCACACATCACCGCCGGCAACGCCACGGTCAGCAAGGCCGGTGCGGTCACCAGCATCCCGTTCAGGGAGCTGCTCAAGGACCGTTCGGTACTGGCGATGTTCGCCGGGTACTGCTGCATCCTCAGTGTGTTCTACGGTTTGCTGACCTGGATGCCGAGCTACCTGCACCAGGCCCACGGCCTGAACATTTCCGGCATGGGCGGCGCGACCTTCCTGATCTTCATGTGCGGCTTCGTCGGTGAGCTGGTTGGCGGCTACCTGGGCGATAAATGGAAATCCAGCGGTGCCTCGCCGAACCTGGTGATGCGCAGCATGTTCAGCGGCTCGGCGCTGGTGGCGGCATTGTGCATGCTCGGCACCGCCTATACCGCGCAGGCGAGCCAGGCGATCGGCCTGCTGTGCGTGGCGATGTTCTTCATTCGCTGGTGCGGCATGTACTGGTGCATCCCGTCGATCCTCGGCGGCACCTCGAAAACCGGCGTGCTGGCCGGCACCATGAACTTCTGCGGCAACATGGCCGGGGTGATCGTGCCGATCCTCATCGGCTTGATCGTGCAGTTCACCGGCTCGTATTTCCTGGTGCTGATCTTCTTCGTGGTCATGGCCCTGCTGCTGGCGATATTCTCCAGCCTGATCGATTACCGGGAGCGAGGACTGGTTTGATGCAAGCAAGGCAGGCAGGCGTTGACATCGACAGCGTGGTGGTCGGCGCCGGAGTGGTTGGGCTGGCGGTGGCCAGGGCGTTGGCCATGAGCGGACGCGAAGTGATCCTGGTCGAGGCCGGCGAAGGCATCGGCGTCGGGATCAGTTCGCGCAACTCCGAGGTGATCCACGCCGGCATCTACTACCCCGGCGGCAGCCTCAAGGCGCAGTTGTGCGTGGAGGGCAGGCAACGCCTCTACGCCTACTGCGACGAGCGCGGCGTGAGTTATCAGCGCCTGGGCAAGCTGATCGTCGCCAGCGATGAAACGCAGCAGGTTGCCCTGCAAGGTTTGCTGGAGCAGGGCCGGCGCAATGGGGTTGATGACCTGCAATGGCTGGATGCCGATCAGGCGCGGGCGCTTGAGCCGGCGTTGTCCTGCGTCGCCGCGCTGTGGTCGCCGTCCACCGGCATCGTCGATTCCCATGGGTTGATGCTGGCGCTGCAAGGCGATGCCGAAGCCCATGGTGCGTCGCTGGTGCTCCATACGCCATTGCTGGCGGCGCGGCGTATCGAACAGGGGTTCGAGTTGCAGATGGGCGGCGCCGAGCCCATGACCTTGAGTTGTCGCGAGCTGATCAACTGTGCCGGGTTGTTCGCACCCGAGGTGGCCGGCCGCATCCAAGGCCTGCCCGCGCAGCACGTTCCTGTCCCGCGCTTGTGCAAAGGCAGCTATTTCAGCTTCAGTGGCCGCGCGCCGTTTCGCCACCTGGTGTACCCGGCGCCGGAAAGCGCCGGGCTCGGCGTGCACATGACCCTCGACCTCGGCGGCCAGGCACGGTTCGGGCCGGACGTGGAATGGGTGGATCAGATCGATTACCGGGTGGACCCGGCACGGGCCGACGGTTTTTATGCAGCGATCCGCCGTTACTGGCCGGGCCTGCCGGATAACAGCTTGCAACCGGCCTACAGTGGCATTCGCCCGAAAATCAGCGGCCCGGGCGAGCCGGCCGCGGATTTTCGCATCAATGGCCCGGCCGAGCATGGCGTGCCGGGGCTGGTGAATCTGTTCGGCATCGAGTCGCCAGGCCTGACCAGCTGCCTGGCGTTGGCCGAGCGTGTAGTTCAGCAGCTTGCATAACCCCCCTGTGGGAGCGAGCCTGCTCGCGATGAACCAGAGAACGGCGCGGGGTGTCAGGTACCCAGCGTCATCGTTGACGACCATCGCGAGCAGGCTCGCTCCCACAGGTATGAGTACAGGGGGGGGACGACCGGTAATCAGTGCCGGCGCCGTCCGTCGCGGTTAGCGCTATCCTTGGTAGATGCGCTCTTCGCCATCGGAGACATCTGATGATCAATGTACGCACTGCCCGCATGCTCGCCGATTACCGACAATGGGCCAATCGGCGCCTCTTCGACAATCTGTCGCAACTGCCACCCGGCGAAATCGAAAAAGAACGTGCCGGGATTTTCAAGAACATGATCGGCACGCTCAATCATATCTATGTGGTGGACTGTCTCTGGCAGGCTCACCTGGAAGGTCGCGGGCACTGTTTCACCACGTCCCATGATCTGGTCCATCCCGCATTGCACGAGCTGCGCCTGGCGCAGCAGGACGTCGATCACTGGTACTGCGACTGGGCGGCCCGGCAAAGCGATGCCTCGCTGGACCGGCCCGTGCGCTTCACTTTCCTTTCCGGGGAAAGCGGCACCATGAGCGCCGGTGCGATGCTGATGCACGTGGTCAACCACGCCAGCTATCACCGTGGCTGGATCATCCAGATGTACTTCGAAATTCCGGCCATGCCGCCCATGACCGACCTGCCGATCTACATGCGCGAGACCGACCCGCATTTCAACTCGCTCAATGCCCCGGCAGTGGAGCCGACATGTGCTCCGCAATTCGCGAGCGCAACCAACGTTCTGCCGGATCGTTATCGTTGACGCCGTTCCAGACCATGGACAGCTCGGACAGGTTGATCTCGAACGGTGCGTCATCAGCACGCAGCTGAGGGCTGCCCCTGACCAGCGCACAGGCCGCGTAATCCGGCACCGTGGCGAGCATGTCGGTGCCGGCGAGCAAGTCGCGCAGGCCGGCAAATTGCGGCACCGCCAGCACCACCCGACGCGAACGGCCGATGCGTGCCAGATCGGTGTCGATCGCCCCGGTCAAATCCCCGGAAAACGACACCAGCGCATGGGGACGCTCGCAATACTCGTCCAGGGTCAACGTGCCTGGCCGGTTATCGCCGCGCAGTATCTTCACGCTCAAGTCCCGCAGCTTCTTGCGCTTGGCATTGGCCGGCAGTTCCGTGGTGTAGCTGATCCCCACGGAAATCTCCCCGGAGGCGAGCATCGGCGACATCAGCAGAAAATTCACCCGCCGCACCACGATCACCACATTCTGGGCCTCTTCGCGCAGCTGCTTGAGCAAGGGTGGAAACAGGCCGAATTCGGCGTCATCGGACAGGCCGATGCGAAACACATCGCGGCTGGTGGACGGGTCGAAATCCTTGGCCCGGCTGACCGCACCTGAAATGGTGTCCATGGCCGGCTGCAACTCCTTGAGAATCGCCAGCGCCCGCTGGGTCGGCTCCAGCACCCGGCCGTTGCGCACCAGCAGCGGGTCATCGAACAAATCCCGCAACCGAGCCAGCGCCGCACTCACGGCCGGCTGGCCAAGGAACAACTTCTCCCCGGCCCGGGTCAGGTTCTTCTCGAACATCAGGGTTTCGAAAATCACCAACAGGTTCATGTCCACGCGGCGCAGGTCGTTGCGGTTCATGTGGGGGGGCTCGCTGGGGGAGGGTGGATATTTTCAGTAAAGCAGCAAACTGTGGGGGGCGGGCGGGTTGGGACTTTGATAGGTTTGTGTCGATTTGGTGGTTTTGATTAGTTATCAATGGAAGGATTTAAATTGACGGAGTTCGAATTTACATCTGAATAGCAACAATGCTCGGTAAGGTCTGTTCACTATTTAAAGTGTTGTCTTTTAGTTATTTTTGTTGTCCGATTTATGGGAAGCGCGAATTTATATTATCAATCCATGATATCCCCTTGATTGAGGCGCCTAGACGATTAAGTTCAATAATGCGGAGGGTGAGTGTGTATACGTTTTTGTTGGACCTTACATTCTTTTCGTAAGGGCTCATTAGAAACTCCCAGTCACCACGTTTGAAATTTATTATCTTTCCTGATTCATCTCTAATGGCAACTCTTTCGAGCATTTGTATGTCTTTCGGTTCTACGCTGAGAGGAGGGGGTGCGCCTTTGTATTGATGGGGTACAGCGATGTTTGATTTTTCCATTTCTCTTAACTGTGGTAAGGATTTTTTTAGCGCTAGTGTTTCAAGTGTGGGGTAGTTATGGGCGAAGGCGACAGTCTTTTTGAAAACATCGACTTGAAGTTTTTCTCTGCGTGCCAGGAGGCGGGTATTGAGTTTTTTTATTATGATTAAATCTTTTACTTTTTGTATAGCTCCGGCCCAAGAAATTCTGGGTGCCATCCCCGTCGGATCATCCAGATTTACCGGATCTCCCACACAGTACGCATACGCATTCCATATCTTCGCCCCAAATGGACTAAGCCTGTCCGGACTGTTGAATCGCATCAACACCGGATTAAACGCTCGATGCCCGTTCCCCAATAGATAGTGTCCGGTAACGGGATCCGGCCGTTCACCGGTAAAACCCAGCAGGCTGAACAACCCATTGACGGGGTGGCGATGCCCATAGGGCGAATAGGCGAAGGGTTGTGGCTGTTGATCGGCCTTGACGGCGTTATTCACCGAACGTTGTTTGTCACTGGCCAGTAGCGTGGTATCGATTACATCTCCCTCGCTCCGTTGTTGCGCCAACAATTGGTCGCCGTACTGGACGACTGAATACCGAATGGCTCCCTTGGTCTCGGTGGCCAGGCGGTTTTTGTTGTAAAAACACTGTAGCTCGGACTCACCTGGCAACGCGCGGGCGACCAGTTGGTCGAGGGCGTTGTAGTGGTAACGACAGAGCAGGGTTTCGCGGGGGAATGGCATGGGCGAGTGCTCCGACAGCCCGTTGTTTTGTCACTCAGTGTTATCCATCACGCGAGGGATGGGAACTATCAGAACTGCTAGGTTTGCGGTGTGTAGGTCTTGTGTCCGGGATCTGATTCCGGCGCAAAACCTGTGGGAGCGAGCCTGCTCGCGATAGCGGTGGATCAGTCGACATCTGCGTTGCCTGTTACTCCGCCATCGCGAGCAGGCTCGCTCCCACAAGGGGGACATTCGTCAGATAAATGCGACCTCCGGACAACGCATGGCGTTGGAGGCCAGCAGGGCTTCGATTTCTTCTTCGGAAAAAGCGAAATCCCGTAATACCTCCCGTGAATGCTCACCCTTGTCCGGCGCCGGTGCGTAAGGGGTTTGCGCCGCTTCCAGGCTGTTGATCGGAAACCCCGGCACCCGTACCACGCCATGTTGCGGGTGATGCAGGTCCACCAGCATGCCGTTGCTGGCGATCTGCGGGTGGGCCAGCACATCGCTGTAATCGCTGACCCTGGAGCAGAGGATGTCGGCCTCGCGAAGCACCTGCAGCCAATGGGCAACACGGCGGGTGCGGAACACGTCGGTCAGCGCTTCGACCATCGCCTGACGGTGCTCCACACGCTGCGCGGAGCTGGCGAAGCGCGGATCGTCGATCCACTCCGGATGCCCGAGTACACCGCACAACGCCGGCCAGCGATTACCGTTGTACGCGGCGACCATCAGCCAGCCGTCCGCGGCTTCGAAGGCTTCGTTGGGCGCGGAGTAGGGCGCGGCGCTGCCGATGCGGGTCGGCAGTTTGCCGTCGCAGAGGAAGCTGGCCAGCGACGCCTGTTGCAGCGCCAGTGCGGAGTTCATCAGGCTGACGTCGAGGTGGCCGCCGAGGCCATCCCGGTTGCGGGCCTGCAACTTGGCCAGCACCGCCATGCAGGCCATGTAGCCGGTGACCACATCCACCACTGGCGCCTGCACCTTGGAGGGAGCCGAGCCCGGCGTGCCGATCAGGCTCATCAGCCCGGAATCGGCTTGCAAAATGCCGTCGACCCCGGCCCGATCCGCGTAGGGACCTTGCTGGCCGTAGGCGGAAATCGAGCAGTAGATCAGGTTCGGTTTCAGCTCGGCCAACGCCTCGTAGCCCAGGCCGAGTCGGGCCATGACTCCGGGGCGCATGCTTTCGATCAGCACGTCGGCCTGCAACACCAGGCGCTTGATCACCGCCACGCTGTCCGGGTGCTTGAGGTCCAGGCTCAGGCCCAGTTTGCCGCGATTGAATCCGTGGTACAGCGCGCTGTCCTCACCGACCCAGGCAGGCCCCAGCGTGCGGCCCAGCTCGCCTTCGTGGGGTTCGACCTTGATCACTTTGGCGCCCATGTCGGCCATCAGCATGGTGGCCGTGGGGCCGGCGGCGATCTGGGTGAAGTCGAGGACGGTCAGGCCGTCCAGTGCGTTGCGTAACATCTTCGCCTCCTCGGGCCGCTCAGCGGCCCTTGTACTGTGGAGCGCGTTTTTCGGCGAAAGCCTGGCGGCCTTCGATGCGGTCTTCGGTGTCGCGCAGCACGCCCCAGTAGAGTTCGGTCAGGCGCTGGGCCTCGCGGTCGCTCAGGTGCGCGGTGCCGCGCGCCAGGGTTTGCAGGGCCTGGATCGCCAGCGGCGCTTGCCGGGCAATCAATTGCGCCAGTTCCAGCGCGCGTTGCAGCAGGGCTTCACGACTGTCCAGGCGCTCGGAAATCAGTCCTATGGACTCGGCGCGCGTGGCGTCGATGCGCACCCCGGTCAGGGCCATTTGCAGGGCGTGGGCCGGGGGGACGGCGCGCATCAGGCGATGCAGGCCGCTGACGGCCGGAATCGAGCCGACCACCGCTTCCGGCAGGCCGAAGGTGGCGCTGGAGCTTGCGATGCGCAGGTCGCATTGCAGCGCCAGTTCCAGCCCGCCGCCGAGGCAGTGGCCGTTGATCGCCGCGATCAGGGGCTTGTGCAGGTCCAGATCGGTGAGGTCCATCAGGCGGATATAGAGCCCCGCGTCCGCCGCCGATTCGTTGGCGAGAAACAGCGCCTCGGCGTAGGAGGCCTTCGAGTCGCGGGTGCTCTTCAGATCGGCACCGACGCAGAACGCCCGCTCGCCGCTGCCGGTGATCACCGCCGCGCGCAGGTCACGACGGTCGCGCACCTCCAGCAAATGGCCGCGCAGGGCGTGGAGCGAGTCCAGATCCAGGGCGTTGAGCGCCTGCGGCCGGTCGAGGGTGATCAGCGCGACGGCACCGAAGGTTTCGAAAGTGACGGTCATGGCATGGCCCTCACACACTGGCCGAGGACAGGCTGCGCCCGCCGCACACGTAGAGGGTTTGCCCGGTGACGTAGCTGCTGGCCGGGGCTAGGAAAAATTCCACGGCGTTGGCGATGTCGTCCGGCGTGCTGATACGTTTGACCGGCACGGTGTCCTTGAGCCTGGCCTGCACTTCAGGGGCGAAACTCTGGAACAGCGGCGTGTCGACGATACCCGGCGCGATGGCGTTGACGGTGATGCCCTTGGCGGCGAACTCGATGGCCAGGCTGCGGGTCAGGCTGACCACGCCGCCCTTGGCCGCCGAATAGTTGGCCTGGCCGAAACCGCCGAGCCAGGCCCGGGACGACATGTTGACGATGCGCCCGAAGGCGTTGTCGAGCATCAATGGCAAGGCGGCCTTGCAGCACAGGAATTGCGCCCGCAGGTTGGTGTCCACCACCAGGTCCCAGTCCTGCTCGGTCATGGTGAGGAAGCGTTTGTCGCGCACCACGCCGGCGTTGTTCACCAGAAAATCCAGGCGATTGTGCGCCTCGCGAATTTGCGTGAAGGCTGTATTCACCGCTTCACCTTCGGCGAGGTCGAGGGCGATGCCGGCGACTTTCAGGTCCGCCGATTGCAGCGCGTCGATGCTGTTGTTCAGTGCCTGTTCGTCGCGGTCCAGCAGGTAAACGAACACGCCTTGATGCGCCAGGCGTTGCGCGATGGCCAGGCCAATACCACGGGCTGCGCCGGTGACGACGGCGACCTGGCCGATAGAAAAGTTGTTCATGGCTTCAGACTCCGAGGATGTGCACGGCGGACGCCGCATGGTCGACCCCGGCAATGCCGCCGCCGGTGCATTGCGCCAGGCCCAGGCGCGGGGTGCCCGCTTGGCGGTCGCCGGCGCGGCCTTGCAGTTGCCAGAACAGCTCGACCATCTGCGCAACGCCCGTGGCGCCCAGTGGATGACCCTTGGCCAGCAGGCCACCGCTCGGGTTGACCGGCACCCGGCCGCCGATGGCAGTGGCGCCGGAATGCAGCAAGGCCACGGCTTCGCCGGGTGCTGCCAGACCCAGGGCTTCGTAATACAACAGCTCGGCAATGGTGAAGGCGTCGTGCAGCTCGACCACACCGATATCGCTCGGTGCAACGCCGGCCTGCTCGTAGGCCTGGCGTGCGGCGCGGGCGGTGATTTCCGCGTCGAGGATGTCCTCGTCACCGCTTTCGCGCAGGCCGGAGACGATGATCGAGCCCAGCACTTTCACGTCCTTGCTGTGCGGGCCGGGCTTGTTGCCCAACACCAGCGCGGCGGCGCCGTCCACTTGCGAAGGGCAGCACTGCAACAGGGTCAGCGGGTCGGCGATCATCCGCGAGGCCAGCACTTCTTCCAGCGTCACTTCGCTGCGTTGCTGGGCGTAGGGGTTGAGCGAACCGTGACGACGGTTCTTCACCGCCACGGCGGCGAGGTCGGCGGGCTTGGCATCGCGCTCGTGGAGGAAGCGGGTGCCGCGCATGGCGTAGACCGCAGGCAAGACCATGCCGGCGGTGGCGTACAGATCGGTCATACGGTCGTTGCGCTGCATCGGAATCATGCCGCCACCGAGGGCGGTGAGTTGCTCGATGCCGAACACCAGCACCCGTTCGTACTGCCCGGCGAGCAAGGCGTGGCGGGCCAGGTGCACGGCGGTGGCGCCGCTGGCGCAGGCGTTTTCGATGTTGTAGACCGGGATGCCTTTGAGGCCCAGATCGCGCAGGATCACCTGGCCGAGAATCATCCCGCCCAGCACGTTGGCGCAGTACACCGCCTGGATGTCCGCCAGTTGCAGGCCGGCGTCGGCCACCGCATCGAGGATCGCCCGTTGCGCCAGCTCAGGCGCCATGACACCGGGGTGACGGCCGAAGACGGTCATCGCGCCGCCCATTACATGCATCTGGCTCATGGACGTGCCTCCAGGGACTGGAAAATGTAGCCGTAGGTCTCGTGGGCAATCACCCGGCATTGTTCGCCGATGGCGGCGCGGCCGGTGAGGCGCCCGAACAGGCGTACCGGGCCGGGCAGGTCGACATAGGCCAGCACGAACGGCGGCAGTCCGCTTTTCGGGCTGGGGTGCATGATGGTGAAGCTGTAGACCCGGCCTTCGGTGTCGAGCACGGTGTCGTCGAATTCAGCGCTCAAGGGCGACTCGGCAGTGACCGCAGGAAAGAAGATTTCGCCGCTGCGACGATGGCGCGAAGCGAGCAGCTTCGGCGGCGTGGTGGCAGCCCAGACGGGCGTGGAAGAACTCATGATGACCTCCTGTTGTTATGGGCTCGCGAGCGAGTTCTGGAGGTCATGGTCGGGCAGGGGCAGGGGGGCCGACAAACGAGATAAAAACCGGGGTGGGTTGAGAAAAAATCAAATGATGGGCGGCCAGACTATCGAAGAACTGCCAGCTGAAATGCATTCACTGTAGGAGCGAGCCTGCTCGCGATGGCGGCGTGTCAGTCGATACAGGTGTTGGATGTGCTGGCCTCATCGCGAGCAGGCTCGCTCCTACATTTGATTTGAAGTGCACACAAATCCAATGCACGACACAGACCCTTTGTGGGAGCGAGCCTGCTCGCGATGGCGGTGTGTCAGTCGATACAGGTGTTGGATGTGCTGGCCTCATCGCGAGCAGGCTCGCTCCTACATTTGATTTGAAGTGCACACAAATCCAATGCACGACACAGACCCTTTGTGGGAGCGAGCCTGCTCGCGATGGCGGTGTGTCAGTCGATACAGATGTTGGATGTGCTGGCCCCATCGCGGGCAAGCCCGCTCCCACAGGTTCTATGTGTTATCCAGTCAGCCTTGCAGCTTCACGCCTGCCAACCGCTCCAGCACCTCCACCACATGGGTCATGTCCCGCGCCGGGTCGCCCTCGCTCAGCGCCTGATCAAAAAACTGCTTCACCACCGAACCGGTAAACGCCGGCGCCCCGGCAGTTTCCGCTTCGGCCAAAAACAGCCGTACATCCTTGCGCATCAGATCCAGGCGAAAGCCGAAATCGAACTCGCGGCGCATCACCGTCCCGGCCAGGATCTGTTCGCTGGTGAAGCTGCGCGCCGTGCTGGCGTTGAGCATCTCGACCATCTGCCGAGCATCCAGCCCGGCCTTGACCCCGAACAGCATCGCTTCACTGGTAGCGACCAGCGTGGTGGCGACGATCATGTTGTTGACCAGCTTCAAGGTCTGGCCCAACCCCGGTTCAGTACCGATGTGCTCGACCTTTTTGCCGAACGCCCCGAACACCGGCACGCAACGCTCATAGGCGCTGCGATCACCAGCCACCATCACCGACAAGGTGCCGTTCTGCGCACCGGCCACACCACCGGCCAGCGGCGCATCGAGGGCGTTGATGCCGCGCTCGGCAAGCGTGGCGTGCAGCCGTCGGGCCAGGCTCGGGCCGGTGGTGGAGTGGTCGATGAGGATGTTGATCTGCTGGCCGTGGATCACCCCGTCAGCGCCCAGTACCACCCGCTCGACGATGTCCGGGGTGGGCACGCAAACCAGCACGATTTGCGCATGGTCGGCCACTTCCCGCGGTGTGGCGAAGCTGCGCGCGCCACGGGCCAGCAGCGGCGCAAGGGCCAGGGGATTGGGATCGGACAGGCACAGGTCGAAGCCGTTTTCGAGCAGGTGCCGGGCCATTTTCTGGCCCATGGCACCGAGGCCGATAAAGCCGATTGAAGTGGTCATGGCAGGTCTCCTTTTTGTTGTTGGAGAGCCATGCTAGGGACATCGGCCAAACGTCGACAAAGCAGTTTTATGCAGCCTGGCGTTGAGTAAATCTCAAGCCTGATCCCCGGTGATGCGCGCCTGCTCCAGAATCCATTCGCGGAAAATCCGCAGGTCATCGCTTTCCTCGCGATGCCTTGGCGTGAGCAGGTAGTAGGTGTACACGCCCATGTCCACCACCTGCTCGAACGGACGAATCAGGCTGCCGTCCTGCAACTCTTTGCTGACCAGAAACAGCTGCGCCATGGCGATACCCTGGCCGCCGACCGCAGCGGCATAGACCATCGACGAGCTCTGGTAGGACATGCCGGCCTGGGCATCGACTTCACGGCTCACCCCGGCGGCTTCCAGCCAATAACGCCAGTCTTCGGGGCGGGCGATGGAGTGCAGCATGGTGTAGCCGGCGATGTCGGCGGGAGTTTGCAGGCCGGGCCCGTGTTGCAGCAACGACGGGCTGCACACCGGGGCCAACACGTTGTTGCTGAGCACGTAGCAATTGCAGTTGGGCCACTCGCCGGAACCCAGGCGGATCGCGGCGTCGATGTCTTCCTTGTAGAAATCCACCGGCTCCAGCGAGGCCGTCAGCAGCACTTCGATCTTCGGGTTCTGCGCGTGGAAACTCGCCAGCCGCGGGATCAGCCACTGCATGGCGAAGGTGGTGTAGGCGCGCACCTTGAGCTGGCGACGGCGGGGCGGCGACATGAGTTTTTTCGTCGCCCCGCGCAAGTCTTCGACGATTTTCGCCACTGCGCGAAAGTACTGCTCGCCGGCAGCGGTGAGGGTGATCTGGCGGTGGCCACGAACGAACAGGTCGAGCTTGAGAAATTCTTCCAGCGTGCGGATCTGCCGACTGACCGCGCCGGGGGTGACGTTCAATTCATCGGCGGCCAGGGTGATGCTCAGATGCCGGGCAACGGACTCGAATGCGCGAATGGCATTCAGCGGTGGCAGACGATCCATGGTGGGCAGGCTCTTGTTCTTATGGGAGGTGCGGCGCGCAGTGTACGTAAAGCAGAGCCTAAACCCACTTGATTAAAACTCAAGGTAGAGGGGTGTTTTTTTCGGTTGTCCGGTGTTGGCATTTAGTGACGGACTTTCAGCAGCCTAACTGTATATTTCAACTGCTTCTGATCAAGTTTACTTTCTCGATTGCGGCGTCAATCTCCAATAACAGCTGTTTAGGGCGTCTTAGGTTTTCATGTTCAAAGATCGCTTTACGGTGATCTCTGCGAAGCCTCATAACTGAGTAATTCGTTACGGAACCGCTGGCGTCTCTATGGGCAGCTTTGTTTAGTGAATTCAAATTTTCTTGTAGCTGGGCGGTAGTTGGTTTGGGTTGTCCAGATTCGATTATTCTTGGCAGATTTTTATATTTCGGGGGAACGGGGGCGCTGATTCTATGCGATGACTTCTGGAATTGCTCTAACGCTAAAGCTTCCAGTTTCTGTGGGTGAAAGCGTTGTAAATATGATTTATTGGTATCGGAGTGAAGTTGAACAAAGTTTTTTGTTTTTCTGTCTGTAATCAGTTGCGAAATGCTGGATTGAATTTTACGGAGTCCATCTGCATCGGAAGCAGCAATGAGCTTGGATATTTTCGAACGGGCAATTATCGTCAGAGTAATGTCACGCCAGATTTTCAATGCCGAATGCCCCGTCTTGTCCAGCAGGTTTATCGGGTCTCCCAAACAGTATGCATACGAATTCAATCCCCCTTCCCCAAACGGACTCAAATTGTCCGGACTATTAAACCGCAGCGAAACAGGATTAAACGCCCGATATCCATTCCCTAACAAATAATGCCCAGTCAACGGATCCGCCAGTTCGCCGTTGAACCCCAGCAAGCTGAGTAACCAACAGGCAGCGGGACGGTAGCCGTAGGGCGAATAACCGATGGGCTGTGGCGAATGGTTCGTCTTGAGTGTAATAAGCACTGAACGCTGCTGATCGGTTGCCAATAGGGTAGTTGAGGACACGGCGGCGCTCCTGGCTTCAAGGGCTGGAAGCTTGAGTATCCGCGCAGCTGGCGAAACTGTGTACTAACAGAACTGATAGTTTCAGCCAAACCACTGTAGGAGCGAGCATGCTCGCGAAAAACCAGAGGGCGCCGCTGGTTGTCTGGTTCAACGCGTTATCGTTCACAACCATCGCGAGCGAACTCGCTCCTACAGGGGTGTGGTTTATGTGATCGCACTTGATTAAAACTCAAGGCAGCGGGGTGTTTTTCTCGATTGTCGGGCGTGGGCCCGGCTTTCAGGATCGAAGTCCGCGCGCCTGTCCGGGGCGTGTTCGAACCTGACAACAATAAGAGAAACACGTCCATGAACCATGCCTTCCCAGCGCTTTCACGTCTGGCTGTCTGCATTGCAGCGAGCACTGTTTTCAACCCGGCGTGCGCCGATATTTTCCAGGACAGCAAAGCCAACCTGGAGCTGCGCAACTACTACTTCAATCGCGATTTTCGCCAGTCTGGCGTGGCTCAGAGCAAGGCCGAGGAGTGGGCGCAGGGTCTGATCCTGCGGGTTGAGTCGGGCTACACCGAGGGCTTGGTCGGTGTTGGTTTCGATGCCATTGGCCTGGTGGGTTTCAAGCTCGATTCAGCGCCGGATCGCACCGGCACCGGCCTGCTCAACACCGCGCGCGGACCGGGCGGGCGCGCCGAGGACGAGTACGGCGCACTCGGTGTCACCGGCAAGCTGCGCATGGCCAAGAGCACCCTGAAAGCCGGGACCCTGCTGCCGAAAATCCCGGTGGTGATGGCCAACGATTCGCGCCTGCTGCCGCAAACCTTTCGCGGTGCCTGGCTCAACAGCGCCGACATCGACAACCTGTCCCTGGACCTCGGCCGCCTCGACCAGACCAAATTGCGCAATTCTTCCGACAACGAAGACATGACCGTCTACAACGGCGTGGCGCGCAACATCCGCCTCGGCCGCCACAGCACCAGCGACCGCTTCGACTTCGCCGGGGCGACCTGGCGCTGGACGCCGTCGCTGACCACGGCCTACCACTACGGCGAACTCGACGGCATCTACCGCCAGCACTACCTGACCCTCAACCACAAATGGACGATCAGCGAAGGCCACACCCTCAATTCCGACCTGCGCTGGGCCCGCAGCCTCGCTGACGGTGGCAGCAACGTCGACAACTCGGCGTTGGGCGCGATGTTCACCTACAGCGCCAGCGGTCACTCGCTGGGGCTGGGTTATCAGCGCATGAGTGGCGACACCGGTTTTGCCAACATCAATGGCACCGATGGTTACCTGGTGAACCTGGTTCAGATCAATGATTTCGGTAATCAGGATGAGCGTTCGTGGCAGGCGCGCTATGACTACAACTTTGCCGCGCGGGGCATTCCGGGGCTGACCTTTATGACGCGATATCTGTCGGGCGACGATGTGACCGTGCGCACTCGCACCTCTCAGGGCAAGGAGTGGGAACGGGATTCGGAGTTGGGCTACGTGATCCAGAGCGGGCCGTTGAAGAACCTCGGGGTGAAGTGGAAGAACGCCAGTGCGCGGAGCAATTTTTCCAGTGATATTGATGAGAATCGGTTGATCGTGACCTATTCGCTGGCGCTGTGGTAATCCGTTTAACCCCTGTGGGAGCGAGCTTGCTCGCGATGGGGGCGTGTCAGTCGACATTGGCGTTGTCTGGCACACCGCCATCGCGAGCAGGCTCGCTCCTACAGTGGATGGCGGTGTTTTGGGGATGTAAAAAAGGCGCAGCCACGGCTGCGCCTGTGGGTGAATCGGAGCGCTTCAGAGCCGAATGATCACCGACTTCAACTGCGTGTAATGCGACAGCGCATCCACCCCTTGCTCGCGCCCGTACCCACTCTGCTTGAACCCGCCGCACGGCGTTTGCACGAAGCCGCCGCTGTATTCGTTGACCACGATCCGACCCGCCTCAAGCTGCGCGGCGACGCGGTGGACGCGGCCGATGTCGCGGCTCCAGATTCCGGCGCCCAGGCCGAATTCGCTGTCGTTGGCGATGCGCAGGGCGTCGGCTTCGTTCTTGAACGGGATCACGCAGAGGATGGGGCCGAAGATTTCTTCCCGGGCCAGGGTCATGTCGTTGGTCACGCCGGTGTAGACCGTCGGTTCGATGTACCAGCCGTTTTCGAAGCCGGGCAGGCTTGCGACCTTGCCGCCGATGGCCGGGGTCAGGCCTTCGCGTTCGGCGATGGCGAAGTAGCTCTGGATTTTCTCGAACTGCGCCTGGGTGGTTATGGGGCCGGAGGTGGCGTCATCCTGCGGGCCGACGCGCAGTTGGCCAACCTCGGCCACCAGCTTGTCGACGAAGCGCTCGTAGATCGATTCCTGCACCAGCAAGCGCGTGCCCGCCGCGCACCACTGGCCGCTGTTCCAGGTGAAGGCCAGGGTCGCGCCCTTGGCGGCGGCGTCGAGGTCGGCGTCGTCGAAGACGATGTTGGCCGACTTGCCGCCCAGTTCCAGGGTCAGCGGCAGGATGCGATCCGCCGCGATGTGCCCCAGTTCCTGGCCTGCACGAATGCCGCCGGTGAAGGAGATTTTGCGGATGTGCGGGTTATGCGCCATGGCCGGGCCGATCACGCTGCCCTTGCCGACGATCACGTTGAACACCCCCGGTGGAATGCCGGCCTCGATGGCCAGGCGTGCCAGTTCCACCAGCGAGGCTGAGGTGTGCTCGGAGGGTTTGGCGACCACGGTGTTGCCGGTGGCCAGGGCCGGGGCGATGGCGCGGGCGGCCTGATGCAGCGGGGCGTTCCACGGCAGGATCACGCCGATCACACCGAATGGATCGCGACGGGTGTACACGTGGTAATTGGGGCCCTGGTTGATCACTTCACCGTCCATGACATTGACGATGCCACCGTAGAACTCGAAGTACTGCGCGGTCAGGTCCATCAGGGTTGCCATCTCGCGGCCGGGCTTGCCGGTTTCGGCGCGCTCCAGGGCGCCGAGGGTGGCCTCGCTTGCGCGAATCAGCCGGCCGAAATCGTTGAGGATGCGCCCGCGCAAGGCCGGGCGCATGTCGCGCCAGGCCGGCAATGCGCTGGCGGCGCTGTCGATGGCGATGGCGACGTCGGCCGGGCCGCTGTTGGCCACTTCGTTGAGTTTTTCGCCGGTGCGCGGGTCGAGCTTGTCGACGTATTGGCCGTCCAGGGGCGGCGTGATGCGGCCGTCGATGAAGCTGTTGGTTCTGTCAAACATTGCCGGTTCTCCTCGTGAAGCTCTTTTTGTTTATGCGTTAGGCGCGGCATGGGGGAGGTGGTGGGCAGCCCCATGATTGCCTGCCATTACCGCTGCTCGCGCACAACCCTTCAACCGAGTTTTAAAGGGCCGTGCCTTGAGAAAATCTCAAGGCAGTGGCTTGAGGTTTAGTCAATCGAACCGTCCTGAAAACTCGCTACACGAAACCCTGGCAACGCCGGATATTGCTCCCGTAGCAACGCTGAGGCCGCGTCCAAAGGTCAACAATAATAGCGCCCACGGGAGTCTTGAAAATGAGCAACTACAACACGGTGGACGGTCAATTGCCGTCGTCATCCACTGCCACTGCACCTGTGCAAACCGAAAGTCGAACACTCACCGGCGCCGAGAAAAAAGCCATAGTCGCCGCCACCCTCGGCACCATCGTCGAGTACACCGACTGGGTGATCTACGCGACGTTTTCCTCGATTCTGGCCAAGCAGTTTTTCCCCGCCGGCGACGGCGTCACCGCGCTGCTGTCGGTGCTGGCGGTGTTCGCTGTCGGCTTCATCATGCGCCCCATCGGCGGCGCGGTGCTGGGGCAACTGGCGGACCGTTATGGCCGCAAGAAAGGCCTGACCCTGTCTATCCTGCTGATGTCGGTGGCCTCGCTGGTGATCGGCATCTGCCCCAACTACGAAAGCATCGGCATTGCCGCGCCGATCATCCTGGTGATTGCCCGGCTGGTTCAGGGCTTCTCGGCGGGCGGCGAGTTCGGCTCGGCGTCGGCGTTCCTCATTGAATCGGCACCACCGCATCGCCGGGCGTTCGCCGGGTCGTGGCAGTGGTTTGCGATCAATGCCGGCACGCTGGTGTCGTTCCTGCTCGGCTTTGCCCTGGCGTCGATGGGCAGCGACACCGCGCTGTACGACTGGGGCTGGCGCGTGGCGTTCGTGATCGCGGCGCTGATGGGCGTGATCACCCTGTGGATTCGCCTGTCGGTGCGCGAGACCGAAATCTTCAAGGCGAAGATTGCCAGCCACGGCAAGAAGCGTCCGATTCGCGAACTGCTGTTCAGCCATCGTCGCGATGCCATGCGGGTGATCGGCATCGCCATGGCCGGCAACCTGCTCAACTACGTGTGGATGGTCAGCTACCCCAATCAGGTGCACCTGATCACCGGTATGTCGATCCGCGACACCTTGCTGGCCGGGGTGGTTTCAGTCGGTGTCTCGCTGGTGCTGCTGCCGTTCGCCGGCAAACTGGCGGACCGGGTGGGGCGGCGTCCGGTGCTGATCGGCTTTGCGATTGCCTCGATCCTGTGGGCCTGGCCGAGCTTCGGCTTGTTGCACACCGGCATCAGCCTGCTGGAGGTGACGCTGATCCAGACCGTGTCGATGGTGATCATGACCGGCTTCGGCGCCGCCTCGGCGGTGACCATGGCCGAGCAGTTCCCGGCCGAGGTGCGCGTCACCGGGATTGCCTTGCCCTATGCCTTGTCGGTGACCCTGTTCGGCGGCACCGCGCCGTACCTGATGGCGGCGATGGCGGGCTGGGGGTATGGCGGGTTGTTCTGGGTTTACCTGGTGGTGATCAGTGCGATCAGCCTGGTGGTTTATCTGCGGATGCCGGAGACGCGGGGGCAGGTGTTGCGCTGAACCTGTAGGAGCGAGCCTGCTCGCGATGGCAGCGTGTCAGGCGGCATCATTTTCGCCTGTCAGACCGTCATCGCGAGCAGGCTCGCTCCCACAGGGGACGGTGGTGATGTTATGAGCTGCGCACCGGCTCAACTTTGCCGTGGGCTGAAGCCCGGCCCGCCCGCGACACACTCAACCCCAGCAAACCACCGAGCACCAGCGCCCCCGCCATGAAGTACATGGCCACCTGGGTACTGCCGGTCATTTGCGTCAGCCAGCCCACCACGATGGTGCTGAAGAACCCCGCGACGTTGCCCAGCGAGTTGATCAGCGCGATCCCCGCCGCAGCGGCCGCGCCGCCGACCACGGCGGTGGGCATGCCCCAGAACACCGGCAGGCTGCTGATCATCGCGGCGGTGCCAATGGTCAGGCCGAGCATGGCCAACACTCGTAGTGCTGAATTCAGATGCAGGCATCTCTTTGCGAGATGGGTGTGAAAAGCAAAAGATCGCAGCCCGCGGCAGCTCCTACACTGGATTGGCGCGTTCCTCTTGTGTAGGAGCTGTCGAGCGCAGCGAGGCTGCGATCTTTTGATCCTAAACACCAACATCAAAAGATCGCAGCCTTCGGTAGCTCCTACATTTGCGGCGATAAGACCTCAAGGGGCTCAAGTCCTGCTTATTATGTCTTGGACGGTCGGATCGTCACGCCCTAGGATTCGCTCAACGGTCACTCCTGACCCCCTTCAAATGTATCGCGGCAGTTCACGGTGTAGATCTGGGCACCTCTGTCGAACATGGGAGCTTGAATATGAAGATCGATCTGACTGGAAAACTGGCCATTGTCACCGGCAGTACGGACGGCATTGGACTGGGCATCAGCAAGGCGCTGGCCGAATCCGGCGCCACGGTGGTGGTGATCGGCCGTGACACGGCCAAGGTCGAGCAGGCGCTGGCGAGCATTCGCCAGAGCGTGCCGGGTGGGCAATTGCGCGGTTTGACGGCTGATCTGGGCACTGCTGAAGGTGCGGAAAAACTGTTCGCCGCCGAGCCACGGGCCGACATCCTGGTGAACAACCTGGGGATCTACGCCGCGGTTGATTTCTTTGATACCCCCGACAGCGAGTGGACGCGGTTCTATGAGATCAACGTGATCTCCGGTGTGCGCCTGTCCCGGCATTACGTGCCGGACATGGTCAAGCAAGGCTGGGGCCGGGTGATTTTCCTGTCTTCGGAATCCGGGATCGCGATCCCGGTCGACATGCTCAACTATGGCGTGACCAAAAGCGCCAACCTGGCGGTGTCCCATGGCCTGGCCAAGCGCCTGGCGGGTACCGGGGTGACGGTCAATGCGATCCTGCCCGGTCCGACCCTCACCGGCGGTGTGGAGGAAATGCTCAAGGATGCCGTCGCTGCCTCTGGCCGCAGCGTTCGCGAAGAAGCCGATGCCTTTGTACGCAACGCCCGGCCGAGCTCGATCATCCAGCGGGTGGCAGAGGTCGAGGAAGTAGCGAACCTGGTCGCCTATATCGCTTCACCGCTGTCCTCGGCCACCACCGGCGCCGCCCTGCGGGTCGACGGCGGTGTCGTCGACAGCCTGGCCATCTGAATTTCATTGATCCGGAGAGTATTTTTTCATGGCAACTACCTCAGCATTCATCGACATCCCGGCTTCGGCCGATCAGGTCTGGCAATTGATCGGCGGCTTCGACTCGCTGCCTGACTGGCTGCCCTTCATTCCCAAAAGCGAGCTGAGCGAAGGCGGACGTGTGCGCAGCCTGCAAACGGCGGACGGTGGAGTTGTGATCGAGCGCCTGCAAAAGTTTGATCACGATGCAAAGACCTACAGCTACTCGATCCTGCAGGCGCCGTTCCCGGCCACTGCTTACCTGGCGACGATCAAGGTCGAAGCCCAGGGGCAGGGTGCCCGGGTCACCTGGTCCGGTCAGTTCGAGCCTGTGGGTGTGAGCGACGCGGAAGTGGTGGCGTTGTTTACCGGGATTTATCAGGGTGGGCTGGAGGCGCTTCGGGCTAATTACCCGGCGTGACACAGCACCACCAACCCTTGTAGGAGCGAGCCTGCTCGCGATGGCGGTTTGACTGGCGAACAGAATGTCGCCTGACACGCCGCCATCGCGAGCAGGCTCGCTCCTACAAGGGGTTAGTCGTTGTAGTTGAAGTAGTGTCAGGTCTGCGGGATCAGGCTCTCTTCACAATCGAGTACCAGCCGCGCGCCTCCCAGTTCGCTGCTGCCCACCTCCAGCTTGAATCCGTGCAGGCTGACGATCGCCGCGACGATCGACAGCCCGAGGCCGAAACCGCTTTTGAGGTTGCCCGCTTCGGCGCGATAGAAACGCTGGAACACCGCCACCCGTTCCGCCTCGGGAATGCCCGGGCCGGAGTCGAGGACTTCGATGCGGGTATGACCGTTGTCATTGCGCCCGCGCAAGATCACCTGGCCGCCGGGCGGGGTGAATTTGATCGAGTTGCTCAGCAGGTTCGCCACCGCTTCGAACAACAGTGCCCGGTCGCCATTGAGCGATGGCAAGGTCTGCGGCAATTGCAGCTCAAACGTCAGGCCGTCGTCCTCCGCCAGCGGCAGGTAGAACTCATGCAACTCCTGCAGCAGCGACACCGGGTCGAGTTGCACAAAGCCGGAACGGCGCTGGCGGTCCTCCAGCTCGGAAATGCGCAGCAGCCCGCGAAACCGCGCCATCAGCGTGTCGGCTTCGGCCAGTACCAGGTCCAGCTGCGCCGCCTCCGTCGAGCCTTCGCCGGCCTGTTGCTGCATGCGATACAACTGCGCGCGCAAGCGGGTCAGCGGAGTGCGCAAGTCATGGGCGATGTTGTCGCACACCCCCTTGACCTCGTGCATCAGGCGCTCGATGCGTTCGAGCATGGCGTTGACGATGGCGGCGAGCATGTCCAGTTCATCGCGACGGTTGGACAGCGGCAGCCGCCGGGTGAGGTCGCCGGCGACAATGGCTTCGGCGCTGGCCTGGATCCCGCGGATGCGGCGCAACGGCCGGCGGCGCAACAGGTGCCAGCCGATAATGCCCGGGAGGATGGTCAGGGTCATGCCCCAGAACAACGCGTGGAGGATGATCCGGGTCACGGCGAACAGCGAACCGTTGTCCCGCACCAGCACCAGCCAGCGCCCGTCCCGGGTCTGGGTGGCCACGGCATCACAGCTGTCGGAAGGCAGGGTCGGGTCGTCGTAGCCGGCGCAGTCGCTGAGCATGTGGATCTTGCCGTCCAGCGGCAGGCCTTCGGGAATGTGACGCAGGTCGCCGTTGAGGTAACGGTGGTGGGCATCGAACAGGCCATAGGCGTCGATGCCGCGGATGTCGAAAGTCATGCTGACGGCGAGGGCGTCCACCAGTTGTTCGCCGGAAAAGCGCGAGAACAGATGCTGACGTTGCATCAGCGAATGTTTGGCCAGGTTGTCCAGGTAGGAGGACACCTCGTAATACATGACCCCCATGAGAATGCCGCTCCAGGCCACGAAGAGCGCACTGTACAGCGCCAGCAGTCGACTGCTGGAAGAGCGCCAGCCTTTAGACGGGTTCGGCAATGACATAACCCGAGCCTCGCACGGTTCGAATCAATGGGACATTGCCAGGTGGGTCGATTTTCTTGCGCAGGCGGCCGATGTGTACGTCGATGAGATTAGTGCCCGGATCGAAGTGATAGCCCCAGACTTCTTCGAAAATCATCATCCGCGAGAGGATCTGCCCGGTGTTGCGCATCAAAAATTCCAGCAGTTTGTATTCGGTGGGCAGCAGCGTGAGCATCTGGCCGTCGCGGCTGGCTTCATGGCTGATCAGGTTCAGCTCCAGATCGGCGACCCGCAGGGTGGTGGCCTGGGCGGTCCCGGTGTTCTGCCGGCGCAGCAGCACTTCCACCCGGGCGGCCATTTCATCGGTAGCGAAAGGTTTGGTCAGGTAATCGTCGCCGCCGGCACGCAAGCCACGCACGCGCTCATCGACGTCGGAGAGGGCGCTGATCATCAGGATGGGCGTCGCCACCCCCATGCTGCGCAGCGTGGTGACGATCGCCAGGCCATCGAGTTCAGGCAGCATGCGGTCGAGAGTGATCAAGTCGTAGTTGCCGCTGACCGCACGCTCCAGTCCCTCGCGCCCGTTGTCGACCCAGTCGACGTCGAGGCCGTGGTTGCTCAATTCGGCGACAATTTCCCGGGCGGTCACGGCGTCGTCTTCGATGGTCAAGATACGGGTCATGGGGCTGGCCTGATAATCGGTTCAAAACGGAGTGAGGGGTATTTTGCCAAGAATTGTTCGCCGCTTAATAAATTAACTTTCATGTTGTTTCAGCACTGGCCGGGAACATTGATATCATTGAGCCATTAATTCAACCGGAAGCTGCATTGTGCGCACTTTAACCCGCCGTGGCTGGATGCCGATTGTTCTGCTGTTGTTGTGTGTTGTGAGCTCTTCGAGTTGGGCTGCCAACACACCCTGTTCAGGTAAAAAGGGTGGGATCGATCGCTGTGACGGTGACCTGTTCTTATGTAACGACGGCTCGATCAGTGGTTCGAAGAAAAGTTGCTCGGCGATGTTCGGCAACAAAAGCCAGGCCCGTCCTCAATCCTTCGTACAGGATAGCGACGGTTGCAGCTGCGGGACCGGTTCGTTTTGCACGGGGCCGCGAGGCGGGGTGTATTGCCTGACGCCCAGTGGCAATAAAAGCTACAAGCGTAAATAGCTTTTTCTGTAGTGCATAAAACCCGTCGAGCTTGCCCCATCGTTGCATATTGCATGGACACGGGAAGTTCAAACTTTCTAACTGGCTGACATACAAGGATTTATTCAAAAGACGCGACTGGCACGGTGGCTGCAACGGCTGATTCGAGAGTTGTAACACCATATTTACTGCCTGGAGCGACATAACAATGAATACATCCAATGCGGGTTTCTATGCCGCCACCGTGGAGGAATCGACCACGGTCTCTGGCGTATCGTGGGGGGCGATTTTTGCCGGGGCTGCGGCTGCGGCGGCTTTGTCGCTGATACTGGTGCTGCTGGGGTTCGGCCTCGGATTTTCCGCGGTATCGCCCTGGGCCAATGAAGGTGTGAGCGCCAAGGGACTGGGGATTACGACGATTGTCTGGCTGGCCTTCACGCAAATTGTCGCGTCCGGGCTCGGTGGCTACATCGCCGGCCGGTTGCGGGTGAAATGGACCTACATGCATGGCGACGAAGTCTACTTTCGTGACACCGCCCACGGCTTTCTCGCCTGGTGCGTCGCCACGCTGGTGACGGCCACGCTGGTGGCCGGTTCGGTCAGCACTGTGGTCAGCGGTGGCATCCAGGCCGGGGCGCAGGTCGCCGGCGGTGCCGCCAGTGCCATGACCCAGGTTGCGGGTACCGCGGCTGCCAAAACCGACAGCGATCAGTACGGTTACTACATCGATAGCCTGTTTCGCGATGATCGCCCGGTCGCCGCCAGTGACGATGCGGCCCGGGCCACCGTGACGCGCATCTTTGCCCGCTCCATCGCCGATGGCCAGTTGGCTGCCGAGGACCGTACCTGGCTTGCACAACTGGTGGCGCAGCGGACCAACCTGACCCAGGCCGATGCCGAGCGTCGCGTGGATGAAGTCTATGCCCGCACGCAAAAAGCCGTGGCCGACGCCAAACAGGCTGCACAGGAAACCGCCGACGCTGCCGCCAAAATCGCTGCCTGGACCACCTTGTGGATGTTCGTCGCACTGCTGGCCGGCGCGTTCTTCGCCAGCTTCGCCGCGACTTTCGGCGGTCGCCGCCGGGATGCCGTGGTGTATCTGGAAACCGACAGCTACGTCACTACCACACCCGTTCGCTAACCCAGGAGAAGCATCATGCGCTCATTACTGCTGTTCTTTCTCGGCGTACCGATCCCGATCATTATCCTGATCGCCTTGTTCATGCATTGATTGGCTAAAGGCAAAAAGATCGCAGCCTGCCGCAGGCTGCGATCTTCTGTTTTTGATTTTTCTGATCAATCAACCGGCGTACTGATGAACACCTCAAGCCCCTCGGCATATTCGGTGAACGCCGCGATGTTCGGAAACTTCGCGCTCGAAACCTGATCCGGCACCACCAGATTGGTGAAGCTCCAGGCCACGGCCAGGGTGATGCCGGCCTGGTCGATGGGGCCGTCGGTGTTCAGCGGCTGCGTTTCCAGTTCCCTTTCCAGCGCGTTGTAAGCAGCGGCCAATTGTCCCTCGACCCTTTCGACCCACGGCGCAAACTGGATCTCCGTCGGGCGCAGGTTGCGCTCGTAATAAAGCTGCACCGATTTTTCGCAGGCCGCCAGGGCCAGGCCAATCAGGCGCAAGGTGCGCAGGCGTTGTTCGGTTGCCGTAGGCATCAGGCTGCGATCGGGACCGGCCAGCGTTTCCAGGTAGTCGATGATCAGGGTGGAATCCATCAACACTTCGCCGTCGTCCAGCACCAGGGTGGGGGCCTTGACCACGGGGTTGATCTGCTGGAACTGCTCGAATGTCCTGAATACCGACACCGAATGCTGCTCCAGTTCGATGCCCAGGCGTTTTGCGGAAATGGCGACGCGTCGTACAAAAGGCGAGTCCAGCATGCCGATCAGCTTCATTTATTCGTTCCTTGAGTTAGCCATGACGGGAGCGACAACCTTAGCCGAGGCTGCGCGGCCTGCAAACGGCTCTCTGCTGCCCAGCCGTTTGTCTTCTATATAGCTCCGCTGAATTGAATTTCTTGCTATAAACGCACTCCGATATCCGCCTGGATGCCTGTCATAGCGCATTTTCGAGGCCTTGTCGGACAAATTCGCTGTCTTTTCAGTTGCTGAGGCCTCAAGTCGGCCTTAGACTGCCGGCCCTCGTAAATTGAGTGCCGGGTGGCGCTTGGAACAAACGGCGCCTTCGCGATGGCCTGACCAGGTCCGTCGGAACGCTCCCTAATTCGCCTTAATGCACGTTTTTTTATAGAGATATCAATGACAAAGGACAAGTTGCTGGCCATGCCGGCGGATGACTACATGAATGCCGAGCAACATGCTTTTTTCTCCGAGCTGTTGCAGAGCATGAAAGTCGAAACCCATGAGCGCATCGAGCAGAACCGCATCGCCATCGAGAGCCTGGACACTCCGGCCGACCCGGCAGACGCGGCTTCCGTCGAAGAAGAGCGCACCTGGCTGGTAAACGCAATCGACCGCGACCAGCGCATGTTGCCTCAGCTGGAACAAGCTCTGGAACGTATCAAAGAAGACAGCTTTGGCTGGTGCGACGACAGCGGTGAGCCTATTGGCCTCAAGCGCCTGCTGATCAGCCCGACCACCAAATACTGCATCGAAGCTCAAGAACGTCACGAGCAAATCGACAAGCACCAGCGTCAGGCCTGATTCTGCGAGGCAGCCCATTGAATGGGCTGCCTTGAAAAGATCGCAGCCTTCGGCAGCTACTACAGGTATATGCGTACCCGTGTAGGAGCTGCCGAAGGCTGCGATCTTTGCTTTTTGACGTCTGTACGAACCCAAGGTGTCTGATTGATCTGCCGCAATACCCGCGACTAAAGGCTCATGGATAATGGCTTTTTAGTGGCGTCTAATGCGAACACAACAATTAGAAGATTCTTGGGGTGAGGACGATGACGAGAGAAGGTTCTCTGTTGGCGCAAGTGCCTGCACGCGCACTTTTGCCAAGCAATCGCTGGCTGACACCGACACTGCAAAGCATTGCCCTGATGCTGTTGCTGTGTGGCATGAGCCTTGGAAGCTGGTCGTTGTATGTCGGCCTGCCGCTGGCCGTGCTGATTGTCTGGTTGCCGCGCCTGCGCTCGCGCGCTACCCCCCAACCCGTTGCTGTCGATACCGGCGACGCCATCGCCGCGTTGACTCGCGAGCTTTCCCACACCACCAGTCATAACGCGCTGTCCGCCGCGGGCGTGGCCTTTTCGGTCAGGCAACTGGCTGACAGGTTGCAATCGCAGCTCGGCGCCGCGGCACAAATCGTCAGCAACGCCGAAGTGATGATCGCCACCGAACAGGCCACCTCGACCCTCAGTCGCCAGGCGTTGGGCGCGGCGAGCGAGGCGCATCAGAGCGGCGCGGCGGGACGTACCGAGCTGGTCGAATCAATCGCACGCATGCATCAACTCAGCGAGCGGGCCAATGGCAGTCGCGAGCTGATCGAAGCCTTGAGCCTGCGCAGCGACGATATCCAGCGCGTGACCCTGGTGATCCAGTCCATCGCCAGCCAGACCAACCTGTTGGCCTTGAACGCGGCGATTGAAGCGGCGCGGGCCGGGGAGCACGGTCGGGGCTTTGCCGTGGTGGCCGATGAGGTTCGCGGGCTGGCCGCGCGCACCGCGACCGCGACCGGCGAAGTCGGGGAGATGGTGGCGGATATCCGGCAGCGCACCGCGCAAGTGGTGGAGCAGATCCGCCAGCTGTCCAGCGACCTCGACACCGGTGTCGAGCAGGTGGAACACACCGGTCAGCATTTGGAAAACATCGCTCGCCTGGCGGCCAGTGTCGAAGGTCAGGTCGGGGAAATCGCCCAGGGTGCCGAGACCAATCGCGAGCAGCTGGACAGCCTGTTCCACGCCATCGAGCAGATGCGCAGCGACCTGTCCGTCAGCGATCAGCAGACCCGGCGCCTGGCCGATGCGGCGGCGCAGATGGAAGGCCAGGCCGAAACCATTAGCGAGCGCCTGGCACAAGTCGGGTTGGATGACTATCACCAGCGGATCTACGACCTGGCCCGAGAGGGCGCAGGCCAGATTGCCGCTCGTTTCGAAGCGGACATCGACGCCGGGCGCATCAGCATGGATGACCTGTTCGACCGCAATTACCAGGCGATCGCCGGCACTCAGCCGATCAAGTACCAGACGCGTTTCGACGGCTACACCGACCAGGTCCTGCCGGCAATCCAGGAACCGTTGCTGCCGCGCCATGAAGGCTTGGTCTTCGCCATTGCCTGCACCCAGCAAGGTTATGTGCCGACCCACAACAAGGTATTCAGCCAGCCGCTGACCGGAGACGTGCAGAGTGATACCGTCCACAACCGCACCAAACGCAAGTTCGCCGACCGTACCGGGATTCGCTGCGGCAGCCATCAGCAACCGGTACTGCTGCAAACCTACACCCGCGATACCGGTGAGCTGATGCATGACCTTTCCGTGCCGATCATGCTCAAGGGGCGGCATTGGGGGGGATTGCGGTTGGGCTACAAGCCGCAAAGCTCCCTGTAGGAGCGAGCCTGCTCGCGATGGTCGTCAATGATGACGCGGGGTGCCTGAAACTCCGCGGTGTTCCCGGTTTCATCGCGAGCAGGCTCGCTCCCACAGAAAGCGAACGATTGTTACGATTTTGGAAAGAAAGCTCTACAAACTCGATATTGTTTCCGCACCATCAGACTCCTTACCATGCCTATATAGTTAGGCTGCTAACGGAGTTCGAAGAGCAACATGCAAAGCAAAGTCGATGTCGCAGTGATGATTGGCAGCGGTGTGCCCGCCAGTTTGCGGGCCCGGGGCCAGAGTGTGTGCTGGGTGGTGCTGCTGAACGGCGAACGCCGGGGCACGGCATTTTCGACCCGTGATGAAGCGGAGGAGTGCAAGGCTGCCTGGGTTGCGCAATTGAGTGTCGAAACGCCAGACAGCCTGCATTGAGACGAGATCAGTGCAGCTGATGCATGCGCAGGTTCAGGTCGTCGACCACCCGCGCCCAGTCTGCGTCCTCACGCAGCTGTTCCTTGAGGAAACCAGCCTGCTGCGGGCTCCAGAATTGCGCATCGATGAGTTTTTTGTCACTGGGCAGTGGTGAGTGGCTGGCAATGAAATCGTCGATAGCTTTCTGGGTGGACTCCAGGCCGAGCTGGTCGAACAAACCTTTCAAGTCGTGGGTCGGTGATTCCATTTTCATCTCCTGGCAGGGGTGAACTGATTCGAAGTCTGAAATACAGCTTCTCTACTTCTGAGGAGGCCGCGCTTCCGGAGTTCGAAAATGCTATGCCATCCAATGTTCAAACGCAGCAATGAGCATAGACCGCAAACCTGATCCTCAGGCTTTCAATGCGTCGCCCTCGAGAAAGTTGCCCCGCAAATGAGCAACGCGGGTTCTGTTACCCATGCAACTCAAGCGCGCGGGCGAGGGCGCAGGCTTCGTTATGATCGACGCGGAAACCTCTTACATGCCCAGTGGAAGTTTCTCTGATATGAAAGAACGCATTGCCGGCCAATATCACCTGGAACCGGGGCGTTTTGGGGGAACAGGGGGGAAGTTCAGGGGACTGCAGCATCGGCGAAGCTGAAATTGACGAAGGTGCCAAGGATTGAGCAAAGTGTGTCAGTGTGCACATATGAAGTCCTTTTCGTTGTTTTTACCGACGTATGTACGTCTGTATGGGTAGTCTCGGCGAGCATGGCTGCTCTAGAATCACCCTCGCTGGTGGGGTGAAACCTGTTTATCTAAAGCAATTTTTGGCTTGCGATATGTCAGAAAAGTGCTTTTTTTTAAGTGTTTTTTCCCTGAAGTGAATAGTCCGTATTATCTGGCCGTAGGAAAGGCGTTTTCCTTCAACCTTTGACGACAGCCAGGCAAGCCGAGGCGAGCATCGTTCAGTAGTCTGCTCAAGCCTCGGGATGGATGAGTACTCTGCTCATTCAGGACCACGATTGGGGTTTATCCGGTTTCACTTTCGGCATTGCCGCCTTTTTCGGCTGTGCGCCTTTTATGCGTACGGCGTTATTTTTCAGATGTGGGGATGGTTCCTTGGCAGTAAGTAATCTCGATATGCATGCCTTGTTCGTGCTGGGTGATTTGCGCGCAAAGCTGGTCAAACTGTTTCAGTCACGTTTCGTCTACATCACCGAGCAGAACGCCGAAGGCATTTACGTCGCCGAACTCGATACGGAATCGGCGCTGGTGGTAGACGACAAACCAGGACTCAAGCTCAAGGTGGGCGACCATTTCAGCGCATCGGTCCTGCCCAGTCGCGAAGGCGGCAAGCTGGAAATCAAATTCCGTGAAATCAAACTGACGGTCTACGGCCTGGGCGACTACGCCTTCGTGACCACCGCCGACGGCGAAGCCATCGTCTTCAAGGAAGGCCACAGCGCAGTAACGGTGTTCGCTGCCCACCAGCAGTTGCAGGAAGGCCTGACCAAGACCCTCAAGGCCGTGACCGCCAAGGCCGCCAAGTGGCGCAAGGGCGAACTGGTGACGTTCAAGGCCAGCGAGTAATGAGCCTGCCCCGCGCCGATTTCCACCAACAGAACCAGGCCCACGCCGAGGCCGAGGCTCAGCGGTTGTTCGCGCAGAAAGCCGTTCTGCAGGGCGCCTGGCTGAATTGGGTGGCTTCGCAGCTCTATACCTTGCGTCCGGCGGAATACGCCAGCATGGTCAGGCGAGAGCTGATGCGTTTGCAGGAAAGCTGCGAAAACTGATCCGAATCCCTCGAAAGCAGGAACCTCTACTACAGTCAGTTGACTGAAGTTTCAGAGGCTTTGCGGTCTTCTGCCTGGCCATCCTGCTATTGCTGCGAACAGCACGAGGTGCAAAAGCATGAAAGGTTTTCGATGCTTGCTGGCTGCGATCCTGACCACTTTCGCTGTGTCGGCGTCACCCACTGCGGCGATGGCCGCTGAGACACCGGTCCATTTCGCAGACCTGAACTGGGAAAGCGGCAGCCTGATCACCGACATCCTGCGGACCATTGTCGAAAAGGGCTATGGCCTGCCGACCGACACCTTGCCGGGCACCACCATTACCCTGGAAACCGCCCTGGCCAACAATGACATCCAGGTCATTGGCGAAGAGTGGGCCGGTCGCAGCCCGGTGTGGGTCAAGGCTGAGGCCGAAGGCAAGGTCGTGAGCCTGGGCGATACGGTCAAGGGCGCGACGGAAGGCTGGTGGGTGCCGGAATACGTGATCAAGGGCGACCCGGCCAAGGGCATCAAGGCGATGGCGCCAGACCTGCGCAGTGTCAGTGACCTGCCCAAATACAAGGACGTGTTCAAGGACCCGGAAGCGCCGAACAAGGGGCGTTTCCTCAACAGTCCGATTGGCTGGACCTCGGAAGTGGTCAACAAGCAGAAGCTCAAGGCCTACGGACTGGACGACAGCTACGTGAACTTTCGCAGCGGTTCCGGGGCGGCGCTGGATGCCGAGATCAGCTCGTCGATTCGTCGCGGCAAACCGGTGCTGTTCTACTACTGGTCGCCCACGCCATTGCTTGGTCGCTTCAAACTGATCCAGCTTGAAGAGCCGCCGTTCAATGCCGAAGCCTGGAAGACCCTGACCGACGCCGATAACCCGAATCCACAACCCACCCGTTCGCTGCCCTCCAAGCTCTCCATTGGCGTGTCCACGCCGTTCCAGAAGCAGTATCCGCAGATCGCCGAGTTCTTCACCAAGGTCGATTTCCCCATCGATGATTTGAACAAGGCCCTGGCTGACATGAGCGAAAAACACACCCCGCCGCGCGAGGCTGCGCAAGCGTTCATGAAGAAACACCCGGATGTGTGGAAGGCCTGGGTGCCCAAGGATGTGGCGGATAAAGTATCTGCCGAGTTGAAGTGATGTAGTGAGGCTGATGCCGCCATCGCGAGCAGGTTCGCTCCCACAGGGGATCCATGAACACCACAGATCCAATGTGGGAGCGAGCCTGCTCGCGAAGCTCTTAGAATCTTGTCTGCACCGCCAACTCGAAAGTCCGCGGCGTACCCAGATAGTACGCCGGCGATACATGGGCGAACTCGGCATACACCTCGTTGGTCAGGTTGCGCACCCGACCGGTGAGGGTGGTATGTCGATCCACCTTGTAGCTGAGGAACGAGCCGAACAGCGTGTACGACGGCACGGTCATGGTGTTGGCGCTGTCGGCGTACACCGACGCCACGTAACGCGCGTCCACCCCTGCTTGCCATTGCGGCGTGAAGTCATAGGTCAGCCACAGGTTCCCGACCCGGTCCGGCACGTTGGTCGGCGTGTTGCCCTTGCGGGAAACCACTACACCTGCGGCATTTTTCTCGGTGAACTCATCGTATTGGGCATCGACCCAGGCGAAATTGCCTTCGACCAGCAGCCGCTCGGTGACCCGCAGTGAGCTGGCCACTTCGATGCCGTTGGACGTCTGCTGGCCCACCGGAATGCTCAGGGTCGGGTCCTGCGGGTCGGTCACCGCAAAGTCCTTGCGCTCGATGGTATACGCCGCCACCGTCGCCGAACCGCGACCGTCCAGATAATCGAACTTGCTGCCGATTTCCCACTGCTTGCCCGTGGACACATCGAAGTCCTGGGTGCCATTGGGTTGCTCGGCGGCGGTGCTGTACTGCGCGTAGACATTGGCCGAAGGCAGGACTTGCCAGGTCAGGCCGACCCGTCCGGTTACCGGTTCCCAACTGCGCTTGAGATGCCGCGGATTGCTGGCGGTCACGACGCGATGGTTGGTCACGTCCAGGTCGATGTCGTCATAACGCAGGCCGGTGAGTAGCGAAAGTGTGTCGGTCAGCGCCAGGCGGTTTTCGACAAACAAGGCCTTGGTGGTGACTTCGTTGGTCTTGTCGCTGATGAAACCTTGCCGCGTTCCCGGAATGTCGTAGAAGTGCCCTGGCTGATAATGGTTCGGATCGACAGTGCTGGCGCCCTTGACGTTCAACGGTGAGTTGGTGGTCTGGTTGACCTTGTACTCGAAACCGCCGGACCAGGTGGTCGCCAGCCCCAGCAGGGTGTTGTCGTGGCGCAGTTCGAACTGGTTGCCGTCCTGCTCGCCCTGATGCCGCACCTGATACGCCGTGGAGCGGTTCACCGCCGTGTTGTCGGCGTTGTACTGATAGGTTTCCAGGTTGCGGTAATCGCGCTGGCTGTCGAGGTGGTAAAGCATGTTGTGCAGAGTGGTGCTGTCGTTGATCCGGTAGTCGATGATCGAACGCACCCAGATCGTCCGCTGCTCGTAGCGGCCGTCCTCGACGTTGTAGTTGTTGAAGCGGTTGTGTTTGTCGATTTTAAGTTCGCCGGCCTTGGGGTTCAGGACCGGCGTGCCCCAGTAGGGACTGTCCTCGTGTTCGTCCTGATATTCCAGGGCCAGGGTGTGAGACAGATCCGGCGTCAGGTCACTGAGCAAAGAGAAAGCCATGCTCCACGCATCGCGCTCCTGGCGATCGATGTAGCCGTTGCCGGTGTTGTGGCTGACGTCGAGGCGGGCGTAGTGCTGCACGTCGGCGCTGGCGTCGCTCAAGGCGTGATTGACGCCGAAAGCGGTTTCGCCGGTGTCGTAGGTGCCGTAGCTGACCCGGCCTTCCAGCGCCTGTTCGTCACGGCTCGCCAGTTTGGTCACGTAGTTCAGGGAACCGCCCACGGAGCCGGCGCCATTGATCAGCGATGAGGGGCCGCCGACCAGCTCCACCCGGTCATAAATCCACGCATCCACCGGGCGCGCGAGGCCGCCGGAGACATTGACGCCGTTGAACATCTGGGTGATCTGGCTGCTGGTGAAACCGCGATACGAGACGAAGCCACCAAATCCCGGCGGTGCGCTGGCGTTGACCCCGGGCAGGGTATTGGCGGCGTCCTGGAAGTTCTGGGCACCGTGGCGCTCGATGTCGTTGCGGTTGGCGATGGCCACCGAGGCCGGGGTTTCCCGCACACTCAGGCCCAGTCGCGAGGCCATGTGGCTTGATTGATCAAGGTTGAGGCCGGGCTCGGCGTCTTGCTCGCCATCGATGGTGATGGGCGCGAGGTCGACGGTCGATTGCGCCCAGGCGTTAACGGACAGGCAGCCGAACAGGCTGGCCAATAAAGGGACGTGTTTCATCAATGAATCCTGAATTCCTGGTTAACAAGCAGCGCACAGGCAAACGCCTCGCGTGAACGAAGTGAGCTGATCGGTAAAGGCGAAGAGATTCAGGCGAGCGGCGGCGCGCGCGGATTGGCCGAAGGCCAGGTGAAGCGGGCAGGGAGGTCGGCATTGGCAATCGGTGCCAAGGGCGGGCTGTGTTGTTCGGGGAGGATCGCCAGGGTCAGGCTGGAGTTGAACGCCGGGCCCATGCCACCACTGGAGCACAACGGACAGCCGAATGCCTTGGAGAGTGTCGGCAGCTGGTCTTCGGAGGAGGGCTTCGACACCGGGGCCTGGGTCGCCGGGTCGATGGTACAGAACTGGCCACCGAGACCGTTGAGCTGCATTCCGACCATTTGCCCGTGACCGATGCTGCAGGCGAACACATTGAACAGAACGCAGCAGTAGAGCGTCCAGGCCAGCAGTGAGCGATCGGTACGGGTGAATTTCATGGGGCGGCACTTTACTCCTCCGCCGACCGGTCGTGCACGTCAAAAAATGCCGACTAGGATGATTTTGTCCAAATCTCTTTCAAGGATCTTCGACCATGACCTTTGCGTTGGCTCAATGGCTGGTGACGATGTTTGCAGTGATCAGTTTGGTACACGTGTATTGGGGGCTGGGTGGCGAATGGGCGACCGTGGCGGCCGTACCCCAGGTGCCGGTGGAGGGCAGCATACGGCTGGAACCGGCCTTCAAACCGCGAGGCTGGATCACCCTGGTGGTGGCCGCCGCCTTGCTGATGATCGCCCTGTTGGTGTGTTTGCGAGTCGGCTGGTGGGTGCCAGTGATCGGGCACTGGTCGCTGCAATGGCTGATCAGCGCAATCGCGATTCTGCTGTTCGCCCGGGCCATTGGCGATTCAGAGCTGGTGGGGTTTTTCAAGGAGATTAAAGAGTCCAGGTTTGCCCGGTGGGATACCTGGGTTTATTCGCCGTTGTGTGTGGTGCTGGGAGCTGGTTTGTTGGCGGTGGCCTGGGTTTGAGGCTGGCTGGCTTTCCGTTTTGGCTGGTCTATTGCCATCGCGGGCAAGCCCGCTCCCACAGGTATTGCGCAAACCCTGTGGGAGCGGGCTTGCCCGCGATGGGGCCAGTCCGATCAACACAAATTCGAATTCAAATGTCGCTTTCGGTCCGGCGGCTGCTGACCTCCGCCGGCACATCATCCCCGGCCATGCGTTTGCGGAACAGCGCAGCCCGCGCCAGCAGCAGGGTGGTCACCGGCACGGTGATCGCCAGCAAAATCGGAATCAGCCACGCATGCAGCACCGGCGCCGACTTGAGGGCCGAGAAGTAAATGATCGACGCCAACGCCACGCACCAGGCGCCCAACGTCGAGGCCAGCGCCGGTGGGTGCATGCGCTGGAAATAGTCCTTCATGCGCACCAGGCCAATGGCGCCGACCAGCGCAAACAGGCTGCCGAGCACCAGCAGGATCGCCACCGCGATTTCCACCCACATTGGCAATTCAACGGTCATTCGATCACCTCGCCACGCAGGAGGAATTTCGCCAGGGCAAACGAGCCGACGAAGCCGAACAGTGCGATCAGCAGCGCCGCCTCGAAGTAGGTATCACTGGCGTAGCGAATCCCCAGGGTCAGCATCATCAGCATGGCGACGATGTACAGGTAGTCCAGCGCCAGAACCCGGTCTTGGGCCGACGGGCCCTTGAACAGGCGGGTCAGGGTCAGGACCATCGCCACGGAAAACAGGAACAGACTCAATAAGATCGCATTCGACAGCAGGGCGCTCATTCGAATATCTCCATCAATGGGCGCTCGTACGTCGCCTTGAAGTGCTCGATGAACGGCGCTTCGTCATCATCCAGATCGAACACGTGCAGCAGCAGAATGCTGCGGTCCAGCGCCAGCTCCGACCAGACCGTACCGGGGACCACGGTGCAGATCATCGCCAGTGTTGCCAGGCCGTTGGCATCGCGCAGGTCCAGCGGCACCTTGATGAATCGCGAGCGCGGCGGGCGGCGGCCGGCATTGAGCACGCTCCAGGCCACGGCGAGGTTGGACGCCAGCACATCCCGACCCACCACCAGGAACAGGCGCACAATCACCCATGGGCGGCGAATGCGGATCGGCAGCGGGCGCAGCTTGCGCATCATCAGCGGCGCGCAGAAGCCCAGTATCGCGCCCAGCAGCAGGTTGCCGGGGCTGATCGAAAGGTTCAGCACCAGCCACAGCAACCACAGCGCCAGGGATAACCAGGGCGCGGGAAACAGGCGCTTCATGGTTGCACCTCCAGCAGCGCAGCATGGGCTTCGGGGTTCGGCACCGCCCGGGTACCGAGCACGGCCATCACGTATTGCTGCGGATTGTTCAGGGCGTCGGCGGCGGCCTGGGTATAGCGCAGCAGCGGTTCGGCCTTGAAGGTCAGGGCGATGCTCAGGCCCAGCAGGGCAAAGATCGGCACGCACTCAAGGCGGCGCAACAGCGGCGATGGCCTGTCGACAGGGGTCCAGAAGCGCTGGATGCCCAGGCGCGAAAAGGCCACCAGCGAGGTCAGGCCGGAGAGGATCAGCAACGCCAGCAAGGCCCAGGCGTTATTCGAGATCGGCGCGTCACCGTTGTTGCCAAGGCCCAGCGGATTGAGCAGGGCGCTGAGCAAGCCGAGCTTGCCGATGAATCCCGAGAGTGGCGGCATGCCGACGATCAGCAGCGTGCAGGCAATGAAGCTCAAGCCAAGGAACGCCATCGTCCAGGGAATCACCTGGCCCACCACCGCCTTCTGATCGTCGTCGAGGTTGACGCCCTTGACCAGCGGCAAGGATTCCTGTGGTCGCGGCAGTAGCTCGTTTTCATCCTCCAGCGGGATTTCATTGGCCGTGCGCGAACGTTCGATCAACTCGGCCAGCAGGAACAGCGCGCTCAGGGCCAGGGTCGAGCTGACCAGATAAAACAGCGCCGCGCCGATCAGGTTCGGCTGGGCGAAACCGATGGCCGACAGCAGAATCCCCGCCGATACCAGAATGCTCAGGCTGGCCATGCGTTCCAGGCGTTGCGCGGCGAGGATGGCCACGGCGGCGCAGATGATGGTTGCCATGCCGCCGTAGATCAGCCAGTCGCCACCGAAGTAAGCCGAGGCCCCGGCCTGGCCGGAGAACAGCAGGGTCCACAGGCGCAGGAAGGTATAGACGCCGACCTTGGTCATGATCGCGAACATCGCCGCCACCGGCGCGCTCGCCGAGGAGTACGCCGGCACCAGCCAGAAGTTCAGCGGCCACATCCCGGCCTTGGCCAGGAACGCCACCGCGAGAATGCCTGCGCCGGCGTGCAGCAGTCCGCGATCGGCCTCCGGCACCAGCGGGATTTTCAGCGCCAGGTCGGCCATGTTCAGGGTGCCGGTGACGCCGTAGATCAGCGCCGCGCCAATCAGGAACAGGGTCGAGGCCAACAGGTTGATCGAAATGTAATGCAGCCCCGACGACACCCGCGCCCGACCCGAGCCGTGCAGCATCAGGCCATAGGACGCGGCCAGCAGCACTTCGAAGAACACGAACAGGTTGAACAGGTCGGCGGTGAGGAACGCGCCATACAGGCCCATCAACTGAATCTGGAACAGCGCGTGGAAACTCGAACCGGCGCTATCCCAACGGGCCATGGCGAACAGCAGCGCGCTGACGCCGATGATCCCGGTCAGCACCAGCATCAGCGCCGAGAGACGATCGACCACCAGCACCAGTCCGAATGGCACCTGCCAGTTGCCCGGCAGGTACACGCCAATCGAACCGGGTACACCGGTGGTTTGCGTCCATTGCAGCAGCAACACCGAAATGCCCAGCCCCAGCAGGCTGGAGAACAGATTGATTTTGGCTTTGAGCGGCCGGTGTTTCTCACCCAGCATCAGCATGATGGCGGCGGTCAGCAGCGGCAGCAGGATCGGTGCCGCGATCAGGTGCGTCATCACATTCATTCCTTCGGCTCCCGGCCATCCACATGGTCGGTGCCGGTCAGTCCCCGGGACGCCAGCAGAACCACCAGGAACAGCGCGGTCATGGCGAAGCTGATGACGATCGCGGTCAACACCAGGGCTTGCGGCAGCGGGTCGGTGTAGTGCAGCAGATCCTGCGGCACGCCGTCCTTGATGATCGGCTCCTTGCCGATGAACAGGCTGCCCATGCTGAAGATGAACAGGTTGACCCCATAGGACAGCAGACACAGGCCCATGACCACCTGGAACGTCCGTGGCCGCAGGATCAACCAGACGCCGGACGCGGCCAGCACGCCGATGGCGATTGCGATGACTTCTTCCATCAGACGGTCTCCTTGATGGCGACGGGTTTGGGCTGGGCCGCCGTCTTGTGGCCCCGGACCGATTGGTGGGCGAGGGCGGTGAGGATCAGCAGCGTCGAACCGACCACCACCGCGTACACGCCGATGTCGAAGAACAGTGCGCTGGCCAGGTGAATGTCGCCCAGCAGCGGCAGGTCCAGATGCCAGGTGTGGGTGGTCAGGAATGGATAGCCGACCGCCATCGCGCCGAGCCCGGTGAAGGTGGCGAACAGCAGGCCGGTGCTCATCCAGCGCAGCGGTCGCAGGCTCATCTGCGCCTCGACCCATTGGGTGCCGGCGACCATGTATTGCAGGATGAACGCCACCGACATCACCAGCCCCGCGACGAAACCGCCACCCGGTTGGTTATGCCCGCGCATGAACAGGTAGAACGACACCACGAAGGCAATCGGCAACAGCAGGCGCACCAGCACCGCCGGGACCATCATGAAGCCCAGTGCGGTGTCGCTGGCGTGACGTGGGTTGACCAGATCGGTCACCACGTCGGGCGCGAGCAGGCGCTGCTGGGCGGGCAATTGCAGGCTTTCCTTCGGCGGGCGGAAACGTCGCAGCAGGGCGAACACGGTCAGGGCCACCGCCACCAGCACGGTGATTTCGCCGAGGGTGTCGAAGCCACGGAAGTCCACCAGCATCACGTTGACCACGTTGCTGCCACCGCCCTCGGGCAGGGCGCGGCTGAGGTAGAACGAGGAAATGTCGTTGGGCGTCTGCCGGGTCAGCATCGCGTAGGCCAGCAACGCCATGCCGACACCGACCACGGTCGACAGGAGCAGGTCGCGGATCCGCCGGATGCGTGCCTTGCGCAGGCTGCTGGGCAAGGGCGAAACCTCTTCGATCCGACGCGGCAGCCAGCGCAGGCCGAGCAGGATCAGCACCGTGGTCACCACTTCGACCACCAGCTGAGTCAGCGCCAGGTCCGGCGCCGAGAACCAGACGAAGGTGATGCAGGTCATCAGGCCGCAGACGCTGACCATGGTCAGGGCGGCGAGACGGTGGTACTTGGCTTGATACGCGGCGCCCAGGGCACAGGCGATCGCCAGCAGCCACAGGGTCACGAACACGATCGATCCCGGAATCTTCGGCCGATCGCCCCAGTGCAGGCTGCTGTGCAGCATCGGGATCAGGCCGGCCAGTACAGCAGCGAGCACCATCAGGAACAGCTGCGATTGCAGGCGCCGGGTGCTGATCCGCCGCTCCAGGCGCCGGGCCATACGCATCTTGATCACCAGTACACGCTCGAAAAAGCGCTTGCCGCTCAACCGGCCAATGAGCGGCGGATAACGGAAGCGCCCGCGCTTGAGCTGGTTGCGCAGCAACAGGTACAGCACGATGCCGCCGGACATGGCGATCAGGCTCATGATCATCGGCGCGTTCAGGCCGTGCCAGATGGCCAGGCTGTATTCCGGCAGCGTTCCGCCCACCACCGGCAGGGCAGCGGCGGCGAGCAGCGAGCCGACGACCTGCGCCGGGAAGATCCCCACCACCAGACAGGTGAACACCAGCAACTCGACCGGCGCCCGCATCCAGCGCGGCGGCTCGTGCGGGGTGTGAGGCAGGTCGGTGGCGGGCGGGCCGAAGAACACGTCGACGGTAAAGCGCAGGGAGTAGGCGACGCTGAAGGTGCCGGCGATGGTCGCCACGATCGGCAGGGTAGTCTCGATCCAGGCCGAGGCGTTGATGAACACGGTTTCGGCGAAGAACATTTCCTTCGACAGGAAGCCGTTGAGCAGCGGCACGCCGGCCATGGAGGCACTGGCGACCATGGCCAGGGTCGCGGTGAAGGGAATCAGTTTGACCAGGCCGCTGAGCTTGCGGATGTCCCGGGTGCCGCTTTCGTGGTCGATGATCCCGGCGGCCATGAACAGCGAGGCCTTGAAGGTGGCGTGGTTGAGGATGTGGAACACCGCCGCCACCGCCGCCAGCGGACTGTTGAGGCCCAGCAGCAGGGTGATCAGGCCCAGGTGGCTGATGGTCGAGTAGGCCAGCAGGCCCTTGAGGTCGTTCTGGAACATCGCGAAATAGGCACCGAGCAACAGGGTGCACGCCCCGGCGCCGCTGACGATGTAGAACCACTCTTCGCTGCCGGACAGCGAGGGCCATAGCCGGGCCAGCAGGAACACCCCGGCCTTGACCATGGTCGCCGAGTGCAGATACGCCGAGACCGGTGTCGGCGCGGCCATGGCGTGGGGCAGCCAGAAATGAAAGGGGAATTGCGCGCTTTTGCTCAGGGCGCCAATGAGAATCAGGGGTAGCAGGATGGGGTATAGGGCATGTGCGCGAATCAGATCGCCGGCGGCCAGGACCTTGTCCAGGTCATAGCTGCCGACCACATGGCCAAGCAGCATGACCCCCGCCAGCAGGCACAAACCGCCGGCCCCGGTGACCATCAGCGCCATGTAGGCGCCGCGGCGGGCATCGGCGCGGTGGTGCCAGTAGCCGATCAGCAGGAACGAGAAAAGGCTGGTCAGCTCCCAGAAAAACACGATCTGGATCAGGTTGCCGGAGATCACCAGCCCGAGCATGGCGCCCATGAACGCCAGGAAGAATGCGAAGAAACGCGGCACCGGATCGTCGGGCGACATGTAGTAGCGGGCGTACAGCGACACCAGCGTGCCGATGCCCATCACCAGCAGCGAGAACAGCCAGGCGAAGCCGTCCATGCGCAGGACGAAGTTCAAGCCCAGGCTCGGCAGCCAGAAGAATTCTTCGCGGATCACGCCGCCATGGGCGATTTGCGGGTACAGAAGGGCGACCTGGACAGTGCCGATCAGGGCAACCAGGCCAGCCAGGAGGGATTCGGCGTTACGTGCATTGTGTGGCAGCACCGCTGCCAGACAGCTGCCCAGGAAAGGCAGAAGCAGTAGAACTATCAAGGACATAGGCTTCTAATCTGCGGAAGTTTGTGAAGCATCATACGTGCCAGCTCCCGGATCACCAAACGCCAAGCTGTCGCAGAATCCTACAAAGTAGACGGAAAATCCTTGTTTAACATTGTTTCAAAGGTTTGAGTTAAGCAGGTCTGGCCCTTCGCGAGCAGGCTCGCTCCCACAGGGGAATGCATTTCAACTGTGGGAGCGAGCCTGCTCGCGAAAGCTAACTGTCTGACACAGCAGATATTGCGGCTTAACCTTGAGTCTCTTGCTCCAGCTCTTCCTCTGCCGCAACGCTCTTACCCTTGGTCTTCAACTCACTGACAATCACCGCCGCCACAATCATCCCGGCGCCCAGCAAGGCAATGGCTGGCAGGCGTTCCCCGGCGATCCGCCCGACAATCCCGGCCCACACCGGCTCGCCGGCATAGATCAGGGTTGCCCGGGTCGGCGAAACACTCTTCTGCGCCCAGTTCATCGCGACCTGAATCGCCGCACTCGCCGCGCCCAACCCCAGGGCGCTGCACAGCAGCAGCCAGGAAAAGTCCGGAATCCGCTCCTGGGTCGGCACCACCATCAGGAACGACAGCAGCGAGGTGACGGCCAACTGCACCACCGTCACCCGCTTCACATCGACCTGACCGGCAAAGGTGCTGATCAGGATGATCTCGGCGGCAATCGCGATGGCGCTGATCAGCGTGGCGATTTCACCGGGGCTGAAATGGAAGGACGCGCCGGCCGGTCCCGACAGCAGCATCAGGCCGGTAAACGCCAGCATGATCCCGATGCTCGGCATCAGCCCCGGGCGACGGCCCAGTACCAGCCATTGCAGCAACGGCACAAAGGGCACGTACAGCGCGGTGATAAACGCCGACTGGCTGCTGGGAATGCTCTGCAGGCCAACGGTCTGCAAGCCGTAGCCGAGCATGATCGCCACACCGATAAAGGACCCGGCCTTGAGTTCGAACAGGGTCAGTTCGCGCAGGCTGCGCCAGGAAAACACGGCGACGATGCTCGCGGCAGCGGCAAAGCGCAGGCCAACGAAGAGCATCGGCCCGCTGACGGTCATGGCATGCTGGACCAGCAAAAAGGTCCCGCCCCAGACCATGGTGATCAATACCAGTACGCACTCAGCCTTGCTGAGCCGCAGGAAACGGGAGGAAGCCTGAGGGGAGTTCACCGACGTCATGATCTTGCACACTATTTTAGGGGGACGCACAATGCGCCCGAAGTTGGGCAGTATACTGCCCAAGACCCTCAAGTGAGCAATATAGTGCACAAAGATTCCACGCAACGGGCTTCGGTCCTGCAGCACGTCAGCCAGAACGTTCGCCGCCTGCGCCATGCCGCGGACATGAGCCAGACTGCATTGGCGGAGAAATCCGGTGTCAGCCGCCGCATGCTGGTGGCCATCGAGGCCGGCGAAAAGAACGTCAGCCTGACCACCCTCGATCGCGTGGCCGAGGCACTGGACGTCGCCTTCAGTGATCTGATCCAGGCCCCCGACGTGCGCGACCATAGCCGCATCAACGAACTGGCGTGGGCCGGGACGATTCCCGGCAGCAAGGCAGTGTTGCTGGCCAAGGCCAACGCCAGTCGTGAGGTCGAGCTGTGGGAATGGCGCCTGGAACCGGGCGAGCATTACCCGTCGGAGCCGGATGCCGATGGCTGGAGCGAACAGTTCTACGTGTTCGAAGGTTGCCTGACCCTGATGGTCGGCGACGTACCCCATCACATCAACGCCGGCGAGTTCTTCATGTTCGCCAGCAACCAGCCGCATTCCTATCGCAACGAGGGGGCGGTGGCGGTGCGGTTTGTACGCAATGTGGTGATTTGAACTGTTGCCTGTTCAACAGCGGATCAACACATTGCTGCTTTAAAGCTGTAGGTGTTTCGTCAAATATTCGTTAACTACCTGAAAATTAACGAATTCATCTTCAGGCATGACTCCTGCAAAAGCTTCGAGAATTTTTCTGCAAGCTTTTGGAGTACCGCTTGATGGCCCGTGAAATTCGTCTCAACGCTTTTGACATGAACTGCGTCGGCCACCAGTCGCCCGGGCTGTGGGCGCACCCGCGGGATCGCTCCTGGCAATACAAGGACCTGGAGTACTGGACCGATCTGGCGAAAATCCTCGAGCGTGGCAAGTTCGACGGCCTGTTCATAGCCGATGTGCTGGGCATCTACGACGTTTACAACGGCAACGGGGAGGCCGCGATTCGCCAGGCGGCGCAGGTGCCGGTCAACGATCCACTGCAATTGATCCCGCCGATGGCGCTGGTCACCGAGCATCTGGGGTTTGGCCTGACCGCCTCGCTGTCATTCGAGCATCCCTATCCGTTCGCCCGGCGCCTGTCGACCCTGGATCACCTGACCAAGGGCCGCGCCGGCTGGAACATCGTCACCTCGTATCTGGAGAGCGGCGCGAAGAACCTCGGCCAGAAAACCCAGACCGAGCACGACGCCCGCTACGACTTCGCCGAGGAGTACCTGGAGGTTTGCTACAAGCTCTGGGAAGGCAGCTGGGAAGAGGGGGCCATCCTGCGCGATCGCGAGCGCCGGGTGTTCAGCGATCCGAGCAAGATTCACGAGATCCGGCATGCGGGCAAACACTTCCAGGTGCCCGGCATTCACCTGTGCGAGCCGTCACCGCAGCGAACCCCTGTGTTGTATCAGGCCGGGGCTTCGAGCCGTGGCAAGCAGTTTGCCGCCGAACATGCCGAGTGCGTGTTCGTCGCCGCGCCTTCGAAAGTGTTGCTGAAGAAAACGGTCGCCGACATCCGCCGCCGAGCCGCCGAAGCCGGGCGCGACCCGAGGAAGGTCCTGATCTTCAACCTGCAAACGGTGATCCTCGGCGAGACCGACGCCAAGGCCAAGGCCAAGTTCGAGGAATACAAAACCTGGGTCAGCTATGAAGGCGCCATGGCGTTGATTTCCGGCTGGACCGGCATCGATTTCAGCCAGTTCAAACCGGATGAGCCGCTCAAGCATGTGCACACCAATGCCATCCAGTCGGCGGTAGAGGCGTTTTCCACGGCGGACCCGAACAAGGTCTGGACCCCGAACGAACTGGCGGACTGGGTGGGGATCGGCGGGTTTGGCCCGTTGTTCGTCGGCAGCCCGGAAACCGTCGCCGATCTGCTGCAGGAGTGGGTGGAGGAGACCGATGTGGACGGCTTCAACCTGGCCTATGCGCTGACCCACGAAACCTTCATTGATGCCGTTGAGTTGCTGGTGCCGGAGTTGCAGAAGCGCGGGGTGTACAAGACCGAATATGCACCGGGCACCTTGCGTGAGAAGTTGTTCGGCGAAGGGGCGCGGCTGCCGCTGGTGCATCCGGGCAGTGGTTATCGTGATCTTGGGGCGTTGCGGCAGCAGCAGGAGAAGAAGGTGGTATTGGCCTAACCGTCGGAGTACACCACTAATCCCTGTGGGAGCGAGCCTGCTCGCGAAGAGGCCGGCACATCCGGCATTGATGTTGCCTGACACCCCGCCTTCGCGAGCAGGCTCGCTCCCACAGAAATGTTGTCAACCCGCAGATGATCTTCCTTGGCTGCCGTCTGTGTCACATCCTACTTTGGTACTGCCGGCTGACCATTCCACGGCTTTGGCGCCTATTATCGTCCTGGCAGCAACGAGGCGTTGTTGGCCCGGGACGAATTGCATGACTTCTATTTGGAACCAGTGAGAACGGCATGAGTGAAATTCAACACGGACAGGCGACGGACGCCGTCCGTCACGCGGACATCCTGATCGTCGGCGGCGGCCTCAGCGGCACGATGCTGGCTGCGCAACTGCTGCGCCTGCCGGGCAGCCGCCGGGTGCTGGTGATCGAACCCCGCGCGGAACTGGGCCGGGGTGAAGCCTACAGCGCCGTGGAACTGGGTCATACGCTCAACGGCAATGCGGCGCGCATGAGCGTCGATCCGGACAATGCCGACGACCTGACCCAATGGCTGACCGACTACATCGCCGGCGGAGGCTGGCCGGAATCGGATGAGCAGCATGTGCCGGTCAGCGAACTGTTTCCGCCCCGGGGGATTTTTGGCCTGTACGTTCAGCAGCGTCTGGCCGAGGCGCAGGCGGTGGGCGCGTTGCACGGATCGACCGTGGAACATGTGCAGGCCGAAGTGGTGGACCTGCAAAGCGATGCCGATGCGGTGCGGCTGACCTTGAGCGATGGTCAGCGCTTGCAGGGCGCTTTCGCGGTGTTGGCAACCGGGATGTTTCCCGCCGCGCGCACGCCGCAAACCCAATCCAGTGGCCTCAACGCGGCGGCGCTCGACCCTTGGGATGTGGCCGCCATGCGCCAGCTCGATCCGCAGTCGACGGTGCTGATCATCGGATCAGGCCTGACCATGGTCGATGCCGTGGTGTCGCTGGAGCAGGCCGGGCATCGCGGGCCGATCGAAGTGTTTTCCCGCCACGGCCTGCTGCCTCACGTGCGGCGGCAACCTCCGGCCTGGCCGGACTTCCTCGCCGAAGACCAGAACATCCGCACACCGCGACAATTGGTTCGCGAACTGCGCCGGCATTGTCGTGAGGCCATCGCCCAAAACATTGACTGGCAGGCACCACTGGACACGGTACGGGCGCATATCGGGCGCTTGTGGAGCCAGGCCACCGATGTGCAACGCCGGCAGTTCGTGCGGCATGTGCGGCCATGGTGGGAGAGCCATCACCACCGCTCGCCACCCTTGAGCGCCGAACTGGTGGCGCGTTTGCACGGGGAAGGGCGGCTGCGCATTCAGGCGGCATCGTTCAAGGGGCTTGAGCCTTCGACGGACGGTGGGGTCAGTATCCGCATCCGCCGCCGTGGTGAGGCGCAAACCTGCGTTGTCAGCGGCGCGGCGCTGATCAACTCCAGCGGTATCGAATACGACTGGCGCCGGGTGGCGCGTCCTTTGCCGCAACAGTTGCTGGCGCGCGGGCTGATCAAGCCGGGGCCGCTGGCGCTGGGGATTTCCGCGCAGGTGGATGGCGCGGTGCTGGACGCCGAAGGCCAGGCCGCCTCGCGGTTGTTCGCCATGGGGCCGCCGTTGCGTGGCATGTGGTGGGAGAGTACCGCGGTGACCGATGTGGCCAGTCAGGCCAAGGCCCTCGCGGCCCGTTTGGCCAGCGCACACAACCTGTAGGAGCGAGCTTGCTCGCGATGGAATCAAGAGCGCACGCGGGGTGCCAGACAGTCAACGTTATCGTTAACGTCCATCGCGAGCTTGCTCGCTCCTACACAGGGATTGCAGTGTCCGCACATACAGAAAACCCCGGGGAGACCTGATCCACCCGGGGTTTTCTGTTTCAAGCAGCCCAAGGCCGTTGATCAGTAGCGTTGATACTTGGAGCCAAACTCCGGACGGTTTTCCGCGACGTAGAGTTTTGCTTTCTGGGCATCCTGATGCTCGATGCCGACCGTGTTCACATTGACCGTGGCGGGTTGGCCGACGGTGGTGGCTGCAACGACTGCCTGGGTAGCGTGCGGGGCTGCGATGGCCGACGTGGCGCCAAGGACCGAAAGGGCGAAGCCGATACCGATGATGCTTTTCATGATGTTGCTCCAGAGCGTGGTGAGAAGATGGGCTCACTTTAGGGCCGCAGCGCCTGGATGAAAAAACACCCTTGGGAATAGTTGTTATCGAGGACAGTGATCGCTTGCGGATCCAATTCGATCACCTGTGGCTGTGCAGGAGCGGTGTAGGAGCTGTGTAGGAGCTGTGTAGGAGCTGTGTAGGAGCTGTCGAGTGCAACGAGGCTGCGATCTTTTGATCTTAAAAAAAGCAAGATCAAAAGATCGCAGCCTGCGGCAGCTCCTACAGGAAGCAGCCGAAATCAGTACCGCTGATATTTCGAACCGAACTCGGCACGGTTTTCCGCCACGGTCACACCGCCGCGCTCATGCTGCTCTTGCAGGCGATCGGAGCCACCTTCGGCCACTCGATTCTGGATCAAGCGATCGGAACCACCTTCGGCTACACGATTCTGGATCAAGCGGTCAGAGCCACCTTCCGCCACGCGTTCACGCAGTTCCTGCAAACGATCGGCACCGCCTTCAGCGACGCGATTCTGTTGCAGGCGATCCGAGCCGCCTTCGGCCAGCAAGGCCTGGATCGAGCCGGGGGTCGCAACGACCTGGGTGTTGGCCGAGGCCAGGTTCGACAGGCCAAGACCGCCCACCAGTGCCAGACCGAGGGCCAGGGACGAAACTTTCGAGAAGTTGAACATGGTTGAATCTCCGTGCGCTTAAGTGTGAGTGGTCAGTAGCTCGTGCTAGCTGGTGGTCACAGTTAAACGCCCGGGTGTATCGCGGGTGTGTGCCTGAATGGCGTGAAATCGGCTGTTGCGTATCTGTCGCGGCTTTTAATACACAGAGATACAAATCCCTTCACGCCTGTTCGTCGAGCATCTCCACCGGGTAGGAGAAAACGTAGCCTTCGCTGCGAACCGTCTTGATGTAGCTCGCTTCCCGGGAGTCATCCTTCAGGCGTTGGCGCAGGCGGCTCACCAGCAGGTCGATGGAGCGGTCGTACAGGTCGGCGTCGCGGCCCTGGGTCAGGTTGAGCAACTGATCGCGGCTGAGCACCCGTTGCGGATGATCGAGAAATACCCGCAGCAGCCGGTATTCGGCGCCGCTGAGCGCTACCAGGGTTCCGTCCTCGTCCACCAGGTGGCGGGCCGTGGTGTCCAGGCGCCAGCGGCCGAAGGCCAGCAGGCGACCGCTTTCGGTGACCAGTAAATTGGGTGGCAGCATACGTGTGCGTCGCAGTACAGCATTGATCCGCGCCAGCAGTTCCCGGGCGGCGAAGGGTTTGGTCAGGTAGTCGTCGGCACCCATTTCCAGGCCCAGGATGCGGTCGGTTTCGTCATCGCGCGCGGTGAGCATCAGGATCGGCGTGGCTTTGTGCTTGCCTGAACGCAATTCGCGGCACAGCACCAGGCCATCGTCGCCGGGCAACATGATGTCCAGCACGATCAGGTCGACCTGGTTGGCTTCCAGAAAGCTGCGCATTTGCCGGCCATCGGCAACCACGGTGGTGCGCAGGCCGTTCTTTTTCAGGTAATTGCCGACGAGTTCGCGAATTTCGCGGTCATCGTCGACGATCAGGATGTGATTGACGTGGTCCATGGGTCGATCCCTTGTAATTGTTGTAGCGCCTCTCTGTAGGAGCGAGCAAGCTCGCTCCTACAGAAGCAGCAAACTGTCAGGCAACTACTCGATAACACGGCACATACGCCGCGCCACCCGGCAGTTTCATCCGGTGCTGGGCGACGAAGGCTTTGAGCAGTTGATCCAGCGGTTGCATGATCGCCGCGTCGCCACGGATCTGGTAAGGCCCGTGTTGTTCGATCAGGCGGATGCCCTTGTCCTTGACGTTGCCGGCGACGATGCCGGAGAACGCGCGGCGCAGGTTGGCGGCCAGTTCGTGAGGTGGCAGGTCGCGGCTCAGTTTCAGGTTGGCCATGTTTTCGTGGGTCGGGTCGAACGGGCGCTGGAAGCCCTCGTCGATTTTCAGCAGCCAGTTGAAATGGAACGCGTCGTTGCGCTCACGGCGGAACTGTTTGACCGCCTTGAGGCCGGCGGTCATGTGCCGGGCGACTTCCGCCGGGTCGTCGATGATGATCTGGTAATGCTGCTTGGCGGCGTCACCCAGGGTTGCACCGACGAACGCGTCGAGTTGCTCCAGGTACGGTGCGGCGTGTTTCGGCCCGGTGAGCACGACCGGGAAGGGCAGGCCCTGGTTGTCCGGGTGCATCAGGATGCCCAGCAGATAGAGGAATTCTTCCGCGGTACCGGCGCCGCCCGGGAAGATGATGATGCCGTGGCCGACGCGGACGAAGGCTTCCAGGCGTTTTTCGATGTCCGGCAGGATCACCAGTTCGTTGACGATCGGGTTCGGTGCCTCGGCAGCGATGATCCCGGGCTCGGTCAGGCCCAGGTAGCGGCCGCCGTGGATGCGCTGCTTGGCGTGGGCGATGGTGGCGCCTTTCATCGGGCCTTTCATCACGCCGGGACCGCAACCGGTGCACACGTCGAGGCTGCGCAGGCCCAGTTCGTGGCCGACTTTCTTGGTGTATTTGTATTCTTCGGTGTTGATCGAGTGGCCACCCCAGCACACGACGATTTTCGGTTCGACGCCGGGACGCAGGGTGCGGGCGTTGCGCAGCAGGTGGAAGACGTAGTCGCTGATGCCCTGGGAGGTGCTCAGGTCGATGCGTTGGCTGTCGAGTTCGTTTTCGGTGTAGACGATGTCGCGCAGGGCGCTGAAGAGCATTTCACGGGTGCTGGCGATCATTTCGCCGTCGACGAAAGCGTCGGCCGGGGCGTTCAGCAGTTCCAGGCGTACGCCGCGGTCTTGTTGGTGAATGCGGATTTCGAAGTCCTTGTAGGCTTCGAGGATGGTCTTGGCGTTATCGACGTGGGCGCCGGTGTTGAGGATGGCCAGGGCGCATTGGCGGAAGATGTCGTAGGTACTGCCGGATCCGGCTTCGCTCAGTTGCTGGACTTCCCGTTGCGAGAGTGTTTCCAGGCTGCCTTTCGGGCTGACCGAAGCGTTGATTACTTGTCGTTGGGTCATTCAAAGATCCTTAAAACGATGCCACTGCCAAAGAAACGAACGGCATCCGAATAGTGTGTATCCACAAAAGAAGATGGCACTGATTACGTGGTCTCGCCATGTCCCCATTTGACGATGAAAAGATGAAAAGGAGCCCCAGCATAGCCAAATCCTTTGCAAAGGCGATAATGCCCGCAAATTTTTTACCTGCCATTGAAGGAAGCCCCCAGGCCATGTTCGAAATCCAGCCGATGAACGCCGAGATTTATCGGCAAAAGACACGGCGCAGCACGCTGATCATCGCCCTGGTGTTCCTGGCGCTGGCCATGGTGCTGTCGACGGCGGCGGTGGCAGTGTTCGGTGAGCCTGGCGGCGATAATTTGCGCTTCAACATTGGCGGCGTGTTCGCTGCGGTGCTGGTGATGGTGGCGCTGATGCGCAAGGTGTTCTGGAACCAGGAATGGATGGCGCCTGCCGTCTACAGCTGGCAGCTCAAGCGCAGCCTGATGAGCGTTACCAATGTCATGCACCACGTCACGGCGGCGGTGCAGGCGCAAGACCCGAGCGCCATGAAGCTGTTGCGCTTCTATCATCTGGGCTTGAGCCAAATGCACCAATTGGACGGCAACTCCAGCGACCATGGGCAATTGCGTCGGGAAATGGAACAGCACGAAGCTCGAATGCAGGCGCTGGGCATCGACACGCAACAGACGCGGCTGGATCCGGACTGGCTGCAGGCGGTGAAGCGGACATCGGTCTAATCTGGTTGCTTTAAAGCTTTAACGGTAGGAGCTCCTACACGTGCACTGGGCTGGACGCCTTGTTTTTCACATAGATCATGGAGTGAGCCTCATGGGGCATCCGGCGATTTACGACCATATAGAAAAAAACCGGCCCGGCATCGCCAGGCTCAAGGCGCGTTCGGTGATTACGCTGCTGGTCGCCGTGTGCCTGTCGATGGCGGTGATCGTCATCTGGCAATCCTGGAATTCGCGCCAGTACCATTTGCATGACAAGCAAGTGGCGATGTCCAACCTCGCGCAGACCCTGGCCTCACAGGCGCAGGCTTCGATCAAGCAGGCCGATACCTTGCTGTTTGCCCTGGTCGATCGCCTGGAGCACGACGGCATCGAAGGCGACCGGCTCAATCGCCTGCAACGCCTGCTCAGTGCCCAGCGCGGCGAATTGAGCCAGCTCCACGGCCTGTTCGTGTATGACGAAACCGGGAAATGGATCGCCAATTCCAATGGTGCCGACGTGGGCACGGCCAACAATTCCGACCGCGAATATTTCATCTATCACCGCGATCACCCCGATCGCGGGCCCCACATAGGTCCGTCGATCAAAAGCCGTTCCAGCGGCGAATGGATCATGACCGTGTCACGGCGGGTCAATCATCCCGACGGCAGTTTTGCCGGCGTGGCCCTGGCGACGATCTATCTCACGCATTTCCTGCAGCTCTACGACAGCATCGACATGGGCGATAACGGCGTGATCAACCTGATCGCCGACGATGCCAGCATTATCGTCCGCCGCCCCTTCAATGAAGCCGACGTCGGCACCAGCCTGGCCAAAAGCCCACTGTTCACCCAGTTGCTGCCCCAGGCCAGCGCGGGCACGGCCACCATCAGGTCGATCATCGATGGCGTCGAGCGGGTGGTGGGGTATCGCCGGGTCGATGGTTACCCGCTGATTGTCTTCGCGGCGTTGAACAGGGACGAAGTCTTGGCCAGCTGGCGCAAGGAATCGATCCTCAGTGCGCTGATCGTGTCGGTGCTGCTGGCTTTCATCGGCGTGCTCGGGTTTCGCCTGATCAAGTTGATGAAGCAGCAGAACCGGATTCAGGTCGAGCTGCTCGGGTCCCAGGAAAAACTCCTCGAACTCAATCGCAACCTGGAACTGCTGGCGCTGGAGGACGCGCTGACCGGGCTGGCTAACCGTCGCCAGTTCGATCTGTTCATCCATGCGGAAACCGGCCGCGCCCGACGCAACCAGACCGGGCTCGCGCTGCTGATGATCGACGTCGATCATTTCAAGGCGTTCAACGATCACTACGGCCATTTGGCAGGCGATGCGTGCCTGCGCCAGATCGCGGCAATCATCACCGATCACATCAAGCGCCCCGGCGATCTGGCGGCGCGCTTTGGTGGCGAGGAGTTCGCCGTGGTGCTGCCCGGCACCGACTACGTGGGAGCATTCCTGGTGGCGGAAAAGATCCGCCGCGCGGTGCTGGCCGCCGACTTGCAGCACAGTGAAAGCCCGGAGGGGATGTTGACGGTCAGCGTCGGCGTGTGTGGTTACGATCCGACGTCAGAAACCAGTATCGAAGAACTGATCGGTGCCGCCGACAAGGCGCTTTACGTGGCCAAGGCCAGTGGGCGCAACATGAGCGTCATTGCCAACTGAGACTCAGGCGAACAGATCTATACCCTGCACCAGCCGGTTGGCGAGGTGCGGTTGCTTGAGTTTTTCCAGCCACCAGTTCAGGGCGCGACCGTCCTGGTCGCCGCGCCAACCGGCGTACAAGAGGTTCGGCTCGCGTGGGTCGGCCATCTTCTTTTCGATCAACGTACCGTTTTCCAGCAGCGAATTGACTCGCTGCCGGGGCAGCCAGCCCACGCCCAGCCCTGCGCATTGCGCGAGGATCTTCGCGCGCATGGACGGCACTGCCATGACCGGTTGCCCGCCGGAGACGCCATAGGTCCGGCCTTCGGTGGTGCGTGACGAATCGGCCACGACGATCGCCCGGTGCTGAGTCACCGTTGCCCGGGAAATCGGCTCTTTCGCCTTGGCCAGCGGGTGCTTGGGCGAGACGGCGAATACCCATTCCATCTCCCCCAGTTGTATCCAGCGCAGGGACGGAATCGCCGGCGGCTCGTTGGTGGCGCCGATGACCAGGTCCGCGCGGCCTTCGCGCAGGGCTTCCCAGACACCTTTGAGCACTTCCTGGGTGATGCGCAGCGGTACGCCGGAACCCAGGGTGTCGAATTCATCAATCAGCGGGACGAGATTTTCGAATTCCATCAGTTCGTCAGTGACGATCCACAAGCGGCTTTCCCAGCCATTGGCCACTTGCTGCACCCGCTGGGTCAGGCGCGAGACGTCTTCCATCAGTCGCGACGCTTCATTGACCAGTAGCTCGCCGGCTGCGGTCAGTTGCAATCGATAGCGACGGCGGTCGAACAGCAGGGCGTCGAAGCGGTCCTCCAGTTGCCGCGCGGCGTAGGACACCGTCGACGGCGCCTTGCCCAGCCGGGCCGCGGCCCGCGACAGGCTGCCAGTTTCGCGGATGGCTTCGAGCAGGGCCAGGTCTTCGGTGGAGAGCATGTATTGAGTCCTTTGCAAGGGTGGAAGATCAAAAGATCGCAGCCTGCGGCAGCTCCTACAGGAGTGCGCATTCCAAGGTAGGAGCTGCCGAAGGCTGCGATCTTTTAATACGTCCTGAATACCCGAAGATAGACCACGGCATTGACGATCAACACCACACCGGCCAGCCAGAGTTGAATCGCCGGTGTCAGCCCGGCCGGGTAAATCACCGGCCATACATAGTGTTCGATGAAACCCGCGCCGTAGCCTTGCTGCCCGGCTGCATGGCGCATCAGGTTTTCCCAGCGAGTCAGCGGGCAGGGCAGGTGCAGCAGTTCCACCGCCACGCCCCATGCGGCGGCGGGCAGGTGCCACCACAGCAAGCGGCGCCATTTGAGCACCAGCAGCCCGCCGAACAATACGAACACAATGAACGCCAGATGAAGCAGCACCAACCCATCGGCGGCAATCCGGTAGAGCATCTCGACTCCCGCAGGCGTCAGGGCAATGGCTTCATGTTACCCGGGCGGGCGATCGGTGCTCTGCGATTCGTCACGCTTTCAGGCTCAGTCGCGAAAATCCATGAGCTGCGCGCGCATCCGTCCATTGCGTTTGGCCTTGTAGAGCAACTGGTCGACCTGCTCGATGAATTCAAGCGCCGTGGCGTGCTGCGTGGCGTGGGTGGTGCCGACGCCCAGGCTCAGGCTCAACAGCGGCGAGACCGCGGAAAATTCGTGGGCAATGCGTTGTTGGCGAATCAGGTGCAGACACTTGTTGGCCACCAGCCTGGCCGATTCCGCGTCGGTTTCCGGCAGCAGCCAGACAAACTCTTCGCCGCCGATCCGGGCGATGAAATCCCGTGGCCGATTGGCCGCTCGGGACAGGGTGCTGGCCACCTGGCGCAGGCATTCATCGCCCTTGATATGGCCGTAATGGTCGTTGTACTGCTTGAAGTAGTCGATATCCAGAATGATCGCCGACAGCGGCGCGCCGGTGCGCTGGGCGGTGCTCCATTCACGCTCCAGCACGGTGTCGAACATGCGCCGGTTGGCGATGCCGGTCAGGCCGTCCTGGAAGGAATATTCCTCGAGCTGTTTTTGCAGGCGAACCAGGTGCTCTTCGGTCTTCTTGCGTTCGCTGATGTCGAACATGAACCCCACCAGCGCCTCGACCTCGCCGTCCTTGCGCACCACGTGCACCACATCGCGAATCCAGACGTATTCGCCGGTGTGGGTCAGCGCCCGGTAATCGGCTTCATGATCCACCCCGGCCCGGGATTGCGAGACGCAGAACTCCACCACATAGTCTCGATCCTCCGGGTGCATGCGCTCTACCCAGTCGTTGACCCCGACCCAACTGTCCTGCTTCCAGCCCAGCAGGCTTTCGATCTGCGGTCCGATGTAGCTGAAGGTCATGGTTTTCCAGTCGATTCGCCAAGGGATTGCCTTGGTCGACTCAAGCAGGGTCTTGTAAACGCTGTCGGTATCATCTGGCTGCATGAAGGGGAGACACCTTGGAGGGGAAAAAGCGCCATCATGTTGCTACTACCTGGTTGAAGCAAGCCGGCAGCCGATGAACGGAAACGATTGGTAACAGTGCGCAAGATTGTTCAAGCCAATGGCCATGATTGCTGGCACAGTTTCAGGTCTTTCTCCTGGTTGCAGAGCGTTATGTCCAACTCACATTTGCCCCGCGCTGCGTTCCTTCGCGGCGCCGTGGCGATCACGCCGCTGTCCCTGGCGACGGCGCCCTGGGGTTTGCTGGCCGGTTCCATGGCCATCGAAGCCAATCTCACCCCCCTGCAAGGCCAGGGCCTGTCGAGCATCGTGTTCGCCGGCGCCGCGCAACTGGTCGCCATCGGCATGCTCAGGGGCGGGGCGGGGATCTTTTCCATCCTGCTGACCACGTTGCTGCTGACGTCCCAGCATTTGCTCTACGGGATGAGCATGCGTTCGGTGATTTCGCCATTGCCGGGGCGCTGGCGCGCCGGGCTGGGCTTTTGGCTCACCGATGAGTTGTTCGCCCTGACCAGCCAGCACGACAAACAACAGTTCGACCGTTGGTACGCCCTGGGCGTGGGCCTGACGTTCTACATCGCCTGGAACCTGTTCACCCTGGCCGGCATCGTGCTCGGCAGCAGCATTCCGGGCCTTGAGCACTTGGGGCTGGATTTCTCCATCGCCGCTACCTTCATTGCCTTGATCACGCCGGTGGTGCGCAATGTGCCGACGGTGGTCTGCGTCGCGGTTTCGCTGTTCTGCTCGGTGCTATTCAGCTACTGGCAATGGGGCTCGGCGCTGGTGTTGTCGGGGTTGGCGGGGATGACTGCGGGTTTTGTCTGCAACAAATTCCAGGGAGCGCGCACATGATGGTCTGGGCAGTGATTTTTGGCATGGGCGTGCTGGTATTTCTTAACCGTTACGTCTTTCTGGAGCCGCGGCTGCCGGTGCGCCTTAGCAGCAACGCAAGGCAGTTTCTCGGTTTCGCCGTGCCGGGCATGTTGACCGCGATTTGCGGGCCGATCGTGTTCATGCCCGACAAGCAACTGAACCTGCATTGGGACAACCCGTACCTGATCAGCTCACTGGTGGCCGTCGGCCTGGTGCTCTACACCCGCAACACCTTGCTCAGCATGCTGTTGAGCATGGGCTTCTTCTTTGTGCTGCGCGCGTGGCTGTAAGCCGGGCAGGGGAAACTGTTCTACGCTTGAAATTGATGGGTGATCCTTCAGGAAGCGAGGTGCACATGGCCAACGAACCCAAGCGTCCGGACCCGGATGAAGAAGTGGATGAGCCGACGGAAGAAGAGATTGAGCAGCAGAAACGCTCGGTGCCGGACTGGAAACATCCTGACGATGGTACGGAACTGTCGGAACCTGATCGCAAGTTCTGAATATCTTTGAAATTTCGAGCAAACACATCCCCTCTGTAGGCGCTGCCGCAAGCTGCGATCTTTTGATTTTGTTTTTAAAGTCAAAAGATCGCAGCCTGCGACAGCTCCTGCACAGGGAATGCAGGTCAGTGCTCAGATATCTTCCAGCGACAGAATCTCGGGATGTGAAGCGCGATAGCCCAGGGTCTTGTCGATCCAGGCATTCAACTCGTTGACCATCACCGGCGGTTTGCCCGGATAGTTTTGGAGCGTCGAACTCAGCAGGTTGTCGATATCGGGAAGTGATTGCAGGTTTCGGGTTCTTATGTATTGCCCGATAAAAGAGTCGAGTTGGTAGTGTTCTGTCGGCGAAAGATAAACGCACGCCAGACTCACGACTGGATTCATTGCAAAATCGTCGCGCAATTTAGTTCTCTGCAAGGGCTTGTTGTTAGAAAATTTCTATCGTCGCTGACTCTGCGGTCAGTACGGGAGTACCAATAGAAATGCGGCGCGAATGCTAACGGTACTCATTGGAAATGTAATCAACACTGACGGATTGTCGGACAAGCGGTAATGCACAATAAGTGTGCACTTTTATAAGTGTTAATTAGTTGAAACAGTAGTTGTAACGTTTACAACGGTCGTGCTGTTACATATGACTCATTTGCTGTCGATATTGACAGCTCAAGTTATGGCTTCAATTAACTCCGGCCCCTGGTTTCTGGCATTGCCAACCGCTTTGTCGACCTTGTACCACTCGAATACATCGCTGTCTTCACCCTGCAAAAGTACCATTTGCTCGGCTCGTTCCTTGGGGGTTGCCGGGTCCAGCCATTCCCGCGCCAGTTCAGCCGAAAACACCACCGGCCGCCGGTCATGGATGTCCACCATGCCTCCCGCGGCGTCGGCAGTGATGATGACGAAACCGTCGTCGTCGCGCGGCATGGCGCTGCCGATGGGAAATTGTCCGATCGCCGCACAGAAAACCGGTTTGCGGTCGCGTCGCCGGATCAGCCAGGGTTGCCGCGTGCCATCGCCGGCATCGACCCATTCGAACCAGTTGTCGACCGGGCAGATTGCGCGGTGCGGCCAGATCGCCCGGAAGAACGGGCCATGGGCGACTTTCTCTACCCGTGCATTGATTGGCGCAGCCCGATCCGTGGCCCAGTGCGGTCGCCAACTCCAGCGCTGCAGGTCGGCATGCAGCCCATCGTCCTCCCGATGCAGCAGCGCCAGTTGCGTGGTGGGCGCGGCGTTGTAGTGCGCTAACGGCTGATCGCCGACATGATTGATCAACGCGTCGGGGATGCTCAGCACCTTCACGAAATCGTGAATGCCCCGGTATTGCGACAGGCGTCCGCACATATGCGAATCCTCCACATGTCCCACTGTAGGAGCGAGCTTGCTCGCGATGGGCTTCAGAACACTGTGGGGTGTCAGGTACCCAGCGTCATCGTTGACGATCATCGCGAGCAAGCTCGCTCCTACAGAATAGCGAACACCTTCAAATCACATGCGCCCGTTGCAGCTCGGTCAATGATCGGGCCTTGAGCTGTGCCAGCAATGGATCGCGGCGATCGCGCGGGTGGGGCACTGGCACCGCCAGTTCTTCGCGAATGCTGCTGGGGCGGTTGTCCATGACCAGCACCCGGTCGCTCAGGTACAGCGCTTCGTCGACGTCGTGGGTCACCAGCAGCAGCGCGATGGCATGGCGCTCAGCCAGTTGCAGCAGCAAATCCTGCAGTTTCATGCGAGTGAACGCGTCCACCGCACTGAAGGGTTCATCGAGTAGCAGCACTTGCGGGCGAGAGTAGAGCCCGCGCGCGATCGCTACTCGCTGCGCCATGCCACCGGACAGGGCCTTGGGCAAGGCCTGGGCGAAACCGCCAAGGCCGACTTCCTCGATCAACTGTGCGACCCAGGCCCTGTCGTAGTGATTGTCGGCGCTGAAACCGATGTTCTGTTCGACCGTCAACCATGGCATCAGGCGCGGTTCCTGAAATACGAATGCGATTTTACCGGCGCGGCTGCGCAGGGTGCCCTGGAAGTCTCTTTCCAGGCCGGCGACGATTCGCAGCAAGGTGCTTTTGCCGCAGCCGCTGGGGCCCAGCAGGCTCACGGTTTCCCTGGGCTTCAACTGCAAGTGGATGTTGTTGAGGACCGTGGTCGCGGCGAAGGTCTTGCGTTCGACGTGGATGTCCAGTAGGTGTTCGGTCATGGCTCAATCCCCCGTGCCTTGGCCGTTGAAGGTGTCACGCCAGGCCAGGAAACGTTTCTCCAGGCCGGCGAGCAGGCCGTCGCTGAGTTTGCCCAGCAGCGCCAATACGATGATTGCAGCCAGCACGATGTCCGGGCGTGAGGTTTCGCGACCGTCGCTGAGCAGATAGCCAAGGCCCTTGGTGGCGGCGATCAGCTCGGCGGCCACCAGAAACATCCAGGCCAGGCTCATGCCGCTGCGCAATCCGGTGAACAGGCCGGGCAGGGCGGCGGGCAACAGAATCCGTCGTATCAGGCGAGGGCGGCTGAAACCGTACATCTGCCCGACCTCCACCAGTTTGCGGTCGATGTTGCGGATGGCGGCGACGCCGTTGAGGTACACCGGGAAAAACGCGCCGATGGCGATCAGCACGACTTTCGACGTTTCGTCGATGCCCAGCCACAGCAGCAACAATGGCACCCAGGCCAGGCTGGGGATCGAGCGCAGTCCGGCGAAGGTCGGTTCCAGCCAGGCTTCGGCTTCACGGCTCAGCCCGACCCAGGCGGCGAACAGCAGGGCCAGGGTGGCGCCGATGGCGAAGCCCAGCAGCACCCGCAACAGGCTGGCGCCGATGTGTTTCCACAGCGCACCTTCGGCAAGGTCGCGCAGGGTCAGGGCGATTTCGCTGGGGGCGGGCATCTGGTAGGACGGCAGCCAACCGATGCGCACGACGAATTCCAGTACCAGGATGATCAGCACCGGCAGTGCCAGGGCCTTCAGGCGCAGGCGCCAGTGGGTGTTCAGGCCATGGGCGACAGGCAGTGCGAGGTGGGGCGGGAGGGTTTTGCTTTTGCTGGTCATGGGGTTCTCCAGTCACGACGCAAGCGAAGATCAAAAGATCGCAGCCTGGGGCAGCTCCTACAGGTAAACCGGTGCAGGAGCTGCCGCAGGCTGCGATCTTTTGCTTTTTTACTGACGGGCGACGGTTTCCTTGAATCCGGTATCGATCAGTTGGTCGATCACCTGATCGACATTGACCCCACGGCGTACCAGTTCTTCGGACAGCAGGATCGGTGCGGCGGCCTTGGAGGCGATCACATCTTTGGCGGTCAACTGCGGAGTGCTCAGGTCAGTGCGCGACAGTTGCAACTTGGCCACTTCCAGCGGCAGCCCGGATTCGCTGGCCAGCAGCTTCGCCAGTTCCTCAGGATTTTTCACCGCCCATTCCCGGGCCTGTTCGTAGGCCTTGAGCACGGTGTCGATGGTCTGTGGGTGTTCCTTGGCAAAGGTGTCGGTGACGCTGACCACGCCATAGCTGTTGAAGTCGGCGTTGCGGTACAGCAGGCGCGAACCGGCCTGGACCTGGCTGGCGGCCATGTGCGGATCGAGGCCGGCCCAGGCGTCGACGTCACCTTTTTCCAGGGCGGTGCGGCCGTCCGGATGTTGCAGGTGCACCAGTTCCACATCGTCTTTGTTCAGGCCGGCCTGTTGCAGGCTGCGCAGGGTGAACAGGTACGGGTCGGTGCCCTTGGTGGCGGCGATTTTCTTGCCCTTGAGGTCGGCCACGGTTTTCAGCGGCGAATCCTTGCGCACCACCAGCGCGGTCCATTCGGCGCGGCTGTACACGTACACCGATTTGATCGGGCTGCCATTGGCACGGCTGAGCACGGCCGCAAGGCTGGCGGAGGAGGCGAAGTCGACGCCGCCGCTGTTGAGGTATTCCAGCGAACGGTTACTACCCTGGCTCAATACCCAGCCGACCTTGGTCTGTGGCAGGGCTTTTTCCAGGAAACCGAAATGCTTGAGCACCAGGCTGACCGGCGAGTAGTAGGCGTAATCCAGATGCACTTCCGCCGGCGGCGCTTCAGCGGCCTGGGTCACGGGTTGCAGGCTCAATGCCAGGGCGCAGGCGCCGAGCAGGGACCTGATGAAAGGAAAACGCGAGGTGGGTTTCATGGGACGGCTCCGGGCAAGGCGGCGAGATTCTTATATCCAGAAAATTAATTTGATCGAATGCTTCCTGCATGAATGGAATATTGCAGGCTCTGTGCCATGTTCCTGATGCTGGCCAATTTCAGAGGGTTAACGCGTATTGCGGGGTGGCGAGATGTATCGTGCAGAACAATCTGTTGCGGCGCTGTTGCTGGGCCAACACTGCCCGTGACAGGTCATTAGCTTATGCAAAATTAGAATTTAAACAGCTTCTTGTAAGAGCGTTATGGTCTATCGCAATCACTTCCAAGGAGCCCCCGATGAACCTGTCCCGATTCGTGCGCGGTCTGTTGACCAGCGCCCTGTTTGCCGCGCCAATGGTGCATGCCGCCGAGCCGGTCGTGCTGCATGTCGGCGACCAGAATTACTACAACATCCGCGCTTCGGTGGAGGCCTCGGGGGTACTCAAGGACGCGCCGTACACCGTCGACTGGAAGCACTTCCAGGCCGCCGCGCCGCTGGCCGAAGCACTGAACACCGGTTCGCTGGACCTGGGCTTTCTCGGTGATTCAGGCTTTCTGTTCCTGGCCGCCAAGCAGGCGCCGGTCAAGCTGATCGGCGTTTCGCGGCAGAACCCGGACACCATCGCCTTGCTGGTGCCCAAGGACTCGCCGGTGAAAACCATCGCCGACCTCAAGGGCAAGAAAGTCGCCTACTGGCCCGGCGCCTGGAGCCAGCAACTGACCTTGCGCGCCCTGGAGAACGCCAACCTGCCGGAAAACTATGTCGACTTCATCAAGCTGATGCCGATCGATGCCGCTGCCGCGCTACCCCAGGGCAGCATCGATGCCTTCCCGGTCTGGGAACCCTACATTTCCCAACAGATCTTGTTCTCCGGCGCACGGCCGATCCTGACGGCGAAAAACCTGATGCCCGGCCTGAGCGCCATCGCCGCCTCGACGCCGTCAATCGACAGCAAGCGTGAAGCCATCGCCGACTTTCTCGGGCGCCTGAAAAAAGCCCGGGCCTGGGTCGACAACAACACCGACCAGTACGCTGACCTGTGGGCGCAGAAAGCCAACCTCGATCAGAACGTCTCGCGCCACTGGTTGCGCCAGGCGCACATGACCGTCGGCCCGGTGGACGCGCAGGCAGCCAAGGACCTGCAAAGCACTGCGGACTTCCTGTTCAAGGTCAAGGCGCTGCCAACGCAATTGGCCACCGCACCGATCATCGACAGCTCCTTCCAGCAGGCGCTGGCGAACTGAACACGCCCCACTGTAGGAGCGAGCTTGCTCGCGATGGACGACAAAGCACCGCGGGGTGTCAGGCTGACAGCGTTATCGTTGACGACCATCGCGAGCAAGCTCGCTCCTACAGGTAAGATGTCCGCTTCGCAGACGTCTGGCCCAAAGCAAAAAATGAAACAGTTGTTCAAGATTCTTTCGGCGTGCGCCATGGCAGCCAGTCTGCTGGGCTGTATCGCAGCTCCTATCGAATTGACGCCGCAGACCGAACAACGGCTGCAAGCTCAACCACCGATCCGCTTCCTGCTGACCTTCGACGACGGTCCCAGCGCATCGAGTTTCTGGAACCCCACCGAAACCGTGCTCGACAGTCTCTCGCGCAACCCGTTGCAGACCGACATCAAAGCCGTGTTCTTCGTGCAGACCCAGGCCACGCGCGCCGGCAACAGTGATATCGGGCGTGCGCTCATGCACCGCGAGCGGGACGCCGGGCACATCCTGGCGTTCCACACGGCCACGCCGTCCCACACCAATCACCGCTCCCTGAGCCCCCAGGAGCTTGAAGAGGCACTCACCAGGGGCTGCGCCGATATCACCGCCATCACCGGTGTACCTGTGACGCTGCTGCGCCCGCCGTTCTGGAATTACGACAAACGCACCTTCGCCGCGTATCAGCAGCATGGCCTGCATGTGCTGCTGACCGACCTGAGTGCCAATGACGGCAAGATCTGGGGCTTCAACGCCAGCCCGCGGCGGCGGGCGCATTTCCTGCGCTCGATGTCCGAAGTGCGCGAGCGCATCGCGTTGGGTCAGTTGCCGGTGGTCGATGGGGTGATTCCGGTGGTGGTGACCTTCCATGATCTGAACCGCTACACCGCCCGGCATACCCGCGAGTACCTGCAAATCCTCCTCGACAGCGCCCGGGCGACCGGGGTGAAGACCGCCGAGCAGCCGTTCTACGACGACACCGCCGCGCTGCAACGGGCGGCGATGGCCCGTACCGTGCGCGACAGTTCGCAACCGGTGCAGTTGCCGGGGTTCTGGAATTGGATCTGGAAGAGAAATTCCGAGTGAGAAACGCCTGAATATGAGAGGTGGGTAGCATTTTTGACTGGCGCAAAGATGGCAAAGTGCATCTATCCTGATTGGATCCGATCAGTCGAGGCAGCTGCCATGCTTCCCATTTCAGTGCTGTGCAACATTGTGGAGTCCGGATTCGCGCCACTGGCCTGCGAGTGCACGGAGTATGGCGGCTTGCTGCGCATCGAAGTCTACGAACCTGTCACCGGGCGGGTTGAGCTGCTGATCAGCGGCGTTTCCACCGAACAGCTGACCAGCGTGCGGGCCATTTCCGATCTGGTGGCTGAATTGCGTACCGAGATGAGCGCGGGGCGCCGGGCGTTTGCCGGCTGAATATTGAATGTCGCTTCTGGGAATCAACCTTTGTGGGAGCGAGCCTGCTCGCGAAAAACGCCCCGGCAACACGTTCATTCAGGCAGCACGCGTTATCGTTGACGTCCATCGCGAGCAGGCTCGCTCCCACAAAGGATCTTGCGAAGCGTTGTCAGTCCCTGGGCAGCAGCTCATCAATCATCTTCAAACAATGATTCAACCCCGGTGAAACATCGCCCACGCGCCGGCTGAGGATGATCGGCGAGGTGGCGTTGTCTTCCAGCAGCGGGGTGAAGCCGATGTCGTCGCGGTGCAGCAGTTGCACCGAGGCCGGCACTAGGGTGATGCCGATTCCGGCGCCCACCAGGCCGATGGCCGTTTGCAGTTCGTTGGTCCATTGCGCCACGTGGATGCTCACGCCATAGGATTCGAACAGCGCGATCACGTGGTCGGCGTAGCTGGGGCGCGGGTTGCCGGGGTAGAGCACGAAAGGCTCCCGGGCCAGGTCGCGCAGGCTGATGGGGCCGGCCAGCAAGGGGTGGCCGGCGGGCAGGGCGGCCACCAGGCGGTCCTCGGTCAATACGGTCTGGATAATCGCCGGGTCATCGATGCGAATACGGCCGAAGCCGATATCGATCCGCCCGGCCTTGAGCGCCTGCACCTGTTGCAGGGTAGTCATCTCCGACAGCCCCAACTCCAGCTCCAGCGGCTCGCCGCTGCGCAGGCGACGGATCAATTCCGGCAGCACCCCGTACAGCGTCGACGGCGCAAAACCGATACCCAGCCAGGTCTTTTCCCCCAAACCGATGCGCCGCGTATTGTCGCGGACCTTGTTCAGCTGTTCGAGCAGGGCGGTGGAGTGTTCATAGAAAAAACGCCCGGCGTCGGTCAGCTTCAGCGGTCGCCCGCGCTCGAGCAGGACCACCCCCAGTTCGTCCTCCAGTTGCTGGATCTGCCGGCTCAGGGGCGGTTGAGCGATGTGCAGAAGCTCGGCGGCGCGGGTGAAATTGAGGGTTTGAGCCAATACCTGGAAATAACGCAGGTGACGCAGTTCCATGGAGCCTCCGGGCATTCTTCGGTTGCATACCTTTAAGGTATCAAGTCAGACCAATTCTATATTGGCATCGCGAAAAAAGCCGTACCAGAATCGGCTCCAGAACTCCAAGAACCTGATGGGTATCGAAATGCTTGCAACTGCCATTGAGTCGATCGAGACGATCATCGTCGATCTGCCAACCATCCGCCCGCACAAGCTGGCGATGCACACCATGCAGAACCAGACCCTGGTGATCATTCGCGTGCGTTGCGCCGATGGCATCGAAGGTATCGGCGAATCCACCACCATCGGTGGCCTGGCTTACGGCAATGAAAGCCCGGACAGCATCAAGACCAACATCGACACGCACTTCGCACCCTTGTTGATCGGCCAGGACAGCGGCAACGTCAATGCCGCCATGTTGCGTCTGGAACGCAGCATCCGTGGCAACACCTTCGCCAAGTCCGGTATCGAAACCGCCTTGCTCGACGCCCAGGGCAAGCGCCTGGGCCTGCCGGTCAGCGAGTTGCTCGGCGGCCGTGTTCGCGATGCGCTGCCAGTGGCCTGGACCCTGGCCAGTGGCGACACCGAAAAGGACATCGCCGAAGCTGAAAAAATGCTCGACCTGCGTCGCCACCGCATCTTCAAGCTGAAAATCGGTGCCGGCGAAGTCAACCGCGACCTGGCCCACGTGATTGCGATCAAGAAAGCCCTGGGCGACCGCGCCAGCGTGCGGGTCGACGTCAACCAAGCGTGGGACGAGGCCGTCGCCTTGCGCGCCTGCCGCATCCTCGGCACCAACGGCATCGACCTGATTGAACAGCCGATCTCGCGCAACAATCGCGCCGGCATGGCGCGCCTGAATGCCATGAGCCCGGCACCGATCATGGCCGACGAGTCCATCGAGTGCGTGGAAGATGCGTTCAACCTGGCCCGCGAAGGTGCCGCATCGGTATTCGCCCTGAAGATCGCCAAGAACGGTGGCCCGCGTGCCGTGTTGCGCACCGCTTCCATCGCGGAAGCCGCTGGCATCGCCCTATATGGCGGCACCATGCTCGAAGGCGGCCTGGGCACCATGGCCTCGGCCCATGCCTTTGTCACCCTGAACAAACTGGCGTGGGACACCGAGCTGTTCGGCCCGTTGCTGCTGACCGAAGACATTCTCAGCGAACCGCTGGTTTACAAGGATTTCGAGCTGCATGTGCCGAAAACCCCGGGTCTGGGCCTGAGCCTGGACGAGGAACGCCTGGCGTTCTTCCGCCGCGACAAGACTTCTACTGCCATTCATCAAGCCTGAGGAGAGCATTATGCTGTTCCACGTAAAGATGACCGTGAATTTGCCGGTCGACATGAACCCCGAGCGCGCCGCGCAGCTCAAGGCTGACGAAAAAGCCCTGGCGCAACGCCTGCAGGATCAGGGCAAGTGGCGTCACCTGTGGCGCATCGCCGGCCAGTACGCCAACTACAGCGTGTTCGATGTCGACAGCGTCCAGGAACTGCATGATCTGCTGATGCAACTGCCACTGTTCCCGTACATGGCGATCGAAGTGACCGCGATGTGCCGTCACCCTTCTTCGATTCGCGAGGATGACCGCTGAACCCAGCCTGTTCAGCGAGCTTTGCCAATAATTACAAGATGAGGAAACCCTGAAATGAACGTCAAAATTTCCCACACTGCCGAAGTACAGAAATTTCTCGAAGAAGCCGCCGGCCTGCACAACGATGCTGGCGACGCGCGGACCAAGGCGCTGATCTACCGCATCCTGCGTGACTCGGTGAACATCATCGAAGACCTGGCGGTGACCCCGGAAGAGTTCTGGAAAGCGGTCAACTACCTGAACGTGCTGGGCGCCCGCCAGGAAGCCGGTCTGGTGGTGGCTGGCCTGGGTCTTGAGCATTACCTGGACCTGCTGATGGATGCCGAAGACGAGCAGGCCGGCAAAACCGGCGGCACCCCGCGCACCATCGAAGGCCCGCTGTACGTGGCCGGCGCACCGCTGTCCGAAGGCGAAGCGCGTCTGGACGATGGCCTCGATCCGGGTGTGACCCTGTTCATGCAAGGCCGCGTGTTCAACACCGCTGGCGAACCCCTGGCGGGCGCCGTGGTGGACGTGTGGCACGCCAACACTGGCGGCACCTACTCGTACTTCGATACCACGCAATCGGAATTCAACCTGCGTCGCCGTATCGTCACCGATGCCGAAGGCCGCTACCGTTTCCGCAGCATCGTGCCGTCGGGCTACGGCTGCCCACCGGACGGTCCGACCCAGCAACTGCTCGATCAACTGGGCCGTCACGGCCAGCGCCCGGCGCACGTGCACTTCTTCATCTCCGCGCCGGATCACCGTCACCTGACCACCCAGATCAACCTGGATGGTGAAAAGTACCTGCACGACGACTTCGCCTACGCCACCCGCGACGAGCTGATCGCCAAGATCACCTTCAGCGAAGACCAGGCCCGTGCAGCGGCCTATGGTGTCAGCGGTCGCTTTGCCGAGATCGAGTTCGACTTCACCCTGCAGTCGTCGGCCCAGCCTGAAGAGCAGCAGCGTCACGAGCGGGTTCGTGCGCTGGAGGATTGATCGCCTCTGACCTGTGGGGGTGATTGCCCCCATACCTGTAGGAGCGAGCCTGCTCGCGATGGACGTTAACGATGACGCGTATTTCCTGATTCAACGCGTCGTTTGTGAGTCCATCGCGAGCAGGCTCGCTCCCACATAGGCCAAAAGCCCCGCAGGTCAGTCTGCTGACACACCGCCATCAGTCCTGCCTTAGAATGACCCGATGTAACTCATAACAACAACGAGAGTGAGCCGATGATGCAAGCGCAACTGCTGAGTCAGCGCAGTACGATTTTCGACCATGCCGACCCGTACGCGGTGTCGGGCTACGTCAATCAGCATGTCGGTAACCATTGCATTCTCATGCCTCGCGCCGGGCATCCCCTGGCCAGTCTCAACCATCGCAAGTTCGCCAGCCTCGACCTGTGCCGCATCAGCTACGGCGGCAGCGTTCGAGTCACTTCCGGCGCGCTGGAGACCATCTATCACCTGCAAGTGCTGTTGCGCGGCAATTGCCTGTGGCGCGGTCACGGTCAGGAGCATTACTTCGCCCCCGGCGAGTTGCTGCTGATCAACCCCGACGATCCGGTGGACCTGACGTACTCCGACGATTGCGAAAAATTCATCCTCAAGGTCCCGACTGCCCTGTTCGAATCGGTCTGCGACGAGCAGCGCTGGCGGTATCCGGGGCAGGGCGTGCGGTTTTTGGAGAACCGTTATCAGCTCAATGAGCTGGAAGGCTTCGTCAACCTGCTGGGGATGATTTGCCAGGAGGCCGAGTCAACCGAACAGATCCCCAGGGTGCAGGAGCATTACGCGCAGATCATCGTCAGCAAGATGCTCAGCCTGATGAAGACCAATGTCAGCCGCCTGGAAATCGGTTCGCAGACCGCGACCTTCGAAGCGATTGCCGACTACATCGGCAAGAACCTCAAGCAAAGCCTGGACAGCGAAGAACTGGCGCGACAGGCGCACATGAGCCTGCGCTCGTTCTATGCGCTGTTTGAACGCAATGCAGAGACCACCCCGAAAAACTACATCCGCCAGAAACGCCTGGAGCGTATCCACGCCTGCCTCAGCGACCCGACCTGCAACGTGCGCAACGTCACCGAAGTGGCCATGGATTACGGCTTCCTGCACCTGGGCCGCTTCTCCGACAGCTATCGCAAGCAATTCGGCGAGTTGCCTTCCGATACCCTCAAGCGCCGGCATTGATTCCAAAGCACTGAGAAAGCTGTGGCGAGGGAGCTTGCTCCCGTTCGGCTGCGCAGCAGTCGTAAATCTGTCCATGCAGTGTGCCTGAAGGATTACACAGTCAGGTTTTGGGGCCGCTTCGCAGCCCAGCGGGAGCAAGCTCCCTCGCCACAGGATTAGCGCCGCATCACCTATTGCACAAAACGGATAAAGGTCTGCACCCCGCGGATAGTCCGCCCCATTGCCCCGTCCTAGCATGAGCCTTGCCTGAACAATAACAATGGAGGCGGCGGCCATGACCCTGCGACCCGAATACCTTCACTCCCTGCTTGAAGACGACCCTGCCCAAGGCATCTATCGCTGCAAGCGCGAGATGTTCACCGATCCACGCCTGTTTGACCTGGAGATGAAACACATCTTCGAAGGCAACTGGCTGTATCTGGCTCACGAAAGCCAGATCCCCAACATCAACGATTTCTACACCACCACCATGGGGCGCCAGTCGATCTTCATCGCGCGCAACAAGGACGGTGTGCTCAACGCCTTCATCAACGCCTGCAGTCACCGCGGCGCGACCCTGTGCCGGCACAAGTCCGGCAACAAGAGCTCCTACACTTGCCCGTTCCACGGCTGGACCTTCAACAACTCCGGCAAGCTGCTCAAGGTCAAGGACCCGGCCAACGCCGGCTATCCGTCGAGCTTCAACTGCGAAGGCTCCCACGACCTGACCAAGGTCGCACGGTTCGAGTCCTATCGCGGCTTCCTGTTCGGCAGCCTGAACGCCGATGTGCTGCCACTGGTGGAGCATCTGGGCGAGTCGGCGAAGATCATCGACATGATCGTCGACCAGTCCCCCGATGGCCTGGAAGTGCTGCGCGGTTCGTCCAGCTACATCTACGAAGGCAATTGGAAACTCACCGCCGAAAACGGTGCCGACGGCTATCACGTCAGCTCCGTGCACTGGAACTACGCCGCTACCCAGAACCAGCGCAAGCAGCGCGAGGCCGGTGACGAAAACCCGACCATGAGCGCCGGCAGCTGGGCCAAGCAGGGCGGCGGTTTCTATTCCTTCGACAAGGGCCACATGCTGCTCTGGACCCGTTGGGCCAACCCCGAGGACCGTCCGCTGTACGAGCGTCGCGACGAGCTGGCGCAGGACTTCGGCAAGGCGCGCGCCGACTGGATGATCGATAACTCGCGCAACCTGTGCCTGTACCCGAACGTGTACCTGATGGACCAGTTCAGCTCGCAGATCCGCATTGCCCGGCCGATCTCGGTCGACCGTACGGAAATCACCATTTACTGCATCGCCCCCAAGGGTGAAAGCGACCACGCGCGCTCCAGCCGTATCCGCCAGTACGAAGACTTCTTCAACGTCAGCGGCATGGCCACCCCGGATGACCTGGAAGAGTTCCGCTCCTGCCAGACCAGCTACCAGGGCAGCGTGACCACCTGGAACGACATGTCCCGTGGCGCCGAGCACTGGATCGAAGGCGCCGATGAAGCGGCGAAGGAAATCGACCTGCACCCGCTGCTCAGCGGCGTACGCACCGAAGACGAAGGCCTGTTCGTGCTGCAACACAAGTATTGGCAGCAGACCATGCTCAAGGCCTTGGACGCCGAGCAGTCGAAGTTGATCGCCGTGGAGGACGTGCAATGACCATTACCTATGACGCCGTGCGCGACTTCCTCTTTTGCGAAGCCCGTTACCTGGATGACCGGCAGTGGGACGAGTGGCTGGAACTGTACGCTCCGGACGCGACGTTCTGGATGCCGTCCTGGGATGACAACGACGAATTGACCGAAGACCCGCAGCGGGAAATCTCGCTGATCTGGTACGGCAACCGCACGGGCCTCGAAGACCGCATCTTCCGCATCAAGACCGAGCGTTCCAGCGCGAGCGTCCCGGACACTCGCACCTCCCACAACATCAGCAACATCGAACTGCTGGAACAGGCCGATGGACTGTGCAAGGTGCGCTTCAACTGGCACACCCTGAGCTTTCGCTACAAGACCGTCGACAGCTACTTCGGCAGCAGCTTCTACACCCTCGACGTGCGCGGTGAAAACCCGCTGATCAAGGCCAAGAAAGTGATCCTGAAGAACGACTACGTTCGCCAGGTCATCGATGTTTACCACTTGTGAGGCAGCCGTCATGACCCATTCCATCGCGTTCAACTTCGAAGACGGCGTCACCCGGTTCATCGACGCCAATGCCGGCGAGACCGTGGCCGATGCCGCGTACCGCCAGGGCATCAACATTCCGCTGGACTGCCGCGACGGCGCTTGCGGCACCTGCAAGTGCTTTGCCGAGGCCGGCCAGTACGATCTGGGCGAGGAGTACATCGAAGATGCCCTCAGCCCCGAGGAAGCCAAACAGGGTTACGTGCTGACCTGCCAGATGCGCGCCCAGAGCGATTGCGTGGTGCGGGTCCCGACGTCCTCGGAAGTCTGCCGCACCCGCCAGGCCAGCTACGACGCCACTATCAGCGCGGTGCGCCAGTTGTCCGACAGCACCATCGCGCTGTCGATCAAGGGCGAGTCCTTGAGCAAGCTGGCGTTCCTGCCGGGGCAATACGTGAACCTCGGCATTCCCGGCAGCGAGCAGACCCGCGCCTATTCGTTCAGCTCGTTGCAGCGCGACGGCGAAGTGAGCTTCCTGATTCGCAACGTGCCTGGCGGCCTGATGAGCAGCTTCCTCACCGGCATGGCCAAGGCTGGCGACAGCATGAGCCTGGCGGGGCCTTTGGGCAGTTTTTACCTGCGCGATATCCGCCGTCCGCTGTTGCTGCTGGCCGGTGGCACGGGGCTGGCGCCGTTCACTGCGATGCTGGAGAAGATCGCCGAGCAGGGCAGCGAGCATCCGCTGCACTTGATCTACGGCGTGACCCACGATTTCGACCTGGTGGAAATGGATCGCCTGGAGGCCTTCGCCGCGCGCATCCCCAACTTCACCTACAGCGCCTGTGTGGCCAGCCCCGACAGCCAGCACCCGCTCAAGGGCTACGTGACCCAGCACATCGAGCCCAAGCACCTGAACGATGGCGACGTGGATGTCTACCTGTGCGGCCCACCGCCGATGGTGGAAGCGGTCAGCAAGTACATCGGCGAGCAGGGCATCAAGCCTGCGAATTTCTACTACGAGAAGTTTGCTGCCAGCGCGGCGTGAAGTCGCGCACCAATGCCCGCTTTGGTAAAGACCCATTGTGGGAGCGAGCCTGCTCGCGATAGGCCGGAACATTCACCATCGATGTTGCCTGTGAAGCCGCTATCGCGAGCAGGCTCGCTCCCACAGGGGTGTGCCTGGTTCCGGAATTTTTGAGGTACTCATGAACAGATTTCACGAAAAAGTCGCGTTGATCACCGGCGCCGCCCAAGGCATCGGCCGGCGGGTTGCCGAGCGCATGGCGGCAGAAGGGGCGAAGCTGATTCTGGTGGATCGCTCCGAGCTGGTGTTCGAAGTGCAGCAGGCGCTGGGACAGGACAGCCAGGTCCTGGCGCTGACCGCCGATCTGGAGCAATACGAGGAATGCAACCGGGTGATGCAAACCGCGGTCGAGCGCTTCGGTCGGCTGGACGTGCTGGTCAACAACGTTGGCGGCACGATCTGGGCCAAGCCGTTCGAGCACTATGAGGCGTCGCAGATCGAGGCGGAGGTGCGCCGTTCACTGTTCCCGACTTTGTGGTGCTGTCACGCCGCGCTGCCGTTCATGCTGGAGCAGGGCAGCGGGGCGATCGTCAACGTCTCGTCCATCGCCACCCGCAGCATCAACCGCGTGCCGTACGGCGCGGCGAAGGGTGGGGTGAATGCGCTGACCGCGTGCCTGGCGTTCGAAACCGCTGGTCGCGGGGTGCGAGTCAATGCCACCGCGCCCGGTGGTACTGAAGCACCGCCCCGGGTGATTCCGCGCAACAGCGCCGAACAGAGTGCCCAGGAAAAAGTCTGGTACCAGCAGATCGTCGACCAGACTCTCGACAGCAGTCTGATGAAGCGCTACGGCACGCTGGATGAACAGGCCGGCGCCATTCTGTTTTTGGCCAGCGATGAAGCCTCCTACATCACCGGCATGGTCATGCCGGTGGGCGGTGGCGATCAGGGATAAACGGCGCAGTTACAGGCGACGCTGGAACGCTCGGATAATCTTGAGAGTGGCGTCGCTGGTGTCCAGGTTGTGGATCGCGTTCAGCGGAAACCAGATGCAGTCGAAGATTTCGTTCAGGGGCCGGGCCTGGTCTGCCTCCAGCGCGGACGCTTCGTAGACATGGTGCCGGGTGTTGCCCGATTGCAGCTCCATCAGGTAGAGCATTTCTTCCACGCCCAGCCCGGTTTCTTCCGCCAGTTCACGGGCGGCGGCACTGGCGTGGGTCTCGCCACTTTCCACCTTTCCGCCGGGCAGCATCCAGCGACTCTTCGGTTTTCGTACCAGAAGAATGTGGCGGTCCTGCTCGCAAATGACGGTGGCGCGTACTTTCATGGCTTGCTCGTTTGTCGCTGTCATAAAAGTGTAACAAAAAAGAAATAACCCGGCAGTATCCCTTGCCTCCGGCCTTAGCCATGTTGAGGTGCTTTATCGCGTAAAAGTGCGATTCACGGGCTGTTTGATGCGACGTTCGGTCGTTTTCGTGGCGGACGGCGGGTGTAAGGTAAGTGCGTGAGCTTTGGAATCTTGCCCAAAGGAGGTGACCATGAGTGTTCCGATGCTGAACAGAATGCATATGAACGGTTATGACGTACTCAGCGTGAACAACGGCCCATGGCGGGTCTGCACCAAGGGTGATCGACTCGGGTCGTTTGGCAGCAGGGAGGAAGCCCTGGCGTTTGCAGCCTCATTGCCTGGCTACAGAACGCGTTCGAACAGGCAGGCGCGCAGCGAATAACCCAGACCTCGATACATCAAAGCCCCGGCATGCCGGGGCTTTTTATCGGGTTGTATTTCATCGAGTCAGTAGCCGCCGCCCCCGCTGGAACGCGCAGGTTCACGAGCCTTTTGCTGGGCGTTGCTCCATTCGGCGCAGGTCATGAACCCCTTGTGATCGACCTTGCCGCGGCTGTCAAAGCTGATGTTGTACGGTTGTCGATGGTCGGGCTGGACCAGTTTGTAATCGAAGCAGGTGCCTGCCTCGACCGTGCGATTGCTGATCGATAACGGCGCGCCGCCGATTTGCTGGACTTGTTCCTGGCTCATGCCGATCTCGACCTTGGCCACCAGGGGTTGATCACTGAAGATTTGCGCGTCGGTATTGCAGCCTGCCAACGTCATCATCGCGATGACGAGCGCAGGCAGAGTTTTGTCCATGGTCTGGCACCTCTACTGATCGGCTTGGTTTCACTCGGGCTTGTTGCGGCTGATGACCTTTGCCTTGACTTCCTCGGCGTAGCCCAGCAAGCGTTCTTCATCCCCCTGAAACAGATCGCACAACCGCTGGACAGCCTGTGCATCAACTTCATTGCCAGCCTGGCGCAGCTGTTGCGCTATTCGTAAAAGTTCTACCGCCGACCATCGCAGGTCCGACGCGAGCCCTTGCAGATCGCGCCGCAGCACTTGTTCCGACTCGTTAAGCCACATAATGACCTCCTGTATCTCTGCGCTACAAAAGGTTAGACCCATTTGCGCAACCGGGCGTTAAGTTCATCTGTGGCGGTGCCGTTTCCTTTGGTCGGGAAATTTGCGCGAAACGCAAAATCCGCTGTCGTAGGGAGGTAGCGATTTTTCGCCAGGGCAGGGGGACGTTCAACATGACGGCAACCGATGACTTTCGAGCGCATGCCCACCAACTGATCGCCGACCTGGATGCGGCCACCAGCGAAATGATGAAACTCATCAGCGAACACCAGCTCAGCGGGCCGGAGTGGGATCGGGTCAGCCAATGGCAGCACGATGCTTACCAGCGTTGGATGAGTTATTTGAACGAGCAGTCATACCCCGGATCCGGGGATCTGAACGCCAGTCGCTGAAAACCCATGCATTCCTTGGATGTCGGGGCAGCGGCAGGCTACATTGTGTTTTTTCAGGAGCTAAGGGCGTTTCATGCAGAGTCGGATGTTGATGGGGGCAGTGGTCGTGGCATTGCTGGCGGGTTGTTCGTTGCCGGCGTCACTGGTGCCGGGCGAGCCGAATTTGGGCAAGAACAGTGACAAACCACCGAAGGAGCTCGCGGCCTGTGTATTGCCCGCTTGGCAACAAGAGGTATCGCACACGACACAAACGTCGATTTCCAACGGCTACCGAATCACCGCGCCGAGCATCATCACGGCCGATGAGATTCTGGACATCGTGAAATACAAGGATGGCAGCCGCGTGTCGCTCTATCAGGGGCCGCCCTGGGCGAAGTCGGCAGCCCTGCGCAAGGCAGTGCGGGACTGCCTGTAACCCTCAGCTGGAAATCTCGGTGACCTGGATGAGTTGATCGTCACTCGTCTGGGCACCGCCGCTACCTTTCCTGTCCCGACGATCGTTCATCCAGCTTTCCAGCTTTTCTCCAAACTCTGCCGGGGCCTTGCGCCCAACCTTGCGGGCGATGTCCAGGATCGTTTGCTGGGCCAGAGCCTCTTCCATGCGCTTTTGCGCCGTCATCATGGCGGCATGGATCGAACAGCGTCCTTCCACCGCCCATTCCGGCGTCTGGCCTTCGAACAACGCACAACGACCGCGAATCTCCCGGCATTCGAAAATCGCCTTGCGCCCATCGATGGCGTTGACGATATCCAGCAGGGTGATTTCGTCGGCAGGCCGCGCCAGCTTGAAACCGCCGCGCACACCTTCGGTGGCGGCTACCAGTTTGGCCTTGGCCAGTTTGGTGAAGATTTTCGCCAAATAGTCCAGCGGCACGCCTTGCAGCTCGGCAAGGTCGCGCACGCTCGCTTCGCGGGTATCGCCGTAATTACCTACCAGGAAAGCCAGGCAGTGAATGCCGTACTCGACACCTGCACTGTAAAGAGCCATTAGAGATCTCCGACTAATATTGTCGCAAATGCTACCAGCTGGCGGCCCGCTGGACAACGAGCGCTTTTTTCCAGTTTCCTGAGCGGTTCGGCGAAGCGCGCTGTGTGCGGGTTGTCAGAGCTGTATCAATCCCATCGATGGAAACCATTGAAAGAAAACCGTTGCGGGGATTAACTCGGATCAATATAGTCGTAGTTGTCAGAGCGGCAGTGAGAGACGCTTCTCAAGTGAGAGGCGGCATCAACCTCCTGGCCCAAACAACTTTCAATGCCTGGTTTCTTCCCCGGAGTTAAAAATGAAACAACACATCTTGGTAATCGGCGCAGGTTTCGGTGGCATGTGGACAGCGATCAGCGCTACCCGTCTGTTCAACATCCATGATCACAACAACACCGAAGTCACGATCCTGGCGCCCCAGGCCGAGCTGCGGATTCGTCCACGTTTCTACGAGCCGAACGCACACACGCTGGCAGCTCCCATCGGTGATTTGCTCGATGCGGTGGGCGCCAAATTCATCAAAGGCTCCGCCGATTCCATCGACGTGGCGAACAAAAGCGTTGGCTACACCGATGCTTCGGGTAACAAACAAGTCGTTATCTACGACAAACTCGTTCTGGCCACCGGTAGCGGCCTGGCACTGCCCAACACCCCGGGCGTGTCTGAACATGCCTTCGACGTCGATCAGATCGAACAGGCCGTACGCCTGGAGAACCACCTCAAATCCCTGGCCGACCAGCCGGAAAGCAAGGCACGGAACACCGTGGTGGTCGCCGGTGGCGGCTTCACCGGGATCGAAACGGCGACTGAAATGCCGACCCGCCTGCGCGCCATTTTGGGCGAGCGTGCCGACATCAACGTGATCATCGTCGACCGCGGCGACAAGGTCGGCGGTTCGATGGGCCCTGAAATCGCGGAAAAAATTGCCGAAGCCAGTATTGAAACCGGTGTGAAATGGCACCTGAACGCTTCGGTGGTCGCGGTCGATGCCAACGGTGTGACCCTGTCCGACGGTCAGCACATCGAGGCCAAGACTGTTGTCTGGACCACCGGTGTACGCGCCCATTCCCTGACCGAGCAGATCCCCGGCGAGCGCGACCACCTCGGCCGCCTGCACGTCGACGACCACCTGAAAGTCATTGGCCAGGACGATGTCTACGCCACCGGCGACGTCGCTTACGCGGCAACCGATGACATCGGCAACCACGCGCTGATGACCTGCCAGCACGCCATCGTGCTGGGCCGTCATGCCGGCAACAACGTCGCGGCCCAGATCCTCGGCGTGGACCCGACGGCGTACCGCCAGCCCAAATACGTCACCTGCCTGGACCTTGGCGCCTGGGGCGCGGTGTACACCGAAGGCTGGGATCGCCAGGTCAAGCTGACCAAACAGGAAGGCAAAGAGCTCAAGACCCAGATCAACACCGTGTGGATCTACCCGCCGGTGGCCGATCGTGACATCGCTTGGGCGGCTGCGGATCCACTGATTCCGATTGCCTGATCATGACTCCCATAACGCTTGATGTTTGAAGCGAATCCCGCCCGGGTTTTCCGGGCGGGATTTTTTTTGCTTCTACTGTGGGGCACCGTTCCATTGTGGGAGCGAGCCTGCTCGCGAAAGCGGTGTGTCAGTCAACATCATCATTGAGTGTACAACCGTATTCGCGAGCAGGCTCGCTCCCACAAGGAGTCAGGGGCAAGACAAAAAAAGGCCGCCGCAACCCGACGTTGCGGCGACCCGAGGGTGACTCTTCAAGCGCGGTCCACTGGCATGGACCGCCCTCCATCAATGGGCGCCAGCAGCCTTGTTCAAATCGCTTTCCGCCCATTCGGTGTAGACGCAGGCATCGGCCGTGGCCCAGCGCACTTTCACCGGGTCGCCCGCCTTGAGCGGCATGCCGGCGGCGGAGAGGGCCTTGACGGTCATCGAGGTGCCGCCCGAGGTCACCACGCTGCAGGTCTGGCTTTCGCCGAGGAACAACACTTCCACGACCTTGGCCGAGACCTCGTTCCAGCCGGCGGCCAGCAGTTCGTCGCTGGCTTGTTGCGCGCTCAGTGCCAAGGCCTTTTCCGGGCGCACCATCAGCAAGACATCCTGATCGGTTTGCAGGCCGGCGGTCAGGCGGATCGACAGCGGCTGCCCTTCGAAGGTCGCCACCGCATTGCCCTGGGCCTTGAGCTTGAGAAAGTTCGAGTTGCCCAGGAACGAAGCGACAAAGGCATTCGGCGGGTTCTGGTACAGGTCGTAGCCGCTGCCCAGGCCGACAATCTTGCCGTGGCTGAAGATCGCGATGCGCTGGGACAGGCGCATGGCTTCTTCCTGGTCGTGGGTCACGTAGACGATGGTGATGCCCAGGCGGCGATGCAGTTGGCGCAATTCATCCTGCAGGTCTTCACGCAGCTTTTTGTCCAGCGCGCCGAGGGGTTCGTCCATCAGCAGAATGCGTGGTTCATAGACCAGCGCCCGGGCGATGGCGACGCGCTGCTGCTGGCCACCGGAGAGTTGCGAAGGGCGGCGGTGGGCGAACTGTTCCAGCTGCACCAGCTTGAGCATTGCATCGACCCGGCGCTCGCGCTCGGCGGTGGCCAGTTTGCGAATCTGCAACGGGAAGGCGATGTTGTCGCGCACCGAAAGATGCGGGAACAGCGAGTAGCGCTGGAACACCATGCCGATGTCGCGCTTGTGCGGCGGCACGTTGACCAGCGACTGCTCGTTGACCAGGATCTCGCCGCTGCTCGGGGTTTCGAAACCGGCGAGCATCGACAGGGTGGTGCTCTTGCCGGAACCGCTGGAACCGAGGAACGTCAGGAACTCGCCGTCCTTGATGTCCAGGGAGATGTTGTCCACGGCGGCAAAGTCGCCGTAGAACTTGTTCAGGTTGCGCAGGCTTACCAGGGGCTTGTTGTTTGGCTGCGCGGCATCTTTGATCACTGCACTCATGTCGTACTCCTGGCGCTCAGGCGCTGATTTCGTTGCGCCGGCGCAAGGCGGCGGCGATGACCATGACCAATACCGAGAGGCCGATCAGCAGCGTCGAGGCGACGGCGATCACGGGCGTCAGGTCCTGGCGCAGAGTGGTCCACATTTTCACGGGAAGGGTTTGCAGGGTGGGACTGGCCATCATCACGCTCAGCACCACTTCATCCCACGAGACGAGGAAGGCGAAGAGGGCGCCGGCCACCATGCCCGGACGGATCGCCGGAAAGGTCACCTTGTAAACCGCCTGCAAGCGCGAGGCGCCGCAGATCACCGCCGCATCCTCGATCGACTGGTCGAACAGTTTCAGCGAGTTGATGATCGAGATGATGGTGAACGGCAGCGCCACGATCACGTGGCTGACCACGAAGGCAAACATGGTCCCGGTGTAACCCAGTTTCAGGAACAGGGCGTACACCGCCACCGCAATGATCACCAGCGGCACGATCATCGGCAGGGTGAACAGGCCGTAGAGCATTTCCCGGCCGGGGAAGCGGCCGCGCACCAGGGCGAACGCAGTGGGCAGGCCCAGTGCGACGGCGAAGAAGGTGGTCAGCACCGCGACCTTGAGGCTGGCCATGGCCGCGTTCATCCAGTCGGCGTTGGAGAAGAACTGGCCGTACCATTTCAGCGTCCAGCCCGGAGGCGGGAACACCAGCCACTGCGACGATCCGAACGACAGCAGGACGATGAACACGATCGGCAGCAGCAGGAACAGCCCGATCAGCCCGGTGGTTGCATACAGGCCGAAACGCATCCGGCGGCTCATGGCATTGGGGGTCAGGAGCATGACGGCTTACCTCGCGTTGCTGGCGCCAACCGGGGATTCCGGCTGGAGCTTCAGGTAGAAGTAGAACAACACCAGCGTAATGACGATCAGCAACGCGGCGCCGGCGCTGGCCAAGCCCCAGTTGAGGAACGACTGCACCTGCTGAATGATGAACTCGGGCAGCATCATGTTCTGCGCGCCGCCCAGCAGCGCCGGGGTCACGTAGTAACCGAGCGACATCACGAACACCATCAGCCCGCCGGAAAACAGCCCCGGCCGGCACAGCGGCAGGAACACCCGGAAGAAGTTGGTCCAGGGACTGGCGCCGCAGATGGAACCGGCCTGCAGGATCATCGGGTCGATGGCCTGCATGGTCGCCTGCAGCGGCAGTACGATGAACGGGATCATGATGTAGCTCATGCCGATCACCACGCCGGTCAGGTTATGCACCATCTCCAGCGGCTGGTCGATGATGCCCATGGCCATCAGCGCCTTGTTGATCACCCCCGAGGCTTGCAGCAGCACCAGCCACGAGTAGGTACGGGCAAGCAGGCTGGTCCACATCGACAGCAGCACGATGTTGAGGATCCAGCGACCCCAGCCGCGTGGCACCAGGGTGATCGCCCAGGCCAGCGGAAAGCCCAGCAGCAGACTGAACAAGGTCACCAGGCCTGCCACCGAGAAGGTGTTGAGCAAGACCCGCGCATAAGCCGAGTTGGCGAACAGTTGCTCGTAGTTGCCCAGGCCCGGCGTCGGTTCCAGCACGCCGCGCAGCAGCAGGCCGATCAGCGGTGCCAGGAAAAACAGGCCGAGGAACAGCAGGGCGGGGATGAGGTTGCTCGAACCACGCCAGCGCTGTGCCAGGGTTGGGGATTGGGTCATCGCAGCGGCCTTGCCGGCAGCGCCGGAGGCGCTCCCGACTGGCGTGGATGGACGGGTTGCGGTCGCCGTCATTTTCATTTGACCAGCCATTCGTTCCACCGTGTCGCGATGGTCGGACCGTTCTTGGCCCAGTACGCGAAATCAAGAGTGATTTGGTCCTTTGCGTAAGCCGTCGGCAGGTTGGGCGCCAGCACCGAATCCAGGCGCGCCACGCTATCGACGTTGACCGGGGCGTAGGCGGTCAGGTTGGAGAAGTCGGCCTGTCCCTTGGCGCTGCTGGCATTGGCCAGGAACTTCATCGCCGCGTCCTTGTTCTTCGAGCCTTTTGGAATGACCAGGATGTCGGCCATGACCAGGTTCTGTTTCCAGCTCACGCCGACGGGGGCGCCGTCTTCCTGCAGGGCGTGAATGCGTCCGTTCCAGAACTGGCCCAGGCTCGCTTCGCCGGAAGCCAGCAGCTGTTGCGACTGCGCGCCGCCGCCCCACCAGACGATGTCTTTCTTGATGGTGTCGAGTTTCTTGAAGGCGCGATCCAGGTCCAGCGGGTAAAGCTTGTCAGCTGCTACGCCATCGGCCAGCAGGGCCAGTTCGAGTACGCCGGGGCTCGGCCATTTGTAGAGGGCGCGTTTGCCGGGATAGGTCTTGGTGTCGAACAGCGCGGTCCAGTCCTGAGGCTTGGCGGCACCGAGCTTGCCCTCGTTGTAGCCGAGGACGAAGGAGAAGAAGAACGAGCCGACGCCGTGGTCGGAGACAAAGCGCGGGTCGATCTTGTCGCGCTCGATCACTTTGAAATCCAGGGGTTCGAGCAGGCCTTCGGAGGCGGCGCGCAAGGCGAAGTCGGCTTCGACGTCGACCACGTCCCACTGCACGTTGCCGCTTTCGACCATGGCCTTGAGTTTGCCGTAGTCGGTGGGGCCGTCCTGAACCACGGTGATGCCGCTGGCCTTGCTGAACGGATCGGCCCAGGCCTGTTTCTGCGCGTCCTGGGTCGTACCGCCCCAGCTGACGAAGTTGACGCTTTCAGCCGCCATCAACGCCTGGCTGGTCACGCTGAGCAGACCCGCGAACAGCACTGCGGTGACACCTTTGTTCAACACCATTTTTACGCCCTCATTGTTGTGTTTATGAGCGGGGCTTTGAGTGCCCGCCTATCGGGAGCATCAGGTCCGTGCAGTCGCTGAAACTGTCCGGTCTATGGAATATCATATTATGGTATTCCAAACTTTGTGCAAGCATTTTGCCGTACCGGCTATCTGGCAAATCTGGTTTTTTCAGCCTTCTACATTCCCCTGTGGGAGCGAGCCTGCTCGCGATGGCGGCATGACAGTCGACACTGATATTGACTGACAGGTCCTCATCGCGAGCAGGCTCGCTCCCACAGGAGGCAATCTTCATCTACCCGGTAAACGGAATGCTCTCCACCACCTCCAGGTCATACCCGGTCAAGCCCGCATATTTCAGCGGCGGGCCGAGGTGTCGCAGCTTGCCCACGCCCAGGTTCTGCAGGATCTGTGCGCCGGTGCCCACTTCCGAATAGATCCGCGATTGCGAGCGGCTGAACTGGCGGGGTGCCTGGGTCAATTGCGGCACGCGTTCGAGCAGCGCCTGGGACGATTCATGGTTGGCCAGCACCACCACCACGCCGCGTCCTTCCTCGGCCACCCGTTGCAGCGCGGCCCACAGCGTCCAGTTGGAAGGGCCGCTGTATTCGGCGCCGACCAGATCGCGTAACGGGTCGATCACATGCACCCGCACCAGGGTCGCTTCATCGCGGCGCAACTCGCCCATGACCATTGCCATATGGACACCGCCTTCGATGCGATCCTCAAAGGTGATCAGACGAAAGGTGCCGTGGACGGTGGGCAGTTCACGCTCGCCGATTCGCTCGACCGTGTGTTCGTTACTCAGGCGGTAGTGGATCAGGTCGGCAATGGTGCCGATCTTGATCCCGTGCTTGTGCGCGAACACTTCCAGGTCCGGGCGGCGGGCCATGGTGCCGTCATCGTTCATCACTTCGACGATCACCGAAGCCGGTGTGAAGCCGGCCAGGCGCGCCAGGTCGCAACCGGCTTCGGTATGGCCGGCGCGGGTCAGCACGCCACCTTCGCGGGCGCGCAAGGGGAAGATGTGACCGGGCTGGACGATATCGGCGGCGCTGGCGCCTGGGGCGACGGCAGCCGCCACGGTCCGTGCGCGGTCAGCCGCGGAAATGCCGGTGGTCACGCCGATGGCGGCTTCGATGGAAACGGTGAAAGCGGTGCTGAACACGCTACCGTTGCTGGGCACCATCTGTTCCAGACCCAGGCGCTGGCAATGTTCGTCGGTCAGGGTCAGGCAGATCAGGCCGCGGGCTTCACGGGCCATGAAGCTGATGGCTTCGGCGCTGCAGCGATCGGCCGCCAGCAGCAGATCGCCCTCGTTTTCGCGGTCCTCGTCATCCACCAGCAGCACCATTTTGCCGAGGCGATAATCTTCGATGATTTCTTCGATCGTGTTGAAGGCCATGATGGGGTCTCATTCTTTGCCGGGTTTGGCTTGGTAGATTCATATTATGGTATACCATGATACAAAACAAACCGAGAGGTCACTATGAAGGCGTACTGGATAGCTCACGTGGATGTCACCGACCCTGATCAATATAGCCAATACACCCAGCGGGCCCCCCAGGCCTTCGCCCTGTACGGCGGCCGCATGCTGGCCCGTGGCGGGCGCTGCGAAGTGCTGGAGGGGCGGGGGGCGCAGCGTAACGTGGTGATCGAGTTCGACTCGTATGAACAGGCGCTGGCTTGTTATCGGTCGCCGGAATATCAGGAAGCGAAGCGGCACCGTGAAGGTGCGGGGCGGGCGGAGATTGTTATCGTGGAAGGCGTGATTTGAGGGAACCGATACCTGTAGGAGCGAGCCTGCTCGCGATGGAGGCAGGCACGCCGCGGGGTGTCAGGCTGCCCGCGTTATCGTTGACGACCATCGCGAGCAGGCTCGCTCCTACAGGGGATCTGCGGTTCAGCGAATGAAGTGAACCTTCCCGCTATCGTCATTGCCGATGTAGATGCCATAGACCCCGGCCTGCCGCTCCTCGATATAGCGCTCGAGGATCTGCCGGATCGCCGGGTAGTAGATGCTGTCCCAGGGAATGTCCTCGGGCGCGAAGAATTTGTAGTCGAGGGTTTCCGGCCCGTGCTGGCCGGTGATCTCCAGGGCGATGGCGCGGAAGATGATGTACACCTCGCTGATCTGCGGCACGCTGAAGATCGAATAGGGCGAGAGGATTTCCCCGCGCACGCCGCTTTCTTCCCAGACTTCGCGCAGGGCCGCCTGCTCGGTGGTCTCGCCGGCTTCCATGAAGCCCGCCGGCAAGGTCCAGGTGCCGGGGCGTGGCGGAATCGCCCGTTGGCACAACAGGTATTTGCCGTCCTGTTCGATGATGCAGCCGGCGATGATTTTCGGGTTGACGTAATGGATGTAGCCGCAACCGCCGCACATCAGGCGCTCGTGCGTATCGCCCGGCGGCACCTGTGACTTGAGGCCACCTGCGCCGCACTTCGGACAATAGCTCGGGCTGAACATGATTAGCGACCTATGCGAGGTTCTTTGAGGGCGATCGGCTGGGTGATCTCGGGAATCGGCCCGGTCTCTTCCTGTTTGCGCTTGAGGTATTCGAGGGCGACGGCGGCAGCGGCGCGGACATGGTCGACGCACGCCTGGTGGGCGGCCAGCGGATCGCCGCTCTTGATCGCCTCGACCATGCGTTCCATTTCCTGGTTGCTGGCGCCACGGCGGTTTTCCTGGGACACCGAGGTCGCACGCAGATAGCTGATGCGCGCCTGCAACTGACGCAACTGAGTGGCCGCGACATGGTTGCCGGAGCCTTCGAGCAGAACGTCGTAGAAGCCTTGCACCGAATCGATGACCTGCTGCAGTTCACCTTCCTTGAGGGCCTGGCGGTTATCTTCCAAGGCTTTTTCCAGGGCCTTGATGTCCTTGGCCTTGGCCCGCAGGGTGAACAGCTGGACGATCAGGCCTTCGAGTACGCAGCGCAGTTCGTAGATATCGACGGCATCGGCCAGGGTGATGATGGCCACGCGCGGCCCCTTGGCGTCGGCGAACTCCACCAGGCCTTCGGACTCCAGGTGACGCAAGGCCTCGCGTACCGATGTGCGGCTCACCCCAAGGCGATCGCACAGATCGCGTTCGACCAGACGGTCTCCCGGCAGAAGCTGGAAGTTCATGATGGCGCTTCGCAGTTTATCCAGCACGATTTCGCGCAGGGTAACGGGGTTGCGATTGACCTTGAAGCTGTCGTCGAGTGGCAGGCGTTTCATGGGGTACGCTCTAAAGTCGGCTGTCGATGCCTGGTCGGCATCAGCATGGCCGGGGGTTAACTGGAGGCCTCTGCGTCGGCTTCGGCGAAGGCTTCACGGGCCAGCCGGAAACTGTCCACGGCGGCTGGGACACCGCAATAAATGCCGACCTGAAGCAGAATTTCGCGTATTTGCTCACGACTCAAGCCGTTACGCAAGGCGCCGCGCACATGCAGCTTGAGTTCGTGCGGGCGATTGAGGGCCGAGATCATCGCCAGGTTGATCATGCTGCGTTCCTTGAGCGACAAACCCTCGCGACCCCAGACATGACCCCAGCAATACTCGGTGACCATCTCCTGCAGGGGGCGGGTGAAGTCGTCGGCGTTCTGGATCGAACGATTAACGTAGTCCTGGCCGAGTACCTGGGTGCGGATCCGCAGGCCTTTTTCGTACTTTTCGTTGTTCACAATTCCTCCTCTCACCACAATTACCCCTGTAGGAGCGAGCCTGCTCGCGATAGCGGTGTATCAGTCAACATCATCAATGGATGTGCGACCGCAATCGCGAGCAGGCTCGCTCCCACAGTGGGTGGGGGTGTATCAATCTGTCAGGCCAGGGTCGGCAACGGCCCCAGCTTGCCCTTGTGGTAGATCATCGGCGTCACCGGCTGCTCGGGCAGGATCAGGTTCTTCACCGCGCCGACGATGATCGCGTGGTCGCCGCCATCGTATTCGCGCCACAGTTCGCACTCGATGATTGCCGTGGCCTTGCTCAGGATCGGGTTGCCCAGATCGCTCAAGTGCCAGTCGATGCCATTGGCCTTGTCTTTGCCCTTGCCGGCGAAGGCGTAGGCCTCGGCCGTCTGGTCGGCGGACAGCAGGTGGATCGCGAACTGCTTGCTGTCGCGCAACACCGGGTAGGTGTCGGAGGCGTAGTTGGGGCAGAACAGCACCAGTGCCGGGTCGATCGACAGCGCACTGAAGGCGCTGGCGGTGATGCCGACGATGCCGCCGAGCGGGTCGAGGGTGGTGACCACCGTGACGCCGGACGGGAAGGAGCCCATGACGTCTTTGTAAATGCCGGGTTCGATCATTTCGCGGGTCTCCTAACGCATCACAAACGGGTCAGGCATGGGGGCCTGGGACAGGTTGATCCACACCGTTTTCAGCTCGGTGTAGGCCAGCACCGAATCGATGCCGCTTTCGCGTCCATAGCCACTGTTCTTGAAGCCGCCGATCGGCGCCATGGCCGAGACCGCGCGATAGGTGTTGACCCAGATGATCCCCGAACGCACGTCCCGGGCCAGGCGATGGGCGCGGCCCAAATCGCGGGTCCAGATGCCGGCGGCGAGGCCGAACTGCGAGTCGTTGGCGATCGCCAGCGCTTCGGCTTCGTCCTTGAAACGGATGACCGAAGCCACCGGGCCGAACACTTCTTCCTGCATGATCTTCATCGAGTTGCGGTCGCACTCGAACAGGGTCGGCTCATAGAACCAGCCGTCGCCCACGCCAGCCGGGCGCTTGCCGCCAATGCGCAGGCGCGCACCTTCGGCGATGGCATCGGCCACCAGGCCTTCCACCACGGCCAACTGCTGCGCGGTGGCCATCGGGCCCATTTCGCTGCTGTCGTCCTGAGGGTTGCCGATGCGGATGCGCTGGGCGCGTTCCACCAGGCGGGCGACGAATTCGTCGTAGATCTCGTCCTGCACCAACAGGCGCGAACCGGACACGCAGCTCTGCCCGGAAGCCGCATAAATGCCGGCGATGGCGCCGTTGATCGCGCTGTCGAGGTCGGCGTCGGCGAAGATGATGTTCGGCGACTTGCCGCCCAGTTCCAGCGACAGCTTGGCGAAGTTCTCGGCGCTGCTGCGCACCACATGGCGCGCCGTGGCCGCACCGCCGGTGAAGGCGATCTTGCGCACCAGCGGATGACGGGTCAGGGCCGCTCCGGTGCTTGGGCCGTAGCCGGTGACGACGTTGACCACACCTGGCGGAATCCCGGCTTCCAGGGCCAGGCGTGCCAGTTCCAGAATGGTCGCCGAGGCGTGTTCGGACGGCTTGATCACGATGGTGTTGCCCGCCGCCAGCGCGGGAGCCAGTTTGATCGCGGTCAGGTACAGCGGGCTGTTCCACGGAATGATCGCTGCGACCACCCCCATGGCTTCATGCACGGTGTAGGCAAACAGGTCCGGCTTGTCCAGGGGCAGGGTGCCGCCTTCGAGCTTGTCCGCAAGGCCTGCGGTGTAGTGGAAGAACTCCGGCAGATAGCCGACCTGGCCGCGGGTTTCGCGAATCAGCTTGCCGTTGTCGCGGCTTTCCAGCTGGGCCAGTTGTTCCTTGTTTTCGGCGATCAGATCACCCAGGCGACGCAGCAGCTTGCCGCGCGCCGTGGCGGTCAGGCCGCGCCAGGCCGGGCTGTCGAAGGCGCTCTGCGCAGCCTGTACGGCGCGCTCGACATCGGCTTCATCGGCATCGGGCAGCTCGGCCCAGGCTTCGGCCAGGGCAGGGTTCAGGCTTTGGAAAGTCTTGCCGGAGAGGGCATCGACCCATTCGCCGCCGATGCACATCTGGAAACGTGCGAGTGTCATGCAACGATCCCCTTCAAATGGTTGGGTCGGGAGTGCGCCTTGTCGAGGAACTCCAGCAACAGCTGGTTGACCAGGCGCGGCGATTCTACGGGCATCATATGCCGCTGTTCGGGAAGTACGGCAGCCGTTGCGCCGGGAATGCGCGCGGCCAGTTGCTCGGCCATCTCCGGAGTCGAGCCGGGGTCCAGCTCGCCGGTGGCGACCAGGGTCGGCACCTGAATGCTGGCCAGGTCGTCGGCGCGGTACATGTCCTGGGTGGCGAACAATTCATAAGTGGTCAGGTAACCCTGCGGATCATTCTGCGCGAGGGTCTGGCGCAATGCGGCGATCTGCGCCGGGTTGGCCGCCTGGTATTCGCGGCTGAACCAGCGCGACAGCGCGGCTTCGGCGTTGGCGTCCGGGCCGTGTTCGGCAGCCTGGGCGGTGCGGGCGATGACGCCGGCGCGTTGTTCCTCGGTGCGATTGAACACGCTATTGAGCACCACCAGGCTTTGCAGGCGTTGCGGGTAGTGCAGGGCAAAGGCCCGCGCCACCAGGCCACCCATGGAAAAGCCGATCACCGCCGCCTTGGGCAATTGCAAGTGATCGAGCAGCTCCAGCAGCTGGTCGGCATAGCCGAGCAGGGGCGTGCCGCATTCCGGGCGCGGGCTGGCGCCATGGCCCAGCATGTCGTAGGCGATGACGCGATATTGCGTGGCCAGGCCAACGATCTGGCCGCCCCACATTTCTTTGTTCAGGCCCACGCCGTGGATCAAGACCACGGGCTGGCCTTGGCCGGTCGCCAGGTAACTGGTGCCAGCCGGGGTGCGTTCAGCGGTGAGCCGAATCATGGAGCGCTCCTGCATACCTTTTTGTTGTAGTGACCGACCGTCTTACCGGGCCTTTTCGGCTGCCAGTTCTTCCAGGTCGATGTAACGGTTGCCGATGCGTGGGTGAATGCGGCCGCCATCGGCGCAACCCAGGACCACGACGATTTCGTCGGCGCGCGGGGCGTCTTCGATCTGCATTTCCAGGGTGATGTAGTGCGAACGCAGGCCTTCGTCGTCCTTGTGCATCATCGGAATCTGGATCGAGGTGCCCGGGCCGCCGCGTTTGTTGGTGAAGCTCAGGTAGCTCTTGGCCTTGACCGCTTCGCGATAGTGGTTGCCGAAGCGCAGGGTGTGGATCACGGCGGAGGCGTGCTCGATCTCGCCATCGGCGCCGACCACCGCCGCCTTGCCGTAAGCCTCGATTTTTTCGGCACCGCCGATGATGCCCACCAGGCGCTCGACCATCATGGCGCCCAGGTCAGAGCAGTTGGCGCGGATCTGTGGCTTGAGGTCTTCGACAAAACCATTGCCCACCCACGGGTTTTTCATCACGACGGCCAGCCCGACCATGGTCACGGGTTTATCGGTGGCTTTGCCGCCTTCGATGAAGGTTTCTTCGACATAGCTGACGATCTTGCGGATTTCGAAACTCATGAGCTGCTCCGTATCGGGGGAAGAAGGTGTCTGTGCGTATGATGGTATACCATAATATCGGTTGTGCAAGAGGCGTGAATGAGTTTCTCGTCACCGGGCGATGAAACGCGCGGTCGACACCGATTCTCTGTAGGAGCGAGCTTGCTCGCGATGGACGCATGGATGACACGGGCTATCTGGTTCCCCGCGTTATCGTTGACGTCCATCGCGAGCAAGCTCGCTCCTACAGGGGAATGATGGATTTGTCCGTTACGCGACATGTACTGGCTTACTAGCGTTAGCCGGCACCCCTGCGGCGGAGTAGAGTCGAGCCCACGTTCCTGGCAAACCCGGATGATCCCCATGACTCGCCCTCGCTTCCTGCCCGACAACTTCACCCTGACCCTGGTCGGCGTGGTCCTCCTCGCTAGCTTCCTGCCTGCCAGCGGGCAGGTGGCGGTGGGCTTCGGCTGGTTGACCAATATCGCCATTGCACTGCTGTTTTTCCTGCACGGCGCCAAGCTGTCGCGCGAATCGATCATTGCCGGCGCCGGCCACTGGCGCCTGCATCTGCTGGTGTTCGGCCTGACCTTCGTGCTGTTTCCGCTGCTGGGCCTGGCGCTCAAACCCGTGCTGTCACCGCTGGTCGGCGACGACCTGTACATGGGCATGCTTTATCTCTGCGCGCTGCCCGCCACGGTGCAATCGGCGATTGCCTTCACTTCCCTGGCACGCGGCAACATTCCCGCGGCGATTTGCAGTGCGGCGGCGTCCAGCCTGTTCGGGATCTTCCTCACGCCACTGCTGGTGACGCTGCTGCTGAATGTGCATGGCGACGGCGGTTCGACCATGGATGCGATTCTCAAGATCAGCGTGCAACTGCTGCTGCCGTTCATTGCCGGGCAGATCGCCCGGCGCTGGATCGGCGCCTGGGTGGGGCGCAACAAGAACTGGCTGAAGTTCGTCGACCAAGGCTCGATACTGCTGGTGGTCTACGGTGCGTTCAGCGAAGCGGTGAATGAAGGCATCTGGCATCAGATTCCGCTGCGGGATCTGGCGGGGCTGGTGGTGGCCTGCTGCGTGGTGCTGGGGCTGGTGCTGGTTGCGTCCACCGTGCTGGGCAAGGTTTTTGGCTTCAACCAGGAAGATCGCATCACCATCCTGTTCTGTGGTTCAAAGAAAAGCCTCGCCACCGGCGTACCCATGGCCCAGGTACTGTTCGCCGGCAGCACCATCGGCGTGCTGATCCTGCCGTTGATGCTGTTCCACCAGATTCAATTGATGGTCTGCGCAGTGTTGGCGCAGCGCTATGCCAAGCGCGAGGAGTCGGTGGCTGAACTGATGGGGCAGGTCGATCCCTGAGGCAGAAACCCTGTAGGAGCGAGCCTGCTCGCGATGGACGTCAACGATAACGCGGGCTTTCTGACGCCCCGCGGTGTTTGAGCCTCCATCGCGAGCAAGCTCGCTCCTACAGGGGACGGGCAAAAAAAAAGCCGTCCATAAGGACGGCGGGAAAAAAGCACGCGGTGTATGGCGTCAGTATTGCGGCAGCAAGGTTACAGATTCGTGACGCGCTGATGCCGGTTCGTCAGTAAACCTGCGGCACGATGATTTCCGGTGGCGTCGGGTTGCGCGAGTAGTCTTCCTGGCGCACACGCTGCGGCAGTTCGATCACCGGCAACTCGACTTCCTCGTAAGGCATTTGGCTCAGCAGATGATGGATGCAGTTGAGCCGCGCCTTTTTCTTGTCGTCGGCCTGTACCACCCACCATGGCGCTTCGGCGATGTGGGTGCGTTCGAGCATGACTTCCTTGGCCTTGGTGTAGGCCTCCCAGCGCCGGCGCGATTCCAGGTCCATGGGGCTGAGCTTCCATTGCTTGAGCGGGTCATGGATGCGGCTGAGAAAACGCAGGTGCTGCTCCTGGTCCGAGATCGAGAACCAGTATTTGATCAACTGGATGCCGGAACGCGCGAGCATCCGTTCGAACTCCGGCACGGTACGGAAGAACTCTTCGTACTGGTCTTCATTACAGAAACCCATGACTTGCTCGACACCGGCGCGGTTGTACCAGCTGCGGTCGAACAGGACGATTTCACCAGCCGCCGGCAGGTGCGAGACGTAACGCTGGAAATACCACTGGGTGCGTTCGCGGTCGTTGGGCGCGGGCAGGGCGGCGACCCGGCAGACCCGAGGGTTGAGCCGCTGGGTGATGCGTTTGATCACGCCGCCTTTACCCGCGGCGTCGCGACCTTCGAACAGGATCACCACCTTGTGTCCGGTCTTCACCACCCAGCTCTGCAACTTCACCAGCTCACCCTGCAGGCGGAACAGCTCGCTGAAGTAGCGCCTGCGTTCCTGTTTCAGAGGGCTTTCGTCGGGGTGATCGCCGAACAGTGATCCGAGGTCGTGATCGTCCTCCAGCAGCTCTAGCTCAAGCTCTTCGTCACTGTGATCGAGCAGCTCGCGGTGGATGCGTTGCATCAGGGTGTCGTTGGTCAACAGCATGGTCAGAGCTCCCGACGAAGTTGGAACCCGCATGCTATGCCGGGGCATGTGACGGCGTGGTGACGAACAGGTGATGGCAGATTTAATCCGGCTGTCATCGGGATGTCACTGAACCCATGGCAGGATCGGCGCAAACCGCTTCAGCGTGCGGTGCAATGCCGCTCGCGGACCGATAAAAAACTGCCAGGAACCTCAACCATGAAAGGTGACGCCTCCCTTTTTGCAGCCATTGACCTGGGCTCCAACGCGTTTCGCCTGATGATCGGACAGCCGGTCAAACGCAATCAGGCGTTCATGATTCAGGAAGTCAAAACCTTGCGCGAGCCGGTGCGGCTGGCCGAAGGGTTTCAGGGCGGGGCACTGGACGAGATGGCGCTGGATCGCGGCTGGCAGGCCCTGGCGCGTTTCGGCAAGAAGCTGCGCGGTTTCGAGGCCGGGCGCGTGCGGGCGGTAGCGACCAGCGCCGTGCGCGAAGCGGATAATGCCGAATTGTTCCTGGCAAGTGCCGAGCGCCACCTGGGGTTTCGAATTGACGTCATCTCCGGGCAGGAAGAAGCCCGCCTGGTTTACGCTGGCGTGGCTCACACAATCCCCTGTGCCGAGAGCATGCGGCTGGTGGTGGATATCGGCGGTGGATCGACCGAACTGATTCTGGGGCGCGGCACCGAGCCGCTGGTCACCCAGAGCATCGCCATCGGCAGTGGCACTTTTGGTGCGCGCTACTTTGCCGGCGGCCGCATCACCGCCGAAGCGCTGCTCGAGGCCGAGCGCGTGGCCACGCTGGCGTTCGACAAGGTGGCCCGGCGTTATCGGGCCCAGGGATGGCAACAGACCATCGGCTCATCCGGCACGGCCCGCATGCTCGCCAGGATCCTGAATGCCAACGGCTTGAACGATTTCGGCCAAAGCGGCATCACCTACAGCGGTCTGCTGCGGTTGTCCGTGCGCCTGCTGGAAGTCGGGCACGTGAAAAAACTCCGGCTGGCGGGCCTGCAGGCCCATCGCCTGAGTATCCTGCCGGGCGGCCTGGTGCTGATGCTGGCGGCCTTCAAGGTCTTTGGTATCGCGCACATGACACCGTCCGAGCCCGGTTTGCGCTTCGGTGTCTTGCACGGCCTGATGTCCCGCCACTGACGGGCACGCCCTTTGTAGGAGCGAGCCTGCTCGCGATGGCGGCCTTCGGGCCGACCTGGCTTTTGTTGACTGAGTACATATCCATTGCTTCGGTAACGGCGACTTATGGTTTCGCCCTTACGGCGACTCACTTTTTTTTCAAACGCCAAAAAAAAGTAAGCAAAAAAAGGCTCGCCCCAAGCGTCCGGCCCCTCGCTGAGGCTCGGGGTTCCTTCGCTCCGGCATTCATCCGGGGGCATCGCCTCCGGTTTGCTTCGCTGCACCTCCTCTCGATGTGTGCGGCTTCGCCGCACGGCGCTGCGCGCCTTACCCCCGGATGAACGCCTCCACTCAGCCTGCCGAAGGGGCGGGTGGATCTAAATCAAAAGCCGCCGAGGCGAGCTACCGCTCGGCCTGATTGTTTGCGCGGTCTCCTGTAGGAGCTGCCGAAGGCTGCGATCTTTTGATCTTGCTTTTGAAAATCAAAAGATAGCAGCCTCGTTGCACTCGACAGCTCCTACAGGTCCGCAGGTGGGCACATACCTGTGGGAGCTGGCTTGCCAGCGATGGCGGCCTGACAGCCAACCTGATTTCACGGATGTCCCCAATCCCCTGTAGGAGCGAGCCTGCTCGCGATGGTCGTCAACGATAACGTTGGCTGCCTGACACCCCGCGGCGTCCTCTCGTCCATCGCGAGCAAGCTCGCTCCTACACGGGACCCGCGCAATCAGGCCGGCCGGTCGGCCGCCTCGCTTTGGCTTTTGATTTTGATCTGCCCCGTCGGAAGGCCGAGTGGAGGTGTTCATCCGGGGGTAAGGCGCGCAGCGCCGTGCGGCGAAGCCGCACACATCGAGAGGAGGTGCAGCGAAGCAAACCGGAGGCGATGCCCTCGGATGAATACCGGAGCGAGGGTATGCCGAGCCTAGGCGAGGCACCGTACGTCAGGGGATAAAAGCGCTTGGTTACTTGGCGCTTTTCCAAGTAACCCGCCGTAAGGGCGGAACCATAAGTAGCCGTTACCGCAGAAACGGATATGTACCCGATCAAAAATCCCGGCCAGCGCAGACCTACTCAGCCGCCAGGTTCTCGACCAACCACTCACTGAAAGCCAGCGCACTATTCTCACTGTCACGATGGGTCAGCAGCGCCCAGTTCGGGCCGCGAATGGTTTGTTCCACCAGCGGCTGCAACAGGCCGGTGGCGCGGGCCTGCCGACTCAGCAGCTGGCTGACCAGGGCAATGCCGAGCCCCGCGCACGCAGCATCCAGCAGCAGGCCGGGGTCGGAGAAGTTCAGGCCCTGGTCCTGCTGGCCGACATCGACCCCGGCCTCCACCGCCCAGTGGCTCCAGTCCATTTCCCGTTCGCCGTGCAGCGTGGTGCGCGCCTCCACCGGTTGCGCCAGGAGGCTGGGGTGGCACGCCGGATAGAGGCGGTCGGCGTACAGCACCTTGAAACTGCACTCGGCCTGGGAGCTGATGTCATCGCGCACGGCAATGTCGATGGTCTGGGTGGTCATGTCCGGCACTTCATCGGTGCTGAAAATCCACAGGTCGACCTGCGGATGCAGGCGGCGAAAATCCCCCAGGCGCGGCAGCAGCCAGTGGCGGGCGAACGCCGGGGTGGTGTTGAGCACCAGTTGATTGGGTTTCTGATACTGCCCCAGCCGACGGATACCCACGGCCAGCTGCTGCAGCATCGCCTGGGTGGTGCTGAGCAGGTCATGGCCGGCATCGGTCAGGCTGACGCTGCGCCCACTGCGAAAAAACAGCGGCTGCTCAAGGTACGCCTCGAGGCTGCGGATCTGTTGGCTGATGGCCGACTGGGTCAGGTGCAACTCTTCGGCGGCTTTGTGAAAACTGCCCAGGCGGGCGGCAGCTTCAAAGCCGCGAAGGGTGCTGAGCGGCGGCCAATGCTTGAGCATACTGATAAGTTCCTCTAATCACTTTTCTGCAAAATCCATCGTTTGTTTGCCCTTTTTACGCGCCGTAGCATGCATGCCAAGACCGCCAAGGCAGTTTTCATTGAACACAATGGCTTAACTAAAGGGCTTTTTATCATGCAGCGGAACGAGATGGGAAACAGCGGTTGGATGATGCCGGCGGAGTGGGTTCGTCACGCCGCGACCTGGATGGTCTGGCCGCATAACCAGGCGCTCTGGGAGTCGGGTTGGCGCGTGACCCTGGCGCAGGTGCAGGAGGATTTCGCCGGAGTGGCCAACGCCATTGCCCGTTTCGAACCGGTGAAAATGGTCGTCGACCCCTCGGCCGTGGCCAGTGCCAGGGCACTGTGCGGCGCCAACATCGAGCTGATCGAACTGGCCGTGAACGACAGTTGGTGCCGCGACTCCGGCCCGAGCTTCGTCTGCCATCCGCAACAGGGCCTGGCGGGCGTGAGCTGGCGCTTCAACGCCTGGGGCGGCAAGTCGGCCCATGACCTGGACGAGAGCCTGGCGCGCCGTGCGCTCAATCACCTCGGCCTGCCGTGCTTCGGCACGCCGCTGAGCAACGAAGGCGGGGCCATTCATGTCGACGGCGAAGGCACGCTGATCACCACCGAGTCGGTGCTGCTCAACCCCAACCGCAACCCGGGCATGAGCAAGGCCGAGATGGAAGAAATCTTCGCTCGCCTGTTGGGTGTGAAGAAAACCATCTGGCTGCCGGGCGACCCTGACTACGTCACCGGCGACATGACCGATGGCCATGTCGATGGTGTGTGTGCATTCGCCCGTCCCGGTGTGTTGCTGGTCGACGCGACCCACGACCGGCAATCGGTGTATGCCGAAGTGGCGCGGGAGAACCGCCGCGCCCTGGAGCTGGCCACCGATGCACGGGGCCGCAAGTTCGAACTGATCGAACTGTATGAAGCCAGCGAAGCGGTGGACACCGAGGCCGAAGTGTTCTGCGCCTCCTACACCAACTTCTACATCGCCAATGACGCGATCATCATGCCGGCCTATGGCATTGCCGCCGACGACGTGGCGGCGAAAACCCTCGCCCAAGCCTTCCCCGGGCGCGAAGTGGTGCCGGTGCGGATCAACAATCTGGCCCATGGCGGCGGAGGGGTGCACTGCATCACTCAGCAACAGCCAGCCTGGCCGGTGGAGGGTTAATGCCATGACACTGCTGACCATCGCCACCACCCAAATGCCCTGCACCTGGGACCTGAACCACAACCTTGATCAAGCCGAACAGCTGGTGCGTGAAGCGGCGGCCAAGGGCGCCCAGATCATCCTGTTGCAGGAGCTGTTCGCCACCCCGTATTTCTGCATCGAGCAAAGCCACCAGCACCTGGCCCTGGCCGAGACCTTCGGCGACAGCCCGGTCCTCAAGCGTTTTGCCGCGCTGGCCAGGGAATTGGGGGTGGTGTTGCCCCTGAGCTGGTTCGAGAAGGCCGGTAATGCCTACTTCAACTCCTTGACGGTGGCCGATGCCGACGGGCGTTTACTGGGGGTGTATCGCAAGACGCATATTCCCAACGCCATCGGTTATCAGGAGAAGGAATACTTCAGCCCCGGCGACACCGGTTTCCGCGTCTGGGACACGGCCTTCGGGCGCATCGGCGTGGGCATCTGCTGGGATCAGTGGTTCCCCGAAACCGCCCGCTGCCTGGCCTTGATGGGCGCCGAAGTGCTGCTGTTTCCCACCGCCATCGGCTCCGAGCCCGGCTGCGCAACGCTGGACTCGCGCGATCACTGGCAGATGACCATGCGCGGTCATGCGGCCGCCAACATCCTGCCGGTGGTGGCGTCCAACCGCGTCGGCCGGGAGGCGGCGACCCTTGATCCGAGCTTGCAGATGAGCTTCTACGGCTCGTCCTTCATCAGTAACCACAAGGGCAAATTGCTTGCCGAAGCCGATCGGGACAGTACCGGCGTGCTGGTGCACAGCCTCGACCTGGCGGCCATGCGCGAGGAGCGCCTGAGCTGGGGCATTTACCGCGACCGTCGCCCGGAAATGTACGGGGCCATGCTGAGCCTGGACGGGCGTCACCTTCATACACGCTGGAATGGCCAGGGGGTCTGAGATGCGTACCTTCAATCGACTGTTGCCCGCCGTCCTCGGGCTGGCCATCAGCGCTGCGGTGCCGGCGCTGCATGCCGAAGAGAAAACCCTGCGGCTGTACAACTGGGCCGACTATTTTGCCGAAGACACATTGAGCCGCTTCACCGCCGAAACCGGGATCAAGGTGATCTACGACGTCATGGATGGCAGCGAAACCCTGGAAGCCAAGATGCTCGCCGGTGGCAGCGGTTACGACCTGATCTTCCCCGGCGACACGGTGGCCGAACGCTTGATGCGCGCCGGCAGCCTGTTGCCGCTGGACCGCTCGAAACTCAAGGAGCTTGCAGACATAGAACCCGGGCTGCAAAAACTGCGCGGGCAGTATGAGCATTCCGCCGGGGCCACCGTGCCTTACACCTGGGGCACCATCGGCCTGACGTATAACCAGGAGCAGATCAGGCAGCGCATGCCCAATGCGCCGGTCAACAGCCTGGACATGCTGTTCAAGCCGGAACTGGCGGCGCAGTTTGCCGATTGCGGCATCTCGATGATCGACTCGCCGGACGAAGTGCTGGCGGTGGTGCTCAACTACCTGGGTCGCGAACCGCGCAGCGCCAAGCCCGAAGACCTGAAGGCGGCGAGTGAACTGTTGGCCAAAATGCGGCCGTACATTCGCAAGTTCCAGTCGCAACCGGTGACCGACCTGGTGAACGGCAACCTGTGCCTGTCCCTGGGCTACAGCGGCGACATGACCCAGGCGCAGCGTACCTCGGACTCCGCCGGCAAGCAGACCCGTTTCCAGTACCGCATTCCCCGGGAAGGCACGACGGTGTGGATGGACACCATGGCGATTCCGGTGGATGCCAGGCATCCGGAGTACGCCTATGCGTTCATCAACTTCGTCATGCGCCCCGAGAACATGGCCGCCATCAGCAACTTCACCGGCTACCCGACTTCCAATGCCAAGGCCCGGCCGAACGTCGATGCGACCATGCGCGATAACCCGGACATCTACATTGATGAAGCCACCTACGCGCGGTTGATCCCCGGCAAGGACATCCCCCAGGCGGACATGCGCGCCCGCATGCGCACTTGGACCAAGTTCAAGACGGCTACCGGCCAATGAAACCAGCGCTGTCCCTGTAGGAGCCGCCGCACGCTGCGATTTTGATCGTTCCCACGCTCTGCGTGGGAATGCCTCAAGGGACGCTCCGCGTCCAGTGACGCAGAGCGTCACGGGCTGCATTCCCACGCAGAGCGTGGGAACGATCAGATCAAAAGATCGCAGCCTGCGGCAGCTCCTACGGGGCCGGGATTTACCCTTTTTTTCAGGAACATCTACATGTCAACGCGTCGCGAATTCATCAAACAGGTATCGGTTACCGCCGGCGTGGCTGTCGCCTGCATGGGGCTTGGCCTGAAGCCGTCGTCCGTGCTGGCGGCCAGTGCAGAGCGTTGGTACATGCCCGACGAAGGTGACCGGCATGAACAGGCCTTCATCGCCTTTGGCGCCCAGGACGCCATCTGGGAAGACTTCACCCCGGATGTGCAAGCGGCGCTCGGCCGGATTGCGCGGACCATCGCCAAATATGAACCGCTGACCGTGTTCTGCCGCAAGAGCGAGCGGGACCTGGCCGAAGAGCATTGCGGCTCGACCAATGTCACCTACGTCATCACCGAACTGGATGACATCTGGATGCGTGATATCGGCGCCAATTTCGTCGTCGATGGCAAGGGCGGGCTGGGCGCCGTGGATTTCAACTTCAACGGCTGGGGCAACAAGCAGCGGCACAGCAAGGACGCGAAAGTGGCGGCGCTGGTTTCCCGCCGCGAAGAAGCTGATTACCTGCGCAGCGAGCTGGTGGGCGAGGGCGGCGGCATCGAAGTGGACGGTCATGGTACCGGGATCATGACCGAAAGCAGCTGGATCAATGCCAACCGCAATCCGCAGTGGAACAAGGCCGAGGTCGAGGAAGAGCTCAAGTTCCGTCTGGGCCTGCGCAAGATCATCTGGCTGCCGGGCATCAAGGGCAAGGACATCACCGACGCTCATGTCGACTTCTATGCGCGCTTCGTCAAGCCGGGCGTGGTGATTGCCAACCTCGACACGGACCCCGAGTCCTACGACAACAAGGTCACCCGTGCGCACCTGGAGATCCTGAAGAACGCCACCGATGCCGATGGCCGCAAGCTGCAGGTGCACACGGTGTCGCCGCCACTGAAGCCGCGTAAAAGCAAGTTCAACCGCGACAACCCGGACTTTGCCGCCGGCTACATCAACTACTTCGTGATCAACGGGGCGATCATTGCGCCGCAATTCGGTGACAAGGCCGCCGATCGCAAGGCCTTTGACCTGCTGTCCAGGCTCTATCCGGAGCGTGAGGTGGTACAGCTCGACATCGACGCCATTGCGGCCGGTGGCGGCGGTATCCACTGCGTAACCAGTCATCAGCCGCGGGTGTAGCGATGGTCCCGGGGGCGTCTGGTAAACTGCGCCCCTTTACCCCTCATACAAGAGCGCCCCATGGCCAACCAAGACATCGTCTTCACCCCCGATCCCGACCAGGACTCCATCTCCTCCGACGTCGCTGCGTTCAACGGCATCCTGATGTCCACCCAGATCCCGACCCGAGCCGACGGCACCCTGGAGCTGGGCGACATCACCGTGCAGAGCGAATGCACCCTGCAAGCGCTCAAGGTCGCGCTCGAGCGCGCCGGCAGCTCCATGGATCGCGTCATGCACCTGACCATCTACCTCACCGACATGGCCGATCGTGCCGCGTTCAACGAAGTCTACAAACGCTTCTTCGCCAAACCATGGCCGGTCCGTGCCGCCGTGGGTGTCGCCGCGTTGGCAGTGGAAGGCATGAAAGTGGAAGTCGTCGCCATGGCGGCCAAGGCCTGACCCCGACAACACCTGCACCTGCACAACCCTGTGGGAGCGAGCTTGCTCGCGATAGCAGAGTGTCAGTCAACGCTGATATCGACTGACACACCGCCATCGCGAGCAGGCTCGCTCCCACAGTTGTTCTTCGTCGAACATGAAGCCCGAGTACCCCAATCCAGTGTGGGAGCGAGCCTGCTCGCGATGACGGCAGCACATTCGGCATCAATGTCGACGGATCTGCCGCTATCGCGAGCAGGCTCGCTCCTACAGGGATTTCTGTCGTCGCGCTGCCACCCGGCAGCACACGGGTGCCCCTCAGGCGTTTCGCCGGTACAATGCGCCCCTCGACCGTGACAGCCTGACTAAAAAAACATATGTCCTTGCCCAAGCATCACCTGGAATTGCTCAGCCCCGCCCGCGACGTAGCCATCGCCCGCGAGGCCATCCTGCATGGCGCCGACGCTGTGTACCTCGGCGGCCCGAGCTTCGGCGCCCGCCACAACGCGTGCAATGAGGTGAGCGATATCGCCGGCCTGGTGGAATTCGCCCATCGCTACCACGCCCGGGTCTTCACCACCATCAACACCATCCTGCACGACAACGAACTGGAGCCGGCGCGCAAGCTGATCCACGAGCTGTACGATGCCGGCGTCGATGCGCTGATCGTCCAGGACCTGGGCGTGATGGAACTGGATATCCCGCCGATCGAGCTGCACGCCAGCACCCAGACCGACATCCGCACCCTGGCCCGGGCGAAATTCCTCGATCAGGCCGGTTTCTCGCAACTGGTCCTGGCTCGCGAGCTGAACCTTCAGGAAATCCGCGCCATCGCCGACGAGACCGACGCGGCGATCGAGTTTTTCATCCATGGCGCGCTGTGCGTGGCGTTCTCCGGCCAGTGCAACATTTCCCACGCGCAGACCGGTCGCAGTGCCAACCGTGGCGACTGCTCCCAGGCCTGCCGCCTGCCGTACACCCTCAAGGATGAAAAAGGCGGCGTGATCGCCTACGAAAAACACCTGCTGTCGATGAAGGACAACAACCAGAGCGCGAACATCCGCGCCCTGGTGGAAGCCGGCGTGCGCTCGTTCAAGATCGAAGGGCGCTACAAGGACATGGGCTATGTGAAGAACATCACCGCCTACTACCGCCAGCGCCTGGACGACGTGCTCGAAGACCGTCCGGACCTGGCCCGCGCCTCCAGCGGCCGCACCGCGCACTTCTTCGTGCCCGATCCGGACAAGACCTTCCACCGTGGCAGCACCGACTACTTTGTCAGCGAGCGCAAGATCGACATCGGCGCCTTCGACTCGCCGACCTTCACCGGCCTGCCGGTGGGCGTGGTGGAAAAAGTCGGCAAGCGCGACCTGATCGTGGTCACCGAGGAACCGCTGTCCAACGGCGACGGCCTCAATGTGCTGGTCAAGCGCGAAGTCGTCGGCTGGCGCACCAACATAGCCGAGCCCAAGGGTGAGTTCGAGGAAGACGGCGAGAAGCGCTACCGCTACCGCGTCGAGCCCAACGAGATGCCGGAAGGCCTGTACAAGCTGCGGCCCAACCATCCACTGAACCGCAACCTGGACCACAACTGGCAGCAGGCCCTGCAGAAGACCTCCGCCGAGCGTCGCATTGGCGTGGCCTGGGTCGCGCGCCTGGACGAACAGCGTCTGCAATTGACCGCCACCAGCGAGGAGGGCGTCAGCGCCAGCGTGTCCCTGGACGGTCCGTTCGGCCTGGCCAACAAGCCGGAGCAGGCGCTTGAGCAATTGCGCGATCTGCTCGGCCAGCTGGGTACCACCGAGTACCACGCAACCGATATCAAGCTCGAGGCACCGCAAGCGTTCTTCATTCCCAACTCCCAGCTCAAGGCGCTGCGCCGGGAAGCGATCGAGGCGCTGACCGTGGCGCGGGTCAAGGCTCATCCGCGCGGGGGCCGCAAGGCCGAGACCAATCCGCCACCGGTGTACCCGGAATCGCACCTGTCGTTCCTGGCCAACGTCTACAACCAGAAGGCCCGGGATTTCTATCACCGTCACGGGGTCAAGCTGATCGACGCGGCTTACGAGGCCCATGAAGAGTCGGGTGAAGTGCCGGTGATGATCACCAAGCACTGCCTGCGCTTCTCGTTCAACCTCTGCCCGAAACAGGCCAAGGGCGTGACCGGCGTGCGCACCAAGGTCGCGCCGATGCAGCTGATCCACGGCGATGAAGTGCTGACCCTGAAGTTCGACTGCAAGCCTTGCGAAATGCATGTGATCGGCAAGATGAAGGGCCACATCCTCGGCCTGCCGCAACCGGGCAGCGTACAGCCCGTGGTCGGCTACATCAGCCCGGAAGACCTGCTCAAAACCATCCCCCGCGCCCCGCACTAAGGGCGCCAAACCTGTGGGGGCAGCCATCGCGAGCAGCTCGCTCCCACAGGTTTTCCATGTCGAACCAGCGATTCGAGTACACCAATTCCCCATGTGGGAGCGGGCTTGCTCGCGAAAGCGTCGTGTCAGTCGACATCAATAGTGACTGACCTGTCGCCTTCGCGAGCAAGCCCGCTCCCACACTGGTTATTGGTCGAGCCTGGCATCCTGTGGGAGCGAGCCTGCTCGCGATGACGTCAGCCCATTCGACACAAAACTGAAACCCTCACCCCCGAACTGGCGACCCGCCAAGGCTGTGCTAGCGTCTTGAGGTCAATCCTCATTTGCGAGCTTCTGCCATGGACGAGACAATCGTTAACGTAACCACCGAGAAGTTCAACGCACTGATTGCAGTCGTGCAGGCCTATGGTGTCGCTTTTGCGGTCAAGGTGCTGGCCGCCATTGCCTTCTGGATCGTCGGCCGCTGGCTGATCGGTTTTGCCGTCGGCATGGTGCAAAAAGCCCTCGGCAAGCAGAAGGTCGACCCGACCGTGCTGCGTTATGTCGGCTCGGCCATCACCGTAACGCTGAACATCATCCTGGTCATTGCCATCCTCGGTTACCTGGGTATGCAGACCACCACCTTCGCGGCACTGCTCGCCGCGGTCGGCCTGGCGATCGGCATGGCCTGGTCGGGGCTGCTGGCCAACCTGGCGGCCGGTGCGTTCATTATTGTGCTGCGCCCGTTCAAGGTCGGCGATTTCATTAGCGCCGGCGGGGTGACCGGGACCGTGGTGGAAATCGGCCTGTTCGCCACCGGGATCAATACCCCGGACAACGTGCTGACCCTGGTCGGCAACAACAAGATCTTCAGCGACAACATCCAGAACTTCACCCACAACCCGTTCCGTCGGGTCGAACTCAAGGCCCAGCTGTCCGGTGCCGCCGACTGGAAAGCGGCGGCGGCCTTGCTCAAGGAGAAAATCGCCGCCATTCCCAACGTGCTGGAAACCCCGGCGATCGACGTGGAAATTCTCGAGTTCAACCTGGTCGGCCCGGTGCTGGCGGTGCGTCCGTACTGCCACAACGAGCACTACTGGCAGGTCTACTTCGACACCAACCGCGTGATCAAGGACGCCCTCGGCGAAGCCGGCTTCCCGGCGCCAATGCCGGCGCAGACCGTGATCTTCCAGCAAGGCACCGCGCTGCCCGCACCGCTCGCCAGGGAATGACCGGGCATCACGGACCGCCTGCCGTGCGTGATCCATTGAAAAGCCCGCGTTCCAGAGCGCGGGCTTTTGTTTTTTCCAAGCGCTGCATTTCACCGATCAACTGCCGGTGCCCTTGCCATCACCTCCGCCTTTAGAGCCGCCTGCCGGTGCAGGTCCGTTGTCGGTGGTGCCCGCATCGGCACCGTTGGATGCCGAACCGGTTTTGCCATCGATGCCTTTGGTCGAGGTGCCGCCATCGGTGCCGGTGCCAATGCTGTTCGATTCATCGCCTTGCGGCTGAGCGGTACCGGGTGGAAGGGCCGAGCCCTCGGTGGTTTTCTCGGCGGCCAGGGCGCTCAGCGAGCTGGCGGACAACAGGCCGGCGAGGGTCAGTGCGATTAATTTGTGATTGATCATTTGAGTCTTCCTTGCGAGTGGATATACGCATTGGAAGAAACGACCGCAGGGAAAGTGCGGCGCAGCGGACGAGCGGCAATGAAGTCACCGCAGCACCTGTAGGAGCGAGCCTGCTCGCGATGGTCGCTAACGATAACGCATGCTTACGGGTTGAACGCGGCGCCTTTGAGTTCATCGCGAGCAGGCTCGCTCCCACAGGTTCAGCGGCGGTCACGCAATCCCCAGACCGCACGCAATGCCAGGCAGATCAGCGCACCGAGAAAGGCCAGGGCCATGTCCTTCTGTGCATCCCAGATATCCTCTTGGGTGGCGATGAAGGCTTCGGCCTGATCGTCGCCCAGATACTCGCCGCCGATCCATTCGACCAATTCATACAACGCCGACGTCGCCAGCACCAGGCTCAGCACCAGCAGGGTCAACCAGCCGCCGCGCAGGGGCGTGTGCCGGCAGAGCATTTCCCGCAGCGCAATGGTGACCAGCAGGCCATAGCTGAAATGCACCAGGCGATCGTACTGATTGCGCTTCCAGTCGAAGACCGCGTTCAGCGAATGACCGGTGAGGGTGCGCGCCCATTCTTCGTAGGGCACCTTGGCATAGGTGAAATGCGCGCCCAGTTCGTGGATTCCCAACAGCAGCACAATGGCCAGGTAGGCTTGCCACGACAGGCGCCGGCGCCGCAGGCCCGCAGTCAGCGCCAGCAGTATCGTGACGGGCACCACATTCTCCAGTCGCCAGTCCACCGAATCATGGGGGGTGATGCCGGAGGCCAGCACGATGACCACCGCCGCCGCCAGCAGGATCGCTGCCTGGGCAGGGGTGGCCGATTGCAGCGTGGCCGGTTTGCTGTGGTGCACGATGCTCAAAGCGCGTCGTAGCCGAAATAGATGAACGTCACGGCCGCGGCGATGGCAAAAGAGACCAGGGCCTTGGAGGCCGAGCGATGCGCACGGGAGGATCCGGTCGATCGCTGCAGGTGTGTTCCGGAATAAACCGTGCGGACAAAGTAGCCGTCCATGGTGGCCTTGTAGGTGTAGCGCAGGCCAATGATCAGAAACAGGAGGATCAGGCTGATGGCGATTGCGCGGGTGATTGCAGGATCAACCGTGGGCTTGGGCAGTTCTTCCACGCAAGCGGGGCTTACGTCTTCGGCGATGCTGATTCGCCCATCCCCCAGTGAGGCGAGCATCGGGCCTTGGCCGCCGGGTTGATTCAGGTCCAGCGCCTGGTATTTCCAGAGTGTCGCCGAGCCTTCCCGGCAATAGGTGAAACCGCTTGGGTTGGAGGCGACGATGATGCAGGCGTCGTTGATACCGTATTTTTTCAAGGTCTCGGTAGCCGACCTTGTGAAGTCCAACTCTAGGACGGGAATGCTCCCGTTGGCGAACGCGCCGGCGGACACCAACAGACTCCCCAGCAAGCAAAGCATTGTGGTTTTCAAGGTTATATCCTTGTTTTTATTTATTTTTTTACTGGTCTGGTGAGTGCTGCGCGTCGTCCATTGATTAAGTCTAGTTTGCAATTGTTGCCTTGATGAGCAATTTGTGTGAGACGAATCACGGATTTTTCAGGGGTATTGCCGGGCGACCGGCGACATGGCAAACCGCGCTTTGCTGTGCCTTACTCGTGGATTACATCCCTTCACCGACTCATGAATCCGACCCCCCGAAGAAGACGACAGCCATCATGCACAAGGACAACACGGGTTCAGAACCCGCGCAGGGCTGTTCAATGCCAGTCTAGAAGGCAACACCCGGCGAGCCATCGACTTGCATGAAGGCGACGCCATTGATGAAGCCGCGCTCAAGGCACTGATTCAAGCGGCCGTGGCGCTGAACACTGCAAAACGCAAATGACCGGGCATCCATAGCCACTGTAGGAGCGAGCTTGCTCGCGATGGTCGTCAACGATAACGCTGGATGCCTGGCACCCCGCGGCGTAATCAGGTTCATCGCGAGCAAGCTCGCTCCTACAGGTCGGTGGTGTTCACCCGCGCTTGGGCAACGTCCAGTTCGGCCGGATGAAGTGGCAGGTGTAGCCGTTCGGATAGTGTTCCAGATAATCCTGATGCTCGGGCTCCGCTTCCCAGAACGGTCCGGCCGGTTCGATCTCGGTGACCACCTTGCCGGGCCAGAGGCCGGAGGCGTCGACGTCTGCGACCGTCTCCTGGGCGACGTGCTTCTGTTCTTCGCTCAGGTAGTAGATCGCCGAGCGATAGCTCATTCCCAGGTCATTGCCCTGACGGTTTTTGGTGCTCGGGTCGTGGATCTGGAAGAAGAACTCGAGGATCCGGCGATAGCTGATCTGCGCGGGATCAAACACGATCTCGATCGCTTCGGCATGGGTGCCATGGTTGCGGTAGGTCGCATTGGGTACATCGCCGCCGGAGTAACCGACCCGCGTGGCAAGCACGCCGGGGTAGCGCCGCAACAGATCCTGCATGCCCCAGAAGCACCCGCCGGCCAGAATGGCGGTTTCGGTGTTCGTCGTCATCTACGCACCTCCCATCAGTGAACGGCCTCGTTGATCGAGGCCGTCAGACCATCATTGCATCTTGCTGTGATCCATCATGCTGTGGTCCATCTTGCTGTGATCCATAGTGTTCAGAGCACGGGCATCGGCTTCGACCTTGATCGTCTCTTTCTCGCCCTTGGCGTTTTCCACGGTCAGGGTCAGCGGCACCTTGCTGCCATCGGCCACCTGTCCGGTCAGGTCCATCAGCATGATGTGGTAACCATTGGGATCGAGGCTCACCGGTTTGCCGGCCGGCAACGCGACCGACTCGACCTGGCCCATGCGCATCACATCGTCTTTCATGCTCATCTGGTGGATTTGCACCAGCTTGGCCACCGGCGATTCGACTTTGATCAACTTGCTGTCAGTGTCGGCCTGCAGGGTCATGAACGCGCCGGACGAATGCTGGCCGGCCACGGTGGCGCGGACCCAGGCGTCACTGACCTGAGTCTGCGCGGACGCTTGCCACGCCAGGCCGATCAGGGCAACGCCCAGGGCTAGTTGTTTGATGCGTGCTGCGCAAAACGAAGTCATCAGCAGACCTCCATGACAGTGAGCAGGTCTTCTGCGCACTCTTGAGCGGTAAGGGACGCGGACAGGCCAAGGCGCAGATTGCCCCGGGAGTCGAACACGTAACTGGTGGCGGTATGGGACAGGGTGTAGGTGTCGCCGCTGGGGACCTTCTCGAAGAATACGCCGAACTCCTTGGCAACGGCGGCGGTTTCTTCCAGTGAGCCGTACAGCGCCTCGAAGCTCGGGTCGAAGGCCTTGACGTACTTGTCCAGCAGCTCCGGGGTGTCGCGCTCGGGGTCCAGCGTGATGAAGACCACTTGCAGGCGCTCGCCGTCGCGGCCCATCAGTTTCTTCGCCTGGGCCGCGCGGGCCAGCGTCGTCGGGCAGACCGCCGGGCATTGGGTGAAACCGAAGAAGATCATCGGCATCAGGCCCCGGTAGCTGCCGAGCATCCGGGTTTCGCCCTGGGCGTCTGTGAGTTTGAAGGAACGGCCCATGATCTTGTCGCTCAGATCCTTGCCGTACTTGAACGACAGCTTGCTGCTGTCGTCGCAGCCGGCAAGCAGGCCGAGGCTCAGCAGGCTCATGCCCTGCAGCACCGAACGGCGGGAATACAACGTACTCATGGAAATAAAGCTTCCTGTGTAGCGACAGAAAAAACACAGTGCCTGACAGACCAGGCGAGAAAAAGCGCAGGGATGTTAACAAACTGTTGCCCGATCACGCTTAATCGATCGCCGGAAGGTCATGCGCCAAAAGGTCGCGGGGGAGTGGCCTACACGAACATACAAAAGGCTCTTGCGCGGACACATTGCAGATACATTCGTGCGCTTCCATGGGCGCATCCCAACCTGCATAGAGAGCACTGCCATGTTCCATAAACTGCAACAGGCCGCCAGGTTCCTGCGCCAGAGCGCACAGTTGATGGTGGGCGTTCCCGACTACGACAACTACGTCGCGCAAATGGCCCTCAAGTCGCCGGGCGAGCCGGTGATGAGCTACGAAGCCTTTTTTCGCGAGCGTCAGGAAGCGCGCTTCGGGCGGGGTAAATGCAACACACGGTGTTGCTGAGTCTTCCCTGGATCAATGCCTGATCTCACGGGGTTGAACCCGTGAGAACGCAGGCGTCCTCATCACCCCTGAGAACATACCCTTCATACAGATTGTCGAAATCCAGCTCGGCAAAACTGTCCGCCAGGAAATCAAGCAGGCTTCTGATCGACGGCATCAGGCCGCGCCGTGACGCAAACAGCGCATGAACGATGGCGCTCCTGGGTTTCCAGTCCTTCAGGACCGGCACGAGAATGCCGTTTCGAATGTCTTTGAACACCACCAGCTCCGGCAGCTGGACAATGCCGCCGCCTTCGAGCGCGACCCGCCGAAGGGTGATCATGTCGTCAGTGATCAGCCGCGGCGTATGGCGCACGGTGGCCTGTACACCGCCAGGCCCCTCCATGTTCCATTGGTACTGGCGCGTGCAGGGACCCATGTCGAGGCTCGGATAGCGCGCCAGATCGGCCAGTGAGGCGGGCGGCCCCAGACGCTCGATCAGGCCCGGGCTTGCAACCAGCTGATGAGGACTGCGCGTGAGCGTCTTCATGGTCAGGCCGCTGTCCTCGAAAGGCGCAAAGCCGACCCGCAGAACAATATCGAAACCTTCGCGCAGTGGATCAACCGTGCGGTTGGTGCTCTCCAGATGTATCTCCACCTCGGGGAAGCGACGCATATAGCGGGCAATCATCCCGGCGACCAGAAAGTTGAGCAGGGCAGTCGGGCAGGCGATCCGCACGATGCCTTTGGGCGATGAGCGGCTGTTATCGATCAGCGATTGCGCCGCGCTCGCGCTGTCGAGCATCACCAGACAATGCTGGTAGTACTCAAGGCCAAGCTCGGAAACCGAGAATTGCCTTGTCGAGCGATTGATCAGGCGAATGCCCAGGCGTTCTTCAAGGGCCGACAAATGACGACTGAGCCTGGATTTGGGTATGCCCAGTTCGCGACTGGCGGCGCCGATACCCTGGTGCTCGACGATTTGCGCAAAGAGGTACAGCTCATTGAGGTCATACATCGGACAGGTGTTCCATATATGCAATAGTCAATTGCGACTCGGTGCCTATCGAGGGGCCCGATGTGCGGATTAATGTGTGGTCTCGCCAAGTGGCGGGACCCACCTCCGATCGAGGTGTGGCTGCTGTTTTTTGTAGCGCATGAAAGTGAGGTGAAGCATGAGCAAGAAAATGCTGGTGGTACTGACCAGCTTTCCCAAATACCCAAATCTGGCACGTGCCACCGGTCTTTGGCTGGGTGAGGCGGTGCACTTCGTCAGAAAAGTCCAGGACGCGGGTTTTCAGGTCGACTATGTGAGTCCCAAGGGTGGCTACACGCCCATTGACCCTCACAGCCTGGCCATGGCCGATGAAGGTGATTGGCAGTGGTATCAGGACAAGTCGTTCATGGATCGGCTGGGCGCAACGCTCAGGCCGGATCAGGTCAATCCGGCGGATTACTCGGTGATCTATTACGCCGGAGGGCATGGCGTTGTCTGGGACTTCCCGGACAATGAGGAACTGCAGGCGCTGAGCCGCAGCATCTATGAGAGCGGTGGCATCGTGTCCTCCGTTTGCCACGGTGCAGTGGGGTTGCTGAACATCAAACTCACCGACGGCTCGTTGCTGATCGAAGGCAAGGAAGTCACCGGTTTTTCCAACAACGAGGAAAAGATTGCCGAGCTGGACAAGTACGTTCCCTACCTGACTGAGGATGAGATGGTTAAACGCGGCGCCATCTACAAAAAGGCAGCGGAGCCATGGGCACCGTTTGCAGTGGCTGACCGACGTGTCATTACCGGCCAGAACCCGGCCTCCGGCGGGCCTGTCGCGGATCTCGTACTCAAAGAACTGACTCGCTAAGGGCCGTGCTGCCGGCTGTTTCGTCGCTTCCACGCAAGGCGCGAAATGGCCGGTGTTCATTTGGAGCATTGACTGGACATGAGCACTCGTCTGTATGTGATGGCAAGCTTTGTGGTGAAACCCCATGGGCTTGAAGCCATGCGCGGCGTGCTGGCCGAACTCAGCCGGCAGACATGCCAGGAGACTGGCTGCCTGGAATACGCCTACTACCAATCCCTGACCAACCCCCTGGAATTTACCTCCTTCGAGGTGTGGGACAGTGCTGACGCCGAAGCGCAGCATTGGCAAACCCCTCACCTGCAAGCAGCACTTGCCCAGGCCGCCGACCTGCTGCAGGGCGACGCCCGGATCGTCAAATACGAGCGGGTAACCTGACAGCAGCCTGCGGCCTCTTGTTGTTTTCATGGAGCAGACAAGGCTTGCCGGCACATAAAAAAGGCGCGGTCCAAAGGGGGAAGACCGCACCCTGAAAATCAATCAGAACTGGTCGTCAGTCAATCCGAAAAGCGTATCGCTGCCAGCCCGAATGCCGGCTTCAAGGCTAAGTGTGCGTGGCAGCAGGCGCTGGAAGTAGAACGCGGCGGTGGCCAGTTTGGCGCCGTAGAAAGCCGGGTCCTCGCTGAGTCGAGCCTCTGCCACGGCAGCCATGCGCGCCCACATCCAGGCGTAGGCGACATAGCCGAACAGGTGCAGATACTCCACCGATGCGGCACCTGTTTCATTGTGGTTGGTCGTGGCGTTGTCCATCAGCCAGTCGCTGACGTCACGCAAGCGCGTAACGGCCGCCATCAGTGCTTTGCCATAGGGCGCGGTATGACCCTGTGCGAAATCCAGTGCTTGCGTGCAGAACAGACGCAATGCAGCACCGCCGTCGGCAATCACCTTGCGTCCCAGCAGGTCGAGGGCCTGGATGCCATTGGTGCCTTCATAGATTTGCGCGATGCGCACGTCACGCACGTACTGCTCCTGTCCCCATTCGCGGATGTAACCATGACCGCCGAATACCTGTTGGCCATTGACGCAGCTTTCCAGTCCCGTATCGGTGAAAAACGCCTTGGCCACCGGGGTGAGCAAGGCGGCAAGGACCTGGGCGTTTTTGCGCTCTTCGGGGTCTTGCGCGTATTTGGCAAGGTCGAGTTGCTGGCCCACGTAACAGGCGAAGGCGCGGCCGCCTTCGGTGAGTGCCTTCATGCCGAGCAACATCCGCCGAACATCGGGATGGCGGATGATCGGATCGGCGCCCTTGTCAGGGGCCGTCGGGCCGGTGGGGGCCCGACTTTGCAGGCGTTCGCGGGCGTAGCCAATGGCTGCCTGAGTGGAAGCCTCGGCGCAGCCAATGCCCTGGATGCCGATGGACAGGCGCTCGTAATTCATCATGGTGAACATCGCGGCCATGCCCTTGTGGGCCTCGCCAATCAGGTAGCCGGTGGCGCCATCGAAATTCATCACACAGGTAGCCGAGGCCTTGATGCCCATCTTGTGTTCGATGGAACCGCAGCTCAGCGCATTGCGCGCCCCGAGGCTGCCATCGGCGTTGACCAGCACCTTGGGCACCAGAAACAACGAAATGCCTTTCGCCCCGGCAGGCGCGTCCGGCAGTTTCGCCAGCACCAGGTGGATGATGTTTTCCGTCAGGTCCTGCTCGCCACCGGTGATGAATATCTTGGTGCCACTGATGCGATAACGGCCGTCTGCCTGCGGCTCGGCGCGGGTGCGCAGCAAGCCAAGATCGGTCCCGGCGTGCGGCTCGGTCAGGCACATGGAGCCGGCCCAGCGACCTTCGTACATTGGCGGCAGATAGGTGGCTCGCAGGTCCGCGTTGGCATGGGCATCGATGGCCAGGCATGCGCCGGAGGACAGCGTCGAGTAAAGGGCGAAACTGCTGTTGGCGGCGTAGAGCATTTCCTCGAATTGCACCGCCAGCATCTTGGGCATGCCCATGCCATCGAATTCGGGGTTGCCACTCAGACCCACCCAGCCACCCCGGATGTAGGTGGCGTAGGCCTCCTTGAAACCGGACGGCGTGGTGACAATGCCGTCGTTCCACTGCGCGCCTTGCTCGTCTCCGCTTCGGTTGAGCGGGGCGATGAGCTGGCCGGTGACCTTGGCTGCTTCTTCGAGGATGGCATTGGCGGTGTCGGCGTCGACCCGTTCTGCCAGGGCGGGCAATCGTGACCAGAGCGAGGGGGCGTCGAAGACTTCGTGCAGGACAAAACGCATGTCTCGCAGGGGGGCGTTGTATGGGGTCATTTGATCGTCTCGAAAGGGAGCAGGGGCCACGGCAGCCCCTGCCGGTCAGTGGGTGGCGGCTGTGGCGATGCCCAGGCCGGTTTCGGCGCGGACCTTCTGATCGTCGAAACCGGCCCGATCCTTTTGCGCCTGGGCGCTGCGATCGAGCCTGGAAACGATGACGATCACCAGGAAGGCCAGCGGCATCGAGAACAGCGCCGGATGGTCATAGGGGAAAATCGCCTGGGCATGGCCGAGCACGGTGACCCACACCGTGGGCGAGAGCGTCACCAGGGCCAGGGCGCAAACCAGTCCCGTCAGGCCGCCGTATATGGCTCCGCGGGTTGTCAGGCCTTTCCAGTACATGGCCATGATCAACACGGGGAAGTTGGCCGAGGCGGCGATGCCGAATGTCAGCCCGACCAGGAAGGCGATATTCACTTGCTCGAAGAGGATGCCAAGGCCGATGGCAATCACCCCGAGCCCGATGACCGCCATGCGGGTGACGCGCATTTCCTGCTTCTCGGTGGCGTTGCCATGCTTGAGAACCGTCAGGTAGAGGTCGTGGGAGATCGCCGAGGCACCGGCGAGGGTCAGGCCCGCGACCACGGCAAGAATCGTGGCGAAAGCCACGGCGGACAGAAAGCCGAGAAACAGATTCCCGCCGACGGCCCGGGCCAGGTGCATGGCCACCATGTTGCTGCCGCCCACCAGCGCGCCACCCGGTTTGCCATCCACGAAATACTGCGCATCGGTGCCGACGATGACGATAGCGGCGTAACCCAGCACACAAACGATCAGGAAGAAGAACCCGATGAAGCCCGATGCGTAGAACACCGACTTGCGTGCTTCCCTGGCATTGGCAACGGTGAAAAAGCGCATCAGGATGTGCGGCAATCCTGCCAGGCCGAACACCAGGCCGAGGGCCATGGAAGCGACATTGAGCGGATTGGACAGCATGGATCCTGGGCCCATGATGCTCCAGCCACTGGCGTGCACTTCTACGGCTCGCCGGGCCAGTGTTTCCAGGCTGAAATCGAAATGCGCCAGGGACAGCAGCATCAACGTCGTACCGCCCGCCAGCAGCAGAATCGCCTTGGTAATCTGCACCCAGGTGGTGGCCAGCATGCCGCCGAACACCACATAAACCAGCATCAGCACGCCGACCACGACCACGGCAACCGCGTAGTCGAGCCCGAACAGCAATTTGATCAGTTGCCCGGCGCCGACCATCTGCAACAGCAGGTAGCAACACACCACCGTCAACGAACCGCAGGCGGCCAGCACGCGGATCTTGCGCTGATCGAGCCGGAACGAAACGATATCGGCAAAGGTGTAGCGCCCAAGGTTGCGCAGGCGCTCGGCCATCAGAAAGGTCAGTACGGGCCAGCCGACAAAGAAGCCGATGACATAAATGAAGCCGTCATAGCCCTTGGTGAACACCAGGCTCGACAATCCCAAAAGGGTCGAGGCGGACATGTAGTCACCAGCGATCGCCAGGCCGTTTTGCCAGCCGCTGATGCCGCCGCCGGCCGTGTAAAAGTCGTGGGCCGAGCGAGTGCGCCGCGATGCCCACCAGGTAATCACCAGGGTTGCCAGCACAAACAGCAGGAAGATACCGATCGCCGGCAGATTCATCGGTTGCCTGGAGGCATTGAGCGTGTCCGCGCAAGCCAGGGCGGGCAGGACCGACAGGCAAGTCGCAACAGGTAACGCCAGGGAACGGTTCATGCGCGGCACTCCTTGACGATTTGTTCGCTCAGGTGATCGAAGTGGCTGTTGGCCCGATGCACGTACCAGCCTGTCAGCAGCCAGGAAATCAGAATGATCGAAGCCCCCAGCGGGATGCCCAGTGTCAGGTGGCTGCCGGGGTAGAGCGGTGCATGCAGCACTTGTGGTAAACAGGCGGCAAGCGCCATGAACAGAAAATAAGCGCTCAGCACCAGCGCGCTGAGCAGCCACGAGGTGCGCGAACGCGCCGTGCTCATGGCAATGAAGCGCGGATTGTTGCGGATGCGGCTGTAGTGATCCGATAACTGTTGAGCGGTATTGGACATGATGCCTCCGTTTATTTTTGTTGTAGGGCTGCCCGGCGGCCTGGCTGTTGCCAGGCCGTGGATCAATGAAAGAGGAGGGGGCGGTCAGGGCCAGACGAAGTCCGCGAAGTGCGCGCGCAGCGATTTCTTGCTGACCTTGCCGGTCGCCGTGTGTGGCAGTTCGCGCAGATACTCGCTGGCGTCCGGCAACCACCACTTGGGTACCTTGCCTTCGAGAAACGCCATGAGCTCCTGGTGACCGGGCGCGTGATCGGGGTCTGTGCAAACGATCACCAGCAAAGGTCGTTCACTCCAGATCGGGTGTGCAACGCCGATGACCGCGGCTTGCGCAACGCCGGGATGCGCCATGATCGCGTTTTCGATCTCCACCGAGCAGATCCATTCGCCACCGGACTTGATCATGTCCTTGATTCTGTCGGTGATCTGCATGTAGCCGTGACTGTCCAGGGTGGCGACATCGCCGGTGTCGAACCAGCCGTCACGGGTTTCCTGGCCGTAGTAACCGTTGCTGACCCACGGCCCGCGTACCTGCAAGGCCCCCGAGGCTATCCCGTCATGCTCCACGGGTTCGCCCGCTTCATCGATCAGGCGCATCTCGACCCCGAATAGCGCGCGACCGGATTTGAGCACTTGCTTGGCCCGGTCCTCATCTTCCAGCTGGTCGTACCAGGGTTGATAACGGTTGTAGCTGCCCATCGGGCTCATCTCGGTCATGCCCCAGCCGTTTTCCAGGGACACGCCGTGTTGGCGCATCGCCTGGATCAATGACAGCGGGCAGGCAGCGCCACCGGTAACCGCGCGTTTGAGGCTGGGGATCTGCTGATCGCTGGCATTGAGGTACTGGCTGATGTTTGCCCACAGGGTCGGCACGCCCAGTGAAAAAGTCACCGTTTCATCCCTGATCAGTTTCACCACCGCGCCGGCATCTCCCGCCCGAGGGCCCGGCAACACCAGTTTGGCGCCGACCATCGCTGCGTTGTAGGGCATCCCCCATGCGTTGACATGGAACATCGGCACCAGCGGCAGGACCACGTCAATTGCTCGCAATCCGACCTGGTCAGCCATGTTCTGGGCCATGCCATGCAGGACGGTGCTGCGATGGCTGGTCAACACGCCTTTGGGGTTGCCGGTGGTGCCGGAGGTGTAGCAGAGCCCGCATGCCCGCTGCTCATCGAGATCGGGCCAGGTGTAATTGTCCGCAGCCTTCTCCAGCAGTTCCTCATAGCAGTGCAGGTTGGGAAGCCTGCTGGGCGGCAGCTCGTTGCTGGCGCAAAGGGCAACGAAGTGGCGCACGCAGGCCAGCTCGGTCTGCAGGCTTTCTACCAGCGGCAGGAACTGCGGATCGATGAACAACACATCATCTTGAGCGTGGCGGATGATGTAGCTGACCTGCTCAGGGAACAGCTTGGGATTGACGGTGTGACAGACACGACCCGAAGCGGGCACCGCGTAGTGCAGTTCGAAGTGGCGATAGTCATTCCAGGCCAGGGTTCCGACTCGCGCATCGCCAGGGACATTCAGTTGTTCGAGGACATTGGCCAGCCGGCGAACGCGTGCGAAGGCCTGGCGGTAGGTGTATCGGTGGACGCGTTCGTCGGCGAGCAACGAAACGATCTCGGTATCGGCAGCAACCTGCTCGGTATGCCGCATAAGGGCGGCAATACCCAGGTTGTAGTTCATCATCATGCCCAGCACAGGCGACCTCCTGCCTTGTTCTTATTGGATATGGGATCGACGCAGGATCCCTCGGCAGTGTCAGAGCAATGGCTGTGCCAATGGCGCTCGCAAAGCTTTTTGTCAGGCTAAGCGTTTGTTAATAAAGGAAATTAAATCATGGTCCGCCTCGCTTGGGAGATAAACGCATTCAGCGTGATTTCAAACCTGGAACATTATCCAAGCTCGAATTTTCATATTTGAAGTTGACCAGATCGCGGCGATTTCACTTGTCGGCGCCTGCGCGCAATCGTCGCCACAAGGTGGTGCGGCTGATTCCCAGGCGTCGCGCAGCTTCATCCATGTCGCCGTTGCAGGCTTCTACCACCTGCCTGACGTGGGCCACTTCCGTGGCCTTGCCGAAGCTGCGCAGATCGACGCCGAAGGGTTGCGCGCCGGTCAGCTGGCTTTCGGCGTCCGCTCCCTCGAACAGCTCGGGGAACAGCGTGTGGAGCGTTCCGCTCGCTTGACGCTCACTCAGTTCCCGGCCGGAAAGCGCCGCGCGCTCAATGATGTTCTCCAGTTCACGGATGTTCCCCGGCCAGCGATGCTTGAGCAGCCAGGGCATCAGGTCTTGCAGCTGCTGTTGATCGAAGCCTTTGGCCTGTGGCTGTCGGGGCAGTTTTTGCAGGATCGCCCGGGCGAGGGTGGCAATGTCCTGGGGACGTTCGCGCAGGGGCGGAACAGCCAGGCGCAGGATGTTGAGCCGGTAGTAGAGGTCTTCCCTGAAGCGGCCATCCGCGATGCGCTCGCGCAAGTCGCAATGGGTTGCGGCGATGACCCTGATGTCGACCGGCGTCGGTTCGGACGCGCCAAGGCGCAACACTTCGCGTTCTTGCAGGACACGCAGCAGGCGGGTCTGGAGGGATACCGGCATGTCACCGATTTCGTCGAGAAACAGTGTGCCTGTGTGCGCGGTTTCGATCAGGCCGATCTTGCCGCCTTTGCGCGATCCGGTGAATGCGCCTTCCTCGTAGCCGAACAGTTCACTTTCCAGAAGGGACTCGGGAAATGCCGCGCAGTTGATCGCGACAAAAGGGCCGGGCTGACGGGGGCTGGCATTGTGCAGGCTTTGCGCGAGCAGCTCCTTGCCCGTGCCGCTTTCGCCGGTGATCAGCACTGTGGAATCGGTCTGCGCATAGCCTTGCGCCAGGCGCAGCATTTCGCGAAATCCGGGGGCGTCGCCGAGAATCTGATCGAAGCGATACCGCGCAGTGAACTGCCGTGGACGGGCCTGGGCACGGATGCGGCGATCGGCGCGCTGAATGACGTTGGTTTCCTGGCAGGTGATGATCGCGCCGTCGGTCTTGCCGTTGTCGATGATCGGGCTGATGTTGGCCACCAGGGTTTTTCCGCCCGCTTTGATCAGCCGGCTGTCTTCGGTCTCACCACTGCTCAGCACTTGCGAAATGCTCAGGTCGGGCAGTATCTCGCCGATGTGCCGCTCATGCGCCCATTCGCTGGAAACGCCCAGCAGGCTCGCCATTTTCGGGTTCAGCGACTGCACCACACCGCTGGCGTCGATAGCGACCACGCCATCGGTCAGGTTGCGCAGCACGGCGTTCAGCCGTTGTTGCTGGACCAGTGCCAGCGCACGGCTGCGACAAATGGCCAACGCATCGTCCAATGTCCGGCGCACGGCATCGGCGTTGAGTGCAAGCACGCCTTGGGCGCCGGCTTCCTCGGCCACTTCGACGGCAGTGGAAGAGCCGACGATCACCCCGTAGCCGTCGTCCATCAAGTGGCGGATCTGTTGCCGTGCTTCCTCGAAACTGGTGTAGGTCGCCTGGCGGATGTCGACCGTGAAGAGCGAGGCCATGGCTTGCAGTTCTGGATGGGTGTGCTGGAAGGTCAGGATGCCAACCTTGGTGGCTCTGGCCTTCGCCAGATCGATTGCGCGAATCAGATCGTACTCACCCATGCGAATAGAAAGGATCGTGGTCGAGAGGTGTCGACGCAGATATTCGGCTGTAGCACCGGAGCAGATGATCACGTCCACGTCACCTCGACTTTCCAGTTCCCGACCCTTTGCCAGCAACTGCGTGACGCTCGTTTCCACGATCTCCAGCTGCGTGCGATTGAGGTAATCCGGGACCACCTGCTGGACGATTCGAGCCATGCGACTGGGGCCCTGCGGTATGTGCAAATGGGTAATCAGAGCGATGACGCGTGGCAGGTAATGTTCGGTTGGCATGCTGTTTTCTGCTCTTCAGGGCAAGCGGGTGCACCGTGCTTGTCGGCCATGTTCGTTCTTTTCCATGTTGAAATAAAGATTTCAAATCTGCAATCGACAGTCTGTCGGAGGCGCTGCTTCATAGGTGCAATGTATTTATAAGTAACTGTTTTAAAAGGAATAAAAATAAAAAATCAAGCGTGATTCGCACATGGCGTGGCTCTTGCTCTCACCTCGATCAGGTCAACACCTACGAGAAGAATCAACCATGACGACCCTCCATCTTTCAGGAAACCCGTATCCACGGGTCGATGTCGGCGACGCGCACCAGGCGTTGGCGACCTTCCTGGCAAACCGGCTCGATTGCGAGCAGGTGCAAATCGAAAAAAGCTCGCGCCTCTCCGGTGGTGCGATTCAGGAGAACTGGCTGCTGCAGGCGCAGGTGACCGAAGGTGCTGTCAGCGTCACCCGCCAGTGGGTGCTGCGCACGGACTCACCCTCGTCGGTAGCGGTGAGCATGAGCCGCGCACAGGAATTTGCCGTACTGAGTGCCGTGCACCAGGCCGGTGTGAAAGTGCCTGAGCCGCTGTGGCTGTGCCAGGACGCCTCCGTCATCGGTCGCGACTTTTTCATCATGCAGGCCATTGGGGGGACGGCCAGCGGTCATCGCCTGACGCTGGATAAAAGTCTCGACAGCGCCCGAGGCGCCTTGTGCGAAGAGCTGGGGCGCAGCCTGGCCTTGCTGCATCGAATCACTCCGGATCATCCGGGCCTCGGGTTTCTGCCCGCCGCGGAAAACGACCCGATCCAGGCCACGATCAATCTGTACCGGCACTACCTCAATGAGTTACCGAGCAACCATCCAGTGATCGAATGGGGGCTGCGCTGGTGTGAACTGAATCGCCCGGAGCCGATGCCTGTCCGGCTGATTCACCGGGACTACCGCACGGGCAACTTCATGGTCGATCAGCAGCACCTGGCGGGTGTGCTTGATTGGGAGTTCGCCTGCTGGGGCGATCCTCGCGAAGACCTCGGCTGGTTTACCGCCAAATGTTGGCGTTTCGCCCGCCCGGACAGGGAGGCGGGTGGCATGGGCGAACTGAGTGACTTCATGCGGGGCTACCAGGACGTATCCGGTTACCGTCCCAGCCGTGAGGAGCTGAAATTCTGGCAGCTCATGGCGCATATCCGCTGGGCCGTGGTGGCGGTGCAACAGGCGCAACGTCACTTGTCGGGTCAACAACGCTCGCTCGAGCTGGCGCTCACCGGTCGAATGGTGCCGGAACTTGAATACGAAATCCTGACGCTCAGTGGGGGACGGTCATGAACCAGCCAAATGCCGTGGAGCTGATGCAGACAGCCCGTGACGTACTGCTCAAACAGCTGATGCCCGCCTTGCCGGAACATCTGCATTACGAATGCCGGATGATCGCCAGTGCCATGGCGATGACGTGCCGGGAGATCGATCTGGGACTGACGGCGGAGTGGCTGGAGGAACAGCGACTGGCGGATGTTCTGGGGATCCACAGCCTTGCCGGGCTGACACCGCAGGACGCCCGGGCGTTGCTCTGCCAGTTCATTCGTCAGGGGCTTTACGACCGCACCGGCGATGCCAACGATACGTTGCTGGGTGCCTTGATGGAGATCACCAGGGCGAACCTTGCAATCAGCAATCCCAAGGTGGTGGCAGATGAACAGCAGGTCTGAGATGCCTGTCCGCCGTCGCCGCTGTTATCTGGTACGCCACGGCCATGTCGATTATTTCCATGCCGATGGCCGGCCGCTGGACCCACGGCTGGTGCCGCTGTCGCGTACCGGCGAGCAACAGGTGCAGGCGCTCGGGCAGGTGCTGCAGCCGCTCAGCTTCGATCGGGTCCTGTGTTCGGATTATCCGAGGGCGCAGCAGACCCTGGAGCTGATACTGAGCGACAGGCAGGCTGCGTTCGAAGCAACGCCACAGCTGCGTGAAATTCGTGCGGGACGCTTGCGCGAGTTGCCGGCCGAGACGCTGTTCGAAGCGGTCACCGGCGCTTACCGATTTGCCGCGTTGCCTGATGCGACCTTTCTGGGTGGCGAGCGCTGGGACGCGTTCGAGCGCCGGGTGCTAAGGGTGTTTTTCGATCTGCTGGCCGATCCCGAATGGACCAGCGCGCTGATCGTCAGCCATGACGCGGTCAATCGGGTCTTGCTGGCATGGGCCAGTGGTTCGGGGCTTGCCGAAATCGCTGCCTTTGAACAGGACACCGCCTGCCTGAACGTCCTGGACATCGACATGCGGGGCAGTCAGGTCACGGACGCGATCATCCGGACACTCAATTACACCCCTTACGACCCGCACAAGTCCGCTATTCACAACACCGTCCTCGAAAACCTGTTCAGCGCGATCAAGCCCGATGGCTTGAAGGCCTGAAGAACCTCTTGTACCCAAGGAAAATCCCTATGAACTTCGCCCTTTCCGATGAGCTGCTGACCCTGCAGGCGAAAGTCAGACAATTCATTGCCAACGAAATCATCCCGATGGAGAACGACCCTCGCCAAGGGCCCCACGGACCCTCTGAAGAGCTGCGTCAGGCTCTGGTCGAGAAGGCACGCGCCCATGGCCTGCTGACGCCGCATGCCTCCCGGGACATGGGCGGCCTGGGGCTGTCCCATGTGGCCAAGGCGATCCTGTTCGAGGAGGCCGCTTACTCGCCGCTGGGGCCTACTGCACTGAACATTCACGCCCCGGATGAAGGCAACATTCACTTGATGGAGGTGGTCGCCAGCGAAGCCCAGAAACAACGCTGGCTGCTGCCGATGGTCCAGGGGCAAATCCGTTCCTGTTTCGCGATGACCGAGCCTGGACCCGGTGCCGGTTCCGATCCATCGATGCTGACCACGACTGCGGTGCGCGACGGCGACGACTACCTCATCAATGGCCGCAAGTGGCTGATCACCGGTGCCGAAGGCGCGAGTGTCGCCATCATCATGGCGCGGATGGAGGACGGCAGCGCGACCATGTTCCTGACCGATACCGATCGCCCGGGTTTCATCCTCGAACGCATGATGGACTCGCTCGACAGCTGTTTCACCGGCGGTCACGCGGTGTTGCGCTTCGAAAACCTGCGGATCCCCGCCAGCGATGTATTGGGTGAAATCGGCAAAGGGTTCCGCTATGCCCAGGTGCGTCTGGCGCCGGCCCGCCTGACGCATTGCATGCGCTGGTTGGGACAGGCGCGACGGGCACACGATGTGGCCTGCGCCTACGCCCGTCGTCGTGAATCGTTCGGCAAAGTACTGGGTGAGCATCAAGGGGTCGGCTTCATGCTGGCTGACAACGAAATGGACCTTTTGACGACTCGCCTGGCCATCTGGCATTGCGCCTGGGTGCTGGATCAGGGGGAGCGTGGCAACTTCGAATCGAGTATGACCAAAGTCATCAGCTCCGAAGGCATCTGGCGGGTGATCGATCGCTGCGTCCAGGTGCTGGGCGGGCAGGGCGTTACCAGTGAAGCCATCGTCGACCGGATCTTCCGCGACGCTCGCGGCTTCCGCATCTACGACGGTCCCAACGAGGTTCATCGCATGAGCCTGGCGAAAAAAATTCTGGCACGTACCGCCCAAGGAGCAACCGAATGAACCGCATTCCCTCACAACTGTTCGACCTCAAAGGGCAGGTCGTGCTCGTGACCGGCGCCTCCAGCGGGCTCGGCCGACACTTTGCCAAAACGCTGGCGGCCGCCGGCGCGAAGGTTGCCGTCGCGGCGCGTCGGGTCGATCGACTTGAAGAGTTGGTGCGCGATCTGCATTTCGAAGGCCACCAGGCACGCGCCTATGAGCTGGACGTGACCTCGCGGGAGTCGGTCATCCGTTGCCTGGATGCGATCGAGGCGGACTGGGAGGCACTGGATGTGGTGGTGAACAACGCCGGGATCAGCGACACCAAGCGGGTCCTGGAGTACACCGATGCCGACTGGCAGGCGATCATCGACACCAATCTGACGGGCGCCTGGATGGTCGCCCAGGAGGCCGCGCGTCGCATGGTTGCAGCGGGTAAAGAGGGCAGCCTGATCAACATCACGTCGATCCTCGCCAGCCGGGTCGGCGGCGGGGTGGGTCCCTACTGTGCCGCCAAGGCAGGCTTGAGCCATCTGACGCGATCCATGGCACTGGAGCTGGCGCGTCACGGCATCCGGGTCAACGCCATTGCGCCTGGCTACGTGGTGACGGAAATCAATCAAGGGTTTCTGAGCAGCGAGGCGGGCGAACGACTGCGCGCGCGGATTCCTTCGCGCGCTTTTTGTCAGTACGAAGATCTGGATGGCGCGTTGCTGTTGCTGGCTTCCCGGGCTGGCAAGGGGATGACCGGGACCGAGATCACCGTCGACGGTGGCCACGCCTGTTCGGGGCTGTGATTCGGGGCTATGAGTGGTTTGAGGCGGTATGACTAAAGCCTGACGGCCAGGAGAGAGCAGTGACTCTCCCCTGGCCGGGCACTTGTTGCGTCAGCTTATGTTCGCTTCAGATAGTCGTGAACGACCTTGCCGGGTTCCAGCAGATAGTTGCCCAGCGTGTGGCGCACGGAAACGATCTCGCGGACCGGAAGCGCCGCCACCGGCACCGCTTCGTGATTGAACAGATCCAGACTCGCGGCACCTGTCCAGGCTTCCTTGAGCTCAACGGTCGAGTATTCGAATCGGACCAGTTCGGCAATGCGCGGGGTTTTTCCGTCGACGTCCGGGATGATCTTGAGCACCACGCCTGGAACCTTCATCGCCTTCGTCGCGTCGGCCAGATCCACCTCCTTGAACTTGTAGGCCATGCTCGCACGGGCAACCAGCGCGCCATCGTATTCGAGCGTTCCGACATACGACTCGTTGTTCTGGCCGACCCGAGGGTGCCCGAATTTTTTCGGCAATCCCCAGACTTCCCGACCCAGCATGATGGCGGTGACGTTTTCCGCGACCATCAGTGGGCGAAAACTCACGGCTTCATCGCCCAGAAAGCAGGAGATGCTCTGGGCAAATTCGTAGTAGTCGCCGATTCCCGGGGCAACCATGGACAGGAAGGACAAACTGACAATCGGATCCTTGACCACCAGCGGCTGCGGCACGAGCGCTCGCGCCAGTTCCATGTCCGTCCGATAACTGATGGTGAGCGAGGGGCGGTCAAGGAACGCACTGGGAGGTCGGGCATAGGCGGGCGCGTGAATGGGCATGGCAAACGCTTGCTGACGCACGCCCTCCGCGGTCAACGCCGTGCCGGCGATCGACTCCGGCAGGAACAGGCCGCCAGTGGCGCTCGCATGTGCGTTTCCCGATTGTGCGAAAAGCGGGGTCGCGGCGGCCGCCAGGCCGACACCGGCGGTGACCAGCACCTCTCTGCGCGAAAGATTTATCGGAAGGTTCATTGTTCGGTCTCCGGGTTGTGGCAGGTGTCGTTGCATTGGCCGTCGGGCTGATGAACGACTTGGAAAACCGGAGGGAGCAATGCCTGTGCCAGGAGGTCGCGGCATGCTTTTTCTGGAAAAATAATCAAATAAATCAAATAGTTATATTTTTAGTTCGTTGCGCGCGACCAGTCATGGAAGAAGCTGTTCTTTCAGACTTGAAAGTGCAGTTTCAGAGTTGAAGGCCATGGGCAACAGGCTGGCCATGCACTTTTATAAAGCGCAGTGAATGAAAATGTGCACCAGTGGGTAGCGGCTCAAGCCGTTTTTTGCCTTCGTCCCTCAGCGGTTTAGACGTTGCCGCCCCCTTGGTCGGGTCCTCACGAGTCCCGGTCAGCCTTTGTCGCAACGCCTCTGGAGCGGGTGCGCGAAGGGAATCTGCCTATTTCGCAAGACTTCACTTTGCGCAAATCGTCACCTTCGACCAATGACTGGCACAAACCCTGCAAAGAACCTCACAAGCCCATCCACATAGATGGGCAGCCCTCTCGGTCAACGACGATCGATCAACCGCACAGGTCGTGGGCAATATCGGTGGATCAGGCATGGCCGTCTGGTTACGACACCGAAAAAGAACAGGCAAAGACGCCTGGAACCGCAAGGTTTCAGGCGTTTTTTTTTGCTTTTTGAACCGTGATTGGCAGGGTCGTTTATGAATTCCAATGTAGCCACGTTGAACAAGCTGCAAACGCTGGTCGTGATCGGCAATGGCATGGTCGGGCACCATTGTGTCGAGCAACTGATCGAGCGCGGTGCCCTTGACCGCTATAGCCTGCACGTTTTCAGCGAAGAGCCGATGCGCGCCTACGACCGTGTGCATCTGTCCGAGTACTTCACCGGTCGCGATGCCGAGTCGCTGGCGCTGAGCGATGCCTCGTTGTACGAGACGCCGGGTGTCACGTTGCACCTGGGTGTACCGGTGCTGGAAATCGACCGCGTGCAGCGCCAGGTGATCACTGCTGAAGGTCGCGTGACTTACGACAAGCTGGTGCTGGCCACCGGTTCCTATCCGTTCGTGCCGCCGATCGAGGGCGCCGAAGGCGAGTCGCGCCTGGTGTATCGCACCCTGGAAGACCTCGACGCGATCCGTGCGGCGGCGGCCAATGCCCGGCGCGGTGTGGTGGTGGGCGGCGGCCTGCTGGGCCTGGAAGCGGCCAACGCCCTGAAAAGCCTTGGCCTGGAAGCCCATGTGGTGGAGTTCGCGCCGCGCCTGATGCCGGTGCAACTGGATGACCTCGGTGGCCTGGCGCTCAAGGCGCAGATCGAGCGGCTGGGCGTTGGCGTGCACCTGTCCCGCGCGACGCAATCGATCAGCGCGGGCGAGCAGTACCGCTATCGCATGAATTTCGCCAACGACGAGTTCCTCGAAACCGACCTGGTGGTGTTCTCCGCCGGTATTCGCGCCCAGGACGCATTGGCTCGCCAATGTGCGCTGGAGATCGGCCCGCGCGGCGGCGTGGTGATCGATGACACCTGCTTGAGTTGCGACCCGAACATCTACGCCATCGGCGAATGCGCTTCCTGGAACGGCAGCCTGTTCGGTCTGGTCGCCCCGGGCTACCAGATGGCGCGCAGCGTGGCGGCACGCCTGTGCGACGATGCCGCCGAACCGTTCCGCGGCGCCGACATGTCGACCAAGCTCAAGCTGTTGGGGGTCGATGTCGGCTCCATCGGCGATGCCCACGCCAATACCCCGGGGGCGCGCAGTTATCAGTTCATCGACGAGACCACGGCCAGCTACCGACGCCTGGTGGTGGACGCCAGTGGCAAGCACGTGCTGGGCGCGGTGCTGATTGGCGACAACAGCTACTACGACACGCTGCTGCAATACATGCAGAACGCGATTGCCTTGCCAGCGGAACCGGCGGGCCTGATCCTGCCGTCGTCCGAAGGCGCACCGACCCTCGGCCCCGGCGCCTTGCCGGAATCGGCCACGGTCTGCTCGTGCCACAACGTTACCAAGGGCGCCATCTGCTCGGCCATCGACGGCGGCTGCACCGACCTGGGCCTGCTCAAGTCACAGACCAAGGCCTGCACCGGTTGCGGCGGTTGTGCCGGACTGCTCAAGCAAGTCTTCGAACATGAACTGGTCGCCCGGGGCGTCAGCGTCGACAAGAGCCTGTGCGAGCACTTCGCTTACACCCGTCAGGAGCTGTACGCGCTGGTACGGGTGGAAGGGGTGATTTCCTTCGAAGAACTGCTGGCCAAACATGGTCGCGGGCACACCGGTTGCGACATCTGCAAACCCGCCGTGGGCTCGATCCTGGCGTCGTGCTGGAACCAGCCGATCATGGACCCGTCGCTGGTGCCGTTGCAGGACACCAACGACACCTTCATGGCCAACATGCAGAAAAACGGCACCTATTCGGTGGTGCCACGCATCCCCGGCGGCGAGATCACCGCAGACAAGCTGATCGCCATTGGCGTGGTAGCAAAGAAATACGACCTCTACACCAAGATCACCGGCGGCCAGCGCATCGACCTGTTCGGCGCCCAGTTGCATCAATTGCCGGACATTTGGGGCGAGTTGATCGAAGCGGGTTTCGAAACCGGTCACGCCTACGGCAAGTCGACCCGCACGGTGAAATCCTGTGTCGGCAGTACCTGGTGCCGCTACGGCGTGCAGGACAGTGTGCAGATGGCCTTGACTCTGGAAGACCGCTACAAGGGCCTGCGCTCGCCGCACAAGCTCAAGTTCGCGGTGTCCGGATGCACCCGTGAGTGCGCCGAAGCACAGAGCAAGGATGTGGGGGTGATCGCCACCGAGAAGGGCTGGAACCTGTACATCGCCGGTAACGGCGGCATGCGTCCGCGTCACGCCGAGCTGTTCGCCACTGACCTGGATGACGCGACGCTGATCCGCTACATCGACCGCTTCCTGATGTTCTACATCCGCACCGCCGACAAGCTGCAGCGCACCTCGGTCTGGCGCGAGAGCCTGGAGGGCGGCCTGGACTATCTCAAGGACGTGATCATCCACGACAGCCTGGGCCTGGGCGAGGAGCTGGAGACGCAGATGCAGCTGGTGGTCAATCGTTATGAATGCGAGTGGGCCAACGCCCTCAAGGACCCGGAAAAACTCAAGCGCTTCCGCACCTTCGTCAACGACAAGCGGCCGGACCCGGACATCCATTTTGTCCAGGAGCGCGGCCAGCGGCGCCCGATCATGGCCGCCGAACTCAACCTCATTCCCGTCAAGGAGCGTGTCTGATGAATCAGTCCAATACCCAACGCATTGCCCGTGCAGAAAACGTCGGTGTCTGGCAATCGGTGTGCAGCCAGCAGGATCTGGTGAACGACTCAGGCGTGGTGGTGTGGCTGGACGGCGCGCAAGTGGCGCTGTTCTACCTGCCGGGCCTGGAGGGCAAGACCCTCTACGCCATCGACAACCACGACCCGCAATCGGGGGCCAATGTCATCGGCCGTGGCCTGGTCGGCAACATCAAGGGCGACTTGGTGGTGGCGTCACCGATCTACAAACAGCACTTTCGCCTGGAAGACGGCAGTTGCCTGGAGTATCCGGAGCAACGCCTGCGGGTCTGGCCGGCGCGGTTGAATGAGGGGAGGGTGGAGGTGGGCATCGCCTGATTGCAAACACATACCCTGTGGGAGCGGGCTTGCTCGCGAAAGCGGTGTGTCAGTCGAAGTAGATGTTGACTGATATGACGCCTTCGCGAGCAAGCCCGCTCCTACAGGTTCAATGCAGGCCCTGAATCATCAGAATTTATAGGCCTGTCGTCCTACCAGTAGCCATTTCCCGTGCTGCTTCTGCCAGATCTGGAAGTTCTCGATTTCCGTTGGCACCACGTCACCGCCCTTGATAGCCTGGCCCGAGAAGTGATGGCGAACCAGCGCTACGTCGCCGGAAACGGTGATGGTCTGGTTCTGCATTTCCAGGGTCTTGAACGCACTTTTGCCGGTTTCGATGTCGTCGATGAAGGCTTTCTTGTCCTGGATCTTGCCGCTGGAATGCCCGTAGGTCAGGGTGTCCGCGGTCAGCGCCTGCAGCTGCGCGATGTTCTTGTGCAGCATCGCGTCGGTCAGGTGGTCGACGGCTTGCGCCACGTCCTTGTCACTGGCGGAAGGGGCGGCCGCGACGTAGCCGCTGAACAGGCAGAGAAAACCAACCAGCACTTTGACTCTTTTCATGGGTAGTACCTTATTGTTGTAAGTCGTCGTACAACCTAGCAGATTTTGCCCGGAATGGAAGACGGTCGAAAGCAGATTGATGTGGGGCGATCACTACCGCACGTCGTAAAACCCGCTATAACCGGGGGCAGGCTTTCAATAACTGCCGGTGCTCGCCGATAACCTTTTCAGCAATGGGCTTGCATCATTCGAAAACGTGCGAAAAGAGGAACCACAGAGTGTCCATAAAACTACGTTTACTGTTGCTGATCGGGACAGGCGTGCTCACCGCGATGATCATGGGGCTGGTGAGTTACCTGGGAAATGGCCAGATGGCCCAAGCGGTGCAGGACAATGACGTCAGCATGTCCGCGCTGCGCAATCACCTCGAAGCCGACATGATGCACGACGCCCTGCGCGCCGACGTGCTGTCGGCAATGCTGGTGGGGCTGGATAAAAGCACCAGCAGCAAGGCCGAGGTGCGCAGTTCCCTGGACGAACACGCCGCGCATTTCCGGCAGATGCTTGGCGACAACCTCAAGCTGCCGGTCAACGACACCTTGAAAACCGCGCTGAACCAGATCAAGCCCAGCCTCGACACCTACATCAGCGCCGCCGAGCGTATTGTCGGCCTGGCCCTGGAAAACCCCGAGGCCGCGCAAAAGGAACTCGCTGGCTTCAACAACACCTTCAGCCAACTGGAAGACCAGATGGCGGCGCTCAGCGAGCTGATTGAAAGCAACACCCAGCACACCAGCCAGGGCACGGCGCAGGCCATCAGCAATGCCAACCTCACCGTCGGCGCGGTGCTCATCGCCAGCTTGCTGCTGCTGATGGTGCTGGGCCGCTCGGCCATCGTCAGCATCATGGGACCGTTGCGGACCGCCAGCCGCATCGCCGAGAGCATCGCCCACGGCAACCTCAGCGAGCCGATTGTCGAGAGCCGGCGCGACGACGAAGCCGGGCAACTGATCCGCAGCCTGGCCACCATGCAGCGGGATCTGCGCGGCATGATCGAAGTGGTGCGCAGCAACGCCCACGGCGTCAGTGGCATGAGCGAATTGCTGAGCAATGGCTGTCACGAAGTGGCCGGCAGCAGCCAGCAGCAGAGCGTGGCGGCCAGCACCATGGCCGCGGCCGCCAGCGAAATGACCGCGAGCATCGAAGAAATCACCCGGCATGCCGAGCGGGCGCTGGACATGGCCAATCAGGCCGAGACCCTGGCCAAGGATGGCGGGCGAGTGATCCACCAGGTGGTCAACGACATGGACGGCATCGCCCGTTCCGCGCAACAGTCGGCCCAGGTGATCCGCACGCTGGACAAGGAATCCGAAGGGATTTTCAGCATCATCCAGGTGATCAAGGGCATCGCCGATCAAACCAACCTGCTGGCCCTGAACGCCGCTATCGAAGCCGCCCGCGCCGGTGAGCAGGGGCGCGGGTTTGCGGTGGTGGCTGACGAAGTGCGCAGCCTGGCCGGGCGCACCAGTGCCTCCACCCAGGAGATCGCCGCCATGGTCTCGCGCATCCAGCAAAACACCCGTGAAGCGGTCACCAGCATGGAGGCGGGCGTGGCCCAGGTCGACAAAGGCATGGCCGTGACCGCCGAGGTCGAGCGCGCCATCCGCGAAATCCTCGAAGCCACCCTCAACACCACGCAACTGGTCAACGACATCAGCCGCACCATCGGCGAACAAAGCCTGGCCAGCAACGAAATCGCCCATCAGGTGGAGATGATCGCCGGCATGTCCGAAGGCAATAGCAAGGTGATCGGGCAGACGGCTTCGACCACCGATGAGTTGTCCTCGTTGGCGGGTAAGCTGTCGCAGTCGGTGGATCGGTTCAGGCTCTGACACTTGGTGCGGTCTTAAGGGCCTCATCGCGAGCAGGCTCGCTCCTACAGGGGATCTTCAGTGTTCACAAATACTGTGTTCACAACAGAACCCATGTGGGAGCGAGCCTGCTCGCGATGGCGCCAGACCAGACGCCGCAAAATGACCGGTCAAAGATACTTGTCGGTCACAGCCCCCTCTGAAGCACTGGACACCGTCTTCGCATATTTCGCCAGCACCCCGCGTTTGTACTTCAACGGCGGCCTTACCCAGCGGGCCTTGCGCCTGGCCAGTTCGGCATCGGACACATCCACAGTGATCTGCCGGGTTTCGGCGTCGATGGTGATTTTGTCGCCGTTTTCGATCAGCGCAATCGGCCCGCCCTCAAAGGCTTCCGGGGTGATATGCCCCACCACGAAACCGTGGGAGCCGCCGGAAAAACGCCCATCGGTGATCAGCGCCACATCCTTGCCCAGGCCCTTGCCCATCACCGCCGACGTGGGGGAGAGCATTTCGCGCATGCCCGGCCCACCCTTGGGCCCTTCGTAGCGAATCACGATCACTTCGCCGGCCTGCACTTCGCCGTTGAGAATGCCGGCCAGTGCGCCTTCTTCACCGTGGTAGACCCGCGCCTTGCCTTCAAAGCGCAAGCCCTCCTTGCCGGTGATCTTGGCCACCGCGCCGGTGGGCGAGAGGTTGCCGCGCAGGATCACCAGGTGCGAATCCTTTTTGATCGGTCGGTCGAAGGGCAGGATCACGTCCTGGCCATCCGGGTAATCGGCGACATCCTCGAGGTTTTCGGCGAGGGTCTTGCCGGTGACGGTCATGACATCGCCGTGCAGCATTCCGGCGGCGAGCATGCGCTTCATCAGCGGCTGGATGCCGCCGATGGCGACCAGCTCGCTCATCATGTATTTGCCGCTGGGGCGCAGGTCGGCCACCACCGGGGAGATTTTCCCCAGTTCGACGAAGTCATCCAGGCTCAGTTCGACATCCACCGCATGGGCCATGGCCAGCAGGTGCAACACCGCGTTGGTGGAGCCGGCGAGGGCGATCACCACGCGAATGGCGTTTTCGAACGCCTGGCGGGTCATGATGTCCCGGGGCTTGAGGTCGAGCTTGAGCAGTTCCATCACCTGTTGCCCGGCGCGGAAACTGTCCGAGGCCTTGTCGCTGCCCACGGCATCCTGGGAGCTGGAGCCTGGCAGGCTCATGCCCAGCGCTTCGATGGCCGAGGCCATGGTATTGGCGGTGTACATGCCGCCGCAGGAACCGGGGCCGGGGATCGCCACTTCCTCGATCTGCTTGACCTGGATGGCGTTGATGTCACCGCGGGCATGCTGGCCCACGGCTTCGAACACGGAAATGATGTCGGTGTGGCCGGCGCCCGGGCGGATGGTGCCGCCATAAACGAAGATCGACGGCCGATTGAGCCGCGCCATGCCGATCAGGCAGCCCGGCATGTTCTTGTCGCAGCCGCCCACGGTCACCAGCCCGTCAAAGCCCTCGCAACCGGTAACCGTCTCGATGGAATCGGCGATCACTTCGCGGGACACCAGGGAATATTTCATGCCTTCTGTGCCGTTGGCGATGCCGTCGGAAATGGTGATGGTGTTGAAAATCACCCCTTTGGCCCCGGCGGCGTTGGCGCCTTTTTCGGCTTCGAGCGCCAGCTTGTCGATGTGCATGTTGCACGGCGTGACCATCGCCCAGGTGGAGGCTATGCCGATCTGCGGCTTCTTGAAGTCCTCGTCGGTAAAGCCCACGGCGCGCAGCATGGATCGGGCAGGTGCGGCTTCGATGCCATCGACCACTTCGGAGGAATACTTGCGCAGATCGTCTTTGTCGCTCATGGCTTCACCTCACACGCTCTTCAAAAAGACCCGCTTGAGTATAGAAGGCCGGGCGCGGCTGGCCGGACCATCCAGTCATCAACAGACGCGCGGGTTTGCCGTGTCGTGATATTCTTCGCAACAACTTGGTTTGACCTATTCGGTTTTCCTGCCTTCGCGGCGGGCGAACAGAATCACTGTCGCTCAAGTAGCTGAAGCCAAAAAAGATAAAAAGTCAGTTCAGTAGGGACATATAACTGGGGTCGATGCAGTTCGTCGGCCTTGTGTGCCCACCCTGCGAAACTTATGACCAGGCACCCACGACATTTGCCTGAATGCCGTGAACCACGGGGCCTGTGGGGTAAGGATCAAAAGGGCGGATGACGTTTTATCAAAGGTGTTACAGATGTTTAAGAAAGTGAACACGGCCCTGCTGGGGCTGGCTCTGTCGTTGGGGATGACGACAGCCCAGGCCGCAGAAGCCAAGAAAGTCGATGTGTTGCTGGTTGGCGGCGGCATCATGAGCGCAACCCTGGGTGTGTGGCTCAACGAGCTGGAACCCGGCACCTCGATGGAAATGATCGAGCGTCTGGACGGCGTCGCCCTGGAAAGCTCCAACGGCTGGAACAACGCCGGTACCGGTCACTCTGCCCTGGCCGAACTGAACTACACGCCGGAAGACGAAAACGGCAAGGTCTCGATCCCCAAGGCCGTTGAAATCAACGAAGCCTTCCAGGTTTCCCGCCAATTCTGGGCCTGGCAGGTTCAGCAGGGCGTGCTGAAAAACCCGCGTTCGTTCATCAACACCACGCCGCACATGAGCTTCGTGTGGGGCGATGACAACATCAAGTTCCTGAAAAAGCGCTACGAAGCCCTGCAGGCGAGCCCGCTGTTCGCCGGCATGCAGTACTCCGAAGACCCGGCTGTGATCAAGAAGTGGGTCCCGCTGATGATGGAAGGGCGTGACCCGAACCAGAAAGTCGCGGCCACCTGGAGCCCCCTGGGTACCGACATGAACTTCGGCGAAATCACCCGCCAGTTCGTTGCACACCTGCAAACCACGCCGAAATTCGACCTGAAGCTGTCCACTGAAGTACAGGACATCACCAAGAACGAAGACGGCACCTGGCGCGTCAGCTACAAAAACCTCAAGGACGGCAGCAAGTCCGAAACCGACGCCAAGTTCGTGTTCATCGGCGCCGGCGGCGGTGCCCTGCACCTGCTGCAGAAGTCGGGTATCCCTGAAGCCCGCGAATACGCCGGCTTCCCGGTGGGCGGCTCGTTCCTGGTGACCGATAACCCGGCCATCGCCGAGCAACACCTGGCCAAGGCCTACGGCAAAGCCTCCGTCGGCGCACCGCCGATGTCGGTTCCACACCTGGACACCCGCGTGCTCGATGGCAAGCGCGTGATCCTGTTTGGCCCATTCGCGACCTTCAGCACCAAGTTCCTGAAAGAAGGTTCGTACCTGGACCTGCTGACCACCACCACTACGCACAACGTGTGGCCGATGACCCGCGTGGGCATCAAGGAATACCCGCTGGTGGAGTACCTGGCCGGCCAACTGATGCTGTCGGATGAAGACCGCCTCAACGCCCTGAAGGAATACTTCCCGAACGCCAAGGCCGAAGACTGGCGCCTGTGGCAAGCGGGCCAGCGCGTGCAGATCATCAAGCGTGACGAAGCCGCCGGTGGCGTGTTGAAACTGGGCACCGAAATCGTCGCTTCCGCCGACGGTTCGATTGCCGGTCTGCTGGGCGCATCGCCAGGTGCCTCGACCGCTGCGCCGATCATGCTGTCGGTGATCCAGAAGGTGTTCAAGGACAAGGTCGCGACCCCTGACTGGCAGGAAAAACTGCACAAGATCGTCCCGAGCTACGGCACCCAGCTGAACAACGACCCGGCCAAAGTGGCCGAGGAGTGGGCCTACACCGCCAAGGTGCTGGAACTGCCGACGCCTCCGGTGATCGGTCAGGCGGCTCCGGCTCCGGCTGCTGAAGCGGAAAAAGCCAAGCCTGTGAAAGAGAATGCAGCGACTGATATGGCGCTGTAATTCGGTTGTCCTGCCAATGCGGTGGGGCTGATTGAACCGCAGAAAAGAAAGCCCGCTGAACCGGTGACGGTTGGCGGGCTTTTTTGTTTTATATGGGTTTTCATGAGCTCGCCGGTACCTGTGGGAGCTGGCTTGCCAGCGAAGGCGGCCTGACAGCCGACCTGTCTGTCGCGGATGTACCCAATCCCTTGTAGGAGCGAGCCTGCTCGCGATGGACGTCAACGATAACGCGCACCCTCCGGACTTGCGCTTGCCAGGCCCTCTCGTTAACCTTCGCGGCGTCGCTGCCAATTCAGCGATCGGGTGTGGTAGCCCGGCTTTTTCACAGACCCAGAACGCCGCAGGGCGTTTTTTTGCTGGCTGCTTTGTGGCGGCTGTGCATGGGAGGCTTCGGCCTGCCGGGTTCCTCTGTGACCGGTCTACCACCCCGTGTACAGTCGTCTCCCTATTTAGCGTGGTAGCGGACGGGGAGATGCTCACTTCACAGAAGGAGCTTCACAATGTTCAAGGTCACCCCGAATCCCCCGGACGCGAACGACAGCACCGAAACCGATCCGCTAACCCCTCCGCCCAAGCCAGCCATGGCCGAGCGCCGCCCCAACCCCATCTTTGCCATCGCCCCCGACGTCAACAACGAAACCCTCCTGGTTCACGCTTGCGAAACCCTGGCCTCGGCCAGTGTCATGGCAAGTGAGCTGGCGTTTATCCTCGAAGGCCCCAAATGCAATCTGGCCCTGGGGATTCAGCAGATGATCGCGCTTGCGGAGTTGTCGGTGAACCGGGTGCTGGATCAGGTCGATCCGCAAGGGTAGGCGAGGGCGTTGATGCAACGTCATGGGTAACAGCAAGCCCGCTGAACGCTTGATCGTCAGCGGGCTTTTTCATACACGATTCCCATCTGATCCGTATTTTCCAGCGCTTTCTGCATCTGTAATGCACTCAGTTAGCGCCGCACAATAACGGCACGTTCCGCAGCCAGGGTTGCGGTGCACCGCAAAACTCAATGTGTAGGGGGCCTTATGGGCAAGATGGCGATTTTTCTGGGTGGCTTTCTGCTGGTGACTATTTTGATCGGCGTGCTGGCGACGATTTCACCGGTGTAACTTGTAGGAGCGAGCCTGCTCGCGATGAACCTGAGAACACCGCAGGGTGTCAGGTTTCCCGCGTCATCGTTGGCGACCATCGCGAGCATGCTCGCTCCTACAGGGGGGCAGCGTTTACGTATTTTGTAGGAGCGAGCCTGCTCGCGATGGACCCGAGAACGGCGCGGGGTGTCAGGCATCCCGCGTCATCGTTGGCGACCATCGAGCAGGCTCGCTCCCACAGTGGTTCACCCGTCAGCTCTGCGGCACCACCCGCGCTTCGCTGCCGGCGCCTTCGACATACACCGCCATGCCCTTGGTCAAGGCCGGATTGGTCGGCTGGGTCACCGATACCAGTACGCCGCTCTTGGTGCGCACGATGATTTGCTGGGCATCCTTGGGCTGGTCATAGGCCTTTTTCTCCGCGTAGTTGCCGCCCGCTGCGCCCGCCAGGGCACCGGCGAGCATGGCCACGTCGCGACCGGTGCCGCGACCGATCAGGCTGCCCAGACCGACACCCCCGAGACCGCCGAGGATGGCGCCGACACCGCTATCGTGGTTGGTCTGCATTTGCGTCTGGGTGATCTGCTCGATTTTCCCCGAACGAATCTCCATTTCACCGGCGCCGCCGCTCCCGGCATCGACCGCCATGCACCCGCCAAGCACCAGGGAAAACAACGAAATCGTCAGCCAGCCAGCAATGGTTTTCATGGTCGAGCTCCTGTTTTCAAGAGACTGCCTTCAAGGAAAAGTCTTCGGCTATTTCACCGGATTTGCCTGCTTGATATCCCCGCAAAACAGATCCTGGTTGCCGCTGTCCGCAGTACTGCGCACCACCACTGAATAGCCGCCGGACAGCAGCTCGGATCTGGCCACCGGAGCGATTCGCGAGAGCGTCCAGCCTTTGACGGGTTGGCGTTCGGTATTGACCTGATCATTCATGGCATAGGCGACGGCACCGGGTTGCTGGCAACTGCCTTTGTAGATGAAGGACTGCACCCGCAAAGGCAGGACGGCGCCATTTGGAACACCGCTGATGAAGAAGCTGAGGCCGGTTTTCTGGCCCAGGTCAGTCAGGGTGACATTGCCAATTTGACCGGCGTTATTGCGGGTGGCCGTCAGGGGAACGTTCACGCCATGGTCTGACGAAGAGGTGGCGCAACCGAACAGGCTTGTGCCGATGATTAGCGCCGAGAGCGCGATTCCAGGTTTCATTGCCAAACTCCTGCGTCGAAGAACTGCAATGGGGGGAATTAGCGGGTATAGCTCATTATTCGGGTTTGTGAGGGGAAAGCCGGGGGAAATTGTGCTGATCGGCGCCCATCGTCGCGTTCATGGCCGGTTTTGCGGAAAGATCTGCGGGTCGGAAAAACTCTTCACCAGATGGTCGTACACCAGGCGCACCCGAGGTGGCACCGGTCCGGTCTGCGGGCGATACATGATCAGCTCATAGGGCGCCGGGGCTTCGTGTTGCATGACTTCCACCAGTCGCCCTTCAGACAGGTAAGGCTCTGCCAGATAGCTCGGCATCTGCCCGAATGCGAGGCCCGCCAGCACGATCTCGCGCTCGGTTTCCGGGTCGTCGCAGGTGAAGGCGGGAGACGTCGGCAGGAACACCTGCCCCTCGGCCAGCAACCACGGCCAAGGGCGGCCATTGTTGCGGTCCATCAGCATTGAAAGCGGCAAGCGCTTCAATTCCTCGACAGTGCCGGGCCGCGCCACCGTGTCGAGCAAGGAGGGCGCCGCGACGATTTTCAGCACGACACCGGCAACCGTCCTGGCGATAAAGCGCCGATCCCGCACAGCGCCGACCCGCACGCCAATGTCGATCTTGCTGGCCACCGCGTCAGTGATCTGGTCATCCAGGCTCAGGTCAATGCTCAGCCCCGGATTTTCCTGCATCAGTGGCTTGAGGAATTGCGTCAGGTACAGCTTGCCGATGGCGTGGGGTGCCGTGATGCCGACGCGGCCGACGATGCCTGTGTCCTGCTGCTTGCTGTGGGTGACGAACAGATGATCCACCCGTTCGAGGGTTTCACGGGCCTGCAAGGCGAGCTCGGCACCAAAGGTGGTGACGTGGACCTGGCGGGTGCTGCGGTGGAACAGCAATTCGCCGAAGGTGCGTTCGAGTTCCTTGATGGCCCGTGTCACGGTTTGCGGCGAGGTGCCCAGGCGCGTGGCCGCTTCGCGAAAGGTGGTGCATTGCGCCGCCACCGAAAAGATCCGGATCAGCTCCATTCGATTGAGCATTGCCGTCGACTCCGTTCCAGAAAATGGAATTCTCAAATCCGAACTCTTCCATTTTCTGGCAAATAAAACCAGTACAGACTGAACCCATCAACCCAAGCAAGCCTCTCCAGGAGTACTGAACCATGAGCAACAACATTCAAGGCAAAGTGGTCGTCATTACCGGTGCAAGCAGCGGTCTGGGCGAAGAAACCGCACGTCATCTGGCCAAACTCGGCGCCCATGTGGTGCTCGGCGCCCGTCGCCAGGATCGTCTGGACGCAATCGTCCGGGAGATCACCGCAGAAGGCGGCAAGGCCATTGCCCATCCGATCGATGTCACCCGCCAGGCGGATTTGACCGCACTGGTCGCCAAGGCTGTCGAGGCTTTCGGACGGGTCGATGTGATGATCAACAACGCAGGCCTGATGGCGATTTCACCCATCTCCGAGCTGCGCGTCGATGAGTGGGATCGCATGATCGACATCAACGTCAAGGGCGTGCTGTACGGGATTGCCGCCGCGTTGCCACTGTTCGAGAAACAGGCCAGCGGGCACTTCATCAACATCTCGTCGGTGGCAGGCATCAAGGTGTTCAGCCCGGGCGGTTCGGTCTACAGCGGCACCAAATTCGCGGTGCGCGCCATCTCCGACGGCCTGCGTCACGAAGTCGGCGGCAACATCCGCACCACGACTATCGAACCGGGCGCGGTGGAATCGGAGCTTAAGTTCGGCAGCGGCCACCAGCCGAGCGCTGAGGTAGTAGGCGAGTTTTACAAGAAGGCCATTCCGGCCGCTTCGGTAGCACGGGCCATCGCGTTCGCGATCGAGCAACCGGCTGATGTGGACATCAACGAGATCGTCCTGCGCCCGACCGCGCAAGACTTCTGATTGATCGCTTGATTGCAAGCGCCCTCGCCGAAAGGCCAGGGCGCTTTTTCGTTGGTGCGCCTTATTTTTTGCATTGGGCCAACACCACCTGGCAAGTGTCCGGTGTGCCGCCGGAGCGGCCGGCATAGCGCATGCAATTGTCCATGGATTTCTTGCGCGCCACGCTCAAGGTGGCGCCCCACGCCAGGCCGCCTTCTCCGGATGTCGGCAGGGCCTTGGCATAGCAGGCATCGCCCACACTTGAGGCCGATGGGCGAGCCGTGGCGGTTTTGCCGGCGCATCCGGCGGTCAGCAGCAGGTTGATGGCGAGCAGAGAGGGCAGGACCCATGACGAGCAGGGGCGCACAGATTTTCCGGGCATCCTGTTTCCCCTTTGGCCAGAGGCCCGCGCCGTGATGGGGCGGGCTGTCTGATTAGCTTAGTCGTTGCCCTGCCAGCATTTGGGACCGTTCGGCGGGGACGGCTTGCCAGCGATGACGGCCAGACAGCCAACCTCACTTTGGCGGGTGCACCCATAACCAATGTGGGAGCGAGCCTGCTCGCGATGGCGGCCACACAGCCAACCTGATTTTTTGCGGGTGTACCCATTACCAATGTGGGAGCGAGCTTGCTCGCGATGGCGGTCTGTCAGTCAAATTGATATTGGATGTGCCACCGTCATCGCGAGCAAGCTCGCTCCCACAAGGATCGCGCGTCTGCGTGCCGATCAATCCACGCGCAGCGGCTCGGCCCCCGTCCGGGTGCCGTCGACCAGGCGGATGCTGTCGCGACCCCCGCGCTTGGATTGGTACAGCGCCACGTCGCCTGGCTCGATGATCGCGGTCAGGCTGGCAGGCGGCTGGTCGAACAGATGGGCACCGATGCTCAGGGTCACCGCCTCGGGCGTGACGAAAGCCTGTGAGGCCGCGCCATGAAACCGGTCGCGCAATGTGCTGCCCAATTCGACGATTCGCGCATTCGATGCATCAGTGAACACAATCACGAATTCGTCGCCTCCCAGGCGGGCCGCCAGCGCATTGTCCGGCAACAGCGAAACAATCATCTCGCTCAAGGTGACTAGCAGGCGATCGCCCGCCGCGTGGCCATAGAGGTCGTTGACCAGTTTGAAATTGTCGATATCGATCAGCAGCAGGGCGCCCGGCCGAGCGGCCGACACCTCGCCCAGCAGGCGCAGGGCCCGGACTTCGAGGGCGCGACGGTTGTACAGGGTGGTCAATGGATCGCGTTCCGCCAGGTGTGCGATCTTTTTCTCACGTCGGTAACGCTCGGTGCCGGTCATCGACAGGGCGATCAGCATGATCGCCATCACCCCCTCGACCAACGAAATCTGGATGATCTCGCCGCGCAGGGAAGCCAGATCGATCAGCGTGCCCGGAACCACCGCCGTCAGCGCCTTGGCGATGTAGAAAACACCGTGGGCCATCAGCACATAACGCAATTGCACCGCCCCCACGCTCAGCGACTTGCCGTGGGGGCGCAGGAGGAAACTGGCCCTGATCGACAACAGGGCGATCAGCAGCGAATTGGCCACCAGCATGATTTTCGACCAGGACGGGTCATCCGGCAGCAGCAACAGCGCCAGCCAGGCCACGAAAATCAGGTACCAGGCCCGGGCCAGGCGCACATGGGTAAAGCGCGCGACCCCCAGCAGGAAAAACCAGTGGGCCAGCACCAGCAGGCCGTTGGCGAACCAGATACCGATCAACAACAGACCGCTCATGCGCAACAGCGCGAGGGTCGAACCCACGGTGATCGTGGCAAACCCCGCGCTGAAACACAGCAGAGAAGGTTCCCGAATGCTGCGCCACTCGATCGCCAGATACAGCGCGGCAGCCGCCGCGAGGGCGACGGAAATTGTCAACATTGTGGGAGGGTCGAGCGCCATAGCCTTGTTGCCTGTCTGATTTTGCGATGAATGGGCGCGATTGTAAGGCTTGGGGCGGTTTTTCGCAGGACTCCCCCATTTTTGCACCAGAACCCTTGGAATTAAGAATTTGCCGCCATGCTATGATTTAAGCGCCACCAGAGGGTTGTCCGATGAAAAAACCAGCCGACGTCAGTGTTGCAAGCCAAATCCGCAGGCTTGCCAGAGACCACAAGGTCACTGCTGAAACTGACGGCATGAGTCGTTTGGCAGTTACCATCACCCGACTGGCCGGCGATGCTGTCGAGTTGGATGGCGTCGAACAGTTGCTCGTCAATCTCAAGAGAAAAGGTGTTCTGAGCAAGTCTGAGATCCTGGTGTTGCAAGGACGCTACCTTCAGGAGAAGCGACGTTCAGAGAAATGCAGCGCATGAGTTTTGATCCATTCGGCGATTTCGAAACTGCTGGATATCTTCAAAACTCACTTCAGTTGAAAGATCCCATCGAAGTGAAAGAGTCAGAGCATCTCTCGTTCGAATCGAGTATCGAAGATGCTTTGGCTTATTTGGCGAAGAGCAAGCCCATCGATTACAAAACCGTGCTCAGGATTCACGAGATCCTGTTTTGCGACTTCTATCCTTGGGCGGGGAAGGACAGAAACGAGCTTGTACCTCATCTTGCTGTCTTCAAAGGTTCACACGAAGATCCACACAGCACCGCTTTTGAGCGCCCCGAACTCATCAAGATGTCTGTCGACTATGCACTCAAGCTGGCAGCGGACAAGAAACGCTTTAGAAACCGGCCCGGCGAAGTAATGGGGCAACTGGCATTTTCACACCCGTTCCTCGACGGCAATGGGCGCACGATTCTCTTGGTTTTCATGGAGCTCTGCTACCGGGCCGGATTTGCCATCGACTGGTCAAAAACCCACAAGGACGATTACTTGCAGGCACTCGGCGAGGAGATCCGAGAGCCGAGCAAAGGGTATCTCGATAATTATCTGAAACCGTTCATGGTCGATATTTCCAGCCGTGATGAATGGCCACAGACTATTAGTGACATAAGAGGTCTGGATGGTCTGGACAAGGAAGGCATCACCTACGAAAGCCTCGATAACCCGGCAGTCCAGCAGATCTACAAGACCTACAGAGCCCAATCCCTCGACGACCGACAACTCACTGACTCGGACGATTGAAAAATCAGCCATTTTTCGGCATCAGCCGCTTGATACATGGCTGACCGCCGTCACTAGCGCAGGGCAGCGATCAATGCCGGGAAAGCCTGACCCCGCATCGATACACTGCCCCGAAGATGTTGTTTGACACTCCGCTCACGACACCCGCGATTCCCCCGCCACGCTCCCCAAACGCTCGGCCGTCACCCCGATACGCGCGAACACCAGCCACACGTACAACAGCACACTGCAACCAATCAGCAGCGAGGCGATGCCGATCACCGGCTCGACGGAGGGGAAGCCCTTGAGGCGCAGGGTCAGTGCGCCGAGCATCACCGGCACGCCGATGTTCCAGGTCCAGAATTGTGCAGCGGCGATGCGGCCTTCGGTGATTGACGGGCGCACTGTGCCCATCAGTCCGAACAGGGCCATCGACACCCATCCCAGCAAATTGACATGGGCATGTACCGCGAACAGTGAGTGGTCGCCGGACGCGCCCATCGTCACGCCCAGGCCCACGCCAATGGCAAAGTAGACGACAGCGAGCCGAAACCAGGTCTGCGAACGGGGGTTGTGATTCATGGCATTCACCTCATGCGCCCTGAGGCGCGCTCAATGGCTGGACGATTGAAATGAGGTCCTTCTGGCGCGCGGTTGGGCTCATGTGGGCGAGCACTTGTTGGCGCGTTTCCTTGTGCCTATTATGAGACACGAGTCTCACGATAAGACGGAGTATCATTTATTCCATGGCCAATACGAAGTCAAGCACCTCGACCCCGAACGGTCATCAGGGCCGCGCCAACCAGCGCAATCGAACCCGTCAGGCACTGATCGAGGCCGCTGCCGCGTTGCGCGAGGAGGGGCTGAACCCGACGATTGCCGAAGTGGCGGAGCGCGCGATGGTGTCGCGGGCCACGGCCTATCGCTACTTTCCCTCGCCGGAGGCGTTGATCAGCGAGACGGCGACTGACCGCGACATGCAGCCGCTGGAGAACTTCTGGCAACCGGGAGACGATCCGGTCAAGGGCATTGGGCTGGCGGCGGATGCGTTGAACAAGCTGTTGATCGGCGACGAAGTCGGCCTGCACATGATGGAGCGTTCGTTCCTGACGGTGTGGCTGGAAAACCAAACTGAGGAAGCGCCCCTGCGGCCGGGGCGGCGCATGAGCTACATCGAGCCGATTGTCGATTCGCTCAAGGACGTGCTCTCGCCCCGTGTCCGCAAGCGCCTGAAGCAGGCGCTGTCGATCGTCATGGGCACCGAGGCGTTGATTGCCGTGCGCGATGTGGGTGGCGCGAGTGTCGAAGAGTCACTCGGCGCGGCAGCCTGGGCGGCGCGGGCGCTGGTTCGCCAGGCGCTGGAGGAACAACAGCAGGCACGACGCAAACGAACGGGAGCTGCTTCCTGAAACTTATCGGTGGCGGGGCAGCTCGACCCGCGCCAGCAACCCGCCAGCGCTGCGATTGCTCAAGGTCAGCTCGCCGCCCTGTTCGCGGACGATCGCTCGCGCTGCCGACAGCCCCAGCCCAACCCCGCCGGTGTCACGGTTGCGCGAGGTCTCCAGGCGGAAGAACGGATCGAATACCCGTTGCAGCGCGTCTTCGGGGATTCCCGGCCCCTCGTCGCTGACTTCGATATAGACCCAGTCGTCATCACATCTGAGCGTGGCGCCGGGGCGCAGCCCGTACTTCACGGCGTTTTCCAGCAGGTTGACCACCACCCGCTTGATTCCCAGCGGGCGGCCGTCATACACCCAGTGTGCAGGGCCGCTGAAGTCGATGTTGAGGCCCTGATCGCGAAAGTCATCGATGATGGTTTGCAGCAATTCCGACAGGTCGAACGCCGTGGATTGCTCCAGGTGCGTGTCCTCGCGGAAGAACGCCAGGGCCGCATTGATCATCGATTGCATCTCTTCGATGTCGCGGATCATTTTGCGCTGGTGGTCCAGGTCTTCCATGAATTCGCTGCGCAAGCGCATCCGCGTCAAAGGCGCACGCAGGTCATGGGAGATGGACGCGAGCATGTGCGTGCGTTCGCCGATGAAATGCTGAATCTGCGCCTGCATGGTGTTGAAGGCGATGATGGCCTGGCGTATTTCGTGGGGGCCTTCGATGGCGATGGGCGGGGCGCTCAGGTCGCCGCCGAAGCGCCGCGCGGCACTGGCGAAACGCTGCAGGGGATTGGCCAGTTGGCGCGTGGCGATCCAGGCAACCAGCAGGGTGGCGATCAGCCCCAGGGCGATGATCACCGCAATCCGCGCTTTGGTGTCCAGGCCCCAGCTACGTTCGGGAGGCGTGAAGGTCAACCAGCTGCCATCGACCAGGCGCACCAGCGCGACGTAATGCGCCTGGGGGCTGCCACGGGGCCAGTCATCGGGGTTGAACACGTCGATCTCCCGATCATCACCCAGCAATTGATGCAGCACCGGCACCTTGCCGGTTTCCACCGGCGCGCCCCCGGCGGGCAGGTTGAGCCTGGCGCGATCGGCGCTCCACGCCACGTCGAGCATGGGGTTGCTGGCCGTGCTCGCCAGGTGCGTCCGCAGTTCGGCGGGTGCGGCCTCGATCACCCGCGTGGCCGCGGCAATCTGTTCCAGCAGGCCGGTGCGCTCGATGGGCGGGCGGGCCCAGGTGCCGGCGACTTGCACGAACAGGGCATTGAGGGTCAGCGAGGCCGCCATCGCGGCGACGATGGTCAGGGCAATCCGGCGCCTCAAGGTGTCGCGCCGGAACATCCGGGCGATCACGAGCGGGTGACCTTGGCGGTGAACATATAGCCTCCATTGCGCACGGTACGGATCAGGTCCGGGCGCTTGCTGTCCGGTTCGATTTTGCGCCGCAAGCGGCTGACCTGCACATCGATGCTGCGGTCAAAGGCGTCATGGCCCTGGCCGTGCGTCAGGTCGATCAGTTGCTCGCGGGTGAGGATGCGCTGGGGATGTTCGAGGAAGACCACCAGCAGGTCGAACTCGCCGCCGGACAACGGAATCATCACGTTATCGGGTGAGCGCAGCTCGCGACAGGTGATATCCAGGTGCCAACCGGCGAAGCTGATGACGGGCCGTGAGGGCTCGCCGACGGGGCTTTTCTGCTCCCCGGCGCGACGTTGCAGGGCGCGCACCCGGGCCAGCAATTCCTGGGGGGCGAAGGGTTTGGTCAGGTAGTCGTCCGCCCCCAGTTCCAGGCCGACAATCCGGTCGCTCAGCTCGGCCATGGCCGTGAGCATGATGATCGGGATCCCCGTCTGCGCTCGCACTTTCTGGCACAGGCTCAGGCCGCTTTCACCGGGCAGCATCACGTCGAGGATGATGGTGTCCGGTCGATTCTGGGCGATCGCCGCCCACATGGCCTCGCCATGGGGGGCCACCTCCACCTCATAGGCGTGCTGCACGAAGAACTTCTTCAGCAGGGACAGAATTTCCACATCGTCGTCGACAATCAGCAGTCTGCTCACGATTACCGCACCCAGGGTCCAAAAAAAGAGCGCATCTAAAACCATTTCGATGCCGGGGTCATTTATTTCAATCGAGCAACATTCCTTCCGCTCGGACATCAAGCGGACATCCTCAGGCAAAAACCTTGCGGCAACCTGCGGGCATTCCATTGCACGGAGGTATTCATGAAGGTTTCAAACGGCAGCCAAACCGCTGGGGAGCACAACACTGTCCGTCCCTTGATCCTGACCCAACGTACTGCATTGCCCGGGGGCGACAAGTCGATTTTGTTCCAGGAGACGTGCCTGGGACTGGCCGGCGATCAGAGCCAGATCGTGATGCGCCGCTATTTCGAGCGGTACAGCCCGCAAGATTCCCATTGGGTGGAGTACATCCACTCTATCCCGACCGCCGAATTCATCCACTGGATCATGACCCATGGCCAGATGCGCATCGAGTGTTCGGAAAATGCCCCGCACAGCCCATTCCAAGCCCACGCCTGACGGTGCAGGCCGTCCCGCCCTACAAGGAATCACCATGATCAGAAGTACTCGCTCGCTGTCGCTGCTGTTTGCAGCCACCCTGAGCCTGTCGGCCTGCAGCAGCAAGAAAGTCACCCCTGAAATGTATACCGGGTTTCTGTACGACTACAGCCTGCTGACGGAGCGCCAGGCACCCTCGGGCCAGACCGTGTTGAGCTGGGTCAGCCCCGCCGTGAAGCGCGGCCGCTACACCCGGGTCTACCTGGCGCCGAGCCAGTTCTATCCGGGCCCCGAGCCGACCGAACGGATTCCGCTGAGCACGCTCTCCGGCGTCACCGACTACTACGATGCGGCGCTGCGCGCGGAACTGGGCAAGATCCTGCCGCTGGCGCCGAAACCGGATTCCGACACCCTGATCGTCAGGCCCGCCATTACCCGGGTCGCGACCAGCACCCAGGGCCTGAAGTTTTATGAATGGCTACCGGTCACCCTGGTCGCGGCCGGCGTAAGCACCGCCACCGGCATCCGCGACCAGGACAGTGAAATCGCCACCGAAGTGTCCTTCGAGGACGGTGCGACCGGGGAAGTGGTGGCCGAAGTCGTGCGCAAAGGCACAGGGTTGTCACTGGAAAACGACAAACAGGTGCTGACCCCGGATGACGTCAAGGTCGTGCTCGATGGCTGGGCCAGCGATTTGCGCGAGTCCTATACCGCGATCCGCAAGTAACGGACCGGTCAGAGAATGACAGCCCTGCGCGGGTCGATCCCGCGCAGGCCGCTGCCGGGAGGAGGGCGCGTGTGGAACCGGCCGGCGGCGACCTGGGAAAAGCACAAGACTTGCCGCGGAAAAACCGGATAATGGCGGCCAATTTTGCTTAGCTCGCTATTCTGGTATTCCCCCATGGAAATCAAGGTCAACTTTCTCGACAACCTTCGACTTGAAGCCAAGTTCGATGACTTCACCGTGATCGCCGATCAGCCCATTCGCTACAAAGGCGATGGCTCGGCTCCGGGTCCATTCGATTACTTCCTGGCTTCATCGGCGTTGTGTGCCGCCTACTTCGTGAAGTTGTACTGCGAAACCCGCAACATCCCCACCGACAATATCCGCCTGTCGCAGAACAACATTGTCGATCCGGAAAACCGCTACAACCAGATCTTCAAGATCCAGGTCGAGCTGCCGGCCGATATCAGCGACAAGGACCGCCAGGGCATTTTGCGTTCCATCGATCGTTGCACGGTCAAGAAGGTGGTGCAGGCGGGTCCTGAGTTCGTGATCGAAGAAGTGGAAAACCTCGACGCCGATGCCCAAGCATTGTTGATGCCGAACTCGACGTCCGAGGGCGGCACCTACATTGTCGGCAAGGACCTGCCGCTGGAGCAGACCATCGCCAACATGTCGGGCATCCTGGCCGACCTGGGCATGAAGATCGAGATCGCCTCCTGGCGCAATATCGTGCCCAACGTGTGGTCGCTGCATATCCGCGATGCGCACTCGCCGATGTGCTTTACCAACGGCAAGGGCTCGACCAAGGAAAGCGCGCTGGCCTCGGCGCTGGGCGAGTTCATCGAGCGGCTCAACTGCAACTTCTTCTACAACGACCAGTTCTGGGGCGAAGAGATCGCCAACGCACCGTTCGTGCATTACCCGGACGAGCGCTGGTTCCAGCCCGGGCGCAAAGACGCGCTGCCGGCGGAGATCCTCGACGAGTACTGCCTGAAGATCTACAACCGCGATGGCGAGCTGCGTGGCTCGCACCTGTTCGATACCAACTCGGGCAATGAAGAGCGCGGAATTGTCTCGCTGCCGTTTGTGCGCCAGTCCGACGGCGAGGTGGTGTACTTCCCGTCCAACCTGATCGAAAACCTGTACTTGAGCAACGGCATGAGCGCCGGCAACACCCTGGCCGAAGCTCAGGTGCAGTGTCTGTCGGAGATTTTCGAGCGGGCGGTGAAACGCGAAATCATCGAAGGCGAGTTCGCGCTGCCGGACGTGCCGGCCGACGTGCTGGCGAAATACCCGGGGATTCTCGCCGGTATCCAGGGCCTGGAAGCCCAGGGCTTCCCGGTGCTGGTCAAGGATGCGTCGCTGGGCGGCGAATTCCCGGTCATGTGCGTGACCTTGATGAACCCGCGCACCGGCGGTGTATTCGCCTCGTTCGGCGCACACCCGAGCTTCGAGGTGGCGCTGGAGCGCAGCCTGACCGAGCTGCTGCAGGGCCGCAGCTTCGAAGGCTTGAACGACCTGCCGCAGCCGACCTTCGAGGGTCATGCGGTCACCGAGCCGAACAACTTCGTCGAGCACTTCATCGATTCCAGCGGTGTGGTGTCGTGGCGCTTCTTCAGTTCCAAATCCGACCACGAGTTCGTGGAGTGGGATTTCACCAGCCAGGGTGAAGACTCCAATGCCGAGGAAGCCGCGACGCTGTTCGGTATCCTCCAGGGCATGGGCAAGGAAGTGTACATGGCGGTGTACGAGCACATCGGTGCCACGGCCTGCCGCATCCTGGTACCGGACTATTCGGAGATCTATCCGGTCGATGACCTGATCTGGGACAACACCAACAAGGCACTGTTCTTCCGCGCCGATATCCTCAATCTGCATCGCCTGGACGAGGCCGAGCTGAAGGATCTGGTCGAGCGTCTGGTGGAAAGCGAACTGGACGACTACACCGACATCACCACCCTGATCGGCATCGAGTTCGATGACAACACCGCCTGGGGCCAGTTGACGATCCTCGAATTGAAGGCGCTGATCTACCTGGCCTTGCAGCAATTCGAAGAGGCGAAGGAGGCGGTGGAAACCTTCCTGCAATACAACGACAACACGGTCGAGCGCGGATTGTTCTACCAGGCGGTGAATGCGGTGCTGGAGATGGAACTGGACGAAGACCTGGAGCTGGCGGACTACGAGGTCAACTTCCGCCGGATGTTCGGCAACGAGCGGATGGACGCTGCGATCGGCTCGGTCAACAGCAGCGTACGCTTCTACGGCCTGACGCCGACCAGCATGAAACTCGAAGGCCTCGACCGCCACCTGCGCCTGATCGACAGCTACAAGAAACTGCACAGCGCACGGGCCAACCTGAAGCGCTGATCCACCCCCTCTGTGGGAGCGAGCCTGCTCGCGATGGTCGTGAACGATGACGCTGGGTACCTGATTCCGCGCGGCGTCTTCAAGTCCATCGCGAGCAGGCTCGCTCCTACAGGGTTCGTGCCGATCACAATGATTGTGTACGACACGACCCCTGTGGGAGCGTGGCTTGCCCGCGAAGGCGTCCTGCCTGCCGACCTGATTTTGCGGATGTACCCGAACTATTGTAGGAGCGAGCCTGCTCGCGATGGTCGTGAACGATGACGCCGGGTGCCTGATTCCCCGCGGCGCCTGCAAGTCCATCGCGAGCAGGCTCGCTCCTACAGAATTGTTGTCGTTCGTGAGTCATCCAGTCGGCACAAATAAAGCACCTCGGGTGCTTTTTTTGTTTTTGCCACTGGCCACTCGCCTTGCGTCATTGCCTGGCCTGTGAGTTGATAAGCCGCTTTTCAAATCAGGGAGATGCCGCAATGGAAGAAAAGGTTTTGAAGTGGAAGCTGGTCAATTTTCTGGTGGCCGATGCCGAACTGGATTACGGCTCTGAAGCCGAAGAGGGCAACCTGGATGTGCTGGCCGATGTGCTGGAGGCCTTCAAGGAGCAGTACGGCGGGCTCTGGGTTGGCGGGGGGCTGGTAATCACCCCACGTGTGATTCGACTGAGCGCCAATGGCTTGAACCGCGCCGTTCAGTCGGGAGCCCTGGATATCGAATTGCCGTTGTCGCTGATCCGCAAGGTCACCGTCGAAGGTGGCTTCATCACCAAAATCGTTCGCCTGGACACCCGCGCCGGCAGCGTTAAATTCCGCTGCTATGGTGCGAAGAGCGTCGCCGCGCTGATCGGGACGCTGATGACTTCCCGGCAGGCTGCCTGAGACTCAATAAATGTATTTGCAGGAGCGAGCTTTGCTCGCGATGGTCGTAAACGATGACGCTGTGTGCCTGATTCCCCGCGGCGTCCTCAAGTCCATCGCGAGCAGGCTCGCTCCCACAGTTTTGTTGGTGTCGGCGCCAAGGGAAATTCGCCACCAGGTATCGAGGCCGGCAAAGGGTAGAGGCCAGGCGTTGGTTTTCAGTGATGCATGGTCAGGGCGGCTTCGATGCAGTTGAGCAGTTTGTCGGCGTCGCAGGGTTTGGGCAGGCAGGCGATCAGCTCGGGATGGATGCCCAGGGGCGGGGCTGCCGCGGGATACGCGGTGATGAGTATCGTGGGGATGTGAATGCCGGTCGCAATGAGCTGTTCGAACATCTCCAGGCCGCTCATTCCCGGCATCTGGATATCGGAAACCAGGCAATCGGTCTGCATCGAAACGTTCGCGGCGAGAAACTCCAGCGCGCTGCAGTAGGTTCGGGTTTTATAACCGCTGGAGCGCAACAGGCTTTCCAGGGCTCCTCGAACGGAATCGTCATCATCCACAACTGCAATGTTCGGTGCAGTGCGCTGCTGAGTGTCTTGCGTCATTGAATTTGCTCGTTACTGCGCCGGTGTCCCCCCACGATACGCGGTCTCTGATGGGGGAAAATCATATCTAGGTATAGGTCGCTAAGATCTAAGTGTTGATGTATCCGACGCCATTCAATGCCATCTTTGGCGATTGATCAGGTGTCGGGGGTCGCTGTTCCCTGACCTGCTACAGTGTTGTGGCGCAACTGACTGGCTTGATTCCAATTCAGATGGATAACAGCATGCAGATACTTTGGGACGACGGTGAGCGCATCTTCTGTCGGGAACTGCGCTCCGGTGCCGGTGGCGAGAATACGGTCCTGCTGACCCGGCCTGCCGCCGAACAGCCGCTTCCGGCCTGCCTTGGCCGTCTCACTCACGAGTTTGCCCTCAAGGACGAACTGGAGGGCAACTGGGCGGTTCGACCGCTTGAGATCGTGCGCGAGCATGGCTACGTCCAGCTGGTGCTCGAAGACCCGGGTGGCGAGCCACTGGTGCAGCTGCTGACGGCGCCGATGCCAACCACGGTTTTCCTGCGTCACGCCATCAGCATCGCGGTGGCGATTGGCAAACTGCACCAGCGCGGCCTCGTCCACAAAGACATCAAGCCCAGCCATATCCTGGTCAACTGCGCCGACGGCCAGGCCAGGCTCACCGGGTTCGGCCTCGCTTCCCAGCTGCCCCGGGAGCGCCAGGCGCCCGAGACCATCGCCGGCACACTGGCCTACATGGCACCCGAGCAGACCGGGCGGATGAATCGCTCGATCGATTCGCGCAGCGACCTCTATTCCTTCGGCGTCACGCTGTACCAGATGTTGACCGCCACCTTGCCGTTTACCGCCGTCGACCCTATCGAATGGGTCCATTGCCATATTGCGAAAAAGCCGGAGCCAGCAAGTTCAAGGGTCGAAGGCATTCCCCAGGTGCTCTGCGACATTGTCAGGAAACTGCTCGCCAAGACGGCCGAGGAGCGCTATCAGACCGCCGCCGGGGTCGAACATGATCTGCGCAGGTGCCAGGCCGAGTGGGAACAGACAGGGCAGATCAAGGCCTTTACCCTCAGCGAGCACGGCGCCTCCGACCGCCTGCTGATTCCCGAGAAACTCTACGGACGCGAGCGTGAAGTCGACACGCTGGTTACCGCGTTCGGCCGGATCATCGCCAGCAGCGCCCCGCAGCTCGTGCTGGTCACCGGGTATTCCGGTATCGGCAAATCCTCGGTGGTCAATGAGCTGCATAAGGTACTGGTACCGCCGCGCGGACTCTTCGCTTCCGGCAAGTTCGATCAATACAGCCGCGATATTCCCTATTCGACCCTGGTGCAGGCGTTTCAAAGCCTGGTGCGCACGCTGCTGGGCAAGAACGACACGGAACTGGCGGATTGGCGTGACGCCCTGCAGCAAGCGCTGGAACCCAATGCGCGGCTGATGACCGACCTCATTCCCGAACTGAAGCTGATCATCGGCGAACCGCCACCGGTTCCGGCGCTTGATCCGCAACAGGCGCAGCGCCGCTTCCTGCTGGTGCTACGGCACTTTATCGGTGTCTTCGCCCAGGCCGAACATCCCCTCGCGCTGTTTCTTGACGATCTGCAATGGCTCGACGCGGCGACCCTGGACTTGCTTGAAGATCTATTGACCAGCTCCGATACGCGGCACCTGATGCTCGTCGGCGCCTATCGCAGTAACGAGGTGGATGCCGGGCACCCGCTGTCGGTGAAGATTGAGGCCATTCGCAAGGCCGGCGGCAGGGTCGATGAAATTACCCTGGCGCCGCTGGCCAAGGCGCACATCGAGCAGTTGATCGCCGAGGCGCTCGATGACGAGATTGCGCGGGTGGAGCCCCTGGCGCAGTTGGTACTGGACAAGACCGCGGGCAATCCATTCTTCGTGATCCAGTTCCTGCAAGCCCTCGCTGATGAGCAACTGCTGACGTTTGATCACCACCTGAGTCGCTGGTTCTGGGACCCCGATCGCATCCATGCCAAGGGCTACACCGACAACATCGTGGACCTGATGGTCGACAAGCTCACCCGCTTGCCGGCCGATACCCAACATGCATTGCAGCAGCTTGCGTGCCTGGGAAACGTCGCCGCAATCGGCGCGCTGGCAACCGCCATGGAGGTGCCGAAGGCGCAGCTGCGCACGGTGTTGTGGGAGGCCATTCGCCAGGAGCTGGTCGAGCGGCTGGACGGTGCCTATGCGTTTGTTCACGACCGTATCCATGAGGCCGCCTATTCGCTGATTCCCAGGGAGTCGCGGGCCCAGGCCCATTTGCGGATCGGCCGGCTGCTGGCGGCGCAGACGCCTGCGCAAGGGCTGGAAGAGGCAATCTTTGAAATCGTCGGCCAGCTCAATCGCGGCGCCGCTTTGCTCACCGAGCTGAGCGAGCGGGAACAGCTGGCCGAGTACAATTTGATCGCCGGCCAGCGTGCCAAGGCTTCGTCGGCCTACGCATCGGCGCTCGCTTACCTCACCACCGGTGCCCAGCTGTTGGGCGAGGACTGCTGGGCGCGGCGCAATGGGCTGAGTTTCGCGCTGGAGTTGAACAGGGCCGAATGCGAGTTCCTGACCGGCCAGCTCGCTCTCGCCGACGAGCGTCTGATCGCACTGTCCCGGCGCGTCATGACCGTGATCGAGCGGGCCAGCGTTGCCTGCCTGCAAATGGACGTCTATCTGCTGCTGGATCGTAGCGATGCCGCGTGCGCTGTCTGTCTCGACTACCTGCGGCACGTGGGGATCGAGTGGGCGGCGCACCCGAGCGACGAAGACGTGCGGCGCGAATATGACCGCATCGGCGCGTTGCTGGGCGACCGGGCCATCGAAGACCTCATCGACCTGCCGTTGATGGAGGACGCCACCTCCCTGGTGACCGTCAACGTGCTGGGCAAACTCTTCGCCCCCGCCTTGCAGTCCGACACGAACCTGTCGTGCATGTCGATCTGCAAGGCCATCAGCATGAGCCTGGAATGGGGTAACTGCGATGCCTCCTGCGTGCTCTATGCCAATGCCTTTCGGGTGGCCGGCCGACGCTTCGGCGATCATGAGGTGGGGTTCCGGTTCGGACAACTGGGCTGCGACCTGGTCGAGCAACGCGGGCTGACAAGGTTCGAGGCAAGCACCTATCTGTGCTTCTCGTGTTTTGCCGTGCGCTGGATGCGCCCCGTGGCGCAATGCCGGGACTTGCTGCGCCGTTCGTTCGTGGCGGCTAACCGGATCGGCGACCTGCCGTATGGTGCCTACTCGGGAAACAACCTCACCGCCGACCTGCTGTTCGCCGGCGAACCCTTGCCCGAGGTGCAGGGCGAGGCCGAGCAGGGCCTGGATTATGCGAAGAGGGTACGCTTCGGCCTGGTGACGGATTTCATCTCCACGCAATTGGTGCAGATCCGCATGCTGCGGGGTCTGACGCCGACCTTCGGGCGCCTGGAAGAGGGCGAGTTCAACGAAGCCGACACTGAAGCGCATTTGGCCAGCACTCCCGATCTGGTGCTGGCCGAGTGTTTGTACTGGGTGCGCAAACTGCAGGCTCGCTACATGGCCGGCGAGCCTGAAGCCGCCATGCAAGCCGCCGCGAGGGCACAGCAGTTGCTGTGGGTTTGCCAGTCGTTCTTCGAGGAGGCGGAATACTACTTCTATGACGCGCTGGCCCGGGCGGCGTGGTGTGATGGCGCCGGGCAAGGCGAACATGCCCGGCATCTGGCCGCCATGGCGGTCGATCACCAGCAGTTGCAGGGCTGGGCGCAACAATGCCCGGAGAATTTCGCCAGCAGGGCGGCCCTGGTCGCGGCGGAAATCGCCCGTGTCGAAGGGCGCGTGGTGGATGCCGAGCGGGAGTACGAGCAGGCCATCAGCCTGGCGCAGCAAAGTGGCTTCGTCCATATCGAGGCGCTGGCCAACGAACTGGCTTCGCGTTTCTACGCCGCACGAGGCCTTGGCAAGATCGCCCGTGTCTACCTGCAGGATGCCCGCTACGGTTATCTGCGTTGGGGCGCCGATGGCAAGGTACGCCAGCTCGATGCGAAGTATCCCTCGCTGCGTACCGAGGAACACACCCTTGGCCCGACCACCACCATGGCCACGACGGTCGAGCACCTGGATCTTGCCACCGTACTCAAGGTTTCCCAGGCTGTGTCGGGCGAGATCGTGCTGGAAAAACTGATCGATATGGTCATGTTCACGGCGATCGAGCAGGCCGGTGCCGAACGGGGCCTGTTGATTCTGTCCGAGGGTGGCGAGTACCGGATAGCGGCGCAGGTGACCACCGGCGACGACGCGACGCAGTTGCGGCATGCGCCGGTCAGCACGCAGCTGTTGCCGGAATCGGTTCTCTATCATGTCCTGCGCACCCGCGAGAGCGTGGTCCTGGACGATGCCATGGCCGAAGTACCGTTTGCCGCCGACCCTTATGTGCGCCAGCAGCGCGCCCGCTCGATTCTCTGCCTGCCGTTGATGAACCAGGCCAAGCTGGTGGGGGCGCTGTACCTCGAGAACAACCTGACTGCCCGGGTGTTCAGCCCGAACCGGATCGCCGTGCTCAAGCTGGTGGCGTCGCAGGCGGCCATCTCGCTGGAAAACGCCCGGTTGTACCGTGAGTATCGCGAGGTGCAGACCGAGTTGGCCCACGCCAACCGTGTCGCCACCATGGGGCAATTGGTGGCGTCTATTGCCCACGAGGTCAACCAGCCGATCGCCGCGGCCATCCTCAACGCCAATGCCGCGCAGCGCTGGCTGAACATCCAGCCGCCGGAACTCGATGAGGTGCGTCAGGTGCTCGCTCGCCTGATTCAGGATGCCAACCGCGCGGCGGATGTGTTGGGGCGGATCCGTGGGCATATCCGCAAGGCGCCGCCACAGAAAGGACCGTTGGACATCAACGTCGCCATTGGCGAAATGATCGAGTTCACCCGTGGCCAGATCATGAAGAACGGCGTTGTGTTGCAGACGCAGCTCACCGATGGCTTGCAGCTCATCGTCGGTGATCGTGTGGAGCTGCAACAGGTGTTGCTCAACCTGATCATGAACGCGCTTGAGGCCATGAGCGTGACGCCCGAAGGCGAGCGCCAGTTGCACATCAGCGCGGTGCCGGGGGAGGCGGGCTACCTGCTGGTCAGCGTCAGCGATTCGGGGCCGGGGTTTGCCACGGAGAACGCCGACCAGGTGTTCCGGTCCTTCTACACCACCAAGCCCACGGGCCTGGGCATGGGCTTGTCGATCTGTCGCTCGATCGTCGAGGCCCACGGCGGCCGCTTATGGGCAAGCCCCAACCAGCCCCGTGGCGCCACTGTGCAATTCACGCTTCCCGTGGTGCAGGAATGAACGCTACGGGCTCATCAAGGCCGCCGGCAGGAGCCGGCGGCCACCCATCGGCACCCGGCTTAATACTTTGGTTTAACGGGTGCATATCAATGGGTCGAACGAAGTAATCGCTTGTACAAATGTAGCTCCGCAACCCCGGCGATATAGTCACATCAAGGGTTTCGGAGAACTTTATCGTGAAAAGCTTGATGGCCAGTGTCATGGAAGGGTTGTCATCCCTGCGTTGCAAAACGCAGGCGGTCATGGCCCGGAAATCGACCAGCGTTTGCGCAGGTTCGATGAAGCGCTCACTGGACCTGCACAATATCGAACAGGCACTGCTTCATACCCCGGTCGGTTCGCACCTGATCACTGCGCGAAAATTCTATATCCACCATGGCATCTACCTGGGCTCGGGCCGCGTTGCCCACTACGCCGGGTACAGCGGTTCATTCACTCCGGGCCCCATCGAGGTGACCGATCTCGAACAGTTCGCCAATGGCCGGCCGGTCTGGATGATTGAGGAGCAGAGCGAGTACTCCAGCGATGAAATCGTCCGTCGCGCGTACTCGAGGATCGGTGAACGCCATTACCGGATTTTCTCCAACAACTGCGAGCATTTTTGCAGTTGGTGCACACATGGAAAGAGTCAAAGCGCCCAGGTGGAGCTGCTCCTGCATTCGCCCCGTGGTTTTTTCTCGATGATTTCGGCGCTGGAATCCCGCCTGACTGCATAAGACCTGCACATTTTCCTAAACTGATGAAGCCGCCTGGAGGGTCGTCCGGGTAGTGGGTGGCGCTGTGCTACACTTTTTTTCCACCATTTCTCCCGGGGATTGCCGTGCATGAATGCTCCGTTCAGTGAGTCGCAAAACACTGCTTCCATTGTGTTCGTGGTGGACGACGATGCCTCCATTCGCGATGCGCTAAGCAACCTGTTGCGCTCTACCGGCATGCGGGTCGAGACCTTCGCTTCAACCTCGGAATTTCTCCTGCATTCAAAGACCGATGGCGCCAGTTGCCTGGTCCTGGACGTGAGGCTTCAGGGCAGCAGCGGCCTGGACTTCCAGCGTCAGCTGGTTGATGCGCACATCAATATTCCGATCATTTTCATCACCGGCCATGGCGACATCGAGATGTCCGTCAAGGCGATGAAAGCCGGTGCCGTGGATTTCCTGGCCAAGCCCTTTCGCGAGCAGGATCTGCTGGACGCGGTGTCTGCCGCACTCCAGACCGACACGAAGCGCCGCGAACTCGAACGCAAATCCTCGAGCCTGCATGCCGACTACCAATCGCTGACCCCCCGTGAAAAGGAAGTGATGGCGCTTGCCGTGAAAGGCCTGATGAACAAGCAGATTGCCGGGCAGATGAACCTGAGCGAAATCACCATCAAAATCCACCGTTCCCATGCCATGAAAAAAATGCACGCCAAATCCTTCGCGGACCTGGTGCGCATGGCTGAGGCGCTGGAGCGGGTAGAACCACATTCCCTGTAGGAGTTGTCGAGCGAAGCGAGGCTGCGATCTCTTGATTTTGCCTTTCAAGATCAAAAGATCGCAGCCTCGCTTCGCTCGACAGCTCCTACAGAGGGCTTGCGCAGGTTAGAAGTCCCAGAACGCCGCGACCCAACGGAAGGCTTCACCGTCGACCGCGACCCGGCCAACCGAAGGGAAGGGCAAGTGCGTGGCGACAAAGAGTTCGCCACTGGCCGCCGCCTCTTGCATCAGCCGGACCCGAACGCGAACCGATTCCTCGGGATCATGTTCAAAACCGTTGTGCCAGTCGGGGTGTTCGAAGGCGACCGGGAACAGGGCGTCACCGGCAAAGGTCAGCTTTTCGTCCCCCGATTGCACGTAGACCACGCTGTGGCCCGGGGTATGGCCGCCGGTCATTTTCGCCACCACGCCCGGTGCCACTTCGTATTCGTCTTCGAAAGTGCGCAGCTTGCTGTGGAACGCTTTCATGAATTCATTGGCGGTGGCCCGCAGCACGTCGGGTACGGGTGCCGGCATCTCGGTCAGGGTGAAATCGGGTTCTGCCCAGAAGTCGACCTCGGTGGCGGCCACGTGGATGCGCACATCCGGACTCAGCCTGTTTTTCACCTCGTCGACCAGCAGCCCGCCGATATGGTCCATGTGCATGTGGGTGATCACGATGTCGGTGACGGACGCCAGATCGATGCCAGCCGCCGCCAGCCGCTGGGGAAACTGCCCGGCCCGTGGAAAATCGGGGAACTGACCGCCCAGGCCGGCATCGACGAGAATGATCTGTTCGCCGCTGCGCACCACCAGCACGTTCAACGCCCAGTCGAACGCATCCGGCCCCAGGAACATGTTCTTGAACCACGCCTTGCGCTCGGCCGGGTCGGCGTTGGTGGACATGGTCTCGGTCGGCAGCGGCAGCACCCCATCGCTGATCACCATCACATCGATATCACCGACCCGCACCGCGTAGCGCGAAGGGATCTGATACTCGACGGCCTGGGTGTGCGGGACCAGGTCTGGCGCTTGCCGAGCTTCATTCTTTTGGGCGAAATGGTTCAGGTACGTTGTCATGGTCACTCTCCTGATGGGGGCAAAAAGCCTCGGGCAACTGCCGCGCGTTCGGCGTGAAGGCGACGGTTTTGCCCATGGAGAGAGTGTGCGGGGAGACGAAGGGCCGCCGGAATTATCCCCGGGTATAGCGGGGCTGTACCTTAGCGTGATGGCACTAAGCACATCGGTTGAAAATCCGCGGCATTTCCCCCTGTAGGAGCGAGCCTGCTCGCGATGAGGCCGGCACATTCAACATCGATATCGCCCGCCAGTCCGCCATCGCGAGCAGGCTCGCTCCCACAGTCGATCTTTGGTGAACACAAGATCCAGCAACACCCCAATTCCTTTGTGGGAGCGAGCCTGCTCGCGATGAGGCCGGCACATTCAACATCGATGTCGCCCGCCAGTCCGCCATCGCGAGCAGGCTTGCTCCTACAGTTGATCTTTGGTGAACACAAGATCCAGCAACACCCCAAGTCCCTTGTAGGAGCGAGCCTGCTCGCGATGAGGCCGGCACATTCAACATCGATGTCGCCCGCCAGTCCGCCATCGCGAGCAGGCTCGCTCCTACAGTTGATCTGCGGTGAACACAAGATCCAGCAACACCCCAAGTCCCTTGTGGGAGCGAGCCTGCTCGCGATGAGGCTGGCACATTCAACGTCGATGTCGCCCGCCAGTCCGCCATCGCGAGCAGGCTCGCTCCTACAGTTGATCTGCGGTGAGCACAAGATCCAGCAACACCTCAAAACCCTTGTGGGAGCGAGCCTGCTCGCGATGAGGCTGGCACATTCAACATCGATGTCGCCTGCCAGTCCGCCATCGCGAGCAGGCTCGCTCCAACAGGTTTTGTGCAGGGCGGTTATGCGGTTTTCAGGTTTTCCAGCCAGTCCAGAAACTCGGAAAACCCGCTCGAATGCTTTACCCGCCGCGGATAAACCAGCGTGTAGCGCCCACCGGTCACGATGCGCCCGGCATGCACGCGAACCAGTTGCCCGTTGAGCAATTCATCCTGTGTGAGCACCGCGTCGACCAGGGCGATTCCCTGGCCGCATTTCACCGCGACTATGGCCGACTCCAGGGTGTCGAAGGTCAGGTGAGCGTTATCCGGTCCGATGGAACCGGGGTAGAGGTCTTCCCAGCGGCGCCAGTCCAGGCGATCCATGCTCGAGTCCACCAGCCGTGCGGTCTTGAGCAGTTCCTGCGGCGTCGTGCCTTCCAGCAGTTGCGGCGAGCAGACGGGTATCAGCTCTTCCTCCCACAAGTCGAGTGCTTCGAAATCGGGCCAGGTGGCGGTGCCGTAGGCGATCATGGCGTCGATCGACTCGAACGCGAAATCGGGAAAGCGGTGGTAGACCGTGTCGACACTGACCGTGACTTGCGGGTGCTCGCGATAAAACGCCGTCAACCGAGGAATCAGCCAGCGCGCGGCCATGGTCGGATGCGCCCGCAGGCTGACGCTGCGGCCCACGGTGGCGAGCATGTGCGAGGCGTCGGACAGCAGGCCGATGACCTGTTCCGCCACCGGTACCAGCGACCGGCCTTCGGCGGTGAGCACGATTCTGCGCGTGTGCCGCTCGAACAGGCGGGTGTCCAGGCGTGCTTCCAGTTGCGCCACCTGGCGGCTCACCGCGCTCTGGCTGAGGTTGAGCTGCTCGCCCGCCTTGCCGAAGTTGCCGGTCTTGGCAACCGTCAGGAATGCCTGCAATAGCTCGATCGATGGCAGTTGGCGGCTCATGTTTCTATGCGTTCCTCACATGGAATTAATGCGCAGACATCACTGTAATTTCAGCCTGCCGGGGCACATTCTTAGCCGAAACCACGACGCTGCGCCATGCGTCATTTCCAACTCGGCGATTTCCCTTATGAACACTCCAGTAGCAGCTTTGGCCGGCGTATCGGTGCCCCAGGACAATCCACTGCCCCGTGAAGTCGACGTGGTGATCATCGGCGGCGGCCTGATGGGCTGTGCCTGCGCCTATTACCTTGGCAAGGCCGGGGTGAAGGTACTGCTGCTGGAAAAAAGCGTGCTCGCCGGGCAGCAGTCGTCCCGGGCCTGGGGCTTTGTGCGCCAGCAATCGCGAGACGAGGCCGAAGTGCCGCTGATGCAAGCCAGCATCGGTATCTGGCGCTCGCTGGAGCGTGAGTTGCAAACCGACCTGGGCTGGCGCAACGACGGCTGCCTGTTTGTCGCGGGCAATGAAGAAGAGCGTGAGGGATACGCCTCCTGGCTCAGCGTTGCACGCAGCTTTTCGGTCGACACCGTCATGCTGTCGCCCCGTGAAGTGGCGAACAAACTGCCGGGTTATGCCGTCCCGCAACTGGGTGGCCTGTTCACCGCCAGCGACGGTCAGGCCGAGCCCACGCTGGTGGCGCGGGCCTTCGCCATGCGCGCCCGGGAGCTGGGTGTGCAACTGGTCGAACACTGTGGTGCACGGGGCATCGACGTTGCCGCCGGCCAGGTGGTGGGAGTGGAAACCGAGCGCGGCTATGTGAAGGCGAAAACCGTGGTCTGCGCCGCAGGTGTCACCACCTTCCGCCTGCTGCGCATGCTCGGTATCGAACTGCCGCAGCAACTGGTCCGTGGCACGGTGGCGCGAACCACTTCGGGGCCGACCCTCAGCGGCATTTCAACCATCGCCAATGGCGTGGGCTTCCGGCAACGCCTGGACGGCAGCTTCAACATCGCCGACGACGCCCATGTCGACGTCGACATGACCCTCGGTCACCTGCGCGCGCTGCATTGGTATGCGCCTTCGTTGTGGGCGCACCGCAAGTCGTTTCGCTTCAACCTCAACGGTGCCTGCCTGACGGATCTGCACCAGCGCATGCCGTGGTCGCAGGCCTCGCGATTGGGCGAGGGAATCCACGAACGCAATCCGCTGATCAAGCCCAATGAAAAGGGCCTGGGCACTGCCATGCGCGCGCTCAAGGCCGCGTTCCCCGGACAGGTCGATACGCAGATCGCCGACCGCTGGGCGGGCGCCATCGACGTCTTGCCCGACGGCATTCCGGTGATCGATGCGCAAACCTCACCCCGGGGCCTGGCGATCGCCACCGGGTTCTGCGGCCACGGCTTTGCCATGGGGCCGATCGTGGGCAAGACCCTGGCGGACTGGATCGACTCGGGCGATCCGGGCCTGGATATGCGTCAGCTGCGCCTGTCGCGATTTGCCGAAGGCGACGTCAAGCCGCCTTCTTCGTTGTTCTAGTCGCTAGCCCACGTCAACGCACACGCGCCTCACTCGGGGGAAACTCGATGGCCACACATAACAAGAACGACCACTACTACGATCCGGCCTCAGTGGCGGGCAAGGCACCGCCGATCAGCGACGAGACCGACATTCTGATCGTCGGTGCGGGGCCGGCGGGGCTTGCGGCGGCATTGAGCGCCATCGGCCATGGCCTGCGGGTCACGCTGGTGGACGAAAATCCTGTGCCGCTGGAAACCATGGGCGAGGAAGTGCCGCTGCATTTCGGTGGGCGCATGGGCGCGGCGGTGGCCAACCGCAACAGCGTCCTGCAGACCCTGCTCGATGCCCGCCCGGAGATCTCCGAGGCGCTTGAAGCCGGTGTCGACGTACGGCTCGGCACGGCGGTCTGGGGCCTGTTTCCCCAGCAGCCCACCGCCGCGTGGATCGAAGGCGCCGTGGCCGGTCTGGCTGATGAGGACAACGCCTGGCTGCTGCGCTTCAAACAGGTGATCGTCGCCGCCGGCCGGCGTGACATGGGCTTGGCGTTCGACGGCTGGCATCGCCCCGGTGTGATGGGCGTCAGCGCGGCGCATCGGTTGGCCACGGTTTACCAGGCGCTGGACAGCAAGCGCGCGGTGCTGGTCGGTAGCGATACCCAGGCGCTGGCCACGGCCCGGGCGCTGATCGCCAGCGGCGTACAGATTGCGGCGATCATTGAGCAGGCAACCCAGGTCAGTGGCGATCCCGCGCTGCTGGGTCAACTGGTGGAGCAGGGCGCCCGGCTGTTGACCGGGCATGTCGTGCGCGAAGCGCTCGGCGACGGCTTCGGGGTCAAGGGCATTACTGCCGTGGCGGTCGACAGCACCGGCCGCCCCGTTGACGGGACGCTGATCGAGATCGAATGCGACACGGTGCTGCTGGGCGTGGCAGCCATTCCCGCCATCGAGCTGGTGGAATCGGCGGGATGCCGCATCTCATTCCAGGCCGACCGCGGCGGCCACGTGCCTGACGCGGATCCGGTGCAGCGCACTTCGTTGCCCTTCGTGTTGGTGGCCGGTGACTGCGCTGGCGTCTGGGCATCGAAAAGCCTCGACGAGAACATTGCCCGGCGCGAAGGGCACATCGCCGCACATACCGCGCTGGTCGCGTTGGGTGTCGATATTGCGCCAAGCGAGCAGGCGCCGATCCCTGACGCGCCCGTCTGCGACCCTGCCGCCAATCGCGCAGCCTGGGTACGGGCGTCCACGCTCCACGCGCAGAACCAGCCCTTTGTGTGCCAGTGCGAGGAAGTCACCGCCAACGAGATTCTCGGCCAGCAGCCACCGCGCTATCTGCAATGGACGCCTGCCGAGGCGTCGCTGGAGATCGCCATGCAAAACGATTCGCCCAACCCGGACGTGACCAAGCGCCTGACGCGGGCCTGCATGGGCCCGTGCCAGGGCCGTCGTTGCCGTGAACAGGTGGCGGCGTTGCTCGGCCTCGGCGCCGGCCTGAGTGTCGAGGCCATTGCGCTGGCCTCGTTTCGCCCGCCGGTGCGTCCGCTGTCCATGCGCCAGGCCGCGCAGGTCGAGGAAGCGCCGCAGATGAAAAGCCGCTGGGATGCCTGGTTCGACATGCCGTCGCAGTGGACGCCGTTCTGGCTGTGCGCGGGCGAGCAGACCGTCGCCCGGCGCAGGACAGACGCCGCGTCTCAATCCGCTGCGCTGAGCACTCCATTCACTGCAGAGGGCTGACACCATGCAGACAGTCAAGAAATCCTCCTCAAGTGCATCCGTCGTCATCGTCGGTGGCGGCGTGACCGGCTTGAGCGCCGCCTGGTGGCTGGCGCGCGATGGCGTCGACGTGCTGGTGCTCGAAGCCGGCCTGATCGGCTGGGGCGCCTCGGGGCGCAACGGCGGTGGCTGTTCCCATCACCACAGCCCGCTGTTTGTCGAAGAGCAGCGACTGTGGCCGATGATGGACGAACTGCTCGGCTATCCCACCGAGTATCGCCCGGACCGCATCAGCATCGATCTGACCGAACACCAGGTTGCCCTCGATCAGAAGGTCGTGAACGAAGCCGCCTGGTATGGCCTGCGCGTCGACCTGCTGGACCCGCAGCAGGTGCGCGAACTGGTGCCCTTTGCCGGCGACAACGTACTGGCCGGCTTCTACTACCATTTCGGCGGCCACGCCAACCCGCACCGCACCTTGCAGGCCTACGCCTGGGCGCTGCAAAACCTCGGCGGTCGGGTGCTTGAACACACCCCCGTGGTCGACATCGTCCGCGATGGCGACCGGGTGACCGGCGTGCGCACCGCCCAGGGCCTGATCTCCTGCGACCATCTGGTGATTGCCGCAGGTCCCCATACCGGGGAACTGGCGGCGCAGTTGGGAGTGGACATTCCGCTGGTGACCGCCCGTGCGGAGATGATCGTCACCGAGCCGCTGCCGTTGCTCGACGTCGGCGGTGTGGATGGCAACGGCCTGTACGGCCGGCAAACCCTGCGCGGCAACCTGGCCTATGGTGGCGGCCCCCACGAGTGGGTCGACCTGGCGGATCTGCGCGGTACCCGGGCGCAATCGACACCGCTGCAATGCAACATCGCCAAACGCCTGGCCGAGCTGTTCCCCAAGGTCGCCCACAAGCGGGTGATTCGCAGCTGGGCAGGGTTCATCGAAAACACCCCGGACGGGCGTCCGGTGATCGATCGGCCCGCTGCACTGGACAACGTCACCGTCGCCACCATGTCCGGTGTCGGCTTCGGACTTTCTCCGGCCAGCGGTCATGCCATTCGCGACCTGGTCGTGGACGGTGCCTGCAGTTTCGCCGATCTTTCTACCTTCTCGCTCTCACGTTTCAGCGCCCTCGAATCTGACTGGCAAGCCATTCAGGGCTGGTTGCCGCTGCCGGTACCGGCCGCCTGAAAATGCTCTTTCAAATGCATGCGTTTATCACTGTCCTCCAATAAAAAAGGATCGACCATGAAACGAATACTTCGCAACCTGACCCTGGCGGCCTCGCTCGGCCTGACCCTGTGTGCCTTTGCCGCGCCCGCCAGCGCGGCTCAGGAAAAGCTGCGCTTTGGCGTCGCTGCCGAGCCGTACCCGCCGTTTCTGGTGAAGACACCTACCGGGCAATTCACCGGCTTTGAGCCCGACCTGATCCGCGCGCTGTGCGAGCAGATGAAGGCCGAGTGCGAGATCAAGGAAGTGGCGTGGGACGGCATCATTCCCGCGTTGATCGCCAACAAGTTCGACGTGCTGTTCAACTCCATGGGCATCAGTCCGGAGCGGCAGAAAGTGATCGCGTTTTCCCGTCCCTACTATGAAACCACCGGCATTTTCGTTGCGCCGAAAAACGTCGACGTGACACTGACCCCGGAAGGACTCGCCGGCAAGGCCATCGGCGTGCAGGGCTCGACCACGAATGCCGAATTCATCCGCAGCGCCTATGGCAACACCTCGGATATCCGCATCTACAACACCCAGGACGACTGCAACGCCGACCTGATTGCCGGACGTATCGACGTCATGTTCCTCGACAAGGTCGGCGACATCGATTTCCTCAAGTCCCAGGACGGCACGGCGTTCGAAGAAAAGGGCACGGGCAGCATCAAGATGGACCCGTTGAAATATGGTCTGGGTGTCGGCGCGGGTATGCGCAAGAGTGATGTCGAACTCAAGACCCAGATCGACAAGGCGCTGACCCAGTTGTACGAATCGGGCAAGTACACGCAGATTTCGCAGAAGTACTTTCCGACGGATCTCTGGCCGCACTGACATCCGCACCACCGTATTCATCCACCCTGGTTCCACCCACGAGAGCATAAAAATGAGCGTTTTCACTCACGTCACTGTCGGTACCAATGATCTGCAAAAAGCCCGGGCCTTTTACGACAAGGTGCTCGGCGCCCTTGGCCAGCAACGCATTGCCGACCTGGATGACAACGGCTCGATATGGGGCGAAAGCGCGCCATCGTTCTTCGTCCTCAAGCCTGCCAACGGCGCCCCGGCCACGGTCGGAAATGGCGTGACCGTCAGCTTCGAGGCACCTGATCGCGCGGCCATCGACGCCTTCCACGCCGCTGCCCTGGCCAGTGGCGGCACCTGCGAAGGCGAACCCGGACCCCGCGGCTGGGCACCGAATGCCTATGCGGCCTACGCCCGGGACCTGGATGGCAACAAGCTGGCGGCGTACTGCTTCAAGCCTGCATAAGCCCTGAAACCTGATTCCACTGGGATTGTGGTTTTACACAAATGCCAGGGCTGGCAGAAAAACCTGTAGGAGCGAGCCTGCTCGCGATGGACGTCAACGATGACGCGGATAACCTGACACCCCGCGTTGTTCTCAGGCCCATCGCGAGCAGGCTCGCTCCTACAGGGATCACTGTTTTCCAGCGCAACTTGTCACGCTCAACAACACATCTGGCACCCAGCCTCAAAGGTCGCGCAGCCATCCTGGCGATAATCCGAAGATGAAGTGAATATCCCGGCGCGCTATCGAGCAGGAGGCTGAGCGTGGTCGCATTACTGCTTCGCCTGACCCTGTTGATCACGCTGCCATTCGTGCTGCTGTTGTTCGCAAGCCCCATGCCGGGCATCTATCTCGCCTGGGACCTGGCCAATGGCGTGGGGTTTCTCTGCGGCGTGCTGCTGGCCATGCTGTTCATCTACAGCGGCCGTCCGCTCAGCGAGCCCCACTACGACGGCAAGTTCTTCATGAACCTGCATCGCGACCTCGGCTACGCCGCCACGCTGCTGCTGGCGGTGCACATCGGCGTGTTGCTGTTCAGCGAGCCGCTGGTGATCGACTATCTCAAACCCTCGGCCACCTGGCCGATGCTCAGCGGCACTCTCGCCAGCCTGATTCTGCTGGTGCTGGTTCCGACCGGTCTTACGGCCGTGCGCAAGAAACTGTGGCGCAACCATCGGCATTTCAAACACTGGCATTACGGGCTGGGGGCGCTGTTGCTGGGGCTGATGTCGGTGCATGTAATCAGTGCCGGCTTCTACAGCGCAGAGCCGTGGAAGGCGTTTTTGTGGGTGGGAATGATCTGTGCGGCGATCCTCAGGCCACTAATGCCGCGACCGGCATTGGTGCGTGGCATCGGATCGAGACGCCGTCACACAGCCCGTTATGCCAGTTGGTTGAGCGTGGGCGTGGTGCTGTTCGCCCTGACCCTGGCGCTCGGCTACTCGCTGTTGGCCAATAGCGATCTGCCGCTGTGAGGCGCGCGTATTCATGTGGATTGCTGATGGTGGCAGCCGGCCTGGGCTATCTGCTTTACAGCGCTCACGGGCAACTGCTTCGGGAGCGCCCGTTATTGCCGATCAACTTCAACCATCAACTGCATGGCCGGGTGAACTGCCTGACCTGTCACCACGACTATGCCGACCACGCGCCGTCGCCACCCACGGGGGAGCGCAGTTGTGTGTTGTGCCACAAAAAGACCCCCGCGCTGGCGTTGCGCATGGAGCAGGATTTCCATGGCTTGTGCCGTGATTGCCACCTCAAACAGGTGCAGGTGATTCACGCAGCGGGGCCGGTTCGCGAGTGCCAGCGGTGTCACGCTGCGCCTGCGTTCGGCGTGCCGCAATAAACCGGGGATAGATAAACCTGTGGGAGCGAGCCTGCTCGCGAAGGCGGTGTGTCAGGCAACATCTGCTTCGACTGACAGTCTGCTATCGCGAGCAGGCTCGCTCCCACAGGGTTTGGCGCTGTACACAAATGACAAGGCTGGCCGATAAACCTGTAGGAGCGAGCCTGCTCGCGATGGCGGTGTGTCAGGCAACATCTTTCTCGACTGACAGTCTGCTATCGCGAGCAGGCTCGCTCCCACAGGGTTTGGCGCTGTACACAAATGACAAGGCTGGCAGATAAACCTGTAGGAGCGAGCTTGCTCGCGATAGCGGTGTGTCAGGCAACATCTTTCTCGACTGACAGTCTGCTATCGCGAGCAAGCTCGCTCCTACAGGGGGATTTGATTGACCGCGATGTTCTCAGTCCAGATCGCTGGCCTGATGCCGTTCAGGCACCTGGAGTTGCTCGTCGCCCCAGGTCCGGTTAACCCGCTGGCCACGCAGGACCGCCGGGCGTTTGGCGATTTCCTCGGCCCAGCGCTGTACATGGGTGTATTCGTGGGCGGAGAGGAATTCGGCGGCCGAGTACACGTTGTCCCGCACCAGTTGGCCGTACCACGGCCAGACCGCGATATCGGCGATGCTGTAGTGGTCGCCGGCCAGATACGTGCTTTCACCAAGGCGGCGGTCGAGGACGTCCAGTTGACGCTTGGTCTCCATGGTGAAGCGGTTGATCGGGTATTCGTATTTCTCCGGCGCGTAGGCATAGAAGTGTCCGAAACCGCCACCCAGGTAGGGCGCCGCGCCCATCTGCCAGAACAGCCAGTTCAGGGTTTCGGTGCGCCCGGCGGGATCCTTGGGCAGGAAGGCGCCGAATTTTTCCGCCAGGTACAACAGGATCGAACCGGACTCGAACACGCGAATCGGCGGCTCTGCGCTGCGGTCCAGCAGGGCCGGGATCTTCGAATTCGGGTTGATCTCGACAAAGCCGCTGGAGAACTGCTCGCCTTCGCCGATGCGGATCAGCCAGGCGTCGTATTCGGCGCCGGTGTGCCCCAGCGCCAGTAGTTCCTCGAGCAGGATGGTCACCTTCACGCCGTTGGGCGTGGCCAGCGAATACAGCTGCAACGGATGCTTGCCGACCGGCAGGGTCTTGTCATGGGTCGGGCCGGCAACCGGGCGGTTGATGTTGGCAAACTGGCCGCCTGACGGCGCTTCGTGTTTCCAGACCTTGGGCGGAGCGTAGGGCTTTTTGCTCACGAAATGGACCTCCTGGTGATGTGCCTTGACCTTGGAGCGCTAGGCCGGCGCGACGTCGCTGCCTTCGACGAGCAGCATCCGGTACTGCGCCCCCTTGAAACGATGTTCCCGCGCTTGCTGATAAGCCGGGCTGTTGTACCACGCCCGGGCGGCGTCCATGTCGGGAAAACGCAGGATCGCCACACCCTCGGCCGATGGGCCTTCCAACACGTCGAGCTGGCCGTAGAAGGCGATTCGGGTGATGTCGTGGCCGGTTCGGGCGGCGGGAGCCTTCTGCGCGTATTGCTGCATTTGCGCTTCGTCGAGGGTGTTTTCGCGGATGAAAATAACATAGGCGGACATGAGGGGAACTCCTTGAAGGGTGAGGTCCCTGTAGGAGCGAGCCTGCTCGCGATGGTCGTCAACGATGACGCTGGAGACCTGACACCCCGCGGTGTTCTCAGGTCCATCGCGAGCAGGCTCGCTCCCACAGGTTAAGAAGGGGATTAAGGTTTCAGCGCAGCGCCTCAACCATCGCCTTGGCCAGCGGCCCGCCGGATGCCGGGTTCTGGCCGGTCATCAGGCGACCGTCGACCACCACTTTTTCCTGCCACACCGCGGCCGACGAATACTCGGCACCTTCGGCGCGCAGCGCATCCTCCAGGAGGAACGGTACATCGGCCTGGGCGTAACCCGCTTCCTCATCGTTTGAGAACGAGGTCAGCTTGCGGCCCTGGACCAGCGGGGTGCCGTCTGCCAGCTTGACCCCAAGGAAAGCCGCTGGACCGTGGCACACCGCCGCGACGATCTTGCCGCCATTCCACGCACGTTCGATCGCACGCTTCACGTCAGGGTCGTTGGCGATATCGACCATCGGGCCAAGGCCGCCCGGGAAGAAGATCGCGTCGTAGTCCAGCACATCCACTTCCGACAACCGACGGCTGTTGGCCATGCGGCGGATCGCGGCGCTGTTGCGAAATGCCAGTTGCGCAGGGTCGGTTTCGTCGTAGCCGTCTTCCGGCGGGTTGCCGCCCAGAGGCGAGGCGTATTCGACCGCCACGCCCGCTTCGGCGAACACCTCGTAAGGGTGGGCGACTTCCGGGAAGAAGTACCCGGTCTGGCGGTTGTTCGGGCCGATTTCAGCGGTGTTGGTCAGGATGAACAGAACGTGTTTGATGCTCATGGGTAACACTCCTACAGGATTGAAAACGCGGGTTTTAAGTTGCAAATTCAGGCGGCGCTGGCCGCATGGACGAGGGGAGCAGGGCGGCGGATCAGCGTGAGGCCGAACAGCACCAGGCCAGTCAGGGTCATGGCAAAGCCGGCCCAGCCTGCGGACATCAGGCCGTAACCTGCATCGATCGAGGCGCCACTGCCCCAGGCACCGATGGCATTACCGAGGTTGCACGCGGCCAGGGTCATGGCGCCCATCAGCGAAGTTGCTTGCGGGGCCAGTCGGGTCAGGCGTACTTGCAAGGTCGGGAGCGAAGCCATCAGGCCGGCACCGAGCACGAACAGGGCAGGGAACAGCACCCAGGGCGATTGGCCGGCGGTGGCGATGATCGCCAGCACCACCAGTGCCACGCCGAAGCCCAGGACGATGCCGCGCATCGGGTAACGGTCGGCCATGGAACCGCCGACGCTGTTGCCGGCCGTCATGCCCAGGCCGAAGATCGCCAGGGCCACCGGGATCATGCTCGGCGCCAGGTGTGCCGCGTCGGTCACGATCGGGCCGACGAAGGTGTACACCGCAAACAGGCTGGCGATACCGGCAGTCGCCACCGCCATCACACCCCAGACGCTGCCTTTGCGCAGGGCCGACAGTTCCTGAATGATCGGCGTGCCGTTCAGCGCCTCGCTGCGTGGCAGCCATTGGCGAATGGCGAGCAGCGCCAGGCCCGAGAGCACAGCCACCGCCAGGTAGGTTTCACGCCAGCCCAGGTGTTGACCGAGAAAGGTGGCGAGCGGCGAGCCGATGATGGTGGCGATGGTCAGCCCGGTCATGACAATGGCGAACGCCTTGCCTTCCTGCCCGGGGCCCATGATCCAGGACGCAACCATCGCACCCGCGCCGAAATAGGCGCCCTGTGGCAGGCCACTGAGGAAGCGCGCGGCCATCAGCAGGTTCAGGTCGGTGGCGATCGCCGACAGCACGTTGCCGACGACAAACAGCCCCATCAACGCCAGCAACAGCGTGCGTCGGTTGAGCCGGGCCGCCGCCAGGGTCACCGCCGGTGCGCCGATGACCACGCCCAGGGCGTAGGCGGTGACCGCGTTGGTGGCCTGCGGCACATCGATGCCCAGGCTGGCGGAGAACAGCTGGATGATGCCCATGCTGGCGAATTCGGACGTGCCGATGCAGAAGCTGCCCAGGGCCAGGGCAAACAGCGCCAGGGCGCGGGCCAGCTTGTTCGAGGGTGGGGTGCCTGTCATCTGAATCACCTTGAATTTGAGTTGAGCACTTGAAGTGGCGGCCGGTTCCGGCAGCACCTTCTGGATGGGCCCAACTATGATTCAGGGTGAGATATTCAAGAAATTTACTTACTTGATGTTAGATATTCATCAGGCATTATGTCTTCTGAATCCTGCGATCCAGACGGTGGCAAACCATGCGCTACGATCTCAATCTCTTGCCGGTGTTCATTGCGCTGATGGAAGAGCGCAGCGTCACCCGCGCCGCGTTGCGCCTGGGGATCACCCAGCCGGCGCTGTCGAATGCCCTCAATCGGCTGCGCGACACCTTGCAAGACCCGCTGTTCATCCGCGAGCGCTACGGCATCAAGCCGACCCAGTTTGCCGAAGAGATCGCCCCGGTGATCGTCGAGAGCCTGGGCAGGCTCGACGAGGTACTGGTCGGGCGGCAGCATTTCGATCCCGCCACCGCGACCCGCCAGCTCAACATCGCGGTGAACACTTACGTTGAAGTGGTGCTGGTGCCGGGCATTGTCGCCAGGCTGCGAGCGCTGGCGCCGGGGATCAAAATGTCGCTGGCGCCCTACGGCAATGACCTGGCGGAAACCGGGGTGATTTCCGGGACCACGGACATGGTGCTCGGGCGCATCGTCGAACCGCCCGACAACCTGATCATCCAGCACTTGATGGACGACAGCCTGGCGTGCGTGGTGCGTGCCGACCATCCGGACATCGGCGACAGCCTGTCGCGCGAGCAATACGAGGCGCTGCGCCACGTCAATATCCAGCCACCGGGGCGCCTGCGGGCCGGGCTGTTCCAGGCGCTGGACCGGCAAGGCCTGCGGCGCGAGCTGGCGATTTCGGTGACGCATTTTCTGGCGGTGCCGGAGATCATCGCGGTCACCGATTACTGCGCGACCCTGCCTCGGCTGATCTGCAAGCAAATCGCCAAGGACCCGCGCCTGAAAGTGGTAGAAGCCCCCGTCGACCTGGGGACCTTCCCGGTGCAGATCGCCTGGCACGTGCGTTATCGCAACGATCCGGCGCACAAGTGGTTCCGCCAGTTATTGGTGGAGACCGCAGCGCAATTGTCCGCTGCGGATTGAGGTTCAGTTGCTGGAGTCGAACATCGCCAGGCGTTGCAGCATCCAGTTGAGCAACTCCTGGGCCGGGGCGGTCAAGGCGCGACCCGACTTGACCAGCAGTTTGGCCTCGACGCCGAGAAACAACGGGTGATCCACTGAAATCGCCGCCAGGCTACCCTGGGCGATCTCGCGGTAGGCGGCGAATTCACCGAGCAACGAGGCGAAGTCCCCGGAGGCCACCAGGCGCTTGAGGGCCGCCAGCGAGTTGCTCACCAGCGCCGGGCGGATCTCGATCTTCTCGGCGTATTCGAGCATTTTGATCGCGTGACCGATGCCGAAGGTGGTCGGTGTCAGCACCAGTTGGCAGGCGAGTACATCCTCCACCGAGGCCGAGCCGCCTCTGACCGCCAATGGGTGATCCGGCCGCACCAGCAGCTTCACCGGTTGTGAAGAAGTGGCACAGAAATCGATGTGCGCGTGGGGCGGTGGATTGTAGGCCAGGCCGATGTGCGCGCGGTTTTGCGCCACTTCGTCCAGCACATCGTCGACGGGCAGGATGTCCAGCGTGACGTCGAGCCTGGGGTACTGCTTGCAGAACGGCGCCAGCACGTTGTCGACCAGGGCGTCGACATAACCTTCGCTGATCACCACGCGTACATGCCCCTGTTGCAGGCCCTTGATCGCTTGCAACTGGTCTTCGAGCCGCTCCTGGTGCGATCGATAGCCGCGCCAGAACTCCAGCAGATGCGCCGCCGCCTCGGTGGGCTGCACGCCCCGTGCCTGGCGTTCGAACAGCTTCGCGCCCAGTTCCTCTTCCAGCAGCTTGATTTGCCGGGTGATCACCGAAGGCGAGGTGTTGATGCTGTCCGCCGCGCCACGAATGGAACCGTGGACCAGCACCTCGTGAAAGTAGCGCAGCCGTTGTTGATTGATCTCGCGCATGCCGTTTATCCCTCCAGACTTGAGTGTTGCTCACAGGGCAACGATACGCGAACTTAGTTGCTCTTGCTGGTCTGAAGGGGGCGGGGCAACATTCATCGCACGACCTCTTTGAACAACAATAATGGGAGACGCGCATGGCAACCTTCACACCCGCAGCAAGAACCGAGGCGCTGGCGGTCCTCTATCGCAAGCTCAACTGGCGCCTGCTGCCGCTGTTGTTCATCTGCTATGTCTTCGCCTATCTGGACCGGATCAATGTCGGCTTCGCCAAGCTGCAGATGCAAAGTGACCTGGGCCTGTCCGATGCCGCCTATGGCGCCGGCGCCGGGATCTTCTTTCTCGGTTATGTGCTGTTCGAGTTGCCCAGCAACCTGATGCTGCCCAAGGTCGGCGCGCGCAAGACCTTCAGCCGCATCCTGGTGCTATGGGGCATCACCTCGGCCTGCATGCTGTTTGTGCGCGACGTGCCGACCTTCTATGTGATGCGTTTTCTGCTGGGGGTGTTCGAGGCCGGTTTTGCGCCGGGCATGATCTATTACCTGTCTTGCTGGTACGGCCCGACGCGCATGGCCCGGGCCATCGCCATCGTGTTCATTGCCGGGCCCGTTGGCGGTATCGTCGGCGCGCCGCTGTCGGCCTGGCTGATGACCGCGCTGGCCGGTGCCGGCGGCATGGCCGGCTGGCAGTGGATGTTCCTGATCGAAGGTTTGCCTTGCGTTTTGCTCGGCGTCCTCACGTACTTCGTGCTGGCCAACCGGCCCGCCGAGGCCCGCTGGCTGAGTGCCGAAGAGAAGCAACTGCTGGCCTCGGAACTTGGCCCATCGGCAGGGCAGGCGCATTCCTTCAAGGCTGTGCTGCGCGACCCGAAAACCTATGTGCTGGCCTCGGCCTACTTCTGCATCATCTTCTCGATCTACGCCATGAGCTTCTGGCTCCCGGCGATCCTCAAGGACCAGGGCGTCAGCGACACTCAGCAACTGGGCTGGTTTGCCGCGATCCCCTATGTCGGCGCTGCCATCGGCATGTACTTCATCGGGCGTCGCTCCGACCGGCTGGGCGAACGGCGCTACCACTGTGCGGTGCCGGCGGGCATCGGCGCCTTGCTGTTGCTGATGTTCCCCTTCGCCGCCGGGCATGTGCTGCCGTCGCTGATGCTGTTGTCGTTGGCCACCGCGGCGATGTTCATGGCCTATACCGTGTTCTGGACCATGCCGTCGGAACATATCAAGGGCGAAGCGGCCGCCGGCGGCATCGCCTTCATCAACACCATCGGCCTGTCCGGTGGGTTCTGGGGGCCGGCGGTGATCGGCTGGGCCAAGACGGCCACCGGCACCATGAACCTGGGCGTCGTCGCTGTCGGCTGTGCCGCGCTGTGTGCGACGCTGATCGTGCTTTTCAACAAGTCGTCAGCGAGTCAAACAGCTGTTCCTGAATTGAGTGCTGGCTGATCCGCCTGCGCTTGGGTCAACATCCTGTTCCGCAAGGAACCCTTGAAAGAGAGAACTCACATGCTGCTATACATGTCCACCTGGGCCGAAATCGAACAGTTTCTTCAGCGCAGCCGCACCATCGTGATTCCCATCGGCTCGAATGAACAACACGGCCCGACCGGGCTTCTGGGGACCGACTGGATGTGCCCGGAAATCATCGCCCGCCAGGCACAGAAAGACGCCGATATCCTGATTGCGCCCACCTTCAACATCGGCATGGCGCAACACCATCTGGGGTTCCCCGGGACCATTTCCCTGCGTCCTTCGACCTTCATGGCGGCGATTGGCGACTGGGTGCGTTCGCTGGCGGCCCACGGCTTCGAAAAGATCCTGTTCCTCAATGGTCACGGCGGTAACGTGGCTTCGATTGAGGCGGCTTTCTCGGAAATCTACGCCGAAGCCAGCTTCGCCCGTCGCCCGGCCGGCTTCGCCTTGAAGCTGTGCAACTGGTGGGATCTGGAGGGCGTGAACGAGCTGGCCAAACAGCAGTTCCCCACCGGCCACGGCGTTCATGCAACGCCGTCGGAAATTGCCGTCACCCAATGGGCCTACCCGGATTCGATCAAGACCGCCGACTACTCGCCGCAGATCGCCAACTGGGGCCCGATTCGCGAAGCAGCGGATTTCCGCGCCCGCCACCCCGACGGCCGCATGGGCTCCGACCCGGCCCTGGCCACCCCGGAAAAAGGCCGCCAACTGGTGATGCTCGCAGCGCAAGGGCTGGTGCAGGAAGTGGCGGCGTTCAGCCGGGAATCGAAGGCGGGCCAGCAGTAATCTTCACTGTGCAGTCTGCGCTCAAGTCACGGTCATGTACGGTAACCTGTGGGAGCGAGCCTGCTCGCGAAGGGGCCATCAGCTTCAGCACCATTGTTGACTGACACACCGCCTTCGCGAGCAGGCTCGCTCCCACAGGGATCTCGTTTGCAGAGGAGACGCACCATGGACCGATTCACCGGCGGTTGCCTGTGTGGCGATGTGCGGATCGTGGCAACGGGGCGGCCCTATCGGGTCGGCCTGTGCCACTGCCTGGACTGCCGCAAGTACCATGGGGCGCTGTTTCATGCGTCGGCGATATTCCCCCGGGACGCGGTGACCATCGAGGGCGAAACGCGGGACTACGGCGGGCGGTGCTTCTGCCCCCGCTGTGGTTCCTCAGTGTTCAACCGCACCGACGATGAGATCGAAGTGAACCTGGGGGCGCTTGATGCCCCCGACCAATTCAAACCCACCTATGAACTCTGGACGGTGCGCCGTGAAGCGTGGTTGCCGGCGTTTCCGGTCGGCCGGCGTTATGAGCGGGATCGTGAGGGCGAAGGCCGATTCGAGGAGTGACCACACCTTCGGCAATGTGGGCACGACGATGCTCCTCCTGTGGGAGCGAGCCTGCTCGCGATGGACGTTCATCCACCGCGTGCATCCAGACAGCCCGCGTCATCGTTGACGTCCATCGCGAGCAGGCTCGCTCCTACAGGTATTGCATCAGGTCACTGGCCAATCTTGGCCAGCGCCTGCGCCAGGTCCGCCCGCAGATCCTCCACATCCTCAACCCCCACGGACAGCCGGATCAGCGAATCGCCAATCCCCAGTTGCGCGCGGGTGTCTGCCGGGATGGTGGCGTGGGTCATGATGGCCGGGTGTTCGATCAGGCTTTCCACGCCGCCCAGGCTTTCGGCCAGGGCGAAAATTTCCACGCTTTCCAGGAAGCGCCTTGCGCCGGCGAGGTCGGTTTTCAGATCCAGGGAAATCATCCCGCCGAAGCCATGCATCTGTTGGCGTGCCAGCTCATGCTGCGGATGTGATGTCAGGCCCGGGTAGTAGACCCGCGCCACCTGCGGCTGGCGCTCCAGCCATTGCGCCAGCTCCAGGGCATTGCTGCAGTGGCGTTCCATGCGCAGCGCCAGCGTCTTCACGCCGCGCAGGGTGAGGAAGGCGTCGAAGGGACCTGCGATGGCGCCCACGGCGTTTTGCAGGAAGCCCAGGCGCTCGGCCAGTTCGGGGTTCTGGCCGACCACGGCGATGCCGCCGATCACATCGGAGTGGCCATTCAGGTACTTGGTGGTCGAATGCAGCACGATGTCGAAACCCAGCTCCAGCGGGCGCTGGATCCACGGGCTGGCGAAGGTGTTGTCGGCCACGCAGATGATGCCGCGGGCGCGGCAGATGCGGGCGATGGCGGCCAGGTCCGTGAGACGCAGCAGCGGATTGCTCGGCGTTTCGACCATCACCATGCGGGTGTCGTCCTGCAACGCCGCCTCGAACGCCGACAGGTCCGTCAGGTCGACGAAGCTGAAGCGGTGTCCGGCGCTGCGCTGGCGGACCTTGTCGAACAGGCGGAAGGTGCCGCCGTACAGGTCATTGCCGGACACCACGTGGGAGCCGGCGTCGAGCAGCTCCAGCACCGTGGAGATCGTTGCCAGCCCCGAGGCGAAGGCGAAGCCCCGGGTGCCGCCTTCCAGATCCGCCACGCAGCGTTCCAGGGCAAAGCGCGTCGGGTTGTGCGAGCGCCCGTAGTCGAAGCCCTTGTGTACGCCAGGACTGTCCTGCAAGTAAGTGGAGTTGGCATAGATCGGTGGCATCAGCGCCCCGGTGGTCGGATCGGGGGTCTGGCCTGCGTGGATCACCCGGGTCGCGATGCCCCGAGGTGCGGCGTTCTTGTCGTGCTGACTCATGCAAGGGTTCTCCGTAGATGATTGAGCATGTCGACCCGGGTAATCAGGCCGTGGAAACCTGAAGCATCAGCGATGATCGCCACCAGCCCGCGGTCGAGCACCGCTTCGAGCTGCGCCCGGCTGGCGTCCGGCGCCAGGGTTTGCAGCTTGTCGGTCATGGCGCAGGTGACGGTCATGCGAAAGTGCGCATCGCCACTCTGCACGTTCAGCAGAATGTCGGATTCGTCGATCACCCCGACCAGGCGCTTGCCGTCCTCCAGCACCGGCAGTTGCGACACATCCGCCAGGCGCATGCGCTGGAACGCGGTGAGCAGGGTGTCGTCGGGGCCGACGCTGATCACCCGGCCATCCTCGAAGCGCCGGGCGATGAGGTCGCGCAGGTCGCCATAGTGTTTGCTTTGCAGCAGGCCCTGATCGGACATCCATTGATCGTTGTAGACCTTGGACAGGTAACGGGTGCCGGTGTCGCAGACGAAACTCACCACCCGTTTGGGCTCGGTCTGTTCGCGACAATAGCGCAGCGCCGCTGCCAGTAGGGTACCGGTCGACGAACCGCCGAGAATGCCTTCTTTGCGCAGCAACTGGCGGGCGTGGTCGAAGCTTTCTTCGTCGCTGATCGAGTAGGCGTGACGCACGCTCGACAGGTCGGTGATTGACGGGATGAAGTCTTCGCCAATGCCTTCCACCGCCCAGGAACCGGGGGCACCGAGGGTGCCGCTGCGGCTGTATTCAGCCATCACCGAACCGACCGGGTCGGCCAGGACCATTTCCAGGTCCGGTTGCACCCGTTTGAAGAAGCGGGTCAAGCCGGTGAGGGTGCCGGCCGAACCGACACCGACGACAATCGCGTCGACATCGTGCTGGGTCTGCGCCCAGATCTCCGGCGCTGTGCTGCATTCGTGGGCCAGCGGGTTGTGCGGGTTGTTGAACTGGTCGGCGAAAAACGCATCGGGAATTTCCCTTGCCAGCCGCGCGGCCACGTCCTGGTAGTAATCGGCATGGCCCTTGCCGACATCGGAGCGGGTGATGTGCACCTCGGCGCCCATGGCCTTGAGGTGCAGGACTTTTTCCGTGGACATCTTGTCGGGCACCACCAGCACCACGCGGTAGCCCTTGGCCCGGCCAACCAGGGCCAGGCCCAGGCCGGTGTTGCCGGCAGTGGCCTCGACGATGGTGCCGCCGGGCTTGAGGCGGCCATCGCGTTCGGCGGCATCGATCATCGCCAGACCGATGCGGTCCTTGATCGAACCGCCGGGGTTCTGGGATTCGAGCTTGAGAAACAGGGTACAGGGGCCCGTATCGAAACGGCTGACACGCACCAGCGGCGTATTGCCAATCAGTTCGAGCACGGCAGGGCGGGAGTCGTTCGGCATGTCGTCACCTCACTGCAGGGATCCTTGGTGGATTGCCAGCGACTGCCTGCGAGTCTTCGCAGCGGTCGCGGCATTGCCTCGTCTGGACCATAGGCCCGGATCGCGACACTCGCAACCGCCTTGCTGAAAGTAGCCCCGACATTGGGGAAATTACCTGTGATGGGGTGGCTTTATGGGTAGAGGCGAGGGGCCATCAGACCCCGTAGGAGCGAGCATGCTCGCGATGGGCGTCAACGATGACGCGATCTTCCGGATGACCCCTTCGCCTATGAGTCCATCGCGAGCATGCTCGCTCCTACAAGGTAGCCGTGATCATGACCAGATTGATGTGTTGCATGAACTCGGTGATCGTCGTCAGGCCACAGGCTTGCATGCCGGCCATGAGCGTTGCCTGGTAGGGCGTGATGGCCAGGCCGGCCAGGGGCTGGATGTCCGGCAGCACTTTTTCCGCAAGACCTATGGCCGCAAGGCTTGCCGCGCTCACCAGCACCGCCGCGGCGGCGGTCAGGACCACGGCCATGACGACCATGATGGCCACCAGTGCAGCCAACAAGACTGCCAGCGTCGATTGCCCCGCCATGCACACCTCCCCAGACCATTGCGCCACAGGGAGGTCGGCTGACTGTCCCCGGCGCCATGTGCCAAAGCAAGGCGCGGGCCAAGCAACGGGAGGCTGCGAAAAAAATTTACAGGGGCTAGCGGAAGCGATTTTCAAGGGCCTCGGCAAACGGGTACCAGGCAAACCACGGCCGGGCTTCGTCGAGAACTTGTCGGGCCGAAGGTCGCTGGATCAAGCGCTCGAAGTACGCATTCACGCGCGGGTAGTCGTCGGGGATCGGTACCAGGGTACGCGCGTAGAACAGGGCCGGCACCGCGGAGCAGTCGGCCATGCTGAAGTCCGGGCTGGCTACCCAGCCGGCACCGTCCAGTTGGCGTTCGAGCATGCCGTAGGCGGTCAGCAGGGTGGCCCTTGGTTTACTCAGGTCTGCTGCGCTTGCATGGATGCGATCGGCAACGATCTGCTGCATTGGCTGCTGCACGTAGAGGTCGAAAAAGCGATCCCACAGCCGCACCTGCAACGCCGTGTCCCAATCCTCGGGGATCAGTCGGTGCTGGCTAGCGTGGAAGTGGTCCAGGTATTCGATGATGACGCTCGACTCGGCCACGGTGCGTTGCCGGGCGTGATCGCGGATTACCGGGAACTTGATCAGCGGCCACAGCGCTTCGAGTTCCGCGCGCTCGGTTTCGCTGGAGAGGTCGATGAGGCGCTTTTCGCAGTCGATCCGGTGTTCGTAGAGCGCGATCAGCGCCTTGTGGCAGAACGACGAGAGTGGGTGGTAGTACAGCGTCAGGGACATCGTGGGTCACCTCGGTACTTTTTCTCTTTTCAGGGGTGCAAGCAGTATTGACCATCGATGAAAACCTGCGGGGCGGATTTTCAAATACGACCGCGTTCCATGCCTCTGCACGACAAGCCTTATCCCTCTACGAAAACTACTTTCACCGCGTTTGAAAATCGCCTCTCGAAATGTTTTAAGAGTTTCACGAATTTGGCGTGACCCTCCATAGGAGCCCTGTGTAGGAGCTGTGTAGGAGCTGTCGAGTGCAACGAGGCTGCGATCTTTTAAAAGCAAGATCAAAAGATCGCAGCCTGCGGCAGCTCCTACAGGGGACCGAGTCCCGATCCAATTACCAGAAACCTTGAATTTTTGAAGCTCATGTTCACCCATCGGGCGCGGGATCCTGCGCGCCTGAAACAAGCAACAGAACACCCAAATAACGATAAGAAATTCCCCAGGAGCCCCGTATGTTCAAACGAGCAATTCCCGCCGCCATCCTTCTTGCCAGCAGCTCGGCTGGCGTCCAGGCCGCCGACAGCCACGGCTTTGTGGATGACAGCAAAGCCACGCTCTCGATGCGCACCCTGTACTTCAACAGCGACAACCGCGATGGCACGGCGGACCCTTCGAAAACCGAAGAAACCGCCCAGGGTTTCGTGCTGCGCTATGAGTCTGGCTTCACCCAGGGCACGGTCGGTTTCGGCCTGGATGCCCAGGCGCTGCTCGGCGTGACCCTCGACAGCGGTTCCGGGCGCCACGTCGGTAGCGGCATGATCCCCTCCGACGGTGATGGCGCCGCCGACAGCTGGAGCAGCTTCGGCCCGACCGCGAAGATGCGCCTTGGCAAAACCGAACTGCGCTACGGCACGCTGTTGCCCAAGCTGCCGATCCTGCTCGCCAACGATGCCCGCGTGCTGCCGCAGTCCTTCACCGGCACCCAGGTCACATCCAGGGACATCGACGGCCTGACCCTGACCGGTGGTTTGCTGGAGCAGGCCGTGGGCCGGGCCTCGACCGATCGCACCGGCCTGTCGGTGGCGGGCGCGACCCGTGACAGCAACAAGTTCTACTTCGCCGGCGGCGACTACGAAGTCACCCGCAGCCTCAAGGCCCAGTATTACTTCGCGCAACTGGAAGATTTCTATAACCAGAACTTCCTCGGCCTGGTGCACGTGCTGCCGCTTGAAGGCGGCAGTTCGATCACCACCGACCTGCGCTACTTCCGCACCACGTCCAGCGGGGCCAACAGCTCGGCGGCGGGCAGGGCGGCGGGGTATCGGGTATCCGGGTACACCGAGGACAACGACGGCGAAATCGACAACAGCACCTGGGCCGCGATGGTCACTTACGCCAACGGCGGTCATGCCGTGGCGCTGGGTTATCAGCAGGTAGGCGATGGCAGCAACTTCGTCCAGCCCAACCAGGGCAGCCTGCCGGACAAGGGCGCCGGTGGCGGCAGCGTCTACCTGCCCACCGACCGCATGATCCAGAGCTTCACCCGTGCCGGTGAACAAACCCGTTTCGGCCAGTACACCTACGACTTCGCGGCGCTGGGCGTACCGGGGCTGAGGGCGTCGATCGCCTACCTCAAGGGCACCGGGATCAAGGCGCAGAACAGCGGGGATCAATCGGAATGGGAGCGCGACATGACCCTGGACTACGTGATTCAGTCGGGCACCTTCAAGAACGTCGGCTTCTCGTTGCGCAATGGCCAGTCGAACACCGAGGCGGGGCGCGATGTGGATCAGAGCCGCTTCATCATCAACTACGCGATTCCGTTGTTGTAAGACCGGCCTGGGTCAGCACACACCTGTGGCGAGGGAGCTTGCTCCCGCTGGACTGCGTAGCAGTCCCTTTTTTAGGGCCGCTGCGCAGCCCGACGGGAGCAAGCTCCCTCGCAACAGGGTAATCATCGCTCGTTCGATTGCATTCAGGACTCCAGCGCCCGTACTCGCTGACGACGGCTTTCATCGCCAGCGCCATGGCTTGGATGCAGGGTGAAGTCGAAGGTGATTTCGGCGAATTGGCCCTCGACGCCTTTCTCCTTACAGGCGGCCGGGTCGGTGTTGAAACGGATATCGGCGATCAGTTCATCTCGCGTGGCATAGGCAAAATCGTCGTGCAGGTATTGGTCGCCCGCCAGGTTGATCTGCGTGGTCAGGTGGCGGTAGCCCGGGGCGCTGAGGAAGAAATGGATATGTGCCGGGCGCTGGCCGTGGCGGCCGATGCCGTCCAGCAGTTTCTGGGTCGGACCGTCCGGCGGGCAGCCGTAGCCGCTGGGGACGATGCTGCGAAAGCGGTAGTTGCCCTGGTCATCGGTGACGATCCGACGGCGCAGGTTGAACGCCGACTGGCTTGGGTCGAAGTACGAATAATTGCCCAGTGTGTTGGCGTGCCAGACATCTACCACCGCACCCGCCAGCGGCTTGCCTTCAAGGTCCAGCACGCGCCCCTGCATGAACAGCACCGTGCCCGGATCCTGGCCGTCGTCCAGTCGTGCCTCATGCTCGCAGAGCGGCGCACCCGCCACGTACAGCGGGCCTTCGATGGTGCGTGGCGTGCCGCCGTGAATGCCGTCCTGCTGGTCCCTGGCGTCGAGCAACAGGTCGAGGTAGTGCTCCAGCCCAAGCCCGGCCGCCAGCAAGCCGGCCTCACTGCGAGCGCCGAGTTCGTTGAGGTAATTGACCGCCGTCCAGAACTCCTCGGGGCTGATCTGGTGGATTTCGATGATCTGGACGGTGTGCTGCAGGATCGCGTTGATCACCACCTTCAGGCGCGGATTACCCGCGTGGTTGGTCAGGCCGCTGGCTTCATCGAGAAATTGCCGGGCAGCTTCGGTGTGCGAGAGTTTCACGGTCATGGGGCGGTCTCTTGTTGTGGTTGAAGGCAGTGCTTCAAGCCATAGCAAGCGGGGTGCCAATGCGCGGGGGAGCCCTGTCGCTCAACCCTGTGGGAGCGAGCCTGCTCGCGATAAACCCAATGGCGCCGCGGGGTGTCAGGCTGCCAGCGTTATCGTTGTCCTCCATCGCGAGCAGGCTCGCTCCCACAAAAAAAGCAGGCCGGCGTTGAGCAAATGATCAACGCCGGTCATGGGGGTTATCCAAATGATCAACCCGTGGGGGACTTCTTCAAGCGATAAGCCAACGCAGGACGGGTGATGCCCAGCAGGCGCGCCGCTTCCGAGACGTTCTGGTGGCTGCGCTCCATGGCCGCGTGAATCAGTGCATCCTCCACCGAGTCCAGGGCAATGCCGCTGTCGATGATGGTGTCGATCCAGCCATGACCGGCGGCCGGGGTGGATTTGACCAGCCGCCCGTCACTGGCCACGCCAATGCTGTCGGCCAGTTGCGGTGAGTGCGGGAACAGCGCGTCGACGGTGATGCTCTGGTTGTCGTCGGTGATGATCACCCCCCGTTCCATCAGGTTTTCCAGCTCGCGGATGTTGCCGGGCCAGTCGTAGTGCAGGCAAACCTCCATGGCGCGGTCGGACAGGCCGAGGGTCTTTTTCTTGTAGCTGGCGTGGAGCTTTTCCAGGAAGTGTTCGATCAGCAGCGGGATGTCTTCCCGGCGGTCGCGCAAGGCCGGAATCCGCACCGGGAACACGTTCAGGCGATAGAACAGGTCGGCGCGGAACCGCCCTTGCTTGACCGCGTTTTCCAGGTCTTCGTGGGTGGCGGTGATGACCCGCACATCGACCTTGCGCGTCTGCGAATCCCCGACCCGTTCCAGCTCCTGTTCCTGCAACACCCGCAGCAAGGTGGCTTGCGCCCGAGGGGTCAATTCGACGATTTCATCGAGGAACAGCGTACCGCCATTGGCCCGCTCAAAGCGGCCCATGCGCGACTGCTGGGCGCCGGTGTAGGCGCCTTTCTCCACGCCGAACAATTCGGCTTCGATCAGGTCCGACGGGATCGCCGCGCAGTTCAGCGCGATGAACGGGCCGCCGGCGCGCTCACTGCGCAAGTGCAGGCTGCGGGCGATGACTTCCTTGCCCACGCCGGTCTCGCCGAGCAGCAACACCGAGGCCTTGCCCAAAGCCACCTTGTCGATCAGCGCGCAGGTGCGGCGGTAGATCGGCGACTGGCCGATGCCGTAGAACTTGCCGGCCTCGATCTGCAGGCGCTGGCGCATGTTCGCCACCTGCACCTGTAAGGCTTGCAGCTCATCGATGATCGGGTCGCTCTGGAAGTAGCGCATGATCTCGTCGGCATCGTCCCATTGCTCGGCCGGTTTACCGATGATCCGGCATTGCGCATCACCGCAACCGCGACAGCTGACCTCTTTGTAGATGATCTGCCGGCCGAGAAAAAACGAGCTGTAGCTGATGGCATACCCCAGCAGCATCCAGCACACCGGCTGCTCGGAATGCAGGTTCTCGGTCTGGCAGTTTTCCACCTCGAAGGAGTCCTGCCATTCGATGTCGGCGTAGAACTGGCCGTTCTCAAGATCAATGTCGATGGCCTGCGGGCGGACATTGACCATGCCCTTGAGCGAGTGCAGCTGGGGACCGGTGAAGAACATTTCGACGTCGGTACCATGGGGCCGTAGCTTGCGCGCAAGCTCCGCATCCTTGAGCCCGGACTGATAGCCCAGGCGCAGGAAAAACCCCTTGGCGCGCTCCACGCCGAGCATCTCGATCAGTTCGCGTCTGAAGGACGCCATCATCGACACCTGGATCAGCAGCATGCGTTGCTCGTCCAGCCAGATCTTTCCCTCGCAGCCGAGAAAGCGCACCTGATCGCTCAGATCCTTGAGTGATGGCGGCTGCTGCGAAGCCTTGTACGTGGTGATCATTCACTGCGCCCCTGATTGTTGTTATGTCGAGAGCAAGATCAAAAGATCGCAGCCTTCGGCAGCTCCTACTGTAAATCGCGCTCCTCTGTAGGAGCTGCCGAAGGCTGCGATCTTTTGATCTTGCTTGTTGGGGTGATGCGTTCCGCTCAGGCAATGGCGGTTTTTTTACGCATCGATAGCGACCGGTGTTTGCAGGCAGGCAAGGTCGTTTTTCCTTTTTCTAAGCGGCCTGAAAGTGGGCCAAAAGTCAATCGCCGCGTGATTGGTTCATTTGATCGAAGGCGCCTCGGACGATTGAGCAAATGATCAATTTATCGGTTCGTGGAGCGGACTTTCTACCGGGGCTTGATCCCTCGCTTGTTGCAAATGATCTTCGTAACCGATTGGTTTTAAAGGAATAAAAAATCAATTCCGGGCGATTTTCCAGCGCTGGCACCCTTGTTGCTCCGTACCCCGTACAGAACAAGGGAGTACCCGAGCATGAGCCAACCTGCCAGCCACTTCGATCAGATGCCGCGCTACGTCCGTGTACGCAGCGGACCTGATGACACCTTCGTCGAATTCGATTTCGCCATCGGCTTTCCCGACCTGTTCGTTGAGCTGGTACTGCCGCGCAAGGCGTTCCTGCAGTTCTGCGAAGTCAACCAGGTGCAGCACATGGACACGCAGATGTGCGAGGCCCTCGATGCCGATGCGCGCAAGTGGCGCTACGGCGAAGGGCGCGATACCGACTAGCCACCCGCTCTTGCAACAGTAGCCCGACTGCATCCCAACAGAACAATAACCACAGGAGTCCACTCCATGAGTGTCGAGATCAAGACGGCCACCGTCGAGACGATCCGCAACACCTTCAGCCACACCCGTCGCCGGTTTGGCGACAAGGTCGCCAGCCGTTACCAGGAAGCCAGTTTTGACCTGGAATCGGCGACCAATTTTCATTACCGGCCGCTGTGGCAGCCCGACAAGTTGCTCAATGACGCCACCCGCACCGCAGTGGTCATGGCCGACTGGTACGCGGTCAGCGACCCGCGCCAGTACTACTACGGCGCCTACGTCCAGGCCCGGGCCAAGATGCAGGAAAACGCCGAGCACGACTACGCCTTCTGCGAGAAGCGCGACATGCTCGCCGGCCTGTCCGGGGCCAATGTCCAGTTGATCAGCAAGCTGCTGTTGCCCCTGCGCCACGCCGAGATGGGCGCCAACATGAACAACAGCAACATCGCCGCCGACGGCTTTGGCACCAGCGTCACGCAGATGCACATGTTCCAGGCCATGGACCGTCTGGGCATCGCCCAGTACCTGTCGCGGATCGGCCTGATGCTCGATGACGGCGACGTGTTGCTGCTGGCCCAGGCCAAGCAGCAGTGGCTCAACGATCCGGCGTGGCAGGGCATGCGCCGCTACGTCGAGGACACCCTGGTGGTGCGCGACTGGTTCGAACTGACCGTTGCGCAGAACCTGGTCAGCGACGGCCTGGTGTACCCGCTGCTGTTCCACAAACTCGACGAGCAACTGTCGGCCAACGGCGCCGGCCAGGTCGGCATGCTGACCGAGTTCATGCGCCTGTGGTTCGCCGAGAGCCAGCGCTGGGTCGACGGCCTGCTCAAGACCGTGGTCAACGAAAGCGCGGCCAACAAGGAGCTGGTTCAGGGCTGGATCGATCACTGGAGCCAGCGCTCGGTCGAGGCCCTGCGTCCCCTGGCCGGGCTGGGTCTCGATGAGTCGGCGCTGGATGCCGTGTGCACCGAGTTCGCCGCCCGCCTGAAGAAAATCGGACTTGGAGCACGGCCATGACTTCCCTCGTCTACATGAACCTGCAAGACACTGACTACGCCCGCGCGATCGTCGACGCCATCGTGCAGGACAACCCCCATGCCGAGATCCAGCACCAGCCTTCGATGATCCGCATCGAGGCCGAGGGCCGCCTGGACATCCGTCGCGACACGGTCGAGCAGCTCACCGGCAGCCCCTGGGACATCCAGGAAATGCTGATGTACGTGATCACCCTGGGCGGCAACGTCGTGGAAGAGGACGACAGTTTTTCCCTGTACTGGAACAGCTGATCGCGCCTGTCACCACTGATCCATAACAAGAATTCGGGAGCGCCATCATGGCCGTGAAAAAACGCCTCAATGCCAAAGAGAAATACCGCTGCATGACCCGTGACCTGGACTGGGAGCCGAGCTACCAGACCCATGAGGCCATCTATCCCCACGAACGCTTCGAAGGGATCAAGATCACCGACTGGGACAAGTGGGAAGATCCGTTCCGCCTGACCATGGACACCTACTGGAAATACCAGGCCGAGAAAGAGAAAAAGCTCTACGCGATCTTCGATGCCTTCTCGCAGAACAACGGCCACACCACGCTGTCAGACGCCCGTTATGTCAACGCGCTGAAGCTGTTCCTGTCTGGCGTGACGCCACTGGAATACCAGGCCTATCAAGGCTTCGCCCGGGTCGGTCGGCAGTTCAGCGGCGCCGGCGCGCGGGTGGCTTGCCAGATGCAGGCCATCGACGAGTTGCGCCACGTGCAGACTCAGATCCACGCCATGAGTCACTACAACAAGCACTTCAACGGCCTGCATGACTTCGCCCACATGCACGACCGCGTGTGGTTCCTCTCGGTGCCCAAGTCGTTCTTCGAGGATGCGCGCACCGCTGGCCCGTTCGAGTTCCTCACGGCGATCTCGTTCTCCTTCGAGTACGTGCTGACCAACCTGCTGTTCGTGCCGTTCATGTCCGGTGCCGCGTTCAACGGCGACATGGCCACGGTGACCTTCGGTTTCTCGGCGCAGTCCGACGAAGCCCGGCACATGACCCTGGGCCTTGAGGTGATCAAGTTCCTGCTGGAGCAGCACGAAGACAACGTGCCGATCATCCAGCGCTGGATCGACAAGTGGTTCTGGCGCGGCTATCGGCTGCTGACGCTGGTGGGGATGATGATGGACTACATGCTGCCGAACAAAGTCATGTCCTGGTCCGAAGCCTGGGGCGTGTATTTCGAAGAGGCGGGTGGGGCGCTGTTCAAGGACCTGGAACGCTACGGCATCCGTCCGCCCAAGCATGTCGAAGAGGCGAACATCGGCAAGGATCACATCAGCCACCAGGCCTGGTCGATCTTCTACCAATACAGCCAGGCCACCAACTTCCACACCTGGATGCCGACCGACGAGGAACTGGACTGGCTGTCGTCCAAGTACCCGGACACCTTCGACAAGATCTATCGCCCACGCTACGAACACTGGCGTGCGCTGCAAGAGAAGGGCGAGCGTTTCTACAACCCGACCCTGCCGATGCTCTGCCAGATCTGCCAGATCCCGCTGGCCTTCGGCGAGCCGGATGACCCGACCACGCTCAGCCATCGCAGCGCCGTGCACGAGGGTGAGCGCTATCACTTCTGCTCCCAGGGCTGCTGCGACATCTTCGAGTACGAGCCGACCAAGTACATCCAGGCCTGGCTGCCGGTGCACCAGATCCTGCAGGGCAACTGCGGTGGCGGCGACGTCGAGTCGGTGGTGCGCGACTACTACAACATCAACCCCGGCCAGGACAACTTCGAGTACTTGGGCTCCACCGAGCATCGACGCTGGCAGGACTGGCACCCGAACGTTCGCAAGGCCGGCTGACACAACCAAGAACCACTGTAGGAGCGAGCACGCTCGCGAAAAACGTCTGGACAACGCATGCATTCAAATGCCCCGCGTCATCGTTGTAGACCATCGCGAGCGTGCTCGCTCCTACAGTTCAACCGACAACAATAAGGAAAACGATCATGCCCGTGACTGCCATCGGCGCCTACAACGCCCAACCCCTGGACCACCAGGGGAATTTCCACGGCCTGCAACTGGTGTACCTGTGCTGGGAAAAACACCTGATGTTCTGCGCGCCGTTCACCTTTCCACTGCCACCAGCGATGCCGTTCAGTGACTTCATCGAACAGGTGGTCAAGCCCTCGATCGCCCGTCACCCGGACGCGGCACAGGTCGATTTCAGCCAGGCGCAGTGGTGCCTCAACGAACGGCCGTTCACCCCGGACAACGCAGCCAGCCTGATCGCCAACGGCATCGATCACAAGAGCCTGCTGCACCTCTACACCCCAGGCTTGAACGGCATTGCCGGCAGCTTCAACTGAGGACAGGGTCATGAGCTACCAAGTCACCATCGAACCCACTGGCGAGCAGATCGAAGTGGAAGAAGGGCAGACCATTCTCCAGGCCGCGTTGCGCCAGGGCGTGTGGCTGCCGTTTGCCTGCGGCCACGGTACCTGCGCGACCTGCAAGGTCCAGGTGCTGGAAGGGGAAGCGGACCTGGGCGCGGCGTCGTCCTTTGCGCTGATGGACATGGAGCGTGACGAAGGCAAGGTGTTGGCGTGCTGTGCGATCCCGCAGAGCGACATGGTGATCGAGGCCGACATCGATGCCGATCCGGATTTCCTCGGGCATCCGGTCGAAGACTACCGCGCGGTGGTCAGCGCACTGGTGGACCTGTCGCCGACGATAAAGGGCGTGCACCTCAAGCTGGATCGGCCGATGGCCTTCCAGGCGGGGCAGTACATCAACCTGCAACTGCCCGGCATCGAGGGCACGCGCGCCTTCTCGCTGGCCAATCCGCCGAGCCGTGCCGACGAAGTCGAACTGCATGTGCGGCGGGTCGATGGCGGGCTGGCCACCGGCATGATTCATGATGAGTTGAAGGTTGGCGATACGGTGGATCTCTCCGGGCCCTACGGACAGTTCTTCGTCCGTGGCTCGCAGAGCGGTGACCTGATTTTCATCGCCGGCGGCTCGGGTTTGTCGAGCCCGCAATCAATGATTCTCGACCTGCTGGAAGCGGGTGACAGCCGGCAGATCGTGCTGTTCCAGGGCGCGCGCAACCGCGCCGAACTGTACAACCGCGAGCTGTTCGAGGCCCTGGCCCGGGATCACACGAACTTCACCTACGTGCCGGCGCTCAGCCAGGCGGTCGAAGATACCGAATGGACCGGCTTCAAGGGCTATGTGCATGACGCGGCCAAGCAGCATTTCGACGGCCGTTTCAGCAGCCGCAAGGCCTACCTGTGCGGGCCGCCGGTGATGATCGACTCGGCCATTACCTGCCTGATGCAGGGGCGCTTGTTCGAACGCGACATCTTTATGGAACGCTTCTACAGCGCCGCCGACGGAGGCGAATCGACCCAGCGTTCGGCGTTGTTCAAACGCATCTGAGTACATACAACTCCCAGACCACCACAAACCCCCTGTAGGAGCGAGCCTGCTCGCGATGAGGGCATCACATTCAACACTTTCGTTGACTGTTGAACCGCGATCGCGAGCAGGCTCACTCCTACAGGTAGTGGAGGGCAGGGCGTGCCCGACCGATAACAACAAAAAAGGTTGAAATGCATGACTCGCACAACAAAAAAACTGATCGTGACCGCTGCGCTGACTGCCTTGCCTTTGGTGGCTCACGCCACCGAAGGCGGCGGTACTTCCTATCCTTTAGGCGCGGAAAACTACATGTCCGGCGCGATGCCGCCGCCGGGGTTCTACGGGCAACTGTTCGTCAACCACTATGAGGCCGACAACCTGCGCGGCAACGATGGCAAGAAGCTCCCGGTGGATTTTCGCGTGCGCGCCAACGCCATCACCCCACGGCTGATCTGGGTCAGCGACTACACCCTGTTCGGCGCCAGCGTGGCGCTGCATGCGATCGTGCCGCTGGTGGACTTGAAGGTTGAATTGAATGGCCAGTCGCAGAGCAAGCAAGGCCTGGGCGACATCATCTTCGGGCCGGCGCTGGGCTTTCATCACAGTGAAAAATTCCACAGCATCCTCGCCCTCGACATGATCGCCCCGACCGGTCGTTACGACCGTGGCGACCTGGCCAACATCGGGCGCAATTACTGGGTGATCGAGCCGGTCTACGCCATGTCCTATGTCGATCCGAACGGGCTCAACCTCGACGCCAAGATCATGTACGACTTCAACCGCGAAAACCCCGCCACCGACTACCGCTCGGGCCAGGAATTTCACGTCGACTATGCCGTCGGCTGGGGGCTGGGTAATGGCTGGGTGCTGGGCGTCGGCGGCTACTACTACCGCCAGACCACCGACGACCGGCAGGACGGCGAGACGATCAAGGACAACAAGGGGCGCTCCCTGGCCATCGGACCGTCGATCAAATACACCAGCAAGTCGGGGTGGTTCGTCACCGGGAAATGGGAACAGGAAACCGAGGTGCGCAACCGGGCGCAGGGGAATGCGTACTGGATGAAATTGACTGTGCCGTTTTGACACGGCTAATGCAGTGCACCCTTTTTGTGAACACTGCAAAACCCTGTGGGAGCGAGCCTGCTCGCGAAAGCGGTGTATCAGTCGCTATTTATGTTGCCTGACACTCTGCATTCGCGAGCAGGCTCGCTCCCACAGTTTTATTTACCTGCTGGCAGGGGCGGAGTGCGCGGCGGAATCTGCCGCTTGCTTCCAGTGGACTCGAACGCCGCCGCAAACCGCAACAACGCCGAATCGTCATAGGCACGACCGGCAAAGGTCAGGCCGACCGGCATGCCGATGTCCGGCATGATGCCCATGGGTACGGTGACGGTCGGAACACCCAGATGGCGAATGGCGAGGTTGCCGTTGGCCACCCAGATCCCGTTGCTCCAGGCGATATCGGCAGAGGCCGGGTTGACGTCCGCATCCGCCGGACCAACGTCGGCGACGGTCGGGAACAGCACCGCATCCAGGCCCAGCCGGTCCATCCAGTCTTCCAGGTCCAACTTGCGCGTCCGTTCAAGACCGCGCAGCCCGTCAGGCACCGTGCTGATCTGGTCCCACGGCGTGATGCCGCGCTCGGCCATCTTCACGTATTCGTCCATGCCCGCCGCCAGGTCGCCCTCGCGGTTCGGCAGGGTGCCGGGGTCGTGAGGGAAAATCTGCGGGCCATCGACGTCTACCAAGCGGTTCAGTTTTGGATCGCCGTTGGCTTGCAGGAAGTCATCGAACGCCCATGCCGTCAGGTCCCACAGCTCATGGTGCAGGAACTCCTTGGAGACGATCCCGCGATTGAACACGGTCGGTGCGCCCGGACGATCGCCTTCGCAGTTGGACACCAGCGGGAAATCGACTTCGAGCACTTCGGCGCCCGCGGCTTCGAGCGCCTTGCGCGCCTGCTGCCAAAGGCCGATCACCGAGTCACGGGTGTTGATGCGCTGCCCGGTCGGACCACCGATACCCGGCGCTTCGCTGGTGCCGGCTTCAGGGTCGGCATTGATGTACATCTTCGGAATGCCAAAGCGCTTGCCCGCCAGCGAGTCGGCCTTTGCCGCCAGCTCCAGGTAGGAAGCAGGGCGCACCGAGGCGACGCTCGGAATCGGCACCCAGGGTTGCAGGCGCCACAGGTCACCGCGCTTGTCAGGGTCGTCGGCCACCACCACGTCGAGCACTTCGAGCAGGTCGGCCATGGTCCGGGCGAAGGGTACGACCACATCCATGGTCGGTGTCAGCGGCCAGTTGCCGCGCACCGAAATCACCCCGCGCGAAGGGGTATAGGCGCACAGGCCGTTGTTCGACGCCGGGCCGCGACCGCTGGACCAGGTTTCCTCGGCCAGGCCGAAGGCGGCGAAGCTGGCGGCGGTGGCGGTGCCGGCACCGTTGGACGAGCCGGAGGCGAAAGGCGCGGTGAGGTAGGCCGCGTTGTAGGGGCTCTCGGCACGGCCGTAGACCCCGCGCTGCATGCCGCCATTGGCCATCGGCGGCATATTGGTCTTGCCCAGACAGATCGCCCCGGCGCCGCGCAGGCGTTCGATGGTGAAGGCATCGCGGTAGGCGACGAGGTCCTTGAAGGCCGGGCTGCCCGACGCTGCGGTCAGGCCCTTGACCAGGTAACTGTCCTTGGCGGTGTAGGGGATGCCATCGAGGGGGCCGAGGGTCTGGCCCTTGGCGCGACGCTCGTCGCTGGCTTGCGCTTCCTTGAGCGCATCCGGGTTGCGCACTACAACGGCATTGAGTGCGGTCGGCGTCTCGGGGCCGTCGTAGGCGTCGATGCGGGCAAGGTAGGCCTGCACCAGTTCGACCGAGGTGGTCTGGCCAGATTCGAGTGCAGCACGCAGTTGGGCAATGGAAACTTCAGTGACTTGGATCATGCGGTCAGTACCGGCAGTAGAGGGGGAATATGGTGAGTGTTTGCCTGGCGGGGGAATCTTGAGCACAGGAACTTCACTTCTCTTTAAAGGTTTTTCATAACGTTTCTGGTTGCACAGCCTTACGCGAGAGGGAGCGGATTTCAACCTTGGCGTTAATTTTTTTTACCACAACGGGGCAGCATTAATAACAAGTCGCTGTTTTAAAAGAAAAAATGTGGGTGAGGGGCTTCACAGATGAAACAAATGTTGGTAAATTTCCGCGCATTCCGAAACACACCATCAAACAGGTTGTGAATCAGGAGTCGAATGCCAGGCATTCGTTGCAACATTTGCAGGGGCGTCGCCAAGCGGTAAGGCAGCAGGTTTTGATCCTGCCATGCGTTGGTTCGAATCCAGCCGCCCCTGCCATATTCGTGGTATCAGAAACGCCAGTTCCTTTCGGGACTGGCGTTTTTTTATGCCCGCCGGTTATCCGCTCAAATGCAGCCCCCCAATTGCAGCCCCCGGTCCATCCGGACACGGATAATGGCCATTTCGATCCCCTTTTGGCCTGTCTCGCGCTGTGAACCGTCCAGGCTGTCAGCAAGAATCGAGGCCACAACCAGAAACCTCGATCTTCTTTGCCCTTGGCCGTCCTTCAGGCCACTGCCGACTACAAAAAAACCAACGAGCTGACATTGGGGAACTGATCCATGGACACCATGAAACGCATCCTGGGCGCCACGGTTTGCGGGCTGACTCTGCTGGCCAGCGCCGTGCACGCCGAACAGCGCGAGTTGAGGGTCTACAACTGGGCGGATTACATCCTGCCGTCCGTGCCCAAGGACTTTGCCGACATGACCGGCATCAAGGTGACCTGGGACACCTTCGACACCAATGAGTCCCTGGAAGCCAAGCTGCTGACCGGCAACTCCGGCTACGACCTGGTGGTGCCATCGAACCAGTTCATCGAAACCCAGATCAAGGCTGGCGTGTTCCAGAAACTCGACAAGTCCAAGCTGCCCAACTGGCAGCACCAGGACCCGGCACTGCTCAAGCTGCTCGACGCCAACGACCCCGGCAACCAGTACGGCGTGCCCTACATGTACGGCACCGTGCTGATCGGCTTCAACCCGGCCAAGGTCAAGGCAGCGCTGGGCGAGAATGCGCCGGTGGACAGTTGGGACCTGGTGTTCAACCCGAAAAACATGGAGAAGCTCAAGGCCTGCGGCGTGGCCATGCTCGACTCGCCGTCGGAAATCCTGCCGCTGGCCCTGCACTACCTGGGGCTGGACCCGAACAGCCAGAATCCGGATGACTACGAAAAAGCCAAGGCGCTGATGCTCAAGGTTCGCCCGTACGTCACCTACTTCAACTCGGCCAAGTACATGACCGACATCGCCAACGGCGACATTTGCGTGGCCATCGGCTACTCGGGCAGCTTCTACCAGTTCGGCAATCGCGCCAAGGAAGCGGGCAATGGCGTGGTGGTCGATTGGCGCCTGCCGAAGGAGGGCGCGCCGATCTGGTTCGACACCTTCGCCATCCCGAAAAGCGCGAAGAACGTCGAGGAAGCCCACGAGTTCCTCAACACCTTGCTCGACCCGAAAGTCATTGCACCGATCAGCGATTTCCTGGGTTACCCGAACGTGAACAAGGACTCGCTGCCGCTGATCAACAAGGAAATCACCGGCAACCCCAACCTAACGCCGACGCCACAAGCCCTGGCGACGCTCTACGTGGTTCAGCCGTTGCCGCAGAAGCTGGAGCGGGTGCGGACGCGGGTGTGGACGGCTATCAAGTCAGATAAATAAGTCGAGGATTGACCCAGTCCCTGTAGGAGCGAGCCTGCTCGCGATGCGGTGTATCAGGCAACATCGATGTTGACTGTACCGACGTCATCGCGAGCAGGCTCGCTCCTACAGGGGAAAGGCAACAGACCATCAACTGCCATTCAGACGCAACAACTCCCCCTGAACAAAATCCGCAAACAACTTGATCCGAATCGGCGTCAACGCGCCAAACGCATGCAGCGAATGAATCGCCCGCGCCGGCAGTTTTTCCTCGGGCAGCACCTGCAGCAGATCTCCGTTATCCAAATCCCGCTGCACCGTGCACTTCATCAAATAAGCGACGCCCATCCCTTCCAGTGCCGCAGCCCGCAGGCCGAACCCCGAATCAAGCCCGATGCGCCCGCGAGGCACCAGGGTTTCCCCGTTGGCGAAAACGATGGGCAGGGTGTGACCATTGAGTTGATAACGCACGAAGGGCAGGGCACGCAATTGGTCGATGGACGAGGGATTGCCCCATTGATCGATGAACGCCGGGGACGCCACCAGCGCCATGTCGAGCTGGGCCAGGGTGCGGCTTTTCAGGTCGCTGTCGGCCAGGCTGCCGACGCGAAAGATCACGTCGTAACCCTCGCGAATCAACTCGACACGATGATCGACCAGGGTCAGGTCCAGCTCCACCTGCGGGTGATCGGCGAGGAACACCGAATGAATCCGCGGCATCAGCAATCGCCCCAGTTCACTGGGCATGCTGACCCGCAAATGACCACGGGCACCGCCGGTGTGGCGCAGGGCATCGGCGCTGTCATCGATGGCCTGCAACAACGGCGCCACACGCTCGAAAAACGCCTGGCCCTCGGGCGTGAGGCTAAGCATCCGTGTGGAGCGGCGGAACAGCTTGGCATTCAGTTCTGCTTCCAGCCGCGCGATGCTTTTTGAAATGGCCGAGGGTGTGGTCCCGGCGTTGCGCGCCGCAGCGCTGAACGAGCCGGCTTCGACCGCGCGGACAAAGGCGATCAGGCTGGCCGACTGGTTCAACAGGCTCGACATGGTGTGACTCCAGGGCACAACTGATGTGCTGTTTGCAGGACTGTTTGGCTCAATCGGCGGACATGATACTGCGCGCCTTCAACAAGCGGAGTCAGCACATGCAACGTCTTAAAGGAAAGGTCGCGGTGATCACCGGCGGCAATAGTGGAATCGGCCTGGCCTCGGCCTGTCTGTTCGCCAGGCAAGGCGCGCAGGTGATCATCAGCGCCCGACGCCAGGAGATTCTGGACGAGGCCGTGCGCCAGATCGGCCATGGCGCCATCGGTATCAGGGGCGATGTCGCCAGCGTCGAGCATCATGCCGACGTGGCCGAACAGGTGCGCGAGCGATTCGGGGCACTGGATATCTACATGGCCAACGCCGGAGTCGTCACCTCGACGCCCACGTCGCAGGTCACGCCGGAGGAGTTCGATGCGCAATTCAACATCAACGCCCGCGGGGTATTTTTCGGGGTGCAGGCGATCACGCCAGTGTTGCGCGACGGTGCCAGCATCATTCTGACCAGCTCCCTGGCCGCCACAAAAGTGTTCGACGGGCACGCGGTGTACGCCGGTTCCAAAGCGGCTATCGCAGCGTTTGCGCGCAACTGGGCGCTGGAGCTGCGCGCGCGCAGGATCCGCGTCAACGTGCTGAGCCCTGGCCCGGTCGATACGGCGATCATTGGCAAACTGGGGGTCTCGGAAGAACAGCGTCCGGGGTTCATGCAGATGCTGGCGGACATGATCCCGGCAGGGCGCGTGGGCGAGGCCGATGAACTGGCGCAAGCGGCGCTTTACCTGGCGTCCAGCGACAGTTCGTTCGTCAACGGCATCGAGTTGCATGTGGACGGCGGCATGTCGCTGGTGTGAGCAAGTTCCTGCCGGAGCATCAGAAAGAGCAGACGGCATCGGAAAATGCCACCCGGCCGAACTGCGCATTGGCATCCAGCGGGGTGATGGCCAACAGTTGGTCCAGGCGGACCTCCTGTTGGCCATCAGCGGTTTCCAGCAAGAGGAATTCTTCCTTGCTGCTGGCGGTCCGCGTCGTCAGCGCCCTGGCGACCAGGCGTGCGCCATCCTTCAGTTCGACATCCAGCCGGTAACCGCGCAGGCAGGCGATTTCCAGATAATCATGCAGGTCACAGTTCAGGGGCTGATAGCTGTTCATGGGGTTACTCCCGGCAACCTTGCAGTTTGAGGATGAAGTAACCCTGCCTGGCAATGGCCGCGGCCACTTCGGGATTGGACGGTTCAACGTGACAGAACTGGCATCTGTCCTGGGCAATATCTTCGTCCTGGACACCCTGTTCATCAAGGAACCGGCGTGCATAGGATTTCGCCAGGTCCGGGTCGTTTTCCTCGATCAGCACATCGAAGTGCAGGTAACGGCCATCTTTCGTGCGCACGTGGGTATCGAAGACCTTGATGCTCATCATTTGTTCTCCTTCGGTTTCCGGTTGATGTGTTATGTTTCGAATCGATACCAATAGCCTAAGGCAAACTGAGCCTTTGTCGATATGGTTTTTATTCGATACCATTTATTGACTTCATCGATCAGGAATCGCCACCGTGTTGTTTGATCTGCTGGAAAGGTTGTCGAGCCTGACGCGCGTCTGGTTCCGCGAGCACCCGATGCTGGCGGACCTGCAGCCGATTCAGTTGAGTGCGCTGATCTACCTCGGTCGCTGCAATCGCTACTCCGACACGCCGTTGGCGGTCACCGAGTACCTGGGGCTGACCAAAGGCACGGTCTCGCAATCGCTCAAGGCCCTGGAAAGCAAAGGGCTGCTGATCAAACAGCCGGATGCCCGGGACAAACGCAGCGTGCACATGAAACTCACCGAACCGGCCCAGGCGCTGCTGGACGCGGTGACCCCCCCGGACTTCCTGCTCGCCGCCGCGCAACGTATGGGCGCCGATGCACAGGTGCTGGAAGCCTTGCTGTCGGACCTGCTGCGCAATATCCAGCGCGGTGAAGACGTACCGGGGTTTGGCCTGTGCCGCACCTGCCGGTTTCATCAGACGGTGAAGGGCGGGGCGTTTTGTGGATTGACCCAGGAGCCGCTGGAATCGAGGGAAATCGAGTTGATTTGTCGGGAGCATCAGCTGCCGCAACCGGCATGAGTCAGACGCACGCACTTTGTGGGAGCGAGACTGCTCGCGATGACTTCTCCATGAACCCTGAATACTCGATGGGCGTAAGCAGAATTGACCTCAGCCAGGCCATGTCCATTGATGCACCCTGAACAAGCGGGTGTTTAAAAACGATCCGTAATTGAGGACTCTCCCGTCCTCTTTTCAGGAGCTTTCCTACCATTGCGCAGGATCGGTCCGGTTTCAGCACATCCCCCCTCCCGTTAATGTTTTCAGACCCGTCTGGGCCATTGAAGCTGCCGATAACGTTGCCATTTCAGCCGTTTCTCAATTGACGCCAGAATAGTGGCTCTCTAACATCGCGCCACTATTTGGCCATCATCTGTTATTCGAGGGATCGACTCATGTACTCACCCGCCTTGGTGGCGAGGTTGTGCACGGCTTTGCTCTGCCTGTTTCCACTGAATACTGTCCTTGCCGCGCCCACCCCAGGTGATACCGACCTGATCCGCGAGCGCCAGGATCGTTTGCTCGAAGAGCAGCGTCGTCGCCTTGAAGAACTCAAGGAGTTGCCGGGCAAACAAGCCCTGCCGACACCATCGGCAGAGCCGGTCGATACCCGTTGCTTTCCTATAAAAGACATTGAACTCAAGGGGGCCGACAGCCTGTCTGTCGCCGAGCGCGATCAATTGCTCAAGCCCTACATCGGCCAGTGCCTGGGCGTTGCCCAGCTCAATGAGCTGCTGAAAGTCATCACCGACCACTACATCGAAAAAGGCCTGGTCACCAGTCGTGCCTACCTGCCGCAGCAGGACTTGTCAGGCGGGCATCTGCAAGTGCTGGTGGTCGAGGGGCGCCTCGAAGGTCTCAAGAGCGCGCCGGACAGCCAATTGTCCGAACGTGAACTGGCCATGGCGTTTCCCGGCAAGGCCGGCGATCTGGTCAACCTGCGCGAGATCGAGCAACTGGTCGATCAGCTCAATCGCTTGCCTTCGAACCAGGCAAAGATGGAATTGACCCCCGGCAAGAATGTCGGCGGCAGTGAAGTGCTGGTGACCAACAGCCCGCAAAAGCCCTGGCGCGTGGGGCTTTCACGCAACAACGACGGTCAGCGCAGCACAGGCGAACAACAGTGGGGCACGACCTTTGACTGGGACAGCCCGCTGGGCCTGGCCGATCAATTGATGCTGCGCGGCGGTCACGATGCGATGACCGATCACCAGCACACCTCCAACAACGCGCTGCTCAATTACAACCTGCCATGGGGCTGGTGGAACTTCAGTTACACCTACAACCAGAGCGAATACCGCTCGCAGATCGCCGCCAACGGTTTCAACTTCAAGCAAACCGGCGACAGCGAAAACCATCAACTACGCGCCGAACGGGTGATTCATCGGGATGCGGTCAGCAAGACCTCGCTCAATACCGGTTTCTCCTACCTGCGTACCAACAACTTCATCGAAGACAGCAAGCTCAAACTGAGCAGCAACCGTATCAGCGAGATGCAGTACGGATTCAATCATGGACGGCGAGTGGGCAGTGCGTTCGTCAACCTTGACCTGGGCATGCAGCAGGGCATAGGTGCACTCGACGCCCAGGGCAACGACCATCCGGGGCCGGGCGAGCCTAACGCTCGCTACCGCAAATACACCGCCACGGCGACGTACCTGCAGCCGTTCAAGCTGTGGGGTGAGTCCTTCAGCTTCACCAGCCTGATGACCGGCCAGCGCAGCGAAGATGTGCTGTTCAGCCCGCAGCGTACCAGCCTCGGCGGGCAGTCTTCGATTCGTGGTTACAAGGACCAATCCCTGTCGGGCGACAGTGGTGGTTACTGGCGCAATGACCTGCGCTGGACGCGACCGGTGACGCTGCAATGGCTGCGCCCGCTGTTCGCCGAATACGGCACCGGCGGGGGTTACGACCAGGGTGTGATTCGTGATGATCGCTACAACGGCGATCAGCACGGACGCATGTCGAGCAATTCGCTGGAGCTGTTTGCCCGTGGCCAGCACATGGCCGCCAGCGTGACATTCGCACACTCGCTGGAGCGCCCAGACGCTCTCCCGGAACGTGAAGCACCGATCTATTTTCGCGTGGATTTTTTCCTCTAATTACCGCCATTCGAGATCAATGACATGGACGCCCGTCACTACGCCTTGCTCGCACGCCAGCCTTCAGCGGTGGTGAAAACCCGAGAACATTTCTGGGGCATGCCCAAGCGTGGGTTGGCGTTCCTGTTGGCCAACGTCATGTTCTGGCAGCCGATCTGGGCTCAAGCCGATGGGATAGTGGTGGCCAATCCCGGCACCAGTCTCGGTCAGGCGGGTAATGGTGTGCCAATCGTCAACATCGCCACGCCCAATGGCAGCGGTCTGTCGCATAACCAGTTCGTCGACTACAACGTCGGGACCCCGGGCGTCATCCTCAACAACGTCGCCAACCAGACCGGCGCGACGCAATTGGGCGGCATCATCGTCGGCAACCCCAATATGACCAACGGGATCGCGGCGCAAACCATCCTCAACGAAGTGGCTGGCGGCAGTCCGAGCCAGTTGCGCGGCTACACCGAAGTGGCGGGGCAGTCGGCCCGCGTCATCGTCGCCAACCCTTACGGCATCAGCTGCAACGGTTGCGGGTTCATCAATACGCCACGGGTGACCCTGACCACGGGCAAACCGGTGCTTGATGGCAGTGGGCGTGTGGATCGGTTTCAGGTCGATCAAGGCAGCGTCTCCATCGACGGGGCCGGGTTGAACGCCAGCAACGTCGACAGCTTCGAAATCATCACCCGCAGCGCCAGGATCAACGCCGAGATTCAGGCGAAGAACCTGACCATCGTCGCCGGTCGCAACGACGTCAACGCACAAACCCTCAACGCCACCGCCCGCGCCGAGGACGGCAGCGCCAAGCCGCAACTGTCCATCGACAGCTCGGCACTGGGCGGCATGTACGCCGGGGCGATCAAGCTGGTGGGCACCGAGGCGGGGGTCGGGGTGAAGTTGGCCGGCAACGTCGTGGCCAGTGGCGGGGATATCCAGATCGATGCCAATGGGCACCTCAGCCTGGCGCAAACAGCCGCCACCGGCACCGTGAATGTCAAAGCCGCCAGTCTCGATGCGCAGGGCGCCGTTTACGGCAGCACCGTCAACGTCCAGACCCTGGGCAACCTCGCCGCGCGGCAAACGGTCGCGGCTCGGGACAGCATCAGCCTGAGCGCTGGTGGGCAATTGACCAACAACGGCATCATCGAAGCCGGGGTCAACGCGGATAACAGCCGCAATGGCAATGGCGATGTCAGCCTGAGCGCGCAGAATCTCAACAACGCCGGCAAAAGCGTGGTTGCCAGTCGCAACCTGACGGTGAACACCACGCAAAACCTGAACAACCAAAACGGCACGCTCAGTGCGCCAAACACCGCAATCACTGCCGGCACACTGGACAACCGCAACAACGGGCGCGTGCTGAGCAACGGCACCCTGAGCCTCAATGCCGGCCAGGTGTTGAACAACAACGGTGTCATCAACAGCACCGGCAATCTCACGGGCAGTATCGGGCAGCTGGTCAACAGCAATGGCGAGCTGACCAGCCAGGCCGACACCGTACTGACCGTCACGTCGCTGGATAACGTGGCGGGCCTGATGATGGCGGGCCGTTCGCTGGATATCACGGCAATGGGCACGATCAATAACAGTGCGGGCAAGATTGGCTCGAAGCAAACGCTGAGCGTGCGGGCGCAAAATCTCGATAACAGCCATCAAGGCCAGTTGACCAGTGAAGGCCGGCTGACCACCCACGTCAGTGCCCAGTTGAACAACCAGAAAGGCGTGATTCAGGCCAATGGCGCGACGGATGTGCAGGCCACTCGCCTGGACAACCGCGCCGGCAAGATTTCCAGCCTCGACACCCTCATCGTCAGCAGTGCCAACACCGACAATCGCAACGGTGTGATACGTGCCGACCAGGCGGTGCAGTTGCTGGTCGATGAGCTGGACAATCGTGACAAGGGACGGCTGGAAAGCAAGGCGGCGCTGACCTTCGACGGCGGCAAACTGGACAACAGCAACGGCGGCCTGGTCACCGCGACGGGGCTGATGACCCTCAAGGCCGCTGAGGTTGCCAACAATGCCGGGCGTATTTCCGGCAAAGGCGACATTGACGCGAACATCGACACCCTGAATCAACTGGGGGGCGAACTGGTTGCCGAAGGTAATCTGAAGCTGACCGGCAAGGCGCTGGACAATCGCCAGGATGGCCTGGTCGCGTCGCTCAAGACACTGACATTGAATGTCGACACGATCGATAACCGTGGCGGCTCGCTGTCCAGTCAGAAGGGCCTGCAAGTCGAAGGCGCACGCCTGGACAACAGTGATGGCGGCAAGGTGTTGTCGGACACCACGCTGGGCGTCAAGGTCGAGCAGATCATCAACGCCACCGCGGGCCTGATTTTCAGCAAAGGCGCGAGCACGCTCACCGGTATTGGCCTGAGTAACATCCGCGGGCGGATCGTCAGTCAGGGAACCCTGAACCTGACTTACGATGACACTCTAAATAACCGCCAAGGCCTGATCAGCAGCGAGGGCCAACTGACCCTGAGCGCTGGCAGCCTCGACAATCGCCTGGGCAAGCTGTCGAGCCTTGAGTCCATGGCGCTGACTTCGGTCGGTGCAGCCTTGAACCAGGGCGGTCTGATTGCCTCGCAAAAGGGGCTGACGCTCAACAGCGGCAGCCTCGACAACAGCAATAACGGGATCATCAGCGCCAAGGCCGACTCCAGTGTGACCACCGGCGAGTTCAACAACCGCCTCGGCGGCAGCCTGGCGACCGATGGCACCCTGTTGGTTACGGCCGGACACCTGGACAACTCCGCCGGGCAAATCGGCAGTCAGCAACAGCTTGATCTTTCGGTGACCTCGCTCGATCAGGACGGCGGCGAGCTGTTCAGCAACGCCGACCTGACCCTGGACCTGCACAACGGCCTGCTCAATAACCAGCGCGGCAATATTCACACGCCGGGTCAGTTGTTGTTGAAAAACCTCAATCAGGTCAACAACAGCGCAGGTGAAATCTCCGGGGCAAAGGCCTGGAGCCTCAATGCCCAAGGCGTGAACAACGACGGCGGCAAACTGCTCAGCAACGAAAAACTCACCCTCGTGATCGATCAGGCACTGAGCAACGTCAAGGGGCTGATCGCCGCTGCGGGCCTTGAAAGCCACAGCGCCAGTCTGAACAACAATGGTGGTGACATTCGTGGTCGGGGTGATGTGGATCTCACGGTCACCGACGACTTCGGCAACCAGGCCGGCGTGGTTATCGCCGACAACGACCTGACGGTCAAGGCGGCGCGCCTGGATAACAGCAGTGAAGGTCTGGTCGGTGCCACAAAAGCGCTGAAACTGACGGTCGATCACCTCGATAACCGTAATGGCGAAGTGTCGAGCCAGGCCGACGTGACCCTGATCGGCGCTTACCTTGACAACAGCGATAGCGGTTATGTCCTGGCCGGCGGCAATCTGGCGCTGACGGTGGATCAGGTGATCAATCGCAACAAGGGCTTGCTGTCCGGCGACAGCGGGCTGACCCTGACCGGCCAGGCATTGGAAAACAGCGGCCGCCTGCTGACCCAGAACGACCTGACCATCACGCTTTCATCGGATCTGAATAACGATCAGGGCAGCCTTGTCAGCGAAGGAGCCCTGGCTATCAACGCAGAAAGCCTCAGTAACAACGGAGGCACGGTCTCCAGCGCAAAAGCCTTGACAGTTGACACCCGGGGCGTTGTCAGCAACCAGGGTGGCAAGCTGCTGACCGATGCCACCCTCACGCTCGACAGCAGCGCGCTGGATAACCAGCAAAAAGGCATCCTCAGCAGCAAAGGCAAACTGAGCATCACCACCGGTGCGCTCAACAACAGCCAGGCCAATATCTATTCCGCCGGTCAGTTGAATGTGAAGGCGGGGCAAGTCACCAACACTGCCGGCAGCCTCGGTGCAGGCATTGCGCTGGTGGCCGATGTCAGTGGCCTTGATCAGCAGGGCGGCAAACTGTTCAGCCAGGGCAGCCTGAGTCTGGACCTGAACGGTGGGGCGTTGAACAACCAGGACGGCTTCATCAATGCGCCGGGTCAGTTACTGCTGAAAAACCTCGCCGATGTGAACAACCGCAACGGTGAAATTTCCAGCGAACAGGCTTTCTACCTGACGGCCACAGCGCTGGACAACAGCGGCGGTCAACTGCTCAGCAACCAGAAACTCACCCTGCAAATCGACAACGCGCTGACCTCGATCAAAGGCAAGATCGCCGCCGCGGCGTTGCAGATTCGTGCGGCGAGCCTGGATAACAGCGCCGGGGTCCTGCTCAGTGACAGTGATCTGGGTGTGACCGTCGACGGCCTGTTGAACAACCAGGACAACGGCATCATCAAGGCAGTGCAACAGCTGACACTCAACAGCAACGGCTTGAACAACCAGGGCGGCACGTTGCTCGGCGGGGCGGGCATCAGCCTCGACCTGGGCACGACCCCTGCGGATTTGAATAACCAGGATGGCCTGATCAATACCAAGGGCGTGCTCAGCATCGCCCACCTGCGTGATCTGAATAACCGCAAAGGCGAAATCTCCAGCGTCAACAGCTTCAGCCTGACCGGCAATACCCTGGACAACCGTGGCGGCAACCTGATCAGCAACGATCAATTGACCCTCAGTGCGGCCGAGGTGAAAAACCAGGGTGGCCTGGTGTCCGGCTGGAATGGCTTGAGCCTGACCGGCGACACCCTCGACAACAGTCAGGAAGGTACGCTCTCCAGCCTGCTCGGCAATCTGGACATCGACCTGAGCGGCGCGTTGATCAACCACACCCAGGGCGGGCTGGCCGGCAAGGGCAAGGTGAGCATCAAGGCCGCCAGCCTCGATAACAGCAACGGCATCGTTACCAGCGGGGCGAAGCAGACCCTGACGATCAGCGGTGGCACGATCACCAACACCTCCGGTGGCCTGATCGAAAGCAGCGACACCCTGGATATCGTTGCGGCAACGCTGAACAACTCGGCCGGCAGCATTACAGCCAGCAAAGCCTTGACCTTCACCGGTACGCAGCTGAACAACAGTAGTGGCAGCTTCATCGGTGAAGACGCCTTCACCCTCGATTTGCTCGGTGCCCTGATCAACACCAATGGTGTCCTCGGCAGCCAGGGGCCGCTGGTGGTCAAGCGTTCCGGCAGCATCGACAACCAGGGCGGCCAACTGATCAGCCAGTCCTTGATGAGCCTGATGACCTCTGGTGATCTGAACAACAGCCAGCGCGGCACCTTGTCGGCCAACGGGCAACTGGATCTCACGGTCACCGGCACTGTTCATAACGACACTGACGGTCTGATTTCCAGTCGCGATGCCGGTGTAACCATCACTGCTACAGCCCTGAACAATGCCAAGGGGGCCGTGCAGAGTTACAACGCGCTGACCGTGGAGGCAGGCAACGGTGCGATCGATAACCAGGGCGGCAAACTCATCGCCCAGAACGGCGATCTCAAGCTCACTGCCGCCAGCCTCGACAGCCGTGGCGGTGTGCTGTCGAGCCTCAAGGGGTTGCTGCAAACCCGACTCACTGGTGTGTTGAAAAACGGTCAGGGCGGCAAGCTCGAAGGCAGCCGCCTCGACTTGCAAGCGTTGGGCGGTATCTACAGCGACGGCGGCCGGATCGCGGCCAACACTGGCGACATTCTGCTCAACACCGGCAGTGGTGCGATCGACAACAGCAATGGCGGGATTTATGCCGCAGGGTTGGTAAAAGTCAGTGCGGGCTCGCTGAACAACAGCGGCGGGCAAGTCAGCGGCAACGGGATCGACCTCGGGCTCGACGGCAATCTCACTAACCGTGCAGGCCTGATCGAAAGTGCCGGTACCCTTATTGTGCGTGCCACCAACCTCGACAACCAGGGCGGCAAGCTGCGGGCGTTGGGCACCAGCGGAAAAACCGATTTCCAGATCGGCAGCCAGTTCGATAACCGCAATGGACTGCTGGAAACCGCCAACCTGCAGCTGACGCTCGCGACACCCGGTTTACTCAACGCCGGCGGCTCCGTGACCCATGTCGGCACCGGGCTGTTCGAAATCTCCACCGCCAACGTCATGAACGCAGGCGGCGCGCTGGTCACCCGTGGCGACCTGAACCTGAATGCCCTCAGCTGGACCAACAGCAGTGTGATTCAGGCCGGGCGATTGACGGTGAACGTCAACAACTTCAGCCAGACCGCGAGCGGTCAGTTGCTGGCCTCCAGTCAGCTCGTGGCTCGGGGTGGGAGCTGGAACAACGACGGGTTGATTGCCAGCGATGGCAGCCTGGATATGCAGTTGAGCGGTGGTTATGGCGGCAACGGCCGCCTGACCAGCCTCGGTGATATGCAGGTCGACGCATCCACCATCACCCTCAACAGCGCCGCCAGCATTGCCGGCGGTGGCAATACCACCGTGGGCGGTCGGGGCGGGTTGTCGGTATTGAGCAACTATGGGCGTCTTACCGCGAGCAACAACCTCAACGTCAATGCCGGCGCCGTAAACAACTACGGCACGCTGGCGGGTGGGACGGGGCTGAAACTCAGTGCGTCGTCATTGCTCAACGACCAGGGTGGCTTCCTGTTCAGTGGCGGCGATTTGAAGCTTCGGGTGGGCAGTTTCAGCAACAAGAAATCCGATGTTTACAGTTTGGGTGCCATCGACATTGCGCGCGACGATGCGGGTTATCGTGCGGCATTGGTGGAGAACCTTTCCGGGACGATGGAGAGTGTTGGCAATTTCTCGATCCGGGCCGACTCGATCGTCAATCGCCGGGACCAGTTCAAGACCGTGTCCGAGATGTATTCGGCGGATATTGGTGTTCGTTGTTATGAATGTACTGAGCTACCACGTTTCTGGACGGACGTTCGTGACGATGGACTACCCAGTCATCTGGTATGGGAGCAGAAATACAGAGTCACTATTCTCGAGGGGGAAAGCTCCAAGGCTGCCTCTATTACCTCCGGACGTAATCTTGATGTCTCCGGTGGTTCGTTCCTGAACTCGAACTCGACCGTCGCGGCTTCAGGGAACATCGGTATCAGCGTGAGCAACTTTGAGAACACCGGTACCGCTACGGGGGATTACGTTTCCCGTAAATACGTCACTGGCGGGCAATCTCTCGATCAATGGCGTGAGATCGCCATGTACAACATGTACAACGATGCGGACTACAACCAGGATCTGCGTTTCTGGAACGTCAATGAAGTTGAGTCGAGAACGACCCCTCGACAAGTGAAGCAAGGTGCGAAGAACGAATATGACTATTATCAGGATCTTGGTCCCGTCGTTCTTTATTTAGGGTCTTACACCGGCAACGTACTACCCGCGGTTAAATTTGATGCGTCTCAGTATTCAACAGGTATCAGAACCGACGCCCCCGACTTCATAAAAAACGCCGTCTTCAGCGAAAAGATCATCAGCGCAGATCCGTCGGGATTTGCCTCGGCGATCATCCAGGCCGCCGGCAACGTCACGATCAATGCCGTCAACAAAATCACCAACGGTGTTGAACGTGCCTACAGTTCGGGCATCTCCGGTACGTCTCGCAACACCGGCACCGGCGCTAGCGGCACCGGTAAAACCACCGTCATCACCCTCAACAGCCAGCTCCCACCTGACCTGGCCCAGCAACAGGTCAACCCGATTACACTGCCGGGCTTCAGCCTGCCGGTGGGCGACAACGGGATGTTCCGTCTGAGCGGTAAAAACGGCACAGACTCGACGATCGTCACAAACCCGCCACGGACCATCGGTTCCGCGACCGGCGCCACAACCCAGCGTTCGGACGGCATGCCCGTCAGGAGCGCCACCGAGTTGCAGTTCGACAACAACGACCTGGTATCGGTCAAGAACCGTGAGCTGGCGTTGGCCGGTAGCCCGTCGCTGAACCTCAACGACAAGACTGCGCAGGTCAACGTCAACGCCGCTGCCGGTGACGGCGCGGTCGGCGTCCAATTGCCCAACCGTGGCAATGCCCTGCTCAACACCCCGCGCGTACAGGGGCTGCCCGATACCAGCGTGCGCAGCAACCCCCACAAGTACCTGATCGAGACCAATCCGGTACTCACCGACCTCAAGCAGTTCATGAGCTCGGACTACCTGCTGACCAACCTCGGCTACGACCCGGACATCGCCGCCAAACGCCTGGGCGACGGCTTCTTCGAACAACGGCTGATTCAGCAAGCGGTGGTCGAGCGTACCGGGCAGCGCTTCATCGATGGCCAGACCTCCGACGAGACCATGTTCAAGTACCTGATGAACAATGCCATCGCCAGCAAGGACGAGCTGAACCTGTCGGTGGGCGTAACCCTGACGGCCCAGCAAGTCGCGGCCCTGACCCACGACATCGTCTGGCTCGAAGAGCATGAAGTGAACGGCGAAAAGGTCCTGGTGCCAGTGCTGTACCTGGCCCAGGCCGACAATCGCCTGGCGCCGAACGGGGCGTTGATCCAGGGCGGTGATGTGACCCTGATTGCCGGGCAGGATCTGAATAACGCGGGAACATTGCGTGCCACCAACAACCTGGCGGCATCCGCCGGGCAGGACCTGACCAACAGCGGTTTGATCGAAGCCGGCAACCGTCTCGACTTGCTGGCGGGTAACAACATCATCAACAAGTCCGGCGGCGTCATTGCCGGGCGCGATGTCACCCTGACGGCGGTGAAAGGCGATGTCATCAACGAGCGCACCGTCACCACGACCGACTTCAGCAACAGAGGCTACACCCAGCAGCGCGACCATCTGGACAGCGCCGCGCGGATCGAAGCGACGAACGACCTGAGCATCAGCGCGGGCCGGGACGTATTGAACACGGGGAGCGTACTTTCCAGCGGTCGGGACACCGACATCCAGGCCGGGCGCGACATCAACATCGTTTCCACCGAGCAGCAAAGCGCCGACACCGGTGGCCGGCAACAAAGCTCGGTCACCCAATTCGGCTCCAGCATGAACGCCGGACGCGACATCACCCTCAGCGCTGGCCGCGACATCAACATCGTCGCCAGCGAACTGGAAGCCAAACGCAATATCGGCCTGAGCGCGGAGGGGGACGTCACCGTTGCCTCCGGCGCCGACGAAAGCCACTCCTACTACAAGTCCAAAAAAGTCACTGCGCAGGAGGACCACGTCAAACAAGTCGCCAGTGCGATCACGGCTGGCGGTGACTTGGCGGTGAGCGCGGGCAATGACCTGACATTCATCTCCAGCCGTATCACCGCCGGCGATGAAGCCTATCTGGTGGCGGGCAACAACATTGAATTGCTGGCCGCGCAGGACACGGACTATTCGCTGTACGACAAGAAGAGCAAGGGCAGTTTTGGGCAGAAGGCAACCCGCCGGGATGAAGTGACCGATGTGGTGAATGTCGGTAGTCAGATCACAACGGGTGGTGATCTGACGCTGGACAGTGGGGGTAGCATTACCTTTGAGGCTGTGAAGGACCTGCATCAGGAGAGTCATGAGAAGAGCAGTAATAGCTTGGCGTGGACATCTATGTCGGGCAAAGGCTATACCGATGAAACCTTGCGCCAAAGCGTGCTGGTTGCTCAAGGCCAACTGACGATCAAAGCGGTTGAAGGCCTGCATATCGACGTTAAGCAGGTTGATCAACAGACTGTGAGTCAGGCAATCGACGCGATGGTAGCCGCCGACCCGCAAATGGTGTGGCTGAAAGATGCCGAGCAGCGGGGAGACGTGAATTGGCAGCTCGTCAAGGAAATCCACGACTCCTACGACTACAGCAGTTCAGGTCTGGGTGCAGGAGCACAATTAGCAATCGCGATCGTGATGGCTGCTTTTGTAGGTCCATATGCCCTCAACGCGTTAGGTTCAATGGGCAGTGTTTTTGCCGCCGGAGGCGCAGCTGTCGCTACAGGGGCGGCAACCAACGCAACAGTCAGCTTTATCAACAACGGAGGCAACCTTGGGGCTGTGTTCAAGGATGTGACTTCCAGTGATGCATTGAAGGGTTACGTCATTTCCGGGCTGACAGCGGGCTTTACCGCTGGCTATTTCAGTGAGTGGACCGGCACAACAACCGACCCTATCACGGGGAAGATCACTATCGATCTTGGTACGTGGAAAGGTATTGGCCAATTCGCCGCTAGCCAAGGCTTGCAAAATGGTACTTCGGCAGCGCTCGGCAAAATAATGGGACAGGGCGGTGACTTGGGCACCGCGCTGCAAAGCACCCTGTTCAATACATTGGCCGCAGCCAGTTTCAATGCCGTGGGGGATTACACCAAGAACGTATATGCAGATGGCAGCCTGCAAAAAGTCATGATTCACGCAGTAGTTGGCGGCTTGTTGTCTGAAGTCAGCGGGGGTGATTTCACGACGGGTGCATTGGCCGCAGGGGCAAACGAAGCGTTGGTCAGTCAACTCAATACCTGGGTTGGTGGCGACAAGAATCTGCTAAACATGACTTCTCAATTAGTGGGTATGTTGGCGGCAGCGACGCAAAGCGACGCGGATGGAAAAAGTCTGAGTACCGGCGCATGGGTGGCGCAGAATGCAACGCAGTACAACTACCTGAATCATGATCAGTTGGCTGAAGCAGCCAAGGAGTTGCGAGCCTGCTCAGACAAAGCGTGCCGAGACAACACGGTAGCCAAATATAAAGAGTTGAGCTTCGCGCAGGACCTGGAAGCGGCGGCAGCGTGTTCCGCCAACGTTAATAGCTGTGCTGCTTACTCCAGAGAGGTTGCCAATACCATGGCGAATCTGGACGATATTTATCCGCTACTTGGCGATGGTCCTAACAAGGAATGGGAGGTCCTGAGGCAATCCAATCTCGAGTTTCAAGAGATGCTCGCTACGTTCACAGGCGGGCACACCACAGGCGCCATCGCCAAGGCGATGCAGCAAAAGTGGGGATTGTCCGATGAGCAGGCCAAGGATATTGCTGATAACCTGATTTTAATCGCTGCGGGTGGTGTTGCGGCGGTTGCTGCAAAAAAGGCGTTGGCTGCGGCTTTCAGGGAAGGATCTGCAAACTCCCGTGCAAAAGGAGGGGGAGCAGAGAATAATCTGAATCCGACTAGTGCTATGACAGACGCTGAGGCTGGAACCAAGGAGTTATCAAAGATAGGCTCTTTGAATGGAGAGCCTGAGCTTCCACCAAAAAATGCAAGCCCGGACATGATTCGATCAATTGAGCGTCAAAATGAGGCTTCCAAGAAGCTTGCTCAAGCTGGGTATGATGTCGAGCAGTTGGCAAATACTGGAAAGAAAGGGGCCAACCCTGATTTGCGAATAAATGGTGAACTAGCTGATGTTTTCTCGCCAATCACTAATAGTCCAATTTCGGTGCTGAAGACAATAACCGGCAAGGTTGAGACGCAGGCGAGTAATGTCGTCGTGAATTTGGCTGACTCTACATTGACCTTCGAACAGATAGAAAGCGCCCTTCGCTCGAATCCGGTCCAAGGCTTGAGAAAGCTTTATTTGATGAAAGGTGGAGAGTTTAGAGTGATAGAGGCTTCGAAATGACGATCACAATGAATCTTGAGATTGAAGAAGGCATATCGTATGAAGAAATTTCTTCGGTGCTCTCAAAAATTGGGGCAGAGTACGGAGTTGAAAGTGGTTATCTAACGGGTAACTTCAAGAATTCAGGTGTTTATTTTGTTTTCCGCTGTTTTGCTACTCCTGAAGATGTGGTTGCTGAAGGGATTAATGCTGATTGGAAAGCAGGTATGAGTGGTGCATTTCATTGTCCTATAAGGTCTTTGTTGGAAAGTTCTATGGATATTAGATCTTTTGTTACAAGGCTATCGATGGAAACGCTTTTTAAGTTCGTTCTTTCATTTCAGTACGAAAGTTTGTATGTTGTTCGTAATGAGTCTGGTATTGAGTTTTTGAAAAATATGGTTGATTAGTTGTTCGCAGTTCGTGGGCAAATAGATGCATGGAGAAAGGTAAGAGAAAAGTTGACGAACTAAAAGTTGGGTGGCAAAAGAAGCGATCAAAGAGAAGATAGGTTTTTTTAAGCGAAAAAATAAGTCGACGCCTTTTTTTGATTAAAGATCATCGCCGCAGACCCTACAGAATTTGCGTCGGAGATCTTCCAAAGCGCCGGCAACGTCACCATCAATGCCGCCAACAAAATCACCAACGGTGTTGAACGAGCCTACAGTTCGGGCATCTCCGGTACGTCTCGCAACACCGGCACCGGCGCTACCGGCACCGGGAAAACCACCATCATCACCCTCAACAGCCAGCTTCCACCGGACCTGGCCCAGCAACAGGTCAACCCGATTACACTGCCGGGCTTCAGCCTGCCGGTTGGCGACACCGGCATGTTCCGCCTGAGCGGCAAAAACGGCACAGACTCGACGATCGTCACCAACCCGCCACGGACCATCGGTTCCGCTACCGGCGCCACAACCCAGCGTCCGGACGGCATGCCCGTCAGGAACGCCAGCGATCTGCAGTTCGACTACAACGACCTGGTGTCGGTCAAGAACCGCGAGCTGGCGTTGGCCGGTAGCCCATCGCTGAACCTCAACGACAAGACTGCACAGGTCAACGTCAACACCGCTGCCGGTGACGGCACGGTCGGCGTCCAATTGCCCAACCGGGGCAATGCCCTGATCAACACACCGCGCGTGCAGGGACTGCCCGATACCAGCGTGCGCAGCAAACCTCACAAGTAACCGAGCTTTGGAAGACTGATGATACTGGAATAACTGATCGCTTTTTGACCAGTAATATCAACGACATGACCCGCGCTGGTACTCTCGTTGCCGGACAGGTCGGCCTTGCGGCATGGGATGGTGAGTCGGACGCGCTGAGTCAAATTGGACGATACCTGGATCAACAAGGTTTCAATCCTTTTGGAATCAACCCCGCGGCACTAGCTGGTTTAGGAGGTAGTGGAAAGACAAGTTACGCAGACGGTGTCGTGGGGGCGTCGAAAAACGGTGGTGAGACACCAAAGAACTTCAACCCGTCGAGTCCGCTGATCGATGCGGAGGTGGGTCATAGTAACTTGCCTAAGGTTCCGATAGGGGAGGCAAAAGCAAATGTTGGATCAATAAGCCATGTTTCTGGAGTGGATCTTTCCAAAAGTCAGTCTAAGATGATCGCTGATTTTGAGGCGGCGGGGTATCCATCCAAGCCGGTGGTCTCTCCGACTAGCGGGAATGTGGTCGGAACTCAATATGCATTGCCTGATGGTTCACGAGTTCGAGTGATGCAAGCTGATGGACGGAGCCCCCAGCGCGCATCCTTTGAGAACGCAAATGGTGGACCTGTTGATCCTACGACTGGCAAGCCGCCGCAGCCACCGCAAGGTTTATCGAAGGCTGAAAGGAAACAATGGATTAGAGAGCGTACACATATTGAGCAAGTGGACTAGGTTATGATTGATATTTTTGAAGCTGTGGCTCTTTTTTTTCCAATAAAAATTGAGCAAGTATCTTGGGATGGCGATACTTTGATACTGTCTACGGCAGATTGGAGTTTTCGTACCGAGAGTGTCTGGCGTGTTTCAAAAAACCATAAGTTGCAGTTTGCCTGTTGGGATGATGATGCACCCGTCTTAATTTCTGATTTTTTAGGTGCATCTATCATTGAAATAAAATGGATTACTGATGCCCAGCCGATTGACCCTTCTATTAAGCTATCTGATGGCCGAGTATTGGACGTTTTCTGTTCGATATCAATAGAACCTTGGGTCATGGAACTTTCGAGTGGGGTCGTATACCTGGGTAACTGTTAGCTTTCTCATTTTTTGTTGGGTCGAGATGAAAAATTGGGGCAGATGGTCCTGTCCCGTGACAACGGGTTCCAGGAAGCTGGTTATTTGAGTAGAAAGAGCAAAAAGGGCACAAAGCAAAACAATAGGGAGGAGAAAAGAGACCAACTGTTGCTGATGAATTCTCAACTCATCGGAGTACTGACAGTTGCTGCGCTTAACCCAGACGCCGATAGCCACGAGCTGCAAACCGGGGCATGGGTGGCACAGAGTGGGACACAGTACAATTTCCTGAATCACGAGGTTGATGCTTTAGTCGAGGAATTGAAAGGTTGCCGAACGAAACCAGATCCAACGACCTGTCGAGCTGATGTAACCAAAAAATATGCAAATCTAAGCCATGCAAGTAGTGACAAAGCCTTGGCTGGCCGTTCGCGTGGTCAGCGCCCTGGCGACCAGGCGTGCACCATCCTTCAATTCGACATCCAGCCGGTAGCCGCGCAGGCAGGCGATCTCCAGATAGTCATACAGGTCACAGTTCACGGGTTGATAGGTGTTCATGGCCTTATTCCCGACGTCATAGACGCTGTTGGTGTCAGGTGCATCATGAGCCCAGACCACCGGGGTCAACAAGGGCCGAGAATCTTGCATTTTCAGCTGCATTTAATTGACGTCAGAATAGTGGCTCTCTAATATCAAGCCATTACTGGGCCGTCATTCGTTTTTCGAGGGAACGACTGATTTACTCACCCGCCTTGGTGGCGAGGTGTCTATGGCTTCGCACCGTTTTTCTCCATTGAATACGGCCCTCACCGCACCCGCTCGCTAGTGTTTATTAATGGTGCTCGCGATATTCACTTTACAGCTCATGCTTTGGATTTGGCACGAAATTGGAGTTGACATGGAAGTATCAAGGACATCCTTGGCGGTACGGCGAGCAGGGGCATTTACCATTGATAAAGTGATAGTTGTCCTGCTGTGTGTGGTGATGATGAAGTCAAATTTCGCCTTTGACGGGCTCGTCTATCTCTTGGTGTTTCTGCTGTATTTTCCATTTTGCGAATACTTGATGAGTGGTCGTACGCCGGGGAAGTATCTATTCGGAATTATTGCCATTAATGGCGTCGGTGGTCCGCCGACGCTTCTTCAGGTGATCATCCGAAACGTGACTCGATATATAGAAGCCTCACTTTCCCTTCTTGTCTTATTTGTGTTCGTTAATTCCCGGAATTGCCAGCGAGTAGGAGATATTTTTGCCCGAACTTATGTAATTGTTGTCAAGGATTTGGAGCAGGTGCGTTTAAGTATTAACTTGAAAGCTGCGATTGAGGGGCCGGCTGAAGAATAGTTTGATCACGGACTTGGATGGCAAGAGGCTTACGCCATTTTGCCCACTGAAGAGTAAAAAGGGATTATTTGTGAATAAACTGATTTTTGTATTCCTGACTGCACTTCTGATCACCGGTTGCGCCAATCAAAAACTCACGCCGGAGAATCGGGCTCAAATCAAGACCGTAAAGGTCCTGCCTGTTAAGTGGGAACCGAAACAGATGTTTTACATGGGCCGCGAGCAAGCCTGGGGCGCGGCGTTGGGGGCCGGCCTTGGCGCGGGCGTCGGAATGGCCAGCGGCGCCTCCCGCTTGGGGACCAGTGCGTTATCGGGTGCAGGGTTTGCAGCTGGGCTGAAGGCTGGCGACCTGGCGTCGATGCCGACGGTGGATGCGATTCTTTACTTGATGGAGTCCGAGAACATTAACCTGGGCGAATTGTTGAAGCAGAACTTCGTGGACGAACTGGCAAAGAATCCGTCGCTCAAGGTGGTCAGCGGTGAGGAAGCGGCCGATGCGCAGATTCAACTCACAGTGAATACCTGGGGTTTTAGCCTGACACAAGGTTTCAGTAGCGTGGTCTATCCAATGATCAATGTGGACGCGGTGATGACGCGTGGTGCCGAACAACTGTGGCGCCAGGGAGAAGGCGTCTCGGCGTTCACCAGCGGCAACGACTACGGCTATACACCACTGCAGTACCGTACAGAGCCACAGACGTTGCGCATGGCGTTGAAAGGTGTGTCTGAGATTGCCAGCAAAAAACTGACGCAAGACTTGAATTGATCCGAGAAGCAGCAATAAGGGCACAGTCACAAAAGGGGGCGGGTTTATTTATCAAGAAAAATAAATCTGCCCTCCACTTCAATAACCCCGGGGTGGAGCCTGGATGTAAATGACTCGGCCACTCCAAAGTCAGGGCTGCACACTGTGAGTGAAATAAGCTACCCCCGCCGCAAAGTATTTATCGCCTTCTTTCTCTGTCCATTGGTATTGGGTTTTTTCGCTGGTATTTACAAGTTCGTTGCACTGCTTGCTCATTTGGTGAGTACGCCAAGGCTGTTGGGTGAGGTAAGGGGTGGGGAACTGTTGTTGATGCCGGTAGCAGTACCACTCATTGCGCAGGTGGCGTTTCTTCCACCGTTTCTGGTACTCGCGTTGGTGATTGCCCGGATGAAAGTCTGCAGGACTTCACGAAGCTGCGTGCTTATCTCTTTGGCGGGGGGATTTCTTGCCATGTCGTGGTCATTATTGTTTGTTGTAGCAGTAGTGCGGCATGTGAAGAACGCCCAGTTCTCGGATTACCTTTTTGAAATGTTAATAATTTTCGTCGCGACGTCTGTTACGTGTTGGTTGGCGGCACGTTTTTTTCTGCCGGTGCAAATCGCAACAGCTGTTGAGACGTTCAACGACTGAAAAGGGGGGCAGATTCAATACCTGGCTTGCCTGATTCTTACCAATGGAGTGATAACACATGACCATCAGCAACACCGAAGGGAACTACCAAAAGCCCACTAACCTCGCCGGACTGGGGCGTCGCTGGGGAGGGCAGATGATTGATTCGATGGTTACCGTTTTTCTGTTCATCTTCATGGGGCGAGCAGCCGAGTTTGTGGGGCTCCCGCCCACCGTGGTCGGTATTTTGGCTCTGGGTTCCGGTGCCGCGTATTACCTGTTTTCCGATGCAATGCCCAATGGTCAGAGCCTGGGTAAAAAGCTGTTGGGGATGTCGGTGATTGATGAGCGCAGTTATCTCAATTGCAATCTTTATCAGTCTTTCATGCGCAACATCACTACGCCGTTTCTAAGTGTCTTTGACTGGATCTTTATCTTCTTTGGTTCACGCAAGCGCCTGGGTGACATGATCGCATCCACGATTGTCATTCGGTCCAAGTAGCGCCAAGCGATACACGTCATCGTTCACGACCATCGCGGGCAAGCCTCGCTCCCACAGTTGTCCGATACCTGTGGGAGCGAGGCTTGCCCGCGATGGCGTCAGACCAGGCGCGGTAATTTCCCTGAGATAAACTCAACAGCGCCCCCCACCGCTGGAGTGATTCCCATGGCAGCACCGCAATGGACTCGCTAATCACGGCCGCCGCCCAGGCTCTGGCGGCAGGGGATCCGTTGGGGGCGCTGGATCGGGTTGCGTTGCGTGAGGATGCGCCGGCGCTGGCGCTGCGCGGGATTGCCATGGCGCAACTGGGGGATCTGGTGCGGGCCAGGGTGCTGGTGCGGCGGGCGGCGAGGGCGTTTGGGCCGAGGGAAGTGGTGGCGCGTGCGCGGTGCATTGTTGCCGAGGCCGAGATCGCGCTGGCTTCGCGGGATCTTGGTTGGCCGGTGCAGACACTGCAAGCGGCGCGGGCGACTTTGGAGAAGCACGGTGATTGGCTGAATGCTGCCCACGCACGCTATCTGGACATCCGTCGTCTGCTGCTGATCGGGCAACTCAACGAGGCACAGGAAAAACTCGCACAACTGGACCCGGCGACCTTGCCACCCGCGCTGCGGGCCACCCATGAACTGGTGGCGGCGGGCATCGCCATGCGCCACCTGCAATCGCAAGCTGCCCGCGCCGCCCTGGCCAGGGCCGGAATCGCAGCGCGGCAGGCAGCGATTCCCGCACTGCTCGCGGAGGTCGAGAGCGCCGTACAACTGCTTGATAGTCCCGCCGCGCAGCTGACCGCCCATGGGCAGCAACGGCCACTGTCGCTGGAGGCCGTAGAAGCGCTGCTCGCCTCGACATCCCTGGTGGTGGACGCCTGCCGCTACGTCGTACGCGGTGCCGGCATGTCGGTGCCGCTGGCGACGCGGCCCATCCTGTTCACCCTCGCGCGCGTATTGGCCGAAGCCTGGCCCAACGATGCACCGCGCGAAGCGCTCATCGCCCGGGCCTTTCGCCTGAAGCTCAGTGATGAATCCCACCGCGCCCGCCTGCGAGTTGAAATCGGACGGCTGCGCGCGGCGCTCAAACCCCTGGCCGGAGTTACCGCCACCAAGAGTGGATTCACTTTGGTCTTGCTCACATCTCCCGACGTCGTGCTGCTCACACCCCCGGTCGAAGAAAAGTACGCCGCGTTGTTCGCCTTGCTCAGCGATGGGGAGTCCTGGTCGAGCTCGGCCCTCGCGTTGGCGTTGAACAGCAGCCAACGCACCGTGCAACGGGCTCTCGATTCACTGGCGGCGCAGGGCAAGGTGCAGTCGTTCGGACAGGGCCGGGCACGGCGTTGGCTGACGCCGCCGGTGCCCGGTTTCGCGACGACCTTGTTACTCCCGGTGCCGCTGCCCGGTGGCTAGGATGAACGCCACCAACCCCTTTCGAGGAACTGCAAAATGAAACAGTCAGCAGCCGAAATTCTCCGTGAGTACGGCCCTTTTGAAGGCATCGATCACGTACATGGCCTCACCTGGGACGGTCAGCAGGTATGGTTTGCCAGTGGCGAGAAACTCAATGCCCTGGACCCCGACAAGGGCCAGCCTGTGCGCTCGATCGATGTCGCCGCCCACGCCGGCACTGCCTTCGATGGCAAGCACCTGTTCCAGATCGCCGAGGACCGCATCCAGAAAATCGACCCGCAAACCGGCAAGGTCCTCTCGACGATTCCGGCCCCCGGTGGCGGCAATGATTCAGGGCTGACCTGGGCAGAAGGCTCGCTGTGGGTGGGTCAGTATCGCGAACGCAAAATCCACCGGATCGATCCGCAAAGCGGCGCGATCTTGCGGACCCTCGAATCCAACCGTTTTGTTACTGGCGTGACCTGGGTCGAAGGCGCGCTGTGGCATGGCACCTGGGAAGGGGATGAGAGTGAGTTGCGCCGCGTCGATTCGCACACCGGCGAAGTGCTGGAAAGCCTGAAGCTGCCTGCTGGCATAGGTGTGTCAGGACTGGAGTCCGACGGTGGCGAACGGTTTTTCTGTGGCGGTGGCAACAGTGGGAAGGTGAGGGTGGTGCGTCGGCCTTCATCCGCCGGCTAACCTGCGAGTAAACGCCAAAGGGTGCGCTGCTACACAGGCAGGGCACCCTTTGGCACAACTGGGACTACAGGTACGGACTCAGGCAAAAACCTTCAACAACAGCGTCGCCAGAATCACCGTGGAAGCTCCGCCGATCCGTGTGGAAATCTGCGCGAACGGCATCAGCGACATGCGGTTCGAAGCCGACAGGATCGCCACATCACCGGTCCCGCCCAGGCCGCTGTGGCAGCAGGTCACGATGGCCGATTCGATGGGGTACATCTTCATCAGGTTGCCGATGAAGAAGCCCGCAACGGTCATCGACACGACCACGGACACGCAGACCAGCACATACCCCACCGAGAACACTTTCACCACGCTGTCCAGCGGCACATAGAGCATGCCCAGGCCGATCATCACCGGCCAGATGAAGGCCGAGGACACCAGTTTGTAGAAGGTGTTGGCGCCTTTCTCGAGTTTTTCCGGCAGCACTCGTACGTATTTAAACAGCACGGCAGCAAGGATCATCATCACCGGGCCGGGGATGCCGACGACTTTTTCCAGCAGGCCACCGAGGACGAAAAAGGCGCAAATTACCAGCACGCCGGCGCCCATGACACGGAAGTCGACGAGGGAGCCGGTGTCTTCCTTGACCTGGAATTTGTCGTTCTCGGCCTTGGCGCGAATCAGTGAACCCTCGCCGTTGATGTTAGGGCGTTTGAGGGCCAGGCGAGCCAGGTAGCCGGCGCAAATGATCGCGACGATGTTGCCGACCACCGCGGCAGGCGCCAGTTGTGCGACGTAGATATCGGGTGTGCCGCCGAGGATCGCCGAGTAGGCCAGCGACAGCGGCAGGATGCCTTCGCCAATCCCGCCGCCAATGATGGGCACGATGATGAAGAAGAAGGTGTGGTGCAAGCTGTAGCCCATCAGTTTGCCGACGATGAGCCCGCTGGCCACGGCGGCGAGCGTGCCCACCAGCAGCGGGATGAACATGCGCAGCATGCCCTGGACCAGGATGAAGCGGCTCATGCCCAAAATGCTGCCGACCACCAGGCTGGCGATCACGAAGTAGAGGAAGTTGGCTTCCTTCATCAGCATTTTGGTCGCGTCGATCGTGGCCGGGCCGAAGAAGCCGTAGAACACCAGGACCGAGGGCAGCATCAGGCACAGAATGGCGCCGCCGCCGATGTCCCTGAGGATCGGCAGGCGCGAACCCATCTGCCCGAAAAACATGCCCATGGTCATGATCACGGCCAGGCCGCCGATCATGTTCTTGGGCAGGAAACCCAGGTGGGCCGAGAGGTAAACGATCAGGGCGATGCCGAGAAACACCGGCAGCGGGATCACGCCAATCTCGTAGCTGCGCAGGCGTTGCAGCAGCCCGACCGTAGGGGTGATTTCGATTTTCAGGGACTCATTCATGACGCTGTTTCCTCATGTTTGTTTTTATCGAGGATGTAAGGAACTACGGCTAAATCGGACTTGGCTCGGTGCCTTGCTTTTCTGTAGGAGCGAGCATGCTCGCGATGGTCGTCAACGATGACGCGCAAATCCTGAATGAACGCGGTGTCCTTGCGTTCATCGCGAGCAAGCTCGCTCCTACAGGAACAGCCGGTTGTGGCCCGGTAGAGAGATGCTATCCTTCGCGAAATACGTGATAAATAGCGGATCCATGAGGCTTATGAACACGAATCGTGATCAATTTCCCTTGCCTGAAGACCTCAAGGTTTTCCTCACCGTCGTGCGCAAAAACGGCTTTGCCAGCGCCGCCGAAGAGCTGGGTGCTTCACCGGCCTACATCAGCAAACGCATTTCGGTACTGGAAACCACGCTCTCCACGCGGCTGCTGCACCGCACCACACGGCGGATTGCCCTGACCGACGATGGCGAGCGGGTGCGGGTGTGGGCGGAAAAGCTGCTGGGCGATTTCGATGATTTCATCGGTGAAATAGCCCAGGCACGGCAACAGCCCATGGGCTCGCTGCACATCTGCAGCAGCTTCGGTTTCGGACGAAATCATGTCGCCCCGGCGATCTGCAAGCTGTCGCAGACCTATCCGAAACTGGAGGTTCGCCTGGACGTCTTCGATCGGGTGGTCGATATCGTCGGCGAAGGTTTCGATCTGGAAATCCGGGTCGGCGATGACCTGCCGGGCCAGCATCTTGGGCGCAAGCTGGTGAGCAACCGGCGGGTGCTGTGCGCGACGCCGGAGTATCTGCAACGACGGGGCACGCCGCGTTCGCTGGATGACCTCAAGGACCATGATTGCCTGGTGCTCAAGGAGCGCAACAACGCCTTCGGCGTATGGGACCTGACGCGCAATGGCCAGCAAGAGTCGGTACGGGTCAGCGGCCCGCTGTCATCCAACAGCGGCGAGATCGTCCTGGAATGGGCCCTGAGCGGCGGCGGGATTCTGTTGCGATCGATGTGGGACGTCAAACCCATGTTGGAGCAGGGGCGGCTGGTGCAGGTGCTGCACGACTACAGCCAGAGCGCCAACGTCTGGGCGGTGTATCCCACCCGGCTAAGCCAGTCGGCGAAGTTGCGGGTGTGTGTTGAGTTTCTGGAAGAGTATTTCCGCGATCTTTCAGTCGAATAAAAAACTCTGTAGGAGCGAGCCTGCTCGCGATGGTCGTCAACGATAACGCGGGCAAACTGAATCAACGTGGTGCCCTTGAGTCCATCGCGAGCAGGCTCGCTCCTACAGGTAGAGCATCAGGCCAACCAGGGATTCGCGGCGAGATGGCGGCTTTCGAAGGCACGAATCTGCTCGGCCCGCTGCAACGTCGTGCCAATGGCATCCAGCCCAGACAGCAGCGCCTGTTTGCGCAGTTGATCGATCTCGAACGGGATCACGCTGCCGTCAGCCAATTCGATAGTTTGCGCGGGCAGATCGACGCTGATCCGTGCGGTGGCCGCGACGCTTATTACTTCGGCCACCCGCTTCAACTGAACCCCGGTCAACTGGATCGCCAACACCCCGTTGCGCTGGCAGTTGTCGTAGAAAATCCCTGCGAAGCTGGTACCGATCAGGGCCCTGATGCCCATTTGCTTCAGGCCCCAGACCGCATGCTCGCGACTCGAACCGCAACCGAAATTGGCCCCGACCACCAAAAAGGCCGCGTCACTCCACGCAGGTTGGTTGAGGATGAAATCCGGGTTGGGTTCGCCGGATGGCACAAACCGCAGATCGAAAAACAATCCCCGATCCAGCCCCTGGCGATCGATGCCCTTGAGAAACTGCTTGGGCATGATCACATCGGTGTCGATGTTGGCAGCCAACAGCGGTGCGGCACTGCCGCTGATTCTGGTGAAAGGTTGCATGGTTCAAGCCTCCAGGGCGAATGAGCGGACGTCGGTCAGGTGCCCGGTAATCGCGGCGGCCGCGACCATGGCCGGGCTCATCAGGTGGGTGCGCGCCCCGGCGCCCTGACGTCCCTCGAAATTGCGGTTGGTACTGGAGGCGCAACGGTCGCCGGGGGCGAGCACGTCATCGTTCATCGCCAGGCACATCGAGCAGCCCGACTGGCGCCATTCGAATCCGGCCTCGAGGAAAATCTGCGCCAGCCCCTCGCTTTCCGCCTGATGGCGCACCAGCGTCGACCCCGGGACGATCATTGCCCGTACATGCGCGGCCACGCGTTTGCCACGCACCACGCGGGCGACGTCACGCAAGTCTTCGATGCGGGCGTTGGTGCAGGAGCCGATGAAGGCGTGGCTGATGGTCACGTCACTCAGTGGCATGCCGGGCTCCAGGCCCATGTAGGTCAGGGCGCGTTGCAGGCCCTGACGCAGAATCAAGTCCGGCTCGGCGGCCGGGTCCGGTACATGGCCACCCACCGGCGCGGCCTGGTCGGGGCTGGTGCCCCAGGTGACCATGGGCTCCAGAGTGTCGACGTCCAGTGTGACCTCGCGATCGAACACGGCGCCTTCATCGCTGTACAAGCCCCGCCACTGGGCAACCGCCTGTTGCCAACGCTCGCCCTTGGGCGCGCGTGGCTTGAGTTGCAGGTAGGCGAACACCTTGTCATCCGGCGCCATGAAAGCGCCCCTGGCGCCTGCCTCGACGGCCATGTTGCAGATGGTCATGCGGGCTTCGACGCTGAGATCGGAAATCGCCGGGCCGGTGAATTCAATCGCATAACCCGTGGCTCCCGAGGCACCGATGTTCTTGATCAGTGCCATGATGATGTCCTTGGAGGTCACCCCGGCGCCGAGCAGGCCGTTGACTGTCACGCGCATGGTCTTCAGGCGTTTGTAGACCAGGGTTTGCGACGCCAGCAAATGCTCGATTTCCGAGGTGCCGATACCGAAGCCGAAGGCTCCCAGGGCCCCGTAGGTGGTGGTGTGGCTGTCGCCGGCGGCCACCACCATGCCCGGCAGGATGAAGCCTTGTTCGGGGGCGACGACATGTTCGATGCCCTGGCGCTTGTCCAGCACGTCGAACAGTTCGATGCCGAAATCCCGGCAGTTCTCCTCGAAATACGACACCTGCCGCGCGCCACCGGCATCGGGCATGGTGGCGATGCGATTCGGGGCCGTGGGGTTCACATGATCGACCACCGCCAGCGTCGCTTCCGGGCGCCAGACCTTGCGCCCGGTTTCGCGCAGGCCGCTGAAGGCTTGCGGGCTGGTGTATTCGTTGGCCACCTGGCGATCGATGTACAACAGCACATGGCCCTGGTCGTCGAGTTCGCAAACGGTGTGGCTGTCGATGTGCTTCTGATAGAGCGTTCTGGGTCGCATGATGGCTTGGGCTCTTATTGTCATGGGAAATCACGGAAACGTCCCCATAGCCTATTCGTCGCGGAATTTGCATCAAGTGTCATAAAGTGATGGCTTTGCGCACGATGCGTGAATAATGCATGGATGCCAGTTCCAACGACGGGCCGCGTGGCATCGCGGGTTTGCCTTCGGGTTTGAACTTGCGTAAACAGAGCGCCTGTCGAATATTTTCAGGCTGCAGCTTCAGGTTTCTGCGCAAAGGAGTGAGAGTGATCAAGGGGTTCGTTCATACAGTCGTCGACACGACGAAGCGAGGCGCGCGTTGGTAGAGCGACGTGAGTTCAGCGGTGGCATGAAGGGCAAGAACCTGCGCTACCTCAATGAACATGAAGGCCAGTCGGTACGCGCCCGTGCGGGGTTTCTGCTGCTGGAACATTTTTCCTTGCCGGCGTTCACCCAGGCGCTGGACACGGTGGTCACGGCCAACCTGCTGCGGCCCGAGCTGTTTTCCAGCAAGACCTTCGGTTTGGCCGAAGGGGAAGTGATCAGCGATCTGGGCCTGGTGATTCGCCCCGACGCCTGCCTCAGCCACGCCGAGATCCAGGAGCTGGATTTGCTGGTGGTGTGTGGCGGCTATCGCACTGCGCTCAAGGCCGATGAGGCGTTGATCAACCTGCTGCAGGACGCTGCCGAACAGGGGGTTACCCTGGCGGGGGTGTGGAATGGCGCCTGGTTCCTCGGGCGCGCCGGTTTGCTCGATGGCTATCGCTGTGCGATTCACCCCGAGCATCGCCCTGCACTGGCGGAAATCGCCAAGATGACCCAGGTCACCAGCGAAGCCTATGTCGTGGATCGCGATCGCATGACCGCCTCCAGTCCGAATGGCACCTTCTATATGGCGCTGGAGTGGATCAGGGGGCTGCACGACAAGGCATTGACCGACGGCATCGAAGACATTCTGGCGTTCGAGGCCTCTCGTTACCGGCGCATCAAGCCCTCGTTGAATGCCTCGGTGTGCGGCCCGCTACGCGAGGTGGTCAACCTGATGGACGCCAACCTCGAAGAGCCGCTGGAGATGGAGGCGCTCTGTGAATACGCCGGCCGCTCCCGGCGGCAGATCGAGCGGCTGTTCAAGGAACAACTGGGCACCACGCCGCAGCGGTATTACATGGACTTGCGTATTACCGAGGCGCGGCGGCTGCTGCAGCACACCTCGCTGAGCATTGTTGAGGTGTCGGTGGCTTGTGGTTTTGTTTCGCCGAGCCATTTCAGCAAGTGCTACAGCTCGTATTTTGGGTATCGGCCTTCGAAGGAGACGCGGTTGGTCAAGTAGGGGGATTTGTTGGGTTGAAGAGCAAAAGATCGCAGCCTGTGGCAGCTCCTACAGGGGAACACATTCCAAATGTAGGAGCTGCCGCAGGCTGCGATCTTTTGACCTTTTCTAACCTATTCGATGCCTATGAAGGTCTCTCTCTCAATTCATTGCGCTTGATCGCCGACCGAGTCACGTCGGCCAACGATAATTTCGTTGTCCTTGGTGAGTTGTTGTTTAAAGTTTCGACCCCTGAACCCCAGCACCTGACCTTCTTGTGAGTAGGCAACTTCGATATGGCCACCACCACAAAAATCTACGCGACAGATCCGTGTCTGCTCCTCAGTTCGCACAGCGAATGATTCGATATCTGAAAAGTCCCGGATGCCTACCGATTTGGGAACTAGATTTTCTATGGTTATTTCACCATCTATCATACTTACTGTTGCCCCATCCGGACGAGTAAGCCTTACACCGCCCTCAATTCTTTCGATGAAGTTTCCATAAGAATGAGCCTCAATAAATTTTCCTTCGTCGTCTAATAGAATAATGCTTTCACCCTCGACTTCGGGCCCTGGTGAGTTTGGGAGAAAGCCAATCGTTACATCGTCCTTTTCATTCTTGCTCATTTTATTGCTCCTTTTAATTGCCAGTATTGGCGGTTCCATTGATGCGTGGTCGTAGCTTTTCTAATTTGCTCAGCTTGTAAGGCACTTGCTTGCGCAATATTCAGGCTTCACCCAGCAGCCTCCATTCAATGTTTTCTTCCTCGACGGTTATTCGATCGGCGAGCAGGAATCGGCTGTGACGATGCCGAACATTGAGGGTTGGCATAATCTCGCCTTTCTCGAAGCGCCGGGGTTCGCCTTTTGACAAGCTCGACCAGGGTTTGCCGGCGATACATTCCGCCAGCCAGTAACCGGTATGCGTGCAGGCTTCGCCGCTGTTGCAGGCCGGTCTCTTTATGTAGTCGATCTGTATAAATGCCGAGGAGCCCGGCATTGCCCGGCCGGTGGCGGGATCGAGGAGTTTGTCTTTGGCCAGTTGATGAATCAGTGCTTCGCTGGGTTTTTCGGGTGGGACATTGGCAAGCCGATGTTCGAGCCATTGGAGCTTGCCGTCCCAGGCGGGGAGTTCGGCAGGAGGCAATGGGACTATTTCGTTGATTTCGGGGACTTTGGGATTGGCGTAAGAGTAGCCGGAGAGGATTTTCCAGATTTTTTCGTAGCGATCAGCGCGCTCGAGGTCTTCCTTTTGCCCTAAATAGTTCAGGCGATCATTTGGCTCCGGTCCACGAAAACCATGGCTCAAAAAAGAAGTCGAGGTGCTGTCACCGGCAGCTACTCCAAGTTGAAAGGCTTCAATGGCTTCCTGATACTGCCCATCTGTCGAATGATCGACACCTAGTGCTCCGGCAGCATCTCCATTTCCTTGTTCAGCAGCGCAATGACGCATTTGCCGGGCAATATCCGGTGCAATGTTGATTGGCGCCAACTTGTCGGCGACATAGGCTTGAGCGAGCGCACTACCTTCATCAGCGGCTTTTCGGTAATAACGCAGGGCCATCAGACGATCCTGGTGCAGCCCAGCTGCGCCGCGCTCCAGGAAGATCCCGATAAAGTAATAACCTGTTGCTACTCCCGCATTGATCAGTTGCTCACTCATGCGCAAATGCTCTTCGCCATGGACTCTGAAATACCCGCGCATGGCACCGTTCTGTAGATTGATATTGGCCTTGTAGTGACCATTCTCACTGGCGATGCGGTACAGACGTTCAATCTCTGAATCGATAGTCTTGTCCTGTTTGAGTTGGTTATTTTTTTGCAACCAGCGCGCGTAATGGAACAACAAATCAGCTTCGGCGGGGGCGCTGGGGATCTGCTCGTGGACACAGGTAAAGGCCATCTTGGTCTTGACTTCAGATAAAGGGTTCAAATGCGTTTCCTTGGTCGAATTATAGGAAGGACTACCGGCATCGCATGCGACGAGCAGTAGACATGACAGCAGCAAGATCTGGCGCATCAGTCGAGGTCCGACAGTTTGGATTCGCCGTAATAGAACTCGACGAGGGGGGCATAGGGAGTCATTTGTTTTAATTGAAAGCTTTTGTTTGTATTTATTATTCGTTTCCACTCTTCGAATGCCACGGCAGGATCATCCTGCCCCCCCATTCCATTCGTATGCATCTCCCACAACCGCCGCCGCATCACCTGCGTCACGCTCGCCCACTCATGGGCAATATTCAGTTCGCTGTCGACCTGCATGCTGCGGGTGTTGATGTTGGCCGAGCCGTGGGTGGTGAACACATCGTCGACGATCATCAACTTTGAGTGGATGTACACATCCATCCATTTCTTGCCGGCAGGCGAGTCGGGAGCGACCAGCGAGCACACATGGACCTTAAGCCCGGGGAACTCCCTGGTAGCCAAAACTTCTTTTTCAATGGCCTCGATCTGGCTGTTCAGAGCGTGTTGGCGCCAATCGTTGGACCAGGCTTTTCGCCGCTGCTCTTCCTTGGCCCTGTCGCTGAGATCGGTTCCACCCAAGGCGTCGGTGAGGTTCGTCAACATGACCAAGGCATGCTGCTCCAGCCGCTCTGCGACAGTGGGTTCCAGCGCGGCGGCCTCAGCTTTAGCCCGTTCAATACGCTGTAACTTGGTGATTGCCGGCATGGTTTCCCCACGCCCCAGACTTTCGAGCATGCGTTGCGTGTTCACGGTGCCTGCGCCAATGCCGCCATCGGTGGCATTGGTGATTACGAACAGGTGCAAGTTGCCGTGTATGCCCGGATCGCGACCGGCCTTGGTCTGGCCAGCGGCAACCGTCTTGATCAGTTCAGCAAGCGGGGGCCAACGGAAGTACTGGTTTTCGATGTAGATGAACTGGGTCGCGTTGTTGGCGGCTTGCAGGTAGAGCTTCTCGATATCACGTTTGCCTTCCTGGGCCTGGGTGCGAAGGATTTGTGCGATCTGTCGGGTGGCGCCCGGGGTGCATTTCAGTTGCGGACCCACTTGCATGGCTTGGCGCGGGGCCAGCAGGTCCTCGCCGGTTTCCTTGCGCCAGGCGCTGGCGAAGTTGTGATGCAGGTGTTCCAGGATCGGCCCACTGATGCGGCTCGAAATGTCTTGCCGTGGGGTGTCGCCACGCGGGCCTTTATTGGGTGCGGGCTTGGTGTCTTTTTTACGTTTGAGGGCCGAGTGGGCATTGGTGTCCCAGTACTCGTCGAGCATGTTGTGGCCCATGACGAAACCGACGGCGCGGTCTGGCAACTCATAATCGACGAGCACTGTTTTTTGATGATGCGTCGCTGTCGTCGTAAGGATGAATTGCGTGCTGGCGCTGATCTGCGGGTCGTGGCTCTTGTACCTCGCCTGATGGGCGATCTCGGCTCGTTCAAACACACTGAAACCGCGACTGACGAAAACGGGAGTACCGCGAGCGGCCTGGAGCGCGGCGGCCATGTTGTCGGCCACCGCACAGTTGGAAAACCAATAGCGGTCGTAGTCGTATTGGTCGTCCGTGGAGGGCTGCATCTCACGATCGTAGTATCGAAACGGACCTTTGCCGGGCAAGTTGGCTTCGCCGGCTTTGCCAGCGGTATTGAAGGGCATCTCCCACCCCAGAACCCGAACCTTGACGCCTTCCCGGGCCTTGGCCAGCAGCAGTTCACCAATGCACGGCGATATGCCGTCGCGAATAAAATACATCGACGGCTGAAAACCCCAGCAGATGATGTCGACAGAGGTCTTGGCGTTCGCGATGGCTTCGTGCACGGCCCGGAACGTTTCTTCGCCGTTGATCAACGGTTCATAGGTCGCCATGGCGGGCGGGTATTCGGTGTGTCGCACGTACCACGGCGCAGTACAGGTCACCTCTTGGGTGTGCTGCAGTGCAAGTGGTGAAACGATCTCGTACTGGCTCATGGTGTTTTCCCTTGTTGGTCATTGATTCCTTGCAACACCGCGTCGTATAGCGCGCGGTGATCGGTGTGCGAGGTGGGTTGGCTTACTTCGGCGTGGGGTTGCGAGGGATGGTTTTGCAAGCCACGGTTGGCCAGGTGTGCCTGTTCGGCATTGCGGTAATCCGTGGGTATCGGGATGTGGTGGGTCACACCGTTGGTCATGACCAACCGGTAGGCTCGCGTAACAACCTGATGATCAATCAAAAGTTGCCCGGACGCGTCCAGCACGCCCTGCTTGAGCACGGCGCCGTCGGCATAGAGCGTGTAGGGCATGCCCACCCAACTTTGATTCGTGGCGTTGGACGCTTGAGAAACATTGAATCGCAGAACCTGCTTGGACAGGCTCTTCGGATACTCCGGGTGCGTGGCGGTCATGCTCGCCGGGCCGCTGTATTCGAAGTGCGCGGCCTTGACCTTATGGTCGCCCGCCGTGCCCTGTTCGATGCCGCCCTCATCCAGCGTCATGTAACTGCCACCGCCATTGACGACGATTTTCTTCTTCGCCGTGATGCGGACTTCATCTTCGGTGCTGGTGATGTCCAGACCATGCCGGGCGAACACCTCCAATCGGTCGTTCTGCGCTTGAATCTGCACCGGCCCCTGATTGGCGATCAGCTTGATCCCGAGCTTGCGCACAAAAAAGCTCAGGCCCTGACCCACACCTATGAACAGTCGCTTGACCACGCTGATATCGGCTTCGCCACCGGCGTTGAGCATCAGATTGTTTTGCGCCGCCAGTTGCAGGTGCTGGCCGCTGGTGAGAGCGATGCCCTGTGGGGCGCTCAGCAACAGGACCGAGCTCTTGAGTTGCTCCAGATCCTCGCGCAGCAGTTGCAGTTGCGCCGCCACATCCGCCGGATCAGCGCTGGCGGCCTGGGCATCGACCGAGAGTTTTTGCAGTTGTTGGCCGGCCTGTTGCAGGCGGTCGACAGCGGCGCTCATCTCCAGTTGTTGGCCTTGCGCTTTGGGCTGGGCATCGGCACTGATGAAAACACCCTTACCCGCACGAAGACTGCCCCAATCATCCGTCCGCAGCTCAAAGCCATCCCCGCGCTTCTGCTTTTTCGCATTCACCAGATGCCCGAGGTTCAACTGGCTCTTGCCGCCATATTCGGTGCTGAGCTTGACGTGTTCCTGCCCGCGCTGATCCTCCATGCGCAGCTTGTTGTTGGCCGGGGTGCGCAGCACGTTGCGGGTGAAGTCGCGCTTGGCCAGGGTTACGTGGTCCGGGTGTTCGCTGTCGTGCAGGGCGTGGGCGATGTAGGGGCGGTCCGGGTCGCCTTGTTCGAAGGCGATGGCCACTTCGGTGCCGCAGATCAGTGGCAGGTGCAGGCCGTGGGTGTCGCCGGCGTAGGGGCGGGCCAGGCGTAGCCACATGCTTTCCTGGCCGAGTTTCCAGTTGTCGCGGTCGAACAGGAAGTTGACCTTGTAGCGGCCGTGCATGTCGATTTCGGCGTATTTGTCATGGGCCATGGCGCTGGTGACGCGCGCCGGTACGGTGCCGGCGATTTGCGGTTTGGGCGTCACCGGTGGGCGAAAGCACAGGGCTTCCGAATAGGGCATGGCGTCGAAAAGGCATTCGAAGCTGGCATCGCGAGCAGCACGGGTGGTCAGGCCGATGATTGTGCAGCGCGGGGTGAAGGCCTTGGGCGCGCCACCGTTGATGGTCAGCACTTGGCCCGGTGCGAGGGTTGCGCTGTTGCTGGTGCCGTTCAGCAGGGTCTGGTAATTCAGGTAACGGTCATGGCTCAGACGCGCAAAGAAATAGCCGCTTTCGGTTTCCAGCTCTTCGTGCTGGTCGTAGCGGTCACCGAGCACACGATAAGGTTCGGCGTAGTGGTAGGCCTCGCCGTAGGTGCCGGGGGCGCCACGAGTCTGGTCGATCTCGGCATCGAGAAAAGCGCGGGCGTCCTGGTGGTGATAGGCGCGGATGTTGACGTGTTTTTCCACCACCTGGTGGCGGGTTTGCAGGGCCCAGACACCGTCTTCGCCGCTGGCGAGTCCCGCCGGCGGGCGACAGGGCAGTTCGACGTCGAACTGGTAGCCGCGCTGGTTATCGAAAAATTCCACGACCTCGAAGTCCAACCGCTCGTGGTTGCGGATGCAGTACCAGATGCCGACTTCGGCCAGCAGGCGGCTGATGAAGTCCAGGTCGCTTTCGCCGTACTGCATGACCTGCTCACGCCGGGGGTATTCACGCACCAGACGGAAATGGAAGTCGTAGCCTTCGAAGTCATGCCGGCTGCGCAGGATCTGGTCAACGATCTCTGGCACCGACTGCTGCTGGTAGATGCGGTATTGCCGGCCCCGCTCCAGCAGGGCGAGGCGCGGTTGCAGGATCAATGAGTAGCGGGCTTCGTCCTTTGAACCGGACAACCGCTGAAAGCCGGTGATCACCCCGTGCAAGGTGCGCAGTGGTTTGATCTCGGGAGTTTTCCAGGGCATCAGGCGCGGATCGGGCGGGATGGGATGTAGGCTGAAGCTGGCGCCCTTGCCGAGCAGCTGCTCGGCGGCAAGGTCCTGTTCGGGACTGGTGAATTCGATGGTGTAGCTGAAGGGCTGGCTGAGGCGTTCTTCACCGTTGAAGGCGAGGACGTCGAGGGAAATATCGAGACCGCGAACCCAGAGTTTGTGGCGGCTGTGGTCGAAGAAGACGCGTGTAGGACTGCTCAAATTGAAACCTCCCTGGAGTGTTCGGGGAGGCTTCATGTCCGTCCCCGGTCAAGCGCGGGACAGCTTTCGGGAAGTGGACACGAGTTGAAATAGGGTGATTCCGATGGAGGTGTGAGATCTTTCGCAGATCTTGGTGAGGCTGTTCTGTAGGAGTTTTTATGGCCTGGTCGAAGCCCCTTCGACGTCACCTTTTCTGACGCTTGTTTAAAAGTCCGGCAGGTTACTTGATGAAAGCCACAACGCCTTGCGTCGTTGCCTACCGTTACGCCAGAATCCGCCGGCTTGTGCGCCTTGGGGCCGGGTTTTATCGTTTGCCGGTCGCTGAAAAAGACAGCGATCGGGTTTGGTAGCCCGGTTCAATTAGGCGTGTGCCATCACTGTTTCAGATCGTATTGGGTCTGCGGTTTATGGTGGTCATGCGCAGGGCTCCTCCGGGGGCGCCGGGTTCCTAATTACCGGTCTACCAACCCGCGTATGGCCGCCACCCTTCGTTTGGTAGCGAGGGTCAAGGCTCCTTCATTGCAATTAGGAGTTTCATTCATGTTCAAGGTCACGCCCAACCCGCCAGAGACCGATTCTGCATCCTCCGACCGCATCCCCTCAGCCGCCGACATCAACGCCACCCCCCGCACACTCGACACTACCTTCATCGTCAATCCCGACCTCGATACCCAAACCCTGCTGGCTCATGCCTGCGAGTCCTTGGCCTCAGCCAATGTCATGACCCTGGATCTGGCGGATCGCATTGAGGGGACGGGTCGCAATACGTTGTTGGGGATTGCCCAGGTGATCATGTTGGGGGAGCTGGCGGTGAATCGGGCGCTGGATCGGATTGAATCGCGGGAATAGAAGAGCAAAAGATCGCAGCCTGCGGCAGCTCCTACACGGGATGGTGTTCACCCGCGAAATTGCACCGAACACCGGACCTGTAGGAGTTGCCGAAGGCTGCGATCTTTTCTCACTTCGCGCCAAACAGCATCGTCCAGTAGACCCCTTCATCGCTGCGCGCCTGCGTCGCAAATCCGGCGCCCACCTGGGTGAACATCGGGTTCATCAGGTTGGCGCAATGCCCGGGGCTCGCCAGCCAGCCGGCCATGGCCTTGCTTGGTGAGCCTTGGCCGGCGGCAATGTTTTCACCGATTTGCCGCCCCCGATAACCCGCGGCTCGTGCCCGATCAGCCGGCATGTCGCCGTCGGGGTCCTGATGGGCGAAGTAGTTGCCGTAAGCCATGGCCTTGCTGTGGCCTTGTGCGGCGGCGCCCAGGCTGGCATTCCAGGCCAGTGGCCGGGCGGCGGCGAAGCGCTGGCGGCCGCACATGCGCGGTTTGGCCCGGGCGGCATTGACTTGCGCCAGCAAGCTCTGAGCGACCGATCGGCTGTCCGCCATTTGGCTGTCCAGCACCGGCTTTGCCAGCACCACTTGCCATTCACCCCGGCTGCGGCTGACGCCGACATCGCTGTACTGGCTGTCCAGCAAGGCCGCGCAATGCTCATCCTGCAGCAGGTCGAATGCCTCTTCGGCATCCTGCGCCCCCACCACGCGAATACTGCGTACCGCCACCGCCTGGTAGCCCGAGGCTTTCAGTCTCTCGCGCATACCGCCGCCATAACCCACCGGCAAGGCCAGGCTGGATTTCAGCGCCAGGGGCGATAAACGTTGAGCGGGACGGCGGCCGCAGCCTTCAGGGTGGGCTCGGTAATCGTTGATGGCATCCACCAGTTGTCGATCCGCACCAGCGTGGGCGGGGGTCGTGAAGAGGGGAAGGGCGGTTAACAGGCACAGCGAAGTGAAGCGCAAAGCGAGAGCGGTTTGGCGCATGGGGCGGCAACTCGAAGTGAGATGACAACGGTTTGGGAAGGGGTAATTGCCGCTCTTAGACTGGCGCGGGCAAACAAGTTCAAGCCGCCGCGGGGGAGATTTGCCGATAGTGCTGCGTATCCGACGAACGCAGCGGGGAGGGGATTTTTTCCGTCAATGGGATTCGCTTTCAGACTCCTGCGCTGGCTCAACAGGCCGTAGCTTGAAACGACAGACATGCCCGCCACGCACCATGCATTCACTGTGCTCGACTTCGCCGCCGCCCAGGGTGCCGATCAATGCCAGGTCCAGTTCGCAGACCACCGGATGGGCTGCGGCCAGGCGATGGAACACGCAGTTGTGGGCGACGATTTGCGCGTCGCCCGCCGAGCGAAAGAACACCTCGGCCTCGTATCCCGCTTCGTTCATGTGCTGCACGATCTTCATTTCGTCGACGACCTGCTGTTCGCGGTCATGGGCCAGTTTGCGGCCCAGGCTGCGCATCAGCGTGGCCAGCGCCTCGGGACCGACAATGTCGGCCACTTCATCGATCAGCGCGCTGGCCAGCAACTGATACTGGCGAGGGAACTGCTCCCTGGCATGGTCGGTGAGCCGATACAGCTGCTCCGGCCGCCGCCCCGTCGGCCGGGTCTCGCCGCGCAGCACCAGGCCGTCACGCTCCAGCGCCGCCAGGTGTTGGCGAATCGCCGTACGCGTGACCGCCAGCTGCTCGGCCAACTCGTCAATGCTCATGCCGCCGGCGTGGTGCAGCAATGCACTGAGCAAGTCCTGCTGTGTCCGACCCAATCCTTCCAGCATGGTGTTTCCTCTTGAACAGGTCAGAACTTGTCGGGGAATTGCTTGACCAGCGCGGCGGTCAAGGCGTCAGCCAGCGCCAGGATATGCACGCGCATCATCGACCAGGTATTGGCTTCGCCAGCATAGTCATGGGCGGCGAATTCATCGATCTGGGCAATGTGATGGCCGCCGTGGGTGGAAAGCATGTTCACCAGCGTCGCCTCAGGCAGATTGGGGTTGGCCTTGGCCAGGAACGCCGCAATGGCCTTGGCATTGCTGGTCAAATCGGCGACGGCGGTTTGCTTGCCCTTGGCGTCCTTGGCCACCGTGGCATCGCTGTAGTGTTTCACCGCGCCCCAGTGGCCGGCCAGCAGTTTGAGCAGTTGGTCGGCCGCGGGCTGGCCATAGAGCGGGGCAATGCTGTTGGCGATCTTGGTGGCGTTATCGACCACCTGGTCGGCCGTGACCTTGGCCTGTTTCTGATCGCCGGACTGATTGGCCTGCGCGTAGGTCCGGATCCAGAAGATGTGCTCGACCCACAAATCACGCAGCGCCAGGCGCGTGGTCAGCGCCGGGCTGTCGGCGGTGGGGGAGGCGGCGGCTGGCGTTGCGCTCCAGGCCGGTTGCGCGCAGAAAGCCAGCAGGATCAGAGCCAAAACCTTGATATTCATGACGGCACCCTCGTGTTGGTGGGAACGACAATATCAATTAAAGCATGAAAATATGTTTTTATTGGACGAGGGCAAAATCTCGGATCAACGGTCGCGCAGCTTTCATATTGACGGGCGTGGAATACAAGCTCCGCAATCGATGCAGCACCTTGTGGGAGCGGGTTGGATGTGGAATCTGCGGGTAGCCGAAATCACTGTGGGAGCGGGCTTGCCCGCGAAGGGGCCGGCAAATTCAACATTGATGTAGCCTGACACACCGCCATCGCGGGCAAGCCCGCTCCCACAGGTTGATGGGTTGGACGTGGAATCTGCGGGTAGCCGAAATCACTGTAGGAGTGAGCCTGCTCGCGATGAGGGCCGGTCATTCAACATTGAAGTTGCCTGACACTCCGCCATCGCGAGCAGGCTCGTTCCTACAGTGTTTAACGGTCCCAATCAGTAAACATCCCGCAAATACCGCTTCTGCTCACTCAACTGCCGCCAGTAGTCCGCGGCGCCTTCGGTGCACAACCCGCCATGATCCTGGGCAACCCGGCGCAAGGCCTGGTCGACATCCTTGGCCATATGCGTTGCGTCGCCGCAGATGTACAACTGCGCGCCTTCCTGCAGCCAGCGCCACAGTTCGGCACCCTGTTCGAGCAGGCGGTCCTGTACGTAGATCTTCTGCGCCTGGTCGCGTGAGAAGGCCAGGCTGAGTTCGGTCAGCAGGCCGTCGCGCTGCATGCCTTGCAGTTCGTCGCGGTAGTAGAAGTCGCTGGCGGCGTGTTGTTCGCCGAAGAACAGCCAGTTCTTGCCCTGGTCACCCCGTGCGCGACGTTCTTGCAGGAACGCGCGAAACGGTGCCACGCCGGTGCCGGGGCCGATCATGATCATCGGAACATTGCCATCGGTGGGCGCCCGAAAGTGTTTGGAGGGCTGAACGAATACCGGCACCTCAACGTTCTCGGCACGGTCGGCGAGGAAGGTCGAGGACACGCCTTTGCGTTTGCCATATCGCACCGCCGCTACGGTCAGATGCACTTCCTCCGGATGCGCCTTGGGGCTGGAGGCAATCGAATACAGCCGCGGTTGCAGGCGCTTGAGGCTGCCCAGCAGTTCACTGGCCGAGCAGTCGACCGGGTATTGCTGCAAGACATCCGCCAGTTGCCGGCCCCACAGCCAGTCTTTCAATTCGGCCTTGCGTTCACTGCCCAGCAACTGTTGCAGCGCCGGGTTGCGGCTGCGCTCGGCGATGAAGGCCAGGGTGTCGCCGGCGGGGCGGGCGATTTCGAAGTGCTCGGTCAGGGCCTGGCGCAGGGGCAGCTCGCCGACCTTGTCGACCTTGACCGGTGTGTCGGCGTGAAGGCCCGTCAGTTGCAGCACTTCATCGACCAGCTCCGGACAATTGCGTGGCACGACGCCCAGGGCATCACCGGCTTCGTAGTGCAACCCGGAGTCGGCAAGTCCCAAGGAAAACATGCGGGTTTCCTTGTGGGGGCTCTGCTGGTTCAGGTGCAGATTGGTCAGCAGACGTGAAGCGAATGGCTTGGCCTTGCACGGCGCGGAGGCAGGGCTGGCAACCGTCACTGAGATCGGCGCTACCGGTTGCAGCGCTTTCTGCAAATCCGCCAGCCACTGCTGCGCCGGTGCTTCGAAGTCGCTGTCGCAGTCGACCCGTTCCAGCAGCCGCGTGGCGCCCAGTTCATGCAAGCGCCGGTCGAGGTTTTTACCGTGCTGGCAGAACTGCTCGTAATTGCGATCGCCCAGGGCCAACACTGCGAAACGCAGGGACTCCAGGCGTGTCTCGCTGCGGCTCAAGCTGTGCCAGAAACCTTCGCCATTGTCGGGCGCATCGCCGTCGCCGAAGGTGCTGCTGATCACGGCCAGGGCCGGGGTGCTGACCAGTCTGTCTGGCGCAAAGTCCGACATGGCGCTCAGCTCGACAGCGATGCCGGCCTCACGCAATTGGCCGGCGAAACCCTCGGCCAGGGCTTCGGCGTTGCCGGTTTGCGAGGCCCACAACAGCGTGACGGTCGATGGGCTGGCGGATGTTTGTGCGCTGTCGCCCGCTGTCGCAGCGCTCTCGATCCGGCTGAACAAACCGCCCAGCACACCGTCCAGCCATAGCCGGGTGTCGGCGCTCATGGGCGCGCTTGGGGGCAGGACAGGCACGCCACTGGCTTGCCGGCCCGCCGTGGATTGCAGGCCACTGAGGAAGCCGGCCAGGTACAGGCGTTCCTGATTGTTCAGCTTCGGTGAGGGCAGGTGACTGATGCCGGCGATTTCGGCAAACGCCTCGATGGACGACATGGCGAGTTCCTCAGGCAAAGGGCCAACGGGAAGAGGTTCAGCAACGGGGGTGGGCACGTCGAGGAACTGATGCTCGATCAGCTCGACCCGTTGCAGGGCGACGGCGCAGAACTTGAATTCGGGCTGCAGCGAAATCGGGTCGACCGCATCGTGGGTCACCGCGTTGATCGCCAGGTTTTCCCCGAAGACATCGTTCCAGTGGAAGGGCGCAAAACAGTTCCCCGGACGCACCCGGTCGGTCACCACCGCCGGCAGGACCGCCTTGCCGCGCAGGGAGCGCACTTGCACATGATCCTTGTCGCGTATGCCGAAACTGGCGGCATCGTCCGGATGGATTTCAATGAACGGGCCCGGGTTGAGCTTATTCAGGGTCGCGACCTTGCCGGTCTTGGTCAGGGTGTGCCACTGGTGCTGCAGGCGCCCGGTGTTGAGGACGAAGGGAAATTGCTCGTCGGGCATTTCCGCAGGCGGCATGTGCGGGCGGGGGAGGAAGACGGCCTTGCCACTTTCGGTGGCGAACACGATGGCTGGCTGGCGGCCGTCGGTGTCGATCCTCAGCGCCTGGCTCACGCCGTCGTTGAAGTAGCGAATCGGATTGCGGTCCGGGCCATCGGTCGCCGCACAGGGCCATTGAAGCGGTTGTTCGCGCAGGCGTGCATGGCTGGCACCGCGAATGTCATAGCCGGTCCTGGGGTTCCAGGCGCGCTTGATCTCTTCGAACACTTCGCTGGCATCGCTGTAGCTGAACGCTTCGGCGAAGCCCATTTCGCACGCCACCCGCGCAATGATCTGCCAGTCGGCCAGCGCTTCGCCGGGTGGCGTCACGGCTTGTTGCATCAGGGTCAGGTTGCGCTCGGCGTTGATCATCACACCTTCGGCTTCGGCCCAGAGCGCGCCGGGCAGCAGGATGTCGGCGTAGCGGTTTGTCTCGGTGTCGAGGTAGGCGTCCTGGGTGATCACCAGTTCGGCGGCCTGCAGGCCTTCGATGACTTTGCGCCGGTTGGGCACCGAGGCCACGGGGTTGGTGCAGATGACCCAGCAGGCTTTGATCCGGCCCTCGGCCATTTGCTCGAACAGATCCACGGTGCCACCGCCGACCGTGCGCGGCAGGCTGCCTTGGGGGATGCTCCACAGGTTCTCGATGAACACCCGGTCCGCTTCGACCAGTCCCGAACGCTGGCCCGGCAGGCCCGGGCCCATGTAGCCCATCTCCCGGCCGCCCATGGCATTGGGTTGCCCGGTCAGGGAAAACGGCCCGCTGCCAGGGCGGCAGATCGCCCCGGTGGCCAGGTGCAGGTTGCACAGGGCGTTGGTGTTCCAGGTGCCGTGGGTGCTCTGGTTCAGGCCCATGGTCCAGCAGCTCATCCACTCGGCGGCCTCGCCGATCCATTGCGCCGCCTGGCGAATGTCGGCTTCGGCCAGGCCGGTGATCTGCGCGACCTTGTCCGGGGAATAGTCCTCCAGAAACGCCGGCATGACCTCCCAGCCCTCAGTGAAAGAGGCGATGAATTCCGCATCGGTATGGCCATTTTTCAGCAGCAGATGCAGCAAGCCATTGAGCAGCGCCAGGTCGGTGCCGGGGCGGATTTGCAAAAACAGCCCGGCCTTTTCTGCCGTGGCGCTGCGGCGCGGGTCGACCACGATCAGTCTGGCACCGGCCTTGACCCGGTCCATCATGCGAAGGAACAGGATCGGGTGACAGTCGGCCATGTTGGCGCCGGTCACGAAGAACAGGTCGGCCTTGTCGAAGTCCTCATAGGAACCCGGTGGCCCGTCGGAGCCTAGGGAAAGCTTGTAGCCACTGCCGGCGCTGGCCATGCACAGGCGCGAGTTGGATTCGACGTTGTTGGTGCGCACGAAGCCCTTGGCCAGTTTGTTGATCAGGTACTGGGCTTCCAGCGACATCTGCCCGGAAACGTAGAACGCCAGGGCATCGGGCCCGTGACGATCGAGAATGCCGCGCAGCCGGCCGGCGGTTTCGCGGATGGCCTGATCCATGGCGACCCGAACCGGGTCGCGATCACGGGCCTGGCGCAGGTAGGCATTCTCCATCCGGCCCGCCTCGGCAATCGCCTGCCCGCTGGTGGTGCCTTTGGTGCAGAGCCGACCAAAGTTGCTCGGGTGGGTCTTGTCGCCAACGACCTTGACCACCCGATTGCCCTCGACCTGCATGACGATGCCGCACCCCACGCCACAATAGGGGCATACGCTGCGTACGGTTTTGTCTGCCATCCTCGAAATCCTGCCGACACTTGATCAATCCAGAAACGCAAAAGGCGCCATGCGGCCCTCCGTCGAAACGGGGAGCTACACGGCGCCTTTGTCGTATATGTGCAATCTGCGTTGACTGCGTAGTGGGTGATTGCAAGTGGCGGGCCAGAAGCTTTGAGGCCTTGCTGTAAGGGGTTTCGAGGCTGTCGGTGGGGCTGGAGCGACCGATGTGTGCACTTTTTTATTGCGATGCCCGGGCCGGGTGCACCAGCGGATGGCGAGTATGCAGTAACTGTAGGAGCGAGCATGCTCGCGATGGACGCAAGGGCAACGCGGGGCATCAGGTACCCAGCGTCATCGTTGACCACCATCGCGAGCATGCTCGCTCCTACAGGGGACAGCGATGCTAGGATCCCCACCCCTCACGCACCGCCCGCCGAATCCCCTCCAGTAACATCGCAAACGCCGGGTTGTCGTTGTTCTCGCGCCAGATCAAATGCAATTCGCTCTGCACCCCTTCGCCCAGGTCAATGTCGCGGAACACCACGTTCTTGAACACCACGCTGGTGGCGCAGCGGGGTACCAGGGCCAGGCCCATGCCGGCGTTGACCAGGGCGAGGATGGTCAGGGACGAGCCGAGCCATTGCACGTAGTCCGGGGCCACGCGGGCCGAGCGCAGGGTGCCGGTCAGCAGTTCGTTGAAAGGCGGGTAGGCAACGTGGGAGTACATCAGGAAGGGCTGGGCGTCGAGGTCCTGGACCGACACCGTGGCCGCCGTGGCCAGCCGATGGGGGCTGGGCACCGCCAGCACGAAGGGTTCGCGCACCAGGCATTCGGTGGAATAACCGGGCTCCAGCAACGGCGCACGGGCGATGCCCAGGTCAACGCGCCGGGCACGCAGGGCTTCGTGTTGCTGGTAGGTGTTCATTTCCGCCAGGTCAATTTTCACATGGGGCTGGGTCAGTCGCGCCTCGGCAATGACCTTGGGCAGAAACTCGTAAACCGCGCTGCCGACAAAGCTGATATTGACCGAGCCAATATCGCCCTCGGCAAAACGCCGCGCGGTCACCGCCGCCTGCTGGGCACGCTCCAGCAGGTTCTGCGCCTCGATGAAGAACGCACGGCCAGCGGCGGTGAGGGCGACGCTGCGGGTGCTGCGGGTGAACAACTCGACCCCCAGGTGATGCTCCAGCAACTGAATCTGCCGGCTGAGCGGCGGCTGGGTCATGTTCAGGCGTTCGGCGGCGCGACGGAAATTCAGTTCCGTGGCCACGGTAGTGAAGCAGCGCAGCTGGGTCAGTTCGAACATTGATCTAATCCGGGTATCAATCGAATGCCAAGTTAGATTAGACGGGATCAATGCAGGCGTCCATCATCGCTCCAGGCCTACAGAAATCCCTTAAAGCTATCCCTTAGAAAAATAATGATCGGGAGTCGCCCCTTGAAAACCCTCCAGAGTCCACCCGACCCGAATGTGCTCGCCCGCGCTGCCGCCAAGGTCAAGCGCCATGTCCTGCCGCTGTTCGTGATCATGTTCATCGTCAACTACATCGACCGGGTCAACATCGGCTTCGTGCGCAGCCACATGGAAACCGACTTAGGGATAGGCGCTGCCGCCTATGGCCTGGGTGCCGGGCTGTTTTTCGTCGGTTACGCGATCTTCGAAGTGCCGTCCAACATGCTGCTGCAACGCTACGGTGCCCGCGCCTGGCTGACCCGCATCATGTTCACCTGGGGTGCAGCCGCGATGGCGATGGCCTTCGTTCAGGGCGAAACCAGTTTCTACGTGCTGCGCTTCATCCTCGGCGCCGCCGAAGCGGGCTTCTTCCCCGGCATCATTTATTACTTCACCCAATGGTTGCCGGCGACCGAACGCGGCAAGGCCATGGCGATTTTCCTCAGTGGCTCGGCCATTGCCTCGGTGATTTCCGGTCCCGTGTCCGGTGCGCTGTTGCACATCAGCGGCCTGAGCCTGCACGGCTGGCAGTGGATGTTCCTGATCGAAGGCTTCGCTTCCATCGTGCTGTGCGGTTTCGTCTGGTTCTGGCTGCAATCCCATCCTCGGGAAGCGAAGTGGCTCAGCGATGAAGAAAAGACCGCGCTGACCACCGCCATCGACCTGGAGCAGCAAGCCCGCGATGCCAGCCGTACGGTCAAGCCATCGATGTTCAAATTGCTGGCCGACCGGCAGATCGCGCTGTTCTGCTTCATCTACTTCTCCATCGCGTTGACCATCTACGGTGCCACCTTCTGGCTGCCGAGCATGATCAAGAAGATGGGCAACCTCGGCGACTTCCAGGTCGGCCTGTTCAACTCCATTCCATGGATCATCTCGATTGTCGCGATGTACGGCTTCGCCGCCATGGCCAGCAAATGGAAATACCAGCAGGCGTGGGTGGCGGTGACGCTGGTGATCGCGGCGTTTGGCATGTTCATGTCCACCACCGGCGGCCCGATCTTCGCCTTCGTCGCCATCTGTTTCGCGGCCATCGGCTTCAAGGCGGCCTCGGCACTGTTCTGGCCGATTCCGCAAAGCTACCTGGATGCGCGGATCGCGGCGGCGGTGATCGCCCTGATCAACTCCATCGGCAACCTTGGCGGCTTCGTCGCCCCGACCACCTTCGGCTTCCTGGAGCAAACCACCGGTTCCATCGAAGGCGGCCTGTATGGCCTGGCGGCGACTTCGCTGCTGGCGGCCATCGTGATCTTCTTCGCCCGCACTTCGCCCCGGGGTTCGCCGGCCGGCGCAGCCGTTGAAGGTGCGGCAACAAAAAAGCCCCTCAGTCATCAAGCCCTGAAATCTGATCCAACGGGAGCAGCCTCTTGAAAATCAAACGAGTCACCGTCACCCCAATCGCCTTCCGTGATCCGCCATTGCTCAATGCCAGCGGCATTCATGAACCCTTTGCCCTGCGTTCGATCATCGAAATCGAGAGCGACAATGGCTACATCGGCCTGGGTGAAAGCTACGGCGACGCTCCGGCGCTGGCGATCCAGCAGCAACTGCAAAGCCAGCTGATCGGCCTGGATCCGTTCAACCTCAACCAACTGCGCGCCATCGTCCAGGTCACGGTCGCGGCGAACAAACCGGCAAGTATTGCCGGGGCGGAACTGGCTCCCGGATCCCATGCCAGCAAAGCGGTGAGCAACGCTTATTCGGCGTTCGAAGTGGCGTTCCTCGACTTGCAGGCACGCTCCCTGAACGTACCGCTGGTGGACCTGCTGGGCGGGGCGATCCGCGACGAGATTCCATTCAGCGCCTACCTGTTCTTCAAATACGCGCAGCACGTCGACTCCCCCTACAAGCCCGACAATTGGGGCGAAGCGCTCAACGAAGAGCAGATCGTCGCCCAGGCGCGGCGGATGATCGAGGAATACGGCTTCAAGAGCATCAAGCTCAAGGCCGGCACGCTGCCGCCAGAGCATGAAGTGTCGTGCATCAAGGCGTTGAAAAAGGCCTTCCCGGGCTATCCGCTGCGCATCGATCCGAACGGCAACTGGTCCCTGGAAACCTCGATTCGCATGGCCGAATTGCTCGGTGATGACTTGCAGTATTACGAAGACCCGACGCCGGGCCTGGACGGCATGGCCGAGCTGCACAAGCGTACTGGCCTGCCGCTGGCGACCAACATGGTGGTCACCGACTTCGACGAGTTCCGCCGCAGCGTGGCGCAGAACAGCGTGCAGATCGTTCTCGCCGACCACCACTACTGGGGCGGCCTGCGCGACACCCAGGCGCTGGCGAAAATGTGTGAAACCTTTGGCTTGGGCGTGTCCATGCACTCCAATTCGCACCTGGGTATCAGCCTGATGGCCATGGCCCATGTCGCCGCGTCGGTGCCGAATCTGGATTACGCCTGCGACACCCATTACCCGTGGCAGGAACCGGATGAAGAGGTGATCAAGGGCGGCAAGCTGCCGTTTGTCGATGGCTGCGTGAAAATCACCCGGGCTCCGGGGCTAGGCGTGGAGCTGGACCACGATCAACTGGGCAAGCTGCACGACCAGTACCTGACCTGCGGCATTCGCCAGCGCGATGACGTGAAGCAGATGCAGCGGTACAAGCCGGAGTGGAAGGCGGTCAAGCCACGGTTCTGATAGCAGGGTTTCAAAGAGCATGTAGCAACTTTGGTCCGGGAAGCGTGGTCGCGCTTGCCCGGGCTTTTTTTCGCCACGATATTCGTGCACGACACGGGCCACTGTGGGAGCGAGCCTGCTCGCGAAAGCGGAGTATCAGCCGCCATTAATATTGAATGTGCCGGCCTCTTCGCGAGCAGGCTCGCTCCCACAATGGATCTGCATTGCGCAGGATTTACAGTCCTTCCCCCAACGCTTTCATGTACTCGGGGCTGTCGCTGATGGAGTTGTGCCCCGTGCCCGCAATCACCTGCAGCGTCGCCACACCCTCCTGGAAATGGCTGAACAACCGCCGGGTGCTGGACGCCGGAATCACTTCATCATCCTCGGCAGCAATCAACCGCGTCGGCACGCTGATGTGTTCGGCGTAGCGCCAGGATTCGAATTTATCGGTCAACAACCACTGCACCGGAAACCAGCGAAACTGCCGGGCAGCCAGTTCCTCCAGGCTGTTGTAAGGCGTGACCAGCAGCAGTTTTGCCACCGGGCGCACGCTTGCAAGGCGCACGGCGACGCCGGAACCCAGGCTGCGCCCGACCAGGGTGATTTGCGGATGATCGGCATAGACCTTGTCGAACAAGGCCATGGCATCGCGGGCGATCGCTTCCTCGGAGGGCGAGCCGCTGCTGCCGCCATAGCCTCGGTAATGCAGGAAATACAGCGCGTCATCGGGGAAGGCCGCCGCGAATGCCGGCAGGCTGCGCGAGACGTCCTCGGCGTTGCCGCCGAAATAGATCAGGGCCTTGGGGCCGGTGCTCGGGCGGGTCGAAACCTGTATCTGCGCATCGTCGACGGCCAGGCTCAACAGCGGCGCCGACGAGTCGCCCCGGGGTTGCGGGTAGTAGATGAGCGCGCGCTGAAACACGAACAGGGCCGCGCACAGCGCCAGGTACAGCGCCGCGAGCAGGACGACGAGTAACACCAGGGTTCGGGACATTCGGCTAACGTTAGTGGGCGGCATCAAAGGCTCCGGGTGCTGTCAGAGTGTAGCGGGCGGTAAAGGAGGGCACCGATGCCCAACATGCCTCAATGGCTCGATGTAAGGCCTGCTGAACGTTCGGCCTTGGTATTGGGCTTTGCGTTCCATTTCTGCGTGCTGGCCAGCTACTACCTGGTGCGACCGCTGCGCGACGCCCTGGGGCTGGAAGGCGGCGCCGACAAGTTGCAGTGGCTGTTTACCGCCACTTTCGTGGTCATGCTGCTGATGGTGCCCATCTTCGGAGCGCTGGCGTCGCGGCTGCCGGCCACGCGCTTCGTGCCCTTGATCTACCGCTTGATCGCGGTGTCGATGCTGGTGTTCGGCCTGTTGATCGCCAACCACGTCGCCCCGGTCATGGTCGGGCGGGTGTTTTTCGTCTGGATCAGCATCTACAACCTGTTCATCGTCTCGATTTTCTGGAGCGTGCTGGTCGACCGCTTTTCCAGCGAGCAGGGACGACGGCTGTTCGGTTGCATCGCCGCGGGCGGCACGCTGGGCACCTTTATCGGGCCGTTGCTGGCGGCGACCATGGCCACCCGACTGGGGCCGATGGCCCTGACCCTGGCGGCGGCGCTGTTGCTGGAAGTGGCCGTACGTTGCTACCGGGGGCTGCTGTCGCGCACACAATCGCAGTCGGGCAATCGGTCAATCGACGAACGGCGCATGGGCGGCAGCATGCTCGCCGGCATCACCCTGATCCTGCGGTCTCCCTACCTGCTGGGGATGGTGCTGTTCATGCTGCTGCACACCAGTGCCGCGACCTTGTTGTACTTCGAACAGGGACGGATCGTCGCTGGCAGCTACGCTGATACTGGCAGCAGGACACAATTCTTCGCCGTGGTCGATCTGATCGTGTCGGCGCTGACCCTGACCTTGCAGGTGCTGCTGACGGCGCCATTGATCCGTGTGGTCGGGATTGGCGGGGCGCTGGTGGCGATGCCCCTGGCGACCATAGTGGCCTTCGCCGCCATGGCGCTGGCGCCGGTGCCTCCCACGGTGGCACTGGCCCAGGGGCTGCGGCGGGCGGTGGAGTTCGCCATCGTGCGCCCGGCGCGAGAGGTGTTGTGGACGGTGGTCAGCCGCGAGGAGAAGTACAAGGCCAAGAACGTGATCGAGACCCTGGTCTATCGCGGTGGCGACGCCGCCAGTGGCTGGTTGTCCGCCGGTTTGACGGCGCTGGGCGCGGGGTTCGGCCTGGTGGCGCTGGTGATCGTGCCATTCGCCGGGGTGTGGGGCTGGACCTGTCTGTGGCTGGCCAGGCAACAGGCGCGACAGGCCGCGTCGCAGCCACGGGAGAGGGAGATGTCATGAGCCATGCGGACGGTTTTACCCGCAGGGAAATACTCACGCTGGCTGCCGGTGTTTCGGCGGTCTTCACGTTCGCTCCAGCGATTGCGCAAACCGCGCTGGCGACGGGAACAGGAGGCAAGACCATGCAGACCCGCGCCATTCCTTCGAGCAACGAGCCACTGCCTGTGGTCGGGCTGGGCACCTATCGCGGTTTTGATGTCGCGCCAGAGGATCCGGCCTACAAACAGTTGCCCGGGGTGCTGCGTGCGTTGTTCGAGAAGGGCGGGACAGTTATCGACAGCTCGCCGATGTACGGGCGCGCCGAGGAAAACACCGGCGAATTGCTGTCGATCCACGAGCCGCGCTCGCCAGCGTTTCTGGCGACCAAGGTATGGACCCGTGGCCGTGAGGAAGGGATTGCGCAGATGGAGCAATCCTTCAAGTTGCTGCAGACCGACCGCATCGACCTGATGCAGATCCACAACCTGCTGGACTGGCAGATTCACCTGCCGACCCTGCGTCATTTGAAGGAGCAGGGGCGCATTCGATACATCGGCATCACCCATTACACCGCGTCGGCCTATGAGGAAGTTGAGGCGGTGCTCAAGGCCGAGCCCCTGGATTTTTTGCAAATCAACTACGCCCTGGATGATCGCGGCGTCGAGAAACGCCTCCTGCCGCTGTGCCGGGAGCGGGGCGTGGCGGTGATCTGCAACCGGCCGTTCGGTGGCGGTGGCCTGCTCGGCAGGCTCAAGGACAAACCGTTGCCCGGCTGGGCGGCGCAGGTCGGGGTCAAGACCTGGCCGCAACTGGCGCTCAAGTTCCTCTTGTCCCATTCGGCCGTGACCTGTGTGATTCCCGGCACCGGCAACCCGCGCTACATGGCGGAAAACGCCGGGGCGGGCTTCGGCCCGGCACTCACCGATGCCCAGCGTCATCAATTGATCGCGCTGGTGGAGTAGCTGCAAGCGGGTACAGACCTGTGGCGAGGGAGTTTACTCCCGTTCGGCTGCGGAGCAGTCGCAAATCCGGACACTCCAGCCATGTCTGAATGAGCGCAGGGGCCGCTTCGCAGCCCAGCGGGAGTAAACTCCCTCGCCACAAAAAAGCTCTCCTATACTGTCCGCGTTGACTGGCTCCCCTTCCAATGACCATTACTGCAAGGAGATCGAACATGGCAATTCGTATTGGCGACGAAGCACCGGATTTCACCGCCGACACCACCGAAGGCAAGATCAATTTTCACGAATGGATCGGCAACGGCTGGGCCATCCTGTTTTCCCATCCAAAGGACTTCACCCCGGTCTGCACCACTGAACTGGGGTATCTGGCCAAGCTCAAGCCGGAGTTCGACAAGCGCAATACCAAAATCCTCGGCTTGAGCATCGACCCGGTCAGTGACCACGAGAAGTGGGTGGGTGACATCGAGGAAACCCAGGGCAGTGCCGTCAACTATCCGCTAATCGGCGACGAGAACCTGGTGGTGGCCAAGCTCTACGACATGATCCACCCCAACGCCAGCGGCGGTGCGCGCACGGCGGTGGACAACGCCACGGTGCGTTCGGTGTTCCTGGTCGGCCCGGACAAGAAGATCAAGGCGATGCTGATCTACCCGATGAGCGCCGGACGCAATTTCGACGAGGTGCTGCGCCTGCTCGATTCGCTGCAACTCAATGCCAAGCACACCGTTGCAACGCCGGTGAACTGGCGTCCGGGTGAGGATGTGATTATTCCGACGTCGGTGTCCGATGAGGATGCGAAGAAGAAATACCCGGATGGCTACAAGACCCTGAAGCCGTATTTGCGGACTGTGGCACAACCGAAGTAATCACTGGCCTTGATATGGCTATCGCGAGCAGGCTCGCTCCCACAGTGGATTGTGCGTAACGAAGATCCATTGTGGGAGCGAGCCTGCTCGCGATGAGGCCGGCCCTGCTGGCCGATTAGACAAGGTATTTGCGAAACCACCCCAACGTCCGCTCCCACGCCAGATCGGCTGCCGCCTTGTCATAACGCGGTGTCGAGTCATTGTGGAACCCGTGATTGACGCCGGGATAGATAAACGCCTCATACGTCTTGCCCCCGGCCTTCAGTTCCTTCTCAAAGGCCGGCCAACCCTCGTTGATCCGCGTATCCAGCTCGCCGTAATGCAGCATCAGCGGCGCCTTGATGCGGGGCACGTCCTTGGCTTCCGGCTGGCGCCCGTAGAACGACACCGCCGCCCCCAATTCCGGATAGGCCACCGCTGCCGCGTTGGTCACGCCGCCGCCGTAGCAGAAGCCGGTGATGCCGACTTTTCCGCTGCCTTCTGGGTGTTTCATCATCCATTCGACGGCGGCGAAGAAGTCGTTCATCAGCTTTTCCGGGTTGACCTTTTCCTGCAGCTCCTTGCCCTTCTCGTCGTTGCCCGGATAGCCGCCGACCGAAGTCAGGCCATCGGGGGCGAGGGCGATGAAACCGGCCTTGGCCAAACGGCGGGCGACGTCCTCGATGTACGGGTTCAGCCCGCGATTTTCATGCACGACCACCACCGATCCGACCTTGCCGCTGGCCTTGGTCGGGCGCACCAGGTAGCCACGCACCTGTCCGTTGCCCTTGGGGGACGGGTAGGTGATGTACTCGGCGAGGATATCCGGGTCGGTGAACTCGACCTGCTCGGCCAGCGCATAGTTCGGGCTCAGCGAAGCGAGCAGTGCACTGGCGGTCATGGTGCCGAAGGTGAACAACGCCGCCCGGTCGAGAAATTCGCGGCGGTTGATCAGGCCGTGGGCGTAGTAGTCGTAGAGTTCCAGCAGTTCCGGGGCAAAGTCTTTCGCGGTGAGACGGGTCATCTGTGCGCTTCCTCTTCAACTGAGTGAACACGAACCCTGTAGGAGCGAGCCTGCTCGCGATGCACCCGAGAACGCCGCGGGGTGTCAGGCTGCCAGTGTTAGCGTTGACGACCATCGCGAGCAGGCTCGCTCCTACAGGGGGATTAGGGTTATTTGAGCGCTTGCGCCCCGGCCTTCGCCACCTGCGCATCCTGCTCGGCCTTGACCCCCGACACGCCTACGGCGCCGATCACCTGGCCGTCGACGATGACCGGCACGCCGCCTTCCAGCGAAGTCAGCAAGGGTGCCGTGACAAACGCGGTACGCCCGCCATTGACCATCTCTTCATAGCCTTTCGATTCCCGCCGGCCCAGGGCCGAGGTCCGGGCTTTCTCGGTGGCGATGTAGGCGCTGATCGGCGCCGCGCCGTCGAGGCGTTCGAGGGCCAGGGGATGGCCGCCGTCATCGACGACCACGATGGTCACTGGCCACTGGTTGTTCTGCGCTTCGTTACGCGCGGCGGTGAGTATGCGCAGCACTTCGGTCTGGCTGAGCACGGCTTTGGTCTTCATCGCTGTTCTCCGCAATTTGGTGTCAGGGCAAAGCCGCTTCCACCACTTCGATCCAGTGTTTGACCGGCGTGCGACCCGCGCCGTCGAGGTGGGACTGGCAGCCGATGTTGGCCGTGACAATCACTTCAGGGTAGCCGCTTTCCAGGGCATTCATTTTGTTGTCGCGCAATTGCCGCGACAGTTCCGGCTGGGTCAGCGAATAGGTGCCCGCCGAGCCGCAGCACAGGTGGCTGTCGGGCACGAAGGTCAGGTTGAAGCCCAGGCGCTCGAGCACTTTTTCCACCGCGCCACCGAGTTTCTGCGCGTGCTGCAAGGTGCAGGGGCAATGGAAGGCCAGGCGATGGGCGTTGTGGATGCCGAGTTTTTCCAGTGGCTCATCGCGCAGCACCTCGACCAGGTCCTTGGCCAGCGCGCTGACCCTGCGGGCTTTGTCGGCATAGGCCGGATCGCTGGCGAGCAGGTGGCCGTAGTCCTTGATGAAGGCGCCGCAGCCGCTGGCGGTCTGCACGATGGCCTCGACGCCGTCTTTATCGATCAGGGGCCACCAGGTGTCGATGTTGTGACGGGCGCGATCGAGGCCAGCGGCCTGGGCGTCCAGGTGATAGTCCACGGCGCCGCAGCAACCGGCCTCGCGGCATGGCGTGACACTGATCCCGAGCCGATCCAGCACCCTGGCCGCGGCGATATTGGTATTGGGCGCCAGGCCCGGTTGTACGCAGCCTTCGAGCATCAATACCCGCCGTGCATGACGGAGGGTGGGTCGCGGTTTGCTCAGGGTGCTGCTACGCGGCAATTTGCTTTGCAGGGTGTCGGGCAGCAAGGCACGGAACACCTGGCCGCCGTTGACCAGCCCCTTGAACAGATCCGGATGCGGCACCAGCGTGCGCAAACCCTCGCGCAGCAGGCGCTGGCCGAAGGGGCGCGGGACCGCTGCGTCGACCACCGCGCGGCCGATGTCCAGCAGGTTGTGGTAATCGACGCCGGAGGGGCAGGTGGTTTCGCAGTTGCGACACGACAGGCAGCGATCCAGGTGCTGCTGGGTTTTCTGCGTGACCTCGTTGCCTTCCAGCACCTGTTTGATCAGGTAGATGCGCCCGCGCGGACCATCCAGCTCATCGCCCAGCAACTGGTAGGTCGGGCAGGTGGCGTTGCAGAAACCGCAGTGCACGCAGGTGCGCAGGATGCTGTCGGCTTCTTCGGCTCGTGGCAGGCGGCGGGCGCTTTCACTCAGGGTGGTCTGCATGGTTCAAAGCTCCGCGTACAGTCGTCCGGGGTTGAAAATGCCCCGGGGGTCGAGTTGCTGCTTGAGGCTGCGGTGGTAGCGCATCAGCGCGTCGGGCAAGGGCTGGAACGGACTGTCGATCAGGCCGTGGCTGTAGCAGGTCACGTGGCCTCCGGTTTCATCGACGACCTGACGAATGAAGCTGGCCTGGCTATCGGATTTGAGCCAGCGCTGGGCGCCGCCCCAGTCGATCAGTTGCCGACCGGGCAGGGAGAGTTTCGGGGTGTTGTGGGGCAGCGACAGACGCCACAGCGGCTGGTCCTCGTCGAAGAACGGCAAACGATGTTCGTTGAGGTCATCCCAGTAGCCGCCGTCCAACGGTTCCCCGCCGAGGCGGTCATGGGCCGACGCCACCGAACCCTCGCCACCTTCGAGGCGCAGGTACAGGCGCTCACCGTCATGGCTGGCCGCGCTGATCGGCAAGGGTTGCTGGCCCCATTTCGCCAGGTTGCGCAGCGCACGTTCGCTGTCCATATCCAGGCTGATGCTCAAGGTTTGCCGGGGCTTGGGCAGGACCTTGAGCGAGACTTCGGTGATCAGGCCCAGGGTGCCGTAACTGCCGGCCATCAAGCGCGACAGATCGTAGCCGGCGACGTTCTTCATCACCTCGCCACCGAAGCGCAGATGCTTGCCCAAACCGGTGATGACTCGCGTGCCGAGGACAAAGTCGCGAACCGAGCCGGACCACGGGCGGCGTGGCCCCGAGAGCCCGCAGGCGATCATGCCGCCGACGGTGGCGTCGTCACCGAACGCCGGTGGCTCGCAGGGCAGCATCTGTTGCGCGGCGTCCAGCACCTGCTTCAGTTCGGCCAGCGGCGTGCCACAACGCACGGTGATCACCAGCTCGGTCGGGTCATAGCTGACGATGCCGCGATGGGAGCGGGTGTCGAGTATTTCCCCGGCGTTGATGCGCCCGAGAAACGCCTTGCTGTTCGAGCCTTGAATGCGCAGCGGGGTGGCGTTCTCCAGCGCCTGATTGACCTGTTCCAACAGCGCCTGGCTGTCGTCGAAATCACCTGTGCCGTGCATCAGAAGCGCTCCAGTTCAGGGAAGGGCAACTGCCCGCCATGCACGTGCATGGCGCCGAATTCCGCACAACGGTGCAGGGTCGGGATGTTCTTCCCGGGATTGAGCAGGCCGCTGGGGTCGAATGCGGTTTTGACGGCATGGAACAGGGTCAGTTCATCGCTGTTGAACTGAGCGCACATCTGATTGATTTTCTCGCGGCCGACACCGTGCTCGCCGGTGATGCTGCCGCCGACTTTCACGCACAGCTCCAGAATCTTGCCGCCCAGGGTTTCGGCACGTTCCAGCTCGCCCGGCTGGTTGGCATCGAACAGGATCAGCGGGTGCATGTTGCCGTCACCGGCGTGGAATACGTTGGCGACCCGCAAGTTGTATTCGGCGGACAACTCGGCGATGGCCTTGAGCACCCCGGGCAGCTCGCGCCGGGGAATGGTGCCGTCCATGCAGTAATAGTCGGGCGACAGGCGGCCCACCGCCGGGAAGGCGTTCTTGCGCCCGGCCCAGAAGCGCACGCGGTCGGCTTCATCCCTGGCCAGGCGTACTTCGGTGGCGCCGGCCTGTTCCAGCACCTGCCGCACGCGGGTGCAATCGTCGTGAACGTCGGCTTCGACGCCATCGAGCTCGCACAGCAGGATGGCCTCGGCATCGACCGGGTAGCCGGCGTGGATGAAATCTTCGGCGGCGCGGATGGCCAGGTTGTCCATCATCTCAAGGCCCCCCGGAATGATCCCGGCGGCAATGATGTCGCCCACCGCGCGGCCGGCTTTTTCCACGGAGTCGAACGCGGCCAGCAGCACCTTGGCCGATTGTGGCTTGGGCAGCAGCTTGACGGTGACTTCGGTGATCACCCCGAGCATGCCTTCGGAGCCGGTGAACAGGGCCAGCAGGTCGAGACCGGGGGAATCCAGGGCATTGGAGCCCAGGGTCAGGCGTTCGCCATCGACGGTGAGGATGTCGACCTGCAGCACGTTGTGCACGGTCAGGCCGTATTTCAGGCAATGCACGCCACCGGCGTTTTCGGCGACGTTGCCGCCGATGGAACAGGCGATTTGCGACGATGGGTCCGGCGCGTAGTACAGGCCGTACGGCGCGGCGGCCTGGGAAATCGCCAGGTTGCGCACCCCCGGCTGGACCCGGGCGGTGCGTGCTTCGGGGTCGATGTGCAGAATCTGATTGAAGCGCGCCATCACCAGCAGCACGCCTTTTTCCAGGGGCAGGGCGCCGCCGGACAAACCGGTGCCGGCACCCCGGGCGACCACCGGTACATGCCGCTCATGGCACAGGCGCAGCACGCCCTGGACCTGGGCGATATCCCGGGGCAGCACCACCAGCATCGGCGTCGTGCGGTAGGCCGACAGGCCGTCGCATTCGTAGGGCTTGAGTTCTTCCTGCTGATCCAGGATCTCCAGCTCGGGCAATTGCGTGCGCAGTGCCTGCAATAACGCGTTTTTGTCGACCTCGGGCAAGGCGCCGTCAACGCGTTCGTCGTAAAGAATGTTCATCGGTGTACGACACTCGTTTTGTAGTTATGTGAGGTCATTTTCCGTAAACCGATTTCTATCCTATCCCTGTGGGAGCGAGCCTGCTCGCGAAAGCGTCATGCCAGTCGCCATTGATGTTGAATGTGCCGACCATTTCGCGAGCAGGCTCGCTCCCACAGGAGAGGGGAGAAAGGCCTGGATTTGAGTCCAATCAATGGCCGCCCACCACCATATGACTGAACGGCGCCACATACGCCTGCAAGGTCACCAGGCCGCCGACGAGCACGGCGAGCACGATCGAGTGGAAGAACACGTAGCGCAGGATCTCGCCTTCGTGGCCGTACCAGCGGGTCGCGGTGGAGGCGACCACGATGGATTGGGCATCGACCATCTTGCCCATGACCCCGCCAGAGCTGTTGGCCGCGGCCATCAGCACCGGGCTCAGCCCCAGTTGCTCGGAGGTGACCCGCTGCAGGCCGCCGAACAGCACGTTGGACGCGGTGTCGGAGCCGGTCAGGGCCACGCCGAGCCAGCCGAGCAAGGTGCCGAACATCGGATAGAAAATCCCCGTCGCGGCAAAGGCCAGGCCCATGGTGGCGTCCAGTCCCGAATAGCGCGTGAGAAAGCCCAGGGCGAGCATCGCCGTGATGGTGATCAGCGAATAGCGCACCACCCAGATGGTGCGCAGGTATTGCTTGATCAACTGCGGAATCGAGTAGCCCATCAGCAGGCCGCCGACAATCGCAGCCAGCAGGATCCCGCTGCCGGTAGCGGTGAACCAGGTGAACTTGTACACCGCTTCCTCGACTTTAGGCGCGGGCACCACCGGTGGAACCTTTTCGATCTGCTGGTGAATGGTGGTGAAGGTCAGGACCGGGGCGAACACCGGGTTGGCTTCACGCAAGGGTTTACCCTGGGGATCGAGTTTGGCCGCACTGGTGGCCGGGTCGATGGCCGCCCGGGTGTCGAAGCTGTTCTTGAAGCCCTGGGTGCCCCAGGCGAAAACGAAGATGGTCAGGATGATCCACGGCATCCAGGCGCGCATCACCGCCTTCTTCGAATCCCCGGAAAAGGCTGCGGTCGGTTCCGGCTTGCTGGCGTATTCGTCATCGATTTTCGAGTCGTCGACCCGCCCGGACAGCGCCGCGGAGGTATGCACGGTGGCGGGTTTCCAGACCCTGAGGAAACCGGTCAGGCAGGCCATGGAAATCAGCGCGGCGATCACGTCCACCAGCATCGGCCCGTGATAGTTGGAAACCAGGAACTGCGGGATCGCGAAACTGACCCCGGCAACGAGGATCCCCGGCCAGATTTCCAGGGTCTTGCGCCAGCCGGCGAAAGCCCAGATCAGCCAGAACGGCACGATCACCGAGAAGAATGGCAGTTGCCGACCGACCATCATCGACAGCTCCATTTCATCCAGCCCGGTGACTTTGGCCAGGGTGATGATCGGCGTACCCAGGGCGCCGAATGCCACCGGCGCAGTGTTGGCAATCAACGCCAGGCCCGAGGCGGCCAGCGGCGAAAAGCCCAGGCCGATCAGAATGGCCCCGGTCACCGCCACTGGCGTGCCGAAACCGGCGGCGCCTTCGAAGAACGCGCCGAAGCAGAAGGCAATCAGCAGCAGTTGCAGGCGCCGGTCGTCGGTGATCCGCGCGAGGGAGTCCTGCAGCACTTTGAACGAGCCGTTTTCAGTGGTCAGCCGGTGCAGAAAAATGATGTTCAGGACGATCCAGCCGATCGGCAACAGGCCGTTGGCCGCCCCATACAACGCGGCTGAACCGGCCATGTTGGCGGGCATGCCGAAGGCGAAGATCGCGATTACCAGCGCCGAGGCCAGGGCGAGCAGCGCCGCCAGGTGCGCCTTGACATGGAAGAACGCCAGGGCCGCCAGCATCACGACGACGGGCACGGCGGCCAGGAGGGTTGATATCACCGGGTTGTTGAACGGATCGTAGATTTGCTGCCAGACCATGTTCACCTCTGCTTTTTATTGTTGGACGTGCAGACCCCAGGGGGGACGGTGGTCTCTAGTATAGGTGGCATTACGCTGCTGTCAGATTCAGCAATCGGACCTGCGAATTCGAGGGGCTGAGCTAGCATTGCCAGTTAGGTTTGAGTCCAGCGACGGGAGGAAAGCAGTCATGACTGAGCGCCATCTGGAACACAAGGAAACGCTGTCCAACGGATGCAGCATCCGGGTAAGGGCCGAAATTCTGAAAGATGGATCGCTGGGGATGTTCATCGGCGTGTACCGGCCGGACGGCTCGGTGATCGACGAAAATCACGACCCCAAGCCGCACATGCTGGACATGGAAGCGGCGATGGATTGGGGGATCGATATCGCCAAGGGCATCGGCAATAGCCAACGCACGTTATAGGCATACCTTCGATAGCATGTTTGGGTTTTTCGGCGCCGGCCGAAGTACGAAATCGGTCTAAAAAGACACTTTTACATTTTGTGGGTTTTGCTAGTCTTGAACTTGTAGGTGAAAACGCAGACTGATGCGCAAGCGGATAGCGAGGACGCGTGGGGCGCGCTCCGAAGGGTACACGGTTAGAAAGATCTCCGCGCTGAGATCCAGCCCTTATGCCGTGTGAAGCAGGACAGCGCATTGCTGTACCTGTGGGAGTCCTGAGAAACCTCGTAAGCCAGAGACCAGCACTGGCCACCTACTAAACCCACTAAGAGCCCGCCTTGTGCGGGCTTTCTAATGCCCGGCTTTTTTTGCTTTTTGTAGGAGCGAGCCTGCTCGCGATGGACGTCAACGATGACGCGTTCCTGCTGGAGAAACGCGGCGTATTCGAGTTCATCGCGAGCGAGCTCGCTCCCACAAGGGGCGGGCGCTTAGACGAGGTTGATGGTGACGTCGATGTTGCCACGGGTTGCCTTGGAGTACGGGCAGGTCTGGTGTGCGGCGTCGACCAGGGTGCGGGCCAGTACAGGGTCCACGCCCGGCAGACTGACATTCAGGCGTGCCTGGAGGAAGAAGGCGTTGTCGGTCTTGCCCAGGTCGATTTCGGTCGCGACGCTGACGTCAGCCGGCAACGCCACTTTCAACGCGGCCGCGGCCTTGCCCATGGCCCCGATGAAGCAGGCCGACCAGCCGGCTCCCAGCAGTTGCTCGGGATTGGTGCCGCTCCCGGAAGAACCCACAGGGGACAGCTTGACGTCCAGACGGCCATCGTCGCTACGGGATTCGCCCTGGCGACCACCGGTGGTGACGGTCTTGCCGGTGTACAGCACGGTTTCGATATTGTTGATCATGGGGGCTCCTGAAATTTTCAGCGTTTGCGCCCGGGTGTCGCTCGAACGAGCGAAGAACACCAGCAGGGCGACCCGCGCACTTTTTCATCCCCATGTAGGCCGAGTGTGTCTTGAACCGGCGGTTGTGTATCGCCGTGTAGGTTCACCGGGAAAACCTACACAGCGATACAAATCACCTGCCTTGGCAAGTTCACACAAGCGACAGGCGGCATTTGCTAGCCTGCGGCCTCCGTCATTACGCAGGTAGCCACCGATGTTCACTCTCCGAGTCATGACCCTGGACGATTACGATGCGGTCATCGCCCTTATGCGCGACACGCCGGGCATTTCCCTGCGCGACGCCGATTCCCGCGAGGCCACCGCGCGTTATCTGCAACGCAATCCCGGCATGAGTTTCGTTGCGCAAGTCGACGGCGAACTGTGCGGCTGCGTGATGTGCGGGCACGACGGGCGCCGGGGTTATCTGCAGCACTTGCTGGTCCTGCCGGCGTATCGGCGACAGGGCATTGCCCATGCGCTGGTCGAGCGTTGCCTGAGCGCGCTGGAGCAGCAGGGCATCCTCAAATGCCACCTGGACGTGTTCAAGAGCAACGAGGCTGCCGCCCGTTATTGGCAAGGCCAGGGATGGCAGTTGCGCACCGATATCGATCGCTATTCGTTCATCCGCTCGGGAAACGCCAATGCGTGATTGAGTGGGGCGCACCCGGTCGATCGTGCGCTGGCGAAACGGCGCGAGAGCGATCACATTGATGGAATGCCACCTTTAAGCGTCGCTCGACACTTGCAGGAGTTGCCCATGAATCCGTCCGATGTTCACCCCCGATTGCCGGCCCAGGCAGCAGAAGACCTCCAGGAAATCGCCGAATGGCGCGATGCGCTACGGTCGGTCATCGACCATGGCGGTGCGGCGCAGGCGAAAAAGATCCTCGATATGCTGGTATCGGTGGCCAGCGAATCGGACATCGGTTGGCGGCCCAGCCACGGCACCCCCTACATCAACACCATCAGCGTCGACCGGCAGCCGGTGTTTCCGGGTGATCTGGCCATCGAAGAACGCTTGGCCTCGATCATGCGCTGGAATGCCCTGGCGATGGTTGCCCGGGCCAATCAGGCCTACGGCGAATTGGGCGGACACATCGCCAGTTATGCCAGCGCCGCCGATCTGTTCGAAGTCGGCTTCAACCATTTCTTCAAGGCGCGAACCGAGAGCAATGGTGGTGACCTGGTGTTCTATCAGCCGCACTCGGCGCCGGGTGTCTATGCCCGGGCTTTCCTCGAAGGCCGGCTGGATGAGCAGGATCTGCAGCACTATCGGCAGGAAATCGGAGCCAAGGCCAATGGCGCGCAGGGCCTGTCGAGTTATCCGCATCCATGGCTGATGCCGGACTTCTGGCAATTTCCCACCGGCTCCATGGGCATCGGTCCGATCAGCTCGATCTACCAGGCCCGTTTCATGCGTTATCTGCACCATCGAGGCCTGCAGGACACCACGGAAAGAACCGTCTGGGGGGTGTTCGGCGATGGGGAAATGGACGAGCCGGAAAGCATGTCGGCGCTGACGCTGGCGGCGCGCGAAGGCCTCGACAATCTGGTTTGGGTGGTCAACTGCAACCTGCAACGCCTGGACGGGCCGGTGCGGGGCAACGGTCGCATCATCGACGAACTCGAAGCGCTGTTCGGCGGCGCCGGCTGGAATGTGATCAAACTGGTCTGGGGTTCCGATTGGGACGGTTTGTTCGCGCGCGACAGCGATGGCGCGCTGGTCAAGGCGTTGTCCGCCACGGTCGATGGCCAGTTCCAGACGTTCGCGGCAAAGGACGGTCGTTTCAACCGTGAGTATTTCTTCGGCCAGAACGAGGCATTGGCGCGCCTGGCTGAGGACCTCAGCGACGAGCAGATCGATCGCCTCAAGCGCGGTGGTCACGACCTGGTGAAAATCTTTGCCGCCTACCACGCCGCCCGGCGCGAGGGCCGCAGGCCCACGGTGATTCTGGCGCAGACCAAGAAAGGTTTCGGCATGGGGGAAGCGGGGCAGGGCCGGATGACCGTGCACCAGCAGAAGAAACTCGACGCGCAGGCGCTGATCGCCTTCCGCAACCGTTTCAACTTGCCGTTGAGCGACGAGCAGGCGCAGTCCCTGAGTTTCTTCAAGCCGGACGAAAACAGCCGTGAAATGCGCTACCTGCACGAACGCCGCCGGGCATTGGGTGGGTATATGCCGGCGCGATCTTCGGCCTGCCCGCCATTGCCGGTCCCTGCGCTCGACAGCTACGCCGGGTTTGCGATGGCCGCCGAAGGCAAGGAAATGTCCACCACCATGGCCTTCGTGCGCATGCTGGGCGGGCTGCTGCGCGACCGGCAATTGGGGCCGCGCATCGTGCCTATCGTCGCCGATGAAGCGCGTACCTTCGGCATGGCCAGCCTGTTCAAGCAGATCGGCATCTACTCCAGCGTCGGCCAGCGCTACGAGCCCGAGGACATCGGTTCGATCCTCAGCTATCGGGAAGCCCTGAATGGGCAAATCCTGGAGGAGGGCATCAGCGAGGCGGGTGCGATCAGCTCCTGGGTGGCTGCTGCGACCAGCTATTCGGTGCACGGCCTGCCCATGCTGCCGTTTTACATCTATTACTCGATGTTCGGCTTCCAGCGCATCGGCGACCTGATCTGGGCGGCGGCGGATCAACGGGCCCGCGGCTTCCTGCTGGGCGCCACCGCCGGGCGCACGACCCTGGGCGGCGAAGGCCTGCAACATCAGGACGGCAGCAGCCACCTGATGGCATCAACGGTCCCCAACTGCCGCGCCTACGACCCGGCCTTCGCCTGCGAATTCGCGGTGATTCTCGACCACGGCATGCGCCAGATGCTGGAGCGCCAGGTGGACGAGTTCTACTACGTCACCCTGATGAACGAAAACTACCCGCAACCCAACCTGCCCGAGGGCGCCGAACCGGCGATCATCAAGGGCATGTACCGCTTCGCCGGGCATGACTGTGCCGATGCTCGCGGCAGGGTCCATCTGTTGGGTTCGGGCGCGATCCTGCGCGAAGCCATCGCTGCCGCGCAGTTGTTGGTCAGCGACTGGAACGTCGCCAGCCAGGTATGGAGCGTCACCAGCTTCAGCGAACTGGCCCGCGATGCCCGGGAGGTCGAACGCTGGAATCGCCTTCATCCTGGCCAGCCGGCGCGCCGCAGCCACCTTCAGGAATCCCTCGGCGACCCGGCGCCGATCGTTGCCTGCTCCGATTACGTGCGCGCCTTGCCCCAGTTGATCGCCAGTTACCTGGATGGCCGCTACACAGTGCTCGGCACCGACGGCTTTGGACGCAGCGATACGCGCAACAGGCTGCGCAGGTTCTTTGAGGTGGATCGTTATCAGATTGTTTTGAGCGCGCTGACGGCGCTGGTTCGCGAAGGAAAGCTCGAGTCGAGTGTCTGTGTCGAGGCGATTGCCAGATACGCCATCGATGTTGATGGAGTAGCGCCTTGGGAAGGTTAGGGGCGGGTGCAAACGAAGGTATAGGCCAGCACGTCTTCCTAAACCCGGCACCAGACCGTAGGCTGCCATCACTTACTCAAGGTCGAGAGGGAGCAGGGCATGTCGCTGGTCGAGTTGTTTTTGTTGGGGATACCGGCGGTTTTGCTGACGGGGATATCGAAGGGCGGTTTCGGCGGTGCGCTGGGTGGCATTGCCGTGCCGTTGCTGGCGCTGAACATGCCGCCGACCCAGGCTGCGGCAATCATGCTGCCGATCCTGTGCATCGCCGATATCACCGGGCTGCGCCGGTTTCGCGGCAAATGGGACAAGGGCAACCTGAAGATCATGATTCCGGGGGCCTTGGTGGGTGTGCTGATTGGCGCGCTGACGTTTGGCGCCCTGAGCGAGCGGCTGATCGCACTCTTGATGGGCGCCATTGCGATCGTGTTTTTCTGCCTGAACGTCTGGGCGGCCCGGCACACCCTTGCCCCCGCGCAACCCAAGGTTGGCAAGGGCACCTTCTATAGCGCATTGGCGGGCTTCACCAGCTTTGTCGCTCACGCCGGCGGGCCTCCGTTGATGATGTATCTACTGCCCCAGCAGATGGACAAAGTCCGCTATATCGCGACAACCAACGTGTTCTTCCTGCTGACCAACGCCATCAAGTTGGTGCCGTATGCGCTGCTCGGCCAGTTTTCGCTGACCAACCTCGGAGCAAGCCTGGCGCTGGCTCCGATTGTGATACCCGGGGTCTGGCTGGGGATCTGGCTGCAGGGGCGGGTGAACCAGACATGGTTCTATCGAATCGCCTGGTTCGGGCTTCTGGTCACCGGGGTTCAGTTGGTGATCCGCAATCTGAACCTCTAGCTGTACCAGTATTTCAGTGCCCACAAGGTGCCCATCCCGACCCCCAGCGTGAGCAATGTACTGCGGGTGCGCCATGCGACCAGGGCGGCGAGAATTGCCGCGGGAATTTGTGGGTTGCTCCAGTCGAACGCCGCATGCCGATCCGGGTACACCACGGCGGGCATGACCAGTGCAGCCAGTACGCTCGCCGGTACATAGAGCAGGGCTCGGCGCAGCAACGGCGGAATTCGCAGGCTCCCGTAAAACTCGATGAAGGACAGGCGAATGGCGAAGGTGCCTGCGCCGATCAACAGGAACAGGCCCCACTGGGATAGCTCGCTCATGACGCCTCCTGTTCAGCTTCATTGCCTTGCGCCGCAGGCAGATCCTTTCGCAGATGCTCGACGATCAGTCCCGCGACAACGCCGCCAACGGAAGCCGTCAGCATGCCCAGGTTGTAGGGCAGATCCACCGCCAGCACCGCCAGCGAACCACCCACTACAGCTGCGCCCAGGGTCGCGGCATTGCGCAGGCCGGGGATCAGCAGCGCCAGGAATGACAGCGGGATCGTAAAGCCCAAGGACCAGGCTTCGGGGATGCGTGCTCCCAGGAATGCGCCGGCCAGCACCGCCAGATTCCAGCCCATCCACATCGTGACCGCAGCGCCCATGTAGTACTGAAAAGCGAAGCGTCCGAGTCCACCCGAGGCCGATCTAAGGCTGAACAACGCGAATACCTGGTCGGCCAGCAGATAGGACAGGGGCCATGTTTTGTGCCGGGGCAGGTGGTGCAGGTGAGGCGCCAGCGATGCGCTGTACATCAGAAAGCGAAGATTGATGACCAGCGCGGTGAGCACGATGGTCAATGGCAGGGCGCCATTCTGCAGCATCTGCAACACGGCTATTTGCGCCGACCCCGAGTAGAACAGCAGCGTCATGCCCATGGTCGTGGTGGGTGACATCCCCATCCCGGCAGCGGTGACGCCAGCGATCAGCCCGAACGGAATGACCCCGGTGGTGAGAGGGGAAGCGGTGTGAGCACCGTGCACGAACGCATGTGTCCCACTTCGATAATTCATTTGAGTTCCTTGAGAATGATCAGATCGTTGCGCGTAGTGATTCGGGCGAGGTGGCGCCTGATCAAAATAATGCTCGTAACAATTGGGAACAACGGCAGATTTCTGAAATATTAGGCCTAGAAAAAATGAGGCTCACCACATGTTTCTGGATTCACCCATCAGGCACACCCTGCAACTCAATGCTCTGCGCGCATTCGAGGCATCGGCGCGTCTGGGCGGCTTCGCCCGGGCGGCACACGAGCTGAAGGTGACACCGGGCGCCATCGCGGCCCAGATCAAGTCCCTGGAAAACGAATACGGTGCCGCGCTGTTCGAGCGCCATGCAAAGGGTGTCAGGCTCACGGTATTGGGCGAGAGCATCAAGGAGCAGTTCATCGAAGCCTTCGATGCCGTAGAGGAAGCCGCCCGAACCCTTCGGCGACTGTCCGCACCCCAGCGGGTACATATCGTCACCTCGCCGGCGTTGGCGCAATTGTGGATCGGGCCGCGCCTGCCACGCCTTACCGAAATGCTGGCGCCCATCGAAATTTCGGTCACGGCGGTCGATGAGCCGCCCAACCTCAAACGCAGCCCGTTCGACCTGTGCCTGTTCTACACCGAGCAACTCGCGCGCGGGCAGCGGATGCTTGCCGTCGAAGAACTGCTGCCGGTCTGCGTGCCGTCGCTGGCCGCGCGGATCACGCATCCGAACGATCTTGCCGATGTGCGCTGTATCGCCGATGTGGGATGGAATGATTGGGAGATATGGACTCGCTCATGCATGCCCGGTCAGAAGTTCGTCGCCCGCGGGCCGGGTTTTTCGCTGTATTCCATCGCAGTGCAACAAGCCTTGTTGTCCGCTGGCGTATTGATCGGCCGTCGCAGCCTCATACAGCGGTATCTGGACAGTGGCGAACTGGTTGCGCCTATCGATCAATCAATTGCGCTGGGGATGGTCATCGCCGCCTGGAAGCTGCCGGGGGCCAAGGGCAATCGTGTGGTGGAGGCGGTGGAAGAAGCGTTGATGCAGTTGGCGTAGAGGCTTACTGGTCGAAGATTCCTTTCCGGGGGTGCAGGCCCAATGGTTTTTCCTTCTCATTGAAACCGTGTTCCGGGTTGATGGGTGGGATGCATTGCAGGGTTGAGAGATTCAGAAGCGTGAAGTGGCCGTCCAGCCAGCCTGCGGTGTCGATGTGATACACGTTCCCGAGAACGACCGGTTGCCTGAGGGGGGTGTGGCCCACGATCACAGCCCGCACGCCATCCACTGCGGTGCAGTCGCCGTCCGTAAGGCGCTTGCGTGACCATTGGAGCATCGCGACAACGTGGCCGGCTGGCATTGCGGTTTCAGCAAGGGCTTCGGTCATATCCCCCCAGCTCACGTGTGGAACGTCGGCATGAACGATCCCGATCATTCCCTGTGCGGTTTCGACTTCAATGACCAGAGGCAGATTGCTAAAGATGCTGGTGTAGTAGTCCTGCTCGGCATTTGAAAGTGTGTAGAACCACCCGCCGCCATTGATGAAGTGCAGGCTGCATTGATCGCTTGTGCGGCCAGCGGCGTGCGAGTCGATTGCCATTTGCTCGTGATTGCCACGAACGGCATGAAACCAGGGCCTGCGCAGCAGCCATTCGTCCACATCCTGCGACTCGGGCCCACGGTCAATCAGGTCTCCGACGCTGAACAGGCGGTCGACGGCAGGATCGAACCCGAGCGCATCCAGCGCTACCTGCAGCCGGGTGAAATGCCCATGAATATCGCCGACCGCGAAATCGCGGCCAGTCATGTTCGCAGCGAAATGCATCACCCGTGACGTCTCGGTTTTTTCAGCGATGCCAGTCATTACCGCGACCCCTTGTAGCAGTACATATAGTCGGACCAGACGAGGGGAGTCAGGGATTCACCGCCTGGCTCACCGACCACTTCACAGGCGATGCTGAAAGCCGGATCGCCAAGGTGGGGGGCGTGAATGAACTAGCGATGGTTGCGATAGCGTTCGGTCAAGGACTGCACGCGGGTGACATAGGATTGCGTCTCCGCGTAGGGAGGCACCCCGTTGTACTCGTCCACGGACGCCTCGCCGGCGTTGTAACCTGCCAACGCCAGCATCTGGTTGCCGTTGAAACGCTTGAGCAGCCAGGCCAGATAGCGCACGCCGCCACGAATGTTCTGTCGTGCGTCGAACGGATCGTCCACGGCGAAGCGCTCGGCGGTGGCGGGCATCAACTGCATCAGCCCCTGGGCGCCTGCTTCGGAAATGGCGTTGGGGCGAAACGCCGATTCGGCATGTATCACTGCGCGGACCAGCGCCCTGTCGACACCATATTTACCCGAGGCAGCCTCGATCTCCCGCCGATAGGAATAAGTGTCCAGGCGCAGTGAGGCGACCTTGAAATCCTTCGGCACCGTACACAGATAGCAGCCCTTGATGTAATAGACCTCAAGTACATCAACCCTCGCGGAGATCCCGACCGGGCGCCGGCTCACATATTGGCGAACACCCCTGTGCATGAAGGTATACACCCGAATCCGCATCGCGCCTGAGTCGTCGCCTCGCACGAGCCGTGGCTGGGCCTTTGCCTTGGCGCCGACACCGGCGTGCGTCATGTCATTCACGCGAGTGCAGCGGGCGCTGGCGATGGCTTGGCTGGTGTAGCTGATGGCTCCGTCCCTGGCCTGGCACTTGAACATGGCGCTGGCACACAGTGGGGCGACCAGCAAGGCCAGCTCGATGCAGCCAAGAAGGCTCTTGCGAGCCCATCGCCATGTTCTGGAACTCATCAAATCGCTCCGCGCCGCTGGCGCCGATCAGGCCTGGGGTGCCAGGCCCGGGCGCGGCCTTTGGAGGGCCTGTTCCGGGTGACCCGTCTTTTGCTCTGATAGTTATACCCCTTGTAACCGGCCTTGGAACTTGTGTTGACGTACGGGCTGCCGGCGTTCCCGGGCGAGACGACGCAGGCCAGAGTGCTCAATTGATTGGGGCGGGAGAAGGGGCGCCGTGGCAGGCTGCGCAAATGACCAAAAAGAAGCGGAAACGATCCAGGGATGGTGCAACAGGAATTGCAGGCTGCAGAAACGACAAAGCCCTGAATAATCAGGGCTTTGTCGTATAAAGATGGCGGAGGCGATGGGATTCGAACTCATGGACCTGTTACAGTCGACGGTTTTCAAGACCGTTGCCTTAAACCACTCGGCCACACCTCCGTTTCTGTTGCGGGCGCCATAATACCTGAATGAAACACACTGTCAAACTCTGCGCATAGCTTGTTACAGAGCGTCTGTTATGATCTTTGCGACTGAACGTTACAAACCAACAGGAGTGTCGCCATGCGCGAACAGGATTACGCAGTTAATAACAGCTTGCAGGCTGAGCAGCTAGAGGTTAGCCGCGTCCTGCGCAACACATACGGCTTGCTCGCCCTTACGCTGGCATTCAGCGGTATCACCGCCTACGTTGCCCAGCAGATGCGTGTTGGCTATCCGAACATTTTCGTGGTGCTGATCGGCTTCTACGGTCTTTTCTTCCTCACCAACAAACTCCGTGATTCCGCCTGGGGCCTGGTATCGGCATTTGCCCTGACCGGTTTCATGGGTTTCCTGCTCGGCCCGATCCTCAACCGTTACCTCGGCATGCAGGGCGGCGCTGAAGTCGTCAGCTCGGCATTCGCAATGACGGCATTGGTGTTCGGCGGTCTGTCGGCCTACGTGCTGATCACCCGCAAGGACATGAGCTTCCTCGGCGGCTTTATCACGGCAGGTTTCTTTGTCCTGCTGGGTGCGACGCTGGCCAGCTTCTTCTTCCAGATCAGCGGTCTGCAACTGGCGATCAGCGCAGGTTTCGTGCTGTTCTCCTCGGTTTGCATCCTGTTCCAGACCAGCGCCATCATCCACGGCGGCGAGCGTAACTACATCATGGCGACCATCAGCCTGTATGTATCGATCTACAACCTGTTCGTCAGCCTGCTGCAGCTGTTCGGCATCATGGGCCGCGATGACTGATCGTCAGCCTTGAAATGAAAAACCCGCTTCGGCGGGTTTTTTTATGGCCTGCAATTTGAGCGAAGGCTCACGCCATGGGCGGCAAGCGGCGTTTGACCGGGGTTTTCTTGACGATCGCGGTGTTGGTTTCCGCGAGTGTGTTGAGGCGATCGAGCAGGGTGTCCAGCTGCTCCATCGAGCGCACGTGCAAGCGCGCGATGAAACAGTCTTCACCGGTGACCTTATCGCACTCGGTGAATTCCGGAATGGCCATGATTTGCCGCTCCACCTCCTGCAGCTGCCCCGGTAGCGGGCGGACACGCACGATGGCCTGGAGTTGATAGCCGAAGCATTTGGGGTCGATTTCGACGGTATAGCCTTTGAGCACGCCACGTTCTTCCAGGCGACGCAGGCGCTCGGCGACACTGGGCGAGGACAATCCGCTGATCTGCGCCAACGCCTTGAGCGAGCGCCGCGAGTCTTCCATCAAGGCGCTGATCAGCACCTGGTCGATATCGTCGGTCATGGAAAATCCTCAGTTAGGCAGTTTTCTGAAATTGCCTTGATAAAAAAGGCAGATGCCGAGTTTAGCCTGATTTATGCGCTGGAGAAGCGCCTCTGAGGATTGGCATACTTTGCCCATCAACAGAGGAGTCTGAAGATGGACAAGACAATACGCCGTGGCTCGTTCGAAATGACCGCCGCCATGCTGATCTCCGGCACCATTGGCTGGTTTGTGCTGGTTTCCGGGCAACCGGTTCTGGATGTGGTGTTCTGGCGCTGCCTGTTCGGTGCGGGTGCGTTGTTGCTGATTTGCGCGGCATTCGGCTTTTTGCGCCCGGGCATCCTGACCCGCACCACATTCCTGCTGGCCGTGTTCAGCGGTGTGGCGATTGTCGGAAACTGGGTGCTGTTGTTCGCGTCCTACTCCCGTGCCTCGATTGCCATTGGCACCGCGGTCTACAACGTGCAGCCCTTCATGTTGGTGGGCCTGGCCGCAGTCTTCCTCAATGAAAAAATCACTGTGCAGAAACTGGCGTGGCTGGGCGTTTCGTTCCTCGGCATGCTGGCGATCGTCAGCGCCCATGGCGGGCAGGGCGAGAGTGGCGATCAATATCTGATCGGTATCGTATTGGCACTGGGCGCTGCGTTCCTCTATGCAATTGCCGCGCTGGTCATCAAGCGTCTGACCGGTACCCCGCCGCATCTGATCGCACTGATTCAGGTCAGTACCGGCGTTCTGTTGCTCGCGCCGTTCGCGTACTCCTCCGCGCTGCCACAGGCGCCGAGTGCCTGGGGCAGCCTGGTGACTTTGGGGATCGTGCACACCGGCGTGATGTACGTGCTGTTGTACGGCGCCATCCAGAAGCTACCGACGGCATTGACAGGTGCGCTGTCGTTCATCTACCCGATCGCAGCGATTTTCGTCGACTGGTTTGCCTTCGGCCACCGTCTGGAACCGCTGCAATGGATAGGCGTAGCCGCAATTTTGCTGGCCGCTGCCGGAATGCAGCAGGGTTGGAGCCTGAAATTTCGCAAAGCCGTCACGCACTCCTAAATGCTCCACTGTGACGCAGTTTTGGCCAGGCGCTGGCGCATCTCACCGATGTTGGCCGCTAACTGGTGGAGCAGTAATTGATAGCCGTCAAGATGACTTTTGATCGGTGTGTCCTGGAGGGATTCCGCCAGCGCTGGCACGGGCCGGTCGAGACGCAGGGACTCACCGGTCTTGAGCGCCCGGGCCATGCCAATCAGTTGCACGCGAACCAGCCGATTCTCCGCCTTGAACTCTGATTGCAGTTGAGCCACGGCGCCAGGCTCGGCGACATCCGGGCGAGTGTTGCCGAGGATCTCAAGCGTGCTGACACACATGCGCAGGTGACGCTGGATGGCGTCCAGTTCGGTCATCGAAATCTTCACTTCCTTGGAGACCGACGGCATCAGGGAGCGCAGTTGCACCATCGCCGTGTTCAGGCGACCCATGAGTTGCAGGTGTTCGTCAGCGGTGATGGGCTGGCCGTCGATAATCCGCCCGTAGATCCTTGCGCAGTCACGCAAGGCGTCGGCCAGGTTGTAGCGCCACGAGTAGACGGCATAGAGCGGCAGGGCAAAGGAAAACGCCAGGGCCAGCGCGATGCCGATCAGGATGTCGACCCCGCGCCACAGCCCGTCAGAGATCGGATTGTCGCCATGACCGGCGACGATAAACACGGTGATACCCGCCAGCAGCGCGGTGTATCCACCCTTGCCAATGGCGTGGTACGAAAAAAATCCGCAGACCACGGCCATGATGAAATAGGTCAGCCACGGCAGGCCGAGCCAGGCCTGTTGCACCACCAATCCCAAACCGATAGCCGCCCCGACCAGGGTGCCAATCGCGCGTTCGGCGGCTTTTTTGCCGATGTTGCCGTGGTGCTGCAAACCGCCGATCACCACCAGCATCGTCACCGATGCCCATTCGCCGTGAGGCAGATGAAGGCCGGTGGTCAGCAGGATCGATGCCAACAATCCCAGCGACACGCGGACCGCGTGGATCATCCGCGCATGGCGATAGCGCCGGTACGGGTCCAGAAGCGGACGCAGTAGCCGGCGCAACAGCGGTGGCAATCGATGATCGAGGGATTTGCTCAGATTCGCGCTCCTCAGAAAATGTAGTCAGTGGTCAAAAAGCTCGAGCTGCGGCCGCTGATTATCTCGCTGATCAAGTCCTTGTTGGTCTCTTGGAACTTGGTCGCCACCAGGGTCCGGATCGAAAACACCCGCAGTGCGTCATGTACCGACAAAGTGCCCTCGGCGGAGTTCTTGCGGCCATTGAACGGGTAGGTGTCGGGGCCGCGCTGGCATTGGGCATTGAGGTTGATGCGCCCGACCTGATTGGCGAAGGTGTCCACCAGGCGGCCGACCGCTACCGGATTGGTGCCGAAGATGCTCAGTTGCTGGCCGAAGTCCGACTCCAGGACGTAATCGATCACCGTGTCCAGGTGGCGGTATGGCACGATGGGCACCACCGGGCCGAATTGTTCTTCCTGGTAGATCCGCATCTGCGGCGTCACCGGGTACAGCACCGCAGGGTAGAAGAACGATGCACGGGCCGCGCCACCGTTTGGATTGACCACTTTCGCGCCTTTGCCGACGGCATCGGCGACCAGCGAATGCAGGTAGTCGACCTTGCCCGATTCCGGCAGCGGCGTCAGGGCCACGCCGCTGTCCCAGGGCATGCCGGGCTTGAGCGTGGCGAGTTTGGCGTTGAATTTCTCGATGAAAGCCTCGACCACGGCCTCGTGGACAAAGAGGATTTTCAGCGCGGTGCAACGCTGGCCGTTGAACGACAGGGAACCGGTGAGCGCTTCGCTGACCGCGTTGTCCAGATCCACCTCCGGCAGGACGATGCCGGGATTCTTCGCATCCAGCCCCAGCGCGGCCCGCAGGCGGTGAGGGCGCGGGTGCAGTTTCTTCAGGTCGCTGGCGGCCTTGTTGGTGCCGATGAACGCGAAGATGTCGATCTTGCCGCTGGCCATCAGTGCGCTGACGGTCTCGCGGCCGCTGCCGTAGATCACGTTGATCACCCCGGCCGGGAAGCTGTCGCGGAAGGCCTCCAGCAACGGGCGAATCAACAGCACGCCGAGCTTGGCGGGCTTGAACACCACGGTGTTGCCCATGATCAACGCCGGAATCAGGGTGGTGAAGGTTTCGTTCAGCGGGTAGTTGTAGGGGCCCATGCACAGCGCCACGCCCATCGGCACGCGGCGGATCTGGCCGAGGGTGTCCTGCTCCAGTTCGAAGCGGCTGGAGCGGCGGTCGAGTTCTTTGAGGGCGTTGATGGTGTCGACGATGTAGTCGCAGGTGCGGTCGAACTCTTTTTCCGAATCCTTGAGGTTCTTGCCGATCTCCCACATCAGCAGTTTCACCACCGCCTCGCGCTGTTCGCGCATGTGCTTGAGGAAGGTTTCGACATGCTGGATGCGCTCGGCCACGCGTAAGGTCGGCCACAGACCCTGGCCGCGATCATAGGCGCGCACGGCCGCGTCGAGCGCGGTGAGGGCGGTTTCGGCGTCCAGCAGCGGCGTGCTGCCGAGGATGACTTGCTCGTCACCGGCAGCACTGCTCAGGTACACCGGGCTGCGGACGGTGGCGAGGGCGCCGGGCCAGGTTTTCAACTCGCCGTCGACCAGGTATTCGCGCTGCTCGACCTGGCCGTCGAAGCGGTATTTTTCCGGGATGCTGCCGGCCTCGGGAAACAGGTTGCCAAGGAAGTCTGCTGTGCTCATGTCGCTACCCCGTATGAAATGTCACCCGCGAACCATGCCACCCCCAGCACCCTGTAGGAGCGACCCTGCTCGCGATGGTCGTGAACGATGACGCGGGCTATCAGGCACCCCGCGGCGCTTGAACGTTTTTCGCGAGCATGCTCGCTCCTTCAGTAGGATTTGCGGCGCTAACAGGCAGAGTAGAGGGGTTGAGGGTCTGGATATTGTGTCTCAAGCGTAGACCGCAATCTTTGACCTCGCCGCACACAAGCGTCGATGCCGGAGTTAAACTTCGCGCTCTTTCTGAAGGAGTTCACATGAGTCACTACCAGCCGGGCATTCTCGCCACCCCAGTTCCGCCTCAAGCCCGTCATATGTTCTTCGCCCTCGAATCCGTTGCCGAACTGCCGGCCACGCTCGACAGACTGACGCAGCTGGTGGACGGCACGTCGGCGGTGGCGGGTTTCGGTGAATCGCTGGTCAAGGCCCTGGGTGGCAATATCGAAGGACTGCGCACCTTCCCGGCGCTGACCGGCGTGGGCGTGAACAACCCCTCGACGCAACAGGCGCTGTGGTGCTGGTTGCACGGTACCGACCGTGGCGAGTTGCTCAATCGCAGCAACGCTTTTGCCGCCGCGCTGGCCCCGGCTTTTCGCCTGGTGCAAGTGACCGAAGGCTTCCGCCATCGCGACGGCCATGACCTGACCGGCTACGAAGACGGCACCGAGAACCCTCGCGATGAAGCCGCTGCCGCTGCGGCGCTGGTGGCCGAGGGCGGCGAAGGCAGGGTCGGCGGCAGCTTCGCCGCGATCCAGCAGTGGCAGCATGACCTCAAGCGCTTCCACGCCATGGCGTCCCACGAAACCGACGACATCATGGGCCGTCGCCTGAGCGACAACGAAGAACTCGATGACGCGCCGATCTCCGCTCACGTCAAGCGCACCGCCCAGGAAAGTTTCGCGCCTGAAGCCTTTATCGTCCGTCGTTCGATGCCGTGGATCGAAGACGACCGCGCCGGCCTGATGTTCCTCGCTTTCGGTTTCTCCCTCGATGCCTTCGAAGTCCAACTGCGGCGCATGAGCGGCCTGGAAGACGGCGTCACCGATGGCCTGTACCGCATCAGCCGGCCGATCACCGGCGGCTACTACTGGTGCCCGCCGCTGAAAGACGGCCGCCTGGACCTGCGCGCCCTGAGCATCGGGACCGCTGCATGAATGCAGTGCGCTGGGGGATGATCGGTTGCGGCAGCGTCGCCGAGCGCAAGAGCGGGCCGGCCTTCTACAAGGCGCCCGGCTCGGCGCTGGTGGCGGTGATGGGGCGGCGACCGGAGGCAGTCAGCGATTACGCCGCGCGTCACGGTATCGCCCGGATTTACACCGACGTCGATGGGTTGATCAATGATCCCGAAGTCGACGCGGTGTACATCGCCACTCCTCCAGACAGCCATCACGCGTACGCCCTGAAGGTGGCCGCCGCGGGCAAGCATTGCTGCGTGGAAAAACCCATGTCGCTGAATGCCGGGCAAAGCCGTGAGATGCACAAGGCCTTTGCCGATGCCGGGCTGCATCTGTTCGTTTCCTACTACCGACGTTCGTTGCCGCGCTTCCAGCAAGTGCGGCAGTGGCTGGCCGAAGGCCGGATCGGCGAGGTCCGGCACCTGAGCTGGACACTCACCAAGGCCCCGTCGCCGGGGGACCTCGACGGTAGCGACAACTGGCGAACCGACCCGGCGATTGCCGGGGGCGGCTACTTTGCGGACCTGGCCAGCCATGGCTTCGACCTGTTCCAGTACCTGCTGGGCGATATCGTCGAAGTCGCCGGGTTTACCGCGCGACAGGCCGGCCTGTACACCGCCGAAGATGCCGTCAGCGCCAGTTGGCGATTTGCTGGCGGGGCGCTGGGCATGGGCTGCTGGAACTTCGTCTCCGACCGCCGCGAAGATCGGGTAGAGGTGATTGGCAGCAAGGGGCGGATCAGCTTTTCGGTGTTCGACGAGCATCCGGTCGAGCTGCATGCAGATGAACACCAAAGCCTGACCATCGCCCATCATGAGCACATCCAGTGGCATCACGTATTGGGTATGAACGCGCATATTCGTGGTGAGGCGCGGCATCCGGCGGTGGCCGAAGAGGCGCTGAAGACTGATTGGGTGATGGACCAAATCCTCAAACGACACTGAACCTGTAGGAGCGAGCCTGCTCGCGATGGCGGCCTGACAGCTGACAGCTGACAGCTGACATTGATGTTGGATGTGCCGGCCTCATCGCGAGCAGGCTCGCTCCTACAGGGAACAGCACCACGCATCTAACCTTATTCTCAAACAGTATTTCTCAAGCCCATCCTTAGAACTCTAAGATCACGTCATAACTCGTTATAACAAGTGATCTCAGATGACCGATAACGTTCTCTCCCTCAGTAGCGTTCCGCTGCACACCCAGCTTCGCGACGTACTGCGCGCCCGCATCCTCGATGGTGAATACCCGCAAGACAGCCAGATGCCCTCCGAAAGCGAGCTTGGCACGCTGTTCAAGGTCAGTCGCATCACGGTGCGCCAGGCCCTGGGCGATCTGCAAAAGGAAGGGCTGATCTTCAAGATCCACGGCAAGGGCACCTTTGTCGCCAAGCCAAAGACCTTCCAGAACGTCAGCACCCTGCAAGGCCTGGCCGAGTCTATGACCGGTCGCGGCTACGAGGTGATTAACCGCCTGCGCAGTTTCAAGTTCATCGCCGCCGACAAGCTCGTCGCCGAGCGTTTGCAGGTGGCTGAAGGGGAAACCGTGGCGCAGATCAAACGGGTGCGCCTGATCAATCGCCAGCCGATCTCGCTGGAAATCACCTACCTGCCCAAGGCCGTTGGCGAGCGCCTGGAGAAGGCTGACCTGGTCACCCGCGACATTTTCCTGATCCTGGAAAACGACTGCGGCCTCGCGCTCGGGCACGCCGACCTGGCCATCGATGCGGTGCTGGCCGACAGCGACCTGACCCAGGCGCTGAATGTCGAGCCCGGCTCGCCGATCATGCGCATCGAGCGTCTGACCCACGACGCCGCTGGCCAGCCGCTGGACTTCGAACACCTCTACTACCGTGGCGATGCGTTCCAGTACCGCCTGCGGATCGACCGGCAAAAAGGGGATCAGGCATGACCCATAGCGCTATGAGCAGAAGCACCATCGAACAGGAATACGACATCGTCGTCATCGGCGGCGGCACCGCCGGACCCATGGCAGCGATCAAGGCCAAGGAACGCAACCGCGATCTGCGGGTGTTGTTGATCGACAAAGCCAACGTCAAGCGCAGCGGCGCGATCAGCATGGGCATGGACGGCCTGAACAACGCGATCATTCCGGGGCATTCCACGCCCGAGCAGTACACCAAGGAAATCACCATCGCCAACGACGGCATCGTCAATCAGGCCGCGGTGTACGCCTACGCCACCCACAGCTTCGAGACTATCGAGCAACTGGACCGCTGGGGGGTGAAGTTCGAGAAGGATGAAACCGGCGACTACGCGGTGAAAAAGGTCCACCACATGGGCGCCTATGTGCTGCCGATGCCCGAAGGCCACGACATCAAGAAGGTCCTGTACCGCCAACTGAAGCGGGCGCGAGTGAGCATCACCAATCGCCTGGTCTGCACTCGTTTGCTCAAGGACGAGGAGGGCGCGGTCAACGGCGTGATGGGCTTCGATTGCCGCACCGCCGATTTCCATGTGATCAAGGCCAAGGCGGTGATCCTCGCCTGCGGTGCTGCCGGGCGTCTGGGCCTGCCGTCCTCGGGTTACCTGATGGGCACCTACGAAAACCCGACCAACGCCGGCGACGGTTATGCCATGGCCTATCACGCAGGCGCCGAACTGGCGAACCTGGAGTGCTTCCAGATCAACCCGCTGATCAAGGACTACAACGGCCCGGCCTGCGCCTACGTCACCGGTCCCCTGGGCGGCTACACCGCCAACAACAAGGGTGAGCGCTTCATCGAGTGCGACTACTGGAGCGGCCAGATGATGTGGGAGTTCCACCAGGAACTGGAAAGTGGCAACGGCCCGGTGTTCCTCAAGCTCGATCACCTGGCCGAGGAAACCATCCAGAACATCGAGGAGATCCTGCACAGCAACGAACGCCCGAGTCGTGGCCAGTTCCACGCCAATCGCGGCACCGACTACCGCACGCAGATGGTCGAGATGCACATCTCCGAAATCGGTTTTTGCAGCGGGCATTCGGCGTCCGGGGTGTGGGTCAACGAGAAGGCCGAGACGTCGGTCAAGGGGTTGTACTCGGCTGGCGACATGGCTGCCGTGCCGCATAACTACATGCTCGGCGCGTTCACCTACGGCTGGTTTGCGGGCACCAACGCGGCGGACTTTGTCGCCGACCGCGAGTTTTCCAAGCTGGATGCCGAGCAGATCGAAATCGAAAAACAACGGGTCTACGCACCGCTGGATCGTGAGCACGGCCTGCCGCCGGCCCAGGTCGAGTACAAGCTGCGGCGTTTTGTGAACGACTACCTGCAACCGCCGAAAGTGACCAAGAAGATGCAGATCGGCCTGCAACGCTTCAGCGACATCCAGCGCGACCTCGATCAGATCAAGGCGCACAACGCCCACGAACTGATGCGTGCCATGGAAGTGAGCATGATCCGCGACTGCGCGGAAATGGCCGCCCGCGCCTCGTTGTTCCGCGCGGAAAGCCGTTGGGGGCTGTACCACTATCGCGTCGATCACCCGCAGCGCAACGACAGCGACTGGTTCTGCCATTGCCACCTGAAGAAGGACGAAAACGGTGCGATGACCAGCTTCAAGAAAGCCGTCGAGCCTTACATCATCCCGCTGGATGCCGAAGAAATGCAGGCCTACGACCGGCTGCGTGTCGGCGCCTTTGCGGCCTGAGCCTTACCCACGGAGAGACCGCGAAATGGCCTATCAACCCCAGGAAATCTTTTTCCGCTCCAACGCGCCGGTCACGGTCGACGAGGACCTTTGCATTGCCCACAAAGGCTGCACCGTGTGCGTCGACGTCTGCCCGATGGACCTGCTGGCGATCAACCCGGCCACACAAAAGGCCTACATGGCGTTTGATGAATGCTGGTACTGCATGCCCTGTGAAAAGGACTGCCCGACGGGGGCGGTGAAAGTCGACATCCCGTACCTGCTGCGCTGAAACGCGATCTCTGTAGGAGTGAGCCTGCTCGCGATTGCAGTGGGTCAGGCAATGAGATGTTGGATGTGCCATCGCCATCGCGAGCAGGCTCACTCCTACATTGCTTTTGTGACAGACCCAAAAAGCCATCCGGCCACCCCCGGACGCACGCTTCAAAACACCCCTCGTTTCCCACCACGCCCTGATCGTGGCGGAGACGAACATCCTATAAACGATTCGAGGGGAAACACCCATGTTCTTGCGTACAGCTGTCGCCGGTCTGGTACTGGCCTCATTCACCCTGTCGGCCTCGGCCGAAACCATCCGCATCGCCATCGGCACCCAGGACACCACCATCAACTGCGCCGCCGGCGGACTGTTGATCCGCGAGCTGGGCCTGCTGGACAAATACCTGCCCCACGACGGCCAGTACAAGGACGCCAAGTACGAGGTGGAGTGGAAGAACTTCACCAGCGGCGCGCCGCTGACCAACGAGATGGTCGCCGGCAAGCTCGACTTCGGCGCCATGGCCGACTTCCCCGGCTCGTTCAACGGCGTGGCGTTCGAAGCTTCGGGCAAGCACAGCCTGTTCATCAGCGTGTTGTCGGGCAGCACCAAGGGCAGCGGCAACGGCATCGTGGTGCCGAGCGCCTCGGGCGTGCAGTCGCTGGCGGAGTTGAAGGGCAAGACCATCTCCGTACCATTCGCGTCCACCGCCCATGGCATGTTGCTGCGGGCCGTGGCGGCCCAGGGTTGGGATCCGCAGAAGGACGTGAACATCATCGCCCAGCCGCCGGAAGTCGCCGGGTCGGCGCTGCAGGCCGGCAAGATCGACGCCCACGCCGACTTCGTGCCGTTCGCCGAGCTGTTCCCGAGCCGCGGTTTCGCCCGCAAGATCTACGACGGCTCCCAGGCCGGGGCACCGACCTTCCACGGGGCGCTGGTGGACCAGAGCTACGCGAAGAAATACCCGGAAATCGTCGTCGCCTACCTGCGCGCCAGCATCGAAGCCAACCAGTTGCTCGCCGCCGAGCCTGAGAAGTACAGCGAGCTGATCGCCAAGGTCACCGGGGTCGATGCCGAGGTCAACTACCTGTTCCACGGCCCGCTGGGCGTGCAGACCCGCGACCTGAGCTGGAAACCGGAATACCGCCAGGCCGTCGGCACCGCCATCGACACCCTGAAGTTGCTGAAGAAAGCCGATCGCGGTCTCGACCTGAACACCTTCATCGACGACCAGTACATCCGCGCCGCCTTCAAGGCCTCGAACCTGGACTACACGGCGCAGTTGGCCAACTACGCGCAAACCCCGCTGAAGGCGGTGGATGCCTCGACGGGCAAGGCCATCACCGACTTCAGCCACGTGGCGGAAATCTGGGTGCGCGGCGAGCCGAAGGTCCGTCAATACGCTTCGGCGGAAGCGGCATTCACGGCATTGGCCAGCCTCAAGCAGGAAGGCAAGAACATCCGTGCGGTGTATGCCCAGGCGAGCGACAGCGGGATCAAGTTGCTTGCCGATCAGGCGTGGTTTGCCAGTGATGCGAAAGGCCGGCTCAGCGCGTTCCTGCTCAAAGGCCAGGCCCAGCAGTTCGCCACGGCCCAGGGCGGCAAGGTGTTCGACTTTACCGATGCCACCACGCAGGCGGTGGCGGTTCGCTAACCCGCACAACACCACGGCCCACCCTGTAGGAGCGAGCATGCTCGCGAAGAACCTGAGGGCGACTCGGGGCATCAGGTAGCCAGCGTTATCGTTGACGACCATCGCGAACATGCTCGCTCCTACAGGGATTGCGGTTGAGAGGAAGAATTGTGTATCGATCATTTAATCGCTGGCTCCCCCGAGCCACTTCACTGCTGCTCTGCCTGCTGTTCTGGCAACTCGCCGCCAGCCAGCACTGGAACCTGGGCCTGGTGACCTTCGCCAACGTGCCAACCCCACTGGCCGTCATCGAAGCGGCGCTGGGCCTGGGGGATTCCGGCAAGCTTGTCCAGCACCTCGGCAGCAGCCTCGGCCGTGTCTTCGCCGGTTACTTCGCGGCACTGGTCATCGGTATCGCATTGGGGCTGGCCATCGGTCGCTCGAAATGGGCCGAAGACCTGTTGCTGCCACCTCTGGAAGTGCTGCGTCCGATTCCGGCCGTGGCGTGGATTCCGCTGGCGATCCTGATGTTTCCCTCCTCGGAATTGTCGATGGTGTTCATCACCTTCACCGGCGCCTTGTTTCCGATCCTGCTCAATACCGTGCACGGCGTCGAAGGTGTCGATCCACGGCTGATCGCCTCGGCGAAAAGCCTTGGGGCAGGGCGCCGGGCGATGTTGCTGGAAGTGATTCTGCCCGGTGCCGCGCCGAGCATCATCACCGGCCTGGCCATCGGTATGGGCACCTCCTGGTTCTGCCTGGTCACGGCGGAAATGATCTCCGGCCAGTTCGGCATCGGCTACTACACCTGGGAGTCCTACACCATCCAGAACTATCCCGACATCGTGGTCGGCATGCTGCTGATCGGCGTTCTGGGGATGGGCAGCAGCCTGCTGATCAAACGCCTGGGCGGGCTATTCACGCCCTGGCACCGACCGCGAGGAAAAGCCTGATGAGCGTATTTCAACAGCCTGAAGGGCGTATCGATATTCGCGACTTGTCGATTAGCCTGGGCGAGGGCAGCGCAGCGTTCGAAGCCGTGCAGGGCCTCGATTGCCAGATCGAACCGGGCCAGTTCGTGTGCATTCTCGGGCCGTCCGGATGCGGAAAATCCACCTTGCTCGGCGCGCTGGCCGGCCACCTGCAACCGCGCACCGGCAGCCTCAAGGTCGATGGCGCAGCGGTCGCAGGGCCGTCACCGCAACGGGGCATGGTGTTCCAGCAACACACGCTGTTTCCCTGGCGTACGGTGCGCGACAACGTCGCCTTCGGCCTGAAAATGCGCGGCATCGGCAAGGCCGAGCGGCATCGGGCCGCCGATGAAATCCTCGCCTTGGTCGGTCTTGCGGGCTTTGCCGATCGCTGGCCGAATCAACTGTCCGGCGGCATGCAGCAGCGGGTGGAAATCGCCCGGGTGCTGGTCAATCGACCGCGTCTGTTGCTGATGGACGAGCCGTTCGGCGCCCTCGATGCCTTGACCCGCCTGAACATGCAGGAACTGCTGCTCGACATCTGGACGCGGATTCGCACCACTGTGGTGTTCGTCACCCATGACATCGACGAAGCCTTGTTCCTCGCCGATCGCCTGCTGGTCATGAGCCCGCGCCCCGGGCGGATCATCGAAGACTTGCGCCTGGATTTCCCCCGGCCCCGCACCACCGAACTGGTGACGAGCCACGAATTTTCCCGCTTGAAGCGTCACTGCCTCGAGTTACTGCGTCACGAAGACGGTCGGCAGCTGCCACGCCTGAACCCTCTCGGACTTCCCACAGAAAACCAACTGCCGCGATTTGCCCTATGACCTCACTATTCGATGTAACCGATAACGACGACATTCTCGCCCTGCAACCGCGCCTGACCGATGACGATGCCGGGGTGCGCCGCATTGCCCTGATCGAACTGGCCGACCTGGAAGAGCCCGACGGCCTGCTGTGGCTGGTCAATCGACTGGCCGAAGACCCCAGTGAAGACGTCCGCGCGGAAGCGGCGCGGTTGCTGGAAGCCTGGGAAGACACGCCGGTGGTCAAGGCGTTGTGCCAGGCCCTGACTGATCCTGAAGAAACGGTGCGGGCCGCCGCTGCGCAAAGTCTCAGCCTGCTCAAGAGTGCAGCGGCGGGGAGGGTGATTTTGCCGTGGACCGGGCATGCCGATACCGGTGTGCGCATCGCCGCGTTCCGGGCCTTGCGCGAGCTGCGTTTTGCCGAGGCGGCGCCGGCGGCTTTGCAGGCATTGGGCGACAAGGATGCCAGCGTGCGGCGGGAAGCGGTCGGGGTGCTGGGCTGGCTCAAGCAACTCGATGCCTTGCCGGCCCTGGCCCGGTTGGCCAGCGCTGACCCGGACACCGAGGTCCGCCGCGCCGCTACCGGTGCCCTGGGTCTTGCCTCTGATGCCCAGGTGCTGCCGGCGTTGCGCCAGGCCTTGCAGGACCAGGCCTGGCAAGTGCGCGAGGAAGCCGCCACGACCCTGGGCAAGGTCGGCCACGCCGACGCCGGCCCTGCCTTGATCGACGCCCTGGGCGACGACTACTGGCAAGTGCGCCTGCGCGCCACCCGTAGCCTGGGTCGCCTGCGCTTCACGCCAGCCCTCGACCCGCTGATCGAAACCCTCGGCCACCGCATCAGCAACCTGCGCAAGGAAGCCGCGCTGGCCCTGGGCGAATTGAACGACAAGGGCGCCATCGCACCGTTGCTGGCTGCGCAGGACGACGGCGACCCGGAGGTGCGCAAGGCCGTGCGCATTGCCTTGAGCCAACTGCAATGAACCCGCTGGCGGTGGGCAATTCGCGCAGCCAGCAGCAACTGCGCCTGCAATGGCCGGATGGCCGCGAGCAGGTGCTGGGGCATGCCGAGTTGCGGCGGCAGTGCCCGTGTTCGCAGTGCCGGGCGTTTCGGCTGCGGGGGATGACGCCGTTGGTGGATGAGCGGGTTTGCGTGATCGAATTGAACGCCCAGGGCTATGGCGTGCAACTGGTGTTCAGTGACGGGCATGAGCGAGGGATCTACCCGTGGGCTTACCTCTCTGGCCTGACCTGATCCCTTGTAGGAGCGAGCATGCTCGCGATGGACGACAACGATAACGCGTGCTGCCTGAATGAACGCGTCTGCTGGACATCCATCGCGAGCATGCTCGCTCCTACAGGGGATTCGGGGTGTCAGAAGGATTTGCTGACACTGGCCACCACGGTGGCGCTGCACACATCATCAAACCCCCAGTTGCTGGCGCACTGGCTCTGCGACAGATCGGTGTCGATGTAGCTCAACCCCAGCATCACGCCGGCCAGTTCGTGGGTCAGCTTGACCTCCCATTCGCGGTACGAATCCTCGGCCTGGCCCGAACTCGAATACAGGTGCGGGTCCTTGAAGTCCATGTCGCCGTAGCGCAGTTTCAGGCCGACGCCATAGGGCAGTTCCGTCTCGTAACCGACGTAGCTGTAGAGGGAATTCTGTTTGCTGTCGATGCCCGGTGCATCGTCGGAGTAATAGGCCCCGAGCTTGACCCCATAGACGCTGAGAATGCCGTAGACCTCGCTCTGGTTGAACTGACTCTCTTTCGGGTAGGCGTATCTGAGGTAGCCGACATCCAGGCTGACCTCCTCTGTGGCCTGCCACAGCCAACCGGCGTAGTAATCGATTTCCTGACGGGTTTTCAAGCCACCGCCGAAGTCGACGTTGGAACTCCACGCGCCCAGGTACAGGCCGCTGCTGTGGGCCAGGGTTGCGCCGGCCTGCACGGCCGGATCGTTCTGGGTCTGCGAGATGCCGCGGGTGCGGTAGTCGCTGGCCAGGGTCACGTCCAGCAGCAGGGCGAAATCATCGTTCAAGGGCACGGCCTGGCTGCTCAAGGGCAGCAGGCTCAAGGAACCGAGGGCGAGCAGGGTCAAGGCTTTCATGTGAAGTCCCGTTATTGTGATTGTTTTGGGGCGCGAGGAAACCTGTGGGAGCTGGCTGGCTCCCACAGGGAAAACAGTGCGGCTAGAGGGTGGGTGCGTAGACTTCGCGACCGGCGAACCAGGTTTGCAGCACTTGGGTGTCGTGCAGGGCTTTGTCGTCGACGCTGAACACATCCCGATCGAGCACGATGAAATCCGCTTGCTTGCCGGCGCTCAACGAGCCGATCTGCTTGTCCAGGCCGATGGTCCGGGCCGCATTGAGGGTATAGGCGTAGAACATGGTTTCGCGGTCCAGGCGTTCATCGGCGTTGAGCACCCCCAGCGGGCCCTGGCGGGTGATGGCCTGGGCCATGGCGTTCCACGGGTTGGGCGAAGACACCGGCCAATCGCTGGCCCCGGCGATGGTCGCGCCCTGTTTGAGCAGCGAATGCGCCGGGTACTGGTAACGAAACGCCAGGGCGCTCACGTAGGGCTTGATCATGTCCGTGGTGTAGTCGTCGGCGCTGGCCCAGAGCAGTTGCATCGAGGCGATGACATCGAGCGGCTTGAAGCGGGCGAACTCCTTCGGGTTGACCATTTGCAGGTGAGTGATGGAGTGGGTCACGCCGCTCTGGCGATCCTTGCGTGCCCGTTCGATACCGTTCAGGGATTCGCGCACCGCCCGGTCACCGATGGCATGGATGTGCACCAGCCAGCCCCGCTGATCGATGGCGCTGACCAACTCACCGAAATGCTTGGGATCGATCAGCAGTTCGCCCTGTTTGTGCGAGTTGCTGTAAGGGTCGATCATCGCAGCGCTCTGCGCCGGGTATTCGATCACCCCGTCAGCGAAGATCTTCACCCCCGGCAGGGTCAGGTTGGGGACGTCCTGGAACTGCTGTCGGACTTTGTCGAGGGTATCGAGATCGGCCGGCACGCTTTTCGGATTGGCCACCAGCAGCGCGGCGACGTGGGCGCTCATGCCGCCGCTTTGCGACAGGGCCTTGTACGCCGGCAGCACGCCGACGGTTTTTTCCGTGGGCTTGAGGGCGAACACCGGCTCGCCGGGGGCCGCGTTGGCGGCGGGGTCCATCCACGCCGTGATGCCCAGGCTGTTGTTGTAACGAACCGCGGTTTGCGCGGCCTTGAGCATATCGGCGGCACTTGGCACCGGCATTTTCGAGGCGACCCGATCCCAACCGGCGTCCACCAGGAACCCGTTGGGGCTGCCATCGGCACGCTTGCCAATGGTGTCTTTCTCGGCGTCGGGCAGACGGCCGAGCAGTGCAGCATCGACACCGGCGCGCTTGAGCATGACGTCGTTGGCCCAGGCCGTGTGGTGGTCGCTGCCGGTAAAGACCACGGGCACGCTGGCCCACTCGCCGTTGTTGAATTTCTTGCCCAATGCCTCGGCCTGCGCCCAGTAGGCCGAGCTCATGCCGGCCACACTCAGCACATCGCCGTGTCGGGCCTTGCCATCGTCACGCCAGGCACGCAGGCGTTTTTCCAGTTCGTCGAGATCGACCACCTGGTCTTCCATGTTGGCTGAGACCATTTCCAGGCCACCGAAAATGGCGTGGGAGTGGCTGTCGATCAGGCCGGGCATGAGCGTCTTGCCGCCCAGGTCGATGACGCGGGTGTCCGCCTCGATCAAGGCCTTGATCTGCGCATCGCTACCGACTTGCAACACTTTGCCGTCCTTGACCGCCAATGCCTGGACCTTGGGCTGAGTACGGTCGGCGGTGAAAATCTTGCCGTTGAACAACACCAGGTCCGTGGCCGCCATGGCTTCCAATGAGGCAAAACTCACGGCGACCATCAATAGATTCGGGATGAATCTTTTCATTGAATGTTTCCTTGTTATTGCGTCTGATGGCCAGAGTAGTGGCTTGTCGCGACCCGCAGAACGCCTCGCTCGCGAAAAACGTTTTTGCCTGAATGGAAAAAATATGGACAAGTTGGGTGCACTGAAAATGTTCGTGGTCACGGCGCAGTTGGGCAGCTTCAGTCGCGCCGCCGAGCAATTGGGCAAGACCCCGTCGGCCCTGACCAAAGCGGTCAATCACCTGGAGGCAGAGCTTGGCGCGCGCCTGTTCGAGCGCAGCACCCGGCGGATTTTGCTGACGGAATCAGGAAGGCTCTATCTGGAAACCGCACGTCAGGTGTTGCAGCGGCTGGACGAGGCCGGCGAGGAAATCGAGCAATTGCAGCACGGCCTGCGCGGCGACCTGAAAATCACCGCGCCGCTGGCCTACGGGCAGGCTTTTCTCGATCAGGTGTGTGGCGGTTTTCTTGAGCAGTTCCCGCAGATCAACCTGCAAGTGGACCTGTGCGACGACTTCGTCAATCTGCTGGAAAGCGGCTACGACCTAGCCTTGCGTGAAGGCCATGACGATCTGCCGGGGCTGATCGCCCGTGTGGTCGGCAGCAATCGCCTGGCGCTGTGCGCAAGCCCTGGGTATCTGGCGCGCAAGGGGCTGCCGGTCACCCCACAGACCCTCGTCGAGCACGAATGGTTGCTGTATCGCCATCCGTTGCTCAGCCGTGAATTCTGGTGGGCCGAGCGCGAGGGTGAGCGCTTGAGCCTGCCGCAACCCCGGTCGCCACGCTTGCGCAGCGACAATTACGATCTGTTGCTGGCCAACGCCCTGGCCGGGCGCGGGCTGCTGCACACACCCTTGTGGAGTGCCGCGCCTTATCTGGCCGACGGACGACTGGTACGGGTGATGGCCGACTACGACATCGACCCGGACACCTTCGGCCCGCACATTCTGGCGGTGTACCCCAGCCATCGGCGGGCCACGGCGAAGGTGTTGGCGTTTATCGATTACATCGCAGGGTTCCTGGCTTCACGCGGATTAATTGATGATCGCTTATCCCTGTAGGAGCGAGCCTGCTCGCGATGGACGTCAACGATAACGCGGGCTGCCTGAAAAACGCGTCGTCTGGTAGCCCATCGCGAGCAGGCTCGCTCCTACAGGTCGTCCACAAGTTCTTGTAAGAAAAATCGCAAAAGAGTACAAATGTACTCCATGACGACTCTCACTCCCCGCCGTACCGCCATCCTGACCTTCATCCGCGAGCGAATCGCGGAGCACGGTCAGTCCCCGAGCCTCGCTGAAATCAGCGAGGCCTTCGGTTTTGCCTCCCGCAGCGTGGCGCGCAAGCATGTGCTGGCGCTGACCGAGGCCGGTTTCATCGAGGTCAACCCGCATCAGGCCCGGGGCATTCGGTTGCTTGGCCAGCCGGCGCGCCCCGAACTGCTGGATATTCCCGTCCTCGGCCGGGTAGCGGCGGGTGCGCCGATCGGGGCCGATGCCGAGGTCCACAGCCGCCTGCTGCTCGATCCGTCGATGTTCTCCAGAACGCCGGACTACATGCTGCGGGTTCGCGGCGACTCGATGATCGAGGACGGCATTCTCGATGGCGATCTGGTGGGCGTGCACCGCAGCCCCGAGGCCATCAATGGCCAGATCGTCGTGGCGCGTCTCGACGGTGAAGTGACCATCAAGCGTTTCGAACGCTCAGGCGACACCGTGCGCCTGCTGCCGCGCAACCCGGCGTACCAGCCAATCATCGTCGAAGCCGACCGGGACCTGGCCATCGAAGGGGTGTTCTGCGGTTTGGTGAGGCAAGGCTGATGGGTGCCGTCGTCGCGCTGGATACGCTGTTCAATGGCGGCCAGGTCTGGAAAGGCCGGCCTGCGTCGCCGTCCGCCAGCCCGCAACCTACCGGGCATGCCGCGCTGGACGCGGCGCTGCCGAGCGGGGGCTGGCCGGAAGCGGCGCTGAGCGAAATCCTCCTGGCCGGGCAGGGCGTGGGCGAGTTGCAACTGGTGTGGCCGACGCTGGCGCGGCTCTCGGCGGCGGGCGAGCGCATTGTGCTGGTGGCGCCGCCGTTCTTGCCGTACCCCCAGGCCTGGCAGAACGCCGGGGTCGATCTGCGCCAGTTGTCGATCATCCAGGCCAGCGAGCGCGATGCCCTGTGGGCGGCCGAGCAATGCCTGCGTTCGGGCAGTTGCGGCGCAGTGCTGTGCTGGCCGCACAAGGCCGATGACCGGGCGTTGCGGCGTTTGCAGGTGGCGGCGGAAACCGGCTCGACCCTGGCCTTCGCCTACCGCTCGATCCATGAAGCGCTCAATCCGTCACCCGCGGCCCTGCGCATCGCCATCGATGCCAGGCCTGCGCAATTGCGCGTGCTCAAGTGCCGCGGCGGGCTGGCCCGTTCGGCGCCGATTGCCTTCCCTGTGGGGCATTGAGGTTGCCATGCGCTGGGTGTGCATTGTGTTCCCGCAATTGGCGCTGGACGCGGTACTGCGTCAGCGCACCGACCCCGATGAGCCGCTGGCGCTGCTGACCGGCCCGGCGCAGCGCCGGGTCTTGCAGGCGGTCAACGCGGGGGCGCGGGCGCTGGGGCTGCGCCCGGGCCAGTCGATGACAGCCGCCCAGGCGTTGAGCAAAGGCTTCACCACGGCGGAGTATGACGCGGCCGAAATCGAACACTGGCAACAGTTCCTGGCGGCCTGGGCCTACCGCTTCAGCTCCCAGGTCAGCGTGCATTACCCCCGTGCGGTGGTGTTTGAAATCGAGTCCAGCCTGGGCCTGTTCGGCGACTGGGCGCAATTGGAAGCACGGCTGCGCAGCGAACTGGGCGAGCTGGGCTTTCGTCACCGCATTGTCGCCGCGCCCAACCCGGTGGCGGCACGGATCCTGGCCAACGCCTATGACGGCCTGGTGGTGCCCGACGATCAAGCCTTGCAGCACCACCTGGGGCAATTGCCCATCGACCGGATCGGGCTTGAGGCCAACGTCGCCACGGCCTTGTCGCGCATGGGGCTGCGCACCCTGAGCCAGGTGCAGGCGTTGCCGCGGCAGAGCCTGGCCCGGCGTTTCGAGGCCCAGGTGCTCAAGCATCTGGACACCTTGCTCGGCACTCGGCGGCTGGCGTTGGCGTTCTATCTGCCGCCGGATCGCTTCGATGTGCGCATCGAGCTCAATTTCGACGTGCAATCCCATCAGGCCCTGCTGTTTCCATTGCGCCGGTTGACCGGCGATCTGTCGGCGTTCCTGTGCGGCCGGGACAGCGGGGTGCAGCGCTTCGATCTGCATCTGGAACATGCGGGGCTGCCGGACACCCTGATCAAGGTCGGGTTGCTCAGCGCCGAGCGCGATCCGGCGATGCTCTTCGAGCTGGCCCGCGGGCGGCTGGAACACGTCCAGGTCGAGGCCCCGGTGCGCGGCTTTCGCCTGCGCGCCGAAGATCTGCCGGCCTTTGTGCCCCAGCGTCAGGAGCTGTTCGACGACCGTCCGCAGCAAACCTTGCCCTGGGAGCAACTGCGCGAACGCCTGCGCGCGCGGCTGGGGGATGATGCCGTGCATGGCTTGCGCTTTCAGGCCGATCACCGCCCCGAATGCGCATGGCAGGCCCGTGCCGACAACCAGTCCTGCGGGCCATTACCAAGCGTGAAGCGACCGGGCTGGCTGCTGACTGAACCGCTGGCGGTGCACGAGCACTCGACGCGCATCCTGATGGGGCCGGAGCGCATCGAGTCCGGCTGGTGGGACGGTGACGACGTGCGCCGCGATTACTACCTGATCGAAACCCGAACCGGCCAGCAGGGCTGGGCCTGGCGCGCGGTCGGCGAGGACGGCCCCTTGTGGTTGCAGGGCTGGTTCGCATGAGTGCGGGCTATGCCGAACTGCACTGCCTGTCGAATTTCAGTTTCCAGCGCGGTGCCTCCAGTGCCCTTGAGCTGTTCCAGCGGGCAAAAAAGCAGGGCTATCAGGCCCTGGCGATCACCGACGAATGCACCCTGGCCGGGATCGTGCGCGCCTGGCAGGCGGCGAAGTCCGTGGAGTTGCCGCTGATCATCGGCAGCGAGATCCGCATCGAAAACGGCCCGAAACTGGTGCTGCTGGTGGAGAACCTCGAGGGCTACCAGACCCTGTGCCGGCTGATCACCCGAGCCCGTCGCCGTACGCAGAAAGGCCAGTATCAGGTCCTGCGGGATGACTTGTGCGAGCCATTGCCGGGGTTGCTGGCGCTGTGGGTGCCGGACGCGGTCGATGAGGTCGAACAGGGCCGCTGGCTGAAGCCGATTTTCGCCGAGCGCCTGTGGCTGGCGGTGCAACTGCATTGCGGCCAGGACGACACCCGGCGCCTGCACGATCTGCTGGCCCTGGCCCGGGAAGTGGGCATCCCGGCCGTGGCCAGCGGCGATGTGCACATGCACGCCCGCGGTCGCCGCGCCCTGCAGGACACCATGACTGCGATCCGTCATCACCTGCCGGTGGCCGACGCCGGGTTGCGCCTGCACCCCAATGGCGAGCGGCACTTGCGCAGCCTCGACCTCTTGGGCGAGCGCTATCCGCCGGCGTTGCTCGACGAGACCCTGGTCATTGCCCGGCGCTGCACCTTCGACCTCGGCCAGTTGCGTTATCAGTATCCGCGGGAGCTGGTACCCGAGGGGCACACGGCGACCTCCTGGCTGCGCGAGTTGACTGAGCGTGGCATGCGCCAGCGATGGCCCGCCGGTGCCAGCGACAAGGTGCGTGGTCTGATCGACAAGGAACTGGGGCTGATTGCCGAGCTGGGGTATGAGAGCTATTTCCTGACCGTTCAAGACGTCGTCGCTTTCGCCCGGCGCGAGAAAATTCTCTGTCAGGGCCGAGGCTCGGCGGCCAACTCGGCGGTGTGTTTTGCCTTGGGCATCACCGAGATCGATCCGGACCGGATGAACATGCTGTTCGAGCGCTTTCTTTCCAGGGAGCGCGACGAGCCGCCGGATATTGATGTGGACTTCGAGCACGAGCGCCGCGAAGAAGTCTTGCAGTACGTGTTCCGGCGCTATGGCCGCACACGCGCGGCGCTGACCGCCGTGGTCAGCACTTATCACGCGGCCGGCGCCGTGCGCGATGTGGCCAAGGCACTGGGCCTGCCACCGGATCAGATCAACGCCCTGGCCGATTGCTGCGGTCACTGGAGCGATGAAGCTCCACCCGTGGAACGCTTGCTTGAGGGCGGTTTCGACCCCGAAAGCCCGGTGCTGCGCCGGGTATTGAGCCTCACCGCGCAACTGATCGGTTTCCCCCGGCACCTCTCCCAGCACCCCGGCGGCTTCGTGATTTCCGAGCACCCGCTGGACACCCTGGTGCCGGTGGAGAATGCGGCGATGGCCGACCGTACGATCATTCAGTGGGACAAGGACGATCTGGACGCAGTGGGCCTGCTCAAGGTCGATATCCTCGCGCTGGGCATGCTCAGCGCAATCCGCCGCTGTTTCGATCTGCTGCGCCGTCATCGCAATCGTGACTTGAGCCTGGCGACGATCCCCTCCGAGGATTCGCAGACCTACGACATGATCAGCCGCGCCGACACCATCGGCGTGTTCCAGATCGAATCACGGGCGCAGATGTCGATGCTGCCCCGGCTCAAGCCACGCAAGTTCTATGACCTGGTGATCGAGGTGGCCATCGTTCGTCCGGGGCCGATTCAGGGCGGGATGGTGCATCCGTACCTGCGGCGGCGAAACAAGGAAGAACTGGAAAGCTATCCCTCCGAAGAGTTGCGCGAGGTGTTGAAGCGCACGCTCGGTGTGCCGCTGTTCCAGGAACAGGTGATGCAGATCGCCATCGTCGCCGCCGACTACAGCCCCGGCGAAGCCGATCAGTTGCGTCGCTCCATGGCGGCCTGGAAACGTCACGGCGGCCTCGAACCGCACAAGGAACGCTTGGCCGCCGGCATGAAGAAGAACGGCTACAGCGCCGAGTTTGCCGCGCAGATCTTCGAACAGATCAAGGGCTTTGGCAGCTACGGTTTTCCCGAATCCCACGCCGCCAGTTTCGCCTTGCTGACCTACGCCAGTTGCTGGCTCAAGTGCCACGAGCCGGCGGCGTTCGCCTGTGCGCTGATCAACAGTTGGCCCATGGGTTTCTACAGCCCGGACCAGATTCTGCAGGACGCGCGCCGGCATCAATTGCAGATTCGTCCGGTGGACGTGCGCGCCAGTGACTGGGATTGCAGCCTGGAGCCGGTGGCCGGCGCGCAACCGGCGATTCGCATGGGGCTGCGCATGATCAAGGGCTTTCGCGAAGAGGATGCCCGGCGTATCGAGGCGGCGCGAGGCAAGGGCGCGTTCGCCGATATCGCGGACCTTGGTGAACGGGCGCAACTGGATGCCCGTGCCCAGGAACAACTGGCCGATGCCGGTGCGTTGCGCGGGCTGGCCGGTGACCGCCATCGGGCGCGCTGGGAAGTGGCGGGGGTGGAGAAACAACTCGGCCTGTTCGCCGGTTTGCCCCGGCAGGAGGAAGTCGCAATCGAGTTGCCAAGGCCCACGGTCGGCGAAGACCTGCGCGCCGATTACGCCAGTGTCGGCACCACCCTCGGCCCCCATCCGCTGACCCTGCTGCGCGCTGAATTGAAAGCCCGGCGTTGCCGCAGTTCAAAAGAATTGCTGGACGTCGAACACGGACGCCCTGTGAGCGTCGCCGGGCTGGTCACCGGGCGACAGCGGCCGGGCACCGCCAGTGGCGTGACCTTCGTCACCCTCGAAGACGAATTCGGCAACGTCAACGTGGTGGTCTGGCGCGACCTGGCCGAGCGCCAGCGCCGGGTACTGGTGGGCTCGCAATTGCTCAAGGTCGACGGGCGCTGGGAAAAGGAGGGCGAAGTGCGCCACCTGATCGCCGGGCGCCTGAGCGACCTCAGCCCACTGCTCGACGGCATCACCGTGCGCAGCCGGGATTTCCATTGAAAAGCACATGACCTGTAGGAGCGAGCCTGCTCGCGATGAGGCCGGCACATTCAACGTCGATGTCGCCTGATGCGCCGCCATCGCGAGCAAGCTCGCTCCTACAGGTTTTTATGTCGTTCTCAAATCATGCAATCAACACAAAACCCTGTGGGAGCGAGCCTGCTCGCGATGAGGCCGGCACATTCAACATCGATGTCGCCCGATGCGCCGCCATCGCGAGCAAACTCGCTCCCACAGGTTTTTGGTCGTTCTCAAATCATGCAATCGACACAGAACCCTGTGGGAGCGTGGCTTGCCCGCGAAGAGGCCGGCACAGCCAACCAAGATGTCGACTGACAAACCGCCATCGCGAGCAAGCTCGCTCCTACAGGTTTTTATGTCGTTCTCAAATCATGTAATCGACACAGAACCCTGTGGGAGCGAGCCTGCTCGCGATGAGGCCGGCACATTCAACATCGATGTCGCCCGATGCGCCGCCATCGCGAGCAAGCCCGCTCCCACAGAAGGCCAGATCATTGACGTCAAGAAACAAATTAGTCCTGTCATCAATGATGGCACTTTGGCATAATGCCGCCCGTTTCCGATCCCCACTGCGTTGCCGCGCCGGGATACATCGTTTTTTTCAAGAAGGAATGTTTAGTGAGAATGATCTCTCGGATGTTGGTCTCAGGCGTTGCGATTGCCGTGCTGGGCACGATCGCCGGTTGTGCGACGGAAAGCTCCCGTGCGCTGCCGGTGGCCAAGGTCGAAAGTGCCACCCAGGCCTGGGCCGGTACCCGCATCCCCATGGCCGTGGGCAAGTTCGATAACCGCTCCAGCTACATGCGCGGGATTTTCTCCGATGGCGTCGACCGTCTCGGCGGGCAGGCCAAGACCATCCTGATCACTCACCTGCAACAGACCAACCGCTTCTCCGTGCTCGATCGCGACAACATGGGCGAGATCCAGCAGGAAGCGGTAATCAAGGGCCAGGCCCAGCGCCTGAAAGGCGCCGACTACGTGGTCACCGGTGATGTCACCGAGTTCGGCCGCAAAGAGACCGGCGACCATCAGTTGTTCGGCATCCTTGGCCGTGGCAAGACCCAGGTCGCCTACGCCAAGGTCAACCTGAACATCGTCAACATCAGCACTTCCGAAGTGGTGTATTCGACACAGGGCGCAGGCGAGTACGCCTTGTCCAACCGCGAAATCATCGGCTTCGGTGGCACTGCCGCCTACGACTCGACCCTCAACGGCAAAGTCCTGGACCTGGCCATGCGCGAGGCGATCAATCGCCTGGTCGATGGCATGAACACCGGTGTATGGAAACCGGGTAACTGATCGATACCCATCGCAAGGAGCAACAACCCATGAATCTGTCCCTGTCGCGGTCGTTACTGACCCTGACCCAGATCCTGACCCTGACCGCCAGCGCCTTGCTGGCCGGTTGCAGCAGCCCGAAAACCCTGTACCAGTGGGAAGACTATCAACCCCAGGTCTACGAATACTTCAAGAGCGAAACGCCGAAAGAGGCCCAGGCCGAGGTGCTGGAACGTGATCTGCAAAAGATCCGCTCCACGGGCAAGAGCGTGCCGCCGGGGTATCACGCGCATCTGGGCCTGTTGTACCTGAGCATGGGCAAGGATGATCAGATGGTGCAGGAACTGCGCACCGAGAAAACCCTGTTTCCCGAGTCCGGCCCGTACATGGATTTCCTGCTTAAAAACGCCAGGACAGGAGACGTCAAATGATCCCGCGCACCCTCAAGCTGCTGGCCAGCGCCCTGGCATTGACCCTGCTGGGTGGCTGTGTCGCGCCCAAGACCGTGGATTATTCGGCGTACAAGCAAGCGCGTCCGAAATCCATCCTGGTATTGCCGCCGCTGAACACTTCGCCGGACGTCAAGGCCTCCTACAGCCTGTTGTCGCAAGTGACGATGCCGCTGGCCGAGGCTGGCTACTACGTGTTGCCGATCACGCTGGTCGATGAAACCTTCCGCCAGAACGGCCTGACCACGCCCAATGACATCCATCAGGCACCGACCAACAAGCTGCAGGAAATCTTCGGTGCCGACGCCGCGCTGTACATCACGGTGAGCGAGTACGGTACGCGCTACATGTTGATCAGCAGCGAAACCGCGGTGACGGCCAGCGCCAAGCTGGTCGACCTGAAAACCGGCACCACCCTGTGGACCGGCTCGGCGCGGGCTTCGAGCGAAGAGGGCGGCAACAACAGCGGGGGCGGTCTGGTCGGCATGCTGATCAGTGCCGCGGTGAAGCAGATCATCAACAGCGCCACCGATGCCGGTTACCCGATTGCCGGCGTGGCGAGCAATCGTCTGCTGTCGGCCGGACAACCGGCAGGCCTGCTGTACGGGCCACGGTCGCCGAAGTACGGTACCGATTGAAGTTGAATGCTCGCTCCCCTCTGTAGGAGCGAGCATGCTCGCGATGGAGGGCAGGGCGCCGCGGGGCGTCAGGCAGCCAGCGTCATCGTTGACGGCCATCGCGAGCAGAGCTCGCTCCTACAGGCCAAAACCGCTCCCCACCCCCCGGCGCTTCCGTCCACGCTTGCAATGAGCGGGTCGGCAGGTCGAAGTAATCCCGCGTGCGGGCATAGCCATGCCCGCCCATGCGCCCGATCGCATCCAGCCCCAGTTGATCGATGTACAGGGTTTTCGGGTCGATCAGTTCGTCCCGCACATGGGCCATCAGCACTTCACCGAAAATGATCTCCCGCGACTGGCCGATGTTCAGCGCCATCATCCTCCGGCACTCCAGCGCCACCGGGGCTTCGCCGATGCGCGGGCATTTGACCGTGGTGCCGGCGATGGCGGTGAGGCCGGCGGCGGTCAGTTCATCGAAGCCGGGGGCGAAGGGTACGGCGCAGACGTTCATGGCTTCCACCAGGGCATCGCTGACGATGTTGACGGTGAATTCCTGGTTGAGCTGGATATTGCGCGTGGTGTCCTTGGGGCTCTGGTCGCCGTAGTTCTCCACGCCCAGCGCGAGGATCGGCGGGTCGGCGGACAGCGCGTTGAAAAAGCTGAACGGCGCGGCGTTGACCCGGCCTTCGCCGTCGACGGTGGTCACCAGGGCAATAGGCCGTGGCACCACGCTGCCGATCAGGATCTTGTATTTTTCCCGTGGATTCAGTTGGCTGAAATCGAAGCTTTGCATGGCAGAAATCTCTAAAGAAGGGGATCGATGGCGCACAGCGGCGCCTGTGCGCTGTAGTCGTCGGCGAACGGGATGGCCGGCTGGAACAGGGTTTTCCAGTCCGGTTGGCCGAAGGCCCGGTCGCTGTGGCTGCGCATCAATTTTTCGAATTGCCGTTGGGCCTGGCGTTGCAGGGCGGGGTAGTCGACACCCCGGACCTGACCGTCCTGCATCACGCAGCGGCCGTCGATGTAGCTGGCGATGCAGTCGTCGCCGCGTCCGGCCAGCACCAGGTTTTTCAGAGGATCGAACAGCGGCCCCAGATGCAGGCCGCGCAGGTTGAACACAGTAATGTCGGCCTTGCACCCCGGCGCCAGGCGGCCAAGGTCGTCGCGCCCCAGCGCCTTGGCGCCGCCGAGGGTGGCGGCGTTGTACAGATCGAGGGCGCTGGTCAATCCGTTGCCGCCCTCCATCAGGCGGGCGATGTTCAAGCCCTGGCGCATGTTGTCCAGCAAATCCGCAGGCCAGGTGTCGGTGCCCAGGGCGAAGTTGACGCCTTTGGCCCGATAGCGGCCGAAGGAGTTCAGCGCCTCGCCGTCGCGGGCGAACACCACCGGGCAATGCACCAGGCTGGCGCCACCGTCCACGATGCGCTGCAAATCGTCATCGCCACGGGTGTAGATGCCGTGGGGCAATAGGCTGCGCGGGTTCAACAACCCGAGCTGTTGCAACCAGCCTAGCGGTGAAGCACCGCGCAGCTGCTCGACCATCGCCACTTCACCGAGGCCCTGGCAGCAATGCAGTCGCATCGGTGCATTGAGTTCCTGGCTCAGCGCGGCGGTGCGCTGCAACAGCGCCGGGGTGCAGGTCTGGATACGATCCGGCAGCAGCGCGCCCCGAATCAGGTCGCCGTTTGCGCCGTCGAAATCCTTGAAGAACCGTTGCGCGGCATCGAGCCCGGCCAGGCCCCGGGCTTCGTCCCAGTGATGGGCCAGCGTGCCGTCGGCTTGCCAGTAACTCATGCCGCTCATGTAGCAGGGGCCGAGGTAAGTACGCAGCCCCAGCTCGGTAGCGATGCCTGCCACCGCGGCAAATTCGTCGTACGTTTCCGCCCACTCGCGGTAATACATCGAGGTGATCGGCATGGCGGTGGTGATGCCGTTGCGGATCAACTGAGTGAAGGCGTAGCGGTATTTGAAATCCTCATCTTCAAAGCTGTAGCTTTCCCGAGGCCCGCGCGCCAGATACTCGGCCGACCACATCCGGCCCATGTCGCGCTCGTCGCCGTTGTCCAGGGTCAGCACCGTGGAGTCGAGATCGCCCAGCGCATCCAGATCAATGAAGCCGGGGCCGATCAGCGCATTGCCATAGTCGATCCACTGGTCCACCGGCCCCGGATAATCGCGTCCGACGAAGACAATGCGCGAGCCTTCGAAGACCACTTCGCCGTCGCGCCACAGCACATGACGCGTGCCGTCGTAGCCGACCACGCAGCTACTTTTAAGGCCGACTACAGGCGTGCGATTCACAAACGGCTTTCCAGCAGACGACCACCGGAGGCGATCAACTGCCCGCGGCGATAGACCTGGCGCGGCGGCCGCGAGACCACGGCTTCACCCAGGGTCTGTACGGGCATCAGCAAAAAGTCCGCAGGCTGTCCGATCTCCAGCGGGCGGCTTTCAATCCCGAGCGCCCGGGCGCCATTGACGGTGGCCGCCTCGAACGCCGCCGCCAGCTCTTCGTCCTTGTTCAAGTCGAAACGGAACGCCAGCAACATCGCCCGTTCCAGCATGTCGCCGTTGCCCATGGGCGACCAGGCATCGCGAATGCCGTCCGAACCCAGGCAGACGTTCACCCCGGCTTCGCGCAAGGCGAGGAACGGCGGCACGGCGGTATCGGCCGGCGCCGAACTCATCAGGGAAATCCTCAGGGCCGCCAGACGCTCGGCCACCGGTTTGACCTGGCTCCACGGCAGCATGCCGAGGCAGTAGGCGTGGCTGATCATTACGCGGTTGGCAAGCCCGAAGCGTTCGGTGTAGTCGGCGATCAACCTGATCTGCCACAGGCCCAGTTCACCCTTGTCGTGCAGGTGGATGTCCACGCCACGGTCGAATTCGCTGGCCAGTGCGAACACGAAATCGAGTTGCGCGACGGGATCGTTATCGATGCCGCAGGGGTCGAGGCCGCCGACGTTCTCCACGCCCAGGGCCATGGCTTCGCGCATCAGTTCGGCGGTGCCGGGGCGGCTGATCAGGCCGGTTTGCGGGAACACCACCAGTTGCAGGTCGATCAGGTCACGGTATTTATCACGCAGTTGTTGCATGGCCTGGACGTGGCGCAGGCCGAATTCCGGGTCGATGTCGACGTGGCAGCGCATGGTCAGCGAGCCACGGGCGATGCAGTTTTCCAGCAGGGCGCCGGCGCGCTGCGCAATCGGCGTGGTGACTTCACGCAGCACGCGGCGCTCGTTGGCGATGTAGTCCTTGAGGGTCGGGCCGGCACTGTTCGGCCGCCAGGGCTGGCCCCACAGGGTTTTGTCCAGGTGCACGTGGCTTTCCACCAGGGCGCCGGTGAGCAGCTGGTTCTGGCCGTCGATGTCGGTGGCCAGCAGCTCGGTGGTCGAGGCCGGGCGGCGCTGTGTGAAGCGGCCGTTTTCGATCAGCAGGTCTTCGGCGGGGGCGCCGTAGGGGCGCACGTTGCGTAGCCAGCGGGGGTGGGTCATTGCATACCTCAAATTCGGTGTTGTAAGGGAGGGCCTCATCGCGAGCAGGCTCGCTCCCACAGGTTTATGAGTTGTTCCCAATATTTGTGATCAATACAAAACCACTGTGGGAGCGAGCCTGCTCGCGATGGCCGCGCCTCGGTTTCAAGCCAGGCAATCAGCCCTTGAGCTTCGCCCAGATCCGGTCCTGCAGTTCCCGCGCCTTGTTGCTGCATTCCTTTTCAGGGCGCAGGCGCGAGGCGAATTCGTCGGGCATGTTGATGGCGTCCATGACCTGCCATTTGGCGTCGATCAGCTTGTCGCTCTGGATGCCGTTGGCGTAGGCGATGGCGTTGGACACGGCGGCGGCGTTTTCCGGTTTCATCATCCAGTCGATGAAGATCTTCGCGTTGCCGGGGTGCGGCGCGCTTTTCGGTACGGCGAAGTTGTCCTGGAACATCGCCAGGCCTTCCTTCGGATACACGTACTTGATGGTGTTCTTCTGCAAGGTGGCCCGCGCGGTGGAACCGTTCCAGTTCTGCATCATGATCACTTCGCCGGAGGCCATGCGGTCGACGGTGTTGTCCGAGCTGTACATCTTCAGGAAAGGTTTCTGTTTTTGCAGCAGTTCGAGAATGCGCTTGGCGTCCTGCGGGTTTTCCGTGCATTCGTCGACGTTCAGGTAATGGCTGGCGGCATTGATCACGCTGCTCGAGGTATCGAGCGCGGCCAATTGGCCTTGCAGTTCCTTGCGCGGTTCGAAGAACTCTTTCCACGAGTCATCCAGCTTGCCGCCCGGCACCCGGGCACTGTCATAGGAGAACCCGGTGGTGCCCCACAGGTACGGCGCCGAGAACTTGCGGCCAGGGTCGAAGGCCGGATCGCGGAACGCCGGTTTGACGTACTGGAAGTTGGGCAGGGTGGGGGTGTCGATTTCCAGTAGCAAGTTCTGGTTGATCAGGGTGCGCATGATCGACTGCGACGGCACGATCACGTCATAGGCCGCGCCACCGGCCTGCAACTTGGCCAGCAGGGTTTCATTGCTGTCGTAGCCGTCCATGGTGACCTTGATCCCGGTCTCCTTTTCGAACTTGGCCAACAGGTCGACCGGGTAGTAGTCGGTCCAGTTGTAGAAGAACAGTTCCTTGGGCTCGGCGGCCTGGGCGCTAAAGGCGGTGAAGCAACTCAAGGCCAGACTGGCAACGGCAAAACGCATGCTTTTCACTTTCTTGCTCATTCAGGAAGTCTCCGGGCTTATTGTTGTTTGCCGCGCTGTCCCAGCCAGAAGGCCAGCACCACCAGCACGATGGAAATCACCAGCATCAGGGTCGAGATCGCATTGATCTCCGGCGTCACGCCGGCCTTGATCGCCGAGAAGATGTACACCGGCAGGGTCGTGGAACCGGGGCCGGCAACGAAGAAGGTCATGATGAAATCGTCGAGGCTGACCACGAACGCCAGCACCGACCCGGACAGCACCGCCGGCCACAACAGCGGCAGCGTCACCCGGCGGAACACCTGCCAGGGGTTGGCGTACAGATCGTTCGCCGCTTCCAGCAGGCTCTTGTCGAGGTCGTTGAGCCGCGCGCGGATCGGCAGGTAGGCGAAGGGAATGCAAAAGCCGATGTGCGCGACGATCACTGTCAACAGGCCGAGCTTGATCCCCAGCGACATGAACAGCAGCAGGGTGGCCACGGCCGTGACGATTTCCGGCAGGATCAGCGGCAGGTTGATCCCGCCCTCGACCATCTTCTGCCCATAGAACGGCCGGTAGGTGGCCAGCGCCGCCAGCAGCGCAATGGCCGTGGCGCAGACCGTGGCGATGCCGGCGACGATGATCGAGTTCAGCGCCGCCGTCTGGATCGACGGGTTGGCCAGGATCCGTCCGTACCAGTCCAGGGAGAACTCGGTCCATACCGTCGCCGAGCGGTTGGCGTTGAAGCTATAGGCGATCAGCACAAAGATCGGCAGGTACAGGTAGGCCAGGATCAGCAGGCTGACTTCCCGGGTCATCGGCAGTTTTTTCAGGTGCAGGGCGATCATGCGGTGGCTCCCCGGCGAAGAGTTTTGGCGGCGCTGCGGCTATACAGGGCGTAGAGCACCAGGGACAGCAGCAGAATCCCCAGCAGCAGGAACGACAGCGAACTGCCCAGCGGCCAGTTGCGCGCGGTGCCGAACTGTTGCTGGATCAGGTTGCCGATCATCAGGGTCTTGCCACCGCCGAGAATCGCCGGGGTGATGAAGGCGCCGAGGCTCGGCACGAACACCAGCAGGGAACCGGCAATCACCCCCGGCATCGACAGCGGCAAAATGATCCGCCGCAAGGCATGCCAGCGATTGGCGCCCAGGTCGTAGGCCGCCTCCACCAGGCGCCAGTCGAGTTTTTCCAGGGTCGAGTAGATCGGCAGGATCATGAACGGCAGGAAGCTGTAGACCAGCCCGACGCTGACGGCGAAGTCGTTGTAGAGCAGGGTGATGCCACCGGCGGAAGGGAACAGCGCGTTGAGGCTCTGGGCGACCCAGCCCTGTTCGCGCAGGATGATCAGCCAGGCGTAGTTGCGGATCAGCAGGTTGGTCCAGAACGGAATGGTGATCAGCAACACCATCAGGTTGCGCCGGCGCGGTGTCAGGCTCGACATCCACAGCGCCACCGGAAAGCCGAACAAAAAGCACAGCACCGTGGTGCCGCCGGCCTGGAACACCGAGCGCAGCAGCGCCTGGGCATAGACCCAGTTGAGCTCCAGTTCACCGTCGAAACCTTCCTGGAAAAACAGCTGCACGTAACTTTGCAATTGCCAGTTGGCCTGCCAGTCGACGCCGCCATAGACGTTGCGCGGCAACAGGCTGATGTAGCCCATGATGCCCAGCGGAATGGCGATCAGGGCCAGCAGGGTCAGGACCACCGGGCTGAGCAACAGCGCCCGGTTGAGGGCGGGGGAAGTGCTGCTGACGCTCATCTCAGGCCTCCATCAGCAGGCAGGCGTGGGGCGGCAGGTTGACCGCCACGCGATCGCCGACCCCGCGGTTGCGGTTCAGGCCTTCGTTGTTTTCCCGCAGCATGACCTTGATGTCGTTGTTCAGGCGGCACTGGTAAAGCGTCGCGGTGCCGACGTACAGCACGGCTTCGATCACCCCGCGCAAATGGTGCGGTTGCGTTGGATCCACCAGTTGCGAACGCTCCGGGCGGAACGCCAGTTGCACCTTGCCGTCGATGCCCTGGGGCGGGCAGGGAATTTCCACCGGCATGCCGCTGGGCACGAACAGGTTCTCGTTGTGCTGACCACGCTTGAGGTGGCCCGGCAGGAAGTTGATATCGCCGATGAACTGCGCGACGAACTGATGCTGCGGCCGTTCGTAGATGTCGTTGGGTGTGCCGATCTGCAGGATCTTGCCGGCGGACATCACGGCAATGCGATCGGACAGGGTCAGGGCTTCTTCCTGATCGTGGGTGACGAAAATAAAGGTGATCCCGGCTTCCTTCTGCACGCGCTTGAGTTCGACCTGCATTTCCTTGCGCAGCTTGAGGTCCAGCGCCGACAGCGGTTCGTCGAGCAACAGCACTTTCGGTTTCGGCGCCAGGGCCCGGGCCAGGGCCACCCGTTGCTGCTGCCCGCCGGACAGCTCCGCCGGTTTGCGCCGTGCCAGATGTTGCATTTGCACCAGCGCCAGCATTTCGTCGACGCGCTGCGGGATCAGCTTGCGTTCAAGACCCTGCATCTCGAGGCCGAAGGCGATATTCTGCGCAACACTCATATGTGGAAACAGTGCGTAACTCTGAAACACCGTATTGACCCGGCGCTTGAACGGCGGCAGGTCGTTGACCGGCTCGCCGGCGAGGCGGATTTCACCGTCGCTGACGTGCTCGAAACCGGCAATGGTGCGCAGCAGGGTGGTCTTGCCGCAGCCGGAGGGGCCGAGCAGGGTGAAGAACTCGTTGTCGGCGATGGTGACCGAGACATTGTCCAGAGCGGGCGCCAGGCCTGGATCGTCTGAATACCGCTTTGAGACGTTACGCACTTCAATTGCAACTGGATGACCCATAATGGTGCATTCCTCTAATTATTGTATGCAAAATCTGGATGCAATTTAGAAATACCCGGATTAACCTGCTGGTGCAACCCCCTTTTTCAAGGCTGTGCATTCGCCTGGGGTAGGTTGACTGGCGCTGAAGGAGTCATCGAATGAGCGAAAAGAAACTGGAGACCACGGTCGACCGCGTCTACCAAGGGGTTTACGAGGCGATCAGCAAGCGCTCGTTGCGACCCGGGATGAAGCTCGGCGAGGCTTCGCTGGCCGAACTGTTCAATGTCAGCCGCACGTCGGTTCGTGCCGCGCTCAAGCAATTGGAAGCCGATGGCCTGGTCACCACCGAGCCCAATAAAGGTGCATCGGTGTCATTGCCCAGCGACGAAGAGATCCGTTCGCTGTTCGAAACCCGGCGCCTGGTGGAGATCGGCATCGTCAGCGAACTGTGCCGCCGGCGTGACACTGCGGTGACCCAGGACCTGCGCGATCATTTGTTGCTGGAGGACGAGGCGCACCAGAGCGGCGACCACGAGCGGCTGATCCATCTGCTCGGCGAGTTCCACATCAAACTCGCCCGCAGCCTGAACAACCCGGTGTTGCTGGACTGGTTCCAGAAACTGATCTCCCGCGCCTCGCTGTATGCCGCCGCGCTGGACGATGACAGCCACGAAGCCTGCCGCGACGACGAGCACCTGCGGCTGATCGAGTACATCGAAGCCGGCAACCAGAGCGCGGCGATCGAGTTGACGTGCATGCACCTCAATGGCATCGAAAAGGCGATCCTCGACGTGGCGGCCACCTTGAAAAGCGGCTACAACCCGCTCGCGCATCTGATTGAGGTGTAAGGGGCTACACTCCCCTGTAGGAGCGAGCATGCTCGCGATGGAGGACAGGGCACCGCGGGGTGTCAGGCTGCCAGCGTTATCGTTGACGACCATCGCGAGCATGCTCGCTCCTACATCGATGAACCATTGGCATCCGCGATGCTCGAAAAAGACGGGTGCACATCAGAGCCAGCCAATGCAGTTTCTAGACGATAGCCACGGGTGTGCCGGCTGGTGCGGCGAAATGGCCGAGCGTATTCGTGCGTTCGACTGGAGCCGCACCGAGCTGGGTGCCATCGACACCTGGCCAAGGAGCCTGGGCAGTACGGTGCAGCTGATGCTCGCCTCGCCATTGCCCATGGTGATGCTCTGGGGCCATGCCGGCTACATGATCTATAACGACGCCTATTCGCACTTTGCCGGCGGGCGCCATCCCTACCTGCTGGGTTCGCCTGTGGAACTGGGCTGGCCCGAAGTCGCCGATTTCAACCGAAACGTGGTCGATACCTGCCTGGCCGGCGGCACCTTGTCCTATCGCAATAAACTGTTGGTGCTGCTGCGCGACGGGGTGCCGGAGGATGTCTGGCTGGACCTCTACTACAGCCCGGTCGCCAACGACGAAGGCCGCCCGGTGGGGGTCATGGCGATGGTCGTGGAAACCACCGAGTTCGTCATCTCCGAGCGCCTGCGCCAGGCCGCCGAAAATGCCTACCGCGCCGATAACGAACGGGTTCGCCTGGCGCTCAACGCCGGGGCGCTGATTGGCTCGTTCGTCTGGGACATCAAGGCCAATGTGCTGAGCGGCGACGAACGCTTTGCCCGCACCTTTTCCTATCCCGCCGGGCAACCGCTGGACAGCCTGGCCCTGGACGCTGCCGAAGCACGCATTCATCCCGATGACCGCGCCTGGGTGCGCGAGCAAGTCAGCCGGTCCGTGCAGACCGGTGCGCCCTATAACGCCGAATACCGGATCCTGCGTGCCGATGGCAGCTATTTGTGGGTGCTCGCCAGCGGTTGTTGCGAGTTCAACGAGCAGGGTGAAGCGTTTCGTTTCCCCGGGGTGCTGATCGACATTCACGAACGCAAGAGCGCTGAAGAATCGTTGCTCAAGTTCACCCGCAATCTGGAGCAGCGCGTCGCCGATGAAGTGGAGGCTCGGCTGGCGGCGGAAGAGCAGTTGCGCCAGTCACAGAAGCTCGAAGCCATCGGCGGCCTGACGGGCGGCGTGGCCCACGACTTCAACAACCTGCTGCAGGTGATCGCCGGCAACCTGCACTTGCTGGCCCGTCATGAAGCGCAGAACGCCAATGTGCAACGCCGGGTCGCCGCCTCAATTGCCGCCGTCGAGCGCGGCGCCAAGCTGTCATCGCAATTGCTCGCCTTTGCCCGCCGCCAGCCGCTGTCCCCGGCCATATACACGCCCCAGCAGATTTTCGACGGCCTGGGCGAACTGTTGCAGCGCGCACTGGGGGAAACCATCCAGGTCCACATGACTGCTGCCCCTGATCCCTGGCCGGTGTTTGTCGATCGCAATCAACTGGAAAACACCGTCTTGAACCTGGCGATCAATGCCCGTGACGCGATGAAAGGCGAGGGGACTATCGAGCTGCGCGCGGACAACACCAGCCTCGATCAGTCGTTCTGCGCGGGCAAGGGCATTGCCGCCGGCGACTATGTGCGCGTCACGGTGGCCGACACCGGTTCGGGCATGTCGCCGCAAGTCCTGGCACAGGCGTTCGAACCGTTCTTCACCACCAAGCCCGACGGTCAGGGGACGGGGCTGGGCCTGAGCATGGTGTTCGGCTTCGTCAAGCAGAGTGGCGGGCATGTCGAGATGTCCAGCGTGGTCGGGGAGGGCACGCGGGTGCAGCTGTACTTCCCGCGCAGCCTGCGGCCGGTGAACACGGAAACCACGGTGCCCGATCTGCCGCAACGGGGCGGGCATGAACGGATACTGGTGGTCGAGGACAATGAAGCGGTGCGCACTTCGACCGTGGAGCTGTTGCGCGAAGAGGGCTACCAGGTGCTGACGGCGGCCAATGCCGACGTGGCCATGCAGATGCTGCTCGAAGGGGAGGTGGTGGACCTGATCTTCACCGACGTGGTGATGCCCGGCCTGATCAAGAGCTCGGACCTGGGTGCATGGGCGAAAGTGCAAAACCCGCCCGTGGCGGTGCTGTTCACCTCGGGTCACACCCGTGACATTATCTCGCGCAATCACCAACTCAGCCCCGATACGCATTTGCTGAGCAAACCCTATAGCCCGCAAGCGCTGACGCAGATGATCCGCACCGTTCTCAATGCTTGAGAAAAAACACTGTAGGAGCGAGCCTGCTCGCGAAAGCGATTTGTCATTCAACATGGATGTTGCCTGACACTCCGCTTCGCGAGCAGGCTCGCTCCTACAGTGGATTCGTGTATAGACAACTATCCAATCAAGGCGACCCGATGACTTCAATGCGCACCACCAACCCTCCCTCAGGCATGGTCAGGGTGCGCGGCGCCCGGGAACACAACCTCAAGAACATCGACGTCGACATTCCCCGCGATGCGCTGGTGGTGTTCACCGGGGTGTCCGGTTCGGGCAAGTCGTCGCTGGCGTTTTCCACGCTGTACGCCGAAGCCCAGCGTCGCTATTTCGAGTCCGTGGCGCCTTATGCGCGGCGCCTGATCGATCAGGTCGGGGTGCCGGACGTGGATTCCATCGAGGGCTTGCCGCCGGCGGTGGCCTTGCAGCAACAGCGGGGTACGCCCAGCACGCGTTCATCGGTGGGCAGTGTCACCACCCTGTCGAGCCTGATTCGCATGCTCTACTCCCGCGCCGGTAGTTACCCGGCGGGGCAGCCGATGCTGTATGCCGAAGACTTCTCCCCGAACACCCCCCAGGGCGCCTGCCCGGAGTGCCACGGCCTGGGCCGGGTGTATGAAGTCACCGAGGCGCTGATGGTGCCGGACCCGAGCCTGACCATCCGCCAGCGCGCCGTGGCCTCCTGGCCCCTGGCCTGGCAGGGGCAGAACCTGCGGGACATCCTCGTGACCATGGGCTACGACGTCGACATTCCCTGGCGTGACCTGCCAAAAAAACAGCGCGACTGGATTCTCTTCACCGAAGAGACTCCGACAGTGCCGGTGTATGCCGGACTCACCCCGGAAGAAACCCGCGTCGCCCTCAAGCGCAAGTTGGAACCCAGCTACCAGGGGACTTTCACCGGCGCGCGGCGCTATATCCTGCACACCTTCACCCATTCGCAAAGTGCGCTGATGAAGAAGCGGGTTTCGCAATTCATGCTCGGCAGCCCTTGTCCGTTGTGCGATGGCAAACGCCTCAAGCGCGAGGCGCTGTCGGTGACCTTCGCCGGCTACGACATCGGCGAGCTGGCGCAGATGCCGTTGCTGCAAGTGGCCGAAGTCCTCAGGCCCGTGGCAGCCGAGCAGTATCTGCAGGAGGGCGAAGAAGCCGGTGAAGTGTTGAGCCATACCCAGACCCGCGAGGCCCGTGAGCAGCGCGTCGCCCACGGCGCCAGCGGGCATGCCAATGCCCCGGATGTGCGGCACACACCGAACCTGTCCGTGGAAAAACGCCTGGCGGCGCAGCGCATTGCCCAGGACTTGCTGGAGCGGGTCAGCACCCTGACCGATCTGGGGCTGGGCTATTTGGCGCTGGAGCGCAGCACGCCGACCCTGTCTTCCGGTGAATTGCAGCGCCTGCGCCTGGCGACGCAGCTGGGTTCGCAATTGTTCGGGGTGATCTACGTGCTGGACGAACCTTCGGCGGGCCTGCATCCGGCGGATGGCGAGGCGCTGTTCGAAGCCTTGCAGCGCTTGAAGTCCGCCGGCAATACCTTGTTTGTGGTCGAGCACGACCTGGAGACCATGCGCCGTGCCGACTGGCTGATCGACGTCGGCCCGGCGGCGGGCGAGCATGGCGGACGGGTGCTGTACAGCGGCGCACCGGCCGGGCTGGCGGACGTCAGCGAATCGCAGACCCGCGCCTATTTGTTCGCCGAGCATGACAGGCCGGGTCGTGCCCCGCGCACGCCGGGTGACTGGCTGCGCCTGGAAGGCATCACCCGCAATAACCTGAACAGCCTCGATGTCGAGTTCCCGCTGGGCTGCTTTACCGCAGTGACCGGCGTCTCAGGCTCGGGCAAATCAAGCCTGGTCAGCCAGGCTTTGCTGGAGCTGGTCGGCGCCCACCTTGGGCGAGCGCCGGCCGACAATGAAGCCGAAGAACCCAGCCTGGAAGACGATGCGCCGCAAACCAGCGGCGGTCAGGTCACGGCGGGGCTGGCGTCGATCAAGCGTCTGGTGCAGGTCGACCAGAAACCCATCGGCCGCACCCCGCGTTCGAACCTGGCGACCTATACCGGGCTGTTCGACAACGTACGCAAGCTTTACGCCGCCACGCCAGAGGCCCAGGCCGCGGGTTACGACGCCGGGCAGTTTTCCTTCAACGTCGCCAAGGGCCGCTGCGCCACCTGCGAGGGCGAGGGCTTCGTCAGCGTCGAGTTGCTGTTCATGCCCAGCGTCTATGCGCCGTGCCCGACCTGCCATGGCGCGCGCTACAACCCCGAAACCCTGGCCATCACCTGGCAGGGCCGCAACATCGCCCAGGTGCTGCAATTGACCGTGGATCAGGCGGTGGAAGTGTTCGCCGAGCAGGCGAGCGTGCGCCGCTCGCTGGAGGTGTTGCGCGATATCGGCCTGGGTTATCTGCGTCTCGGCCAGCCGGCGACCGAGCTGTCGGGTGGCGAGGCCCAGCGCATCAAGCTGGCGACGGAGCTGCAGCGCAATCAGCGCGGGGCGACCTTGTATGTGCTGGACGAGCCGACCACCGGCCTGCATCCGCGGGATGTCGATCGGCTGCTGGAGCAGTTGAACAATCTGGTGACGGCGGGGCATACGGTGATCGTGGTCGAGCATGAGATGCGCGTGGTGGCGCAGAGTGACTGGGTGATCGATATCGGTCCGGGGGCGGGGAATCAGGGGGGCAAGATAGTGGTGGCCGGGACGCCGCAGAAAGTGGCTAAAAGCAAGAAGAGCCGGACGGGGCCGTTTTTGGCCAGGGTCTTGGACAGGGCTTGAGTCGGCGGTGAACCGGCTGGCCTCATCGCGAGCAGGCTCGCTCCCACAGGTTTTGTGATCGGCACAGATCCCCTGTAGGAGCGAGCTTGCTCGCGATGGTCGTCAACGATGACGCGGGAAGTCTGACTTAACGCAGTGTCCTCGGGTTTTTCGCGAGCGAGCTCGCTCCTACAGGTTTTGTTTCAGGCGCCATCGAGGGTGCGCCTTACCTTGTCCAGCAATTCGTTGATCTGAAACGGCTTGATCAGCATCTCCATGCCATCGCCAAGAAACACCTGCCGATTGATCGCGGTTTCGGCGTAGCCGGTCATGAACAGGATCGGCAGTTGCTTGCGCCAGCCCCGCGCCACGTCGGCCAGTTCGCGGCCGCTCATGCGCGGCAGGCCGACATCGGTCAGCAGCAGGTCAATGGTGGCGTCGTGCTGCAGGCGTTCGAGTGCGGTTTCAATGTCGGCGGCCTGAGTGCAGCGGTAGCCGGCGTCCACCAGTACCTCGGCGACGAACATCCGCACCGACGGCGTGTCCTCGACGATCAACACATGCTCGCCCGCACCTTGGGGATCGACAGTGGCGGGGATGGCTTCGATGGCCGTGGGATCGGTGGTGGCCGGCAGCATGATGGTCACTTCGGTGCCGCGCCGGGCCACGCTGCGGATGTGTGCGTCGCCCCCGGATTGCCGGGCGAAACCGTAGATGGTCGATAAGCCGAGCCCGGTGCCCTGGCCCAGGGGTTTGGTGGTGAAGAACGGATCGAACACCTTGTCGATCACGTTATGGTCGATGCCCGTGCCGTCATCGCGCACCGACAGCGCAACGTAGGCACCGTCAGCCAGGTTGGGGTCGCCATGGGAGTAGGCGGCGTAGGTGTTGACCCAGATGTTGCCGCCCTGGGGCAGGGCATCGCGGGCATTGATCACCAGGTTGAGCACGGCGCTTTCCAGCTGGATTGGGTCGACCAGGGCGATGGCAGCCTTGCTCGTCAGCTCAAGCTTCAGTGCAATGCGTTCGCCGATGGTGCGCACCAGCAATTCTTCGAGGGAACGGATGTGCTCGTTGATGTCCACCGGCCGGGTATCGAGGGGCTGTTGCCGGGCGAAGGCCAGCAGGCGATGGGTGAGGGAGGCGGCACTCATGGCCGAGTTCAGGGCCGCCTCGGCGTAGAACTGAACTTTGTCGGTGCGGGCATCGGCGGCGCGTTTCTGGATCAGTTCCAGACTGGTGATGATGCCGGTCAGCAGGTTGTTGAAGTCGTGGGCGATGCCGCCGGTCAGCTTGCCCAGGGCATCCATTTTCTGCACCTGCAACAGTTGGGCTTCGGTGCGCACGCGTTCGGCGACTTCCTTGGCCAATTGGCTGGTGGCGTCATCGAGCCGGGCCAGGTGCGAGCGCTCACGGTGACGGTGCTCGGTGACATCCTCGACAAACACCAGGCTCGATTGCGGGGTGCGATAGGGTGAAATCTGCCACGTGGTTTCGCGAATTTCCCCCTGCACGCGCATGCTCAAGGTGCCTTTCCAGCGTTCGCCATAGGCCAGGCGCAGGCGCAGTTCTTCGATGACTGAAAGTTGATCGTCGGCAAAGCACTCGCGCAAGGTCTCGGGGTCGAGGTTGTCCTGGATCAGTCGGGCGAAGGCGTGGTTGCACTCGTGAACCTTGAGGTTGGCATCGAGCACAGCGATAGGGGCAGACACGTTGACGAAAATCTCGCGAAAGCGGGCCTCGCTTTCACGCAGGGCATTTTCGGTTTCCCGCACCCGCAGCAAGGTGCGCAGGGTCGCCAGCAGCACATCGGGGTCGACCGGGTGGATCAGGTAGGCATCGGCCCCGGCGTCGAGGCCGGTAATGATGTCGCCGGTCTGGATCGAGGCCGCCGAGACGTGCACCACCGGCAAAAGCGCGGTGGCCGGGTCGGAGCGCAGTTTGCGCACGATGTCGAAGCCGCTCATGTCCGGCAAATTGACGTCGAGTATCAGCGCATCGAGCGCGACACTGTCGATCAGCTCCAGGCCTTCGCTGCCGGTGCCGGCTTCGAGCACTTCATAACCGTGGCCTTCCAGGCGCCGGCGCAGGGCATAGCGCGTGGCGATGTTGTCGTCGACGATCAGCAGGCGCAGGTCACGTTTCATCAGCGGGCTCCATGGCGATGGCCAGCGGGATGATCACGAAAAAGGTCGAGCCGCTGCCGGGCGCGCTCTGGACGCCGACGTCGCCACCCAACAGCTGCGCGAAGCGCTTGCACAGGGACAACCCCAGCCCGGTACCACGCAGGCGCTTTTGCAACGGTGAGTCGACCTGGGAAAAGTCTTCGAACAATGCGCCATGCAGCTCGGGAGCGATACCGATGCCGGTGTCGCTGACGGCAAAACGCACTTTGTCGCCGTCTTCCAGCCGTGCCGACACCCGGACTTCGCCACGGGTGGTGAACTTCAGCGAGTTGGAAATGAAGTTGCGCAGGATCTGCGCCAGCTTCTTGTCGTCGGTGTAGAGCTGCGGCAGGCCCATCGGTTCCTCGAATATCAGGTCCACCGCGCTGCCATCGACAATCGGGCGAAACATGCCGCGCAGGGCCGAGAACAGGTCGAGCATGTCGAACCAGGCCGGGGAGATGGTGATGCGCCCGGCCTCGATCTTCGCCAGGTCCAGCAAGTCGTCGACCATGTCGGAGAGCTCCCGGGCCGAACTGCTGACGAACGCCACCTGTTTGTGTTGCTCGGCACTCAATGGCCCGTCGAGTTCGTCCCTCAGCAGGCTGGCGATACTCAGGATCGAGCCCAGAGGCGTGCGGAATTCATGGCTCATGTACGACAGAAAGCGGCTTTTCAGGTCCGAGGCCTGACGCAGTTGTTCAGCCTGGGTGTCGAGTTCGGCATACAGCGCCAGAACCCCCTGATTGGTCTCATCCAGCTCGGCGCGCAGGGCGTCGGCTTCGCCTTTCAACTGCGCGATCAGCGCCGCTTGCTCGTCTATCCGGCTGATGGGTGTTTCAGACATGAGCGGCCTCCAGAGCAATGACCAGCACCGTGACATCGTCCCGTCCACGACAGAAATCACGGTGCAAAACGGCGGCGATCACGGCGGGATGGCAATGCACCAGACCGGGGTAGTCCGCAAGGTTCCAGCGCGATTGCAGGCCATCGCTGTACATAATCAAAAGCTGTCCATTGATTTGAGCATAGTCAAAGGCTTGCGCCTTCCGATACTGGCCGCCGACGATGCCCGGATGGGAGGCAATGCCCCGGGACTTGTCCGCCGCGACAAGGCTGGCGCCGACGTTGCCGATACCGATGAACTTCAAGGTGTCGAAGGCGGTGTCGATCTGCGCGATGGCCACCGCACCGCCACGGGTTCCGATCATCGCCTGATGAATGTCTTCCAGCGCCAGCACCGGCGCGGCGAAGGGGGCAAGGGCGAAGGCCTTCTCGCCGGCACGGGCAGCCCGTTCGGCTTCTTCGCCATGGCCCAGCCCGTCGATCACCAGAACGCTGGTGCGTGGTCCGTCGACGGCCAGGTGCCAGATATCGCCGCAGGCCGGATCGTTGTGCAGCGAATGCTGGCTGATGCCGATGCGCAGGTCCGCCGCCTTGTCCTGGCGCGGATACAGACGCGTGAGCAGTACGGCGCCCCGTGAGTCGGCGTAGGCATCAAACACCTCGGCCTGACGCGACACCGCGCCCAAGCCGATGCCCTGGGTACCGCCCGTGGAAAAACCATCGGTCAGGCAGGCCTGCAGATCAAAACCGTTGGCGCGGTCTACCGCGAGCATTTCGATGCCGGCACCATTTGCTCGGGGCAGCACTCGCAGGTGCAACTCGCCACGGTTGGCATGCTTGAGGATGTTGCTGGCCAGTTCGGTCGCCACCAGCGCCACACGCCCGGCATCGCCCGGGTCGAAGCCGTGCTTCTCTGCCAGTTGCTGCGCGGTGCGCCGTGCGTGACCGATCTGGCTGCTGTCTTCGATGGCCAGCACCAGGGTCATTGAGCTGCCGATGTTCATGTCCATCGGGTGATCGTGACGCGAGTGCCTTTGCCCGGAGTGGTTTCGAGTTCGAAATCATCCACCAGCCGCTTGGCTCCGGTCAGGCCCAAGCCCAGCCCGGAACCGGAGGTCCAGCCGTCGGTCATCGCCAGTTTGACGTCAGGAATGCCGGGGCCTTCGTCACGGAACGACAGGCGCAGGCCGGTGCGCGGATTTTCGTCGATGATCTGCCAGTCCATGTCGCCGCCACCGCCATACACCATGGTGTTGCGCGCCAGCTCACTCACGGCGGTCACCAGCTTGGTCAGGTCAATCAGGCGCATGCCGCATTCGGTCGCCAGCTTGCGCGCCAGCTGCCGCGCCAGGACCACGTCCTGTTCGATATGAATCGGATGAGTACCGCTGCTGCGCACGGTCATTGCCGCAGTACTCGTTCCTGCAGCAGTTTCATGCCGCGCTCGACGTTCAGCGCAGTACTGACGCCAGGCAGGGTCAGGCCAAGCTCGACCAGGGTTATAGCCACCGCCGGCTGCATGCCGACCAGCACGGTCTGGGCATCCATGATTTTCGACAGGCCGGAAATGGTTCCGATCATCCGGCCAATGAAGGAATCGACCATGTCCAGTGCGGAAATATCGATCAGCACGCCACGGGCGGAGGTTTTGCTGATGCGCTCGGACAGGTCGTCCTGCAACGTCAGCGCAAGCTGGTCATGCATGTCGACTTGGATGGTCACCAGCAAAAAAGGCCCCATTTGCAGTATCGGAATACGCTCCATGGGCTCAGTCCGCCTTGCTGACGGTCATTCCCAGCCGGGTCAGGGCCAGTTTCAGGGCATCGGCCAGGTTGGCCTTGGTCACTACGCCTTGCAGGTCCAGCCCCAGATGCACGATGGTCTGGGCAATCTGCGGACGCACGCCGCTGATGATGCAATCGGCGCCCATCAGGCGGATTGCGGTGACGGTCTTGAGCAGGTGCTGGGCCACCAGGGTGTCGACGGTCGGCACGCCGGTGATGTCGATGATGGCGATCTCGGAGCCAGTGTCGACGATCCGCTGCAACAGCGATTCCATCACTACTTGCGTGCGTTGTGAGTCGAGGGTGCCGATCATCGGCAGGGCCAGCACGCCGTCCCAGAGCTTGACCACCGGGGTCGACAGTTCCAGCAGCTCTTCCTGTTGCCGCTTGATCACTTCTTCACGGGATTTCTGGAAGGTGCGGATGGTGTGCATGCCCAGGGTGTCGAGCAGTTCGGAAATCTCCCAGACCTGCTCGGCCAACAGCGCCGGGCTGTCCTGGTAATGATTCTGCAGCAGGACGAACAGCGGGCCCTTGAGCGAGAAGATGAAGTTCGCGGTCTGGGAGGAGTCATGGCCCAGCAGCGCACGGCTGCGCGAGAGTTTTTCCAGGAACAGGCGGATATCGTCCCAGCCGGCTGCCGCGAGATTCAGGCCGTTGCCGTCGTTCAGGCCGCCGACCAGCAGCTGGAGAAACTCCGAGGTTTGTTGCTTGAGGTCCTGGTCTTTCAGATTGCGCGTGGCGCCGCTGGCCTCGAGGCTGCCGGTCCACTGGGTGAGCAGTTGCGCCTGATTTTTCTTTATCGCATCGATGGTGCCCGATTGCAGTGCCGCCATGTGACTTGACTCCTTGAATGCAGGGCGCCGATTCCCCGAAAAACCACCGGCGTAAAAGCAGTGACATTTGGCAAATGGAATAGTTGTTCCCTTTTGCCAGCATTTTTCATTCGCAGCACATTGACTGTAGGCGGCGCAGGCATTGAGGGTGGTTTTTTATCGAACACAAAAAAACCGCATTGTGGATGCGGTTTCCCTGTCGTGCAGCCCGGTTATTTGTCTGGATGGGCCGCTTGCAGTTTTTTCGCCATATCCAGGTGTTTTTGCAGCCCCGGCAACATTTGCTGGGCGAAACCCTTGAGCTCCGTGGCGCCTTTGGTTTTGTCGTCGGTGACGGTGTTGGCCTCTTTCTTGAACAGTTCGATGGCTTCTTCGTGGGCCTTGACCTGATTATTGGCATAGGCCGCGTCGAAGGACTCGTCGCGCATGTCGAGGATCTTTTCCTTGGCCTGTTTTACCAGGGTCGTGCTGTCGGGCACTTCGATGTCATTCTTTTTCGCGATGCTCGCCAGCTCATCATTGGCCTTGCCGTGATCGGTGATCATCATGTTGGCGAATGCCTTGATGTCGGCCGACTGGCTTTTTTCCAGCGCCAACCGGCTGGCTTCGATTTCGGCGATGCCGCCGGCGGCGGCCTTGTCGACGAAATCATTGGAAGTCGCCGCGAAGGCCGCGCCCATGCTGGTACTCAGGGCTACAGTCAGAGCGAGGTGGCGCAGGTTGAATCCGTCCATTGGTGCTTCTCCACGCAGTTTATCGAGGTGATCGTTACTCTGTGGAGGCTGCCGCGCCGGCAAAGGTTTGATCCCATTTGCGACAGGACGACGAACGGACACCGCCGGTCAGATGGATGGTCGACAGAACCGGCCAACCGAGGCCATTCTGATAGTTGGCGAACGCAATTAGTCGCGTTTGCTACCGATTAACAAACGGAGGTGTTCCATGCCGGTGCCACACGACCTTTTTCAGGACCTGAGTGTCACAAAGGAAGAAATCCAGCAGAAACGCACCAAGGATCCGTTATTGGATTCACTGATCAACAAGTATTCCCTGGCGGATGCCGAGGTGGTGAAGGCGGAAGAGGCCAAATCCAGTGATGATGCGGTGACAAAGCTCAAGGCCAAGCGCCTGGAGGTCAAGGACAAGATCGTCAGACAACTCCAGTCGTCGTCCTGACTCAAGATGAGGCGTCACCGACCACCGGTGACGACAGTTGGAACGGCGACAAGAACCGGCACCTCGAATGTTCAGAGTCCGACGATACGGCTCCATGCGAGGTGCCCCATGAGCAAACCGAAATTTCCTTTCTGAAGAGCAGGGAGGCTTCAGAGCAGGGTAGCTTCGATCCGGTTCCCACTCATCCAGAACCCTACGGCGCCAGTGCGGCACTCAGGGGCAAACGCACCATGTTCTTCGCCTTCAGCGACCCGAAATACAGCCACTCCCCATACTCGCGCACGGTGGTGATCGGCGAGTAGTTTCCGTCGCTGCCATCCTGCAGGTTGGCGATGACCTTGCCGTCGAGGCCCAGGCCGAGGGCAAAGGCGCGTTTTTCCACCGGTTTGGGCAGCACGGTCATGGCCCGCACGAGCATTTTGCGAATGAACGGATGCGGCGCCGTGGCGTCCAGCAAGGCGCTGCGCGGTGCGTATAGCGCTACCCAGAAGCGGTCGCGGCCATTGAACGACAGGTTGTCCGGCAAACCGGGCAAGTTGTCGATGAACACATCATGAGTGCCGGCCTGTGGCCCGCTCAGCCAGTAACGGCTGATGCGATAGGCGCCGGTTTCGTTGACCAGCACAAAAGCATCGTCCGGCCCCAGGGCGACGCCGTTGGCGAACTCCAGCTTGTCCAGCAACACCTCGGTCTTTCCGGTCTGGAAGTCATAGCGCAGCAGGCGCCCGTCGCCGCCATGCTCGATGATCGCCTCGCCATCCTTGCCGTAGCCGAAGCGGCTTGAGGCATCGGTGAAGTAGGCGAAGTGCCCGGGTTTGTCGATGACCACATCGTCGGTAAAACCGAAGGGCAGGCCACCGGCGGCCGTGCTCATCGCCACCAGGCGCCCCTGGGCGTCCAGCGACAGCAGGCCTTTGACCGCATCGGCGATGACCAGCAAACCGTTGGGATGACGGGCCAGCCCCAGGGGACGGCCGCCGGTATCGGCCAGCACTTTGCGGGTCTTGCCGTCCAGGCTGGTGCGCAGCACTCGACCGTCATGCAGCCCGGTGATCAGCGTATCGTCTTCCAGCAGCAGCGCCTCAGGGCCATCGATGTCCAAGGCGCCGACAGGTTCGACGCCTTTCAGGCGCTGGTTATTGGCATACACGCCGCTGGTAAGGGAGGGGGCGGGCGGCGGTGTCCAGGCCACCGGCCGCACTTTGGTCGGCATCAGCAGCAGGAACCCGCCGACTGCCACGATCAACAGCAACACCCAATGGTGAAACCTGATCGATCGCCTCACGCGTTGACTCCCGATTGGGCCAGGTGTTTTTGCGCCATTTCGCGCAAGGCTTGCATCGACGCGGCCGACTCGCGATCAATCCGGCGCCTGAGCAGCAACACGTTGGCCATGCGCATCCCCGGGCTGCTGAACCTGTACTCGAGGGTGCGGATAAACCGCGTTGCATCGCCTTGAGCCTCGCACTCGTAAGTGAGCACCAGCGACAGGCCATGATCGCCCTGGGCCTGGGCCACCCAGCGCCGTCCCGGCAGATATTCGTCGACTATCCAGCTCAAGTGTCCGTCACGTCCGCCTGCGCGAATGTCCTCATCGAAGCGGGCGCCGGCGTGCAATGGGCCTTTTTGCCCGTTGATCTTCAGCGACGATGGATGCCATTCGGGCCAACGGGTCACGGTGCTGGCGTAGGCGAGTACATCGATGGGGTTTCCGGTGATCTCGATCTGATGCTGCATGCGGGTCATGGGCGTTCTCGTGAGGTACGGGGTGGCCTGCTCCGGTTCCCAGTAGAAGGTGCCGAACAGGTAATCCATCAACGGAAAAACGATATTGAAATTGCGCTCCTGCATCATCTCGCGGCGGTGATGCAGCTCATGCAGGCGACGCATCTGGCGGATCCACGGCAGGCGCGTCAACGGGTTATGCGGGGGCAGATGCTCGCAGGCGTGAAACACCTCGTAGGTCAGGTAACCCAGGACCAGGCAACCGCCCGCCAGCCCGGCGATGTTGGCATCGAACTGCTTGAGCAGCCACCAGATCGGCATGGTGAACACCAGCGTGTGCAACACGATCAGCCACGCCGGGAACAGAATCACTCGCCAGTCGCGGGCGTTCTCGTAGGTCATGTTGCCGGGGGCGAAAAAACTGTGGTGATCGCCCGCATGCCGGGCATAGAACATCCGCGCGAAGGCCTTTTTGTGATGACCCAGGTGGCGGTGCACCATGTACACGCCGAGATTGAACAGCAACAAACTCAGCGGCACCGCCAGCCATTGCAGCGGTTGTACCTGGTGGACGGTGCTCCAGAACGCGGCGATGGCCAGAAGGCCGAACAGCAGCACGAAAGTGCCATGGAGCCACGGGTTGTAGAGGGGATGGATGCCTGCGCGGTAACGGCTGCGGAATGCTTCGGTGGTCTGCCTCACTGCAATCACCTGTCGTTATTGTTATTCCCAGCAGATTAGTCGATCCCGGCATGTTGGCTGGCCGAACCAGCAGGACACAACTGCCATCATCCGGTGTAAACCGGACTCAGGAGAGAGGATCCCAGCGTTGCGACCAGTCGTCATCGGTGCGGATGGCTTCGCGCAGCAGGTCGAAGGCCTGCTGCAGGATGGGCGAGTCACGGTCGCGGGAGTAGACCAGGTAGGTCGGATAGCTGAATTCCGGGGCCTTGGGCACTGTTTCCAGCGCGCCGCTTTCCAGGTAGCTCTTCACGACACGAGTGCGGAAGTAACCGCTACCGCCATTCTCCAGAATGTATTGCAAGCCCAATGGGCCGAGATTGAAGCTCAGTGGCGCCTTCGCTTTCTCTGGCAGAGCAGCGTCGTGTTGCCGGCGGAAGTCCTGGCCCCAGTCGATGTAAACGTAAGGGTCGGCACGCCCGGGCAGGCGCACGAGTACCAGCTTCTCTTCCAGCACCTGCTCGACCTGCAGGCGCGGCCAGTATTCGGGCTGGTAGACCAATGCCGCATCCAGCACCCCCAGTTCCAGTTGCCGCAGCAGGTTTTCGCCGTCGCGAATCTCCATGCGCAGGGCATGGCTGGGAATTTTTTCCCGCAGTTCGGCGGCCCAACTGAGCATCAAGGGGTTGCACAGGCTGACTTCGCCACCGATGTGCAGCACGTCGTGATATCCCTCGGGCAGCGGCAAGTCCCGGCGTGCGGCTTCCCAGGTTTCCACCAGTTGATTGGCATACACCACGAAGGCTTCACCGTTGGGCGTCAGGCGGGCACCGGCGCGATTGCGCACAAACAGCGTACTGCCCAGTTGGCTTTCGAGTTTCTGCACCCGCGCGGTGATCGCGGTCTGGGTGACATGGAGCTTCTCGGCAGCCGCGGCAAGGCTGCCGTGGCGCACGATTTCCAGGAAGGTGCGGGCGAGGTCGATGTCCATGGGATGGCCGGTTCGGGAAGTGTTGGCATTGTAAGAGCACCCTCGACCTGTGACGAGCGGGACAGAGGGCCTGCCCTGCATCCGTGGGAGATTCTACGGTTGAGGCCAAGCATCTGAACGACAGAGATTTAATGTGGGAGCGAGCCTGCTCGCGAAAGCGGTGGAACAGTCAACGTTGATGTTGACTGGCACTGCGCCTTCGCGAGCAGGCTCGCTCCCACAATGGATTAACTGGCCTGAAACGACGAAACCCGCCACAAGGGCGGGTTTCGCGTGTAGCCAAAGAGGTTTCTCTTAGGACGGGAACAGCTCGGACAGTTTCATCGCCAGCATCATGTCGCCTTCAGCGCGCAGTTTGCCGCCCATGAAGGCTTGCATGCCGTCGGTTTCGCCGCTAACGATGCCTTGCAGGGTTTCGCCGTCCATCACCAGGGTCACCTGGGCATCCGGGTTCTCGCCTTCTTTCAGCTCGCAGGTGCTGTCCTTGACGATCAGGGAGAAGTTCTTGGTGTCGTCGATGCGGAAACCGAAGACCAGGTCCAGACCGGCAGCAGCGGCTGGGTTGAACTTGGCTTTCATTGCTTGTACGGCATCTGCTACTGAGGTCATGGTTCGATCCTTTCTTGAGTAATAGGAGCTGGGTAATAAGAGCTGGGTGATTCCAGCCAGGGTCACAAAGTCCGGACTCAGCGGAAGGTGATGAGTTCCGGGGCTTTCAACAGTTGCAGGTGCGCATGACCGTTGAAAGAAGCCAGGGCCACCTCGCGGCCACGAAATTTCAGGTGGTTGAGCGAGGTGTTGACGATTTGCCAGTTCAGTTCAAAAGCCTGTTTTGCGGGCATCTGAGTAATGAGGTGGAGCAGGGCGGTGATGGTACCGCCGGAGGTGAACACCGCGATTTTCTGGGTGTTGTCGGCCTGTTCGAGAATCCTGTGCAGCCCACCGCGGACCCGTTCGACAAAGCCCAGCCAGCTTTCCAGCCCGGGCGTGTCGAAGGTGCCGGCCAGCCAGCGTTCGATGATCAGGGCAAAGATGCGCTGGAACTCGCCGCGGTTTTGCGCGGCGTTGCGCAGGATGTCCAGGGCTTGCGGTTCATCGGGCAGCATCGCCGGCAACAGCGCGCGAATCACTGCGTCGGCGTCGAATTCATTGAAGGCGGAGTCGGTTTCCAGGATCGGCACCGGCAGGCCCACGGCAGCGAATTGCTCCAGGGCACTGTTGGCGGTGTGTTGCTGGCGGCGCAAATCGCCCGCCAGGCAGCGATCGAAGCTGATGCCGAGTTCGGCCAAGTGCTGGCCAAGGATTTCTGCCTGGCGAATACCGATCGGCGAAAGGACGTCGTAGTCGTCTGCACCGAAGGAGGCCTGGCCATGTCGAATCAAATAGATGCTGCCCACGTCCGCGTCGTCCCGGTACGTTGAAGGTTTGGCGAGGTTATGAGGATGACAGTGAGCTGTCAATGAAAAAACATACGCTTGTTTGAAATGCCCGTTACAGGCCCATCGCCAGTGGTTTCACGACTGGTCGCAACGACGACGCATGGGTATGCTGGAGGTATCCCGCGCGCTTCACGCCGCGCATCGCTTGAGGAGTCCCTGTGGATTTTTTGTCCGAATACGCTGTTTTTCTGGCCAAGACCGTGACCCTGGTGATCGCCATTCTGGTGGTCCTGGCCAGCTTTGCGGCCTTGCGCAGCAAAGGTCGACGCAAGACCGCCGGCCAGTTGCAGGTCAGCAAGCTCAATGATTTCTACAAAGGGCTGCGTGAGCGCCTGGAGCAGACCTTGCTCGACAAGGACCAGCTCAAGGCCTTGCGCAAGTCTCAGGTCAAGACCGAGAAGAAGCAGAAGAAAAAGCCCGAGGCCAAGCCACGGGTGTTCGTGCTGGACTTCAACGGCGACATCAAGGCCTCGGCCACCGAAAGCCTGCGTCACGAAATCACCGCATTGCTGACGCTGGCCACGCCCAAGGACGAAGTGGTCCTGCGCCTGGAAAGCGGCGGCGGCATGGTGCACAGCTACGGTCTGGCCTCTTCGCAACTGGCGCGCATCCGTGAAGCCGGCGTGCCGCTGACCGTGTGTATCGACAAGGTCGCGGCCAGTGGCGGCTACATGATGGCGTGCATTGGCCAGAAGATCATCAGCGCGCCGTTCGCCATCCTCGGTTCGATTGGCGTGGTCGCGCAACTGCCCAACGTCAATCGCCTGCTGAAGAAGCACGACATCGACTTCGAAGTGCTGACCGCCGGCGAGTACAAGCGCACCCTGACGGTGTTTGGCGAAAACACCGAGAAGGGCCGCGAGAAGTTCCAGGAAGACCTGGACATCACTCACCAACTGTTCAAGAACTTCGTTTCTCGCTACCGCCCGCAACTGGCCATCGATGAAGTGGCCACCGGCGAAATCTGGCTGGGTGTTGCCGCGTTGGACAAGCAATTGGTGGACGAACTCAAGACCAGCGATGAGTACCTGGCCGAGCGCGCCAAACAATCGGAGCTGTATCACCTGCACTACGCCGAACGCAAAAGCCTGCCGGAGCGCATAGGCATGGCGGCCAGCGGCTCGGTTGATCGTGTGTTGCTGAGCTGGTGGAGCCGGTTGACGCAGCAACGGTTCTGGTGACGTTCGAAGCCACACCCTCATGACCCATTAAAAACCGTGGAGAGTTTCCACGGTTTTTTTTTGGTCTTCAGTACGGTTCCAATTCTGTCGGGCAGCGATGCACTTTCAATAGGTTGCTGTGGATCACTCCGACATCGAAAAGAGGGCAGATTGGGTAGGGTTGTGTTTTTGACGTGACTGCAAAGGAATGCACCATGAACAGGTTTCTTCACGAACAGGATTCTTCCCCGCACGCGGCACCCTCTCTACGAATGCGCGACGAATTGAGAGCGGCGATAGACACCGCGCTTCCAAAGACCCCTGCCCAGTATGGCGAGCAACTTATACGCGAGAAGTGGGGGCCGGGCATCGATCCGCAGACGGCGCAACTGGTGACGCTGCATTACGATTACTGGCTACGTCCCGAGTTGGATGGCAGTCATCAGGGGCGAGTGGCGACGTCGCAGTCCCTGGTTCAGGCACTGCTGTCCAATTATCAGACCATTGGCGACGGTCACTTTTATGAGACCGGTTTCGGCTTCTACGTCCCGCCCGATATCGGACCGTCCATACGCATCATGGAGCAGCCCGAGCCGACTGACGATCATCGGACCTATGAAGGTATTTATCGCCGCACGGAGCCGCAAGCCTACGGGCCGCAGACGCAGATCAGCGTAACCCCCGCCAGCTTCAAGAAATGGGTTTGGGAGCTGCAATTCAAAGAGTTGTATCAGGCCTATGTCGATAAGGCCTGGCCGTCCGACAAGATGATCGCGGCGCGCGAGCCATACGCCCTGAGAACATCGACCAAAGCCGCTTTTGTCATGACGGCGTGGCTGCAGCACCAGGAAAATTGCCTGTCTGGAAAAGGTCTGGAACTGGCCATGCAGGCGGCAGGACTGCCAGCCGGGCAAACATGGGAAGCGCTGAAGATCGAACAACTGCGTGCACACACGCGCATTCCCGCAAGCGTCCAGGCAAGCCGCTTGAAACTGTACCGATACACGGCAAGGGATATCTGGTGCTACAGCGATCGTTCCAGTGGCCGAGTGCTGATGTATATCCCCGGCAACTCTTCACCACTGCATGAGTTCGCCGACAGGGGCCAGTTGCGCCAATGGATAGTCCAGCAGGGCAAGGCCGGTGAAACGAAGCAGGCGCTGGCTTGTCACTTCGCCGAAGAGGACCGTGACGACGGTACGTTCCATGCCGGAGTGCTCACGGCGCTCGATGGCATGGCGATGTTCCCGCGAAAGCACATGCTGTCCAAAGACTCGGGCTTCTTCAACGACGAGGGGTACTGGGATCCTGCCGATTACATCGATTTCGAACTGCCTTCCCCGCACGCTGATCCTTTTGCGCAGCTGGTATTGACCATGAAACAGGCTGCCCAGGCCAGCGTCGCAACGATTCGCGATGATGCCCAGGTCAACCGCGACAACTTGAGTGCGGTCGTCGAACCGATAGCCCAATGGATCACCCGGTTCGGTCCGCTGGCTTTATTTGTGCCTGGAGGAGAGGGATTGATGGTCCTCGCCGGACTGATCGACGCCGGTTACGGGTTGGATCAGGCCGTTAACGGCCAGGACGCCAGCCAGCGCTCGCAGGGTGTGACGCGGACTGTGTTCGGTTTGCTCAACGCGTTGCCTTTGGCAGTGGGTGTTGCTTCGCTGGGCAAGGATGGGGCGGAGTTGGCTGTGGTGAGTAATCTGGAGCGCGAAAGTGGAGGGGCAGGCGAGTCGATCGAGGAGCAAGCCGTTGCACCGACGCCCCGGCAACCGCAATTGCCTTTGCCTTTGCCGACCCGTACGGAGCTTTTGCGAGGAGTAGGGGCACCGGCCGGCACCTTCACTGATGAAGTGCTGGCGCAGATCGGCAAGGTCAGCGCAGTCGATGATGACATGCTGCGGCTGATGCAGTCAGGGCGCGCGCCGACGCCTCTGCTGGCTGATACTGTCGATCGCTTCAGGATCGATCAGGAGGTGACGGCGCTGGGCGATCCGGGGAGCGCGCAGGCTGAGTTCAATCGTCGATATCAGGCGCTCCAGCAGTCGGAGCACCCATGGGTCCAGCTGTTCCAACGAACATACCCCGACCTGCCCAAGGTAGCCGTGGAGCAAATGCTGGGTCGCTATGGTGTCGATTTCACGGCGTCGCCTGAACCGGCCCTGGCCAGGGAGCTGTTCAAGCAACTGGACGGCAAGGCGCGCCAATACCAGCAGCATGTGCGCCTCAATCGAGCTTTTGAAGGTCTCTATCTTCGATCTGTAACCAATGTCGAATCGGACACCCTGATGTTGCACTCCCTCAGGAGTCTGCCTGGTTGGCCCAAGGGGCTGCGAATCGAAGTGCGCGACAGTTCGATCGGAGGCCGGATCCTGGATCGCATTGGCCCGCTTGATACGCCTGAACGCCGGATCTTGATCAAGTCGGGCAGGCACTATCTGCTCCATCACTCGTCAACCCGCGCCGCTGGCGAGACGAATTTTTCCGAGGCTGTCGTCGCTGTTCTGTCCAATGACGAGCGTTCGGCGCTGGGGTTGGTATCGAGTGACCCCGGCACCGAGCTGGAGCTGAAAATCAGCGACCGAACATTATCCCGCTCAGAGCTGATGCTTGGCCTGGGCAGGATGGACTCAAGGTTACCGTTCGAGGCCGAGGGATTGAGAGGGGGTGTTTATCCGAATACACCTCAAGAGGCGGCACTGACCCATCAAGCGATGAGGTTGCAACTCAAGGAGATCTATCCCGAATTATCCAATGCCGAAGCTGATGCGATCTTGCAGCCTTTGGGGAGCGGGGCTCAGGCTTTCATCGACGGTTCAATGCAGCAGTTGCAGCAACTGTGTTCGGATCTGGAGGCCTGGATTGATCAAGTCGCGGTCGACATCGACGACATGGACGTCGATCTGCTGCAAATGGGGGATCCCGGGACAGAGGGGCTGACGGCCGAGCAAGTCGACGAGCAAAACGCCGGGCGGATACAGGAAGTGATTGAGTATGAGGGCGAAACTCGCGGTGAGCTGGCAGATGAGCTCATTGCGATCTGGCAAAAAAGACCTCCGCAGAGCAATAGCCACTACACGGGAAATCACGTTGATGGCTTCAGAGTGGACATGAGTAACGAGGACTATCATCGGCTGCCGGTCCTGAGTGTCCGGTTCAATGACGTGGTGGAGCTGAATATGAGTAACTTCCACTTGTTCGAGCGGGAGACTCTGAATGGCTTTCTCGAGCGCTTCCCACATTTGCAAACCTTGAACCTGGAAGGCACAGACTTGCGGTTGCCCAACGCTGCCGGGGAACTGGAAAGTGTGTTGCCGCCGACAATCCCCCAGTTGCAGCACCTCACGTCGTTGAATCTACGTTCCACCTGGCTGACCTTCCAGAAGAACACGGTGGCGCAGCCAGTTTTGCTGGACGACGAGCAAGTATTGGCTATCCCGGAAAACACGGCGGGACAGTTAAGTCCATTGGTAAATTTGCAATCATTGGATCTGAGCGATAACCCGTTGGTGTTTCCCCCTGTAGTCATGGGGATGAGTCAATTGCGGTCATTGAAACTGAGTAATACGGACATCAAGACTTGTCCCGTCGGGATTATGGATCAGCCCTATCTCACCACCCTGGACTTACAGGATAACCAGATCCAACGAGTGCCACAGTCGGTGCTGAATCAGGCCATCGCCAGGGATCGAGTCCTGCTGTGGCACAACCCGATCAACGACGAAGAGACCCTGCAGCGATTGGTCACGCATCGGGAGCAAACGGGTATCAATTTGTGGCTGAGCACGGCAGGCGATGACTATGGGGACCCGGCAGCCTGGCTGCACGGCATTGAACCCGCGCAAGGGAATGCCCGATTACTGATATGGCAACGGCTGGCGCTCAGGCATCGCGGAGGACGGTTTTTAGGGACCATCAACTCACTGACGCTCACCGCGGATTTCCGGGTGAACTATCTGGATCTTCAGGCTCGGGTATGGCGGCTGTTGACTGAAGCGGATGCTTCGCAGGAAATGTGGGAGCGATTGTCCCAGGATATGCGGGTGCCAGGAGGGGCATTCGACAACCCGATTGCGGCGTTCACAACGTTGGAGGACCGGGCGCGACTTTACACCCATTGGGTGGCGCTGGGACGGCCATTTCCGCCCGTAGGGGAGGCTTAGCGAGAACCCATGAGCCTTGAGCCCGCAAGGGGCTCAAGGCATCACGATCAACGACGACGGAACAGCGGAAGCGGTTCGTCGGTGGCGGCCTGATAGGTCACCGAGAAGTCCTTGAGACCTTCCAGGGCTTCGTACGGGTCTTTATCGGCACGAATGGCAAAGGCATCGAAACCACAGCGGTGCATGTAGAACAACTGGTCGCGCAGCACATCGCCAATCGCTCGCAGCTCGCCTTTGAAACCGTAGCGGTCACGCAGCAGGCGAGCGTTGGAGTAGTTGCGACCGTCTGTGAACGCCGGGAAGTTCAAGGCGATGACCTGGAACTGATTGGCGTCTTCACCGATTTCTTCGGCTTCTTCATCAGCGTCCAGCCAAACGCCCAGGCCGCCGTCGCGGGCCTGGAGCATGCGGCTGTGTTCGCGCCACAGTTGCAGCGGGACGATCAGGTCGTCGCAGTTGCTGATCTCGTCGATGTTGAAGTCCTTGGGCAGCAGGTGCCAGGTTTCGTCGACGACTTCGTTGTTCTTAATGATTCGCTGCATAGACGCGTTCCTTGAAGAGGTCGATGCCGATACGCTGGTAAGTGTCGATGAAACGTTCGTCTTCGGTACGTTGTTCGATGTACACGTCGATCAGTTTCGAGATCACGTCAGGCATGTCGTCCTGGGCAAAGGACGGGCCGAGGATCTTGCCCAGGCTGGCGTCGCGACTGGCGCTGCCACCCAGGGACACCTGGTAGAACTCTTCGCCTTTCTTGTCCACCCCGAGGATGCCGATGTGGCCGACGTGGTGGTGGCCGCAAGCGTTCATGCAGCCGGAGATGTTCAGGTCCAGTTCACCGATGTCGAACAGATAGTCCAGGTCGTCGAAGCGACGCTGGATCGATTCGGCAATCGGGATCGACTTGGCGTTGGCCAGGGAGCAGAAATCGCCGCCAGGGCAGCAGATGATGTCGGTCAGCAGGCCGATGTTCGGCGTGGCGAAACCGTTCTCGCGCAATTCGCCCCACAGGGTGAACAGCTTTTCCTGCTCGACGTCGGCCAGGATGATGTTCTGCTCGTGGGAGGTGCGCAATTCACCAAAGCTGTAGCGCTCGGCCAGATCGGCCACGGCGTCGAGCTGCTTGTCGGTGATGTCGCCTGGCGCAACGCCGGTCGGCTTCAGGGACAGGGTCACGGCCACATAGCCGGGCTTCTTGTGCGCCACGGTGTTGCGGGTGCGCCAGCGGGCGAAACCTGGGTATTCCTTGTCGAGTTCGGCCAGGGCAGCGCTCTGGTTGTCCAGGGCCTTGTAGTCCGGGTCGACGAAATGTTTGGCGACGCGATGCACTTCGGCTTCGGTCAGAGTGGTCTGGCCGCCGCGCAGGTGTTCCATTTCCGCTTCGACTTTCTGTGCGAAGACTTCTGGCGTCAGCGCCTTGACCAGAATCTTGATCCGGGCCTTGTACTTGTTGTCGCGACGGCCGTAGCGGTTGTAGACCCGCAGGATGGCGTCGAGATAGCTCAACAAGTCTTGCCACGGCAGGAATTCATTGATGAACGCGCCCACCACCGGAGTACGGCCCAGGCCGCCACCCACCAGCACACGGAAGCCCAGTTCGCCAGCGGCGTTGTGCACCGGCTCAAGGCCGATGTCGTGGACTTCAATGGCAGCGCGGTCGGAGGTCGAACCGTTGACGGCGATCTTGAATTTACGCGGCAGGTAGGCGAATTCCGGGTGGAAAGTCGTCCATTGACGAACGATTTCGCACCATGGGCGCGGGTCGATCAGCTCGTCCGCGGCGACACCGGCGAACTGGTCGGTGGTGACGTTGCGCAGGCAGTTGCCGCTGGTCTGGATCGCGTGCATCTGCACGGTAGCCAGTTCAGCCAGGATGTCCGGGATGTCTTCCACCGCCGGCCAGTTGAACTGCACGTTCTGCCGGGTACTGATGTGGGCATAGCCCTTGTCGTAGTCACGGGCAATCCTGGCCATCATTCGCATCTGGCGCGAAGTCAGCTGGCCGTAAGGCACCGCCACCCGCAGCATCGGGGCGAAACGCTGGATATAAAGCCCGTTCTGCAGGCGCAGGGGGCGGAATTCTTCTTCGCTCAGCTCGCCTGCCAGATAGCGTCGGGTCTGATCACGGAACTGCTTGACGCGGTCCTCGATGATCCGCTGATCGTACTCGTCGTATACGTACATATAAGTCCTGTTCTCAGGCTGGGTCGCTCGGATACAGCTGCGTTAGTGTGCTTGCCGCAGTCCAAGAGCCTCTGCAATTCTGCGCGCACGGCCGCGCACTCCCCACGGAGCCGGGGCAAGATACCAGTTTGCAGTTATGCGCAAAAGTGATGTTTGAATATATGTAAAGAACCAAATCGCCTAACGAGAATAGTTGTCGCCTAACCCTCATTTGTCGTGCGGGCAATCATCGTCTTAACTCTGGTCGAGTCTTTATGCAATCACCGATAAAACCGACAAGAGGCGATGCAATGAGCAACCCAACCAAAGCAAGGAAAAGCGATAGCACGGTCGATGCCTGGGCGATTCTGTTCCTGATCATTCTGGTGGTCGGCACAGCGATTTTCTGGGTGAGTCATCAGTAAACGACCCGCCCGGGCCCCGTTCCGACGATTGTCGGACAAAAACTGTAATAAACGCCGTTTTGCGGGTGTTCGCTGGCTATAATGCGCGGCGAATTTCCGGGGGCTCGGGCGATAAATGTTGAAGTTTCTGTGTGGCGTATTGCTGGCGCTGGCTACGGTCGTGGGACCTTGCGCTCACGCAGCGTCGGTGCTGTTTCTCAATCCGGGAACCACCAAGGAAGCTTTTTGGGTCAGTTACTCGCAATTCATGCAGGCGGCCGCCAAGGACCTGGGCATGGACTTGCGTATCGAGTATTCGGACCGTAAATCCGACATCACCCTCAAGCAGGCGCGCGACGCCCTGCAAGGGGCAAAGCGCCCGGACTATCTGGTGTTCGTCAACGAGCAAAACATCGCCCCCGAAATCCTGCGCCTGGCCCTGGGTAGCGGGGTGAAGCTGTTTATTGTCAACAATGCCCTGAGCGCCGACCAAATGCGGATGCTGGGGGCTCGCTCGGACAAATACCCGGACTGGGTGGGCAGCCTGGTACCCAACGACGAGGAAGGCGGCTACCTGATGCTCAAGGAGCTGATCCGCCTGCACCCACCGGTTGCTCCCGGCCAGTACATTGACCTGCTGGCCTTTTCCGGGTTGAAACTCACGCCGTCCGCCCAGTTGCGGGAAAAGGGCATGCGACGCGCACTGGCCGAGCACCCCGAAGTGCGCCTGCGCCAGTTGGTGTCCGGCGGCTGGACACGGGAGCGTGCCTACGAGCAGGCCAAGATGTTATTCAAGCGCTATCCGCAGACGTCGTTGGTGTGGTCGGCCAATGACGAAATGATGTTTGGCGTGATGCAGGCCTTCGAAGAGACAGGCGGCAAACCTGGCAAGGATGCGTTGTTTGGCACCATCAATAACTCGCCCGCAGCGTTGCGCGCGTTGCTGGACAATCGTTTGAGCGTGCTGTTGGGCGGGCATTTCAGCCTGGGTGGCTGGGCCCTGGTGCAGTTGCACGACTACGACGACGGGGTCGACGTCAGCCAGTACGGCGGTCGCGACCGACAGATACCGCTGTTACAGCTGATCGACCGGGCGCAAGCCAAACGCTTGCTGGCCATGGGCGCCGCGGCAGATTTCGGTGTGGATTTTCACAAGCTTTCGGCCAAGGGGCGGCCGACGTCATACCGCTACCCGTTCAGCCTGCAAACCCTGATGCACTAGACCTTTGCCAGGTGCACCACCAGTTGCACGATGCCGTAGAGCGTCAACGCGAACACGGCCGTGAACAGGATCCCCAAAATCACGAAATGACTGGGCTTGCCGTGGGTGAAGTCCCGCGCGCGATTCTTCCCGCTCTGCACCCCGAATGCCGCGGCCATGACGCTGTGCAGCATTTGCCAGAAGGTTGGCGGCTTGTTGTCGACCGGATCGTCCATAAACCCCTCGTCACGCATGTGTGAAAAGTAAGCATAGACAATTGTAGGAGCGAGCCTGCTCGCGATAGCGGTCTTACAGTCAAAGTTGATTCGACTGAAAGGGCCGCATCGCGAGCAGGCTCGCTCCTACAGGGATTGCTGTCGGCCACAATAATTGTGGCCGGCAGCGGGATTACTCGTCGTAACCCAGGTTCGGTGCCAGCCAGCGCTCAGTGACGCTCAGCTCCTGGCCTTTGCGCGATGTGTAGCTCTGCACCTGGTCCTTGTCGATCTTGCCCACGGCAAAGTACTGCGCCTGCGGGTGAGCGAAGTACCAGCCGCTGACCGCTGCCGCCGGGAACATGGCGTAGTGTTCGGTGAGGAACACGCCGCTGCGGCCGGCGCGCATTTCGGCCGCCTCGGGGTCGAGCAGGGCGAACAGGGTGGCTTTCTCGGTGTGATCCGGGCAGGCCGGGTAGCCCGGGGCAGGGCGGATGCCGGTGTATTGCTCTTTGATCAGCGCCTCGTTGTCCAGCACTTCGTCCTTGGCGTAACCCCAGTGCTCTTTACGCACTTGCTGGTGCAGCCACTCGGCGCAAGCCTCGGCCAGGCGGTCGGCCAGGGCCTTGACCATGATCGAGTTGTAATCGTCGCCGGCGTCCTGGTAGGCCTTGGCCACTTCCTCGGCACCGATGCCGGCGGTGGTGATGAAGCCGCCCACGTAGTCGGTCAGCTCACTGTCCTTCGGCGCGACGAAGTCGGCCAGGGAGAAGTTCGGCTTGCCGTCGGTCTTGATGATCTGCTGGCGCAGGTGATGCAACTTGGCCAAAGGCTTGCCGTCATCGCCATAGAGCTCGATGTCATCGTCGCGTACCTGATTGGCTGGCCAGAAGCCGAACACGGCGCGGGCGCTGATCAGCTTCTCGTCGATCAGTTTGGCGAGCATGGCCTGGGCATCGGCGTACAGCGCGGTGGCGGCTTCGCCGACCACTTCATCCTGGAGGATGCGCGGGAACTTGCCGGCCAGGTCCCAGGAAATGAAGAACGGCGTCCAGTCGATGTATTCGGCCAGTACCTTCAAATCGATGTTATCCAGCACTTTGGTACCGGTGAACTTCGGCTTGACCGGGGTGTAGCTGGCCCAGTCGAACTGTGGCTTTTTCGCGATCGAGGCCGCGTAGCTCAGGCGTTCGGTACGGGCGCTGCGGTTGGCGGTGCGCTCGCGTACGTCGATGTATTCCTCGCGGGTCCTCTCGACGAAGCCGGCTTTCAGTTCCTTGGACAGCAGTTGCGTGGCTACACCCACCGCACGGGAGGCGTCGGTCACATACACCACTGCGTCGTTGCTGTACTTGGGCTCGATCTTCACCGCCGTGTGCGCCTTGGAGGTGGTCGCGCCACCGATCATCAGCGGCAGATGGAAATCCTGGCGCTGCATCTCGCGCGCCACGTGAACCATCTCGTCCAGCGACGGGGTGATCAGGCCGGACAGGCCGATGATGTCGCACTTCTCGTCTTTGGCGACCTGGAGGATCTTCTCCGCCGGCACCATCACGCCGAGGTCGACGATGTCGTAGCCGTTACAGCCCAGGACCACGCCGACGATGTTCTTGCCGATGTCGTGCACGTCGCCCTTGACCGTGGCCATCAGGATCTTGCCCTTGGCCTCCGGCTTGTCGCCTTTTTCCAGCTCGATGAACGGGATCAGGTGGGCCACGGCCTGCTTCATAACGCGGGCGGATTTCACCACTTGTGGCAGGAACATTTTGCCGGCGCCGAACAGGTCGCCGACGATGTTCATGCCGGCCATCAGCGGCCCTTCGATCACTTCGATCGGGCGGGCGAACGACAGGCGCGACTCTTCGGTGTCTTCGACGATGTGGGTGGTGATGCCCTTGACCAGCGCATGCTCCAGACGCTTGTTGACGTCCCAGCTGCGCCACTCTTCGGTCTCGGCTTCCTTGGTGCTGCCGTCGCCCTTGTACTTGTCGGCGATGGCGAGCAGGGCGTCGGTGCCTTCCGGGGTGCGGTTGAGGATCACGTCCTCCACGGCGTCGCGCAGTTCCACCGGGATCTGGTCGTAGATCTCCAGTTGGCCGGCGTTGACGATACCCATGGTCAAGCCATTGCGGATCGCATACAGCAGGAACACCGAGTGAATCGCCTCGCGCACCGGGTTGTTGCCACGGAACGAGAACGACACGTTGGACACGCCGCCGGAGCTGAGGGCGTAGGGCAGCTCGTCACGGATGTAGGCACAGGCGTTGATGAAGTCCACAGCGTAGTTGTTGTGTTCTTCGATACCGGTGGCCACGGCGAAGATGTTCGGGTCGAAGATGATGTCTTCCGGCGGGAAGCCGACTTCGTTGACCAGAATGTCGTAGGAGCGTTTGCAGATTTCCTTCTTGCGCGCTTCGGTGTCGGCCTGGCCGACTTCGTCGAACGCCATCACCACCACCGCGGCGCCATAGCGCTTGCACAGTTTGGCGTGATGAATGAACTGCTCGACGCCTTCCTTCATGCTGATCGAGTTGACGATGCCCTTGCCCTGGATGCACTTGAGGCCGGCTTCGATCACTTCCCATTTCGAGGAGTCGATCATGATCGGTACGCGGGAGATGTCCGGTTCGCCGGCAATCAGATTGAGGAAGGTCACCATGGCCTTCTTCGAATCGAGCATCCCTTCGTCCATGTTGATGTCGATCACCTGGGCGCCGGCTTCGACCTGCTGCAGGGCGACTTCCAGGGCTTCGGTGTAGTTGTCTTCACGAATCAGGCGGGCGAACTTGGCGGAACCGGTGATGTTGGTGCGCTCGCCAACGTTGACGAACAGCGAGTTGCGATCGATGGTGAACGGTTCCAGGCCCGAAAGACGGCAGGCCTTGGGGATGTCAGGGATTTGCCGCGGGGCATAACCGGCCACGGCCTTGGCGATGGCTTCGATGTGGCCCGGCGTGGTGCCGCAGCAACCGCCGACGATATTGAGGAAGCCGCTCTGGGCGAATTCTTCGATGACCTTGGCGGTTTCCGACGGCAGTTCGTCGTACTCGCCGAATTCGTTGGGCAAGCCAGCGTTCGGGTGAGCCGAGACGTGGGTGCTGGCCTTGTCCGACAGCTCTTCCAGGTACGGGCGCAGTTCGCGGGCGCCCAGGGCGCAGTTCAGACCGACCGAGATCGGCTTGGCGTGGGCCACGGAGTTCCAGAAGGCTTCGGTGGTCTGGCCGGACAGGGTACGGCCGGAGGCGTCGGTGATGGTGCCGGAGATCATGATCGGCAACTCGACGCCCAGCTCTTCGAACACGCCCTGTACGGCGAAGATCGCCGCCTTGGCGTTCAGGGTGTCGAAGATGGTTTCGATCAGGATCAGGTCGGCACCGCCTTCGATCAGGCCTTTGGTGGCCTCGGTGTAGTTCTCCACCAGTTCATCGAAGGTCACGTTGCGGTAGCCGGGGTTGTTCACGTCCGGGGACAGCGAGCAGGTGCGGCTGGTCGGGCCAAGCACGCCGGCGACGAAGCGTGGCTTGTCCGGGGTCTCGAGGGTTTTCGCATCGGCGACCTTGCGCGCCAGGCGGGCGCCTTCTACGTTCAGTTCGTAGACCAGCGCTTCCATGCCGTAATCGGCCATGGAGATCTGGGTGGCGTTGAAGGTGTTGGTTTCCAGAATGTCGGCGCCGGCATCCAGATAAGCTTTCTCGATGCCTGCGATGACGTCCGGACGGGTCAGGACCAGCAGGTCGTTGTTGCCTTTGACATCGCTTGGCCAGTCGGCGAAGCGTTTGCCACGGTAATCCTGTTCTTCGAGCTTGTAGCTCTGGATCATCGTGCCCATGCCGCCATCGAGGATCAGAATGCGCTCTTTGAGGGCGTGCTTGAGAGCTTGAAGGCGAACACTGCGATCGGACATTTGGACTACTCGGTAAGGCCATGACGAAGGGTCCGGATAATAGCAAACCTGTGCGCTTTTGGAGCATGTCCGGGTTTTGCATGAATATCGCTCATGTTGGCGCGGTCTTCGGGCCGGTAGAATCGCGGCGTTTTCAAGGATCGGGATCAGGGCATGTCGTATCGCGTGGTTATCAGCAGTTTATTGCTGTGTTTGAGCTGGGGTGCCGTGGCGCAGGGGGCGGCGATTCCGGCTGCCACTTCTCCCGCTGTTTCTCCTTCTATTTCCTACACCCGCGACATTCAACCGATCTTCACGGAAAAGTGCGTGGCCTGCCACGCTTGCTACGATTCCGCCTGTCAGCTCAACCTGGGCAGTGGCGAAGGCGCGGCGCGGGGGGCGAGCAAAACCCCAGTCTACGACGGTGATCGCGGCCAGGCCGCCGCACCAACCCGGCTGTTTTATGACGCTTTCGGCAAGCGGGCCTGGCAGCAGAAGGGCTTTTATTCGGTGCTCGACGCCCAGGGCAGCCAGGCCGCGTTGATGGCGCGGATGCTGGAGTTGGGCCACCGCACGCCGCTGCAACCCAATGCCAAATTGCCTGAAGATATTGTGCTGGGCCTCAACCGTGACAATGTCTGCGCCATGCCCGCGGAGTTCGACGGCTACGCCAGTTCCCATCCGCAACAGGGCATGCCCCTGGCCGTCACCGGTTTGACCGACCAGCAATACCAGACCTTGCAGCGCTGGCTGGCGTCCGGTGCGCCGATCGATGAGCAGGGCCTGGTGCCAAGCGCGAAGGAAGCCATGCAGGTGGTGCAGTGGGAGAACCTGCTCAATGCACCGGGCGCCCGGCAAAGCCTGGTGGCACGCTGGCTGTTCGAACACTGGTTCCTCGCGCACCTGTATTTCAAGGACGGCGAACCGGGGCATTTCTTTCAGTGGGTGCGTTCGCGTACGCCCACTGGCCAACCGATCGACCTGATCAACACCCGTCGTCCGAACGACGACCCTGGCACGCAGTTCTATTACCGCCTGTGGCCGGTGCAGGGGGTGATCGTGCACAAGACGCACATCACCTATCCGCTGAGCGCGGCGAAAATGGCCCGGGTCAAAAGCCTGTTCTACAACGGCAACTGGCAGGTGACCGCATTGCCGGGTTACGGACCGGAGCGCCGGGCCAACCCCTTTGCCACGTTCGAGGCCATTCCCGCCCAGGCGCGTTATCAGTTCATGCTGGATAACGCCGAATATTTCGTGCGGACCTTCATTCGCGGCCCGGTGTGCCGAGGGCAGATTGCCACCGACGTGATCCGCGACAACTTCTGGGCCTTGTTCCAGGCGCCGGAACACGACCTCTATATCACCGACCCGAATTACCGTGGCCAGGCCACGCCGTTGCTGGCGATGCCGGGGCAGAACGACGATGTCGGCAGCGTTCTGAGCCTGTGGCACAACTACCGCGACAAACGTAACGAGTACGAGGCGCTGCGCCGCGACAGCTATGCCGATCTGCCGGCGCCGAGCTGGTCGACCCTGTGGGCGGGCAATGACAATGCGTTGCTGAGCATCTTCCGGCATTTCGACAGCGCCGCCGTGACCAAGGGCCTGATCGGCGAGGTGCCGCAAACCATGTGGCTGTTCGATTTCCCGCTGCTGGAGCGCACCTATTACCAGCTGGCGGTGAATTTCGACGTGTTCGGCAATGTGTCCCATCAGGCGCAGACACGGCTGTATTTCGATCTGATCCGCAACGGTGCCGAGCAGAATTTCCTGCGCCTGATGCCGGCCGATTCGCGGCTCGGCTACCTCGACGACTGGTACCAGAGCAGCGGCAAAATCAAGATGTGGATGGACTATGAGTCCATCGATGACGACAAGCCGACCGCGTTGATACTCGATGCGAAGGACCCCAAGCGGGATTTCTCCATGCAGTTGCTGGCGCGCTACGGCGAACTCAACGCCAAGCCGGACCCGATCAACCGCTGCGACGGCGCCTACTGTTCGCGGCCGAACATTGACCCGGTCTTGCAAAGCGCCGAGCAGGCCTTGAGCCGCCTGACCTCGCGCCCGGCCGCCGGGCTCAAGGTCATCGATCAGTTGCCGGAGGCGACCATGCTGCGGGTCGAAACCGCCAGCGGCCAGCGGGTGGTCTACAGCCTGCTGCGCAACCGAGCCCACAGCAACGTCGCGTTCCTGCTGGGTGAGTCGCTGCGCTATCAGCCGGAGCTGGATACCATCACTATTTTCCCTGGCGTTCTCAGCAGTTACCCGAATTTCATGTTCAACATCCCGGCCGCAGAGGTTCCGGACTTTGTGGATGCCATGGAAAACGCCAGGGATGCCGAGCGCTTCGAGAAAATCGTCGAGCGCTGGGGCATTCGTCGCAGCCATCCGCAGTTCTGGCAATACTTCCATGACTTGAGCCGCTATATACACGAGACAGATCCGGTGGAAGAGGGCGTATTGGACATGAACCGCTACGAAAACCTCTGATCTCCCCCGATCCGTGTAGGAGCGAGCTTGCTCGCGATAGCTGCGTGACAGACGGCATCAATTTTGAATGTGCCACTGTCATCACGAGCAAGCTCGCTCCCACAAGAGGTGCAAACAACGGAATCTTTCCTGACAAAAATACTGGGACTTTGTCCGGCGCGATGATTGGCGTAAACTGCGCCCAAGCCTGCGAGGAGTTTCCATGACCGCTATTACCATCACCGACGCCGCCCACGATTATCTGGCTGATCTGCTTTCCAAGCAGAACACCCCGGGCATTGGCATCCGCATCTTCATCACCCAGCCTGGCACCCAATACGCCGAAACCTGCATTGCCTACTGCAAGCCGGGCGAAGAAAAGCCTGAAGACACGGCGCTGGGGCTCAAAAGCTTCACCGCTTACATCGACCACTTCAGCGAAGCCTTCCTGGACGACGCCGTTGTCGACTACGCCACCGACCGCATGGGCGGCCAGCTGACCATCAAGGCGCCCAACGCCAAGGTCCCGATGGTCAACGCCGACAGCCCGATCAACGAGCGTATCAACTATTACCTGCAGACCGAGATCAACCCCGGGCTGGCCAGCCATGGCGGCCAGGTGAGCCTGATCGATGTGGTCGAAGACGGCATCGCCGTTCTGCAGTTCGGTGGCGGTTGCCAGGGCTGCGGCCAGGCCGACGTAACCTTGAAGGAAGGCATCGAGCGCACCTTGCTCGAGCGAATTCCCGAGCTCAAGGGCGTTCGTGACGTCACTGACCACACGCAGAAAGAAAACGCCTACTACTAAGGCGTTCGCTGCAAACAAAAAAACGGCGCACCGTGAGCGCCGTTTTTTTATGGGTGAAATTCAATGGCCCCATCGCGAGCAGGCTCGCTCCTACAGTTGATCGCATTCCAATGTGGGAGCGAGCTCGCTCGCGATAGGGTCCTTATGGGCGATAGAGGTGCGCATGCCCTGCGCGATACAGCGATGACTCGCTGAAGTGATCACTCCCTAACACCCGACCCACCAAAATCAACGCCGTACGCCGAAACCCCTTCGCCGCAACCTTCCCGGCAATATCCTCAAGCGTCCCCACCACCCAATCCTGATCCGGCCACGTCGCCCGGTGAATCACCGCGATCGGGCAATCCGCGCCGTAGTGCGGCAGCAGTTCGGCAAGGATTTTCTCCAGATGATTGACCCCCAAATGGATCGCCATGGTCGCCCCGTGCTGCGCCAGGCTGCCCAATTCCTCTCCGGCCGGCATGGGGGTTTTGTCGGCGTAGCGGGTCAGGATCACGCTCTGTGACACGTCCGGCAGGGTCAGTTCCGCCCCCAGAAGCGCAGCGCAGGCTGCGGTGGCGGTCACGCCGGGAATGATCTCGAACGCAATGCCGAGTTCGCGCAGATGACGAATCTGCTCGCCGATGGCGCCATACAGGCTCGGGTCGCCGGAATGCACGCGGGCCACATCCTGGCCCTTGGCGTGGGCGGTCTTGATCAGTTCGATGATCTGTTCCAGGTGCAGCTCGGCGCTGTTGACCACCTGTTCGGCACTATGGCCCTCCAGCACGGCGGTGGGCACCAGCGAGCCGGCATAGATGATTACCGGGCAGCTGCGAATCAATCGCTGACCCTTGACGGTGATCAGTTCCGGATCGCCGGGACCGGCACCAATGAAGTAGACGGTCATCGTCGGCTCCTGTCAGAAAAAAGGGTCAGGCAAGGCTTCAGATGAAGATTGCTCATGATCGCGGGCGGGGATTATCGGGTATTTCGGTCTGCGCAGGCCAACGCCAAGGTGGCCTGGGCATATTTTTGTCGTGGGACCAGCAGTTTCGCCGGTGCATTGGCCAATTGCTCGGCCAGGGCCAGGGCCGCACTTTCCGCCACGCCATAGCAGCCGGTGCGTTCGAAGGCGATCTGCGAGTGGTGGCTGAGCAGCGCCTGATAGGGCGTCATTTGTTCGCTGCTGAAAAACGATATCGGCAGGTCAAGCTGCCCGGCCAGTTCAGTCAGCGCCGGTTCATCGCGTTTCAAGTCGATGCTGGCCAGGGCCTTGATCTGATGGAGCTCGATCCGGTGAGCCTGCAGGGCCTGATCGAGCAGCGCCCGCAGCGTGCTGACGGGGCAGCCCCGCTGGCAGCCCAGGCCGACCACCAGGGTCGGCGCTGTGCCAGCATCCATCATGCGTGGTATTGACCTTCGCTTTTGCGGCGAAACAGCCATGCGCTGATCAGGCCCAGGGCCAGCCAGAACGCGACGTTGGTGAGCTGCGAAGCGATTTTGAACTGGGCTTCCAGCGCTTCGGGCGCAAGCATCGAATGCACTTCCGGTTGCGGGGCGCCAATTACATGGGGCACGGCAAGGATCGCCACGCCCAGCACCTTCATCAGCCAGTGCCGGCCGAACACGATCAGCGCGATGCCGACAGCGGTGGAAGCGGCGGTGCCCACCCACCAGAGCTGGCGTTGCGCCAGGTCGGCAGCGGCAGTGCCCGGCAACTCAGGTGGCAGGCCGAGGGTCGGCGCCAGAACGAAGGTCGCATAACCGGCCAGACCCCAGAGCAGGCCCTGGGAGGTCCTGGTCGGAGCGCGCAGGGTGTAGAGGCCGGCGAGCATCAGGGCGAAACCGACGGCCACCACCAGGTTGCCACCGGTGGTCGACAGCACGCGCTGCCAGCCGTCTTCCGGTTCCCAGGCTTCGGCATCGTGGGTGTGGGCAGCGGTGCCAGCGGCGTGTTCATGGACTTCAACGGCTGCAGGCTCGGATTTTTCGTAGGTTTCGGCCTGCAGAATCAGCGGGGCGACCCAGAAGCTCTGCAGCAAGGTCAGCAGCAGGGCAGCCAGCAGCCCCGTGAAACCTGCGGTTTGCGCAATACGCTTGATCATGTCGGCAGGTCTCAATGGCACGGGAATGCTGAGCTGTGACGGGTATCGTGGGCGGCGTTGTGCACCGCTTCGATGTGCGAGAAACCGGCGAAATACACAAGGCACGCACCCAGGATCGACGCGCAGACAGCGGCGGTGATGCGTTGGGCAAGGGTGGAGGTGGTGCTGGAGGAGGCTGTGTGGCCGGTGCTGCTGATGATCGACATGGCGTTTCCCTCTGTTCTGTCAGCGGGGAATTAGAGCGCATGAAGAAACCCTGCACACCAACGCGCGCAGAGATTCGAACAGCGCCCGCCCACCGCGGGTTTGTCATTCAGTGAAGTTGGATCACTTCGTGTTGCGGGCCGGTCTCCGGGCTCACGAGGGGCGTTGGCTTAGCCATTACCTGCAAGCATCACCTTCCCATGCCCCATCGGCACAGTGGATCTGACGCTTCGCTCGCTTACCGTTGCGGGGGCAGCACCGGACTGACGTGGCTTTGAGTAAAGCACACGATTCACCGGTTTCCCGTTTCACCCTGTGAAGGGCACCCGTAACAAGTTGTGTAGGAGAGCATGGGTGAGGGTGGGGCGTCAATTGGCAGGGGTTCTCATCTTGAGATCGAGTCGCCCCGATCGCGAGCAAGCTTTGCTCCCACAAGGACACCGGCAACCTGTGGGAGCAATGCTTGCTCGCGATGGCGTCATCCGGGCCGCCACTGAACTCAGCGTGATCATTGACCCGCCCCAATACGATGCGTAGCCTTGCGCTTTCGAGGTTCTTCGGCATGTGTCGAAGCTAAGAAGGGAACGCGGTCGATGCCGCGGCTGCCCCCGCAACTGTGAGCGGTGATGTTCGCTGCCACGCCACTGCACGCTCAGGTCCTGAGCCCGCGGGAAGGCGCAACGAACGCCAGTCTGATGATCGGCACACCGTCAGCCAGGAGACCTGCCTCGCAACAGATTCTCACTATAACCGGGCGGGGTGATCCGGTGGCGAACACTTCCGACGCGCGCCTGCGCTGTCGGTCCTCGTCCCGTATGCCCGCCACCTTGCCAAAGGGCATCCGATGAAAACACTGGCCAAACTCCCCGTCACCATCGTTACCGGCTTCCTCGGCTCGGGCAAAACCACCCTGCTGCGGCACATGCTCGACAACGCCCAGGGCCGTCGCATCGCGGTGATCGTCAACGAGTTCGGCGAGCTGGGCATCGACGGCGAAATTCTCAAGCAATGTTCCATCGGTTGCACCGAAGAAGAAGCCAACGGCCGCGTCTACGAACTGGCCAATGGCTGCCTGTGCTGCACCGTCCAGGAAGAGTTCTTCCCGGTGATGCGCGAACTGGTCGCCCGTCGCGGTGATCTTGACCACATCCTTATCGAAACCTCGGGCCTGGCCCTGCCAAAGCCGCTGGTCCAGGCCTTCCAGTGGCCGGAGATCCGCAGCGCCTGCACCGTTGACGCGGTGATCACCGTGGTCGACAGCCCGGCCGTTGCCGCCGGCACCTTCGCCGCGTTCCCGGATCAAGTCGATGCCCAGCGCAAACTTGACCCGAACCTGGACCACGAGTCGCCGCTGCACGAGCTGTTCGCCGACCAACTGTCGAGCGCCGACCTGGTGATCCTCAACAAGGCCGACCTGATCAAGCCTGAAGACCTGGCCCGTGTGCGCCTGGAAGTCGCTGAAGAACTGCCGCCGGCGGTGAAAGTCATCGAAGCCAGCAACGGCCGCCTGCCGCTGGACGTGCTGATTGGCCTCGGTGCCGGTTCCGAAGAACACATCGACGGCCGTCACAGCCATCACGATCACCACCACGAAGGTGACGATCACGATGATCACGACCACGATGCTTTCGACTCCATTTCCATCGAGCTGCCGCAAGCCGACGAAAGCCTGCTGCTGGACGCCCTGACCCAACTGGTGGTCAAGCACGGCATCCTGCGCGTCAAGGGCTTCGCCGCCATCCCGAACAAACCGATGCGCCTGCTGATCCAGGGCGTGGGCACCCGTTTCGACAAGCACTTCGACCGCCAGTGGGGCGCCGAAGAAGCACGCACCACGCGTCTGGTGTTGATCGGCCAGGAGCTGGATGCCGCCGCCCTCGAAGCGCAATTGCGCGCCGCGCTCAGCGTGTAAGCCATGCACCTGCTCAGGACCCAGCCCGGCGGTTTCGTGTCGGATGACAACATTGCCGACCTTGGACAAACCCCCGCCGAGCTGGTGATCCTGTGCAGCGGTGACTCCAGCCTGGCGCTGCTCGCCGAGGCGGCGCAGCAGTTGCCCGAGGACTACCCGAGCGTGCGCCTGGCCAATCCGATGCAGGTGCAGAATCACGCCTCGGTCGACCTGTACGTCGATGAAGTGCTGCGTCACGCCAAGGTCATTCTGATTTCGCTGCACGGCGGCATTGCCTATTGGCGCTATGGCGTCGAGCGCCTGGTGGAATTGTCGCAGCGCGGGGTGCAATTGATTCTGGTGCCGGGTGATGATCGCCCGGACCCGGAACTCAGCGACCTGAGCACCGTGGTTGCCGAAGATCGCGACCGGCTCTGGCACTTCCTGCGTCAGGGCGGCATGGCCAACGCGTTGAACCTGTTTCGCTGCCTGGCCGATCGCTGGCTGGGGCGCGACTACCTGTGGGCAGAGCCGCAAACCCTGCCGCGCACTGCGATATACCACCCGCATAAAAGCTCCGCCGCGCTCGAGGATTGGCAAGCCCAGTGGCTGACCGGTCAACCGGTGGCGGCTGTGCTGTTTTACCGCTCGCATTTGCAGGCGGCGAACACCGCTTTCATCGATGTTTTCTGCCAGCGCTTGCAGGCCGCGGGGTTGAACCCGCTGCCGATAGCGCTGGCCAGTTTGAAAGAGCCCGGCTGCCTTTCGGTGGTCGAGGACTGGCTGGATGAAACCTGCGCCTCGGTGATTCTGAACACCACCGGCTTCGCCCAATCCAGCCCCGAAGCCCCACACTTGCGGCCGTTTCGCCGCAATATCCCGGTGATCCAGGCGATCTGTGCCCAGGACAACGAACCCGGCTGGCGGGCCAGCGAACAGGGCCTGGGGCCTCGGGACCTGGCGATGCACATCGCGTTGCCGGAACTGGACGGGCGCATCATCAGCCGGCCGATCAGCTTCAAGGACCTGGCCTGGCGCAGCGAGCGCAGTCAGTCCGACGTGGTCTGCTACCGGCCGCAACCGGAACGCATGGACTTCGTCGCCGAACTGGCGCGGCGCTGGGTCGATCTGGCGCGCCTGCCCAACGCAGAAAAACGCATTGCCCTGATCCTCGCCAATTACCCGACCCGTGATGGTCGAATCGGCAATGGCGTGGGCCTCGATACGCCGGCCGCAGCGCTGAACATCCTGCGTGCGCTGCATGCCGAGGGCTATCCGCTGCCGGCTGAATTGCCCGATAGCGGCACAGCGCTGATCCGGCAATTGCTCGGCGGTGTCAGCAACGATTTGGACAGTCTCGACCAGCGCCCCTGCCAGCAAAGCCTCGCCATGGACGACTACCTGACGATGTTCAACGCACTGCCTGAAGCCAATCGCGCGGCAGTGCTGGAGCGTTGGGGTGCGCCGGAAAACGACCCGATGTGCCGGGGCGGGCGGATGATGATCGCCGGGCTGCGCTTCGGCCTGACCTTCGTCGGCATCCAGCCGGCCCGGGGTTATCAGGTCGACCCGAGCGCGGTGTATCACGACCCGGACCTGGTGCCTCCCCACGGTTACCTGGCGTTTTACTTCTGGCTGCGCAACACCTACGGCGCTCACGGTGTGATCCACGTCGGCAAGCACGGCAACCTGGAGTGGTTGCCGGGCAAGGGTGTCGGCCTGTCCGAGAGCTGCTGGCCGGACGCGCTGCTCGGGCCGCTGCCGAACATCTATCCGTTCATCGTCAACGATCCGGGGGAGGGCGCCCAGGCAAAACGGCGCACCCAGGCGGTGATCATCGACCACTTGATGCCGCCACTGACCCGCGCTGAAACCTACGGCCCGCTGCGCAACCTGGAGCTGTTGGCCGACGAGTATTACGAAGCACAACTGCTGGATCCGCGCCGCGCCCGGGAATTGCAGCGCGACATCCTGCAACTGGTGCGCGACACCCACATCGACCGCGAACTGCAACTGGACGAGAAGCTGGACAGCGACGCCGATGCGGCAATCTGGCTGCCACGGCTGGACACGTATCTGTGCGACTTGAAAGAGTCGCAGATCCGCGACGGCCTGCATGTGTTCGGCGAGTCACCGGCAGGGAGGTTGCGCATCGATACCTTGCTCGCGTTGCTGCGCATTCCCCGAGGCGATGGACGCGGGGCGCAGTCGAGCCTGCTGCGGGCGTTGGCCAGGGCCTTTGAGTTGGGCTTCGATCCGCTCGATTGCGGGCTGGCCGAGCCTTGGAGCGGGCCGCGTCCCGAAGCGTTGTTGACGATCAGTGAAGAACCCTGGCGCACCACGGGCGATACCCGTGAACGTCTTGAGCTGTTCGCTGCACAGCTGATCGCCCAGACGATCGATACCCCCTGTAGGAGCGAGCCTGCTCGCGATGGAGTGTCAGTCGACATCGATGTGGCTGATACACCATCGCGAGCAGGCTCGCTCCCACAAGGGGCGAACTGGACTGAGGTGCAAGTCATCCTCGACAACCTGCGCGAAGTGGTCGCCCCCAGGCTGGACGCCTGTGGCCCGGCGGAAATGCGCGGCCTGCTCGATGCCCTGGACGGGCGTTTCGTCCCCGCCGGCCCCAGCGGCGCGCCTAGCCGTGGGCGGCTGGACGTGCTGCCCACCGGGCGCAATTTCTATTCGGTGGATGTGCGCAACCTGCCCACCACCACTGCATGGCGCATCGGCTTCCAGTCGGCCAACCTGATCCTTGAGCGCCACCTGCAGGATCACGGCGATCATTTGCGCCAGCTCGGTCTGTCGGTGTGGGGCACGGCGACCATGCGCACCGGCGGCGATGACATTGCCCAGGCCATGGCGTTGATGGGCGTGCGTCCGGTCTGGGCCACGGGCAGCCAGCGGGTCGATGATTTCGAGATTTTGCCGCTGAGCCTGCTCGACCGTCCCCGCGTGGACGTCACTTTGCGGGTGTCAGGCTTCTTCCGGGATGCCTTTGCCAACTTGATCCGCCTGTTCGATGCCGCCGTGCAGGCGGTCGCCGCGCTGGATGAGCCGGATGATCTCAACCCGCTGGCCGCCAAGGTGCGGGCCGAGTACGAAGCGCTGTTGCAATCGGGACTCGATGAAGAGGCGGCGCGGCGTCAGGCCGGCTGGCGCATTTTCGGCGCCAAGCCCGGCGCCTATGGCGCGGGCGTGCAGGGCGCCATCGACGGGCGCCTGTGGCAGAGCCGCGAGGATCTGGCCGAGGTTTACCTGAACTGGGGCGGTTACGCCTATGGCGGCTCCGACGAAGGCACCGCAGCCCGCGAGCAATTCACCCGGCGCCTGAGCCAGGTGCAGGCGGTGCTGCAAAACCAGGACAACCGCGAGCACGATCTGCTCGACTCCAATGATTACTACCAATTCCAGGGCGGCATGCTCGCTGCCGTGGAGAGCCTGAGCGGCGAGGCGGCGGCCAGTTATCACGGCGATCACAGCCAGCCGGACCTGCCGAAGATTCGCACGCTCAAGGAAGAACTCAACCGGGTGATCCGCTCCCGTGCGGCCAATCCGAAGTGGCTGGAGGGCGTCAAGCGCCACGGTTATAAAGGCGCGTTCGAAATGGCCGCCACCGTCGACAACTTGTTCGCCTTCGACGCCACCACGCAGTTGATCGACGATCACCAGTACGCGTTGCTGGCCGATGCCTATCTGCTGGACCCTGGCACCCGGGAGTTCGTCCGCGAACACAACCCCCACGCCTTGCGCGACATGACCGAGCGCATGCTCGAAGCGCAACAGCGGGGGATGTGGAAGGAGCCGGGTGAGTACCGCGAGGCGTTGGAAAATTTGCTGCTGGATATAGAAGAAGACACCTGATTCACCGCAATTCCCCTGTAGGAGCGAGCCTGCTCGCGATGGAGTGTCAGTCGCATTGATTTCAACTGATACACCATCGCGAGCAGGCTCGCTCCTACAGGTACTAAGGTGTTTGTGAGCCTACCGACCATGACCGAGATCCAACAATGACCGACACCCCCCATTTCCCTCTCTCCGCCGTGGTCGGCGCCGACGACTTGAAACTGGCGCTGTACCTCACCGCCATCGACCCGAAGATCGGCGGGGTGCTGATCGAAGGCCCGCGAGGCATGGCCAAGTCGACCCTGGCCCGGGGCCTGGCCGACCTGCTCGCCAGCGGCCAGTTTGTCACCTTGCCGCTGGGGGCCACCGAAGAGCGTCTGGTCGGCACCCTCGACCTGGACGCCGCCCTGAGCGAGGGTCGCGCACAGTTTTCCCCCGGCGTGCTGGCCAAGGCCGACGGTGGCGTGCTCTACGTCGATGAAGTCAACCTGCTACCGGATCACCTGGTCGACCTGCTGCTCGACGTGGCCGCCAGCGGCACCAATCTGGTGGAGCGCGACGGCATTTCCCATCGGCACTCGGCGAAGTTCGTCCTCATCGGCACCATGAACCCGGAAGAGGGCGAGCTGCGCCCGCAACTGCTCGATCGTTTTGGCTTGAACGTCGCGCTCGGCGGTCACACCGCCCCGGCCGAGCGTGGGCAGATCATCCGTCGACGCCTGGATTTCGACAGTGATCCCCAAGGCTTTTGCGGTGAATGGGAAAGCCAGCAGCAAGCCTTGCGCGAGCGCTGCCAGAAGGCGCGCAGTGCGTTGGCGAGCATCCCTCTGGATGATGCGGCGCTGGCGCAGATTACCGAGCGTTGCTTTGCCGCCGGCGTCGATGGTCTGCGCGCCGATCTGGTCTGGCTGCGCGCGGCACGGGCCCATGCCGCGTGGCGTGGGGCAATGTCTATCGCCGAGGAAGATATCGACGCAGTCGCCGAATTCGCCCTGCGTCATCGCCGTCGCGAGCACGCGTCACCGGCAGCCCAACCCCACCAGCCTCCATCCGGCCAGAACGCCAACCCGAGCGGAGGTCAGGGCCAATGGGGGGAAATGCCTGCGCAGGCACTGCCAACCGGCGCCCGTCGTGAAGTACCCATCTGGCCAAAAAAGCCCTAGGCATTCGCCCCCGATCCGACGCGGGGGCGAATGCCAGACCCCGTGCAGGACGCCTGGACCACGGCAAGCAAGGCAGGCGACATGACGCACGCGACGGCTCGGTCAACTGGCCCGGCACCTTGCTCAACGGCCGCCCACGCCGACGTGCAGAATTGTTGTTCCAGCTGCGGACCCGCTCGCCCCATGAGCTGTGGCTGGTGATCGTCGACGCCTCGGCATCGACCCGTCGCCATCAGGCGTTGAGCGATGCCAAGGGCCTACTGGCGCAATTGTTCGACGACGCTTACCGCCAACGCGCGCGCCTGGCGTTGCTGACTGCCAGCGGCACGTCGCCGAAGTGGCAGGTGCAAGGCTTGAAGGCTTCCAGCGGTTTGCGCCACTGGCTCGATGGGCTAGGGGCGGGTGGTGGTACGCCGTTGCTGGCTGCGCTGGGCGAGGCGGGGCATTGGCTGGCTTCGCGGCAGAAACGCTTTGCGGCGGAGCAGCAACGGTTGCTGGTGGTGACCGATGGTCGATTGAAGGAGTGGTCGGCGCTGCCTGCACTTGAGTGTCCGGGATTGGTCATCGACATTGAGCGTGGACCGATTCGCCTTGGGCGTAGCAAGGTTTTGGCTGCGCAGTTGCAGGCTGAGTATCGGCATATCGATGAGCTGTTGCCCGGCTAGGTGCTGTGTTGTCTGTGCAGGCCTCATCGCGAGCAGGCTCGCTCCCACACTTGGAATGCATTCCCCCTGTAGGAGCGAGCCTGCTCGCGATAGCGGACTACCAGTCACCGTCCATTTTGATCACTTGCCCATCGCCTGCCGGTACTGCCGGGTCCTCCTGGCGATATACAACTGGTCCAGCACCAGCGCCAGCAACGCCGACACCTGCGGCCGGGTCTTGCGCCCGCGACTCAAGCGATGCAGCTGGAACTTCACCACCGCCATGTTCGCCAGCGCCGCCAGGGGTTTGCGTTTCCAGCGAATCGGCGGCAGTTGCGGGTGGCTGTCCTGGCCTTCGCGCCAGCGTTTGACCAGCTGCGGTTCAACGGCCAGCGCCGTGCCAATGCCGGCCATGGCGATGCCGCTGTCGAGTACCTGTTCGACAATGGCCAGGCGGCGAATCCCGCCCGTCACCATCACCGGCATGCGCGCCACGCTGGCCAACTCCTTGGCCATTTCCAGAAAATACGCCTCACGGGCCAGGGTTCGGCCATCTCGGGCTTCGCCCTGCATCGCCGGCGCTTCGTAGCTGCCGCCGGACAGTTCCAGCAGATCGAGCGGTTTTTCGTTGAGCCACTGGATCACTTGCCGGGCGTCGTCGGCATCGAACCCGCCGCGCTGGAAGTCCGCCGAGTTGAGCTTGACCGCCACACAAAAGCCTGGCGACACGGCCTTGCGTACCGCGTCGACCACCGCCAACAGCAAGCGCGCTCGGTTTTCCAGCGAGCCGCCCCATTGGTCGGTGCGGTGATTGGTCAGCGGCGAGAGGAACTGGCTGAGCAGGTAGCCATGGGCGGCGTGAATCTGCACGCCGCTGAACCCGGCCTTTTCCGCCAGTGCGGCGCTGGTTGCGAAACGCTGGATCACCTCTTCGATGTCGGCCTCGCTCATGGGTTTTGGCTCGGCAAACAGCTTGGAAAACGATCCCATGTCCATTGCCACGGCAGAGGGGGCCAATGCCTGCTGGCCTAGGTTGGCCATGGTCTGGCGACCGGGATGATTGAGCTGCATCCAGAAGTGCGCGCCGCCGGCACGACCGATGCCGGCCCACTGGCGAAACCGTTCCAGGTGACGTTCGTCTTCCAGCACCACACCGCCGGGGCCGGTCATGGCGCGGCGGTCGATCATCACGTTGCCGGTCAACAGCAGTCCGGCTTCGCCTTCGGCCCAGGCTTGATACAGACGAAACAGCGCCCGGTCCGGCGCCTGTTCGCCATCGGCGAGGTTCTCTTCCATTGCGGCTTTGGCGATGCGATTGCCGAGGGTCTGGCCGTTGGGCAGATGCAAGGATTGAAAGGGCGACATGCTTGACTCCTCATCAGTGATGAACAGAGGCTAAGCTTGAAGTTAACTTTAATGTCAAGCAGGCAATTTCAAACCCGCCCCGAGGGCATGGCTTGCGAGGCCGATGCCGAGCGTGGCTGGCGTCTCTCAAGCACCAGGGCTTGTGACGGCTGCTGCGGGTCGATTCACGGACAGGGTAGGAATCGGATTGCGCATCAACGTGCCGACCACCAGCGCAGCCAGTAAACCTGCCAACCCCGCCACCCACAGCAACAGGCTGAAGCCGCCAACGAATGCCTGACGCGCCAAGGGCTCGACCACAGGTTGCGCCGCCTGTGGCAACAGGTTCATCGCTGCCGCCATGTCACCGGCCACCACCCGCGAGGCAATCCCGTGGGTCTGTTGCAGCCATTGCCCGCCCTGGGCCGCCAGGCTGTCATGCAGCAGCTGTTCGCTATGACCGGCCAGCAGCGCGCCATAGACCCCGATCCCCAGCATGATTGCGCTGAAGCGCATGGTGGTACTCATGCCCGAAGCCATGCCGGTCCGTTCGCGGGGTACGCAGGCCATGATGTTTTTCTGGGTGTCGCCGTTGAGCAGGCCCGCACCGGCACCCGTGACGGCAATCGCCAGGGCGAACGGCAGATACCCGCCTGCGCTTACCGCCCAGGCGCTGAGCAGGTTTCCGCTACCCACCAGCGCCAGGCCGGCCGCCATCATGTTCGCCGGGCTCACGCGACCGGCCAGGCGCGCACCGATACGCGGGAAGATCAACATGGTCACGGCAAATGGCAGCATGCCAAGCCCTGCGGATATGGCGCTCAAGTCCAGGCCGTTTTGCAGGTAGAACGGCAGCATCGTCATCATCACCTGGGCGCAGGCGGCGTAGAAGAACATGCCGAGCAGGGCGCCGATGAAGCGTGGGTGGCGGAACAGTTGCAGGTCGATCATCGGCCGCTGTTGCAGGCGTTCGATCACCACGAACAACCCCAGCAGCAGGGCGCCACCCAGCAGGCGCATCCAGGTCACGGAGTTGTTCCAGCCAATGCGGTTGGCTTCGATCAGTCCCCAGATCAGGCACAGCAGGCTGGCACTGAACGCCAGGCTGCCCCATGGGTCGAGACGCGCAGCCTGGGTGTCGCGCGATGGCGGCACCGCGCGCCAGACCATGTACATCAGGAACAGGCCCACCGGCAGGTTGAGGTAGAAAATCCAGCGCCAGCCCACGTATTCGGTGATCAAGCCGCCCAGGGTCGGCGACGCGGTGGTCGCCACGCCCATGCATCCGCCCCAGAACGCCCAGGCCTTGGCCCGTTCCACTTCATCGTGAAAGGTGTGGCCGATGGAGGCCAGCGCCGAGGTCAGCAACAGTGCGGCGCCCACTCCCTTGACGGCCCGAGCGATATCCAAAAACACGGCATTCGGCGCAGCACCGCAACCGACTGAGGCAAGGATGAAAATCCCCAGCCCCCACATCAGGGTGTTCTTGCGACCAAAACGATCGGCCAGGCTTCCGGCGGGCAGCAGCAACGCGGCGAAGGCGAGCATGTAGGCGCTGACCACCCACTCGATGTCCGCGAAATTCGCTCCCAGATCCCGGGCGATGCTCGGCAAGGTAACGGCGACAATGTTGGTGTCGAGCACGATCAGCGCACACACCGCGGAGGCGGTGAGCAAGGTCAGGCGCGGGCTCACACTGGGTTTGACGGACATGGCAGGTGTTCTCTACTGTGAGGTTGCGTGCAGCTTATCGCCGGTTGCCGATGCCTTCGTTAGGCACGCACCATCACTTCATTACCTTTGAGCTAATGCACCGAATGGACATCCGCCATTTCCGCTATTTCCTTGCCGTCGCCCGGCATCGCAATTTCACCCGTGCCGCCGAGCAATTGGGGATCGCGCCGCCGACCTTGACCCGGCAGATCCAGGACATGGAAGCGGAGCTGGGGGCGCGGCTGTTTGTGCGTCAGGCGCGGGATGTCAGCCTGACCGAAGCCGGGGCGGCGCTGATGATCGAAGCCGATGCCACGGTGCGCCAGTTCGAGTCGGCGCAGCGCAATGCACAACGCGCCGGTCGCGGCGAGATCGGGCATATCGAACTGGGTTATGTGGCCTCGGCGGTGTATTCCGGGCTGCTGCAAAAGCAGGTGCAAAGTTTTGCCGGCCAGTTCCCGGACGTCAGCCTCAATGTGCGAGAAAGCCCGATGGCGAGCCTGGCGAACATGATCCTCGAGGGGCGTTTCGATCTGGGCTACATCCGCTGCCCACTGGCCATGCCCGAAGGCATCGAGTCGGTGCGGCTGATGGGCGAGGGCTTTGTGCTGGCGCTGCCGGTGGACTCCTGGCTCAACCGCTTGCCGACGATCAACTCGATGCACCTGCAGAACGAAAACTTCATTCTTCCCGAACAGGTCATCGGCACCTTGCAGGTCGCCGCCAAGGGCAATTTCTCGCCGAAACTGGGGGCGCAGCCCGGTGGGTTGGTGGCGGTAATTGCCCTGGTATCACTGGGGCAGGGGGTGGCGGTGGTGCCGGAGTCGGTGGTGGGGCATGTCAGTTTGCCCAATGTGGTGTATCGGCAAATCCAGGATTGCGAGGCGTCTTCGTGGTTGGCGTTGGTTCATCGGCGGTTTGAGAAGTCACCGGCGGTAAACAGGTACATCGAGCTGGTGAAAAAAGGATAAGAGCATCGCGAGCAGGCTCGCTCCCACAAGGGATTTGTGGGCGATGCAGATCAACTGTGGGAGCGAGCCTGCTCGCGAAAGGGCCCTTGGGAACGCCGGGATTTCCAACTTGCTACAGATCTTGAAATGATTTCCAGCTGTAGGAATTGTCACCATCACCTGTACGATTCAAGTCCTTTTCTGTTTCAGGACTTGCATGAACACCCTCACGGAGCCCCCCAGTTACCCTTTCTCCTCGCGCCACCGCGCGGTCTTGACGCACGCCAGACACCCGGTCTTTCGGCCTTCGAACATTCCTGACACCGCAACCCCACGGCCTCTGCGCCGCGCCTTGCCGTGCCCGGCATTTTGATTCACTGACGAGATCGAGACCTTTATATGGAATGGTTAGCCGACCCCACCGCCTGGTTGGGCTTGTTGACGCTGATTGTGCTGGAGCTGGTACTGGGTATCGACAACCTGGTGTTTATCGCCATCCTCGCCGACAAGCTGCCGCCGGAGCAGCGCGACCGTGCACGGATCATCGGTTTGTCCCTGGCGTTGTTGATGCGCCTGGGCCTGCTGGCGAGTATTTCCTGGCTGGTGACCCTGACCCAGCCGCTGTTCGAGGTGTTCGACAAGAGCTTCTCCGGACGTGACCTGATCATGCTGTTCGGTGGTGTGTTCCTGTTGTTCAAGGCCACCATGGAATTGCACGAGCGACTGGAGGGGCATGTTGGCCAGCGCGCATCCAATACGGCTTACGCGCTGTTCTGGCCGATCGTGGCGCAGATCGTGGTGCTCGACGCGGTGTTCTCCCTCGACGCGGTGATTACCGCCGTGGGCATGGTCGATGAGCTGGCGGTGATGATGATCGCGGTGATCATTTCCATCGGCCTGATGATTGTGGCCAGCAAGCCGCTGACCCGCTTCGTCAACGCGCATCCGACGGTGATCATGCTGTGTCTGGGCTTCTTGATGATGATCGGCTTTGCACTGACCGCCGAAGGCCTGGGCTTCCACATACCGAAAGGCTATCTGTATGCGGCCATCGGGTTCTCGATCCTGATCGAAGTGTTCAACCAGATCGCCCGGGCACGTCGCAAGCGTTCGATGCAGGGCCTGCGACCGATGCGCGAACGGACGGCTCATGCGGTGATGCGTTTGCTGGGTGGGCGCAAACTGGCGGAACAGGAGGTCGATGAAGAGATTGCCGACCTGCTCGACAACGGCGAGGCGCCGAGTGGAGAACTGTTCGATCGTCGCGAGCGGGTCATGATCAGTGGTGTGCTGCAACTGGCCGAGCGGTCGATCCGCACCTTGATGACGGTGCGCGCCGATGTCGATCACATCGACCTGGCCGATGACGCCGAGACGATTCGTACGCGCCTGATGCACTCGTCCTACTCGCGCCTGCCGCTGATTCGCAACGGCGCGGTGGATGAGCCCCTGGGCTTCGTGCACAAGAAGGAGCTGCTCAAGGAGTTCCTGGCCGGCAACCAGCCTGATCTTGCGCATCTGGCGCGCCAGGCCATCAACCTGCTGGACAGCTATTCGATCCTCAATGCCCTTGAGCAGATGCGCAAGGCGTCCACCCACATTGCATTTGTGGTCAACGAATTCGGCGATTTCGTCGGGGTGTTGACCATGACCGACATCCTCGAGTCGATTGCCGGTGAGTTGCCGGACGCAAGCGAGATCGAAGGGCCGGATGTGGTCGAGGACAAGGGCGGGTTTGTGGTCAGCGGTGCCTTGAACCTGGCGCGGGTGCGCCAGCGTACCGGGTTTACTGCGCAGCCGACCGACGACTATCAGACCCTCGCCGGGCTGGTGGTGAGCCTGCTGGATCGGTTGCCGATGATTGGCGATAGCCATGAATGGGAAGGCTGGCGCCTGACCGTCATGTCGGTTGAAGAAAGGCGGGTGAAACGGGTTTATCTGGCGCGCATTGGCGGGTGATGTTGCGTTGCCGCTGATGGCCCCATCGCGGGCAAGCCCGCTCCCACAATGAAATGCGCTCCCCTGTAGGAGCTGCCGCAGGCTGCGATCTTTTGATGTTGCTTTTAAAAGCCAAAAGATCGCAGCCTCGTTTCACTCGACAGCTCCTACATGGCTCTTGTGCAGCCTTTAGGCCACCGACAGTTCCTGATGAAACGTATACCGATCCTTCCCCGTATGCTTTGACTCATACAAGGCCGCATCCGCCTTGATCAATGCCTGATTCAAGGTGTCATCATCCAGCACACGCGTCAGGCCGATGCTGACCGTTACGGGGTGTTGCCCGGTATATTCGCGCACCACCTGGCACAGCTCAGCGGCCAGTGCTTCGGCATCTTCCCGGCGCACGCCAGCCAGGTAAATCGCAAACTCCTCACCCCCCAGTCGCGCATATTCGTAGGGGCTCATCACGGCCTTGATGTTACTGGCGATGCGCTTGAGCACTTCATCGCCGATGTCGTGGCCGTAGACGTCGTTGACCTTCTTGAAATTGTCGATATCGATCATCGCCAGGTAGTGATCATGCTCGCGGGGGCGGGCGTGCAATTGCTTGTCGGCGCGGGTCATGAACGAGCGGCGATTGGAGATTTCGGTGAGGGTGTCGATGTAGGCCTGATCCAGCAGCAGCCTGGACATGATGAAGTTGTAGAGCTTGGCCTTGCGCAGGGTGAGGAAGCTGTAGATCGTCAGCGCACAGAGAAATCCTGTGTAACTGAGGGTCATCACGCCCTTGAGATCGAGCAGATCCAACACCGGGCTATAGAAAGGATTGAGCACCAGCCAGGTGATGATTTGCGCGGCAAAGAATGACCATCGGCTCAGCGGCAGCATCGAGGCGCTGTACAGCGTGGTGGATGCCGCCAGCAGCGACCACGCCGCCTGATGCTCGACGGCTACCCCCTCGATGAGCAAGCGCGTGCCAATGGTCACGGTCAGCACGAACAGCACATTCAGCCAGTGGAAATGCCGCGCCTTTCGAGTGAACAGCAAGATGATGACAATGATCGCGAACAGGCCGAGCCAGACTACAGAGCGCCAGGTGAAGGCCTGGCCGCCGATGAAACTGATGATCAGGTCATAGAGAAACCAGACGGCGATGCTCGCCAGATAGATCAGCAGGCAAAACCTGTGCAGGCGTTCGAACTCATGCTGGATGAACTCGGCCTTGAGTTCCCGGGGCGCCGATATTTTCAGTACTTCATCTTCAATGGTTTTGTACATCGCCGACCTTGTTGTGTGGGTTGTCGATGGGCCGCGGCGAAGGCGGCGATACAGCGGGTGGTCGTGGCGCCCCGGTCCAAATGAAGCGACAGATCGCAGCCTTCAAGGGGCTTTATCACTTGGAGATTGAATAAAGCAGTCACAGGCGAGGTTGCCCAACGCGGGTATTTGCGTCTGTTTTTCGCACCTTGCCCGGAAGGGGCGAGCATGCTCGTTTGAGAAACAACTCCGCACCATTTGTGAACCAGATACCCGCCTGCGTGGCCAACGGTAGCGCTACGCCATAGTCCCCTTCGGTAACACCCTTTCTTCGTTTCAACGCATCTATCTGATTCAAAACATTTTTCAATCTTCCCTACATTCGCCGTCCGAGCTGTGGCACACTTTCTGCTGTCTGTTCCGTTGTTACATACCAAGTTCCGGTATAGCGGAATAAACATCATCCTGGAGTGCTTGCCATGCATCACCGTCCTTCCTTGTTCAAAGCGTGTGTTCTTCTGTTCGCAGCGTCTGCCGCTGCCGTGGGCGTGGCCCAGGCGGCTGACAGCAAGCTCGATAGCGTTCTGGCCCGTGGCAAAGTGATTGTGGGCACCGGCAGCACCAATGCGCCGTGGCACTTCCAGGGCGCGGATGGCAAGTTGCAGGGTTTCGATATCGATATCGGCCACATCATTGCCAAGGGTCTGTTCAACGACCCGGACAAGGTCGAATACGTGGTGCAGTCCTCTGATGCGCGGATTCCCAACCTGCTGACCGACAAGGTCGATATCAGCTGCCAGTTCATCACCGTGACCGCCAGCCGTGCGCAGCAGGTGGCGTTTACCCTGCCGTACTACCGCGAAGGCGTCGGCCTGCTGTTGCCGGCCAACAGCAAGTACAAGGAAATCGATGACATGCAGGCTGCCGGCGACAAGGTAACGGTGGCCGTGCTGCAAAACGTGTATGCCGAAGAGCTGGTGCACCAGGCGCTGCCCAAGGCCAAGGTCGACCAGTACGACAGCGTGGACCTGATGTACCAGGCCGTGAACTCCGGTCGCGCCGACGCGGCAGCCACCGACCAGTCTTCGGTCAAATACCTGATGGTGCAGAACGCTGGTCGCTATCGCAGCCCGGCCTACGCCTGGAGCCCGCAAACCTACGCCTGCGCGGTCAAGCGCGGCGATCAGGACTGGCTGAACTTCGTCAACACCACGCTGCATGAAGCCATGACCGGCGTTGAGTTCCCGACTTACGCCGCGTCGTTCAAGAAGTGGTTCGGTGTCGAGTTGCCATCCCCAGCCATCGGTTTCCCAGTCGAATTCAAATGATCCCGTGAGAGCGGGGCGCTAAAACGCCCCGCTCAAGGTACTGCCGACCATGAACTATCAGTTGAACTTTGCCGCCGTGTGGCGCGATTTCGACACTCTGCTGGCGGGGCTCGGTCTGGGCCTGGAGCTGGCGCTGGTGTCGATCGCCATCGGCTGCGTGATCGGCCTGCTGATGGCGTTTGCCTTGCTGTCGAAGCATCGCCCGTTGCGGGTGCTGGCATCGGTGTATGTCACGGTGATCCGTAACACGCCGATCCTGGTGTTGATTCTGTTGATCTACTTTGCATTGCCGAGCCTGGGGATTCGCCTGGACAAGATTCCCTCGTTCATCATCACCCTGTCGTTGTATGCCGGGGCCTATCTGACCGAAGTGTTCCGCGGCGGACTGCTGAGCATCCCCAAGGGCCAGCGCGAAGCCGGCCTGGCGATTGGTCTGGGCGAGTGGCAGGTCAAGGCCTACGTCACTGTGCCGGTGATGTTGCGCAATGTGCTGCCGGCCTTGTCGAACAACTTCATTTCGCTGTTCAAGGACACCTCCCTGGCGGCCGCGATCGCGGTGCCGGAGCTGACCTATTACGCACGCAAGATCAATGTCGAGAGCTACCGGGTGATTGAAACCTGGCTGGTGACCACCGCGCTGTACGTGGCGGCCTGTTATCTCATTGCCATGATGCTGCGATACCTCGAACAGCGTCTGGCGATCCGCCGATAGGAGGCCCCGATGTACGAATCTCCCAGTTGGTTGCATGAGTTGTGGGTGGCCCGCGACGTGTTGTGGCAAGGGTTTTTGACCAGTGTGCAGTGTTCGGCCCTGGCGATTTTGCTGGGCACGCTGCTCGGGGTTTTCTCCGGCCTGGTGCTGACCTACGGCAAGTTCTGGATGCGCGCGCCGTTTCGTTTTTACGTGGACGTGATTCGTGGCACGCCGGTGTTCGTGCTGGTGCTGGCGTGCTTTTACATGGCCCCGGCGCTGGGCTGGCAGATCAGTGCGTTCCAGGCCGGCGCCCTGGGGCTGACGCTGTTTTGCGGCTCCCACGTCTCGGAAATTGTGCGCGGCGCCTTGCAGGCATTGCCGCGCGGGCAAATGGAAGCGAGCAAGGCGATTGGCCTGACCTTCTATCAGGCACTGGGCTACGTGCTGTTGCCCCAGGCGCTGCGGCAGATCCTGCCGACCTGGGTCAACTCGTCCACCGAGATCGTCAAGGCCTCGACCCTGCTGTCGGTGATCGGGGTGGCCGAGTTGCTGCTCAGCACACAGCAGATCATCGCCCGGACCTTCATGACCCTTGAGTTTTACCTGTTCGCCGGATTTCTGTTTTTCGTCATCAACTACGGCATCGAGTTACTCGGCCGGCACATTGAAAAGCGGGTGGCCTTGCCATGAACCAGACACAAACCAATGCACAAAACGGCCAACCCTTGCTGGACATTCGCGGCCTGCACAAACGTTACGACCAGCTCGAAGTGCTCAAGGGCGTCGACCTGACCATGCAGCGCGGCAACGTCGTGACGCTGATCGGTTCCAGTGGCTCGGGCAAGACCACGCTACTGCGTTGCGTCAACATGCTCGAAGAGTTCCAGGGCGGGCAGATCCTGCTCGACGGCGAGTCCATCGGTTATGACGAGGTCAACGGCAAGCGCATACGCCACGCGGAAAAAGTCATCGCCCGCCATCGCGCCATGACCGGCATGGCCTTCCAGCAGTTCAACCTGTTCCCGCACCTCACCGCGTTGCAGAACGTCACCCTGGGTTTGCTCAAGGTGAAAAAGCTGCACAAGGACGAGGCGGTGGCGCTGGCGGAAAAATGGCTGGAGCGCGTCGGCCTGCTGGAGCGCCGCGATCACTATCCGGGACAGTTGTCCGGCGGCCAGCAGCAGCGCGTGGCGATCGCCCGGGCCATTGCGATGAACCCGAGCCTGATGCTGTTCGACGAAGTGACTTCGGCGCTGGACCCGGAGCTGGTCAGCGAGGTGCTCAACGTGATCAAGGGCCTGGCGGACGACGGCATGACCATGCTGCTGGTGACCCACGAAATGCGCTTCGCCTTCGAGGTGTCGGACAAGATCGTTTTCATGAACAAGGGGCGCATCGAAGAGCAGGGGCCACCCAAGGAACTGTTCGAGCGCCCGCAGTCGCCGCGTCTGGCTGAATTTCTCAAAAGCACGCGGTTTTAAACACTCAATTTTCAATCAGGAGAAACACTCATGAGCATCACTCGTTACGGCACCGGCAGTTCCGCCGCTGGTGGTACGCCGCGCCCTTTCGCCCGTGCCGTTGAAGCCGATGGCTGGCTTCACGTCTCAGGCCAGGTGCCGGCGCTGGATGGCGAGATCATTGTGGGTGGCATCGTCGAGCAGACCCACCAGACCATGAAGAACCTGATCGCGATTCTCGAAGAGGCCGGCTATGGCCTGGAAGACGTGGTCCGTGCCGGCGTGTGGCTGGACGATCCGCGGGACTTCACCAGTTTCAACAAGGTCTTCGCCGAGTACTTCAAGCCCGAACACGCCCCGGCCCGGGCCTGTGTGCAGGCGAGCATGATGGTCGACTGCAAGGTTGAGATCGACTGCATCGCGTACAAGAAAAAGGCCTGATTCTCGCCGGCTCTTGTAGGAGCTGCCGAAGGCTGCGATCTTTTGCCGTTTTTTGGATGGGCCGCAAAGGCAAGATCAAAAGATCGCAGCCTGCGGCAGCTCCTACAGGTAACCAAGTGAGCACACTGACATGACCGAAGACACCATCAAGCGCCGGGCACGCGGTCTGGACCGGGCGTTCGATATCCTCGATTTCCTCAAGGAAGTCGGCCAGCCCCTGCGTCCGAACGACATCGCCAACGGTATCGGCAGCCCGAAATCCACCGTTTATGAACTGGTGGCCTCGCTGCTCGAACGTCGGATTCTGGAACCGGTGGGCAAGGACGGTCACGTTTACCTCGGCCGTCAGCTGTACTTCCTTGGCCAGGCGCATCTGCGCCATTTCGACCTGACCCGCGAGGCCGATCATGCCTTGCAGGAAATCGTCAGCCAGACCCGGGAAACGGCGCAGATGTGCCTGCTCAACGGGCGCAAATACACCGTTGCGCTGATGAAAGAGGGGGAGCGGCATTTCCGCATTTCCTCGGACATCGGCGAAAACGCACCGATCCCCTGGACCGCGTCCGGGCGCCTGCTGCTGGCGCACCTGAGCGATCAGGCAATCGTCGATCTGATCGACCACGACGACTTCATCCTGCCCAACGGCGAACGCTTGCCGCTCGAGCAGTTTTTGCAGGAAATCCGTCAGGCCGGCATCGACGGCTTTTTCTCGTTCGATAGCGTGGCCGACACCTTTACCCATTGCTTCGCCGCTCCGGTCAAAGACCCGAATGGCGTGGCGATTTGCACCTTGTGCATCGTCGCCCCGCGCGCCGATGCCAAGGCTCATTACAACGACTACCGCCGGGTGCTGATCGAGAGCGCGAACAGCCTGGCCCGTCGCATCAACGAATAACAGCGGCTGCCCGCAGCCGCGAATGTGAGGAGTTCGACCATGTCTTCTGCCCCCAATACTGCCGCCGTGGAAAAGGGCTTTGCCCAGACTGGCGCCAACCTGGTCCGCGACGTCAGCCTGCCGGCCCTGGTGCTGCACCGCGAAGCGCTGGAGCACAACATTCGCTGGATGCAGGCATTTGTCAGCAACAGCGGTGCGGAGCTTGCGCCCCACGGCAAGACCAGCATGACCCCGGCGCTGTTCCGCCGCCAACTGGATGCCGGCGCCTGGGGCATTACCCTGGCCAGCGCCACGCAAACCCGCGCGGCCTACGCCCATGGTGTACGTCGGGTGTTGATGGCCAACCAGCTGGTGGGCACGCCGAACATGGCGTTGATCGCCGATCTGCTGGCTGACCCGACGTTCGACTTCTATTGCATGGTCGATCACCCGGACAACGTGGCGGACCTGGGCGCGTACTTCGCCAGTCGCGGTGTGCGCCTGAACGTGATGATCGAATACGGCGTGGTCGGCGGTCGTTGCGGTTGCCGCAGCGAACAGGAAGTCCTCGACCTGGCCAAAGCCATCGCCGCACAACCGGCACTGGCCCTGACCGGCATCGAAGGTTACGAAGGGGTGATCCACGGCGATCACGCCATCAGCGGCATTCGCGCCTTCGCGCAGTCGCTGGTGCGCCTGGCGGTGCAGTTGCAGGACAGCGGCGCGTTCGCCATCGTCAAGCCGATCATCACGGCATCCGGTTCGGCCTGGTATGACCTGATCGCCGAAGAGTTCGAGGCACAGAACGCTGGCGGGCGTTTCCTCAGTGTGCTGCGTCCGGGCAGCTATGTGGCGCACGACCACGGTATCTACAAGGAAGCGCAATGCTGCGTGCTGGACCGTCGCAGCGATTTGCAGGAAGGCCTGCGTCCGGCGCTGGAAGTCTGGGCCCACGTGCAGTCGCTGCCGGAACCGGGCTTTGCGGTGATCGCCCTGGGCAAGCGCGATGTGGCCTACGACGCCGGTCTGCCGGTGCCGCTGCTGCGTTACAAGGCGGGCGTAGTGCCTGCCAAGGGCGACGATGTCGCCGGTTGCAAGGTGACGGCGGTGATGGACCAGCACGCGTTCATGACCGTGGCGCCGGGGGTGGATTTGCGGGTGGGCGACATCATTTCGTTCGGCACCTCGCACCCGTGCCTGACGTTCGACAAATGGCGCACGGGGTGTCTGGTGGATGAGCAGTTGAACGTCATCGAGAACATGGAAACCTGTTTCTAAGGCTCAAGACCGCGGCGCGGCCATCGCGAGCAGACTCGCTCCTACAATGGAATGCGTTTTCCTGTGGGAGCGAGCCTGCTCGCGATGGCGGTAGCCCAGACACCAAAGCTCCATCAGAGACTCCACACCCATGAACACCATCAACACCCTGGGTCCCAACACCCCACGCATCGCCCTGATCGGCGAATGCATGATCGAGTTGCAGCACCGCGCCGACGGCAGCCTGCAGCAGAGCTTCGGTGGCGATACCCTGAACACCGCCGTCTACCTGTCCCGTGAACTCGGCGCGGCCGGCAGCGTGGATTACGTCACCGCGCTGGGCGATGACAGTTTCAGCGATGCCATGTGCCAGAGCTGGGCCGAAGAGAACATCGGCCTGGAAATGGTCCAGCGCCTGCCCGGCCGATTGCCGGGCCTGTACTGCATCCAGACCGACGCCGCGGGCGAGCGGCGCTTTCTCTACTGGCGCAATGAAGCGGCGGTACGCGACTGCTTCACCACCCCGGCCGCAGAGCCGATCCTCGCAGCGCTGCCGGATTACGACGTGCTGTATTTCAGCGGCATCACCCTGGCGGTGCTGGGTGTGCAGGGTCGGAAAAAACTGCTGGAAACCTTGATCGAAGCCCGGCAGCGCGATGCGCGAATCGTTTTCGACAACAACTATCGACCACGGCTGTGGGCCTCGGTCGAAGAGGCGCGGGCGGCGTATCGCAGCGTGCTGCCCTATGTCGACCTGGCGCTGTTGACCGTCGATGACGAACAGGCACTGTTCCATTTTGCCGATTGCGCGGCGGTGTTCGAGGCCTACGAGCAGATTGGCACCCCGGAAGTGGTGCTCAAGCGCGGCGCCGAGGCGTGCCTGATTCGTTGTGAGGGTGAGTCGTTCGAAGTGCCGGCGCAGAAAGTCGAGCGGGTGGTGGACACCACGGCGGCGGGGGATTCGTTCAGCGCGGCGTATCTGGCCAGCCGGCTCAAGGGCGGTAGCCCGGTAGAGGCGGCTGAAGCGGGGCATCGGTTGGCGAGTCGGGTGATTCAGGTGCCGGGGGCACTGATTCCCAGGTAAGCGCTGGATGGCCGCTGGCTGCGCCATCGGATCGCGAGCAGGCTCGCTCCCACAATGGAATGAGGTCAACTGTGGGAGCGAGCCTGCTCGCGATAGCGTTCTACAGCCAACAAATCAATCCCGGAAAAACACCTGCACCAGGTGATACCCGAACTTGCTCTTGATCGGCCCATGCACCACCCGCAGCGGTTTCTTGAAGATCACTGCATCGATCGCCCCGACCATCTGCCCCGGCCGCACTTCACCCAGGTCGCCGCCGCGTTTGCCGGACGGGCAGGTGGAATACTTCTTGGCCAGCACGTCGAACGCTTCGCCCCTGGCGATGCGTTGTTTGAGTTGCTCGGCTTCTTCCGAGGTTTTCACCAGAATATGGCGGGCTTGAGCTTTCATGGGGCAGGTACCTGGTAACGGGGTCACAAAAAGTGCGGGCGCGATTATGCCCTAACTCACTCCGGTTGGCCGATCATCGTGCGAATCTTGTTCGCCAACAGATCAATGGAAAACGGCTTGGCCACCATGTCCATGCCTTCTTCGAGAAAACCCTGGCGTTCTGCGGCCATCTGCGCGTAACCGGTCATGAACAGCACTTTGATCCGTGGCCGGTGCTGACGGGCGATTTCCGCCAGTTGCCGGCCATTCATTCCGGGCAGGCCGACGTCGGTGACCAGCAGGTCGACCCGCATATCCGATTCGAGCAGGGGCAGGGCTGTCTTCGCGTCTTCGGCTTCGAAGGCGCGATAACCCAACTCCGTGAGCAGGCTCAGCACCAGCATGCGGACCGCCGGATCGTCTTCCACCAAAACCACGGTTTCCCCGGCAAGCGCCGACGGTGCCTCGCTGATGATCGGCGACAGCACATCTTCAGATTCCACCTCATCCAGGCGCGGCAGATACAGGCGCACGCTGGTGCCCTGGCCGGGCATGCTGAACAGGCTGACGTGCCCGCCCGACTGCTGGGCAAACCCGTAGATCATCGACAACCCCAGCCCGGTGCCCTGGCCGATGGGCTTGGTGGTGAAGAACGGATCGAAGGCCTTGGCCAGTACCTTGGGGGTCATGCCGGTACCGTTGTCACTCACGGCGATCATCAGATAGTCGCCGGCCTTGACCGGTTCCAGAATGTTCACGTCACTGCCGTCGAGGTACACGTTGGCGGTTTCGATGCACAGTTGGCCGCCATCGGGCATCGCGTCCCGGGCGTTGATCACCAGGTTGAGCAGGGCGTTTTCCAGTTGGCTGACATCGGTGCTGACTGACCAGAGGTTTTGCGCCAGTTGCAGTTTGAGCTCGATGTGGTCGCCCTTGGTGCGGCTGAACAGGTCTTCGAGTGAGTGGATCAGGTCGTTGGCATTGAGCGGTTTGCGGTCCAGCGACTGGCGCCGGGAGAACGCCAGCAAGCGATGGGTGAGGGCGGCGGCACGGTTGGCCGAGGACACCGCCGCTTCGGTGAAGCGGGCGATTTCCGTCGTGCGCCCGTCGGCAATGTAGCGTTGCATCAGGTCGAGGCTGCCGATGATCCCGGTGAGCATGTTGTTGAAGTCATGGGCAATGCCGCCGGTGAGCTGGCCCACGGCTTCCATTTTCTGCGCATGGCGCAAGGCCTCTTCGGCGCGTTCGCGCTCGAACATCTCGTTTTGCAGGCGCTGATTGGTTTCGGCCAATTGCCGGGTGCGCGCGGCGACCCGTTCTTCAAGGGTCTCGTTGAGATTGCGCAGGGCTTCCTCGGTCTGTTTGCGCTCGGTTTCGTCGATCACGAAGATATAAAAACCGTTCACCGCGCCATCCGCACCATGGCGCGGCAAGTAGTTCATCAGCGCGTGGCGGATGCTGCCGTCCCGGTGCGGCGTGCTGATGCTGAAACAGCAGGGCCTGCCGGACAGCGCCTGGGCAATGTACTCGGCGCGCAATGCGTAGGCTTCGTCGCCAAGTACCTCACGCACGGTTCGGCCATAGAGCTCCTGGGGCGTCAGGCCGTACCAGTCCAGGTACGCGGAATTGTTCAGGCGAAAGCGTTCCTCGCGGTCGACGTAACTGATCAGGATCGGCATGGCGTTGATGATCAGCTGCAGCTCGGTCTGGCTCTGGCGCAGCGCCTGCTCGGTGTTCTTGCGCTCGGTCAGGTCCAGGGCGGCGCCGAGGAAACGGATCGGCCGGCCATGGTGATCCTTGTAGCAACGACCGCGGGCAAATACCCAGCGCAATTGGCCATCGGCCTGCAAAAGGCGGTATTCCTCGGCGTATTCGGTGCCTTCATTGATGCAGTGCTTGATGCTGCGGGCGATCAGGGCACGGTCTTGCGGATGGACAGCATGCAGATATGCGCTGATCGGCAATTGCCCGGCCATGGCCGGATCGATGCCGTGCAATTGCGCGAAGCGGGCGTCGGCGATGAACTGGTCTTCGCTGATATCCCAGTCCCAGGTGCCCACCGCGTCGGTGGCGGCGAGGGCCAGTTGCAGGCGTTCCTCGGTGTCCTGTTGCGCCTTGAGGCTGGCGGCCGAGCGCTGTTCCAGCTCCAGGGCGATGCGTCGGCGCTCGTTGGTTTCGATGGCGGTGACCAGGATGCCGGCCACTTCGGCCTTCTCGTCGCGGATGGGGCTGTAGGTCAGGTCCAGCCAGAAGTCGGAATCCTTGCCGTCACGCTGCAGGGTGAAGCGTTGTTCGCTGTAGCTGCGTACCTGGCCCTGTAGGACGGCACTGTAAATCGGGTCGGTAAAGTCCTGAAGCTCAGGCCAGATCAGGTGTGTCGGCTGTCCGAAAGCGTGCGGGTGCTTGCTGCCGGCCAGCAGGGCGAAGCCGTCGTTGTAGATCTGTGTCAGTTGCGGTCCCCAGAGCAACAGCATCGGCATCGGCGAATGAATCACGATGTCCACGGCGGTGCGCAGGCTCTGCGGCCAGGTACTGGCGTCTCCCAGGGGGCTGTTTGCCCAGTCCAGCCGGGCGATCAGGGCCTGGGCATCGCTGCCGGTAGGTGATGCACTCATCGAGGTTTCCTGAACATGAGTCTTTATGACGACGTCTACTATGTTGTTGAGCGGTTTGCCGGGGCCCGGTTCGGGTCGTTCTTTCAATTGAATGCTTCGCAGGTGCTTTTTGCCATGGAAATCGATGCGTTGTTAAAACGACTGGCCAGCCAGGCTGGATCCGACCTCTACCTGTCGACCGGCGCGCCGCCCAGTGCGCGGTTCGAGGGTGTGCTCACGCCATTGGCAGAGCAAGCGTTCAAACCGGGGGAAGTCGCGGTCATGGCCGCCTCCATCATGGACGCCGAACAACGTCTTGAGTTCGATCGTGAACTGGAAATGAACCTGGCGATTTCCCGGCCAGGGGTCGGCCGCTTCCGGGTCAATATCTTCAAGCAGCGTAACGATGTATCGATGGTAGTGCGTAACGTCAAACTCGACATTCCGCGCTACGAAGACCTCAAGTTGCCGCCGGTGCTGCTCGAGACCATCATGCTCAAGCAAGGCCTGATGCTGTTCGTCGGTGCCACCGACTCGGGCAAGTCCACGTCGCTGGCGGCCTTGATCGATTACCGAAACCGGCACAGCCGCGGGCATATCGTCACCATCGAAGACCCCATCGAATTCATCCATCGGCATAAAAACTCGATCATCAACCAGCGCGAAGTGGGCGTGGACACTCGAAGCTTTCACATGGCCCTGAAAAACACCCTGCGCCAGGCGCCGGACGTGGTGCTGATCGGCGAAATCCGCGACCGCGAGACCATGGAACACGCGCTGGCCTTCGCTGACACCGGGCATCTGGTGATCTCCACCTTGCATGCCCACAACGCCAACCAGGCGCTGGATCGCGTGATCAATCTCTTCCCCGAGGAGCGCCGGGGGCAATTGCTCCACGATCTGGGCAACAACCTCAAGGCCTTCGTGTCCCAACGGCTGGTGCGCGCCCTCGACGGTGGGCGACGAGTGGCGGTGGAGGTGCTGCTCGGAACGCCGACCGTTGGCGATCTGATCCGCCTCAATCGTTTTGGCGAGCTCAAGGAGATCATGGAGAAATCCACGGCCCAGGGCATGCAAACCTTCGATGCGGCGCTGTATGAACTGGTCGTGGAGGGCGCGATCAGCGAGGAAGAAGCGTTGAAAAATGCCGATTCGGTGAACAACCTGCGCTTGCGGCTGAAACTGCATGCCGAAAGCACGCCGGGCGCGCATTCCCCGCCGGGCGACTGGGGCCTCATGGACTGACGCAATCCCTGTAGGAGCTGCCGCAGGCTGCGATCTTTTGATCTTGATCTTTAAAATCAAAAGATCGCAGCCTGCGGCAGCTCCTACACAGGTCGCATTTCAATTCTGGAGTTCAGGGCGGTCGCGAAATTGCTCCAGCGCTTCGGGATTGGCCAGGGCATCGGTGTTCTTCACCTTCTGCCCATGCACCACATTGCGCACCGCCAGTTCGACGATCTTGCCGCTGATGGTCCGGGGGATGTCGGTGACCACGACAATCTTCGCCGGCACATGGCGCGGCGTGGTGTTGGTGCGAATGACCTGACGGATCTGTTGTTGCAGCGCCTCATCCAGTTTCACGCCGTCTTGCAGGCGCACGAACAACACCACCCGCACGTCGTCCTGCCACTGCTGACCAATCGCCACGCTGTCGATCACCTGGGGGACTTTTTCCACCTGGCGGTAGATTTCCGCCGTGCCAATGCGCACGCCGCCGGGATTGAGTACCGCATCGGAGCGCCCGTGGATCATCATCCCGCCATCGGGCAGTTGCTCGGCGTAGTCACCCTGGGCCCAGACACCGGGGAACTGGCTGAAATACGAGGCGCGCAGCTTTTCGCCATCCGGGTCATGCCACAGGCCGATGGGCATGGCCGGGAAGTGCCGGGTGCACACCAGTTCTCCTTTTTCGCCGATTACCGGCCGACCGTCGTCGTTCCAGACTTCGACGGCCATGCCCAGGCTCTTGCCCTGCATTTCACCACGGCGCACCGGTTGCAGGGGATTGCCGTTGGCGAAACAGGAAATGATATCGGTGCCTCCCGACATCGATGCCAGGCACAGGTCGAGCTTGAGGTCGCGGTACACGTAGTCATAGCTCTGCGGCGATAGCGCGGAGCCGGTGCAGAGCAGGGTTTTCAGGCTGCCCAGATCGTGACTTTGCACGGGTTTGACGCCGCTGCTTTCCAGGGTGGCAAGGAACTTGGGGCTGGTGCCGAAGACGCTGATGCGTTCGTCGTCGATCAGGTCGATCAAGCGTTCCGGGACAGGCTCGAACGGCGAGCCGTCGTACAGCACCACGGAACTGCCGACTGCCAGGGCCGAGACCAGCCAGTTCCACATCATCCAGCCGCAGGTGGTGTAGTAAAACAGGCGTTCGCCGGGGCCGAGGTCGCAATGCAGGCCGTGTTCCTTGACGTGTTGCAGCAGCACGCCGCCGGTGCCATGGATGATGCATTTGGGCACACCGGTGGTGCCGCTGGAGTAGAGGATGTACAGCGGATGGTCGAAGGGCACGGCGACGAAGTCCGGTTCGCCGCCCGGAAAATAGAAGTCGTCCCAGAGCGTGATATTGGCACGGGTATGGAAATGGAAATCCTCGATGTGCGTGTCGGGCTGCGCGTAAGGCACGACGACCAGCTGCCGCAACGACGGCAGGCGCCCGAGAATTTCGTTGAGCTTGACCCGTTGGTCGATCTCCTTGCCGGCATAGCGGTAGCCGGCGCAGGTCACCAGTACCTTCGGCTCGATCTGGCCGAAACGGTCAATCACCCCTTGGGTGCCGAAGTCGGGCGAAGAACAGGACCAGATCGCCCCGAGGCTGGTGGTGGCGAGCATCGCCACCAGGGTTTGCCAGGTGTTGGGCATGCACGCGGCCACCCGGTCGCCGAGGCCGACGCCGGCGGCGATCAAGCCATTCTGGAAACCGGCGACATGCTCGGCCAGTTCAGCCCAGGTCAGGTGTTCGCGCTGCCCGTTCTCCGCCACGGCGATTACCGCGATGGCATCGTCGCGGCGGCGTAGCAGGTGTTCGGCGAAGTTCAGGGTAGCGCCAGGGAACCACTGGGCGTCGGGCATTTGCGGGCCTTCCACCAGCACCGCGTCGGGTTGCTGATGAAAGCGGATATCGAAGAAATCGACGATCGCCTGCCAGAAGTCCGGGCGCTGGTCGATGGACCATTGATGCAGGGCGGGGTAGTCATCGAGGTGCAGGTGATGGCGCTTGATGACAAAGCGCCGAAAGGCCTCCATGCGAGTCCTGGCGATACGCTCGGCGCTGGGTTGCCACAGTATTTCGGACATGATTTGCCTCTTCTTGTAATCGGATCGTTCCCACGCTCTGCGTGGGAATGCCTCAACGGACGCTCCGCGTTCGGCTCTTGGGACGCAGAGCGTCCCGGGCTGCATTCCCACGCAGAGCGTGGGAACGATCATTTGCAGGTTATTGTGCCAGCCACCCACCATCCATATTCCACGCCGCGCCCCGCACCTGGCTGCCAGCCTCGCTGCACAGGAACAGCACCAGCTCGCCCAGTTGCGGCGGGGTGACGAATTCCAGTGACGGCTGCTTCTCGGCCAGCAGGTCATGTTGCGCCTGTTGCGGGTCGATTCCGCTGGCGGCGCGATCGTCGATCTGTTTCTGCACCAGCGGCGTCAAAACCCAGCCCGGGCAAATCGCGTTGCAGGTGACGTTGCTGGTGGCGGTTTCCAGGGCGACGACTTTGGTCAGGCCGATCACACCATGCTTGGCCGCCACGTAAGCCGCCTTGCCCGTCGATCCCACCAGACCATGTACCGAAGCAATGTTGATCACCCGGCCCCAGCCCTTGGCGCGCATGCCCGGCAGGCTCAGGCGGGTGCTGTGGAATACCGATGACAGATTGATGGCGATGATCGAATCCCAGCGCTCCACCGGGAACTCGTCCACCGGCGCCACATGCTGGATGCCGGCGTTGTTCACCAGAATGTCGACGCCACCGAATTCACGCTCTGCGTAGGCGATCATGTCGGCGATCTGCGCCGGATCACTGACATCGGCGGGGTGATGGCCGACCTTGCCACCGTATTGCGCGACCTCGGCGATCACGGTCGACGCATCGCCGAAACCGTTGAGGATCAGATTGGCGCCAGCCTTGGCCAGGCTCAGGGCTATGCCCAAGCCGATGCCGCTGGTGGAGCCGGTGACCAGTGCGGTCTTGCCCGTAAGAGTCGTCATGAATACCTCACACAATGCCAGTGGCGTAGAAAGTGCCGATCACCACGAAAACCGCCAGGGTCTTGATCAGCGTAATACAGAAAATGTCTTTGTAGGCCTCGCGGTGGGTCAGGCCGGTGACCGCCAGCAGGGTAATCACTGCGCCGTTGTGCGGCAGGGTGTCCATGCCGCCACTGGCCATCGCGGCCACGCGGTGCAGTACTTCCAGCGGGATGTTGGCGGCGTGGGCGGCGCTGATGAATTGCTCGGACATTGCTGCCAGGGCGATGCTCATGCCACCCGAGGCGGAACCAGTGATACCGGCCAGCAAGGTCACGGTAATCGCTTCGTTGACCAGCGGATTGGGGATGCTCTTGAGCCAGTCGGCCAGCACCAGGAAGCCCGGCAGCGAGGCGATCACCGCACCGAAGCCGTATTCCGACGCAGTGTTCATCGCCGCCAGCAGCGCACCGCTGACCGCACTTTTGCTGCCTTCGGCCAGTTTGCTGCGGATCGCCTGGAAGCCGAACGCCAGCACCATGAGGATGCCCACCAGCAGCGCCGCCTGTACCGCCCAGATCGCGGTGAGCTTGGCGACATCGGTGGTGACCGGCGTTGCCATGCCGGCCAGCGCCAGGCTATGAGTCTTGCCATACCACTGCGGAATCCACTGGGTGAACAACAGGTTCATGATGCCCACCGCCAGCAATGGCGACAGGGCGATCCAGGGGTTCGGCAGCTTGAGGTCGGCGGCGGTTTCCGGCTCGTTGCGCAGGTCGGTGCCATAGCCTTCGCCGCTGCGCTGGGCCTTGTTGCGCTGGCGCTGGAGAAACAGCATGCCGGCGCAGAACACGAAGATCGTGCCGATCACGCCCAGCCACGGCGCTGCCCAGGCGGTGGTGTTGAAGAAGGTGCTGGGGATGATGTTCTGGATCTGCGGGGTGCCGGGCAGGGCGTCCATGGTGAACGAGAACGCGCCGAGAGCGATGGTCGCCGGGATCAAGCGCTTGGGAATATTGCTCTGGCGGAACATTTCGGCGGCAAACGGATAGACCGCGAACACCACCACGAACAGCGAAACACCGCCATAGGTGAGCAGGGCGCAGACCAGCACGATCACCAGCATCGCCTGGCGCGTACCCAGCAAGCGGATGGCCGCAGCGACAATGGAACGCGAGAAACCCGACAACTCGATCAGCTTGCCGAACACGGCACCGAGCAGGAACACCGGGAAATACAGCTTGATGAACCCGACCATTTTCTCCATGAACACACCGGTGAAGGCGGGCGCGACGGCGGAAGGGTCAGTCAAAAGGACAGCGCCGAGGGCGGCAATGGGGGCAAAGAGGATAACGCTATAGCCGCGGTAGGCAGCCAGCATCAGCAGCGCGAGGGCTGCCAAGGCAATGATCACACTCATGGTGTGTCTCCTGGGATTGTTATTTTTGTAGGGTGAAACTTTGTAGGAAAAGTCTTTAGCGACTTTCGTGCCAGAAGGTTAAGTTGTTGAAATATAAGGAAATATTTAAAATTTCAATATTGGCTTCAGGATTTCTGTCTCTGTTCAGAGACATTCAGAGGTTGCAATGGCCTCATCGCGAGCAGGCTCGCTCCCACTGGTTGTAAGTGTTCTGAGGAAAAATGCAGTCAAATATGGGAGCGAGCCTGCTCGCGACGATCTGTCTAACTATAGAGATTCATGTCTCTTTATTGAGACTCAGCAATCCCCAGCGCCACCATCTTCTTGTACAACGTCGACCGCCCAAGCCCCAACCGCGCCGCCGCTTCAATCACCTTGCCCCCGCATTGCGCCAGGGTGGTTTCGATCAATTGCCGGTCGAAGCGCTCCCGTGCGGCACTGAAGGTCTCGTGCCCCAGTGGTTCGATGGCCAACGGTGCCGTCCGTTGAACAGGGGTAAAGGTACCGATCGCCGCGCGAATGTCCGCCGCCGAAAGCCGCAAGTCATCACTGAGCAACGCTGCCCGCTCCAGCACATTGCGCAATTCGCGAATGTTCCCCGGCCAGGCATGCCGGCCCAGCAATTCCAGCGCTTCACTGTGCAACTCATGCTGGCTGCGCAGCTCTTCAAGGATCGCCTCACTGAGGGCAGGCAGATCGTCGAGACGGTCGCGCAACGGCGGCACGTGGATCGGCAGGACGTTGAGGCGGTAATACAGATCGGCGCGAAACTCGCCGCGCTTGATCGCGGCTTCCAGGTCGGTAGAGGTCGCGGCAATGACCCGGACATCGCTCTGGATCACCTCATTGGAACCGACCGGTTCGAATTCCTTTTCCTGCAATACCCGCAACAGTTTGCTTTGCAGCGGCAGCGGCATGTCGCCGATTTCATCGAGAAACAGCGTGCCGCCCTGGGCGATCTGCAACTTGCCGGCACGGCCCTTGCGGTCGGCACCGGTGAAGGCGCCCGGGGCGGTACCGAAGAATTCGGCTTCCAGCAGTGACTCGGGAATCGCCGCGCTGTTGATACTGACAAATGCCTTGTGCGCCCGGGGCGAGGCGTTGTGGATCGCCTGGGCCAGCAACTCCTTGCCGGTGCCGGTTTCGCCGAGCAGCAGCACCGGTGATTCGGTGCTGGCACTGCGCCGGGCGCGGCGTTTGACTTCGAGGCTGGCGGCGCTGGTGCCGATGAAGTGGGCGAAGTTGTACTTGGTCTGCCGCGCCCGCAGCAGCGAACGCGTGGACGCAAGCTCTTCCTGCATGCTCATGTAGCGCTTGAGCATCGGCGACAGGCTGCGCAACTCGTCGAACAGGGCAAAGCCGATGGCGCCGATCACCTCGCCGGCATCGTCGTGAATCGGCAGGCGCATGACCACCAGCGGTTCCTTGGGGGTGTCCTGCATGTCCAGCAGAATCGGCCGGCCGGTGCGCACCACTTCGCGCAGCAGGCTGCCGGGGATCACGCTTTCACAGGCCTTGCCGATGGCACCTTCGGCCGAGGACAGGCCGAAGCGGCGGGCGTAGCGTTCGTTCATCCAGACGATGTTGGCATCGCGGTCGACGATCACCGTGCCTTCACTCGATTGCTCGATGATTTCGAACAGCGAGCGGATCGCCAGCAGGCGGACGCGCTGGTAGTCCTTGAGGCTTTCGGTGGTGTTCATAGATTGATCCTGAAGTTGTGTTGCCTGTGCCGGCCTCATCGCGAGCCGGCTCGCTCCTACAGTTGGTAAGTGTTCCCTGTGGGAGCGAGCCGGCTCGCGATGGCCGCGACGCGGCCCAAGGCCAAGTGCCGAATTATGCCTGCCCCAAATGCGCCGCCGCCAACAGCTCCTTGGTGTACGGGTGCTGGGGTGAATCGAACACCTCATGGCTGGCGCCACTTTCCACTACCTTGCCGTCCTTGATCACGATCATGTCGTGGGCCAGGGCGCGTACCACCGACAGGTCATGGCTGATGAACAGATAGGTCAGGCCATGTTTTTCCTGGAGCTGGCGGAGCAGGGCGACCACTTGTTTTTGAACGGTGCGATCCAGCGCCGAGGTCGGTTCGTCCAGCAGGATCAGTGCCGGCTTGAGGACCAACGCCCGGGCGATGGCGATGCGTTGGCGCTGACCGCCGGAGAATTCGTGGGGATAGCGATGGCGGCTTTGCGGATCGAGACCGACTTCCTGCAGCGCCCGAATCACCTCGGCGTTGCATTCCTCGGTGCTCAACTCGCTGTGGACTTCCAGGCCTTCGCAGATGATCTGCTCCACGGACATCCGGGGGCTGAGGCTGCCAAAGGGATCCTGGAACACCACCTGCATCTGCTTGCGCCAGGGTCGCAGCTGATTCTGCGTCAGGCCGTCCAGCGCCTGGCCCTGAAAACGAATGCTGCCCTCGGAGTCGAGCAGGCGCAGGATCGCCTGGCCCAGGGTGGACTTGCCGGAACCGGACTCGCCGACGATGCCCAGGGTCTTGCCGCGTTGCACATTCAGGCTGATGCCATCCACGGCCTTGAGGTAGGTCTTGCGCTGGAACACCCCACCACTGACAGGGAACTGCACCCGCAGATTGTCCACTTCCAGCACGTTTTCACGCTCGTCACGGGGCAGCGCTTCACCCTCCGGTTCGGCGTTGAGCAGCACGCAGCTGTAGGGATGTTTCGGTTCGGTGAACAGGGTTTCGCAGGGCGCTTGCTCGACGATTTCACCGGCTTTCATTACACAGACGCGCTGGGCAATGCTGCGCACCAGGTTGAGGTCATGGCTGATCAGCAGCAGCGACATGTTGAGCCGCTGTTGCAGGGATTTGAGCAGCAGCAGGATCTTGCGCTGCACGGTGACGTCCAGCGCGGTGGTAGGCTCGTCGGCGATCAGCAGTTCCGGCTCGCAGGCCAGGGCCATGGCGATCATCACCCGCTGGCGCTGGCCGCCGGATAATTGATGGGGGTAAGCCTTGAGCCGCTCCTTGGGGTTCTTGATGCCCACCAGATGCAGCAATTCGAGGATGCGCGCCTGCGCCGCCTTGCCGGCCATGCCTTTGTGCACCAGCAGCGTTTCGCCAATCTGCTTTTCGATGCTGTGCAAGGGATTGAGGGAGGTCATCGGCTCCTGGAAGATCATGGCGATGCGGTTACCGCGCAACTGCCGCAGCCGCTTGGCATCGGCGCCCACCAGTTCCTGGCTGCGATAACGGATGCTGCCGGTGGTTTCGGTGCCGCATTCGGGCAGCAATTGCAGGATCGAGTGGGCGGTCACCGACTTGCCCGACCCCGACTCGCCGACCAGCGCCAGGCATTCGCCGGGACGGATGTCCAGGCACAGGTTGCGCACCACGGTCTGGCCACTGAAGGCCACGCTGAGGTCACGGATTTCGATCAGGTTAATGCTCATGTCTACAGCCCGAGTCAGGATCGCGGATCAAGATCGCGGATCAAAAGCGTCACGCAACGCTTCGCCGATGAATACCAGTAAGGAAAGAATCAACGCCAGGGTAAAAAACGCGGTTAGCCCAAGCCATGGCGCTTGCAGGTTCTGCTTGCCCTGGCCGATCAGTTCGCCCAGTGAAGCGCTACCGGCGGGCATGCCGAAGCCGAGGAAATCCAGAGCAGTGAGGGTCGAAATGGCACCGGTCAGGATGAACGGCAGATAACTCAAGGTCGCGTTCATGGCGTTGGGCAGGATGTGCCGCACGATGACTTTGCGATCGGTCAGACCCAGCGCCCTGGCGGCCTTGACGTATTCCAGGTTGCGCCCGCGCAGGAACTCGGCACGCACCACGTCCACCAGCGCCAGCCAGGAAAACAGCGCCATGATCCCCAGCAACCACCAGAAGTTGGGTTCGACGAAACCCGACAGGATGATCAGCAGGTACAGCACCGGCAACCCCGACCAGACCTCCTGCAGGCGCTGTCCGAGCAAGTCGACCCAGCCGCCGTAATAGCCTTGCAACGCGCCTGCGGCAATGCCGATCAGTGCGCTGACGAAGGTCAGCATCAAGGCAAACAGGATGGAGACGCGGGCACCGAAAATCACCCGGGCCAGCACGTCCCGCGCCTGATCATCGGTACCCAGCCAGTTCACGTTCGACGGCGGGCTGGGGGCCGGTTTGTTCAGGTCGTAATTGGGTGTGTCGTCGCTGAACGGAATCGGCGGAAACAACAGCCAGCCGCCATCCTTCTTGATCAGCTGCTGCACGTAGTCGCTGCGGTAATCGGCCTGGAACGGCAGTTGTCCGCCGAATTCCTGCTCGGTGTAACGCTTGAAGGTCGGGAAGTACCACTGGCCCTGATAGCTGACCACCAGTGGCTTGTCGTTGGCGATCAGTTCGCCACCCAGGGTCAGCAGGAACAGGCCGACAAACAGCCACAGCGACCACCAGCCGCGACGGTTTTTCTTGAAGCGCTCGAAACGACGACGGCCGAGCGGCGAAAGCTTGAACATCAGGCATTCCTCGCGGCGAAGTCGATACGCGGGTCGACCAGGGTGTAGCACAGGTCGCCCACCAGTTTTATCAGCAGGCCGAACAAGGTGAAGATGAACAGCGAACCGAACACCACCGGGTAGTCGCGCGATACCGCGGCCTCATAGCTCATGCGGCCCAGGCCATCGAGGGAGAAGATCACTTCGATCAGCAGGGAACCGGCAAAAAATACGCTGATGAACGCCTGGGGAATCCCCGACACCACCAGCAACATCGCATTGCGGAACACGTGGCCGTACAGCACTCGCCGTTCACTCAGGCCCTTGGCACGGGCGGTGACCACGTACTGGCGGGTGATTTCATTGAGGAACGAGTTTTTGGTCAGGATGGTCAGGGTCGCGAAACCGCCGATCACCAACGCCGTGACCGGCAGCACCAGATGCCAGAAATAGTCGGTGACTTTGCCCAGCGTCGACAGTGAGTCAAAGTTGTCCGACACCAGCCCGCGTACCGGAAACCAGTTCAGCGAAGTGCCGCCAGCAAAGACCACAATCAGGAACATCGCGAACAGGAACGCCGGCATTGCATAGCCGATGATGATGGCGGTGCTGCTCCAGATATCGAAATGACTGCCGTGATGCACGGCCTTGCGGATGCCCAGCGGAATCGATACCAGGTAGGTGATCAGCGTGGCCCAGAGCCCGAGGGAAATGGTCACCGGCATTTTCTGCAGGATCAGGTCGGTGACGGTGGCGCCCCTGAAGAAGCTTTTACCGAAGTCCAGTCGCGCATAGCTGGTGAGCATCAGCCACAGCCGCTCATGGGCGGGCTTGTCGAAACCGTATTGTTTTTCGATGTCCTTGATCAGTTGCGGGTCGAGGCCGCGACTGGCTCGGGACGTACCGCTGGAGGTTTCGCCGGAACCACCGCCGGCGTTGACGCCACCAATGCCCTGCAGGTGGGCGATGGCCTGTTCCACCGGGCCACCCGGAGCGGCCTGGACGATGACGAAGTTGACCAGAAGAATGATGAACAGCGTCGGGATGATCAGCAGCAGACGCCGTAGTATGTAAGCCCACATTAATGCGGTCCTCCAGGGCTGCCACGGCGAATGCGTTCGGCGGTCATTTGCTGATTGGTCAGCGGCGTGGTGCTCACTTCCCACCAGCTCTCGATGGCTTCGTCATTGCTGGCCTGTACATTCGGGATGCCGAATCGATTCCACCACACGGTGGAGGTTCCCGGCGGGTAATAGTTGGGAATCCAGTAGTAATTCCATTGCAGCACGCGGTCCAGCGCATGGGCGTAGCGCAGCATGTTGGCCTTTGTGTCGGCGCGCACCAGGCCGTTGATCAGGGTGTCCACCGCCGGGTTCTTCAGCACCATGTAGTTGTTGGAGCCAGGATCATTGGCCGCGGCGGAACCGAAATAGTTGAACAGCTCGCCACCCGGAGACGTGGTGACCGGATAGCCGGTGACGATCATGTCGTAGTCGCGGCTCATCAGGCGGTTGACGTATTGCGAGGCGTCGATGCGGCGGATGTTCAGGTCGATGCCGATCTGCTTCAGGGTACGCTTGTACGGCAGCAGCAAGCGATCCATGCCGTTCTGGCTGACCAGGAAAGTGAAGCTCAGCGGTTCACCGTCGGCGTTGACCAGTTGATCGCCGTCGGGTTTCCAGCCGGCCTGTTCGAGCAATGCCAGTGCTTGCAGCTGTTTGTCACGGATCACGCCGCTGCCATCGGTTTTCGGCGCTTGGAACACCTTAGTGAAGACTTCGTCGGGAATCTGCCCGCGCAAGGGTTCGAGAATCGCCAGCTCGCCGGCATCCGGCAATTGCCGGGCGGCGAGTTCGGTGTTGGAAAAGAAGCTCTGCTGGCGGATGTACAGATTGCGCATCATCTGCCGGTTGCTCCATTCGAAATCCCAGAGCATGACCAGCGCCTGGCGCACCCGGCGATCCTGGAACATCGGCTTTTGCAGGTTGAACACAAAACCCTGGCTCGGTTGCGGAGCTTCAACGGCCAGATGGGCCTTTTGCAGGCGACCGTCGCTCAACGCGGGGCTGTCATAACCGATTGAGTAGCCGGTGGCGGAAAACTCGCGGTTGTAGTCGTAGGCGCCACCACGCAGGACCTGGCGGGCAACGTCGGTATCGCCGAAGTATTCGATGCTGAAGTGATCGAAGTTGTAGAGGCCGCGGCTGACCGGCAAGTCCTTGCCCCACCAGTCGGGGTTGCGTTCGAAGGTAATGCTGCGCCCGGAATCGACTTTGCCTACCTTGTACGGTCCGCTGCCCAGCGGCGCTTCATAGCCACCGCCACCGGCGAAATCGCGGGTTTTCCACCAGTGCTCGGGAAACACCGGAAGGGTGGCGATGTCCAGGGGCAGCGTGCGATTTTCGTTGTTTTTGAAGTCGAAGCGCACGGTCGATGGCGATTCCACCTCGACGCCTTTGACGTCGGCGAACTGCGTGCGATAACGCAGGCTGCCCTGGGTCATCAGCAAGTCGAAGGTGTAGCGAACGTCTTCGGCGGTAATGGGTTTGCCATCGGCAAAACGTGCCTTGGGGTTGAGATAGAAACGCAGAGAGAGACCGTCATCGGAGCGCTCCATCTGCTGGGCCACCAGGCCATACACGGTATAGGGTTCGTCCAGCGAGCGCTGGGCCAGGGGCGAGTAGAGCAGGCCATCGATCTGGGTAACGCCGATGCCCTTGTCGATGTAAGGCAAGACGTGGTCGAAAAGACCAATTTCGATCGCCGAGCGCCGCATCGTGCCGCCCTTGGGCGCCTGGGGATTGGCGTAGGCGAAGTGACTGAAGCCGGCAGGGTACTTGGCCGGTTCGCCGTATACGGTCAGCGCATGTTGCGGTGCAGCGTTCACACCGACGGCGCCCAACAACAGGGCCACGGCAGTGAAAAATACAGTTGGGAAAGCCAGTCGCATTGTCAGCCTTAGAGCCGGGTGGTCGATAACGACAATTTGTACGCTAGCGGCGCGTCCCTCGCCAGCCGAATTCGTAGCCGAAACACGACGGCCCACCAAAAGGCGGGCCGTTGTGAGCAAAAACCGGGCGTCGATCAGTCCTGACGGCTGGTGACTTCCAGCAGGTGGTAGCCAAACTGGGTCTTGACGGGGCCTTGCACGACGTTGATCGGTGCGCTGAAGACCACGGTGTCGAATTCCTTGACCATCTGGCCTGGACCGAACGAGCCCAGGTCACCGCCCTGGCGGCTGGAAGGGCAGGTGGAGTTGGCTTTGGCGACTTCGGCGAAGTCTGCGCCAGCCTCGATCTGAGCCTTGAGTTCGTTGCACTTGGCTTCGCTGGCAACGAGGATGTGGCGGGCAGTGGCTTTGGCCATGGGGAAATACTCCTTTCAATGTTCGGTAAAGTTGGGAGCCTACCGGATTCAGTGAGCTATTTCTCCTGTAGGAGCGAGCTTGCTCGCGAAATATGTCTGATCAACGCGGGCTTTCATGCAAGAAGCATTATCGTTGCTGTCCATCGCGAGCGAGCCCGGCGCCTGTAAATGACGGGTATCACGATCAAAGACCGGCTTTTTTCAAGCGTTCAGCGTGTTGCACATAGAGGTCAACCGGGTCGAAGGAGTGTTTTGCCGCAAGGCCAGTCTGGCGCAGGGTTTCCAGATGATCGAGGGGGTAGTCCGAACGGATGACTGTACCCAGGTGGGAGCTGTAGCGGCCGACCATGCCATCGTTTTGCTCGGCCTCATTAACGAAATACCGGGAAAATGCGCGCAAGCAGTTGTGCAGCGGATGGATCGTTTTAAGTCCTCCTTCGAGGAGGCTGCCCTGCAAGGTGCCGCTCCAGGAGTAGTAGCGGACACCATTCTCCAGCTCACTACCCTGGCCGCCCCTGGTTTTCGGGAGCCCCTGGGGGTATTTGCCATTGAATGCGTCCACACTCTCGCTGGTCAGGGCATTTAGCGCGGCAAGGGCATCCTGCGGCAACTGACGGTGGCCGCCGAGTAATGCCAGAAAATCGGCGAACAACGTCGCGACCGTCTCGGCGATGTGTTCTGGCAGATGTCCGGGGATGAGCGCCTTGCGCAGGAAATCTGCCAGTTCCGAGCCATGATTCGGGCCGCTGACGGACGTCACCGAGGCCACCGACTCCGGTGCCACCGCCCCCGCGTAACGAGCGGCCAGCGCGCCTTGACTGTGACCGATCAGATTGACCTTGGTCGCGCCCGTCCCTTGCAAGACACGCTTGATCTGCGCCAGCAATTGTTCGCCACGTGTCTCGTTGCTGTGGGCGGCCGAGAGGTAAGGTACGAAGACCCGTGCGCCTGCATTTCTAAGGGCCTGTTTGATGTCATGGAAGAGTTCGAAGTTGCTGATTCGGTCAAAGCCGAAAAGCCCGTGGACCAGCAGAATCGGGTGGTATGTGGCTGCATTCCGTTGCATGTTCAATGTCCTTTTTCTGGCATTCAGGGTGGTGCCTTGCGGCTCACTCTAAAACACGCGGACCTGCTCGCGATGTATGAATAGGACTCGGTAGGCGGTCGAAAACGGATTAGGTAGACGACGAAAAGGCGGGTGCAATGACGATCCCGATCGGGGCGGTCCGCTGCCTTTTCGTCAGGTTTCTGCGCGATCAATCACGCTGCGCGCGCAGCCGCTCCGCTGCCTGGCGCAATAGCTGTTCCGTCCCGTTCCAACCCAGGCAACCGTCGGTGACCGACACTCCATATTTCAGCGATGGGCTCAACGGCTGGCAGCCCTCGAACAAATGACTTTCGATCATCATGCCGATCAGCGAGCGATCGCCTTGCAGGCGTTGCTCCAGTACGTCGTTGAACACAGCTGGTTGGCGGAGCGGGTCCTTGCCGCTGTTGGCGTGGCTGCAGTCCACCATGATCCGGGCCGGGATCTTCAATTTCGTCAGGTCGCTGTTCACCTTGGCCACGCTGGCGCGGTCGTAGTTCGGGCCGTTGTGGCCGCCGCGCAGTACCAGGTGGGTGTCTGCATTGCCCGGGGTCTGAATGATCGCGGGGTGTCCCTGGCTATCCACGCCGAAATGGCGATGGGGATGGGCGGCCGATCGCATGGCGTCGCTGGCCACCGTGACACCGCCGTCGGTGCCGTTTTTGAAACCCACCGGCATGTTCAGGCCGCTGGCCATCTCGCGATGGATTTGCGATTCGGTGGTGCGGGCGCCAATGGCGACCCAACTGAGCAGGTCGTCAAAGTACCCGGCAGCCATGGGTTGCAGCAGTTCGGTGGCCACCGGCAAGCCCAGCATGAGCATTTCGCGCATCAGCTCGCGGGAGAGGGTCAGGCCGCCAGCCATGTCGTCGCTGCCGTCCAGGTGTGGATCATAGGCCAGGCCTTTCCAGCCAACGGTCGTGCGGGGCTTTTCGACATAGGCGCGCATGACCAGCAACATCTCATCGCTGACTTCGGCGGACAGGCGTGCCAGGTGGGTGGCGTATTCGAGCGCGGACTTCGGGTCGTGAATGGAGCAGGGGCCGACGATAACCAGCAGACGGGAATCTTCACCGTTGAGGATCGCGCGGACGGCCTGGCGGTGGGCGGCGACTTGTTGGCTCAGGGCGTTGGTGAGCGGCAGTTGCTGTTTGAGTTGCAATGAGCTGGGCAGACGCTGGGTCAGCGCTTCATTGGCAGGGTTCAGGATGGACAGCGGCAAAGCAGAGACGGACGAGTTCATGTTCAGGCTTCCTGGCAGGCGGCGGGTTCGTTCCCGCGCGCTCGGCCCTATTGGGGTGTTCGACAATTGGCCAAATTGGCTGCGTGTGTTTGCTTGCCACCTGTGGGTGACCGATCGGAGGCGGCAGGCTGTCCCGAGCGGAGGGTGGTAAATCGCCAGGCGGTAAAACTGTCGTAACGGTAATAAGTGGCGTAGTTCATGGTGTCGATCCTCTAAATGTCTGGTGTGTCAAAACAAAATGTCAGGGGCTGAAAAAACAAAACCCCCGGTCGGGAGGCCGACCGGGGGTTGAGAATTCTCTGGTGGCGACCCGTTTAAAGTGGGCGCCGTGTGGGTATCAGGCGCGCCAGTGGCTAAACCAATACCCAAAATAAAAGCTGACCGGGGCACAAACGTGATTCACCCGGGCAGCCGCAACCGAGCGCAGGGCGCTTGCGGTACGTAGCTGTAAGCGGGTGTTTAACATGATGCGTCTCCGATGGATGCACCGAGCTTACTAGAGCCCGGCACGAGGATTCAATCAGAAAATGCTATCGATTACAGGCAGCGCTTTCTATTGCTTGAGCGCCTTGTCGGTTGTGACACACTTTGACTTCTGCAAACCGGAAACGAGGCGTAATGGAATTTGAATGGCGTGAGGCCACTGATCGCGATCTCGATTTTGCTCGCGAACTGACCTGCAGCAATATGCTGCGTTATTACATTCAGCACGATTTGCTGTGGCAGGACGAAGCATTCGACGTCGCCTGGGCCGGACGTGAAAGTCGCGTCATCGTGCATGGCGAGGATCGACTGGGGTATGTGAGTCTGAGTCGGGATGCCAGGGCCCTGTACATTCGTGAGCTACAGATCGCCGAGGCGTTTCGCGGGAAGGGCGCAGGTTCCTGGGCGATCGATCAGGTATTTGCCATCGCCTGCCAGGAGCGACGCCCGGCATTGCGCTTGACGGTCTTTGAAAACAATCCGGCGCGGGCGTTGTATGAAAGAAAGGGATTACAGGTGGTCGGAACTGATGCGTGTTTCCTGAAAATGCAGCGCGACACCACCCGCCCGATTGTCTGAAACACGCTTGGCACAGGGCTTTGCAAGATAACTGGAAACTTTTTATGTGACGCTTTCCGCTAGGTCTGCCAGTTCCTTTTTGCTAAGGTGTCGACAACCCACTAAGACCATATCGCGAGGTGTCTGCTTGATTAGGGTGCTAGTAGTCGATGACCATGATCTCGTTCGTACGGGTATTACACGAATGCTGGCTGACATCGATGGCCTGCAAGTAGTCGGCCAGGCTGAATCGGGTGAGGAATCCTTGCTCAAGGCTCGTGAGCTCAAGCCCGATGTGGTGTTGATGGACGTCAAGATGCCCGGCATCGGTGGTCTCGAAGCCACTCGCAAGCTGTTGCGCAGCCATCCGGACATCAAGGTTGTCGCGGTAACGGTATGTGAGGAAGACCCGTTTCCTACACGTTTGTTGCAGGCCGGCGCTGCGGGATACCTGACCAAGGGCGCGGGTTTGCCGGAAATGGTCCAGGCCATTCGCCTGGTATTTGCCGGTCAGCGCTACATCAGTCCGCAGATTGCCCAGCAGTTGGCAATCAAATCCTTCCAGCCCACCAATGATTCTCCCTTCGATGCCCTGTCCGAACGCGAGATCCAGATCGCGTTGATGATCGTCGGTTGTCAGAAGGTCCAGATCATTTCCGACAAGCTGTGCCTGTCCCCAAAAACCGTGAATACATACCGTTACCGCATTTTCGAAAAGCTTTCGATCAGCAGTGATGTCGAGTTGACGCTGTTGGCGGTTCGTCACGGCATGGTAGATGCCAGCCTCTGAAAATGACTGAAAACTTTGATCCAAGCGCCTTTCTGTCAACCGTCAGTGGGCGTCCAGGTGTGTATCGCATGTTCGACAGCGATGCGCGCCTGCTGTATGTCGGCAAGGCCAAGAATCTCAAGAATCGCCTGTCGAGCTATTTCCGCAAAACCGGCCTGGCACCCAAGACCGCCGCGTTGGTTGCGCGTATCGCCCAGGTCGAGACGACCATTACCGCCAACGAAACCGAGGCGCTACTGCTTGAGCAGACGCTGATCAAGGAGTGGCGGCCGCCGTACAACATCCTTCTGCGCGACGACAAATCCTACCCCTACGTCTTTCTGTCCGATGGCCAGTTCCCTCGATTGAGCATTCATCGGGGTGCAAAAAAGGCCAAGGGCAAGTATTTCGGTCCTTACCCCAGTGCCGGCGCGATTCGTGAAAGCCTGAGCCTGCTGCAAAAGACATTTTTCGTTCGCCAGTGCGAAGACAGCTATTACAAGAACCGCACGCGTCCTTGCCTGCAGTATCAGATCAAGCGCTGCAAAGCGCCTTGTGTCGGCTTGGTCGAACCTGAAGTCTACGCCGAGGACGTACGTCACTCGGTGATGTTCCTTGAAGGTCGCAGTAATGCGCTCAGCGATGAGCTGTCGGCCGCCATGGAGGAGGCCGCGATCAATCTCGAGTTCGAGCGTGCCGCCGAGTTGCGCGACCAGATCGCGCTGCTGCGACGGGTTCAGGACCAGCAGAGCATGGAAGGCGGGAGCGGCGATGTCGATGTGATCGCGGCGTTCGTCAACCCGGGTGGCGCCTGCGTCCATTTGATCAGTGTGCGCGGCGGACGGGTGCTCGGCAGCAAGAACTTTTTCCCGCAAGTCGGTATTGAAGAAGACGTTTCCGAGGTCATGGCTGCATTTCTTGGTCAATACTTCGTCAGTAGTCCAGAGCGCGACTTGCCGAGTGAACTGATTGTCAACGTGGTTCACGATGATTTTCCGACGCTGATCGCGGCTATTGAAGAGTTGCGGGGGCGTGAGTTGACCATCAGTCATCGGGTGCGTGGTACGCGCGCACGGTGGCAGCAACTGGCGGTCACCAATGCCGAGCAGGCCCTGAGCGCACGCCTGGCAAATCGTCAGCACATCACGGCGCGTTTCGATGCGCTCGCGCAAGTGCTGAATCTCGACGAGCAACCACAGCGTCTCGAGTGTTACGACATCAGTCACTCCAGTGGTGAAGCGACCGTGGCGTCGTGTGTGGTGTTCGGCCCTGAAGGGCCGATCAAGTCCGACTATCGTCGCTACAACATCGAAGGCGTGACGGCCGGCGATGACTACGCCGCGATGCATCAGGCGCTGACCCGACGCTTCAGCAAGCTGAAGGACGGGGAGGGCAAGCTGCCGGACATTCTGCTGGTGGACGGCGGCAAGGGTCAGCTATCCATGGCCCGCGATGTGCTCAATGAGCTGGCGGTGCCGGATCTGATCCTGCTCGGCGTGGCCAAGGGGGCGACGCGCAAGGCCGGTTTCGAAACCCTCTATCTCAATGATGCCGCTCATGAGTTCACGCTTCGGGGTGATTCTCCCGCGCTGCATTTGATCCAGCAGATTCGCGACGAAGCTCACCGCTTTGCCATCACCGGGCACCGCGCTCGCCGCGGAAAAACCCGCCGAACGTCTACACTCGAGGGCGTTGCCGGAGTAGGGCCGACACGTCGCCGCGATTTGTTGAAACATTTTGGTGGATTGCAGGAGCTGTCTCGTGCCAGCATCGAAGAGATCGCCAAAGCACCCGGGATCAGTAAAAAGCTCGCAGAGTTGATTTATGCAAATCTGCACAGCGAGTAGAATGCCACCTCACCTCGTAGCCAGTTGTGCCGATGAATATCCCTAATCTGATTACCGTTCTACGCGTTCTGCTCATACCGATCTTCATTTTGCTGTTCTACCTGCCTTATCAGTGGAGTTACCTGGCATCAGCCTCGGTCTTCGCGTTTGCCGCTGCCACCGATTGGCTTGACGGGTACCTGGCCCGCCGTCTGGAGCAAAGTACGCCATTCGGGGCGTTTCTCGATCCCGTAGCCGACAAGTTGATGGTTGCCGTTGCACTGGTGCTGCTGGTGCAGGAACACGGCAATTTTTGGCTTACGTTGCCGGCTGCAGTGATCATCGGTCGTGAGATCGTGGTCTCCGCCCTGCGCGAATGGATGGCCGAACTGGGCGCCCGTGCTCATGTCGCCGTGTCCAACCTGGGCAAATGGAAAACCGCCGCGCAGATGCTGGCGTTGGTGATCCTGCTGGCTAATCCGTCGGACTTCAGCTTCTGGGTGTTGTTGGGTTACGCCTTGTTGATGGTGTCTGCCGGCCTGACGTTGTGGTCCATGGTCCAATACTTGCGGGCTGCCTGGCCGCATCTGAAGACCGACGTTGAAAAGAAATAAAACTTTTTTGAATCAAAGGGTTGACGGGGCTTCTGGATTCTATAGAATGCGCCACACCAAGACGCGGGAATAGCTCAGTTGGTAGAGCACGACCTTGCCAAGGTCGGGGTCGCGAGTTCGAGTCTCGTTTCCCGCTCCAAGTTTTACACATTTGATGTTGTTGCTACTGACAGCAAATGTTCTGAGGCCGAGTAGCAAAATGGTTATGCAGCGGATTGCAAATCCGCCTACGCCGGTTCGATTCCGACCTCGGCCTCCACTATAAACAACCCCGTAGATCGATGATCTACGGGGTTTTTTGTTGCCCTCAAGAAAGTCTCTTCCTGTAGCGACTCGCCGGGCCTTCCGACGCGAAATCGAAGCCTCCCATTCCGAGTTATCGAGCATCCGGTACAACCCGCCAATCAACGACAAGCAAGGCAGGAGTCCTGTTCCTGCAATTTTCCCGGTATTTTCAGGGATACCTGATTTCTGTGAGGTGACCTTGTCGATAGTGTTACTTACCAGTGGTGTCCTCCGGAGCAAATATGAATCAGGGAACACTGACGTCAAGTTTGAAGTAAGTCGCCTTCTACCCAAGGATTCACTATGAACGATGACAATCCACTAATAAAAACTATTGCTCTTGAGCGGCCAGCTCCGAAAGTTGTACAGGGAATAATCGATGGCCTCCACAAGCTGGAACGCAGTGCGCTGTCTACGCGATTCAATTATCTCGTCAACGGTCAGTCCGGAAACTCTTGCGAATTCGATCTTGGCGTCTGTACCGGCTACGCCGATATGCTGTTCTTTGCCGGTCGAATCGACGCCAGGCAACAACATGCTTTGACATCCTATGCACTGGATCTGAGTCTGGGTTGAGAGGAAAACGCACTCAATGTTGTGCCCTGGTTTCGGCGCGCAGGGAGAGTGTTCGACCAATTTGATATCCGCGCAGAAGTGGCGTGTGATTGCCGAGTTCTGGAAGAATCCTGAAAAAAGCTTCGTAGGTTGATGATTTAAGAAGTTTTTTATTTTTGGTATCAGCAAGAATTAGTCTTGAAAATCACACATGCAACCTTGCTTCACCGGAGCGGGATGTATATATTTCCCCCCTCTGATTCACCGCGCTACCGCCCGAATGGCGAAACTGGTAGACGCATGGGACTTAAAATCCCCCGCTCGTAAGGGCGTGCCGGTTCGATTCCGGCTTCGGGCACCATAGATATCAAGGGCTTGCATGAGATTCTTCATGCAGGCCCTTATCTTTTTTTCCGCAATAAAAAAAATCCTTTCCGCAATTCTGTGCCAGCTGTCACTTCGTCGGGGTTACTTTCTTACCCTTGCGCATACGGATGTACTGCTCCGTCATGCCGACTGTAGTGTGTCCCAATTGATCACGAGCCTCCCTGATGTTGCCTGTCGATTCCTCCTTGTCCGTTGCGGCTTTGGCCCGCAAATCCCTCATTTGAAATTCAGATTTCGGGATGCCCGCTGCTTCTCGCGCATCATCAAATCTCTTTCTGAGCATGCTTGGTGTCATTGGCTGTCCTGACTCCATGACTACCAGGCGAGTCGATCTGATCTTATGCCCCGACTTGCGGGCCATGATGCGATCGACCACCATCTTTAATTCGCCAATTATTTCGATACGACGTTTCGCGCCGGTCTTTCCCTGACGAACGGCAAGCTTTCCATCCCGGATATCCCGCTCGTCCATTTTCAGCGTGTCGGCGATCCGTTGTCCGGTCAGGTAAAACAGATCCAATGCGTCTCGCAACGGCTGGTCGGCTTGTTCGTAAGCCTTAGCAAATACGTCATCCTCGACATAGACATCTCGTCCGGTCTCCTTATTGCCTTTCACTCCGGAGCAGGGGTTGGCTAAAGAGGTGTAGCCACTTTCCCTGGCAAAGTTCCAGATGGCGCTGAGCAAGGCCTTTTCTCGGTTTGCTCGAACTGGGGCGGTTTTGCCTCGATGCCGAAGATACTGGGCGACGTGTTGAGGTTCTATTGCTTCCAGCGGTGCAGGTGGGTCGTTGAAGAAAAGCAGTAAGTTTTTGAGTTCCCGGGCGTTGTCTCGCTGGGTGGCTATTCCTTTGGTCGGAACTACCTCGTCCATGTAAATCTGGGCGACATAGGCGAAGGTCAGCACTTTCTGAGTCAGAGCCTGGGACACGCGAGTTTGTTCGAGCTTGGCGTATTCGATGATGGCTTTGCCATAGTCTGTTCCCAGCGAAATCTCCTTGCGAGGTTTGCCGCCGGTGTCATACAGATAATAAATGGTGCTGCCGCGTTTTCTCTCGCGCAGCCGGGGGATGCTCCCCGGTTTTGTTGGACGCCTTCCCATTTAACCGATCACCCGCGGTTTCCAAACCAGCTTTTCCGGTGGGGTAACAGGGTCACCGCTGAGCGACGAGGCGATTACACACGGCCAGCCATTTCGCTTGATGGTGTGACGAATTCCATTGCGCTTTAGCACGGTGATCTGGCCAGCCTTGGTTTTGGCTCCGGTCAATTCGCAAACCTGCTCGTGGTTGAGAAACAGGATGTTCATGCTGCCTCCTTGCTAATCAATAGTGAGCGCTTTGAATGCGCTCGCAGCCACGACTGGAACCTGTCCGTTGCCAATGGCCTTAAGTCGGTCCATCCGATGGGCCACCCCATCAGCCACTCGACCCATTCCGGGTTCAGATGACCACCATCCAGCGCCATCACAGCGTGATCCAATCGGTCGTTCGAGCGATCGGCTCCGGATCGGCGAGTCAATGCTGCAGGAGAGGACCCCTTTGCCATGCTGGCCACCGGCGTCGGCCATCGTCGGAGTGGTGTCTTCTGCGATGAGCCAGATTCGATCCCGCTGATGCGGGGCACCAAGGTCAGCCGCGCCGATAACACCCCATCGCGCGTCGTACCCCATTTCGGCAAGGTCACCGAGCACGACGGCAAGACCTCTTCCCACAAGCAATGGTGAGTTCTCCAGCTCGACGTAGCGCGGTCGTACCTCATCGGTAATTCGTGCCATCTGTCGCCATAGTCCGGAGCGGGCACCTTCGATGCCCAGCCCATTTCCTGCGGCCGAGATGTCTTGGCAAGGAAATCCCCCTGAAACCACGTCAACAAAGCCTCGCCATGGCCGTCCGTCAAAACTGCACACGTCAGACCAAATCGGGAAAGGCGGGAGCAGTCCATCGGTTTGTCGTTGCGCCAGAACCTGTGCGGCGTAGGCATCACGCTCAACGGCGCAGACCGTGCGCCATCCGAGCAGGTGGCCGCCGAGTATTCCGCCACCAGCGCCTGCGAAAAGAGCCAGCTCATTCACGCGGCCTCCTGCTCTATGGGCTCCAGCACCGCGGCCATAGCAAGTGCTTGTGTGCGGAGTGCAACGGATTCACGTTCGAGTTTTTTTCCTGTGCGAAATGCGGCGAATGTTTCGGCCGCGATTCTTAGTTGTTCTGCAATGGCCAACAGGGTCTGGTGCTCTGCCTCTCCAAACTTTGAAGCGGCGAGTGCCTGCTCGTAATGGGAGTACAGTTGCGTGTGATGAGTTTGAGCCTGGTCAAGCGATAGCTGCAGGTTGCGGATCGATTCCGAATCATCCGATTGCTGAATGACTTTGCCTTCGTCAATGCCTTTATTGCGGCCATCGATTAAGCCGCCGCGATATCCGACCCAATAGAGGAGGGCGAATAACAGGAATAGAGCGATCAGGGCGCTAATTTGAATTGCTGTCATGTGCTGTGCCTCGGTAGGCCCGACGCCGGGATTTTTGATGAGAGGCCGGCGACGGGATGTTGTTACTTGGATTGAGTGATTACGCGCTGAACGTGCCCAGGATCAGGGTTGCGGCGCCGCCGACTTCTTTGGCGAGGGTCGTTTTGAACTCTTGGGCGATTTCTTCGACTTGCTGCTCTTCACCGGCCCAGCGCAGTTTTAGAGTTGGCTTGTCGTCGCCGGTCAGGATGCTGAGCTTCAGGGTGAAAACGCGGGTGCCCAGGCCGTCGTAGGGGATCAGTGAGAAGTGCAGGGCTTCCACGCGAGATTCGGCGTTCGCCGCCTCGATGCTGTCCATGGCGCTGCGAGCGGCGCCGAAGTTGTGTTCGCTGGTTGTGGCAGTGCTGCGGGCTTCGATGGTGATGTTGCGCACGCTGGCGACCGCTGCACTGATTGTCATGGACCCGCCGCCTTCTTTCGTTGCAGTTAGGTTCAAGTGCCAGTCCTCGATCCATTCCGCCAGTTCACGCTGGCTGAGTTTCTTGCTGGCGATTTGTTGAAGCGCCTTGTAGGCAGCGGTTGGCTTGAGTTTGAGAGTTGCAATGTCATCCGCATGGCCCGGCGCGTCGTCCGTGCCGAGGTTGAAGTACACCTGGCAGCTCATGCTGTCCTGATCAATGAAGCCTTTCGCGGCAGGTCCGCTGCGAGAGATCGCGTATTGGGCGAAGTCGCGTAGGCTGTTGGTGTGCAGCGCGCCGCGAAAGCGGGAGCGAAGAGCTTGGAACTGTTCCAGGTTGTGAATCTTCACGCCGGCGGGTAGGGCGGTCACCGGGACCAGTGTGGCGGGCAACTCGCTGGCTGAGTGGGCTTGGTCGATGATCAGTTCGAGCGTGTCTTTGCTGAGTGGCATTGGTATTTCCCTTTTGGTGAGAGGACTTGGGGTTGCCTACAGGTGTCTGCCTTATCGGGCGGGCACCGGGGTGTCTGCTTTGTCGAAGAGCTGCGACGTCGGGTCGTTCTGGAACAGGGTCAGCCCTTGCGGGGTGAGGTAGAGCGGCGTGTCGAGGGTCGAGTCTTCACGCAACTTTCCGCGTTTGGTGGGTTGGGAGAAGTCCAAGGTGTGGCTGACCGCAACCTGGTTGCTCTGGCCGATCTGCTTCATCTTCAGCTTGATGGTCACTTCGCCGGCCTTGCCGTGATCAATGACGCCGGCGGCGACGTTCGACAGGGCTTGGCCGACCTGTTGGGCGAAGACGCCGGCATTGAGTGAGTTGAAGAAATCGTTCGTGTCTGTGGCTTTCATGTGCTGTGCCTCATTGGGTTTGTGTTGTTTTCCCCTGAACGGCAGGGGCCACCGGTGAATCAGGCCGCTTGCTTCGCTGCTTGGGCGTCGAGGAAGTCGGCCAGGTCGTGCAGGTAAACCACGCGCTTTGCTCGCGCCGAGTCGTGCAGGCGCTTCACGACCAACTGGATGCGGCCTGCTTTGATTTCTTCCAGCAGGTAGCGATCGGTGCGGATGTGGGTGAAGTACTGTTCACGTACTGCGGTCAGGGACGGGCAGGGCGTGGCGAACTGTTTGCGTAGCTGATCGAGGGTGTTGCTCATGCGGTAACCTCCCCGAACCCCTCCGAAGGGGGTGACAACTTCATGCGGATCAGTTCGGCCAGGCCTTCTTTGCTTTTGCCCATGGCGGCGGCGCAGATCTGGCCTTTTCCGTCCGTGACCACGGCGCCGAATGGGTATTTCGGTGAGTTGGTTGGGGTGACATAGGCCACCTGGCCGTCTTGGATCACGTTGTTGACGCTGCGGAATACTTCGGCCAGTTCGGTGCTCAAGGCCGGCATGCTTTCCAGCAACTGGACGGCTTCGGTCGAGTCGCCGATGAGCGTGGCTCGGCTGATGACGCCCGGGCAAGTGAGGAAGATCGGAATCAACTTCAATGCGCCGAGGGCGAGTGTGTACGCGTTGGCGTGGTTGGTCTTCATGCGGCGGCGTCCTTGTTCGTGATGGTGATTCCCAGTTTTTTTGCCAGCCAGTCCACTCCGCTCTCTTTCACCATCACCACGGAGTAGTGACGGCATGTGTTGAGCGATTCGATCCGGGTGCTGCGCGGGTCCGAATACAGATGGCCTTGGTCGCGGTATTTGCTGGCCAGATCGCCGCTGCTGTTCAATATGCCCAGTTCCCGCAACCTAGTGCGGAAGGCGCGGGGCTTGAGTCCGAGTACGGCGGCCGTTTCGTCCAGGGTGCGGTTCATGGCGCTGTCCTCAGGCAGCAAGGAGTTTGCGAGCGGCGTCCAGCAGTGCTTGCGACTCTTCCAGCATTTGCTGAATTTGCCTCGGGCGACTGGGTTGCTCTTGCACGGGAGCCGGTGCTGCCGATTCGATGCGGCCGTTGGCAATGTCTTGAATGAAGTCCCGCAGCTTCAGGTGGTTGGCCGGGTCCGAGCGCTTGAGGGTCAACTGGCCGGTATGGTCGCCGAAATCAACGCCAATGACGGCGCTGCGCTCGGTGAGCTCGACCTTGAATTTGGCCTGGATGGTTTGCTCTGGTCGGTGAAGAGGGCACACGGCGTCGCCGCCAACCTGCAGCATGCGGTGCAGCAGGTCTTGTTTTGCGAGTGGAATGAGATAGCTGTTCATGCTGCATCGCCTCCGAATGGCCAGGTGCTTTCGGTGGCGGAGGTGTCGCTGGGCGCGATAGCCGCGGTGCGACCTTTTGGGGTGGTGATGACCAGCAGGCCGGTACGGCGCTGGATGGCTTCGATGGCTGCCCGGTTACTGCACACTGATGGGTGCAGGTAAACCGGGCAGCGGGTGTTGCTGTGCTGTGTGGTTTGCATGGCTCGTACTCTTTGGTGAGAGGGGTACGAGATTTAGATTACAAGAAAACACGTTATTAACAACATGATTTTTTGTATTGTTTTTTTGTAGGCACAAAAAAGCCCGCTTCTGCGGGCTCTTTTGTTAGCTGATATCAGCGGAGAACGGAGTACCAAAAGACTCTTCCGATAATGGAGAGGTTCTGCTCTGCCAACTGCTCTGGTCCGTACTCTTCGTCTTCGTGTTCGTCGCGGTTGAAACTGCGCAATCGCATTCCACCAGATGGCAACCGGTAAAGAATCTTTACTCGCAACTGCCCATTGTGGTCAAGCGCATAGATGTCGCCATCTTTAACTGTGGTCTTTCCGCGATCAACGCCTACCGTACTTCCATGTGGCAACACAGGTTCCATGCTGTTGCCGTAGACGGAAACGCAAACCGCATTCTCTGGTTGCACGCCTTGTTTCCTCAGCGTGATTTTTCCGAATCTGAGTTTTGCCTTTGAGTGGGCTTGAATTGCGACGCGGCCAGATCCTGCTGACAGCTCTACTTCCTTGAGCAATGGAACCTCAACTTCGTCGTCATCTAGGGGCGTGTCATCGTCCCACGCTTCAATTGGTCCAAGCATGGCCGCGTTAGGTTCCACGGCTTGCTTCGGAGCTTCGTAACTCAAGCCTAGATCCAGTTCTAGTAGTTTATCGAGGATTCCCAGTGCCTTGGCGATGTGGCCTCGGTGCTTTGATGATTGGGATTTACCGCTTTCAAAAGCAGCATAGGTTTGCTGAGAGAGCTGTTCACCAGGCGGAAGAATCTTAGAAACCATCTCAGCTAGCTGGGCTTGAGTAAGGTTCAGCTGCTGACGACGGGCTTTAAAAAGCCTGGCGGTTTCGCTAGGGGAAGTCTTGGTCGTATTCATTGCGTGAGGCTACAAAAAGATTTGTTGCCTTTCAAACGTAAAAAGACGTTGAGGGTTGACAAAAAAAGCCGTAAATTGGGTCTGTAGATGACGCGTGAGGTTGACATGACTACTTCAGATTCCATGCGGAGGGCCTTTACCGAAGCAATAGATAAGGCGGGAGGCCAATCCGATTTCGCTCGATTGATCTCGACCTCTGCCAAGCCGGTTTCACAGCAACTTGTTTCTTACTGGCTCAAGAAGGGCAAGTTGCCTGCTGAGCTTGTACTGAGGGTTGAGCGATTGACCGGAGCATCCCGTTACGAATTGAGGCCTGACGTTTTTAGTGATCCTGAAGATCTCAAACTCAACGTGGCTTGAAGGTGCCGAGCTGGGGCCTCTCACCAAAGATCCCCCAGCCCAGCTACGACGACACACAGCACATGTACATCGGTCGTAGTTGTAGGATAGGGACTACCTCATCTTATGGCTACACCGTAAACAGGGGATTTACGGTTATGAGTCGAACAGATCTGTTGCCGGACGCTGGTCCGGTCCTTCCACTGCGCCAGGCGATCTATCGCGCTGGTCGTGACTACAAGGGCGGAATCACCGCCCTTGCCTTTGACATGGTGTTGGACAACGACACCCTCCAGAAGAAACTCAAGCTCGATGAAGAGCGGCGCTGGCTGAATCCTGATGAGCTGGAAGAGCTGATCAGGCTGACCGGCGATTCGCGTTTGCTCGATGCGTTGATGCGGCCGGCGGGTGCGGTCTGGTACCGCCCGGTACCGGTGCCCGCTACGCGTGATGCGCTCATCGCTGTGGGCAAGTTGCTCGGCGAAACCGGTGAGTTTGTGGCGTCGATGCACGATGGGGCTGCCGATAACGTTTGGGAGCTTCACGAAGTCCTGGATCTTGAAAAGAAAGGCATGGACGTGATTCGCGAAGTCCTCGGCATCATGGCGGGTGCCCGCAAGTCGATGGAGGACCGTGTCAATGGATGACATCGATCGCGCCAATGATCAGGCGCAGTACTTGCTCGACGTTGCGCTACAGCGCCGTCGTGCGCCATCAAGCCGCGTCAGCGCAGAGTTTTGCGAGGATTGCGACGATCCTATCCCGTTGCTTCGACAGCAGACGATTGCAGGGTGTCAGACCTGCGTTGACTGTCAGGGGTTGCGGGAGGCTCGGCGATGAGTGAGGACAAAATCCCGCTCCAGCTTTCCGACCTGCCATACCTTCTTCAGTACATCTCACCGGATCAACGTGACACCTGGGTCGAGGTTGGCATGGGGCTGAAGGCTGAGTTTGGTCAGGATGGTTACGGGCCTTGGAATATCTGGAGTCAGAGCAGCAAGAGCTACGACGGTAAGGCAGCATTGTCCGTGTGGAAGTCGTTCAAAAAAGGCGGTACCGGCATGGGGACGGTGATCAAGCTTGCCCTTGATGCTGGCTGGCGACCGGACAAAACGGAGATGACCGCCGAGGAGAAGAAGCGGTTCGCGGCTGAGGCGGAGGTCCGGCGTAAACAGCGACAGGCTGAGGTCGAGGCTGATGAAGCATTACTCGAGGAGATGCGAGCGTTGGTCGCGGACAGCTGCCTGCGGATCTGGACCGATCACTGCCAGCCTGCCGGACGAAGCGCGTACCTGGAACGCAAACAGGTCGGTGCTTTTGGTATCGGTTTTTTCAGTACGACGGTGATTTTGTCCATTGATGACCACAACAAGCGCTGCCAGGTGTGGTCGGGCAGCGAGGCGATGCAGTTCTTCAGTAATCTGCCCAAGCCACGTCCGGCGTCCCTCAGCTTTTTGATGTTCAAGCCCGGCACCATTGCCATTCCGCTGCGAGATGTGACGGGCAAGCTCTGGAGTCTTCAGTCGATCAACGGGCAGGGCACCAAGCTGTTTCCGAAGTACGGGCGCAAGTCGGGTTGTTTTCATGTTCTTGGAGATGCGAATGACGCGCCCGATATGGCCGTGGCGGAGGGGTATGCCACAGCCGCCAGCGTACACATGGCGTTGGGTTGGCCCGTAGCCATGTCCGTTGACTCTGGGAATCTACCCACTGTTGCGCGTGCGTTGAAAAAGCGACATCCCCTCATTCGATTCATGGTCGCAGGCGATGATGACCCGGAAGCGCAGGGCAACCCTGGTAGAACCAAAGCTGAAGCCGCCGCACGAGCGGTGGACGGCTACACCGTATTTCCGAACTCCATGGAGCAGGTATAGATGGCAATCGATTGGAATGATCTTCACTGCCGTTCGGGACTGGACGTTGTACGCGAGCAGTTGTTGAGCGGCATGCAAGCTTTGGATGAGGGCATGCACGTTGACGACGCGGACGATATGTATGCCACACCGCTGGACCTTCTTCCCCGCGCCCCTTCATCGGAGTGCGAGTTGCCAGAGGGAGAATATCTCGCTCACACACCCGGGGCCGACGGGGGCTTCAGGATCACCGAGCAGGAGCTGCTAAAAGACTTCGTGGTGATTTACGGCATGGATGTGGCTTGGGATTGCGCCCGGGCTCGGATGATCAAGCTGTCAGCGATTCGTGAGGCGGTTGGGCGTACACGCTACAAGTGGTGGCAGGAAAGCGAACATCGGCGGATGGCTCAGGATGTGGTGTTTGATCCGACAGAGCGTTGCGGTCCGCTGATGTTGAATCTCTACGACGGCTTTCATATGGAGAAGGATGCTCGCGGCGCAGCTGGCTGTTTGCGCATCCGGAAGCACCTGGGGCTGCTGTGCAATGAGCGCGAAGACGAGTACCTGTTTGCCCTGAGGTGGATTGCTTACCCGCTGCAGAACCCCGGTGCCAAGATGGCAACGGCGGTGGTGATGTTCGGTGCTGAGGGCCCTGGCAAAAGCTTGCTCTGGGAAAAGGTCGTCCGGCGAATCTACGGCGAGTACGGTACGACAATTGGTCAAGCCCAGTTGGAAAGCCAGTTCACGGGTTGGCAGAGTCGCAAGCTGTTCGCACTGGCCGAGGAGGTTGTCAGCCGCGAGGAAATGCGTCACTACAAGGGCGTGCTCAAGCACCTGGTCACCGGTGAGACGTTGCAGATCAATGAAAAGAACATGCCGGTGCGGGAGGAAAACAATCACCTGAATTTTGTATTTCTGTCCAACTCGACGGTGCCGTTGGCACTGGATGATGGGGATCGGCGCTACCTGGTGCTCTACGTCGATCGTGTGCCGCCCCCAAAGTACTTTGAAGATTTGATGGAGGAGATTGATAACGGCGGCATTGAGGCGTTCTACCACTACTTGATGAGCCTCGATCTGCGGGGGTTTGGGCCGCATACCAAACCGCCATTGAACGAAGAGAAACAGGGTTTGATCGACGGTAGCTTGCCTGCTCCTCGGTATTTCGTGCGGCGGTGGCTGGCCGGTGAGACTGAATTCCCTGTTACAGGCGCTGTGACGCAGGAGGATCTGTGGCGAGCCTTCTGTAGGTGGTGTGAAGGGGCCAACGAGTTCAAGCGACGACAACGAGACTTCACCCAGGAAGTAGTTCGCGACCTCAAGCAGGTTCGGCCAGATATTCGCTACCCGACTCAAAGTGATGACTTCAAGACCACGCGAATCTACGTGACACCGGCGTTCCTGGCTGAGAAACAGACGCTGGGGCGTGACTGGGCGAGTAAGGCTGGGCTTGAGTGTCGCAAGTTCACTACGGCTTTTGATAAGCGTTCATTGCCTATGCCGGGGGACTTTTGATTCCGACAATCCGACAGACTTCCGACAGCAGTAAAACGGCTGTTTCGACCAATGAACATGGGCTTTCCGACATTCCGACGGACTTTTGAAGATTGCTCATGTGCGCGTGTATACGGGCGAGAATTTCTATAAATACCTGTCGGATTGTCGGAATTGACACTTAAGTAACTGTTTTTAATGAACAAAAGTCTTCCGACAGTATTCCGACAACAAATCCGACAGAAAAAATAACGAAGGAATCGAAAAAAATGGCGATTTACACATTCAAGCAGGGTGTTTTTTCAAAGCTGGCTGAGAGCATCGATGAGCTGCTGAAGTCGCGGATTGTGAAGTGGAACTCCTTCGGTGAGCTGTTGAGTCAGTTCCGTTTTTTTCTGCACGACGAAGTAGCTGCTTACGATGTTTATCGTCGCCCGCCATTGAAGACGCCACAGCAAAAGCTTGAGGCTTGGTTGCCGGCGATCAGTTGGGTGTTCGTGGTATCCGTGTCCGATGACAGTGCTGATTTGATCCTGGTGGAAGACAGCCTTCCCGATTATCTGGGCGTGCTTCATCAGCTCTACCCGCTTGTTGAGCGGCATCAGCAACGGTCGGCTGAAGTCCAGGCGGAGTTGGGGGAGCGGCGATGATCGAAGAGATTGAAGAATTGATGCAGCACTGGGGCAACCAGTTCAACCTGGTAGGTGAGGGCGGTGGGCTGGCTAGTCCGATGGCAACGATCATTGAGTGGGGTGGTTCTGCTCCACGTAGCACACCGGGGTCTCGTGATTTGATGATGGCGGCAGGTGGTGGGATGGATCATGTTGCGATGGAGGTTGCAGCGGCTCTGGCGGAACTTGAGCGTCAATCTGAGAAGGGCGCGCAACTGGTGATCTTGGCCCGTAACCGGTACTTGCCTCGGCCTGCGTTGTCGGTCAGATCACAGCTGCCATATCTGGGCCTTGGAGATGATGCCGATCGCACGTACAGGAATTGGGTTCATCGTCTACATAAGCAGGTGCTTTTGATTTTGACCGTCCGGACGGCGAAATCCCGAGGACATAATTGTCGCAGTGGTTCGCTGAAAAAAACACATACGATCGACAATGAGTAAATGTGTGCCTCATTGCTAAGTCGTCCATCTAGTTATCATGAACACCTTTGAGGAAAGTGAGGTTTATAGTGGGGCGCCTTGACGGGCAAGTAAAAAATAGAGTGATGTAAACTGATTTTACTGCATGGGCTAATTTTTTTTCAGAAAATCCTGTATCTTTGATCCGGGCGGGACGTTTTTATGCAGGTAGCCGTGAGTAAAATAAGGGTGATTGATGAGTCAGTATAAAATAATGCAGGCCACTATTAGTTTTAAGCGGTTTTTGATTGTTGTGGGGGCCTTCTCAGGAGTTATCTCGCTTATATCGTTTTTCTCTGATCCGTTTAATATGTATATGGAGAAAATGTATAATATTGACTTGACGGCCACAGCGATACCGATTGCTTCTTTGTTAGTAACGGTGCTTTCTTTTTCTTTTGTATACTTGCAGTCAGGTCGAGGCGGAGGTGAGTCGGGTAAAAATGATGAGCTTTTGAGCACGCTACTCTCGGAGCTCGAGAGTCAAAAATATCGATCTAAAATGCAGATCGATGAGTTATATCAGACTATCGAGTCACTTAAGGTAGGGGCTAACTTAACCCCCGATGAAAGAAGTTTTGTATTAAATAGCGTGATTGAGGGCGCTAGCCAAGACACGATAGAAGAAATTTTTGAAGGCAAGACAAAAAATCTAAAGGACGAGATAGCGGCAAGCATAAGCATTGATCGTTTGAAATCTTCTTCGAATGATATTGTTCATAGGTTGCGGAGGGAAATTTCAGACTTAAGACTTCGCTCTAATATTAATTTGTTAATTGGCATGGCCATCACAGGTGGCGGCCTTTATTTGCTATGGTCTACTGTTGCAATGGTAGATGCCTCTGAATTATTAAAGCAATTGGCATCCGAGGGGCAAGATTCTAATGTGAAGTTTTTTAAGAATCTTGTGCTGCCAATTATTCCACGCATATCCCTTGTGGTCTTCGTTGAGATATTTGCGTACTTTTTTTTGCGCTTATATAAAGCTGGTCTTTCTGAGATAAAGTACTTTCAGAATGAGTTGACAAATATTGAGTCGAAGCTGACGGCTGTGGAATTTTCCTATATGACAAAAAACCAGGACGGTTTAAAGTCTGCTATTGAAGCGCTGTCAAAAACCGAAAGGAATTTTGTACTCGAAAAGGGGCAGACAACTGTAGAGCTTGAAAGGGCTAAGTCAGATTCTGAGTTGACTAAGAATATTATTGATTCTATTCCGAAGTTGTTTGCGAGGAGTAATAAATAATAATGTTAGATTTATCGGTTTTCTATGGGGATGTTTGGGTTCGATGATTCTATAAACGGAGCAGGGTCGACCGTTGGTCGGCACGGTTTGCCTCAAACCTGCGTCAAAGTCGCTTCAAAGTTGCGTTGAGTTGAACAACCTAAAATGCCCTCTTTTCGATCTTTCCGAAGAGAGGTAAAAAGGCGTCACGATATGAAATTTGCGCCTTGGCGCTCACCTCGCACGTGCTGTGCAGCTTCACCCGGCCTCCCCTGAGCCGGTTACCTAACCCCGCTTCGGCGGGGTTTTCTATTTCCGGCTTGGTAAGGACAGAACATGACAAATGAGCAGCAAGCGCTGGCGGAGATGCCGATCTGGTTAGTGATAGTCCTCTCTCTGGTGGGCGGCGTGTCGGGTGAAATGTGGCGAGCCGATAAGGATGGGGCGCGAGGCTGGACATTGCTTCGGCGACTTGCGCTTCGGTCCGGTGCCTGCATCGTCTGCGGTGTGTCGGCAATGATGCTGATGATTGGCGCGGGCATGACGATCTGGACGGCGGGCGCATTGGGTTGCCTGACGGCGATGGCGGGCGCCGATGTTGCGATTGGCTTGTACGAGCGCTGGGTTGCCAAGCGCCTGGGGGTTTCGGAGTCGGCATCGCCCGACAACACGTAGCTGGCGGTTCGATGGCGGGGCCAATTTTTCTGGGTCCTCCCCGAAGGCCGCCCCCTATACCGGTCACCGAACTCGCAATATCTCTGCAGCTGCAAATCGCGCAGCCATGTCCGTCTTTTTAAGTCGGGGCCGCCAATAAACGACGGGGACCCTGGGGTTATTCGGAGGGTACGGGACCGGGAACCCGCGGGACTTTGTTAGCGGCAGGTTCACCAGCTTAGTGAACTGCGGTGAACTGGTTAACTCCTTGAGTTCACTGGGTAAACTGGATATTCCATATGACCTACCTAAGCAAATCGGAGTTCGCCGCCCGACGCGGCTGGTCGAAGTCCTACATATCCAAGTTGGTCCGGCAGGATCGCCTGGTGCTCACTGTCGACGGCAGGGTCGACGTCGAGGCCACCGAGGCGCTGCTGGCTGAATCGGCGGATCCCAGCAAGGCCGCGGTTGCCGCCCGACATGAAGAATATCGAGTCGAGCGCGATGTGCGCAGCCAACTCCAGTCAGCCAGCGATACAGCTGCAGTTCCTTCTACGGTGATTGTCCCCGGCAAGCCCCGCGACTTCCAAGCAGCGCGGGCGCATCGGGAGTATTACCTGGCCCAGTTGGCTGAAGCCGAATTCCACAAGGTCCAGGGCAGTCTGGTTGAACGCGAAGCCGTGGAAAACGCCGCCTTCACCGCCGGCCGGATGCTCCGCGACCAGGTGTTTGGCCTCGCCCCACAACTCGCTGCAGAGGTTGCTGGCATGAGCGATACCTGGGAGATCGAGAAATACCTTTCTGGTGCTTTCCGCCGCGTATTCACTGATGTCGAACGAATGAACGGCGCCGACCTTGAACAAGCCATAACCCAGAGCTAAGCCTATGCCCACCGGATACACAGACGGTGCGAAGGTGTACCGCGAAGCGTATTACCGTGGGCTGCAGCCCGACCCAGAGTTGTGGGTCGATGAATGGGCTGACGAGTACATGCGGATTCCGCGTGATACCGGTGCAGCTGAACCCGGCAAGTACCGCACCGAGCGTACGCCGTATGCCCGTGAACCCATGCGCTGCCTGTCACCGGCCCACCCGTGCAAGCGGGTTGTGACCATGGTGGCTTCGCAGCTGATGAAAACGCAGATTGCCCTGAATTGGATCGGGGCGCTGATCCACATGTCACCGTCCAACATCTTGACCCTGTTGCCCAGCCTGGGCCTGGCCAAGCGTGTGTCATCCCGGATCGGCAAAACCATCGCGGCGACCCCTGAGCTGAAAGCGCGTGTCGCGACTTCACGCTCCAGGGACTCACGCAACACCATGGACACCAAGGAATTCGAGGGTGGCACGCTCTACGCCACCACGGCTGGCTCGGCCTCCAACTTGGCGGAGTTGTCCGCCCGGTTTGTCTATGGCGACGAAGTCGACCGTTGGGTCGTCGATGTCGACGAGGAAGGGGATCCGATTGAGCTGGCAGAGACGCGGGGGAGTACCTTCGGGCGCAACGCGAAGTTCTATTTCTCCAGCTCGCCGACCATCAAGGGCGCCTCGCGAATCGACGATCTGTTCCAGCAGAGTGATCAGCGGCATTTCTATGTGCCGTGTCCGACCTGTGGCCACATGCAGGTTCTGGAATGGGAACGCCTGCTGTACTCCGCCGACTTCAGCACCACGCACTATCAGTGCGCGGGTCCTGAATGCGATGTGCTAATCGAAGAGCACCACAAGGGCACGATGTTGGCCCACGGCGAATGGCGTGCACACGCCGTGGGTGACGGCGAGACCGTGGGTTTTCACCTCAACGGTCTGTACGCACCGCTCGGTTGGGTGTCTTGGGCCGCTCTGGCCAAACAGTTCGAGAAGGCCAAGCGCGCGCAGGACCGAGGTGACCTTGAGCCCATGCAGGTGTTCTACAACACTCGCTTGGCCAAGGTCTGGGACAGTGCCGTCGAACAGACGAAACACGAAGTGCTGCAGGCCCGTGCGCTGCAAGAGGACTACGTTCTCGGGACGCTGACCGTGAGCGTTCTCGCTCTGACCGCGTCCGTCGACGTCCAGGCCAACCGCCTGGAGTTGATGGTCATCGGTTGGGGGGCGGGCATGGAACGCTGGGTGATCGACCACCAGGTTATCCCGGGTGATCCGGCGGACGAGCGTACCTGGGCGGTGTTGGACGAGCGACTCAAGGCCCGGTATCGGCACCCCTGTGGTGTGAGCCTGGCGATTCTCGCCACCGGCATCGACTCGGGCGGACACCACACCCACGAGGTCTACCAATTCACCCGCGTTCGGCGTTGGCGCAACATCTTTGCGCTAAAGGGCGCGAGCAAGCCGGGTCGACCGGTGATCGCGCAGCGACCGTCGCAGGTGGACGTCACCTGGAAGGGCCAGACCGAGCGTAACGGTGCCGAGCTGTGGATGGTCGGTACCGACACGGCCAAGGACTGGATCTACAACCGCTACAGTTTCGAAACTGGCCCCGGTGCGCTGCACTTCGCCAAGGATCTGCCGGAAGAGTTCTTTCAGCAGTGCGTGGCCGAGCGCAAGGTCGCCCGGTATGTGAAGGGCTACAAGCGGATCGAGTGGGTCAAGGGCAAGGCTGACCGCAACGAGGCTCTCGACCTCATGGTGTACAACCTGGCCATGGCGTACTTCCTTGGCTTGCACCGCTACGGCGAGCAGGACTGGGACAGGTTGAGGCAGGCGCTCGCGCAGGCCAGCCTGTTCGATCAGAGCGAGCCAGAGCCAGCTCGGTCTGCTGCTAACGAACCCGACGACGATGTCGAAGATGAGCAACGCGCACCGATATCGATGCCCGCGCTCATCAGTCCGCGACCTCCTGCACCGACACCGGCTCCGCGCGCCGCACCCCAACCAATGCAACGCCGCAGCTCCAGCAGCGGCTACTTGAAGAGACGTTGAATCAGGAACTCAGACCGCGGAGCGCGGGAGTTATGAAACTTACGCCAATACTAAGGGCTTGACCGACTAGACCCCTGAACGCTTCACGGCCTTCCTCCTTTGCTGTGTTCGCGAGTTGCTCGCCGATGGAAGCCTTGGAGCTGACACTGTCAGGGATCGCCTTGAGCACTTCGAGACCCTTGGCGGTTAGGACAGCTTTTTCAACGTACAAATCCGGGTATGTGGTCCCGGTCAGGTATCCCGCATCAATCAGCCATTCCGCAGTGGCAATGAAGAACGCCGCTTCTGGAGTCGAAATTTCCATTCCATGCTTTTCGCTGAACTTCGTTGCCGAATCCACGAAATCATCTACGGACAAGTAAGAGGGCATTGGAAAGCTTTGATACAGAGCGGCAAAAATTTTGCCAGTGATGTCGTCGAACATCTCAATATTGGAGACAGTCATGTCACAAAACTCCGAGTCGAAAATTGAAAAAGTCAAAGCATCGGCCGAGCTCCAGGGTGAGCTGCGGCGGGTGATAGCGGACCAGCTTACCGGAAGGATGGACTGGGTAAGAGCACGGACTTACTGGACGTTGCGGCTGCCGAGCATCCCTCCTGACGAACTGGCCGACGCTTTGGCCCATGTTTTAGCTGGGGGACAATTCCGTCAGGAGATCAACTCCCGGCTTCAGAACTTCCTCTGAACTCGAATCGTACGCAGTCCAGTACTGCAAGAGACTTCGTATGGCATACACACAAGCACACCTCGACGCGGTCGAGCGGGCGATTGCGCGCGGTGAGAAAGTCGTGCGCTACTCGGACCGCACTGTCGAATATCGCTCCGTCGATGAGCTCATCCAGGCCCGCGACCTGATCCGCACTGAGCTGACCAGGGCGGCCGGTCCACGTTCTCGCGTGACTCGCATTTTCCACCGGGGTAAAGGACTGTGAGTGGGCGCTATCTGTCCCTCACTCGTTCTGGCGTGTTGGTCCCCGAGCGAATCAAGGCCAGTTACGAAGGCGCCGCCGAGGGCCGGCGCTCATCGGGCTGGGACGCACCGGACACCGGCGTCAATAGCCTGATCATGCCGGCCTTGCGCAACTTGCGCTCACGCTCGCGTAGTGCCGTGCGAAACGATCCCTACGCGGCAAACATTATCGATAAGCGGGTCAGCAACCTGATCGGCACCGGCATCTCGCCGCACCCGAGGTTGCTCGACAAGGCGATACGCAAGGCGATGCAGGAACTGTGGGAAGACTGGGTGGATGAGGCGGATGCTGATCAGCTCACCGACTTCTACGGCTTACAGGCGCTGGTGGCGCGCACCGTCGAGCAGTCAGGCGAGTGCTTTGTCCGCTTGCGTCCCCGACGGCAGGAGGATGGCTACGCGGTGCCGCTGCAACTTCAGTGTCTGGCACCGGAGTTCGTGCCGCACGACAAGTTCGAAGTCACCCGCTTCGGTAACGTGATCCGCGCTGGGATCGAGTTCAATGGTATGGGCAAGCGCGTGGCCTACTGGTGCTACCGCAGCCATCCTAGCGACAAGGCCTCGCTCAATGCGGGTTATAACCCGCTGGTGAGGATCCCCGCCGAGCAAATGCTGCACATCTTCGAGCCCTTGGAGCCCGGGCAGTTGCGCGGGGTTCCACGCTTGGCCCCGGTACTCAAGCGCTTGCGCAGCCTGGACAACTACGACGACGCCGTATTGTTCCGCCAGGAAGTGGCAAACCTGTTCGCCGGTTTCATCCGCAAGCCTGCGCCGGATGGTCCTCCACGGATCGACCCGATTACGGGTCAGGTGGTTACCACCGACAGCGATGGGTTTACCCCCATGGTCGGGCTTGAGCCCGGAACGATGCAGGAGCTGTTGCCGGGTGAGCAGGTCGAGTTTTCCGACCCGCCGGACGGCGGCAACAACTACCCCGACTTCATGCGGCAGCAACTGATGGCCGCTGCCGCGGGTGCGGGGCTGCCCTACGAGTTGATGACCGGCGACATGCGCGACGTGAACGACCGTGCGATCCGCGTGGTGCTCACCGAGTTTCGCCGTCGGCTGGAGCAACTGCAGTTTCAAGTTTACGTCCATCAGCTTTGCCGGCCAGTGCGCACTGCCTGGATGGACATGGCGGTGCTGGCCGGAACGTTGGACTTGCAGGACTACGCCCAACGGCGCCGCGAATACCTGCGCACGCGCTGGGTGCCACAGGGATGGGCCTACATCCATCCGGTTCAAGACGTTCAGTCGCGCACGATGGAGATCGCCGCGGGCTTTGCTTCGCGCAGCGAGGTGTGTCTGCGCTCTGGTACCGACGCGGAGGTCGTGGACGAAGAGAACGCCGCCGATCTCGCCCGAGCGAGGGAACTCGGCCTCAACTACAGCACCTTGTCGGCACTCGATGAGGATCCCGACGAGAAGGAGAAATCATGAAGCCTCTGATGCCATTTCGCATCTTCAACAAGGCGTCGACCGTGCAGAAGGTCGAGGATCAGCACTGGTACAAAATCAACGCGGCGGCGCAGGCCGAGAACGCGCCCATAGAAATTTACGTCTACGGCGAAATCGGTGCCTGGGGAATCACCGCCAACGATTTCATTCAGGATCTGAAAGCGATTGACGATGGTGTCTCCCCGGTGGTGGTGGGGTTCAACACCATCGGCGGCGACCTGTTCGAGGGGTTGGCCATCCACAATGCTCTGAATCGTTTGGGCGAGCGTTGCACGGCGCGAATCGATGCCCTCGCGGCCAGTGCCGGGAGCGTCGCGGCTTGTGGGGCTCATCGCTTGGTGATGGCCTCGAATGCCATGCTGATGATCCACAACCCCTGGACGTGGACCAGCGGTGATGCCGAGGACTTGCGCCGTGTGGCGGATGCCCTCGATCAGGCGCTTGAGGCAATCATCGCGGCCTACAAGGCCAAAGCGCCCGACATCGATGACGCCGAACTGCGGCGCATGGTCAACGACGAAACCTGGTTGACGGCACAAGAAGCCCTCACTCTGGGGCTGGCCGATGAAGTCGGCAACGGCGTCGAGGTCAAGGCGTGCCTGGCGCAGGGCGCAGCGATGAAACGTTACCGGCAGACCCCCAAGGCGCTGCTGGATCAGCTGCAGGCCAGCCAAGCCGAGCTGCCGGAAAACGATCCCACCAATCCGCCCGAATCGACAGTGCCGCCGGCCGGCGACTCGGCGGCGCTGGCCCTCATGATTACTCAGGCCTGCGCTAAAGCGGGCATCAGCAACCTGATCGAGCCACTGATCGCGTCCACCAAGCTAGCCGACGAAGCCACGGTGCAGGCCGCGCTGACGCGGGCAAAGGGCGTACGGGATCTGTGTGTGGCAGCCCGGTTGCCTGAGTTGACCACCGAGTTCGTGAACGCCGGCCTGGAGCCTGATGCCGTGCGGGCCAGGTTATTCGAGAAGCTCGTCAGTTCCGGTAAGGGCTTCGAGATTGATAACAGCCTGCCGCCTGCCGAGGACGAACCTGAGAAGGTCCAGGCCAAGATCCCCACCCCCACCAGTACCTACGCCGCTCGGCGACAGGCGACTCAACAACACTCTGGCAAAGGAGCCTGAGCATGAGCAAAACCTACGTTGAACCGGTGCACGCCGGTGAATTCCTCCTGTCCGAGGGTGCCGGCAAGATCTCCCGCGAAGCCATTGATCTGGTCGCGGGTGAGGCACTTCCTGCGGGGCAGGTCCTGGGACAGATCACGGCCAGTGGGCTGTTCGCGCCGTACAAGCCTGATGCCGAGGACGGCAGCGAGTCTGCCAAGTGCATCCTGTTTGCCGGGGTGCCGGCGTCTGAAGAAGAGCGGCGCGGGCGTGCAGTTGTCCGTCTGGCCGAGGTGACCGAATCGCTGCTCACCGGCCTGGACCTGGATGCCGAAAAGGCCCTCGCAACCCACTTCATCATTATTCGCTGACGCGAGCAGAACCTGATCACACCCCGCCTTGAGCGGGGTTTTGCATTTCTGGAGGGCCTTCATGGCTGACATCGAGATTTTTGAAGACAACGCTTTCACCGTGCCCGCACTGACTGCCGCGATCAACGAACAGCCGTTCGTGCCAGGCCGATTGGCCGAGCTCGGCCTGTTCGAAGAAGAGGGTGTAAACACGGTGACCGTCCAGGTGGAAAAGGACGGTGAGACCCTGGCGCTGGTACCAGCGGGCGAGCGTGGTACCACCGGCCATATCGTCACCGGCAGCAAGCGGATCCTGCTGCCGTTCAATACCGTGCATCTGCCGGAAACATTCACCATCCGTGCTGACGAGATTCAGGGCATTCGCGCCTTTGGTACGCAGACGGAGCTGCAGGCCGTGCAGGACGTGGTCAACAAGCGTCTGGCCAAGGCCCGTCGCCAGCTCGACGCGACCCACGAATTCCACCGCATGGGAGCACTGAGTGGTTATGTGCTCGACGCGGACGGTACGACCGTGTTGCTGAACATCTTTGATCGCTTTGGCTTGGAGCCAGTGGTGGTGCAGATGGAGCTGGCCAATGCTGCAACCCAGGTTCGAGTGAAGTGTGTCGATGCGCTGGATGCGCAGGAGGACGCGCTGGGTGCGACGACCAGTAGTGGCGCACGAGCCTTCTGTGGCAAGAACTTCTGGCGCGCCCTGATCGGTCACAAAAGTGTGACTGAGACCTATGAAGCCAGTCAGTACGCTTCGGCATTGCGAGCTGATGGTCGCGAGGCGTTCGAGTTCGGCGGTATCACGTGGGAGCGTTACCGCGGTAAGGTCAATGGCATCTCGTTTGTTCCGGACGACGAGGCGCGTTTGGTGCCGGAAGGTGTGCCCGGCCTGTGCATCTCTCGGTTCGCCCCAGCGGATTACATGGACACGGTCAATACCGAAGGACTTCCTTACTACAGCCAGGTCGAGGTGATGCCGTTCAAGAAAGGCGTTGCCGGCGAGGCCCAGTCCAATCCACTGCACCTGGTCACCCGGCCGCGCGCAATCATCCATCTGAAGCGCTGATCATGAGCTTTCGGGATCTGATCAGCGACGTGGATGACACGGTGTTCGATGTCCTGGGGGATCCTGCCTTGATCGAAGGTCGTGAGGTGCTGGGAATGTTCTCAGCGCCTTGGCTGCAGCCCAAGCTCGGGCGCATCACCACCGCTTTACGTGAGCCGCATCTGGTCATCCGGGTGGCCGATAACGCGGGGGTGGAGACTCGCCAGAAGGTGGTTATCGATCTGCCGGAAGAGGACGGCGGAGGCAATTACACCATTGCGAGCATCGAGCCGGGCGGTGATGGGTTGGTTGCCCTGGTATTGAGGAAAGCGCCATGAGTGTCGGCAGTTATCACAAACAGTCGTCGAATACGGGTCTGATCACACTCCAGGCCAACCCGCAGCAAGTTGCCCAGTTCGAAGAGTTTGCGGCATTGACCCCCAAGGCCATTGCCGCCGCGCAACGCCGTGCAATCAACAAGACGTTGCGCTGGCTTCGCACTCACGTTGCCCGGTCAGTGGCCCAGCAGGAGCGTATTGCTGTCGCCGCGGTGCGACAGCGTCTGCGGGCCTATCCGGTAGGGAGTAACGGGCAGGGCAGGCTGTGGTTCGGTCTTGACCCAATCTCGGCCAGCCGCGCCGGTCGTCCGAGGCAGACTCGCGCAGGCGTCTCGGTTGCGGGTCGTCGATATGCGGGCGCGTTCTACAAGGCTGTCTATGGCAGCCAGCCCGACATCTGGATTCGGACGGCCAGCAAGCACTTCAAGGAGAGCGATTACCCGACCAGTGATGTGTCTGGAGGCGGCGGGGCCAGTTCGGGCTGGATCGCCGAAAACGGCAGTCGCTTCCCGCTGGCCAAGGCCATGATCTCGTTGGAGGACGTCAAACCGCACTTTGAGTCCTGGACCAATCGAGCCCACCAGCGCTTGCTGGAGATCATGCGGCAAGAGCTCAATTTTGAGTTACAGAAACTACTGGGGAAAATTGGCAATGGACGATGAACCAATTCCTCTCGATCAGGTGTATGCCGCCATTGAGCAGTCTATCGCGCGGACGATACCGGCACTTGCGTTCGTCGGCACGATGCCGGACCGGCTCGACCGTGTGGCGTTACCTGCCGTGGTGATCGAGTTGGTTGAATGGGAGCCAGGTCCCGACCCGGGTACCGGGGAGACGGGCGTCGAGGCTCGTTTCGAGGCTCGGGTGATTGTTGCCGGGGAAGAAGAAAACAGCCTGCGCATCGCTGCGTTCACCGCAGCCCAACTGACGGTATTGCTGCGCATGCAGACCTGGGGGCTGGCTGTCGAACAGGCTCAGTTCGTCCGTGCTGCTCAGGACTGGACTCGGCCTGAACTGGATGGGTACGCGGTCTGGGTGGTGGAGTGGACTCAGGTGATCTACCTCGGAGAGCAAGAGTGGCCGTGGCCCAACCAACCTCCCGGCACCTTGGTGTTCGGTTTTGCTCCCGACACAGGCCCAGGCAGCGAAGACCAATACCTGCCGCCGGAGTCCATGGAATGAGTCAGGCAACTGCACAGCATGACCGCATGCTGGCCGGGTTGATCATTCCCTGTCGGGTGGTCGGGGTTGATTTGGCGGCCGCCATGGTGCGGGTATCCGACGGCAGCGATTGGACCAGCACCTGGGTCCGTTGGCACAGCCAAGCCGCGGGTAAAGCGCGGCATTGGCGGGCGCCGAGTCTGGGCGAGCAAGGGGCCTTGATCAGTCCGAGCGGGGAGCCAGCGCAGGGCACCTTTGTATCTGGGCTGTACGGCAATGCCGGCGCCCAACCGGATAACCGTGATCACGTCGAGGTCTGGCGTTTCGACGATGGCGGCTCGCTGGTCTACGACTGGCAGGCCAACACCTACATGATCACGCTGCCGACGGGGCAGGTGCTGGTGAAGGTAGGCAGCTCGACGTTCTCGGTGACGGATAACGCGATCTCGGGTGAGTCGGCGACCATCAACTTCAAAGGTGCGGTGAGCATCGACGGTCCATTGCATGTCACGCAGAACATCACCGGTGACGGCTCGATCATCGATTCCGGCGGTAACAGCAACCATCACACGCATTAACTTCAACCCTGACAGCCCGCCCTGTGCGGGCTTTTTTACGCCTGGAGCACGCCATGGCCAATCCTAAGAAACCCCTCGATGTACCTGATTCAGCGGGGCAGGTGACCTACCGCGACCAGCTGTACACCTCCCGCGTGTTGATCCTGCCACGGGACCGCCAATTGCCGGTCACCGGCGGCCGGGTCTCAGTATCTGCCGATGACGCCGAAGCCCTTCAGTACCTGGATGCCCATCCGGACTTTAAGCCCTTGCTGGAGTAACCCGCCATGATCGGACTGGATCGCCGCACTGGTCAGCCATTGGCCGGCCAGGCGCACCTGCGTCAGTCCATCGAGGACATCCTGAGCACGCCCTTGGGCAGCCGTCGCATGCGCCCGGAGTACGGCAGCCAGTTGCGCCGCTTTGTCGACCTGCCGGTGAACGAAGGCTGGAAAAGTGCGGTACAGGCCGAGGTGGCCAGGGCGCTGCAGCGCTGGGAGCCGCGCCTGAAGCTGGAGCGGGTGCGGGTGACCGCTGTGGTCGGAGGCCAGGTCACCCTGCAGCTGAGCGGCCAGTACCTAGGCGACAGTGCAACATTTGAGGTAACTGCATGAGCACCATCGAGCTGACGGCGCTGCCCGCGCCGCAAGTGCTGGAAGACCTCGACTTTGAGGAAACCTATCAGGGTGAGCTGGCGACCTTTCGCCAGTTCATGGGCGACAACTGGACTGCCTTTCTGGAAAGCGATCCAGTGACCAAGCTGCTGCAGGTCGGGGCCTATCGGCGCCTGCAGAATCGGGCGCGGGTCAACGACGCCGCCAAGGCGTTGTTGCTGGCCTACGCCAAGGGCAGCGATCTCGATCAACTGGGCGGCAATGTGCGGCTCAAGCGCCTTGTGATTCAGGCCGAGGATCTCTCCGTGGTACCGCCCGTCCCGGCAGTGCTCGAAGAAGACGATGCCCTGCGTGAACGTATTCAGCTGGTCTACGAGGGGCTGACCACCGCGGGACCGCGCAACAGCTACATCCTGCATGCGCGTAATGCCTCGGGCCTGGTCGCCGACGCCACAGCCGAAAGCCCGGCGCCCGCAGTGGCGGTGGTGACAGTGCTGGGGCTGGAAGGCAACGGCACGGCTTCCCCGGAATTACTGGAAACGGTACGGCTTTGGCTCAGCGACGACGATGTTCGGCCAGTGGGTGATCGCCTGACCGTGCAAGGGGCGGAGATATTGCCTTTCACCATCGATGCGGTGGTGCATATGGCGAGCAATGGCCCGGAAACCGAAGCCACTTTGGCTGAGTGCACACGCCGCCTGCAAGCCTGGGTGAATCCCCGGCGCCGTTTGGGCGTTGAGGTGGCGCGGTCCGCAGTCGATGCTCAGTTGCATATCGGGGGCGTCAGTCGCGTTGATCTGAATGGCTGGGTCGACATTCGGCCAAGCAAGTCTCAAGCGGCTTGGTGTGAAGGCATCACCGTGAGACGAGGGAGCTGACATGAAGAGTCTACTCCCGCTTAACAGCACTCAGCTCGAACGGGCGATAGAAGCAGCTGACGCCGAGATTCTCGATGTGCCGTTGCGCTCTCTGTACAACCCGGACACCTGTCCGGCACATCTGTTGTATCACCTGGCGTGGGCCTGGTCGGTGGATCGCTGGGATGACACCTGGTCGGAATCGGTCAAGCGTTCGGTGATTCGTTCGGCGTTCTTTGTACATGCCCACAAGGGCACCATCGGTGCGCTGCGTCGTGTGGTCGAGCCGTTGGGATATCTCATCGAGGTGCTTGAGTGGTGGCAGATGGTGCCGGAGGGCACGCCCGGCACCTTTGCCCTGAAAGTCGGTGTGCTCGACACCGGTATCACCGAGGAAATGTATCAGGAGCTGGAGCGCCTGATCGATGACGCCAAGCCCGTGTCCCGGCACCTGATCGGTTTGGCGGTGAGCCTCGAAAGTCGAGGCCCGCTAATGCTTCATGCCGCGCTCTACGAGGGCGACGTGATCGACGTGTATCCGCCTACCCAACGTGACATCGAAGTCAGCGGCGTTATCGGCCGTGGCGGTCGCGACCATACCATCGACACCCTGGAAGTATTTTCATGATCGACCAGAATTCTCAATTTTTAGCCATCCTGACCAACATCGGTATCGCCAAGCAGGCGAAAGCCGACGCGCTGGGCACGCCGTGGAAAATCACCCACATGGGCGTCGGTGATGCCAATGGCACCGAGCCACAGCCCTCTGCAGCACAGACAGCGTTGATCAATGAGCGCCGCCGTGCGCCGCTGAATCAACTCAAGGTCGATCCGGTGAACGCGGGGATCATCGTCGCTGAGCAGGTTATTCCTGAAGATGTCGGCGGCTGGTGGATTCGCGAAATCGGCCTGTACGACAGCGACAACGATCTGGTCGCTGTGGCCAATTGCGCGCCATCGTTCAAGCCTTTGCTGACCCAGGGTTCCGGTCGCACGCAAGTGGTACGGATGAACCTGATTGTCAGCAACGCCAGTAACGTCGAATTGAAAATTGACCCCAGCGTGGTGCTGGCCACTCGGGCCTACGTCGACTCCAAGGTGCTGGAGGAAATCTACAAGCTCGACAGCAAACAATCGGTGCGGGTGGCCACCACGGCCAACATCGTGCTGGCCGGCCTTCAGACCCTCGACGGCATTCCCCTGGTTGTCGGTGATCGCGTGTTGGTAAAGAACCAAACGGTGGCCAAGGATAACGGCGTGTATGTCGCGGCAGTTGGGACCTGGGCCCGTGCAGCCGATGCCGATAGCAGTCCTGAAGTTACGTCGGCGCTGTTGGTGTCGGTCGAGCAGGGCGCCACCCTGGCCGACACCCGTTGGCAGTTGGTCACGGATGGGGTGATTGTCCTCGGCACCACGGCGCTGACGTTTCAGAATGTGACCCAGGGCTTTGCCCCAATCAATTCACCGGTACTGATCAACCCGACGTCGAACACAGTCGCCCAATTCGACAACACTAAAGCGCTGGCCACCACCGAGTTTGTGCAGCGTGCGCTGGGTAGCCTATCGGGCGGCCGTTCGATCAACGTCAGCGGCGCAATCACTTTGGCGCCTGCAGACGTTGGGCAGTTTATTTCGGTGGCCTATGGGGCAGCTCAGGCCGTGACGTTGCCGGCACTGGCGGACGTTCCGGTGGGGGCAACCATTGCTCTACATAACCCTTCCGGAGTGGACAAGACGGTTTTTGGTGCCGGCAACGATAAGATCAGCCCAGATGGTGCGCAATATGGCTTTGTCACGCTGCGTTATGGTGAAACGGCTTTTTTCACCAAAGAGACTGGTGTGTGGCGGCTGCATGGCAGCTCAGCGCTGAGGTATTCCAAGGCGCTGGCCGGGGCTGACTGGACCACACAGCCGCTGTTCGATAACACGAAATCGCTGGCGACGACTGAATACGTCATGCGTGCGGCCGGTAACTATCGTGGGTTCACCAGTTTGACGTCGGCCACCACGCTCACGGCAGCGGCGGTCGGCACGGTGGTGACGGTGATCGGAGCCTTTAACGTGAACCTGCCAGCGACCAGCGCGGTGCCGTCGGGTAGCGCGATCAGCTTTCGCAACATCGGCACCGGTGTGGTTAACGTGGTATGTGCCGGGACTGACACGATCAATGGCGGTACCACCAACCAGCTCGCGAGCATCGCTTTGCAACCGGGTGCCACGTTGGAGCTGGTCGGTAACGGCGCGACGGCCTGGTGGGCTGATGGCTCTGCGCAACTGCAATACGGCAAGGTGTTTGGCTTCACCCCGGATCAGTTCGACAACAGCAAGTTGCTGACGACGGCTGAGTTTGTGCAGCGGGCGTTGGGTAGCTACTCGGCGTTTGTGCCATTGGGCATTAGCACGGCCCTGACAGCCGCGCATGTGGGCAACTTTATTGCGCCGACTGTTGCCGGTCTAACGTTCACCCTGCCGGCCACGGCCGGGCTTCGCGCGGGGTCCAAGATCAAGCTTTATGGCAACAGTGTTGGTGCGACGATCCTGCCGCCCAGTGGCGTGATCACGCAAAACGGCGTGGCCCGCGCCTCGCTGACGTTGGGGGTGACGGATACGGCGGAGTTCACCTTGACCCTCGGGTCGGGCTGGTATTGTACCGGCGGTTCGCTGTCGCTGGTAGGGGCGTCGGTGTTTGAGGCGGTGTTAGCCCCTAACGGTTATCAGCGGAACCCTTCGGGCCTAATCGAGCAATGGGGAACGGTATCTGTTCTTGATAACTCCGAGCAGACTCTTACCTTGCCCATCGCTTTTCCTAACGCGATTTTAGGAGCTAATGCATCTGTGGCCATCGCCGGAGCGGCAGGCCCCGGCGAGTTCGCCACCGCTGGTGCGCGGAAGAACGGTAGTAGCCTCAGCACCATCCTAGTAAACGCGAACACGGGCCCGACCACGGCGGTAACTCAAACCGTAACCTGGCGTGCTTGGGGGAATTGATCATGATCTTTTTTAGTGCCACTGAGCTTGGCTTCTACGACAACGCCATTCATGAGTCTATGCCAGAAGATTGCGTTGAAATCTCTGCAGATTATCGCGTTGAGCTGTTACTAGGGCAATCGGCGGGTAAAGTCATTACTTATGGTGATGATGGCTACCCGGTACTGATTGATCCGCCGCCTTTGACGCCTGAAGAGGCCGCCAAGATCGAGCGCGCCTGGCGTGACGCTTTGCTGGCTGCAACGGATGGCGTTGTAAGCCGGCACCGTGATGAGTTCGAGGAGGGTGGCGAAACAACGCTGGCTGCTGAGCAATATGCAGCGCTTCAGGCTTTCCGGCGAGCCCTTCGCAACTGGCCGGAGTCTGGTGAGTTTCCTCTCGCGGAGCATCGCCCGCCGGCGCCGGATTGGCTGGTTGATCAGCTCACATAACGCCCCGTACTGATGGGGCGTTTTCTTTTCCGATACACGCAACACGAACACCCTCATAGCCTCGCACCTGCGAGGCTTTTTCGTTTCTGGAGATCGAGCCTTATGAGTTTCTTTCACGGCGTGACCGTCACCAACGTCGACACCGGAGCCCGGCCCATTGCCTTGCCGGCGTCCTCGATCATCGGTCTGGTCGATACCTTTACCCCCGGTCCCACGGCCAGTGCCAAAGTCAATGACTTGTTGCTGATCACCAATGAGCGCGAGGCGATTGCCGCGTGGGGGCCGGAGGCGGCCATCACCAAAGCCTGCCAGGCCATTTACACCCGAGCCAAGGCGGTGATCGTCGCTTGCGGTGTAGCCAAGCTGACGGATCCCGCGGAACAGACCTCGGCGATCATCGGCGGTGTTCTGGCGGACGGTAAGCGTACCGGCCTGCAAGCGCTGCGCGATGGTAAAAGCCGGTTCAACGCGCAGCCGCGGTTGCTGATCACTCCCAAACACAGCGCGACCCAGGCAGTGGGCACCGCCCTGGTGGCCCTGGCTGACAAGCTGCGCGGCCTGGCCATCCTCGATGGTCCGAACACCACCGACGAGGCGGTTATCGAATACGCCGAAAACTTCGGGGCGAAGCGCGCCTTTCTGGTCGATCCCGGCGTGCAGTATTGGGACACCACCGTCGATGCAACCGTCGACGCACCGGGCTCGGCCTGGGTGGCCGGTTTGTTCGCCTGGACTGACAGTGAGTACGGCTTCTGGGCCTCGCCATCGAACAAGGAGTTTGTTGGCATCACCGGTACCGGCCGCCCGATTGAATACCTCGACGGCGACGAAACCTGCCGGGCCAACCTGCTCAACAATGCCAATATCGCGACGATCATCCGTGACGACGGTTATCGCCTGTGGGGCAACCGCACCCTGGCCAGCGACCCGAAATGGGCGTTCGTCACCCGTGTGCGGACCATGGACATCGTCATGGACGCGATCCTGTACGGCCACAAATGGGCGGTCGACCGCTCGATCACCGCGACTTACGTCAAGGACGTGACCGAAGGCTTGCAGGCGTTCATGCGCGACCTGAAAGCCCAAGGCGCGATCATCAACTTTGAAGTGTTCGCGGATCCGGACCTGAACACCGCCAGCCAGCTGGAGCAAGGCAAGGTGTTCTGGAACATCCGCTTTACCGATGTGCCGCCGGCCGAAAACCCCAACTTCCGCGTCGAAGTCACCAACCAGTGGCTGACCGAAGTCCTCGACACTGCCGCTTAAGGAGCCGCACCCATGGCAATGATTCCCGAAACTCTGGCGAACATGAACCTGTTCGCCGATGGCGTCAGCTTTCAGGGCGATGTGCCCAGCCTGACCCTGCCGAAACTCACGCTGAAGACCGAAGAGCACCGCGGCGGCGGGATGGATGCACCGGTCGAGCTGGACATGGGCATGGAAAAACAGGAGGCCGGTTTTACCACCACTGGCGTGCGCCGCGAGTCGCTGAAGTTCTTCGGCCTGGCCGATGGGACTGCGTTTAACGGCACGTTCCGTGGTGCCTTCAAGGGCTTGAAAGGCAGGATCACGCCGGTGATCGTCACCCTGCGCGGCACGCTCAAAGAGGTCGACATGGGCGACTGGAAGGCGGGTGACAAGGCCGAGATCAAGCACAACGTGGCCGTCACCTACTACAAGCTGGAAGTCGACGGTCGCCTGATCTACGAGATTGACCCGCTCGGCATGAAACGCGTGATCAATGGTGTCGACCAGCTCGCCGCGCAACGTTCGGCCCTGGGCCTGTAAGGAGTTTTTCCGATGAGCAATACAAACAAAATCCCGGCCTGGCTGGACCTGCGTGCCGATGCTGTGACCGTGACCCTGAGCAAGGTGATCGAGGCCAATAGCGTGCAGGTCGACAAGCTCACCCTGCGCGCACCGACCGTGCGCGACATTCGGGCGGCCACCCAGGCCAGCAATGGTGATGACGAGCAGCGCGAGCTGATCCTGTTCGCCTCGCTGGCCGAGGTCAGCCCCAACGATCTGGAAACCCTCGCGCTCAAGGATTACACCCGCCTGCAGGCCGGCTATTTTCGCCTGGTGCAGGATGACGAGCTTTGACCCGACGGTGCAGAAGCGGCTGGCCAAGCGATTGGCCGCCGAACTGAATTTTTCCGCCACCGAAATCGAGACCATGCGTTTTGATCGCGTGGTTTGGTGGTTGTCGGATTGAAGCTAGGGGGGTAGCGCATGGCAGGCAAATTAGCGCTCGCGCTGGAAATTGGCGGCGCCGTCAACTCTTCGCTGGGCGCCGCCTTCAGCTCGGTCGAAGGCCGGATCAAGAAGCTGGAGGACAAGGGCAACCGGGCCAAGGTGTTGAAGAACACCATTGGCGAAACCATGCGCCTACGCGATGAGTGGAAAAAGGCGCATGACAGTGGGGCGGCTTCGGCGGCCGGTCTGCTGCGCAAGCTCGAAGGCAACCTCGACAGTTTGCGCAAGCAGGGCGTGCAGGTCGGAAACCTGCGCAAGGAATACCAGCAGCTGCAGCGGGTGGCCAAGGGCACCGATCTGCAGCTCAAGGGGCAGCAGCAAATCGAGCAGGGCAAGGCCGGGCTCAAGTCGAACGTTGGTCAGGCCGTGGTCGGTGTCGGCGCCTTGGGCGTGGCGGGCAAGGTCAGTGCGGATTATCAGGCGATCATCCGTGACATCGCGATCAAGTCCAACGTGGCCAATCAGCCAGAAGAAGCCGCAATGTCGCGCACGGTGATTCAGACCGCGCAGGACACCGGTATGGCCCGCAACGACGTGGCGGACCTGGTCAATCAATTGGTCGGTGCCGGCATGGAACTGGACAAGGCACTGGCCTATGCCCCGGTGGCAGCCAAGTTCGCCATCGGTCAGGGTTCCAGCGGCGTCGACACGGCGAGCATGATCCAGGCGCTGCAACAGAACGCCAAGATCACCGATCCCAAGGAGATGCAAAAGGCCCTGGAAGCCATTGCGCTGCAAGGCCAGGCGGGCAGTTTTGAAGCCGCCGACATGGCCAAGTGGTTTCCGCAACTGTTGGCCGGCATGGAGAAGAACGGCAGCACCGGCTTGGATGCCGTAGCCTCGCTGGGGGCCATGCTGCAGGTGCAGATGAAAACCGCCGGTGGTTCGGACGAGGCGGCCAACAACCTGAAAAACTGGATGGAGAAAATCGGCTCCGGGGACGTGGTCAAAGCCTACAAGGATGCCGGTATCGACTATCAGGCTTCGCTCAACACCGGCATCCAGAACGGCATGTCGACCCTGGAATCCAGTTTCGCCCTGGCAATGAAATACGTGCAGGCCACCGACCCGGCCAAGGCCGCGAAAATGGCCGAGGCACAAGCGAAGATCAGCAAGGAAACCGATCCCGAGAAAGCCAAGGCGATGCTCGAGGCGCTGGAGAAATCCCTGCGCACCGGTGACATTTTTGCCGACATGCAGGTTAAGGCGGCATTGACTGCCTATTCGGCAAACCGCGGGCTGTATGAGGAACTGAAAACCAAGGTCAAGGGCAAGGACGCCGAGGGCATCCTCGACAAGAACCTGGCCGAGCGCCGGGAGACATCGGCGCAGACCTGGGCCGAGACCGCCCAGGCGGTGAACGATGCCATGCGCAGTGTTGGTGATGCGATCCGTCCGGCGACCGACCGGGTGGCCAAGGGCATTACCCTGGTGGCGCACAAGCTGACCAGCCTGTCGGATGGCTCGCAATCCGTGGTGTTCGGCATCACTGCCATTGTGGCGGGGTTCGTCGCGCTGAAAACCGCGCTGAACGGCCTCAAGGTGATCCGGGGGCTGGCCAATATGGGGCGCGGTGCCGTGCTCAGCCGCGGCGGCAACAGCGGTACCGGCGAGGTCAACACCGGCAACAAGGCGGTCGATGCCGGTCTTGGCGTGCTGGGCAAACTGATGGGGGCCAGCAATGATCCCTCCCGCGGGACGGGGAGCGAGCCGCAGCGTGTATTTGTGGTCAACGCCAGTGCCTTCGGTGGCGTAGGCGCGAGTGCTTCACCGGCGGGACCTGGGCAAGCTTCACGGCGCAGTCGACGCTCGAGACGGCGGCCGGCCAGCGCCGAACCGACTCCGCGTCGAGCCGCGCCGTCGGTACCGAGCGCGCCGGGCAAGGGGGTTGTGGCTTCGCTGGCAGGTGGTGGACAGCCGAGCACATCGGCGGCGGGACCGGAGCGAGCCTCGCGGCCGAGTTGGTTCTCAAGGCAACGACCGACCGTCTTCGAGCCGACGTCGCGACCTGTCGTACCGTCGGCACCGAGCGGGCCGGGCAATGGCTTCGCGTCTTCGCTGACGTCGCTGGCCACCGCCGAGGCCGGTAGTTTGGGCAAAGCGGTCGGCACGTTAAGCAAGGTCACTCAGTACACCAAGCGGTTGCCCGGGGGAGCCGCACTGGATGCCGGCGCCATGGCGCTCGACACGGCGATGAACGCCACCACGACGGACGAAAAGGCCGAGGGTTACGGCGCTGCAGCCGGCAGCTTCGGTGGAACCCTGGCCGGTGGTGCGGCCGGTGCGGCGCTCGGAACTTTGATTCTGCCGGTCATTGGCACGGCGATTGGTGGGGCCATCGGTGCGGCTCTCGGCGGCATGGGCGGCGAATCCCTCGGTGGCTTTCTCGGCAAAAGCCTGTTTGGCAGTGACGATTCCGACAAGGGCAGCAAGGCTGCAGCACCGGGTGATGTCACTCGTTCGCTGGCCGACGCCACACCGGTGCCTGCGAGTGCGCCGGTCCTGGCCAAGGCCGTGGAGGCGCCCAAGGCCACAGCACCGCAGATCGACCAGAAATTCACCTTTTCGCCAACCATCGGCGTCACGGTGCAGGGTGATGTGAAAGACCCGGCACAATTGGCCCGCGAGCTCGCCCCGTACCTGCAGCGGCAATTTGACGACTTTGCGCGTCAGGCCGCAGCCCGACAGCTGTCCGACGAGCCACACGTTTAAGGAGGGAAGATGCCCTACATGGAGCAATTGCAATCCGGATTAAAGAACCTGGTGGACGCCGGTGAGGCGGGGCGAACCAGCCTCGATGGCATGCTGGGGCCACTCACCGGCGCGATCAGCGACATGACTGGCGCCGCGAGTGAACTGGAGGGGCTGCCGATTATCGGTCCCGCCATCGGCGCCAAGTTGCAGCGGACGATGAGCGTGATCAACGCGGCGCAGTCCCGGGTCGGGGAGGTCGCTGCTAAATACGGTCAGGTGGTGAGCGCCGCCGGGCAAGTGCAGGAGCGCCTCGGCACCCTCAAGGAGCAGGCGGCCAAGGCCAATGCGGCGGCCAATCGCATTGCCGGTCAGATCAGCCCGTCCCTGGGCAACATCTTGCCGACGGGGACATTGGTGCAGCCGACCACTCCCGGGGCGGAGGCAGTGAAGCCATTTCCGCATCTGCTGATCCTGCAGCCGCTGCAACCGAATGCCCAGCCGTACTACTTCAATCTGGATACCGCGGCCTTCGATGAGCTGCGCCGGCAGACGTCGTTTCGCTGGGCCGGTCAGGAGCGCCTGACGCGCAGCATCGCCCAGCAGGCGGTTGGGCAGGGCGAGGACAAGTTGAGCCTCAAGGGTGCGATTTTTCCCGGGCACAAAGGCGGGCTCAAACAACTGGACACCCTGCGCAGCATCGGTCGCACCCTGCAGCCGCTGACCCTGACCACCGGTTACGGCGAAGTGTTGGGCACCTGGTGCTTGCTCAGTGTCGATGAGGAACAGTCGCACCTGCTCGCCGGTGGCATTCCCCGGAAACAGACCTTCAGCCTGGAGTTTGTCAGCTATGGCAATGACCTGCAGAACGTCTGACGGGGATCTGCTCGATGTCCTCTGTCAGCATTACTACGGCCATCTCAATGGCAGCGTTGAGGCGGTGTTGGGCGCCAATCAAGGCCTGGCCGATGAGCCGCAACCTTACCGGGCCGGGGTACTGATTGTCTTGCCGGATCTGCCGGTGACGACCGAGGCACTGATTCAATTGTGGGATTAAGGGTCTACACTCGCTTGGCTTGATTTATCAAGCTCCTTACTTTCTAACCCGCCTTATGCGGGTTTTTTTTTGGAAAAATCCATGACTCCCATGTTTCGCATCGTAGCCGATGGCGCGGATATAACAGCGCTGATCAACGACCGGCTGTTGATGTTGCGCACCTCGGACAAACCCGGCATGGAGTCGGACGAGTTCGAGTTGCGCATCGATGATCGCGATCAGGCCGTCGCCTTACCCAGCCGCGGCGCGCACATTGAGGTGTACCTGGGTTATACCGGCCAGGCCCTGACTCGAATGGGGCGGTACACGGTCGATGAAGTCGAGTTGTCGGGTCCACCGGATACCTTGGTGATTCGCGGCAAAGCCAGCGATATGCGCGGCAGTGGCAAGACCACGCGCAGTGGTAGCTGGGAGAACGTACCGCTGCAGCAGATTGTCAGCAACATAGCGGCGCGCAATGGCTGGGAGCCGGTGTGCCCGGTGACCACCAAGGTACCGCGTGTCGATCAGTTCAATGAATCGGACTTCCATTTCATCACCCGGCTGGCCAAGCAATACGACTGCACGGCCAAGGTCGGCGAGGGCAAGTTACTGGTGCTGCCGCGCCAGGCCGGGCAGAGCGCGAGCGGTAAAAACCTGCCTACGGTCGCAATCGGCCGAGCGGATGTCAGCCGTTACCAGTTCCGTCTCGGTGACAAGTCCACGCACAAGGCCGTGCGGACTAAATCCCAGGACAAGAAAACCGGCGCGCTGCAGGTGGTGGAGTTGGACAACGACGACGCACCGACTGGCCTGCCACCGGTGCACACCGATCGGCACATCTACCCGAACAAATCTGCCGCCGAGCAGGCGGCCAAGGCCCGTCTGGCCGCCTTCAATCGCAGCACTGCCGGTGTGCGCTTGGAAATGCGCGGGCGTACCGATCTGTTCGCGGAAATCAGCATCAGTGCGCAGGGCTTCAAGGTCGGCCTCGATGGCGAGTACCTGGTGGATTCCGTCGAGCAGTCATTCACCCCGTCGGGCTGGACCACCGCGGTCGAGTGCAACGGCGGCAAGAAAGGCAAGGCCACGGCCAAAGGCAAGAAGAAAAAGGGCCAGCAACAGCTCAAGGTTGTGAATCTCAAATCCTGACGGCCGACGTGGCCACACCTGGAGAATCCTCTATGTCGATCACTGTGCAGCAACTGCTGCAGATCCTCCCTAACGCCGGCGCCAAAGCCGGCGTTTTTGTTCCTGTCCTCAACACCGCGCTGCAGCGCTATCAGATTGTCGGCCGCCAGCGGGTCGCCGCGTTCGTCGCGCAGATCGGTCATGAGTCTGGCCAGCTGTGTTACGTACGTGAAGTCTGGGGACCGACTCCGACCCAAGCCAAGTACGAAGGTCGGGCGGACCTCGGTAATACCGTGCCCGGCGATGGCTTCAAATACCGCGGCCGTGGCTTGATTCAGATCACCGGCCGAGCCAACTACCGAGGCTGCGGCGAAGCCTTGAATGTGGATCTGATCAGTCAGCCGGAACTGCTCGAGCAACCGCAGTACGCCTGCCTGTCGGCGGCGTGGTTTTGGGCGAGCCGGGGGCTAAACACCCTGGCCGACGCCGGTGACTTCGACAAAATCACCCGCAGGATCAACGGTGGGCAGAATGGTGCGGCTGAGCGCCAGGCGCTGTATGCGCAGGCGTTGAAGGTGTTGGTGTGAACAGTCCAGCGTGGAGGTCGGCGGGTCTATTGATGTTGGTGCTGGTGTCCGCCGCCGGTGCCTGGCAGGTACAGGATTGGCGCTACGGCCAGCAACTGGCTGAACTGGTCCGCCTGCACCAAGCCGATCTGAACGCCATCAGCAATGCCGCCAGCACTCAGGCCCGAGCCGATCAGGAAAAACGACTAGCCCTGGAACAGCGTCTCTCGGTCAGCGACCAAAACCACTACAAGGAGTTGAGCGATGTTCAAACCAACCAGGCGCGTCTGCGTGATCGCCTTGCCACTGTTGATCTGCGGCTGTCAGTCCTCCTCGCCGAGGATTCAACCGCTGGCTGCTCAGTGCCAGCCGGTACCGGCGCCGGCGGCGTGGTTCATGGAGGAACGCGCGCCCAACTTGACTCAGCGCATGCTCAACGAATTATCGGCATCACCGATGCCGGCGACCAAGGATTGATTGCCCTGGCGGCCTGTCAGGCCTACGCCAAAGCCGTCTCAATACCGAAGTGAAAAAGAGCGGCCGGAAGTGGATGCGTCAACATCCAAACCGGCCGCCGTCCCTGCAGACTGTCCCTGCAAGTCCAGCCAAGGCTCTTACTCCGTGCACGAAGCGCGGCGAGCCTAGCACCTGTTTATATATACAGTAAAGGTCTTGCTCCCTATGTCTACTCCCATCATTCCTTGGATGGGTGGCAAACGCCGCCTGGCCGACCGTCTCATCCCGCTTTTTCCGCCTCACGAATGCTACGTCGAAGTCTTTGCCGGCGGCGCCGCGCTCTACTTCATGCGTCCCCAGCCGTCGCCGGTCGAAGTCCTCAACGACATCAACGGCGACCTGGTGACGCTCTATCGCGTCGTGCAGAACCACCTCGAAGAGTTCGTGCGCCAATTCAAATGGGCGCTCAGCTCACGCCAGGTGTTCGAGTGGCAGAAAATGACCCGCCCCGAAACCCTCACCGACATCCAACGTGCTGCCCGCTTTTTCTATCTGCAACACCATGCTTTCGCCGGCAAGGTCACCGGGCAGACGTTTGGCACCGCTACCACCGGCCCGGCCATCAACCTGTTGCGGATCGAGGAAAACCTCTCGGCCACCTGGCAGCGCTTGTCCGGCACCTACGTCGAAAACCTCCCTTGGTTGGAATGCGCGGAACGCTACGACCGCGCGCATACCTTTCACTATATGGACCCGCCTTACTGGCAGACCGCCGGCTATGGCGTGGACTTCCCGTTTGAAAACTACGAGCGGATGGCCGACTTCATGCGCCGCTGCAAAGGCAAGGTTATGGTCAGCATCAACGACCACCCGGATATCCGTCGGGTGTTCGAAGGCTTTCATTTCGAAACACTCGACATACGTTACTGCAACACCAACCAGCGGCAGGGAAAGTCTGATTTGAGCGGTGAGCTAATAATCATGAACTGGGAACCAATGGCGCTGGGTGGTTTGTTTTAAACCACGACCTTTCGTGGGCTGCATTCGACCCAAAGCAGCCCTTCTTGACGGGCGGAGGTCAACCCAACGCATGACATCATGGAGCGCAACTCAGCTTTTTTCTGCCTTGAGCGATAGGACCTCACGCCCTGGTTGATCAAAAAGCGAAAACGGCCGCAATGAGAGTTAAGATGACGCTCGCCGTGAGGATGGCAACGGAGTGCCGGCTAGTAGCCAAAACGCGTCGTTCAACGGGGAATTTAATGTCTCGCACTTTCATGTATGTACGCGTCAGTACCCCGGATCAATCCCCCGCGAATCAGGTTCGGGAAGTCGAAACTGCTGGATTTACCGTGAGCGAACGCCGACTTGTTGTCGAGTGCATCAGTGGCAGCGTAGCAGTGCATGAACGATCGGGGTTCTCAAAACTCATGGATCGTCTGGAGTCGGGCAGCTCTTTGATCGTTACTCAACTGGACGATCTGGGCCGGAACCTCACGGATTTTCTATCCACGATTGAACGGTTAGCCAGCAAAGATATTCGTGTGCATTGCCTAGCGTTAGGCGTAATGGACTTAACCAGTCCAGTAGGAAAAATGGCGATGGGGATTTTGGCGGCAGTCGCCAAGTTCGAAAAAGACATGCTGGCCGAGCGTACCCTAGCGGCGCAATCCCGAGCCCGGGAAAAAGGTTTGAGGATAGGACGACCAGAAGCGTTGTCAGCGAAAAAACAGGAGGCGGTGTTGGCTCAACTCTCTGCTGGCACATCTGTTCCAACGCTTGCAAAGACGTTCAACACCTCTCGACAGACCATAATGCGGATACGCGATAGGGCGAGGGCCGCGGGTACACTAAAAACGTAGACTGCCGTTTACTGAAATGAAAAAGCCCGCATGGGCGGGCTCGGGATCACAACAAACGGCGCTGGTCCATCAGCTGCTTACGAGTCTAGATGAATTCCGCTAAGCCACAAGTCGACCCATTAAAGACCTTCGCGAAAGGCTGCTACTGGCCGAAAGCAGGCGCTCGCCAACGGCTAACTTGGCCGATAGCGGAAGTAGAAGCTGTCACAGTTCTACACTGAATCCGCTTAGGCCCACGTTGTCGGCAAAGCGGCCGACGGCGGTCAGGCTGGCCCAGGTGCGCACCTTCTCCCGGCGTGAGCGCACCGGCACCCAGCGCGCGCCGCTGCCACCGAGACGGATCGACAGTCCCCAGTCCGGCCCGCCGGCGACCTTGGCCACCAGGCACTCGCGCACCGCGTGTTGTTCGACCAGAGCGCGCAATACCTCTTCCTGAATGCCTTCGCCGATCACAGGGGTTCCTCCTGCCGACGCGCCGTGGCGGCAGCGTCGAAGACGCCATACAACGCCTGAATGCTTCCCGCGTCCAGTGTCTCGATCGTCTCCAGACGCAGGACAAACCCGAAGGCGCGATCACTGGCACACCACAATTCATCAGCGCTGGCCGCCTGACGGATACGTGCGAGGAGCTTCAGCGTTTGTACCTTCACCGCCGGCGGCAGGTTCAGCCGGTGCAGCGGGTCGCTGATAACGTTACTGCTGCTCATCAGAGCCACCCGGCGTGACGGCCCGCGTCCAGGCGCTGGCTTAAATCCCGACCTTGGCCCCGCGACAGCACACCGGCCACCACCAACCCCCAGAGGAAGCCACGTAACCGATTTAGCGTGCTAAGCAGGCCAGGGTGGTTCAGGGCCTCATAACGAAAGGCTTCAACTTGCGGACGCAACAAGGGCAGCACCGCTTCCGGGTCCGCCAGCGCGATGAGGTCATCAAAGTACTGATTAACGGTCTCGATGGCGACTGAGTCAGTGACGGATGCAGGCATGGTCAGCGTCTCTTCGAGTGAGTGGCGAGTTGTATGTAAAACCACACTGCCGGGTAATGGTAGACCAGCCAGGGCAGGGCTGGTTTCCATGGCCAAAGAAAAAGGCCCCCATGCCTGGCGCAGGCGTGGGGGCCTTTTTCACATAAACGGTGTTACTCGTAGTGCCGCTAGCCCTTCGCCCAGTCATACACGCGCTGGTTGATTTCACCCAGGCCACCGTCGCGGGTGATCCATTCTTCCCCGCTGCGTCTGCACTGCGCTTTTAATTCCTCGACACTGATGCCGTGAAAGGTCGCGACGGTCGGGGCCAGTTGCTCCGGGGCATCGCCGCCGTCACGCAGGGCCACAAACATCAGGTGATGCACCGGCCAATTGGCGTACAGGTTACTCGGCTCGGTCATGGTGATAGCGCCTTCTGGGGGATATCCCATTGTAGGCTTTACCAGGTCCAGCATCGGATTATGGATAGATCGAGCTGTTTACAGATGAGTCGGTCGGTGCGGAAAAATTTTTCTGATTGGGGGTAAAGATTTTCCGGCTCTACATCAACTATGACCCAGCGGATCCTCAGGCGTCATCAGCACCGCCAAAGTCATCTTGCTGAACTCCTCGTTTCGATCGATGGCGGTCAATGCACCGCGCACGTTGGCGCCGACTTCGCCTGCCCCGCACCGCTCTACCCAGAGGGTGAGTTCCAGGATGGCCGCCTCGAGGGCTAGTTGGTTTTCACTGAGCTTGAACAGCAGGGAAGGGAGCAGGTCTAATGTTGGCATCGCGAATCCTCCGTGGACAGTTCAGCCTAGCAGTCAATAATTGACGTGGGAAAGCTGAGTGATAAGTCTTTACTGGACTAAAAGTCTGCAATCGTTAAAAGCGGACGTTCGAGATTGTTTTCGGTCAGAATGGCATCTCCAAATTAGGTGAAAAAAGGGCTGAATCCCCAAGGCTTGCACTTCTAGTACTAACATTTTGCACTTGCAAAGGCGCGCTGACGTGAGAAGGTGCAGCAAGGTAATTGAAAGAAAGGATTTCAATGCTTGGTCTCACTTATCCCCCTGAGCCTCCCGGTGACTGATAACTGTTGAAAGAGCAAGGCTTTTTCAAAGAATGAGCCGCGAACACTGACTTCCAATTTCGTCAACCAAAGAGACGATGCCCCCAACGCGACCGGAGACGGCACAGAAAATGCCCTGAGAGTGAATGACTGAATTTCGCTTTTCGACTTTTTAGCCCTCAATGACCAGCTTTCAAGACCATCGAAATACTTTAATATGACCAAATTCGCCAACAGGTGGTTGATAGTTTTTTTCTATTGCTTGAATGTGTGCCGATAAATTGGAACGCACGCAGCCAATAGCCAAAGAAGTGGTTACGGAAAGGAATCGACATGGGAAAACTTTTTGGCCAGCGCACTATTGATTCAAAGAAATACTGGAAAATTAGAAAAGTACTCTATCAATATCTTTTTAAATATCGTAGTGCCAAGCATGTTCTGAAAGATGGCGTGAAAGCCGATTTTGTCAATGCGATTTCTCTTTTTCGGACTTTCAAGACAACGCTGAGATCATTAGTCGTCGCGATTGTAATTTCAGGAGCGCTGTTTTTTGTTAATCGATGGATCTCTCCGATACTGGTAACTTCTGGTTGGCGGGTACCCGATGATGGCGATTACGTAACTTTCCTTTCTGCTGTAGCTGGAATTGGTGGTGTATTTATCGGTCTGTATTACGCAGCTCTGACATCCGTCGGAAGTGCCATTTATGCAAAGGTACCAAATAGTATTAGGGATCTATTGGCTAAAGAAAGATCCGGAAGTGTTTATATGACGTATCTTTCGACGTTAACTCTATTATGCGTTACGTTGATTGCATGTCGAGTGGTAGGTCTTCCAAGAATGATCGTGGCAGTTCCTTTTGTGGCAATACTGGCGGGAGTCGGTATAGTTGCATTTGTAAAGTTAGGAAAAACAGCGTTTAACCTTTTCGACCCAACTGCGTTGTCTCATCATATATTTGAGGATTTCAACAAGGCAATTTCAATTACCATGGCAAACGGTCCCCATTGGACCGACCCGTCCTTCCAGCATCATGCCCACAAAGTTGCCAGTAGGTGCATCGAAACATTAAGGCTGCTTCTAGAGATAACTATCAAGGAAACACATCAGAATGGACGGCCTCTAACTCAGTTGTCTTGCCAAGTATTGATTTTTTTATCAGCTTATGAAAAATTCAAACTGAAAATCCCATCTGATAGCCACTGGTATCCGCAGCAACATAAACATCGAGACTGGTACTCCACAGCTGCCCATAGTGTCATGGTCGCACATCGGACTGGCACAACCCTACAGCCCGAAATGACTAGGTCGCAGTCCTGGATTGAACGGCCGCTTCAAACAGATATTCTACGGATACTCTCAATAACTATTGCGCAGGGCAGGCACCTTGATGTATTGAACCTAATCAATCATCTTGATCATTACATTCACACTCTAGCCATTAATGGTGGTTTAGAAAAAGCATTTGACTTTAGTTTTGAAGTTTCTGATGTCGTCATCCAATCGATAAAATTGCAAGCATCAACTGAGTCTGCTTTAAAAGATCTTGAAAAATTATCAATCATTGAAGGGATTGCAACTCTTCCTATCACTATCGCCTTGGCAGTGAGTCAGCATGTTGAGCATACTAATATCGAAACTATCACGGACTCGCTAACCAAAGTTAACTGGAGAGCAAAAGAAACACTCTACTCAATAGGTTTGCCACCATATCTCTTGCCACAGGGGGAGTGGCTGCTGACTCGACTGACGATGGAGTTATTTTCTGAGGGTCAAGTGATATCTCCTAAGTGGTACCAGAAGGACATCTTAAATCTTGCGCTTGCCAAAACGTTAGCTGATCAGATTTCATTATTTTCGCGTAAATCTATTGATTTTTATGCAAATATATCGGGAAGATTTGTCGAATATGAAGAGAGATGGCTAAGAGCTTGTATTCAAAGTCGCGAGTATGAGTTTTGGCATAAGGCTGAGTACACTCAAAGAGCTTTGGGCGAGAGCTGGGATACTTCTACGAATTCACGAGCTTTAGCTGGGTTGCCGTGGCCTATCGTGAAAAAAAACGATATTGAAAATGCCATTGTGGATAGAAAAAACGAACTTATTCTTTTGATGGCGCACCAGGCAAAATTGTTAATCATCGATCCGGTGGAAAGTCTTCCGGACTATTCAGGGCAGTTTTTCTTTATTATTGGAGAGTCATTTCTTGAGGCTCTATGCAATAACGACGAAACGCTTTCAAGCTCTATATTTCAAACGTATATGATTGGGTGTATTGCTCGCTTCGAAAAACTTAAACCTGCAGCTGGGGTTACGGCAGGATTGGAAGAGTCATTTCGGACTGCTGCTGCATGTTTGTTGGATCTGATGGAATTAAGCGGCTATGCAATGTTGCTGTCAGAGCTTCATGAAAATAAAGCACTATGGGAGCAGGTGCAATCTTCTTGGTCGAATTTAGTAGCAGGGAAAGCTGGCGAAACTATAAAGGCATATTTGGCATTAGTAGTGCAATTAAATGGCAGCGGCTTTGGTTTGCCATTGAGAGCAGAGCTAAGATTTGAATGGGAGCGTCGGATTTGGAAGCAATTCAAAAAGCTCGCAGTTGAAGAGTCAGGTGAGCGCTATGGTATGGGCACGAGATATCGTTTTGTACATGAAAGTCCATTAATACGTTCTATAAATATCAAGCAGCTCGACAGGCTGCCCAGTGGCTACGATTTGTTTATTGTTGCTTGGTATATAAACCTTATAAGCCCGCAAGAGCTTCAGCTGGATTGGAAGCAAGAAGCACTTCTAAAAGCAATCAAAAATGGTAGGGGTAATGGAGAGGGGCTTGGAGATTAATATGAGTACTAGCCTTCGTGTAGCGCCCAAGCTAGCCCCTTTTTTTCGATCCCTTAATTCGGAACCCCGAGAACATCATCCGTATGCACAAATGTTTAGAGAAGACATTGTCACCGGAATTATTCCAATAGGTGGGCGAAGCCGAAATCGCCCTGATTTCGCTATCGAAATCGAAGGGGCGGAGGACAACATCAAGATAGCTAAAATGCTTATTGGTTCTTTTTCAGATAGAGGTTCTCACAATTTAAAGGAAAGTTTTTGTTGTGCGATTGAAGAAATAGCCAGATCAATTTCGTGGGAAGTAACCTCGAAATTTGAGGTTGTGATAGATGGGCACGCTGCAGTATCTCACCATGTATCATCTCGACGCACATATCGACTGCCATTCTACACAGTGCAATTTGTACCGATTGAAGAGCGCGAAGTCTGGAAGCGTCGAATACTTTACTGCAATAACAAATATATATGGTCCATAACAATTCCCAAGTCTCTGGGCGGAGCAGGGGGGTTCAAGAAAACCATCAAGCGTTTGGAAAAAATTCCGCCTGGATCAATGCCGGATTTTGTCGTTCAAGACCTAAATCGAAGTATTAACTCATCTGGTTTTGACTTTGGTGTCTATTCTGCTCAACAGATTATATATATAAATAAGGCTACTTTGAAATGGGGCTGGCATCGCCGTGACTGGTCGGATGATAAGCAATGCGAATATTACCGGGCGTACAAGAGGGCGATGTTTAAGTATTCTCAAAGCCTATTGCGGGAGCACATTACAGCTGAACTCAACAAGCTTCTTTCACGACTCCGTATAAACTGCTCTATTACGGTAAAGGGCTTAACATCATCGTCTGATATTATATCCGCCGTTGGAAAGCTCACCACTGGAGAAATTAAGTTTACTGAGATTTATGATCTGATTTTCGACTAAAAAGGTGGGTGCCATAGGCCTTCAATGGCATCAACTACTGTGCCAGTTTTAGTCAATATATTTGAATTGGATTAGTGAATAGCGGGGCGCGAATAGATTATGCTCTCCTGACTCGGATTGCCACGCTAAGGTACGAGATACCGTTAGCCCCTAGCCCCTAGCCCCTAGCCCCTAGCCCCTAGCCCCTAGCGCAGATGCTCATCTGTTCAATTGATTAGAGTGACGGTAAGGCAGCGTCACCTATGCTAACCGCCTCTAGGTTGAGGTAGTTACGTGGCAGGGGTAGCGGGTGTGGACGACGAGGCGTTCGCTACTTGGGCTGCTTTGGCTGCTTTGGCTGCCAAGGCAGTTTGCATCGCTTGAGCCATGGCCCCCGAGGGCGCTATGTGCCTTTTCGCTCGAATACGAGATTTAGGGGCGGGCACGCCAGAAACCGGAGCCTGGGGAGTGGCGATAGCTGCGGTTGAGGCTGTAGCTACGGGTGCATATGCTGTAGGGAATATGCTCGTAATTGAATTATGCGGATCACGAACTGTAATGCCCCACAGCCGTCGTCCGTCGTTCGAACAGTGATACTGCAACTTTCTGATGCGCTTGGTATAACGCTGGACGATTAGGTCGAAATTTTTGTGAGTGTGAACGTTATTGAATGGGCCATTGCAAACAGTACGGCCTGCAATTGGGTATAGGATAGTTGAGCAAATTAGATCCGCAATTTGCAAACAGGCATGATTGTTACTGACGCCGAACACTGCCGTTTCCTCGATAGACGGGTAAGCATCTCCACCATTACCGAGCTTGTGTTTTTGCGTGAAAATTGAATGCGATACATATTGATTTCTTGCTGGATCGCGAAAATCAGCAATCATCATTCCTCGCGATTCTTTGTCAATGAGGTAGTGTTGGAATCTTTTTGCAATATGCTGCGCCGTCATTGAGTATATCGTGCGATCATCCAATGGTGTTTGATATGCTTTCACCCAAACACGTGATACGACCTTTACATCATGGCTATTGCATAGCGCCAGAACCCCATCTAAAAAGCGTAGATGGTGTTGAACCTTCGGGGTGGAGGCGTCTAATTTGCGAATATCCGCTCTGATGTCAGATCCTTTGATCTCTGTTAGAAGCACATCCAGCGAGTGAGCAACAGTTTTAAAGCGATTAGGATAGAAGTTGCGCTTTAATCGAATAAAGTCATCAGTAAGTCTGCTGATTCGTGCGGCGTCAACAAACAGTCCCGCAACGATAAGCATTGGCTGCTCTTCGTGAGTTGGGTGGTTTACTGCTTGCGAATCGCCGGACTCATCTATATAGCAGATGTACATATATGTCCCTATAAAATAAACAGCCACCTATTGGTGGCTGTGGTCTGCTTTCGCAGTAGGTTGCGTCGGACTTAACCGGCGCTGGGATACAACCCCGAGGGGCTGCGCCGCAAATATTGTGATCTAGCCTTTTTTTTGTCAAGAGCAATTTATGGCGTGCTGCCATCTTTTTTGCCGGCTCGTTCGTGCGTCCTCCCTTGATCTGTAGAGGTGGAACGCTCAGAAAGTCCAATCTCTTGTGGTCTGTGTGAAATTTGCTACACGGCGAAGAAAAAAATGAGAATAGGCCAAGTGGAACGTGGCTTTGGGGGATTGTTAGATCCAATCCATCATTGGGGATAGAGCAAGTGCCTAGCCAGGCAGGCAAGCTCTTTCGGTTAGGGCTGGGGCTGTGGGTATAAAAAATTAGCAGAAGTATTCAAGCCGTAGCGCAAAACAGCAATGCCCAGCTGAACTGTGGCGAGACTTTTGTTCAGTCGAGGGACGCTGATGAACAGCAAAATTTTGTTCCGCAACGCTGAGTAAGGTAGTCGAATTACGCGACCTCCAGCGCTATGGAAATCAGTGATTTGAGGAAATAAACTCAAGCTAAGATATTGAAATATAGAGGTTTATTCGTGGACTTAAAATCCCCCGCTCGTAAGGGCGTGCCGGTTCGATTCCGGCTTCGGGCACCATCTAAAATCAAGGGTTTGCGAGCGAAAGCTGATGCAAACCCTTGTTTGTTTCTGGTCCGCAATTTTTATGTTGCTCCGCAAAAAACCAGGGCATCGCAATGCCGGGCGCCCGGCATACATCACTCGCACGCCGTGCTGACAGCCTTCTCGGCGCGCTGGATTTCCTGTTTGACGTCGGTGGTGATGCGCTGCTCTTTGAGTTGTTGACCGAGGAAGGGTTGTTCGCCCCGAGATCTCACTTCTGCATCCGTTGCCGCAACCTTGGCTTCGACGGTTGCAGAGTGTTCCGAAATGACGGCCTCCACCTCTTCTTTGGTGTTGGCGGTATCCAGGGCGTGGATGAGTTTGCCCACTTCGGCCTTTTCTGCCTCGGCGTATCCTTCGACAGACAATCCAGCGGCCATGGCCCGTGCCTGGATCTCTACACCCTTGAGATGCTCCTGGGCTACATGACACAGCTCATCCTGTCGCCGATTCTTGATGTCCTGCCACGTGCTCAAACCGTAAGCCAGGGCACCCGCACAAGCCACCACCACAGCAGCGCCAATCAATCTGCCTTTCACGTTCACGTACTCTTGAAAGAGGAAAGAGGAGATCGTTCGATTCTGTTTTAGAGTTGAAATACTAGCTCAGGACGAGGGGGGAGGGTTACCGGATATGTTTCAGGCAAGCGGAAAAAAAATGCAGGAGCGAGCAAGCCCGCTCCTGCACGCAGAGTTGGTTCAGTTGTGTTTGTCCAGCCCAGCCTTGCGCCGGTCATTGCCGTCAGGATTGCCGCTATTGATCAGACGTCTTTCCAGCAGAATGTTTTGCAATGCTTGGCGATCCAGCGGGTCGAGTTGATGCTCTCGCTCCTTGAGTTCCAGCAGGATCGGGCTGGACCATTGGCGATAGGTTTGTTCGGCACTACGAATGGATGACATCGCTTCCTCCTTATCAGGCTCCTGCCAATAAAGGCGCCGCAGTTCAATACGAAAGAGACCCTAGTTGAGGAAGCCGGTAGTTGCCAATGCAGCCCGTCGGCACTCAGTCCTGCTTGTTCCAGACCCCTGTCTTGGCGGTACGTTGGACATAATCTGTAAAGGTTCGCGCTGGGCGACCCAGCGCCCGTTGCACGCCATCGGCAATCGGTGTGTTGCGACCATCGAGCACCGTAGTGAACAGGTACAACACCAGATCAATCACCTCGGGTGGCATTTGCTCCTGTTCCAGTGCATGCCGATAGGCGTCTGCCGGCACGGTGGTGAAAGCAATATCGCGCTGCGTCGCGCGGGCAATTTCGGTGACGGCCTCTGCAAAGGTCAGCGCCTGAGGGCCGGTCAATTCGTAGAGTTGGCCGTTGTGGCGGGATTGGGTCAGCGCGGCGACGGCGATTTCGGCAATGTCTTCCACATCAACGAAAGGCTCGGCGATATCGCCAACAGGCAACACCAGCTCCCCTTGCAGGATCGGTTCAAGGAAGTGCGCTTCACTGAAATTCTGACAAAACCAACTGGCCCGCAGGATGGTCCAGTCGACTCCGCTGTTTTGCACGACGCGTTCGGCCTGCTCCGCCTCCGCTTCCCCGCGACCCGATAGCAGCACCAGCTTGCCGACTCCGCTTTCGACTGCCTGCCGGGTGAAGGCCTGGATTGTCTCAAGGGCGCCGGGTACGGCGATGTCCGGTTGAAAGGAGATGTACGCGGCATGGACGCCATCAAGGGCTGCGGCCCATGTTGAGCGATCCTCCCAGTCAAAGGGTGGGGTAGCCCCGCGGGAGCCCAGTCGCACGGATTGGCCGCCTGCTTCGAGTTGCTGAGCGATACGCCGTCCGGTTTTACCCGTGGCGCCAAGAACCAGGATCGTTTGTTGATTGCTGTTCATCGCGTCCATCTCCCTCGTTAATGTGAGTAGTACTCACGTTTAAAAAAGATGATAGATCCTCATGTTTAGTCGTCAATCGACGACGAGAGAAACCCGACGGATGGACATGGGCTATTGGGCGCAGCGAAGCTGGGTGCTAAGGTGAGCCAATGTCATGTTTTCAGATCGGGGAGCACAGCCGTGCCCAGGAAAACCAGCGAAGTGCTCGACCAACCAGTTGAGCCGACTCGACGCAATCCCACACAGCAACGCAGCCGCGAACGTCAGGAGCGCATCCTCGGCGTGGCGACCGAGTTAATCGCGACCAAGGGCAGCGATCAGCTGAAAATGAGTGAAATCGCCGAACGTTCGGGGATTTCCATCGGCTCGCTGTACCAGTACTTCCCCGATAAAAGCTCGGTGATTCAAACCCTTGCCGAGCGCTACAACGCCGAATGCCGTTGCTGTATCGAACAGGCTCTGGGAGCGGTGGTAGATGTGGCGGGGCTGCAGGCGGCCTTTTCCGACTTGCTCGATCAGTATTACGAGATTGTGCTGGCGACGCCTGCGATGCGGGACATCTGGTGCGGTATGCAGGCCGACAAGCAGCTGTTGGCGCTGGAGCTGGAGGAGAGTCGCGATGCTGGCGGTTTATTGGCCGATGCAATGTTGAGGGTGTACCCACATTGCGATGCGCAGAAGGTCCGCGAATCGGCGTTCCTGATCTGGCATCTGGGTGAGGCGACCGTGCGCCTGGCGATCTCCTGTGCGCCGCAGGAGGGGCGGGGATTGGTCGAGACGTTCAAGCGCATGTCATTGCGCGAGATCATGCATCCACCCGTTTGAAACCGTCCATGGCGCCTGCATCCGGCGACCAGGCCAATCGAGGGCACTGAGCCGCCGGACACTATCGGTTAAACGAACGGTTGACCGGCAAAACCACGGGGAAGTCTTTGCAAGCCGGGCATGGCCACCATTCGCTCGATCCAGGCCTGGCGCCAGTCGGTCGCCGTCCGGGTAGCTTTGGCTTTGCGCGCGGCACGTCGTGCGGCGTTGCGCTGGGTCTTGCGCGCCTCTTTGTAGGCATCGGTGTTTCGACAGCTCCTGCATTTGACCCGGTTCAGTTCATGGGTTGAAACGAGGTTGTTGCCTTTGTGACCGCAGGCCAGATGCCCGCTGACTTTGAAGTGGGTAACCATTGGGACGTCTCCTTGTGACGTGTGATCGTTGGACCCCACGGGTTTGGCGACGTTCGTTGTCGGTTTTGAGGCAAAAAAATCCCAGCACGGGGCTGGGCTGGTTTACGTCGGGCTGGAGATAACGGTGAAATGATCAGGCGGACACGGACCCGCTGACGAAAATGTCGTCAGTCATGCCTGCGGTGTCGGAGCCTTTCTTCGCATCGAATGCCTGAGCGGCTCATCTGAACCGTGGCAGCGGCCGGTCGACGGGTTTCAGTGCCGACAGCGTATTGCGGATCAGGGGCGTATCTTTTTCGATGTCGTTCAGGCGATCGCGAATTCGCAGCGCGGTAGGATGCCCGCCTTGATGATCGACCCAATCGGCAATTTCCTTGCACGCTGCGGCCAGGCGAACCTGACGGGAATCGAGCAAGGTAAGCAGGGTGGTGATGGACTCTTTTTCGGACATGGGAAATACCTCCGTTGAAGACACCTGACAGGGCAGTAAAAAGCCCGCCTTGGGCGAGCTTGCTACCGGTAAGTGCTGAACCTCCAGCTCCCCTCAGTATAGACCCGTAGCAGGCCCGTCAAGGCTCCTCAGCCTTGGCGGGCCGTGACTTGTGACCTGGCATTCAGCTGGTGGCAGACGCGCTGCGCGTCGACTTCAAGTTCAAAGCCGTCCCCGAAAAAGCCGTTGGTGCGGGTATCGTAGATGCGGTACCAGACAGCGGCATCAGGAGGTGGGTGGCCGGTTTCGCCAGCCCGGCGGCCATGAATGATGATCTTGTTGCAGCGCTTGACGACGAATATGTCTTCCATGGCTTCACCGCAGCTGATTCATGTACAGATCAACTATAGAAGTCATTTGTAATCGTGCAAAAAATAGACAAGTCAATTCGTCGGTTCAGACGCCAGTTTCTCCAGCAACATGGCCAGTGCGACTTCCTCGGCGCGCAGGCCCTTGCGCACCCTTGGCCTCGGTAATTCGGCCAATCTCCCCAGCGGAAAACCCTCGAGCACGGCCGGATGGATATAGCATTTTCGGCAAACCGCCGGAGTATTGCCCAGTTGCCTGGCGACGCTCTTGACCATCTCCACGACGTGCCGTTTCGCTTCCGATTCCGGTTGCCACTCCAGTTCGCGCAGGACCGAAAGGGCCAGGGCGCTGCCGGCCCAGGTGCGATAGTCCTTGGCGGTGAAATCGGCGCCGGTCAGGGTTTTCAGGTAGGCGTTGACGTCGGCGGAGGTCACGGTGTGCCGCAGACCGTCTTCATCAAGGTATTGAAAGAGGTCTTGCCCGGGGATCTCCTGGCAGCGCTTGACGATCCGCGCCAGTCGCCGGTCCCGCACGGTGATTTGATGTTCGATGCCACTTTTGCCGCGAAACTGGAACAGGATCGCACTGCCGTTGATCTCGACATGACGGTCGCGCAAGGTGGTCAGGCCGTAGGAGCGGTTGTCCCGCGCGTATTGAGTGTTGCCGACGCGAATCAGCGTGGCATCCAGCAGGGTGATGACGGTGGCCATGACTTTGTCACGACTGAAACCCGGCGCCGCCAACAAGGCCTCCAGTTGCTTGCGCAGTTTGGGCAGGGCCAGGCCGAAATCCCGCAAGCGCGAGTATTTGTCGCCGTCGCGCACTTCGCGCCAGCGCGGGTGATAGCGATATTGCTTGCGACCTCGAGCGTCTCGACCTGTGGCTTGCAGGTGGCCCCGCGGGTCGGCGCAAATCCATACATCGGTGTAGGCCGGCGGCACCGCCAGTGCATTGATGCGCTGGACCTCCTCTTGATTGGTGATGCGCTCGCCGGACGGATCGAAGTAATGGAACTTGTCTCGCCGTTTCTTGCGAGTGATTCCGGGAAGTGTGTCATCGACGTAGCGCAAATCGCGTGGCAGTTCATCGGGCATGGCGATTGTCCTTGGCCAGGAGTCAGGGGCCGTTAAAGCCATTGACCGCAGCCCCTGGAAGTCGTGCCGACGTATTTACGCCAAAACCGCCACGGCCTTGATCTGTGCCCAGAGAGGCTGGCCGGGATGCACGTTCAATTGGTCACGGGAGAACCGGGTGATACGCGCCAGCAACGGTGTGCCCGCGGCGTCCAGGCGCAACAGCACATGGGCGGCGTTATCGGCGGCCATTTCGCTGACTACGGTGACTGGCAGGCGATTGAGGATGCTGCTGTGTTCGGCGTTGTGCAGGCTCAGGCTCACATCCCGCGCCTGTACCTTGCAGCGCAACGTCTGGCCCGGCGCCATCGGTGTATGTGCCACACGGATGTGCAGGGTGGTGTCGGGCAGTTGCACCGTGAGCAACTGGTAGTCGGCGTCGTAGTGGCTGACGCGGGCTTCGATCACCACGCCGGCTTCGTCGCCCATGGCCAGCGGCAGGTCGAGACGGGCCAGGGTCTGGCCGATGGGCCCGCTGGCCAGCGCCTTGCCTTCGTTGAGCAGCACGATATGGTCGGCCAGTCGCGCCACTTCATCCTGGGAGTGGCTGACATACAGCACCGGAATGTCCAGCTCGTCATGCAGCCGTTGCAGGTAAGGCAGGATTTCGCTTTTGCGCCGGGAATCCAGTGCCGCCAACGGCTCATCCATCAGCAGCAATTTCGGACTTGTGAGCAGGGCACGGGCGATGCCGATGCGCTGCCGTTCGCCGCCTGACAGGTGCTGCGGATGGCGGTCGAGCAGATGGCCGATGCCGAGCAACTCGGTGGCGTGGGCCATGTCGACGTGGCGCTCGTGTTTGGGAATCCGCCTGAGGCCGAATTCCAGGTTGGCCAGCACCGAAAGATGCGGGAACAGACTGGCCTCCTGAAATACGTAACCCAGGGCGCGCTTGTGCGGCGCGACGAAAATCTGCCGCTCGCTGTCCTGCCAGACTTCGTCATTGACCTGGATGAATCCCTGCTCGGCCCGCTCCAGCCCGGCGATGCAGCGCAGAATCGTGGTCTTGCCGGAGCCTGAGTGACCGAACAGCGCGGTGACGCCACGACCGGGCAACTGCAGGTCGACATCCAGGGCGAAACCCGAATAGCTCAATTTCAAACGTGTGTGAATCATCGATCAGCTCCAGCCCGCTTTGGTTTTGCGGCTGGAGTACAGCGCCAGCAACACTGCGAAGGAGAACACCAGCATCGCCCCGGCCAGCCAATGGGCCTGGGCGTATTCCATGGCCTCGACGTGATCGTAGATCTGCACCGAGACCACGCGGGTCTTGTCGGGAATGTTGCCACCGATCATCAGCACCACGCCGAATTCGCCAACGGTGTGGGCAAAGCCCAGGATGGCGGCGGTGATGAATCCCGGACGGGCCAGCGGCAGGGTGACGCTGAAAAAAGTGTCCCAGGGATTGGCACGCAAGGTCGCGGCCACTTCCAGCGGGCGGGTGCCGATAGCGGAAAAGGCGTTTTGCAATGGCTGGACCACGAAAGGCATCGAGTACAGCACCGATCCGATCACCAGACCTGCAAAACTGAATGTCAGGGTGCCGAGCCCCAATGATTGGGTGAACTGGCCGACGAACCCGTGGGGGCCGAGGGCCAGCAGCAGATAAAACCCGATCACTGTGGGAGGCAGGACAAGGGGTAGGGCAACGATTGCCCCGACCGGGCCGCGCAGCCAGGATCGGGTGCGCGAAAGCCACAGCGCCAGCGGAGTGCCGATGACCAAAAGGATGACGGTCGTCAGGGACGCCAGTTTCAGGGTCAGCCAGATGGCGGAAAAATCGGCACTCGTCAGCGTCATTTAGAGTTGGTAACCGTAGGATTTGATGACAGCTGCGGCTTTCGGGCCCTTGAGGTAGTCAACCAGCGCCTTGGCCGCCGGGTTGTCCTTGCCCTTGTTGAGGATCACCGCATCCTGTTTGATCGGGTCGTGCATATCGGCTGGAACGATCCACGCCGAACCGCCAGTGACTTTGCCGTCTTTATAGATCTGCGACAAGGCGACGAAGCCTAGTTCGGCATTGCCGGTGGACACGAATTGATAGGCCTGGGTGATGTTCTGGCCTTCGACGATCTTGTCCTTGACCTTGTCGGTCAGGCCCAGTTTCGCCAGCACCTGGGTCGCCGCAAGGCCATAAGGCGCGGCTTTCGGGTTGGCGATGGACAGATGCTGATACTGATTGTCGCTCAGGACTTTGCCCTTGGCGTCGACGTAACCGTCCTTGGCCGACCACAGCGCCAGGGTGCCGATGGCGTAGGTGAAGCGCGAGCCCTTGACGGTGTCGCCTTCTTTTTCCAGTTTTTCCGGCGTGGTGTCGTCTGCCGAGAGGAACACTTCAAATGGCGCGCCGTTCTTGATCTGGGTGTAGAACTGACCGGTCGCACCGAACGAAGTCACCAACTTGTGGCCAGTGTCTTTTTCGAAATCGGCGGCTATCGCCTGGATGGGGGCGGTGAAGTTGGCGGCGACAGCCACCTGGACTTCATCGGCCTGGGCAGAGCCGTAGGCCAATACAGAGAGAAGGGTCGCCAGGCAAGTAGGGGCAAAACGTGAGGCACGAATGGTCATGAAACGGCTCCGTTATAAGCAGGTGTTACGAGGGGGTGATTCGCTATATACCAGAATATATAGCCAAATGCCTGCAAACGGAAATGCCTGAAAGAGCGAGCACGCTCGCTCTTTCATGTTTCAGCGTCGAGCCAGCCTTGCCAAGCCTTCCTCAGCCAGCCGCCGGGTCAATTGCGCACTGGTCATGTCGGTTCCCAATGTAAACGCCTGCCCGGCCCACAGATTGCTGAAATCCGCTTCACCCTTGGCACGCAACGGCATCAGTGCACCGCCCGCCAAGGGAAAGGCCGGCGCCTTGTTGTTGATCGGCCCGAGCTCGCGCATGACTCGATTGAGAATCCCCCGCGCCGGGCGACCGGTGAAGAGGTTGGTCACGGCGGTCTCGCTGGCCTGAGCGGTTCGCAGTGCCTTGTGGTGCGAGGCGCTGACCTTGGCTTCCTGGGTGAACAGATAAGCCGTTCCCACCTGCACCGCCGAAGCCCCCAGCATGAACGCCGCCGCAACGCCACGCCCGTCGGCAATGCCGCCAGCGGCAATCACCGGCACTTTCACCGCATCGACGACCTGCGGCACCAGCGCGAACGTCCCGATCTGGCTGCTCAGGTCATCGCTGAGAAACATCCCGCGGTGTCCGCCCGCTTCGTACCCCATGGCGATGATCGCATCGCAGCCATGTTGTTCGAGCCAGACGGCTTCTTCGACGGTGGTAGCCGAGGACAGAATCTTCGCTCCGGTGGCTTTCACCCGGTCCAGCAGCGATTTTTCCGGCAGGCCAAAGTGAAAGCTCACGACTTCGGGGCGAAATGCCTCGATCACCTCGCAGCCCGCGGCATCGAACGGCGCGCGATTGGACACTGGTGTCGGCGCCTCGAAATCGACGCCCAGTTCCCGGTAATAGGGCTCCAATAGATTCTTCCACTCTTGCGCGCGCTGCTCGTCGACCGGCGGTGGCTGGTGGCAGAAAAAATTGACGTTGATAGGGCGCTGGCTGTGTTGGCGGATGGTCGTCAGTTCTTCGCGCAGTTGCTCAATGCTCAGCATGGCTGCCGGCATCGAGCCCAGGCCGCCGGCGTTGCTCGCGGCGATGACCATCGATGATTGGGTGGCGCCGGCCATGGGGCCCTGGATGATGGGCAATTCGATGCCGAGCAGGTCAAGAATGCGGGTATCTGGCCATTGGCTCATGTTGAGTGTTCTCCGACTGGGAAACCGGGCAGGGGCGGTAGGCCCGGATTTGTAACAGCATGGCCGGGCCGGAGCCAGATTTATTCAAGCGCCGGGCCTGCCTGTCAGCGTCGATGAAATCCACCACCACCACCTCCGCCGAACGAGTGATTCATGAACTGGGAAGAGTTCTGGAAGTTGTTCATCCGGTCGTTGCCGAACGAGCGCGCCTCGAAGTCGCGGTTGAGATTCTGCACTTGAGTAGTATTCGTCGAATTGATTCGGTTAGAGCCACCGACCATCGATTGCCAGCCGTCATCCGTCTTCTTGTAGACATTGCCATCGTGGCCTGCGTAAACGTTGTTGCCAATTTGCGCGGCGCCACTGTTGGGACCACGAACGCTCCTGTAGTCGGTGGTGTTGCCAGTGTTGGGGTTGTAGACGGCACCCCGGTTGGCATTGACCTGGTTGCCGGTGTAGACGTTGCCGGCGGTCACGTGCTGGCCGGCAATGGCACCGCCATTGGGGCCTGTGGCAACACCTTCGCGCCCGGCCGCGTAGTTGCCGGTGTACACGTTTTGCACGGCGCCCCGTTGACCGGCCGCAGCGACGCCGGTTCGCGAGTTGTAGGACGCGCCGACCTGGCCGGCCCAGCGATTGCCGGTCCAGGCGTTGTATCCGCCACTGTAGCGACTGACCGAGGCGCTATCCCCCCACTGGCGGTAGATATTGCCCGTTGTGCCGGCCCAGCCACCGGGGCCCCAGGCCACCGCACCGCCGTGATAGCCGTAGGCGACGCCGCCCCAGGGTATGGGCGCCGGATACAGATGCGGACCCCAGGCGTAGCCCCAGCCGTAGTTGCCCCACCAGGGGTAAGCGCCCCAGCCCCAACCCACGGCAACCGTGCTGCCGCCCCAACTCCAGCCGAAACCGTAGCCGAACGCCCAGCCGGTCCATGGCGTGTAGCGAATCGCCACGCCGAAACCGTAGGTCACCGGCGGGCCGTACCAGACGCTGCCGACCCACGGGGTATAGGGGTAGCCGGTGCCATACACCACGACGCCGGTGTCGGGATCCAGGGTGGAACCCTGATAGCCCGGTGTGTAACCCACCACCACGGTGTCGCCGCTGGATGAATAGACTTTGACGTAGGTGAGGTAGTGCAGGGGAGAGCTGGGGGGAATCGAGTAGATCACTGCCGGCACCGAGCTGGCGACCGACCATGGGCCTTGCACCGAGGTGGCCACGAACCAGACGCCGTTTTCTACCGCGTACCAGCTCTGGGCGTCGACCATGATGATGGGCGTCGGGCTGTTCACCACGTACTGCAACGGCGTGCCCTTGATGCCATTGAGCTGTGGCTGGCCGTCGAATTGCGGCGCCGTCATTTTCAACTGGCTTTTCTTGACGGCCGAGGTTTGCGGAATGCTGGCAGCAATCGCCGCCTCTTTCGCTTGAGGCGTACCCGCCACCGAGGCCTTGACGTTTTCCTTGGCGCTGTCATCGGGAATGTTGGCAAAGTCCGCCGGCAATTTGTCCGCCGGCACGAAGGTCCACGGGCCCTGCATGTCACTGGCGCGGAACCAGCGACCGGAGATCAGCAGGTAACTGTTCTGGTCGCCGATCTCCTTGAAAATGTGTCCGGTGGTGTTTGTCACATAAAGCAGTTGCGTGCCCTGGATCGGCAGCCATTGCGCGGCGCCGTCGGTGACGATCAATTCCGTCGGTGTTGTGGCGATATGAATCTGTGGCACCGGCGGTTTGGCCAGGCTTGGAATCTTGTCTTTCGGATCGCTCTGGCCCGTCAACAGGTCAACCTGCCGGCCCTGGATCGCTGCGCGCTTGGCTTTTTCCAGGTCAGCCGAAGGTGAGGACAACGGGGTATACGGGCCGCTCACAGTATCGGCCGCCATCCAGCCGTCAAACACGTGCAGGTAATGCCGACCCTGAGCATCCTCGAGTAACAGCGGCCGAGTGTTGATCACCCGTTGCAGCACCGTGCCTTCGACGGGGCGATACGCCGGCTCGCCGTCGATGTACACAAGAATGGCCGGGACCTCGGAGCTGACGATGGTCGGTGGGGTGTTGTCCAGGGGCTCGCTGCTGGCTTTCTGCTGGGCGGCGACCGTGCCCAGCGCGGCTTCGAGCTGATCGAGGGAAATGGTTTTCTTGCGGTTCAGCGCATCATTTTTCAGTAACTCTTTCCAGCTGTCGAGGTTGTCCGCGCCGGAGGGGAAATCGACTTTGGTGATGGTGTACTGGTCCAGTTCGACCCAACGGGTGGCCTTGTCCACCAGGGTATGGGCACTGAATTGCACGATGCCAAAGGTGGATTTGCCATCCTTGTCCGTGATTTCGACAGCGGCCCGTGCCTGCAAGGTGTAGCCATCCCAGCTGTCGAGTTGCGGCTGGTAGATCGTCAGTCTGGCGTCGCCATTGGTCTGCACCTGCGGCCAGCTCGGGCCATCCGGTGGCGGGGTTTGCGCGGGCGCGGCCTGGATGTTGGCAAGGCTCATCAAGCAAAACATCAGTACCGCGGTAAACGAGCGTAGGCAAGACATGGTCAACTCCATCGACAGGGCCGTTCTCGCGGTTTTCTGCCACCGCGAAAAAAGCATAGCCGTCGGTAATGGAAACACCCGGCGCCTGGAGCAAATGGCATACAGTCATGCAGGACGAAATGTTGTGTCGTGATATTCCATTGGCCGCACACCGGCGAACCCATCAGGAGGACGTCATGTTCCAGGGCATTTTGATCGACAAAGACGACAGCGGTTATCGAGCCACACTGCAACAGATCAATGAGGATCAACTGCCCGAAGGCGATGTGACGGTGCGGGTGGCGTACAGCACGTTGAATTTCAAGGATGGCCTGGCAATCACTGGCAGCAGCCCGGTGGTGCGAAAATTCCCGATGGTGCCGGGCATCGATCTGGCGGGTACCGTCGAAGCCAGCGAGCATCCGGATTACAGGGTCGGTGACCATGTCCTGCTCAATGGCTGGGGGGTAGGTGAAGGACATTGGGGTGGGTTGGCACAGAAAGCGCGTCTGAATGGCGATTGGCTGATTCCGCTGCCGCCAGCCTTTACCGCTGCTCAGTCGATGGCCATCGGCACCGCCGGTTACACCGCGATGCTGTGCATCCTGGCGCTGGAGCATAACGGCGTGTCACCCGAGCAAGGTGAAGTGCTGGTCACGGGCGCCAACGGCGGTGTAGGCAGTTGCGCCATCGCATTGCTGAGCCGGTTGGGTTACCGCGTGGTCGCGTCCACCGGGCGCACTTCGGAGCACGACTACCTCAAGCAATTGGGCGCCAGTGACATTATCGACCGCGCCACCTTGTCCGAACCGGGCAAACCCCTGGCCAAGGAGCGCTGGGCGGCGGTGGTCGATTCGGTCGGCAGCCACACCCTGGCCAACGCGTGTGCGAGCACCAGGGCCAATGGCACGGTTGCCGCGTGCGGCCTGGCTCAGGGCATGGACTTTCCGGCCTCGGTCGCGCCGTTCATTTTGCGCGGCGTAACCCTGGCCGGCATCAACAGCGTCACGCAACCCAAAGCCAAGCGTGTCGAGGCGTGGCGTCGACTGGCGCAGGATCTGGATTTCAAGCTGCTGTCGCTGATCAGCCACGAAATCGGCCTGAGCGAAGTCCTCGACGTGGCACCGCGGTTGCTCGCCGGGCAATTGCGCGGGCGGGTGGTGGTGGATGTGAATCGCTGATCAGCTCACCTGCAGGAGCGAGCCTGCTCGCGATGGACGACAACGATAACGCTGGGTGGCTGACACCCCGCAGTGTTCTTGAGTCCATCGCGAGCAGGCTCGCTCCTACAGGTGTCAGGTGGTGCTTTCCCGGTCGAGCAACTGTCGTTTGCGCTCCACCCCCCAACGATACCCCGACAGATTGCCATCGCTGCGCACCACGCGATGGCAGGGGATCGCTACCGCCAGGCTGTTCGCGCCGCAGGCCTGTGCCACAGCACGAACGGCTTTCGGGGCGCCGATTCGCTGGGCGATATCGGCGTAGCTTGCGGTGCTGCCCACGGGGATCTCGCGCAAGGCCTGCCATACCCGCTCCTGAAACGCCGTGCCGCGCACATCCAATGGTAGATCCAGGCCCAGGGCCGGCGCTTCGATAAAACCCACGACCCTGGCAATCAGCTGTTCGAAGGCCTGGTCGGCACCGATCAGATTGGCCCGACGGAACTTGTCCTGCAGGTCACAGACCAGTTGCTGCGGATCATCGCCCAGCAGGATCGCGCAAACTCCGCGCTCGCTCTGCGCCACAAGAATCGCCCCGAGGGAGCATTGGCCCACGGCAAATCGAATGTCATTGTTCTGCCCGGCAGCGCGGTAATCGGTGGGTTTCATGCCCAGCACCTGATCCGCCGCCTCATAAAAGCGGCTGTTGGAGTTGAAGCCGGCGTCGTACAGGGCGTCGGTGATCGAAGTGCCATCCGTCAGCCGTTCCCGTACCCGGCGCGAACGATGGGCGGCGGCATAGCCCCGGGGCGTCAGGCCGGTCACGGCCTTGAACACGCGATGGAAATGAAAGCTGCTCAATCCTGCGACCCGGGCCAGTTCGTCCAGCGGCGGGAGCTCCTCGGCCGTCTCGATCTGGCGGCACGCGGCAGCCACCGTCGCGGCATGTCGGGCCGCCAGGCCACTCTGATCCTTCGCCGCACGCTTGCTCGGGCGATAACCCGCCGCCTGAGCCTGCTCCGCGGTTTCGAAGAACTCGACATTCTGCGGCTTCGGCAAACGCGCCAGGCTACTGGGATTGCAGTAGATCCCGGTGGTTTTCACCGCATAAACAAACTGCCCGTCCGCCTGTGGATCGCGGGCGACTACGGCGGCCCAGCGTGGATCGTTTTCAGTGCTGACTTTTGTTGTTTGGCTTGTCATGGCTTTGTATCCGTTGACCCGTTTCCCGCAGATTAATCACCTGCCAGTACCCTGGCACTCCGGTGCTTGCGGTCAAATTCCAGCGCGTCGAAACGTGAAGTTAATCCGCTGCTCGCCCAGGATCGAGTGCTGGCCGTCCTTGATCGGCAGGACGCCGTGATAGCGCAGGCGATCCACGCCGCCCCAAACCACGATGTCGCCATGCAACAGGGGCACCCGTTGGGATTTGTCACTGCGCACGAACCCTCCGAACAGGAACATGGCCGGCAATCCCAGCGATACCGAAACGATCGGTGCGTCGTAGGATTTTTCGTCCTTGTCCTGGTGCAATGACATTTTTGCCCCAGGGACATAGCGGTTGATCAGGCAGGAATCCGGCACGAATCCGTCAAATCCGGCGTCCCGTGCGGCCGCCTGCGCCAACTCGAAAAAGACCTCGGGCATTGAAGGCCAGGGCTGACCCGTTTGCGGATCTTCGCGGGTGTAACGATAGCCACTGCGATCGGTGGTCCAGCCCCAGGTCCCGCAGCTGCTCAAGGCAACTGACATGGTGAATCCTCCCGGGGTGATCATTTGCCGAAAGGGCGCAGCTGCCAGCACCGCTTCCAGTGCGGGCAGTAAGCGGTCCAGCCAGGGCAGGGCAAAGCCTCTCAAGACGAAGGATTGTTCGCCAATCTGCTCGCGCCGCGGCTGTTGCTCCAGCTCGGTATCGGCAAACAGGTCAAGGGTCGTCGGGTTCATGGTCATGACGCATCGTGAAAGATAATGCCCAGGGTATGCCGTTTTCCGCTGTGCAGGCGACTGACGCCATGGCGCAGGGTAACCCGGTAATAGCCGCGCGAGCCTTTGACCGGGCGCTGGTTGACCGCAAAGATCAGTCCGTCACCTTTCTTCAGGCCGATGACCTGCGGGCGTGACTGCATGCGCGGTCGCTGTTCAATCAGGACGAACTCGCCGCCGGTAAAATCTTCGCCCGGTTCTGACAGCAGGATCGCCACTTGCAGTGGGAAAACGTGCTCGCCGTACAGGTCCTGATGCAGGCAGTTGTAGTCCTGCGGCCCATATTGCAGCAATAACGGTGTAGGACGTTGCTGACCGGCGGCATGGCAGCGTTCGAGGAAGGCGTCGTGGCTTTCGGGAAAGCGCTGCGGCAAGCCCATCTGTTCATGCCAGCGGTTGGCAATCGGCATCAGTCGCGGATAGAGCGCGCTACGCAGGTGAGCCACCAGATCGGGCAAGGGGTAGCGAAAGTACTTGTACTCGCCACGGCCGAAACCGTGGCGGGCCATGATCACTTGCGTGCGAAAGGGCTCGGATTGGCCATACAAGGCACTGATGTCATCACAGGCCTTGTGGCTCAACAGCGACGTTATGACCGCACAGCCGTCCTGATCGAGCTGCTGTTCCAGCAAGGGCCAATTCAGCCTGTTCAGGTATTGCTCACTCATTACCGGGCCTCACATGATTTGAGGTGGCCAGTCTGGGATGCGTCGACGGTGCGGACACTCCGGCGCTTGCGGTCGAATCCCGAATTACAGCGCCTTGCTGACGCTGATGTCGCTGATAACGTCCTCGCCCTGGCCGTGCAAGGCATCCAGCGCAGCCCTGGCTTCTTCTTCAGTGCCGTTCTCCAGCTGGGCGAATTCGAAGCGGCGCTCGCCGTTGAGCTTGTATTTGATTACGTACTTGGTTGTCTGGGCCACGGTCATACCTGTCTGTCTGGCGCTCTGTTCAGGAGCGGAAAGCGTTACTCAGCTGAGCTTGGAGCTGGAGCGGCGGATGATCTTGATGGAGTGGGTCAGGGTCGGTTTGCGGGTCACGCTGATCGCCCGGCGGCTGACAGTATCGATGGTGATGTTCCAGAAGCCGGTGCTCGGTGCTGTGATGCGGGCAGGGAAAGTGTCGAATGCGCCACCGTGATAGGTGTGGCGGCCACCATTCTTGAAGCTGCGGAAGTTGGCGTCGTTCATCAAGCGGATGTTGCAGGTTTGCGAGCATTGGATGACGACGATGTCGTCTTCGTTGAGGTGCTCGCGCTGGTGAATAAATTTCATGTGGGCGCCTCCGGAAGGGCTTTTTCTACAAAATCAAAACGATGGGCGCAGTTTATCAGCCTGCAGAGCTAAATATCCTGCTGTCTTGGGGCGCTTTGACAATTTAAGGACGTTCTCGGGCGTAGGCTGAGTAATAAATGCGGTTGGCCTCGGAGAAAAACCGTGTCTGTGCGGTCCGAGGGTCTTTAACGGAGGTTTGGTATGAAGTGCTGTGTGTGGGTCTTGCCATTGGCGTTGGCATTGGGTGGTTGCGCAAGTGTTTCGGAGATCAACCAGACGCTGCCCACCATGAACGTGATTTCCGGCAAGAAACCCCATGAGTACGCGCAATGCCTGAGCGAAAAACTCGCCAGCAGCCGCGGAGCCTTGCAAATCGAGCCACATAAAGACGGCGTGCGGGTGATCGTGCCGCAAAAACTGTCATCGGGACCGACGGCGGTATTCGATATCGAAGAGCGCTCCGGTGGCAGCAGCATCAAGCTCCACGAGAGCATGTCCAATGTGCCGGTACGTCCCAAGGATGTGCAAAATGCCGCGAACGCGTGCATTTCTGGCTGATAGACTACGTAAAATTCAATACCGATGCCGTCAAAGCCAGGCTTTGACGGCATTGTCATTTTATGGAGTCAGGCATGAAGCGCGAGCAGGTACGGGAGCGGCATGCAGAGGGTCTTATCTGCGCCACTCACGTCATTCAAAATCCGGCGAACCTTGGAGAGTGGATCGTATTCTTCAAAAAAAGCGCCGGACGCAGTTTTTTCCTGGTAGATGACAGCGATGAAGTCGAATCCTTCACTCGTCTCGATGACCTGATCGAGACGCTGCGCGGTCTGGGGATCAAATTCGCCGAGATCCATCTATAGGGCAGTTGGCTTACTTGCAGACCACCACCACGCTGCGGTTCTTGTAGTTGCCGACATCAACGCCCAAAGTCTTGTCGCTTTCAGCGGGTGCCGGGCTGCCGTCGGTGCCGACGATGCGATAGCCGGTGCCGGCACAGGAGGCGTCCGCCTTTTCATAGCAGCTGGCCCACGAGTTGGCTTCCCCGGAACAGTCGATGGCCAGGCCCTGTTCTCCATTGTTCAGATAAGTGGTTTCGGACGTTGCGCAGCCACTCAGGGCCAGTACCGCGATCAGTGGCAAGAATTTGGTCATGTCGTTGTCGTCGTCAAAGTGGTGGGCATAGCCTGTGACAGCGCCGGACGCAAAAGGTTATAGCCAAAGGCCACTTCCTTTGAGCGTTCACAAAAAAGCCCTGCAATGGCAGGGCTTGACGCGGTAGCTGTCGATCAGTTCTTTTCCTTACCGCGTCGCTTGGGTTCGGGGTGCTCAAGCTCCAGCACTGTCGCCACTTCAATGGCCATGGCTTCGGTTGGAAAGGGGCCGGCGATCTTCTCGCCAGCGGCACTATCGATCGACCACTGGCCGTCGTTCGTCTTGTTGATCAGGTACCCGTTGACGATCTTTGCTACCGACATCTACTTGCCTCGTTGGCTGGTTCAATCGCGCCATGATAGCGCCAAATGCTGACGACGGGAGCAGGGTGGTTTCAGTTGACAAGCGTGCAATTACGCCGGTCTCTGCTATCACTAACAGGTTGCCTGCGGTCGAATAGTCCCTTGCGGAGCTACTTGCGGAACTATCGGCAAGAAAATTTCTCCTATGATGGCATCGGTTAGCCAGCGCGGGGCATTGTAAGGTGCACGCCGCCTGATTAGACTGCGCCGAACTCGTACACACAGCCCTTTCAAGGACTTATATGATCAAGAAATGCTTGTTCCCAGCAGCCGGTTACGGTACTCGCTTCCTGCCAGCGACTAAGGCCATGCCCAAGGAAATGCTGCCGGTGGTAAACAAGCCACTGATCCAGTACGGCGTCGAAGAAGCACTGGATGCCGGGTTGAATGAAATCTCCATCGTCACCGGTCGTGGTAAACGCGCCCTGGAAGACCACTTCGACATCAGCTACGAGCTGGAAAACCAGATCAAGGGCACCGACAAGGAAAAATACCTGGTCGGCATCCGCAAACTGCTGGATGAGTGCTCGTTCTCCTACACTCGCCAGACCGAAATGAAAGGCTTGGGTCACGCCATCCTGACCGGCCGTCCACTGATCGGCGACGAGCCGTTCGCCGTGGTGCTGGCGGACGACCTGTGCGTCAACCTCGAAGGCGACGGCGTACTGACCCAGATGGTCAAGCTGTACAAGCAGTTCCGCTGCTCGATCGTGGCCATCCAGGAAGTCGATCCACAAGAGACCAACAAGTACGGCGTGATCGCCGGCGAGATGATCCGCGACGACATCTACCGTGTTCACAGCATGGTCGAAAAGCCAAAACCTGAAGATGCGCCGTCGAACCTGGCCATCATCGGTCGCTACATCCTGACCCCGGACATCTTCGACCTGATCGAACAGACCGAGCCAGGCAAGGGCGGTGAAATCCAGATCACCGACGCCCTGATGAAACAGGCCCAGAACGGCTGCGTAATGGCCTACAAGTTCAAGGGCAAGCGTTTCGACTGCGGCGGCGCCGAAGGCTACATCGACGCGACCAACTTCTGCTTCGAGAACTTCTACAAGACTGGCAAGGCGTACTGATAGCGCGCCCACCTGCTTGTACTGAGAAAGCCACCTTCGGGTGGCTTTTTCTTTTTCCGCGCCCATATTGTTGGCAGCCCTTGCCCTGCCGATGGCTGCGGGTATGCTGATCACCTGCCGAGGAGATAGAAAATGGCCCACGATTTTGACCTATATGTGATTGGCGCCGGTTCCGGCGGTGTGCGGGCGGCTCGATTTGCCGCAGGGTTCGGCGCGAAAGTCGCCGTGGCCGAGAGTCGCTATTTGGGCGGCACCTGCGTGAACGTCGGCTGTGTGCCGAAGAAACTGTTGGTGTATGGCGCGCACTTCGCCGAGGACTTCGAGCAGGCATCGGGTTTCGGCTGGAGCCTGGATGAAGCGCAGTTCGATTGGGCGACGCTGATCGCCAACAAGGACCGCGAGATCAATCGCCTGAATGGCATTTATCGCAACCTGCTGGTCAACAGCGGTGTGACCCTGCATGAAGGCCACGCCAAGATCGTCGACCCACATACCGTCGAGATCAACGGCGAGCGCTTTACCGCAAAAAACATTCTTATCGCCACCGGGGGCTGGCCGCAGATTCCGGAAATTCCGGGTCATGAGCACGCGATCAGCTCCAACCAGGCGTTCTTCCTCAAAGAGCTGCCCAAGCGGGTGTTGGTAGTGGGCGGTGGCTACATCGCCGTCGAGTTCGCCGGGATTTTCCACGGCCTCGGTGCGCAGACTACGTTGCTCTATCGCGGTGAGTTGTTCCTGAGGGGCTTCGACGGTTCGGTGCGCAAGCATTTGCAGGAGGAGCTGACCAAGCGCGGCATGGACCTGCAATTCAATGCCGATATCGAGCGGATCGACAAGCAGGCCGATGGCAGCCTGAAAGTGACCCTCAAGGACGGTCGCCAGCTGGAGGCCGATTGCGTGTTCTACGCCACGGGGCGGCGTCCGATGCTGGACAATCTCGGGTTGGAAAACACCGGGGTGACGCTCGACAAGAAAGGGTTCATCGAGGTCGACGAGCAGTATCAAACCGCTGAGCCGTCGATCCTGGCCCTGGGTGATGTGATCGGGCGCGTTCAACTGACGCCGGTGGCGCTGGCCGAAGGCATGGCGGTGGCGCGGCGTCTGTTCAAGCCTGAGCAGTACCGTCCGGTGGATTACAAGATGATTCCGACGGCAGTGTTCAGTTTGCCGAACATCGGCACCGTCGGCCTGACCGAAGAAGAGGCGCGCGATGCCGGGCATGAGGTGGTGATCTACGAAAGCCGCTTCCGGCCGATGAAGCTGACCCTGACCGAATGCCAAGAGCGCACGCTGATGAAGCTGGTGGTGGACGCCAAGACTGACAAGGTGCTGGGTTGCCATATGGTCGGACCGGATGCCGGTGAAATCGTCCAGGGCCTGGCCATCGCCTTGAAGGCCGGCGCCACCAAGCGCCACTTCGACGAGACCATCGGTGTGCACCCGACGGCCGCCGAAGAGTTTGTCACCATGCGTACGCCGGTCGCCGGTTAAGCGTCCTTCGTTGCGTCTGGCGCTGTCGCAAGGGCAGCCGCCAGGCGCACGCTCTCTTCTTCAAGGTCCGACCGGGCCTTGGCCAGCTTGCTTTCCAATGACTTGTTGATCTGCGACTGCTCATCGACGTTCTGTTTCAGTGACTGACTTTCCAGCAGGGCGACGCGCAGGCGTTCCTGGAGGAGGGTGCGTTCGCCATCGACTCGCGTGACCTGTTCAAGCAGCTGGTCCTGACGGGTGTTGTTCTGCTTGAGCTGTTCCTGCATCAGGCCCAATTCGCGAAGCGTGCCACGGTTTTCAGTCAGCAGGCGTTCGTTGTCGCGGTGTAGCTGGGTGATTTCGTCTTGCCGTACCAGCGCGCTTTGCTGTGTCTGGCGCAACTCCATCTGCAGCTGCTGCACCTGGCTTTCATGACGACTGTGTTCCTGTTCGCGCTGCTCTTTGACAGCGTTGCGGTAATGCTCCAGGGCGTCGCGGGCGTGCAGGTGTTTCTCCTCCAGCGAGCGGATTTGCTCGTCCTTGTCCTGCAGGCGCAAATCGAAATCGGCCAGCGCCTGAGTCAGTCCGGCGTTGCGCGTTTGCTCGGCCTGGAGGAGGGCGCGGGTTTCGTGCAGCGCCTCGGACTCCTGGGTCAGCGCCAGGCTCTGGATCTCATACTGCTGGTGCAGTTCGGTGTTGGCTTCCCGCGCTTCTTCAAGCTGCGTTTCCAGGGCCTTGCGCTGCAGCTCGAATTGTTCGCGGGCCTGATCGATAGGCTCTTGCGCTTGCTCTTTCAAGCGTTGCGCCAGGCGTGAAACCAGTGCCAGCAACTCGGCATCGATGGGTTCGGCCGGCTCTGTCTCCGCCGGTTTGAAGTCTTCGCCCAGTTCCTTCAGATATCGATGAATCGTGGTTTTCGATCCGGTATTGCCCATTTCGATGCGTACGGCATCGATGCTGGGATTTTCACCGCGGGCGAGGATCGCCAAACGCGCAGCCTGAACGACTGCCTTATTTACACCGCCACGGGCCATGATTTCTCCTACTGCTTTTGCGTGTGGTACGTACTACGTAAATACACATTGTACCATTCAACGTTGAAAGATAAATACAGCCATTAATTGACACGGGATATACTGGTATTACCCCGTGTGAGACAGCGGAAACCGGTTTTGTCTCCGTTTAAGCGGTACATATTCAAGAGTTGACCCCATGACCGAGCTGGATCGTTATCTGCAAGCCGCAACGCGCGACAACACCCGTCGCAGCTACCGGGCGGCCATCGAACATTTCGAAGTGACCTGGGGTGGTTTCCTGCCGGCCACTGGCGACAGCGTGGCGCGCTATCTGGTTGCCCATGCCGGCGTGCTGTCGATCAATACCTTGAAGTTGCGATTGTCGGCGCTGGCGCAGTGGCACAACAGCCAGGGCTTCGCCGACCCGACGAAAGCACCGGTGGTGCGCAAGGTATTCAAGGGCATTCGTGCACTGCATCCGGCCCAGGAGAAACAGGCCGAGCCGCTACAGCTTCAGCATCTGGAGCAAGTGATAGGTTCGCTGGAACAAGAGGTACAGACCGCCATTGAGCAAGGTGATCGCCCGGGGCTGCTGCGAGCGAAGCGAGATACGGCGCTGATCCTGCTGGGCTTCTGGCGTGGTTTCCGAAGCGACGAACTGTGCCGTTTGCAGGTCGAGCATGTGCAGGCTACTGCCGGTTCTGGCATCACCTTGTACCTGCCACGCAGCAAGAGTGATCGTGAAAACCTCGGCAAGACGTACCAGACACCTGCCTTGCAGCGGCTATGCCCGGTGCAGGCCTACATCGCCTGGATCAGCGAAGCGGCCTTGGTGCGAGGGTCGGTTTTTCGCGGCATCGATCGATGGGGTCATGTGGGCGAGGAGGGCTTGCACGCCAACAGTGTGATCCCGTTGTTGCGCCAGGCGCTCGAGCGCGCAGGGATTGCCGCCGAGCACTACACCAGCCATTCCCTGCGCCGTGGTTTCGCCTCGTGGGCGCACCAGAGTGGCTGGGACTTGAAATCGTTGATGAGCTACGTGGGCTGGAAGGATATGAAGTCGGCCATGCGCTACATCGAGGCCAGTCCGTTCCTGGGCATGACCCAAATCCCGGAAAAACCTCTGTAGGAGCGAGCCTGCTCGCGATGGTCGTCAATGATGACGCGTGCGTCCTGAAAGTACGCGGCACCCTCAAGACCATCGCGAGCAGGCTCGCTCCTGCAAAGTACGTAGAGATCGTTTTCTTCTATTAATACTGTTGGCTAATAGCGAAACCCAATCAGCAGCATCAGGTTTGCCAATGAGCCATCCGTCCGTCGAGTGGGTAGAGTTCACTCCATCAACTTCACAACCCCTGACGGAGAGTCAACGATGCCTATCATCAACAGCCAAGTTAAACCGTTCAAAGCTACCGCCTACAAAAACGGCGACTTCGTACAAGTGTCGGACGCTGACCTGAAAGGCAAGTGGTCTGTGGTTTTCTTCTACCCAGCTGACTTCACCTTCGTCTGCCCGACCGAACTGGAAGACCTGGCTGACAACTACGACGCATTCCAGAAGCTGGGCGTCGAGATTTACAGCGTTTCCACCGACACCCATTTTGCCCACGCTGCCTGGCACAACACTTCGCCAGCCATCGGCAAAATCCAGTACACCATGATCGGCGACCCGACCCACGCCATTTCCCGCAACTTCGACGTGCTGATCGAAGAAGCTGGCCTGGCTGACCGTGGCACCTTCGTGATCAACCCTGAAGGCCAGATCAAAATCGTTGAGCTGAACGACGGCGGTGTAGGCCGTGACGCTTCCGAGCTGCTGCGCAAAATCAAGGCTGCCCAGTACGTCGCTGCCCACCCAGGCCAGGTTTGCCCAGCCAAGTGGAAAGAAGGCGAGGCCACTCTGGCTCCGTCCCTGGACCTGGTCGGCAAGATCTAAGTCCGTGACACGCTCCACTGGGCGCAAGTCCGCACCTACTTAAGTAAGCTGCACCGCCCAATAAAAACGCCCGGGCGAGATTCGCTCGGGCGTTTTTTTATGCAAGAAATTCAATAAAGGAAATCGCCCGTATGTTGGACGCCAATCTTAAAGCCCAGTTGAAATCGTACCTGGAACGGGTCACCCAACCGATCGAGATCGTTGCTTCTCTCGACGACGGTGCGAAATCCCGGGAAATGCTCGAACTGTTGAAAGACGTTGCCAGTCTTTCCAACCAGATTACTTTGCTCGACAACGGTGAAGACGCACGCAAGCCATCGTTCTCGATCAACCGACCCGGTCAGGACATCAGCCTGCGTTTCGCCGGCATTCCGATGGGTCACGAATTCACCTCGTTGGTGTTGGCCCTGCTGCAAGTCGGCGGCCACCCTTCGAAAGCCAGTGCGGAAGTGATCGAACAGATCCGCTCGCTCAAAGGCCAGTTCAGCTTCGAGACCTACTTCTCGCTGTCCTGCCAGAACTGCCCGGACGTGGTCCAGGCGCTGAACCTGATGGCGGTGCTCAACCCGAACATTCGCCACGTCGCCATCGACGGTGCGGTGTTCCAGGCCGAAGTCGATGAACGCAAGATCATGGCCGTGCCCAGCATCTACCTCAACGGCGAAGTGTTCGGCCAGGGCCGCATGGGCCTGGAAGAAATCCTCGCCAAGATCGACACCAGTGGCGCTGAGCGCCAGGCCGAGAAAATCAGCGCCAAGGAAGCTTTCGACGTGCTGGTGGTCGGCGGTGGCCCGGCCGGTGCTTCGGCGGCGATTTACGCTGCACGCAAAGGCATTCGCACCGGTGTGGCGGCTGAACGTTTTGGTGGGCAGGTGCTCGACACCATGGCCATCGAAAACTTCATCTCCGTGCAGGAAACCGAAGGACCGAAACTGGCCAGCGCTTTGGAAGAACACGTCAAGCAGTACGACGTCGACATCATGAATCTGCAGCGGGCCACCTCGCTGATCCCGGCGAAGAATCCCGGCGAGTTGCACGAAGTTCGTTTCGAAAGCGGCGCCAGCCTGAAAACCAAGGCGCTGATCCTCGCCACCGGCGCCCGCTGGCGTGAAATGGGCGTGCCGGGCGAGCAGGAATACAAGGCCAAGGGCGTATGTTTCTGCCCGCACTGCGACGGCCCACTGTTCAAGGGCAAGCGCGTAGCGGTCATCGGCGGCGGCAACTCCGGTGTTGAAGCGGCGATCGACCTGGCGGGCATTGTCAGCCATGTCACGTTGCTGGAGTTCGACAGCAAGCTGCGCGCCGATGCGGTGCTGCAACGCAAACTGTTCAGCCTGCCCAACGTCGATGTCATCACCAGCGCGCTGACCAGCGAAGTGAAGGGTGATGGCGAGAAGGTGAATGGTCTGGTCTACAAGGATCGCGATTCAGGCGAGTTCAAAACGATCAACCTCGAAGGTATCTTCGTGCAGATCGGTTTGCTGCCCAACACTGATTGGCTCAAAGGCACTGTCGAGTTGTCGCCCCGTGGCGAGATCATTGTCGATGCCCGTGGCGAGACTTCGCTGCCGGGCGTATTCGCTGCCGGTGACGTGACCACCGTGCCTTACAAGCAGATCGTGATCGCGGTGGGTGAGGGCGCCAAGGCTTCCCTGAGCGCGTTCGATCACCTGATCCGGACCTCGGCCCCGGCATAAATACCAGGCCTGAAAACACAAAACCCCATGAGCGATCATGGGGTTTTTTGTGTCTTGCACAATCCAGATCATGGATTGCCCCTTGTAGGAGCGAGCCTGCTCGCGATGGTCGTCAACGATAACGCTGGGCACCTGGCACTCAGTGGCGCTCTCCGGTCCATCGCGAGCAGGCTCGCTCCTACAGGGATTTGCAGTGAGGCTTATAGCGGCGCTGGCTGAATGATCTCGACCCAGTAGGCATCCGGGTCCTTGATGAAGGCCAGGCTCTTCATGCGGCCGTCGCTCAGGCGTTTCTGGAAGTCGCAGCCCAGCGCTTCAAAGCGTTCGCAGGCAGCCACGACATCCGGCACCGAGATGCAGATATGACCGAAGCCGCGCGGGTCGGTGTTGCCGTTGTGGTAGGCGAAGTCCGGGTCGTTCTCGGTGCCGTGGTTGTGGGTCAGCTCGAGAATGCCCGGGATCGATTTCATCCACTCGGTACGGGCGGCAGCGTCGGCCGGGATCTGGGCCTTGTCGACCAGTGCCAGGAAGTACAGGCTGAATTCGGCTTCCGGGAAGTCGCGTTTTTCCACCAGGGTAAAACCGAGGATGCGCGTGTAGAAATCCAGGGATTTGGTGATGTCCTTGACCCGCAGCATGGTGTGGTTGAAGACAAATTTCTGGGTTGCGGTATCAGGTTGTGCGGTGACGCCGGGGAAGGTGTTCAGTTCGTGCAGGCTCATGGGCCCTCCGGAAAACAAGCGGGACGATTGAATGGCGACAATGATACGCAAGGGTTCGGACATCACCAAACCCAAACCGTCGGCTATTGCCTGACAGTCGGTCGGGGCTCAGACTTCAGGGTTCAATAGTTGAGTGTTCATTGCAATGATTCGATTCGCTCCATCGGTGCTCATCCTCATGGGCGCGCTGTTCGCAGCGGCCAGCGCTTGCGCCGAGACTCCGGTCATGACCTGGCCTGCCGGCTGGCAGGTGGAAGAGATTGCGCAAGACAATGCCACCTCCGGCGTTTCTCGCCAGCGCGCGGTGAAGAACGATCAAAGTGGCACGCCGGTGATGGTCATGGAGTTGACCATGACCCAGGTGCAAAGCGGTCACCAGGTGAATCTTGAAGGCGTGCTGCTGGAAATGCGCAAGTCAGTGCAAAAGGACTTTTTCCAGGGTGGCTATCAAAGCGTGTGCAATCGTATCCACTCAGCAACCTTGAGCCGTTTATCGGCACTGGAAACCACTTGCACCATCACGCAAAACGGTCGTCATGTGCTTTCGCAAACTTTGGTGGCTGCGGTGGATGCCGATAAAGCCTACGTTCTTTCCTACGCGGGGCAGGCTGAGGCTTATAAGGCGAGTCAGGATGAAATTGAAACAGCTCGTAACGCTTTGAAACTTTAATTGAAGACTTAAGTAGCTGCAGGCTTTGCCCGGAGCTGGAAGTGTTTAGATAGCCCAAATGGATTAAGCACAAAGTTAATCGGCAAGTAGCGAGTTGATCGACCAATATCGTTGCATTTGTATGGTATTCATGAAAAAGCCCTGCATTCGCAGGGCTTTTTTATAACGCGAGGGTTTAGCCGCGCAGCCAGGAATCGACGGTGCTGGCACCGTATTGTTCCTTCCATGCTTTCAGGCCGCGATGGTTGCCACCCTTGGTTTCAATCAGCTCCCCAGTGTGCGGGTTCTGATAAACCTTGACCACGCGAGCGCGACGGGTTTTAGGCGCTGCGGCCTGTTGCAGACCGGATTTTGCCGGGTTCGGATCGAGAATGGCGATGATGTCGCGCAGGCTCTTGCCGTAGGTTTTCATCAGCCCCTGGAGCTTTTCTTCGAATTCGATTTCTTTCTTGAGCCCGGCATCATTCTTCAAGGATTCAAGCTGCTTGAGCTGCTCTTGAAGGGCCTTTTCAGCTGCACGAAATTCAGCGAGTCTGGACAATATCTTTACTCCAATAGTGTGTTTGGCTGAAACCAACCGCAAACAAAGCTATAAGCCAAGAGCCTTGAAGCGACTCGGTGATAAGTGGCTCACCTGCCAAATTTCCGCAGGCATGGAAAAATTGTAGTAGTTAATTGCCCAAGAGTAAATCATGTCTTTTTTTTCATGTAACAAGGGGCAGTATTTCGATTCAGTTTGGTGCGCTTTATGGTGGTCTCGTCGGTTCAAACCATCGCTTAATGGACACTTAATGCACTAATGAACTCAGCACCAGACATCGGTCGACCGAACAGATAGCCTTGCAGGAAGTTAACGTTATGCGCGGTCAGGTAATCACTTTGTTCCTGGGTCTCAACACCCTCGGCAACCATGTCCAGATCCAGCTTCACCGCGAGTTCGATGATGGTGTCCAGAATATGGCTGGACAAGGTGTCGACGCCGATCATCGCAACGAAACTCTGGTCGATTTTCAGAAAGTCCACATTGAACTGGCGCAAGTAGCCAAGGCTGGAATGGCCGGTGCCAAAGTCGTCGATGGCGATTTTTACCCCAAGCTCGTGCAACTGCTCGAACAGTTGATGGGTGAGGGCAGTGGGTTCGATCAATTCGCGTTCGGTCAACTCAAGCACCAGATGTATGGAGCCGGGTGCGAAAGCCGCAAGGAATTCCCGGCAATCCTCGACCAATTCCAGATCCCGGCAATGGCTTGCCGTGATGTTGATACCGATATGGAAGGGTTCTTCGAAAGACGCAGAAAGCGGCGCGAGCAAGACGGCGGTCTGCTGCATCAACGAACGGGTCATTGGCACGATCAGCCCGGAGTGTTCAGCAAAGGGTATGAACAGGTCGGGGCGTACCAGGCCTTCTTTCGGATGATTCCAGCGCATCAGCACTTCGACGCCCGAGATTTTTTTACTGTCGCCATGCACTACTGCCTGGAAATAGGGAACGAACTCCATGGCCTCCATCGCGCGTTTCATTTCATGGGTCGGGGAAGTTGAGCGCATTTGCAGAAGGTGCCCGATCAGGGCCGATACAGCACCGAAGAAAATCAACAGGCTGAACAGCGCCGGATACTCGCTGCTCATGTAGCGCCAGGTTTCCCCTTGGGGAAAACCGGCCTTTACGCCAAAGGCATATCGTGAAGAGTCGAGTTTGCTTTGCGCCACCGGATAGTCAGGCAGGGCGCCTTGGTGAAACTGGTTGTCGGCGGATAACCAATTGGGACCGACTTGCAGCACCAGCAATGTATGGCTGCCAATCATGCGCAGCACGTTACTCAGGTGAAAACCGTCCAGAGTACTCATTGCGCCGCGTTTGCCTTCGCTCAACCGATAGACCAGCAATGCAGTATCCGGCGTAACCGGGTTGCCCTTCATGAGTACCAGTCGACCACCGTCGTAGTCCCCGGAGACGGTCTTTTCGTGAACATCGCCAAACAGCGAACTGCAATAAATGGTGTCGTCCCAGATCAAATTGGTAGATCGAACGAAAGGCCGCCGTGTGACTTGTTCACGCAAGGCCAGATTAACGTCAATACAAGGCTGCCCCGCCAGAGGGAGTAACTCGCGAGCGGCCTGGGCGGTGTTATCCAGCATCAGTTCAAACTGTTGAATCGCTTCTTCGGCCGTTTGTTCAGCGCTTTGTTTGAGTGCCCGTTCAGCCTGCACATACAGAATGACGACACCGAGCACTATCGGGAGCAATCCACTTGCGAGGGTCACCGCCATCCTGATGCTGCGTTTGCGGGTTTTTACTTTCAGTGGCATCGGTGAAACCTGTTGCGTTGGAGTAGGGCTCTCAAATGCTGGCGGCGGAAAACGCCCTCCATAAAGAGATCAGATGCGAGCCATGATAGTTGGCTGCGGGTATTTATGCCGTTCATCGGTAGTCAAGTCGTTGCGCGAGTTTGATGAAGGCCAATGCCGCTGGCGATGCCTGGCGCTGGTCGAGCATCGCCAGGCCGACTTGTCGGGTGACTACGGGCGATAGAGGTTTTTTCACATAGCGGTTGTCGTCGTGCTCCGGCAACGAGCTTTCGGCAACCACGGTCAAGGCGTCGCCGCGGCTCACGGTATCCAGGGTGCTCAGCAGCTGTGAGCATCGAAAGCGGATGTTGGGAGTCAGCCGGGCGTTATAGAACATCCGTGACACCAGCTCCGATGAACCCGCCTCGGTCAGTACAAACGGGTCGTGGCACAAGTCGCCCAGACTCAGGCTGTCGCGGGTCGTCAGGGGATGGTTGACGGGCAGCAGCGCGACCATCTGATCTTCGAGCAACGCAACCGTGTCGAAGCGCTCGTCAGGCAGTACGACAAAACCGATATCGATGCGTCGCTCCTGCAGCCACTGGACCACCTGACGGTCCGGACCTTCATCAATATGCACCTCGATGTACGGATGAGCGGCGCGGTAATGCTTGAGGATCAATGGCAACAATTTGATCGATGAAGTCGGGCCGAACGAGCCGATGCGCAAGGTCCCGCGCTTCATGCCCCGGGCATCCGCCGCTTCCTGGCGCAAGGTGTTGGCCAGGCCGAGCATGGCCCGGGCGCGCAGTAAAAGTTGCTGGCCAATGTCGCTCAGTTCAACCTGCGTCTGATGGCGCCGCAGCAGTTCGACGCCCAATTCCCGCTCCAGTGATTTCAACGCATGGGACACCGCAGACTGGCTGACACCCAGGCGATGGGCTGCGGCCGTAAAACCATTCAGTTCGGCGACAGTGGAGAAAATCTCCAGTTGCGTAAGGGTCATGAGCGTTTACTCATTTTACGATGATTAGGTATTAGTCAAATCATACGTCATCCAACGCAATTTCTAAGTCGGGGACATATGACTACATGTGAACGGGGCTTGGCCCAAACCTCTGATGTGCCGGTTTATCTGAAGCTGGCGGCGGTCACCATGATCTGGGGCGGCACTTTCGTGGCAGGGCGGCTGCTGGCGGACAGCCTCAGCCCCCTGTTTGCCGCCAGCCTGAGATTCTTGCTGGCCAGTGTCGCGTTGCTGGTGTTTTTGTTGCTGACCCGCGTGCCGCTGACCCGACCCAGCCCGAGGCAATGGCTGCAACTGGCGCTCCTGGGATTTTTCGGGATCTTCTTCTACAACCTCTGTTTCTTTTATGGACTGCACTACATCAACGCTTCGCGGGCATCGTTGATTGTGGCGCTGAACCCGGCCGTCATCGGGCTCGCCTCGTGGCTGCTGTTCAAGGAGCGTTTGAGCCGGGCGAAAGTGGTTGGCATCGCGGTCTGCATTGCCGGCGCCAGCCTGGTGATCGTCAGTCGCAACCCGCAGCTACTGGCCGACAATGCTGATGCCTGGATCGGTGATCTGCTGATTTTTGGCTGCGTGCTCGGCTGGGGCGTTTATTCACTGTTTTCCAAAGAGCTGAACCAGAGCCTGGGACCGGTGCAAACGGTGACCTGGTCGATTTTGTTGGGCACCTTGATGCTCTGGGTCGCCAGTGCAGTTCGCGGTGAGCCGAGTCTTTCCGCACTCGCCAGTCTCGGTCTGCAACAGTGGCTGAGCCTGTTGTACCTGGGGGTGCTGGGATCTGCGCTGGCCTATATCGCCTGGTACGACGGCATCCGCAAAATCGGCGCGACCCGCTCCGGGGTGTTTATCGCCCTGAACCCGCTGACCGCGGTGATCCTTGGCGCGTTGCTGCTGGACGAACAGCTGACACTGGCGATGTATCTGGGGGGAGGGCTGGTTCTGGTGGGGATTTTCCTGTGCAACAAACCCCTTGCGTCCGTGGGGAAAAAGGGGATTTTATACAGAAGGCGGACAAACTGATTTACGCTGTGTAGAATCAGGTTACGCATACAAGAATACGTCTTCTGGCAACAGAAGCTTCGCCCGCAAGAGCCTTGGGTCGACCATGAAGTTATTAGGGTTTCAATTGATCTACGGTGATTTCCTCGCCCGCAGCGTGCGGGGCATTTCCTGCGCGCCACCCACCGGCCTCAGCATTTCCAGCAACTAACCTTTGTTAATTGAGCAGAATGATGAGGCGCCAACCATGGCAGATTTATACGAAAACCCAATGGGCCTGATGGGCTTCGAGTTCATCGAATTCGCATCGCCAACCCCCAACACACTGGAGCCGATCTTCCAGATTATGGGCTTCACCAAGGTCGCGACCCACCGCTCCAAGGACGTGCACCTGTATCGCCAGGGCGCGATCAACCTGATCCTCAACAACGAACCTCACAGCGTCGCTTCGTACTTCGCCGCCGAGCACGGCCCGTCGGTTTGCGGCATGGCGTTCCGGGTCAAGGATTCGCAAAAGGCCTACAAGCGCGCGCTGGAACTCGGCGCCCAGCCGATTCACATCGAAACCGGCCCGATGGAACTGCACCTGCCAGCCATCAAGGGCATCGGCGGAGCGCCGCTGTACCTGATCGACCGTTTCGGTGAAGGCAGCTCGATCTATGACATCGACTTCGTTTACCTCGAAGGCGTGGACCGCCATCCGGTCGGCGCCGGTCTGAAAATCATCGATCACCTGACCCACAACGTGTATCGCGGCCGCATGGCCTACTGGGCGAATTTCTACGAGAAACTGTTCAACTTCCGCGAGATCCGCTACTTCGACATCAAGGGCGAATACACCGGCCTGACCTCCAAGGCCATGACCGCACCGGACGGCATGATCCGCATCCCGCTGAACGAAGAGTCGTCCAAGGGCGCGGGGCAGATCGAAGAGTTCCTGATGCAGTTCAACGGCGAAGGCATCCAGCACGTTGCGTTCCTGTCTGATGACCTGGTCAAGACCTGGGATCACCTGAAAAGCATCGGCATGCGCTTCATGACCGCGCCGCCGGACACCTACTACGAAATGCTCGAAGGCCGTTTGCCGAACCACGGCGAGCCGGTAGGCGAACTGCAGGCGCGCGGCATTCTGCTGGACGGTTCGTCCGAGGCGGGCGACAAGCGTTTGCTGCTGCAGATCTTCTCGGAAACCCTGATGGGGCCGGTGTTCTTCGAGTTCATTCAGCGCAAGGGTGATGACGGCTTCGGCGAAGGCAACTTCAAGGCGCTGTTCGAATCGATCGAGCGTGATCAGGTTCGTCGGGGTGTGTTGTCTACCGAGTAAGCTGATTCACCGCTAAAAAACTGTGGGAGCGGGCTTGCTCGCGATAGCGCCAGATCAGTCAACCGAGATGTTGAATGTCAGGCCCTCATCGCGAGCAGGCTCGCTCCCACATTTGTTTTGGGGGGATCTTAAGGCCTGCGCTGCCGCATCAGATGCTTGAACCCTTCAAACACCAGCACCACTACAGCCAGCCAGATCGGGATGTAGGTCAGCCATTCACCGGGCTTGATGCTTTCCCCCAGCAGCAGCGCCACGCCGAGCAGCAGCACCGGCTCTACATAGCTCAACAAGCCAAACAGGCTGAACGGCAGCAAGCGGCTGGCGATGATGTAGACCACCAGCGCCGAGGCGCTGATCAGGCCCAGCAAGGGGATCAGCCACGCCAGGGCAGGGTGCTGATCGAACACACCGAAGCCTTGTTCACCACCGTGCACGAACCAGTAGGCGACCGGCAGCATCAGGGTCATGTCCACCCAGAGCCCGCCGAGGTTGTCGGTCTTCAGCCATTTGCGCAGCACGAAGTACAGCGGATAGCCGATGACCACCAGCAGCGTGGCCCAGGAAAAACCGCCGACCTGATACAGCTCATTGATCACGCCCAGGCAGGCGAAGAACACCGCAATCTTTTGCAGGTACGACAGGCTTTCGCCATAGGCGATGCGCCCGGTCAGCACCATGGCCAGCGGCAACAGGAAATAGCCCAGCGACACATCGAGGCTGTAGCCGTTGAGCGGCGCCCACATGAACAGCCAGAGTTGAACGCCGAGCAACGCCGCAGAAAGGATCAGGCCACCGATCAATTTCAACTGACCGGCCACCCGGCGCAGCAGGTCAACCACGCGCCGCCATTCACCGGACACCACCATGAACACGGTCATGCAGGGCACGGTCAGCAGCATGCGCCAGCCAAAAATCTCCACACCGCTCAAGGGGGCGAGCAGTGAGGTGTAGTAGTACATGACGGCAAACAGCGTCGAGGCTGAAACCGATAGAGCGATACCTTTAGACAAGCTTTCCTCGCGAGGTTGAACGTAAAACGGGGTGCGGAGGATACGCGGTTTTTGTGCTGAATATTGGCCGGATGATCAGAATTTTCAACATTCCGGGGCATCCGAAACCTTGTATCTGATCGTTCCCACGCTCCGCGTGGGAATGCCTCGAGGGACGCTCCGCGTTCCGGCTCTCGAAAGGGACGCAGAGCGTCCCGGGCTGCGTTCCCACGCAGAGCGTGGGAACGATCAGTGCAGGGGGCTCCTTCAGTTATTACGAGGCTTACGGCCCGACACGAAATGGCTCACATCATTGAACCCGGGCGTCGATGCATGCCCCGGCGTCACCAGCGAATCAATGAACGCCTCATCCTCAGCCGTTATCTGCACCGCTTGCGCCTTAGTGTAGGCATCCCACTGCGCTTCGGTACGCGGGCCTACGATGGCCGAGCTGACGGCGCTGTTGTTCAGCACCCAGGCGATGGCGAACTCGACGATGCCAACACCACGTTCCTGCGTGTATTGCTGGATTTGCTGGGCAATGCGCAGGGACTCGACGCGCCATTCGGTTTCCAGGATGCGTTTGTCCGCACGCCCGGCGCGGCTGTTGGCGTCCGGTTTCACGTCCGGTGCGTATTTGCCGCTGAGCACGCCGCGCGCCAGCGGGCTGTAAGGCACCACACCCAGGCCATAGTTTTGCGCGGCGGTGATCTGTTCGGACTCGGCCTGGCGATTGACGATGTTGTACAGCGGCTGGCTGATGACGGGGCGATCGACACCCAATGCATCGGCTACACGGATGACCTCGGCGATGCGCCAGCCACGGTAATTGGACAGGCCCCAATAGCGAATTTTGCCTTGGCGAATCAGATCGCCAATCGCCGACACCGTGACCTCCAGCGGCGTGTTGTGGTCTTCGCGGTGAAGGTAGTAGATGTCGAGATAGTCGGTGCCCAGGCGCGCCAGGCTGGCTTCGATGCCGTTGAAAATGTGCTTGCGGCTCAGGCCGCTGCGGTTTGGCACGCCATCCACCGGGCCGAACCCGACCTTGGTCGCCAGTACCCATTCATGACGGCGGCTGGCAATCGCTTCGCCGACGATTTCTTCGGAACGACCGCTGGTGTAGACGTCGGCGGTGTCGATGAAATTGATGCCCTGGTCCCAGGCCTTGTCGATGATCCGCAGGGAATCTTCGGTGCTGGTCTGTTCGCCGAACATCATGGTGCCCAGGGTCAGAGTGGAAACCTGCAAACCTGAATGACCCAGCGTGCGATAGCTCATGTTGAAGTCCTTTTGCCGGAGGGGAGGGCTCAATCAAATACCAGAAACGTCGGTCGTATCAAAATGAAATATCGGCGTGGTGGCCCGCCAGTCTGGCGGCACCGGGTGCGCAGCGTAAAACTCGCGCATTTTGCTCATGTCTCGGGCAGACCAGTTGTTTAACCACGCTCGATACTGATGTTGAAACGCGGTTTGGTGGATTGGATGAGCCCGGCCTTTAACGACGACGTGAGCCGCCATCATCCCCGACATGATGGCTTTCAGGACGCCATTTCTCCGGCTGTCGGCAATAGCTTGAACGCCTTGCCGTCGGGGGCCGTCAGCACATTGGGTGAGGCGAGGGCACGGAACAAAAGACTGCGAGCCGGTTTGCCGGCTTCGATACGGCTACAACAGTTCGTCGTGGTTGGACATGCGAACAAATCCAGGCGAAAGACCAAACACCTCAACGCCATTGAGGGTTGATCGACCGGTGATGACGGTAGTTTGCTGGATTGGCCGGTCCATGGTTTCCCGATAATCCACCACCTTTGCCGCCCCTTCCTGACGGATGGCTTGGGGCGAGATCACGATCGCCTGTTCATTGCGGTAAGTGATGATGGACAGACGTGAACTCATGCCAAGCCGGACCCGGCGCAACTGTTCAGGTGTCAATTTGGGTATGGACAGGGTGACCGAGAATATCGCCCTGGCGTTCTCCTCATCACTGGCCTGCGCCAGGTTGCTGACAACCTGCACCGTGCCGGTCAGGCGCTCGCCTTCGAAACCATCACCCTCGATCTCGACATCTTGCCCCGGATGCAACTGGTTGATGTCGAGTTCCGAGACCAGGGCAACGATTTTCAGTTGTTCAATGTCGGCGATTGCGAACAGCGCTTGCCCTTGATTGAGCCGGGTCCCTGCTTGTAAAGGACCGGCAGTGGCCGCACCCGGAGGAAGCGAATCACTGGCAGGTACGATCACTCCGGTAAACGGTGCAACGATGGTCTGGCGGTCAAGCAAGGCTTTGAGTGCGTCGTACTTGACCGTGGCGTTTTTCAGTTCCATTTCGGCAATGTGCCGGTGCTCTGCGGCACCTTGATCCAGGGCTTGCTGCAACTCGTTTTGAGCGGCGACCCGCTCAAGCGACTGCATCTGCAACTGCCGTTGCAGGTCGTCCAATTCGTTGCGGGCAATAATGCCGCGTTCCAACAGGTGCTGGCTGTCACGAATCTGACGCTGCAAATTGTTGATGAGCAGGTCAGCTGCCCGCACCGCACGGCGCGCTCGGGTCACTTGAACACCGCTTTCCCAGTCTCTTAATTCCTGCAAAAGTCGCTGGGCCTTGAGTTGTACGGCCAGCGCGTCACGCAGTTGCATCTCGATGGCCGCCGGGTCCAGGGTCAACAGCGTCTGTCCTTGTTGAACCCGCTGCCCAGGTTCGACGAGTAAGGTTTGAATGTTGCCGTCGAAGGGCGCGGTGACGATGACGGTCTTGTGGGGCGCAATCTTTCCCGCCAAGCCGATTTTGTGGACGAGCATTTCATTATTCACCCTCACCCAGTGTTCGGTTACGGGCTGGCTGGGAATCAGTGCCTGCACCGTGAGTGTCAAGCCAGTCAGAACCAACGTCGTCAACAGGGCGAAGGTACGCAATCGTCGCGATCGCCAGAGGGGAAGGGTCAAGTTATCAATAGTCATTGAGTACGATCTCCCAGGTGTCCAGTGTCATGCCGAGGATCAAATCCAGATGGGTCTGGGCGTTCAGATACGCGATCAAGGCACTGAGCCGGGCATTTTCCGCCCCGCGCATATCACCCTCAAAACTGATGATCTGAAAGTTGCTGGAGCGCCCGGCATTGAGTTTTTCCCGCTCGATATCCAGTTTGCGTCTGGACAGTTCGGTGGCTCGCTGTGCAATTTCATATTGGCGCCAGCGCGTGTCGAGTTCTCGCACCGCGTTGTTGACGCTACGCTCCAATTCCTGGCGAGCGTCGGCCAGATAGATTTCCTGAGTCTCTACATTGATCCGCGCGTGTGTCTCGGCCTGACGACCACTCAGGTCGCCGATGGGGATTTGCAGTTGCACACCGGCGTAGCTATCCCATGCTCGTGCCGAGCCAATGGCATTGTCATAACGGCCGTACAGCTGATTGGCGCCGGCGACCAGCGAGACGTCCCAGCGCTTCTGATCCTTGGCCAGAAGCAGGTTCAGATCCGCCTGCTGGCTGCCGAGCAGCGTCGATAAATACTGCGGTTGTTGGGCCTGTGCCAGGCGCAGTGCTTGCTGCATGTCGATGGTGACGCGAAATGCCTCGGGAATTTCACTGGCGTGGACGGGGGTAGAAAGGTCCAGGGCGAGCAGATGCAACAGCGCCAGACGATTGAGATGGACCTGATTGTGGGCGTCCTCGACACTCAGTTCCTGGGCAGCGATTTCGGCTTGCGCCTGGATGATTTCAAACTCGGCCATACGCCCGGCGCTGATCAGCGCCTTGTTCACCTCCAGCAGTGACTGGGTTCGTTTGAGTGCTTCCTGCGCAATGGCAAGTTGCTCTTGTGATCTGAGCAACTCCCGGTAGGCGGTAATAATGTCGAAGATCGCTTGGGATACGCTGGCCTTGAGGTTCAGGCGATTGGCCTGTTCCGACACCTGCGCCAGTCGCAAAGGAGCCGTGGTGACGTCCCGTCCGGCGCCGCGCAGCAGTGGCTGGATCACCGATAAATTCAAACCGTCGTTGCGAATCCGACCGGCACGCTCGGCGTCATCCAGTTGTCGGGTCCAGCCAACGCTCAGGCGGGTACCGTATTGGCCGAGCAAGTCCACGGTGGGCGACAGCGTTATGTTCCGACTGCGGTCTTCGTTGCTCCAGGCATCCTGTAATTTCGCGCTGAGCAGCAGTTTTGGATTGAACGCATCTTGGGACACGCGCAGGTCAAACTTTTGCGCTATACGCTGCAGGTAAGCGCTTCGAATCCCGCGATGATTGCGCAAGCCAAGATACACCGCGTCTTCAAGTGTCAGGCGGGTCGACTGCTGGCTCAACAGCACGCTGCGAAAACTGCCACTTTGCAAGCTGGGCGCCGCCGACGCGTGGCCAACGTGTGCCACCAGGCAGAGCAGGGTGAACCCCCAGGTGCTTGGGCTACTCATCGCGCAAGGCCTCTACCGGCTGCAGTCGGGAAGCCAGAACCGCGGGGTACAGGCCAAAAAACACGCCCACCAACAGTGTGCTGAGCAGCCCAAGCGGTAATGAAAGGGGGGCCAGGAAGAACGTCCAGCCAGATAAGCGGGCGTACGTCAGTGCGCAAACAACGCCTAGAACGCCACCACACATGGCTCCCACGGAGGACAGTGTGATGGCTTCCAGCATGAACAGATTGCGGATGTCGCGCCTGCGTGCACCCAGTGCCATACGAACGCCAATTTCTCTTCGTCGTTGCGAAACGTTCATCAGCATCACATTCATCACGCCTGTACCTCCTCCGATCAGCGAAATTGCTCCCAATGCCATGAGCAAGTAAGCGAAGGTGCGGGATTGGCGAGTCATGCCATCCATGAGTTGTTGCGGCACGAGCATGGCGACATCCTTGACGCCCGACAGTCGTTTCAGAGGTTCGATCAGTGCGCTCGCCACCAGGTCCATGTCTCGTGCGCAAGCCACGCGAATGATCACGTCACGTATGCGCGCCGAACCGTTGATTCGTTGCATGCCGGCCAGGGGAAGGAACAGGGAGTCGTTGACCCTGACCGGGATCAACAGGCTTTCGGGCTGGCTTTGCAGAATGCCAATCACCTGAAACAGATAATGCCCGATTCGTATCCGGTCACCGATGCGCAATGGCTGGGTTGGCGTCCCTAACGCTTGCGCGAGCGTGTTGCCCACGACAGCGTAGGTTTCACCTTGGTCGTACTCCGACAAAAAACGTCCCTCGCGGAGCGTCAGATCCAGGGCTCCCGCCAGTTCGGCGGTGCTGCCAATCAAATCGGTGTACAGCGTGCGACCTTTGAACACCACCGCATTTCCTACAGGCGCGATGGGCGCAATGCTCAGCAGGTTCGCCACCTCGTGACGAAGCTGGACGGCATCAAGGGCTGTGCGGGCCGCCATTCCATCCTCGGTGGATTCGGACAGTTGAGCGACCAATGTGGAGACGCCCATGCCTTTGAAAATCGTCGAGGCTTCCTCGGCGGCGTTACTGCCGATGTTGATCATCGCGACGACCGATGAACTGCCGATGGCAATCCCTATCAGTGCCAGAATCGAACGTTTGCCCAACGTACGCAGGCTGGCGCCAAGGTCTTGTAGCAATAGAAGAGTGCGGGGCATCAGGCTGAGCAAGGGAAGATTTCCTGCACCACGCCATTGGTAACCCGAACCTGGCGGTCCAGGCGACCGGCGATGGCGGGATCATGGGTCACCACGATCAACGTTACGTTGTGCGCCCGATTGAGGGAGAGCAGCAGCTCCATGATGTCATCCGCGGTGCTACGGTCGAGATTGCCGGTGGGTTCGTCAGCCAGGATCAAGGACGGCTCTCCGACCAGCGCCCGGGCAATCGCCACCCGTTGTCGCTGACCGCCCGACAAGTCGGCGGGGCGATGATGGGCGCGCTGTTTCAAACCGACTTTGGCGAGCATGTGCAGGGCGCGTTGTTGCGCTTCACTTCGCGGTACATCCCGATACCTCAGTGGCAGCGCCACATTGTCGAGCGCACTCAGGCGCGGCATCAGGTTGAAGCTCTGGAAAATGAAGCCTATGTACCGATTGCGCAGGGACGCCAGTTCATCGGAGACGGCATCAGCTATATCATGACCTGCAAAGCGATACTTACCGGAATCGGCTGAATCCAGTAAACCCAGAATATTAAGCAATGTGCTTTTTCCTGAACCGGAAGTGCCCAGCAGGGCACAGCGTTCGCCAGTGTTTATTGTCAGGGAGACGTTAATCAGAATGGGCAATGTTTGGTTGCCGTGATGATAGATTTTCTGGACGTTTGAAAGGTGGATGAGGGGCTCACTAATAATGGTGTTAGTCATTGTTGCGCCAAAACCAAGTGGTTTGAAGTGTTGCCGGTACTGGAAAAATGCTCGCAGTTTGAATAACTGCGAGCATGATTCATCGTGGCGGGTGTGCAGCTTAGTGATTAAAACTAAGTAGTCACGGTGCCTAAGCAGGAGAAGGAGTTTTGTTATTTAAAGATTTGCGCGGGCATCACAGCGAGGATCTGAGCCGGATTTATCAAAAATGAACTCAACCAGGACCTGGGTGGAAGCCCAAGGTGCATGATACGAAACATTCAGGTCGTGCCAATTTCCGTCCTGTTTCATGCTGTCGGGGGATTTGAAGGTTTTGCTACCGCTTCCCATGTAATTGGCGATTGTCGTATTTACATTTGCTTTGTTACCACCTGACTGACCATTGCGCTTGGTGATTTTATATTGTTTTACATAGACGCTTTTGCTGCTGCCATAGTCGAAATAATGACCCTTGTATTCGCCGGTAAAGTTTCCCGAGCTGCATGAGGCGCTAAAAGGTTTTGAGGGCATTCTGAGGGTGCCAGACTTGGCAGAAGTGTCAGCATGGCTGACCAGCGGCAGGCAAGCCAGCGAGAGGGACAATAAAAGGCTGTTGATGGACAGTTTACGCATTCGGTAGATCCTCTTTGATTTTTATACCTCGCTCAAATGTGATGTTGAAGTTTGAGTAAAACGAGGCGGTCGCAGACTATCGCCTCTTCGGGTTTATTAATGTAGGAGCCAACATCGTGGCAAGTAGGAAATCGCCTACTTGCCTTGACGAAAATCGTTTGCGGATTGATGAAGTGTTAAACCCGCAACGTGCGCGTCATGCGCAACGCCAGCAGACTCCCGCAGACAATCACCCCCGCCAGCAGGTACAGCGCGGCATCGGTCGAGCCCGTGCTGTCCTTGACCCAGCCCACCAGGTACGGGCTGAGGAAGCCCGCCATCTGGCCCATGGAGTTGATCAGCGCCAGGCCACCGGCCGCAGCGCCTGCACTGAGCATTGCGGTCGGCACCGGCCAGAACATCGGCAGGCCGGTGAGGGCGCCCATGGTGGCGATCGTCAGGCCGAGGATGGCGATGGCCGGGTTGGCGGCGAAGTTCACCGCGATCAACAGACCGACAGCGCCCATCAGCATCGGTACCACCAAATGCCAGCGACGTTCTTTGCGCAGGTCCGCCGAGCGACCGACCATCAGCATGAACAGCGCTGCCAGCAGATAGGGAATCGCACTTAGCCAGCCGATCACCAGGTTATCGCTGAAGCCCAGATTCTTGATGATCGACGGCAGCCAGAAGTTGATCGCGTAGACGCCACTCTGGATGCAGAAATAGATCAGGCCGAAAGCCCAGATCGCCGGGTTCTTGAACACTGCCAACAGCGAATCGGAGGTGGTCTTCGGCTTGTTCGCCAGATCAAAGGCGTGGTCGGCTTCCAGCACCGAACGCTCGAACGGCGTGAGCCACTTGGCGTTGGCGTAGCTATCGCTGAGCAGGAAGTAGGCGAGGGCGCCGAGGATCACGGTCGGGATGCCTTGCAGCAAAAACATCCACTGCCAGCCCGCCAGGCCACCTTGGCCGGCGGCGAAGTGGTTGAGGATCCAGCCGGAAAACGGACTGCCGAGCAAACCGGAAACCGGGATCGCCGACATGAACAGCGCCATGATGCGGCCGCGGCGGAAGGTCGGGAACCACTGCGAAAGATAGAGCACCACGCCCGGGAAGAACCCGGCTTCGGCAGCGCCGGTGAACAGGCGCAAGGTGTAGAACTCGGTCGGTGTGGTGACAAATAGCAGGCAAGTCGACAGCGTGCCCCAGGTGATCATCATCAGTGCGATCCAGCGTCGCGGGCCGAATCGGGTCAGGGCCAGGTTGCTCGGCACGCCACACAACACGTAGCCGATGAAGAAAATCCCGGCCCCGAGGCCGTACACGGTTTCGCTGAATTTCAGCGCGTCGAGCATCTGCAACTTGGCGAAGCCAACGTTCACCCGGTCGAGGTAGTTGAACAGGTAGCAGATGAAAATGAAGGGGATCAAACGCAGGGTAATGCGTTTGTAGACGGCATTTTTTTCGTCAGCGATGGCCTGGGTTGCAGCGGCGCTCTGTGACATGGCGGGTTCTCTCTTTTTATGATTTTTTGCGATGCAAAGGGTAACGTTGATCGCCCTGAGAGTCTCGGACACCGCCCGGGTTGTTGTCTTTGTGCCGGCGCACAGGGATTGCCACCCGGCCCTGTGCGGGCGAACAATCAGCCCCTCTGCATTCAAGGAACACCGTCATGTTCGAACTCGATCACGACCTGGCCCAGGACATCGTCGACCGCGCCATGGCGATCCTGCCGTACAACGTCAACGTCATGGACAGCCAGGGATTGATCCTCGGCAGCGGCGAGCCGGAGCGAATCAATACCCGCCATGAAGGTGCGCAACTGGTGTTGGCCAACGGTCGCGTGGTGGAGATCGATGCGCAGACGGCGATTCATCTCAAGGGCGTGCAACCCGGCATCAACCTGCCGCTGATGCTCGACCAGCGCCTGATCGGTGTACTGGGGATCACCGGTGAGCCCGATCAGCTGCGCACCTATGCCGCCCTTGTACGCATGACCGCTGAAATGCTGGTGGGCCAGCGCAATCAGCAAGCTGAACAGCAATGGCGGCGCCAGCGTTGCGATGACTTGCTGGCGTTGTTGCTCAGCGAGGCGGGGGACTCGCCACGCCTGGTCGACGAAGCACAGCAACTGGGTCTCAAGCCACAGATGACCCGTGTGCCGTACCTGTTCGAACTGGGCATGGAACACGGGCCGGGGCAGACCGTCGACGCACTCAGCGCCTGGCTGACGTCGCGTTATCCGGACAGTTGGTGCGTGAGTTCAGCCAAGTCGTCGTTGCTGTGGTGCCGCCCGGCCAATCAAAACGTTGAGAACGACCGACTGCTGGAGAAACTCGACGGCCAGGGATGGAACATCCTGCGCATCGCCGTGGGCGGCCAGGCTGATGGGCTGGCGGGGTTGCGTCGCTGCTATCGCCGGGTTGGCGACCTGCTGGCCTACGGGCGTGAGGTGCTGCCCCAATCGCGCTTGCTGACCCTCAATCGCTATCGCTTGCCGGTGATGCTCTGGCGCCATCGCAACGACGATGCGCTGGATGAGTTGCTCAATCCGCTGCGCAAAGTCATCGCCAAGGACAGTAACGGCCAGTTGCTGGCGACCCTGCGCAGCTGGTGCGACCACGACGGCCAGAGCCAGGCCTGTGCCGACGCACTGGGCATTCATCGCAACAGTTTGCGCTACCGGATGGAACGAATCGCCGAACTCAGCGGCGTCGATCCCTTGCGCCTCGACGGCATGCTCGCCCTCTACCTCGGCGTGCAACTGCTCCCACAGACCGACACCCAACCATAAGCGCACACCCGTGACCTGTGGGAGCGGGCTTGCCCGCGATAAGGCCATCACATCCAACATCCATGTTGGCTGACCCACCGCTTTCGCGGGCAAGCCCGCTCCCACAGGTTTTTTGGCGTGCTTGAAATCGCGATCTCCGGATTTTGTGGAAATGAACAATAATCCTCATGCTCCCTTGTGCAGCAGACCGGCGTCATCGTGTTTGGCGACTGGCAGGATGAGGGTATTGGAACTGGAGAATTCCCATGAAGATCGTGATTGCCCCTGACTCGTTCAAAGACAGCATCAGTGCTCAACGCGCGGCCGACGCCATCGGCCTGGGCTTGCGGGAAGTCTGGCCCGACGTGCAACTGATCAAATGCCCGATGGCCGATGGCGGGGAGGGCACCGTCGCGGCAGTGCTGGCGGCGTGTGGCGGGGAGAAGCACAGTGCCGAAGTGCGCGGCCCTCTGGGCGATACAGCCTATGCCAAGATGGGCTGGTTGCCTGACAGCCGTACCGCAATCATCGAAATGGCCGAAGCCAGCGGTCTGCAATTGGTGCCGGTCGAGCAACGCGATGCCTGCAACAGCAGCACCTTTGGCACCGGCCAATTGATCCGCTTCGCCCTCGATGAAGGTGCGCAGCGCATCATCCTGGCCATCGGCGGCAGCGCCACCAACGACGGTGGCGCCGGCGCGATGCAGGCCCTGGGCATGAAGCTGTTCGATGCCCAGGGGCAACCGCTCGCACCGGGCGGCCTGGCCCTGGCGCAGCTGTTTCGCATCGACCTGAGCGAGCTCGACCCGCGGCTGGCCAATGTGCGCTTTGACATCGCCGCCGATGTCGACAACCCGCTGTGCGGTCCCCACGGTGCATCGGCGGTTTTCGGACCGCAAAAAGGCGCCACGCCGGAACAGGTTCAATTGCTCGATCATGCCCTTGGGCACTTCGCCGATCACTGCGCGAAAGCTCTGAACAAAGATGTGCGCGATGAACCGGGCTGCGGCGCGGCGGGCGGGCTGGGTTTTGCCGCCAAGGCGTTTCTAGGTGCGCAGTTCATGCCAGGGGTCGAAGTGGTCGCCGAATTGGTGGGCCTGGCCGAAGCGGTCGAAGGCGCCGATCTGGTGATCACCGGTGAAGGGCGTTTCGATGCGCAGACCCTGCGCGGCAAGACCCCTTTTGGCGTTGCGCAAATCGCTCGCGAACGGGGCGTGCCGGTCGTCGTGATCGCGGGTTCCCTGGGCGAGGATTATCAGGCGCTGTACGACCACGGCATCGATGCCGCGTTCTCCCTGGTGAGCGGGCCGATGTCGCTGGAGGAAGCGTGCATGAATGCGCCGCGGTTGCTGCGCGAGCGGGCGAGTGACATTGCGCGGGTCTGGCGGATGGCAGCGCGCAAAGGCTGATTCAACTGATGGGCATCACACACTTATGTGGCGAGGGAGCTTGCTCCCGATGGGTTGCGAAGCGGCGCCAAAAATGGGCCTGCTGCGCAGTCCAGCGGGAGCAAGCTCCCTCGCCACAAAAGTTTCGCATAACCAATCAGGTTTCGCGTAACGGCGACTACTGCGGTGGATCAATCTGATCCAGCACCCGGTTCGCCGTGATCTCCGCCAGCATCACGCTGTTGGAAATCCCCAGCAGCGCATTGCGGTCGCTGCCTTCCAGATGATCCACCAACTGATGGACCATCACATCCACCGAGGCCAGCGTCTCCACCAGATACACCATCAAGGTTTCGGTCTTGGCTTCGGGGTCGACGGTAAACAGCGTGCTGACGGTACGCGGCGTGGCTTTGATGTCGGCGGTCGAAGGGAAGTGGAAGTCGAGGGCACGCTCGGCGGCATCGTTAAGTTTGTTTGAATCGGGTTCATACGGGGAGGTCGGATCGGTGTCCGGGGGATTCGGTGTGACTTTGAACATAAGCTAGTTTTCCTGTTGGAGTGCCAACCCTCCTGCGACTAAACGAGAGGGAGGCAACTGTGCGCAGGTTAGTCGACCGGGGAATCTAGCAAAGCCGGCGCGCCCGAAGGCGCCCTGCGCACAGCCACCATCGAGTGCAGGCATGGATCTGCCTGACTGATGAGCTTGTGCAACTCTCTAAATATCCAACCGGGCGACTAAACCCGATCACTGACCATCAGTGACGCGAATCAAGTTACCGAGCGGCCCCAAGGCGCACAAGCCGGCGGATTCTGGCGCAAGCGTAGGCAACGACACAAGGGTTTGTGGCTTTCAAGAAACTGTCTTAAACGCGTTTAAACAAGTGAGTCGCGGCAGCGTTGAGCAGCGAGTTTTCGCTGTTTCCACGTGACGATTTGATGATTTAAACCGCGCCTGTATAAGTAGCCACCTGTCAACTCTGACAGTATCGCGATTGAAAAAACTGCTGCTTAATTCGCCCAAGGCCCACGCGGCCTCGCAGAGCGAAGGGGTGTTTATTGCCGTGCCCGACTGTATCGATCTGCCGGACAGAGAGGGGCCATTGCGCTCGCGGTGGCTTGAACGATACGAATGGGAGAGCGATATCATGGCAAGTGACGGCAGAAAACGACCACTACCGGCCTGGAGCCACCGAGTGCCAGGGCGTGCCAAAGCCGATCCGTTTCCAGCCCCCGACGTGAGTAGGGTCACGTTGCCGGGTAATCCGTCAGGACTATTTCCCAGGCCATCACTCGATGCAGATATCGAATTGAAAGTTCCTGCCTGGAGCAATACTCCAACCGATCCACTGGACAAGGAATACATCACCGCCCAGGCCGCGCGTCCTGGTACTTCGAACTATGAAGATGTGAGTGACGAGGTTGAATTCATTCCAGGTACAACCCCGATTCCTGTGACAGTGAAACTCCTGTCCACCTGGTTGTTGAAAGACGAAAATGAGGGGCCATTCAATTTACGGTATCGCCACGTAAACTATCTTGGTACGCCCAGCAATTCCACGCATACGCCTGTTTTCGTCGACAAGGTTCCCCCTAACGGAACTGCCGCGCCTCGCAAGTTGACGCTTGGATTCACTCCCCCGATTGTCGATGCCACGCTGGAAGGTATCACTGACCTGGAGGCCACCGTTCCAGAGTGGACCGGTGCAGCCGAAGGCGACAAGGTTGCCTTCACCGTGGAGAGAGACAAACTGCCTGAAGATCCCAATGACATCGTGCCCATCGATGTAGTGACGTTGGGACCTGATCGCAAGATCAAATTTCCGGTGTCACTGCTTAAATCCTTGCCTGACGGCAGCTACTGCTTTGGCTACAGGGTTTACGACAAGGCTCTCAATCCCAGCCGAATCTGTTTGTACGACCTGATTCAACTGGCACTCGGTGCGTTTCCAATCCCACCCTTTCCCGTGGTTAGCGTGGCGGAGGCGGAAGATGATGGCGTAGTAAACCGGGCAGACGCCTTGCGAGGTGTCCATGTCGAGTTTGCGAAAATCCTGAACGCAAAATCCACCGATATGATCGCGATTATCTGGGGGGCAAAGAGTTGCCTTACCGGACACCCGTGGGTGCCCATCCTGCAGACAAGATGAGCATCAATGTCATTTGGGAACACATGAGGGACCGGTACGGCGCAGCGACGGGGCCTGTTGAAACGGACGTGGAATACAAGCTGTACCGTGGCGATCTGGAACTCGGAGGAGCGGCCACCAGGGTCATGGTCGGATTCGCCGTGCCCATCGTTGACCCCGAGAACCCCGATCCGGGTACACCGAACCTGCATCCGTTGGCTGTGTACGGTGAGAGTGGAGAGGCAAACAAGCTCATAGCAAGTGATGAAAACAAACCTGTCGTTGCCCAGATTGAGCTTCCTGATCCACTTCCCGACGGACTTCAACTCCAGGTGCAATGGAACGGGGAGGATATTGGTGCTCCCTATGAGGTCGACACCGACAATGTCAGCGCTGGTGAGGTAATCGACGTACCTATTACGGATTGGGACATTATCAAGAAGCACGGCAACGATCAGAAAATGCCCGTGAAGTACATCGCTACCCATCCTGATTTCAACAATCCTCAAGAACCGGAAGAGCCTACCGAGGTTGATATCAGGTTCTTCGTCATCACCTTGCGATTGGCCGAACCACAACAACTTATCAACCGTCGGCTGACTTGCTGCTCGTTGATTCGCGACGAAGCGGACAGCACAAAAATTGGCTTCAAGTACTTCATTCCTCCTAGTGATTACTTGAAAGAAGGGATGACAGTAAAACTTGAATGGAGGGCTTCAACTACCTATGCATCGCCTGTGGAGGTTGAAGATGCCGCAAAAAGCGTGACATACGGGCCGATTTCCGCAGAGGAAGCTACAGACGGTTTCTACTGGCTTGTCGAACCTTATGACAAACACCTCCTGCCAACCTGGGGCGGTCCCAGCAATCAGCTCGGCAAGGGCGAAGTTCGTTATGGCCTGAACATTGGGGGCACTGATGTTTTCTCCTTGTACTCGGATACACAGGTGGGGCTTTCAGCCGGAGCTGGTACCTGTGATCCGGATAACCCCTGCCCCATAGATTAAAAGGGATAGCGGCAGGTGCTGCCTGATGGCGTCTGCCGCAGTTGTACGACTCGCGAATGAGTCCTTGGAAGTTGCAGGATTAGTCCTACAAAGCATTAAGGAAACTCCTGCATCTGAATAGGAGGCCTCTGGATATTCTGCGCCGCCTTTGTAGGTGGGTTCATCACTGATTGTCAGGATGAGCCTGACTTTTCGCAGTCCAGATCCATCGGAGTTAGTCATGTCTGCCAGCCATTTCTTTTTGTTGAGTCCTCTGTCGCGTGCTTTGCGACTGTTGTCTGTCGTACCGTTTTTAATCATTGCCGAACAGGCGTATGCCACCCGTTTTATCGATGGCAGTCTGGAGCCCGTGGCGTCAATTGATGGCACAACGGCGCTGGATCAATACAGAGTTTTCAACGGTGCCACCTTGAATGCCAATGGCGCACGGACGCAGGACATTACGGTGACGGGCTCGACCTTGAACCTGACCGGTACCCAGGTTCAAGGCACTTCCGCCAACGGCGTACATCTGGACAGCAGTAACGCAACAATTGTTGGCAGCAATATCAACAGTGACAGGATCGGCCTGGCGCTGAGCCACGATGCAGCGAACACCACAGGTTCCACCGCACAGGTTCGCAGCAGCACCATCACCGGTGCGCGAAATGGCGCAACCGTCAACGGCCTGAGCACACTGACGCTGTTCGACAGTGCCGTGACCGGTGGCAGCCTGGCAGGCATCCGTATGTTTAACGGCACCGTCAATGCCGTGGGCAGCAACATCACAGGGGCTACCAACGGTATCCAGATCAATACCGACCCCGGTGTGGCCGCCCCTAATACTGTCGAACTCAGGGGCAGTCAGGTCGAGGGCTTGAACGGCGCGGCTGTCCTGGTCGATACACAGAACGTGGGTGTGACACAGGCCAACATCGCCGTCCTCAATAACTCAACACTGGTCGGCAGCAACGGCGTGTTAATGGAGGTGCGCAATGGCGCCGAAGGAAACCTGCGCGTCGGCAGCAGCACGCTGGTTGGCGATATCGTCGCCGACGGCACCAGCACCGCCAACGTACTGCTGGAAGACTCCGCCACACTGACGGGGCGCCTGCAGAACGTGCAGAACCTGGGCGTCAACAGCAATGCCCGCTGGATCATGGTCGGTGACGGTGCAGTGCAAAATCTGGACATGAACGGCGGTGCCATCCAGTTCGGCAACCCCGGTGAATTCTTCAAGTTGAGCGTGGGTACGCTGTCGGGTACTGGCGGCACGTTCTTCATGCACACCGACTTCCAGACCGGTCAGGTCGATACCCTCACCGTGACTGGCACGGCCACCGGCAATCACACCGTAGCAATTGACGCCAGCGGCTCGGAGCCTACGGGGGCTGGCGCCATCCCAGTCGTCCACATCGGTGGCGGTGATGCGACGTTCACCCTGGCCGGCGGCGCCGTGGATCTGGGGGCATTTTCCTACGACCTGATCCAGAAGGGCAGCAACGACTGGTACCTCAATACCGCGTCCCGCGTTGTCAGCCCGGGTACCCAGTCGGTCATCGCATTGTTCAACGCAGCGCCGACTGCCTGGTATGGCGAACTCAGCACGCTGCGCACGCGCATGGGCGAAGTGCGCATGGACCACGGCAAGGCCGGTGGCTGGATTCGTGCTTACGGTAACAAGTTCGACGTCGATGCCCGCTCGGGCGTCGCTTACCAGCAAGTGCAACAAGGCCTGTCGTTCGGTGCCGATGCACCGTTGCCGGTGGGGGACGGGCAGTGGCTGGTCGGTGTGCTCGGCGGTTACAGCAAGTCCGACCTGGACTTGAGCCGTGGCACCAGCGGCACCATCGACAGTTACTACCTGGGTGCCTATACCACCTGGTTGGATGCGTCGCGCGGCTACTACTTCGATGGCGTGCTCAAGTTCAACCGTTTCCAGAACGAGTCCGATGTACACCTGAGCGATGGCAAGAAAACCCGGGGCGACTACGACAGTAATGGTGTCGGCGCCTCCCTGGAGTTCGGTCGTCATATCAAATTGGCTGACGACTATTTCGTTGAACCCTACACCCAGCTGTCGGGCGTGATCATTCAGGGCAAAGACTACGACCTGGATAATGGCTTGTCCGCCGAAGGTAGTCGTACACGTTCGCTGCTTGCCAAGGCAGGGGCCACTGCCGGCCGCGACTTCAAATGGGATGACAAGGTCGTACAGCCTTATGTGCGCGCCGCTTATGTGCACGAGTTTGTCGACAAGAACGAAGTCAAGGTCAACGACAATACGTTTAACAATGACCTATCGGGTTCCCGTGGGGAGCTTGGAGCGGGTGTTGCCATGACGGTGACTGACAAAATTTCGATTCATGCCGATTTCGAGTACAGCAACGGCGACAAAATCGAACAACCATGGGGCGCCAATGTAGGGGTGCGTTACATCTGGTAATCCCGATTACACGGTGACGCCCTGAAAGCGCCTGCGTTAAGGCCGGTCACTGTCCCGGAGGACAGTTGCCGGTCAGGGTATCGGATGCAGACGTCTGTTCCAGTTTCATGAATTCTCTCTACAGGGATCAATGTAGCGCTGATCGCTGAAAAGAGACGGGTTCAAGAAGGATGAATCAGGCCCTGTTCCAGCGCCTTGGCCATGGCGGCCCAGCGCGTTCTCACGCCGAACTTGCGGCGGATGTTGCAATAGTGGTAATTCACACCGGCCTCGGAGCACCCGCAGATCTGGGCGGTTTCCCAGGACGATTTACCGGCCAGACCCCACTGCAAGACCTCCTTTTCCCTGGCCGTGAGCGTAATCACCTGGGGTGGCTGACACGCCTGTGGCTGGAATCCGGCCTGGGCTGGCGATGACTGAACTGAAGCGGTTGTGGAGCGGTACATAAGCGAATCTCCCATTCATCATCATTGACGGCGTGGGCGCGGCGGAATCTTCCTACTTCGTGATGGCGTGGTTCGCGCGACCGTCCTGCAATCACCTTGAAAGGGCTGTAGGCACGGTCTCCTTATAGCGCGATAAATTCTCCGTGTGACCTGTCAGAAATTACAGGTTGCGGACTTTAATCACTTTCGAAAAGAAAGGGCTGTCAGTCCAATGCCGGCTGTGGTGTAGGAGCATTCTTTTCATCGTCGGTTTGCGCTTTCGAAAATTAGTGATTGATTTCAAGATACATTTCACGCGCCCAGGATGGCCGGGGGATCGCGCGCGTGCTTGCAACTGTCAGGGTCGCGGGCTCGACTGAATTCAGTCACCCGATGTACGGAACGTCAGGTGATGGATTGGAACGCCGTGGGTGGCGGGTTGCGAGAATTGAGATAGGGTTTTGGCTTGGAACCCGCGCGAATGGAGAACTGTATGCGCTACTCAGCCTTGACCCAACGGATCGCCGGTGACGGAGCGGCGGCCTGGCAGATTCATGATCGAGCACTGGAATTGCGCGAACAGGGTGTTGATGTGTTGCTGCTGTCGATCGGTGATCCGGACTTCGACACGCCACAGCCAATCGTGACGGCCGCAATCGACAGTTTGCTCGCCGGAGACACGCACTATCCGGCGGTGCGCGGCAGTCAGGGGTTGCGCGACAGCATTGCCCGCCGTCATCGCCTTCGTACCGGTCAAGGGGTTGATGCCGGGCATGTGATCGTTTTTCCGGGAGCACAGTGCGCAGTGTATTCGGTGGCGCAATGCCTGCTCGACCCCGGCGATGAGGTGATCGTCGCTGAACCGATGTACGTGACGTATGAAGCCGTGTTCGGCGCTTGCGGCGCGAAAGTGGTACCGGTGGCCGTGCGGCCGGAAAACGGGTTTCGGGTTGACCCGGCGGATGTTGCCGCGTTGATCACTGTGAAAACCCGCGCCTTATTGCTCAACAGCCCGAACAATCCCTCCGGCGCCAGTTTGTCGCTGACGATCTGGCAAGGCCTGGCGGCGTTGTGTATCCGTCATGACCTGTGGCTGATCAGCGACGAAGTCTACAGCGACTTGTTGTACGACACAGAACACATCAGCCCGGCCAGTCTGCCTGGCATGGCCGAGCGCACCGCGACAATTAACAGCCTGTCGAAATCCCATGCCATGAGTGGCTGGCGGGTGGGGTGGGTGATCGGCCCGAAACCCTTGGCCGATCACCTGGAGCACCTGTCGCTGTGCATGTTGTTCGGCATACCGGACTTTATTCAAAACGCCGCGCAATTGGCCCTGGATCATGACCTCCCGGAAGTGGCGCTAATGCGCGAGGAGTATCGCCAGCGGCGCGATCTGGTATGCGCGAGCCTGGACAATTGCCCGGGCCTGCGGCCGATCCGTCCCGATGGCGGGATGTTCGTGATGGTGGATGTGCGCCAGACCGGACTGTGTGCCCAGCGTTTTGCCGAGCGGCTGTTAGAAGGTTATGGCGTGTCGGTTCTTGCTGGCGAAGCGTTCGGGCCAAGTGCGGCTGGGCACATTCGCATGGGCTTGGTGGTCGACCGCAAGAAGTTGGCAGACGCGTGCAGGCGTATTGCCTTGTGTGCTGCTGACTTGCTGGAATCGCGGGTGGGTTGTGGCTAGGCCTGTGCTCCCCCAAAGCTGCGACGCGTTCAAACCCTCTGCGGCTGACAGCACACAATAGTGTCGGTTGCCACTAACAGTTCTGTCAGTTGCTCAATGGCACCGATGGCATTCCAATGGAAACCTTGACGAACATAGCCAAGGAGCTTCCGTATGAATGGACATGACGACGAAAGTGGCTTGACCAATGTGCTGGCGGTCAGCGCTCCGGATCAAAGTGTCGCGACTTCGATATCGCAAAATTCCCTCAAACTCATATGGGGATACGGAGGCAGTGCAGGTCAACAAAACTCTACTCGTATCAAGTGGTATATCGGGCCGGAGTTTATCGATGAACTCGATGTCCCGCACCCCGCACGCAGGCACACGATTACCGGCCTCATTCCCAATACGAGCTACTTTTTTTATTTGTACGGGCTGTTGGCTGGAGAAGAGTCTTCTTTATACAGTCTCGTCAGGGCAGCGACGCTGCCCGCGTCCAATCTGCCGGAGAGCCCGACGAATCTTGTCGCCACGCCGACCACCCAAGAGATGTTCCTGACGTGGTCGGGTGTTTCCAGTGCCATCAGTTACAAGGTCAGCCATGGACTTGCTCCCAACGGGTCCGTCATCACTACCCAAGTAGTGAAGACGACCGAATACGTCATCTCCGGGCTGAACAGCGGCGTCGACTATTGGATTGAAGTTCGAGCGACCAACAATGTCGGCGACTCACCACCCGCCCGGGTCGTCAAACAGACGTTGAAGGCTCCGCCCATACCCACCAATGTGCGCGCAACACCGACGGCTTCAACGATGACCGTTGAATGGTCCGCCTCTGCGGGGGCTCAAGATTATGTCATTCGATATGGTGTTGAACCGCCCGATGGCAAGTACGTTGAGATTGCTACAACGTCGTTAAAAGAAACCATCTCCGCCTTGACCAAAAACACGCTGTATTTTTTTGAAGTCAGTAGCCGCAATGCCAACGGAGAGTCGCTGCCAGCGCGTTTGACGCAAAGGACACTGGATGGACCGCCCATACCCGGTAAGCCAAGCGACATATACTTGATTCCTTCGTTTGATCAGTTGCGCGTGTCGTGGCCAACGACTTTCGCCAAAGGATATGAAGTGGCCTATGGTTTGCGCGATCGATACCCGGATGTTATCAGCCGGCATGAAACTTCATTTCTGACCTATGAATTGAAATACCTGATGCCTGATACCGAGTATTTCATTCATGTTCGCGCCTTCAATGAAAGCGGTTTTTCCCCTCCTGCAGAAAGATTCATCCGAATGGGCCCGGACAGAACGCAACCGCGCAATCTGAGCGCTCCCGGAAGTACATACAATGAGGTCTGGTTGAAATGGGTGAAACCGGAGAATGACAACTACGTGATCGGTTATGACATCAGCTGCCCAGGACGACCGACTGTACAGACGACAGACACTGAACATATTGCCCAGGGATTGACGCCTGAACAGGCTTACGAGTTCACCATTCAGCCGCGCCGTGCTGAAGGCCTGCCCCCGGCACTTACGGCGTCCATCAGCGTGACGACTCATGACCGTGTTCCGCCTACTCGCCCGCAAAGTATCAAGCTCACGTCTTTGTCATCCGACACGGCCCGGTTGAGCTGGGCTGCATCGCAAGACAACGTGAAGGTAGCCGGATACGAGGTTCGCCGTAATGGCGGGGCCTGGATAGCGGTCACCGAGACTTCTTATCTCGACACGGGTCTGGTCGATGGCGAGACGTTCGAAGTGCGCGCGAAAGATGCGGCCGGGAATGCCTCCTTGATCGGTCACTTCAATCGTAAAATCAGCCAGCCAACGCTACCCAGTGCACCCACTAATTTTCGGGTCAAACCGGGGTTTGTTCCCGAGCTACGGTGGGATAGGCCAGAATTTCCAGCCAATCTGAAGGGGTACCACGTCACGATAACGGGCCCGCAAGGTACCGAGTTGAACTATGAAACAACCCGGGAAATCTTGAAGCCGTTATTGCTACCACTCATTCCTTACGATGTAGAGATCAGAGCGTTCAATGATGACGGCTCATCACCACCTTTGAATGGAGTGATTCCCGGCGCTGGCGCGTAAAACCCGTATCCCGTTGGACGATTCGTTCAATCGGTCCACGCACGGGCGTTCACCAGGTTGATCGGCCGCTCACCCGCCAGCGCCGCCAGCAGGTTATCCACCGCACATTTGGCCATGGCTTCCCGTGTCTCATGGGTCGCCGAGCCAATGTGCGGGGTCGCCACCACGTTGTCCAACCTCAACAGCGGCGACTCCGGGTCGAGCGGTTCACGCTCGAACACATCCAGCCCGGCAGCGCGAATCTGGCCCGCCTGCAACGCCTCGATCAGCGCTGCTTCGTCCACCACCTTGCCCCGAGAAATATTGATGAAGATTGTCTCGGGACGCATCTGCGCGAATTGTTCGGTGCCGATCAACCCTTCGGTTTCAGCGGTCAATGGCAAGGTCAGGCAAACGAAATCCGCCTCCTGCAACAGCTCGGGCAAGCTCCGATAGTGCGCGTTGAATCGCTGCTCCACCGCCGGCTTCGGCGAGTGGCTGTGGTAGATCACCGGCATGCCGAAACCAAAATGCCCGCGCTGGGCCAGGGCCTCGCCAATGCGGCCCATGCCGATGATGCCCAGGGTCTTGCCGTGCACATCGGTGCCAAAGTGTGCGGGGCCGATGTTGCGATCCCATTGACCGGCCCGAACCCTGTTCGCCAGTTCCACCACGCGCCGGGCGCTGGCCAGGATCAGGGCGAAACCGGTGTCGGCAGTGGTTTCGGTGAGTACGTCCGGGGTGTTGCTGAGCAGGATGCGGCGTTCGCTGAGGTAGTCGATGTCGTAGTTGTCGACGCCCACCGAGACGCTGGCGATGGCCTCCAGATCCGGTGCCAGGTCCAGTAATTCGGCGTCCAGTTTCAGGCTGGCGCCGAGCAAGCCGTGGGCACGGGGCAGGGCGGCGCGCAGCTTGGCCAGGCCTTGGGCATCGAGACTGTCGATCAGCGTCACCTCGGCCTGTTCCTGAAGGCGGGCCATCAGCGTCGGCGAGAGTTTCTTGTACAGCACAACCTGCTTTTTCATCGTGAGTTCTCTACTGCAATTCAGGAATGGGCGGGACGGGTCACGGCAACCGGGGGCCGCTCCCGGTCACTGGCGCCGGGCTTGAGCAAAATCGTCAGCACCACCGAGACCATCAACGCGCCGCTCATCAACAGATAGGACGCACCGGGGGAACCGGTGGAGCTGTTCAGGTAGCCGACCAGATAGGAGCCGCCAAACGAGCCGAGGGCACCCATGCTGTTGATCAGCGCCATGGCGCCACCCGCCACGTTGGCCGGGAGGATTTCCGGGATGATCGCGAAGAACGGCCCGTATGGCGCGTACATGCAGGCGCCGGCAATCACCAGCAGGGTGTAGGACCACCAGAAGTGTTCGGCGCCCAATGCGTAGGAACCGTAGAACGCAATCGATGCGATCAGCAGCGGTGGCCAGACGAAGCGTTTGCGCTTCTGCAATTTGTCCGAGCCCCAGGACACCGCCAGCATGCCGATCACCGCCGCCAGGTATGGCAGTGCCGAGAGCCAGCCGGCTTCGACCATGTCCATCTGCGCACCGGCCTTGAGGATCGACGGCAGCCACAGCACGAAACCGTAGACGCCGATGCTCCAGCAGAAAAACTGCAAGGCCAGCAGGATCACTTTCGGCGAGCGGAAGGCTTCGGCGTAGTTCTTCACCGCCTTGATGCCGACCTGTTCGGCGGCGAGGGCGCTTTCCAGGTCCTGCTTTTCCTGGTCGTTGAGCCACTTGGCTTGCGAAGGACGATCATCGGCCAGCCTCCACCAGATGAAGGCCCAAAGCACCGCCGGCAAGCCTTCGATGATGAACATCCAGCGCCAGCTGAAATGCTGCACCAGATAGCCCGAGACCACCGACATCCACAGCATGGTCACCGGGTTGCCGAGGATCAGGAAGGTGTTGGCCCGCGAGCGTTCGGCACGGGTGAACCAGTGGCACAGGTAGATCAGCATCGCCGGCATGACGGCGGCCTCGACCACGCCGAGCATGAAGCGGATGACGATCAGCCAGTAGGCGTTGGAGACGATCCCGGTCAGGGTCGCGAGGCTGCCCCAGAGGATCAGGCTGACGAAAATCAGCTTCTTGACGCTGTGCTTTTGCGCGTAGATCGCCCCGGGTACCTGGAAGAAAAAGTAGCCGAGGAAGAACAGTGCGCCGAGCAGCGACGACAGGCCCGGGGTGATCATCAGGTCGGCGGCCATGCCGGAGGCGGCGGCGAAGCCGTAGTTGGCGCGATCGAGGTACGCCAGGCTGTAGGTGATGAACACGATGGGCATGATGTACCACCAGCGGCGGGTGGCGAGGGTTGCGGTTTTCATCAGTGGTGCTCCTGAGCTTGTTGTTTTTGTCGCAGCAGGTAACGGTTCTGGATCTTCAGTGACTGTATTGGCCTCATCGCGAGCAGGCTCGCTCCTACAGGTTTTGCGCTAGGCCTGTAGGAGCAAAGCTTGCTCGCGATTGACGGCCTCGAATTCGACCGACATCTCAAGCCGGGTCGGCAACCCCTCCATGTCCCCACGGCTCTGCACCGCCCGGCTGCCAATCCAGTTGGCGCGCTTCACGGCGTCGGCAAAGCTGTGGTTCTCCAGCAGGGCGCTGATCATGCCGACCGCAAAACCATCGCCGGCACCCACGGTGTCGACCACGGTTTGCACCGGCACGCCGGCGACAAAACCCTGATCCAGATGCGTGCGGTAATAGGCGCCATGGGGACCCAGCTTGATCGCCACGGCTTCGGCGCCCTGGTCGAGGTAGAACGCGGCGATGTCGGCGGGGTCTTCGAAACCGGTGAGCAGGCGTCCTTCGCTCAAGCCCGGCAGCACCCAGTGGGCGAGGGCGGCGAGGCGGTTGATCTCGCTGCTCATCTGTTGCTGGCTGGCCCACAGGCTCGGGCGCAGGTTTGGGTCGAACGACACGCTGCGTCCGGCTTCGCGCATGCGGGTCATCAATTCAAAAGACATCTGCCGCGCCGATTCAGATAGCGCCGGGGGAATGCCGGTGGCGTGCAGATGGCGAGCGCTGAGCAGTTCGGGGGCGATCGAATGCGGCGACAAATGACTGGCCGCCGAGCCGCGCCGGAAGTACTCGACCACAGGATCGTCTCCGTCGTCAGTGCGCGACTTGAGCTGGAAACCGGTGGGATGAGCGCTGTCGACGGTGACGTTGCTGCAATCCAGGCCTTCCTTTTTCAGCGTGTCGACCACGAATCGGCCGAGGGAGTCATCACCGACCCGACTCAGCCACGCCACCTTGAACCCCAGGCGTGACAGGCCGATGGCGACGTTGCTGTCGGCTCCGGCGATGCGCTTGTGGAAGTGATCGACCTTGGCCAAGTCGCCATTGTGATCGGCGACGAGCATCGCCATGGTTTCGCCGAACGAGAGGATATCGATCTCAGACATGAGCGCTCTCCAACCGGGATTGTCCGAGGCGCGCGAGGACTGCGACATGCTCGGTGGTGAGCTGTACCAGGTCATCGCCTTGCAGCGGATATTCCGCGGCGCGCATCACGCCATGGGCCATGTGTCGCAGCAGTTGTTCCCACAGATGCAGATCGGCAGCAGCCGGCGGTATGGCGACCAGTTTGCCGTCCGCCCGGCGTGACACGGCCTTGCAGTGTACGTAGCCGACATGGCGCCCGAGCAACCGCGCGGCGCTGGCGGCGGACTGGTCCTGCCAGTGCCAGTTGCCGATATCGAAGGTCATCTTGACCGGCAGCTTGTGCTGCTCGATTTCGGTGAAAAAACGCTGGAAGGGTTCGATACGACCGCCGTGCAGGGTCTGATCGTTCTCCACCAGCAGTTGCACAGGGCTGTGGGCCAGCACCTGGGCCAACGCCTGAAGATCGTTATTGTCGGTGAAATAACCCAGGGAAACCTTCAACCACTTGGCGCCAAAGGCCTGGGCTCGTTGCAGGGCGCTCATCAACTCGGGGTTGGGTTTCGACTGGCCGGCCAGCCACAGTTCCATGGGCGAGGAGTACACACTTTCAAGCCCCTTGGCCTGCGTTGCATTGGCCAGTTGCTCGGGCGCTTCACCGCTGAGCAATTCTTCGCGCCATTCGATACGCGTGGCGCCGGCGGCGGCCAGCACATCGATGAAACTGCCCTGGCCGCGTTGGCGCACCAGATCGGCGCCGTAGCTGGAGAGGCTGATGGAAACGGCGGGTTTGTTCATTGTTTTTCTACCTCTGAAACCGGTTTCATTTTTGTTCAAAAAAAGGATTGGGTGTTTGTGGTGTTCTTTCGGGCCCCTTCGCGAGCAGGCTCGCTCCCACAGTGGATGTGTGAACACAGGACCCATGTGGGAGCGAGCCTGCTCGCGAAGGGGCCGGAACCATCACCGCAAAACTCCACGGGTAGACCCCCGCACAATCAACCGCGCCGCAAAATCCAGGGTCCGCATCGGCCCATCTTCCCCGCGCAAACGCTTGAGCAAGCACTCAAACGCCCTCGCGCCGATTTCCTCCGTCGGCTGGGCGAGAGCAGTGATGCCGCTACCCACCAACGGGTACCAATCCAGATCATCGAGGGCGATCAGGCCCACGTCGTCAAAGAGATTGCACTGGAGTTCACGCAGCGCATGGGTGCTGGCCAGCGCCGCAATCCCGTTGGCGCAGAACAGCGCCTTCGGGCCTGGGCCAGGCGTTTCCAGGAACGTTTTCAGATTCGCCGTCAGTTCGCTGCCGGTTTCGATCAGCGTTCCGCGCAGTGCCGCACGCCCGGCGATCTGCGCCTTGAAGCTGGCGACCCGCTCGATCCGCGAGCTGGTGCCGTCAAAGGGTTCGGTTACCAGCAATACATCGCGATAGCCACGTTCTTCGAGGTGGGCGAGGGCCATTTCGACGGCTGCCGGGTTATCCAGCCCGACCATATCGCTCTCAAGGTGCTCGACCTTGCGATCCACCAGCACCATCGGCATTTCCCGATGCAGTTCGTGCAGTTCATCACGGTGGTGGCCGAGGGTGTTCACGATCAGGCCTTCGATGTTGTAGGAGCGCAGCAGGGCCAGGTGCTGGCGTTCCTGCTCGTCATCGCGGTCGGTGTTGCACACCACCAGGCTGTAGCCGTGCTGACGGCAGGCGGTTTCCACGCCATGCATCACGGCAATCGAATAAGGGTTACGGATGTCGGCGACCAGCATGCCGATCAGGCGGGTTCTTCCGCGTTTCAGCCCGCGGGCCATCTGGTTCGGGCGGTAGCCCAGTTCGGCAATCGCCTGCTCGATGCGCTGGGCAATGGCATCGGAGAGCAGGGCGCGGTCTTCACCGATGAACCGCGAGACGCTGGCCTTGGACACCTTGGCGTGTTCGGCGACATCGAGCATGGTCACGCGGCTGCGCTGGGCGGCGGAGAAATCGTTCACGGGCTAAAACCTTGTTATTGGATTTATAAGGTCTGTGCGTTGCACTGAAACCGGTTTCAGAAGACACCAAAAGCTGATTCGCCGTCAAGCCCTGCGTTAGCGATTGTCCGACAATGCCCGATGGGTGGTGCTCAAACGACAACGCTCAACCACGCCGAACCCAGCAGCAACAGGGCCATGCAGCGGTTGAAGCGCTGCATCGAACGGGGCGAACGCAACCAGCGCGCCGAGCCGGCGCCGAGCAGGGCCCAGACGCCAAGGCACGGCAGCGAAATCAGGAAAAAGGCCAGCGACAAATACAGCACATGGGTCAGTCGCTGCTCGCCGCCTCCGGCGAACACGCTGACAACCGCCAACGCCATCATCCAGGTTTTCGGGTTGATCAATTGCAGGCTCGCGGCGCCCAGAAGCCCGAGGCGGGCTTGGCCGTCCGTGCCTTCGACACCCTGCGCCGGGGCGCTGAAAATCTGCCAGGCCAGATAGCTCAGCCAAGCCACGCCAATCCACTGCATCGCGGTTTGTACTGCCGGCATGGAGGCCAGCGATGCGCCCGCGCCGCTGCCTACCAGCAACACAATCAGCGCGGCGCTGGCACAGCCGCCGAAGATGATCGGTACCGCGGCCGTCAATCCGTAACGGGCACTGTTGCTCAACACCAGAATATTGGTCGGACCGGGGGTGATCGCTGCCACGAAGGCAAATAGCAGGAAGGGCAGAAACGTCGGGAAAGAGGTGAGCATCGCGGGCAAACTCCAGTGAAGATCGTTGAAGTCGATCTTCACAACCCACGGCTCAGCTGTCTGGAAGATTTGAGCAGCGTTTGCGATACAACGCGGGCGTCAAGCCATATGCCCGCACGAACCAGCGGCCCAAATGGCTCTGGTCGGCAAACCCCAACGCCATGGCCACCGCCGCCGGTTGTTCGCCACGGGCCAGCATGCGCCGGGCCGTGGCCAGGCGCAGTTGCACCAGATAGGCGTGGGGCGCCATCCCATAGGCGGCCTTGAAAGCCCGGGTCAGGCGAAAGCGGTCGACCCCGGTGGCAGCGGCCAATTGGTCAAGGCCGATGTCTTCGTGAGCGTGGGCGTGCAGGTATTCCCGAGCTTTCTGCGCCACCAGCGGCAGGCGTGGGTCTTGCGCATATCGAGCGCGCCACTGCAGGTGGCTGGTGAGGCGTTCGAGCAAGCCGTCGAGGGCGCTCTGGCGGACGATTTTCAGTTCGCCATGATGCAAGGCTTCAAACGCCAGACTGGTGGCATGGGCCAGGTGCATGTCAGCGGCGAGGGTGTTGGCGAAACTCAACTCACTGTTGTCCGGGGCATTGTCGAACACCGCGCCGAGTTCGCGCTGCAACCACTGCGGATCGATGTAGAGCATGCGGTAGGTGAAGCCGTCGTCCGTCGGTGCTTCGCCGTCATGGATATCACCCGGCTCAAGCAAGAACACCTTGCCCGGCGTGCTCTGATGCTTCGCGCGGCGACAGTTGAATTGCTGCACCCCTTGCTCGGTGACGCCCACCAGATAGCTGTCATGCCAGTGCGGGTCGTAAGCGTGGCCTTCGAAATGCGCGCGCAGGGTCTCGATGCCGGTGTCGGCGTCCTGGGCCAGGTCGATCCAGTTGTGAGAAGTCATGCTGCACCTGCGGGGCGGATTGCCCACTGATTTAACGCCCGGGGCAGGGGCGACGGCTAGAACATTTGTGCACGGCTCAGTTGAACAGCCCGGCGGCGATATTGATCGAAAACCCCAGGATCGCCGTGTTGAACAGAAAACCGATCAGCGACTGCGCCAGCACAATCTTGCGCAAATCACGGGTTGCCACGCCTACATCCGACGTTTGCACCGCTACACCGATGGTGAACGAGAAGTACAGAAAGTCCCAATAGTTCGGCGTGGTCAAACCTTCGGCAAAGCGCAACGCCGGCTCCTTGCCTTCCCAGGTGTAAAACAACCGCGCGTAATGCACGCTGAAAATCACCCCGATCAACAGCCACGAGCCGATCACCGTCAGCGCTGTGAAACCGTAGTGCAACAGCTTGCGGGTGGTTTCCAGGTCCTTGCTGCCGGCCAGTTCGAAGGTGATGGTCGCCAGACTGGCAATCGCCGCAATACACACCACGAACAGCACCAGGCCTGCGTTTTCGTCCTCGATCTCGGCGATGCGTTTGACGTCGGTGGCCTTGGAGCGCGCGGTGAGCCAGAGCATCAGGATCAGGTAGGTCCAGACCCCGACGTTCCAGCCGATGAGGATTTTGCTGATGATTGAATCGGCAGGAATCAGGATGCCGGCGGCGATACCCAGCGTCGTGGCGGCGGACAGGCGGGGGTGGGTGTGGGTGAGGTAGGGCATGGGGGCTCGCAGGGACGGGGCAATGCAAACACCTTAGCCCAGCGTTGTCGGGGTGACCATTGTCCCTTGTGGGAGCGAGCCTGCTCGCGAAGAGGGCGTCATGTTCAGCATCTTTGTTGACTGTTGCGCCGCCTTCGCGAGCAGGCTCGCTCCCACAGTAGATTTGCGTCTGGTCAGTTTCCCTTTTGCCGCTGGCGCACCAGCTTCATCACCACCACAAAAAACACCGGCACAAACACCACCGCCAAAGTCGCAGTGATCATCCCGCCAATCACCCCGGTACCGATGGCCTGCTGGCTCGCCGAGCTGGCGCCGGTGGCGATGGCCAGCGGTACCACGCCGAGGATGAATGCCAGGGAGGTCATGACGATGGGCCGTAATCGCAGGCGCGCCGCTTGCAGGGTGGCGTCGATCAGGTCGTGGCCTTCGTCGACCAGACTCTTGGCGAACTCGATGATCAGGATCGCGTTCTTCGCCGACAGACCGATGATGGTGATCAGCCCGACCTTGAAGAACACATCGTTGGGCATGCCGCGCAAGGTCACCGCCAGCACGGCACCGAGCACACCGAGCGGTACCACCAGCAATACCGAGGTCGGAATCGACCAGCTCTCATACAGCGCCGCCAGACACAGGAACACGATCAACATCGACAACCCCAGCAGGATCGGCGCCTGACTGCCGGACAAACGCTCCTGCAACGACAGGCCGGTCCATTCCTGACCCAGACCCGCCGGCCCCAGTGCCACCAAACGTTCGATTTCCGCCATGGCCTCGCCGGTGCTGTGCCCGGGTTTCGGCTCGCCGGAAATACTGATCGCCGGGTAGCCGTTGTAGCGGGTCAACTGCGCCGGGCCCAGGGTCCATTTGGCCTGGACGAAGGCGGACAGCGGGACCATTTTTCCATCGCTGTTACGCACATGCATTTTCAGCAGATCGTCCACCTGGCTGCGCTGATCGCCCTCGGCCTGGACCACCACCCGCTGCATGCGCCCCTGATTGGGAAAATCGTTGATGTAGCTCGAGCCTACAGCCGTCGACAACAGGCTGCCGATGTCGGCAAACGAGACGCCCTGGGCGTTCGCCTGTTTGCGGTCGACGATCAGCTGCACCTGCGGCGCTTCGGCCAGCGCGCTTTCGCGCACGTTCATCAGGATCGGGCTTTTCTCGGCAGCCTCCAGCAACTCGGTGCGCGCCTGCATCAGCGTGGCATGGCCGAGGCCGCCACGGTCCTGCAGGCGGAACTCGAAGCCACTGGACGTACCAAGACCGTCCACCGGCGGCGGCAGCACGGCGAAGGTCACGGCATCCTTGATCTGGCTCAGGGCAATGTTGGCGCGGTCGGCGATGGAGCTGGCCGAATCGTCGCTGCCGCGCTGCGACCAGTCTTTCAAGGTGGTAAAGGCCAAGGCCGCATTCTGTCCGTTGCCGGAGAAGCTGAAGCCGAGAATCACCGTGCTGTCACCCACGCCGGGTTCCGTGGCGTTGTGCGCTTCGATCTGCTCGACCACCTGCACCGTGCGGCTCTTGCTCGCGCCCGGTGGCAGCTGAATGTCGGTGATGGTGTAGCCCTGATCCTCCACCGGCAGGAACGAGGAGGGCAGACGGCTGAAACACAACCCAAGGCCCACCAGCAGCACACCGTAGATCAGCAAGTAGCGTCCGCTGCGTTTCAGCGCATGGGCCACCCAGCCCTGATAACGCTCGGTCAGTTGCTCGAAACGGCGGTTGAACCAGCCGAAGAACCCGGTTTTTTCGTGGTGCTCGCCTTTGGCAATGGGTTTGAGCAACGTCGCGCAGAGGGCCGGGGTCAGGGTCAGGGCGAGGAAGGCGGAGAACAGGATCGAGGTCGCCATCGACAACGAAAACTGCCGGTAGATCACACCCACCGAACCCGGCATGAACGCCATCGGAATGAACACCGCCACCAGCACCAGGGTGATGCCGATGATCGCCCCGGTGATCTGCTTCATGGCCTTGCGCGTCGCTTCCTTGGGTGTCAGGCCTTCGGTGGCCATGATCCGCTCGACGTTCTCCACCACCACGACCGCGTCGTCCACCAGGATGCCGATGGCCAGCACCATGCCGAACATGGTCAGCACGTTGATCGAGAAACCCAGGGCCAGCATGGTCGCGAACGTGCCCATCAGCGCCACCGGCACCACCAGGGTCGGGATCAGCGTGTAGCGGATGTTCTGCAGGAACAGGAACATCACCGCGAACACCAGCACCATCGCTTCAAGCAGGGTGTAGACCACTTTGGTGATCGAGACCTTGACGAAGGGCGAGGTGTCGTAGGGGATCTTGTATTCGACGTTGGCGGGGAAGTAGCGCGACAGCTCATCCATCTTCGCCCGCACCAGGGTCGCGGTGCTCAGGGCGTTGGCGCCGGGCGAGAGTTGCACGCCGACCGCGGTGGACGGTTTGCCGTTCAGGCGCGTGCCGAACTGATACTCCTGGCTGCCGATCTCCACGCGTGCCACATCGCCGATGCGTACGGTGGAGCCATCGGGATTGGCCTTGAGCACAATGTCGGCGAACTCTTCCGGCGTCGACAGCTGGCCTTTGACCAGAATGGTCGCGGTAATCTCCTGGGTGCCGCGAATCGGCAGATCGCCGATGCTGCCCGCCGAGATCTGGGAGTTCTGCGCGACGATGGCGGCGTTGATATCAGCGGGCGTGAGGTTGAATCCAATCAGCTTCCGGGGGTCGATCCAGATGCGCATCGCCCGTTCGGCGCCATACAACTGCGCCTTGCCGACGCCATCCAGGCGCTTGATTTCGTTCATTACGTTGCGCGCCAGATAATCGCTGAGCGCCACGTCGTCGAGCTTGCCGTCGCTGGAGGTCAGGGTGATCAGCAGCAGGAAACCGGCGGAGACTTTCTCCACCTGCAAGCCTTGCTGGTTCACCGCTTGGGGCAGGCGCGACTCCACGACTTTCAGGCGGTTCTGCACATCGACCTGAGCCATTTCCGGATCGGTGCCGGGCTGAAACGTGGCCTTGATCGTCGCGCTGCCGAGGCTGCTTTGTGACTCGAAGTACAACAGATGATCAGCGCCATTGAGTTCTTCCTCGATCAGGCTGACCACGCTCTCGTCCACGGTCTGCGCCGAGGCGCCGGGGTACACGGCATAGATTTCGATTTGCGGCGGCGCGACGTCGGGGTATTGCGCCACCGGCAGTTGCGGGATGGCCAGCGCGCCGGCGAGCAGGATGAACAGGGCGACCACCCAGGCGAACACCGGGCGGTCGATAAAGAACTGCGGCATAAACAAGCGTCCTGCTTATTGACCAGAAACCTGGGCAAGTGGAAGAGGTGAGTCGTCGATCTGCACTTTTTCGCCGGGCCTGGCGTGTTGCAGGCCTTCGATGACGATGCGATCGCCAGGCTTCAAGCCACCGGTGACGACCCAGCGGTCGTTCTGCACCGCACCCAGTTCGACCGGTTGCTGGCCGACCCGCTGTTCGTCGTCGAGCAACAGCACTTGCGCAATGCCGGCGCTGTCACGCTGGACCGCCCGTTGCGGCACGCTGATGCCTTGCTGGTTGACCGCTTGTTCCAGACGCACCCGCACGAAGCTGCCCGGCAGCAGGTCGAGGTCCGGGTTGGGGAATTCGCTGCGCAGGATGATCTGGCCGGTGCCCGGATCGACCGTGATGTCGCTGAACAAAAGCTTGCCCGGCAGCGGGTAGAGGCTGCCGTCATCCTGGATCAGGGTGGCCTTGGCCTGGCCCTGGCCCACTGCTTTCAACTGGCCGGTGCGGAAGGCGCGGCGCAGGTCGTTGAGTTCGCGGGTCGATTGGGTGAGGTCGGCGTGGATCGGGTTCAGTTGCTGAATCAGCGCCAGGGGTGTGCTTTCGTTCTGCCCGACCAGGGCACCCTCGGTGACCAGCGCACGACCGATGCGCCCGGAAATCGGTGCGGTGACCGTTGCGTAGCCGAGGTTGAGCCTGGCCCGCTCGACGGCGGCCTTGCTGGCGGCGACGTCGGCGGCGGTCTGGCGTGAGGTCGCCCGCGCGTTGTCGTAGTCCTGGGCGCTGATGGCTTTGTCGTCGATCAGCTGTGCGTAGCGCTGCTCCTGCAGTTTTGCCTGGAACGCATTGGCCTCGGCCTTGCGCAACGCGGCTTCGGCGCTGTCGAGGTCGGCCTTGAACGGTGCCGGGTCGATGCGAAACAGCACGTCGCCCTGTTTCACGTCGCTGCCTTCGCGGAAGCTGCGCTGCAAGACCACGCCGGCAACTCGCGCACGCACTTCGGCAATGCGCGGCGCGACGATGCGCCCGCTCAGCTCGCTGCTGATCGACAGCGGCCGGGCTTCGATGGTTTCGATGCGCACGGTGGCCAGTGGCGCCGGTTCTTCGGCGGTCGAGGCCTTGTCGCAGGCGCTCAGCGTCAATGCCAGCGCCAGGAGACTGAGCTTGGCAAGCAGATGATTTGACATGAATTACCCCAATATTGACCGACGCCATGCTACTGGCCGGCCGGGAGGGGAGCGGTGAAGCTTTGTTGGAGCTGTGTGAAATTGTGTAAGGGTTTTGCTCAGGTTTGGGTGAGGGCGTATATCCTTGGAGGCCTGTATTTTTATGCGCCTGTCAGGCCGCCATCGCGAGCAGGCTCGCTCCCACAGGGGTTCCGTGGTGCTCACAAATGGTGTGCCCACTTGAGATCCCTTGTGGGAGCGAGCCTGCTCGCGATGACGGTTTACCGGACGCCACTGCACTTTCTGGAAACACCCCATGCCCAACATCCTCCTGGTCGAAGACGACACCGCCCTCGCCGAATTGATCGCCAGTTACCTTGAACGCAACGGCTACAGCGTCAGCGTCCTTGGCCGTGGCGATCTGGTGCGCGAGCGGGCACGGGTCAGTCCGCCGGACCTGGTGATCCTCGACCTGATGCTGCCCGGCCTCGACGGCCTGCAAGTCTGTCGCTTGCTGCGGGCCGATTCGGCAACCCTGCCGATCCTCATGCTCACCGCTCGCGACGACAGTCACGACCAGGTGCTGGGCCTGGAAATGGGCGCCGACGATTACGTCACCAAGCCTTGCGAGCCCCGGGTGCTGCTGGCCCGGGTGCGGACCTTGCTGCGCCGCAGCAGCCTGAGCGAGCCGCAGACCGGTAATGACCGGATCATCATGGGCAATCTGTGCATCGACCTGTCGGAGCGCACCGTGACCTGGCGCGAGCAAGCGGTGGAGCTGTCCAGTGGTGAATACAACCTGCTGGTGGTGCTGGCCCGGCATGCCGGTGAAGTGCTGAGCCGCGACCAGATCCTGCAACGCCTGCGCGGCATTGAATTCAACGGCACCGATCGTTCGGTGGACGTGGCGATTTCCAAGCTGCGGCGCAAGTTCGACGACAGCGCCGGCGAGGCGCGCAAGATCAAGACGGTGTGGGGCAAGGGTTACCTGTTCAGCCGTTCCGAGTGGGAATACTGAGCCGATGTTCAGAATCCTCTTTCGCCTGTACCTGGTCACCATCGTTTCGTTCAGCGCCGCCATTTATCTGGTGCCGGACCTGGTGATCAAGGTCTTCCACGAGCGCTTCCTGACCTACAACCTCGATTACTCCCGTGGCCTGCAAACCCTCATGGTCAAGCAGTTCAAGGCGGTGCCGACCGAGCAGTGGCCAGCCCTGGCGGCGGAGATGGACAAGGAGTTTCATCCGCTGCACATCGTGCTCAGCGCCAACGACGATGCTGTTTTTTCCCTCGATGAGCAGCAGCGTTTGCAGCGTGGCGAGAACGTCGTGCGCATCGGCGACTGGGGCTGGCGCACCCTGGCGGTGGCACCGCTGAACGAGCGCACCGTGGTGCAAATGGTGGTGCCTCCGGACCCGACGGACGTCAGCTTGTTGTACTGGAGCATCAACGTGCTGATCGGCGCGACCATGCTCGCCTGCCTGCTGCTGTGGCTGCGCCCGCACTGGCGCGACCTAGAGCGCCTGAAAAGCGCGGCGGAACGTTTTGGCAAGGGACACCTGAGTGAGCGCACACAAATCGCTCCCAGCTCCAACATCGGCAGCCTGGCCAATGTTTTCGACACCATGGCCGGCGATATCGAGAACCTGCTCAACCAGCAGCGCGATCTGCTCAACGCGGTTTCCCACGAGCTGCGCACGCCACTGACCCGCCTGGATTTCGGCCTGGCCCTGGCGCTGTCCGATGACCTGCCGGCCACCAGTCGTGAGCGCCTCCAAGGCCTGGTGGACCACATTCGCGAACTGGATGAACTGGTGCTGGAGCTGCTGTCCTACAGTCGCCTGCAAAACCCGGCGCGGGTGCCGGAACAGGTCGAGGTGTCGCTGGATGAATTCATCGACAGCATCCTGGGCAGCGTCGACGAGGAGCAATCACCCGACATCGTCATTGACGTGCTGCTACACGGCCAGTTGGAGCGCTTCACCCTCGACCCGCGCCTGACTGCCCGTGCCCTGCAGAACCTGTTGCGCAACGCCATGCGCTACTGCGAAAAGCGCATTCAGATCGGTGTGCAGGTTTGTCCCAAGGGGTGTGAGATCTGGGTGGACGATGACGGCATCGGCATTCCCGACGACGAGCGCGAGCGGATCTTCGAACCTTTCTATCGGCTCGACCGCAGCCGCGATCGCGCCACGGGCGGGTTTGGTCTGGGGTTGGCGATCAGTCGCCGGGCGCTGGAGGCCCAGGGCGGGACGCTCACGGTTGAGGCCTCGCCGTTGGGTGGAGCGCGGTTTCGGTTGTGGCTGCCGACGCCGGTTTGAACATCTTGCCCGGCACAGGAATATGACAAACGGTAGCGCTTGCCGGAGCCCGAAGCTCAAAACCTGTCAAACCTGACAGTGGTCAGGTTCGTTGCTTGAGCGTTTCATTGTCCCCACGCAGTCAGGCTGTCGCGCCACGCACTGATGAATGGAGGATGGAGATGGGAGCGCCAACAATAACAAGAACGGGTAAAGGCACGATCAACGCGATCAGGATGGTCTGGGTCGATGCCGCGTGGACGAAGTTCGCCATGGTCACGCCCGATGATGGCTGTTCCAGGCTGGCGGTCAGGGTCGGCCCCAATCTCACGGCGGGAGGGCAGGATTTGTTCTGCGTAGGCGACAAGGTGAAATACACCCTGGTCCTGGATTACCTGGGAGAATTTCCGAAGGCGCAGGAACTTGTGAAGGTTGGCAGCACGCTGTCCTGAGGAGACCGCCTGTAAGAGCTGCCGAAGGCTGCGATCTTTTGATCTTGCTTTGGTAAATCAAAAGATCGCAGCCTGCGGCAGCTCCTACAGAACTCGGTCAGGTTTTCGATGAGCCGTTGATGGCCTCGGCCAAGTCCTGGTATTCCTCGCAGCTGGTATTGCCGCAAATCGACTTGATCTGCTGCAACTGTTCTTGAGCGAGATCCAGCTGCCCCTTGATCACATAGGCTTCGCCCAAATACTCGCGAACTTTCGCGTAGTGCGGATCGAGCTTGACCGATTGCAGGTAATACCCGATGCCTTCATCGGTACGCCCCAGCTTGCGGGTGGCGTAGCCGCGATAATTCAGGGCCTTGGCGGTGTTGGGCTCCTGCAGGGTGTCGAGCAGCGCCAGGGCCTCTTCGTAACGCCCGTCCTTGGCCAACTGATAGGCGTAGTCCGTACGGTCGGCATCCGGCACCAGCTTGCTGGTTTGCAACACGCATTTCCTGGCTTTCTTGTCGAACACCTGGCCTTTGGGGCATTGGGGTCTGGCGGGGGTGTCTTCCTCGCCATTGGCCCAGGCCTGGGAACTGGACAGGGCAACGGCAAGCAGCAGCGGGGCGGTGAACATCGAATAACGGCTATTCATGGGCAATGCTCCATGGTTGTCTGGATTGGGACATCGAACAGGCCGAAAGGTTGAGCTGCGTTGGGCAGAAAAATCTCAATAGCGCAAGGTGAACAATCATTCATTTTGTTTCTGGCGTCCAGTGTAAGGAAAGCTCAATTGGAGGGGGTATGCTCGTTTGCATCCAACGCCACGCTGGAGCTTTGCCATGAAAAGTTCTGCCATGACAGATCAGATTCACCACAGCGCCGCCGCTGGCTACAGGACCGGCGCTGATACCTACGTGCGAGGTCGCCCGGATTATCCGCCGCAGGTGGCCGCCTGGTTGACCGACACCCTGGGATTGAACGCCGACACCGCCGTCATTGACCTGGGGGCCGGCACGGGCAAGTTCACAGGCAGGCTGCTGGCCACCGGGGCGCAGGTGATCGCCGTGGAGCCGGTAGCGCAGATGCTGGAAAAACTCTCCGCAGCCTACCCTGATGTCCTGGCCGTGAACGGCACGGCGACCGACCTGCCGTTGCCCGATGAATCGGTGGACGCGGTGGTCTGCGCCCAGGCGTTTCATTGGTTCGCCAGCACGGACGCGCTTGACGAGATAGCACGGGTCCTCAAGCCCGGCGGCAGGCTGGGGCTGGTGTGGAACCTGCGGGACACCCGGGTCAGCTGGGTGCCGAAGCTGGACGCGATCGTCAATGCGCTGGAGGGCGATACGCCGCGCTATTACACCGGTGCCTGGCGCCGGGTGTTTCCGCATCCGGCGTTCGGCCCGTTGCTGGCGCAGCATTTCAGCCATGGTCATAGCGGCACGCCGGAGGATGTGATCTTCAATCGGGTGCGCTCCACCAGCTTCATCGCGGCGTTGCCGGAGGCCGAGCGGGCGAGGGTCGATGAGCGGATCAGGGCGCTGATCGAGAGCGAGCCTGAATTGCGGGGGAGGGATGAGGTGACCGTGCCTTATGAGACGGCAGTATTTGTGGCGGTGAAGGGCGACTAGATCGGTGGTTTGGCCATCGCGAGCACAATGGACCGGTATTCACAAATCCAATGTGGGAGCGAGCCTGCTCGCGATGAGGCCGGAACAGCACCGCAATACCCCAACCGGTCCCGCTTTTGGCCGAACCGCCACCACCTTGCCTTGATATAGTCGGGCCTCTTTTTTGCCCGCTAAAAGGATCACCGGCATGTCTCAATACAGCGCATTCACCGTCGAACTGGCCGATAACATCGCCCATGTACAGATCAATCGTCCGGAAAAGATCAACTCGATGAACGCCGCGTTCTGGAGCGAGATCGTCGAGATTTTCCAGTGGATAGACGACACCGACGAAGTGCGGGTGGTGGTGCTCAGCGGTGCCGGCAAACATTTTTCCTCCGGCATTGATCTGATGATGCTGGCGAACGTGGCCAATGAACTGGGCAAGGACGTCGGCCGCAATGCGCGGCTGCTGCGTCGCAAGATTCTCAACCTGCAAGCCTCCTTCAATGCCGTCGACAATTGCCGCAAGCCGGTGCTCGCGGCGATCCAGGGTTATTGCCTGGGCGGCGCCATCGACCTGATCGCCGCCTGCGACATGCGCTACGCCGCCGAAGACGCGCAATTCTCGATCAAGGAAATCGACATCGGCATGGCTGCCGACGTCGGCACGCTGCAACGCTTGCCGCGAATCATTGGTGACGGCATGCTGCGTGAACTGGCTTACACTGGTCGCACTTTCGGTGCCGAGGAAGCCCGTGGCATGGGCCTGGTCAACCGCGTCTACAGCGACACCACCAGCCTGCTCGACGGCGTCATGGGCATTGCCCGCGAGATCGCGAGCAAGTCGCCGATCGCCATCACCGGCACCAAGGAGATGATCAGCTACATGCGCGACCATCGCATCGATGACGGCCTGGAATACGTCGCCACCTGGAACGCCGCCATGTTGCAATCCAACGATTTGCGCGTGGCCATGGCCGCCCATATGAGCAAACAGAAACCCGAATTTCTGGATTGATTGAAAAATGACTTCACGCTGGACCACTGCAGTACTGGACACCGAACAACCGGGCGGCTGGGCCGTGGCGCGCAGCCCCGAAGGCTTCCTGTTCGACGACAATGGCGCGCTGTTCCCCCGGGAATGGCTCAAGCGCCAGGACCTGTCGATTCTTGCCGAACATGGCATCGGTCATCTGGATGGAGAACCGGTGTACCTGCTGGAATTGCGCAGTCCCGGCGAGGTACCAGGCTGCAACTGGAAAGGCTTGCGGGCGTTCATGCTCGAAGGCGACCACACGCTCTACAAGGTCCTTGGCTACGCCGCGCAAATCGGTACCTGGGCCCGGGAACACCGCTTTTGCGGCAACTGCGGCCAGGCCATGACCCAGGTGCCGCGCGAGCGGGCGATGTATTGCCAGCCCTGTGATCTGCGCAGCTACCCGCGCATTTCTCCGAGCATGATCGTGCTGGTGACTCGTGGCGATGAAGTGCTGCTGGCACGCTCGCCACGTTTTGTCAGCGGGGTCTACAGCACTTTGGCGGGGTTTGCCGAACCTGGCGAATCGGCCGAGGATTGCCTGATCCGCGAGGTGCGTGAAGAAGTGCGGATCGAGGTCAAGAACATTCAGTACATGGGCAGCCAGTGCTGGCCGTTTCCCCATTCGATGATGCTCGGTTTCCATGCCGAGTACGCCGGTGGCGAGATCGTCTGCCAGGAAGACGAGATCGAAGACGCCCAGTGGTTCAACGTCAATGCGCTGCCGCCGTTGCCGGCGTCGCGCTCGATTGCCCGTTACCTGATCGACGTCTACGTGGCGCGGCGCTTAGGCCACGCTGAACCAGTGTTGCCAGGCTAGCCGCACGGTCAGCCCCAGCACCACGGTGATGAACACCGGACGAATGAACTTCGCGCCGCCACTGATGGCGGTGCGAGCGCCGAAGAAAGCCCCGACCATCACCGACAGGCCCATGCACAGGCCGATGATCCAGTCCACCTGCCCGGAAAACACGAACACCGACAGCGCCGCAATGTTGCTGACGAAGTTCATGCTGCGCGCCACGCCACTGGCCTTGACCAGATCGATCGGGTACATCAGCAGGCTGCTGACGGTCCAGAACGCCCCGGTACCGGGACCGGCCACGCCATCGTAGAAACCGAGGGTGAAACCCTGGGTCGATTGCCACTTCTTCCTGATCGGTGCGTTGCTGTCCAGCGGCGCTTTCGGTGTGCCGCCGAACAACAGGTAAATGCCACAGGCGAAGACGATCACCGGCAGCATCTTGTTCAGCCACTCTGCAGGCAGGTAATGCGCGACCCCGGCGCCGGTCAGTGCGCCGACCAGGGTGCCGATGATGGCGTGCATCCACTGCTTGGGGTGGAACAGCTTGCGGCGGTAGAAGGTGAAGCTGGCGGTGGCCGAGCCGAAGGTCGAACTGAGTTTGTTGGTGCCCAGCACCAGGTGCGGTGGCAGGCCCGCGGTCAACAATGCGGGAGTGGTCAACAGCCCGCCACCACCGGCAATGGCATCGATGAAACCGGCAATGAAGGCGACAAGGGCCAGAATGGCCAGGGTGAAGAGGTCAACGCTGAGTTCGAAAGGCATGGAATCGGGCTTATTTCGGCAGAGTGCAGCAAGGGGCTGCGGGGGAGGGGCGGTATCTTACCGTTATCCAGGTTCTGCGGCGACTGCTCTGGCCTCATCGCGAGCAGGCTCGCTCCCACAGGGGGGCGTGGTCACTGCAGATCAAATCTGTAGGAGCGAGCCTGCTCGCGATGGCGGTGAGCCAGGCAGCGGAGATGTTGAGGCTGGCGCCTTCATCGCGAGCAGGCTCGCTCCTACAGTGAGTCCGATGTTTACAGGCCGAGGTCCGAAAGGCCTGGATGATCGTCAGGGCGACGACCCAGCGGCCAGTGGAACTTGCGATCGCTTTCCTTGATTGGCATGTCGTTGATGCAGGCAAAGCGGTTGGCCATCAGGCCGTTTTCGTCGAACTCCCAGTTCTCGTTGCCGTAGGAGCGGAACCAGTTGCCCGAATCGTCGTGCCATTCATAGGCATAACGTACCGCGATGCGGTTGCCGGTGAAGGCCCAGAGTTCCTTGATCAGGCGGTAATCCAGTTCCTTGGCCCATTTACGGGTCAGGAAGCCCTTGGCTTCTTCGCGGTTGTAGGCGAACTCGGCACGGTTGCGCCATTTGGTGTCCAGGGTATAGGCCAGCGACACGCGCTCCGGGTCGCGGGAGTTCCAGCCATCTTCGGCCAGACGGACTTTTTCGATGGCCGATTCACGGGTAAAGGGCGGCAATGGCGGACGAACTTCGGCGTTAGACATTTCAAGTCTCCGTAAAATTAAAGTTCAAGCAAGTTTCGGGCTTGGTTAAGTTATGACAGGTCCAATAACTTTCGCGCCATGCATTGCGCATTATCGGCGGCACTGTGATCACCCATTACAAGCGCCACGGTTATGGCACCTTCGATCAGGATCAGCAGCTGTTTTGCCAGCGTCTGCGGATCGTCGGCACCATGTTCGGTACACAGCTCGTGCAAGTAGTCGAGCAGTTTCTGTTTGTGGTCCTTGGCCACCAGGCGGACAGGGTCCTGCGGGTCGCCGGTTTCGCCGCTGGTGTTGATGAATGCGCAACCGCGAAAGCCTTCGGATTCGAACCATGACTTGAGCACGGTAAACAGATTGAGCAGGCGCTCGGCCGGGGTTTCGGCCTGATTGACTGCGCTTGTATACCAGTGCATCCAGCGTTGGTCGCGGCGGATCAGGGCCGCAACCACCAGTTCGTCCTTGTTGGCGAAGTAGCGGTAGATACTTTTTCTGGAGACGCCGGCGGTTTTCACCAGAAGATCCATGCCAGTGGCGGCAATGCCGCCTTTGTAGATCAATTTTTCGGTGACATCCAGAATAATATCGCGTGTGTCGTTGCTGGTTATCTCGTTCATGTGGCCAACAGTAGAACGATCGTTCTCCTTGGTCAAATTGTTTTTTTCCGTGCCTGATAAATGGCCATCGCGAGCAGGCGCGCTCCCATAACTGAAATGCGTTGCCCTGTAGGAGCGAGCCTGCTCGCGATAAATCCACTACAGACACCGGGAAGACCCGAACCAATCCATGGTGTAAGCTCTCAAACTCTCTGGATTCGACCCGATTGCGAGCCCTATGCCGTTGCTTTTCAAACGCTCCCTGCTGCCCAAACTGCGCAGTTTTCCGTTGACTGCCGATGCCGTCACCATCCTCTCTGGCGCTGCCGAGTTCCGCCGTTGCCTGCTGGAAAAAATCGCCAGCGCCACTCAGCGCATCTACATCGTCGCGCTGTACCTGCAGCAGGATGAGGCCGGCCAGGAAATCCTCGATGCCTTGCACGCGGCCAAGCTGGCGCGTCCACATCTGGACGTGGTGGTGGTCGTCGACTGGTTGCGCGCCCAGCGCGGCTTGATCGGTGCGGGTAAACAGCCGGGCAACTCGGCCTGGTATCAGGAGATGACCCGTACCCACGAAAGCGAAGTGCCGGTGTATGGCGTGCCGGTGCAGACCCGCGAGCTGTTCGGCGTGTTGCACCTCAAGGGGTTCATCATCGATGACTGCGTGATCTACAGCGGTGCGAGCCTGAACAACGTGTATCTGCACAAGTTCGACAAGTACCGCTACGACCGCTATCACCTGTTGCGTGACCGCACCCTGGCCGATTCGATGCATCATCTGGTGCAGCACGGTCTGGTGGCGTCCCGGGCGGTGCATCGCCTCGATCTGCCGAACCTGCCGACTACCCGCAGCCTGCGCAATGACATCGGCGATCTGCGCAGCCGGCTCAAGCACGCCACCTACGACACCACCCAGGGCACCACGGACAAGAGCGGTCTGTCGGTCAGCCCGTTGCTGGGCGTGGGCAAGAACAACCCGCTGAACCGGGCGATCTGCGAACTGATCGCCAGCGCCCAGCAGCAACTGACCATCTGCACGCCGTACTTCAATCTGCCGCTGGCGATTATCCGCGAGGTCAACCGGGCACTGGCCCGCGGCGTGAAGATCGACATCGTGGTCGGCGACAAGACCGCCAACGACTTCTACATCCCGCCGAGCGAGCCGTTCAAGGTCATTTCGGCGCTGCCGTATCTCTACGAAATCAGCCTGCGCCGCTTCGCCAAGCGCCATCAGCGCAACATCGACAGTGGCCAGTTGAACCTGCACCTGTGGAAGGACGGCGACAACACCTACCATCTCAAGGGCATGTGGATCGACAAGCGCTACACCTTGCTCACCGGCAACAACCTCAACCCACGGGCGTTTCGCCTGGATCTGGAAAACGCCCTGCTGATCGATGACCCGAAAGGCGAGTTGCTGGAGCCGCGTGGCAAGGAGTTGAAAGAGATCTTCCAGCACACGACGCGCATCGAGCGCTATCAGGATCTGGAAACATTGCCTGAGTACCCGGCAGGGGTGGCGAAGTTTCTCAAGCGCGTGAGCCGGGTGCGGATCGAGCGGTTGTTATATAGGATTTTGTAAGACGAGGCAGGAACGTCGATTCAGATTGCTGGGAGAACGCTTGAAATGCGTCTTTTTTGATAGTGTTCTTTCAGCAATGATTTTAGGTTGAAGCCTTGATCTCCGTGAACAAGGGTTGTCTATGCCTGCTTCATCCGTTTCTCTCAATTCGCGTTCTGCAATATCCTCTTATTCAGCCAGCGAAGTTCCCAATCTGAGTCGGGTCGGCAGGCAAGTGCTGAATGTTAAAAACAGCACGATTTGCTTGAACATGGGTTTGAAGCAGCTTCATTCGAAAACAAATAAAGACCTTATCGATCCTCCGGTGTATAGCGTCAAACGCAGTCGAGAGACCGACCTTATCTACAACCAGATCTCTTTGGATAAGTACTGGGATTTTGTACAAAATTACCTGATAAACGAACGGCTCTCGCAGCCAGAGATGGAAGCCATACTGAGCAGCGGTATTTTGTACACAAGAACAGGTAGCAGTCTGGCGAGACTATTTGTTGATGCGGCAATACGCTCGATTGGACCCGAGGGTGATTCAGCGACAGATAATCTACGCGTACTCTTGGAGGCAATTTGCTGTTTCCCCCCTGACCAATGGGGGAGTGATCTACTTGAGCGTTTGCAGATCCCTCAGGCAGCACACAGGGAAGACCTCGCCCAATTGTTGCCAGATACGCAATGGCAATCCCTTAAGAAGCTGATCGAGGGTTGCAAGCCATTCATCGGGCCATGGCTTGAGGGGACACTCGATAGCGATTCAGATAACGTGAATCAGCTCGATAGCACACTGTCTAAACTCGAAGAGTTTCTTGATGACTGTCCAACCGCCAAGGATGCAAAAAGTCTGCTGGGTGAGTTTCTGGATGACCTGGGATATCTCAAGGGACGCGAAAATTTCCCGGATCAGCAAAAGCGCGCGCTCTATGAACTCTGGCAAAGTATCGATCTGCCATTAACGCCGTCATCCCCTTCGCTGATATTGAATGGCGTGCAACTCTTCATTAACAGCATCAACTCGGCGCTTGATGCATTGCGTGCCTTGTCTGCCAAGGATGTTGGACAAAGTCTGCTGGGTAAGTTTCTGGATGACCTGGGATATCACAAGGGACGCGAAAATTTCCCGGATCAGCAAAAGCGCGCGCTCTATGAGCTCTGGCAAATAACGCCGTCATCCCCTTCGCTGATGCTGGATGGCGTGCAACTCTTCATTAACAGCATCAACTCGGCGCTGGATGCATTACGTGCCTTGTCTGCCAAGGATGTTGGACATGGGCTTTATAGCAATACGAAATCCACCACCAACTTCATTGCAAAAACGTTGGCGAGTTTCGCTTCTCGAACCTCACTTGAGTCATCTGAAATCGCACCTGTGGGAATCAAAAACGAAGGCGGCTTTACGTTGTTATCGGCGCTTATGGAAATCGAGCGCAAGGGTGATTTCTTCGACGATGTCGACCCCAATGGGCTTCGAGACGTCAACACGTTCGCGGCCAAAATCATATGTGTGATGAACGTCTTGAAATCTTTCATGGATATGAACCCCAGGGATAGGGTTGGTCCTCCTCCACCAAAACGACTTCAAATAACCCATGTACCCAAATCTCAAAAGCCGCACGTCAAGCGTGCGTCAGAGAACACGGTTTCCTCCGTTGTGGCTCTGTCCGAGCGTGTCGAACAGTTCGCCCAACAGTTCGATCACTTGCTTAGCCAGGCCACGGGCCTATTAACCTGCTGGCATCCGGCTGCTGGTGCCGTAAAGAATGCGGATACAGCGGTGTGGATCGAAATGATGGGGGGAAACCCCAGCCAGGCTAACGTACACACTCCGTTTCTCCCGGATCAGTCGACTTCGTCATACGATCAAGACGGTAACCCTTATCGTAATGCCGGCGAGCAACTTTCGCAGGCTGAGCAAGATACTCTGGCGACGTTACGCACCGGACTCGAAAATCTCATAAGTCAAATCCACGGTTACACGGCTGCTGCGGGTGTGGCGATTCTGGACACCGTAATCCGGCACCCGCGTAAAACCGTTGGGATGGTACTGCTCATATTAGCTGGCGCCGCCACAGAGCTTTACACGAGCCTGTTTGGCGACTCCACCCCGAACGCAGACAAGCACTTCGCGCAGGAAGACGATCCGGTACTACGCAAGTACATCAGTGATGACGTGGGGGCGATCCTGAGCGAAATGCCGGAGGTTGTGGAGTCCATCAAAGCACGACTTGAGGCCTCCAGCTTTGTCGACCCTCGTATGGATCCCCAATTGATACCCGACATCAAGTTGTTGTTGTCTGAGCGAACGCTATCGCAGCCGGATCAGACGATTGCAGAGCTGGTTGACGAGCGCGTTTTCGAATCCCGAACCCGCTATGCGCATCTGCAGATTTCGAGAATGGTGGTTGACGAAGATGGGCGCGAACATATCGAGACGGAGGACATCCCCGCCAACTCTGAGCGCCAGGCGCCTGCTGATGACAGTGCGCAGTGGGTGCTCGAGGCGCTGAGTGATGCAGAGATCACGTTGCGGGCCGATCAGGACCTGAAAGCGCGCCTGCTGGAGCGATTGGAGACGAATCATAGTTTCCCGCTGTCCGTCCCCAAGGACAGTTCGATGGGCAAGCCTCTGGCGATTTACCAACAGACGTTGAACGAACCCAACGTACTGGCATGGTTCGAGTCCAAGGGTTTGGTGCTCGATACTTTATGCATTCATGAGCACTCTGTTTCGGGAACTGTCATCCGTGACGGAGTGAGCAGTACTCAAACATTCAGCCTTTGGGATACCTCGGGTTGGTGGCAGGCATCAGGGAATGTATTGGCTGCGAGGCAAGTCGTGGACCCTGGTGATTTCGGCATGCCTTTTATGGATGACGATCAAAATCTTGTACCGTGCGCCGTGATCCTCGACTTTTTTATGCTGGTGCCGCCGAGTAGCGATGAGCAATCGCGCGCGTTGGCCGAGCGTCTTGGAAGGGAGGGATGGCCTGAGATCACGTCAGAGGAAAAAGCAGCAATCAATGAAGAGTGTGAGGCAGTCACGGAGTTGATCGCCGAAACTAAATCCCGTGCCCAACTGCTCCATGAGTTGAAAACGGTTGCGGAAAACCTGTCTGACCAAGACCCTGTTTCGTTATCGGGACGGTTTACCAGATCGGCCAACCATTTACCGCTGGCGGATAAATGCTCGGAAATTGTTGAGGACTTGAATGCCTTTCTAACGCTGCCGAAGATGATGGAAGTGTGTAAAGGCACCGGCAACGACTGTACTGACCGGCCTGTAAGGATCAGTGATAACAAAATCCAGGTGTTGAACGGCTCGCAGCAATGGTGCGACTTGACGAGTCTGGTCACGGCTCAAAGTACATTGAAAGGGCCATTTGACGAGTTGCTGCGAAGGGTCAGGGAAACAGGAAATGTGCTGTACTCGACGTTATCCACGGATTTGCAACAAGTGGTCGACTACAGGGGGTTTGGTTCACCCAAAACAGCGGGTGAGGTCCGAAATGTCATGCAATGGCTAAATACTACGTTACCGATTGCGCCCCCCTTGGGCGACTACGGCGTCGACCTACTTGCAGACACTCAATCATTAATTAAGCTAACGCCGGCCGATAGAGCCCTCATCATTAGCCAGGCGAAAGGTTTTTTTACCACCTCCAACTCCATCATTGATGTATTGGGCGCTGACTTGCTGTCCGGTAAATCTGTTGAGTACAGGCGTTCCCACGTCGATGAGTTACTGGGCAAGATGTTGGCAGAAGACCAGTCCGACGCTTGGGGGAAACAATTACTCAGGGCATTGAACTGGTACGAAGCGGAGCAAGCGCCTATACCCGAGCACGGCAGGAAACTGTTACTGGCAGCCATCAAGCTGTCAGTCGACCCGGATGCCTCCGGCAAGCCCGGAACTGTCGCAGGATATGATGTTTACCAGGCAAAAAACCTGGGACGTAACCTCACCACAGTGCGCGCAGAGATTGAACAGTACCTGGTCGATCACAAGGGGGTCAGTGCCTTGGCAGCCCCCCTTGTTGCGCACTTGTTTCTCGCAGACGCAGCGCCGGAATTTCTGGTCCAGGATCCCGGCAAGGGGGTCGAGATCGGCACTGCGAACTGGATGACGTTGCGCTTGGGAGTGGCCATTGCCGAGATACTGAACCCGGGATGCTCGAGAGCCATGACCACCGAGCAGTTGATGGCATTGGCGCTGCTTGTCCCCACCACGCCTGAACAACGGTTGCTTTTCAAGAGCGCTGCCGTTGATATTTTGATGACCTGGGGAGTGATGAACGGTGTTGTTCAACCACGCGGGGAATCTTCCTATTCACCCGCGGACTATACGCTCGTAGCGAACAGGTTTGCGACGCAGCGAGCGGAGCTCTCTGAAGCGATTGAAGGTTCTAAACGCTCATTGGTGACGCGCAAGGAGATCGCGGTCAGAGAGCTTAAGAAAATTTTCTCTTTCCTTACTACGGAGCCCATAGAAGAAATAAAAATCAAGGCTGATGTATGGGAGCCGCTGGACAAGTTCAAACCGATCAGGACCGTTGAGAAGAGCCTGGTCGAGGCTTACATGGATGGGGACCTGTTCACATTGAAATGGAAGGTGACTGGGGTACCGATAGAGGACGCCGTGTTTAAACGGGGCGTTGACGTGTTGCCTGACTTGAATAAATTGTTGACGGCATCGGTAGACAGTTATTTCAACTCGCGAAAGAACGCTTTGGTGACCTCAACCAAATACGTGATAGCCGGATTGCCGCTCGAGGATCGCCAATGCCTTGAACAGGGTGAAGTGAAATTCTTTACGTTGCGTGAAGAAACCGGTAAGCCCAAAGAAGATGAAACAGCTCAAATTCGAGCAACATTCCGTGGGCGGCAAGGAACATTACTGCGATGTAAATATCAACAGAAGATCAGCTATTTCGAGATTTTTCCGGGGCACCTGTCAATCATCAAGCGCACGGACTTGCCCGATGATTTACCACTCAATGGCGTGATCAAAATAGAAAAGGTAAAAGTCAGTAAGGGGCCCGCAGTCAATGTAGACGTGCAGCGGGGTACTGAACTGCCATTTGATTTTGCGGCGTATTCTGAAGGTTCAGAACCGATACCTGGCGCCAAATCCAAAAAGCTGATTATCGAACCGTTGGGAAGCACGCTGCTGGCCAGGGCAGTGCAAAGGGGGGGCAAACGACTCCAGTCCCCGACAGCTATAGCTCGAGCAGGACAGCGACTATTGTCGACAGAGTAATCAACGACAATTACCTGCAAGGCGAGCGGAATTTCCTGTTCAAGAAAGCGAAAGGGCAAACGACTGGAGAAGAAAATCGTGGGTACTGGGAAAGGGTAAAAAATTTCCTGCTGCAACTCATCCCCTTCGTGGGCTGTACGGATGACTTGCAATCCGGAGATCGAATGCGCTTCATAAACGGCGCCTTCGGTTGCTTCACGGACCTTATTTCAGGCTTGAACAATCTGATTGGCGGAGCGGCCAGGATAAAAGAGGTGTTGAACTCCGTCGTACCTGTCACTGTCAAGGCATTTGAAGCCATTAAAATCACGGGATCGACCGTCCTTTCGTTGGTTAACCCGCTGGATGGGATTCCGGACCTGGTCGCCGGAGGGGCGAGAGCCGTAGGCACTTTACGCACGATTTTGACCAGTGGCGTATTGGCCTTGACTGAATCCGGGGTCGGTCATTTGCAAGTATGCGTGGATCGACTCAGGGGATTCTTTGGAGGCATGGCGAGTGGGGCAGCGAGCAGGCTCCATCGTCCGGTCGCTAACACTATTGGCAGAATAAACGGTACCAATGCCATGGTTGCTCGGATAAAGGATAAATTGTACGTCCTTGATGACAGCGGCAATCCCATTGGGCGGGCGCTGGATCAATCAATGGTTGATCGATTGATCGTGAGCGAAGAAACAACTACAGGGTATTGAGACGCTCCAGGCGCGAGATTGCTCGCGATAGACTTTAACGTAATCCGTGATTCCGAATGGTCGCGGCGTTCTGTTACCTATCGCGAGCGAACTCCTTCCTGCAAGGCGTTGCGTCAGTTCAAACCCAGCTTCCCACGCAAGGTCGACAAGTCCTCAGCCAGTGTATTGACCGGCCCGACCAGCGCCTTGCGGTCGTTTTCCTTCACTTTGTCGTAGGTCTCGAAACCGCCGTCGCGGGTTTTGTACTTGGCCAGGATCTTGTTCACCGTGGCGAAGTTCTTGTCGACCTTGGCGACAAAGGCGGCGTCCTGCTTCTCGATCTGCGGGCGGAACAGGTCGACGATTTTCTTCGCGCCGTCGATGTTGCCCTGGAAGTCATAGAGGTCGGTGTGGCTGTAGCGATCTTCTTCGCCCGAGACCTTGGTGGCCGCCACTTCTTCGAGCAGCGCGGCGGCGCCGCCGACGACTTTTTCCGGTGGGAAGGTCAGGCCGGCGACGCGGGTTTGCAGGTCTTTGACGTCCTTGTTCAGACCGTCCGCCAGTTCGCCCAGACCTTTAGTGCTGTTTTCCGAGAACAGCGAATATTCAATGCGGTGGAAACCGGTGAAGTCTTCAGCCTTCACGCCTTTTTCGTGGTCGTCGACCCGGGAGTCGATGGACGCATCCAGGTCACTGAACAGCTCGGCGATCGGCTCGATCGACTCGTAGTAAACCCGGGTCGGCGCATAGAGTTTTTTCGCGGTGGCCAGGTCGCCTTTTTTCACCGCGTCGGTGAACTGCTGCGTGTGGCTGGCCAGTTCGTCCAGTTGCTCGGTGACGTAAATCTTGTAGTCGGAAATCGGCTGCACCAACTCCAGCGGCGCGGTTGCCGCGAAAGCCGAAAGCGGGGAGTTGAGCAAGCCTAGGGTCAGCATTAAGGCCAGTGGCGAATTTTTCATGTTTGGGCTCCGTAGGGGTCAGGTTGTTGTTTTTGGTTGGGTAGCATCAAGCAGGGTGCGACCAATGAAATCCCGGTCGCCGGTCACACCGGGCAGGGTGAAGAAGTACCCGCCGCCGACCGGCTTGAGGTATTCCTCCAGCGGCTCGCCGTTGAGCCTCGTTTGCACGGTGATGAAGCCTTTTTCCAGGTCTGCCTGGTAACAGATGAACAGCAGGCCCATGTCCAGCTGGCCGTTCTTGTTCACCCCGTTGGAGTAGTTGAACGGCCGGCGCAGGATCAGGTTGGCCTGGGTTGCGGCGGTGCGCGGGTTGGCCAGGCGGATGTGGGCGTCGAGCCTGGTCAGCTTGCCTTGCGGGTCTTTGGCGTAGTCCGGAACCTCGGTTTCGTGACTGCCGCCGATGGGCGCGCCGCTGCTTTTGACCCGGCCGAGAATGCTCTCCTGTTCCTGCAAGGGCGTGCGGTCCCAGCGCTCGACGAAGTTGCGGATGATCCGCACCGCCTGATAGCTGCCGCCCTCGGTCCATGCCGGCTCGTCGCTGCCGGGCTGGACCCAGACGATGCGGTCCATGGCGCTGGCATCGTTGGAGTCGGGGTTGGCCGAGCCGTCGCGAAAGCCCAGGAAGTTGCGCGCGCTCTGCGCAGGTTTTCCGGGTTTCGCCGGGGCCTGGGGCGGTACGCTGCCTTCCTGTTTCCAGCGCACCAGCAGCAAGTCCGGCAGGTTTTTCACGATGTCGCGCAGGGCGTGGATGTTGGTGTCCGCGGTGTTGGCGCAGAACTGCAGGCTCAGGTCGCCGTGGCAGCAATCGGCTTCCAGCGCATCGTTGGGGAAGCCGACCATGCGCATCAGGCGCCTGGGCTTGACGTGCGCAAGGCCGAAACGCTCGTCGAACAGCGACTCGCCCACCGACACGGTGATGGTCAGGTTGTCCGGGGTGACCACGGGGCCGAGAATCCCCGAATCCACCGGCGGCAGTTTCGGATCGACCTGGGCCACCGGGCCTCCCTTCATCAGGAACGCGATGCGCTCGTTGAGCGTGCGGAACAGCCGCTCCAGGTCGTCGCGATCACTGGCCAGTACATCGAACGCCACCAGCATGCCCGACGCCGGGCGCGGGGTGACGATGCCGCTCTGGTGTTTGCCGTAGAAGTCGTGGCGGTCTTCGGTGCGGTCGCTGCTGGGGGCTTCGGTGACTTGTGCGGGGGCTGCGGCCATGGCCGGGCAACTCAATGCCGACCCGGCGAGGGCCACACCGGCGGCGCCCATGCCCATCAATACCCGGCGACGCTGGAGGTTGAGTGGATCTGAATCGTTCATCTGCAAGAGTTCTTCTGCTTAAAGACTGGAGAGGCCGAGGGCGGGATCGATGGCGTCGAGTGTGTTGGCCAGTGCCATGGCCTTGTCGGCAATCTGCTTGCGCTGTTCGGCGCTGATGCTGTCGTAGCTGGCGTAGCCGTCCTTGACCTTGAAAGCGTTGAGATCGGCATCGAAGGCGGCGACGGCACTGTCGATTTTCGGCAACAGATCGGCGGCGGATTTGGCCAGCATTGGGCGCAGCAGTTCGACCACCTTGCGTGCGGCGTCTAGATTGCTGGCAAAGCCGATCAGGTCGCTGTGGCTGTAGCGTTCTTCCTCGCCGCTGCTGGCACGCACATCGCCCAGGGTGTTGAGGTTGCGCACCACGATGCTCACCAGTTGCTCCGGTGGCAGCGTCTGGACCAGCAGTTGCTGCTTGAGGGCGGTGACATCGGCCAGCAGGCGCTGGGCGATTGGCGTCAGGCCGTCGAGGTTGCGTTGCTGGAACAGCGCGTATTCGAGGCGGTGGAAGCCGATGAAGGCCGGGTCCTGTTCGCGTTTCTCGAAGTAGTCGGCGCGAGCGTTGATGTCGTTGTCCAGTTCGGCCACGCGCTGCGCCGCCGGGGCGATGCGTTGATAGGCGGCACGGGCTGGCGCGTACAAGGCTTGGGCCTGGCTCAGGTCGCCGGTTTCGATGGCTTGCTGCAGGGCGCCGACGGCCTTGATCAGCGCAGTGCCCTGGCTGCTCAAGTACACGCGAAATTCCGACAATGGCCCGACAAACGCCACCATCGATGGCCTGGCCTTGGCCGCCGCATCGGACGCTGCCGTCGGGGTCACCTGCAGGGTTCCGCGCGGGTTGCTCAGCAGGCCACAGGTGATCGTGTAGTTGCCGGGCGCCAGGTTGGCGTTGATCACCTGGCTCAGGCCGGGGGCGATGTTTTCCCGCTCTTCGAGCACCAATACGCCGTCGAGGATTTCCCATTCCACGGCCCGGTCCGAGCGGTTGACGATGCGGAAACTGGAGCGCCCGGCCGGAACGCTCAGGGCGTTGGGTTCGCAGCTATGGGCCGCAATGGTCACGACCACTTCATCGTGGTTGGCCTGGCGTTTGGCCGCGGCCATTTTCGAGGCGTAATAGAACAGGCCGCCGGCAGCGATCATCACGATAACCGAGCCGGCCACAGCCCAGCGCAAGGCGCGGGGAGGGGAAGCCTGGGGATGGACTTGATTTGGCATGGGTGCCCTTACTGACTGGAAACTGGAATGTGCTGGCCCCTGACCCTGTAGGAGCGAGCTTGCTCGCGATGAACCCACAGACGCCGCGGGGTATCTACGCGTTATCGTTCACGACCATCGCGAGCAGGCTCGCTCCTACAGGGAGGGGCGGTGTTTGGGGCAGGAGCCGGGAGAAAGAACATCACCAGCGCCACCAGCAGATAGATCAGGTACGCGCCGAGGGTGCTGACGGTCGGGGCATCCTGGTAACCAAACATCCCGGCCAGCACCGAACCCAGCGGGCCATCCATCGGCAGGATTGCACTGATGTCGAAGAGCACGGTTTGCAGGTGATTCCAGACCCCGGCTTCATGCAGCGCCTGTACGGAGTTGGCGAGGATCCCGGCGGCCACCACCAGGATGAACAGGCCGGTCCAGCGAAAGAACGCGCCAAGGTTCAGGCGCATGCTGCCGGTATAGATCAGGAAGCCGATGACGATCGCCAGGATCAGGCCGAGCAGGGCGCCAATCGGTGCCGCCGGGCCTTCGCTTTGCTGGAACACAGCGAGCAGGAAGAACACCGTTTCCAGGCCTTCCCGGGCCACGGCGAAAAACACCATGGCGATCAGCGCGGTCACCTGATGCCTGGAACCGCTCAACGCCTGATCGAGGGACGCCTGCAACGAATGCTTGATCGAGCGCGACACCTTGCGCATCCAGAACACCATGGAGCTGAGGATGCCGACGGCCACCAGGCCGACCACGCCTTCAAACAGTTCCTGCTGTTTCTGCGGAAACTCGGCACTGACCAGTTCCAGGCCGCCACCGACCAGCAGGGCGAGGGCGGCGGCAAGGAACACGCCGATCCACACCGCCGGCATCCACTGACCGCGCCCGGTCTGTTTGAGGTAGCTGGCGATGATGCCGACGATCAACGCGGCCTCGATGCCTTCGCGCAGCATGATCAGAAAGGGGACGAGCATTCAGCACCATGTCACGAATAGATAGGGAGCTAATTTGTAACATAATGACACTCATTCCCAAATGGCAATCATTGACATTTACCTGAACCTAAGCTGAACAACCGCGAGATCACCTGTGGGAGCGAGCCTGCTCGCGAAAAACGCCCAGACTGCGCGGTCATGCAGACAGCACTCGCTATCGTTGAAGCTCATCGCGAGCAGGCTCGCTCCCACAGGATTGGGCTGCCCACCAGGATCTGCGGTGAGCTGGCGGTTTCAGCTAATATGCCCACCACTCAACAACACGGCCCATCTCGCTCAATGTCGGAAAAAGACACCATTTCCATTCAACTGGTGCGTGAAGCGCTGTTGCAGAGTTGTGCCCCGGGCGCGGCCACCGATGAAGTGTTGAGCAAGGTCGATATCGATCCGGCGCTGTTGCACAGCAGTGTTGCCCGGGTGCCGGCCAGCGCCTATGCCCGGTTATGGCGGCTGTTGGCGCGGCGGGGGGATGACGAGTTTTTTGGCATGGACCCGCGCAAGCTCAAATCCGGCAGCCTGGCGTTTCTTTGTCGCTGCGCCATGCTCCAGCCGAGCCTGGCGGCGGGGCTGACCAGTGGGCTGGAGTTTCTGTCGTTGATGCTCGAACGCATGCCCGCCGAACTGGTTCGCCAGCAAAGCCTGGCGGAAATCGTGCTGTCGGAGGATGACCACGAGCCGCGTCGCGCCTTTACCTATTTCACCTACTGGATGATCGTGCACGGCGTCGCGTGCTGGCTGGCCGGGCGACGGATACCGATTCTGGCCATCGAATTGCGGTGCCCAAGGCCGGATTTCTGCGATGACTACCAGGTGATGTTTTCCGAGAACCTGCGTTTCGACCGGCCGCGCACGCGGATGATCTTCTCCGCCGATTGCCTGGACCTGCCGATCAAGCGCACCACCGAGGAACTCAAGCGTTTCCTGGCCCTGGCGCCCGCGAACATTCTGGTGAAGTACCGCGATCCGGAAAGCCTGGCCAGCCGGATCAAGCACTCGCTGCGCTTGCTGCCCGCCGAGCAATGGCCGGAAACCGAGGCCTTGGCTCAGCAGCTATGCATGTCGGCGTCGACCTTGCGGCGCAGGCTGGCGGAAGAAGGCCAGACTTACCAGGGACTCAAGGACAGCGTGCGCAAGGAACTGGCGATTGCCTGGCTGGCCGAGCCGAGCATCAGCTTTGCCGAGATCGCCACCCGGCTGGGGTTTGCCGATGTCAGTTCGTTCTACAAGGCGTTTCGCAAGTGGTCGGGGTCCAATCCCGGGCATTACCGCAGCTTGATTCTCAACGAAGCGACCTGACCAGGCGCACCGATCGTTCCTACGCTCCGCGTGGGAATGCAGCCCGGGACGCTCCGCGTCCCAAATCAAAAGCCGAACGCGGAGCGTCCGTTGAGACATTCCCACGCAGAGCGTGGGAACGATCAGATCAAGAGCGCCAAAAACCTTGAACCTTGGCCAAACCAGTCAAGCAACTTGAAGGCTTTGACCATTGCCCGCCACCCCGCGCGGAGCGAGTATTTCTCTGTTGGATAAGGTTCCCCCAACCTAATAAAAAACATAGAGGGATTCTGGCAATGCGCGATTACTTGTCTGCCGTTTCACAGTTCAACTATCAGCACACCGTCGACGCCGCACTCGCAGGCGATCTGACGGCCCTCAATGCCTGTGTCGAGTGCTGCGACCGGCATGCCTTGCCGGGGCGCATCGCGCTGTTCTGGGAAGGGCGCGATGGCAGCAGCGCCACCTATACCTTCAGCGATCTGCAGGACAAGGCCGCGCGCTTTGCCAATTTCCTCTTGAGCCAGGGCGTGCAGAAGGGTGACAAGGTCGCAGGCCTCTTGCCACGCAACATCGAATTATTGATCACTGTGTTCGCCGCCTGGCGCATCGGCGCGGTCTACCAGCCGCTGTTCACCGCCTTCGGCCCCAAGGCCATCGAGCATCGCCTCGGCTGCTCAGGCGCAAAAGTTGTGGTGACCGACGCGGTCAATCGCTCCAAACTCGCCGAAGTAGCCGATTGCCCGACCATCGTCACCGTTGGCGGGCCTAAGGGCCAGGGCATTGTCCGTGGCGATTTCAGCTTCTGGGCCGAACTGGCCAACTATCCGGCCGAGTGCGAACCGGTGATGCTGACCGGCGAAGATCCGTTCCTGCTGATGTTCACCTCGGGCACCACGGGGCCTTCGAAAGCACTGTCGGTCCCGCTCAAGGCCATCGTCGCCTTCCAGAGCTACACCCGCGACGCGGTGGATCTACGCCCCGAAGACGCGTTCTGGAACGTCGCCGATCCGGGTTGGGCCTATGGCATCTATTTCGGCGTGACAGGTCCCATGGCCATGGGGCACCCGATCACCTTCTACGATGGCCCGTTCACCCTCGAAAGCACCTGCCGGGTGATCAACAAATACGGTATTACCAACCTCACTGGCTCGCCGACTGCCTACCGTCTGCTGATTGCCGGTGGCGATGAGTTCGCCAAATCGATCAAGGGCAAGTTGCGCATCGTCAGCAGCGCCGGCGAGCCGCTGAACCCGGAAGTGATCCGCTGGTTCGCCGACAACCTCGGCGTGGTCATTCACGACCACTATGGCCAGACCGAACTGGGCATGGTGCTGTGCAACCACCATGGCCTTGAGCATTCCATTCACATGGGCGCCGCCGGTTTTGCTTCGCCCGGTCATCGCATCGTGGTGCTGGACGATGAATACAAGGAATTGGGCGTCGGCCAGCCGGGCATCCTGGCCATTGACCGTACCCAGTCGCCGATGTGCTGGTTCGCCGGCTACGAAGGCGCGCCGACCAAGGCCTTCGTTGGCAATTACTACCTGAGCGGTGACACCGTCGAGTGGAACCCGGACGGCAGCATCAGCTTCGTCGGCCGCAGCGACGATGTGATTACCACGTCCGGCTATCGCGTCGGCCCCTTTGATGTGGAAAGCGCGCTGATCGAACACCCGGCGGTGGTGGAAGCGGCAGTGGTCGGCAAGCCCGATCCGGAGCGCACCGAGCTGGTCAAGGCGTTCGTGGTGCTCAGCCCGCAATACCGCGCAGAGCCTGCGCTGGCCGAAGAGTTGCGCCAGCACGTGCGCAAGCGTCTGGCGGCGCATTCCTATCCCCGTGAAATCGAATTTGTCAGCGAGTTGCCGAAAACCCCAAGCGGCAAATTGCAGCGCTTTATCTTGCGCAACCAGGAAATCGCCAAGGCTCAAGAGGCTGCGGCGAAGAACGTTTCAGCTTGAATCCAAGGAAACAAACATGCAGATCGCAAACAAGGTTTTTCTCGTCACCGGCGGTGCTTCGGGCCTGGGCGCGGCCACCGCTGAAATGCTGGTAGCCGCTGGCGCCAAAGTGATGCTGGTGGACATGAACGCCGAAGCCGTCGCGGCCCAGGCCGAGCGTCTTGGCGCGCAAAGCGTTGTCGCCGATATCAGCAACGAAGCCGCGGCAGAAGCGGCGGTGCAGGCCACGGTCAAGGCCTTTGGCGGTCTCAATGGCCTGGTCAACTGCGCCGGCATCGTGCGCGGCGAGAAGATCCTCGGCAAGAACGGTCCGCACGCGCTGGGAAGCTTCAGCCAGGTGATCAACGTCAACCTGATTGGCAGCTTCAACATGCTGCGCCTGGCGTCGGCGGCGATTGCCGAGAGCGAGGCGGACACCGGTGGCGAGCGTGGGGTGATCATCAACACCGCGTCGGCGGCGGCCTACGACGGCCAGATCGGCCAGGCGGCCTACGCGGCTTCCAAAGGCGCGATCGTCAGCCTGACCCTGCCGGCCGCCCGCGAGCTGGCGCGTTTCGGCATCCGCGTGATGACCATCGCCCCGGGCATTTTCGAAACCCCGATGATGGCCGGCATGACCCCGGAAGTCCGCGATTCCCTGGCCGCCGGCGTGCCGTTCCCGCCGCGCCTGGGCAAACCTGCCGAGTACGCCTCGTTGGTGCGGCATATCATTGAAAACAGCATGCTCAATGGCGAGGTGATTCGTCTCGACGGTGCCTTGCGCATGGCGGCCAAATAAGGAGGATTTGTCATGACTATTGCCAACGATCCAATCGTTATCGTCAGCGCCGTTCGCACCCCCATGGGCGGTTTCCAGGGCGATCTGAAAAGCCTGACAGCACCGCAACTGGGTGCTGCCGCGATCAAGGCCGCTGTCGAGCGCGCCGGTGTTGCGCCGGATGCGGTCGATGAAGTGCTGTTCGGCTGCGTACTGCCCGCAGGCCTTGGCCAGGCGCCGGCTCGTCAGGCGGCGCTGGGCGCCGGGCTGGACAAGTCGACCCGCTGCACCACGGTGAACAAGATGTGCGGCTCCGGCATGGAAACCACCATTCTGGCCCACGACATGCTGCTGGCCGGCAGCGCCGATGTGGTCATTGCCGGGGGCATGGAAAGCATGTCCAACGCGCCTTATCTGCTGGACCGCGCCCGCAGCGGTTACCGCATGGGCCACGGCCGGGTTCTCGATTCGATGTTCCTTGACGGTCTGGAAGACGCCTACGACAAGGGCCGCCTGATGGGTACCTTCGCCGAAGACTGCGCCGAAACCAACGGTTTCAGCCGCGAAGCCCAGGATGCATTCGCCATCGCCTCGACCACCCGCGCCCAGCAGGCGATCAAGGACGGCAGCTTCAAGGACGAGATCGTGCCGCTGACCGTTACCGTCGGTAAAGAGCAGGTGACGATCAGCAACGACGAGCAGCCGCCGAAAGCCAAGCTGGACAAGATTGCCTCCCTGAAACCGGCGTTCCGCGATGGTGGTACCGTGACGGCGGCCAACTCCAGCTCGATTTCCGACGGTGCCGCGGCTCTGGTGCTGATGCGTCGCTCCGAAGCCGACAAGCGCGGTCTCAAGCCGCTGGCGGTGATTCACGGTCACGCAGCGTTCGCCGATACCCCGGGCCTGTTCCCGGTGGCACCGATCGGCGCGATCAAGAAACTGATGAAGAAAACCGGCTGGTCCCTCAATGAAGTGGACCTGGTGGAAGTCAACGAAGCCTTCGCCGTGGTCGGCATGGCGGCGATGACCCAACTGGAAATCCCCCACGAGAAACTCAATGTGCATGGCGGCGCCTGCGCCCTGGGCCACCCGATCGGCGCGTCTGGCGCGCGGATCCTTGTGACCCTGATCTCGGCCCTGCGCCAGAAGGGCCTGAAGCGTGGGGTGGCGGCGATCTGCATTGGTGGTGGTGAAGCGACGGCGATGGCCGTGGAGTGCCTCTGACGTCTAATGCCAATCCCCTCTGTGGGAGCGAGCCTGCTCGCGATGGACGTCAACGATGACGATGGCTGCCTGAATCACCGCGGCGCTCTTGAGTTCATCGCGAGCAGGCTCGCTCCCACAAGGTGCATCTCCACAAGGTTGCATTTGAATCAAATTAAGGACTGGTCATGATCCCCAATGACGAACAACTGCAAATCAGCGACGCGGCGCGGCAATTCGCCCAGGAGCGGCTGAAACCGTTCGCCGCCGAATGGGACCGTGAGCATCGCTTCCCCAAGGAAGCCATCGGCGAGATGGCCGAGCTTGGGTTTTTCGGCATGCTGGTGCCGGAGCAGTGGGGCGGTTGCGATACTGGTTACCTGGCCTACGCCATGGCCCTGGAGGAAATCGCCGCCGGCGATGGCGCCTGCTCGACCATCATGAGCGTGCACAACTCGGTGGGTTGTGTGCCGATTCTCAACTACGGTAACGACGATCAGAAAGAGCGCTTCCTCAAGCCGCTGGCCAGCGGTGCGATGCTCGGTGCTTTCGCCCTGACCGAACCGCAGGCCGGGTCCGACGCCAGCGGCCTGAAGACCCGCGCGCGGCTGGAGGGCGACCACTACGTGCTCAACGGCTGCAAACAGTTCATCACCTCCGGGCAGAACGCCGGGGTGGTGATTGTGTTCGCGGTGACTGATCCGAGCGCCGGCAAGCGCGGCATCACGGCGCTGATCGTGCCCACCGATTCGCCGGGCTACACCGTCGCGCGGGTCGAGGACAAGCTCGGCCAACATGCGTCCGACACCTGCCAGATCCTCTTCGAAAACGTGAAAGTGCCGGTGGCCAACCGCTTGGGCGAAGAGGGCGAAGGCTACAAGATCGCCCTGGCCAACCTCGAAGGCGGCCGTGTCGGTATTGCCTCGCAATCGGTAGGCATGGCACGCGCTGCGTTCGAAGCGGCCCGCGACTATGCCCGCGAGCGCGAGAGCTTCGGCAAGCCGATCATCGAACATCAGGCGGTGGCGTTCCGTCTGGCGGACATGGCGACCCAGATCGCCGTGGCCCGGCAGATGGTGCACTACGCGGCGGCACTGCGTGACAGCGGCAAGCCGGCCCTGGTCGAAGCGTCGATGGCCAAGCTGTTCGCCTCGGAAATGGCCGAGAAGGTCTGCTCTTCGGCGTTGCAAACCCTCGGCGGTTACGGTTACCTGAACGACTTCCCGGTGGAGCGGATCTACCGCGACGTGCGGGTCTGCCAGATCTATGAAGGCACCAGCGACATTCAGCGCATGGTCATTTCGCGCAATCTTTAAGAAGGAAACCTCTACGTGAACTACGAAACGATTTTGCTGGAAATCCACGGCCGTGTTGGCCTGATCACCCTGAACCGTCCGCAGGCGCTGAACGCGTTGAACGCGCAGATCGTCAGCGAGGTGAACCACGCCCTCGATGGCCTGGAGAAGGACGCCAACATCGGCTGCATCGTGCTGACCGGCTCGAAAAAAGCCTTCGCCGCCGGCGCCGACATCAAGGAAATGGCCGAGCTGACCTATCCGCAGATCTACATCGATGACCTGTTCAGCGACAGCGATCGCGTGGCCAACCGCCGCAAGCCGATCATTGCCGCGGTCAACGGTTTCGCCCTCGGTGGCGGTTGCGAACTGGCACTGATGTGCGACTTCATCCTGGCCGGCGACAACGCCAAATTCGGCCAACCGGAGATCAACCTCGGCGTGCTGCCGGGCATGGGCGGCACCCAGCGCCTGACCCGTGCCGTGGGCAAGGCCAAGGCCATGGAAATGTGCCTGAGCGGACGCCTGATCGGTGCCGAGGAAGCGGAGCGTTGCGGGATCGTCGCACGCATCGTGCCGAGCGATGAGCTGCTGGACGAAGCGCTGAAAGTCGCGGCGCTGATTGCCAGCAAATCGCTGCCGATTGCGATGATGGTCAAGGAAAGCGTCAACCGTGCCTTTGAAGTGAGCCTGTCCGAAGGCGTGCGCTTCGAGCGCCGGGTGTTCCATGCGGCGTTCGCGACCCAGGATCAGAAGGAAGGCATGGCGGCGTTCATTGCCAAGCGTGAGGCTGAGTTCCAGGGTAAATAATCCAGCGAATGCTCGGACGCTATCGCGGGCAAGCCCGCTCCCACAGTGGTCTCGGTCGTCCACAAATGCTGTGTACACCAGAAAACCTGTGGGAGCGGGCTTGCCCGCGAAAGGGCCGGTACAGGCGCTACAGCTATTGAGGTCTGTACCTCACCACCGCATCCGCACACCCAGGCTGCCAATCAACCCGTTCAAGTCATTGTCGTCCACATCGCTGCTGTAGTCGGCGCTGACATACAGGCTCACGGCCGGTGTCACCCGAGCCACCAGGCCCAGCCCCAGTTCCACTGTCGATGAGTTGCGACTGCTGCTGATCTTGTCGACCTGGTCCAGCGTCACCGTGTTGCCGGTGTAGACCGTGTGCCACAAGTTGGTCCGCACATAGGGCTCCACGGGCAGGCCGCTGATGTCGTAACTCCCCTTCAATTTGGCGCCGACCCGGCCGCTCCACGACGTCAGGTCCGTGGAAGAGGCATTGCCGGAACCCGCGTAGGGCGTATCCAGCGTGATGCGCTGATTGATCAACTGCGCCTGGGGTTCAACCACCCAGTTTTCGCTGATGCCAATCGGAAAACCCCCTTCGACCGACAGCGTCACCGCGCTGCCTTCGGTGGCTTGCCGCGCACCCTGTTCATTGCGGCTGAAACCGTTGACACGGCCACCGCTGGCCGTCAGGTCGACGTGCCAGCCTTGCGGGCCGGTCAGGCTGTAGTAGGCGCCGAGGCTCTGGCCTTGCAGGTTGAGGGTGTCGGAGTTGGGATCGGACATCCCGCGGTTGATCAGCGGGCCATTGCTGTTGCCCTGATACTGGCTGGTGCCGCCGATCAGGCCGACGCGCTGGGTATGCCCGCTGCTGCTTTGCAGGGTCAGGATCGCAGGGCTTTTGAGTTCGCCTGAACCGAAGCTGGAAAAGCCCTGGGCCAGCGCATCGGTTTGCGCCTGGCGCGAGGCCTGTCCGTAGACCTGGTCCCAGGCGACGGGTGTCGCGTCTTCAGTGGTGAAGTAGCTACTTCGTAAATCCGGGGTTCGCATATCGGAGGCAGGACTGAAACGGCTGGGGTACGTGGTCGCGAGAGCAGGCAGGTTGAGCACCGAGACGTCCTGGCTGTACCAGGGCGTTGTTTCTTCTTCGGCCGGTTGGGCCTGTACTTCCATGGAAGAGCACAGCAGGAGTGAGCTCGAGACAGTGCAAAAAGTGATTTTAATCTCTTGTTGGGTGAATGAAGTTTTCATGGTGGGGCTACCTTGCAGCGCGTGCCGTACTTGCCTTGGCGTCTCTCCTACCCCGAGTGAGGGGCGACCGAATGGATTGAGGCAAGCCGGGGGCCGCCCGCTTGCGCGGGTGTCCGGGGGCTTGCCCCTGATAGTTACTTCCGGGGGTAGTAACCTTGAGTCAAGAGGACCGTCCCCCAAGCGTCAAGAAAATGGCCGATAAGCGGTATTGCTATTTTAGGATTTGTAAGTGACTGATTTATGGCGTCTCCGTAAGTTCTTGTTTGTTGGAAAAATAGTCAAAAAAGTCGCGAACTAGAGCCATTGCTCGGTATCACCAGCTGATCCGCACGCCGAGGTTTGCGGCCGTTGCGCGTTGCTGATTGCTGTCGATATTGCGGCTGTAGTCGACATTGGCGTACAAGCTGACATTGCGCGCGACGGTCAGGTCGAGGCCGACGCCGAGATCGGCCCACGAAGCGCGCTGCTCGGTGTCGATATCGGTGCTGCTGGCGAAAGTGACCGTGTCGGTGCCGGAAAGGGTGTGCCATAGATTGGCCCGGAGATACGGCTCCGCCGGCAAACCGGCGAGGGTGTAGCGGCCCTTGAGACGTGCACCGAGGCGACCGGTCCAGGTCGGGTCGGAATCGAACGACACCCGTGAAATGCCGTCGTCCTGACTGTCGAGCTTCACTTGCTGCCGGATGATTTGCGCCTGGGGTTCAATCACCCAGTCGCCCGTCAGCGGGAACGGATAACCACCTTCGGCCGAGAGGGTGACCACGTGGCCCTCGTTATCGATTTTCAGGCCGCGATCGGAATGGCTGTCGCCGTCCAGCCAGGTGTACATGGCCACCGTATCGAAGTACCAACCCTTTGGATCGGTCAGGGTCCAGTAGGCGCCCAGGCTGCTGCCGCGAAGTTCGACCTTGCCCGCGCGCTTGTCTTCGAAACCCTCGTTGAAGCCATCGACATCGCCTTTCAAGCGACTCTGGCCGACGAAGACGCCCATGCGCTGGATGTGTCCGCCTGACGTCTCTTGGCCGTAGAGGTCGTTGCCCACCTGGAAGCCTTTGATCGAGCCGTCGAGCTTCGGCTTGACGGTGCCGGCCCAGGTCTGCTCGAAGTTCGTGCCGTAGACACGACCCCAGCCGGCGCCAAAGGCCCCTTTTTCGGTCAGCAGGCGTTGATCGCCCTGGCGTTCATGGAAGGTACCGAGCGCTCTTAGGGCCAATTGCCCGGCGGCGGGTGGCAGCACTGCCCAGTTGGGGACTTCCTGGCGGTACAAGGGAATCGGCGCGGCGCCCGGCTGCGGCGTCGGCAACGGCGGGCTGCCGGCAGCGGCGACAGGTATCGCCACCAGAGGCACCAGCACGACTTGGGGTGGCACGGCCGGATCGGGGTTGGCCACGGTCACCGGCACCAGCGGTGGCGCCACCACGGACGAGCGCAGGTACCAGCTGTTTTCGCTGCCAGGGGTGACGCCGCCCTTGTACAGCACGTATTTGAAGGCGCCGGCCGACAACGGGGTTGCGAGGGTGAAGGCGCTGGCATCGCTGGTGGCCGTGCCTTGGGTCTGGACCACCTGAATGCCGTTTTGCGGGGTCGCCGCGCCAGTGCCATTGAGATTGGTGACCTCGATAGTGGTGGTGCCGGTCAATGTGCCGTTGTTGACCACCAGCTTGTCGCTGGGCGAGCTGTCATCCCCGAGCACGCTTTGCACCCGCAGTCGGCCGCCGCTGCCAGCGTAATTGCCCTGTACGGTCAGGGTGTCGCTGGTGCGGGTATTGCCCGTGGTCAGGTCGATGATCCCGGCGTTGTTCAGCGTGGCGGACTGGCCAGCGGTGAAGGAGGTGATGCTGCCTTGTTGCGAGGCCAGGGTGCTGCTGCCGTCGATGTTGAACACGCCGGTGCCGCTGGCACTGTCGCCCAGCACCATATTTCCGGTGCCCAGATCCAGTTGCGAGGCGTTGTTGAGGTTGATCGTTTCGAAATTGACGTAACGGCCGGGTACCGAAGTGGTGGTGTGGTCGAAGGTCAGCACGTCGGCACCGGTCCCGCCATCGACTAACGGGTTCTGGGCGAGGCTGGTTTCGCTAAGGTTGCGCAGGGTTGCGCTGTCGTTGTCGCCCTCCAGCCGGACGGGCGAATGGAGGATGCCACCGCCATCCCAGACAAAGGTGTCGTTGCCGGCGCTGGTGCGGATTTCGCCGAACACCTCGCCGCCGGTCACGGTAATGCTGTCGTTGCCGCCGCTGACACTGATGAATCCGCCGATGGTACCGCCGGACAGGATAATGGTGTCGCGGCCGAAGCCTGTTACCAGGTTGCCGTCAATGGTGCCGCCGGACATGTCGAACAGGTTGTTATCGAGCTTCATGTCGACCCGACCGATCCGGCCGCCGCTCATGGTGGCGGTGTCGCCGTCCTCGAAGGCGCCGATGATCCTGCCACCGGTCATGCGAAAGAAATCGCGACTGTCACCCTGAGCCAGGGACTGGATAGTGCCGCCGGTCATGGTGAAGTTGTCGATGCCGTTGCCTTGATCGACTGCGCCTGTGATCTGGCCGGCGCTGATGGTCAGCCGGTCGGCGCCGTCTCCCTGGATCAGCGCGCCGACGATTTGCCCTGAATCCATGGTGACAATGTCGTTGCCGATTCCGAACCTGACCGTACCATTGACCACCCCTGTGCCATTGGCGGGAAAGCTGAGCGTGTTGTTGCCCGCCAGATCGGTCAGCGGGCCATTGGTGCCGCTGTCGCAGACGAAGTTGTCGTTACCGGCGGTGGGCGTGAGCGCGCAGGCGGCATGGGCGGGGTGGGACCAGCCCACCAATAACAGGAGTAACACCAAAAAAATGCTTTGGCCGTACTGGGGCCAATCACTGGAAAACTTCATGCTCGTCTCCGCTTTCGTTTGGGTGTCTGAGTGGCCACATGTCAAAAGCGACAAGGCATCAGGCACTCTCGGCAGCGCGAGTTGCGAGACAGCATCGGGTGGGCATCCACCCGTTATCGAAATTCTTCAGCAACGACGGCCACTATGAGTCGCACGTCCATACATTCAAAAACATGGACGAGAGCAACGTAGCAGCAGTTTTTTTACGTATCTACTGTCAAAAGTAACAGGTTAAACGATTAATCAAGCGTATTTGATTTGCCCGCCAATAGGCTCAGAGGTGGACTTCGACGGCCAGCGGCAGATGGTCCGAAAGGTGGGTCCAGGGTTTGGTCCCGAGAATTTGCGGTTCATGGCTGGTGGCATTGCGCAGGTAGACGCGATCCAGGCGCAACAGTGGAAACCGCGCGGGGTAGGTTTTGGCGGGGCGGCCGTGATGGCGCTCGAAGGCTTCGTGCAGATAATCGCGGCGGGCGAGGGCGGCGTTGCCTTGCAACTGCCAGTCGTTGAAGTCGCCGGCGATGATTACCGGCGCCTCGTCCGGCAGGGATTCGAGCAACTGGCAGAGCAACTGCAACTGAAGCTGGCGATGGCTTTCCAGCAGGCTCAGGTGGACGCAGATCGCATGCACTTCGCGATGGCCGGGCACGTCCAGCACGCAGTGCAACAGCCCGCGGCGTTCGGGGCCGGTGATGGACACGTCGAGGTTGCGGTATTCGCGAATCGGGTACTTGGACAGCAGCGCGTTGCCATGGTGGCCGTCGGGGTAGACGGCGTTGCGCCCATAGGCAAAGTCGCTCCACATGCTGTCGGCGAGAAATTCGTATTGCGAGATCGCAGGCCAGTTGTTCAGGCGCGAGGAATGGCCTTCGTGCTCGCCGACCACCTCCTGCAAAAACACCAGGTCGGCCGAGGTGCTGCGCACCGCTTCGCGCAGTTCCGGCAGGATGAAACGTCGGTTGAAGGCGGTGAACCCCTTGTGGGTGTTGACCGTCAGTACACGCAGGCGATGAATGGTCGATGGGCTGTTCAGGGATTCAATCGACTGCGATTCGGAATGACTGGTCACGTTCGCTCCTCTTCGATCGGGGGATGTCTATGTATGCGACTCATGGCTTGGCAGGCAGTTCAGTTTCGAAATTCAATCACCGGTCCCCTGTAGGAGCGAGCTTGCTCGCGATGGTGGTCAACGATAACGCTGGATACCTGACACCCAGCGGTGTACCTGAGTCCATCGCGAGCAGGCTCGCTCCTACAGAGGATAGTGTCGGTAACGGATGAGGCGGTTCAGACAAAGACAATTTCATACGGCAGGCGCATCCGGTCCAGCAGCACCCGGGGGATCGGCGGGGCGATGCCGATGGCGGGGTCGCCGTCGAGTTGGCTGGCGTAGGCGTGGGTCGCGTGGCTTTTGCGGGCGACGGTCCAGGTGTCCAGGCGGACCTTGCGGGCGCGGTGCCAGGGAATCAAGCCGCTATCGCGCGTCGGCCAATGCCAGGCCCACACCGGTACTTCGTTGAAGTCGGCGCCGGCAATGGTCGCAGCGTTGGCACTGGCGCGGCCCACGGCGTCGTGGTCGCTGTTGCCGTCCTGCGACCAGGTGCTGAACACCACATCGCCGGGGCGCAGATAACGGGCGATGAAGCGGGTCAATTCCACTTCATGTTCGGCCAGGGCATTGTCGGCGAAGCCGCCGCGAATCCACTTCAGGCTGTGCATCGGCAAGCCGAGCCGACGCAAGGCCTCAACACTTTCCTGAACGCGAAACACACTGAGGCGTTTCTCCGACCACTGCCGGGAGCCTGGGTGGCTGGCGCTGCCGTCGGTCACCGAGATCAATTGCAAGGGGTGGCCCATGGTGCTGAGCAACTGCAGCAGGCCGCCGCAGGTGACCACTTCATCGCCAGGATGCGGGGCGATCACCACGGCGCGGGCGCCAGGCGGGACCAGCGTCTGGGGGTTGATGACCGGAACGTTTTCCAGTTGCGGGGCGCTGTTCCAGATTTGCGCCGTCGCACTGTGATCGAGCTGAGAGACCGGTTTCATGGCTACGTCCTTGTTCTCGTTGATAGCATTGTGCCGCGTTCCGAACCCTGGAACTGCCGCGTGCAGAGTATTGCTCATGTAACGGATTTCGTCGCGCCGATGTTCCCGGCGGCAGGTTTCTTTCCGACCAGGTCAACGTTTACAAAAAATCCCCTGTGGCGAGCGAGCTTGCTCGCGTTGGGCTGCGCAGCAGCCCCAGCATCTGAACGCCATCGCGATTTTGTGAGTGCTACGCACTCATGCGGGAGCAAGCTCCCTCGCCACAGGGGAGGGTTATCCCGAAAACACAGTTCATTCCTCTTCCTCGTGCTGCAATTCGAAGAGCAGTAGCGAACGGCCGGTGACCGAGTATTCATGGCCGAACTCGAAGCGTTCCTGGCCGCGAATCGACGGTTGATTGGTGTCGATCATGCAGGTCCAGAAGCCGCCGTCGGGCACTTCCGGCAGTGCGAAGTTGACGATGTCGTGGTGCGCGTTGACCACCAGCAACAGGGTGGCGTCCGCACCTTTGCGGCGGATGCCGGTTTCCTGGGCGCGACCGTCGAGCAGCATGCCCATGCAGCGATTGTGCGCATCGTGCCAGTGCTCGGTGGTCATCTCGCTGCCGTCCGCTGCCAGCCAGGTCACGTCCTTGACCCCGATGTCTTCGTTGTAACTGCCCACCAGAAAACGGCCCCGGCGCAGGATCGGGTAGGCCAGGCGCAACTTGATCAGGCGTTTGACGAACTTGAGCAGCGCCTTGCCGTCTTCGCTCAGATCCCAGTTGACCCAGCCGATCTCGCTGTCCTGGCAATAGGCGTTGTTGTTGCCGTCCTGGGTGCGGGCGAATTCATCGCCGGCCACCAGCATCGGCGTGCCCTGGGCCAGCAGCAGAGTGGCGAAGAAATTGCGCATCTGCCGGTGGCGCAGGGCGTTGATTTGCGGATCGTCGGTGGGGCCTTCGACGCCGTGGTTCCAGGACAGGTTGTTATTGCTGCCGTCCTGGTTGTTCTCGTCATTGGCCTCGTTGTGCTTGTCGTTGTAGGACACCAGATCATTAAGGGTGAAGCCGTCATGGGCGGTGACGAAGTTCACCGACGAGTAGGGGCGCCGGCCCCGTTGATTGAACATTTCGCCCGAGGCGGTCATGCGGCTGGCGAAGTCCGCCAGCTGGCCGTCGTCGCCTTTCCAGAAGGCGCGCACGGTGTCGCGGAACTTGTCGTTCCATTCCACCCAGCCCGGCGGAAACCTGCCGACCTGATAGCCGCCGGGGCCGCAGTCCCAGGGTTCGGCAATCAGCTTGACCTGACGCAGCACCGGGTCCTGGCGACAGGCGACGAGGAAGCTGTGACGCTCGTCGAACCCGTCGTGATAACGCCCCAGGATGGTCGCCAGGTCGAAACGGAAGCCATCCACGTGCATTTCCGAGGCCCAGTAGCGCAGGGAGTCGGTGACCATTTGCAGCACGCACGGGTGGCTCAGGTCCAGGGTGTTGCCGGTGCCGGAATCGTTGATATAGAAGCGCTTCTCGTCCGGCATCAGGCGGTAGTACGAGGCATTGTCGATGCCGCGCATGGACAGGGTCGGCCCTTGCTCATTGCCCTCGGCGGTGTGGTTGTAGACCACGTCGAGGATCACTTCCAGGTTGGCTTCATGCAGATGCGCGACCATCTCCTTGAACTCGGCGATCTTGCCGCTGGCCAGATAGCGCGGGTCGGGAGCGAAAAAGGCGATGCTGTTGTAGCCCCAGTAATTGGTCATGCCTTTGTGCAGCAGGTGCTGGTCATTGACGAAGGCATGGATCGGCAGCAGCTCGACGGTGGACACGCCGAGCTTGCGGATGTGTTCCAGCACATCGTCGACCATCAACCCGGCGAAGGTGCCGCGCACATTGTCGGGAACCGCCGGGTGACGCATGGTGAAGCCACGCACATGGGTTTCATAAATGATGGTTTTGTCCCAGGGCACGCTGACCCGATGATCGTGGCCCCAGGTGTGCGCCGGGTCGATCACCTTGCACTTGGGCACGAATGGCGCGCTGTCGCGTTCATCGAAACTGAGGTCGGCATCCGGATGCCCGATGGTGTAGCCGAACAGCGCTTCGGACCACTTCAGCTTGCCCACCAGTTGCTTGGCGTAAGGGTCGATCAGCAATTTGTTGGGGTTGAAGCGATGACCGTTGGCCGGGTCGTAGGGGCCGTACACCCGGTAGCCATAGATCAGCCCCGGATGAGCGTCCGGCAGGTAGCCGTGGTAGATCTCGTCGGTGTATTCCGGCAACTCGATGCGCTCGACTTCGACTTCGCCGGTATCGTCGAAAATGCACAGTTCGACCCGGGTGGCGTTGGCGGAAAACAGGGCGAAGTTGACCCCCAGACCATCCCAGGTCGCGCCCAGCGGAAAGGGCAGGCCTTCACGAATGCGCGAGGGCTCATGAGGTGCCGGGGTGTCTTTCTTTGGGCGGGTCATAAGTGCTCCTGCAAATGTGGGCTACTGCCTGGTAAATGTGGGAGCGAGCCTGCTCGCGATGGTTCCAAAATCAACACATTTGCTGCCTGAGACACCGTTATCGCGAGCAGGCTCGCTCCCACAGGGCTTTGTTAGGGGCGAGCGAGTCCGGTGGCGAGAAAGCTCGCCACGCAAGTCATTCGGGTCATGGTGTAAAGCGTCAGGCCGCCGGTGGCTTGCGCGGTGCTCGGGTTTTTTTCTCGGCCGCCTTTTCCCCCGCCGCAATCACCGCGCCAGCAGCGGCAGGCTTGGCCTTGGCCTTGGTTTTCGTCTCGGCGGCCTTGCCATTGAGTGTCTTGCCGGTCGCGGCGGTTTTGCTGGCGGCTGTCTTGCTGCCGGCTGCCTTGGGTGCCTTTTTCGGCGCCAGTGCTTCGGACTCGGCCAGTTTGATCGCCATCTCCCAATGCCGCGCTTCCTGGCCTTCGGGTTTACCTTCGGACTCCCAGATCTGATAGGCAAACTCGCGGATACGTTTATCGTCGGTACTCATCGCCTTGCTCCTGAACAACTCAAGTGTCGGTAGTTTGAATAAACAGATTGACCGGGAAATCCCCCAGCGCGGCGCTGATCATCAGCTCCCTGTGTTTTGTGACTGTGACGCTCGAAAAAAGTCCCTTGAGATTTTCCTCGGCGTTCATGAACGGCAAATGAACCCGTGTATCGCCCCACTGCGAAGCATCGATCAGCGGCCCGGCACTGTTTTCCAGCAGCGAAGCACTGCGAATCGGCACAATCACAATGGCCCTTTTGCCGTCATGTTCCCGAACAAATCCCACGACCCGATGCGCCTGGCTGCCGAGCACTTCGAGGGCTTGGTAAGTCCCCCGTCGAAACAGCTGCGGGTGCTCGGCGCGCAGGTTCAACGTGCGGGCGATCAAGGCCTGCTTGATGCGCCCGTCACGCCAGTTCGCCAGCAGATCGGGCAGGTGTAGCGTTTGCTGCAAGGCCTGTTGCCGGCTGGCGTAATCCACTGGCCGGCGGTTGTCCGGGTCGACCAGGGAAAAGTCCCAGTAGTCATTGCCCTGATACAGATCCGGTACCCCTGGCACTGTCATGCGCAGCAAGGTTTGCGCCAATCCATTGAGTGCGCCGGGTACGGCAATGGCCTGCACCGCCTTGCCCAGGGCCGAACGCAGCAACTCGCCTTCTGGGGTCAGCAGCAGGCGCTTGAGGAAGCTCTCGCAGGCGTGTTCATAGGTGTCGTTCGGCGCACTCCAGCTGCTTTGCAGCTTGGCTTCGCGCAGGGCCTTGCGCTGCCACTGCCAGACGCGTTCGGCGTAATCCTGCAGGGCCACTGGATCATCGGGACGCAGGTCGAGGGGCCAACTGCCGAGCAGCGCCTGATACACGATCAGCTCGTCGCCGGCGGACGGTGCCTGGTCATCGTCGCGCAACGGCCGGGCGAGGGTGCGCCACAGACCAAGATGCTCGGCGTACCAGCGGCTGCGTTCGCTCAGCACCGCCAGGCGCGCGCGGCTGTCCTCGCCACGCTTGTGGTCGTGGGTCGCGGTGGCCAGCAGATTGTCCGGGAATTCGCCCAGGCGTTGGCCGCAGGCGGCATGAAACGCCGCCACCGGCGCGCTGAATTGCTCGGTGCTGAAGCCGACGTCGTTGCGCGACAGCAGCACCGCCGAGCGATAGAACGCGGTGTCTTCCACGGCCTTGGCCGCTGCCGGTGACGTCAGTTGCTGAAAACGCACACAGGCATGCTTGAGCCGCTTGCGCACCCGTCCCGCCGGGCGCTTGCGCCACGGCTCGCCACCCAGCCAGCCGGCCAGGCAATCGAGCACCGGCCAGTCGGCTTCGCCAAGGGTTTGCCGGGCACCGTCCATGGCCTGGCGGAACATCACGTCATCCTCGGCGGAGCGCCCGAGGGCGCTGATGTAGGTGCGATACACCGGGAAGTGCACGATCAGTTCCAGCAAGGCACGACGGATCGCGCCGAGGGTCAGGTCGCGGGTCATCAGGTCATCCCGGGCCACTTGCAGCAGGGCCTGGGCGACGCTTTCGAAATCCCCGGCCAGGGAACCGTTGAGGATCTGCTGGCGGGCCAGTTGCGCTTCCTGGCGAAAGTCCGCCGGGCGCTCGCTGTAGCGCTGCCAGAGTTCACCGAGGGACCGTTCGCCCTGGGGATCATGCTGCAGCAGCGACACCTGATTCATGAATTCGTAGCCAGTGGTGCCGTCCACCGACCAGTCGCGACGCAGGGTTTCGCCCTCGCCGAGGATCTTCTCGACATAGATCGGCAGGTGTCGGCCGGGTGCCAGGCGATCCACCCGCCGCCGCAGTTTGCGGCAATAGCCCCGAGGGTCGGCGAGGCCGTCGATGTGGTCGATGCGCAGGCCGTCGATCAAACCGTCCGCCACCAGCTCGAAGATTTTCGCGTGGGTGGCCTCGAACACCGCCGGGCGCTCGACCCGCAGCCCGCCGAGTTCGTTGATATCGAAAAAACGCCGCCAGTTGATGTCGTCCGCCGCCGTGCGCCAACTGGCCAGGCGATAGCTCTGGCGCTCCAGCAGGTCGTGCAGCTTCTGGAAGCCTTCGGGCGTGGTCGAGTCGTAACTTCGCAGGTGCTGCTCGATGGCCTGCACGATGGCCGGGTCACGGGCCAGTTCGTGCAGTTCGGTCTTCAGGGGGATGGCCAGGCCATGGGCGTCGGACTGATAACTCAGGGTGCTGAAGCGATCGGCCAGCCCATTGAGCGGCTCGGCATCGGCCTTGAGCAGTTCACCGTAATGGCTGGGGCAGATCGGGAAGTGATGCTCGTAATGTTCGACGTAAAAGGCGCCGCGCCGTGGATCGAAGCGCAGGGGCAGGGTGCCGTCCTGCAAGGCAATGCCGTAGTCGCTGCCCAGGAAAGGCAGCAGCAGTTGACCTTCCATCAACGGATCAGGGGAATGCCACTGGATATCGAAGAACTCGCCATAGGGGCTCAGCCGGCCCCATTCGAGCAGGTCGAGCCACCAGGGATTGTCGCTGCCGCCGACGGCCATGTGGTTGGAGACGATATCGAGGATCAGCCCCATCCGCTGGCTGCGCAAGGCGCTGACCAGGCGGCGCAAGGCGGTTTCACCGCCCAGTTCCGGGTTGACCGTGGTCGGGTCGACCACGTCATAGCCATGCATCGATCCGGCGCGGGCGCTCAGCAGCGGCGAGGCATACACATGGCTGATGCCAAGCCGGGCGAAGTACGGCACCAGTGCCGCCGCGTCGTCGAGGGTAAAGCCTTTGTGAAATTGCAGGCGCAGGGTCGCCCGCAGCGGATGTCCGGGGACCTGCATCGTCATGAATCACGCTCGCCCGCCTGGAGTCGCGCGACGGCCAGCAGTTCCAGGCGCCGCGCGGCGTCCGGGTTGTCCAGCAGGACTTCACTGTAGCCGGGCAGGCGTCGCGACCAGTTGGGGTGGGTATCGATGGTGCCGGGCAGATTGGCCTGCTGTTCGACGCCCAGGGCATCTTCCAGCGGCAGCAGCACCAGCGGCGCGCGGGTATGGCCGAGGAAGCGCACGCTGGCATCGAGCACCTGATCGGTTTCGTGGGATTCCTCGCGGAAGTTCTGCGGGTCCTGGCTCAGGGCCCGGCGCAGGCCTTCGCGTTCCCGTTCACGATGCTGGCGCCACTCGATTTCAGCGTTGGCGTCGATGAGGCTCAAGCGCGCGTTCCAGTCGATGTCCCGACCATGCCACCAGCCATTGAGGGTCGGCAGGTCGTGGGTGCTGGTGGTGGCCAGGGCGTTGTCCGGCCAGTCGAGGATGGGCTTGAAGTGGGTGTTGTCCTGCTCGAACAGCAACACGCGCATGCCGAGCATCGAGCGGGTGATCAATTTTTCCCGCAGGCCGTCCGGGACGGTGCCGAGGTCTTCGCCCAGGACAATGGCCTGATGGCGATGGGATTCGAGGGTCAGCAGGCGCAGCAGGTCGTCCACCGGGTAATACAGGTACGCGCCGTCGGTGGGCGGTGCGCCGTTGGGGATCACCCACAGCCGTTGCAAGCCCATGACATGGTCGATGCGCAGGCCACCGGCGTGGGCAAAGTTGGCGCGCAGCATTTCGATATAGGCACGAAAGCCGTTGCGCACCAGGCCTTCCGGGGAAAACGCGGAGATCCCCCAGCCCTGGCCGCTGCGATTGAGAATGTCCGGTGGCGCGCCGACGGTGAGGGATGCGAGCAATTCATCCTGCCGGCTCCAGGCCTGGCTGCCACCGCCATCGGCGCCGACGGCCAGGTCTGCAATCAGGCCGATGCTCATGCCGCTGCTGCGGGCAGCGGTCTGGGCGCGGGCAAGGCTTCGGTCGATCAGCCACTGGCAGAAGGCGTAGTAACCGATGCGCCCGGCGTTCTCTTCGGCGAAGTCGGCCAGGGCGGCGCTGCGCGGGTCGCGCCATTGCTCGGGCCACTGCCGCCAGTCGAGGCTTTCACCCTTGGCTGCACGGGACTCCTGGATGGCTTCGAAGCGGCAATGGTTTTCCAGGGCTTCGCCGCCGGCGTGGCGAAAGCTGCTGAAATCGGCGTGCAACGGGTGCTCGCCCTGCACGAAGCCTTCGTACAGGGCCTGCAGCAGACGCTGCTTGGCAGCGGCGGCGGCCGGCCAGTCGATCAAGGCGTTTTCTTCAAGCTGCTGCAGTTGTTCCCCCAGGCCCGTGGCGTCGATGGCCGTGCGCATCGCTCGCTCGCCAAGGATCGCCGCGGGCGCACAGTACAAGCTGTTGAGGAACAGACGGCTGGAGGGCGAGTAGGGGCTGTAGCGCCCGGTGTCGCTGGCGAACATGGCGTGCAGCGGGCTGATCGCCAGTGCCTCGGCACCGCGCTCACCGGCGGCCCGGGCCAGTTCTTCCAGCGCCAGGGTATCTCCGAACCCGCCATCGCCGGCACGACGCAGGGAGTACAGCTGCGCACTCAGACCCCAGACCCTGGGTATCGGAGCTTGCACGGCATCGCCCACGCTGTAGCAGCGCTCAGGGGCCACGGCGAGGGTGAAGCTCTGTCCGTCGATGCTGACATGCTGGTAACCCACCGGGATCAGCCCCGGCAACGTTGCCTCGGCGTCCAGATTGAGGCTCAGGCGCGAACCGTCTTCGAGGTGAATCTCGCAGGGGGTCAGCGGCTCGAAATAGTGCGCCAGGTTCAGGCCGATCCCGACGTCGGCGGTGATCAGCGGCGGCAGATGGCGGGTTTGTTGAACTTGCTGCAATTCCACCAGGCTGGCGTCGATTTCCTGGGCGCTCCCGGCCGGATGGCCAAGCCCGGTCAGGACATTGCGCAAGACTGAGGGCGCGACCCTTTGCGGGCGACCGTTGGCGTCGATCCAGTCGACCGCCAGGCCAGCCCGGCTGGCCAGAATTTCGAGTTGCGCATCGCTCATTGACGCTCTCCGTCCGGGGGTAGCAAAGGGGGTGCTGCCTTGAGGGTGACGAGCGCGCTATAGGGCGCAAGCATGCCTTGTTGCATGTGGCCTGCGGCGCGTGGCGGTTGCTCGAACAATAGCTGCGCATCGGTGTGTGGGCTGCGGACCACCGGCGCATCACTGAGGTTCAGGTCGATGCGCAGCTGGCTGCCATCGCCCAGCCGCCAGCGCGCCGATACCGCAGCATCGGCCAGCACCTCGGCATCCAGCGCCTGGGCGCCCGGCAGGCGCGGGATGATGTGCCGATGGCGGATCTGCAGCAGCTGTCGATACAGCGCATCGGTGGCCGAAGCGTCAGCTCCGGTCAGCCTGGGTCTGGACGCTTCAAAGGTCTCAGGTTGATTCGGGTCTGGGATGCGGTCCCGCTGGTGAGGGTCGGCAAAGGCACTGAAGGCGGCAAATTCATTGCGCCGACCTTCGCGCACCAGGCGCGCCAGTTCACCGTGGTGGCTGGTGAAAAACAGGAACGGCTGCTCGGCCGCGTACTCTTCGCCCATGAACAGCAGTGGAATCATCGGCGACAGCAGCAACAGCGCGGTGGCAGCTTTCAAGGCTTGCGGTCGGGCCAACCGATGCAGGCGCTCGCCAAAGGCGCGGTTGCCGACCTGATCGTGATTCTGCAAAAACAGAATGAAGGCGCTGGGAGGCAAGTGCCCGCTGGGCTCGCCACGGGGGCGGCCATGGCGATTGATATGGCCCTGAAACACGAAGCCCTGGCTGAGGCAGCGTGCCAGTTGTTCGGTGGGGTTTTGCGCGTAGTCGGCGTAGTAGGCGTCGGTTTCCCCGGTCAACAGCACATGCAAGGCGTTGTGGCCGTCGTCGTTCCATTGCGCGTCGTAGCCTTGCTCCAGCAGGCTGGCCTGGTTGTGCTCGTTTTCCACCATCAGCCAGACGTGACGCAGTGGATCGATTTGCTGGCGCACCCGGCGCGCCAGTTCCTGGAGAAAATCCGGGTCTTCGATGGCGTGCACCGCGTCCAGGCGCAGGCCGTCGAATCGGTACTCCAGCAACCACATCAGGGCGTTATCGATGAAGAAATCCCGCACCTCGCGGCGGCTGAAGTCGATGGCCGCGCCCCAGGGTGTGTGTTTGTCTTCATTGAAAAAGCCCTTGGCGTAGCGATGCAGGTAGTTGCCGTCCGGGCCAAAGTGGTTGTAGACCACGTCGAGAATCACCGCCAGGCCGTGGCCATGGGCGGTATCGATCAGGTGCTTGAGCTGTTCGGGCGAACCATAGGAGGCCTGGGGCGCGTAGGGCAGCACCCCGTCGTAGCCCCAGTTGCGCTCGCCGGGGAACTGCGCCACGGGCATCAGTTCGATCGCGGTGATGCCCAGTTCGACCAGGCGCGCCAGATGCTGCTCGACGGCGGAAAAACCGCCGAGCGCTCCGACATGCAATTCGTAAATCACCGCTTCGTTCCACGGGCGGCCCAGCCAGGTGCTGTGACGCCAGCGGTAAGCGTGGGGATCGACCACCACGCTGTGCCGGTGGACATCGCCGTCCTGGGCGCGGGAGGCCGGGTCGGGCACCTCCAGCTCACCGTCGATGTTGTAGCGGTAGCGCGTACCCGCGGGGCAGCGGGTGTTGATCACGAACCAGCCGTCGGCCTGGGGCAACAACGGCATGGACTGTCCATTTTCCAGTTCGACACTGACGTAGAACGCATCTGGCGCCCACAACGCAAATTGCGTGTGTTCCGCGTCCAGCATGATTGCGCCGTGGGGCCAGGTCTCAAGGGTCCGTAACGGCATCTTGAAAGCCTCTTTACTGTTTGTGCGATTTCCCCAGTGCTCGGGCGACGAGCTGTTCATAGAGTTCGGCGTAGGGTTCGACGGCCTGGCACCAGTTGAAAGGTTGAGTCATGGCCCGGCAGCGCATGGCGTTGAGCAGCTCGGGGAAGGCGAACACCTTGAAGGCGCGGCTCAGGGCTTCTTCATAACTCTCGACCGTGGATTCGTCGAACAGGAAACCGGTCACCCCGTTATCGATAGTGTCGGCCAGGCCGCCGGTATTGCGCGCCACCGGCAGGGAACCGAAGCGCTGGGCGTACATCTGGCTCAGGCCGCAGGGTTCATAGCGCGACGGCATCAGCAGGAAATCGCTGCCGGCGAACATGCGACGGGCATCGGTTTCATTGAAGCCGATGCGCACCCCGATCTGCCCGGGGAAGCGCAGGGCCAGTTCCCGCATGGCCTGTTCTTCTTCCGGCTCGCCGCGACCGATGATCGCGATCTGTCCGCCGTTCTTGACGATGAAGCCGGAGACCGCTTCAGTCAGGTCCAGGCCTTTCTGATAGACCAGTCGCGAGACCACGGCAAACAGCGGGCCTTTGGAATCCTCAAGGCCGAACAGCTTGCGCACATGGGCGGCATTGACGGCCTTGCCTTCCCAATCGCCGATGGCGAAGGGGCGGAACAGGTGCGTGTCGGTGGCGGAGTCCCAGCTTTCATCAATGCCGTTGGGAATGCCGCTGAGCTGGCCTTGCTGGGTCTTGGAGGCGAGGAAGCCGTCCAGGCCGCAACCGAAGGCCGGGGTGGTGATTTCCTGGGCGTAGGTGGCACTCACCGTGGTGATGTGGCTCGAATAGGCCATGCCGGCCTTGAGGAACGACATCTTGCCGTAGAACTCCATGCCTTCCTGTTGCAGGGCGTGCTGGGGAATGCCCAGTTCAGGGCACGAACCCAGGCTGGTCACGCCCTGATACGCCAGGTTATGGATGGTGAACAGGGTCGGCGTGCGTTGCCCTCGCCAGTGCATGTAGGCGGGCGCAAGGCCAGCGGGCCAGTCATGGGCGTGCACCAGGTCCGGGCACCAGTGGATTTGCGCCAGGTTCGCGGCAATGTCGGCGGCCGCCAGACCCAGGCGGGCGAAACGAATATGGTTGTCCGGCCAGTCGCGGCCATTGTTGGCGCCGTAGGGCGAACCTTCACGCTCGTAGAGTTCAGGGCAGATCAACACGTAAATCACCAGGCCATCGGGCATGTCCATGCGCCCGATCTTGCAGGGTGGCAGCGCCGCATGGCCGCCCAGTTCGCCGATGATATGAATCGGGTTTTCGCTGTGCATCACCTGCGGGTAACCGGGGATCAACACGCGCACGTCGTGCAGATGGGTCATGGCCCGGGGCAGGGCCGCAGACACGTCACCCAGGCCGCCGGTCTTGACCAGGTCGGCAATCTCCGAGGTGACGAACAACACTTTCTTCCGGTTCGGATTCTGGTTGACCGAAGGTGTCAGCGTCCTGGTGCCGGGAACGCTGATCGACTGTGCAGTGGGAGCAATCAGAACGCTCGATTCGCCGACATGCTGGTGAGCACGTTCTCCCTGTACATCCAATGCCGCACTGATCATATGAATCTCCCGTGTTGTTGATCTAATTCTTAGCTCTGGCAAACGGTATTCCTGAAAACCACGTCCTGTGGTCGGGCACAAATGCGCCCCGCATCGGTGAGCAAACACTGCCCATGCGCGCAAGCAGAATGGGTGGATTAGCCATTGCAAGGATTGCACCAGTCGCAACGCACCTTCCTTACAGTCGACCGACCACTAACGGCAAAAGTTTCGAATTTTTCTCCGCTTTGTGACCGACCGGTTTCGCCTCGCGAACCTGAGCCTAGACCAGAACTTAGAGCGGTAAAGCTCGAATGGCAAAATTGTTCGACAATCGGTTTGTAGCGGTACGGACGTGCCGGAAAGAGGTGCAAACGCACCGACGAAGTGCAGTTTTTTTTGGGAAATTGGCAGGAAATGAAGCAGAACTGTCACATCAGTGTGCGTGGGTGAACAGTTTGGATGCACCATTGCGGTGCATGATTTTGGATGTGTGGTGCCTGTTCTGGTCTCATCGCGGGCAAGCCCGCTTCCACAGGTTTAACGGTTGGACGTAAATTTACGTCTTATCGAAATCCCTGTGGGAGCGAGCCTGCTCGCGATGAACGATGACTGGGTATCAGTTCAACAACCGAATCGGCTCGCCCGAGGACCACGCCTGAATGTCTTCAATCATCTGCGAGAAAAACAGCTGGTAATTCTGTTGGCTCACATACCCCACATGCGGTGTCGCCAGCACATTCTCCAGGGTCCTGAACGGATGATTGGCGGGTAGCGGCTCAATCTCGAACACATCCAGCGCCGCGCCGCCCAGGCGTCGTTTCTGCAACGCCTTGACCAGGGCCGACTCGTCGACAATCGGCCCGCGTGCAGTGTTGACCAGCAGCGCGGTGGGTTTCATCCAGCTCAGTGACTCGGCATCGACCAGCCCGCGGGAGCGGTCGCTGAGGACCAGATGCACCGACAACACGTCTGCCTGCTCGAACAGTTCCTGCTTGCTGACATAAGTGACGCCCGCTTGCGCGGCCCGTTCCGGGGTGAGGTTTTCACTCCAGGCGATCACGCGCATGCCGAACACCTGGCCGAACTGCGCGACGCGTTGGCCGATGCTGCCAAGGCCGAGGATCGCCAGGGTCTTGCCGTGCAAGTCGCCACCCAGGCTCTGCTGCCAAAGGCCTGCGCGCAACGCGTTGGCTTCGTTCACCAGATTGCGGGTCGCCGCCATGATCAGCGCCCAGGTCAGTTCCGGCGCGGCGTGCTTGTAGCTGTCGCTGCCACAGACCTGGATCCCCAGGGCCTTGGCGGCATTCAGGTCGAGGGCGAAGTTGCGCATGCCGCCGGTCACCAGCAGCTTGAGCTTCGGCAAGCGCGCCAGCAGTTCCGCGTCGAAGCGGGTGCGCTCGCGCATCACGCAAATCACCTCGAAATCACCCAGACGCTTTGCCAGTGTTTCGTTATCGGCAGGGTAGTCGTGGATGAAGCTCACCTCACCGATCGGGTCCAGCACGGACCAATCAACCACATCACGGGCGACGTTCTGCCAATCGTCGATCACTGCAATTTGCACCGCCATCAGCCTTACCTCTTCAACGCACGGGATTGGTTTTGTTCAGCCAGCCAAGCAACGCCTTGTGGAACTGCGCCGGTTCTTCCATCTGCGGCGCGTGCCCCATGCCGGGAAATTCCACGAGGGTCGATTGGGGAATCAGTTTTGCCACCTGCTTACCCAACTGGTCGTAGTGACCGAGTCTTGCCTTGACCTCGGGCGGGGCGATATCACTGCCAATGGCCGTGGTATCGGACGTCCCGATCAACAACAGGGTCGGCATCTTCAGGTTCTGGAATTCGTAGTACACCGGTTGGGTGAAGATCATGTCGTAGATCAGGGCCGAATTCCACGCGACTTGCGTATGCCCCGGACCTTTGTTGAGCCCGGCGAGCATGTCGACCCAGCGCTCGAATTCAGGTTTCCAGCGCCCGCCGTAGTAGGTGTTGCGTTCATAGGTCCGGATGCCGTCGGCGCTGAGCTTGAGTTCGCGCTCGTACCATTGATCGACCGTGCGATACGGCACGCCGAGGGCTTTCCAGTCTTCAAGGCCGATGGGGTTGACCAGTGCCAGTTGTTCGACCTGCTCGGGATATTGCAGGGCATAACGAGTGGCGAGCATGCCGCCGGTGGAATGGCCGAGCAGGGTGGCCTTTTGAATGCCGAGGGCCTTGAGCAATTGCTGGGTATTGCTGGCCAATTGCTGGAAGCTGTATTGGTAATGGTCCGGTTTGCTGGAGGTGCAGAAGCCGATCTGATCCGGGGCGATGACCCTGTAACCTGCGTCGCTCAAGGCCTTGATCGAGGTTTCCCAGGTGGCGCCGCAGAAGTTCTTGCCGTGCATCAGCACCACGCTGCGGCCATTGGCCTTGCCATGGGCGGCGACGTCCATGTAGCCCATTTGCAGGGATTTGCCCTGGGACTCGAAGGCGAAATGCTTGACGGTGTAGGGATACTGGAAACCTTGCAGCTCGGGCCCGTAGGCAGGGCCTTCGGCGTGAGCGATGACGGGCAGGGTGGCGGTCAGCAGCAGGCCGGGCAGCCAGCGAGTGAGGGGCAAGGGCATGGATCAACTCCGATGGAAATCCGCCGATGCTGGATCGGCATGATTAGGGCGACATTAAACAGGCAACCGCCACACCGGTTGGTTCAACCCATCCAGCCCAGGGTGACCAGGGCCAATACGCCATAACGGGCGCCCTTGGCCAAAGTCACGATCAGCAGGAAACGCCCCAGCGGCTCGCGCATGACCCCGGCGACCAGGGTCAGCGGATCGCCGATCACCGGCATCCAGCTGAGCAGCAGTGACCAGTGCCCGTAGCGTTGATAGTGAATCCGGGCTTTCTCCAGATGTGCTGCGCTGACCGGAAACCAGCGCCGGTCGCGAAAGCGTTCGATGGCCCGTCCCAGCCACCAGTTCACCAGCGAGCCGAGGACATTCCCCAGGGTCGCCACTGCCAAGAGCGACCACAGCCAGTATTTGTCGCTGAGCAACAGCCCCACCAGCAACGCTTCCGATTGCAGGGGCAACAGCGTCGCGGCACCGAATGCCGCGAGGAACAAGCCGAAATAGGCGCCGAAGATCAATGGGCGGGGTAGTCCGCCACGACCACATCCGTGCCGTCTTTCTTCAGGCCGATTACCTGGTAGGCATCGCTCATGCCGTCCATTTCCATGCCCGGCGAGCCCATGGGCATGCCGGGGGCGGCCACGCCCAGCAGGTCGTCGCGCTTGCTCAGGGCCAGCACCTGATCAGCTGGCACATGGCCTTCGACGAATTTGCCGTTGATCAGGCCGGTGTGGCACGACGCCAGACGCGGCGGCACGCCGTGTTGCTGCTTGAATTCACTCATGTTGGCTTCGACATGGTCTTCGACCTTGAAACCGTTTGCCTCAAGGTGGCTGATCCACTTTTTGCAGCAACCGCAGTTGGCGTCGCGGTGCACTTCGATCGGAATCAGGTCGGCGGCCTGGGCCAGGGAGGAAAAAAGGAGGGCGCTCAAGGCAGCCAGACGCAGAGAGGTTCGCATGTCGGCATGTTTCTCGGATGGCGGGCGAAAAAAACGCATTCTGAACGGTTTTCCCGGACAGGCATTCAAGGTTTGTTTCAATTTACTACAAGCTGGGCAGCCCTATGATCCTAGACCAGGGCTGTCAGGCAGATGAGGCGGGCATTACAACTTTGTCAGCTTGGCCGCTGAGCGCCGGGTCAGGCGCTCAGGGAGTCAGGTGTGCGAGAGATTTGAATGAGAGTAAGAGGTATCAACGATGGTAGTAGTAACCCGGTCCGCCCCGGTCATCGTAGTGGTGGTCATGGTGCCAGCCGCCGTGGGGGAAAACGATGCAGCCACTCAGGGAAAGCAGGGCCAGCAGGGGAATCAGCAATGTGATTCGACGCAACATGTGTAAATCCTCATGGTTATCGCCGTGATAAAGCCAAAAATCTTCATCGGCTGTAACATGAGACCCCGCCTCCGGCGCCGCATCCCCGCAAAACGGTAGGGACTTGGCATGGCTTCGGATACAAAGCGGATACATTTATCAGTTTCAGGAAAGGCTAATGACCCAGTCGCAACGTTTGAAATACTCCCTTCTGATCGCCCTGGTCGTGCTGGGGATCATGTTTGGTCTGTCGTATCTGCAGAACATCGGGGTAATCAGCGAAAAAGTGTTCCAGTACATCGCCATCGGCGTGGCGGTGGTCGTGGTGGTCATCAATGGTGTGATGCGCCGCAAGGTAAAACCCTGAGCAATCTATTGTAGGAGCGGGCCTGCTCGCGATGAACCAGAGGGCGCCACGGGGTATCAGGCTTCCAGCGTCATCGTTGACAACCATCGCGAGCAATCGAGCGTCGACCGGCTGCTCCTACAGAAGATTGGGTCAGTGCTGCATCAAGACGGCCGCGGCCCTTGGGTCAAGGCTGTAGCTCTTGTCGGCATTGAGCACGACCACGCCTTCGCTGTTCAGGCGTTTCAACACTTCGCGCACGCTCAGGAACGACAGGGGAATGTCCAGTTCCAGCAGATGCGTGTGCACCCCGCGCACACCCAGGCTGCGATTGCTTTCAGCGGCTGTCAGCAGCGCATCGATGACTTTCAGGCGAATCAGACTGGTGCGCAGGCCAAAACTCTTGAGCAGAAAGCGGATCCGATCGTTGCCTTGGCGCTCGGTACGCTGCTCGAAAACACCAGCCTCGATGGGGGTCTTCGTTGGTGCGTTTCCACCATCCGCTGGCAGTTGCGAGTTGTACATGGCAAAACTCCTTTTCAGAGCCTGATCAGGAAAAATGGGTGCTCTTACATGACAAGACGTATGAGCGACCTTAATCATGAAGACCTGAATGTAGAAATTTCGTCATCAGGGTTTTACCAATTCATTAAGCGTCGCCGAATGGCGGTCCGGTCGCTTAAATTTTTCCCGTTTGCTTCGTCCTTGAAAGGATGCGCCGTGCGTATCGATACGCAGAACGGTGAACATCGTTTTTCGATCAGGAGCGAGTGTGATTATTTCCAGCCAGTTAACCAGGTTGAGCCTGGCAGGCATGTTTCTGGGCTTTGGTCTTGCGGCGAATGCCGGCAATCAGCCGGAGCAGGCGAGTGCCGAGATCCGTCGGACCAGTTTTGGCGTGCCGCATATTCGGGCCGAGAACGAGCGGGGGCTCGGTTATGGAATCGGCTATGCCTACGCTCAGGATAACCTCTGTTTGCTGGCCAACGAGATCGTCACGGTGAACGGTCAGCGTTCGCGGTTTTTCGGCCCGGATCAGCTCACGGTCGAAGAACGCGAGAACCGGGTCAGCGATCTGTTTTTCACTTGGTTGAATACTCCCCAGGCGGTTGAAGGGTTCTGGCAGGTGCAATCGCCGCCAGTGCGCGAACTGATCGAAGGCTACGTGGCCGGTTTCAACCGCTCACTGGCAGAGCGTCGCAGCCAGGGCCTGCCACAGCAATGCCAGGGCGACTGGGTGCGGGACATCACGGCGATGGACCTGGTGAAACTGACCCGTCGCCTGCTGGTGGAAGGTGGCGTCGGGCAATTCGCCGAAGCCCTGGCGGGCGCCACGCCACCGGCCGCCGTCGCCGGCAATGCGGGCAAACAGACTGCGTTCCAGGTGGCCGACACGCGCATGCAGCGCTTTGCCCTCGACCGTGGCAGCAATGCCGTGGCGGTCGGCAGCGAGCGCTCGTTCAACGGTCGTGGCATGTTGCTGGCCAATCCACATTTCCCGTGGGTCGGCGGCATGCGCTTTTATCAGATGCACCTGACCATTCCCGGCAAGCTGGACGTGATGGGCGCCGCGTTGCCCGGGCTGCCGATGATCAATATCGGGTTCAACCGGCACCTGGCCTGGACCCACACCGTGGACTCGTCCAAACATTTCACCCTGTACCGCCTGCAACTGGACCCCAAGGACTCGACCCGCTACCTGCTCGACGGCAAGTCGCTGCCTATGCAGAAGCAGACGCTGAGCATTGACGTGAAGCAGGCGGATGGCTCGGTGAAAGCGGTTTCCCATGTGCTCTACAGCTCACAATTCGGCCCGATCGTGCAGTGGCCCGGTAAGCTGGACTGGGACAACCGGTTCGCCTACAGCCTGCGCGACGCCAATCTGGACAACGACCGCGTGCTGACGCAGTGGTACGCCATGAACCAGGCCGATAGCCTCCAGGCGTTTCAGGATGCGGTGCACCGGATTCAGGGCATACCCTGGGTCAACACCCTGGCGGCGGACGATCAGGGGCAGACGCTGTACATGAACCTGTCGGTGGTGCCCAACGTCAGTGCCAAGAAACTGGCCCAATGCAGCGACCCGCGTATCGGCTTGCAGATGATCGTACTCGACGGCTCCAACAGCGCCTGCGCCTGGGACATCGACCCGCAGGCGGCGCAAAAGGGCATCTATGCCTCGGACAAGTTGCCGCAACTGCTGCGCAGGGATTTCGTGCAGCACTCCAACGATTCGGCGTGGATGGCCAACCCGGCACAACCGCTGACCGGGTTCTCGCCGCTGATCAGCCAGGATAACCAGCCATTGGGCCTGCGCTCGCGTTTTGCGCTGGATCGACTGGATACGCTTGCCAAGTCGGGCCCGCTCAAGGCCGCTGACCTGCAGCACATGGTGCTGGATGATCAGGTGTATCAGGCAGCGCAAGTGATGCCGGACCTGCTGCAATTCTGCGCAGGCGACTTGGGTAATGATGCGAAAACCCTGGCGCTGCTGTGTGCCAGCCTCAAGGCCTGGGATCGCAAAGCGAATCTCGACAGTGGCCTGGGCTTCGTGCATTTCCAGAACGTCATGGAGCCGCTGGAGCAGGCCGCGGATATTTGGCGCGTGGCGTTCAACCCACAAGATCCGCAGCACACCCCGCGTCGCCTGGCGGTCGACCGGCCCGAAGTGGCGCATGCACTGCGTCAGGCGATGCTGGCCTCGGTCGAGCAGGTCAATGCGTCAGGCCTCAAGCCCGACAGCCGTTGGGGTGATATCCAGGTGGTGAGCAGCGGCGGCGAGCAAACACCGATCCACGGCGGGCCGGGAACATTGGGGGTGTACAACGCTATCCAGAGCGTGCCCAGGACTGACGGCAAGCGCGAAGTTGTCAGCGGCACCAGCTATTTGCAGATCGTGACTTTCGATGAAAAGGGGCCGCAGGCCAAGGGGCTGTTGGCGTTCTCGCTGTCCAGTGATCCGGCCTCCAAATACGCCAACGACCAGACCCGGGCGTTTTCGAAGAAGCAGTTGAGTGTGTTGCCGTTCACCGAGCAGCAGATCACGTCAGACCCGCACTATCAGGCCTGGACCATCCGCGAACAGGATGAAAAAGCCGGGAAGGTGGCTGCGAAATAAAGGGAGGGTTGTTTAAGCGATACATGAAGGCCGCACCCGAGAGGGTAGCGGCCTTCAGCTTTTCGGGGTGCGTTGCGGAATGGAGTTGAGGACCGGATTGCCGTCCTTGTTGCGGGTCAGGTAAACCGGCAGCACCTTGGGCAGGGTCGTCACCAGGGTGTTGAGTTCCTTGATGTTGTAGATGCCGCCGATACGGATCGCGCCAGTGCTGTTGTCGGCCACCATCAGCGGGGTTTCCAGGTAGCGATTGATCAGCGGCAACGCCTCGTTCAGCGCCAGGTTGTCCAGCACGAGTTTGCCGCTGCGCCAGGCCAGTGAGTTGTCGCCATCGTAGGTCTGGCTGATCCGCGGGATGAAATCACCATGGCCATAGCTCGCCTGCATCGCAGGGCCCAGCCTCAAGCCGTCCCCCGGCAGGTCATCATTGCTGCTGACCAGCACCGAGCCTTCGATCAGGTTCACTTTCACCTGGTCCTGATACATCCAGACGTTGAATTTGGTCCCCGTGACCCGGATCTTGCCTTCGGCGGCCTTGACGACAAAAGGGTGGGTGGTGTCGTGGCTGACGCTGAAGAAGGCCTCGCCTTTTTTCAGGGTGACCTGACGACGATCCTTGTAGTTGCGGTAGGTCAGCTCGCTGCCCAGGTTCAATTCGACCTGGCTGCCATCCTTCAAGGTGACCTGGCGCACATTGTCGCTGGCCTCGAAGTGCTGGAACGAATCCGGCAGCCAGCCCAGGTTCCAGCCGCTATAAGCGGCCAACGGCAGCGCCAGCGCACACACGGCGGCGGCCATGCCGAATGCGCGCCAGGATGCCTGGGGTTTTGCTTGCACCATCGGCACGACGGCCGGTTCCGGTCGAGGCAAATCCCCCGCGATCTCCCAGATTTCCAGCATTGCGTCGTATTCGACGGCGTGCAGTGGGTGAGCGTGCAGCCACTGCTCGAACGCCCGACGTTCCTGCGCGGTGCAGTCGTCGGCATGCAAGCGCATGCACCAGTGCGCTGCGGCATCGGTGATGGCGTCGTATTCGGCTTGTGAGAGAGGGCTGTCGGTCATTGACTCATCCTGATTTGCGCCATTCTAACCTTGAGTGCCGTTTGCGAGAACATCGATCATGGCAATTAAACATCAAAGTTTATTTTCTTGACGCTGGCGTGCCGTAACAGCACGCCGGCGGGCAGCAGTATCCATAGGTGAGGTGAAAATCAGATCAAAAGGATCTTTATATGCGCCGTTTTTTCGGTTTTTAGGGGGTAACTACCGGCAAGGGGTCCAGCTGCCGACCCATTTCGCAGATCAGACGTGAGATAGAGTCGGCATTGCGCAGAATGATGTTGATTCGATGCTCGGCATTTTGCGTACTCAGGAAAGCATCCCGGGCCTGGTCAATGGTCGGGCTGTTGGTGATGTCGAGGATTGCCTCGGCCTCTTCAACAGCGCTTGTCAGCGAACCGAGACTGATCCATGTGCTCAGTTCGCTGTTCCAGCGGGCAAACAACTCCTCCCTCGGGGTGTGTAGCGACAGCGCACTACGCTGGAATTCGACCTGCTCCTGTTTTACCGCCTGGCCAAAGCCCGTGATCGTCTCCACGAGATCGCTGAACGGGCGCCTCGCTTCCACGTACACGATATCGACTGCATCGCAACACTGATGACCCAGCTCGTGGATGATGACCGCAGCCCGAGCATGGGTGTCGACATCGAAGGGGGCTGTCAAAGAGAACTTGTACCAACCGAGTTGTTGGTCGAAAAACTTCTCTGTGATGTGCATCCGCTTGTCCGGATCGTTGGGGTTCACGAAAGCGGCGACGTTGGATGACGGGTTTTTATTTGAGCCAACGACCAATCGATTGCCGCTGAGCAAATCCTGGTCGGGGTCCACCAACGCGTTGCAGATCGGCAGGATGGTTTCTTTGATTTTTCTGATCAGATAGGCGTCGACGGTGTTCACATCAAAGTGTTCGCCAAGCAGCGTATTCATTCGCGTCCCGTCGGCGAGGTTCCCGGGCAACGCGAGATTATGCATGCTGTTGAACGCGTAAAAACGCGCCAGATCGACGGCCCCCACCAGCATGTCGGCCCTTTCGGGAAATTTGGCGCGAATCTCTGTCATGCCTCGCGCTTCTATGTTCAAGACACTTCGCGCTTCGTGGCTGGTGATAAACCTGTTGTGCATTTTCGACAGGTTTTTTCCGTGGTGCACCGTATGAGTGTCCGGGTCAGTGACCAGTTGCTTGCTTGAGGTGGGCTGCAGGACAGGGCCTTCCTGCTTGCCTTTGATCATCCGCCATACCGCTCCGCTTTTCCTTACGGCATACACCTTGCCAGCTATGGGGGCGTATCGATGTTGGGTGACCGTGTCCAGGTACGTCCCATCAGCGAGGTTTCTGGTCAGATCCTTCAATTGCACGGCCGTGGTTTCAAACTGCTGCAACCGGGTGCGACGCGGTGAAGTGGTGTCGATCTGCGACCAATCCAGCGCGACCACGGGGGTTGCGACCGGCTCGGTGGTGGGCGGCGCAGCGACTGCCACGCTTTGGGCTTCCAGCGACAATTTACCCAGCGATACCATTTGCGCCGCACCGTTGATGAAGTTGCGCAATGCAGCTTTCCAGTGATGATCCTGCAGTCCTTCGGCTGATTCCTTGAAGTCGTCGTAGGCTTGCCACAGAAATTTTCCGTAAGCGAGTTTCCCGGGTAACAGGCCTGAAGCCAGTTTGATGCCGCTGCTGAACAGATGCTTGACCGTTTCCCAGTCTGAAAATCCGTCGGGATCAGATCGCGCGGCGAGCATTCGTGGCAGCAAGGCGGCGTTGTCGTTGAACAAATGGGTCAACAGATGGCCACGGATCACATTGGCCCCGAGGGTAATTTCACTCACTTGTCCGACCGTGGACTTGAACAGGTTGCGAAACCCCGAGCGCTCAATGTCAGGCAGGCGACGCAGCAGCAATTCCTGCAGTGGGCCGGGTGTATTAAGCGCCGCGACCACACCGACTTCATTGTCGAATTCGGTGAAAATCGAGCCCGTGTGATAGGGCGCATACAAGACTTGAGAGCCTTTTTGCCCGGCCCCCGGGCCGATCAGATACAGGCCAGAAGCCGCGACGGGGCTGGCGCCGGTGGCCTTGATCAGTTGCAGTGGTCGAACGATGGCATGGGCTCCCTTGACGGCTGCCCGGGCCACGGCGTCCGGCATATCCAGCACCTGTCGAATCAAGTCGAAGGCACCGTCGGACAAGCGTTGTTGCAGCTTCAATTCGTGAGCGTGATGCAGGAGTTGCCACGGCACCTGTTGTACAAAACGCTGCCAGCGGTGCACCGCCTGGGTGCTGTCGGTCACCAGGCTGTCGGTCACTTGCCTGGCGTAGGTCTTCGTAATATCAAGCGATGACAGCAGTTGCTGGATCGCAGCCTGGTCCAGGTTTGCAAGTAAGGGTCTGGTGGTTGTCGAGGCAATCCTGAAGCCTGTGTTCTGCGCCACATTGACATGCTTGAAGGCAAACTCGGTCAAGGATTGAGGCGGGCCGGCCAGAGACAGGTTGGGGGTGATTTCGATCTCATCGGGATTCAGCCCTGTCCCGGCAAAGCGGCTGGCGAGCAGCGTTCTCAAGGTTTCATGCACATAGGTCCGCAGCGGCTTTATGCCGTGCAGGTAGTCTTTGTCATCGGGGACGCTGTCATGAAGTTGTTCGAGCAGCTCGGCGTGCAGTTGTTGTTCCTCGACGGGGGCCATCCCGAGCCAGGCTGGAGAGGTCTGCTGGAGCACCATTGCCCTGGCGATGGCCGTGGCTCTGCACAAGTTGGTCTCGATGACGGTTTGCGTCAGTGCTGCAAGTGCTTTTGTCTGTTGGTCGGCGCTCAACTTCCAGGCATGCACGTATTCACAGCGCGCCAGGAAGTGGTCAATCGCGGATTGCGCGAGATGCTGCAAAACATTGCCCTCGATCAGACGCAACGAGTTGAGCGAGTAGCGTCGGTGGAACTTGCGCTGGGCAGGGGAAAGATTTCCCAGCAATCCCAGGCGCTTTTCCGAATCGAGCAGGCGCAGGTTCAGCTGCTGCCGGGCACTGCCGACCGACTCGAATACCTCCAGTCCGTTGGCGGGCGTCCAAAGAATGGCGCGGCCGGAATGCTGAACATCTAGACCGCCCCGGGTGGTCAGCAATACGCAATTGGCCAAAGGCAGAACGTCTTCCTCGCCAGCGCATTCCAGCACCAGTGAGAAGGCATCCGGGTGAAAACCCCTGACGGCGAGGCGGCTTTTTCGGTCCGCCCGCTCCTGGTTGAAGACGGTTTCGACGATGTGCCAATCGGCGTTGCGCAAGGTACCGCCCAGTTCCCGCACGGCAGCCTCGCCACGCAGGCCAACGGAAAAGGCGTCGGCAAAATCCGCTTTCATGTTCTCCAGATACGTTCGTTGAAGCACCAGACTGCTGATGGGTTGCTGCAAAAACTTCTCGCGTAGCGCCGATTCAACGGAAAGATAGGTCTTGGCCAGGCTTTCAGCCGTGTCTCCCAGCACCAGGGAGGGTTGCTTGCCCGACATCAGCGGTCGCGTGCTCCAGCGCCCCTGGGCATCCAGCGACAGTAGTTGCGCATTGATCATGGCGCGAATGTCCAGCGCCTTGTCGAAATAGGCCTGGATATTCACCGCGCCGTCGCTGTGTCGGAACACCTGAAGGGCGTATTCCAGGTTTTGTAGTTGTTTGGTGATGATTGCTTCGAAAAGTGCCTCAAACACCGAGCCGCTGGTGACGGCGCCCGACACCCGGGGCTCATGAAAACCGATGAAACGCTGCCGTTCCTCCAGGCTCATGAGGTCATATAGCTCGTCGTCGTGACCGGCGACCGTGGACTTTTTTCGTAGAGTGGCTTTCAGGTCTTCGTAGTCCTTCAGCACCTCAAATCCTTGGACGGGTGTGTAAAGAAAGGCATGGGAACCGCTTTGGCTGATCATCAGGGAGCCGGAGAGCTCTATGTAGTTGGGCAGGTTTTCCCAGAGACGCACCGTTTCGAGGGTCAGCGTCGAGGACGTTCCCGTCGTCGGCTCGATCAGCGCGTGTAAAGCACGACTTTGTTCCGGGGAGACCCTGCCGTCCTCGCGCTTGAACAGCAGATCTGCGCGCGCCTTTTCGCCGATGGCACGGCAGAAGAACACCCGCCGCGTGGCGCCGTCGACACTTGCCTGGTTCCAGAAGCGTTGCAGTTGCGCAGACAACTGACCGACCAGGCCCTCGGCCGCGCGCTTGACCGCTGCTTGCCAGTGCTTCTGGTCAGTGGCCAGCGGTGACAATCGCGGGTGAGAGAATTCGGCATGCTGTCCGGTCGGCCAGCGCTGATGTCGATAAAACGAAAGCACTGCTTCACGCAAGGGCATGGAGACGGCCCAGTGGCGGGATTTCGAAGTGTTCGGATCGCCAGTGGAAGGTGCTGCTTCGGTATAAAAATTGACCAGGGTCTGACGCTGGTCCAGTGCGGGAAAGTCCGCTTTGAGCAACCCCTCGAGTAGGGTATCGAGCAGCGCATCGAGTGTTGGCAGCTTTTGAAGTTCGCTGACCATCGCCAGATCGTTGCTGCGCAGGTTGTCTTCGATGACGGCGCGCTGATCCAGGAATATGTCGCCGTCGATGGTCTCGAAGCTCACTTTGATGTCGCTGGCTTCGGCCAGTGCTTTACGCGCGGACAATGACATGAACGCCAGCAGTTCTTCGCCTTCGTCCGCGCTGTCCAATCGGCTTTTGATGTGCGCGCTCAGGGACGCGCGGCTGGCGAATTTCCTGATACCGGCGTACGGCGTGTAGAGAATTTCGCCGTTGTCATCGGGCATGGAGCGCAACACGAAGCAACCCGCCAGGGGCGAAGACAGCGGCCCGGCGCTGACCAGGATTTTCTCCGCATGCATTGGCGGGGATTGTTGAAGGCGCGAAGCATGGGTGGCCCATTGCACATGGCGCAGCCACTCCAGGTCCTTTCGCGTCAATCCGTGGGTTTTGCCAAACTCGCTCCAGTGATCGGTGGAACGCCGGATTTCCGGGAAAAAAAGGGGGGTAGGGGATGTGGGCATCGTTCAGTCTCGTGTCAGGCGCGATGCAGTGCGCCAGTGGATGGAACGTCGAGCCTAAAAAACGCTGCCCGGTGGCGGGTGGCGGATAGCTAACGCACGGGCGGTCCACACTCGTGTCACGAGTCGTTATCGAAGGGTTGACAGGTCACTGGCCGCGCGTGGTTAATCGGCGGTCTATCCACGCTGTTGTTCCCTCCAATAATTAGTCTGGAGCTTCAGATGTCTGCACCACTCGATGATGTGTCTGCTGTTGTCTCGCAAAATCTGTCCCTCGCTGAGTTGACGGCGTTGCTTGAGAAGATATTCCTGCGTCATGGCACCTCTGCCGATGTCGCCCGGGTGCTGGCTGAAAACTGCGCGGGCGCCGAACGCGATGGCGCGCACAGTCACGGGGTGTTCCGCATCCCCGGTTATGTTTCAACGTTGCAGAGCGGCTGGGTGAACGGCAAGGCTGTTCCGGTGGTCGAGGATGTGGCTTCGGGTTTCGTGCGGGTCGATGCCGGTAACGGTTTTGCACAACCGGCGCTCGCGGCGGCGCGGGCCCTGTTGGTGGAAAAGGCGCGTAGTGCCGGAATCGCGGTACTCGCCATCCGCAACTCTCACCATTTCGCTGCGTTGTGGCCGGATGTCGAGCCCTTTGCCTATGAAGGGCTGGTGGCCTTGAGTGTGGTCAACAGCATGACCTGCGTAGTGCCCCATGGCGCCGATCGACCGCTTTTCGGTACCAATCCCATCGCTTTCGCCGCGCCCCGTGCCGACGGTGACCCCATTGTGTTCGACCTGGCTACCAGCGCCATTGCCCACGGCGATGTGCAGATTGCCGCGCGCAAGGGCGAGCGTTTGCCACCGGGCATGGGCGTGGACGCGCTCGGTCAGCCGACCCAGGACCCCAAGGCGATTCTTGAAGGCGGCGCGCTGTTGCCGTTCGGCGGGCACAAGGGCTCGGCGCTGTCGATGATGGTGGAGTTGCTGGCGGCGGCGCTAACCGGCGGCAACTTCTCTTTCGAGTTCGACTGGAAAAATCACCCCGGCGCCAAGACGCCATGGACCGGCCAGTTAATCATCGTCATCGACCCGAGCAAGGCCACGGGGCAGAGCTTTGCCGAGCGCAGCCAGGAGCTGGTGCGGCAGATGCATGGCGTGGGGCTCAAGCGGTTGCCGGGGGATCGTCGGCACCATCAGCGGGCCAAATCGCAAGCCAGTGGCATTGAGCTGGATGCGCAGACGCTGGCGAATCTGCGGGAGTTGGCTGGCCTGAGTTAAACCCGATCAATGTGGGAGCGAGCCTGCTCGCGAAGCGGTGGATCAGTCACCTTGGATGCTGAAAGTGATTGCGCTTTCGCGAGCAGGCTCGCTCCCACAGGAGTCGTATTTCCGATTGCTGGCAGCGTTTAACGCCGACCCAGCAACAATCCGACCACCAGCCCAAAGCCGGCAGAAATGGCCACGGTTTGCCATGGATGCCCGCCAATGTAGGTTTCGGTGGCTTCAACCGCCGGCAGTGTGCGGTCGCGCACGCTGGTCACCGAGTCCCGGGCCTGCTGGAGTTTCAGGGCGATCTGCCCGCGCAGGGTCTCCGCTTCCTCTCCTACCAGTGAAGCGCTGCTCTTGAGCAGTTTTTCCGACTCTTCGATCAGAGACTGAAGCTCGCTGAAGGCTTGATCCTTGATTTGATCTTCGGCGGCTTGCGTGGCGGTTTTGCGGGCCATTGAAGTACTCCTTGCAGGTAAGTGACAGTGAACAATGGAGTGCGCGGCAATTGAAAAAGTTGCAGCGATTTTGCGTGCAGGCAGCCCTGCTGAAGAAAATCCTCAGTAGGACGATTCGTCCTACAGTGTAAGATGTCGGCTATTTACGCAGCAGGAAATTCCCATGAGCTTCAATCTGGCCGAAAAAACCCTCGCCGAGCGCGCAGAAATCGAGGACGAAAAATCCCGTCTGTTCGAACTCTGGCAAACCAACCTGGGCAAAGCCAAGGGTGAGGCCGCGCGGTTGTTCGGCGAGCGTGCCAAGCGCAAGGGCAAGTGGGCCGAGTGGGTCCGAGCCGAACTGGACGGCATGTCGCCGCCTGAGTTCTCGAACATGGTGCGCAGTGAAGTCAATCGCCTGATGGCCGCCGCCAAGTAGGAGATGCCGCAGACTGCGATCTTTTGATCTAGCGTTCAAAAGGCAACATCAAAGCTCGCCACAATCGCGTCACGCACCTTCGACACCACCGGATCGAGTTGGGCGCTGGTGCGCCAGCCCAGTTCGATCGGGTAGCGCGGCAAGGCCAGAGGGCAGGGCAGCAGCACCAGATTGCAGAGTGCGGCGATACTTTGAGCCGCATGGGCGGGAATGGTCGCCACCGCCTGGCTGCCCTTGAGCAGGTGCGGCAGCGCCGCAAAATGCGTGGTCGAGGCGCAGACCCGGCGGCTCAAGCCCACTGCCGCTAATCCCTCATCGGTAATGCCGATAAAGCCGCCCGACGACACCAGTATGTGTTCGCGGGCGACAAATTCCTCCAGATCGATGCCGGTCTGCCCCTCGGTCAGGCTCAGCGGGTCCACCAGGCACGCATACCCCCCTTCACCCAGTACCTGGCGGCTGAGCAAACGCTCGGTAAACCCGCCGGCGGCGATTGCCAGGTCGATGCTGCGCTCCATCAGGGCATCGCCGACGATCTGGCTGTGGGTCTGACGAAAGATCAGGCGCAGCTTCGGTGCCACCCGGGCGACTTCCTCGATCAAGCGCCGGCCATAGGCAATCTCGAAGTCATCCGACAGTCCCACGGTCACCGAGCGGCCGTCGTAATGGCTGGCATCGGGGTCGACCATGGCCAGGCTCTGCCGGCATTTGTTCAGGGCATCACTGACCACGGGCTTGAGTTGATTGGCCTTGAGGGTGGGCGCCAGGCCACGGCCGGTGCGGACGAACAGCTGATCGCCATATACCTCGCGCAACCGACGCAATGCTGCGCTGACCGCCGACTGCGTCACGCCCAGGCGCAGCGCGGCACGGCTGGCACTGGACTCCTCGTGCAGTGCTTCGAAGACTTTGAGCAGGTTGAGATCGATGTCGGCGATATTCATGTGATTCATATCATTCAGCAGTGAACTGGGCTTTATTCATGATCGGGTGGCGATCGAAAATGAGCAACACCTGATGCCAACGGAGTTACCACGATGCCCAAATCAATCGTTGCCGCACTGCAAATTGGCGCCTTGCCCGGCGGCAAGGCCGAGACCCTGGAACAGATCCTGTCCTATGAAAACGCAATCATTGAATCTGGCGCCGCATTGGTGGTGATGCCCGAGGCACTGTTGGGCGGGTATCCGAAGGGCGAGGGGTTTGGCACGCAACTGGGCTATCGCCTGCCGGAAGGGCGTGAGGCGTTTGCCCGTTATTTCGCCAATGCCATCGATGTGCCCGGCGCGGAAACCGAAGCGCTGGCGGGGCTGTCGGCGAGTACCGGGGCCAATCTGGTGATCGGTGTCATCGAGCGGGCGGGAAGTACCTTGCACTGCACCGCCTTGTATTTCGATCCAAAGGCGGGCCTGGTGGGCAAGCACCGCAAACTGATGCCCACCGGCACTGAGCGGTTGATCTGGGGCAAGGGCGATGGCTCGACCTTGCCGGTGATCGACAGCCAGGTCGGGCGTATCGGTGCGGTGATTTGCTGGGAAAACATGATGCCGCTGCTACGCACCGCGATGTACGCCAAAGGCGTGGAGGTGTGGTGTGCGCCGACGGTGGACGAGCGGGAAATGTGGCAGGTCAGCATGCGCCATATCGCCCATGAGGGCCGCTGTTTTGTGGTCAGCGCCTGTCAGGTCCAGGATTCGCCTCGGGCGCTGGGTGTGGAGGTCGCCAACTGGCCGGTGGATCGTCCGTTGATTGCCGGCGGCAGTGTGATCGTCGGCCCCATGGGCGACGTCCTGGCCGGGCCGTTGCGGGGCGAGGCCGGGTTGATCTCGGCTGGAATCGATACCGACGATCTGGTGCGCGCCCGCTACGACTACGACGTGGTCGGACACTATGCGCGGCCAGATATCTTCGAGCTCACGGTGGACGAGCGGGCCAAGCCCGGCGTGAAATTCAGCGCATGACCCTTGCAGGAGCGAGCATGCTCGCGATGGAGGTAAACGATAACTCGGGATGCCTGATACCCCACGTGGATCTCAGGTTTTTCGCGAGCGTGCTCGCTCCTACAAGGGGTGTTGTTGCAACAACCATTCTTCGCGGGTGATTTCCCAAATCTCCCTGGCAAATCGCCCGCCGACGAAATCACCCTCGTCAACGCCGATCAAACGCATGCCGGTGCGTTCTGACAGTTTGCGCGATCCGATGTTGTTGGTGGCTTTCGGTACGCGCAGCACATCACGTCCAAGGGTTGTGAACCAGTATCGGGTAACCGCCTCACTGGCTTCGGTCATCAGGCCCTGGCCTTGCCATTGCGGTCCGAGCCAGAAACCGCGGTTGTTGTCCTTCTCGTTCATCAGGCTGATGTTGCCGATCAGCTGGTCGGGCGCGGATTGCAGGCGGATCGTCCAATGCCATTCCTCGCCGCGGGCAATCGCCGGCAGGGCATTGTCGCGCAGGTACGTCAGCGCACCGTCGGCGGGATAGGGCCAGGGCACCAGCGCATTGAGGTAACGCACCACCTCCCAGTGCGGGAATTGTTGCTGGATGGCCTCGGCATCGGCCAGCTCCAACGGGCGCAGGATCAAGCGCTCGGTGTAGAGAATGGGTATCGCATCCATGTGCTTCGTAGCTCCTTGCGATGTTTTAGCGGCTCCCGGTCATGGGCCCCGGCAGGCTGACCTGGCCGCTGTCGACGAAACGTCGGGTGGCGAACAAGCCTGATCCCAGTTTGCCGCGCAGCACATAGGGCATGTTGTGCAGGTTTTGCATCTGCGTGAAGCCATAGGTCTGGCGCAGTGCCGAAAACGCCGACACGCTCACGGGCACGGTCAGCACCGCTTCGGAGTATCGGCCCACGCTTCCGGATTCGTTGCTGACACCGGAGGCGAAAGGCTGGCCATTGATATCCAGGTCCAGCGCCACACCGTTGTAGTTGATGTTGGTGCCATTGGGGTTCTGCACGCGAATTTTCACGGCAAACCGTACTTCCATGTCTTGGCTGGGCAGCGGCTGGACGCCGACCACATTGACGTTGAGCGGGTCGTCGTAGGGGTAGGTGGCGCAGGCGCTCAGGACGAGCAACAGCGAAGAAAGGAAAACCGCGTGGAAGCTGCGCATGGACGTGCTCTCGTGAGTAATAGGGCTGAACCGCCAGCGGCTCAGCCCTTGAGCACGGTCTAGCGGTTCACTGCTGCGACACCGGGCGGTGTGGCGGGTTCACCCTTGGCTTGGACATCCGGATTTTCCATGACCTTGAGAATCGAGGCTTCCGGATCGAAATCGTCTTCTTCCAGCTCGATGAACTCCTCGGGCAGGAAGATATTAAGAACGATAGCGCACAGCGCGCCGACGGTGATCGGCGATTCGAAAATGTTGTGCAGCGCCTTGGGCAGTTCACGCAGGACTTCCGGTACCGCCGCCACACCCAGGCCCATGCCGAGGGAAATCGCTACGATCAGCATATTGCGTCGATGCAGGCCGGCTTCGGCGAGGATCTTGATGCCGGCTACGGCCACGGTGCCGAACATCACCAGTTCCGCACCGCCGAGCACCGGCTTGGGCATCAGTTGCAGCACGGCGCCGATCATCGGGAACAGCCCGAGCAGCACCAGCAGCCCGGCAATGAAGAACGCCACGTAACGGCTGGCGACGCCGGTCAATTGAATCACCCCGTTGTTCTGGGCGAAGGTCACCATCGGCATGCTGTTGAACACCGCCGCCATGGCCGAGTTGAGGCCGTCGGCCAGCAACCCGGACTTGATCCGGCGAATGTACAGCGGGCCCTTGACCGGTTGCCGGGAAATCATCGAGTTGGCAGTCAGGTCACCGGCCGCTTCCAGTGGCGACACCAGGAAAATCACTGCCACCGGCACGAACGCTACCCAGTCGAAGGAGAAGCCGTACTTGAACGGCACCGGCACGCTCATCAGCGGAACGGCCGGCAGGCTGGCGAAATCGACGTGCCCCAGCATCCAGGCGACGACGTAGCCCAGGGTCAGGCCGATGACAATCGCCCCCAGGCGCAGGAATGGCACGTCCACCCGGTTCAATATAACTATGGCGCCAAGCACCAGCGCGGCCAGGCCCAGGTGGCTGGCGGCACCAAGGTCGGTGGCGCCGAAACCGCCGGCGATGTCGGTCATGGCGACCTTGATCAGAGACAGGCCCATGAGCGTGATGATGGTGCCGGTCACCACGGGAGTGATCAGCATGCGCAATTTGCCGATGAACTGGCTCAACACCACTTCGATAAACGCGGCGAAGAAGCACACGCCGAAGATGGTCGAGAGGATTTCATCGGTACCGCCGCCCCGGGCCTTGACCATGAAACCGGCGCTGAGGATCACGCTGATGAACGAGAAACTGGTGCCCTGCAGGCACAGCAGGCCCGAACCGACCGGCCCGAAACGCCGCGCCTGAACGAAGGTGCCCAGGCCCGAGACGAACAGGGCCATGCTGATCAGGTAGGGTATTTCGCTTTGCAGGCCCAGGGCGCTGCCCATAATCAAGGTGGGCGTAATGATCCCGACGAAACTGGCCAGGACGTGCTGCAGGGCAGCGAACACGGTGGCGGTCAGGTGCGGGCGGTCTTCGAGACCGTAGATCAGGTCGTTGTGGCGCGGGGCAGGGGGTTTTTCAGAGGCGGTCATGGTTGTGTGCGAGCCAGAAGGCGGGCCGGGTCAGAAAATGGAGGCGCAGGATGCCAGAAAGACCATTTTGTGGCGAGCAATGGTCCCTATGCCTGGCATATTCCCTGTGGGAGCGAGCCTGCTCGCGATGGCGGCGTCACATTCAACATCTGTGTCGACTGCTGAACCGCAATCGCGAGCAGGCTCGCTCCCACAAAGTTCAGGCAAACGCTGCCAGCAAATCCTCCTCGAAAGCCTTCTGCGCATCCCCCGGTACCTGCGCCCGATGGCGAGCCAGGTGGAACGCCACTTCGAAACTCATGCCCTCACGCTGTACTACCCGCAGCAACTCCTTGTCCACCCAGCCACGGGCAAAATGCTCTGGCAGGTAGCCGATATGCTTGCCGGACAATATGAAGGCGAGGGTGCCTTCGACCTGTTCCGCCCGCGCCGAACACAGCTTTCCCTGAAAGGGCTCGTCGCTGCGCAGGAAGCGGTAGGGGTGGTCGACCCGGTCGCAGGCTTGCAGGGCCTGGTCGTCCGGCGCGTCGTTATCGAACAGCGGATGGCCGACCGCGCAATACAGGTGCTGGGTTTCCGTGAACAGTTCGCGGTAATCGAACGCGCTCTGCGCCTGGGAGAAATAACCGATGGCCAGGTCCAGCCGCTGTTGCAGCAGCAGGCGCTCCATTTCGCCGGGCATGGCGCTCATCAGTTCGATACGCACCGATTCGTCGCGCTGGCGAAAGCGCCCGATGGCATCGGCCACCCGTTGCAATACCGATTGATCCAGCGCTTCGGACAGCCCCAGGCGCACTTCGCCGATCAAACGCCCGGCCACGCCGTTGGATTGATGCCGGAACGCTTCGATGGACTCGAACAACCCACGGGTGGCGGCCAGCAATTGCTCACCCTTGGGGGTGATCTTGAACCCGCCCTTGCCACGGCTGCACAGCCGATAGCCGAGGCGGGTTTCCAGTTTGGCCATTTGCTGGCTGATGCTCGACTGGCTCAAGCCGAGTTCACCCTGCGCCGCGCTGAAGCCGCCGCACTCCACCACGCTGACGAACAGGCGCAGCAGGTGCAGGTCCAGATCGTGGAATTGGCCGAGCATTCACATTACTCCGGGATAATGTCAGGTTAATTAACTTGATATTTCACCAATGTATCGGACAACGCATGCTGCAACCACATTCTCTGGTCAGGTGGTTGTCATGGCTCCCGTGCGCAAGTTGTGTGTCTCTGTATTAGTCCTCGCCATGTCCGCCGCGACGCTAGCTGAAGAGCGGGCCGAAGAACAGGTGGTCAATCTCTATAGCTGGGCTGATTACGTCGCCCCCGAAACCCTGCAACGCTTCGAGCAGGAAACCGGCATTCATGTGCGCTACGACACCTTCGATGCACCGGAGGTGCTGGAAACCAAACTGTTGACCGGCGGCAGTGGCTACGACGTGGTGGTGCCATCCTCCAGCGTTCTGGCCCGTGGCCTGGCGGCCGGCGCATTGAAAGCCATTCCCCACGAAGGCCTGAAGGGCTACGCCAACCTCGACCCGGACCTGCTGGAAAAGCTCGCGGCCGTCGACCCGGGCAATCAATATGGCGTGCCTTATACTTGGGGCACCCTGGGGCTGGGCATGAACGTCGAAGCGGTGCGCAAGCGCCTGCCGGATGCGCCGCTCAACAGCCTGGACCTGCTGTTCAAGCCCGAGTACGCCAGCAAGCTCAAGGATTGCGGGATCGCGATCATCGACTCGCCCCAGGAAGTGATCGGCCTGGCGCTGCATTACCTGGGCAAGGATCCCTACAGCACCGACAAGGCCGATCTCGATGCTGCCCAAGCCTTGCTCCATCAATTGCAGTCGTCGGTGCTGTACGTGGCCAGCGGGCGGCAGATCAATGACCTGGCCAATGGCAGCGTCTGTCTGGCGCTGGCCTACAACGGCGACGCAAGCATGGCCGCCGACCAGGCGCGCAAGGCCAACAAGCCTTATGAAATCGCCTACCGGATTCCCCGGGAAGGCACCCTGGTGTGGCAGGACAACCTGGCGATCCCCAAGGACGCGCCGCACCCCGAAGCCGCGCGCCGCTTCATCGAGTTCATGTTGCGCCCCGAATCCGTGGCCGCGCTGACCAACACGCTGTTCTTTGCCACCGCCAACCAGGCCGCGACGCCGCTGGTGGATGAGGCCGTGCGCAGCGACCCGGACATTTACCCGTCCGCCGACGTGCGTGAGCGGCTGTATGCCGACCGCACCATGAGCCTCAAGGACATGCGCCAGCGCACCCGTATGTGGACCGCTTTCCGTTCCCGCCAGCAATAACGGCCAACACAAGTCGTCAAGAACAGTCACCCAGAACAAGAAGGAATCCGAGATGGACGTCCCCATGCAAAACGATCAGGCCATGACCCGCGACAGTCTGTACGGCACCGCCGCCGAAAGTACCTACGCCGGCATCACCAGTTTCATGCGTCGGCGCTACAGCCGTGACCTGCGCGGCGTCGACGTGGCGGTCAGTGGCGTGCCGTTCGACACCGCCACCAGCAACCGCCCCGGCGCACGCTTCGGACCAAGGGGCATTCGTGCCGCTTCCACCGGGATTGCCTGGGAGCGCCACTGGCCCTGGACGTTCGATCCGTTCGATCACCTGGCCGTGGTGGACTTTGGCGACTGCGATTTCGATTACGGCTCGCCGCAGTCGACCCCGGAATGCATCGAGGCCCACGCCGAGCACATTCTGAACGCGGGCAGCGCGATGCTGACCTTCGGCGGCGACCACTTCATCACCTATCCGCTGCTCAAGGCCCACGCCCGCAAGCACGGCCCGCTGTCGCTGATCCACTTCGACGCGCACAGCGACACCTGGCCGGACGAAGAGGGCAAGCGCATCGACCACGGGACCATGTTCTGGCATGCGGCAAAGGAGGGGCTGGTCGATCCGTCGCGCTCAGTGCAGATCGGCTTGCGCACCACCAACGACGATCATCAGGGCTTTGAAGTGCTGGACGCACGCCAGGTGCATCGGCGCGGGGTGGATGCGATCGTCGAGGCGATCCGCGCGCGGGTCGGCGATCACCCGGTGTACCTGACCTTCGACATCGACTGCCTGGATCCGGCATTCGCGCCGGGCACCGGAACGCCGGTGTGTGGCGGCTTGAGTACGGTGCAGGCGCTGGAGATCCTCGGCGGTTTGCGCGGGATCAATCTGGTGGGCATGGACGTGGTGGAAGTGGCGCCGGCGTATGACAACGCGGACATTACGTCACTGGCGGCGGCGACGTTGGCGATGGAAATGCTGTGTCTGTATGCGGCGAAGCATAAGGTTGATCGATAGACGCAGTTAAACCTGTAGGAGCGAGCTTGCTCGCGATGGCGTCGTGTCAGTCGATTGTTGAGTCAACTGACACACCGCATCGCGAGCAGGCTCGCTCCTACAGGGGACTTGTGTCAGGCGACCGGGATTTTTGGAAGGTCCAGGGTCACACCGCCGCTGAACCGCGCAAACGAACCGGAAATCGATTCATGCGGTACGCCCTTGGCCACGTCGCTGACGCCATCGAGGCGCGCCAGTTGCTGGTCGTTCAACTGCACGTTCAGAGCGCCCAGGGTCGCATCCAGCTGTTCACGGGTCCGCGAGCCGAGAATCGGAATCAGCGCGGTGCCCGAGCGTTTGGCTTGCTCGCGCAACCAGGCGATCGCCACGTGGGTCGGGCTGGCTGCCAGTTCCTCGGCGACGGCCAGCAGGGTGTCGAGCAGGGCGGTTTCTCGGGCGCTTTTCTCGGCGTGAACCAGCACCCCGAGTTTCGTGGCGCGGTTGTCGCCCTGGCTGCTGCGGTACTTGCCGGTGAGGAAGCCGCCGCCCAGTGGCGACCACAGGGTCGCGGCCAGGCCCAGGGCTTCGGCCATCGGCAGTTGCTCACGCTCGGCAGTGCGCTCGGCCAGGCTGTACTCCACTTGGATCGCGGCAATCGGCGCGAACCCGCGTACTTCCGCCAGCAGATCGGCGCGGGCAATGCGCCAGGCCGGGAAGTTCGACAGTCCCCCGTAATGGATCTTGCCGGCCCGGACCAGGTCGTCAAAACCGCGCAGGATTTCTTCCATGGGCGTCACGCCATCGCTCATGTGCGCATAGAACAGATCGATGTGATCGGTGTTCAGGCGTTTGAGGCTTTCTTCAACGGCACGCACCATGTTCTTGCGGTTATTGCCGGTATGGGAAATGCCCGCTGCGGGAGTGGTGCCCAATGTGTATTTGGTGGCGATCACCAGACGATCGCGTTCGGCGGCGATGAATTCGCTGAGCATGGCTTCGGACTGGCCGCCCTGATAGCCGTTGGCTGTGTCGATGAAGTTGCCGCCGGCTTCCAGATAGCCATCGAAAATACGCTTGGCTTCGTCACGTTCCGCGCCATGGCCCCAACCGGTGCCGAAGTTACCGGCGCCCAGTGCCAGTTCAGAAACTCGCAGGCCGGTTTTACGGCCGAACACTTTGTAATGCATGGGATGACTCCGGAGGGATCGATTTATAAATGTTTAGCGACATATAAAAATATGATGCTAATAATTTATTTGGTCAACCTTCTTTTTCGCAAATCAGCCCACCGGTCATTTCACTGGCGTTCCAGAGTGAAGGCCGCGACAGGGCTATACTGCCGCCCATGAATGTCGACTCCCCCCTCAGCGCCTGGCAGAACGCCATTGAACAGAAGGGCTTCGTCCAGGACGAAGCCCAGGAACATGCCGTCTGGGCCTTGCAGAAGTGCCACGAAGCGCTGCATGAACAGCGCACGCCGATTACCGGCGTGTATCTCTGGGGCCCCGTAGGGCGCGGCAAAACCTGGCTCATGGACCAGTTCTACCAACACTTGCGAGTGCCGGCGCGGCGTCAGCACTTTCACCACTTCATGGGCTGGGTGCATCAGCGCTCGTTCCAGCTCACCGGTACCGCCGACCCGCTCAAGGCCCTGGCTCGCGAGCTGAGCGCTGAGGTGCGGGTACTGTGCTTCGACGAATTGTTCGTCAATGACATAGGGGATGCGATCATTCTCGGGCGCCTGTTCCAGGTGATGTTCGAACAGGGCGTCGTGGTGGTCTGCACGTCCAACCTGCCTCCCGACCAGTTGTATGCCGATGGTTTCAATCGTGAGCGCTTCCTGCCGGCCATCACCGCCATCAAGCAGCACATGCAGGTGATCGCGGTGGATGGTGGCGAAGACCATCGCCTGCATCCGGGGCAGGGCTTGCAGCGCTACTGGGTGGCCGAGCCGGGACAGGCCAGCGCCCTGGAAGAAGTATTCAAGTTGCTGACAGTAGGGCAAACGGTTTCCAGCGAGCCCGTGAAGGTCGGCTATCGCTCGCTTGATGTGGTGCACACAAGCCAATCCGTGCTCTGGTGCCGTTACGCCGATCTGTGTGAACAGCCGTTTGCCGCCATGGATTTCATCGCCCTGTGCGATACCTTCAGCGCTATTTTGCTCAGTGACGTCCCCAACCTCAGTGCGCAAAAACGTGAAGGGCGCATCGCACGTGGCACCGAAGATGGTGCCGAGCGGATAGCGGCGGGGGATCGCGAGTTGCCGCAGCTCTCGGTGCACGACGACGGTGTGCGGCGCTTCATCGCCCTGGTGGACGAGTGCTACGACCGCAAGGTGCCGCTGTACCTCGAAGCCCGGGTGCCAATGGCATCGCTCTACACCGAAGGCTATCTGGAGTTCCCGTTCCGCCGCACCCTCAGTCGCCTGCAAGAGATGCAGCTGGAGCGCTTCGCGCAAGCATGAGTGTCAGTGCGTATCCGTCGAGGAGGCCTGAGCATGAATCAACCGCTGTCCCACCATTTACTGATCATGGCTTACCAGAATGCCTGGGCCAATCATCGACTGGCCAAGGCCTGGTGTCTGTTGAGCCCGGCTGAGCTGCTCGCCCCACGCGTGAGCTTCTTTCCCAGCATTCGCGCGACCCTCAATCACATCCTGACCTGCGACTGGTTCTACGTGGACGCCCTTGAGCGCGAGTTGCGCGGCGACGATCCGCATCCCGACTGTTACGTGTTTTTCAAGGACGATGAACCATGCATCGAGGCTGCTTCTCTGAAGCGCGAACAGGCCCAGGTGGACCGGCGACTGATCGCCTATTGCGAGCAGATGCGCGATGCCGATCTGGTCAAGGTGGTGACCATCGCCCGGGACACGCCGCAATACGACAGTCGCCTGCGCCTGCTGTCGCACCTGTTCGAGCATCAGATTCATCATCGCGGCCAGGTGCATGCAATGCTCAGCGGTACGTCGGTGAAACCGCCGCAGCTCGACGAGTTTTTCTGTCAGGGCGAGTCGCACCTGCGCAGTGAGGATTTCGCCGAGCTGGGGTGGACTGAAGCGCTGATTTGGGGGCATTAGGACTGCGATCTTTTGCTTTTCCGTTGCTCAGGATATCGTCCTACACCCTGGGACTACTTTTTGATTGAGGATGGAAATGGATTTCGCGGAAATACTTGTGCTGCAAGCCAGTTACACCAACCCGGTGCACGCCGAGGCCCTTGGCCTGGTACTGAACAGCTACGCCCAGGACCCGATGGGAGGCGGCCATGCCTTGCCCGCCGACGTGCTGGAGCACTTGCCCGGGGAGCTGGCCAAGCGTCCGCATGCCTTCAGCGTGCTGGCCTTTGTCGGTGGCGAGCCGGCCGGGCTGGTCAATTGCTTCGAAGGTTTCTCGACTTTTGCCTGCCGGCCACTGGTCAACGTGCACGACGTGGCTGTAGTGCCGAAGTTTCGCGGCTTGGGCTTGAGCCAGCGGATGCTGCAAAAGGTCGAGGAGATCGCCCGGCAGCGTGGCTGCTGCAAGATCACGCTGGAAGTACTGGAAGGCAACGCAGTGGCGCAGGCGTCCTACGCCAAATTCGGCTTTGCCCCGGGCGAGTTCGACCCGGCGCATGGGCGGATGATGTTCTGGATCAAGCCGCTTTGATTGAGATGGGGATTCAGGTGGGGATTGAGGCAAAAAAAGGGCGTCCATCAGGACGCCCAACGATCTTCTCTGACTGAAGAGCAGACAGTCAGAGGTGTAACAATCATTTCGGTCTGTAGGATTCGGTCATCTGCGCGGTTTGATCGTCCGGAACCCGCAACTCCTTCGCCTGGCTTTGGGTCGTGTTGCCCAATGCCAGTTGCTGGTTGTAATGCAGGGTTTCGAAGTAGTACCGCATGCGTTCAGCGCCGCCTTCGGCAAGGGCGCTTGCGGAACCAAACAGCGTGAGAAGGGCGAGGATCGGCGTGATGCGTTTCATGGTGTGCCTCCCACTTAAAGGTGTCGGATGCCATTCGTCCATGAATCAATGAATCAAAGTCGAAGGCTCATTATCCGCCGATTCCATCAAATTGGAATTAACCCATAAAACACTGTGGGAGCGAGCCTGCTCGCGAAGACGGAGTGTCAGTCGATTTCAATGTTGACTGATACACCGCTTTCGCGAGCAGGCTCGCTCCCACCGGTTTTACCGTGCGTTGTGATTATTGCTGTACGACACCCGCCGTGTCGGGTTTCGTCTTCGGCTTGATCAGACTGAAGTCGATCAGCGGCCGTTGCTGACGTTCGTAGGGGTTGCCGATCATCAGGGGGCGTGGCTTGAAGCTGTCGCTGACCACGCTCTTGCTGCGATCCAGTTCATCGAAACTCAGGCCCGCCAGGTCCGCCCAGGTATGGATCAGGTGCGAACTGCTGTAAGGCCGCTCCAGGTCACTGGCAAAGCTCCAGTCGTGGGTTTCGCGCCATTTTGGCGAAGCCCAGGCCATGAAGGGGATGGTGTACATCGGCGCAGTGGGTTTGTTTTCGTTACGGCCGAGGGTGTCATGGCCCGCGGAGTCGAAAACGTCTTCACCGTGGTCCGACAGGTACAGCAGGAAGCCGTTTGGATCGGTCTTGGCGTAGTCCTTGATCAGGCTCGACACCACGAAGTCGTTGTACAGCACCGCATTGTCGTAGCTGTTGTAGGTCGGCAATTGGTCGTCACGCACACCGGCCGGCACGCCATTGCGATCCTGGAACTTGTCGTAGGTCGAAGGGTAGCGGTACTGGTAGCTCATGTGGGTGCCCAGCAAATGCACCACGATCAGCTTGCGCGGCGCCGTGTCGGCCAGGGCCTTGTTGAAGGGCTCGATCACGTCGCCATCGTACTGGGCGGCGTTCTGGTTGCGGTTGTTGTTCAGGTACACCTGCTCGTCGGCCTGCTGGGAGAAGGTCGTGAGCATGGTGTTGCGCTTGGTCATGGTTTGCTGGTTGGTGATCCAGAAGGTCTTGTAACCGGCCTGTTTCATCATGCTGACCAACGAAGGCGTGGTCAGGTACAGCTCCGGATTCTCTTCGTCGGCGAAGGTCAGCACCTGTTGCAACGCCTCAATGGTGTAAGGGCGCGGGGTGATGACGTTGTTGAAGACCGTCAGTTGATCCTTGAGCTTGTCCAGCTCCGGGGTGGTTTCCCGTGGGTAGCCGTAGAGGCTCATGCGCTGACGGTTGGTCGATTCGCCGATCACCAGCACCAGGGTCGCCGGCTGGTTGGCCATGGCGTCTTTGAGATTGTGCAACGGTGGAATCTTGCTGGCGCTGTCGAGCATGTCCTGCATGCCGGCCAGGGTGTCCAGGTAGCGGTGATAGGCCACGGCCATCTGCCATGGCACCGCAGGCTCGATGCGGGTTTCGAATTTCTCGAAGCCGTCGGCGAAACTGTCGGTGCGCAAGGTTTGCTTGATCAGCGGATAGCCCACCACGGCCAGCACGATGGCGGTGGCTGCAACCAAAGCCTGGCCGCGGGGCAGGTACACCGGGCGCAGGCGGGTCCAGAGGAACCAGGCAAACACGGTGTGGGCCAGAAACGCGGGCACCATCCACCAGGCAAAGTACTGGGTCATGTATTCGCCGGCTTCAGACACGTTCGACTCGAACATGATGAAGATGACGCTTTGTGAAAATTCCTGCTGATAAATGAAGAAGTAACCCAGGCTGGCCATGGAGCAGGCCCAGAGCACCACGCCGAGCAGTGCGGCCAACAGGCGCGTCTGTTTGGGAAACAGCAGCATCGGCGCGAGCCAGATGGCGCTCATCACGAACGCCTGACGGAAACCGGAGAAGCCGGAAGTGCCCGTCAACTGGATCAGAAGTTGGGTGATACCGGAGAAATACCAGAAGAACAGAAACAGCCAGAGCAGACCTGCCCAATCGAAACCTTTCGCAGACGTATCGCTGCGCTTAAACCAAGACATCCCGTGCTCCAGCCAATGATCTTTACCACCGTCAGTTCACCGAAGTGACAGACGAACGGGGGGCGCCCGAATACCGAGCGGCCACACTGAACCGGAGTATCAAGAAGCAAATGTGAAAAAGTTGTGAATTACTGTGTCTGGCGGGGGAGGCTTGGCTACGGAAGCAGGGCTGTGCTGCTTCCGTTTCAATCGAGGGTATCAGGCGTGGGGGGCGCTTTGGGTCACGGGCAAGGGCTGTTGGCCCTGAATCATCAGGCGCAGCTGCGCAAGCTCTTGCTTCAACTGGTCGCGCTCGTCTTTGAGCTGGCGCAATTCGTCGCGGCGGATAGTGACATAAAGGGTTTGTGCTGGCAGTGCGGTGTGTACTGTGCCCATTGCTCACCTCGCAAATGGCGTGTCTCAACTGTAAATCCGGCCCGACATCGGTGCCTGATCTACTATCGGCGCCAATTTTGATTTCTTTTGCCCCTGAAGGGAACTTTTTTATTTTTCACTGTCGTTGTGTCTTCGGCAGGATTGCCGACGTTATCTGTGTGGATCGGGCACAATGCCCGGAAACTTCACGCCAGCGCTCTGGACTAACCTCAATAGTCGCGTTGGGCTATAACCATTGACACACTTTTATTTGTAGTAGGGAGCATCAGCACATGCAACTCGGGATTATTGGACTGGGCCGCATGGGCGGCAATATCGCGCGGCGCCTGATGCTCAACGGCCATTCCACCGTTGTGTACGACCGCAATACCGACTTTGTCGACGCCTTGACCAAGGAAGGCGCCACCGGCGTCGCCGATTTGCCAGCCCTCGTCGCTGGCCTGGCCAAACCACGAGCGGTGTGGGTCATGCTGCCGGCAGGCGCACCGACCGAAGACACCATCGACACCCTGAGCACCTTGCTCGAAGCCGGCGATACCATCATCGACGGCGGCAACACTCACTATAAGGACGACATCCGCCGGGCCAAGACCCTCTCGGAAAAGGGCCTGCACTACATCGACGTCGGCACCTCCGGTGGCGTATGGGGCCTGGAGCGCGGCTACTGCATGATGATCGGCGGCGACGCCCAGACCGTTACACGTCTTGATCCGCTGTTCGCAAGCCTTGCCCCGGGCATGGGCGATATCCCGCGGACCAAGGATCGCAAGTCCGATGACGATCGCGCCGAGCGCGGTTACATCCACGCAGGTCCCGCCGGTGCCGGGCATTTTGTGAAGATGATCCACAACGGTATCGAATACGGAATGATGCAGGCCTTCGCCGAGGGCTTCGACATTCTCAAGACCAAGTCCAGCTCCCGTCTGCCAGAGGACCAGCGCTTCGACTTGAACGTCGCAGACATCGCCGAGGTCTGGCGTCGTGGCAGCGTGGTTTCCTCGTGGCTGCTCGACCTGACTGCCGACGCTTTGGCCAGTGATTCGAATCTCGACGGCTTTTCCGGCTCGGTAGCCGACAGCGGTGAAGGTCAATGGACCATCGAGGCGGCCATGGAGCAAGCAGTGCCGGTGCCAGTGCTGTCGAACTCGTTGTTCTCCCGCTATCGTTCCCGTGGACAGGGCACGTTTGGCGACAAGATTCTTTCGGCCCAGCGCTTCGGCTTCGGCGGCCACGTGGAGACACCCAAGAAATGACCCATGCGATCCGCAGGAAATCCAAGGCTGAACCCGCGCCACCTACCACGCTGTTTCTGTTCGGTGCCCATGGTGATCTGGTCAAGCGCCTGCTGATGCCGGCGCTGTACAACCTCAAGCGCGACGGTTTACTCGGGGATGGACTGCGGATCGTCGGCGTTGACCACAACGCCATCAGCGATCAAGGCTTCGCGAAAAAACTCGAAGACTTCATTCGCAACGAGGTGGCCAGCAAAGTCGGCAAGGGCGACAAGTCCCTTGACCCGGAGTTGTGGGCCCAGCTCGCCAAAGGCATCAGCTACGTTCAGGGCGATTTCCTGGACGACAGCACCTATCAAGCGCTGGCGGCGAAAATCGCCGACAGCGGCACCGGCAATGCGGTGTTCTACCTGGCCACCGCGCCACGTTTTTTCAGTGAAGTGGTGCGCCGCCTCGGCGCATCCGGACTGCTCGAAGAAAGCCCCGAGGCCTTCAGAAGGGTGGTCATCGAAAAGCCATTCGGCTCCGACCTGCCAACGGCCGAAGCCTTGAATGCCTGCCTGCTCAAGGTCATGACCGAGAAGCAGATCTATCGCATCGATCACTACCTGGGCAAGGAGACGGTACAGAACATCCTGGTCAGTCGCTTCTCCAACAGCCTGTTCGAGGCGTTCTGGAACAACCATTACATCGACCATGTGCAGATCACCGCGGCCGAAACCGTCGGTGTGGAGACCCGTGGCAGTTTTTATGAAGTTACCGGCGCCCTGCGGGACATGGTGCCCAATCACCTGTTCCAGCTTTTGGCGATGGTGGCCATGGAGCCGCCGGCGGCGTTTGGCGCCGATGCGGTGCGTGGCGAGAAGGCCAAGGTGGTCGGCGCGATTCGGCCCTGGACGGTAGAGGAGGCCCGGGCCAATTCTGTGCGCGGGCAATACACCGAGGGCGCAGTCGCTGGCAAAACCGTACCGGGGTATCGCCAGGAAGACAGGGTCGCGCCGGACAGCAATACCGAAACCTATGTCGCCCTCAAGGTCATGATCGACAACTGGCGCTGGGTCGGCGTGCCGTTCTACCTGCGCACCGGCAAGCGCATGAGTGTGCGCGACACCGAGATCGTCATCTGCTTCAAGCCGGCGCCGTATGCACAGTTTCGCGATACCGAAGTCGATGAACTGGCGCCCACTTACCTGCGGATCCAGATCCAGCCCAATGAAGGCATGTGGTTCGATCTGTTGGCAAAGCGGCCGGGCCAGACCTTGAAAATGGACAACATCGAGCTGGGTTTTGCCTACAAGGACTTTTTCGAAATGCAGCCGTCCACCGGCTACGAAACCCTGATCTACGACTGCCTGACCGGCGATCAGACCCTGTTCCAGCGTGCCGACAATATTGAAAACGGCTGGCGCGCGGTGCAACCGTTCCTCGATGCCTGGCAGCAGGATGCCACGGTACAGGGCTACGCAGCCGGTGAAGACGGGCCAGAGGCCGCTGAAGAGTTGCTGACTCGCGATGGGCGCGTCTGGCATGGCCTGGGGTGAATGACGCCTTGCCGGATGGCAGGTGTTCCTTGTCCTGATGCAGGAGCTGTCGAGTGCAACGAGGCTGCGATCTTTTGATTTTTAAGAGCAAGATCAAAAGATCGCAGTCTCCGGCAGCTCCTACAGAATGAGCATGTGCGTTCCTACAGCCAGAAACTCACCGCATACCACCCCAACACTCCCATCACCACCGTATACGGCAACGCCATCCACACCATCCGCCCGTAGGACAACCGAATCAGCGGGGCAATGGCCGAGGTCAGCAGGAACAGGAACGCAGCCTGGCCATTGGGCGTGGCCACGCTTGGCAGGTTGGTGCCGGTGTTGATCGCGATGGCCAATGTCTCGAAATGCTCGCGAGTCATTGCGCCTGCGATGAAGGCGCGTTTGACTTCAGTGATGTAAATGGTTGCCACGAACACGTTGTCGCTGATGGCCGAGAGAAGGCCGTTGGCGATGTACAGCATGCCCGGTTGCCGATGGGCCGGCAGCGCCAGTACCCACTGGATCAGCGGCGTGAACAATTGCTGATCGTGAATCACCGCGACCACCGCAAAAAACACCACCAACAGTGCGGTGAACGGCATCGCGTCCTTGAACGCCGTGCCCAGGCGATGTTCGTCGGTGATGCCGGTGAAGGCAGTGATGAGCACAATCACCATCAGGCCGATCAGGCCCACCTCCGCGACATGGAACGCCAGCGCGGCAATCAGGATCAGCGCCGCCAGCCCTTGCACCAAAAGCGCTGCACGCTGGCGTGTGGTGCGTTCGGCATTGTCTTGCGCCGCGTAATCGGCCAGCACGGCCCGGACGCTGTCCGGTAGCAGAGTGCCGTAACCGAACCAGCGCAGCTTTTCCAGCAGCACGCAGGTCACCAGGCCCGCTACCAGTACGGGGAGCGAAACCGGGGCGATCTTCAGCAAGAACTCGGAAAACTTCCAACCCATCTCATGCCCGATCAACAGGTTCTGCGGTTCACCCACCAGAGTGCACACGCCACCCAGCGCGGTGCCCACGGCACCGTGCATCAGCAAACTGCGCAGAAAGGCGCGGAACTGATCGAGGTCCTCGTGATGCAGCTGGGGCAGGTGCTGATCGTCGCTGTACTCGCTGTCCTGTCGCGGGTCGTTGCCCGAAGCCACGCGGTGGTACACCGAGTAAAAGCCCACGGCAGCACTGATGATCACCGCGGTGACAGTCAAGGCATCAAGAAACGCCGACAGAAACGCCGACAAGAAGCAGAACATCAACGCCAGCATGGCTTTGGAACGCACGCCCAGCAACAGGCGGGAGAAAAGAAACAACAGCAGGTCTTTCATGAAGTAGATGCCGGCCACCATGAACATCAGCAGCAGGATCACCGGGAAGTTGTGCAACAGTTCGTCATACAGCGCCTGGGGCGTGGTCATTTTCAGCAGCAAGGCTTCGACCAGCAACAAGCCACCAGGCAGCAACGGGTAGCACTTGAGTGCCATGGCCAGGGTGAAGATGAACTCGAGCACCAGCAGCCAACCCGCTGCCACCGGCCCCGCAACCCATAGCACCAGAGCATTGAGAGTCAGAAAACCGACAATACAGAGTTTGTACCAACGCGGAGAGTTGCCGAGAAAGTTATGCGCGAACGCCTGGGCCATGGAGCCGGACATCGGCTACTCCTTGTATTAAGAAGCGCGCAAGTTGCCGTAAGCGAAACAGAAGATCAAGACAAGCAGTCAGCCCAGATAACGGGCGACAATCGCATGATAGTTACCGTCCAGTGAGTAACCCCCTACAACGATATTACCGTCCGTCTGAACGGCCAGAGAAGTGGCGGTATCGAGACTGCGCCCGAGTCGGGTGCGAATCCATCCGGTGCCGTCACCAAAGTTGCAATCGAGTTGTCCGTCAGGCAAGTAGCGACCCAGCATGAAGTCCGCTTCGATGCCGCCAATGGTTGCGCCCGCCGTAACCACGGTGCCATCCGGCTGAGCCTCTGCGGCGGTCCACTGGCAGCCATTGCGGCCGACTTCCAGCAAATGCGGCAGGCCATCGTTGCAGTGCATGTCGGGTCGGCCATTGATATGAATTTTCAGGGAGAGGCCGCGCATGGGATCACGACTGCTGCCAAAGCACTGCAGATCACCATTGCCGTGCTGGATGATCTGGCTGACTTGGGCACCGTGCCCATCGGCCTTGAACGTCATGAAACCATCCAGGGCAAAACGTTCATCGAGGCTGCCATCGGCGTTATAACGCGCCAGCAGGCCCTCTTCGGGGAAGTTGATCGAGCCTCCCACCACAATCCGGCCGTCCTGTTGTACCCGCAGGCTGTTGAGCCAGGTGTTCATCAACAGATGCCTGACCACCACGAATCCGCGGCCATTGAACGAGCTGTCCAGGGTGCCGTCGGTGTTTAGCCGAATGAGCATGCCGGCATGATCGGCCAGCTCGAAATGATGATTGGCCACCAGCACGATGCGGCCGTCCTCCTGGACCCCGGCATCGCAGGCTTCGGCACCGGGTACGCTGGGTGGCAGCCAGGTGTCGCGTACACCATGGGACAAATTGCCCGGCAGGCGCACGACGCAGCGCCCATTGTCGCCAAATCCCCGCACCGGCCGCCCTTGCGCGTCGAACAACGCCACGGCGGGGAGGGTGCGGTGGGCATTTTCGTAGTGCAGGCCAATCAGCAGGATGTTGCCGTCAGGCAAGGCGTGAACCTTGCCGGCCATGGCTTCGAAGCCAGGTTCGAATTGTCCGATAACGCTGCCTTGAACGCCGAAGGCCAGATCCGCCGAACCATCCTCCAGCAGGCGCGCCAGGCCGAAGCGGCTGCCATCAGGCATCCCGACCTTGGCCGCTACCAGCAAACGCCCGTGTGCATCGATGGCGACGCCGTTGGCCATGCTGGAAATGCTGCCGGCGAAGTACACCTGGGTTTTACCGTGGTTGGCGAAAGAGGTGTCGAGATGGCCGGCGTTATCGAGTGTCGGCTGGAGGGCTTGAACGGACTGGATTGCCATGCACGCATCTCCTTGCGAGTCGTCTCTATCCAAGAATTTGGGGGGCGACCTTATAAGGAGAATATTCAAGCTCTGAAAGCTTAAATGCACAACTGACAGAACTAACAGGTGGAGGGTCGTTGTGTGCCACAACAGTGTCTTTTCGAACCAATGGCAAGCCTGCAAAGGATTCAGGTGCGCGAAAGTTCAAATAACGATACATCGCAAGTTCAATTGTCCAAGAAAAACAAAACAACTAACGACAGGAGGGTGGGCGCGGATTACCCCGGGGTAATCCGCAAAAACGATCAATGTGGCATCGACCACGATTGCAGTTTGTAGCCTTCCTGGCTCAGTTCTTCGCGGGCCTGTTGAAGCAGGCGTTCGAGTTGTTCCGGGTCGGTGTAGGCACTGCTCGGGATCTGCTTGCGACCTATACTGTTGTTAGTACGGTCGATGACGGTCAGGCTGAGTTCGCCGTTGCCGTCCTGTGGCGCCCAGGCCACGCACTGGAAAGGTTTAAATGCACGGTCGGCAATCAAAAGAGCTTCGTTGATACGGAGCGGGGCGTTCATAGGATGTTCTCTCAATAGGCCCAATCAAGTGATGTGCCGACAGTTGGGCTTACCGTTCGGCTGGTTACTTGTACTGATGCCCGCAACCGAGGTCCGGGTCACACATAAAGAAAAGAAATTTCAACTTTCTTTCATGGGCATATCAAAAGTGGACGTATTGAAAGCTGAATGAAAGGTTTCGGGATCGGTAGGTAACTAATAAAACAGGCTCTTATAACTATTTGCTCTTCAGCTCTATAGTCAAACGTTACAAGGGGCTGTCAAATTCTTGCTAACGTTACAGTCGGGTCCGCCAAATGACTGTTTTTAATAATATTTCCTAGAATTTGGCGCCAAGGAACAGTCATGAACGAAGCGCCTGCCTTGAGACGTCTATTAGTGGTTGACCCCTGCGACGACTGCCATCGTCTGTTGCCGGGATTACGCTCCGTGGGTTGGGATGTCGACAGCTGCTCGCTGGAAAACGCCGCCGATCGCACCTGTGACGTGGGCCTGTTGCGTTTGCAACCCTTTCATCTGGAGCGTCCGGATGCAGTCAAGGAATTGATCAGTCGCAGCGGTACCGAGTGGATCGCCGTTCTCAATCAGGAAGTCCTGCGATTGCAGAATGTCGGCGATTTTGTCTGTGAGTGGTTTTTCGACTTCCATACCCTGCCGTTCGATGTTTCCCGGGTTCAGGTCACACTGGGCCGGGCGTTCGGCATGGCACGCCTGCGCGGGCAGGGCACGGTCCATATTGATCAGCCCGAGCACGAGTTGCTCGGCGACAGCAAGCCGATACGTGAGCTGCGCAAGCTGCTGAGCAAGCTGGCGCCCACCGAATCACCCGTGCTGATTCGCGGTGAAAGCGGCACCGGCAAGGAGCTGGTCGCACGCACGCTGCACCGACAGTCCCAGCGGCACAGTAAACCCTTTGTCGCGATCAACTGCGGGGCGATTCCCGAGCATTTGATCCAGTCCGAACTGTTCGGTCACGAGAAGGGAGCCTTCACCGGCGCCCACCAACGCAAGGTTGGGCGCATCGAAGCAGCCAATGGCGGCACGTTGTTCCTCGACGAAATCGGTGACCTGCCGTTGGAGTTGCAGGCCAATCTGTTGCGATTCCTCCAGGAAAAACACATCGAGCGGGTGGGGGGCAGTCAGCCGATTCCGGTGGATGTGCGCGTGCTGGCGGCTACTCACGTCGATCTCGAGGCCGCGATCGAGAAGAAGCGCTTTCGCGAAGATTTGTATTACCGCCTCAACGTGCTGCAAGTGGTGACAGCGCCGCTGCGTGAGCGCCATGGCGATCTGTCGATGCTGGCCAATCACTTCTCCCACTTCTACAGCCACGAAACCGGCCGTCGTCCACGCAGCTTCAGCGAGGACGCGTTGATTGCCATGGGTAAACATGACTGGCCTGGCAATGTGCGCGAACTGGCCAACCGCGTGCGCCGGGGCCTGGTGCTCGCCGAAGGTCGACAGATCGAAGCACGGGACCTGGGGCTGATCAGCCAGCAAACCATCGCCACCCCCATGGGCACGCTTGAAGACTACAAGACCCGGGCCGAGCGTCAGGCGCTGTGCGATGTATTGAATCGCCACAGCGACAACCTGAGTGTTGCCGCCAAGGTCCTGGGCGTATCCCGGCCGACCTTCTACCGGTTGCTGCACAAACATCAGATTCGCTGACGCACATTTTCTGTAAGAGCGAGCTTGCTCGCGATGAAGACCCAGGCGCCGCGGGGTGTCAGGCACCCAGCGTTATCGTTGACCTCCATCGCGAGCAAGCTCGCTCCTACAGGGGCAAAAAAAGCCCCGCCACGATCAATTCGCAGCGGGGCTTTTTGCTCCAGGTCAGAAGTAGTACGGGAATTTCAGGCTGAACTGGAAGTCCGGTGCATCATCGGTCATGCCGATGGACAGGTTGGGAACAATGGTCAGGTTATCGGTGGCCGCAATGGTCATGCCGATGTTGAAGTAACCGGCGTTGGCGTCGCTGGACACCACCGATTCCCAATCCCCGCCATCCTGTTTGATTTTGCTCTTGCGTTGCACAACATCAGACACCGAGAACGACATGCTCATCTTTTCGTTCAGGGCGAACGCGATACCGGCACCGAGCTGGAAGCTGTCGCCAATGCGCACCTTGCCCGGGGTGTTTACATTGACTGTGGAGCTGATGTCGTCGAAGGATTCCTCGAAGTTGTGGGTGTAAGAGAAGCTACCGAACAGCACCGCCGGGTCAAACGTCTTGACCAGCGAGATACCTGGCGTGACCGACCATACGCCGTTGCCGGTCGGCAGAGTGTCGGGCACGAAGAGGTTGGAGTTCGCATCCGTCTGGCGCAGCTTGATACCGAACGGGTCCTTGCCGGTAGGTGCCTTGACGCGCAATGTCACGACGGCATCGGGGGTGTTGACCGATTCGTCCAGGAATTTGTAGGCGATACCGAAGTTGACGTCGCCGATAGTCGGATCGCGGGTGACCGTGTCTTCGGTCGTGACGTTTGAGGCGCCACCGTTGCCGCCACCGGACTGGTAGGTGGATTCCCGGTAAATCACCGGCACGTTCAGGTCGAACTGCCAGCGATTGTCGAAGTTGTAGCGGCCGGTCAGGTCAAGCGTCCAGGTGTCGGCCTTGATCCGGTCCAGATTGATGTTGCCCAGGAAGATCGAGTCCAGCGCGAGGAAACCGTTGAGGATCAGCTGGCGCGTATCGTAACGCGAGTAGGTTATCCCGGTTTCGAAGCTGAACTTGCCGCCCCCGAAGAACCCGCTGGCCTCGTCATACAAATTGGAGACGCTTTGCGCCGGTTGCGAGTCGTCCGCCAGTGATTGACCGTAGGAACTGCCACTGCCCCCGGCGGCGCCTCCTGATGCGGCTGCGGCCCCGGTTCCTGTTGCGACTTGCGAATTGCCTTTCATGTCTGCTGGCGACTTGGCCAGGCGTTTGGGGGGAGGAGATGCGGGTTGGTCTTCTACCTGGCGGACCCGTTGTTCGAGGACCGCCAGGGCTTTTTGCTGTGCTTCGTATCGTTGTTTCAACTCCTGAAGTTCCTGTTTCAGTAGCTCCACCTCCGCATCCGGTGCTGCCTGCACCATCATCGCCGGGAGCAGAGCGCTCAAACATACAACTGCGCGCAGTGGTACTGATCGATACATGAATCAAGCCGTCCCTAAATGCCCAATGGTCGAGACTCAGCGTAGTTCAATATCCTAGGGTGCGAAGTGCGTTGAGTTGATTGAGGTTGCAGTCCAATGCGCCAGCACTCGGGCCATTATTATTGAGTACAACGTTGAGCTGAGTGAGGTTGCTGACCATATTGCTGTTACCCAGTAACCGGGTGTTTTGCAGCAATCCGCCCTGGGCGACTTGTTGTATGGCAGAACCCTGATTGTTGTTGGCCGTAATGGCCATTTGTACACCGCCGCCCGTTGCGGAAACTGCGACGTTGCCTGCAGCATTGCTGCCGGTAATGGTCTGCCCGGCCATCAGTGCCTGGCCCTGGCTTGGCACCAGCGCCGGAGCCGTATTGGCTTCCTTGACGTCGATGCTGATGTTGTTGTTCGAGGTGTTGCCGTCGCCTGCGGCACGGGTGACCTGAGTGATGCCCTGGGTCACGGTGAGGCCGGCGCCGCCTGTCACGCTTCCGGTTCCGGTTCCTGAATCGTGTGAACTGCCGCTGTCGCCGCTACCGCTGTGACCGCTTTGCGAATAGGTGGAGACATAGAATTGGGGTTTTACCGTCGCGGCCTGAAGTTGCATCGAAGTCGATGCACCGATCATGTCGCCACTGGCGTTGCGCCAGGTACTGCTCATCACTACACCGAAGCTGATAATCCGCCCCGGCATCACATAACGACCACGCAGCTCGGCCAGCTCCTGGTCCTTGATTTCGATGGGTTTAAATCCGTTGGCAAAACCTGTGGTGCTCGCCACCAGACAGGCAGCGGCCAGCCAATAAGAGGTTTTCATCTGCTGCTCCCGGAGCATCCTGCCCCCTATCATCTTGTAGGCGATTAAAAGAAGTCGCTCTGTATGAAACCAAAATCCATCAATTCTGCGTCTTTGACCGGGTTGAAATTATCCAGCTTGTTCTTGGCCGTCAGAGGTTCCGGGGGACTGCGTAGTGCATTGGTCTTGTCATAACCGGGACCTACGATAGCGAAGACGATGCCATTCCAGCCTTTGACAAAGTCATCGTGGGAGTAGCGCTTGTGGCCGAGTACCGGGTCGCCGATGTAGACCCAGTTCTTGTCGGCACGCTGCATCACGACGAAGTGCTTGTAGCCGCGAATATCCACCAGTACCACCACCGGAATCGTTACTGCGTCGAGCTTTTCGGGCGGGATCTTGTAGCCCCGGGCACGCATGCCGATGCTTTCTACGTAGCGCTTCATGTCCAGCATGGAGAAACCTTGAGTACGAACAAGGTCCTGGTCAGCGTTGACCAGCATGCCTTTGATGATGTGCTCCTCATCGACGTCGAGCCAATAGGCTTGGCGCAGTACCGTTGCCAGTGCGGCGGCGCCGCAGCTGAAATCGGTTTTTTGTTCGACGATGTCGGCAAACTTGCGCTCACGCAAACTCTGCACCTGCTTGTAGACCAGCACGCCGCCTGGCAGGGCGGCAACCGGCATCTGTGCGGCCTGAGTCAGGCCAGACAGGCAGAGCAGGGCAACGAGAGCAGTCTTACGCATGGTCGATACGCCTTGGGACTGTGGAAAAAAGCCCCGTTGCCGGGGCTTTCCCTACTATCGCGATTACTGGCAGGCTTTGCAGCCAGCAGCGATGGACAGCGAGTTGCTTTGTTGATTGCCTACACCAGCAGAGTTGTTGAAGCCAGCGTTGCCGTTGAAGTTGTTGCCAACGTTGCTCATTGTAGCAGTGTTGGTTACAGGGTTTTTCCAGCCGTCTGGAGTCAGCACTTGTTGAGTGTATTGGCCAGCCAGATCGAAGGTACCCATGGCTTGGAACTTGAATTTGTCATCCTTGTTGTGGCCGCCGTTACCGCCATGGCCCCGATCGTCATCGCCATAGCCGCCACCGTAGCCGCCGTGACCGTGATCTTTATCTTCGACGGTGCCGGTGCCTTTGGCGTAGAACTTGCCATCAGCCTTGAAGGTCCCTTTCAGCTCGTCTTTTTTCATGACTTCCGTGCCATAGTTGCTCACAGACAGGCCGGAAGAGGTTTGGTTAGCCGAAGCTGCAGCGCCTGCTACACGGCCACCCGACACGGCAATTGCCAGGTTGTTTTTCTGTTGGTTGAAGTCGCCGGCAGTGTTGTTCACACCAATGTTGCCGGAACCGCCATTACCGACGTTGCTCATGCTTGCATTGGCGGTGCTGGAGTAGTTGTAAACGGTGTTGCCGGTGTTGTTTTGAGTAGCGCTGGATACAGCGACTGCGGAACCGAAGATGAAGCTTTCGTCAGCAGTGGCCAGAGCGGCGGCGTTGTCTTGTTGGTTGCCATCGCCAGCGGCGTTGTTCATGCCAAGGTTGCCGTTGCCGCCATTGGCCGAGTTTTCGACTTTGGCTTCGTTTTTGGTGCCTTGGTTCAGTACGTCGTTTTCGGTGCTGTTCTGTTCATCCAGCACGGCGGCCCCAGCGCCTGCGGTAATGGACAGAATTTCTTCAAAGGTTGGGTGCTTAGGCTGGTGGTTGTTGCCATGCCCGTTGCCGTGACCGTTTCCATGACCGTGATCATCATCACGACCGCCTGCTTGTGCTGCGATTGCCATCACTGCTGCGAGAGCGAAAACCAGTGGTTTTAAGGCCATTGAAGGTTTCATGGTGTTTCTCCGTGCTTATTAGTTGGTTAAGTGTTGGTACTTTCTAATCGCACTGCGTTTTGGGTCAGTCAGCGACCCGGATGCTCAGGGTGTTAGCCATTCGGTTCCCCACCCCTGCACTCTGGTTCACCTGGATTACCCCTCGGCTGCCGGTGAAGGCCTGGTCGCTTGTCACGACCTGGCGACTGCCGGTTGGGGTGCCAGTTGCTCCTGAGCTTGGTAGCAACGCCACGTTCTGTTGAGAAAGGGCGCTATCGTCAACGGCCTGCGGTCCAGCACTGATGCTGATACGCATGGCGTTGGCCATCTGGTTGTTGGCCCCGGCGCCCTGGTTGACGCCCAGTACACCGTTGCCATTACTGAAAGAGGTGCCGCCGATGGTGGCCGTCGCGTTCATCGACGGATTGGCGGGCGTGGTGATTTTCTGGGTGATGCTGGTGGTCGCCCCGGCTTCGGTGCCAATGGCGATTGCGCGGACGTTGGTCTGTTGTTGCTGATCGCCGGCGGCCTCGTTGACGTTGAAGTTGCCTTTGTACTGAACGCCGGAATCCTGGATGTCTGCTTTGTTGATCGTTCTTACGTTCGAATCGGCCATGACGCTGGTGCAGGCGAGCAGGGCGAGAAAAAGAATGGAACGATTCATGTCATTGACCTCCAGCCATTCTGGTCAGCGGAGAAAGGCCGGTGCTCATGGCACGGTTGATGGTTCCGGAAATTGCGCCGCCGCTACCGCCGCCGTGACCGGCACTCATGCCTGGCATGCCGTTGGGGTTGGTGACGACGTTGAGGCCTTGCATGCCGTTCAGGCTCTGGCCGTTGACGCCACGAAGCGATGTGCCGCTGGTGACGCCGGCAATGTCGGCATCGCTCAATTCGCCGGTAACGCGAGCTGAAGGGTTGGCGTTGACAGTGGTCGGGTAGGGATCCTTGCCCCCGGTACGGCCAATCGGAATCGGTTGAACGTCACGTTGCAGCACGATGACGCCATTACCTTCGGCTTGAACATTCAAACTGAGCACCGAGGTAGTGGCACTTCCTATCAGCAGGAGGCAGGTCAAGCCTTTATTGAATATCCCCACGGCAGCAATTCCTTCTTTTTGTGGGCTGGCCCTAGTCAGCGTTGTGAAGGAGAGAGCGAAAGCTGTGCCGGTTTTAGAAATTACAGGTATTTCAATGGCTTGCAGATTTTGTCCGGGAGCATGGGATTCGATCTGTTTCAACGTTGAGACAACGCAGGGTGCCGCAAGCCCTCTAAATCGCTCGCGATGCTCTGGAACGGGGGTTTGCGCGGAGGTGTATCAGAGGCTTAACAATGCAGGCGGCAACGGGGCGCAAGTGCTCAAGCACGCCCTTTGCGCTGGGGGAGGTGTTACAGGAGCGGACACTTTGCCCCCAAAAAAGGGGAAAACGGCGGGTAAATTGCCCCAGTATCAGGATTGGGCGGCGAGCAGCCTCGACACCGTCCCGAAGGCTTGGGCCTGGCGATCCGCCCAGTCGCCTCGCAGAATTTCCACCCGCTGCTGGTGAAGTTCGAGCCAGGCGAAAGTGTTGTCGAAAAAATGCTGGCGCTCGCCCAGCTCCGGTTGGCAACGCTGGCCATCATCCGTCCAGTCGACATTTTCCGGTGACAGCAGCAGGTGCAGGTCGTAGCGCCGAGCCAGCAATTGCTGCTCGATCCAGGCCGGACAGTCGCCAAACAGCGTCCGGCTCCAGAGCATGTTGCTCAACAGGTGGGTATCGAGGATCAGCAAGGCTGGTTGCCGGGCCCGGGCCTCGTCCTCCCAGCGCAACTGGCCCAGGGCGATGTCCGGGATATCGGCCAGGCAAGTGTCGCGCCGGTGGTGCTCGATGAACCAGCGCACGTATTCGCCGACCACGACCCCACCGAAATGCTTTTGCAACTCGGCCGACAACCAGCTCTTGCCGCTGGACTCAGGTCCCGTGAGCACCAGTACTTTCATGTGCGCAGCGCCGGTACCGCGCGCCATTCACGCCAGCCTTGCACCGCCAGCATCAGGAACAAGCCGTAGAGCGCGGCTGTCAGGTACAGCTCTTTATAGATGAACAGCCCGACGAAAATCACATCTACGACGATCCACAATGGCCAGCACTGAACACGCTTTTGCGCCATCCACACCTGCGCCACCAGGCTGAAACCGGTGAGTGCCGCATCCAGCCAGGGTTGGGCCGCATCGGTCCAATGGGCCATGGCGGCGCCGAGCAACAGGCTGCCAAGCGCCCCGATCACCAGCCCGTAGAGCACGGTTGCGCCTTCAAGCCGGCTGACTTCGCGTCCATGCCTTGCGTCGCCCGCGCGCGTCCATTGCCACCAGCCATAGATTTGCAGCGCGGCATAAACCACTTGCAGGAGCATGTCTGAATACAGCTTCACCTCGAAGAAGATCCAGCTGTAGATCAGCACCATGACCAGGCCGATCGGCCAGCACCAGGGGTTCTGTTTGACCGTCAACCAGACGGCAATGACGCCGAGGGTGGCGGCGAACAGTTCAAGCCCGGACATGAGGTTCCTTGGGGGAAAAGAAGAGGGCGCGGATTGTACCGCGCCCTGTTCTTCAAGTGACGGGATGGCGTCGAATCAAGTGCGGAACTGGCGAAGCAACCCGTTCAGTTGCTCGCTCAAATCCTTGAGGCGCACACTGGCCACGCTCGATTGTTCTGCCGCCAGCGCAGTGTTATGGGACAGTCCGGCCGCCTGCGTGACGTTCTGGTTGATGTCCTCGACCACATGCGCCTGCTGCAGCGTCGCGCTGGCAATCGATGCATTGAGCCCGGTGAGGTTGCGCAATGCCTGGCTGATGGCATTCAGGCTGCTGCCCGCCAGGCCAGCCTGTTCAATCGTGAGCTGCGAAGCCCGGCTGCTTTCGCCGATCACTTTGACCGCCGCTTCGGAATGATTTTGCAGGCGTTCGATCATCGACTGGATTTCCGCCGTGGACTTCTGGGTACGCTGGGCCAGCAGGCGCACCTCGTCAGCCACCACCGCAAAACCGCGACCTTGCTCACCGGCCCGGGCCGCCTCAATGGCGGCATTGAGCGCCAGCAGGTTGGTTTGTTCGGCGATGGAGCGAATCACTTCCAGCACGCTGCCGATCTGGGTGCTTTCGGCAGCCAGCGTACGAATCACTTCCACAGCCTGATCGATGGTGGAGGACAGCGTATCGATCTGTTGCAGGCTGCCATCGATATTGACCTGGCCTTGTTGCGCCTGCGCTTCGGCATCGCGCATTTCGCTGGCGGCCTGTTCGGCGTTTTTCGCCACATCCTGTACGCCATAGGTCACTTCATTCATCGCGGTAGCCACCAGTTCCATCTGTTGCGACTGCTGCTGGCTGCGTTGCTGGGCCTGGGTAGCATCGTTGCCCAGTTCGCTGGAAGACTGGCCCAGTGCGGTCGCGGACGCTTGCAACTGACCGATGACCCCGCGCAGCTTGGCGGTGAACGCATTGAAGTGGTGTGCCAGTTGGGTGATTTCGTCCTTGCCGGAGGTATCGAGGCTTCGGGTCAGGTCGCTTTCGCCACTGGCGATGCTGGCCATGGCGTTCACGGTTTCGCGCAGGGGTTGTGCGATACTGCGGGCAATCATGAACACCAGCAGCACCATGACCACGGCAATCCCCAGGCCAATGGATGAAGCCTTCCAGACTTGGCCATAGAACTCGGCTTGCATGTCATCGATGTACACGCCCGAACCGATCACCCAGCCCCAGGGCTCGAACAACTTGACGTAAGAGGTCTTTTCCACCGGCTCGCTGGCACCCGGTTTCGGCCAGCGATAATTGACCAGGCCGGCACCCTTGGCCTTGGCGATGGCAACCATTTCGTTGAACACCGCAAAACCATCCGGATCGCGAATCGCCGACAGGTTCTGGCCATCGAGTTTCGGGTTGGCCGGGTGCATGAGCATCACCGGTGTCAGATCATTGATCCAGAAGTAATCGTTCTGGTCATATCGCAAGCCGCGAACGGCGCTCAACGCCTGTTTCTGTGCGGCCTCGCGGGTGAGGGTGCCGGCGCTTTCCAGCTCATGGTAGTAGGTGAGGATGCCACTGGCGGTTTGCACCACATGCTGGGTTTTCTGCGCCTTTGCCTGATACAGATCCTCATGAATCTGCTTGAGCATGATGACTCCCAGGGCCAGGAGCATCGTGACGGCCACGATCAGGATGAGCGACAAACGCCGGCTGATCGACATATTGCGCAAGCTATTCATAACGCGGTGCTCCGGTTTCTTGTTTTTGTAGTATTTGATCGCCAGCATCCTGCCAGGCCCGAAACGCGTCAGCGCTTTTCAGGCTCGTCTGATAGCATTTCGGCCCCGCGCGGAAAAACCTGAGTTCAAACGGATATTTCACGGAGTTTTCGCAGCGCTGCGGGTATCTTGTGCGCGCGGGTTTTGTACTGCGCCGAACGATTTGAAAAATATTGACGGGGCATGCGCCAATGCATGGCCTTTGGGGGATTGATGGATCTTTGGACTGCCTTTCAGGCGTTGATTCTTGGGGTTGTAGAGGGACTGACAGAGTTTTTGCCCATTTCCAGTACCGGGCACCAGATTATCGTGGCCGACCTGCTTGATTTCGGTGGTGAGCGCGCCATGGCGTTCAACATCATCATCCAGCTCGGGGCGATCCTGGCGGTGGTCTGGGAGTTTCGCCGCAAGATTTTCGACGTGGTCATCGGCCTGCCGACTCAGCCGAGCGCAAGACGCTTCACCGCCAACCTGCTGATCGCCTTCCTGCCTGCGGTGGTGCTGGGGGTGGTTTTCGCCGACCTGATCCACCATTACCTGTTCAACCCGATCACGGTGGCCGCTGCCCTGGTCGTGGGAGGCATCATCATGTTGTGGGCCGAAAAGCGTCAGCACGAAGTGCATGCCGAAACCGTCGATGAGATCAGCTGGAAAGATGCGCTCAAGGTGGGCTTCGCCCAGTGCCTGGCGATGATTCCGGGTACCTCGCGCTCCGGTGCGACCATCATCGGCGGCCTGTTGTTCGGCCTGTCGCGCAAGACCGCCACCGAGTTCTCGTTCTTCCTCGCCATGCCGACCATGGTGGGCGCGGCGGTCTACTCGGGCTACAAGTACCGTGGCCTGTTCGTGCCGTCTGACTTCCCGGTGTTTGCCCTCGGCTTCGTCGTTGCATTCATCTTCGCGATGATTGCCGTCAAGGGCCTGCTCAAGTTCATCGCCAGCCACAGCTATGCGGTGTTCGCCTGGTACCGTATCGCCTTCGGCCTGCTCATCCTGGCGACCTGGGCATTTGGCTGGGTTGACTGGACCGCGGCCAAGCCATGAGTGACACCGGCACGCGCAGCAGACCGGGACACAAGTCCGGGGGCGGCATCCAGAATCTTCGGCTGAAATGGCTGATATTCGCGATCCTGTGCGCGCTGCCGCTGTTCGGCTCGGCGTCGTTCTGGCTGCGAGGGGTTTCGGTGATTCCCCTGGCGGCCTACGGCATCATCAGCCTGCTCGCGTTCTTCCTTTATTGGAGCGACAAGCGCAAGGCCCGGACGGACAGCTGGCGTACGCCGGAAAACGTACTGCACGCGGTGGAGCTGGCCGGTGGCTGGCCCGGTGCGTTGCTGGCCCAGCAGATGTTCCGGCACAAGACACGCAAGGTGTCGTTTCAGCTGTTGTTCTGGATGATCGTGTTGCTGCATCAGGTTTTCTGGATCGACATGCTGTTTTTGGGCGCGAACCTGTTGGCATTGCCTTTGTAGGAGCGAGCTCACTCGCGATGGACATCAACGCTAACGCGGGAAGCCTGATACCCCGCAGTGTTCTCGAATGCATCGCGAGCAAGCTCGCTCCTACAGAGCACCGCGTTTATCAAAGCAGCAAACCGACCTGGGTACGCTTGGGCAACTTGCTCACCACCAGTTGATGGGAACGTTGCAACAGCCCTTGCAGCTCCTCGGCACCCAGCGGGTAGGGCGTCTGCATGATGATCCACTGGGCCCGCGCCAGGTACGGTGCGGGATGAATGCCGGGGCGATCGCAATGCCCCAGGAACAGGTCCTTGTCGACCTTGAACGCCAGGGAATCGCCCCGCAGGTTCTGCAGGGCGAACATCTTGTTTCCGGCAATCGAAAACACCCGCACGCCACCCCACTTGTAGTCTTCCCGTGCGCCCGGCAGGGCGAGGCAGAATTGCGCGACATCCGCTTCGCTCATGCGTCCAGACTTCATATCAGTCGATCCCCACAGGCATTGAATGTTTCGATCAAATGGTCCAGCCAGGCCCTGACGGCAGGCATCACGCCGCGTCGATGAGGGTAAACCGCCTGCAGCCAGCCACCCGGCAGCGACCACTCGGGCAGCAATTGCACCAACGAGCCGTTCGCCAGTTCCTCTTCGCAATACATCATCGGCAGGGTGGTGAAACCCTGGCCGGCGAGGGCGCAGGTCTTGCGGACGATGAAATCGTCAATGCCCAGGCGCGCTTCGAGGGCCAGGTCGTAGTGCTTGCGCTGGTGGTCCACCAGGCGAATGTGCACCAGGCGATCCGGCTCCAGCGCCCCCAGTACCGGCAGGCTTTTCAGGTCGTCCGGATGGTTGATGACTTGCCCGTGAAGGAACGCGGGGCTGGCCACCACGAGCATCTGCGCCTGACGCAGGCGGCGGGTCACCAGCAAGGGGTCTTCATCCCCCGGCTCGCGCACGCGCAAGGCGACGTCGACGCCCTCGGTGACCAGATCGACACGGCGATTGACCAGCATCACCTCCAGTTGCACTTGCGGGAATTTCTCCAGGAAGCGGCTGATCACGTCGGGCAGCATTTCGTGAGCCAGGCCGACGGGGGAGGATACCCGCAGTCGTCCACGGGGCTCGCTCGACATACTGGCCACGGCTTCATCGGCCATTTCCGCTTCCAGCAGCATCGCCTGGCAGTGGCGCAGATAACGCTCGCCCACGGCGGTCAACTTGAGTTGGCGGGTGGTGCGCTGCAGCAAACGCGCGCCCAGGCGTTCTTCCAGCTCGGCAATCCGCCGCGACAATCGCGACTTGGGAATCCCCAACAAACGCCCGGCCGCCGCGAAGCCGCCGGCTTCGACCACCTTGGCAAAGTAATAGAGGTCGTTAAGATCCTGCATCGTAAACACTCGATTGTTCTATCAGTGAGACAAACTATCGCATTGTTGCAGTCTAATCAGCTATTGGTTTGCTCTGTAGGATTGTTTCCATCAGGTCGCCCTGGCGGCGATCCTCACCTGGAGATCCCACATGAAACTGCTGCATATCGATTCGAGCATTCTTGGTGACAACTCGGCTTCCCGTCAGCTGAGCGGCGAAGTCGTAAAAGCCTGGCAAGCCGCCGAGCCTAGCGCCGTGGTGACTTACCGCGACCTGGCCGCCGACGCCATCAGCCACTTTTCCTCGACCACCCTGGTCGCCGCCGGCACCACCGCTGAACTGCGCAACGCCGCACAACAGCACGAAGCCGAGCTGAGCGCGCAGACCCTGGCCGAATTCCTGGCTGCCGATGCCGTCGTCATTGCAGCACCGATGTACAACTTCACCATCCCGACCCAGCTGAAAGCCTGGATCGACCGCATCGCCGTTGCCGGTCAAACCTTCCGCTACACCGAAGCCGGCCCTGAAGGCCTGTGCGGCGGCAAGAAAGTGGTGATCGTATCGACTTCCGGCGGCATCCATGCAGGTCAAGCGACCGGTGTAGCACACGAGGATTACCTGAAAGTGCTGTTCGGGTTCATCGGTATCACCGACATCGAGTTCGTCCGTGCCCACGGCCTGGCTTACGGTGACGAAGTGCGCAACAAAGCCATGAGCGATGCTCACACGCAAATCAGCGAGCAGTTGTTCGCCGCCGCGTAAGGCTTGCGTAAAGCCGTTGAACGGCACAGGCAAACCTCGATAAAACTCTGTATTCTGATCACGCAAGTGTCAGATGCAGAGTTTTTTGTTTCTAGTCATTACACATTTGCTGACATAGTGGCCCGGGTTATGCAGTCGAGGGGAAACGTCTTCGATCCGGTAACAGATGGGGCATCCCATGATGCGTCTTTGTGCAACCTTGTTGATTTGCCTGTTCAGCAGCCTGAATTCAGTGCATGCCGCCCCTGCGCCGCATCCTCACTGGAGCGTCGGTTATCACGAGTTGAGTTTTCTCGATCCGCTCGACCTGCAGCCGATGCGCGCCATCGCTTTCTATCCTTCCAGCGAAAAAGAGCACACCAGCAAGCTCGAGGGCTATAACGTCGAGGCCGGTGAAGACACCAAAGTTGCCTTGGGCCGCTTCCCCATGCTGATGCTGTCCCACGGCAACACCGGAACCCCGCTGGCCCTGCATGACCTGGCAACGTCCCTGGCGCGCAAGGGGTTTGTCGTGGTGGCCGTGATTCATCCGGGGGACAACTCCAGGGACCATAGCCGCCTCGGTACCTTGAGCAATCTTTACGGCCGGCCCATCCAGATTTCCGAAGCCATCACCGCGACCCTGGGCGACCGCATGCTCGCGCCATTCGTCAATGCCGAGCAGGTCGGGGTCATCGGTTATTCGGCCGGTGGCGAGACCGCGCTGATACTGTCGGGTGCCACGCCGGACCTGGACCGCCTGCGCCGTTACTGCCAGGAACGCCCCGACGACCGCGATGCCTGTAACACCCAGGGCGAACTGATTGTCGATCGTGATGATTTGCAGCCGGTGGCCGACCCGCGCGTTCATGCCCTGATGCTGATGGCGCCGTTGAGCCTGAAGTTCGGTCGCCACACCCTGGCCGACGTGCACGTGCCGGTGCTGCTTTACAGCGGTGACGGCGACAAACTGGTGGCGCTGGACAAGAACGCCGCCGCACTGGCGCGCAAACTGCCAGTGGCGCCGGACTTCAAGCTGCTGGCCGGGGCAGGGCACTTCGTGTTCATGGCGCCGTGCAACGACGAACAGATCGTCATCATGCCGGCACTTTGCACCGATGCCGATGGCGTTGACCGCGAGGACATTCACCGCAGCCTGATTACCGAAGCCGGACGTTTCTTCTCGCGCACCCTTGGCAAGGCGTCGCGGGCCGGCATGCAGACCGCGGATCAGTAGGCGCCATCCCTTACAAAAAGCTTAACCTCAAGCCATCGCCCGGTGTCTGAGCAGCAAGGTCAGCCCCAGCCCGCTGATCGACAACAACGCCGCAATAAAGAAGATCCACGAGTACCCCAGGTTCAGCGCCACCGCTCCCATCAATGGCCCGGCAATCGCCAGCGCCAGATCGAAAAACACCGCATAAGCGCTCAGCCCCGCGCCACGGCTGGAGTTGGGCACCTGCTTGATCGCCTCGACACCGAGGGCCGGATACACCAGCGACAGGCCGAACCCGGTCAGGCCGGCACCGATCAGGGCGTAGCCCGTCGAGGGTGCGAGCCAGAGCAGCGCCAGGCCCGCGGTTTCGATGGTCATGCAGGCAATGGCCGAGGTGAACCCGCCAAAGCGGCTGATGCTTGAAATGAACAACAGCCGCGCCAGGATGAAGCACACGCCGAAGACGGTCAGGCAGTACGCCGCGCCGGTCCAGCCTCGATTGAGGTAATACAGCGTAATGAAAGTGGTCAGGGTGCCGTAACCGATGGACGCCAGGCTCAGGCTCGCCCCAAATGGTGCGATACGTCCGAACACCGCCCAGAACGGCAGGCGTTCACCGCGTACTACCGGCACCGAGGGTTTGTTGCGGATCAATAGCAATGCCAGTGCCGAGAGCACCGACAGGGCGATCCCGAGGCTGGCGAACCCCAGCTGCGCGACCATCACCACCCCCAGCGGTGCACCGATGGCAATTGCGCCGTAGGAGGCAATCCCGTTCCAGGAAATCGAACGCGCCGTGTGCTCGGCGCCCACCTGGCCCATGCACCAACTGATGGTGCCGACTCCGATCAGGCCCTGGGCGATACCGAGCAACAGGCGTCCAGCGATCAGGATCACCAGGCTCAGCACCGGCAGGTCCTGCAAAAGAGTAGACAGCAACGTCAGCAGGCCGCTCAGGACAATGCCCGACAAGCCATAAACGATCGCGCGCTTGGTGCCCACGCTGTCGGACATTCGCCCGGCCATGGGTCGGCTGAGCAGAGTCGCCAGGTATTGCGAGCCGATGGTGAACCCGGCGATGACCGCGCTGAACCCCAATTGCTCGTGAACGTATCCAGGCAGTACCGCTATCGGCAAGCCGATGCAGAGGAAGGCGATGAAGGTGTAGAAGACGATGGAGACGATCTGCAGGGTGATCGCCATGGAGCTTTGCGGTGGCTGTTGCTGCGCAGACATGAGGACTCGTTCGCGGGCGGCGGTGGGAGAGCTGCATGATGGCGTGGCGGCGGGATAAAAGAAAGCAGGCTAACTATCTTTCGATTGCCACCCTACTAATGTAGGAGCGAGCTTGATCGCGAAAAACGTCCGGACAACGCGTTCATTCAGGTTGCACGCGTTATCGTTGACGCCCATCGCGAGCAAGCTCGCTCCTACGGGCTTGTAGCGGCCCTTAGAACACCACACCCTGACTGCGCAGGTAGTCGTCGTAGGTGCCGCTGAAGTCGGTCACGCCATTGGGGCTCAGCTCGATGATGCGGGTGGCCAGGGACGATACGAACTCACGGTCGTGGCTGACAAAAATCAGCGTGCCCGGGTAGTTCTCCAGCGCCAGGTTCAGCGCTTCGATGGATTCCATGTCCAGGTGGTTGGTCGGTTCGTCCATCACCAGTACGTTCGGCTTTTGCAGGATCAGCTTGCCGAACAGCATGCGGCCTTGCTCACCACCGGAAATCACCTTCACCGACTTGAGGATCTCGTCGTTGGAGAACAGCATCCGGCCCAGGGTGCCGCGAATGATCTGTTCGCCCTGGGTCCACTGGCCCATCCAGTCGAACAGGCTGACGTCGTCTTCGAAGTCGTGGGCGTGGTCCTGGGCGTAGTAGCCCAGCTCCGCGCTTTCGGTCCACTTCACGGTACCGGCGTCCGGGGTCAGCTCACCCATGAGAGTGCGCAGCAGGGTGGTCTTGCCGATACCGTTCGGGCCGATGATCGCCACGCGCTCGCCGGCTTCGACGGTAAAGCTGAAGTTCTTGAACAGCGTCTTGCCGTCGAAGCCCTTGGACATCTTGTCGAGAGTCACGGCCTGGCGGTGCAGCTTCTTGGTTTGTTCAAAGCGGATGAACGGGCTGACACGGCTCGATGGCTTGACTTCGGCCAGCTGGATCTTGTCGATCTGCTTGGCGCGGGAAGTGGCCTGCTTGGCTTTCGAGGCGTTGGCCGAGAAGCGGCTGACGAAGGTCTGCAGTTCGGCGATCTGGGCCTTTTTCTTGGCGTTGTCCGACAGCAGTTGCTCGCGGGACTGGGTCGCCGCGGTCATGTACTCGTCGTAGTTGCCCGGGAACAGACGCAGCTCGCCGTAGTCCAGGTCGGCCATGTGGGTGCAGACGCTGTTGAGGAAGTGACGGTCGTGGGAAATGATAATCATGGTGCTGTTACGCGCCGTGAGAATGGTTTCCAGCCAGCGAATGGTGTTGATGTCCAGGTGGTTGGTCGGTTCGTCGAGCAACAGCACTTCCGGATCGGAGAACAGCGCCTGAGCCAGCAAGACCCGCAGTTTCCAGCCCGGCGCGACTTCGGTCATCGGGCCGAAGTGCTGTTCCAGCGGGATACCCAGGCCCAGCAGCAGCTCACCGGCACGGGATTCGGCGGTGTAGCCGTCCATTTCGGCGAATTCGGTTTCCAGCTCGGCCACGGCCATGCCGTCTTCTTCGCTCATTTCCGGCAGCGAGTAGATGCGATCGCGCTCGGCCTTGACCTTCCACAGCTCTTCGTGACCCATGATCACGGTGTCGATCACGGTGAATTCTTCGTAGGCGAACTGGTCCTGGCGCAATTTACCCAGGCGAATGTTCGGTTCGAGCATGACCTGGCCGCCGGACGGCTCGAGGTCACCGCCGAGAATTTTCATGAAGGTCGATTTGCCGCAACCGTTGGCGCCGATCAGACCATAACGGTTGCCACCGTTGAACTTGACCGAAACGTTCTCGAAAAGCGGCTTGGCGCCGAACTGCATGGTGATGTTAGCTGTAGAAATCAAAGGTTTTTCCTGCGAAGCATTCAGAGTAGCCAGGGTGCGGCGGTACCGCGCTTGGCCCGAGTCGAAGTGCGCTGAAGACAGGATTTCCCGTCATCAACCAAGGGGGGCGCAAAGTTTGGCGGCGATTGTACTGGTCTGGCTGTTCAAGCGATAGGGCAATGAGGCCGCAGAGGCGCTTTGGCAGCATCAGCGCACAGATTTTCACTGTTGTGGGTTAACTATTGGTTACAAACTGTGGCTAAAATGCCATCCATCACCTGATGCCGATGTTCGGCACGGATCAAGGATGGGCGCCCAGACCCGATTGCAGACGCTGCACAAGACTCCTGGCCACTAATCTGGCAGGGGGCGCAGTTTGTTCACTTCTGACGTGTGACGAATTCCGTGAAACTCATCATTGCTGCTATCTACGTTGTATCCATCGCGTATGTGCATCTGCGTGGCCGCGTGCGCCACAAACTGGGCCGCCAATTGAGCGATCACTCGACGTTTCTGGCGCCGATCAATTGCTTCCTTTATATGTTCTCGAAAATCCCCAACAGGCCTTACCTCAATCCGGCGGATTTTCCCGACCTGAGCCCGTTGCAGACCCACTGGGAAGAAATCCGCGCCGAAGGCCAGAACCTGCTGCACGCCGGCGAGATCAAGCGTTCGAACCAGTACGACGATGTCGGCTTCAATTCGTTCTTCAAGACCGGCTGGAAGCGTTTCTACCTCAAGTGGTACGGCGACAGCCATCCCTCGGCCATGAAGCTCTGCCCGCGTACCACAGAACTAGTGCAGAGCATTGGCTCGATCAAGGCGGCCATGTTCGCCGAGTTGCCACCGGGCTCCAAACTGGTGCGCCACCGTGATCCGTATGCCGGCTCCTACCGCTATCACCTGGGCCTGGAAACGCCCAACAATACCGGTTGCTACATCAACGTCGATGGCGAGAACTACCACTGGCGCGACGGTGAAGCGGTGATGTTCGACGAGACCTTCATTCATTACGCGGAAAACACCACCGGGCAGAACCGCATCATTCTGTTCTGCGATGTCGAGCGTCCGATGAAATATCGCTGGGCCGCGGCGTTCAATGGCTGGTTCAGTCGCAATGTGATGTCGGCGGCCGGCGCGCCGAACGAGGCGGGCGACAGGACCGGCGGGCTCAATCGGCTGTTCGGCAAGATCTACAGGATTCGCCTGCGGGGCAAAGAGCTCAAGAAGCGCAACCGCAAGCGCTACTACCTGGAAAAGTGGGCGATCTTCGGTGGTTTGCTGGCGATCTTTTTCCTGATCTGAAGACTGTAATGTCCGTACCTGTAGGAGCGAGCCTGCTCGCGATGGACTCGAAAACACCGCGGGGTGTCAGACCCCCAGCGTCATCGCTTACCACCATCGCGAGCAGGCTCGCTCCTACAAGGGTCATTTGCTGGCCTTTTTCTTTGCAGCAGGCTTGGCCTTGCCCCCCAGGCTGCGCTTGAGCAACTCGGTCAGGTCGATAACATCCGCAGTCTTGCGGGCTTCTTCCCCGGTATCCGTCTCAACATCCTCGATCTTGCCTTCATGGGCTTTCTTGTCCACCAGCGCCATGATCTTGTCTTCGAACTCATCCCGGTAATCGTCCGGTGACCACTCGGCGCTCATGTCCTGCACCAGCCGCTTGGCCATGTCCAGTTCGCCCTTGGCCAATGTGGCCTTGGTCACGTCCGGGCCAAGGGCCAGTTCATCCAGGCTACGCACCTCCGCCGGCCAGCGCAGTTTGACCAGGACCAGGGCCGACTCCAGCGGCATCAGGGCCGCGAGGTACTGACGGGTGTGCAACACCACCCGGGCCAGGGCAACTTTATTGGTTTTGGTGAGGGTTTCGCGCAGCAATGCGTAGACCTTGCCACCGCGTTTGTCCGGCGCCAGGTAATAAGGCGTGTCGATGTTCTGCAGCGGTATCTGCTCGCTGTCGACGAAGGAAAAGATCTCGATGGTCTGGGTCGACATGGGATGCGCCGAGCGGATTTCCTCTTCGCTGAGCACCACGTAGCGGCCTTTTTCGTAGGCGACGCCTTTGACGATGTGCTCCTTGGTGACTTCCTTGCCGGTGACCTTGTTCACCCGTTTGTAGCCGACCGGCTCCATGCTGCGGCTGTCGAGCCAGTCGAAATCCACCCTGTGTGAAGAGGTCGCCGACACCAGCGCGACGGGGATATGCACCAGCCCGAAACTGATCGCGCCTTTCCAGATTGCCCGCGCCATGGCCGCTTACTCGAAAGTGATGTTCTGGTGACCTTGCGCCTGCGACAAAAGTTTCAGCGAGCTGCCGCGCGTTCCGGACCCTCGATCAACCTTGTATTGCATCCGATCGCGGAGGTTTTGGTTAACAAATCCGAACCCTGGGCGTAGCGTGATATCGAAGACTCTATCCACGCTTTCGTCGAGCGGCTCCCCATGAAGAGGCTCCCCATGAACCGATGCGTAACCGGTGTCATCGTACTGGCGTTGAGCGGCGTGCTCGGCCAGCAGATCCAGGCGCAGGACCTTTCGCAGCGCACAGCGTTGCAGATCGCCCAGAGCCTGCCCAACAGCGGCAACAACAATCCCTACAACAGCCCGATTCGCCGGGCCAACCCCAACAGCATGCAGGGTACGCAGCCCAGCGCCCCAGCCATTCGCGGGCCCAACACCGTGCCGGTGCCGCGGCCGCCGACTCTGGACAACGGTGGCATCGGCAACCGCTATCCGCAAAGTTCGCCAGCGCCTGCCGGTGCGCCAAAGTTCATTCCCAATCCACCGCCCCGCAATTGAGCGGCAGGGCAACGGGACTACCTGCCAATCCATGACAAAAGGAATCGTGCATGTTGCGTAAAACCCTTCTGGCCAGCCTCTGTGCCAGCGCATTGATGGGCGCTGCGCTGCCCGTGTTGGCAGCCTCCTCCCAAGAGATGAACAGCGAACAGGGCACCCTTGAAGTCACGCCAATCGTCCAGGGCCTGGAACATCCCTGGGCGCTGGCGTTTCTGCCAGATCGCAAAGGCATGCTGGTGACCGAGCGGCCGGGTAGCCTGCGAGTCGTCAGCGCTGACGGCAACCTGTCCGCTCCCATCAATGGCGTACCCAAGGTATGGGCCAGGGGGCAGGGTGGTTTGCTGGATGTGGCACTGTCACCGGACTTCAATCAGGACCGCACCCTTTATTTGTCCTATGCCGAAGGGGGTGGAGAAGGTGGCACGGCCGGCACTGCCGTCGGCCGTGGGCAGTTGTCCGAAGACCTGACGACCCTGAAGAACTTCAAGGTGATTTTCCGCCAGGAGCCGAAACTGTCGGTCGGCAACCATTTCGGCTCGCGCCTGGTGTTCGACCGCAATGGCTATCTGTTCATCACCCTGGGAGAAAACAACGACCGTCCGACTGCCCAGGACCTCGACAAGCTGCAAGGCAAGATCGTGCGCATTTATCCGGACGGCAAAGTCCCGGACGACAACCCCTTTGTTGGCCAGCCGGGCGTGCGACCGGAGATCTGGGCCTACGGCGTGCGCAACCCGCAAGGCGCGGCGCTGAACCCGTGGAAAGGAATCCTTTGGGAAAACGAGCACGGGCCCCGGGGTGGCGATGAGGTCAACATCATCGAACGCGGCAAGAATTATGGCTGGCCGCTGGCCACCCACGGCATCAACTATTCCGGCCAGCCGATCCCGGAAGCCAAGGGCAAAACCGCCGTGGGCACCGTCGGCCCGCATCATGTCTGGGAGAAATCCCCGGGTGTGAGTGGCATGGCGTTCTACGACGGTGATCGCTTCAAGGCCTGGCAACACAACGCCTTTGTCGGGGCCCTGGTGTCACAGGAACTGATTCGCCTGCAATTCGATGGCGACAAAGTGGTTCACGAAGAGCGTTTGCTTGGAGAACTCGGCAAGCGCATCCGCGATGTGCGCCAGGGGCCGGATGGCTATTTGTACGTGTTGACCGATGAAGACAATGGGGGGCTGTACAGGATCGGCCTGAAACCATAGGCGCCATGTAGGAGCTGCCGAAGGCTGCGATCTTTTGATCTTGCTTTGAAAAGACAACATCAAAAGATCGCAGCCTTCGGCAGCTCCTACAGATTCACCGAGGAAACAGGCATTTCTCCATCCGCAATGCATCGACATGGTCCTGGTAATACCCGGGAATCAGTGCGAATGGCCGGTAACCGTTGCGCTCATACAGGGCAATGGCCACCGGATTGTCGACACGCACCTCCAGCCGCAGACAAGTGCATTCGCGCTCCACAGAACTGGCTTCGACGCGATCGAGCAAATGCCTGCCCAAGCCATTGCCCCGTGCCTGTGTAGCGATGGCAATCGAGTAAATCCGCGCCAGTGACGAACCCCGATGGAAAAGCACCACGGCATAACCCAACAAAGCCTCACCGCACCGGCCCACCCACAGCTGCCCGTGGGCACCTGCGATCATCCATCGAAAGCTGCGCCGGCTGAGCCGATCCGAGCTGAAAGCCTGCTCTTCCAGTTGCATGAGATCAGGCAAATCTTCCATTACCGCCAAACGAAAAAGCGTATTCATATGACCGCCGTAAAAGTTGCGTAACGAAACGGGACTTTCAAAAAAGTTCGTGCTTAATAGGAAAGGTCTTGTTCTCCAACGGATCAATCACTATGTCAGCGGTACAGGGTCATTGGCGCGAAGTATCCGGGCAAATTTTGCCGGCAGCAACTTATTTGAATGACACGAACAGAACTTCCAGCCAGTTGATTATCATCGTCGAACGCAAGGAAGACTGGGCGTCTTACTTTCCCAGTGAAGACATCGTTACGGCTCAGGAATACCTGGAGCAAACCCGCGACAATGAGCAGGGCAAGCGCGTTCAGGTGATCAACCTGTGCCGCAGCTACAAGTACCTGGGCCACGGCTATTACTGCTCGCTGCTGGCAGAGGCGCGCGGGCACAAAGTCATTCCGTCGGTGCGTACCATCAGTGAACTGACCCGCAAATCGCTGTACGGACTGGCCCTGGATGATCTGGATAAAACCCTGGAAAAAGCCCTCAGTCATCATGCTTACAGCGATACCGAAGGTTTTACCCTGACGCTGTACTTCGGCAAGACCAACATTGAGCCCTTGCAGGATTTGGCGCGGCAGTTATTTGAAGTGTTTGCCTGTCCGATTTTATTAGTTGAGTTTCGACGAACTAACGGCTGGCACATTGAAGGCATCAAATCGGGTGCACTTCATAAGTTGCGCGAAGATCAGGAAGATCAGTTTGCCCATTCCCTCGACAGTTTCAGTCGCAAGATCTGGCGCCTGCCCCGTTCAAGGCGGCTGGCCCGTTATGACCTGGCCATTCTGCACGATCCCCAGGAAACCTTGCCGCCGTCAAATGCCAAGGCACTGGACAACTTTGTCAGGGTCGGCAGGACGCTGGGCATTGACGTCGAACTGATCGAGCGCAAGGACTATGCGCGGATTGCCGAATACGACGGCTTGCTGATCCGCGAGACCACCAGCGTCGACAACCACACCTACCGTTTCGCCAAGAAGGCCGAGAGCGAAGGGCTGGTGGTGATAGACGACCCGGCGTCGATTCTGCGCTGCACCAACAAGGTCTACCTGACCGACCTGCTCAAGAGCCACCAACTGGGCATGCCCGCCACCGAAATCCTCTACAAGGAACGACCGGAAGACTTCGAGCGGGTAGGCGAGCGCCTGGGTTTTCCGTTGGTGCTGAAAATCCCCGACGGCTGTTTCTCTCGCGGCGTGATCAAGGTCGAAAGCCAACAAGCCCTGCTTGAAGCCACCGCTGAATTGTTCGAACACTCGGTGCTGTTGCTGGCACAGGAGTTCTTCTACACCGAGTACGACTGGCGCATCGGTGTCCTGAACCGCAAACCGATCTTTGCCTGCCAATACTTCATGTCCAAGGGGCACTGGCAAATCTACAACCACAAGGCCAAGGGCCAGGACATCAATGGCGAATGCCGCACCCTCGCGGTTCACGAAGCGCCGCGGGCGGTGGTGGAGCTGGCGGTGAAAACGGCCAACCTGATCGGTGACGGGCTCTACGGCGTCGACCTCAAGCAGTCGGGCGATAAAGTGGTGGTGATCGAGGTGAACGACAACCCGAATCTGGACGCCGGCATCGAAGACGCCTACCTGCAGGACGACCTGTATTCGCTGGTGCTGGAAGAGTTTGTCCGCCGCCTGGAACTCAAGCGTCGCGGCCAGGCATGGTGAACGGCCGATGATCAAGAGTTTTGAATTGGAAAACGGTGCGTTGCACGCCGTTGAACGGCTGGACGCTCAAGTCATGTTGTTCAGCAACCCCGATGTTGCCGAACGCGACCTGCTGCACAGTCATTTCAAACTCGATGAGCATGCGCTGGCCTCAGCGCTGGACCCGGATGAGGTCTCGCGTATCGAATTCCACCCCGATAACCTGTTCCTGATCTGGAAACGCCCGGAAAACTACTCGGGCGCCGGCAGCCTGTCTTTTGAAGTGTCGTCCTGCGGCCTGCTGTTTTGCCCGGATCGCCTGCTGGTGATTGCCACCGACGACGCACCACTCAGCGGGCTTGGCAGAGGAAAGCCCCTGAACTCGCCACTGGATGTATTGCTCGATCTGCTGTTCAACAACATCCACCACTACTTGGGCCACCTGAAAGTCATCAAGCTGGTCGCACGGGAGTTGCAGCAGAAATTCAACGCATCGATGCAGAACCAGCACTTGATCCAGATGTTCAACCTCAGCGAAAGCCTCATCTATTACATCAACGCGATCCACAGCAACGGCGCGGTGCTGACCCGACTGCGCAATCATGCGCAAAAGGAGCATTTCGATGCCCAAGCAATCAGCCTGATCGACGACCTGATCATTGAAAACAACCAGTGCTACAAGCAGGCTGAAATCTACTCGACAGTGTTCTCCGGGCTCATCGAGGCGCGGGGCAACCTGATGAACAACAGCATGAACAATCTGCTGCGCAAACTGACGTTGATCAACGTGGTGTTCCTGCCGCTGAACCTGGTGGCGAGTATTGGCGGGATGTCCGAATTCAGCATGATGACGGCGGGCACGCCGTGGTGGATTTCGTATCCGCTGTTCTTGATGGCGATGATGATGGGGGCGGGGGTGATGGTGCTTGGGCTTAAGCGTCTGGCGAGATGAATTCGGTGACTGGCAGGCCGCCATCGCGAGCAAGCTCGCTCCTACAGGGAGCGAGCTTGCTCGCGATGGCATTTTCAGCTGTGCTGCAAATTCTGGATCAAACCCTCTGCGTTACTCACTGACAGCCTTTTCGACCTTGCTCGATGCCGACCAGATCCGGTAGCGCACTTCAACGTCCTTGGGCACGTAGAGCACGATCGGCAACTTGCTGTTGTAGCGCAGCATGAAGCCGTCACCGACTACCGGTACGAAATCCTGTTTGCTCGTGCCGCCGGGGCAGGCCTTCATGGTGCTCATCGGGCCCATGACTTTTTCGAGGCGGTAGTACGAATAACCCCAGCCTTCGAGGTTTTTCTCTACGAGAGCGCCGCCCAGGCGCGGGTGGTTGCAGTCGACAGTGAGGGTTTTGCCAGCGAGGATCTCGACCTTGAAGTCATCCTCTCGGGATTGCGGGGCCAGGTGGATGACCTGGCGGGTGAAGCCGCTTTCGGCTACCGGGTAAGGTGCGACTTTTTCCAGAGTTGCCGCGTGAACGACACTCGATAGTGTCGCGACGATAAAGCTTACAGATGTACGAGTAATCAAAGATCTCATGGTGCCTCCTTGCGTATAAGACGGACGGCGAACGCTCGCCGGATGCGCATTTTTACTGTCGAAGGCAGCGGATGCAAACTCACTGTGTGAGCAAATTGCACGGTGATCGGCGGCGTTTCATGCAGATTGCACGACAGGTGTTAATGAAAGGTTACATAAAACGCTGAATTGCCGATGAACAACCGGGCGTATTTCAAGGCATGTTTTATGCTGAATGTGTCCTTGAGCTGGCCGGGATTTCAAACGAGTCAGTGTCGATAAATGTTTGGCAGTCGTAAAAGGAGAGGGTCGCCATGTTTCTTTCTGCCTTGGAACTTCGCAGCATCATTGAAAGCAGTTTTTTACCGAAACGCTGCGAATGCTCGCTGTCGCCTGACTTGTCCATGACCGTAAAAGTGTACGCCGATGGGGAGACTGATCAGCTGGATCTCCTGAGGACGGGTATCAATGCCCAGCGACTCAATGGCTGCCGGGAAATCAACGACCTGATCGCTGAACTGCGTACCGATCTTCAACAGCACTACATTCAATCGGTACAGAGCCCAGCGATGCGTAAAGCGCTTTAGCCCGCGGTTTCGAGTTCCACCGACACGCGCCGGGTCTGGAAGAAAGCCAGGCCCAGCGCCAGTTCCACGCCCACCGCAAGCAGAATGCCGGGACCTGCATGGCCATTGAGCCATTCGCCGAAGCCCAGTATCGCCAGCCCCCAGCACCCGACCATGAACCCGTTGCTCAGCGCATTGCGGGTCAGGGATGGTGCTTCATTACGCAGCATGAAAAACATCAGGCTCAGTACCATGAACAGCACGGCCATGCGTCGCGAGATCAGGCCGGCCGCCAGGGAATATTCGATATCCCAGCTGGCCAGTATCCGGTCGGGCGCGAACCCCCAGACAAGCGCGAGTAACAAACACAAAAGGGCGGTAAAACTCGACAACGTCCTGAACGAAAACTGCATAGCTAATCCTTGCGGCAGTGAGGGTGGCGCTAGAGCATAGCGTCAGAACCCTCACTCGAATACTGCAAGGTGTTAATTCAGACGATTCAGTCAGTTTTGGTATACGCAGGCGTAGGAAAGTTTTCTATAGGCAAGCTCTGCCGGTTTGCCCGTCTGATCATCGATGTACTGCATTTTTGCCGTGACCACTTCGCAATCCAGGGTGTCGGGCTCGGTCAGGGCGATGACCTTGCCCACGTGCAGCGGCATGCCGTAGTGGTAGGTGGGTATGGCCGAGGAGGAGTCAGTGTCGCCGGCCTGGGCCATGGCGGCGAACGGAGTACAGACGAGGGCGGCGGAAAGGAGCAGGGCGTGCGAGTTCATGAGACATTCTCCAGTGCAGGCATAAGTGGGTTCGACATGGGGGTCGAACCTGCCGCACTGGTCAACAGAGCGATGGCATCAGAAAGCACTGAGGGCGTGCGGTCCATCCATCATTTAAGGTCACGATTAAACATTCGTTAAGCCAGCAGCGTGCCACCTGTCGCATTTGCCACTACCGTCCGGCGGAGAAAACCCTACTAAAGTCGTCTCCAGTGCAAACGCATGCTCTGCGATCATTGCCGCTCACCCCGCGTTTTTACTTCCCCGGCCCCTCACAGGTTCGGTGGAAGGCTATTTCTGGCTGCGTTTGCGCAGGCCTATGCAGCATTGTTGGAGTTCTCATGCGTCCCCCTTTTAGCTTGATCACCGCGCGCCAGTCATTGGGCTTCGGCGCTGTAGTCCTGTGCGCCGGTTTTGCCGGATCGATCCAGGCCAGCGGTTTTATCGATGACAGCAAGGCGAACCTCGAATCGCGCACCATCTACTTCAATCGCGATTTTCGTGACGGGCACACCTCCAACGAACAAGGCGCCTCCAAGCGCGAGGAATCTGCTCAGGGTTTCATTCTCAACCTGCAATCGGGCTACACCGAAGGCACAGTGGGTTTCGGTGTCGATGCACTGGGTATGCTCGGCATCAAGCTCGACTCCAGCCCCGACAGCAGCAACAGCGGCCTGTTGCCTTCCAGCGGCAGCAACCCCCGTGGCTCGGTGGACGAGTACAGCAAACTGGGGCTGACGGCCAAGGTCCGGGTTTCGCAAAGCGTGTTGAAGTACGGCGCGCTGCTGCCGGATGTGCCGTTGCTCAAATACAACGACGGACGTTTGCTGCCGACCATGTTCAACGGCGCGATGCTCACTTCCAAAGAGGTCAAGGACCTGACCTTCATGGCCGCGCGCCTGGACAAGTACACCGCCCGGGACTCCACCGATGCCCAGGACATCCGCGTGCACTGCAAGAACAAGCGCTACGCCTGCAACATCACCGCCGATCATTTCGACATGTACGGCTTTGACTACAAGATCAATGACCGCCTGACCGCGCAGTATCACTACGCGGAACTGGAGGACATTTACCGTCAGCATTTCGTGGGCCTGCTGGGCAACCAGCCGCTGGGTGGCGGAGTACTCAAGGCGGACCTGCGCTTGCTCAAGAGTGCCGACAGCGGCGCGGCCAATGCCGGTTCCATCAACAACCGTGCCTTGAGCGGCATGCTTGCCTACGCCATCAGCGGCCATACCTTCAGTGCCGGCTGGCAGCGCATGAACGGCGACAACTCGATGCCGTACCTGGATGGCACCAATCCGTATCTGGTCAATTACGTCCAGGTCAACGACTTCGCCGCCGCCCAGGAACGCTCCTGGCAGTTGCGCTACGACTACGACTTCAAGACCATCGGCCTTAACGGCCTGACCTTCCTGACCCGTTATGTGAATGGCGATCACATCAAGGTGCCGGGTAGCGACCAGGAAGGTAAAGAGTGGGAACGCGACAGCGAACTCAAGTACGTGGTGCAAAGCGGCACGTTCAAGGATGTCAGCCTGCGGCTGCGCAATGCGACGTACCGCACCAACTATGAGCAGTTTGCCCGGGATGTGGATGAGACGCGGTTGATCGTCAGCTACAACTTTTCGATTCTGTAGCGCCTGAAAAATTGCCATCGCGAGCAGGCTCGCTCCTACAGGATTTCCCGTCGCTCACAAACCTTGTGTTCAACCAGATCTTCTGTGGGAGCGAGCCTGCTCGCGATAGGGCCGTTACATTCAGCGAAGATCCAACTGCTGCCGATACGGCAAGTCCGGCCCGGTCTTGCCGCAGGTCAGCGCAGCGGCACGCACCGCAAACCGAACCATGTCGTCGATCTGCCCGCGACCGAGCTGTCGAACACCCTCCACCGAATCCAGATGCTGCTCGGTCAACCAGGCAATCAATGCCGCCTGGAAGGTATCGCCCGCGCCCACGGTGTCGGCTATCTGCACGGGCTGCGCCGGTACCGACCAGGTGCCATGGCTGCGGCTGAACACCGTGGCGCCGTCGCCGCCCCGGGTCAGGAAGACCACCTGGCAGCGGTGCTGCAGCCAGCCTTCGATGACCTGCGCAGGGTCCTGCTCGGGATACAGCAGGTTCAAATCCTCATCGCTGACCTTGATCAGATCGGCATGTGTTACCAGCTCGCCAATACGCGAGCGCCACAGTTCGATATCCGGTTGCGGATTGAGCCGCACGTTCGGGTCGAGGCTGATCAGGCGCTTGCCGCTTTCTCGCCGGGCCAACGCCAGCAAGGTATCGGCGATCGGTTGCACCACCAGCGAAAACGAGCCGATATGCACGCCACGTACCTCAGGCCCCAACTCCGGCAGGTGCTGCGGTAGCAGTTGTCGATCCGCGCAACCTTCGCCACGGAAGCTGTAATGCGGCGAGCCATTGGCACCGAGTGCAACCATCGCCAGGGTGGTCGGTGCCGCGAAGTCCAGCAGGTAGTCGGTGCGCACGCCTTCCTCCTGCAACACTTGCAGCAGACGCCGGCCCAGATAGTCGGTAGACAAGCCGGCGAACAGCGCAACGTCCACGCCCAGCCGGCGCAGGCCCACAGCGACGTTGAACGGCGAGCCGCCAGCAATGGCCTTGAAATTCACTTTTGAAGCCAGGCCGCTGGCGTCGTTTTCACTGAAAAAATCGAACAGCGCTTCGCCACACACCAGATACATATTGATTCACTCTCTAAAGGGTTGCGACATGCTGTCGGTAGCGTTCATAGGCCTGCTGCGCGGCCGCCACGTTCTCGGCGATCGGCAGGGTTTCGCAGGTTTCGTCGAGTTTGACGCAGCGCTCGCACAGCACCTGCAGGCTTTGTTCATGCCCGTTCGCCCGGGACGTGCACCACGCCGCCTGAATGGCCGCGCCCAGTGCCGCGGCTTCACTCTGTTCGGTGCAGATGACAGGGGTGTCCATGATGTCGGCGACGATCTGCCGCCACACCGGGCTCTTGGAGCCGCCACCGATCAGGCAGATGCGCAGGCTTTGTAAGCCATTGTGACGTAGCAGGTCCAGTCCGTAGCGCAAACCGAAGGTCGTGCCTTCGACCACGGCACGACACAGGTTGGCCCGGGTCAGGTTGCCCATGGTCAGGCCGTGGAGGCTGCCGGTGGCGTGGGGCAGGGCGGGGACGCGCTCGCCGTTGAAGAACGGCAACAGGCTGACGCCGTCGCAGCCGATGGGCGCCCGGGCGACCAGCTCGTTGAAACAGTCGAGGTCCAGGTCGAGCAGTTCGCGAATCACCCCGGTGGCGTTGGTCAGGTTCATGGTGCAGATCAGCGGTAGCCAGCCGCCAGTGGATGAGCAGAAGGTTGCGACGGCCGCATCCGCGCTGACCTTCGGCGAGTCGGAGTAGGCGTATACCGTACCGGACGAACCCAGGCTCATGGTGATCGCGCCGGGCTGAATGTTGCCGGTGCCGATGGCGCCCATCATGTTGTCGCCACCGCCACAGGACACCAGCGCCCGGGGGTTGATGCCCAGCTGCGCGGCGATATCCGGCAGTACCGTGCCGACCGCCTCGTGGGCGTCGATCAGTTGCGGCAATGCCGCTTGCAGTCGCCCGCTGGGGTCGATGTCGCGCAGCAACTGCAGATCCCATTGACGGCTGCGTACATTGAAGTAGCCGGTGCCCGAGGCGTCGCCGTACTCGCTGCAACTGCGACCGGTGAGCCAGAAGTTCAGGTAATCGTGGGGCAGCAGGACGTGGGCGATGCGGGCGAAAATGTCCGGGTGCTGTTCCTTGGTCCACAGCAATTTGGACAGGGTGTAGCCCGGTGCGATCACCACGCCCAGGCGTTCAAGCGAGCCCTTCTCGCCGCCCAGATGGTGCAGCAGCCGATCGTTCTGCCCGGTGGTTTCGGTATCGCACCAGAGCTTGGCCGGGCGCAGGACCTGGCCCTGATCGTCGAGCAGCACCAGGCCGTGCTGCTGGCCGGAGACGCCGACGCCGAGGACGTCCTGGCCGTCGACACCGGCCGCCAGCAAGGCGCGGCGGGCGGCGAGAGTAAACGCATCCAGCCATTGCGCGGTGTCCTGCTCGCGCCGGCCGTTGGCGCCGCTGATCAGCTTGTGCGCGGCAGCACCCTGGCCCAGGACCTGACCGCTTTGCGCATCAAGAATCAGGGCCTTTGTGCCTTGGGTGCCGCAGTCGATGCCCAGGAATAATTGTTGGGTTGCCATGGTGGATCCTTGGTGTGTCAGGTCGATCTCGGTGAGGCCTATCGCGAGCAGGCTCGCTCCCACATTGGTTTAGCGTCGTACGTAAAATCCCCTGTGGGAGCGAGCCTGCTCGCGAAGACGGTAGTCCATTCACCGCCGTACTTATGCCAGTATCCGTTCCAGAGTCCGCGTCACACCCACCTTGCGCAAGCTGTCGCAACACCACTCAAACGCCGCGACAAACTCCGCCGAGCGCGGTATCGCCGTGCCAAATATCTCCTCGACCGCCAGCAAGCGCTGGGTGATCAAGGCATCATCGGCCACCAGTGCCTGGCAGAACGTCGCCCGTGGATCGGGGATCGTGTAGGTTTCGCCATTCTCATCCACGCCCTTCAGATACAGCGCCCACGCCGCCACCACCAACGCTGCGCGCCGGGTTTCGCGGCCATCGGCGATCAGGCGATTGATGGTCGGAATGGTGAACTTGGGAAACTTCGACGAACCATCCGAACAGACGCGCTCCAGCTGGTCGGCAATCGCCTGGTTGGAAAAGCGTTCGACCAGGGTGTTTTTGTAGTCGGTCAGGTCGATGCCGGGAACCGCCGCCAGCTGCGGGGTGACGTCCAGGTCCATGTAGGCGCGCATGTAGCGCACGAACAGCGGGTCATTCATGGTTTCGTGGACGAAACGGTAGCCCTTGAGAAACCCCAGGTAAGTCAGGGCCAGGTGGCTGCCGTTGAGCAACTTGATTTTCATCTCTTCGTAGGGCGTGACGTCGTCGGTGAACTGCACGCCGACCTTTTCCCAGGCCGGACGGCCATTGACGAATTTGTCTTCCAGCACCCATTGCACGAAAGGCTCGCAAACCACCGGCCAGGCATCGTCGACGCCGTGCTGGTCGGCCAGTTGCAGGCGGTGTTCGGTGCTGGTCATCGGCGTGATGCGGTCGACCATGGCATTGGGGAAACTGACGTTGGCCTCGATCCAGTCGCGCAAATCGCCGTCGCGCAACGCGGCGAAGGCGAGCAAGGCCTTGCGGGTGACGGCGCCGTTGTGCGGCAGGTTATCGCAGGACATCAGGGTGAAGGCCGGCGTGCCCGCGGCCCGGCGCTTGACCAGCGCGGCGCAGAGGAAGCCGAACACGGTCTTCGGTGCGGCCGGGTTGGCCAGGTCATGCTGAATCTGTGGCAGGTGGGCCATGAACTCGCCGTTGCTGTCGTCGATGCAGTAGCCGCCTTCGGTAATGGTCAGCGAAACGATGCGGATCTGCGGATCGGCGAGTTTGTCGATCAGCGCCTGCGCATCGTCCTCGGCCAGCAGCATGTCGCGAATCGAGCCGATGACCCGCACTTCGGTGTCGTCGTTGTCCCCCAGTTCGAACAGGGTGAACAGGCAGTCCTGTCCTTGCAGGTCATCCCGGGCACGACGGTCCTCGGCGCGCAGGCCGACGCCGCAGATGGCCCAGTCCAGGCCTTCGCCCAGGTTCATCAGCGCGTCGGTGTAATACGCCTGGTGGGCGCGATGGAAGCCGCCGACGCCGATATGCGCGATGCCCTGGCGGGTGTCGCTCAAGCTGTAGGAGGGCAGGACCACCTCGGGAGCGAGGCGGTTGAGGTTTTGTTTGTTGAGTTTCATACAGGCTCTCTGAAGTCAGGCGGCAACGCGCAGTGGGCGGGCCATAGCCAGGCCGTTGGCATCGAACAAATGGCAGTGCGCGGCATCCAGGTGCAGGCTCAGGGTTTCGCCGTAGCGGCTGGCCAGATCACCCCGCACGCGCAGGGTCAGGGCCTCGCCGGACGCCGTGCGCACGTGGCAGAAGGTGTCGCTGCCCAGGCGTTCGCTGACGTCGGCGGTGACCTGCAAGGTGCAGTCGCCGGGCTTGGCCAGTTCCAGATGTTCCGGGCGAATCCCCAGGGTCACTGCGCTGCCGACGCTCAGGCTGGCGCCGCTCAAAGGCAAGGTGATGCGGGTGCCGGCACCCAGCACCACCTCGCAGCCCTGACTGTCGACGCGACTGACGCTGCCTTTGAGAAAGCCCATTTTCGGTGTGCCGAGAAAGCCGGCGACGAACAGGTTGGCGGGGTGGTGGTACAGATCCAGTGGTGAGCCGACCTGTTCGATTTTGCCGCCATTGAGCACCACCACCTTGTCGGCCATGGTCATGGCCTCGACCTGATCGTGGGTCACGTAGATCATCGTTGCTTGCAGCTCTTTGTGCAGGCGCAACAACTCCAGGCGCATCTGCACCCGCAGCGCGGCGTCGAGGTTGGAGAGCGGCTCGTCGAACAGGAAGATTTTCGGGTTGCGCACGATGGCCCGGCCGATGGCCACGCGCTGGCGCTGGCCGCCTGACAGTTGCTTGGGCTTGCGTTCCAGCATCGGCCCCAGCTCCAGAATGCGCGCCGCCTCAGAGACTTTCTTCTCCACTTCGGCCTTGGGCACACCCGCCAGGTCAAGGGCGAACGACATGTTCTTGCGCACGCTCATGTGCGGGTACAGGGCGTAGGTCTGGAACACCATCGCCAAGTCGCGCTTGGCCGGGCTGACTTCGGTGATGTCGCGGCCATCGAGTTCGATGGTGCCGCCGCTGACTTCTTCCAGGCCCGCGATCAGGCGCAGCAGGGTGGATTTGCCACAGCCCGACGGACCGACGAACACCACGAACTCGCGGTCGTTCACGTCCAGGTCGATGCCCTTGATGATGGAAAAGCCTTCGAAGCCTTTTTGCAGATTCTTGATTTTCAGGTTGGCCATGGTGATGGGCCTCCACATTTATTTATTCAGTTGAGCCTGACTGGCTTCTTTGTGGGAGCGAGCCTGCTCGCGATTGCGGTGTGTCAGGCGCATCAACATTGGCTGACACGCCCTCATCGCGAGCAGGCTCGCTCCCACAGGGGATTGCAGATAGGCAGGTCATTTCACGGCGCCAAACGACAAACCGCGCACCAGCTGCTTCTGGCTGATCCAGCCGAAGATCAGGATCGGCGCGCAGGCCAGGGTCGAGACCGCCGACAACTTGGCCCAGAACAACCCTTCGGGGCTCGAGTACGAGGCGATCAGCGCGGTCAGCGGCGCGGCTTTGGACGAGGTGAGGTTCAGCGACCAGAACGCTTCGTTCCAGCACAGGATCAGTGACAGCAGAACGGTGGAAGCCAGGCCGCCCTTGGCGATCGGCAGCAGCACCCGGAGCATTTCCTGGGCCAGGGTGGCGCCGTCCAGGCGCGCGGCTTCGAGGATGTCCCTGGGGATGTCCTTGAAGTAGGTGTAAACCATCCAGACCACGATCGGCAGGTTGATCAGGGTGTAGATCACGATCAGAGCGATGCGCGTATCCAGCAGGCCGAAACTCTTGGCCAAGAGGTAGATCGGCATCAGCACGCCCACCGGCGGCAGCATCTTGGTGGACAGCATCCACAGCAGCGTGCCCTTGGTGCGTTGGGTTTCGTAGAAGGCCATGGAGTACGCCGCCGGCACGGCGATCAGCAGGCACAGGGCCGTGGCGCTGAAGGAAATCACCACCGAGTTCCAGGCGAAACTTGCGTAATCGCTGCGCTCGTTAATGTGCAGGTAGTTCTCCAGGGTCGGGGTGAAGATGAACTGCGGCGGTGTGGCGAAGGCGTCGATCTCGGTCTTGAAGCTGGTCAGCACCATCCAGAAAATCGGGAAGAAGATCAGGATGGCGATGGCCCAGGCCAGGGTGCCCAGCAGCAGGCTTTGCAGGCGACGGGATTGTTGTAGGGTCATGACGCGGGCCTCAGGCTTTGTCTGTCAGGTTTTTGCCGATCATCCGCACCAGGATGATGGCCGCGATGTTGGCAATCACTACCGCAATCAAACCGCCCGCCGAGGCCATGCCGACGTCGAACTGCACCAGCGCCTGGTTGTAGATCAGGTAGGCGAGGTTGGTCGAGGCGTAGCCGGGGCCGCCGTTGGTGGTGGTGAAGATTTCGGCGAACACCGAGAGCAGGAAGATGGTTTCGATCATCACCACCACCGCAATCGGCCGCGCCAGATGCGGCAGGGTCAGGTGCCAGAAAATCGCGATGGGCCCGGCACCGTCCAGGCGCGCGGCTTCCTTCTGTTCCTGGTCGAGGGACTGCATGGCGGTCATCAGGATCAGGATCGCGAAGGGCAGCCATTGCCAAGAGACAATGATGATGATCGACAGCAGCGGGTAGTGCGCCAGCCAATCCACCGGTTGAGCGCCGAACAGCTTCCAGACCCAGGCGAGAATCCCCGACACCGGGTGGAAAATCAGGTTCTTCCAGATCAGCGCGCCGACGGTGGGCATGATGAAGAACGGCGAGATCAGCATGACCCGCACGATGCCGCGACCGAGAAAGTCAGTGGCCTCCAGCAGCGCGCTGATCAACACCCCCAGCACCACACTGATCAGCAGCACGCTGCCCACCAGCAACAGGGTGTTGGTAGCGCCGGACAGGAAGCCTGCGTCGGTGAGGAAGTAGGTGAAGTTCTCCAGCCCCACGAATTCGTTTTCGCCGGGGTAGAGCAGGTTGTAGCGGATCATCGAAAAATAGACGGTCATGCCCAGCGGCACGATCATCCACAGCAGCAGCAACGCCACCGAAGGGCTGACCAGAAACCAGCCAGGGTTGGCCACCCGGTTTTTGCGCAGCGGCTGGGGGATTTCCATGTGGGCTTTGGCGGTTGAAGTATTCATGGCGTTTAAACCTGGTCGTACAGACCTGAAGAGATCAACTGTAGGAGCGAGCCTGCTCGCGATGGCGGTGTGTCAGATACATCAGTGTTGGCTGACACTCCGCCATCGCGAGCAGGCTCGCTCCCACAGGGGAGGAAGTGGTGGTTACTTGGGATAACCCGCGCGCTTCATCTCGCGTTCAGTGGTTTGCTGGGCCGCGGCCAGGGCCTGGTCGACCGTGGTCTGGCCGATCAAGGCCGCCGAGAACAGCTTGCCGACCTGGGTGCCCACCGCCTGGAACTCGGGGATGGTCACCAGCTGGATGCCGATGTACGGCACAGGCCTCGCGCCGGGTTTGCTCGGGTCTGCGGCCTTGAGCGACTCCAGTGTGACCTTGGCAAACGGCGCGGCGCTCATATACGCCTCGCTGTAGGTCGAGGCCCGGGTGCCTGGCGGTACATTGGCGATGCCGTCGGTCTTGGCGACCAGAGCGCCGTATTCCTTCGAGGTAGCCCAGGCGCTGAAGGTTTTCGCGGCGTCCTTGGCCTTGGAACTGGTCGGGATGGCCAGGGCCCAGGAATACAACCAGGCCGAGCCTTTGTCGGTGGTCTCATGGGGCGCGAAGGTGAAGCCGACGTGGTCGCTGACCTTGCTCTGGGTCTTGTCGGTGACGAACGACCCGGCCACGCTGGCGTCGACCCAGATCGCGCACTTGCCGCTGTTGAACAGGGCGAGGTTTTCGTTGAAGCCGTTACTCGATGCGCCCGGCGGGCCGGATTTTTTCATGGTGTCGACGTAGAAGTTCAGCGCGTTTTTCCACTCGGGGCCGTTGAATTCCGGCTGCCATTTTTCATCGAACCAGCGTGCGCCAAAGGCATTGGCGACGGTGGTGATCAGCGCCATGTTCTCGCCCCAGCCGGCCTTGCCGCGCAGGCAGATGCCGTACTGTTCCTTTTCCTTGTTGGTGAGTTTTTCAGCGAACTCGCCGATCTGGGTCCAGGTCGGACGCTCAGGCATGGTCAGGCCGGCGTCCTTGAACAGGTCGGTGCGGTAATAGGTGATGGAGCTTTCGGCATAGAACGGCAGGGCATACAGCGAACCCTTGACTGACAGGCCTTCGCGAACCGAGGGGAATACATCGTCGAGATCATAACTGGCGGGCAGATCCTTCATCGGCTCCAGCCAACCCTTGGCCCCCCAGAGTGCCGCTTCGTACATGCCGATGGTCAGCACATCGAACTGTCCGCCCTGGGTCGCGATATCCGTGGTCAGGCGCTGACGCAACACGTTTTCTTCCAGCACCACCCAATTGAGCTTGATGTCCGGGTGCTCGGCCTCGAAGGTTTTCGAGAGCTTTTGCATGCGAATCATGTCGCTGTTGTTGACGGTGGCGATGGTCAGGGTCTGGGCGCCGAGGCTGACGCTGCTGAGGGTCATGCAGGTGAGGGCTAGCAGAGCTTTTACAGAAGGTTGCATCGAGCACTCCTTTTCTGCACCCGAGGGGCTGCAGAAGGACAGTTATTGTTTTTGTGTCTTCCGGTCCAGGAAGAATCTGTGCTGATTACAACGTTCAATCGAGGGCGAAACAAATCATCCGTCGCACTTCAATCGATACTTTTTTGCACTGGGGTTTTTGATGGGAAACGCAGGGAAGGGGTTTTCAGCGAAAAGGCGGTATCTGATCCGTACAGGTTTTTTGGCAACACAGCCCCACTGTGGGAGCGAGCCTGCTCGCGATGAGGGAGTGCCAGCCAACACTGATGTATCTGATACACCGCAATCGCGAGCAGGCTCGCTCCCACATTGGATCTCCTACAGGCGGGCGGGTGTTAGGCCAGGTTCTGTTCGGTCAACCGCTGCACCACCAACCGCCGATAGTGGGTCGGCGTCATGCCCTTGAGCTGCTGGAAGCGCCGATTGAAATTGGAAATGTTGTTGAACCCCGACTCAAAGCACACATCGGTCACCGGCTTGTCGCCGTCGGCCAGCAACTCGCAGGACTTGCTGATACGCAGGCGATTGACGAACTCGATGAAGTTACGCCCCGTGGCCTGCTTGAAGACCCGGCTGAAGTAGGTCGGCTTCATGCCCAGGTGCTCGGCGACTTCCTCCAGCGTCAGGTCCCGGGCGTAGTGGGCGAAGATGTAATCCACTGCCCGGTTGGTGCGGTCGATGTTGTGCTCGTCCGCCAGCTGCGGCGTGGTCGCACCGGACAGCAATTGGTAGTCCTCAGAGGCCGCCAGCAACTCCAGCAGTATGAAAAAGTGCCCCAGGCGAGTCACACCCGTGGTATCGGCTATGAGCTGCATCAGGTCCACGGCCTTGCGGATGGTGTGCTTGCAGCGAAATTCGATGCCGTACTGCGCACGTTCGAGTAGAGGCGCCAGGGTCTTGAGTTCGGCAAACACCTGATAGCCGCTGTCGAACAACTCGTCGGTGAAGTTGACCAGCATGTCGCGCTTTTCCACCACCTCGTCCTCGGCCACCTGGCTGATCCAGTTGTGAGGCAGGTTGGGACCGGTGAGGAACAGGGTTTCGGGGTAGAAGTTGCCGATGTAGTCGCCGATGAACACCTTGCCTGAGCTGGCGACGATCAGGTGCAGTTCGTATTCCTTGTGGAAATGCCAGCGCACCAGCGGGCAGGGGAAGCCATGCTGGCGATAGATGATGGACAACCCGTTGTGGTCGTCCATCAGCTCGTAGGAAGGGTCGGTGACGCGGGCGGTACGGTTCATATCGGCACGCTTTTCTTGTTATCGCAGCCGATCATGCCATAGGCCGCATCCCTGTAGGAGCGAGCTTGCTCGCGATGGACGTCAATGAAGACGCTGGAAACCTGACACCCCTCGGCGCTCTCAGGTTCATCGCGAGCAAGCTCGCTCCTACAGGCGGTTCTTCGCCTCGATCCATTGCGCCATGTATTGCGTGCTCTTGTGCTGGTGATGGCGCAGCATGCTGCCGGTGAAGTTATCGCGCCTGATCGCCGGCAAGTTTTGCAGGCACTGCTCGATCCGAGCGACCAGCGCCGGGCCGTGAACATCCTGCCGGTACCGCTTGGCCAGCAACTGCAGGCCCTGGGCCTGGGCTTCAAGCCAGCGGCTTTTGTCCTGATGCAGCTGCACGGCCTGCTCGGCGAATTCCCGAGCCGTGCGGGTAATCGCCCCCGGCCAGGGCTCATCGCCATGCATCGCTTCGGCACCCACGGGCGTGGTGACATTCGGCGTGCCGCAGAGCATCGCATCGACAATCTTGCCCTTGACCCCCGCACCAAATCGTAGCGGCGCCATGCACACCCGTGCCGCAGACATGACTTGCAGCGCGTCTTCGGCCCAGTTCATCACATGAAAGCCTTGCGCCGGATTGTGCAGCGCCGTGGCCTTGGGCGGTGTGTAAGCGCCATAGATGTGCAATTGAGCGCCGGGCAGGCGTTCGCGGATCAGCGGCCAGATCGTGGTTTTCAACCACAGCACCGCATCCCAGTTGGGGGCGTGGCGGAAGTTGCCGATATGCAGAAAGTGCGCACGGTCTTCGAAGGCTGCCGGCGGGGCATCCGGAAGATCAACCATCAATGGGCACCAGTGCAGCAGCTGCCGGGGCAGCTTGAACTGCTCGACCAGCAACTCGATTTCCACTTCGGAAATCATCAGGTTCAGGTCGCAACGATAAATCGCCGCGATTTCCCTTTGAGCCAGATCGGTGTCGGCCATGAACTCGAACTCTTCGCGCAACGCCGGGGCGAACAGTTCGCTGAAATCATTGGCGTCATCACTGGCCTTCAAGCGCTGCTTGAGTCGCTGGTGTCGGGCGTCGCGCAGGCTTTGCAGGTCGGAGGTCTCAAGCACACGCAGCGCATTGGGGCAGTGTTTTTCCACGCGCCAGCCGAATTGTTCTTCCATCATGAAGCGATCGAACAACACCACATCCGGCGCCAGTTCGCTGATGAAGGTATCGAAACTGCTGTTGTTCAACTCGATCGGCACTTCGTCAATGCCCAGTGCACCCAGATCCGCGCGGTGTTCGCCGGAACGTGCGGGGCTGCTGAAAGTGACGGTCCAGTCCCGGGCCAGGAATGATTCGAGGATTTGCATCATGTGCCCGCCAGCAGCGGAGGAGCGGGGCTCGGGCCAGACGTAACCAATGACCAGGACGCTGGTTTTGCGGGGGTGACTCATGAACGGTAATTCCTTGACGCAGACAAAGGCAGGGCGGACGGGACTGGACAGAAACAGTGCAGGGGTCAGTTGCCAAGAATACCCTTGACCTTGTCCCGCAACTGATCGATGGAGAACGGTTTGCCGATCAGGTACATGCCTTGCGGCACCTCGATGCTTTCGGCGTAGCCGCTGGCGAACAGGATCGGCAGCGTCGGGCGCAGGGTACGTGCCTCGTTGGCCAGTTCCCGGCCATCCATGATCGGCAGGCCGACATCGGTCATCATCAGGTCGATGTGCTGGTTGAGGTCCTTGATAATGTGCAGGGCCTGCTCACTGCCATCGGCTTCCAGCACATTGAACTCCAGTTCATCGAGCACATCGACAATCAGCATGCGCACGATGGAATCGTCTTCGACGACCAGGATAGTGGGGGCGGTGGCGGACATAGTGAGCTTTCTCGAAATGGATGGGCAGTCGTCGGTCAATCGAAATCACCGACCCTATTGCATGAGTAAGTGGCGGCTCCCGACAAGTTCCCTGCACGCTATAAAAAGAATAGTGGAAAGGATAACCGCTCCTTCGCCACGAGAGCAGACGAATGTAGGACTTTGCCCATAGCTACGTGAGAAAAATGGATCCATTTGCCCGTTTTGGGGCAAACTCCTTGTTTTTCACCCGTTCAACAAGGCCTGAATATGACCACTGTGTCTTCGGTTGACGAGCAGCGATTCCGTAAAATCCTGAGCCGCAACATCAGCCTGCCCTTGGGCGTCGGCGTCATCAGCGCGGTTTTTTTCGTGTCGCTGATTACCTACCTGCTATCGACGATCCAGTGGGTCGAGCACACGGACCGGGTGATCAATAACGCCAATGAGGCGGTCAAGTTGACGGTCGACCTGGAAACCGGGATGCGCGGTTATCTGCTCAGTGGCGACGAAAAGTTTCTCGAACCCTATGAAACGGCCAAACCGAGAATAGCGGTGGTGCTCAAGACCCTGCTCGAACTGACCGCCGACAACCCCGCCCAGACCGATCGCCTGCACCGCTTGCAGTCACTGCAGCAGGAGTGGGCCGAATATGCGCAAACGATGATCAATTTGCAGCGCAGCAGCGGTGACTACCGCAGTGCGGTGCGGGCGGGGAAGGGCAAGCGCCTGACCGACGAGATCCGCAAGCAGTTCGAAGACGTCATCGACATGGAGCAACAGCTGCGCGCCTCGCGTAACGAGGATGTGCGCCGCACCACGGTCTGGAGCATTGGCCTGTATCTGGTGTTCATCGCCGCCATCAGCGGCTTGCTGGCTTACATTGGCCGTCGCGATTTGCTCAATCTGTCGCAGCAGTACGGGGCCAACCTGGCCAGGCAGCAGGCCAGCGCCGATCGACTGGAGCGCCAGGCATGGCTGCGCAGTGGGCAGACTGAGCTGGCCGAGCAAATGCTGGGGCAACTGTCCCTGAACCTGCTTGGGCGCAATATCCTGCAGTTTTGTGCGAAGTACCTGGGTAGCGCAGTGGCGGCCATTTATGTGCGTGAGGAGCACGGTGGTCTCAAGCGCGTGGCGGCGTATGGCATGTCCCGCGAGCAGGAAGAACGTGAACAACAGATTTACAGCGACGAAGGCATTGTCGGCCAGGTGGCGCAGCAGGCGCGGATGATTCGCCTGGATGACGTGCCGGGCGACTACTTCAAGGTCAGCTCAGGCCTCGGCGAAGGTCTTCCGCGCAGCGTGCTGGTGGTGCCGACCAGCGACGACGACCGGGTCAACGGGGTCATCGAACTGGGTTTCCTGCGCCCGCTGGACGACCGCGACATCGAGTTGCTGGAACTGATTGCCGGCAGCATTGGCACCTCCATCGAAGCGGCGCGCTATCGCCAGCGCTTGCAGGAAGTGCTGGCCGAAACCCAGCAACTCAACGAAGAGTTGCAGGTCCAGCAGGAAGAGCTGAAGACCGCCAACGAAGAGCTCGAAGAACAGTCGCGGATTCTCAAGGAGTCCCAGGCGCATCTGGAAACCCAGCAAGTCGAGCTGGAACAGAGCAACGAGCAACTGGCCGAACAGGCCGAGATCCTGGCCGAGCAGCGCGACGCCATGGACCTGAAAAACACCGAACTCAACCAGGCCCAGGCCCAGCTCGAAGAGCGCGCCGAAGAGTTGCAGCGCTCGAGCAAATACAAGTCCGAGTTCCTGGCCAACATGTCCCACGAGCTGCGCACGCCGTTGAACAGTTCGCTGATCCTGGCCAAGTTGCTCGCGGAAAACCCTCAGGGCAACCTCAGCGACGAACAGGTCACGTTTGCCGAGTCGATCTACTCCGCCGGCAATGACCTGCTCAACCTGATCAACGACATTCTCGATATTTCCAAGGTCGAGGCCGGCAAGCTGGAAATCCGCCCGGAGAACACCAACGTGGAGCGTCTGGTGGACGGCTTGCGCGGTTTGTTCCAGCCCCTGGCGACGGACAAGCAGTTGCAATTCAACGTCGAGTTGCAGGAAGGCTCGCCGGCCATGATCTTCACCGATCGCCAGCGCCTGGAGCAGGTGATCAAGAACCTGCTGTCCAACGCGGTGAAATTCACCGAGAAGGGCAGTGTCAGCCTGAGCGTGGCCAGCGCGCCGAACCAGGGCATTGCCTTCATCGTCCGCGATTCCGGCATAGGCATCGCCGACGAGCAGCAGGAAAGCATTTTCGAGGCGTTCCGCCAGGCCGACGGCACCACCAATCGCCGATATGGCGGCACAGGGCTGGGCCTGTCGATTTCCCGCGATCTGGCGGCCTTGCTCGGCGGTACCATCAGTGTCTCCAGCGCGCCGGGGCAGGGCAGCGTGTTCACCCTGGTGTTGCCGCAACAGTACGTTGAACCCGGCGATGCCTCATTTGAACCGATGCAGGCGCCATTGAAGGCGCCGGCTCCGAGCGTCACTGCTGCGCCCTTGCAGCCCTTGGTCGCCGATGCCGACATTCCGCGATTCAACGATGACCGCGCCAAGGCGCCTTTCAGCACTCGTTGCATTCTGGTGGTGGAAGACGAGCCGAACTTCGCCCACATCCTTTATGACCTGGCCCACGAACTGGGTTACCAGTGCCTGGTGGCCCACGGCGCCGATGAAGGCTACGACCTGGCCCGGCAATTCGTTCCCGATGCCATCCTGCTGGACATGCGCCTGCCGGACCATTCCGGCCTGACCGTGTTGCAGCGCCTGAAGGAACACGCTGAAACCCGGCACATTCCGGTACACGTGATTTCCGTCGAGGACCGGGTGGAAGCGGCGATGCACATGGGTGCCATCGGTTATGCCCTCAAGCCGACCACCCGCGAAGAACTCAAGGACGTGTTCGTGCGCCTGGAAGCGAAACTGACCCAGAAGGTCAAGCGCGTGCTACTGGTTGAGGACGATGATTTGCAGCGCGACAGTATTTCCCGGCTGATCGGCGACGATGACATCGAAATCACCGCTGTCGGTTTCGCCCAGGAGGCGCTGGACCTGCTGCGCGCGACGAGTTTCGACTGCATGATCATCGACCTCAAGCTGCCGGACATGCTCGGCGGCGATCTGCTCAAGCGTATGTCGACCGAGGACATCTGCTCGTTCCCGCCGGTCATCGTTTATACCGGACGCAACCTGACCCGGGATGAAGAGGCTGAACTGCGCAAATATTCCCGCTCGATCATCATCAAGGGCGCGCGCTCGCCGGAGCGCCTGCTCGATGAAGTGACACTCTTTCTGCACAAAGTCGAATCCCGGCTGTCCCATGAAAGGCAGACGATGCTCAAGACCGCCCGCAGCCGCGACAAGGTGTTCGAGGGGCGCAAGGTGCTGCTGGTGGACGACGATGTGCGCAACATCTTTGCCCTGACCAGTGCGCTGGAGCAAAAGGGCGCGGTGGTGGTGATTGGCCGTAACGGTCGCGAGGCGATCGACCGCTTGAAGGAAGTCGAGGATATCGACCTGGTGCTGATGGACGTGATGATGCCGGAGATGGACGGCTATGAGGCCACCATGGAAATCCGCAAGGACCCGCGCTGGCGCAAGCTGCCGATCATTGCGGTGACGGCCAAGGCCATGAAGGACGATCAGGAGCGCTGCCTGCAGGCGGGCGCCAACGATTACCTGGCCAAGCCCATCGACCTGGATCGGCTGTTTTCCCTGATTCGTGTGTGGTTACCGAAAATGGAACGTATTTAAGTGGAACGCCATCATTACGGGGAGCGAAACAGCGAAATCGAATTGCGCTTGCTGATCGAGGCGATCTACCTCAAGTACAGCTACGACTTTCGCGATTATTCCGGCGCGTCGATCAAGCGCCGGGTGACCCACGCGTTGAGCCAGTTCGAGTGCGGCACGATTTCGGCGCTTCAGGAAAAGGTCCTGCATGATCCGGCCGCGTTCATGCAGTTGCTGCAGTTGCTGACGATTCCGGTCAGCGAGATGTTCCGCGATCCGTCGCACTTCCTGGCGATCCGCAAGGAAGTGGTGCCGCTGCTCAAGACCTATCCGTCGATCAAGGTCTGGATTGCCGGTTGCAGCACCGGCGAAGAGGTCTATTCGATGGCGATTCTGCTGCGTGAGGAAGGCCTGCTCGACCGCACCATCATCTACGCCACGGACATCAATCCGCGCTCGCTGGAGAAGGCCAAGCAAGGGATTTTCTCGATGGAGAATGTCCGCGCCTACACTGCTAATTACCAGCAGGCAGGTGGCCAGCGTTCGTTCGCCGACTACTACACGGCGGCCTACGGCTACGCGATTTTCGACAAGTCGCTGTGTGAGAACGTGACCTTTGCCGACCACAGCCTGGCGACCGATAGCGTATTCTCAGAAACACAATTAATTTCATGCCGCAATGTATTGATTTACTTCAATAAAAGTCTTCAGGATCGTGCGTTTGGCTTGTTTCACGAATCCCTGTGTCATCGTGGTTTCCTGGTATTGGGTAGCAAGGAAACCCCGGATTTTTCGGCCTTCGGCAACCAGTTCGAGCCGTTGGTCAAACAAGAACGGATCTACCGCAAATCATGAACGGTGTAACGGGTTTACCGGCAATAGAAGCCATTGTGATCGGCGCCTCGGCCGGGGGCGTGGAAGCGCTGCTGAGCATTCTCGGCGAGCTGCGTGAAGGCTTTGCGTTGCCGATCATCGTGGTCCTGCACCTGCCCAACGAGCGGCGCAGCCAGTTGACCGAAGTGTTCGCCCGGCGGGTGGCCCTGCCGGTGCGCGAAGCCTGTGACAAAACCACGATTGAAGCCGGGACCCTGTATTTCGCCTCACCCGGTTATCACCTGTCGGTGGAACTGGACCGCAGCTTTTCCCTGAGCCTGGAGGAGCGCGTGCACTATTCGCGGCCCGCTATCGACTACCTGTTCGAATCGGCCGCCGACGCCTACGGCCCGAGCCTGGCCGCTGTGTTGCTGACCGGCGCCAATCGCGATGGTGCCCAGGGCCTGGCGCAGGTCAAGCGCCATGGCGGGCTGACCATCGTGCAGGACCCGGACGAAGCCCAGGTCGCGACCATGCCCCAGGCGGCGCTGGATATTCATCAGCCCGACCACATTCTCCCTATCCGCGGCATCGGCCGTCTGCTTGTCGAGCTGGAACGAATCGCATGCTAAGTAATATCCAGGCCAAACTGCTGATCGTCGACGATCTGCCGGAGAATCTGTTGGCACTTGAAGCGCTGATCAAGCGCGAAGATCGCATCGTCTATAAGGCGCAGTCGGCCGACGAGGCGCTGTCACTGTTGCTGCAACACGAATTCGCCATGGCCATCCTCGACGTGCAGATGCCCGGCATGAACGGCTTCGAGCTGGCCGAGCTGATGCGCGGCACGGAAAAGACCCGCAGCATTCCGATCGTGTTTGTCAGTGCCGCGGGGCGCGAGCTCAACTACGCATTCAAGGGCTATGAAAGCGGCGCCGTGGACTTCCTGCACAAGCCGCTGGACATCCACGCGGTCAAGAGCAAGGTCAATGTGTTCGTCGAGCTGTACCGCCAGAGCAAGGCCATGAAGCAACAGGTCGAAGCGCTGGAGCAAAGCCGCCGCGAGCAGGAAGCGCTGCTGGTGCAGTTGCAGAGCACGCAGCTTGAGCTGCAGCAGGCCGTGCGCATGCGCGATGACTTCATGTCCATCGTTGCCCACGAAGTGCGCACGCCGCTCAACGGCCTGATCCTGGAAACCCAGTTGCGCAAGATGCATCTGGCCCGGGATAACGCCGCCGCGTTCACCCTGGACAAAATGCGCACCATGGTCGACCGCGACGAGCGGCAGATCAAAAGCCTGATTCGTCTGATCGAAGACATGCTCGATGTGTCGCGCATTCGCACCGGCAAGTTGTCGATCCGCCCCAGTTGTTTCGACCTGACGGTGCTGGTGCGCACGTTGCTTCAGAGTTTCGCCCAGCAGATCGAGGCCGCCGAAGCCTCGGTTTCCCTGGAGGCCGAGCAACCGGTAGTCGGCAACTGGGATGAATTTCGCATTGAACAGGTGATTTCCAACCTGCTGACCAACGCCTTGCGCTACGGTGCCAAGAGCCCGATCCAGGTGAAGGTGTACAGTGAGGACGGCGAGGCCCGGGTGGAAGTGCGGGATTTCGGGATCGGCATCAGTGAAGAAAACCAGCAACGGATTTTCCAGCAGTTCGAGCGGGTGTCGGTCAAACACGCCGTCGCCGGACTGGGCCTGGGATTGTTTATTTCCGAACAGATTGTGACCGCCCATGGCGGCACAATTACCGTCGAAAGCCGGATTGGCGAAGGCGCCCTGTTTCGCGTTTGTCTGCCGCTGTAGGAAAACAGCCGGATCAACGCAACCTCTGAGCGACCCCGGGGTCGTATCAGCAGCTATTGAATGAACAAAGGCTTCCCATGAGTGAAGATGCACAAGATGTAGTACTCGTCGTCGAGGACGAGCCGGTAATCCTGATGGTGCTGACTGATTATCTATCGGGGCAGGGGTATCGCGTGCTACAGGCAGAAAACGGCGAGCAGGCCTTCGAGATCCTCGCCAGCAAACCCCATCTGGATATGTTGATCACCGACTACCGCCTGCCGGGCGGCATCTCCGGCGTGCAGATCGCCGAACCCGCGGTCAAGCTGCGACCGGACCTCAAGGTGATTTTCATCAGCGGGTACACAAAGGAAATCCGCGAAACCGGCAGCCCGATCACCCTCAAGGCACCGATCCTGGAAAAACCCTTCGATCTGGATGTGCTGCAGGACATCATGCAGGACTTGCTGTCGTAACGATTGCGAGCCAGGCAAAGAACCTTGTGGGAGCGAGCCTGCTCGCGAAGATCTTGTGTGCACCGCGTTTTTCCAGGCAGTGCGCGTCATCGTTGGCGTCCATCGCGAGCAGGCTCGCTCCCACAAATGACCGCATTACCCTGTAGAAGCATCAGGCCCTGACCATCTCCCGCACCTTCGCCGTCAACAAATCGAAGGTGAACGGCTTGGTGATCATCTGCATCCCCGAGTCCAGGAAACCGGCCCGCACGGCCGCATGCTCGGCGTAGCCGGTGATGAACAACACTTTCAGTTCCGGTCGGTATTGCCGGCCGATTTCCGCCAGTTGCCGGCCGTTCATGCCCGGCAGGCCGACGTCGCTGATCATCAGGTCGATCCGTTGCTGCGAGTCGAGGATCGGCATCGCACTGTCGGCATCACCGGCTTCGTAAAAGGCATAACCCAGTTCGCTCAGCACTGTGCAGACCAATACCCGCACGGCGGGATCGTCCTCGACGATCAGCACCGTTTCTCCGCGCTGGGCGAACAGCGGGTGCGGATTTTCCACCGGTTGGGCCTCCGGCAGTTCACCGCCGAAACGCGGCAGGTACAGGCTGACCGTGGTGCCTCGGCCCACTTCACTCTCAATGGCGACATGCCCGCGCGATTGTTTGGTGAAGCCATAGATCATCGACAGGCCAAGGCCGGTGCCCTGGCCGATGGGCTTGGTGGTGAAGAACGGATCGAACACGCGGTTGATCGTGGCTTGCGGTATGCCGCAACCAGTGTCGGTGACGCTGAGTACCACGTAATCGCCGGGTTCGAGATTTTTCTGGAATTGGGTGAAGTCGGCATCCAGGTATTGGTTCGAGGTCTTGACCACCAGATTGCCGCCATCGGGCATGGCGTCGCGGGCGTTGATCACCAGGTTGAGCAGGGCGCTTTCCAGTTGATTGGGGTCGGCCTCGGCCACCCACAGGCGCTCGCTCAGTTGCATGTCCAGGTGAATGCTTTCGTCGATGCTGCGCTGCAGCAGTTCCCCCATGGACACCACCAGGGTATTCATTTCCACGGGTTGTGAATCCAGGGATTGGCGGCGGGAAAACGCCAGCAGGCGGTGGGTCAGGCCTGCTGCGCGGTTGGCGGAAGTCACGCCAAGGTCGATCAGGCTTTCCAGATCCTCCAGACGCCCCCGGGCCAGACGCCGACGCAACAACTCCAGGCTGCCGATGATCCCGGTGAGCATATTGTTGAAGTCGTGGGCGATACCGCCGGTGAGTTGGCCGACCGCTTCCATCTTCTGCGACTGGCGCAGCGCCTCTTCGTTGTGGCGCAACTGCGCGGTGCGCTCTTCAACCTGCTGCTCCAGGGTTTCCAGGGTGATTTGCAGGCGCTGCTCGCTTTGGCTCAAGTCGATGAGCCGATCCCTGGCTTCGTACTGTCGTCGACGTCCGCGCAGGGCGGTGGTCACCAGGCTGATCAGGGTCACCGGATGAAAAGGGCGTTCAAGGAAAGTGACGTTGCCCAGTTGCGACCCGAAACGCGATGTCGGGTCTTGCTCGGGACCGCCATGGTGGGTCAGCAATACGATGGGCAGGTCGGACCACGCAGGTTGCTGTTCGATGTGTTTAAACAGGGGGTCGAGGTCCTGGCCCAACAGCGCTTCGGAGGACACCAGCAACAAACCGGCGCCGTGCTCAAGTTCAGCGCACACTGCGCGAATATCGCCGCTGATGACCCCGTCGAAGCCCGCTTCATTGAGCAGCATCAGCGCAATCTGGCTGTCGCGGCCCAGCGGCGCGAGGATGATCGCGCGCTCGGACGTCCCCTTTTGGATCATCACAAGCGGTCATCCGCCAGCAAGGGCAGGCTGGCCCCCAAATAGGTCGGCACCCCGCGCAGTACGCCTTGGAATGCTTCCAGCGGTTCACCGATGGTCATGCCCTGGGAGCTGATGCGGTATTCGCGGATGGTGGACTCATGGGTGCCGGTTCGTTTCTTGATGATCGAAATGGCCCGCCGAACTTTGCCCAGCGCTTCGAAGTAACGCAGCAGGATGACCGTATCGGCCAGATAGGTGATGTCCACCGGTGCCTGCATGTCGCCGACCAGACCATGTTGCGCGACGGTCATGAAGGTTGCGGCACCTTTACGGTTCAGGTACAGCAGCAACTCGTGCATGTGTAGCACCAAGGCGTTTTCTTCGGGCATGGCGGCCTGGTAGCCGTTGATGCTGTCAATCACCACGGTCTTGATATCGCCGCCATCCACGCAGCGACGCACCCGATGGGAAAACTCGCCGGGGGACAGTTCGGCGGCATCCACTTGCTCGATCAGCAGGTTTCCGGTGTCTTGCAGCGCCTGCAGGTCGATGCCCAGGTGCTTCATGCGCTCGAACAACAGGCCCAGTTCTTCGTCAAAAACGAACAGCGCGGCTTTTTCACCCCTGGCCACGGCGGCGGTGGCGAAAATCATCGAGATCAGGGATTTGCCGGTACCGGCCGGACCGAGAATCAGGGTGCTGGACCCCGTCTCGATGCCACCGCCCAGCAGGGCGTCCATTTCCGAGATGCCACTGGTCAACTGCTGCCTCAAATAGCTGCCGCGATGCTCTGCCGCCACCAGGCGCGGGAAGACATGCACGCCATCGCCCATGATGGTGAAGTCATGAAAGCCGCCCCGGTACTTCTGGCCGCGGTATTTCACCACCCGGATACGCCGCCGCTCGGCGCCGTAGTTGGGCGTCAGTTCCTCCAGGCGAATCACCCCGTGGGCCACGCTGTGCACGGTTTTATCGAGGGATTCGGTGGTCAGGTCGTCCAGCAGCAGGACCGTGGCGTCGTAGCGCACGAAGTAGTGCTTGATCGCGAGGATCTGTCGGCGATAGCGCAGGGAGCTTTGCGCCAGCAAACGGATCTCGGACAGGCTGTCGAGGACCACGCGGGTCGGCTTGACCCTCTCGACCACTTCGAAGATCTGCCGGGTGGCCTCGCCCAACTCGAGATCCGACGAATACAGCAGCGTCTGCTGATGCTCTGCATTGAGCAGGTTTTCCGGCGGTGTCAGTTCGAAGATATGGACGTTGTCTGAAAGCTCCCAGCCGTGGGAACTGGCGCCCTGGCGCAATTCACGCTCGGTTTCGGACAGGGTGATGTACAGACAGCGTTCGCCGGCTTGGGCGCCAGCCAAAAGGAAGTGAAGGGCGACCGTGGTCTTGCCGGTTCCCGGTTCGCCTTCGAGCAGGAACACATGACCACGGGACAGCCCGCCATCGAGGATGTCATCCAGGCCTTCAATCCCGGTGGCGGCTTTTGCGCTGATGAACTCGTTGGATGTAGACAAAAAATGCCCTCTCTTGATCAGGGGAACGAGGCAGCGGGGGCCTTGGGCCGAAATGGGCCGCCTGTTCACTTGACCTTTGGTCGAGATGAGCGTTCAAATTTTTGTGCCGGGAAGTGCTTACGAACCTGTAGGAGCGAGCTTGCTCGCGATGGACGCATAGACGCCGAGGGGTGTCAGACTTCCCGCGTAAACGTTCACGACCATCGCGAGCAGGCTCGCTCCTACAGTTTTTTGGTGTCAAAGACCCTGCTGAAGCGCCGGGTCGTCAGGGTTTTGCTGTTCAAGCTGCGCCAGCAGGATCTGCACGTTCTGCAGCTGCCCGCTTTCCTTCCAATAGTTGATCAACAGCACTCGAGCCTTGCGGTCATTGGGATGGCGCTGGACGATTTCCTGCAACTGCTTTTGCGCGGCCTCCAGTTCCTGCTCGCCGTGCAGGGTGGTGGCCAGGTCGTAGCGATAATCCTTGTTGTCCGGCTCAAGCTCCACGGCCTTGGACAGGCCGAGCAGGGCGAATTCGTTTTGACCGTGATGCAGCAACCAGAGCCCCAGGGCATGTTGCAAGTAAGCGGAATCGGGCTGCGCCTTCAGCTGTTTGGCCAACAAGTCCCGGGCGGCTTCGCTTTGACCCTGGCGGTCCAGCACCTCGATCTGCATCACCAGCGCCGGCAGGTTGTCCGGCGCCAGTTGCAAGGTTTTGTCCAGTTCCTGCTGTGCCTCTTTCAGTTCGGCGTTATGTAAATGCAGGCGCGCCAGTTGATAGTGATTGTCGGCACTCTCCGGAGCGCTCTTGAGCACTAGCTGCCAGGCGTCGATGGCCTGTTCCAGCGGGCCGAAATACAACCCCAGGTCATCCGGCGACAACCCCAGCAGGGCATTGACCGCCGCCAGCCGGACGCTCTGATCGCTGTCATCGAGCAGCGGCCCCAGCAGCAGGCTGCGCTGGCCGCTGGGCACCAGGCCGCTGATGCTCTTGATCGCCGCAATGCGCACTTCGGGCTCTTCGTGCTGCAAATCCGCGTCTGCCAGTTTCAGGGCCACGGAGCTTGGGTAGTTGGGCAGTTCTGCATGCAGCCAGACGCGCCGCTTTGGCGAAATATCCGGGCGAGCCAACTGCTGATACAGCACCCGCGCGGCCCCCGGTTGCCCGTTGCGTGCCGCCGTCAGCGCTTCGCTGAAACCACGCTTGATCGCCTCGGGCACCACGGGGGCGGAGCTACGCATGAAAAACCATGCAAGGCCGACGATAAACAGGGCGCAGAGGCTGATGAGCAGGTAGCGGCGGGACTTGGGCATGCAGAATCCGGGAGCTGGTAACTTTTTGCAAAGTGAGCAGCTTCGGTCAGGCAGGGCCGGGAGTCAAACGTTCAATCGGCAAATGCAACCCTGGTATCTGCAGAGCCCTTGTAAATTGTTGCCTTAGAGGAACGAAGAATGGAACTCACTGGCAGGTTTCGTGGCCGTCGATACCTGCCTCGTCTCCCAACAATGGCTACGCTTTGTGGACAGCCCGCCACGAGCATGCCCATGCAAGCGCTGTTGCAGTATTTCAAGGCAATCATCCACCCCGGCCCCGGGGTGTTGCTGTTTGCCTTGAGAACCATCACCGCCGGCTTGCTGACCCTGTACCTGGCGTTCCTGTTCGACCTCGACCAGCCCAAGTGGTCGATCATGGCGGTGGTCATTGTCAGTCAGCCGCTGGCCGGCATGGCCCTGGCCCGCAGTTTCGGCCAGGTGATCGGTACGACACTGGGCGCGGCGGTGGCGGTGGTGATCATGGCGATATTTCCCCAGGCGCCGGTGCCTTTCCTTATTACGTTGTCGCTGTGGCTGGCGTTGTGTACCGCCGGTGGCACGCTGTTGCGCTACACCAGCTCCCAGGCATTCGTGCTCAGCGGCTATACGGCGGTGGTGGTGGGGTTGCTGGCGGTGCCGGATCAGGACGGCACCTTCCTGCTGGCGGTGACCCGCGTCACAGAGACGCTGCTGGCGGTCGCCTGCGTCTGTGTGGTGAGCCTGCTGACTGCGCGGCCGGAAGCGGTGGCCAAGGATTATTTCGCCAGGATCGATCAGGTCATCAAGTTGCTCGCGACCCACGCCTGCGCAGTCATTCGTACCGAAGAAAGCGAGGAAGATTTCAACCGTCGGCAGATGCAATTGCTCGGGCAGATCAGTGCGCTGGAAGGCGTGCGTCGGCATTTGTATTACGACGCGCCGCGTTTGCGCAGTGCCGACGACCTGGTGCAATTGCTCGGCAATCAACTGCTGTTGCTGACCGCGCGGCTGACTGCCTTGCGCCACCAGCGGGAACTGTTACTGGCGCGCTGGCAGGGCAGTCTTCCCGAGGAAATCCAGCACCTGCTCAGCGAAGAGCTGGTGTTTCTCGACGCGCTGGCGCAACAGGGCCGAGCGCTGTCCAGCGAGCAGCGACATCAATTTGTCACCTTGCAGCAGCGTTTCGATGCGCTGGCTTACCGGGCCGAACAACTGACTGAACCCTTGAAACCCACCTTGCGTTCGTTGTCCTGGTCACTGCGCTGGGAGCAGGCGCGCATGTTGCAGCAGCTGGAAACCATCCTGGAACTGGCCGATGCGATCCAGAGCGGACGCAAGGCCAGCAGCATGTATCGCGGCCAGGCCAACCCGTTGCATCTGGATTTCACTCTGGCGGCGATGAACGCCATTCGTGCCTATTGCGCGCTGATGGTGGCGGGCCTGATCTGGATCGAGACCGGCTGGGACGGTGCCCGGGGCGGGATGATCGTGACCGGAATCCTGTGCTCGCTGATGGCGACTTTCCCTCGACCGTTGCTGGCCGCACAAAGCTTCGCCAGGGGGCTGGGAATAGCCTTGGTGGCGTCGGCGCTGCTGCAATTCGCCCTGGTGCCGATGATCAGCAATTTCGAACTGCTGGCCTTGCTGTTGGCGCCGTTGCTGTATGCCGTCGCCGTGGGATTGTCGACCCCGCCCACCACCGGTACCGGGATCGGCCTGGGGCTGATCACGCTGTTGATGCTGGGGCCGCAGAACACCGGGTTAGGGCAGAACACGGCGATCCAGTGGTTCGAATTTGCCGGCGCCTACGTGTGCGCCGCCACCCTGGCGCTGAGTGTGTACGCCTTGATTTTCCCCTTCAGGCCTGTGCTGCGCATGCGCCGCTTGCACCAGGAAAATTGCGAGCAGGTCTACGCCTTGCTCAAGATCCCGCCCACCGATCAAAACCAGTTTGCCTTCGAAAGCCGCATGGTCGACCGCCTGACCATGATGCTGGGCCTGTTGCCGGCGATTACCAACCAGTCGGCGCGGGATCTGTTTCAAGTCAGTCTCGGCTGCCTGGCGCTGGGTATCGCCTTGAACCAGCTCAGGCAGCAGTCACAGAACAACGTCCTGTTGAGCCCGCAAATGCAAACCCGGCTATCGGCTACCGTTCGCGAGACCGGGCGCCTCGTGGCCGGTCGACCGGACATTGCCGTCGATGCCGTGCTCGGCGACCTGCATGCGCTCGGCGATGAGCTCGATACGCTGCACTCCAGCGTCCATGAGCACTTGTGGTCGGTATTTCGCATGCGCGTGGCGCTGCTGATCGTGGTGTCGTTCCTGGAACGCCACCGTCGCCACTTCGAACCCGTCAATACGCAACAGGGAGTGCCGAGCCTTGCCCATTGATCTGGAACTGGGCGGTGTCTACCTGCCGCCGATTGCCCAGGCGCTGCTGCTGGGCCTGCCGATTTTCCTGGTGCTGGACTGGGTCCTGCGGCGCCTGGGCGTGTTGCAGTTCGTCTGGCATGAAGCCTTGTTCGAAGGCGCCTTGTATGCCTGTGTGTGCGCGACGCTGATTCTGGTGATGGGAGCCTGATGCCTTGAAGAAGATTCTTGCCCAACTCACGACACTGGCGGTGGTGGTACTGGCATTCGTGCTTGGCTGGTTTGCCTGGGAGCATTACACCCGTGCGCCCTGGACCCGGGACGCGCGGGTGCGGGCCGATGTGGTGACCTTGTCCGCCGATGTCGCGGGGCGCATCGTCAATCTCGGCGTGCAGGACAATCAGCACGTGGAGAAGGGCCAGTTGCTGCTGGAAATCGACCCCTCGCGGTATGCCCTGGCAGTGGATCACGCCAAGCGTTCGGTGGAGGTGGCGAAGGCCGCGCTGGGACAATCGGAAGCCACCATCGTCGCCAGCCAGGCGCTGCTGCGCCAGCGCCAGAGCGAGGAACGCCGGCGCCGGACCCTCAAGGAACGCTCGGCGATCTCCGGCGAAGAGTGGGAAAAATCCAGTACCGACGTGTCCGTGGCCCAGGCCGATCTGCTACGCAACCAAGCCAATCTGGGATTCGCCCAGGCCAACGTGCAACTGGCGGTAGCCGCCCTGGCCGAGGCCGAGCACGACCTTGAACGCACCCGGGTCGAGTCACCGGTCAGCGGTTATGTCACCAATCTGCTGACCCGCCAGGGCGACTACGCCACTGCGGGTGGGCCGTTGGTGGCGCTGGTGGACAGCGATTCGTTTTACGTCAGCGGTTACTTCGAGGAAACCAAGCTGCCGCGCATAGGCGAGGGCGATCGGGTGGACATCGAATTGATGAGCGGCGAACGCTTCGGCGGCACCGTGGAAAGCATCGCCTTTGCCATCGCCGACCGCGAAAACCTCCCCGGCGGCCGATTGCTGGCCAACATCAATCCCAGCTACACCTGGGTCAAACTGGCGCAGCGGGTGCCGGTGCGGATCAAGATCGATGCCGACTATGCCGGCAAAGAGAAACTGCGGGCCGGGACGACGGCCACCGTGACCGTCCGGGAAAACCACAATTCCCAGGATTAGCGCTAACCCCTGTGTAGGAGCTGCCGAAGGCTGCGATCTTTTGATTTTGTTTTTTAAGATCAAGATCAAAAGATCGCAGCCTTCGGCAGCTCCTACAGAGGTTGTTGGCGCTGGTGGAGCAAAAAAAGCCCCGCGACCAAAAAGTACGCGGGGCAAAGAAATTGGTTGGTTGCGGCCAACCAAAGGAGCTCTGTTCAGGCCGCTTATTTGCTGGCGAACGTCTCCGGTTGCCAGCCGCCACCCAGGGCCTTGTAGATGGCGACGATGCCGCGATACAGGTCGATTTCTGCCAGGGCCTGGGTGTCTTCCGCCGCCAGGCGTTCACGCTGGGCGTCGAGCAACACGAGGAAATCGGCGGTGCCTTCGCGGTAGCGGATCTCGGCCAGGTCGGCGGCCGAGCGGCTGGATTCGCTCTGGCGAATCAGCGAAATCAAACGCTGTTGGCGCTTGTTGTAGTCGCTGAACGCGTTTTCCGATTCCTCCAGGGCCAGCAGCACTTGCTGCTCGTAGGTCGCCAGGGCGCCTTCGGCATCGGCATCGGCGCCGCGGATGCGGGCTTTTACGCTGCCCAGGTCAAACGCCGCCCAGGTGATGCTCGGGCCCAGCGCCCAGGCATTAGCTGCCGAAGAGCCGATCTGCGAACCACGCCCGGCGGTCCAGCCGAGGAAGCCGCTGAGGCTGACGCGAGGGAACAGGTCAGCCTTGGCCACACCGATACGCGCCGTGGCCGAGGCCAATTGGCGTTCGGCACTGAGGATGTCCGGACGACGCTGCAGCAGTTCGCCCGGATCACCAATCGGCAAGGCCTTGGCAATCGCCGGCAAGTCTTTGGGGCTCAGGTCCACGGTCAACTTGTCCGGACGCTCACCCAGCAAGGTGGCGATACGGTTTTTCTGCCGAACCTGCTCGGCCTGCAGTTGCGGCACGCTGGCTTCGACCGAGGCTAAACGGGCATCGGCGCGCTCCACGTCGAGCTGATCGCCCACACCGGCATCACGCAGGCTGATGGTGATCTTGCGCGACTCCTGCTGGTTCTGCAGGTTGGCCAGGGCGATTTTTTCCCGCAGTTGCGCACCGCGCAACTGACCGTAGCTGTCTACCAGTTCGGCAATCATGGTCACTTGCAGCTGATACAGATCAGCTTCAAAGGCCTGCTGCTCGGCATTCGCCGACTCCAGGTTGCGCTGGATACGGCCAAACAGATCGATCTCCCACGCCATGTCCAGGCCCAGGTCGTAGCGTTCGCTATTGACCCGGTTGGTGGTCTGCCCCGGAATCTGCCCCTTGCCCAGATCGCTGCTGACGCGGCTGGTCACAGTCGGCATGGCGTCATTGCTGACGTCATCGCGAATGGCCCGGGCCGCTTTCCAGCGGGCGAAGGCGACGCGCAGGTCACGGTTGCCCTTGAGCGATTCGGTCACCAACTGGTTGAGGGTCGGGTCCTCGAACTGCTGCCACCAGATGCGTTCGAAGCGCGAGCGGTCGAAGTTCTTCTGGCCGGCCGCACCTTCGGTGGCCGTGGTGATGTTTGCTGGTGCAGTTGCTGGGGTCTTGTAGTCCGGGCCCACGGCACAGGCGCTCAGCGCCAGTACCAGCAGGCTCGGCAGAAAGGCTTTCAGACTCATTAATGCGACTCCAGTTGCGATTGCACTTTCAAGGCTTTGGCCGCTTTGCGTGCTTCACCACGCTCGACGAAGTTGCGAATCAGTACGTAGAACACCGGCGTCAGCAACAGACCGAAGAAGGTCACCCCGAGCATCCCGGAGAACACCGCCACACCCATGGCGTGACGCATTTCGGCACCGGCACCGCTGGAGAACACCAGGGGCACCACACCCATGATGAACGCGAAGGAGGTCATCAGGATCGGCCGCAGACGCAGGCGGCAGGCTTCCAGTACCGCAGCCAGCGGGTTCATGCCTTCGAGCTGTTTATCCTTGGCGAACTCGACGATCAGGATCGCGTTCTTACAGGCAAGCCCCACCAGTACGATCAAGCCGATCTGGGTAAAGATGTTGTTGTCGCCACCGGACACGATCACCCCGGTAATGGCCGACAGCAGGGTCATCGGTACGATCAGGATCACCGCCAGAGGCAGGCTCCAGCTTTCGTATTGCGCGGCGAGCACCAGGAACGCCAGCAGTACGCAGAGCGGGAACACGAACAGCGCGGTGTTGCCGGACAGAATCTGCTGGTAGGTCAGGTCGGTCCACTCGTAGGTCATGCCGTTTGGAAGTTCTTCCTTGAGCAGTTTCTCGATGGCTTTTTCGGCCTGGCCGGAGCTGTAGCCGGGGGCTGCCGCACCGTTGATTTCAGCGGTGATGAAGCCGTTGTAGTGCATCACGCGGTCCGGGCCCGAGGTATCGCTGACCTTGATGAAGGTCGCCAGGGGGATCATCTCGCCTTTGTTGTTGCGTACTTTCAGTTGGCCGATCTGGTCGGATTCGAGGCGGAACTGCTGCTCGGCCTGAACGTTGACCTGATAGGTACGACCAAAACGGTTGAAGTCGTTGGCATACAGCGAGCCCAGGTAAATCTGCAGGGTGTCGAAGATGTCGCTGACGGCCACGCCGTGGGTCTTGGCTTTCTCGCGGTCGATGGCGGCATCGACCTGTGGCACGTTCACGGTGTAGCTGGTGAACAGGTTGGCCAGTTCCGGCACGTTATGGCTCTTGGCAATGATGTTCATGGTCTGCTTGTACAGCTCGTCGTAGCCCAGGTTGCCCCGGTCTTCGATTTGCAGGCGGAAACCACCAATGGTGCCCAAACCTTGTACCGGCGGCGGCGGGAAGATCGCCATGTAGGCTTCCTGGATCCCGGCGTACTGGCCGTTCAAGGCACCGGCAATGGCGCCGGCGGACATGCTCGGGTCTTTACGCTCATCGAACGGCTTGAGGGTCACGAACACGATGCCGGCGTTCGGGCTGTTGGTGAAACCGTTGATCGACAGGCCCGGGAAGGCTACGGCGCTTTCCACGCCCGGCTGCTTGAGTGCCAGGTCGGACATGCGCTTGATCACGTCTTCGGTGCGATCCAGGCTCGCGGCGTCCGGCAGTTGCGCGAAGGCCACCAGGTATTGCTTGTCCTGGCCCGGTACGAAACCGGTCGGCGTGCTGGAGAAACCGAAGAAGGTCAGCACCATCAGGCCTGCGTACAGCAGAAGGGCGATGCCGCTGCTGCGGATGACCCGGCGCACGGTGCCGACATAGCCATGGCTGGCCTTTTCAAAGAAACGGTTGAACGGACGGAACAGCCAGCCACCGAAGATCTTGTCCAGAATTTTGGAGAAGCGGTCTTTCGGCGCATCGTGGCCCTTGAGCAACACGGCGGCGAGCGCCGGCGACAGGGTCAGCGAGTTGAAGGCCGAAATCACGGTCGAGATCGCGATGGTCAGGGCGAACTGCTTGTAGAACTGACCGGTGAGGCCGGAGATGAACGCCGCAGGTACGAACACGGCACACAACACCAGCGCCGTGGCGATGATCGGGCCGGTCACTTCGCCCATGGCCTTTTTGGTCGCATCGAAGGGATTGAGCCCCAGTTCGATGTTCCGTTCGACGTTCTCCACCACCACGATGGCGTCGTCCACCACGATACCGATCGCCAGTACCAGGCCGAACAGCGACAGGGCATTGAGCGAGAAGCCGAACAGGTGCATGACGGCAAAGGTACCGATCAGGGATACCGGTACCGCGACCAGTGGAATGATCGAGGCACGCCAGGTCTGCAGGAACAGGATCACCACCAGCACCACGAGGATCAGCGCTTCGAAGAGGGTGTGAACCACCGCCTCGATGGAACCGCGCACGAAGATCGTCGGGTCATAGACGATGCTGTAGTCCATGCCTTGCGGGAAGCCTTTTTTCAGCTCTTCCATCTTCGCCCGAACCTCGTTGGAGATTTCGATGGCGTTGGAGCCAGGGCGCTGGAAGATCGGGATGGCCACGGCCGGCTGGTTGTTCAGCAACGAACGCAGGGCGTATTGGCTGGAGCCCAGTTCGACGCGGGCGATGTCCTTCAGGCGAGTGATTTCACCGTTGTCGCCGGCACGAATGATGATGTTCTCGAACTCTTCCTCGGACACCAGACGGCCCTGGGTGTTGATCGACAACTGGAAGCTCTGGGCATTCGGCGCCGGTGGCGCGCCCAGTTGGCCGGCGGCCACCTGGCGGTTCTGTTCGCGAATGGCGGTCACGACATCGGTCGCGGTCAGGTTGCGCGAAGCGGTCTTGTTCGGATCGAGCCAGACCCGCAGCGAGTAATCGCCCATGCCGAACAGCTGCACATCACCGACACCACCGAGCCGCGCCAGCTCATCCTTGATATTCAGGATGGCGTAGTTGGACAGGTAGAGCATGTCGTAGCGCTTGTCCGGCGAGGTCAAGTGCACAACCATGGTCAGGTCGGGAGACGCCTTGTCCACGGTGATACCGATGCGCGTCACTTCCTCGGGAAGCTTCGGCTCGGTGCGGGTCACGCGGTTCTGTACCTGCACCTGAGCGTTGTCCAGGTCGGTGCCCAGGGCAAAGGTGATGGTCAGGGTGATTTTGCCGTCGGCGGTCGACTGCGAGGACATGTACAGCATGTTCTCGACGCCGGTGATGGCTTGCTCCAGGGGAGCGGCCACGGTTTCACCGATGACTTTTGGGTTGGCGCCTGGGAAGTTGGCACGTACTACCACGGTCGGCGGTACTACTTCGGGGTATTCACTGATCGGTAGCTGGAACAGCGAGATGGCGCCGGCGATCAGGATCAGCAGCGATAGCACCGCTGCGAAGATCGGCCGTGAAATGAAGAATTTGGAAAAATTCATCGGAGTCGTTATCCCTTAACCGCGTGGAGTCACGGCAGCCACTTTTACAGCCGTACCCGGCGCGACCTTGGCAGGTGCGACTTGGGGCAGGTTGCTGGCTTCCAGTGCTTGTCGTTGTTGTGCCAGGGCCGCGAGGGTTTGCTCGCTGGCCATCGGGATGACTTCAGGGGTCACTGGCGAGCCAGGACGTACCCGCTGCAGGCCCTTGACTATGATGGTGTCGTCCTTGTTCAGGCCGTTGCGCACGATGCGCAGGCCTTCGATTTTCGGACCCAGCTCAACCGCGCGGTAAGCGGTCTTGTTGTCGGCATCCATCACGATCACGAATTTCTTGCCAAGGTCGGTTCCGACCGCTTCATCGTTGATCAGCATGGCGTTGTAGGTGCCGCTGCCCACCAGTTTCAGGCGTGCATAAAGGCCCGGGGTGTAGCTGCCGTCGCTGTTGTCGAACACCGCGCGGCCACGAATGGTGCCGGTTTTCGGGTTGACCTGGTTGTCGACGAAGTTCATCTGACCCAGGTGCGGGTTGCCGTCTTCGTTGGACAGTCCCATGTAAACCGGGGTGGTCGCACCGCGTTTACCCTGGCGAGCGAGCTGGGTGTACTTGAGGAACACACGCTCGTCGGCGTCGAAGTAGGCGTAGACCTTGTCGGTGGAAACCACGCTGGTCAGCGCGGTGGTATCGGCGGTCACCAGGTTGCCGGCGGTGATTTCAGCACGGCTGACGTGGCCGCTGATAGGCGCGGTGACGCGGGTAAAGCTCAGGTTCAGTTTCGCCAGATCCAGCTGGGCCTGAAGGGCGCCTACTGCGGCGCGGGCTTCCTGGGCAGCACTGGTGCGCGAATCGGCCAGCTCGGCGGAAATCGCATTGCTGGTGCGCAGGCGCTCACCGCGCTGGGCTTCGTTTTCGCTGCGGGTCGCATTGGCGCGGGCCTGGGCAACCAGGGCTTCGAGGCGGCGGACTTCGGCCTGGAACGGACGCGGGTCGATCTGGAACAGCAGGTCGCCTTTCTTGACCAGCGCACCTTCGGTGAAGGCCACTTCATCGATCTGGCCGGACACCCGTGGACGAATTTCTACGGTTTCCGGGGCTTCAAGACGTCCGGTGAACTCGTCCCACTCGTTGACCGGTTGCTCCAGCACCTTGGCCACGCTGACCTTGGCTGCCGGCGGGGCTCCAGCGGTTTCGGGAGCCTTGCCGCACGCGCTCATCACCACCACGGCCAACAAAGCCAACGGGAAGCGCAAATGTTTGAGTGACTGTTCCATGGATGCATCCGCCAATGTATTGAGATTGGCGAATGATGCTCGGCGGGTGGGTATCGCACGAATCGAATGGGGCGAAGGTAACTATCATTCGGAATGATAGGAGGGCGGGGGCAGCTCTCTAGCCTGCGCCTTTTAACGGGGTGCGATCAATGGGTTTGCGGCAATTCTGTGTTGCCTGGAACGCATTAATCCATTGTGGGAGCGAGCCTGCTCGCGATGGAGGACCAGGCGCCGCGGGCATTCAGGCGGCCAGCGTTTTCGTTGACGACCATCGCGAGCAGGCTCGCTCCTACAGTCCCCGACTATCCCAGGCTATCCGGATCCCCGAAGAACATCTGAATCCGCGAGCGCAACCAACGCTCGCCCGGATCGTTGTCCTGCGACCCGCGCCATGCCATGTGCAGCTCGAAACTGCGCACCGGCAACGGCGGATCTTCAGCCCGCACACCGCCAGCTGCCGTCAGCGCATCGGCCGTGTAGTCCGGCACGGTGGCGACGATGTCGGTGCCGGAAAGGAGGGTGCTCAGGCCGTTGAATTGCGGTACGGCGAGGACCACGTGGCGTTTGCGCCCGAGTTTTTCCAGCTCTTCATCAATAAAGCCGCTGAGGTCGCCGGCGAAGGACACCAGCGCATGGGGCCGCGCGCAGAAGTCGTCGAGGCTCAGGGGACCGGGTACGGAGTCGGCGCGCAGCAGTTTTGGCGAACTGCGGCGCAGCACTTTGCGCTTGGCGTTCGCCGGCAGGTCGGTGGTGTAGCTGACGCCGATGGAGATCTCGCCGGAGGCCAGCAATCCTGGCATCAGGATGTAGTTGACCCGCCGCACCACCAGCACGATCCCCGGCGATTCGGCGCGCAGGCGCTTGAGCAGCATCGGCAGCAGGGCGAATTCGACGTCGTCCGACAGCCCGATGCGGAATACCGCGTTACTGGTGGCGGGATCGAAATCGGCTGCACGGCTGACGGCGGTGGAGATTGAATCCAGCGCCGGAGAGAGCAGGGCGAAGATTTCCACGGCTCGCGCGGAAGGCTCCATGCTGCGGCCGGTACGGACAAACAACGGATCATCGAACAGCCCGCGCAGGCGCGAAAGCGCCGCACTGATGGCCGGTTGACCGAGGAACAGCTTCTCTGCAGCACGGGTCACGCTGCGTTCGTGCATCAGGGTTTCGAATACGATTAACAGGTTCAGGTCGACACGACGCAGGTCATTACGATTCATCTGGAGTCCTGGCAGAGTCAGCAAACTTGACGTGAGCGGCCATATGAGAACAATGGCCAGCAGGAATATTACGGGGAAAGACTGGTACTCTGCACCGATAAATTGAGTTTTTCCTGCATAGGCCGGTCAAATTTCCTACAAGAAAGAGCGGCATTGGACGACGTTCCCCGCAGCTGCGGAATCAATGACAGGCATGTCGACTATTAATAGCCACTGATAGTGTTGGGTCGAAAGCCCAGCTAGAGTTCAGGGCATTAGAGGTTTATTTGGCGAGGTTCGCGATGTCCCGCACGATCCGTTTTCACAAGTTTGGTTCAGCCGAGGTGCTCAAATGCGAAGAGCATGCGGCGGCTCTGCCTGCACCCGGCGAAGTGCAGGTGCGAGTCGAAGCCATCGGCATCAGCTGGTACGACATTCTCTGGCGTCAGAACCTGGCGTCGTCCCACGCTCGTCTGCCTTCCGGCCTTGGCCAGGAAATGGCCGGCATCGTCACCGCAGTCGGTGAAGGTGTCGATGACCTCGCGGTGGGCGACAAGGTTGCCAGTTTCCCGGCCGAAAGCCCGAACGACTATCCGGTCTACGGCGAGCAGATCGTTCTGCCACGCTCGTCCCTGACCCGTTATCCGGACGTGCTCACCCCGATCCAGGCAGCCGTCCATTACACGCCGCTGCTGGTTGCCTATTTCGCCTACGTCGATCTGGCGCGGGTCAAGCCAGGCGACTTTGCCCTGGTCACCGATGCCAGCCACTGTTCCGGCCCGTCGTTCGTCCAGTTGGGCAAGGCGCTGGGTGTGCGGGTGATTGCCGCTACCAAGTCGGCGCAGGAGCGTGAATACCTGCTGGCGCTGGGTGCCGAGAAAGTCATCGTCACCGAGGAAGAAGACCTGCTGATGCGGGTCAACAAGATCACCGAAAACCGTGGCGTGAATGTGGTGTTCGATGGCCTGGGTGGCCCGCAGATGTCGCTGCTTGGCGATGTGCTGGCTCCCCGTGGCAGCCTGGTTCTGTACGGCCTGCAAGGCGGCAACCAGACACCGTTCCCGGCCTGTGCAGCGTTCCAGAAGAACATTCAGTTTTTCGTGCACTGCATCGGTAACTTCACCGGCAAGCCGGAACTGGGCATCATCCAGGACCAGGTCGCGCTGCAACGCGCCTTGCGTGACATCAACCAGCTGACCGCCGATCGCGTTCTGCTGCCGCTCGAGACACGGGTCTTCCCGTTCAACGAGTTTGTCGAAGCGCATCGCTACATGGGCGAATGCCCTTGTCGCGAAAGGGTTGCCCTGCAGGTCGAACCGGCCTGATCCCTCGAAGAGTCCGTGCCCCCACGGACTCTTTTGCTTTCTGCGCCTTGTAAAACCAGACACCCTTGACTGGCTCAATGGGACGGTTCAGCAACTGAACTGGTTTTTGCTCTGGATCTGTAGCTTCTAATCAGCAACTAAGCCCTGATAATTGAATGATTACTTTCATCTCAAGGAATGAGTCATGGGTGGGTATCAAGGCGATACTTTTCAATGCGCTATAGGGCTGGCTGTTCAGAAAGCAACGCTCGTTTTCGCTGTTGTAGAACAATCGGCTGCAACTTCTTTCTTTATTTCCTGTATCCAGCATCTGTGGGACTTTGTAAGAAGTTTCCTAGGACGTTGCGCGCAACCACAAATTTCCTTTAAGCCCGCGGCTTTGAGGCGCCCGGCGTCTGCGCAGGGTGCTCAAAGGTGCGTCGCCTCGCCAATGTTGGCCTGGAAACTTAAGTGTTAGCATTTGGTAATAAAGCCACTCTTCAATTCATTCTCCGGCCATTCCCTGCGCCGTGCGTTTAGTTGACTGCGCAATAGCGAACTTACGAGTATCAGGTAAATAACGATGACCAATATCCATGACCAGGCCATGAGCTATGTCTATCAACAAGTGCTGCAACGACTGTTGAGTTTTTTTTCTCGCGCCGAGCGCACTGCACTGCAATTGCTGATTCAGCGCCTGGGGGTTGCCGCCGGTGGCATGGAGCGGATCGGTGAGTTCAAGGTATTGGCGATCCAGTCCGGGTCCCGTGACAGCTGCTACACCCTGGCCTTGCTGCGGGCCGCGCAACTGACGATTGCCAGCCGGGCGCCGGCAACGTTCAGGTTGCGGGTGGCAACCCTGCGCCTCAACGGTTGCAATCCGATTGCCCTGGAAAACATCCATCGCAGCTGCAACGCCCTGTTTCTTTATGACGATCCTCGGGTTGAAGTACTGATGGTCGATAATCGGGAAGTGCTGGCGTTCGACCCGCAAGCGCCGGTTTCCCCGGCCGGGCGCGCCATCAATCGCACCCATCTGTTGATGCTGGGACATCGTCGGACCTGGGACGGGCCGCTTGATCTGTGGGACGACACCTATCTGGCCAGCGGTGAGTTCTATGCGCAAATCTCCCGCTGGAACCATGGCGTCGATGCCTTGATCAGCAGCGACTCATCGCGCCAGCGAAAACAGTTCATCGAGGGTTTGCGGCGCGCAGCAACCAAGGCCGAGCTGCACGTCTCGAATCACCATGAACCCGACAGCGCGGGATTGTTCCCCATGCGTGACGAGCTGGGTAACCAGGGCTTCCAGCGCTTCTACAGCGAAGAAGACCAACAGCCGTGGCGACCGGTCGATCAATTTGAAACCTGCCGTCGCACGACACTCATCGACATCCACGACATGTTGGTGAGTAACAGGGAAGAGCGTTGGCCGTTGCTCACCGAGTTCCTCGGCTTCCAGGCCGAAGAGTTGTCGGCCCAACTCAGCGACAACGAATACGTGGGCCTGGCGGTGTCGGCGCACCTGCGAGGGTTGCAAGCCTGTTTCGTGCAAGACGCCACCTACGAATCGGGCGTTGCGCAATACCTGCAACGGGCCTTGATCATGATGCGTCGCAAGCAATTGCCGGAACGCCTGTGCGAACAGGCGGTGGAGGCATTTGGCGATCCATCGACCCTGCCGGAATTGCGAGCCCGAGCGACTGCCGAGGCGCAACGCAGCCTTGGCCTGAGCGAAGCGCAATTGGTGTGCCTGCTGTTTGCACCCTTCGGCAACAAGGCCGCGCAGCTTGAGCATTTCCTGCGCCAGTGCCACCCGGGCATGCTGGTGGCCTTGCCGGAATTGCACCGGGCCATGCAGGGATACCCGGTCGTCGATCAGATCATGCAATGGCTGATGGATGTCAGCGGGCTGTCGGTCAGTCTCATCGGCAAGCTCTATGACATGGCGCCACTGCCCGAATATGAGAACGGGGCGGACGACCCGGCGAGCGGTGAGCACGACGAGGAAACCGGCGATGACGCGTCCATGGCGGGCGAACGGTCAGCAGGACGTTGAACGTGCGTGGATTGACAGCAACCCTGACGTCGCGTGACACGCGACGTCGCGCCCATGGCCCGATCCCATGAAAGGCGCCCGAGAGTCCGATTTCGCCTACCAGGCGGTTTACCGTTACCTGACCAGTATCATCGGTGAAAGCGCCAGCGACACGCACGTACGCCTGCCGTCATTGCGCCACTTGTCCGAACGCTTGAACGTCTCCATCTCGACCATTCAGTACGCCTATTCGCTGCTGGAGAAAGAAGGGCGGGTGTACTCGGTGGCCAAGTCTGGCTATTACGCGCTGCCGGCACCTGCGATCAACATGCTCTACCAGGGCAATGATTTGCTGGAAAGCGTCTACGTCAATGCTCGTCGCCCGGGCATGCTGGTCCTGAGCAGCGATGAACCGGCGCTGGTGCAGTCGATCGACAGCCCGCTGCTGCTTCAGGAAAGGGAATTGCTGCGCCAGTACCCACGCCAGCCACAACCGAATTCGCAACCCTGCGGCGAACTGGAGCTGCGCATGGCATTGGCGGCGCGCTATACCACGTCGCCCATACGTTGCTGGCACGCCGATGATGTCTATATAGGCGCTGATCTTCGTGGCGTGCTGGAGATTCTGATTGCCGTGCTGTGCCTCAAGGACGCCGCGGTGGTGGTCGAATCCCCTTGCGACTGGACGATTCTGCGGCTCTTGCAGGGCGCGGGCGTGCGGGTGATCGAATGGCCCCTGCAAGCCAATGGCCGGCTGCATCACGATCGACTCAAGCACCTGCTGGAAACCGAGCCGGTGCGCCTGGTCATGGTGTCCTCGGGCTTGAATATGCCCCGTGGCAGCCAGGCGCCGGATGATGACCGCCAGGCCGTCGCGCAATTGCTGGACCGACATGAGTGCTGGGTGCTGGAAAACGACTGTTACGGAGAGCTCGGGTTCGAGGCGCCGGGCCTGCGATTTCGCGACTTGCTGGCCCCGCAAAGGCTGATGATTTTTTCCACGTTCGAAAAAATCATCGGGCCGGAAGCGCCCTATGGATATTTGCTTTCCCGCCATCTGGGCAGCGAATGGCAGCGGCATTTCCTGCTGCGGGCATTTCGCCTGTCTTCGATTCGCCAGAAAGCCATCGCCCGTCTGTATAGCAATGGCCGTATCGATCAGCACTTGCAATTGCTGCGGCGCAGGCTCAAGGAAAGCAAGGTCCGCATGACCCATATGTTGCATGAGCGAATGGGCGAGGCCTTGCAGTTCGTCGAGCCGCAAGGGGGCGCAACAATCTGGCTGCATTCGTTGCGGCGGGTCGATGTGCGCCAGGTGTTTCAGCGTCTGCTCAACGAGCAGGTGGTGATCGCGCCGGGTGAGCTGTTCAGTCTCCAGGGCCTGCATACCCAGCATTTGCGCCTGAGCCATAATTTCGGCACCGACCATGACCTTGCGACCGCGCTGGGCCTGTTGGGCGACGCTTTGCGCAGGGAATCGATCGACTGAACGGGTTTACTGCAGATTTATAACAGTGCGCCGGCGCAATGCCGGGATCTATAACGTCGCGCGATGGTCAAACTGCCAGTAAACTGCGTTCCAACTCCTGAACCACTCTATTCCAGAGGTTTTGCATGACACTCAGTCCTTTTGCGGGTAAACCGGCACCGGCAGAATTGTTGGTCGACATCCCGCGACTGGTTACGGCGTATTACACCGGCCAGCCTGATGCCGCCATCTCGACCCAACGCGTGGCGTTCGGTACGTCCGGGCACCGAGGCAGCTCCTTCGACCTGAGTTTCAACGAGTGGCACGTGCTGGCGATCAGTCAGGCGATCTGCCTGTATCGCGAGGCCCAGGGCATCGATGGACCGCTGTTTGTCGGCATCGACACCCACGCACTGTCCACCCCGGCCGGCGCGAGTGCACTGGAAGTGCTGGCTGCCAATGGCGTGACGGTGATGATTGCCGAAGGCGACGAATACACCCCGACCCCGGCGGTTTCCCACGCGATCCTCTGCTACAACCGCGGCCGCACCACTGGCCTGGCGGACGGCATTGTCATCACGCCGTCGCACAACCCGCCGCAAAGCGGTGGCTACAAATACAACCCTACCAACGGTGGTCCGGCCGATACCCACATCACCAAATGGATCGAAGCCAAGGCCAACGAGCTGCTGGGCAACAAGCTGGCCGGCGTCAAGCGCATCAGCTACGAACAGGCCCTGAAGGCCAGCACCACCCATCGTCACGACTATGTGAACACCTACGTTGCCGACCTGATCAACGTCATCGATTTCGACGCCATCCGTGACGCCAAGCTGCGTCTGGGTGTCGATCCGCTGGGCGGAGCAGGGGTGCGCTACTGGTCGGCGATTGCCGAGCATTACCGCCTGGACCTGGACGTGGTGAACAAAGAGGTGGATTCGACTTTCCGCTTCATGACCGTCGACTGGGACGGCCAGATCCGCATGGACCCATCGTCCACCCACGCCATGCAGGGCCTGATCGGCCTGAAAGAGCGCTTCGACGTGGCGTTCGCCTGCGACCCGGACCACGACCGCCACGGTATCGTCACCCCGTCCGGTGGACTGCTGGCGCCGAACAACTACCTGGCGGTGTCCATCGATTACCTGTTCCAGAACCGTCCGCACTGGCGCGCCGATGCCGCCGTGGGCAAGACCGTGGTCAGCAGCGGTTTGATCGACCGCGTGGCCAAGCGCCTTGGCCGTCGCCTGTACGAGGTGCCGGTCGGCTTCAAATGGTTCGCCGATGGCCTGTTTGACGGCTCCTTGGGCTTTGGCGGCGAAGAAAGCGCCGGTGCTTCGTTCCTGCGCAAGGATGGCGGCGTCTGGTGCACCGACAAGGACGGCTTGATCCCGGCACTGCTGGCCGCCGAGATGACCGCCCGTACCGGTCGCGACCCAAGCCAGGCGTATCGTGCCTTGACCGACGAACTGGGCGAGCCGTTCTCGGTGCGGGTCGATGCCAAGGCCAATCCGCAGCAGAAGGCCCTGTTGAGCAAATTGTCGCCGGACCAGGTCACTTCGACCGAACTGGCGGGCGAACCGATCCAGAGCATCCTCAGCCACGCCCCGGGCAACGAGCAGGCCATTGGCGGTCTGAAAGTCATGACCGAAAACGGCTGGTTCGCGGCGCGTCCGTCCGGCACCGAGGATATCTACAAGATCTACGCGGAAAGCTTTGTCAGCGACGAGCACTTGAAGCAGCTGGTGGCTGAGGCGCAGACGCTGGTGGATGGCGCGATTTCGGCGAAATAAGTGATGGCCCCATCGCGGGCAAGCCTTGCTCCCACAGTGGAACGCATTCCCCTGTGGGAGCAAGGCTTGCCCGCGATGACGGTCTTATGAGCGACGCAAATCTCGAATCAAAAAAAGGGGCGACCATTCACGGTCGCCCCTTTTTTGTCCGGCATTTACTGAATCAAGCCAGATCCACCAACACGATCTCGCTGTCCTCAATCGCCGTCACCCGCAACACCTGCTCCTCGGCAACCGCAACACCGTCTCGAGCTTGCGCGCGCAAGCCATTGACTTCTATGACGCCGGTCGCCGGAACCAGATAGGCACGACGGCCGCTGTCCAGGCGATACTCGGCGCTTTCGCCGGCCTTGAGGTTCGCCGCCACCAACCGTGCATCGGCACGGATGCGCAGGCTCTGGTCGTCGCCGGCCTTGCCGCTGGCCAGGGTCACGAAACCTTCGCGCCCGTCTTTCGGGAAGGGCTTGGCGCCCCAGGACGGTGCCAGGCCGGATTCGTTGGGGATGATCCAGATCTGGAAGATCTTGGTCGGCGTCGCTTCCAGGTTGTACTCGCTGTGGGCGATACCGGTACCGGCGCTCATGACCTGAACGTCACCGGCTTCGGTGCGACCCTTGTTGCCCAGGTTGTCCTGGTGGCTGATAGCGCCTTCACGGACATAGGTGATGATTTCCATGTCCCGGTGCGGGTGCTGCGGGAAACCGGTGCCCGGGGCGATCACGTCATCGTTCCAGACCCGCAGGTTGCCCCAGTTCATGCGCTTGGGGTCGTAGTACTCGGCGAACGAAAAGTGATGATGGGCATTCAGCCAGCCGTGGTCTGCACCACCGAGCGAGTTGAAAGGTCTGAGTTCCAGCATGATCGTCTCCTGAAAAGGTTCGTCATGGGGCAGAGCGCCAGAGCCACGAAGAGACCGTTGGTTGATGACGGGCATCATCCTTCAGGCAAGGATCGATAAAAAGCGTAAAAAATGCCTCATAACAATCAAATTGATTGATATAAAACAAGCTCGAAATATTCTCATCCGGCTTTCAGTTCATCGCATAACCCAATGAGTCATAAGCATTTCACTAGAACTCAACGGCAAATGCAGACACCATAGCCCGCAACAGCCTCTCACCCTGGAGTCCGTCCGCGTGTCGCAACGAACCACCGGTTTGCCCCCCGAACTTCCCCCTGAACTTCGTCCCCTGGCCGAGATGCCGCTGCTCAAGCGCCTGGCCGCCCGATTCTTTGGCCACGGCCTGACCCGCCTGCGCGCGCAACACCGCGCGTCCTGGCTGCATGGTCAGGCGGACGGCTTTCGCAGCGGACACACCGCCGGGGTGGAATATGGCTATAAGGAAGGCAAGGCCGAGGGGCTGGAGGAAGGCCGGCAGGTGCTTCTGATTCGCGACTCGCGCTGCACCGAACATCGGCCGCCCAATATCGATGATCACCTGTTCGATGACTGGCGCCTGCCGCTGACCGCCGAACTGAAAAAACGCATGAAGGCCGATGTCGCCCGTCTATTACCGGCGTACGCGCAACCCAGCGCCGCGCAGTGGAAAATGATCTTCAGCGACACCCCCTCGACCTCGGTGATCGCCGGTGCGGGTGCGGGTAAATCGACGACGCTGGCCTTGCGCATTGTGTTGCTGAGTCATTATCTGGGGTTCGAATTGAGCTCGATGACCGTGGTGACCTTCACCCGCGAATCGCGCAAGGACTTCATCAATAAGCTGATCGAGCTGTTTGCCCTGTGGGGACGGGCATTGAGCTTCAACGAAGCGCGGGATCTTGTGCGGACCTTCCATTCGCGGATTCTGCCGATGGTCCGCAGCCTGCCGGGCTTCGAGCGCCTGCAGGCCTTTGAAAACCTGAGCCTGCAATCGCAAGGCGGCGAGGAAGTCGACAGCAACCCGTTCGACCTGCGCATCAACGATGCCCAGCGCCAGCAGCTCAACGCCTGTTATCACACCTTGTATACCCGCGACGAACGGTTCCGCGAACTGATCAAGCCGTTGTCGCGCCACGCCCTGCAACTCAAGGAGCTGGAGCGCGATCACCCGGATGTGCAGAAGCGTGTGGCTGTCACCGAGCTGGCGGCCAAGCGCGATGAAGAGCTCTGCGACTTTGTCGAGGACTTGTGGTTGCGCGCGGGCGCCTGGCCAATCAAAGGCATCGAGCCCAATCGTCAGGTCTTTGATATCAATGGTTCGAAATTCCATAGCCATGGCTACATTCCATCCTTGGACGCCTGGGTGGTGCTGGGCTTCGATCCCCGGGAAAACCCGCAAGCTTCCCGCCCGAACGCCAAGTTGAGCGTGCGTGCAGAGTGGGCGGTAAAGCGCACCCTGTTTCAAGCTTTCTGTCGTAAGCCATTGATTTGGTTAGATAGTTACGAATCGTCCCGACGTGTTTTGTCATCGCTTGCCGGTGATGCGAGTGCCGGGCCGGGCTTCGATTACAAGGTCAAGGGCGAGCTGGCTTCGGCACCTATGCTGGACTGTTTTGTCGCGGCCGCCGGGTTTATCGAGAACCTGGGGCTGGATGTGCCGAACGCCGTCAGCCAGATGAGTTTTGCCAAGGACGATCCGGACCGGTTTTTCTTCGAGGCCCTGAGCCTGTACTGGCGTGCCCTGGAAGATCATCTGCTGGACCAGAAGCCGCCGATCATGACCTACAACCGGATGTTCGCCCTGTTCAGCGAGCATTCCCCGGAGAACCTCAAGCTGCTCGGCGATGAGCTGCTTCGACCGCTATCGCACCTGATGATCGACGAATTTCAGGACGTATCGCCGCAGATCGTCTCGTGGATTCGCGCCAGCCTGGCGGAAATCCGCAGTCGCGGGCCGGCCATGCACGTAGGGCGCGGGGCCCAGCGTTCGTCGCTGCTTTGTGTCGGGGACGACTGGCAGTCGATCTACGGCTGGCGCGGCAGTTCGCCGAGTTACTTCATGGAATTCAACAAGACGTTTTCCTCGCCGAGCACCACCAAGGTCATGCTCAGCGACAACTACCGCAGCCATCAGTACATCATCGACGCCGCCGAACACATCGTTCGCGCGGCACCGGCGATTGCCGGCAAGAAGGCCAAGGCCAGCGGCGAGCCAAAGGAGCTGCTGCCGGTCAAGGTGCTTGATCGCGATGACCAGGGCATGGCCAGGCAGTTGATCGAGCACTACCGAAAGGGTGATTCGATCTTGATGCTTTATCGAAAAAGCAGCGATAAGTCATTGATTGAAGAGCATATTCAGTCTGTAGTTAATGTTGATTCGAGCTTGCCGCACGAGGCGCGGCGCTTGAAGCAACTGACCTATCACAGCGCCAAGGGCCTTCAGGCTGACGCGGTGTTCCTGCTGGGCGATTGTCAGCACCTGACCAGTTCGCCCTACAAGAATCAGGTGTATCGCATGGCGGGCCTGGGCAAGGCCGGTGACACCGAGGCGTACGACAACGCGCAGAAAGATGAAATCCTGCGCCTGGCGTATGTGGGGATCACCCGTGCGGTGAGTCATTGCTACTGGTATGTCGACGGGCAGGATACCCAGGCTGCGAACATGCCCAAGGCGTCGGACCGGATTGGCAAGGGCAAGGCGTTCTTTGTCGATCATCGACAAGGTAAGACAACCGCGTGATACACCTTGATTGAACCTGTGGGAGCGAGCTTGCTCGCGATAGCGGACTTACATTCAACATCTTCGTTGAATGTTCATGCCTCATCGCGAGCAAGCTCGCTCCCACAGGTTTTTGTGTCGCACAACAAAAAGCCCACATGATGTGGGCTTTTGATTAGTGCGACCTTCAGGCATAGCTCCTTAAGGCCACCGGTGGAACGAACGCTTCAAGTTCATCCTCCACCGCTTCGATTATTCGTTCGACATCCGCGGCATTCATGACCGTCGCGCAAGGGATACCGGCAATGGCGATCATGGTCTCGCCACTGGCACGATCAAACAGGCGGGCAATCATGCTGCCCGGCGCATCCATGCTCGCCTCGAAACCCATGGGATGAAAATGCCAGCGCATCAGCTGGCAGGCATTTGGAAAAGTAACCTTGCTGAACCCTTTATTCATATGTTGCCCGCCTTCTTCATCGAGCGCTTCCATTAGCTCAGGTTAGGAGGGAAGAGCCTTCATTGGCTCAACCAGTGACAGACTTTAAAAGTAGCATCGGCACGTGAAAATAATGTGTTTTTTTCAGGCCGTTTGGCGATTGCTTCGCATTTTTTAATCGGACCGCTCCGCGCAAACGGTTTCTAAAAACAGCGGGCCTCGGTCTGGCGATTGAAGCAGGCGCGGAAGTTGGGCAAGCTCGGCTTTTTTTCGTCGAGACCTTTATGTACGCCGAGGATGATGGCCCGCTGCAAACCCAGGCCACGGGCGAAACGGTCATGCGCTATCACTTGCGCTGGAAGCACCGGGATCTGGATGGGGTCATGGCGTTGTATCACCCCGACATTCAGTACAACGACTTTTTCCAGAACCGTGTGATGGGCCTGGACGAATTGCGCGAATACGTGCGCAGCAGCATGCCCCGGGATCCCGATGAAGCGCTGGAACACTCGGACCGCATCCGCCTGGATGGCAACACCGCCTTCATCCAGTACCGCATCACCTTGCGCGGCGGGGAAGGCCTGGTGTCGTTTCGCGCCAGCGAAGCGATTACGGTGCGCGACGGGTTGATCTGGCGGGTCAACGAATACGCGTCCCTGGTCCACGAACAACCGTCGCGCAAGAACGCTTCGACCCAGCGCCCGGCGGTGAGCCGCCTGGGGCTGTCGCCCCGGCAGTTGAGTTTCATGGCGGATGACCTGCAACAGTACTTCCAGCGCCAGCAACCCTATCTCGACCCCGAGCTCGACTTGCAGCGGGTGGCGAAGGAGTGCGGGTACAGCCGCAACCAGATTTCCTACCTGCTCAACCAGGTGCTCGGCCAGAGCTTCTATCGCTACGTCAACCAGGCCCGTCTGCAACACTTGCTCGCGGCGCTGGACCAGGCCGCGCCACCGCTGCGCATCGATGAGCTGGCGTTTGCCGCCGGCTTCAACTCGCTGTCGGCCTTCTATAGCTGCTTCCGCCAGCACACCGGCCAGTCGCCCAAGGCTTACGTGAAGCAAATTTCCCTGCGTGCACGCGCGCAAGACAATCCCTGAGATCACGCACTAGGATCGACGCCATCGAAGTTTGAGTGGCGGAGTCCTGCATGAAAGCGTGGCGCACGATCAGTTTATGGATGGACCAGCTCGACGAGCCGCTATTGGCGCGTCCGGCGCTGGAGCAGGACCTGGATGTCGACGTCGCGATCATCGGCGCCGGGTACACCGGGTTGTGGACTGCGTACTACCTCAAGCGCCATGCCCCTGAATTGAACATCGCCATCATCGAGGCGCAAACCGCCGGTTTTGGCGCCTCGGGGCGCAATGGCGGCTGGCTGATGGGCAATCTGCTGGGCGAAGACCGGCTGCTCGCGGCGCTGTCTCCCGTGCAGCGCCGCGCCTCCTTCGATCTGCTGCACGGTATCCCTGATGAAGTGGCGATTGTCCTCGAACGTGAAGGGATCGACTGTGATTACCGCAAGGGTGGTGCGCTCTACTGTGCCGCCCGCTACCCGGAACAGGAAGCCAGCCTGCGTGAGTATCTGGCCAAGCTGTATCGACAGGGCCTCAATGAAAGCGATTACCACTGGCTCAGCCCCGAGCAGTTGGCGCAGCAGATTCGCGTCGCCAAGCCCTATGGCGGCATCTACACCCCCCACATAGCGACCCTGCATCCGGCGAAACTGGTGCGCGGCCTGGCACGTGCGGTCGAGCGCATGGGCGTGAAAATCTATGAAAACAGTGCGGTAACCCATTGGCAGCCCGGCAATTTGCGTACCGCACATGCCTCAGTGCGCAGCCGTTGGGTGGTGCCGGCGGTGGAGGGCTATTCGGTGACCTTGCCGCCGCTGGGGCGGTATCAGTTGCCGGTGCAAAGCCTGATTGTCGCCACCGAGCCGCTGTCCGCCGCCACCTGGGACGAGATCGGCCTGAGCCAGGGGCAGGCCTTCAGCGAAAGCAGTCGCCAGGTCACCTACGGCCAGCGTACCGCCGATAACCGCCTGATCTTCGGCGCCCGGGGTGGCTATCAGTTCGCCGGTCGGCTGCGTCATGACTTTGACCTGACCACCAGCGAAATCGAGTTGCGCCGCTATCTGTTCGGCGAACTGTTCCCGCAACTCAAGAACGTACAGATCACCCATGGCTGGGGCGGCAACCTGGGCATGTCCCGGCGTTTTCAGCCGCACATGCTGTGCGACCGGGCGAGCGGCATTGCCTTGTCCGGTGGCTACGGCGGGGAGGGCGTCGGCGCCAGCAGCCTGGGCGGGCGAACCCTTGCCGACCTGATCCTTGAGCGCGATACCGAACTGGTGCGCCAGCCCTGGGTCCTGCCGCAGGGCGGGCTTGGCGTGCTCAAGGCGTGGGAACCCGAGCCCTGCCGCTGGCTCGGCTACAACGCGATCATTCGCAGCTTCGTCCACGAAGACCAGACCCTGGCCAACCCGGCTACCGCTCCCTGGCGACGCAAACTCGCCAGCGGGGTGGCTGGGTTCATGGAAGGTTTCATGCACTAAACGTTTTTTCACAGACAGGTATTGCCATGAGCATCACGCAATTCAAGAACACCGCAACCCTGAAGCTGGACGAGTCCAATCCGGTCGCCGTCCCTCTGGGCTTGCCCGTGGCGGTGGCTTCGACCACCAGCGTCGAGCGCGACGACGGCGTCGAAACCGGCGTATGGGAATGCACCCCCGGCCGCTGGCGGCGGCAGATCGTCGCCCAGGAGTTCTGTCACTTCATCCAGGGGCGCTGCACGTTCACCCCGGACGGCGGCGAAACCCTGCATATCGAAGCCGGCGACGCCCTGATGTTGCCTGCCAACAGCCTCGGCATCTGGGACATCCAGGAAACCGTGCGCAAGACCTACGTGTTGATTCTGTAAAAGCTGACCCCTTGATTGCCTGCCAACAAAAACAACCCATACAGGAATCGATTCATGCTGCGAAAGACGCTCACACTTACACTGACGTTGGCCCCGCTGATGCTCGCCGCTTCCATCAGCCAGGCGGCCGAAACCGTCAAGATCTATAACTGGTCGGATTACATCGCCCCGGACACCACCAAAGACTTCCAGAAGGAAACCGGCATCGGCTTCACCTACGACGTCTACGACAGCAATGAAACCCTCGATGGCAAGTTGATGACCGGCAAATCCGGTTACGACGTGGTGTTCCCGTCCAACCACTTCATGGCCCGGCAAATCGAAGGCAAGGCGTTGAAGACACTGGACAAGAGCCAGCTGCCGAACTGGAAGAACCTCAACCCGGTACTGCTCAAGGCCTTGCAGGGCAACGATCCGGGCAACGAACACGGTTTTCCTTATCTGTGGGGCAGTACCGGCATCGGCTACAACGTTGCCAAGGTCAAGGCGGTGCTGGGCGACAACGCGCCGGTGGACTCCTGGGACCTGATCTTCAAGCCGGAAAACATGGAAAAGCTGCAGAAGTGCGGCGTGGCGATTCTCGACAACGGCCCGGAACTGCTGCCGGCTGCCCTGAACTACCTTGGCTTGCCCCATCACAGCAAGAATCCGGAGGACTACAAGAAGGCCGAAGCCTTGCTGCTGAAAGTCCGGCCTTACGTAAGCTATTTCCACTCATCCAAGTACACCAGCGACCTGGCCAACGGCGATATCTGCGTGGCCGTCGGTTTCTCCGGTGACATCCTGCAAGCGGAAAACCGCGCCAAAGAGGCGAAGAATGGGGTCGATATCGGGTATTCAATTCCCCGGGAAGGCGCCGCGATCTGGTTCGACATGGTCGCCATGCCCGTCGACGCTCCGGACGAAAAGGCCGGGTACGCCTTCATGAACTACCTGCTGCGTCCGGACGTCATGGCGGGCATCAGTAACTACGTGCACTACGCCAACGGCAATGAACAGGCCGACGGCCTGATCGACCCGGCCATCAAGAATGACACCAAGGTCTACCCGAGCCCGGAAATGATGGGGAAATTGTTCGCACTGGAAGCGATGCCGCTGAATATCGACCGGATTCGCACGCGGGTGTGGAACAAGATTCGCACCGGTAGTTGAAATCTACGGTGCCTGTAAGGGCCTCTTCGCGAGCAGGCTCGCTCCCACAGGAATTGCACTAAACCCTGTAGGAGCGAGCCTGCTCGCGATGAACGATAACGCGGAGTTTCAGTCTTCCCGCCGAATCGTGCTCACTTCATCGGCCCTGACTTTGACCTTCGCCCCGGAAATATCCTCGAATTCGAAGAACCCGTCCTTGGTCTTGGTTTTCGGCATGTCCTTGGTCAAGTACTGAGTGCCGTTCTGCAAGGTCACCACCGTTGGCGTCGAGCAGCCGGTCAGCATCATGAACGCTGCTGCTGCCAAGGGGAAACCAAGCTTCTTGATGTTCATAACCACCTCTTACATCCTTCAAATACGCTGCGACTGTTGCATTCGACAGCACCAGACGCCGTTGGTGTCATGAAGCTGCGATGAATTCGTCGGGCCGAGTCAATGGCCGGCAACGCCTCCACCCATCCTTTTCCGATTGCGCAAAACAGGGCGTTGCTGGTATCTGTACGCATAACCAGTATCACTTCGCCATGGCCCCATTTCCCGTGACTGCAAACCCCCTCGACGATCCGTTCTATTACCTCAACAACTTCATGCAAGTGCTTGATTGGCTTGAGCAACGCTATGGCGATGTGCTGGACGTCGAAGAACAACGCTTCATCACTGACTTCAAGGGCCTGAGCCGTGAATCCCGGGCACTGCTGGTCAGGATGGTGATGCGCAAGGGCATTCACTTCCGGGCCAGCAAGCTGCACTACGTTGAAATCGGCGACACCCTCGATGCCGTGGAACCGCTGTTGGCACTGGGCTGGGTCGACGAGCAGCTGCCATTGCCGGTCGAGGTGCTGTGCGAGGTCCTGCTCAAGGCTGAAATCGTTCAATGCCTGGGCCACGCCATCGATCAGCCAAAGGGCAAAAAGTCCGATTGGCTGCCAGCGCTGAGCGAGCGCTTTCCCGAGGCACGCAGTTTCGGGCAATGGTGCCCGGGGCTGGATGAGCGTTTGTTCAGCCTGACCATCATGGGATTGTGCGACCGCTTGCGCTTCATGTTTTTCGGCAACCTCTATCAGGATTGGTCCGAATTCGTGCTGGCCGACCTTGGCATCTTCACCTACGAAAAAGTCGAGTTCTGTGCCGATTCCCGAGGCTTTCGCAGCCGGGATGACGTGGATGCCGGCATGTTTCTTCATCTGTGCCAGCAACAATTCATTGAAGGGGAGGCGATCGTCGACATTGTCGAGCGCCTGGGCGGCCTGGCGCTGAGCAACCCCTGGCTGCAACGGCGCCGTGACAAGCTGCTGTTCCAGATGGCCCAGCACTGCGAGCGGGTGGCGGATTTCGCGACCGCCCTGACGCTGTATCGCCAGTGCGCCTATCCCGGCGCGCGGGTGCGTTTGATCCGCGTGCTGGAGCGCTGCGGGGAATATGAACTGGCCCTGGATCTGGCCACCGAAGTGCAACAGTCAGCCCCCAGTGCCGCCGAGCAGCAACAACTGCTGCGCATGTTGCCAAGATTGCGCCGCAAACTGGGCGGGCCGGCGGTGAAACGCCCGGCCCCGCGAGAAATGCAGCGCCTGGACCTGCAACTGCCCAGGACCGATCCGCAAATGTCGGTGGAGTTTTACGTCCAGGCACACCTGACGGAAGATTCGGCGCCGGTGCACTACGTCGAAAACAGCCTGATCAATTCGCTGTTCGGCCTGCTGTGCTGGCCGGCGATTTTCGCACCGCTGCCGGGGGCGTTTTTTCACCCGTTCCAGCGTGGGCCGGTGGATCTGCTCAACGAAGATTTCCATGAGCGACGGGCGCAGCTGTTCCAGGCCTGCCTCGCCCAGCTCGACGACGGTCGATACCAGGACACCATCCGCCAGTGCTATGCCGAAAAATGGGGTGTGCAGTCGCCCTTCGTGTTCTGGGGCGCGCTCGACGAGGCCTTGCTGGAACAGGCTCTGGACTGCCTGCCGGCCGAACACCTCAAGCACTGGTTCAACCGCCTGTTGCTGGACATCAAGGCCAATCGCGCCGGGATGCCCGACCTGATCCAGTTCTGGCCGCAGCAAAAGACCTACCGCATGATCGAAGTCAAAGGCCCGGGGGATCGCCTGCAGGACAACCAGCTGCGCTGGCTGGAGTTCTGCCATGAGCACGGCATGCCGATTGCCGTGTGCTATGTGCAATGGGCGGAGCAGGGCGCTTGAGTTACAGCATCGCGGTGCGGGCGCTGTGCGAGTTCACCGCCAAGGTCGGCGACCTCGACCTGCGCTTTACTCCGTCGCCGACGGCGCTTGAGGGGATCGTTGGTCACCGCACGGTGGCCTCCCGGCGTAGCGAGGGCTATCAGAGTGAAGTCGCGCTTGAAGGCCACTACCAAAGCCTGACCGTCAAAGGCCGCGCGGATGGCTACGATCCGGCGCAAAACTGCCTCGAAGAAGTCAAAACCTACCGTGGCGACCTGAGCAAACAACCGGCCAACCACCGGCAACTGCACTGGGCCCAGGCGAAAATCTACGGCTGGTTGATGTGCAGCAAGTTGCAGCTGGAGCAGATCAATCTGGCGCTGGTGTACTTCGACATCGTCAGCGAAAAGGAAACCTGCCTGGTGGAAAGCTACAGCGCCACGCAGTTGCAGCAGTTCTTCGAAGAACATTGCGCGCGGTTCCTGCACTGGGCGGAACAGGAAATGGCCCATCGCCAGGCCCGCAACCTCGGGGCGCAACAGCTGGCTTTCCCCCACAGCGATTTTCGGCCGGGGCAGCGGCATCTGGCCGAGTCGGTGTTCAAGGCGGTCAGTACCGGCCGCTGCCTGATGGCCCAGGCGCCAACGGGGATCGGCAAGACCCTTGGCACGCTGTTTCCGATGCTCAAGGCCCTGGTGCCCCAGCAACTGGACAAGGTGTTCTTCCTCACGGCAAAAAACCCCGGGCGCAAACTGGCGCTGGATGCGGCGCAGGTCATCTTCGACAGCGCCAATGCACCACCTTTGCGGGTGCTGGAGATGATTGCCCGGGACAAGGCCTGCGAGCACCCCGACAAAGCCTGCCACGGCGAATCCTGCCCGTTGGCCCAGGGCTTTTACGATCGCTTGCCGGCGGCGCGTCAGGCCGCCAGCCAACTGAACCTGTTGGACCAGAGTGCATTGCGCCAGGTCGCCCTGGACCATGCCGTGTGTCCGTATTACCTGAGCCAGGAAATGGCGCGATGGGCCGATGTCGTGGTTGCCGATTACAACTACTACTTCGACTTCAGCGCCTTGCTGTTCGGCTTGGCCCAGGCCAATAACTGGAAAGTCGCGGTGCTGGTGGACGAGGCCCACAACCTGGTGGAGCGCGGCCGCCAGATGTACAGCGCCGACCTCGATCAGGCGACCCTTGGCGCCGTACGAAAAGCCGCTCCCGAGCCTTTGAAAAAGCCCTTGCAGCGGGTCAATCGCGAATGGAACGCCCTGCATGAGCCGCAACCGGGTGCCTATCAGGCCTATGACAAGGCCCCGGAGAAACTGCTGCAAGCGCTGTCATCCTGTTGCGCCAGCATCGGCGACTACCTGAACGATCACCCGCAAGGGCTGGACAGTGCCCTGCAGAGTTTCTACTTCGACATGCTGCAGTTCTGCCGGGTGGCCGAACTGTTCGATGAGCAGTTTCTGTTCGACATTTCCAAGCGCGACCTGGACCGCAAGCGACCGCTTTCGCACCTGTGCCTGCGCAACGTGGTGCCGGCGGGGTTCATCGGGCCGCGCCTGACAGCGGCACGCAGTACCGTGCTGTTCTCCGCCACCCTGAGCCCGCGTCGTTACTACGCCGACCTGCTGGGCACGCCGGCGAATACGGTGTGCATCGACGTCGAGTCGCCGTTTCACGCCGACCAGCTTCAGGTTCACATCGCCAGCCAGATCTCTACCCGGTTCACCCATCGCCAGGCATCGCTTGCCCCCATCGTCGAGCTGATCGCCAACCAGTACAGGCAACGCCCGGGAAACTATCTGGCGTTTTTCAGCAGCTTTGACTATTTGCAGCAGGTCTTGCAGTTGCTGGCCGAGCGGCACCCGCAGATCAACCTGTGGTCACAATCCCGTGGGATGGGTGAAACGCAACGCCAGCAGTTTCTCGATCAGTTCACGGAGGGCGGCGAGGGCATCGGTTTTGCGGTACTGGGTGGGGCGTTCGGCGAAGGCATCGACTTGCCCGGCGCCCGGCTGATCGGCGCGTTCATCGCCACCCTGGGGCTGGCGCAGTTGAACCCGGTCAACGAGCAGATGAAGCAACGCATGGCGGCGATTTTCGGTGACGGCTACGACTACACCTACCTCTATCCGGGCCTGCAGAAGGTGGTCCAGGCCGCCGGCCGGGTGATCCGCACGCAGGAGGATCGAGGTGTGGTGATGCTGATTGACGACCGTTTTGCCGAGCCCAAGGTCAGGCAGTTGCTGCCACGTTGGTGGGCAATCGGCCAAGCGCCGCCGCAGAGCGCCTGAGTTCGGGCTTTCCAAATCGGCGGTTTGTCGCATACTCCAGAAAACCATTCTGACGCGAGCATTCAATGAGCGAGGATCGAAGCAAAGGGGTCGCAGGCGAGGACATGCGCTTTCGCCTGTTGGTCGATGCGGTGGTCGACTATGCGATCTACATGATCGATCCCGACGGCATCATTACCAGCTGGAACGCCGGCGCCAGGCGTTTCAAGGGTTATGAAGAAGCCGAGATCCTTGGCCAGCATTTCTCGCGTTTCTACACCGAAGAAGACCGCAAGGCCGGTTTGCCGCAACGGGCGCTGGATACGGCGCTGCGTGAAGGGCGTTTCGAAGGCGAAGGCTGGCGGGTGCGCAAGGACGGCACGCGTTTCTGGTCGAGCGTGGTGATCGATCCCATCCGCGCCGCCTCGGGTGAGTTGCTGGGCTTCGCCAAGATCACCCGCGACCTCACCGATCGCAAAATGGCCGAGGAAACCCTCAAGCAAAGCGAGCAGCAATTTCGCCTGTTGGTGCAAAGCGTCACCGATTACGCGATCTACATGCTTGCGCCCGATGGACGGGTGTCCAACTGGAACCCCGGGGCGCAGCGCATCAAGGGCTATTTGCCCGAAGAGGTCATCGGCCAGCATTTCTCCATGTTCTATACCCCCGAGGACCGGGCTGCCCACGAGCCGCAACGGACCCTGGACGTTGCCGTGCGCGAAGGGCGCTTTGAAAACAAGGGCTGGCGCCTGCGCAAGGATGGCACGCGGTTTCTCGCCCATGTGGTGGTAGACCCGATCTGGGGCGAAACCGGCACCTTGCTGGGCTTTGCGAAGATCACCCGGGATATCACCGAGACGGCCCAAGCCCAGCAGACCCTTGAGAAAACCCGCGAAGCGCTGTTCCAGGCGCAGAAAATGCAGGCCATTGGCCAACTCAGCGGCGGGATTGCCCATGACTTCAACAACCTGCTGACGGTGATCCTCGGCAACCTGGAAATTGTCCGCAAACGCGTGGGAGACGAGCCGCGCCTGACCCGCCTGCTGGACAACGCTACCCAGGGCGCCCTGCGCGGTGTTTCCCTGACCCAGCGCATGCTGGCCTTTGCCCGGCGCCAGGAACTCAAGGCCGAACCTGTTCAGGTCCCGGCACTGGTGGAGGGCATCATGGGCCTGCTGCGCAGTTCCCTGGGGCCCTCGGTGAAAATCGAAACGCACTTTTCGCCAGAGCCCGAGCCGGTCATGGCCGACGTCAATCAGCTGGAACTGGCGGTGCTCAACCTCGCGACCAACGCCCGGGATGCCATGCCCAATGGCGGGCATCTGGTGCTGCGCACCCGTCTGGAGGTGGTGCTCGAGCAGCCCCAGGCGAGCCTGCGGCCAGGGCGCTATGTGTGTCTGTCCGTCAGCGACACCGGGGTCGGCATGGATGAAGCGACGCTCGCGTCGGCGATGGACCCGTTCTTCACTACCAAAGGCGTCGGCAAGGGCACGGGCCTGGGGCTTTCGATGGTGCACGGCTTCATCGAACAGATGGGTGGGCGCTTTGTGCTCAAAAGCGAAAAAGGCGAGGGCACCACCGCTGAACTCTGGTTGCCCGTCGCCCAGGCAGGTTCGGTGGCCGAGGTTGCGGATACCGCGCCCCCTGCACCTGAGGTTCCGCGCTTGAATGTGCTGGTGGTCGATGACGACAGCCTGGTGCTCACCAGTACCTGTCTGATGCTCGAAGACCTGGGACACCGGGTCAGCGTCGCCGATTCCGGTGCACAGGCGTTGCGCATCATTGAAAGCGAGCAGCACTTCGATCTGGTCATCACCGATATGGCCATGCCGCAAATGAATGGTGCCCAGTTGGCCCAGGCAATCCGGATCCTGATGCCGACCTTGCCGATCATCCTCGCCACGGGTTTTGCAGAAAGCCTCGATGGTTTCGCGGCCGGGCTTCCGCGTTTGTCCAAACCCTTCAACCAGAACAGTCTGGTGGACATCATCGCTTCGGCGATGAAGTGAGCTGGCGATTGCGTTGCTCATAGCGCGCGAGCATCGGCTGGGTGCTGATGCCGTGCAGCAGAATGCTCAACGCCACCACCGACAGGGTGAGATCGGTGCAAAGGCTGGCCACCGCCGGCGAAAGGTCGTGATTCAAGGCGTAGAACAGATAGTAAAAACTGCCGATGCCGCGAATCCCGAACCAGCCGATCAACAATCGTTGCCGGCCATTGAGCAAGCTGCCCCAGGGCACGAGTCCGACGCTCAGGGGGCGAATCACGCAGAACAGCAGCAGGGCAACCGGAAGCGCGCGCCAGTCCCAGTGCCCGACCAGCACCACGCCGAGCAAGGTCACCAGGAACACCTCCATGGCCCGCTCAACCAGCCCGCCAAATGCCAGCATGTCGCCGATCATGATGCCGGCGGCCACCTGTGCGTCTTCCAGGTTCGATACATCGCCATGCACGGCATCGCCGGGCTCGACATGCTGATGACCCACCACCGCTTGAACCAGGTGTTCGGCTGGTGGCTGCGAGTGCCCGGCTGATTTGACTTCGGCCCTGCGCAAGCCAAGGCCGGCGGCAAACACCGAGAGAAAGCCGTAGCCGTGTACTGCCTCCGCAGCGACATAGGCCAGGGCAATCAGGGCGAAGGTCAGGTAATCGTTGGGCGACAGCGTGCTGTCTTCATTGCGGATACGCATCGACAGGGTCAGGCGGCCGATTCCACGGCCCAGGCAGTAGCCGATCAGCAAACCGGCGGGCACCGCCCACAACACGCGCTTGAGCGCCCAGTCATCGAGCCACGCCATGGACGAGCTTTCGCCTTGTTGCAGAACCAGCAAACCAAGGATGACAAACGGAAACGCGATGCCGTCGTTGAGGCCGGCCTCGCCAGAAAGCCCGAAGCGTACCGGGTCGTCATCTTTCGCATCGTTGACCTGCACCAGAGACGCCAATACCGGATCGGTGGGCGCCAGAATCGCGCCGATCAGCAGGGCCAGTCCCCAGCCGAGGTCGAAGGCGTAATGCAGGAAGAGGCAGACGCCGGTGATGCTCAGCAGCATCACCGGGCCCGCCAACCCGAAGGCCACTCGCCATTTGCGGTTCTTCAGCGGCAGTCGCAACTTCAGTCCGCAGACGAAGAGTGAAAACAGCACCGCGACTTCCGTCAGGTGCTCCATCCAGAAGGCGGCTTGATCCAGATTCAGATTGAGCCAGCCCAGGCCCGCTGGCCCGATGGCCACGCCCAGCACCAGGCACACGGCCGAGGTGGTCACGGGCATCCAGCGCAGATACGAGGAGGTGAGCGCCAGCGCGAGCAGCACGGCACCCAGCACCGCGACCCAGGCAACGAAACTCATGGTTGCAATGGTGCGGGCATGTTGACCTCCGGAAACGAAGAGCCGCTGTGGCTGAGCCCATAGGTTCTGGAGTTCGGGACTGGGTTACTAGTTCCAAATTTCAACGGTGCCCCTGTGGGAGCGGGCTTGCTCGCGAAGGCGTCCGTACAGTCAACATTGATGGAGATTGACAGTCTGCATTCGCGAGCAGGCTCGCTCCCACAGGGAATTTGCGTTGTGGTCGAGAGGGATCAGGCCTTCAGGTTACGCAAGCTGCGCTCCATCCGGGCAATGCCTTCTTCCAGCAATGACCGTGGGCAGCCGAAGTTCAGGCGCACGAACTGTTTGCAGTCGTCGCCGAAATCCAGGCCCGGGCTCAGGCCGACCTTGGCCTGTTCCAGGAAGAACTGCTGCGGGTTGTCCAGCCCCAGGGCTGAGCAGTCGAGCCAGGCCAGGTAGGTGCTTTGCGGCACATTCATGGTGATGCCCGGCAGGCGGGTGCGCACGGCGTCGACCAGGCAATCGCGGTTGCCTTGCAGGTAAGTGTTCAGTTCGGCCAGCCAGGGGCCGGCTTCGCTGTAGGCCACCCGGGTTGCTTCCAGACCCAGCGGATTGACGCTGTCGACCATGCCGCAACGGGCGTGGTTGACCTTTTCGCGCAGATGACGGTCCTGAATGATCATGAACGAGGTCTTCAGGCCGGCGATGTTATAGGCCTTGCTCGCGGACATCAGGGTGATGGTGCGCTGGGCGACTTGCGGGCTCAGGGTGGCCATCGGAATGTGCTTGCGGCCGTCGAAGCACAGTTCGGCATGGATCTCGTCGGAGATGATCCAGGCGTCGTGTTCCAGGCAGATGTCGGCGATGGCTTGCAGTTCGGCCCGAGGGAAGGACTTGCCCAGCGGGTTGTGCGGATTGCTCAGCAGCAGCGCGCCGCCCCCTCGCAGCGACTGGCTCAGGGTGGCGAGCGGCGTGGCGTAGGTGCCGTCCGCTTGCGCGTCGAAACCCAGCTCGACCTTGTTCAGGCCCCAATGGCCCGGTGCATGACGCAGCGGCGGATAGTTGGGTACCTGCACCACGACATTCTGCTGCGGCTGGACCAGCGCCTTGAGGGCCATGTTGAAGCCCGATTCGACGCCCGGCAGGAAGATCAGCTCCTGGGGCTCGATGCGCCAGGCGTACTTGTTCCACAGGTCGGCGACAATGGCTTCGCGCAGGTTGTCCGGGGCCACGCTGTAACCGACCATCGGGTGCTCCAGGCGCTTTTGCAGGGCCTGGATGATCATCGGTGGCGCGGCGAAATCCATGTCGGCGACCCACATCGGCAACACATCGGCCGGGTAGCGGCTCCATTTGGTGCTACCGGTGTTGTGGCGGTCGAACACCTGATCGAAATCGAAAGTCATGCGGGGTCTCGTGAAGGCGGGGTTAATCATGCCCGCCATGATAAGCGCCAATCGGTTCAAACAACACAATCACTGTGGGAGCTGGCTTGCCAGCGATGACGGCGGCACGGTCAAAATTGATCTTGGCTGACCCACCGCCATCGCGGGCAAGCCCGCTCCCACAGGTTTCGACAAACGGCCGACGGTCGGTTTTCACACAGATTGTCGGTGTGTTGACTAAAGTTTGAGATGTCGGCAGCCCGTCTGCCGCGCCCGTGACTGTCCAGAAAAAATCCGGCAAAGCACCGGATCTCCACCTGATCAGGAGTGCACGATGGACCTCAGCCGTCGTCAGTTCTTCAAGGTCGCCGGTATCGGCCTTGCAGGCTCAAGCCTGGGCGCGTTGGGCATGGCCCCGACGCCTGCCTTTGCCGAACAGGTGCGTCATTTCAAGCTCGCCCACACCCATGAAACCCGCAACACCTGCCCGTATTGCTCGGTCGGTTGCGGGTTGATCATGTACAGCCAGGGCGATGCGGCGAAGAATGTCGCGCAAAGCATCATTCACATCGAAGGTGACGCCGACCATCCGGTCAACCGCGGCACCCTTTGCCCCAAAGGGGCAGGCCTGCTGGACTTCATCCACAGCCCCGGCCGCCTGCAATACCCGCAGGTGCGAAAGCCCGGCAGCAGCGAGTGGACGCGCATCGGCTGGGATGAAGCCCTCGATCGTATCGCCGACCTGATGAAGGCCGACCGCGATGCCAACTTCATCGAGAAGAACGCCCAGGGCCAGACGGTCAACCGCTGGCTGACCACGGGTTTTCTCGCGGCATCGGCGGCGTCCAACGAAGCGGGTTACATCACCCACAAGGTGGTTCGCAGTCTCGGCATGCTGGGGTTCGATAACCAGGCGCGTGTCTGACACGGCCCGACGGTGGCAAGTCTTGCCCCGACGTACGGCCGTGGTGCCATGACCAATACCTGGACCGATATCGCCAACGCGAATCTGGTTCTGGTGATGGGCGGCAACGCAGCAGAAGCGCACCCTTGCGGCTTCAAGTGGGTGACCGAAGCCAAGGCGCACAACAAGGCGCGGCTGATCGTGGTCGATCCGCGTTTTACCCGGACCGCCTCGGTGGCTGACTATTACGCGCCGATTCGCACCGGCACCGACATCGCCTTCATGGGCGGGCTGATCAATTACCTGCTGACCGAGGACAAGATCCAGCACGAATACGTGCGCAACTACACCGACGTTTCGTTCATCGTCAAAGCCGGCTATGGCTTCGAGGACGGCATTTTCAGCGGTTACGACGTGGCCAAGCGTGCCTACACCGACAGGTCCGGCTGGGGTTACGAGCTGGGCGAGGACGGTTTCGCCAAGGTCGACCCGACCCTGCAGGATCCGCAGTGCGTCTTCCAGCTGATGAAGCGGCATTACAGCCGCTACACCATGGAACTGGCGAGCCAGATCTGCGGCATGCCGGTCGATGCGATGAAAAAAATCTGGGAAGAAATCGCCACCTGCTCGCAACCGGGCAAGACCATGACGATTCTCTATGCCCTGGGATGGACTCAGCATTCGATCGGTTCGCAGATCATCCGCAGTGCGGCCATGGTGCAATTGCTGCTGGGTAACGTCGGCATGCCCGGCGGCGGCGTGAACGCCTTGCGCGGTCACTCCAATATCCAGGGCCTGACGGACCTGGGCCTGTTGTCCAACTCACTGCCCGGCTACCTGACCTTGCCCCTGGACGCCGAGCAGGATTACAACGCCTATATCGTCAAGCGCACTCAGAAACCGCTGCGTCCGGGGCAGTTGTCCTATTGGCAGAACTACAGCAAGTTCCACGTCAGCCTGATGAAAGCCTGGTACGGCGCCAATGCCACGGCCGAGAACAATTGGGCCTACGACTACCTGCCCAAACTCGACATCCCCAACTACGACATCCTCAAGGTCTTCGACCTGATGGGCCAGGGCAAGATCAACGGCTACATGTGCCAGGGCTTCAACCCCATCGCCGCGTTGCCCGACAAGAACCGGGTGATGGCAGCGCTGGCCAAGTTGAAATGGCTGGTGGTGATGGACCCGCTGGCCACGGAAACCTCGGAGTTCTGGCAGAAAGTCGGGCCGTATAACGACGTGAACACCGCCAATATCCAGACCGAAGTGATTCGCCTGCCCACCACCTGTTTTGCCGAGGAGGACGGCTCGCTGGTCAACAGCAGTCGCTGGCTGCAATGGCACTGGAAAGGTGCCGATGGCCCGGGCGAAGCGCGCACCGACGTGCGGATCATGACCGAGCTGTTCCTGCGCCTGCGTCAGCGTTACCAGGCCAACGGCGGTAAATATCCCGATCCGCTGCTCAAGCTGTCGTGGCCGTACAAAATCCCCGAAGAACCTTCACCCGAAGAGATCGCCAAGGAGGTCAACGGCTACGCCACCACAGACTTCACCGATGCCACGGGCGCGGCGATCAAGACCAACGCGCAGCTGGCCGCCTTCAGCCAGCTCAAGGACGACGGCAGTACGGCGTCCGGCTGCTGGATTTTCTGCGGCAGCTGGACTGAAACCGGCAACCAGATGGCGCGCAGGGACAACAACGACCCTTACGGCATGCATCAGCACCAGGGCTGGGCCTGGGCCTGGCCGGCGAACCGGCGGATTCTCTACAACCGCGCCTCGGCCGATCCGCAAGGCAAGCCATGGGATCCGAAAAAACGCCTGGTGTGGTGGAACGGCAAGGCCTGGGGCGGCACCGATGTGCCGGACTACAAGGCCGACGTGGCGCCGGAAGCGGGGATGAATCCATTCATCATGAACCCCGAAGGCGTGGCGCGATTCTTCGCCGTCGACAAGATGAACGAGGGCCCATTCCCCGAACACTATGAGCCGTTCGAGACGCCCATCGGCATCAACCCGCTGCATCCGCAGAACAAGAAAGCCACCAGCAACCCGGCGGCGCGGATCTTCGATTCGGTGTGGGACTCCCTCGGCGTGGCCAAGGATTACCCGTACGCGGCCACCAGTTACCGCCTGACCGAGCATTTCCACTTCTGGAGCAAGCACTGCCGGCTCAACGCGATTGCCCAACCCGAGCAATTCGTCGAGATCGGCGAGGTGTTGGCCAAGGAGAAAGGCATCGCAGCCGGCGACCGGGTACGGGTCAGCAGCAAGCGCGGCTTCATCGAAGCGGTGGCGGTGGTGACCAAGCGCATCCGGCCGCTGCAGGTCAACAACCAGGTGGTGCACCAGATCGGTATCCCGCTGCACTGGGGCTTCACCGGCCTGACGCGCCACGGTTACCTGACCAACACCCTGGTGCCGTTCCTCGGCGATGGCAACACCCAGACCCCGGAATCCAAGTCATTCCTGGTCAACGTGGAGAAAATCTAAATGGCCAGCCAAGACATCATTGCCCGCTCGGCCACCACCACCGTGCCGTCGTCGGTGCGCAACCTGGAGGAAGTCGCCAAGCTGATCGACACCACCAAATGCATTGGCTGCAAGGCCTGCCAGGTCGCCTGTTCGGAATGGAACGAACTGCGCGACGAAGTGGGGCATAACCACGGCACCTACGACAACCCGCAAGACTTGAGCGCGGAAACCTGGACCCTGATGCGCTTCACCGAGCACGAAACCGACGCCGGCAACCTGGAATGGCTGATCCGCAAGGACGGTTGCATGCATTGCGCAGAACCCGGCTGCCTGGCCGCATGCCCCAGTCCCGGGGCGATCATCAAGCACGCCAACGGCATCGTCGATTTCAACCAGGACCATTGCATCGGCTGCGGCTACTGCATCACCGGTTGCCCGTTCAACATTCCGCGCATTTCGCAAAAGGACCACAAGGCCTACAAATGCACGCTGTGTTCGGACCGGGTGGCGGTGGGACTGGAGCCGGCCTGCGTGAAAACCTGTCCGACCGGCGCCATCGTGTTCGGCACCAAGGAAGACATGAAGGTGCACGCCGCCGAGCGCATCGTCGACCTCAAGAGCCGCGGTTTCGATAATGCCGGCCTGTACGACCCGGCCGGCGTGGGCGGCACCCATGTGATGTACGTGCTGCACCATGCCGACACGCCGAAGCTCTACGCCGGGTTGCCTGCCGACCCGGCGATCAGCCCGCTGGTGAGCCTGTGGAAAGGCGTGAGCAAACCGCTGGCGCTGCTGGCCATGGGCGCGGCAGTGGTGGCCGGCTTCTTCCACTACGTGCGCGTGGGGCCGCAGATTGTCGAGGAAGATGAAATGCCCCATGGCCCGGATCCGGCCGTGCATGAAGTCGATCCTTCGGTGCACACCTACGATCCAAAACGGGAGAACAGGCCATGATCCGCAAAGAGATCCTGCGCTACACCGCCAACCAGCGCACCAATCACTGGCTGGTGGCCATTCTGTTTTTCATGGCCGGGCTGTCAGGGCTGGCGCTGTTTCATCCGGCGCTGTTCTGGCTGAGCAACCTGTTTGGCGGCGGCCCCTGGACGCGCATTCTGCATCCGTTCATGGGCGTGCTGATGTTCCTGCTGTTTCTCGGCCTGGTGTTTCGTTTCTGGCGGGCCAACTACTTCATTGCCAATGATCGCTTGTGGCTGCGGCGTATCGATCGGGTGATGAAGAACGAAGAGGAGGGCGTGCCCGCCATCGGCAAGTACAACCCGGGGCAGAAACTGCTGTTCTGGACTTTACTGCTGTGCATGCTGGTGTTGCTGTTCAGCGGGCTGGTGATCTGGCGTGCGTATTTCAGTGCGTACTTCGGCATCACCGCGATTCGCTGGGCGATGCTGCTGCATGCGCTGGCGGGTTTCGTGCTGATCCTGAGCATCATCGTGCACATCTACGCCGGCATCTGGATCAAGGGTTCGGTCAGCGCAATGTTGCACGGCTGGGTCAGCCGCGCCTGGGCGAAGAAACACCATGAGCTCTGGTATCGCGAGATTGTTCGCGATGGCACGCGCGACAAGGCTCCCGAGCGACCGATCACGAAAAAGGGCTGACACTTGCCAACCATTCTCGAACCCGGACAAATCGAAGCGGCGGCCGGTTCGCCGCCGTTTCTGCATCTGCCACCGCATAACCTGTTCACCCTGCGCGCCGAGCGCCTCGACCATCTGGCCGAAGGGCATCCGCTGGCCGATTACCTGCGCCTGCTGGCCGGGTTGTGCCGGGCGCAACAGCAGGTACTGGATGATCCGCCGTCCAGCGAACCCCTTGATCGACAACGCATCGAGTTGTGCCTGGAGCACGGGTTGCCGCCATTCGCCGCCGACAGTTTGAGTCGTGAAGACGATTGGCAGGGGTTTCTCGATGCCCTGTTGCAGCGCTATCTCGCCCCTGAGCAACCCGCCGTGGTTGAAGCCCTGGACACACTGCGCCAGGCCAGCCCCGGGCAGCGCCGGGTGTGGGCGGTGGCGTTGCTCAGCGGGCAATATTCAATGGTGCCGGCGGCATTGGTGCCGTTCCTCGGCGCGGCTCTGCAAACAGCCTGGAGTCATTGGCTGCTGAGCACGCCAAACCTGTCGCTGACCCAGGGCCCGGGCCTCAGCCAATGTCCGGCCTGCGGCTCGCCCGCCATGGCCGGGGTGATTCGCAATCGCGGCAAGCACAACGGCCTGCGCTATCTGGTCTGCTCGTTGTGCGCCTGCGAATGGCATGTGGTGCGGGTCAAATGCGTGTATTGCGAGCAGAGCAAGGGCCTGGAATACCTCAGCCTCGAAGACGATCGCCACGCCGCCAATCAGGCGCCGCTGCGGGCCGAGGTCTGTCCGGGCTGCAATGCCTATTTCAAGCTGGTGTATCTGGAGAACGACGCCCAGGCCGAGGCCCTGTCGGCGGACCTGAGCAGCCTGATGCTGGACATGCGCCTGGCCCAGGACGGTTACCAGCGTCTGGCGCCGAATCTGTTGCTGGCGCCGGGAGACGAGTGAGCACAGGGTCTACACTCTGGCGCGACGGCCACTGTTTCACGGACGCATTCGTTCCCGCTGGGAAACGCATTCAAATGTGGGAGCGAGCCTGCTCGCGATGGGGCCGGGTCAGACACTGCCAATTCCGGAGCGCCCAATGCCCGCAAGCCTTGCCAGCCAACCCCTGCGTTTACCCTCCATCGACAGCCTGCTTCGCCATCCGGCGTGCCAGCCCCTGGCCGAACGCTATGGGCGCGAAGCCTTGTTGGCTGCCTTGCGGCAACTGCTTGATGAGTTGCGTGAGAGTGTGCAGCGGGGTGAGATACAAACCGTTGAAACCAGCCCCGAAGTACTCGCAGGCCGCGTCGGGGAACGCCTGGCCAGCCAGCATCGCAGCCATGTGCGCCGGGTGTTCAACCTCACCGGCACCGTGCTGCACACCAATCTGGGGCGCGCGCTGTTGCCGGAAGAAGCCATCGAGGCCGTGCAAATGGCCGCGCGCTATCCGCTCAATCTGGAATTCGACCTGCACAGCGGCAAGCGCGGCGACCGCGACGATCTGATCGAAGGGCTGATCCGCGAGTTGACCGGCGCCGAAGCGGTGACCGTGGTCAATAACAATGCCGCCGCAGTCCTGCTGACCCTCAACAGCCTGGGGGCGCGCAAGGAAGGCATCATCTCCCGGGGCGAACTGATCGAAATCGGCGGCGCGTTTCGCATTCCCGACATCATGGCCCGCGCCGGGGTGAAGCTGCATGAAGTCGGCACCACCAACCGCACCCACGCCCGGGATTACGAGGCGGCTATCGGCCCGCGCAGCGGCCTGGTGATGCGTGTGCACGCCAGCAACTACAACATTCAGGGTTTCACCACCAGCGTGCCGACCGCGGAGCTGGCGCAACTGGCCCACCGACATGGCTTGCCGTTGCTCGAAGACCTGGGCAGCGGCAGCCTGCTGGATCTCACGCGCTGGGGCTTGCCCGCCGAACCTACGGTGCGCCAGGCGTTGCTCGATGGCGCGGACATCGTCACCTTCAGCGGTGACAAGTTGCTCGGTGGACCCCAGGCCGGGTTGATTGTCGGGCGCAAAGAGCTGATTTCAAAGATCAAGAAAAACCCGCTCAAACGCTCGCTGCGGGTCGACAAACTGACCCTGGCTGCGCTCGAAGCCGTGCTGGGGCTGTACCGCAACCCGGATCGATTGGCCGAGCGCCTGCCGAGCCTGCGCCTGCTGACGCGGCCCCAGGTCGAGATTCTGGCGCAGGCGGAACGTCTGCAACCTTCATTGGCGCGGGTGCTGGGCGCGGCCTGGAGCGTCAGCGCAGTGCCGGCACTGGGCATGATCGGCAGCGGCAGCCAGCCGGTGGCGCGGCTGCCGAGTGCGGCGCTGTGCCTGCGCCCGCACAGTTCGAAACGTCTGCGCGGGCGCTCTCTGCACGGGCTGGAAGAGGCGCTGCGCGGCTTGCCGATTCCGGTGCTCGGGCGCATCGACGATGACGCCTTGTGGCTCGATTTGCGGCAACTGGACGACGAGGCGGCATGGCTGGCGCAACTCGATCAGTTGCAAGGCGAGGAGCGGGCAGGGTGATCGTCGGCACCGCGGGGCACATCGACCACGGCAAGACCGCGTTGCTCCAGGCCTTGACCGGACAGGCCGGGGACCGGCGCCGGGAAGAGCGCGAACGGGGCATGACCATCGACCTCGGCTACCTCTACGCCGCGCTGGAACCGGGCGCGGCGCTCACCGGTTTTATCGACGTCCCCGGGCATGAGCGCTTCACCCACAACATGCTCGCCGGGGCGCAGGGCATCGACCTGGTGCTGCTGGTGGTCGCCGCCGATGACGGGGTGATGCCGCAGACCCGTGAACACCTGGCCATTGTCGAGTTGCTGGGCATCCCGCGGGCGCTGGTGGCGATCAGTAAATGTGATCGGGTTGATCCACCCAGAGTGCTGGCGGTGCGTGAGCAAATCGGCGCCCTGCTGGCGCCGGGTCCTTATGCCGATACGCCTTTGATCGCCCTGTCGAGCGTCACCGGGGAGGGCGTCGAGACGTTGCGTCAGGCTTTGCTCGAGGCCCAGCGTGAAGTACGACAGCGTAGCCTCGACGGCGGGTTTCGCCTGTGGATCGACCGGGCATTCAGCGTGGCGGGCGCCGGGATTGTGGTCACCGGAACGGCGCTGTCGGGGCAGGTGGCGGTGGGCGATACGCTGCTGCTGGGGCCCCAGGGCAAGGCGGTGCGGGTGAGGGGCCTGCATGCGCAGAATCAGGCCGCCGATACCGCCATGGCCGGGCAGCGTGTGGCGTTGAACCTCAGCGCGGATCGCCTGGCGCTGGAGCAGATTCATCGCGGACAGTGGCTGGCCGCCGAGTGGCTGTACGCGCCGACCCAGCGCCTGGATATCGACTTGCAGTTGCTGGCCAGCGAGTCCCGCGCCTTCGAACATTTTCAGCCGGTGCACGTGCATGTTGGTACTCAGGACGTGACCGGTCGCGTTGCGTTGCTCGAAGGGGCCAGCCTGGCGCCGGGGGCGCGCATGTTCGCGCAGCTGCTGCTCAATACACCGGTGCAGGTGGTGAAGGGCGACCCGTTGATCCTGCGGGACCAGAGCGCGCAACGCACCCTGGGCGGCGGCCGGGTGCTCGACCCGTTCGCGCCGGCCCGGCAACGTCGCAGTCCAGAGCGACTCGCGCAGTTACGCGCACTCAATGACAGCTTCAGACACGCCCTGGGCATCGAAGCCATTTTGCCGGCGTTGCTGGCCAGCAGTGACACCGGGCTCGATCCGCAGCGCCTGGAGCGTCAGTTCAATCATCCGCGCGTCAGCTGGGTAATACCAAATGACGTGCGCCTGATCGACACGCGTAAAGGCCCAGTGTTATTCAACACGGCCGGATGGCAGGCGTTGAAGGCCGAACTGCTGCAGCATCTGGCGCGTTTTCACGAGCAGGAACCGGATCAGATGGGCCCGGATCGCGATCGCCTGCGCCGCTTTGCCGGCACGGCCCTGGACCGTGCGACCTTCATCAGCCTGATCGACGAATTGCTCGCTGAGGGTGCTGTTTGCGCCAGCGGTCCCTGGTTGCATTTGCCAGCGCATCAAGTTCGCCTGAGTGAAGCGGAGGAAGCGCTCTGGCAACAGTTGCAGCCGCAGTTCGATGCGGCCGGTTTCGACCCGCCATGGGTGCGTGATCTGGGGTACGACGAAGCATTGGTGCGCGCGTTGCTGCGCAAAATGGCGCGCTTGGGGCTGCTGCATCAGGTGGTGCGTGACCTGTTCTACACCGATACGGTGATTCGTCGCCTGGCGGCTATGCTGTTGCAACTGGCCGACGACAACCCGGTGATTCAGGTGGCGGCTTTTCGCGATGCGCTGGGAGTGGGGCGCAAGCGCAGCATCCAGATTCTCGAATACTTCGACCGGCTGGGGCTGACACGGCGCATGGGCGACCGCCGCCAGATACGCATGGACAACGCGCTGGCACGGCGAACGGATTGATTTCAAGGAAGGTAATCGCGCCCGGTGGCGCGGCCGGGCTTCAAACCCGGTTGGGGACGGCATCCGTTCCCGGGCAGGTTCGACTCCTGCTACCTTCCGCCATTTCTGTAGGAGCGAGCCTGCTCGCGATGGACGTCAACGATAACGCTGGCAGCCTGACACCCCGCGGTGTTTTGTAGTCCATCGCGAGCAGGCTCGCTCCTACAGGTGTGATGTGTTTCTCGCAAGTTTTTCGCGGGTCTGCAACCGCCCGTCTATGCTGGGCAGACCGACTCCCTATCTGCGCAGTGACCTGCCAGGAGACTCCGATGTTGCCCACTGAGCTCACAGAGAAAACCTGGTCCCGCGGTCTGCTCGATGTGTTGATCCGCGCCGGACTGATCGTGGTGCTGGTGTTGTTCTGCTTTCAAATCTTCAGCCCCTTCCGCGACTTGATGTTGTGGTCGGTGATCCTGGCGATCACCCTGTATCCGTTGCAGACGCGGCTCATGGGACCGCTGGGGCAAAAGGAAGGGCGCATTGCGACGCTGATCATTCTGGTGTCGATCATTCTCCTGATGGTGCCGATCTACCTGCTGGGCACTTCGATCGCCGATTCGGTCGATGGCGTCATGAGCTCGGTGCGCAACGAAGGTATCCATATTCCCGCGCCGCCTGAATCCGTTGCCCAATGGCCAATAATCGGCAAGCCGATCTCGGCGATCTGGTTGCAGGCGGCCACCGATCTGCCTGGGCTGACCACGAAGTACATCCCGCAAATAAAGGGCGTCAGCATGACTCTGCTGGGCAAGCTGGCGGGCGTCGGCATGGGGTTCCTGACCTTTATCTTTGCGCTGATTATCGCCGGGATCTTCATGGCCTACGGTAAAGCCGGCAGTCGCGCGGCGGTGCAGATTGCCTCGCGGATCAGCGGCCCGGACAGGGGACCGGATATCGCCGCCTTGTGTACCGCTACCATCCGCGCCGTGGCGCTCGGTGTGGTGGGTATCGCTTTCATCCAGATGCTGCTGGTCGGCCTGGGGTTTGTGTTCAAGGGCATTCCCGGTGCGGGGTTGCTGGCGCTGGCGGTGTTGCTGCTGGGCATCATGCAACTGCCGGTGACGCTGATCACGATTCCGGTGATTGCCTATGTGTTCAGCACCGAGGGCGCCACCACCGCGACAATCGTCTTTTCCGTCTACGTGTTCGTGGCCGGGCTGGTGGACAACGTGCTCAAGCCCCTGATGCTGGGACGCGGTGTCGATGTGCCGATGCCGGTGGTGCTCATCGGCGCCCTGGGCGGCATGGTCACCAGCGGCATCATCGGCCTGTTCATCGGTCCGGTGATACTTGCCCTCGGCTATCAACTGTTCTGGCAGTGGGTCCAGGACCGGCCGGCGCAGTAGGGTGCGCACTGACCGATCGGCACAAGGGGCGTCACGGCCAGCAACGTTCGACGTGAACCTCAGCCGATCGGCTCGGCGGTACAGCTGGTTTCTTTTGCGCCAGGCTTCTGGAACACAATCACACCGTCGGCCTGCCAGAAGCTGTAAGGCCCCAGACTGTCCTTGCCGGTGTAGCGCTTGCCCATATCACTGGGCACCTGGTTCAGCGTGATCGAGTTCTTGGCCCATGTCAGGTACACGACGCCGGGCTGGGTGGTGAAGAAGGTCGCGGCCAGCGGTGCATTCAACCCGGGGCAACGAAACGCCAGGGGGCCTTCGGTGAGCCGGTCCGGGTCCTTGGTCCTGACGATGGCCGAACCTTGGCGCAACTGGTACGCGCGCTCGGCATAAGCGCGAATTACACAGGCCCTGGGCTCGGCTTCAGAGGCGCACTGATTACGCTCCTGGACCCAGAACTGCTGGTCGACCATGACTTTGTCGGGCAGTGGTACTGAATGCTCATCGGTGATTGCCAGGCGATAAAGGCGGTTCAGTTCGATATCCATCTGCGCCAGCTGGGAATCGCGGCAGATGAGTTTTTCGATGGAGGCCGTTGCACTGGCGCAATCAAAACTGGTCTTGAAGCTTGCCGCGTCGACGCGGGTGCTCGTCGCCATGCAGGCGCTGGCACCCAGCACGCAGGTGAGAATGGCCGTGACCGATTTCATGTTGGCTTCACCCCCGGATCATGACGTGATGCCCGATTGACGTGGGAGTTATCGATCCGTGAACAGACATTGATTGGCATAGGTGTACGGAGTGTAAGTCAGCCCCGGAAACTTGCCACATGGCCTGACGGCTGGGTACGGTGGCGGCCTTGCGGATCGACCGCACCAGCGTCAACGGGAGTGCCATGAACGAACGACTCAGGATCCGCCCGGCCGTTGCCGAGGACGAAAGCGCCGTGCGCGCTTGTGCCGAGCAAGCCTATGCGCCGTATGTGAGCGTGATAGGACGAAAACCGGCGCCCATGTCGGCGGATTACCGGGCGCAGATTGCAGCCGGTCAGGTGTATGTATGCACGGGAGAGCGAGGTGAGCTGCAGGGTTTCATCGTGTTCTTTGCGGTGGACCGGCACATGTTGCTCGAAAACGTGGCCGTTGCCCAAAGCGCACGCGGGCAAGGAATCGGCAAAGTGCTGATCAGTTTCTGCGAGGATCAGGCCCTGCGTTCGGGCCTGGGCAGTGTGCAGCTCTACACCAATGCCAGGATGACCGAGAATCTGGCGATCTATCCGAGGCTCGGCTACCTCGAAGTCGAACGTCGCTCGGAAGATGGATTTGATCGCGTCTACTTCGAAAAAACCCTGAATTGACGACGGCGAAAGCCCCGTGGCGAGGGGTTGCCTCGCCACGGTTTGCTGGTGTTACGACAGGGAAAACTGGGTATAGCCTTCGGCACCGCCGCCGTAGTAGCCCGCAAGCGGTGCTTCGAACAACGGTGTTTGTGATTGCAGGCGCTCGACCAGATCGGGGTTGCCGATGAAGGGTTTGCCGAACGAGACCATGTCCGCATGGTTCGAGTCGGTGGCCTGCACGGCACGCTGGCGGTCATAGCCGTTGTTGGCGATGTAGGCACCGCCGAATGCCGTGCGCAGCGCCTGTACGTCAAACAGCTCGGCGCCATTGCCGCCGTGCAACTGACCTTCGACGATATGCAGGTAGGCCAGGCCAAGGTCACCCAGGCGACGCACCAGATAGCCGTAGGTCTCCATCAAGTCACTGTCCAGCGGGATATCGCCAATGGCGGTGGACAGTGGTGACAGCCGCAAGCCCACGCGGTCCGCGCCCCAGATCTCGGCAACGGCTTCCACGACTTCCAGCGGGAAGCGAGCACGGTTCTCGATGGAACCGCCATAGCGGTCGTCGCGGTGGTTGGTGCTGTCGCGCAAGAACTGCTCCAGCAGGTAGCCGTTGGCAGCGTGTACTTCCACACCATCAAAGCCTGCCTCCTTCGCCAGTCGCGCCGCGTGACGATAGTCCTCCAGGATGCCGGCGATTTCCTCGGTGGCCAGCGCACGGGGCATCGACGGCGGCAGGTTGCCGGCTTCCGTGAAGACATTGCCACCGGCTTGGATCGCCGACGGCGCCACGGGCGCTGCGCCATTCTTTTGCAGGCTGACGTGGGACATACGGCCGACGTGCCAGAGCTGCATCACAATGCGCCCACCGGCCTCGTGGACCGCCTTGGTCACAGGCGCCCAGGCCTCCACATGCGCCTGGGTGTAGATCCCCGGGGTATAGGCATATCCGCGACCCTGACGGGAGATGTTGGTGGCTTCGGTGATCAGCAAACCTGCCGAAGCACGCTGTGCATAGTATTCGACCGCCAGCGGCGTCTGCACGCCATCCATCCCGGCGCGGGAGCGGGTCAGTGGCGCCATGGCGATCCGGTTGCGGACTTCGATAGCACCCAGGCGAGTAGGGGAGAACAGAATTTCGTCAGACATGGCAGCTCCAAATACAGTGCAGAGGGGTAGGAAACACCCTGCCAGCCCGTGTGGGCCGGCAGCTCATCAAGTGAGGCTCAGCATGCGCGCTGCGCTGTCATTCATATAATTTACTTGTTGAATTTAAGATATTCAGGTGGCGATATAACTGGCGATCAGCCCCCGGCGGACCGACGTTGTATTCTTCATCGGTGATCTTTTCCACCCAGACCACATATAGCAACGCCGTCATGCTCCGCGTGGATACCCGGGAGAACGCTTTCGATGGAAGTCAACCGATTCGGTGACATTGCCGCGTTTGTCGCGGCGGTGAAGGCTGGAAGTTTCACCGCTGCTGCCGATTCCCTGGGCCTGACCCGTTCGGCGGTGGGCAAAAGCATCGTGCGCCTGGAAAGCCGCATGGGCGCGCGCCTGCTCAATCGCACCACGCGCAAGTTGAGCCTGACCGATGAGGGGCAGGTCGCCTATGAGCGCTGGCGGCAGATTCTCGAGGATCTGGACGAAGTCGAGGCGACCATGGCCCTGCGGCGTGGTCGGCCCACCGGCACGTTCAAACTCACCGCGCCGCTTTCGTTTGGCCAGCGGCATATACTGCCGATCCTCGATGCTTACCTGAAGCAGTGGCCCGACCTGCGCGCGGACGTGTGGTTTACCGATCGCTTTGTCGATCTGGTCGAGGAGGGCGTCGACATCGCCATCCGCATTGGTGCGCCGAAAGATGACTCGCAATTGCTGACCCGCACCGTGGGCTGGCAGCAGTACGCGACCTGCGCCTCACCGTCGTATCTGGCCCGTTGTGGCGTGCCGCAAACGCCGGCCGAACTGGTCGGCCATGACACCATCGCCTTCGGCAGTGGCGAGCGAACCGTGGCTTGGCGGTACCAGACACCGACCGGCCTGCACCTGCATGAACTGCCGGGAAGGCTGAACATCGACAGTTCCGAGGCCATGCGCGAAGCGGCGCTGACGGGCATCGGCCTGATTCATCTGCCGACCTACATCACCGGTAACGACCTGCGCGACGGCACGCTGGTCGAAGTGCTGCGGCCTTACCGCGCGCCGCCGGACCCCATCCGGGTCGTGTACCCGAACAAGCGTCACCTGTCGCCGCGGGTGCGCAGCTTTATCGATCTGATGGTTGGCCTTTGGGAAGCGGGCGTGCCTTGGGAAAGGTAAGCCGATTGGGGAATTCAGGGACCGGGTAATGGTCGCCGGCTGCAGTTTATCCGGGCTGGGGATTCAATAAAGATGCAGTCATCGTCACTTACGAGGCTGCCATCATGACCCACGCTACCGAGCTTTTTGCGCAATCATCGGCCACCCTGCCAACCCCGCACCCGATGCTCGGGCGTCATCCCGGCTTTCAACGCCTGTTCAAGCCAGAGGCCCTGACCATCGGCCTGATCCTGCCCCTGGAAACTCATCCGGGTCGCCCCGCGCCGACCATGCGCGGTCACATCGAGATGGCGCAACGCGCCGAAGCCCTGGGCTTTGGTGCGTTGTGGATGCGCGACATTCCGTTCTATGACCCCAACTATGGCGACGTCGCGCAAATCTTCGAGCCCCTGGTGTACATCGGCTACCTGGCTGCCGCTACCCGCAGCATTGTGCTGGGCACCACCGGCATCGTGCTGCCGACGCGCGAGCCGATGTACCTGGCCAAGCAGGCGGCTTCTCTGGATCAACTCAGCGAAGGGCGCCTGGTGTTGGGCCTGTCCTCGGGCGATCGCTTCAGCGACTACCCGATGCTGGGGATCGACTTCGAATCCCGTGGCGATCGCTACCGGGATGCCTACTCGGTGTTTCGCACCTTGCTGGAGCAGCGTTTCCCGCAGTTCCGTTCCGAGCGCTTCGGTGGTTCGTCCGGCGCCCTGGACCTAGTGCCGAAAGCGCCGTACGGCCGCGTGCCGTCGATTGCGGTGGGCCAGGCACAGCAGAGCATCGAATGGCTGGCCCAGCATCTGGATGGCTACCTGGCCGGGGTGCAGAGCCCGGAACGCCTGGCAGCGCTGGGCGAAAGCTGGCACAGCCTGGTGAAGGAAGCCGAGGGTCGCAATGCCTTCAAACCCCTTGGGCTGGGCGGTTATCTGGATCTGAGCGCGAACCCGGATCAACCGTTCCAGCGCATCCAGGGTGGTTTCCGCGCCGGGCGCAACGGCCTGCGCGATTACCTGGAGCAGGCGCAATCGGCCGGGGTTTCGCACATCGCGCTCAATCCCAAGGTCAGCCGCCAGCCTTATGGCGAAATTCTCGATGAACTGGGCGAGTACGTCTTGCCGCACTTCCCGTCACATGTGTGAGCTGGCCCACCGTCCTTGGGAGGAAACCTTCATGTCATCGCTATTCGAGTCTTATGATCTGGCGGGTACGCCGTTGACCAACCGTATCGTCATGGCGCCGATGACCCGCGCACGTGCCCACGACACCGTGCCTTCCGCCGACATGGCAACCTATTACGCGCAACGTGCGGGCGCCGGACTGATCATCACTGAAAGTGCCCAGGTGTCCCCACAGGGGCGGGGTTATCTCTATACGCCGGGTATCCACACCGACCGGCAGATCGAGGGCTGGAAACGCGTGACCGATGCGGTTCATCGAGCCGGTGGCCGCATGTTCATCCAGCTCTGGCATGTGGGGCGTGTTTCCCATGTGTCCTTGCTGGAGGGCCGGGCACCTGTCTCGCCAGTGGCCGTGGCCGCCGCGCAAACCCTGGTGCATGCCTACGACAACGACGGCCTGCCTGCACAGGTCGCCGCCAGCGTGCCCGTGGCACTGGATTCCAACGGCATTCGCCAGGTGATTGCCGACTTTCGCCAGGCCGCGATCAATGCCATGGCGGCGGGTTTTGACGGCGTGGAAATTCATGCCGGCAACGGCTTTCTGTTCGAGCAGTTCATCAACGGCGGCCTGAACACCCGGGAAGACCGATACGGCGGTACATCAATCAGCAATCGCTTGCGCTTGTTGCTGGAGACCGTCGATGCCGTGAGCGCACAGATCGGCCATCAACGGGTCGGCGTTCGCGTTTCACCCTTTGCCCGACTGGCGGACCTGCATCCGTTCGAGGAAGAGGAGGCGACCTGGCTGGCATTGGCCGGCGCGCTGTCGCAACGGCGGATTGCCTACCTGCACGCCAGTCACCTGGGGACCCCGGCGTTTCACAAGGCCTTTCGCGCAGCGTTCGACGGCAGCTTTGTATTGTCAGGAGGCTTCACCTCTGAAACGGCCCGACAGGCCATCGATGAAGGCCTGACCGATCTTGCGGTGTTTGGCCGGCCGTTCATTGCCAACCCCGACCTGGTCGACCGCATGCGTCATGGCTGGCCGCTGGCCGAAGCGGGGCGCGAGGCTTTCTATGGTGGGGGAGCCCGCGGCTATATCGATTATCCCGCGTACTCGGTGGAAGAAGCCCTGCCGGCGTAGGGCCTTGGGAAGGCCAATTCCTGGCAGGCGCGATTGTTCGCCATAGTGAACAATCAATTCAATTTTCTGCCGTAGTCAGGCCCATAACCGGTGCTTACTCTGGAGGTGAAATTCAAATTCACCACCGCAGCGAGACCTGTCATGACCAATGCCAGCGACAACAATGAAATTGCTCAGTACATCCACGGGGTCCATGTCACCGGTAGCGGAACCCGCACACAGCCGGTTTTCAACCCTGCCACCGGTGCCGTCAGCAAGCAGGTGCGCCTGGGCAACACCCAGGATGTAGACGCCGCCGTGGCGTCCGCCGAAGCGGCCTTTCCCGCGTGGTCGGACACACCGCCGATTCGCCGGGCCCGGGTATTGTTCAAGTTTCTGGAATTGTTGAACCAGCATAAAGACGAGCTGGCACACATCATCACTGCCGAGCATGGCAAGGTCTTCACCGATGCCCAGGGCGAAGTGGCCCGTGGTATCGATATCGTCGAGTTCTCCTGTGGCATTCCGCAATTGCTCAAGGGCGACTTCTCCGACCAGGTGTCCACCAACATGGACAACTGGACACTGCGCCAGCCTCTGGGCGTGGTGGCCGGCATCACACCGTTCAACTTCCCGGTGATGGTGCCGATGTGGATGTTCCCGGTGGCCATCGCGGCGGGCAACACCTTCGTGCTCAAGCCAAGCCCGACCGATCCGAGCGCCAGCCTGTTCATGGCTGACTTGCTCAAGCAGGCCGGCCTGCCCGACGGCGTGTTCAACGTGGTGCAGGGCGACAAGGAAGCGGTTGACGCGCTGCTGGTCCACCCGGACGTGAAAGCTGTGTCCTTCGTAGGCTCCACGCCGATCGCCAACTACATCTACGAGACCGGCGCCCGTCACGGCAAGCGCGTACAAGCCCTGGGCGGCGCGAAGAACCACATGGTGGTCATGCCTGACGCTGATATCGATCAAGTGGTCGATGCCTTGATCGGCGCGGGCTATGGCTCGGCGGGCGAGCGTTGCATGGCGATTTCGGTGGCGGTGCTGGTCGGCGATGTGGCGGACAAGGTCATTCCGAAACTGGTGGAACGTACCAGGGCGCTCAAGGTGCTGAACGGCAGCAACCTGGCCGCCGAAATGGGCCCGATCGTCACGCCGGCTGCGCATTCGCGCATCACCGGCTACATCGAAAAGGGCATCCAGGAAGGCGCGAAACTGTTGGTGGACGGCCGCAATTTCAACAGCGCGGACGCCGGTGAAGGTTGCGAGGAAGGCTTCTGGATGGGCGGCACGCTGTTCGACCACGTGACCCCGGAGATGACCATCTACAAAGAGGAAATCTTCGGCCCGGTGCTGGCCTGCATGCGCGTGGCCGATTTCGCCACCGCCGTGCAACTGGTCAACGATCACGAATTCGGCAACGGCGTGGCCTGTTTCACCCGCGATGGCAACGTCGCCCGTGAGTTCAGCCGTCGCATCCAGGTCGGCATGGTCGGCATCAACGTGCCGATTCCGGTGCCGATGGCCTGGCAGGGTTTTGGCGGCTGGAAAAAGAGCCTGTTCGGCGACATGCATGCCTACGGCGAAGAGGGTGTGCGCTTCTACACCAAGCAGAAATCCATCATGCAACGCTGGCCGGAAAGCATCGGCAAAGGGGCTGAGTTCGCGATGCCGACGGCGAAGTAAGTCTGCTGTTTCAGGTGCGAGGGTGGCTGGCGTGAGAAATCAGTTGATTAACTAAGACGGTCAGTCTATTAATTCACCCATGACGAACATGACTGCTACTCCTCGCAAGCGTGGTCGCCCGGCAAAAGCCGCCGGCGACCACCGGGAAACACGTGAGACCCTGTGCCGTGCCGGCGTTGCTGCCTTGACGGAGAAGGGGTTTTCGGCCACTGGCATCGACGAAATACTCAAGTCGGTCGGTGTGCCAAAAGGCTCCTTCTACCATTTCTTCGCCAGCAAGGAAGCCTTTGGCAGCGAACTGATCACGCTCTACGCCCGCTATTTCGTGGGCAAGATCGATCGCTTCCTGCTCGACGCAAGCCTGACGCCGCTCAAGCGCATCGAAGCCTTCTGCGAAGATGCGGAGCGCGGCATGCAGCGATTCGATTTCCGCCGGGGTTGCCTCGTCGGCAACTTGGGACAGGAGATGGGTGCGCTGCCGGAATCCTTCCGTGAGCAACTGACCAATGTCCTGCTCGATTGGCAGGCCCGATTCGAACGTTGCCTGGAACATGCCAAGGCAGCCGGGGAAATCTCTGAAGCTTCGGATTGCGCACGCCTGGCGGCGTTTTTCTGGATCGGCTGGGAAGGCGCGGTGCTGCGCGCCAAGCTGGAGCGTAACGGTGAGGCGCTAAGGGTATTCGCGGACATGTTTTTGATGAGCCTGAGGTCTTAGGCTCTTTTTTCATCATCCATGTACGATCGGTCTGACCGAGGTGCAAAAACCGAATGAATTGTTTGCACATGGGAACATGTTGAATCATGGCCAAACTGGAAGTCGAGCAACTCTGGACCCATGTGCACTGGCTGGCGATCCTGGAAGAGCAGGGCACCTATACGGCAGCGGCGATCCGCTTGGGGGTCAGCAAGTCAGCGGTGAGCCAGCGCATTGCCGAGCTGGAAAAAGCCACCGGGCTGAGCCTGGTGCAGCGCACGACCCGCAGTGTGCGCTTGACCGATGCGGGACACGCACTGGTCAGTGACGTACGCAGTGCCTACGAGCAAATCGCCCGCAGCTTTTCCGATGTTCGCGATTCGGCTGGGGTTGCCCGAGGACTCCTGCGCCTGACCGCTCCGGTGGCCTTTGCCCGCCAGCAACTGGTTCCGGTATTGGCCGGTTTCTTTCGGGAATACCCGGAAGTCCGGGTGCAACTCGACGTTTCCGACCAGATTTCCTCCATTGCTTCCGAGGGCTTTGACCTGGCCATTCGGCACAGCAATCAGATCCCGGACACCCATGTCGCCTGGAAACTGAGCCCGACCCGTTCGGTACTGGTCGCGACCCGCAGCTATCTGGAGACATTCGGCGAGCCGGCGCATCCGGATGACCTGACAAAGCACAGCTGCCTGTTTTACCCACGGGGCAGTGACACGCCGGCCTGGGCTTTCGAAGCCCAGGGCGATGCGCAGATGGCGGGGAAGCGGCTGACGGTTCCGGTCAAGGGCATCTTCGCCACCAACAACAGCGAAGCCTTGCGGGATGCGGCCTTGACGGATCTGGGCATCGCGCTGTTGCCTGACTTTACCGCCCAGGCCGGGCTCAAGAGCGGGGCGCTGGTGCAGGTGCTGCCGTCCTGGCGATCAGTCGGTGCCTTCCCCGAGGACATCTATCTGGTGCGCCCTTACTCCACCCATGTACCAAGGGCCGTCAGCGTGTTTGTCGAGTATCTGCGGGGGCAGTTTGCGGGCGGGTTCATGTAGCGCTGGGTCGGCGCTTACTCTTGCTCGGTGAAGTAGCTCTTCTCAATGGCCTTGCGGGTCGAGGAGATGATCTCCTTGCGGGTCTTTTCGGTCTCGACCGTTCGGGACAGGACGAGCGCACCCACGCATTGGGCAATCACCGCCCATGCCGCTTCGGGACTGCCGAGGCGCTCGGCCCAGGCTTTCTGAATGTCCTTCAAGCCTTTCTCCACGGCCCCGCGCACCTCGGGTTCGGCCCGTGCAATCTCGGCTCCCAGGGCTGGCAGCACACAACCTTCTTCTGGATGTAGTACGTGAAAGGTACTGAGGTAGCTGCGCAGGCATTGCTCCAGCTGTTTGGCTGAGGCTTCTTGCCCGCCGGTCAGCATTTGCGTGCTGTTGCGCACTTCATCCTCGATCACCGCCTGGAACAACGCCTGCTTCGAGGGAAAGTGGCTATAGAAGGCGCCTCCGGTCATGCCGATGCTGGCCATGAGTGCATCGACGCCCGTCGAGCTGAAGCCACCTTTCTTGGTGACCGCCCTGGCCGCTTCGATCAGCTTTGCACGCGTCTCATCCTTGTGAGTTTTCGAGTAGCGCATTCACCGTCCCCGGATTGATTGACATCGGCTGGAGCGTAGCATAGGGTTCGTTTAGTAAGCGATCGTTTTCTTAAGAGGCGAATATGGCAAAGACCGTAGAGTTTTACTTCGATGTGGGCAGTCCGGCGTCCTATCTGGCGTGGACCCAGTTGCCGGGAATCTGTGCGCAGCAGGGTGCAAGCCTGGTGTTCAAGCCGATGCTGTTGGGCGGGATTTTCCAGGCGACCGGCAATGCGTCTCCCGCGGCTGTACCGGCAAAGGGGCGCTACACCTCGATTGATTTCCAGCGTTATGCAGGGCGCTACGATGTACCGTTCCACTCCAATCCACACTTTCCCATCAATACCCTCAACCTGATGCGCGCCGTCATCGGCGTGCAAATCAGGCATCCCGAGCGATTCGAAACGCTGCTGGCAGCGCTGTTCAAGGCGCTGTGGGTAGACGCGGTGAACCTGAACCAGCCCGAGCTGATTGCCGCTACCGTTATGGGAGCAGGATTTGGCCTCGAAGAGATTCAGGCGCTGATCGGCGATCCGCAAATCAAGTCGGCCTTGAAAGACAACACTGATGAAGCCCTGGGTCGCGGTGTATTTGGCGCTCCGACGATGTTTGTTGGCGACGACATGTTCTTCGGCCAGGACCGTCTGGATTTCGTCAGGGAAGCCATTGGCTGAACGACGGGCCATTCACACAGCTGTTGATCCATAACAATCGCTCAACAAAAAGGATCCCTGTTCATGTCAGCTAACCAATCCACAGCAAAAGTAGCCCTCATCATTGGTGCCGGTGACGCCACCGGCGGCGCCATCGCCAAGCGTTTTGCCGCTGAAGGATTCACCACCTGCGTGACCCGGCGCGATGCCGAAAAACTCCAGCCACTGGTCGACAGCATTCGCGACAGTGGCGGCATCGCCCATGGCTTTGCGTCCGATGCACGCAAGGAAGAGGAGGTCGTCGACCTGATCGAGCGCATCGAGACAGAACTGGGACCCATCGAAGTGTTCGTCTTCAACATCGGCGCGAACGTGCCGTGCAGCCTGCTCGATGAAACCGCCCGCAAGTACTTCAAAATCTGGGAAATGGCCTGTTTTTCCGCCTTTCTCAACGCACGGGAAGTGGCCAAGCGCATGGTGACGCGACAAAAGGGCACCATGCTCTTCACCGGCGCCACCGCCGGTTTACGCGGTTCGGCGAACTTTGCCGCGTTTGCCGGGGCCAAGCACGCACTGCGCGCACTCGCACAAAGCGCAGCCCGCGAACTGGGCCCGAAAAACATTCACGTGGCGCATGTGGTGGTGGACGGGGCAATCGATACCGACTTCATCCGCACCAGCTTTCCCGAGCGTTACGCACTGAAGGATGAAGACGGGATCCTTAACCCCGAGCACATCGCGGACAGCTACTGGTACCTGCACAGTCAGCCGCGGGATGCCTGGACCTTTGAGCTGGATTTGCGTCCGTGGATCGAGAAGTGGTGATGTTCCTCCAGGGCGCTTGCAAAGGCCTCAGGCGTCGGGCTTTCTGGCCATTGCGCAACGCCCTCCGGCAGTGAAACCCAAGGCTGCTTGCGCTTGACCCAGATATGCGCCATGGGCGTCAACTGCTCGGCGCCATCGAGCACCCCCGCACGCACCACACGCATGCCGGGGGCTGCCGTCGTTTCATTGAACAGCCGGGTGAAACAGGTGCCGCAGGCATGCTGGGTCGAGATCTGCCCTTCATGGGTATGGCTGTAGGTGAGGGTGTCTCCGGACACGTCCACCGCCTGCGCGCTACACAGCATATGCAATGCGAATGCGCTGCCGCTCCAGCGTTGGCAGTCCAGGCAGTGGCATGCATACAACGGCGCAAGGGACTCAGTGCGCAAGCGAAGATGAACGCGTCCGCATCGGCATTGACCGGTGAAACCCATGGTGCTGCTCCTTATACTGCTGCCTGACAAATGAGAGGCGCATGATCGCTGTTCCTCGCGTCCGGCAGAAGACAACAAATGGAGCAACCGTTGGTAAGGAATGTATGAGCAGCCTGGAATGGGAAAGGCAGCGGGTATTTCTGGCCGTGTTGCGCAGTGGCAGCCTGTCCGGCGCGGCGCGGATGCTGGGTATTGCCCAGGCCACTGCGCGTCGTCGCCTGGAAAACCTCGAATCAGGGCTGGGTGTGAACCTGTTCACCCGTACGTCCACGGGCCTTGTGCCCACTGCGTCAGCGCGGGGGTTGATCCATCATGTCGAGTCCATGGCCATCGCCGCCGAGGCGTTCAGTCGCATGGCAAGCGATGCCGCGCAGGCGTCCCGTGGCACCGTCAGGCTGACCAGTAGTGACTTTCTCGGGGTCGAGGTGTTGCCCGGATTGATGCGCGAGTTTCACTACAAACACCCGGATTTGAAGTTTGAGATGAGCATCAGCGACTCGCTGGAGGACATCTCCCGCCAGGAGTCGGACATTGCCGTACGCCTGCTGCGCCCCAGCGAAGCCGGAGTCGTCGCGCGTCGCACCGGTGCCTTGCGTGTCGGGATTTACGCCAGTGTCGAGTGCCTTGAACGCTACGGCGAACCCGCGAGTATCGAGGCGCTGCGCAGCGTTCCGTTGATTGGTCCCGACCGACGTTCTGCCGATCGGCGCCGATTGGTCGACGCGGGGCTGTGTGAAGCAGACCATTCATTCACCGTGGCCACCGACAATCACCTTGCCCAGCTCGCCGCGCTCAAGGCCGGCCTGGGTTTTGGCCTGTGCCCGACCACGGTGGCGGCGACCCATGGCCTGATCCAGGTCCTGCCGGGCAGCTTCGGCTTTGACGTCGACGTGTGGATCGCCATGCACAACGACTTACGCAAAGTCGGGCGCATCGCCAGAACGTTCGAAGCCCTTGGGGAGGCATTGACCCGATACCTCGATCATTGAAGCAACCGGGCCGGTGGATGGAGCGTCAAGCTTCAGACCGCAGCTTGGAGCAACCAATTGACGACCTTGCCCAGTTCGGACTCCGGGTCAGGCTCAGTGGCGGTGAGCAGGTAAAAGCCGGCTTCTGTTTCCAGGCAATAGCGGGGGCTGAGCGCCCTCACCAGTCCTCCTGTCGCCAGCGCGCCAGCAACCAGTATCTCCGGGACCAGGGCCACGCCAAGGCCCCGTTCAGCCGCTTCGATCGCCAGGCTGGTCTGGGAGAATTTCTGAAAGGTCGAGGTCGGTTGCATCTTGCAGGCGGCGAACCATCGACGCCAGTTGTCGTGCGAGTCTGAAATCAGCGGAGCGCCCTGAGCCAGGTCACTCAGGGTCTTCCAGCGATGGGCTTTCTTCACGGTGGGCGAGCAGACCGCAATGGCGGTGCCTGCATGCAGGAGGTGCGCGTGGCAACCGGTAAAGGGTGGGGTACCCCAGCGGATCGCCATATTGACGCCGTCACTGCCATGCAAGGGACGCACGGCGTCTGAGGCATCGATCATCACCGACAATCCCGGCTCTGCTTCGCTCAGGCGGGCCAGCTTGGGAATGAGCCAGCGACTGGCGAATGCCCCGGTGGTGCTCAACGTCAGCGTTCGCGCTCCGGGAGGCGAGCGCAACGCCGTGAGCTCGCGGGCCGCCTCGTTGACGAGGTCCAGCGCGAGCTGAACCTTGGTCAGAAAACCTTCAGCCTCGGGGTGCAGGCGAGTGCCGCGAGGCAGGCGTTTGAACACCTCCATGCCCAGTTTCTGCTCCATCACCCTGATTTGTTGAGCCACGGCACCCGTGGTGATGTGCAACTCGTCAGCCGCTGCCCGAAAACTGCCGAGCCTGGCCGTCGCCTCGAAAGCAACCAGTTGGCCGAGCAGGGCATGGCCCGAGCGCGCCGGGTTTGATTTTTCCATCGTGGATCAGCCTCGATTCATGACGCACAGCGCGCTGTTCAGACCAGGACGCGATTGCGCGAGTATGTAGTTTTTCTACAGTCTCAGGCAAAAAAAGATCATTAGTGCGATGAGCGCCAGTGGCCTAGATTTAGCGCGTAACCCTTGCGTTCCCAAGCTCCCGTTCCCCAGAGGATTCATCGCATGACTGAGCAAAAAGTAGCCCTCGTAATCGCCGGCGGCAGCGGCATGGGCGCCGCCGCCGCGCGTCGGCTTGCCGCTGATGGTTTCAAGGTCGGCATCCTGTCTTCCTCCGGCAAGGGCGAAGCACTCGCCCAGGAGCTGGGAGGCATTGGTGTAACAGGTTCGAATCAATCGAATGAGGACATCGTTCGCGTGGTCAATGCTGTGACCGAGCAATGGGGACGCATCGATGTACTGGTCAACAGCGCCGGACACGGACCCCGCGCGCCGATCCTCGAGATCACCGATGAAGACTGGCATCGCGGGATGGAGGTTTACCTGCTCAACGTAATTCGTGCGACTCGCCTGGTGACACCCTTCATGCAAAAACAGAAGGGCGGGGCGATCATCAACATTTCGTCGGCCTGGACTTTCGAGCCCACCGACATGTTCCCCACATCGGCAGTCTTTCGCGCTGGCCTGGCATCGTTCACCAAGATCTTCACGCAGACCTATGCCGGCGACAACATTCGCATGAACAACGTACTGCCGGGCTGGATCGACAGCCTACCGAGCACGGATGAGCGCCGCGACAGCGTTCCGCTCAAACGCTACGGCACCAGTGAAGAAGTGGCCGCGACCATCGCGTTCCTGGCGTCGGAAGGTGCTGCCTACATTACGGGGCAGAACCTGCGGGTCGATGGTGGTGTGACCCGGTCGGTCTAGTCGGAGCGTTCTCATGAACCGCATGCAAATCGCAACGGACCAGGCCCCTCAGGCCATCGGCACCTATTCTCAGGGCGTGCGCATGGGCAACCTTGTGTTCCTGACGGCGCAGATAGGTCTGTCGGCCGAGTCCGGTGAACTTGCCATTGGCGTACCGGCGCAGGTTGAGCAGGTCCTGGAAAATCTTCAGGCGGTGGCGTCGGCGGCGGATGCCACGTTCGAGCAGGTCGCAAAGCTGACGATTTATCTGACTGACTTGACGTGTTTTGGCGAAGTGAACAGCGCACTGGAGAGGTATTTCAAACCGCCATTCCCGGCGCGCGCTTCAGTTGGCGTGAGCCAGTTGGCACTTGGCGCCAAAGTGGCAATCGACGCAACGCTGGTGCTGGACGTCTAGAGGCGGTGGATCCGGTGGGTGTTCGGTGTTGGAGAAGCACCATCGACACACCCATCCGGTGACCCCGCGCCAGTCGGAATGCGCCTGACCCACTCTACTCGGGTGGGGCGCGAGAAAGTACCGGAGGATTAACCTGCAGACCTCATAAAACGCATCCGCCATACGTCTGCCGCGGGCGCGGGAATTCAAAGAGGTATCTGTCGTGAACCGTTGTATATCCACTTTGACCGGTAGAAGTCGCAAGCTTGATGGTGGCGTGATGTTTGGCAATACGCCGCGCCAGTTATGGGCGGACTGGATCAAGCCTGACCAGGACAATCTGGTGGACCTGGCTTCGCGAGGGTTGCTGGTGCAGCAAGGGGGTCGCAACATCCTTGTGCTGGCGGGCGCCGGTGCCTTGCTAGCACCTCTGCGGCGCACCTGCAGTTGCCAGCAGCACCCCTCGGGGTTGCTGGAGAGCCTGGCGCAACACGGCCTGGCTGAGCGTGACATCAGTGCGGTGGTGCTGACACACCTGCACGCGCAACTTTCCCCTGAACTCTGCGCGGCGGTTGAAGACGGCAATACACCGCGTTTGCTGTTTCCCACCGCGCGTTACATCACCGGCGCGCGCCACTGGTCCCGTGCCCGTCACAACCATCCCCATGATCGTGCCTTGTTCGTCCGGCAGATCGTGCACCGGCTGGAAAACAGCGAACGACTGGTGCTGGTCGAGGGCGACCGTTGCAATGAGCTTGGCGACGGTTGGCAGTTCCATTTCAGCGATGGTTACACCCCAGGACAATTGATTCCGGAGATCAGCATGCCGGGCGGCCCGGTGGTGTTCGCCGGCGATCTGATTCCCGGCACGCACTGGCTGCGCCTGGATGTCACCACGGCCAACGACCGCAACCCGGAAGGTCTGGTGGGTGAGAAAGAGCGACTGCTGGATCACCTGGTGGCCAGTGGCGGGCGGTTGGTGTTCTCCAGTGACCCCGAGATCGCGATGATCAAGGTCATGCGTGATCGGCAATCGCGTTACCTGCCGTTTGATACGCATAGCGCGTTGAGCCGGTTCGAGTTTTGACGGTTTCTCACCCTGTGGGAGCGAGCCTGCTCGCGATAGCGATGTATCAGTCGCCATAAATGTTGAATGTGGCGGCCCCATCGCGAGCAGGCTCGCTCCCACAGTTTTTGATCTTCGGCGAACGCCAAACCAGCGGTCCTCGCCAATCCTTTGTAGGAGCGAGCCTGCTCGCGATAGCGGGGTATCCGTCGCCATGAATTTTGAATGTGGCGGCCCCATCGCGAGCAGGCTCGCTCCCACAGTTTTGATTTTCAGCGCCTACAAACTGCCCACCAGGTGCCCGCCATCTACCGCCAGCACGGCGCCGGTCATGAAGGCTCCGGCCTCGCTCGCCAGCAGCAGGAAAGGGCCTTCCAGTTCCGTAAGGCTGCCCAGCCGACGCATCGGCACGATGTCGCGTATGTAGGCCTGGCCCTTGTCGCTGTCGAACCAGGCGTCGTTCATTTCGGTCTTGAAGTAACCCGGTGCGATCGCATTGACCCGGATCTGGTGGCGCGCCAGTTCCAGGGCCAGTGATTTGCTCAGTTGCACCACGCCGGCCTTCGCCGCGCAGTAATGGCTGTAGCCGGTTCCCACTCGCAGGCCGAGTATCGAGGCGATGTTGACGATGCTGCCAGGGCGCTGCGCCTTGACCAGCCGTTGGGCCGCGCATTGGGCAACCCGCCATACGCCGTCGAGGTTGGTCGACAGCATGGCCTGCCAATCGCCCTCGCTGATGTCCAGCGCGCGCTTGCCATTGCCGATACCGGCATTGTTGAGTACCACGTCAATCACCCCGAAAGCGGCTTCACCGGCATCGAAGGCGCGTTCGACGCTGTCCCGGTCAGTCACGTCCAGGGCCACGGCCAGCGCTTCTCCGCCAGCTTCTTGAATATCTTGTGCGAGTTGCTGCAAACGCTCGATACGCCGTGCGCCGAGGACCACGCGAGCACCGGCAGCGCCTGCTACCCGGGCCAGATGGGCGCCGATACCGCTGGAGGCGCCGGTGACCAGTACGGTTTTGCCGGCCAATGAAAATCGATTCAACAGGTCCATCACTACTCCTCGCGATTGTGCTGCCAACAGGAAACCGGCCCCTCTGTGGGGGCCGGTTTTTACCTCAGATGCGTTCGATACGGGTCTTGCCGGCGGCGACCAGGCGCTCCAGCAAGGGGGCAGGGTGGAACCACATCTCGCCGTATTCGCCCAGCGCCTGGCGGTAATGGCGGATGCCGGCCAATACCTTTTCCAGGCCGAGCTGCTCGGCATAATGCATCGGGCCGCCGAGCCAGGCCGGGAAGCCGTAGCCGTTGATCCACACCAGGTCGATGTCGCCGCTGCGTTCGGCGATGCCTTCTTCGAGCAGCTGGATGCCTTCGTTGATCAGCATGAACAGGCAGCGATCATGAATTTCCTGGTTGGTGATCGGGCGACGGGAAATGTGCAGTTCCCCCGCAATGCGTTCGGCCAGTGCAACGACTTCGAAGTCTTCCTTGCGCTCGCGGCCTTCATAAATGTACGCACCACGCTTGGTCTTCTGGCCGAAGCGCCCCAGGGCATTCAGCTCGTCGGCGAGCCGGCAGTAGCTCGGATCATGGGCAATGGCTTCGCGACGGGATTCGCGCACTAGGAAGCTCACGTCGATCCCGGCCAGGTCGTGCATCGCCATGACCCCCATGGCCAGGCCCAGGTCGGTCAACACCTGATCGATCTGCGCCGGCGTAGCACCTTCGAGCACCATGCGATGGGCTTCGCGGGAGTAGGGCTCCAGCATGCGATTGCCGATGAAGCCGAAGCACACGCCGGAAACCACCGGGATCTTGCCAATGGTCTTGCCCAGTTTCAGCGTGGTGGCCAGCACCTCGGGCGCGGTGAGTCGGCCCCTGACCACTTCCAGCAAACGCATGACGTTGGCCGGGCTGAAGAAGTGCAGGCCGATCACATCCTGCGGGCGACGGGTAACGGCGGCGATGGCGTCGACATCAAGGGTGGAGGTGTTGCTGGCGAGGATGGCGCCCGGTTTGCACACTTCATCCAGGGTGCGGAATACCTGTTGCTTGATCGGCAGGCTTTCAAACACCGCCTCGATCACCAGGTCGCAGTCGGCGATGTCGGCGTAATCGAGCGTGCCGGTCAGCAAGGCCATACGCTGGTCTAGCTCGGCCTGGGTCAGCTTGCCGCGTTGCAGGCTGATCTCATAACTGTTGCGGATTTGCCCGAGCCCGCGCTCCAGGGCGTCGGGTTTGAGCTCCAGCAACGTGACCGGGATGCCGACGTTGGCGAAGTTCATGGCGATGCCGCCGCCCATGGTGCCCGCGCCGATCACCGCGACTTTGGCGACCGGACGCAAGACCGTGGCGGCACTGACACCGGCCACTTTGCCCGCTTCGCGTTCGGCAAAGAACACATGGCGCAAGGCCGCGGATTGCATTGATGCTTCGGCTTCCTTGAACAGGGCGACTTCGCGATCCAGCCCGGCGCTCAACGGCAGCACACTTGCCGATTCGACCGCAGCCAGCACCAATCGGGGTGCCAGGCGATTTTTCCAGCGCGGCTCGTGGGTGGCGCGATAGCCAGCGAAAAAGCCATCGGGCAGGGCCGTGGCCGGGTTGGCGTGAGGTTCTGCGGGGCGCGCCGGAGCACCTTCAAGGACCAGCTCCCGGGCGAAACGGCGTGCGCCATCGAGCAAACTTTCGCCTTCGTTAATCAATCGGTCGATCAGCCCCAGTTCAAGGGCGCCGCCAGCGCTGACCGGCTGCCCGGACATCATCATTTCCAGCGCCGGTTCGGCACCGATCAGTCGCGGCAAACGTTGAGTGCCGCCGGCACCGGGCAACAGGCCCAGATTGATTTCCGGCAGGCCGAGACGGCTGTTGGCCGCGCCGATGCGGTAACCGCAAGCCAGGGCCAGCTCCAGCCCGCCACCGAGGGCGAAGCGGTCGATGCAGGCAAGCAGCGGTTTGTCGATCCGGGTCAGGCGCACCAGCAGGTCGGGCAGGGAAGGGCTGGCGGAGGAAGCCGGAAGGCCAAACTCGGTGATATCGGCGCCCGCACAAAACAAACCGTTCGCGCCGTGGACAATGATCGCCGACACCGCAGGGTCGCTGGCGGCGCGGTCACAGGCCTGGAGAATGGCCGCGCGCAAGGGTTGTCCGAGTGCGTTGACGGGTGGTGAGGCCAGGCCGATCAGCGCGAGATTGTCTTCGACGTGGTAGGTGACCAGATTGCTCATATTGCTTTCCTGATTATTGTTGTTTGGGCTGTCGCAGTACCTGAGCGAGCTTGCTCGCGAAAGGGCCCTGTCAGTCAACAAAGATAAAGCTGTTGAATATGACGGCCCCATCGCAAGCAAACTTGCTCCCACATCGGGTTCACTAGAACCAGCTGTCCTGCATGTAGTAGGCGACGTGGTTGGCCTCTGTGAGCAGCCGGGCCTGGGAGGGCACCGAGGCCAGTTCCCAGGACATGAAGTAGTGCGCCGCCTGCAACTTGCCCTGGTAGAAGTCCGCATCGCTGCCGCTTGCACCGGCGCCCAGCGCCCGGCTGGCCAGCTGAGCCTGGCGCAGCCAGAGCCAGCCGACCACTACGCGGCCGAACACATCCAGGTAAGGCGTGGCATTGGCCATGCCGAGGTTGGCGTCGGCCGCCACTTGCGCCTGCAGGCTGGCGGTGACTTGTTCCAACACGCTCAATGCATCGGCCAACAGCGCCGCCAGCGGCGCGCAATGGCTGTCATGGTTGGCCGCGAGCAGGGTGGCCAGCACTTCGGCGGTGAACAGGCGATAACCGTCGCCACCGCGCGGCCCCAATTTGCGCCCAAGCAGGTCAATCGCCTGGATGCCTTCGGTGCCTTCATGGATCGGGTTCAGGCGATTGTCCCGGTAGTACTGCTCCAACGGGTATTCGCGGGTGTAACCGGCGCCGCCAAGCACCTGGACGCCAATCTCGGAAGCCAGCAGGCCGTAGCGTGAAGGCCAGGACTTGACCACCGGGGTCAGTACGTCGAGCAGCTCGGCGGCGTTGTTGCGCTCCAGGGCTGTCGCGGCGGTGTGGGCATCCTCCACCAGGCTGCTGGCGTACAGGCACAGCGCCAGGCTGCCCTCGGCATAGACCTTCTGTTGCAGCAACATGCGCCGCACATCGGCATGCTCGACGATGCGCACCTGGGGCGCTGCCGGGTTCTTGTTGCCGGGCAAGCGCCCTTGCGGCCGCTCGCGGGCGTAGTCCAGGGCATGGATGTAGCTTTGATAAGCCAGGCTCGCGGCGCCCAGGCCGACACCGATACGCGCCTCGTTCATCATCTGGAACATGTAGCTAAGGCCCTGATGCGCCTCGCCGACCAGATAGCCCACCGCGCCGTCGTTCTCGCCGAAGCTCAGCACGGTGGAGGTGGTGTTGCGATAGCCCATCTTGTGCAGCAGGCCGGCCAGCGCCACGTCGTTGCGCGTGCCGACACTGCCGTCGGCGTTCACCAGGAACTTGGGCACCAGGAACAGCGAAATGCCCTTGGTGCCGGCCGGCGCGCCTTCGATGCGGGCCAACACCAGGTGCACGATGTTTTCAGTCAGTTCGTGATCGCCCCCGGAGATGAACATCTTCTGGCCGAAGACCCGGTAAGTGCCGTTTTCCGCCGGCCGCGCGGTGGTGCGCAAGTCGCCCAGCGCCGAACCCTGGCCCGGCTCGGTGAGGGCCATGGTGCCGCTGAACCGGCCATCGAGCATGGGCGCCAGGAAGCGCTCGCGCAGCTGTGGCCCGGCAAAGGCCTTGACCAGATTGGTCGCGCCGATGCTCAGGAACGAATAGGCGACGGTGGAGATGTTGGCTGCATTGAAATACGCCATGCAGGCGCGCAGCACGACCTCCGGCAGTTGCAGGCCGCCATCTTCGAAGTCGTGGTGAGCGGCCAGGAAACCGGCCTGGGCGAAAGCATCCCAGGCGGCCTTGGTCTCGGGAATCAGGTGGACCCGTTCGCCATCGAAGGTCGGTTCGTTGCTGTCGCCCTTGTGGTTATGCGGGGCGAACAGCTCGGCGGCGATCTGGCGGGCAGTGGTGAGAGAGGCATCGAACACGCCGCGGTCGTGGTCGGCATAGCGCGGGCGTTGCAACAACGCCTCGGTATCGAGCAGCTCGTAAAGCTGGAAGCGCAACTCGCGCTCGTTGAGCAGCAGATCAGTCATGGCATCTCTCGTCAGACAGTGTCGAGTGAGGGCCATGGGATTCATGGCCCGGTACAGACATCCACGATAGAGAGATGCGCCGGGCATTTACCCCCTCCTTTGGAGTAGGCCCGGATGTTGTCAGTTAATGGGGTGTTCTGCAGGAAACGTCATCAGTAGTGCTTTTGACGAACCTCACCCAGATCTGCTTGCAGGATGCTATTGAGGTCCTTCCAGGGAAATTGGGCTTCCTGACCCGACGCATTGCAGGTTGGACGGTGCCTGAACGGTGTTTCGTCCATCATTGGCTGCTGCCCCTCACCACAGGATCTGCATACAACACGATGACCACAAATCAACCAAGCCTTGTTCCAGCAATTCAACGTCGAAGGTGAGCGGCGGTTTGGCATGGGAACCCCTCCAGTTTTGAGCTGTAAAGATAGCTGGAAACTGGAAAACGGAAACCCGATGACTTACAGAGAGAAAGCCACCCGCAAAATGCCCTCAAGGTCCTTCGGTTTGCGCGCGAGCAGTTTTTCCAGCGCAGGGCTGCTCTGGTCGAAAGCGCCTTTGTCGATGGCATTACCCCAGCCGCTCAGGAATTTCGCGACCGAGTTTGGCCAGCCGTCTGCCTCCCGGGCGGCGATGAACGCTTGAACGGAAATGGGTTGGTATTCGATCGGCTTGTCCGTCAGTCGAGCCAACGCATCAGCGATGTCCTGGAATGACCAGGTCTGTCCCGCATTCAGCAGGCAGGTGCGGTTTTCATACCCGGTTTGGGTCAACAGCGTGGCACCGGCCTCGGCCAGCTCGGCAAACGTGGCGAAACTGGCTCGACCTTGGCCTGCCGGGGCGCTGAAGCTCTCTTTGGCCGCATTGGCACCGATGAGGAAGGGCAGATCGTCGGCGTATAGGGGATGTTGAACAATCGTGTAGGTGAGGCCCGACTGCTCAAGCATTCGCTCGGTCGCCATGTCGCTGTCCGTCACGCCTTCGATGGGTGCCAGCTCATCGTTGATCCGTTGAATGCTGGTGTAAACAACATGACGCACACCCGCCCGGCCGGCAGCGGCGATCACGTTTTTATGCTGGGCAAGACGATCGCTGAAGGCTACGGCTGACACCAGGTAGATTTTTTCCACGCCTTCGAAGGCCGCCACCAGCGAATCGTAATCGGTGTAATCCCCTTGGCGCACTTCCATACCCAATTCAGCCAGGGACCTGGCCTTTTCAATATCACGTGCCATTGCCACGACGTCCGATGCCGGGATTTTCTGGACCAGTGAACGCAAGACCGCATTGCCCAATCTGCCTGTGGCGCCTGTAACGAGAATTTTTGCCATGGTGCTTTGCTTTCCAATCTTGATAAGCGGGTGGGCAGCCATCATGACCAATGCATCACGGATAAATTAGTCCTCAATGGGTAGAATCAACTTCAACCTGAAGTTGGAGATGATCATGGAAACCCTGGGTAATCTTGAATCCTTTATCCGCGCCGCAGAGGCCAGCAGTTTTTCCGAAGCCGCGCGGCGGATGGGGGTTTCCTCTGCTGCCGTGAGTAAAAACGTGGCGCGGCTTGAAGCCAATCTGGGGACTCGCCTGTTCCAGCGCAGCACCCGAAGCCTCACCCTGACTGAAGCGGGAGAGTTGTTCTATCAGCAGGTCTCCCAGGGGCTTGAGACTATCCAGGACGCCATCGCACAAATAGCTGATGCCCGGGAAGTCCCGGCAGGGCGATTGCGGGTCAATTTGTCGCCATCTTTCGCTTACGACTATGTTTTGCCATTGCTCAAGACCTTCAAGCAGCGTTACCCCGCTGTGGTGCCGGATTGGCACCTGGAAATCCGGCGCGTGGATTTGATCGGCGAAGGGTTTGATGTCGCTATCGGTGGCGGCATGGAATTGTCGCCCGGGGTCGTGGCACGAGAACTGGCCAAACTTCATCTCGTGGCGGTCGCCGCGCCCTCATGGCTGGAAGGCAAGCCGTTACCCAGTACACCCAGCGATTTGCAGGGGGTGGATGGCATCGTGATGCGTTCGACCCACTCAGGGCGTTTGCTGAGCTGGACGCTTCGTGATTCCGGGGAAGGGCGGTTCGACCTCAACCTGAAACCCACGGCCATCATGAATGACCCCGAAGCGTTGTGCAGTTGTGCCCTGATGGGGCTGGGTGTCGCGCTGCTACCTCTGGATCGCGCGTGGCCCTGGTTGCAACGCGGTGAGCTGATTCGATTATTGCCCGATTGGTATGCAGATCTGGGCGTGGTCTCGGTTTATTACTCTTCGAAAAAATCCCTGCCGGCCAAGACACGGGTGTTCGTCGATTTTCTGCTGGAGCATTTTCAGCAAAACCTCTGCCAACACTTCCGAGCCGATTGACGCCTGCCTCTGCGGATTGTTTCACCCAGCACAATTAAGCCATGACATCCGTGCCTGTTCTCTAGTTGCCCATGGATGGCGAGACTGACTCCCACCAGCATTGGCTCATTTCGGGTTGATGCGTTGTCCATCCCGGGAGTCCCCACATGATTGATGTCACTCATTCCTGCGACGGCAGCCTCTGGCTGGACACTCCAGCCATGACGACCACCGAATACGAAGGCGGCTTCTTGCTGCCCCAACTGATGGGGGCGCTGGCCGGCGAATCCACAGCGGTTTCTGCACCGCAAAGATCCGGCTCGCATCAGGACAAGGTTTCGCTCTTGAAACTGTGCGGGCCACTTTTGCGTGCATTGAAACTTCGTTTTTCTCCCCTTTAACGACATTCGACAGCACCTGTGCTGCCTTGCAGAGAATCGAGATGACCTACGACTTTGACTTGTTTGTGATTGGTGCCGGCTCCGGCGGCGTGCGTGCAGCGCGTTTTGCCGCGGGTTTCGGTGCGAAAGTGGCGGTGGCCGAAAGTCGCTACCTTGGTGGTACGTGCGTCAACGTCGGTTGCGTACCGAAAAAGCTGCTGGTCTACGGGTCGCATTTTGCAGACGACTTTGAACAGGCCGAGGGTTTTGGCTGGACTGCCGGCAAGGCCCAATTCGATTGGGAAAAACTGATATCCAACAAAAACCGCGAGATCGAACGACTCAACGGTATTTACCGCAAACTGCTGGTCAACAGTGGCGTTACGCTGCTCGAAGGTCATGCACGACTGGCCGATGCGCACCATGTGGACATCAACGGGCAGCGTTTCAGCGCCGAACGCATTTTGATTGCCACTGGCGGCTGGCCACAAATTCCGCAGATCCCGGGCCGCGAGCACGCCATCACCTCGAATGAGGCGTTCTTTCTCAAGCAACTGCCCAAACGCGTTCTGGTAGTCGGTGGCGGTTATATCGCCGTCGAGTTCGCCGGAATCTTCAACGGCCTGGGCGCCGACACAAGCCTTTTGTATCGCGGCGATCTGTTTCTGCGTGGATTTGATCGATCGGTTCGCACGCATTTGGTTGAAGAACTGACCAAGCGCGGACTGCAACTGCAATTCAACACCGATATCGTGCGAATCGACAAACAGGCCGACGGCAGCCTGCTGGCGACGCTCAACGACGGTCGTCAGCTGGAAACCGACAGCATTTTCTACGCCACGGGTCGGCGGCCGATGCTTGACAACCTGGGCCTGGAAAATACCCGCGTCGAACTCAACGAGCGGGGCTACATCGACGTCAATGACAACTTCGAAACTCGCGAGCCCTCGATTCTGGCGCTGGGTGACGTGATTGGCCGAGTGCAACTGACGCCGGTCGCGACAGCGGAAGGCATGGCGGTTGCCCGCCGACTGTTCAAGCCGGAGCAATATCGTCCAGTCGACTACCGCCACATCCCTACGGCGGTCTTCAGCCAGCCCAACATCGGCACCGTTGGCCTGACGGAGGAGCAAGCGCTCGAAAGCGGCCACAAAGTCGTGGTGTTCGAAAGCCGGTTCAAACCGATGAAGCTGACCCTCACACAGTCGTCCGAGCAGACGCTGATGAAGCTGGTGGTGGATGCCGTGACTGATCGGGTCCTGGGCGCGCACATGGTGGGACCCGATGCCGGAGACATCATCCAGGGCCTGGCCATCGCGCTGAAAGCGGGCGCCACCAAGCGCCTGTTCGATGAAACCATCGGCGTGCACCCGACCTCGGCAGAAGAGTTCGTGACCTTGCGTACACCGGTCTCGGGCGGGTGAGGGCGGACGGCGCAAACACCATCACCCACATCACGGCTGCGCTCATTCATCAATGGATGGTCTACATTGAATGGGCTTGCCCGGGTGTACGCCACCTCCAACATCGGTTACAGCAGCGTCAAACTGACGCTGACCTCCCTTGCGGCCGTCATGCCGCCGTTGCTTCCGTACGCCGACAAGTTCGTTTTTGATGTGCTGCAGACTCGATTCTCCTGGCATCGCAACAGTGAGTGCAGGCCAGGGGCTCGATAATGTCCATCCTGGTTGGAGCAATTGTCATGAGCCTCACTCTCTACGGTTTTGATGGCAGCCCATACGTACGCACGGTGAAGATGCTGCTCAAGGAGAAAGGTGCGCAGTTCAATCAGCTTCAGGTCAACGTCATGAAAGGTGAGCCGCATCAGCCGGAACACCTGGCGCGCAACGCGTTCGGCAAGGTACCGGTGATCGAGCACGACGGGTTCAGGGTGATCGAAACGGCCGCGATCATGAGTTACCTGGACGAGGTCCTGCCCGGGACCTCGCTGACACCCGATAACCCGCGCGATCGCGCCAGGAGCCACATGGCCCAGTCGATCTACGACTCTTATGGCTATGGCTCGATGGTCTCAGTCTTCGGTTATTACCTGTTCCCGGATTTCATTGGCGGGCAGAACGACACTTCTCGCCTGCAAGGCATCGAGAAATCGAAACTGGTGCTCAGTGAAGTGATGAAAATCAAGGGCAGTGACCCGTTTATTGCCGGAAAGGCCCTGAGTATTGGCGACTTATACCTGGCGCCGGCATGCGCCTACCTGTCGATGACTCCGGACGCAGAGCAGGTGTTTGCCATCGGTGGCTTCGCGGACTGGTGGAACAGGATTCAGGCACTGCCCAGCTTCCAGACCACACCACCGCAGTAGACGGGTGAGTGCGTCGGCGAGCCAACAGGGCAAACCGTTCAGCACACAGGTGTTGATCATTACACCCAATGAAATGCTGGATTGTAATTGCTGGTCATTCCGCTGTTTATTTGAGGAGGGGAAGATAACTCCATCGACGCGATCACCGCTTCGACCCCAAATCACAATCGGAGTACACCATGTCCCAGCAAGCCATCAAACTGTATCGCCACCCTTTGTCCGGTCACAGCCATCGGGTCGAATTGATGCTGTCTCTGCTTGGTCTGCCGACCGAACTGGTTTTCGTGGATCTGATGAAGGGCGCACACAAGGCGCCTGAATTTCTGGCTCTCAACCGTTTTGGCCAGGTGCCGGTGATCGATGACAACGGCACTGTCCTGGCAGACTCCAACGCGATTCTGGTTTATCTGGCAGCGAAATATGGCAACGGCCAATGGTTGCCGAGCGATCCGACAGAGCAAGCCAACGTCCAGCGCTGGCTGTCCGTGGCCGCAGGCCAAATCAATTCGGGTCCGGCCACCGCGCGCTTGATTACCGTATTTGGTGCCGGTTATGACGCTGAGGACGCGATCAAGCGTTCCCATGCCTTGCTCAAGGTGATGGAAGACGAGTTGGGGAATAGTAAATTCCTGGCAGGTAGCAAACCTACCATCGCTGACGTCGCTGCTTATACTTATGTGTCCCACGCTCCGGAGGGTAATGTCGCATTGACTGACTACCCGAATGTGCGTGCCTGGCTGGGCAGCATCGAGGCGTTGCCTCACTTTGTTGGCATGCAACGTACTGCCAAGGGATTGCAACAGGCTTGACTCGATCCTCTGGAGCCTGCCGAGAGACAACTCTCGGCAAGCTCCATTTCATTTTTGCTCCCCGGTTTTTCTTTTTATCGCTTCCCGTAAAAGCAGCCAGCCCGGCGGCGCATGCGAAAGTCTCTGTAGCCGACGATACTGGCAAAGTGGTCTGCACGCGCAAGCGGTCAGATACCTCACTGTCCTCTCATCCAGACAGGGTCGCCTATGGATCGCTTTCAGGAAATGCAGATTTTCATGGCTGTGGCTGAAGAGGAGGGGTTTGCCGCCGCCGCGCGCCGCCTGAATATCTCGCCCCCCAGTGTGACCCGCGCCATCGCCGCGATGGAAGATCGCATCGGCACGCAACTGCTGTCTAGAACGACTCGAAGCCTGCATCTCACTGAAGCAGGGCAACGTTATCTGGAGGATTGTCGGCGGATACTCAGTGAGGTCGAAGAGGCGGAGGAGGCTGCTGCCGGCAGTTATTCAATACCGTGCGGGCATTTGACGGTGACTGCGTCGGTGCTGTTTGGCGAGCTGTTCATCGCACCGCTTTTGGCCGAGTACGTGGACCAGTTTCCTTCAGTGCACCTCAACGCGTTGCTGGTGGATCGTGTCGTCAGCATGACTGACGAAAGTATTGATGTAGCGATACGCATCGGCCATTTGCACGAGACTAATCAGCACGCCATCAAAGTGGGTGAAGTACGGCAGGTCATCTGCGGCACTCCCGATTACTTTGAGCGTAACGGCAGGCCGCGTCATCCCGGTGAGTTGAGCGGCGCCAATATTGTCATGTCTTCGGCCAGTCACTTGTTGAGCGATTGGCAATTTGTCCGTGACGGCAACGAACTGAGTTTTCGCTTCGAGCCGCGTCTTGTCGTTACCGCGAATCAGGCGGCAATCAATATCGCCAGCCTGGGCTGGGGTATCACGCGAGTGTTGTCCTATCAGGTGGCCAGCCGGGTCGCCGCTGGCGAGCTGGAGTTGGTGCTGGAAGATTTTGAACCGGCCGCATTGCCGATCCAGGTGGTGTACCTCAAGAGCGCCAGAGTGCCTGCAAAAGTGCGCACCTTTGTGGATTTCCTCATTGATCGGCTGGGCAATGATGCGGCGCTCAAGGCTGTGACCAAAGGCACGGCCTGATGGATCGCTATCATGAAATGCTCATGTTCGAGGCGCTGTCGGAGCGACCGAGCCTCGCCTCGGCGGCGCGTCGTCTTGATGTGTCCGGCCCTACGGTGGTGCGTGCCATTGCGCGACTGGAGGAGCGTCTGGGCGTGGCACTGTTGGAGCGAAGCACCCGCGGGGTTGTGCTGACCGAGGCAGGCGCTGCGTTCATGGCCGATTGCTCGCGCATCCTCAAACAGGTCGATGAGGCCGAGGCTTCGGCCAAAGGCTCGCACGTACAGGCGCAAGGCAGTCTCACGGTTCTGTTGCCGCTGCTGTTCAGTCGATATGTCATGACGCCTTTGCTGGCGAGCTACATGAGCCTGTATCCCGAAGTCAAAGTCTTCGCTCAGTACCACGATCGCTTTCCGAACATGAACGAGGAGGGCATCGACGTGGCAGTGCTGGTCGGTCATCTGCCGAGTTCTTCATTGATCGCACGACAAGTTGGCCATGTCCGCTCGATGGTATGCAGCAGTCCCGCTTATCTGGCCCGTCACGGTGAGCCCAAAGTACCGCAAGACTTGAGGAACCATTGTCTGGTTGCCACCCACGCTTATCGAGACAAGGTTCAGTGGGACTTTCAGCAGGACGGCGAGCTGAGTCAACTCAAAGCCCGAACCCGAATAAGTTGCGCGACGATCCAGGCGGCCATCGATGCTGCCGCCCATGGCGCAGGGATTACCCGCTGTCCGAGCTATCCATTGCATGAGTATTTGAGCAGTGGGCGATTGCGTCGCGTGTTGCAGCGCTATGAATTGCCGGCGTTGCCGGTAAACGTTGTGTACCGCGAAGGGCGCAAGGCCTCGATGCGGGTACGCAGTTTCGTCGACCACATTGTCGAGGGCCTGCGAGAGCACCCGGCCATGCAGCTGGACGCGCTTTGAACGAATTGCACGGGCATTTCAGTGAGCGAAATAGTGGATTGCATTTTGTGGTCGTTCTCTGCTTTGCCGTAATGACGGAGCATGGCCACACACTCTTCCATGCTGTACAGCGGAGAAACATACCGGATGAAACACGTGCTCATGTTACTGGCCAACGGTGTCGAACCACTGGAAATGGCTGCTTTCACCGACGTACTTGGCTGGGCCAATTTGCTCGGTGACCGTCCGATTGAATTGGTGAATGCCGGCCTTCGCACAAAGATCGTAACCACCTTCGGTCTCTCGCTTAATCCGAGTTTTTTATTGAGCGATCTGGACCTGAGCAGCTTCGATGCCTTGGCATTGCCCGGTGGTTTTGAACCTGCGGGTTTTTATGAAGAAGCGTTGAGCGAACCCTTCCTGGCAACCATCCGCCATTTCGTCGAAACCGGTAAACCCGTGGCCAGTGTCTGTGTGTCCTCGGTGTGTCTTGGCGTGGCCGGCGTGCTGCGCGACAGGAACGCAACGACCTATCACCAGGAGGGCGGGAAACGGAAAAACCAATTACTGGAAACCGGTGCCCGCTTCGTCGACAGGCCTGTCGTCGTCGATGGCCACATCATCACTTCAAGCGGGCCGGGCACAGCCACCGAAGTTGCGTTCCTGCTGCTCGAGAAAATTACCAGCGTCGAAAACGCCGCTCATATCCGTCAGAAAATGCGCTTCGCCACACCTGACCGTGCCTGGTACGAGACGCCGCAAGTTCCGTGAACCGATCCCCCGATTTGAATCAACTCTCTAGCAAGGTAACCACATGACTCATACCGCACTCATCGTCGTTGACATCCAGAATGACTATTTTTCCGGTGGCAAATGGGAACTCAACGCTACTGACGCGGCCGCTGACAATGCTGCTCGTGTGATTGGCGCGGCACGTGAACGGGGAGACCTGGTGGTCCATATCCGCCACGAAACGTTAGCCCCCGATGCACCGTTTTTTGTTCCTGGCTCCGACGGCGCGCAATTGCACGAAAAGGTGCGAAATCTCGCGGACGAGTTGGTCATCGTCAAACATTTCATGAACCCATATCGTGAAACCGAACTGTTGGATGTGCTCGAACACAACGGGATTGAACGGGTCACTGTGGTGGGGAACATGAGCCACATGTGTATTGATGCGGTCACCCGCGCGTCTGACGACTTCGGGTTCGAGACGACGGTGATTCACGATGCCTGTACGACCCACGACCTGGAGTTCAATCAGATCAAGGTACCTGCGCCTCTGGTGCACGCGGCTTTCATGGCGGCTCTTCAATTTGGTTACGCCAAGGTGCTGAGCACCGATGAGTATGTGGCCTAGTTGTTTGCCGTCTCTGCGAATGTCGCAATAGACCCCGCTGCCGGGGATACAACCCTTCACTCGCCGGTCGGCGGGGGAAGGGCACCTGTTTACCAATGCGTAGAGGTGATCCATGAATCAGTCGGACGCGCCAGGAACTTCTCCCTGGCATGCGGGTGAGCGGCAATTGCAGGAAAGCGTCGGCGTCGCCGATCAGATGGAGATATTCGGGCGCCAGGTCGTACGCGATTACATGCCTGATCAGCATCGATTGTTCTACAACCAACTGCCTTACCTGGTGTTGGGCGCAGTAGATGAACAAGGCAGGCCCTGGGCCACGTTGATCGAAGGCCCCCCAGGCTTCATCCATTCACCTGATCCGCGAGTGCTGCAAATCGAGCGCTTGCCAGCCGATGGTGATCCGGTCAAGGCGGCGCTGGAGCAGGGGGCTGCGGTGGGGTTACTGGGCATCGACCTGAAAACCCGACGACGCAATCGAATGAACGGCAACATCAGCACCGCCTCGTCAGGCGGTTTTGCCGTCACTGTGGTGCACGCTTTCGGTAACTGTCCGCAGTACATCCAATTGCGAGGCGTTGAACCGGTCAGCCTTGGCCACTCATCCGCAGATGTCACCGCCGAGCATCTCAACGAACTGGATGAGGCGGCGAGGGCGACGATCAGCAAGGCCGATACCTTTTTCCTCGCAAGTTACGTTGACCTGGACGGTGATTCATCCAGGCGCTCGGTGGACGTATCACACCGGGGTGGCAATCCGGGTTTCGTCCGGGTTGAAGGCAACGTGCTGACGATTCCCGATTTCGCCGGCAACCTGCACTTCAATACCTTGGGCAATTTCGTGCTCAATCCTCGCGCGGGGCTGGTGTTCATCGATTTTGAATCGGGTGATGTGCTGCAAGTTTCCGGCCGTACCGAGCTCATTCTCGAGGGGCCGGAGATTGCGGCATTTCAAGGGGCGGAGCGACTCTGGACGCTGACCGTGGAACGGGTTGTTCGACGTCAGGCCGTCTTGGATCTGCGTTGGCGGTTCGAAGGTTTCTCTCCCAACAGTTTGATGACGGGCAGTTGGGAGCAAGCAGAAGGCCGATTGCAGGCCGATGCCTTGCGCGATCAATGGCGACAGTTGCGGGTGACGCGGATCGTTGATGAAAGCAGCACGATTCGCTCTTTTTACTTTGAGCCCGCAGATGGTGCAGGCACACCTCGCTTCGAGGCGGGCCAGCATCTGCCGGTGCGTTTTTGCCTGGCTGAAGGACAAACCCCTCTGGTCAGGACCTACAGCCTGTCGAGCGCACCCTCCGACAGTTTTTTCCGTATCAGCGTCAAGCGTGACGGACTCATCTCCACGCATTTACACGACCAGGTTCAGGTCGGGGACCTGGTTGAAGCGCGTGCGCCTCAAGGACGATTTACTGTGCAAGCCGACGAGCATCGGCCGTTGGTTTTGCTGGCCGCAGGCGTGGGCGTGACGCCGTTGCTCTCGATGCTTCGCGAAGTGATTTATGAAGGGGAACGGATCCGCCGCACTCGACCCACCTGGTTTATTCAAAGTGCGCGCAGTCTGGCTGATCTTGGGTTTCGCGATGAGCTGTACGAATTGGCGACCCGTGCCAAAGATAAAATTCGCGCGTTACGTCTGCTCAGTCAGCCGGAAGAACATGCTCGTGAAGGTGAGGATTTTGAGCTGGCAGGGCGGGTCGACATCTCGCTGCTCAAAGCCCTGTTGCCCTTCGACGATTACGACTTTTACCTGTGTGGCCCAGGCGCGTTTACCCAGGCTTTGTACGACGGATTGCGTGAGTTGCGCGTTGGCGATGATCGTATTCACGCAGAGACTTTCGGCCCCTCGACGCTGGTTCGCCAACGGGATCAACTCACTCCGGCAGTCGAGCAGGTACCGGCGGCAAGCAGTCCAGTCAAAGTGCTGTTTCTGACGTCGTCCAAGGAAGCACGCTGGGAGCCAGGTGGCGGGAGTTTATTGGAACTGGCAGAAAGCCGGGGTTTGAATCCCGACTTCAGTTGCCGCGGAGGATCTTGCGGTACATGCCGTACCAAATTGGTCAGTGGGCAAGTGCACTATCTGAACTTGCCGGCCGAGATGCCAGCTGACGGTGAAGTACTGATCTGTTGTGCGGTACCTGCAAAAGGCAAGGCGGGCGATCCGCCCCTTGTGCTGGATTTGTGAATGGTGCCATTTCAGGAGCGCTCATCCCGCTAGACGGGGGTTGAGCGCTTCGTCTTTTGGTTCATGGGATGACTGAAGCGGGAGGGCAGCTGAATGAGGCAGTCGATCAATCAATAATTAACTAAACTAAATAGACGTTTAGTTGAGTTGTAGTTTCAGCGTGGGAAATGATCGTTAGGGCGAGGCTTGCATTCAAGCCAGGTACTGAAGTTGATATAAATAATGGCGTGAAATCTAGCAAATATTTGGCCTGATTGGATATAGAAAGAAAGTGCCGATCTTCCTGTAAGGCTGATTGCCGGGCTGTTCGGCGCTGTGTTCAACAAGCGAGAGACTGTAATTAGAGCGGTGGCACAGGCAGCTTGCTGGTCTGTTGAGGGCTATAGAACGATTGCAATAACGCCACGCCTTATCTGGATGCAAATCCGCCGGCGCTGGTTGTTTGCGCGAACGCGCTGTATTTGAAATCTGTGTGCCAACACCAAGCGCAATGCTGCAGATTTCACATAGCATCGCGCTTTAAGCGTGACCTGCGAGAAAAATTGGCAAGCCATCCCTGAAGCCATAGTTGATATCAAACGAATCGGCTAAGCCTTGTATGGTGTAAGACCAAGATCTGGATCAATCCGTGATGACGTCGACGGATTTTCAATTGATGGAGAACAATCCAGAACGACGCAAGCCGCAAGAAGCGTGACAGAGATTCGAGCGTTGAGATGAATGCTCGAAGTGAGAACGACAAATCCAGCTGTGAACGAAAGACAGACGACTTGATTCAGCCGATTGCCTCGAAGGGATTGATTGAGCAGATCGAGGCTTTCAAAGCAGTGTGCAACTGCGCGCAACCAGTAAAATTGGCGAGAGATATCGATCTGATTTTGTAGGGTTTTTATCCAGTCGAGTCAGAAATCCTCATGAAATGGCTTGTTTTGTCACTTTTAAAAGAATGATGCGTCTTTTGTCAAATTTAATAGCCGAGGTTTTTTTAATAGCTAAACGATGTTAAAAAATACCGGATATTTCTTTTTTTGCATACTGCTGTACTAGTATTAGATGTGGGTGTTTTACAAGGGCCATGCATCATGGCGGAATTAACAAAAATATCAGTTGGGAAAATTTTTCAATTCGAAGATTCGCAGGTGGAAATATTAGGTTTCCTCGGTGATGGACTTTTTCAGGTTAAAAATCTTAGTAACGGCCAGTTGTTGATTCTAGAAGTGGGGCAGCTTGTTCCTATACTTAATGAAGCTGGGAGAAAAATATCCGCGCAGATTGCTGAGTGGACAGATCAGAATGGTCGAGACGACAATAAACGGCGCACTGAGGCAACTAAAAGATATAACGCAATAAGAGATGTTATGGCGTCTGTCATCACTAAAGCCGAAGCTGTTACTGAGCTTCAGGGCCGTTTGGATCTTTCCCAGAGAACTATTTATCGATTACTTGAACGCTATGACGAAAAGCGTGGGCCCATAAGTGTTATCCAAGACAAGCGCGGTCGTATTGTTGGTAAAAAGATGTTAGACGATCGCGTCGAATCGATTATAGGTTACTGCATAGCTGAAGCGCTAAAAAAGAAGGAGCGTTTCACTTATACAAATGTGCACAATAAGATAGTGGAAATGTGCAGGCACGCGGGTCTTCGCTGTCCTGGCGTCAAAGCAGTTGTTCGAAGGGTGGCGGATTTACCTACACCCAAGACTGCAAAAATCAGAATTGGTATCAAACGTGCTGCAGATGAATCAAGGGCAAAGCCCGGCGTATTCGTGACGAGTCACCCGTTCGAACGAGTGCAAATAGATCATTCGCCAGTGGATTTATTACTTGTCGATGAGATATACCGCTTACCAATAGGAAGGCCTTGGGTGACTTTTGCAATTGATTGCTATACACGAATAATCGTAGGGATGTACTTGTCGTGGTCAGCTCCATCCAGATATTCCGTTGCATGTTGCATTGCGAATATGTGTATTCCGAAAGACCGATGGCTTCAGCAAATTGGGTGCGCTGATATCAATTATCCCTACTATGGCATTCCAGAGCTTTTATGCTCGGATCACGCAGCTGAATTCAAAAGTCCCGCGCTAATCGACGCGTGCGACGCCCACGGTATGAAAATGGAATGGCGTAGGGAGAAACATTATGGCGGCCATATTGAAAGTTATATAGGTACGATAATGGGGCAGGTTCACTTCGTTCCAGGAAAAACCGACTCAAATACAGTGGCCAATAAAGATTACGATAGTGAGAAAATGGCATGTATGACATTCGCCGAGTTCCGACACTGGCTGCTTCGTGAAGTGGAGCGTTATCACCTCCGTCGCCATTCAGGGCTGGGGAAAGTAACACCAAAAAAACGGTGGAATGAACACTTCATTCAACCTGATGGTAGTATCGACATGCCCCCGATTATAAGCGATGCGAAATCGTTTAAATTGGATTTTATGCCAAGGAAATTAGTTATGGTTCGTAGTCGTGGGGTAACGCTAAATAATTTTCGTTATTGGGATAGTTCATTACGATGGGAAATCGGTAATTCATACACGTGTGTTTACAATCCTGAAACCCTGCGTTCGGTGTGGTTGAAAATAAAAGGTGTTTACCGGGACATTTCGCTTGCTGATGCAATGGCACCTGACGTGTCTTTGGAGCAAGCCAAATACACGGCTAAAATAATGAGAGCGCGAGGGCAAAGCCCTGAGGATGAAAGCCGATATTATGAACTCTTAGAGGCGAATGAGGCGCTAGTGTATGACGCTGTAAGCAAAACTAAAGAAGCGAGGCGTAAAAAATCTAAACAAACGCACCGTAGTGAGCATCATTTCGATGTCGTTGAGTCAGGGTTAAATTCTACCGCTGCGAGCGATGTTGATGTTGATGTTGATGTTGAAGAATGTATTATTACACCGAAAAAGGTGTACTTCAATGACTGACGCGCCAGAACCGACGCACTTATCCGAACGTGCGCGGATAATCGCAAAATCTGCCAGCATCGATAGAATTTCCTATATCTTTAATTGGATGTGGGTGAGCAATAATACGGCGGAAGAGGTTGAGGCGATTAGTCGTCGAATGCTTGCAACTGAGAATACAAGTCAAGCACCTTGTTTGTTGGTAGTGGGGCCGACAGGTATTGGTAAAACTGCCCTATTAAATCACCTGAAAAAACATGTTTTTTCTAAAAATCGGGCCATAAAATATTTCGATCCGCGACACTGTCCGACTTATAAGGCTTTTTTAACCCAACTCGCCAAGCTACTAGGAATAAGTATAGCTTCAAGGAACCTACCTGCCAACTCGGTGTTGGAGGATGAAATCGGGAGGGTGTTTTTGTTGCAAGGAGTCAAAGCTATAGTTATTGATAATTTACACGATTTGATGAGGGGGACTGCTAGGGATCAGAGGAATATATTGACATATCTGCGTGAGCTCAGTTGTGCAGAAAAGCCCATTCTGTTGCTTTGTTTCGGAATAGAAAGGGTCACGAGCGCAATTAGAAGTGATGAACAACTAGAAAGAAGATTCGTTTTTTTTGATATGCCAGTATGGCGAGTAGGTTCAGAGTTTACCTCATTTTTATCCGCGATTGAGTCTGAGCTCCCACTTCTAAATCCTTCCGGTCTCACTGGTCGCAGCAAGGTTAACTTCTTGATCAGCCACAGTCATGGTGTTACTAGTAAAATTATTGAGGCTGTTAAACATGCCGCGATCTACGCAATAACCACACAGCAGGAACGAATCACTCTTGAGCTACTCAAGAAAGGCGCCAATGCACCTTTTCAACAAGAGGGATGGTGAAATGCTTCAGGCGCAAAAAAATAAGCCTTGTCAGGATGAGACGCTATCATCTTACCTCTATCGTTGCCAGTTGAAAAATGATCAAAGATACAGCGAAATTAAATCAATTCTTAATGACTTCGATCATAACTGGGATCAAGGATTTGATCCTGATTACAATTATTCTCAAACCGGCATTAAATTTATGAGCGCTATTCTTGAGTGCAGTGTCCACGATGTTATAAGAATGACGAGCTTTAATCATTATTTATTGATCCAGCCACGTCGGTCCAGGAGGTTTTTCTGTCCTTATTGTGTTTTGAATGATATTACCCTTGGCCGTCATCCTTTTTGGCGGAAAACATGGGATGATTTTCTTTGCGTGACCTGCCTCGAACACGTTTCTCCGATGAGTCAATTGGATGAATCAATTGTTTATTCTGAAAAAGCAAGAGTAGCATTTTCAAAAGCGTGTGTGGATTTCACTAGTTTCGGGCCATTTTGCCATCAGCCACGAGTATTATCGCTGCCGTCTCTTGAGACCTCCGCGGGGGCATGGGCCTGCTTATGGTTGTTTGGGAGGCATGTACAGTATGTATTGACAACATCAAAAAACAAAAATGTTTTGATGAGAGGTTTTTTAAAAGGATTGCCATGGGCTGATTGTTGTTCGGCAATAGAAACTACCTTGGGTTTATCGCTTCGAGGGCATACAAAATATTTTGAACGAAGGTGTTTGATTTATCGAGCGTTAAAAAGCCCGACTATATATGAAAGGGCAGTAGAAACGAAAGACGGTATGCAAAAGATTATGCATGGATTGACAATCACAAATCTAACATGCCGTCTTTTTGCGTTGTTAGTTGTAGGCATTTTCTGGGGTATGTTTACCTCGGCGGAAAGTGATGTGCTGTTCAGGGTTCTGCAGCGACTTGATTATTCTTTGCCGAATAATCCGCGTGATCTGAAGCGGGAGTTGCTGTCTTCTGAGTTAACTGACTATGAGCGGGTTGTAGAACAGTTGCAGGCTACGTGGCCTAAGCATCTACGCAACTATTGGCTGTCATGTTAATTAGGTGTGTTGCTCATGGAAATGAAATTCGATGCATTCAATTTTTGTGTTTATAGCGCAATCAAAATGCAAAAAGATATGCATGACCTAAGGGGGGTGCTGCTTAACGATTCGGAACTTGAAGTCATGGCGTTGTGGAAGGTGTCACCTCAGAGTTTGGGTAGTGACGTTGCCGTCAAACAGTTGATCGGCTCGGAAGCCACGCTTGCTTTGTTGGAGGCATTATCCAATACATCGGGCAAAGGGGCTATCGGAAGAAAAAGACCCATTCGTTTTCCTGGTGTAGTCCGCGTTTCCGATTCGATGTTTCAACTGGTAAATTCTCTTTGTAGTAATAAGCAGCAACTGCGAGAGACCCTTAAGGGTTTGTCTAAAACACAGAAAAAGGCATTTTGGTCGCAATTTCCGACGTGGACTGGAATCGAAGTGTTGCGCGAGCCCATGTTGCTTGAATGGCCCAGCACGCTTACTTTTTATTGGCAAGTTGGATCAGCCATTATTAAAAAAACAGCAGCTGATTGGCGAGTCCTAACAAAGGCGGTGCTGGATCATTCGGTAAGGATTCCGCCGAAGTATAGAGAGCGCATAGTTGAATTAAGGGTGCGCGAACTGGCCTGGCTCGAAGCCGCAGATCAGGAACTTCCCATTGGTAACTATCGTCGATTACAACCCAGTATAAAAAGTCGGGTTGTATATAGCAATGGCGCTTCAGCTATTTACAATGCCTCCTTGCCTTTTATCTATTGTGCCTCCGAAGCTCCTCTTATCATCAGGCCATTGAGGAGATTGTATGACTATCTCCCTCCGGGGCATGAAAAACATACTAACGATAAGAGAGCAAAGCTCGCAACCAACCCGATAGTTGAAGGTTCAAATCTTTATTGTTACAGAACCAAGTAAGTGTTTTTATGGTTTACAATGGTGGCCTCAATAGCCCTCATGCGCTGTATGCTGGGGATGTTTCCGCTTCCTAGGTTAGCTATATGGTGTCGCTTAAACTTCCCGTGCCTTTGATCTCGACTCGCGCTAATCTGAAATACTTATCATTTAACCTGAACGGCATTGTTTGGTCATTACCATCATTCGGAGCAAGAGTATTTTATAAAGGATGCGGACTAGGGATGGGAGGTAGGCAAATAGATGATTAAGTGCGCCAACTATACGACGCTCTCAACGGCTATTCGCGCCCAATTCACTAGAGTGGTGCGCGCCAGGCTCAACGATAGAGACGTTGTTCTTTAGAGATCGATAATTTACTCCTTGTCTGAAATGCCTGTGCCAGACAGCAATTCAGTGGCGCGACTGTTGAGCAGCGAACCCGCCTGGAAGTAACCCATCACCGTGGTCACGCTGCGGTGTTCGGTCATGGCCATCACTTCACCCAACGGCACCCCCTGGCGTCCGGCCTCGGTGACAAACCCAGAGCGAAGGCTGTGCGCCCCCCAGTCGCCCTCGAGGCCGGCGATTTTGGCGCGGCGCTGGACGATGCGCGCCACCTGGTCGCTCGACAGCCCATCAGCGCTGACCTTGCCGCCTTTATACAGGCGGCGAAATAGCGGTCCTGAAGGAGCCGGTGCCGCCTCCAACCATGCCGACAACGCCTGCGCGGCCGGCCCGCGCAGGGGCTTTTCCCGGCGCACGCCGCTGGTGTCGGTCTTGGTCGCGCCCAAGGCATAGACCCAGGTGTCGGCATCCAGCTGGCGCACATCGTTGACCGTCAATCCGATTACCTCTGAGCGGCGGCGGCCGCCACCACTCCAGGCCAGCAACAGCAGGGCGCGATCGCGAACACCCCGTACACCGTCGGTACAGGTGCCTAATAGTGCCTGCAGCGGCTCCAGCACGACTGCGGTTTTTTTTCGTACCTGAAGCCCCTGACGGCTTTGAGCCTTGCGCGCTTCGCGCAGCAGTGTCTTGACCGGAGCCGTTTCGGTCGGGCTGCTCCAGTCCTTGAGCTGGTGCCATTTGCTCAGCACGGCCAGGCGATGACTCACGGTGTTGTAGGCCAAGGCCCCGGGTTTGGCTTTGACACCCGCGCTGACCAGTGCTGCGTCGATCGTCGGTGGCAGCAGATGCGTCCAGGTCCCGTCTTCCAGCGGCCGGGCCAAATGATCGAGGATGAATTGTAGGGCGACGGTCGCCGGCAGTGGCGCGTTACCGAGCGCCTGGCCGTAGCGTAGTTGCAGCCAAGCCGACCAGTAGACGAGGGCGCTGCGGTAACTGCGCACGGTATTGGCAGCCGTGCCGGCGGCAATAAAGGCCGTCGCAGCTTGCTGCGCGTTAATGGCGAGAAAATGCAGGTCCAACGGGGGTTCGTCGACCAAGTTTAGCTGATCTGTAAATTCTATTACGTTCAACGTATGATAATTCCAGTCTAAAAAATATAGAGTCGGATAAACTCTCTTTATCAGACCTAATATACGCGGAGATGAGCCATGGCAGTAGGAGTGCCGGAAAATGAGGTGTTTGCCGCCGCGGATGCGGTCCTGGCGCGCGGCGAACGGCCGACCGTGGAGCGCGTGCGCCTGGAACTGGGTCGCGGTAGCCCGGCGCGGGTTGGCAGCTTGCTCGATCAGTGGTGGGCGCGGCTGGCTGAGCGCATGAGCGGCGAGACCCGCCTGCCGGCGTTGCCAGCGGAAGTGTCGCAGGCCTTCGTCGCGGTGTGGCAGCAGGCGATTCACCTGGCGCAGGGTGTGGCTGAACAAGCGATGGCGGAACAGAGCAAGGTGTTGATCGCAGAACGCGAGCGAGTCGCCGAGGTCGAGGATCAGGCGCGTCAGGACTCGGCACAGTTCCGCCAGCAGGCAGCAGAGGCCCTGGCCGGGCGTCAGGCGGCCGAGTTGCGCCTGGCCGATCTGGACTTGCTGTTGGCGCAGCGCCAGACGCAGGTCGAGGATTTGCAGCAGCAGCGCGAAGGTTTGCTGCACGAGCGCCGTGAAGCTCAGCAGCACACCCAGATGTTACAGCAGGACCTGCAGGCGTTACGGCTCAAGGCCGAGCAGGAGCGCGTGGCACAGGAGGGCTACGTACGTGGCGTCGAAGATCGTGCGCATCGTGAGGTTGACCGCGCGCGGGAGGAGGGCAAGGCCATCACGGCCCAATTCCAGATATTAGGGCGGCAAGTCGAGCAACAGCAACGTCGGTTGGAGTCGATCCAATCCGAGCTCAGCCAAACCCAGCAACGTGCCGCAGCGCAGCAGGCCCGCGCTGAAACACTGGAGCAACAACTGATGCAGCTACGTCAGGCGCCGGCGGCCAAGCGCAAGCCAAGATCCCGAAAACCCGCGGCGAGAGTGTCCGATTCCTGAGGGTTAACTCAGCATTCTCGGGCCGATAAGGAGCAAGTTGATGTAGTTAGTTGTAGGCGCCAGATCAAGGACCAAAATCCGCCGATCCTGTTGAAAAAGTCGTATTTTCCGCTCGCCTTAACTCACTACGTTCATTTTCGGAGAATCTACGCAACATATTGAGTGGTTTTTCGGCCCGTCGTCGGCCTTTTCTACTCGGTTAGTGGGTTGGTTTGAGGTTTTTGGCTTGGTGCAGGTGCACCTATCCCTTAGCAGGCGGCCCTTAAGGGGTAAATTTGGTCAGCCAACGCAGGTTCTGCACCGCATCGGCGAGCGTGAATTCATCGGTCGTGCCACTCATGCCATGCAGTCGCAAGCGATCCATTTTCAAGATGCGCTTGAGGTGGGAAAACAACATTCCAATCGCACCAGGAAAACCACGAGAAGAGCAAAGGCGATCTGGCCTGGACCTTGGCCTCTGGCAAAGGCAATACCGACGAAACGCTGCGGAGGCCAGTATTAAGGAAATCCGTCGCCTGTCACCCAACTCCCTGAATACAGAGCTGATGGCCCGCTGGGAGCGGGAGATGCAGCAGGCGTTTGTCGATGTGCGTGCCGGTGATTGCATCACCGGAGTCTACATGCCCGGAGAGGGCGCACGTTTTTACGTCGGCGAGAACCTCCAGCATGTGGTGAGGGATGAGGCGTTTGCCAATGCGTTTTTTGCCATCTGGCTTGACCCCCGAACACGTAACCCGGAGCTGCGCGCCCAATTGCTGGGTGCAGCTAAACCCTGAGACTGTCGAGGAAATGCACATGTGGAAGCGCTTGGTGAGATGGCAGGCAATACACTGCGCTGGAGATATGTGCTGAACCTGCCGGTAGATGGCAAGGAGTATCAGGTTGAGTTAGACGACTGGATGTACCTTATGGACAAGAGCACCATGATCAATCGCTCGTTCATGACCAATTTCGGGGTGGAGGTAGGCCAGATCACCTTGTTCTTCCGCAAACAGTCTTGACTCAACGTGCATGCTTGCCGGCGAACCAGTGCAACGCCGGCATCAACATCGCCCACATCAATGCAAGTAGCAGAATGCTGGGCCAGACACCAAGCGGCAGACCCACGCCAGCCAACCTGGCGCCGACCCAATAGGACAAAGGCCCTACAAAGGCCCCTAGCAGGCTGCCGATCCACCAGGGGCGTCTCGTCCAACTCAGGCTGTGTTGCAAAGTGCTGGCGAAAAGCAGCCAAAGCACCGCCAGCCATAGCGGCAAAACAAATCTGGTATTGGGAAAGTTGAATAGCCCGAGGTGCAAAAGAGTAGTGTCCAGAACCCAACCGCAGGCTGCTACCCGTAACAGACTGCACCACTCATTAACGGCGTTGGCAATCCAAAGCAGGTGTATAGCCAGGCAGGTAATTGCAATCAGCAACAGCCACGGCCGTTGGGCGCCCAACACACAGGCGAACCAGCCTAACTGGAAAAGCCCTGAGTTCAGCAACAACCGGACCCGTCTGCTCACGCTTTTAGCTCGAAGGGCTGCGGCCGTGCCCCGGGTTTGGCGAGTAATAGATGCGCGGTGCCGATGCTTCGCTCAAGGAAGCCACCTTCGCAGTAGCATAGGTAGAACTCCCAGAGGCGATAGAATGTCTGGTCATAGCCTAGTGCTTCAAGGTTGCGCCGGCTGCGCCTCAGGTTATCGTGCCACAGGCGAAGCGTACGTGCGTAGTGAAGGCCGAAGTCCTCCATATGGTGAAGGTTGAGGTCGGTATCGCGACTGATGGTGTGCAGCATGGCGCTCACCGAAGGCAAGGCACCGCCCGGGAAAATGTGGCGCTGGATGAAGTCGACCGTTTTTTTCGCCTGCTCATAGCGCTGGTCCCGAATGGTGATGGCCTGCAATAGCATAAGACCGTGTTCTTTGAGCAGATGGGCGCACTGTTTGAAGTAGGTGGGCAGGAAGCGGTGTCCGACGGCTTCTATCATCTCGATCGATACTAGCTTGTCGTATTTGCCCGTCAGGTCGCGATAGTCCTGTAACAGCAGGGTAATGCGGTCTTGCAGACACTGCTCCTCAATTCGGCTCTGGGTGTACGCAAATTGCTCACGGGACAGGGTGGTGGTGGTTACCTTGCAGCCGTAGTGGGTGGCTGCATACAGCGCCATACTGCCCCAGCCAGTGCCGATCTCCAGCAGGTGGTCACTGGGTTTGAGATCGAGCTTTTGGCAGATGCACTCCAGCTTGTGCAGTTGGGCTTGTTCGAGGCTGTCGCTGGCGGAGTGGAACATCGCCGCGGAATACATCATGGTGGGGTCCAGCAGTTGTTCGAACAGCGCGTTGCCCAAGTCGTAGTGCGCTGAAATGTTGCGTTGCGAGCCCTGGCGCGTGTTGCGGTTGATCCAATGTAGGGCTTTTACCAGTGGACGGCGTAAACGTGCCAGGCCACGTTCCATTCCATCCAGCACGTCTAGGTTGGCAACGAAAATGCGGATCACCGCAGTCAGATCGGGACTGCTCCAGTAACCGTGTATGTAGGCCTCGCCAGCGCCAATTGAGCCGTTCACCGCCACCATCGACCACAGGGCCGCAGAGTGCACTTCGATTTCGCCATGCGGAACAGTGCCTGGCTCACCGAAGCTCAGGCACTCACCGTCGACGATGATCTCCAAGTGTCCATGGCGCAGTTGTGCCAGCTGACGCAGGACCCCTTTTTTCAGCATACGGGAGCCTATTCCGTTGGCAGCAAATCCACAGGTGCTGGTGGAGTTCAGGCTAGGATTTGTCATGGCGAGACTCCAGATTTGCGATGCAGTATTCACCGTTGGCCGCGTCATGGGAAAACAGCGGCAGACGCTTAAGCAGCAGACGCAGGGCCTGCCAGTAAATGCCGAGCAGGGTCTTGCCGGTTATCCAGGGAAAATCCAGCAGGTGGCGGTGCAGGCTTTGGCGCGTCAGTTCGATGCGCTCCAGGCCCAGGCCCGCTTCAAACATTTTTTGCTCGCCCTGCCAGTCCTGCATTTTCACGTTCAGTCGCTGGCCGGGCGCAGAAAAGCGCATGCGGTACTCCAGATCGCGAGGTAGGAAGGGCGAGACGTGAAAGCTCTTGGCTACCCGATGGCGTGACTCACCCCTCCTGTGGGTTGGCAGTACGTAGTGGTAACGCTCTCGCCATGGGGTATTACTAACTTCGCAGAGAATGGCGGCCAGACTGCCGTCGGATTCGAAGCAGTAAAACAGGCTGAGCGGATTGAATGACAGCCCCCAACTGCGCGGCTGTGTGAGCAGACAGATTCGTCCCTGCGGAGCGTGACCGAGGGCCTGCTCCACGCGATACCGTACGGCATCGCTCAGTGTCATACCCTGGCGGGTGAAAAGCGGCAGGTAGTCGGTTTCGCGGAAGGCGAAGGCGGCCCAGCGCGAACGTCCGGCGAGCCAAGATAAGCCCAGCACCTGGGATTGTTCCGCCAGATCCAGGTAGAGCATACCCATGCGGTAGCGAAACCCATGGACGCGCGGCAGCAGCCGGCGGTGGCTGACCCAACCGCGGTACAGCGCGCTGTTCACAGCTGTTCTCCGAAAGCAGCCGCCACGCGCAAGGCGCTGACTACACCATCCTCATGGAAACCGTTGCCCCAGTAGGCGCCGCAGTAGTAGCTGTTTTGAGCGCCCTGTAGTTCTGGCCAACGTGCTTGTGCGACCAGTCCTGCCTGGCTGTATTGCGGATGGTCGTAGCGGAAGCGTTCGAGGATTTTGCTCGGGTCAATGTCCGCGGTCTGATTCAGGCTAACGCAGAAGGTAGTGTCGCTCTGGAGTCCCTGAAGGATATTCATATTGTAGGTGACAGCGGCCGGTTGCCGGGCTGAGCCGCCGAGGCGGTAATTCCAGCTTGCCCAAGCCAAGCGACGGCTCGGTAGCAGCCGGATGTCGTAGTGCAGTACCACGTCATTCTCGGCGAAGCGCAGTGCGCTGAGTATCTGCCGCTCGGCTTGACTGGGAGTCGCCAGCAGGCGCAATGCCTGGTCGCTGTGACAGGCGAAAACCACAGAGTCAAAGCATTCAATGCCGGCGGAGCTGTGAAGGTTCACTCCAGCGATGTCACGGACCACACGGTGCACCGGGCAATTGAGGCGGATACGTTCGGCAAAGCCGTCGCTCAACGCTGCTACATAACTGCGCGAGCCACCGCGGACCACACGCCACTGCGGCCGATGGGTGACCGACAGGAGCCCGTGATTTTTACAGAAGCGCACGAAGAACTGAAGCGGAAAGCCCTGCATATCACCCAGTGACATCGTCCAGATCGCCGACCCCATTGGAACTATGTAATGTTCGATAAAACGCTGACCGTAGCCGTTTTGCCGCAGGTAGGTTCCGAGGGTGGTATCGGCGTCTATGCGTTGTTCTTGCAGGTCACGCAATACTTCGCGGTTGAAGCGCAAGATGTCGCGCAACATGCCCCAGAACCAGGGTGAGAGCAGGTTGCGCCGCTGGGCAAACAAGGAATTGAGGTTGTTGCCGTTGTATTCAGTGCCGGTGCCTGGATCCTGTACCGAGAAGCTCATCTCGGTAGGTTGCGAGGCCACACCGAGTTGATCCAGCAGACGGATAAAATTGGGATAGGTCCAGTCGTTGAAAACGATGAAGCCCGTATCGATGGCGAAACGTTCACCCTCTACTTCAACGTCAACCGTATGGCTATGGCCACCGATCCAGTCGCTCGCCTCGAAGACAGTGACTTCGTGCTGACGGTTGAGCAGGTGAGCGCAAGTCAGGCCGGAGATGCCGCTACCGATAATGGCTATTTTCATGAGGACTCTCCTGTGACGGAGCGCGTCATGACTTTGCCTAGCGCCAGTTGCAGGCGTTGAGGCAATATCGCCAATAGACGTAGGGCGGCGATGAATGGCCCGGGAAAGGCGATTTCCAGTGGTCGTTTTTCGAGCCGATTGATGATGTAGGTGGCAGCCTTGTTGACTGGCCAGCGCATCGGCATCGGAAAATCGTTCTGTTGTGTGAGTGGGGTATCGACGAAGCCGGGGCTGACAAGGGTGATGTCAACACCCTCGTGTGCCAGGTCGATGCGTAGCGAATCAAACAAGTAACGCATAGCCGCTTTAGAGGCGCCATAAGCCTCGGCGCGCGGTAACGGTAGGTAGGTCACCGAGCTGCACACTGCCACCAGATGCGGTCGCTGCGCCTTGCGCAGCAGTGGTAGGGCTGCCTCCACGCAGTAGGCCGCGGAAAACAAATTGGCCCGCATCACCCGTTCGATCATATGGGCTTCGAAGCGGCCGACGTCCAGGTACTCGCAAGTGCCCGCGTTCAGGATGGCCTGATCCAAGTGACCCCAGACTCGTTCGATTCGCTCACCCATCGCTCGAACCTCGTGTGGCTCGGTCAAGTCTCCGGGCAGCAGAAGCACCTGTTGCGGATGTTCCGAATGTAGTTTTTCCAGGGCCTGAACATTGCGCGCGCTGACGGCCAAAAAATGACCCTGAGCCAACAGCATCTGCGCCAGGGCGGCGCCGATGCCACTGCTGGCGCCGGTGAGCCAGATGCGCTTCATACCAGCCTCGCTTTCAACCAGCCAATGGCGGTACCCATTAACGGCAAGTGCTCATAGAGCAGGGCGCCGGCATCGAAGTAGTCGCGATGCTGGTACACCTTCTCGTGCCAAAGCAGGTGCGAACAACCATCGACCTCTATCAGTTGGCCATGGCGCAGGCGAGGATGGTGGTATTGCAGGGTCCAGCGTAGGTAACCGACACCGTCTTGCACCTGGTCGTAACCGTGAAACCTGAAACCTAGCTCGCTGACGTTGGCGTATAGCTCTGTGAAATAGGCTTGCAGCGCTGTCAGGCCCTGGATCTCATGGAGAGGATCACTGAAGCGCACATCGTGACTGTACAGCTCCTCAAGCTTGTGCAAATTGCTGGCGTCCAGAGCGGCAAAGTTGTGAGCGAAGCAACGCAGGAAGTCAGGCACGTTGGGTCTCCGTTGCCGGCAGGTTCATGAGCGAATTCAGCGCTCGCAGGTGTCGTCTGGAAAAGTTAAAAGCGTGTCTTGGGAGTTCGCTGTGCCGGATAGATCACATCGTTTGGACGAGGTGCTGATCGTGATTTTGCTGGTCCTTTTTGTGTCGACCATGGGCCTCGCTCCGCTTTTTCTTGTACAGAAAAATGTCTGTTGTACAGTTTTTTAAAGAATAGAAGGTATGCTGTACAAGTCAATTTTTTTGTACAACTATTTCCCGAATTGGCCGGTTCAGTAGTACTTAGTCGAGGCTGGATCCTCTGCGCATGAGACAAATCCTGTCTCTTTCGGATAGCTTGGCGGGTTTTAGTGGGAATATGCGGTTTTTGGCGCATGAGCTGCATTGTCTGAAAAGAAGCTGTTAGCACGCGTTTTTTGACAATCTTGAGAAGTCGTCTCAGGAATGTGTTTACCAACGTGTAGTCAGGTCATCGGATTAGCAGGTGAGTTGCTGCGATACCTAGCCGTCAGCACCCAGTGATCGCCGGACATTCGCGAGTACCCGGATTCTGGAAAATACTAGTGATGGACGATTTCGAGTTGGATTTCGAAGGCAAATCTTCAGGGTTTGTCTCGATTGCTCGGAGTGTCAACGGCGTAGATTATTGGGACGGCGAATAGCCGCGGCGGCTTACGCTGTAGCGTTTCTCAGCGTTAGTCGTGGTGGGGCAAAGCTGGAGAAGGGCGTATCTGCAACGTGCAGAGGCGAGAGCGAGTGGGGAAATCAACTGTCCGCTTTTGGCTGTGGATTCAACCGGCCCATTGCAGCCATTTCCGAATGCCCTGGCACGCCTTTCCAGTCAGCGAAGCGAATGACTTGATTCGCCTGTCAGGAGCGGAGCTGTTCAAATAGCTTTTGCAAAAAAACATCGCCCGCCACCGAGTCTGAAAGCAAGTAGTACCCAGACCAATTGTCCCAGCCGGCTGCGAGGCTGAACTCGGCACATTGGAAATTCTGGTGAATTTTTTCATCAACGCCTATGACTGATGAACCCAATCGTTTGAACCCTCGGAGTTTGATCAGGTTCTCAGCTAGCGATAACCAACAAGCGTCTGACATGTCGTTGAAACTAAGTGTCAGATGTCCATTAGCTGCCTTGTCGAGGGTTGGGTTCATCTATTGCCGTCTAAGGTTGGACGTGAAGGGAATGCACAGACGCGGCTGCGGGGCTTTGTTAAGGTGCTCAATCAAGCTTGAGATCGTTTTATTGCGTTGGCGAGCCGCTCGGCGTTGTCGTGCAATTCAATGAATTTTTCGTTTAGCTCGACATGGCCTGGCTTCCAGGAAAAAACGCCGCTGATGTAGTTTTGACCAAGAATGAGATCATTTAATGAGCCCATTCCGCCGAAGGCTGACAGCAGATACTCAATCCCGGAGTAATCAGAATCCAGCAAAAGTGCTCTGGTCCTACGCATCCAAAAGCTCCAGTGGGTGTCTCCATCGCTTTCAAGCAAGATTGCAAGCTGATCAAGAATGTAGATCAGCTCTTCAGTTTTCGGTCCCATTTCTTGACTTCGTCCAAGGTGAATCACGGTATGGAAAGGAGTCTCACCGCCGAGTAGTTTTCGTCAGTCTCGCTAGATAAGCTACTGTTTCGCCATCAGGTTGTCCAAGGGCCGCTTCTGGCCGTTTTCTGTCTGCCGCAATCAGCAGAAACCGACCGAGGCTTTGTGAAAACGTCAGTATCGATTGGAACGGGGCATCTCGGCGACCGTAGAGTCTTGGGTAAACAAATGAATCAGTATCGACGATTAGGGCCTACGACGCTTTTTTTGACGGTGGATCAAGGTCTGCTCGACATAAAGCCTAGGCCAAATGACCTTCGCTAAACTCCTGGCACGGTAATGCGATGGCACCTAGCCTAAGCCTAGAAGCTCAGCCTTTCTTTTTACTGATCGCATTCTCCAACACAGTCTCACGGACGACGTTGACGAAAGCCCGAAGTCCCGCTGGCATATGGCGATTAGCAGGATAGTAGAGGCGCAGCCCCGGGTATGAAGGAGTCCAGTCCTCCAATACGCGGATGAGACTTCCGGACGCAATATGGACAGAAGCAGCGAAATCATTAGTCCAGGCTATGCCGGCGCCCTGCAAAGCCGCCTCTAACATCAAGTGGTGGCTGTCGAGCGTCAACGATCCGCTGACATCTACTGATTGCTCTTCACCGCGCTTCTCGAACTCCCATTTGTAGATCGAGCCACTGGGGAAGCGCACGCGTATGCAGTTGTGTGCGAGCAGGTCTGGCGGAACCTTTGGTTTTTTGCGTTTCGCGAAGTACTGAGGGGAACCGACCACCGCAAAACGGAGCGGGGGAGTGATCGCAATGGCGATCATGTCCTGCGGAACGCTTTCCGCCAACCGTATGCCAGCGTCGAATCCACCAGCAACGATGTCAACCAGACTTCTATCGGTAACGATGTCTACACGCATGTCTGGATAACGCCTTAGGTACTCCAGTACCACTGGAGTCAGCACCATTTGCGCAGCACCTTCGGAGGTGTTCAAGCGTAGGGTGCCTGCCGGTGTATCGCGAAATTCGCCAACCGCCTCCATGGCCGCGGATATATCACGCAGAGCGGGCTGCACACGAACCAGAAATTGCTCCCCGGCTTCTGACAGAGAAACGCTTCGCGTGGTTCTGTGGAACAACCTCACGCCAAGGCGTTTCTCCAGTGCAGCAATCGCGTGACTGAGTGCTGATGGCGACATTCCCAATTCCACGGCCGCACGGCGAAAGCTGCGATGAGTAGAAACTGCGACCACGGCGTTAAGTTCGAGGAGCCCGGATTTCTGCATTGTGCCAATTCCTGCATCAGTTCATCCGATATTAGCCTGATTGTTTGCGACAGTGTCGAGGCTTATCTTGGGTCACAACAACTCTACGCGGATCGGGGCTTCATAGCGGGAATAGTGGCGTTCCAAGCATTCCGGGATTCGGGTTTAGCACGATCCGTTCGGTACTCGGGGCAGTTGCCGCTTTGCTTCATCCACCGGTCTTAGGGTGAATCCGCCAGTCAGTTCGACTCAGCGGGCCTAAAAATGCGAGGAATAATTCATGACGCGTATCACTACACCATTCGGCTTTCATTCAACCGCACAAGCGGTCATTGAAGGGATTGATCTCACTGGTAAACGGGCGATCGTAACGGGCGGGGCCTCCGGTATTGGTATTGAGACAGCGCGCGCATTGGTAATTGCCGGCGCAAGCGTGACGCTTGCAGTACGGCGTCCGGAAGCGGCGGAATCGGTAGCGGCCGAACTGCGCACAGAAGGCAGGGGTACCGTTGATATACGTTCAATCGATCTGGCGGATCTGTCTTCTGTGAAATCGTTTGCTGAGTCTTGGTCAGAGCCGCTTGATATCCTTGTCAATAACGCAGGGATCATGGCCGTTCCTGAACGGGAGTTGACTTCGCAAGGTTGGGAAATGCAGTTTGCGACCAACTTTCTCGGCCATTTTGCGCTCGTACTCGGGTTGCAAAACGCCTTGATCAAAGCCGAAGGCGCCCGAATTGTGTCGCTGAGTTCAAACGCTAATCTGTTAGGGCCAGTGGTTTTCGATGACATCAATTTCGACTTCCGCACATACGATGCTTTCGCGTCATATGCCCAGGCCAAATCGGCATGCGCACTCATTGCCGTAGAGATCACCAGCCGTTGGGCGGAGCGAGGCATTTTCGCCAACGCTTTGAACCCTGGGGCAATCGCAACAAACCTTCAGAAGCACACCGGTGGGCTCAAGACGCCAATTGAACGTCAGAAGAACGTGCAACAAGGTGCAGCTACATCGGTGTTGCTTGCGGCGTCTCCGCTGTTGGAAGGCATTGGCGGTCGTTATTTCGAGGATTGTAATGAGGCGCTGGTAGTCACCAAACGGCCTGCCGATTACACGGGAGTGGCACCTTACGCCGTTGACCCTGAAAACGCGCAGCGGTTGTGGGAAGTTGCCACGCGGATGATAGGGTGAGATCGTGTCCAGAATGACAACCTTGAAGGTAGGCTTCATCGGGCTCGGTGACCAAGGTGGTCCCATGGCTCAAGCAATCGCGGAGTCAGGATTTGAGCTGCACATTTGGGCTCGCCGTCCCCAATCATTGGAAGCCATAGCAGGGGCGCCTCACATTGTTGAAAAAACGGTACAGACGCTTGCCGAGAGTTGCGATGTTGTCTGTCTCTGCCTCACTGACGACAAGGATATCGTAAGCCTTCTCGATAGCGGGCTACGGGATGGGCTTAAGGCCGGCGCCGTTCTTGTAAACCATGGCACCGGCGATCCGAGAGAAAGTCGCCGTCTAGCTGCTGAGCTTCAACAGCAGGGAATCACGTACCTTGATGCTCCTGTAAGCGGAGGAAGACCAGGCGCGCAGGCCCGTACGTTGACCACTATGGTAGGTGGCGAGTCGCAGGCCTTCTCCCAAATGCGTGCAGTCTTCGAGACTTTCTCCCGGAAAGTCTCTCTGCTAGGCCCTTCAGGCGCCGGCCAGATGGCGAAGCTTCTGAATAACGCCTTGACCATGTCCAATCTGAAAAACGCAGTAGACGTCTTCAGCTTGGGTGAATCCGTATGTATGGACTTGGTACAGCTGCATGAGGTCATTGCTGTGAGCAGCGGTTCGAGCACAGTTTTGCGAGCGATCAATAACGAGATCACCGCAGATATTGCACCGCATCTTCAGGGACTTATGCGCAAAGACATAGAGCATTTTGCCGACGCTATTCTTGACGCTGGTTTGAATCCCCAAGACATGCGTGACCGCTGCCTTGCAGGTGCTGATGGATTAGTGGAGCTGGTAGGACAGCTCGCCGTCTGAAGCCTGCTAATCAGAAACTCATATCGATTTCAGCTGGCGTAAACAAGGAGGGGCTGCCCGGCTGCTCGGGTGCCCTGAACCTAGCGTGCTGGGCACCCGGGCATCGCAAGTGTGCAGGTTGTTGGCGAATGCCCGCTTCTGGCCGATTAGTGCCTATGAGGGAGCAATCTGCTGAGCGGTCATTAAAGTATGCTGGCCTTCGCGATTTCAAGTTCGCACAGCAACGACTCGGGCATAACTTGCAATGCTTGCTGTCGCTGCGAATCCAGCGGCTCCCCATAACGCGAACGTTGCTCCATGCTCGCTCGATAACATGAAGCAATAAGCAACCAGCGCCGCACCAATTGCCTGTCCAACCAATCTTGACGTAGCAACCATTCCGCTTGCACTGCCGGCACGTGTCGGTGGCGCGCTACCCATAAAACCTTTGAGGTTAGGAGCTTGGAAAAAACCAAACCCAATGCCTGACATAGCCATGCGCCAGCTAATATCCAAAGTCGACGGGTCATCAGGCATAAGTACTAGAGCTACCAATCCAACCGCCAGTATTGAAAGGCCGATTCCGCCTAATGCGCCGGGAGAATAGTGATCACTCAAGCGGCCGGCAATTGGGGCCATTATCGCTACCATGACAGCCCATGGCGTCATTAGAAAACCAGCCTCTACCGGGGATTTTCCAAGCGTAGTGAAGAAATAAAACGGCAGGGCTACGAACGCCAGTCCTTGTGCTGCGAAGGTGCATACGGACGTCATGACAGAAAGCGCAAACATGGGCCGACGCAGCAGATCAACCGGCAGCATCGGCGCCTTATGGTCCGCCTGCCGATTCAAGAGCAGTGCGAAGAACAAGACTGTTGCGGACAATTCCAATGCGAGGGTAGTGAATTTTTCTTGGTGGGCAGCATCACCGAATAACAAAATCAAAAAGCTGAACGCGACTATGTTGTATAGGGCTGTCAGACCATCCAACTTGTGGCTCGCCCTGCGGGTATCAGGCAATACCTTGCGCCCCAGGAAAAGTGCGACCAACCCAAGCGGAACGTTGATTGCGAATAACCATGGCCAACTGGCGACTGACAAAATAAGGGATGACATGGTCGGCCCGACTGCAAAAGCGACCGCAACCACCAAAGCGTTGGTCCCATAACCACGTCCTAGCATGCGCGTCGGGTAGATGGCTTTCAGCATGGCTGTATTCACACCCATAACGGCGCTAGCCCCAATTCCTTGTAGCAGTCGAGCTATAACCAGTGAAGGTAGCGACCAGGCCAGAGCACAGGCAAGTGATGCCAATGTGAATAAAAACAGTCCGAAAAGTAGAACCCGCCGGTAGGAGATGATTTCACCCAATGCAGCGAATGGAAGCAGCGTTGCGACCATCGCTAACTGATAGACGTTGATGATCCAAACCGATGACGCAGGTGTTGTCTGTAATTGAGTGGCTATTGCAGGTAAAGCGACATTGGCTATTGCTGTGTCGAGTGACGCCATGGCGACACCGATCGCTAGAGAAAATATAGCGAGGCGGCGGGCGTTTTCAGGCAAACCATCTAGCTGAGAAATGTTGGTCTTCGAATCCATTATTGTTTGTCTGGACATGCTGGCTCCTAGATGTAGAGGAGGTGGTTCTATCAAGTTTGCTTGGCGGGCATTGCTCGGGGTGCTTAGGTGTGAAGCAATCTTCTGCCGCTTGCTTGATAGCGTCCAAGACCGATATGTAATCCTTCGTATAAGCCGTTCCTATAGATAAAAAGCGCGTGATCATGTTCACTGCGAGGCACCTGATAGCGGATAGGTAGGACCATCATGCAATGTGACTGATCCACCCTTGTCCTCCTTCGATGAGGAGGACAATTCATCAGCACAATCATTAGAAGAACTCCTCTGTCCTGGAGCAATGCAGAGCTTGGCGGCAGAAAGCCCTCGCGCGAGTCGAAGACATCAGGCCCCTTGGGTAAGTCTTCAGCTTGCTGAAGGTAGGAGTTTTGCCGATCTTCTATTTGGCCATCCATACGAGGCCGAGTACCTGAGACGGTCAGTTACTCGGAGTATTTTGTGAAGATCAGGTCCGTCGCTGGGGGCAATTTCTTATGGCAAGCGAAGCAGCCATTGATGATCTGTTCACTGGGATTGGGCTTGCCTTTTTCAAACTGCCCGTAGCCCCATCCGCCCGTACTGGCGTAACGCTTAGAGTCTTTGACTTCAATCTGGACGTTTGTGGGCTCCCCAGCGATGAACGACTGTTCCCGTCCAAAGGCGGCATTGTTTTGAGCGGAAGACTCATACTTGTAAGCGAGTCGAGCGATGATCGTGCCATCTGGAAACGGAAGAGTCCCATCCCGGAACGCTTTCATGGCGACATCATTTCCCAGAATTACTCGGATGTCAGGCTTGTCACCTTCTTCATGAGCAATGCTGACAAACTGCCAATTTCGGTAGCCCGGCGGGAGTGTTACGCCAAACACTGGAGATCCTTCTGCGACTGGGCCGGGGGTTGAATCAGCGGATGCAGCAACTGAAAAAATTAGCCCACAAAGAAAACTGACCGTTGCGGTTAGAACAAGCAATTTTGAAGTCATCACGAATTCTCCAACGATGAATGTACGCGGTTTTGTCGACTACATTGTCGAGGGTCCGCAAGAGCATCCGGCCTTGCGGCCAGATGCGGTAGATCGAATGCCGCGACCGCTCCACTGACGGTTGCGAGCAGTCGTCATTTGGCGGTGGCAGCCGTTTCAATAAGGCTGGCGACGACCTTCGGATTTGACACCATCACGACATGGGACGCGCCTTTGACCACAACGGTCTTTTTGGCGTGCGCACGTTCAGCCATGAACACTTGGGCTTGCGCCGGGATGTTTTTGTCCTTGTCGCCGTAAACGAACCACGAAGGGATGGTTTTCCACGCGGGCTCGCTCGACTTTTCATTGAGCGCGGCTACGGTCACAGGGCGTTGGGTCGCAGCCATCACTTTGGCGTCGGTTTTCGACACGTCCGCAGCGAACTGGTCGTGAAACTTGTCCTGTTGGATGTAGAGGTCCTTGCCGCCGTCGGCCAATTCAACCGGCGGTGCTAGAGTTGGACCCAGGGTGTTGCCTGGGAAGCGGCCAGCCAGGTCGGCAGTGGATTCACCTGCATCTGGTGCAATACCGGCGACGTACACCAGGGCTTTGACGTTGGCATTTCCGTAGGCAGCTTCGCTAATGACTGGACCGCCATAAGAGTGACCAACCAAGACGATGGGGGTCTTGATGCTTGCCAGCACATCAGCGACTGACTGTGCGTCACCCTTGAGCGAGCGAAGCGGGTTGGAGGCTGAGATCACCGGATAGCCGTCCTTTTCCAGAATCTTGACCACACCCTTCCAACTGCTGGAATCGGCAAAGGCACCGTGCACCAACACCACGGTCGGTTTGACCGGAGCAGCGAACGCTACGGTCGCACTGACCATCGCCGTCGCCAGGGCCAGACCTGCGAATAACTTGTTCATCGAGTGTTCCTGTATGTGAAGAGGATTGAGGCAGAGAGGTCAATTTGAAACGGGTGCAGAGCCGCCTATGCCTCTCTTGGGAAGGGAGGCACAGCTACTGTGGAACGTTTAGGGCGCTCGCCTCTACGACCTGCTGCAAATCGATTACCTGCGAGGGTCATGGTCTGCTTGAATCAAACATGTGAGAACGACCAGAAACTACAATCGACTGTTTCACTCACTGAAATGGCCGATCTGCTGCGTTGGCCTTGCCAAGCACATTGATGGGGCTTAGCAGAATGATTGGCATGGACCATATGGGGTGTTCCACAGTCATTGGCAGCCGCTGGCATGGAAGTGTTGAGCATTCAATTGGGGAGCACGCAACTGCGTTTAGTGGCGCCCCTGGCAGCGGACGCATCACCAGCGGGCGTTAGCTTTCGCAACGACCTGGAAAGAAAGGGGTAGGGCATTTATGGATGTTCGCCCCGCTATCCGCGTCGACGGGCCATGTTCCACATGTGGATAACACTCCGGAATGACCAGCTTTTACAATCCAGCGTTCATCTGCTGGAAGGATCAGAGCGAGGGGGGCTCTCCGGCCAAAGGATCGGTCGGGGCAACTAAATTCCGCGCCGCACCCGTCCCGGTGCCTCACCGTAAATCTCCTTGAATTTCTTGCTGAACGCCGCCTGCGATTGATACCCGACCTGGGCCGCAATATCGTTCAACCCCAAGTGCGAGTGACTCAACAGGCTGAAGGCTAATTCCATTCGGACCTGTGTAAGCAACACCCACGGCGAAACGCCGGCCACCTTGGCGAAAGCCCGCATGAAGGTGGCGCGAGACATACTCGCGGTTTCGGCCAGGCCCTCTATGGTCCACTCGTATGAAGGGTCGGCCAACATCGCCTGCCAGGCGCGGCCCAAACGTTTATCACTCAATAAGGCAAGCGTGCCGCTGTCTTGACCGTGGCTGGTCAGGTGCGCGCGCAGGATCAAAGTGAACAACGCCTGAGACAACGCATCGAGCAAAAATCTGGCACCCACCTGATCGCCGTCCGCTTCGCTGCGCAACAGCTCGACCAGTGCCGCTAACGGCGCATTGTCCGGTAGGGCGCCGCTGGGAATCACCAGATACTCAGGTAGAGCGGCGAACAACATCGATGCCCTATTGTAGTGAAACCCACCGCACAGCATGTCCAGGTCCGTGCTGACACTGCCAATGCGATAGGTAGGCAAAACTCCACCCGAGACGAGTGTCGGGGCGGTTGGATGAACCGTTTTTCCAAGGCTGTGCATGACATGGGGGGCGCCCCTGGGCAGCAGCAAAATGTCACCGGCGCGCATGGGGAGGCGTTGACCGTCCGGGAACTCCACCCGGCAGGCTCCCTCCATCACAATGTGATAGGGCGCCTTGCCTAGGACCTCCTGCTCATGATTTCGGGCCCAATCACCTTGAAACTGACAACGCAGATCCAGGCTCCCCCGAACGTTGGCCAAGCTGATGAGTTTGTCGATTGCGTTCATATGAGAGCTTCGCAGAAAAAACTGAGTGGATTGAACAAACCCGAATCTCGTCATAAGGGAAAACTGAGCGTGTTGAGACAGTACACCAACCCGCTTAGGAGTTAATGCAATGTTCAGTAACTGGTCCGAATTGTTGCCCACCATCCAGAAAGCCTTCGGCTCGCTGGGCAAGAGCAATCCCAAGATGGTCAAGGCTTACATGGCACTCGGTGAAGCCGCCGCCGAAAACGATGTACTGGACGTCAAGACACGGGAGTTGATCTCGATCGCCGTTGCCGTCACGACTCGCTGCGACGGGTGTATCGCTGCCCACCCAAATGCTGCGATCAAGGCCGGCGCGAGCCGCGAAGAGGTAGCCGCGACGCTGGCGACCGCTATATCGATGAACGCTGGCGCTGCATACATCTATTCGCTGCGCACGCTTGAAGCGTATGACACATTGAAAAACTAGTACGACACGCGTTTACCCAAGCCTCGTCACTGCAAAGTGTCGAGGCTTTTTTGCGCCCTCAAAACCTTCAGGGCACCTTGAGACGATCAAGCAATAACTTGAGCAAGACGCACAAAAGTGGCATTCGAGATCACCGCAGACTGACTCCACATTCATTTATCGGAGAAGTCTCATGCTCACATCATTTAGCAACTGGTTAAGATTCATCAGCAAACTGGACACCTTTGGCGCAACGCTCATGCGACTGGCAATCGGCGTTGTTTTCCTTTGGATTGGCGCGCTCAAGTTCGTACCCTACGAGGCCGACAGCATCACGCCGTTTGTCGCCAATAGCCCGTTCATGTCCTTCTTCTATGAGCACCCGCAAGAGTACAAGGCTCACCTGACCCATGAAGGTGAACTGAACGCCGATAAGCGCGCCTGGCAGACCGCCAACAACACTTACGGCTTCTCGAGCGGGTTGGGCATTGTGGAAATCCTGATTGGCCTGTTGGTGCTGTCCAACCCGATCTCACGCCGCACCGGGTTGCTCGGCGGTGCATTGGCCTTCGGCACGCCACTGGTGACGCTGAGCTTTCTGATCACCACGCCCGAAGCCTGGGTGGGTGCGCTTGGTGACGCTCAACACGGTTTCCCGTACCTGTCCGGTGGCGGTCGCCTGGTCCTCAAGGACGTGCTGATGTTCGCGGGTTCCCTGCCTGTGATGGCGGACTCCGCTCGGCAATTACTCCGCGAACGTCGCGTTTGATCGTCAGATAGTTACGCAACACATGCCGTCCTATAGCCCACGTTGTGGGGTAGGGCGGCCAAGCGGGAAATGTCCCCCATTGTCCGCGCCCCGTATTGAGCATCATTCTTTCACTCGGTGAAATACCGCATTGTCACAGGTAGTCATTCCGCTCGGTTGCCAATGTGTCGAGTATTCACGTGAACGCGAGACCGCGCGCTGACTTGAACCTCTCGGCAGAGCGACTCTGCACGACGCTGGAGTACCGATGATGTCCCTGTTCAAATACCTGATGCTGTTGGCATTGCCGCTCATGTTTGGCTTTGGCCATGCTCAAGCGCAAATGCCGAAAATGATGTATCGGCAAGTGATGGTCGATGGCGTGAACATCGCCTATCGAGAAATCGGAGACGTTAATGCCCCGGCAGTGCTGCTACTGCATGGTGTACCCAGCTCATCACGCATGTATGACGGCCTGATGCGGCAACTGGGCAACCGCTTCCACCTGATTGCACCGGACTACCCCGGATTTGGCAATAGCGATGCGCCCGCACCGGACCAGTTTGTCTATACGTTCGATCACCTCGCCACGTTGATCGAGCACTTCACCGATACGGTCGGCCTCAAGCAATATAGTCTGTTCATGCAGGATTACGGTGCCCCCGTCGGTATGCGTGTGGCGATGGCGAGGCCGCAGGCGGTGACGTCCATGGTGTTCCAGAATGGCAACGTCTACGCCGACGGCTTGGGCAAAATATGGGAGAGTCGCAAGGCCTACTGGGCCGACCGTAATGCCTATGAGGCCAAGTTCCAGGCGGCGCATCTGTCCATTGAGGTCACCCGGCAGCGCCACATCGGCAGTGACCCGGATGTCTCGGCGTACAACCCCGACCTCTGGCAAGACGAAGTCGCGTTCCTCAATCGTCCGGGTGAAGGGGCCATTCAGATGGCGTTGATCTATGACTACCGCACGAACCTGGACGCCTACCCGAGCTGGCAGCAATGGCTTCGTGAACATCACCTGCCCACCCTGGTTGTCTGGGGCAAGCATGACCTGGCCTTCACTGTCGCCGGTGCTGAAGCATTCCACCGAGACTTGCCCGACGTGCAGATCAATATCCTCGACGGCGGTCATTTTGTGATGGATACCCGGCTGGACGAGGTCGCAGCCATGACACGTCAGTTCCTGAGCAAGCCGTAACGAAAAACGCCCGCCCGGATGATACCCGGGCGGGCCCTAAATGCTCAAAGTGGCCGCATCGTATGACTAGCCCACTGCAAGGTCTTCATTGCCCAGGAAACAGGGTCTTTCTTTCAAGCAAGCAAACCAGGTGCCCGACGGCGCCTTTTGATTTTCCGCGAGCAAGCTCGCTCCTGGCGCAGCTCAGGCAATGCTGTCCGGCCAGTGCTCGATCACGCTCTTGTAACGCGTGTAAAAGCGCACGGCTTCCTCGCCGTAGGCGTGATGATCACCAAACATCGAGCGCTTCCAGCCCCCGAACGAATGCCATGCCGAGGGCACCGGGCTGGGAATGTTGATGCCGACCATGCCGATCCGAATCTGCCGGGTGAAGGTGCGCGCCGCGCAGCCGTCAGAGGTGTACAGCGATACGCAGTTACCCAGTTCGTGGGCGTTGACCAGGGCGATGGCGCTGGCCAGATCGGGCACTCGAACAACGCAAAGTACCGGTCCGAAAATCTCTTCCCGGTAGATGCTCATCTGCGACGTAACGTGGTCAAACAGCGAGCCGCCAAGAAAGAAGCCCTCTTCGTGGCCGGCCACGGTTTGGCCGCGACCGTCGACGAGCAGGTTGGCCCCTGCCGTGACGCCCGCCTCGATATAGCCCAATACCTTGGTACGATGCGCGGCGCTGATCAGGGGCCCCATGTCCAGGCCGGGCTCCATGCCGCCGCCCATCTTCAGCGAGCGCACGCGTGGCACGAGACGCTCGACCAACTCATCAGCAATGCTCCCAACCGCCACCACCACGGATGTCGCCATGCAACGCTCGCCGGCCGAGCCATAGGAGGAGTTGATGATCGCATCGACGGTTTTATCGAGATTGGCGTCGGGCAAGACCACCAGATGGTTCTTCGCACTGCCCAATGCTTGCACGCGCTTGCCGTATTTCGCGCTTTCGCTGTAGATGTATTCGGCCACCTGCGTGGAGGCGACGGCCGATACCGCGGCCACATCGGGATGCTGCATCAGGGCATCGACGGTGGCCTTGCTGCCATGCACCACATTGAACACGCCTTTGGGAAAGCCCGCCTCGATGAACAGCTCGGCCAGCCGGATCGATGGCGACGCGGTTCGCTCCGAAGGCTTGAGGATGAAGGTGTTGCCGGTCGCGGCCGCCATCACAAACATCCAGCACGGCACCACCATCGGAAAGTTGAAGGGCGTGACGCCCACGGCCACGCCCACCGGTTGACGCAGGTTCCAGGCGTCGATGCCGGGGCCGCTCTGATCGGTGAAATCGGTCTTGAGCAGGTTTGGAATGCCGCAGGCGAATTCGACGATTTCGATCCCCCGTACCACCTCACCCTTTGAGTCTTCAAACAGCTTGCCGTGGTCGCGGGTGATGAGTTCGGCGAGTTCATCGCTATGGGCCTCCAGCAGTTCCTTGAACTTGAACATCAAACGCGCGCGCTTGAGCGGCGGGGTTTCGCTCCAGGCGGATAGCGCGGCTTTGGCAGCGGCGACTGCTGCGTCGACTTCGACTCCATTGGCGACCGGCAGACGGCCCGTCACCCGGGCTTGCGCCGGGTCCAATACGTCGAAAAACTGCCCGCTCGCGCCTGTGGTGTGTTGACCATTGATGAAATGACTCAGCTGGCGCACCGAGCCTTGATGTGCCTGGCTCATACGGCTCTCCCAAAAGCTAGGGTCCTGTACTAGCAGCAACATGCTGTGATCCATGATTAGGCTAGTCACTATGCGCTCGAACCGGCGTTTGGCAAGGGAGTTGGCGCGTTAACCGTCGAAAGGTGCAGCCCTGCTTTCTCGGACTTTTGTCCTAGAACTGGACTAGAACCAGTTATTGCATCACGAGGCCTTCGTGTATGTCACTACCGCACGAAATGGCGCGCTCCAGCCCAACCTCAAACGCCTGGGTTTGGGAGCGCCATGCAGGAACCAGACTCAGGAAGGCATTACCTTGAAGCTACTCTTTAGATGAGTCCTCTCTTTGTTTCATTCCCGTGGCCATACGGCGGAGCACTGCTAGGCTTTAATGCTCGGATCTATCGACGAAAGGCGACATGTTCCGATTTGAAACCCACGTTCATGTGTCTACCCGCGAAGGAATCGAGCAACGGTGAGTGATTTTTATGCACACTCCGATTAGTTAGCAGGCCGTACTGAGTGCTCAAACGGGGATCCGCATGACATAAGGTAATCCTCTGGAGGTGCGTTATGAGACTTCAGTTGCTCTCGGCTGCACTTGTTATCGCCAGTATGACGATGACGGGTGCGGCGTTCGCTGGTGAGACCTCAACTACCGGAGCGGTCAAGCAGGAAATCAAGCTAACGCGGGTCACGCCCGAATACTGGCGGGTCACGTTCCACAACCCGCCTTACAACATCTATGGCCCCGAAACCATGCCTCAGTTGAACGAGGTGGTCACTGCCATCGAGTCCGATCCAAAGCTGGTGGTCGTAGTCTTCGACAGCGACGTACCGGATTTCTTCCTCACCCACTATGACTTCGTCCCCCCACTGACTGACACCACCAGTCTGCCCAACGGCCCGACCGGCCTGCCGCCGTTGCCAGATATGTTGGTGCGGTTGAGCAAGTCCCCGGTGGTATCAATCGTATCAATTCGTGGTCGTGCGACGGGCGTTGGTAGCGAACTGGCTCTGGCCAGCGATATGCGCTTTGCGAGCCGTGAGAAAGCCATCCTCTCGCAATGGGAAATCGGCGCCGCACTCGTGCCAGGGGGCGGCCCCATGGCCCGACTGCCTAGGCTTATGGGACGTGGCCGCGCATTGGAAGTGCTTCTAACCGGCAATGACATCAACGGCGAACTCGCCGAGCAGTATGGCTATGTCAACCGTGCACTGCCCGACGCGGAACTCGACAAGTTCGTCGACACCATGGCCCGTCGCATAGCCCGGTTCGACAAGCAGTCAATTGCTGACATCAAGCGTCTGGTCGACGCTGCCAGCCTACCGCCGAATGAGGCCATTGCTGCCGAATGGGATGGCTTCATCGGATCCGTAAAACGCCCAGCGGCGCAGGCCCGCATCAAGCAACTTATGGAGCTTGGGTTGCAGAAAAAGGCCGACGTCGAGAAACGGTTAGCGCACTACACCGGCACCTTGGGTGAGGAGTCGAAATGATCCTGGCGCCCATATTTCTACAGGAGTCACAGTCATGAGTACTGCTCTGGAAAGTGTTCTGTACACCGCTAAAACCCATACCAGTGGAGGCCGCACGGGTAGCGGCAGGTCGAGTGACGGTGAGCTTGAAGTAAACTTTAGCTCACCCGGTTCAGGTAAACCGGGTACTAACCCAGAACAATTGTTCGCCCTTGGTTATTCGGCCTGTTTCATAGGTGCAATACAGGTGGCTGCTGGCAAGATGAAAGTGAAGCTACCGGAGGCAACTGCGGTGGATGCCGAGGTAGATTTAGGCAAGACCAACGGTGGCGTCGACTTTCAGTTGGCAGTAAGACTTAATGTCAGCATGCCGGGCCTGGACGAAGCGACGCAGCGGCAACTACTTGAAGCTGCTCATGGGATCTGTCCGTATTCGCGGATGACACGTGGGCATGTGGAGGTTGAAGTTAAGTTGATTTAAGGCAGGTTTATGCTTTGCAGACTTAGCTGCTGATTAGGCAACTGTTTGAAAGCGCAACGTCCCGAGCAAACGGGGCGTTGCGTGTCTGCATCGGGAGTCGACTTTAGACACTCAGTGACTTAAACCTGTCTCCTGATGCGGAGATATACAATTGCACCGCCTGCCCCAACGTGTAGGCAAGGTAGCCCAAACACCGAGGCCTGAAGTTACTCAGTATCCAGATCCATCTTTCAGCCGAGTCGAAAGCTCGGGGTAAAACTTTCCTTTATTCAATCGGCTCAATGGCGAGCCAGATGGAATCCATGCGGGTCACAGCGTAATCCCGCGAATAAAGCGCGCGCAACCTTCGGGAACGGAGGTTGGCCGCCTCACCGTAATCGACTGCGCGCCAAGCTGAACCTCATCCTGTCTCGGGCACGATTGCCAGCAAAGCGACGTGCGCAGGATCGACAACCAAGGCCAGACCACTTTCTGTCACTACAATATTGCCAATGTACTTCGCCCTTGCGTCTGCGGTGTAAACATTCCCACCATCGATTCGGAAGAGCAACGTACCAGAGATGGTGCGCACGAACTCATCCTCATCAATACGCCCAATCAGTTCAGTCATCGGCCCCCGGCCTGAATAAACGTTGTAGCGACCTTGGGTAAAATCAGTGGCCACATGCTGCTCCTTTATCCGCCTTATGCATGCAAAAAAAACCAATACACCACTACCACGAATCACGCCAGCCGACGAAGATCCTCTGGGTCCGCTTAACAGAATGAAATCCAATTCATCCAAAGCCGACCGTAGGGGTAGGTCCCCAACGAAATCGAGGGGGAGCAAGCAGGCTGATCAGTAGATGGGGGTGTGAAATCGTAAGCCGCGTGCGAGACATAAGGGCTTGAGCTAAAATTTACATGTCCGCCTCGCTAGTCTCCATGCCCAATCAGTTCGACCCTGAGGTGGCTGGTGAGGCGAACTCATCCCCATGCTTTTCCTTGTAGCCGACACCCTTATCCGGGAAGTCACCACCGTAAGGAAAACACCCCCGTGCCGGGGAATCTCCAGTAGGTAACAGGCGCCTGCCGTGCAGAAGTGGCCATCCCACTGCTGGCTTGGTTTTTGCCGCGCTGCTCGCACTCAACATTCGTTGAGTGATCGAAACCGGAGATTGAAGCCTTGTGGAACCATCCTCTATTGCTTGGAATCACCTTCGGAATTGGGATCATTACCCTAGGTTTGGTTATGACCCTAATTCTTGTGGAATGGCTGGTGAGATAACCAATCGGCCCAGATCAGTCGTCGCGCGGAGATAAGCAGAATTTGCGTTGAAAGGTGCTCTCGAACGGCCCCTTTTGGCCGATCACTGCCAGTCGCCAAGGGCAGAAGCCGACCCAAAGCGGTCATCTAGGGCCAGCGATTTTCCCTGTGCCTACTTCAGCCCTTTCAAGCGCACATTCGCTCTTAGCACCGCGGCCATTTTTTCAGGCCGTTACATGCGTTTCCACTTTCTGATGTCTCCCTTGCTCCGCCCATAACTCATACACAGATCACCCCTCAGTTGACACACCGAGATGCAGGAATTTTCGATTTCTTTAGCCATCGTCAATAACCTTTAGCCAGACGCTTTGCCAACTGCCACCATGAATGCGCTGGCATTCTTCCTCAGAGTCAAGGCTGAATTTGCGACCTGAAAAGTTCAGGTCGATGGAGGTCTCATTCAATGCGATGGCCGTCGGCTCAAATATGCGAGCCTTCGCGTCAACCTGGGCGAGCTTTCTGTCAGCTAGAGTTTCGAAAACCCAAGTTACCTTCAGGGTTACAGCCAACGCGTTTAGGTCAGCGGTGCGGGTGAGCGAAGAAAAGCCTGTGATTTCACCTTTTGCTTTTTCGCACGCTTTGGTGAAGGTGGTAATCATCGCCGAGGTTCGACAACTTCTAGCCTCATCGTGAATCGCGGACAGGTTGACAATCCCCAGCGGTTCGCAAGGTGTAGGCTTCCGTTTCGTCTTAATAAATCCAGTTTAGTTTGTTAGCTGTACAAAATAATAACTTGGTATGACTTTTAAAAACGTTCTTTGAGTTCTATCGAGGTCTTTGCAGGACTATGCTTACGGACCGCCTAAGCTGCCGCGTTATCTGTCTTGTTCTGATGCTTCAGAGTGCAGAACTATTTGCTGATTGGCGTGAGGTTTTACCCGATGCTCGCCTGTTGGGTAGCGGGGATATGCGTGTATTCGGTTTCTCGATCTATAGCGCGCAATTCTGGAGCCCGAGCCTGATTGTCGGTCAGCCGCTTGGTGCGGATGTGCCTTTTGCGCTGGAGCTGACCTACAATCGCGCTGTTAGTCGCGATGATCTGGTCGAGGCCAGCATCAAGGAAATTCGTCGCCTGTCGTCCAACTCACTGAACTCAAGGAGGATGGCTCGCTGGGAGTGGGAAATGCAGCAAGCGTTTGTCGATGTGCGCGCAGGTGACCGCATCACCGGAGTCTATAAGCCTGGAGAGGGCGTGCGTTTTTACGTCGGCGAGAACCTACAGCATGTGGTGAGGGACGAGGCGTTCGCCAAAGCCTTTTTTGCCATCTGGTTTGACCCCCGCACTCGCAATCCAGAGTTGCGCGCCCAATTGCTGGGCGCAGCTAAACCCTGAGGCCGTTGAGGAAATGCACATGTTTAAGGTCTGGATAATTCTACTTTGCATTGGCCTTGTGAGTTGCAGTCGGGTGGATGTGCACACCTACAGCCAGGAGACGCCGACGCTTGAGTTGCGCGAGTTCTTCGAGGGCCGGGTCGAAGCCTGGGGAATGTTTCAAAAGCGTTCAGGCGAAGTAACCAAGCGCTTTCACGTAGTGATCAATGGGCACTCCGAAGGCAGCAGGCTGATCCTCGACGAATCATTTACGTACAGTGATGGTACTAAGCAAAAACGGGTGTGGACGCTAACCCCCACTGGCCCTAGCCATTGGCGCGGAACCGCTGGTGACGTGGTGGGCGAGGCGAGTGGTGAGATGGCAGGTAATACACTGCGCTGGAAGTATGTGCTGAGCCTTCCGGTGGATGGCAAGGTGTACCAGGTTCAACTAGACGACTGGATGTACCTTATGGACAAGAACACCATGATCAATCGTTCGTTTATGACCAAGTTCGGGGTAGAGGTTGGGCAGATCACCTTGTTCTTCCGTAAGCAACCCTGAGTCATCGGCAATGCTGTCAAGCCATCAACTGCAACGCCGGCATCAATATTGTCCTTTAGCAGAATCACCTAGCGCCTAGCCCAAGTGTGCCTCAGCGGGCAAGCGGTCGCTTTTTGGTTTTGGTCTTGTTGCTAGCTGAAACATGCAGATATGAAAGTACACTTTCAGTCAGCTCGGCAGAAAGCCTTACTGCTTCCTTATTTTGCGTCATTACAGCGGCAACCAGCCCCTCGATCAATGCTAAAACAGCCGAGTTTGAGCTGATCAGTACGGGATGGTTTGCCGCCGCGAACAGTGTGTGATGGGCGATGTTGGCCAAAGGCGATGCTGGAGTGTCGGTGATGGCTAGCACCGATGCTCCGCATTCTTTGGCGAATCTCGCTAATTGCAGCGTGTCCTGGGAGTAACGTGGCAGCGAGATCGCCAGAAGAACGTCGGCGGGTGTGATGGACGCCAATCGATAGGCTGCGTTCTCGTTGCCACCTTCCATGCTGATAGCCTGGGCATCAGCAATGAAGGGAATCAGGTTGGAGGCAGCAAGTCCCGCCATGTAGGCGCTGTTACCAAAACCCAGGATATAAATCTTGCGTGCTTGAATCAGGGCACTGACAAAAGCCTCGAACACCTCTGAGGGGTTGTTGGTGTTGGTCGTGCTCAGATTGCTGGTTGCGATTTGAAGTTGTTCGGTCAAACCGAATTCGCCCGAGGGCCGATGGGCCATCTCATTGCGCAATTTGTCGACAGGCGAAACCATGTCTTGCAAGGTCGCAACCAGTTCGACCTTCAATTGCGTGTAGCCCTTAAGTCCGATGGCGCGCGCAAGCCGATTGACCGCTGCCGGGGATGTCAGTGACTCTTGGGCCAGTTCTTCGATGGTCAGAGTCGCTGCCTTGAGTGGATGACGCAGGATAAAGTCAGCCACCTTACGCAGTGAAGGTTGTAAATCCGGTGCGGCCTCGGCGAGGTTGCGCATGATGGGGGCTGCATATACGGTGGCATTGCGAGGAGGTTGGAGCATAGGGTGAGCCGGCCTGTCGATCAGTTGCCCCAGTGTATCTGAAGCGAGCGGATTCACGGGAGGTGTTGCCTCAATCGGTCAAGAGGCGCCCGTGACGAATGGGGTCGCTGCCGGTGACCTTGGCCAGCCAAAGGCCGGGCTGAGCAAACCGCAGGCGCTCACGGGCATAGAGCACGCCGTTGGTGGTAGCACAAACGCGTGTATGACGGTCAGTGATTGGATCGAAGACTTCAAATAGCGCGTCACCTTTATTTACCCGCGCACCTAGTGGTTCCAGGAATGAAATGACACCGGCGTGTGGTGCATATGCATACTGCGCGCCTGCAAAAGGCGTGGCTTCACAGTACGAGGGTGGCATTTTTGGCCAGTCGCCGCTGATCATCTTCAGGTCACCCAGGTACGCCAGAATGGCTTCTGCATGAGCTTGGGCAGCGAGGTGACCGGTGTCTGCCATACCCCCCAGTTCTATCGTCGTCGCCATGCAAGCCATCGGAATGGATGCGTCTGGAAATTGCTTGGCCAACTGGAGCCAAGGGGTGGAGCACGCTTCGTCAAAGGAATCGCCACCGGCCGCTTCGGCCAGTAAAGCCGCGCCGGCGCCGAGGCGGTTTGCCAATGGCTCGAGTGAGTCCCAAAGCTGTGGCAGGCTGTAAAGCAGAAGAATGGACTCAAAGTCGCAATGCAGATCGAGCACCACATCCGCATCACAGGCGTGAGTCAGTAAAAGGCGTTGCAACCCTTCAAGCGTCGAGTTCGCTGGGGGCAGCTCGTTTAGCACTTCGTGCATGGCTGCTCTAATGACCGCCACATTTTCCTTGGCCTTTCCGTTCAGGCGTCCGGTCACCCGGGCAGCCACGGGGTCGCCGAGTGACGGGAAATCCCGATTGAAATTCTTGCCGCTGGCAAAGTCGAATCGACCCTGATGAGTGGCTTGAAACATCTGTGACAACCCGATGGGATTGGCCACCGGAACCAGTTCAATCGTCGCGTTCAGCCGACCTTCTTGCTCCAGCTCGCGCAGACGCTTTTTCAGCTCGACCGCTACGCGCATGCCTGGCAATTCATCCGCGTGCAGCGAGGCCTGAATGTAGGCTTTGCGAGGACCGCTACCAAAACGGAAAACCGACAGACGTCGTTCGATACCCGGGCTGCCCCAGGGCAGCAAGTGCTCAATGTGTTGCATGAAAAGTTCCTGAAGAAGGCAAGCAGGAGTCGCTAAAACACGACTCCTGCGCAAGTGATCAGCCGCCGTAGATGTCGTAGTTGAAGTACTTGCTCTGAATCTTTTGGTAAGTACCGTCTGCGCGAACGGCGTCGATGGCGGCATTGAGTTTTTCAGCAGTGGCGGAATCGCCTTTGCGTACCGCAATACCCGCGCCATTGCCGAAGTATTTGCTATCGGTGAAGTCCGGGCCTACCAACGCGAAACCCTTGCCTGCGTCGGTTTTGATGAAGCCTTCATCAATATTGACGATGTCGGCAAGGGTGGCGTCCAGTCGTCCAGACGCCAGGTCAAGAAACGCTTCACCCTGGGAGCCATAGCGCACGACTTCAATACCTGCCGCGGCGAATTTGTCACTGGCATAGCGATCGTAGGTAGAGGCACGCTGAACACCCACCCGCTTGCCTTTGAGGTCAACCAGCGGGTCGTTGACGACGGTACCGGCCTTCATCGCCAGCTTACCCGGGGTGTGGTAGTACCTTTTGCTGAAGTCGACCGATTTAAGCCGATCGGGGGTGATCGACATGGAGGAGAGGATCGCATCGATCTTGCGTACCTTGAGCGACGGGATCAATCCGTCGAACTGCTGTTCAGTCCATACACATTTGACCGCCATTTTCTCGCACAGCGCATTGCCGATGTCGTAGTCGAAACCGGTGATTGCGCCGTCTGCTGTCTTGGATGCGAAGGGTGGATAGGCCGCTTCGATACCGATGCGCAGTGTCTGTTCTTCTGCCGTCGCGAATGCGCTCATGGCGGTTAGCGCCACGGCGCCGAGAAGCGTGATTGTTTTCATTTTATTACTCCTTATAGCGGGTATCAGAGAGAGGAACGGGTCGACGAGCGCGTATGGCGTTTGCTTGGGATCGGGATTCGTCACGCCATCAATGAAACGATTATTTTCACTGAATGTAAAATAAGAAAATTATTAATCCAATGTGGCTAGGCGAAAAGTCATTTACGACTATCGTTTAACTTATTGAAAAATAACGGTAAAAATTTAATTTTTACGAGAATTCGAATTTTTTAGCTCAGATCAGAGGTCTTGATCAGTCAAAATATGCGGCGTATAAGCTTTCACTTGGAGTGAGTCTGATAGAAAAATTTTCAGATCGACGCCGTCAGGATCGGCTGTGAAGCCAGTGATGTTCTCCCCACAAAAAGAGCAAATGCGGATGAGCAAAGTGAGAAAGGGCAGGGTGTTGGTCGCGTTGGCTATCGCTTCTTCAGCGACGTCGGTGCTCGCGGATGGCCATTTACTGGCGGTAGGGGGCATGCTGAGAGCCAGCAATTTGCCCGTGTATCACAAATTCGTGGATCTGGCGGGCGGGTCTGGTGCGGCGAGGATTGTAATTTTCCCCACCGCCAGTGGCAGCCTGGGTTCAAGTAAGCGATTCCAAGCCGAGCTGGTGGCGTTGGGTGTGCCGGCTTCTCACGTCACGATTGCGTCAATTGACAGCAAAAACTACGCGCAAACCATGAATGATCCCGAGGCTGTCAAACCGATCACTGAGGCAAGCGCCATATGGTTTGTGGGCGGCGATCAAGCGCGAATTGCCAAAGCATTGTTCAACGCCGATGGGAGTGATTCGCTGGCGATGCAAGCCGTGCGCAAAGTGTATGAGCAGGGCGGAGTCATCGGTGGCACGAGCGCGGGGGCGAGTATTCTCGGCGCACAGATGCCGACGGCTTATGGGGTTGTCATGGACACGCTGGACTTCGGTGTAGCGAAGTCAGCCGGGCAGCGTGGTGCGGCATTGCTCAAAGGCTCTGGCTTGTTCAAGGCCGGGATAATCGATCAGCACCTGGATCAGCTCGAAGAGACCAGTACCGGGCGAACCGCGCGCATGGCCAGTTATCTGGCAGGCAACCCGGGTGACAAGGGTTTCGGGTTGGATACCAACACCGCCATGTGGGTAAAGCCTGACGGTCAGATCGAGGTCATTGGCGAAGGTTATTTGACGGTGATGGATGCCAGCCATGCGACCAAGCAGTTCGGCGTCTACGGCACTGAACTGCATAACGTGCAGCTCGCGATGCTGGGCAACGGCGATCATTACAACCTTTCGACAAATGCAGTCATACCGGCTGAAGGCAAGGAGGTCATCAAGCCGGGCGATGAGTATCTGGTGGGTAACCAGCTGATTACAGACCTATCGGCAGTGGCGGCGATGCGCCGGGCGGTGCTGTATGGTCTGGCGGACAATACCGCTAGTCGTCAGACGGGATTGATGACCCGGTACAATCCTGCCAATGGGTACCATTACGGGTACCGGTTTGATTTCACCAAGGCCCCAGGTTTTGTTGCACACAGCAAGACTTATGACTCATTGACCAACTACACCGCACAGGGCGTGATTCTGGACGTTACGCCGGTTGACGCGAGATTAAGACCTGCGCAAAAAAGCCTGCCTGCTGACATCCCTGCCAATCAAACATCCGAGGCGGTGCGGGCCGTGGTCTTCCGCGGGCTGATGACTTGCAACGAGGCCAATGCCTTTGAGCCGGCCCGTGCCATTACCCGAGGGGAGCTGGCTAACACGTTGCAGATGACGTTGGCCGGTGAGATAAAGGTCGACAATCGAACTGCCTTCACTGATCTGTCAGCGGATTCCCCTTTGTTTGATCAAGCCGAGATTGTGGTTTCCAATGGCTGGATGAAAAGTGGACCGGCGTTTGAAGCGAATAAGCCAGTCACCCGGGAAGAGTGGCTTGAAGCCGCCAAGGTTTTGGTGGGTCAAAGTCGCGTCGCAACGGTGGCGCCTGAGTCGAGTAAAGCGTCGACCGTACGTCGTGATGAAGTGGCCGAACTGATCGCTCGTGCTTACGACCTTGGAGGCAAATCTTGAAGTCGGTCTTATGCGCCTGTGCAGCTCATGCGTGCTGACTAAATGAACTGATTCTGATGCCTCTCGACCAAATTGAGATTATCGCGCTCTCTAACCTGTTTGCTGGTGAAGAAATAGGCTCGGCTTTTGCGAAGAGTGATAACCGAATGTTTCGAGTGATTGCGCGCGAGAAAACCAACGCGGGCTTTTACTCGATCATTCAGTGTTCGCTGGAAGGGCGATGGGCCAATGAAGTCAGGGAGCGATGCTGGACATTTGATCATGCTTCGCTGAGTCAACGGGGCGTTTTTGTTTGCTGGTCCGATGACGACCGGACTTTGTGTTTGGAGGCATTCAGTTGTGAGGGCGAATGGCCTTTGGAACTTTTGCCTAAGCAACTATGATGTTCGATTTGTCTTTTATACTAATTGTAATTTTATGGGTTATGTTAGCCGCTGTCGTGGCTGTTTATACTCGAAGTATTCGCTGAAATCCTCAGTCAAGTATGCGGCAGACGCCTAGTTGCGTGGCAGACCGTATGAGAACGACATGGGTAAAATATAATTGCTTTAAAAGTATAGTTTGTCCGATGTGCGGACTGAGTAAGGGGCTATGGTTTCGTGTTGGTACAAGTGCACGTATTAGTATCGGTTTCATTGGATCCCGCCTTTTGCCAATGGATGCCCAAATTTACATTTCAGCCCGCAAAGCTCGATCAGCCATATCTTGAACTGTCCGATCAATCGCCGCTAGGTGGAAAGCCATTTCAGTAGTGTTTCGCTGCTGGTATTAGTAATATTGAAAAAATAATATATGTGAGATTGCGAAGTGAAGGAAACATTCGAAGGTCAATGTCAGTGTGGAAATATTAAATATCAAGTGGTTGGCGTTGCCGCTACGGTATTTGCATGCCATTGCACCGAGTGTCAGCGCCAATCCGGAAGTGCTTTCGGAATGGCACTATGGGTGAAAGAGCCGGAGGTGAAAATTATTAGCGGACAGCTTCAAGAGTGGGTCCGTGAAATGCCCTCTAGCCGTCTTATGTCATGCTCCTTTTGCTCTGTTTGTGGTACGCGTGTTTTTCATAAAGTGGCAGAGCAAAATGACGTGCTTAGTATCAAGCCTGGAACATTGAACAATTGTAAGAATTTAGTCGTTGAAGCTCATATCTGGACAGGAAGTAAACATGAATGGTTGAAAATTGAAGATGGCGCGCCGCAATTTAATAAAAATCCGGATAGTTTTTCTGATTTGATGAAGGCTAGATAGAGAGTGGCCGTACAATGACCAAGGGTTAAAGATGATTAGAGTAATGCTGTTAACTGGATGTTGCAGTGTAAGATTTGCATCCTTTTCGATGATTCGTGCCAACGTGGGCAAAAGCACCGTATATCGTCAGGCACATGAGCCTAAAACAACAAGCGCTGCGATGCATTAAAGGGCGGATGGGATTATTCCAGTCTTGCCAGGTAGAGAGTTTGGGACACTTTGGGACGAGCTTTCATCGTTTCATTCCTTGATAACTAACCGTTTGCATTCAACTTAATTTGTACACGCCGTCGTGACGACCGGCAGATAACAGCCGATTGCTGCCTATCTAAGATCCATTCAGTCGATTTCGGTGACCTGCTGGCAAAGCTCTGCTTTTTTCCTCAAAAGTGCTGCCTCCGACTTGCCTTTTCGAAGCTTGTTGTAGCAAGTAGGAATGCTCACTCGTTTTAAAATCTAATGACTTCATTTTATTTTCTAATGACCACTGAAGGTGAGGTCGGCAGTAATTGCGATAGGCTGCGCAAACCAAAAGTTTATAGTCATAACAATGGAAACCTTCAGGAGTATCGAATGTTCAGTAAGCTGTATCGGGGTGGCAGATTCGCAGGGGCCGCTCGATGCTTTAGCGATGCCAACTGCGGAGCTAAGAGTATCGCCAAGCTCGATGTGCGCCTCGAAGTGCGACTGGTCAGCGCCACATCGGGAAACCCTTATAGGGCCCGACATCGGGACATTAAATATTTAACACAGAACGCCCATCCTGAACTGTAACGTTCGCGTCAGATATCTGGCTAATTTCATTCTTAATAAAAAGAATTTTTATCGAAGTAAAGAGCCCTGCTCCACTTACGTTCCGGGCAGCGGACACACGGTCGCTTGCCGATGGATATCGCATGTTTTGAGCAATAATTTGTCGGTTTTGATTATCGAATATCAGCATCGGATCTCTTACTATTTTGGATGACTGATATAGGCGAACGCCTTCTGGATTTTTCCGTCATCGCTCGTTGTGTACGTACTTTTCTTCAATTGAAATCTTGACTGACTTCTTTAAATTAATCGCTCGATAGTTGCCTTTCACAATTGGAAGAATTAGATGTGCTAGGACACAAAGGCTTGGAGATGATTCAGTTTCTGATGATTCTGTTTCAACTTTTAATGGTTCTTGTCGCGACCCTAAGCGGACTGACAGCGAAAACTCCTAAGTTTGTGAGTTTTAGAAAGCTGATAAGTGGAAGTCAGCCAGCCCTGAAGAGTTTCCCTGGGCGGTGGGTATAAAGGGGATGCAATTATAGAAACGCTATCGACCTTGGATTCATTTGGTCATAGCTTCGGTAGCGGTTCACTTGGTGGGGTAGACGGCGTTGGGCGAGTGGCTGTGGGTCTGAGACGCAACCGGTAGTCTTGTGAGTTAACGTAACCTTGAGACCGGTGTCACACTCAAACTACAGGAACAATGGCTCGTAATTCCGAGCCACGCCTATGATAGGTGTACCTCTCCGATGATCAATCAAGATGATTATCGCTTTAAGTCCCACCACCTATTGCTTGAGCTTGATGCCGCCACCACTCATTTGATGATGCTTGTGTCAGCACGTCAGTTAGAAGGCGCCTCGTGGATTGAAGCGACCAATCGCCAGAAGCTGGCCTATGAGGCATGGGAAGCGTTTCTAAATGCACCTGAAACTGATCCTATGCCTGTTTTCGATGGGCGAGGGCCCAGTGTGAACGGACCATTGACCGATTGATGAGTAGCTTCCATTTTCGCAGGCACTAGATTCACATCCGTAGACCGTTGCGAAGTTTGTTGCTCATTGCGAGGAGCCTTCATCCTCAAAAGCGCTTCTGAGGACGGTGAGCAGCCACACCATCAAGTCATAGGTATTTACCGTCTCGGCAGGATTCGGATCAAGGTGTTGTCTCGGACCCAATAATGGTGAAACAACCCGGCCGCTGCATGCACCGCGATCAACCAGTAGCCGGCATTGCCGAGCAATTCGTGCCAGTGTTTAAACTGCCTGGTCAATGCCGGATCAACCTCTATTGGCGTAGGTAGAAAAAAACCGAAATAGGGCATGGGTTTGCCTTCTGCTGATAGCAGCAGCCAGGCCAGCACTGGCGTGGCGATCATCACCACGTACAACAGCAGATGGATCAGGTGGGACGCGCCAGCTTGCCAGGCGGGTAATGCCGGTGTGATGGGGGGGCGCGGTGCCAGTCGTCCGAGCAGACGAACCCAGACGAGGGCAAAGATGCTCAGGCCGAACAATCCGTGTAGCCCGAGAAACAATGTCCTCAAATGCCCGCCACGTGGCAGCAGCCCCTTGATTTCGATGCAACCGTACACACCGACAAACAGCGCCAGCATTAGCCAGTGCAGGGTGATCGACAGTTTTGTGTAGCGCTGCGGTGTTGAGTGACGGGTCATGGTGGGCCTCGATAAGTTGATGCTGCAAGTGGGTTGCCACCCTGCCTCCCCAGTCTTAAGGCAATCTGAAGACCCTTGGGCCAATTCTTTTGTCACCTTCAGACTTCGTTAAGAAATGCCTTTAATAATTCACCCCAATTGATCCGGGGAGGTGTTTTTCAATGTCCGAATTCAACTGGAATGTTCAGTTGCCGCTGCATTTCGGCCAGGCCGAAACACCACAGATGAATCTAGTCAGAGCATTGCCGGGCGACGCGCAGCGGTCCGTCTTCGAAGGCTTCATTCAGCAACGTTTTCGCAAGGCTCACGGCGCCGACATCCGTCATTTCATGCCGGAACTGTTTGGCATGAGCGATGTGTCCGGTGCGTTGTGTGCTGTGGTCGGTGTGCGTCTGGCAAACCCGGAACCGCTGTTTTTGGAGGGCTACCTGGATGAACCGATTGATTCGCTGATCAGTGCCGCAGCAGAGCGGACCGTAGACCGATCCGTCATCGTCGAAGTTGGCAATCTGGCGGCAGCCGACACAGGCAGCGCACGAATGAGCATCATCGCCATGACCTACGTGTTAGCCATGGGCGGCCTGGAGTGGGTGGCGTTCACCGGCAATATTGGTCTGGTGAACAGCTTCCATCGCTTGGGTTTGAAGCCGGTGACACTGTGTGCAGCAGACCCTGCGCGCTTGGGTGAGGACCGCCACGCTTGGGGCAGCTATTACGAAAGCAAGCCCTGGGTGCATGTTGGCAACATCCGTTCCGGTTTCACTCACTTACGCAATATCGGTCTTTTCAGTCGCTTGGGTTTGCCGTCGGCCATCGAGGGTTGCTGCCATGTCGCATGAAACGACGCGTTTTAAACAAATCCTGCGTAACCATGCTGAGCTTAAAACCAATACCACTGCGTTGTGGGATGATCAGCTGAAACTGGACTACGCCACGCTGTACAGGGAAGTGATTTACCGCCAGCAACGACTGCGCGACGAACATATCAAGGTGGTCGCCCTGGCGTTGGATAATGGCGTCGAAGCGATGCTTTGGGACTTGGCAGCCCTGTTTGAGGGCTTGACTTGTGTGGTTTTGCCACCGTTCTTCAGCCCGACGCAACGCAGTCACTGCCTGGAACAGAGCCAGGTTGAGAGAGTGATCGCCGAGCCGCAATTGGCAGCCGAACTGCAAGCGGTCGGTTATGAAAAGAAAGGTGAATTTTGGCGCCGCACCTTCAGTGGTTCGAATCGGATACCCGAAGGGACCGCCAAACTGACCTTCACCTCCGGCACCACCGGAGCACCTAAAGGCGTGTGTTTGAGCGCCGACAGCATACTGGGGACCGCCCGCGAACTGGATCAGGCCAGTCGAAGCGCCAATCCGCAGCATCATCTGGCGCTGCTACCGCTCGCCATTTTGCTGGAGAACATCGGTTGTTATGCCGCGTTGTATGCCGGCGCGACCTTAAGCCTGCCCAGCCAGAAAACCCTGGGAATCCAGGGCGCCAGTGGTGTGGATGTGCCGCAACTACTGGTATGCCTGGCCAGTCGATCCCCGCAAAGTTTGATCCTGGTGCCGCAGTTGCTGCTGATGCTGGTCAGCGCCGCCGAGCAGAAAGCCTTCGATCCACGGCCCCTGCGCTTTGCCGCCGTGGGGGGCGCCCGAGTCAGCGAAGAATTACTGTATCGTGCGCAAACCTTGGGCGTGCCGGTTTTCGAAGGTTACGGATTGTCCGAGTGTGCGTCAGTGGTGTGCCTCAATACGCCACAGGCCAGCCGTCCTGGCAGCGTCGGTCGACCCTTGCCCCATGTGCAGATTCGCCTGGCCGATGACGGCGAAGTCCTGATCAAGGGCTCGACCCTGCTGGGTTACCTGGGGGAGGCACCTCACGCTGGTGAGTGGTGGCCCAGCGGCGATCTCGGCGAGTTCGACGAGGAGGGATTTCTCTACCTCAACGGCCGTAAAAAACATCAGTTCGTCACCAGTTTCGGTCGCAACGTCAACCCCGAGTGGGTAGAGGCCGAACTGACCCAACGCCGTCACATCGCCCAAGCCTTTGTCTACGGCGAAGCCATGCCGGGCAACCATGCATTGTTCTGGCCACACCGTGCGGACTGCTCGGACGAGCAGTTGGCCGCCGCTGTGGACGAGGCCAACGAGGCTTTGCCCGACTATGCCCGAGTCCATCAGTGGACCCGCCTGGAACAACCCTTCACTGCTACAAATGGCCTGCTGACGGCCAATGGTCGGCCGCGCCGCGATGCCATCGTCGAGCGTTACCGGGCGCAGCTGACTCAACCCGCTTTTACCGAGAGTACCCGCATCATGAGCTTTTTCGACACGCTGCAAGCAGCCACCCACCAGGAGCGCAACACGCTTTTCAATCTTCCGATCATCGTGGATGCCCTCGAAGGTAAGGTCAGCCTGGAAAGCTACCGGGCGTTCCTGACGCAGGCGTATTACCACGTACGCCACACCGTGCCGTTGATGATGGCTTGCGGTGCACGTTTGCCGTCGCGCCTGGAGTGGCTGCGTGAGGCGGTGTGCGAGTACATCGAGGATGAATACGGCCACGAACAATGGGTACTCAATGATATTCAGGCCTGTGGTGGCGTCAAGGAAGCCGTACGCGACGGTCAACCTTCGTTGGCCATCGAGCTGATGGTGAGTTTTCTCTACGACCTGATTGCCCGGGGCAACCCGGTGGGATTGTTCGGCATGGTCAATGTACTGGAAGGCACCAGTATCGCTCTGGCCACTCACGCTGCCGATAGCATTCGCGACCGCCTGGCCCTGCCGGAAAACGCCTTCAGCTACCTCAGTTCCCACGGCTCGCTGGACATCGAGCATATGCAGACTTACCGCCAACTGATGAACAAACTGGACGACCCTGGTGATCAGGCTGCGGTCATTCACGCCTCCAAAGTGGTGTACCGGCTCTATGCCGACATGTTCCTTGGTCTGCCACGTGATGAGGAGAGCCCACATGCGCCTGTCTGAGGCTCGCGTGGTACTGACCGGTGCCAGCGGCGGCATCGGCCTCGCGATCACCAACGCCCTTTGCTCCAGTGGCGCCAAGGTGTTGGCCGTGGCCCGGCATCGGGAGGCGCTGGAACCCTTGCTGGAACGCTATCGGGAAACGCTGTTCTGGGTCGGTGCCGACCTGAGACTCCAAGCTGATCGCCGAAAAGTGCTGGCCGCCACTGAAGCCTTTGGCGGGATCAACCTGTTGATCAACGCCGCCGGGGTTAACCACTTCGCCATGCTTGAACAGCTGGATGACAGCGAGATCAATGCGATGTTGGCGGTGAACATCAGCGCGCCGATCTGTCTGACCAAAACCTTGCTGCCTCTGCTCAAACAGGCCGAAAGCGCCATGGTCGTGAACGTCGGCTCGACCTACGGCTCGATTGGCTATGCCGGTTACGCCAGTTATTGTGCCAGCAAATTCGCCTTGCGCGGGTTTTCCGAGGCTTTGCGCCGGGAACTGGCGGACACCCGGGTCAGTGTGTTGTACGTCGCACCGCGCGCCACTCGCACGAGTATGAACAGCCTGGCGGCGCAGGCCTTGAATGATGCACTTAAATCCAGCGTCGATGACCCGCAGACTGTCGCCTCGGCAGTGATCCACGCTATTGCCGGCGACCGCCGCGACTTGTACCTGGGGTGGCCGGAACGCTTTTTCGTTCGCCTCAACAGCCTGCTGCCCAACCTGGTGGACCGTGGTTTGCGCAAGCAACTGCCACTGATCCGCCGTCTGAGCCAAAAGCCAAACGACGAGGATCTCAAGCCATGAAGAAATTTGCTGCGTACTTATTTCTGGGAGCCTTAAGCCAGAGTGTCTGGGCCCTGGACGCTGCCGACCAACAGCGACTCACTGGCATCCAGCAGAGCTGGGCGCATATTCAGTACGAAGTGCCCGAGGGGCAACGCACCGCCGCCTTCGAAAAGCTCGCCACCCAGACGACAGCGTTTACCCAGGAACGCCAATCGGTTGCTGAGGCCTGGATCTGGTCCGGCATCGTCACCAGCAGTTGGGCCGGCGCCCAAGGCGGGCTCGGGGCTTTGAGCAAGGTCAAAGCGGCGAAGGATGACCTGGAAAAAGCCTTGGCTCTGGACCCCAAGGCCTTGCAAGGCTCGGCCTACACCAGCCTCGGTGCTCTTTATGACCGCGTACCGGGCTGGCCCATCGGTTTCGGTGACTCGGACAAGGCCGAGCAACTGCTCAAGCTTGCCTTGCAGTTGAACCCCAACGGCATCGACAGCCTGTACTTCTGGGGTGATCACCTCTACCGTCAAAAGCGCTACGCTGAGGCCAAGGCAGCGCTGCAAAAGGCGCTGCTGGCAGCCCCTCGTCCTGGCCGGGAAACCGCTGACGCCGGACGCCGCAAAGAGATCGAAACGCTGCTGGTGGACGTGAATAAGAAACTCAGCTGACAGGAGTCTGTGTGCGCTTATTACTGATTGAGGATGACGTGCCCCTCGGCGAAGGTATTCAACAGGCCTTGGCACGCGAGGGCTATACAGTTGACTGGTTGCAGGATGGCAGCCGCGCCCTGCATGCGTTGCTCAGCGAGTCCTTCGACCTGGCGGTGCTCGACCTCGGCCTGCCGCGCATGGATGGGCTGGAAGTACTGCGGCGCCTGCGTGACAGCGGCTCAAACTTGCCGGTGTTGATTCTCACGGCTCGGGATGCCACCGAAGATCGCATCGCCGGCCTCGACGCCGGGGCTGACGATTACTTGATCAAGCCCTTTGACCTGGCCGAATTGAAAGCCCGTTTGCGGGCCTTGTTGCGGCGCAGTGCCGGTCGCGCTCAAGTACTCATCGAACATGCAGGCATCTGCCTCAATCCCGGTACCCAGCAAGTCAGCTACAAGGGCACACCAGTATTACTGACCCCCAAGGAATATCAGCTACTCCACGAACTGCTCTCACCGCCGGGCCGAGTCATGACCCGCGATCATTTGATGCAGTTACTCTACGGCTGGAGCGAGGAGGCTGAAAGCAACACCCTGGAAGTGCATATCCATCACCTGCGTAAGAAATTTTCAAGCGATCTGATCCGCACCATTCGCGGCGTTGGTTATCTGGTGGAGGAGAGTCAGTGACGTCGATCCGCCGTCGTACCCTCACGCTAATCATCGGCCTGATGCTTGCTGGTATTGCCGTGATCAGTGCATTCAATTTACACGACAGTAATCATGAAATCGCCGAAGTCTATGACGCCCAACTGGCACAAAACGCGCGGTTGTTGCAAGGCGTGTTGCGTATGCCGTTGGCCAGCAAGGAACACGCCGACCTGTATCAAGCGTTCAACAAGGCATTGGGCGAAGCGGAGCCCGGAGTTGTCGGTCATCCATATGAACACAAAATTGCCTTTCAAGTTTGGAATCGCCAGGGCCAAGTGCTGGTGCACACAGTCAGCGCTCCCTCTTTCACAACAGCTCCGTCTCAAGCCGGCTTCAGCGATGTAGTGGACCTGAACAATCGTCACTGGCGCGCGTTTCTGCTCGAAGACAAACAGAATGACCTACGCATTTGGGTCGGCGAACGGGAAGATGTACGGGCTGAACTGGTAGACAGGATAGTGCGCCATACCCTGTGGCCCAATGTGTTGGGCAGTCTGATACTTGCGGTGATGGTTTGGTTGGCCATCGGTTGGGGGCTCAGGCCGCTGGCGAACATGGCGGCGACCCTGCGCGCACGCCACAGCGGCTCACTGGAGCCCTTGCATCTGTCGCCGCTGCCCAGTGAGTTGGAGCCAATGCAAGCGGCGCTCAACCGGATGCTCGCGCAGATTCAGGAAGTGTTGGGGCGTGAACGACGTTTCGTCGCCGACGCCGCCCATGAAATGCGTACACCACTGGCTGTGCTCAGGGTGCATGCGCAAAACCTGATGGAGGCTGGGAGCGAGGAGGAGCGCCGGGCATCGCTTGGACACTTGATTGCGGGCGTGGACCGCACCAGCCGACTGGTTAACCAATTGCTCACGATGGCGCGCATTGAACCTCAGGCAAGCATTCAACCGCCTGAATACATTGACCTGGCGGCCACGGTTCGCGACAGTCTGATTCAGCTGACTCCCTGGTTGTTGGGCAAGGGTCTGGAACTGGTGCTCGATGTAAGTGATGACATCAGCCAAGTGAGGGTCGATCCGGCCGCCATCGATATTGCACTGAACAATCTGGTGAGCAATGCGGCGAATTTCTCGCCCGCGCATGGGCTGATCACCGTAAAGCTAGTTAAAACAGAACATGGCTATGAACTGTCCGTCGAGGACGAAGGGCCAGGGATCAAGGACGAGGATCATGATCGGCTGTTCGAGCGATTCTACAGTCGCGGAAATGAACAGGGAGCGGGATTGGGGCTGACCATCGTTCAGACTATCGCGGTTCGGCTTGGTGGGCGGGTCAGCCTGGAGAATCGCACACAAGGAGGCTTGCGCGCTATGTTAGAAATCCGCCGCTTTTGATGTTGTCATTTACAAGACGCGTGACCTCTTTTGGCCGCTCTCTGCCTGTCACCGCTACTGGCGGCAATCCGGAATTCTTTACCGATCATGGTTGCGATGCGTGCTGGTCAGATCCCATGCGATCGATGGTCAGGTCGAATGCAAGCGGGTGACCATGTGAGTGCAATTTCGCAGACCACATCGTGCTTGGGCAAAACGCCCAGTTAATACAGCACTCTGCCATATTCAACTGCCAAAGCCCGGCTCTTAGCATGTTCCTATCGAACAACATCAACAGGAGCAGCGCTAATGACTGAGTACAAAATTGCCTTGGTAGGGTTTGGTGGGGTGAACCGTGGCTTCGTCCAATTGGTCGCCGATCGTAATGCCGAGTGGAAAAAATCACTGGGCTTCACTATTAAAATTGTCGGTGTCACCGATCTGTTCCTTGGCTCCATCGTTGCTAAAGACGGTCTGGATGCAAAACAGTTGGTTGCGCTGCCGATTGAGAAAGGCGCACTCGCTCAACTGCCCGGAGGCAATGCTGAGGCATTCAACGAAACCGTAATCAAGCATTCTGGTGCAGACATCATCGCTGAGGCCACTTTCACCAATCCGGTGGATGGCGAGCCAGCAACTACCTTTTGCCGCTGGGCCTTGGAAAGTGGCATTCATGTAGTGACCACCAATAAGGGGCCTATTGCGCTGCACGATGCCGAGCTCGAGGGATTGGCCCGTCGTAACCAGGTCGCTTTCGAATACGAGGGGGCGGTGATGAGTGGCACCCCTGTGATTCGTCTGGCCAAGCAGGCCTTGGCGGGTGCCAACGTGCAAGGCTTCGAAGGCATCCTGAACGGCACTTCCAACTACGTGCTCACTCAGATGAAAGACGGTCTAACGTTCAACGATGCCGTCGTACAGGCACAACAGCTCGTATACGCGGAGGCAGATCCAACCGCCGATGTGGAGGGGTTCAACGTACGCCTCAAGGTGGTCATCCTGGCCAACGAACTTCTGAATGCACGACTGAATGTCGGTGATGTAGCGTGTTCGGGAATCAGCAATATCAGCGCGGAAGATATTGCTCAGGCAAGTGCCAATAGCTCGAGCTGGAAACTGATTGGCTCAGCCAATCGTGAAGCCGATGGCTCGGTTCGAGCGAGTGTCGAGGCCCGGCTGCTGCCGAATTCGCATCCTCTAGCAGGTATTGCCGGCGCCACGAATGCCGCGTCACACAATACCCAACTGTTGGGCGCCGTCACGGTGTCCGGGCCTGGGGCAGGTCGTATCGAGACAGCCTTCGCATTGCTGTCTGACATCGTCGCCATCCACACCGCCCACGGCAAATAACAGGAGATAGTCATGAGCGTATCCAGCATGGCCAGTATCCAGCTTGTAGAGGCCAAACAGATTGATGTGTTCAGTCCATTCGATGGTCGCTTGGTAGGGAGTGTCCCTTGCCTCGATGCTGCCGCAGTTCCTGGCTTGCTGGAACGCGCGCGAATCGGCGTGCGCGAGAGCGCGGCAATGCCTCGTCACATGCGTGCGCGCATTCTTGAGGACGCCGCCCGGTATGTGGAGATTGAGTCTGACGCATTTGCCAAGCTGATAGTTGCAGAGGCGGGAAAAACGCTTCGACAAGCAGAGAAGGAAGTGAGGCGTTGTGTGAACACGTTGAAACTATCGGCGGAAGAGGCGCGTCGTAACGCCGGTGAAGTTATCCCATTTGGGGCTTATGAAGGATCGGAGTCGCGCCAAGGTTGGTTCACGCGGGAACCCTTAGGACTTATCGTCGCCATCACGCCCTATAACGATCCGCTGAATCTGGTCGCCCATAAACTCGGCGCGGCAATCGCTGGTGGCAATGCTGTGATTTTGAAACCTTCGGAACTCGCGCCGTTGTCTGCTCTCAAGCTCGTTGAGTGCTTGGTGAAAGCGGGGCTTCCACCTTCTGTGATTACCCCGGCAACTGGTGGCGTCGACTTGGGTAAAGCATTAGTGGAGGTTCGCGAAGTTCGGATGATTTCCTTTACGGGTGGTTTTGCCACGGGAGAGGCTATCGCTCGCAGTGCTGGGTTGAAGAAGCTAGCAATGGATCTGGGAGGAAATGCCCCGGTTCTCGTGCTTGAAGATTGTGATATGAAACCGATTGTTGAGTCCTGTGTGTCTGGTGCCTTTTGGGCAGCAGGCCAGAACTGTATCGGCACTCAACGCATCCTTATACATAGTTCAATTTATGAGGACTTCCGTGAGCGTTTTGTCAGCCAAACGCGCGCCTTAGTAGTGAGGGATTCTGACCAGCGAGCAACAGATGTCGGCCCGATGATTACGGAGCAGGCGGCCCGTCGTACCGAACAATTGGTAAACGAAGCACTGGCCGAGGGGGCCGTTCTTCTGTGTGGGCACCATCGCCAGCTAGGAAGCTATGCGCCTACCGTACTCGAGCATGTGAGGCATAGCAGTACGATTTGGCAGCAAGAAGTCTTCGCACCCGTGGTTATCCTAGAGCCTTTTGACCAGCTGGAAGACGCTATTGCTCTGGCCAACGTAACAGAGTACAGCTTGCATGCAGGTCTTTTCACACGAGATATTTCCACAGCTTTGAAACTAGCGCGTCAGATTGAAGCGGGTGGCGTGATGATCAATGATTCTTCCGATTATCGTTTCGACGCCATGCCTTTCGGTGGATTTAAGTACGGAAGTTTGGGGCGTGAAGGGGTTCGATTTGCGTATGAGGACATGACGCAGCCTAAAGTCGTCTGCATCAACGAGCTGGATAAAACTATGAAGTAAATTGCTTTCGGTTTACATCGGGTGGACGCTTTTATCCGACGCCCGATGTCCCTTGTGTTAAAAATGGAAGTGGATCGAACGTGCCTACACAGAAGTGCACGCCGATGCTTTGTGAGATATCCTGACCTCAACTGTAAAGCGGTGAACGGACAACTTCTTTGGTTCACCCTATCTCACATTTTCATGTAGTCATTTACGAGGTTAATCATGTCCAAACTCGCAGAATTCCGCCAACTCGAAAAACACCTGGCTGAGCAGCTCCAAGCTCTCGAAGCCCTGAAAGGCGATGCAGGTCTCAAGAAAGAAATCGAATTTGAAACGAAGCTGCGTGCTTTGCTCGCCGAATACGGTTACAGCCTGCCGAACGTGATCAACTTGCTCGATCCACAAGCTGGCCGCCGGCGTGCTCCTGTTGCCGAATCTACTTCCGGCACTCGCAAGCCTCGCCAGGTGAAGGTCTATAAAAACCCGCACACCGGCGAAGTCGTCGAAACCAAAGGTGGCAATCACCGGACGCTGAAAGAGTGGAAGGCCGAATACGGCTCTGACACGGTCGAGTCGTGGCTGTCCAAGTAATCTTGGTTTGAATACAAGAAAGGGCCCTTCAAGGGCCCTTTCTTGAGGGCTAGATTGTCGCTCACGAACAGCAATCAAAATTCAGCTGATGTTGCTGATGTTGAGTAGGTGCCTCGCGATGCGGTGTCGTGAGTTCTGGGGTAATTAGATCTATTAGGGTAGTGCTTGATGTGTTTTGCGTCTTTTGAATAATGGGTAGTCCGATTGCTGTTTTTCACATCAGCATGCAGGTACTTTCACTAGAAAAGTGGTTCCAGACACTTTGTCGGAAATCACATCAATAGTACCCATATGCGCAGCCACGATTTGGGAGGCGATGTACAGACCCAAACCCAAGCCAGTGCTAGGGCCAAGGTCAAGTGAAGCGTGCTGGGAGAAGCGCCCCATAGGATTAAAGATGAAGGGCAGGGTATCTCCTGGTATAGGCTCGCCGAGGTTGTGGACTGAGAAGACAACGTTGTTATCAGATACGTCGAGTGAAACGTTAATCGGGAAAAGTAGATCACCATGCTGCACTGCATTGCTGAGCAGGTTTGAAAATACTTGCTCCATGCGGGCTCCATCAAATTGACCGCGAGCCGATCCCACTTTTTTGAGTACGATATCTGCCTGTGGATGAAAAGTGCGGATCTCTTCAACGATACGTGTGCACAGTGGTGTGAGGTCGATATCTTCCTTTTTGACGGGAATTCCCGGGCCCATTTGGCAGCGAGTCAGATCTAGCAAGTCGCCAACTATCTGACTAGCCCGTCTTACGCTGGTGTAAATCCCCAATGCGATTTTTCTGGCGCGAGTCCCCAGATCACCCGATTGTCGTAATACATCGGCGCCCAACAAAATGGCTCCGAGTGGCGTGCGTAAATCATGGCCGAGGATGCCTAAAAAAACGTTGCGTGAAGCCTCTACCGCGCGAGAGTAGCTAGCAATGGATTCGGCGAGCGCTTGGTCGATTGCCTCGTTGAAGCGGATCATATCGTCTACCTCTAGAACTGTACCTGCCTTCATCTGGCCCAGCCATTGACTGAGTACGCTTGTTCTCAGAGCGCGATATTCGGATACCATTTGATCCAGCGTGAAACCCGCCATTAAACGTGTGACGGCATGGGTTTCAGCAGCGGTTTCCAACTCGTCGATAGGTGCGTTACCTTGGGCCTTGGCGATCTGTTCTTGCGCGGACTGGTATGTGCAAAGATCTAGCGCAATTGCTCGCAGCATCTGCTCTGCATGATCCCGTAGGCCCTTGGAGTCTAAATCCTCACCGGGCACTTCAATAGTTCTTGCGAAGTCTTCCCAAGCTTGCAGTATCGGCTCAAGTTCCTTGATGATGAAATCAGACAAGCGCATGACGTGAATCCTGATTATGAAGTCGTATTCGAGGTCGAAAGCGCGAACTTTGCAGCGTTAGCTAAATTAGAGCACCGATTCGGTCACCTGGCATTGATAGCTGACACCGAGTCTATTCGCTACGAACGCAGAGAAACAATCTTCTAGCCCATTTCGAGTGCCATCGGCCTGCCTGAGTGCTGGCCGACGGTTTGACGTTGAAGTTAATGGCGAAGAGTTTTTTCCACGTTAGTCGCCATTTCCGTGTCTTGACGCAGGCTCAGGCTGACGTCCCAATGGCGTCAAGCCTTAGTCACTAAAATCATCTGTATTTCAGTCCTATGCAGACGAGCTGTTTCTTCAGTCGGGAGACGGTTACACCTACCGGGGGCATTTTGATTACGCGCGGGCGTGAGAGTCTCTTCGCATTTCTGGTGCAGAACGCGCACAGCGACCTCAAGTATTTCAAGGTGCCACTGAACAGGGTGATTAGGCTAGGAGTTCACGTGGGGACGTGGCATGCAAGACCCCTTCGGGGGGGGGCGGTTTCGATGCGAGCAAAACGAAAATTTGGCTCGTGAGTATGCGCAATAAAGAAGCCATCCTGACTATGGAAATCCAATAGGTACGTCCGTTCAGTGAGTTGCTTTTGAATGGAGGAAATGGATTCTTACACCCAGACTCCTCTTGTGTGATCACCCAATGACATCGGGTCGGCAGGCGCTAAAACTGCTCAAGCTCAGGGCCCGCTCAGCTAGTCGTGCTTCTGGCCGCTTGCGAATGCTTTTTCGACATCGTCTAAGGCCTGCCACGGAAGGATGCCTAAAGAGGCCTTCACGCATCCTGTGTCATGCGGGAATGTCTGGTCTCTGTTCAATTCAGCCTGCTCTGCGTTGCAAGTCTTGCATCTGATAACTCCCTGATTTATCGCCCAATTTGAATGCCATTCCAGGAGTTTCTCTGTCGGTGTCATTGGATGAATTCTCTCGGGTGAGGTTGCTGATTTCTTGATGCCCTTTCGGGATGACAAAGGGGACGTCCAGCAGTTCAAATGTCTAATATTTTTTGTCCAATAGCTCCCTGTCAGAGGGTTGCAGACGGCCCAGATTTGCTTCTGGTGCAACGCAGAAGGGTTTTGAGCATTCGATTATCTGCTACACCTCCATTCGTGAGCTTCGCAAACCTTCAACAGAGGCAAGGATGATGAATTCAAGCTGGGCAGATCAGGTGGCGCTTGTGAGTGGAGCGGGCAGTGAGCTTGGAATCGGTATGGCTATTGCCCATCGTCTTGGGGCCCAAGGGGCCAAGCTGATCGTCACGGCAAGCAGCGCACGCATCAATGAGCGGGTTGCGGAGTTACGCGCCGCCGGCTTCGAAGCAGAGGGTCGATCGGTAGACTTAACTGAGGAAACTAAGGTTAGTGAGTTCGTCGCTTGGGCTGAGGCCGTCTGGGGCCGCATCGATATTCTTGTAAATAATGCCGGTATGGCGATGCAAGGGAGTCCAGAACTGTTCGTCGAGTTCACGGATACGAGCCTCGAAACCTGGAATCTTTCCATCGCTCGAAATCTGACAACTGCGTTCCTGTTAACTCAAGGGGTGTTGCCTGGGATGCGGGCTAGAGGATATGGCCGCATAGTGAACATCAGCTCAACCACAGGTACACGAGCCAGTAATCCAGGAGAGGCTGCTTATAGTGCAGCAAAGGCCGGAATGGTAGGGATGAACATGAGTCTTGCTCTTGAGGTTGCTCATCTAGGTATAACGGTGAATTCAGTTGCCCCTGGTTGGATAGCTACAGGGTCGAGCACTCCTGATGAAGTCAAAGCAGCACGCTCTACACCTCTTGGGAGAGCGGGTCGGCCAGAGGAAGTGGCCGCTGCCGTTGTATTCTTGGCTTCACCTGAAGCGAGTTACATCACAGGTGAGTTGCTCGTGGTGGATGGAGGCAATTGCTTGGTTGAGAACAAAGCTTATTAAGACTTTTTTAATCCCTTCTGCGACCGTTGACTCCTGGCTGGCCAAGTGATTTTGATTTGAGTACAAAAGGGCCCTTCGAGGGCCTCCTTGTATCTCATTCGAGAGCGGCGGTTGTTCTTCTCGGCGCAGAGATCAAGCAACTCCTGGGTCTCTTGAGTAACGCCTCGCTGGCGCTACCATCCGTGCGCTTCTGGCCAAAAGAGGGGCACACGAGTATCAATGCTGGCCAACGCTTCCAGGTACAGACCCACCCTGACCGCCCCTGCGCAGTATCAATACCGCCACCTCATAAACAAGGACGGCTTTTCCCCCCGTCGTAGCGACGTCGACTTTAAACACAACCCAACTTCGCTCATTGTTTCCCGCGTGGATGAGTGATCGAACGACTTGAGCTGAGAGCTTGAGAATGTCTCCAGGCACTACTGGAGCAACCATCCTAAATCCATCGATCTTCACACCCGCCACGACGTTTGTTTGAAGCATTAAGGCATCACACATCACCGGAGAAGCGTCGCCGTTTTGTGCTGGCTGTCTACGCCGAAATTCGACGTCAAGTCGGAGCGGACTTCCCGGTGGGGATTAAACTCAACTCCGCTGACTTCCAGCGCGGTGGCTTCACTGAAGAGGAATCGATGGAAACAATTCGCGCGCTGATCGACGCTGGTATGATCTAATCGAGATATCCGGCGGCACCTATGAGGCTCCAGCCATGAGTGGTGCGATGCATGAGCCGAAAAAAGGCTTTACCGTAGCACGCGAAGCGTACTTCTTGGAGTTCGCAGCGAAAGTTCGAGCTAACGTGCAAGTACCCTTGATGGTCACAGGCGGTTTTCGCACTGCGGCAGGGATGAACGAGGCACTGCGCTCCGGATCGCTAGATGTGGTCGGTCTGGCACGATTGTTGGCTATTGATCCGGATGCCCCAGCGGCATTGCTGAAGGGGAGCGACAGCAATCAACAGGTGCGACCAATCAATACCGGCATCAAGGCAGTGGATCGCATGGGGATTATGGAAATCCTCTGGTACACCGGACAACTCAAACGCATTGCCAAAGGTGGCGAACCTCGTCCCAACGAAAGTGGATTCTGGGCGTTCCTCAAAGCTGCGTTCGGCAGCGGGTGGGGGGCATTCCGCACTCGCCGCTTGCGGGCCCGCCCCTAGCACCAGCCGACTGCTTTATTGCAGCACTGGCGTTGACCTCTTACTCGGGGCGCTCAGGCGTCATAAGCACCGCTAGCGTCATTTTGATAAATTCCTCGTTGCGGTCGATGGAGGGCAGAGCCCCTCGTACGTTCTCGGCAACCTCACCTGATCCATGCTGCTCGACCCAAAGCGTCAGCTCTAAGATGGCAGCCTCAAGGGCAAGCTGGTTCTGATTGATCTTGAACAGCAGGGAAGGGAGCAGGTCTTCGTTGGCCATCGCGATTCCTCCGTGGAAAGGAGAAGCGTAGTAGGAGGAGGTGTTAAAGACTGGGTAGCCTATGGCTGCACTGTAGGTATTCACCAATTCGGAATAGTCATCCGTAATCGGCGTGCCGATACGAGTGGTTCAAAGACTCAGGGACGTATGCCCTACGCCACTCTGACGAGGATGCTCGGCATTCAGGAGCGAACAAACAGCCTCCGCCTCGATCTTGGAGTTGAACACACCGTGTTTGCTAGCAGAGCCTCCCTCGACGAGATCCACAACTCGATACTGCTTGATGCCGTCATCCGTTCTGGTTGTTTCGATGACCCTGAATCTTGAATGCATGGTACGTTCCTGCTGAAACTGGTGCTTTAGGAGTACCGCTATGACTCCATGATTTCAAGAATTATGCAGGACTGAACTGAGATAATTTATGACAGGGCACAGTGATTCTCTGCGTGAGGATAGAGTCTTTGCGGGAGGTGGGAGGGGGGGGCTCAAATGTAAGTGTTCGGCGAACACACCTTTCTGCCTCATCGCTTGCTCGACACACACCTACGACAGCAGGAGTTACTCTTCAGCTTACAGGCTAGCCGTCAAGTTTTGGCATCAAAAATGCCTTTTCCAATTGTGACGATTTGATGACGGCGCAGTCCTATAGATAGGCAGTTCCATCGAGCCTACCAAGACTTAAGTGCAAGGTAATGGAGGTGAGTATGAAGGCCAGAGCCACAGTGATATGCCGCAAGAATGATCATGTCCTCTATGTGCGCAAGCCGAAATCCAAATGGGCACTACCTGGCGGCAAGATAGAGTTAGGCGAAACACCTGCTGAGGCCGCAGTGCGCGAGCTTGAAGAGGAAACAGGACTGGTTGCTGAAGACTTAATCTATCTCGCACGTTTTGAGAGGGACGACACCACCCACTTCGTGTTCATGACCGCACTCCAGCCTGGTGAGAAGCCGTCTCCGCAAAATGAGATTGCCGCGTGCAAGTGGAGTCACTGGAAACGATTTCGTGATATTGAGTCGAGTCCTGTTACGAAGGTAATCGTGAAAACGTTCGCTGACTTCCAATCGATTCACTGAACTTCCTTTGAGGTCGCTACCTCGGGCCAATGGGCACGGCTCATATAGTCAGCCGAGCATCTCCTTGATGAAGGATGCAACGTTCTTGGCATCGCCGCTCCCTCGGTGATAGGTACCTTGCCATTCCAGGCCCGCGACTCGACAGTTTGCTTCAGTTATTTAGGTCGATCGTCATATAGGCTGGCATACCATTTCCTGGCATTTAAATTTGGCAAGCCGTCGAGTAGGGAATCTGAGAGTAAAAGGCTCTGGATGGCGCATTAGTGGCTGCGTTTTCAAGTGGACTACTTGTATCCTCTAATCGGCCAGGGACATACGCTGGCAACGATCTCAATAATTTCAGTAATAGCGAAAACGGGGAAACCGGATTTTGCATTAAGGTGCTGACTTGAAGCGTGACATCCACCTCGTTGTACTTTTGCTATTGGTCATCTGCTGTTCCTTAGCGTCCCTGACTATCTGGAAGGTTATGGCTTCGCGCGATCGGGCGCTAGAGGAGGTGAACATCCATGGATTGAACCTAACCCAGGCGCTTGTTACCTATTCCGAGGGCATCGTCACGCAAAGCTCACTGCTCTTGCTAGGGCTCGTCGAGCGACTGGAAAAAGAGGGAAATGAACCCGAGCAGATTTTGCGGCTGAGTGCGCTAGTCAGTCGACAGCAACCTCTTATGCCACAATTGAGTGGCATAACCATCTATGACAAACAAGGCCGCTGGCTGATGTCTTCCAACCGGCCTATACCGGTTGGAGCCAACAGTAGTGATCGGGCCTATTTCATACATCACCGTGATAACGCTTCCCGGGAACCCTTCATCGGGCCACCGATTCGTAGCCGGGCTAACCAGGAGTGGGTTATCACAGTCAGTCGGCGTTTCGACGATGCTCGGGGAGATTTTGCCGGGGTGGTAGCGGTAACCCTGGGGGTTGAAAACTTCCTGCGATTGTTTGGACAGATTGACGTCGGACAGGACGGGGCCATTGGGTTGACTAATACCGACGGTACGTTGCTGGTTCGTTACCCATTTCGTGAACAGGACATGGGCCGTAACTTTTCGAAGTCAGTGATTTTCGCTCAGTACCTCGTCGACAAATCAGTCGGTACCGCCTCGTTTACTTCGAGCTTGGATGGAGTGGAGCGCCTCTACGCTTTCAGGAAGAGTGACAAGTTACCGTTGGTGACTACCGTTGCGCTGGGCAAGCGCGAAGCCCTGGATACATGGCGGATAGAAGCGTTGCTGTCGATAGGGGTCGTGAGCAGTTTGATCGTAATCACTGGAATCATTGGTTTATCGCTCTTGCGGCATATTCGCCGACGAATCAAAGTTGAGGAGGAGTTGCGCGTCGCGCAGCAGCAACTGCTTTGTTCTAACGAGCAATTGGAGTTGTTGGCGATGAGGGATGCGTTGACCGGCTTGGCGAACCGCCGTTGCTTTGATCAGACACTTGCCATCGAAGCGCGGCGAGCGAAGCGGGAAGGGGGTCCGCTAGCCTTGCTATTGATCGATATAGACTATTTCAAATTGTTCAATGACTCGCTTGGGCATGTCGCCGGAGATACATGTCTTCAGGAGGTAGGCAAAATTCTGGTGGATTGCGTTCGGCGACCATCCGATTTGGTAGCAAGATACGGTGGAGAAGAGATGGGCATCATCATGCCCAATACGAACAGTGAAGGTGCCGCTGTAGTAGCGCAAACCATCCTCGACCGGGTAAAGCAAAGGAGTATTCCTCACAAATCCAGCCCGTTTGGGCTTCTCAGTGTAAGTATCGGCATTGCCACAGCTTCGGGTTCAGAATTGGAACAAACTCAATGGCTTATCAAATCAGCTGATCAAGCACTGTATCGTGCTAAGGAAGCTGGCCGGGGCCAAGCTGTCTGCTATTCCTAGTGCTGTAACTGACTAATTGAGAGTTCGAAATCGCCAAAGTCTAAGCGCGCTTTACGTTGACTTTCCGCCCTTGCGCAAGTCCACTTGTCAGCAAGCCACGTTGCCGAACACCACCCATTTTGAGTTTATTCAGCGTTTACTTCTCAAGATGGGTAAGCGTCCGATGATCTCACCTTGCAAATCAATTTTAAAATCTGATTGCATGCCTTTATTGGTATTACGCCACCGTTCCCCTTAGCCGCAGCGCTTTGGGAGACGCTCGAAGTAAAGCCACTTGCGCAATTGGATGGACTTGAACACCCATGTGCACTGCCACTGATCAGTCAATTGCGTTCGTGCTGTCCAATCGTTTGCATTCGACTTGACCAGCATAAGCGGTAGTGACGACCACCGGAGAACGACCGGAAACGGTCAATTCGCTTCGGAGGAACATTGTTCGCCTGTCAAGGTTTCACCAATGGAGCCGGGGTTTTGATGGATACCAACGCCAACGAATCGTTGACGTTTTTTTCACAAAAAATTACACGACCCACCTGATCCGATTATTCTGTTTGGACATACTCAGTAGACACGGAGACTCCTATGAAACCGCGAAAATTTATTTGCGGCACCGACGAGATCAGAATCAACATCAACGACATCTCCGAGCTTACGTACTGGGCAGATAAATTTGGAGTGTCCAAGGGTGAGATCATATCTGCTGTCAGGGAGGTAGGTGATTCGCTAACCGCAGTCCAGAAGCAGCTCAAGAAAATACTACATGTCTGAAGCGGGCGGGTCAGTCAACGTCGTTGGAAACGTGTGCGGCGCCCTGGGAGCCATCGACAAAGACGAAGAATTCATCAAGAAAACGCTCGCGGTTATGATGGCGTCGTAGTAATTCCTATCCGGCAGAAGTTTTCAGTCAAAGTGCGCTGATAAGGAAAATGTATCGTGCCGCCTACATCTGCGTACCTAACAAGTCTAGGATCTAAGGAATCTCGTAGCTGGTACTTAGCTAAGCGCACTGCAAAATAGGAGGTAAAAAGCGGACAAGGCATGTCTGGTCACCTCAGCGCTTATTATAGGCAACACGTTACATACAGGCTTATGATCCGGTGTAGCGCTGATAAAGGCTTGTCAGTGCCTTCTGATACTGGTCACCAGTAAACTTAAACCTAATTTTACCGATGGCTTCCGCCGCCTCAATGACCGTTTGAGCTTCGTCCTGGCCATTCTTCGCCGCCCACTCTCTCGCTGCCTTGATGACAGACACTTCAGTTGTTCTCATGGCTGCGCTCAACATGATTTTTTCGCCCGACTTTGCTATCTGCTGAACAGTTCAGCAGAAAGACTCTGCTGATGCGTCGAAAATAACAATCGTCTTCCCCGCGCACGTGATTAAACGCCCCCCACCAGTGCGGCCACAGCTCGATAATAGAGAAGCGCCCGAAGCGTCTGGGCAACCAAATGATGCGTGCCCCCGACGGAGATTGCAGGTTCGCACGAGCTAATGGCTTTCCATTTTCGTCTTCTGGCTGAACACCGGCGGCCATCAAACGGGCAGCGGCGATCATGAGCTTGATCCAATCATGCACGCATGAATGGGCACGATCCGTATGCTTACCTGAAAGAGGTGCTGACACGCCTGCCGACTCAGCGGGCGAATGAGATTGCGGAGTTGCTACCACAAAAATGGGCGTCCGTTAAACTACTTAGGCGTGCTCGCCGGACGATTACGCTTGATCAACCTGAAACGGTTTCGCGAACAATATCTATGAAGGCTCTTAAGCCGCCTACGCCGACGTGGTGGCTCCCAACACTGAAGGCTTAGGTGAATTGTCGGGGCAGATTGTGCAACGGGTACACAAGAAAACGCGCATGCTGGCATTGCCTGATAGGTCAGCTATTGTTGCTTGATTATATCCTCCCTGGGGGGATATGATTTTCGAAATCTTCAAAGCGAATTAACCGCCTCAAGTTTCGATCGGGAGCTGACATGGCTTGGGTCATCACTAAGTACTTCGTTACCGCTGGAGTCGTGGTTCTGGTGTCCGAGCTGGTGAAACGTAGCGACAAGTTGGGCGGTCTAGTGGCAGCTCTTCCGCTTGTCACTGTGCTGACTCTGATCTGGCTCTACGTCGAACATCAGAGCCAGGAAAAGATTGCGAACCATGCCTGGTACACCTTCTGGTACGTTGTGCCGACACTTCCCATGTTCCTGGCGTTTCCTCTGCTACTTCCCCGGCTGGGGTTCTGGCCGACTTTGATCGGCAGCATCGTCATAACGATGTTGAGTTTCGGGCTGTTCGCCCTGTTCGTGCGGCGATTCGGTATTGAGCTGCTTTGAGTAAAGCGCGACTCGTGATCGCATGGGGGGTATCCCCCGAGGGGATTGTTGCCTCTTGTCTAACTATTTGGGATTAAAACATGACCAAGCTCGCCACCCCGCATGAGCACACGCACCTATCGCACAGCGCCATTATCAAGCGGTTGAAGCGCGCCGAGGGTCACTTGCGCAGCATCATCACGATGATCGAGGATGGGCGCGCCTGCGTGGATATCGCTCAGCAGCTCCATGCGGTGGAGAAGGCCGTCTGCCATGCCAAGCGCACGCTGATCCAGGATCACATCGACCATTGCCTCGAAAACACCCTTGGAGCGCTTGCTAGCGGCGAGCCAGCGCCGCTGGATGAGTTCAAGCAGATCACCAAATACCTCTGAGCCGCTGAATAGTGAGTAATCAGCCCATTTCATTGCACGCCTCCCGCACGAAGCGATAGATCATGGGTGAGCCGACCAGTCGGACAGGCCGGCTCTTGCTGTCAACCGCGCAGCAAATGTACCGCGAGGCCTGCTAGGGCGCAGGCCAGCAGAACCTGGATTACGCCGCGCTTGAAGCGGAACAGGGCCACCGCCGCCGCGATGGCGATCAGCGCCGACGGCCAATCGAAGGCGCCACTGAAGCCGTTGGGCCAGAGCATGTGATAGCCGAAGAACAGGGCAAGGTTCAGGATCACTCCCACAACGGCAGCGGTGATGCCGGTCAGTGGCGCGGTGAATTTCAATTCGTTGTGCGTCGACTCCACCAGCGGGCCACCGGCGAGGATGAACAGGAAGGACGGTAGGAAGGTGAACCAGGTGACCAAGGTCGCAGCTATCGCCCCGGCGAGGAAGGGGTGCTCGGCGCCAAACATCGGCTGGACGTAGCCACCGACGAAACCCACGAACGCCACCACCATGATCAACGGCCCCGGTGTGGTTTCGCCCAGAGCGAGGCCATCAATCATCTGAGAGGCGGACAGCCAGCCGTAGTGGCCGACCGCCCCTTGATAGACGTAGGGCAGCACCGCATAGGCACCGCCAAAGGTGAGCAAGGCAGCCTTGGTGAAGAACCAGCCCATCTGCGTCAGTGTTCCGTGCCAACCGAACGAGGCTGTCAGCAGCCCCATTGGCAGCAGCCAGAGGGCGGCCCCGATCACGGCCAGGCGCAGCAGATGCCCCCAGCGAAAGCGCGCATGCTCGGGAGTCGGGGTGTCGTCATCGATCAGCGCCGGGCCATAGCTGGCCTTCGCTGCCCCATGTCCACCGCCAATGACAAACTTACTCGGCAGTAGCCGTCCGCCGATATAGCCCACGATCGCAGCCACCAGCACGATGATCGGGAAGGGCACGTTGAGCGCGAAGATGGCAACGAAGGAGGCCGCAGCCATGGCCCATAGCCAGGCATTCTTCAGGGCCCGTGAGCCGATCCGGTGGGCCGCATGGATGACGATGGCCGTCACCGCAGGCTTGATGCCGTAGAAGATGCCAGCCACTACCGGCACTTCGCCAAAGGCGACGTAGATCCACGACAGGCCGATCAGGATGAAGAGCGACGGCAGCACGAACAGGGCGCCGGCGATCACGCCGCCCCAGGTACGATGCATCAGCCAGCCTATATAGGTGGCCAACTGCTGAGCTTCCGGCCCCGGTAGCAACATGCAATAGTTCAGGGCATGGAGGAACCGCCGCTCGCTGATCCACCGACGGCGTTCGACCAATTCCTGATGCATGATCGAAATCTGCCCCGCCGGGCCACCGAAACTGATGAAGCCCAGCTTCAGCCAGAACAGGAACGCCTCGAACAGGCCGATGGGAGCTCTAGCGGAGGTAACCTTCCCGGTGGCACGCATAGTGGATTCAGTCATGGTTTTTCTCGTCGTTTGCGAAGGCGATCAGCAGGCCATTGAAGATGCTGCTGGCTGCCTGAAGAAGCTGGTCGTCATCCGTGATGCTTTCTCGCAGCCCGGCCAGGACGCGTTCGATACCCGATGCCTCAGTGGGCTGGCTGCCACCGACGTCTAGGTAGTGCACGACGGCGGCGATGCGATTCAGGGCAGGGCTTTCGAGCTGGAAACTGGCCAGCAGGGTTTCGAAGGTGACGCGCTTTCCGGCGTGGCTGAAGGTGGCCCCGTCGAAGTCGAACCCCAGTGCATCGGTTGGGCAGTCATGTACGGAGTCCAGCCAGAGGATGTGCGCCGCCGGGTCGATGAAGCGGTGGATCAACCAGGCGCTGGCAAGACGATCGACCCACGGACGTTTGCGTGTAGCCCAGACGCGCCCCTGGAAATCCCCCGAGGCAAGCATCGCGATGGGCTCTGCATTGCTGCCGGGTTCGTCCGATGAGAGCGCGCTGCTGATGGCCGTTTCCAACGTCTGCAGCGCTGAGTCGGCCTGCTGTTTCTGCTCGTTTGGGAAAAAGTCGATGGCGCTCAGCTGGGCGAACGCCTTGCGCAGCTTGCGGGCTTGACGTGCGGTTTGCAGGGCGTTCTCGCCAGTCAGTTCGCCAAGGCAACTGGCGATATCGTCCCGTAGTTTGCCGTATTCCTCGCTCCGGTCGAATAGCGGAATGAATCGCTCGCCGGGCTCGCTGATCGAAAACAGGTAGGCCGTGCCATTGATGGCGAGCACCTCTCGTTCGATCATTTCGAGGGCTTCCCGGCCAGCGACATGCTCGGGCAACAGATAGATGCCGTCGCGTAGCACTGCCGCCCCGCAAGACTTGAGCGCTCTCCAGGCGCGCATACGCTCGGTCGCGTTGGCGGTTGGGAGGCCGAGCACCAGAAGCAGCCATGTATTCATGTAGAGGTCTCAACGTATTTTGTTGCTATCTCTACTATAATAAATATCCGGACGGGCTGTAACCAGTATTCAAGTTACGAATGCACGTTGGAGGTTTCGCGATGACTCCTCGCCCCACACGCCTCTCATCAACACTCGCTCTGGTGGGCGTCGAGGCAGGCGTGTGGCGGCTGCTTGTGGCGAGGAGCCTGCGAGGCTTTTGTGATGGTTACATTGCGGTGCTGCTTCCGGCCTATCTTCTAGCACTGGGCATGTCGACCCTATCTGTCGGGCTGATCAGCACATCAACGCTGCTCGGTTCCGCGATCGCCACGATGCTGATCGGAATGCTGGGCAATCGCTTTTCACACCGTTCACTGCTGCTGATCGCTGCCTTGGTGATGACGGCAACGGGCATCGGCTTTTCCAGCTTCTCGACGCTATGGCCCCTGCTCGTAGTGGCGTTCCTCGGCACGATGAATCCCAGTGCGGGCGATGTCAGCATGTTCCTCCCTATCGAGCACGCGTGCCTGGCCGAAGCGTCTGAAGCGCAGGCACGCACGTCACTTTTTGCACGCTACAGCCTCGTTGGAGCACTCTCAGGTGCTCTGGGTGCTCTGTTGGCCGGAGCACCCGATTGGATCGCTGCTCATCTCGGCGTCGCCGCGCTCTCGGCCATGCGTGGCATGTTTGCCCTCTATGCACTGTCGGGGCTGGCGATCCTGGCGCTATACCAAAGAATGCCTACGTATCAGCCCGCGTCGACCATGGCTTGCGCGTCGCTCGGGCCGTCACGGTGGATTGTCGTTCGCCTCGCGTTGCTCTTCAGCGTTGATGCATTCGCTGGCGGACTGGTCGTCAACGCGTTGCTGACGCTTTGGCTCATGGCGCGGTTCGACCTCTCAATCGGCGCTGCCGGACAGTACTTTTTCTGCACGGGCTTGCTGAGCGCAGGGTCTCAACTGGCAGCGGCGCCACTTGCGCGCAGGATTGGCCTGCTGAACACGATGGTCTTCACGCACATCCCATCAAGCTTGTGCCTGATCGCAGCGGCCTTCATGCCGTCATTGCCGCTCGCATTACTCATGCTGTTGCTCCGCAGCGCGCTGTCGCAGCTCGACGTGCCCACGCGCAGTGCCTACGTCATGGCCGTCGTAACACCGGCGGAGCGAGCGGCTGCTGCGAGCCTGACAGCGGTGCCGCGTAGTCTCGCCGCCGCTATTGCCCCGACTATCGCCAGCGGATTGATCGGGCTGGGTTGGCTCACGGCGCCGCTGCTCGCATGCGGTGTGCTCAAGATCATCTACGATCTGGCACTGCTCACAGCGTGCCGGCACGTCCAGCTTGAGGGAGACTCCTCATGAACTCACTACGATATAGACCGCACTTTGCCTGGATCAGCGCTGCACTGATGCTAACGGCTTCGTTCATGGCGCACCTCGCTACGCGCCGAAATGGCCAGTAGAAACCCCGCGATCGCCGAAAGCGCGCCACGATTGAGCTGATTCTGATCTGTACACTGCTATCAGAGATTAAGGACGGTTAGCGAGATCTAAGTTGGGCATGGTTCGGCAGCACGCGTAACGGTCCGGCTAGACCAACGCGTTACAAACCTTTAACGGCAAACGCCGCCTTATCCTTGCTGAGGCGCGATGGTCAGCAAAGCGACATGCGCAGCATCGACGACCAACGCTTGACCGCATTCTGTTATGACGATATTGCCGATATATTTCGCGCTTGGGCCTGCGGTGTACACATTGTCACCATCAATTCGGAAGAGGAGATCACCTGAATTGCTACGTACGAACTCGTCTTTATCAAGACGCCCAATCAGTTCATCCATGGGGCCCCGACCTGCATAAACGTTGTAGCGACCTTTCGCAAAATCAGTGGCCATCTGCCTCTCCTTGATCCGCCTGCATGCCGAGTAGAACACAAATAGCTTACTTCAAGGGATCACGCCATCAGGTTAGGATCCTTTATATCCGCACAACAGAACAAACCCCAATTCGTCCACGGCCAACCGTAGATGTAGCTCCTCGACAAGACGCAGGGGGGAGTAAGAAGGCTGGCTAGCAGATGAGGTTGGAAATCGTGGGTTGTGTGTAAGACAAGATGATGGATTGAGCTAAACTTTATTTGTTCGCCTCGCTAATCACAGCTCCCAATCAGCTGCTCCCTGAAGTGGCTAGTGAGGCGAGCTCACCCCATATTCTTACAGGCAACCGACAGCGCCATTTTCATTTTCTCTGGTTGCGGCAATCTGATGAAAGCAAACAGCCGCGATGTCGACACCATACATGGCAATCCAGCACCGTATTTAAGGAAACCGCCCCCGATGGTGGAGGAATCTCCAGGAGGTAACAGGCACCTGCCGTGCAGAAGTAGCCACCCCTAACCTCTGGCTTGGTTATTGCTCCGCTGCTCGTACTCAACATTCGTTGAATCATCGAAACCGGAGATCGAAGCCGTGTGGAATCATCCTCTACTACTTGGAATCACCTTCGGAATCGGGATCCTTACATTAGGCTCGGCCATGACCCTTATTCTTGTGGAGTGGTTGCTGAGATAACCAATCAGCCCAAGCAGCGACCAGTGGTGTGAAACCCAGCATTGAAAGGCACTCTCGGACGGCTGCTTTTGGCCGATTGTCGCCTGTGGCGGAGGTCAGCGGCTCGTAGCGTTCGGTACGAAGCCCACGACTAGCGGTATGGCACGAGGATATTTTGGATGGCTTGAAGGAGAAGAGCTTTGGTTCAAGGCTCATGGTGTGGAAGTTCTAACTTCGATCTGTCCATGATAAATCGACCGGTGGATACAGCTACGCTCTGAAGGCGTTGGTCAAGCGAGTGCTGTTTCTGTTCCGGCGTGGAGGCTACTAGACAGCATTACACGCTCAAGCTCTATCAGTGGCATTGGCCGGCCGAATAGGTAGCCCTGGAAGCTCCGGCAGCCGAGCTCCAGGAGAGCGATGTGTTGCTCATGACTCTCTACCCCTTCGGCAATCACCTCAAGCTGCAGACTGCTGGCCAATGCACAGATGGCTCGGACAATCGCAAGACTGTTTGAATCACCCGGCAGCTCGCGAACAAAAGACTGGTCGATCTTCAATTGATCTAGCGATAGTTGCTGCAAGTAGGCCAGCGACGAGTAACCCGTGCCAAAGTCGTCGATTGAGAAGCGAATTCCATGGGCCTTGAGTTCACATATGCGAGCAACGGCACTTGGCAAGTCGTCAAGGAGTAGTGTTTCGGTAAGTTCAAGTTTCAGTCTGTGTGGATCTGCACCACTTTGCTCCAAAATCTGAAGCACTCGCTCAACAAAGTTTGGCTGATAGAGGAGCCGTGCACTTAGGTTGACGGACAAACTGAGCGATGCCGTTGACGATTGGTGTTGCCACAATGCTAGCTGACGGCAAGCCTTCTGCAGCATTTGCAAATCCAGCGTCTCAATCAAGCCGGCCTGCTCAGCCACCTCAACAAAGGCAGCTGGACTAAGCACGCCGCGTTGAGGGTGTTGCCAGCGTGCCAGTACTTCGGCGCCTACCAGACGACCTGTGTCATCTTGCTGCGGCTGTAGGTAGGGGATGAACTCTTCGAACAGTAGGCCTCGACGGATTTCCTGTTCTAGGTTTAGGCGCTCGCTAACAGCCTCCTGCATGCGTGGATCGAAGAACCGCACAGTGTGCTTACCCGCAGCTTTTGCCTCGTACATCGACAGGTCAGCGCGTTGCATGAGCTCATCTATCGAGTGAGGCTCGTCGTTGAACAGTGTTACGCCGATACTCGCGCTGCTGCGCAGTTCTAGTTCGCCAATTTGGTAAGGTTCGGCCAGTGTCGCTAGCATTAATGTCGTGACATGCTCGACCTGCATGGCAGCCTGTTCTGGTTGCTTATTCAGATGTTCAAGCAGCACCACGAACTCATCGCCGCCAAGGCGTGCCACTGTGTCACTCACCCGCACCGCGCCGTTGAGCCGTGCAGCGACAAGGCACAAGACTTTGTCACCAATATGATGTCCATGCAGATCGTTGATGTTCTTAAATCCGTCGAGGTCGAGAAACATCAGCGCTGCGCATTCGCCGCTACGCATGCAACCATCTAGCGCGTGTTGCAAGCGATCGAGGAGAAGACTCCGATTGGGTAGGTCGGTTAGTCCATCAAAGAAGGCAAGACGCTGGATACGCTCCTCGGCGGCCTTACGCTCGGAGGTATCGTCAATTGATGCGACGTAATTGATAACTTGGCCCTGAGTATTTCGCACCGCGCTGATCGACAGCCATTCGGGGAAAATTTCTCCGTTTTTACGCCGATTCCAGATTTCGCCTTGCCAGCGATCCACTGCCTTGAGCTGCTGCCACATACTTTGATAAAACGCCAGGCTCTGGCGCCCAGAGCTGAGCAGGCTGGTTCGCTGTCCAACAGCTTCCTCGCGGCTGTATCCGGTTATGGTGCTGAAGGCCTGATTCACTCGCAGGATGCGGTTGAACTCGTCGGTGATAATCATGCCTTGTTGCGTTTCAAACGCGGCGGCTGCGATGCGCAATTCATGTTCGTCATCGACCCGCTGGGTTATATCGCGGGCGAGTACCACCACCGCCTGCTTACCGTTGAGTTGAATATCCAGACGCTGAGCATGACCCTCAAGTGTCTTTATGCCATCTGCGCTCTGCCGAGTGTATTCGATGAGTTGCGGTCTATCGCTGGCTAAGGTCTCTCGTATGAATTCCATAAAGCGCTCGGCCTCGCTTTGAGGCAATACGTCGTACACGCTTTGGCCAATACGTGCGGTCAGGGCACCGCTGTGCGCCTCTTTCTTCGAAGGGGTCACCTCAAGATAAAGTCCATCTTCATCCAGCACCAATAGGGTGTCAGGGATCGCCTCGGTGATTGCGCGTAGGCGCGACTCTCTAAGTTGAAGGGCGAATTCTGTTCGTTTGCGTTGCTCGATCTCTTTGAGCATCAAACCAAGTACGAGCGTCGCAACAGGCATGACCAGGAGCAAGGGAACAGCTGTCTGTTCCAGGCTAGATGCTGCTTGTGCAGCGGGCAACAGCAGCATATCCAAAGCCTGCATTAACAGGCCTAAAAACCACAGCTGCCAAGGGCCGATAGTGAGTTTGCCGCTCAAGGAAAAATGCCGGTACAGCAGGCCAAACAATATGGATAGGCCGATCTCTGCCAGACCAAACCCCATACCGCTGCCGCCCATCCATACCCGGTAAATACCAGCGATTAGGCCGGCAACGCCGGCTACCAGTGGCCCGTTAAATAGCGCGGCCATGCTTAGAACTACGCTACGGCCGTCGAAGAATATTCCGGGCTCTGGCGAGATGGGATTTAGCATACCAATCACGCAAATCGCGCCAAATAGCAGGCCAAACACCAACTGTATGGCTATGCTGTCTCTGTCCCAGTGGCGCGTGATGAACGCGTGGAGCCAGCACAAAGCCAAAAGCAATGTCGCTCCATTAATTAGGTCGATAATCAAGGCAAGCCCTCTCCCTAGGCCTAACTACCTGTTGAAGCGTTCAACCAGTGCCCGTAAACCACGAGATGTAGTCTCCAGCTCACTGCCACGAGCTACTGCTGCATTAGCATTTTTAGCTGTTCGATCAACCGTCCCTGCGACATTGTTGATCTGTTGAGCAATATCTTCCGCTACATGCGCCTGCTCTTCTGAAGCGGCTGCCATTTGCTGACTCATGCCACTGATACGCTCAACCGCTTCGCGAATACCTTGAAGCGCTCCCTGCGCCTCTATAACTTGTTGTACGCCGTGATCTGCCTCGCGGATACCGAGCCTGGCAATGCTCACTGCCTCATCAGCCCCCATTTTAAGGGTTTCAATAACACTCTGAATTTGTTGGGTGGACACGCGGGTTTTACTGGCCAGCGCCCTAACTTCATCAGCGACCACAGCAAAACCCCGGCCCTGTTCACCAGCCCTGGCGGCTTCAATTGCAGCGTTAAGGGCCAGCAGGTTGGTCTGATCCGCAATAGATTGAATCACCCCGGCAGCGGTCATAATTTGCTGCGTTTCATTGGCGAGGTTGTCTACTGCTGCGCTGATGTTTGTGACTGTGCGAGCCAGAAGTTGAATCGCCTCTCTAGTGGTGCCAGCTACTTTGTCGCCTTGTTCGGCCAGTTCATTCGCTGTTTGTGCCTCAGTGGCGGTTTGTTGAACATGCCCCGCCACCTCACTGATTGATGCAGCCATTTCAGTCATTGCGGCTGCGGTCATGTCCGTTTCGGCCCGCTGTTTGAGTAAGGCATGTTCAGTTTGGTTGGAGAGCAGGGAGGAATCTGCAGCGGCTTCAGCCACCTGGCTAGCCAGATCACTGAGCCGGGTGAGTGCGGTTTTAAGGCGCGCATCCTCACTGATCAGTATCATTTCCAGCTGCGCTGAAGGGCCGTATATATCGCTGTAGGTGAGGGCGCTAATCGGATCACTGAAAGCATCAGGAGCGCCTTTAATAATTCGATTGAGTTGGTTGCCTTCACGCGTATATGACCACCATCCCATGGCTAGAAAGAGCATGGCGATTATTGACTGCGCCAGCAGACTCGGCAGTGTGTTAATCACTCCGAAAGCGATCAGTGCCGCAATTATCGGCAGAATCAGCCTGCCCATAAACGCGGCACAGTGACGCCTTTTGGGAACGGCTTGTTTGCCAGCCCGTAACCGCTGATACAGTGCTTGTGCACGTTCAATCTGCTCGCGAGTCGGCTTGACCCTGACGGACTCGTAGCCTATCAGGTGGCCATTTTCGAGAATGGGTGTGACATACGCACTGACCCAGTAATAGTCGCCATTCTTGCAGCGATTTTTTACGATTCCCATCCAGCTTTTACCGGCTTTCAGGTAGCTCCACATCATCCCAAAAACAGCAGGTGGCATATCGGGGTGGCGAACCAAATTGTGCGGGCTACCGATCAACTCCTCACGGGAGTAGCCGCTTATTTTCGTGAACTCGTCATTACAGTAGGTGATGTTGCCGCTGGCATCTGTAGCGGAGATCAAGCGCTGCTGGTCGGGGAAAGTTTGCTCAACAGTCGTACTCGTTTGAGTTGCACGCAAGGTCAATTCCTACAAAAAGGCATACGGTATGGCCATTATGCCATCATTGGTGCTATTGCCACAATTTTAATAAGGTTAACGATGGTTGTTGAAATGAGTTATGGGCAACGGCACTCAGTTGAAATTCCTCTTATGCACCACTCAAACCTTTTAGCCGAAAACGATCCAGACACAGGGGGGGGTCGAGGAGGGCAAACAGTATTTAAACCTTCTTGCCGTCAAAAATATTGAGAGGCATTGTCGCGATCTCCCCAGCCACACAACGTGAGCGGTCTCCTGGCGAAATCGTAGAAACAAAGGTGGCAATCACCAGACTCTGAAAAAATGGAAAGCTGAGTGCGGCTCTGACACTGTCGAGTCTTGGCTGGCCAAGTGATGTTGGTTTGAGTAGAAAAGGGACTTTAGCAAGACCCTTTTTTATGCAGAGTAGTGCTTCATTACCCGTCTGATATCAAGGTTGTTGGAGCCATTGCCACGCTCGACTTGGTGTAGCAGCAGGAGATGCGATCACGCCGAGACCCTGGAAACTAGCAATGCGGATTGCCGAGCGATTGAACCAACCAGGCCATGCACTGTTGTAAAGCTTTGTGCTTAACAATGTGCACCAATCGGAAGCGACGCGATGTGCTTTCACCTCCATTAAACCAAAGCTCGTTGATTCGCTGACCTTGGCAATTCGGTTTTCGGGATGCCTACTCACGCTACAGAAACTCGTTTGGATCGCGGTCACCGTGATAATCAACTATAGCTCGGGAGCCTGGAATTCCGCACAGGATGAAGTGGTTGTGCTGCCGGCTGGCACAAAGGCTGCAAGAACTACATCAGGGTTACCTACCACATATTCCTCTGGATACCTTCTCGGTCAACGATGATCGATTTGTCGAACAGACCATGAATAACTTTGGTACCTCAGGCAGGGATCTCAGGTTTTAACACTGCAAAAGAACAGGCAAAGGCGCCTGGAACCGAATGGTTTCAGGCGTTTTTTTTTGCGTTTTTAATCCGTAATTCACTTCGGAGCCGTACATGAAAACAGCCGCACAATTGCTGAAACTGAAGGTCAAGCAAAACCAGCAGGTACATAGCATTGCGCCAGATCAGATGGTGTATGAAGCGCTGAAGATGATGGCTGAAAAGAACGTAGGAGCTCTTCCAGTGATTGAGAAGGGGCAGGTGGTTGGCGTTATCAGCGAGCGTGACTATGCGCGCAAGGTCGTTCTACAGGGGCGATCTTCAGTCGGTACTCCAGTCCGGGCCATCATGAGCGCTCCTGTCGTGACGGCAGACAGTCAACAGAGCATCGAGCGTTGCATGATGGTCATGACCGACAGTCATCTGCGTCATTTACCTGTGGTGGAAGGTGATCGATTGATTGGTCTCTTGTCGATTGGTGATCTGGTGAAAGAAGCCATCGTCGAGCAGGCCGATCTGATCAGACAGTTGGAACACTATATTCGCGGGCATTGAACCACCGAGCGTACTGCGGATGTAGGGCTCATGGGCACATGGAGTTCACAGATGTGATGCCCGTTGGGCAGGTATTAATCATGGAGCATTTGATATGGCCAAGTTAAACACGGCACGACGTATTGCTATCGGATTTGCAATTGCGCCGTTGGTATTAATCGGCCTGGCGTTCTACGCGCTGCACGATCTAGCAACGCTCAAGGAACAGGCAATGGTGATCGTCAAACAGGACTGGCCGAAAATTGACCCGATTCTGATCATTGCCACAGGCGTACGGGACAACGCTAGGAACACCAGGGATTTGCTGATCGATAAGGAGAATCAGCAAGCGCAACAGGCAATTGATGCCACTAAAAAGCGCATCAGCCAAGCACTCGAAATGCTTGAGTCATTGTTAGATTCACCGGATGGCAAGGCCGCCTATGCTGCCCTGAAACAGAACCGTGAGGCTTACGTCTCTGCGTTCACCCAGGTGCAGGTGTTGATCAGGCAAGGCGCTTTTGATGCCGCGATGACGCAGTTGAAACAGCACGTCGTCCCAGCCGAACAGCAGGTTTATAAAAGCCTGGATTCCTTGATGGTGCTGCAAGGGCAGATCTTTGCCGATCGCGAAAAATCGGCACAGACGCTGTACAACGATGCGCGTCTGAACATGCTGGGGTTGCTTGTGTTCTGCCTGGCCTCGGTCATCGTTGCTGCGGTCATCGTGACGCGTAGTGTCACCCGACCTTTGGGTGGAGAACCGGTTGATGCCGCACGAGTCTTGAGTCAAATCGCGCAAGGAGACCTGACGATTCAAGTGCCATTGAACGCAAGTTCTGACGACAGCGTAATGATGAACATGCACCAGATGCAGCAGAGCTTGAATGCGATGGTGAAGCAGATCGCGGCCTCGGTCGAACAGGTGGCAAGCTCCTCCGAAGAGCTGAGCGCGGTCAGTCGCCAGACAAGTGGTAGCTTACAGCAGCAGGGACTGGAGATCGAACAGGCTGCGGCGGCGGTCAATCAAATGACGGCGGCCGTCGACGAGGTTGCACGCAACGCAGTCAGCACAAGTGAGGCGTCGCGGGTGTCTGAACAAACTGCGCAACGCGGCCGCGAGCAAGTTCAGGAAACAGTTTCCTCAATTGGAGCACTGGCGGATGGCATGACGGATACCTCAGTGCGTATCCAGCAATTGGCCAAGGGTGTGCAAGAAATCAGCTCGGTGCTTGATGTGATTCGCAGCATTGCAGAGCAAACCAATTTGTTGGCCCTCAACGCGGCGATTGAAGCCGCTCGTGCTGGCGATGCCGGACGGGGTTTTGCGGTGGTCGCTGACGAGGTGCGGGCGCTGGCTCATCGAACTCAGGTGTCGACCCAGGAAATCGAACAGATGATTGGCACTATTCGTCTCGATACCGTGCACGCTGTTAACGCCATGCAAAGCAGCAGTCTCCTGGTGCAGTCGACTCTGGAAGTCGCTCGACGCTCAGGCGATGCGCTGGAGGAAATTGCCGATTCGATCTCGCAGATCAATGAGCGCAACCTACTGATCGCCAGTGCCACGGAGGAGCAGGCCTTGGTGGCGCGTGAGGTGGATCGCAATCTGGTTGGGATTCGTAACGTGTCCGACCAGGTCTTAGTGGGTGGGCAGCAAACCCAGGCAGCAAGTCTGGAGTTGGCGCAGATGGCAGGAGCACTGCACGAGACGGTAGCGCGTTTTAGAGTCTGAGCTTGCACGCTTTGCCCGTTGCTAGCGAAGAACTGATAGTTCAATGCTCTCTTACAGAACAGTCTGTCCCGTAGCGTCGAGTGGGCGACGGATTTCATGGTTCTTTTCTTGGGTCAACGAACAGAGTGTCTGATTGCCGAGGCTCATAAAGTTTAGCTGTTGACTTGCAATCAGCAGCCAGCTAATTTTCGGGCATGACTTCCATCGTATTGCGCTGCCAGCCAAGCATTATCACCGCCATTCCTCATTTGGCGGGCTAGCTCACGACTGCAGCACCCAACCCGCCCTAGAGGCGGGTTTTCATTTCTGTCTCGGGGCTCTGATCAATGTCAGGAGACGATCATGCCCAGTACACTCGCCCAACAAACCCTACTTGAGCAGTACGTCAAAAAGATCCTCGCCGCACCGGTCTACGAACTGGCCGTGCATACGCCCCTGCAGCCCGCACCCGCACTATCCTTGGCATTGGGCAACCAGATCCTGCTCAAGCGCGAAGATCTGCAACCGACCTTTTCCTTCAAGATCCGTGGCGCCTACAACAAGCTGGTGAACCTGAGCGATGAGCAAAAGGCTCAGGGTGTGATTACCGCCTCCGCAGGTAACCATGCCCAGGGTGTCGCACTAGCGGCCCGGGAGTTAGGCATCGAGGCAAGCATCGTGATGCCCGCTACGACGCCTGAGCTGAAGGTGGGGGGCGTGCGCAGTCGCGGTGCCGAGGCGCTGTTGTATGGAGAAAGCTTTCCGTTTGCCTTGTCTCATGCGCTAAAACTGGCGAGTCAAACCGGCAAAACTTTTGTTTCGCCTTTCGATGATCCGGATGTCATTGCAGGGCAGGGTACGGTCGCCATGGAAATAATGCGTCAGCATCAAGGTGCGCTGGATGCCATATTTGTGCCCGTGGGTGGTGGCGGCTTGATCGCTGGCATCGCGGCTTACGTCAAATACTTGCGGCCTGAAGTGCGGATCGTTGGCGTCGAGTCGGAACATTCAGCCTGTTTGTATGCAGCCTTACATGCAAATGAGCGAGTGGCGCTGCCAAGCGTTGGCACCTTTGCCGATGGTGTGGCGGTCGCGCAGGTCGGTGCCCATGGATTTGAGGTGTGTAGGTTTTGCGTCGATGAGGTGGTGACTGTCAGTAACGATGAGCTTTGCATTGCAATGAAAAATATCTACGACGATACGCGCTCTATCACCGAGCCTTCTGGTGCTCTAGCCGTTGCCGGCATCAAGAAATACGTTGCACAAAACGGTGTGCGAGATCAGACCCTGATCGCCATCGACTCGGGTGCCAATATCAATTTTGACTCTTTACGGCATGTGGCCGAACGCGCTGCAATCAGCGAGGCTTCAGTGTAATGGAGGATTCTAAGGCGTGTTGACCAGGCCAGTGGTACCAAGATAGGTTAGCCGTGTGGTGGGATCGACCTTCATCTGTTTCGGAGCATCCATCCTGACTATGCGTCGACAGAGTGCATAAGAGGAGGGCGGGTTAGTCGCTGCTTCGGGCCAATAGGGCCCGGCTGATCTATCAGGATCGAAATCGTCACTCTGGCGTCATGAGCACCGCGAGCGTCATATTGATGAACTCCTCGTTCCTGCTGATGGCTTGCAGCGCACCCCGTACGTTCTCGGCTACATCAACTGAGCCACGCTGTTCGACCCAAAGCGTGAGCTCCATGATGGCGGCATCAAGGGCCAGCTGATTTTGGTTGATTTTGAATAGCAGGGAAGGGAGTAGGTCTGCATTCGACATCTCAAGTCCTCCATGAAAAAGAAAAGCGTAGCAGGAGGCAACATTGAAAAACGGTGATTCATGATTTTGCGATAGGCACTCGCCAAGTCCGAATAGCCATCGGCGTTTGGCGTTCCGAAATGAGTGGATCAAAGACTCAGAGGCGTACGACCTACACCATGCTGACGTGGATGCTCGCCGTTTAGGAGCGAACAAACCGCCTCTGCCTCGCCCCTGGTCTTGAAGACACCATGCTTGCTAGCTGAACCTCCTTCGACGAGATCCACAACCCGAAATTGCTTGATGCCATCGTCAAGTCTGGTCGTCTCGATCACTCTGAATCTTGGCTGCATGGTGCATTCCCTGCTGAAGAGTGGTGTCCTACAAGTACCGGTAAGACATAATGATTTCAACAACTATGCGGGACTGAGCTGCGACAATTTATGACAACGCGTCTTGACCCGCGTCCCCAGCTGAAACTGAGCGAAACATTCCATCCATATGATCCGCGTCATTGAAATTTAGGGGAAGGTGGAGATGAGTCGGCCATCAAGAAGCTTGCGCAAGCTGCTCGACTCCGTGGCAACAAATAATGAGGCAGCGGCGCTCGATATGATGCGTGCAGCAGAGCAGCTTCAGAACGAGGTGCTTCGTCAACGTCTGCTCAACATGATTCACCGACTCAACCAGGACGCCCATGATTTGCGAATGGCTCGAGACGAAATCCAAGGCGGCGCCATCAAGGTTGCGTGATCGGTCTCGCAGGAGTTCTTTGCCTCGCTTCTTCGTGCCATCGAGGCCCGGCTAGACCTTCTTTTCTAGTACAGAGAAACTAGCAAGCGGCAAACCATCGCGGGCGCTGGAGCTTCTCAGCCGCATCCCGAGGCGAGTGGGAAAGCACAGATATGCCCGCCCATTTGTACTCGACCTGACCAATCATTTGCATCGGATTTGAACATCACACTGTGTGGCCATGACCGGCAGAGAACGACCCAAAGCTGTCACTGCAATGCCAGTCATAGAGCGTTGCTTACTGATGAAGGCCTAGCTGGTTCCACCGAACTTTTTGCAGATTGCGTCCAAGTCATCCCACGGGTTACGCCGTTGTCCTGAATAGCCACAAGCTGAGGAATGGACGAACGCTTCATTACGATCAATTTCTTTCTGCTGTGCTTGGCAGCGTCGGCAAGACACGACGCCGTTAGTGATTTTCCAGCGACCGTTCCAATCAGTTAGGTCCTCGCTCGCCGTCATAAATCACCATGTCAGAAATAGGCCCTAATAGAATGAGTAGCTGGTAAAGGGTAAGGTTCCAAAAACTCTTGGGTAAGGCTTAAAGCGTTCTGTAATCGTCTCTGGTGCGGCAGTTGGCTAGTACATCAAGCCTTTCGAAATTGGAGTCGACGGGAGGGTTTATTGGTCCGTTGGATGGTCAGTTTAGGTAGCTCTTGATGACTCAGGCCTAGCTGTTTGTACTCGCAGAACGGCACCGCTGCCGCCATTCCTGTTAAGAATATTTCCCGCGACTCAAGGTGCGTTGACGATGTCGCCTTGGGTGAAATGGACCTTGTCGCGCCCACTGTTCTTGGCCACATACAGCGCCTTGTCGGCTTCGTTGAGCCAATCTGCGGCGTCGGTCATTGCACTGCAGCACGACGCCAAGCCGATGCTCAGGCTGACTCGCAGCTCAGGGAGTTGCTCATTGCGGTAGTTGCCCATTGCCCCCCGCAATGTCTCCATAATTTCGCTGGCGTGGCTCAGTGGGCTGTTGGGCAGAATCACACAGAACTCGTCTCCACCGCAGCGACCGGCTAGGTCACCTTTGCGAAGATTTTTCTTAAGTTCGGCGCTCAGCTGGCGTAGCACGCTGTCGCCAACGAGATGGCCGTAAGTGTCGTTGATCTGTTTGAAGTGATCGATATCAATGATCGCGATCACCGTTTCGAAGCTTTCCTGCCGGCAGGTGAAAAACTGCAGGTGAAGCAAATCCTTCCACGCCCCATGATTGAGCAGGCCGGTGAGACTGTCGGTACAGCTCAGGGCGCTAAGACGGCGCTTGTGGTCGGCGAGCTTAATGGCCAGGCAATATCAGACCCAGCCCAGTGCTAATGGGTAGAGCGTCAGCATCGGCAAGCAGGCGTAGATATGTAGGGCGGTTACAGTAAGTTGCACCTGCGGGCCGAACAGTGTCATCGCAAGCAGAATTCCGACAACTTGGGCCAGCGCGCCATGCACGAATAAACGCTGGCCGCCTGCAGCTACGTTGTTCATCGTCATCATCGAAAGGATGGTTACGGCAGGTAACGGATTGAACTGCATGGTCGCGGTCCAGAACCCACCCATCACTGAGTCGTAGAGTAAGTTGCGCCGCTCCGCCTGATACGGCTCACTAGCACGGGTGGCCAATTGATAAGCCAGATGCGGCCAAACCAAGCCGTTGAAAAGCAACAGTACCCATACCCATCCCGGCAGGCCCAGCGGCGCAATGGCGGCCAGTACGCTCAGCATGCCAATCGCCAGGCCAATAACGCGTGGCAGGTAGATTCGTTTGGCAAAAGACCGTCCTTTGCCAATCTTATTTTCCGTTATTCCATTACTATTCATCTTTCGCTCCCTCGATCGTTATTGTCTATTGCTGGAGTTGCTGCTAATCGCGTAATTCGCATAAACATTCTTCAATATTAACGCGAGGGTGAAGAGCGTTCTTGCAAGCGCTCTCAAAGCTTAGGCAAACCGCTCTGGCTCCTGGCCCGCCACGATCGTACAAGTCTCGCTGGCGTTTCGATCATAATATTGTATCGCCAGCAGAGCGACTTCTGAATCTGTCCTGGCTGGCTTCATAGGCACATCTGACGGGCTGATTATGGCCGATTGTGTTGAAAAATCTGCTTCGGTTTCCACGGCAGAAAGTACGCGTCCGAGATTGAAGTCCTGAATTTTCGCAGAGGTCTTCGGGCTGAAATTTTACGTAGCAGCGTGCTGAAAACTGCGTTCACCGCCCAATGTTCTGGGAGTTTTGGAAAGCCGACTTTTTCAACAGAATAGGCCGATTGCTGCCTGTCGCGGGTGGGCGCAAACGCCCAATTGCCGATCATTTATGTTTGTAACATCAGGGGGCGATTTATCAGAATGGCTTGGGGCTGCCGTTTAACTTTTACGCTTTCTTTACGGTAGGCGTTTTTGTCCGCAAGGATACTGGCCGCGATTTTTCAGACCGTCCAAGCGCCTGCAGTTCTAATGACGCTGGCAATGTTTTGCCCAAGGATGGCGTGAACTTCCTTCCCCCGAAATTTGAGTGAAGCTACCCTTGAGTAAAACGGTGACCAGTGAACCTGTAGAATCCCCATCCAAAACGTCAGGAGTGGGCTTGCTTGTCGCCGCCGTTGGAGTGGTTTACGGGGACATTGGCACCAGCCCCCTTTACACGCTGAAAGAAGTCTTTTCCGGCCACTACGGAGTTCAGGTGAATCACGACGGAGTGCTAGGCATTTTGTCGTTGATCTTTTGGTCACTGATCTGGGTGGTCTCGATCAAATATGTGCTGTTCATCCTGCGTGCCAACAACCAGGGCGAAGGCGGCATCATGGCGTTGACGGCATTAGCCCGCCGCGCGGCAGCATCTTATCCGCACATGAGTAAGGTACTGGTGCTACTCGGCCTGTTTGGAGCGGCACTTTTTTACGGGGACAGCATGATTACCCCGGCTATTTCGGTGCTCTCTGCGGTTGAAGGACTACAGCTGGCGTTCGACGGAATCGAGCACTGGGTAATGCCCTCATCAGTGATCGTGCTGGTGGCGCTGTTCTTGATACAGAAGCACGGCACGGCTCGCATCGGTATTCTGTTCGGCCCAGTGATGGTGCTGTGGTTTGTAGTGTTGGGTGCGCTGGGGATCTATGGCATTTTCCAGCGGCCGGAAGTACTGCAAGCGCTCAATCCATATTTGGGAGCGCATTTTTTTATCGCTCATCCGGGAATCGGTGTAGCCATCCTTGGTGCGGTGGTACTCGCGCTGACAGGTGCCGAAGCACTGTATGCCGACATGGGGCACTTCGGTCGAAAGCCCATTGCCCGCGCGTGGTTCATATTGGTGTTGCCAGGACTGGTACTCAATTATTTTGGCCAAGGTGCCTTGATCTTGGAGAATCCGGAAGCGGTGCGCAATCCGTTTTATTTGCTCGCGCCTGGTTGGGCCCTGCTACCGATGGTCGCGCTCTCCACACTGGCGACCATCATCGCTTCTCAAGCCGTGATCTCCGGCGCTTTTTCCCTGACTCACCAGGCCATCCAGCTTGGGTATGTCCCTCGCATGTTTATCCAGCACACCTCCAGTCAGGAGCAGGGACAGATTTACATCGGCACGGTTAACTGGGCGTTGATGGTCGGTGTTGTGCTGCTGGTGCTTGGTTTCGAGTCGTCCAGCGCTTTGGCCGCAGCTTATGGCGTCGCGGTGACGGGCACCATGTTGATTACCACCATCTTGTCCTCGGCGGTGGTCCTGCTTCTATGGAAAACCCCGCGCTGGTTGGCCATTCCGATGCTGCTCGGATTTCTGCTAGTAGACTGCCTGTACTTTGCGGCCAATGCACCAAAGATCTTCCAAGGCGGTGCGTTCCCGGTGATTGCTGGTATCGGCCTGTTCATTTTGATGACCACCTGGAAACGGGGTCGCAAGATCATTGTTGAACGGCTGGACGAAACCGCACTGCCTCTACCACTGTTCATCGGTAGCATCCGCACGCAACCTCCCCATCGCGTGCAAGGCACGGCGGTGTTTCTAACGGCTAGGGCCGATGCCGTTCCGCATGCGCTGCTGCACAACCTGCTGCATAACCAGGTTTTGCATGAGCAAGTGGTGTTGCTCACTGTGGTGTCTGAAGACAGTCCTCGTGTGAGTGCTGACCAACGGTTTGAGGTTGAAACATATGGCGAAGGGTTCTTCCGGGTCAATCTGCACTTTGGCTTTATCGAGGAGCCCGATGTTCCCTTGGCGTTGAGTCTCTGTCACTTGGCTGAACTGGACTTCAGTCCGATGCGCACCACCTACTTCCTCAGCCGAGAAACGGTGATCCCGACCAAACGCGCCGGTATGGCTCGTTGGCGAGAAAGCCTGTTCGCCTTTTTACTCAAGAATGCCAATAGCAACCTGAAGTACTTCAAGCTGCCGTTGAATCGGGTGATAGAACTGGGTACACAGGTTGAGATGTAAGGAATTAGCAAGGCCGCACTGGCGGTCTTGTTTGTTCGAAGAGTAAGAGGCATGAAGACCACCGTGATCAGCGTCTGTTTCAGCAGTTGATCCCGGGCTTCATGAGTATCTGCTCCTGGCCGATTCTGTTGAAAAAGTAGCTCCCCCGTCTGGCCTGCGGCAAAATTCTCGCATCGGCCAGCAGGGAAGCACGCAGCATGATGGGACAGTTATCGAGTGGGCAGGAGCGACTGTTTTACTCGTTCAACCTTGAAGATCACATCCCCGCCAATCACCTTCTGCGCAGTATTGATCAGTGTCTCGATCTGAGTGACCTGCGCCACTACATCGCCGATTTTTATAGCCCGATTGGGCGCCCGTCGATTGATCCTGAACTGATGATCCGCATGCTGATCGTGGGCTATTGCTACGGTATTCGCTCCGAGCGGCGGTTGTGCGAAGAAGCCCATTTGAACCTGGCGTATCGCTGGTTCTGCCGGTTGAGTCTTCAAGATGAAGTTCCTAATCACTCAACCTTTTCCAAAAACCGGCACGGCCGTTTCCGGGACAGCGGTCTGTTTCGCTGGTTGTTCAATGAGGTGCTGCGTCGCTGCATGGATGCGGGTTTGGTCAAGGGCGAAGGCTTTGCCGTGGACGCCAGCATCATCAAAGCGGATGCGAGTCGGCAGCGCGGCGTACCGGGTGATGAACCGGTCAACTGGAGCGATCCGGCCCTGAGCACCCGCGCCGTGGGTGAGTACCTTGAAGCCCTCGATGAAGAGGCTTTGGCCGAAACGCTACCGAAGCGTTTATCACTGACTCATCCGCAGGCTCGCTGGACCGCGGCTCCAGGTGGCCCAGCGTTCTACGCTTACTCCACGAATTATCTGATCGATACCGAGCACGGTGTCAGCGTGGATGTGGAACCCACTCCGGCTCATCGCACGGCCGAGGTCGAGAGCACCAAGATCATGATCGACCGGGTCGAGGCGCAGTTCGACATCAAGCCGGAGCGCCTCATCGGCGACACTGCTTACGGCACCGCACCAATGCTGGCCTGGATGGCGGTAGAAAAAGACATCGAACCGCACGTGCCGGTGTGGGATAAAACCGAGCGCAAGAGCGGCAGTTTTTCGAGCAACGATTTCCACTGGAATGAAGAGGCTGAGGAATGCCGCTGCCCGGCCGGCAACGCATTACGTAGCGAATGGCGAGCCTTCAAGAACGAGCGTTCGCATGTTACCAAAGCCAACACCATCATCTTCCAATCCCGGTAGACCGACTGCGCTGCTTGCCCGATGAAAGCCAAGTGCTGCCCGAACACCGCGTTCCGCAAGATCGCTCGCAGCGTCCATGAAGCCGCTCGTGATGTGGCTCGGCGCATCGTAGCGACAGCGCAGTACATGCGCTCTCGCCACGAACGTAAGAAGGTCGAAATGTTGTTTGCCCACCTCAAACGTATCCTGAAACTGGATCGCCTGCGGCTACGTGGCATGAGTGGCGCGACCGATGAGTTCACGCTGGCCGCTGCGGTGCAGAATCTGCGACGGCTGGCCAAATTTACCTCTCAAGGGCCACCGGTCACGGGATAGATGCGTCTGCGCTCAGCCAAAAACCTCAAATTAACCCACTAACAGAGTCGCAAAGGTCAATGAGGAGCCGAAAAACCACTCAATGTGGTGAGTAGGTTCTCCAATGGCGATCGTGCCCGAGTTCAGGCGATCTGAAAATCCGACTTTTCAACAGAATTGGCCGATTCCTGCCCGTCATGACAGGCTGAATCGACCCAACCGTTCTTCCTGCCTTACAAGCTAACCAAACCCACAATGCCGAATCCGGGTACACCCGCTTTAATTTCCCGGAGGCCCAAAGTTTGGCAAATACCAGTGGTGTTTCGCTGATAATTGCTTGCATCAAGGCTTGTGCACTGTCGTGACGTATCAGAGACACCGATTGGCCCGCGGACAGGGCACTGAAATCATCGCGGCCCTAGCTCAACCCAGCTCTGGCGAGCTTCCGCATGTACCCGGCATTGACCCATGAGTTCGCTTGCTACACCAACCTGCAATCGGTGGTCTGGGCCCAGGAGGAGGCGCGCAATCAGGGGGCATGGAAGTACGTGGATGACTAGCTGCGCGATATTGTCCCGGCAATGGCATCGCTGCGTTATGTCGGCCCACCACCCGGCGCCTCCACGGCCCCCGGCAACATGGTGATGCATGTGGAGCAACAACGTCTGGTGATGCAAAGCGTGTTCTCATGAAATGGAGCGTCTTAACCTCGCTGGTTGTCGAACAGTGCGATTTGTAGCCTGGTACCCAGGCATCATCAATCAGGGTAGGGCATAGAGCTTGAATAACATACGAGAGGTGTCGCTTATCCCCTCTAAATGTTCGTCATATGCATGCTCAATTTCGCCACTACGGTACATTTCAGTTAACGCGCTTTCGACCAACAGTCGGAAGTTTTCATCGTCGTGATCGACCATCATTGAGGTCGTTGAATACTCAAAAATTCGATCAAACAGTACAAGGTTCCCGGTAGCGTATTTGTCGTCGAGGCCATGTTTGAGTATTGTGCGCTCAGCGAAGAAAACATCGGCCTTTCCATCGGCAACACGTTTGAGACCAGCGGCGGTGTCTTGCACTGTCACGAGCGTAGCGACCACCCCTAACGATCGCACTTGTTGATTAATCCACTGTTCGGTCACACCGCCAACGATGGTGGAAAAAGTCATGTTGGACAGTGCGCGATTGATGTCTGTACGCCAGGTCGGGCCGGTTTTAACCACATCCCCGTTCAGTACCCTGAGTAGTGCGTTAGTCGTATTTTTGTTGACTACGGCCGATAGGCCGGACGTGTAGATAGGAATCGAGTAGCTGACGATTTTGCGACGCTCCAGTGTTACTGGCGTCGGTGTGCAGAGAATGTCGACTTTCCCAGTACCGACAGCGCTGATTTCTTCACCCAATGGAACCGGCTGATAACGAACTTGTCATGACGGCGAATTCAACTCGGTTTTTATTGTATTGAAGATGCCCTGACAGAGATCGATCGCATATCCGCTGGCCTTGTCACCGACCTGGGTACTGAACGGTGCGAAGTCAGGCACATAGCCCAGAACTACGGACTGACTGTTACGCACCCGTTCAAGCGTATCGGCCCTCGCGACTACTGGTACGAGGGAAAGTAGGCAGACGAGAAGCAGGTAGGCGACCTTGGCAGGTTGAGCGTTCACTTCTCATTCTCCCGTCATGTGTTTCTTTTGATCGGCAATGATCCATCGCTCAGATGACTTCTGGTGAAACCACCCACACGCTGCATGGCATCTTGTACATCAGATGTTCCACAGTGCTGCCGACTAATCGCTCTATGGCACCGTGACCGACGCGCCCCATGACAATGACATCCGTGTCATAAGCACCGGCATAGCTGCAAAGCACCTTGGCCGGATTGCCCATGATCATGTGCTGGCGCTCGGATGGGATTCCATTGCGTTCACAAAGATCACGGAATGCATCCGCTTGTGCGTCGAACAGGGTCTTGGCTTTGCTCGAAGAAAAAAATGCCGAGCCATTACTGAAGCCAAATTCATCTGCGCTGATGGATGAGAGGTCATGCGCGTAGATCACGTCGAGTTCGGCGTTGCAGGTAGCTGCCAGTTTTGATGCCTCGCGCAGAATCCTGTCATTGAAGCCTTGATATTGCTCATCACGATGGAAAGGGTCGACGGCGGCGACAATTTTGCGCGGCAAGGCGTGGTGCATATGGCTGACAAAATGCAGCGGTACCGGGCACTCGCGCAGCAGATGGATATCCAGTGGGGTAAACATCAGGCGTGACAGTAGGGATTCGTGTTCCAGCGCCTTGATCACAACGGCCATCTGTTGTTCTTTCAGATGGATGAGGATTTCCTGCAACGGCCGCTCCACCCAGACCACTTCAGTGGTGACGTGAACGCCGATTTTACGCAGCGGTCTGGCCTGATCTTCGAGCCATTGACGATGGCGTTCGACGTAGCCCAGGCGCATCTGTTCTCGCGCCTGTTCGTTGACCATTCCAGCCGTCGCCAGCCCTTCCAGGTAATCGAACGCCACGATATGCAGTGCTGCATCCGATGCCTTGGCAAGTGCGGCTGCCCGATCGAAGGCCGGGCTGTTTTCCATCAACGGTGAAACGATCAGCATGAAACGTGATTGTTCAGACATGACGAGTCTCCGGTAGGTAATCGCGCAATTGCTCGCACCAATGGCTACGGCCTTGGGCAAAGCAGCCTTGCACTTATCTTGCTGAGGACCCGGGCGCCCGGTTTGATCTTTGTCAATTGGAAGGGGGCAGAACGATATGGCCCGACGTGCGGTCGTCGAAGTCTGGTCTAGTGATGAAGTTGTTGACCATTATCAATCTTTCGTCCATCGCGCCGGCGCAGTCTTTGGGCTTGTGCTGAACCTTGGCTTGCGCAAGACAAAGGAGAGAACACCATGGCAACCATGAAAGCGGCTGTTTTCGTTGAACGGAATCGGATCGTGCTGGAAGACAAGCCCATCCCTGAAGTTGGGCCGCTGGATGCGTTGATCCGTATCACCACCACAACCATTTGCGGCACCGACGTGCATATCCTGCGCGGTGAGTATCCAGTGGCCAAGGGCCTGACCGTGGGGCACGAGCCGGTGGGGATCATTGAACGGCTGGGGTCGCAGGTACGGGGCTTTGTCGAAGGCAAGCGGGTGATTGCCGGGGCCATCACGCCCAGTGGACAGAGTTACGCCTGTCTCTGTGGTTGCGGCTCACAGGACAGTCCGGACACCCGACATGGTTTCCGGGCCACCGGGGGCTGGAAGTTCGGCAACATCATTGACGGCTGCCAGGCCGAGTACGTGCTGGTACCGGACGCCGTGGCCAATTTGTGCCCGATTCCTGACGGACTCAGTGACGAGCAGGTGTTGATGTGCCCCGACATCATGTCTACCGGGTTTTCCGGGGCCGAACGGGGGGAAGTCTCCATTGGCGATACCGTTGCGGTGTTTGCACTTGGACCCATAGGGCTTTGTGCTGTGGCAGGTGGGCGTCTGAAGGGCGCGACGACGATTATCGGTGTCGATGCCGTGGCTGAGCGGATGAGCGTTGCACGAAAACTGGGTGCGACCCATGTCGTCAATTTCAAGGACGGTAACGTGGTCGAGCAGATCATGGCCCTGACCGATGGGCGAGGTGTCGACGTGTCAATCGAGGCACTGGGAACCCAAGCGACATTCGAGTCCGCGCTGCGGGTACTGCGTCCGGGCGGTCGACTGTCCAGCCTCGGTGTCTACTCCAGCGATCTACGCATTCCCTTGGACGCCTTTGCCGCAGGATTGGGTGACTACAGCATCGTCACCACCCTGTGCCCAGGCGGCAAGGAGCGCATGCGTCGTCTGATGGCGGTGGTGCAAAGCGGTGGAGTGGACCTTTCGCCGCTGGTGACTCACAGGTTCAAACTCGAGGATATCGAGGCGGCCTATGAGTTGTTTGCTCACCAACCGGACGGTGTGATGAAAGTTGCGATTACGCCATGAGGCGTGTACGGGGCGATTCTCGATGTTGAATGGAGGTACCTATGATCATTGATATCAGGGAGAAACCTGCAAGCCATTGCTGGGTCGTGTGCTTGGATGCCCTGCAAGTGAACTTCAATAGCCTGGGAGAAGCGCAATCGTTCGTTGGCCAACTCAATGCACGAATTGAAGCGCCGCATGTTTGGCCCATTCCCTCTTCTGCGGCGGCCATCACCAGATTAATGCCCGACGCCAGAACAGCTGACCCCACGGGGCTCTCCTGAGGGACATCGCGCGGGTAACTGACAAAAATCAAGTTGTCAGAGCAGGTAGCAATCAATCTGTAGTTCTAAAACTGGATTGAAATGGCCGCGTATCGAGGTGTTCCATGTCACAGACTCAACGTTTACTCTTGATCGCCCCTTCGGCCATGATGCATACCCCGGCCTTCGACCGGGCAGCGGCGCTGGCACTGGCGATGCATTTACCGTTGCACATCGTGGCGTTCGACTATTCACAGGTCCTGGCGGTCGCCGGGTTGTTCGCCCCGGAACAATTCAGCCTGGCCCGGGACGGCTATCTGCAAACCCATCGGCAATGGCTCACCGATCAGACAGCTTCGATGAGCAAACATGGCGTCGAGGTTACCAGCGAGGTGGTGTGGGTACAGGATCCATACGCAGAGATCCTGCACTTTATCAACGAGATGCCACTGGCGATGATCATCAAGGACGCCCAGGAGGAATCGGCGCTCAAGCGCGTGTTTTACGCGCCGCTGGATTGGCAACTGTTGCGTGATTGTCCGGTGCCGGTGCATCTGGTGACCACGTCGCGAAATCCCCGGCCACATCACATTCTGGCCATCATTGATGTGTTGCGCGATGAAGATCAGGACCGAGTGTTCAACGACCAGATTATCGACGCTGCGGCGAAACTGGCCACCGTCTGTGATGCCAGTCTTGAGTTGTTGCATGTGTATGACTGGACGGCTGTATATGTTAAGGACATGGGCTTTGGTGCATTGCCGCTGGCTTCCGGGATTTATGAAGCGTTGGGAGCGGCTCAACACGAGGCGTTCGCGGCCATCGCCGCACGCCACGGCGTACCTGTGGATCGTCGTCATTTCAAGGAGGGTGCACCCGTGGCGAGTATTTGTGAATTCGCCGCTGAACATGGCACGGATGTCATCGTCATGGGCACGGTGCAGCACAAGGGTTTGAGCAAACTGCTGGGTACGACGGCCGAACAGCTTTTACATCGGGCGCCGTGCAGTGTGTTGGCGATTAAACCGGAGCGAATGCTGCAATCCTGAGGACTGGATCGCCCCGCGATGGACCGTTGGCCGGAACATCGCGGGGCGATTTTTTACAAGTTAAGACGATGGATGACCTGACGGGTGTCGTCGGGATCATTGTGCGTCTCAAAGCGCAGTGCCTTGGCCAGGTCGCGCATGGGCGTATTGCTGGCGGCGTCCACCGAATACATCTGGTGATAACCGTTGTGGCGGGCGGCCTTGATCAAATGCTCCATCAGTAATGTGCCCAGACCCAGGTGCGTCCATTCATCGGAGACCGTGACGGCGCATTCACATTCATTTTCGCCGGTGGCTGCGTAGCGGCTGATACCGATCTCGACCAGTTGACCGTTGTCGTGGACCAGGGCGATGTAGGCCACACGCTGTTTGTTGTCGGTATCCATCAATTGGTTGAGCATCGTATCGCTGGGTTCGCTGATCTGCGCAAGAAAGCGCAGGTGCCGCGACTCGGGCGAAAGCCGTTTGATAAAAGCATATTCACGGTCGCGATCCTTTTCCGTCAGCGGCCGGATCAGTACGTGGCGGCCGTCCCTGAGCGCTTCGATCCAGTATTGGCCGGCGACCGCGGCATAGGCGGCCGCGGCCCGATCATTGTGGTCTTTGACGGTGAGCATGGGATATTCCTCCAGTGCGGTTTTGAAGGCTGAGGGTGGAAAAAACAGCCGCCTTTGATTCCTTTCTACGCCGCTGCCTGCACTGGAATTTGATCTGGATCAGAGTCCCGTGTCTGGGGCGTCAATTCGTGCGTGTTTGATGTAAATCAACCTCTGGAAGGTATCAGAGCGCAGTGTTGAAGCATGCCGGCACATGAAGACCGGGGTCGAACGGAGGTGTGTGATGAGTCAATATCAACGGTTACTGCTGATTGTCGATCAAAACCTGCAACTCTCCCCGGCCGTAAACCGCGCCGTCGCGCTGGCCAAGGCCGCCGGTGCAGCTCTTGATGTGCGGGCCTTTGTCGAGCCGACCCCGGTGGTGCATTTGTGGGATGAAAAAGTCGACGACACGGAGCTGCAGCGCTATGTGCGTCGCTACCGCCGCTGGGAGGCCGAAGAGTTCGATAGACTCAGCGACCTGGAGCTTGAGGTAACGGTCAATGTCGTCTTCACCACCCATCCGCTGCTGGACATCTTGAATACGGTCGAAGACCTCAAGCCCGACTTGCTGATCAAGGACGTGACCTTTGAGCCTGCGCTCAAGCGGGTATTCATTACACCACTCGATTGTCACTTGCTGCGTGAATGCCCGGTCGCCGTGCACCTGGTCAACCAAGTCCGGTACAGCTTGCCCCACCGGATCGTGGCAGCCGTGGACCCGTTCGATCCGGAGACACAAATCAGCGGCTTGAATGACACCATCATCCAGACGGCCAATGCCCTAGCCCTGCAATGTGATGCGCCGTTACACCTGCTGTACGCCTATGACTTGTCGCCCGTCTTCAACAGCGACGCGCCATTGGCCGGGGGTGGTTGGGGCGCTGACGTTATCGAGGAACTGCGTCAATCCTTGCACCAGGCCTTTATCGCACTGGCCGAGCGGTATGGCGTGCCACCTGAGCGACGCCATTTCATCATGGGATTGCCGATGCCAGTGATCAGTGGATTCGTCGAGGAATTCCTGGCCGATGTGGTGGTGATGGGCACTGTGCATCGAGTGGGGATCGATCGCTTGATTGGCAGTAATACCGAGCGGGCGTTGTACTCGGTGCCGGGGAGCATTCTGGCGGTCAGGCAGCGCGTCACGGGATGAGGACGATCGCGCCGTTGAATTGGCCGGCCCGCAACCGTTCCAGCGCCTGATTGGCATCATCGAGGGCAAAGGGGGTGACGTCACAGTGTACGGCTGTGTGCTGCAACTCCTCGAAAAACGCGGTGCCATCGTCGCGGGTCAAGTTGGCCACCGATCGAACGCTGCGCTCGCCCCACAAGAGCCGATAGGGAAAGGCGGGAATGTCGCTCATGTGAATGCCTGCACAAATCACGCAGCCACCCTTGACAGTGACGGCCAGTGCCAGCGGCACCAGCGCCCCGACTGGAGCGAAAATCAGACTGGCATCAAGCAGGTGCGGCGGAGGTTGATCCGAAGGCCCGGCCCATTCGGCGCCCAGCGATCGGGCATAAGCCTGGCCTTCGCTGTCATCTGGACGGGTGAAGGCATACACCTTCTGCCTGCGTCCACGGGCGATCTGGATGGCCAAATGTGCCGCCGCGCCAAAACCATAGAGGCCCAAATGGTGGGCGCCCTTGGCCATTTGCAGGGCCCGAAAGCCGATCAGCCCGGCACACAGCAGCGGAGCGGCCTGCGTGTCGGAAAGTGCCTCGGGAATTGGAAAGCAGAAACGTGCGTCGGCGACAGTGTACTCGGCATAACCTCCGTCCAGATGGCAGCCGGTGAACCGGGCCTTATCGCAGAGGTTTTCCTGACCCGAGCGGCAGAACGCGCAGTGGCCACAGGTCCAGCCCAGCCAGGGCACACCCACCCGTCGACCGATCCACTCTGGCGCAATGTCGGTACCAACGGCCAAGACTTCACCCACAATTTCATGCCCCGGCACCCGTGGCAGCCGTGCTTGGGGCAACTCGCCATCCACCAGATGCAGATCAGTACGGCATACGCCGCAGGCCAGGACTTTGACCAACAATTGCTGTGAGCCAGGCGTGGGAATGGGACGCTCTTCGAGCTGTAACGGTTGGCCGGGGTGATGCAGGACCATGGCACGCATGAAGACTCTCCAAGCGGCAGGTGTCACCTCAGGTGACGATGGCAGCCCACGATCAGTTGCTTTAGCCCGTCCAGGTCCATGATGCTGACTTCGCGGCCGCTTATTTCCACTAACCCTTGGTCACGCAGGTGTGCGATACCCCGGCAGATGGTTTCCAAACGCAGGCCCAGGTAAGAACCTATCTCCTCTCGACGCATTTTCAGTACAAAGCTGCGGGAGGAATAACCCCGCGAATTCAAGCGTTGCGACATATTCAGCAGGAAAGCGGCCAGGCGTTCATCCGAGTTCATATTGCCCAGCATCATCAGCATGTCGTGATCATGCACGATTTCCCGGCTGAGGATTTTGTTCAGGTTGTGCTGCAATGAAGGCAGTTCCCGAGCGAGTTTTTCCAGGTGCGCGAAATGGATGGGGCAGACCTCGCTGTCCTCCAGAGCCACCGCATCGCAGGTATGTTGATCCGTGCTGATGGCGTCCAGGCCGAGCATTTCACCTGGAATCTGGAACCCGGTGACCTGCTCGCGACCATCAATCGAAAGCACGCTGGTTTTGAACGAACCGATTCGCACGGCATACAGCGAGCGCAGCGGATCGTCTGCGCGGTAAAGTGCTGTGCCTTTTTTGACCTTGAGCCGTTGCATGATCAGCGTGTCCAGACGCTCGATTTCCGAACCGGACAGACCAAGCGGCAGACACAGCTCCAACACACTGCAACTGGAACAGGCAGTTTTGAGATGTTGGTCGCGATACGATCGAGTTTCAGTCACATTGAAGCCCTCCATATCAGCTAATAAAGCATAGTTACTCGAACGATCTGAACGTGGGGGACAAGTCAAAAAATTGAGGGAATCGACGAGCGGAACCTCACCAGGCTTCGTTCCGGATAAATATCTGAACGGATCTAGATGATTCGCTAGCCGCTGCTTTGAAACTTGAGGTAAATCAAGTTTCACCTCTTCCAGACTCACAAAATCAACCCATATTGATCGGTGAAGTAGCGGCTGGTGGAGAATTGCGATGAGCGACTTTCTGAATACCGAGCAACTGGAGGGGCTGGATGCCTATTGGCGGGCATCCAATTATCTGGCGGTCGGGCAAATCTACCTGAAGGACAAGGCGGTCGCATTAAACAGTCAACTGACTGGAGGCCAGTCATGAGCCAGTATCAACGGTTGTTACTGATGATTAACCCGGCCCTGCGCCATTCTTCGGCAATCAACCATGCTGCGGCGCTGGCCAGGGCCAGCGGTGCGAGTCTGCACATTGCGGCGTTGATTCCACCGATCAAAGGCCTTTCGATGCTTGAAGCAGGTAACCAGGGAAAAATTCGCAAGCACTCCTTGCAGGCTAATCGAAACTGGCTCCAGGTTCAGGTCGAAAACCTGCGTGGCAGAGGGATCGAGGTGACGATGGAGGTGGCTTGGGCTGATGACATGAAGCAAGACATCATCGATCACGTCACGCAGATGCAACCCGACCTGTTGATCAAGCAGATCCAACGTGAATCAGCACTCAAGCGGGCCTTTTTCACCGCGTTCGACTGGTACTTGCTGCGCCACTGTCCGGTACCGGTCTATCTGGTGGGCGGTAGCAGTTTCCTGCGACCACGCAAGGTGGTGGCAGCGGTCGAAGTGTCGGACATAGAGTCAGCCGATAATGAATTGAACGACCTGATCATCAAGCAGGCACGCAGCCTTGCCATGCAATGTAATGCCGAGCTGCATTTGCTGTACGCCTGTGACATCTCGGCTGCCTATCTGGCGGACTTCGGGAGCTTCACACTCGCTGAACTCACTAAATCGCTTCGCACGGATCTTGAAAAATCTTTTCTCAGGCTGGCCGGTCAGTGCGGGGTGCCTTCTGACCTTCGACATTTTATTGAGGGCCATCCGGTCAGGGTATTGAGCGAGTTCGCCCACGAACATCATGTGGATGTCATCGTGATGGGCAAAGTCCAGTCCCGCGGGGTGGGCAAGCTACTGGGCAGTACGACCGAGCACATCCTGTACCAGGTGCCTTGCTGCGTTCTGGCGGTCTAGAACCTATCGCGGTCAGGTGATCGTTAAGTCCTTTATGAGCGCAAAAGGGCTTACTTGCGCTTCCAGTACTTCTGCATTTCAAGAAACAGAAAGGAGGCGGTCCACGTAATCAGTACCAGTCCGGTCAGGGCCTCCAGGCCGGTCAAGTATTTGAGGTTGCCCAGCGGTGAAATATCGCCGAAGCCGATCGTTGTGTAGGTGGTGAAGGAAAAGTAAACGCAGTCCATCAGCGTACCGTCGAAGTTGCCCGTCAGGCTGCCCCATTTGCCGGAATGCACCATCAGGTAATAAACCACTGCAAAGCACCAGACCTCTATCGCGTGGGCCAGCAGGGCGCCGAATACCCCGACGACAATTCTGAACCGACTCCATAGCTTGAGCCGGGGTAGCCAATCGTTCAGACGTAATAGACATTCGTAATGGATCACGACGGCGATGACGACCACCAGCGTATTGATCAGCGTGACTGCCAGCATGGCCAGACTCCATCTTCCACGGGTGTTTACGGCGAATCAGGGGCACGCTGTACTGGCATGAGCGCTGGAAAGTCGTCGGGCGTCAGGGTTTCCTTTTCAAGCAACAGATGGGCACCGGCGTCCAGATCGGCACGACGGCTTTCGAGCAAAGCCTTGGCTCGGCCATAGGCTTCATCGAGCAGCGCACGAATACCCAGGTCGACTTCCCTAGCAGTCTGTTCCGAATAGTCTTTCTCACCCGTCGCCGACATGCGTTCACCCAGGTAAGTTGTGTTTTGCCGCTCCAGCACAGACTGACCGAGTTCAGTACTCATGCCAAACCGGGTGATTAATTGACGGGCGATATCTGTTGCATGGACCAGGTCATCGGCGGCTCCAGTGGAAATCTGACCATAGGCGAGGAATTCGGCGGCACGTCCTGCCATCAGGACGACGATCCGGTCCTTGAGCATTTGACCACTAGTCAGGAAGTGATCTTCCGTCGGACGCTGTAGGGTGTAGCCCAGCGAGCCAATGGCACGGGGCACGATAGAGACTTTGTGCACCGGATCCATGGCCGGCAGACTGCTGGCGGCCAGTGCGTGCCCCATTTCGTGGTACGCCACCACCTGGCGTTCTTCGGGGCGCAGCACACTGCTTTTACGCTCAATCCCTGCGACGATGCGTTCTACGGCGGCTGTGAAATCGTCGAGCTTGACCGTTTCGGCACCACGACGGGTAGCAACGATGGCGGCTTCGTTGACCAGATTGGAAAGGTCAGCGCCGGTGAAGCCTGTGGTGAGGTCGGCGATATGCTCGGCATTGATGGCGGGGTCCACGGTGATTTTTTGCAGGTGGACCTTGAGGATTGCCTGGCGACCTTTTCGGTCGGGGCGGTCGATCAGCACCTGCCGATCGATCCGGCCAGCCCTAAGTAACGCCGGGTCGAGAATCTCTGGTCGGTTGGTGGCGGCGAGCAGTACAACGCCCTCACGGGGATCGAATCCGTCCAGCTCTGACAGTAACTGATTGAGCGTTTGTTCTTTTTCGTCATTGCCGCCAAAAGCGCCGACGCCGCGCATTTTGCCCAGTGCATCCAGCTCGTCGATGAAAATGATGCAAGGCGCCGCCTGCCGCGCTTGTTCGAATAAGTCATGTACGCGGGCGGCGCCTACCCCCACGAACATTTCGACAAATTCAGATCCCGATATCGAGAAAAAGGGCACGCCGGCTTCACCGGCGATGGCTTTGGCCACCAGAGTCTTGCCGGTGCCCGGTGGGCCGACCAACAACGTACCCTTGGGGATATGCGCCCCCAGACGTGAGTATTTGGCTTTGTCCTTGAGGAAAGAGACGATCTCTACCAGTTCGGTCTTAGCCTCATCAATGCCCGCCACATCGGCAAAGGTCACGCCGGTTTCGCGCTGCACAAACACTTTGGCCCGGGACTTGCCGATGCTCATCAATCCACCGAGCCCTTGTTTTTCCGCCAGTCCGCGAAACAGAAAATGCCAGATCACCATGATCAGGACAAACGGTAGCAGCACGCCCAGCAGGCCATTGAGCAACTTATTCTCGTTGACCCCGGTGAATCCGACACCCGAGCGACCAAGATCCGCCGCCAACGCCGGATCCACCCGCACCGTGGAGAACTGGTTATGCCCATTGATGGGCTCCTGCAGTTTTCCACTGATCTGATCCTTCTCGACCCGTAAATCGCTGACCTTCTGCTCATTAAGCAATTGCACAAACTGACTGTAGGGAATGCTTTGCACGACATCGCGTTCGAAAAACAGTATTTGAAACAGGGTCAGCACGCCAAACGCGATCGCGAAGTACGACAGGTTCCATTGGTGATTTTTTTTCATGGGCGTGGCTCTGTATCAGTGGCACTGACCAATTAGTCGTAGTTATAAACTCGGGATGGCAGTCCCCTCGGGGCATGGCCTCGGATTATCAACGAGCGCTCATGCATGACACCGTTGTGGCTCTAGATGTCGGGCTGGAGCTCGAGTTCTTCCAGAATGGTTTTGCGCCGGACCAGGTCGATCACGATGAAGCCCTCTGTGAAGTTCAGCGGGTAGGGCGAACGAAGATTGCTTGTCAGTATATTTTCTACGCCTGGGCACAGGAAAATCGTTGAGGTAAATCAACAATGCCCCTATCAGCAAGTCAGCGGACCGTTCTGGCACTGATTTAGTTGATAAAAATCAGGGTTCCCATCGAATACCGCCAGATACTTGAAACACAGCATCTGCAGTTGCGATCACGTTGAGGGGAATATCATGAACAAGTACTTGTCCGTTGCATTTCTAGGCACTGTGCTGGCGATGACTGCCGGTTGCGCTAATAAACACGCTCAGGAAATTGATGCACGCTTGGAGTCCGCCGAAAACAACGCCGCTACGGCACGGCTCAGGGCCGATGAGGCGTACATAAAGGCTGAGTTGGCAGCAGCAGCGGCCGTGCAGGCGCAAAGCACAGCCGATGAAGCTAATGAACGCGTGAGACGGATGCTGGAAAGGGCAGGTCGCAAATGACAAGCGATTGCCTGAGGTCCCCTGATGGGGACTAAGACTTGCAGTCAGAAAATTAAACGTTTCAGGGAGAGGCGCGTGATGCTCAAACTCAAACGCATTCTATTGATAGCCCCCAGTGAAATGACCCTCACCCCAGCCTTTCAGCGTGCGCGCGCGTTGGCCTGTGCAACCGGTGCGCAGTTGCACATCGTCGCGTTCGATTATGTCCCGGCATTGGCGGTAGCCGGTCTGCTTGACCACGATGCGATGGCCCAGGCGCGAGAAGGTTATTTGCAGGTGCACCGACATTGGCTGGAACAGCAAGCCCGGTTTCAACAATGCCTCGGCATGCAGGTCACCACTGAAGTGGTCTGGGCCAGATCGAGCGTGACGCATTTACTGGAGTACGTGAATGACTTCCGCCCGGATCTGGTGATCAAGGATTCTCATTACATTCCGGCACTCGATCGAGCCTTTCATCGACCGTTGGACTGGCACTTGCTGCGCGAGTGTCCAGCACACGTACACCTGGTAACCAGTGCTGCGCACCCCAAACCCTTGAAAATTCTCGCGTCGGTCGATCTGTCCCATCTGGAAGAACTGACTCAGGGATTGAATGATCGAATACTGGACCTTGCTTCCACGCTGGCAGCCAGTTGTGGTGCCGAGCTGCACTTGCTCAATGTCTGTCGTTGGTCAGTGATGAACGATGCGTCGATGAGCGTACCAACAGGCAGCCTGGATGACAGTTTGAGGGCTGCAATCGAGGATGCCCAACAAGAGGCCTTTGACGTACTGGCCGAGCGCTATTGCATCACGAACGCACGTAGGCATTCACTGACAGGCACCCCCCACAAGATCATCGGACTTTTTGCTCAGCAAAATGCCTTTGACATGGTGGTGCTGGGTACGATCTATCCCCACGGCAATAGCTGGTTTATCGGTAGTACCGTCGAGAATGTAATGAATCGGGCGCCGTGCAGTTTGATGATTGTGAAACCATTGCCTTCGCCCGACTGAAAGTCACACCGACGAGCTTGTAGTTGATAAAAGTCAACTGACCCCGAGCCAAAAGGAGCGATCAATAGCGCTCCCCCTGAAAGTTCAAGGAAACGGCCATGCGAATCACATTTCTGGGTGCCGCGGGTACGGTTACGGGCAGCAAGTACCTGCTGGATCATCGTAACCGGCATGTGCTGATCGATTGCGGTCTATTCCAAGGCTATAAACAGCTGCGATTACACAACCGGGACCCGTTTCAGCTGCCGGTCAGCGACCTGGACGCCATCGTGCTGACCCATGCCCATCTCGATCACAGCGGTTATCTGCCCGTACTGGTGCGCAATGGTTATCGCGGCCCGGTTTATGCCACGCCAGCAACCTGTGAGCTGGTGAAAATCCTGCTGCTCGACAGTGGCCGCTTGCAGGAAGAAGAGGCTGAGTTCGCCAATCGGCATGGTTTCTCAAAACACCAACCGGCGTTGCCGCTTTACACTGAACAGGACGCCGAGCACGCCTTGAAACTGTTACGGCCGGTTGAGTTGCACCACCCGTTTGAAGTTGTCCCGGACATGACCGTCAAGCTTCGAAGCGCCGGTCATATCCTGGGTGCGGCAACGGTGCAAGTTTGCGCCGATGACTTGAGCGTGGTGTTTTCCGGGGATTTGGGACGACCTGATGACCCTTTGATGTTCGCTCCGGAAGCCGTCGAGCAGGCGGATTACCTGCTGGTGGAGTCGACGTATGGCGACCGCAAACATCCCGTCGAGTCGCCGCAGGAGCAATTGGCTGAGGTCATCACCCGTACTGCGCTGCGCCGGGGAATTACCCTGGTGCCATCGTTCGCGGTGGGACGTGCCCAGTTGTTGATGTATCACCTGTATCAGTTGAAACGCAAAAGGGCGATCCCCGATATTCCTCTCTACCTGAACAGCCCGATGGCCACCGACGTCACGAGCTTGTACCAGCGTTTTCGTAGCGAACACAGATTGTCTCAAGAGGACTGCGAAGGGATGTGCCACGTGGCGCAATTCGTTCGGACCGTCCAGGATTCTAGAGAACTCGATCAGCAACGTACCCCGGCGGTCATTATCGCCGCCAGCGGCATGGCAACCGGTGGGCGGGTGGTCCATCACCTCAAGGCGCTGGCCCCCAATCCGGCTAACACGTTGTTGATGCCGGGTTTCCAGGCCGGTGGTACGCGAGGCGCACAGATTATTGCGGGGGTGCCTTCGGTGCGTATTCACGGCAAGGATGTACCGATCCGGGCTGAAGTCGTGCCGATGCAAACCTTGTCCGCGCACGCTGATGCCGATGAAATCATGCAGTGGCTACGTGGGTTCAAGCGACCTCCCAAGCACACCTTTGTGGTGCATGGGGAACCTAACGCTTCGGATGTGCTGCGCCGTCGCATCAGCCTCGAGTTGGGGTGGTCGGTTTCGGTGCCGGAGTATCGCGATAGTGTCGAACTCCCTCCTATCGATGTCCCCGAAAACTCACCGCATTGACAAAAAATAGCCCCCGGCCGGTCTCAAGGCAGGGGGCAAATTCGGCAGCAATCAAGTGATTATTGATCCTTCGTGGTTTTAGTGCATAACCACTCCCGCAAGGTAATCCTCTGCGAGCCGTGCCTGTTTACATCTGACTCTTTGTGCCCGCCGCGAAATGTGAACTTCGAAGAAGCACTTGAGCATTTGACATATATCAAGTCCTTTCTGGGCAACTCGCTAATCATCTAGAGGAATCAGGCGATTGTTATGCTGATATCTGTAATTTTGGTGAATGCGGGCGAACCCAAGTACCGCAATCAGTTGACTGATTAGATTTTGGTTCGGCTCACCCCACAAAGGCAGCGCGAAATGAAAAATACCCGATCGGCCGTGCTCTTCCTCGCCGCATCGCTATCCCCCTTATGGGGGGTGGCAGCAGAGCAAACTCAAGCGACGCAGACGCAGCAACAAACTCCAAATGTTGCCGAGTTCGACAAGCAGATGTCCCAGGCGCAAGAAACCTTCAAGAAAATGCAGCTGCAGATGGAGAAAATTCAGCAGACCCAAGATCCTCAGCAGCGTCAGAAGCTCCTTCAGGAGCATTGGAATACCATGCAAAATGGAATGAGCATGATGAACGGTATGTGGGGGCCCGGAATGATGGGGTGCTGCGCAGGTGGTGGCATGATGGGAGGCAACATGATGGGGTGGCAGGACTACTCGAACTTGACCCCGGAGCAAAAGAGTCAACGCCAGTACATGATGGACAGGTACACGGGGATGCAACAGATGATGATGGATCACATGATGTGGCACCAAAACTATATCCAGGGGCAGCCACCCGCCAAGCCTGGACAATAGGTGTTTGGTCGTATTTTCTCGCGGAGTGCGTTCTTGGTTAACTCGGGACGTACTCCTAAGCTTTGCACTTTCACCTGTGGCTTGCGATTGATTCGGGGCGCCCTCTGAAACCGGGATGAAGGCACTTAAGAATGCGTTGGACGATGCCATTTCGGTGCCGCGGGCGGCGATTGCAGAACTGAATGATGGGCGCGACCTGTTCAATACGAGGAGAACTCGTTCATTGTCAGGTCATGGCGTACCAGGCTTTCGCCTTGCAAGTAAGCCAGCGCCTGATGCATCAACCGGACGGCTTTTTCTTTTTTCTCATACCGCTTGGCCGTATCAGCTTGGCGCAGTGCGCCATTTGCCAGTGAAAAGCAGCGCGTCGCCGCTCGCAAAGAAAGAAAAAATGCCAAGGGCTGGCAATCTTCCTCCATGACACTGTGATTCACGTAACTGGATAGCAAACACGAACTCAACCTGTTCAGGCCATGATGTTGCAAGTCCATAAGCACAAAGGCCAGGTCGTAAAGCACGTCGATGCAGGCGATCCGTTCACTGAATTCGATCCCGTCGAAAAGTGTCGGCTGATTGTCGAACAAGCAGATATTGGCCAGGCGCATATCACCATGACAGCGTCGAACGCGGCCCTCGCGGCGACGTGATTCGAGGCACCCAATCAATGATTCCAGCGTCGTCTTCGAGATACGGGTGATCGCGCTGGCAGTCGCGATGTCCAGGATCTGTGGGTAGCGACACATTTCCCTGTGGTTTTTCTCGATTTCTCTGTACAGATCCGGGATGCGACCGAACGATGGGGTTACTTCTGCGCGAGCATGGAAGCGGGCGATTTCGATACCCAATCTTTCCATCATGGATTCGGTCAGTCGCCCTTCAACGGCCATGCGCTCGAACAGCAGGTTTTGAGCAAATCGGCGCATCACCACGAGCCAGTCGACCACGGGGCCACAACCGTTGAGCTGTAACGAACCATCTTCTCTGCGATTGATTGGGCAAAGGCTCAAATACAGCGTTGGCGCGGTTCGTCGGTTGAGCAGCAGTTCTGCCTCGCAGGCACTTTTACGGCTTTGCAGGCTGAGGAAGTCCAAATCGGCAAATGCCACTGCGCGTTTGAGCTTGTAGGCGCGATTTGCATGCAGAAAAATCACGGAACCATGGGTTTCGATACGTTCCACCGGACGGTTGGACGCGTCGTAACTCGACGGTCTGGAGAGAAAGGCAATGACCTCGTCTTGCACGTTATTCATTTGCTCATCCTCATTTCCAGGCTGTCCACGAACCTATTGGCAGTGTGAGGAAGGGAAGTCCCGGTACGTTTGATATTTATCAACGCCAGCAAGATTGAGGCAGAGCAATCTGACTCAACGCTGGTGTTGAAGCTGGCGGTGAGTCCCCTCTGTCCGGAGTCCAATCATGAGCCAGTATCGACGGTTGTTACTCATCATCCACCTAGCCCTGGGGCATTCTCCGGCCATCAGCCATGCTGCTGCACTGGCCCGCGCGAGCGGTGCGAAGTTGCATATTGCGGCCCTGGTTCCATCGTTGAAGCTGTTGTCGCTACTCGAAGTTGGCGATCGAGAAAAGGCCAGGGAACATTACCTGCAGGACCATCGCGATTGGCTGAAGGATCAGGAAAAACTACTGCGCGGTAGTGGGGTTGACGTTACCACTCAGGTGGCCTGGGCTGATGACATGAGGCAAGACATCCTGGATTTCGTTGCAGTACAGCAGCCCGATCTGTTGATTAAGGAAATTCAACATGAATCAGCGTTCAAACGCGCGTTCTTCACCCCACTGGACTGGAACTTGCTGCGTCAATGTCCTGTACCGGTTTATCTGGTGGGCGGGTCTGGCCACGCCTTGCCACGCAAGGTAGTGGCGGCGGTTGACGCTTCGGCGGGCGAGTCTGAACACAGCGAACTCAATGATCGAATCATTCAGCAGGCCTCAAGCCTCGCCATACAGTGTGATGCCGAGTTGCATCTGCTCTATGCCCATGACATTTCAGAAGACTATTTGGAAGAGTTGAGCGATAGCTTGAAACTGTCACTGTTGAGCAAAGGGCTGCGCAAAGAGTTGGAGGCGTCGTTTCTGCTGTTCGCCCGGCAGTACGGTGTACCCGCCGACCGCCGGCATTTCGTTGTGGGTCACCCCGTCACGGCAATCAGCGAGTTCGCCAGCGAGCATGATGTGGATGTGATCGTGATGGGTAGAGTCCAGTACCAAGGCCTGGAGCATCCTCTGGGCAGTACGACCGAACACATACTCTATCAGGTGCCCTGCAGCGTACTGGCGGTGTAGAGACGCACGGGCAAATGCTCAGGCGTGATCGAAGGCTCCATTTTCCGCCAGGAAGGTAGCGATCAGGGCGCTAGTGTCGAGTGTGTGCAGGTGAAGCGTTGCGCATTCCTGGGAAAGGCGAAACGGCGGCATGGAGTCAGTGATCGCAATGTGTTCAAACAGAGGCGGGGTGAACATCTGATCGCTCGCGGCAAACAAACCGTGGGTGGCGGCTGCGAACAGTCGCACGGCGCCAGCCTTCTGGCAGGCAAGGCCGGCATGCTTGAGCGTGTCACCCGTGCTGATCAGGTCATCGAAAACGATGGCTGTCTTGCCTGAGACTTCTCCGATCAAGAGGGTGCCAGTCAGGGTGGCATGATCGCGGTGCTTTTCCATCAGAGCACTGCCGACTGAACGTCCCAGCTGCCGCTCCAGGGCTTGACGAAATTGCTCGGCGCGCTTGATGCCCCCTGAGTCCGGGGAAACCGCAACCACTTCGGCATCCCCCACGAGCCCGGCGAAATGCGCGGCGAACAGTTCGGTGCACTGTAGGTTCCAGGCAGGGATGCGAAAGGCGTTGTCGAATGCTGCCGGATTATGTACGTCCAGGGCGATCAGGCGATCCACGCCACTGGCTTCGAAAAAGGCGGCCACATAACGCGTAATGGTCGGGTCTTGCGGCTGGTTGCGTCGATCCTTGCGCCCGTAGCAGAGGTAAGGGGTCACCACCTGCACATGACGAGCGCCAGCATCCTTGAGTGCACCGCAGAAGAACAGCAGGCGACACAGTTTATCGTTGGCGCTCTGCTGGCCGTCCCCATACAAAGAATGGAACACCACGACGTCGCGGCCGTTGACCGGTTCCAGCGGTCGGCATTTATGTTCGCCGTCTTCGTAGTCGCGCTCCTCATGACGTGCCAGTTGGCAGCCAAGCCGCTGAGCGACGCGGCTTGCATAAAGCTCAGTGTCTTGCAGGGCAAAAAGAAGCGGGGACAGGGTGAGCATGCATGAGCTCCTTGGAGGCCGGCTATCAAAGGCGCCTCACCTGAAATGGCACTTATAACCTAAAGCGCATTGCCGCTGTGGAGCCTGAGGACGGGACAAGCTTTGAACGGTCTCAGGGGCAGCGGGCAACACCGTGACGAACCACGTCAATGCAAAACTCCGTCTCGTAGGGCGGTACGTTACATTCGACGATGTCATCGGCCGCCACTTGAAGATGCACGCCGACAATGTCGGCATGAATCGGCTGCCGGCAAACATGGCGGTCAACCAGAACCGCAGTGTAGACCCGACGCGCGCCGAGTTGTGCCAGATACGCGCAGGTACGCAGGAGTGAATGGCCTTCGAAAAGCACATCATCGATAACCAGAAGGGTGGTATTGGCGAGGTCCAACTCAGCCAAGCGCGGATTTTCGGTCAGTTGCGTGTTTGCATGCAGCACCTGGAGGTCATCGGCATAGCGTTTGACCTTAAGGGGGTACAGCGGCAGTTCCGGTTGACCGGTCTGACGTGAAAGATGCTGGCGCAGACGCTCAGCCAGCGGCTCGCCTCGGCGCTGGATACCAATCAGTGCCGCTTGAGAGGGCGGCAACAGGGCGGCGGCCTGGCGCGCCATCGCCTGTAGCACCGCATCGAGTTCATCGCTGTCGTACAAGCGCAGCCGTTGACTCACCCGTTGGGTCGACATATCCATCTCCCAAAACCCTGAACACTGCACCCGTGCGAGCGCATCGTGTGATCAACCTAACCCCGTTGGCTTTGGCACGATTGATATTAATCAACCGCGGTGAAATGAAATGCTCATTCACCAAGGAAACGCCAATCCCATGATCGCGGGTGCAGAACTTGCCAAGGGACCGGGAGATGGCCATTGAACGGACTTGTGCGGGCACTTGATATAAATCAACGCCAGAGCGGTATCAACAGAGGACTCTGAACGGGAAACGCGGGTGTCTGTTGCACGAGGACACATCAACAGTCCGTATAGAGGGCAAAGGTAAGCTCCAAGCCCTACCTGTCTGGAGTCAGATCATGAGCCAGTATCAACGCTTGTTACTGATCATCAACCCGGCCCTGCGTCATTCCCAGGCCATCAACCATGCGGCGGCCCTGGCCAAGGCCAGTGGCGCGAGCTTGCATATCGCCGCGTTGATACCCTCTTGGAAACTGTTGTCGCTGCTCGAAGAAGGCGATCGGGAAAAGGCTCGCGAGTGCTACCTGCAAGACCATCGCGATTGGTTGAAGGATCAGGCGAAAAACCTGCGCAGCAGGGGAGTCGATGTGACGACGGAGGCGACTTGGGTCGATGACATGCAGCAGGACATTCTTGATCACGTCGCGGAAATGCATCCCGACCTGTTAATCAAGCAAGTGCAGCATGAACCAGCGCTCAAACGTGCGTTCTTCACTCCGCTGGACTGGCGCTTGCTGCGCCGCTGCCCGGTCCCGGTGTATCTGGCCGGGGAAGGGGGGCTTGCCTTACCACGTAAGGTGGTGGCAACGGTAGACGTTTCGAATACCGAGCCTGAGGTCAGCGAGCTCAATGAGCGGATCATCAAGCAGGCTTGCGATCTCGCCTTGCAGTGTCAGGCCGAGCTGCACTTGCTGTTCGCCTGCGACACTTCCATGGTTTATCTGGGTGGGTTAGGCGGCGGTGGCGTGGCGCTTGCGGAACTTGGAAGGCAGTTGCACAAGGAACTGGAAAATTCGTTCCTCGATTTGGCTGATCAATTTGGTGTACCCCCTGATCGTTGGCATTTCATTGAGGGGCACCCTGTTTCGGTGCTGAATGAGTTCACCCATGCTCACAGTGTGGATGTGATCGTCATGGGCAGAATCCAGTCTCATGGTTTGGACAAGCTGTTGGGCAGCACGACCGAACACGTCCTGTATCAGGTGCCTTGTAGCATTCTGGCGGTCTAGAGCGACAGTGCCAGGTATTACAAAGCGACAAGTATGAGGGCTTGAGGAGGTATTCCTGTGATTCAGAGTCCCTCATTGCCAACCACGCGGACTTCATCGCCCGGGCAGGGGACTGCCAATGATGACATCGCCGCGATTTTTGACGATATCGCTGGCGCTAAACGCTGGCGTCCGGCTGAGTGCAACTGGCAGGTTGTTGCAGGCTGCTTGATCTAAGTCAAACGGCAGTCTGTTGTTAGCTCCATGCTCATGTCACACATGGGTGAGGGGCTTGTCATGAAGATCAACAAGCTGATTGGAATTCACGTTGTGCAAGGTTGGTGGCGGGGCAGAGGTGCAACACTTACAAGCCTGCGTCGGTCGGGTAAATGGCGCTGGAAACGTGAAGTAATCTTTCTGCTGTTGATTTCACTGATGTTGACGGTGGGTTATTTCACGGCTTGTCACTTTGCCTCCCATTCGTTGAGGGAACTGGTAGACACGTGCTCCGCGCGTTTCGAGATGGAACTTGAGAATGCCGAGATAGAGCCTCCTCGAGATGCTTTACCCCAATCCTTATGCGAGTGTTTGGCACATGCGTTTCTCGACAAAAACGGAGTTGTGCAACTCGCGTTAGTCGACCGCCACCTGATGGATCTACAGGCTCTTGAGCCTGTAACAGAGGAGGATGGGGAAGTCTGTATCAACACCCTTTGGGAACCTAACCCCGGGTTGGCCAAGCGTCTGGCTCTTGAATGACAGAGGCCGATCCGCGCTTATTACACCTACCCCGCCCCTGAGAGCAGAAGATGAGCAAGCATCTGGTTAATTCAGTCATGTTGATGCTCCTTACCTCTGTGAGTAGAGAGCCCGGCCTACCAATTGGAAAAAATGCCAGCACTGATCGTTTACCGATAAACCGTGATTCTCAGTGGTATTTCACCATCGCGGGGTTTTACACAACCCGAAGCCAACTCTTGATGCAGGACAGGGGGCAGCGCGTACTCCAAGTGAGTGTTTGATCCAACGGATAAGTGTCCGCTTCTGGCCGATTCTTGCCTTAGGGTTTCGTATCAGCGTCACGAATTGGCTTTAGCACTATCGATCCGTCAACCAGCTCGATGGTCAATAAATCACCAAGACCGACGTTAATTTCTGCAAGGACATCCGGAGGGAGATCAATGATCACATCTCCACTGCCGTCGCCTGGGTCCTGACATTTCACAGTCGTCCGCACAGAATCACTCATTGGAAACTCACTCCACTCTCGGCAGATGAACTGAGTCCATATCCTACGCCCGTACATGGGCGACAGACAGCTTGGCCGATTGCTGCCGGTTAGGAGGGGCAGCTACTGGCTTATGGAGGTGTCGGGCTAGCGTCTATTCGAAGCTACCCGTACGCTCGCGCTCTTCTTCGTCCTCGCGAAGCTCTTCTGCTGCGATTCTTCGCTCAAGGCTCGCTCTAGCTGTCGCTAATACTGGCTTCAGCTCTTCTTCGTTGCCGAGATTCAGCGCATCGAGAAGCGGAATTCGTTTCTTCAGGATTTCGGACAAAGACCCGGACCAGCCTGAAGGTGTAAATCGCATTAAATAGCACTCGATTACAGCCTTCTTATCAGGAGCATTAGCGAGCACAGCGAGCGCGGCCTCCGAAATAACCAGCTCAGAATCATCCACAGAGTCGATATTGGCATGCTCTTCACTCGTTCGACTTCGGCTATCGAATAGCTTACAGCTCCGAGCCGCGAACACGTAACGATCAGGCGGCGAGGCAGTACACCAATCGATCAATGCGTCCACTGGGACTACGCTGAGTGCTGTCTCTTTCCGATCATTGTAAGGGCGCCCAATCACCGGCGACATCTGACGGTAGTATGCTTCATCACCGGGAACATAGATCGCGTCGAGCGCTCGTCGCGGCATGTGCCTGAGGAACGGCGAGATTGCGTCTTTGATGACATCCCTATCGGAATAACTACATTCCTTCGTGCGCGCAAAGGCAACCAGACCATTCAATACCTCCAGCGCTGCTTCGGAAGAAGCTAATCGCTTCAGCGAAAACTCCAATATGCTCTCAAGGCGGTAACCGCTATTAGCACGATCCCCAAGAACCTTTCTCCATTCGGCTGAGCCCAGAAGATTTAGGCAGGTCGCCGCCAGTGACTCCTTATACGCATCTTCGTGATCTGACGCGCAGTGGACGACCATGGAAAGGACGTCAAGAAACACGGCACCACCATCAGGCAGCAGTGCTATCGCAGAAAGCAACTCACCAATATCTGCAACAGACAATGAGTCGGTTTGTCTGCCCATACCGAGGTAGGAGTATTGCCAGGCAGGAGTATTTCCGGCCTTGATTGATTGGTGGATTCGAGCGTAAGCCGCTTGGTTCATCGGTATGCTGTAATGCAGATCCATGATCCACTTGACCCAAACTGCGTCACTCACCGCGCTGTCGAGGAACTCCTCGGCATAAGCGGGAAATACTTGATGCCAGCCGTTAAGCAAGCCGCGAAGGAAAAAGACACCAACCGTGCCGGAAGTGGCAGTGGCGATATGTTCCTTTGCCGCATCCAAAATCCAGCTCGGGTCCGCAACGTGCTTTCCAACTCCAACCCCCAAATGAAATGCACTGGCTCCTGACTTGGTTGAAATCAATTGCGGGAGTAACTCCAAGAGAAGACCTTCAATGGTGGCAGCAGCCTCCCCAAGCTCCTCCATGGCGTGATTCGATCTGCGAATGCGCTCACCAGTCGTTTCAGCGCGCTGATCTGCATCATCGTCATCAAGATCTAGGTCGAATTGATTCGATTCTAGAAGTCGAGCTCGAATCATGTCAGGTATAGCCTTCGGCTTGAGAAGATTCTCCAGCTGGCGCAGCTCATTCTGAATTGACTGATCGCATTTGCCCAAGTCAAAGCGAAGGATGCTTTTGACTCCAAACCAACCTTGAGGCCAGCTCACGGTTGAAGCCAGTTCTTTTACGGCTGCACACACTTCTGGCCTCAGATTCGCGCCAACCCAAAGACCTCTTAAACGGCGCCCCAAAATAGTTCTGCAACTGTCAGCAAGGTCGGACTTCTGCTTACCAATGTCGAGTGCCATGCGGATGAATGGCATAAACCACGCCTCAATGTCTGAGCGAGATACTGGAGCCCAACCCTCGCTCCGCTTTCGAGCTCCGAAATCGAATCTACTCACGGAGGTAAAATGCCATGCCTCAAGCGCCGCATCGAGCGCCAACAGCCCCAACTGCTCTCGCTCGGCATCGCCGGATTCAAGCAATTTTCTGACGAACTCTGCCCTTTGATTTGGGGGGGCATTCGTACCGGATAGCACGCAGAAAAACAGAGACTTTAGAATTTGCACAATAGATTCTTGCCCGCGATTTTCCTGGGGATTTTTTAAGGCGAGCCGGACAAGAATATCGGCGGCGATATCGAAATCTTCTTCTTCGAACGCAATGGCTTTCAACGTGTGCGCATACTGAGCAAGCTTGCTGTTTTCGTCCGAAAGAAATCTAGGAATATTGGCAGCCCGTCCAATCGCCGCTAGGGCGTCGCTCGGAGATACAGGTGCAATGTTGTGAAAGATCTCATGGCCAATGTCATTGAGAGCCGTTAGGTTGCCAAAACGCCCGGATGGCGAGAGCCAGTCCCGTATGAGCTCGGCAGCTTTTGCGCTTTCATGTAGGTAACCAAGTCGCCGCGAGAACGACCGGACAACACGGTCGGTAGCGGTATCGGCAAAGATATTCACGATTTGCGATTTGGGTATCACTTCTAATGCTTGGGCTGCGAGTCGATTGGCAATCGCGTGTGGCAAAACAGCACGCCATTTGCTGCGCGCCTGTACGAGACCTCTTCGCTGTAGATCAACCAATTTCCTCTGTAAGGTGATCAATGAAACGTCAGCAATAGCGGAAATCTTGTTGAGTTCCGAGCCAGCGCTATCGTCCTCGCCGTCGAACGAGTACAGGATACTGGCCGCTTCCGCGCATCTGAGGAGATCTTCATTCTCGACGTTCTTCTGATGAAACAGGCGCTTGAACAGCTCGGAGTCTCGCAACCGTGCAAGTTCACCAGTCGTCGTTACCGTCGCGGCCAACGCAAACGCGACGCGAGCGTTACCGTCTGAGAATGCCGTGATGGTATCAACATCACTGATTGATAGGACCGGATAGCGCCGCTGAAGAAGCTGCCTGATTACCTCATCGGAGGAGCCTTCGAGCCGGTAGCACCTCGTGGCGTCTGGTAAGTCGTCTCGAACGTCGTACTCAACAGTAACCAGGCCAATCTTGTTGCCAGACGTCTTAAGCTGCTCGGTGAGCTTTTGATGAGTGTCAGCTCCACAATTGTCCACGACGAGAACACAGTGACTTCCGTCTTCAATCAGCGCTTCGAGCATCGCTGAAGGTTGAGGTGAAGGTCCATCTGAAAGGTCCGTGTACAGCACGTCATCAGCACTCAGCGGAGCCTGATTCGCCTGTACACGCGGATCGAAGAGCGCCTGTACTAATCTCGTTTTGCCGACGCCAGATAAGCCGACAATGCGTACGCTTGCCCCCTTCGACAGATCGATACGCAGGCGATCAATGGTGGCTGAGACATTAATGCCCTTCTCTGCGTCGGGCGTGAACACTTTGACTCGATCATCGAGCAGATATTCTGAGTCGACAGTCGTCTCCTGGTAGGCCCAACCCGAGTATGGGCGCCAACCCACAAGTGGCTTGCCTAGCTGGTGTTTGACCCAAGCTACGATCGCTGGGTGTTGCTCGGCCCAGTCTGCAATCTTTCTTGCGTCATAGAAGGCAACATGCGGCGAGGAGCCGAAGCCATTGGCCGACAAGCAATCTCTCATCGCATTAAGTCGTAGATCTAGAGCGGACTCGGAGGTGTCGTCTCGCGTCGCGGCAATGACGTAACTTCCTTTGGTCGTAGCGAGGTCGCGTATTGCTTGTCTTAGCACTCCCTTGGGCGCCATTTCCCCAGGTATCTTGCTGGGGGGGAACGCTTCGGCCTTTACCTGAAAGGCTGTGTTGTCATTGGGCAGATAGCCAGATATCCCCAGTGGCGGATTTATCTCTACCCTGACGTCCACCCCTCCATCTTTTGCTCTTTGATCGCCACCCCAAGTGACGGCCGACTCGGAGCCCCCGTACTTGCGAATCTCAGCCCGACACAATCTTGCGATTAGTGCGCGCGCCTGCTCGTCGTTCAGGGCTTTTATGTCCGCTGTATCTACGTGAAATAGTGTGTGCATTTTGGGGGCGTCAGGCTGACTGAAGCCTTAGTTTATAGCCTGAAGGCGCTTTTGACACAGCAAGGACTAGCGAGACGTAATAGTCGAGGGTTGGTTCCATCCGGCTAGCATGGCTGCCAACTAAACCGGGAGATCCAGAATCCTCCGGGTATTCACCTCTGGCCGGTAACCGCAGCGATCTGGATGACACCGGGTGTGCACTTTGCGAACTCGGGATGCCTCCATCGCTTGACCGAAAAACAACAATAAGAAATGTTGCCAAGATCAGCAGCCGCAACTCACTCGAGGGAAGGGCTGCTTTTGGCCGTTTTCTGCCTGTCACGAAGGACCACAACCCAAAGCGGTTATTCAGTTTTGCCGCACTAAAGCCGGACTTTGATAGACAGGTAATAATTCGCTTGATGTGTAAATGTGGCGGCGAAGCCGATTATCTTAGGAACTGAAGCCATCAGGAAACGACGGCTTCAGCTCTGTGCATTCAAGAACAGTGAGAACAGCTCGGACTGAGATTTAATGCCGAGCTTGCTGTACATGTGCTTGCGATGGACCTTCACAGTCTCTGCGGAAATCGCCAGCTTGCGCGCGATCTCCTTGTTCGAGCAGCCGCTAAGCATAAGCCGGCCGACTTCCAGTTCGCGGGCGGAAAGCGGCGTTTCCAACTGCTGGTCAGTGGAGTCCAGCCAGCTCTGCCAGCTGGGTGGGGGCGACGTTTTCTGCTCCAGCGCTTCCCGCTCGAATGCCATGCGCTGACGCATCAGTGCGGCGACCCAAGACTGGATGAGTGTGAGTAGGGCGGTCTGCTCTGCACTGAAGAGACACTCACTTCCCAGCGAGAGGCTGAGGGTGCGTTCCGTGTCGAGCTGGACGTTGATATGTACTTCGTCAGCAACGACATTGAGGCGGAAGTAGCGTTGGTAATAGTCGGTTTGTTCGAAGCACTCCGGCGCCACGTCGGCTAGCCAAAACAAACCGTTCTGCGGTGCTTCCCTGTTGGCCAGATAAAAGGGGTCGAGCAGATACAGGCCTTTGAGGTAGTCCTGAAAGAGCGGATCTGGCCCGCCATCCTTGCCTGGGCATTCTGCGAGTACCTGCGGTCGGCCATTGCTGAAAATCAGCACGACCCAACTGTCCACCGGAATGTATCTATCCAGCTGACGCACCAGAGCCAGCCAGAAATTAGGGCGGTCAAGTGCCTCGATCAGCCTGCCGATGGCCTGGTGCCAAGCCATGTCCTGCAATGTAATGCTCACGTTTCTACCCATACGGGGTTACCCCATCGAAGTAATTACTTTCCGTTTTATGGCTCTCCATACTTCATTTCAGCCCTGGCGGGTGCTGTTCAGTTTGGCGATTGCGAGCCCACATACACGTGAAAGGATCACCGATGAAGATTGAACTTGTACAACTTTCCGGTCGCGATGGCGATACCGCTTATAACCTGGAGCGTACGTTGCAGGCCATCGCTACCTGCGCCGTGGATACCGATCTGCTGATTTTTCCAGAGACCCAGTTGATGGGATTTGCCAGCGCCCAACAGCTCGCCGAAATCGCCGAGCCCGTTAACGGGCCAAGTGTGCAGGCTGTGCAACTCGCCGTACGCGGACGGAACGTCTCAGTGGTGATTGGTCTGGCTGAGAACGACTCCGGCACCTTCTACAACACCTCCTTGCTGGTCACCCCGGAAGGGATCGCATTGAGTTATCGCAAGACTCACCTTTGGCCGTCGGAACGTGGACTGTTCCAACCAGGAGACCGCTATGCCACTGCGCTCTGGAAGGGCATCCGTGTCGGTATCCTGATTTGCTACGACATTGAGTTGCCGGAAAGTGCTCGGGCGCTCGGCCAACTCGGCGCCGAGCTGATATTGATCACTAACGGCAACATGGATCCTTACGGCCCTGTCCACCGCACTGCAATTATGGCTCGCGCTCAGGAAAACCAGGCATTCGCGGTGATGGTCAATCGAGTGGGCGACGGCGACGAAGGTCTCGTTTTTGCCGGTGGGAGCGCCGCTATCGATCCCTTCGGGCGCACGCTATTCGAAGCCGGCCGCGCAGAGTGTCGGCAGGTGGTGGAACTCGATCTCGACCTGCTGCGCACCGCCCGCCAGGAATATGACTACCTCAGTGACCGTCGCCTGCTCCTCACCGGCGAGCAGATTGAGCACGGTGATGGTCGACGTGAACTTCTGATCCCCTGAATAAGTCGCGGGGGTGTAACTGCAACACAGCGATTGTTCCGTCTTGACGCCTGTTTTGACCCTGCCACAACAATAATTCACACACTAGCAGGAGCAGTGCTCGTGTCCCCGGACTCAGCGCTAACGCTCTGGAGCATCCCCATGAAACCGATTCGTTATATGCAATTCGCGCTGGTCTCATTGTTCAGTTTTGGCCTGGTCTGCGCCGAGGCCGATGACGCTCAAAAGCCCAGTGTTCATATCTACAACTGGTATGACTACATTGCCCCGAACACGGTAAAAGACTTCCAGAAAGAAGCAGGCGTTAGCGCTGTGTACGATGTGTTCGACAACAGTGACGTCATGCAAAGCAAACTTATGGCTGGCCGCAGTGGTTATGACGTAGTAGTTGCCAGTGCTGACCTGCTACCGAACCTGATCAAAGCCGGTGTGCTGAGAAAACTGGATCGCTCAAAGTTACTCAACTGGTCCCATCTCGATCCTGACATCCTCGCCAAGTTGCAGAGCAATGATCCCGGAAACAGCTATGCGGCCCCTTATTTGTGGGGGACTACTGGCATCGGCTATGACGCGGACAAGGTTAAATCGATACTCGGCCCCGATGCGCCAGTCAATTCCTGGGACTTGATTTTCAAGGAAGAAAATCTAGCCAAACTCAGTCAATGCGGTGTGGCCATGCTGGACGCTCCTGGCGAGGTTATTCCCATAGCCTTGCACTACCTTGGGCTGCCATACAACAGCCAGAACCCGGACGATTACAAAAAAGCTCAGGAACTGCTGCTGAAACTGCGTCCCCATATCGTCTACTTCGATTCTTCCAAGTTCATCTCTGATCTCGCCAATGGAAACGTCTGCGTCGTGCTGGGCTGGGCGGGGGGTGTCTCCGATGCGCAGAAAGCCTCCGAGCTGGCAGGCAACCATCGAAACCTTGTTTACAGCATTCCACGCGAAGGTGCCCCGGTGTGGGTGGAAAGTCTGGTACAGCTCAACGATGCGCCGAACCCGGAGCAAGGGTTGGCCTTCATCAACTATATGTTGCGCCCCGAAGTCATTGCTGAGTCATCCAACTACCTGAGCTATCCGAACGCCAACAAGGATGCCACTGCGCTTGTCGATAGGAAGATCCGCGACAACCCAGGGGTGTATCCGTCCAAGGATGTGCTGGCCACGCTTTTTTCCCTGGAACCACTACCGCTGAAGATGGAGCGCATTCGGACCCGTGCGTGGAACACGGTCAAGACCGGCAACTGATTGGCAGAACCGGTTCTGCTGATGGTTGACCAAGCCCCATTCATGAAACAAACCAAAACAAAAGCGAGAGATCATGAAAGACACGATGAAGCCACGCGCCCGCGACCTGAATATTCAGTTCGGCCAACTGCAACCCGGTCCCCTCAACGCCATCACCGATGTGCCGGGCGTTCGGGTCGGTCACAGCAATGTGCGAGGACGCACCGCCAACGGCCGCGACGTCCTGACCGGAGTAACAATCATCGAACCGCGTTTCGGTTCCACCAGCCAGCAACCGTGCTTTGCCGGCGTCCATGTGTTGAACGGCAACGGCGACGCAACCGGTCTCGAGTGGATTCGCGAAGCGGGTCTTTTGACAAGTCCCGTCGCCTTCACCAACACCCACAGCCTGGGCGTGGTGCGCGATGCACTAATTGTGCTGGACCGTGAATAACAGCCGGATGACGGCCGTCTCTACTGGAACATGCCTGTGGTGCTGGAGACCTATGACGGCCTGCTCAACGACATCAACGGTTTTCATGTGAAGCCCGAGCATGTGGCCGAAGCGCTGAGTAATGCTGTGATTGGGCCCGTTATCGAAGGCGCGGTCGGCGGCGGCAGCGGCATGATCTGCCACGAATTCAAGGGCGGTATAGGCACCGCATCGCGGCGCCTGAGTAGCACTCAGGGCGGCTGGACTGTTGGCGCCATTGTCCAGGCGAACCACGGCATCCGTAACGAACTGCGCGTCGACGGCTACCCGGTCGGACGCTACATGGAACAGGCAGACTCGCCGTTCCTCAAGGCTTCGCTGCCGCACCCGGGCATGGGTTCGATAGTCGTTTGCCTGGCCACCGATGCGCCGTTGCTGCCGCACCAATGTACGCGCCTGGCACAACGCGCCAGCCTCGGTCTCGCCCGCACTGGTGGAGGTAATGAAGACCACAGCGGTGACATTTTCATCGCCTTCTCCACCGGTAATCATGTGCCGCCGGCTGCATACGAAAGTAAGCGCGCGCCGACCACCGACAACCTGAGCATGGTCAACAACGACCACATCAGCGAGTTGTTTCTTGCCGCCACCGAAGCGGTGGAAGAAGCCATCATCAATGCCTTATTAGCCGCTGACACCGCCGAAGGCAACGGCCATGCCGTTCCAGGACTTGATTGTGAGACGCTGCTCAAAGCCTTGCATCAGGCCGGCTGGCCGGGAGCTGCGAATGGTTAACTGATCTAGCGGTACTCAGGTGGTGTGCTTGTACCGAGTTCATGCCACCTGCATCCTCAGATTCCAGGGAAGACCTCGCAACCTAAGACTCACGCGACGTTTAAGTAAGAGCTATTGCTTTTGCGGCATACCTGAATTGCAGGAGTCCTACTGCGGCGATCTAACTGGTCAATGACCTAATTGGTGAATATAAATTAAGAAACGCCACTTACCTCCTCAGAAGAAATGATCATCGTCGACGACTCCCCAGCACGGTGTATCAACTGCGGGCCAATATTCTCTTAGGTGTGTGCACTCATGCATAGAGCACCGCATGCCGAAATCTTCGACGTCGATGTCGACAATTTTAAATGACCGGTTTTTGGCTGAAACCAGACATTCGCTAAAGTCGGAAATTAACCTCTCACCGTCCACATCTCCCACTGGTTACTTGATCAACGCATCAAAATCGGCCGCATCATGGCGCTCACGCAGGAATGTTCCGGATGCGCCGGCGGTGCGATTGACGATACGGCCTCGAATCACTGCCGGGCGTTTGGCGATGGCGTTGTACCAGCGCATGAGGTGGGTGTATTGCTCGACGGCGAGGAACTCGGCGGTGCCATACACACCGAACAGGCTGCCCGGATGCCACGGCCAGACCGCCATGTCCGCGATGGTGTACTGATCGCCCGCCAGGTATTCATGGGAGGCCAGATGCGTGTCCAGTACATGCAATTGGCGTTTGGTTTCCATGGCGTAGCGGTCGATCGCGTACTCGATCTTGATCGGCGCGTAGGCATAGAAATGCCCCAGGCCGCCGCCTACGAAAGGCGCAGTGCCCATCTGCCACATCAGCCAGTTGAAGGTCTGCGCTCGCGCTCGGGGATCGGTGGGCAGGAATGCGCCGAACCGTTCCGCCAGGTAGACCAGGATCGAACCGCTCTCGAAGACTGGCGTGACCGGGTTTGTGCTCTGATCCACCAGCGCTGGAATCTTCGAGTTGGGATTGATACCGACGAAACCGCTGCCAAATTGATCCCCTTCGAAAATGTCGATCAACCAGGCGTCGTACTCCGCACCCGAATGCCCGAGCGCCAGTAGCTCCTCCAACAGAATGGTCACCTTCTGGCCATTTGGCGTGCCCTGGGAATACAACTGAAGCGGGTGTTTACCGACCGGGAGAGCCTGCTCGAACCTGGCGCCTGACTCGGGACGGTTGATGCTTGCGAATTGACCGCCATAGGCGGTTTTCGGCTGCCAGACTCTGTCCGGCATATACCCGGCGGGCTGATTGTCGAGGGCGTTGTCTGACACGGAACACTCCAGGGTCGGGTATCGGTGGGGTTTCGAGCAGCTGGGGGCGGTTTTGCGTCCGCTGTCTTTTGCGCGACGCGCCACCAGACGAGTGATGAATCAATGCTGCTGCAATGGGCGCGCGCGCGGAACCCGCATCAAACCCAATTCACTATTACGGCCGCTGAAATGATGGGCGTGTTTGCCAGTGCTTTAGTCGTGTCTTGTTTGCCAGTCATTGGCAACCCGGTTGAAGACGACGTTGGAGTAAAAAATTCACTGATAAGTGGTATTGAAATAAATAATTCACTGATTTACTCTCGATCCCACGTTGTACGAGATCTACCGCCGTTAGCACCTAAAAAAACAAACAATCGGGAGCAAACATGAAAGCGAAAGTGATGTTGGGATTGTTCATGACCGCCGCAGTGGCGCTGCCAGCCTGGTCGGCTGACTGGACTGTAGGTGCTAACGTTGGCAACGTGCCTTGGGAGTTTCAGGACGCCAAAGGGGAGTTCGTCGGCTTCGAGGTCGATGTTGTAAAAGAGGTGGCCAAGCGCGCCGGAAAAAGCGTCGAGTTCGTCAACATTCCTTTCAACGGCCTGTTCAGTGCCGTGCAATCCAAACGTGTCGAGATCGCTATTTCGTCGATCACCATCACCCCTAAACGACTGGAGTCGGTGGCCTTCGCACAGCCTTATTTCGACAGCGATCAGTCCCTTACCGCGTTGACCACGTCCAAGGTCAAGAAGCTGGAAGACATGGGCGGCAAAGTCGTGGGCGTCGATACGGGTTCGACCGGTGACATGTGGATTGGCCAACACAAGGATGAGTACAAATTCGCCGACGTCTCGCGATATGAAGGGCTGTCGCCGGCCATGCTTGATCTGGCTTCCGGCCGTATTGATGGCTACCTCAGCGACATTCCCGCGGTGCTCTACTACATCAAGGACAAGCCGCAATACACCATCGTCGCTCGCATTCCCACCGGTGAGCGCTACTCGCTTATGCACGCCAAAGGCTGGGCGATGACCGATCAGGTCAACGACATCATCAGCAAGATGAAAGAAGACGGCACACTCGGAAAGATCCACAAGCAATGGTTCGGTACCGAAGCTGATAAAGATTCGAGCACCCTGCAAGTGACCGCTGTCCTCAAGTAAGCCTTGCTGCTGTTGCATAAGTGGCGACACCCGTTCGCCACTTGTATTGACCGAGGTATCCCATGGATCTTTTGCAGACATTTTTTAATTGGAATGTGCTCGTCGAGTCGCTTCCGCTGATGATGCGTGGTCTGGGCGTCACCATTTTGCTTGGGGTGGTCAGTATTGCCCTGGGCCTGGTGGGGGGGCTGGTGCTGGCTTTGTTGAGGTTGTACTCCTACGCACCCGTCCGAGCGTTCGCACGTATCTACATCGATATCATGCGTTCCATTCCATTGCTGGTTTTGCTGGTCCTCATCTATTACGCGCTGCCTTTTGTGGGGATTCGACTGTCGTCTTTTGCGGCCGCCGCCAGTGCGCTCTCGCTGGTCTCCTGCGCCTATAGCGCGGAGATCTTTCGGTCGGGCATCGAGGCCATCCCCCGCGGGCAGTTCGAAGCCTCGGCTTCCCAGGGCATGAGTTTTTTCAACACCATGCGCGACGTCGTTCTGCCGCAGGCGGTTCGCATCGTAATGCCGCCCATGACGAGCAATTGCATCAACGTCATGAAAGACACGGCGCTCGCCTCGGTGGTTGCGATGCCTGACTTGCTCAAGCAGGCCACCCAGGCGCAGGCATTGGCTGCCAACCCGACACCGCTGGTAGGGGCTGCCTTGCTGTACCTGTTGCTGCTGTTGCCGTTGGTGCAGATGGTCAGCTGGATTGAACGCCGTAACGCCTCGGGAGGAAAAACCGCATGAGCACCTTGATCGACATCGAAAAACTCGACAAGTACTACGGCAACTTCAAGGCGTTGAGCGATATCAACCTGCAGGTTGAAGAAGGTGAAGTGGTGGTCATTCTTGGGCCGTCTGGCTCGGGGAAGTCGACCTTGATCCGCTGCATCAACCTGCTTGAAGACTACCAGCAAGGCCATATCCGCGTGGCCGGTGAGCGGGTTGAACATGGCCCGCGACTGGCCGCCATTCGCAGCGAAGTCGGCATGGTGTTCCAGAGCTTCAACCTCTATCCGCACCTCACTGTTCTCGACAACGTGTCGCTGGCGCCGATCCGTGTTCGGGGCTTGAGCCGGCGCGATGCGCACGCCAGGGCCCGAGAGCTATTGGTGAAGGTCGGCATGGGTGATCACGCGCACAAATACCCCAGCCAATTATCTGGCGGTCAACAGCAGCGTGTTGCAATTGCCCGGACCATGGCCATGGAGCCTCGCGCCATTCTGTTCGATGAACCGACGTCCGCGCTGGATCCGGAAATGGTTGGCGAAGTGCTCGATGTCATGCAAAACCTCGCTCGCTCCGGCGTCACGATGGTCGTGGTCACTCATGAAATGGGCTTTGCCCGTCGGGTTGCCGACCGGGTGATCTTCATGGAAAGCGGACGCATTGTTGAGCAGAACATCCCTGAACCGTTTTTTACCGCCCCTAAGGAAATACGCACACAAGCGTTCCTGCAGGCCATCCTGCATCATTGAATCCGGCTGGAGAAAGTAGAGTGAATCCTCTCGATATCGATTACGTGCGCAAGCAATTTCCGGGTCTGGCCGATGGTTATGCCTATATGGATAACGCCGGAGGTTCGATGGTGTTGAGCACCGTGGCTGAGCGGGTCTGTGATTACATGCTCAACAACAGTGTGCAACTAGGTGCTTCCTACCAGCCTTCCGTTGTCGCCGGCGAACGGGTGATGCAGGCACGCCACTCGGTCATGCAGTTGATCAACGCCGAGCATCCCGAAGAAGTGATCATGGGTGGCTCGACCACCCACCTGTTGCAAATCCTGTGTCGCGCCATCGCCCCGTCAATCGTCCCGGGTGATGAGATCATCGTCACCAATTGCGACCACGAGGCCAACATCGGTCCCTGGGTCAAGTTGTGCGAAAGCCGGGGTGCGACCTTGCGTGTGTGGCAGGTCAATGTCGACACGTGTGAGCTTGAACTGGATGACCTGCAGGTTTTGTTGAATGACAACACCCGCTATGTGGCGATGACCCACACCTCGAATATTCTCGGCTCGGTCAATCCAGTGGCCGAGGTGGCGCGGCGTGTCCATGCGGTGGGCGCCAAGCTGTGTGTGGATGCCGTCGCTTATGCGCCACACCGTCTGGTGGATGTGCAGGCCAGCGGTGCCGACTTTTACGTCTACAGCTTCTACAAAACCTTCGGCCCGCACTTTGCCGTGCTCTGGGGGCGTCGTTATCTGTTGCTTGAACTGCCGAGCCTGAATCACTTTTTCATCGGCCAGGACGTGGTGCCTTACAAATTGCAGCCGGGCAACGTCAACTACGAGTTGTCGTTCGGTTGCATCGGCATTACCGACTACCTGCTCGACATCAGCACCCGGCTTGGCGCCCAAGGTAGCGAGCGCAAGTGCATGCAGGCGGCGTTCGATGCCTTCGAGGTGCAGGAAGATCTGCTCGCCGAGCGTCTGCTGGCATTTTTGCGCCAGCGCGAGGGCGTGCGGATCATTGGCAAGGCACATACCCGTAATCGGGTGCCAACGATCAGTTTCGTGGTCGAGGGCGTTCAGTCAGAGGCTGTCGTGCGCAAGGTCGATGAGCACCGGATCGGCATTCGCTTTGGTGACTTCTATGCGCGGCGGCTTATCGAAGCCCTGGGCCTTGACCGCTTTGGCGGGGTAGTGCGGGTGTCGTTGGCGCATTACAACACGCTGGAAGAAGTCGACCGCCTCATCACGGCGCTGGATCAAGCAATCGATGTGTTGCGTTGACAGGCCTACACACTACTAATTTGACGAGCCTTCATCATGGCCTTACCTGAAACCCTTGCAGAGCTGCGTGACTGTATTGCGGCCCAGCACGATCAACTGACCGGTCGTCTGCGCGATGCTGCCCGATTCCTGATCGACAACCCGCATGAGATCGCCCTCAACACGGTAGCCGAACTGGGCAAGCGTTCGAGTATCGCACCGGCCGCTTATATTCGGCTGGCTCAGGCCCTGGGCTTTGCGGGTTTCAAGGATTTGCAACGGCTGTTCCGCGCACCGCTGCAGCAGGCTGCCGACTCTCAGAGCGAACGCAGTGAGCGCATTCGACACTACGGCGGTGAGACGTTGCTGGAAGACCCGAGCGACGTCGGCGCGATTCTGCGTGAGTTCAGTCAGGCGAATATCGTTTCCCTGGAACACCTGGCTGATGGGGGGGAGCAGGCCAATATCGAAGCGGCCATCGCCCATCTGCAAGTGGCGCGTACCACCTTCGTCATCGGCATGCGTCGTGCCTTTCCGGTGGCGGCGTATCTGAGCTACGCATTGAGTCGCGTGGGCCGGCGCACCGTGCACATCAGCGGTGCTGGCGGCACCTTGCCGGAGCAGGTCAGCGCCATTGCCGAGGATGATTTGCTGATAGCTGTCAGCTTTCCGCCGTACGCCCATGACACCGTCGAGGCTTGTCGTCAGGCGCACCAGGCAGGCGTGACGCTGGTGGCGATCACGGACAGCGTTCTGAGCCCGATCGGACAGATGGCCGATACGGTGATTGAGGTCAACGACGCCGAACTGCTGGGCTTTCGTTCGCTCACTGCTTCGTTCTGTATTGCGCAAACCCTGGCGATGGGGCTGGCCTTCAGCGAGTGGCAATCGGATAGCACCTTCAGTCATGACCGGCTGAAAGACATCGACTGTTAAGTCGCAACTTTCGCTACGAACTTATTTAACCAGTCACTTCAGGAGAACATCCCGATGGTTTCACCTGCACGCGATTTAGTGGGTTACGGTAGAAAACGCCCGCAAGGCACCTGGCCCAATGGCGCACGATTGGCCATCAGCCTGGTGATCAACTACGAAGAAGGCTCCGAACGCTCACTCGCCATGGGCGACCCGGACCAGGAGTCGATGACCGAATGGGGTAGCTATTCAATTCCCGACGGCACACGCAACCTGGCGATGGAGTCGATGTATGAGTACGGCTCGCGCGTAGGGATCTGGCGGATTCTGGATATCCTCGACCAGCAATCGGTACGGGCGACGTTTCATGCGTGCGCCGTGGCGTTTGAGCAGAACCCCGACGTTGCGCGCGCTGCGGTGACCGGTGGTCATGAGATTTGCAGCCACGGTTATCGCTGGGAGGAAGTGTTTCGCCTGACCGAAGAGCAGGAACGTGAACACATGCGCCTGGCCATCGAGTCGTTCGAGCGCACCTGTGGCAAGCGTCCCGTTGGCTGGTATTGCCGCTATGGCGCCAGTGTCAACACACGCCGCCTGGTCGCTGAGGAGGGCGGTTTTCTCTACGATTCCGATGCCTACAACGACGACGTTCCCTACTTCGTCGAGGTCGAGGGCAAGCGTCACCTAGTGGTGCCTTACACCGCTGACGTGAACGATTTCCGCTACTGGAACTCTCCGGGGCTGTCCCAGGCATCGGACTTTTTCGAATACATGAAAGAGAGCTTTGAGGTCCTCTATGAGGAGTCCGCTGAAGGACCGCGGATGATGTCGATCGGGCTGCACCCACGCATGGTGGGCCGTCCCGGGCGGGTCAGGGCGATCAAGCAATTCATCGAGTATGCCAAACAACACGGCGGTGTCTGGTTTGCCACGCGCGAAGAAATCGCCCGTGCCTGGCTTGAACGAGCTTGAGCGTGACCGCAGCCGGCGACTTCTCGAGGAGGCCTGATATGCAAGCTTTCGATACGGTGATTCGCAACGCCCGCGTGGTCACCGCCGCGGACACGTTCACCAGCGACATCGGTATTCGTGACGGGCGCATCGTCTCCCTGGGCCTGGATCTGCCGCAAGGTCACCAGGAAATCGACGCGGCAGGCCGGCATGTGACCCCTGGTGGCATCGACAGCCACGTGCACTTCGACCAGCCGACGGGCGACGGCTCGGTGATGGCCGATGACTTCTTCAGCGGCACGGTCTCGGCGGCCTGTGGCGGCACCACCACCGTCATCCCGTTCGCCTGCCAGCAGAAGGGCGAAAGCCTGCGTGCTGCCGTCGATGACTACCACCGTCGGGCGGGTAACAAGCCGGTGATCGATTATGCCTTCCACCTGATCGTCACCGACCCCACCCCGCATGTGCTGCGTGAAGAACTGCCGGCCTTGATTGCTGAAGGCTATACCTCGTTCAAGATCTACATGACCTACGATGCGCTGAAGCTGGGCGACCGGGAGATTCTCGAGACGTTGTCGGTCGCGCGCCGTGAGGGTGCCATGGTGATGCTCCACGCCGAGAACAGCGATTGCATCGCCTGGCTGACCGAGCGACTGCTGGCGGCCGGGCTGACTGCGCCGCGCTACCATGCCGCGTCGCGGCCGATGCTGGTGGAGCGCGAAGCGACCCATCGTGCCATCGCCTTGGCCGAGCTGGTGGACGTGCCGATCCTGATCGTGCACGTGTCGGGCCGCGAGGCCGTGGAGCAAATTCGCTGGGCCCAGAGCCAGGGGTTGAAGGTCTACGCCGAAACCTGCCCGCAGTACCTGTTCCTGACCGCCGATTCGCTGGGGTGTGACGACAGCTTCGACGGTGCCAAGTGCATCTGCAGCCCGCCGCCGCGCGATGCCACCAACCAGCAGGTGATCTGGGATGGCCTGGAGAACGGCTCGTTCGAGATTTTCTCGTCAGACCACGCCCCCTTTCGCTTCGATGGCCCCGATGGCAAGAAAGCCCACGGTGAAGCGGTGTCGTTCGATCAGATCGCCAATGGCATTCCCGGTGTCGAAACCCGCATGGCACTGCTCTGGTCCGAAGGCGTGCGCAGTGGGCGCATCACCCCGCAAAGTTTCGTTGCGCTGACCTCCACCAATGCCGCCAAGCTGTATGGGCTGTATCCGCGCAAAGGCAGTATCGCCATTGGTGCTGATGCCGACCTGGTGATCTGGAACGAAGGTAAGCCGGTGCACCTGTGCAACGAAATGCTGCACCACAACGTCGACTACACGCCTTACGCCGGCATGACGCTGAGCGCCTGGCCGGCCATGACCCTGTCTCGCGGTGAAGTGGTCTGGGACGGCGAACCGCGCGGTGAGGCGGGTCGCGGCCGGTTTCTGCCGTGCGAGCGCCCGGCGCCCGCACAACAGCGCCGACGCAAGACTGAGTTGCCATTGTGAGTGCGGTCACGCAGGTGGCCGCGAGCCTGATTCGTGGTTGGCGTGAGGGGCGCCAGCAACCGTTGCCAATGGTGGAACTGGCTAGCGAGGCCGAAGCCTATGCCGTGCAGCGCCAGGTAGCGGATGCCTTCGGCTGGTTCCCCTCCGGGCCACCAGCGGCCTGGAAACTGGGCGGCGCTCCCGGAGGGCTAATCAGTGCCGCCGGGGTGCCGGCAACGGCGGTACACCCGTCGGGTTGGCAGGTTCCGCCGGGCGATGCCTTCGGTGTCGGGATCGAGGGAGAATTGATCGTGCGCCTGTCGCGCGACCTCGACCCGCACACTGATCTGGCCAAGGCCCGTGCGGCGGTCGATGCGTGGATGCCGGGCATCGAACTGTGTGGCACGCGCTGGCTGCAGGGCGATCAAGCCGCGCCACTGCTTCGGCTGGCCGACCAGCAACTCAACCGCGCGCTGGTACTCGGTGCCCCGCAAACGCTGGGGGAATTGCCGGATTGGTCAAGGCAACAGGTGGCGTTGCGAGTGGACGGGGAGCCGAAGTTCGTTGGCGTTGGCAGCCATCCATTCGGTGAGCCGCTGAGTTCGTTGCCGTGGCTGGCGCGTCACGCGGCGGCACTGGGCAGTCCCTTGCGAGCCGGTGACTTGGTGGCTTGTGGTAGCTGGACCGGAATTTTCTGGGCGGCGGCCGGAGTGCAAGTGGAAGTCGAGTTTGCCGGGATAGGACGGGTTGCCTTGTCGACTTGATGCATTTCAAAGGCATGCTGATTTCAGTTCACGGAGCCCGTCGGCACATTACTCCTGCTTAAAAGGCGTGGGCTTTTGTGGCTTGTTTGCGGGCATTCCCCCAAGCCCTTTCTCTTCATTGGCCACTGTCCAGACGTTTGGAGGCCGTTCCATAGTTGCCAAGCTGACCCAAAGGCGACGGTCGATCTTTGCGCTAGGTTCAATGCCAAATAGAAGCTAGATCGAATGCTTTGCGAATGTGATATCCATCAGCGGGCGGTCATGGTCCAGCAGGTATGCATGATGACGGCGGTACAACTGTAAGAGCAGGCTTGTATTGGGGCCAATCACATCCATGCCCCTATCGTCATATGGGAAAGCCACGATGCGCTTTTTCACATTGAACAGATAGAAATCACATCTGGGCTTAGGCTGTATCACGGCGAAGTCTTTAGCCAATGAACACCAAAGAATTGCTTGAAGCAGGGTCACAGGCGCTTCAAATGCTACGTTGATCCAATACTCCGGTTCATTTTCGCAGTACCACTCACCTGGGTCTATTTCTTCGCTCCAGACTGATCGTTTTGTGGGTATCTCAATGCCGGCAGATCGAAGATCGTGAATCGCGGCACGATGAGCAAATGGATTGCTTCCAGAGTGAATGCGTAGGCAAGCAACAAGTGTCGGTTCACCAGCAAAGATATCGCTGCAAATCTTTGTTGATTTTCGCAGTGCTAAAAGGAACTGCTCTATTACCCCGCCGGTTTCGGAAAGTTCAAAGCGCAGCCCTCCTGGGATACGAATAGAAAAGAGGTCTAACAAAAGCTTTGCCCCCAAAAACGCTCCCAATCTCAAGCTCTAAATTCATTTAATCTCTTCGTGGCTATCAGCCCGGCTCCATGGTTTGGGCGGTGCTGCAGGATATTACTGTAGACGTAAGGGGTTGAGCCAAGCTGGTCAGCGAGAGGCTGCTTTTGGCCGATTTCTGCCTGTCGGGAAGGATTGCAAACCCAAAGCGGACGTTCAGTCCGCTAGCTCCCTACGGCGTCAAGTTTGCTGATGTCAAGCAGGTGATCTTTTCGTAAGAATTGTGCGGTGTCTGCAGCAGGCCTGGTGAAGCGGCTATCTCACGGATATAGGCGAGCTACGCGACCTTGCGATTGCCTTCGAGCGTTGCGACGCAACTGCATAGACTACTAATCGTTTGATGGGGGTAGGAACTAGACCCACTGATGCTCGAATTCTGAACACATGAATTTCCACGATGGCCTGCTGCAAAATGAGCATAGAAGCCGGTCGAAACATCCGCGTACTAATCGCTTAAATTTCGAGCTTCTTGCGTAAAGTGTCCTCCTAGTGAACAGCCGGCAACTTCCCTGATTCTTTGACTAATCGGCTTGAGTCGCGATCAATGGAGAGCTTTCACTTTCACGCTCGCGCGCAAGTACCCTTTCAATCACACGGCGGGCCTGTACGCCCCCTGCATCAATGTTGAGTTTCAGCAGTTTTCTGTCCGGATGATCCAGAAGATTTTTTTGCTGCATTTCCAGCATGTCCAAATCTTCCGCAAAGATCATTCCTTGTCCTTCCCGGATACTTGCTGTTAGTTCGGTGTCTTTGGGGTTGAAGTTTCTCGCCATGCCCCAGAAATACCAGATGGACGTTTCTGTCTCTGGGGTGATGAAGTCCACGACGATGCTGGCGGCTTTATGCTGTGGGTCTGCTTGATAGCCACCTTTTCCCGCGTGGGCGACACCTACCTCGATCATCACGTGGCTCGGGGGGGTAAATTTGCAGATCTGCCAGCGATCCACAGGTACGTCATCGTCCAGACCATTGCCACGCAATGCCATGCGCCAGAATGGGGGCGCCGAGATGTTTTCCATATGTCGGGCCGTCACAACCACATCGCCTTCAACCGTGGTCACTGGCGGTGCCTCATCGATTTCTTTTTGCCCAATGCTGGAAGCGTGGACGTAAGTCTCGTGTGTCAGGTCCATGAGGTTGTCGACCATGAGCCTGTATTCACAATTGATGTGGTATAGCCCACCTCCATAGGCCCATCCGTCGTTTACCGCCCACTCCAGGTGGTGGATCAGGTCTGGATCAGCCTTGGCTTGATCTCCAGGCCACACCCAAACAAAGCCATAGCGCTCGACGACTGCATAGACCTTGTTGCAGGGGAAGCCGCGCACCCGCTGCCCGGGCATGGAGACGGTCACGCCATCTCCCCCCATAACCAGCCCGTGATAACCACATACCAGGTTTCCGTTATCGATAAAGCCGAGAGAAAGCGGGGCCCCACGGTGGGGGCAAAAGTCTTCGACGGCCATCACCGCGTTTTCATGGCTATAGTAGAAAACAATTTTCTCGCCGCAGATTTGTCGGCCTAACGGCTTCGCGGCTAGCTCATCAGGTGTACAGGCGACGTACCAGGCGTTCTTCGGAAACATGGGCGTACCTACAGTTTTTATTGTTGGTTACGGGTTGTCTTTCATAAGTCGATCGACGATACGCCGTGCCCGGTTGGGGCCGACGTCGACGTGAATGTCGATCATCGGTTTTGCGCCGAAGCGGAACATGTTGGCGTATTGAGCCTCAATGATCTGTTTGTCTTCATCGAAGGTCAGTGCGGTCTGCTCGATGACTTTGCGTTTGGTTCCCTCGGGGTCCGAAACCGGGTTGGTCGCCATCGTCCAGAAGTAGTGGCAGGTCGTCTCGGTTTCTGGGGTGATTCCGTGGAACCCTCGCATGTGAAAGCCGCCCCGGTCTGGGTCCGTCACCGGCTCGCTTCCAGCGTCAACCGCGCCTGTCCAGATCAAGAGATGTGACAGGTGAAATTCGATCTCCTGCCAGCGGTCGATTCGACCTTTGAATGGATAGGCCGCCGTGTAGGTGGGTGGCGGTTCAGAGTCGGGCATGTACCGCACTACACGAACGGCACTTTCATCACCGGTGACTTGCATCTGTGCGTTCATATGGATCTTCGCGTTGCCGCCGATGGTATGCAGGTGCACGTAACCCAAATGACTGAGATCCAGCAGGTTGTCGTGGATGAGCTGCCAAGGCGCCTGGTAGTGATACACGTCGCCGTCGAAGAGGTACTTTCCACTAGAGTGATGTGGATACTCTGGCGGGGGACTCAACGGTAAGTCCGTCGGTTTTTTTCCATGCCACAACCAGATGATTTGGTCGCGCTCGACCACATGGAATGCTCGCACTCGCGCTTGACCAGGTACTTTTACCTGGCCGGGAATCTCCAGGCACTGGCCTTGGCCATTGAAGAGCAGGCCGTGGTAGCCGCAGCGGATCGCCCCATCTTCAAGTGTGCCAAGCGATAGGGGGAGTGCGCGGTGGCAGCAGCGGTCTTCGAGGGCCGAAGCCTTGCCCTCTTTGTCACGGAAAAGTACCAACGGTTGGCTGAGGAGCGTTCGAGCGACGGGCTTGTCTTTCAGCTCCCAGGAAAAGCCTGCCACATACCATTGATCCTTTGGAAAGCCAGCTGGCTCAGAGGCGTTTTTGGGGTCGAACTGCTGAATAGGCACTGCTTTCACGATCGGTCTCCTTTTTTATTATTTCGCCCTCCAGTGCGAATAACTGCAGCTGGGTAAGAAGCGTTGGAGCGTTGGGGTTTATGGGTTCAGATATCCAGAACCAGCAATGGCGTTCTGGAGCGCGAGCAGCAGGGTGTGAATTGATTGTTCACGGCGTGTTCCGATTCGGTCATGAACATGTCGCGGTGGTCTGGAATACCCTGGATGACTCGGGTCATGCATGTTCCGCAAATGCCCTGTTCACAGGACAACGGAATATCAATACCCGCCTCGATGAGCACTTCTGCGACGCTTCGATCTGCAGGAATGAAGTACGAAGTACCACTACTGGCGAGTTTTACTTCAAAGCTGCCGTGATCATCTTTGGCAGTGACGGCAGCGCTGAAATATTCGCGATGGAGCTGATTTTCTGTCCAGCCATACCTGCGCGCCTCGTTGAGCACAAACTCCATGAAACCACCGGGTCCACACACATACAGGTGGTCCTGCGGATCAACACTGGCGAGGACAGCTTCAGTCGAAAGTTTTTGGGCCGAATCCCCATCGTCGAAATGGAGGTGGACATGCTCGGAAAAGGGCGAACTGCGAAGGCGTTCGACGAAGGCCGTCCGGTCTTCGGAGCGGGAACAGTAGTGGAGTTCGAAACGCGCACCTGCCTCAGTCAACCGCTCTGCCATGCAAAGAATGGGGGTGATGCCTATACCTCCCGCAAAAAGGATCGACTTGGTTGCGGCACCTTCCAGAGGGAACAAGTTTCGAGGCTCACTGATTCTTAGGCAGCTTCCCGTTTGAACGAGGTCATGCATGGTGCTTGAGCCACCGCGGGAGGCAGGATCAAGTAGTACGGCAATCTGGTAGCGCTGATGATCATCGGGTGAGTTATAGAGAGAGTATTGGCGCACCAAACCGTTTGGAAGATGAACATCCACATGGGATCCCGCGCTGAAAGGCGGCAAGGAAGTTCCATCCAGAGCGACCAATTCATAACTGTAAATGCCCTCGGCCTCTTTGTTTTTATGGCCGACAATGACTTCTAGCATCGTTGTAATTCCTCAAATGACGTCCACCGCCGAATCATGGCCGTCTTCTGACGGCGCAGTGATTGGTGGCAAGTGCGAGAGTAGGAAGGCGAGGGGGAGCTAACAAATCGTTTGTCTGGATGCGAGGTATCCGGAGTGCGGATACCTCCCGGCGTCCGAAGGACTCAATCTACGGGACTGAGCACGGCCCGCAGTAAAGCTTGCGCTTCGCTTGTCACCCCTTTGCTGATCATCTTTCCAGGCAGGCTGGAGTGATCCAGGAACAGATCGCGCAGGCGATTCAAGGGGGCAGGCACCCCGTGGTACAGGCGGCCCAAAAAGCGCGCGAATGCCGTGGTCTGATTCGTGTAGTCGACACGTTGATCGTCGTAGCGCTTGAGCCCGCCATTGAGAGCCTGCAGATTGCTGAGATCGCGCCCTTGCAGGTATTTGGCGAGGAAGAATGCATCCTCGATCGCCATGCCCGCGCCGTAAGCCGCGTAGGGGGAAGTCGGGTGAGCTGCGTCGCCCATGATCGTCAAACGGCCCTTCGACCATTGCTTGAGTGGGGCGCGATATTTCACTACCCAACGGAACAAGTTATGCGAAGTGTCAGTAGCCTCGAGAATTTGTGGGGCCGGATACGAAAAGTCTTTGATTCGCTCCTGGACGTAGGCTGCCGGGTTGGCGGGTTCCGCCTGATTTTCTGCGCACTTCTCCACAAACCACCATTCGAAGCAATCCTTTCCTTTGTACCGTAGTGGTGCAAAGCCCATCTGGTAGGAGTGGTTGTGCTGAATAACGATTTTCTTGCGCTCCGGACCTGTTAGCTCACACCAGCCCAGCCATACGGCGATACCCAGGTGTTTAAGCTCTGAAGGCCCCCAAAGCTGCTCACGTACTTTGGACTGAACGCCGTCGGCGCCAATCACCAGATCTGCTTCATAGCTTTGGCCCTCGGCAAAATGTACCGTCACACCATCGCTGTGTTCTTGATAGTGGGTGAAAGTGTGGCTGGGCTTGACCATGTCGGCAGGAGCCGCTGCCAGCAGGCGTTCGTAGAGTTCGCTGCGCATCATTCCTGATTGCCAGCCGGTAACCCCGGCCTGTTTCATCAGGTCCATATCGATATCAAAGTTGACTCGCACTCGACCATCATGCCGGCGAAACTCGGGAAGGCCTGCAGCAAATATGTCGTCTACCTGTACGCCCAACCCACGAAGGATGACGATCCCGGTAGCGTTGAGAATGATTGCTCCACCTAAAGGGCGCAGTTCCGGGTGCCTTTCGAAAACCTTGACGTCGAAGCCTGCCTTGGTCAAAGCCACGCCGGCTGCAATCCCTCCCGGTCCCGCACCGATGATTGCCACCCGCTTGCCCTTGGTCCCCAAACTGATCGGTGCTTTCACGTTAGTACCCATCTGCCTCTGCCTCGCTCTTGTTTTTATCTGTGCGTCGTGGATGTCGATTAGCGCATGCAGGTAACGATAACGGGCGGAGCAGTGATCGGGCCAATCGCAACTTTCGCTGGGAGGTATCGCCAACCACGATGACAGGTATCTGGATTTGTTGTTTGAGTTGTGAACACGAATCCGGGAGCGTGCCAGCGAACACTCCTGCATGAATCGGCAACGGAAAAAGCATGCGCTATCGACGCCTGGACCTGAATCTGTTGGTTGCATTGGATGCCTTGCTCAGTGAGTGCAGTGTCAGCAGGGCAGCCGAACGTTTGTGCCTAGGCCAGTCGGCGACCAGTTCGGCGCTCGGACGCTTGCGTGAGCATTTCAATGACCCTTTGCTGGTTCAGATCGGTCGGCGTCTGGAGCCCACGGCATTGGGCTTGGAACTGCTTCCCAAGGTGCGTGAAGCTCTGGCACTGACGCGGGAGATAGTCGATGCGCCAGTGAGTTTCGATCCTGCCGCCTGCGAGCGGCATTTCACCGTGGTGGCTTCCGATTACGTGGCCGGGGTACTGCTGCCGGCGGTCAGCCTTGAGTTGGCGCGAGTCGCCCCTGGCGTGCGCCTGAGTCTGCGGGACATGCCCGTGCCGCGAGACGGCGACGTGGTCAGCGAGGCGCTCGACTATCGCCGCAGTGATTGTGTGATCGTGCCTCAGCGACGACTGAACCCTGCTTACCCCCAAGTACCGATCATGACTGATGAGCTCTGTTGTATCGTCTGCGCACGGCAACCACAGTACGCCCAGCAGTTGACCCTGGCCGATTACTGCGCTGCCGACCACGTGGCGCGTGAGTTTGCCGATGGGCGAAATCTGGCGATGGATGCGATGAACCTGCATGAACTGGGCATTCAACGGCGAGTGGCGGTGACCCTTGAAAGCTTTGTACTGATGCCGGAATTCATCGTCGGTACTGCGCGGATCGCCACCGTTTTCCGTCGGCAGGCAGAGCGCTTTGCTCAGTATTATCCGCTGCGTATTCATCCGGCACCGCTGGCGTTCCCCGAAGCAGTTCAAGTGCTGCAATGGCATCCCTATCAGGATCATGATCCGGCGATGCGGTGGTTTCGCGGCCTCTTGCTGGAGCAGGCCGCGCAACTTGATCTTCAGAAGATTAATCAAGTGGCCGGATCACCGTTGTCGGCCATCAACCCTGCCTGAGCGATGGCCTGTATCGCACAGTGCTCGTCATTGTCCGAGGTGTCGCCGCTGATGCCGATGGCTCCGAGAATTTGCCCCACGTCATTGCGGATCAGTACGCCACCCGCCACGGGAATAACCTCGCCGCCCGTCAGGCTGTTGATTGCATCAAAAAACGCCGGCACCGCTTGCGCGCGTCGCGCCAACTCACGTCCACCAAAGCCCATCCCCAGGCAACCGCGTGCCTTGCCGGTGGCAATTTGTGGGCGAAGAAAACTGGCGCGTTCATCGCGCAGGATCACCAAAGGATGGCCAGCCGCATCCAGCACAGCGACGGCCAGGGGCTTGAAGCCCGACTCTCGCGCAACACCAATAGCGTTGCCGGCGATGGTTGTGGCAGTCAGTAGATTCAATTCATGCATGGACTGGGTACTCATAGTGCCCACTTACCCAGTTGGGCAACGCGGTCGCGGGTGTAGAGGTCAGTCCATTTCAGCGAGTTGAAATCGGACACTTGTTTGGGGTTGTAGGGGCTGCGCTCCATGCGCACGGGCTGGCCGGCCTTGTAGACGGCCTTGAGGCGGGAGCGGTCTTGCAGAATACGGATATCGTCTAGCGGTGACCCGTTGAGCAACAGGAAGTCCGCTTGTTTGCCCACTTCCAGAGAACCGAGGGTTTCACCGCGGGGCATGCAGCGTGCGCCAACCGCTGTGGCGGCATACAGCGCTTCGGCTGGCGTAAAGCCCAGTCGGGTGACCAGCAGCTCAAGTTCCCGAGCGTGCCACTCACCGTAAGGAGTCACCGCAAAACCGCTGTCGCTGCCACAGGCGAAAGGCACCCCGGCGGCCTTGGCGCGTTTGAGCACCGCCGAACCGACTTCCAGCGTGCGTGCGCAGTAGCCGGCGTAACCCGTACTGATGGCCGGATCGTGGGGTTGGCAGAAGTCCACGGTGTTCTGTGGGAAGGTCATGGTTGGCGCCAGGATGCTGCCGGCTTCGAGCAAGGCCTCGATGCACGCGTCGTCCATGTAGAAGGCGTGGAACACCAGATCAACCCCTGCGCGTGCGGCGTACATCACCGCTTCGCGGCCATAGGCGTGAGTCGCCACTTTGCAACCCATTCGATGCGCTTCCTCAACCATTTCGTAAGTTTCTTCGGCCGTGAATGCCGCGATGATTTCGCCATTCGGGCGGCGGTGGGTGCCATCCATGGCGATCTTGATCAGGTCGACGCCGTCCTTGGCCTGCTTGCGAATTTCCGCCAACGCCTCGCTGCGGCTGCTGACCAGTCGCGCGGTGAAGTATTCCGGGGCGCCAACACGGCTCGGGAACCAGTCGTTGAGGCTCTGGCGATTGGTAATGACCCGGCTGCTGGCCGCGATGCGCGGACCTTCGTACAAACCTGCCGCGATGGCATTGCGTACGGCGATACTGAGCTGGCCGCTGTCACCGGGGCAGACCATGCTGGTGACGCCGGCAGCCAGTACGTGTTGCGCGAAGAACATGCCACGCAGGGCGCGAAACTCGTCACTGGTCCAGATATCAATGTCTTCCTCGCTTTGTGCATTGCCGAACGCCAGGTGGGTATGCACATCCACCAGTCCCGGCATGACAAAGTCGTCGCCCGCATCCAGTACGGTATCCCCTGGACGAGACTGAGGCGCTGACGCTGTAGGGCCGACATAACTCAAGAGGCCGTTTTCGACCACCAGGGTTTGCTGCTGGCGGGTTTCCAGGCCGGTGCCGTCGAAAAGGGTTTGGCATTTGAGGTGCAGGGCGTTCATGGCGTGCTCACTTCGCTGATTTTTATGCGAAACGAGGCTATGGCTCTGCCGGGGGCACCACCAGCAGATTGCATCGATGCTTGCGTATTGATGGCGTCAATAGCTGCCGAATGCTCGCAATACCAAGGGTGTCAGCGCGATCTACGAACCTGCGGATGGGGTATCGAAAATGCTGATGGGTGGCATCGCGATCGGCGATTTTCATCCGCAGGATTGGCTGTCTATGGTGCGCGCTTATCACCCAACAGAGAGCAACCGAGATGCCCAACGCCACTGTAAAAAACCAACTGCTGGATCTGGAACACGCGCGCCGCCGAGCATTGGTCGAAGAGGATTACCCACGCGTCGCCGAGTTGTTCGCCGATGATTTGGTGTATGTGCACACCACCGGTCTTGTGCAAGGCAAGGCCGATTATCTCGAATACGCGCAAAGCGCCGTACAGTATTTGGCCATTGAGCGCGGCGAGTTACAGGTTCGTTTCTATGGTGAGCGCCTGGCAATCATGACGGGAGAGCAATGCAATACGTTGCAAAAGCGTGGCGGCGATCAGCCGATTCGTGGCGAAGGTTTTGCCACGCAGGTCTGGGTGCATGGTGCCCAGGGTTGGCAGATCAGCTCGTTCCACGCCACGCGTTCGCCAAGCTGAATACGTTAGCCCGTTAATGCAAAACGCCGGATAACCACAAGGTTATCCGGCGTTTTGCTGTGTGTGGTGCCAGGCGTGTCAGGCCGTACGTCCTCCCAGGTTTTCGGCAACCCAGTCAGCGATGTATTGCCCGGCGTTGATACTGTTGTCGAAGCTGGAGTGCTGCACGCCACCTTCGCGTTCGGTGAATATTTTCAGTTCGCGATTAGGGCTGTTGACCAGTTGTTCGTAGGTACGGTGTGCCCACTTGAGCGGGATCTGCGAATCCTGTTCTCCGTGGGTCACCAGGAACGGCACCTTGATCCGATCCAGCACGCCATCAAGATGCACGTTCTCGGCGATGGCCATGAAATCATCGACATCTTTGGCGCCCCACACCCAACACACATGCGACCAATAGTGCGGCACGGGGAAACTGCCTTCTTTTTCCAGGCGACGCTTTTGCACATCACGCCAGTCATGGTTGGCACCCCACACCACGCCGCAGGCAAAACGCGGCTCAAAGGCTACTGCGCGCGGGCAGTAATAACCGCCCAGTGACACGCCTTCCAGGCCAATACGCTTGGCATCCACATCACTGCGGGTTTCCAGCCAGTCAACCACGCGACTGGCCCAGTGCTCGCTGTCGTAACGAGCAGTCAGATTGTGCAGGCGCAGTGCTTCGCCGGTTCCAGGTTGATCGATGATCAATGAAGACACGCCGCGTTTTGCCAGCCAGGCGGGCAGGCCGACGCGATATTTCATCTCTTTGGTGGAGTCCAGACCATTGACCTGGACCAGGATCGGTGCCGGTCCATTAACGCCTTCGGCGCGCACCAAAAGCCCGGAAATGAGCTTGCCCTCATAAGGGATTTCAACCCGTTCGCAGTTCTCCTGCGACAGCTCGATGCCGCGTTTGAAGGTCTGCAAAAAACGCTGGTACAGCTCGGTTCGGCCTGGTGCGCCATGAGCTTGCAAGCGCTCGCAGGTGAGGTAGTAAGTGGCGGCGCGGTTGTATTTTTCTCCCGCGGACAGGAGCCGGCCATTTCCTTCGTCCTCTTCGGCCAGGCCACAGAGTTTGTCGGCCATCTTCGCCCAGGTTTCGCGGAACGCTTTGGTACCTGCAGCGTCGGGTTGTCTGGCGGCATCTTGCAGCGGCGCGCACATCTCTTCGATTTCACCCATGCGGGCGCCCATCTCTATGGCCAGGTCGACAGAAAGATTCCACACATAGTTGGTTGGGAAATAGCGGAACATGATTGTTGTTGTCCTTGTGGTTGCCTTGGCGATTGCAAGGCAAGTTAAGGACGACCCGACTATTTGGCCAATCGCGACGCGGGATGGGAGGTATCGCGAAAGGCGATGGGAGCCTGGTCCAGATGCTGGATGAATTCGCTTATACGCTCGCGTAACCAGCGATGCATCGGGTCACCATCCACACTGCGGTGCCAGAGCATGAATTCGCGCATGACCGGGATCTTGACCGGTGGTGGCAGGATACGCAGCGGCAGGTACTCGGCGTACAAGCGCGCCAGACGCTGGTGCATGGTGGCGATACGTTGGGTGCCAAGCACCAGCTGGGGCAGGGTGTTGAAGTCGTTGGTAATGACTTCAATTCGGCGATTGAAACCGTACTGGTTCATGAACCACTCTTCGATACTCATGTGTCGGCTGCGACCAAAACCAACGGAGACATGGCCCATTTCCATGTACTGCTCCAGGGTCAGGCTGTCGCCGACTTGCGTATTGCCTTGCCACACCACGCAGACGTGATCTTCCTCGAAAAGCAGCTGCGATGGATGCCCATCGATGATGTAGCGCTCAGGCACGATCATTAGATCGACCTCCCCGCGAATCAGCAATTCAGCGGCGTTGTCACCAGGACCAAGCATCTCGAAAGTGATGTTGGGCGCCTCCTGGTGAATCTTCTGAATGACCTGGGCGAAGAGCACGCTGATCAGGTAATCCGACGTCACCAAACGGAAATGCCGTTTGCTTTCAGTGGGGGCGAACACGGGTTTGGCGGTAATCGAGGACTGGATCGTCAACAGCACTTCGCGCACCGGTTTACCCAGTTCCAATGCGTAAGGTGTGGGCTGCATTTTTCGCCCCACCTGCACCAGCAGTTCGTCTTCGAAGTAGGTTCGCAGGCGCCCCAACACACCGCTGGTAGCTGATTGCGTCATATGCAGGCGTTCGGCAGCGCGGGTGATGTTCTGCTCTTCAAGCAGCACGTCGAGCGCCACCAGCAGGTTCAAATCCAGATGATTGAAACGCATCAGGCACGTCCATTGTTGTATTTATTTTCGCGATACATTCGGACGATTACATCGCCGCGTCAACCCCGCCTGTGACCTGGCGTCAGCGATCTCAGGTATCGCGTTTCCCGATAGGTCGCATCCCGAGACACGATTAGTCAGCTGTCATACCTCGCGTCAATCTTCGCCGCAGTCGGACCTCTTGCCGACACCACCACCGGATTCCAGGCATCGCCAAGCGGCCTATCGAGCTCTCGGCAGCGGTCTCCGGATCATAATTTCAATGGAGTGGTAGCCATGAACATCATTGGCCTTGATGCCCTGATCTTTGGCGTCGATGACATCCAAGCCTGTACCGATTGCCTGCGTGATTACGGCCTCGCGCCTGTTGACGTCGACAACAATGGCGGGCGCTTTGAAGCACTCGACGGCACCGCCGTGATCATTCGCCATGCAGACGATCCGAATCTTCCTGCTGCCATTGGTCCGGGGCCGTCAATTCGCGAGACCGTTTACGGCGTTGCCAGCGCGGCGGACCTCGACGCCATCGAGGACGAGTTGGCGCGCGATCGCCTGGTCACCCGTGAGAACGGGGTGTTGCACAGTGTCGATGACATGGGATTTGCAATCGCATTCCAGGTCACTGTCCGCAAGCCATACAGCGCAGCGGATGATTTGACCAACGCTGCAGGCCATTCGCCGCAACGCCCGTTGAACCAGCCAGGCATTACGCCCGATATGAGTGCCGTGCCGCGCACCTTGTCCCACGTGGTGTATTTCGTCCCTGACGCGGCCAAGGCTGAAGCGTTCTACGCCGAGCGATTGGGCTTTCGAACCACCGACACCTTTATCGGCGCCGGACCGTTCATGCGCCCGGCGGGCTCCGACGATCATCATTGCCTGTTCATGATTCAGACGCCGCCGCACATGAAGGGCTGCGAGCACTTCACCTTCCACATGGGCAGCGGCACCGAGGTGCTGTTGGCTGGTACACGCTTCGAGCAAAAAGGCTGGACCAGCTTCTGGGGCCCTGGCCGCCACCTCTTTGGCTCCAACTGGTTCTGGTACTTCAACAGTCCGCTGGGTTGCCACATCGAATACGACGCCGACATGGACAAGCACGATGACGCCTGGGAGGCACGCCGCGCGCCACTGTCGGCGGATAACTCGCAGTTGTTCCTGTTCACCTCGAAAGAAAAATGGGCGCCCGGTGGCCCGCCACCGAAACAGGGTTGAGTGCGAGTTTCAGCATGGGCCATGAGGATTATTGGCTGTGCCGGCTGGATGAATTGGTGGAAGGGCAGGCACGCGGATTCGATCCGTTGCAGCGCGGCAGAGACAGTGTTTTTGCCCTGCTGCACCAGGGTCAGGTGCGAGTTTATCGCAACAGTTGTCCGCATCTGGACGTGCGCCTGGAGTACCGAAAAGACCGTTTTCTCTCCGCCGACGGCCAGTTGATTGTCTGTTACGCCCACGGCGCGCAGTTTCTGCCGCAGACCGGTGAATGCGTCTACGGCCCGTGTCTGGGCCAGAGACTGGAGGCGCTGGAGTGGTATCCGCAGGAGGGCTGGCTTGTGTTGAAAGTGACTGGCTTGGCGATGCAGCAGGGACAAAACGAGGTATCGCGTGGCGCGATACATCGCATCCCTACTCACGATTAGTCAAATCCCTGGTTTGCCCGGAAGCTGGACCCAACGACGCAGTGCCTGGCGCTGCATCGACACACAAGAATAAGAAGTGAGAATGCCATGAGAGCAGTGAACAAAGTTCTGATCGTGGGCGGTGGTATTGGTGGTTTGTGTGCAGCCATCGCGCTGCGACGCAAAGGCGTTGAGGTCGATCTGATCGAACTCAAGTCGCAGTGGACGGTATACGGTGTCGGCATCATCCAACAGAGCAACGTGGTTCGCGAGATGGCCAAGTTGGGCGTGCTCGACGGTTACCTCGATGCGGCATATGCCTTTGAAGACGTCGCCATTTATGGCCCGGCCGGTCAGCAACTGGCACGTATTCCGGGCCAACGACTGGCAGGGCCTGAGTATCCCGCGAACGTCGGCATCTCGCGTCTGGCCCTGCATAAGGTCCTGAGTGAAACCGCTCTGGAACTGGGCGCCAACGTACGCCTTGGACTCAGCGTGGAATCCTTGAACGACCAGGGCGACAGCGTCGAAGTCCTGTTTACCGATGGCAACCGCGGTAGTTACGACCTGGTAGTGGGCGCCGATGGTTTGTTTTCCAAGGTTCGCGATCTGCTGTTTGGCGACACCTATAAGCCACGGTTCACTGGTCAGTCGGTGTGGCGCTACAACTTTCCACGTGTTGCGCAAATCGACCATCTTGCCAACTACCAGAGCGCCGACGGCAATGCCGGGCTGGTGCCGCTGGCTGGCGATCTGATGTACCTGTTTCTCACTTCCCACGAACCATCCAATCCCTGGATGGACCCGGCCACCCTGGCCGAGCAAATGCGCCAGCGCTTGCAAGGGTTCACGGGCCTGATCGGCGAATTGCGTGAGCAGATCACCGACAGCAGTCAGGTGGTTTACAAACCGATGGAAGTGATTTTCGTCGACGAGCCCTGGTATCGCGGTCGCGTCCTGCTGATCGGCGATGCCGCCCATGCCACTACACCGCACCTCGGCCAGGGCGCCGGCATGGCGATTGAAGATGCCATCGTGCTCAGTGAAGAGCTGACCCGTGATGGCAATGTCGAGCAGCAGCTCGAGCGTTTCATGGCTCGTCGTTTCGAGCGTTGCAAATACATCAGCGAAAGCTCGGTGTTGGCCGGCGACAAGGAGATGCAGCACGACCGCGAGTTCGATCGCATCGGCCTGGTCAAGCAGATGCTCGCGCGCACGGCTGAACCTATCTGATCAAACATAGCCGTTCATCCACAGCAGTTACCACTATAAAAACAAGAGGTTAACGCGATGGTTAGCTCCACGACTGCGACGCTCGCGCGCCGCCAGGTCAGCTTGTCTGCACCCTTTGGTTTCAGTTTGGCCGCGGCGTTGGTGATGTGCAGCCAGGCTGCACATGCTTTTCAGGTGGACACAGGCAACCCCGATTTCAACCTGCGCTGGGACAACACGGTCAAATACAGCTCGGCGTGGCGAACCCAGAATCCAAGCCACAAATTGACTGAAGGTCAGGTTGCGCTCAACCAGGACGACGGTGATCGCGCTTTCAAAAAAGGCTTGATCTCCAACCGCATGGACATCCTTTCCGAACTGGATATGTCGTTCAAAAATGTCGGCGCCCGCCTCAGTGGTGCCGCCTGGTACGACACCGAATATCAACAAGACAACGATAACAACGACCCGACACGTGCCAACGCGCGCTCGGTGGCGTACGACGAATTTACCGATGATACCCGCCACCTGCACGGCGGTAATGGCGAATTGCTTGACGCATTTGTGTACTGGAACGGTGAAGTGGCAGATCGCGCTACATCGGTACGCGCCGGTCGTCACGGGCTGATCTGGGGTGAGAGTCTGTTCTTCGGTGCCAACGGCATTGCGGGTGGCATGGCACCGGTCGACGTGGTGAAAGCCCAGTCCGTGCCCAATACCCAGTTCAAGGAAATCACCATGCCGGTCAGTCAGCTGTCGGGCACTTTTCAAATGACCGATGACGTGTCGCTTGGCGCGTTCTATCAGTTCGAATGGGAACAGACACGTCTGCCAGGTGCGGGAAGTTACTTCTCTGTCAGTGACACCATTGGTGAAGGCAACGAGCGCCTGATCGTCGGTGCGCCATTTCCTGCATTCCTCGGTGGCAATCCAGGCAGCCCGGCGGCTTTCTTCCATGGCAATGACAAAGAGGCGAGAAGCTCGGGGCAGGGCGGCTTGCAGTTGAAGTACAACGCAGAAACCGTTGAATACGGCCTTTACGCGATCCAGTACCACGACAAGACGCCCAAGCTGTATCTGCGGCCCAGCACCGGGGCACCGAACTTCAGTACCGGGCAAATCGGCGATTACTACTGGGTCTACCCGGAAGACATCCGCGCCTTTGGTACCAGCTTTTCGACCACGGTCAATGAATACAGCTTTGCCGGTGAAGCTTCGATGCGTTGGAACATGCCTTTGGTTTCCAACGGTCAGACCGTGCTGCCGGGCGTAGAGGCGGACAACGACAGCAATCCGTTGTACGCCGTCGGCCGCACTGCCCACGTCAACCTCAATGTCCTGGCCTCCTTCGGCCCGAACTTCCTCGCGCAGGAGTCGGCATTTGTTGGTGAGGTCGCCTGGAACCGCCTGCTGAGTGTCACCAAGAACCACTCCGCCCTCGATCCCAACGCCACCCGCGATGGAGTCGGTATGAAGATGGTTTACACGCCAACCTACCGCCAGTTTTTCCCAGGCATCGATATCAGCATTCCGGTCGGCCTCAGCTATTTCCCGATGGGTAAATCGGCGGTTGTCAGCTCTTTCGGCCCGGATAACGGCGGCGATATGAACATCGGCATTACGGCTACCTACCTGGACCGAGTGACGGCGGGCTTGACCTACACGCATTACTACGGCCCCGAGGGCACCAACCTCGACGCTGCCAACCAGTTCACTTACCTGCAATCGCTGAAAGACCGGGACTACCTGGCTTTCTCCGTCAAGACCACGTTTTAAGAGGACTTGCGCATGACCAACAACAAGAAAGCCTGTGCCTTCAAGCTCAAAGCCCTTTGTTTCGCACTGCTGGGCAGCCTGGCCGTTTGCAGCCAGCTGACGATGGCCGCTACGGCTGAAGACGCGGCGAAATTGTCCAAATCCCTCACTCCGTTCGGTGCCGAACGCGCCGGCAATGCCGACGGTTCCATTCCCGCCTGGGACGGTGGTTACACCAAGGTTGATCCTTCGTACAAAGAAGGTGGCAAGCGCTCCGATCCGTTTGCCGCGGACAAACCGTTGTTCAGCATCACCTCGAAAAATCTCGCGCAGTACGCCGGAAAACTCAGCGACGGCACCAAGGAGATGTTCAAGCGTTTTCCGGAAACCTATCGCATCGATGTCTACCCGACCCGTCGCACTGCTGCCGCGCCGCAGTGGGTATATGACAACACGCTGAAAAACGCCACGCGCGCCAAGTTGGTCGACAGCAGTGCTGGCCCTGTTCCGCAAGGCGCTTTTGGCGGCATTCCGTTCCCGGTGCCGAGCAACGGCGCCGAAGCCATGTGGAACCACCTGCTTAACTGGCGTGGCACCTCGGTTTCCATGCATTTCCGCCACTACCTGATGACCGCCGATGGCAAGCAGGTGATGACCACCGACGGCCAAGCCATTCAGGAGATGCCGTATTACTACCAGGAGGGTTCGCCGGAGTCCTTCGCCGGCGATTATTGGCTGTTCCGTCTGCTCAACATCGGCCCACCGCTGCGTGCCGGCGAGCAGATCATGGGTCGCACCAACCTCAATGGCGACCTGTCCCAGGCGCACGTCTACCTGACCGGTCAACGCCGTGTGCGCAAGCTGCCCAATGCCTGCTGCGATACGCCGACACCGGCAACTGCCGGGGTGATGTCATTCGACGAGTTGAGTGTGTTCCAGGGCCGCATGGACCGCTTCAATTGGAAACTGGTAGGCAAGCAGGAGATGTACATCCCCTACAACACCAACAAAGTGCAAACCGCCAGCAAACCTGAAGACCTGTTCCTTGCACATCACATGAATCCGGATTTTGTGCGGTGGGAATTGCACCGGGTCTGGGTTGTAGAGGCAGACCTGGCACCGGGTAAACGTCACCAATTGCCGAAGGGTCGCTACTACCTCGACGAAGACACCTGGCAGGCCATGCTGGGCGATCGCTGGGACGCCAACGGTCAGTTGGCCAAGACGCTGTGGTCGTTGCCGGCAGTCATGCCGGATCTGCCAGCACAAGCGCAACTATCTTCGGGCTTCTACGACCTGACCTCCGGCGCCTGGTTTATCCAGAACGTCTACACCGGCCTGCCTGAGCAGTACGGTCTGGTCGATCGTTACAAGGCGTCCGAGTTTTCACCTGCGGCGATGGCGGGTGCCGGGGTTCGTTGAGTCAGACCGGATCACGGTCTGCGGATCGTGATCCGGTTTCACAGGTTTCGAGGTTGGTCATGAACAGAATCTGTCAGGTGGTTGGTCGGCTGGTATGGCTTATGGCACTGCCTTTGGCGTTGCCCTTGAGCCTGGCGCAGGCCGCTCCGGTGGGTGACGCGCTGAACACGCCGGCGATGCTGGCACCGCAGGCGCGACATGCGGTGTTGCTGGACCTGGCCCATGCCGGGGCGCGACTGGTGGCGGTGGGGGAGCGGGGCATCGTGCTGCTGTCCGATGATAACGGCATGAGTTGGCGTCAGGCCGTAGTACCGGTCTCGGTCAGTCTGACGGCGGTGCAGTTTACGGATGCCAATACGGGCTGGGCGGTCGGTCATGCCGGTGTCGTGCTGGCCTCGCACGACGGCGGTGAACACTGGAACGTGCAGCTGGACGGAGTTCGTGCAGCGCAACTCGAGTTGCAAACTGCCAGGCAGCAACTGCCCACCGCGACCGATCAGGACGCAGCCGCTGCACGGGTGCAAACCGCTGAACGTTTTGTCGATGAAGGCCCGGACAAACCCTTTCTCGCGCTCAAGTTTATCGATGACAAACACGGCCTGATTGTCGGTGCCTATGGTTTGGCATTCCAGACCGAAGATGGTGGCCGCACCTGGCATTCGTTGATAGGGCAAATCGACAATCCGATGGGGGCTCATCTCTATGCCATCGCGCGCCAGGGCGAGCACTGGTTTATCGCTGGCGAGCAGGGTTATCTGGCGCGATCCGATGATGCGGGTCAGTCCTTCACTTCGCTCGAAAGTCCTTACGCGGGCAGCTTCTTTGCGCTGCAAACCCGCGACGATGGGAGGTTGTTGGCAGCCGGCCTGAAGGGCAATGCGTTTGTCTCCAACGACCTTGGCGAGAGCTTTGAGGCCGCGCCGGTTCCGATGCCTATTTCCTTTAGTGACGCCATTCGCACCGATGACGGCCAGTTACTGCTGGTCAATCAAGCCGGCGCGCTGTTTCGCACCAGCAACCAGCCAGGCGCATTGCTCAAGCCTTATGGCCCGCCGTTGGGCATGCCTGTTGCCAGCGTGATTCAGGCCGCAGACGGCACCTTGGTGCTGGCGGGCTTCACTGGTCTGGCGCGAGTTTCGGCGCCAATCGCTACTGCTTCGGAGTGAGGTTATGAAGTCATTTGACGACGCCAAGGCAAGCCTGGCGAATTTCGATCCACGTTCCGGTTCAGTGGTTGAACGCACGCTGTTCAACCATCGCCTGTGGGTATTGCTGGTCTGCGTGGTGACCACCCTGGTGCTGGGTTATCAAGCGACGCGTATCGAGTTGAACGCCAGTTTCGAGAAGATGATCCCGACCCAGCAGCCCTACATTGCCAATTACCTTGAGCACCAGAAGCAGCTCACCGGCTTGGGTAATGCCTTGCGCATTGTGGTGGCTAACCGGCACGGCGATATCTACGACGCTGAGTATCTGAAAACCCTTCAAGCACTGAGCGACAAGCTTTACCTGCTGCCAGGTGTCGATCGCGCGTACATGAAGTCGTTATGGACGCCAGCCACCCGCTGGGTGGCCGTGACCGAAGACGGCCTGGACGGCGGTCCGGTAATTCCCGATGACTACAGCGGCACCCAAGCCAACCTCGAGGCATTGCGGCGCAATGTGCAACGCTCCAATGAGCTCGGTCAGTTGGTCGCTTTGGACCAGACATCCAGCATCATCTACGTGCCGTTGCTGGCCAACACGTCCGATGGCCAGCCACTCAATTACTCGACACTGTCTGATCAGCTGGAATCGTTGCGCAGCACCTATCAAAGCGAAAAAGTCGAGATCCACATCACCGGATTTGCAAAGAAAGTGGGTGACTTGATTGCTGGCTTGCGACAGATTTTGCTGTTCTTCGCCGTCGCGATTCTGATCACTACGGCCGTGCTTTTCTGGTACACCCGCTGCCTGCGCAGCACATTGCTGGTGGTGTTTTGCTCGCTGGTTGCAGTGGTCTGGCAGCTTGGTTTGCTGCCACTGCTCAACTATCAACTGGACCCGTACTCAGTGCTGGTGCCGTTCCTGGTGTTTGCCATCGGCATGAGCCACGGTGCGCAGAAAATGAACGGCATCATGCAGGACATCGGCCGTGGCATGCACCGTGTGGTCGCTGCGCGCTTCACCTTCCGGCGCCTGTTCCTGGCCGGGCTGACGGCGTTGCTCTGTGATGCCGTGGGTTTTGCGGTGCTGATGCTGATCAAGATTCAAGTCATTCAGGACCTCGCCGTAATCGCCAGTATCGGCGTGGCGGTGCTGATCTTCACCAACCTGATCCTGCTTCCCGTGCTGCTCTCCTATGTCGGCGTCACGCCGCGTGCGGCACAACTGAGCCTCAAAAGCGAACAGTCCGAGCAGGCGGGTCAGCAGCGCCATGCTTTCTGGCGCTTTCTGGATCTGTTCACCCGGCGCCGTTGGGCCAGCCTGTGTATCGCGATCAGCCTCGCCCTGGCGGCAGTCGGTTTCCTGGTCAGTCTGCAATTGAAAATCGGCGACCTCGACGCCGGTGCCCCAGAGCTGCGGGCGGACTCGCGCTACAACCAGGACGATGCGTTTCTCACCCGTCATTACGGTGCCAGCAGCGACTTGTTCGCGGTGATGGTGAAAACCCCGGCCAGCAGCTGTGCGCGCTACGACATCCTGGCCAAAGTCGACGCCCTGGATTGGCAACTGCGTTCCTTACCGGGCGTGGATTCAACCAACTCCCTGGCACTGCTCAACCGTCGCATGTTGGTCGGCCTCAGCGAAGGCAATCCGAAGTGGTACGAACTGCAGAACAACCAGGCGATGCTCAACATGATCACCGCCAGCGCGCCACGCGGGTTGTACAACGAAGACTGCAGCCTGCTGACGCTGTACGCCTATCTCACCGATCACAAGGCCGAGACGCTGACGCGTCTGGTTGAGCACGTGGAGAAGTTTGCCGCGGCCAATAACACCGAGGAGGTCCAGTTCCTGCTGGCGGCGGGTAATGCCGGCATCGAAGCCGCCACCAATATTGTGGTCAAGCAGGCCAACCGCGAAATGCTGTTTTGGGTGTATGGCGCGGTGATAGTCCTGTGCCTGATCACCTTCCGTTCCTGGCGTGCGACGGTTTGTGCGGTGATTCCGTTGATGGTCACCTCGATTCTCTGTGAAGCGCTGATGGTCTGGCTGAACATCGGGGTGAAAGTCGCCACGCTGCCGGTCATCGCCCTGGGCGTGGGCATCGGTGTCGACTACGCGCTGTACGTGATGAGCATTCTGCTCGGCCATCTTCGCCAGGGCGCGAGCCTGTCCGAAGCCTATTACCGTGCCCTGGTTTCCACCGGCAAGGTGGTGATGCTGACCGGCATTACCCTGGCCATTGGTGTGGCTACCTGGATCTTTTCACCGATCAAGTTCCAGGCGGACATGGGTGTGCTGCTGGCCTTCATGTTCGTCTGGAACATGGTCGGCGCCCTGGTGTTGCTGCCAGCGCTGGCGTGCTTCCTGCTACCTCTGCGCTGCAAGGCGGCCGGCGCGGTTGAACCGGTCAATGTGATCAACCTGACAGCGCCTGTCATCCCTGTTGGGGGTGACGTCCATCATCTGCGCACCAAGGAAAGTTGCCATGGACTCTGAATCCATTGTTGTAAACGCTGGCCGACAAGCCGGGACGGCGCAATCGCTGTTACTTCTTCTGGGGAGCTGCTTGCCGGTATTGGGCGCGGTGTTGCTGGCCCCGGTGTTGCCGCGCATGCAGGCGCACTTTACCGACGTGGCTGGCAGCGCCGTGCTGGTGCCCATCGTACTGACCCTGCCGGCATTGATGATTGCTCTGCTGGCACCCTTTGCCGGGCTGATCGCTGACCGCCTCGGGCGCAAGCCACTACTACTGGCGAGCATGGGTTTGTATGCGCTTTGCGGCGTCCTGCCGCTGTGGCTCGACTCGTTGCAGGCCATCGTACTCAGTCGCGCCGGTATCGGCCTGGCCGAGGCAGGCATCATGACCTGCTGTACCACGCTGATGGGTGACTACTACAGCGGCGCCAAACGTGAACGGTTGTTTGCTTTGCAGATGGTTGCCACATCGCTTTCCGCGGCGGTGTTTATCGCTGTGGGTGGTTTTCTGGGGCAGAACGATTGGCGAATGCCGTTTGCGTTGTATGCGGTGGGTTTGATCTTCCTGCCGCTGATGGCTTGGAAGCTTTGGGAGCCCCAGGCACGGCCCCAGGTTGAGCCCGCAACGCCGGCTGCTCCCCAAGGCCGTTTTCCCTGGCGCGTGCTGGCGCCCATGTATGTTCTGGCAGTGCTGGCGGGCTTGAGCCTGTTCATTGTGCCGGTACAGGCAGGTTACCTGCTCAATCTGTTGCAGGTGGATGCTCCGCAACAGATAGGCATGACCATGGGTGCCAATCAACTGGGGGTGCTCGTGGGGGCACTGAGTTTTCGTTTGTTCAGCGGGATGCGCGAGCAGCACATGTTGTTGATCGCTTACGTGCTGGCGGGCGTCGGTGGGTTGTTGATGTCAGACGCCACCAGCCATGTGCAGGTCGTGGTCGCTGTGACGATCAATGGCCTGGGCATCGGCTTGATGCTGCCAACGCTGATCACCTGGATCATGGCGCAAGTCAACTTTCATCAACGCGGGCGGGCGGCGGGTGGTTTTACCGCGGCTATCTTCGCCGGCGAATTCATCAGCCCCCTGGTGGTGGTAGGCGTGACCGGTGGCGTCGTCACCGCGCTACCCCATGCGTTGGCCATTGTCGGTTGGCTGCAGTTGTTGGTGGCGGTTTTTTGTCTGGCCGTGCCCCGACTCTCGGGTCTGCTGGTCAATACCGAAGGCGTGGCCCAACCCCGTTTTAAAGGTGGTCAATCATGAGTGCGCTGTTTTCCCTCGCCGGTAAGGTGGCACTGATCACGGGTGCAACTCGCGGCATTGGCTTGGCCATTGCCCGTGAGTATGGCCAGGCCGGCGCGCGCCTGGCGATCAGCAGTGAGTGTGCCAACGACTGCAAACGCGTTGCAGCCGAGCTGCACGAAGAGGGCATAGATGCCTGCCCGCTACCGGCGGACCTGAATTTGCAACACGAAGTCGAGAATTTGGCCCTTCAGGTGCTCAAGCGTTTTGGCCGCCTCGATGCGCTGGTGTGCAACGCCGGTGTCGCCCCCCACATGGGACCGTTGGCCAGTGCCAGCGAACAGCAGTGGGAATTGACCATGACGGTCAACCTGCGCAGCGCCATTTGGCTGACCAGCTCGCTGCTGCCCGGTATGGCGGCGAATGGCGGCGGCAGTGTGGTGTTGATGGCAAGCATTGCCGGCGTGCGCGGCAACAAAAGCCTGGGTTTGTATGGCCTGTCGAAGGCTGCCCTGGCGCAGTTGGCGCGCAACCTGGCGGTGGAGTGGGGCCCGACGAATGTGCGGGTTAATGCCATCAGCCCAGGCGTGATCGAAACCGACTTCGCCCGACCGCTCACCACCCAGCCGGCGGTGATCGAAAAACGCTTGGCGTTGACTCCGTTACGCCGTGTTGGCACCGCCGCTGAAGTGGCGGCCCTGGCCTTGTTGCTGGCGGCCCCCGGAGGCGCCTTTATTACCGGACAAAATCTGCTGGTCGACGGTGGTACCACCATCGGCGATGGCAACTGAACGAGGACCATCCATGCAAGCGCTTCCTGAATTCAAAAGAGTGGTCACCGGCCACAACGCGCAAGGCCAGGCGATAGTGGCCAGTAGTGGGCCGACGCCGAATGTATTTCCGCTATTGGCGGTGCCCGGCACAGTGTTTCATGAGCTGTGGAACAGCAGCACCAGCCCGGCACCCCTCGATAACGCCGGCGACCCAAGCAGCCAACCGCTGCAACTGAGTCCCAGGCCACAGGGCAGTGTGATTCGTGTAGTGGACATTCCACCGGACAGCGTTCAGAACCAGGTCAGCGATGAAAGCGCCGCCGCGGTGTTCGCCGAAATCGGTGAGTCCCATGCCGCTACTGGGCAGGCCAACGCTCGACACAAGCTGATGCACCGAACCGAAACCCTCGACTACGGAATCGTCACCGAAGGCGAGGTGTGGCTGGTGCTGGATGAGGACGAAGTACACCTCAAACGCGGCGACGTAGTGGTGCAACGCGGCACCAATCACGCCTGGAGCAACCGCACGGAGGCCATGGCACGCATGGTTTTCATTCTTCTCGATGGACGCTTTGCTGCTGAGTTGAGCAACAGCAAGGGAGCATCGGTATGAAACTCGCGACTCTGAAAAACGGCAGCCGCGACGGCCAACTGGTGGTGGTTGCGCGGGATCTGTCCCGGGCGCTGGACGCCAGCTCCATTGCACAGACCTTGCAACAGGCAATCGAAAACTGGGAGAGCGTCGAGCCGCGCCTGAAGGCGTTGGCCAACCAGTTGAATGCGGGCCAGGCGAGCGATGCCTTTGCCTTCGATCCCGCCCAGGCCATGGCGCCTTTGCCGCGTGCTTACCAATGGTGTGACGGCTCGGCGTTCCTAAGCCATGGTGCCTTGATGCAGAAGGCATTCAATCTGGAACCGATCGATGGCGTCGAACATACGCCGCTGATGTATCAGGGCGCCGGTGACGATTTCCTTGGCTCGCGCGACGACATTGTGCTGCCCAGCGAGCAGCAGGGCATCGACTTCGAAGGTGAGTTCGTGGTGTTGGTGGACGACGTGCCGATGGGCTGTGCGGCCGAGCAGGCGATGCAGCATATCAAGCTGATTCTGCAGATCAACGATGTTAGTTTGCGGGCGTTGGCCCCACGGGAAATGCGCACCGGTTTCGGCTTTTTGCAGGCCAAGCCTTCATCAAGCTTCGCCCCGTTGGCCATCACCCCGGATGAGCTGGGCGATGCCTGGCGCGACGGGCGCGTGCATTTGCCGTTGCAGGTCCATTGGAACGATCAGTGGTTCGGTCATCCACACGGTGGGCAGATGAATTTCAGCTTCGGCCAGTTGGTCGCCCATGCCGCCCTGACTCGCAGGCTGGGGGCGGGCACGTTGATCGGCTCCGGCACTGTATCGAATACCGACCGCAGCGCTGGCTCGGCGTGCATTGCCGAGCGCCGTGCCATCGAGATGATCGAACAGGGTGCCGCGCAAACCGGTTTCATGCGCTTTGGTGATCGCGTGCAGATGGATGTCTTGGGCAGCGATGGCCAGTCGTTATTCGGCGCGATCGACCAACGTGTGGTTCAGGCTCAAGGCTGAGGGGCGGCATATGCGTGTGTTGATTACCGGTGCCAATGGTTTTGTCGGTCGTGAATTGGTGCGTTGTTTGCTGGCGCGGGGCAGTTTGCGTGGGCAAGTCATTGGCTCGTTGTTGGTGTTGGACACCGATCTGAACAGCTTGCCGGCCGACCCGCGCTTGCGCCGTCACTACGGCAGCGTGACCGATGCAGCCTTGATGCGACGTGTCCTGGCCGATGGCATCGACGTGGTCTTCCACCTGGTGAGTATTCCGGGCGGCGCAGCGGAGGAACAGTACGAGCTGGGTTATCAGGTCAACCTGCTGGCCAGTCTGGAACTGCTCAATCAACTGCGTCATGCAACGCGGCCGCCGGTGCTGGTCTACGCCAGTAGCGTCGCGGTGTATGGGGGGGATTTGCCGGCGCGAATGAATGAGCAGGCCGAGCTCCGCCCGGAGCTGTCTTACGGCGCTCATAAGGCCATGGTGGAAAGCGCCGTTAGCGACCTTGCCCGACGCGCCGAAGTAGACGGCCGAGTATTGCGACTGCCGGGCATCGTCGCTCGCCCGCGTGAGCCCAATGGCTTGCGCTCGGCTTTCATGAGTGACTTGCTGCGCGCGTTTGCCGAAGGCGAATCCTATGTCTGCCCTGTTTCTCCAGAGGCTACGGCCTGGTGGATGTCAGCCCGCTGCTGCGTGAACAACCTGATCCACGCCGCAGAAATTGACTGCTCCTCGCCTAGAACGCAACGGGTTTGGCAATTGCCGGTACTGCATCTGTCCATTGCCCAGGTTGTCGACGCATTGGCAGCGAGCTACGGGCAAGAGCGCCGCAGCCTCATCACCTATGCCGCCGATATCCAGCTCGAATCCTTGTTCGGGCGAATGCCGCCTCTGAAAACGCCGCAGGCGCGTGCAGCGGGTTTCAGCCATGACGGCAATGCAGCCGCGCTGGTCCGCAACTCCCTGAACCCTGCCACACCCCGGCACTTGCCGCTCACCGGAGACACAGCTCATGTCACAGCCAACCAAGCCTAAGCGGCGTCTGGTAGACCTTTCGGTCACCCTGGAAAACAACCCGTACACCGATCCGCCGCCGTTGTTGCCGAAGATCGACTACATGGACCATCAACAAGGCTGGCCTGAGATGGCTGCGATGTTCCCGGGTCTGCAACTCGAGCAAATGCCAGGCAACGAGTCGTGGGCAGCCGAACGACTGCAAATCACCACCCACAGCGGAACGCATATGGATGCGCCCTGGCATTACGCGTCGACCACCGACGGCGGACAGCCGGCATTCGGCATCGACGAGCTGCCGCTGGATTGGTGCCTGCAACCGGGCGTGAAACTGGATTTCCGGCATATGGCCGATGGTCATGTGGTCACGGCCGCCGAAATCGAAGCCGAGTTGGCGCGCATTGAACATGTATTGCAGCCCCTGGACATCGTGCTGATCAACACCCGAGCCGGTGCGTTGTTCGGCCAACCGGGCTACCTCGATGCCGGTGTCGGCATCGGCCGTGAAGCCACCTTGTATCTGCTGGAGCGCGGAGTGCGGGTCGTGGGCACAGATGCCTGGAGCTGGGACGCGCCCTTCAAATACACCCGAGAGCGTTTTGCCGCTGATGGCGACGCCTCGATCATTTGGGAAGGGCACAAGGCCGGGCGTGATATCGGTTACGGACAAATCGAAAAACTGGCCAACCTTGAAGCCCTGCCGGCCAACGGTTTCGTAGTCTCCTGCTTCCCGTACAAGATCAAACATGCGTCGGCGGGATTTGTGCGGGCAGTGGCGATATTCGAAGAGTGATCAACATACCGCGCCAATACCAAAAACAATGGTCTTTGATTACACACAATAAGAGAGAAAACATGCCTCTTTTGCGGATGCCGCTGGCGCTGGCTTTTGGCGCTCTGACTCTGGGTAGCAGTCTGGCCATGGCGGCCAGTGCTGATGCCAAACAACCAAACATCCTGCTGATTCTGGCCGACGACCTGGGTTATTCCGACCTGGGCAGTTACGGCGGCGAAATCAGTACGCCTACGTTGGATCAACTCGCCCGTCAGGGCCTGCAACTGACCAGCATGTACGCCGCGCCAACCTGCTCCATCACGCGCTCCATGCTGGTGTCCGGCACCGACAATCACCTCGCCGGGCTTGGCACCATGGCCGAGGCATTGCAGCCGTTTCAACGAGGAAAACCGGGTTATGAGGGATACCTAAATCAGCGTTCTTACTCGATCGCCGAGTTGCTGAAAGCAGGAGGGTACAACACCCTCATGGTCGGCAAATGGCACCTGGGTCTGGAGGCGGATCAGGGGCCGGATCAACGGGGTTTCGAGCAGTCCTTCACACTGCTGGAGGGCGGTGCTGCACACTTCAAACCGTCCAGTGTCGACCCGACAAAAATCGAGCAGGTGCACTACCGTGAAAACGGAAAAACGGTGGAATTGCCAGAAAACTTCTATTCCTCGGATTTCTACACCGACAAGCTGATCAGCTATCTGCAAAACAACCAGAAGACTAACAAGCCGTTTTTTGCCTATGCCGCCTACACCGCACCGCACTGGCCCTTGCAAGCGCCCAAGGAATACCTGGACAAGTACCGTGGACGTTTTGATCAGGGGTATGACAGCGTGCGCCTGGCTCGGATTGACCGGATGAAAAATCTCGGTTTGATCGCGCAAGACGCCCGGCCCGCGACCCCGCTTGCGGTCAATCCAACGTTGCCGGGTTGGCAGCAGCTGAGCCCCGAACAGCAGCGCATTGAGGCGCGGAAGATGGAGATCTACGCGGCGATGGTCGATAACCTCGACCACAACATTGGTCGCGTGCTCGATTACCTGCGTAAAAGCGGACAGTACGACAACACGTTGATCGTATTCATGTCGGACAACGGCGCGGCAGGGGAGAACCACGCCCAGTTCTATCCCCCGGGCCCACGCACCGATAACAGCTACGCCAACCTCGGCCAGCCTGGTTCGCAGATCGACTATGGCCTGCGCTGGGCCGAAGTCAGCGCTGCACCCTTCCATTTGTTCAAGGGAAGCACTGCTGAGGGTGGAATCAGTGTTCCAGCGATTTTGCACCTGCCTGAGGGGCGATCTCGCCAAGGGATTGAGCGCGGCGTAGCCCGTGTAGATGACCTCGCTCCAACCTTTCTCGAGCTCGCGGGAATTCCAACGCCTGACGAGCCGGGAAAAAATCCGATTACCGGACAATCCCTACTCCCAATGCTTGCCGGAAAAACCAGCCCTCACGCTGATTCATCTCTCGCCGGTGAGCTGTTTGGTAATGCTTATTACCGAGAGGGAAGCCTCAAGCTGCTCGGGCTTCGTCCGCAGGTTGGTTTTAATGTTCCGCCCGAGCCGTTGAAATGGCAGTTGTTTGATATCGCAAGTGATCGAGGTGAAACCCACGATATCGCCTCTGAAAAACCTGAAACCGTACAACGATTGAAAGAGGCCTGGCAGAACTATTCAAAGCGAGTAGGCGTGGTCTTTCCGTCAATGGACCAGGGTTCGAAATGAGTGACGGGTAGTCGGTATATCGAGTGCTTTTCCCACAGTGGTGGTTACGACTATCGCTGGTGAAACCCTGTGACAGATAAGGTCGAAGATAGAATGAAAACACAGATTGCGATAATCGGTGGCGGGCCATCGGGTCTCCTGCTCGGACAGTTACTTCAAAAAGCCGGTATCGAAAACATAATCATTGAGCGTCAATCTCAAGAGTATGTATTAAGCAGAATTCGGGCCGGGGTGCTTGAGCAGGGCATGGTCGATCTTCTTCGTGAAGCCGGCGTTGGTGAACGTATGGATCGAGAAGGTCTGGTTCATGATGGATTTGAATTGGTCTTCGACGGTCGGCGCGAACGTATTGATCTCAAGGAGATGACTGGCGGTAAATCAGTGATGATTTACGGTCAAACAGAGGTCACTCGCGATCTCATGGCTGCACGTGCGGCCAGTGGTGCAACCACTTTCTATGAAGTGCCGGATGTTGAGTTGCATGATCTCAAAGGTGCTCACCCGTACGTCACCTTCACTCACAATGGTGAGCCGTTCAGACTTGATTGTGACCATATCGCCGGGTGCGATGGCTACCATGGTATTTCTCGCAAGTCGATTCCACAGGGCATGCTGACTGAGTACGAGCGGGTTTATCCGTTCGGATGGTTGGGAGTTCTCGCCGATACTCCTCCCGTCAACGAAGAGTTGATGTACGCGAACCACGAACGGGGTTTCGCCTTGTGCAGCATGCGCTCACACACCCGTACCCGGTATTACGTGCAAGTAGGGGCTGACGAGAAGGTAGGAGATTGGTCCGATCAGCGTTTCTGGGATGAACTGAAATCTCGCCTTCCTGAAGAAACGGCTACGCGACTGATAACTGGCCCATCGATCGAAAAAAGCATAGCGCCGCTGCGAAGCTTCGTTGTTGAACCCATGCAATATGGGCATCTGTATCTCGTAGGTGACGCCGCTCATATCGTTCCTCCAACGGGTGCCAAGGGATTGAACCTGGCGGCCAGTGACGTCAGTACCCTCTACCAGATTCTTCTCAAGGTGTACCGGGAGGATCGAGGAGACTTACTTGAGCGCTACTCTCAGGTCTGCCTTAAGCGTGTATGGAAAGCCGAGCGATTTTCCTGGTGGATGACCTCAATGTTGCACAAATTCCCTGGAACGGACGCTTTCAGTCAGCGTATGCAGCAGACCGAACTCGAATACTTCGTCGGCTCCGAAGCCGGCCGTAAAACCATTGCGGAAAACTATGTTGGTCTCCCTTACGAACCGATTGAATAGTGATCCCAACTCCCTTGGCGATTCTGCCAAAGGAGTTTTTTACAGCAGGCAGAAGCTATGCGTTCCACGGCGTTATTGGCTCTGCCTAATCGAGAAGCTTTATCCAAGCTTCTTGCTGTCGGCGCGTTCTCCACGAGAGGGCCGTTGTCATTCTCTGTGCATGTCTGAAGGTCGTTGCTATCCGCTGCGTTCTAAATGACCCCGAGCATGCACTTTGCAAGCTCGGGAAGCTGCCATCGTTTGGCCGATTACTTCCTCTTGCGACAGGCAGCACAACCCAAAGCGGCCATACACGAAGGCTCAGCTACCAAACGCGTAAATGCGGTTTAGTGGATGAGATTCAGTGCGTTTTTGGCCCGCTCACCACAGCAATGCCTCAACTTCATCATATTTCTCAGCCACCTTAAGGAAGGGTTCCGCCCAACCACTGCTCAGGCTGACTTCTTGCAATGGACCGGTTGGAGCAAACAGAACAGCAAATTTTATCCTTTCGGGTAACACGCCAGATTTCAGCGTTCTGACCAAACCTAGCAATTCTCTCTTTGCCTGTTCTTCGTCCTCCCAACTCGACCAGCAGAAGTCATTGTCAGGAAGAGAAATCAGCTCAATGGCTGCTTCAAGAACATGGATGAGACTTTCAATAGGGAAGTCATGATTTAACTATCCATGAATCAGCTGCTTTGTACGATCCAAATTCATAGGGTGACTGACTCTTCCTGTTCGTGGCGGTTAAAACGCCATTGAGGCTAGCGCGTACAGGGATGGAGAAACAAGGGAAAAGACCCTATTTCCGAACGTCTGCTTTTGGTTGTGGATAGCTGTCTCTCGCTCACACACCGGCGGAGGATACCGAATCAATTCATCTGCCGAGAGTGGAGCGAGTATCCAATGAGTGATTCTGTGCGGACGACTGTGAAATGTCAGGACCCAGGCGATGGCAGCGGGGATGTAATCATCGATCTCCCTCAGGACGTCCTTGCAGCAATGAACGTAGGCCTCGGTGATTTGTTGACCATCGAGTTGGTTGAAGGATCGATAGTGCTAAAGCCAATCCGCGACGCTGGCACGGAATCTTGAGGCTGATATCGGCCAATGGCTGTCACCCACGCTTTGACTATTCGAGCGTATTGCCTGGTGGAAAGATGGCCTGAAGCGTGCAATCGAGTTGGAAACAAGAAGTCCTCGCTGCGGAGGTGTGCCTGATGCATCCACGCCTCCAAAACCGTTCGAGTTTGCTCAGTGATTTCGAATTGTACTGGGTGCTGAGTTTTCTGCTGCATCACGATGGCCCGTGACGAAACATGCTCCCCATGGGCTATGTCTCGAACTCGCAGCTGGGTTAAGTCACAAGCACGCAGCTTGCTGTCTATGGCCAAGTTGAAGAGCGCCAAATCACGTGTCTTCTCCGCGAGCTGGAGTCTGACCCGAATGGTCCAGATATCTCTGACTCGGAGCGAGGCTTTCTGCCCGACAAGCTTTCCCTTGTTCCAAGGCTGATGGCTGTGTCTAGCATTAGTGTTCATGGCTCGTCCTCCACGTTGAGGGAGGACAAGGGTGAATCAGTCAGAAAGAGTGGTGGTCGCTACTCGACCCATTACTGCCAGTCATTTGCGTCTACAAAATCAGGGGCGATTCAGCGCCACCAGAGATCAATTACTCCCTGCCATAGCAGACGCTTTTGATAAAATCACCGTTAAACAGACTCTTTCAGAAACTCGAAAGTCTTCAGCACAATTTTCTGGAATCTAAACGCAACCTGCTGATCCATCTACTACGCTCATAAAATTCTGAAGTGGTGATCTATGACGGCGATCGAGGATCTCATCGATTGGAATGGACGCTGGCGTATAACTAACGGTGTCGTATCTTGTCGTACCTGCCAGGCACAGCAGCGTGAGTTTGATCGTGGTGCAGACTTTGCACATTCCCCTGGCTGTGGTTACGCAGGACAACGGCGACACCCTTGGGATGACTTGGACTCTATCCGTAAGAGGTTCAGTGAGAGCACCTAGGCTTACACCAGCAATCAAGCTGACTGACTTTACAGTAACCGGTTGAATCCACAGTCGACTGCAGCCAATGATGCCAGGCCGAAGTCGCTGAATTGCTGCTGTGCGCTTTGGGTAGGAATATTGGTCGTGTTGACTGGATGCCATACAGATAAAAGAGGATAGTTAGCTTGTTTCAACTGATTTTAGAAAACCCTTGTCTACGTCTTTTATGTAGGGGCTCCAGATTGGCAAGCGTCAATAACTTTAACTGGGACTTTGGGGTTTTAGTTTCTCAGTAAGTCGTCTAGCTCTGTATTGGTTATTGAGATCGTCCCGCTTGTAGTGTTTGCCTTTCCGGCAACCAGTCAGCTTTCGAAGCGATAAAGGGCGTGCCAAGCCGATGCCTTTGGCCAATATAAATGACCTCGTTGATGCCTTCGTCTTTTGAGAATAAAAAATTATTTTTGATCCTCTTGAATCGTTTTTCTCACATCGCTATATATTTTTGTACGCGATGCCGAAACCGGGTCGCGCCATAAATCACTTGGAGAAAACTCAGGAGATTTAGCTATGGCTACTACCGTTTCGTTAGCCCCACTGTTCCGTCAGTCGGTAGGCTTTGATCGTTTCAACGACCTTTTTGAATCCGCGCTACGCAGCGAGGCGGCCTCGACTACCTACCCACCTCATAACGTCGAGAAGCACGGTGACGATCATTATCGAATCGTCATAGCGGCGGCAGGTCTGAGTGAGGAGGATTTGGACATTCAAGTCGAGAAGGAGGTTTTGACCATCGCCGGTGGCAAGCGAGAAAGCGATAAGGAGGCGATTTACCTTCATCAGGGAATCGCTCAACGTGCATTTCGACTGTCTTTCCGTTTAGCGGACCATATTGAGGTTCAAAATGCATCGTTGTCCAATGGGCTGTTGAGCATTGATCTGCTGCGAGTTGTACCAGAGGAAGCCAAGCCTCGGCGCATCAGCATTGATGGCTCGGGGAAGTCTGATCTGAAACAAATCAACTGATAGCAGCAAACGAGGCGCTCTTCGGAGCGCCTTTCTTAACTGCAGAATCGGCCAATAGAAGACATTCTCTGGCTTCTCAAAAGATATCCCACGAATATCTCCTAATTGAACGATTCCACGAGCATAGTCTAGCTTTACGAACCACCAGATTGGAGTCGATGGCCTGGCAGATCAGGATGAATCGGTCCCGATATCGTAGATCCCATATGAGAGGCAGCTTTTGGCCGATTGTTGCCTGTCTCGAAGGGCAGTAGTCAGCTATTACCGGGCAGATGCTTGCCGTTAACGGGGGTGACTCGAACGAAGCCCTCCATTACGACTAAGACGAACATCGTCGTTGCAGTCATCATTGCTTATGATTCTTCGATCAATGCGCAAAACCTTCTGCGACTTGTATTAGCAACTCTTCGACTTGGCGAGCACCGGGCGTAGTTGTGAGCATAGTGATTGGATCTTTTCCTGAAAAACGATTCTTGGGTTTCGAAAGCCACGAGCGTGCTTTCTCTTGATTCCCAAACACCACTTCCGCCATAGCCAAGATATAGGCATTTCTAAATAGGCGGTCACTCTCATCTATCGTGAGTTTTTTACCCCCATATCAACCTGGAACTGAGTGTCTTGTGAGGGATGATCTGGTCACGTTGTTGCGGGGGGGACTTTGCCTAGCTCGCAAAAAATATTGATCCGGTCGGCTGAGAAGCCTGCGTTGATCATCTCGTGGATGTCCGAGTCTGAAGCATCAATGGGGACATTAAGAAATTCTGACAACCGGCTACGGAAGGCACGATGAAAATCATCGTTCAGTATTTCGGCGAGCATGACGCACCTCAATGGTTCGAGCTTTGCCGTTTAGTATCAGGCACATCCGTATCGCATGAAAGCGCGCAGATTTTTACGGCTGGTTCCGCATGGATCATTTCGAACTGGAGAGGCTGGGAGTAGCCCAGTCACTAGAAACGTTCGGTCGGCAACAAAAACCGATAGAGATAGCTAGCTCGTGCTTGTTGGCTCAGTCGCTTGCAGCCAGATCAGAAGCCAATTCGTGGAGAGACAGCGCTTCAGGCAAGAGGAATTGAGGCTCACACTCCAATACGGTGGCTATGCGATATAGTTTTTCCACGGTGATGTTGACTTCACCGCGCTCAATACGCCCCATATAGCTACGATCAACACTGCAGGAATGCGCCAAGGCATCTTGGGAAAATCCTTTGGCCTTCCTTTGTGTCCGTATTCTTTCGCCCAATGCCTTTGCAAGCTGATGCATAACCGCCTCGGTTCCCACTGAGGCGGCACTATCGTGCGTTTGAGGATCAATCAACCACGGATTATAATCCGCATTTTGGCTGTTCCGCGAATTTCCCTTCCAGGTGCCTGCATGAAACCCGATTCATTCATCCTCGACAGGCGGCTCTACGACCTGTTTCAGCAGGGGCATCTACGCCAGTTTACGACCCAGGACCTACGTGACGCATACGCTGCTCACCTAAAGTGTATGACCTTCGACAGCAGCGACTTGCGTCGATATGTCTACGAGCAGATCCGACGCATGCTGCGTACCGGATGGGTCATTCAGGATGAAAAGCGACAAAAGCGGGGTCAGATCTATCACTGGCAGAGTATTCCGGCGAACTTGCAGGTCGAACTCATCGACAATGGGTACGAAAGCAATGCGAAGCCGTTGAGCAAACCGTCTCACCAGCCCTTGCAAAGTATCGACCCAGAGCAGCCTAGCCCAGATGTGATCGAACATCTGGAGTCCATACTCAAAGAGATTCGGCTCGATTTCCTTTCTTCGATGGGAGAGGCAGAGCGGTATAAGCAGTTGCTTGACGAAATGCCGCATCTGAAAGACCAAGTCGAAGGCGAGTACCTGGAAGCTCGAGACCGAAGCTCTCGTCTTTTAGGACATCTCCGAGCGGTCGAAAAGACGCTCAAGACAGTCACGTCCGCACGATGAAAGCATCGCCGAGAAAATGGCAGAGCCAATGCATTGAGTTTGCGCTGGAACACTACACCTCGACGCCGCACATCTTCTGTCAAGCCACTCCAGGGGCGGGGAAGACTAGGATGGCCGCGGAGCTTGCTCGACGTTTGTTAGAGCAGGGTAAGATCGATCTCGTGCTGTGTTTTGCCCCATCGTGCCAAGTCGTCGACGGTTTTCGAACTACGTTCTCTACTGTATTGGGAAGGCGTTTGGATGGGCTTATCGGTGCCATTGGAACCGCAAGTACCTACCAAGCTATGGAGCATCAGGATGACGCCTTCTGGAGGCTTTTCGATGACTATCGCGTGTTTGCAGTATTCGACGAGATCCATCACTGCTCAGGAAACGATCCGCTTCTGAGCAATGCTTGGGGGCAACAAATTCTTGTGAAGATGCAGCACCGAGCTGCCTTTACCTTGGCTCTATCGGGTACGCCCTGGCGCTCAGATGACAGAGGCATAGCATTGGCTCGGTACTCCAATCCGGAAGGCCGATTGATTTGCGACTATCGATACGGCCTCAAAGAAGCAATTGCAGACGGAGTTTGTCGGTCACCTCGCATTGTATTGCTAGATAACCAGATGCTGAGGCTTCAAGAGGATTTCGCGAACGACAGTTCCGTCAAGCTTTTTCCCAGCATCGCTAAGCTACTGCGGGAGTCCCCGGTCTCATACGAAGACTTGATTTGTCATGAGGAAGCGCTCAGCCAGTTGCTCGATCTAGGGAGCAAGAAACTCGATGACGTGCGAATGCTTAAGCCGAATGCTGCGGGCTTGGTGGTTGCCACGAATATCGAGCATGCCCACCAAGTCGCTATGGCGTTGAAGGAAAAGGGCGAAAGCTTCCAAGTCGTGACCACCAGAACACCGGATGCGCAACAGGTAATCAACGGGTTCAAAAATAGCGACTGCCGTTGGATTGTTGCAGTGGGAATGATCAGCGAGGGGACTGATATTCCTCGGCTGCAAGTTTGCTGCTACCTCAGTCGAATTCGTACTGAACTGCATTACCGTCAGGTCCTGGGAAGAATCCTTCGACGTATGGGCGAGATTGACGACCAAGCCTGGTTGTTCGTTTTAGCAGAGCCGACACTGAAGCGATTCTCTCAGCGTATTGCCGATGACTTGCCAGAAGATTTGAGTGTTGTTTGCTCTTTAGGTGCGCCCGTACCTTATGCTTGCCTAATCGAAGGTGAATTGGATTGTTCCGTGAACACCCATCTTGGGGATCCAGGAAGCTCAACGCCAACCGCTACAGCGCAGAAATTTTTATCGCAGGTCGATATGCCCCCTCCATCGACTTATCAAATAAGCTTTTCGAAGAATTATCGCCAGCAACTGCTGGCCGTTTTCTGATGTGCATTTTGTCCATTACACGGCCATATAAGTGCTGGTTCAGCGGGGCCAAAGCAACGTTTGTCTTGGAACCCTGTGATCCATCTCTTCACTGAGCTGAGCCAGATGCCACCCTTCTTTTGCACTGATTGTGGAGGGAGCTATTTGTGATCGGTGCGACAGCAAATTATTTTGCTCATCAAGAGCGTGGGGCGATAATGAAAGGTAAGCGCAAAGCGAAAACATCGAAATGGGCCATGAAGTTTCAATTTGAAACGGAGGCTCAGCGGTCAATGTCCGCTAGGTCCGAAAAAGCGTCAAATCGTTTTCTTGATGCCGCGTTGCATTTGGGTTCAACGCATGAGCCGCTAGGCAAGCTCGCTGGGGTACCAGCCAACCCCCACTCAAAAAGTCCAGACCTGCCAGCGCTGCTTTCCTCCGTAATCAACATCGTATGCAAAGCGGGCCAACTTCTCGTAATAGAATGGCAACGATCAGACGGGCCAAGGGGGCAGGGGGACAAGGCAGTAGTCGATGTAGAAATTGAACAGCTTCTACATCAGCAGTTGCTTGACCTGTTTTCCTGCGACTTTTGGGGGGAGGAGACTGGCCATACTCTGACAGGAGACTCATGGTGCTGGGTAGTTGACCCCAACGATGGCACAAACGATTTTCTAAGAGGGCTGAAAGGTTCAGCTATATCAGTCGGACTCCTACACAAGCACACTCCAGTGTTAGGTGTGGTCTATGCCCCCGTAACGATAGAAGGGGTTCCAGATTGGATCGCTTGGGCTGAGGGACTATCTAATTTGCTACGCAATGGGAAATCCGTAGTTTCCAAGCTTACGGACATAATTTGGTCCCGTGATAGCCGCGTGATGCTCAGTTCAGCTGCCGTAAATAAGGCAGAAATAAATAATGAACTCTGCGCTCCAAGCAGTTTTGTCGCCATGCCCTCGATTGCCTACAGGCTTGCGAAAGTAGCCGCTGGTGATGGCGTGTGCGGTATATCTGTCTGCCCTGTGTCTGCACATGATGTCGTTGCGGGTCATGCGTTGCTAAGGGGGGCGGGCGGAGTTTTGCTCAATGAAATTGGCGATTCAATGCAGTACGTAACGCAGGACAACATGCAAGTGGTATCACGACGCTGCTTTGGTGGATTGGAAGCTGTGTGTAGGACATTGGCTGCTCGAGATTGGGACCGCATTTTCAACGCTGATTAATTTTTTCCTGGAGAATTAGTCTGTCGCGTGCTGAGTTAATCGTTTCGCGCATTCAGGAGGTGACCGGCATTTTATAAATCCTCCAGCGAGAGTGAGGCTAGTCGCCGCTTGTGTTGACCTGGTCAAACAAGTCCACATTGCGACGTTCCGGGACGGATAGCTATCGGGCATGGCATCAAGCCCATGTGAACTATCCATGAGTAATGCCTGACACCTCATCCGTTGCTGCGAGCAGTAGCTTGCCGGCATCGAATAAAAGAACGTCCTGCGGTCGACGTCCGCCAATGTATACATTGCTAGAGGCGAACCAAAATGCGATTCCCCATCCATTTTTTTTCGTTCTCAGTACATCGAGTATCACCTTCAGGTCTGGTACCAGCCCGGGCTCAATGCCGTCCTGGAAGGCATACATTGGAAACAATGAGTAGCCTGCGTGCTCAACTGAAAAAATATGTCCTCCGGCTTCCCACTCAATTAGAGCCGCTGTAAGTGCCATAAGGGATAGGCCGAATCGCTCAGCAATTTGGTCCTGAGGGAGAAAGTCACCGCTGTCGAGGATGGATTTCTTCGCCTGTTCGAGCATTTGCTGCTCACGTAATGAGGTATCCCTATGCGATGCCATAGCTGGATCCTTTGAGCAAAAAAATACGATCCGCCATTTGCCGTAGTCGGTCAATACCAGCTCCAGGCTCACACTGATTTTGTGCACTGACAGGAGAGCCTAATCCGCATTTTGCACGCCCCAAAAGAGGCTAATAGGCCCAAGATTTCTGTCGGTGCAGGGAGGGATCTGCAGACGCTGCAGCGCAAAGCAGAGCGTGATCGAGTTGCGCAGAAAAGTTTCGTCCGCAATGCGGAAAATCGCGTACAGGAGGAGGGTAAAGCAGTGTCAGTCCTGCCGCAAACTCTCGATGAAATCGTCGCGAGCTTTCCCTCAAGAATGTTCATCTTCAGGACACCGCACAGATTGGTCCGCACATACGTCAAGGTTTCAGAGCGCAAATAGTAACTCAACTAAATAGATGTTTAGTTGAGTTGGCTAATGTTCTTTAGATAGTAGTTGTAAGGTACCTCCGGTAGTAGGTGACCCATAGCCAAACTTCAAAAACAAAAATCATTTGTCATGCATGACGTTATTAGTGTCGTCAACTTTATTTAGTCGAGTGCAAAAAATTTAGAAACCTGCTGAAATTTGCACGTTTGAGCTCGTCGCTTCATTAGTAGATAAAGAGGGGCCAACACCTTGCAGAGCGCTTCAGATTTCGCGCAGCGACGTGCTTTCGGTTGGACCTGCTGCGTAAGTAATGCCTTAAACGTACGAACCGGTCCCAAAAACACTCCTTTAATTAAACGACCAGGTGAGTCTGCTTACGGTGCGCGATCACGCTCATCAAGGGCGACATTTCCGGATCGCCGCTTATGTAAAAGTACGCACGATGACCGTCAAAAAGGCCGCGTGAGAGCCTGGAGCGGACAGAGGCCGCACCAACGTCGTGATCAGTCGGCGACTGAGGGGATAATGAAAGTTTTAGCAAGAAATTATCGGCTCGATCAGGCAATCTCATACATTCACGCGTTTGCATCTGAAGGCTGGCGGGCAGGAATTCATGGCATGACTGTCAATCCGCCTGCTACTGATAAAAGGTCCAGGTGATGATGAGCGATATCATATGCCCAATATGCAAAGGACTAGGGGTGTATTTCGACGCTCCATGCGGCGAATGCGAAGGCACTGGCCAGCTTCACGACATTGAAGCACCCTCAGGCTGCTGTGAAATCTGCTTAGGCGCAGGAGTCGTTGCTGTCGAAGAATGCGACCTGTGTTTTGGTTCAGGATTGATCGACCAAGAGCTTGCTATCGAGTTACTTTCTTAATCTCCATCGCCGCGCATAACCTCATGCAAGGGCACATAAAGTTGGCAAGACATGCAAAGCTTCATTCATGAAAGCTCTATAACGCATTGGTTTCTCTAGGCTGACATTTTTAAGTGCCGATTGCCATTTTTAAGGAAGCCGCACAGCAACCGGGCTGATATTGATACACGATGTTACGTGTAATGTATATTATGTTAAATTGTGTGTCTGAGCGGACCTTCCAAATATCCAACTGCAACGCTGTGGCTATTCCAGGCAAACCAGTGATTGGTATCCCTATCGCAATGCTCCATTCGTTCTTCACCCATACCGTGCCCGCTTGATCGACGCCCTTCAACTTTCGCCAACTTGGCAAGACGCGTCGGCTGGTTGCCCGGCAACATCTCAAACCCCGACTTACGCTTGCTGCCCTGAACGCCGATTGTTGTTCACAGACCAGTACTTGAAGCGTAGTTTCGTGATCCATCCATTGAGCTCACTTTTTATCGTGACGCCGCTTTTTGCCATGTATCTACGCATTTTCCACCTGATCGGCGCTGACAGCTGACGTCGAGCAGAGACAGGTTTACGGCGCAATACAGCAGGCAGAACAAGTATGTCGAGTGCTACTCCATCTGAAATCTCGTCAGTTCCAGGCTCCTCCCTGCCCTCAATACGGAAAGAAATACCGCAGAGTTGGATCCGAAATTAGACGAAACGCATAGCAAGCGCCTCAAGTTGGTCTACACATAACTGCAGACATATCCCGAGTTGTCTCATGTTTTACCTGTGTGCGGGCGGGTCCCGCACGGTGTCCTGGGGGAGACGGACACTCTTGAAGGAAAACTCGAAGAGGGATTCATCGAGGGTTTGTAGAGGGAGTTGGCCGCCATGACTCAACAACGGGATCCGTTTGATTCGCTCCACAGATTCACGTCAGATTCAGCTCAATTGACACATGGCAACTGTGTCATCAAGGCACCGCTGGCATGGTGCGCGGAGGCTGGAACTCCTGTCGATGCGCATTTACGGCTGCAGTTCGCGGTCGCGGTCGCGCTATTTGGCGCGATCGCATCGCCGGCCTGGTCCGTCGATTGTCCTTTGCCAGCCCCCGTCAACAACACGAGCTGTACCGTGCCAACCGGTACCACCGTAACCGTCACCACAACAGGTGCTACGGGCCTGAATGACACTGGTACGTTGGGCCAAATCATTGGCGATGGCATTACCGTCAATCTGGGGGCTGCCACCACAACGGGGGCCATGGCATTGCAAGGTGCGGCAATCACCTTCAATGGCAGCACGGTCAGCACCACTTCCATCGGCGCCGCAGCAACCGGCCAGGTCGGATTGCGGGCCTCGGGTGCCGGCAGCAATATCGTCGCAACGGGTGCCACGCTCGACCTGACACCGGCGTCCGGCACTTCCCTGAACATGCGCGGTGCGGCGGCTGACAACGGCGGCGTGCTGACGCTCAACGGCACTACGGTGCTGGTCACCGGTGGTGCCAATGGCTCGGGTAACTACGGTCTGGCGGCGACCGGAGCGGGAAGCAGGATCAACTTCTCCGGTGGTTCGGTCAGTACCAGTTCCCGGGGTGCCTTCGGCGTATTGGCCGAAAGCGGCGGGACGGTCAATCTGTCAAACGGTGCCCAGATCACCAGCGCCGGGGTGCAGAACGCAACCACGCTGGCGGGCAGTCATGCGCTCTACTCCACCGGTGCCGGCAGCCAGATTAGCGCCACAGGCACCGCGGCCAGTACTTCAGGCACCAACGCATCCGCCGCGCTGGCCGATGCCGGCGGCAGCCTCATTCTGACCAGCAGTTCGTTCACCAACTCGGGCGCCAGTAACCTGGACAGCACCCCGAATGCCGGCGTGCGAGCGATCACCGGTGGCAAGATTGTCATGAGCGGCAGCGGCAGCACGATCACTACGACCGGACTGCGTGGCTTCGGTCTCTCGGTCGAGGGCCCCGGGTCGCAAGCCCAGGTGGCGGATACTGCGATCCAGACCAGCGGATCCCGTGCATTCGGTGTTTCCATCAAGGCTGGCGGTTCGGCACAGATCAACAACAGCAGCGTTCTGCTCAACGGCACCACCGGGCCTTTTACACCTGCCGTGCAAGTCGAAGGCGTTGGGTCATCACTCACGCTGACTAACAGCACCGTCACCACCACGACACCCACGGTTGCCGTGGGCGTGGCGGCCCGGGACGGCGCGAACGTCCTTGTCAGTGATACCCGGATCACGACCACAGGTCCGAACTCCGCGGCGCTGACCGCGTTCAGTGCGGTGGCGACACCCGCCTCGGTGACCGCGAACAACATGACCCTCATCACCAGCGGCGACGACAACGCCATGGGCGCGATTGCCGACCTCAATGGCAGCATCACGCTCAACGGCGGCACCATTACCACCAGTGGCAATCAGGTCAGGCAGTCGTCCTTCGCCCATGCCCTTGGGGCGCGCAACCCCGGCGGCACACTGGTTGCCAACGGTACCGTGGTCAATACATCTGGGCTCTCCGCGATGGGCGCCTGGTCGGACGATGGCGGCAACACGACCCTCAACGACGTCCGGATCACCACTTCCGGTGTGCTGGGTGTGGGGCTGTACGCGGTGGCCGAACAGGTCGGAACACAGTTCAACGCCAATACCACGGCCAACCGCAATACGGTTCAAACCACTGGTCTCAATGCCTTTGGTGTCGAGGCCCAATCACGCAACGACCAGCCGGTCGGCGTGGCCACGGTTACCGTGAACGATACGGCGGTCACTACCCAACCGACGCAACGGTGACTGCCAGCGGCGCGAATTCCATGGCTCTCTACACCTTGGGCATCCCCGGCGCAGTCTCCACGGCTGACTTCACTCGCAGCACCTTGACCAACACCAGCGGCCCGATCATCGGCGTTGCGGGCGACGCGAATATCACCTTGACCAACTCGACCGTGACAGGCGCCAGTCAATGGCTGCGCGTGGGAACGCTCAATGACTTCCCCCTGCTGGCTGCTTCGCCACCGCCACTGGGGGGACCTGCTGATTTTCCGGATGAGCTCACTGGCGCGTTGCCGCCGTTGCAGCCTCCTCCGATCACCGCCCCTACCCCGCCCGTCAGCCCCGGTCTGGCCAATGTCACACTGTCGGGCTCGACCGTCGTCGGTTCCGCCTTCACCGCCCCAGGCAGCGTTTCCAACCTGACGCTGACCAACAACAGCCTGTGGCGCCTGACCGGCGATTCCAACCTGACCACATTGGTCAACGATCCCAGCCTGATCGACTTCTCCGCGCCGGTGGGTGGTGTGTTCAAGACGCTGACCGTCAATACCTACAGCGGTGATGGCGCGATCGGACTGAACACCTTCCTGGAGGGCGATGGCTCGCCTTCGGACAAACTGGTGATCGACGGTGGCACCGCCACGGCCCTGGCCACCGGCAACACCGCCCTGCTCATTCACAATGCGCGGGATGCCAGCGGGGTTCTGGGGCAAGGCGCCCTGACTACTGGCAACGGCATTCTGGTAGTCGATGCACTCAATGGCGGCACCACGTCCGCCGATGCCTTCCGCCTGGGCAATCGTGCGGTTGCGGGGCCCTACGAGTACACCTTGCATCGATCGAGCGTGGATGGCAGCAACAGCGAGGCCTGGTACCTGCGCTCCACCGCCGATTCCCCATCACCCTCGCCAGACCCATCACCCTCGCCAGACCCTTCACCCACGCCAGCCCCTTCACCGGTACCGAACTTCCGTCCGGAAACCTCGCTCTATGGCGCCATTCCGGCCCTGGCCCTGGTTTACAGCCGCGGTTTGATCGATACCCTGCACGAGCGCGTGGCCGAGGAACGGCGCATGCCCACCGACCCGCTGCCCAAGGAACATGAAGAAACCTACGGGCCATCAATTGGCTGGGGACGGATGATCTTTCGCAATGGCGAACGCGAGGCCGGCAGTAGCGGTCCGTTCGGAAACTCGCCGGCGTACAACTACGACATGCAGGCGTTCCAGGTCGGCCTCGATCTGTATCGCGGCGAAGACACCGATGGCAGCCACGATCAGGCCGGACTGTCCCTGGCGGTCGGCAATATCGACGGTGGCATCAAGCATTACACCGGCAACGGCGCCGGCGATAACGTGCTCCGCGCCTACAGCCTCGGTGGTTACTGGACGCATTTCAGCCCTGATGGCGGCTATGTGGATGGCGTGCTGCAACTGCATCGCTTCGACATCGAGGCCAAGCCGAACGACCTCGGCAAACTGGACACCCAGGGCTGGGGTTACACCGCATCGCTGGAGACCGGCTACCCATTCCTGATCGATGAGGGCGATGACGAACACAAATTCGAGAACCTCTATCTCGAGCCCCAGGCACAGCTGATCTATTCACGCATCAACCTGGATAACAGCGACGACATTGCCGCCGACGTGCGCTTCAAGGACATCGACTCACTGATCGGGCGTTTGGGCGTACGCCTGGCCAGGGACTGGTTCCGCGAAAACGACAAGGGCGAAACGCTGCGTACCAATGGCTGGCTGCGCCCCAGTGTCTGGCATGAGTTCAAGGGGCAACCGAAGACCGAGTTTTCCTCGGCCAACGGTTTCGTGCCCTTCGAGGCCGATATCGGCGGCAGCTGGTGGGAAGCCAACCTGGGCGTCGACTATCAGGCCCACAAGAAAGTGACGTTCTACATCTCTGCCGGCTATCAGAAGTCCTTCGACGGCGACAGTCATAGCTACGAGGGCATGCTGGGCGTGAAGTACGATTTTTGAGTTCGCCTGGACGGGCGAGCAAACACAAAGCTCGCTCGGCCAGTTGTTCACTCAAGACCTGCGGGCTGGGGAAGACGAACATAAAGTGGCTTGAGCCCGCTACTTGAGCCCTGGCACCCCTTCACACGAGCGCCCCTCTCCCGATGGGGGGCGCGATGAGCCCTGCCCCGCTTCCTAATGCGAACTCCAACAGCCAAAACAACAAATGGAGACAGCAATGAAGATGAATTTTTCCCGGGTCATGGCGCAGGTTGCACAACGCTATGCCTGTCAGGAAGCGTTGGTGAACGTCGAGCGAAATCGGCGTTATCGATTTGATGAACTGCATCGGCTGACCAACCGCATCGCCAACACCCTGCGTACACGCCTGCATTTGCAACGTGGCGACACGGCGCTGTGCATTCTGGAGAACGACAACCTGTCGCTGCTGCATGCCTGGACAGCGTTCAAGGGCGAAGTGGCGATTGCGCACACCAATTTTCGCGATTCGCTCGAAGAACACCGTTGGCAGGTCGAATTTATCGCCCCCAAGGTCATCTTCATCGAGTCAGGGCTGCTATCGCAGTACAGCGAAATGCTGCGCGCCAGCGGTGCCGTGGTGGTTTGCATGGACGAGCCACCGGCCGATTGCGCCTTTGCGCTGTATTTCTGGGCATTGCTTGAGGGCATGTCGGAGGACGAGCCTGACGTCGAATCCGATGTTTATCAGGACACGCTGATCTACCGCTTTACCGGCGGCACCACCGGCAAGAGCAAATGTGCCCGGTACACCATCGATAATTGGCTGGCGGCGCGGGATTCGATGTATGCCGACAGCGAACAGAGCCAGGCCCTCAACGAACACACCCGCTACCTGCACATCGCGCCCATCAGCCATGGTTCGGGGCTGTCGCTGTTGCCGACTCTGTTCCGGGGCGGCTGCACTGTTACCCAGAATGCCGCCGACCTCAAGGCCTGGTGCCGTAACGTCGAAGCGGAGCGCATCACCACAGCGCTGATGGTGCCGACGCTGGTGGGCTGGCTGCTGGAACTGGAAGAGGCATCGCAATACGATTTGTCCAGTCTGCAAACCCTCTATTACGGCGCGGCCCCCATGAGCCCGGTCAAGCTCAGGCAATCCCACGAGCGGTTCGGCAACATCTTTTTCCAGCTGTATGGCGCCACCGAATGCGCCCAGGCAGTCTGCACCCTGACCAAGGCCGACCATCTGGACGCGGTCGAAACGGGTCGACTGGCCTCCGCGGGGCGGCCAGCCACCGGTATCGAGTTGAAGATCGTCGGTGAATCGGGCGATCGGGTTGCAACCGGCGTGACCGGAGAGATATGGCTGCGCGGGCGCGGCACCATCAGCGGCTATCACAACAACCCCCAGGGCACGGCCGCCGAGTTCAACGACGGTTTCTGGAAGTCCGGGGACCTGGGCTACGTAGATGAGGCCGGCTATGTGTTCATCGTTGACCGCAAGAAAGACGTGATCATCACCGGTGGTTTCAATGTCTATGCCGTGGAAGTCGAAGCCACGCTCAACACCCATCCCGCCGTGTCCATGTCCGCTGTGGTCGGCATTCCCCATGACAAGTGGGGCGAGGCGGTCCACGCCGAAGTCGTGCTCAAGACGGGCATGGCGGTCGACGAGCAAGAACTGATTGCACTGGTCAAGGAACGCCTGGGCCGCTTCAAGGCTCCCAAGTCGGTGAAGATGGTTGAAACCCTGCCGGTCAGTGCCGTTGGCAAGGTGCTGCGTCGACAGGTTCGTGAGCGCTACTGGGCGGATCAGTCGCGCCGGGTTTCCTGAATGTAGGAGCGAGCCTGCTCGCGATGGTCGTTAACGATGACGTGGGCTGCCTGAATGCCCACGTTGTCTGGACGTTTTTCGCGAGCCTGCTCGCTCCTACAGGGGTAATGCGCACCATCGCAAAAAAAAACGGAACCGCCCATGTCGGTTCCGTTTCGCAACAAAGATTAGTCCAGTAGCCGTCAGCGAACCCCTGCCCCCGCCAGGCTGTCGGAAGACCAGCCATTATCCGGACTGAGCTTGTCCATGACCTGCACGCCGGCCTTGCCGGGCCAGACGTTGATGTAATAGGTACCCGCAATCAGGTCGTAGTGGCCGGCGGTGCTGTTGACAGCAACGGCGTCATACATCTGATGGGTGTAGCTGAAGCCGGGTCGCCACAGTTGACCACGGCCGTCGTACTGGTCCACCGCCACGGCGGTCCAGCTGTCTTCGTCGATGTAAAAGGTGCGCTTGGAGTAGATGTGGCGCATGCCGGGCTTGAGGGTCGCCTCTACCACCCAGACGCGGTGCCGCTCCCAGCGCACCAGATCCGGATTGATGAACTTCGAGCCGAACACCTGCTCAGGATTCTCGGCATAGGCGAAGCGGTAGGCGTTGTAGGGAACGTACATCTCCTTCTTGCCGGCCAGTTTCCAGTCGAAGCGGTCCATCCGGCCGTTGAACAGGTTGATGTCGTCGATGGTAGACATACCCGAGGTACTGGCGTTCGGCGTGTCGTAGGCCAGGTCGGGTGCCAGGCGCACACGGCGTTGCCCCGGCAGGTACTGAAAGGCCTTGCGCCCCCGCTCGGTGGCGGTGTAGTCGAAGGTCATCACCGCTTCACCGGCACGGCGTGCAGGGCCGCTGTAGTTGGCACGTGCACGGGTAAGCAGAATGTCGTCACCCGTTTTCGACGTATCGTAGTAAGGCATCTCGTAGGTCCAGCGACCCAGGGTGGAAGTGACCAGCTTACCCGCCGCGTCCACGTTGTAGGCGCCGTACTTTGGCGCGATCCAGGCCAGGCCTTGGTAACGTGCGAGGTGGTTGAACATCACTTCGATGCCGGTCTTGGGAATCGGGAACGGTATGCCGGCATGGGCGCCTTGCAGCGTCTCGTCATTGTTGGTCAGCGTGGCGCTGGTGGCGTTCTTGCGCGTGTTGTCCTGCACGAACTGCGGATAGCCCACAGTGCGATGCGTCGGATAAACGTCGACGCGGAAACCCGGCAGCTTCTTGATCAAGGCCTTGGTGCCTTCCGTGAGCTTGTCGCCGTAGGAGTCCACGTTGCCGGCGTTGATCGAGAACTGCGGTTTTTCATTGGCGAAGGGATCGGGACGAATGCCCGTGGCCTTGTCAAAACCGGCGGGCGCGGTTTTCAGCCCGCCGGTATAGGCCGGAATGGAGCCATCGGCATTACCGGCCATCTCGGCACCCACGGGTGTCAAGGTGGTGCCCAGTTGCTTGGCTTCCTGTTCTGATACTGCTGCATGGAGCACGCCTGCATGGGCGGCCAGCAGGCCGACCGCAATCAGGGTTCTTGTGAGTTTAATCATGTCTCCAACCTCTAGGATGATGGTTTGAGCGTCTTATCAAACACGCCCTGCCCTTCAAGGAACTGCGGAATTTTGTCCCGTCCTGGCAGTGTTTTTTTAACCAACCCCCCCCTGTGTCCGCCCCCCCCTTATTGGCGCACAAAGGGAGGGGCAGGCCTTTTATCCGGCTGAAAACGCAAACGCCACGCGGCATCGAGATGCGCGTGGCGTTTGTCACAGCAGTGTTGCGAGCGTCAAGGCTCAGGCGAATACCCGAAGGATGGTCTCCGCGACGCAGGCTGGTTTGGAGGTGCCCTCGATCTCCACGGTCATCTCGTAAGTCACCTGGGCACCGTTGCCCTCCAGTGGTTCGAAAGACAACACCTTGAAGTGCCCGCGCAACCGGCTGTCCACCGGCACGGGCTGTACAAAGCGCACCTTGTTCATGCCGTAGTTCACGCCCATCTTCACATTGCGCAGTTCAAACGCGTTGGTCATGAAGGTCGGCAGCAGGCTCAGGGTCAGGAAACCATGAGCGATCGTTTTGCCGAATGGCCCCTGGGCGGCGCGTTCGGGATCGGTGTGAATCCACTGGTGATCACCGGTAGCTTCGGCAAAGGTGTTGATCCTTTGCTGGTCGATGGCCACCCAGTCGCTGGTGCCCACGACTTCTCCGACGAGGCCTTGCAGTTCGGCCAGGGTTTCGTAGCTTTTCATTGTTGTTGTGCTCTCGATAGTCTGTTCAATGACGCTTCAGGCGCGCAGTTGCGCCTGAAGCGCGGCCGCACAAGCGGCTTCGTGGCTGTCGCTGCTGCCCAGGAGCAAGTCGGCGACGATGGCCCGTTTGTAGTAATGCCCGACCAGGTACTCCTCGGTCATGCCGATGCCGCCGTGCAACTGGATGCCCTGGCCGCAAACGGACTTGGCCGCGCGGCAAATGAGCATCTTGCTGCCCGAAACGGTTTTGTCGCGGGTGACCTCATCGTCGTTGACCATGGAGGCCAGGGCCGCGTGCAGGCTCGAACGCGCCAGTTCCAGCTCCGCCGCCATATCCGCCATGCGGTGCTGCAAAGCCTGGAAGGTGCCGATGGGCACGCCGAACTGTTGGCGCACCTTGAGGTAATCGGCCGTGACTTCGATGGTTTTTTCCATCCCGCCGATCAGCTCTGCACACAGGGCCACGATGCCGTGGGCCAGGCCTTGTCGTAACCCGGACAGCCCTTGCCCCGCTTCGCCGAGCAAGGCATCGGCGCCGACCTCGACGCCGTCGAAATGCAATTCCTGCACCCAGGTGCCGTCATGCAAGGGCAGCGCCTGGCCTGTCAGGCCTGGGCGATCGGCATCCACCAACAGCAGGCTGATGCCCGGTGTCTGCGGTATCTGCGCCGAAACGATGAACGCCTTGGCACCCAAGGCGCCCAGCACCAGGGTCTTGTGCCCGGACAGGCGAAAACCGTGATCCCGACGCTCGGCCTGCAGGGTGACGGGCGACGGCATACCCCGTGATCCGGCCTCGCTGTAGGCCAGCGCGATACGGTACGTGCCGTCGGCCAGTTGCGGCAGCAGGCGTGCTTTTTGCGCGTCGCTGCCCGCCGCCAACAGTGTCTGGGCCGCCAGCACACCACATGCCATGAAGGGCTCCAGCACGAGCCCGCGCCCCAACTCCTGGGCAATGATCGCCGTGTCCACCAGCGAGCCGCCAAGCCCGCCGTATTCTTCCGGCAACGCGGCCATCAGCCAGCCGTTGGTGGCGAACAGGCCCCAGTTTTCCGCGCTTCCGTTCTTGCCCGTCTTGAGCAAGGCGGTACGCGCCTCGAAACTGTAGGCCTTGTCCACATAGCGTCGCAGGCTGTCCTGCAACAGTTGTTGTTCCGAAGTGAATTCGAAATCCATAGCGGTTTCCTGAGATCAGAGTTGGAACAGCATCTTGGCGATAATGCCGCGCTGCACTTCGCTGGTGCCGCCGTAAATCGTCGAGGCGCGTCGCAGGAACATGTCATGGCTGATCCCCCTGGCCAGTGCCTGCTGCGGGAACGGCTGCTCCGGGCCGGCCTCATGGGGATGCGCATAGGCAATCGCGCCGTAGTCGCCCAGTGCCTCGATCTGCGCCTCGGTGATGCGCTGCTGCAGTTCGGTGGCGCGGATCTTGAGCATCGAGCCCAGGGTGTGCGACGCCGGATTGTGCTGTTGTTCCAGGCGCGCCACCCGTTGCACCAGCATTTCGATGGCCTGCAGTTCGGCGTCCAGGCGCGCCAGCTTCAGGGCGAATTCCGGGCGTTCGAAGAGCGCCTGCTCGCCCACCCGCAGCGTCGTGCCGATCAGCCGCAGTTCGCGCAGGTAGCGTTTGAGCTCGGGCAGATCGGCAACGGTGGCGTGTTCGTTGTTGAGCAGGAACTTGGTGATGCTCCAGCCCTGTCCTTCCACGCCAATCAGGTTGCCGACCGGCACCCGCACATTGTCGAAGAAGGTTTCATTCAAGTGATGGGCATCGTCGATGCTGCGGATCGGGCGCACGGTAATACCGGGTGTGCGCATGTCCACCAGCAAAAAGCTGATTCCCGCCTGTTTCTTCACATCCGGGTTGGTGCGTACCAGCAGGAAGATCCAGTCGGCGTGATGGGCATAGCTGGTCCAGATTTTCTGGCCATTGACCACGTAATGGTCGCCATCACGCTCGGCACGGGTGCGCAGCGATGCCAGGTCGGAGCCGGCGCCAGGTTCTGAAAAACCCTGGCACCACAGGCGCTCACCATTGAATACGGGTGGCAGGTGCTCGGCCTTTTGCTCCGGCGTGGCAAACGCATTGAGCACGGGGCCGAGCATCTTGTGCACGAAACCATCCTGGGTTGGTGTGCCGGCAGCGCTGCATTCGTCATCGAACACCAGGATCTGCGGCACCGACCAACCGGTACCGCCGTGCTCCTTGGGCCAGTAAGGCGCGCCCCAGCCGCGCGCCGTGAGGAGTTTTTGCCAGCGCATTATCTGCTCTCGCGGCGAGCGGGCGCAGCGCTGTTGCCCTTTCAAATCCGCCGGGACCTGGTCGCGCAGGAAGCTGCGCACTTGCTCGCGGAACGCTTCGAGGCTGGCGTCAGGTTGAAAATCCATTGCGCTTCCCCTGTCAGTCTTTGCGGTACAGGGTGACGACGCAGGCGCCCCCGATACCGACGTTGTGTTGCAACGCGATGCGCGCCCCCTCGACCTGCCGCTGCTCGGCGCGGCCACGCAGTTGCTGGACCAGTTCGGTGCATTGCGCCAGGCCTGTCGCGCCGATCGGGTGGCCCTTGGAAAGCAGTCCGCCGGACGGGTTGACCACGTATTGGCCACCATAGGTATTGTCTCCATCGTCGACAAACTGCTGCGCCCCGCCTTCCGGGCACAGGCCCAGGGACTCATAGGTCAGCAACTCGTTCTGGGCGAAGCAGTCATGCAACTCGACGACGTGTACGTCTTCGGCACCGATGCCGGCCATTTCATAGGCCTTGCGCGCTGCGGCGCGAGACATCGAGTAACCGGCCACATCGCGCATGTCGCCTGATTTGAAAGTTTCCGCGCCATCGGTGGTCAGCGCCTGGCCGGCAATCGACACGCTGCGGTCCAGGCCATGTTTGCGCGCATAGGCTTCGCTGCACAGCACGACCGCGGCGGCACCGCAGGTCGGCGGGCAAGCCATCAGGCGAGTCATGACGCCAGGCCACACCACCTGGTCGGCCATCACTTCTTCAGTGGTGACCACTTTGCGGAACACGGCCTTGGGGTTGTTGGCCGCATGACGGCTGGCCTTGGCGCGAATTTTCGCGAACGTCTCCAGCGGGGTGCCAAAACGTTGCATGTGCTCCACGCCGGCACTGCCGAAAATCCGCAGGGCCGCCGGGATTTGCGCGGCACCGGGAATCGCTTCGTCACATTGATCGAGGAACAGCTCCAGGGGGCTTGGGCGATCCGGGAAGGCGCTGCCGATGGCCCCAGGGATCATCTGCTCGAAGCCGAAGGCCAGGACGATGTCCACCATGCCGCTGGCGATGGCCTGGTTGGCCAGGTACAACGCCGATGAACCGCTGGCGCAGTTGTTGTTCACGTTCAACACCGGAATGCCGGTCATGCCGACGTTGTAGAGCACACGCTGGCCGCAGGTGGAGTCGCCGAACACAAAGCTGGCATACGCCTGCTGGACCGATTCGTAACCGACGCCGGCATCTGCCAGGGCCAGGCGCACGGCCTGCTCCCCCATGACCGCATAGGTCTCGCTCTGGCCTGGTTTTACGAAGGGGATCATGCCGACACCCGCAACGACGACTTTCTGCATCATGTCTTACTCCTCAACAGTGGAAATCCTGCCGGCTCCTGGGCGTTTTCCGGCTTCTCCAGCCGGACGGCGGGTTTTGAGTCTCAAGGATAGGCAGCCCCGAAGTCCTGCCGCCCCTCCCCATTTGGGGGTTTATGGCTGTGGCAGTTTCGCGCCCAGGTAGGGCAAGCCTTCCTTGCCGAGAAAGCGTCGCACCGCTTCGGCATGATATCGACTGGCCCCGCACAGCGATTGTGCGCAGGCCTCGAACTGGGTCATTGCATGACGGTCGGTCTCGAACGAGCGATTGAGCAGGGTCTTGGCCAAGCCTAGCGCATCGGCCGGCGCGTCATCGAACTGGGCGGCGAACTGCAAGGCGCTGTCCAGCAGTTGTTCCTGCGAGACGATGACCTGCGCCAAACCGAGCTCCAGCGCCTGTTGCGCATCGACCGCGCGAGCACAAAAGATCAGCTCCTTGGCCTTGGCCAACCCGACCAGGCGCGGCAGTACGTACAGCATCGACAAGTCTGGCACCAACCCCAGGCTGAGGAAGGTCGGCAATAGCCGCACCCGTGGCGTCACGAACATGAAATCCGCGGCCAGGGCCAGGGAAAAGCCGGCGCCCACCGCTGCGCCGTCAACTGCCGCGATCACCGGTTTTTGCAGGTCGACCAGGCCGGCGAACCATTCATGAAAGCCCAGCACCAGCTTGCGCCCGGCGAACGTGCCATCCTCGCCCTCCTCCAGGCTGCCCAGGTCGAAGCCGGAGCAGAAAGAACCGCCGGCACCGGTCAAGACAATCGAGCGAACCGAGCGGTCATCCCGCGCGGCCATCAATGCGGCCGGCAGGGCTTCGTTGATGGCGGCCTCGAACGCATTCTTTTTCTGCGGTCGGTTCAGGGTGATCAGCGCGGTCTTGCCGATCTTTTCATACAGCACAGCACTGTCAGTCACGTCCATTTCCTCCTGATGCGGCATCGGCCGGTGATGCCCGGCCGTGCTCAAGGTTGAGATTGCCCAGAGGGCCGATTACAGGTTGCGGGCGATGATCACCTTCTGGATGTGACTGGTGCCCTCGTAAATCTTGGTGACCCGCACGTCACGGCAGTAACGCTCCACCGGGAAGTCGTTCAGGTAGCCGTAGCCCCCATGGATCTGCAGCGCATCGGAACAGACTTTTTCAGCCATTTCGCTGGCGAACAATTTGGCGATGGACGCTTCCTTGGCGCAGGGAACACCGGCGTAATGCAGGCGCGCGGCGTGCAGCATGTAGTTCTGCGCCACCTCGAACTGAGTGGCCATGTCGGCCAGATCGAACGCCACCCCTTGCAGCTTGATGATCGGTGCACCGTAGGCTTCACGCTCGTGCGCGTACTTGACCGCCGCTTCCAGCGCGGCACGGGCGGCACCCACCGCCACGGCGGCAATACCGATGCGACCCTCGGACAGGGTGGCCATCAGGCGTTTGTAGGCGCTGCCCTCCTCGGCCAGCAGGTTTTGCACCGGTACCCGGCAGTTGTCCAACTGGATCGCCGCCACATGGGCCGAACGCTGCCCCATCTTGCTTTCCACACGAGCCACGATATAGCCCGGCTCCCGTGGATCGATGATGAACATGCTCGGGCCTTTGCGACCTTCGGGAGTATCCGTGGTGGCGGCGATGGCGAAGGCAATCCCGGCTTCGTTGCCGTTGGAGATGAACTGCTTGCTGCCATTGAGCACGTAGTGATCGCCCTCGCGGCGCGCCGAAGTACGGAAAGCGGCAGTGTCGGAACCGGCCTGGGGCTCGGTGAGCAGGCCGGCGGCGATCAAGTCGCCGCAAATCATCCCGGCCAGGTACTTCTGCTTCTGCTCTTGGGTGCCGAAGCGATGCAGCATGTCGGTCATGCCGTTGTGAACATGCAGGATGGTCGCAAAGCCGGCATCGGCTGCGGCGAATTCCTCGATGCACAGGCAGTATTCCGCAAACGTCATGCCTGAACCCCCTGCCTCTTCGGGAACTTGCATGCCGAGGAAGCCGAGTTCGGCCACCGCCTTGAGTTCCGCGTGCGGCCAGGCGCCCGTGCGGTCGCGTTCGGCTGCCGTGGTGGCCACGACTTCCTGGGCCACCTTGCGTGCGGCGTCGCGAATCATGATTTCCTGCTCGCTCAGGAATGCTGCGGATGTATCGCTCATGGTCTACCTCTTGATCCGGGTCGAAAAATCGATGCTGACCCGAGCATGCGGGCTGGCCACGCACCTACGCGCCTCCCGTCTCGGGAGGGTGCGTACGCCGCGATCAACGTCCAGTCACTTGAGCATGCCCTGCTGGCGAGCCAGGGTAATTGCCGCATAGCGGCTGGACACACCCAATTTGGCGAGGATGTTTTTCACGTTCCACTTCACGGTGCCAAAGGTGATGTTGAGCGTCAGGGCGATTCGTTTGTTGGACATGGCTTGGGCGACCAGCCCGAGGATCTCCAGTTCACGAGGTGTCAGGCTGGCCCGCGGCCCCTCGTTCGAATGCCTCGGCGCGCTCACCACTGGCGTGGGCTGCGCCTGGGTCGTTTCATGGCAAAGCAATGCGTTCAAATAGTCGCCGACCGAACCTTCACCGGCGATTTCGTCCTGCCATTGCGCCAGCAGCGACAAAAGCGCCGGGCCTTCATCGAGCAAGGTCCGAACCAGCCCCATCCGGGCCCCGGCATCCACGGCCTGTTGCAGATTGGCCCGCACCGACTCCGGCTGTTCGAGCATGGCGTGGGCCTGCGCGCCGAGCAGGTGCGCCCGGACCAATGACCGCCCTCGCGCCGACTGCTCGGCAAAGGCGATCACGGCCTGTAGTTGCTCCAGCGTACTGAGCGGATCACGCATTGCCAGCGCGAGCCGCGCTTTGGACAAGGCTGTCTGGCAGGCAATTTCATCGCGCGCCTCTGCGTGCGGGCGTTGCGATGCCTCCAGGGCCGACAGGCGAGTCACCAGCTCACTGGCGCGACGATTTTCACCTTGCAGCACCAGCACCCGGACTTGCTCAGCCAGCATGAATGCCAACAATCGGTCCAGGCCCAGCACATGAAAATGCGCGCTTTGGGTTTCGAGGAAGTTCAAGGCTGCCTGCGGCGACTCGCGCTGCAAGGTGATACGCGCACGGCATATTGACGCCCGGCCCATGACATCCGGCATGGATGAACGCAGGATGCCGCTGCGGTTGGCCAACACTTGCAGCGCATCATCGAGCCGATCCAGTTCGTACCAGGCATCGCATAGCGTGGCGGCGCACAGATTGGCCGCCACCGACCCGCGGCCATACGCCTGCTCGGCGCGAGCGTTGACGCTGGTCCCGATGCGTTGTGCCTGTTGCGCATTGCCCTCACTGAGGCTGGTCAGTGCCCGGGTGCTTTCAAAGACCAGCGCCATGTCGTTGTCGCAGTGACTCAGATCGACGGGATGCTGTTCATGAAGCTTTCGCGCGTCGTCCGGACGCCCCACTGACAGGTAGGCCGTGGCCAGGGCTGACAGACTGATGTAGCGCAGGGAGTGGTTTTCCAGCGGCGTCTGCAGGGTCGGCTCCAGCAACCCGATGACCCGACGGGGCTCATCCAGTTGCAACGCGATGGCGGCATCGGCCAGCACCAGTTTCGAGGAGATCGCCGGCAGACGCGACGCCTCGCTGCGGCGTATCTGTTCCAGCCAGCGCTGGGCCTTTTCCGGTCTGGCCGTGAAGGCATACGTCAGGCAGCCCATGATGAACAGTTGCGGATGGGCGAACAGAATGTCCTGGGGCAGGCGTTCGAGCAGGTGCAGCATCGGACTGATGTAAGCCATGCTCCAGGTCGTCGATGCGGCTTGTTCCATGGCCTTGACGGCATCATCGCGGTCACCGCCCAGGTTGGCGTGGCGCACGGCCTCCACCAGATAATCATGCTCGGCAAACCACTGGCTGGCGAGGCGGTGAAGCGCCTGGACCGTAGCCTCGCCGTGGGTCGACAGGCGCTGGGTTAAAAACTCGCCGAACAGCGGGTGAAAGCGATACCAGGGCGTACTGTCATCGGACTCGATGCGATGAATCAGCAAATTCTCGTCTTCGGCGCGCTTGATCATGTCCTGGACGTGAGCGCTTCCCGTGACGAACTCGCTCAGGTCGGCGTTGAAGCGGCGCAGGATCGAGACTTTTTCCATGAACTCCAGCAACTCGGGTGGCAAACAGGCCAGCACGTCTTCGGTCAGGTACGCCTGCAGATCTGCCGAGTTGCGCAGGATCGAGCGCAACTGCGAACGCCGGGTTGGACGCACTCGCAACATGGTTGCAATGGGTTGCAGGCTGGCGGGCCAGCCATGGGTCAAGTCATGAATCAAGCGTTCCTCATCGGCCGTCAGCGACAGGGTGCTGAGGTTCTGCTTGAAGAAGTCCCGGGTCTCGTCCAGATCGAAAGGCAGCTCGACGGTATCGATCTCGGCGACATGCCCCTGCATGCGCAGCCGCCCCAGGCTCAATGGCGGCGTAGTCCGCGAAGCGATGGTGACGTGCAGGTTGGCCGGGCAATGGTCGAACAGTTTCTGCATCAGGCGATGCGAGGCCGGCGAATCGACATGATGAAAATCGTCGAGCAGCAGGTGCAACTCTCTCTCGATGTTCTGCGCCGCAAGGGTGACCAGGGCGATCAAGGCGTTGATCGACTGCTCGCTGCCGTCACTGTTGAGCCAATCCTGTTCGATGGCGATGCCCAGGCGTTGCAAGGCTGCCAGTAAATAGGAAAGAAAACTGGCGAACTGCCGGTCATCAAGGCTGAACGAGACCCAGGCCACATCCAGCCCGGCTTTCATCAATTCCAGGCGCCACTGGGCCAGAAGAATCGTTTTACCGAACCCCGCTCCTGCGGTAATCAGGCTGGCACTGCACGGTTGCGAGTCGCGCAGGCGCGCCAACAGATGCGCGCGCGGGATATGCCGGGCACTCAGGCGCGGCGGCGAGAACTTGGTGGCGACCAACAGATCGCCGGCGTTGATGACATTTGTCTGCATGATTGGGTCTCCGCCCTTTGGCTTATTGCCTGTATGTGCGGCACATCCTGCAACAGACGAAGTGACGCTCGCCCCGTCCGCAAGGGGGGGGGATCGAGTCTTGGGGACTCGCGTAATTTCAAATCCAGACAGAAACGTCAATTGCATGTTGATCGAGGATTGGAGATGAGCGAGTCCGTTTCTTTTGAACTCAAGGGCCAGGTGGGCTGGATCACCCTGACCCGCCCGAAAGCCATGAACGCCCTTAACCGTGAAATGCTGGAGGCCATGACCGCCCGCCTGAACGCCTGGGAAAATGACGATCAGGTCCGCGTGGTGGTCCTGACCGCCACGGGGCCTGCCTTCTGCGCCGGCGCCGACCTCAAGGCCGGCGGCACACCACAGCCTGGCGAGAAAGACCTGCTGGACACCATCGTCACCTTCTTCGACGCGCTGCGTGCCTTTCCCAAGCCAGTGATTGCCGCCGTCAACGGCATGGCCCTGGCCGGTGGCCTGGAAACCGTACTGTGCTGCGATCTGGTGATTGCCGCGCAAAGTGCTCGCTTTGGTGATGCCCACTCCAATTTCGGCGTATTCCCAGGTGGCGGTGGCGCGGCGGTATTGCCCCGCAAGATTCCGGAGAACATCGCCAAATACATGCTGTTTACCGGTGACGCCCTGCCCGCCCAGGACATGAAGAACTACGGCCTGGTCAGCGAAGTGGTCGCCGACGCCGAACTGGTTGATCGCGTCCAGGTCCTGGGCGACAAACTGGCGCAAAAAAGCCCGCTGGTGCTGCGCAAGATGAAAAGAGTGGCCGACGAAGCTGGCGACAAGACCCGCGCCGATGCATTGCGCCAGGAACTGCTGGAACTGCGTAACCACCAGCGCTCCTACGACATGGCCGAGGGCGTGCGCGCCTTCGCCGAGAAGCGCAAGCCGGATTTCAAGGGCTACTGATTCGCCACTTTAAAACCTGTGGGAGCGAGCCTGCTCGCGAAGAGGCCGGTACAGCCGCCACATCTTCTGTGGTTGGAATTCAGTCTTCGCGAGCAGGCTCGCTCCCACAGGAAGCGCATTGAGGCGCCCTGCCCCATTTTCTGAAAGATTCGAGGTAGCAATGGAAAACGTATACATCGTCGGCGTCGGCATGACCGCCTTCGGCCGTCACACCGACAAGACCATCAAGCAACTGACCGCCTGGGCGGTGGAAGATGCACTAAAGGACGCCGATTGCGACCGCAAGTGGATCCAGGTCGGTTTCTTCGGCAACTGCACCCAGGGCCACTTTGACGGCCAGCACATGATCCGTGGCCAAGTAGCGCTGCTGCCGCTGGGCCTGGACAGCATCCCGATCTTCAACATCGAAGGGGCCTGCGCCTCGTCGAGCCACGCCTTCAACCTGGCCGTGACCCAGTTGCAGGCCGGCGCTGCCGAAGTGGCACTGGCGGTCGGCGCCGAAAAAATGTTCTACAGCGACAAGTCGAAGATGTTTTCCGCTTTCGAGTCTGCCTGGGACATCGAGACCTTCGAAGAAAACAAGCACTACCTGGCGAGCATGGGCAAGGGCATCGTGCCGCCTGCCGGCTCGCAATCGGAAAAACCCTACAGCCCGTTCATGGACGTCTACGCCGCCCTGGGCCGTGGCGGCCTGATGGAGCGCTATGGCATCACCCAGCGCCAACTGGCCGCCGTGTCGTCGAAGAACCACGGTCACTCGGTGCACAACGAGCGCTCCCAGTACCGCAATGCCATGAGCATCGAGGAAATCCTCGCCGCCCCGCCGATCACCTACCCGATCACCCTGCCGATGTGCTCGCCGATTTCTGACGGCGCCGCTGCCGTGATCCTGTGCACGGAATCGGCAATGAAGAAATACGGGTTCAACAGGAACCGTGCAGTCAAGGTTCTGGCCAGTGTCGTGCGCTCTGCCTCGGCCCGTGCCGCCGAAGACTTCGACAAGGGTTGCACCCACCTGGCCGGCAAGGCGGCCTTCGAGCAGGCAGGCATCAGCCCGCAAGATGTCGATGTGGCTGAAGTGCATGACGCCACCGCCATTGGCGAGCTGCTGGCGATCGAAGCCCTGGGCCTGTGCGAACCGGGCATGAGCGGTGTGATGGCCGAACGTGGCGACAGCGCCCTGGGTGGCCGGTTGCCGGTCAACCCGTCCGGCGGCCTGGAGTCCAAGGGGCATCCGATCGGTGCCACCGGCATCGGCCAGATCTTTGAACTGGTCGAGCAACTGCGCGGCAACTGTGGCCCGCGCCAGGTCGAAGGCGCGCGCATCGCCTTGCAAGGCAACGGCGGCGGCCTGTGGCGCGTGGAAGAGTCCACCGAGCACGTCGGCATTTTCGGCCGCGCCTGATCGTTTTATGGAGGGTGGCGACTCATGGGAAACCACGCATTTCCTGCGCCGCACTCCACCTACTATGATTTCACCAGAGGAAAATATGATGACCATTCGTTTTGATGATCGCGTCGCAATTGTCACCGGTGCCGGCAACGGTCTTGGCCGCGTTCATGCGTTGAACCTGGCGGCTCGCGGCGCCAAGGTTGTGATCAACGACTTCGGCGGTAGCCGCGACGGTTCCGGCAGCTCGTCTGACGCCGCCCTGGCGGTGGTCGAGGAAATCCGCCAGGCCGGTGGCGTCGCCATTGCCAACGGCGCCAACGTGGCCGACTACGAACAAGTCCAGGCCATGGTCAAGCAAGCGGTCGAAGCTTTCGGTCGCGTCGACATCCTGATCAACAACGCCGGGATCCTGCGCGACAAGTCGTTCGCCAAGATGGAGATGGCCGACATCCATGCGGTGATCAATGTCCACCTGATGGGCTCGATCAACTGCACCAAGGCAGTGTGGGAACTGATGCGCGAGCAAAACTATGGCCGCATCCTGATGACCACCTCCGCCGCCGGCCTGTTCGGCAACTTCGGCCAGGCCAATTACGGCGCAGCGAAAATGGCTGTAGTGGGCTTGATGAACATGCTCGCCATTGAAGGCCGCAAGAACAACATCCTGGTCAACACCCTGGCGCCGATGGCGGCTACCCGCATGACCGAGGACGTGATGCCGGCCGAACTGCTGGCGGCCAGCCGTCCTGAGCAAGTAACCCCGGGCGCACTGTTCCTGGTCAGCGAAAATGCACCAACCAAGCTGATTCTCGGGGCCGGTGCCGGCGTGTTCTCCGCCGTGCGCATGGAAGAGACTGCTCCGGTGTACATCGGCAACGAGGATCTGACACCGGAAGCCGTCGAGGCGCACATGGCGCAGATCACCGACTGGAGCACTGCCGTAGAGCGTTTCGACGCCAACGCGCAGGTCAAGGAGTTCATTGACACTGCCATGGCGGCCATCAAGGCTCGTCAGGCCTGAGTATTGCCGGGCCCTGGCTCGGGTTAAACTCGCGACGATGATCGCAACGGGCGTGCAGCCACACGCCCGGACGGAGAATGAACAATGACAATAATGAACTTCGCACACACGGTCGGTAACCTGGCCGTGCGGTTCGGCGATCGGGAAGCCCTGGTCAACATCGAGCGCAATCGCCGCTACAACTTCCGTGAACTCCACTCGCTGACCAACCGCGTCGTCAACATGCTGCGCGGGCGTCTTGGACTTCGCCGCGGGGATGTCTACCTGTGCATCCTGGAAAACGACAACATCTCGCTGTTCCATGCCTGGACGGCGCTCAAGGGCGACGCCGCCGCAGCTTACGCGAACTATCGCGACGCCTTCGAAGAGCATCGCTGGCAAATCGAATTCCTGCGTCCCAAAGTGGTGTTCATCGAGAACGCGTTGATCGATCGTTACTTCGACTCGCTTCACGCTCAGGGCATCACCGTCGTCTGCATGGACCCTCCAGAACACCCGTGTGACGGGCTGTTGTATTTCTGGGACCTGCTCGACGGCGTGCCGGATCACAATCCGGGCGTCGACAACGACACTCAAAAGGACACGCTGGTCTATCGCTTCACCGGCGGCACCACCGGTCAGAGCAAGTGTGTCGCCTACACCATCGAAAACTGGATGGCGCTGCGCGACTCGATGTACCTGGAAGCCGAGCAACCCTATCAGCCGGACACCCGTTTCCTGCACATGGCGCCCATCAGCCACGGTTCCGGCCTGGGGTTGCTGCCGACGCTGTTCCGCGGCGGCTGCACCCTGACCCAGAACATCCCGGACCTGGCCCGCCTGTGCCGCAATATCGAAGCAGAAAAGGTCACCATGACCCTGCTCGTGCCGACCATGATCTATCGCCTGCTGGAACTGCCCGAATCGCGGGACTATGACCTGTCTTCGCTGCAGACCATGGCCTACGGGGCAGCACCGATGAGCCCGGCGAAATTGCGCCAGGCACAGGAACGCTTCGGCAATATTTTCATGCAGATCTACGGCGCCACTGAGTGCCTGCATGCCGTGGCTTTGCTCGGCAAGGCCGATCATTTGACCCAAAACGATAAGCAACTGTCTTCGGCCGGGCGCATCGCTGTCGGTGCCGAGATCCTGATTGTCGATGACAACGGCCAGGAAGTGCCCCTGGGCACGACGGGAGAGTTGTGGGTGCGTTCCCGGGGCACCATTTCGGGCTACTTCAACAACCCGCAAGGCACCGCGCAGGAGTTCCACAACGGTTACTGGAAATCCGGCGACCTGGGCTACATCGACCAGGAAGGCTTCCTGTACCTGGTCGACCGCAAGAAAGACATGATCATCACCGGTGGTTTCAACGTGTACGCCATCGAGGTGGAAGCGGCGCTCAATGCCCACCCTGCGGTGCTGAACTCGGCCGTCGTGGGTATTCCTCATGAAGAATGGGGTGAGGCGGTGCATGCCGAAGTGATCCTCAAGGACGGACAGATCGTCTCGGTCGAGGCGCTGATCGACCACGTCAAGGGGCGCCTGGGGCGCTTCAAGGCACCCAAGTCCGTCCAGTTTGTCGAGGCTCTCCCGCTCAGTGTGGTGGGCAAGGTGCTGCGCCGCCAGGTGCGTGAAAAGTACTGGAAAGACAAGACGCGTTGCGTGTCCTGATTCGCTGTTTGTTCTGAACGTTTACCCCTTCGTTTTCGCCCTGATGTCCCCTTGCCGCCCTTGGTCAGGCTGGGGACATCGGGGCTTTTTTTGACATGTTTTGCAGGCGTGCTCACTCCCCCAAGGACCTGCACTGATCCTGTAGGAGCGAGCTTGCTCGCGATGGCGGCAGGTCAGACAGCACGCATGTGACCGTTAGACCGCTATCGCGAGCAAGCTCGCTTCCACAGAGTGTTCATGTCCCTCAGGAGGCCGGTTGTGCCGGCGGCAATTTCCAGCTGCCGTCCAGAATCGACTGCTGCGGCAGATAGAACCGCACCATGTAGTTCCACCCCGGCATGATCGGCAGGCAATTGTCCGTGCTGGCCGTGCAACCGCCAAACTGCACTGGCACTCGCCCGCTCTGGTCTTTCTTCGCGGTCAGGTTGTTCAGGGTGTAGGCCTCAAGCGCGTTCGGCCGGAACCGGCCATCGGCATCGTAGACACTGATCGACCAAAAGGCTTGAACCGGTACCTGGTCCACGACCAGGCGATAAGGGGTCTGGCCATCGTTACGTTCAGGCGTGACGATCTGGTAAAAGGCGTCTTTCTGCGGATTGCCACCCCATGCGGTCGCGCTGCCGATCAAGTGCCGCACCGGGTCCACGTCACCGGTCTTGCCGAACATATCCCGTGAATCGTCCAGCGACTGGCCCAATACGGCCAACGCGCCGCGAATCCTGGCCCGGCTCGTTTCATCCCACTCGGGTACGTCGAAGCGCCCCGGCCCATTGGCCTGGCTCACGACAATGGCGTCCTGCAGCGCATGGACCTTGTCCAGGTCCGACGGATCGGCCGGATTGACCAGGATCCGCACGCCGAGCATGACGTAGCGCGTGCCCACCTGCGCCCGGCTGACGGTGTACTGGCCGGCGACATAATCAACATCCACCACATGATGGTCTTCGTTGATCAGGGCCAACGAGATATAGCGCTTGCCGGCATCCGGCAGGGTGACACTCACAGGCCCGGCATCCAGATCGAACACAGCGGTGGAATAGAGCGTATCGCGATTGGGCCGCACGACGGTCTGGGCGCCTGCCGGCACCAGTTGCCGCCAATGGAAGAACTGGCCCAGCCCTGCCCGCTTGATGGTCATGGCGAAATACCGGTCAGATTCGGCACGGGCAAAATTGTCGACCGTTACCTGTACCGGCACGCCCGGCAATACCTGGCTATGCGCGGCGGGAAGACAGGTCGCCAGCAACGCGCAAGACGCCAGCAGCACTTTCCATTCGTTCATCGGTTTGTCCTTGGCAATAGTAGATATGCGTTTCATAGCCGCACCAGCGCAGGCGGGAAATACTCGCCGCTGGCCACCGGCCCCTTGGCGCCGTAGTAGCGCAGCATCAGCCGGAACGGCTCGCCTGCCACAGTCGGCAACCAGTTGTTCTCGGCCGCCCCGGGTGGCAGTTGCGGTCCGAAGTACAGCGTGAGGGAGCCGTCGGCGTTGTAGTGCAGGTCCGATTGTTTGTTCAGCAAGAACCGGTCAAGCGCATTGGGCAGCACCCGGAACGTCTTGCTGTTGGTGGCCGTAACGGACCAGAAATACCGTGCAAACCCCTCAGGCAATTGCTCGCGCGGGAAGGTCAGCGTGTAGCTTTGCCCGCCATCGAGGACCTTTCCGTCAGCATCCCGTGCGCCACGGTAATAGTTGACCTCCGCACTGGTATTGGCCCAGATGCCGCCAAGATCGATCAGCGTCCGGGTCAGATAATCACTGCCATAGGCGCCTGAAATCGCAGGCCGAACCCAGCCATCGCGCACCGTGCCCGGTCCGATGGTGGATGCTGCGCTGGCAAGGCTGGCAAAGGCATGCGTCTTGATCTGCTGGTCGATGCGCGCACGCTCGCCGGGTTGCTTGATCTGCTCGGCAATGCCACGCACCTCGGCCTGCAGCGTCTGCATGCCGGGATTGAGATCAGGTTCCTCAAGCGCCACCGAAGCGGCATCGAACGCTTCCACCGTTGGCAGCTTATACAGCTCGAACATCAGCGCCTTTGGCACGGACGGCAATTGAGGCGAGCCTGTAGGTCGCATGCTGAACTGATGTTGCAGATGCTCGGCAACTTTCCAATCCGGGCCCAGCTCCACCCGAGACAGCACGCGAGCCGTGCGTACCGGCAGGTCGATTCGCCGGACATTGGCCGGCAAATCCACTTTCGCGCCCTTTAGGCACACCGCGAACTCACCATCCGGGTGGTCGGCGAACGCGCGTTCATTGATGTTGGCCAGGGTTTCCCCCCAGCCATTGAGCAATTGCACCGTGTAATAGCGATCAGTGATCTTCGGCACGCTCACCTGGGTACAACTGTGCTCATCGACGGCTACCCAGGCTTCCGAATAGGCAACGTCGAGATTGGGATTGGGCCAGTCGACCGCACCGGGTTTTCGGTGCACCAGGTGGTTCCAGGTCATGCCCTCCTGAAAATCCAGCTGCTGCTGGCGCATGACGAGCAAACGCCCGAGCAGATAGATATAGGCATTGCTGACTTGTTGGTCAGTGAAGGCAGGTGGTGATGTAGCGGGCGATTCGACGGCGCCGGCACTGGCAAACTGGATCGCCCCTGCAAGTAAGGAAGCGGCAAAGAGGCCACCGCCACGCGCCAAACGTGAAGTTACTGTCATTGTTGTTCTCCATCGTGGTCCATGAATGAACCGTTATGCCTCTGCCAGCGCCATACCGCCCCTCTCGTTAAGGGGGGTATGGCAGGCAAGCAAGATGGGAACGTAACCTCAGGCCACCTCGACATCCCTGAGCGACGCCATGTCGATCACGAATCGATACTTCACATCATTGTTCTGCATGCGCGTGAACGCCTGGTTGATGTCCTGAATGTCGATCATTTCGCAGTTGGGCAGCACCCGGTGCTCGGCGCAGAATTCGAGCAGTTCCTGGGTCTGTTCCAGCCCGCCGATCAACGAGCCTGCAATCGAGCGGTTGTTCACCGCCAGCAAGGCCCCGTGTATCGGCTCCAGCGGCTCCAGGGCGCCAACCAGCACCAGCGTACCCTGGCGGGCCAGCAGCATCAGGTAAGGATTGACGTTATGGGTGCGCGGAATGGTGTCGAGAATCAGGTCAAAACTGCTGGCGGCGCCTTTCATGGCCTGGGGTTCGCTGGATAGCAGCACGTGGTGCGCGCCCAGTGCGCGGGCATCGCCGGCCTTGCCTGGCGAGGTGGTAATCACCGTAACTTCGGCGCCCAATGCCACCCCCAGTTTGACCGCCATGTGCCCCAATCCACCCAGTCCCACCACTGCCAAGCGTGTACCGGCCTTGACCCCGTGTTCACGCATCGGCGTCCAGACGGTGATGCCTGCGCACAGCAACGGGCCGGTGAAGCGCGGGTCGAGTAAAGGCGGTACCCGTAATACGAATGACTCGCGCACCACGATGTGTTGGGCGTAGCCGCCGCGCGTCACTTCACCGCTGATACGGTCCAGGCCGTTATAGGTCGGTGTCATGCCTTCGGCGCAATGCGGCTCCTGGTGATGCTCGCAGGCTGCGCACTGCTGGCAGCTGTCGACCAGGCAACCGACAGCGACCAGATCGCCAGGGCGATATCGGCTGACGGCCGACCCCACGGCGGTAACCCGGCCGACGATTTCATGGCCAGGTACACAAGGAAAACGCGTGCTTTTCCAGTCGTTGTGCACGTAATGCATATCCGAATGGCAGACGCCGCAATAGTCGATGTCGATGGCGACATCATCATCGCGCAAGGCTCGGCGTTCGAAACGCAGGGGGCCGAGCGGGGTGTTGGCTTCGTGGACGCCGTAGCCGATGCAGGTGGTCATGTTCATGCCTCCATTGTTGAGTGAACAACACGCCCCCTGTAGGAGCGAGCCTGCTCGCGAAAAACGTTCAGACAACGCAGTCACTCAGGCAGCCCGCGTCATCGTTAACGACCATCGCGAGCAGGCTCGCTCCTACAGGGGGTATGTGGTGTTCATGGGATTTGGGTCAAATTGAGGGGCGCAACCACGGCGCGGCGCTGGTTTGCGGCGCGGCGATCTGGTTGGAGATCCACTTGCCCATGCGGCGCATCGGCTCGATGGAATCCTGTGGCGCGGCAAACTTCATGGCGGCGGCGTATCCCAGGGAAACGATGCGCTGGGCGCCATACAGCGGCAGCACATCCTTGAGCTGGTCCTTGATGCTTTCCGGATAGACGCCGACGGTCTGGGTATAGGCATCAACCGCCGCCATCATTTCGCTCAGATCATCGACTGGCACCAGATTGGCCGTGCGGTCATCCAGGCTGGCGGAAAAAGACACAGGCTCGGGCAGCTGGGAACAGATGATCGCGCCCTCGCCTTCCTTGCCGCCGATGACCTTGTACCACTCGTCATCCAGGCGCAGCGCTTCGACGTGGGCCTTCAAGCCCTGGTCGTAACGCTTGGGCGTGGTGCTCAAGGTATTGGGCAAGCCGATCATCGCGTCGTAGACGTATTGGCCAAACGTGTTGAGCTTTTGCAGGCCTTGTTCGTCGGTGCCACTCTGCACATAGACCACCCGCGCGCATACGCAGCCCTTCTGATTGATCGCGCCGATGTCGGCCGCCAGGCGCACCGCCGCTTCACGCATGTTCGCTTCGCTGTCGAAGGTCTCCTGGCCGATGATGCTGGCGCTGCGCTTGGGATCGAGGGAAATCAGTTCCAGCCCCGGCTGGATGTATTTGGTCACGTGCTTCATCGATGCGAAGCCGCCCCAGGCGACGATTTTCTCCAGGTTTTGCGGCTGGTACAGGCGCTGCTCGAACGCTTCGTCTCCCCCCTTCCAGTAGGCCACCGAGAGGTGTTTGGTCAGCGGGTGATCAGGGGCCATGTCGACCATGGTGCGGGCAATGGCCAGCGCAGTGAACGGGTCGTTGGACGGTGCCTTGATGATCGCGTCGCTGCGCAGGACCATGTTGCGAATGATGGTCCACAACGACAGGGACACGGCATTGCCGGCGACGATGTGCAGGGTTCGCGCACCGAAGCAGCGTACCTCGAGTTCGGTGCCGTCGAGCAGGGTCTGCGGCACCCAGCCTTCCAGGTACTTGATACCGACCGTGGTCTCTGCCATCTCGGTGATGAACTCGCGGGTCAGCAGATTCTGCAGGCCCATGTACGAGCCCTTGACGATGGTCGGCGTGGTGGGCGCAGTCAGGTACGACAGCTCGCAGGCTTCCTGCAGGTAGCGATTTTTGTCCAGCGCCAGGCGTTTACCGAGTTCGACGGCGTAATCGAGGATGTCATCGAAACTCAAGGTGTACAGGTCGGCAAGCCTGGCTGGATTGCCAAGCGGCAATTGGTCGATGTATTTGCTTGCGTCGGGGGTGAGGAAGCTCAGGTCGCCACCTCGGCCACCCACTTCAATCAGGTTGTCGGTAATGATCTGACCGCGAATGATCATCGGTGCTATGGGATGGGACATGGCTCAGCCTTCCAGGGTGTTGAGGAAATCCATCGCTTCGCGATGAGACTGTTCGGATGCGGCGCAGGTGATCTTGTCGTCCCCGCCGTTCTTTTCGCTGTAGCGCTGGATCGCACCGACCACGTAACGGCTGTGGCGGCCACAGGTGCAGGGCTCATCCCACTCGATGGTGACTTCGTCGCCGGTGATGAAGCCGCCCCAATGAATATCCGCACCGAGGTCGAAGAACGCCGCGCGCCCGGTCTGTCGCCCCTGGCGCGGCAGCGGTTTGCTGGTATCGGGATCAAGCAGGAAGGGAATCGCGGTGTGCGAGAAGTGGTAGTTGCCCTGCTCGCATTTGAGGTGCGAACCGCTGACGACCTCCGACATCGCATAGGACTCGTTCAGCGTCTTCACCCCCAGAAAGCGCATGACGTCTTCACGCCAGTTCTCGGGCGGTACGACCCCTTTGGCACCACCGGTGGTGATGATGTAGGAATCGGCATGGAACACCCCTTCGAGGCCACGCTCCAGACCGGCCACGGCCATGTTGTGCAGCAGGTTCCAGGTGCCGCCGATATACACGCGCTTGCCCTTCAGGCGGGTAGCGATGTCATCGAAAAATGCCGCCAGGTGCTGTGGCATCTCGGCCTGTTGCTGGTCGAAGGCTTTTTTCTTGGCCAGCAACTCAGGCGCCACCACCAGGCGATCCAGCGTGCCATTGGCGTGGGCGGCCCGCAGCCTGGCACCCAGGCGCAACACGTCGCTGGACAGGGTCGATGGATAAGCCGGGTGGAAGTGCGAGAGATCGGGCAGCAGCACCCGAACCAGCGAGCCCATGCCGCGCAAATGGCTAAGGTAGCCTTTGTGGTAGTACGGGTACGCGGTGTGCAGGTCCGGGTCCGGGGTGTCCGCGCCGGTCATGTTCCAGGCGTAGAGTTTGCGCACCTGGGACGCTTTTTCGAACTCACGGGCGCTACAGGGCAAAAACGACAGGGTGCCGGAGGTGCCCGAGGTGTGGCTCAGGCACAGCTCGGGGATGGCGCTGTCCATGGTTTCGAACCAATCGTCGAGGCCTTTGCAGGCACTGACGTCGACGGCGGCGATTTTTTCCGCCAGCTCGGGAAGCACCAGTTTGCCCAGCCATTTATTGATCGCGGCAAAATTGTTCTTTTCCAGCAGCGATGGCGGGTAGGACTTGAACAGCGTGTGCTCGAACAGCAAGGGAACGACGTCGTCCAGTTGTTCGATGCTCTCGATGCCCTCGGCATCCGCCAGTTTTTTCAGGACCGCGACACGGTCGCGCATCTGCGCGAAACGGCGCTTGAGCCCGGCCAGCTGCAACACATTGATCTGTTCGGCCGGCATCTGCTTCCAGTTCTGCAGGTTATGCCCGACCAGGGCCGCCGGATCGCTCAGCAGCAGTTCGACCTGTTCTTCTATTGTTGTTGTCATGGGACAGTCTCCGGGAATTCACTGGTTCGTGCCTTGACCGTCGATGCGTAACGGTCTTGATGGCGGACCCAGTTTAGGGGCGCGCAAGGCAAAATCATTTCCGGATTCCGGCGTCCAAAAAATCAACGTAAGCGTTTGTTATATATGAGTATTCTTATTCTTTATGGACAAGTGGCGCGGGTTATTCCGCATCTGCCGTGGTCAGCAGCGCATGGACCATGCGCGTCAGCAGGCGAACGGTGTCGTCATCGAGCAGGTACGCGGGATTCTCGATCATCAGCGCCCGAGGTAAAGCGGTGACGGCCTGGTAGGCGAGAAAGCCGGCTTTTTCCCGGTCACGCACCAGAACCTGATCGGAAAAACGCTGTACCAGGGCCGGAATGACCATCGAGATCCAGAAGCGCTCCGGCTTGACGATGTCCAGACGCACCAGTTCTCCGTAGTGAGCACTCTTGAGACTCAGCTCCGAATCGACCTGCAACCAGCGATGCAAGGCGCAAAGGCCGGTGCGCAGCACCATTTCGATGCCGTCATGGAGCGTGGCCGTGTCGGGCAACGCCAGGATGCCGGCGATCACTTGCTGGCGGACATCGGCGCGATAGTCCTCGAAAATCGCGCCGATCAGCGAGTCGATGGTGGGGAAGTATTCGTAGATGGAACTGATCGCGACGCCCGAGTAATCGGAAAGCCGGTAGATCGACAGCGCCTCGCGCCCTTCCCCTTCGAGAATCTCGCGCCCGGCGATTTTCAAGGCGTCGACCAGCGCAACCGAACGTGCCTGCTTCGGTTGCTTGCGAGGTCTGGCCGGCAGTTCCAGCAGAATGTTGTCGTGGCAACGAGAGGACGCCACCGTCCCCTCGTTGCCCGGCATCAGGGGGCCTCGGCGGGCCATGGCTCAGGGCGTCACGACGTTGAACGTCGGCTGGAAGCTGGTGAGCATGCCGAGCATCGCCTTGAAGCGTTCCGCATCGCCTGCGAGCTTGATATCCCCCTGCTTGATCGCCGTCGGGAAATCGAGCTGGCGCAGGCTGATCTGGTCCAGCACGGACTTGCTCATCGTGACCGAAACATCGGCCTTGGCATGGCTTGCACGCTCACGATAGGTCAGTACACCGTTGCGCAAGGTCAAGGCGAAGTGCTGGTCAAGGTCATCGAAGTTCCAGTTCAGGGTCATGTCGTGACCCTGGGCCTTGTCCGAATCCATGCGCACGGCCAGCAGGTCCATGAACATGGTCGGCGTCGCCGCTCGAATCAGGTCGGCAGTGGCACGGGCGCCCTGCTGCGGCTTGATCTGACGCAATTCCTGCGCGCCGGTGAGGTACATGTTGCGCCAGATCGCCGACTCGCTGCGATAACCCAACTGCTCCAGCGCATCGGCCTGGGATTCACGGGCCGCCTTGTTCTCGGGCTCGGCGAACACCAGATGATTGCCCAGCTGGGCTGCCCAGCGGTAATCGCCTTTGTCCATCGCTGCGTGCATCTGCGTCAGTACCTTGTCGGCCCCGCCCATGGCTTGCACGTAGTGTTTGCTAGCTTCCACCGGAGGCAACGGATCCAGCGTCGACGGGTTGCCGTCGTAGAAGCCCAGATAGCGTTGATACACCGCACGGGTATTGAAACTCAGCGTGCCGTAGTAGCCCCTGGCATACCATTTCTGGTCGAGGTCGCCAGGCAACTTCTTGACCGCGTCGGCAATCTCCAGCGGATTCATGCCCTGGTTGAGCAGATTCAGGGTGCGGTTGTTAATGAAGGCGTACATGTCACGCTCGTCGGCCAGCATGTTGCGGATATTTTCCCCGCCCCAGGTCGGCCAGTTGTGCTGTGCGAACATCACCTGTGCCTTGTCGCCATAGCGCACCAATGCGTCGTCGAGGAACTGCGCCCAGGCTTTGCCGTCCCGCACTTCGGCGCCACGGGGCGTAAGCAGATTGTGCATCGATCGCACGGCGTTTTCGGATACACAGAGCGCCTGCATTTGCGGCAGGTACAGGTTCATCTCCGATGGGGCCTCGGTTCCAGGAGTGAGCTGGAACACGACCTGCACGCCGGAAATGTCGTGGGTTTCCTCGGGTTGGGCGATCAGGTTGGTCGGCGCAATCAGGCTGATGGTGCCACCCAGCGGGACGCCTTTGCCAATCCCCGAGTCCACCTGTCCGCGCTCGCTACCGGCCACTGCACCACCGCTCTGGAACATGCCGCGGCGAAACATGGCGTTGCCCGCCAGGACGTTCTCCTGGATGGCGTGTTCCATGAAACCGTCCGGGGCGTAGATACGAACCTTCCCGGCCTTGACGTCTGCCTCGTCGACCACGCCGCGCACACCGCCGAAATGATCGACGTGGCTGTGGCTGTAAATCACCGCCACCACGGGTTTGCGCGGACGGTTGCGGTAGTACAGTTCAAGACCTGCTTTCGCGGTCTCGGTGACGTAAAGCGGGTCGATGATGATCAGGCCATCGTCACCTTCGATGATGGTCATGTTGGCCAGGTCGATGCCGCGTACCTGGTAGATCTTGTCGGTGACCTGGAACAGGCCGGCATTGGCATTGAGCTGCGCCAGGCGCCACAGGCTGGGGTTCACGGTGTCCGGGGCCTGCTCCTGCTTGAGGAAATCGTACTGATGCGAATTCCACACCGTATTGCCATTGGCATCCTTGATCTCGCCCTCGAAGGCGGCGACCAGCCCGCGGCGAGCGTCCTCATAGTCGGCACGATCCTGAAACGGCAGTTGTTTGAGCACTTCCTTGTTGACGGCAACCGTCGTCGTGCTGGCGGATTTTGAGGACGTGACCGGGGCATCTGTGGCCCACGACAGACAGCTGGTAAAAGCGAAGGCAACAGCCAGTGCAACAGAGGAATAGCGCATACCAAAATCCTTAAGCGTGGCTCGTGTCCACTTTGATGGGTGGGGCGTGCCTCTTCTGGCCGCCGTCAGTACAGTTCAGCCCTGGGCACTGATACCCGTGAGCGCCCTGGCTATCGATAATTTTTGCGTGTCGGTCAGGCCGTGGGGCGCCGGCAGCAGGATGGATTCGCGCACCAAGCGCTCAAGGTCCAATGCGGCGTTCAAGCATTTGCCGCCGGGCAGTTGCAACGCGTCCCGGCAGGCCTTGAGCACCATTTCACTGGCCAGCCAGCGGGCCATGCACGCCTGGATCTGGCAGCGAGCGCTGGCGTCCATCAGCGAAAACGCGCGAAAGCACATGAGCCTCGCCGCATCGAGTCGGGTCGCCATTTCTGCAAGCTTCAGTGCCACCAGCGGCTGCGAGGCGGTCAGATGGCCCGCCCCGTCAGGGCGTTGAGCGGTGACGATGCTCGCCTCCAGCACCGCACGCGCCAAACCGATGGACAACAAGGCTGCGCCAGCATCGAGTCTTTCCAGTAATCGGGTCTGTTGTTCTGAGCCATCGGGCTCTTCCCAGATCGAATGGCTGGCCGGTAAACGCACATTGCTGAATGACACTCGGGTATTGAATGTGCAGGTCAGGGTCGGCCTTTCGATGATTCGCGAGGCGTAGCCATGTTGCTCACGCTCCACCACTACATGATGCAACGCACCCTCCTCGGTGCGCACCCCGGTAATGAGGATGTCCGAGTAGTGGCCATTGCAAACCCGTTCATGGGCACCGTTGATGACCCAGCCGGTTTCCGTTGACCAGGCATTGACACCCTCTTCGGCCACCGTTGCCAGTGCATCGGCCTGGTGCAGGTAAAAACCGCCAAAGCGGCGACCACCGAGCAAGTCCGGCAGATAGCGCTCGCGCAACGGTTGGCGCGCCGCGGGCAAATCGACCAGGACACTGGCGACCAGCATGTTGACGATGACGCAGTGGGCGATTTCGCTGGACACCACGCACAGCTCCTCCAGAAGCATGGCTTCGGTGATCACTGACAACCCCATGCCACCGTGCTCCGGCGCGATACTGGCTCCGGGCAGGCCGAATTCGGCAATGCCCTGAGTGATTTCGCGCATCTTCTCCCGGGGAATGGGCCCGCCCCGAAATGCGCGCACGACCGGCACAACCTCGGACGCGAGGAAGGTACGGAAGCTGTCCACTGCATGCCGCTGCGCATCGGTCGTGTCCTGTATCTTCATGATCTGGTTCCTTGCCAATCGTCGCGAATCCACTGGAGCATTCTGAAAAACAGGGTATGCCCCGGGCTGCCGGGTCGCCCCCTCCCAGTGGAGGGGGCAGGCACGGTTGTCAGCCCAGGCTGCGCGCGATGATCAGCTTCTGGATATGACTGGTGCCTTCGTAGATCTTGGTCACGCGCACATCCCGGCAGTAACGCTCGACCGGGAAGTCGTTCAGGTAGCCGTAGCCGCCGTGGATCTGCAGCGCGTCGGAACACACCTTCTCCGCGATTTCGCTGGCGAACAGCTTGGCCATCGAAGCTTCCTTGGCGCACGCCACCTGCGCTTCGCAAAGCCGCGCGGCATGCACCATGTAGTGGTGGGCCACATCAACTTGCGCCGCCATGTCCGCCAGGTCGAATGCCACCCCTTGCAGCTGGATAATCGGCGCGCCATAGGCCTCGCGCTCCTTGGCGTAGCCCACTGCCGCATCCAGCGCCGCACGCGCAGTACCCGTGGCGACGGCGGCGATGGCCACCCGTCCTTCCGATAGCGAACCCATCACACTGCGATAGCCGGCCCCTTCCTCGCCGAGCAGATTCGCTACCGGTACACGGCATTGCTCCAACTGGATCTGCGCAACGTGGGCCGAGCGCTGGCCCATCTTGTGCTCCACGCGAGCCACGACATAACCGGGACTTTGCTGCGGGTCGACGATCAACAGGCTGCTGCCCTGCTTGCCGGCAGCTTTGTCGGTTACCGCGAGCACCAGGCCCAGGCCCGCTTCGTTGCCGTTGGAGATGAATTGTTTGCTGCCATTGATGATGTAGTGCTCGCCCTCGCGCCGAGCCTGGGTACGGAACGCTGCCGTATCGGAGCCGGCGTGCGGTTCGCTGAGCAAAAAGGCACCGATGCGCTTGCCACTGGCCAGATCCGGCAGGTACTTGCGCTTCTGTTCTTCGTTACCCAGCCGCGCCACGGCCAGGCCCACCGAGTTGTGGACGTGAATCAGGGTGGCGAATCCGGTGTCGGCGGCAGCGAACTCTTCGATCGCCAGGCAGTATTCGACAAAACTGGCACCGGCGCCCCCGTACTCCTCGGGGATCAGCATGCCGAGAAAGCCCAGTTCGGCAACGTCTTGCAGCTCACGGCGAGGCCAGGCGGCGCTGCGGTCCCGTTCGGCCGCCGTGGGGGCAACGACCTCGGCGGCGACCTTGCGAGCCGAGTCGCGAATCATGGTTTCCTGTTCGCCGAGGAACGCTGCGGATGTATCGCTCATGGTGATTCCTTATGAATTCAGAGGGTCAGACAGGGTTCGGATCGGCCTGTACACAGGGCACAGTCCGGGTCTTGGAAGGGATTGCCAGCGACGTATCTGTTGTCGGAACCAGCGCGGGCGAGCCGGTGACATGCACGTCCCTGAGCAGGAAGTGCGACAGCGCCGGGATCAGGGCCAGGGCGCCCAGCATGTTCCAGAGGAACATGAAGGTCAGCAGGATGCCCATGTCGGCCTGGAACTTGATGGGCGAGAAAGCCCAGGTGATTACACCCGCCGCCAGGGTCACGCCCACCAGCGCGACTACTTTGCCGGTGAAGCGCAAGGCATGTCGGTAGGCTTGTGCCAATGTGTCGCCAGCGCGTTGACGGGCCAGCTGGATGCTCAACAGATAGAGGGCGTAGTCGACACCGATGCCCACGCCCAGTGCGATCACCGGTAGGGTCGCGACCTTGACGCCCATGCCCAGCACCACCATCAACGCTTCGCAGAGAATCGAGGTGATGACCAGCGGCACCACGGCCACCACCACCGCGCGCCAGCTGCGGAAGGTGATGAAGCACAGCACGATGACCGCCGCGTACACGTACATCAGCATGGTCAGGTTGGCCTTCTTGACCACGATGTTGGTTGCCGCTTCGATCCCGGCGCTGCCCGCGGCCAGCAGGAACTGGCGGTCCGGCGTGCTGTGCGCGGTGGCGAAGGCTTGCGCGGCCTGCACCACTTGATCCAGGGTCTGCGCCTTGTGATCGGAGAGGTAGGCCACCACCGGCATCACCGAGCAGTCGTTGTTGAACAGTTCAGGGTTGCTGGTGCTCGCGGTCCGCGCCGCGTAGTTGAGCACGTCCTGGTTGGGAGAAATCGACATCCACTTGGGACTGCCTTCGTAGGAGCCCGCCGTAATCTTGCGTACCGCATCGGCCAGAGACACCGTGCTCTGCACCCCGGGCACTTGTTGCAGGACCCAGCCCAGGCGATCGGCATCGACCAGGGTCTGGTACTCCAGGCAACCTTCGGCCCTGGTCTTGACGATGACCGCGAACTGGTCCGAAGACAGCGAGTACTTGCTGTTGATGTAGGCGTTGTCCAGGTTGTAGCGCGAGTTGGGCCGCAGCTCCGAAGCGCCGGCATCCAGATCGCCGATCTGCAAATGGGTGCTGACGAGGAAACCGGCCACCGTCAGCAGCGCCGATCCCAGCAGCAGCGCCGTCGCCCAGCGACGCTCGGTAAAGCGCTCCAGCAAACGCCAGATCCCGGTCGTTTCACGCTGCTCTTTGCGCAGGCTGCGCGCCGCGGCCCTGGGACTGACGCCGGTGTAAGACAGCATCACCGGCAGCAAGATCAGGTTGGTGAACACCAACAGGGCAACGCCGATGGACGCCGTGATCGCCAGGTCCTGGATCACCGGAATATCGATCAGCATCAACACGCCAAAGCCCACGGCATCGGCCACAAGCGCCGTGACCCCGGCCAGAAACAGACGCCGGAAGGTGTAGCGGGCAGCGACCAGGCGATGGGTGCCGCGGGCCACGTCTTGCATGATCCCGTTCATCTTTTGCGCGCCGTGGGATACGCCGATGGCGAACACCAGGAAAGGGACGAGAATCGAATAAGGGTCCAGCTCAAAACCCAGGCGGGCGATCAACCCCAGTTGCCACAACACGGCAATGCAGGAACAGCCCAGCACCAGCGCGGTGCTACGCACACAACGGGTCCAGGCAAAAATGATCAGCGCGGCAATCACTGCCGCCACGGCGAAATACAGGATCATCTGCTGCAAACCGTCGAGCAGATCGCCCACGACCTTGGAGAATCCGACAATGCGGATGTCCAGCTCGGCGCTGCCCTGGGTGCCGGAGAACTGCGCGCGGATGCTCTCCAGGCGCTTGGACAATTCCCAGTAATCCAGCGGCTGGCCGGTGCTGTTGTCCTTGTCCAGCAGCGGCACGAAAATCATGCTGGAACGGAAATCGGTGCCCACCAGATTCCCCAGCAACTGTGCCCGGCTGATGTTCTGGCGCAAGGCATCGATGCTGGCCTGGGAGCCGGTGTAATTGTCGGGCATCACCGGACCGCCGGCGAAGCCCTCTTCGGTCACCTCGTTCCAGCGCACCACCGGCATCCATAAAGATTTGACGTTGGCCCGGTCGACGCCCGGTGTCAGGAACAGCTCATCGTTGATGTGCTTGAGCGCCTGTAGATACGCGGGGTCAAAAATATCGCCAGAGCGGTTTTCCACCACCACGCGCACGGCATTGCCCAGGCCCTTGAGTTCGTCGCGGTTCTCCAGAAAGTTACGGATGTACGGCTGATTCAGCGGAATGGTTTTCTCGAACGCGGCATTGAGCGTCAGGCGCGACGAATCCCAGCCGAGGATGATCGTGACGATGCTGCACAACAGGATGACCAGCAGGCGATGGTTGAAGATCAACCGTTCCAGGCGACTGCCCGACTGATGATTGAAATCAGCAATGTTGCTGATGGACTGCAGGGTGTCGCTGGCGTTATGGCTACCCATCACAGCTCTCCGACTTTCTTGTTCTGTTGCAGGCTTTGCACGCGCACGCCACCCAGTCCGGCCAGGGCGATCGCCCCGTCGGCGGCGGGTGCCAATGCAAAGTTGGGTGCCACTCGGTCCAGCGGGACTCGACTGAATGTCGCCCCACGGTCAGTGGAACGCAGTAATTGACCGGTCTGGCTGGCGAGCAGGATCGACCCGTCTTCGGCGATCAAGCCACTGGTGATGCCTTCCTTGATGCCGGTGTCGACCGTGCTCCAGCTTGCCCCGCCATCGAGGCTGCGCAAGGCATTGCCGCGCAGGCCGTAGACCAGCACCAGGTGGTCATCGCCGAGCAGGCCGAACAGCGTGCCCTCGTAAGGCAGTTCGATTTTGACGAAGCGCTGGCTGGCAGGATCCAGCTTCAGCACCAGACCTTGTTCGGCGACCATGAACAGCGTGCCCGCCGCCGGACGCATGCCATACAGGTGCATGCTGCGCGGGTTGTCGACACGGTCCTGCCAGGCGGTCCAGGTCTGGCCACCATCCTCGGTGCGCAGGATCAGGTTGAACGCGCCGGTCACGAATCCCCTGAGTTCATCGGTAAACCACACGTCCAGCAGCGGTTTATCGGCGCCCTGGATCGCGAACAGCTCAGCGTCCTGCTTCAGGCGCTGTGCCTCGGGGTCATCCGGGTTGGCGGGGTTGCCATACTGCTTGAGCAGGATCCGGGCGATCTGCTGCCCATCGAGCTGTTTGGTCCAGGTCTTGCCCGCGTCGGTGCTGTGCAGCACAACGCCTTCGTGACCAACGGCCCAGCCCTGGCTCGCACCGGGAAACGCCAGTGCAGTCAGGTCGGAGCTGACGGGCACCTGGGCCTGAACCCAGTTCGTACCGTTGTCCGAGTAAAGAATATGACCGCGCTGGCCGGCCGCGATCAGCCGTCCCCCGGCCTTGGCCAGTGCGTTGATGGGCGCCTGGATTGCCTTGGCGCTTTGCAACGCGGGTGTGTCGAGTGGCGAGACGAAATCCGGCTGGGCGAACGTCGGCAACGCTAGAAGCGTGGCCAGTATCATCAAGGGTGGCCGCAAGAGTTGTTTAAACACGTTGTCACCTCACATCGGGTGCGCGCTAGCGCGCATTGCTCCAGCGGCGGTCCCCGGCGGGACCGCCGTGGGCGGACTTGCAATTGCCTTAAACGCGGTTCAGAGCGTGGTCTTGAAGGTGAAGAACACGGCGCCGCGATCTTCCAGCAGCGCCTGGCTGCCACTCGGGGTCAGGGCCGCGCCAGTGACCGGGTTGGTCGAGTAATCACCGAAGTAGTCCACGTACTTCAGATCGAAGCGGTAGCGACTGTAGAGATCGAGCCCCAGGCCCACCGCGTAGCTGCCGGCGTCCTTGTTACCGCCGGAAGCGACCGCCGAGTTGCCCGAGAGGCCCTGGGAGTAACTGATTGGCATCGACAGATCGCCGCCGGGGAACACCTGATACCAGGTCGGGGTGAAGTTGACGGCAATGCCATAGGCGTCGCGGGACACTTCGTCGATGTTGCTCGGCACCGCCTTGTAGGCGGACGAGCCCTTGAACAGGTTGAGCGGGTCGTCATTGACCGAAATCCAGCGGCTCCAGGTCAGCTCGGTCGACCAGCTGGCGCTGTCGAACAGCGGCGTCGGGCTGACCGTGCCAATAGCATTGAGCACACCGTGCAGGGTGTCGCCACGGGCACCGAGAATGTCGCCGTCATCCGGCAGTTGCGCGGTCGAGGTGACCCGCGCCGCCGAACTGACCAGCGGCATGTTATGGCGATAGTTGAGGTCGGCACCGACACTGATGCCGCCGATTTCCTTCGACAGACTGATGCCATACATGTCGATCTTGTCGGCGTAGTTGAGGAAATACTGCGGCCGGGCATTAGCCAGCAAGATCACTTGCGGCAGGGTGTCGGAGAACTGGCGCACGTAGAACCCCAGGGTGCCATCCAGCCACTCCGGACTCCATCGAGTCATCACGCCCCAATCTCCGGAATTGCGCGGCTCGATGTCGTCGCCATGGATGGCACGCAGCGTGGGACTGAGGATGAACGACTCGCCACCTTGTTGGTAGATATCGGCAAAACCCAGATAGCTGCCGGACTCGGGAACTCGCGATGGCCGCCATTCGAAGAAATACTGCGCAGCGAAAGACCACTCGGGGTTGACTTGCAACTGCGCGGAAATCTGATTGCGCGGCAGGTATAGCTCCTTGGCCTCGATCCCTGGCAGGGCCAGCGCCTTGCCCTGATCCAGTGGCGCCTGGCCGTAGGAGATGCCATGGATGGCGCCAGCGCCCAGCAACGACTCACCCCAGTTCACCGTATGGCGGCCCAGGCGGGCCTTTAGCGGCATATCGGCCACGTCGTACTCGCCAAAAACGAAGGCATCCATCCATTCGCCGGACGGGCCTTCGTAGTAGCGGTCGGTGTAGCGGCTAAGACCTGTGGCCGGACGACCGCTGGAGTTGAGGTGATTGGAGGTGGCGACGCTGTCGTTGTCCAGGTCACCGGCATAGGCGGCGTCGTACCACAGCGCAGCACTGACCCGCGCGCCGTACTTGCCCTTGTAGATGAGGTCCGATTCCGTGAGCACGTCCAGGCGATTGTTGACCAGCCGGTTCCTGTCAAAGTTGCGGTCGCCGTCGTCGTTGTTCGGGTTCGCCAGGATCGCCTTGTCCTGCCCTTCGGTACGCATGCCCAGGTTGTAGCGCAGGGTATTGTCCCAACGCAGCTGGATGTCTTCGTTGCCGGTATCGATCTCGACCGCACCGGCGCTGCCGCAGGCAATCGCGCACATGGCCACGACCGTTGCCTTCAATGCATGAGAACTGGTGGGATGACTTTGATTCGATTTGTTCTTGTTATTCATCTGGGTGCCTCCTCCCCTGGGTTGAACCTGGACATCCAGGTTCGCAAGCCACTCAATCAGTGATCGAGTGCCCCGCAGGGTGCCAGCGTCGGGTCGCTGTCCTCCCCCCCCTTTCTGAAAGGGGGGTGCACCCCTACCCCCCCCTTCGGTAGCGTCTGCTACATCGAGCCGATTGCGCACCTGCACCGGGTGCGTCGGCGTTGAACACAGACGGGAGAACACCATGACGGACGACACACCGACCAGCGCGGGCGCGCCGATCAGCTACCCCTTCGCCACGCCGCCCTTGCCAGGCGTACCCGAGCAGATAGCGCCGGGCGTACAGTGGCTGCGGCTGCCGCTGCCGGTATCCCTGGGCGCCATCAACGTCTGGCTCCTGGCCGATGGGCCGGGCACCGCGCTGGTCGATACCGGCATTCATGACGATCAAACAGTCGCCCTTTGGCACGCGTTACTCGAAGGCGTGCTGAGCGAGGCTCCACTGACCCGGGTGATCGCCACCCATCTTCATCCGGACCATGTGGGAATGGCCGGCTGGCTCACCCGACAGACCGGCACTCGCTTGTGGATGACGCGCCTGGAGTACCTGCAATGCCGGATGCTGGCCAGCGACTGCGCACGCGCGGCGCCTGAAGAAACCCTGGCGTTCTATCGGCGAGCCGGATGGGACGAGCAGACCCTGGAGCGATATCGCCAGCGCTTCGGCAGTTTCGGCCGGATGATTTCACCCTTGCCCGACAGCTATCGACGTATTCGCGACGGCGAGCGACTGTACATCGGCGGGCATTTCTGGGACGTGGTGGTAGGCGCCGGTCATTCGCCGGAACATGCCTGTCTTTACGACGCAGGCCGCAAACTGCTGATTTCCGGCGACCAGGTGCTGCCGCGTATCTCGTCCAACGTCTCGGTGCAACCGAGCGAGCCGGACGCCGACCCGTTGCAAGACTGGCTTGAATCCCTGGCAACGCTGCGTCGTTGCGTGCCAGATGATGTGTTGGTGTTGCCCTCGCACAACAAACCTTTCCGTGGCCTGCATGTGCGGATCGAGCAACTGCTGGCAGATGCCCATGGCGCACTGGATCGACTGCGCGGTGGCCTGGACGAGCCCCAACGTGTGATCGATCTGTTCAGGCTGCTGTTCAGCACCGCTGTGCGCAGCGACGACCCCACTCGTTTCACCCTGGCGACAGGCGAGACCCTGGCCTGCCTCAATCACTTGTTGCTGCGCGGTGAGGTCAGTGTTTCCCTTGATGAGCGAGGTGTAGCCTGGTACCGAAGCACCGGCGAATACCCTCTGTAGGAGCGAGCATGCTCGCGATGGACGTTCAGACACAGCGCTCATTCAGACAGCCCGCGTCATCGTTGACGACCCTCGCGAGCATGCTCGCTCCTACAGGGGAATGTGTTCAGATCAGCGGGTACCGCACTGGATATCCAGGGTCAGCGCATTGAGATAGGCGTTCTCCACCACATGACGCACCAGCGCGGCAAACTCCTCCGGCAGGCCCATGCGCCTTGGAAAAAGCAGGCCGTTGACGATGGTTTCGGAGACTTTCGCCGGCATGCCCGCGGACATGCCGGACTCGAACAGACCCGGTGCCAGGCTGACCACGCGAATCCCGTGTTCGGCCAGGTCACGGGCGATTGGCAAGGTCATGCCGATGACCCCGGCCTTGCTCGCACTGTAGGCCGCTTGCCCCATCTGCCCCTCACGCGCGGCACCCGACGCCGTGTTGATGATCACCCCGCGCTCGCCACTGTCCTCGGGTGTGTTCGTGGACATGGCCAGGGCCGCGTGGCGGATCATGTTGAAGGTACCGGTGAGGTTGACCCCCAACACCCGGTTCCACAGCTCGGTTGGAAACAACTGGCCCTTGGAAAGGGTCTTGCACGGCCCCAGGATCCCCGCGCAGTTCACCGCCACATGCACCGCGCCAAAGCGTTGCACCACCGTGTCGATAGCCGCCTTGACGCTGGCTTCGTCGGATACGTCGACGGCGATGCCGACCATGCCATCCAGCGCCGCTTCGAGTCGCTGCTGGTCCAGATCCAATCCCACTACCCTGGCGCCGGCTGCCGCCAGCGCCTTGCACGTGGCCAGGCCAAGCCCCGATGCCGCGCCCGTGACGACGGCTACTTTATTATCCAGTTTCATCGTGATTCCTTCGTAAGTGCCCAAAACGGGAACCGGGAAGATCTTAGAAAACAAGGCTGCACTCTCGTCCCCCCCTTTGCGGATGGACTGCCACTTGAATTTGAGCAGCACCGCTTATCCCCTGTGGGAGCGAGCCTGCTCGCGAAGTCGCCAGCACATTCAACATCTTCGGTGGCAGACACACCGCCATCGCGAGCAGGCTCGCTCCCACAAGGGCTCAAATGGCACTATCGTAAAATCTTGACCTGTTTCGACAGGTTGGCTAGTTTCGCCCGGCTCGTGAGTTGCCATGCCCGTGGCGCGAGGACAAGAAATTGCCAGACACCCCAGCCAGACACCTGGTTTCGACCAAATTTTCGCCACCGCGCATCGGCTCTCGCCATGTGCTGCGCACCGCCCTGCTCGCCCGGCTCAAACTCATGCATCACTGCAAACTGGCGTTGGTCACCGGCGCCGCGGGCTACGGCAAGACGACCTTAATGGCGCAGTGGCGTCAGGATCGGCTCATGGCCGGCGCGGAAGTTGCGTGGGTTTCGCTGACGGCCGAGGACAAGGGCTACACCGCTTTCTGCACCGCGCTGTTTGAAGGATTGCGCCGGTTGGGCATCGAGGTGGACATCGACCTGATGCGTGAAGACAACACGGTGCCCGCGATGGAAACCTGCGTTGCGATCATCGTCGAAGGGGCGGCCATGCAGAGCAAGGAGCTCTACCTGATCATCGATGACTACCACCATGTGGAAGTCCCTCATGCCCACAAGCTGATTCAAAAACTGCTCGACCAGAGTCCGGGCAACCTGCACCTGGTACTGGCCTCGCGGGTCAATCCGCCACTGAGCCTGTCGCGCCTGCGGGTCATGGACCAAGTGGCAGAAATCGAAAGCGCCGAGCTGCCGTTCGACCTGGCCGAGACCCGCACCTTCGTCGAAGAGAACCTGGGCACCGACAAGATCAATGCCGATGAACTGAGCCTGATCCATGACCTGACCAGCGGTTGGCCGTCGTGCCTGCAACTGATCGTGATCATGCTCAAGAACCGCCCCTCTACCCGATCGGTGCTCAATGACCTGGTCTGGCGATCCAGTGATCTGCAGAGCTATCTCAGCGAAGAAGTCGTGGCGCACCTGCCACAGGACTTGGTGCAAGTGGCCGAAGCGTTGTCGATCTTCCGTCGATTCAACGCGGACATGGCGGTGGCCGTGACGGGGCATGCCGAAGCCGGTGAGCTGCTTCAGCGCATGGAAGACGAGAACCTTCTGATTCAACGGGTCGACTCCGAGGACCGCAGGACCTGGTATCGCTTCCAGCCGCTGTTCGGTGAATTCCTCAGCGCGCGCCTGGAGCGTCGGGGCGGGGATGTCCGCGCCTTGCACCGCCTCGGTGCCCATTGGTTCGCCGGGCACAACTGCCTGACCGAAGCGGTTCGCCACGCCAGCCTGGGTGACGATATCGATTTTGCGATTCGAGTCATCGAAGACGCAGCCCCCGCCACCTGGAGCCTGGAGTACCTCGCACCGACCTTGCGTTTGCTGGAACGCTTGCCGGAGGATGTGCTGTTTTCCCACCAACGCCTTCTGTTTCTGGCCTGCGTCACGGTTTCACTGACTTCTCGCCCGGCGCGGGCAAAACCCTGGCTCGATCGTTTAAAGGCCAGCGACCTGAGCGCGCACCCCGAGTTGGTCAGCGGCCTGCCGCTGATCCATGCGGCCATCGCCATCCAGGAAGACGACAGCGAACATACGATCGGTTTGCTGGAGCCTGTGCGCGATGCGCCCATGGAAAACCCCTTCCTGCGCTACATGCTGCTGGCGGCGTTGGCCGTCGCCTATTACACGGCGGGACGCTATGCCGATGCCCGCCGCCTGTTCGACATTCATCCGATACCGCCGCAGGATCGCGGCAACGACATGGCGCTGGTCGCGGAATCGGCACGCTTGACCACCTATATGATCAGCGGCGAGATCGGCGTGGCCGAGCCGCTGGTATCCGAATTGCTGGAACGCTCCATCCGAGAGGGCGGGCACCGTTCGATTTGCGCCAATCTCTGCGCCAGCCTCCTGGCCGATGCATTCTACGAGCTTGACCGGATCGATGACGCCCGCGAGCTGATTGCCAACCGCTTTGGCCTGCTGCACTCCTCCGTTCCCGATGTCATCGTGCGCACCAACATCAGCCGCAGCCGTCTCGACCTGCTGCAAAAAGGTCCGGATGCCGCGCTGACCTTTCTGCGCCAGCAAATCGCTCATTTGCGCTGCCTGGGACAGATTCGACCGGTGGCCCAGTTGCTGAGCGAACAGATCCGCGTGAGCCTGATCACGGGCCAGCGCAATCAGGCCGTGGAATTGTTGCAATCGCTCCAAGAGCTTGCCCGCACCCACGGTGGCGAGCGCGGTGGCCGGGCGGAACTGCCGGCGATTGCCGCATTGGCCCGTGCACGGGTACTCATCAACGAGGATTCCCAGGCAGCCCTGCTGGCTTTGAAAACGACGAGAGACTACGCCGAACGCTTCCACCGCAATCGCCTTGCAGTGCAGGTGGATCTGCTGTCGGCCGCAGTACTCGAAGACCTCGATCGTCCGGAAGAATCCCTCGAGTGCCTGCGTCGGGCCGTGGAGGCCGGACAGCGCCTTGGACTGATTCGCACCTTGCTGGACGAAGGGTCATTGAGCGAGAAACTGCTTGGCCGCCTTTCCCGGACCCCTCTGGAAGATCCTGTGCGCAGCTATGTGGACGAACTGATCGATAAACTTGCCGGCCCCAGCGCACCCGCTGCGGCAACCCCACGTGCACGGCGCGCGAGAACAACGGGGCAAGAGCCGCAACTTACGCCACGCGAGCGCGAGATTCTCAGCCTTGTGGCTCAGGCCATGTCGAGCAAACGCATCGCCCATACGCTGGACATCACCCTGGACACCGTGAAATGGAACCTGCGCAACATCTACGCCAAGCTCGGGGTTTCCAGCCGATACGACGCCATGGTCTGGGCGCGCAACCATAATCTGATCGATTGACCCTCCCCTCCGGGAGGGGGCAATCATAGCAATTGGCTCCCAAACTCCGAGGACTCTGCCGAACCAACGGCCTATCCACGGGGAAATCACATGACGCGTCGCCTGCTCTTCAACACCACCCGGTCGATCATCATTGAGCGCGGCGCCGCGGCGCGCCTTGCCGAACAAGTGCAGTCGATGGGGCACCGCTGCGTACTGCTGGTCACGGATGCCGGCGTCCTGGCAACAGGATTGCTGGCACCGGTCGAACGCGGTTTCGCCCGCCTGGGCATTGCATTGCACGTGTTCAGCGACGTCCAGGCCGACCCGCCGGAGTCGGTGATTCTTGACGCGGTGCAAGCCGCCCGGCGGTGCTGCGCCGATTGCGTGATCGGCTTCGGTGGCGGCAGTTCACTGGACGCTGCCAAGCTGACTGCGCTGTTGGCGCGTAGCGAAGAAACCCTGGCCGATATCTACGGGATCGACCGGACCAATGGCCGGCGCCTGCCGCTGATCCTGGTTCCTACCACCGCCGGCACCGGCTCGGAGGTGACGGCGGTCTCGGTGATCACCAGCGGCGAGGGCCAGAAGAATGTGGTCATCTCGCCAGCCCTGTTGCCGGACATCGCCTTGCTGGATGCTGACCTGACTCTGGGTCTGCCTCGCTCGGTCACGGCCGCTACGGGGATTGATTCCATGGTGCACGCTATCGAGTCCTTCACGTCCCGACACCTGAAGAACCCCATCTCCGATTGCCTGGCCCGCGAGGCGTTGAAGCTACTGGCAGACAACCTGGAGCATGTGTGCAATAACGGCTCGGACGCGCAGGCCCGCGAGCAGATGTTGATCGGTGCCTGCCTGGCGGGCATGGCGTTTGCCAATGCCCCGGTGGCTGCGGTGCATGCACTGGCTTACCCGTTGGGCGCTCGTTTCCATATTCCCCACGGCCTTTCCAATTCGCTGGTACTGGCACCGGTGATGCGTTTCAACCTGCCGGCGGCGGCAGCGCTTTACGCCGAACTGGCGGCGATTGTGCTGCCGGAAATACAGGGAACGGTGACCGAAATAGCCCATGCACTGATCGACCACCTGGAAGCTTTGCCTGTTCGTCTTGGCTTGCCGACCCGCCTGCGGGACGTGGGCATCACCTTGGATGACCTCGATGCTCTGGCGATGGATGCGACCAGACAGACACGCCTTTTGAACAACAACCCCCGCGAACTGACCCTGGACGACATACAGGCGATCTACCGCCAGGTGTTCTGAGCAACGAAAGCTGAATGCAAGCCGGTCTGCAGTGAATGCGGAACCGGCTATCGGGCCTGTGCTTCAAGGTCCAGTATTTACCTTTAAATCCAACAGGTTGGTTGATTCTACGAATCCGGAACATTGCACCCTCAGCGGCTCTTTATACTCGCCCGAACGGCCCACAGAAGTTCCAGTACAACAATAACCGGGCCACTGAGGAGCGCTTCAATGAGCGATGCCATCCCGCAATTCCCGGCGACATCCGCCACTTCAACCGAACTGAAACGCACCTACTCCAAGGTCATCTGGCGCCTGATTCCGTACCTGATGCTGGCGTTCATTCTCAATGCCATCGACCGCCTCAACCTGTCGTTCGCCAAGCTGCGGATGTCTGAAGACATCCTGCTCACCGATGTGGCCTACGGCATCGGCGCCGGGGTCTTTTATCTGGGCTACATCCTGTTTGAAGTACCGAGCAACCTGTACATGCAGCGTGTCGGCGCACGTGCCACGCTGACCCGGATCATGATCCTCTGGGGACTGATCACCGTGCTCACCGCCTTTGTCACCAACCCTGAGCAATTGCTCGCCGCGCGTTTTTTGCTGGGCGTCGCCGAGGCAGGTTTTTTCCCCGGCCTGATTCTGTACCTCACCTACTGGTTCCCGGCCTCTGTGCGCGGGCGTATCACTGCGTCGTTTTTCATGGCCGGCATGGTCGCCGGCATGATCTGCGGCCCGCTGTCCGGCACCATCATGGCGCATCTGCACGGCTGGCTGGGACTGCGCGACTGGCAGGTGCTGTTTGTCCTGACCGGCTTGCCCGCGGTGATGCTGGGACTGTTCGGACTCTTTTGGTTGACTGACCGACCTGAGCAGGCGTGCTGGCTCGACGACGAGCAAAAACGCCAGATCCACGATGCCCTGGCGAATGAGTCGACCCCTGAGGTCGCGGGTTCCGGCTTTGCCGACGCGCTACGCGATCCGCTGCTGTATGTGGCCGGCCTGGTGTGCTTTTGCATCTACAGTGCCGCCAATACAGTGTCGTACTGGTTGCCGACCCTGGTACGCGGCTTTGGTCTGCAAGACTTGCAACTGATCGGCCTGGCCACCAGCCTGCCGTTCCTGGCCGGTCTATGTGCCATGTTTTGGCTCGGCCGCAGCTCCGACCGCCATATGGAACGGCGTTGGCACCTGAGCCTGACCCTGTTGACAGCCGCAGCGTGCTTTTGCCTTCTGGATCTGGTCGAGGGGCACAGCGCCTTGTCCATGGCACTGATCAGCGTCGGGGGCGCGGCGGCGCTGGCGGCAATGCCATTGTTCTGGACCATCCCGCCTGCACTGCTGAGCAAAACCGCCGCTGCCGGCGGGATCGCCCTTATCAGCAGCCTGGGCAACCTCGCCGGGTTCCTCAGCCAAACCGCCGTTGGCGCGCTGAAAGCCGCTACCGGCAGTTTGTACCTGGCATTCGATCTGATTGCGGTGTTGCTGGTGCTGGGTGCGCTGTTGCTGCTGATCGCAATTCCAACCGCGCGTTTGCGGGCGCACGGTCGGAATCGGGAATAGCTCAGACCAGGCGTTCGAACTCCGGAACGGCGTCGAACAGATCAGCCACCAGGCCGTAATCGGCCACCTGGAAGATTGGCGCTTCTTCATCCTTGTTGATTGCCACGATCACCCGGGAGTCCTTCATGCCGGCCAGGTGCTGGATCGCGCCGGAAATACCGACCGCGATGTACAACGCAGGTGCAACGATCTTGCCGGTCTGGCCGACCTGCATGTCGTTGGCGACAAAGCCTGCGTCCACTGCGGCGCGGGAGGCGCCGACACCCGCGCCGAGTTTGTCGGCCAGCGCATACAGGTGCTTGAAGTTGTCCCCGTTCTGCATGCCACGACCACCGGAAACGACGATCTTGGCGGCGCTCAGATCCGGACGGTCGGACTTGGCCAGCACTTCATTCTCGAAGCGGGAGGTACCGGCGTCGTATTCGGCATCGACGAATTCAACAGTCGCCGCACCTCCTTCGGCAGCTACCGGGTCGAAACCGGTGGCACGCACAGTGATGACCTTGACCGCAGCGTTCGATTGAACGGTGGCGATGGCGTTTCCGGCGTAGATCGGGCGTTTGAAGGTATCGGCACTTTCCACCGAGATGATCTCGGAGATCTGATCCACATCCAGCTGCGCGGCAACTCGCGGCAGGATGTTTTTGCCATTGGAGGTGGCGGCGGCCAGAACGTGGTTGTAAATCGAATGCTGCTCGATCACCAGGCCTGCAATCAACACCGCGACGTTCTCCGGCAGTTGATTGGCATAGGCGGCGCGATCGGCAACCAGCACTTTGCTCACACCAGGAATTTTCGCGGCGGCTTGAGTGACGGCGGCAACGCCCTGGCCTGCCACCAATACGTGGATGTCGCCGCCGATCCGGGCGGCTGCCGCCAAGGTGTTCAGCGTAACGGGTGCCAGCAGCGTGTTGTTGTGTTCGGCAATAACCAGAGTCGTCATCAGATCACCTTCGCTTCATTTTTCAGTTTCTCGACCAGTTCGGCCACCGACTTGACCTTGATTCCCGGGCTGCGCGCAGCGGGCGCTTCGACGTTCAGGGTCTTGTTGGTGGAGACGGTGCAAACGCCCAAAGCGTCCGGAGTCAGCACTTCGAGAGGCTTCTTCTTGGCTTTCATGATGTTTGGCAGGGACGCGTAACGCGGCTCGTTCAAACGCAGGTCGGTGGTGACGATGGCCGGCAATGTCAGGGAAACGGTTTGCGCGCCACCGTCGATTTCGCGGGTCACGGTCACCTTGTCTTCTCTGATTTCGACACAGGATGCGAACGTACCCTGACCGTAACCACCCAGTGCAGCGAGCATCTGGCCGGTCTGATTGTTGTCGCTGTCGATGGCCTGTTTGCCAAGGATCACCAATTGTGGCTGCTCCTTGTCCACCACGGCCTTGAGCAGTTTTGCCACGGCCAGGGAACCCGACGCGTCATCGGTTTCCACCAGGATTGCGCGGTCGGCGCCCAGCGCCAGTGCGGTCCGCAACTGCTCCTGTGCGCCGGACGAGCCGACGCTGACCACCACCACTTCGGTGGCGATGCCTTGCTCCTTCAGACGAACCGCCTCTTCCACGGCGATTTCGCAGAAGGGATTCATCGCCATTTTCACGTTTGCGAGGTCGACACCGGAACCGTCCGCCTTGACGCGGACTTTCACGTTGTAGTCGACCACGCGCTTTACGGCAGCCATTACTTTCATGGGGAACTCCTGGTGAGCGGGTTATTTCAACTGTCCAGCCGATGCAAGACGGCGTGGTGATCGAAAGGCTGGTATCGGTGCTGCTTGTCGCGGGCGACCTTGATCATGGCGACGCTTGGGTCGCGGGTCAGAAACAGTCGCCCTCCCTTGGCCACCACGTGGTCGAGCAGGCGTTCTTTTTCATCGATCAGGCTTTCCGGGTTGCGGTCGAAAGCCGTGGTCAGATCAAGCGCGAGCCACTGTCGGCCTGGAACCAGATCACCGGCAAAAATAATCGGTCCGCCGGGCATATCGATCTCGGGCAACAACTGCCCCGGCGTATGGCCGTCGCTTTGGTGAAAGCGCCAGCCCTCACCCAGCAGATCGCTGGTGCTGTCGTCGATCAGGTGCAGACGCCCACTGCCTTGCAACTGATTGATGATCTGCGCAACGAACAACATTCGGTCACGCGGGTGCGGGTGGCTGGCGCGCATCCAGTGCCGGCGGCCAATCAGGTAGCGCGCGGCCGGAAACAGCAGCCGGGGCGCATCGCCCTCACTGATGGCGTGGCGCACCTCCGGGGCGAGCATGGCGTGCAGGTGGGTGAGCACCACGACCTGTATCTGCGCTTCCTCCACCCCCAGTCGGGCGAGACCTTCCATCAGGTTCAAAGCCGGGCGCTGGCAGCGGCAGGTGCGCGGCATTGGCGCCAACAGCGCATCGGCACCGGCCATGACCAGAATGTTCAAACCGTCCTGTTGCACCAGCAGTGCCCTGCAAGCCAATTCGACCTCGTTGTCGTAGTCGGGGCTCAGCCATTCGATCCAGGCGCTGCGCGGGGTCGTGCCAAACAGGGCTCCGCCATCGAGCCGGCGGGGCCTGCCTGCTACTGAAAACAATTTGCGATACACCACTTGTACCTCTCTGGACGTATTCCCACCGGCGACCCTCAAGGGGACCGGCGTGAATGCAGCTTATCCAGCAAAGGTCGCCCATGACCCTCCCATGAATGGGTGGGGCGGTGCGTCCGGATGAACCCTGCCTCCCCTTTGGGGGTAGCACGCGTGGCGCGGGATTCGGGTCATGGAGGGATCCTGTAAAAGCGCTGTCAGGCGGTCCGGAGCATCCCGGCCGCCTGATGCATCTTCAGAGCACTTCGAACAAACCGGCGGCGCCCATGCCACCACCGACGCACATACTCACCACCACGTACTTCACGCCGCGGCGCTTACCCTCCAGCAGTGCATGGCCGACCATGCGCGCACCACTCATGCCGTAGGGGTGACCGATGGCGATCGCGCCACCGTTGACGTTCATTTTTGCCGGATCGATGCCCAGGGTCTGCGCGCTGTACAGCACCTGGCAGGCAAAGGCCTCGTTGATCTCCCACAGGCCGATGTCATCCACGCGCAGTCCGTGCTGACGCAGCAGCTTGGGAATCGCCAGCACCGGTCCGATACCCATTTCTTCCGGCGCCAGGCCGGCCACGGCGATGCCGCGATACAGGCCCAGCGGGCTCACTGAAGAACGGGCTGCCAGTGCACCACTCATCAGTACACAGGCGCTGGCGCCGTCGGACAATTGGCTGGCGTTGCCCGCGGTGATGCAGCCACCTTCGAGCACGGGGGCCAAGGCTTGCAGATTGGCGAGCGTGGTCTGCGGGCGATTGCCCTCATCCAGCGTCAGGTGCACGTCTTCATAGGTGACGGCACCGCTCTGCTTGTCGACGATTTTCTTGCGCACGCTGACCGGTACGATTTCATCGGTGAACAAGCCCGCCGCCTGTGCCGCCGCAGTGCGTTGCTGGGACTGCAGGCTGTAAATGTCCTGGGCTTCACGACTGATGTTGTAGCGCCGGGCGACGATTTCAGCGGTCTGCAGCATCGGCATATAGGCATGCTCGGCCATGCGCAGCACAGTGGCATCCTGTTCGGCGGCGGCGAACTGCGTGTGCGGGTTTTGCACCAGGCTGATCTGTTCCTGGCCGGCACCGACGGTTACCTGCATGCCATCGACCATGATCTGTTTGGCGGCAATGGAGATCGCCATCAGGCCCGAGGCGCATTGACGGTCGATGGTCTGGCCGCTGACCGACAATGGCAGGCCGGCCGCCAGTTCCGACAGACGAGCCAGGTTGGTCGCGGCGGTACCGCTCTGCATGGCCGTGCCCATCACCAGGTCGTCAATTTGTCCCGGTTCGATGCCCGCACGTTCGACGGCGGCACGGATGGCAACCGCGCTCATCGACGGAGATTTGAAATCATTGAATGCGCCGCGAAAGGCCTTGGCGATCGGCGTGCGGGCAGTGGAAACGATAACGGCGTCTTGCATGGTGGTGCGCTCCAGCGGTCAGTCGCAGAGCGAGCGGCTCAATGCCGCCCGCAGGGATTGAGAAATCGACACCGTGCAGTGTCGATTATTGATGGCAGGGGTTCTGCGTGGAGGCAGCGTAGCCAGCTGGAGGCCTGGCCCGCCCCTCCCTTTGTGGCAACACAGGCGGGAAGGTTTCAGAACGCGAAGTGGTTCTGCGCCATGGCCATCAGGCAACCGGCACCGGCGAGCAACGCCTCGCGATGGGCTGCGGCCCGTGGCAGTATCCGGCGCAGGTAGAAGTCGGCCGATTGCAGCTTGGCCTGGTAGAACGGCGCTTCTGCGGTGCCGGCCTGTAGCGCCTCGCTGGCACGCATCGCCGCCTGCAACCACAAGGCCGCCAACATCACGTAGGCCGAATAGGCCAGAAAGTCCACCGACACCGCGCCGATCTCCTCGGGGTCGCGGCGACAGGCCTGCAACACCGAATCGGCCAGCGCTTGCCATTCCTGGAGGCGCTGGTCGACCCGCCCGGCCATTTCGGCCAACTCCGAATGAGCCGCGGCCATTGTTGTCTGGGTCGCCAGTTCGTCGATCAGCGCATTGAGCTCGCTGCCGCCGTCACCCAGCAGCTTGCGGCGGATCAGGTCCAGCGCCTGGATACCATTGGTACCCTCATAGAGCTGGGTGATGCGGCTGTCGCGCATCAGTTGCTCCATGCCCCATTCGCGGATATAGCCATGACCGCCATACAACTGCACGCCAAGGCTGGCCGCTTCCTGCCCGCAGTCGGTGAAGAACGCCTTGATCATGGGAATAAGCAACGCGGCGCGGCGGCTGGCGGCATCACGTTGAGCCGGGTCGGTGACGCCGTGCTCGAGGTCCAGTTGCCGAGCGGCGTAGGCGGCGAGCATGCGGCAGCCTTCGCTGAGGGTTTTCTGGGTGAGCAACATGCGCCGCACATCCGGGTGCACGATGATCGGGTCGGCTGGTTTTTCCGGCGCCACGGGACCTGTGATCGCCCGCGACTGCAAGCGCTCGCGGGCATAGGCCAGGCCGCCCTGGAATGCCGCTTCGGCGATGCCCAGGCCCTGCAGTCCTACCTGGAAACGTGCGTCGTTCATCATGGTGAACATGCAGGCCAGGCCCTGGTTCGGCTCGCCGACCAGCCATCCTGTCGCACCGTCGAAATTCATGACACAGGTGGAGGCACCCTTGATGCCCATCTTGTGTTCGAGCGCGCCGCAGCTCAGGGAGTTGCGCTCCCCGGGTGAGCCATCGGCGTTGACCAGTCGCTTGGGCACCAGGAACAGGCTGATGCCCTTGATGCCAGGTGGGGCGTCGGGCAATCGGGCAAGTACCAAGTGAATGATGTTGTCGCTCAAGTCCTGCTCGCCGCCGCTGATGAAGATCTTGCTGCCGCTGAGTTGGTAGCTGCCGTCGGCCTGGGGCTGGGCGCGGGTGCGCAACAGCGCCAGGTCGGTCCCGGCCTGGGGCTCGGTGAGGCACATGGTGCCGGTCCACTCGCCGCTGACCAATGGCCCCAGATAACGCTGCTTGAGTGCCTCACTGCCGTGGCGGTGCAGGGCCAGGACCGTGCCTTCGGTCAGGCCGGAATAGACACGGAACGATAGCGAGGCGCTCATCAGCATTTCGTGGAAGCTGGCCGAGACCATTTGCGGGAAGCCCTGGCCACCAAAGTCCAGTGGTCCGGTCATGCTTGCCCAGCCTTGCTCGACAAACAGCTTGTAGGCCTGGGCAAAACCATCGGGCGTGGTGACTTCGCCGTTCTCCAGGCGACAACCCTGCTCGTCACTGTTGCGATTGAGCGGCGCGACTACCTTGCCGGCAAACCGCGCGGCCTCTTCGAGCACGCCGTCGATGATTTCGCGATCCAGGCCATTGTCCAGTTGCTGGCAATGGCCGGTCACGTCAAACAGTTCGTGCAGCACAAAACGCATATCGCGCAGCGGTGCCTGATAGTTCATGCCCGCTCCTCCACATTGCCCTGGCCCATTGTGTCCACCGCTACAAACCTTGCCTGTTGTACGTCGAATCCATTGCTCACACCGACACTCCCCAAATCGAAAAGAAGGATTGCCGCCACCCTAAGCAGCTGCCTACTATTTGAGAAATTTCATTTTCATATGCGTGATATTTGCAAAGTGAATACAACCAACTTCGACCTCAACCTGCTGCGTATCCTGGACGTGTTGCTGCGCGAGCAGAACGTTTCCCGCGCCGCCGAGCGCCTGTCCCTGAGCCAGCCGACGGTCAGTAACGCCCTGGCACGCCTGCGCGAACAGCTCGATGATCCATTGCTGGTGCGTATCGGTCGGCGCATGCAGCCAACGCCCAAGGCCCTGGCGCTGGAAGGCCCGATTCGCGCCGCGTTGCAGCAGATCGAACAAACACTCAACGTGGACGAGGGCTTCGACCCGCTGTCCAGCCGGCAGACCTTTCGCATTGCCATGACTGATTTCGTCGAACAGGTGTGCATGCCGAGCCTGCTGCGGCATTTGCAAGACTGCGCGCCCAACCTGCGCCTGGATATCGCCCCATTGGCGCCCAGCCTGCCGATCGACGCCCTGGATCGCGGGCAACTTGACATGGTGTTGGGCCGCTTCGACGAAATCCCGGCGCGCTTTGCCCGCCACCACTGGCGCAGCGAAACGCTTCAGGTCGCGTTGCGCCAGGACCATCCAGCCTTGACCGGCACGCTGGACCTGGAAACCTTTCTGCGCCTGCGCCACCTCTGGGTGCACGGCGGCCAGACCCGAGGCATGGTCGATCAATGGCTGGGGGAACAGGGCCTCTCACGGCAGATCGTCTACACCACCCCCAACTACCTGCAGGCAGCGCACCTTGTGGCGGCTTCGGACTTGTGCGTCGTGCTGCCGACCCAACTGGCGCGCAACTTTGCGACACTGCTGCCGTTGCAGCTGCATGATTTGCCGTTTGCACTGGAGGCCTTCGAACTGGACCTGGTGTACCTGGCGCAGCGTGGACAGGATCGGGCCGTGAACTGGTTGGTGGGGGAGATTCTGCGGGCCGGCGAAACTTCTGCTTGAGTGTCCCCACCCTTTGGATAGGGGCGACGCCATGGCATCCCAGGCAGTATCCAGCCATGGGGGTCGTTATCCGCGAGCATCTGTGCGGCCACCAGAAGCAGACGGACATCCGAGTGCGCCGCATGAAGCAAGAGGCTTGAGCGATGAGCAAACCCGTACCCCACCAACGCGATGACTATCGCTACCTGCGCGATATCACCACACGCTGGATGGACAACGACGTCTACGGTCACGTCAACAACGTCATCTACTACAGCTGGTTCGACACCGTAGTCAACGGCTGGCTGCTTGAGCAAAACCTGCTCGACTTCGAGCAGAGCCCGACGGTTGGCCTGGTGGTCGATACCCATTGCAGCTACTTCTCGTCGATTGCCTTCCCCGACCTGGTGCGCGCCGGCCTGCGGGTCGCGAGCCTGGGCACATCGAGCGTGCGCTATGAAGTCGGACTGTTCGCCAACGACGACATCGAGGCATCGGCGCAGGGGCACTTTGTCCACGTCTACGTAGATCGTGTAACGCGTCGGCCAGTGCCGCTGCCGGCACCGCTGCGCGGTGCGCTGAAGACCATCCTGGCCCTGTATTGAGAGACGACCTCGGCCCTGCGTGCAGCTTTCATTGAAGTCGGACCCTGCAAGCATTGACGAGCGCGCGTTCTCTAAAACCCGGATGCACCTGAATTAATGTGTTTCTTGTGAACAGTTCGCTGCGAATTCCCAGTGCCACGAAGATCCGATGAGCGACGGAACCTGCGGTCAATGGTTTTTTCAGGAATCATCTGCAAGCGACTCACCAAATTCGTAGTCGTTGCAAACGCGCTGCGTCAAGGCACAGCTTGCCGCTTTAAATGAACCATTAAGCAGTCGTCAACCGCCAGCGTTGCGTCTTGGTGCCAAGCGCCAGCTGGGCCACGCCAACTGAAGTACGCGCCGGGAAAGGACGCAAACGCCAACGTCCGACCAGGTTGCCCAGACCCGGGGTTGTTGAGGGTTTCAAACGGCGACCCCGCTGGCGTGAGTCTGTGCCCTGCTCCGCCGGCGTTCAAACCACAGGTAGACCACAGGCGTGGTGTAGAGCGTCAGTATCTGCGACACCGCCAGGCCGCCGACAATCGCAATGCCCAAGGGTTGGCGCAACTCGGAACCTGCGCCGTGCCCGAACGCCAGTGGTACGGCACCGAGCAAGGCGGCCAGGGAAGTCATCAGGATCGGTCGCAAACGCAACAGGCACCCTTCGCGCACCGCATCACGGGGTGACAGGCCCCGCTGTTGGGCCTGCAGCGTGAAGTCGACGATCATGATCGCGTTTTTCTTGACGATACCGATCAGCAAGATGATGCCGATCATCCCCAGTACCGACAGATCCTGGCCGCAGAGCATCAACGCCAGCAGCGCGCCGAAACCGGCCGACGGCAAGGTCGAAATGATCGTCAGCGGGTGAATCGCGTTCTCGTACAGCACCCCCAGCACGATATAAACGGTGAGGATCGCCGCCAGAATCAGCCAGGGTTGCGACTTCAACGAATCCTGGAACGCCTGTGCGGTGCCCTGGAAACTGCCCGACACGGTGTCGGGCATCGCGACCGCCAACGACGCCTGATTGATCGCGTTCACCGCTTCGCTCAACGCGTGCCCCGGTGCGAGGTCGAACGACAGGGTAATCGCCGGGAATACGCCTTGGTGGTTGATGATGATCGGTACCTGTTCGGTCTTGACGCTGGCCAGCAGGTTCAGTGGCACCAGGGCTCCGGAACTTGCACGAACAAACAGATGCTCAAGGGTGGCAGTCGACGTTTGCCAGCTCGGATCGAGTTCCAGAATCACGTGGTTCTGATCAAGCTGGGTGAACATTGTCGCAATCTGCCGTTGGCCAAAAGCGTCATACAGCACATCGTCGATGGCCTGCACGGTCACACCCAGGCGCGCCGCCGTGGGTCGGTCGATCACCAGGGTCGATTGGGCGATGGCCTGCTGTTGGTCTGAGGTGACGCGTTGCAACTGCGGCAACGTCTTGAGTTTCTCCAGAAGCACCCCGGCCCAGTGGTCCAGTTCGACACTGTCCGGGTCTTGCAGGGTGTACTGGTACTGGGTCTTGCTGGCCCGTCCACCGATCTGGATGTCCTGGTTGGCCTGCATGAACACTTTGACCCCGGACAGCACGTCGAGCGCCGGCTGCAATCGGCGGATCACCTCGGCGGCACTCGCGGTGCGCTCGCTGAACGGTTTGAGGTTGATCATCACCTTGGCCTGACTGACGGTCGGGTTCGGGCCGATCCAGAAGTACACCCGGGCCACGGCCGGATCCTGGCCAATGATTTCGGCGGCATGATTGACCTGGGCGCGCATGGCGATGGGCGAAATGTCCGCCGCCGCTTCGGCCACGCCCTGAATCAGGCCGTTGTCCTGTTGCGGGAAGAAGCCCTTGGGGATGCCGACGTACAGCACGGCGGTCGCCACCAGCGTTGCAATCGCCACGGCCAGGGTGATGCGTTGATGGTCGAGCACCCAATCCAGGCTGCGGCGATAACCGTTGTGCAGGCTGTCGAACACTCGCTCGCAGGCCCGGGCAAAGCGTCCCTCCTCCTGGTCGGCGTGGGGTTTGAGCAGCCAGGCGCAGAGCATTGGGGTGATGGTCAGGGACACGATCCCGGACATGATGATCGCCACACTCACGGTCACCGCAAACTCACGCATCAGGCGCCCGACGATGCCGGACATCAGCAGGATCGGCAGGAACACCGCGATCAGCGACACCGTCATCGAGATGATGGTGAACGCTACTTCGCGCAAGCCGTCGACTGCCGATTGCAGGCGTGACTTGCCCATCTCCAGGTGCCGCACGATGTTTTCCATCACCACGATGGCATCGTCCACCACGAACCCGACGGCAATCGCCAGGCCCATGATCGACAGGTTGTCGAGGCTGTAGCCCAGCAGGTACATCACCCCGAACGTGGCCACCAGCGACAACGGAATGGTCAGGCTCGGGATCAACGTTGCCGTGGCCTTGCGCAGGAACACGAAGATCACCACGACCACCAGGGCAATCGACAGCAGCAAGGTGAACTGCATGTCATTGACCGAGGCTTCGATGGTCTGGGTCCGGTCGCCTACGACCTGCACTTGTACATCGCGCGGCAACGAGGCGGTCAGCTCAGGCAGCTTGGCCTTGATCGTGGCGATGGTCGACAAGAGGTTGAAACCCGGCTGCTTGTGGATGTCGACGATCACCGTGGGCTCGGCCCCCAATTGCGCCGCTTGTTGGGTGTCTTCGGCGCCGTCGATCACCCGGCCCAGGTCACCGAGCTTGATCGGCATGCCGTTCTTGTAGGCGATGACCTGATCGCGGTAGTGCTGTGGGTCGAGCAATTGATCCGTCGCACCGAGGGTGATCGAACGGCTTTGGCCATCGAGGGTGCCCTTGGGCTGGTCCAGGGTGCTGACGCCAATCACGCTGCGCACATCCTCCAGACTCAGGCCACGGGCAGCCAGTGCATCCGGGTCGATCTGCACGCGCACTGCGGGTTTCTGTTCGCCGTGAAAATCCACCAGGCCGACGCCGGGCATCTGCGACAAACGCTGGGCAATGTAGTTGTCGGCGTAGCGATCCAGCTCCGGCAACGTGCGCACCGGGGACGTCACCGCCAGCGACATCACCGTACCTTCGGCCGGGTTGACCTTGTTGAAGGTCGGCGCGCTGGACATGGTCTTGGGCAGGTTCGGTGTGGCGGTGTTGATTGCGGTCTGCACATCCTGCGCAGCACCGTCGATGTCTCGCGACAGGTCGAATTGCAGCACCACCTGGGTTTTGCCCGCCGCGCTCGACGAGGTCATCGAGGTCACTTGCGGCACGGCGGCAAACGCACGTTCCAGAGGTGTCGCCACCGAAGACGCCATGGTCTCGGCGCTGGCCCCGGAGAGTTTGGCGGTGACCTGGATGGTCGGGAAATCCACCGTTGGCAACGGTGCCACCGGCAGATGAAAGTAGGCAAAGGCGCCAAGCAGCATGACCCCGAGGGCCATCAGGCTCAGCCCCACGCGCCGTTGAATCAATCCGGCCAGCGCATTCATTGGGCGGCCTCCGCCAGATCGGCCGTGGTGTCGGTCTTGACCGGCGTGACCTTCAGCCCCGGTGCGACGCGAGACTGACCCTGCACCACCACGGTCTCACCGGCTGCCAGCCCCTGACGAATCCATTGTTTGCCATCGACCACGGTACCGACATCGACCAGGCGCGGTTGCACGCGCTGGTCGGCATCCACCACGTACACGAAATTACCCTGACGCCCCAATTGCACGGCATCGGCCGGCACCACGGCCACGTCCTTGCGGGTTTGCACCAGTAACCGGGCGCTGACCAGTTCACCCGGCCAGAGTTTTGCGGCGGCATTGTCGAACTGCGCCTTGAGCTGGATCTGGCCACTGGCGGCGGTCACCTGGCTATCGATGAAACTCAATTGGCCACGGGCGATTTCCTGCTGGCCATCGCGGGTCATCGCCACCACCTGCAACGCGCCTTTGGCGTTCTCTTCGAGAATTTGTGCCAGTTCGTCCTGGGACACAGCGAACGCGACTGAAATCGGATTCATCTGGGTAATGGTCACCAAGCCGGTGGCTTCGGCGCCATGGGCAATCGAACCGACATCCAGCAGACGCTGGCCGGTGCGCCCGGTCAATGGCGCCTTGACCTGGGTGAACTCCAGTTGCAGGCGCGCCGCGTCCAATGCCGCTTGATCCGCCTGCAACGTGGCTTGCTGCGCTGCCAGTTGCGCGCGGTAAGTGTCGACGTCCTGGGTTGGCCCGGCCTTGGCGGCGGCCAGATTGCTGGCGCGGTCGAGGTTGACCTTCAGGTTGGCCAACTGCGCTTGATCCTTGGCGACCAAGGCTTGGGCCTGAGCAACCTGAGCCTGATACACCCGAGGGTCGATCACCGCCAGCAGGCTGCCGGCGGTGACGGTCTGGCCTTCATTGAACAGGACTTTTTGCAGCTCACCGTCCACCCTCACCCGCACATTGACGCTGTTGAGCGCCTGCACATTGCCGATAGCGCTGATCCAGATCGGCAAATCCTGGCGGCTGACCTGGGTCATCTGCACTGGCACTGCACCGCTTGCGGCCATTACCGGCGCGGCATGGGCTTGCCTCACCCATTGAAAACCGCCGATGGCAGCAGCCAGCGAGAGCACCACCAGCCCCCCGAAAATAACGCGACGACGTGGGTTCAAGGCATTCATGGATGAGCCACCTGAGCAGAAGAATTGGAAGCGAGAGTGTCCGGGGAGAAATCCCCGCCCAGGGCGCGGAACAGGCCGACGGCGGCCTGCAAATGCTGGAGGCGTACCTGCAACAGCGTGTCTTCGGCCTGGTATTGGGTGCGTTCGACAATCAGCAGTGTCTGGAAATCGGTGGAGCCAAGGCGGTAGCGCACCTGTGCCAGCCTTGCAGCTTCGCGGGCCGAGTCCACGGCGGACTGGTTCAGTGCGTAGCTCTTGTCGAGTTCACGGGCGGCGCTGAGCTGGGTCTCGACATCCTGCAGGGCTTCAATGATCGACTCGCGATAACTCGACGCCAGTTCCTGGACATGGGCCTGATCGAAATGCAGTTGGCCCTTGAGCTGGCCACCGGCGAAAACCGGTTGGCCGAGGCTGCCGATGACGCTCCAGACTTGCCCGCCGGCGAGCGTGTCGACGCCGCCCAGCAGGTCGAGCGACAGGTTCGGCAGGAACGCGGCCCGGGCGACACCCACGTCGAAATTGGCGGATTTCAGGCGGGCTTCGGCTGCCTGGATGTCCGGACGTTGGCGCAACAAGCCAATCGGCAGGCCGGTGGCGGGTTGCGGCACTTGCAGGGTCTTCAAGCCGTCACTTTGCAGGTGAAAACCCTCGGGCTGCGCGCCCACCAGTACGGCCAACTGGTACAACGCCAGGTCCCGCTGCTGACGCAGGGGTGGCATCGCTGCTTCAAAGGTCTGCATGGCATTGCGCTGCTGCTCGACTTCGAGGTTCGACACCGCCCCCTGGCTGGCCTGGACCTGCACCAGGTCCAGCACCTGCCGCGCATCGTCGGCAATGGATTGGGCCAGACGCAGCCGGTCCTCCAGGGACAGCACCTCGAAATAGCGGTCGGCAATGCTCGCGCCAAGGCTCATGCGCAGGGTTTGCGCATCAAACTCCGTGGCATTGGCCAAGGCATCGGCCGAATCCGCGGCCGCACGCTGTTTGCCCCAGAAGTCCACTTCATAGGAGGCTTGTGCAAACACGCTGCGTTTTTCCGTGGTGCCGTAGTTGTTCTGCCGCTGGTAGTTGCCGCCCAGGTTCAACGCCGGGTATTGCGCCGCGCCGGCCACCTGCGCCGAGGCGCGGGCCTCATCGATACGGCTGACCGCCGCCTTGAGGGTGTAGTTGGAGGCCAGGCCACGGGCGATCAATTGATCCAGCTCGGCGCTGTGAAACTCGCGCCACCACTGGCCGCCCCGGGCCGCCGAGCTGTCGGCCGGGTCATTGAACTGTTGCGCCAGGGGCAACTCGGGCTGCTGGTAGGGTGGCACCATCGAGCAGCCACTCAGCATCAACACGCCGAGCAACGCCAACGAAACGCTTGAAAAATAGGCACCGCGCCTGCTGCGCGCCGCCAAGGTTGAGACCGACATGGGCAAGCTATCCCCCGCTAAAGCCAGTGTGGAGCGATCCACGAATGGGGCGAAGATAGCGAGAGGCGCCTGCCAGAGCGTTCGTCGGCAGATAAACTTTTGTTTAGCCGGGTACCGGTGACGCCTCGAAGCTGTAGCCGGCGCCGGGCACGGTCCGGATCAGCGAGTGCTCGAAACCTTCATCGAGTTTGCGCCGCAAGCGATGGATGTGTTTGTCGATGACGTTGTCGTTGGGGTCGAAGGCGTAGTCCCAGGCACTGTCGAGCAGCATGTCGCGGGTCACCACCTGCCCGCTGTGGCGCATGAGTTTCTCCAGCAACAGCGCTTCGCGATGCTGCAAGGCAATCACCCGGCCCTGGCGCACGGCGGTGCGTGTGGCGCAATCGAGTTGCAACTCGCCCACCTGCAACTGGCGCGCCGCGCCGGCGACCGGATCGCGCCCACGCAACAAGGCGTCGAGCCGTGCCAGCACCTCAGCGAACGCATAGGGCTTGGCCAGGTAGTCATCGCAACCGGCCTGCAGGCCTTCGACCTTGTCGGCGGTGGACGCCTGCGCGCTGAGCATCAGGATCGGCACCCGCAGTTGCTGCTTTCGCACAGCCTTGATCAGGCCGATACCGTCGAGGCCGGGCAAGCGGCGGTCGACGATCAGCACGTCGTGGATCTGTTCAAGGGCCATGCCCAGGCCACTGTTGCCATCGCTGGCGATATCGACGACGTGACCGCTTTCACTCAACCCGCGCAGCAGGTAGGCGGCTGTCTGGGCGTCGTCTTCAACCACAAGAATGCGCACGGCGGCTTCTCCGTAAATCAAACCTAAACTTTTGTTTAGCTGACGGGGACGTGGCACCGCCGCCAGCTTTGTCACACTATGACACCTCTGCCCGATCAAGTGAGCGGTTCACCTGCCATGACCCACGTTCTGGTCGTCGAAGACGACTTGCCTACCTGCCGCGAAATCGAAGCCGCCCTGTGTGACCACGGCTTTACAGTGAGCTGTGTCCACAACGGTCGCGAAGGTCTGCTCAAGGCCTTGAGTGAACCGTTCGACCTGATCGTCCTGGACCGCATGCTACCCGGTGGCCTCGACGGGCTCGGCGTGCTCACAGCCCTGCGCGCCGCAAGCGTGAGCACCCCGGTGTTGATCCTCAGTGCCTTGAGTGCGCTGGATGAACGGGTTCGCGGCCTGCGTGCAGGCGGTGATGACTACCTGACCAAGCCCTTCGAATTCATCGAGCTGACCGCACGCCTGGATGCCTTGAACCGGCGCCGCGCCGAACCGGTCGCCGAAGCCCGGGAAACGCGTTTACGGGTCGCCAACCTGGACATCGACCTGCTGAGCCGGACGGTCCGGCGTGGTGACCGGGTCATTGATCTGGTACCCCGCGAGTACGCGTTGCTTGAGCACCTGATGCGCCATGCAGGGCAAGTGGTCACGCGCACCATGCTGTTCGAAGCGGTGTGGAACTACGCCTACGACGAGCGCACCAACGTCATTGAAGTCCACATGGGCCGTTTGCGGCGCAAGATCGACGGTGAAGATGAACCGTCGATGATCCATACCATTCGTGGAGCCGGTTATGTCCTCCGTTCGCCTGAGTGAGATCCCGCGCACCATCAGTTTTCGCACCGGCCTGATGTTTCTCGGGCTGTTCGGCTGTTCGTTCCTGGCGCTGTTCGGCTACGTCTATTGGCAAACGGCGTTCTACCTGAAGACCGAAGCCGACACCGCGCTGTATCGCCAGGTGGAAAACCGCAGTGCACAGGACCCCGAGTTGCAACTTCGGGAAATCCGCAATCATGCCGTGCAGGATATCGAAGCGCGCCTGCCCCATAGCCTGTTCGACGCACAAGGCCGGTTCATTGCCGGGGCCATCCGGCAGCTGCCACCCTTCTCCGCCTACGACAAGCCCCAGGAGTTCGACTGGCGCAAGGCCAACGGGCGCCAGCGGCCGATTCGCTTCATCGTCCATCGCCTGGCCGATGGCAAGACCTTGCTGGTGGCCCAGGACATCCACGACATCCGCGAATTCGATGAGCTGCTGATCAAGGCGCTGGTTTCCGGTGGCGTGTTGTTGCTGGTGGTCGGCCTGTTCGGCGCGGTGGCGTTGGGCTATTCGGCCCACCGGCGACTGGACAAGGTCAGCCGCTCGATCAAGGGCATCATCGAAGGCGACTTGACCGGCAGGCTGCCAATCCAGGGCACCAACGACGACATCGACCGCCTGGCCTCGGTGGTCAACGGCATGCTCGATGAACTGGAGCGCCTGATGAGCGAGGTCAAGGGTGTGTGCGACGACATCGCCCATGACCTGCGCACCCCGCTCACCCGCCTGATCGCCGGCCTTGAGCGCACCCAGCGGCGCGGCCTGGATGAAGCGCAATACGCCGCCAGCATCGATGCGGCGCTGAACGAGGCCAAAGCTTTGTTGCTGACCTTCAAGGCCTTGCTGCGCATCTCGGAAATTGAAAACAGTGCCCGCCGCAGTCACTTCGCGACGCTGGACCTGAACCTGATCAGCGCCGATGCCGCCGAACTGTATGAGCCACTGGCCGAGGAACGCGGCATCAGCCTCACGCTCAACGAAAGCCCGTCACCTGCGATCATCTCCGGGGACGCACAACTGTTGTTCGACGCGATCTGCAACTTGCTGGACAACGCCATCAAGTTTTGTCCCGACCATAGCCGAGTGAGTCTGTCGGTGATCGCGGATCACGGCACGGTCGGGATTCGGGTCACGGACAACGGACCGGGCATTGCCCCAGGTGAGCGCGAAGCCGTGTTTCGTCGGCTGTACCGTGCCGAAGCGAGCCGGCACACGCCGGGCAATGGCCTGGGGTTGAGCATGGTCTCGGCCGTGGCGCGCCTGCACGACCTGAAACTGACCGTCAGTGATGCAGCGCCTGGCTGTCGGATCGATCTGCTGGGTAAAGCGGCGTTGGCGGGCGCATCTGCGCCTCATAGCCTTGTCTGAGCGTCATAAAAAGCGGCTTTTTACCGGGAGCTCTGTGCTAGGCAGGCAGAGCGTGCTCCTGTTCCAGCTGTCTCTGAACTGCGGTTAGCGAATCACCTGCCTCCTGGACCGCGGATCTGATGTCATCCCGGGACACTCCAAATTTGCCCGCCCAAAACTCAAGTTCGGATTTATCCCGAATGTTGATTCTGATCTCGTCTGTTCCGCGTGATGGCTGTCGCTGTTCCATTGGACTTTCCAAACCTGGTCGAGAGTAAGCAGACAGAGTAATCGGATTAGATGGAAGCATTACGTTTTTGTGAAAGAAATGTGAAGCCCGTATTTATCTCCCCTCGCCTCCTCAAAAAAATCACCCCGCTGCCAACCTGTCGAAAAATTCATTTTGCGGAGAACAGGGCGAAAGGCCGTGAGCGTCAGGATGAGTCCAAGCCAACCAACACCGTGTTGGCTCAACTCAAAACTGGAGAACACTCATGAACAGACTTAAAGCCCTTTTGATCGCGACCTTGATGACTGCCTCTGTGGCTGCAATGGCAGAAGGCGGCGGCGATACCGTGATGGCCAAGATGGAAACCGCCAGGGCAACTGCCATGGCCGCGTATCAACAGTCAGACTCTACTGCAGCTACCGCCACGGCCAGTAACCACACCACCTCTTCCGACGACGTTTCGCGCTCGAATTGACGGTACTTATGTCCCGTCGACTTTGAGAAAGCTTGCGCGATTTCGCTTAAATCATCGAGGTTCCACAGGTTATGACCCAACCACTTCCAGCGACAGCCAACTACAGCATTGCGTTGGTTAACTACAAAACACTTGATCTGACCAAAACCTGTCTCACGCTTCTGCAGGAGGCCCTGCGCGGGACAGGTGTACCGGTGATTGTGGTGGATAACCACTCCGACGATGCGAGCAGCGAGTACTTGCGCACACTGGACTGGATTGAACTGATCGAACGCAAGCATGCCGGCCCCGAAGCGGGAAACATTGCCCATGGCCGGGCACTGGATCTCGCTTTGGCACGGGTTGAAACCGAGTACCTGTTTTTGTTGCACACCGATACGTTCATTTACGATCCCGCGGTTTTCGCCATGATGCTCGACCAATGCACGGGGCAACGGGAAGTGGCAGCGGTTGGCTGCCTGGAGCAACTGGATCGGGGGGGCGCTCGCTCGGCCTGGCGACTGGCTTCACGTTTTTGCAAACACCACACTCGCCGCAGCCTGCTGGCGCTGGGTGTCCAGGCAAGAGCGCCGAAGCCGTATCGAGAAAAGCACTTGAAGAGTTTTTGCACGCTATGGAATGCAGCGCTCATCAAGCAACAGGGTTTTCACTTTCAAATGGACGAACGTAATCCGGGTTATGAACTGCAGGATCGAATGACTGCCTTGGGCTACCAGGTACGTTTTATTGCACCGCGAAAGATGTTCCGTTACCTGGATCACATCCAGAGCGGCACGGTATCGGCGATGGGCGGTTATGCACGCAATCACCGCAGGGTCCGGATGTACGAGCAAATTATCCAAGGCAAAACCCTGGGAGCCTGATCCCAGGCTCAGCGAACTTGAACTCAGAAAGATCAATTCTGTTCGCGGTCCACCTCAACCCGCCGGCATGGCCTCGGGAAAATGCCAGCTGCCGTCCAGTACGCTGGCATGCGGCTTATAAAGCCGGCATGTTCAACTCGGCCTGCGCAGCCGTGAATCCACCACACTTCACGACAATGGAAAAAAATGCGCAGCAGGCGCAAATAAACGGGGGGTGGCCGGCGGCACTGATCATCCAGTCAAAGTATCGAGCGAATGGTTCCACCTTCAATGCGCATGGCCATGCCGTTGAGTGCCGGCGATGCTGCAAGGTGCAGGACACTGCAGGCCACTTCTTCGGGCTCGATCATGCGCCTGATCAGGGAGGTCGGTTCGGTTTCATCAAAGTAGTCGTGCACCACCTGTTGCGCCGAGATGCCCTTCTCTTGCGCGATTTCCCGGTGATAGCGCTTGACCGCCTCGGTATAGGTAGGCCCGGGCAGAATCGAGTTGACGCGCACCGCGGTGCCCTTGGTCAACTCCGCCAGTGCCCTGGCAATACCCAGCAGGCAGGTTTTCATCGCGCCGTAGTGAACAATCCACGGCTGCGGCTTGACGGCGGATTCACTGCTGATAAACACGATCGACCCTTGTCCGCGATCGAGCATGCCCTTCATCACAAGGCGAGTCATGCGTACGCCGCTCATGACATTGACGTTGAAGTAATGAAACCACTGGGCGTCGTCGGTTTCGAAAAAGTCCCTGACCTCGAATATCCCGACATTATTGATCAGGAAATCGATCGGGCCGGACTCCTTGGCCAGGTTGACCAGGCGTTCCGCCGCCCCGTCCTGCGTCAGATCGGCAACCAGGCCCTTGCTGGATTCGCCCAGTTCTTCCACCGCCGCACTCACTTCGTGTGCCGAGAGCCCGCTGATGACAACACGTGCGCCTTCGAGGATGAAGCGCTGGGCGATGGCCTTGCCAATGCCGGTCGCCCCGCCGGTGATGAGTGCGGTCTTGCCAGTCAGTTGATAGTCCATGAAAGCTGCCTTGTTTGTTGTTATGCGCAAAATGTTGCCCCAGGCTCGGGCCGAAGTCTTTCAAGGGTTGCTGAAGACTGCTTTAACAAAACTCTGAAAATGGAGGCTTGACCTGCCGTCAGGAAGGTTTCAGATGCGGGCCAATTCGCTCTAACAGAAAATCAATGAAAACCCTGACCCGATGAGGTAGTTGCTGTCCGGGACCGATAAACACTGCATGAATCGCCTCGGTTTCACCGCTGTTGAATGGCTCCAGCAACGGCACCAAACGCCCCGACTCGATATCGGCATTGATATGGAAGCTCGCGAGTCGAGCGATACCCAACCCCGCCAGAGCCGACTGGCGCATGCTCTCGCCATCACTGAGCAAGGCATTGCCTTTGGGTTCAATTTCGATGCGCTGGCCATCGGCATCTCGATAGACCCAGGCTTGCGAATGACGATGAAACCCAAAGCTCAGCCGATTATGTCGCTGCAGGTCATCCAGGGTTTTCGGCTGGCCGTGGCGTGCGATGTACGCCGGTGATGCCACCGTGATCATTCGGCTTTCACCCAGTCGGCGCTGAACCAGGCTCGACTCCTTCATCGGTCCGGTACGTATCGCGACATCCGCGCGTCGTTCCAGTAGATCCACGACGGTATCGGTCAGCTCCACGTTCAGGGTGATGTCCGGGTACGCAGCCAGAAAATCCGGTAGCTGCGGTAGCAGGCAATGCAGGCCAAAGGGAAGATTGGCATTGACCTGAATCAACCCGCTGGGTTTGGCCACATTGCCGATATCACGCTCGGCAGAGTCAATCAGTTCAAGAATCCGCTGGCATTCATTGTTGAACCGCTCGCCTTCGGCCGTGAGCTCCAGGCGCCGGGTGGAACGATGAAGTAAACGTGCACCGAGTCGCGTTTCCAAACGGGCGATCAACTTGCTCACCGCCGAGGGCGACATGTCCAGGCGCCGGGCGGCCTCTGAGAAAGTCCCCGCACTGACGACCCGGGTGAACACTTCCATCTCGCCGGAACGGTTGATGTCTTTGAGATTTAGCATGAACTATATTCACAGATACTTGTAGTTAGAGCAGTCTAGCTCATAAACGGACCCCATCGTATCGTGAAGAGATTCCTTGACCAGGAATGACCGCGCCTTTGCTTCGCGTAGAGGCCGGGCAAACTCAAGATACGAAGGAGACAGAACATTGAAAATTTTCGTTACGGGCGTGACCGGTTACATCGGCGGTTCGATCGCCAAATACCTGGTGGATGCGGGTCATGAAGTCAGTGGCCTGCTGCGTAACCCTGAACAGCGCAGTGCGCTGCTGGCGCTGGGCATCACCCCGGTGCTCGGCACCCTGGATGACGCTTTTATCCTCAGCGAACAGGCGCGTGCTGCCGACGCGGTGGTGAATGCGGCCAACTCGGATCATCTGGCCTCGGTTCAAACCTTTATCAGCGCCCTGAGCGGCAGCGGCAAAGTACTGCTGCACACCTCGGGCTCCAGTGTTGTAGGCGACGATGCCCGCGGTGCTTATGAGCGTGCCGAGATCTTCACCGACGAGACGCCATTCACCCCCATGGACATCCGCAAGGACCGGGTCCACATCAACCAGGTCGTGCGGCGCGCAGGTGTCGAACAAGGTATTCGCAGCATCGTGTTTTGCCCGACCATGATCTACGGCGAATCGTTGGGGTTGCCGGCAAAAAGCGATCAACTGCCCAAGCTGTTCGCACAATCGCGTAAATATCGCGCCGGCGCCTATATGGGGGCCGGGGTCCATCGCTGGTCCAACGTGCACATCGAAGATCTGGCAGAGCTCTATCGCCTGGCCATCGAAAAGGCGCCATCGGCCTCGTTGTTCTTCGCCGAAAACGGCGAAGCATCCTTCCTGGAAATCGCTGCGTCCATCAGTAAGTCCCTTGGTTTTGGTGGCGAGATTCAAAGCTGGCCGGCGGATGATGCAATCGCCGAGCTTGGGGATTGGGCGCGCTTTGCCATCGGCTCAAACAGCCGCGTACGAGCGGTCAATGCGCGCACTCTGCTTGGCTGGAAGCCCAAGCGCGAATCGATTTTGCAGTGGATCGAAAACAGCGGAGTCCAGTGGTAATAACCGCTGACTGTCGCGATTCTGAAAGCTCACTTCGGTGAGCTTTTTTATGCGCTGCAGAATGCTTTTCCCTGGCAAATCACATCCATAAAAAAACGTGCAACCAGGGTGATCTTCAATGAAGACCCTCGTTGCACGTCAGGCCCAACAAGCCTAAAGGGGAAAACCGGTATGGCGTTACTGCCGATCAGTCAATCAGGTTGACCTGTGGGAGCGAGCCTGCTCGCGAAATCGATGTATCAGGCGAAATCATCGGCGACTGACACACCATCGCGAGCAGGCTCGCTCCCACCCGATATCCTGGCTCAGGCCAGCACCTCCAGCGCTACGCTTTCGATACCCGCCGCATCCAGCCGGTAATGCCGATAGAGGTGAGTCGGCGGCGCAATGAGGCTGTACTCGTCGTAGATTCCGTGACGTCGCACTTTCACCCCGATGCCCTCCTCCGCGATCACTTCACACACTGCACCACCCAAACCGCCAATGATGTTGTGTTCTTCAACGGTAAGAATCGACCGACTGTTGCGTGCCGCGGTCAGTACCGCCTCACGGTCCAGCGGCTTGATGGTGGTCATATCGATCACGCCCACCGAACGCCCGGCGGCATTCAAGGCTCGCGCCGCTTCAAGGGCGGGATGAACCGTGGAGCCGGTCGCGATGATGGTCAGTTCATCGCCGGTCAGGTGTACGGTTGCCTTGCCGAAGACAAAGTCGGGAACGGTTTCATACACCACCGGATCACGGCCGCGCTGAATGCGGAAGTAGATCGGTTGCGGGTAGTTGGCCGATGCGAGTATCGCAGCCTTGAGTTGATTCCCGTCGGCTGGAGCGACCACCGTGATATCGGCAATCGAACGCATGATCGCCAGGTCTTCGGTGGCATGGTGCGAGGTGCCGTAGAAACCCAGGGAAATCCCCGCATGGTGGCCGATCAGGCGCACCGGCAAGGCTGAGTACGCTACGTCCATACGGATCTGCTCGCAGCACAGCAATGGCAGGAAGGACGCAAAGGTTGCCACGAACGGCTTCATCCCCACTGCCGCCATCCCGGCGGCGGCAGACACCATGTTCTGTTCGGAAATGCCGAACTGCACAAATTTTTCCGGATGCAGTTCGGCGAACTTTGACAGGCCGTTGGAGTATTGAAGGTCAGCGGTACCGGCAACGATCGGCTCGCCTCTTTCAACCAGTTCGATCAAGGCGTCCGACAGGGCATTCAAGCTTGGTGTCTGGCTATTCAGTTCCCGGTACTGCCAGGAGTTGTTCGACAGCGGTGCGGTATTCATGAGTTAGATCACCTTGCTTTTGATTTCGTCGATAGCACGTTGTGCGTCCTCGGGATCGAGATACCCCAGGTGCCAACCCGGCTCGGTTTCCATGTAGGAAACCCCTTTGCCCTTGACCGTATTGGCGATGACGCACACAGGCTGCGTGCGCGTCGTGTCGGCCTTGAGGCGTCGCAGCAGGCGGGTGACTGCCGCGAGATCATGGCCATCGACCACATGGGTTTCCCAACCAAACGCAATCCACTTGTCCGCCAACGGCTCGATACCGATGACGTCGTCGACATTGCCGTCGAGCTGATAGCCATTGCGGTCGATGATCGCCACCAGGTTTGCGGTTTTATGGTGGGCCGCCGACAGCGCCGCTTCCCATACTTGCCCCTCCTGCATTTCCCCGTCACCGAGCATCACGTAAGTGGTGAACGACTTGCCCTGCATCCGCCCGGCCAGGGCCATGCCCAGGCCGCCGGACAGCGCGTGACCGATGGAGCCTGAGGAGAAATCCACGCCAGGGACTTTGCGCATATCAGGGTGGTCGCCCAGCGGATTGCCCAGACGCGTGTAGTTGTCGAGGATTTCCTTGGCGAAGAAGCCCCATTCCACCAGCACCGGAAACAAGCCGACGGCCGCATGCCCCTTACCCATCATGAAGCGATCGCGGTCGGGCCATTTGGGCTCGGCGAATCGCAAGTCCATCACGTCGTAATACAGCGCGGCGAACAACTCGGCGGCGGAAAACACCGACGTGTAGTGGCCCACCTTGGCGATCTCGATCAGCCGGATGGTTTCCAGGCGAATGAACTGGGCTTTTTCCCGCAGGCGAGTCAGTTCTTTCTCGGTCAGTTCAAAGGCGTGATCCGCGTTGTCGCGGAAATCTGTCAAATCAGTCATTTGTCGTGTCCAGGCGCATTACTAAAGTTTCGGCCGCATCCGCGATGCGGCCGTACACAAGCCCAGCGCAATCGGGCGATTACTGCGCTTTCAAACGGGGTGTCATGTAGTCGTTGAGGCGCGGCATGACCTGCTGCGCGGTCAGTTGCATAGAGCGCCGCCACAGCGCTTCGTCGTCCCACTCGTGGAACGTGGTCATCAATGTGCCGAACGGCCCGGTCTGCTCACTGAACGCGACCAGTTGCTCGGTGACGGAATTGACGTCGCCGTAAATCACCATTTCCTTGATGCAGTGATCGACCGTCACTTCCTCGTCGGTCATGTCGGGGCGGGTCTTGAAGATCTTGGTGTAATGGTTGGTGGCCAGGTTATCGATCATGTAGTCGAAATAGCGCCGCAGCGTGCAACTCTCCTGCGCCAGATAGTCCTCCGCCTGGGCCTGGGAGTCGGCAACGAACACCGAACGGGCCACGCGCCAATTGTTGGCATCGGCCTTGATCCCCGCACTTTCCGCGCCCTGGCAGTAAGCCAGCCAATGGGACGCCACTGTTGCCGTCGGGTTGAAGTTGGCGGACATCAGGTCCCAATCCTTGGCGCCCGCCAGTTTTGCGGTGCCGGAAAACGGACTCATGGCCGTGGTTGCCACCCGTGGAAACGGCTTCTGGAATGGCGTCGGCATGTAGCCGATCTCCAGTTCGTGGTGCACCGAGTCCTTGAGGCTGACCTGGTAGTGCTGCGAGGAAAAATCATAGGGTGCGCCCGAGTTCCAGATCGCGCGGATCATCTCGTAGCACTCCACCATCATCTGCCCACGGTCCTTGCCGTTGCTGCCGTACACCTCGAAGTCGGAAGCCAGGCCACCCGGGCCGATGCCCATGATGAAGCGCCCCTTGGACATGTGGTCGAACATCGCGGCATCGGCGGCGATTCGCGCCGGGAAATGGTGCGGCAGATTCAGCACACCGGTGCACAGTTTCATGCGTCGGGTCAGCGGAATCAGGGTGGACAGAAATTGCAGCGCATTGGTAATCGGCTCGGTGCGTTGTGACGTGTGTTCACCGACCCAAAGCTCATCAAAGCCGACGCTGTCGGCATGGACGGCACAAGCGATGTCCTGATCGTACATCTCGTGATAGTCCCAGCCCTTGTGATGAAGGGGCTGCATGAACATGGCGAGTTTCATGTCGTTCTCCTGCTGTTTTCAGTGACCGGTGCGCTGCGAAACTGTTTTCGCTGCACACCTTTTTCATGACGTGCGCTCGTTTCGCAGGCGTGCCAGTGCCCGCGCTGCAAGTCGCAACGTTCAAGGAATGGGTTGAATGTCCGGGGCAATTGGTGCCTGGCGTCAGCACGCACAAATGCCCCTCAATGCTTTATTTGCGTTTCAACTTCCGTGCAGCAACCAGCCGCCGTCCACCAGCAAATCGATGCCTGTCACATAGGACGAAAGCGGCGAAACCAGGTACAGCACCGCATCGGCGATCTCCCAGGGCTCGGCGGCCCGGCCCAGGGCGATGTTGCCCAGCACGTTGTTCTGCCGGTGCTGCTCGAGCAGTTCCGGCTCCAGGTTGCCCGGTGTCGCGGTCAAGCCTGGCGAGATCGAATTGACCCGAATGTTGAAGGCACTCAAGTCCTTCGCCAGGCTTCGGGTCATGGCCAGTACCGCTCCCTTGGAAGCGTCATAAGAGCAGTGATTGGCCATGGGCCGGTGACCGCAAATCGACGACAGATTGACGATCGCCCCGGCGCGTTTCTGCCGGCGCATTTGCCGTTGCGCGGCCTGAGCCCCCAGGAATACCGCCCGCGTATTGATCGCGTGAAGCCCGTCCCAGAAGCCCGCATCGACGTCATCAATTGCCTTGAGCGGGTAGATGCCAGCGTTATTGATCCAGATATCCAGGCCACCGAAACGCTCGATTGCAGTGTCCGCCAACCCTTGAATGTCACTCGGACGACTGACATCGACAGTGTGAAAGGCCACAGGATATCCAGCCTCGATCAACTCACCGCTGCGCTCTGGCGCCAGACTGCCGATCAGCACATTGGCCCCTGCTTCGGCCAGGCGCCGGCTGATGGCGAAACCGATGCCGCTGCTGCCGCCGGTGACGACGGCGGTTTTACCGGACAAATCCAGCAATTGGGCAAAGGGGCGATACGGCAGCGCCTGGTACGGATCCGACATGGTCGATCCTCCTCGATTAATATCCGTCATCACGCGGTGGCCAGGGTCATGATGCTGTCGGGAGCAATCTGCGGCCGATGCAGAATGCCTTGGGAACAACCGCGCGCCATGACCATGACCCGATGGGACAGACCGATGACTTCCTCCAGGTCGGAACTGACGACAATCACCGATACCCCCGTTTTTGCGAGATTGATGATCAGCTCGTAAATCGCCGCGCGTGCGCCCATGTCGATGCCTCGGGTCGGTTCATCGAGAATGATGACCTTGGGGTTACGCGCAATCCATTTGGCGATCACCACTTTCTGCTGGTTGCCGCCGGACAGCTTGTCGAGCATCTGCCCCGCCACGCCCTTGATCCCCAGCGCCGCAATGCGTTCACGAGCGAATGCCGCTACCCGGTGATTGGCCATGACGCCGCAGGAGCTGAGGCTATCCAGGTTGCAGTAGGCCAGGTTCTCGGCAATCGTCTGGCTCAGCACCACGCCTTCGGATTTGCGGTCCTCCGGAATCAGCACGACACCGGCATGGATCGCCGCCAGCACGTTGTTGGCCGGCAGCACCCGATCCCCCAGCATCACCCTGCCCTGGCTCAGCGCACTCAACCCGGCGATCGCCTGGACCAGCTCCGTTCGACCGGCACCGACGATGCCGGCAATGCCGAAAATCTCCCCGGCCTTCACTGAAAACGACACATCGTGAAAGCGCCCGGCCTTGTCCGACAGCTGCTCAACGTTCAATACCAGCGCATCCCCGGGGGGCGGCAACTCCGGAAACAGGCGGTCGATCGGGCGTCCCACCATCTGCGACACCAGGACGCCGACATCAGTCGCGCCGCTGTCGTGACGTGCGATCAGGTGACCATCGCGCATGACCACGACCTTGTCCGCGATCCGGGCGATCTCGTCCATGCGATGACTGATGTAGATGAAGGACACGCCCTCGCTCTTCAGTTCTTCGATCTGTTTGAACAACAGGTCGGTTTCATCCTTGCCCAGCGCAGCGGTCGGCTCGTCGAGAATCAACAGACGCGAGTTGAGCGTCAGGGCCCGGGCGATTTCCACCAGTTGCTGGGCGGCGATTTTCAGTTGCCGCACCGGTGTGTCTGGCGAGATATCCAGGCCCAGGCGCCGCAGTTGCTTCTCTGTTTCACGGAACATCTTCTTGCGGTCGATGATGCCGTCGCGGGTCGGCAGATGACCGAGGAAAACGTTCTCCGCCACGCTCAAGTCAGGCAGCAGGTGGACTTCCTGATGGATCATGTTGATCCCCAGCGCCATCGCCGCCCCCGGTCCATTCGGCGCATAGGGCTCACCGGCCAGGAACATCGTGCCTTTGGACGGTGTCAGCGCGCCGGCGACGATCGAGGAAAAGGTCGACTTACCCGCGCCGTTTTCCCCCAGCAACGCCACCACTTCTCCATAGCCGATATCGAGGCTGATATCTTCCAGCACCCTGACCGAGTTGAATGACTTGCCGATGTTGCTTGTACGGAACAACGGCTCCCGGGCGGTATTGATCGCACTCATGACTTGCCCTCCCTTCACCGATCTCAAGGATGTTGCTCAAGGAAGGTGGCTGCGTTTTCGCGGGTGGTGACGAAGGCCGGCAACAGCTGCGTCTTGGTCACCGGTTTGCCTTGCTGCAGATCGACGGCGGTACGCAACGCGGTACGTCCCATTTCCACGGCTTGCTGTGTGATGGTCATGTCCAGTTTTCCATCGCGAATCGCTTCCAGGGCCGATGGCAGGCCGTCATAACCGAACACCCAGACCTTGTGATCGATGTTGGCCACCTTGACCGCCTGAACCGCACCGAGCGCCGGCGCATCGGAGCGACCGATGAACACGTTGATCTTCGGGTTCTTCTGCAGCATGTCCTGGGCGACCTTGAAGCCGTTGTCCTGCAGCCAGTCTGTCGGTTTGCGGTCGATGATCTTCATCTCCGGAGCCTCGGACAGCACCGCATCCAGGCCTTTGGCCCGAGCGACTTCCGTGGAGTCGCCAAGCGTTCCTTGCAGCAGCCCGATTTCAGCCTTGCCACCCGTCAACTTGATCATTTGCCGGGCCAGCTCGCCCGCTGCGGCCAGGTTGTCGGTGGAGATATAGGCATCGCATTCGACGTTTTTCGGAAAGTTGTCTATGCAGATCACCGGCACACCCTGCTGTCGCGCCAGACGCACGGGTACAGCGGAAGCGGCACTACCCGTGGCGGTGTAGAGCAGCACATCGATGCCTTTGCTCAACATGTCCTGAATCTGGCTGACCTGGCGTGCGGGATCAGCCTGCGCATCGGCCACCAGTACATTCTTGATGCCGAGGGTCTTGGCTTGCTCCATGACGCCGTCCCGGACCATCAGGTAGAACACCCATTGCAGGCTGGGAATTGACATCCCCACAGTGATTTCGTCCGCAGGTTTGCCTTGTGCGTAAGCGCCGGCCGACATCAGGCAGCCCAGCAAGGGCAACCACAGGAAACGAAGCGAAATAGCAGACAGGTTCATGGTTATTACCTTTTTATTGTGTGTGTGGAACGAGGCCGGTTCTGGTCAACGGCCCGGGATCAGTCAGCCTTGCGCTTGAGCAAGTCGAGCATCACCGCGAACGCGATCACCGCGCCGATGACCACTTGCTGGACGAAGGGGGAAATGCCAGCCAGGTTCAGGCCATTGCGCAGAACGCCGATGATCAACACGCCGATGATCGTGCCGACCACACTCCCCGCGCCGCCCTTGAGGCTGCCACCGCCGATCACCACGGCCGCGATCACATCCAGCTCGTAGCCGACACCCGCGCCGGCGCCGGCGGTGTCCAGGCGGGAGGTCATGATGATGCCGCCCAGTGCCGCACAAATGCCGGAGATGATGTACACCGCGCTGGTGTAGCCCCTGACCCGGATGCCAGCGAGTTTGGCGACCTTGCTGCTGCCGCCGATGGCATACAGGCTGCGACCGGGCACCGTGAACTTGAGAACGAACCAGAACACCAGCGCCAGCACCACGAAGCAACTGACGGTGAGCGACAGCACGCCGCCGTAGCGAATAACCGAGAGGTTGCTGAACCATTCCGGGAATCCGCTGACTTGCGCACCGTCCGTGACCATGTAGGCCAGGCCACGGGCAATGGACATCATCGCCAGCGTCGCAATGAATGATGGGAGGCCAGCCCGAACCACCAGCAGGGCCGTGGTCGAGCCACACGCCGCACCAACGGCTATCGCTCCGAGCATGGCCACCCACATCGGCAAGCCGAGCACCTGTTCCAGCCAGCTCATGACCATGATCGCGACTGCCAGCACGGCACCCACTGACAGGTCGATGCCACCGATGAGAATCACCAGCGTCATACCCAGCGCCATGATGCCCAGCACCGTCACTTGATCCAGCACATTGAGCAGGTTGCTCAAGGTCAGGAAACTATCGGTAAAGAAGGTTAATACGGCACATAGCAATAAAAGTCCGACCATCGGACCTGCCACGCTGTTGTCCAGGCCGACCCACTTAGGAATCGAGCCGGGCAGTCTTGTTTTTGCCAACAACTGATTGTTCATACCCACATCCACTTCTTATGTAGTTGTTATAAGATCGAGCAGTGCGCGACAACGATGAATTAACGACCTAACTCCCGATAACGCCCCTCCATATATAAAAGTGGCTCGCTCAGTGATTGCGTGATCACATCAATGACATTGCCGATAATCACAGTGTGTGTACCGTGTTCAATCTCCTGGACCACTTCGCAAAAGATCGCGGCCTGGGCGTCCGCCAAGTAACGAATACCGTGGACCCCGGTACGCCAATCACCGTCGACAAAGCGTCGTTCGCGCAGATCGGGCTGGCTGAAGATCTTGCAGATTGGCTCGTGCCGGCTTTGCAGCATGTTCACGCAGAACAGCCCGGAACGCTTGATGATCGGAGAGGCGCTGGCGCTGCGGTTGACACAGACAAGCGCCGACGCCGGGTCCATCGATACCGAGGAAAAGGCGGTCGCGGCCAGGCCGTGGTGCTGACCGTCGTCGTCACGTGTAGTGATCAGGGTTATGGAAGAGGCAAAGCGGCCCATTGCCATTTTGAACTGACCGGCCAGGTCTATTGAAGGGGCGGCCTCTTGATATTGAACACGCATAGCATAAACCCTCTTTTTATTGTGACTCACAGGCACTGACTTGCATTATTAACAATCAACCGAACTTTTCTATTCGATTTTGGGAAATTGACTCTTCACTGAAATTGAAAGATGAACCCAACAACAAACATATTTGAATTCGCTTCACAGATGCCCTGAAATCCCTGTCCCAAAGCCTTTGCGCATTTATTCGCACTAACTGTCGCTTCTTTGATTAGATGGTTTTTGCTGAATAATTGGCTGATACTTTGCGAACAATAAAATGCAACTTTCACGAGGCTGAATCCCCATGGTCGATCGATTGCAGGACATGCGGCTGTTTCGTCTCGTCGTCCAGACAGGTTCACTTTCAACGGCGGGTCGGCAGATGGGCCTGTCGCCAGCCGCCATGAGTGGTCGACTCAAGGCGATGGAGGACTTCTATGGATTGCGCTTGCTCAAGCGCAACACCCGAAGCTTGAGCCCTACCGCCGAAGGGCAACTGCTGTTTGAAAATGCGCAGAAAATTCTCGAGGAGGTCGACAACCTCGACAGCATCATCAAAAACGGCCACAGCGATTTGCTGGGCACCATTGGCCTGACGTGCCCTACGGATCTTGGGCGGCAGTGGATCAGCCAGTTGGTCGACAGCTTCATCAGTGAAAATCCCCATATCCGCATTCGCCTGTTTCTCACCGACCGCGTACTGGACTTTGTCGAGTCCGGATCGGACATTGCGATCAGGTTCGGCGACCTGCCGGACAGCACACTCATCGCCCGCTCCCTCGGCGTGGACCGGCATATCGTTTGCTGTTCACCGCAGTATCTTGAGCAGCACGGCGCACCGCTGACCCCCGAAGACCTGCAGCATCACAATTGCCTGGTACACCTGAGTGCGGATTTCACACTTGACCGGTGGCGGTTCATGGACAAAGGCGTGTCGACCACCGTTCAGGTCAAGGGCAATCGGCTGGCCAATGACGGATTCACCCTGCGTCAATGGGGCGTTCAAGGCCTGGGGATCATCTGGAAGTCGGTCTGGGAGGTGGCGGACGACATACAGGCCAAACGGTTGATCCCGCTGCTTGAAGACTACCAATGCCCCAGCACCGGGTTTCACCTGCTGACCGAGGGTGGAAAAAAGCTGCCGTTACGGGTCAAGGCCTTCGTCGATTTTGCCGTGCAGTACTTCAAGAAACAGGACGCCTATGAGGGATTTCGTCCGCAGTAGGCTGAACAGCCAGTAAACAAATCATGAGAGCTCAACATCACCCTCGGCACGTCCTGCACGCAGTGGTTGATCGGTAGCTTCAGCTGGCCCCAAAAAGCGCGGCAGTAACAGGTGACGCCTCAGTTACTGTCGCGCCTTGACCACACAAGCAGTGGTGCCCCCTCAAGGGTGAGGACGCCTTCACCCCATTCATTGATGATATCCACCACGGGCCCCGGGGCGATTTTGGGCGGGTGCAGGGATTCGGTGATGGGTGTCGAGGCAAAGGGTTTATCTCAGCGCGGCAAACCCTCGCTGCAGGTCTTCAATCAACACCCCGACGTCCTCCAGTCCGATGTGCAACCGCAGTATTGGATTCAACAGGCGATCCGAGGGGCTGTTTCGATCCTTTGTCTCAGCAACCGTAATCAGGCTTTCGTAACCACCCCAGGAAGCCCCCAGACCAAACACTTGCAATGCATCTATGTAGCGCTCGACGCCAGCAACATCGGCATTGTGCAGTTCGAAGGACAGCAAGCCGTTGCTGCCATTGAAGTCCCGCCGCCACAGTGCGTGACGAGGGTGGTTGGGCAAGGCCGGATGGAACACCCGTTTCACCTGCGGTTGCGCTTGCAGCCAATGAGCGACTTCCAGGGCTTGGCGTTCGTGTACCTCCATGCGCGGAGCCAGGGTTCGTGCGCCGCGCAGCACCAGCCAGGCGTCGTCGGGACTGACGGCGATGCCAAAGGTGTCGCTCATGGATGCCAGCGGCTGCCAGACTTCTTCCCGGGTACAGACGCTGCCCATGACCACATCACTGTGACCGCACAGGTACTTGGTCAGCGCCATGATCGAGATATCCGCGCCCAAGGCCAGTGGTCGGTACAGATAGCCCGAGCCCCAGGTGTTATCGACGGCCAGCAGGATGCCTCGTGGCTTGCACAGCGCGGCGATGGCCGGCAAGTCGCCGAGCTCATACAGCAGCGAGCCGGGCACTTCGGTGTAGACCATTCTGGTGTTGGCTTGCAGCAGCGCTGGCAAGTCGGTGCCGTCGGGGGCGAAGTAGCTTACTTGAATGCCGAACGGCTCAAGCAGCTCGCGGGCCAGACGCCGCACGGGCGCATACACCGCGTCGGTGATCAGCACATGATCGCCAGGCCGCAGATACGCCAGGAACGTCTGCGCCACTGCCGCCAACCCGGTGCCAAACAGACGGGTGCGATAACCGCCCTCCAGTTCGGTCACCAGATCTTCCAGGGCGAACGCCGTCGGATTGCCCCGGGCGCCATAGCTCAGAACGCGCTCGCTATCACGGCGAGCACGGGCGTCGCGCATTTGCGCCAGGTTGTCGAACAAAACCGTGCTCAAGCGGCTGACCGGTACGTTGACGCCCCTGGCACCACTGCCTTTTTCAGTCCGTGCCGCGTGCACCAGTCGCGTACGGACTCGTGCATCGCCTACCGATTGCGACGGGGCGCGCAGTGGTTTGAGACTGGCAATTTCATCTGCGCTCATTTGTGCCAACAAGCCAATTTCCCAAGCCAGGTACTGACGCGCCGCGTCCTTGTTGCCGGAGTGACGATCATGAGTAAAGAACAGAAAGTCGATGCACTTGTGATCGGGCGGGGTGTTGGCACCCTCCTGTACTGCAAACCCCGCCGCGCGCCAGGCGTCCAGACCGCCCTCCAACACGCGGGCTAGTGCGCGCTGAGCCTGGGGCAATTCCTGTGCTGCAATAGCGGCAAGCCGCGGATCATCGGCCAGCAACACCAGCGGGCGCTGTTCACCGATGACCGCATTGGCCAGCAACGAACGAATCGACCAACGCGAGTCGGCAATATGCGCTTTGCGGTAGCTCATGCTGGGGCGCAGATCAATCAATGCCACCGCGTCATCTTTAAGGGCATCGCTCAGGGACTGCGCCGTGATCGATGGCAACGTATCGCAAGAAATCACTTCAGCTACAGGCAACGCCAGACCACTGTTCACCCCGCCCGCCAGCACATAAGCCTCATGCCCCAGTTGCCGAAGCCAACTGGCAACGATCGGTGCGCGTACGCCGTCACTGTCGATCAACACCAGCCGTGCCTGTCGCACGCCGATGTACAGGTCGGTGGATTGAATCAGCTGTCCACCCGGGGTGTGTTGCGCCCCAGCCAGGCTACCGGCGGCAAACTCTTCTGCGGTGCGCACATCACAGAGAAAAAGGCTGCGCGCGGCCTCCCCGGCCCACTGCTCGACCTGAGCGGCCTCAACGGTTTTTACCCCGACCTTTGCCGCAAGCTGTGACGCCGCGAGGCGCTGTTGCGGCAAGTTTTGCGATGACACCTCTTCGGTATAGCGACGAGTACTGCCGTGCTCCAGCTGGAAATCTTCCAGATACCAGCCCTGTGTACCGTTTTCCAGGGCGTAGACCGGGTTTTTCACACCCAGGTTTATCAGGGTCTGGGCGCCGATAATGCTGCGGGTCCGACCGGCGCAATTGACCACGATTGGCGTGCTGTCGTCCGGCACCAGATCATGAATGCGATAGCCCAGTTCGCCGTTCGGACAGCACACGGAACCGGGAATGGTCATCTTGCGGTACTCATCGAACGGTCTGCCATCCAGTACCACCAGAGGTTCGCCCCGTTGCTGCCAATGCGCGAGCTGTTGCGCGGTGACATGCGGCGTATGACTGGCCTCTTCTACCAACTCACCAAAGGCCTTGGAGGGTACATGCACGCCGGCAAACAGCTGATAACCGGCAGCCTGCCAGCCATCGGCGCCGCCCTCGAGCACCTGTACGCGGCTGTACCCCAACGCCTGAAGGCGCTCGGCGGAACGTGCCGCGACATCACCGCCATTCTGGTCGTAGATAACCAGGCGCACCTGAGGGTTTGGCGCGAGTCGCCGGACTTCCAGTTCCAGCCGGCTGTAAGGCAGGTTTACTCCGAAAAACAGATGGGCTTCGCCATACTGGCCATGTTCGCGCACATCAAACAGGGCAATTTCCTGCCCGTCGAACAGCCATTGCTGCAATTGCCCTGGGGTTACGGTCTGGTTCATCGAAGTCCCGTTAGAAAAGAAATTATTGAAGCGCCAGAGAGCGCTCGTTGACCGCGACTTCGCGGCCCTTTGCATACGCCCGCTGTATGGCCGCACGCGCCTTGAGACGTTCGCGCCAGGCATGGATGTGCGGGAACTGCGCCAGGTCCTGGCCCTGACGCAACGGTTGAATCCACGGAAAGATCGCCATGTCGGCGATGGAGTATTCGCCCGCCACATACGGCGCTTCAGACAGGCGCGTTTCCAGCACTCGATACAGTCGCGCCGCTTCGGCATTGAGCAGGTCAAGTGCGAAAGGAATTGGCGCTGGAGCCTTCTCCTTGAACACCTGCAACTGGCTCAAATACGGGGTGATATGCCCCACCTGCCAGAACAGCCACTCCTGAACTTTCTGCCGCTCGAAACTCCCGGCAGGCGGTAGAAAACGCCCGGCCTTGTCAGCCAGATAATTGAGGATGGCGCCGGACTCGAACAGGCTCAGCGGCTTGTCGAGCCCCTCTGGCGCGTGATCGACAATCGCTGGAATCCGCCCATTGGCACTGAGGCGCTGGAACCCCGCGTGGTGCTGTTCACCTTCGCGGATGTTGATCGGCAATACGCGGTAATCCAGCCCGAGCTCTTCGAGCAGGATGCCGACCTTCAAGCCGTTGCCAGTGGGCCAGTAATACAGATCGATCATGCGTAGGCCTTGATCGACGGCGCCATTTGCGAGGCGTTGTAATTGAGAATGCGCCCGTCAGCTTCGACACCGTAACGGCCATTGAGCGACTCCAGCGGCAGGCCATAGAGATGAAAATGCAGGGTTGCCTGCTCGCCTTCGACGCGTATGCCATGCAGGTCTTCGCCCAGGAAGGAAATCGACGTGCCGGGTTGCACGATCACTTCCTTTTCCAGATGCAAGGTGGTGAAACCAGGCTCGCGACCTTCGTCGTCACGGCCATACACGTAGTTGATCTCCTGACCCTCGACGGCGCTGATGATCGCCCAGGTTTCGTGGTTGTGAGGAATGGTGCTTTTGCCCGGCAACAGGGAGTTCAGGTACAGCGTAGGGGTATCGCCGTCGTCATTGAGACGGTAGCGAAACGCCGTGCTGCCCTGCCCCGGCACCGGTGCGGGGAATGCGTCGAAATTGAACAGATCGCGGCGCTCGGCCAGTGATTCGAGCAAGGCGACGATTTCCACCAGCGCGGCGCGGTCGACGCCGCGTTGATTGATGATGCGGATTTTCTGCAGGAAATCCTCGATGATGGCGGCTCGTTTTTCAGTACTCATGAACAGGCTCCTCAGTGTTAGACGGACAGGCTGTAGCGGCCCAGGTTGGTCAGCAGATACGGATCGTTGGCAACGGCGTGACGGCGCCCCGGATCGCCCAAGGCGTGACGCAGAAACGTCTGAGTGCGTTCGCTGGTCGGGTGCTGGAAAATCTGCGCGGCGCTGCCGTGTTCGACAATCACGCCATTTTCGGTGAAGTAGACGATGTCGCTGATTTCTTCAGCGAAGCGCATCTCATGGGTGACCAGCACGCAGGTCATGCCCTCTTCGGTCAGCTCTCGAATCACCGTCAGCACTTCGCCGACGGTTTCGGGGTCAAGGGCCGAGGTCACTTCATCGAACAGAATCAGTTCCGGGCGCATCGCCAGTGCACGGGCAATCGCCACGCGCTGTTGCTGGCCGCCGGACAGTTGCCCCGGATAAGCATCGGCCTTGTGTTCCATGCGCACTTTGGCCAGCAAGGCACGCGCCTCTTTCTCGGCCTCGATGCGGCTGCGTCCCAACACCTTGCGCGGCGCAATCACCAGGTTCTCCAGCACCGACAAATGCGGGAACAGGTTGTACTGCTGAAAGACAAACCCCACACGCTTGCGCAACTCGATGCGCTGGGCCTCCTGAGCCAGGGTGTGAACCTTGGTCGCGCCGACACGGATGTAGCCACGCTGCGGCTGCAACAGACCGGTGATACAACGCAGAATGGTCGATTTTCCTGAGCCGGACGGGCCGATGATCGACACGGCCTGACCACGGTGTACGTCAAGGTCGATACCCTTGAGTACCGGGTTGGTGCCAAACGAAAGATGCAAGTCGCGCAGACTGACCAGAGGCTCGGCGACGGATTCAGTAGAAGGCATAACGTCGCTCCAGGCGTTGGGTGAATCGGGAAATCGGGTAGCAGTACGCAAAGAACAGCGCCAACAGGCTCAGGTAAATCACCACGGTGAAGCCCGTCATGTTCACGGTGTTGCTGGCAATCTGCGCGGTGTCGATCACGTCATGCACACCTACCAGAGATGCCAGTGCCGTGCCCATGGTGATCACCGCGTAGAGATTCATCCATGGTGGCAACATGCGCTTGAAGCACTGCGGCAGGATGATCGAACGGAAAATCTGTCCTCGGGTGAATGCCAGCGAACGGGCCGCTTCCCATTGGGTGCCGGGGATCGAAGCAATTGCGCCACGGAAGATTTCCGCGACATTGGCACTCGCCGGCAAGGCCAGGCCGATCGTCACCTTGACCCAGTCTGGAAACGAGAGGTAAACGCTGCCGATCTTGATCTCGAACGGGAATACATAGGTCGTGAAATAGATCAGCACCAGCCATGGCGCATTGCGGAAAATCTGCACCCAGATCCGCGCCGGCAAACGCAGCAAGCGCAATGGCGACAGCGCAAGTGCCCCCACCAGCAAGCCCAGCACCGAACCCAGCGCGATGGAGACCAGACTGATCAGAATGTTCTGGCCGAAGCCTATAGCCAGGGCGGGTGACCATTGCAGAAGTGCCTTGAGCACCGGGCTTTGCGGGGCAAGCCACAGCAGCCAGAGCACGGCGCCGATCAATAGCAACAACTTGCCGATATGCCGACGCGACCAGGTCATTGGTGCGGTGACGGACGATTCAATGGCCATAACCGGGCATCCTCAGGCGCGCTTCAAGGTAGCGCCCCACACAATTGACGATAAAACTCAGCAGGCCGAAAAAGCTCAGTATCAGGATCATCAACTCCAGCACGTTGTCGCTCTGGGTCCAGATCATGATCGACGCGTACGTGATGTCGCCGACGGCAATCGCCGACGCCACGGCAGTCATCTTCACCAGATCAATCAGGTTGTTGATCAGCGACGGCAAGGAAAAGCGCAGGGCGAGCGGCAGTTGTACGTTCCACAACAACTGACGGCTGTTGAACGCCAGGGAGCTGGCCGCCTCCATCGTCACCACTGGCACGGCCTCGATACCGGCACGCAAGGCCTCGGCATGAAAGGCACCCTTGTGCAGTGAAATCACGATCACTACCCACGCAAACGGTGTCAGCGGATTTGCCGTACCGACGGCCTGGGTCAACAGCATGTTCAGTACCAGGAACGCGCAATACAGTTGCACCAGCGTCGGGGTGTTGCGGGTGACTTCGACAAACACCCGCGCAGGTTTTGCCAACCAGGGTTTTCCTGAAGTCAGCATCGCCGCCAGCCCCACACCCACCAGCAAACTGCCGACGATGGTGCACAGACACAACAACACAGTGGTGAGCGCGCCCTGCTCCAGGCTTGCACGCTGATAGGCGTCCAGCAGGAAGCTGTAGTTCAGGCCGAAACCGGCGGCCCAGTGGACGAAGAGCTCCAGCCAATGACTCATACCGTACCCCGCAGTTGCGCGCAGGCCCGAGCGATACGGCGTCCGGCTTCAGCGACGCTGTCGGTCGCGGTGGCAATGGACAGGCGAAACCACGGTGACAACCCGTAAGCGCTGCCCGCCACACCGGCCACGCCCTCCTCCAGTAAATACTCGACGACGTCGGCGTCACTGTTCAGGCGGATGCCATCGGGACGATAACGCCCCAGCAAACCGGCGCAGCGCACAAACACGAAAAAGCCGCCTTGAGGCTCAAGCACTTCAAGACCCTCGACGTCGCGCAACGTGCTCACCAACACATCCCTGCGCTGGTGATAGGCCGCGACCTGTTCGGGCAAAAAATCCAATCCACCGGCGAAAGCCGCCAATGCGGCCGCTTGCCCAATCGAAGAAGCCCCGGAAGACGATTGCGACTGCACGACGGCCATCGCGCTGGTAAGCACCTGCGGTCCGGCACCGAAACCGATACGCCAGCCCGTCATCGCGTAGGTCTTGGACACCCCGCCGACCAGCAGGCAACGCGCTTGCAGATCCGGAGCGACATTGAGCAAGCTCTGCGGCGGCTGACCATCGAAACGGATGTGCTCATAAAGTTCATCCAGCAGGATCAATACTTGCGGATGGCGGCGCAGCACCTCGGCGAGCGCCTGCAACTCCACCACGCTGTACACCGCGCCACTGGGGTTTGCGGGACCGTTGAGAATCAGCCAGCGCGTACGCTCGCCAATGTGCTGCTCCAGCTGTGCCGGCGTGAGCTTGCAGCCCTGCGCCAGATCGCACTCGATAAAGACTGGTTCGCCGCCATTGAAGCGCACGCTGTCCGGGAACGAAGGCCAGTATGGGGTCGGCACCAGCACCTCATCGCCATCGTCGAGGGTCGCGGCGAAGGCGTTGAAAATGATCTGCTTGGCCCCGTTGGCAATCACGATGGAGGGCAGCGGATAGTCCAGGTGATTTTCGCGCTGGAGCTTGAGCTGCACGGCAAGTCGCAGGGCTTTCACCCCAGGTGTCGGCGTGTACTTGGTGGCACCGTCGGCGATGGCGACATAAGCCGCCTGCTTGATGTGTTCAGGGGTATCGAAATCCGGCTCGCCGGTGGTCAGGTCGAGAATGTCACGACCGGCCTCGCGCAATTCGCCAGCCCGGGATTTGGCAGCGGCGTTAGCCGAGAGGGAGACGCGCTGCACGCGCTTGGAAAGTTTGAGCGTCATTGCTTGGTCGCCTCAATTACCTTGCCCGGGTTGAGCAGGTTTTTCGGGTCCAGCGCATGCTTGATGCGTCGCATCAGATCAAGCTCTACAGGGCTTTTGTAGCGATCCAGCATGCCCAGTTTGCGTTGGCCGATGCCGTGTTCGGCGCTAATGGAACCTCCGTGGGCATGGGCGCTGTCGTGAACCAGCAGGCTGAGTGCCGCGTAATTCTCCATGTGGGCATCCACCGTCGAATTCAGCGGATGTGCGACGTTGTAGTGCAGGTTGCCATCGCCCAGATGACCGAACGTGAAATGACGAACACCGGGAAAGTGCGCCTGCAACAGCGCGTCAGTGTGACTGACGAACGCCTCGACCTTGGAAATCGGCACCGAGATGTCGTGCTTCATGTTGCGACCGGCACGTTTTTGCGCCTCGCTCATGTTTTCCCGCAGCAGCCACAGGGCTTCGCTCTGCGCGAGACTTTCGGCGATCAAGGCATCAGCGAGCAAACTGCTTTCGAATGCCTCGCCGAGTACTGCTTCGAAGGCTTCGCGGGCATGGCTTTCACTGTGGTTATCCGACAGTTCCAGCAGCGCGAACCACGGCTGGCTGGCACCAAGAAACGGTTGCGGGCCTTCTGGAAATTGCTCGCGCAATAACGCCAGGCAATCGGCGCTGAGCAATTCGAACGCAGTAAGGCTGGGACCAAAACCGGCGCGCGCATGTGACAGGAACTTCACCGCCTGCGCCAGTGAATCAAAAGAAAGCAGCGCCGTGGCTTGGGCCTTGGGCAACGGGAACAGCTTCAGGGTTGCGGCGGTAATAATGCCGAGGGTGCCTTCGCTGCCAATGTACAAGTCCCGTAGGTCGTAACCGGTGTTGTCCTTGCGCAAACCGCGCAGGCCAGTCCAGATTTCACCCTCGGCGGTTACCACTTCCAGTCCCAGCGTCAGCTCGCGGGTATTGCCGTAGCGCAGTACTGCAGTGCCACCAGCATTGGTGCCGAGATTGCCGCCAATCGTACAACTGCCTTCGGCACCCAGGCTCAGGGGAAACAGGCGACCAGCAGCACGGGCAACGTCCTGGACGTTATGCAAAATGCAGCCGGCCTCTACGGTCAGGGTGTCGTTGTCAGTGTCCACAGCCCGTACGCGATTCATTCGGTCGAGCAACAGCAGCACGGCACGACCGCTGGCGTCCGGCGTTGCGCCGCCCATCAATCCGGTATTGCCGCCCTGCACCACCACGGGCGTATCCGTGGCCACGCAGGCGCGGACCACGGCGGCGACTTCCTCGGTATTGGCCGGGTGCACCGCGGCAACGACGTGACCGAAGTAACGCCCCTGTTTATCGGTGAGGTATGGCGCGGCCTGTTCGCTGCTCTGCACATGGTTGGCGCCGAGCAGTTGCTGCAGGTCCGCGAACAACGTCTGAGTCATTGACGCACCGCCAGTGGCGCGGCGTTACGATATTGCTCGTGCAAGTCACGCAGGGCCTGAGACGGTGCCATGCCCGTGCGTTCACCAAGCTCAATCAGCCAGCCGCTGCGGTGCCAGTCGCGCACGATGGCATCCAGTTTCGCCTGGGTATCGTGCTCGCCCTTGCGCACCCAGATCACCGAGTTCGAGGGAATCAAATCTCCCGGCAGCGGGATTTCATACTCGGCCCACTCTGGATCGCTCAACAAGGTATGCATGGTCGGGCTGACATGCACCGCCGCTACGCAACCATTACCGCGCAGGGACAGCAGCGATTCGGACTGGCTGCGGAACGCCTTGATCTGTGCTCCGTAGGTTTCCTGCAATGGTTTGATGAAGTTGCTGCCCTGGGACACGCACACCGGTTTGTCCTTGAGGTCGGCCCACTGGGTAATGCCCGCACCTTTGCGAATCAATGCGGCACCGCCGACCTCTTCATAGGGCGTGGGCACGTAATCGAGAATATCGGCACGCTCTTCGGTGAACTGCATGTTGGCGATCAGGATGTCGACCTTGCCCTGCTGCAGGAACTGAACGCGGTTCGGCGCCAATACCGAAACGGTGTTGACCTCGACACCCAGTGCCTTGGCCACGCCCTTGGCCAACTCGACGTTGTAGCCCTGGTGTTCGCCGGTCTTGGGATCGATGGTCCCGAACGGCGGGCCGCTGAGAATCACTCCGACACTGATGACGTGGCGTTGCTCGATCTTGTCCAGCGTAGCGTCGGCTTGGGCGAGGCCTGCGCTGAGCGCGGAGCCCCCGGCCAGGCACAATGCGGCCAGGTTTCTGGCGGAAAAATATCGTTTCATGCAGCACTTCCTTGAACGACCGTCGAGTCCGTCGACGGTCAATTGAAAACGATGGGGAGAACTGCTCAGGCGCCGTTGGCCTGGAACTGTTTCTGCAATTCCACCAAGGCCGGTGACGCGGGGGTGATGTGGTTGCGGGTCTGGGCTTCAATCAGCCAGCCATTGCGGTGCAGCTCTTTAACGATGGGGTCCAGCCGGGCCTGAGTATCGCGTTCGCCTGGCCGGGTCCAGATCACCGAAGGGGCAGGGTTGAGTTCCGGACTGAGCGCACGATAGCCCTTCCATTCGGCGTTGTCGGCAATCAGCGGGTTGATCAGCGTCGCATCATGCACCGCCGCAACGCAGTTGTTACCGCGCAGCGCGAGCAAGGATTCGGACGAACTCTTGAAGGCCTTGATCTCAACGCCCAACTCTGTGAGCGGCTTGATGTAGCTGCTGCCCTGGGAGGTGCACACAGGCTGGTTTTTCAGGTCTTCCCAGCGGGTGATCTTGCTGTCCTTCAACACCGCTGCGGTCCCTCCTACACGGTAGAACGGTGTAGGCACAAACCCGAGGATCTCGCCGCGTTCGGCAGTCCATTCCATATTGGCGATCAACAAATCCACTTTGCCCTGCTGCAAAAACTGCACACGGTTGGCGGGCAATACCGGTACTAGCTGAACCTCTGCGCCCAATTGCCGGCCCAACTCCCGCGCGAGGTCGACGTTCAGGCCGCGCGGTTGTTGTGTGGTGGGATCAATCCCGCCAAAGGGACCGCCGGACAGCAAGACACCGACTGCCAGTGCATGGCGTTGCTCGATTTTGTCCAGAGTGGCATCGGCGTGAGCACCGGTGCTTGCCGCCAAGGAGGCCAAGGCGCCCAACATCACGGGCAACAATCGTTTAACGGTTGAGCGTTCAAGTAACATGGATTTCCCCCCCAATGAATGATCGGCGTTCCCCCGATCTACTGTGTGGGCATCCTAGGTAGTGTCCTGAGGTAACGGAAATTCAAATATCTAATATCGTTATAACTCGTCGTCACGCTCTTACACGTAGCCGTCTACAACCCCCGTAAATACGGGATTTATTGACAGTGAAATCCGAATCTCGACAAAAACACATAAACAAATGTAATGTTTATGTTTGCCGTATTGATATAAAAACAGCAACCAGGAACGGCCATGTCGACCTCACCTACCCTAGACCTCGAATTGCTGCGTACCTTTATTGCCGTGGTGGATCACCACAGCTTCGCCGAAGCTGGCGCGCAACTGGACCGCACGCAATCGTCGGTAACCCAGCACATGCAACGTCTGGAGCAACTTGTCGGCGTGAATCTGTTCGAGAAACGCGGACGGCAAAAGCAGCTCACCGAGGCGGGCCTGCAGCTTCTGCGTCATGCGCGGCAAATGCTCTCGCTCAACGACGACGCACTCAACTCCCTGCGTGAAAGCAGCCTGAGTGGTGTGCTGCGCATCGGGTCACCCCATGACATTGCCGACACCATCCTGCCCCCGATGCTGAGCCACATCGCCCGCTCGGCCCCGCGCTTGCGACTGGAGATCGATGTCGGCCGCAGTCCGTTCCTGATGGATGATCTGCACCGTGGCAAAGTCGACATGGTGATTTCCACACGCGCCGACCCAACACTTGAAGGTTTTGCCTTGCGCACCTCCCCGGTGTGGTGGATTTGCTCGGCCCAATACATCCACACCCCGGGCGAGCCGCTGCCACTGATTCTCGTGGATGAACCCAGCATCTATCGCCGCTATGCGCTGGAGGCACTTGAACGCGCCAACATCGCCTGGCGCCAGGCGTACCTGGCCTCGAACCTGATCGGCATCAAGGCCGCTACGCGGGCAGGTTTGGGCGTCACTCCCCGAAGCATGGAAATGCTCGGCCCGGACATGCGCGTGCTCGGCGAAAACGACGGCCTGCCACGACTGCCGGATGTGACCTATTACTTGTGGATTCGGCCCAACACCGTGAACCCGCTTGTACGCCGGGCCTATGAGTTGATCAGAAGCAGTCAGGGCTTGTGACTGTACTGCTGCCGGTGCCCATCAACGACGGTGAGCAAGAGAGCGTACCAACCGATCGCCGAGGCTTTGCACGCTTTGCACCAGAATCACCAGCACCACCACCGTGGCAACCATCACCTGGTTGTTGAAACGCTGATAGCCGTAGCGAATCGCCAGATCCCCCAGCCCGCCACCACCAATGACCCCGGCCATGGATGAGAATCCGATCAGCATCACCAAGGTCAACGTGATGCCTGCCAGCAACGCGGGGAGCGCTTCAGGCAGCAGCACTTTGAAAATCACGTGCCAGATATCACCCCCCATGGCGAGGATCGCTTCGATCCGGCCCTTGTCGACTTCGTCCAGGGCGTTTTCGACTATTCGGGCAAAGAACGGAAAGGCACCAATAGTGATGGGTACTACGGCAGCGGTGCTGCCCAGCGTTGTGCCTACTACCAGCCGTGTCAGCGGGATAAGGGCAATCAGCATCACCACAAATGGCAGTGAGCGACCAAGATTGACCAGCCCTCCCAATACTTTGTTGAGTCGCGACATCGGATACAGGCCGCCACTACGACTGATGAACAGCAATACGCCCAGGGGCAAGCCGATCAGCAAGGTAAAGAACCCCGCCAGCGCGACCATGTAAAGGGTTTCTCCAGTGGCATTGAGTACCAGTTGAAAGATCTCGCTCCAGTCGATAATCCGGTTCATGAGCGCTCCACCCTGACGCCATGCTGTTTGAGAAAAGCCACGACCTGCGCCAATTTCGGTTCATCTTGGGTATGACGAAATGCCACGCGCAGACGCCCTACCTTCTGCCCGCCGATGGACTCGATACCACTGGCCAGCAAGTTCAACTCCACGCCCTGCTGCGCCAGTTCCTTGAACACCGGAGTAGCCCGCTGATTGTCGAAAAAACTCAGTTCCAATGCCCGGTCATCGTGTCCCAAGGGCTTGCTGTACCCCGGCAGCAGTGAACGGCCCAAGTTCGAATCCGGGTCTGCCAGCAACCGGGTAATCGGCCCGGCTTCGACCAGCCGGCCATGGGCCAGCGAAGCTGCGTGATCACAAATGGACTTGACCACGTCCAGCTCGTGGGTAATCAACACGATCGTCAGCCCCAACTGACGATTGATATCGCGCAGTAATTCAAGTGTGGACGCGGTGGTCTCCGGGTCGAGGGCGCTGGTGGCTTCATCCGACAGAAGATAAGCCGGCCGCGCTGCCAGGGCTCGGGCAATGCCCACCCGTTGTTTCTGCCCACCGGACAATTGAGAGGGAAACGCCCGCGCCTTATCGCTCAAGCCCACCAGATCCAGAAGCTCCCTCACTCGTGAATGACGCTGCTCTTTACCGATGCGAGCGATTTCCAGCGGCACGGCGACGTTGTCGAAAACATTTCGCGAATGCAGCAGGTTGAACCCTTGAAAGATCATGCCGATGCGCTGGCGTTGTCGGCGCAGATCGAGGTCGGACAGCGCCGTCAGGTCCTCACCGTCCAGCAAAATGCGCCCGGCACTGGGCCGTTCGAGCAGATTGAGACAACGCAGCAGCGTCGACTTACCTGCACCGCTGCGCCCCAGAATTCCATAAATCGCGCCGTCGGGAATGCTCAGGGAGATTTGATCCAGCGCCGGCGACTGCGCCGACGCGTAGGTTTTGCTCAACCGCTCGATAACGATCATGGCTTGCTGGCTGCCACAGTTACCGGGACGACCGGGATGACCGAACCCGAGAAATTATCGTTGATGAACTTGGCGACTTCGGGCGACGTCAGGTCCTTGGCCAGCTGCTTGATCCGTGGATCACCCTGCAACTTCGGCGTGGTCACCAGGATATTGGCATACGGGTTGTGCTCGGCCTTTTCCAGCCCCAGTGCATCCTTGGCGGGCACCAGACCGGCTTCCAGCGCGTAGTTGCCGTTGATCACCGCAAGGTCTACGTCATCCAGCGCGCGGGGAATCTGCGGTGATTCGATTTCCAGGATCTTCAGTTGCTTCGGGTTTTCGGCGATGTCCTTGGGTGTTGCCTGGTCCTTGGCCGGGTCATTGAAACCGGCCTTGAGTTTGATCAGGCCGTTGTCCTGCAACAGATACAGCGCGCGACTCAGGTTGGTGACGTTGTTGGGGACCGCTACCGTGCCTTTTTCCGGCACCTGAGCGAAATTCTTGTGACGATGGGAATAAATGCCCAGCGGTTCGATGTGTACGGTGGCCGCCACCGCAAGTTTTTCGCCGAGCGCCTGCTCCTGAGATTTCAGGTACGGCAAGTGCTGGAAGTAGTTGGCATCGACGTCACCATGTACCAGCAGTTCATTGGAGTTCACGCCGCTGGTGATCTCGATGACCTTGAGATTCAATTGCGGGTCGATTTTCTGGATGTACGCCAGAATCTGTGCGTGGGGCACAGGGTCCGCCGCTACTCGCAGTGGCTCCAGGGCCAGCGCACTGAAAGACGTTACCAGAGAGCCCAGCACGGCCAGGGTCAATCCTGTTTTCTTGAACATGTTCGTAATCCTTGATCGAGAGTGATGGGGTCAGGCGCTGAGTGCCCGGGGTATCAATGCGTTGGCGTAGTAACGCTGTGCGACGTCGGGATGGGAGCGCAGCCGGCCCTTGAGGTAGTTCCATCCCACGTCACGGAATAACGGATTGTCCGGGTCACTGGCTGGTCCCCGCGCCTCGCGCAGTAATGCCGCGGGCAGCGGGTACAGTGGCACCGTCGTGTCCAGTTGGGCGCCGAGGAAAAAAGCAATCGACAAGCGCTCGCCGCCTTCGGGCGGCGACACCACCCGATGCACCGTGGCGCGTAGATAACCATTGGTAGCCAGTTCCAGCAGTTCGCCGATGTTCACCACAAGCGTGTTGTCCCGAGGCAACGCATCAATCCAGCGCCCCTCCTCGATTTCGACCTGCAGTCCGGCATGCTGGTCTTGCAACAGAAAACTGAGGAAGCCTGAATCCTTGTGTGCCCCGACTCCTTGTTGGCTTGCGTCTGGCGCCTGCCCCGGATAGCGCATCAACTTGATGTGTTCATTGGGCTTGTCGCCGTACAACTGATCGAAAGCCTCCTGCGGCAGAGACAGCGCCTCAGCGAAGGCGCGCAACAAGCGCAGGGACATGCGGGTCATGGCCTGCTGCCAATCCAGCAGCAATGGCTTGAGCGCCGGCAACGCAGCGGGCCACTGATTGGGACCTTGCAGCCGTGCCCAGTGCGGGCTGTGCTGATCCTGTGGCAAAACGTCCCGCTCTGCTCCCAGGTCGAACTGCTCGCGCAAGTCCGGTTTGCCACGTGTGATCTCTGAAGCGGCACGGTTGTAACCGCGAAAATGCGGCGAGTTGATCATCCCGACCGCTGCTTTCTCACTATCGGGCAATGCAAAGAATTGGCGGGCGCTGGCCTGAACCTGCTTCAACACGTCAGCGTCGATACCATGCCCGGTCAGGTAGAAAAAACCCACATCCCGGGCGGCATGACGCAACTCGTCAAGGAACCCTTGGCGTTGTGCCGGCGTTGCGTCAAGCAATGACAGATCCAGGGTCGGTAAGGTGGTGATGTCCTGTGTGTACGGCATGGTTCACTCCATGAAACTTGACGGAAACTGGTAACGCCTGCTTGAAGCTAAACGATCTTAAAAATTAATAGTAAATACCTTTTTGTCATTAGCTTAGGTTCGCCTTAAAGGAACTCATTTCCTTTAAGGCTGCTGTTTTTCGCTTTTTCGGCAGCCCATGAACAACCAACTAACCCGCAGATTTTTAGTTGTTTTCGGGTGCAACTTGAAAACTCCCCTCTGGCCCCACTAAAAAGTGAAATCTGTCAGGAGCACAGGAGGCAGAGCCTTTGCGGCCGTCACCGCAATAACTGATACGTTCTATCGTTAGTGTTCAAAATTCTAATCCTCAACGAATAGACAAAGTTAGAGTAAGTGCCCTTTCTGTCTTTCAAGGATTGCGTCATGTCATTAGCCTCGGAAGTTGTCTGGGTAAACGGAGTCGGTGCTGTCGAAGGATTGGGGGCGGCGCTGGCACGACGATTCGCCAAAGGTGGTTACAAGGTCGCGGTCAGCGGTCGCAGCCTCGACAAACTCGAGGCGGTTGTTGAAAGCATTCGGGCACAGGACGGCGATGCGGTAGCGTTGCCAGCAGACGCAGGCAAGGAAGCCGAGATCCTTGCGGCGATCAAGGCTGTCAGGGAACTTGGTCAGTTGCGCGTGGCGATCTTCAATGTCGGTAATTCGGTTGCCGCCCCAAGCCTTGAGCTCAGCGCCGAGCTGTTCGAGCAAACCTGGCGGGCATCGACCCTGGGCGGTTTTTTATTCGCCAGGGAATCCACCCGCGCCCTGCTTGAAAACGGCGGTGGCACGCTGCTGTTCACGGGCGCCACAGCCTCTTTGCGGGGCAAGCCGCCCTTCACGGCATTTGCCGCAGCCAAGGCCGGGTTGCGCTCGTTGAGTCAGTCCTTCGCTCGCGAGTTCGGCCCGCAAAATGTTCATGTCGCGCACGTAGTGATAGACGGCAGCATCAACGGCGAACGCGTACGCACCCACGCTCCACAACGTCTTGAGCAATTGGGTGCAGAGGGTTCATTGCAGCTCGAGGACATTGCCGAAGCTTATTGGTATCTGCATTCACAGCCGCGTAGCGCATGGACTCAGGAACTGGATTTGCGGCCATTCAAGGAAGCATTTTGAAGCGTTCATATCGACGCGAGGAATGTGTATGGGAACCCATCAGCAAAACATCGCACCTGCATCGGTGATCGGCGAACTCAATTACCTGCTGGACAACGGCATACGTCCAATCAACTATGCCTACCCCCAGCCTGAAGGCCAGCCACAGCGCACCGGCATCCTGCAACCGACCCGAGTCGATATTCACAACGCACGTTTGCTTGTCACGCCCGCCAGCCTCGATGTGCAAGGTTTTCAGCGGGTCGAGCAACCCAGCGCAGTACCGGATCTTGAAGACGAAGAGCAGGTTCGCCAGTTTTACTATGCCGAGGCCGACGTACTGATTCGCGAGCAAACGGGCGCCATCAAGACCGTTATCTTCGATCACACCATTCGTGTTGATCAGCCAGGCAGAGAGGCCACCGGACTGCGCGAGCCGGTGCGCTATGTCCATAACGACCAGACCGAGCGTTCTGCCATACGCCGTGTGCGCGATCACTTGCCTGCTGAAGAAGCCGAGCAGCGGTTGCTCAAACGTTTCGCGATCATCAATCTGTGGCGCCCCATCTCTGGGCCGGTCTTCACAACACCGCTGGCCTTGTGCGATGCCAGCACCATCGATCCTGCGGACTTTCTGCCCAGCGATCTGGTTTATCGCGACAAGGTCGGGGAAACCTTCTCGGTGCGCGCCAACCCGAATCATCGCTGGTATTACTACCCTCAACTGCGACCTGAAGAGGTGTTACTGCTCAAGATCTACGATTCGCGCACCGACGGTGTGGCGAGGGCCGGCGCACACACGGCTTTCGATGACCCTTCTACACCGCCAGGCGCCCCGTCACGGCGCAGTATCGAATTGCGCGCGTTGGTGTTCTTCGCGGATTAACGAATTCTGATCCCGGGGAGGGACATTTCGCATCGGTCTGGAGGCCGCCTGCCCGTTTTGGGCTGAAGGTACAACGCGCGCCGGGACCTGGCCCCGGCTTGTCCAGTTCCTCCCTCAACTACACTGATTCGAAGCAACGCCGCCCAGGGACTTCAAGCATGACAACCAAAACCGCAATCGTATTCGCTGGCGGTGGCAGCCTGGGTGCTGTCCAGGTGGGTATGTTGAAGGCTTTGGTCGAGGCCGGTGTCCGGTTCGACATGGTGGTGGGCGCCTCGGTGGGCGCCATCAACGGTGCTTACTTTGCCGCCAGACCCGATGCCGAGGGTGTCGAGGCGCTTGCCGGTTTCTGGCGCGGCTTGCGTAAAACGGACATTTTTCCCCTGTCCTGGCTCGATACCTGTAGAGGGCTGATCAAGCAGCGTGGCTTTCTGTTTCAGCCGGTAGCCTTGAACCGGCTGCTGGATCAGGCACTGCCCATTCGCCGCATTGAGGATGCGGTGTTGCCCCTGCACATCGTCACAACCGACTTGCTCAGCGGTGCCGAGACGGTTCTTTCCAGTGGTGAACTCGGCAAGGCGCTGCTGGCCAGCGCTGCGATTCCGCTGGTGTTCCCCAGTGTGAAAATTGCCGATCAGTTCCTGATTGACGGTGGTGTGGCCAGCAATACACCGATCTCGACGGCCGTGGCCCTGGGCGCCACTAATGTCGTGGTGGTTCCCACCGGAATGAGTTGCGCCCTGCCACAGCCGCCCCGAGGCTTGATCGCCCTGGCACTGCATACCGTCAACCTGATGAGCATGCGCCAGTTGGTGAGCGACATTGAACACTTCCGCAACCTCACCAGCCTGCACATCGTCCCGCCCTTGTGTCCCGTGGATGTATCGGTGTTCAACTTTGCCCAGACCGAGTCGTTGCTGCAGCGTGCCTACGAGCAGACCCTGCGCTGGCTGGCACGTGGCGGGCTCGAACGCACCAAGGTGCCGGGTGCCCTGACGATCCACTCCCATGCCCATGAGCATTAAGTGCCTCCTGGCCAAGGTGCTCAAACGTATTCGCAACGCCCTCCTTTCCTCATTGGTTTACTGAAGGTGAAGCAAGGGACCCGCCATCGCTCGCTCTAATACTGAACAACCATTGCATCTAGAGAGCATTCGGCAGGTTTACTGCCTCACGGAAAGCCTGGATGCGTTTAGGCGAACATCCGGCGTTCCAATAGAGCGTATGCGTAAATCGTGTTGAACGACCATCGAACGAAGACAGATCGATATCCTTGACCCCGAGACCGAAAACCGGCGCATGTTGACCACCGATGAGGTCGCCTTGATAGACCCGACTCGATGGGTCGTAAACGTTGGTCCAGCGCACCACGGAAAAAGGAGCGCCGTGATTGATGATCCAGCGTTCGGGATCGTCCTTGCTTGGATACGACATGAGTTTTGGCAGTACGACGCCATTGTCGTCCGTCATGCCGCTGGAGGCTGCGATATTTTTTGTTCTTGCCTCAAGAGGCTCACGAACAGGAGGTGATATCGGCATCTCGCGGGCATCAAAACGTGCCTTTAAATCTGCCTTTCCCGAAGCAAGCAACACTTCTGCATGCGCCAGCGGACTGCCAAACGTCACAAAATCACTGATCAGCCATCTATCTTCAGCCGGTGAACGACCACTTTGCGGATCGAGGGTCGCAAGACAGTTCCATAGTTGCGCCTGTGCCTCCCTGTACTTCAATTGAGCCCTGTTCAGTTCACTCACATTCGCCGTGCCCCTGGCTGCGAACGCATCCAGATCCAAGGCAGCCAGCTCAACTTCTCGAAGCGCCTTGAAGGCCGTAGTTCCTTGTAAAATGGAGATGGAGTTGGTTTTTTCCGCCCAAAAATAAGTGAGTAGATCGTAAGCAAGAATTGACCCCAAGCTATGGGCAACCAATATGACTCGATCATATTCATCCCCTTCATGGAGCGCTCTCAATAGATTCAAGCCCCTCGTACGGACCGCTGCTCGCGCCGCAATATTGTCCGGATCGGCCCGGGTATAACGGACCACCCGCCCGAATGTCTGAGCGACAAGTTTGTGCAGCAACGCCGTCAAAGCTGCGACGATGGCCAGGAATAACGCGCGGGGCAACCACTCGGGGGCATGACTTGACCAGATGTTATCGGGCACTAGCCCTAGTATCCCCATTGAAATGACAAACAAGGTGGCAACCCATAGCGCATACCAGGCTTGCCGAAGGGCTGGGGGTACCTTGTCCAGGGGGCGGATCAGCAGATATCGAACCCAGCCAACGAACTGGTCCCACGTCGAGCCCGCTGTAAGGTCAGCCCAATACAGTTCGAAAAAATCTGACCGTACTCCTTGCTGAAAATGACTGGACGGTTCGCTTTTACGGGTGGTGATACGCCGCAACTCCAACGAGCAGGTGCGGGTATCGGGTTTACTCCAGATTTCGTTCACCGAGCCAGGGGTGTTCTGCCAGAGCGTGCTGACGAAGCCTTTGACGGTGTCCATCGGGATTTGCTCACCCATGCCATGAACCAGGATGACCGCCTGGCGAGCCGTCCCCGTACTGGTCTTTCTTTTCTTTTTTGCGCTCCCAGGCGTGTCCGAAACAGCGCCCTCCCCCTGTGGATTAACGGAATCACTGACGCGGGTTGAGGCCATGATGTTTACCTCGGGCGGTGGAGTATCCGCTCGCAAATAGAACGGTTAAGGATGCCAGCGTTAAACAACTGTAAAATATTTAAGAAAAGTGTTTCGGTGCATTAACAAAGTATCAAAACCCTCCTCTATTTCCATCTAATCAGCATAGACAACTCTGTTTATTTAGTTATTTTTTCTCAGGATTACCGTCTAGCAACTACACTTCTGCAGGTCTCCTCCCGAACTTTGTCTAAAAACTGTTTGGCAGCTCAATGCTTAAAAGGAAAAGAAAAATGCTGACGTTCGATAGAAGCCGGGTGCCCCCACCGAGCCTATTCACCAGCCGCGAAGCGGGTCAGTATCGGCGTCAGCTCAGGGAATATTTCAGTAAGTCATCAGAGCAGATATCGCAAACCAGTGTATCGAGAAAATTACTGCCCCTTGACGAACCGGGGACACACCGCGCACTGAACCAATTGTTCCACGGCAAGTGTGCGTTTTGTGAAGCATCCACGAAGGTCCAACCTTTTCGATTTCGTCCAGCGGCGGAGGCAAACCCACCGGCATCGGGCGCAAATCCGCACCTCTATTACACATGGCTCGCCGATGCCTGGGACAACATTTACCCCATTTGCGCGAGCTGTATGCCAGAGGCACCTTTATTTTTTCCAGTCAAGGGTAAACGGGCCAGAATTCCAACTGAGCAAGAGATTGACCAATTCGTGAAACAGGGCAATGGTCTTTGGCCAAAGTTTCCACTGAGCGAAAAACCGCTGTTACTCGATCCCTGCGAACAGAAAGACTTTGCCCTGCAACTTCATGTTTGCGTGGATGGACGAATGATCGGCATAACAGACCGCGGCGGCACTACCATCGACCACTTCAACCTCAATGCCGAGGCGCGCATCAAACAACGAGGAAAAACCTTTGAAAATCGTTTTAATGAGTTGACGCTTTACTGGGAAACAGATGAAAAGACAGCCAAAACATGGAAGCAGGTGGTTCCTCTGTTTGATTTTGAGCACTTGGAGTTTGGAGGCACCTGGTATTTATTATTGCGACGACTTGCACGGGAAATAGGCTCTTCCAGTGGGGCCTATCTTGTCTTGTCCAAGGCACGTATACAGCGTTTCTATCACCGTTTTTGGGAAACTGAAGGTGCCGCAGGGAGGCTTAAGAAGGCAAGAGACGCGCTTGTACGAGATGATAAGCAGGGGCTGGCAGTCGAAATTATCACGCCCAAACCCAAGCAAGGTCGAGCGCGTCTGATCAAAGTGGATATTAAAAATTTCAAGGCACTTGAAGATCTCAGTTTTGATTTGCCAGTAGCCAATCAAACGCCCTCGTCCGTAGATAGCCCTTCGCAAATGTTCACCCCCTCTTTGTTGATACTGGGTGAAAATGCAGCAGGCAAAAGTTCAATTCTTGAAGCCATTGCGCTCGCCATGTCAGACGAGACAGCGCGAGATGAATTAGCGCTGGCCGCTGACAGCTTTATCTTGAAGCCCGATTTCATGGGCGGTAGCGACCAGGATAGGCGTGAGTCCGCGTCCGTATCCCTGACATTCGACGACGGCAGTTCCCATGTCCTGAGTATTGGCAGCGAAGGCTTTGTCGATAGTAAACACTCCAGTGCATTCGAAATGCCGGGTGTTTTTGCCTACGGCGCTTTCAGGCAATACCTGAGAAAACAGCGAAGTTATAGCCCGGCGAAGTATGTTAAAAATCTGTTGCGTTCCGATGTCCTGCTTTCCAACCCGGAAAAATGGCTGCTTGGTCTCAGTGACCCGACCTTTGCAATGGTCGTTCGGGCTCTGAGAGGGGTTTTGAGTATTGAAGGCGAATTCGATGTGATCTGGCGAAATCCCGAAAGAACCAGATGCCATATCGTGACCTCAATCGCCAGTAATTCAAATCAGGACAAGTGGGGGAAAACCCCTTTGGATATTGCGTCGTCAGGTTTCAGAACTGTATTGGCGACTGTTTGTGACATCTTCCAGGGCTTGATGGACCCTAGAGTGAACAAGGGTTTCGAAAACTTGAGCACTGTGCGGGCCGTGGTATTGATCGATGAAGTTGAGGCGCATCTGCATCCACGCTGGAAAATGAGCATTATGCGAGGTCTCAGGAACGCGCTGCCGAATGTTACGTTCATTGCAACAACCCATGACCCCCTTTGTCTGCGTTCCATGGCCGATGACGAGGTGTTGGTATTGCAACGCGTAGCATCAGAACAACCTCCCCCATCTAAAAGAAAATCAAAAAAACATCCCCCTCTGCCCATGAAAGTAGAGCGACTGACGCATCTTCCCTCTACCGCCAACCTCACGATCGAGCAGTTGCTGACGTCCGATTTTTTCCAGCTTTTTTCAGCGGACGCGCCGGAAATCGATCGAAAGTTCGCCGGTATCGCTGATCTTCTGGCGGCTCAACGCCTGGAGCCGAGCACCGATCCGCAAGACATCAAATTGCTGCGCACCCTTGAGAGTGACATTGCATCGGTGTTGCCAATTGGAACATCGGAAGGACAACGCCTGGTACAAGAAGTAGTGGCTGATTTCCTGAAAGAGCGCAGGTCCGCTTCTGCCGAGTCACTTCAACGGATGAGACAGGAATCGAAGGACAAAATCATGAACTTATTGCGAGGTATCAATCATGCGCAAAGTCGACCGGTCGACCGTGATACCCCCTGACATTCTTGAATCACTGACAGGTGGAAAAAAAGAGCTCGATGAAGTTCGTGCTCATTGGACCCAACAAAAACCGGGCAGCTTTGAATTTAAGCTATATAAACACGATGAAGTGAAACAGAGACTGCACCAACTGTTCCATGGCAAGTGCGCCTACTGCGAGACCTTTTACTCTGCCAGCGGTCCCGTAGATGTCGAGCACTTTCGCCCCAAGGGCGCGATTGCCGAAGCTCCCGATCATCCGGGCTACTGGTGGCTTGCCATGAAATGGGAGAACTTGTTACCGAGTTGCATCGATTGCAATCGCAAACGCCGGCAGAAACTGGTGGGCGGTCAAACTACCCTTGAGCAATTGTGGGACACCAGTTTCAGCGAAGCATTGCACGGAGTGGGGGCAGGTAAAAAAGACAGTTTCCCTGTGTCTGGCACCTATGTTGTTTCGGAAAACGGTGACTATACCGCGGAGCAACCCCTACTTCTAAACCCGTGCAATGACGAGCCTTCGCAATTTCTCAAGTTCAATGTCGAGTATCCTTCGCTCCCGGCACTCGTGGTACCGAACGACCTTCCGGGCGAACCGGCCCGAGGCGCGCATTCGATTAAAATCTATGGGCTCAACCGCTTGGGTCTTGTGCAAGACAGAACCCGGGTCCTGCGGCAGCTGGAGTTCATGGCGGCCACGATCATTGAATTGACTGTCATGGCTGACGATCTCGATGATCTGCTGAATTCGGCAGATTCCAATTGGCCCGACCGGTTGAAAGTGCTGCCATCAAGACTTTGCGATCTGAGGAACCGGACTGTCGATGAAATCGCAGTGATGGCGGAGCCAAGCGCGCCCTATTCCGCAATGGTGGGAGAGTGGTTGCGTGCCTTTGAAAAGCAGCTATCGGGTTAAGTTTGTTCTCGCTGCTTCAAGAACTTGCGGCGCAAACTACGCCTCGATTGGCACTATCAGGCCGGCCGCCTGCCCAACGTTGCCTCAAAACTCATTTCGGGAACCGAGCGCCTGACCTCAGTCAACAAGAGATGGCCAGGGCATAGGCGAGCGGCGCGATGAGTTGATAATCACCCCCCGACGCGAACTTGGATATCCTCGGCACTTGCAGGTATCCACCCTAAGCTGTGAGGATATCGACTTTTTTCTCCAGGCCTTGGCAAGTGCGCTTGCCGCACAGGAAATACGGATCGACTGATGATTAAAAATGCACCGCAAGCGCTCTATCGACGCGCGAAGGATTTCGTGCAAGACCAGCTTCGCGCGGGCGTTTGGAAACCCGGAGACCTGATCCCTTCAGAGCACCGGTTGGTCGAGGAACTGGGCATGTCGCGCATGACGATCAACCGTGCCTTGCGCGAACTGACCGAAGAAGGCCATCTGGTGCGAATCTCGGGCGTCGGTACCTTCGTGGCCGAAAGCAAGCCACAGTCAAACCTGCTGCGCATCACCAACATCGCCGACGAAATAGTCGCTCGGGGCCACACTTACACGTGCAAGGTCCTGCACCTGGGACGCGAAGTCGCGTCGATGCCGGTGGCTGCGGCGTTGTCGCTGCCGACCGGTGCTTCAGTTTTTCATGTGATCTGCGTGCACAGCGAAGAAGGCATTCCGGTGCAGCTTGAGGATCGCTACGTCAATCCCGAGATGATTCCCGATTTTCTCCAGCAGGAGTTTGGCGAGAACCTGCAACCGGCCATGTATCTGTTGCAAGTGCTGCGACCCGATGAAATGGAACATATCGTCGAGGCCAGCCACCCCAGCAGCGACGAAAGCAAATACCTGCAAATCGATATCAACGAACCTTGCCTGGTGCTCATGCGTCGCACCTGGAACCAGAGCAAGATCGTGACCTATGTACGCTTGATCCACCCCTCCTCCCGCTATCGCCTGGGCAGCCGCCTGCCGGTCGGCGCCCACAGGGACAACTAGTTTCACCAGGACTCACCGATGCTCGGGCGGTGGCAGGCAACAAGCGGATCCTATACTGATTGAACCCGCCCTGCCCTCAGACACCGTTGTCTGACAGCCCGAAAAGGAGACGCCAACGTGAGCACCGTGAAGCTGCACCCTGTGCTGGACAATGCTGGACCGGACAAAGGCTTCGAACCCGTCGCCGCGGACTTCAAGGGCGGCACCCTGCAATGCCTGTGTGCGAACGACAAGGTCGAGGTCAGGATCGACGCGCAAACCCTGCATAACCACGCGTGCGGTTGCAGCAAATGCTGGAAGCCGGAAAACGCGATATTCGCCGTGATTGCCGTGGTACCCCGGGATAAGGTCTCTGTCACCGCCCATGGCGAAAAACTGGAAATCGTCGACGCAAGCGCGACCATCCAGCGGCATGCCTGCAAGCAATGCCACGCCCACCTGTTCGGGCGGATCGAGAACAAGGACCATGCGTTTTACGGCCTGGACTTCGTTCACACCGAGCTTTCTCCCCAGCGTGGATGGGCTGCGCCAGGTTTCGCGGCGTTCGTGTCCTCGATTATCGAAACCGGCACGCCACCGGCGCAAATGAAGGCCATCCGTGAGCGCCTGCGTTCAATCGGCCTGGAGCCCTATGACTGCCTGTCCCCGGATTTGATGGACGCGCTGGCGACTCATGTCGCCAGGCAGAGAGGGTTGTTACCAAGCTCGTGAACAGTTGTGGCGAGGGGATAAATCCCCTCGCCACAGGTATCTGTCTGGCTTAGCTGACAGTAGTCTCGCCCATCACCCGCGCTGCCTGCCCTGCCGCCGGCTTGACCCACAGCAGGTAAGCGAGCACCAGCAAGGCAATCCACACCACCCCGACGATCAAGGCCGCCTGGGTATCCGGGAAGTAACCCAGTACACCGAAGATAAAGGCCATGAAGGCAATCGCGGCCATGGGCGCATAAGGCCAGAACGGCACCGGAAACTTCAGCTGGGCGACTTGCTCGGCATTCATGGAACGCCGCATGGCCACCTGGGTCAGCAGGATCATCAGCCACACCCAGACAGTGGCGAAGGTCGCAATCGAAGCGATCAGGACGAACACGTTTTCCGGGATCAGGTAGTTCAGCAGCACGCCACCGAGCAAGGCGGCGCTCATGACCACCACGGTCATCCATGGCACGCCATGGCGCGACAGCTGACCGAAGGCCTTCGGCGCTTGACCTTGCTGGGACAGGCCGAACAGCATGCGCCCGGCACCGAAGATGTCGCTATTGATCGCCGAGATCGCCGAGGAAATCACCACGATATTAAGGATGGTCGCCGCCGAGCTGATACCCAGGTTGTCGAAGATCTGCACGAACGGGCTGCCGTTGCTGCCGATTTGCTGCCACGGGAAGATCGCCATCAACACAAACAGGGTCAGCACGTAGAACAGCAGAATCCGCAGGGGAACGGCATTGATCGCCTTGGGCAAGACATGCTGCGGGTCCTTCGCTTCGCCGGCAGTCACGCCGATGATCTCGATGCCGCCGAAGGCAAACATCACCACCGCGAACGAGGCGATCAGGCCACCCACACCGTTGGGCATGAAGCCGCCTTGGGTCCATAGGTTGCTGATCCCCGTCACATGCTCGGTTGTGGAACTGCCGATACCGAACGCCATGATGCCGAACCCGCCGAGGATCATCGCGATAATCGCGCCGACCTTGAGCAGCGACATCCAGAACTCCATTTCACCGAAGACTTTCACGGTGCACAGGTTCAGGCCGCCGATCACGAAGACGATGCCGAGCACCCAGATCCAGCGCGCCACTTCCGGAAACCAGAAGCCCATGTAGATGCCGAAGGCCGTCACATCGGCAAGGCCGACGATCACCATCTCGAACGCATAGGTCCAACCGAGGATGAAGCCGGCCATCGGCCCCAGGTAGGTGCTGGCGTACTGACCGAAGGAGCCTGCGACCGGGTTGTGCACGGCCATCTCGCCGAGTGCACGCATGACCATGTAAACCGCCGCACCACCGATCAGATAGGCCAGCAGCACCGCCGGCCCGGCCATCTGGATGGCCGAGGCCGAACCGTAGAACAACCCGGTGCCGATCGCCGACCCCAGTGCCATGAAGCGAATATGTCGGGCCGATAGCCCGCGTTTCAAACCTGTTGTTTGCGGTTGCATTTCGCTTTCCTGATTATTTTTGTCGGGCGAAAAGCCACGCACAGCCTGCTGGACAGGCCGTGCACGGAAATGGGAGATGCCGGGAGCCAGTCTCCCGGCCAAGGCGCCTGCTTAGAGGCTTGGCAGCAACCGCGCCGGTACCAGCTCGTTGAGGCAGCGGGAGGCCAGCAATTCGCTCGCGGCGTTGATGTCCGGGGCGAAGAAACGGTCTTTCTCATAGTGCGCGACTTTGTTGCGCAGGGTGTTGCGCGCCAGTTCCAGCTTGGCCGAAGTCTTCAGACCTTCGCGCAGATCCAGGCCCTGGCAGGCCGCGAGCCATTCCACCGCGAGAATGCCACGGGTGTTTTCAGCCATTTCCCACAGGCGCTTGCCCGCCGCCGGGGCCATGGACACGTGGTCTTCCTGGTTGGCGGAAGTCGGCAGGCTGTCCACCGAATGCGGATGGGACAGGGCCTTGTTCTCGCTGGCCAGTGCCGCGGCGGTCACCTGGGCGATCATGAAGCCGGAGTTCACGCCACCGTTGGCCACCAGGAACGGCGGCAGTTGCGACATGTGCTTGTCCATCATCAGCGAGATGCGACGCTCGCTCAGGGAACCGATTTCCGCGATGGCCAGCGCCATGTTGTCGGCGGCCATGGCCACCGGCTCGGCGTGGAAGTTACCGCCGGAAATCACATCGCCTTCGGCGGCGAACACCAGTGGGTTATCCGATACGGCGTTGGCTTCGATCACCAGCACTTCAGCGGCGTTGCGGAACTGGGTCAGGCAAGCGCCCATGACTTGCGGCTGGCAACGCAGGGAGTACGGATCCTGGACCTTCTCGCAGTTCTGGTGGGAATCGGAGACTTCACTGCGCTCGTCCAGCAAATGACGATAAGCGGCAGCGGTGTCGATCTGGCCTTTCTGGCCACGGGCGGCGTGGATGCGTGCGTCGAACGGCGAACGCGAACCCAGTACCGCTTCAACGGTCAGGCCACCTACGGTCAGGGCGCCGGCAAACAGATCTTCGCCTTCGAACAGGCCGCGCAGGGCGAATGCGGTGGACACCTGGGTGCCGTTAAGCAGCGCCAGACCTTCCTTGGCCGCCAGGGTCAATGGCTCCAGGCCGGCCACGGCCAGGGCTTCGGTAGCCGGCAGCCATTGGCCCTTGTAACGCGCCTTGCCTTCGCCCAGCAGTACCAGCGACATGTGCGCCAGTGGAGCCAGGTCGCCGGAAGCGCCCACCGAACCTTTCAGCGGGATGTGCGGGTAAACCTCGGCGTTGATCAGGGCGATCAGCGCATCGATGACTTTGCGGCGGATGCCGGAGAAACCACGGCTCAGGCTGTTGACCTTGAGCACCATGATCAGGCGGCACAGCGCGTCACTGATTGGCTCGCCGACGCCAGCGGCGTGGGACAGTACCAGCGAACGCTGCAGGTTTTCCAGGTCGGCGCTGGCGATGCGGGTCGAGGCCAGCAGACCGAAACCAGTGTTGATGCCGTAGGCGGTGCGGTTTTCGGCGAGGATCTGTTCCACGCAGGCGACACTGGCTTCGATCTGGGCCGAGGCGCTGTTGTCGAGGGTCAGTTTCACTGGCTGCTGGTAGATAGCGCGCAGTTGGGCAAGGCTCAGCTGGCCTGGGATAAGGTTCAATGCAGTCATGTTCAAGCTCCTTAAGCCTGGGTAGTCTTTTTATCCGTGTAGGAGCTGTCGAGTGAAACGAGGCTGCGATCTTTTAAGGATCAAGATCAAAAGATCGCAGCCTGCGGCAGCTCGTACAGGTTTTTGCGTTGGGTTATTGGCCGGTGATCATCGGCAGGTTCAGCCCTTGTTCCTTGGCGCAGTCGATCGCGATCTGATAACCCGCATCGGCATGGCGCATAACCCCGGTCGCCGGGTCGTTGTGCAGCACGCGTGCGATGCGCTCGGCCGCTTCGTCAGTACCGTCGCAGACAATCACCATGCCCGAGTGCTGGGAGAAGCCCATGCCGACGCCGCCGCCGTGGTGCAGGGAGACCCAGGTCGCGCCACTTGCGGTGTTGAGCAGGGCGTTGAGCAGTGGCCAGTCGGACACGGCGTCGGAACCGTCCTGCATCGATTCGGTTTCGCGGTTCGGGCTGGAGACCGAGCCGGAATCCAGGTGGTCGCGGCCGATCACGATCGGTGCCGACAGCTCGCCGCTACGCACCATTTCGTTGAACGCCAGGCCCAGCTTGGCGCGCAGGCCCAGGCCAACCCAGCAGATACGCGCCGGCAGGCCCTGGAAGCTGATGCGCTCGCGCGCCATGTCCAGCCAGTTGTGCAGGTGGGCGTCGTCCGGGATCAGTTCTTTTACTTTGGCGTCGGTCTTGTAGATGTCTTCAGCGTTGCCCGACAGCGCCGCCCAGCGGAACGGGCCGATGCCACGGCAGAACAGTGGACGGATGTAGGCCGGTACGAAGCCCGGGAAGTCGAAAGCGTTTTCCACGCCTTCTTCCTGCGCCATCTGACGGATGTTGTTGCCGTAGTCGAAGGTCGGCACGCCCATTTTCTGGAAGTCCAGCATGGCCTTGACGTGCACGGCCATCGATTGCTTGGCGGCTTTCACCACGGCAGCCGGCTCGGTCTTGGCGCGAGCGCGGTATTCGTCCCAGGTCCAGCCGGCCGGCAGGTAGCCGTTCAGTGGGTCGTGGGCGCTGGTCTGGTCGGTGACCATGTCGGGACGCACGCCGCGACGCACCAGTTCCGGGAGGATTTCGGCGGCGTTACCGCACAGGGCGATGGAGATCGCCTTGCCTTCGGCGGTGTACTTGGCGATGCGGGCCAGGGCGTCGTCGAGGTCTTTGGCCTGCTCGTCGACGTAACGGGTTTTCAGGCGGAAATCGATGCTGATCTGCTGGCATTCAATGTTCAGCGAGCAAGCGCCGGCCAATGTAGCAGCCAGAGGCTGGGCGCCACCCATGCCACCCAGGCCGGCGGTCAGGACCCACTTGCCGGTCAGGTTATCGTTGTAGTGCTGGCGGCCGGCTTCGACGAAGGTTTCGTAGGTGCCTTGGACGATGCCCTGGCTGCCGATGTAGATCCAGCTGCCGGCGGTCATCTGGCCGTACATGGCCAGGCCCTTGGCATCCAGTTCGTTGAAGTGTTCCCAGGTGGCCCAGTGTGGCACCAGGTTGGAGTTGGCGATCAGTACGCGCGGGGCGTTGCTGTGGGTCTTGAACACGCCGACCGGCTTACCGGATTGCACCAGCAGGGTCTCGTCGTCGTTCAGGTTGGTCAGGCTTTCGACGATCTTGTCGTAGCACTCCCAGTTACGCGCGGCACGACCGATACCACCGTAAACCACCAGCTCTTTTGGATTCTCGGCAACTTCCGGATCGAGGTTGTTCATCAGCATGCGCAGCGGCGCTTCGGTCAGCCAGCTCTTGGCGGTCAGCTTGTTGCCGCGCGCGGCACGGATTTCAACATCACGGTGTTTTGTTACAGGGGCAGTGGTAGGGATTGGCTTGCTCACCGGGAATCCTCTTGTTATGGCTTGTTGCATGGGTTTGTTGATACAGGGCATGTATAAATACAATCATGTATATACAAGCTTAATCAAGTGAAATTTTCTCTGCGCATCGTTTGTTGCTGCTCGGGTGATTTGAGTGAATTGGCGCGAGGATCAGACAGGGATTGCGATTGGCGCAGGAAAACCCGAGGCGAGCAGCACTGCCGGGCGGTAACCCGGTGTGCTGCTCGCCCCGAATGTGTGCGTTCTTGAGCGGCCGACCAGCCGCCTGAAGGCTGCGGACCTTACTTCAGGTTACCGCTGAGGAACTGCTGCAAACGCTCGCTCTTCGGGTTGCCCAAGACATCCTCGGGCGCGCCCTGCTCTTCCACGCGGCCCTGGTGAAGGAACAGCACCTGGTTCGACACTTTGCGCGCGAAGCTCATTTCGTGGGTGACCATGATCATGGTGCGCCCCTCTTCAGCCAAGCCCTGTATGACCTTGAGCACCTCGCCCACCAGTTCCGGATCGAGCGCCGAGGTCGGTTCATCGAACAGCATGATCTCCGGTTCCATGCTCAGCGCCCGGGCGATGGCGACGCGCTGTTGCTGGCCGCCGGAAAGAAACGCCGGGTATTGATCGGCGACCCGCGCCGGCAGACCGACCTTGTCCAGATAGCGCCGGGCGCGTTCCTCGGCGTCCTTTTTGCTGACCCCCAGCACCCGGCGCGGGGCCATGGTGATGTTCTCCAGCACGGTCATGTGGCTCCACAGGTTGAAGTGCTGGAACACCATAGCCAGGCGGGTGCGCAGGCGTTGCAGCTCATCCGCGTCGGCCACCCGCATGCCGTGGCGGTCATGGACCATGCGGATCGCCTGGTTGTCCAGGCTCATGGCGCCGTCGTTGGGCGTTTCCAAGAAGTTGATGCAGCGCAGAAAGGTGCTTTTGCCCGAACCACTGGCGCCGATCAGGCTGATCACATCGCCGGTCTTGGCCTTCAGCGAAACGCCCTTGAGGACTTCATGGCTGCCGTAGCTTTTGTGCAGGTTTTCAACGGTCAGTTTGTACATGTGCAAGCCTCCTGAATTAATGGGCCGGGCCAAGGAAAGACAACCAGCGACGTTCAGCCAGGCGGAACAGGCTGACCAGAGAGAAAGTGACTGCCAGGTAGATGGCGGCAGCGATACCGAAGGACTGGAAGGTCAGGAAGGTCGCCGAGTTGGCATCCCTGGCGACCTTGAGAATGTCCGGCACGGTGGCGGTGAAGGCCACGGTGGTCGAGTGCAGCATCAGGATCACTTCGTTGCTGTAGTACGGCAACGAACGGCGCAGCGCCGACGGCATGATCACGTAGGCATACAGCTTCCAGCCCCGCAGGCCGTAGGCCTTGGCGGCCTCGACTTCACCATGGTTCATGCTGCGGATCGCTCCGGCGAAAATCTCCGTGGTGTAGGCGCAGGTGTTCAGGGCGAAGGCCAGGATGGTGCAGTTCATGGCGTCGCGAAAGAACGCGTCGAGCATGGGCTGGGCACGTACCGCGGCGATGCTGTAGATCCCGGTGTAGCAGATCAGAAGCTGTATATACAGCGGTGTACCGCGAAACAGGTAGGTGTAGAACTGCACCGGCCAGCGCACCCAGACAATGCGTGAAACCCGGGCAATCGACAACGGTACCGACATCAGGAAGCCGATGAAGATCGAGGCGCTGAGCAACCAGAGGGTCATGGCCAGGCCGGTGATGTTCTGGCCGTCGTTAAAAAGGAAGGGTTTCCAGTATTCCTGCAGGAGCTCGATCATCGTACGGCCTCGCGGGTGCCTGCGGCGTAGTAGGTTTCCAGCCGACGCAGGACGTAGTTCGAAACGGTGGTGACCACCAGATAGATCAGGGCCGCCAGCATCAGGAAGAAGAACAGTTGATAGGAACTCTTGCCGGCGTCCTGGGCCACCTTGACCAGATCGGCCAGGCCGATGATCGACACCAGCGCGGTGGCCTTGAGGATGACCATCCAGTTATTGCCGATGCCCGGCAACGCGAAGCGCATCATTTGCGGGAACACCACCAGGCGAAAGCGCTGGGCACGGGTCAGGCCGTAAGCCGTGGCCGCTTCCATCTGCCCTCGTGGCACCGCGAGGATCGCGCCACGGAAGGTTTCGGTGAAATACGCCCCGTAGATAAAGCCCAGGGTGATCACCCCGGCGCTGAACGGGTCGATTTCGATGTAATCCCACTCCATGGCTTCAGTCAGGTTGGTCAGCCAGGTTTGCAGGCTGTAGAAGATCAACAGCATCAGCACCAGGTCCGGCACCCCGCGGATCAGCGTGGTGTAGGCCTGCGCGGGCATGCGCAACAGCGCCGAACGGGACAGCTTGGCGCTGGCGCCGATCAGCCCCAGGCCGACACTGACCAGCAAGCACATGAAGGATAATTTGACCGTCATCCACGAGCCTTGCAGCAGCAACGGGCCAAAGCCCTTCAGGCTGAAACCCGACAGCCCGAGAATCTGCAAAAGGTTATCCAACATGGAACACCTCCAGCACAGGCACGCATGGAGCCGTTGCAGACAGGGTCGATGCACAAAGGGTCAGAAAGGTTTTTTTCATTGTTGTTTTCCTGAAGACCAACATGAGCGCTTGTGGCGCACGGGTATCGTTCGTGGAGCCGATCAACATGCACACACCCCGAACGAAGTCGCGGACAGACCCGCGAGTCGAGGTGTGCGGCCGACTCTAATGCACCTATATCTACTTGTACAGACAGGCTTAAGCATTTGGTCGGCTAGCTGTATTAACGGTCGTTTTTTGACGCTCCTTTCCACAAGAATGGGTGGGACGATCCATCCCCCTCCCCTCACAGCACCCATGCGCCAATCGGCTACCCGTTGTTGATATCGAAGTCGAAGTACTTGGCCTGGATCTTTTCGTAGGTGCCGTTACGGTGAATCTCAGCCAGTGCCTCGTTGATGGCCTGTTTCAATTCGGTATCTTCCTTGCGCAGGCCGATGGACGCACCGACCCCCAGGGTTTGGGTGTCGTGCACGGCCTCGCCGGCGAACGCGAAGTCCCGGCCTTGCTCGGTTTTCAAAAAGCCCATATCCGCTTGCACCGTATCCTGCAGCGCGGCATCCAGGCGCCCGGACAGCAGGTCTTGATAGACCAGGTCCTGATTTTGGTACGACAGCACGGCGACACCGTTGGGCGCCCAGTGGGTCTTGGCAAAGGCTTCCTGGGTCGAGCCCATCTCCACGCCGATGCGCCGGCCCTTGAGCGACTCGATCTCAGGCTTTATGTCCATGCCCTTCTTGGCCACCAGACTGGACGGGGTGTGGTAGATCTTGTCGGAGAAGTCGATTTGCCGAAGACGCTTTTCGGTCACGCTCATCGACGAAAGAATGCCGTCGAACTTCTTCGCTTTCAGCCCCGGGATGACACTGTCCCAGGGGCTTTCCACCCATACGCATTGGGCCTTGAGCTGGGCACAGATGGCGTTGCCGATATCGATGTCGAAGCCCACCAGCGAACCGTCGGCCGCCTTCGACTCGAACGGCGCATAGCTGGGGTCGACGCCGAAGCGGATGACGGTCCAATCCTTGGCCTGGACGGCGCTGGCAGCCAAAAGCAGGGCGAGCGAAATGACGAGTTTGTTCATTTGAAACTCCGGAGACAGGTTCATTCAAGGGCGCCAACCGTGCAGTTGTTTTCTTTGTGAGCGGCTGGCAGAGAGGCACATCGAAAGCTCGATGGGGTTTGTGCAACGGCTACGCGACTACGGCTGAGCCAGGTAACGCTCCACCAGGCGTGCCCAATAGGCGGCGCCGATCGGCAGGTTGCTGTCGTTGAAGTCATAGCCCGGGTTATGCACCATGCAGCCGTCTTCACCGTCGCCATTGCCAAGGCGCAGGAAGCAGCCCGGGCGCGCCTGCAGCATGTAGGCGAAGTCTTCGCTGCCCATCAGCAGGTCGGTATGTGGCACCACCTTGTCGGCGCCGATCAGCTCTTGTGCCACCGCAATCGCAAATTCGGTTTCGCGATCGCTGTTGATCACCACCGGGTAGCCCATGAGGTAGTCGATTTCGACCTCGGCGCCGTAGCTGGCGGCCTGTTGCCGTACCAGATCGGTGATCCGCGACTTGAGCAAGGCTCGCACCCGGTCACTGAACGACCGCACGCTCAATTCAAGCCTGGCGCTGCCCGGAATGACGTTGTTGGCGGTTCCGGCCTGCAGGACGCCGACCGTCACCACCGCTGGCTCCGTGGGGTCGATATTGCGCGCGACGATGGTTTGCAACGCCATCACGATGCTTGACGCGACCACCACGGGATCCACCGTCAGGTGTGGCCGCGCCGCATGGCCACCGTTGCCCTTGATGGTGATGTAGACGTTATCGCCCGCCGCCTGCAGCGGTCCGCGGCGAAACAGCATGGTGCCGGCCGGTGCGCCCGGATGATTGTGCAGCCCGAACACCGCGTCACAGGGGAAGCGCTCGAACAGGCCATCCTTGATCATGCTCAGCGCACCGCTCTTGATCCCGTGCTCTTCCGCCGGCTGAAAGTAAAGGTGCACGGTGCCGGAGAAATTGCGGGTCTGCGCCAGATGACGGGCGGCGCCCAGCAGCATGGTGGTGTGACCGTCATGGCCGCACGCATGCATCTTGCCGGGATGCCGGCTGGCGTAGGGCAAGCCGGTTTGTTCCAGAATCGGCAAGGCATCCATGTCGGCGCGGATCCCGATGCTGCGCCGGCCATCACCGACGGTCAGCGAGCCCACCACCCCGGTTTGCCCGACAGCGGTGGTCACCGTGTAACCCCACTCCTCCAGTTTCCCTGCCACCAGCCCGGCGGTTTCCCGTTCTTCATAAGCCAGTTCGGGATGCTGATGCAGGTGGTGGCGTATCGCGCGCAGATCTTCGGTCGATTCAGCGAGGTCCGCGACCTCGCAGTAACGTCGGGTAGTGTCCATATCGCTTGGCTTCTCTTTGTTGGTGCTCTTTGTTGTAAGCCGCCGCCGGGCGGGGTGTGAAGCCACAGTAGAGATTGCCGGGTGCTCTGAAAAGATGTAATTTTTTTGAGAGTGATCACTATTTTTTATCATCAGGCAGCCATGAAAATAAACCAGTTGCAGGTGTTCGTTACCGTCGCCGAAGAAAAGAGCCTGCGTGCCGCCGCCCGCTGCCTGAACCTGACACAGCCCGCCGTTACACGCAGCGTTCAGGAGCTGGAGAGCGATCTGGGCGTTGTCCTGATGACCCGCAACGTGCAGGGCATCGAACTGACCGAATACGGCATAGCCCTGCAAACCCGCGCCCAGCAGATACTCGAAGATCTGCGCCGCGCACGGGAAGAACTCGATCAGATAAAAAACAACCTGCGCGGCAAAGTCAGGGTCAGCGCCACGTCGACCATTGCCTTGAGCCTGCTGCCGAAGGCGCTGGAGCAATTCCAGAAGACCGCCCCGGATGCCGAACTGACCTTCATGGAGGTCAAGTTCCCCCTCGCGGTGCAACATCTGCGCGATGGCTCGCTGGATTTTGTCGTCTCCCACGTATTGCCTGACATGCTGGGGGACGACCTGACCAGCATGCCGTTGTTCTCCACGGACTTTGTCGTGATGGCCCGGGCAGGACATCCGCTGGCCCAGGCTCGCCACCTCGCCGAACTGGCCGATGCGCAATGGTTGAGTACCGTGCCTTCAGGTGGTTTCCAGCACAGCGTGATGGAGGCGATGTTCGAGCACGCCGGGCTGGCGCTGCCACGGCGGATCATCCATTGCTCGTCTTTCGCCATCGCCCTTGGCCTGGTGACCGGCACCGATTCCCTGGTGCTGTTCACACGCTTGCTGGCCCAGAGCATTGCCGGCCTCGGCTTGCAGCAGATCCCGCTGGAACAGGCACAACCTGCCCTTGAGATGAGCATCATCATGCGCAAGGGCACGCTGCTCACGCCGGTTGCCCAGCGGTTTGTGGAGTGTTTGCAGGCAGCCGTCAAACGAGATTGACGGCGTGCAGCGCAAGATCCGTGGCCAATTTACAACCCGTGTCGAGCAAGCTCCGCAGAGTCGAAAACCTGGCCAATCCAATCCGGGTCAAGATTTTCAGGTTCGTATTTGAGCTCGTTCCCCCACGGCTGGCCGCTGGTCAATACCCCATTTAATCGAACCACCACGGACTCATGCACCCAGACTTTCTGCCCCAATCCTGGAGCAGGGATTTCCCTCGCCTTGGGTTTTCCCAACGGTGGCATCGACCCGAACTTGAGGACTCGGGTGTGCGTTTTGGGGTCCCACCGCAAACGCGGTACCCATTCGGCGATCATCCACCACCGGGACATCGATTGGTGGGCTTGCGCCAGCGGATCCGGCACTGGACAGGACTGTGTATAAATCTCGGCACGACATGCTGCGTCGTCGATATCCAACTGTGCCTCCAGACTCTCCCCGATCATCCAGCGCAGGGCAATCAGGGCAAGTTGCGACTCCCGCGGCGGGTAGCCCCCACCGACATCGCAATGGACGCCGGCGAACCACACCTGTTTCAGGTCGTCAGCCTTGGCGGCATTCCACAGGTTCTGGCGAAAAAAACAGCGACGTTCATCAATGGACACTGCATGGCGGATGGTGCGGACGCTGGGGTTGTTCGCGGTGTAGGGTACGGACAACGGGTCATACACCCAGCCCACTGAACTCACGGTGTCGAATAACCCCAGAAAGTGAACCTTGACATCCTGGGAGAAGGTTTTCTTGAACTGCTCCATCAAGGAGAAGTTCGGCCTCTTGCGCGCACTCAGCCGCCACCAGAGATAGCTCAAAGCCTTGCGGGAAGGCATGGGTGCATCTTCTTCCGGGCATGTCCGGGTGGTCAGCAAGGACCAGGCGAAATCAAGTTGTTGGACCTGGCGAGGGGGAAGCAGGCCGAGGGTATGAATCATGGCGGCAAGGACTCGGGCAGCATAGGAACCCCGAGAAAAGCCATAGATGAAGATCTGATCGTCTTTCTGATAGTTCTCCATCAGAAAACGGTAGGCATTGAGCACATTTCGCTTGATACCCCAGCCGAACGCCAGGCCTGCGATTCGCGAAGGTACTTTCTCCCATTCGAACAGGGTTTCACTCAACCCGAACGTACCCACGCCCTGATCGTAGTACGTCAGCACCGTATCGCTGTTTTTAGGCAATGATCGAAACACCCGAAGGACATTGGTGGGTTCGTCACTGAAGCGGTTGTTTGTTCCATCGATACATAGAATGAGTTGGCGCGCCATGGTCCGTGTGCTCTCAGCAAAGTAGTTGCCCGAACATCAGTTGAGTAAGGCTAACCGCGCTTCAGATCGGCCAATTGAGGATAGGTACTCCCCCAAGTCCGTGATGGCGCTGTCGTGGTAAAGCGTAGAAGATCGGTGCGCACTTAACGCTTGAACGCATAAATCCCGCCCAGCACCACCAGCAGCGCCCCCACCACCAGCGACGTCTGCAACGTTTCGCCGAACAGGGTCACGCCGAATATCGAGGCAAACAACAACAGCGAGTAGTTGAACGGTTGCAGGGTCACCGCCGCCGCGTACTTCAACGCCTGCAGCAGCAAGAGCTGGGCGATCACCCCGCTGACCGACAGCACCAGCAGCAGCGCCACTTCCACCGGCGACGGCGTCACCCATTGCGTCACGCCGAACAGGGTCGAGGCCAGCGCGCCCCAGAAGGCCATGTAGAGCATGTTGGTGCCGAAGCTGTCGACGGTGCTGATCTTGCGGGTGAGCACGCTGAAGAACGCAAACATCACCGCGCCCGCCAGGGGGATCAGCGATGTCAGGCTGAAGACGCCCATGCCCGGCTTGAGAATGATCAGTGTGCCGGCAAAGCCGATCACGCCGGCCACGCATTGTCGTGAACTGACCGACTCGCGCAGCATGAGGGCGGCCAGCCCCATGGTCAGCAACGGAAAGATGGCGTAGATCGCATGGGTCTCGGCCAGCCCGAGAAAGCGCAGCGCGAGGCCGAAGACCATGATGTCGAACACGGCGATCAGCGACCGGCTCATCTGCAACCAGGGATGGGCGGTTTTCAGGGCATTGCCCAACCCGCCCTTCACGTGCACGAAACACAGGGCGAACAACAGGAAGAACCAGTAGCGCACCATGATCAGTTGCACCACCGGAAGGTCCTTGACCAGGATCTTGGTGATGCCGTCCTGGGCGGCGAACACGAACATTGACATCAGGCACAGCCCAATCCCGATACGCGTGTTCCTGGACCGCGCTGCTTCACTCATCGGCGCTTCATTCACTGGCTGTAACGCTGTGCTCATGATGGATCGCTTCCCTTCTTTAAATGATCGCGCACGACGCCACGCAGTATTGCGCCAGCAACTACGCTATTGCGATGAATCCCTGTTTCTACCGCAAACGCTTCTTCGGGACATGCCCATGAGCGCCGTTTCGATGTCAGAACTCGATGCCGCCCTGCCCCTTCTGGTGCGCAAAATCCGTGTGCTGGAAGCTTTGGCCTGGCCGGATGGCATTGAGGAGACCTTCCTGGACCATTGGCGTCGCGGGCAGACGCGACTGCCCGACATCCAGCTGCAGCCACGAGAGCACAGTGCCGAGATCGCCGCCCTGGAGTCCTTCATTGGCCGTTGCGACAAGGGGCACCCTGCCGGGAAATTCCTCGCCGTGACCGCGCAGAGTTATGCCACGGCCGCTCGCATGCTCGGTGCCATCGGCACACCCGCCTTCACCCAATATTCATCGGCACTCTATCGGCGTCCGGACTTCCCCTACCCACGCCTGAAAGTGAACATGCTCGACGCGGCCCGTTTCTTCCTCAAGACCACCGATGCGCTACTGGGTGGAGCGCGGATTCCGCCAAGCCTTGCCGAGATCCCAGCCGAAGAATTCGCCGCCTGGATGCGCCCGGAACTGGACCGGTTTTTCGGTCCCGGGCAAATTTCGGTGGTGCTTGATCCATCCCTGGCGGCCAAGGCGATTGCCGGGTCGAGCCGCATCCGTTTGCGTTCCAGCGCACTGTTCTCGGAGCTGGACAAGCAGCAACTGCTGCAACACGAGGCCTTCGTGCATGTGGCCACCGCCCAGAACGGCGCGCTGCAACCCAATCTGAAAAGCCTTGCCCTGGGGGCGCCCCGCACCACCCAGACGCAGGAAGGGATCGCCACCCTGGCCGAACTGTTCACCGGCAGCATGGACATCAACCGCTTGCGTCGCCTGGCCCTGCGCGTGCTCGCGGTCCAGCAGGCGCTGGACGGTGCCGATTTCATACAGGTATTCGAAGGATTCCTCGATGCCGGACAGTCAGAAGAGGAGTCCTTCCGTTCAACCCAGCGGATTTTCCGCGGCGCCGACCTGCGTGGCGGTTCGGCGTTTACCAAGGATGCCGCTTACCTGACCGGCCTGCTCGGCGTGCATACCCTGTTGCGTCTCGCGATCCGCGACAACCGGCCGGAATTGGTTGGCCGTCTGTTTGCCGGGCGCCTGCACCTGGGGGATACGGTCCGTCTGGATTCGCTGTTCGAGTCCGGCTGGCTCAGGGGGCCGGTTCATGTGCCTGACTGGGCGAGGGATTTGCGTCGCCTCGCCGCCAACCTGGCGTTCTCGGCCTTCATCACCCAGATCGATCTGCAGGTGCTCGATCTGGAGGCTTTCATGGTTTTCGCAGACAAACATGAAGACGATGCCAGCGCGCCGTAATGGAAGTTTTCCCGTACCGGGCTTTACAACCGATCTCAAGCATTCAGAATGTGCCGAAAGTATCTATCCAGTTAAGGTCGAGTCGACGGTCAATGAAGCCCGCATGTTAAAGAAGACTCACCTGAAAACCTGGCTTACGTCAGCCCTTGTGGCGTGCACACTCCAGCTGCTGGCAGCGAGCGCCAGCGTCGCACAGGAGACGCTGACGATCATGGTGGAAGATGCCGCAGCCCCCTGGTCTAAAAGCGATGGCACCGGTTACGCCAACGACGTGGTCGTCGCCGCCTTCAAGGAGATGGGGGTGCAGGTGCATCTCAGAGTCGTCCCCTATTCCCGCTGCAAGTACATGGTGCTCAACGGCCAGGTCGTCGCCTGCTTCAACATGAGCTGGCAACCGGGGTTCGAGGGCAAGATCCAACTGGCAGCGCGGCCGATCTTCAACGTCAGCAATGATGTCTTCGAACCGGTCAACGCCCCCTTGCCAAAACCTGCGGACGGCAAATGTGCGTTGCCTGCCGGCACCGTCGTGGGCATTACCCGGGATTACGAATACTCGGACCAGGTCATGGCCCTGAAGAATTCAGGGGTGGTCTTCGAGAATTCCCTTTCGGATTCGACAGGCCTGCAAAAACTCGCGGCCCGGCGTTTTCAGGCGGCACTGGTCATGAGCAATGACATCGAGGCCAGGAACCAGAAGGCCAGGCAATCGGGCACGGAAAATACCGTGCGCTTCGCCTTCAATTGCGGCGTGGTGAACTCGACGATAGGTTTCAGCGTCATACACCCGGATGGCCTGCGGGCGCTCAAGCTGTATGACGAAGGCTATCGACGCATCGAGGCTGACGGCGTGCTCAAGGGCATCTATCAGCGCTGGTTCCCCCTGTAATCGTTGACGAACTTCGCGTGGACATCGACCTGCGCTGGATCCCTTGTAGGAGCGAGCCTGCTCGCGATGGACACCAAGACACCGCGGGGTGTCAGGCTGCCAGCGTTATCGTTGACCTCCATCGCGAGCATGCTCGCTCCTACAGGGGGGTGTGGGCTATAAAGTAATACTCCAGCAAGTCGATAATCGATAAATCCCCCAGCTACTGGCGCGCCATGGATCAGATACTTTCCCTTCTCTCCGAGACCATCCCCAAGGCTCAATCCCTTGAGCAACTGACCCGCCCGTTGTTGACGCTGCTCAGCCAGGTCACCGGCATGGAGTCGACCTACCTGACGACCATCGATACCGACGAGGGCGTCCAGCGTGTCGAGTTCGCTCGCAACGTGGGTGACATGGTCATTCCGGAAGGACTGGTGGTGCCTTGGGCCGATACCTTGTGCAAGCGGGCGCTGGACGAGAACCGCATGTATTCGGACAACGTGTCCGAATGCTGGAGCGACTCAGAGGCTGCCGCCGCGCTGGGCATCAAGACCTACGTGAGTGCGCCCATCAAGTCCCAGGCCGGGGAAGTGCTGGGTACGGTCTGTGCGGCCAGCTCCGATCAGGTGCCCCGCTCTTCTCAAGTGGAGCCCCTGTTGAACCTGCTGTCAGGGCTGCTGGGATATTCCCTTGAACGTGAGCGGCTGGTAGAAAAACTCCAGGTCGTCAACGCCGAGCTGACCAGGCTGGCCCTGTCAGATCCCCTCACCGGCCTGTCCAACCGCCGCGCCATTCTCAACGACGCCACACGCCTGTTCGCCCTCGCCCAGCGGGAGAACAAGTTCGTGCTGATCGGCGTCATCGACCTGGATGGCTTCAAGCTCATCAACGATTCCCATGGCCACCTTGCCGGCGACCAGTTCCTCTGCGGCGTCGCCGTCCAGTTGCAGGGTGCCCTCAGGACCAGCGATGTCATCGGGCGTACCGGAGGCGACGAATTCATCGTGATCGCCCTGGGCACGCCATCCGGGCCGGATGACCTGGCAAGAGATATGTCCCATGCCGCCGAGCTGCTGCAGGAGCGCCTGAGCAGCGCGACGATCGGGCGATATGAACTGGGCCATGGCCTGCACGATATCGACTATGCCGGCGCGAGCGTGGGTGTCGTGGCGGTGATGCCTGGCAGCGTGAGCGTGGATGAAGCCACGAAATTGGCGGATCGCGAGATGTACCGGGTGAAACAGCAGCGCAAGGCACAAAGGTCGTAGGAAGATTTTGTAGACGCACCCCAAGCACTGCGTACAGCTTTTGGGGTGCGATTGGTCAAGCCATCAAGTACGCCCTGCGGAACCCGTCACCGGCAGGTTCCCCAGCAGATTCAGCCCTGTCGTCTTCACGAACGTCTCGTAATCCATCGGCTTTTCTATACGGGTTTCCGCGTTGGGAAGCACATAGGCCCACGCACGCTTGGACGATGCGTCGTACACCAGTTTGTACAGGCGAGTCGGCACCCAGACCTTGTTGTCGCCGACCGTGCCGTGGCCCGAGTCGAACAGCGGACCGGTGAACACGTAGACATTGCCCCCGGCGCGCTGGGCAAATTTCCTCACGTCGGATTCGACCTTGCTCCAGATCTTGCGGTTGTTGGTGGGGTCTTGCGGGACCATGTTCGACAGCGCGAAAGACTGAGCCATCGCATTGGGATTCGGCGCATCCGCCGCCGGCGATTGATGGCCACGGTCCACGGCCGGTTTCTGGCTACGGTAGTCGCTCAACTCGGCCCGCCCGCTCTTGGGAATGCGTGGGTCCGGGTAGAACTGGTTGGTGCGCTCCTCTCCCTTGGCATCACGCAACTGGGCGGCATTGAGACGCTCGACCACCACCAGCGGCGTCTTGCTGGTTTGCGAGTACAGCACCGCAAAGTTGTCGGAGCACAGGGCCAGGGGCTTCATGGTCGCCGGCACAGTGGCCATGTTCAGCGGCTTCGACGAAGGGAACAGCTCGGCGCAGCCATCGAACGAGGCCTGTTTCTGCTGGTTGGAATACAGGTCCAGCGCCGCGCTTTGGCTGATCGAGCCCGAGCGCGAGCCTTGTTCCTGGTGCTGGGCGGGTGGCTTGATGAAATCCAGCAGACTGCGGGCTTGCGCCCCGGATGAGAGCAAAACAAGGGCCGACAGCCCAACTGCAATTTTGCGTAGGTGCATGTTTTTTTCTTCGATTTGGATGTGGGGTAAAGGTACGGCGGGGGCCGATTCACAGGGCTGGTGGAAGCGGTCGATGATTACATGGCGGCGGGCATGCCTTTACTGTCCTTGATCAAGATTCCGATTCGGGGCCTGGCGGCTCCGGGCAGCACGACCGCCAGGGGCCATGCGCAATTCATTGACCATCACGAATTGCATAAGTGCTGGATAGTACTGATTTTTTTGTGGATTTTTTGCAGGAGGGAGCTTGCTCACGACGTACCAAGGAAGCCTGTGGATTTTCAGGCAACTTCCGCGCCTTTTTTTGAGCAAAAAAAAGGCCCACTTGCGGGTGGGCCAGAAAATCTTACGCCAAAGGACGCGGGAGCAATGAATGAGTCTGATGGGCAACCAGAACATCAGTATCCGCGTGGGATGCACTTTAACAGCTGTGGAAATTTACAAAAATCATGGTCAGTAATACTGACTATTGAGGAATAAGATGTGCGGACACTCAGCTGGCTATTTCGGAGTCTATTTGGATGTGATACGGGGCTTACTTCCCTTTCTCGCTGATATTGCTGGATTTTTTCACACTCAGTATTTTCTTTTTTTGCCATTACTTCCTGTAAGGGATCACGTTCTCAAGCGCAAAATATAAATAGCCATAGTCCTTTAGTCTGGTCCTGTCGGATAGTGATCGGGATGATTCCCCATGGCGTTTCAACTGAACAGATCAATCTGAAATTACTCGCGAACACCCGGGGACTAATAGCCTTTCGACCGATCAACCACATTCAACAACGGCCTGCCCTCCTTCTCTCTTCGCAGGTTCTCGACGATCACCTCCACCGCCCCTTCAATCTGCACGTCGCTGGCAATATGCGGCGTGATCAGCACCCGAGGATGTGTCCACAAAGGGCTTTGCCTGGAGGGTGGTTCCTGTACCAGCACATCCAGAACCGCAGCGCCCACCTGCCCCTGGTCCAGCGCGGCAAGTAAATCCTCCTCCACCACGTGCGCACCGCGCCCCACATTGACGAGCCCGGCGCCGCGCGGGAGGCAGGCGAGCCTTGTCGCATTGAGGATTCCTGTGGTCTCGGGCGTCAACGGCAGCATGTTGACCAGGATGTCGCATTGCCCAATGAACACTTCGAGTTGCTCAATACCGACGTAACAACGCCCGCCGGGAACCGCCTTCAACGAACGATTCCAGGCGCTGAGTTGAAACCCCAACGGTTGAAGACGATCAAGCGCAGCCCGGCCGAGATTGCCAACGCCCATGACGCCCACCCGCCGCTGTGAAGCGCGCAGGATCGGCCGGGGTTGCCAGCGGCCGGCGCGCTGATCCTGCCGGTACGCGAGAAGATCCCGATGCAAGGCCAGGACAGCCAGCAGCACATACTCGGCCATGATGTCCGCCATCGAACTGTCCACCAGGCGAACCACTGACAGCTGATCCGGCAGCTGGCTTAAATCGAATTGATCGACACCGGCACCAGCCGCGTAAAGGATTCGCAGATTGGGAAACTGCCCGGCAAGGTCGGCCGGTGACTCCCATGCCAGCAGGTACTGCACCTGCGCAGGGTTGCCAACATCCGGCCACAGGCGAAACTCCAGTTCAGGCGCGAGCGAAGACAGACAGTCGCGCCACGCCTGTGCATCGGCCGGGTCTGCCATGTAGAGCATGCACATTGAAAACTCCTCATCCCCGGCCCTGTCAAAGCGGCCCTGTCAGATAGCTGATGAACCGGCGGAACAGCTCGGCATTGGTGGAAATATCGAGCCGCTGGTAGATGTTGTGCTTGTGGACCTTCACCGTCCCTTCCGAGATGTTCAGCACCGCGGCGATCGAGGTATTGCTATGGCCCTGCAAGATCAGTTTCGCGATGTAGCGCTGTGTCTCCGTCAGTTGCCCCTGGAGGATGTGCACGAACGCATCCTCGGATCTCGCGTCGGTGCATTCGGCGTCTTTATAGAATTCGCTGTGTTTCAGCCGGCAATGCAGCTCCAGCAAAGAACCGATCACCGGAGCCAGGGTTTCCAGCGCCTTCATTTCACTCGCCAGAAAAGCACCGTTCTTCAGGTTCCTCATCAGCGAGAAAACGATGGCAATGCGCGGCCGTACCGGAATGATGAAACCGATCTCCTCTACCTGCGCGCCGTGCTCGGAAGACACGCAGGGATGCAGATCCCGTGAAAGGGCAAACCCCGAAGAAAAGAAGCTGTCCGGCGCCAGATCGCTCATCCGCCAGACGCCGGCGGGATGATTATTGATGCAGGCGACGTAGAACGGGTCGAGCAGATAGCCGCCGCGGATATAGGCATTCAGGGTCTTTTCCGGCACCGACTTGTTGTAGCCGTTGTGAATCAGAATCGGGGCGTGGTTGAAGCGGAACAGATATCCGCAGCTCATATCGAACCCCGACAGGCCTCTCAGCGCCGAATCCATGGCCGCGCCAAGTTGATCCGTCCCCACGGCATTGATCAGGGTTGCCAGCATTTTCGCGTCACAGGCTTTCATATCGCACGCTTCTTAAAAGTGGAGCACTACAAAATGCGCCGTGGACCTGTAGGAGCTGCCGCAGGCTGCGATCTTTTGATCTTGAAAATCAAAAGATCGCAGCCTCGTTGCACTCGACAGCTCCTACAAAGACCGTGTTTCAGGTCAATTCAGGGGCGGCGTCAGTTTCGCAGACTGCCGTTTCCTTCTCGCCCAGTTCAAGCGCCTTGGGCACCGCAAGCCAATACGCCAGCATCATGCCGATCAGGCCGCCACTCAGTTTTCCGATGATCAGCGGAAGAATCAGCGAAGGCTGGAAGTTGGCGGAGTACGCAAGGTGGTCGCCGAAGGTGAACGCGGCACAGACGGAAAAGGCAATCACCAGCACCTTGTCCTTGGGCGGCATGTCGGCAACCAGTCGGAACATCGCCAGGATGTTTGCCGAAGCCGCGAGCAGGCCCGCCGCCCCTTCAGGAGAAAGCCCCACCACGGCGGCGACTTTCTCTATCGGTCGGGACAGGAAGCGCTTGATCAGATAGACCATTGGGAAGGCACCGCAGAGCATGATGCCGACATAACCTGCGATTTCCAGCGCGCGGAATTGATCCTCCTTGTCGGCAATGATCGGCGCGAATCCCCAGGTGCCGAACACCGAGCTGAAAAACGACGTGAAGTACTCGACGATCGAGGCCACCATGACCAGCGTCACGAGGCCGTAGACCACCTGCCCCAGGCGCAGAAACAGGCGCACCATCAGGTTGGGGAAGTAGCGCAACGCCGCTGCCAGCGCACCACAGAACAGAATCAACGGCATCAGGTTGCGAATCAGCATCCCGAGGTCGAAGTGCAGCGCCTGGGTCGCGGCACCTGCGGTGGCGATGTCCGGCCTTACACCCAATCCAAGAAACTGCATGCCCATCGCGATCAGGATGATGCTGACCGGAATGCTCAACAGGCCCGCCATGATGCCCAGCGCCATGTACTTGTGATCGGCCTTGCTGAGCATGGCCAGGCCCACGGGGATGACGAAAATCACAGTGGAGCCGGACTGGAAACCGGTAATCAGCCCCAGAATCCAGCCCTCGGGGCTTTGCGACAACGCATGCGCCAATTGATAGCCGCCCAGATCCGAAGCGATGAAGATCGGTCCGGCAATCCCGGCGTCAGAGCCCATGGCGAGAAACATCGGCGCCAGCACCTGACTGATGAAACTGGAAATGAAGGGGATGGCGGCCATGATCCCGGCCACGGGCAGGAAGATCGGGCCAATGCTGTGAATGCCGGCGTTGAACTCCCTGGCGAGTTCGGATTCGGCGTTGACTATCGAGGCGATACCGCCGATGACGGCGCACACCATGATGATGTAAATGACATAAGTACCTATATGTTCCATCGCTGCCTCTGCTATTTAAGAGTTTTTTGTTTGGCAGAATTCAATTGCAGACAGGGTTGTGACTGGCGCTTGGCGCTCGAAATTAGAGTGCGGTGTATCCGTTATCGACAAACAGATGGGTGCCGTTGACGAAGCTCGATTCATCGCTGGCCAGGAACAGGGCGGCCGATGCCACTTCTGCCGGCTCACACAGCCGACCCTGCATCGCACCGATGGCTTCTTCGGAAGCGTCCACGCCAAACCGGCGAAGCAGATCCAGCTCGCGCTGGCCGTGGGCCGTACTGATGAAGCCGGGGCAGATTGCATTGCTGCGAATGTTGCGATCGCGGTACTCGACCGAAATGGCCCGCGAAAACATGTGACAAGCGCCCTTGGTGGTGCAGTACAAGACTTCCATCGGGGTGCCGACCACACCGGAAATGGAAGAGGTGCAAATGATGCTGCCGCCACCCGCTTCGATCATTCCCGGCAGGACAGCCTTGGTGACCAGGAACATGCTCTTGACGTTGATGCTCATCAGGCGGTCCCAGTCCGCTTCCTCGGTTTCCAGGAAAGGCCCGGCGGCAATCGTCCCGGCGTGGTTCATCAGCACGGTAATCGCACCGAAACGCTCTTCGGCGTGGCGCACGGCGCGATTGACCTGATCGGCCACCGACACATCGGCCGGCAGGAAACAGGCAACGCCCCCGGACGCGTTGATCTGCGCAGCGACTGCTTCGCCCTGGCTGGTTGGAAGATCCAGAATCGCGACCTTTGCGCCCTCCTTGGCAAACAACTGCGACACGGCCAGGCCACAGCCACCTGCGCCACCACTGATCAACGCCACTTTGCCTTCCAGTCGACCCATTTTTATTGTCCTCAAGTGATATCCCGGATGCGGGTTTGCGATTTCAAGCTAAGGGCCGGTCAATGGGGTGTCCATATACCAAGCGATATATGCGCATCCATCTCTTTGTTTTTATTGATAAAAGACATCGAGCGGCGACGACTTTCCAGCCGTCGCCGCCCGATCGGGCAGGCGCTATCGCCAGTGAATCAAGGCTTTACCGAAGCAGATGCATAAGTTGTTTTGCGGGCGTGGCGACGGGTATTCATCAACCCCAGTGCCACGATCACGATGGTCAAGGCACCGGTAGACAGCACCTCGCTTCGGTGTGCGGGCATCGCGACCATCACGCCCAATGCAAAGACGATAAAAGCGATGACCAGCCAGGTCAGCCATGGGAACAGCCACATCTTGAATTCGATTCTGGCGTGAGTCCGGTCCAGCTGCGCGCGCATACGCAATTGCGAGAACGCGATGACCAGATACACCAGCAAGGCAATGGCGCCGGAGCTGGCCAGCAGGAACGCGAACACTTGCGACGGCGCGAAAAAATTCAGTGCTGTAGTGCCAATACCGATCACCGTACTGGCAATCACCGCACCGCGAGGAACGCCGGCTGCGGAGGTGCGTTGCAGAAAGCCAGGGGCTTCACCGCGTTTGCTCAGCGAGTAAACCATGCGTGAAGAAATGTAGATGGCGGAGTTCAGGCAGCTCGCCACCGCGAACAGCACGACGATATCGACGATGGTTTTCGCATAGGGCACGTGCATGATTTCCAACGCGCGCTGATACGAGCCCTGCACCGGCAGCAACGGGTCATTCCACGCCACCACGGAGATGATCACGAAGATCGAGAGCAGGTAGAAAATGCAGATCCGCCAGATCACCGACTTGGTCGCCCTGGCGATGTTTTTCGCCGGATCCTTCGATTCTGCCGCTGCAATGGTCACCGCTTCCGTGCCGACGAAACTGAACATGGTGGTCAGCAACGCGCCGATGATGGCTTCCCAGCCATTGGGCATGAAGCCGCCGAACTCGGTCACAAGACGGCTGACGCCGCTGACCTCCCGACCGGGTAGAAGCCCGGCGATCGCACAGGCGCCGAGGGCGATGAAGGAGACGATCGCCACCACCTTGACCATGGCGAACCAGAACTCGAATTCGCCGTATTTGGCCACGCTGAACAGGTTGGTAGCGGTCAGCAAAGCCGTGATGCCGACGGCGAACATCCATGTTTCGACCTGCGGCACCCAGCTGTTGAGCACGACGCCGGCGGCAATGGCCTCCAGCGGGATCACCAGCACCCAGAACCACCAGTACAACCAGCCAATGGTGAAGCCGGCCCAGGGCCCGATTGCGCGGTCGGCGTAGGTGGAAAACGACCCGGTGTCGGGACTGGCAACGGCCATCTCACCGAGCATGCGCATGACCAGTACCACCAACAAACCGGCCAGGGCGTAGGCGACAATCGCGGACGGCCCGGCGGCGGCGATGGCGTGACCTGAACCAATGAAAAGCCCGGCGCCGATAATGCCGGCGATGGACAGCATGGTGACGTGCCGCTGTTTGAATCCGGCCGCCAGATTATCTTCAGTCGACAATGTTCTGTTGTTTGACATTAGTGAGCCCTTGTTATTTTTTTGAAGGCGAGCTGCCACAATTCAGCGCTCCGCAAGTTTCTGTGCAGAGTCAACCTGAAGTTAAGAACAGCGAATTTCTAATGCAGTGGAGCGTCAGGAACAGATGGGGAAGACGGAGATTGAGGGACGTGCGGGTTTATAGTCATGCATAACTCACCTCTTGTGTTTTTTTAGAATTATCACTGTGCAAATCCTTATGACGGCCACGATGCTACGGTTTGCCTTACGGTGCCGAGACGACCCTGTGCGACCTCGACTTAGCTGTTTGCGACACCGTGGCGCGCCCGCTTATTTATTAAAAAGATCTATATTCAATGGTTGATTTAATAAAGACGTTTCGCGAAAGTTAAGCAGTCAAGTCACCTGAAAAAGGAATAAGAGATGCTTTACTTTCAGGAAATGTTGGGCATAGCGGTATTTTCCATTACAGGTGTGTTGGCTATTAAAAAAGCCGATGTTGATTTATTTGGTGCCGTGGTGCTCGGAATCATCACCGCCATCGGCGGCGGCACGTTAAGAGATCTGTTGCTGGATCTGCCGATGTTCTGGATTGCCGACTTCAACTACATCTGGGTGGCCCTGTTCGCGGCTCTGTTGGCATTCTTTCTGACCCAGCGGTTGCAGCAACGTTACCGCCTGCTGCTCTATCTTGATGGTTTGGCCGCCGCTTTGTTCGGATTGGCGGCTACCGAGAAAGTGCTGACGCTACACCAGTCAGCGCCACTGGCAGTCATGATGGGTGTGTTGACCAGCATTGGCGGCGGGATAGCACGTGATGTCCTGGCGGGAAGGGTTTCACTGCTGATGTCGCGGGAGATATACGCAACGCCCATATTGCTGGGCTGTACCCTTTATGTACTGTTGCGCGATCTGTTGCCATCGATATGGCTCGCCGGCTGTGTTGGCCTGGTGTTCACCTTTGGACTCAGGTTTCTTGCCATTTACAGGCACCTTCAGATGCCGGCGATCTTCTCTACCAAACAAGGCTGAGGGCGGCCTCTAGAGGAAGAGCCTCTCCCTTGGAGAGGCTCCCTGGATTTACTCCGCGACAGCCTTGCCCGGTCCCGAGTGTCCCTGGGGAGAAAACACAATTGCCAGGACAATAATGCTTGCACCCGCCAGCATCCGATAAGACGGCGCTTCGTTGAACAGCCACCACGCACAGGCAATCGCATAGATAGGTTCCAGCGAAATGATCATGCCTGCGCTTCGAGCATTCATCCCCTCAAGGCTTTTGACGAACAGATACTGGGAAAGGCCCGTGCAGAAGATGCCCAGCAGCGCCAGATTGAGCCAGTCAACGGCAGCAAGTTCGACCAGGCTGAAGGCGGAGAATGGAATCATCACCACGGCGACCGTGGTGTTTTGCCAGAACGCAATTTGCACTGCATCCACACCTTGCGCGGCCCTGCGGTTGGCGATGGCCAGCAAGGCGAAGGAAAGACCGGATCCCAATCCCCAAAGAAGCCCCAGCGTGCCATGGTTTCCGAGTCCGAATGAAGGCGTCACCAGGACCAGGCCCGCTGTCACCAGGATCAATAGAACCGACTCTGAAAAGCGCATGCGATCACGGAAGATTGCGACGTCCAACAAGGCAATGAATGCCGGGAAGCTGGCAAACCCCAGGGTTGCTACGGCGACCCCGCCAACTTTTATCGCAATGAAGAAAGTGATCCAGTGAGAGGTCAGCAACAGTCCGGAAATCAGGAAGAATCCAATTCTGGATCTGTTCAACTCTCGAAATATCGGTCGACGTTGAACGAGCGCAAAGATAAACAGTGCAACCATTGCAAATGCAGCTCTTCCGAAGGTAATCACACTGGCATTTGCGTGGATCAATGCACCGAAAATCCCGGTAAGTCCGAACAGTATTGCGGTGATATGGGCAGAGGTTAAGGCAGTACGATGTGTCGTCATTGATTGAAGTTCGAGAATATAGTGTTAATCCGCAGCTATTCTCATGGTTGGGAGTTTCTTGTTATTCAGCCTTGTTTCATCGCGCTGTTATCTCCTCTAGCCATCAGGGACTAGCCGTATGTTCAGGCGCGTGAAAACGCACTGTGTACGGAGCAATAGCATCTACCTGATCCCGTCGAGCTTTTATATTTATGATTGCAAAAGACAGAGCTGGTTTATTGTTTTTGCCATTTTCATGCAACTTGCATAACGCTGATTCATCACTTGCAGATGCGGCACTCATCCCGGCATTCGTGGTATCCGGGATGAGTGCGCAAACGGCTTTCAAGCGCTCAGCGGATTACCGCTCGGAGACGTCGATCCAGATCGTCTTGATTTCGGTGTACTGATCGTGAGCCCAGATCGACTTGTCGCGCCCGCCGAAACCGGACTCCTTGTATCCACCAAACGGCGTGGACGCATCACCTTCGCCGAAGCAGTTCACCGTCACGATACCTGCGCGAATTTCGCGCGAGAGCTTGATGGCGTGACGCAGATTGTCGGTGTAGACCGATGCTGCCAGGCCATACACCGAGTCATTGGCCAACGCGATGGCCTCGTCGATGGTGGTGAAGGTCGTCACCGCAAGCACCGGACCGAAAATCTCTTCCTGGAACAGTCGGCTATTGGCCCCTGCTCCATCGACAACGGTTGGCTCGACGAAGATATCGCTCTCGGTGTTGCCACCATAAACAACGTCCAGTTTCTCGACCGCGGCCAACTCCAGGTAAGAGCGAACTTTCTCGAAGTGCGCCTTGCTGACCATGGCACCAAGGCGATTGTCCGGATCCAGCGGATTGCCCATTTTCCATTCGCGCATTTGAACCCCGATGCGCTTGAGCAACTCGTCCTTGATGTCGGCATGTACGATCAGGCGCGAGGAGGCCGAGCAGTTCTCGCCCATGTTCCAGAACGCGCCATTGACGATGTGGCCGGCGACCAGATCCAGGTCCTCCACGTCCTTCATCACCACGGCCGGGTTCTTGCCGCCACACTCCAGCACAATGCGCTTGAGGTTCGAATCCGCAGCGTAATTGAGGAACTTGCGCCCGGTGGCGGTGGAGCCGGTAAAGCTGACCATGGACACGTCCATGTGCCGGCCAAGCGGCTCCCCTACTTCACCGCCGCCGCCAGACAGCACGTTGAAGACACCAGCCGGCACGCCGGCTTCATGGGCCAGTTCGGCGACGCGCAGCGCCGTCAGGGTGGTTTCCTTGGCCGGCTTGACGATGATCGAGCAACCGGCTGCCAGGGACGGGCCGATTTTCCACGCCAGCATCAGCAGCGGGAAGTTCCAGGGCAGGACCAGCCCCACCACCCCGATCGCTTCGCGCACCACCAGCGACAATGCGCCGGAACCGACAGGTGCGGTGTTGTCGTAGATTTTGTCGATCAGTTCGGCATGCCAACGGATCATGTGAATGGTTTCCGGAACGTCTGTGAGCTGGCACTCGCGCACGGGTTTTCCGCTATCCAGGCTTTCCAGGACCGAAAGCTCGTGGGAGTTCTGCTCCAGCAGATCGGCAAAGCGCAACAACACCTTCTTGCGCTCGCCCGGGCTCAGCTTGTGCCAGCGACCATCTTCGAAGGCCTCCTTGGCCTTGGCTACCGCATAGTCGACGTCCTTGGCGTTGCAGGCGGTAATCTCGGCCAGCACCTCGTTGGTTGCCGGATTCGTCGTGGTAAAGGTTTTGCCCGATACCGAGGTGTAGGCCTCACCGTTGACGAACGACTGAGTCGGGAACTTCAGCTCCCGGGCAATTGCGCTATATTGCGCCGCGCTGAGAAGGCCAGTCATTTTGCGCTCCCGGTCACCTGGGCGACCTCACGTTTCAGAGTGGTGATGATTTCCGCCAAGGCCTGTTTTTCATGCTCGTACATCGGTTGCAGCGGCGCACGCACACCACCGGTGCGCAGGCCACTGAGCTCGCAACCAACCTTGATCGACTGGACGAATTTCCCGCTTTCCAGGAAGTCCATCAGCGGCATGAAGGCGCTCATGATCTTGCGGCCCTTGTCGAAGTCTCTTTCCACGACGCAAGCCTCGTACAGCGCAACGTGCTCGCGTGGAATGAAGTTGGAGCCGGCGCAAACCCAGCTGCGCGCACCCCAGGCGAAGAATTCCAGCGCCTGGTCATCCCAGCCGCAGGACAGGCTGATGTTCGGGTATTCCCGCGCCAGTCGATGGACCTGCGCCATGTCGCCCGAGCTTTCCTTGATGGCCACGATGTTCTTGCACTCGGAAACGGCCGCGAAATACTCCGGCCCCATGCTGACGCCCATGCGCGCCGGGTAGTTGTAGAGCATGATCGGCAGGCCGGCGGCGCGATCAACCGTCAGCGCGTGCAGGGCGTTTTCCTTTTCGGTCGGCAGTGCGTATGGCGGGGAGCCCACCAGGATCGCATCAGCCTTGATCTCGCGGGCAGCCTTGGCGAATTCGACGGAATCTTCAGTGCGGATTGCACCGGTGCCGATCACCAGTGGCAGGCGTGCGCCAATCACATCCTTGGCCTGGGTGGCGAGTTCGATGCGCTCTTGAGAGGTATGGGCGTAGTACTCGCCAGTCGAACCGCCAATGATGATGCCGTGCACTTTCGACTCGATCAGGTGCTCCAGCACTTCGGAGAAAGCTGCCTTGTCGATTTCACCGCTGGCCGTCAGAGGAGTGATTGCCGGGGTATAGATGCCTTCGAATTTCATGATTGTCTTTCTCCATTACCAAGGGATGTTTTTTCAATCTGGCGTCTTGCGCCATTTATCAGGGACAACTTTTCGAGTACGGCTCAACTGCTCAGCGCCGCAGCATCGCGCAAGCTCAAGGAACGTGTTTCAGGTGCCATGGCCAAGGCCGCCATCAGGCCAATCAACGTGACCACTGCGGCCACGTACATGGTGTTGGCGATACCCAGTGTCTGCAGGGAAACGGGTACCAGATAGGTGCCGACAGCCGCCCCCACACGGGAAAGCGAAGTACCGATGCCCACGGCAAATGCGCGAATTTCCGTAGGGAACAACTCGTTCGGATAAACCAGCTGCAGCACTTGCGCACCACCGATGAAGACCGCGTAGGCACCGAACAGGACGAGCACAAGCACTTCATTGCTGTGGGAAAACGCCGCCAGTCCCAATAGCGCCAGGCCAGACCACAGGAAGCTGTGGATCAGCATGCTGCGCCGGCCGATCGTATTGATCAGCCTTGTGGCGAGCACACAGCCGACAACAAACAGCAAGGTGATGATCATGGAGCCGTATGAAGCCCACTCACCTTTCAGATTCAGCGCCAGCAGCACTTTGGGAGCGAACGCATAAACCGCGAAGACAGGAATGATCGAGCATGACCAAAAGATCGAAACGAAGAACAGGCGCTTGCCATATCCGGAGTGCAGCAAGTCCCGGAATGACATTTTCTTCTCGTCCGGCTCTTCCGGCAGGTCACGCAGCGAATAGTGTTGGCCGTATACACGCTTGATCACCCCTTCCGCATCAGCCACGCGGCCTTTGCTCAGGAGCCAGCGAGCGGATTCAGGCGTGCCGATTCGCAGCAGGAACAGCACCAGGCCGATGACGGCGGCGCTCGCCAGTGCATAACGCCAGGCGTCATCACCGCCCACATTCATGATCGAGGTGCCGACGATATAGGCGAATGCCGCTCCGGCGAACCACAGGATGGTCAGCGCCGCCAGCCTTGGGCCGCGTTGTTTTTTTGGCAGGAACTCGACCAGCAATGAAGTGGCCACGGGGTATTCGATACCCACCGCCAGGCCGATGATGAACCTGAGAACGAACAGTGCTGGCGCCGACTCGACCCAGAACTGCCCCAGCGAACACAGGATGAACAGCGTAGGCCCGACGAAATAGACCTTTTTGCGACCCAGCCTGTCAGTCAACCAGCCACCGATGAAACCACCAAAGAACACGCCCATCAGTGCCGAGGCGGCGATCATCCCTTGCCAGAACTCCGACAAGTTCAAAGCAGAAGTAATTTGCATCATCGCGATACCGATAATGCTCAATACATAACCGTCGACAAATGATCCGCCCGCAGAACGGACCGTCAGCATACGGTGAAAGTTATTCAGCGGAACATCTTCAATACAGGTGTTAGGACTTGTCATTATTGTCTCCTGTTTCTTCGCTTCGGCAATTCAAGGGTGCAAGTGCAAACCCAAAATCCGGGCGAGCTAAAGCGGTCTCGATAACAAACAATCTGCCTTGATTAACTAACCAGGAATCAGAAGTTTGAAGTCGATGAATCAGCGTTTAACTGGCTTGTTAGAGTGATGCGTAATTAACTTTCTTTACCTGCGCGGCACTGGCCCCACATCAAATTCATGTTCACGCCTGCCGAAAGCAGAGGCTCTGGCGGGTTTCTGCTGGGCCCTGGGCAAGACAACAGAAAATCGATCAGCGGGTCTTTCTTGCCGGCCAGCCAGTCCGCCAGCAAGGTGCCGGTCACCGTACCTCGGGTGACACCCAGGCCGTTGCAGCACAGTGCACCGTAGACGTTGTCGGCCAGTTGCCCGAAGTGCGCCATGTGGTTGCGCGACAAGGCCAGCGATCCGCCCCAGGTGTATTCGAAATTGACATCGGGGAGCATCGGGAACCGGCGTTTGAAGGAATCCTTGTGCCGCTCGATAAACCGGTCCAGATACTTTTGATGGCTGCGGCCATCGGCATTGAAACTGAAGCTGTTACGCACCAGCAGACGGTTGTCCACGGTTCGACGCAAGGTCGTACCGAAAGGATCGGCAGGAATGACGCCCCAGTAAGGCCGGCCACCCAGGCGTGCCTGCTCTTCTTCGGTCAGCGGGCGGGTCAGGCTGCCGTAGGTGAAGATCGGAAGCATGCGCCCTTTCAAAAAGCCGAAGTGCATGGCGAAGGCGTTATTGGTCAGCAGCAACTTGTCCGCGACAATTCGGCCATTTTTATGGCTGAGAATGGTTTTCTCGCCGTACTCGACTTCTGTGATGGGGGTGTTTTCATAAAGGGTCACGTTAGCCGGAAGACTGTCCGCCAGACCTTTGACCAGGGCAGCGGGCTGGACCAGCGCCGTACCTGGCGTAAACAGCGCCTTGCGATAGAAATGCGTGCCGATATGGTCCGGCAAGTCTTTCTCTTCGATCATTTCGTAGTCTTGGCCGAGCTTGTCCAGGCCGCGGCGATAAGCATCCAGGACGGAGATGCCGCGGTCCTCGATGGCGGCCTGGTACTTGCCGCACGCACGGAACTGGCAATCAATCCGGTGTTTTTCCACGAGATTCTTCAGGATGCGTTGCCCGGTCAGGTTCAACTCCATGCTGATTTTTGCGGTCTTGATATCGCCGATGTAGTCATCTGCGCCGATATCGTGCGGCAGGTCGATGGCAAAGCCCGCATTTCGGCCGGAGGCCCCGTAACCGACCTCCTGCGCTTCAATCAGGACGATCTCGTCATCCGGGAAGTTCAACGCCAGCTGGCGAGCTGCCGCAAGCCCGGTAAACCCCGCGCCCAACACAACCCAGCGTGCCGAACGGATGCCGGAATGGGCCGGACGAGCAACCCGGGGCTGGCTCAGGTGGAACCAGCCACAAGTGGAGTCATCTGCAGGTGTGTATCTGATTTTTGCCATTTTTCGCGACCTGGGCTCTTTTATATTTGTAAGTTGCTAAAAGCTTCCCTTCCGCACGATCTCGTCACTGGGTAAATGCAAGTGGCATCGGTACTGCTTTTTAGTAGGTAAGTGCTACATCCAACCCTTCCGGCGCGGTGTATTCGGACATCCGGCGGCGCGACAATTCCAGATGCGCGCGCACGATATCCCCGGCCAGAACCTGATCATGGTTTTCAATGGCACTGATCATTTCGTCATGTTGTTGCGCTGCCAATTCCAGATCTTCCTGCATGTCCACGGTCGTGGGATGGCGATAGAAAATCTTCCCCAGCCGCGCATGGTCAATCAGCAAGCGTTGCAGGCTTGGCATCAAATAAGCGTTATGCGCCATCCGCCCGATTTGCAGATGGAACTCATCGTTATAGAGAACGCGCTTCTCTACATCCTTGTCTTCGATGGCTGTACGGAACAGCGCCTGGATGCGCTTGAGCTCGGCAATCTCCGAAGGCGTTGCATGCACGGCCGCCAATTGGGTGGTGGCGATGTAGATCAGCGGTGCGGCCAGGAAAAAGCTTCGCAGCGACTGGTAATTCATTGAAGAGACGCGGGCTGCACGGTTGGCTTCAAGGTCGATGTAGCCCTCCGCTGCCATCTGGCGCATCAACTCGCGCACAGGTGGACGGGAAAGGTTGAACTCGTCGCACAACGCCAGTTCGTCGACGACTGCGCCCGGCGCCAGCTCCATGCTCAGAATCCGGCGTCGCAACGCCTCTCCCAGCACTGCCTTGCGGTCAACGGGCTGATCCGTGGAAGCCTGCGGATCGAGTTCTTTGGTAGCCATCATTAGAAACCTTTGTACGGGTGAGTGAACGCTGTCTACTACCTGTATTCGAACTATAAAACAACATTATTCTTTGTGTCTACAATTAAAATACACATTCAAATCAGCTCTTGAGCCATGGCGACCAGCGGCTGTCCGGGCGTGGGTTTTCCATCGTTGCAGGGTGAGCGCTATTGGCTGAAGGCAGACGGTTGTTGCAGGTTTCCCTACCTGACCAGCCTGATTTCCTTCGACGGTCGATAGCCAAAGTAGGAGCTGTAGCACTTGCTGAAATGGCTCGGCGAAACAAAGCCACAGGCAACCAGGACATCAACCTGCGACAGCTCCGTGTGCTGCAAAAGCCGGCGCGCTTCGGTAATGCGCAACTCCAGGTAATAACGCTGTGGCGTTGTCCCGAGCTGGTCCCTGAACAGGCGTTCGAGCTGCCGGCGTGAACGGCCGGCATAAGCAGCCAGTCGCTCCATCTCCAGGGGTTCCTCGAGGTTGGCGTCCATTAACTTGACCACCTCGCGCAGCGGCGCACTCAAGCAGATATTTTCGGTCGGCTTAATGCGTCGGTAGCGGGACTCTTCAAAGGCAAGAATGTCCTCGATGCCCTCGACCAGTGCCTTGTCGTGCAGCCCCTTGATCCAGTCCAGCGCCATATGGAAGGCCCCGGAAGGACTCGAGGCCGTGAGCCTGTCGCGATCAATCACATAGGGTTCACTGCTGACCTGGGTCGCCTTGCAGAACTCCGCGAGAGCCGGGCGATGCTCGGGGTGAATGGCGCAACGGTAGCGGTCGAGCAAACCTGCGCGCCCCAGGAACCAGGCGCCATTCCACAGTCCGGCAAGTGTGATCCCCAGGTCTGCAGCGGTCCTGAGCACATGGATCAGCTCATCCGCCGCCCGCAGCTCCGTCCTGTAGCCGCCACAAACCACCAGCAGGTCCAGGCTTTGCAGCGCCGGACAATGGATTCGCGCGTCCGGGCGAATAACCAGGCCAAGATCACTGGTGACCTCGCCTTCATTCACCCCGAACGTCTGGGTGGTAAACAGCCCCGGACGCAGCAGATTCGCAGTGACGATCGTGTCCAGCACCTGGGTAAACGCGGGTAGCGAGAAATGTTCGAGCAGCAGGAATCCCGCCCGAACGGTTGGCCGGGGCTGGTTGGGGTCGTTATTGACATAGCGGAGGTTTTTACCCTGCATGCCTCCGCTGAATTGGCGTCGTTCAATCACTCTTCGATCAACTCATTCAGGTTCGAGTCATGCGAGCTGAAAGCCATGACGCAGAGGGTCCCTGTCATCGACGAAAATGGTGTTATGCCCGGTAATTTGCGCCCAGCCGCCGATGCTCGGCCTGATCCCGTCAAACGCACCCACTTTCACGGATGCTTCGACCTTGCCTTCGAAAATCGTGCCGATCAGGCTTTCATTGCGGTAGGTATCTCCGACCTTCAATCGGCCTTTGCCAAACAGTTGGGCCATTCGCGCCGAAGTCCCGGTGCCGCCCGGAGAGCGATCAATCGCCTTGTCACCGTAAAACACCGCACCGCGACCATTGGCGGCAGTGCTGTGTTCTTCGTCGCACCAGATGACATGGTGGACGCCGCTGATTCTGCTGTTCTCCGGATGCACCGGATCACAGATCGGCGCCAGGGCGTCGCGCAGTTTCTGACTCAGGCCGACAATCTCTGCCGTGGTCAAACCGTTCAAGCCAGGCCAGTTTTTCTGGGGCTCGACCACCGCGTAGAAATTCCCGCCGTAGGCGATGTCCACGACAAGCTCGCCAACGCCGGGCACCTCCACCACCAGATCGGCGCTGTGCAGGTAGCTGGCAACGTTGAACAGCCGGATGGAGTCAACGTATTCACCGTTCATGGAGTAGTCGACATCCACCCGCCCCGCAGGCGTCTCGATAGCCAGCCGGCCAGGTTCGCGGGGTGTGACCAGGCCTTCTTCGATGACCACGGTGGACAGCCCGATGGTGCCGGCCCCACACATGGGCAGGCAGCCGCTGACTTCGATGAACAAGGCACCAAAGTCGCAATCATCACGCACAGACGGATAGATGATCACGCCCGACATGATGTCGTGGCCGCGCGGTTCGAACATCAATGCCGTGCGTACCCAGTCATGCTCGCGAACGAAAATCTCCCGCCGTTCCGCCATCGACACGGAGGGCAATAACGGCCCTCCTCCCGTCACGACCCGAACCGGGTTGCCGCACGCATGGGAATCCACACAAAAAAAGCTACGTCTCATTCAGGGAAACCCTTAAACCAGTTTGCGTGGGGAGTGACGCTGCAACGCGCCACGGGACAGGCGATCGAGAAGCAGTGCGACCGCGACAATCGCCAGGCCGGCACGCAGGCCCAGCCCCATCTCCATCCTTGTCAGGCCTCGGGTGACTTCGGCACCCAGCCCGCCAGCACCCACCAGCCCTGCCAACACCACCATGGCCAGCGACAGGAGGATGCATTGATTGAGCCCCACCAACAGGGTCGGAGCGGCGGTGGGCAATTCGATCTTGAACAGGATTGACCTCGGGGAAGCGCCGATGGCCTGACCCAGTTCGAGGAACTCCTTGGGCAACTGCTTGAACGCAAGGGTCGTCAATCTGAGCATCGGTGGAATGCCGTAGACGATGGTCGCGATGATTGCGGGCACGCGCCCCAGGCTGAACAGCATCACCGCAGGAATCAGGTAAACCCATGGCGGAACCGTCTGCATGATGTTGAGGATCGGCAAGAACGCCTCATCGACCCGCTTCACACGTGCCGCCAGCACACCCAATGGAAAGGCAATGGAAACCGAGATCAGGACCGCCACCGAGACCAGGGCGATGGTCTGCATGGACGCGACCCACAGCCCGGAGAACAGACAGAAGGCGAGCATCAGGGCGGCAAACAGTGCCACTCGTTTGTTGGCAAGAAAGAATGCCAACACCACTACACCGGCGATCAGGGCATAGGGATGCGGCGCAAGCAGCGCAGCTTCAACACCGCCCAATACCGTTTCGATCACCCGGCTGATGACTTTGAACAGCCCGTGCAGATTGGCGTTGAGCCAATCGACGGCGGGCGCCAGGAACGCGCCTGGCGAGAAATGGATTTCTGCACTCATTTCGATTCTCCCATCCGAGAACGCGCCGCGCTCTGGGCCAGTCGATCCAGAATCATGGTCAGGATCACAATGGCGATGGCCGCATTGATCGATTTGGCGATATCCAGGGTGCGAACCGCACCGTAGATCGATTCACCCAAACCGCCGGAGCCGACGATACCGGCGATGACCACCATGCCGAAGGCCATCATCAGGCTCTGGTTGACCCCGGCCATGATGCTGGGCATGGCAAACGGCAGGCGGATCTTGAAAAACATCTGCCATCCGGTGACGCCGCTGGCTTCCCCCAGCTCGATGAATTCCTTGGGCGTCATGCGGATGCCCAGGGAGGTCAGGCGCATGGCCGGTGGAAGAGCGACGATGAAGGTCGCCAGCAACGCCGTTGCGGTGCCGTAGCCCAGCAGCGCAATGGCCGGCAGCAGATAGATGTAGGGCGGCATGGTCTGGATAAGATCCAGAAAAGGGTCCACGACGCGATCGAACGAAGGCGCGAGGCCCGCAAGTACGCCCAACGGGATTGCTACAACCAGGGCAAGTACCGTGGCGGTCAGAACCAGGGCGAGCGTACTCACGGTCTCTGGCCAGAGGCCAATCACATCGCAAAACAGCAGCGCCAGGCCAGTCAGTATCGCGAAACGCAGCCCGACCGCCCGCCAGCCGATCAAGGCAATGACAATCGCAATCACGTAATACGGTGGGTAGGCGATGCACCACTGCACCCCTTCGTAAACGCCTTTCAAAAACGCGTTGGTCGTATCGAACAGCGACTCTCCGTTGTCCATCAGCCATTCAAGGCTGGAGTCGACGACCGAATCGAACTGGTTGGAAAAGTCTGGCGTGCTCATGTTGACGCCTCCAGTGCTACGGCCGCCGGGGCTGCCGCGAACTCATTGGGAACACCCTGCACGCCACGCAGCAAATCACGGGGCGTGATGATCCCGACCACCACACCGTTATCCACCACGGCGAGGGCATCACGATCGGAATTGACGGTGAGCCCGATCAGCTCGTTGATATCTGCCTCGACTGAGGTCTTGCTGAGTTTGCTGATGTCGCAGCCCGGGTTTGCGACCTTGAACGCCTCCACGGGCGTCATCACCGAATGGGCCCGCACTAGGTGCAGCCTGGAAATACCCGCCACAAACTCTGCGACGTAATCGTCGGCCGGGTTGAGCACGATCTCTTCGGCAGTCCCCACCTGAATAATCGCCCCGTCCTTCATGATCGCGATCCGGTCGCCGATGCGAATCGCTTCATCCAGATCGTGGGTGATGAACACGGCGGATTTGCCCAGCTCCTTGGTCAGCTGGCGAAACTCGTCCTGCAATTGCCGACGGATCAAGGGGTCAAGCGCACTGAAAGGCTCGTCCATCAGGATCACTTCCGGGTCTGCGGTGATTGCCCGCGCCAACCCGACCCGTTGCTGCATGCCGCCGGACAGTTCGCTGGGATAGCGCGACATCCAGTCGCTCAATCCGACTTTCTTCAAAGCCTGCTCGGCTACCTTGTAGCGCTCTGCCTTGCCTACGCCCTGGACTTCCAGGCCAAAGGCGGTGTTTTCCAGAACAGTACGGTTAGGCAGCAAGGCCACGCTCTGGAAAACCATGCCGATATGACGCGCCCTCACCTCTCGAAGCTGTGCGGCATTCAAGGACGAAAGTTCTTTGCCCTTGACGACGATCTTGCCGGCGCTGGGTGTGATGAGTTTGTTCAAAAGCCTGATCAGGGTAGATTTGCCACTGCCTGACAATCCCATGATGCAGAAGATCTCTCCACGTCGAACCTGGAGGCTGACGTTCGAGACTCCAACCACGCAACCGTAGTTTTGCAGGATCTGGGTCTTGGTGAGTCCCTGCTGAACGACAGCATTCATCGCAGCAGGTGCGGCCTTCCCGAAGATCTTCCAGACTGACTGGCAATCTATCAGTACTTCGTTGGTATCTATTTTGGGCGTTGTCATTTTTCGTACCCGTCGAACCAGTTATTCTGGTTTTTCTGATGAATCAAAGGGCGGCAGTGGCGTTTAAAGAACAGCTCGTTATTTTTTTACGTTTTCCCAGCGTTTCAGAAGATCGGTGTGACCCTCTGTCCAGCCCTGAATGGCCTGCTCCATAGTCTTGCCGTCTTTCACTTCACCGTTAATTGCAGTGATATCTGCGATCGGCACATAAACGCTGGCCATGACCTCACGTGCACGCGGATATTCCTTGGAGAAATCCTTGTGACCAATCCAGTAGTAGCCTTGTGGCGGAGGGAATACACCTTTTGGATCCTTGAGGAACTTCAGGTCAAACTTCTGCGCCATCCATGAGGGTTCCCACACGGTGACTGCAACCCACTCTTTACGGTCGACCGCCGATTTCAGTGCCGCCGTCATGGCAGCGGTACTGCCTTCGAGCAAGTTCAACTTGATGCCGTATTCGGTGACGGCCTTGGCCGCGTCGTTCATCAGGCCTGAACCGGGCTCGATGCCGATGATCTTGCCGCCGAACTTTTCGGAGTTGGCATTGAGCTGTTCAATAGAGTCGATATCGACGTATTTAGGAACCGCAATGGCCTGGTACAAGCCATAGGAAACCGGGGACAGTTTTTCCAGGCGGTTTTTGTTTTTATTCCAGTAGTCGTTTGCCGCGTAGTCAGTTTGAGAAGCAAGAACCTGGATATCACCCTTGGTCAAAGCGGCGTATGCAATACCCCACTCGGAGAACTCGATGACTTTTACGCTATAACCGGAATCTTCAAGCACCTTTTTGGTAATACCGGTAATAGGTGTCAAGTCTTCCCATGTCAGCGTTCCCATGGTGATTGTTTTTTCTTCCGCATGAACAGGCAGCATTACCATGCCCATCATTGCGACTGCGCAGACTGCCTTCCAGATTCTTTTCATGGCGTTCCTCGATCTACGTTCAAATTATTATCAGTCTCTAAGCAATAGAGATCCGTGGTGCACAGCAGCAAGCTCACCCTTATTTCAGTTGTTGCCTATCAACGCATTGCGGAGTTGATATTCAATGCCGGTTTGTCTGGCATTAACTTGTATTGACCTTCACGCCAGACGGGTGAAGGTCGATATCATTTAATTGAAAGCGGCAGGTCTGCCTTGATCCCTTGAGGCGCAATAAACATTTCCATGTTTTCGCGAGAAAGTTCCCAATGTTCGAATACCAGATCGACTACAGCGTTCTCGTCACGATGCTCGATGGCTTCAATAAACGAGTCGTGGTGTTCTGCCGAAAGCTGCAGGCGTTTCTCGGTGTCCTGATCCGTGGGACGGAAAAACGTATGGCCGATTCGCGCATGGTCAATCAGTAGTCTTTCCAGGCTGGGCTCAAGGTATTGATTGCCCGACATCTCACCCATGATTGCGTGGAAGCGATTGTTTTCCACGACCATCATCAGCGCATCGCGCGAAACCGTCGCCGCCCGGAACCGCAGCTGCGTTTCCTTCAGGTCAAGCAACTGATGGGGTTTGAAGTTTTGCACCGCAAGGCGGCCGATGGCGGCGTAGACCATGGGCGCTACCAGGAAGAAGTTGCGCAGTGTGGAGTGATTCATCGGGATCACCCGGGCGCCGCGGTTTTCCCTGATATCGATGTAACCCTCGCCCGCAAGGCGCCGGAATACTTCTCGCACCGGTGTTCTGGAAAGACCGTACCGCTCGCTGATGGCCACCTCATCCAGCACTTCGTCCGGATCGAGCTCCATCGTGAGAATCTGACGCTTGAGATCGTCGTAAAGAGTGCTCTTGCCGTTTTTCACAATGACCTCCCGAGGCAGTCAAATCAGCGGTTACGGCTTGTTGTTGAATTCAGATTCGCACGGGTTTCGGGGGGCGTCAATGATTTGTATTTTATCTGTATACACAGAAAATACTGTAGAAATTCACATGGAATAATGAATTATTCCTTTTGAATCATCGGGTTATGTTTTTGTGATGAAATTTAGATGGTCGTTAATAGAAATGTCATCTGTCGCAAATTGAACGGCTTTTCGCTTCAAGTTCTGGTAGTTGCCAGAACCGGATGTCCGCAGGCGTCATTTCCCGCGCCGTAAACGACATGCTGCCCAATTGCAAAATGGACAGCTTTCAGCGATGCCCACTCTCTTCGGCACTGCCCTGGCGCAATGCCCGCCCGACCTCAAGCTGAATGTCATACGCCGGCGCCTCGACCGCGTTGAAATCCTGGGTATAGCGCTGGGCAAACCCTTCAACGCCCCATTCCTGGTACTGCTGCACGTGCTTGAGCTCGTGGGCCCAGAGCGCGATGTTCTGCTCTGCGTCCTTGACGTCGCGGAAGATGATGATGTCGATCAGCGTTACCGCGCCGATATCGGGGTTTTGCAGCATGGCCGTGGCGGCGCTGAACTGGCCGTTGTCACTGACTTTGTAGAGGGCTGCGTCGAGGATGCTGGGCGCGTACCAGCGCAGCAGTTGTTCGCGGATCGGTTCCGGGATCGGTTGAGTGCCGGCGATGGCGGCTTCGGCACGGGACTGGCTCAGCCACAGCGCCAGGGCGGGCGCCGCCATTTGATAGATGCCGTCAGGCAAGCCGGTGATCTGGCCCAGGTCCGGCAGGCAGATGCAGTCGTCCAGGCAAATCCGTTTCTGGCCTGATGGGCAGGTGGTGGCCTGAGCCGATGCATCAAGGCTCAGGCAAAGGGCCAACAACGCCAGCAGGCGCGCGGTAAGGGGGCGCATCACGGCTCCACGGATGGTAACTGATCGAAAGTTGCGTCTGTGCGCCAGCGTTTGCGGGCATGGACATAGGCCGCCAGATCGCTGTAACCCAGTTGCGTGGCGATCTGCGCGCGGCTGTTGCCTTGCAGTTCCAAGTACTGTTCCAGCTCGGCGCGCACCCGATCGAGCAGATAGCGGAAAGTCATGCCTTGCTCTTCCAGGCGGCGTCGCAAGGTGCGGGCGCTCTGATGCAGTTCCTGCGCCTGGGTCTCGATATTCGGGACCTGCCCCGCGATGAGGCTTTGACGAATCCCCTGCGCCACCCTGCCCGCCCAGCCGCTGAGTTGATGTTGCTGTGACAGGCGGCGATCCAGTTCCTGGCGCAGCACTTCCACCATTCCGGCATGGTGCGTCTGCAGCGGAACCTGAAGGCTGGATTTAGTGAAATACAGGCGGTTGTGCTCACAGTCGAACTGCACGTTTTTGCCAAACCATTGGGTGTATTGCCCGTGATAAGCCGGGCGCGGATGGGCAAAACAGGCGCGCTGCGGCACCAGATGGATGTTCGCACCGATGCGCAATACGCTGAGCGACATCACGCTGTAGTGCTCGACGACATAGCGCACCAGGCTGGCCGGGGCGTCGATGCGCAGCTCCACACCCAGGCAATCGCCGTCCTCGACCAGCACGACGGTATCCATGTCCGAGGCCAGCGTCGCGTAACGCGCCCAGAAGCGGATCGCCTCCTCGAGGTCGACGCTATACAGGCAGGCATGGGCCAGAACATGCCAATCCTGGCGGCTGAAACTCGAGAACAGATTCAGGCCGATGGCCGGATCGTGGGCAGCCGCCCGGGCCCAGAGTTGCTCAAGGGCGACCATGCTGTAGTTGCTGCGGGACTGCAGCGTACGATTCTCCAGATAGCGTTCCAGCACTCGCCCGAGCGGGCCGCGGTGGAAGCGCTCGGGCGAAGGGTTGACCGGTTTTCGGGTGATTCTGTCCGCTTTGCACATATCCCGTGATGGACCCTTGGTTTCTTATTGGATGGCCTTGCCAATATTGGCTCCAACCAGAGAGTGCCATGAATACAACAATAATCACCAACAGTCCGATACCGATCATCATCGCCATCCTGATTGGCTTCATCGTCCTCGAAATCGCCTGCTCCTGCTTCACTCAGCCTCGTGGACAGCGGCGTGACGCGATCATCGAAATCGTCGGTTCCAGCCTGCTGATGCTGGTCACCCTGCCGCTGGTCACCTTCCTCACCCACCTGTTGCTGGAACACTTCGCGCCGCAATTGAAGGACAGCCTCGCCGGCCTGCACTGGCTGCTCGGCCTCGGCCTGTTTCTGGTGCTGGACGACATGACCCAGTACTGGTGGCATCGGCTCAGCCACAAGGTGCCATTCCTCTATTCGCTGCACCGTGCGCACCACTCCGCGCCCTACATGAGCATCCGCATCGTCTACCGCAACAACAGCTTCTATTACCTGCTGATGCCCGGCCTGTGGTTCAGCGGCGTACTGATCCACATGGGGTTGGCCCAGGTGTATTTCGGCTACCTGATCGTCAAGATGCTGGTGATCTTCTCCGCCCACAGCAGCGTGCCCTGGGATGAAAAGCTCTATCGGATCCCGGTGCTGCGCCCGCTGATGTGGCTGCTGGAGCGGACCATTTCCACCCCCGCCACCCATTCGGCGCATCACGGCCTGAATGCCGATGATGGCGTCACCAACTACAAGGGCAACTTCGGCAACCTGCTGTTCTTCTGGGACGTGCTGTTCGGCTCGGCGAAAATCACCCGCCGGCGCCCGGAGCAATACGGCATCGAAGACATGAAGCCGGTGAGCTGGCAGGAGGAATTGTTCTGGCCCCTGGCGCGCACCAAGCGCCCTCAAACCCAAAACCAAACCCCATCCAACCAGGAGCTGGCCAAATGAGCCTGAACATCGTCCTCATCGCCGGCTCCAGCCAGGCCGATAGCCAATCTGCCAAGGTCGCCGGGTATCTCGGCGGGCGCCTGCAAGAGCTGGATATATGCGCCCGGCCCAAGGTGCTCGATCTTGGCACCGCGCCCCTGCCCTTGTGGCCCGCCGAAGACCACCACGGAATCTGGGCGGACCACAGTGCCCTGCTGCGTGAAGCCGACGCGCTGGTGGTGCTGACCCCGGAATGGCACGGCATGGCGTGCCCGGCCCTGAAGAACCTGTTCGTCCACGCCGGCTACAAGGAGCTGGGCCACAAGCCGGCCTTGCTGGTGGGCATCTCCTCCGGCCAGGGCGGCGCCTATCCGCTTTCCGAGTTGCGTGCGTCGAGCTACAAGAATTGCCGTATCTGTTATCTGCCCGAGCAGTTGATCGTGCGCCAGGTGGAGTCGGTGATGAATGGCTCCGACATTGCCGGTGCCGGGGACATGCGAATCCGGCGCCGGGCCGACTGGTCGCTGCAGGTACTGGCCGAATATGCCAGGGCGCTTCGCGGCTTGAATCAACGGATCAGCCTGGACAATCCCGAGTTCGCCAACGGTATGTAAGGGATCGACGCAATACCTGTGGGAGCGAGCCTGCTCGCGATGGTCGTCAACGATAATGAGGGCTGTCTGTATGCCAGCGGTGACTGGGCCTCCATCGCGAGCAGGCTCGCTCCCACAGGTTGATAACAACTAAGCGCTATTAAGTAATTTATATAGCGGATACAGAAGCTTTGCCGCCGGTCGCCAAACGCACCCTCAATAACCACAGCTTTATTAGGTGAACTAGTCTCTCTGCAAGTTCGGCTGGAGATTGTTCAATGTCATTGGCTGAAGAACAAAAAACACAGCGCCGCAAGGAAACCCTGCTGTTCCTGTTTCTTGTCGTCTGCCTGTTCCCCTTGCTGTCCGTGGCCATCGTCGGTGGCTACGGCTTCATCATCTGGTTTTTCCAATTGCTCTACGGCCCGCCCGGACCGCCTAACTGATCAACTTCGGTAAGCGCCTGATGGAGTCAGTCCATGGATGAAACCCTGCATATAGCCAGCCTTGTCGTACTTGCCCGCCCGGAGTTGTTCGAAGCGGTCAAAGCCAACTTGCGACTTCTCGATGGCGTGGAACTGCATCAGGAAAGTGCCGCCGGAAAACTGGTGGTCGTGCTTGAGACCACCGACGAAAACCAGATCCTGCAACGCATCGAACAGATCAACAACTTGCCCGGCGTACTCAATGCCGCGTTGATCTATCACCAAGTCCTCGACCACGCAGGGGAAACCCAATGAGCATGACCCGTCGGGAATTCGTCAAGGCCCAGGCCGCCGCCATTGCAGCCGCCGCTGCCGGCCTGCCGATCGCCACCTCCGCGAGCAACCTGATCACCGAAGCGGACATGGTCACCCTGGACTGGAACAAGGCGCCCTGCCGTTTCTGCGGTACCGGCTGCAGCGTGATGGTCGCCACCCGGGACAACAAGGTGGTCGCCACCCATGGCGATGTGAAGGCCGAGGTCAACCGTGGGCTGAACTGCGTGAAGGGTTATTTCCTGTCGAAGATCATGTACGGCGTCGACCGCCTGACCCAACCGCTGCTGCGCATGAAGGACGGCAAGTTCGACAAGCAGGGCGAGTTCCAGCCGGTGAGTTGGGACAAGGCCTTCGACATCATGGAAGAAAAATTCAAGCAGGCCCTGAAAAGCAAAGGCCCCGAGTCCATTGGCATGTTCGGCTCCGGGCAATGGACGGTGTGGGAAGGCTACGCCGCCAACAAGCTGATGAAAGCCGGATTTCGTAGCAACAATATCGACCCCAATGCGCGGCATTGCATGGCTTCGGCGGTGATGGGTTTCATGCGCACCTTCGGCATGGATGAACCGATGGGCTGCTACGACGATATCGAAGCCACGGACGCCTTTGTGCTCTGGGGCTCGAACATGGCCGAGATGCACCCGATTCTCTGGAGCCGCGTCACGGACCGGCGCCTGAGCCAACCCCATGTCAAAGTCGCGGTGCTGTCGACCTTCGAACACAGAAGCTTTGAACTGGCCGACATTCCCATGGTGTTCAAGCCGCAAACCGACCTGCTGATCCTCAACTACATCGCCAACCACATCATCGAAAGCGGCGCGGTGAACAAGGACTTCATCAGCAAGCACACGCGCTTCGCCAAGGGCGCCGACGACATCGGCTATGGCCTGCGCCCGGACGATCCACGGGAGAAACAGGCGAAGAATGCCGACAAGGCCAACACCTGGACCGACATGTCCTTCGAGGATTTCGCCGCGTTCGTCAAACCCTACACCCTGGAACGCACGGCAAAGGAAACCGGGGTCACGGCCGATCGCCTCAAGAGCCTGGCCGAGTTGTACGCCGATCCCAAGCGCAAGGTCGTGTCGTTCTGGACCATGGGCTTCAACCAGCACACCCGTGGGGTCTGGGCCAACAACCTGATCTACAACATCCATTTGCTCACCGGCAAAATCAGCGAGCCGGGCAACAGCCCCTTCTCGCTGACCGGCCAGCCCTCGGCCTGCGGCACCGCGCGGGAAGTCGGGACCTTTTCCCACCGGCTACCCGCCGACCTGGTGGTGACCAATCCCCAGCACCGCGCCCACGCGGAGCAGATCTGGAAGCTGCCCGCCGGCACCATCCAGGAGAAAGTCGGCTTCCATGCGGTGCAGCAGAGCCGCATGCTCAAGGACGGCGTGCTCAACGTCTACTGGACCATGGCCAGCAACAACATGCACGCAGGTCCCAACATCATGCAGGAGGTGTTGCCCGGCTGGCGCAACCCGCAAAACTTCGTGATCGTCTCGGACGTCTACCCCACCGTGTCTGCCCAGGCTGCGGACCTTATCCTCCCCACTGCCATGTGGGTGGAAAAGGAAGGCGCCTTCGGCAACGCCGAACGCCGCACACAGTTCTGGCATCAACTGGTGAGCGCGCCGGGTGAGGCCAGGTCGGATCTGTGGCAATTGCTGGAGTTCTCCAAGCGCTTCACCACCGATGAGGTGTGGCCTGCCGAGCTGTTGGCCAAGACCCCGGAATACAAAGGCAAGACGCTGTTTGATGTGCTGTACAAAAACGGCCAGGTCGATCAGTTTCCGGTCGCGCAAATCGAGTCCGGCTTCAAGAACGATGAAGCCAAGGCCTTTGGTTTCTATGTGCAGAAAGGCCTGTTCGAAGAGTACGCACAGTTCGGTCGCGGTCATGGTCATGACCTGGCCGGCTTCGACCGTTACCACAGCGAGCGCGGCCTGCGCTGGCCAGTGGTGGATGGCAAGGAAACCCGCTGGCGTTACCGCGAAGGGCTCGACCCCTACGTCGAGACCGGCAGCGATGTGCAGTTTTATGGCCAGCCGGACAAGAAGGCGATCATCTTCGCCCTGCCCTACGAACCACCGGCCGAAGCCCCGGACGCTGATTACCCGTTCTGGCTGAGCACGGGTCGGGTTCTGGAGCACTGGCACACCGGCAGCATGACCCAGCGGGTCGAGGAGCTGTACAAGGCCGTGCCCGACGCGCTGGTCTACATGCACCCCGAGGACGCCAAGGCCCTGAAGGCGCGGCGCGGCAGCGAGGTGAAACTGATCAGCCGGCGTGGCGAGATCCGCGCGCGCATCGAAACCCGCGGGCGCAACAAGCCACCGCGCGGCCTGGTGTTCGTGCCGTTCTTCGATGCCAACAAGCTGATCAACAAGGTCACGCTCGATGCCACCGATCCGATCTCCAAGCAGACCGACTACAAGAAATGCGCCATCCGCATCGAATTGATCAGCGCGGCTTGAGGAGAACCGTCATGCCCTTTCGAATCCTGCCGTTGGTGTTGCTCGCACTCATAGGGGTGGCGATCGCCGCCGAGGTCGATTACCCGCTCGATGCACCAGGCCCGGACGGTCGGCGCCCCGGCGGCACCATCACCCAGTCCCTGCCCGCCCCGCCACTGGCCGAAGATGAAAACAAGGACATCAAGCGCGAGCGCAACTACCCGGACCAACCGCCGACCATTCCCCACAGCATTCGCGGTTACCAGATCGACAAGAACGGCAACAAGTGCCTGTCCTGTCACAGCCGGGCCAACAGTGCGCGCACCCAGGCGACGATGATCAGCATCACCCACTACATGGACCGCGACGGCCAGGCGCTGGCGGCGGTTTCACCCCGTCGCTACTTCTGCAACCAGTGCCACGTGCCACAAAAAGACGTGCAGCCGCTGGTGGGCAACAGCTTCGAGACCATCGACAAAATCCTGCAAGACGACGCCAACAACGCGAAGAAGCCTTGAGGAGATGCCATGAAAGCACTGTTCGCCCTGCTCAAGGACTACTGGGGCATCCTGCGTCGTCCCAGCGTTTACTTCAGCCTGGGCTTCCTGACGCTGGGCGGTTTTATCGCCGGGATCATTTTCTGGGGTGGTTTCAATACCGCTCTGGAGCTGACCAACACCGAGAAGTTCTGCACCTCTTGCCATGAAATGCGCGACAACGTGTTCGTCGAATTGCAGGAAACCATTCACTACACCAACCGCTCCGGCGTGCGCGCCAGTTGCCCGGACTGCCACGTGCCCCATGAATGGACCCACAAGATCGCGCGCAAGATGCAAGCCTCGAAGGAAGTCTGGGGCAAGATTTTCGGCACCATCGACACCCGCGACAAATTCCTCACCCTGCGTCGTGAACTGGCGGAACACGAATGGGCCAGGCTCAAGGCCAACGACTCGCGCGAATGCCGCAACTGCCACAACTTCGAATTCATGGACTTCACCCGCCAAAGCAAACGCGCGGCGGCCATGCACTCGACGTCGCTGGCCAGCGGCGAGGCAACCTGCATCGACTGCCACAAGGGCATCGCCCACAAACTGCCGGACATGAGTGGGGTCAAGGGCTGGTAGTGCCACATTCCCTGTAGGAGCGAGCTTGCTCGCGATGGTTGCAAGAACGCCACGGGGTGTCAGATGCCCAGCGTCATCGTTGTCGACCATCGCGAGCGTGCTCGCTCCTACAGGGGATTTCGATTCGGCCTTCAGAATGTGTGAAACAGCATCAACCCACCCTCTGCATCCGGGCTCGCATCGGAAAACCCTTTGACCGCGTACAACTGGATTTTCCACTCGTGGTTGAGCCTGTGGGTGAGGAACAGCGTGAGTTCCTGAATCTGTGAGCCGGTGGAGACGACTTTCTCCCGCCAGTCATAGGAAGCGCCCGCCGATGTGCGTGGCGCGACGGGCATGGCGAAGCCGAGGGTGGCAAATATCGGGTCGTCGAAATTGGTATCGGCCGGGTCGCCGAACTTTTTCCAGCCCAGGGTTGCAAAGCCCGTCACCCGGCCAAAGGCCTTGGCGACATCGACCTGGGCGGTGTAGTCGGTTTTGCCGGTGCCCAGGCACTGGTCTTCATCGGCCGTGGGAAACTTGACCTTGCCGATCAGGTCCAGCAACAGCCCCCCTTCACTGCCATCGAGCAATGCATAGTCCGCGCTGGCGACGGTATCGCCCATGCCGCTTTCAACATCCCTGCACCCGCCGGGCAACGGGTCGCCATCGGGACCGACTTCGGGGTTGGTGATGCGCAGCCAGGGCACGGTGACCTTGTAAATCATGGGACCGGTTTCGTACTTTGCCACCACCGGGACGTACCAGATTTCCGAGGTGGTGCCCGTGCCATAGTCGCCGCTTGAATAGTCGACACCGATGGCTGTGCTGAAAGTATCGGCCAGGGCCGGTACGGCAAGACTTGCCAGCAGGCTGGCAAACAGGGGGAGCATGGGTCTCATCTTCACCTCAAAGTCCCGTTGAGAACCGTGATCGGACTTACCCAGCCTAGTTGCTTATTTCGAAGTTGTAGAAATGACTGTGCCGCTGATAGCTAGCGGCCTGATCGATCTGGATGGTCTACCTTTTCGGTTTTCTCGACTTTATCTACCCTTTCAGGCTTTTCGATCTTCTCCACTGTTTCCGGTCGTTCAACCTTCTCTACCCGCTCCGGGAGCTCTACTTTTTCCACCTTCTCGACCTTTTCCGGTCGCTCCACTTTCTCTACTTTTTCAACCTTTTCCGGTCGTTCGACTTTTTCCACTTTCTCAACTTTCTCGACCTTTTCCGGTCGCTCGACCTTCTCGACTTTCTCTACCTTTTCCGGCCGCTCAACTTTTTCGACCTTTTCTACCCTTTCGACTTTCTCTACTTTTTCGACCTTCTCAACTTTCTCTACTTTTTCAACCTTCTCTACTCTCTCGACCCTGTCGGACGGCCCGCTGTTGTCGACCTTTTCCGGTTGCTCGACTTTCTCAACGCGGTCGGACTTGCCGGACTTGTCTACCGATTCAGTCTTGTCTATCGCTTCAGACTTGCCGCTTTCGACACGGTCACGGTCGCCGTGGCCGCTGCCACTGTTGTCATCAAGGCTTTCAATGCGTGGCCTGGAATCACCACTACCGCTACTGCTACCGCGACCGCTGTTGCTATTGCTGCTGCCGGAGCGACCGGAGTCATCACTGCCCTGTTCATTGTCCTGCTCAGTGCGACGCTCCATGCGGCCCCGGCCCGAGTTATCGATGCGTTCGCCATTGAACTCGACGCGGGTTGCCCGAATTTCACGTGTACCGCTGAACACCCCGGTCACCCGGACCCGTTGGTCCACGTTCAAGGTGGAGGACCGCTCGCCGACAAACACGGTATCGCTGCCCAATGTCACGTTGAAGCCACCGACCACCACACGACGATCCTGCCGGCTCTGCACGAGGCCTTCGATCACAGCCTGGTGCACGCGGCCGGCAAACGGCAGGCTCGGATCGGGACGGCTTTGGGCGACCTCCAGCTGGCGACCGGACCACTGGCCACGCACCAGCACTTCCTGCGCCGGCGCCACGCGAGTGCCGAGTTTCAAGCCCTGGAGGGTGCCGGCGCGATCGACCGTGCCGATGGCACTGGCTTCCTTGAGGCCCGGCGCCCGTTCGATTCGGCTGGCCACCACTTCGCCGTGAGCGTCGCGCAGCCCGCTGACCCGGACCGGATCTCCCGGCCGCAGCCCTTCGGCCACCCTTGCTCCCGCAGCCAGACGCACCGGTTGCCCCATGACGCGCAGCGGCGCCTTGGCATTGGGCAGTGCCGTCAGCGGCCCTTCAAAGACGTTGAGGATCGAGATGCGCCCGGCTTGCAGGCCGCGCCTGGTAGGGAATGCTTCCACTGCAACGACCTGGCCGATCGCCAGATGCTCGCTGCTGGCGGCGACGCCGTTTTCGCTGACCGGTACGTCCTTGCCGAAGTGCACTTCCATGCCATTGACGCAGATCGACGCGAAGCCGGTGATGGTGCCGACGATACCGGTGCCGCCGGTGCCTCCCGGACTCCAGATCGGCGCGCCAGTGCCACCCACCCCACCATTTTCATGATGAATGATGGTGCCATCCACGCCCGCCGCCACCGCACCCGTACCGCCGGTGCCGCCAGGACGCTGCTGGGCGGGTGCGCCGGTGCCCCCCATGCCACTGGCGTCACTGCTCACGCCTGTACCGCCCATGCCACCGGCCTTTGCCCCGGTCCCACCGGTGCCGCCAGGGAACTGCAGGCTAGCTGCACCCGCCATGCCCACTTCATCGCGGCTTATACAAGCCGGTGCAGCGTCCACCCACGCCGAAGTCACCGGGTTCAACCCCAGACCCAGGACGAGAGTGACGGCACTGAAGCAGCGCTTGAGGGAAATCATGGGGCAGGATTCACCGACGAATTGGGATCGGTAGGCTCAGTGTAGAAATAAAGTCCGATAGTGATGCGCTGACGTTGCTCGTTACTTGGCAAATCCACGTTTTCCAGATCTGCGGCGAGCCGGCTGAAGCCGAGCAACGCTTGCATCCCCTCGCTTGCCACGGCTTCGCGCAGTTTGTCGACGCTGACGGGCGTCAGGGCATCATAGTGCACGCTACGTTCGAAGAGAGGCTCGCCTTCCCCGCTGAGGTTATGCACCGCGGCACTGGCATGGTCGTGCAGGTTGTGGCCCAGATACGCGGCCTTTTCATCGAAGCCCTTCTGCGGCACGAACGCCTGGGCCTCAAGGTGCACGCAGTCCTGTTCATCGAGCCGCACGATACCCAGGCGTAACCACTCGTCGAGCACGACCCGTGCGCGGATGTCCGTGCTGATCTTCGCCACCAGGGCATCGAAGGAGCAGTCGCCGCCTGCGCTGGCCAGTCGCGGCAATGGCAACGCATGGCCCGCGCGCTTGCAGAAAGGCTGGTTGTTGGTCCATGCATTGACCAACTGCGCGCCCAACGTAATGTTCTCCGGCAAGGTCGAGGCAGACGCGTCGCTATCGTCGCGCAGCCTCCGGACATCCTTGCGATGTACCCCTGTCAGCAGGCTGATGCGACTGTCGCTCGGGACTTTGTCGTCCAGGCGAAATTCCCGATCGGCCACATCGACGAACACCTCTTTGAGCAGGTCGGCGAACACCGTATAGGTGACGCCTTTGCGCAGCATCAAGCGCACCAGCGGGCGCATGACCCGCTGGAGGGCTCTTATCAGTGAGGGAGGGAGAGTGGGCGCTTGCATTCAGAGAGTTCCTGGACAGATAACCCCAGTATAACGACGCGGGAAAAAATCCCATATGAACAATTGCCCACTTTTTTGGGACGGTTATAAGTAGTCACTGCCCCGGTATCGACTCACATCCCATACAAAACCCATCCCCTGGGTCATGTATGAGATCTCATTTGTGCGCGTCAGCTCCTGCTGTTGTCGTCCCCGGCTTCGCCGCCGACGTGAACGCCGCGGTCATCACCCGGTTCGCCACCCAAATGGTTGCCCCGATTATCACCAGGCTCGCCGCCAACATGATTGCCGTGGTCGTCGCCAGGCTCGCCGCCAACATGATTGCCATGATCGTCCCCGGGCTCACCGCCCACATGATTGCCATGATCATCGCCAGGCTCTCCACCAGCGTGATTGCCGTGATCGTCGCCGGCTTCAGCATGGTTGCCGTTGCGCCCGGAATTCGAGTTCCCAGCGTGGTCCTGGCCCGCATCGCCGTGACCGCTACCACTGTTGCCGCCACCGTTGCCAGCATGACCGCCGCCGTTCCCGCCATTTCCGCTACCGCCGCCATTTCCACCATGGCCGCCTCCGTTACCGCCGCCACCGCCACCGCCGCCGTTACCACCGTGACCACCGCCGCCACCACCTCCGTTACCGCCACCACCTCCTCCGCCGTGACCACCGCCGCCACCGCCACCGCCACCGCCTCCACCGCCCCCGCCATGACCGCCACCTTCTTTGGCGTAGGCACTGGAGTCGTGGGAGATCGAATCAGGAATCAAGACGATGGACGCCGACAGCACGCCACCGATCGCCATCGCCAGTAGAGCCTTTTTGAACAGAGTTTGAACCTGCATATTCCGCCTCCTGGTCATTACCGCGAGAAACGTCGAATCAAGTCGGGAATGGTCATAATTTTTTTGGAATTCTGTGTGTGGGATTTTTTCCCACATCTAAAAACTAGACCTCTTTATGCAGACCTTCAAGCGACGCAAGGAAAAGGCGACCGGTGGTTAGCCAGCAAAAAAACTGGTAATGACGTACAGCGAACGTCTTTCGAAGCGATTTCCCACCCGCTATCCGGCTGGCCGCTGCGCCAGCCCTTATATAAAGAGGTGTCCCCATGGCACGCATTGTCAGAATCCACCAATACGGTGACGCCAGCGTCCTCAAGCTGGAAAACCTCGATGTGCCCGCCCCGGCGGCGGACGAGGTACAGATCGAGGTCAAGGCCATCGGCCTGAACCGTGCGGAAGTGATGTTTCGCAGTCACGCCTACTTGCAGGAAGCCGAGTTCCCCAGCCGACTGGGTTACGAGGCCGCAGGCGTCGTAGTGGCAATCGGCAGCGCGGTCACCGAGGTCAAGGTTGGCGATGCCGTCGGCCTGATCCCGCCACTGGATATCGCCCGCTGGGGCACCTACGGCGAGCTGGCCAACGTCCCTGCTCACCTGGTGGTCAAACACCCCGACAACCTGTCCTTCGAAGAGGCCGCCGCCTCCTGGATGCAATACGTCACCTCATGGGGTGCGCTGATCGAACAGGCCAGACTCAAGCAAGGCGACTTCGTGCTGGTCACCGCCGCGTCAAGCAGCGTGGGACTGGCGGCCTTTCAGATGGCCCGCATGGTCGGTGCCACCGCGATTGCAATCACCCGGACCCGCGCGAAGAAACAGGCGCTGCTCGACGCCGGCGCCGCCCATGTCATCGTCAGCGATGAGGAAGACATCGTCGAACGCGTCATGGCTTTGACCGATGGCCTGGGCGCCCGCGTGGTATTCGATCCGGTGGGTGGCCCGTCTTTCGAACTCCTGACCCAGAGCATGGCCCGGGGCGGCATTTTGCTGGAGTACGGCGCACTCAGCCCGGAGCCCACGCCGTTCCCGCTGTTCACAGTCCTGGGCAAGAGCCTGACCCTCAAGGGTTACCTCTACTCGGAAATCGTTTCCGACCCGGCCACGCTGGCCCGCGCCAAGGCCTTCATCCTGCAAGGCCTGGAGTCCGGGGCGTTGCGCCCGATCATCGCCAAAACCTTTGCCCTGGAGGACATTCAGGAAGCACACCGCTACCTGGAAGCCAACCAGCAGATCGGAAAGGTTGTGATCACCGTCTGACCCACTCAGGGACAGGGCTGGCTGGAATGATCCACCCAGCCCCGCTCCCGCCTCCGCCCGCAGTGGCCAGGCATCGCTTGGCAGTCTTCAAAATGATTCCGCACTAATGGCACCTCTCGCTGACAGCCAACGTAGACACGCGCTCGCCCTCAAAACCTTTCTTCAAAAGCACGATAAATAGCCTGCTATTTGTTAATAAAAGTCTGAAGTATTCATTTGAACTTTCAGATTCTTTCAGGTCGTGGTCTGTGCCTAACATCGGCGCAACAGCGAACCAGCATCGGTATCGGTATCGCTCCGCAGGTTCAGATAACGCAGAGAGACGAGTCCTCTGGCATTGCTGACCATTGATCGCTTGGCAGTCTGGCGCCGCGCTCTCGCAGCAGGTCCAGGGTTTTTTGAGGATCACCGATGAAGCTGGAAATTTTCCGCACGCTGTGGGGCTACACCGCCAGCAAGGCCCAGGCCCTCGACGAGCTGCTGCAAGCGGGCTTTGATGGCATGGAAGCACGCCTGCCGCTGGACAGCCGTGAGCGCGCCGAGTTCGGTGCCTTCCTGCGCGCCAACCGCGTGGGCTATATCAGTACCGTCTTTACCGCGTACGACGTCCTGCCGGAGCAGTCGGCGACGCCGGCCATTCACCTCGAAGATCTGGACCGCAAACTCGCCTGGGCTGCCGAACTCGGCCCACGCTTCGTCAACGTACTGGCGGGCAACGATCGCTGGTCCCTTGCGCAACAAGTGGACTTCTTCGGTCAGGCAATGGACTTGGCGCGCAAGCACGGCCAGGTCTGCAGCTTCGAAACCCACCGCTCGCGTTCACTGTTCAATCCCTGGGTCACCCTTGAACTGATCCGGCAATTGCCCGACCTGCTTTTCACCAGTGACATCAGCCATTGGGTCGTGACCTGCGAGCGCCTGTTGAATGACCCGGCCGATGACCTGAGCGCGTTCGTCGAGCGCGTTCACCATATCCAGGCGCGGGTCGGTTATGACCAGGGGCCACAGGTTCCACACCCCGCCGCTCCCGAATATGCAAAGGAACTGGCTTTCCACCAGCAGCACTGGGAAAGCATCTGGCGCTCGCAGCAAGAGCGCGGTTACCAGGTCAGCACCCTGACCCCGGAATTCGGCGCCGACGGCTACTTGCATCATTTGCCCTTCACCAATGTCCCGGTCGCCGACCTGTGGTCATTGAACGTGTGGATGGGCCGCACCGAACGCGAACACTTCGAGCGTTTCCACCACTCAAGCCATCCCTAGGGAGTCGATGCGTCATGCCGGACAACAAAAATAAAAGCGCAGACACACACAAAACCAGTTTCAAGAGCATCCCGGTCATCAGCATCGCCGGCCTGTTCAGCTTCGAGCTGGAACACCGCCTGGCGGTGGCCGAACAATTGGGGCGTGCGGCCAGCGAGGTCGGCTTCCTCTATATCACCGACCACGGTATCGACCCGCAGCTGATCAGCAATCTGCGCAAGGCCGCCAAGGACTTTTTCGACCAGCCCTTCGACACCAAGATGCAGCACTACATCGGCACCTCGCAAACCCACAAGGGTTTCGTGCCCGAAGGTGAAGAGGTCTATTCCAAAGGCAAGCCGGACCACAAGGAAGCCTTCGACGTCGGCTTCGAAGTCCCGGCCGATGACCCGCTGGTGCTGGCCAACACTCCATTGCTGGGGCCGAACGACTGGCCGCAATTGCCAGGTTTCAAGGAGTCGGTACAGGCCTATTATGAAGCGATCTTCGCCCTGGGCCGGCGCCTGTTCGGTGGCTTCGCCCTGACTCTGGGCCTGGAAGAAAACTATTTCGACAGCCTGGTGACTCGTCCACCGTCCAAGCTGCGCCTGATCCACTACCCCTTCGACGGTGCCGCCCATGACGCACCGGGTTTGGGCGCCCATACGGATTACGAGTGCTTCACCATCCTGTTGGCCGACAAACCGGGCCTTGAGGTCATGAACGACCTTGGCCAATGGATCGATGCTCCACCGATGGCCGATGCCTTCGTGGTGAACATCGGCGACATGCTTGAGGTGATGACAGCAGGCGCCTTCGTTGCCACCGCGCACCGGGTACGTAGCGTCAAGGAGGAACGCTATTCCTTTCCACTGTTTTATGCCTGTGACTACCACACTCAGATCAAGCCGCTGCCCGGGTTCGCCCAGACCGGCAAGGATTACGAGGAAATCACTATCGGCGAACACATGTATGGCCAGGCCCTGCAGACCTATCAGTATCTGCGCCAACGGGTGGCCAACGGGGACGTTCAACTGCCAGGCAAGGCACGCAAGCCCGCCAGTTTCGGACATTTGAAAAATCAGGCGCAACCGTCCTGATTGAAGTTTTCAGCTACACCCTACCTACGCCGGAGTCAGTAAAAAATGAAAAACAATAAGAACCTCTTGTGCCTGGCTGTATTGGCAGCCGGAATGTTCGGTGCCTCGATGAGCATGGCGGCGGACAGCTTCAAGGTCGGCATGGAAATCACCTACCCGCCTTTCGAGTCCTATGACAAGGACAAGAACGTGGTGGGTTCGGACCCCGAGTTGGCGACGGCACTGGCCAAGCACATGAACGCCAAGGTGGAGTTCGTCGACACCAAGTTCCCGAGCCTGATCCTGGGCTTGAACTCCGGCAAGTACGACGCCGTCATTTCCGGCATGTACATCACCCCGGAGCGCCAGACCCAGGCCCAGACCATCGCGTACGCCAACACCGGTGCCTCGGTCATGGTGCCCAAGGGCAGCGAGCTCAACGCCAAGAAGCCTGAAGACCTGTGCGGCCTGAAACTGGGCCTGGAACAAGGCACCACCTGGGTCAAGGAATTCCGCAAGCTGTCCGACGAGTACTGCGTGCCGAACAACAAGGGCGCCATCACCGTCAGCGAATACCCTTCGGCCCCTGAAGTGACCCAGGCACTGTTGTCCAAGAACATTCAGGCCCAGGTTGAAATCGCCGGTGCCGCCAAAATGATCGCGGAAAAGACCAACGGCCGGGTGGTGATCACCACCGATCACCCGATCTACCAGCAAACTCTGGGCATCTTCGTCAAGAAAGGCAATGACGCCACTTATCAGGCCGTGCAGAAGGCCTTCGAGGAAACGAAAAAGAGCGGTGAATACGCCGCTATCCTGAAGAAGTACGGCCTGGAAGAACCGACTGCCAACTAAGAAACTGTCCGTCTAGTCTGGTCATCTGCCTCCCCTTCACCGGGGCGGCAGATCGAGGTGCCCTATGCAATTCGATTGGTCGTATTTCCTTTCCCTGTTCTCCCTGCCGGACTTCTGGAATGCCTGTGTCACGGTAGTCCAGCTCAGTGCCCTGGCCTGGTTCATCGGCATGCTGCTGGGTTTCCTCCTGGCCACCGCCAAGCTTTCTCAATCGCCGTTTCTGCGCATCCCCGCAGCGGTCTATATCTGGTTCTTCCGCAGCATCCCGTTGCTGGTGCTGGTGGTTTTCGTCTACAACCTGCCGCAATTGTTTCCCGGCAGCGGATCGATTCTGTCCAACCCCTTCTACTCAGGCCTTCTGGCGCTGGTGGTCACCGAAGCTGCGTACATGGCGGAAATCCACCGTGGTGGCTTGATCTCCGTGGCCAAGGGCCAGAAGGAAGCCGGGCGCGCCCTGGGTGTCGGCCTGTTTGGCATGCAACGCCTGATCGTGATCCCCCAGGCCTTCCGTATTTCGCTGCCCACGCTGATCAATGAATACATCACCGTGGTCAAGCTGACGTCGCTGGTCTCGGTCATCTCCCTGACCGAAATCCTCACCGTCGGCCAACGCCTGTACGCCACCAACTTCCTGGTCCTGGAAACCCTGGCTGCGGTAGGCGTCTATTACGTGTTGATCGTCACCGTGTTCGGCTATTTCCTGCAGCGCCTGGAACGCCACCTGGACCTGAACTTCCGCAAGCCGTACACACTCGACGCAGCCGCCGTGGCCAAGCTCAAGGCCAGCGCCGAAGCCCTGCCCGACACCGCGCGCAAGGCTGCAGGCAGCAGCGCGACGCCCATCCTGCAACTGAAGAACATCCAGAAGAGCTACGGCACCCACAAAGTGCTGCTGGGCATCGACCTGAATGTCGAAAGCGGCCAGGTGGTGTCGATCATCGGGCCATCCGGCTCGGGCAAGACCTCGCTGATCCGCACGATCAACGGTTTGGAAACCATCGATACCGGCGACATCCTGCTGTTCGGCGAAAAATTCATCGAAGCCTCGGACAAACCCAACAGCTCGCGCCTGCGCAAAGGCGTGCGCCAGATCGGCATGGTGTTCCAGAACTTCAACCTGTTCCCCCACCGCACCATTCTGGACAACATCACCCTGGCGCCTCGGTACCATGGCCAGCCGGGCGAACTGAGTGAACATCGCGCTTACGCGCTGCTGGACAAGGTCGGCCTGCTCGCCCATGCCCACAAGTACCCGCAGCAACTCTCCGGCGGCCAACAACAGCGCGTGGCGATCGCCCGGGCCCTGGCAATGGAACCGCAGATCATGCTGTTCGACGAGCCGACCTCGGCCCTCGACCCGGAACTGGTCAACGACGTGCTCAACGTGATCCGTGACCTGGCGAAGGAAGGCATGACCATGCTGATCGTGACCCACGAAATGGACTTCGCCATGTCGATCTCCGACCGTGTCGTGTTCATGGAAAACGGCAAGGTGCAACTCGATGCCGCCCCTGAAACCATCCGTGGCAGTGTCGAAGGTGAACGTGTGCGGCGCTTCATGGGCATCGGCAGTCGCTCGCCTGACTTGTCTGCTACGGTGGATCGGCAGGAGCCGGTTGCTGTCATCAGCCACCACTGACATAGAGCTTCTTTTTTCAGGAAAACACGCATGAATCTTGGAATTGCAGGACGCTGGGCGCTGGTGTGTGCCGCCAGCAAGGGGTTGGGCAAAGCCTGTGCGGAGGCGCTGGTGCGCGAAGGCGTGAACGTGGTGATCACCGCACGCGGCGAACAGACGCTGAATGAAACGGCGCTTCAGCTGCGGGCGATCAATCCTGAAGTGACGGTCATCGCTGTCGCCGGAGATATTTCGACGCCCGAGGGTCGTGCGGCGGCGCTCGAGGCCCATGAGCATTTCGATATCCTGGTCAACAATGCCGGCGGCCCTCCCCCCGGCGACTTCCGCGAATGGGACCGAGAAGTCTGGCTCAAGGCGCTGGATGCCAACATGCTGACGCCGATCGAACTGATCAAGGCCACGGTAGACGGCATGGCAAAGCGTGGATTTGGTCGGATCGTCAACATCACTTCCAGCGCCGTGAAATCGCCCATCGAAAGCCTGGGCCTGTCCAATGGTGCGCGCAGTGGCCTGACGGGGTTCGTCGCAGGGCTTGCCCGCCAGGACAGCATTGCCAGTCGCAATGTCACGATCAACAACCTGCAACCAGGTTCATTCGACACCGATCGACTGCGCGGCAACCTGCTCGACGCTGCCCAGGAAATGGGGCTGACCGGTGAGGAATTCCTTGACGAATGTCGCAGTGAAATTCCTGCCAAGCGCTTCGGTACAGCCGAAGAGTTCGGTGCGCTCTGCGCCTTCGTGTGCAGCAGCCATGCAAGCTACATCACCGGGCAAAACCTGCTGATCGATGGCGGCGCCGTTCGTTCCAGCCAATAACGAACCAACCCCATCACCTGTAGGAGCGAGCCTGCTCGCGATGAACCTGAGAGCCCCGCGGGGTGTCAGGTATCCCACGTCATCGTTGACGACCATCGCGAGCAGGCTCGCTCCTACAGGGTTTCTGCCGCCCATTTACGAGCCACTTCCAGTAACTCGATACGGGCTCTTTCCAGCGCTTTTTCCCGTTCCTCGGCTGCTGCAAATTGCACTGGCTGCGCATTGACGAACGACGGTTCCCGAACACCAATGAAACCGAAGGCCGCATTGAGCGACGGGGTCAGCGCATCCATATGCGCCAATGGCATGCCCTCACGCATGTCCGTGCCTCGGGTGGTGATGAACAGGGTCTTCTGTTTGCCCAGTTGACCGATGTACTGGCCGCCACTGTCGACGACATAGGTCAATTCAGCACGAATGATGTTGTCGATGAACGCCTTGAACACCGACGGATAGGAGAAGTTGTGCATCGGCATGGCGAACAGCAACGCGTCGGCGTCCAGCACGCGCCGGCACAATGCCGTGGACGACGCCAGGGTTTGCTCCATGGCCTCCGTCCGTTGTGCCGAGGGCGTATAGGTGGCGACGGTGAATGACTCGTCGACAGGCTTGGGTGGATGCTGCACCAAGTCCAGATAGTCGATTTCGAGTTCGACATTCTGTTCGCGCAGGCACGCGATGAAGTGACGGGCGAGCGCTCGCGAATTGGATCGCTCGCCTTTCGGACTGGCATCGACGTGCAATAGCTTCATGATGGGTGGCTTCCGAATCAGCTGGCTTGTTCCAAAGCCGAAAACAGGTTCACGAACTCCAGTGAAAGCTTATGCCGTGGCGCCAGATGGATCATCGGCACCGAGGCTTCGTGGGATTCACGCATCTTGACCGTGCTGCTCAGATAGTCGGGCAACACCGGCAAGCCCTCGGCCACCAGTTCGTCGATCAGCGTCTTGTGAAAACTGGCGCGTGCCTCGAACTGATTGACCACCACCCCTTCCACGATCAGCGACTCGTTGTGATCGGCCCGCAACTCGCTCACTTGCGCGATGACGTTGTACAGCGCCTGGCGGGAAAAGCTGTCGCAGTCGAACGGAATCAGTACCCGCTCGGCGGCAATCAGCGCACTGTAGGTATAGAAGTTCAGCGACGGCGGCGTATCGATGTAAATGCGTTCGTAATCCTCGGAAAGCTCGACCAGCAACTTGCGCAGCTTGTTGATCTTGAACTTCGCCTCGAGCTTTGCCTGCAGATCCGCCAGTTCGCGGCTGGCCGTGACCAGATGCAGATTGTTGTAGCGGGTATCGGTGATGGCTACCCGGTTCTTCTTGCTGGCCGGGCCGCTGGACAGGGTCTGCTTGAAGAAATCGGCGATCCCCATGGGAATGTCATCGCCTGTCAGCCCTGTCAGATAGTGGGTCGAGTTGGCCTGTGGATCGAGATCCACCAGCAACGTCCTGTAGCCCTCCGCGGCACTGACCGCCGCGAGATTGCAGGCGATGCTTGATTTGCCAACGCCTCCTTTTTGATTGAAAACCGCTCGACGCATGAGACCGACAACCTTGGTAAGAACCTTTCTCGATCATAAGAATGAAATATTACAAAAATGTTTCCAAATGACATTTATGTTTCATTTTCAAGACACCCTGAGCTTCAGCGGTACTGCCGCCGGAAGTTTCGGCTGTGGAATTGACCCTCAAGTGACAAACAAGTTGCGCGATTGAGCTAACGTCTAGTTGTTCGCCTTGTCAGGTAAAGGACCACAGCGCCATGAGCCAACCGGATTCCTCGCCGCAAGTATCAGAACCAGGTCGCATCGCACACCGGGGCAGCGGCCCCAGCACCGGCTGGAGTCGTTGGCTCCCCGGGCTTAAAACGCTGCGCGAATACCGGCTGGCCTGGTTGCGCCACGACATCATGGCCGGCCTGGTGCTCACCACGATGCTGGTTCCAGTGGGCATCGCCTATGCCGTGGCTTCGGGTGTGCCTGGCATCTATGGCCTCTACGCAACCATCGTTCCCCTGCTCGCCTACGCACTGTTCGGCCCCAGCCGGATCCTGGTGCTGGGGCCGGATTCCTCACTGGCGGCGGTTATCCTCGCCGTCATCCTGCCGCTGTCCGGTGGCGACCCCGCTCGCGCCGTCGCCTTGGCCAGCATGATGGCGATCGTCTCGGGCGTGGTGTGCATCCTGGCGGGCATCGCACGCCTGGGCTTCATTACCGAACTGCTGTCCAAGCCGATCCGTTACGGCTACATGAACGGGATCGCGCTGACGGTGCTGATCAGCCAACTGCCGAAGATCTTCGGTTTTTCCATCGACTCCGCCGGCCCCTTGCGAAACCTGTGGGCCATCGCCACGGCGATCATGGAGGGCAAGGCCAACTGGACCGCCTTCCTGGTGGGCGCGGCCACGCTGGTGGTGATCCTTTCACTCAAGAGCAACAAGCGCATCCCTGGCATCCTGATCGCCGTGGCGGGCGCGACTGTTGTCGTGGGCATGCTGGACCTTGCGGCACGGGCCGGTGTATCGGTGCTCGGGCAACTTCCACAAGGCTTGCCGCTGTTCGCCATCCCGTGGATCACCCGCGAAGATATCGTCCCGGTCGTGATTGGCGGCTGTGCCGTCGCCCTGGTTTCGTTCGCCGACACCAGCGTGCTGTCCCGGGTCTATGCGGCGCGAACCCGCACCTATGTCGACCCGAACCAGGAAATGGCCGGCCTGGGTATTGCCAATCTGGCGGCCGGATTTTTCCAGGGTTTCCCCATCAGCAGCAGTTCTTCACGCACCCCGGTGGCCGAGGCCGCGGGCTCGAAAACCCAGTTGACCGGCGTGGTTGGCGCACTGGCTGTCGCCGTGTTGCTGATGGTCGCGCCGAACCTGCTGGAGAACCTGCCCAGTAGCGCGCTGGCCGCGGTGGTGATTGCCTCGGCCATTGGCCTGATCGAAGTTACCGACCTGCGACGCATCTATCGTATCCAGCGCTGGGAATTCTGGTTGTCGATCGTCTGCACCATTGGCGTGGCCGTGTTTGGTGCAATCGAAGGCATCGGCATCGCCATCCTGATTGCCGTAATCGAATTTCTCTGGGATGGCTGGCGGCCCTACTCCGCCGTGTTGGGCGAGGCCAAGGGGGTCAAGGGTTTCCACGACATCCAGCGCTATCCGGATGCCCGCCTGATTCCCGGCCTGGTGTTGTTTCGCTGGGACGCCTCGCTGTTTTTCGCCAATGCCGAATTGTTCCATGACCGCATCCTCGACGCCCTGGCCGCATCACCAACGCCGGTGCGTTGGCTGATCATTGCGGCAGAACCCATCACCAGCGTGGACGTGACCTCCGCCGACATGCTGGCCGAACTGGACGACACCCTGCACGCGGCGGGTATCAAGCTGTGCCTGGCCGAGATGAAGGACCCGGTCAAGGACAAACTCAAGCGCTTCGGGTTGTTCGAGAAGCTCGGCGAAACGGCGTTCTTCCCGACCGTGGAGGATGCGGTCAGTCGCTACCTGTCGGCCAATCCCGTGGCCCGCCAGGACGGGGAATCCTGGGGGGCATAGCCGGTAAAAACGTCGAGGGAACAACGTCGAGGGAACAACGTCGCGACAATCAGCCCATTGCTTCACGACGCCCGAAAGCCCGCATCGCCAGCCACAAGGCCTCGCTCAACAGCGCCAGAACAGCCGCCGCGCCACCAATGCAGAACAGCAGCACGTGGTTGCCATGGGTGCTGGCAAACAACCACGAGTAGGCGTAACCGGCCAGTGCCTGGAACAAGGCAAAAATGATGGTGGCGCGGCTCCAGACAGCCCCTTGGGCGACCGGATCCCTGGCCAGTTGCTGCACCCGTGCGAGAGTGATGGGCACAATGCCCGGTGGAAAGCTGCCAATGACGAAGATGGCCGGCACCAGCAATATCGTTTGGGTCGATAGCGCCAGAACACTGATGGCGAGCACCTGGCCAATCATCGCCACGCGATTGGTGGCCGCCGGGCCGATACGGTCGACCAATGCACCGTAGGCCACCGGCCCCGCGATGGCTCCGAGGCCATACACGACCCAAAGGTTGGCGGCGGAATGGGTGCCCCACTGCAGCCCCCTGGCCACGTAATCGACCAGAAACAGCATCGCCGGAACCAAAATCACGGCGGTCAAGGCGTAATGCACATAGACCAGCCCCAGCCCCGCAGAAGCAGTACTGGTTTCAGACACCTTTGCTGCGGCAGGCGCAACGGCTTGCGGCCAGCCCGTCCAACTGATCGCGGTAAGCAGCAGCGCAATCAGCCCCAGGCCGATCCAGGTCTCGCGCAACCCCAGCTCCAGCAGCAGCGGAACCACTGTGCCCGAGGCGGCGATCCCCAATCCCAGGCCGAGGAAAATCGCACCGCTGGCCAGCCCCTTGCGCGCCCCCGGCAGATACGGCAACACCGTGCCGGCGGCCAGCACCATGATCACGCCCCCGGCCAGGCCGGAGACAAAACGCCAGGTGAAAAACCACAGGATCGACAACGGCAGCGCGCAGGCAAAGAACGCAAGCGCGACCAGCAGCATCATCCATTGCAGGCTGCGTTTTGCCGTGAACATCCGTGCCAGCGGGCGGCCGCAGAAGGCGCCGGCAAGGTAACCGACCAGATTCGCTGCGCCCAGGTAAATCACTTCGTTGGCGGCGAACCAGTGAGCTTCGATCAACGCCGGGACCAGCGGCGTATAGGCAAAACGCGCCAGGCCTATGCCAACCAGGCTGGCGCAGAGTCCGGCAAGGACTGCATGTAACGGGTGGGGTTGTGTACTGCGCATGGGTACTCCTTCGGTGTTCCGGCATCGAGGTGCAAGGTGCGCCCGTCATCTTTGACAGGCCTGTCATGTTTGGCAGTGTTGACATGTTTGACAGGCATGTCAAGATCTCCTCACAACCTTCACACAGGACGATCGACATGGCGGGAGTACGTCAATTCAACGAAGAACAGACCCTGGACCTGGCCATGGAGCTGTTCTGGCGCCAGGGCTTCGGGGCGACGTCGATGCCGCAACTGGCGGAGGCCACCGGAGTGCTGCGCGGTTCGCTATACAACGCCTACGGTGACAAACAGGCGCTGTTCCTCGAGGTGTTTGCCCGCTACCAGGCGCGTTTCCTGGCCGCCGCGCGCGAAGCCTTGGACGAGCCGCATCTGGACCGCGCACTGAAGGCCTTTTTCGCCTACACCATCGATTCCATGACCCAGGGCACCCCACCAAGAGGTTGCCTGACCACCAAGACCGCCATCGACGAAGCCGCCAACAGCGAGCCGATTCGCCAGGCCTTGCGCGGTTTGCTCGATGGCCTGGAGGCCTTGCTCGTGGAACGGTTTACCACCGAAGACGCACAGCAGCGCCTGGCCCTGGACCCCGTCGCCGCAGCACGACTGGTGGTTAGCCAGACGCGGGGGATTGTCGTGATCGAACGGCTTTACCAGGACCCGCAACGGCTGCAGGAGATTGCCGATTCACTGGTTGCCATTCTGTTGCAGCCGCAGGTGCAGTGATTCGGGCCCGGCAACCCGGCGAATGTTCGCTTGGGCCTGGGCAATTCCCGTAGACTCCCCACCCTTTTGGCGTGAGGGAAAGATGCGGATCACAGGTGAACGTGCCGCCACGGCGTGTGGTTTGGTGGCAATCCTTTTGTGGAGTACCGCTGCGGGGCTGATCAGGAGCGTCAGCGAAATCTTCGGCCCTTTGGGCGGTGCCGCACTGATCTATTCATTGGGCGCGATCATGCTGCTGGCCTTGCTGGGAAGACCGCGCCTGCGCTCGACGCCCAGGATCTATCTGGTCCTGGGCACCGCACTCTTCGTGGCTTACGAGGTGTGCCTGTCGCTGGCCCTGGGTTACGCCAGCAATCGCAACCAGGCCATCGAACTGGGCGTGGTCAATTACCTCTGGCCCTGCCTGACCGTGTTGTTGGCGATCATTATGAACGGGCAAAAGGCGCGCTGGATCATCGTTCCAGGCACGGCCCTGGCGCTGTTCGGCATCTTGTGGGTGGTCAGCGGCGACGGGTTATCGCTGCCCGGCATCGTCGCCAACGTGGCCTCCAACCCCCTGAGTTACAGCCTTGCCCTGGCCTGTGCGATCACCTTCGCGCTGTACTGCAATGTCACTCGCCGCTACGCCGGCGGGCAAAGCCTGGTGGTGCTGTTTTTCATCCTCACCGCCTGCGTCATCTGGTTGAAGCAGGCCCTCAGCAGCGAAGTGCTTCCCGCGTTTACCCTGGGTGCCAGCCTGCAACTGGTGGCCGCCGGTGTCGCCATGGCGGGCGGCTATGCGCTATGGAACATCGGCATTTTGCGCGGCAACCTCACCCTGCTGGCTACCGCGTCCTACTCGGCCCCCGTGCTGTCTTCAGCCTTTGCCGCGCTCTGGCTGGGGGCTCAATTGACGGCGCAATTCTGGCAGGGCGCGGTGCTGGTGACCGTCGGATCGCTCATCTGCTGGCAGGCGACTCGGCACCAGAGTTCCTGAAATCAAGCCTTCTGTCCCTCCCGACATCAAGGGCGATGCTGTCCTTCAAGCCATCGCCCTTGCGCCAGTGCTCTCAACGCCCGAGCGGAGCAGCCGGTTGCCTTGTGCCCAGGCCACCGGCGGCGGGTGATTGTTGCTGGACCGCGCACTGGGGATCTTGCTCAAAGCACGCTGTCGCCGCTTCACCGCCCTGAGGTTCGCAGGCCGGACCACAGATCGCGTCCTGTTCCGCACCGGAAGCGCAATCCAGCGTCGCGCAGCGCTCGATAACCGTGCCATCACCGCAGAAACACCGCACCAGATTCGGCCCGCCCGCAGGGACCTCCTGATAACTCAAGGTTTTCGCGTCGGTCGCGCCAAAGGTCAAATACCAGGGCTCACGCAGCGGTCCGCCCGTCTTGGTCGGCGGGACAAACAACAGGTATTGCTTGCTCACCACGTCGTAGCGCCGGACCTCCCCGGTGTTGGTGATGGGCACGAACAGTTTCTTTTCCGGCCCGAACAACAACGCCTGGGCGAAAACGCGGTCCTTGCCCGGTTCATAGAGATTGATCTTGTCGACGAATTTGCCGGTCTGATCGTAAATGCGGATCGAGTCCGTATCGTTGGAGTTGGCCCTGAAGCTGGTGACGTACAGACGCCCGTCGGGGCCAAAAACCAACCCCTCTGGCCGATTCAACTGCCCCAATCCGCCCTTGTCGGAGATAAAGGCCCCGAGGAATTTGCCGTCAGCTGCAAAACGCATGACTTGCCCGCCCAAACCGTCAGTCTTCAGGCTCTGCACCGAAACGTAGATCAGCCCGTCAGGGCCGAACACAATGCCCCGAGGATGAAACTCACCGTGTGACGACGCACTGCGAAAGGCGGCCAGAAATGTGCCGGTCGAGTTGTAGGTCAAGAGCTTTCCCGGCGAGTTTCCTCGACTGGACACGCTGCTGCCGACATAAAGCACCGGTGCCGGGAACGTCTCGCGGACGATGCCAAAGGGTGCGAACGGGGCATTTTTGTCCGTCGAAGCAACCCAGGCCCCCAGAAAGGCGCCCGTGTCTAGGTTATAGCGCAGGACAGAACCGGCATCCCTGGTATCGACATTCTCGTTCGCGACAACCAATTGCTTGCCGTCCACGAACATGCCCCGGGGGCCGGACAGCCCGCCGCTTTTTGCACGCACAAATGCATCAGGGTTATTTGTTGGATCGAGGTCGCTATCGAGGAAAGCCCCCGATACGGCATCGAATCGCTTGACGGTCTTGTCGGCGGCATCGCCTATATACAGAACGTCGGCGCTGTATGCGCTGCGGATACCGAATGCTCCGGCCAGTGCCAACAACGAACAGAGCACCAGCAATAGAGCGTTGATCATTGAACATGTGTTCACGCGAGCGGCATGCATATTGGCATCGATCCTTGTCAGGTTGATGGTCGAGGACGTCCAAAAGCACAGGCCCGACTCGCGTTGGCGACATCAGCATCAGACGGCCAGCTTCAGACGGCCGGCGACTGCGCTCGAATGCCCACCGGACGTGTCGCGTAAGTAAAGTTCTGCCCCTTGATATGTCAAAACGAAATCACCCCCGGGAGACAGGTGGTCAACCCCTGTTTCGAGGGCGATACAGCTGAATCGGTTGAACGGATTGCCGCGTTGACACAACGCATTCAGGCGCTCATTCAGAGAGCTGACTGTCATCGCTGACCACCTGATTCCGGCCATTCTGCTTGGCCGCGTACAAGCGGCGGTCGGCCTTGGCCACCAGCGCTTCAAGGTCAACGACCTGATCGGCCCCCAGCTCCGCCACGCCGATCGACACCGTCAGCCGAACCTCCCTTGAAGGTGCGGTCGCCAGCATCATCACCGGATCCGGCAGGCACACCGACTGTTCGATCCCGCTGCGCAGCTTCTCGGCAATCCGGCTGGCATCGTGCAGGGTGGTCGCTGGCAGCATCACGCAAAATTCTTCACCACCGAAGCGCGCCACCAGGTCATGAGGGCGGACCAGTGCGCGGCACAGGGTCGCCAGATGTTTGAGCACTTCATCGCCCGTGGAGTGCCCCCAATTGTCATTGATGTCCTTGAACCGGTCGATGTCGATCAACAGCAGGGCTATGGGTTGCTTGCCCTGAAGACGCCTGACCAAACCCTTGAAATCCGCTTGCAGGCGACGTCGGTTGGCCAGCTGCGTTAGCGCATCCACCAGCCCCAGCTCTCTGAGTCGGGCGTTCAACAGCATCTGGTTGAGCAGCAAGTGATCGACGACGTACAGCGTCATGACCAGCAATGCGCCAAGCGATAACCAGACGAAGATGAATATCGAACTGAACTGCGCGATCACCGACCAACGCAGCTCGTTGATCGGCACCTTGTTGAGCAACAGCAACCCGGAATCGTGCAGGACCCGATAGAAAAACACGCTGTCGCCGCCGCGCAGCACACCTTTACCGGTCTGGAGCATGGCCGGCATGGATAAACCGGCCACCGTCTCGGGCAGGGTCTTGAGCCAGTTGCCTTCCTGGTTGCTGAAGGTTTCCTGATTGGAGGCAATCAACGAGCCATGGGGGTCGAGCAGCACATGCAATTCTTCGGGCGGTGTCCCGGCATACAGGTAATCCTGCAGTCTTTGCTGCAATACCTCGAAAACGATGGCGCCCCGTGGCACGCCATTGAAAAGCACCGGCGTGGTGAGCAACAGGCGAGCACCGAGGAAAACCTGCCGGGCCTCAATGGCCACGAAGGCAACATCGGTCGCGTTGGTGCTATCCGCGCGGGGATGCAAGAGTCGCGAGGCGGCAAACGCCTTCAGCACGGCCGGCAGTTTTTCATCGGGAATCCGTGGATAAGCGACCACCAGCCCGGTGGTCGACACATACAGCACATGCTCGATGTAGCGCTTTGCCTCATATTGCGCCGGAAACATCTGGCTCAACGCGCGGGACAGGATCAGGTCCTGGCGTAACGTCCGGGTGTCGCGAAACAGACCGGGAATCGCCGCCAGTTGCTCATCGCCGATGGCACGCACCGGGGCATCGACGGGCGATACAGACACTCCCCAAACCGGGTTCCCGCGTGCTTGCAATGCCTGTTGCAGAGCGGGATCAAGTTCTGCATCACCTGGCGCCTCCTGCTCGTCCTGCAACAGGCGTTCGGCGACGTTGCGCAACAGGCGCAACTGGTTCTTGCCGTTATCGATGGTCATGTCGACGGCAATCGCGTGCAACTGCAGGCGGTGTTCGCGCTGATCGACCTGACGCTCGAAACCCAGGAAATACTGCCGGGCGGCCAGGACCAATGTCACCGCGAACACCACCGCAAAAAACACGAACACGGTCTGCCGCGGGCGCATATTCATACGCGCCTTAAGGGAACGAAGTCTTGAACCTGAACGATATGGTGCCGGCATAGATAGTTCCCGTCAGGACTATCGAAAAAGTGTAGTTCGGCGCCGGAACTGTAGGAGCGAGCCTGCTCGCGATGAACCCGAGATCGCCACGGGGTGTCAGGCCGCCGGCGTAATCGTTGGCGACCATCGCGAGCAAGCTCGCTCCTACAGACTCGGCACATTCATACAATCGCTCTGTTCCAGATAGCCAGGACAATACCCGCTCCGCCATGTACCTGGCTGGCACTGGAATATCTCGCTCATGCCAATTGATCCGCGAGCCACTTACTGGCTGCTTCTACTCATCCCGGCCGCCACCGGGACAACCCTGGCCGACGAACCTGAAGCGCAAGGCTTCATGGAAGGCTCGGCACTCAACGTGCTGAACCGCAACTTCTTCCTGCAAAGTGACTACCGATCCCCTTCCCCTGCGAACAAGAACTACAAACAGGAATGGGCGCAGGGTTTCATCGCTTCGTTTACCTCCGGCTTTACGCCTGGCACCGTTGGCTTCGGTGTCGACGCCCACGGTTTTCTCGGGTTGAAACTCGATGGCGGCAAGGGGCATTCAGGTACCGGTTTGCTGCCGCTGGACTCCCAGGGGCGCAGTGACAGCAACTACTCCAGCGCCGGTGGCGCGTTGAAACTACGTACATCGAAAACCACCCTGGCCTACGGTGAAATGACCGTGGAAACCCCGGTGTTCGACACCGCCGACAAACGCCTGCAACCGGAATACGCCACGGGCTTTCTGCTCGACAGCCGTGAGCTTGACGATGTGCATGTGCAGGCCGGGCATTTCACCGCCTTCAAGAACCAGGACGCCTCGACCGGCAAAGGTGACTTCACCGGCTACGGGGCGAGCACCGACAACGGCGGCATCAGCTTCCTCGGCGCCCAGTTGTTCGAAGACCGGCCAGTGGGCGGTGCGCTGTACGCGTCGCAGCTGAGCGAAACCTGGCGCCAGTACTACGCCAACCTGCATCTGACGCAATCCGGGTTCTTTCTCGACGGCAATGTCTACCACACCCGGGATTACGGCGACGCGGCGGCCGGGGCGATTGATAACACCGCTTATAGCCTGTCGGGCAAATACAAGGTCGGGGCCCAGGGCTTCACCCTGGCTTATCAGAAAATCCACGGTGACACGCCGTTCGACTTTGTCGGTGGCGATTCGATCTACCTTGCCAACTCAATCAAATACGCCGACTTCAACGGCCCCGGCGAACGCTCGTGGCAGGCCCGCTACGACCTCGACCTGGGCGCCTTCGGTTTCCCCGGTTTGACGTTCATGAGCCGTTATGTGACCGGGCGCGGCATTGACGGCACCCATGCGCCGCAAGGGGGAGCGTACAACCCGTTCGATCCGGATACCGGCCAGTTCGTGCCGCAACAGGGGGATGGCGGACGCCATTGGGAGCGGGACATCGATCTGCACTACGTCGTGCAATCGGGCCTGGCCAAGGATTTGTCTGTGAAGTTGTCCCATGTGACCCATCGGGCCAACAGCGCCCAGGCCGGGGATGATATCGACCGGATTTACATCGTGATCGAGTACCCGCTGAATTTCGGGCACCTCTGAATCATCCGTGACCTGAGTCTGTGGGGGAATGCGGTGGAGCGGTCAGGCGAGTTTGATGACGCCGCCCTGGATCTCGTCTCGCGCCATGCGCAAGTCGATGGCGTCCTGGTTGAGGCGATGAATCAGGTTGAGCAGCCTTTGACGCAAAACCTCGTCCTTGAGCTGCTCGCTGGCCCGCATCACGTCCAGCGCCGCCGCTTCATTGTTGCTGGCGACGGAGTCAAGCAGTTTGCGCAAGCTTCTCGATGGCCGATTCATCGTTAGTCCCTTCTGATTTGTTGGTGCGGATGATACGGGCGCTTTGTTTCGTCAATGTTTCAGCCCATTCCCACTGTTTCATTGGTTCACCACAAACCCCATGACCGACACAAATCCCTGTGGGAGCGAGCTTGCTCGCGATGGCGGTGTGTCAGTCAATATCAATGTTGAATGTTAAGCAGCCATCGCGAGCAAGCTCGCTCCCACAGGTTTATTGGTCGACAACAAGAGCTGTGAACGACACGCTCCCACAAGGGTCAGCCCGACTCAGTCTCGCGAATCAGCTTCTTGTTGATCTTGCCAACGCTGGTCTTGGGGATTTCGGTGACGAACTTGAACTGCTTGGGGATCGCCCATTTGTTGATGCGCCCGCCGTCGACGAAGGCTTGCAGGTGCGCTTCCAGCACTTTGCGGTCCAGGTATTGCCCCGCCTCGCACACCACCATGGCCATCGGGCGTTCGCCCCATTGCTCATCGGCAATGCCCACCACCGCGACCGACATCACCGCCGGGTGTTCGCTGATCAGGCTTTCCAGCTCCAGGGAGCTGATCCACTCGCCGCCGGTCTTGATCACGTCCTTGATCCGGTCCTTGATCTCCACGCCGCCCTGCGGGTCGATCGAAGCCATGTCGCCGGTGTGCAGCCAGCCGCCCTCCCAGAGTTCGGCGCCTTTTTCCGCTGATTTCAAATAGCCCTGGGTCAGCCACGGCGCGCGCACCACGATTTCGCCCTGGGACTCTCCGTCATGGGCGACGTCATTGCCATTGGCGTCGATGATTTTCAGGTCGACCAGCGGGATTGGCGTGCCGGTCTTGATCCGGTTTGGCAGCTGCTGCGCCATCGGTTTTGCCAGTTCTTCATCGCGCAGATAGGTCAGGCATAACAGCGGGCAGGTTTCCGACATGCCGTAACCGGCGTGCATCAGCATGCCTCTGGCGCTGGCTTCAGTGGCGAGGCCCAAAGGCAATGCGCTGCCGCCGATGAGGATTTTCCAGCCGTCGAAGCGGCCCTTGGAACCCTCCTCGCAGTTCAGGATCATTTGCAAAATGGTCGGCACGCAATGGGAGAAGCTGACCTTTTCCTCGCGGAACAGGCGCACCAGGCTGTTGGGTTCGTAACGGCCGGGATAAACCTGCTTGAGCCCCATCAAGGTCGCCACATAAGGCACGCCCCAGGCATGCACGTGGAACATCGGGGTGATCGGCATGTAGACGTCGTCGGAGCGCAGCAGCGGCTGGCCCTGATAAACCCCCAGGGTGCCGACGGCGTTGAGGGTGTGCAGCACCAGTTGCCGGTGGCTGAAGTACACCCCTTTCGGGTCGCCCGTGGTGCCGGTGGTGTAGAACAGCGTCGCCACCGAGTTCTCGTCGAAATCGGGGAAGTCGTACTGGTCCGAGGCCTGGGCCAACAGTTGCTCGTACTCCCCAATGACCGGCAGCGAGGTATCGGCGGCGCCGTTGTCGCTAAGCTGGAGGAAGCCCTTGACGGTGGTGAGTCGATCCTTGATCTGCTCGACCAGCGGCAGGAAGTCGTCATGTACCAGCACCAGGTCGTCCTCGGCGTGGTTCATGGTGAACAGCACCTGCTCCGGCGACAGGCGAATGTTCACCGTGTGCAGCACCGCGCCGATCATCGGCACGGCGAAGAAGCATTCCAGGTAGCGATGGCTGTCCCAGTCGAGCAAGGCCACGGTGTCACCGGCCTTGACCCCGGCGGCAGTCAGCGCGTTGGCCAGGCGGCGGATGCGCTGGTTGAGCGTCTGGTAGCTGTAGCGCATTTTGTCGGCGTAGACGATTTCCCTGCCCGGCTCATAGCGCACGCCGGAGAGCAGCAATTGCTTGATCAGCAAGGGATAGGCATAAGCGCCTTCGGCGGGCGGAATTATTTTTGTCGCCATCATTGTTTGGGTCCTTGTTCTATCAGAACTGATCGGCTTGCAAGGCAAAGAGGCAATCGCTGCCTGCCTTGACCGAAGCGCTCAACGAATGGATACGCGGCAGCAGTCGGGCAAAGAAGAAGCGCGCGGTGGCCAGTTTGCTGGTGTAGAAATCGTCCGTGGAATCCGCGCCCAGTGCCGCCTTGGCCATCTGCGCCCACATGTAGGCGTACGCGGTGTAGCCGAACACGTGCAGGTACTCGACCGAGGCCGCGCCGATTTCATTCGGGTTATGTTGGGCGCGGTCGAGCAGCCAGGCGGTCAGCTCGTCGAGCACGTCCACGGCGGCGTTCAGCGGCTTGGTGAACTCGCCCAGGTCGGCGCCGGCATTGGCGCTGAAGTTGCGAATTTCCGAAGCGAACAGTCGGTAAAGCGCCCCGCCGCTGCCGACGATCTTGCGCCCGGCCAGGTCCAGGGACTGGATGCCATTGGTGCCTTCGTAGATCTGGGTGATGCGCACATCACGCACCAGTTGCTCCTGGCCCCACTCGCGAATATAGCCGTGGCCACCGAAGACCATCTGCCCGTGCAAAGTGGTTTCCAGGCCCATGTCGGTCAGGAAGGCCTTGGCCACCGGGGTCAGCAGCGCCACCAGTTCCTGGGCACGATTGCGAGTCACTTCGTCTTCGCCGTACTTGGCGGTGTCCAGTTGCAGCGCAACGTAGCTGGAGAACGCTCGCCCGCCCTCGTTCAAGGCTTTCATGGTCAGCAGCATGCGCCGCACATCCGGGTGCACGATGATCGGGTCGGCAGCCTTGTCCTTGTTTTGCGCGCCGGTTGGCGCACGGCTCTGGATGCGGTCCCGGGCATACGCCAGGGCGTTCTGGTAAGAGCGCTCGCCCTGGGCCAGGCCCTGGATACCCACGCCCAGGCGCTCGTAGTTCATCATGGTGAACATCGCCGCCAGGCCTTTGTTCGGCGCGTCGACGATCCAGCCGGTGGCGCCGTCGAAGTTCATCACGCAGGTGGCGGAAGCCTTGATGCCCATCTTGTGTTCGATGGAGCCGCAGGACAGCGAATTGCGCTCGCCCAGCGAACCGTCGGCATTGACCAGCACCTTGGGCACCAGGAACAGCGAGATGCCCTTGGGCCCCGCCGGTGCATCCGGCAGGCGCGCCAGCACCAGGTGGATGATGTTCTCGGTCAGGTCCTGCTCGCCACCGGTGATGAAAATCTTGCTGCCAGTGACCTTGTAGCTGCCGTCGGCCTGTGGCTCGGCGCGGGTGCGAATCATGCCCAGGTCGGTGCCGGCGTGGGCTTCGGTCAGGCACATGGAACCGGTCCAGGTGCCGGCGTACATGTTCGGCAGGTACGCGGCCTTCAGCTCTTCGCTGGCGTGGGCATTGATCGACAGGCAGGCGCCCGCCGTCAGCATCGGGTACAGGCCGAACGACAGGCTGGCCGCGTTGACCATTTCCTCGACCTGCGCGGAGATGGCCTTGGGCATGCCCATGCCGCCGAAGCGCGGGTCGCCGCCGACACCGACCCAGCCGCCGTCGGCAAAGGCCTGATAAGCCTCGGCAAAACCCTCCGGTGCGTTGACCGTGTCTTTGCTCCAGGTGCAGCCCTGTTCGTCGCTTGGGCGGTTCAACGGCGCGATCACTTCGCTGGTGATCTTGCCGGCCTCTTCGAGGATCGCGGCCGCGGTTTCTTCATCGATCACCTCGGCCAGGCCGGGCATGCTCGCCCACAGCCGGGATACCTGAAAAACCTCGTTGAGTACGAAGCGCATGTCGCGCAGGGGTGCTTTGTAGTCAGACATTGTTGGCTTACTCGGAAGTGGTCAGGGCATGAGGTACGCCCGGACGTTCAGTGGTTTCAATGTGTTCGGCGGTTGCCGCAGTGCCGGGTGCAGGCACCCGTTCGCGCAGCAGGAAATACGACAGGGCCGGGATCAGGATCAGCGCGCCGAGCATGTTCCACAGGAACATGAAGGTCAGCAGGATGCCCATGTCGGCCTGGAACTTGATCGGCGACCAGACCCAGCACACCACGCCGGCCGCGAGGGTGATGCCCACCAGCCCGACCACTCGGCCGGTGAACGACACGGCGTTGCGATAGGCCTGGGACAGCGGCAGCCCCTGGCGCTGGAAGTGCAATTGCACGCTGAGCAGGTACAGGGCGTAGTCGACCCCGATCCCCACGCCGAGGGCGATCACCGGCAAGGTCGCGACCTTCACGCCGATGCCCATGGCCACCATCAGCGCCTCGCACAGGATCGAGGTCAGCACCAGCGGCAACAGCGCCACCAGCGTGGCCCGCCAGCTGCGGAAGGTGATCAGGCAGAACAGGGTCACCGCCGCATACACGTACAGCAGCATGGTGTGATTGGCTTCGCGCACCACGATGTTGGTCGCGGCCTCGATCCCGGCGCTGCCGGCGGCAAGCAGGAACTGCCGATCAGGGGTGCTGTTTTCCCGGGCAAACTTGTCGGCAATCGCCACCACCGCGTCGAGGGTTTCGGCCTTGTGATCCTTGAGGAAGGTAATCACCGGCATCAGCGAGCAATCGGTGTTGAACAGCTCCGGCGAGTTCACCGAGGCCTGCTGCGCGGCGTAGTTCAGCACGTCCTGGTTGCGCTGGATGCTGTTGAGCTTGGGGTTGCCTTCATAGGTGCCCGCAGTGATCTGCCGTACGGCGTTGACCAGCGAGGCCGTGGCCTGCACACCCGGATACTGTTGCAGCTCCCAGGCCAGGCGATCGGCCAGGATCAGGGTCTTGTAGTTCAGGCAGCCTTCCGGCGCAGTCTTGATCATCACCGCGAACAGGTCACTGGACAGCGCGTAGTGGCTGGTGATGTAGGCGTTGTCGCGGTTGTAGCGCGAGTCGGCACGCAGCTCCGGCGCCCCGCTTTCCAGATCGCCGATCTTCAGTTGCTGGCTGACCATGAAGCCGCCGGCGCCCATCAGCGTCGCCACCAGCACCGCTGCGGTCGCCCACCGGGTGCCGGTGAAGCGGTCGAGCAGGTCCCAGAGTTTGCCGAAGCCTTTACTCTTTTCCGCGCGGGTATCGATTTTCAGCGCCCGCTCGGCAGCCTTGGCACCGACGCCGATATAGGACAGCGCCACCGGCATCAACAGCAGCGAGGTGAAGATGAGGACCGCGACACCGATGCTGGCGGTGATCGCCAGGTCCTGGATCACCGGGATGTCGATCAGCATCAGCACCGCGAAGCCCACGGCATCGGCCAGCAGTGCGGTGACCCCGGCAATGAACAGGCGGCGGAAGGTATAGCGCGCGGCGATCAATTTGTGGGTGCCACGGGCGATGTCCTGCATGATGCCGTTCATCTTCTGCGCCGCGTGGGACACGCCGATGGCGAAGATCAGGAAAGGCACCAGTACCGAATACGGATCGATGGCATACCCCAGCCACGCGACGATGCCCAGTTGCCAGACCACCGCGATCAGCGAACAGCCGACCACCAGCAGTGTGCTGCGCACGCAACGGGTGTAGGCATAGATGATGACCAGCGAGGTGACTACGGCCAGGCCGAAGAACATCATCACCTGGATCAGGCCGTCGATCAGGTCGCCCATCAGCTTGGCGAAACCGATGACCCGCACCTTGTACTGGCCCTTGCCCTCCTCCCCGGCCTTGCGCGCCGAAGCGTCACCGGCGAACTCGATCTTGTCGCGCAACTGCTCTTCGAGCACCTGCGAAAAGGCGTGGTAGTTGATGGGCTGGCCACCGGCGGCGGCTTTATCCAGCAGCGGCACCACCAGCATGCTCGACTTGAAGTCGCTGGCCACCAGGCTGCCCACCAGGCCGGCGCGGGAAATGTTCTGGCGCAACTGCTCGATCTGCTCAGGCTTGCCCGAATAGGTGTCGGGCATGACCGGGCCGCCCTGGAAGCCGTCCTCGGTGACTTCGGTCCAGCGTACACCCGGGCTCCACAGCGACTTCATCCAGGCGCGGTCGACGCCTTCGGTGAGGAACAGCTGGTCGTTGACTTGCTTGAGGACGTCCAGATAGCCGGGATCGAAAATATCACCCTGGGTGTTCTCGACCACCACCCGCACCGAGTTGCCCAGGCCACGCAGCGAGGCGCGGTTTTCCAGGAAGTTCTGGATGTAGGGCTGGCTCTGCGGAATCATCTTTTCGAAGCTGGGGCGCAGTTCCAGACGCGTGATCGCCATATAGCCCAGCAGCACCGTGGTCAGCGCCATCAGCAGCATGAACAGCGGGCGGAAGTTGAACACCAGGCGTTCGAGGCGGTTGCCGGAGCGCTGGTCGAAATCACGCAGGTCGCGGATCACCGGCATGGCGTCTTGTTTGATATTGCCCATGTCTGGGTTCTCGCTCTTAGGGTTCGATGGCGGCTGATTTGGCGGGCTCGGCGGCCAGCGTTCGGGCGCCACGGCTGCCCGCCAGCACCAGCTTGCCGTCGACGGACTGGGTGGCGCCGGCGACCGGGGTCGGGGCCGGTTGCCTTACCAGATGCAATTGCGCGCCCGTCCCCTGGCTGACCAGCATCTGCCCGCCCTGGGTGAACAGGCGGTAGTTGCCACTGGCGTCGATCAGGCCGGCGGTGATGCTCACGTGCAGGCCGCTGTCGAGGGCGGTCCAGTTCTGGCCGCCGTCGGTGCTGCGCAGCACATTGCCGCGCAGGCCGTAGACCAGCACTTCGCCGGGCTTGCCGAGTACTCCGAAGAAGCTGCCCTGATAAGGCGTCGGTACGGCATTGAAACGTCGGGCGCTGCCATCCCATTTGAGCAACAGGCCCTGCTCGCCGGCGATGTACAGAGCGTCGCCGGTGGAAGCGATGGCGTTGAGGTGAAAACCCTGCGGGTTATCGGTGCGGTCCTGGAACGGGGTCCAGGTCTGGCCGCCGTCGTCGGTGCGCAGGATCAGGTTGAACACGCCGACCACATAGCCGGTTTTTTCATTGGCGAACCAGACATCCAGCAGCGGTTTATCCGCGCCTTGATCGGTTAAACGTTGGCCTTCCGTGGCCAACTGGGGCCATTGCTCGTTGTTTGGCTCGGCACTAGCCAAAGCCGAGTAATGCTTGACCAGCAAGCTGCCGATCTGGCGACCGTCGAGTTGCTTTTGCCAGGTCGCACCGGCATCGCTGCTGTGCAGCACCACGCCGTCATTGCCCACCGCCCAGCCCTGGGTCGCGGTCGGGAAATTCACGGCGGTGAGGTCGGCACTGACCGGCACGGAGGCCTGCTGCCAGTGCTGGCCGTTATCATCGGAAAACAGAATGTGGCCGCGCTGGCCGACGGTAATCACGCGCCCGCCGGCACGGGTCATGCCGGACAACGGGCTGTTGATGGACAAGGCACTGACCGTGGCGGGCAGGTCCAGTACATCGACGTAATCGGCCGCAAGGCTGACGCCCTGCAACAGGCTGAACACGACACCACAGGCCAGCTGCAAATAATTATTTTTATACGAACACATACCGCGTCCTCTTCGGAAAACCACTCGGTTCCACCACTTTTATGTGGGCGCGAGCTTGCTCGCGATGGACCTGAGGACGACGCGGGCATCCAGAAAGCACGCGTAATCGTTAACGTCCATCGCGAGCATGCTCGCTCCTACAGTCCGGGGTTTAGCGAATGCCGGCACCGGCAAGGGATTCCGAAGACCACTGGGCCTTGGAGAGCGGATCGATGTACTTGATGCCGCCGTAAGGGCCGACCACACCGTTGATGTTGTACGAGCCGCCGACCAGGTCATAGATCATGAACGGGGTCGAATCCGGCACCTGCTTGTCGTAGCTCTGGCTCAGGAAGGCGAAGGAACCACGGTACAGCTGGCCGCGAGCGTCATACTGGTCCGAAGCCAGAGCTGTCCAGCTGTCTTCGTCGAGGTAGAAGCGACGCTTGGCGTAGATGTGACGGGCGCCGGCCTTGAGCGTGCCTTCGACGACCCAGACGCGGTGTTTTTCCCAGCGCACGAAGTCCGGTGACAGGTGGTTGGCGGTGGTCAGCAACTTCGGATCCTGAACGTAGGTCAGCTTGTAGGTGTTGTAGGGCACGATCATTTCTTGCTTGCCCACCAGCTTCCAGTCGTAGCGGTCCAGCGCACCGTTGAACACGAACACGTCGTCATAGGTGCCCGCGCCCGCGGTACCCGGGTTAGGCGTGTCGTAGGCCAGGTTCGGTGCCAGTTTCACCCGACGCTGACCAGGCAGGTATTGCCAGGCGCGACGCGGTTGCTGCAGCGGGTTGGCGGCGTCCTTGAGCATCACCGCTTCACCGGCGCGGCGCGCAGGGCCGGTGTAGGCCAGTTTCATCTGGTAGTAGACGTCGGCGCTGCTGATTGGCTGCGTGAGGTTCTCGTAGATCGGGTAGGAAATGAACGCCTGCCCGGTAATCGCCAGGCTCGGCACGCCGGCGGAGTCGACGTTCCACGAGTCGTACTTGGAGCTGATGCTGACCCCCTGGTAACGCAGCAGGAAGTTCCACATCGCTTCGTTGCCCGATTGTGGAATCGGGAACGGCACGCCCGGCAGCACGTTGTCGATGGCCAGGCCATCTTCCAGGGACTTGGCGCCGCTGGCGTTCTTCACGCCGTTATCGAGAATCGCCTGGGGCAGCGAAACGGTGCGGTGAGTCGGGTAGACGTCGACACGGAAAGTCGGGAAGCGCTTGGCGAGTTCCACCGTGGTGGCGGTGAGCATGCCCTTGTACTTGTCAACGTTCTTGCCGTCGATCACCACCAGCGGCTTTTCACTGGCAAAGGGGTCCGGTCGCATGCTGTCGCCGGACTTGAAGCTGGCCGGCGGCGTGGTCAAGCCACCGTTGTAGGCCGGAATGGAGCCATCGGCGTTGCCGGCTTTTTCGGCGCCCACCAGGGTCAGGCTGGTGCCCAGCTTTGCGGCGTCCTGGGGAGAAACGGCGGCCTGTGCCTGGGCGGCGAGGATGAGGGCCAGAGACGCAGCCAATACGGTTTGAGCAAATTTCATCTTGATATTCTCCTGCTTGCGTTGAGCAAATCAGTGGTGAATCAAAAAGTGGTTTTCATCGTCAGGTACAGGGCGCCGCGATCCTCAGTCGTGGCACCGCCACCGGAGAAGGACGAGTAGCCGCCGGCGTAGCAGGCATAGTTTTCGTTGCCGCTGAAGGCGTTCGGGGTGGAGCCGTCACCGCCGGTCGGGCCGGTGCTTACACCGCTGACGTTGCATTTGTCGGCCTTGCCGAAGGAGTCCACGTACTTCAGGTCGACGAAGTATTTGTTGTAAACAACGGCTCCCAGGCCAACGGCGTAGTTGCCGGTGTCCTTGGCACCGCCACCGGAGACCGGGGACACGCCATCGAGGCCGACGTTGACCGACATCGGTGCGTTGAGATCGATACCGGGGAACACCTGGTACCAGGTGGGTGTGAAGTTGATCGCCAGGCCCCAGTTGTCACGGGTCGGCGCGTCGATGCCGCGGTAGGAATCCTTGCCCTTGTAGAGCGCCTCATTCTTGCTGTCGAGCTTGAGCAGGTTGCTGTAGTACAGCTCGGCGAGCAGGTTCGCCTGATCGAAAACCGGGGTTTTCGGCAGGGTGATCAGGCCGTTGATCGTCCAGTGCAGCGTGTCGCCGGTGGCGGCCATGCTGTCGCCCTTGTGCGGGGTGTCATACACCACGCCGGTCGCCGCGGTACGCGCCGGCAACAGGCCCAGGCCCTGGCCCAGACCCAGCGGGCTGTTGGTGCTGACGATCGCCGGAATACTGGCCAACGGCATGTTGTGGCGAACGTTCAGGTCCGACCCCACGCTCACACCGCCCACGTCCTTGGACAGGCTCAGGCCGAAGATCTTGATGTTGTCGGCATAGGCCATCTGGTAGGTGGCGGTGCTCAGCGAGTTGAGCGTGTTGACCACCGCCGGCACCTGGCCTGCCGGGCGGGTGCCGTTGGCGTTGGCCGAGCTGATGCCCCGGGCGTCCAGCCACGCCTGCGGCAGGATCTCCGAGGTTTCGCGGTAGTAAACGCCGAGGGTGCCGTCCAGCCAGGCTGGCGACCATTTGGCCATGATGCCCCAGTCGCCGCTCTTGTCCGGCGTCAGGTCATGGCCGCGACGGACGTTGGTCAACGCATTGCACGGCGCCAGGCCGCAGCCCAGAGGACTGCCAGGCACGACAGCATTAGTGTTACCCAGCAGGAACGACTGCGCGCCGAAACCGACCAGGTCGGAGCCGCCATAGTAGGTGCCGGCTTCGGGTAGCCGAGCGGCGTCCCAGTCGAGAAAGTACTGGGCCCCCAGGGTCAACTCGGGGTTGACGGTGAACGACATCGACAACTGGTTGCGCGGAACAAACAGCTCCTTGGCTTCGGTGCCCGGCGATGCTGCCAGCTTGGCCAGATCGAGGCCGGACTGGCCGTAGCTCATCGAATGCACCGGGTTGAGGATGGTCTCGCCCCAGAACACGTTGTGCTGGCCGGCCTTGACGCTGAGCATCGACTCCTCGCCCACTTCGGTGCTGTAGAACACGAAGGCATCGAGGATTTCCCCCGAAGGGCCGGTGTAGTAACGCTGGGCGTAGTTGCTCAGGTGCGGGCTGCCGTTGCCGACGTTGTCACGGGTGACGGGTGCCAGGCGCGGGTCGTTGGCTACCAGGCCGGAAGTCGAGCCATTGCCGTTGACGAACGGGTTGGAATTGGAACCGGTGTTCTCGTAGGCCTTGTCGTACCAGCTGGCGGCGCTGACGCGAAAGCCCATGGCGTTCTGGTAGACCACGTCCATTTCGGTCAACAGGTCGATACGGTTGGTGATGTTGGTACCGGACTTGCGGAAGTTGTAATCGCCGTCGTTGTTGTTCGGCGTTCCCAACATGCGCTTGTCGGCACTTTCAGTGCGCACGCCATAGTTGTACTTGATGGTGTTGTCCACACGCATGGTCCAGTCCGGATTCCCCGTATCGATCTCTACCCCATGGGCAGCCGGCACAATGGCGGCCAGGATGGCCGATGCCAGCAAGCTGTAGCGTGGAGCGGTGAAGCCGTGACTCTTTGTGTTGTGCATTGCGTTGTCTCCGCCTTTTTCTATTTGTTTTTAGCGCAGCCGCCCTCTCGCAAACCTCTTCGGGCCTGCGTTTTCAGGAATGAGGGCAAATGCCGGTTGCGTGTTGCCGGACCGGCTCCTGTATTAGCGATCCAGCTCCAGGATGAGTGCCTCGGCTTGCTGCCATGGGCCAAATCCTGCGGCCGGATTGAGATGGCCGACATCGCCCAGATCGAGCAATTCGGCGCCCCAGTTCTGCGCCATGCGGGACACGGCGGAAAAACTGGCAAGGTGATCGTTGGTGCTGCCGGCCACGATGCTGGGGAACGGCAACGGACCTTGGGGAAGAGGATTCCAGCCCTGGGCTTTCAGGGTTTCGGACGAGGGATAGTTTGCCGGCCAGACGGCATCGAGATCCGGCGGCGCGGCCAGCAAGGCGCCCTTGATCGGGTGGCTGTAGTGCGCCGCCCAATGGGCGACCATCAACACGCCGGCGCTATGGGCAACGAGAATCACCGGCCCGTCGATCTGCTCCAGTTCGTGCTGGATCGCACGCACGCGGGCCATGCAGTCGAGTTTGTCGGTTTCCAGCGGCGGCACACTGCGTACTTTGCACAGCCTTGCTTCAAGCAGCGTTTGCCAATGTTCGGCAACGTGCTCACGCAGGCCCGGTACGATCAGAACGGTTGCGGCAGTTTGCAGTTTGTCCACGTCAACACCTTCGCTATCTCGGTGATTCGGCTGACTCTGTGGTCAGCGCTTTCTTGTAGGTGTGACATTAAAGAGCACCCACCCCGGGCGCTTTTCATTGGACGTCAGGCACTTTTCTTTTGATGACAAATGGGTACTGGCCATCGCTGTGCTACCGTTGGTCATGAAAACCCACGGATGCCTTGCAGACCGCTGTAATCAATGGGTGCGTGTCGGTCGAGGCGTCAGGGAGCGGTGATGTGCGGCCTCTGGGAACGACCGTTGCAGAGCAACTCGCAACTGTTCAACCGATGATGTGCTGGCTATAGTCGCCACGCTCGTTACCACCGCAACCGGCCCAGGAAAGACCTTCGCATGACCAAGCTTGTACGCGCCGCTGTCTTGACCAACTACCTGGAGGTCACCCAGTACCTGTCGTTCAACCCGCGCGATGTATTGGCCAGCGCAGGCCTGAGCAGGACCCAGCTGCAAGCGCCTGAACAGCGCATTTCCATCGATGCCGCCGTGCGTTTGCTGGAAGACACGGCCGCCGCCACCGGCTGCCAGAACTTCGGCCTGAGCATGGCCGAGTCGCGCCAGCTTTCGGACTTCGGCGTGGTCAGCCTGCTGCTCAGCCACCAGCGCACGCTGCGCGAGGCGTTGCAGGTGGTGGTCAATTACCGGCACCTGATGAACGACTCGCTGGCGATCTTCATCGAAGAGGCCGGCAAGATGGTGATCATTCGCGAAGAGGTGGTGACCGAATCGCCGATGCCCAGCCGCCAGGCGACGGAGCTGGCCCTGGGTGTGATGTTCCGCCTGTGCTCGGCCCTCCTCGGCTCTCACTGGCACCCCTACAGCGTCAACTTCACCCACCAGGCCCCCGAGAACCTGCACCTGCACCGGCGCCTGTTCGGCTGCACCCTGGAGTTTGGCAGCGAGTTCAACGGCATCGTCTGCTCCGACGCCAGCCTCGACATGACCAACCCCAACGCCGACCCGGCCATGGCGCGCTATGCCCAGAGCTATCTCGACTCACTGCAGAACAACGAAGGCGCCTCGATGCTGTTCGAGGTACGCAAGGCCATCTACCTGCTGCTGCCCATGGGCCGCGCCACCATCGAGCAGGTCGCCCAGAGCCAGGGCATGAACGTGCGCACCCTGCAACGTCGCCTCAAGGACGATGGCTGCGCCTTCAACGACGTGATCAACGATGTGCGCCGCGACCTGGTGCTGCGTTACCTGGACAACCCGAACTACGCCCTCAGCCGCATCGCCGACATGCTCGGCTACTCCATGGCCAGCTCATTCACCCGCTGGTTCATCAGCCAGTTCGGCATGCCCCCGGCTGCGTGGCGCGCTTCGCACAAACAGCCCAAGGGTTCCTCTGCTCCGCCTGAGTCCTGAAGCCTGTCCGATGCTCTTTCTATTGGGGGCATACCCATTGCTGCGGTAACGGCCGCCTATGGTTCCGCCTGACGGCGGGTTACTTTGAAAAGCGCAAAGTAACCAAACGCTCTATCCCCTGACGTACGGCCCTTCGCTTGGGCTCAGGGTTCCTTCGCTCCGGCATCCATCCGAGGGCATCGCCTCCGGTTTGCTTCGCTGCACCTCCTCTCGATGTGTGCGGCTGCGCCGCACGGCGCTGCGCGCCTGCCCCCGGATAAATGCCTCCACTCAGCCTTCCGACGGGGCAGATCAAGATCAAAAGCTTTCAGGCGAGCTAACGCTCGGCCTGATTTGACGCGGTCCCGTGTAGGAGCTGCCGTAGGCTGCGATCTTTTGATCTTGCTTTTGAAAATCAAAAGATCGCAGCCTCGTTGCACTCGACAGCTCCTACAGGTCTCCAGGTGGGCACATGCCTGTGGGAGCTGGCTTGCCCGCGAAGGCGGCCTGACAGCCGACCAGTCTCTTCCAGATTTACCTCCCCCCCCTGTGGGAGCGAGCCTGCTCGCGATGGTCGTCAACGATAACGCTGGCAGCCTGACACCCCGAGGCGTTCTGTCGTCCATCGCGAGCAGGCTCGCTCCTACACGGGCCCAGCGCAATCAGGCCGGCCGGTCGGCCGCCTCGCTTTTGATTTTGACCTGCCCCGTCGGAAGGCCGAGTGGAGGTGTTCATCCGGGGGGAAGGCGCGCAGCGCCGTGCGGCGAAGCCGCACACATCGAGAGGAGGTGCAGCGAAGCAAACCGGAGGCGATGCCCCCGGATGAATACCGGAGCGAGGGAATGCCGAGCCTAGGCGAGGCACCGTACGTCAGGGGATAAAGCGCTTTGGTTACTTTCGCGCTTTTCGAAAGTGACCCGCCGTAAGGGCGGAACCATAAGCGGCCGTTACCGCAGCAATGGATATGCACACAGTCAAAAACCACCAAGCAACATAAACCGCAGGCAAAAAAAACGGCAACTGCTGGTACAGTCGCCGCGAAAAGCCGGTGTTTCTGGCACCGGCCGTCAGCCCCATCACGTCAGGAGTCACCGTAATGCGGCCCTGCCACCTGGCATTTGCGATAGCGGCCTCAAGCCCCCCAGTGCAGCAACAACAGCACCAGCACGACCAGGAACACCGTCTCCCCCACCATCAGCAAAATCGGCTTGATGCCCACTGACGCCAGCTCCTTGAGCCGGGTCTTCATCCCCAGGGCACTGATGGAAATCACCAGGCACCAGCGCGACAGATCATTGACCGCGCCCTGCACCGCCGGGACCACCCAGCCGGTGCTGTTGATGCACGCCAGCACCAGAAAGCCCACGGCAAACCAGGGCAGCAACGGCGGCCGCTTGCCCGTCGGGTCGGCACCCTGCATACGGGTGATCATGGCGGCGGTGACGATCACCGGCAGCAACATGGCGACCCGCATCAGCTTGACCACCGTGGCCGTGTCGCCGGTCTCGGTCGACATGCTGTAGCCCGCGCCCACCACCTGGGCCACGTCGTGGATGGTCGCGCCAAGAAACACCCCCGCCAGTTGCGGTGACAGGTGCAACCAGTTGGCGATCATCGGGTACACAATCATCGCCATCGTCGACAGTGCCGAGACGCCAATCACGGTGAACAGGGTCGCACGTTCTTTCTGCGGATGATTCGGCAGCGCCGCCGCCAGCGCCAACGCCGCCGAGGCGCCGCAGATGGCCGTCGCGCCTCCAGTGAGCATGCCGAACAGGCGCTGGAAACCCAGGGCCTTGGCGGCGATCACCGACACGCCGATGGTCACCACCACCAGAATCACCACCAGCGCAATCGGCTTCCAGCCCAACGCGGCCATCTGCTCCAGGGTGATGCGCATGCCCAGCAGCGCCACGCCAATGCGCAGCACCGTACGGGCAGTGAACTCGACACCGGCCTTGCACGGGCCGTCATCGGCGAGAAAATTCAGGGCCATGCCCAGCAACAGGGCGAACAGCATGACCGGCGCACCGTAGTGCTCGGACAAAAAAGACGCGGCGGCGGCCACGATCAGGCTGACGATAAAGCCCGGCGCCAGTTCGCGCGTGCGACTGTGGATACGGGTGAGAGCAATGGCGCTCATGGCGCGGACTCCTCTGAAGCGATGACGATAAACGCCTGGTCGTCGATGATCTCGACCGGGTAGTTGTTGACTTTCACCAGGTTGGAATTGAGCAGGTAACCGCTACGCAGGTCGAAACGCAGACCGTGGGCGCAACACTGGATCACCCTGCCGTCCAGGCGCCCGCCACACAGCGAGGCGCCCTGATGCGGACAGCTGTCGTCGATGACGAACAGCTCGCCGTCGACGTTGAACAACGCCAGGCTCTTGTCTTCGAATTCGAACAGCGCCCGGCCACCGGCCTGCGGATGTTTGCCGGCCGGCACGGGTATGCGCCGGGTCATGCCGGTTCCCGCTCGCGATCACGTTCCTTGAGGGCTTCGTTCATGGCACCGAGCAGCGCCTGGGCGGGCTGGGCGCCAATCACCGTCATGCGGCGGTCGAACTGGAAGCTCGGCACGCCACTGGTCGCGTCGGGCGACCCCTCAAAGGGCGTGGCATCGCCTTTCAGGCAATCGAGCACCCCATCCGTATCGACACCACAGGAGCGGGCGATTGCGAGCAAGGTCTCACGACAACCGAGGTTTTCGCGCCTGAGGAAATACGCGGAGAACAATCGTTCGAGCAACATTTCACGTTGACTGGCATTGCCCGTCTCACTGACTCGTTCGAACAGGCGATGAGCGTCCGCAGTGTTTGGCATCGTCTCGATGCGGCTGAGGTCGATGGTCAGTCCAACTGCCCTGGCAGCCTCCTGTACCTGCGCCTGACGCATGGTCATTGCATCAGCATTGCCCAGGCGCTTGCGGTAGAAATCGGCGAAGGGTTCACCCTGGACCGGTATCTGCGGCAGCAACTGCACGCCATGCCACACCGTGGTGATCTGCACATCCGGGTAACGACTGCGAAACTGCACCTGGGCATGTTCCAGTTGACGCTTGCCGATCAGGCACCAGGGGCAAATGAAATCGAAAAACACATCAATACGTAAACGACGACTCACAACTTCACCTCTAACCCGCCATCGTTGACGGGGTCAGGCACGCTCTGACCCTGAAGACGGGCAATATCTTTGTGGTAGTGACACTTGGCATAAAAGAACACCGCCGCCGCCGCGATGCTGACCAGCGGCACCATCTGGAACGCCGCGTGCAAACCGATCAGGTCGGATACCTTGCCAGTCAGGAACGGACCGGGCGCAAGCCCCAGCATGTTGTTGGCCAGGGTCAGCGTGGCGAACGCCGTGCCGTGGACCGAGTAATGGGTCAGGTTGGCAACCATTGCCCCGGCAGGTCCGGTGGTGCCGGCGGCGATCAGCATGCCCATACAAATCAACAGCAGTTGCACAGGCCCCGCCGGCAAGGCGAAGGCGGCCGACAACAACAGGCAGCTGCCCAGGCAATAGGCGATGGCCAGGGCGACCTTGCGCTCCGGCGAATGCCGGCACAGCCGGTCGCTGAGCATGCCGCACAGGATCATCCCCGCGCCGCTGCACAGCACGATGATCGCGGCGACACCGCCGGCCTTGTCCGTGGCCATGTCGTAATAACGATTGAGGTAGCTGGGCATCCACACGATGACCGTGCCGCCGACGAACAGCTGCAGGCCGCTGCCGATGTAGGTGGCAATCACCGACGGGCTCGACCACAGGGTGCGCAACGGGCGACTGACCGCGGCAGTTGCCTTGTCCATCACGCGTTTGGGCGCGATGCGTGCTTCCTTGACGATGATCGGGTACAGCACCGCCAGCACCAGGCCGAACAACGACATGCCGGCAAACGACCAGCGCCAGCCGAGCTTGGCGGCAATCGCCCCGCCCAACGCCATGCCCAGCACCGAACCGAACATCCCGCCAGCCATGAAGGCACTGGCCAGGGTCGCGCGCATGTGTTTCGGAAACACCGAAATCACCACGGCGATGCCCACGCTGCCATAGGCGGCTTCACCGACGCCGACCATGAACCGGGCAATGAACATCTGCGGGTAGTCCTGGGCCAGCGCACAACCCAGGGTCGCCAGGCTCCAGAGCATGGCCATCAGCGCCAGGCTCTTGACCCGGCCGAAACGGTCGGCCAGCAACGACAGCGGGAAGGTCAGCAGCCCGACCATCAGCGCGACGATGCCGCTGAGCAAGCCAAGCTGGCCGTCGCTCAGGGCCCACTCGCCCTTCAGCAGCGGGAACACGGCGTTGAGCACCTGACGCGACATGTAATCGGAAATCAACAGGCCGAACGTCAGTGCAAAGACGATCCAGGCATACGGACGCGCAACAGCGACGGCACCGTCGTCATCGTCTGCGGCGATTGGGTGAAAGGCCATTGGGCCTCCTCGAAACTTGGTTTTATTGTTGTTATCGAGCGTTTTTCGGGTGCAACGAGAGGTCACGGCCTCTCGTTGCGACCCTTGGCAGTCGCGATCAGCCGCGCTGCGGCACACCTTTTTGCCCAGCCTTGCGGTTGGGGGCCATGCCGTTGGCCAACAGGGTTTCCTCGATGCTGTTGTACTTCACACCGATGCGATAGATCTCACGGGCTTCTTTGCCAGTGGCCACTTCGCGACCCAGTTCGTGGGCGATGCGCACGGTTTGCTTGATCTGGTCAACCGAACCGAAGCGGTCGCCCTTGTGATCAATGATAGTGTCTTCGTTGCCCACTCGCGCGTGCATGCCCATGGCCATCGACATGGTGTTGAACGGCATGACGTTCTTGAGCAGCGACTCGGAAGTCAGGGTGCAACCGTCCGGCGCGCGGTGGATGAAGTTGAAGAAGTTGAACGGGTTAGGGCCGTCGAAACCGCCGCCGATACCGATCCAGGTCAGGTTCAGCGGGCCCATGTAGACGCCACGGCGCACCAGGCGCTCCAGGGTTTCCAGGGCGTGCATGCCGGTCAGCTGGAAATGCGGCTGGATGTTGTTGTCCATCAGGCGCTTGAGGTGCTCGGCGACCCAGGCAGGACCGGCCGGCACGGTCATTTCGCTGTAGGCGGCATGGACCAGCGGGTTATCCAGGGAAGTGCCCTTGAGGTACTCCGGATACAGCAACTCCATGATGTTCATCTGGGTGGTGTTGATCGCCACCGTGACCTGGTCCGGCTTCGGCGTCAGCTCGGCGAGCATGTGACGGGTATCGTCCGACAGCCATTTGGCCGCTTCACCTTCGCTTTCCGGGGCGAAGGAAATCGAACCGCCGACCTGGATGATCATGTCCGGCACGGCTTCGCGCACACCGGCGATCAGTTCGTTGAACTTGGACAGGCGCTTGGAACCCTTGCCGTCCAGCTCACGTACGTGCAAATGCAGGACAGTGGCGCCCGCTTCATAGCAATCGACCGCTTTCTGCACCTGCTCGTCCATGGTCAGCGGGATGTCTTCGGGAAAATCTTCCGGCATCCACTCCGGGCCGTACGGGGCCACGGTGATGACCACCTTTTCCATGTTTTCCGGGTGCAGGGAATCGTCAAAAAATTGCATGGTGTACTCCAGTTCTTATGATTGTCCCGTCCACCCGGGGTCGAGCCGGGCGGACGTTTTTGAGTGCGAATGCTATGAGTGCGGATGCCGAAAGTGTCTGATCAGAACGTCTTGTCACCGATGATCCCGGCGCGCTCCATCTTGCGATGGCACGGCGGGTAATCCATGACGGCGTAATGCTGGGTACTGCGGTTGTCCCAGATGGCGATGCTGTTGGGTTTCCAGCGCCAGCGCACCTGATACTCGGGGATGTAGGCCTGGCTGATCAGGTAGCGCAGCAATTCGCTGGCGCCCGGATTGGCGTCCTGGCCGAAGCGCACCCGGTCAGGGGTGTGGTAGTTGCTGAAATGGGTGGTGAAGGCGTTGACGAACAGCACCTTCTCGCCGGTTTCCGGGTGGGTGCGCACCACCGGGTGCTCGGCATCCGGGTACATCGCCTTGAGTGCCAGGCGTTTTTCGATCGGCATCGCGGCGCCGAAACTGGCTTCGATGCTGTGACGGGCGCGCAAGTCGGCGATCTTCACCTTGACGTCTTCAGGCAGGCGCGCGTACGCCTCGACCATGTTGGCCCACATGGTGTCGCCGCCCACCGGCGGGCACTCCACGCAGCGCAGCACACAACCCAAGGGCGGTGCCTCGCGCCAGGTGGCGTCGGTGTGCCAGGCATTCTCGTAGCGGTCCATCGGCTGGTCCGGGTTCTTGTAGATGCGCACCAGGCCCGGGTGATCCGGATCGCTGCCGGCCACCGGATGATCTTCCAGTTCACCGAAACGCCGGGCGAAGGCCACGTGCTCGGCACGGCTGATGTCCTGGTCGCGCAGGAACACCACCCGGTGCTTGAGCAACTGAGCACGAATCTCGGCGAAAAGACCGTCGTCATGGATCGCATCGGCGAGGTTCACGCCGATCAGTTCCGCGCCGATGCTGCAGGTCAATTGTTCGACTTTCATGGCAGGCAACTCCCTTAAATGACGAAAATCGACGAGCCGGTGGTCTTGCGCGATTCCAGGTCACGATGGGCCTGGACGGCATCCTGCAAGGCGTAGTGCTGGTTGATCTCGATCTTGATCCGGCCGCTGCCGACGTGATCGAACAGCTCACCGGCCAGCGCGGCCTTTTCCGCAGGGTCGGCGATGTAGTCGGCCAGTGCCGGACGGGTCAGGAACAGCGAACCCTTCATGGCCAGCAGCACCGGATCGAAAGCCGGGATCGGACCGGACGCGGTGCCGACGCACACCATCAGGCCGCGACGCTTGAGCGAATCGAGCGAGCCCATGAAAGTGTTTTTGCCGACACTGTCGAACACCACGTTCACGCCCACGCCGTCAGTCAGCTCGCGCACGCGCTGGGCGACATCTTCGTGGCTGTAGTTGATGACGTGATCGCAGCCATGGGCGCTAGCGATTTCGGCCTTGGCTTCGCTGGAAACCGTGCCGATGACGTTCAGGCCGAGCAACTTGGCCCATTGCGAAACGATCAGGCCGACACCGCCGGCAGCGGCATGCAGCAGGATGCTGTCGCCAGCCTTGAAGTCATAGATGCGGCGCATCAGGTACGACGAAGTCAGGCCGCGCATGGTCATGGCCGCGGCGGTTTCGAAGCTGATGGTCTCCGGCAGTTTGATCAGCGGCGCGGCCGGGATCAGGCGCTCGGTGCTGTAGGCCCCCAGGGTATTGAGGAAACCGGTGTACGTGACACGATCGCCCACTTGAACGTTGGTCACGCCCTCTCCGATGGCCTGGACCACGCCGGACGCTTCGACGCCCATGCCGTTGGGCATCGGGATCGGGTAGGTGCCGTTGCGAAAGTAGGTGTCGGCATAATTCAGGCCAACGGCTACATGGCGAAGACGGACCTGGCCCGGACCGGGTTCGCCGACTTCGACATCTTCATAGCGAAGCACTTCGGGACCACCGGTTTCGTAAAAGCGTATGGCTTTGGCCATTATTTTGTTCCCCAGTCAGCATTATTGTCGGGTGCGTCGAATTGCGCTGATTGGACTGTAGGTCGGCGCCTGTCGAGTCGCTTCTCATCAGACGACAATGGCTTTTCATTTCATGACAGTGACTCTTGCGAGGCCACCCGGAACCTGTGGGAGCGTGGCTTGCCCGCGATGGCGTCAGGTCAGCCAACATCAATGCCTAATGGGCCGGCCTCATCGCGGGCAAGCCCGCTCCCACAGGGACTGCGTTTCCCCTGAAAAACAGGCTCCATCGCGGTTCGCGCTGTGTAAGGTTTGTGACTACGCTTCTGATCGGGAGACCTTAGGGAGCATGGGGATGGGTGTGAAATCATTCGTTGTCGGGCAGCGCTTGAGCTTGCCTGCTATTGCCCTGATAGGGCTTTCATCCCTCATGGCGGGGTGCGGAAAAGAGCCGGTTTCACCGGCCCGCCAGCCTCCCGAAGTGACCGTCATGACGGTCGCCGCGCGGGATACGCCGGTGACTTTCGAATTCGTCGCCCAGACCGAGAGCTCGCGGGAAGTGGAAATCCGCGCCCGTGTCGCCGGCTTCCTGGACAAGCGCCAGTACACCGAAGGTGACCTGGTGAAAACCGGGCAAGTGCTGTTCCAGATGGACCGCAAGCCGTTCGAGGCCGCACTGGCCTCGGCCCAGGGGCAAATGGCCCAGCAACAGGCGCGCTGGGAAGTGGCCAAGGCCACCCTCGCCCGCGTCCGGCCGCTGGCAGCGCAGAACGCCGTGAGCAAGATGGACCTGGACAATGCCGTGGGCGCTGAGCGTGAGACCAAGGCCGCAGTGCTCGCCGCCGAAGGCCAGGTACGCACCGCGCAACTGAACCTGAGCTACACCACCATCAACTCGCCTCTCAACGGCCTTTCCGGTGACGCGAAAAAACAGGAAGGCAGTTACGTCACGCCGGGTGAATCGGGGCTGCTGACCTCGGTTTTTCAAATGGACCCGATGTACGTCAACTTCAGCCTCTCGGAAAACGAAACCCTCAAATACCGTGACGAGATTGCCGCCGGACGCCTGAAATTTCCCGCCCGCAGTGACTTTGTCGTGGAAGTGGTACTGGCTGACGGCACCGTGGTGCCCGAACACGGCAAGGTGAACTTCACCGCGCCTTCCTACAGTCAGGACACCGGCACCTTCCTGGTACGTGCGGTGCTCGCCAACCCCAACGGCCTGCTGCGTCCCGGCCAGTTCGTCCGCGCCCTGGCCAAGGGCGCGAGCCGGCCGAACGCCATACTGGTGCCGCAAAAAGCCGTGCTCGAGGGGGCGAAAAGCCACTTCGTCTGGGTGATCAATGGCGAAGGCAAGCCCGAACAGCGGGTGGTCGAGGTCGGCGAATGGCAAGGTGATAACTGGTTCATCAGCAAAGGCCTGCAAGCCGGCGAACGCATCGTGGTCGATGGCGCGCTCAGGGTTTCACCCGGAGCAACGCTGAAAATCAACGAGTCGACCGTCAAGGCCCCAGTTGCCCCGGATAGCGGGCAAACCATCAAGGCCGGTCCGCAAACTGCGCCTGCCAGTGGGAACAGCCCATGAGCATTTCTCACTATTGCATCGACCGGCCGATCTTCGCGTCGGTCATCTCGATCGTCATCACCCTGGCCGGTGCGGTGGCCATGCTCTCGCTGCCGGTTGCCCAGTATCCGGACATCACGCCGCCGCAAATCACGGTGGCGGCCACCTACCCCGGCGCCGATGCGCAGGTGGTGGCCAATAACGTCGCCGCGCCCATCGAACAGCAGGTCAACGGCGCCGACAACATGATCTACATGAACTCGTCGAGCTCGGCGACGGGCAACATGACCCTCAACGTGTTCTTCGAGATCGGTACCGACCCGTCCCTGGCCCAGGTGGATGTGCAGAACCGGGTCAACCTGGCCTTGCCGCAACTGCCGTCGGCGGTGCAAAGCCAGGGCATCCAGGTGCAGAAGAAATCCTCGGCCTTCATGATGGTGCTGGCCGTGTACTCCGTGGGCGACCGGTATGACAGCACCTACGTCGCCAACTACGCCAACCTCTATGTGCTCGATGCGCTCAAGCGCATTCCCGGTGCCAACCAGGCCAGTATCTTCGGCACGCCGGACTATGCGATGCGCATCTGGCTCAAGCCCGACCGCATGGCCCAGCTGGGCATTACCGCGGCCGATGTGCAGAAGGCCGTGGCCAACCAGAACCAGCAATTCGCCGTGGGCCGGGTCGGCCAGTCGCCGACCGGGGCGCCGGTGGAGCAGTCGTTTGCCGTGACCACCAAGGGGCGCCTGACCGAGCCTGCCGAATTCGAGAACATCATCCTGCGCGCCAGCAACGAAGGCGCGGCCATCGTGCGGCTCAAGGACGTCGGTCGCGCGGAACTGGGGCAGAAGGACTACTCGCTGCGCAGCACCTATCAGGGCAAACCGGCGACGCTGATCGCGGTCTATCAACAACCCGGCGCCAACGCCCTCGACGTCTCGGCGGCGGTGACCAAGACCCTGGCCGACATGAAGGCCACCTTCCCCGAGGGCATCGAATACAAGATCGTGATGGACACCACCGCCTTCACCCGTGCGTCGATTTCCGAGGTGATCCACACCTTCTTCGAAGCCCTGGTGCTGGTGGTCATCGTGGTGTTCCTCTTCCTGCAGAGCCTGCGCGCCACCCTGATTCCGGTGATTGCCGTGCCGGTGTCGATCGTCGGCACCTTCATCGGCATGACGGCCATGGGCTTTTCCGTGAACATGCTGACGCTGTTCGGCATGGTGCTGGCCATCGGGATTGTGGTGGACGACGCGATCGTGGTGATCGAGAACGTCGAACGCAACATGCATGTGCACAAGATGAACCCCAAGGACGCCGCCAAACGGGCGATGGACGAAGTGGCGGGCCCCGTGGTGGCCATCGTGCTGGTGCTGTGCGCCGTATTCGTCCCGGTGGCATTCATGGGCGGGATCACCGGCCAGCTCTATAAACAGTTCGCCATCACCATTGCCATTTCCGTGGTGATCTCCGGCCTGGTCGCCCTGACCCTGTCACCGGCGCTGGCGGCCCTGCTGCTCAAGCCGCAGCACGGCGAAAAGAACGCGTTCTTCCGCTGGTTCGAACGCAGCTTCGAGCGCATGACCGAGGGTTATTCGCGCTCGGTGGCCTTCATGATCAAGCGTTTCGCCCTGGCTCTGCTGGTATTTGCCGGGATGATCGTGCTGATCGTGCTGATGGCCGGCCGCATCCCCAGCGCCTTCCTGCCGCCGGAGGACCAGGGCTACCTGTTGGGCGCCGTGATCATGCCCGATGCCGCGAGCCTGGATCGCACCGGCGCGGTGGGCCAGGTGGCCAGTGATTTTTTCATGAACGATCCGTCGGTCGAAGGGGTGGCCATCGTCAACGGCTACAGCCTGCTGGACGGCCAGAACAAGAACAACGCCGGCGCGTTTTTCGTCGGCTTCAAGGATTTCGAAGGGCGCTACAAGGACTCCGAAACCATCGCAGAGCAAAGCGCCCCGGCGGTGATCCGGAAAGCGGCCCATGCCTTTTCCACCGTGCAGGAAGGCATCATTCTGCCGGTCAACCCGCCGTCCATTCCGGGCCTGGGCACCACCGGCGGCATGGAGGTGTGGGTGCAGAGCAAGGGCGACGGCAACGTCGACCAACTGGCGGAAATGGTCGGCACCCTGTTGGCCAAGGCCAAGGAGCGCCCGGAACTGGGCGCCGTCACCTCGACCTTCAACGTGCATTCGCGCCAGTTGATGGTCGATGTCGACCGGGAAAAGGCCGAATCACTGGGTGTACCGGTGGAAGACGTCTATAGCGCGATGCAGACCATGTTCGGCTCGCTGTACGTTTCGCAGTTCAACAAGTTCAGCCGGCTGTGGCAGGTGATCCTGCAGGCCGAGCCGTCCTACCGCCTCAAGGCCGAGGACCTGCAACAGATCTACGTGCGCAGCAAAAACCTCGGCATGGTGCCGCTCAAGGCCGTGCTGACCACCCGCTACGTCACCGGGCCCGACCTGCTGACCCGTTTCAACAACTTCCCGGCGGTCAAGCTCACCGCCAACGCCGCCCCCGGCTACAGCTCCGGCCAGGCACTGGCGGCGCTGGAGGAAATCAGCGCCGAGATCATGACCAACGACTATGCACTGGCCCTGAGCGGTGAGGCGTTCGAGGAGAAAAAGAGCGGTGGCGCGTCTTCCCAGGTGTTCATCTTCGGCCTGGTGATGGTGTTCCTGATCCTCGCGGCGCAGTACGAGAAATGGTCGCTGCCGGTCGGCGTGTTGATGGCTGTACCGTTCGCTCTGTTTGGCGCCCTGCTCGCCGTGCTGCTGCGCGGCCTGAGCAATGACGTGTACTTCCAGATCGGCCTGACCATGCTGGTGGCCCTGGCGGCGAAGAACGCCATTCTGATTTTCGAGTTCGCGGTACTGAACCGGGAAACCGGCATGTCCGCCTACGATGCCGCCATGACCGCCGCGAAAGAGCGTTTGCGGCCGATCGTGATGACCTCGCTGGCATTCATCCTTGGTTGCGTGCCGCTGGCGATTGCCGTGGGTGCGTCCGAGAACAGCCGGCACTCCATCGGTACCGGGGTGATCGGCGGGATGCTGGCGGCGACGGTGATCGCGGTGTTCTTCATTCCGGTGTTCTACTTCCTGATCGAGCGAATGACCGGGAAGAAGGAAGACCAGCAACCGGTGGTCCAGACGCCTTCCGCGCAGATCCCCGATGGGGCGGCGCAACACAGACATGAGGGGGATTGAGATGCGCAAGAACTCTTTCCCGTTGTGGCTGGGCCTGGGTCTGGGTCTGAGCCTGGCTGGATGCATGGTCGGCCCTGATTATGAAGCGCCGAAGATCGATACCCCGACGGCCTACCGTTATGCCGAGAAGGAAGCCAAGGACCTCTCGAACACCCTGTGGTGGGAGCAGTTTCAGGACCCGGTTCTCAACGAGCTGATCCGCAGTGCCCTGCTCGAGAACAAGGACATCAAGATCGCGGCCGCCCGGGTCGAGGAGTTCCAGGGGCGTTACGTCGAAACCCGCTCCCTGTACTACCCCCAGGTCGGGCTGAACTCCCAGGGCCAGCGCACCCGCTCGCCACGGGATAACGGCCCGGTGCCCCTGGATTCGACGGTCGATCCGGTGTTCAACAACTACCAGGCCCTGCTCAGTGTGAACTGGGAGCTGGACATCTGGGGCCGGTTGCGGCGCCTGAACGAGTCGGCCCGCGCCGACCTGCTGGCGTCCGAGGAAGGACGCCGCAGCGTGATCCTGAGCCTGGTCTCGTCGGTGGCGACCAGTTACATCACCCTGCGCGATCTGGATCGGGAACTGGAAATCGCCCGCACCACGGCCAAGGTGCGGGGCGATTCCTATGAAATATTCAAACTGCGCTTTGGCGCCGGGGTCATTTCGGAAATGGAGCTGGCGCAGAACCTCTCCGAGTACCAGCGGACTTTGGCTTCGGTGGCGCAATTCGAACCCTTGGTGGCGCAACAGGAAAACCTGCTGGCGATTCTGCTCGGACGCAACCCGAGTCCTATCCTGCGCGGGCGCAGCCTGGCACAACTGGCGCTGCCGGCGGTGCCTGCCGGGTTGCCTTCGGACTTGTTGGAGCGCCGGCCCGATCTGCGCCAGGCCGAGCTGAACCTGATCTCGGCCAATGCCCAGATCGGCGCGGCCAAGGCCCAGTATTTCCCGACCATTTCCCTGACCGGGCTGCTCGGTTCAGTGAGCAACCAGCTATCGGACCTGTTCACAGGCCCCGCCGCCACCTGGTCCTATGGCGTCGCGGGCAGCATGCCGATCTTTACCGGCGGCGCGATTGCCGGGCAGGTCAAACAGGCCGAAGCCTTCCAGCAACAAGCGCTGCTGACCTACCAGAAAGCGATTCAATCGGCGTTTGGCGATGTGGAAAACGCCCTGGTCGCCTCCACCAAGACCCGCGAACAGATGGCCTATCAGGCCGGTCAGGTCGAAGCGCTGCGCTCCTACGCCCACTTTGCGCGGCTGCGTTATGACAACGGCTACACCAGCTATATCGAAGTGCTCGACGCCGAACGCAGCCTGTTCGACGCCGAAATCAACTACACCCGCACCCGGGGCCAGGTGTTCACCTCGATGGTGGATCTGTACAAGGCCACGGGCGGGGGTTGGGTGGGCAAGGCTGACGAGCTGACTGCGTCGGGGTCCTGACTATTTCCCTGTGGGAGCGAGCCTGCTCGCGATGGTCGTCAACGATAACGCGTGCTTTCAGGATAACCGCGGTGTTCGGTGATCCATCGCGAGCAGGCTCGCTCCCACAATTGATCACCGAAACCTGAGATTCAGAACTTCTCGGGAATGTGCCGGTAAGGATAATCCGGCTCACGATACGACCCCGGTTTCTGCCGTTTGGGCAGTATCACTTTCTCCCGTGGGACTTTCTTGTAGGGGATGCGGCTGAGCAGGTCGGTGATGATGTTCAGCCGTGCACGTCGCTTGTCGTTCGAGTTGGCTACCAGCCACGGCCCGTACTCGGTATCGGTGGCCTTGAACATCTCATCGCGGGCGCGGGAATAGTCGTACCAGCGGCCGTAGGACTTCAGATCCATGGGCGACAGTTTCCAGATCTTGCGCCCGTCCTCGATCCGCGCTTCGAGCCTGCGGGTCTGTTCCTCCTCGCTGACTTCCAGCCAGTACTTGAGCAGGATGACCCCGGAATCAACGATGGCACGCTCCACCGACGGTACTGTATGGAGGAATTTTTTCGCCTGCTCCTCGGTACAAAACCCCATCACTCGCTCGACGCCCGCGCGGTTGTACCAACTGCGGTCGAAGATCACCACTTCACCGGCCGCGGGCAGGTGCGGCAGGTAGCGCTGCAAGTACATCTGGCTCTTTTCCCGCTCGGTGGGCGCAGGCAGCGCCAACACCCGAAATACCCGAGGGCTCACGCGCTCGGTCAGCGCCTTGATCGTCCCGCCCTTCCCCGCACCGTCACGACCCTCGAAGATCACACAGATCTTGATGCCCTCCTGCTTGACCCATTCCTGCATCTTGACCAGCTCGACGTGCAGCAGGCGAAGCTCAGCCAGATAGTCCTTGTTGCTCAGTTTCGACTCTTGTGCAGGCTGCTTCTTCGCGTCTTTCTTGCCCTTTGCCATGTTCAATACCTCACGAATGCGGACGACTGACAGGTGATGGAAGGAGGTGGTGGGTTAGCCGCCGAGTGCGATGATCGCCGATACCAGCAAAGTACCGGCGATGGCCAGGGCGAACGCACCCAGCCAGGGTTTGAGGCCCGCATACCGCGCCAGAACCCACCCGGCCACGAACAGCATCCCGACGCCAACCAGATTGGACACGCGCACGGCAAGGGCCGTCTGGGCCACCAGCAGGAACGGGACTACAACGGGAAATGTCGAGAGCACCACCAGCAGGAAAACCCCGAACGCGCCCCTGAAGTCGTTCAGGCCCAGGCGTGGCGACAGGCTCTTGTTGGGTGCCAGGAGCAAACGCTGACGCAGCATTTCCAACCCTTCTGTGCCGGCCGCCGTGGCGATCCGCGGTGGCAGCGCATCGGCCACCAACGCCTGCCCGGTGGCCGCATCGGGGTCGCGGTGCAGGCTGGCGAGCAATGTGCGATTGCGACTGCGCTCGATCAGCACACGCAACAAGTACATTGCCGCGTCGGCCAGACCCCAGGCCAGGTTGCAGCCCAGCGCGGCGATCATCATTACTCGCTCGGCTTCCTGGTCGGTGGTCACCACGCTGATGGTTGAAGTGAAGGTCATGGCCATGAGCAGGCCGAAAATCACTTCCGTGGCTCGCTCGATCGGATCGAGCACGGGGGCCCGCTTTTTATCGCCACTGCTGTGCATGGGTCCGACCTCGCTGGACGCGGGCTTCTTTCAGCCCCGTTTCAGTGTAGTTTGAAACGCCCGTGACGCTTACAACGACAGCACACCGCTGTACAGCCCGTAGGCTGCCAACCCCGCACCAATGACGACGCAGGCGAAGATGCCCTTCTCGATGGCCGTGAACAGCGGTTGACCCTGCTCGCGCTTGGCCTTGGCGAACAGGATCACGCCGGGTGCATAGAGCAATGCCGAGAGCAGCAGATACTTCACCCCGCCGGCATACAGCAGCCATACCGCATAGCCCAGGGCGATGGCGCCGATCAACAGATCCTTGGTCCGTTGCGCCGAAGCCTGCTCGTAGGTTTCGCCGCGTCCGCTCAACAGCACCGCATAGGCCGCCGACCACAGGTACGGCACCAGGATCATCGAGGACGCGAGGTAAATCAGGCTGGTATAGGTGCCGGCGGAAAACAGCGTGATGAGCAAAAACAGTTGAATCATGACGTTGGTCAGCCACAAGGCGTTGACCGGCACATGATTGGCATTTTCCCGGGTCAGGAATTCAGGCATGGTCCGGTCCTTGGCCGTGGCGAAGAGAATTTCCGCGCACAGCAGCGCCCACGACAGCAAGGCGCCCAGCAGTGAAATGGCCAGGCCGATGCTGATCAGCAATGCACCCCACGGGCCGACAATGTGCTCCAGCACCGCCGCCAGCGACGGGTTCTGCAAGGTGGCCAATTCCGGCTGGCTCATGATGCCCAGCGACAACAGGTTCACCATCACCAGCAGAGCCAGCACGCCGATAAAACCGATGACCGTCGCCCGCCCGACATCCGAACGTTTTTCCGCCCGGGCCGAATAGACACTGGCCCCTTCAATACCGATGAATACGAACACGGTCACCAGCATCATGTTGCGCACCTGGTCCATCACGCTGCCGAAGCTCGGGTTGCTGCGCCCCCAGATATCGCGGGTAAAGACATCGGCCTTGAAGGCCACGGCGGCAATGACGATGAACATGATCAGTGGCACGACCTTGGCCACGGTGGTCAATTGGTTGATGAACGCGGCTTCCTTGATGCCGCGCAGCACGAGCAAGTGCACGGACCACAACAGGACGGAGGCACAACCAATGGCCACCGGAGTATTGCCCTGGCCAAAGACCGGAAAGAAATAACCCAGGGTGCTGAACAGCAATACGAAATAGCCGACATTGCCCAGCCAGGCGCTGATCCAGTAACCCCAGGCGGACGAGAAGCCCATGTAGTCGCCGAAACCCGCCTTGGCGTAGGCATAGACGCCGGAGTTGAGCTCCGGCTTGCGATTGGCCAGGGTCTGGAACACGAAGGCCAGGGTCAGCATGCCGACGGCGGTAATCCCCCAGCCGATCAGCACGGCACCGGCTTCAGCGCGTTCCGCCATGTTCTGCGGCAGGGAAAATATCCCGCCGCCAATCATCGAACCGACCACCAGCGCTATCAGCGCACCCAAGCGAAGCTTCTGTGTCGGCTGCGACATGCTTGTGTCTCCCTCCACGGCAAAACTGACGTTGTAAAACCATCGACTGGTTGTAACAAACTGTCTGAAAGATAGCGTAATAACCGATTTGCGCTAATGCGAACTTGGCGGCTTTATAGCCAGTGGCAATAACAAAGTAGCGCTTTTACTTCGATTGACTACTTTTCAGGCAAAGGATCCAAAAAGCAAAAAGCCACTCTTTACAAGAATAAAAACTGAACTAATGTCTAGACTCAGTTGTATCCCCACCATTACAGCAAAGCCTCTGGAAAAGGCCTTTGCGGTTATCAATTGATTGGCCGAAATATCATGAGGCCTTCATTTAGCCCGCAGTTGTATGCCATTGATCCAGGTCAGTCGATTGAACAGCGAATGGAAATAGTCTGCTTTCTCTCTTCTCGCACAATGGAGTCAACCTATGTCTGAATCTCCCGGAAAGTTGCGATTGGGTGCACTTGTTGCGCTGGTTGTCGGTTCGATGATTGGCGGCGGGATCTTCTCGTTGCCGCAGAACATGGCCGCCAGCGCCGACGTGGGCGCGGTACTGATCGGGTGGGCAATCACCGCGGTCGGCATGCTGACCCTGGCCTTCGTGTTCCAGACCCTGGCCAATCGCAAGCCTGACCTGGATGGCGGGGTCTACGCCTACGCCAAGGCCGGTTTCGGCGACTACATGGGCTTCTCTTCGGCCTGGGGCTACTGGATCAGTGCCTGGCTGGGCAACGTCGGCTACTTCGTCCTGTTGTTCAGCACCCTGGGTTACTTCTTTCCGATCTTTGGCGAGGGCAATACCGTCGCGGCGATCATCGGCGCATCCGTGCTGCTGTGGGCCGTGCACTTGCTCGTGCTGCGGGGCATCAAGGAAGCCGCGTTCATCAACCTGGTGACGACGGTAGCGAAGATTGTGCCGCTGCTGCTGTTCGCCCTGATCGCGTTGTTCGCCTTCAAACTGGAGATTTTCACCGCCGACATCTGGGGCGTGAAAAACCCGGACCTGGGCAGCGTGATGAACCAGGTCCGCAAGATGATGCTGGTCACCGTATGGGTGTTCATCGGCATCGAAGGCGCGAGCATTTTCTCGGCGCGGGCGGAGAAACGCAGCGACGTCGGCCGGGCCACCGTGATCGGCTTCATCACCGTGCTGCTGTTCCTGGTGCTGATCAACGTGCTGTCGCTGGGCATCATGACCCAGCCGGAACTGGCCAAACTGCAGAACCCGTCGATGGCTGCGGTGCTCAAGCATGTGGTGGGTGACTGGGGTGCGGTCCTGATCAGCGTCGGCCTGATCATCTCCCTGCTCGGTGCGCTGCTGTCGTGGGTATTGCTCTGTGCGGAGATCATGTTCGCTGCCGCCAAGGACCACACAATGCCGGCGTTCCTGCGCAAGGAAAACGCCAATCACGTACCGGTTAACGCCTTGTGGCTGACCAACGCGATGGTCCAGCTGTTCCTGATCATCACGCTGTTTTCGGCCAGTACCTACCTGTCGCTGATCTACCTCGCCACCTCGATGATCCTGGTGCCCTACCTGTGGTCCGCGGCCTATGCGCTGCTCCTGGCGGTGCGCGGCGAAACCTATGAGAACGCTGCGTCCGATCGCAGCAAAGACCTGCTGATCGGCGTTATCGCACTGATTTATGCGGTCTGGCTGATCTATGCCGGTGGCGTCAAATACCTGCTGCTGTCCGCCCTGCTCTATGCGCCCGGCGCGATCCTGTTCGCCAAGGCCAAGCTGGAACTCAAACAACCGGTATTCACCCACGTCGAGAAGCTGATTTTCGCCTTGGTGATCGTGGGCGCCCTGGTGGCGGCCTACGGTCTCTACGACGGCTTCCTGACCCTGTAACGACTGCTTTTTCATCTGGAGGAACACTGAAATGACCACGGAAAAAGTTAAGTACGGCGTTCATTCCGAAGCCGGCAAACTGCGCAAAGTCATGGTTTGCTCCCCAGGCCTCGCCCACCAGCGGCTGACCCCGAACAACTGCGATGAATTGCTGTTCGACGATGTGCTGTGGGTTGCCCAGGCCAAACGCGACCATTTCGATTTCGTCACCAAGATGCGTGAGCGCGGGATCGATGTGGTTGAAATGCACAACTTGCTGACGGACATCGTCGCCATCCCCGAAGCACTGGACTGGATTCTTTCACGCAAAATCACCCCCGATACTGTCGGGGTGGGCCTGATCAACGAAGTGGACTCCTGGCTGCGCACCCTGGAACCTCGCCATATCGCCGAGTTCCTGATCGGCGGCGTCTCCGGCGATGACCTGCCGGACGCTTTCGGCGGCAAGGCGATCCAGATGTTCCGCGACTTCCTCGGCAACTCCAGCTTCCTGCTGCCGCCTCTGCCCAACACCCAGTTCACCCGCGATACCACCTGCTGGATCTACGGCGGCGTGACGCTCAACCCGATGTACTGGCCGGCGCGCCGTCAGGAAACCCTGCTGACCACCGCCATCTATAAATTCCACCCGCAATTCACCAACGCCGACTTCCAGATCTGGTACGGCGACCCGGACAAGGATCACGGCGCTTCCACCCTTGAAGGCGGTGACGTGATGCCGATCGGCAACGGCGTGGTCCTGATCGGCATGGGCGAACGCTCGTCACGCCAGGCCATCGGCCAGCTGGCGATCAACCTGTTCAAGAACAAGGCCGTGGAGAAAGTGGTGGTTGCCGGCCTGCCCAAGTCCCGTGCGGCGATGCACCTGGACACCGTATTCAGTTTCTGCGACCGGGACCTGGTGACGATTTTCCCGGAAGTGGTCAACCAGATCGTCGGCTTCACCCTGCGCCCGGATGAGAGCAAACCAGGCGGCATCGACATTCGCCGCGAAGAAGGCCATTTCCTCGACGTCGTGGCCAAGGCCCTCAACCTCAAAGAGCTGCGCGTCGTACAAACCGGCGGTAACGCCTTCGCAGCCGAACGCGAACAGTGGGACGACGGCAACAACGTGGTGGCAGTGGAACCTGGCGTGGTCATTGGCTATGACCGCAACACCTACACCAACACCCTGCTGCGCAAGGCCGGCGTGGAGGTCATCACCATCAGCGCCGGCGAACTGGGGCGCGGGCGTGGCGGCGGCCACTGCATGACCTGCCCGATCATCCGCGACCCGATCGACTACTAACCCAATGTCCCTGGCCGACACTGCCACGGCAGGCTCGGCCAGGGGGATAACCGATACCTTAGGAGATCCGAAATGGCGTTCAATATTCATAACCGCAATCTGCTGAGCCTGGAACACCACACCACTCGCGAATTGCGCTATCTGCTCGACCTGTCGCGCGACCTCAAGCGCGCCAAATACACCGGCACCGAACAGCAGCACCTCAAGGGCAACAACATCGCGCTGATCTTCGAAAAGACCTCGACCCGTACCCGTTGCGCCTTCGAAGTGGCCGCCTATGACCAGGGCGCCAACGTCACCTACATCGACCCCAACTCCTCGCAGATCGGCCACAAGGAAAGCATGAAGGACACCGCCCGCGTGCTCGGGCGCATGTACGATGCCATCGAGTATCGCGGCTTCAAGCAGGAAATCGTCGAGGAACTGGCCAAGTTCGCCGGCGTCCCGGTGTTCAACGGCCTGACCGATGAATACCACCCGACGCAAATGATCGCCGACGTGCTGACCATGCGCGAAAACTCCGATAAACCGCTGCACGACATCAGCTATGCCTACCTGGGCGATGCCCGCAACAACATGGGCAACTCGCTGCTGCTGATCGGCGCCAAGCTCGGCATGGACGTGCGCATCTGTGCGCCAAAGGCACTGTGGCCAACCGACGACCTGGTGGCACGTTGCAAAAAATACGCTGAAGAAAGCGGCGCCCGCATCACCCTCACCGAAGATCCGAAAGCCGCCGTCAAGGGCGTGGATTTCATCCACACCGACGTCTGGGTATCGATGGGTGAACCGGTGGAAGCCTGGGCCGAACGTATCCAGCAATTGCTGCCTTATCAGGTCAACGCCGAACTGATGAAAGCCACAGGCAACCCGCGCACCAAGTTCATGCACTGCCTGCCGGCGTTCCACAACAGCGAGACCAAGGTCGGCAAGCAGATTGCCGAGCAATATCCACACCTGAAGAACGGCATCGAAGTGACCGATGACGTGTTCGAGTCGCCAGCCTGCATCGCCTTCGAGCAAGCGGAAAACCGCATGCACACCATCAAGGCGATTCTGGTGTCGACTTTGGCTGACCTGTAACGAACGGATCCGGTCAATGTGGGAGCGAGCCTGCTCGCGATGACGCTGGTTCAGACAAACACTTTTGTCGTCTGTTGCACCGCAATCGCGAGCAGGCTCGCTCCTACAGAAGACCAGGGAGCCTGCGACTTCTCTGTTTAGAAGGACTTGCATCATGCGTATCGTCGTTGCTCTGGGCGGTAACGCCCTGCTTCGCCGGGGTGAGCCCATGACCGCTGACAACCAGCGCGCCAATATCCGGATCGCCACCGAACAGATCGCCAAGATCCATCCCGGCAACCAACTGGTCATCGCCCACGGCAATGGCCCCCAAGTCGGCCTGCTGTCGCTGCAGGCGGCAGCCTACACCTCGGTAACCCCCTACCCGCTGGACGTGCTCGGCGCCGAAACCGAAGGCATGATCGGCTACATCATCGAACAGGAACTGGGCAATCTGCTGGACTTCGAGGTGCCCTTTGCCACCCTGCTGACCCAGGTCGAAGTCGACGCCAACGACCCAGCGTTCAAGAACCCCACCAAACCCATCGGCCCGGTGTATTCCAAGGCTGATGCAGAAAAACTCGCCGCCGAAAAAGGCTGGGCGATTGCCCCGGACGGCGATAAATACCGGCGCGTGGTGGCCAGCCCCAAACCCAAGCGCATTTTCGAGATCCGCCCGATCAAGTGGTTGCTGGAAAAAAGCAGCATCGTGATCTGCGCCGGCGGTGGTGGCATTCCGACGATGTACACCTCCCCCGGCAAGCTCGAAGGCGTGGAAGCGGTCATCGACAAGGACCTGTGCTCGGCGCTGCTGGCCGAACAGCTGGAGGCCGATTTGCTGGTGATCGCCACCGACGTCAACGCGGCCTTCATCGACTTCGGCAAGCCGACCCAGAAAGCCATCGCCCAGGCTCACCCCGACGAACTCGAACGCCTGGGCTTCGCCGCCGGCTCCATGGGCCCCAAAGTTCAGGCAGCCAGCGAATTCGCCCGCCATACTGGAAGAGTCGCCGTGATCGGTTCGCTGTCGGACATCGAAGCGATCGTTCAAGGCAAGGCCGGCACCCGTGTGAGCACTGCTACCCCGGGTATCAGCTACCGATAAAACCAAGTTCCGGGCAGGCTCATCCCCTGCCCCGGAACACGGCAATCCAAAGGGGAAAGAAAATGGCCATGTTCGAGCCAGGTCATCTGCACATCGAGCGCCACGCGCTGAACGACAAAGATGTCAGCTACAACATTCATCTCGATTACGAAGTCACCCAGGACCCCAAACAAGGCAAGGGCATGCTGTTTCGGATGCACGGCAGCATCCAGGGCAAGGACCTCGACGAGAAGTTCTACCTGCCCAAGGAAGAGGCCTACAACTTCGCCAGCAATGTGACAAAGATCGCCGAGAAATACGGTATTCCGAAGGCGATGAGCAGCATCGGCTCAATGCACAAACACTATGACCTCATGTTCGAGGACGTCCGGGTGCAACTGAATATGCAGTCCGGGGATACGGTCAATATCGAGCACTTCGAGTGATTGCAGCGCCTTGCCAGGATTCGTGCTGTCCAACCAATAAATGGAACGCTTATGAAACCCATCCGCTCCCTCGCCTCTGCCGTTGCCCTCGCCTCTCTGCTTTCAACCGCCTGCCTCACGGCCCACGCAGCTGATATTCCCTTAGGCAGTCGCGCCATCGAAGGGCATATCGTGTCGCGGGTGTTGGCGGTCGATGCCGCGAACTATCAGGTCACCATTGAAGGCCCCGACAAGACTGAAGTGCCCATCCAGCTCACCAACCAGGCGAAAAACCTGCACAACCTGAAGGTCGGCGACACCGTCGATATCCAGGTGATCCGCTCGGTCGCCTATGTGCTGGACACCCAGGTCGGTGGCGCGCCGGGCGTGAGCAACGAAGCGATGACTGTGCGTTCGACCAAGGATAATCCCAACCCGGGCGGTGAAGCGGTGCGCCAGGTCAAGGTCACCTCGAAGATCACCAAGGTCGACCTGAAAACCCACGAAGTGACCCTGATGCCTCCCGAGGGGAAACTCAAAGTGGTGAAAGTCGAGGACCCACAGCTTCAGGAGCGCATGAAAAACCTCAAGGTCGGGCAGACGGTCGACGCCGTCTATACCGAAGTGCTGAAGGTCCAGACTTCACGCTAGGCCGCGAATAAAGGACCCGGGCTCGATATGACAGATTTGCTCAATGCTATCGGGCTCGGGTTGCTGGCACTGCTGCCGTTGACCAACCCGCCGACCACAGTGGCGCTGTTTCTCGCCCTGAGCAAAGGGCTGAGTCAAAAGGAAAAGAACACCCAGGCGTTCCTGACGTCCTTCTATGTCTTTCTGATCATGGCGGTCACCTACTACATCGGTGCCTTTGTCATGGATGCCTTCAACATCTCCATACCGGGCCTGCGCATGGCCGGTGGCGGGATTCTCGTCATCATGGGCTTGAAGATGCTGTTTCCACCGCCACCCCAGCCCGCGGCCTCCGGCAGCGCAGCGGAACAACCGACATTTGCCTTTATCCCGCTGGCCATGCCGAGCACGGCCGGGCCTGGCACCATCGCGATGATCATCAGTTCCGCCGCCACCATCAAAAACAGTACGTTGTTTCCCCCGTGGGTCCTGCTGGTAGCCCCACCGCTGATCTTCCTGGTGACCGCGCTGATCCTCTGGGTATGCCTGCGTTGCTCGGGATGGATCATGAAAATCATGGGCCAGTCGGGCATTGAAGCCATATCGCGCCTGATGGGTTTTTTGCTGGTGTGCATGGGCGCTCAATTCGCAATTAATGGCTCGGTGGAAATCCTGCAAACCCTCATCGACCACAACGCGCACCTGCTGCGTCCGCAGTAGTTTTTTTCTTTCGCGGCGGGGATGAATGGCCGGTCTTTACCCGGCAGAGAACCTGAAAATCAGCTGTACTGAAATTCCGGGTTCATGGGAGAACGAATCATGAAAATGCCAAGGATGTATGGCTGGTTGGCGATGATTTTTCTGCTGGTGGTGAACGGCGCAGCGTGGGCCGCCACCGAGCGCTCCGAAAAGCGCCGGGCCGCGCGCGATACCCGGCAGGAAACCCGTCAGGATGCACGCCAGACGAAGCAGGACTGTCGAGCGGCCGACGCCAAGAGCAACCCCGAATGCCGGCAGGATAAACGAGAGACCCGCCGGGAAGGACGTCGCAAGGCCAGGGATATCAAGTACTGAATATTGATATTCGGGTTTTGCATCCGATCTGTGGAAATTGATCGATAGATATGGAGAGCACGATGCGCATTCCATTGCTTTACGCGGTGTCGGTCGTAGCGTTGATAAACGGTTATACCTGCCTGGCGCAGGCAGAGGATGCTCCTGCCGCAGCGCCTGCACCGGCGGCTACCCCTGCCACCACCGCAGCGGCACCCGCCGCGGCGCTGCCCAAGGACCCGGTATTCACCCAGGAGCAGCTGGATCAGATGCTGGCGCCCATCGCGCTATATCCCGACCCGCTGTTGGCACAGCTGCTGATGGCCAGTACCTATCCCGGGGAAGTCGCCGAAGCCGTCACCTGGTCCAAGGCCAATCCCAAGGCCACGGGTGATGACGCGGTCAAAAAGGTCGCGAACCAGCCCTGGGACCCAAGCGTCCAGTCGCTGGTGGCCTTTCCGCAGGTACTGGCGACCCTGGGCCAGGATCCGGTCTGGGTCCAGCGCCTGGGTGATGCCTTCCTGGCCCAGCCCGACGATGTAATGGGCGCCGTGCAACGCCTGCGGCATCAGGCCCAGGCCGCCGGCAACCTGCAGAGCAACCAGTATCAAAATGTCACGGTGCAGAATATAACGCCGTCGGCACCGGCTCCCGCAGCTGAATCCACCACGTCCTCAGCCCCTGCCCCGGCCAGCAGCTCTTCCACCATCGTCATCCAGCCCGCCGATCCGCAGGTGGTGTACGTGCCCACCTATAACCCGACGACCACCTACGGCACCTGGGCCTATCCGGCTTCGCCCCCGGTCTACTACCCGCCGCCGCCCGCCTATTACCCGGGGCAGGCGTTGCTGGCCGGGCTGGCGTTCGGGACCGGCGTGGCGATCATCGGCTCGTTGTGGGGCGACTGTGACTGGGGCAACAACGACGTCGACATCGACGTCAATCGCTACAACAACATCAATCGCAACAACCAGATCAACAACGGCAAGTGGCAGCACAACGCCGTACACCGCGATGGCGTGCCCTACCGCGACAACCGCAGCCGTCAGGAGTTCGGCCGCCAACTCAATGGTGCCGAACAACGCCAGGCCTTTCGCGGCGACAACGCCCAGCGCGCCCAGGCCCGTGACAAGGCCCGTGGCGCCATGGACCGCAGCGGTTTCGAGAGACCGGCCACCAGCAACCGCGAGGCCCGTCAACAGGCGCGGCAGGCGCAGTCCGGAATGTCCGACCGCAACCGGCTGCAAGGTGGCACAGACAGACCGCGGGCGGCTGACAGAGGCCAGGGCCTGGACAGAAACCAGATCGCCAACAGAAACCAGGGTGGCGAAAGAAATCAGATTGCCAACAGAGACCAGGGCGGCAACAGAAACATTCGCGACAACCAGCAGCCCCGCAGACAGGACGCCCAAGTGAATCAGCGCCGGCAGGACAGCACCCAGGCGCGTCAGAACTTCCAGAAGCGACCGACCGCCAGCCCCGGCAGTGCCCGCAACAATGCATTCGCCGGTGTGCGCTCTCCGTCTCAATCCAATGCACAAGCCATGCGTGGCCGGGCTAGCCAGGCTTCCGCCCAGCGTCCCAGTGGCATGCGTTCCGGAGGCCAGCATGTCAGCAGGCCCTCCGCTCCAATGCGTTCGAGAGGGGGGGGCCGCCGGTGAACAATTCACGTCGAGTCAAAGTGTTCATGAAGCGGCTTGCGCCCGCCCTGGCGATCAGCGCAAGTCTTTTGTGGTCGGGCATCGCGATGGCGCAGGAGGCTTTTTCCACCCCGGAAAAGGCCGCCGAAGCCTTCGTCAAGGCACTGGGCACCGAGCACGCCGATCAGGCGCGCCTGACCGAGCTGCTGGGTGAGAACTGGCGCAGCGTGATTCCCCGCGAAGGCGTGCAGCGCGAGGATGTGGATGCGTTTTTGAAGCAGTACCACGAGCAGCACCAGATCGAAAAACCCAGTGATCGCAAGGCCATCCTCGCGGTCGGGAATGCCAACTGGACAATGCCCATCCCCATGGTCAAGGACAAGAACGGCTGGCGCTTCGATATGAAGGCCGGCGCCGTTGAAATCCGTGCCCGCCGGATCGGCCGCAACGAACTGTCCACGGTGCAATCGGTGCTGGCCTATCACGACGCCCAGATGGACTACGCGTCGCAGGACCGTGACGGTGATGGCGCGCTCGAATACGCGCAGAAAATCTTCAGCACCCCCGGCGAGCACGATGGGCTCTATTGGGCGGACGACGACACAGGACAGATCAGCCCGTTGGGCCCCATGTTCGGCAACGCCTCAACCCTTGAAGACTGGCATGGCTACCACTTTCGCATTCTCAAGGGACAAGGCCCCTCCGCACCGGGCGGCGCCTACAGCTACCTGATCGGCGACAAGATGAGCCGCGGCTTCGCGCTGATCGCCTGGCCGGCGAAATACGATGACACCGGGGTCATGAGTTTCATGATCAGCTACGACGGCCAGGTGTTCGAGAAAGACCTGGGGCCCGACAGCGAGAAAATAGCGCTGTCGATGAAGCTGTTCGATCCGGATGACAGCTGGAAGGAAGTGCCCACCGATCAAAGCACGGAACAAGCGTCCTCCCTGTAGGAGCGAGCTTGCTCGCGATGGAACCAGGAACACCGTGGGGCATCAGGTGCCCATCGTTATCGTTGACGTCCATCGCGAGCAGGCTCGCTCCCACAGGAGGGGGCTCCGCGTTTCACAGCAAAGAGCTGGCCAGCAACGCTTCCAGCCCCATCGGCTTGGCGAAGTAGTAACCCTGGGCCTGTCCGGCGCCCATTTCGCGCAGCAGGTTCACTGTCTCTTCATCCTCGACCCCTTCGGCCACCACGCTGAGGTCCAGCGACTCGGCCATCCGCACGATGGCCCGGACGATTGCGCGGCTGCGAGGGCTGCTGGTCAGTTCGAGGATGAACGACTTGTCGATCTTCAAGCCGCTGAACCGGTATTGGTGCACATAGCTCAGGGATGAGAACCCCGCGCCGAAATCATCGAGCACCACCGACATGCCGTTGTCGGCCAACTGCTGCATGGTCAGGCGGGCAATGGCCGGCTCGGCCACCAGCGCACCTTCGGTCAGTTCCAGGCAGATCCGCGACGGCTCGACCCCGTGCCGCGCCAGCAGCGCCAGCACTTCGCCGGCGAATTCCGGGCGGGCCATGCTGTAGCTGGAGCAATTGACGTGCACCGCCGGCCAGTTGGCGTGCTCGGGCTGCGCGAGGATCACCGCGATGCGGGTGAGCATGTAAAGGTCCAGTCGTCCGATCAGGCGCAGGCCCTCGACGTCCGGCAAGAACTCGCCCGGGGCAATCACCCGGCCGCCCGGCTGATGCCAGCGAATCAAGGCTTCGAGGGCCAACAGTTCGCCGGTTTCGACGCTGACGATCGGCTGGAAATACGGCAGCAATTCGTCCGTGCGCTTGAGCGCGTTGCGCAGCGCCCCTTCCCGCTCGACCTGGTCGGAAACTTCACGGCGCACTTCCTGGTTGAACACCGCGTAGCTGTCGCGCCCGGCGCTCTTGACCCGGTACATCGCCGCATCGGCATCGCGCAGCAAGTCGGCCGGCTCGTTATGGAACTGACTGTCGGCACTGACGATGCCGATGCTGCAGGAGGAAAACACCTGATGGCCATTGATGAAAAACGGCAGGTCGAACGCCGCCAGGATCCGCTCGCCGATTTCGATCAGCGTGTCCATCGTGGCCTCGGGCGCCAGCACTGAAAACTCATCACCGCCCAAGCGCGCCAGCATGTCGGTTTCTCGCAGGCAACTGCGCAAGCGGTGGGCGACGTGCATCAACAGCAGGTCGCCAAAATGATGACCGAAACTGTCGTTGACCATCTTGAAGCGGTCCAGGTCGATGAACATCACCGCCAGTTGCCCGCCTTCGCTTTCGAACCGCGACCAGGCCAGGTTGAGGCGCTGTTGCAGGTAGGTGCGATTGGCCAGCCCGGTCAGCGCATCGTGGGAGTTTTCGTGTTGCAGCTTGGCATTGGCATGGTCGAGCTCGCGGGTGCGGTTCTGCACCCGGGCCTCCAGCTTGAGATTGGCGGCATGAATGGCTTCGGCGGCGGTACGTCGCGACAATGCGGTATCGATGTGCCGTGACACGAACGTCAGCAGTTCCTGGTCACGCTGGCTGTAGCTCACCTGCGAGGTATAGCTTTGCACGGCCAGCACGCCCCGCACCCCGTCGCCATCGAACAGGGGAATGCCCAGCCAGGAATAGGAGCGCACCGCCTCGTCGATTTCGATTTCACCCCGGTCGGACAGGCGGTCGGCCTCATCGAAATCGATCAGGCAGGGGCGACGCTGGCGGATCACATACTCGGTCAGGCCTCGTCGCCCCCGTCGCGCCGCCGGGCAGACGGTCTGCCGCTCATCGACGTAATAGGGAAAGGTCACTTCGCCGGTCGCGTCTTCGAACATCGCGATGTAGAAGTTCTGTGCGAACAGCAGGTCACCGACAATGCCATGCAGGGTTTGAAAAAACTCGGTCATGTCCACCGGCTGGCTCGACAGCTCGGCAATCTGGAACAACGCGCTCTGCAGGTGCTCGGCGCGCTCGCGCTCGGCCACTTCCTGGCGCAGGGCGTCGTTGACCGCCGACAGTTCCAGGGTGCGGCGCATCACCGTCTGTTCCAGGTCCTCACGGTGCAGAATCCGGTCCAGAGCCATGGCCACGTGGCGGGCGACCACCAGGAACAACGCGCGGTCTTCAGCGCTGTAGGTGCGAGACACCTCGTAGACTTGCATGGCGAGCATGCCAAACACCTCATCGGAGGCATTTTTCAACGGCGCGCCCATCCAGAACTCGGGACGATCACCCACGCAGTAAAAACGGCCCTCGGCCTGGGCTGCGAGAATGCCGGCCGAATCGATCAGCAACGGCTGGCCGGAAGTCAGCACCTGGCCGGTCAGCGACAGGCGCTTGGGGTCAAGGTATTCGTAGTTAGAGGACTCCAGGGCATCGACGTCAATTTTGTCGACGTAATACGGGTAGTCGATTTTGTGGGTATGCGGGTCATACAGCGCGAGGTAGAAGTTCTCCGCGTCGATCAGGCTGGCCAGCAACTGATGCACGCCGACAAGAAAGACCGAGCGGTCGCGGGTCGAGCTGGCCAGGTAGGTGATTTCATACAGCACCCGCTGGGTGATCTGCGCGCGGGCCAGGGTATTGGTCTGGACCTGAATGCCCAGGCGCTGGGCAAAATCGGCAAGCGCCGGCTGCGCGTCATTGTCGAGGGGCGCGAGCAGCCAGCCGAGCACACTTTCGCCTTTACCGGTCGGCCAGCGCTGCAAGCGCCGGGTCCGGCAAAAGGCTTCGAATTCTTCATTGGAAACGCTGGAGGGCCACTGCTCCCGTGGATCGCCCTGCCCGACCAGATACATTTGCTCACCGGCGCGGTAAACGGCCCACGCCGTTGTGTGGGGCCAGTTTCGCGCTGAATCCAGCAGATGTTCGATCATGTCGTCGTTGCCGGCGTACGCCACCGCGGCAGTCTCCGAATTCCCTATCAGTTGAGATGCGACAAGGTCGCAGTCGTTCGATTGCCGCGGCGAGCCGGTCAATTGACGAAAACTCATCAGCGCTCCATGAGCCAGAAACTGGCAAAACTCTCTTACTGATTACTAGCAAAGTGCCGGTGTGTTTCTCCTTTATAGCTTATGAGATCTTTTTTCAATCATTTTATTTCTGCAGGAGAGAGCTGGTTCACACCCAGGCTGGGCACGCGTGCCTTGTAATGATCGTTCCCACGCTCTGCGTGGGAATGCCTCTACGGACGCTCTGCGTTCGGCTTTGGACTCTGGGACGCGGAGCGTCCCGGGCTGCATTCCCACGCGGAGGGTGGGCACGATCAAATTCAGGCCGCCAGCGTCATCGTGACGTCCATCGCGAGCAGGCTCGCTCCCACAGGGACGGGTGTTGTTCATTTGCCCTGCACGAAGGCTTCGAACGCGTCGCCGTAATCGGCATGCCAGCGTGAGAGCGGCGGACGGTTTTCCACGAGATCGCCCGCGGCCCACAGGATCCGGCGTTCATCGAGCGCCCGGGGCACGTCGTTGTCCGGGCAGAGGATGTAAAAATCGCCGGCCTCCATGCGCTCCAGCATGAAGTCGACGGTCTGCTCCGAGGTCCAGGCCCCGGCGGGTTTGTCCTTGCGCCCCTGGGCCGCCAACTCGGTGAAGACAAAGCCCGGGATCAGCAAATGGGCATTGATGGCGCAGCCGGGGGTATTGCGCAATTGGTGTTGCAGCGACTCGCTGAACACTTTCACCCCGGCCTTCGACACGTTGTAAGCCGGGTTGCCCGGTGGCGTGGTAATGCCCTGCTTGGAACCGGTGATGATCACCAGCCCAGGGCGCCCCTGCTCGATCATTCCCGGAACGAAGGCCTGGGTGCTGCGGATGACGCCCCACAGATTGACCTCGATCATCTGCTGCCAGTTGGCGCCGTCGAGCGTCGTGGTCGCCGGCTGAATCCCGGCATTGCTCATCAGCACGTCGACTGAGCCGAAACGCTCCAGCACCGTTTTGCGCAAACTGGCCAGGTCAGTGTCGCGACTGACGTCGGCTTCGAGCGCCAGTACATCTTCGGCGCCCGCCAGGGCCTGTTCGGCGATCTCCTCGGCGGCATTCAGCAGCTTCTGCGCACCCAGATCGGCGATGCACACACGCATGCCCATGGCGGCGAAGCGTTTGGCGGTGGCCAGCCCGATGCCGGCGGCACCTCCGGTGATGACGGCCACGGCACCGGGTTTGAGCACGGGATGGGACATGGTGGGACTCCTCGATTACCTGAGTTTTTGATCGCTGTTCATTCCAGACACGCAGATGCATTCAAGGGTTCGAAGCAATCACGCCCGCCTGCGCAGCCATTGCAGGAAGCCTTTCTTCTCGATGGCTTTGGGCTCCTCCTGCAGCAATGTCTGGGAGATTTGCAAGCGGAATTCCACCAACGCCTTCATTGCTTCACTGATGTCATGGCGGGCTTCCACACAGGGCCGGAAGTACTCCTTCTCGATCCGGTACAGATAACAGAACGTCAGGGCGGCGAAATCCGCCGGCAATGCCTTGCCCGAAACAATCCCGGCTTCGCCGATGACTTCCCCCGGCCCCATGCGTCCGGCTTCGAACTTGACGCCTCCGCGGCTCAAGGCCACCGTCACCACGCCCGATTCAATGATGTACAAGTGCTCACTGATCTCCCCGCCCGGCAGGATCATTTCCCCGGGCTGGAACGCCTGGCGGGTCATGTTCTGGCTGACTTTGTCCTTCTCTTCGTCACTCAAGGTCGTGGAAAAAATGCTCGAGTGGTCCAGCAACGCCCGTGCCCGCGAATGCCGCACCGGCTCGTTGGTCTCGACCGTCGACAACCAGTTGATACCGGCTGCCAGCAAATGCCGGTACGCCAGGTCGAACAACTGATTGCGCACGGCGCGCTTCTGATCCATGGAAATCACGAAACCGCTGACTTCGTATTCCACCCCGCCGCTGCCGGTGCTCTTGATAGTGATCTTGGGCGCCGGTTTGGTCAGCAGGATGCGGCAGCCCTGCGCCGCCCGTTCCAGGGCATCGAACACTCGGTTGGGCCGAATATGGGGGCTGATCAGCAGGCTGATGGAAACGCCGAACATGTCGCTGGGGCGACTGAAGTTGGTGATCTTGGCCTTGGCCGCCATCGAGTTGGGGATGACGATCATGCTGCCCTGGGAGGTTTGCAGGAAGGTGGCCCGCCAGTCGATGTCGGTGACCCGGCCTTCGGTGCCGTCGATGGCGATCCAGTCATCGATCTGATAGGGCTTGGTGGTGTTGAGGACGATGCCGGAAAACACGTCGCTGAGGGTGCTTTGCAGGGCCAGGCCGACAATGATCGCCAGGGCACCGGACGTCGCCAGCACGCCCTTGACCGGCAGATTGAGCACGTAGGCCAGGGCGGCGATGACCGCGATCAAAAACAGCCCCGCGCCGAGCAAGTCCTGGATCAGGCGCCCGGTATGCCCGACGCGCTGCATCATCACCGCACCGATGATCACGGTCAGGGTACGCGCGCCGAACAGCCACCAGCCGATCTCCAGGGCCGTGGCCGCCATCTGCAGCGGCACGCTGTCGCCCGCGGGCGCCGGCTCCAGTGGGCTCAGGCCTTCGTTGAACAGCAGCAAACTGTACATCAGGAAAATGACCAGCCGCGCCAGCACCTTCCAGTTGTACTGTTTGGGACTGATCACACGCCACATCACCGTATCGATCAGGAGCAGGATCAGGGCGCCGATCAGGGGGCTTTCAGTGAACATGGACAGCATCAAGCACCTCCAGGCTAACCGCCGCCTGACGTCAAGAATCAAGCCAGTGAGTTCTCGCAATATCTGCCTTTGTAGGATAGCCAGCGGCGGCTGCCCCGTCCTTGCCGCCGGATTCAAGCCCGCCGGGGAACGTCTCGGCCGGACCAACGGTAATGCGCGCCATGGCAATGAGGCGATACTGGGCGATGCAGTATCAAAGACGGTGTTTGCCAGCAGGTTTACCAGTGGCTTGCGCGGCTTTGCGCGGGACCACTGACCCGACACCCCAACCCGAGGTACTAAACAAAATGGCCAAGGCTGCCGATGTCGTTGTGCAATGTCTGGAAAACGAGGGCGTGGAGTTCGTGTTCGGAATTCCCGGCGAAGAAAACCTGGACTTGCTTGAGTCCCTGCGCAAATCCTCGATCAAGCTGGTGTTGACCCGCCACGAACAACCCGCCGGCTTCATGGCCGCCACCTACGGCCGCCTGACAGGCAAGACCGGCGTCAGCCTGTCGACACTGGGCCCGGGCGCGACCAACCTGGTCACGGCCGGCGCCTACGCCTATCTGGGCGGCATGCCGATGCTGATGATCACCGGCCAGAAGCCGATCAAGAAGTCCAAGCAGGGCCGCTTCCAGATCCTCGATGTGGTCGGCATGATGCAGCCGTTGACCAAGTACACCCATCAGTTGGCTTCCGCCGACAACATTCCGTCCCGTGTCCGCGAAGCCTTTCGTCTGGCCCTGGAAGAAAAGCCCGGTGCCGTGCACCTGGAGCTGCCTGAAGACATCGCCGCCGAACAGACCGAGAGCATGCCGATCCCGCCGAGCCTGGTCCGCCGCCCGCTGGCCGAGCACAAGTCCATCGAAGGCGCCGTGGAGAAGCTCAAGGCCGCCCGCAGCCCGATTCTGGTGATCGGTGCCGGCGCCAACCGCAAGATGACCTGCAAGGTGCTCAAGCAGCTGATCGACAACACCGGCATTCCGTTTGTCACCACGCAAATGGGCAAGGGCGTGGTGGATGAGCGCCACCCGCGTTTTCTCGGCAACGCCGCCCTCTCCGCCGGCGACTTCGTGCATCGCGCCGTCGAGGCTGCCGACCTGATCGTCAACATCGGTCACGACGTGATCGAGAAGCCGCCGTTCTTCATGGTCCGTGGCGGCACCGAGGTGATCCACATCAACTTCCGCTCGGCCGAAGTCGATCCGGTGTATTTCCCGCAGATCGAAGTGGTGGGCGACATCGCCAATGCCGTGTGGCAGATCGGCGAGGCGCTGCAAGTCCAGCCGCACTGGGACTTCAGCCGCCTGATGGCGATCCGCGAGGCCAACGAAGCGCAGATCATCGAGGGTGCGGACGACAACCGTTTCCCGATCTACCCGCAGCGCTTCGTCGCCGATGTGCGGCGCGCCCTGCCATCCGAAGGCATCGTGGCGCTGGACAACGGCATCTACAAAATCTGGTTCGCGCGCAACTACAAGGCCCACAGACCCAATACCGTGCTGCTGGACAACGCCCTGGCGACCATGGGCGCGGGCTTGCCGTCGGCGATGGCCGCCAACCTGGTCTACCCCGATCGCCCGGTGGTCGCAGTGTGCGGCGACGGTGGTTTCATGATGAACAGCCAGGAACTGGAAACCGCCGTGCGCCTGAAGATGAACCTCACGGTGATCATCCTGCGTGACGACGGCTACGGCATGATCCGCTGGAAGCAGGCCAACATGGGCTTCACCGATTTCGGCCTGGATTACGGCAACCCGGACTTCGTCAAATACGCCGAAGCCTATGGCGCCAAGGGCCACCGGGTGGAAAGCGCCGAAGGCTTCCTGCCGTTGCTGCAACGCTGCATCGGCGAACCGGGCGTGCACCTGATCGACTGCCCCGTGGACTATTCGGAGAATGACTTCATTCTAAACAGCGAGCTCAAGCGCAGGAGTGCGCTGGTCTGATCTGCCTGCATGGCATCAATGATCGTTCCCACGCTCTGCGTGGGAACGATCAAACACAACCACTGTGGGAGCGAGCCTGCTCGCGATGACGGTGTGTCAGGCGACATGGATGTTGAATGTGCCGGCCCTATCGCGAGCAGGCTCGCTCCTACAGGGTTTCGCACCCGATTCAGATCTCCAGCACCAGCGGCTCGCTACCCTGCGCCGGCACTGCGCAGCAGATCAGCACTTCATCAGCGGCCAGGCCGGGTTCCGGGGTGTTGAGGTAATGCACCTGGCCGCTGCTCATGCGGGTCTTGCAGGTGCCGCAGGAGCCACCGCGACAGCTGAACTCGGGGTTCAGGCCACGGGCTTCCGCCAGTTCCAGCAGGGTCCCGGTGCCCGGTTCCCAGCGTGCTTCCTTGCCTGAGGTGGAAAACAGCACCTTCACCGATTCACTCGACACAGGCACCTGCTGCGCCGCCGGCACGCTGACTTCGGCGTCACGGACCAGCGTGGACGGGCCGAAGGTTTCTGCGTGAATGCGGTCGTCGGGAATGCGCAATTTGCGCAAACCATCGTACAGCGCCTGGGTAAAGCTCCCCGGCCCGCACAGGTAGAAGTCGTAGTCGTTGAGCGGCAGCACGGTCTTGAGCAGCTCGACGTCGATCCGGCCTGTCACGTCGTGACCTTCGCTGCCGTCGCCCTTACCTTCGAGGGGCGGTTGGCTGACCACACGCAGGACCTTCACCTTGTCCCCTGCCCGCGCCGCCAGTTCATCAACTTCCTTGCGGAAGGCCAGATCGTCCACGGAGCGGCTGCTTTGCACCACCCAGGTCGGGCGCATGCGGTTGATGCGTTTGCCCTGGTAAACCACTTCCCGCAGCATCGACAACAGCGGCGTCACGCCAACGCCGGCACCGAGCAGCACCAGCGGACGCCGTTCGGACGCCTGCACGGTGAAGTGTCCTTGGGGCGCGCGCCCTTCGATCCAGTCGCCGACCTGAATCCGCTCATGCAAGTGCGCTGACACCAGACCGTCGCGCTTGACGCTGATACGCAGGAATTGATCCGAAGGTGCGCTGGAAACACTGTAGGTGCGAATCGACGGGGCCTTCTGCCCTTCCAGTTGAACGCGCACGGGCAGGTGTTGCCCCGGTTCAAACCCGGGCAGGCCGACGCCATCGCCAGGTTCCAGATAAAACGAGCGAATGCTGCGGCTTTCATCGACGATGCGCGCCACCCGCAGCGCTCGCCAGTGGGTACGCAGAGCTTCGGCCTGCAGGCGCTCGGCGGCCTGCTCCCAGCTGCCGGTCATCATTGAGTTGGGCGATTCCCCTTCCACTGTATCCACCCAGCGCAGCGGAATCGCCGCCTTGCGGTGAACAACGCGCTGCGGCTTGAAGCGCCACAGCCGCTCGGCGCCCTGGAACGCGGCAATTTCGGGGTCGTCCAGCAACACTTCGGCGGTCCCGCTCATTTGCAGCAGATCACCGCTCTGGAAGTCGATGAACAACAGCCCGGCGCGGGGGTTGAGCAGGATGTTGCCCAGGGTGTTGAAAAACAGGTTGCCGGAGAAATCCGGAATGGTCAGCGTGCCGTCTTCCTCCATGCGTACAAAACCCGGCTTGCCGCCACGATGGGAGGCATCGACCTGGTTCTGGCCATCGCGCTCGACGTAGGTCGCGACATAAAACGAGTCGGCCGTGGTGGTCAGGCGACGCACCAGCGGGTCTGTCGCGGTCAACTCGAGGGCGACGTCCTCGATCTGGTCGGCGAATTCGTACTGGCGCAGATTGATGTAGCGCGGGCAATTGCCGTAGGCCTGGGTGACCGCAATCTCGATGCCGTTCTCCAGCTCACGCAGCACGTTGCCATTCATGCGGTTGCGCCGACGGGTGTGCAGCTCAATGCCCAGCATGCCGATGGCATCGCCCGGCTGCATGCCCTCTTGCGCCGGGTCGTTGGGCTGGGGCTCAAGCTTAATGTGCAGGCGTTCCGGTTCGGGGGAATGCATGAAGCCGGGTTGCCCCGTACGGATCGTGGCCCACACGTCGCCCTGGCGGTCCACGGCGCCAAGCACCACAAAAGGCAATTGCGCATAGAACTCGCGATGCTGGTCCGGCATCCAGGTCCGTGACATTTGTCGCTGGCCGACACCCACCATCATCTCCACCGCACCGACCGCACGTTGCAAGGTCAACTCGCCTTCATGCCAGGGTGAAGGTTGCGCTTTCGTGACTTCATCCATCGGGTGTCTCCTTGCGCCAGTGACTGGGGGGTAACGTCGTGAGCGCTATCTTCCTCCCGAAATCCTTGCGACAGAATCCATACGGATTGCAATCCACTATTTCAGAAACTGAAACGACCGCCCTGCTACGCGCGATCCATGGCGCGTCCGGCAATGAAGTCAGCTGCCTTGCTCGTGGATCAGCTCGATCAGGGCTCGCAGGGCGGCGGGTATGTGGCGATGGCCTGCGTAGTACAGCGAGAGGCCCGGAGCCGCTGGCGTCCATGGTTCCAGGACCTTGACCAGACGCCCGTCAGCCAGCTCGTCCTGCACATAAAACTGCGGCAACTGTGCGAGCCCTGCGCCTTGCCTGACCGCTTCAACCATCAGTAAAGGCGTGTCCAGTACCAAGGGCCCCCGCACCTCGACAGTCAAGGTTTGGTCGTCACGGATGAATTCCCAGGGCGATGCCGCGCCGCCGGGAAGACGTGCCCGTATGCAGGCGTGATCGAGCAGGTCTTCGGGCACCAGCGGCCGCGGGTGCGTGGAAAAATAGCCGGGCGAACCCACCACGGCCATTGGGATGTCCCGGGTGATAGGCACGCGAATCATGTCCCGTGGCACCCGCGTCCCCTGCCGCAGCCCCGCGTCGAATCCTTCGGCGATGATGTCGACCAGCTTTCCTTCGGTGGTGATGTCCACCGTCATGCCCGGATGGCGCTTCAGGAACTTGAGCAAGATCGGCTGGAACACCATGAGCGCCGCACCCAGCGAACTGTTGATGCGCAGCGTGCCTGTCAGGACGGATTGATCCTCGTGCAGGTTTTGCATCGCGTGCTGGATATGGGCGACGGCAGGTTCTATCTGCTCGACGAAGCGCTGCCCGGCCTCCGTCAGCGAGACGCTGCGGGTAGTCCGATGAAACAGCCGCGTACCCAACCGCGCCTCCAGACCGGCGACCGCTTTGCTGACCGCCGTGGTGGACATGTTCAGGTCGGTGGCCGCTGCACGGAAACCCCGCCGCCGGGCGACGGCCAGCACCACTTCCAGTTCGATCAGGCCGCTTTTATACATTGTCCCGGATACCTTGATAATTCATCCGCATTTGAGCGGATTATCGGCACGATGACAAATCGATAGATTGGCCACTCATCAGTACGACGATCCGGGGCAAATCATGTGGAACATCAGCGAGGCATACATCGACGGCAAGTTCGTGCCGGTACAGGGCACGGAAGTCATACAGATCATCAATCCGGCGACCGAAGCCGTGATCGGTACGGCCACCCTGGCCAATCGCGATGACGCACGGTTGGCGATCCACGCCGCCCGTCGCGCACAGCGCACCTTCGCCAGAACCTGCAAGGCCGAGCGTATCGAGATGCTCAGGCAACTTCAGGCAGCCGTATTGAGCAGTGCCGGGCAGATCCGCGACTCGGCCATCGAGGAATACGGCGGCGTGTTCGCCCGCACACAGTGGGTCAGCCAATATGCCTCCCAGTGTTTTGCCAATGCCGCGCAAACACTGGAGGACTACCCCCTGATTCGCACCGTCGGTACGGCGCAGGTCGTGATGGAGCCGGTGGGTGTCTCGGCACTGATCGCGCCCTGGAACAGCGTGGCCGGGACAATTTGCAGCAAGCTGGCCTCGGCCATCGCCGCAGGTTGTACCTCGGTGATCAAACCCAGTGAGCTGAGCCCCTTGCAGTCCCGGGTGATCGCCCAGGCGCTGCACAGCGCCGGCTTGCCGGACGGCATCTTCAACATGCTGTCGGGACGGGGCCAGGATGTCGGTGATGAATTGAGCACCCATCCCGACATCGCCAGGATCTCCTTCACCGGCTCTACGGCCACCGGCAAGCTGATCGCCCGCGCCGGCTTGCAAGGCATGAAACGCGTGAGCCTGGCCCTGAGCGGCAAATCGGCGTCCATCGTGTTGGACGATGCGGACCTTTCCACCACCATCGCACTGGCGATGAATGCCGCCTTCATGAACAACGGCCAGGCATGCATTGCCGGCACACGGCTGCTGGTGCCGCGAACGCGCCTGGATGAGGTCATCGGCGCCGTGCAGGCGTTTGCCGCAACCTTGCACGTCGGTGATCCCAAGGATCCGGACACCGCCATGGGCCCGCTGGCCAGCCTCGCCCAATACCAACGCGTTCAGCACTACATTCAGCGCGGCTTGGCCCAGGGCGCCAGGTTAATTGTCGGTGGCGAGGGTCGCCCGGCCGGGCTGGAACAGGGTTATTTCGCAAGGCCCACGGTTTTCGCCAATGTCAGCCAGGACATGTTCATTGCCCGCGAGGAGATTTTCGGGCCGGTGCTGTCGATCATGACCTATGACAGCGAAGAACAGGCCATCCAGATCGCCAACGGCACGGAGTATGGACTTTACGCCTACGTGTTCTCGAGCGATCTGCAGCGCGCCAGCCACATCGCTTCCCGGCTGGAAGCCGGCACCGTGATGATCAACCGGATCAACCCGGAGCTGTTGGCGCCGTTTGGTGGGGTGAAGCAATCGGGGATTGGCAGGGAGTTCGGGGTTGCCGGACTGGAGTCGTTCCTGGAGGCCAAGACCATCGTAACGGCCCTGTAGGAGCGAGCATGCTCGCGATCGAGGCCGGGCAGTCGACAAAGATGTTGGCTGCCAAGGCCTCATCGCGAGCAGGCTCGCTCCCACAGGGGTTCTATGCTGGACACAAAAATTGCGGCTATACCCAATCCATTGTGGGAGCGAGCCTGCTCGCGATGGCGGCCGCACAGTCGACGATGATGTTGACTGCAAAGGCCTCATCGCGAGCAGGCTCGCTCCTACAGGGGTTACAGGTTGCAGCCAGTCGTTATGCAGGGACCGGCGCGTTGGCCGCGATCAACCCGGCACTGCGCAGTTCTGCCCAGAATGCCGCCGGAATCACCGCTTTGAGCGCGGCCACGTCTTCGGCGATTCGCTCCGGACGGCTGGCACCCGGGATCACCGCGGCCACCGCCGGGTTGGCCAGGGAGAATTGCAGGGCGGCGGCCTTGATATTCACACCATGGGCCTGGGCGATGCGCTTGATGTGCTCGACCTTCTGGATGATCTGCGGGCTGGCCTTCTGGTATTCGAAGTGTGCGCCACCGGCCAGGATCCCTGAGCTGTACGGACCGCCAACCACGATATCGACATTCTGCGCACTCGCCGAAACCATCACGCGCTGCAGTGCACGTTCGTGATCGAGCAAGGTGTAGCGACCAGCGAGCAGCATGCCATCGGGACGGGCTTCTTCCAGATCCAGGGTCAGCTCGATCGGCTCGACGCGGTTCACACCCAGGCCCCAGGCCTTGATCACGCCCTCGTCACGCAGACGGTCCAGGACCTTGAACGCACCGGTGCGGGCCTGTTCGAAGTATTGCAGCCATTGGTCGCCATAGAAGTCCTGGGCGATGTCGTGAATCCAGACGATGTCCAGGTGATCGGTCTTCAGGCGCTTGAGGCTGTCTTCGATGGAGCGCAGGGTCGCGTCGGCGCTGTAGTCATTGACGATCTTGTTGCGCAGCCCGTGTTCGAACACACCGCTTTTTTCACCCAGGTCACGGGCGCTGTTGTCCAGTTCGTCGAGGATCACGCGGCCGACCTTGGTGCTCAGGACATAGTCATCGCGCTTGTATTTTTCCAGCGCGTTACCCAGGCGGATCTCGGAAAGGCCGGCACCGTAGAACGGTGCGGTGTCGAAGTAACGAACCCCGGCATCCCAGGCTGCATCAACGGTGGCCAATGCTTCGGTTTCAGGAATGTCACGGAACATGTTGCCCAGTGGGGCAGTACCGAAACCCAATACGCCTGGCAATTTGTCTTTCAAGCTCATTTTTCAATCCTCTGGATTTTCGAGTGATCGCCGGTGGCGACCGTTGAGCAGATCCTAGATTGCGTAGCACAGACCGTCCAAGACACAATAGGCCACACTTGAGACCTCGCGAGCATCACCATGATCGATCTACGCCAGCTGCGCTATTTCATCGTTACCGCCGAAGAGGAACATGTGGGCCGCGCCGCCGAACGGTTGCACATTTCCCAGTCGCCCCTCAGCCGGCAGATCGCCCAGCTCGAAGAACGCCTGGGCCTGGTCCTGTTCGAGCGCACCCAACAACGCATCCGCCTGACAACCGACGGACGGACCTTCCTCACCGAAGCCCGCGCCCTGCTCACCCACGCCAATCGCCTGGAGTCATTGGGCAAACGCCTGGGGCGTGGCGAGGAAGGCGGGTTGTGTATCGGCTACATCGAAAACGCCATGCACGCCAACGTGCTGCCGGCGGCCTTGCGTGAAGTCCGCGAAATCCGCCCCGGCGTGCACATTGCGCTGCACCACCTGAGCTCCGCCGACCAGCTCGAAGGTTTGCGCCAGCGCAGCCTGGATGTGGCACTGGTCAGCGAGCCGCCAAGCAACGATGACCCGGAGCTGACGCATTTCCAGCTGCTGGAAGACCCGATGCAGTTTGCCTTGCCGGCCGATCATCCGCTGGCGGGCACCGAGCGCCTGCTACCGACCCACGTGCAGGATCTGGACTGGATCGGTGTGAAGTACAGCCAGGGCGAGAACCACCACGCCGATTTCGTCGCGGCCTGCATCCGCGCAGGGTTCACCCCGCAGATCCGCCTTGAGGCCGCCGAGCCCTACACCGCCCTGGGCCTGGTGGCGGCCGGGCTGGGTGTGGCCATGACCCAGAAAAGCCTGAATCAGGCGGCGCATCCTGGGGTGGTGTTCCGCGAGCTGCCCTGGCTGACCTTCACTATGCCGCTGTGGGTGGCCTGGCACCGGGTCACCCTGCGACCGCTGGTGGAAACCTTCCGCCTGATTCTCACCGGCCCCGAGCCGGCGCCCTTTGTTGCGCCGCAACAAAGCATGGTGAGCACACTCGCTCCAATGTAGGAGCTGCCGCAGGCTGCGATCTTTTGACCTTGCCTTCAAAAGTCTTTCTACGAGCAATAAAAAACGCCGCGTCAGACGCGGCGTTTTCAGTTGTTTCAGAAGGGTCAGGAACAGCCCGGATCATCAGCCTCATCCGTTTTGCTGGCCATTACCAAGGATTGTGTAATCCAGGGTACGGGTCACGCCAGTGCTGTCGAGGTAGACCATCTGCGAGTTGATGACACCGTTTACTTTTTCAGGATCCTGGGCGGATTTGATGCTGATGACCCTGGCAATATCCAGCCCTTTCTGATTCGAGCTTGCCTGCGCAGACTCTTGGGCGGATGCAAACACGCTGGCTAACGAAAGTGCGGCGAAAAGTACGTATTTCATGATGAATCTCCGGGATAAGTGGTTTAAGTGAGCAATTTCGAAGTCTGTGCTTGCTCGCTTGAAACCAATTATCAATTCATCATCGCGATGGCGAAAGTTCGCCAAATCAATACTACATATTAAGAAAATCGATCAGCAGAAACCCCCTGATTGATTTTCTGTTTTTTTGTAGGAGCGAGCCTGCTCGCGATGGTCTACAGAGCGACGCGTATATGCAGATATCCCGCGTTATCGTTCGCGACCATCGCGAGCAGGCTCGCTCCTACAGGGGAAAGTATTCCCATGTACCACCTACGCCAATGGTGAAAACGCCGCCGGCAAGTAGATCGTCGAACGCATGTCGCGCAGCTGCGGGCCGGAGTTTTCCGGTGGCCAGACGCCGTCCGCCACCGCCTGGGTGCGTACTTGCAGGCGCTGCTCCAGGTTGCCCCAGGGCCAGATGTGCAGGTAGCGCGGCAAGGCGCCGTCAGTGGCATAAAACGCGGCGTAGACCGGTGAATACTGTTCGGCGGTGCGCGCCTCGATCGCCTTGGCCCAGCCATCGAGGGTCGGTTGCAGGCCGGCACTGATCAGGTCGTAGACCCGCAGTTCGTAACATGGCCCGTGCTTGCCGGGGGCCAGGGGCTTGAGGAAGGGAAACAGGCTGTAGTTTTCGATCCGCAGATCGGTGATGAATTCGTTGATGCCGAAGGCTTGGCCATCCAGCAAAAAGCGTTCGCGCTCCGCCTGCCGCGCGCTTTCGTCGGCAAAACCGCGCAACAGCGCTATCTGGTTCAACTGACCGATCTCCGAGGCCCAGCACCCCATCAGGGTGCCGCCAATCCCGGGCTCGGCCAGTGCCGTTTCAATCCGCGCCAGCGCTGCCGCAACAGTGCGAACCTTTACCGTGAAGGTGATCAACTCGAATAACCGCATGGCGTACTCCGGCCAAAAGCTTGACAGCCGGCAGCCTATGGCAACGCTTTGCAGCGCGGTATTCGAGTGATCCCCCGAGGCCTAAGTGATTTCTTTAGGGCCCCGGCCTAGTTCGGGTCCAGCAACCCGCCGCTCCAGTTACGTGACTGCCGGGTGCCGGTGAACTTCGCCACGCCCATGCCCTGGCCGATCAAGCGATCCCGGTAGCGCGTGACCAGGCGCCCGGTCTGTTCGGCATGCAGCACCACTTCCGAAGACGGGTCGCCCGGCCGGCGCAGGATCCGCGCGAACCGCTGGCCCTCCTCGACCAGATCGCCCAATTCTTTCTCGAAGATCAGCACCCCCGGCTGCGGTGCCAGGATGGTTTCCATGTGGCCCATTTCAACGGCCTCGACAGGCCAGTCGGCGGGCGCCGGCGCGTCATCGATCACGCCGTATCCGCACAGCCAGGCATAGAGGCCTTCGGCATCCTGCTGGGCGAAACGATCATTGACGTCGCCCTGCCCACGCAACTCCAGGGTTGCGGCCATGTGCCGGTCGGCGTTGCCCTCGCGCAGCCATGGGGCAATGATGGTTTCCTCGAAGGAACCGTCCCCGCCCTCGTCCCAGATGATCGCCACGTCCATCTTCATCGCCGCCGCCAGGTCGCGGCCACGGGGCCAGAAACTGCGGTGCACGTAGAGGTAAGGCAGGGCTTCGTCATCGGTGTGCAGGTCGAGCATCACGTCTGCCGTGGCGGCCAGTTGCACCAGTTGCTTTTGCCACTGCTGGACGACGGTCGAGGGCTGCGCCATGGCTGCGGACTGGTCGAAGCCACGGTTGAAATTGTGCCCGGTGGCGTCGTGATGACGACCCAGAATCCGCCCCTGACGAAACTGCCCGATGCCCAGCGGATTGGCCTGCGGCACCACGGTGACGCTGCCCTTGAGCCGCCCTTGCTGTTCGGCCAGCTGAAGGCGTTGCATCAGCAGGTGCAGCACCAGCATCCCGGCGATTTCATCGGCATGCACCCCCGCCTGCAAATGCACGGCCGGCCCGCTGCCGTTGCCGGTGAAACGCCAGGCACCGACCTGAACCGCGTCGCCGTTATTGTTGTGAACATTGAACGAAACATCCTGCGCCATTCGATTGCCCTCCTGTCGTGTATGTCAAAAGCGTCGTCGTGAACGGGACTGGTGATTGAACGAGTGTTCAACTAAGCTCGCAAACATGAGCGATCATCAGGAATCTCCCGTGACCACCATCCCGAAAAACCGCCGCGCCGAAGCCGACGAACGCCGTGAATCACTGGTAGCCGCAGCCCTGCGCTGTCTGGTCCGCGATGGCCACGCCGGTCTTTCCGTGCGCCGCATCGCCACCGAAGCCGGGGTGTCCGTCGGCCTGCTCAACCACCATTTCGGCAGCATCGACGCGCTGATCGCCGACACCTACCAGAAGCTCGCCATCGAGCTGACCACCGCCCTGCGCAACGAAATCGAACAGGCCGGCACCCCGGCGCAAAAGATGGATGCGTTCCTTGTCGGGTCCTTTTCGCCGCGGGTCATGGACCCGCAATTGCTCGGGGCCTGGGTGGTGTTCTGGAGCCTTATCCGCCACTCCGAGCATGTCAGCCAGTCCCACGAAAAAAGCTACGGTGCCTACATCGACCTGCTGTGCCAGTTGCTCGATGACCTGGCCACCAGCGAGGGTTTCCGGATCCACGACACCCGCCTCGCCGCCATCGGTCTATCGGCGATGCTCGACGGTCTCTGGATCGAGTGGAGCCTCAACGCCGAGACCTTCAGCCCGGCCAACGGCCTGCACATCTGTCGTTGCTGGATAAAGGGATTGCGAAACGGAGCATTCGACACCGACGACGTCCTGTGAGGCGTGCCGCCCGAAAATCATCGCCAGGGTGCCGCTGACCGCGATCAGACCGGCGCCGATCATCAGCGACACATCCATCAGCGTGCCCCAGACCAGGCTCGACAACAGGAACGCCCAGATCAGCCCGGTGTACTCGAACGGTGCCAGCACCGTGGCGGTGGCGCGCTGGAAACTGGCGAACAGCAGGAACTGCCCCGCCCCGCCCATCAGCCCGGCGGCGAGCATGCCCAGCCACGCCGGCATCGGCGTCGGGGTGTGGGTCCAGGGCAACGCCACGGCCATGCAGATCACGAACACCACGTTGGTGATCAGCATCTGCTCCAGCACTGAAGTCTGGTCATCCACCTGGCGCAGCTGGATGTAGGTAAAGGCCCAGAACACCGCCGCCAGCAGCGTCAGGACAATCGGCACCGGGTCGGCCATGTTGTTGGGACGACAGGCAATCACCACGCCGATGAAACCGAGGATCAGGGCAAACCACTGCCAGCCGCTGACGCGCTCCTTGAGAATGGTCGTGGCCAGCACCGTGACCATGATCGGCGCCGAGAAATACAGGGTGGTCATTTCCGCCAGGGTCAGGTCCCGCGCCGCCGTGTAGTACAGCAGCCAGGCGGCAATCGACAGCAGGCCGCGCACCACCAGCAGGCGTCGGCTGGACGAACGCCACGCCCGCCGCACCAGTTCCGTACGTCCGGCCAGCAAACAGGCACCCGCCACCACCACGGCGCGCCAGAACAGAATGGTGAACACCGAATAACCGTCCACCAACCACTTGATGCCCGCGTCCTGCAAGGACAGGAATGCATAGCCCACGACACACAGGCCAATGCCTTGCAGCGAGCGGTCAACCCGTGGCTGGTTCATCATGCGGACCTGCGCACCGGGGTTCCCCGGCGTTCGGCAAAGGCGAACAGCGCCTCGATCATGAACGTCAGGCAGATGTAGACCCCGGCCACCAGCAACAGCGGCTCGTACACTTGCAGGGTCTGCGCCCGTACCACGTTGGCCGCGCCCAAAAGGTCAATGACCGCAATGGTCGAGGCCAGTGCCGTGGATTTGAGCAACATCACCGTTTCCCCGGCCAGGGTCGGCAACAGCAGGCGCAGCGCCCGGGGCAAACGCACCCGCAACAGTGCCTGGCGTGGCGTCATGCCAAAGGCCGAAGCCGCTTCCATTTCACCCTTGGGCACCGCCAGCAGGCCGCCGCGAATCACTTCGCCGACATAGGCCCCCACCGAAACCACCAAGGCAAAGACGATGTACCAGTAGCCATCGCGCATGTATGGCCAGAGAAAACTGCCGCGTATCAACGGGAACTGCGCAAAAAGGCTGCCCAGGCCGTAATAGAAGATGTAGATCTGGATCAGCAGCGGCGTACCGCGCGTCACGCTGGTGAAGAACAGGCTGGTCTTGGCGATCAGTTTGTTCTTGGAGATGCGTGCCAGTGCCACAAGCACGGCCAGGACAAACCCCGCCACGCTGGAAATCAGCAGGATGGCGATGGTCGTTTGCAACCCTCGCCCCAACAGTGATGCGTACTCAATTATCCACGCTGGAATCATTTCGTTCTCTCAACCTGTCAATTCGGCCCGTTTGTTCAGCCCATCAGTCGACAATGGGCATCCAGCGACGAATACGTCGCTCCAGCCGTCCCGACAAGTAGTTGGATGCCAGGGTCACCGCGTAATACAGCGCCGCAGCGGTGAGATAGAACAACAGGTATTGACGCGTCGACCCGGCGGCCTGCTTGGCGGTGTACAGCAGCTCGTTGGTACCGACCACGCTGATCAGGGCACTGTCCTTGATCAGGTTGATCCACAGGTTGGCCATCCCCGCCATTGCATAGGGGGCCATGATCGGCAGCGTGACCCGCCGGAACAGGCCGAAGCCGTGCAGGCCGAAAGCTTTGCCCGCTTCGATCTGGCCAAAGGGAATGGCCTGGATCGCCGCGCGGAAGATCTCCGACGCGTAGGCGCCTTGCACCAGTCCCAGCACCAGGATCGCCGCCAGTGGCCCGCTGACGTTTACCGCGTCGTACCCCATCGACTCCATCAACCGGTTCAGGAGCATGGAGCCGACGTAGAACAGCAACAGGATCATCAGCAATTCGGGTACGGCACGGAACAAGGTGGTGTAACCCCGGGCCAGTGCCGCAATCGGCTTGGGCGCGCCGAGCTTGAGGCAGGCCACGACCAGTCCGACGATCAAACCGACCACAAAGGCCCCGGCCGATATCTGCAGGGTCATTCCCAGACCCTTGAGCAACGCTGCGCCCCATCCCTGTTCGCTGAAACCGATCATCTCGAACATTGTTGGCATTTCAGTCTCCGACCTTCAAATCACCCCGCCCCCTGTGGGAGCAAGGCTTGCCCGCGATGGGGCCCGCGAGGACGCCATCGCGGGCAAGCCTTGCTCCCACAGGGATTTGTGATTCCCGATGGCGTGTGTTTAGAACGCTGGCTTCACGTTGATACCGAAGTAGCTCTGGGACAGGTCGTCGTAGTCTTTGCTTGCCAACAGTTCAGTGATGGCCTTGTCGAGTTTGGCCTTGAGTGCGGTGTCTTCCTTGCGAATGCCGGCGCCCACGCCCTTGCCGAACAGAGGGTCGTACGGCACGTTGGTGATATACGCCAGGTCTTTGGCATCCGGAGTCTTGACGAAGGCGGCCATGGCAGTGCCATCGGCCATTTGCATGTCGATGCGGCCGGCAATCAGGTCCGCGTTGACCGAATCCTGGGTGTCGTAATACTTCACATCGGCAATTTTTTCGCCGTAGGCCTTCAGGTAGCTGGCACTTACCGTCGAGTTCTGCACACCAATGGTCTTGCCCTTCAGATCATCCGGAAATTTGCCGATAGTGGTGCCCTTCGGCGCGACAACCGCAACCGCCGAGTCGTAATAGGCCTTGCTGAAGGCGATCTGTTTTTCACGCTCTTCGGTCACCGACATCGAGGAAAAAATCACGTCGATCTTTTTTGCCAGCAGCGACGGAATGATCCCGTCCCATGCCACTTCCTTGATCTCGCACTCGGCTTTCATTTCGCTGCACAGCTTGTGGATCAGGTCCACTTCAAAGCCCTTCCACTCACCGTTGGCCTGCTTCTCGGTGTACGGCGGATAGGGTTCGGCCGCGACCGCGAAACGGATCGGTTGGGCTTGCGCCGCGCTCATGCCGGCCAGCATTACAGCGGCCACGCCGGTGATCCAGGTTGCCAAACGTCGATTTCCCATGATTGTTCCCCGTCTTTTATTGATGTTATTAGCGAGTCTGATGAGCGTTGACGAACTGTCGGCAACGCTCGCTGCGTGGGTGTACGAACACATCGTCCGGCGTACCGGTTTCCTCGATCAGGCCTTGATGCAAGAAGGCGACTTTGGAAGAGACATCGCGTGCGAAGGCCATTTCATGGGTCACCAGGATCATGGTCCGGCCTTCTTCGGCGAGCGAGCGGATCACCCGCAGCACTTCCCCGACCAGTTCCGGGTCGAGTGCCGAGGTGGGTTCATCGAACAGCATGACCTTGGGCCGCATGGCCAGGGCCCGGGCGATGGCCACCCGTTGTTGCTGCCCCCCGGAGAGAAACGCCGGGTATTCGTTGCGCTTGGCCGCCAGCCCTACGCGTTCGAGCAGCGCTTCGGCCCGTTCGGTGGCCTCCGCCTTGCTCTCGCGCAGGACCTGGGTCGGCGCTTCGATCAGGTTTTCCAGCACCGTGCGATGGGGCCAGAGGTTGAAGTTCTGGAACACCATGCCCAGGCTGGAGCGGATGCGTACCAGCTGCTTGGCATCCGACACCAGCGGCTGGCCGGGACGGGTGTGGTTCAGATGAATGCTTTCGCCGTCCACCAGAATGCGTCCCTGGTCCGGCACTTCGAGCATGTTGATGCAACGCAGCAAGGTACTTTTGCCCGAGCCGCTGGCGCCGATCAGCGAGATCACGTCGCCTTCGCGGGCGGTCAGTGATACGCCCTTGAGCACTTCGATATTGCCGAAGCGCTTGTGCAGTTTTTCCACCTCGATCATGGTCCGCACCGTCGCTGGCTGGACGATCGGTTCGCTGGTCACACGGCTGATCGCCGGCTTGGGGGCTTCATCCTTGAGCACCAGGAGAAAATCGCGAATACGCTTGCACGCTTCGGTCAGGCGCTCTTCACCCAAGGTGAAGGACAGGCGCACAAAACCCTGGGCCGGCTCGCCAAAGGCGGCGGCATCGAGCACCGATACCTTCGCCTCGCGCAACAGCCGCCAGGCGAACTCCAGCGACGTCAGGCCGGTACCGCGTACATCCAGCAGGACGAACATGCCGGCATCGGGCTTGAGTACGGCAATCGGCTCGCAACCCGACAGCCCCGCCACCACCAGATCACGGCGCCGCCGATAGATGTCGCGCATGCCATGGCTGACTTCGTCGTGGGCCTGCACCGCCTTGAGCGCGGCCTCCATACAGAACCCCGGCAAGCCGTAGAGCATGCTCAACACCAGGGTTTCGGCATGGGCGACCAGCGCCGGATCGGCAACGATCCAGCCGATGCGCCAGCCGGTCATGGCGTGGGATTTGGACAGGCTGCCGATCACCACGCAGCGCTCGGCCATGCCAGGCAACGCCGCCAGGCTCAGATGGTCGCGCTCGAAGGTCAGGCTTTCATAGACTTCGTCCACCACTACCCACAGGTCGTGGGCAATGGCCAGGTCGGCGATGGTTTGAAGCTCTTCGCGGTTGAGCACCACGCCCGTGGGATTGTTCGGGTTGGACAGGAAAATCGCCTTGGTCCGCGGGGTGATGGCCTGGGCCAGCACGGCGGCGTCGAGGCGGAAGTCATCGTCCGCCGAGCACGGTACCCGTACCAGGGTGGCGCCGGAGGCCTTGAGGGTCGCTTCGTAGGTCACGTACATCGGGTCAAGGGCGATCACCTCGTCGCCGGCACTGAGCAGGCACATCGAAGCGGTGAACAAGGCGTTCTGCGCTCCGGCCACGGTGATCACGTTTTCGGCTTGCACCTCGCGGCCGAACAGTTTGGCGTAGCGCCCGGCGATGGCGTCGCGCAGGGCCTTGCGGCCAGCGATTTCGGTGTAGTGGGTGTCACCTTCGCGCAGCGCTTCGATCGCGGCTTCGGTGATGAAGTCTGGAGTGGGGAAATCTGGATCGCCGACACTGAGAATGATCACATCCTCACCGCGTCGTCGCGCATCGAAAGCCGCGTAGTGAATATCCCAGGCCGCTACACCTTGACCTGAGATCCGCTCAACAAAGGGTGAAAACCGCATGCCAGTGCCTCGTTCAAAATGAAGAAACGCAAGCCCGCAACCAGCCGGGAGAGAAGGTGAAAAAGAACATAATCCAAGCTGAACACTCGTTCAACAGAAAACTGATGAAGATGCGCGTTCAGCGCAAACAGGTCGTTTTTAAAACATTGGCGCCGTTTTTTATTCAACTGTGGGAGCGAACTTGCTCGCGATAGCGATCCGTCAGCCGCCATCGATGTTGCCTGTGCCGCCTTCATCGCGAGCAAGCTCGCTCCTACAGGGGTTCCAGGCTGGTCACAAGAATTGCGGCTATCCCCAATCCATTGTGGGAGCGAGCCTGCTCGCGATAGCGATCCGTCAGCCGCCATCGATGTTGCCTGTGCCGCAGTCATCGCGAGCAGGCTCGCTCCTACAGGGGTTCCAGGCTGGTCACAAGAATTGCGGCTATCCCCAATCCACTCGCCATCCAGCCGTCTATGCTGCTGTGATATTCCTTGGTCGGAAACGCACGATGCGTCCAGATCTGAACCGGTTTTTATTGTGTGCAGCGCTTGCCCTGGGCGGCTGCGTACGGTTGGGGCCGGACTTCCAATCGCCCGCCGAGCCCTGGATCGATCAGTGGAATACGCCGAACCTGGACCACGCCAGCCAGCGCGCGCTGCAACCGGACATCCGCCAGTGGTGGGAGATTTTTGCCGACCCGACCCTGGACCGTTTGATCGCCGAAGCCGACGCCAACAATTCCAGCCTGAAGATTGTCGGCCTGCGGGTCATGGAGGCCCGCGCGCAATTGGGCATCGCCGAAAGCGGCCGCTACCCGCAACTGCAGCAGATCAGTGCCGACAGCGTGTACGTGCATCGCGATCAATCCGGCGGGCGCAACCCGATAGACAGCAGCTTCTGGCAGCACAGCGCCGGTTTCGATGTGGGCTGGGAACTGGATTTCTGGGGCCGCTTCAGCCGTGCCATCGAGGCCTCCGACGCCGCCTATTTCGCCGCCGAGGCCAACTATGACGACGCCCTGGTCCTGCTGCGTGCCCAGGTGGCCGACAGCTACTTTGCCCTGCGCACCACCCAGGCCCGCTTGCGGGTCGCCGAGGAAAACGCCCGCCAGCAAGAACGCAATTACGAGATCACCGAAAAGCTGTTCAAGAGCGGACAGACCGCCGAACTCGACCTGCAACAAGCTAAGACCCAATACCTCGGCACCCTCAGCAGCATCCCGCTGCTGCAGGATCAACTGGTGCGCCTGCGCAATGCCCTGGCAGTGCTGATCGGCCAGCCGCCGGGCGAACTGCCGCTGGTGGTCGAAAACACCGGCCTGATCCCGCTGGTGGATCGTGCCGTGCTGCAGGATGTGCCGGCCCAACTGTTGCTGCGCCGCCCCGATGTGCGCGCCGCCGAGTTGAATGTCGCCGCGCAGTCGGCGCTGGTGGGCGTCGCCGAAACCGATTTCTACCCGTCACTGAGCCTGCTCGGCAGCATTGTCTGGTCCGCCGACACCTTGAGCGGCAGCTCGCGCAGCCTCGACCTGATCGGCGGGCCGAGCCTGCGCTGGAATGTGTTCGATTACGGGCGCATCAGCAACAACGTGCGGGTCCAGGATGCGCGCTTGCAACAGCTGATCGAGGCCTATCGCGACAAGGTGCGCCAGGCCGCGCGCGAGGCAGACGACGCCGCCAACGGCCTGACCCAGGCCTTGCAGCGCGAACGCATCCTGCGTGAGGCCGAAGGTGCGGCGAAACGCTCGCTGGAACTGGCCAACGCGCTGTATCGCGAGGGTTACTCGGACTTTCAACGGGTGCTGGATGCCCAGCGCGCCCTGCTTGATACCCAGGACAGCTACCTGGTCAGCCGTAATGACGCGGTGAGCAACGTGATCGCCCTGTACAAGGCCCTTGGCGGTGGCTGGTACAGCGCCCAGGCCAAGGTCGACCCGGCCACGCGCCGACAAATGGAACAACGCACCGACTGGGGCGACCTGCTGTCCGAGCCCCAACCCGCCGCCTCCTTTCCCAACCCGGTAACCCACCATGACTGACGCCGCGCCTCCCTCCTCCGACGCCCCGCCGCCAGCGCAGCCCGCCGCCGACCCGACAAAGAAAGGCGTGAAATGGGTGTTGCTGCTGATCGTCCTGAGTCTGGCCTGGTACCTGCTGGCGGATCGTTTCACGCCCTACACGCAGCAGGCGCGGGTCGGTGCCTTCGTGATTCCGGTGGCGGCGGAAGTCGCAGGCCGGGTGATCCGCGTCAACGTGCGCAACAATCAGGACGTCAAGGCCGGGGAAGTGATCTTCGAGATCGATCCGCAGCCCTATCAGATCGCCGTCGACCGGGCCCGCGCCGATCTGGAGTCCACCCGCCGGCAGATCGGCGCCAGCACCGCCGGCATCGCGGCCGCGCAGGCCAACCTGCGGGCGGCACAGGCCAACGAGCTCAAGGCCCGCCAGGACAATCAGCGGCTGGAAGGCTTGTACCGCGAAGACCCGGGCACCATCTCCGTGCGCCTGCTGGAAGTGTCCCGGGCCAACCACGAAGCCGCTGTGAGCAAGGTTGCCGCGGCCCGAGCCGAAGTGCAGCGCGCCCGTGAAACCGAAGGCGGCAGCGAAGAGGACAACGCCAAACTGCGCAGCGCGGCCACCGCCTTGTCGAAGGCCGAGCTGGACTTGTCCAACACCCAGGTACGGGCGCGCTCGGCCGGGCTGATCACAGACCTTCGCACCGATGTCGGCCAGTTCGCGGCCGCCGGCAACCCGGTCATGACCCTGATCGCAATCCATGACGTATGGATCAGTGCCGACATGACCGAGAACAATCTCGGCCTGGTCAAAACCGGCACGCCGGTGTCGGTGGTGCTCGATGCGTTGCCCGGCGAAGTCTTCGAGGGCCGCGTGCGCAGTCTCGGCTACGGGGTCAGCGTGGGCCAGCCGGCCGCTCCTGGCACCTTGCCCACGGTGCAGAACAGCCGCGACTGGTTGCGGCCGGCCCAGCGTTTCCCGGTGATCATCGAGTTTTCCGACGAGTCGCTGGCCATGCTCAAGGACAACCGCTCGATACGCGCCGGCGGCCAGGCCGAGGTGATGGCCTTTCCTTCCGAGGGCAATGTGCTCAATCCGCTGGGGCGGATCTTCCTCGGGTTGATGAGTTGGCTTTCCTATGCCTACTGAAAGCGTGCCTACCAAGAGCCTGCCTACCGAGCGTTCACCAAGGGTCCAGCGCGCGGCGCGCCTGGCCACCGGCACCGCGCTGTGCCTGGCCGCCAGTTATGGCCTGGCGTTGCCGATTCCGTTCCTGGCTCCGGTGTTGTGCGCGTTGTTGCTGATTTCCCTCAACCGTCCCTTGTCGTTCAAGGCAGCCATAGCTCTTGGATTGATCGCGATGCTGACCACCGGCATCGGCCTGTTGCTGATTCCGTTGCTGCGGTATTTCGGGTTCAGCGGCGTGCTGCTGATCGGGCTTTGTCTGTTCGCGGTGTTTGGATTTGGCTTGAGGGGCGGCAATAACCTGATCGTTACCCTGCTGGTGATCGGCCTGACCATGATTTCCTCGGCGGGGTTTGCCGACTTCGACCTGGCGCTGACGGTGATCAAGGCGCTGGTCGCAGGACTGTTGTTGGCGGTGATGGTCGGCGTGGTCAGTCACGGATTGTTCCCGGAACCGGCCAATGCCCCCTCCCCACCCGTCGCCCCGCCCCTGCCGGAAAACGAAGTCCACCGGGTGGCGTTGCGCGCGACCCTGATCGTGATCCCGGCGTTCCTGCTGGCGCTGATCGACCCGGCCAGCTACCTGCCCATCGTGCTCAAGGCGGTCAACCTGGGGCAACAGAGTTCCACCACCTCGGCCCGCAGCGCCGGCCGCGAACTGCTGGGATCGACGCTGCTGGGCGGCCTGTTGGCGATCCTGTTCTGGTGTGCGCTCAGCCTGTTCGTGCACCTGTGGATGTACTTTTTGTGGATGCTGCTGTTCGGCCTGATCCTGGCACGCAAGCTCTACGGCCTGAGCCCCGGTCGCTGGAGCCCCGGTTTCTGGATGAACACCCTGATCACCCTGATCATCCTGCTGGGGCAGTCAGTGCAGGACAGCGAGGCAGGCAAGGACGTCTACACCGCGTTTGCGGTGCGCATGGCGCTGTTTATCGCGGTGACCCTGTATGCGTGCCTGATGGTGCATTTGCTGGAACAGCGGCAAAGTCAGAAGCAGTCCCCTCTCCTGTAGGAGCGAGCTTGCTCGCGATGGTCGCGAACGATGACGCGGGAATCCTGATACCCCGCGGTGCACTCCGGTTCATCGCGAGCAAGCTCGCTCCTACAGGGGATGTGTGTTGTCAGGGATTGACCTGATACCCCTTGCCCTGCAGGCAACTGGTATAGGCCGTCGCTGTATTGGCGGTGTTGGTCTTGTTTTGCGCCCGGCGTTCCTGGCGCTGGCGAGAGGCACCGACCACGGCGCCTGCCGCAGCGGTTTGCTTGGCCTGGTTCTGGCGATAATCCTGCTGCTTGTCACTATCGACGCGATCATAGAACTCGTCGTGCTGACGGCCGCGCACCTGGGCGGCGGTGGCTCCGGCGGCCGCGCCTGCCGCGGCGCCCTTGATCCGGCCTCCGGAAGGCGTGGTGGAGGTCGAGGCCGTCTGGCTGGCGGCGATGTTGTTGCACTCGGTGATATCGGCCTGCGTCTGCTGCGAACTCTGCCCCTTCAGCGGCACCACCGATTGGGCCCATCCCTGGGCGCTGAAAACCGACACTACGAGGTACAGGCCGACGAGCGGCAACCTTTTCATGATGTCCTCCGAAATGCGCGTGATTCATCTCGAAAGAGTGTAGTTCAGCCCTCCTCCCGGACCTCCATCACCAGACTATTTTCCACCCGGCGGACCGCCACCGCCTCAAGCGTCGCGCCCTTGCACGGCCCGTCGACACAATGCCCGTCCTCGAAGCGAAACATCGCACTGTGATGGGCACACATCAGCACCTTGCCGCGATAGGTACAGAACTCCTGGGGGCGAAAGTCCAGCGGCACGGAAAAATGCGGGCAGCGATTGATGTACACCCACGCCTGATCGCCCTGGCGCACCGCCACCAGACCGGCGGGATGCAGCTGCCGGTGCTGTGGCAGGCCCAGGGCGCCGCCGTCGGCGATGTCGTCCAGTTGGCACAAGGTGATGGTGGTCAGGGTCGTGGTCATGGCCAACCGCGCATTTCCGGGTTGCCGAGGCTCCAGTTCCAGGGCCGGATCTGGATATTGGCGAACAATCCGGCCTGGACGTAAGGGTCATCCTCAAGGAACGCCTGCACTTCCGGCAGGCTGCCCGCCTCGATCACCAGCAAGGTGCCATTCATCGACTCGCCGGCATCATCGAGGGTCGGGCCACCGAAGCGCACCACCACCCGGTGACTGTCGGTGGCGCGCAAATGCGCCTGATGGCTGGGGCGCAGGCGCTGGCGCAGGGCCAGGGAGCCCGGGTGGTCCGTGGCGAATACCGCAAAGAACTGGCCCATGACTCAGGCCTTTTCCATGACGAATTCGTAGCACGCACGCTTGAACGGCAGCGCCATGCCCAACCGGGCGGACACCTCGTCGTGGCGGGCACAGTCCTCGTAGATCACCTGCAGCGATTGCTTCACGCCAAACACCGCATCGGATGCCAGATACGGGTCATCGTGGTTGAACAGGTGCGTGACCAGCTTGCGATAGCCCGGCACATCAATCATGAAATGCAGGTGCGCCGGCCGCCAGGCATGGCGGTTGGCCGCATCGAGCATGCGCCCCACCGGACCGTCGGTGGGTATCGGGTAGGCCACCGGGACAATGGTGCGAATCGCGAAACAGCCGTCGGCGTCGGTGCGATAACGACCTCGCAGGTTACCGAACGGCTGCTCGGTGTCCTGGCCGGAATACATGCCGTTCTCGGCGGTTTGCCACACGTCCAGTATCGCGCCGGCCAGGGCGTTGCCGTTGACATCGACCACCCGTCCGCGCACCAGCGCCGTCTCGCCCGAGGTGAAGGCCATGTTTTCGCCGAATTCGCGATCGGGCATGCCGTCGATATAGAACGGCCCGAACACCGTGGTTTCGGTCGCCGTGGCGGTGTGTCGATGGTTGATCGCATCCACCAGCATCGACACGCCGAGGGTATCGGACAGCAGGATGAATTCCTGGCGCACCAAGCCGTCGCACTTGTGGCCAGTGTCGGTCAGGAAGCGAATGCCCTCGAACCACTCCTGCTCGGTCAGCTCGACCTCACTGACGAACGCATGCAGGTGCCGGGTCAGGCTTTGCATGATCTGTTTGTAGCGCGCGTTGGGCGCGCCATCGAAGCTGTTCACGGCTTGCCGGGAAATCAGGGTTTCCGCAGCTTTGTCTTGATCGGTCATTGTTGTTATTCCGATGAGATGGTGGGCGCTGCCAGCCTGGAGAGATCAGGCTGGCGCCTGACCCTTCAATGCTCGAGTCAGCAGGGCTTCGATCGGGTCTTGCTCGAACGGCCGCGGATTGTAGTACGGGCTGGCGCAGGCAATTTGCGCCGCTTCAGCCGGGCCATTGGCCGGAAAGCCGATGTCGGCCAACGCCAGGGGAATGCCCAGTTTCTGGTTCAGCGCATACAGCAAGGCACCGACTTCACTGGCCTCGCTGCCACCCAGCGCACGCGCGGCGCGTTGCAAGGGCCCCGCCGCCGCTTCACGGTTGTAATGCGCAGCATGGGGCAGAACGATCGCATGGGCCTGGGCATGGGGCAAATTGAAGGTGCCGCCCAGGGTGTGGCACAGCTTGTGGTGCAAGGCCATGCCCACCGAACCCAGGCAAATGCCCGCCAGCCACGCGCCGTAGAGGGCCTGGCCGCGTGCCTGCGGATCTTCCGGGTTGGCGACCACCCCCGGCAACGACTGCGCCAGCGAACGAATCGATTCTTCAGCCATCAAGCTGATGATCGGGTTGGCGTCCTGGGCGTAGAGCGCCTCGACCGCGTGGGCCATGGCGTTCATGCCCGAGCAGGCGGAAATCTGCGCCGGCAGGGTCAGGGTCAATTGCGGATCGTAGATCACGGTCTTGGGCAGGACCCTGGGATCGCGCCCGGTTTTCTTCAGGCGATTCTCGGTCAGGCCATAGATCGGGGTCATTTCCGACCCGGCGTAGGTAGTCGGTACCGCGACGATCGGCAAGCCGGAATCCATGGCAATCGCCTTGCCCAGGCCGATGGTCGAGCCACCGCCGATCGCCACGCAGCAATCGGCATCCAGACGCGCGGCTTCGACACGGGCCGCCTGCGCCACTTCCAGTGGGACGTGCATCACCGCTTTGGGATAAACCCCTGCCGCGCGATCACCGAGCAACGCCGCGACCCGCTCGCCCAGCCCTTGCTGTTCCGGAGTGGTGAGGATCAGCGCACGCCGCGCGCCGAGGCGCTCGATCTCTTCGGCCAGCGCCGAGAGCTTGCCCCAGCCGAACACCACGCGGGTCGGCAGGCTTTGGTAGATAAACGGATTCATGGCAGGCCTCAACGTTTGTAGTGCGGCGGGATGTTGGCATCGACGTTGACCCAGACCGAACGGGCCTCGGTGTAATCGTGGATCGCCTCGAAGCCCATCTCGCGGCCGTAACCGGACTGGCCAACACCACCAAACGGGCTGCCCGGGCTGACGCGCTTGTAGCAGTTGATCCAGCACATGCCGGCGTGAATGGCATTGGCCATTTTGTGCGCGCGGGCCAGGTTCTGTGTCCACAAACCACTGCCCAGACCGTACTCGGTGCTGTTGGCGATGGCCAGGGCTTCTTCGTCAGTGCTGAAGCGCACCACGGTGACGAACGGGCCGAAGACTTCTTCCTGGCAGACACGATCCGAAGGTTTGGCCTCGACGATGGTCGGTTCCACATAGAAGCCATTGGCCAGGGCCTTGTCGTCCGGGGCCTTGCCGCCGGCGAGGATCTTGCCGCCCTGCTCGATCGCGATATCGATGTAGGCCATCACGCGGTCGCGGTGCAGCGCCGAGGTCAGCGGACCCATTTCGGTCTCGGGATTCATCGGGTCGCCCAGGCGAATGGACTTGGCCAGGGGGATGAAACGCTCGAGGAACTTGTCTGCGATGTCTTTGTGCAGGATCAGTCGCGAACCGGCAATGCAGGCCTGCCCCTGGTTGTGGAAAATTGCCCAGGCCGCGCCATTGACGGCGGCATCAAGGTTGGCATCTTCGAAGACGATGTTGGCGCCCTTGCCGCCCAGTTCCAGCTGGATGCGCTTGAGGTTGCTCTTGGAAGCTTCAACGATCCGGCGCCCGGTGGCGGTGGAACCGGTGAAGGCGATCTTGCCCACGTCCATGTGTTCGGCCAGGGCCTGGCCTGCGGTATGCCCGTAGCCCGGGACCACGTTGACCACGCCCTTGGGGAAGCCGACTTCGGTCATCAATTCGGCGATGCGCAGGGTCGACAGCGGAGTGATCTCCGACGGCTTGATCACGATGGTGTTGCCCGCCGCCAGCGCCGGGCCCATTTTCCAGCTGGTGAACATCAGCGGGAAGTTCCACGGCACGATTTGCGCCACCACGCCAATCGGCTTGCGTTGTACATAGTTGAGGAACCCGGCCTCCACCGGAATCACCGCGCCTTCGATCTTGTCGGCCATGCCGCCGAAATAGCGGAAACACGCGGCGGTGCGCGGTACGTCGAGGCCACGGGAGTCGCGAATCGGGTGCCCGGTGTCCAGGGATTCGAGGCGGGCCAGCTCTTCGGCGCACTCTTCGATCTTGTCCGCCAGTTTGAGCAGCAAGCGGCCACGCTCGGCCGCCCCCAGCGCCGACCACGCCGGGAACGCGCGCTTGGCGGCCGCGACCGCCAAATCAACGTCAACGGCTTCGGCGGCGGCGATGCGGGTGATCAACGAACCGTCATGGGGCGACACGACGTCGATGGTGCCACCAGCGACCGCGTCAACGAAGCGGCCATCGATATAGAGCTGATTTTGCATAATGGTTTCCTCGCACCGCGCGCGTGGCGCAGTGTCTGACTCAATGGCTGGAAGCATGGCCCGGCGAGCCGCCGGGCAGGACGCGAGGTCTCAGAACTCGATCGGGTACGGCGTGAGCTCGCCGCTTTCGTAGCGTTGCGGCAGGTTCGGCGTGGCGTTTTCCCAGACCATCAGCATCGAGCGCTTGGTCGAGTAACCCTGGTGGCGAATGTCGGCTGGCATGGCGCAGATATCGCCGGCCCGCATGGTGATGCGCGCACGGGGATTGCCGTCATCCTTGTCGCCCACGTCCCAGATGATTTCGTCGGACAGCTGCAGGAACCACTCGATGCGGTCATTGCCGTGGAACACCGGCAGGATGAATTCCTCTGTGGTCGGGCAGAACAGGCTGGCCTTGCACACCGAAGTCACCGACGGGTTCCAGGTCACGTCGGAGCGCGACAGGTACTTGAACAGGCTGAAGGCATGCAGTTCGCCCTCGAAGCCTTCGGCGGCGTGGACTTCCGGCTCTTCCTGGGACACGTCGATGAACTGGCGGTTGACCGGCAGATCGTTGCGCAGCGGCGAGTCATCCGGCAGGCCAGGCATGCGCTTGGTGGCGATGCGGAAGCGCTCGATGGCTTCGATGTTGTCGCCGTTCTTGCGGCCGAATGCGCTACCGGTCTCTTCCGGAGCGGCGAACGGGTCGAAGGTGGCGTTGGTCCAGTTGCGCAGGATGGCCTTGAAGGTGGCCATGATCAGCGGCGTTTCGAAGTTTTCGGTGTAGTTGACGCCGGCGGCCTTGAGCGTGCCGTTGAACGTACCGGCGTACAGGTCGACCTTGCCGTAGTAGTTGCGGGTGCCGATGACGTGGTCGAAGTTGACCCAGCCGTAGAAGAAGCCCCAGGCCACGTCGCGCATCATGGCGCGCAGGAACGCGTCGACCGGGATCAGGTGCGAGCGGGTCTGGCCCTTGGCAGGCCAGGTGATGCGGGCGAAATACTCGTCGCGCGACAGTTCGAAGGCGCCGAGTTTGTAGGAGCAGTAGCCGGTGACGGGATGAGGCGCGCTGGCCTGGACTTCATCGTCGGCGAACAGTGCGGTTTCAGCAGCGGTTTCAAGCATGGCCATGGCGGGATTCCTTTTATTGTTTGGGAATGGACGGTCGGATCGAACAGATCACTTGAAGCAGATGTCTGCCCACTTCTCGACCGACAACGGGCCTTTGATGGTCTGCTGCAGGATCACGCCAGGGCGGCTGGATTCGAAGCGATACGCCGTGCCCACCGGCAACAGGCATTGATGGCCGCGCTTGAGCAGCACGTAGCCCATGGGTTTGCCCGCTGGCACTTCACCGGCCAGGTGCGTGCCCTCGCTGTCCTTGAGCGGCGCATCGAGCTTGAGGAAATCGACCCGCACTTCACCGTCCATGACAATGGCGAACTCATCGTGCGCGGCGGTGTACCAGGGCGACTGGCCTTCGGCACGCAGGGTTTCGATCACGTAGCCGAGGTTGTAGCCGACGATGACCTTTTCATAGGGAAGGGATTTATCCGCGACTTCGAAGATGTTCGAAAAAGCGTAGTGACTGGCCTGGCCGCTGATGATTTCAACCGAGCCTTTGCTGTACTTGTCCAGCGAGCCGAAGACCGTTTCGATTGCTGCGCTACTCATGGTTCTCACCGTTTTGTTGTTGTAGTAACCGTGAGCCAACAGTACGTCGCGACAGGTCCAGGGACAATTAGCTGACCGGCGACAACAGTGTTTGCAAAACGCGAACACTGCGGCGCACAGGCTTCTCTGTAGGAGCGAGCCTGCTCGCGAAAAACGCCCGGGCAAAGCGTTCATTCAGGCATAGCGCGTTATCGTTGACGCCCATCGCGAGCAGGCTCGCTCCTACAGGGACGGGGGTGTTCAGCGAATCCAGCCACGCTCCAGCAAAGGCACGTCCCAGTAGGGTTCGTCGCCGAAGTTGTCCACCAGAAAGTCGATCAAGGTCCGCACTTTCAGGGCCCTGCGTTGGGTCGCGGGGTACACCGCGGAGAAACTGAAGGACGACAACAGGTAGTCGGACAACACCGGAATCAGCCGTCCGCTCTGCAAATCTTCGCTGGCCACCAGCGTCGGCAGGCAGACAATCCCCACCCCGGTCTGTGCGTAATCGCGCAACAAATGCACCGAATTCGAACGCACCTGGCCCGGCAGACTCAGTTCGACCTGTTCGTCTTCACGGTTAAAGACCCAGCGGTTACGCGACGGATAGCCCTCGTACAAGGCGATCTTGTGTTGCAGCAGCTCCTGGGGGTGGGTCGGCACGCCGAATTCGCTGGCGTAGTCCGGGGACATGCAGAACAGGCGGCGCACGGTGAACAGCTTGCGCTCGATCAGGGTTTCAGCCATGGGCGGGAACATCTGGAACGCCACGTCGAAGCCTTCTTCGATGGGGTCCACCACCCGGTCATTGACGATCACATCGACCTCGATGTCCGGATACAGCCGGGTGAACTCGGCGAGCAGGTGGCCGAAATGGCTGATGGCAAAGCCCGGGAGCATCTGCACGCGCAATTTGCCGGTGGGTTTGGCCCGCAGTTCGCGCATGTGTTCGGTCAGCGAGTTGAAACCGGCGACCATGTCCGCGCACTCCTTGTAGTACGTCTCCCCCACTTCGGAGAGCCGCACATGGCGGGTGCTGCGGTGGAACAGCGGCGCGTTGATGAATTGTTCCAGTTGCTGGATGCGGTGGGTGATCACTGAACGGGTCACGCCCAGTTGCTGGGCAGCCTTGGCGAAGTTGCCGGTCTCGGCCACCCGCACGAAGGCTTCGACACTGAGTAAACGGTCCATGGGGGCAGGTTCTCTGGAGGCTTTTATTATTGGCGTACCGCGAGGTTAGCCTGTTGGCGGCCTGCGCTCCAGATCCCGAGATCGCGAATGGGTTTCGGGAATACCCCCGATCCACTGTAGGAGCGAGCCTGCTCGCGATGGACGTCAACGATAACGCTGGCGGCCTGACACCCCGCGGTGCCTGGGCCTCCATCGCGAGCAGGCTCGCTCCTACAGGTGAGGGGTGCTGCGAGCCCCTCGGTGATCAGCGATTGAGCCCTCATCGCGAGCAAGCCCGCTCCCACAGGGATCCATGGTGGCCACGGGATTTGTGTTCACCGAAGATCAAAACTGTAGGAGCGAGCCTGCTCGCGATGGACGTGAACGATAACGCTGGCGGCCTGACACCCCTCAGTGCCTGCGCCTCCATCGCGAGCATGCTTGCTCCTACAAGTGAGGGGTGCTGCGAGCCCCTCGGTGTTCAGCGATTGAGCCAGGGGTAGCGCGCGGTGTCCTTGTTGCCGTAATCCGGGTCCAGATAGATGAAGCAGCGCTGGATCTTGAAGTCGCGGATTTCGAACACGTCGACCCAGTAACCGGCACTCGCCGCCGTTGGCACGCCCGCGCGCCACGGCCCGTCGACGTGCTCGCCGAAGCTGGTGCCTTCACACACCAGGGTGTCGGTGCCGGTGAGTATCCAGTTGAAATGCGCGTAGTCGTGGGTGATCGACTTCAAGCGTGCGCCCAGGTCGCCGAACATCTGCCCGATCTGTTCGCGGCCGGTCGCCAAGCCCCATTTCGGGAACAGGACCTGGGCGTCTTCGGCAAACAGGTCGAGGATGCTGCCGCCGGTGGAGGTGACACCGCCGTTGTCGAAGGCCTTGAGGTATTCAAGGGCCACCGATTTGCGTTGTTCGTCGGTCATCGTCTGGGTGCTGATCATGGCTGTCTCCGATTCGTTATGAGTATGTTGTGAAGCACTGTCAGTGCAGCGATTTGAGGTAGGTGATGATCTTCTGGCGCTTGGCCGGGTCGTCCTGGGAATAGACCATGGCGCTGCCCGGCGCGACGGTCTGGGCATCGGTCAGCCAGGCATCGAGCAGCTGTTCGTCCCAGACCTTGCCGTCCATGGCCTTGCGGTAGCCATCGCTGTAGGTGAAGTTGCTTTCGCTGGCGACCTTGCGACCGATCAGCCCGAACAGGTTGGGCCCCTGCCCCGGCGGCCCGCCCTTGTCGAAGGTGTGGCAGACCGCACAGTGGTTGGTCGCCATTTTCTGCGCGATTTCCAGCTCGTCGGCCGCAGCGCCGCCCGCCAGGCCTATGCTTGCCGTCAGCAGCAACAGTGCCGCGGCGCGTGGGATGAAGTGGCTCATAATCTTGTTCTCATGCAATCACGGGTTACGCAGCCACGAACGATCGCGGCTGCGGCCAGGTTCAGTTGCGCACCGGTTCCTTGTGCGCCTGATTCGCCGCCCGATAGGCGAAGGCGATGATCGGGCCGAGGGTCGAACCACCGGCCCAGTAGGCCCGGCCGGAAGCCGAAGCCACGCAGTTGCCGACGCCGTACAGGCCGGGAATCGGCGCATTGGCGTTGTTCAGCACCTGGCCGTGGGAGTTGGTTTTCGGCCCGCCCTTGGTGTCGAGGTTGCCGCCGGTGATCAGCGCCGCGTAGTACGGGCCTTTCGCGGACAGCGGGAACATCGTCAGGTTGCCGGTACGCCCGGCCTTGACGGGCCCGGTGAACACGCCCTGAATCACCAGCTCACCGCGATGGAAGTCCAGATCCTTGCCGGTTTTCGCCAGTTCGTTGAAGCGCTTGAGCGTGGCCTTCAGGTTCAGGTTGAAATCCGGGCTGAGCTTCATGCCACCGATGTCGGCGGCATGCTTGTCGAGCCGTTCGGCAATGTTCTTCGCCAGCTCTTCCAGGGTTTCGCCGCGCACCACATGACGGTCGTTGCCGCCCTTGGGCACGATGGGAGAGCCGTATTCGTCGCTGAAGCAGTTGTCCTGGGCCTGCTGGTCCCAGATCGAAAACATCACCAGGTTCGGGTATTCGGACTTGTCGCCATCCCACTGGAAGAAGGTCGGGACCATTTCGTTGTAGACGGTCTTTTCGTTGACGACGCGCTTGCCGTACTTGTTCACCATCAGCATCGAATCGCCGGTCATGGTGAAAATGCCGGACATCGAACCGTCCTTGGCCAGGGCTTTCTCCAACAGGATCGGGCACGACCAGGCGTAGTTCATATTGCGCAACTGCACCCCCAGGTCACTGGAAATGCGGATGAAATCGCCTTCGTTGGTCAGGGCCGCGCAGCCGCCGTAGACCGGGGCGTTGAGGAAGTTGCGGCGCAGTTCCGGATCGTGGGTGAAGCCACCCGTGGCGAAGATCACCGCCTTGCGCGCCCTGACCCGTTGCCGGGTGCCCTCTTCGGTCTCGACTTCGACACCGACCGCTTCGCCCTTGTCGTTCTGGATGACCTTGACCACGCGCTCACCGGTACGAATCTGGATGCCGTCGCGCTTGGCGGCCGCAGTCAGCGTGCGAATCGCCACGCGACCGCCGTCGGACATGCTCGGCCGCGCGTCCTTGGGCAGCAGGACGCGACCTTTCTTGGCCTTGTCTTCGGGCAGTTCATACCAGTAGTCCGGCACGTCCGGGCAGTGGCGGTAAGGCAGAGCATCGCGCTCGGCCAGCAGTTCGGCGGCCGGCGATGCGCTGTCGTAGATGGCTTCGCACATCTCGTATTCCCAATCCGACAGACCGAGTTTCGGTGACGAAGGATCATAGGATTGCGGGCGGCTCAGGCGCGCGACGTAACGCATGTAGTCGGCTTTCTCATCGACGATGCCGGCGTCGCGCATCGGCTTGTTGTTCGGCACCCAGTACCAGAACGCGGCCTTGGCCGCGGTGCCGCCCGGGCTGCCGGCCTTTTCCAGGATGACCACGTCGTTGCCCAGCCAGCGGGCGAACAGCGCGGTCGGCAAGCCACTGCCGCCACCGCCGACCACGACTATGTCGTGCTCCCTGTCGAAGGGCAGTTCTTCTGTGGCCATTGCCCGTGCCGCCACGCCCGACAGCGCGGCAACTGCGGTTCCGGCGGCGCCGGCCTTGATGAAGCTTCGGCGAGACAGTGCAAGTTTTTCGGTTTCTTCAGTCATTTTTATTCTCCGGAACAGGTAGCGGCCACACAGGCAAATCACACTAAACAGGCAGTCATCGATCACTCACCAGTAATGCCAGAGCTGCACGAACAAGCCATCCGTGACCGTGGTGTTGCGCCCTTCCACACCTTTGGAATAGTGGATGGACACCTGGTCCCACATTTTCTGGTTGAATACTTTCTGCACGCCGGGCTTGAGCTGGAACAGCACGCCGGCGCCGAGGGCGGTTTCGTTGGAATCCGAGAACGCAATGCTGTTGTTGTCCCGATCGTCGGAGCTGAAGGTCTTCTGGTAGTCGGCGCTGAGGAAAGGCATGACCTGGTAGGTCGGGCGGTCGACGATGTTGTAGCCCAGGCGCAGGTTGGCGTGGCCGGTGTCGCCGGGTTCGGTGTGATGCGGGCCGTCGCCGCGAATGATCGCGCCCACCAGCAGGTCGATGTTCACCTTGCCCAGCCATTCGTTGTAGAACAGCGAAGGCCACAAGGCATAGGTGTCGCTGCTTACCGAATCGGCGCCGGTCGGCAGTTGCACATAAGCCTGCATGCCGATGGTGCGCAGCGGTGTCGGGTTGTACCAGACCAGTCCGCCGACCAGCGGGTCGCCGAAGCCGCTGACCCGCGTACCGTTGCCGCGAACCGCGATTTCAGGGAGGGTGATGCTGGCGATGAAGCCGGTGTTGGGCAGCCCGTCCATCTTCCAGTAGTGCAGCAACGACGTCAGGCCAACGTAGGTTTCGGTGCCGGGGCCTGCGACCTTGTTGCCGTGGTCGTCGAAGCGCTTGCGGTCGTTGTTGTATTCGAATTCCTGACCCACCGAGTTGTAGGGCTCGGTGAAGTCCGAGCTGAACTGGAAGCTTTGTGGCCGATTGCTGGCAAATGGAATGCCCGATGCCTGTGCCTCGCAGCTTGGATACAGGTAAGCACCCGCTGCACACAGACCCAGGCCTGCCACATTCATCGCGAGACTGAATCCAGTTCTCATCGAAATACTCCGGATATTGTTATTGTTTTCGTGTGCGCAACGATCAGGTTTGCCATTGCGCTACGGAGTCACGATAAGGCCCGCCTTACCCTGCAACAATTGCGAACTCAGCGACTTCTGTGTTCGTGAATTGCAAACAGCGGTGGCGGAAAAATTCGCATCAAAAACACTGCGGCGAGAGGATTTATCCGTGGCGAGGGAGCTTGCTCCCGCTGGGTCGCGAAGCGGCCCCAAAACCAGACACCGCGGTAGTCAGTTACACCGCGTTGCCCGGGTTTGCGACGGCTACGCCGCCGAGCGGGAGCAAGCTCCCTCGCCACGGATGAATCCCCTCGCCGCAGGGATGAACACTACTTGTCGTTTTGAACAGTCAGGCGCCGTTGCATCGGGAAGATCTGCCAGCCCAGGCGCTCGCTGATCAGCCCCCACACCCCTTGCGGCGCCTTGAGCATCATCACCACCGCGACCAGGCCGAGGATGATCATGTACACCGCGCCGTACTGCGCCAGGCAACCGCGCAGCACGAAGTAGATCAAGGTGCCGATCAAGGGGCCTTCCAGGGTGCCGATGCCACCGATGATCACGATAAAGATCACCACGGCGGTCCAGTCCTGCAGGTTGAACGCCGCGTCCGGGGAGATCCGCAGTTTTTGCAGGAATATCAACGCCCCGACCACCCCCGTACACCCTGCGGCCAGCACGTAGACCATCAGTTTGGTGCGAAAGGTATCCACCCCGAGGCTGCCGGAGGCTGGCTCCGAATCGCGGATCGATGCCAGTGCCAGGCCCTGTCGCGAGCGCAGCACAAAGAACACCACTGCCACTGCGGCAATGGCGATGGCCAGGGCGGTGAAGTAGATCAGGGTTTCGCGCCCGTCGCGGTCATTGCCGATCTGCCGCACGATCGCCGCCGGAAGGCTTTGCCCCGAGCCGCCACCGAGGCTGCTCATCTGCGCCAGACCCAGGCGGAACACCTCCGCGACCACCCAGGTACCGATGGCGAAGTAGGCGCCGCGCAGGCGAAACACGACCAGCGCGGTGGGAATCGCCAGCACCGCGACCAGCACGCCCGAGAGCAAAACCGCGAACAATGGCGGTACGCCGAACTGGCTCGCCAGCAGGAACAGCAGATAGCCGCCCAGGCCGACGAAAGCCTGCTGCCCCACCGAGACCATGCCGGCGTAGCCCGCCAGCAGATTCCACATTTGCGCCAGGGCCAGGTAATAGGCGAATTCCACCACCAGCCGCAGACTGGCGCGATCGGCCCACAGCGGCGCGCTGAGCAAAACCAGCACGCAAAGCCCGAGCAGCGACAGGCCGAGGGTGCTGCTGGTGGTCGTGCGCTGGACGCGATACACCGGCGCGGGATTGTTCAAGGCATTCATCAGTCGACACTCCGGGGAAACAGGCCGCGTGGACGCAGGACCAGGATCAGCAGGAACACAAGGTGACCGGCAAGGATCTGCCAGCCGGGATCGATCTTCGCCCCCAGGGTTTGCGCGACACCGAGGATCACCCCGCCCGCCAGCGTGCCCCACAGGCTGCCCAGGCCGCCGATGATTACCGCCTCGAAGCCGTACAACAGGCGCGCAGGCCCCACGGTGGGGTCGAAGCTGGTGCGAATCGCCAGGAACACCCCGGCAATCGACACCACCGCCATCGCCAGCGCCATGGCCAGGCCGAAGATGTGCGCATTGTTCACCCCCATCAGCCGGGCGGTGTGCTGGTCATCGGAGGTGGCGCGGAACGCCCGCCCCAGCGAGGTTTTGTAGAACAGCAGTTGCAGGCCGCCGATGATCAGCAACGCGCTGGCGAACACAATCAGTGGCATCACACCGACGCTCAGGCTGCCAACGCCGACACTGGCGACTTCAAGCTCGCCTTGGGACAGCTTCTGGCTGTCGGCGCTGAAAAATTCCAGCAGCAGGTTTTGCACGATGATCGACAGGCCGAACGTCACCAACAGTGGCGGCAGGATGTCCGTACCCAGCGTGCGGTTGAGCAACCATCGCTGCAGCAGGTAGCCGAAGCAGAACATCAGCGGCACCACGATCAGCAGGCTCGCCAGCGGACTGAAACCCAGCCGGTTGACCACCACCAGCGCCAGGTACGACGCCAGCACGATGAAGTCGCCATGGGCGATGTTGACCAGGCGCATGATGCCGAACATCAGCGACAGCCCCACCGCGAACATCGCGTACAGGCCACCGAGTAATACGCCTTGAAGCAAAGTATTGAGCCATTCCATCACTAGATCCCGAAATACGCGGCTTTGATTTGTGCTTTGTCCGCATCCCCAGGGCGCCCGGTCAGGGACACGCGCCCTTCCTGGAAGCAATAGAAGCGGTCACTCACACTCAGCGCCTGATTGATGTCCTGTTCGACGAGAATCACCGTGGTGCCGTCGGCCTTGATCGAGGGCAGCGCGGCGTAGATGTCCTTGATCGTGGTCGGTGCCAGGCCCAGGCTGATTTCGTCGCACAACAGCAACTGCGGGTTGGCCATCAGGCCCCGGCCAATGGCGACCATCTGCTGCTGGCCGCCGGACAGCGCCGTGCCGGGCCGCTTGCGCAGTTTCTCCAGCACCGGGAACAACTGGTAAATCCGTTTCAGGTTCCAGGGCCCGGGGCGTTTGCTGTAGGCGCCGATCAGCAGGTTTTCCTCGACGCTCAGCGAAGCGAACAGCTTTCTGCCTTCGGGCACTAACGCGATACCGCGCTCCAGCACCTGATTGGCGGCCATGTCGCCAATGGCCTGGCCGTTGAAACGGATGGCGCCGGGCTGGTTGCTGATCAACCCGGCCAGGGAACGCAGGAAGGTCGATTTGCCGGCGCCGTTGGAGCCGATGATCGCCACGGTTTCGCCGGCCTCCAGGGTCAGGCTGATATCGAACAGCGCCTGAAAGTCGCCGTAGCCGGCGCAGAGTTTGTCGATGGACAAAAGACTTGTGTGCATGGCTCAGCTCCCGATGCCCATATAGATGTCCTGGACCCGGGGGTCGGCCATCACACTGTGCGGCTCGCCTTCGGCCAGCTTGGCGCCGAAGTTGATCACCGTCAGGCGACTGACCACCGCCAGCAAGGCGTGCACGATGTGCTCGATCCAGATGATGGCGACGCCCGACTTGTGGATGCCCTGGATGGTCTCCACCAGCGCCAGGCATTCCGGTTCGGTCAGGCCGCCGGCGATCTCATCGAGCAACAGCAGGCGCGGCCGGGTCGACAAGGCGCGCGCCATCTCCAGGCGCTTGCGGTCGAGCAACGTCAGGGAGCCGGCCAGTACGTTGGCCTTGCGCATCAGCCCGGTGAGTTCCAGGGTCTGCGCGCACCATTGGCTGGCTTCCTTGTCCCGCAGCTGCGCACCGAAGGTCGCGCCCACCAGCAGGTTCTCGAACACGGTCATTTTCACGAACGGGTGCGGTATCTGGTGGGAACGGCCGATGCCTTGCCGGCAGCGCTTGAACACCGGCTCGCGAGTGACATCGCGGCCTTCGAAGCGAATGGTGCCCTTGTCTGCCGGCACGCCACCGGCGATCAGGTTGAACAGCGTGCTTTTCCCCGCACCGTTGGGGCCGATGATGCCCAGGGCCTCACCGGGTTGCAGGTCCAGGCTCATGGCGTCCGTAACCTTTACCGAGCCATAGCTCTTGTGCACGTCGCTCATTTGCAGAAGTGGTTGTTGCATGGTGCACCCTGTTCCTTGAAGCCTGATCAATAGGTAATGGCCTGCATCTCGCCGCCCAGCGGGATCGCCGGTGCGGTGGCATTGTTGGTCACGATCAGGTCGTATTTGCTGTCATTACCCAGGCGCCACTGACCGCTGACCAGCGGGGTCTTGGCGACGTTCTTCACCGGCCCGCCGTTCCAGTTGATCGGTCCGACCACGGTGTTGAGGTTGGTCTTGAGCAAGGCATCGCGCACCGCATGGGCATTACCCACTTCTTCGGTGCGCTTGAGGATGTCCACCGCCAGTTCGAACAGGGCGTGCACGAAGCCCAGGGGCTGGGTCCATTGCTTGCCGGTGGCCTGGGTGAAACCCTGGGCCAGCTGCGCGGCGCTGGCGCCGGTCAATGACGAACTGAACGGGTGCGTCGGGCTCCACCAGATTTCGGTCGACAGATTGTTGCCGGCCTTGCCCAGCGCCTCGACCGCCGTGGGGAACAGCAACGCCTTGCCCACCGACACGGCCTTGGGCTTGAAGCCCTGCTGGCGCGCCTGGGTCCAGAAGGTGCTGAGGTCCGGTGGAATCACCACGCCGGTCACGACCTCGACCTCGGCCTTCTTGAAGGCGGCAATCTGCGCCGAGAAATCGTCGGTCAGGCTTTGGAAGCGGCCCGGGTCGACCAGCTGAAAGCCCTTCTGCGCCAGCACCGGCGGGAAGCCGAGTTTCTGATCGCCCCAGGCATTGCCGTCGCCGTCGTTGGGAAACAGGCCACCGACCACTTTGTTGGATGGCATCGCGCCCCACATCGCGGTGTAGGCACCGATCACATCTTCCAGGCCCCAGAAGAAGTGGTAGGTCCATTCGAAACCCTGGTCCGGCTTGCCGCCACGGGTGAAGAACCAGGGCTGCCAGGGCGCAACCGTGGAGATGCAGGGGATCTCGTTGATCTCGCACTGGTCGGAGACCGGGTTGGTGGTTTCCGGGGTCGACGACACCAGCATCAGGTCCACCTGATCCGACAGAATCAGCTCGCTCGCCACTTCCGCCGCGCGGTTGGGGTTGGACTGGCTGTCCTTGACGATCACTTCCAGGCGATAGGCTTTGCCGCCGATGTCGATGGTGTTCTTCAGCACCTGCTTGAGGGATTCGATGATGTAGTTGTCGGCCGCGGCAAACGGCGCCAGCGGCCCGGTCTGCGGGCTGACATAGCCCAGGCGGATCACTCGCTCAGCGCCGATGGCGAACTTGAACGGCATGCTCGCCAGTGCCACGCCACCGGCGGCAACACCGGAAGCACGCAGGAAATCGCGGCGGGAGAAATCGCGGCCAAACAGGTTTTTATCGTTGTTGTCTGTCATGTAGGTACTCCAATAGCCGGGTCGAACGGGGTCGCAACGTGTGGCGAGGCCATCACGCAGGGTCGGGGTAATCGCGAGAGGTCTTAAAAGAACAGCGTGACGTCGAAGGACGCGACGACCTGCGAGTCCTTTTCCCCATCGGCGTAGGCATCGCGACCGGGGCCGGAGTGGATGTCGTAGCGCAGTTCCGGGCGCAGGCGAACGTTGGGTGTCGGCGTCCAGGCCAGGTTGGTGGTGACCCCGTAGAAGCTGCCCCAGGTTGGATCGGGGATACCGGTATTGGGGTCGATGTTGGCCATCATCACGTGCACCGGCGCGTCGGTGTAGAACCACTCGGCGCGGCTGTTCCACATCAGGTTTTCGCTGAGCTTGTGATACCAGTTCAAATCGGTGCCGTACCAGGTGCCGTCTTTTTTGTTGGCGAACCCGGCGAAAGCGCCCTGCTCCTGCTTGCCGTAGTTCAGCTCCAGGGCCACGCGGTTGTTCGGGTCGAGCACTTGCGACAAGGTCAGGTAGGAGGCCAGGCGCTTGTAGTCGTCATCCTTGGTGCCCGCCGGTATCGGCGAGCCGCAACTGCATTCGGCAAAACTGTCGCCGGCGCCGTTGCCGTAGATGTTTTCCCAGTCGATCCAGGTGTTGAAGTCCGCCGAACGCCAGCGCAGGTTGGCGATCACGTCCGGGTCGTGGTTGGGGTCCTGCAGGTTGTTCCAGCCCTGGACCACGCCCAGTTCGAAGCCGAGCATGCTTTCGCCGGGTGCCGAAGGCAGCTTGAACGAGTACAGCGCACCGGCATGCTTGGCCGGGCCGTGCATGAAGGAATAGGTGTGGGAATAGAAATCCGTCGGTGCCGGGGACGGCAAGGCGAAGCCGATTTCGTTTTCCAGCGGGGTATGGAAGATACCGATCATCAGGTCGGAGCCGCCGAGCACCGGGAAGTAGAAATCGACGTAGGCCTGGGCAATGGTCAGCGCCGGGTCTTCAGGCTTGTTGTTGCGATTGGCGCTGAGGTCCTCGTCCCAGCCGTAGGTCTTGAAGAATCGCGCATCCTTGCCGTACAGCGTCGTGACGTTGAAACCCCAGTCGGCTTCCTGCGGCATGGGCCCCGGGAATGGCCCCACGCGACCGACCACATTGCTCTTGGGTTTCTTCTCCACAGCCAGGGCGAACTGGTTGAGGTTCACCCCTTCATCGGTGTTGAAGAAGCTCTGCTTGCTGACGTCATCCGTGCCGTTGTTGTTATAGATCACACCCGCCTGGGCCCAGCCGTAGATCTTGATGCCGTGGTCACGCTCCAGGCTGTCGCCGAACACATTGCGCACCAGCGAGCCCATCGGATCGTCGGCGGCCAGGGCCATCGAGGGGAACAAAATGTCGGCACCCAGAACGGGGGCGAACAGGGTTGCTGCGCAAACCCATGCACGAATACTCATACCTGCCTTCCTTATTTTTATTGGGCCGCTCACCCCGAAGGGGACTCACACCTACGAGAACCCCTACGAGTACAAGGCCGAAAACAAGGTGCGACGCTTGAGAGTCTGTCTTGACGAGCCCTGGCTGGAGCTCCACCCGATCATTGGCGAATCGTGGTGTTCGGCGTGATGGAGGCTACAAGCCAGCCCATACACCAACAATTCCAATCTCGGCGACTTCAGTGTTTGCGTATTCAGAACAATGAGGATGGGATTTGTGTTTGCGGGGAATCAAAACTGTAGGAGCGAGCCTGCTCGCGATGGCGGTGGGTCAGGCAAAGGAGATGTTGAGGCTGCCGGCCCCTTCGCGAGCAGGCTCGCTCCCACAGGGATCGCGGGTGAGCACAAGATTGGTGGTCACTGACGATCAAAACTGTAGGAGCGAGCCTGCTCGCGATGGCGGCGGGTCAGGCTATGGAGGTGTTGTGGCTACCGGCCTCATCGCGAGCAGACTCGCTCCTACAGGGATCGCGGGTGACCACGGGATTGCTGGTCACTGAAGATCAAAACTGTAGGAGCGAGCCTGCTCGCGATGGCGGTGGGTCAGGCTATGGAGGTGTTGCGGCTGCCGGCCTCATCGCGAGCAGGCTCGCTCCCACAGGGATCGCGGGTGACCACGGGCTTGGTGGGCACTGAAGATCAAAACTGTGGGAGCGAGCCTGCTCGCGATGGCGGTGGTTCAGGCAGTAAAAGGTATCGGTGCTGATCAGGCCTTTGTGGTCAGTGGATAGAGCGCCTCATCGAACTGCGACAGCTTCGGAAATTCCAGCGGCTGATCGTCACTGAGGTGTTGCAGACGCTGGGCGTAGTCCTTGAGGAATTGCTGGCGCGCTTCTTCGCTGATGTACGGCACATGCCAGGCCACGAACGGTTCGAGCACATCGAAGCCGACGTACGCCAGGGTCCCGCGCAGGATCGGCCGCAGCATGTCTTGCAGGGGACCATGGATCGCATCCTCGCCAAACATGTGCTCGCGCCCGCCCAGGGTCACGGTCACCAGTGCCTTTTTGCCCGCCAGCCCGCCCTGGTCGTAGAAGCGCTTGCCGCCATAGCAGATCCCCGACACCAGTACCCGGTCGATCCAGCCCTTGAGCATGGCCGGGGCGGAGAACCAGAAGATCGGGAAGTTGAGGATCAACAGGTCTGCCCACAGCAGTTTGTCCAGTTCACCCTGGATGTCCGCCGCCAGTGACTGGCTTTTCACCCCCAGGCGTTGCTCCAGCGCATACACCAGGTACTCGGGGTTTTCCCGGGAGGAGAAGTCGGCGTCGCTGGCCACCGGGTTCCAGTTCATCTTGTACAGGTCGCTGACCTGCACTTCGTGGCCCTGGGCTTCGAGGGTCGCCACGGCCTGGTCGCGCAGGGCCGCGGTGAAGGATTTCGGCTCGGGATGAGCGTGGACGATCAGTACTTTCATGGTGGTTCCTTAGACTTTTTCCAGCGTAGGGTTTGAGTTCGTTGCGCGACTGGCCAGCAGGCGGTCGAGCCAGTCCGGGTCCATCTGCGGTTCGGAGGAGAACAGCAGCCCGGTGTAATCCTGATGCGGCGGCGTGAAGATGGCGCTGCGCGAGCCATGGTCCACCACCCTGCCCTTTTGCATCACCAGCACTTCATCGGCAATCGCCCGCACAGTGGCGACGTCATGGGTAATGAACAGGTAAGCGACACCGAGCTGTTGCTGAATGCGATTGAGCAGCTTCAATACGCCTTCGGCCACCAGTTGATCAAGGGCCGAAGTGACTTCGTCGCAAATGATCAACTGCGGATCGGCCGCCAGTGCCCGGGCGATGCAGATCCGCTGTTTCTGCCCGCCGGACAGTTCGCGGGGCTGGCGATCCATGTATTTGGCCGGGTCCAGTTCGATCATTTCCAGCAGTTCGGCGACCCGCGCGCGCATCGCCTTGCCCTTGAGCCCCAGGTAGAACGTGAGCGGCCGGCCAATGATGTCGACGATGCGCTGGCGTGGATTGAGCGCGGTGTCGGGGATCTGATAGATCATCTGGATGCGCCGCAATTGCTCCTTGCTGCGCTGGCGGAAGTTCGCCGGCAGCGGCTGGCCGTCGTACAGCACTTCACCGTAGGTCGGCGGCAACAAACCGGTGATCAACCGCGCCGTGGAGCTCTTGCCGCTGCCGGACTCGCCGATCACCGCCAGGGTCTGGCCCTTGTACAGCTTCAACGACACGTCATGCAGCACCGGATGATGACCGTAGCTTGCGCAGCTGTTGCGCAACTCCAGCAGCGGTTTTTCCTGTTCCGGGCAGGCCTTGGGTTCGGTGCGGAAACTGCGCACCGCCCACAGCGACTTGGTGTACTCCTCCTGCGGATCGCCGAGCATCTGGCGGGTCTCGGCCTCTTCCACCAGTTTGCCGTGGCGCAGCACCATGATGCGGTCGGCCATCTGCGCTACCACCGCCAAGTCGTGGCTGATGTAGATCGCGGCGCTGCCATAAGTCGCCACGGCATCACGGATCGCCGCCAGCACCTCGATCTGGGTGGTGACGTCCAGCGCGGTGGTCGGTTCGTCGAAGATGATCAGGTCCGGGTGGCAGGCCATGGCCATGGCGGTCATGACCCGCTGCAACTGCCCGCCGGACACCTGATGCGGATAGCGTTGGCCGATCGTCTCGGGGTTGGGCAGGCGCAGCACCCGGTACAGCTCCACCGCTTCGGCCATCGCCTGCTCGCGGCTCATGCCGCCGTTCTTCACGGCGGTTTCCACGTGCTGGTCGATCAGCCGGTGGGCGGGGTTGAAAGAAGCCGCGGCACTTTGCGCGACATAGGCAATGCGCAGGCCGCGCAACTGGCGCAGCGCTTCGGGTTTGGCGTTGAGCAGGTCGATGCCGTCGAAATGCACCGAGCCGCCGGTGATGCGGCAGCCATCGCGGGTGTAGCCCATGGCCGACAGACCCAGGGTCGACTTGCCGGCCCCCGACTCGCCGATCAACCCCAGCACCTCGCCCCGTTGCAGGGTCAGGTCGATGCCTTTGATCAGCGGATGCCAGGCGTCTTCGTAGTGACCCTCGATATGCAGGTTGCGGATTTCCAGCAAAGGTTTGTTTGTCGTCATGTTCAGCACTCCTTGAGGCCGCTGGATTTGTGCAGCATCCAGTCGACGACGAAATTGACGCTCACGGTGATCAACGCCACGGCCAGGGCCGGCAGCAACGGGCTGATGTCGCCAAAGGTGATCAGCACGGCGTTGTCGCGCACCATGCTGCCCCAGTCGGCGGTAGGCGGTTGAATGCCAAGGCCGAGGAACGACAGCGCACTGATGAACAGGAACACAAAGCAGAACCGCAGGCCGAATTCGGCAATCAGGGGCGCTGCGGCATTGGGCAGCACTTCCCGGGTGACCAGCCACCACAGGCCTTCACCGCGCAGGCGCGCGGCTTCGACGAAATCCTGCACCACCACGTTCATCGCCACCGCCCTTGAGAGGCGGAATACCCGGGTCGCATCCAGCAGCGCGATCACCATCACCAGGGACGTGGCGTTGGTGCCGACCACGCTGAGAATCAGCAAGGCGAAGATCAGTTGCGGAATCGCCATCAGGATGTCCACTACCCGTGACAGGCCCTGATCGATGGCGCCACCCTTGATCGCCGCGATCAGGCCGCCCAGGCCACCAAGCAGGAACGCCAGCACCGTGGTCAGGAAGGCAATCCCCAGGGTGTTGCGCGCACCGTAGACCAGGCGGCTGAACATGTCGCGGCCCAGGTTATCGGTGCCCAGCAGGAACTGCCCGCCCCACGGAGCGAAGCCCTCGCCCACCACCTGGGTTTCGCCGAACGGCGCCAATACTGGCGCGAACACGGCCACCAGGACGTACAGCAAGATCACCAGCAGCCCGAATTTGGCGCTCAGCGGCGCCCGCAATAGTTGTGTTAACAGGCTCATGGCTTACCCCTTCGGATGCATCAGGCGTGGGTTGCTGGCAATCGACAGCACGTCGGCACTGGTGTTGAGCAGGATGTAGGTCGCGGCGAAGATCAGGCTGCACGCCTGCACCACCGGAATGTCGCGCTTGGCCACCGAGTCCACCAGCAACTGGCCCAGGCCCGGATAGACGAACACCACCTCGACCACCACCACGCCCACCACCAGGTAGGCCAGGTTCAGCGCCACCACGTTGACGATGGGCGCCAGGGCGTTGGGCAAGGCGTGGCGGAAGATGATCCGCGACTGGCTGATGCCCTTGAGCCGGGCCATTTCGATGTAGGGGCTGGCCAGCAGGTTGATCAGCGAGGCGCGAGTCATGCGCATCATCTGCGCGATCACCACCAGGCTCAGGGTCGCCACCGGCAGCACCGAGCGTTGCAGTACTTCACCGAGGGAGGCGTCCGGCGCCAGGTTGGAAATGCTCGGGAACCAGTTGAGCTTCACGGCAAACACCAGGATCAGGATGTAGGCGACGAAGAACTCGGGGAACGACACCGCGCTCAGGGCCGAGGTGTTGAGCAGGCGGTCGAACCAGCTGTTGCGATACAAGGCCGCGAGCATCCCCAGCAACAGGGCCAGCGGCACTGACACCAGCGCCGCCAGCAGCGCCAGGCTGAAGGTGTTGCCCAGGCGCGTGCCGACCAGTTCGGCGATAGGCCGCTGGTTGGCCAGCGACATGCCCAGGTCACCGTGCAGCAGTTGCCAGATCCAGTGCCCGAAACGGGTCAGCGGCGGCATGTCCAGACCCAGTTGCGCCCGATACGCCGCCACGGTTTCCGGAGTGGCGGACTGGCCGAGCATGGCCTGGGCGATATCGCCCGGGAGCATGCCGACCGCCAGAAAAATGATCACTGACACCGCAAACAGCGATAACAGCCCCAATGCCAAACGCTGAAGTAGCAGCTTGAAAATACTGTTCACTGCGTAATTCCTTAAATGGGCACACTCACGAAGACACACGCTTGACCTGTGGGAGCGGGCTTGCCCGCGATAGCGGACTTATGGTCGATAAATTTGTCGACTGATACACCGCTATCGCTGGCAAGCCAGCTCCCACAGGGATCTTCATTGTCCTGAAAACCGCGACGGGCCTTACGCCTGCCACCACCGCTCAATCACCCGCAACCCATCCAGCTCGCCATAGGGCGCGGTCTGCCCGCCATGCACCACGCGGTTGGAGCGCGCCGCCACGGAGCTGGCGAACAGCGGCACGATCGCCCCGCCGTCGTCGCGGCACAGCGCCTGCATTTCGTTGTACATCTCGCGGCGCAGCGGGTCGTTCATTTCGCCGCGGGCGGCGTTGAGCAGCTGGTTGAAGCGCGGGTTGTCCCAGTGGGTTTCGTTCCATGCCGCGCCCTTGGCATAGCCGATGCTGAACATGCGGTCGGCGGTCAGGCTGCTGTACCAGAACGAAGTGGTGAATGGCTGCTTCATCCAGACGTTGGAGAAGAAACCGTCGGCCGGCTCGCGCACCACCTCGATGTCGATCCCGGCGGCACGCGCCTGTTCCTTGAACAGCACCGAAGCATCCACCGCACCGGTGTACGCGGCGTCAGAGGCTTGCAGGCGCACCTTGAGGGAATCCAGGCCGGCCTGTTTCAGGTGGAAGCGCGCTTTGTCCGGGTCATAAGTGCGCTGTTCCAGCGCGGTGTTGATGAAGCGGCTGCCAGGCTGGATCGGGTGGTCGTTACCCACCAGACCATAGCCGTGCAGCACCGACGCCAGCAGGGTTTCGCGATTGATCGCGTGCTTCATCGCCAGGCGCACGTCGTTGTTCTGGAACACCTGGCTGTCGGTGAGCATCGGGAAGGTGTAGTGCTGGGCGCCCTTGGTTTCTTCGATGACCAGGTTCGGATTGCGCTTGAGCAGGGCCACGGTTTTCAGGTCGACCTTGTTGATCACGTCCACTTGCCCGGTGACCAGCGCGTTGACCCGCGCGGCGCCGTCGGCGATGGCGATCAGCTCGGCGCTGGCGAAGTGCGCGCGGCCGGCTTTCCAGTAATCCGGGCTGCGTTCCAGGGTCATGCGCACCCCCGGCTCGAAGTCCTTGAGGCGGTAGCCGCCGGTGCCAACGCCGGCCTGCCAGTCCGGGGTGCCGTCCTTGCTCGGCATGATCACCAGATGGTAATCGGCGACCACATAGGAGAAGTCGGCGTTGCCCGAATGCAGTTCGAACACCACGCTGTCACTGCCATTGGCGCTGACCTTGGCCACGTCGCCCAACACGGTTTTTGCCGCCGAGGTGGATTTTTCCCCGAGGTGATGCTGGATCGAGGCCACCACGTCATCGGCAGTCAGGGTCTTGCCGTTGTGGAAGGTCACGCCCTGGCGAACCTTGAAGGTCCAGACGCGCGCGTCGGGAGTGGAAGTCCAGCTTTCCGCCAGTTCGGGAATCGCGGTGCCGTCGACAGCGATTTCGGTGAGGGTGTTATAGACCGCCGAGAAGCCGACGAAGGTGAAGGTGTCGGCCCAGGAGCCGGGGTCCTTGGAGTCCGTGGTGCTGCCACCGGCCAGACCCAGGCGCAACACGCCACCCGCTTTCGGCGTGGCTTCTGCGGCAAAGGCGCCAAACGGCAAGCCCATGGAGAACGCCCCCGCTACTGCCGCCGCCGCTGCGCTGTACTTCAAGAAGTCGCGGCGCGGGAAGCTGAATTCGTGGTTCGCTTGAGTAATCTTGTTTTTGTTATCGCTCATTGCATTGCCCCTGATAAAAGCTAATGAAATACCTGATCAAAACCACGCAATGCACCGGGCGTGGGCCCGGTGCGCTTTATCCTTGAATCTCCAACGGTCACACCTGGATCGCCTTCACTTCAACGAACTCGTTGAGCCCCTCTTCCCCCCATTCACGTCCATTACCCGATTGTTTGTAGCCCCCGAACGGCGCCTGGTAGTTGAACGCCGCGCCATTGAGGAAGCATTGACCGGCCCGCAGTTGCCGCCCCAGTTCCAGCGCGCGCTCGGTGCTGCCGGCCCAGACGCCGCTGGACAGGCCGAACGGCGAGTCGTTGGCAATCTGGATCGCTTGCGCTTCGTTTTCGTAAGGGATCAGGCACAGCACCGGGCCGAAGATTTCCTCCTGGGCGATGCGCATGCTGTTGTTGACGTCGGCGAAGAGCGTCGGGCTGACGTAGTAGCCACGCTCGAACGCAGGCGTCGCGTCGCCGCCACACAGCAGGCGTGCGCCCTCTTCCTGGCCGATCCTGATGTAGTCGAGCACCGTGTGACGTTGCCCGGCGGAACACATCGGGCCGAGGAAGCTCTGCGGATCCAGCGGGTCGCCCATCTTCAGGCTCAGGGTTTCCTGCAGCGCAATTTCCAGCGCCTCGGCATAACGACTGGCAGGCAGCAACATGCGGGTCAAGGCGGTGCAGGTCTGCCCGGAGTTGATCATCACGTCCTGTACGCCGTAGCGCACCGCAGCGTCCAGATCAGCGTCCTCGGCAATCAGCAGCGCCGACTTGCCGCCCAGTTCCAGGCACACACGCTTGACCGAAGGTGCCGCCGCCTGGGAAACCCGCACCCCGGCGCCGGTGGAACCGGTGAACGACACCATGTCCACGTCCGGGTGCTTGGCCAGGGCTTCGCCGACTTTCGAACCCGGACCGCTGACCAGGTTGAACACCCCGGCAGGCAGGCCGATGTCTTCGATCATCTGCGCCAGCAAAAATGCGTGCAGCGGCGTGTCCTGGCTCGGCTTGACCACCACCGTGCAACCGGCCGCCAGTGCCGGGGCGAGCTTGCCGATCAACTGGTGCAGCGGGTAGTTCCACGGGTTGATGAACGCACAGACGCCCACGGCCTCGCGGATCACCAGCGAGTTGCCGACTTCGCGTACTTCGTCCATCACGCCGGCGAGTTCGACGTACTGTTCCAGGCCAATGATCGGCCCATCGACCTGCACCGAACGCGACCATTGCACGGGCATGCCCAGTTCGCTGGTGATCACCGCGGCCATTTCATCGGCCCGGGCTTTCAGTTGTTCGGCCAGGGCGCGGATGTAACCGGCGCGCACACTGGACGGCGTACGCGACCACGAGGCGAAAGCCTTGCGCGCCGCCGCCACGGCGTTGTCGACATCGCGTTCATCGCCCAACGGCACACTGCCGGCGACTTCTTCGGTGGCCGGGTTGATCACCTCGGCGATGCCCTGGCCGGACGGGGTTTGCCAGCGTCCATCAATGAACAGCGTTTTGTGATTAAGCATGAACCTGGGACTCCATCAATTCTTGTGCGCAACGGGCAATACGCTGGCAGGCATCACGCAATGGCGCGGCGCCGACCACCAGCCCGAGACGGATATGCCCGGCAGCGCTCGGACCGAAGGCCTCGCCCGCCAGTACCGAGACGCCATGGCGATCGAGCAGTCGATCAGCAAATGCTTGGGCGCTAAGCCCGGTTTCGCGGATATCGACCATCACGAACATGCCGCCATCGGGTTTCAATGCCCGCACACCGGGGCAATCGGCCAGGCTGTCGCAGACCAGATCACGGCGCTGGCGATAGGCTTCGCGCATGGCTTCCAGCTCAGGCAGCTGGGCTTCCAGGGCCACCACGGCGGCGTCCTGGATGAAATCCGGTGAGCCGTAAAGCATGCACAGCGCGAGGTTTTCCAGGTGCGCCGACAAGGATGGTGGTGCCACCACCCAACCGACGCGCCAGCCGGTCATGGCGTGGGATTTGGACAGGCTGTTGAGGGTCGCGGTGCGTTCGGCCATGCCCGGCAGACTCGCCGGGCTGACGTGCTCGCCCTCGAACAGCAGTTCGCTGTAGACCTCATCGGAAATCAGCCACAGGTCGTGGGCGATGCACAGTTCGGCCAGCGCCTGCCAGGTGCTGCGCGGCAGGCTCGCACCCGACGGGTTGTGCGGGCTGTTCAGGGCCAGGGCACGGGTACGCGGGGTGATGCGTGCGGCGACGTCTTCGGGCAGTACGCGAAAGCCATTCTCCGAACGCACCGGCACCGGCACCACCACGGCGCCGCAGGCACCGAAAACGGCTTCGTAGGTGACGTACATCGGTTCGGCGACTATCACTTCATCGCCCGGATTGAGCACGCACTGGGCCACGCTGAACAGCGCGCATTGCGCCCCGGCCAGCACCGTGACCTCGTCCGCGGTCACCGGTTGCCCGCTGCGTTGCAGGTGGCGTTTGGCGATGGCTTCGCGCAAGGCACGCTTGCCGCGCACCTCGGCGTAGTGGGTGTTGCCGGACAACAGGCTGTCGATGGCGCCCTGCACGATGGGCTGCGGCGTATCGAAATCCGGGTCGCCCACCGAGAGCAGCAGAATGTCCCGGCCCTGCTCCATCATCGCCAGTGCGCGGTAGTGAATATCCCAGGCGGCAGCGCCGTCGCCGGCGATGCGTTGAGTCAGATCGGAAAAGCGCATGGCCCTATTGCTCCCACAAAAGGTTGAACATCAGCGAACGCACGCATGCTTGAGCTCGATCAGGGTGACGCCGTTGCGATTGAAGCCGTGGCGCAGGTCCGTTTGCAGTTCCGCGAGGTTCTGCGGCTGAGTCACGGTGCAACCAAAGGCGCGGCCAAGGGCAGCGAAATCCGGGTTGCGCGGCAGCACGCCAATCGGCTCGATATCCAGGCCGAGCATGTCGTCGCGAATCTGCCCCAGGGCATCGTTGTTCCACAGCAGCACCACCAGCGGGCTGTCCAGTTCCTCGACCGCCGTCGCCAGTTCCTGCGCGGTGTAGAGGAAACCGCCATCGCCCACCAGTACCAGGCCAGGACGCTGCGGCGCACCGAACTTGGCGCCGATCCCGGCGGGCAAGCCGTAGCCGAGGGTGCCGTAGCCGGTGGGGTGCAACCAGCTGCGGGTGGCCTGGCTGGCGAAGGCGTAGTTGCCGGTGTAGGCCAGTTGGGTCATGTCGGTGCTGATGAAGGCATCGGCCGGCAGTTCGGCGGCGATGCGTTGCAAAATCGCCTGGTGGATCGACTGCAACGGGCCGTGACCGGCCTGAACCGCTTCACGCAGTGCCGCGACCTTGGCGATGGCTGCCTCGGCGTTGCGCACATCCGCCGGCAGGCGTTCCAGCAAGGCCGCCAGCGTCTGCTGTGCATCGCCCTGCAGTGCCACGGCGCAGGGATAGAAGTCGTTGAACTTGCGCGAATCGATGTCCACCCGCAGTACTTCGCCGTTGAGCGGCAGGCGTTCGCGCCAGAAATCGGTGTCGGCCATCTCCGTGCCGACCGCCAGCACCACATCCGCTTCGGCGATCAGGTTCCAGCCAGGCTCCACACACAGGGACGAGCCGGCATTCAGCGGCGCGTCCGGCGGCAGCAGGCCTTTGCCGGCGACGCTGGTGAACAGCGGCGCGGCCAGGCGATTGCTGAGTTCCTGCAACTGCGCGGCGGCATTCAAGGCGCCGCCACCGGCGATGATCATTGGCCGCTTGGCAGCCTGCAGTTTCGCCACCGCCGCCTCCAGCACGCTGGCCGCTGGCGTGCCGCGACCCGGGCGACGCACGACTTCGTTGCTCCAGTCACGGGCGACCGGTGCCGCCAGCACGTCCAGCGGCACGGAAATGTGCACCGGGCGCGGACGCTCGCTATCGAACACCGCGTATGCACGGGCGATCAGTTCCGGCAGGTCTTCGGCGGTCAAGGCAACCGCCGAGAATGCGGTAATGGGCGCGGTCATGGCGCGCTGGTCCTGGCACTCGTGCAGAATGCCCCAGCCCTTGCCGAGGCTGGCGGTGTGGTTGACGCTGGAAATCACCAGCATCGGAATCGAATCGGCATATGCCTGGCCGATACCGGTGGCGGCGTTGGTCACGCCGGGGCCGGTAATGACGAAGCACACGCCGGGTTTGCCGCTGACGCGCGCATAGCCGTCGGCCATGAAGCTGGCGCCCTGCTCATGCCGGGTCAGCACGTGGCGAATGCCGCTGCCGGGCAAGCCGCGATACAGCTCCAGGGTGTGCACGCCGGGAATGCCGAACACGGTGTCGACGCCGTAGTTGGCCAGCAGGCGCACCAGCGCCTGGCCACCGGTCAAGGTTTTATCTTGCATGTTCAGGTCCTCATTCATGGCCGAGGCGAATCAACGCGTCGACCGCGGTCGTGCCATCGGCACCGACCAACAATGGGTTCACATCCAGTTCCAGCAACTGCGCGGCGTTTTCGCAGGCGTAATCGGCCACGGCGCGGATCGCGGTCACCAGCGAGTCCAGATCCGCCTCCGGACGACCACGGAAGCCCTGCAGCAATGCTGCGCTGCGCAGGCTCAGCAAGGCCTGGCGAATCGCCCCGTCGGTGGTCGGCAGCAACAGGCTGCGACTGTCCTTGAGCAACTCCACCAGAATCCCGCCGGCGCCAATCACCAGGGCCAGGCCAAAATCGTTTTCGCGCTTGATGCCGACAATCAGCTCGGCCAGCGGCGGCTTGGCCATCGGCTCCAGCAGCAGTTGATCGAAGGCCACGCCCGGTGCGTAGGCTTTGATACTTGCGCGCATGTTTTCCAGCGCAGCACTCAGGGCGTTGTCATCCTTGAGGTTCAGCGCCACGGCGCCGGCCTCGGTCTTGTGCGGCAGCTGCGCGCTGACCGCTTTGAGCACCAGCGGGTAACCGAGTTTTTGCGCGTCCTTGAGTGCATTCGCCGGCGAACTCAACACACCGTTTGGCGTCGGCAGGCCGAACTCGCGCAGGGCCTGCTTGGAGTCCCATTCGTTGAGCAACCGGCCTTCGCCTTCCAGCGCTTGCGGGTACAGCGGCACCAGTGCAGATTCACCGAGGGCCAACAAGGCCTGACGATTGCGCTGGTAACCGGCGATGCGCCCCCAGGCGGCCAGGCCGTCTTCGACACCCTGCAACGCTGCCACGCCCTGGGCATGCAAACGCTCACGGGCGTGCGGCGGCAGCAATTCAGGGAAGGCCGAGGTGACGAAACCGGTCTTGCCATGACGCTCCAGCGCCTTGCAGTACAGGTCCAGCAACAGGTCGCATTCCTTGCGCTCGCCGGTGAACTCCGCCGGGTAGTCCAGCACCAGCATCGCCGCGTCGGCTTCGGTGCGCAGGGCGCTGTCGAGCATGCGGTTCAAGGCTTCGCCGTCGCCCCAGATCGCCGTGGTGAAATCCAGCGGGTTGACCAGGTTGGCGTAGCTCGGCAGCACCTGGGCCAGCTCGCCGACTTGTCCTTCGTCGAGCTTGGGCAGCGCCAGTTCATTGCGCTCGGAATAGTCGGCGATCAGCCCGGCGTCGCCACCGGAGCAGGCCAGCGCGATCAGGCTGTCGCCCGCCGGCAGGTTGCCGCAGGCGGCAGCCTTCAGGGTTTCGACGAAACTCACCGGGCCACTGACGCGGATCACGCCGAGTCGATCGAACAGCGCGTCGTACAGCGCATCGGAACCGGACAGCGAGCTGGTGTGACTCAGGGCCAGTTCGGCGCCGATCTGCGACACGCCGGTTTTCAGGGCGATGATCGGGATGCCCTTTTCCAGCGCCCTGTGCGCGGCGCGGGCGAAACCCGGTACGTTTTTCAAGCCTTCCAGGTGCAGGCCGATGGCGGTGACCCGAGGCTCATCGAGCAGCACGTCCATCAGTTCGGCCACGCCCAGTTGCGCCTGATTGCCCACCGAAGCCATGTAGGCCACCGGCAGCGAACGGTCGCTCATGGACAGGTTGTAGGCGAAGTTGCCGCTCTGGGTCAGCACCGCCACGCCCTTCTCCACCGCCTTGCCGCCATGGGCCACCGGCCACAGCGCGGAGCTGTGCAGGTAGTCGAGCAGGCCGTAGCAGTTGGGACCGAGCAAGGCCATGTCGCCGGCAGCGTCCAGCAGCTGGCGTTGCAAGGCCTGCCCCTCGGCACCGACCTCGGCGAAGCCCGAGGCGTAGCAGATGGCGCCACCGGTGCCGATGGCGGCGAGTTCGGCGACGCAGGTCAGAGTCAGGTCACGGTTGGTGGCGATGAACACCGCGTCCGGCCCGCAGGGCAAATCGGCAATGTTGCGTACGCAAGGCACGCCTTCGAGGCTGTCATGCTGCGGATTGACCAGCCACATTTGCCCCTGGTAACCGCCCTCGGCACAGCGCTTGAGGGCGCGAGCCATGCTGCGGCCGCCAACGAACGCCACGTGTTTGGGCGCGAGCATGCGTTTGAGGTTGTCACGAATCGATTGCGACATGGGAATTCTCCGGGGCGATCAGCGCAGCAGCGGCCGCAGCAGTTCGCGGGAAATGATGTGGCGCTGGATTTCCGAGGTGCCTTCCCAGATCCGCTCGATCCGCGCGTTGCGCCAGATGCGCTCCACCGGACCTTCGTCCATCAGTCCCATGCCGCCAAAAATCTGCACCGCCTCATCGGCCGCGCGCCCCAGCACTTCACTGGCGAACAACTTGGCCATGCCGGCTTCGCCATCGGTCATGGTGCCCTGGTCCATCTTCCAGGCGGTGTGCAGGGTCAGCAGTTCGGCGGCGCGAATCTGCGTGGCCATGTCCGCCAACTTGAACGACACGCCTTGGTAGGTACCGATCGGCTGGCCGAATTGCTTGCGGTCGGCCGCCCATTGCAGCGACACGTCCAGCGCCCGTTGCGCCTGGCCGACACAGTTGGCGGCAACCATCACCCGGCCTGCGGTCAGCCAGGCGTTGGCCACTTCCCAGCCCTTGCCGACTTCGCCAAGCACCTTGGAGGCCGGCACGCGGCAATCGTCGAAGAACATTTCGAAGGTGTGGTAGCCACGGTTGCTCACGCACTTCGGCCCACGGCGAATGGTCATGCCCGGGGTGTTGCGGTCGACCAGGAACGAGGTCACGGCGTTGCGCTTCTTGCCGTTTTGTTCGTAGGTATCAGTCACGGCGAAGACGATGGCGAAATCGGCGTGGCCGGCGTGGCTGATGAAGTGCTTGCTGCCGTTGAGAATGAAGTCGTCACCGTCACGCACGGCGCGGGTCTTGATCGCGTTGGCGTCGGAACCTGCGCCCGGTTCGGTGAGGGCGAAGCAATCGATCTTCTCGCCCTGGATGCACGGCAGCAGGTAGTCGTTGATTTGGTCGCCCTTGCAGGCCATGAGGATTTTCGACGGCCGCGCGACGAACACGTGCAGCGCCCAGGACACCTTGGACAGCTCACGCTCGATCAGCGCCTGGGACAGGTAGTCCAGACCGCCACCGCCGACCTCTTCGGGCATGTTGAAGGCATAGAAACCGGCGGCGATCGCCTTGCCGCGAATCTGCGCCGCCAGCTCCGGGGAGACTTCGTCGGCACGGTCGACCTGGTCTTCATAAGGCAGCAGTTCCTTCTCGACAAAACTGCGTACCGCGTCCACCAACATTTCTTGTTCTTGGGTCAGTTGGAAATTCATGGTGCTACCTGTTGTTCGTGTGCTGAATGAGGGGTGTGCCGGGGGCTTATCGACCGATGAAGCGCGGCGGGCGCTTTTCCATGGCGGCGCGCAGGGCTTCGTTACCGTCTTCGCTGCGACCGCACAACAGGCCGGCTGCGAGTTCCGCTTTCAGCTGCTCGGACAGGCTGCGGTCGGCGCCTTCGCGCATGAGCTTTTTGGTCTGGGCAAAGGCAAAGGTCGGCCCGGCAGCCAGGCGCGCGGCCAATTCACTGGCGACGGTGTGCAATTGATCGTCGGCGCAGACATCGCTGACCAGGCCGGCGTCGAGGGCACGATCGGCGCCCCACAGTTCGTCGAGGAACAGCAGGCGCTTGGCTTGCTCGACGCCGATCAGGCGTGGCAAGTGCCAGCTGGCGCCCGCGTCCGGCGAATAGGCCATGCTGGTGTAGCCGGCCTTGAAGCGCGCCGATTGCGCGGCGATGCGCAGGTCGCAGCACAGCGTCAGGTCCATGCCCGCGCCGACGGCGGTGCCGTTGATGGCGGCGATGGTCGGTTTTTCCAGGCTGTGCAAACGGGTCATCAGGGCGTGGGCGGTTTCGGTCCAGCCGTAGGTTTCCAGCGCGCCGCGGGCTTCGGCTTCCGCCCATTCGTCGAGATCGGCACCGGCGCAGAAGCTGCGTCCGCTACCGGTCAGCACCACGACGCGAACCGCAGGATCTGCGTTGAACGCGTCGAGCAGTTCGTGGATTTTTTTCAGCGTCGGGATGTCCAGCGCGTTGCGCTGAGCGGTGCGATTGAGGGTGATCCAGGCAACGCCTGCTTCGACCTGACTGAGCAGAGAATCGTGGGTAGTCATGCGAGTCCTCGAATTATTTTGATTGGTCTGAGGTGTTGCGACTTGGGGCCATACTAAACGAGTGTTCAGTAAGGCGGCAATTGGCGGGGAAATACGATGTAACAGGCTGATAAATTACGTATCTATCTGTTTTATATGATGTTTCTATCGATATTCGAGATTGCGCCTGTGGCGCTGTTACAACTTCGAACAACTGCCAACAGGCGGTTATCGATCACCCGCCTCCCCTGTAGGAGCGAGCCTGCTCGCGATGGACGTCAACGAAAACGCGGGCTGCCTGATGCCCCGCGGTGTCCGGACCTCCATCGCGAGCAAGCTCGCTCCTACAGAAGGACGAAAAACAACTGTGGGAGCGAGCCTGCTCGCGAAAGCGGTACATCAGTCAACGGGATGTTGAATGTGATGCCGCCTTCGCGAGCAGGCTCGCTCCCACAGGGGGGATGTGCTAAATCCGGGGTTTATGCACTCGGCAAGCTCGGCGCCAATACCTCTTCACGCTTGCGATGGAACAGGAAGTACGCGCCATAGCACAGCGCAATGAAGCCAAAGCCCCAGTACAGCGACGGCCGCTGGGTTTCGTCCAGCGCCAGGAACACGAAGAGCGAGCAGCACAGGGTGATGCACATCAGCGGCAGCACCGGGAACCACGGGGCGCGGTATTTCAGGTCGCTGAGTTTGCCGCCGTCGCGCAGGTAGGCCTTGCGGAACTTGTACTGCGCCAGGGCGATGACAATCCAGGTCACGGTGCCGGACATGCCGCTCACCGCCATCAGCACCATGAACAGCGTATCGGCGGCGACGAAACTGGTCATCAGCGACACCAGCGCGAAGCACAGAGTGATGCTCAGGGCCCGCAGCGGCACCCCGCGCTTGCTCAACGGCGACAGGCTTTTCGGCGCCATGCCGGTTTTCGACATCGCCCACAGGATGCGGGTCGAGGCGTACAGCCCGGAGTTGCCCACCGAAAGAATCGCGGTGAGGATCACGAAGTTCATCAGGTCAGCGGCGTAGGGAATGCCGACCATGTCGAACACCTGCACGAACGGGCTTTCCATCAGCCCCGCCTGCTGCCACGGCACGATCGCCGAGAGCACGACAATCGCCAGCACATAGAAAATCAGCACCCGGAACACCACGTTGCGCACTGCGCGGGGGATGCTTTTTTCCGGCTGGTCGGTTTCACCGGCGGCCACCCCCATGATCTCGCAGCCCTGGAAGGCATAGACCACGGTCATCATCACCGCGAACACCGCCGACAGACCGTTGGGGAACAACGAGTCGCCGATCAGGTTGCTCGCCATCGGCGCCGGTGCACCACTGCTCAACGGCATCACGCCGAAGATCACCAGCACGCCGACCACGATGAAGCCGAGAATCGCCGCCACCTTGATCCCCGAGAACCAGTACTCCGCCTCACCAAAGGCGCGGGTCGCCAGGGCGTTGATGCCGAACAGCACCACCACGAACAACGCTGACCAGTACCAGATCGGCACCGCCGGGAACCAGCGGGTCATCAGCATCCCGGCGGCGGTGAATTCCAGGCCTACGGTCGTCGCCCAGCTCATCCAGTACACCCAGCCGATCATGAAGCCGGTGGCCGGGCCGATGAATTGGGTGGCGTGGGTCTGGAACGAACCGGAAACCGGCATCTGCACCGACAGCTCGCCCAGGCAGACCATCACCAGATACATCAGGAAACCGGCGACCAGATAGGCCAGGATCGCCCCCAGCGGGCCGCCCTGGTTGATCGTCACGCCGGAGCCCATGAACAGCCCGGTGCCGATCACGCCGCCCAGGGACAGCATGAAAATGTGCCGGCTTTTCAGGGCGCGGGTCAGTTGGATGCCTTTGCGATCAGTGTTTGGGTTCATGTCGGCACCTCAACATTCAATGAGGTGCGAGGCGCATGACAGGACGTCACGGCGCAGGGAAGGATTAGCTTTACGGCGGTTCATTATTATTATCTCCAATAAGCTTCGAAGACCGCGCTGCGGCGGTTGCGTCGATTATTGGAAAGCCATGTAAGGCCCTGTTGAACGTAAAGATCAAAGATGTAAAAAGTCGTAACAACCTTGTACACATTTCCCTGTGGGAGCGAGCCTGCTCGCGAAGGGGACCTGACAGTCGATATTTGTGTTGACTGATACACCGCATTCGCGAGCAGGCTCGCTCCCACAGTGGATTTCGGTGTGCCTGGGATTATCTCGGCAACAGGTCCTCGAGGATTTGCAGCGCCCGCTGCATTTGCGCGTGAACGGTCGGCGCCAGCCCACGGATCGCCGCTTCATCGTTGCCCAGCGCCGCCGTTTCCAGCTCTCGCAATACCGAAGCCAGCCCACAAAAACCCAACGAATCACCACTGCCCGCCAGACGGTGCGCCAATTGCACGACCTCCGTGCAATCGTCGGCCTCGATCGCTTCGTCCAGTGCTTCACGATGCTGGAGGATCGAATCGCGCAACACGGTCAACAAACCCTGCACTTTCTGCTCCCCGAGCAAGGTGCGATGGGTTTGCAGCAGTTGCCAGTCCATGCTCCCGCCCGCTTGCAGGGGTTCCCTGGCCGTGGCCTGCCCCGCCAGCACCTGGCGCAGGCTTTCCAGCTTCAGCGGCTTGGCGAGGATGCCGTCCATGCCGGCGTCCAGGTAGCCGCGGACCAAGGCCGGCTGGACGCTGGCAGTCAGCGCGATCATCGGAGTCTGGCGATTCGGCCCGTCGCTGCTGCGCAATTGGCTGCACAGCTCAACCCCGCTCATGCCCGGCAGATGCACATCCAGCAGGATCAGATCGAAGGTCCGCCCGACACACTGGCGCATCGCATGTTCTGCATCCTCGGCGAGCCACACCCGGTGCCCGTCCCGTTGCAGCAAGCCCTCGGCGACTTCACGGTTGAGCGCCACATCCTCGACCACCAGAATGTCCAGCGCCGCACCCGGCGTACTCACCATCGCCGGCTCGATGACATCGCTGGCCGGCTGCAAGGTCAGCTCGAACCAGAAGCAACTGCCGCGCCCGACTTCGCTGCTGACCCCGATGCTGCCGCCCATGTACTCCACCAGATGTTTGCAGATCGCCAAACCCAACCCGGTCCCGCCGAAGCGCTGGGCGATTTCTTCGCTGGCCTGGGTGAAGCGCTCAAAAATCTTCGCCTGCATTGCCGGCGAAATACCGATGCCGTTGTCCGTGACGCTGACCCGCAGGTGCTGGCCGTCCTGCCCTTCAGCCTGGGTGAGCAAGGCCACCTCGACGCTGACTTCGCCGTCTTCGGTGAACTTGATCGCGTTGGCCAGCAGGTTGCTGAGGATCTGCCGTAAAAATTGCTCGGCACCGTGGTGACGCGGCGCCAGCCGCTCATCGACCCGGCACAGCAGGATGGTCTGGTTGCTCAACGCCTTGGGCTCGAGCAGCGTCAGCACTTCGTCGAGCAATTGGCGGATCGAAAAGTCCACCGGTTCCGGCAGGCTCGCGCCCTCCTCCAGCCTGGCAAAAAACAGCACTTCGTTGAGGATGCTCAGCAGCCCTTCACCGGCCTTGTGCAAGGCATCCAGGCGCTTGCTGTCCTGCTGATTGAGGCTGGCGCCACGGAGCAGTTCGGCCATGCCGAGAATGCCGTTGAGCGGCGTGCGCAATTCGTGGCTCATGGTTGCCAGGAATCGCGACTTGGCCTGGTTGGCCGCCTCGGCTTCTTCCTTGGCGCGCATCAGGCTGGCGGTGCGCCGCTCGACCTTGCGCTGCAGTTCATCGCGATTGTCCTGCAAGGCCAGGCGATCGCTTTCCCGGCGGTCGATGTCACTGAGGATCGCCCGGCGCATGTCATCCAGGGCGTGGGCCACGGTATCGATTTCGTCTGCCTGGGCGCTGCGTCGCTTGTCCAGGCGCAGCGGTTCGTGCCAGTCGCCGCTGGCAATGCGCCGGGCGAAGTCGGCCATGACTTGCAGGTGCCGGGTGACCAGGCGATAGAACAGCCCCGACAGCGCCACCGCCAGGCCGCAAAGAAACGCGCCCATCCACAACAGGCTGGTCAAACCGCTGGCGTACAGACGCTGGTAAACCGCGCCCAGATCGGTGCTGACTTCAAGTTCGCCAAGGTGGCGCAACGGGCCGGATGGCGGCTGGTAGTCGAGGGGGAAACGCTCGATGCGCAATGGTCCGACAGGGTCAGGATTGCCTTGCAGCAAGTCGTAATCGGCACTGGTCAGGTGCACCCGCGCCACGTCGGAGAAATCCACCAGGCCGCGCAATTGCACATTCAACTGTTCCTGGTTCAGATCCCACAGGCTGCGTTCCAGGCTCGCCAGATAGCCGGCGCGGATCAGCTCCATGCGCGAGTCGATATCACGCATTTCCCGACGATATTCGATGTACAGCTGCACGCTGCTGGCGAGTACGGTGAAGCACAGGCTGAACAACAGAATGAACAGCAGCAGGCGCCGTAGCAGACCACCGGGACGGGCCTTGATCATCGCGCATTCGCCGGCAGGTTGATCATGTCGCGGTAGGTCACTTCGCTTTCATTGAGCAGGCGCTCGATGTCGCCGGCATCCACCATGCGCTGCAGTTGCGCATTGATGTCCGGCATGCGCGTGGCCAGCGGCGAAAGACGCGAAACGGCGACCCGCAGGTAATCGACGCTCAGGGCATTGGGCAAGGCGACGATGTCTTGCGCGCCGGGCAGGTTTTCCACGTAGAGCTGGCCGGTGCGGCGCTCCTGGGTGATGAAATCGATGCGTCCACGGATCAGCTTGCCGAAGTTCTGGCGGCTGTCCGAAACCCATTCGATGTTGTTGTTTTGCGCCACCATGCGATCAAATTCCGGGCCGTAGCTTTCACCGAACAGCAAGCCGCCACGGTAATGGGCCAGGTCCTCGAGTCGTTCGAACTTCACCGGGTGCTGGCGATTGATGAACAAGGCCACTTCTTCGCGCAATACAGGCACCGTGGAAAACAGCATGCTGCGTAAACGCTCAGTGCTGCTGTACGCCAGCACCACGTCGACCCGGCCTTCGGCGGCATCGAGCAGGCAGCGTTTCCAGTTGCCCAGCACGACGATCTCGACCTCGTAGCCCAATTGGCCGAACAGCTTTTTCACCACGCTCGGCGCCAGGCCACGAACCTGCTTGCCGTCGCTCCAGGAAATCGGTGGATAGACCGGATAATCGCAGTAGCGCACCTTCTCCACCGCCTGCGCCTGGTTGCCGGCGACCAGCGCCAGCATCAGCCAGAGCAGTCGCCTCAACGCTGCCATGCCTTCATGCCGCCAGGCTGGCGGTGAACAGGTAACCGGCGCCGTGGATGGTGATGATCAATTGCGGTTCGGCGGGATCGTCGTGCAACTTGCGGCGCAAGCGGCCCACCAGGACGTCGATGGAGCGGTCGTTGGGCACCCATTCGCGGTTGCGGATCTGGTCCATCAACTGATCGCGACTGAGGGTGTGGCCGCTGTTGCGCAGGAACACGCTGAGCAACTGGTACTCGCCGTGGGTCAGCAGGGTTTCACCGCCCGCCGGATCGATCAGGCGGCGACGGTCGGTGTCCAGCGCCCAGTCGGCGAACTGCTTGACCGGCCGGGAGACCGCCGCCACGGGGGCCGGCGATTGCGCATGGCGAACCCGGCGAATCAGGTTCTTCGCCCGGGACACCAGTTCCCGTGGATTGAGGGGTTTGATCACGTAGTCATCGGCGCCGCATTCGAGGCCGACGATGCGGTCGACTTCATCGTTGCGCCCAGTGATCAGGATGATCCCCACCTCCGAACGCACCCGCAGTTCGCGGGTCAGGGTCAGGCCGTCCTTGCCCGGCAAGCGGATATCGAGCATGACCAGATCCACGGTCTGGCTGGCCAGGAAGGTTTCGGCCAGCTCCGCCGTGGCGGCGCAATGAACTTCGTAGCCTTCCTGGGACAGGTAGGCATGCAAAAGATCGCGAATCAGCGGATCGTCATCGACGATCAGTACCCGAGGAGTCATTGCTGGGTGTCCTGCACAGGCCCGAAGGCGTATTTCTTATTAGAGTGTTTTGTTACGTGTGCGCCAGAGAGTATCTACAGCTGAACGGTCGATCAACAGCTGCTCGTCTACGCGCTGCCTACCGTGTCGCCGTTCGTCGCTACACGGCCTTCGTCACACAAAAGCGCTGGCGACCGCCAGCCTGCAAACCGTCGACCCAGGCCTCGCAAATCTGGATGCCCTGTTCCGGGGTAAAGGTGCCCGGGTTCAGGCCGGACTCCAACCACAGGCCATCGAGCAAGGCACTGAGGCTGATCGCGGCGAGGTCGGCGTCGAAATTTTCCCAGCCTTCTTCCTGCGCCAACTCGGTCAACGCCTTGCACAGGATCGCGCGGTACTCGCCATAGGAATGGTCGTGGGCCTTGTTGATGGCCTCGGCGGTCTTCACCGCGCCCCAGAACGCCAGCCAGGCGTCGATCAGCTGCGGATCGAGCAGTTCGGCGGAGAACGAACCACGGAAAAACGCCGACAGCCGCTCGCGGGCATTGGGCGCCGCCTGCTCCATGGCATCGCGCAGCAGGGTCATGACCCGGCTGGTGATCGACATGTAGGCCTCGGCCACCAGTTCGTCCTTGCCGGAATAGTGATGGCTGATCAGCCCCACCGACACACCGGCCTCGGCGGAAATCTTGCGGATCGAAGCGCCCTGGAAGCCGTGACGCTTGAGGCACACCAGCGTCGCCTCGATCAGATTGGCCTTGCGCAACTCCGGTTCCATGCGGGAAAAACGGGCTTCCTGATTCATGGCGACATGCTCCTGGATTCAGTCATGGGGCTCGCTTTTTTTTGGCGAGCTGAACGACTGTACAGCAAGAGCCCATGCAGGAGCGAGTCTGCTTGCGATGAGGCGGCAGCTTCAACATCTTCATTGGCTGACGCACCGCATCGCGAGCAGGCTCGCTCCTACAATTGATCGGTGTCGTAAACAAATTCAGCGCCCACTGAAGATCCCCTGTAGGAGCGAGCCTGCTCGCGATGAGGCCAGCCCATTCAACCGAGAATCCCGCTCAATCCCGATACCCCGGCGCCACCCGATCCAGCATCCGCAACAACGCCGCCCACGCCAGTTGCATGGCATCCGGGTCGGTCAGCTCACCCTCCTCCAGCGGCCGCCCCGGGTCGTTGAACTGGCGCTCGGTGTGCTCGCACACCTCAGCCGGTGGCAATACCAGCTCCCCGGCAGCCTGCGCAGCCAGCTGAATTTCACAGGCCTTTTCCAGGTAATACATACGCAGGAATGCCTGGCTCACCGTCTCGCCCACGGTCAGCAAACCATGGTTGCGCAACATCAACACCGGCTTGTCGCCCATGTCCGCCACCAGCCGCCGCTGCTCGCTCATGTCCAGCGCCACGCCTTCATAGTCGTGGTAAGCGACCTTGCCGTAGAACTCCATGGAAATCTGGTTCACCGGCAGCAACCCGCACTTCAACGCGGCCACGGCACAACCGGCCTTGGTGTGAGTGTGCAATACGCATTGCGCATCCTCCCGGGCCCCGTGAATCGCGCTGTGGATCACGAAGCCTGCCGGGTTGACCGGGTATGGCGACGGCTCAACAGCCCGGCCATTCAAGTCGATTTTGACGAGATTCGACGCGGTGATTTCATCGAACATCAGCCCATAAGGGTTGATCAGAAAATGATGCTCCGGCCCCGGCAAACGCACCGAAATATGGGTGAAGATCAAATCCGTCATGCGGAAATGCGCAATCAGGCGATAACAGGCGGCCAGTTCTTCGCGCAGGCGCTGTTCAATGGTGCTGCGCACAGGCGCGGCAGTCAGGTCATTCATTGTTATGGTTCTCCAGGCAGATCGGCTGGCAGACATTACGGCTGGACGTGCACCGACGTCCAGCCGCCGTCGTTTACTTGCTGGCCCAGGCGTTGAAGCGTTCCTCAAGCTCCTCGCCATGATCGACCCAGAAGCCGACGTTCATCGACAGCGCACCCTTGAGGTTCTGCGGTGCGGTCGGCACCCACTTGGCCAGTTTGTCGTCCAGCTGCGCGGCAGCCAGGGTGTTGGTCGGCCCGTAAGGGATCAGGTTCACATAGTTGACTTGGTTATCCGGCTGATTGGTAAACGCGATAAAGCGCTTGGCCTGATCAACATGTTTGGAGCCCTTGATGATCGCCCAGTAATCCATGCCGTACAGGCTGCCAGGCCAGACCAGGCCAAGGTGGCTGCCTTTTTGCGCGGCGTCGGCGATGCGCCCGCTGTAGGTCGAGGTCATTACCACGTCGCCCGACATCAGCCATTGAGGGGGCTGCGCGCCGGCTTCCCACCACTGGATGTTGGGCTTGAGTTCGGTCAGTTTGGCGAACGCGCGGTCTACGCCTTGCGGAGTGGCGAGTACCTTGTAGACGTCTTCGGTTTTCACCCCGTCGGCAAGCAAGGCGAATTCCAGGTTGTACACCGCACGCTTGCGCAGCCCGCGCTTGCCGGGGGTTTTCTTCACGTCCCAGAAATCGGCCCACGAAGTCGGGGCTTGCGCCAGTTTGTCGGTGTCGTAGGCAATCGCCACGCTCCAGACCATTGCCGCCGATCCACATTCCTGTGCCGCTTCGGGGATCAACTGGTCGGCACGCCCCAGTCGCGTCCAGTCAAGGCGCTCGTACATGCCCTCTTCGCAACCGCGCATCAGGTCCGGGCCTTCGATCTGCACCACGTCCCAATCGACGTTGCCGGTGTCGACCATCACTTTGATCTTCGCCATCTCGCCGTTGTATTCGGCCTGCATGACCTTGCTTTGATCCAGCGTGGCAAAAGGCTGGAAGAACGCCGCGTCGAGGGCTTTCTGCCCGGCCCCGCCGTATCCGACCACCACCATGTCCGATCCTGCCTGAGCGTTGCCCAGGCCCAAGGCCATGGACAACACCAAGGGATAAAAACCGTGCTTGAGCGTTCGCGATTTCATCAAAGGTTCCTCTTGCGGGTGCCGTCCGGACTGACACCGGAATGGCCCTTTTTATTGTTGTGAGGTTAGGCCCGGGAGCGGGCTCGGAATGAAACTACTGCAAGCCACAGTAAAAAAACAAGTTGATTTTTTACTGCCGGTAAATTTCTATAGAACAATAATAACAACCGAAAACCTGATACCTCTGTAGTAGCGAGCCTGCTCGCGATGGACGTTAACGAAAACGCGGGCCGCCTGATTCCCCGCGGTGCCCGGACTTCCATCGCGAGCAGGCTCGCTCCCACAAAGGCCAGCCCGCTGGAGTAGCCGTACATGTCGACCCCTGCCTTCGCGCACCTGTTCGAACCCTTGCAGATCCGTGGCAAGCGCCTGAAAAACCGCATCATGTCCAGCGGGCACGACACCTCGATGCCCACCGACAACCTGGTCAACGAACAGTTGATCGCCTATCACCGGGCGCGTGCCGAAGGCGGTGCGGGGCTGATCGTGCTGCAAGTGGCCGGCGTGCATGACAGCGCGCGCTACACCTCCCACGTGCTGATGGCCACCGACGACGCCTGCATCGAGGGCTACCGGAAAATCGCCGACACCTGCCATGCCCACGGCACCGTGGTGCTGTCCCAGGTGTTCCATCCGGGGCGGGAAATCATGGAGTCCAGCGATGGCTTGCTGGCCGTGGCCTACTCCGCCTCGGCGGTGCCCAACGAGCGCTTCCGGGTGATGCCACGGGCGCTGGATCAAGGGATGATCGACGAGATTGTCGCCGGCTATGCCGCAGCTGCCAGGCGCCTGCATCAGGCCGGGATCGACGGCGTGGAAGTGGTGGCCAGCCACGGCTACCTGCCAGCGCAATTCATCAATCCGCGGGTCAACCGCCGCACCGATGGCTACAACGGTGAACTGGACCAACGCCTGCGTTTCCTGCGGGAAGTGATTGCGGCGATTCGCGCCAGCACCGACGAGGACTTCATCGTCGGCCTGCGGATTTCCGCCGACGAGCGCGACCCCGAAGGCCTGACCGAAGACGAATCCCTGGCCGCCGTGCAATCGCTGCAAGGGCAACTGGATTACGTGCACATCGTTGCCGGCACCTCGGCGTCCCTGGGCGGCGCGGTGCACATCGTGCCGCCGATGGCCATCGAAGCGGCGTACCTGGCCAAGGAAGCCGGCACCTTCAAGGCCAGCCTGGACATTCCCCTGTTCGTCACCGGGCGCATCAACCAGCCCCAGGAAGCCGAACTGATCATCGCCCGTGGCCAGGCCGACGTCTGCGGCATGACCCGTGCGCTGATCTGCGACCCGCAAATGCCCAACAAGACCGACACCGGCCATGTCGAAGACGTGCGCGCGTGCATCGCCTGCAACCAGGCCTGTATCGGTCACTTCCACAAAGGGCTGCCGATTTCCTGCATCCAGGCCCCGGAAACCGGGCGCGAGCTGACTTTCGGTCAGCGTCAGGCGGCAAAAACCCGCAAGCGCATCATGATTGCCGGCGGTGGCCCGGCCGGCATGAAAGCCGCTGCCGTGGCGGCGCAACGCGGGCATGATGTAACGCTGTACGAAGCCAGCTCGCAACTCGGTGGCCAGGTCCTGCTCGCGCAGTTACTGCCACGGCGCAGCGAGTTCGGCGGCGCCAGTACCAACCTGCAACGGGAAATGGAACTGGCCGGGGTGCGCGTGGTACGTAACACCCGGGTCGACCGGGCCCTGGTGGAGCAGGAAAAACCCGACATGGTGATCGTCGCGACCGGTGCCGAACCCTACTGGCCGCACTTCGAACGCGGCGGTGAATTGCAGGTAGTGGATGCCTGGCAAGTCCTGCGTGATGAGGTGAAGATCGGCCGTTCGGTGGTGGTGGTGGACTGGCGCTGCGACTGGATCGGCCCCGGTATCGCCGAGCGCCTGACCCGTGCCGGGCATCAGGTGCAACTGGCCGTCAACGGCACCCATTGCGGGGAAAACCTGCCGCTGTACGTGCGCGATCAACTGGCTGGCGAGCTGCACAAACTGGGCATCCCGATCACCCCTTACGCGCGGCTGTACGGCTGCGATGACAACACCGTCTACCTGCAGCACACCGCCAGTGGCGAAGCGATGCTGATGGAAAATATCGACACGCTGGTGCTGTGCCAGGGCCATCAGCCAGTGGATACCCTGGGCGATGAATTGAAAGGACTGGTGGAATACCGCCGCATCGGCGACTGCCTGGCGCCGCGCACGGCCGAAGAAGCGATTTATGAAGGGCTGAAGGTCGCGTGGGAGCTTTGAGGCTGTTTATACTCCGGGGCTTTGACGGCTAACACCGCCCCTGTAGGAGCGAGCCTGCTCGCGATGGACTCAAAAACGCCGCGTTGAACCAGAATGCACGCGTCATCGTTGGCGACCATCGCGAGCAGGCTCGCTCCTACAGGGTGCGGTACAGCCCCTCCCCGGTTCGGAATCGACCATGAGCAACAACAGCACGACACAACCGGCCACCGGCGCCGCCGAACAGCACTTTCTCGGCACCCGCATTCGCGGCCTGCGCAAACGCCGGGGCATGACCCTGGCGGAACTGGCGCAACAGAGCGAACTCACCGCCGGCTACATCAGCCAGCTGGAACGCAACCTCGCCTACCCGTCGATCCCGGCGCTGTTCAACATTGCCCGCAGCCTGGGGGTGACGATCCAGTGGTTCTTCGCCAGCGAAGCCAACACCAACCCCGAAGACGATGGCGTGGTGGTGCGCAAGAACAGTCGCCTGAGCGTGCATTACGAGGATGGCATCGTCGATCAGTTGCTGACCCCGCCGCCCAACCGCCAACTGGAGATGCTCCACTCGCGCTTCCCGCCGGGCACCTACAGCCAGCAAAGTTACAGCCACGAAGGCGAAGAAGCCGGTTACCTGTTGTCCGGCCAATTCGAGCTATGGGTGGGCGAGCGTTATTTCCAGCTCAACGAAGGCGACAGCTTCAGCTTCTCCAGCCAGGAACCGCACCGCTACGGCAACCCCGGCGATGTGGACGCGGTGGTGATCTGGGTGATCACCCCACCGACCTTCTAACGCCGCCCGCGCCCAGGCGCAGTGACACTCGCACGCTTGAGAGTGTCGCTGGGCAATTCCTTGAACAGCGCGCGGTAGCTGCTGGAAAACCGCCCCAGATGCCAGAACGACCAGTGCATCGCCACTTCGGCGACGGTGGTTTGCGTGGGCGTTCGGCTGAGCAGTTCACGCCGCGCACTGTTGAGGCGGCGCAGGCGCAGCCATTGGCTCGGCGCCATGCCGGTGTAGGCCTTGAAGGCGTGTTGCAACTGCCGCAATGAGACCCCGGCGACCTGGGACAGCTCCAGCAGATTCAAATGTTCTTCCGGGGTATCCGCCGCCCATTCCCCCACCCGCTTCATGATCGCCCGCTCCCCCGCCCGGCGCTGCAATGCGCCCTGGTCGAGACAGACACAGGCGTTGTCGAGGATGAACAGACAGTCCTCCAGCAACTGCTCGGTCAGCGCCTCTCTACTAGGCGGGTCGATGGTTTGCGACAAGCGCGTCAGGGTGCCGCTGAGCCAGCGACTGAACAGGCTGTTCTGTTGGGAATTGAGCGGCGCGAGGAACAACCCTTCGAGGCGGGCGATATCCAGCGCGTGACGCTGGACAAACTCCGGGCCGAACACCACGGCGATTTCCTGATAGTTCTCCGGGGTGATCCAGATGTTGCGGCTTTCGCCATTCAACACGTACAGCGCGTTGTCGCTGCGATCAAAACAGAACGCCAGCGAGCCCGGTGGCGCGCTGAAATTCTGCTCGACCCGGGTGTTCATCGACTCTTCGTAAATCTCCACGCCCTGCAAATCCAGATAGCGCACCTGCCCGGCGAAATGCCCGGGGGACATCTGCTGGTAATGCTGGACCCAGCCCGGTGTGGCGCGGATTTGCTCGGCGACATCGGCGGTGTTGAAGGCTTGCACCTGGAGTGAATTGCACACGTTCGTGAGGGTGGTCATGGGTGGCCTTACGCACTCTTTTGGTGCGCTTTGTCCTGCTTAAAGTGGATAGATGGAACTCGAAGGCTCGCCCAAGATAGTCGTCAACGCGCCACAGGGGAAGCGCCTGACAGATGAATCGACCTTCCCCCGCGTTAATAAAACCAATAACGAGGTCTTTATGAATGCCCCTTTCGATCAGCTGTTCACTTGGCTGAAAGATCACAAGATTACCGAAGTCGAGTGCGTCGTCAGCGACCTGACCGGCATTGCACGCGGCAAAATCGCACCCACCAACAAGTTCCTGCATGAGCGAGGCATGCGCCTGCCGGAAAGTGTGCTTTTGCAAACGGTAACCGGGGACTTTGTCGACGACGACATCTACTACGACCTGCTGGACCCGGCCGACATCGACATGGTCTGCAAGCCGGTTTCCGACGCGGTGTACGTGGTTCCATGGGCCATCGAGCCGACCGCCATCGTGATTCACGACACCTTCGACAAGTTCGGCAACCCGATCGAACTGTCGCCGCGCAACGTGCTGAAGAAAGTGCTGCAGCTGTACACCGACAAGGGCTGGAAGCCGATCGTTGCGCCGGAAATGGAGTTTTACCTGACCCAGCGCTGCGAAGACCCGGACTTGCCGCTCAAGGCGCCGCTGGGCCGTTCGGGTCGCGCGGAAAGTGGTCGTCAGTCGTTCTCCATCGATGCCGCCAACGAGTTCGACCCGCTGTTCGAAGACGTCTATGACTGGTGCGAGCTACAAGGCCTGGACCTCGACACGCTGATCCACGAAGACGGCCCGGCGCAGATGGAAATCAACTTCCGTCACGGCGACGCGCTGGACCTGGCGGACCAGATCACCGTGTTCAAGCGCACCCTGCGCGAAGCGGCGCTCAAGCACAACGTGACGGCGACCTTCATGGCCAAGCCGATCGGCGACGAGCCCGGCAGCGCCATGCACATTCACCAGAGCGTGGTGGACATCGCTACCGGCCAGCCGATCTTCGCCGATGCCGACGGGAAGATGAGCGACCTGTTCCGCCAGCACATCGGCGGCCTGCAGAAGTACATCCCCAAGGTGCTGCCGATGTTCGCCCCCAACGTCAACTCGTTCCGCCGTTTCCTGCCGGACACGTCGGCGCCGGTGAACGTCGAATGGGGCGAAGAAAACCGCACCGTCGGCCTGCGCGTGCCGACTTCCGGCCCCGAGGCGATGCGCGTGGAAAACCGCCTGCCGGGCGCCGACGCCAACCCGTACCTGGCCATCGCCGCCAGCCTGCTGTGCGGCTACATCGGCATGGTCGAAGGCATCGAACCGAGCGCCGCGGTCGAGGGTCGCGCCTATGAACGCCGCAACCTGCGCCTGCCGATCACCATCGAAGACGCCCTGACCCAGATGGAAGAATGTGACGCCATCGGCCGCTACCTGGGCAGCAAGTTCGTACGTGGCTACGTCGCGGTGAAACGCGCCGAACACGAGAACTTCAAGCGCGTGATCAGCTCGTGGGAGCGTGAGTTCCTGTTGCTGAGCGTCTGAGAACCCGGCGGCCTGTAAGGGCCCCATCGCGAGCAGGCTCGCTCCCACAGTTTGAAATGCATTCCCCTGTGGGAGCGAGCCTGCTCGCGATGACGGCTGCCAGAACACCAAAGAATCACCTGAAAAAAACCAATAATTCCAAGAGGTGTCGATATGCGTCTATTGAAATCCATGGTCCCGCTCGCGCTCACCGTTTTGTGCAGCGCCGTTGCCCAGGCCCAGCCCCAGGTCAGCGTCTACAACTGGACCGACTACATCGGCGAAACCACCCTCGCCGACTTCCAGGCGAAAACCGGGATCAAGGTGATCTACGACGTCTTCGATTCCAACGAAACCCTGGAAGGCAAGTTGCTTGCCGGGCGCACCGGCTATGACGTGGTGGTGCCGTCCAACCACTTCCTGGCACGGCAGGTGAAGGCCGGCGCTTTCCTCAAGCTGGACCGCGCCGAGCTGCCGAACTTCAAGAACCTCGACCCGAAACTGCTCGCCCTGCTGGAGAAGAACGATCCGGGCAACGAGCATTCCGTGCCGTACCTGTGGGGCACCAACGGCATCGGTTACAACGTCGACAAGGTCAAGCAAGTGCTGGGGATTGACCACATCGATTCCTGGGCCGTGCTGTTCGAGCCGGAAAACATCAAGAAGCTCAGCCAGTGCGGCGTATCGATGATGGACTCGGCGGACGAAGTGTTCCCGGCGGTGCTCAACTACATGGGCATGAACCCGCGCAGCGAAAACCCCGAAGACTTCAAGAAGGCCGAAGCCAAGCTGCTGAGCATCCGTCCCTACGTCACTTACTTCCACTCTTCCAAATACGTGTCGGACCTGGCCAACGGCGATATCTGCGTGGCCTTCGGTTACTCCGGCGACGTGTTCCAGGCTGCCAACCGCGCCAAGGAAGCCAAGAACAACGTGAACATCGCCTACGCCATCCCCAAGGAAGGCAGCAACCTGTGGTTCGACCTGCTGGCCATTCCCGCCGATGCCGGCAACCCGAAAGAAGCCCATGCGTTCATCAATAACCTGCTCGACCCGCAAGTGATCGCCAAGGTCAGCGCCTCGGTCGGCTACGCCAACCCGAACCCGCCGGCCAAGCAGTACATGGACGCTGAACTGGTCAACAACCCCGAGGTGTACCCGTCCCAGGAAGTCCTCGACAAGCTGTACATCTCGACCACGCCGCCGCAATCGATCATGCGCCTGATGACCCGTTCCTGGAGCAAAGTGAAGTCCAACCAATGAACCAGTACACCCAGGAACATACGCACTCTTACTACGCCGCCTCGGCCAACGGCCTGGCGCCTTTCCCCACGCTGGGCGAAGACCTGGTGGCGGATGTCTGCGTGATTGGCGGCGGTTTTACCGGCGTCAACACCGCGATAGAACTGGCCCAGCGCGGGCTCTCGGTGATTTTGCTGGAAGCCCGGCGGATTGGCTGGGGCGCCAGCGGGCGCAACGGCGGGCAACTGATTCGCGGCATCGGCCATGACGTCAGCGGCTTTGCCCGGCACGTCGGTGCCGAAGGCGTGGCTTATATGGAGCGTGCCGGTGTCGAATCGGTGGAGCTGGTGGGCCGCCGGATCCGGGAGCACGGCATTGATTGCGACCTGCGCTGGGGCTTTTGCGAACTGGCCAACACCCCGGCACAATTCGCCGGGCTCAGGGCTGAACAGGCACATCTGCAGGAATCCGGTTACGCCCACGAAACCCGCCTGGTCGAGCCCGGTCAGATCCGCGAGCAGGTGGTCAACGCCGGCGTCTATGCCGGTGGCTTGATCGACATGGGCTCCGGCCACCTGCACCCGCTGAACCTGGTTCTGGGCGAAGCCAAGCTTGCGCAATCCTTGGGTGTGCGAATCTACGAGCAGAGCCCGGTGCTGGAACTGATCCATGGCAGCACGGTGCAAGTGCGTTGCGCCGGTGGCACGGTGCGTGCCGGCAGTCTGGTGCTGGGCTGCAATGCCCATCTGGAAGAGCTCGAACCGAAACTCAGCGGCAAGGTGCTGCCGGCGGGCAGCTACATCATCGCCACCGAGCCCTTGACTGTGGAACAGGCCGCGCAATTGATCCCGCGCAACCTGGCGCTGTGCGACCAGAAAGTCGGCCTCGACTACTACCGGCTCTCGGCGGACCGGCGCCTGCTCTTCGGCGGTGCCTGCCATTACTCCGGGCGCGACCCACGGGACATCGCCGCGTACATGCGCCCGCAGATGCTCAAGGTCTTCCCGCAGCTGGCGAATGTGCGCATCGACTACCAGTGGGGCGGCAAGATCGGCATCACCGCCAATCGATTCCCCCAGGTCGGGCGCCTGAGCCAGCACCCCAACGTGTTCTATGCCCAGGGTTATTCCGGCCATGGCCTGAACGTGACGCACTGGTGCGCCAAATTGCTCGGCGAAGCGATCCATGCCGGCCACAGCCAGGGTTTCGACGTTTTCAGCGCCGTGCCGCACATGACCTTCCCCGGCGGCCGCGCCCTGCGCTCGCCACTGCTGGCCCTCGGTATGCTCTGGTATCGCATGCGCGAAGTGCTTGGCTGAAGCCAGCCAAGGCACAAACCCTGTAGGAGCGAGCTTGCTCGCGATTGGATCGTTCCCACGCTCTGCGTGGGAACGCCTCAAGGGACGCTCCGCGTTCCAGCTCTGGAAAGGGACGCGGAGCGTCCCGGGCCGCATTCCCACGCAGAGCGTGGGAACGATCAAAGCATCATCATGCGAAGACCCATGGCTTGTTCAGTGTTTCGATTTGCTCAATTCCGAGTCACTTCTATATTGAGGGGGTGCTCATCAATTCAGCATTCATCGAGCCTGGCCCATGGCAACGACAGACCAATTGATCATCTGCGAGCACTGCGACTGCGTGTACGAGAAAGCCACGCTCGCCAAACATCAGAAAACTTTGTGCACGCGCTGCGGCGGTGTGCTGCAGCGCTATAACGGCCTGACGGCGGAGCAGCGCCTGGCGCTGACCCTCACCGCCCTGATGCTGTGGATTTTCGCAAACTTCTACCCGGTCATGAGCATCAGCCTGCAAGGCCTGAAGAACAGCGCGACGCTGTGGGACTCGGTGCTGGCCCTGAGCCTGGGACCGATCACCTTCATCGCCATGGTCGCGGCGATCGCCATGATCATCGCGCCGATCATCCAGCTGGTGCTGCTGATCTGGGTCCTGGGTTACGCCCTGGGCCACCGGCGCGCCCCGGCCTTCAAGTTCTGCATGCGCTGGCTGGAAACCCTCAGGCCCTGGAGCATGCTGGAGGTCTGCCTGCTGGGGGCTATGGTCGCGGTGATCAAGCTCGCCGGTTTTCTCGATGTGCTGCCCGGTATCGGCCTGATCGCTTTGGCCATCCTCAGCCTGATGATGATCCGTATCGCCGGCCGCGATATCCGTGATCTGTGGGACCTCCCATGACCACACCTCCGACAGCCGGCGAACTCAACCTGTGCCTGTGCCACACCTGTGGCCTGGCCTGTGACATGACCTTTGATCCCCACGAATGCGAGCGCTGTGGCGCCCCGCTGCACCGGCGCAAGACCAACTCGCTGACCCGGACCTGGGCCTACCTGCTCACCTCCCTGGTGTTCTACGTACCGGCCAACCTGCTGCCGGTGATGAACACCAGGATGGTCGGCAGCGGCGCCGACAGCACGATCATGAGTGGCGTGCTGGACTTCTGGGTCCACGGTGCCTGGGATATCGCCCTGATCATTTTCATCGCCAGCATCGCGGTGCCGGGCATCAAGTTTGTCGCCCTGGGCATGCTGCTGATCACCGTGCAACGCAACAGCCTGTGGGCCCAGAAGGAGCGGTCGACGATGTACCGCTTCGTCGAGGTGATCGGCTATTGGTCGATGCTCGACGTGATAGTCGTGGCCCTGGTGGCCTCGCTGGTGAAGTTCCAGGCCCTGGCCGATATCGAGCCGCGTGCGGGCATTCTTTTCTTTGGCCTGGTGGTGGTCTTCACCATGCTGTCGGCCATGAGTTTCGACCCACGCCTGATCTGGGATGCCAGCGGCAAGGGTTCACATTTCGAGGAGGTCACGGATGAAGCAACAAGCCACTGACGGGCCACAGGCCCCCGGCCAGGCGCCCGTCAAGACCCGCCGTTTCAGCGTGTCGCTGGTGTGGATCGTGCCGATCGTCGCGGTACTGGTGGGGATCTCGCTGGTGGTGCACAACATCATGCAGCAAGGGCCGACCATCACCATCAACTTCAAGACTGGCGATGGCCTGGTTGCCAACAAGACCGAGGTCAAATACCGCAGCGTGGTGATCGGCCACGTCGAGGACGTGGAACTGAGCGATGACCAGAAAAGTGTCAACGCCACCATCAAACTGTCCAAGCAGGCCGAAAGTTTTACCCGCGAAGATTCCAAGTTCTGGGTCGTGCGGCCACGTATCGGTGCCGGCGGCGTATCGGGCATCGACACCCTGCTCTCGGGTGACTACATCGGCGCCGATGCCGGCCAGGCCAATGGCCGCGCGAAGAACTTCAAGGGCCTGGAAAACCCGCCGGCGATCACCTACGGCGAACCGGGCAAGCGCTTCACCTTGCACACCCAGGACCTGGGCTCGCTCGATATCGGCTCCCCGGTCTACTACCGCAAGATCCCCGTGGGTCAGGTGGTGGCCTACGCCCTGGACCGTGACGGCAAAGGGGTGAACATCGATCTGTTCATCCATTCGCCCAATGATGCCTACGTCACCGAAAACACTCGTTTCTGGAATGCCAGCGGTGTCGATGTCAACGTGGGCGCCAACGGTTTTTCGGTCAAGACCGAGTCCCTGTCGTCGATATTGGTCGGTGGCATCGCCTTCCGCGCGCCCGAATACAGCCCTGGCGACAAACCCGCGCCAGAAGAGTATGCCTACGAGTTGTTCGAAGACCAGCAAACCGCCCTCGCCCCGCCCAATGGCAAGCCGCAATTCCTGGCCTTGCGTTTCGATCAGGCGCTGCGCGGGCTCAAGGTCGATGCGCCGGTGGAGTTCCTCGGCGTGGAAATCGGCAAGGTGGTGTCGGTCAACCTTGACTTCGATGCGAAAAAGCGCAGTTTTCCGGTCAACGTCGGCATTGTGATTTACCCGCAGCGTCTGGGGCAGGCTCACGTCAAGATGCTTGAGGCACTCAAGCATGACCCTAACGATGAGGCCGGTGGCATCCGAATCATCGGCGCGTTCATCGAAAACGGCCTGCGCGCCCAGGCACGTACCGGCAACCTCCTTACAGGACAGCTGTACATCGCCCTGGACTTCTACCCGAAAGCGGAAAAAGTGACCTTCGACGCAAACGCCCGCCCGGTGATGATCCCGACGGTTCCAGGCAGCCTCGAACAGTTGCAGGAAAAACTCGAGGCCATGGTCAACAAGATCAACCAGCTGCCGATCGAGCGTGTCGCCGCCAATCTGGACAGCACCCTTGTCGAACTGCGTAAAGGCCTTGGCCAGTTCAACGGCAAGACCCTGCCCAGCGTATCAAGCACCCTGACGGACGTGAGCAAGACCCTGCAATCGGCCAATACCACGCTGCAATCGGCGAACTCGACCCTGGCCGACGATTCGCCGCAACGGGAAAAACTGGGGCAAACCCTCGACGAGCTCGGACGCACCTCGCGCTCTCTGCGTGACCTTGCGGACTATCTGGGACGGCATCCCGAATCGCTGATTCGCGGCCGTCCTGAGAATGCCGCGCCAATCGATATGCAGGGGCCGCCAAGCAAATGACCACAGGAGCATCATCCATGGCTTTTCCGCTGAAGGTTACGTTGATCGCTGTGCTGTCATTGCTGGCTGCATGCCGCAGCGATCCGATTCAGTTCCATACCCTGACGCCAGCCCAGTTGAGCGGCAATCCAAGGACCACGGCGGATATCCAGATCGAAAGCCTGACGGTTCCGCCACAGGTCGATCGCCCGCAAATTGTCGTGCGCCAGGGTAATACCGGCATGGCCATCCTCGAAACCCAGTGGTGGGGGGCCAGCCTGGTGGATGAATTGCGCAGCGCCCTGCTCGATCAGATGGTCAACAGCAACCCGCAACGCAAGATCTCGGTGCGGCTGGAGGTCCAGCGCTTCGATTCGATTCCCGGTCAATACGGGCTGATCGACGTGAAGTGGCGCCTGCGCACTGGCGATACCGCGCTGCTGCCTTGTCGCAGCACGTTGCAGACGCCTTCCGGGCCATCGATCGATGAGCTGGTGGCGGCGCAACAGAACAACGTCAAGCGGCTGGCCGCGCTGATCAGCAAGGCCGCCACAAGCACTCAGGCGGTTTGCCCCTCCCTGTAGGAGCGAGCCTGCTCGCGATGGACGTCAACGATAACGCGCCCAGACTGAAGGAGCGCGCTGCCGCTGCGTGGCTCGCTTCTACCAATTGAAATGCATCCCCCTGTAGGAGCGAGCTTGCTCGCGATGCACGTCAACGATGACGCGCTCTGCCTGAAGGAGCGCGTTGCCGAGGCGTTTTTCGCGAGCAGGCTCGCTCCTACAGGGGGCAGTGGTAGTAAAAGATAAAAGTTACCAATAACCAACTAAGTAACTTGCGAAAAGCCCCTCACGCTTTTTTCACATCTATTTCACCCCGCCAGCATCCACACCACTTTAATGTCCCCGCCATTACAGCAATCAACTTAGTTGCACTTGAAACTTCCAATGCAACTTTGCTTCGGCAGGTGAAAATCTTGTTTAACTCCTCAACGGGCCCCGGCAAGGCGCCACGACTGTTCAAGTTGCTGATCGCAATTTTCGGCGCCCTGCTGGTCACTGCGCTGGTGACAGGCTTTGTATTGTGGCCGCGCTCCCCCGTGAGCCTGATCAACGCCCAGCCCTCGGTCAGGGCGCAGATGCTCAAAGGATGGGAAGCCGGGGAGATGGTGGTACTGGTCCGTCACGCCGAGCGTTGCGACCAGTCCAGCAATCCGTGCCTGGGCCCGGAAGACGGCATTACCAAAGTGGGCAGCGACGCCGCACAGGTGGTCGGTCAAGGCCTGACGCGCCTGGGGATGGCACAGGCCGATGTACTGAGCAGCCCGCTCACCCGCACCACTCAAACCGCGCATTACATGTTTGGTAAAGATGCCCAGACGCAACAGTGGCTGGTTGATTGCGACAGCACCTGGCGCAACGACATCGTGGCGCACAAGCGCGCCCATCGAAATCTGGTGCTGGTGACCCATAGCAGTTGTATCGGCGACTTAGAAGCCATGAGCGGTTTCAAACATGCGGCGAAAAGTGAATACGGCAGTTCGCTGTTTGTTCATGTTGATAACAATGGCCAACTTCAGGTGTTGGGCATTGTGAATGCCGAAGACTGGCGCCCGTTATCTAACAAATAACGTTCTGACACTTATCAAGTCATTACTTCTGAGCCAAGGCCGACTCATGACGTCAAACACCCCCCTGCCTGATTATGTGGTCCCGTTAAACCCTCACCCACACAAAAAGTCAGTTGCAGAGCGCTGGATCCTTGTCGCCCTGATGGCAGCATTCGTGGCGTTCTACCTGTTACCGCTGATGAGTCATGGGTTGTGGATTCCCGACGAAACCCGCTACGCCCAGATCAGTCAGGAAATGACGCTCGGCAGTAACTGGATCGCTCCGCACTTCATGGGCATCCGTTATTTCGAAAAACCGATTGCCGGTTACTGGATGATCGCCATAGGCCAGGCCGTGTTCGGTGACAACCTGTTCGGAGTGCGTATCGCCTCGGCGCTCAGCACCGGGCTCAGTGTCTGGCTGGCGTATCTGATTGCCCGCCGGTTCTGGAACGATCCACGCAAGAGCTTCGCCTGCGCGCTGTTTTACATGAGTTTCGGGCTGATCGCCGGCCAGGCCGGCTACGCCAACCTCGATCCGCAATTCACCTTCTGGGTCAACTTGAGCCTGGTCTCGCTCTGGTTTGCCATCGACAGCCGCACGACTCGCGGTCGGCTGGGTGCCTGGCTGTCATTGGGCGTTGCCTGCGGCATGGGCTTCATGACCAAGGGTTTTCTCGCCTGGCTGTTGCCGGCACTGATCGCCCTGCCCTATATGGTTTGGCAGCGTCGCGCCGGGGAGTTACTGCGCTATGGCCCGCTGGCGGTGGTGGTCGCGGCGGTGGTCTGCCTGCCATGGGCGCTGGCGATCCACCATCAGGAACCGGATTTCTGGCGGTTTTTCTTCTGGAACGAGCACGTGCGCCGGTTCGCCGCCGACAACGCGCAACACGCGCGCCCATGGTGGTTCTACCTGCCGATGCTGGTCGCCTCCAGCCTGCCCTGGGCTGCGCTGTTGCCCACCACCTTCATCCAGGCCTGGAAAAACAAGCGCCAGCCTGTGTTTGGTTTCCTGCTGCTCTGGCTATTGTTGCCATTGGCGGTTTTCAGCATGAGCAGCGGCAAGTTGCCGACCTACATCATGCCGTGCCTGTTGCCACTGGCGTTGTTGATGGGGCATGCAGTGACGCAACTGCTGGATCAGGCGCAAAGCCGGGCGATTCGTATCAACGGGGTGCTCAACGTTGTCATTGCCAGCATTGCCCTGATTGCGCTGCTGTATCTGCAAACCACGAAAGAGGTCTTTGAAAACACCGAGATGTTCAGCCTGTCACTGGCATTCATCGTGCTGGTCGGCTGGATCATTGCCAATGCCCTGCAAGTCATGCGCCCGCTGGAATTGTGGGCCATGCCGGCCCTGGGTATCTGGCTGCTGGTAGCGCTGTTGCCGGCGGCCATGCCGAGTCAGATCGTCGACAGCAAAATGCCCGACCGTTTCATCGCCGAACATCTGGACGGCCTGAACCAGACCACATCGCTGCTCAGCAACGACCTGGGCGCCGCCTCGGCTTTGTCCTGGCTGACCAAGCGCCCGCAAGTGGATCTCTACAATGTCATCGGCGAACTGAAATACGGCCTCGGCGATCCCGCCATGGCACCACGCATAGTCACGCTGGAAAACGTCGGGCAATGGATGACAGAAGCCCGCAAAAAGGGCTCGGTCGGCGTGGTGATGCGAGTCAACAGTGTTGATGAAATTCAGGAAGTCGAAGCACTGCCCATCGACGGCAAGCGTTATCAGCGTGGCAACCTGCAGGTGCTGATTTTTCCGCAAACCCGGCCCTGATCCTGCCCGCCAAAAAAACCGAGACGCCTGATGGGCCTCTCGGTTTTTTTTATAACCATTGAAATGACAGGAAATAACTGTTTATTTGACGTTTTTTTCTCATTCGGATCTCTAAATTCGCCGGCCTCAAAACATGCAAATGATTCCTATTGATCTACAATAATCGGCGTCTTCACCGTCGAATCTGCTTGCTCAAGACCAAGAAAACAGGAGCTGCCACCGCATGATGTCCCGAATCCCGTCCTTCCTGAAAAAAGCCCTGATAGCCACCGCCCTCGTGAGCGCCAGCCACGTGTATGCCGCCGATGGCGTCGGCATTGTGGTGTACAACGCACAGCACGAAGGCCTGACCAAGGCCTGGGTTGAGGGCTTCACTCAGGAAACCGGTATTCCGGTCACCCTGCGCAATGGCGATGACACCGAGATGGGCAACCAGCTCGTGCAGGAAGGCGCCGCCTCGCCGGCGGACGTGTTCCTCACCGAAAACTCGCCCTCCATGGTCCTGGTCGATAACGCGGGCCTGTTTGCACCGATCGACAAGGCCACCCTGGAACAAATCGATTCCGCCTATCGCCCGGCCCATGGCAAATGGGTGGGGATCGCCGCACGTTCGACGGTATTCGTCTACAACCCGAGCAAGTTGACTGAAGCGCAACTGCCAAAATCGATCATGGACCTCGCTGATCCTTCCTGGAAAGGTCGCTGGGGCGCGTCGCCAGGCGGCGCCGACTTCCAGGCCATCGTGGCCGCGATGCTCGAGCAGAAAGGCGAAGCCGCAACCCTGGACTGGCTCAAGGCGATGAAAACCAACTTCAGCGCCTACCGCGGCAACAGCTCCGTGCTCAAGGCGGTGAATGCTGGGCAGATCGACAGCGGCGTGATCTATCACTATTACAGCTTCGTCGATCAGTCCAAGACCGGCGAGAACAGCAAGAACACCGCCCTGTACTACTTCAAACACAAGGATCCGGGTGCGTTTGTCAGCATCTCCGGCGGCGGCGTCCTGGCGTCCAGCAAACATCAGGAACAAGCCCAGGCGTTCCTCAAGTACATCACCGGCAAGGACGGCCAGGCCGTGCTCAAGGACGGCAAGTCGTTTGAATACGCCGTTGGCAAGGACGCGCAATCCAACCCGAAACTGGTGCCTTTGCAGCAGCTCGATGCGCCAAGCGTCGATGCGTCGAAACTCGACAGCAAAAAAGCCGTGGAGCTGATGACTCAGGCCGGACTGCTCTAAATTGATGCCTGAATCCCTACCGGCGCGTGTCGCGGACGCGACACCCGCCAACCTGCGTCGACGATCACGCGGCATTTTCGCGAGCCGTGGCGGTGCGTGGGTGGTCAGCCTGTCGGTGCTGGTTTCGTTGCTGGCGCTGTTGCCCATCGCGTTTGTCATCGGCGTCTACCTGGATACGGGCTGGAGCAAGGTAGTGCCGCTGGTTTTCCGGCCACGGGTCGGCGAACTGATGGTCAACACCGTGCTGCTGGTGATCATCACCGTGCCGTTGTGCATTGCGCTGGGGGTCACGCTGGCGTGGCTCACCGAACGCACCAACCTGCCCGGACGCCGCGGCTGGTCGCTGCTGGCGACCGCGCCGCTGGCGGTGCCGGCGTTCGTGCACAGCTATGCCTGGGTCAGCCTGGTTCCGCCGATTCACGGGCTGTTTGCCGGGGTCCTCGTCTCGGTCATCGCCTACTTCCCGTTCCTGTACCTGCCGGTTGCCGCGACTTTGCGTCGACTCGACCCGGCCATCGAAGATGTTGCCGAGTCCATGGGCCTCAAGCCCTGGGCCGTGTTTTTCCGTGTGGTGCTGCCGCAACTGCGCCTGGCCATCTGCGGTGGCGCCTTGCTGGTGGGCCTGCATTTGCTGGCCGAGTACGGCCTGTACGCGATGATCCGCTTCGACACTTTCACTACGGCGATCTTCGATCAGTTCAAATCCACCTTCAACGGCCCCGCCGCCAACCTGCTGGCCGGCGTGCTGGCGCTGTTCTGCCTGGTGATGCTGACCATCGAATCCGCCGCCCGTGGCCATGCGCGCTATGCCCGCGTCGGCTCCGGCAGCGCCCGGGAACAACGCGTGGTCAGCCTGAACCGGCCGATAACACTGCTCGCCCTGGTCTTGCAACTGGCCACCTGTGCCCTGGCCTTGGGCGTGCCCTTGATCACCCTGGGCAAATGGCTGATTGCCGGGGGCCTTGAGGTCTGGGATTTACCCGAGCTGCTGCCGGCGCTGGAACAAACCCTGCTGTTTGGCGTTGCTGGCGCGGCCCTGACCACCTGCGCGGCGATTCCGATTGCCTGGCTGTCGATTCGCTCGCCGGGCCGGCTGCAACGGCTGCTGGAAGGCTGTAACTACATCACCAGCGCCTTGCCGGGAATCGTCGTCGCGCTGGCGCTGGTGACCGCGACCATCCATTTCGCCCGGCCGATCTACCAGACCACGATCACCGTGCTGCTGGCGTACCTGCTGATGTTCCTGCCCCGCGCGCTGGTCAGCCTGCGGGCGGGCATCGCCCAGGCTCCGGTGGAACTGGAAAACATGGCCCGCAGCCTCGGCCGCTCGCCGACCCATGCGCTGTGGCTGATCACCCTGCGCCTGGCGGCACCGGGAGCCGCGGCAGGCGCCGCGCTGGTGTTCCTGGCGATCACCAATGAACTGACCGCCACCCTGCTGCTCGCCCCCAACGGCACACGCACCCTGGCTACCGGTTTCTGGGCGATGACCAGCGAAATCGATTACGCCGCTGCTGCGCCCTATGCCCTGATGATGATTGTGCTGTCGCTTCCGTTGACCGGAATCCTTTATCACCAATCCAAAAAAACGGCTGGCCGATGAACACTCTGGAATTGCATTCACTCTCCAAACACTACGGCACGCAAAAGGCCCTGGATAACGTCAGTCTGTCGGTCCCGACCGGCAGCCGCACGGTGATTGTCGGCCCGTCCGGGTCGGGCAAGACCACCCTGTTGCGGATGATCGCCGGCTTCGAATTCCCCGACTCCGGGCGCCTGTCGCTCAACGGCCAGACGCTGGTCGACAGCACCCACGAGGTCCCGGCGCATCAGCGTCTGATCGGCTACGTACCACAGGACGGCGCGCTGTTTCCGCACATGACGGTGGCGGCCAACATCGGCTTCGGCCTGGCGACCAAGGGCAGCGAGCGGCAGCAGCGAATCGCCGAACTGATGGACAGCGTTGCACTGGATTCGAACATGGCCCATCGCTGGCCCCATGAGCTGTCCGGCGGGCAGCAGCAGCGTGTGGCCCTGGCCCGCGCCCTGGCCCAGCAACCGCGACTGATGCTGCTCGACGAACCCTTCTCGGCCCTCGACACCGGCCTGCGCGCCAACATGCGCAAACTGGTGGCGCGCCTGCTGGCGGAAGCCGGGGTGACCACCATCCTGGTCACCCACGACCAGAGCGAAGCGCTGTCCTTCGCCGACCAGTTGGCGGTGATGCGTCACGGTCGCCTGGTGCAGTCGGGGCATCCGCTGGATCTCTACCGTTATCCCGGCGATGTCCAGACCGCGCTGTTCCTCGGTGATGCCGTGGTCATGCCGGCGCGTATCGAAGCCGGCTGGGCCCATTGCGACCTGGGCCGGATCCCGGTCAACAACCACCGCAACAACAGTGCCGCGCAGATCATGCTGCGCCCCGAGCAACTGCAACTGGCCAGCATCATGCCCCATACCGCGGAAGTCACTGGCTGTCGCGCCGTCGTGACCGACCGGGATTTCAGCGGCAACACCTGCACCCTGACCGTGGAACTGCAAGCCTCGGCCAGCGGCGAGCAGTCGGGTCGATCACTGCTGGTACGCAGTTCCGGCATGTACGCGCCTCCGGCCGGTAGCGCGGTGCATGTCTCGACCATTGGTCATGCTCATGTCCTGAGCGAGGCATAAACCAAACGCAACACCCCTGTAGGAGCGAGCTTGCTCGCGATGGAAGTTCAGACACCGAGGACATTCAGACAGCCCGCGTTATCGTTGACCTCCATCGCGAGCAAGCTCGCTCCTACAGGGGATCTCGCCATTCAAAGATCGAAGCGATCCACCGCCCTGCGCCGTTCGTTGTCATCGCGAACGTCATAGTTGGCCGTCGTCTGGATATTGCTGTGATGCGCCAGCTTCTGCGCAATCGACAGGTCATGCTCCTCGATCACCCGGGTGATGAACGAACGACGGAAGTCATGGGGCATGATCTTTACCCCCACCTGCGTCCCGCGCTGGCGGGCGATGTAGTAGATGGCATGCTTGGTGATGCGCTCGCGGGTGATGTGGCTGCCACGGCGAATGCGGTTGAACAGGAACGTATCGTCCTCCTCCCCTTCCTTGAGCTGTGAACGGCGAAATTCCAGCCAGGCCTCGAGCTTGGCGAACGCCCAGGCCGGGGCGTATTTGATCAGCTGTTTGTTACCCTTGGCCGTGACCCGCAGGCTGCGCTCGGTGAAATCGAGCTGGCTCAGCTCCAGGTTCACCGACTCCGACTTGCGCATGCCCGAGCCGTACAGAATCGCGATGACCGCCGCGTCCCGCAGGCCCTGAGGCCTTGGGTCGGCCGCGCAGACGTCCATCAATTCGCGGATCAGGGAGCGTCGCAGATTGCGTCCCTGGGACAGACGCGTACCGGTAATGCCCTTGACCGAGCGCATCTTCAGCAAATGCTCCTGGCTGATAAGGCTCATGCGCCATGCCTCGTTCATCACCCCGCGCACTGCGTTGACGTACAGCGACGAAGTGTTGGGCGCGTAACCGTCGGCGCGCAACGTCGCGACCAACGCAATCACATCCTCGGGCTGCAGCCCATGCCAGGGAATTTCCTCGATGTTCACATCTTCGAAGCCCAGGCGGTCGGCGGCGTCCTGCAACACGTAGCGCATGGTCAATTGGCTGGAGGGCGCCAGTCGCGCCAGATACACCGTCAGCGGGTTGGCTTTTGGTGCATGAGAATCAGAAACGGGTAAGTCAATCAAACGAAACAGCCTTAAGTAAAAACAATCCGGTCAAACAACTAAGAAATGAAACGTGGTTCATGTAAAGCGGCACTTGCGCAGTACGTTCGCGAAATGAGCGGCGATGGACGGGAGAAGGCTGAACAGTCGCTTAATCACCACGAGATAAATGATCCGCCTACCGTTTTTTGATGTTTCTTTCACAAAAACAAGCCTAACCTCTTGGCGATGCGGCGAGCCACCATGGGCGCCAACCTGCTGTTCAAGGCGGATAAACTCAAATCAAGCAGTTTCTCACCTAGTTCAACTAACTCGTTGAAGCAAATCCAATTTATGGTCTACGCTGACCTTGGATCCATTTGTCTAGCCTCCAGGGCTACTTACCTTTGAGCTATGAGGTTTGCATGAGTCAGGCGTTTCTCCCCTTCTCCCGTCCCAGTATCGGCGATGAAGAAATTGCCGCGGTCGAACAAGTTCTGCGCTCTGGCTGGATCACTACCGGCCCCAAAAACCAGGCATTGGAAGAACACTTCGCGAACTATATCGGATGCCGCCATGCCGTCGCACTGTCCTCGGCGACGGGCGGTATGCACATCACCCTGTTGGCACTCGGGATCGGTCCCGGCGATGAAGTCATCACGCCTTCACAGACTTGGGTGTCCACGGCGAACATGATTTGCCTGCTGGGTGCGACCCCTGTGTTCGTCGATGTCGACCGCGACACCCTGATGACGGATGTAGCGAGCATCGAAGCGGCGATCACCCCGCGTACCAAGGCCATCATTCCCGTGCATTACGCCGGTGCGGCGTTCGATCTCGATCCGCTGTACGCATTGGCCGACAAACATGGCATCGCGGTGATCGAAGACGCCGCCCACGCCGCCGGCACCCGGTACAAGGGTCGCCACGTGGGCAGCCAAGGCACGGCGATTTTCTCGTTCCACGCGATCAAGAACATGACCTGCGCCGAGGGCGCGATGTTCGTCACCGACGACGAAGCCCTGGCTTCGCGGGTGCGCATGCTCAAGTTCCACGGCCTGGGCGTCGACGCCTACGACCGCATGACTCACGGGCGCAAACCCCAGGCCCAGGTGATGGAGCCCGGCTTCAAGTACAACCTGGCCGACATCAATGCCGCCATCGCCCTGGTGCAACTGGAGCGACTGGACGAAATCAACGCCAAGCGCGCGCAACTGGCGAGCACTTACCTGCAACGGCTGGAAGGCTTGCCGGTTCAACCGCTGACCGTTCCGGGTTATGCCCAGCAGCACGCCTGGCACCTGTTCATCCTGCGCATCGACGCCGAACGCTGCGGGCTGGACCGCGAGGCGTTCATGAAAGCCTTGCAGGAACAGAACATCGGCACCGGTATTCACTTCATCGCCACCCACCTGCATACCTGGTACCGCCAGCGTTTCCCCGACGTTCACCTGCCCAACACCGAATGGAACTCGGCTCGACTGTGTTCGATCCCGCTGTTCCCCGACATGACCACCGACGACGTCGAGCGCGTTGTCGGCGCCATTGAAAACTGCCTGGACAAACGCCTGTGAGACCTTACCCGATTAACTCCGTATCGATCGTGATCCCGGTCTACAACGAAGAAGACAGCCTGCCGGAGTTGTTGCGGCGCACCGAGGCGGCCTGCGAGCAATTGAACCACGCCTATGAAATCGTCCTGGTCGACGACGGCAGCCGCGATGACTCCGCGCACCTGCTGGAGGAGGCCGCCGCCCGCCCCGGCAGCCCGGTGGTAGCGGTAATCCTGAACCGCAACTACGGCCAGCACGCGGCAATCATGGCCGGTTTCGAACAATGCAAGGGCGACGTGATCATCACCCTCGATGCCGACCTGCAAAACCCGCCCGAAGAAATCCCGCGCCTGGTCGCCCAGGCCGAACTCGGCTACGACGTCGTCGCCACCGTGCGCAACAACCGTCAGGACTCGGCCCTGCGCCGCTGGCCGTCGAAACTGATCAACCTCGCCGTGCAACGATCCACCGGTGTGGCCATGACTGACTACGGCTGCATGTTGCGCGCCTATCGCCGCACCATCGTCGACGCCATGCTCGCCTGCCGCGAACGCAGCACTTTCATCCCGATCCTGGCCAACAGCTTCGCCCGCCACACCACGGAAATCCTCGTAACCCACGCCGAGCGTGAACACGGTGAGTCCAAATACAGCCCCATGCGCCTGGTCAACCTGATGTTCGACCTGATCACCTGCATGACCACCACGCCCCTGCGCCTGCTGAGCATCGTCGGTTTCGCCATGGCCGGCCTGGGCGCGCTGTTCGCCATCATGCTGATCTTCTTGCGGCTGGTGTTTGGCGCCAGTTGGGCCGGTGACGGTACGTTCGTGCTGTTTGCCGTGCTGTTCGTGTTCACCGGCGGCCAATTCATCGGCATGGGCCTGCTGGGTGAATACCTGGGCCGCATGTACAGCGATGTGCGCGCACGCCCCCGGTTCTTCATCGAGAAAGTCCTGCGTAGCCAACCGGCGGCTCCCGCTCCTGCGGTCACCGTCGACGGCTTAGTTTCCACCTCTACAGATCAGGTTCATTCATGAGTGCAAAAGCAGTTGTCTTCGCCTATCACGATATCGGTTGTGCTGGTATCGAATCCCTGCTCGCCGCCGGTTACGAGATCGCGGCCGTGTTTACCCATGCCGATGATCCGAAAGAGAACGCGTTCTATGGGTCCGTGGCGCAACTGTGCGCACGCCACGGCATTGCCGTGCACGCGCCGGAAGATGCCAACCACCCGCTGTGGGTCGAGCGCATTGCCAAGCTGCAACCTGACTTCCTGTTCTCCTTCTACTACCGCAACCTGCTGAGCGAGCCGCTGCTGGCCACCGCAAGCAAGGGCGCGTTCAACCTGCACGGTTCCCTGCTGCCCCGCTACCGGGGTCGTGCGCCGGCCAACTGGGTACTGGTCAACGGTGAAACCGAGACCGGCGTGACCCTGCACCGCATGGTCAAGCGTGCCGATGCCGGCGCCATCGTGGCCCAGCAACGCGTAGCGATCGAGCGCAGTGACACCGCGCTGACACTGCACGGCAAACTGCGCGTCGCCGCCGCTGACCTGCTGCGCGACACCTTGCCTGCACTGGCGCAAGGCAAAATCAGCGAAACACCACAGGACGAATCCAAAGCCACGGTGTTTGGACGCCGCACGCCCGCCGACGGCAAGCTGGTCTGGAGCCAGCCGGCGGAAAAACTGTTCAACCTGGTCCGCGCTGTGACCCAGCCGTATCCGGGCGCTTTCTGCGCGGTGGGCGAGCACAAGCTGATCGTCTGGAGCGCCGAAGTCGCCAAGGGCAACGAAGGCCAGGCACCGGGCCGGGTGATCAGCGTCGATCCGCTGCGCATCGCCTGTGGCGAAGACTCTCTGGTGATCAACGCCGGACAACGCAACGACAACGGCCTGTACCTCAGCGGCCCGCAACTGGCCAATGAACTGGGCCTGGTGGACGGTTCCGTCCTGCGCGGTGCCGAGTCCGGCCGCGCGCCACGCCGCACCCGCGTGCTGATCCTCGGCGTCAACGGTTTCATCGGCAATCACCTGTCCGAACGCCTGTTGCGCGATGACCGCTACGAAGTCTATGGCCTGGACATTGGCTCGGACGCCATCGAGCGCCTGCGCAGCCACCCCAACTTCCACTTCGTCGAAGGCGACATCAGCATTCACTCCGAGTGGATCGAGTACCACATCAAGAAGTGCGACGTGGTCCTGCCGCTGGTGGCCATCGCCACGCCGATCGAGTACACGCGCAATCCGCTGCGGGTATTCGAACTGGACTTCGAAGAGAACCTGAAACTGGTTCGCTACTGCGTCAAATACAACAAGCGGGTGATCTTCCCGTCGACCTCGGAAGTCTATGGCATGTGCCAGGACAACAACTTCGACGAAGACAACTCCAATCTCATCGTCGGTCCGATCAACAAGCAACGCTGGATCTATTCCGTTTCCAAGCAACTGCTCGACCGCGTGATCTGGGCCTATGGCCAGAAAGGCCTGAACTTCACCCTGTTCCGTCCATTCAACTGGATGGGTCCACGTCTGGACCGTCTGGACTCGGCACGTATCGGCAGCTCCCGCGCCATTACCCAGCTGATCCTCAACCTGGTGGAAGGCACGCCGATCCGCCTGTTCGACGGTGGCGAGCAGAAACGCTGCTTCACCGACATCGCCGACGGCGTCGAAGCGTTGGCACGAATCATCGACAACGACAACGACGTCTGCAACGGCCAGATCATCAACATCGGCAACCCGGACAACGAAGCCAGCATCCGTCAGTTGGGCGAAGAGTTGCTGCGTCAGTTCGAAGCTCACCCGCTGCGCGCCAACTTCCCTCCGTTCGCCGGCTTCCGCGACATCGAGAGCAAGGCGTTCTACGGCACCGGTTACCAGGACGTGTCGCACCGCAAACCGAGCATCGCCAACGCCAAGCGCCTGCTGGACTGGACACCGACCGTGGAGATGAGCGAGACCATCGGCAACACCCTGGACTTCTTCCTGCGTGAAGCCATGCTCGAAATCGCGGACAAGCGCTAATGCAGGCAGGATTGCGCATCGATGTCGACACCTACCGGGGCACCCGTGAGGGGGTGCCCCGGCTGCTGGAAATCCTTGATGAAGCACAGGTCAAGGCGACGTTCTTTTTCAGCGTCGGGCCGGACAACATGGGGCGCCACTTGTGGCGCCTCATCCGTCCGCAGTTTCTCTGGAAAATGTTGCGTTCCAATGCCGCAGGCCTTTATGGCTGGGACATTTTGCTGGCCGGCACCGCATGGCCGGGCAAACCGATCGGTCGCGACCTGGGGCATCTGATGCGCCAGGCTCGCGATGCCGGGCATGAGGTCGGCCTGCACGCCTGGGACCACCACGGCTGGCAGGCCAATGCCGGACGCTGGGATGACGCGCAGCTGATCGAACAGATCCGCCAGGGCGTGGACACGCTCAGCGACATCCTCGGGGAAAAAATCGACTGCTCGGCTGCCGCTGGCTGGCGAGCAGACGAACGTGTGATCGAAGCCAAGCAACGTTTCGGCTTTCGCTACAACAGCGACTGTCGCGGCCAGAACCTGTTCCAGCCACGGTTGGCCGACGGCTCACTGGGCACCCCACAGATCCCGGTGGACCTGCCGACCTTCGACGAGGTCGTCGGCCCGAACATCGCGGCCAGTGACTTCAACCGTTTCATCATCGACCGGTTCACCCCGGAAAAACTCAACGTCTACACGATCCACGCGGAAGTAGAAGGGATTCTGATGGCCAATGATTTTCGCCAGCTGCTGGTCGATGCACGCCAGCGCGGCATTCGTTTCCAACCCTTGGGCGATCTGCTGCCCGACGTTCCCGGCAACCTGCCCAGCGGCCGCGTAGTGCGTGGCGCACTCGAAGGCCGCGAAGGCTGGCTGGGAGTGCAAGGCGCATGAGCAGACGCTGGGCATTCCCCTTGTTGCTGGCGATCATGGCGCTGGCGTACCTGCTGCCACTGGGCACCCATGGTTTATGGATACCTGACGAAACCCGCTACGCCCAGATCAGCCAGGACATGCTGCTGAGCGGCAATTGGGTCTCGCCGCATTTCATGAGCGTGCGTTACTTCGAAAAACCGGCAGCCGGTTACTGGATGATCGCCCTGGGCCAGGCAATATTCGGGCAGAACCTGTTCGGTGTGCGCTTCGCTTCGGCGCTGAGCACGGCCTTGAGCGTGGTGCTGTGCTACCTGATCGCCGGCAGATTGTGGAACCAGCCGCGCAAGAGTTTCGCCTGTGCGCTGCTCTACATGAGCTTGACCGTGATCGCCGGCACGGCCGGTTACGCCAATCTCGACCCGCAATTCACCTTCTGGGTCAACCTGAGCCTGGTGGCGCTGTGGTTTGCGCTGGACAGCCGCACTCGGGGTCAGCGCCTGCTCAGTTGGGCGGTACTGGGACTGGCTTGCGGCATGGGCTTCATGACCAAGGGTTTTCTCGCCTGGCTGCTGCCGGTGCTGATCGCCCTGCCCTGGATGATCTGGCAGAAGCGCTGGCGCGAGTTGCTGACCTATGGCCCGCTGGCGATTGGCGTGGCGATTATCGTCAGCCTGCCCTGGGTCTTGGCGGTACACGCCCGGGAACCGGACTACTGGCGCTTCTTCTTCTGGCACGAACACATCCGCCGCTTTGCCGGGGACGATGCCCAGCACGAAGCTCCCTTCTGGTACTACCTGCCGCTGCTGGTGGGGTTCAGCCTGCCGTGGCTGGCCTTGCTGCCCCCGGCGCTGAAGCAGGCCTGGCTCAGCCGGCGTCAGGCCAATATCGCCTTCCTGCTGTTGTGGTTGTTGATGCCACTGTTCTTTTTCAGCCTGAGCAAGGGCAAGTTGCCGTCCTACATCCTGCCGTGCCTGCTGCCACTGGCCTTGCTGCTGGGCAACGCGCTGGCTGATCGCTTGAGTCTCGAGCAGGAACGCAGCCTCAGGGTCAACGGCCTGCTGAACTTGGGTCTGGGTGTGCTGGTCCTGCTGGCCCTGATCTACCTGCAACTGAAGAAACCGATCTACGACCACGAACTGCATAACCTGGTGCTGGTGTTCATCGGCCTGATCGGCTGGATCATGAGCAACCTGCTGCAAGCCTTCCGCCCCTTGCAATGCTGGGCCGCCCCGGCCTTCGGCAGCCTCTTGCTGATCGGCTTGCTGCCGGCGGGCCTGCCCAAGTCAGTGGTCGCCAACAAGATGCCCGACCAGTTCATCCTCGATCACGTCGCAGAGCTTGGCCAATCTCGTCAGCTTCTGAGCAATGACCTGGGCGCTGCATCGGCCCTGTCGTGGCGTCTTCAGCGCCCGAACGTGGCTTTGTTCAACACGATAGGCGAATTGAAATATGGTCTTGCCTATCCTGACGCGCTGAAGCAGCGCGTCGACCCCGGCCAGATCGAACAGTGGATGCAGGATGCCCGCCAGCAAGGCCCGGTGGGCGTCGTGATGCGGGTCAAGGGCGACGACGAACTGCGCGAACTTGAGCAATTGCCCAAGGAAGGCAAGCGTTACGAACAAGGCAATATTGTGATTCTGATCATTCCACAGGCGGCGCCATGAGCCTCGCCTTGCTGCTGACCGCCTGCCTGCTGACCTGCCTGGGCCAGATCGCCCAGAAATACGCGGTGGAGAGCTGGCGCGGGCGTGTCTCCGGCTGGGGCGAGAAATTACGTTCGCCGTGGCTGTGGCTGGCGCTGGCGGCACTGGGTTCGGGCCTGCTGGTGTGGTTGCTGGTACTGCAGCGCCTGGAAGTCAGCATCGCCTACCCGATGCTCAGCCTCAACTTTGTGCTGATTACCCTGGTCGCCCGCTTCGTTTTCCGCGAACACGTCGACCAGCGCCACTGGCTGGGCGTCGCCCTGGTGATCGGCGGCGTGGCCTTGCTGGGGCAGCACGCATGAATGCCCGTCGCGGTATCACCTTCGCCCTGGGCAGCGTGCTGCTGGTCAGCGGCGCCCAGTTGGCCATGCGCTGGAGCATGAGTCGCCTGCCGTCGCCCGAGCACTGGCTCAGCGCCGACATTCCGCTCGGCCCGCTGGCCGTGGTGCTGGGCGCAATTGTCGCCTATGCCCTGTCGATGCTCTGCTGGCTCATCGCCCTGCGCGATCTGCCCCTCGGCCGCGCCTACTCGCTGCTGAGCATCAGCTATGCACTTGTGTACCTGGCAGCCGCCAGCCTGCCGCTGTTCCACGAAGATTTCAGCCTATCGAAAAGCCTTGGAGTGGCCCTGGTCATCCTCGGCGTCATCACCATCAACTCTCGACCTGTTCACGCACCTGAACACAGGAGTGCCCCATGAAAATCAGTGTATTTGGAAGCGGTTATGTCGGCCTGGTCCAGGCCGCCGTTCTGGCTGAAGTCGGTCATGACGTGGTTTGCATGGATATCGATGAGAAAAAAGTCGAGTTGCTGCAACAAGGTGTAGTGAGCATTTTCGAACCGGGGCTCGCCAGCCTGGTACGCGAAAGCCTGGACGCCAAACGCTTGCAGTTCACCGCCGACGAAAAATTTGCCGTGCAGCACGGGCAGGTATTGTTCATCGCGGTGGGCACGCCGTCGGGCGAAGATGGCTCGGCGGACCTGCGTTACGTGATGTCGGTGGGTGACGCGGTGGCGCGCCACCGCGAACAACCGGTGATTCTGGTGGAGAAATCCACGGTACCGGTGGGCACGGGGGATGCGCTGCGCGAGCACATCGATAAATGCCTGGTCAAGGCCGGGCGCCTGTTGCAATTCGATATCGTCTCCAACCCCGAGTTTCTCAAGGAAGGCTCGGCCGTGGCCGATTGTCGCCGCCCGGACCGCATCATCATCGGCTGCGAACGCGATGAGGTACGCGACGTGATGCGTGACCTGTACGCGCCGTTCAACCGCAACCATGACCGCGTCATGTTCATGGACCTGCGCAGCGCCGAACTGACCAAGTACGCCGCCAACTGCATGCTGGCGACCAAGATCAGCTTCATCAACCAGATCGCCGAACTGGCCGAGCACCTGGGGGCCGATATCGAATCGGTACGCCTGGGGATCGGCGCCGATTCGCGCATCGGTTACCACTTCATCTACCCCGGTTGCGGTTATGGCGGTTCGTGCTTCCCCAAGGACATGCGCGCCCTGATTCATAGTGCCGAGCAAGCACACTGCTCCAGCGACCTGCTGCAAGCGGTGGAAGCCATCAACGAACGGCAAAAACACAAACTGTTCGAGCGCGTCAAAGCCTTCTACAAGGGCGATTTGCAAGGCAAGACCTTTGCCCTGTGGGGCCTGGCGTTCAAGCCCAATACCGACGACATGCGCGATGCGCCGAGCCGCGCGCTGCTCGAAGCACTGTGGGCCGCCGGTGCAAACGTCCGGGCGTTCGACCCCGAAGCGATGCAGGAAACCCAGAAGCTGTATCCGGATGAAGCGAAACTGATGCTCATGGGCACCCCGGAATCGGTGTTGCACGGTGCCGATGCGCTGATCATCTGCACCGAATGGCAGCAGTTCAAGGCGCCGGACTTCGATCTGATCCGCCAGCGCCTCAAGGCCCCGGTGATCTTCGACGGCCGCAACCTTTACGACGCCGAGCGTCTGGCACGCAACGGCTTCACGTACTACCCCATGGGTCGCGGCGAGTCGCGCAAGTTGCCGATTCCGCATCAACAATGGCCTGCTGCGTCGGTAGTCGCTTAACGTCATGACCTCGAGTATTCGCCGACAGTCCTTTGTAGTCGGACTGTTGGCGCTACTGCTGTTCAGCGCCGGGGTCTACCAACAGGCGCCAATAGGTTTCGATTCGCGCTTCGTGCTGTTTGCCCAGGAGATGTTGCGCCACGGGCCATCGTTTTTTCCCACCACTTACGGCCAGCCCTATGCTGACTATTCGTCGCTGACGACGGTGTTCATCTGGCTGCTGTCCCTGCCGTTCGGGCAGGTCAACAGCCTGAGTGCCTGGCTGCCGAGCGCCATCGCCGGGGCCGTTATCGTCACCTTGATGTATCGGTTGCTGGCGCCCTGGTCCACACGCTGGGCGCTGCTGAGCATCGCCCTGATGCTGTTTACCAATACCTTCATCACCGAAACCCGTGCAGTGTCCCAGGACCTGATGCTCGCGGCGGTGGCCTTTTCGGTTTTCTACCTAGGTTACGCCAGCGATCATTTCGCGGCGAAGCGCCGGTGGCCGTTGATTTTTGCCTTGCTGGTGCTGGGCTTCGGCATACGCGGTCCGATCGGGCTGGTGATCCCCACCGGCATGCTGTGCAGCTACCTGTTGCTCAATCGTGACTGGAAACGCCTGATCGGATTCGGCCTGGCGGCGGCGCTGCTGCTGGCCCTGTGCGTTGGCGTTCTGCTGTGGCTGGCCAAAACCAGTGGCGGCGTGGATTTCATGCAGGACGTGGTTCGCATGCAGTTCATGGGACGCATGGATGGCAGCGAAGGCGAAAGTGGCTTGCTGTTCTACTTCACCAGCTCGATAGGCGACTACGCCCTGGCCTACCCCTTGGCGCTGCTGGCGTTGTTGGCCATCTGGCTGAGCCCTTCGCGCCCCGCACTGCCGTCGCTGCGCCTGGTGCAGTATTGCGCGGCAGCGGGGTTGATCGTGATGCTCGGGCTATCGATCCCGCAGGCGAAAAAGGTCCGCTACCTGCTGCCGATGCTGCCCATGGCGGCGATCATTGCCGCGTACCCCTTTGCAATGGCTCAGGGTCGGTGGTTTGCGGGGCTGCGTACCTTGATGCAAGGGATATGGTTGCTGATGCCGGTCATGCTGATGGTCGCTGTGCTGGTCGCACGACAACGGTTTGCCGGTGATGTGACGAACTTCGCGGCCTTGATGACCCTGCTCGGACTGCTGCAGGCCGTCGCCCTGGCGGTGCTTTTGCGCCCGAAATGGCGAGTGCTGGGGCTGGCCTTCAGTGCGGTATTGGCGCTTTGGTCGTTCTACATCCTGTTATTCGAGCCAATGGATCGACAGCTCTACGACAGCCGGACATTCAGCGAGTCCGCGTTCGCTCTGGTGCAACAAGACCCGGCCCCACTGGTGCTGCACGCCATGGGCAAGGACGCCAGGGCCATCAAGTTCATGGTCAATATCGGGCAGGACTTGCAGCCGGTTTTCACCCACTCGCCCCAGGAGCTGGAAAACCTGGCCAGACCTGCGTGGTTGATGATGGGCATGAGCGACTTCAAAGCCCTGCAAGGAACGCCCCTGGGTGCATTGCAACCGGTATTGAGTGGCCAGTTCGATAAAAACGAGTTCGTGCTGTTGCACCTTAAACCGTAAGCTAGGGTCCTCAAGCAGGTCGCCCATTGCTATCTGAATAAGGACATTTACCCCGCCGTGGCCACTTACTCGCTCGTTATCCGCAGGTTGCTGATCTGCTCGCTGACCATCGTCATCAGCCGCGCCATCACCAGCCCCATGCTCACGCTGTTTCTAAGCAACAAGCTTGGCCTTGACCAACAGGACGTTGGCTTGCTGCTGGGGATCGCGCTGTTTATCGCGACCCTGCTCGCGCTCTATGGCGGCTATATCATCGACCGCCTCGAAAAGCGCCGCCTGCTGATACTGACGATGCTTTCCAGTGCAATCGGTCTAGTGTTGCTGACCTTGGCCAATAACCTCTACCTGACCACCGTCATCCTGGTGGTGACCGAAACCGCCTCGGCGCTGTTTCTGATCGGCTCCAAGGCGATCCTCAGCGAGAACCTGCCGATGGGCCAACGGGCCAAGGCGTTCTCCCTGACCTACACCCTGACCAATATCGGCTATGCCGTCGGGCCGATGATCGGCGTGGTGATCGCGGGCATCTATCCCATCGCGCCCTTCCTGGTGGCTGGCGGCATTGCGTTTTTCAGCATCTTTTTGATGACCGGGATTGCGCGCGAGCCTGCGTTGACGCCGGCTATTACTCAGGCGCAGAGCTTCCTGAAAACACTGATCACGCTGAAAAACGACCGCACCCTGATCATTTTCACCTTGGGTTGCCTGCTCATTACCGTGGTACACGGCCGTTTTACCTATTACCTGTCGCAGTACCTGCTGGTCACCAGCGATGACCAGAACACCCTGAAAGTCATGGCCGCCCTGCTCGCCTGCAACGCCATCAGTGTGATCCTGCTGCAGTATCAGATCGGGCGTTTCCTCAAGCGCGAACATTTGCGCTACTGGATCGCCGCGGGCACCGGCCTGTTCACCTTCGGAATGATCGGCTTCAGCCTGGCCGACAGCGTGCTCAGCTGGTGCGTGGCAATGTTCATCTTCACCCTCGGGGAGATCATCATTTATCCGGCCGAATTCCTTTTCATCGACACCCTGGCCCCGGAAGAGCTGCGCGGCAGTTACTACGGCGCGCAGAATCTGGCCGCCGTAGGGGGTGCCCTGAGTCCGATCATTTGCGGTTTCCTGTTGATGCACACGCCGGCGCCGACGATGTTCTACGCCTTGAGCGCACTCGCTGCGATAGGTGGTGCCCTGTGCTACATGAGTGGGCGGCGCGTGGCACTGCATCAAAATTAATGAACTGAAGCTTCATTAATATGAATTTGTCAGCAGCACATGATGTCGGCAAACTATCGTCGTTCCTCCCCCAATAGTTGGAACAACTTCAAGGGCTTTCTGGGTATTCCCGGCAAGCCTTTTTTTTACTTAAGGTTTTTGTCATCGGAACGGTTTTCATCATGCTCGCTCGCTGGTTACCCGCCGCCATCAATACCCGCCCCACTGAATGGAGCCGTGCCGCCATCGGCATGGCCTTCGGCACCCTGTTCAGTGTGTGGCTATGCAGTCTGGTGTTCGGCATCGAAGTGGCCCAGCATCTGATCGGCCCGCTTGGCGCCTCCGCGGTGTTGCTGTTTGCGGTGTCTTCCGGTGCGCTGGCGCAACCCTGGTCGATTGTCGGCGGCTACCTGTGCGCCGGGGTGATGGCCCTGCTGGTGGCCCATGTGCTGGGCCGGACGCTGGGCAGTGCCTGCCTGGCGGCGGGCATGGCGGTGATCCTGATGTGCTGGCTGCGTTGCCTGCATCCCCCGGCCGGCGCGGTCGCGGCGACCATGGTGCTGGCTGACCCTGCAACCATCGCCCTGGACTGGATGGCGCTGGGCCCGGTGATGCTCAGCGCCTTCGCCATGCTGCTCTGCGCCCTGGCCTACAACAACCTGACACGCATCCGTTACCCCAAGCGCCCCAGCGAGCCGGTGCCCATGGTGCCTGCCGATCACCCGCCCATCGACAGTCAGGCGATTACCGCCGAAGACTTGAAACTGGCCCTGGCCGATATGGACGCCTTCATCGATGTCACCCCTGAAGACCTGGAGCAGTTGATTCACACCAGCGAAATGCACGCCAGGCGGCGCAGCATTGGTGAAGTCCTCAGCCGCACCAGCGCCTGAGTCCCACCCCCTGTAGGAGCGAGCATGCTCGCGATGGTCGTGAACGATTACGCGGGCAGCCTGACACCCAGCGGCGTTCTTGCGGCCATCGCGAGCATGCTCGCTCCTACAGTGGGGGATACAGCAATTGCAAAAATGCAGACAGCACCTGCACATATCCCCGTTGTACATCACAAATTTGCACTGTTACGATCCTGCATCGCTCGCGCGCGAGCTTATTGATAAAGAACAATAAAAGCAGGGAGTTAGTGATGACTGCTCAGGTTACATCGCAGGCAAGCCGGCCCATGGATGCCACGCAAAATGACGTGCTGGCCGAAGTCCGCAACCACATCGGTCACCTGACCCTCAATCGTCCCAGCGGCCTCAACGCCCTGACCCTGGACATGGTTCGCCACCTGCACCGCCAGCTCGACGCCTGGGCGCAGGATCCGCAGGTCCACGCAGTGGTCTTGCGCGGCGCCGGCGAAAAAGCCTTCTGCGCCGGTGGCGACATTCGCTCGCTGCACGACAGCTTCAAAAGCGGCGACACCCTGCACGTCGACTTCTTCGTCGAGGAATACGCCCTCGATATCGCCATTCACCGCTACCGCAAACCCGTACTGGCCCTGATGGACGGCTTTGTCCTGGGCGGCGGCATGGGCCTGGTGCAAGGTGCCGATTTGCGGGTGGTCACCGAAAGAAGCCGCCTGGCGATGCCGGAAGTCGGCATCGGCTACTTCCCGGACGTCGGCGGCAGCTACTTCCTGCCACGGGTTCCCGGCGAACTGGGGATCTACCTGGGGGTCAGCGGCGTGCAGATCCGTGCTGCCGACGCCCTGTATTGCGGCCTGGCCGACTGGTACCTGGACAGCAGCAAGCTGGCTGCGCTGGACGAAAAGCTCGACCGCTTGCAATGGCGCGACACGCCACTCAAAGACCTTCAGAGCCTGTTGGCGACACTCGCCGTGCAGCATCTGCCCGACGCTCCGCTGGAGGCCCTGCGCCCGGCCATCGACCACTTCTTCGCCTTGCCCGATGTGCCGAGTATTGTTGAACAACTACGCGAAGTGACCGTTGCCGACAGCCATGAGTGGGCCTTGAGCACCGCCGACCTGCTGGCCACCCGCTCGCCGGTGGCCATGGCGGTCACCCTGGAAATGCTCCGTCGCGGCCGGCAATTGAGCCTGGAACAATGCTTCGCCCTTGAGCTGCACCTGGACCGCCAGTGGTTCGAGCGCGGCGACCTGATCGAAGGCGTGCGCGCCTTGCTGATCGACAAAGACAAGAACCCGCGCTGGAACCCGCCGACCCTGCAGGCGCTGGACGCCGCACACGTGGCGAGTTTCTTCACCGGGTTTGACCAGAGCGGGAACTGAGCCATGCACGATATCGAACTGAGCGAAGAACAAATCATGATCCGCGACATGGCCCGGGATTTTGCCCGCGGCGAGATCGCGCCCCACGCCCAGGCCTGGGAAAAAGCCGGCTGGATCGACGACGCCCTGGTGGCGAAGATGGGTGAGCTGGGCTTGTTGGGCATGGTGGTCCCCGAGGAATGGGGCGGCACCTATGTCGATTACGTCGCCTATGCCTTGGCGGTGGAAGAGATTTCCGCCGGCGACGGTGCCACCGGCGCGTTCATGAGCATCCACAACTCCGTGGGCTGTGGGCCGGTTCTCAACTACGGCAGCGAAGAACAGAAGCAGACCTGGCTGGCGGACCTGGCCAGCGGCCAGACCATCGGCTGCTTCTGCCTGACCGAGCCCCAGGCCGGTTCCGAAGCACACAACCTGCGCACCCGCGCCGAACTGCGCGACGGCCAGTGGGTGATCAACGGCGCCAAGCAATTCGTCAGCAATGGCAAACGGGCGAAACTGGCCATCGTGTTCGCCGTGACCGACCCGGACCTGGGCAAGCGCGGCATCTCGGCGTTCCTGGTACCCACCGACACCCCCGGCTTCATCGTCGACCGCACCGAACACAAGATGGGCATCCGCGCCTCGGACACCTGCGCCGTCACCCTGAACAACTGCACCATTGCCGAAGGCAACCTGCTGGGTGAGCGCGGCAAAGGCCTGGCCATCGCCCTGTCCAACCTTGAAGGCGGCCGTATCGGCATCGCCGCCCAGGCGCTGGGCATTGCCCGTGCGGCATTCGAAGCGGCACTGGCCTACTCCCGCGATCGCGTGCAGTTCGCCAAGCCGATCATCGAACACCAGAGCATCGCCAACCTGCTGGCGGACATGCACATGCAGATCAACGCCGCACGGCTGATGATCCTCCACGCCGCCCGCCTGCGCAGCGCCGGCAAGCCCTGCTTGTCGGAAGCGTCCCAGGCCAAGCTGTTTGCCTCGGAAATGGCGGAAAAGGTCTGCTCGTCGGCCATCCAGATTCATGGCGGCTATGGGTATCTGGAAGATTATCCGGTCGAGAAGTACTACCGGGATGCGCGGATCACACAGATCTATGAAGGGTCGAGCGAGATTCAGCGGATGGTGATTGCCCGCGAACTGAAAAACTATTTGGTGTGAACCTCTAAAAAATCGCGAGCAGGCTCGCTCCCACAATGAATCTCGTGAACTCCAGAGATCCACTGTGGGAGCGAGCCTGCTCGCGATGGCGTATTCAAGAGCGCTACATCACCTCCTGAAATACTCAATTCTGCCCCGACCGCTTCACCGCTCTCACCCCCAGCGCCGCCAGATCACTCTCACCCTCCCCCAACGCCACCGCATCCAGCAGGTTATCGCGCAGCACGCTGGCAAACGGCAGCGGCACGTGGTTCGGTTCGCCAGCCTTCAACGCCAGTCCCACGTCCTTCAAACCCAGGCGCAAGGTGAACCCCGCACCTTCGGTTTCACGCCGGGCGATCTTCGGCCCGTAGACCTTGTAGGCCGGCGCCGCGAAAAGGGTGCTGGTGATGAAGTCGACAAAGTCGTGGTTGGCCACGCCATAGCTTTGCGTCAGCGCCATCGCTTCGCCCGTGGCCTCAATGGCGCTGACCAGCATCATGTTGGTAGCGATTTTCAGGATGCTGGCATTGACCGGGTCGTCGCCCATCGGCCAGGTTTTCTGCCCCAGCACGTCGAGCAGCGGCTGCACCCTGGCAATGGCCGCTTGCGGGCCGGCCACGGCGATGTTGAGCATGCCGGATTCGGCCAGGTCATTGCGTCCGAACACGGGCGCGGCGATCAACGCCACCCCGGCACTGGCGTGCAGTTCGGCCATTTCACGGACGAACGCCACTGACAGGGTCGCCATGCTCAGGTGAATCAATCCCGGTTTGCTCGACGCCAGGGCCCCGCTGTCGATGAGGATGCTGCGGGTCACGGCGTCATCGGCGAGCATGCTGATCACCACCTCGGCATCGAAAGCCTCACCCGGATGGCTCGCTGCGACGGCTCCCTGCTTGACCAGTGCCTCGACCGCGCCCGGGCTGCGGTTCCACACCCGCACCTGATGCCCGGCCTTGAGGAGGTTGGCGGCCATGCCTTTGCCCATGGAACCTAGCCCGATAAACCCTATGCGCATAACGATCCCCCGCGGATTTCAACAATTTAAAAATGCTTCGCGGACAAGTCCGATCAACATCTCCTTCGTCTGATCCATCGCAATCGCGAGCAGGCTCGCTCCCACAGTGGATCTCCAGTGTTCTTGAGATTCATTGTGGGAGCGAGCCTGCTCGCGATGAAAACCACGCGGTGTCGGATCAGCCCTCCGGACTCAACATCAGCACCGCCAGCGGCGGCAGGTTCAGTACCAGCGACAAGGACTGGCCGTGACTGGGCGATGCTTCGGCATCCGCGCCGCCGCTGTTGCCATAGTTGGAGCCGGCGTAGGTCGCCGAATCGCTGTTGAACAGCTCTTTCCAGCGCCCGGCGAACGGTACCCCGACGCGATAAGCCTCGCGGGGTACCGGGGTGAAGTTGGCCACCACCAGCACCGGCTTGCCGTCCTTGCTCCAGCGCAACCAGGCGTAGACGCTGTTGATCGCATCGTCGCCGATCATCCACTGGAAGCCTTGTGGCACATCGTCCTGTTCATGCAGCGCCGGTATGTCGCGGTACAGTCGGTTGAGGTCGCCGACCAGCTTCTGCACGCCCTTGTGTTCCGAGTACTGCAACAAGTACCAGTCCAGTTGCTGATCGTGGTTCCACTCGCGCCACTGGCCGAACTCGCAACCCATGAACAACAGCTTCTTGCCCGGATGGGTCCACATGAAACTCAGGTAGGCCCGCAGGTTGGCGAATTTCTGCCAGCGGTCGCCGGGCATCTTGTCGATCAGCGAATGCTTGCCGTGGACCACTTCGTCATGGGAGATCGGCAGGATGAAACGCTCCGACCAGGCGTACACCAGGCCGAAACTCAGCTCGTTGTGATGGTGGGCGCGGTACACCGGATCCTGCTGGATGTAATGCAGCGAATCGTGCATCCAGCCCATGTTCCACTTGTAGGCGAACCCCAGGCCGCCCTGCTGCGTGCCCTGGCTGACGCCCGGCCAGGCGGTGGATTCCTCGGCAATCACCAGGGCGCCCGGCGCTTCCAGCGCCACCACGTCGTTCAGATGACGCAGGAAATCGATGGCTTCCAGGTTCTCCCGGCCGCCGTGGCGATTGGGCACCCATTCGCCGGCCTTGCGCGAGTAATCGCGGTACAACATCGACGCCACCGCATCGACCCGCAGGCCGTCGACGTGGAAATGCTTCAACCAGTGCAGCGCCGAAGCCAGCATGTAGCCGTGGACCTCTGTACGCCCCAGGTTGTAGATCAGCGTGTCCCAGTCCTGGTGAAAGCCTTCCAGCGGGTTGCCATATTCGTACAACGCGGTGCCGTCGAAATTGGCCAGGCCATGGGTATCGGTGGGGAAATGCGCCGGCACCCAATCGAGGATCACGCCGATTTCTGCCTGGTGGCAAGCATTGACGAAGGCGGCGAACTCATCGCCGCTGCCGTAGCGGGCGCTGCTGGCGAACTGCGAGAGCAACTGGTAGCCCCAGGAACCACCGAACGGGTGCTCCATGATCGGCATCAGCTCGATGTGCGTGAAGCCCAGTTCCTTGACATAGGGAATCAGCCGCTCGGCCAGCTCCGGCCAGGTGTACTGGCGCGACACTTCGCCCAGATCATCCAGCTCGCATTGCCAGGATCCAGCGTGCAATTCGTAAATCGACAGCGGCGCGGTGGGACGTTGACGCTCGCCACGGGACTGCATCCAGTCCTGATCCTGCCAGTCGATTTTCAGCGGTGACGCCACTTTCGAGGCCGTGTCCGGCGGCAGGCTGGTGGCCAGTGCCATGGGGTCGGCCTTCAGCGGCAAGATGCCTTCCTTGCCGAGGATTTCGTATTTATAGGCCTCACCCGCTTGCAGGCGCGGGATGAACACTTCCCAGACGCCGGTCGGGTAACGCACGCGCATGGGGTGGCGGCGTCCGTCCCAGTTGTTGAAGTCGCCGACCACCGATACACGGCGGGCATTGGGCGCCCACACGGCGAAGCGCACCCCATCGACGCCATCGACGGTTGTCAGCTGCGCGCCCAGGGCACTGCTCAGATCCCGGTGATTGCCTTCGGCGAACAGGTACAGATCCATTTCACCGAGCAACGGGCCGAAGCTGTACGTATCTTCCGTGACCTGCTCGCCACCGGCCCAGCGGGTGCGCAGAAGATAGGGCTGCGCCCGCTCGAAGTGGCCGACGAACAGTCCCGGCGTCTGCGTGCTCTCAAGATCGCCCAGCACCTCCCCGGAGTCCCTGGCCAGCACCTGAACGCTCAACGCGTCCGGCAGATAGGCCCGAATGTATTGCCCACCGGCACCGTCGCCGTGGGGGCCGAGAATGGCAAAGGGGTCGTGATGCTCGGCGCGCACCAGCGCATCGATATCCCGCGCCCTGGGCAGCATCGCTTCATTGTGATGATGACCCTGTTCCTTGTTCGAGAAACTCATGACTACTCTCCACCAAGATCGGAAAAGGGTTTAAGCCCACTCAATAATCCATATAAACCGTGCAATGGCACGGGCAGCCAGGTGGGGCGATTTTCTGCCTCATAGGCCACTTCGTACGCCGCCTTCTCCAGACCGAACAACGCCAGAGCGGCGTCCTCGCCCTCTGGATCTTGCCACGCATGGCCAAGCGTAGCTGCCGCCAGCCGATAAGCGTCGACAAATGCCTGTTTTGCTTCCCTTAAATATCGCTCGGCCACCCGTTGCCGAGCCGTCTGTGCTTCAACGCTGTTGTCGACGTTATGCACGTTGATGGTCATCGCCGCCGCGTAATCGAAGGATCGCAGCATGCCGCTGACGTCCTTGTACGGGCTGTGCTTGCCCCGGCGTTCGTGCAATGGCCGTGCCGGTTCGCCTTCGAAGTCGATCAGGTAGGCATCGCCCTTGATCACCAGTACCTGGCCCAGGTGCAGATCGCCGTGCACGCGAATGCGCAGGCCGCCGGCCGTCTGTTTGCCAAGTGCCTGTACGTGGCCGAGGATGGCCTTCCTGTTGTCCAGTAAATGGCTGACCAGGGTTTTGTCCGTCGGGTCCAGTTGGTTTTGATGCTGCTTGAGCAGGCTCAACGCATGCTCGACTTGCGCCGCCACATCCCTGGCCGAGGCCAGCGCATCCTTTTGCGTGGTGACCTGCGGATCAAAATCCGGGTTGTTGCTCGGTGCCGCCAGCACCTGGTGCATTTCACCCAGGCGCTGGCCCAGCATGCCGGCAAAATCTTTCAGTTCGCCGAGCGCGTTGTAATGCTGTTCCTGCTCGGACATGGCGTCCGCCAATTCATCGCGCAGCGCCCGTTCGAGGTTGTTCTGCGTCCACTCCCAGGCATCGCCCTGATTGCTCAGGTAACCCTGGGCGATCATCAGCAGGTTGTCTTCGCCCTTGGCATCCCGGCGCACCACGGAACCCAGCAGCGGCGAAATATGGTGGAAACCGGCGTTGGTGAGGTACGCGCTCATCTCCAGTTCCGGATGAACACCGGCCGCCACCTTGCGGATCAGCTTGAGTACCAGGCTGTTGCCGATCACCACCGAGCTGTTGGACTGCTCGGCCGACAAATAACGCACCTCCGACTCGGCGGTAAGGCCCAGCTTCGCCAGCTCGGCGGTGGGTTCGAAACGGATCTCGCCGCCGTCCGACGCGAGCACCCTGCCGTCCTGGATGCCCTGCAACACAAAGCGCACGTAACTTTCCAGGCTGAAGGCGTCGGTGATCAAACCGACCTGCGGCCCACGGCGCACCCGCGACAGCGCCAGTTGCTGCGGCAAGGCAGCGCCGACCTGATCTTCGGCAATGAAGCCGAATGGCAGCTGATAGCGACTGGTCTGGCCGGCACTGGTCACTTCGATTTCGCTGAGCAACACCGGATGCTGCGCATCGCCGAAGCGCACGCCGTAGGCCAGGTTGACCTGTTCGATGGCCGCGTCCTTGCCGGCGAACCAGCGACGGTTCTGCAGCCAGCTGGGCAGGATGTCCCGTTCCAGGGTGGTGCGTGCGGGGGCTTCGAGCAGTTCTTCCATGCGTTTTTTCAGCACCAGGGTGGTGAAGTCCGGCAAGCTCTGCGCCGGTTCCACGTGCCAGCTCGGCATCTGGTTCTCCGCCGCCAGGCCGAACCAGTAGAAGCCGTAAGGCGCCAGGGTCAGGAGAAAACTGAGCTGGCCGATGGGCGGGAACGCATTACCGCCGAGCATCTCCACCGGCACCATGCCGACGTATGCCGACAGGTCCAGTTCCACCGCCTGCGCGCTGCGCGAGACGTTGGCCACACACAGAATGATTTCGTGCTTGCCATCGGCGCTGGTGAATTCACGGGTATAGGCCAGCACCCGGCGGTTGGTCGGTGAAAGCATTTTCAGGGTGCCGCGACCGAACGCCTTGGACTGCTTGCGCACCGCCAGCATGCGTCGGGTCCAGTTGAGCAGCGAATGCGGGTCGCCGGCCTGGGTCTCGACGTTGACCGACAGGTAGCCGTATTGCGGGTCCATGATCGGCGGCAGCACCAGGCTGGCCGGGTCGGCGCGGGAGAAGCCGCCGTTGCGGTCGATCGACCATTGCATGGGGGTGCGCACGCCATCGCGGTCGCCCAGATAAATGTTGTCGCCCATGCCGATTTCATCGCCGTAATACAGGGTCGGCGTGCCGGGCATCGACAGCAGCAGGCTGTTGAGCAACTCGACCCGACGCCGGTCGCGCTCCATCAACGGCGCCAGGCGCCGGCGAATGCCGAGGTTGATCCGCGCTCGACGGTCGGCCGCGTAGTAATTCCACAGGTAGTCGCGTTCCTTGTCGGTGACCATTTCCAGGGTCAACTCATCGTGGTTGCGCAGGAAGATCGCCCACTGGCAATTGGCCGGGATCTCCGGGGTCTGGCGCAAAATGTCGGTGATCGGGAAGCGGTCCTCCTGAGCCAGCGCCATGTACATGCGCGGCATCAGCGGGAAGTGGAAGGCCATGTGGCATTCGTCGCCGTTCAGGCCTTTCTTGTCCGTGTCGCCGCTCTCTGTTTTACCAAAATACAACTGCGTATCCTCGGGCCACTGATTGGCCTCGGCCAGCAGCATCCGGTCCGGATAGTTGGCGTCGATTTCGGCACGGATCTGCTTGAGGACGTCGTGGGTCTCCGGCAGGTTTTCGTTGTTGGTGCCGTCTCGCTCGATCAGGTAGGGAATCGCGTCCAGGCGCAGGCCGTCGATGCCCATGTCGAGCCAGTAGCGCATCACCGACAGCACGGCCTTCATGACCTGCGGGTTGTCGAAATTCAGATCCGGCTGGTGGGAATAGAAACGGTGCCAGAAGTACTGGCCGGCCACCGGGTCCCAGGTCCAGTTGGACTTCTCGGTATCGAGAAAGATGATCCGGGTGCCGTCGTACTTTTGATCGTCATCGGACCACACATAGAAATCCCGCGCCGCCGAACCTTTCTTCGCCTTGCGCGCGCGCTGGAACCAGGGGTGCTGGTCGGAGGTGTGGTTGATCACCAGCTCGGTGATCACCCGCAAGCCGCGCTTGTGCGCCTCGGCGATGAAGCGCCTGGCGTCGGCCATGGTCCCGTAGTCGCTGTGCACGCCGCGATATTCGGCTATATCGTAGCCATCGTCGCGGCGTGGCGAGGGATAGAACGGCAGAAGCCAGATGGTGTTGACGCCCAGATCGGCGATGTAGTCGAGTTTGGCGATCAGGCCGGGAAAGTCGCCGATACCGTCGTTGTTGGAGTCGAAATAGGATTTGACGTGGACTTGATAGATCACCGCGTCCTTGTACCAGAGCGGGTCCTTGATGAACGTGGCTGCCTTGGGTTTCTTCGCCATGTGAAACTCCTGTCGAATACGATAGGCCGCTGAGCCGATCCCCCCCTGTAGGAGCGAGCCTGCTCGCGATAAAGGAGTGTCAGTCACCGTTGATGCTGACTGTCCTGCCGCCATCGCGAGCAGGCTCGCTCCTACAGGGGAGATCTGCGATCAGGCGGTAATCCGCCAAATCCCGAACGGCTGATACGCCGGGTCGATGCGCATGAACTGGTACTTGCCGTGCCAGGTCCAGCGATGACCGTTCATCAGGTCTTCGCCCTGGGTATTGGCATCATCGGGCAGGCCCATTTCCCACAGCGGCAATTCGAAGTTCGCCTCCTGCGGGTGATGCGGGTCGAGGCTGATCGCCACCAGAATGAAATTGCTGCCGTCGGCGCTGCACTTGCCGAAGTACAGAATGTTGTCGTTCCAGGCGTTGTAGATTTTCAGGCCCAGGTGCGTGTGCAGCGCCGGGTTTTGCCGGCGGATCCGGTTGAGCTGGGCGATTTCGGCAATGATGTTGCCCGGCGCCGTGAAATCCCGTGGGCGGATCTCGTATTTCTCCGAATCGAGATATTCCTCCTTGCCCGGCAATGGGGCCGACTCGCAGAGTTCGAAGCCCGAATACATGCCCCACAGGCCCGAACCCATGGCCGCCAACGCCGCCCGAATGAGAAAACCCGGACGCCCGGAATCATGCAGAAATCGCGGATTGATGTCCGGCGTATTGACGAAGAAATTCGGTCGATAGCACTCACGCAGCGGCGATTCGTTCAGCTCGGTGAAATAGGTCGCCAGTTCCTGCTTGGTGTTGCGCCAGGTGAAGTAGGTGTAGCTCTGGGAGTAACCGACCTTGCCCAGGCGCGCCATCATCGCCGGCGTGGTGAACGCCTCGGCGAGGAAGATCACATCCGGATACAGCGCCCGCACATCGGCGATCAGCCATTGCCAGAACGGAAGCGGCTTGGTGTGCGGGTTGTCGACGCGAAATAGCTTCACGCCCTCCAGCACCCAGCCCACGACGATATCGCGCAACTCGACCCACAGGCTGGGTATCGCCTCGGCCGCATAAAAGTCGACGTTGACGATGTCCTGGTATTTCTTCGGCGGATTTTCCGCGTATTTGATCGTGCCGTCCGGCCGCCAGTTGAACCAGCCCGGATGCTGCTGCAGCCAGGGGTGGTCCTGGGAGCACTGGATGGCAAAGTCGAGGGCGATTTCCAGACCATGGTCCCTGGCCGCCGCGACCAGTCGCCGAAAATCCTCGCGGCTGCCCAGTTGCGGGTGAATGGCTTCGTGCCCGCCTTCCGGGCTGCCGATGGCATAGGGGCTGCCCGGATCATCGGGGCCTGCGGTCAGGGAATTGTTCGGGCCCTTGCGAAAGCTGCGGCCAATGGGATGGATCGGCGGGAAGTACAGAACGTCGAAACCCATGTCCTGAATCATCGCCAGCCGCGAATGCACGTCGTTGAAGGTGCCGTGCCGCGCCGGGTCGTCGGTGATCGAACGGGGAAACAACTCATACCAGCTGGCGAACTGCGCCAACTGGCGTTCGACATCCACCGGGTACTCGGGGCTGAGGCTCAAAAAGGCGCGGTGATCGGCCTGGGCCATCAATTCGGCGCTACGTTGGTGCAGGAACAGCGCAACCTGCTCGGCTTCCAGCAACCCGACCAACTCATGGTGCAACGCCGCGAGATCCTCGCTCAGTTGCCCTTCCGTCCGTTCGGCGGCCTGTTGGACATGCAGGCGGCCTTCCTGCAATTCGAGGCTGACGGGAACGGCGGCACTGTGTTTTTTCTGCAGTTCGTAGCAAAAACTGGCGAACTGATCGATCCAGGCTTCGATACAGAACAGATGGCGACCCTGCTCGCGCACGCGAAAGCGGCCCAGCCAGCCGTTGTTGCCCTGGTCCGCCATGACCTCGCTGTGCCAGACCTCCTCGCCTTCCGCCCGCCAGCGTATGCGCACCGCCAGCTGGTCGTGGCCATCGGCAAATACCTTGGCCGAGACCACCACCTCCTCGCCCTCCACCGCCTTCACCGCGAACTGCCCGCCCTCCAGGGTCGGCATGGTGTCTTCGATCACGATACGCGGCAGCAACAAGGCCTGGGACAGCGGAATATGCGGGTTGTAGCTCAGTTCCGTCGGTTTTTCAGCAGTCATCGAGCATCTCTCCTTCACGCCCCGTGGACGCTCTTGTGTCTGGTTTTCATCCACATCGGTCGTCCCTCGCCGAATGAACTCACTTAGGTTCCGAGCGACGGCTGCCGGCAAAAGTTCATCGGTAATTGGCTTGAATCAAATCCTGCACCCGGTGGTCAATCCACTTAAGCACGACTCACGCCATGTGCCACTGGAGGCTTGAACAATGAACAATCCTTTTCCAGCCGAAACCCCGGATCCGAACATCGACAACCCGGTGATCCCGCCGACAGACCCGCAACCGGAACCGGAGCAGGACCCGCCTGGCACCAACCCGCCGCCGAGGGAAGAACCGCCGACGACCATGCCGCCGGTGATTGTCTCGCCCTGACACCGTACCCAACTGTATGAAGAATCAATGTAGGAGCGAGCAAGCTCGCGATGGACGTCCAGGCAACGCGGTCATTCAGACAGGACGCGTTATCGTTGACGCCCATCGCGGGCAGGCTCGCTCCTACAGGTGATCGTGATCCTTTTCGAGCATTTTCACGATACGGGGCATCACGCTGAAGATCGCCAGGGCCAGGAAGGTGCTGAACACCGCTGTCGACTCCCGGCCCAATCCGGCGGAAACACCGATGGCCGCCGTCATCCATAACCCGGCGGCAGTGGTCAGGCCCTTGACGTGGCCTTCGTCGCCATCCTGGTTCTTCAGGATGGTGCCGGCGCCGAGAAACCCGATCCCGGCAATCACCCCTTGCACCACGCGGCTCATGGCATCGGCCTGGGAACCGGACATCTGCGGCACCAGCACGAACAGCGCCGCGCCGAGCGCCACCAGCATATGGGTGCGCACGCCTGCGGCCTTGCCCTTGTGCTCGCGTTCGAAACCGAGAATCCCGCCCAGCACCGCCGCAATCACCAGGCGCACGGTGATGCGCGTCAACTGCGAGGCGTCGCCGATGTCGGCGAACTCCGCCTGCAGGGTCACCCAGACTTCATGCCACCAGGCGTTCATGGGGCTGTCCTTTTGTGGGGTCATGGAGGATGGACCGCGCCGACCATTAATCGGTTGCACAGAACGATGGCCGGTGACGAGGCCCTAACGATTAACCCGCCCCAAAAAAGGATCACGTCATGACCGTGCGAATCGAGAACCAGACCTGCTTCTTTACCATCGAAAACGGCGAGGAAATTCGCCTGGCCCCCGATGTGACCATCGTCACGGACGGCGCCAAGGCCATGTCGGCGGTGGACATCAATGGCCAGCGCATCTACATCACCGAAGCAGAAGCCGACGCATTGACCGTAGCAGGCGCCGTCGACGGTCGCCGGCACCTGAAGGCCACTAACAGTGATTCGGTGATTTGACTGATCTGTATCAATCTTGCCCGCCAGCGCCTGATATAGGCGCTGGCGCCCAGCCGCCGCAGGTGCTTCAACTTGTCGCACGCTGTGCTTGAATTGCCATCTGATACGGTTTTTTAACAGATACCTGAGTCTGTTATGCAAACAGATCGCCGCGCATAGTGCTCATGCCTGATGGAGGCTGATGAGCGAAAGACCATGAGCGAGCTAATCCCCGTCCGAACCGTAGAAAGCACCACGCCAGTCAAGATTCACGAACCTTCACGCCCGAAGATGAAGGTCAAGACCAGCGACAACCTGATCCATACCCGTAGCTTCACCGGCCTGTTCCGCACCCTGCGCATCAGCGGCGCGGGGTTTCTGTTCCTGCTGTTTTTCGGCACGGTCTGGTTGAACTGGGGTGGCCGCCAGGCAGTGCTCTGGGACCTTTCCGAAAGCAAATTCCACATCTTTGGCGCGACGTTCTGGCCACAGGATTTCATCCTGCTCTCGGCGCTGCTGATCATCGCCGCGTTCGGCCTGTTCGCGATCACCGTGTTCGCAGGTCGGGTCTGGTGCGGCTACACCTGCCCGCAGAGTTCATGGACCTGGATCTTCATGTGGTGCGAGAAGATCACCGAAGGCGAACGCAACCAACGGATCAAGCTGCAAGCGGCGCCCTGGGGCCTGAACAAACTGATGCGTCGCTCGGCCAAGCACACCCTGTGGCTGGCGATCAGCCTGCTGACCGGCTTGACCTTCGTCGGCTACTTCACGCCGATCCGGCCCCTGGCCGAAGAACTGCTGACCTTGCAAATGAGCGGCATCAGCCTGTTCTGGGTGCTGTTTTTCACCGGCGCCACCTACATCAATGCTGGCTGGCTACGTGAAGCGGTGTGCATGCACATGTGCCCCTATGCGCGTTTCCAGAGCGTGATGTTCGACAAGGACACCCTGACCATTTCCTACGACGCCGCGCGTGGCGAAAACCGTGGGCCGCGCAAGCGTGAGGTCAAGCCGGCCGAGGTCGGGCTGGGGGATTGCATCGATTGCCAGGTCTGCGTGCAGGTCTGCCCAACCGGCATCGACATCCGCGACGGCTTGCAGATGGAATGCATCGGCTGTGCGGCGTGCATCGACGCCTGTGATTCGATCATGGACAAGATGGGCTATGAGCGCGGGCTGATCAGCTATACCTCCGAACGCCAGTTGCAGGGCGGCAAGACGCATTTGTTGCGACCACGGCTGGTCGGCTACACCGCCGTCTTGCTGGTGATGATCGCCGCGCTGGTGGTGGCGTTGATCGAGCGGCCGATGGTGTCGCTGGACGTCAGCAAGGACCGCGGCCTGTTCCGCGAGAACAGCCAGGGGCAGATCGAAAACATCTACAGCCTCAAGGTCATCAACAAGACCCAGCAACGCCAGGAGTACCGCCTGAGCCTGGTCGACGGCGACGGCTTCCAGCTGCAAGGCAAGACCGACCTGAGCCTGGCGCCCGGGGAGATCGTCGATGTGCCGGTGTCGGTGGCGATGACGACGGAACGGGCGAGCAGCAGTTCGCAGAGCATCGGTTTCAAGGTCGTCGACAGCGATGAGCCGGGCATCTATAGCGTGGCCAAGAGCCGGTTTGTTGCGCCGATGAATCGTTGATCCCTTAGACTGCGGCGCTCTGTGGCGAGGGAGCTTGCTCCCGCTGGGGTGCGAAGCGCCCCAAAAAAATTGCGACTGCTACGCAGCCGAGCGGGAGCAAGCTCCCTCGCCACAAAAAACGCGCTAACCACAACAGCTATCGAAACAATTCCATTGCGGGATGCCGATGAAACGCTACGAAAAATTCGCCGACGACATCGCTGAACTGATCCGCTCCGGCGTCCTCGGCCCCGGCCAGCGCGTGCCATCGGTGCGCTATGCCAGCCAGACCTACGGGGTCAGCCCGTCCACGGTGTTCCAGGCCTATTACCTGCTCGAACGGCGCGGCCTGATCCGCGCCCGGCCGCGCTCCGGCTACTTCGTCAACGCCCACGCGCCACGGCCGTTTTCCGAGCCGGTGATCAGCAGCCAGGTCAACGAGTCCACCGAAGTCGACGTCAGCGAACTGGTGTTCTCGGTGCTCGACTCGATCAAGGACCCGAACACCGTGCCCTTCGGCTCGGCCTTCCCCAGCCCGACGCTGTTTCCCCTGCAACGCCTGTCGCGCTCGCTGGCCAGCGCCAGCCGCGAGATGGACCCGCGCATGGTCGTCACCGACATGTCACCGGGCAACCCGCAGCTGCGGCGGCAAATTGCCCTGCGCTACATGGTTGGCGGGCTGATGCTGCCGATGGAAGAGCTGCTGATCACCAACGGTGCCCTGGAAGCGCTGAACCTGTGCCTGCAAGCCGTGACCCAACCTGGCGACCTGGTGGCCATCGAAGCCCCGGCGTTCTATGCCTGTCTGCAAATTCTCGAGCGACTGAAGCTCAAGGCCGTGGAAATCCCGGTGCACCCGCGCGACGGCATCGACCTTGGCGTGCTGGCGCAAACCCTGGAGCGCCACCCGATCAAGGCCTGCTGGTGCATGACCAGTTTCCAGAACCCCATGGGCTCGACCATGCCCGAAGCGAAGAAACAGGAGCTTGTCGAGCTGCTGCGCCAGCATCAGGTTCCGTTGATCGAGGACGATGTCTACGCCGAGCTGTATTACGGCCAGCAGGCACCGAAGCCGGCCAAGGCGTTTGATACCGAAGGGCTGGTGATGCATTGCGGTTCGTTCGCCAAGAGCCTGGCCCCTGGCTACCGCGTCGGCTGGGTGGCCGCCGGGCGCTATGCGCAGAAAATCGAGCGCCTGAAACTGATGACCTCGCTCTGTGCCTCGATGCCGGCCCAGGCCGCCATCGCCGACTACCTGCAACATGGCGGCTACGACCGGCACCTGCGCAAATTGCGTTACGCCCTGGAAGAGCAGCAAAGCGCGATGCTGGCAGCCATTGCCCGCTATTTCCCGGCAGAAACCCGGGTCAGCCAACCGGCAGGCGGCTACTTCCTGTGGCTGGAGCTTCCCGCGCAGATGGATTCGTTGAAGTTGTTTCAGATGGCGCTGGCCCAGGGCATCAGCATTGCGCCGGGGCCGATTTTTTCGCCGGCCCAGCGCTTTCGCAATTGCATTCGCCTGAACTATGGCAGCCCGTGGAATGAAGCGGCGGAAAAGGCCATGGAGACGTTGGGGCGGATTGTGCGGTCGTTCTGATGATTTGATGTTGTTTGGGCTGGCGCTTTCGCGAGCAGGCTCGCTCCCACAGTTGATCGTGTATTCCCTGTGGGAGCGAGCCTGCTCGCGAAGGCGTCGGCTCAGGCAAGCACCGTCTAAAGCCTAGCGCCCGCCGCCCAGATCAACAAAAGTCCCGGTCGCATAGGACGCCTTATCCGACAGCAACCACACAATCGCCTCGGCCACTTCATCCGGTCGCCCGCCACGGGCCATCGGGATTGCCGACTCCAGTTTGCTGACCCGATCCGGATCGCCGCTCAAGGCATGGAAATCGGTGTAGATGTAACCCGGCCGCACCGCATTGACGCGAATCCCCTCGCCCGCCACTTCCTTGGACAGGCCGATGGTGAAGGTGTCGAGCGCGCCTTTTGAAGCCGCGTAGTCGACGTACTCGTTGGGCGAGCCCAGGCGAGCGGCGACCGACGAGACGTTGACGATGCTGCCCCCCTGCCCGCCGTGCTTGGGTGACATGCGCAGGATCGCATGCTTGGCGCACAGCACCGGTGCCAGCACATTGGTCTTGAGGATTCTGAGAATGCGGAACTCGGACATTTCGTCGACCCGGGACTTGTGCCCCACGGTGCCGGCGTTATTGACCAGAGCCGTGACCCGGCCCAATTCGCTGTCCACCCGGTTGAACAGGGCGATCACTTCGTCTTCGATGCTGACATCGGCGCGCACCGCGATGGCTTGCGCCCCCAGGGCACGGACCTGCTCAAGCACGGCTTGCGCGGCTGCTTCATCGGCATGGTAATTGATGCAGATCCGGTAGCCTTGTTCGGCGGCCAACAGGGCCGTGGCAGCGCCAATACCGCGACTGCCGCCAGTGATGACGATGACTTTATCCATGCAGCTTTCCCCGTTTCAAAGCGTAAGCGGTCGGGGCCAAGAATAACCGGGGTTTTCGGTTTTTGCATGAAACGGGTGGTGTTTGCTCGGACGCCACCCCTGTAGGAGCGAGCATGCTCGCGATGCAGGCTCAGGCAACGCACGCATCCAGATAGCCCGCGTTTTCGTTAACGACCATCGCGAGCATGCTCGCTCCTACAGTGCAGAATGTTGGTGCGGTCAGGCCAGCGCCAACTGCTCGGAGCGGTGAATTTCCACCATGAAACGCTCAGCCGGCAACGGATGCCCGAGCAGATAGCCCTGCAACGAATCACAACCGAGCTGGGTCAGGAAGTCCTGCTGCACGCCGGTTTCCACGCCCTCGGCGACGATTCTCAGGCCCAGCGCCTGACCCAGGGCGACGATGGCCGAAACGATGGCCGCGTCATCACTGTCACGTTCCAGGTCGCGCACGAAGCCACGGTCGATTTTCAGTTCGTTGGCCGGCAGCCGCTTGAGGTACATCAGGCTGGAATAGCCGGTACCAAAGTCATCGATGGACAGGTCCACGCCCATTTCCGACAGTTCCTGCAGCACCGTCATGCTCGCATCGGCGTCGTTCATGGCGGTGGTTTCGGTGATTTCCAGGGTCAGGTTGTTGGCCGGCAAGTGGTGCGTGGCCAATGCCTTGGCAACGCTCTGTACGAGGCCGGTGTGGCAGAACTGCAAGGCCGACAGGTTCACCGCGATGCGCCAGTCGGTGTAGCCCAGCACATACCATTCACGCATCTGCCGGCATGCTTCGTTGAGGACCCAGTCGCCAATCGGGATGATCAGCCCGGTCTTCTCCGCCAGCTCGATGAATTTGTCCGGCAGCATCATGCCCTGGGTCGGGTGTTCCCAGCGGAGCAACGCCTCAGCGCCGACCGGTCGACCGTTGTTGGCATCGAACTTGGGCTGGTAATACAGGCTGAACTGTTCTTCTTCAACGGCGGTGCGCAGGTCTTGCAGCAGCTGCAATTGCTTGCGTGCGTTGCCGTTCATCGAGGCATCGAAGAACCTGTAGCCGTTCTTGCCGGCGTTCTTGGCGTGATACATCGCTGCGTCGGCGTTCATCAGCAGTTCATGGGCGCTCTGGCCGTTGCCCGGATAGAGCGCAATGCCGACGCTGGCGGAAATCTGCAAATCATGTTCGGCGACCCGGAACGATCGCGAGATCAGGGCGACCTGGCGGCCCGCGAGGTTCATCGCGTCATTCTGCTCGCCGAGTTGCACCAGCAACACGAACTCGTCGCCGCCGATGCGCGCCAGGGTGTCCTGGCTGCGCAAATCCTCGCGCAACCGCAGACTGACTTCGCGCAGCAACTGGTCACCCATGTGATGGCCGAAAGCATCGTTGACCGGCTTGAAACCGTCCAGATCGATGAACATCAGCGCAAAGCAGCCGCCCTCGCCGTCCACCCGGGACATCGCCTGGTCGATGCGGTCGGCCAGCAGCACCCGATTCGGCAGGCCGGTCAGCGTGTCGTGCAAGGCCAGTTGGGTCAGTTCGCGGTTGGCCTCGGTCAGCGAATGGGCAAGGCTGGCGGTACGCTCTTCCAGGCGCGCATCGAGGATCGAGGTCAGCAAGGCGATGCTCAGCACCGCCAGCGTGGTGATCAACACCAGGTTGTCCAGGCCGCCATTCAAACCGGACGCCGCCGCCCCGCAAAAGCTGCCGTCGGCAAACTGTGCGGCGGCCATGCCGGTGTAGTGCATGCCGACAATGGCGATGCCCATGATCACCGCCGCCCCGCTGCGGATCAGGCGCACATAAGGGCCTTTGCGACGCAGGCGGAAGGCAATCCACAACGCCGCACCCGAGGCCCCGACCGCAATCAACAGCGAAGTGCCGAACAGTGTCGGGTCGTAATCGATACCCGGCTGCATGCGCATGGCCGCCATGCCGGTGTAATGCATGGCGCTGATCCCCGCGCCCATCGCCACCGCGCCGAACCCCAGTTGCCAGGCCGGCAATTGCGGCTGGCTGACCAGCCACAGGGCGAAACCGCAGGACAGGATGCTGATCAACAGCGACAACAAGGTAATGCCCAGGTCGTAACCCAGGTCGATCGGCAGCTTGAACGCGAGCATGCCGATAAAGTGCATCGACCACACGCCGATGCCCATGGCGCAAGCACCACCCGCCGTCCATAGATGCACGGCCCGGCCCTTGGCGGTGGCAATGCGCCCGGTCAGGTCCAGTGCGGTATATGACGCAAGAATCGCTACACAAAGCGAAATGACGACCAGCGTGGGGGAGTAACTACCGATGAGCATGGAGAAGTCTCGAATTCACCCCCGTACTGCTTCCGTTCTCAGGGGCGCAAATTGAGCGATTGTACTGATTCCGCCATTGAACGCACTGAAAAAGTAATCATTTCGCCATCAGTCCGATGAAACGCTTGTTTGAGGGGCCGGCAACCCGCGAAAGCCCATTCCAGACACTGCGCAAACTCTGTAGGAGCGAGCCTGCTCGCGATGGTCGTTAACGAAAACGCGGACGGTCTGGATGCTTTGCGGTGTCTGGGCCTACATCGCGAGCAAGCTCGCTCCTACAGGGGGGCAGTGCGGTCAGTTGGGTTGTTCGAGCTGCCCATCCCACCCGCCGCCCAGCGCGGCGATCAACTGCACGCTGGCGATCAGGCGGCTCTGCAACAGGTCGAGCGCGGTCCGCTCGTTGTTCAGTGCGGTAGCCTGGACCACCACCACATCCAGATAGGCAATCACCCCGGCCTTGTACTGGTTCTGGGTCAGGCGCAGGGATTCGCGGGCGGCGTCCAGCGCCTGCTGGCGAACCACGGCTTCGTCTTCCAGGACCTTGAGTTGCACCATGAAGTCCTCGACTTCACGGAAGCCGTCGAGCACGGTCTGGCGGTACTTGGCCACGGTTTCATCGTAGGCCGCCTCGCTGCGGTCCACTTCCGCCGAGCGCTGGCCACCATCGAACAGGGTCATCGCCAGTTGCGGCCCCACCGACCAGAAACGGTTGGGCAGACTGAACAGGTTCTTCGAGGTACTGCTGCTGTAACCGCCGTTCATGCTCAGGGTCAGGTCAGGGTAATAAGCGGCCTTGGCCACGCCGATGTTGGCATTGGCGGCGATCACCGAACGTTCGGCCGAGGCAATGTCCGGACGCCGTTCCAGCAACTGGGAAGGCAAGCTCAGCGGCACGTCGGGCAATATCGGGATGTCATCGGTTTCGGCCAGCTTGAATTCGGCCGGCGGCAAGCCGATCAATACGGCGATGGCGTTTTCGAATTGGGCGCGTTGCCAGATCAGGTCGACCATGTCCGCTTCGGTGCTTTTGAGCTGGGTCTGCGCCTGGGCCACCGCATCCTTGCCGGAAACACCGGCGCGGTATTGGTTCTGGGTCATTTTCAGCGAGCGCTGGTAGGCCTCGACGGTGGCCTCCAGCAGGCGCTTCTGCTCATCGATGACCCGCAATTGCAGGTAGTTCTGCACCAGTTCCGATTGCTGGCTCAAGCGCATTGCCGCCAGATCGGCGTAGCTGGCCTGTGCGTTGGCGGTGTCGGCTTCCAGGCCACGGCGCAATTTGCCCCAGATATCCGCTTCCCAGCTGACACCGAGCTGCGCGGTGTAGGTGTTACGGATACCGCTGGAAGAACTGCTCAGGCTGGAACTGCTGCTACCGGTGCCCTGGCTGGAGCGGTTTTTCCCGGCGGTCAGGTCCACTGTCGGGAAAAACGCGCCACGGGCACTCTTCACCAAGGCCTGTGCCTGACGGTACTGGGCTTCGGACTGGGCAACGGTCTGGTTGGAACTGTTGAGTTTTTCAATCAGGCCATTGAGCTGTTGATCGCCATAAAGCTCCCACCAGGCGCCCCGGGCCAGGGAATCGCTCGGATTGGCCTGACGCCAGCCGTTCGCTTCCTTGTACTGCGCAGGTTCCGCGGTTTGCGGGCGCTGATAATCCGGGCCGATGGCGCAGGCACTGAGCATTGCCGCGCACAACGACAGGCTCAGCAACCGCGAGCCTCGGGCCTTGATCAACGATGTGGCCAGCGGTGTGGCGAGGTTGAACAGCGATGTGTCAGTCATAGCGGAGTTTCCAGAGCAGCATCGGTACGCACTCCACGCCATTTGTTGAAGCGATGGCGCAGTTTGTCGAGATAGAGGTAAACCACCGGGGTGGTGTAGAGGGTCAGCACCTGGCTGAAGATCAGCCCGCCGATGATGGTCAGGCCCAGCGGCTGGCGCATTTCCGCACCTTCGGCACGGCTGAGCAGCAAGGGCAAGGCGCCGAGGATCGCCGCCAGGGTGGTCATCAGGATCGGTCGCAGGCGCTGCAGGCAGGCATTGCGGATCGACTCCAGCGGGGCCATGCCCTGCTGGCGTTCAAGTTGCAGGGCAAGGTCGATCATCAAGATGGCGTTTTTCTTCACCACGCCGATCAGCAGGAACAGCCCCAGCAAGGAGATCAGGCTGAACTCGCCGCCCAGGGCATAGATCGACAGCAATGCCCCGACGCCCGCTGACGGTAGGGTCGAGAGAATGGTCAGCGGGTGAATGTAGCTTTCATAGAGCACCCCGAGCACCAGGTACACCGCCACCAGCGCGCCGAGGATCATGAACGGCTGGCTCTTCTGGGTCGCGGCGAAGGCATCGGCGGTGCCGGCCATTTTCGCGATCACGTCTTCCGGCAGGCCGACCGAGGCAATCGCCCGTTCGATGGCGGCGCTGCCCTGCTCTACCGTCACGCCTTCGGCCATGTCGAAGGCAATGCTTTCGGATGCGAACTGCCCTTCATGGCTGACCCGATCGTCTTCCAGGCTGTTTTCGTAATGGGCAATGGTCGACAGCGGAACCCGCGCGCCGTCAGCGGTGATCACCTGCACCTGATTCAGGGTGATAGGGTCCTGGGCGTATTTCTGATTGACCTCCATCACCACCTGATACTGGTTGAGGCTGTCATAGATGGTGGAAATCTGCCGCTGGCTGTAGGCGTTGTTCAGCACCGCCGTGACCATGTCCATGTCGATCCCCAGGCGCTTGGCCTGGTCGCGATCGACAATCAGCGTCACTTGCTGTGCGCCACGGCCTTCCCGGGCGTCAATCGCGGTCAGTTCCGGCAAGGCCTTGAGCGCGGTGACCACCTTCGGATACCACTCGCGCAACGCCCCCAGATCACCACTTTGCAGGATGTAGGAATACTGCGAAGTGGTCTGCTCGCGACCGCCGCCGAATTGCAGGTCCTGGTCGGCCATCAGCATCAGCTGCGCCCCGGGAACCTTGGGCATTTCCTTGCGCAGGCGTTCGATGACCTTTTGCGCGGAAATGTTGCGTTCCTTGATCGGTTTCAGGCGCACCAGCATGAAGGCGTTGTTGGTGCCGTTGGTACCACCGATGAAACCGGCCACGCTCTGCACCGCGTCATCCTTGAGCACGGCACGGCGGAAAGTCTCCATTTTCGGTTGCATGACACTGAACGACAGACCGTCGTCGCCACGCACGAATCCGATCAGCTGCCCTGTATCCTGCTGAGGTAAAAATGTTTTAGGAACAACAACATACAGAGCAATGTTAACCCCAACCGTCAAGAACAGACTGAACAAAGTCAGGCGCCGATGACGCAGCACCCAGTCGAGGCTGGTGGCGTACTTGCCGACCATCCACTCGTTGGCACGCTGGCTCCAGCGCTGCAAGCGGTTTTCCTGACCGGGGGTATGGGGCTTGAGCCAGCGCGCACAGAGCATTGGCGTCAGCGTCAGCGAGACCAGCAGCGAGACCACGATCGCCGCCGCCAGGGTGATGGAGAACTCGCGGAACAGGCTTTCGATGATCCCGCCCATGAACAGAATCGACAGGAACACCGCCACTAGCGAGACGTTCATCGACAGCAAGGTAAAGCCGACTTCCTGGGCGCCGAGGTAGGCGGCCTTCATCGGTTTGACGCCTGCGTCGATATGCCGGGAGATGTTCTCCAGCACCACGATGGCGTCGTCCACCACCAGGCCGGTGGCGAGGATCAGCGCCATCAGCGAAAGGTTGTTCAGGGAGAAGCCGTACAGATACATCACGGCAAAGGTGCCCACCAGCGACACCGGCACCGCCAGGGTCGGGATCAGCGAGGCGCGGAAATTGCCGAGGAACAGGAACACCACCAGTATCACCAGCGCCACGGCAATCAGCAGGGTCATTTCCGCTTCGTGCAACGTGGCCTTGATTACCGGCGAGCGGTCCATGGCCAGGTTCAGTTTGACGCTGGTCGGCAACACCGCCTGCAACGCTGGCAACTGCGCCTTGATCTCGTTGACCGTCTCGATGATGTTGGCGCCGGCCTGGCGGTTGATCACCAGCAGCACCGCCGAGTCATCGTTGAAGAAACCACTGTTGTAGCGGTCTTCGACGCCATCGCTGACCTTGGCCACGTCCTTGAGGCGCAGAGCCGCGCCATCGGCGTAGTGGATGATCAGCGACTCGTAATCCTTGGCCTTTTCCAGCTGATCGTTGGCCTGTACCTGCCACAGCCGTTGGCCGTCCTCCACTGAGCCCTTGGGCCGGCGCACGTTGGCGTTGGCAATGGTGTTGCGCACGTCATCCAGCGCCACGCCATACTGGTTCAGCGCCTGGGGCTCGAGCTCGATACGCACCGCCGGCAAGGAGCTGCCGCCGATCTGCACTTCACCGACGCCCTGCACCTGGGACAGGCTCTGGGACAGGATGGTCGAAGCCAGGTCATACAGCTGGCCCTTTTCCAGCACATCCGAGGTCAGAGACAGGACCATGATCGGCGCCTGGGACGGATTGACCTTCTTGTAGGTCGGCATGCTGCGCATCCCGCTGGGCAGCAGGTTGCGCGAGGCATTGATCGCTGCCTGCACCTCACGCGCGGCGCCGTTGATGTCGCGGTCCAGATCGAATTGCAGGATCACCCGGGTCGAGCCCTGGCTCGAACGGCTGCTCATGGTGTTGACCCCGGCAATGGCGCCGAAGGAGCGTTCCAGCGGCGTGGCCACGGTAGACGCCATGACCTCCGGGCTGGCGCCGGGCAGGCTGGCCTGGACCACGATCACCGGAAAATCCATTTGCGGCAGCGGCGACACGGGCAACAGGCCGAAGCTCACGCCGCCCAGCAGCATGATCGCCAGACTCAGCAGCATGGTCGCGACCGGGCGTTTGATGAAAGGACCGGAAAGATTCATCGACCGTCCCTCCTTGCATCAATCCCTGTGGGAGCGAGCTTGCTCGCGATGAGGCCCGCATATCCAACATGGAGGCTGGCTGATCCACCGCAATCGCGAGCAAGCTCGCTCCCACAAGGGCTTTGAATGCGCAGGATCACACCGCCACCTCTTCGTCTCGGGACTTGCCGAAGCGCCGACCCAGGCGGTCGAAATACAGGTAGATCACCGGCGTGGTGAACAGCGTCAGGATCTGGCTGAGCAACAGGCCCCCGACCATCACCAGACCCAGCGGCTGGCGCAGTTCCGCGCCAGACCCCGTGGCCAGCATCAGCGGCACCGCGCCGAACAAGGCAGCCAGGGTGGTCATCAGGATTGGCCGGAACCGCAGCAATGCCGCCTGGTAAATCGCGGTTTGCGGGTCCATGCCCTGATTGCGCTCTGCGTCGAGGGCGAAGTCGATCATCATGATCGCGTTCTTCTTCACGATACCGATCAGCAGGATGATGCCGATGATGGCGATCATCCCCAGGTCATTGCCGCTGAGGATCAACGCCAGCAAGGCGCCGACCGCCGCCGAGGGCAAGGTGGACAGGATGGTGATCGGGTGGATGTAGCTCTCGTACAAAACGCCCAGCACGATGTACATGGTCACCACCGCCGCCAGAATCAGCAGCAAGGTGCTCGACAGCGACGCCTGGAACGCCTCGGCGGCGCCCTGGAACTGGGTCTGCACGCCAATCGGCATGCCGATGTCCTTCTGCACCTGCTCGATGATCTGCACCGCGTGCCCCAGCGCCACGCCGGGAGCCAGGTTGAACGACATCATCACCGCCGGGAACTGGCCGATGTGAGTGATGGCCAGTTGTGCCTGACGCTCCTCGATATGGGCCAGGCTGGACAGGCGTACCTGACCGCCATCGGTGGTCTTGACGTGGATCTGGTCCAGCGCCTGCGGGCCGATCTTCTCGCCGGACTGCGATTGCAGCACCACGCGATACTGGCTGGCCTGGGTGTAGATCGTGGAAATCTGCCGCTGGCCGAAGGCGTCGTACAGGGCATCTGTGATATTCGACACCGACACGCCGACCCGTGACGCCGCATCGCGGTCAATCACCAGATAAACCTGCAAACCCTTGTCCTGCAGGTCGCTGGCGACGTCGGTCAGCTCCGGGCGCTCGGCCAGGGCTTCGACCAGACGTCCGCTCCACAGGCTGAGCAGCTCGGAGTCCGGCGAGGACATGCTGAACTGGTACTGCGTGCGGCTGACCCGGTCCTCGATGGTCAGGTCCTGCACCGGCTGCATGAACAGGCGGATCCCCACCAGTTTGTCCAGTTCCGGTTGCAGGCGGGCAATCACGCCGTTGGCGCTCAGGTCACGGTCACTGTGGGATTTGAGGTTGATCAGCAGCCGGCCGCTGTTGAGGGTCGAGTTGTCGCCGTCGACACCGATGTAGGACGACAGGCTCTCGACCGCCGGATCGGCCAGGATCACCTTGGCCAGTTCCTGCTGGCGCTCGCTCATCGCGGCAAAGGAAATCGATTGCGGCGCCTCGGAAATGCCCTGGATCACCCCGGTGTCCTGCACCGGGAAAAAGCCCTTGGGCACGACCATGTACAGGAACACGGTCAAGGCCAGGGTGCCGATGGCGACCAGCAGGGTCAGCGGCTGGTGCTTGAGCACCCACTGCAATTTGCGGCCGTAGGCGGCAATCATCCAGTCGATGAAGGCGCCGCTGGCGCGGTAGAAGCGGCCCTGTTCGTCTTCCTTGGGTTCGCGCTTGAGCAGCCGCGCGCACATCATTGGCGTCAGGGTCAGGGACACCACCAGGGAAATCAGGATCGCCACCGCCAGGGTGATCGCGAACTCGCGGAACAACCGACCGACCACATCGGCCATGAACAGCAGCGGAATCAATACCGCGATCAGCGACAGGGTCAGGGAAATCAGGGTGAAGCCGATCTGCTTGGCGCCCTTGAGCGCCGCATTCAGCGGGCTGTCGCCCTCTTCGATAAAACGGGAAATGTTCTCCAGCATCACAATCGCATCGTCCACCACGAAACCGGTGGCGATGGTCAGGGCCATCAGGGTCAGGTTGTTGACCGAGAAACCGGCGAGGTACATCACGCCGAAGGTCCCGATCAGCGACAGCGGCACGGCCACCGACGGAATGATCGTGGCACTGGCCCGACGCAGGAACAGGAAGGTGACCATCACCACCAGGGCGATGGCGATCAGCAATTCGTGCTGCACATCCTTGACCGAGGCGCGGATGGTCTGGGTGCGGTCGGTCAGCACGACCACGTCGAGGCCGGCCGGCAGGTTGTCGGTGATGCTTGGCAGCAAGGCCTTGATCCGGTCCACCACCTCGATGACGTTGGCACCCGGCTGGCGCTGAATGTTCAGCAACACCGCCTGGTTTTCGTTGGCCCAGGCCGCCAGGCGTTCGTTTTCCGCGCCATCGGCGATCTCTGCCACGTCCTTGAGGCGCAACGGCGCGCCGTTGGCATAGGCCAGGATCAGGTTGGCGTAGTCCTGGGGCGAGGTCAGCTGATCGTTGGCATCGAGCATCGACACCCGGGTCGGGCCGTCAAAGTTGCCCTTGGGCTGGTTGACGTTGGAGGCACCGATCAGGGTGCGCACGTCCGACAGGTTCAGGCCGTTGGCAGCCAGGGCCTCGGGATTGACCTTGATCCGCACCGCCTGGCGCTGGCCGCCGGCAATGCTGACCATGCCGACGCCGCTGATCTGGGCGATTTTCTGCGCCATGCGGGTGTCGACCAGATCGTTGAGCTTGGGCAGCAACATGGTCTTGGAGGTGATGGCCAGGGTCAGCACCGGGGTATCGGCCGGGTTGACCTTGTTGTACACCGGCGGTGCCGGCAGGTCCTTGGGCAACAGGTTGGTGGCGGCGTTGATCGCGGCCTGCACCTGCTGCTCGGCGACATCCATGTTGATGTCGAGGCTGAACCGCAGCGTCAGCACCGAGGCGCCGCCGGAGCTGGTCGAGGCCATCTGGGTCAGGCCGGGCATCTGCCCGAACTGCCGTTCGAGCGGCGCGGTCACGGCGCTGGTCATGACGTCGGGGCTGGCGCCCGGATATAGGGTCATGACGCGAATGGTCGGGTAGTCGACCTGGGGCAATGCCGAAACCGGCAACAGGCGATAGGCGATCACACCGGCCAGCACAATGGCCAGCATGCTCAGGGTGGTCGCTACCGGGCGAAGGATGAACAGCCGCGAGAGATTCATGCGCCGCCCTTTTTCGCCTTGTCGGCAGGCGCCGGTTCAGCGGTGTTGGCTGCCGACTTGCCTTGCAGGTGGCCAGCCGGGCTCGTCGGCACCTGTTGCGGATCGTTGACCACTTCGACATCGCTGCCGTCTTTCAGGCGATCGGTGCCTTCGAGCACCACGCGATCACCGGCGACCAGGCCTTCGGTGACGACGGTGTTCTGACCGTCACTGGCGCCGATTTTCAACTGGCGGATCTTGACCTTCTTGTCGCCGTCCAGGGCATAGACGAATGTGCCATTGGTACCGAACTGGATCGCCGCGGAAGGCGCCAGGATCACATCTTTCAGGGTGTCGGCCAGCAGGCGCACATTGACGAACTGGTTGGGGAACAGGGACTGGTCGCGGTTTTCGTAGCGCGCCTTGAACTTCAGCGTACCGGTGGTGACGTCGATCTGGTTGTCCAGGCTCTGCAACACACCGGTGGCTTGCAGCTTGGTGTCACCGCGATCCCAGGCCTCCGCCGGCAACTTCGCGCCGCTGCGATAACGGGCGAGCACGGTGTCGAGGCTGTTTTCCGGGAGCGTGAAGGCCACGCTGATCGGTTGGGTCTGGGTAATGATCGCCAGCGCCGTAGTGTCGTTGGCCGCCACCAGGTTGCCGACGTCCAGCTGACGCAGGCCGACGCGTCCGGCGATAGGCGCACGGATCCTGGTGAATTCGAGATTGAGCTTGGCGTCGTTGACCGCCGCCTGATTGGTCTTGACCGTGCCCTGGAATTGGCCGACCAGCGCGACGGCGGTGTCCAGGGTCTGTTTGGCGATGCTGTCTTCCTTGTACAGGCCGGTATAACGCTCGACATCCACCTGGGCGTTTTTCAGCTGCGCCTGATTCTGCAGCAAGGTGCCTTCCGCCTGGAGCAAGGCGTTCTGGTACGGGCGCGGGTCGATTTCAGCCAGCAGGTCGCCGGCCTTGACCATCTGCCCTTCCTCGAAATAGATCTTGACCAGTTCGCCGCCGACGCGGCTGCGCACATTGATGGTGTTCAGCGCGGTGACGGTGCCCAGCGCCTTGTAATACAGAGGGAAATCACCCTTGACCGCCGGTGCCACACGCACCGGAACCGGGCCGGTGGCGCCGCCGAACCCCGGACGCATCCCGCCTGACCTGCCGGTATGCCCCGCTACGGCCTTGGGCTGTGCCGCCTCTTTCGGCGCAGCGCCACCGGGCCAGAATTTCCAGCAAAGGGCGGCGATGACCAACAGGACTAGCAGGCCAAACAGCCAGCGACGGGGACTACGGGAAGCGGAGGATTGCATTGGGAGATCAACCATTGGGCGCGTGGGCTTCTGTTACATAAGGCTGAACGATAAGCACTGATGACTTGTAAGCAAAGCGCCTTTACCGGCAATTTACCTTCGGCTTACGTAACAGGAAATTTGTGTAAGACACTGAAGCACAAATGAAAACGGCCTGGACAGGGCCAGGCCGTTAACAATTGTAATGCACTGTTACATCAGAACACTTATTTCAGAACGGCAAGCGCTGCTTCGTAGTTCGGCTCTTCAGCGATTTCCTTGACCAGTTCGCTGTGCAGCACGTTGTCGTTCTCGTCCAGAACAACCACGGCACGCGCGGTCAGGCCCTTGAGCGGGCCGTCGGCGATGGCCACGCCGTAGTTCTGGATGAACTCGGCACCGCGCAGGGTCGACAGGTTCTGCACGTTTTCCAGGCCTTCGGCGCCGCAGAAACGGGCCTGGGCGAATGGCAGGTCGGCGGAAATGCAAAGCACCACGGTGTTGGCGATGTCATTGGCCTGGGCGTTGAACTTGCGTACCGAAGTGGCGCAGGTCGGGGTGTCGATGCTTGGGAAAATGTTCAGCACTTTGCGCTTGCCGGCAAAGTCTTTCAGGGTGACGTCGGACAGATTGCCGGCAACCAGGGAAAAGGCTGGCGCCTTGGAACCGGCTTGTGGCAACTGGCCGTTGACTTGAACCGGGTTGCCTTTGAGAGTCACTTGAGCCATGAACGGAGTCCTTCTGAACGTTGTTGTGGAGAATGGTGAAGAGGCCGAAGTTAACCACGAAATTGATCGGCGACCTACTGCGAATACAAAACATGCAATCCCCCCCGATCCCTTGTGGGAACAAGACCTGTGGGAGCGAGCTTGCTCGCGATAGCGGTCTCACATTCAACGAATCAGGTGACTGCCAGTCCGCCATCGCGAGCAAGCTCGCTCCCACAAAGGATCCGATCGATATACAGCGTACCCCCCTCCTCCGCCGCCGCCCCGTGTTCATGACGAAAGGTGCGCATCGTTGTCGATTCGGCCGATGCCCGTTCGACTATAAGTGAGTCATCCAAATCCAACGGAGAACACACCATGCGATTCATGATCATCATCAAAGCCAGCCAGGACTCCGAAGCCGGCATCATGCCCAGTACCGAACTGCTGACCGCCATGGGCAATTACAACGAAGAACTGGCCAAGGCCGGTGTCCTTTTAGCCGGCGAAGGCCTGCACCCCAGCAGCAAAGGCGCCCGCGTGCGCTTCAGCGGTGACAAACGCACGGTCATCGACGGCCCCTTCGCCGAAACCAAGGAACTGATTGCCGGCTACTGGCTGTGGCAGGTGAAATCGAAGGAAGAAGCCATCGAATGGGTCAAACGCTGCCCCAACCCGATGCCGGGTACGGAGCCAGAGATCGAGATTCGGCAGGTGTTCGAGATGGAGGATTTCGGCGCTGAACTCACACCGGAACTGCGGGAGCAGGAAGAGCGCGCCTTTGGGCGCGGGGAAAAGTGCTGAGTAGTGCATTAAACAATCATCAGTCAGGCGATATCTCTTTCAAATACACAGCAGATATCGCCTTCAACCCGATGATCCGCATTAACTTTTTAGTACACAAAAAAATCAAAAAACTTGTACAAAAAACCAAAGAGTTAACACTTTCAACTGGCTAACCCCCATTTAGCTGCTAGCGTCAACAGACGTGTCCTACAGGCTTGAAAGCAAAAAGACTACGTCGTAACGGCCGTGTAAGTGCCGAGGCGTCCTGATGAGCCACCAGGGAATTGGGCAATCATGTTCGACAAAATGGGGATGCACGCTTGTCTTCTGGGGATGTCGCTAGCGCCTTTGTTGTGCGCCCACGCCGACAATGCCGAGACCGCCAACAAGAGCAACAACCCGTTGAACCTCGCGCCGGGGATGAACCTGCAGGATTACTACACCCCGAAATACTACGACTCCAATATCCATACCAATGACCTGCTGGTGCGCGGCACGTTGCCGATTGCGCCCAATGACTTCATTGGCGTGCCGCAGCTGTTGCGCGCCACCGCGCCGATCAGTACGCGCCCCGATCCGCACGGCGGCTACAGCACCGGCGAGGGCGACCTGAACCTGTTCGATATCTTCCTGCTCAAGACCGAAGGCGTGCAGTTGGGCATTGGCCCGATGATCACCGCGCCCTTCGCGGATCAGGACGAATTGGGCACCGGCAAATGGCAGGCAGGCCTGGCCGCCGTGGCTATCGACTCCTCCCCTCGCGGCCTGCTGGGCGCACTGGTGCAGTACCAGAGTTCATTCGCTGGCGATCACGACCGCCCGCACGTCGAAACCGCCACGATGCAGCCCTTCATCATTCATAACCTGGAAAAAGGCTGGTACCTGCGCTCCACCGGTATCTGGACCTACGACCTGAAGAACCACACCCACTACATCCCACTCGGTTTGGGTGGCGGCAAAGTCTGGAAATCCGGGTCCAATATCCTGAACGCCTTCATCGAACCGCAATGGACTGTCGACCACAAAGGCCCTGGCGTCCCCCAATTCACCCTGTTCGCCGGGCTCAATGTCACGTTTGAAAAGTGAGGACAACGCCATGCACATCGCCATTCGCGCAGCCGGCTTCAGCCTGATGACCATGTTCGTCAGCTGTGGGGTCGGTGCTCAGGATCTGTATACCCACCCCGCTGGCGTGACCATGCAGACAACTCCCCAGGTCAGCAGCGGCCAATGGATAAAGCCGATGCCGGCGCCCGTGAACCAACAAAATCAATAAGCGGAGCCCGCGATGGTCAGGCCATTTGCAATACATTCCTTGTTGGCCTTGTGCGTGGTCGGTGCCAGTCCGCTGGTGCTGGGGGCTGAAGGCGGCGGCGGTCGGCCAATGACCGGCCTGCAGGTATTCTCCAATGCCGGGATCGTGCCACCGGAACCGGGTTGGGTGATGTCGTTGAGCAGTTTCTGGTACGACGGCGAGCTCAAGGGCAATGCACAAGTGCCGATCGTGGGCGCCCTGAGTACCGGCCTGGACCTGAAGGTTTCCTACACCATGGCCAACTTCACCCATGTCTGGGATACCGGCAAGGCCAGCTGGAACTACGCCTCGGCCATCGGCGTACCGGTGCAATACACCGACATTACCGCGAGCATCACCGGCCCGCGTGGCAGGACCCTGGGTACCGAGGATAAAGCCACACAGTTTGCCGACATGCTGATCACGCCCATTGCCGCCGGCTACCACTTCGACGAGGTCAACCACCTGTCGCTGTCGCTGCCGATCTACGTGCCGACCGGTGCCTATAACGATGATCGCCTGGCCAACGCCGGGCAGAACACTTACACCTTCATGCCCACCGTGGCCTTCACCCACCTCGACGGCAAGGGCGGTGAGTTCACTGTGTCCGGGGGGCTGGAGTTCTACACCGAGAACGACGCCACCGATTACAAGAACGGCGACCTCTTCACCCTAGACGCGCTCTGGACCCACGGCTTCGGCAACGGCTGGAACGCCGGTGTGGCCGCCGGTTACATCCAGCAGCTCACCGATGACACCGGGTCGGGCGCCAACAGCGGCTTTCGCGGGCGCTCGGTGGGTGCCGGGCCGACCTTTGGCTGGCAGGGCAAGTTCGCCGACGCCCAGGCCAATTTCAACGCGCGCTGGATCCCGGAGTTCGACACCAAGAACCGCCCCGAAGGCAACGGTTTCAGCCTCAACCTGACCCTGGCGTTTTTCTAGGAGGTAGCCAGGGATGGCCATCAGTACCCGACTTACCCTGTGTAGCGTCCTGTTCAGCGGCCTGGCCAGTGCCAGCGGCGACTTGCCGGCCCTCGGCAACACGCCGAAACCGTCTGCAGCCAAGGGCGACCCCGAAACCTGCCATCGCCTGCAACAGAACTTCGACATCGACCTCAAGGAAGTGGTCAAGGCCGGCTGCGATCCGTCCACCGAACAAATCTCAAAACTGATGGATAACCCGGTGGGCAACCTGGTGCTGTTGTTCAACCAGTTCGACTACACCGCGCTCAAGGGCCCGAACAGCAACGGCACGCGCATGCTGGGCAAGTACAGCTTCATGCCGACCTTCCCGATCTCCCTCGGTGAAGACTGGAACCTGATCAACCGTCTGCCCATCAGCTACGTCAGCGCTCCGGTCAATCACCGGGCCGGCAACCTGATCGGCATGGGCCCTAACGAGATCCTCAGCGATCGCAGCGACTTCATCTCGGTGGTCCAGGACCCGTTCGACCGCACCAGCGGTTTCGGCGACCTGGCATACGTCGGCGTGTTCTCTCCAAAGGAGCCGATTCGTTTCGCTGGCGGCGGCAAGATGGTCTGGGGCTTCGGCCCGACCGCGATGTTCCCCACCGCCGAAGAAGACGTGCTGGGCACCGGCAAGTATTCCTTGGGCCCGGCGTTCGTCGCCGCCTACCTGGGCGAAGACTGGACGTTGGGTCTGTTCCCGCAACACTGGTGGTCGGTGGGCGGCGACAGCAAGCGCAAGGACGTGAGCCTGACCAACATTCAGTACTTCATCCAGCGCAGCATTCCTGGCCCCGAACAATGGCGCATCGGCATGACGCCCAACGTCACAGTCAACTGGAAGGCTGAAGGCGGCAACAAGGTGACCTTCCCCATCGGCCTCGGTGCCGGAAGGATCTTCAATTTCGGCAAGTTGCCGGTGCGGATTTCCGGGGAGATCCAGTATTCGGCGATTCATCCGGACGACCTGATCAGCAGTCGCTGGAATTTTCGTCTTTCCTTCATTCCGGTCATTCCGACCTTCATGTTTTGAGCGAGGAACCGTCCATGACCGTACTCAACGACCTCAACGCCCTGCAAGCCAGCATCGCCGAAGCGGTGTTGGGCCAGGATCAGGTGATCCGGCAAATCCTCCTTGGCCTGCTGGCCAACGGGCACTTGCTGCTGGAGAGCCTGCCCGGGCTGGCCAAGACCCGTACGGTCAAGGCGCTCTCCAAACACCTGGACGCGAAGATGAGCCGCATCCAGTTCACCCCCGACCTGTTGCCTTCGGACATTACCGGCGCCGAGGTGCTGCATCAGGTCGATGGCAAGAACGAGATCCGTTTCCAGCCGGGCCCCTTGTTCGGCAACCTGATCCTGGCCGACGAGATCAACCGCGCCCCGGCCAAGGTCCAGGCTGCGTTGCTCGAAGCGATGGAGGAACGGCAGATCACCGTGGCCGGCAACAGTCATGGGCTGCCGGATCTGTTCATCGTGATCGCCACCCAGAACCCCATCGAACAGGAAGGCACCTACCCGCTGCCTGAAGCGCAGATGGACCGTTTCCTGATGAAAGTGCTGCTCGATTACCCCAGCGCCGAGAACGAAAGCCAGGTACTGCGCCTGCTGCGTGAGGAAGAGCAGGCATTGGGTGCGAAAACCGCTGCGGTACAGGGTTTTGCACTGGCCCAGGACGTGATCTTCGCAGCGCGTCGCGAGGTCAGCGCAGTCCAGGTGTCCCCTGCTATCGACCGCTACCTGATCGATCTGATCAACGCCACGCGCCACCCCGCCGACTACGACGTCGACCTCGGCCGCTGGATCAACATCGGCGCCAGCCCCCGCGGCGGTATCGGCCTGGACCGTTGCGCCCGTGCCGATGCGTGGTTGCAGGGGCAGGACTTCGTCTCGCCGGACAACGTGCGCGCCGTGGTGCACCCGGTGCTGCGCCATCGCCTGCAATTGAGTTACGACGCGGTCGCCGATGGCGTAACGGCTGATCAGGTGCTCGACCGTTTGCTCGACAAAGTGGCGATTCCGGCATGAACATTGACGGTCTGGTCTACGTCTCTCTGGCGCAATTGATGGCGCTGGAGTTCAAGGCCCGTGACCTGAGTTTTCTCGCCCGCCAGCCCCAGGGCAGCATTCTCGCCGGCAACCATGCCTCGCGCCTGCGCGGCCGTGGCTTGAACTTCGATGAATTGCGCCGCTACCAACCCGGCGACGATTTGCGCCACCTCGACTGGCGCGCATCGCTGCGCACCGGCAAACCGGTGGTACGCACCTTCACCGAAGAGCGTGACCGCCCGGCGCTGATCCTGGTCGACCAGCGCATGAGCATGTTTTTCGGTTCGCAGCGCAGTTTCAAATCCGCCCTCGCCGCCGAACTCGGCGCGCTGGCGGCATGGATGGTGTTCAACGCCGGCGACCGGGTGGGCGGGCTGGTGTTCAATGACCAGCGCATCGACAGCGTCGCGCCGCTACGCAGCCGCAAACGGATCGAAGCGCTGTGCAGCCGAATCGTCCAGCAAAACCAGGAACTGAATGCCGCCAACCCCGACGCCGAAGGCGAGGATCAGCTCGATAAAGTGCTGCAACAGTGCCTGGCGCTGGCGGGACATGACCACCTGATCTGCATCGTCAGCGACTTTGCCGGCGCAGGCGAACGCACCTTGCAGTTGATGCGACAACTGGCGACCCACAACGATGTGATCGCCATGCAGGTCTATGACCCGCTGGCACTTAACCTGCCAAAAAACGGCCGCCTGTTGATCACCCAGGGCCAGTTGCAGGTGGAACTGGCGGTGGAGCGCAAACAGGTGCACCAGCCATTGGGCGATTTTCTCGGCGGGCGGCTCAAGGACGTGGCCACCCTGCTGCGACGCAGTCAGGTGCCGTTGATGATGTTCAGCACCGCCATCGACGCCCAGGAACAACTGCGCGCCGAACTGGGCAAGCTCGGGGGGCGGACGCGATGAATCCAAACGTACCGAGCATCGAGCAACTCAAGGAAATCGCCCTGCCGGCGCCGGTCAGTTATGCGCCGCAGACCTGGGGATGGTGGGCACTGCTGGGTTTGCTGGTGCTGAGCGCTCTGGCCATTGGTGCCCGGCGTTACTGGCAGTGGCGGCGTGATCGTTATCGGCGTGAGGCGCTGGTGCGGCTGGCGCAGTTGCAAAAGCGCAGTGATGACTTGAATGCGCTACGCGAGCTGCCAGAACTGCTCAAGCGAGTCGCCATATCTCTCCCGCCCCTACACCGTCCATGTAGGAGCTGCCGAAGGCTGCGATCTTTTGGCGACCTTGAACGCGCTGGAGAGCAAGATCAAAAGATCGCAGCCTTCGGCAGCTCCTACAGGGGACCTGCTGCGCTGCACAAAGAGGACTGGCAAGCCTTTTTGCAGCAACACATCAAGCAACCCCTCCCCTCCGACTTCACCCGGCAACTGGCACTCCTGGCCTACGCCCCCGACGCCACCCTGCGCGCCCTGCCCGCCGAACAACGCCAGCACCTGTTCGACACCTGCAAACTCTGGGTGGAGAAGCATCATGTGGCAGCTTGAGTATCCCTGGCTGTTAGTGCTGCTGCCCCTGCCGTGGTTCGGTTATCGCTACCTGCCCGATTACCGCGAGGCGCGCAGTGCAGTGCGGGTGCCGTTTTTCGCCGCGATGAGCCGTGCGGTCGGCCAGGCACCAAGCCAGGCCGGCACTCGCAGCAATCGCTGGCAGTTGTCGTTGAACCTGTTGGTGTGGGCCTTGTTGCTGCTGGCGACGGCCCGGCCGGTGTACGTGGAGAAACCCATCGAGCGCCAGCAACCGGTGCGCGACCTGATGCTGGCCATCGACCTGTCCCAGTCCATGGAAACCACCGATTTCACCGACGCCAGCGGCCAGAAAATCAATCGCCTGGCGGCGGTCAAGGAAGTGGTGCACGGCTTTATCGACAAGCGCAAGGAAGATCGCCTCGGCCTGATCGTGTTCGGCAGCGGCGCCTATCCGCAGGCGCCGTTGACCCTCGATCACGCCAGTCTGTCGCTGTTGCTGGACGACACCGGCATCGGTATGGCCGGGCCCAATACCGCCATTGGCGACGCCATCGGTTTGAGCCTGAAGCTGCTGGACCAGGCCCATGAACCGGAAAAGGTCGTGATCCTGCTCACCGACGGCAATGACACCAGCAGCGCCATCACCCCGGACCACGCGGCGCAGATGGCCGCCGCCAAAGGGGTGGTGATTCATACCATCGGCATCGGCGATCCGCAGGCTTCCGGTGAAGCCAGGGTCAACCTGGACAGCCTGCAGCAAATTGCCGAAGCCACCGGTGGCAAGTTCTTCCGCGCCGAAGACCGCAATGCGCTGAACGATGTCTACAGCACCCTCGACACACTGACCCCGCATCAGGTGAAAACCCTCAGTCACCAACCGAAAAAGGATCTGTTCTGGTGGCCCCTGGGGGCGGCGATTTTGCTGCTGGCGCTCTATCACCTGTTCGGCTGGCTACGCCCTCGGCTTGCCATTGCCCGCCAGCGGCAGGAGGCCTGAGATGGAGATCAATCTCAGCGATTTCCATTTCCTGCGACCGCTGTGGCTGTTGCTGCTGCCCTTCGCCACCTTGCTGCCACTTCTATGGCGTCGCAGTCGTGACCTGCAACGGCGCTTGCGCGGCAACATCGCCGAACATCTGCTGCCCCATCTACTGATCACCCCACAGGACCGCCAATGGCTGCGCCCGGTGCATCTGGCCAGCGCGTTGCTGGTACTTAGTGCGCTGGCTGCTGCGGGTCCGACCTGGGAGCAGGATCGACCGGACTTTCTGGAAAACCGTGCGCCATTGATCATCGCCATGGACCTGTCGCCGTCGATGGACGCCACCGATGTCCAGCCGACACGCCTGGAAGCGGCCAAGCACAAGATCCATGACCTGATCCAGCGCCGCGCCGGCGCGCGCAATGCCCTGATCGCCTACGCCGGCAGTGCGCATCTGGTGTTGCCAGCCACCGACGACCCGGCGTTGCTCGATACCTTTATCCAGGCCCTGGGTACCAACCTGATCGACAAACCCGGGAAGAATGTCGGCGCGGTCATCGAGCAGGCCAAGCGCCTGCTGGCCGCGGAAAAATCCCCCGGTACCCTGTTGCTGCTCACCGACGGCGCGGACACTTCGGCGCTGGCCGGTCTCGATAAACAACTGGACGACAGTGACCTGCAAGTGTTGATCCTGGCCGTCGGTAACGAGAATGGCGGGATCATCCGCGACGCCAGCGGGCAGCCGCGTACCGACAGCAACGGCCGACCGGAACTGGGCAGCTTCGATCAGGCCGCGCTCAAACAGTTGGCATCAACGCTGGACGCGCCGCTGGGCAGCCTGACGCTCAACGATGACGATCTGGATTGGGTCGATCTGCACGCCCAGCAGCATTTCCAGAGCGCCAGTGACGAGCAGCGCGAATTGCACTGGAAGGACGCGGGTTACTGGCTGTGCTGGCCGCTGCTGCTGATCGCCTTCTTCAGTGTGCGCAAGGGCTGGAGCATTAACTGGATGCCCGCTGTGCTGCTGGTGGTCGGCCTGGGCCTGCAACCGGCCCCGGCACAGGCCAATGCGCTGGTCGATGCCTTTTTCACCCCGGACCAGCAAGGGCGCTGGGCCTTTGAGCACGAGCATTTCCCGCAGGCCGCCGCGCATTTTGTCGACCCCTACTGGAAAGGTATCGCCGCCTACAACGCCGCCGATTTCGACTTGGCCCTGGCCAGCTTCGCGCGCCTGCAAACGCCCCAGGCGTATTTCTATCTGGGCAACATCTACGTGCGGCGCTTCAAGTTCGACGAAGCCATTGCCGCCTACACCCAGGCGCTGAAGTTGCAGCCACAATTCCCCGAAGCCACGGCCAACCTGGCCTTGGCCATTGCCTTGCAGAAAGACACCGAAAGCGCGGAGAAGAACGCCCCCGAGACCAAGCCCGACGAAATCAAAATGGACAAGGCACCGGGCAAGGGCCAAAGCAAATCCCTGGTCACCCAGCAGGCGGCGTCGGATGAGCAGTGGTTGCAGAACCTGAGCACTTCGCCGGCGAAATTCCTCAAGCAGAAGTTCAGCTTGCAGGATCGGGTGGGGGCCAAACCATGATCAGGCTGATAGACCGAGTCGCGGCCATCGCGAGCAGGCTCGCTCCCACAAAAAGCTTGAAGTGTACACAGGACCACTGTAGGAGCGAGCCTGCTCGCGATAGCGCCAGTACATTCACCACAATATTGCTGCTTTGCCTGTTCAGCACGGCAACCCTCGCCGCCGAACCCGAACTGCGAGTCCAGGCCCGCCTGCAACCCACCGCCCCCCTGGTCGGCAGCCTGGTCGAACTGCAACTCGACATCCTCACCGACACCTGGTTCACCGACGCCCCCACCCTGCCCGACCTGAAACTCTCGGGCGCGCTGGTGATGCCTCCGGACGGCCATGCCGAACACCTGAACCAGACCTTCGACGGCAAGTCCTTCAACGGCATGCGTTTGCGTTACCTGATCACGCCAAACGTGGCGCAGGACTTCGACATCCCGGCACTGACGGTCCGCGCCACACCGGGCCAGGCCACCACCGAGCTGAGCGCACAAAGCCAGCCGCTGCATTTCAGCGCAACGCTACCGCCGGGCTTCAAACCCGGCGAGCCGGTACTGGTGGCACAGGCGCTGCGTTTCACCCAGACCATCGTCAAGCCCGATACGCCGTTGAAAGTCGGCGATAGCCTCACCCGGCAATTGACCCTGCAAGCCGACGGCGCCCTGGCCATGTCGCTGCCGACGCCGGTATTGGGCGATGTCAGCGGCCTGAGTCGCTATCCGAAAAACCCGCAGGTCAGCACCCTGGACGACGGTCGCGGCAACTTCACCGGCGGCCAGCGCATCGACAGCGTGACCTATCGGATCGACCACCAAGGCCACTACAGCCTGCCGCCCATCGAAGTGAAATGGTGGGATGCCGGCACCGGACAAACCGGCACCACCCAGGTGCCCGCGGTGGAGTTCGAGGCCGCGGCCAATAGCGCTTTCAAGCCGGTGTTTTCCATCGCCGAAGACCTGAAAAAACTCGGCCGGCAACAACGCCTGCACCTGTCGGGATCGGTACTCGGCACGCTCGCGCTATTGCTTGGCGTAGGGCTGCTGGCCTGGTTTGCCCGACCATTTATCCAGCGCGCGCATCTGGGCTGGCAGGCCCGGCGCCGTGCTCGCCATGCGGCCTGGCTAGAGTCTGCCGACTACGCCTGGCGGCAGATCCCGCCACAGCTGGACGGCAAGCCGCCGCAGCTGAGCGCCCTCTACCTCTGGACCCGCCGCACCGGCAAAGGCCTGAAGCTGACCGGCCTCGGCCCGCGTCTGCAAGCTCTACTACGCGCCTTTTACGGCCGTGAGCCGACCAACGGTCAGGCATTGCAACAACTCAAGGATTCCTTGGCTACGCTGCATAGTCAGGCCGAACACAACAGGGAATCAGTCGCTCCTGCATTGCGCCCACTGAACCCTGTTCATGAGAGGGATGTTCCATGATGAAGGCGATATCAGTACGCCAGCTTCACGTATCCAGGTTCCTGCTGACGCTGGTCCTGAGCCTGCCATTGCTGGTCCAGGCTGCCGAGCCCCTGCCGTCCTGGAACGACGGGCCATCGAAAAAGAGCATCATCGAATTCGTCCAGGCCGTGACCGATCAGGGCAGCAAGGATTTCGTCAGGCCCGAGGAGCGCATCGCCGTGTTCGACAACGACGGCACGCTGTGGAGCGAGCAGCCGATGTACTTCGAGTTCCTGTTCGCCCTCGACGAAGTCAAGCGCACAGCGGCGCAACACCCGGAATGGCAAACCACCCAACCGTTCAAGGCGGTGCTGGAAAACGACCACCAGGCCCTGGCAGCGAGCGGCATGGACGGCCTGATGAAAATTTTCGCCGCCACCCACACCGGCATGACCACCGAAGCTTTCGACGACTACGCCAAGACCTGGCTGAGCCAGGCCCGCCACCCGAAAACCGGCAAGCCCTACACCGAAATGATCTTCCAGCCGATGCTGGAAATGCTCGACTACCTGCGCAGCCAGGACTTCAAGACCTACATCGTCTCCGGCGGCGAAACCGGCTTCATGCGTGCGTTCGCCGAGAAGGTCTATGGCGTTCCGCCCGAACAGGTGATCGGCACCACCTTTGTCACCACCTTCGATTACAAGGATGGCAAGGCCTCGATCCTGCGTACGCCGAAACTGGCCCACAACGATGACGGCCCGGGCAAACCGGTCAGCATCGAAACCGTGATCGGGCGGCGGCCGATTCTCGCATTCGGCAACTCCGACGGTGACCTGCAAATGCTCCAGTGGACCGCCGCAGGGACCGGCAAACGCTTCATGGGGCTGGTGCATCACACCGACGCCAAACGTGAATGGGCCTATGACCGCGAATCGAAGGTCGGTCGATTGGACAAGGCCCTGGACGAAGCGAACAAACGTGGCTGGACCGTCGTGGACATGGCTGCCGAATGGCGCCGGATCTACCCCTTCGATGCCATAACCGGGCAAGTGCAGTAAGCAAGCGTAAGGCAGGACCGCAATAAACGGTTGTCGCAACACGCGACGCAAGCGAGCAAAAGGAGCAAGTCCTATGACTGGCATACGCAAATGGTTACCGAAGGCGGCCCTGCTGGCGGCTTCGGTCATGGCGTTCTCGGCGACAGCCGGGGCCGCCGATAAGCCCAACATCCTTGTCATCTTCGGCGATGACATTGGCCAGACCAACATCAGTGCCTATTCCATGGGCGTGGTCGGCTACAAGACCCCCAACATCGACCGCATCGCCAAAGAAGGCATGATGTTCACCGACTATTACGCGGAGAACAGTTGCACGGCCGGGCGCTCGACCTTCATTACCGGCCAGTCCGCATTGCGCACAGGCCTGTCCAAAGTGGGCATGCCCGGCGTGCCGGTGGGCTTGCAGGCCCGGGACGTGACCATTGCCCAGGCGCTCAAGGCCAAGGGCTACGCAACGGGTCAGTTCGGTAAAAACCATTTGGGGGACAAGGACGAGTACCTGCCTACCAACCACGGCTTTGACGAGTTCTTCGGCAACCTCTACCACCTCAACGCCGAAGAGGAGCCGGAACGCCCCTACTGGCCCAAGGATGATGCCGAGTTCGTCAAGGCGGCCTCTCCCCGTGGCGTGATCCACAGCTTCGCCGATGGCAAGATCGAAGACACCGGCGCGCTGACCAAAAAACGCATGGAAACCATCGACGACGAAACCACGGCAGCCGCCCAGGCGTTCATCGAGAAACAGGCCAAGGCGGACAAACCGTTCTTCGTCTGGATGAACACCACCCGCATGCATGCCTTCACTCACGTGCGCGAATCCATGCAGGGCCAGAGCGGCATGCCCGGCAACGAGTATGCCGACGGCATGCTTGAGCATGACGGCGACGTCGGCAAGCTGCTCAAGACGCTGGATGACCTGAAGATCACCGACAACACCATCGTGGTCTACACCACCGACAACGGCCCGAACCAATGGTCATGGCCAGATGCGGCGACCACCCCGTTCCGCAACGAGAAAAACTCCAACTGGGAAGGTGCCTATCGGGTACCGGCGATGATTCGCTGGCCGGGCCACGTCAAGCCAGGCGAAGTGTCGACCCAGATGTTCTCCGGACTGGACTGGTTCCCGACCTTGCTGGCGGCTGTCGGCGATACCGACATCAAGGACCGCCTGCTCAAGGGCGCGGACGTTGGCGGGAAGAACTTCAAGGTGCACCTGGACGGTTACAACCAGTTGGATTATCTGACCGGCAAGACCGACAAGAGTGCGCGTAACGAGTTCTTCTACTTCAACGACGATGGCGTGCTGGTGAGCATGCGTTACAACGACTGGAAGTTCGTCTTCTGCGAGCAACGTGCGCCGGGGGGCTTCAAGGTCTGGAGCGAACCGTTCACCTGCCTGCGCGTGCCGAAGATTTTCAACTTGCGCATGGACCCCTACGAACGTGCCGACGTTGTATCTGACCAATACTTTGACTGGCTGGCGAAGAACGACTATCTGATCTTCCAGGGCATCTCGAAGTCCGCAGCCTTCCTGCAAACCTTTGTCGATTACCCGCCTAGCCAACGCCCGGCGAGCTTCAGCATCGACCAGGTACAAGAGGCTGTTGACAAGAAAATCGAAGAAAAAATGAAAGCTGGAGCCAAGTAAGACCGCTGGACCGCCGCTCGCCGTGATTGGCGAGCGGCCTTATTTTTCACTGGAGACCGCATTAACTTCATTCGCGAGCAGGCTCGCTCCCACAGGGATTTTCCGCGCAACAAAGATCTACTGTGGGAGCGAGCCTGCTCGCGATGGGGTCGGTGCAGCCACCTATGTTTTTTGAACCGGAACAAGGCAATCGGCAATGTCCTCACGCGTCGCCAGCAAGTCGTCGGCCATACCCACCACCCACGCCACCTCCCCGGCGTTGCTGATCCCCACCCTGTTGCTGTTCGTCTCCGGCGCCGCGGCGCTGGTGTATCAGGTGTTGTGGATCAAGCAGCTGTCACTGGTGGTGGGTGTCGAGGTGTACGCGATCACCACCGGGATCAGCGCATTTTTTGCAGGCCTGGCCCTGGGCGGCCTGTGGTTGGGCCGCTGGGCCGACCGCCTGCAACAACCGGTGCTGTTGTATGCCGCACTGGAAGTGCTGGTGGCCCTGCTCGGTGTCGGCGCGACCTTCGCCATGAGCCTGGCGGCCAGTCCCTTTGCCTGGCTGGAAGAACAGGTGGGCCTGCTGGCCTGGATCCTGCCGTTTGCGCTGGTGGGCATTCCCGCCTTGTTGATGGGCGGGACCCTGCCGGTGCTGGTTCGCTCACTGGCCAGCGATCCGCAGCAGCTGGGCAAGGCCGGTGGTCAGTTGTATGCCGCGAACACCGCCGGGGCCATTGCCGGGACCCTGCTCGCCGCGTTCCTGTTGATCGCCACTTTAGGCGTGCGTGGCAGTGCGCTGTTTGCGGCGATGCTCAACCTGCTGGCCGCCGCCGGGGCCCTGTGGTACCAGCGCCAGCGTTCGTTTTCCAGCGCGGCGTCGGTCAAACACCACGCGGAAAAGGCGCCGGATCGCCTGGCGCTGTGGTTGTATGCGATTGCCGGCGGCGTGGCCCTGGGTTACGAGGTGGTCTGGTCGCAATCGATCGTGCAGTTCATGAGTACCCGTACCTATGCCTTCGCGGTGGTGCTGGCGTCCTACCTGACCGGGCTGTTTCTCGGTAGCGCCCTGCTCGCCCGCCGGGTCGATCGCCTGCGCGATCCCTGGGGCGTGTTCGGTTTGCTGATTGCCGGTGCCGGGCTGATCGCGCTGCTGGAAATCGCCTTGCTCGGGCGCTGGCTGGTGCTCGCGCAAAGCGTCTTCGAAGCCTGGGTGCTGTCGCTTGGTGGCAGTGAGTTGCTGGGTATGAGCGCGCGCTTTGCGGTGGCCGCCCTGTGCATCGTGTTCGTGCCGACCCTGCTGCTCGGCGCGGCGTTTCCCGTGGCCCTGCGCCTGAGCGTCGGCCGCGAGCACGTGGGACGCAATGTCGGCGAAGTGGTGGCGTTCAACACCCTGGGCGGGATCATCGGCGTGATGCTTTGCGGGTTTGTTTTGATCCCGCTGCTGGGGCTGGTGCGGACCCTTGGTTTGCTGGCGATCATCGCTGCGGCCATTGGCTACCTTGCCGTGCGCAAGGGTCATGGGGTCAAGAAAGGCCGGCGCCAGGCCGTGGTCGCCATCGGCCTGGTGGCGCTGGTTGCCGCGGTTTTTACCCCGACGGGCAAGCTGGCCAGCCTGTTGCCCGGCGCGCGTAACGGCTCGATCACCTTCTATGAAGAAGGACGTGGCGGCACCGTCGCCGTGGTGAGCCAGGGCAAGGGGGCGAAGACATTCCAGCGTTTGTACATCCAGGGTGTTTCGAATACCGGCGACGCCATGCCATCCCTGCGCTACATGCGGATTCAGGCACTGCTGCCGCTGTTGATCCATAACGGCGAGCCACGTTCGGCGCTGGTGATCGGCTTCGGCACCGGCATCACCGCCGGCGCCCTGACCCGCTATCCGGGCCTGGAGCATCGCGTCGTCGCCGAACTGCTGCCATCGGTGGTCAAGGCCGCGCCATTGTTCAAGGGCAACTTCAATGCCGCTGCCGAGCCTGGCGTCGAGGTGCGCCTGCGCGACGGTCGCCAGGAGTTGCTGCGCAATCCCCAGCGCTATGACCTGATCACCCTCGAACCGCCACCGCCCTCGGCGGCCGGGGTGGTCAACCTGTATTCCCGGGATTTCTACCAACTGGCTGCCAGTCGCCTGCAAAAACAGGGTCTGGTCGCCCAGTGGCTGCCTCTGCCGACGCAGAACATCGACGATTCGCGATCGCTGGTGCGCAGCTTCCTCGACGTGTTCCCCTACGCCACCCTCTGGACCAGCGAGTTCCACGAGATGCTGCTGGTGGGTTCGCTGGAACCGATCGAACTGGACGCCACGAAGATCGGCGCACGGTTCCAGCAGGAAAGCGTACGCAGCACCTTGCAGGATGTCGGCATCGGTTCGGCGCCGGCCCTGCTCGCCACCTGGGTGACGGATCGCGCCGGCCTGGAACGCTTTGCCGCCGATGCGCCAGCGGTGACCGACGATCAACCTCGCATCGAATACGCGCCATGGGTGCGATCCGGGGAGATCACCCGGGTACTGCCCGCTTTGCTGGATCTGCACACCGAGCCGCCGCTGCACAATGCCGACGCCGGTTTCAATGAACGCATGGACACCCATCGGCAACGCCTGATGCAGTTCTATCGCGCGAGCCTGCATGCCTATGACGGCGACCGCGACGCCTGGGCCCGGGATATACGCGAGGTGATGCGCGGGGATGGGGGCAATCCGTATTACCGCTGGTTTGTCGGGGAGTAAATGTTATTTGTAGGAGCGAGCATGCTCGCGATGGACTCATGAACACCGCGGGGTGTCAGGTTTCCCGCATCATCGTTGACGTCCATCGCGAGCATGCTCGCTCCTACAGAGGAGGTGCCGGCATTTGACAGGTGTGTAACATCCGACAAAGCTGCATTGAGCATGAACGCGTACCTTGACTACGGAAGTCGTAATGCCGACACATAAAAACAAAGCGCCAACCGCAACGCCTGATTCCCGAGCAACCCTGATCAACCGCTACCTGTTTCCCGTCACCATCGGCGTCCTGCTGCTGGCCGTCGCGGGCATCGGCTGGTTTCTGTTCGGCAGCCAACCGGCACCTGTGCCCCTCGCCCCCGTCAGCAAACCCGCCGTGCAACCGGTCAAGCCGCAACCGGTGGCCGCCGCACCTGAGACAGCACCCGCAACCATGGTCGACGAACAGCAATGCCAGGGCTGCCACAGCGCCCAGGTCAAGGACTGGCAAGGTTCCCATCACCAGTTGGCGATGCAGGCGGCCAGCGCCGACACCATGCTCGGTGACTTCAACGACGTCACGTTCAAGGCGGAAAACGAAACCACCCGCTTCTCGCGCAAGGACGACGGTTTCTGGGTCAACACCCCCGGTATCGATGGCAAGAACGCCGACTTCAAGGTCGCCTACACCTTCGGCATCGCGCCGTTGCAGCAATACCTGATTGAAGTCGGCGATGGCCGCCTGCAGGCCCTGGGCGTGGCCTGGGATACCGAGAAGCAGCGCTGGTTTCATCTCTATCCGGGCCAGGGCGTGACCTTCAAGGACCCGTTGCACTGGAGCAAGCCGAGCCAGAACGCCAACTTCATGTGCGTCGAGTGCCACACCACCGGTTACAAGCGCAATTTCGATGCGGCGAAAAATACCTTCGACAGTCAGTGGAACAGCCTCGGTGTCGGTTGCCAGGCCTGCCACGGACCGGCGTCCAACCATCTGCAATGGACGGCGAAAAAGACTGACCTGATCCACGCAGGATTTGCCGTCGACCTCAAGGACAAGAACGCCACCGTCGAGATCGAAACCTGCGCCCGCTGCCACTCCCGCCGCGCGCCACTGGGCGATGGCTACACCGTCGGCAAGCGCCTGATGGATGACTATCTGCCGAGTACCCTGACCCGCGAGTTGTACGCCCTGGACGGCAAGATCAAGGATGAGGTGTTCGAACACGGCTCCTTCGCCCAAAGTAAAATGTTCGACAAGGGCGTGCGTTGCAGCAATTGCCACAACCCCCACAGCACCCAACTCAAGGCGCCCGGCAACGGCGTCTGCCTGCAATGCCACAACACGGCGGGCAAGACCACGGTCGAAGGCGTCGACGGCAAGGGCCTGCAAGCGAAGAACTACGACTCCATCGAACACACCCGCCACACCATGGGGCAACCGGGTTCGCAGTGCGTGGATTGCCACATGCCCGGCAAGTTCTACATGGGCAACGACTTCCGTCACGACCACAGCTTCAGCATCCCCAACCCCGAACGCGCGCAAAAGCTCGGCACGCCGGACGCTTGCCTGACCTGTCACCAGGGCAAGGCCGGGGACGATGCCGGTGAAAAAATCACCGAGCAATTCAAACTGTGGAGCGCCGAAAGTGCGGCGCAGGCCCCGCGTTACGATGAAAGCCTGTGGCTGATTCGCAACGGCCAGGCGGGTGCGGCACAAGCCTTGTACGAGCAATTGCAGCGCAGCAACCTGCCGGCGATCCAGCGGGCGACCTTGCTCAACGAGCTGCCTGCCTACCCCAGTGAACAGGCGCTGAAACTGGCAACCAAAGACCTGAACAACCCGGCACCACAGGTGCGTGAAAGCGCCGTGCATGCGCTCAGCGCGTTCCTGCCGCCACCGGAACGCGCGCCGCTGCTGACGCCGTTGCTGAACGATCCGGTGAAAGCCGTGCGCATTGCGGCGGCGCGGGACTTGCTCAGCGTGGCACGCAGTGGCCTGGGCACGGCGCAGGAAAGCTGGAACAGCGCCATCGCCGAGTACGAGGCGGTGCAACGGAGCCTGCTCGAACGCGCCGAAGCCAACCTCAACCTGGCGCTGCTGTATCAGGCCAGTGGTCGCAATGGGGAGGTTGAAGCGCTGCTGCGCACCGCACTCCAGCGTGATCCGGACTTCTACCCGGCGCTGGTGACACTGGTGCAGTGGCTGGAGGCCAATGGCCGCAGCCAGGAGGCGCAGGCGCTGCTGGCGCAAGGCCTGAAAGAACACCCCGACGCCGCCCTGCTGCAACACACCCAGGGCCTGGCGCTGGTACGCGCCGGCCAATCGGCGCAGGCCATGTCGTACCTGCACAAGGCTGCGCAACTGGAGCCACAGACCGCGCAATACGGTTATGTGCTGGCAGTGGCGCTTCACGACAGCGGCAAGGTGGATCAAGCCTGTGAAGAGCTTGAGCGGTTGTTGAAGGTCGATCCCACCAACCGCAATGCGCGCCTGGCGCTGATCCAGTACTACCTCAACAACGGGCAGGAGCCCAAGGCGCAGGTGCTGTTGCAGGGCTGGAAGAAAATGAACATGGGCGATCCGGCGCTGAAATGAGCCCCCTTCAACTGTAGGAGCGAGCATGCTCGCGATGGACGAAAGAGTGCCGCGGGGTATCAGGCAGCCAGCGTCATCGTTAACGAACATCGCGAGCATGCTCGCTCCTACAGATCACTCCTGATTCCATTCGATTTTGCGTGATATCACTACGCCACTAGTGATAGAGTTCGCGTCGCTGCAAATACCCCCTTTTTTACTTCGAGGCCTGCATGAAGCCTGCCTCGGCCAATGACGGCAAAACCCAGTCTCAAGGATCTACCATGCAAACCCTGCGCAAGCTGATCACCCTCTCGGCCCTGACCACTACCCTCCTGATGTCGGGCTGCGCAAGCATCGTTGGCGACAGCAAATACCCGGTAAACGTATCGAGCACCCCAAGCGGCGCCAACTTCATCATCACCAACAAGGCCGGCGTTGTCGTGCATAACGGCGCCACACCCAACACCGTGACCCTGCCTTCGGGTCGTGGCTACTTCAAGGGTGAGACCTACACCATCACCTTCAAGAAGGAAGGTTTTGCCGACACCAGCACCACGCTGGATACCAGCATGAGCGGCTGGTACTGGGGCAACATCCTGCTCGGCGGCGTGATTGGCATGCTGATCGTCGATCCGATGACCGGCGCCATGTACAAACTGCCTGAGAACGCAGCCGGTAACCTCGGCAACCCAGTGGCTGGCGAAGCGCCGAAAAGCCTGACCCTGCTGGAAATCGATCAGCTGTCGCCAGCCGATCGCGCGGCGCTGGTTCGCATCAACTGATCAAATCGAGAGATCGCAGCCAATAGCAGCTCCCTCAGGAACTGCCGCTGGCTGCGATCTTTTGCTTTCTGGCGTTTACCGCCGCCGAAACAACGGCCTGGGTTCAATCACCGAACGCCCATACAACACGCTCATCCCCGCCAGCCCTTTCAGCGCATCCTCCGCGGATTTGTCTTCGCGCACGGCGAAACTGTCGAAACCGCACTGGCGCATATGGCTCAGCTGATCACGCAGTACATCGCCGATGGCGCGCAACTCGCCGGTCCAGCCCAATCGGGTACGCAGCAGATAGGCCTGGCTGTAGGCACGGCCGTCGCGAAAGCTGGGGAAGTCCAGCGCAATCAACGGCAGTTGGGTGAACCAGGGCTTGAGAGCTTCCAGCTCATCGTCCGGCCCCAGCCACACCGCCTGTTGCTGCGGGTTTTCCAGCCACTTGGCCAGCGGCAGAATCAATGCCCCCATCGGCAATGGCGCCTCCACGTCCCTGACCAGCGTCCACGAATCTTCGTCGTCGATACGCGCCACGCCCTCTTCCAGCCGCAACAGATTGTTCATGCCGACACCTCCAGCGCTTTGGGGTAAACCGACTCCTTGAACGGTTCAAGGCCAATGCGTTGCACGGTGTCGACGAACAGTTCTTCGCTTTCGCGGTAACGCACGAAGGTCTCGACGATGCGCTCGATGACGTCGGGTACTTCACTGGCGCTGAAGGATGGGCCGATGACTTTGCCCAGTGCGCTGTTCTTGCCCTGGGCGCCGCCGAGGGTGATCTGGTACCACTCGCTCCCGTTCTTGTCGACGCCGAGAATGCCGATATTGCCGATGTGGTGGTGACCGCAGGCATTCATGCAGCCGGAGATGTTGAGGCTGATATCGCCCAGGTCGTGCAGGTAGTCGAGGTCTTCGAAGCGCGCGGCAATGCCCTGGGCGATGGGGATCGACTTGGCGTTGGCCAGCGCGCAGAAATCGCCACCGGGGCAGGCAATCATGTCCGTGAGCAAACCGACGTTGGCGCTGCCCAGATCGTGCTCGCAGGCCAGGCGCCACAGCGCGAACAGGTCAGCCTTGGGCACGTCCGGCAGGACCACGTTCTGTTCGTGGGCGATGCGGATTTCGCCGAAACCGAAGCGCTCGGACCAGTCGGCAATCGCTTCCATCTGCGCCGTGGTGACATCGCCCGGTGGCGCGCTGATGCCGGGTTTGGTCGACAGCACCACGCTGACATAGCCCGGTACCTTGTGCGCCTGCACGTTGCGCAACACCCAGCGCGCGAACGCCGGGTTCTGCGCCATGTGGGTACCGAACTGCAGATCGGTGCCGGCCAGTTCACGATAGTCCGGCGCGACGAAGGCACTGGCGACGCGTTCGAACTCATCGAGGGTCAGTTGTGCCGGGCCGTCCTTGAGGTACTGCCACTCCTCCTCCACTTCCCGGGCGAAGGCTTCGATGCCCAATGCCTTGACCAGGATCTTGATCCGCGCCTTGTACTTGTTGTCACGCCGGCCATGGCGGTTGTACACCCGCAGTACCGCTTCGACGTAGGACAGCAAGTGTTGCCACGGCAAGTCTTCGCGGATCTGCAAACCAAGGATCGGCGTGCGCCCCAGACCGCCACCGACGATCACCCGCAGCAGCATTTGCCCGTCTTCACCGGGATAAAGATACAAGCCGATGTCATGCATCATGATCGCCGCCCGGTCCTGCTCGGCGGAGCAGATAGCGATCTTGAACTTGCGCGGCAGAAACAGGAACTCCGGGTTGATGGTCGACCATTGGCGCAGGATTTCGGCCAGCGGACGCGGGTCGATCATTTCGTCCGCCGCGACCCCGGCGAAGGCTTCGGTGGTGATGTTGCGCACGCAGTTGCCGGAGGTCTGGATCGCATGCATCTGCACCTCGGCCAGGCGCTCGAGGATCTCCGGCACCTGGGCCAGTTCGATCCAGTTGAACTGCATGTTCTGGCGGGTGGTGAAATGGCCGTAACCGCGATCGTAATCCCGGGCGATGCTCGCCAGCGTGCGCATCTGCCGGGCGCTCAACGTGCCATAGGGAATCGCCACCCGCAGCATGTAGGCGTGTTTTTGCAGGTACAGGCCGTTTTGCAGGCGCAGCGGCAGGAACTCTTCCTCGCTCAATTCACCGGCCATGTAGCGCTCGACCTGATCGCGAAACTGCACAACCCGCTCGAACACCAGCGCCCGGTCATAGTCGTCGTACTGATACATCTGGCTACCTCATCAGGGTTAGGCACAATCTCCTGTAGGAGCGAGCCTGCTCGCGATGGAGTCAAAGGCAACGCGTTTTTCCAGGATGTTCGTGTTTTCGTTGACGTCCATCGCGAGCAGGCTCGCTCCTACAGGGGTTGCGTCAGGAGTCGGGCTCTGCGGCTCGTTTCGAGGTAGCGACTATGGACCTGTGCTGATTTTCATTACAGATTCAGATATTCGTGAAAAAACCGTATCAGAGGTAGAGCAGTCCAGCTCGCCTCGCTGCTGATCTGATCCGCACAAATCAGTTTTCCCTGAGTCTGTTTTGAATTTGCCGGTGTTTTTACAGTTGCCCGACTTTGCAACCGTGGAAGCATTGAGCATGAGCACAGCAACTCTCGGACAGGCCTACAACTACAAGGTCGTCCGCCAATTCGTGGTGGCCACCGTTTTCTGGGGCGTCGTGGGGATGGCGATGGGGGTGTGGATCGCCTCGCAACTGGTATGGCCCGAAATGAACCTCGACCTGCCGTGGACCAGCTTTGGCCGCCTGCGACCGTTGCACACCAGCCTGGTGATTTTCGGATTCGCCGGCAGCGCACAATTCGCCGCCAGCTACTACGCACTGCAGCGTACCTGCCAGGTGCGACTGTTCTCGGACACCCTCGCCGCCTTCACGTTCTGGGGCTGGCAGTCGGTGATCGTGGTGATGCTGATCAGTCTGCCGCTGGGCTATACCACCACCAAGGAATACGCCGAGATCGAATTCTCCGGCGCGGTGTGGATGACCGTGGTCTGGGTGGCCTATGCCGTCGTGTTCTTCACCACGCTGGTGCGGCGCAAGACCAAACACATCTACGTCGGCAACTGGTTCTTCGGCGCCTTCATCGTGGTGATCGCGATGCTGCACGTGGTCAACCACCTCTCGATTCCGGTGAGCTGGTTCAAGTCCTACCCGGTGTATTCCGGCGCCACCGATGCCATGGTGCAGTGGTGGTACGGGCACAACGCCGTGGGCTTTTTCCTGACCACGGGTTTCCTGGGGATGATGTATTACTTCGTGCCGAAACAGGTGGGACGGCCGGTGTACTCGTATCGCTTGTCGATCGTGCATTTCTGGGCGCTGATCACCCTGTACATCTGGGCCGGCCCCCATCACCTGCACTACACCGCGCTGCCGGACTGGGCGCAGTCGCTGGGCATGGCCATGTCGCTGATCCTGCTGGCACCGAGCTGGGGCGGGATGATCAACGGCATGATGACCCTGTCGGGCGCCTGGCATAAATTGCGCACCGACCCGATCCTGCGCTTTCTGGTGCTATCGCTGGCCTTCTACGGCATGTCGACCTTCGAAGGGCCGATGATGGCGATCAAGACGGTCAACGCCCTCTCCCACTACACCGACTGGACCATCGGCCACGTGCACGCCGGGGCCCTGGGCTGGGTGGCGATGATCACCTTCGGCGCGACCTACCACATGGTGCCCAAGGTCTTTGGCCGTGAGCAGATGCACAGCACGCCACTGATCAACCTGCACTTCTGGCTGGCAACCATCGGCACCGTGCTGTACATCGCCTCGATGTGGGTCAATGGCATCACCCAAGGCCTGATGTGGCGCGCGATCAACGACGACGGCACGCTGACCTATTCCTTCGTCGAGGCTTTGCAGGCCAGCCATCCGGGGTTCGTGGTGCGTTTTGTCGGTGGCGTGTTCTTCCTCGGCGGCATGTTGCTGATGGCCTGGAACGTGTGGCGAACGGTGCGGGTAGCCGACGTGTCGATGGCCGAGCGGGAGGCGCGGATCGCCTGATGATCGAGATCGCACTGAATGTTCTGGGGGTCGTGGGTCTTTGGCTGGCGGTCGAATACTGCTTGAAGCACCACAGCGCCGAGAGTCTTGATGAGGCAAGCCTGATCCCCTTTGCGGATGATCCGGACGTGGCGCGGCGGGTGGAAGCGGCTACCGGCAAGACCATCAATGCGGTGGCGCCGGAAGTTGAGAAGCCAGGTTGGGGCAACCTGGAAATCTGAAGCACACCCCGTTCAATGTGGGACACCCATCCACTGTGGGAGCGAGCTTGCTCGCGATAGCGGTCTGTCAGTCAACACTGATGTTGCCTGTACCGCCGTCTTCGCGAGCAAGCTCGCTCCTACAGGGATAGGTGTAAGGTCAAAGTATTCAGCTGCGCTCGCGAGGAATCAGGCTCTGCAGCTGTTGGGCGAGAAAATCCGCATCGAATGCAAAAGTGTCCGGGTCCTTCAAGCCATTGGTCTTGCGCCACTGCCAGTCACTGGACGGTGGCACGCAGACCAACGAAACGCTGCCATAACGCGCGGCGGTAAAGCCCATGACCGCGAGCGAGATCTGCCCGCTGACACCCATCACATCCGGCACGAACTCCACCGGCTTGCCGGTAATTACAATGGACAGCTTCTCGGTCCTGAACGTCGACGTTTCGACCGGCACGCTCGGCCCGGACGCAATATACGGCTCGCGCCTTACCTCCAACAGGTTGGGCGCCAGCACCGGCTCCAGCCACTGCTGGATCTGATCGAACAACTCATCAATGCGTGTCGCCCACACGGCCGATTGCGACTCGAACACTTGCTTTTTGTGCGCTTCGCTTTCTGCGTAATGGCGAAGCATCTCGCCCAGTTGCTGTACGTCGTCCATTGCGATGTTCCTTAGGTTGAAGCGGTACTGCGGACTTTCAGCATGGCAGATGCGCACTGCTCGCGTACGACAAAACGCCGGGAGGTCGTTCAAGCGTGATCGGGCATCTGCCGAATGCGCGCCATGCTCAAGACGTCGACCCAACGGCCCTCGCGCAACCCGTAGTCGCGCAACAATCCTTCGGTCTCGAAACCGAATTTGCGATACAGGCCGATGGCGGGTTCATTGTCGACATACACCGTCAGTTCGACACGGCGCAGGTTCATCCAGTTGTCGGCAATATCGAGCGCCGCCGCCAGCAGTTTCGAACCCACGCCCTTGCCTTGCCAGGCCCGCGCAACGCCCATGCCGAAGCTGCCGGCGTGGCTGCGGCGAATGCGCGAAAACTGTTCCAGGGTCAGGTTGCCGATGACAGCGCCTTGATGCAGCGCTACCAGTTGCACGACCCGTTCGTCATACGCCGCCAGGCGCTTGCGCCAGATCTCGCTGGACAAAAACGGCATTTGCAGCGTTTGACGCAAAACCGCAGGTTCGTGGTAAAGCGCGGTAATGCCTTCGATGTGGGATTCGTTGAGGCGTTCAAGGGTGATGACGGGCTCGGTGACAGGCATGGGTGATTCATCCTTGATGCAGACATGGCCGGTCACTCTACCTTGCCGCTCTCCTGGCTGACGAGAGCCCCGCATTACCTTGTAGGAGCGAGCCTGCTCGCGATGGGCGTCAACGATAACGCTGGCAGCCTGACACCCCGTGGTGTTCTGACGTACATCGCGAGCAGGCTCGCTCCTACAGTTGATCTGAGTCAGCTTTGGAACCACTCCTGCCGCTCACGGAAGGTGCCATGGATCAACTCCACCAGCATCTGCACCTGCGCCTCGCTCTGGGACTCGGCATTTACCGCCATCCACACCTGGCGCTGCATCGGCTGGCTGAACAGCTCCGGCAGGCCGATCAACCCGCGGTCGAAGCGGCTCATGTACCCGGGCAACAGGCCAATGCAGGCACTGCAGCGGATCATCTCCAGCATCAACCCATAGGCGTGCAGCTGCACGACCCCGGCCAGTCGCTGATCGACCAGCGAATTCCACGGCCGGAAGCTGTCGATCTCGCGGTCCTGCTGCCATTGCACCAGGAGGAAGTCGGACAGGTCCTCCAGGTTGTCGGGACGCGAGGCCGCCCGTGAATAGCGCTTGGCGATGTGTGGCAGATAGTCCAGCCGCGCCAGGCATTCGGGCTCGGCGGTGGCGAAACTCGGCCCCGGCAGTGGCGCGTCGGTGCTCGCCAGCCACACCACCACATCGGCGCTCACCGCTCGCAGGGCCAACTCGCTGTCCAGGCTGATGATGTCAAGGCGAACGCTGGCATTGCGTCGCAGCAACGCCACCAGGTCGCGACCGAGAATGTCGTGCAGTATCGATTCGGCGACGGCCAGGCGTATCCGCGGCTGTTCGATGACCGGTAAATCACGTTCGTGGGCCAGCGCGATCAACTGTGCCTGCAACTGCAGCCCGTCGCGGCTGAGGGCTACGCCGTTGTCAGAAGAGCTGAATAACGTGCAATGCAGTTGCGACTCAAGCCGGGCCAATTGCTTGCGCAGCAGGGTCGACTTGATATTGAGGCGGCGAGCCGCCTGCATGTAGCAGCCGCAGCGGGCGGTGACGCTGAAGCACTGCGCCGACAGCGGATCAATCCCGGCCGCACGGGCGCGCCAGTCGGTGGAGGTGGTTTCGAGAGGCGCGCGGTATTGCGCGATGAATCGCTGGCCGGCCGGCTCCATGAATGACATTGATGACTCCCTGTCGATCGATCACTGGGAGCTCCATCCTGCGCATCGTTCATGAAGCAGATATGACAGCCGCTCAGGTGCTGGGGCTTTGCCGGAAGCTCACCGCCAGCCGGTTCCAGCTGTTGATGGTGGTGACGGCGATCGTCAGGTCCACCAGTTCGCCTTCGCTGAACTGCTCCCGCGCCTGTTCATAGACGTCATCTGGCACGTGGTTTTCCGACAGCAGCGTCACCGCTTCGGTCCAGGCCAGGGCGGCGCGCTCGCGCGGGTTGAAGAAGTTGCTGTCGCGCCAGACCACGATGGAATACAGGCGCCGGTCGCTTTCACCCAGGCGCCGGGCATCCACCGAGTGCATGTCGGTGCAGAACGCACAGCCGTTGAGCTGCGACGCGCGGATCTTGATCAGGTGCAGCAGCGGCGCTTCGATGCTCAAACTGCTGGTCAGGGCCTCCATGGCAATCATTGCCTTCATCGCCTTGGGGGAAGCGCTGTAATAGTCCAGTCGAGGGTTCATGGCAGGCCTACGCAATCGGGTGAGATATCTGAAGATTGGCACATGTACAGGGTGACGCCAGATCCAATAATGCGAAAAACCAGGGGACCACTTTATTAATGTGGCAACCAAACTAACAGCCGACTCCACGCCCGCCTTGAATTACCGCCTGCAATTTCCGGCAAGTTTACCAACTCAACTTCAAACCTATGTATTGGTCACCTCGATAACTGCGAAATTGGATATTTCTTAAGGCGTCATTCGCTACATAAACTGGCGCCGTCATCCAGACACTTCCAACTTCACTTCGAAGGAAAACATCATGAAAAACTTGGTTATCGTAGGCAGCTTGTTGTGCGCAGCGTTCAGCGGCCTGACTTTCGCCGAAGGTGGCAGCGATCGCCTGATCGAACGCGCAAACGCCCGTACTCAAGAGCTTGCCGCACAAAATGAACGCATCCGCAACGACAACCGCAGCACAGTTGAACGTGAGCAAACCCTGCCAGCCAAAGCCAGCTGAAGTGATTGATTGGCAATGGTCCGCACCCTGACTCATCCTTGCAGGATAAACCTCTTGCAGGGATGAGCATATAAAACGGAGTTGCCACAGATAGAAAAACAAGCATAAAAAAGCCCTGCAATAATCATTGCAAGGCTGATGGTGGAGATACCAAAACTTTAAATAATTTATAACTTTCTACGCATCCATTGATTAACTTTAACCTGGCACCAGCCTAATGGTTAATGTCCTGTTGACCAATAGCCAATTCGCCGAATTTCCCGCAGACCACCCTTCGCTAGTCCAATTCAGCGTTTTTTCCCTGCACAACTTCATTCCCGAAGGCCAATCCGGGTAATCTTGCGCAACGCACGCCGCGAACAAGATCACCGCAGGAGCCTGTCGGAATGGAACTACATGTTGTCATTAACGGCCGCAAGGATCTGGCGGGCCAGTTGTACAACCAACTGCGCAGCGCCATCGAGTCGGGCCGCCTGGCAGCAGGGACGCAGCTTCCACCCAGTCGCTTGCTGGCCGAACAACTGGGCATTTCGCGCAAGACCATTTCCGATACCTACGCCCAACTGACCTACGAAAACTTCCTCACCGGGGTCATCGGCAAGGGCACCTACGTCAATGCCCGGGCCTCGAAGGTCGAACGCAAGCAGAACCCTTCCGAGCTGGCCGGTTTCGAGGTGATCGAGTCCTGGCGCAGCTTGCCGGTGTTCCTGCGCCACCCGACGCTGGAAGGCTCGTTGCGTTACGACTTTATCGGTGGTGCCACGGGCAAGGGCCAGTTCCCCCAGGACGACTGGCGACGCTGCACGGCCCACGCCTTGCGCCAGATTGCCTCGTCCAAGGGCTTCTACAGCCTGGCTGAAGGCCTGCCGGCGCTGCGTAATGCCATTGCCCGGCACATCTCGTTTTCCCGAGGGGTCAATTGCCAGGATGAAGACGTGGTGGTGTGCAACGGCGCCCAGCAGGCCCTGGACCTGATTTCCCGCGTACTCACCCGCCCCGGCAGCATCGTGGCCATGGAAGACCCCGGATATCCGCCGGCACGCCTGCTGTTCGGCACCCACGGCGCCACGGTGATTGGCGTACCGGTGGACGCCGAGGGCATCCAGGTGGACAAGATTCCCCTGGGCACGCGGTTGATTTACGTCACCCCTTCGCACCAGTTCCCCCTTGGCATGCCCATGAGCCAGGAACGCCGGGTGGCGCTGCTGGCCAAGGCCCATGAGCTGGGTGCGATCATCATCGAGGACGATTACGACAGCGAATTTCGCTACGAAGGCCGCCCCACGGACTCCCTGCAGAGCATGGATGAGCGCGGGATCGTCGCCTACGTCGGGACTTTCTCGAAAACCCTGCTGCCGGAACTGCGCCTGGGTTACGCGATCCTGCCGCCGGCGATCCTCGAAGCGGTGGTGCGCGCCAAGCAGCTCACCGACCTGCACACCTCGACCCTGCCCCAGTGGGCGCTGGCCAAGTTCATCGCCGAAGGCTGCCTGCTCAAGCACATTCGGCGCTGTCACACCATTTATGCAGGCAGACGCGAGCGAATCCTGGCACGCATGGCCGATGATCTCTCGCCATGGCTCGAAGCAGTGCCGACCAGGGCCGGTTTCCATATGGTGGTGCTGTGCAAGGTGCCAATCGACGTGCCACTGGTGATCGAACTGGCGAAAAAAGTCGAAGTCGGGCTCTATGCCATCGACAGCTTCTACTACCAGCAACCGCCCCAGAACGGGCTTTTCCTGGGCTTTGGCTCCATCGAGACCCTGGACATCGACATCGCACTGGATCGGCTGCGGGACATATTGCAACAGGTCGCCTGATGGATTGGTCTGCCGCTTTATCCGGCGATTGGCTATTGGTTGTCCGGGGGTGCAGGCCTATCCTGCAAGGGTGTCATCCTTCAATGAGCAGGATTCGTCCGGCCTGATCCAGGAGTGTGAGCCAATGTCCTACAAAGTGATCAATACCGTAAAGGTGCAGGCCGTCGCCGGCCGCTCGGAAGAACTGGGTAAGCAACTGCAAAAGATTGTCGACACCCTGCGCGAAACACCGGGCTGTGATTCCTATATGGTCGACCGCTGCCCCGAGGACAGTAACCGCTGGACCGTCAGCGCCCACTGGCAATCGGAAGCGGCAATGCAATCGCATTTCAACAGTCCCGAAGTACAAGGCTTCATCGATCTGATCGATTGCCAACTGGCCAATGCCGTGGACTTCAACAGCTTTCCGATTCGCTAAAAAGCACCCTGTAGGAGCGAGCCTGCTCGCGATGGAAGCCGACGCACCGCGGGCATTCTGGCAACCCGCGTTATCGTTGACGACCATCGCGAGCAGGCTCGCTCCTACAGGTTTCTCGAAAAAATTGGTCCCCTTGCCTTCCTGAATATTGGCTGTTTGTTTACCACCCGCGGCGGACTAGATTTGTTCCTGACAACTCATCCCACGCAGGTATTGAACATGAACGTTTTGCGCTTCTGTGCCACTTCTCTGGTTGCCCTGACCCTGACTGTTTCCGCCTCGGCCTTTGCCCATGACCCGTCGGAAAAGGTCACGATCCTGCAGGACCAAATGCTGAAAAACGTACCGGGCAAAAAAGCACTGATGATTGAAGTCGATTACAAGCCAGGCCAATCGTCCATTGCTCACAAGCACGACGGTACCGCCATGGCCTACGTCCTCGAAGGCAACATCACTTCTCAAGTCAAGGGCGAGAAGGAAGTGACTTACAAGGCCGGTGAGTTCTGGTACGAAGCGGCGGGCTCCGAACATCTGGTCTCGAAAAACGCCAGCAAGACCAAGCCTGCGAAGTTGCTGGTCTTCATGGTTTTGTCGCCGGACGAGCAAGTACTTGTCCCATTGAAAAACTGATCGCTGAGCGAACAGCCATAAATAAAAAGGCCCGAATCGCTGATTCGGGCCTTTTTATATCCGGTGGCAATTACCCCGTCTTCTTTAAATCAAACAAAAACTACCGTCACCCTGACAACCATACACAAGGGTTATTTCATTAAATAATTACCGGTTTAGTCTTTAGTGACCGCCGACGAACTCGGCACCCCCACTATGCGACTGGTACTTTTCCTCTGGAGGTACACCATGAAACTTGCCCTTGTCAGTACGTTGGCAATGACGGCTCTGTTAACCGGCTGCTCGATTCCCACGGCGCCTTCCGCAGTTTCATCGCTGGACGGCATCTTCAGTGAACCGGTTGGCCGCAGCAACGCAACCAGTGTTCCGAATGGCAGCCAGGTTTCCCTGGGCGTGGTGTACAGCCACAACACCCAGACCAACCGTGCCTATCTGCAGGATTACCAGGCCAACGCCGGCACCGGTTTCGGCCAGAGCCTGCTGGTGCAGCCGATTCATGACGCCTACGTTGCCACGTCGAAACCCGACCTGGCGGTGGACTGGGTCAAGGCTTCCCTGCAACGGCAGTTCGGTTCGGTCACGGTGTACCCGGACATGCAAAGCCTGAAGGCGGCAAAACCGGATGTGATCGCGGTGGTGGACGCCCGCAGCCAGCTCATTACCTCGCGCAGTTCCGACATTGAAGCGGATGTCAGCGCGCACTTCTATGACAGTCACCTCAACTACATTGGCAGCGCACATGGTCGTGACTCCAAGGCATTGAGCCCGGTGTGGGCAGACTTCAAACGCAGTGAAGAGATAGTGGCTGACATCAACGAACAGCAAAACGTGCAGGTCAGGGCCTTGCAGAAGTTCGATCAGTCGCTGAATAACTTATTGGCCAGCCCGACGGAAAAAGTGTCGATGATCGATAACAACTCCGGCTCGAAACCGTACTGATGGCAGTGACGCCATCGCGAGCAGGCTCGCTCCCACATTAGTTGGATGTTTGATATCAACTAATGTGGGTGTGAGCTTGCTCCTGATAAGGCGCAACCGCCCCATGCATCTTCGTCGCAATATCAGGCAATTGTTCCGCAGGATCCGGCGCACCCAACTCCATTACTCTGGCCATTCGCAATGACGCGAACTCTCGGAATAATGGAGATTATTATGAGTACGGACCAGAAAAGATCATTTATCGCACGCATCCGCTGCGACAATACACCGATGAAATTCTTCCAACAGCTGCTCGGCAACAGCGCCCCCCAGGGCAATCTTCTGACCACCGCCCATCGATACTCCGATCTCACCAAAAGAATGGTGCGGGTTCATAAACCCATCAACCCCACCGTCCTGACCCGGTCGGACGAGATGATTGTCTATTTCCGCTGCTATGACGATTACTACAACATTCAGATTCGCAGCGAAGGCTATCTGGGCAAATACTTCAGCAAAAACCCCCAAGGCCTCCTGGGTGCCTTTGCAGGTGCCGGTGGCAACACCACTTCGTTCAACTTGCTGAACCTCGATCAGGACATCATCACCCTTGATGATCTCAAGAAGGACGAAGCCACGGTTTATCTCAAGGCGAGGAATGCGGGCACGGTAAAACGCCACTTGATAGAGGACCCGAAGGTTTATGCCTATACCGATAAGCTCGGTGAACCCGTGGCATTCAATCTGCAGATCCTGGAACGCGATGTGCCCTACCCGATCGATTCGACCCCTTACCGGCTGTTCATCGAGCCCAAGTATCAAGATGAAGAAATCTGATTTCGCGCAAACCCTGCTCGGACACTGAAAACAAAAAAGCCCCGCATCTTTCAATGCGGGGCTTTTTCATTCAACGGCTGATCAGGCCGCAGGTTCCAGCTCGGCTTTGGCAGGAGCAGCGGCAGTCGCCGGCGCTTGACCGCTCAAGGCCAGATCCAGCAGCTCGCGGTTGGCCACCGCATACATGGCGTAGTCCGTACCGCTGGCGGCACGGATTTCCACCAGCATGGCGCGCCAGCGTTCGATCATGCTTTCGTGCTGTGCCATCCACGAACCCAGGCGAGCTTCCACGGAGCCTTCACCGCGTTGCAGAACCGAGATGGTGATCGCACGCTGTTGCCAGTCGACGTCATCGCGGAACGCTTCACGGGCCAGGGCCTGCCAGTTGTTTTCAACCGGCAAGGCGCTGATCTGTTGCAGGTACCAGGTGATGTCCAGCTTTTCACCCACGGCGAAGTAAGCCTTGGCCACTTCGGCAGGATCCTGGCCGGTCACATCAGACGCCTCGATGACTGGCAGCAAGGTGTACAGATGCGAGGTACCCGCCACCATGCGCGCCAGCAGCTCAGGCACGCCAGCTTCGACGTAAGCCTGATAACGCTTCTGCCAGCCTTCGCGGGTTGGACCTTCCAGCAGTTCGTCGAGCTTGAGGCCCAACTCTTTCAGGTGCGGACCGAAGTGCGCGACGTCACGGGCAGCATTCTGCTCGTTGCGGCGTGCACGCAGGAACCAGCGCGTGGCACGACGGCCCAGACGCATCAGCTCGTCCATCATCTCCAGTTGCACGTCAGCGGAAACTTTGTAGTCCAAGGCTTCGATCTGACGGAACCAGTGAGGGAGGTGGAAAATGTCACGCACGATCACGTAGGCGCCGGCCACGTTCGCCGGGGTCATGCCGGTCGACTCTTTGAGTCGTTGAACGAAGGTGATGCCCATGTGGTTCACCAGATCGTTGGCGATCTGGGTGCTGACGATTTCGCGCTTCAGACGGTGACGACGCATGGCTTCGGAGAACTTGTTCACCAGTGTCGGCGGGAACGCGGTTTCCATGTCACGGGTCAGGTAGTCGTCATCCGGCACCAGGGAGCCCAGCAGCTGCTCCTTGAGGTCGATCTTGCTGTAGGAGATCAGTACCGACAGTTCCGGACGGGTCAGGCCATGGCCTTCAGCGACGCGCTCGTTGATCGCATCTTCAGACGGCAGGAACTCGATGGCGCGATCCAGCTTGCCGCGACCTTCCAGATCGTTCATCAGACGCTTGTATTCAGCGATGCGTGGCAGGGCACGACGAGCCGCCAGGGACAGCGCCTGGGTCTGCTTGTAGTTGTTGCCCAGCACCAGGCCACCGACTTCGTCGGTCATGCTCGCCAGCAACTCGTTGCGTTGCTTGTCGGTCATGTCGCCGGCCTGAACCACTTCGTTCAGCAGGATCTTGATGTTCACTTCGTGGTCGGAGCAATCCACGCCACCGGCGTTGTCGATGAAGTCGGTGTTGGAACCGCCGCCATTGAGGCCGAACTCCACACGACCCAGCTGGGTCATGCCGAGGTTGCCGCCCTCGCCCACCACTTTGCAGCGCAGTTCGTTGCCGTTCACGCGCAGTGCATCGTTGGCCTTGTCGCCGACGTCGGCGTGGCTTTCGCTGCTGGCCTTGACGTAAGTACCGATACCGCCGTTCCACAACAGATCCACCGGCGCCTTGAGCAAGGCGTTGAGCAGTTCGGTCGGGGTCAGTTTGTCGGCCTTGATGTCGAAACGCTCTTGCATCTGCGGGGAAATCGCGATGCTCTTCGCGCTACGGGAGAAGATCCCGCCGCCTTCGGACATGATGTCGGTGTTGTAATCCGACCATGACGAACGTGGCAGGTCGAACATACGCTGACGCTCGGCGAAGCTGGTCGCCGGATCCGGGTTCGGGTCGATGAAGATGTGCATGTGGTTGAACGCTGCGACCAATTGCAGCTTGTCGGACATCAGCAAGCCGTTACCGAACACGTCACCGGCCATGTCGCCGACGCCCACTACCGTGATGCTGTCTTCCTGGACATTGATGCCGCGCTCGCGGAAGTGGCGCTGTACGCCAACCCACGCGCCCTTGGCGGTGATGCCCATTTTCTTGTGGTCGTAACCGGCCGAACCACCGGACGCGAACGCGTCGCCCAGCCAGAAGCCGTAGTCGATGGCGATGCCGTTGGCGATGTCGGAGAAGGTTGCAGTGCCCTTGTCCGCGGCCACTACCAGGTACGGGTCATCGTGGTCATGACGCACGACGTTGGCCGGCGGAACCAGCGCGCCGTCTTTCAGGTTGTCGGTAATGTCCAGCAGACCCGAAATGAAGATGCGGTAGCAGGCGATGCCCTCGGCCGCGATCTCGTCCCGGCTGCCGCCCAGAGGCAGGCGACGTGGCAGGAAGCCACCCTTGGCACCCACTGGCACGATCACCGAGTTCTTCACTTGCTGGGCTTTTACCAGGCCCAAAACTTCGGTACGGAAGTCTTCTTCACGGTCGGACCAGCGCAGGCCGCCGCGAGCGACGTTGCCGAAGCGCAGGTGCACGCCTTCGACCCGTGGCGAGTAAACAAAGATCTCGAACTTCGGAACAGGTTTTGGCAGTTCCGGGATCAGGTGCGGGTTGAACTTGAAGCTGAAGTACGACTTGTTATGGCCGTGGGCGTCGGTCTGGTAGAAGTTGGTACGCAGGGTCGCCTTGATCAGGTCCAGGTAGCGACGCAGGATGCGGTCTTCGTTGAGCACCTGAACGTCGTCCAGGGCGCTGAGAATCGCGTGTTCCAGGCGTTGCTGCATGTCGTCCAGATCGTCGCCGCTGAGCTTGCGCGCCAGGTAGAAACGGGTCTTGAACAACCGGGTCAGTTCGCGAGCGATATCGGTGTGGTTGTTCAGGGTGCTGGCGATGTAGCCCAGGTCGAAGCCCAGACGGATCTGCTTAAGGTAACGGGCGTAGGCACGCAGCAGCGCCACGTCACGCCATGGCAGGCCGGCGGTCAGCACCAGGCGGTTGAATGCATCGTTCTCGGCATCGCCACGCACGATGTGGACAAAGGCGTCCTGCAAGGTGTCGTTGAGCTGCTGGATGTCCAGGTCCAGGCCTTCAGCAGCAGTGAAGGCGAAGTCGTGAATCCAGAACTCGCGACCATTGGTGTGGCGCAGACGGTACGGGAACTCACCCAGCACGCGCAGGCCGAGGTTTTCCAGGATCGGCAGTACGTCGGACAGGGCCAGCGGGGTATCGGCGTGGTACAGCTTGCAGTGCAGCTCGCGCTGACCGGACACCTGGCCCAGCGGCTGATAGAAGCTCATCACCAGCGGGTTCTTGTCGCTGAGGTTCAGCAGGTGCTGCATGTCGACCACGGCCGAATGCGCAGCGAAACGCTCGCGGTAACCGGCCGGAAAGCCTTTCGGGAAGTCGGCCAGCACGTTGGTGCCCTGGGCTTCGCCGAAGGCTTCAACGGTCAGCGCCGAGTAGTCGTCCTGCCAGCTGCGGCAGGCCTGGATGACTTCGTTTTCCAGCTGTTGCGGGTCGATGTCGATGCGGTTTTTCGGGTCGACGCGCAGGATCAGCTGCACGCGGGCCAGCACGGACTCGGAGAAGAAGGTCCAGAACTCGCAGTCCGAGGCCTTCAGGCGATCCATCAGCACTTGCTGGATCTTCTGGCGCACTTCGGTGGAGTAGATGTCGCGCGGCACGTAGGCCAGGCAGTAGCAGAAACGGCCGTACGGGTCCTTGCGCAGGAACACGCGAATCTTGTTGCGCTCCTGGATCTGCACGATCGACATCACGGTGCTGAACAGCTCGTCCACCGGCGTCTGGAACAGATCGTCCCGTGGCAGCACTTCGAGGACCTGCGCCAGTTCCTTGCCCAGGTGAGCCTTGGACTGGAAGCCGGAGCGGCGTTCGATTTCCTCGACCTTGCGACGGATGTACGGGATGGTCCGCACACTTTCGCCGTACACCGAGGAGGTGTACAGACCCATGAAGCGGCATTCCTTGATGACCTTGCCGTCGGCGTCGATTTCACGGATCGACACGTAGTCAGGGTAAGCCGGACGGTGTACACGGCTAGGGTGCGCAGCCTTGGCGAAGGTCAGCAGTTTCGGCTCGCGCAGGTAGTTCACGGCGTAGTTTTCGATGCGCGTGTCATCGTAGCTCATGCCGGTGCGCAAGGTTTTGGTCAGGCCGAGGAAGGAGCTCTGGTCATACTCGATGTGACCGCCATCGGCCTGATCGGTGACCACGAACTCTTCGTAGCCGAGGAAGGTGAAGTGGTTGCCCACCAGCCATTCCAGGAAGCCCTTGATTTCGTTCTTTTCTTCGGCATCGACGGCGAAACGGCTGCTGTCCAGGTTGGTCAGGATTTCCTGGACCTTGGCTTTCATCGGTTCGAAATCGGTCACCGCGGCACGCACTTCGCTGAGCACTTGCTCCAGCTCTTTGGTCAGCACGTTCAGTTCGGCGGTGTTGGCGCAGCGGTCGATTTCCAGGTACATCAACGACTCATGCAGCACGTCGTCGCCCTGGGTGCCTTTTGGCAGGATTTCCAGCAGTTCGCCCTTGTCGCCGCGACGCACGCTCAGCACGGTGGTTTGCAGGGTGTGGATGCTGTAGCCGCGACGGTTCAGCTCGGTACGCACCGAGTCCACCAGGAACGGCAGGTCGTGGTGCAGCACTTCGACGGCAGTGTGGGTCGACTGCCAGCCGTGGCGTTCGTAATCGGGGTTGTAGACACGCACTTGCGGATGCGCGTGATCGAAGCGCTCAAGCAGGCGCCACGCAGAAAGAGTACAGCCAGCGAGGTCGGACAAACGACGCTGGGTCAGTTCGTCCAGGGAGATAATGCCGAAGAATTGTTCAGCGAACAGCGCCACTTGTGGCAGTGCCTGTTCACTGATGTGCTGCGCCAGTGCCGCTTGCAGTTGGTGCTGGAAGTCGGCTTTGCTGGCTGCGGTGAAGAACGCCATCTGTGGTACTCCGCTAGGGCTTGTTATTGATGGAAGCGTCGCGTGCAAAACCCCTTTTAGGGGCTACCCGTCACCCTGTTCCTGATTCTCGGGCAGAGGAAACAGGGCGACAGGTGGGTGAAGCTGGACGAGACACTCGGGTCACATTCACCTTCCGTGAATGGGCATCTGCAAAAGCGACTGGCCTTTCGGCAACGCAATGCCTTTACAGGTGCTCATCCGTTGCGCAGCTTAACGAGTGCGGCAAGGCCCATTCTTGCGATGCTGCGACATATTCGGTCATCGGCACGCTGCTTCGCCGCGGCGCATCGAACAACACTAGCAGTCGCACGGGAAAATGACGGTTTTCCGTCCGGTTTTGCGGGACGCCCGTACCAGAAATGACCAGCAACACTTTGCCCGTTCACGTTATGCCCCGGACACTCAGGCGAGCAGAAATTGCGCGGGGCTGGCAAAATCGCCTTTCTTTCGCCCTCACTACGCTCGTCGAGCCAGGACTTCCCCATGCAAATGACCACCGCCCTCTTGATCGTCAACCCGTGTGATGACGAAGAAGACAACATGGCCATGCTCTGCTGCCACAGCAACCAGGGCGAAATGTTCCTGATGACCCGCTACCCCGACGAGGACGAGCTGGAAATCACCCTCGACGGCGAGCCCTCGACCCTGGAGGGCGTGAAAGCCACCCTCGGCGCCAACCTGCTGAAGATCGAAATCGCTGCGGCGGATGCCGATGCGTTGAATGGGGACGATGTGCTGGAAATCACCTTCAACCCGGACATGGTGGATATGGCGGAAGTTGAGCAGACCCTGAAGAATATCCTCGACGGCACTGGCACCTTTATCAGCCAGATTTGAGCTGCTTGATCCGCCCTCATCGCGAGCAGGCTCACTCCTACATTGACGGTGTACGACGCTCAATTGTAGGAGCGAGCCTGCTCGCGATGGGGCCGGCACAGCCACCCGTTCGCTCCCCTGCCAGCAAAATCCGGCAACTACCCCAATCATTTCCCCCACTTTGCACAAAATGCCGTTAGTCGCCGCCCCCCGCGATGGATTAAAGTAACGCCCCCAGCCCCGGCGTTTACCAACGACCTCGGCCACCCTTTTGCAGGAACAGTCATCGATGGAACATCGTGAAGCGCTACTGGCGCTGCGAACCTTTCTTTCAACGCAGATTCTCGGCCAGGAAAAGCTCATCGAGCGCTTGCTCATCGCCCTGCTCGCCGACGGCCATATGCTGGTCGAAGGCGCTCCCGGCCTGGCCAAGACCAAGGCCATCAAAGAACTCGCCGAAGGCATCGAAGCCCAGTTCCATCGCATCCAGTTCACCCCCGACCTGCTGCCTGCCGACATCACCGGCACGGAAATCTATCGCCCGGAAACCGGCAGCTTCGTGTTCCAGCAAGGCCCGATCTTCCATAACCTGGTGCTGGCGGACGAAATCAACCGTGCCCCGGCCAAGGTTCAGTCGGCGCTGCTCGAGGCCATGGCCGAGCGCCAGGTCAGTGTCGGGCGCAGCACTTATGAACTGTCGCCGCTGTTCCTGGTGATGGCCACGCAAAACCCCATCGAGCAGGAAGGCACCTATCCACTGCCCGAGGCCCAGCTCGACCGTTTCCTCTTGCACGTGAAAATCGGCTTTCCGGATGCCGCCGTCGAACGCCGGATCCTGCAGCAGGCCCGCGGTGAAGCCCTGAACGGCGAGACCAAGCCGGAGCGTCGGGTCAGCCAACAGGCCATTTTCGCCGCGCGCAAGGAAATCCTTGGCTTGTACATGGCCGATGCCGTGGAGGAATACCTGGTGCAATTGGTCATGGCCACGCGCACCCCGGCCAAATTCGACCCGGAGATGGCCGAGTGGATCGCCTATGGCGCCAGCCCTCGCGGCTCCATCGCCCTCGACCGCTGCGCCCGTGCCCACGCCTGGCTGGCCGGCCGCGACTTCGTAAGCCCTGAGGATATTCAGGCGGTGCTGTTCGATGTGCTGCGCCACCGCATCATTCTTTCCTTTGAAGCCGAAGCCGCTGGCATCGATCAGGACCGCGTGGTCCAGCGGATTCTCGACGTCGTAGCCGTCGCTTGACCCCGATGAACGCGCCCCTGCCGTCCGAACCCGGTGTTCGCATCACCCTCGCTGAAATGATCGAGATGCGTCATCGCGTGCGCGAAGTGCAGCTGTTCTCCACACCGAGCCAGCGCAGCCCCTTGATCGGCCTGCACCACTCCAAGCTGCGCGGGCGTGGCGTGGACTTCGACCAGGTGCGGGTCTACCAGGCCGGCGACGACGTGCGGACCATCGACTGGCGCGTCACCGCCCGGACCCAGGAGCCGCACACCAAGCTTTTCCATGAAGAGCGCGAGCGGCCGATTTTCATCATGGTCGAACAGAGTCGCCGGTTGTTCTTCGGCTCGGGGCTGATGTTCAAATCGGTACTCGCCGCCCAGGCCGCGAGCCTGATTGGCTGGGCCGCGCTCGGGCACAACGACCGGGTCGGCGGACTGGTGTTCGGTGACAACGAGCACTATGAAATCAAGCCGCGACGCAGCAAGCAGAGCCTGCTGCAACTGCTCAACCGACTGGTGCGGGTCAACCAATCGCTGCACACCGAAAGCGAGCCCGACCGCGACGCCTTTGGCATTGCCCTGCGCCGGGCACGGGAAGTCTCGCGCCCCGGCAGCCTGATCATCGTGATCTGCGATGAACGCGCCTTGAGCGAAAGCGCCGAGCAGCAACTGAGCCTGTTGTCCCGCCATTGCGACCTGCTGTTGCTGCCGCTGTCCGACCCACTGGATCATGCCCTGCCCGCCGCGGGCTTGTTACGCTTTGCCGAGCGCGGTGCGCAACTGGAACTCGACACCCTGAACTTCGACCTGCGCCAGACCTACCGTGCCCAGGCAGAAGCCCGCATCGCCCGCTGGGAATTGCTCGCGCAAAAGTTGCGGGTGTTGATGATGCCGTTGAGCACCCAGAGCGAAATGGTCGAGCAACTGCGTGAATACCTGAACCCTCAGAAACCGGGGGCCGGTCGATGAACGGACTCGAACAACTGCAACCGCTGATCTCCCCGCCGCCCATCGACTTCTGGCCGCCGGCACCGGGCTGGTGGCTGCTGCTATTGCTGCTGCCCGCCATTGGCTTTGCCGTGTGGAAGCTGCGGCGCTTCATTCCGCGGAAAAAACCTGTCGTGCGCGCCGAACAACCACTGGACCCGGCACGCGTCGCCGCACTGGCGGAGCTGGCGCTGATGCCCAAGCCCTACGACGGTGCCCCCGCCGGGGCCTGGCTGCAGCAGCTCAACGGCCTGCTCAAGCGCCTGTGCCGCAACCACTATCCCCATAGCCAGAGCCATACCCTCAACGGGCGCAAATGGCTGGCGTTCCTCGACAACCGTTGCCCGGCCGCCGGCCTGACCCGCTGGATGGTGCTGGTCGAAGGGGCCTACAAACCCGAATGCAAACTCGACGACAAGGCCATCGCCGGCCTGACCCAGGCTGTCGACACCTGGATTCGCAAACATGTTTGAGTTCGCCTGGCCGTGGATTTTCGCCCTGCTGCCCCTGCCGTGGCTGATGCGTATCGCGCTGCCGGTGGCCGACAGCGGCGAACCGGCGCTCAAGGTCAGCTTCCTCAATGATCTGGAAGGCCTGGCCCGACGCCGTGCCCGGGCCAACCTGCCCGCCTGGCGGCAACAGGCACCGTTCATGCTGCTGTGGTTGATGCTGCTGACCGCCGCCGCGCGCCCGCAATGGCTCGGCGAACCCTTACCGATTGCCGCCAGCGGCCGCGACCTGCTGGTGGCGGTGGACGTGTCCGGTTCCATGGATTTCCCCGACATGCAGTGGCAGGACGAGGACGTCAGCCGGCTGGCGCTGGTTCAGCATCTGCTCGGCGATTTCCTCGAAAACCGCGATGGCGACCGGGTCGGCCTGATCCTGTTCGGCAGCCAGGCCTACCTGCAGGCACCGCTGACCTTCGACCGCCACACCGTGCGCGTCTGGCTTGACGAAGCACGCATCGGCATCGCCGGCAAAAACACCGCCATCGGCGACGCCATCGGCCTGGCCCTCAAACGCCTGAGACTGCGCCCGGCCCAGAGTCGCGTGCTGATTCTGGTCACCGACGGCGCCAACAATGGCGGTGAAATCGACCCGCTCACCGCCGCGCGCCTGGCGGCCAGGGAGGGGGTGAAAATCTATCCAATTGGCATCGGTGCCGACCCGGAGCAAAGCGGTACGCTGGGGTTTCTCGGCGTCAATCCGAGCCTGGATCTTGACGAGCCTTCCCTCAAGGCGATCGCCGAGGCCACCGGTGGCCAATACTTCCGCGCCCGCGACGGCAAAGAGCTGCAAGCGATCAAGGACACCCTCGACCAGCTGGAACCGGTGACGCAGCAACCGACCCAGGCTCGCCCGGCGCAGGCGCTGTATCAGTGGCCGCTGGCAATGGCGCTGATATTGAGCATGTTGCTGGTGGCCCGCGAGCTGTGGCCGGATAACCCGCTGCAACGCCTGTTTACCAAGGATCTGTTTTTGCAAACGCAACTGCCTGACTGGCGCCAGCGGCTCAAGCGCCTGCGCCTGCGGAGACGCCGATGAGCGCGCTCTGGCCTTACTGGTTCCGCCCCTGGTGGCTATTGTTGTTGCCGCTTTTGGGCTGGTTGCTGTGGCAGCTCTGGCATCGGCAGAAACGCGCCGGGCGCTGGCAGATGATCCTGCCACCGGCTTTTCATGGCGTACTGCTCAGCGGTGGCAACGGACGCGGCAGCAAACTGCCGTGGGTGGCGCTGGGCGTGGCGTGGTTTCTGACTGTCCTTGCGCTGCTGGGGCCAAGCTGGGAGCGCGTCGAGCAACAGAGCCAGAAACCCGCTGACCCGCTGGTGGCGATTGTTGAATTGACCCCGGAAATGCTCGCCACCGACGTGCCGCCCAATCGCCTGGAACAGGCCCGGCGCAAGCTGCTGGACCTGCTGCAGATCCGCAGCGATGCGCAGACGGCCATCGTCGTCTACGCCGGCAGCGCCCACACACTGGTGCCGCTGTCGGACGACCTGTCCACCAGCCGCAACCTGCTGGATGCGCTCAAGCCATCGTTGATGCCCGAAGCCGGCCATCGCGCCGACCTGGCGGTCATCAAGGCCTTGAACCTGCTGGAGCAAGCCGCACTAGGCGACGGCCGGATCCTGTTGATCGGCTCGTCCCTGTCGGAACTCGAACGCCAGGGCATCCGCCAGGCACTGAGTGGCAAATCCACCCAGTTCCTGATGATCGGTATCGGCACCGCCGAAGGTACGCCGATCACCCAGGAAGACGGCAGCTTCCTCAAGGACGAACAGGGGGCAATTCTGGTGCCGCATCTGGATGAGCCCGGCCTGAAAGCCTTCGTCAATGACCTGGATGGACGCTATCGCCACGGGCGCCTGAGCGATGCCGACCTGCGCGGCCTGGGCCTGCTCGACGGCCCGCGCAACCTGCGCAACGACGGCCAGACCCTGCGCCTGGATACCTGGGCCGATCAGGGTTACTGGCTGTTGTTACCACTGTTGCTCTTGGCGGCCTGCGCCGGGCGCCGTGGCTGGCTGTTGTGCCTGCCGCTGCTGCTGGCACTGCCACAGCCAAGCTATGCCTTCGACTTCCAGGACCTGTGGCTGCGCCCCGACCAGCGAGGCCTGCACCTGCTCAAGCAGAAACGCCCGGCCGAAGCGGCGCAGCACTTCGAAGATCATCAGTGGCAAGGTGTGGCCCTCTACGAGGCCGGCGACTACAGTGCAGCCGCCCAGCGGTTCGCCGAGGGCAACGATGCCAACGCCCACTACAATCGAGGCAACGCCCTGGCCAGGAGCGGTGAGCTGGAAGCCGCACTGGATGCCTACGAACAAGCACTGGAACGCCAACCGGATCTGCGCCCGGCGTTGACCAACAAGGCACTGGTGGAAAGTCTGCTCAAGCAGAAAGCCAACCCGCCCCAGAACGAATCGGACAAAACCGCCAGCGAGCAATCCCAGGCTTCCGAACAGGAACCACCACCCGGCGCCGCCACCCAGCAGCAAGGCCCCGGGGAGCCGGAAAACACCGAACAACACGCCAGCGCCGAGACCGAACAATCCGCCACGACGCCACCAAAACCCGGAGGCAACGAAGTGCCGGGCAGCGAATTGGGTGACGAACAACACACCACACCGCCCATGCGCCCGGCCAGCGACAGCATCGAAGGCGAACAGCAGCAGGCGCTGGAGCAATGGCTGCGGCAGATCCCGGATGATCCGGGGGAATTGCTCAGGCGCAAATTCTGGTACGAACAGCAACAACATCAGGATCAGGGAAAAACTCGATGAGCCGCTTCACCGCTTTCATGTTCGCCTCGCTGCTTTGCGCCGTTCAGGCCCAGGCCGCAGAGTTGGTCGCCAGTGTCGACCGCACGCGCCTGAACTCCGGCGAAACCGTCGAGCTGACCCTGGAATCCAACGATGTCACGCAGTTCGGCAAACCGGACCTGGCGCCCCTGGAGCCGTTGTTCGAAGTCCGTGGCACCCGCCAGGTCAACCAGCTGAACACCCTCAACGGCGACAACCGCGCCACCACCCGCTGGATCGTGACCCTGCTGCCACGGCAAAACGGCAGCGTAGTGATCCCTGCGCTGAAGATGGGCGAGGTAGAGAGCCAGCCGATTACCTTGCAAGTGGTCGAGAGCGAAGTACAGGAGAACCAGACCAAACTGGCTCCGGTGTTCATCGATGCCAGCCTCGATCAAACCAGCGTTTATGTGCAGGCCCAGGCCATCCTGACCTTGCGCATCTACCATTCTGTGTCGCTGTACGATGACAGCAGCCTGCCGCCGTTGCAGATTCCCGACGCGCGCATCGAACAACTGGGCGAGTCGCGCGCCTACGAAAAAGACATCAATGGCGTGCGCCACGGCGTGATTGAAATGCGCTACGCGATCTACCCGCAGCACAGCGGCGAACTGATCATTCCGGGACAGGTATTCAACGCCGCGCTGGTGGAGGCGCAACCCACTGCGGACTCCACCTCGCAGTCGCCCAAGTCCGGCAAGCTGATGCGGGTCAGCTCCGGCGAGCTGCTGCTGACGGTCAAGGCCAAACCCATCACCTACCCGGCCGACCTGCCCTGGTTGCCGGCGCGCAGCCTGACACTCAGCGAGACCTGGAACCCGGAACCCGAACACGTACAGGTGGGCGACTCACTGACCCGCAGCCTGACGGTGAAGGCCGAAGGCCTGGCCAGTTCGCAACTGCCACCGCTGCCCGGCACCGAAGCCAGTGGCTTGCGTCGTTATCCCGATCAACCGGTGCTGGGCAACCAGAACAGCGACAGAGGCCTGGTCGGCAGCCGCGAAGACCGCGAGGCACTGGTGCCGTCGCGCAGCGGATCAATCGAGTTGCCCTCGGTGGACGTGGTCTGGTGGAACACCTTCGAAGACCACCTGGAGCACAGCAGCCTGCCGGCCAGAAGCCTGCAAGTGGCCGCCAATCCAAGCCTGATGGTCGACACCCCGGCCGCAACCTCGCCGCTCAACGCGGCGGCTGAGAACGAAAGCCTGTGGCGCTGGAAACTCAGCAGCCTGTTCCTGGCCTGCACCACCCTGCTCGGCTTCGGCCTTTGGTGGCGCGCGCGCTCGCAACCGGCGGTCCTGCGCGCCGCGCAAACCGGTCCCAGCCCGCGCACCGTGCTCGATGAACTCAAACGTGCCTGCCAGGCCAACGACCCCCACGCCACCCGCCAGGCTCTGGACGCCTGGGCCCGACAGCAACCGGAAACCCTGGCCGACATGGCCGCCCGTTTCGTACCGCTGTCTGACGCACTGGATGGCTTGAATGGCGCGTTGTACAGCGAAGCCGGCCAGCACTGGCAAGGTGAAGAGCTGTGGCGAGTGATTCGCACCATCCCGATCGCCGAGCGGGTTCAGGATCCGGCGGGTGACAGCGGGTTGCCGCCGCTTTATCCCAAATAATTTCTGAGCCAAGGTGTACACCCTGTGGGAGCGAGCTTGCTCGCGATAGCGGTGCATCAGGCGACATTGAAGCTCACTGATTTGCCGCCATCGCGAGCAAGCTCGCTCCCACAGTTAATTGGATAAATCCACACAATCGGCGCTCGACCACCTCAAGCGCGTTTGCCAGTAAACTCTCTCCCCTTTCGCCGCCTTCATTTCCATCGCGGCCATCACCTTTCAAGTAGCGGAGTTCGCCTTGCGTCTGTTCCACACCTCCGACTGGCACCTCGGGCAGAACCTGCACGGCCAGGATCGCGATTTCGAGCACGGCTGTTTTCTTGAGTGGCTGTTGCGTCAGCTCAAGCTGGATCAGCCCGATGTACTGCTGATCGCCGGCGACATCTTCGACACGGTCAACCCGCCGGTCAAAGCCCAGGAACGCCTCTACGATTTCATCGTCAGCGCCCACGAACAGCAACCGAAGCTGACCATCGTGATGATCGCCGGCAACCATGATTCCGGATCGCGCATCGAACTGCCCGCGCCACTGATGCGCCGCTTGCGCACCCACGCGCTGGGGCGGGTGCTGTGGCTCGATGACGGTCAACTGGATGCCGAGCGCCTGCTGCTGCCGCTGCCCAATGCCAAAGGCAAAGTCGTCGCCTGGTGCCTGGCGCTGCCGTTCCTGCGCCCCGCCGAAGTCACCGGCGCGCACCTGGGCGACAACTACCTGCGCGGTATCGGCCAGGTTCACGAATGGCTGATCGAAGCGGCCAACGCCAAGCGCAAACCGGGCCAGGCGCTGATCGCCATCAGCCACGCCCACATGGCCGGTGGCTCGGTGTCGGAAGACTCCGAGCGCAGCCTGATCATTGGTAACGCCGAAGCCCTGCCCGCCAGTCTGTTCGGGCCGAGCATCAGCTACGTCGCCCTTGGCCACTTGCACAAGCCGCAGAAGGTCAACGGTGAAGAACGGATTCGCTACAGCGGCTCGCCGATTCCCTTGTCGTTCTCCGAGATCAGCTACAAGCACCAGATTCTCGACATCACCCTCGACGGCGAAACCCTGGTCAGCGTCGAGCCCAAACTGATTCCCCGCGCGGTGAACCTGCAACGCCTCGGCCCGGCGCCATTGGCGGAAATCCTGCTGCAACTGGCCGACCTGCCGAACATCGACCTGTTGGCCGACTACCAGCGCCAGCCCTGGCTGGAGGTGCGGGTACGCCTCGACGAACCGCAACCGGACCTGCGCAATCAGGTGGAAACCGCCCTGCAAGGCAAGGCCGTGCGCCTGGTGCGTATCGCGGCCGAATACGCAGGCAGTGGCAGCCGTGACGGCGCCGAGGACGGTGCCACGCTGATCGAACTCGACCAGCTCACGCCTCAGGAACTGTTCAGCCGCGCCTGGCTGGACAATTACGGCAGCGAGGTCGACGAGCAAACCCTCAAGGACTTTGCCGAGCTGCTGCAGGACGTGCAGATGGAGAGCGAGCAGCCATGAAAATCCTCGCCATTCGCCTGAAGAACCTCGCCTCGCTGGCCGGTCCGTTCGAGATCGACTTCACCGCCGAACCACTGGCCAGCGCCGGCCTGTTCGCCATCACCGGCCCCACCGGCGCGGGTAAAAGCACCTTGCTCGATGCCCTGTGCCTGGCGCTGTTCGGCACCGTGCCGCGCCTCAACAACGTTCAGGCCTCGGCCAAGGCCCCGGATGTCGATGGTGAAATCAACACCGGCGACCCGCGTACGCTGCTGCGCCGGGGTACCGGGGACGGTTATGCGGAAGTGGATTTTGTCGGCATCGACGGTCGTCGCTATCGTGCGCGCTGGGAAGCCAACCGTGCCCGGGACAAGGCCGCCGGCCGGTTGCAGGCCAGTCGCCAGAGCTTGCGCGACATCGAACAGGATCAACTGCTGGCCAGCCAGAAGACTGAATTCAAGAACCAGATTGAAGCGGTACTGGGCCTGAACTTCGAACAGTTCACCCGCGCCGTGCTGCTGGCGCAAAGCGAATTCAGCGCCTTCCTCAAGGCCGATGACAACGACCGTAGTGAGCTATTGGAAAAGCTCACCGATACGGCGCTGTACACCCGGCTGGGACGTCGGGCCTTCGACAAGACCAAGGAAGCCCGCGAAGCCCACAAGTTGCTGCAGGATCAGGCCAGCGGTGTCACGCCACTGGCGCCCGAAGCCCGGGCGGAACTGGATGAGCGCTTCAACAGCGCCCAGCAGCAGCTGAAAGTTCAGCAGGCACAGCTCAAACAACTGGAGTTGCAGCACACCTGGCTCAAGGCGTTGCGCGAGCTGCAGGACGCGCAACACAGCGCCAGCGAGCAACTGCAATCGGCCCAGACTCACTGGCAAAGCCTGGATGGCGCACGCCTGAAACTGACCCGCCTGGAGCAATTGGCACCGCAACGGCACCAGTTCGCCCGCAAGGCGCAGATCGATGCGTTGCTGACACCCCTGGCGGCGCAGATTGCTCAACAGTCCGGGCAGCTCGGCGAACTGGGCGAGCGCCAGACGCAACTCGAACAACAGCTCAACGCCAGCCGAACCGCGCTGAGCGAAGCGCAGCTGCGGCAAACCGACAGCGCCCCCTTGCTGCGCCAAGCCTTTGAACAGCAGAGCACCCTCGCCCGCCTGGCCAAGGACACCGCCCTGAGCGACGAAACCCGGCAAAACGCCGAGCAAGCCTGCACCCAGGGACAAAGCACCATTCAAGCCCTGCAGGAACGGCAAACCCAGGTCGCCGAACACCTGCAACGCATCGCCGTCGAACTCGAACAAAGCAACCACCTGGCCCCCTTGAGCGATGCCTGGAGTGCCTACCGCGATCGCCTGCAACAGTTGATGTTGATCGGCAATCGCCTCAATCAAGGTCAATCGGAACTGGCCAGCCTCGAACAAAACGCCACGACTGCCGCGCAAGCCCTCACCGCGCAGAAGCAGCAGCTGGAGGTGCTGTTCAAGGAGGCCGACGCCGAGCCGGACGCCGTCGCCGAGCAGATCGGCATTCTCGGCACCTTGTTGCAGGACAACCGCAAACAACTGCGCGCCATCGAAGACCTGACGCGCCTGTGGGCCAGCCAGCAGGAACTGGACAAGCGCGATGCCGAGCTGCAACAGCGCCTGCTTGTCGCCCAGCAGGAGCGCGAGCGCCTGACCGAGGACGGGGTCAAGACCAAGAACGAATTGAGCGTCGCCGAACAGACCCTCAACGTTACCCGCGATCTGCTGGAGCGCCAGCGCCTGGCGCGCAGTGCCAGTGTCGAGGAACTGCGTGCGCAGTTGCAGGACGATCAGCCGTGCCCGGTCTGCGGCAGCAACGAGCATCCTTATCATCAACCCGAGGCGTTGCTGCAAAGCCTCGGCCGCTTCGATGAAAGCGAACAGGCCAACGCGCAGAAAGCCGTCGATCTGCTCAAGGAAAAGCTCCTTGAACTGCGCGCCGAAGTCGGTGGCGTGATCGCCCGGCAAAAGGAACTGCTGCAACAGCAGGAACAACTGGCGACCCAGCGCCAGGCCCTGGCCCCGAGCCTTGAAGCGCATCCGTCGAGCGCTGCGCTACTGGATCAGGACGCCGGCCAGCGCGACGCCTGGCTGGCCCGGCAAAACAGCCAATTGACTCAAAGCATCACTCAGGACGAACAGCGGCAAACCACCCTGCTCACCCTGCAACAGGATGCCGCGCGCCTGACCCAGCAACTGCGCCAGGCGGAAACTGCGCATCAACAAGCAACGCAGCACCTGGACAATCAACAGCGTGAGCTGAGCAACGACCGCAAGCGTCTGGACGAAGAACTGGGCGCCTTTGCCAGCCTGCTGCCGGCGCAAACCCTGGAGGCGCTGCGCACCGACCCGGCCGCGACCTTCATCCAGCTCGACCGGCAGATCACTGAACGCCTGACGCAACTTGAGCAACAGAAAGAAGAGTTGGCCGAACAGCTACAGCGTCAGCAGACCCTGGAAAAAGAACAGGATCGCCAGCAGGTCCGCGCGCAGCAATTGCAGGCTGCCGAGCAACAGTTCAATGCACTGGCCGAGCAACAGCAAGCAAGCCAGAACACCCTTGCGCAGTTGTTGGGGGAACACGCCAGCGCCGAGCAATGGCAGCAGCAACTGGAGCGGGACGTGGAGGCCGCCCGCAGCGCCGAGACCACGACAGCCCAGGCCCTGCAGGACGTGCTCACGCAACGGGTGCAAATCGCTGCCGAACTCAAGGCCCGACAAGAACGCCTGCAGGCGCTGGAAGGCGAAGCGCATGAACTCGCCGGCAAGATTGCCGACTGGCGCGCTGGTCATCCGGAGCTGGATGACGGTGGTCTGGAAGATTTGCTGCAAGTCGATGACACCCAGGTCAGCGAGCTGCGCCAGGGTTTGCAGAACAGCGAAAAGGCCGTCGAACAGGCCAGCGTGCTGGTGCAGGAGCGCGACAAGCGTCTGCAGGAACATCAGGCGCAGCACAACGGCAACCTGGACGCAGAGCAGCTCGTGACCGCCCTCGCCGATCTGCAACAACAGTGCGCCACCAGCGAACAGTCATGTGCCGAACTGCGCGCCGAACAGGCCGAGGACCAGCGCCGACAAAACGCTAATCAGGCGTTGGCGCAGCAAATCGCCGAAGCCTACGCCGAGTATCAACGCTGGGCGCGCCTCAATGCATTGATCGGCTCAGCCACCGGCGACACCTTCCGCAAGATTGCCCAGGCCTACAACCTCGACCTGCTGGTGCATCACGCCAACGTGCAGTTGCGCCAGCTGGTGCGCCGCTATCGCCTCAAACGCGGCGGCAGCATGCTCGGGCTTTTGGTGATGGATACCGAAATGGGCGACGAACTGCGTTCGGTGCATTCGTTGTCCGGCGGCGAGACCTTCCTGGTGTCCCTGGCCCTGGCCCTGGGCCTGGCTTCGATGGCATCGAGCACGCTGAACATCGAATCGTTGTTCATCGACGAGGGCTTCGGCAGCCTCGACCCGGATTCCCTGCAACTGGCCATGGACGCCCTCGATGGCTTGCAGGCACAGGGACGCAAGGTCGCGGTGATTTCCCACGTACAGGAAATGCATGAACGGATTCCGGTGCAGATTCAGGTTCAACGCCAGGGCAACGGCCTCAGCACCCTGGAGGTGAAATGATCACGCTTTATTCGTTCCGACGCTGCCCGTACGCCATGCGGGCGCGCATGGCCTTGCGTTACTCGGGGGTTGCCGTGGACATCGTCGAAGTCAGCCTGAAGGCCAAGCCCGCCGAGATGCTCGCCCTGTCGAGCAAAGGCACGGTGCCGGTGCTGAGCGTCGATGGCCGGGTGATCGATGAAAGCCTGGACATCATGCGTTGGGCACTGGCACAGAACGATCCGCAGGACTGGTTGCTCAAGGCCGATCCCCAGGGACCGGAGCGCATCGCGGCATTGATCGAAGAAAACGACCAGGCGTTCAAGGTGCATTTGAATCGCTACAAATACGCCGAGCGCTATCCCGAGCAACCGATGGAGGCTTATCGAGCCGAGGGCGAGGTGTTTTTGCGCAAGCTGGATGAACTGCTGGCGGATCGCGCGTACCTGCTGACCGACCATCCGAGCCTGGCCGACGTGGCGCTGATGCCATTCATACGGCAGTTTGCCCATGTCGATCGCGAGTGGTTCGCACAGACGCCTTATCAGCGGTTGCAGGGCTGGTTGCAGCGGTTTCTGGAGTCGGAGTTGTTCACGTCGATCATGAAGAAATAACCGATATTTGGGGCACCGAAACCTGTGGGAGCAAGGCTTGCCCGCGATGCTTCTGGCGGCCTTGAGGACCCCATCGCGGGCAAGCCCCGCTCCCACAGGGACCGTGGTGTATTAACCATTTACGCCAGCACTTCACACATGCCAATCACCGAGCAATCGACCTGGAACGGTCCGAAGAAACCGCTATCGGGTTTGGTCGGCGGGTTGCCGGCCAGCATGCCCATAGCCTTGGCTATCTCGATGTTGTGCGCGATGTTGTGATTGGCTTCGATGGCCCGTGCCACCCCGCCTATCGAACCGCTCCCGATCCCCAGCAAGGAAAATCCGTTGGTGATGAATGCCAGGAAGGCAATGATCAAAAGTTTGCAACGATTCATGCTCCGCCGACTCCCGAAAGATCAGCCTGATCAACCATCGCCTGCTGGGCGCGGTGTTCAAACTGGATGCCGGGATGTGCCACCTGGATCGGCGGGTCGATGGTTTGTTGCGACTGTGGCGAAAGACTGACAACCAGCACCATGACCAGGTAAAGACCGATAGCCACATAGGCGCCGTGTTTGGCAGAAGTGATGATTGCGCTGGCCATGATGAACTCCGTGGACATGTTTCAGAGTCCACAGAATCGGTCAAAAAAGCACCAGTGACCAACAACGCCTGTCTATAGCGAATATCATCGACGTTGATCATTAAAGGAGACTATTTCAGTCTTCAATAAAACTCATCAGGCGCTCGCGGGCAGCCTCGGGCTCCCCGGAAATGGGCGTGGCAGCGGACAGAATCGGGGTGGAATAGAGAAACAGCAGCACCACAGCCAGACGCATTGCCATATTGTCGATCCTTTTCTTCTGAAGGAGTCAATAAACCCGCGTCAAATTTAAACGGGTGGCAAGGTGATATCAAGCGATACCTTAATGGCTATTTAATGCTGTCGGAAATGAGTTATGCAGGAGCGACATCTGTAGCAGTTGGCGAAGCCCGCATCCGTGTAGGAGCGAGCCCTGCTCGCGATGGTCGTCAACGATGACGTGGGCAGTCTGATTGCCCGCGGCGCCTGGACCTCCATCGCGAGCAGGGCTCGCTCCTACACTTGCGGAGAGAAACGCTCAGTGCTGGGCTTTGTGATCCAGCGCGGCGTAGAAGTTTGCGCTCTGTTGCAGGTATTTCTGGGTGTAGCTCTGGGTGTGGGATTTTTTGTCGCTGATTTCAACGTTGGCACTGGCTGGCAGGGCAACGGAAGCCGAGATGGCGGAGGCGGCGATTATGGAGAAGAGATTGAAGTTCATCGGGTATTCCTCGAAGTCAGTTGGCTTGCTTGCCCGGTTGGGCCGTGAAGCAAACTTACCCCTCGAGGAACGAGGCCTTGAAATGCTTTGTAGCATTACCAAATATCAGCCTCATTGATAGAAAGCTACAGGCCCCACAAACCGGGGCCTGCGGCCTATTGTCGCAGCAAGAATCTCAGATCGCCCGGGGCGTCCATCGGCAGTTTTCAGGCGTTACGCCTCTGGTTCGTCGTCTTCGTTGTCACCGCTGAAGACGTCGCCGATGCACACCAGGCGATGCTCACCGTCATTGCCCACGATCAGCCAGCTTTGCAGGGTTTGATCGAAGCTGGCGGCCTGGATCTGCGCCGGCGTGAACTCCCAATGCAGTGAATTTCTACCGTCCATGCATTCGATATGCAGGTTGTCGTCTTCGTCCAGGGCGAATTCGAAGGCATGCAGCCCGTCGATTTCCACCATATCGCAGTGTTCGAGGGCGTTGAGCAGGGTGTCGGATACAGCAGTCATGGCAGTCAATCTTTGGATGGGAAAGACGCAATGATAGCTCATGCCTCCACCGATCGTTCCCACGCTCTGCGTGGGAATGCAGCACGGGACGCTCTGCGTCCCTTCCAGAGCCGAACGCGGAGCGTCCGTAGAGGCATTCCCACGCAGAGCGTGGGAACGATCAGCGTGGCGGAAGGTTAGATCGCTTCGCGCGACGGTTTGCCATCCACCAATCGCTGAATACCCAGCGGGTTGGCGTTTTTCAGCGCATCCGGCAACAGGCTGTCCGGGTAGTTCTGCAAGCAGACCGGACGCAGGAAGCGGTCGATGGCCAGGGTACCGACCGAAGTGCCACGGGCGTCGGAAGTCGCCGGGTACGGGCCGCCATGCACCATCGAATCGCAGACCTCGACCCCGGTCGGATAGCCGTTAAGCAGGATCCGACCGACCTTCTGTTCCAGCAACGCCGTCAGCTCGCCGAACTGCTCGAAATCCGCTGGCTCGCCGATGATTGTCGCGGTCAATTGACCGTGCAATCCGTTCAACGCGGCACTCAGTTGCGCTTGATCCGCCACTTCCACCACCACCGTGGCCGGGCCGAACACTTCCTCCTGCAACACCTCGTCGCCTTCGATCAACAGGCTGACATCGGCCTTGAACAGTTGCGGTTGCGCTTGGCGACCTTGCTGTGGCTGACCGGCCAGATGCTCGATGTGCGGATGGTCGAGCAGCTTTTGCAAACCCTTGCCATAGCTGCTCAAGGTCCCGGCATTGAGCATGGTTTGCGCCGGTTGATCGGCCATCATGTCCGCCAGCAATTTCAGGAATGCGGTGAACTGCGACGAACGAATGCCGATCACCAGGCCGGGATTGGTGCAGAACTGGCCGCAGCCCTGGACCACCGACGCTGACAGGCCACGGGCGATGGTTTCCGTGCGCTCCTGTAGCGCCTGGGGCAGCACGATCACCGGGTTGATGCTCGACATTTCAGCGAACACCGGGATCGGCTGCGGGCGCGCCGCCGCCATGTCGCACAGCGCGCGACCACCCTTGAGCGAACCGGTAAAGCCCACCGCCTGGATTGCCGGATGCTTGACCAGGATTTCGCCGACGCCACCGCCGTAGATCATGTTGAACACACCGGCCGGCATGGCGGTTTTTTCCGCCGCGCGGATGATCGCATCGGCAACCTGCTCGGCCGTGGCCATGTGGCCGCTGTGGGCCTTGAACACCACCGGGCATCCGGCAGCCAGGGCTGCGGCGGTGTCTCCACCGGCAGTGGAAAATGCCAAGGGGAAATTACTCGCGCCGAACACGGCCACAGGGCCGAGGCCGATGCGGTACTGACGCAGGTCGGGACGCGGCAGCGGCTGGCGCTCGGGCAAGGCCCGGTCGATACGTGCGCCGTAAAAATCGCCACGGCGCAGCACGCTGGCGAACAGGCGCATCTGGCCACTGGTACGCCCGCGCTCACCGATAATCCGTGCCGCCGGCAAGGCGGTTTCGCGGCAGACCACGCTGACGAAATCATCGCCCAACGCGTCCAGTTCATCGGCAATCGCGTCCAGGAACTGAGCCCGGCGTTCGCCGCTCAGGCCGCGATAGGCCGGGTACGCGGCTGCCGCAGCCCTGGCGGCGGCATCGACTTCTTCGGGGGTTGCCTGGATGAAATCATGGGGCAACGCCTCGCCGGTTTCGGCATCGATGCTCTGCAGCTTGACGCTGCCTGTGGCCCTGCGCTGGCCGCCGATGTAGTTGTGACCAAGAATGCGGGTCATGAGTAGCTCCTCAACATGGATAGCGCCTTACAGGGTGCCGACAGTGCCGGGTTCGAACGCTGCTTCGACCGGTGCGATGCCATTGACCAGCGGCGCGCCGAACTCGGCCTGGCTGATCTCGAACACGTCCCCCGGCTGCGTGCGAATGCCATCGGCGAAAGACAGGGTCGCGGTGCCGAAGAAGTGAATGTGCACATCCCCCGGACGCAGGAACTGGCTGTATTTGAAATGGTGGAATTCCAGGTTCGCCAGGCTGTGGCACATGTTGGCCTCGCCACTCAGGAACTCGTTCTGCCATAGCACTTCACCGTCGCGCAGGATGCGACTGGTGCCGGCCAGGTGCTCGGGCAATTCGCCGACGCGCAACTCCGGGCCGTAGCTGCAACTGCGCAACTTCGAATGCGCCAGGTACAGGTAGTTCTTGCGCTCCATGACGTGATCGGAAAACTCGTTGCCCACGGCAAAGCCCAGGCGATACGGCTTGCCGTCGTGGCCAATCACGTAGAGGCCACTCAGCTCGGGCTCTTCGCCGGCATCCTCGGCAAATGGCGGCAGCGCAAACGGCTGGCCAGGGCGCACGACAATGCTGCCATCGCCCTTGTAGAACCATTCCGGTTGCACACCGGCCTGCCCTTGCGCCGGTTTACCGCCCTCCACGCCCCATTTGAAGATGCGCATGGTGTCGGTCATCGCCGACTCATCGCCGGACTGCTGGTGCATTTTGTCCCGTGCCGAGGCGCTGCCCAGGTGGGTCAGGCCGGTGCCGCTGACCAACATGTGAGCCGGGTCCGGATGATCCAGAGGTGGCAGGATGCGCAGTTGCGCCAGCAGCTCGGCGTAGTCGTGGCCGATGCCCAACCCCAGGGCTTGCACCTGTTGCTCCAGATTGACCCCCGCCTCGATCGCCGCCAGGGCCAGGTCGCGAACCGTGTGCGCCTCACGCACCTCCAGGACCTGCGCCCCCTCGACCACGCCGACACGGCGTAAACCGTTACTCAATTCGAATTGAACCAAACGCATGAAGTTTCTCCTGTCGAATTCAAACACCGCCATTCCCTGTGGGAGCGAGCCTGCTCGCGATAGCGGTGTATCAGTCACCATCAATGTTGAATGTGGCGGCCCCATCGCGAGCAGGCTCGCTCCCACAATGGGCCGGTGGATGCAATCAGGTACGCGTCGCGCCACGGGCACTGGCGGCAAACTCATCCGCCGGCAGCACATGCTTGCGTTCCAGCTGGCGATAAACCACGCCGGTCAAAATCAGGCCGAAGACCATCACGCACGACAGGAAGTACAACCCCGAAGCCAGGTTGCCGGTGTACTCCTTGAGCGCGCCGATCACGAACGGACCGATGTAGCCACCCAGGTTGCCGACCGAGTTGATCAGGGCGATCCCCGCCGCCGCGCTGGCGCCGGCAAAGAAACGGCCGGGCAAGGTCCAGAACACCGCCGTGCAGGAAAACAGTGAAAACGCCACCAGACACAGCGCCATCAGTTGCAGCACCGGGAACGTCAGCCAGGCACTGAGGAACAGGCCGATGGCGCCCAGCACGTAAAGCACCGCCAGGTGGCCGTAGCGATCGTTCAAGCGGTCGGAACTGCGCGGAATGATCAGCAGGCCGATGATCCCGAAGATGTACGGCACGGCTGACACGAATCCGGTCACCAGATCGCTGCCGCCGAACTGCTTGATCAGAGTCGGCAGCCACAGGCCCAGGCCATAAATGCTCAGAGTGACCGGCAGGTAGAACAGCGCGAGCAGCAAAACGCGTTTGTCCTTGAGTGCATGCAGCGGATTGCCGTGGCGAGTCTGACCGTATTGCTGCAGGTCTTTTTGCAGCTCGCCGGTCAGCCAGTCCTTCTCCGCCTGGTCCATCCACTTCACCTGTTGCGGACCATCCGGCAACCAGCGCAGCACCGGCCAGGTCAGCAGGATCGCCGGGGTGCCGATGACGATGAACAACCACTGCCAGCCGTGCAGGCCCAGCACGCCGTCCATGCCGAGCAGTCCGCCGGACAAGGGGCCGGTGATCATCATTGCGATGGGCTGCGACAGGATGAACAGGCCGAGGATCTTGCCGCGATGGCGGACCGGGAACCATTGGGTGATGTAGTACAGGACGCCCGGGAAAAACCCGGCTTCCGCCGCACCGAGCAGAAAGCGCATCAGATAGAAGCTGTTCGGCCCCTGGACAAAGGCCATGCCGATGGTGATGGCGCCCCAGGTGACCATGATCCGCGCAAACCAGCGCCGCGCGCCGAAGCGATCGAGCATCAGGTTGCTGGGGATTTCCAGCAGGAAGTAGCCGATGAAGAACAGCCCCGCGCCCAGGCCGTACGCCGCGTCACCGAGGCCAATGTCGGCGCCCATGTGCAACTTGGCGAACCCCACGGCGGAGCGATCCACATAGGCGATCAGGTACAGCAGGATCAGGAAGGGAATCAGTTTCAGCGTGATGCGACGAATAAGCCGCAGTTCCTGGCTCATGAGATCGGTCTCCGATTGTTGTTTTTATAGAACCTCGGGGGACACCTCTCACGGCAAACCGTCAGGGTCATCCCTCCGCTGAAAATGACTATATAGTAATACTAATTACCCAACAACACTTCCAAACGGCGCAATTTGCGCTTATGTTACGCCTCAGCTCGAACAATATAGTCATACAATAAGAGAATCGATCATGTCTGATAAGAAACCCACCCTGCGCTCCGCCCAATGGTTTGGCACGGCCGACAAGAACGGCTTCATGTACCGCAGCTGGATGAAGAATCAGGGCATCGCCGACCACCAGTTCCATGGCAAGCCGATCATCGGCATCTGCAACACCTGGTCGGAACTGACCCCCTGCAACGCGCATTTCCGCCAGATCGCCGAGCACGTCAAACGGGGTGTGATCGAGGCCGGGGGCTTCCCGGTGGAATTCCCGGTGTTCTCCAACGGTGAATCCAACCTGCGCCCCACCGCGATGCTTACCCGCAACCTGGCGAGCATGGACGTTGAAGAGGCGATTCGTGGCAACCCGATCGATGGCGTGGTGCTGCTGACCGGCTGCGACAAAACCACTCCGGCCTTGCTGATGGGCGCTGCCAGTTGCGACGTGCCCGCCATCGTCGTCACCGGCGGACCGATGCTCAATGGCAAGCACAAAGGCAAGGACATCGGTTCCGGCACCGTGGTCTGGCAGCTCAGCGAGCAGGTAAAAGCCGGCACCATCACCATTGATGACTTCCTCGCGGCCGAGGGCGGCATGTCCCGTTCCGCCGGTACCTGCAACACCATGGGCACCGCCTCGACCATGGCCTGCATGGCCGAAGCGCTCGGCACTTCCCTGCCCCACAACGCAGCGATTCCCGCCGTCGATGCGCGCCGCTACGTGCTGGCGCACATGTCCGGCATGCGCGCGGTAGAGATGGTTCGCGAAGACTTGAAGCTGTCGAAGATCCTGACCAAGGAGGCCTTCGAAAACGCCATCCGCGTCAACGCTGCCATCGGCGGCTCGACCAACGCGGTGATCCACCTCAAGGCCATTGCCGGGCGTATCGGCGTGGAGCTGGACCTGGACGACTGGACCCGCATCGGTCGCGGCATGCCGACCATCGTCGACCTGCAACCGTCCGGGCGTTTCCTGATGGAAGAGTTCTATTACGCCGGTGGCTTGCCGGCAGTGTTGCGCCGCCTCGGTGAAGCCAACCTGATCCCGAACCCGAACGCCTTGACCGTCAATGGCAAGTCCATCGGCGAAAACACCAGGGAAGCGCCGATCTATGGCGAAGATCAGGTTATCCGCACCCTCGACAACCCGATCCGCGCCGATGGCGGGATCTGCGTGTTGCGCGGCAACCTGGCGCCATTGGGTGCGGTGCTGAAACCGTCCGCCGCTACACCTGAATTGATGCAGCACCGTGGTCGCGCCGTCGTGTTCGAGAACTTCGACATGTACAAGGCGCGCATCAACGACCCGGAACTGGACGTCGATGCCAACTCGATCCTGGTGATGAAAAACTGCGGTCCGAAGGGTTATCCGGGCATGGCTGAAGTCGGCAACATGGGCCTGCCGGCCAAGCTGCTGGCCCAGGGCGTGACCGACATGGTGCGCATTTCCGATGCGCGCATGAGCGGCACCGCGTACGGCACCGTGGTCCTGCATGTGGCGCCGGAAGCGGCGGCTGGCGGACCTCTGGCAGCGGTGAAGGAAGGCGACTGGATCGAGCTCGACTGCGCCAGCGGCCGCCTGCACCTGGACATCCCCGACGCCGAACTGGCCGCGCGCATGGCCGACCTGCAACCACCGCAGCAATTGCTGGTGGGCGGCTACCGCCAGCTGTACATCGACCATGTGCTGCAAGCGGATCAGGGGTGTGACTTCGACTTCCTGGTGGGTTGCCGCGGGGCCGAGGTGCCCCGTCACTCCCACTAATCACACAAAATAACTGTGGGAGCGAGCCTGCTCGCGAAGGCGATTTATCATTCAACATTTTTGTTGGCTGACACTCCGCTTTCGCGAGCAGGCTCGCTCCCACATTTGATCTACGCCCGCCTCAAGAATGTGTCGTGCCTGTTATCATGCCCGACACCCCCTCGCACAGGACCGCGCCGCTTCCCATGGATTACCGCAAACCCTCCGACCGCAAAAGCATGCATTCGCGCATCGTTCAGGAACTGGGCATGCACATCGTCTCCGGGCGCTTCCTGCCGGACGACAAACTGCCGGCCGAAGCCCTGCTGTGCGAGGAATATGCCGTCAGCCGGCCGGTATTGCGTGAAGCGACCCGGGTGCTGGTCGCCAAGGGCCTGGTTTACTCCCGCCCGCGAGTTGGCACCGTGGTCAAGCCGCGCAAGGACTGGCACATGCTGGATCCGGATGTGCTGCACTGGCTGATGCAAAGCAGCCCGCAAAACCAGTTCTTCGACCTGCTCACCAGTGTGCGCAGCATCATCGAACCGGCCGCTGCCGCCCTGGCTGCCCAGTTCGCCACCGACGAAGACATCGCCTCCATCGGCGAGGCCTATCAACGCATGGAAGCCGCACCGACGCCGGAAGCCCTGTTGCAACCGGACCTGGACTTCCACAGCCGCATCGCCGATGCCACCCACAACGACCTGCTGGCCAACCTGTGCAACATGCTGTCGGTGGCGATCGCCGAGGCGCTGAAACACTCGAACCAGCGACCTAACCTGCATGAACTGGCGTTGCCACGGCACAAGGCGATTTTGACCGCCATCGAGAATCGTGATGCGCTGGGTGCGCGGCATGCGACTCTGGTACAACTCGACGATGCGCGTAGCGCGTTGAATGTGGTGCTGGGTACCGATCCAGTCTGACCAACACAAATCCACTGTAGGAGCGAGCCTGCTCGCGATGAGGCCCTGTCAATCAACATTGATGCTGAATGACAAACCGCTATCGCGAGCAGGCTCGCTCCTACAGGGACTGATGTGAATTTGAGGCATAAAAAAGCCGCAACCCTGAGGTTGCGGCTTTTGTGTTTCTGATCAGGGATCAGTGAGCAAACAGCGAGTTGCCCTTCTGCCCCGCCAGTTTCTCCGGCTTGATCAGGAAGCGTGCCAGCGCTGGCAACAGCCACAGTGCACCGAACATGTTCCACAGCAGCATGAAGGTCAGCATCAGGCCCATGTCGGCCTGGAACTTGATGGCCGAGAAGATCCAGGTGCACACACCGATGGCCAGGCACAGACCGGTGAACAATACCGCCTTGCCGGTGGACTTCAGCGTCTGGTAGTACGCCTCTTGCAGCGGCAGGCCGGCACGCAGGAAGCTTTCCAGGCGGCTGTAGATGTAGATGCCGTAGTCCACGCCGATCCCCACGCCCAATGCCACCACCGGCAGGGTCGCCACTTTCACGCCGATGCCCATGAAAGCCATCAGGGCGTTACCCAGTACCGAGGTCAGTACCAGCGGCAGCACGATGCACAAGGTCGCCGCCCAGGAGCGGAAGGTGATCATGCACATCACCGCTACGCAGATGTACACCAGGATCAGGATGGTCAGCTCGGACTTCTTGATGACCTCGTTGGTCGCAGCCTCAATACCGGCGTTACCGGCGGCGAGGATGAACTCCAGGCCTTCCTTGTTGTTTTCCTTGGCGAATTCCTGCACCGCATGTACCGCACGATCGAGGGTTTCGGACTTGTGGTCGTTGAGGAACACCAGTACCGGAGCCAGCGAACAATTGTTGTTGTACAGGCCATCGGCACGGGCGATGGAGTTGTTCAACACGTCCGGGTTACGCGACAGGGTTTCCCACTTCAGGTTGCCCTCGTTCATGCCCTTGATCATCTGCTTGGACACGGTCACCAGGGAAATCGCCGACTGCACGCCCTCGGTGTTCTGCATCTTCCACATCAGCTCGTCGATCGGCGCCATGGCTTCGTAGCGCGAACAACCTTCGGATTTGGTCTTGACCATCACCACCAATACATCGGAACTGGTGGAGTAGTTGTTGATGATGAAGTTGTTGTCCTTGTTGTAGCGCGAATCCGGACGCAGTTCAGGCGCACCCTGGTCGAGGTCGCCGATCTTCAGGTTCTGGCTGTACCAGAGGCCGCCACCGAAGGCGATCAATGCCAGCAGGATCGAGACCGGTGCAACCTTGGCGCTGGCAAAATTCGCCAGCAGGCGCCAGAACGGATGTTCGCGGTGCGCGTCCTTCTTGCTGCGATCGACGGCGCGCTTGCTGATGCCGACGTAGGAAATCGCCACCGGCAGCAGGATCAGGTTGGTGAACACGATCACCGCCACGCCGATGGACGCGCCGATGGCCAGCTCGCGGATCACGCCGATGTCGATGATCAGCAGGGTAATGAAGCCCACGGCATCGGCGAGGATCGCGATCATCCCCGGCAGGAACAGTTGGCGGAAGGTGCGGCGCGCAGCGGTCAGGGCGTTATCCGCCTCACTGGATTGCAGGGCGATACCGTTGATCTTCTGTACGCCGTGGGAAATACCGATGGCGAAGATCAGGAACGGCACCAGCATCGAGTAAGGATCGAGACCGAAGCCGAAGAAATGCATCAGGCCCAATTGCCAGATCACCGCCACCAGTGTCGTGCTCAACACCGCCACGGTGCTGCGCATGCAGTTGGTGAACCAGTAGAGCAGGATCAGGGTGATGACGAAGGCGACACCGAAGAACATCACCACCATCACCAGGCCGTCGATCAGGTCACCGACCTTCTTGGCGAAGCCGACGATGTGGATCTTGACGTTGGGGTTCTGTTTTTCGAACTTGTCCCGGATCTTTTCTTCAAGATCGTGGGAGAACTTGCGATAGTCCAGCGCCAGCAGCTTGCCCTGGTCCTGTGGATCCGGGTAGGACTCCAGCAGCGGGATATCGACGATGCTCGACTTGAAGTCGTTGGCCACCAGCCGCCCGATCTGCCCGGACTTGAGCACGTTGTTGCGCAGCATGTCGAGGCTCTGCTGGGAGCCGTTGTAGCTCTGCGGAATCACTTCACCACCGGCGAAGCCCTCCTCCGTCACTTCGGTCCAGCGAACGCTCGGGCTCCACAAGGACTTGAGGCCGGAGCGGTCGACGCCAGAAATGTAGAACACCTCGTCGTGGATCTGGCGCAGGGTCTCCATGTACTCCTTGGAGAAGATGTCGCCGTCGGTGGCTTCCACGGATATCCGTACGGTGTTGCCCAAGTTCGCCAGATCGTTGCGGTGCTCCATCATCTTCTGAATGAAGGGATGCTCCAGCGGGATCATTTTTTCGAAACTGGTGGATGGCCGGATCAGCGTTGCCTGCCAGAACAGGAAAATGCTGACCAGCAGGCAGATGGTGATCACTGCCGGGCGGTTGTTGAAAATCAGGCGTTCAAGAAACGTCGCCTTGTCCTGATGATGAGTGCTCAAGGAAGTCATAGCCCCGCCTTCTTATTATTAACCTGGCTCATTTGCCCAGCTCGGCGCCGTTTGGCGCAGTGGCGCGAACGCCGCCCTGCCCACCCAGAATCAGATTGCCGTTCCCCGCGCCGACCACCGACGAGATGGAAATACGATCCCGACGGTTGAAGACGCTGAAGGTTTCGCCGTTGTCGCTGCTGCTGATCACCGAACCGCCGTTGCCGACGATGACGATAGAACCATCTTCGAGCAGCGTGCCGCCGGACAGGCCGAACTCCAGCGCGCCACGTTCAGCCTTGAGTTCGACCTGCTCCCAGGTGCTGCCGAAATCCGTGGAGCGGTAAAGATTGCCGCGCAAGCCGTAGGCCAACAGGGTGTTGGGTTGAGCGGTGCCGATCACGCCGAACAGCGAACCTTCGTACGGACCTTCGAGTTTCTCCCAGGTCTGCCCCCAGTCGGCGGAGCGGAACATGCTGCCTTGCTCGCCAACGATGAACAGTCCGGCATCCTTGACCGCAGTGATGGCGTTGAGGTGGTACTGGTCTTCGTTGTCCAGGCGATCGCTGACGTCTTCCCAGTTTTTCCCGCCATCGGTGGTTGCCATCAACGCACCATAGGCGCCCACGGCGAAGCCGCTGTTGACGTCCTGGAACCAGACGTCGAGCAGCGGCGATTCGCGTTTGAGATCTTCGAATTGCTTGGTCCAGGTAACGCCGCCGTCCTCGCTGGCGAGGATCTGCGCGTCATGACCAACGGCCCAGCCGTGTTTGTCATCGACAAAGAACACCGAGGTCAGCAGTTGCCGGGTAGGCACCTTCGCCTGGGTCCAGGTCGAGCCCTGGTCATCGGAATAAAGAATGTGCCCGCGATCCCCGACCGCCACCAGGCGCTTGCCTGCATGGACGACATCGAGCACCAGGCTTTTGCTGGCCTTGGCTGATTCAACGGAATAAACAACGTCGGCTGCCGGCGCGTCGGCCGACAAGACAGGCGCCGACCACACGGCACAACCCAACAGCGAGAGCGCTGTAGCCAGCAAGGCGAATTTACGCAGTGCCGGCGGGCGGCAGGTACCCACACCCATGACAGGCTCACTCATAGACCTTCCCCCATTATTATTGTTAGGTCATTCAACCTTTCAGGGCGCCGCAAGGGTGCACGCCTGGACCCGCTGTTTCAGAGCATAGTCCTGAAACCCGCAATCCAGAGCCCCTTCGGAAGCTGGCTTATCCTATAGAGGTTTTTGAAGAGCTGACAATCGACGGCACGTTATGTTTTGTTAACCGCGGGGGTGATGTGGTTTTTCTGAATGATGGGGTATTGAGCGGGGTGATTGCGGCTGAGGGAACGATGGAAGGTCCTGCAGGGTTCGAGCGAACCCTGCAGGCGCGGTTACCTGATCAGGCCAGGCTTTTGCTGACCACTTCAAACACATCGCTGGACAGCTGCCCCGAAGCACGAATCCGCTCCAGTTCGCCTTTCATCAACGCCTGACGCGCAGTGTCATATTTGCGCCAGCGTGTCAGTGGTGCCAGTTGGCGGGAGGCGATTTGCGGGTTGAAGCCATTGAGCTCAATCACCAGATCCGCGAGGAAGCGATACCCCGAACCATCCGCCGCGTGGAAGTTGACCAGGTTCTGCCCGGCAAACGCACCGATCAGCGCGCGCACCTTGTTCGGGTTCTTGATGTTGAACGCAGGGTGCTGCATCAACGCCTTGACCCGCTCCAGGCCACCTGGCAATACGCTGCCGGCCTGAACGCTGAACCACTGGTCCATGACCAGCGGATTGTCGCTGAAGTGCGCGGCGAAACCGGACAGCGCCTTGGCTTTCTGCTCCTCGAACGGCGAGTTGACCAGCACAGCAAGCGCGGTCAAACGCTCGGTCATGTTGTCGCACGCATCGAACTGCTCCAGCGTCGCCGCCAACACTTGCGGCTTGCCACTGAGCATCAGGTAGGACAGCGCAATGTTCTGCAGCGCACGACGGGCGAAGTGTTCCGCTTCGGCCACATACGGGGTTTGCTTCGACAGTTCGCGGTTGGCCTGATAGCGCAGCCACAGACCTTCGAACAGCGCCTCGGCCAGTTGCTTGCGGGCAAACTCACGGGCGATGTGAATGGCGTCGACATCCGCCACTTCGCTGATTTCGGTCAGATAGGCTTCGCTCGGCAGCGAGAGCATTTCCGCGACCATCGCCTGATCCAGCGACTCGTCGGACAATACCGTGCGCAAGGCCGACACCAGGCGCTGATCCAGTACCAGGGTTTCGCCCTTCTGCTGCTGGGCAATCAATTCCTGCAACACCTGCACCGACAATTGCTGGCCGGCGTCCCAGCGATTGAAACCGTCGCTGTCGTGCTGCATCAGGAACATCAGTTGGTCGCGGTTGTACGGGAAGCTGAGTTTCACCGGCGCGGAGAAGCCACGCAGCAAGGAAGGCAGCGGCTGTTCGGCGATGTCGACGAAAGTGAAGGTCTGCTCGGCTTCGGTCACGGAGATGACCCGCGAAGTGCCTTGCGCCGCCGCTTCGCCGGCAAGACGCAGAGGCATTTCAACACCCTTGCTGTCCAGCAGGCCGAGCGCGACCGGAATCACGAACGGCAGTTTCTCAACCTTGTCAGGGGTCTGCGGGCAGCTCTGGCGGAAGGTCAGGCTGTAGGTTTTCGCCGCGGCATCGTAGGACTCGCTAACCACCAGACGTGGCGTGCCGGCCTGGCTGTACCAGCGCTTGAACTGGGTCAGGTCGACGCCGTTGGCGTCTTCCATGGCCTTGATGAAGTCATCGCAGGTCACGGCCTGGCCGTCGTGGCGTTCGAAGTACAGGTCGCTGCCTTTACGGAAGCCTTCGGCGCCGAGCAAGGTGTGGATCATGCCGACCACTTCCGAGCCCTTTTCGTACACGGTCAGGGTGTAGAAGTTGGAAATCTCGATGAAGCTGTCTGGACGCACCGCGTGGGCCATGGGGCCGGCGTCTTCGGCGAACTGGTGAGTACGCAGATAGGCGACGTCCTGGATGCGCTTGACCGTGGCCGAGTTCATGTCGGCGGAGAAACCGGAATCGCGGAATACGGTGAAGCCTTCCTTGAGCGACAACTGGAACCAGTCGCGGCAGGTCACGCGGTTGCCCGACCAGTTGTGGAAGTATTCGTGGGCCACGATGGCTTCGACCCGTTGGTGCGCGGCGTCGGTGGCGGTTTCGGCCTTGGCCAGCACAGCACTGGAGTTGAAGATGTTGAGACCCTTGTTCTCCATCGCGCCCATGTTGAAGTCGTTCACGGCGACGATCATGAAGATGTCCAGATCGTATTCGCGACCGTAAACCTCTTCGTCCCAGCGCATGGACTTCTTCAGGCTGTCCATGGCGTGCTGGCACTTGTCGATGTTTTCCGGTTCGACGTAGATGCGCAGAGCCACGGTACGCTCGGTCATGGTGGTGAAGGTGTCTTCGACACACCACAAATCACCGGCCACCAGCGCAAACAGGTACGCCGGTTTCTTGAACGGATCTTCCCAGGTCGCCCAGTGCCGGCCGTCTTCGCCAGGACCGGAGGCGATCGGGTTGCCGTTGGACAGCAGCACCGGATAGCTGTGCTGCTCGGCGACCACGGTGGTGGTGAACGTGCTCATCACGTCCGGGCGGTCGAGATAATAGGTGATCTTGCGGAAGCCTTCGGCCTCGCACTGGGTGCAGAACATCGTGCCGGACTTGTACAGGCCTTCCAGCGCGGTGTTGGTTTCCGGATGAATGCGTACGCTGGTGTCGACAGTGAAGGACGTACTGGTCGGGTGCAGCGTCAGGTGGTTTTCGGTCAGCTGGTAATCGGCTGCACTCAGTTCGCGATCTGCCAGGGTCACCGACAGCAGGTCCAGTTGCTGGCCGTCCAGCACCAGCGGCGGCAGGCCCGGGCCACGCTCGGGATTGCGGCGCATCACCAGTTGCGCATGGACCAGGCTGTGGTCCTCGAACAACTCGAAGGTCAGGTGCGTTTCGTCAATCAGGTACTCGGGCGCCTGATAGTCCTTGAGGTAGATCATCTTCGGTTGTTCGGTACGCATGCTGGAGTCCTTACTGATGCACGGCGAGCTGGTAAGCCGTGTATTTTCGAATGTTGATCACGCCGTTATCGAAGATCAGGTACTGGCCCTTGACCCCCAACAGCGTGCCTTCGGCAATCGGCTGCTTGTCCAGGTTGAAGCTGACAATCTTGGCCGGGTATTGCTCGACCGGATACTTGATTTCGAGGGTTTCGACATCGGCAATCGGCTGGATCGCCTGCAGCCCGAATCGGTCCTGCAACGCGCGAAGGCCGTCGGCGCAGCTGGCGAACAGCTGGTCACGAATCCCGGCCAGGTCCACCGACGCCGCATCGCCCTTGAGCAAGGCACGCCAATTGGTCTTGTCGGCCACCTGGGTGCGGAACAGATCCTCGACGAAACCCGACTGCTGGCGAGTGGCGACGCGCATGATCGGCAGCGCCTGACGGGCGCCCTGATCGATCCAGCGGGTCGGCAACTGGGTGGCGCGGGTAATGCCGACTTTCACCCCGGAAGAGTTCGACAGATAGACGATGTGATCGGTCATGCAGAACTTCTCGCCCCACTCCGGTTCGCGGCAGGTACCGGCGTCGAAATGGCAGCGTTCCGGGCTCATGATGCACACGTCGCACTGGGCCAGCTTGGTCATGCACGGGTAGCAGTAGCCCTGACTGAAACTGGTTTTGGTCTTGCGTCCGCAATGGATGCAATGGATCGCACCCAGGTATTCCAGGCGCACCGTGGTGCCGATCAACGGATTGACCGGTACCTCGACGTCGTCCAGACGAAATGCGTACTGCACGTTCGGCCCGTCCAGGCGCGCCGACATTTTGCTTATTGAACCGCGGCCAATCTCGATCAATGGATGGCATCCGACTTGAACAGAATATTAGGCACTTGAATCGACTTCGACGCACATTCCTGCGGGCCCATGTAACCGGTGCGCTCTTCCTCGGGCAGGTTCTGGATTTCCCAAGCGATCATCGCTTGCAGCGACAGTTCGCGTTGCTCGGCGGTGAGCTTGCCACCGTCGGACCATTTACCGATTTCCACCGCCAGTTTCAGGCTCTGGTAGATGTCCGGGGTGATGTTCTTGATCATTTCGTTAAAAGAGGACATTGGGTCTCCGCGTTCTCTATTTACATAAACTGTTTCAGGCGGCCAGTTTACGGCGGTTGTACAAACCACCCAACAAACCGGTCAAGCATCCGACGAGCAACCCGCTGACGTGGGCCGCGTTGGCAATTTCACCGAAGCCGATCATCGAGACCAGCCCGGACATGCAGAGCAACAACCAGACCAGCATCATTACCAGCACGCCTCGTGGCAGGCGATAAGCGGCGTTCGGCGCCAATAGCTGGAAAATCCAGCAATGTCCGAGCAATCCGTACAGCACGCCGGACAGGCCGCCGAACAGGCTCGGCCCGGTATACAGGTACTGTGAGTAGTTGGACACCAGGCTGAAAAGCAGGGTCAGGCCGACCAGATTGATGGTGCCCTGCCGCGATTCGATGCGCCGTCCCAGCTCCCAGTACCACATGCCGTTCATCGCCAGGTGCAGGATGCCGAAGTGGATCAGCATCGGTGTGAACAGTCGCCACCACTGCCCCGCCGCCAGGCCGTTGGCCAGGGGGGTAAAGTGGATGTACTCGCCGACCACCCGGAAATCGAGGAAGGTCAGCCAGCGCATCGTGTTGAAGTTTTCGCCGAGCATGGTCAGGGCGCCGACCAGAACGCTGAGCAACAGTATCGCCGCCGTCGCCTTGGCATGGCGCACCTGCTCGACGAAGCCGGGCCGCTTGATGGTCTTCGCCACCGGGATGTCCAGCTGATAATCGGGATCGCCCGCCGGAAAGCGCTCGTACAGCGCACGCACGTCTTCGCTGATGTTGTCCGGCACCCAGAGCACCTGCTCGCCCGCCTCTTCGCTGACGCGGTGCGGCACCTGCATGCGTCGCAGCAACTTGACGAAGCCGCTCAAATCCACCGCCAGGGGCAGACGCAATACCGCGACCGTACTCATTGCAACCTCGCTTTCATTGCAGAACCTCTGGCCGCTCGACATCGACCCAGACAAATTTGCGCGGATCGAGCCGCGTTTCCTGATCCAGGCGGTAGGCCACCAACTTGCCATAGAGCACGGCGCTGTAGTCCAGGCAGGCCAGGTTCGGGCGAATCGGCGCCGGTTTGCCGCTGCGCCAGTAGTGGCCAACGAACAGCAACGGCTCGTCGATGCCATAACGCAGCAGGTTGTTCTTTTCGGTGGAAGACAGCGGCGTCTGCGCGACCGGTTCCGGTAGCGCGTCAGGCTGGAACACGATATCGCCGTAGGTTTGCGGGTCGTCTTCCCAGAATTTGGTGCGGAAGAACGAACGGGTCAGTCCATCGCCGCTGGTCATGGTCAGGCCATGGGGCAGGCGCATGTCGGTGCCACGCAGCAGGCGGTCGAACACAGTACAGGCGAAACTGCCAGACTCCGCCGAGGCCTGAAGGAAGTGCTCATCGACGCAACCATCTGGGAACAGTGCCCGAAGTGGCTCGATCAGGCCGCCATCCCAGCAGGCGTGGACCACCCGGAAGCGCCCGGCATCGACGAACAGCGGCAGCTCATAGAACCATTGCTGGAAGTCATGCCAGTCGCCGGGATGGTGTTCGAACTGGGTCAGGGTTTCATGCAGCAAACGGGCGTGGCGCGGGGTATGTTCGCGCACGAACTGCTTGCCGCTGCCGGGCAGTGCAGGCGTGACCCAGCCCAGGGCATTGAATTCGTGGTTGCCCATGATGCACAGCGCCTGACCGGCCTCGACCATGTCGTGGACGATATGCAGCGCCTCGCGAATCCGCGGGCCACGGTCGATGATGTCGCCGACGAACACTGCCATGCGCGAGGCATGGCGCCAGACGCCGCCTTGTTTGTGATAACCGAGCCGGTCGAGCAAATGCTCAAGGGTCAGAGCGCAACCGTGCACGTCACCGATCAGGTCATAGCTACGCGCGGGATCGAGCATCAGTCGCCTCCACCACCCAACTTGCTGCCCCAGCCGAGCTTGGTCCGGCAGACTTCATAGTAGTTGTGGTCGAGCGGGTGGATCAGCCGCAACTTCTGGGCTTTCTTGCTGACGGTGATGGTGTCGCCGGGCGCGCAGGTAAAGTGGTTCTGCCCGTCACACGAGACTTGCGGGTAAATCTGCATATCCTTGGACACGACGATTTTCAGCTCACTGTTGCCATCGACCACGATCGGCCTGCCCGACAAGGTATGGGGGTACATCGGCACAATTACAATGGCGTCGAGCTTGGGATGCATGATCGGGCCACCCGCCGACAGCGCGTAGGCAGTGGATCCGGTGGGCGTGGCGACGATCAGGCCGTCGGCCTTCTGGCTGCAGACGAACTGGCCGTCGATGTACAGCTCGAACTCGATCATCCGCGTCGATTTACCGGGGTGCAGCACTACGTCGTTCAGTGCATCGCCCTGACCGATGGCCTCGGCATGGCGACGGACTTCGGCTTGCAGCAGGAAACGGTTTTCCACCAGATAGTGGCCGTCGAGCACTTCGGCGACCTTGATTTCCAGTTCATCGGGGCGGATGTCGGTGAGAAAGCCCAGGCTGCCACGGTTGATGCCGAGCACCGGAATATTGTGTTTGGCCAGCGCCCGCGCGGCGCCAAGCAGGCTGCCGTCACCGCCGACCACAATCACCATGTCACACACTTCGCCGAGCATCTTGCGCGATGAGGTTTGCAGACCGTGGCCCGGCAGGACTTCAGCGATGGTGTCTTCGAGGATCACATGCAGGTGACGATCGAGCAGAAACCGCTTCAGTCGGCGGACGGTATCCAGCACCTGGGAGCTGCCGAGGCGGCCGATGATGCCGATATTACGAAATTGCTCCATGGGGCTCCTACAGGACTCGGGGGCAGAGCGCGACGGCCTGCGACGGCGAAAAACACGATTATGGGCGAAAGCGGTGGATAGACAAAATCCTTTCAGCGACAAGGACGTACTCCTGTTTGAGGCTATGCTCGCAAGATGATCCTATTTCCAGAGTTGTCGCAGTTACCCCACCAGTTGCGCCACCCCGAAGTGCGCGACCTGGCGTGGGTCATCCTCGCGCCGCCGATGCTCGCCGACGCGCCGTGGCCGCAACGCCATCCGTTGTCCGGCAGCGACTGGGTCCAGGCGCCGGATCGCCTGGAACACTGGCTGCGCCGGCTGGACCAGGACAGCTACGGCCTGTTGCACTGGCTGTCTCAAGCCCGAACCCGACGCCTGGGACTGTATTACGAGCGTCTCTGGCAATTTGCCGTCGAACATGCGCCCGGTGTCGAATTGATTGCCGCCAACATGCCGATCCGCCGCGAAGGCCACACCCTGGGCGAGCTCGACATGCTGCTGCGTGATCGCGACGGCGTGCATCACCTGGAACTGGCGATCAAGCTTTACCTGGGACCTCAGAATGGCGACGGCCGCGATACCGCACAGTGGCTCGGCCCTGGCTGCCATGATCGGTTGGACCGCAAACTCAAGCATTTGAGCCAGCACCAACTGCCGATTTCCGCACGCCCGGAAAGCCGTGAAATGCTGGCGGCCCTGGATATCCAGCATTTCGACGCGCATTTATGGCTGGGGGGCTATCTGCTCTATCCATGGCCGGGGCGAGCGGAGTCTCCGACCGGCGCGCACCCGCTGCACTTGCGTGGTCGCTGGTTGCATCAAAAAGACTGGGCTGAATTTGTCGGGCAAAGCCCGCCCGGGCGCTGGCAACCCCTGCCCCGCCACGCCTGGCTGGCACCGGCGCACTACCCTGCGGAGCACACCTGGAGCACTGAGCAGCTGGATGCCTGGTTGAGTGAATTGTCGCCCTTGGCACCCGCGCAATTGCTGGTGCGGCTGACGGAAAATGCCGATGGCGATTGGGAGGAAGCCGAGCGGCTGTTCCTGGTAGCGGATCTTTGGCCGGATGTGCCGGGGCAAGGTTGAGCTTCGTATTGAAAGGTGTACCGCTATCGCGAGCAGGCTCGCTCCCACAATTGGAAAACACTCCCCTTGTGGGAGCGAGCCTGCTCGCGATTGGGTCGCCCCGGTCTAAATGGACAACCGCACTGCCAGCGCCGCCAAGGTCACCAACAACACCGGAACCGTCAACACAATCCCGACCTTGAAGTAAGCCCCCCAACCGATGTGGATGCTTTTGCGCTCCAGCACATGCAACCACAGCAGCGTTGCCAGACTGCCGATCGGAGTGATTTTCGGGCCCAGATCGCTGCCGATGACGTTGGCGTAGATCATCGCTTCCTTCACCACCCCCGTCGCCTGACTGGCATCAATGGACAGCAAGCCGATCAGCACCGTCGGCAAATTGTTCATGATCGATGACAACAGCGCCGTCAGCACCCCGGTCCCCATGGCTGCGCCCCACACGCCATATTCAGCGAAGCCGTTCAGCCAACCCGCCAGATAGCCAGTCAGCCCTGCGTTACGCAGGCCGTAAACCACCAGGTACATGCCCAGCGAGAAAATCACGATATGCCAGGGTGCGCCTTTCATGACTTTGCGCGTGGAGATCTTGTGGCCGCGGCCAGCGATGACCAATAACAGGGCGGCACAGACTGCCGATATCGCACTGATCGGTATACCCAGCGGCTCCAGTGCGAAACAGCCGAGCAGCAGAATCACCAGCACCGCCCAACCCGCGTAAAACGTCGCCTTGTCGTGGATGGCGGACGCCGGGTGCTCCAGTTGCTCCGGGTCATAGTCCTGGGGAATGTCACGCCGGAAAAACCACATCAGCACAGCCAGTGTCGCGGCCACGCTGACCAGGTTGACCGGAATCATCACCATTGCGTAACGGTTGAAACCGATCTTGAAGAAGTCGGCTGATACGATGTTAACGAGGTTCGACACCACCAGCGGCAGGCTCGCGGTGTCGGCGATGAAACCAGCGCCCATGACGAACGCCAAGGTTGCCGCCCTGGAGAAACGTAAGGCCACAAGCATGGAAATCACGATGGGCGTGAGGATCAACGCCGCGCCGTCGTTGGCGAACAACGCCGAAACCAGGGCACCGAGCAACACCATGCAAGCGAATAGCTTGCGCCCGTTGCCGCGCCCCCAACGAGCCACATGCAGTGCCGCCCAGGCGAACAGCCCGGCCTCGTCCAGCAACAGGCTGATGATGATCAACGCGACAAAGGTGCCCGTGGCATTCCAGATGATCTGCCACACCAGTGGAATGTCGCTCAGGTGCACGACGCCGAACAGCAGCGCCAGCACCGCGCCAAAAACCGCACTCCAGCCTACACCGAGGCCCTTGGGTTGCCAGATCACCAGTGTGATGGTCAGTAGAAAAATCAGTGACGCGATGAGCATCCGGGGCAACCTGGTCAATTGAGCGAAATTGAAGACAGACCGCCCCTGAAACTCGCGACACTGACTCGTTACAACCGAATCACATGCCCTTCCGATGGCGCGACCTGCCCATGAAACAGCCGGGCAATCACATCCTGCGCCGCCTCAAAGCCCCGGCTTTCTACCACCTCCAGCAGTGGCTTTTCAATCGCTGTCACCTTCTTGTAAAACTCGCGCAAGCCTTCGCCGATATGCCGGCTGACCCCTTCCGGCCCCCAATCGGTATTGCGCTTGCGAATCTGGATCGGCGCGAAAAAGAATACCGGCTGCGGGCCTTCGATCGCCGTCAGTCGCGCCTCATCGGTGCTCTGCGCGGATCCCGCGAAGCAGCTGTAGAGCAATTGCCCGGCAAAATGCCGGTGTACCCGGTCCCGCAGATCCAGGTCGCCGGAAAAATCCACGTAGAGCGTCGGGCAATCATTCGGCAGAGCCGCCAGTTCTTCATAGGACACCGTGCGCTCGTAACAACCCAACTGCTCGACAAAGGCTTTGTTGCCCGCCGACGTCAGCGCCACCCTCTCCAGAGCCGGATGATTGTCCAGGCACACGGCGGTGCCATAGGCGGTTTTGCTCGACGCGCTGGAGAACACCAGACGGGTCGCACCGAAGAACTGCTGGTCCTGGAGAAAGTCGGCGAGCATCGAGGAAGTCAGGAACAAAGGTTTGAGAAGGATTTGCAGATTTTCAGTGTCAGGGCTGTAGTACGCATCCCAACTGCAACGGGTGTACTGGTTGTAGGCCGAGGTCAACCCAAGCCGATGTTCGGCAGCGTCGTAGAACCCTCTTTCAGTGACCCGCTCGGGGCGCATCCAAAGGTGACTGGCGATCGGAAAATAACCGTAGAAGCGCTCACCGACCTTGATACCTGGCACTTGTGAAGCCACGACGTCGGCAAAACCCCAGGCCGGTACGTGCCCCCATTGCTCCAGCCCCGTAGGAAAGAATCCCCAATAGTTCATGGAATTGCCGTAGGCCGCGTAAGTGATGTTATTGGTCGTCAGTGCGCAACGATCAATTTTCAAGATCACCTCCCCTTCAGCCGCAACCAGGCTGCGTTGTTGCTGCTCGACGCGGCTCTGGTCAAGGGCGTTTTTACGGGTAATCAGCCGTGTTACCGTGCTCAAACTTTGCATCTTTTCAGTCTCCTGCTGCGACAGCGTGGCGGGTAACAACAGAGTAAGGGCAGCCGATGAAGCGCGGGTTCGGAAACAGCAAGGCCCAATTACCCACCCTCAATCCCCGTGCAAAGCCGTTGAAACGGCCGAGTCAGGCCCGGGCGATTTTCACTGTCGAGGCGATTTACCAGGCGTTTGTTCGGATTTGGCAGCGAGACGGCTGGCCGGGATTGACCACGCGTGAAGTGGCACTGGAGGCCGGCGTTGCGATCGGCACCCTCTACGATTACTTCCCGAGCAAGGAGGCGTTGCTCTCCGGCTACATTCGACATCAATTGGATGCCTTGCTACGGGATATCGATGAAACCGTCGTACAGGCCAGTGAGCTGGACTGGCCAACCCGAATCCAACGCCTGATCCGTCTGACCTGCGACCCCGATGATGCCCGCTACCCCCTGCTCAATCATGCCGCGTCATTCATCGAACACCAGATTGCCGAGCCCAAGCATCACCACCGGGTGCTCGAAGAGCTCACGCAAAAGTGGCGCGAAGCCTTCGCCGCCTGTGGTGACCTGCCCACGCCCCCTTCGCAATCAACCATTGATGCCTGGGTGATCATGGCGTGGGGTGGCCGACGGTATTGCATCACTGCGCAACCGTCGGCGGCGCAAACCGCCGCATGGCTGTCGGAAATGGAAACGATGATCTGTAGCCGCCTTGTGTAGGAGCCGAGCTTGCTCGCGATGGTCGTCAACGACTGCGCGAGCTTTCTGGTTAAACGCGTTGACTCGGGCTATTCGTGAGCGAGCTCCCTCCTACGGGACAGCGGTTTGTCAGACTTTCTTGTGCTGTTCGACCCACTTGCCGTAGCTGTCGATGAATTTTTGCAGGAACGGGCGCAACGAATCGGACAGCTTGCCGGCCTCGTCAAATGCGGAACCGGCGCCGCTTACATAGGCTTCCGGTTGCTGCATCATCGGAACATCGAGAAAAACCATGCACTGGCGCAGGTGGTGGTTGGCACCGAACCCGCCTACAGCGCCCGGCGAAACACTGATCACCGCGCCCGGCTTGCCACTCCAGACCGCCTTGCCATAGGGGCGCGAGCCCACGTCAATGGCGTTTTTCATCGGGGCCGGAATCGAACGGTTGTATTCCGGGGTGACGAACAGCACTGCGTCGGATGAGCGCACTTCTTGTCGGAAACTGCTGTAGGCTGCCGGCGGGGTCGCACCATCGATATCTTCGCTGTAGAGCGGCAGATCGCGAATTTCGACAATTTTCAGCTTCAGGTTGGCCGGCGCCAAGTCCGCCAGCGCGAGGGCGACCTTGCGGTTGATCGATGCTTCACGCAGGCTGCCGACGACGACGGCGACGGTATAGACATTGCTCATGAGAGGCTCTCGCTTGTCCGTGGGAGGAGCCTGTAGTTATAGATGATCAGATGACGATTCAACCAGTGAACATAGGTATATCTGTGTCCTGAATATTTTTTTACCCCAGGAAAACTTCCCGTGCCCGGTAGCGGTCTACACAAGCCGCAATCCCAGCGTTTTATCTCCAGAGGTTTTAAGCAGATGGCAGCAGTACTCGTCGGTCAATTCCATGCAAGAGACGTAGAAGGCCGCATTTATTCGGTGCATGAGTTCCAGGATTCCGCACTTTCGGTGGACGGCGCTCCGGTCACTACGTACAAGCTGGCCCATGGCGACCGCGTCAAAAAGCTCGATGACAACGAATTCCAGCTGGTTCAGAGCGGCGTTACCCTGACTCGCGAGCCGGAATCGATCGTCGCTTCCTGATTGCTGCCCCCGTAGGAGCGAGCTTATTCGCGATGGACGACAACGATGGCGCGTGCTGCCTGAAAGAACGCGCTGCCCAGGCGTTTTTCGCGAGCAAGCTCGCTCCTACCTATCTGGCGTTATGATCAGAAGTCATATGCACGGACTTGGGTTAGGATTCAGGCACTGACTCCTCACCTGCTGAACATGGACTTCACGCATGCGTTTACGCCATATCGAAGTGATCCAGGCGCTCTTGCAGACCGGTCATATGGGCACCGCCGCCGAATGGTTGCAGTTGCCCGTGACCGAGGTCGAACGGATTTTGCGCGAGGCCGAGGATCAGTTGGGTTTCATGTTGTTTTCCAGCGTTCGCGGACGCTTGCAGGCCACCCGCGAAGCGCGGGAGCTGCAAGTTGCAATTGCCCATGTCTACGACGCGCTTGAGCCGGTACAGCGCCTGGCCAGCAGCCTGCGGCAATACCTGGCGCCCCCTTTGCGCATCATCTGCACCCCGCCCCTGGCCCAACAACTGCTGCCACAAAGCATCGCGGCCCTGCGCCGACGCTTGCCTGATGCGCCTTGCACCCTGCTGAGCCAACCCACCCGAGATATCGTCAGAAGCCTGTTGCTGCGTGAAAGCGACCTGGGCCTTAGCCTGCATGATCCGGATCGCAGCGAGATCCAGTGTCAGGTCATCGCCCAGGGCAAGCTGCAACTGCTCGCCCCCCATGGCTGGCTGCAGCCGAAACAGAAATACATTTCGCTGCAGGAGCTGGCGGGGCAAGCGATGGTCGGCCTCGAAGGGCATGATCCGTTGAGCCCGGCCCTTGAGCACAAACTGCACGCCCTGCGCCCGGCCCCGGTGGTTCAGACCCGAGTCCAGACCCATCAGATGATGCGCAGCATGGTCGAGGCCGGGGAAGGCCTGGCCATCGTCGACCCTTTCACGGCACTCGGCGCCAAAGCCGCCGGGCTGGATGCCTGTCCACTGTCCCCTGCGGTGCCGATCAGCGTTTATGCGCTGACACTGAAAAACGGCGAGCCCTCGCCCGCCGTCCAGACCTTGCTGGACATCATCACGGAACAAGCCGCGGCGATGATGGCGAACTGACCGGGTTTTCCAGCGGATTATCGAACACGCGATACCAGAACAGCGCCACCTCGGCGGTATTGGGGTCGATGCCCCGATAGCGCATATGGTCGATCCCCCCCATCACATAGCCGCACCGCTCGTACAAACGGCACGCGCCCAGGTTGTTGTTCTGGGTTTCCAGCATGATGCCTGGCAGTTTCTTCTTGCGACTCCAGAACTGCGCCACATCCAGCAGCGCCTTTGCCACGCCATGGCGTCGCGCCGGCGCATGCACCGCCAGCTCGTCGATATGGGCAAATCCGTTCCAGTTGGTGCTGATTACCAGATGCCCTACCGGCTCATCGTCCAGCCAGGCCATGAAAATGGCACTGTCGGCAGCATCGCGAAAACTGCTGAACTCTTCAGGGTCGATGCCATAGCATTTACGGTAGGGCGTGATCGGGGTCACCAACCACTGCTCCACCGATTCGCCAATTTGGGGTGTTCCGTAGGCAGCCACTTCAAAACTGAAGTCACTGCCCCAGATGTAGGCGGCAAAGCCATCGTCGGCAACGCGCACCGACAACCCCGGGTGATGCGGATTCATATGCGGTTGCATACTGGGTAACGTCCTCATTCCTTGATGCAATCGACGGTGTATTGCCGCCCATTGCCCTCGTCTTCATGTTGCAATCCGTGCACATCGGCAACGAACCCCGGAAAATTGCTATCGAACGTGCGGGCAAACGCCAGGTAGTCGATGATCGAGCGAGTCGCTGCGGTAAAGCGTTCGCCAGGCATGATCAACGGAATCCCCGGCGGATAAGGCACCAGCATCACGGCGGCAATACGCCCGTCCAAAGCATCGATCGACACCGCTTCGACATCGCCACGCACCAGATGATCATAGGCATCGGCCGGTTTCATGGCGACTTCCGGCAGCACCGTGTACATGCGCTTGAGATGCTTTGCCGTGGCATTGCTGCGATAGCAGGCATGCAGTTGATCGCACAGGTCGCGCAGACCCATGCCCTGGTAGCGCGCAACATTCTGTTGCGCCACACACGGCAGGCAAGTTGCCAGGCTGATGTTGGCATCGTAACTGCGCTTGAACTCCAGCAATTCGGTGAGCAACGTGCTCCATTTACCCTTGGTGATGCCCATGGAGAACAGCACCAGGAACGAATACAGGCCGGTCTTTTCCACCACCAGTCCGCGCTCCCAGAGGAACTTGCTGACCACGGCCGCGGGAATCCCGCGCTCGCTGAGGGCACCGCCAGCATTAAGGCCCGGCATGACCAGGGTGACCTTGATCGGATCGAGCAATACGTAGTCGTCCGTCACGTCGCCAAAGCCGTGCCAGTCCTGCCCGGGCTGCAGCAACCAGTCCGCGGTCTCCACCCGGTCGATACCCTCCGCGGACGGTGGCTGCCAAATGGAAAACCACCAGTCGTCAGCCGCAATGTGCTGGCGCAGATTGGCCAGCGCGCGGCGGAAACTCAGGGCCTCATCGAACATTTCCTGCAACAGCGAGCGCCCGGCGCCGCCTTCCATCATCGCCGAGGCCACATCCAGCGAGGCAATGATGCCGTACTGCGGCGAAGTGGAGATGTGCATCATGAACGCTTCATTGAAGCGATCCCGATCCAGTTGTCGGGCACCACCATCCTGCACATGGATCATCGAGGCCTGACTGAAGGCCGCCAACAGTTTGTGGGTGGAATGAGTGGTGAATACCAGCGGGCTGTCTTCGCTGCAGGACGTGCCCATGCCGTAGCGCCCGGCGAAAAATTCATGGAAGGCCGCATAGGCGTACCAGGCCTCATCGAAGTGCAGCACCTCGACACTGTTGCCCAGTTGCTGCTTGATCAGCTCGGCGTTGTAGCACAGGCCGTCATAGGTCGAGTTGGTCACCACCGCCAGCTTGACCTTGGGCGCCCGACCTTTGGTCAGTGGGCTGGCGTCGATCTTGGCCTGGATCGATTGCGGGCTGAATTCGCTCAACGGAATCGGACCGATGATCCCCAGCTCATTGCGTTCCGGGCACAGGTACAACGGGATGGCACCGGTCATGATGATCGAGTGCAGTACTGACTTGTGGCAGTTGCGATCCACCAGCACCAGGTCATCACGCGCCACCATGGAGTGCCATACAATCTTGTTCGCGGTCGACGTGCCATTGATCACAAAGAAGGTGTGATCGGCACCGAAATTACGCGCCGCCCTGGCCTCGGCTTCCGCCAGGGGCCCAGTGTGATCGAGCAGTGAACCGAGTTCCGGCACTGAAACCGACAGGTCAGAACGCAGGGTGTTTTCCCCGAAGAACTGGTGAAAGGCCTGCCCTACCGGACTTTTATGATAGGCCACACCGCCGCCATGACCGGGGGTATGCCAGGAATAGTTGGAATCGGCGGTGTGCTGTACCAGCGCCTTGAAGAATGGTGGCAGCAGCCCGTCCAGATACTTGCGGGCAGCCCGCGCCACTTGGCGCGCGAGAAAGGGCACGGTGTCTTCGAACAGGTAGAGGATGCCGCGCAGTTGGTTGAGTTCGGCCATGGCGTCGGCGGGCGCGTTTTCCAGGGTTACTTGCTCGCCCAGGGCAAAGATCGGGAGATCCGGTGCACGTACGCGGGCCAATCCGATCAGCTCGGCCATGTTCTGCAATAAATGGGAGTGGGCGCTGGCGTCTTCCGCCGCGATCAACATGCACGACAAGCCGTGATGAGTCGAAGCGACCAGGCGTCCTTCGGTGTAATCCATCGCCGAGACGATGCTGAAACCTTCCTGCTCCAGCTCCCGGGCGATGCCCCGCACACGATCGCCGGCGACAGTGTCGGCCTTGATGTCGCGGTGGACGATCAGGACCGGGAATTTCAGATCTTTATACATGGGGCTCAGTGTCCTGAGGCGGCAGGCCAGAGCCTGCCAATGACCTCAGGGTAGAGGGTTGAAGCGGATGTGGCGAGCGCGTTGCACTGAAAAGGGTCACGAGGCTGCGATCTCTTTTCAGGGAAATCTACGCCTGGGCTTCAGCCTCGGCCAATTGCAACCACAATGCCGGCGCCCCCGCCGACTTGCTGATGACTTCCAGCCGCGCCGCATGCTGCGCCAGGTCATCCTCGCTGGCGTGAATGATGCGCCCCGGTTTGCGGTCCGCCGGCAGGCGACGGATTTCAGTGGCCGAGTTGTCCGCACCTTCACCGGAACCATTGCCGTCGGAGGCGTTACCCGCCAGGGACAGGCTGGTCTGGCCGCCAGTCATGGTCAGGTAAACGTCGGCGAGAATCTCGGAGTCGAGCAAGGCGCCGTGCAGTTCACGGCCGGAGTTGTCGACGCCGTAGCGTTTGCACAGGGCGTCGAGGCTGTTGCGCTGCCCCGGGTGACGTTCCCGGGCCATCAGCAGGGTATCGAGGACCGTACAGTGTTGCGTGATGTCAGCGCGATCGTGCTGGCCCATCAGGGCGAATTCGTTGTTGATGAAGCCAACGTCGAACGCCGCGTTATGGATGATCAGCTGCGCGCCCTTGATGAACTCGAAGAACTCTTCGGCCACCTCGGCGAAACGCGGTTTGCCCACCAGGAATTCGTTGGTGATGCCGTGCACGCCGATGGCGCCTTCATCACTTTCGCGGTCTGGTTGCAGGTAAACGTGAAAGTGCCGGCCTGTCAGGCGCCGACCGATCAACTCGACACAACCGATTTCGATAATCCGGTGGCCGTCGGTCACCGGCATGCCGGTGGTTTCGGTATCGAGTACAACGGATCTGGTGGCCATCAGTGCTCAGCTCTCAATCGGTCAATCGTGCAAAAGGCGGCGATATTAGCACGCCTGCCGGGGTCTTTCAGGTAGGCCGTGCGCTCGGCGGTCAAGCCAGGCCGCGAACCTCATCCACGCCACGGTTGGCCAACTGGTCGGCCCGTTCATTGCCATGATGGCCGATGTGCCCGCGCACCCACTTCCAGGTGACGTTGTGACGGCTGACCTGCTCGTCGAGCATCTTCCACAGGTCGGCGTTTTTCACCGGCTCTTTCGCGGCGGTTTTCCAGCCGCGTTTTTTCCAGTTGGCCATCCACTCGTTGATGCCTTTCATCACGTACTGCGAGTCGGTCACCAGCAGCACGTCGCAGGGCCGCTTGAGTTCTTCCAGGCCGCGGATCGCGCCCATCAGCTCCATGCGATTGTTGGTGGTATTGGCCTCACCGCCCCACAACTCCTTTTCAACGCCCTTGTACACCAGCAATGCGCCCCAGCCGCCAGGGCCGGGATTGCCCTTGCAGGCGCCATCGGTGAACAGTTCTACGCTATCGCTCATGCCAATCCATCCAGAAAACGCGGTGGCTCGCCGATCGCTGATCGACAACGCCCAAGACCGGGGCAGCCCCGGCCGAAAATATAAAAGAAGGTATTACGGTTCGATGCGGCGGCGGTTGACCTTGGCCATCGGCAAGGGAATCAACTTGCCCATCGGCTCGCGACGTTCCTGGCGGACCGGCCGCAGGCCTACCACGATCTTGCGCGCAACCAATAAATAGAAGCCGCCACCGGACAGCTGCCAATTGCCGGCCATGCGCTCCCAACCGGCCAGACGGGTCTGCCAGGCAGGTGAGGCAAGCGGCGGACGATAGCACCCGAAGCGGCGTTTCTCCAGCGCGAAGCCCAGCAGGTTCAGCCAGTCGGCCACCCGCGACGGCGAGATGCAGCGGGCTTTGCGCAATGCATCATGAGCAAACACATGACGCAGGCCCCAACTGCTCCAGGGGTTGATGCCGATGATCAGCAGATGCCCGCCGGGCCGCACACTGCTCGCGGCCTCACGCAACAAGCCGTGGGGCGACAGGCAGAAATCCAGCCCGTGCTGCAACACCACGACATCGGCGGCATGCTCGCTCAACGGCCAGGCCTGCTCTTCGCAGACGATCTCGACGCCCGGCAAGGGCGCGCCCAGACGCACATTGCGCTGGACCTGCGGCGCCGACGGCGGAGTCTGGGCCGACGGACCGTAATGCACCAGGTAGCCACCGAAGAAACGCCCCAGCTCCTCTTCGAGCATGCGCCGCTCTTCATCCAGCAAAAACTGTCCGAGCGGGCCGGACAGCCACTCTCGCGCCGCGCTGATCAATGCCAGCCAGTCAGGATCGGCCTGAGCGAACGCTTTATCGGTCATTGCATTCTCCAACGCGTCAGGAAGTTCTAAGATGCGCCTTTGTTTTCCGCTTGGCGAATCCGACGATGATACAGATCAGTGCCCTGCCCGCCTTTACCGACAACTACATTTGGTTGCTGCAAGACCACAGCACCCGGCATTGCGCAGTGGTCGACCCGGGCGATGCCGCGCCGGTACAGAACTGGCTCTCGGAAAATCCGGGGTGGGTGCTCAGCAATATTCTGATCACTCACCACCATCATGACCATGTCGGCGGCGTCGAACTGCTCAAGAAAGCGACGGACGCGAAAGTCTATGGTCCGGCCAGCGAAAACATTCCGGGACGGGACATCGCGCTCAAGGATAACGATCGCATCCAGGTGCTGGGCCATGACTTCGAGATCATCGCCGTGCCCGGTCATACTCTGGGGCACATTGCCTATTATCACCAAGGCCTGCTGTTTTGTGGCGACACCCTGTTCGCCGCCGGTTGCGGCCGCCTGTTCGAGGGCACGCCGCAGCAAATGCACGCCTCGTTGTCCCGCCTCGCGGCGCTGCCGGAAGACACGCAGGTGTTCTGCACCCACGAATACACCCTGAGCAATTTGCGTTTCGCCGCCGCAGTCGAACCGGGCAATCCCGACACCCTCGAACGCCTGGCCAAGGTTACCCGCCAGCGGGAAGCCGGGGTCATCACGCTGCCGTCGACGATCGCCCTGGAGAAGCGCACAAATCCGTTTTTACGTACCTCCGAAACATCCGTTAAAGAAAAAGCGGACGAACGGACCGGCACCGATAACTCTGCGCCCGATATGGTTTTTGCGACGCTCAGAGCGTGGAAAGACAAGTTCTGAACAGCTTGTACGATGGTACGAAAACCGTGAATGGTTGACCGCGGGGGGTGCGCTTTCTAGAATCGCCCGACATTTTTGCCCGGAACTCACGTTCAGCCAATGTCGTCATCCATTCGAAATGCCATCAGTTCGGACGCGTTAACCCGCCTGGCGCAAGCCATAGCGGTGGCTGTGTCCGCGACGCTGGCGGGCTGTTCCAGCCATGTGCCGCAAACCGACGCGACACACACTCCGAATATTGCCGCGCGTGCCAAGCAGAAGCCCGTATGGCTCAGCGAAAAGCCGAGCCCGCAGATTCCGCAGGACGTCTGGGAGCGCATGCGCCAGGGCTTCCAGCTGCAGGACGGCCTGGGCGTCAACCCGCGCATCGAGCAGCAACGCCTGTGGTTCGCCAGCAATCCATCTTTCCTCGAAAACGCCGGCGAACGCGGCAGCCTCTACATTCATTACATCGTCGAACGCCTCGAAGAGCGCAACATGCCGCTGGAACTGGCCCTGCTGCCAGTGATTGAAAGTGCCTACAACCCAATGGCCTATTCCAGGGCCGATGCAGTTGGCCTATGGCAATTCATTCCCTCCACCGGGCGTTACTTCAACCTGCGTCAGACCCGCTTCTATGATGGCCGTCGCGATATCACCGCATCGACCACCGCCGCGATGGACTACCTGACCCGCCTTCACGACATGTTCAACGGTGACTGGCTGCTGGCCCTGGCCGCCTACAACGCCGGTGAAGGCACCGTCAGCCGCGCCATCGAGCGCAATGAAAGGCTGGGGCTGCCTACCGACTACTGGAACCTGCCGCTGCCTGCCGAGACCCAGGCCTATGTGCCGAAGCTGCTGGCACTGTCGCAAGTGGTGCTGGCGCCGGAAGCCTATGGCGTGAACCTCAATCCGATCGCCAACGAACCGTACTTCAAGGTCGTCGAAATCAACCAGCGCATGGACCTGTCCAAGGTTGCCGCTGTAGCCAACATCGACGAAGACGAACTGTTCCAGCTCAACCCGGCCTTCAAGCAACGCACCACCATCGACGGCCCCCAGCATCTGCTGGTGCCGACGTCCAAGGCGCAACTGCTGACCACCAGCCTGCAGACCATGCGTCCTGAAGAGCTGATCAGCAAGAAGTCGCTCAAACCGGTGTTCGACGGTGCCGACGACACCCAGGTGGCAAGCGTCAAACGCAATTACCGGGTCAAGCGCGGCGACAGCCTCGGCTCCATTGCCAAGGCCAACGACGTCGACATCAAGGACTTGCAGCGCTGGAACAAGCTGAGCGGAAAGAACATCAAGCCCGGCCAGACACTGGTCCTGCAAGACACCAGCAAACGCAGCTCCGGGCGCATCAACACCGTGGTCGCGGCCAACGCCAAAACCAAAGGCGAAGCCAAAAAACCACAGGCCAAGTACAAGGTCCAGCAAGGTGACTCGTTGTACATCGTGGCCAAGCGTTTCAACGTTGAAATGCAACACCTCAAGCGCTGGAATCCACGTGTCGGTCAGGCGCTCAAGCCTGGCCAGATGCTGACGGTTTCGAACCCGCATTAAAAATCGAGGTAGTGCCAGAAAGATCGCAGCAAGCTGCGATCTTTTTTTATGCCCCGATGCTGCTTTCCGGGCGCGTCTTTTTCCTGTCCATACAAGCTGTTACTGTACGGCCCACAAAGCCCAAGCCGCCTGGATCGGATTCCTTACTTGAAGCGTGCCCTCCTCTCGCTCCTGATCAGCCTGGCCTTGAGCTCCACCGCAAGCGCGACGATCAGCGAAAGCCATGGTTATGCGCAGTTCGGCGTGCTCAAGTACCCGGCCAGATTTACCCACTTCGACTGGGTCAACCCGCAAGCGCCCAAGGGCGGCACGTTGCGGGTCATGGCGTTTGGCACCTTCGATACGCTCAATCCCTACACCTTCAAGGGCACCAGCCCGGTCACCACGCCGAACTTCCTGCAATACGGCATCAACGAGCTCAACGAACCACTGATGGTCGGCACCGGCCAGTACGCGCCGTCCGGCGATGAACCGACCTCCAGCTATGGCCTGATCGCCCAATCGGTGGAGTACAGCGAGGACCGCAGTTGGGTGGTGTTCAACCTGCGCCCCGAAGCACGCTTTCACGATGGCACGCCGATCACCGCCTACGACGTGGCGTTCTCCTACCGCCTGCTGCTCAAGGAAGGTCATCCGCAGTACCGCACCAACCTGCAGGAAGTACAGCGGGTGGATATTCTCAATCCGCAGCGCATTCGCTTCGTGTTCAAGCGTTCCGGCAACCCCCTGCTGATCCTGCGTCTGGGCGAGTTGCCAGTGTTGCCTCAACATTACTGGAAAGGACGCGATTTCAAGGCCACAACCTTCGAACCTCCACTGGGCAGCGGGCCGTACCGGATCACCTCGGTTACGCCGGGCCGGCAGATCGTGTTCGAGCGGGTCAAGGACTACTGGGGCAAGGACCTGGCGGTCAATCGCGGCAAGTACAACTTCGATCGCATGGAAGTCGAGTTCTACCGCGACAGCGATGTGGCGTTCGAAGCTTTCAAGGCCGGCGAGTTCGACATCTATATCGAGCATCAGGCGAAGAATTGGGACACCGGCTACAACTTCCCGGCAATACGCCGAGGCGATGTGATCAAGGCCCAGATTCCGCACCAGATCCCGACCCAGAGTCAGGGCCTGTTCATGAACAGCCGGCGCCCGACGTTCGCCGAGCCCAAAGTGCGTGAAGCGCTGGGTTTGATGTTCGACTTCGAGTGGACCAACCGCACCCTGTTCAGCGGCGCCTACAAACGCGCCATGAGCTATTACCCCAACAGCGAATTCTCCGCCACCGGCCTGCCGGTCGGCCACGAATGGCTGCTGCTCAAGCCCTGGCGCGAGCAGTTGCCCGCCAGGTTGTTCACCGAGCCGTTCAGCCTGCCGCAGACCCAGGGTCGCGGCATTCCCCGGGAAACCCTGCGCAAGGCCCTTGGCCTGCTGGCCGAGGCCGGCTGGAAGCTCAACGGCCAGCGCCTGCAGAATGCAGCCGGGCAACCGTTGCGAGCGGAGATCCTGCTGGTCAATCCAAACCTGGAACGCATCCTTCAGCCCTATGTCGAGAACCTCGCCAGCATCGGCATCGATGCACGGCTGCGCACGGTGGATCGCGCCCAGTACAAACAGCGCCTCGACCAGTTCGATTTCGACATGATCCTGATGACCCTCAACCAGACCCTCAGCCCCGGCCTGGAGCAGTGGCAGTACTTTCATTCCAGCCAGGCCTCTGTCAAAGGCAGCAAGAACTACGCAGGCATCGCCAACCCGGTGGTCGATCAACTGCTCGATCAACTGCTGGCAGCCAAGACACGTGACGAGCAAGTGGCCGCCGGCAAGGCGCTGGACCGGGTGTTGCTGTGGCAGCACTACATCATTCCCAACTGGTACCTCAATTATCACCGCCTGGCTTACCGCAACCGGTTGGCCTTTGTCACCACGCCGCCCTACACCCTGGGGCTGAGCGCGTGGTGGCTGAAATCTTCGGAGAAAGATCGATGAAACCCATCAGCGCCCTGCTGTTGCAGGCCAGCGCCCTGTTGTTCGCAGGGTGGGCCTGTGCCGCGCCGCAACATGCCCTGACCCTGTACAACGAGCCGCCGAAGTACCCGGCGGACTTCAAGCATTTCGATTACGTCAACCCGGACGCGCCCAAGGGCGGGATCTTCCGCCAGGCCGGCTTCGGCGGTTTCGACAGCCTCAACCCGTTCATCAGCAAGGGCGTGTCGGCCAACGATATCGACCTGATCTACGACACCCTGGCCAAGCAAAGCCTGGATGAGCCTTTCACCGAATACGGCCTGATCGCCAGCAAGATCGAAAAAGCCCCGAACAACGACTGGGTGCGCTTCTATCTGCGGCCCGAAGCACGCTTCCATGACGGCCATCCGGTACGCGCCGAAGACGTCGTATTCAGCTTCCAGACCCTGATCAAGGATGGCGCGCCGATGTACCGCGGCTACTACAACGACGTCGAAGACGTGGTCGCCGAAGATCCGTTGACGGTGCTGTTCAAGTTCAAGCACAGCAACAACCGCGAACTGCCGCTGATTCTCGGCCAGCTGCCGGTATTGCCCAAGCACTGGTGGGCGACCCGCGATTTCAACAAGGGCAACCTCGAAGTACCGCTGGGCAGCGGACCGTACAAGGTCAGCGAGGTCAAGGCCGGGCGCTCGGTGCGCTATGAGCGGGTCAAGGACTATTGGGGCAAGGACCTGGCGGTCAATCGTGGTTTCTACAACTTCGATGTCATGCTCACCGATTACTACCGCGACAACACCGTGGCCCTGGAAGGCCTCAAGGCCGGGCAGTTCGATTACTGGCTGGAGATGACCGCGAAAAACTGGGCCAACGCCTACAACATTCCGGCCGTCACCGAAGGCCGGCTGATCAAGGAACAGATCCCCAACGGCAACCCTACCGGCATGCAGGGCTTCGTGTTCAACCTGCGTCGCCCGGTGTTCCAGGACGTGCGCGTGCGCCAGGCGCTGACCCTGTTGCTGGACTTCGAATGGACCAACAAGCAGCTGTTCAACAGCGCCTACGCCCGCACCCGCAGCTATTTCGAGAATTCGGAAATGGCCGCCACCGGCCTGCCGGACGCCGACCAGCTGGCGATCCTCGACCCCTTCCGCAGCAAACTGCCACCAGAGGTGTTCAGCGAAGCCTTCGAGAATCCGACCACCGACGGCAGCGGCATGATCCGCACCCAGCAACGCAAGGCCTATCAACTGCTGCAAGAGGCCGGTTGGCGCATCGTCGATGACAAGATGGTCGACGCCACCGGCAAACCGGTGGTTATCGAATTCCTCCTGGCGCAGACCGAATTCGAGCGGGTGCTGTTGCCGTTCAAGCGTAACCTGAGCGACCTGGGGATCGACCTGGTCATCCGCCGGGTCGACGTCTCGCAGTACGTAAACCGCGTGCGTTCGCGGGACTTCGACATGATCGTCGGCAGCTTTCCGCAATCCAATTCGCCGGGTAACGAACAGCGCGAGTTCTGGATGACCGCGGCCGCCGACAAGCCGGGCAGCCGCAACTCCATGGGCCTCAAGGACCCGGTGGTGGACCAGTTGGTCGAGCAACTGATCAACGCCGATTCGCGCAAAAGCCTGGTGGCCCACGCACGCGCACTGGACCGCGTGCTGCAATGGGGTTATTACGTGATCCCCAACTGGCACATCAAAACCTGGCGCGTGGCCTACTGGAACCACATCGGCCATCCGAAGGTCTCGCCCAAATACGATATCGGCACGGCTACCTGGTGGGTCAAACCCGACGCCAAGCCGGCGATAGAGATCGAAACCAAATTGCAAGCCGACCCTGCGGGCACGGAGTAATCAGATGCTGGCGTATATTTTTCGGCGACTGCTGCTGATCATTCCGACCCTGTTCGGCATTTTGCTGATCAACTTCGTGATCATCCAGGCCGCGCCCGGCGGGCCGGTGGAGCAGATGATCGCCAAGCTAGAAGGCTTTGAAGGCGCCACCAGCCGCATCGCCGGCGGTGGCGCGGAAGTGTCGGTGGCCGGTTCCGCCTATCGCGGCGCCCAGGGCCTGGACCCGGCGCTGATCAAGGAAATCGAACACATGTACGGCTTCGACAAATCGGCGCCGGAACGCTTGTGGATCATGGTCAAGAACTACGCGTCGCTGGAGTTCGGCGACAGCTTTTTCCGCGACGCCAAGGTCATCGACCTGATCAAGGAAAAGATGCCGGTATCGATTTCCCTCGGGCTGTGGAGCACCCTGATCATGTACCTGGTGTCGATTCCCCTGGGGATCGCCAAGGCCACGCGACATGGCAGCCACTTCGACGTCTGGACCAGTTCGGCGATCATCGTTGGCTATGCGATCCCGGCGTTCCTGTTCGCCATCCTGCTGATCGTGGTGTTTGCCGGCGGCAGCTATCTGGACTGGTTTCCGCTACGAGGACTGACTTCGAACAACTTCGATGAGCTGAGCCTGGGCGGCAAAGTGCTCGACTACTTCTGGCACCTGGCATTGCCGGTAACCGCCCTGGTGATCGGCAACTTCGCGACCATGACCCTGCTGACCAAAAACAGCTTCCTCGATGAGATCAACAAGCAGTACGTGGTCACCGCCAAGGCCAAGGGCCTGACCAAAAACCGCGTGCTCTACGGCCACGTGTTCCGCAACGCCATGCTGTTGGTGATCGCCGGTTTCCCGTCGGCCTTCATCGGCATCTTCTTCACCGGCTCGTTGCTGGTGGAAGTGATTTTCTCCCTCGACGGCCTCGGCCTGATGAGTTTCGAAGCCGCGATCAACCGCGATTACCCGGTGGTCTTCGGCACGCTGTTCATCTTCACCCTGCTCGGGCTGGTGGTGAAACTGATCGGCGACCTCACCTACACCTTCGTCGATCCGCGTATCGACTTCGAAAGCCGGGAGCATTGAGATGAACCTGTCCCCTCTCAATCGCCGCCGCTTCGAACTGTTCAAGGCCAACAAGCGCGGCTGGTGGTCGCTGTGGCTGTTTCTGATTCTGTTCGGCGCCAGCCTTGGCGCCGAGTTGATCGCCAACGACAAACCGCTGGTGGTGCACTACGACAACGGCTGGTACTTCCCCGCGCTCAAGCGCTATCCGGAAACCACCTTCGGCGGCGAATTCCCGCTGGAAGCCAACTACAAGAGCCCCTACATCCGCGAACTGCTCAAGGCCAAGGATGCCTGGGTGCTGTGGGCGCCGATTCCCTTCAGCTACCAGAGCATCAACTACGACCTGCGGGTCCCGGCCCCCGCGCCGCCGTCGGCGGATAACCTGCTGGGCACCGACGACCAGGGCCGCGACGTACTGGCCCGGGTGATCTACGGCTTCCGCGTGTCGGTGCTGTTCGCCCTGACCCTGACCCTGCTCAGCTCGATCATCGGCGTGATTGCCGGTGCCTTGCAGGGCTTCTATGGCGGCTGGGTCGATCTCGCCGGGCAGCGCTTCCTGGAGATCTGGTCGGGGTTGCCGGTGCTGTACCTGCTGATCATCCTCGCCAGCTTCGTGCAGCCGAACTTCTGGTGGCTGCTGGGGATCATGCTGCTGTTTTCCTGGATGAGCCTGGTGGATGTGGTCCGCGCAGAGTTCCTGCGTGGCCGCAACCTTGAATACGTGCGTGCGGCCCGGGCGCTGGGCATGCAGAATGGCGCGATCATGTTCCGCCACATCCTGCCCAACGCCATGGTCTCGACCATGACCTTCATGCCCTTCATCCTGACCGGCGCCATCGGCACCCTGACCGCCCTGGACTTCCTCGGCTTCGGCCTGCCGGCGGGCAGCCCGTCGCTGGGTGAGCTGGTGGCCCAGGGCAAATCCAACCTGCAGGCACCGTGGCTGGGCATGAGCGCGTTTGCCGTGCTGGCACTGATGTTGAGCCTGCTGGTATTCATCGGCGAGTCCGCTCGCGATGCCTTCGACCCGAGGAAGTGAAATGAATCAGGACAATCTGATCGAAGTGCGCGACCTCGCCGTCGAGTTTGTCGTCGGCGCCCACAGCCAGCGGGTGGTCGAAAATGTCAGCTTCGACATCAAGCGCGGCGAAACCCTGGCGCTGGTGGGTGAATCCGGTTCCGGCAAATCGGTGACCGCGCACTCGATCCTGCGCCTGCTGCCCTACCCGCTCGCCCGGCACCCGTCCGGCACCATCGAGTATTCCGGGCAGAACCTGCTGGACCTGAAAGAGAAAACCATCCGCCACATCCGCGGCAACCGGATCGCGATGATCTTCCAGGAGCCGATGACCTCGCTCAATCCGCTGCACTCGATCGAGAAGCAGATCAACGAGGTGCTGGGCATCCACAAAGGTCTGGTCGGCAAGGTTGCGACCAAGCGCACGCTGGAATTGCTGGAAATGGTCGGCATCCCGGAGCCGGAAAAACGCCTCAAGGCCCTGCCCCACGAGCTGTCCGGCGGCCAGCGTCAACGGGTGATGATCGCCATGGCGCTGGCCAACGAGCCGGAATTGCTGATCGCCGATGAGCCAACCACCGCGCTGGACGTGACCGTCCAGCTGAAAATCCTCGAATTGCTCAAGGAATTACAGGCCCGCCTGGGCATGGCCTTGCTGTTGATCAGCCACGATTTGAACCTGGTGCGAAGAATTGCGCATCGCGTATGTGTCATGCAGCGCGGTTGCATCGTCGAACAGGCATCGTGTGAAGAATTGTTTCGTGCGCCGCAGCATCCGTACACGCGGATCCTGCTGGCAGCGGAGCCCAGCGGGACGCCGGCGACCAATGAAATCGGCCCGCCGTTGCTGACGGTCGAGGACCTGAAAGTCTGGTTTCCGATCAAGAAAGGGCTGCTCAAGCGCACGGTGGATTACGTCAAGGCGGTGGACGGCATCAACTTCAACCTGCCCCAGGGCCAGACCCTGGGGATCGTGGGCGAAAGCGGTTCCGGCAAGTCGACCCTGGGTCTGGCGATCCTGCGGTTGATCGCCAGCAAGGGCGCCATCCGTTTTGAAGGCAAACAGCTAGACTGCCTGACGCAACAACAGGTCAGGCCGCTGCGTCGGGAGATGCAGGTGGTGTTTCAGGACCCGTTCGGCAGCCTGAGTCCACGGATGTGCGTGAGCCAGATCGTTGGCGAAGGCTTGCGGATTCACGGGATCGGCACCGAGGCCGAGCAGGAACAGGCGATTATTGCGGCACTCAAGGAGGTAGGTCTGGATCCGGAAACCCGGAACCGCTACCCCCACGAATTTTCCGGCGGGCAACGGCAGAGAATCGCCATTGCCCGAGCATTAGTGCTAAAACCGGCGTTGATTTTGCTGGACGAGCCGACTTCGGCCCTGGACCGCACCGTACAACGCCAAGTGGTGGAGCTTTTGCGTTCACTGCAAACCAAGTACAACCTGACGTACCTGTTTATCAGCCATGACCTGGCTGTGGTCAAGGCGCTGAGCCACCAGCTGATGGTGGTCAAGCATGGCCAAGTGGTCGAACAGGGAGACGCGCAAAGCATTTTTGCCGCCCCCCAACATCCGTATACACAGCAGTTACTGGAAGCCGCCTTCCTGGTTCCGGAAACTGCGCAATAACCTGAAAGAGGAGCAACACATGGGTTTTCTCGCCGGTAAGCGCGTACTGATCGTCGGTGTCGCCAGCAAGCTGTCCATCGCATCCGGCATCGCTGCCGCCATGCATCGCGAGGGCGCTGAGCTTGCCTTCACTTATCAGAACGACAAACTCAAGGGTCGTGTCGAAGAATTCGCACAAGGCTGGGGTTCGAGCCCTGAGCTGTGCTTCCCGTGCGACGTGGCCAGCGACGCGGAAATCGCCAAGGTTTTCGAAGAGCTGAGCAAGAAGTGGGACGGCCTGGATTGCATCGTGCACTCCGTCGGCTTCGCCCCGGGCGACCAACTGGACGGCGACTTCACCGAAGCCACCACCCGTGACGGTTTCCGCATCGCCCACGACATCAGCGCCTATAGCTTCGTGGCCCTGGCCAAGGCCGGTCGCGAAATGATGAAAGGCCGCAACGGCAGCCTGCTGACCCTGTCGTACCTGGGCGCCGAGCGCACCATGCCGAACTACAACGTAATGGGCATGGCCAAGGCTTCCCTGGAAGCTGGCGTACGCTACCTGGCCGGCTCCCTGGGCCCGGACGGCACTCGCGTGAACTGCGTATCGGCCGGTCCTATCCGTACCCTGGCCGCTTCCGGCATCAAGAACTTCCGCAAGATGCTGGCCGCCAACGAAGCGCAAACCCCGCTGCGTCGCAACGTCACCATCGAAGAAGTCGGCAACGCCGGCGCGTTCCTGTGCTCGGACCTGGCGTCCGGCATCAGCGGCGAAATCATGTACGTGGACGGTGGTTTCAACACTACTGCCATGGGCAACATCGAAGAGTGATCTTCGGTTAGCCAATAAAAAACCCGCCTCTTTGGCGGGTTTTTTGTGCCTGTCATTCCCGACTCCCGTAGGAGCGAGCATGCTCGCGATGAACCTGAGAACGCCAAGGGGTGTCAGGCTTCCCGCGTTATCGTTAACGTCCATCGCGAGCATGCTCGCTCCTACAGGGATGCGGTGTTCAGGCATTTGGCAAACAACTGCTGGATCGGCTGCTGTCGCTGGCTGTAGCGCTGCAACAGCACCATTTCCCGGTAAAACGTCAGCTCGCCCAACTCAATCACCCTGACCTTCGCACCATGCTCCAGCCACAACCCGGCTTGCGGCAGCAGCGAAACGCCCAACCCGCACTCGACCATTTTCACAATGGCCTCCAGCTCATCCAGCTCCAGCGCGACCTGTACGTCAATCTGTTGCTCACGCAGAAACCGCGTCACCAGACGCCCGCCGAAGGAGTTGCGGTCGTAGCGCACATGGGGATGGTCGGCCAGCAGTTGCAGCGGATCGTCGCCTTCGAGGTCCGCGGGCACGATCAGCACGAACGGCTCGCGGCGGATCACCTGGGCTGACAGCTCCTTGGGCAGTTCGAACGGCGGCTTGATCATGATTGCCAGGTCCACTTCGCCGGTGTCCACCTGGCTCAGCAGGTTAAGCGACACGCCGGGTACCAGCTTCGGCTCCAGGCGTGGCGCCTGCTGGCGCAATCGCAGCAGCGCCTGAGGCAACAGGCCAGTCTGCGCCGTGGCCACCGCGCCTATCTTCAACTCACCACGGTACTCGCTGACGTCCTCGCTGATCGCCATGCGACTGAAGGTCTCCAGCATCTCCCTGGCCATCGGCAATGCACGCTGCCCCGCCGCATTGAGCAGCGCCTGACGCCCGGTACGGTCGAACAGACGAATGCCCAGTGCCTGTTCCAGGTTGCGAATCTGCGCGCTGACTGCCGACTGCGTCAGGCCTATGTGCATCCCCGCTGCGGCGAAGGTGCCATAGCGGGCCACGGCGATAAAAGTTTTCAGTTCTCGCAGCATGGCGGCCCCTGATTGATCGAAATAATTTGTGCTCGACGCAAAAACTATCGTCTTTCAATAAAGAATCACAGGGATAAACTCGCAAGAACCTTCACGAACGAGGAACGCATGATGCAGCTGTCCCCTTTTCATCTGGCCATCCCGGTGTACGACCTGGTCGCCGCACGGCACTTCTATGGCAGCGTTTTCGGTCTGGAGGAAGGTCGCTCTAGCGATCACTGGGTGGATTTCAACTTCTTCGGCCATCAACTGGTGATCCACCTGGCGCCGAAAAACGCCTCGCAAGAAGCCGCCCACACCAACGCCGTCGACGGCCATGACGTGCCGGTGCCGCATTTCGGCGTGGTGCTGGGGATGGCGGAATGGGAGGCGCTGGCGCAACGCCTGACGGCGCTGGAGACACGCTTTGTGATCGAGCCGGGGATTCGTTTTCAGGGACTGGTGGGTGAACAGGCGACGATGTTTCTGTTCGATCCGTGCGGCAATGCGCTGGAGTTCAAGGCGTTCAAGGATATCGGGCAGTTGTTTGCCAAATAAGGTGTCGCCAGCAAGGGCCCCATCGCGAGCAGGCTCGCTCCCACAGTGGATGTGTATTCACAAAACTCATTGTGGGAGCGAGCCTGCTCGCGATGAGGACCGCCCACACAACACCTAACTCAACGGCCCAACACCCTCTCAGCCTCCACCAACAACTCCTCCACCGATTCATGCTGCCCGGGGTCATGCTCAATTTGCCCGATACTGAAGCGAATCCCATACCCGCGATGCGCCATGGTATTGCGCTCATCAAGCATCTCTTCCAGCCGTGCCTTGATCGCCGCGACATCCACGCCGCAGGAGCCAGTGAGCAAGGCCACGAACGTGGCGCCTTCCAGGCGGCCAATCACATCGCTTTCCCTGAAGCCGATGCTCAGCACGTCGGCGAAGGTTTTCAGCGCGTGATCGCCCTCTTTGCGGCCAAACAGGTAGTTGATGCGCTTGAAGTCTTCGAGGTTGAAAAACAGCAGCGTGGCCGGCCGGCCCAAGCGTTGACAGGCGTCCAGCCCCAGTTGGGCCAGGGCGATGAAGCCATGGCGGTTGGGCAACAGCGTCAACTCATCCATGCTCGCCATCTGCACGCCGATCAGTTCCTGCTCGGCCTTGCGGGCCAGATCGCGCAGCAGTTCGCGCTCGTTTTGTGGCGTCCCTGCACATACGCGTGTCTTGTGCGGTTTGCCTGAGGTCAGCATCGGATACTCCCTGGGTGGTTATAGTTTTTAGAGTCCTCGATAGCAGGTTTGACTCCGGATTCATTGACCGACGGTCATGTACCCGCCAACGGACAGGGCCCTCCTGCGTCAGCCCACAGCTTGAATTGCGTGACAAATACATCGTGCGGCACCGGCACCGGAGCGCGATTGCCCCCCGGATTCCAGCCCCACAGCACCAGCTTGTCTTCGCTGACATGCTTGATCAGAGCGGCGAAATCACGGTCGCCGTTGCTCGCACGGTCCTTGATCATGTTGCACAGCCTGTCCGGTGGCAGGCCGATCCAGGCCATTTTGTGCGCGGCCGGCGGCAGGCTCCAATGAGGCGCACCCGGCGGCGTCGAGGGGCCGTAACTGGCCGGCGGGTTGGCGTCGGCATGGCAAGTGGCACAGGGCAAACCCGCGGCGCCCTTGCCATCCATGCCCCGCACTACATTCATCGCGTGGGGCTTTCCGGCATCGAACTGCAGCGGCGAATCACCCGGGATGTGGCAGTTCTGGCAACGGGGGCTCTGGAAGACCTGTCGCACGGTGTCGAAGGCCTTCAGCGCCTCCTTGTCATCGGCGAACAGCTCGGTTGCATAGATAAACAGGCACACCAGGATCAGCGTTCCGAGAATCCAGTGATGTCGTTTCATCTCACACCCCCGACAACTGCAGCGGCAGTTCCCGCAGGCGTTGCCCGGTCAGGGCGAACACCGCGTTGGCCACTGCCGGCGCCGTGGGCGGTACACCGGCCTCGCCGATACCGCCAGGTTTTTCGCTGCTGGGCAGAATATGCACTTCGACCACCGGCATCTCATTCAGCCGCAGCACCTGATAATCGTGATAGTTGGACTGCACCACCTGGCCGCCCTTGATCGTCAGCTTGCTGTGCAAGGTGAAACCCAGGCCAAAGGCGATGCACGACTCCATCTGCGCCTCGATGCTCTTGGGATTGACTGCAATCCCGCAGTCCACCGCACACACCACGCGATGCACGCGGATTGCCAGGTTGTCCTGGGAAACCTCGGCAACCTGAGCCACGTAGCTGCCAAACGACTCATGCACCGCCACGCCGAGGGCATGGCCGTCCGGCAGCGGCGCCTTCCAGTTGGCCTTCTCCACCGCCAGGTTCAACACCCCCAGGTGTCGCGGATGGTTCTTGAGCAAGGTTCTTCGGTACTCCACCGGATCCTTGCCCGCCGCGCTGGCCAGTTCGTCGATCAGCGACTCCATGACGAACGCGGTGTGGGTGTGCCCCACCGAACGCAGCCAGAGCACGCTGATGCCGGTTTTCGGCGAATGCAGCTGGACCTGATGGTCAGCCAGGTCCTCGAGGTAGGGACTGTCCGCCACCCCCTCCACCGAAGTCTTGTCGACGCCGTTCTTGACCATGGCCGCTTCGAGCGAAGTGCCAGCCATGATCGACTGTCCGACCAGTACATGCTTCCACGCCAGCGGCAGGCCATCAGGTCCCAGCCCGACCCGCGCCTGATGCAGAAACGCCGAGCGGTAATAGCCGCCACGGATGTCATCTTCCCGCGCCCACACGGTTTTCACCGGCGCGCCCGCGGCCTTGGCGACCTGCACTGCTTCGGCGACGAAATCCGAAGTCGGGTTGGCCCGCCGACCGAAGCCGCCGCCGAGGAACTCGGTGTGGATCTCGACCTGCTCGGGTTTGAGCCCGGTGATTTTCCCGGCGATCATCTGGTCCAGGGTCTGGAACTGCGTACCGGTCCAGATCTCGCATTTGTCCTGGGTGATTTTCACCGTGCAATTGAGCGGCTCCATGGGCGCGTGGGCCAGATACGGCACGCTATATTCGACGTCGAGGGTCTTGGTCGCTTTGGCCAGCGCTGCCTGGGCGTCCCCGGCCTGACTTGCTGCGATACCAGGCGTCGCGGCGAGTTTGCGGAAGCTCTCCAGCAGCTTCTGACTGTCCAGGCCGCTGTTGGGCCCCAGGTCCCACTCCACATGTAATGCATCGCGCCCCAGTTTCGCCGCCCAATAGTGATCGGCGATCACCGCGACGCCGGTCGGCACCTGCACCACCTTGCGCACGCCGGGGATTGCCAGCGCATCGGCGCCTTCAAAGGATTTGACGCTGCCACCGAAGCCCGGCGGACGAGCGACCATCGCGGTCAACAGGCCGTCGAACTGCACGTCCATGCCGAACTTCGCGCGACCGGTGATTTTCTCCGGCGTGTCCAGGCGCTTGGTGGGCTTGCCAATGATGGTCCAGTCCTTGGCCTCCTTGAGTTTGATCGAGGCAGGATCCGGCACCGGCAGCTTGCCCGCGTCATCGGCCAGTTCACCGTAGGTGGCGCGCTGGTCGCCGGCAATCGCCACGCCCGATTCGGTTCGAATTGCCGAAGGTGCAACGTTGAAGCGCTTGGCCGCCGCCTCGATCAGCATCATCCGCGCCGCCGCGCCGGCCTGGCGGTAGCGGTCGAACTCCATCCAGGTCGAGGTCGAGCCACCGGTGATCTGCATGCCGCCGAAACCCGCCAGGCCGTAATCCTTGGCTGACGCGGGGGAATGTTCGACGCGGATTTTCGACCAATCGGCGTCCAGTTCTTCGGCGATCAACATGGTCAGGCCGGTCCAGATACCCTGGCCCATTTCCGAATGCCCCAGCAGCACCGTGACGCTGTTGTCATTGCCGATACGCAGGAAGGCATTGGGGGCGAACACACTGCCCTCGTTTTCCGCGCCCTGGGCAAAACGGTGGGCACCGGGGATAACAAATGCCACCACCAGCCCGCCGCCCAATACGGCAGTGCCCCTGAGAAAGCTGCGACGTGAAAGTGGATTGAGACTGTTCATGGCCATCAACCCAGTTGCGCGGCGCGTTTGACCGCGGCACGGATTCTTGGATAGGTGCCGCAACGGCAAATATTGCCGGACAACGCCTGATCGATATCGCTGTCGGTCGGCTGCGGGATCTTCGCCAGCAGCGCCGCCGCCGACATGATCTGCCCCGACTGGCAGTAGCCGCACTGCACCACATCAAGCTCGGCCCAGGCTTTTTGCACCGGATGCGAACCGTCCAGCGACAGGCCTTCGATGGTGAGGATTTTCTGCCCATGGGCCACGGCCGTGGCAGGGGTGATGCAGGATCGCAGCGGTGCACCGTCGACGTGCACGGTACAGGCGCCACACTGGGCCATGCCGCAGCCGAACTTGGTCCCGGTCAGGTGGGCTACATCGCGCAAGACCCACAGCAACGGCATGTCCGCGGGGACATCCAGTTCCTGGTCCTTGCCATTGATATTGAGGGTCAGCATTGCAAGGCTCCTCAGACTCACGGTGTTCTGAAGGGGGGCGCGTTCTGGGGCACTTCGTTGTTTTCTGTAGGAGCAAAGCTTGCTCGCGATAGCGTCAGGTCTGTTGTACCGAGTTATCGTTCATCGCGAGCAAGCTTTGCTCCTACAGTCAGCGGGGTCACGCGCGCCTCGGTTATCCCTTCAGCTAAGTCCAATTTGCTTCGCAGGCCGAACTCTATCGACCACCGGTCAAAAAATGTGTGGGCACCACGGACCTGTGTTGATCGTTCCCACGCTCTGCGTGGGAATGCAGCCCGGGACGCTCCGCGTCCCAGAAGCGTGACGCAGAGCGTCACAGGAGGCGTTCCCACGCGGAGCGTGGGAACGATCGCTAATAGTCTTCAAGCCCTCGGTTTGAGGAGGATGTCGGTATAGCGCAGCAGGAACAGGCCAAAGGCAGCACACCAAAGCACCGCCGACAAGCCCAGGCCAAGTCCGGAAAACGGCACCAGCAGCACCCGTGACAAGCCTGCCACCAGCACCAGGGCAAAACCCGTGACAATCGCTTTCGACGGCAGCAGCGGCCGCCCGGTATGACCCAGGCTCACCCGGGCAATCATCGCCAGGACCAAGCCGCCCACGCCACCGACCGCCAGCGAATGAGTGGCCAGGCTTTGCTGCGGCAGCAACCCGGCGTGCCACAGCGCCATGCCAACCGCCGCGACCAGCAGCCAGGTGTAGGACAGGTACAGCGACCACAACAGCGGCACGCGCCACATGCCCCGATCGTGCCAACGCCACAGCCGCAGCAGGTGCAAGCCAGTCATCAATGCAAACAACGCCGCCAGCCATGGGTTGGGAACGTCGTTCAAGCCCAGGGCAAACGTCAGCGCTGCCATCAGACTGCTCACCAACAGCACGCGCGTCGGCCAGGGGCTGGCAGCAGGCGTTGCCGGGCGATTGAGGCCACGCTGGATAAAGAACGGAATCACCCGGCCACCGATCACCGTCATCATCGCGCCCACCAGCCACAGCGCGGCCAGCACGCCACGACGTTGCAGGCCGACGTCGTCGCTCCAGATGCCCCACAGGGTCATGGCTTCGCATCCGGCCAACAGCGTGAGCATCAACAGGATCGGGTAGTTTTCGCGCTTGCCGGCTGCAATCAGATCACGCCCGAGGACGACGGCCAGCAGCGGCAGCAAAGGCAGTTGCAGGATCAGCAGCAACCCGGGAGGAATCGGCATCAGCCAGGCCAGCCGCGCGAGCAGCCAGACCAGTACCAGCCCGATCAGAGGCCAGCCCTTGAGGCCCGGTCGACCGGTCCAGTTTGGCACCGCGGTCAGCAGAAATCCGGCAATGATCGCCATGGCAAAACCGAACGGCATTTCGTGGCGGTGCCAGGCAAGCATGCCGCCCACCGGCTGTGAGCCGGGCAAACGGCCATACAGCCACAACGCCCATATCGCCACCGCCAGTGCGGCAAACGCAGCCCCCGCCAGAAAGAAAGGACGAAAGCCGAGACTGAAGACCGGTGCCGCCGATAGTTTGCCCATCAGGCCACCACCGCTGCCTGGGGCATGCTCAAGCGGTGCTGTGACAGCAGGCGCATGACGTAGCCGATTTTCAGCAGGGTTGGCCCGACGATGGTCATGGCATGCAGCGACACCAGAGCCAGGATCGACAGGTGACCGTCGTAGAGGTAAGCGCCGTAGATCCCCGCCAGCAGCATTGCTAGGCCGACGCCGAGTACACGGCTGGAAAGTTGCAGTACATTCTGAGCATTGCTGAAGAAATGGAACATTTTCCGTACTCCTGTAGCAGTTCAGTAGTACCTGTCATGTATCAAGTCCCGTGCCAGCTATTCAGGCCATATGAATCAAGCGCTTGAGACAGGCCATGTCAAAACGACTCTTTTGCGAATAAGTCTAATTGACTCGAAACGCAGTCATACTGACTACATAAAACCCTGTAGGAGCGAGCCTGCTCGCGATGGTCGTTAACAAAGACGAGGGCTATCTGGATTAACGCGGCGCTCTTGAGTTCATCGCGAGCAGGCTCGCTCCTACAGAGGGCAAGGAGCCGTTTTATGCATTTCTCGATCTATGGCACAGCCATACCCACGGTGGCTGACTACGCTGATAGTCCAGCATGCAAAAACCTGCCAGGGAGACCCGCCATGCTACATGTTCAAAAACTTACGCCTTGCCTGTGGTTCGACGGTCAGGCCGAAGACGCCGCGAAGTTCTATTGCGCGATCTTCGACCATTCGAAAATCACTGCCATCACTCACTACGGCAAGGCCGGCCAGGAGATCCATGGGCATCCGGAAGGTTCGGTGCTGACGGTCAGCTTCGAACTCGACGGCCAGACTTTCACCGGGCTCAACGGCGGCCCGAACTTCACCTTCAACGAGGCGATCTCCTTCCAGGTCAATTGCCAGACCCAGGAAGAAGTCGATCACTTCTGGGGCCGGCTGTCCGCTGGCGGTCCGGTGGAGGCGCAGCAATGCGGCTGGCTCAAGGACAAATTCGGCGTGTCGTGGCAGATCGTGCCGGTGGCGATGATGGACATGCTCAAGGATCCGGACACGACCAAATCCCAACGTGCCATGGCCGCGATGATGCAGATGAAAAAGCTCGATATCGCCGAGTTGAAACGAGCCTTTAATGGCGAGAGCTAATACACTCCGGGGCTGATTTGCCAAGGACCGACCATGACGCGTTCACAGCTCAAGGACACCGACAAGGCCCCGCGTTTCTGGCGCGATGATGCCCTGCCCTTCATCGAGGCTCGCTCCATCGCCGACGGGCGCGAGGTCTGCTACACCCGGCATGCCCACGCGCACTTTTCCATTGGGGCGATCACCGCCGGGCGCAGCACCTATGTCCATGAGCAATCGCAGTTCGAGGTGGGTGCAGGCACGGTGGTGCTGATGAACCCCGGCGACGTCCATGCCTGCAATCCGATCGACGACCAGCCCTGGTCGTACCTGATGCTGTATGTCGAAACACCGTGGCTCACCGACTTGCAGCATCAGCTTGGTTTTAGTGACGACCTGGCGTTTCGCCGCTTTGCCGTCACCCATACGCAGGACGCGGATCTATTCACGGGTTTGCAAGCCTTGTATCAGGTGCTGGTCAATCCGCAGCAGGACATCCTGCGCAAGCAGAGCGCGGCGGTGGAATTTTTCAGCGAAGTGCAGTGGCGCCTGAACCCGGTCGATTCAGCGTTGCGCGAACCCAATTTCAAACTGGAACGCGCCGCCGATTTCATCCGCGAACACTGCACGCAAATGCTCAAGCTCGAAGACATCTGCGAGGCGGCGCAGTTGTCGCCGTCCTACCTGATCCGCGCCTTCAAGCAGCATTACGGCATGACGCCCCACGCCTTCGTGGTCAACCAGCGCATCCAGTTCGCCCGCGATCAACTGCGCAACGGCAAGCTGATCGCCGACGTGGCGCTGGAAGCGGGTTTTGCCGATCAGGCGCATTTCCAGCGAGCGTTCAAACAGCATTTGGCCGCCACGCCGGGGCAGTATCGAGGCTGAGCCCCCCTGTAGGAGCGAGCTCGCTCGCGATGGTGGCGAACGATAACGCGTGAAATCGGGCATCCCGCGGTGGCCTTTGGTTTTTCGCGAGCAAGCTCGCTCCTACAGGATCAAGTAAATGGCACTCACCGCCAGCAACATCGCCATCACCCGATTGAACAAGCGCATCCCCGCCGGATTGTTCAGGTACCCGCGCAAAAACGTCCCGGCATATGCCCAGCAACCGACCGACACATAACAGATCACCAGGTACACCGCCGCAAACTGCCACACCAGTCGTGCTTCGCCATCGGCCACGAAGGCGCCCATGCCGGCGACGCAGGCCAGCCAGGCCTTGGGGTTGAGCCATTGCATGACCGCGCCATAGAGCATCGATGGCGCGCGACTCGCGTCTTTCGCCTCGAGCTGCCCGTTGTCCGCCGCCAGCTTGAACGCCATGTACAGCAGGAACCCGACACCGGCCCATTGCACCACTTGAGTCATCGCCGGCCAGACCTGCAACAGCTCATGCAGCCCCAGCCCCATCAGCACCAGCAACAGCACGAACCCCAGGGTTGCCCCGGCCACATGCCGCTGGCTGGCGCGAAAACCGAATCGCGCTCCCGAGCTCAGCGCCACGATATTCACCGGCCCCGGGGTGATTGAAGCGGCCAGCGCAAACGCCGCCATGGACATCATCAGACTCATCGCACACCTTCTTCTTTTCAATTGAACCAGGCCTCAAGGTAAACAGCCCCTTGGCGTGCGTATTGAAGAAAACTGCCCTGGCGCCTGTCCGCTACTGGTAATAGCCCACCACCTTCTTCACTTTCACCAATGCCCGGCGCAGCGAGTCCATGTCCACCGAGCCCAGCGCCAGCCGGATTGCATGGGGTACATGGGGGGTGATCGCAAAAGGTTCGGCGGGCGAAACCGAGACCTGTTCCCGCATCAACGCCATGGCGATCTGGTCGGCGCGGGCATCTTCGGTCAGCGGCAGCCACATGAAGTAGGAAGATGGGTGGCTGATGATCCTCATTCCCGCCAGCTCCTCGCGGGCCAGCGTTTGCCGGGCCTGTGCGTCGGCGCGCTTTTGCGCCTCCAGCCCAGTCACCGTGCCGTCATCCAGCCAGGTCGTGGCAATGGCGGTCATCACACCGGGGGTGTTCCAGGTGGTGGCCATGATCGTGCGCTCAAACCCCGCCACCCAATGCGCGGGCGCGGCAATGAAACCGACGCGCAATCCGGTGGCGATGTTCTTCGATAAACCGGAGACGTACACCGTTCGCTCCGGCGCCATATCCACCAGAGGTGGTGGCGGGTTATCGGCGAGAAAGGCGTAGGCGGCGTCCTCGATGATGGTCAGGTCATGCTGGAGTGCGATCGCCACCAGACGTTCGCGCTGATCGGCGTCCAGCACCCAGCCCAGCGGGTTGTGCAGGGTCGGCATCGCATAAATGGCCCGCACCGGTCGAGTACAACAGAGCTTTTCCAGGGCCGGCAAATCCGGCCCCCGGTCGGTAACCGGGATGGGCAGGACTTCCAGGTGCAGGGTTTCGGCCAGGGTCTTGAACCCCGGATAGGTCAAGGCATCGGCAGCGATCACATCGCCGGGCTTGAGCAGCGTCATCATCACCACGGCCAGGCCATGCTGGGCGCCACTGACGATCAATACCTGCTCGGCCGGCACCTTAAGACCACGCGCCTGCAAATGCCGGGCGACCGACGCCCGCTCATGCAAGCGCCCTGCATGGGGTTGGTAGCGCAGGAGGGATTCGAGGTCACCGGACAGCGCGAGCTGACGCAGGGCGCCGCGCAGCAGGTCGGCCTGGCCAGGCAGCGACGGGTAGTTGAAGTTGAGATCAATCATCCCCGCCGCCACCACGGACTGGGAAATACCCTGGCCGGGCGGCAGCGACGTCTCCCGGACAAAGGTCCCGCGTCCGGTCTCGCCACTGATCAGGCCCATGCTCTCAAGCTCCGCATAAACCCGGCTGGCGGTGACCAGCGCCAGACCGTGCTCCGTGGCCAGTTGACGGTGAGTCGGCAGGCGCGTGCCCGGCGGCAATTGGCCGGAACGGATGTCGGCGGCGAAGGCATCCACCAGGGATTTGTAGCGGGACCGAGGCATGTCGAAATGTATCCATGACAATTTTTTGATTGTATCGATAGTCAGCCATAGCATGGGTTTCATGCAACCCATCAACGAGCGTGAGCGAAATGGAACGGACCTCTAACCTGCAAAACCCGACGCTGGAAAGTGGCGCCAGCGGCTGGATCAACGGCCTGATCGGCGTGGTGATCTTCAGTGGTTCACTGCCCGCGACCCGCCTGGCTGTGCTGGAATTCGATCCGCTGTTTCTCACGGTGGCGCGCGCGACCATCGCCGCCCTACTCGCCTTGGGCCTATTGCTGTTGTTCAGGGAAAGACGCCCGGCGCGCAATCAGCTTGTGCCGCTGGTCATCGTGGCCCTGGGCGTGGTGGTGGGGTTTCCGCTGTTGACGGCGCTGGCGTTGCAATACGTGACGTCTGCACACTCCATTGTCTTTGTCGGCCTGCTGCCGCTGGCGACCGCCACGTTCGGGGTGCTGCGGGGCGGCGAACGTCCTCGACCGGTGTTCTGGGTCTTCTCGGTATTGGGCAGCCTGCTGGTGGTAGGTTTTGCCATCGCCCAGGGTCTGACCGCCTCCCCCCAGGGCGATATCCTGATGCTGCTGGCGATACTCGCCTGTGGGCTGGGCTATGCCGAAGGCGCGAAGCTATCGCGCAGCCTGGGTGGCTGGCAGGTGATTTCCTGGGCTCTGGTGCTGGCGCTGCCCGTGATGGCGGCCCTGACCTGGTGGCGGATGCCGGCGTCGTTCAGCGGCATCAGCACACCAGCCTGGTTCAGCCTGGCTTACGTGTCGCTGTTCAGCATGCTGATCGGCTTTGTGTTCTGGTATCGCGGGCTGGCCCAGGGCGGGATTGCCGCCGTCGGCCAGTTGCAATTGCTGCAACCGTTCTTCGGCCTGGCACTGGCAGCCACTGTGCTGCACGAACAGGTGAGCATCGGCATGCTCGGGGTGACCATCGCCGTGATTCTTTGCGTGGCCGGGGCGAAGAAATTCGCTCGCTAGCCACTGCTACGGCGCTTGCCTGCACGACTGTATGGGTCGATACACCGGGGTCCCATGTTAAAAACAGGGCCTTTGTACAGGAGCCCGCCCATGGACCTCGCCACCCTCACACTTTTCCTTCCGGCCTGCTTCGCCCTGAACATGGCTCCCGGCCCGAACAACCTGCTGTCGGTCAGCAATTCGACCCGCTACGGCTACCGCACTGCGTGCCTGGCCGGGGTCGGGCGCCTGCTGGCGTTCGCCGGCATGATCGCCCTCGCCTCCGCTGGCCTGGCGGTGGTCCTGCAAACCTCGGAGCTGCTGTTCTATGGGATCAAGATCCTCGGCGCGGCCTACCTGTTCTATCTCGCCTGGCAACTGTGGCGTGCCGACCCTGGCGTTGAAAATATCGTGACCGGCGCGCCGGTGGGGATGCTGGCGCTGGCGCGACAAGAGTTTCTGGTGGCGGCCGGCAACCCGAAAGCCATCCTGATCTTCACCGCGTTCCTGCCGCAATTCGTCGACTCGACCCGCGCCATCACCCCGCAATTCGCGGTGCTGGGCGCGCTGTTCCTGGTGCTGGAGTGGATCGCCATCGCCGCCTACGCCTACATGGGCCTGCACATGCGCCGCTGGTTCGCCAAACCGTCGGGCAAGCGGCTATTCAACCGCTGCTGCGCGGGGCTTTTGTCAGCCGCGGCCTCGGTGTTGTTGATGGCACGGCGTACCTGACACACCAGATCCACTGTAGGAGCGAGCCTGCTCGCGAAAAACGTCTGGACACCGCGAACTTTCAGATAGGGCGCGTTATCGTTGACGTCCATCGCGAGCAGGCTCGCTCCTACAGGGGAACGGTGGCCAGCAGGGAAATTCCCTGTCGATTTTCCGGTGGAGGCGCCCCCTGCCCCGTTCTATGCTGCGCCCATGAACCTACAAAACACGCTACTGCCACCCCGCGCCGAGATGGTTCGCGCCATGCTCGAACGAGACACCTCCTACGAGGGGGTGTTCTTTACCGCGGTCAAGACCACCGGGATTTTCTGCCGTCCCGGTTGCACCGCACGCAGCCCAAAACCTGAGAATGTCGAGTTCTTCGCCCATGCCGACGAGTGCCTGGCGGCGGGCTATCGGGCTTGCCTTCGCTGCAAGCCCATGGGCGCTGCCGCGGTTGCGCCGCCGTGGGTGCAGAGGCTGCTTACCCTGGTGGACACCGACTCCGAACGACGCTGGACTGACGCACAGCTGCTGGCCGAGGACATCGAGCCGCTGAAGTTGCGGCGCTGGTTCAAGCAGCATTTCGGCATGACCTTCCATGCCTGGCTGCGCACCCGGCGCCTGGGCATGGCCCTGGGCGGGATCAAACAGGGCGATTCCATCGACAGCGCGGCCTTCGATTCGGGGTACGAATCCCTGAGCGGTTTTCGCGATGCCTTTCAAAAGTCCTTTCACATCACCCCGGGTCGCGCCGCCAACAGTGAACCTCTGCTGTTCACCCGGCTGACCACCCCCCTGGGTCCGATGATCGCCATGGCTGAACGGCGCGGCCTGGTGCTGCTGGAGTTTCTCGATCAATCGTCTCTCTCCAGGGAAGTCGAGAGCCTGCAAAACCGCTTTGGTTACGCCGTGGCGCCGGGGCACAACGCGCATTTGCAGCAGATCGAGCAACAGCTTGCCGAGTATTTCGCCGGCGAGCGCACGGAGTTCAGTGTTGCCCTGCACATGCCCGGCAGCGAGTTCTCGCGCCAGGTCTGGGCCGAGCTGACGAAAATCCCCTACGGCCAGACGACCACCTACGGCGCTATCGCCCACCGGCTGGGCAAACCCGGTGCCAGCCGCGCCGTGGGCCTGGCCAACGGTCACAACCGCCTCTCGATTGTGGTGCCCTGCCATCGCGTGATCGGTGCTGACGGCTCGCTGACGGGCTACGCTGGAGGCGAACCGCGCAAGGCGTTTCTGCTGCGGCTGGAAAACGCGGCGGTGCAATTCACCGAGCAACTGGCCTTTTGACCACCGGCTGCACTGGTCAGCCCTCAAGGATGCTTCATGCCCGATCCCTACCGGCCTGCCACGCAATGGCTGGCCTCCCTGGATGATGACTGGCGTCGCCACATCGACGCCATCGGCCCCTGCCTGCACCAACCCCACGCCGCGCGCGATCCTTATGAGTCGCTGGTGCGGGCGATTGCCTACCAGCAACTGCATGCCAAGGCCGGCGATGCGATTCTCGGGCGGCTGCTGGCGCTGTTCCCGTCGGTGTCGTTCCCCAGGCCCGAACAGATCGTCGCCACCGGCTTCGATGAAATGCGCAGCTGCGGTTTTTCCGCGAGCAAGATCGCGACTATTCAGGGCATTGCCCAGGCGACACTGGATGGCGTGGTACCGGATTACGCCACCGCCCGGGCCATGGACGATGAAGCGCTGATCGAGCGCCTGATCACCCTGCGCGGTGTGGGGCGCTGGACCGTGGAGATGCTGTTGATCTACAGCCTGGAGCGCCCGGACATTTTGCCCGCCGATGATTTTGGAGTGCGTGAGGGCTATCGGCGCCTGAAGGGCCTGGAGGTGCAGCCGACGCGCAAGCAGATGATCGAGATCGGGCTGGCGTGGAGCCCGTATCGGACGGTGGCTTCGTGGTATTTGTGGCGGGTGCCCGCCCGTTAGAGCGCGTTATCGTTCATCGCGAGCAGGCTAGATGCATCACAACCCCGACTTCAAGCGACTGAACGCCCGAATCAACGCCCGGTTGAAGGCCTTGCCATTGTCATTCTTGCTGTACAACGACGCACGAACGGCCTGGGGCGGGTAAGTCCCCGGATCATTGCGAATCGCCGGATCGATCAGGCTGTCTGCCGCGGTAATCGCATTGGCGTAATGAATGGTGTCGGTAATCGGCGCGATCACCTCCGGTGTCATCAGGTAGTCCATCAAGGCCAGGCCGGCCTCGGGATGCGGCGCGTCTTTGGGGATGACCATGGCATCGAACCAGATCAGCGTGCCCTCCTTCGGAATGCGGTAGGTCAGCCTGTACGGCTTGTGCGCCGCCTCGGCCTGGCCGGCGGCGATGGCCACGTTGCCGTTCCACGACATCGCCACGCAGGTGTTGCCATTGGCCAGGTCGCTGATGTTCAGGTCGTTGTCGAAATAACGAATGTACGGGCGGATTTTCGCCAGTTGCTGCTCCGCCAGTTTCAGGTCGTCCAGGCTCTGACGATTGATGTCCAGGCCCATGTACTTCATGACGGCGGCGAATACTTCATTGGGATCGTTGAGCAGGCTGACCCCACAATCGGCGAATTTCGACACCACTGCCGGATCGAACAGCATCGCCCAACTGTCGGTGGGCGCATCAGGTAGGCGCTTTTTCACGGCCTCCTCCTGAAAGCCCACGCCCGTGGTGCCCCAGGCATAGATCCCGGCATAGCGATTGCCCGGATCGAACACTGCCATGTGCTGGCGGAATTCTTCACCGACGCCGGCGAAGTGCGGTAATTGCTGCTTGTCGACGGTCTGCACCGCGCCACTTTCGATGGCCCGGGACAAATGCTGCCCCGCCGTCAGCACCAGATCGTAGCCACTGCGGCCGGTCAGCAGTTTGGTCTCGACGGTTTCCAGGGAGTCGAAATGATCGGCCACCACCTGAATGCCGGTTTTCTTCTCGAAATTCTTCAGGGTGTCCGGGGCCAGGTACTCGCCCCAGATGTACAGGTTGACCACCGGTTTGGTGGTGTCGGCGGCCTGCACACACAGGGGTGCAAGCACCAGCATCAAGGCTTGGGTCAGTTTGTGCAGGCCCATGGTTATCTTCCTTTGCCGGCGTATTGAGGCATGGTGATGCAGGCGACGTTGCCGCCACCCAGGAGGATTTCCCGGGAGTTTTCGATGCCAACGATCTTGTGTCGCGGGAACAGCTCGGCCAGGGTTGCCAGCGCCACCTGATCGTTACGGTCGCCAAACAGCGGCACCACAATCGAGCTGTTGCCGGCGTAGTAGTTGATGTACGAGGCGCAGATTTTGGTCCCTGCCTGACGGGTGTGGGTGCTGTCCAGCTGATCCAGGCCTTCGGCTTCTTCGGCAGTCCACTCCAGCACATCCGGCTGCGGCAGCTTGTGCACGATCAGCTCGCGACCACGGCTGTCGCGGGTGCTGCGCAGGATGTCGTAGGCCTCCTGATAGATTTCCCACTGTGGGTCATCGCGATTGTCGGTCCATTGCAGCACCACTTCGCCAGGGCGCACAAAACACGCGAGGTCGTCGACATGACCGTCGGTTTCGTCGAACTTGCAGCCACGGGGCAGCCAGATCACCTGCTCGGCGCCGAGATAGTCGGTCAGGCGACGGGTCACTTCATCCTTGCCCAGATGCTGGTTGCGGTTACGGTTGAGAAGGCACTGTTCGGTGGTGAGGATGCTGCCCTGGCCGTCACTCTGAATGCCGCCCAGCTCCGCGATCAACGGCGCGCGATAGCGGTCGAAGCCTTCGATTTCGAGGATTTTGCTGGCGATCTGGTCGTCCTTGTCCCAGGGGTAGTACAGGCCACCGTCGAGGCCGCCGTAGGCATTGAATTCGAAGTCGACGCCACGGACTTCTCCGCTCTGGTCATTGACCACAAAGCATGGACCGCTGTCGCGGAACCAGGTGTCGTTGCAGGTCATTTCCACGACCCGCACCTGCGGCGGCAACTGCCGGCGAGCGGTGGCGAACTGCGCGGCGGAGGCACAAACCGTGACCGGCTCGCTCATGGAAATGGCGGTGACGATCTGCACCCAGACTTTCTGCGCAGGCTTGGCGCCGTTGCGCCAGACGTCCGTGCGCTCCGGCCAGCCGAGCCAGCAGCCGGACTTGGCTTCGAATTCGCCTGGCAAGCGGAAGCCGTCGAGTTTAGGGGTGGAGTCGAGCAAACGTGCCATGGTCAAACCTCATCAGCGGGGATTGGAATGACCACAGGCTAAGGTCGCCGGCGCCCTCCTCGCCAACGATGATTATTTCGGAATACCTGAATTAAACTCATCAATCAGCCAGCTGATCGTTGAACCATTCCAGCATCTGCGCCACCGCCGGACGCTCCAGCCGCACCCGCTCGCACACCAGCGCGTATTGGCCCAACGCGGTCATGCTCGCGCTGAACGGCCGCACCAGCCGGCCGCTGAGCAAGTCTTCCTGGGCGGTCAGGTTATCGCCCATGGCCACGCCCTGCCCTTGTGCCGCCGCCTCCAGCGCCAGGCCGGCATGGGCGAAATACAGCTGTCGTTGTGGGCGCAGGTCACCGGCATGGCTGGTGAGCCAGGCGGTCCAGGTCTTGCCGTCCTGATCGTCGTGCAACAGGCAATGACGGACCAGGTCTTTCGGGGTTTTCAGGGTGCCCTGGTTGAACAGGCCGGGACTGCACACCGGGAAGAACTGCAACGCCGGCAGTGGGCGTACGAAATACGCCGAGCTGTCCACGGGGCCGGTGCCATAGGTGATCGCAAGGTCGATGTCTTCCCCCGGCGCGGCGGCGTCGATCGGCTGTTCGTAGAGGTGCAGGGTGATGTGCGGGTAACGCGCGTAAAAATCCGTCAGCCGGCTCATCAGCCACTTTTGCGCAAGCTCCGCGGTGACCGCCAGACGCAACACCGCCAGGGATGACGGGTCGCGTAGCTCGTCGCAGGCTTCGCCGATCAGTTCGAAGGCTTGCTGCAGGCTTTGCATCAGGCGCCCGGCAGCCATCGTCGGACGGATCTGCCGGCCCTCGCGGATGAACAGCGAGACCCCCAGTTGCTCTTCGAGCTGCCGAATCTGATGACTGACCGCACTGTCGGTCACGCACAACTCCGCCGCCGCCCGGCCGAAATGGGCATGGCGCGCGGCGCATTCGAAGGTTTTGAGGGCTGCCAGGGAGGGTAGTCGGCGCATTATCGAGATCTCATTTTTGAGTCGCACATGCTGAACCGGCCATTGGTGTGCGTCCAGTGACACCGCGTTATCGTTCATCGCGAGCAGGCTCGCTCCCACATTTGGAATGCAATCCCCTGTGGGAGCGAGCCTGCTCGCGAAGGCGCCGGCACTGTCGCCCCATATCTTCTAGGCTAAACCAAATCATTTCAGCCACCGGAGACCCCCATGCACCTCGAAGGCTCCTGCCATTGCGCCGCGGTTTCGTTCAGCCTGACCAGCGCCCACCCCTACCCCTATCAGCGCTGCTATTGCTCGATCTGCCGCAAGACCCAGGGCGGCGGCGGTTACGCGATCAACATTGCCGGCGACGCCGACAGCCTCAAGGTTCGCGGGCGCAAGAACATCGCGATTTACCATGCGCTGCTCAAGGGTGAAGGCGAAGCCCGTGCCCACCGCAGCAGCGCCGAGCGGCACTTCTGCAAGGTGTGCGGTTCGGGTTTATGGCTGTTCAGCCCCGAGTGGCCGGAGCTGATCCACCCGTTTGCCTCGGCCATTGATACGCCGCTGCCGGTGCCGCCGCAGCACACGCATTTGCTGCTGAATTCCAGAGCCCCCTGGGTGGAGGTCGACGTCCGGCCTGGCGACAAACAGTTCGATGGATACCCAGAAGAGTCCATTGCGGACTGGCATGAGCGTTTGGGGTTAGACCTGTAGGAGCGAGCATGCTCGCGATGAGCCAGAGAACAGCACGGTGCATCAGTTTTCCCGCGTCATCGTTCACGACCATCGCGAGCATGCTCGCTCCTACACAGGGTCAGGCAGCGGTTGGGATGCCGCTGTGGAAGCGGAATTCAACGTCCGGGGACTCGATCAACTCCTGCTCGGCGGCGCGCACGCGGTCGATCACGTTGGCGATGTCCTTGGCATCCCCGTACTGGTAAGCCAGTTTCAAGTACCCCTGAAAATGCCGGGCTTCACTCTTGAGCAAGCCGAAATAGAACTTGCCCAGTTCTTCGTCCAGATGCGGCACCAGCGCCTCGAAACGCTCGCAGCTGCGCGCCTCGATGAACGCGCCGACCACCAGGGTATCCACCAGCTTGACCGGCTCGTGACTGCGCACCACCTTGCGCAGCGCCGAGGCATAACGCCCCGCGGACAACTGGCGCAGCTCGATCTTGCGTTTTTTCATCAGGCGCATGACTTGTTCGTGATGCACCAGCTCTTCCCGGGCCAGCCGCGACATCATGTTGATCAGGTCAACATGGGAGTGATATTTAGCAATCAGGCTCAGCGCGGTACTGGCGGCCTTGAATTCGCAGTTCTTGTGGTCGATCAGCAGGGTTTCCTGATCGGCCAGCGCGGCCTGGACCCAGCCATCGGGGGTGCGACAGCCAAGGAATTCGTGAATTTCGGGAAGGATCATGGGGCCCACGGGATAAAGGTTCAAAACGAAGGGCGACGATTATACCGGCCTGCCCGCAGACCACCAGCCGCCGACCGTTGATATGTATCAACACCCCGGCCGGCAGCCAGCAACTATAGTTGAGCAACGCCACGCTTTTTCATTTCAGGAGATCCCGATCATGCAAGCCATACGCAGCATTCTGGTGGTCATCGAACCCGAACACGCGGAAAGCCTGGCGCTCAAACGGGCCAAATTGATTGCCGGCGTGACCCAGGCGCATCTGCATTTGCTGGTGTGCGACCCCAAGCATGATCACAGCGCCATGCTGAGCGTGCTCAAGGCGGCATTGCTGGAAGACGGTTTCAGCGTCACCACCGAACAGGCCTGGAACCAGAGCCTGCACGAGACCATCGTCGATGTGCAGCAGGCCGAAGGCTGCGGGCTGGTCATCAAGCAGCATTTTCCCGACAGCGCACTGAAAAGAGCCCTGCTGACCCCGGCAGACTGGAAACTGCTGCGCCATTGCCCTACTCCCGTGCTGCTGGTGAAAACCGCCGGCTCCTGGAAGGACAAAGTGATTCTGGCGGCCATTGACGTCGGCAATACCGACCCGGAACACCGCCACCTGCACAACACCATCATCGATCACGGTTATGACATCGCCAGCCTGGCCAGGGCCCAGTTACACGTGATCAGCGCCCATCCCTCGCCGATGCTGTCGTCGGCCGACCCGACCTTCCAGCTCAAGGAAACCATCGAGGCGCGCTACCGCGAGCAATGCCAGGCGTTCCAGGCGGAATTCGACATCGACGATGCGCACCTGCACATCGAGGAAGGCCCGGCGGATGTACTGATTCCGTTCATGGTCCACAAGCTGCAGGCGGCGGTGACGGTGATTGGCACCGTGGCGCGCAGCGGGATTTCAGGGACCTTGATCGGCAATACGGCGGAAGTGGTGCTCGATGCGGTGGAGAGCGACGTGCTGGTGCTCAAGCCGCAGGAGATCGAAGATCATCTGGATGAGCTGGCCAGCAAGCATTGAGGCTTGCGGCGTAGATTAAATCGCTATCGCGAGCAGGCTCGCTCCCACATTTGGAAGGCATTTTCCTGTGGGAGCGAGCCTGCTCGCGATGCTTTCAGCCGCCAAACGCGTCCTTGAGGAAACCGGGCGCGATATAGCGCTGGTAATGGGCCTCGGACAGCAGGAAAAACTCGCGATCGATGGCATCGCGCAATTCCGGCAGGTTCCAGTCGCGGAACTCCGGCAGCAAGACCATCCCGTAGGCTTCCAGATTGTTGATCACGCGCGCGCCCCGGGCAATCAACTGGTACGCCCAGCAATACGCCGACTGATGTGGTACAAAGCGGATCTTGCGCTGTTCCAGCTGGGTGCGCAGCAACGACGCATCGAAAATCTCCACCTTGGCCGCCATTACCTGGGACAGCAGCTGCTCCAGACGCAACCACACCGCGCGCTTTTCTTCCTCGTTGTAACCGTTCCAGTGAATCACTTCATGGTGGAAACGCTTGCAGCCACGGCACACCAGGTCACCGTAAACGGTGGAGCAAAGGCCGACGCAGGGGGTCTTGATGGTCTGATTGGGCATAGGTAGGCAGAACGCGAAAAAGCAGAACAGGCCGGCATGTTAGCCCTTTGCCCGCCATTGATCACCCCTCAAAGTTCAGGGCCATGGCCGATCGAGCTCAATAGAACGCCTCCACCAAAGTCCAATAAACCCCGACTTACCTTTAATTTTTTTTTGCCGTAGAATCAGCCAGCCTTTTTAGGCGCCAATGTCCGTTAGAAGCTGTTTTCAAAGCGTCACGAGCACAGTCGTTCCTTCAGAGCGGTGTTGGCGAAGGGTTTTTCCAGCGGGGAAAAGTCCGGCGCCAACCCTCATCAGCTCCCGTTCTGCAGGCGTAAAACTTTGAAAGCAGCTTCTGTAAGGAATTGCCGGTAATTCTGGCTAAGTGGCTCACAACGCCATGCAGCGCATGAGTACGGCAATTTCGGGATGAGCGTCCCGGACACCCATTTGGGACCACTGATGAGGGTAATAACTGTGCTTGAAGCCTACCGCAAACATATCGAAGAGCGTGCAGCACTGGGTATCGTTCCCCAGCCGCTTAACGCCGAACAAACTGCAGGCCTGGTCGAGCTGCTGAAAAATCCCCCGGCTGGCGAAGAAGCTTTCCTCGTTGACCTGATCACCAATCGCGTTCCGCCAGGAGTGGACGAAGCAGCCTACGTGAAGGCCGGCTTCCTCTCCGCCATCGCCAAAGGCGAAGCCAACTCCCCTCTGATCGACAAGAAGCGCGCTGTTGAACTGCTCGGCACCATGCAGGGCGGCTACAACATCGTGACTCTGGTAAACCTGCTGGACGACGCCGAACTGGCACCAGTAGCCGCCGAAGAACTCAAGCACACCCTGCTGATGTTCGATGCTTTCCACGATGTGGCTGAAAAAGCCAAGAACGGCAACGTTCACGCCAAGGCCGTGCTGCAATCCTGGGCTGACGCCGAGTGGTTCGTGAAGCGTCCGACCCTGGCCGACAAGATCAGCCTGCGCGTCTTCAAGGTCACCGGCGAGACCAACACCGACGACCTGTCCCCTGCTCCCGATGCCTGGTCCCGTCCTGACATCCCGCTGCACGCCCTGGCCATGCTGAAAATGGCCCGTGACGGCATCGTTCCGGACGAGCAAGGCAAGACCGGCCCGATGAAGCAGATCGAAGAAATGCGCAACGCCGGCTTCCCGATCGCCTACGTGGGCGACGTGGTCGGTACCGGTTCTTCGCGTAAATCGGCAACCAACTCGGTTCTGTGGTTCTTCGGCGACGACGTTCCTTACGTGCCGAACAAGCGTGCCGGCGGTTTCTGCTTCGGCAGCAAGATCGCTCCGATCTTCTACAACACCATGGAAGATGCTGGCGCACTGCCAATCGAATTCGACGTATCCAACATGCACATGGGCGACGTGATCGACCTGTACCCGCATGCTGGTAAAGTCTGCAAGCACGGCACCGACGAAGTCCTGACCACCTTCGAAATGAAGACCCCGGTCCTGTTGGACGAAGTTCGCGCCGGCGGCCGTATCCCGCTGATCATCGGCCGTGGCCTGACCGAGAAGGCTCGCGCCGAACTGGGCCTGGCACCTTCGACCCTGTTCAAGAAGCCTGAAGCACCGGCTGAAAGCACCAAGGGCTACACCCTGGCGCAGAAAATGGTCGGCAAGGCTTGCGGCGTGACCGGCATCCGTCCGGGCACCTACTGCGAACCGAAGATGACCACCGTGGGTTCCCAGGACACCACCGGTCCAATGACCCGTGACGAACTGAAAGACCTGGCGTGCCTGGGCTTCTCGACCGATCTGGTAATGCAGTCCTTCTGCCACACCGCGGCTTATCCGAAGCCGATCGACGTGACCACCCACCACACCCTGCCTGACTTCATCATGACCCGTGGCGGCGTGTCCCTGCGTCCGGGCGACGGCATCATCCACTCGTGGCTGAACCGCATGCTTCTGCCGGACACCGTCGGTACCGGTGGTGACTCCCACACCCGTTTCCCGATCGGTATCTCGTTCCCGGCCGGTTCCGGCCTGGTAGCGTTCGCCGCTGCCACCGGTGTCATGCCGCTGGACATGCCAGAGTCGATCCTGGTCCGCTTCAAGGGCAAACTGCAACCTGGCGTCACCCTGCGTGACCTGGTGCATGCCATCCCTTACTACGCGATCCAGAAAGGCCTGCTGACCGTCGAGAAGAAAGGCAAGAAGAACGCTTTCTCCGGCCGCATCCTGGAGATCGAAGGTCTGGAAACCCTGACCGTCGAGCAAGCCTTCGAACTGTCCGACGCCTCGGCCGAACGTTCGGCTGCCGGTTGCACCATCAAGCTGTCCAAAGAGTCGATCGCCGAATACCTGCAGTCGAACATCACCCTGCTGCGCTGGATGATCGGCGAAGGCTACGGCGATGCCCGCACCCTGGAGCGTCGTGCTCAAGCGATGGAAGCCTGGCTGGCCAACCCTGAGCTGCTGGAAGCGGACAAGGACGCCGAATACGCCGAAGTCATCGAGATCGACCTGGCCGACGTCAAGGAGCCTGTGCTCTGCGCGCCGAACGACCCGGACGACGCTCGCCTGCTCTCCAGCGTTGCTGGCGAGAAGATCGACGAAGTGTTCATCGGTTCGTGCATGACCAACATCGGTCACTTCCGCGCTGCCGGTAAACTGCTGGATCAGGTCAAGGGTCAGCTGCCAACTCGTCTGTGGCTGTCGCCTCCGACCAAGATGGACGCTCACCAACTGACCGAAGAAGGCTACTACGGCATCTACGGCAAGGCTGGCGCCCGCATGGAAATGCCAGGCTGCTCGCTGTGCATGGGCAACCAGGCACGTGTAGAGCCGAACAGCACCGTGGTGTCGACTTCGACCCGTAACTTCCCGAACCGTCTGGGTGACGGCGCGAACGTCTACCTGGCTTCGGCCGAGCTGGCGTCCGTGGCTTCCATCCTGGGTCGCCTGCCGACCGTCGAGGAGTACATGGAATACGCTGGCAAGATCGACAGCATGGCGGCCGATGTCTACCGCTACCTGTCCTTCGACCAGATCGCCGAGTTCCGTGAAGCTGCAGCGAACGCCAACATCCCGGTCGTTCAAGCCTAACGCTACAAAGCAATGAAAAACGCCGCCCATCGTGAGATGAGCGGCGTTTTTTTTGTGGGAGCAAAGCTTGCTCGCGATGAACGATAATGCGGTTCATCAGGAAGGACGCCATCGCGAGCAAGCTTTGCTCCCACAGGTTCTCCCCACAGGTTATGCGGTCGACTCAAGCGCCTGCTGCACCGCACCATCCACACTTAGCCCGCTCAACATCACTTTGCAGGCCTTCACCTCGGGCAACGCAGACAATGCGGTTTCGGCACTGTCCTTCAGACGAGCCAGAATCAATCGCTTGCCTTCCTGATCCACCCGCACAAAAAACTCCTGCATCGCCTCAATGCTGGTGCCATCCAGATCCGGCGACTCTTCCAGACTGAGAATCACCGTATGAATGGGCACCTGCGAATGCCGGATCAGGCGCAAGGCGCCGCCGAGGATCCGCTCGACGTTGGCAAAGAACAACGCTTCGCCCGGACGGACAATCAACACACCCGGCTGCGCTTTCGCCGTCGGATGGCGTTGCAGGTCGACAAAATCGTGACCGTCATCGATGCGACCGAGAATCTGGATGTCCGCTGCCGACATCTGTTTGAGCATCAACAACACGCTGATTGCCACCGCCACCAGCAAACCGTCGAGCACACCCAGCACCAGTACCGCCCCCACGGCGCAGATCACCAGCAAACGGTCACGGCGCCAGACGAAATAGCGCCCCAACGGTTGCAGGCTCAAGCCACGGCCCAGCGCGTGGATAACGATGGCGGCGAGAATCGGCTCCGGAGTCAGGGCGATATAAGGCAACACCGTCAAGACAATGAGCAGCACCACCAGTGCCGCCACCCCACCGGCCAGCCGTGAGGTCGCGCCAGCGGCTTCATTGGCCGATGTCGCCGAGTACCCTGCTCCCGCAGGCATGCCGTGGAACAGGCCCGACAGCAGATTGGAAGCACCGAGCGCCAGCAGGTCCCGATTCGAGGTAATGCGATCGCCGTGTTTAAGAGCGTAGGAGCTGATGGAGCCGTAGGACTCCGCGTACAGGATCATCACCATGGCAAACGCCAGCTCTCCCAGACGCAACCAGTCGGCAAACGACAGAACCGGTAGCGTTGGCACCTCCAGGCCGAGGTCGATCACCCCGATCAGCTTCACGCCATACGCCGGCAGATTCAGCCAATGGCCAGCGGCGATGCCAATCACCACCACCAGCAAACCGCCAGGCAGGCGTCGAAACCTCGCAAACAGCCATAAAAGCAGCAAAGCCACCGCGCCGACGCCAGCTGCCACCCAGTTCCATTGCGGCAGTTGTTCGAGCAGTTGCGGCAGAAAGCGCACCAGGTTGGCATCGGTCAGATGCACCCCGACCACGCTGGCAACTTGCTTGAGAATGATGGTCAGCGCCAGGCCGAAGGCAAAACCGCGCAACACGGGCTTGGCGATGAATGACGTCACGCTGCCGAGCTTGAACAAGCCCGCCAGCAAAAAGAATGCACCGGTCATCAGCACCAGCCCGATCGCCAGGGTCGAGCGCAGTTGCGGGTCGCCATTGGCCAGGGTGGCGGTCGCGGCAGCCAGCACGGCGGCCGAGGATGACGTCGCCGAGACAATCGCAAAGCGGCTGGTGCCGAACAGGCCATAGCACAACAGGCCGGCGAACAGGGCAATGACCCCCGCCTGGGGAGCGAGTGCCGCGATGCTTGAGTAAGCGACCGCTTCGGGCAACAGCAGCCCGGCAATCGACAACCCGGCCAACAGGTCCTGCCATCGGTTGGGTTGCTCGGAGGGGTTTTGAGGCGAGGCGCTCGACAATCCAGTGTCTCCAGGCGAAAAAAAGCCGCTGCGCGCAGAGCGCGCAGCGGCCACTGTAGCTGTCAAACCGGCACTAGGCGAGCCGGCCGAACGATCACGCCGTCAACGAATAGATCAGCGCCGAAATCGCCACCAGACCTACCGCCACCACAAACACGTTCGACGCCTGGCCGCGATAGCGTGCCATGGCCGGGATCTTGCGGATGGCGTACATCGGCATCAGGAACAGGATCGCCGCGATCACCGGGCCGCCCAGGGTTTCGATCATGCCCAGGATGCTCGGGTTCAGCGTGGCGACGATCCAGCACACCACCAGCATGAAGGCTGCGGTCATGCGGTCCAGGGTCTTGGCTGCCGGACGCTTGCCGGTCTTGACGATCAGGCCCTTGAGGCCTTCGCTGGCGCCGATGTAGTGCCCCAGGAACGACTTGGAAATGGCCACGAAGGCAATCAGCGGCGCCGCGAAGGCGATGGTCGGGTTGCTGAAATGGTTGGCCAGGTAGGACAGGATCGACAGGTTCTGCGCCTTCGCTTCGGCCAGTTGCGCCGGCGACAGGGTCAGCACGCAGCTGAAGACGAAGAACAGCACCATCACCACCATCAAGGCGTGGGCGCGGGACAGAATCTGCGAGCTGCGCTGTTCAGCGTGGTCACCATAACGACGCTTCTGGTCCACCGCGAACGCCGAGATGATCGGCGAGTGGTTGAACGAGAACACCATCACCGGGATTGCCAGCCACAGGGTATGCAACAAGGCCGACGGCTCAGGGAGTGTGCTGGCGGTGGTCAGGATGCCGCCGTTCCAGTGCGGAATCAGGAACACCGCCAGGAACAGCAAGGCGACGATGAACGGGTACACCATCAGGCTCATGGCCTTGACGATCATCTGCTCGCCGCAACGCACCACGGCCAGCAGGCCGAGGATCAGCACCAGCGACAGCACCGCGCGCGGTGGCGGCATGATGTGCAGTTGATGCTCAAGGAAGCTGCCCACGGTGTTGGTCAGGGCCACGCTGTAGATCAACAGGATCGGGAAGATCGCGAAGAAGTAGAGCAAGGTGATCAGCGCACCGGCCTTGAGGCCGAAATGCTCTTCCACGACTTCGGTGATGTCCGCGCCTTCACGACCGGACAACACGAAACGGGTCAGGCCACGGTGCGCGTAGAAGGTCATCGGGAACGCCAGCAGCGCCAGGATCAGCAGCGGCCAGAAACCGCCAAGGCCCGCGTTGATTGGTAAAAACAGGGTGCCCGCACCAATCGCCGTGCCAAACAGGCCCAGCATCCAGGTGGTGTCATGACGATTCCAGCTCGAAAGCGTTGCTGGTGTCGCTGCTACAAAGCGTTCGTTAACGCTATTGGCCTGATCATTCATCCGGTGGGATCTCCACATTCCGGTCACTTGCCACCCGGCCAGAACGCGTCGGAGTACCCGACAGGCAGCGCCCTGGCCGAAACAAGCGCGCGATTCTCCGGGATTAATGAGCAGAAGCAAAGACTTAGGTGAGGAACGGTGGTGCCAATTTGCTATTTCAGGCACCACAAATAACCCTGTGGGAGCGAGCCTGCTCGCGATGGCGTCGTCACATCCGGCACATCTATTGGCTGATCCACCGCCATCGCGAGCGAGCTCGCTCCTACAGGGATGCGTGTCATTTCATCGGCAAACGCCGACCCGCACTTGATAAAGGTTAATCGTCATGTATTTTTAATGCACCTGCCCTCAATCCGGAGTCATGCCATGCCACTGGTTCGCATCGAGATCAAAAAGCAACAGGACCCCACCTACGCCAAGCGCATCGGCGAGCTGGTCTACGCCGCCATGCACAGCGCCATTGACGTGCCCAAGGACGATAACTTCCAGATCCTCGCCGAACACGACGAGCATCACTTCATCTTCGATCCGAATTACCTCGGCATTGCGCGCAGCGACAAGCTGGTGATCATCCAGATCACCATGAGTGAAGGCCGCACCGTCGAGAAGAAAAAACTGCTCTACAAGACCATCGCCGAGAGCCTGAATCAGGAACTGGCCGTGCGTCTGGAGGATGTTTTCATTAATCTGGTGGAAGTGAAGAAGGAAAACTGGTCGTTCGGCAATGGCATTGCCCAGTACGCCCTCTGACGTTCAATTCAGCTATCTGTGAGCCCCTGATGCCTCGAGTTTCCCGCAAGCAAGCCGACCTCAACCGCGAAATCATTGTCGACGCCGCGACCCGATTGTTCCGCGAACGCGGACTGCACGGGATCAGCGTCGTCGATGTGATGGCCGCAGCCGGTCTGACTCACGGCGGTTTTTATGGCCATTTCGAATCCAAGGAAGCCTTGGCCAAGGAAGCCAGCGAGCGGGCGTTCAAGCAGGTGGGAGAGCGCTGGAAGCTACGAGCCGAGACTGGCGAAGACAAGGCGGCTGCGCGCCAGGCCTTGATCGAGCCGTACCTGTCGACCCACAGCCGTGACAATCCCGGTGACAGCTGCCCCGTGGTGGCTTTCGCCGGTGACATGTGCCACGAAAGTGCCGGCAGCGGCTTACGGGAGCCATTCATGGCGGGGCTGAACCGCCTGCTTGATTCCTTCGGCAAGCTGATGGACTCGGACAACCCCGAGGAACAGCGCCAGCAGGCACTGGTGCAGTATTCGCTGATGATCGGCGCCCTGACGCTGGCCCGTGCCACCCGGGGCGAAGCACTGTCGGACGAAATCCTCGAAGCGGCGCGGCACTTCCTGACCGCCGAAAAGCCGGAATAACCGCGCCACCTGTAGGAGCGAGCCTGCTCGCGAAGAACGCCCAGACAACGTGGGCATCCAGAAAGCCCGCGTTATCGTTAACACCCATCGCAGCCTGCGGCAGCTCCTACAATGATGGGTGCGGCTCGGACATGACAATTGCCAAAATGCGCGGGAAGCAGCAATCTCCCCCGACGTTCGAGCCCGACACTCATGCCCAAAGGAGCCAAGCATGCCCGCAACCGTACTGGTACTGGTTGAGACCATCAACGATTACCTGCCCATCCTCGAACATCAGGGCTTCCACCTGATTCTGGCCCCGACTCCCGCCGAGCGCGCCGAAGCCATCAAGCGCCACGGCGCCGGGATCGATGCGGTCCTGACCCGCGGCCCGCTGGGCCTGCATGGCAATGAAATCGCCGCCCTGCCCAAGCTGAAAATCATCTGCGTGATCGGCGCCGGCTATGAAATGGTCGACCTGCAAGCGGCCGCCGACCGGGGCATCACCGTCACCAACGGCGCCGGGGTCAACGCCTCGTCGGTCGCCGACCACGCCATGGCCCTGCTACTGTCGCTGGTGCGCGACATCCCCCGCTGCGACGCCGCCGTGCGCCGCAGTGAATGGCCGAAAATCATGCGCCCTTCCCTTGCCGGCAAACGCCTGGGGATTCTGGGCCTGGGTGCAGTCGGCATGGCCATCGCCAAGCGCGCCGCTGCCGGGTTCGACATGAGCGTGTGCTACCACAACCGCCAACATCGCGATGACGTGCCCTACGAGTTCTGCTCGACCCCCACCGAACTGGCACGCGCCTCGGACTTCCTGGTCATCGCCACCCCCGGCGGCCTTGGCACCCAGCACCTGGTCAATCGCCAGGTCCTCGACGCCCTGGGACCCAACGGGTTTCTGGTGAACATCGCCCGCGCCAGCGTGGTGGTCACCGCCGACCTGATCACCGCCCTTGAGCAACGGCGTATCGCCGGTGCAGCGCTGGATGTGTTCGATGCCGAGCCCCAGGTGCCGGACGCGCTCAAGACCCTGGGCAACGTCATCTTGACCCCACACGTCGCCGGCCTGTCGCCGGAGGCTACCCAGGGCACCGTCGAACTGGTGGGCCGCAACCTCGTGGCGTTCTTCTCCGGCAAGCCTGTGCTGACCCCGATCGAGTTGCCGCGCGGCCTCAGCAACGCCGCGGTGTAGGACAATTCAAACAGGTGTATCAAAAGCAATGATTGCCCGGCAACACGCTCACCTATAAGGGCCGTTCGTGGTTGTGGCTGCCGGGCACGCGCATTAGATTAGCCAATAGTTTGAGGCCTCCAGAATAAGCAGAAGGGATAAGCATGGCGCTTACTGACCAGTCCACCCGTATCCGCTCCGGCGAAGAACTCGATGCCAGCCTGATCGATCCGTACCTCAAGGCGCACATCCCCGGCCTCAGTGGCTTGCCGCAGATCAGCCAGTTTCCCGGCGGCGCGTCGAACCTCACCTATTTGCTCGAATACCCGGAACAGGAGTTCGTCCTGCGCCGGCCACCCTTTGGCCACAAGGCCAAGTCCGCCCATGACATGGGCCGCGAATTCCGCATCCTCAATCAATTGCGCGACGGCTTTCCGTATTGCCCGAAAGCCTATGTGCACTGCACTGACGAATCGGTGATCGGCGCCGAGTTCTACGTGATGGAACGGGTCAAGGGCATCATCCTGCGCTCGGAACTGCCGCCGGAACTGGAGCTTGATTCAGCGAAAACCGAGGCCCTGTGCAAGAGCTTCATCGACAAGTTCGTCGAACTGCATCGCGTCGATTACAACGCCTACGGCCTGGGCGACCTGGGCAAACCCGAAGGTTACGTGGCGCGGCAGATCAAGGGCTGGAGCGATCGCTACGAGAAAGCCCTGACCCCGGACGCGCCGCAGTGGGAAGCGGTCAAGGCCTGGCTCAACGACAAGATGCCGGCCGATCACCCGACCTCCAGCATCGTCCACAACGACTATCGCTTCGATAACGTGATCCTCGACCCGAACAACCCGATGCAGATCATCGGTGTGCTCGACTGGGAGCTGACCACCCTCGGCGATCCGCTGATGGACCTGGGCAACACCCTCGCCTACTGGATCGAAGCCGGCGACCCGGCGCCGGTGCAACTGATGCGCCGCCAGCCGAGCCATGCACCGGGCATGCTGACGCGCCGCGAATTCGTCGATTACTACGCCGAACGTTCCGGCATCAAGATCGACAATTTCGATTTCTACTACACCTACGGCCTGTTCCGCCTGGCCGGCATCGTGCAGCAGATCTACTACCGCTTCTACCACGGCCAGACCCAGGACAAACGCTTCGCGCAGTTCATTCACATGAACAAGCTGCTGGAGCAGATGAGCCTGCAGGTCATCAATAAATCCAGCCTCTGACCGCCCCTCTGCAGGAGCGAGCATGCTCGCGAAAAACGTCCGGACAACGCGTTCATCCAGGTAGCACGCGTTATCGTTAACGACCATCGCGAGCATGCTCGCTCCTACAGTGAACTGAATCGGCCTCTGATCCAGATCTCCAACAAGGAAAAACCCATGTCCAAGACTCAGTTGTTCGACCTCGACGGCAAGATCGCTTTCGTCTCCGGCGCCAGCCGCGGCATCGGTGAAGCCATCGCCAAACTGCTGGCCCAGCAAGGTGCCCATGTGATCGTCTCGAGCCGCAAGCTCGAAGGCTGCCAGCATGTGGCCGACGCGATCATCGCCGCCGGCGGCAAGGCCACTGCCATCGCTTGCCATATCGGGGAAATGGAACAGATCAGCCAGGTCTTCGCCGGCATCAAGGAACAGTTCGGGCGCCTGGACATCCTGGTCAACAACGCGGCCACCAACCCGCAGTTCTGCAACGTGCTGGACACCGACCTCGGCGCGTTCCAGAAGACCGTCGACGTCAACATTCGCGGCTATTTCTTCATGTCGGTGGAAGCCGGCAAGCTGATGCGCGAGAACGGTGGCGGCAGCATCATCAACGTCGCCTCGATCAATGGCATCTCGCCGGGCGTGTTCCAGGGCATCTATTCGGTGACCAAGGCGGCGGTCATCAACATGACCAAGGTCTTCGCCAAGGAATGCGCGCAGTTCGGCATCCGCTGCAACGCGCTGCTGCCAGGCCTGACCGACACCAAGTTCGCCTCGGCCCTGGTGAAGAACGAAGCCATCCTCAACACCGCATTGCAGCAGATCCCGCTCAAGCGCGTGGCGGACCCGAGTGAAATGGCCGGCGCGGTGCTGTACCTGGCCAGCGATGCGTCCAGCTACACCACAGGCGTTTCGCTGAATGTGGATGGCGGTTTCCTGTCCTGACCCACGCACCCAAGCCAAACCACTGTGGGAGCGAGCCTGCTCGCGATAGCGGTCTGCCAGTCAACATTGAAGTTGAATGTCACACCGTCATCGCGAGCAGGCTCGCTCCCACAAGTGTTTATTGCGTCACGCAGCGAGTAGTCGTAGTGACCCGCGTCACCTCGCCGTTTTCGTCTCGCACATCACCCAGCACATCGGTTTTATCCATGGCCTGGCAGGTGCGGACCGGCGGTGGTGGCGGCGCGGCGGGTGGAGGTGGCGGCGGACTGGCACAGCCACCGAGAATGACAGCGCACAGCGCAAGTGGTGTGAAAACGCGTTTCCCAAGACTGTTCATAGGATGACCCGCGAAAAGTGATCGACAAGTTTGTGACAACAAAACACTGCCAAAAAGTTCACGGGTAACCGACAGAAAACCTGCTTTTATGGGTCTTGCGGCCCAAGCGGTAGTCAAAACCGACAAAAACTACATCACCGGATCCGGGCGATGCAGGTTGTTGCTCTCCAGCTCGTAACGCAATTCCTCAATCAGCGTGGCCACCGCTTCCTCCGACTGCAGGGTCGTCATGTTCAAGCCACTGACCACCAGATCCACTTGCCCGGATATGGGGTGGTAGAGCTTGACGGTCAGGTAATGATCGCCCGTGATGCTGCAATCGCAGGCGAGCGGCGAAAAACTGCGTTCGATCAACAGGCGCAGCTGGGCCAGCGTCATCATTGGAACCGACCCAGGCGGCGTAATTCGGCAGGTTCAAGACTCATCAGTGTTCCTTCGGCGGCTCGCGGGAAAGATACAGGCATTGGAAAAACACCTGTTCCAGTGATCCATCCTATGAACCGTCGCACCAGCCCGACACATGAAATTGCACCCTGCCAGCTAGTGCATTTGCACCTTACTGCTACTCCCTCGGTTTCCCCGCGCCGGAAAACAACCCCCGCTCCCGCGCCCAGACAATCGCCTCGCTACGGCTGTGCACATCGAGCTTGGAATACACCGTCGCCACATGGTTGCGCACCGTGTTCGGCGCCAGCTTCAGGCGCGCGGCGATTTCCTTGTCCGCCAGGCCTTCGCAGATCAACCCCAGCACATCGCGCTCCCGGGCAGTCAGGTCGGTAAAGGACGCACTGGGCAATCGCGGTGAATTGACGTTTTTCACATTGGCGAGTTTTTCGATCAGCGTGCGGCTGAACCAGGAAGCGTCTTTCATCACCTCTTCAATCGCCGCCACCAGTTCCAGTTCGGTGCGCTTGCGCTCGGTGATGTCCATCAACACCAGCAGATAGCAGGGATTGTCCTGAATGTTCACCGTGTCCGCCGACACGGCGCAATCAATCAGCCCCGCGTCTTTTTTACGCACCCGCACGTCGATGCGGTCCAGGCGCCCGGTTTTCTCCAGCGCCGCGAACAGCCGCGTGCGTGCTCCGTTGTCTTCGATGAAATCGATGTGCGTGATGCTTGCGCCGATGACCTCTTCGCTGGAATAACCAAGGGTATCGAGGAAGGCTTCATTGACGTCCAGCACCACCTGATCGTCGGCAACGCACATCAGGATCGGTACCGGCGACAGTCGAAACGCCTTGGCGAAGCGTTCTTCGCTCTGGCGCAGGGCCATTTCCGCCTTGTATCGCGGCTGCATGTCGACGAAGGAAAACAACATGCAGGCTTCGTCGTTGAGTTCCAGGGGCTGGCCAGCGACTATCACCTGCTTGCAGTCTCCGTCGGCCAAACGCAGTTCGGCCTGCATCTGCGGAATGGTCGCGCCTTCGCGCAAGCGCTGCTTGGCCAGGTCCTTGTTTTGTGCCTGTTCCAGGACGTCCAGCTCATAGGTGGACGTGCCGATCACCTGATCCCGCGCATAACCGGTCATTTCCAGAAACCCCGGGTTGACCTTGATGTAACGCAAATCGCTGAGACGACAGATCACCGCCGGCGCCGGGTTGGCCGCAAAAGTTTTCTCGAAGCGCTGCTCGGCGCTGGCCCAGTCGGTGACATCGTCCATGATCAGCACCAGGGATTCCGGTTCGCCGTGGCTGTCGGTCACCACCAGGCTGCGAACGCGATGGACCCAGGTACGCTCTTCGTCATGGGCCGGGGTGAGTTCGACCAGTACGTCGCTGAAAGTCTCGCCGCGCGCGACACGACTGATCGGATAATTCTCGACCGGGACCGGGTGATTGTTGCGATAACGCAAGGCGAAGCGCCGTGCGTACTCCCTGGCATTGGCCCCCAGCTTGCCGATCCTGTCCACGCCATGCATTTCCAGCGCGGCGTCATTGGCCCAGACGATCGTCTGGTCGAGTTCCAGCAGAATCACGCCGTCAGACAGCCCGGTGATGATCTGCTGCAACTGGCGGCGACTGGTTTCGGTGATCAGGACGTCCTGGCTCATTGGCTCTCCACGAATGCGGCGGCGTGTTCAGGCACCGGCTTGTGAAGATGTCGACCGCAGAGCTACGTGATAGTGCGAAAAAGCCACCCTCACCCTCCTGTAGGAGCGAGCCTGCTCGCGATGGAGGATCAGACACCTCAGTGTCTGCTGACACACCATCGCGAGCAGGCTCGCTCCCACAGGGAGAGTGAGGGCAGTCCTTATGCGGCCAATTGTCCCTTCGCAATCGCCGCCGACGCCGCCAGCATCGCCCGCAACAACACCGCACACCCGGCCGCCAAATCATCCGGCGCGGCGTTTTCGATTTCGTTGTGGCTGATGCCGCCTTCGCAGGGTACGAAGATCATCCCGGCCGGGCCGAGCTCGGCGAGGAAGATCGCGTCGTGCCCCGCGCCGCTGACGATATCCATGTGCGACAGGCCCAGGCCCTGTGCGGCGCCGCGCACGGCTTCGACGCAACCCTTATCGAAATACAGCGGCGGGAAGTCGGCGGTGGGGGTCAGTTCAAAGGTCAGGCCGTGTTCCTCGCAGGTGGTTTCGATGACTTCACGAACTTCGGCGATCATCGAGTCCAGGCGTGCCGGTTCCAAATGACGGAAGTCGAGGGTCATGCGCACTTCGCCGGGGATGACGTTGCGCGAGCCGGGATAGGCTTGCAGGCAACCGACGGTACCGCAGGCATGGGGTTGATGGCCCAGGGCCGCGCGATTGACCGCGCCGACGATCACCGAGGCGCCGACCAGTGCGTCCTTGCGCAAGTGCATCGGGGTCGGCCCGGCATGGGCTTCGACGCCGCGCAGTTTCAGGTCGAACCATTTCTGCCCGAGGGCGCCCATCACCACGCCGATGGTTTTGCGTTCGTCTTCGAGAATCGGCCCCTGCTCGATGTGCGCCTCGAAATACGCGCCCACCGGATGACCACTGACCGCGCGCGGCCCGGCATAGCCGATGGCATTCAACGCCTCGCCCACCGTCACGCCCTCGGCATCGACCTTGGCCAGGGTTTCTTCCAGGGTGAATTTTTCCGCGAACACGCCGGAGCCCATCATGCACGGGGCGAAACGCGAACCTTCTTCGTTGGTCCACACCACCACTTCCAGCGGCGCTTCGGTTTCCACACCCAGGTCATTGAGGGTACGCAGCACTTCGACGCCGGCCAGCACGCCGAAGCAACCATCGAACTTGCCACCGGTGGGCTGGGTGTCGATGTGGCTGCCGGTCATTACGGGCGGCAGGTTCGGATTGCGCCCCGGGCGACGGGCGAAAATATTGCCCACGGCGTCGATGCTGACGGTGCAGCCGGCCTCCTCGCACCACTTCACGAAGGTATCGCGGGCCTGGCGGTCGAGGTCGGTCAGGGCCAGGCGGCAGACGCCGCCCTTGACCGTGGCGCCGAGTTTGGCCAGTTCCATGAGCGACTGCCACAGGCGATCGCGGTTGATGTGCTGATGGGCGGACTGCAGAACGTCTACAGCTGCGTTCATGATGATCTCCTCAGGCTGTTCTTATGTGTTTCTTCAGGCATTTGCTCGGTGAACTTGAGATCGCCATCGCGAGCAGGCTCGCTCCCACAGGGGATCGCATTCCAATTGTGGGAGCGAGCCTGCTCGCGATGAGGCCAGTGCTCACACCGCAGTTTTCGCGACCGATGGGCTGGGCCGCATCGCGCACAACCCGTAGTAAATCAACCCACCCAGCGCCGACCCGGTAAACCAGCCGTAGCTGTAGAACCAACTGAACGCATCGCTGCCAAGCGACAACAGCGTCAGCACCACCGGCACGGCGAAGGCGAGAAACCCGTTCCAGTTCCACGCCGGGTAAACGTCATCGCGATACAGGCCGGCAAGGTCCAGTTGCTGTTTCTTGATCAGGAAATAGTCCACCACCATGATCCCGGCAATCGGCCCCAACAGGCTGGAATAGCCCAGCAGCCAGTTGGAATACACCGTCTCCAGGCTGATGTCCGAGACGATCAGGCCGAGCTTCTTGAGCAGTTCATGAGCCATCAGCGCCAGGCCGACGAAACCGGTGAGCATCACCGCCTTGGTGCGGTTGATCACCTTGGGCGCGATGTTCTGGAAGTCGTTGGTCGGCGACACGATGTTCGCCGCCGTGTTGGTGGACAGCGTGGCGATGATGATCAGCGCCATGGCCACCGCGACCCAGACCGGGCTCTGGATGTGGCCGATCAGGGTCACCGGATCGGACACCGTAACCCCCACCAGTTTCACCGAGGCGGCGGTCATCACCACACCCAGCGCAGCGAACAGGAACATGGTCAGCGGCAGGCCCATGATCTGCCCGACGATCTGCGCTTTCTGGCTTTCGGCATAGCGGCTGAAGTCCGGAATGTTCAGCGACAGCGTGGCCCAGAAGCCAACCATCGCGGTCAGCCCGGCGGCGAAGTAACTGACCACACTGGCCCCTTCGGGACGCTTGGCCGGAATCGCCAGCAGTTCGGTCATCGACACATTGGGCATCGCCCACACCAGCAGCCCCACGCCCACGGCCACCAACAGCGGTGCGGACAGGGTTTCCAGCCATTTGATCGACTCAGCGCCGCGGATCACCACCCACAGGTTCAAGGCCCAGAACATCATGAAGCCCAATACTTCACCGGTGCCGCCCAAGGACTTCCAGCCCTCGAACACCGAGCCCAGAAACAGATGGATGGCCAGGCCGCCGAACATCGTCTGAATGCCGAACCAGCCACACGCCACCAGCGCGCGGATCAGGCACGGAATGTTGGAACCGAGGATGCCGAACGACGAACGCAACAGCACCGGGAACGGAATGCCATATTTGGTGCCGGGAAAGGCATTCAGGGTCAGGGGAATCAATACGATGATGTTGGCGAACAGAATCGCCAGCAGTGCTTCACCGACGGTCAGGCCGAAATAGGCCGTCAGCACGCCGCCCAGGGTGTAGGTCGGCACGCAGATCGACATGCCGACCCACAACGCGGTGATGTGCCATTTATTCCAGGTTCGCTCACGCACCTTGGTCGGTGCCATGTCGTGGTTATAACGGGGACTGTCGAGGACATCGCTGCCGGCTTCCAGCTCAAACAAGCCGTTGCGCTCGATCACTTGCGATCTGTTCTGTTGCATGGCCGCTCCACTGTTCTTTGAATTATTTTTTGCTCATCGAGGGCTGGCGACTTCAATAAGTGTGCCGCGCACCCCGGTTGCGCATCGGGCAGTTCCATAAACACTTTGTAAGCAACTGATGTTTATCAGTTTTGTTATTGAGTCCCGGAATTGACTGCCCTGTCACTCAGGCCGAATGCCAAGTCAGTCATTCAAACTATCGAGACTCAATCTGGTGCGTGAATCTTTATTGCCAGGCTGCGCACCAACCCACAACCCGCCTCAAACAGCTGATTTCACATAGGAAATCTCGACCATATTTCGATCCTGTCAAGTGCGTCAAAATGGGGAAACGCTGCACCATTTTGTTTATTTGCATTTTTAATTCTTATTAATCAACTACTTAAAACAGGCATAAGCATATAAAAAATATTCTTGCTGATTCCAGAAACAGCAGCTAGCGTTTAATCCTGACAGCGTTGACAGGAATAACGTTCAACGCTGGCTTTATATAAAACATCTAGAACCGACATCAGTCGGTCATGCCTGCGAGGAATCCGGAATGTCTCTGTTGATCCGTGGCGCTACCGTTGTTACCCATGATGAAAGTTATCGCGCCGATGTGTATTGCGCAGACGGCGTGATCAAAGCCATCGGCGACAACCTCGACATACCCGCAGGTGCCGAGGTCCTCGACGGCAGCGGACAGTACCTGATGCCCGGCGGCATCGATCCCCACACTCATATGCAATTGCCCTTCATGGGCACCGTGGCCAGCGAGGACTTCTACAGTGGCACGGCAGCGGGCCTGGCCGGTGGCACCACCTCGATCATTGACTTCGTGATTCCCAATCCACAGCAGTCTCTCATGGAAGCCTTCCACCAGTGGCGCGGCTGGGCCGAGAAATCCGCTTCCGACTACGGGTTTCACGTCGCCATCACCTGGTGGAGCGAGCAGGTCCGCGAGGAAATGGCCGAGCTGGTGAACCATCACGGGGTCAACAGCTTCAAGCATTTCATGGCCTACAAGAACGCGATCATGGCTGCGGACGACACCCTGGTGGCAAGTTTCGAACGCTGCCTGGAACTGGGCGCGGTGCCTACCGTGCACGCGGAAAACGGCGAGCTGGTCTATCACCTGCAACGCAAGCTGATGGCCCAGGGCATGACCGGGCCGGAGGCGCATCCGCTGTCGCGCCCTTCCCAGGTGGAAGGCGAAGCCGCGAGCCGGGCGATCCGCATTGCCGAAACCCTCGGTACGCCGCTGTACCTGGTGCACGTTTCGACCAAGGAAGCCCTCGACGAAATCACCTACGCCCGGGCCAAGGGCCAGCCCGTCTATGGCGAGGTACTGGCCGGGCACTTGCTGCTGGACGAGAGCGTCTATCAACACCCGGACTGGCAGACCGCCGCCGGCTACGTGATGAGCCCGCCCTTCCGCCCGCGCGGCCATCAGGAAGCCCTGTGGCATGGCCTGCAAGCGGGCAACCTGCACACCACCGCCACCGATCACTGCTGTTTCTGCGCCGAGCAGAAGGCCGCCGGCAAGGACGACTTCAGCAAGATCCCCAACGGCACCGCCGGCATCGAAGACCGCATGGCCGTGCTCTGGGACGAAGGGGTCAACACAGGGCGCTTTTCGATGCAGCAGTTCGTCGCCCTCACCTCTACCAACACCGCGAAGATCTTTAATCTTTACCCACGCAAAGGCGCGATCCGCGTGGGCGCCGATGCCGATCTGGTGCTGTGGGACCCGAACGGCACCCGGACGATTTCGGCCAAGACCCATCACCAGCAGGTCGACTTCAATATCTTCGAAGGCAAGACCGTACGCGGCGTGCCCAGCCACACCATCAGCCAGGGCCGGGTGGTCTGGGCCGACGGCGACCTGCGCGCCGAACGGGGTGCCGGGCGCTACATCGAACGGCCGGCGTATCCGGCGGTGTTCGATTTGCTGAGCAAGCGGGCTGAGTTGAATCAGCCGGTTGCGGTGAAACGCTGAAATCGAGGCCTTCGGCCATCGCGAGCAGGCTCGCTCCCACAGTTGGAATGCGTACCCCTGTGGGAGCGAGCCTGCTCGCGAAGAGGCAGGTCCAGACAACAAAAAACCAATGCCCGACAGAGGCATAACCTCCATCACCGTGAGGCTAAAAACCGTGATCAAGACCCTGACCCATCTCCCGCACCCCTACGAGAACGCGGCCGTCCTCGCCGGTCATTTCACCGACCTGGCGCCGCCGCTCAATGACCGGCAGGCCCATCTGGAAGCCTCGCGCTGCCTGTATTGCTACGACGCGCCCTGCGTCAACGCCTGCCCCAGCGAAATCGATATCCCTTCGTTCATCCGCAACATCCATCAGGACAACGTGCAGGGTGCCGCGCAGAAAATCCTCTCGGCCAACATTCTTGGCGGCAGTTGCGCGCGGGTCTGCCCCACGGAAATCCTTTGCCAGCAGGCCTGTGTGCGCAACAACGCCCACGAATGCGCGCCGGTGCTGATCGGCCTGCTGCAGCGCTATGCCGTGGACAACGCGCATTTCAGCCAGCACCCCTTCCCTCGCGCCGCCGCCACCGGCAAGCGCATTGCCGTGGTCGGTGCAGGCCCGGCCGGGCTGTCCTGCGCCCATCGCAGCGCCATGCATGGCCATGACGTGGTGATTTTCGAAGCGCGGGAAAAGGCCGGCGGCCTCAATGAATACGGAATCGCCAAATACAAGCTGGTGGACGACTACGCACAGAAGGAGCTGGAATTCCTGCTGGAGATCGGCGGCATCGAAATCCGCCACGGGCAAAAACTCGGCGACAACCTGAGCCTCAGCGAACTGCACCAACAATACGATGCGGTGTTCCTCGGCCTTGGACTCAATGCTAGCAAACAACTCGGCCTGCCCCACGAAGATGCCCCGGGCCTGATGGCCGCCACCGACTACATCCGCGAATTGCGCCAGGCCGATGACCTGACCCAATTGCCGCTGGCCGACCACTGCATCGTCCTCGGTGCCGGCAACACTGCCATCGACATGGCCGTGCAAATGGCCCGCCTCGGCGCCCGCGACGTCAACCTGGTGTACCGCCGTGGTGCCGAAGACATGGGCGCCACCCACCACGAACAGGAGATCGCCAAAGCCAATCAGGTGCGCCTGTTGACCTGGGCGCAACCGGACGAAGTGCTGCTCGATGACCAGGGTCAGGTGCGCGGCATGCGCTTCGCCCGCACCCATCTGGTCGAGGGCCGCCTGCAAACCACCGGCGAAACCTTCGAGCTGGCCGCCGACGCGATCTTCAAGGCCATCGGCCAGAGCTTCGATGACAGCGCCCTCGCCGATCCGCTGGCCCGGGAACTCAAGCGCCAGGGCGATCGCCTGTTGGTGGACGAAAACCTGCGCACCAGCATCCCCGGCGTGTATGCCGGCGGCGACTGCACCAGCCTCGATCAGGACCTCACCGTGCAAGCGGTGCAGCACGGCAAGCGAGCCGCCGAGGCCATTCATGCTCAATTGATGCTCAACGTGGAGGCTGCGTAAATGGCCGATCTATCGATTGTCTTCGCCGGCATCAAAAGCCCCAACCCGTTCTGGCTGGCCTCCGCGCCGCCGACCGACAAGGCCTACAACGTGGTCCGCGCCTTCGAGGCCGGCTGGGGTGGAGTGGTCTGGAAAACCCTGGGTGAAGACCCGGCGGCGGTCAACGTGTCGTCGCGCTACTCGGCGCATTACGGGGCCAACCGCGAAGTGCTGGGCTTCAACAACATCGAGCTGATCACCGACCGCTCGCTGGAGATCAACCTGCGGGAAATCACCCAGGTCAAAAAGGACTGGCCGGACCGCGCGGTGATCGTGTCTCTGATGGTGCCCTGCGTCGAAGAGTCCTGGAAACACATCCTGCCGCTGGTGGAAGCCACTGGCGCCGACGGCATTGAACTGAATTTCGGTTGCCCCCATGGCATGCCGGAACGCGGCATGGGCGCGGCGGTCGGCCAGGTGCCGGAGTACGTCGAACAGGTCACCCGCTGGTGCAAGACTTATTGCTCGTTGCCAGTGATCGTCAAGCTGACGCCGAACATCACCGACATCCGCGTCGCCGCCCGTGCAGCCCACCGGGGTGGTGCCGATGCGGTGTCGCTGATCAACACCATCAACTCGATCACCAGCGTCGACCTGGAGCGCATGGTGGCCAACCCGGTGGTCGGCAGCAAAAGTACCCATGGCGGTTACTGCGGCTCGGCGGTCAAGCCGATCGCCTTGAACATGGTCGCCGAAATCGCCCGCGACCCGCAGACCTCAGGCCTGCCCATCAGCGGCATCGGCGGTATCGGCAACTGGCGCGATGCCGCGGAATTCATGGCCCTGGGCAGCGGTTCGGTGCAGGTGTGCACGGCGGCCATGCTCCATGGTTTCCGCATTGTCGAGGAGATGAAGGACGGCCTGTCGCGCTGGATGGACAGTCAGGGCTACGCCAGCATTTCAGAGTTCGCCGGGCGCGCCGTGGCCAACACCACGGACTGGAAGTACCTGGACATCAACTATCAGGTGATCGCGAAGATTGACCAGGAGGCCTGCATCGGTTGCGGTCGCTGCCATATCGCCTGCGAAGATACTTCGCACCAGGCGGTGGCCAGCCTCAAGCAAGCCGATGGCACGCACAAATATGAAGTGATCGACGAGGAATGCGTGGGCTGCAACCTGTGCCAGATCACCTGCCCGGTGCAGGACTGCATCGAAATGGTTCCGGTGGACACCGGGAAGCCGTTTCTGGACTGGAATCATGATCCGAGGAATCCGTATCACGTTGCGGTTTGATATCTGCGGCGTCTGATCCGACGCCATCGCGAGCAGGCTCGCTCCCACATTGGAATGCATTTCAAATGTGGGAGCGAGCCTGCTCGCGATGAGGTCTGCACTTGCAACACAGACCTCAAGGCTCCAACCCAATCCCCCGCAAAATCACACTCGTCACCGTCTGCACCGCCCGCTCGAACTGCATGTCCGAAAGCGGCTGGTGATCATTGAGAATGTTCACTTGATGATCGAAGTCCGCGTAATGCTGGGTCGAAGCCCAGATCATGTACAGCAGGCTTGAAGGCTCCACCGGCAGGATGCGTTTGTCGTCCACCCACTGGCGGATTTTCGCTTCCTTCATCTTGGCCCAGTCGTACAGGCTGGCGTCCAGCGCTTCGCCCAGGGTCGGCGCGCCGTGGATGATTTCGTTCGCCCAGACTTTCGAACCGTAGGGGCGGCTGCGGGAGTGGTTCATCTTGGCGCGGATGTAGCTGCTGAGCACCACGCGTGGGTCGTCGAACATTTCAAAGCACAGCGCGTCCTGCTTCCACACTTCCAGCAGGCCCAGCAGCACGGCGCTGTACAACTCGGTCTTGGTGCTGAAGTAGTAATGCAGGTTGGAGCGCGGCAGTTGCACCTCGGCGGCGATGTCGGCCATGGCGGTGCTGCCGAAGCCTTTTTCGGCGAAGACCTTCTCGGCCCCCAGCAGAATTTTCTCGACGTTACTGCGACGAATCTCGATCTTGTGATTGCCCATAAGGGCTCCCTGACAACAGCGTTAAACAAGACTAGCATCCGCTCTACCGCGCGGCGACAGGGGGAAAGCAAACTTCCTGCAACCGGTCCTTCACGACTAGACTTGCGCCCACACTGAACCTGCCATCGAGGGATTGAACATGCTGAAAAAAACCCTGACCACCGCCGCCCTGCTCGGCTCGCTGCTCGCCGCGTCCTCGGTGTGGGCCCACGCGCATTTGAAGAGCCAGAGCCCGGCCGCCGACAGTACCGTCAGCCCGCCGGCGGAGCTGAGCCTGGTGTTTTCCGAAGGGGTCGAAGCCGACTTTTCCAAAGTCATGATCAGCAAGGATGGCGCCGAGATCCTGGTGAAAAGCCTGGCCACCCAAGGCAGCGACAAGAAGACCCTGATCGTCACCCCGGCTGCACCTTTGACCGCCGGCGACTACAAGGTCGAGTGGCACGTGGTGTCGGTCGATACCCACAAAAGCGAAGGTGCCTACGCCTTCAAGGTGGGCCAGTAATACATGACCGACGCGATGGTGCTGTGCCGCTTCCTGCATTTCACCATGGTGCTGATGCTGTTCGGGGCGTGGGTCTTCAAGCCGCTGCTGTTGGGACGCGACACCACTCGGGATGAGCCGCTGGCGCGCATCGGCCGCTGGCTGGCAGCGGGTGCGCTGCTCAGTGGTGTCGGTTGGTTGCTGCTGGTCACCGCCAGCATGGCCGGCGCCTGGAGCGCGGCGTTCGAGCCATCGACCCTGAGCCTGGTGCTGGGCCGCACCTTTTTTGGCCAGGTGTGGCGCTGGCACTTGTTGATCAACGCCCTGCTGCTCCTGTTGCTGCTGTCTCCGCTGCGCACCAACCGAACCTTGCAACTGATCCTCGGCGGCCTGCTGCTGGCGACCCTCGCCCCGGTCGGCCATGGCGCGATGTTCGATGGCGTCACAGGCCGCTGGCTGATCTTCAATCAACTGCTGCACCTGACCTGCGTCAGCGTGTGGCTCGGCGGCCTGATGCTGCTGTTGATGGTCCTGCGTCGACCTGACGGGCATTCCATCGAGGCGTTGTTGCGGCGCTTCAGTGGCGTCGGTTATGGCCTGGTGGCCGGCCTGCTGGTCACCGGGCTGATCAATGTGCGGGCCCTCACCGGGGCGTTCTGGCCGACGCCGCTGCTGACCGGCTTTGCCTTGATCCTGTTGATCAAGGTCACGCTGGTGGGCGCGATGCTGGGGCTGGCGCTGTTCAATCGGCTGAGGATCGACGATTGTCAGCAGCATCTGCCGACCCTGCGGCGCAGTGTGCTGCTGGAGTGGTTGCTGGGGATGGGCGCGGTGGCGGCGGTTTCGTTGCTGGGCACCTTGCCGCCGATGATGCCCGGTTGATCGGACCTGTTTTTGCGCAACCTTTTCCTTCCTTGAGCATAAGAAAGAAACCATGACCCTTGTCGAGCTCGAAGACGACCTCACCCACCTCACCCTCGCTCCGCAACTGGGTGGCAGCATCGTCAACTGGACCGTACGCGGCAGCGGCCAACCGCTCCTGCGCCACACCGATACCCAGGCACTCGACAGCGGCCTGCCCGGCGGGCTCGGCTGCTTTCCCCTGGCGCCCTGGTCAAACCGCATCGCCGAAGGCGGTTTCGATTGCCCGGATGGCTGGCTGGCGCTTGAGCCCAACAGCCTTACCGACCGGCTGCCGATTCACGGCAGCGCCTGGCAGCAAGCGTGGCAAGTGCTCAGCCAATCGGCGAATGAAGTGATCCTGCAACTGCACAGCACTACGCCCTTTGCCTACCGCGCCCGTCAGCGTTTCCATCTCAGTGCCGGTCGATTGAGCATCGAACTGCAGGTTACCCATCTGGCCGACCGCGCCGCCTGGCACGGGCTGGGTTTGCACCCCTACTTTCCGCGCCTGGCGAGCACTCGCCTCAAGGCGCCGGCCGAGCAGGTCTGGCTGTGCGATGCGTCGAAATTGCCGACACAGCTCAGCCGCCTGCCGACCGAATGGGATTTCCGGCAATTGTCGGCACTGCCCGAGTCACTGGTCGACAACGGCTTTTGCCAATGGAACGGCCACTGCCTGATCCGGCAACCGGACCTGGGCCATGAACTGGAATGCCAGGCCAGCGGCAGCGACTGCTACCTGCTCTACTGCCCGCCCGGCCTGGATTTTTTCTGCCTCGAACCGGTCAGCCACCCGGTCAACGCCCATCACCTGCCCGGTCGGCCGGGCTTGCGTTTACTGGAGCAAGGCCAAACCACTGAACTGGGCTTCACCCTGCAATATCGATCGCTTCAAGCCGGCGCGCCCAACAACTGACTCAGTACCGCACGCAACTTGCCGGGTTTCACCGGTTTGTTCAGCAGCGGTGCATCCAGCCGTTGCAGCGAGCGCCGGCACTGATCGGTACGGTCCGCCGTGATGATCACCGCGGGAATACGCTGGTGGAAATGCTCGCGCAGATGACGCACCACATCACAGCCAACCACGGCGTGATCGAGGTGATAGTCCGCCAGGATCAGCTCCGGCGCCCTGCCCGCCAACGCCGCCAGCGCCGAGCCTTCATCGGTGGCCGTGACCACCTCGCAACCCCACTGCCCGAGCAACGCGCTCATGCTCTGCAGGATGCTCACTTCATTGTCCAGCACCAGCAAGCGCCGGCCCGGCAACGGGTCACCGGTGCTCGGCTGGGGCGCAGCCTGGCCGATCGGCAAGGGGATGTCATGGGCAAGCGGCACGTCGATGCTGAACATCGAGCCGCGCCCCGGCCGTGAATGCACGCCAATGGGATAGCCGAGGATCCTGGCGATGCGTTCGACAATCGCCAGCCCCAGCCCCACGCCTTTGCGGTCCGCGGCACGGCCGACATCCAGCTGGTTGAATTCGAGGAAGATCGAGTCGAGGCGGTCGGCCGGGATACCGCGCCCGGTGTCCCACACCTCCAGGCGCAGATACTCGCCCCTGCGCCGAACGCCAAGCAGGATGCTGCCGGCGTCGGTATAGCGGCAGGCATTGCTGAGGAAGTTGCGCAGGATCCGGGTCATCAGGCGCAGGTCGGTGCTGATGGCGTAGTCGCCCATGCGCACCCGCAGGTTCAGCCCCGCCGCCTGGGCAACGGACTGGAACTCCGAGACCAAAGGGGCGAGCAGTTCATCCAGACGGTAGGACGCGATGTCCGGCTTGACCGCCGACTGATCGAGCCGGGAAATGTCCAGCAGATCGGTCAGCAAGTCTTCCGCCCCTTCCAGGGCCTGGTGCGTACGCTCGACCAACACTTGCTCGACGTCCGGCAACTTGCGTTCGCGCAGGGTCGAGATCAGCAACCTGGCCGCGTTCAGCGGTTGCAACAGGTCATGACTGGCCGCCGCCAGGTATTTGTCCTTGCTGCGGTTGGCGGCCTCGGCGGCATCGCGGGCATCGCGCAGGGCTTGGGCGATCTGTTTACGCTGGGTGATCTGCTGTTGCAGGTTGCGGTTGGCTTCCAGCAGTTCGTCGGTGCGCGCGGTCACCCGCTGCTCCAGTTCGTCATTGAGTTGTTGCAGGCGTTGCTGAGCCTGTACGCGCTCGGTGATATCGGCGACAAACCCTTCCACCAGCCCTTCCTGGCCGGGCTTGAGCAACAGGTTCATCAACACATCGATATGGCTGCCGTCCTTGCGCCGCAGGCGGGTTTCGTAACCGTTCAGGCTGCGTTGTTGCTGGAGGATTTCGCCGATGTCCTGCAGTTCCTGCGCGCCGCCGCAGAACAGCTTGCTGGCCAGATCATTCAGGGAAAACAGCACGTCCTGCGGGTCCTGATAGCCAAGCATGCGCGCCAGTGCCGGGTTGGCGGCGCGCATGCCCGCTTGCAGGCTGGCCTGGAAAATCCCGTGGACCGCGTTTTCGAACAACCATTTGTAGCGGTTGCGCTCCGCTTCCAGCTCATCCAGGCGCGCGGCCAGTTCCGGGTAGTGGCTCTTGCGCGCCGAGTGGCTGCCCAGCCCCAGCAACCCGGTCAGCGCCGCGCGTTGCTGCTCGTCAGAGGGCTTCGCCATAGACGACCTCGACATCACGCTGGCTGGACTCGCGCGGGTTGGTCAGGATGCACGGGTCATCCATGGCGTGTTGCGACAAAAACGGAATGTCCGACGTGCTGACCCCATGTAAGCCGAGGGTTTCGTGGAAGCCGATGGCGTGTTTCAACGCGATCAGGTGCTCCACCAGGCGCCCACAGATCTGCCGCTGGTTCAGCCCTCGGCAATCGATGCCGAAAGTCTCGGCAATGACTTTGAAACGCTCCGGTGCGGAGCTGTAGTTGAAGGCCACCACGTGTTCCACCAGCACCGCGTTGCACAGGCCATGGGGCAGATCGAGAAAACCGCCCAGGCTGTGGGACATGGCATGCACCGCACCGAGGATCGCGTTGGAAAACGCCAGCCCGGCCTGCATGCTGCCGAGCATGATCTTTTCCCGCAGGGCGATGTCCGTCGGGTTGGCGATCATCTGCACCAGGTTGCCATTGATCAGGCGCATGGCTTCCAGCGCGTGGGGATCGGTCAGCGGCCCGTGACCGGTGGAGACGAAGGCTTCGATGGCATGCACCAGGGCATCGATGCCGGTACAGGCCGAAAGGAACGGGTCCATGCTCAGGGTGGTTTCCGGGTCGATCAGCGACACGTCCGGCACCACCGCCTTGCTGACGATGGAGAACTTCATGCGTTCCTGCTGGTTGGAAATGATCACGAACTGCGAGACATCGGCCGAGGTGCCGGCGGTGGTCGGGATCAGGATCAACGGCGGGCTGGGCACGCGGATGGTGTCCACCCCTTCGAATTCGAGGATGTTGCGACCGTGGGCGACGACAATCCCGATGCCCTTGCCGCAATCCATCGGGCTGCCGCCGCCGACCGCGACAATCACATCGCAGTGATTTTCCCGGTACATCTCGGCACCGAGCATGACCTCTTCGATCCGCGGATTGGGCGAGACGGCGCTGTACAGGCAATATTCGATGCCCAGCGCCTGAAGGCTGGCCTCGACATCGGCGACCCACCCGGCGGCAATCACGCCCGGATCACTGACCACCAGCACCTTGCGTGCGCCAAAGGTCTTGGCGTAGTTACCGACGTTGTGCCGGCAACCGGCACCGAAGATGATTTCAGGCGAGACGAACTTGCGCAGCTGACTGAGACTCTGGCTCATTGGAAGCCTGTTTTTATTGTTTTGAAAGGTAACATCCACACTAAAGCATCCGGCTGCGAATGCAATCAGACCAATTGACGGGGAAGCGCAGAAACCGAATTCACCCAGGGCCCCTGTGGGAGCGGGCTTGCCCGCGATGAGGCCAGCACATTCAACATTGATGTCGACTGTCAGTCCGTCATCGCGGGCAAGCCCGCTCCCACAGGTTCCGCGGTGTTTGAATTATCCGCGATAGATCAACTGTGAAGCCTTCTCATTGCGCAACGTCAGGTGCTCCATGCCCTGCCCCGGCGCTTCGGCCTCCTCCCGGGCCTTGAGGATGACGCCGTGGTGTGGCGACTTGCTGCACACCGGGTCGGCATTCTCGGCATCGCCCGTCAGCATGAACGCCTGGCAGCGGCATCCACCCAGGTCCTTGTGCTTTTCATCGCAGGAGCGACACGGCTCCTTCATCCACGCATCGCCGCGAAAGCGGTTGAAGCCGAACGAATCGTTCCAGATGTGCGAAATGCTGTGTTCACGCACGTTGGGAAATTGCACCGGTAACTGGCGGGCGCTGTGGCAAGGCAATGCCGTGCCGTCGGGGGTGATGTCGAGAAACAGGTTGGCCCAGCCGTTCATACAGGTCTTGGGACGTTCCTCGTAGTAGTCCGGGGTGACGAAGATCAGTTTGCACGGATGGCCCTGGGCCTCGAGGCGCTGGCGATATTCGTTGGTGATGCGCTCGGCGCGCTGCAATTGCTCGCGGGTCGGCAGCAGGCCCACGCGATTGAGTTCGGCCCAGCCGTAGAACTGGCAGGTGGCGAGTTCGACAAAATCCGCTTCCAGCTCCAGACACAGGTCAATGATCTGCTCGATCCGGTCGATGTTGTGCCGGTGGGTGACGAAGTTCAGCACCATCGGATAGCCCTGGGCTTTCACCGCCCGGGCCATGGCCAGTTTTTGCGCGAAGGCTTTTTTCGAGCCGGCCAGCATGTTGTTCACCGCTTCATCGGCGGCCTGGAAACTGATCTGGATATGGTCGAGCCCGGCCACCTTGAAGTCGCGCACCTTCTGTTCGGTCAGGCCGATGCCCGAGGTGATCAGGTTGGTGTAGTAACCCATGTCCCGCGCGGCCTTGATCAACTGCGCCAGGTCCTGGCGCACCAGGGGCTCGCCACCGGAAAACCCCAGTTGCGCGGCGCCCATCTCCCGGGCTTCGCGGAATACCCGGATCCAATCCTCGGTGTCCAGCTCTTCACCATGGCGGGCGAAGTCCAGCGGATTGGAGCAATACGGGCATTGCAGCGGGCAACGGTAGGTCAACTCCGCCAGCAACCACAGCGGCGGCCCCGGCAGTGCTTCACTCGATCCAGAACTGCGCATGGGCCACCTCCAGAAACGCCAGCACATCCTCGTCGATTCCCGGCACACCGGGGAAATCCGCCGTCAGCCGATCGATGATCGCGGCGACGCTGCGCTCACCATCCAGCAGGGTCAGAATCTGCCCGGCACTGGCGTTGAGCTTGATCATGCCTTCGGGGTACAGCAGCACATGGCAGGCCTGGCGCGGTTCCCATTGCAGGCGAAAACCCCGGCGCAACGCGGGTGACTGTTGGCGATTGATCAGGCTCACAGGGCGATCCCCCGATGCCAGACCTTGTCCCGGGTGACCGTGTGATAAGGCGGACGCTCCATCTCATAGGCCATGCTCATGGCATCGAGCATGCTCCACAGCACGTCGAGCTTGAATTGCAGGATTTGCAGCATGCGTTGCTGGGCCTCAAGGGTGACGTAATGCGCCAGGGTGATGCGCAAACCGTGCTCGACATCGCGCCGGGCCTGGCCCAGGCGCGTGCGGAAGTATTCGTAGCCGGCCGGGTCGATCCACGGGTAGTGCTGTGGCCAGCTGTCCAGGCGCGATTGGTGGATCTGCGGCGCGAACAGTTCGGTCAGCGAACTGCTGGCGGCTTCCTGCCAGCTGGCACGGCGGGCGAAGTTGACATAGGCATCCACGGCGAAGCGCACGCCGGGCAACACCAGTTCCTGAGAAAGGATTTGCTCACGATCCAGCCCCACTGCTTCGCCCAGGCGCAACCAGGCTTCGATACCGCCTTCGCTGCCGGGGGCGCCGTCGTGGTCCAGCAGGCGCTGAATCCACTCGCGGCGGATCTCGCGGTCGGGGCAGTTGGCCAGGATCGCGGCGTCCTTGAGCGGAATGTTCACCTGATAGTAGAAGCGGTTGGCCACCCAGCCCTGGATCTGCTCGCGGGTGGCGCGGCCCTGGTACATCGCTACGTGATAGGGGTGATGGATGTGGTAATAGGCGCCCTTGGCGCGTAGGGCCTGCTCGAACTGACTGGGGGTCATTGGGGCCTGGGTCATTGCGTTTCTCCGGAAAATCTTCGGTGTCTGGTCTGTCCCTATCGCGAGCAGGCTCGCTCCCACAGGAGTACGCGATCACTGTAGGAGCGAGCCTGCTCGCGATAGACCGCGCAGCGGTCTCAATTCCTACAGTTCAATACTCATTCCGTCATACGCCACCTCGATCCCCCGCCGCGCCAGCAGCGCCCGTTCGGCCGAGTCTTCGTCGAGGATCGGGTTGGTGTTGTTGATGTGGATCAGCACCTTGCGCTGGCGAGGGAAAGCTTCCAGCACGTCCAGCATGCCGCCCGGCCCGCTTTGCGCCAGGTGCCCCATTTCACTGCCCAGGCTGTCACCGACTTCGCACAGGCGCATCTCGTCATCGCGCCATAGCGTGCCGTCCAGCAACAGGCAATCGGCGCGCTGCATCCAGCACAGCACCTCGTCGTCGACTTGCCCCAGCCCCGGCGCGTAGAACAGCGAGGCGCCGCTGCGCTGGTCCTCGATGAACAAACCGATGGTGTCGCCCGGCTGCGGATTGCCGCGATTGGGGGAATACGGCGGCGCGTTGCTGACCAATGGAATGGCGCGAAACTGCAGGTGGCTGCAGGCGGCAATCCCGAACGGCTTGCGATCCAGGCGCAGCGGTTGCCACTGCAATCCACCGTTCCAGTGCTTGAGCATGGTGAACAACGGGAAGCCGCTGCTGAGATCCTGGTGAACCCGCTCGGTGCACCAGACGTTATGTGGGCAGCCTTCGCGCAGGCTCAGCAGGCCGGTGCAGTGATCGATCTGACTGTCCATCAACACCACGCCGGCGATGGCGCTGTCACGCAAGCGGCGGGCCGGTTGCAGCGGCGCGAAACTCTCGAGTTGCGCGCGGATGTCCGGCGAAGCGTTGCACAGCACCCAGTCCACACCGTTGTCGCTCAGGGCAATCGACGATTGCGTGCGCCGCTGCGCGCGCAGGCTGCCGTTGCGCACGCCGGCGCATTGCCGGCAATTGCAGTTCCACTGCGGAAAACCACCGCCGGCGGCGGAGCCAAGGACACGGATGTGCATGAGCAATGCTCCAGAAGGCAGACCCGGCCAACGCAGCCGCTGGCCGGGTGAACAATCAACGGTTGGCGAAATACATCGTCACTTCGAAGCCAATGCGCAGATCGGTAAACGCGGGTTTAGTCCACATGGGTCATTCCTCTTCTTGTGCCGGGCGATTCCGGTAGCACCATTAATGCACGCAGCGCCGGGCGCCCGAATGCTACTTTCGAAGGAGGTTCGGGGGTGCGTTGGTAGGGGGTGGCGAACACACAAAACCAATGTGGGAGCGGGCTTGCTCGCGAAGGCGGTGTGCCAGTCAACATCTCTGCTGAATGACACTGCGCATTCGCGAGCAAGCCCGCTCCCACATTTGGTTGGTGGTGTTCTTGAGGGGTTAGAAGAATCCAAGCGGATTGATGTCGTAGCTCACCAGCAGGTTCTTGGTCTGCTGATAATGATCGAGCATCATCTTGTGGTTCTCCCGACCGACGCCGGACTTCTTGTAGCCGCCGAACGCGGCATGCGCCGGGTACAGGTGGTAGCAGTTGGTCCAAACACGTCCGGCCTTGATCGCCCGGCCCATGCGATAGGCGCGGTTGATGTCGCGGGTCCACAGGCCGGCGCCGAGACCGAACTCGGTGTCGTTGGCAATCGCCAGGGCTTCGGCTTCGTCCTTGAAGGTGGTGACACCCACCACCGGGCCGAAGATTTCTTCCTGGAACACGCGCATGTTGTTGGTACCCTTGAGCAGGGTCGGCTGGATGTAATAGCCGCTGGACAGGTCACCCTCCAGGCGCTCGGCCGCGCCGCCGGTGAGCAACTGGGCGCCCTCTTCCTGGGCGATGTTCAGGTACGAGAGGATCTTGTCGTATTGCTGCTCCGACGCCTGGGCGCCGACCATGGTGTCGGTGTCCAGCGGGTTGCCGCGCTTGATCTTGACGATCTTCTTCATCACCTCGGCCATGAACGGCTCATAGATCGATTCCTGCACCAGTGCCCGGGACGGACAGGTGCAGACTTCACCCTGGTTGAAGAACGCCAGCACCAGGCCCTCGGCGGCTTTCTCGATGAACGCGGGCTCGGCCTGCATGATGTCTTCGAAGAAGATGTTCGGCGACTTGCCGCCCAGTTCAACGGTGCTCGGGATGATGTTCTCGGCGGCGCAATGCAGGATGTGCGCACCCACCGGAGTCGAGCCGGTGAAGGCGATCTTGGCGATGCGTTTGCTGGTGGCCAGCGCCTCGCCGGCTTCGCGACCGAAACCCTGGACGATGTTCAGCACGCCCGCTGGCAGCAGGTCGGCGATCAGTTCGGCGAAGATCATGATCGACAGCGGCGTCTGCTCCGCCGGCTTGAGTACGATGCAGTTGCCGGCGGCCAGGGCGGGTGCGAGTTTCCAGGCGGCCATCAGCAACGGGAAGTTCCACGGAATGATTTGCCCGACCACGCCCAACGGCTCGTGGAAGTGATAGGCGGTGGTCAGCTCGTTGATTTCGGCGGCGCCGCCTTCCTGGGCGCGGATGCAGCCGGCGAAATAACGGAAATGGTCGGCCGCCAGCGGCACGTCGGCGTTGAGGGTTTCGCGCACGGCCTTGCCGTTGTCCCAAGTCTCGGTGACGGCGAGGATTTCCAGGTTCTGTTCGATGCGGTCGGCGATTTTCAGCAACACCAGGGAGCGATCCTGGGCCGAGGTCTTGCCCCAGGCGTCAGCGGCGGCATGGGCGGCGTCAAGGGCCTTGTCGATGTCGGCGGCGCTGGAGCGCGGGAACTCGGCAATCACTTCGCCGTTCACCGGCGAGGTGTTGGTGAAGTACTCGCCATTGACCGGCGCGACGAATTGACCGCCGATGAAGTTGCCGTAGCGAGGCTTGAAGGAAACGACGGCGCCAGGTGTTCCGGGTTGGGCGTAGATCATGATGAGGCCTCTGTCTGGGTCTGTGCCTGCCGTGGCGACAGGCGATGAACCGATACTAGAGAGCCCCGCGCGCCGCACGAATGCATCGTTGGCAGGAGGGGCTCTCGTTATTTGGTAGTAGGTCCTGCGCAAATCCAAATATGGGAACAATCCTTGTGGGAGCGAGCCTGCTCGCGATGACGGTATGTCAGTCGACAACTTTGTTGACTGTGCCGGCCCCTTCGCGGGCAAGCCACGCTCCCACAGGGTTTGGTGTCGATTGCATGATTCGAGAACGGCACAAGAACCTGTGGGAGCGAGCTTGCTCGCGATGGCGGTGTGTCAGGCGACATCATTGTTGGATGTGCTGGCCTCATCGCGAGCAGGCTCGCTCCCACAGGGGGCAGGTGTTGGGCTCGGGATCAGTGCTTGGCCACCAGATCCTTCGGCAACTTGAAGGTCCAGAGCATGCCGCCCTGGTTGAAGTCCTTCACCCGCTTGGCCACTTCGCCGCCCCACAGCGGTACGGCGCCGCCCCAGCCGGAGAGCACCGAGACGTACTGCTCGCCGTCCATTTCCCAGGTCACGGGCGAGCCCAGTACGCCGGAGCCGGTCTGGAATTCCCAGACCTTCTCGCCGGTCTTGGCATTGAACGCCTGCAGGAAACCTTCCGGCGTGCCGGTGAACACCAGGTTGCCCTTGGTGGTGAGCACCCCGCCCCACAGTGGCGCGAAGTTCTTGTGCCGCCAGACTTCCTTGCCGGTTTTCGGGTCGATGGCGCGCAATACGCCGATGTAGTCTTCATTCAATGGCTTGATGGTGAAGCCCGCACCGAGGAACGCCGCGCCCTTCTTGTAGGCGATGCCCTCGTTCCAGATGTCCATGCCCCACTCGTTGGACGGCACGTAGAACAGGCCGGTGTCCCTGTTGTAGGCCATCGGCATCCAGTTTTTCGCGCCCAGGAACGCCGGCGCCACGAACACCGAACTGCCCTTGGCTTCGGTACCCGGTGCCCCGGGGCGGCTGGCTTCGTTGTAGATCGGACGGCCGTCTTTATCCAGGCCGGTGGCCCAAGTGATTTTGTCCACGAACGGGAAGCCACGGATGAATTTGCCGTTGGTGCGATCCAGCACGTAGAAGAAGCCGTTACGATCGGCGGTGGCCGCCGCTTTGATTTCCTTGCCGCCTTCGCTGTAGTTGAACGACACCAGTTCGTTCACGCCGTCAAAGTCCCAACCGTCGTGGGGTGTGCTCTGGAAGTGCCATTTGATGGTGCCGTCGTCCGGGTTGAGCGCCAGGCGCGACGACGAGTAGAGGTTGTCGCCCGGCCGCAGGTGCGAGTTCCACGGTGCCGGGTTGCCGGTGCCGAACAGCAGCAGGTTGGTTTCCGGGTCGTAGTAGCCGCCCAGCCAGGGCGCCGCACCGCCGGTCTTCCACAGGTCGCCCGGCCAGGTCTTGCCCGCCTCGCCACCGGAGATGCCGTTTTCAACGGCCTTGCCGTCCTTGTACACGTAGCCCATATGGCCTTCGACCGTCGGCCGGGTCCACAGCAGGTCACCGTTTTTCGGGTCGTAGGCCTCGATCTTGCCCACCACGCCGAACTCGCCACCGGCCACGCCGGTAATCAGCTTGCCGTTGATCACCAGCGGCGCGGCGCTGATCGAATAGCCTTCCTTGTGGTCGGCGACTTTCTTGCTCCAGACCACCTTGCCGGTGTCCTTGTTCAGCGCCACGAGCTTGGCGTCGAGGGTGCCGAAGATCACCAGGTCGCCGTACAGCGCGACGCCTCGGTTGATCACGTCGCAGCAAGGGCGAATGTCATCCGGCAGGCGCGCATCGTATTGCCAGAGCTTCTTGCCGGTGCGCGCATCCACGGCGAACACCCGCGAGTAGGAGCCGGTCATGTACATCACGCCGTCCTTGACCATCGGCTGCGCCTGCTGGCCACGCTGCTTTTCGCCGCCGAACGAGAACGCCCACGCCGGGCGCAGCTCCTTGACGTTATCGACGTTGAGAATGTCCAGCGGGCTGTAGCGCTGACCCTGAACGCCCAGGCCGTTGGTCACGACCTGCTCGGGGTTCTTCGGGTCCTGGAGAATGTCCTGGTCGGAAACCCCGGCCAATGCCTGGCCGGACAACAGCATGGCACTGAGCAACAGGCTCAGGACGAAGGGCTGGCGACGTGCGGGTTGAGTCATGACGGCTTCCTCTGCGGTTTTTGTTGTATTCGCGGGAAATTTCCCGGTCTGGTGCAGATTCTTGGGCGCCGGCGCCTGGACAACAATTGGCCGCAATGTGGAGATTTCTAGTTCCTTGGTACAGGGTTGGGTGTGGATCGCGCGACTCCCCCTGTAGGAGCGAGCCTGCTCGCGATGGTGGTCAACGATAACGCTGGAGGCCTGACACCCCGCGGTGTTCTCGGGTTCATCGCGAGCAGGCTCGCTCCTACAGGGGGGCGGTGTTGATTATTGCTGCGCGTTGGAATCGACTCGCGTCATCTGCGCCCGCTCATAGCGCGGATACAAATGGCTCACGCTGCGAATCAGTTCATAGCGACTCAAACTGATCCCGGCGAATCGCTCGGGGATGGGGCTGCGGATCATCTCGGCCATGTCGCTGCCATTGGCCGCGCCCTCGCGCATCAGCTGGTCGAGCCAGCCCAGGTAGTCGCGCATCTGCACCAAGGGCTGCGGGTCGCTTGCGATGGGGCCGTGGCCGGGCACGATCAGCGTCCAGGGCAAAGCCTGCAGGGTCGCAATGTCGGCCAGCCACACCGACAGGCCCGGACTGTTGGGCGTGGTCAGGGCCCGTTGATAAAACACCAGGTCCCCGGCGAACAGCACGCCGGTTTGCTGGTCGAGAATAGCCAGATCCGCGCCCGTATGCCCACCCAGACCTATCAGGCGCAAATCGTGATTCCCAAAACTTTTCACCCCGGGGGCCAGGGTTTCGCTCGGCAACAGCACTTCGGTGCCGCGCATCCAGTCCCCCACCAGCCGGTACATGTTTTCGGCCATGGCATCGCCCTGCTGTTGCAGCAATTCGGCAGTACCGGCCAGTGCGCCAATCGGCACATCGCTGAACGCCTGGTTGCCCAGCACATGGTCGGGGTGATGGTGGGTCAGCAGGACCTCGATCACCGGTTTGTCGGTGGTGGCGGCAATCGCCCGGCGCATGGCCTCGCCATAACGCTTCGACGACCCGGTATCGATCACCACCACGCCGCGCTCGGTGACGATGAACGCGGTGTTGACGATATTGCCGCCGTTGTCCTTGGCGAAATTATCGGTGCTGCCCTCCAGCAGCCAGGTGTCTTCGGCGATCTGCCTGGGCTTGAGCGAGTATTCGAGGTCGGCCATGGCCGGCAGGCCGAGGGCGACGAACAACAGCAGCATCCAGCGCATGTCAGGCTCCTGTTTCAGGAAATGGGGCTCGGAAATGGGGGCTCAGGGAATGGCCGCATCGAATTGATTGCCGCTGTTATCGCGCAACAACAGGTGCGTCTGCCCTGCCCCCTCCAGATCAAAGGCCAGGCTGGGGTTTTCGCTGACGGCGGGGAACAGTTCGAGGCGGGCCAACAGTTGATCCTGCTGATCGCGCAGCTCGGCATGATTGATAAAGAACTCCGGGATGCCACTGACCATGCCGTTGTCCATCGGATGCGCCACCTGCAAGCGCAGGCGACTGAAGTCCTGGCGCGGATAACGGCCGCCCAGCACCTCACCCATGCGCTCCTCCCAACCCGGCTGGGTGCGCACCACGCTCGGCGCGGTGCAGCCGCCGCCCGCCGCATCGATCAGGGTTGAACCGACATGCCACAACCCGTCACGGGTCAGCACCGCCGCGCGCAAGGGTGTGGCCTGCTCGACACGGATGCGGATCGACAGCCACGGCAACACACCGGCCAAGGGTTCGAAATCGACGATTTTCGGCAAGGGGTTGAGTTCCGCCCAAGCGAGGATTCTCACCACGTCGCCCTCGAACGCCCGGGCGTCGATCTCCAGCGGCACTTGCCGCGCGTCTTCGGCGAACGGTGGTGCCAGCAGCTTGACCCGTTCATCGAACACGAACGGCCCATCGCCCAGCATTTGCTTGTGGTAGAACCCCCACATCACCGACGGCACCGGGTCTTTACCCGGATCGACAGCGGCGGCATGGGCCGCCAGGCTCAAGCAGCAGACCAACAGACAATTCCTTTGCCATTTCATCGCCGGCTCCTATTGATACATCTCGGGCACGTCGTAGCGCAGGCCGTAATGGCCGTAGATGGTTTTCACCGCGCCCTCGCGGATCAACCCTTCAAGCGCCTCCTCCACCGCATAGGCCAGTTGCCGGTTGCTCTCGTGCACCGCCATGCCGATCTCCCAGAGCTGCTTGCCCATGTTCGGGTAGGCGTTCTCCGCCAATGCCAGTTGTGGGTCGGCGGCTTCATGCACCTGCCAGTCGATCTCGCCGCGCATGGCCATGACCGCGTCGACTTCGCCGGCCTTCATCGCGGCAAATGCCTGGGACACGCCCGGGTAGTGATGGGTCTTGCCGGCGAGCATGCCGTTGAACACCGACGTCAGGTAGAACGACGGCACGCTGTCGACTTCGACGCCGATCGGGTGCTGCTCGAACACCGCGACGCTGGCGACCTTGTCCAGGCGGCGACGGTCATAGGCGACTTGCCATTGCTCGTTCTGGTACGGGCCGAACATCACCACATGGCCGTTCTCCAGTTCGCCGAATTCATTGCGCTTTTGCGCGTAATCGCGGTCGTAGGGCACGCGCATCATCAGGTCGGCCAGTTGCTGGTTGTGCAAGGCACTGGCGCGCCAGATGTAATCGCGCAGGTCGTCGTCGAGCTTTTCACCGGGCGGCGCCCAGATCAGCGTCAGGCGCACGCCCAACGCCTTGGCCAGGGCCTCGGCCAGCTCCACATCGACGCCCCGGGGCTGACCGGCCTGCTCGAAACTGTAGGGGGCGAAGTCCTTGTAGACCGCCACCTTCAGCTCCCCGGCGGCGATCATCTCGTCGTAGTTGCGCACCTGCGCCTGCACCGACTGGCAGCACAGCCACACCGCGCCGAGCAACATCGCAAGCAGGCGCATGGCGTCACTCCTCGACGTGCACGGTGTCCAGATAAGTGCGAACCGCCCACAACGCTTCCTGACTCAGGTAGTCGGCCATTTTCGGCATGTACACCCGGCCGTCGCGCACTGCGCCATTGCGCACCCGCTCGACGAACCATTCATCGCCGGCGTCAGCGGCATCGAGCATGCGCAAATCGGGGGCGATGCCACCGGACTTGGCTTCCAGGCCATGACAGGCCGCGCAGTTCTGGTTGTAGGCCGACGCGCCGATTTCCACCGCCTTATCGTGTTCCGGGGAGGTACGGTACGGGTTCACCGACGCCCAGCCATCGGCATCGAGCTTCACGCCGGCATCCTTGATGGGCGTCAGGCCTTTGGTTTCCACAGCCTGCGGCACCACATTGCCGTGGGCCCAGGCGGAACCGGCACTGATAAGTCCGGCCAGCAGTGCGGTGACGATCAAGGCGTTGCGTTTGTTTGTCATTGTTATGCCCTCAGGTTGCACGCAAAACCTCTTGGCAGAGGCTATGGCGGCCATCTTAGAAACCCGGGCGCTGCGGCCCCATGCTGCTTTGGTGGCCGGCGTCTAATTCCTTGGTAGTAAGGCGTTTGGCGGGACGCCCGGATCATGTGGGCGCGGACCGTGAAGCCGGTCGACGCCGATCAGGGTCAGGATCAGCAAAAATGGCAAAAGCAGTGCCTTGACGATGCGCATGGTCAGTCCCCCTGGAGTCATGGCCGCAGGAACCCATGCTAGAACCGCGCCGACCGCCCGCAGCTACTACCTTGGTACTGGCTCGTCGGTACTTTCTGCATATTTCCACGATGCCTGGGGCTTCCTATGCTGGCGCTACCTGTAATGGAGTGCCCTATGCGCCAGCTTGCCCCTTACGCCCTGATCTACCTGTTGGCGATTGCCTGTGCCGCCGGGCTGGCGACCCAAAGCCAGGCCGCGGACGCGCCCTTGCAGGTACGGATCGGCTACCTGGGCTATCGCCTCGACCCCGGCCCGCTGCTGTCCAACGTCATTCCCGAACCCACCGACGCCGGACTGCGCGGCGCTGAACTGGCGATCATCGACAGCAACAGCACCGGGCGTTTTCTCAATCACAGCTACAGCCTGGAAAGCGCCAGCGTCGACAGCCCCGAAGCCTTGCTCAGCGCGGCGAAGACCCAACACGAACAGGGCCTGCGCCTGTTCGTGGTGAATGCCCCTGCCAGCAGCCTGCGCCAACTCAGTGCGGCCCTGCCCGACAGCCTGCTGTTCAATGCCGGCAGCGCCGACGACAGCCTGCGCACCACCGATTGCCTGCCGAACGTGCTGCACAGCCTGCCGAGCCGGGCGATGCTGGCCGATGCGCTGGCGCAGTTCCTGGTGGTGCGCAAGTGGCAACGGGCGCTACTGATCGTCGGCCCGACGCCGGACGATCAGGCCTATGCCGCGGCCCTGCGTCGCGCAACCAAGCGCTTCGGCCTGCAACTGGTGGCGGAGAAACCCTGGAGCTTCGATAACGATCAACGGCGCAGCGCCCAGGCCGACATACCGCTGTTCACCCAGACCGCCGAATACGACGTGGTGCTGGTGGCGGACGAGCGCGGCGACTTCGGCGAATACGTGCCCTACCAGACCTGGTACCCGCGCCCGGTCGCCGGCACCCAGGGCCTGACCCCGGTGGGTTGGCACAAGACCGTGGAAACCTACGGCGCTGCCCAGTTGCAAAAGCGCTTCGAGGCCCTCGCCGGACGCTGGATGAACGACCGCGACTTCGCTGCGTGGATCGCCGTGCGCAGCGTCGCCAGCGCCGTGAGCAAACTGCGCCAGACCGATCCGATGGCCATCCGCGCCCTGGAAATCAGCGATCAGTTGCCGCTGGACGGGTTCAAGGGACGCAAGCTCAGTTACCGCCCGTGGAACGGCCAATTGCGCCAGCCGATCCCCATCGTGCAACCCCGGGCACTGGTCAGCACTTCGCCCCAGGACGGTTTTTTGCACCCTTTCAACGAGATGGACAGCCTGGGTTACGACAAGCCCGAGGTCAGCTGCCGCTTTCCCTGAACAACAACGACAACAAGGACACTGCCATGCGCCGCACTCTCTCTTGCCGCAGCCTGCTCACTTGCGCCCTGCTCCTCGCGGCTGGCCACGCCGCCGCCAGCACCGCCTGGGTCTCCAATGAAAAGGACAACAACCTGAGCCTGATCGACATGCAGACCCTGCAAGTCACCGAGACCCTGCCCGTCGGCCAGCGCCCCCGTGGCCTGCTGCTGTCCCATGACAACAAGTTGCTGTACATCTGCGCCAGCGACTCGGACCGGGTCCAGGTGATGGACGTGGCCACCCGCAAGATCATCAAGGAACTGCCGTCGGGCAAAGACCCCGAGCAATTCGCCCTGCACCCCAACAACCGCTGGCTGTACGTCTCCAACGAAGACGATGCGCTGGTGACAGTGATCGACACCGAGACCTCCAAGGTCCTCGGCCAGATCAACGTCGGCGTCGAGCCCGAAGGCATGGCCGTCAGCCCCGACGGCAAATGGGCGGTCAACACCAGTGAAACCACCAACATGCTGCACTGGATCGACACCAGCACCCAGTCCCTGGCCGACAGCACCCTGGTGGATCAGCGCCCGCGTTTCGTCGAGTTCAGCAATGACGGCAAGCAGCTCTGGGCCTCGGCGGAAATCGGCGGCACGGTGACGATCCTCGACGTCGCCAACCGCAACGTCCTCAAGACCCTGAACTTCCAGATCAAGGGCGTGCACCCGGACAAAGTGCAGCCGGTAGGCATCAAGCTCAGCGCCGACGGCAAATACGCCTTCGTGGCCCTGGGCCCGGCCAATCACGTGGCGGTGATCGACGCCAAGACCTTCGAGATACTCGACTACCTGCTGGTGGGCCGGCGCGTCTGGCAACTGGCGTTCACCCCTGACCAGAAACAGCTGCTCGCCACCAATGGGGTCAGCGGCGATGTGTCGGTGATCGACGTCGACAGCCTCAAGGTCAGCAAGTCGGTGAAGGTCGGACGCTATCCATGGGGCGTGGTGGTGACGCCATGAACGCCCTGGAAGTCAGCGACCTGAGTTTCTCCTATGGCGCCCGGGAGGCCTTGCGCCAGGTGAGTTTCAGCCTGGCACCCGGGCGATTTGCTGCGTTGCTGGGACCCAACGGCGCGGGCAAGTCAACGCTGATCGCCCTGCTGACCCGGCTCTATGATCTGCAGCACGGCGATATCCGGGTGGGCGGCTGTTCATTACGCAAAGCGCCGCGCCCGGCGCTCAAACAGCTGGGCGTGGTGTTCCAGCAAAGCACGCTGGACCTGGACCTCAGCGTCGAGCAGAACCTGCGTTATCACGCAGCCCTGCATGGCTTGTCGCGACGTGAGACCGGCCTGCGCGTCGACGCCGAACTGGCCCGCCAGGGCCTGGATGAGCGTCGTGCCGAGCGGGTGCGCAACCTCAATGGCGGCCATCGCCGCAGGGTGGAAATCGCCCGCGCCCTGCTGCATCAACCGCGCCTGTTGTTGCTGGATGAAGCCAGCGCCGGCCTCGATCCGGCCAGTCGCCTGGCGCTCAATCGGCATATTCGCAGCCTGTGCCGCGAACAGCAGATCAGCGTGCTCTGGACCACCCATTTGCTCGATGAAGTACAGCCCAGCGACGACTTGCTGATACTCCATCAGGGCCGGCTGGTCGCCAGCGGGCAGGCCGATGCGCTGAGCCTGGAACACGGCGGCGACCTCGATTCGGCGTTCACTCGCCTGACCACCACCGGAGCTGCCCGATGAACGCTTACTGGCAATGTTTCAGCGGTATCGTCCTGCGCGAGTGGCTGCGCTTTGTGCTGCAACGCACACGGTTTCTCAGCGCCCTGGTGCGGCCGCTGCTGTGGCTGCTGGTGTTCGCCGCCGGTTTTCGCGCAGCCCTGGGCATCGCCATCATCGAGCCCTACGACACCTACATTCCCTACGAGGTCTACATCATTCCGGGCCTGGCCTGCATGATCCTGCTGTTTAACGGCATGCAGGGGTCGCTGTCGATGGTCTACGACCGGGAAATGGGCAGCATGCGCGTGCTGCTGACCAGCCCCCTGCCCCGGACATTCCTGCTCTGCAGCAAACTACTGGCGACGTCGCTGATCTCGCTGCTGCAGGTGTATGCCTTCCTGGCGATTGCCTGGGTCTACGGCGTGCAGCCACCGGCCATGGGCCTGTTGCTGGCCCTGCCCGCCCTGTTGCTGGTGGCATTGATGCTCAGCGCCCTGGGGTTGTTGCTGTCCAACGCCATCCGCCAGCTGGAGAACTTCGCCGGGGTGATGAATTTCGTGATCTTCCCGCTGTTCTTCTTGTCCTCGGCGCTGTATCCGCTATGGAAAATGCGCGAGGCCAGCGAATGGTTGTATTGGCTGTGCGCGGTGAACCCGTTCAGCCATGCGGTGGAGCTGGTGCGTTTTGCCCTGTATGAGCGGTTCAATCCGCTGGCGTTGGGAGTTTGTGCGGGGCTGACGCTGGTATTCGCACTGCTCGCCGTGCTGACCTTCAACCCCCAACATGCGGCGTTACGCAAATCCAGCTAACAACACCAATCCCCTGTAGGAGCGAGCCTGCTCGCGATTGCGATCTGTCAGCCACATCAGTGTTTGATGTGCCACCAAAATCGCGAGCAGGCTCGCTCCTACAGGGGTTCTTCATTGAACGGGGGAAATTTACTACTTTAGTACTGGTTCCACCTGCCTATCGTCGCATTCCCAACGCACCGCCACTGGCATGTAATGGGCGCATAACGATAAGGATCAATCCCCATGCCGCGTGCCCGACGTCGCCTGTTGCGTCCAACTCTCGCTGCGTTGTCGCTCAGCCTGTGGCTGGCGGGCGCGCAGGCGCAAACGCCGTTGTTTTCCCCCGATGGCTATCGCATCGACCTGTACCGCAGCCCCACGCCGGACCTCATGCAGGACGCGACCATCATCGATACACCGGTCCTGCAAACCCTGCTTGAGCAAAACCCGCGCCCGGTGCTGATCGATGTCTATCGCCGCCAATGGCTGCAAGGTCGCTTCATCGAAGACCAGCCCCACGAAAACCTGCCCGGCAGCCATTGGCTGGCCAACACCGGCGACGGCGAGCTGACGCCACAATGGCAGGACTACTTTGCGGGCAACCTGCAAAAGCTGACCGGCGGCGACCTGACGCAACCGCTGGTCTTCTACTGCCGCGCCGACTGCTGGTTGAGCTGGAACGCGGTCAGGCGCGCCGCGCGCCTGGGCTATAAATCACTGTATTGGTACCGCGATGGCCTGGATGCCTGGCAAGCGGCCAACCTGCCGGTGACCCCGGCCCAGCCCGAACCCTTTCCCTGAGCTTTACGCGTGCACGTTGTTGCCACACCATAATCAAAATAATGAGGTGAAAGGCCATGTACAAAATTCTGATTGCCGACGATCACCCGCTGTTTCGCGAAGCCATTCACAACGTCATCAGCGATGGTTTTTCCGGCAGCGAGGTCATGGAAACCGCCGACCTCGACAGCGCCCTGGCGCTGACCCAGGAACACGACGACCTGGACCTGATCCTCCTCGACCTGAACATGCCCGGCATGCACGGGCTCAATGGCCTGATCAACCTGCGTAACGAAGCACCGACCATTCCGGTGGTGATCGTCTCCGCCGAACAGGACAAGCAGATCGTCCTGCAGGCCATCACTTACGGGGCGGTGGGTTTCATCACCAAGTCCTCGCCCCGCACACAGATGACCGATGCGATCCAGCAGATTCTCAACGGCAACGTCTACCTGCCTCCAGACATCATCCGTACGGGCAACAGCAGTTCGCACCGGCGCATGAACGACACCCCGAGCATCCCGCCGGAATTGCTACAGGCCCTGACCCGCAAGCAGTTGCAGGTGCTGGAACGGATGACCAAGGGCGAATCGAACAAACAGATTGCCTACACCCTGGAAATCGCCGAAACCACAGTCAAGGCCCATGTCTCGGCGATCCTGCGCAAGCTCAACGTGCACAACCGCGTGCAGGCGATCCTGAGTGCCGGGGATATTGATTTCGGGTCTTATTTGCGCCGTTGACCGCCCCTGCTGATCGTTCCCACGCTCTGCGTGGGAATGCCTCAACGGACGCTCCGCGTTCGGCTCTGGAAGGGACGCGGAGCGTCCCGGGCTGCATTCCCACGCAGAGCGTGGGAACGATCAGGCTCAAGGCCTGCCGAGCAAGTGACTCATCGCCGTCTTGAGCTTCATCGGCCGCACGGGCTTGTGCATCAGGGTATGGCCCAGTTCGCGGATCTTCTGCTTGAGGTCGTTGCTGTAATTGGCGGTGATCATCATCACCGGAATCGCACTGGCCCGACGGGCATTGATCCGGGCCACGGCATCGACGCCGTTGCGGTCGTTGTCCAAGTGGTAATCGGCAATCAGCAAATCCGCCTCGGCATGGTAATTGTCCACCTGCCGCGCCAGGTCCTCCTCCGACAGCGCCGTCACCACCACGCAACCCCAGCCCTCCAGCAAGGTACGCATGCCGGCGCAGATGGTCGCGTCGTTGTCCAGCACCCAGACCTTCGCACCGCGCAGCCGTTCGAGCATGGGCTCGGTCATCGGCGGGCTCGGCATTGGCTTGGGGGCCGTGGCACTCAACGGCACTTCCACCGAGAACAGCGAGCCCTTGCCCGGCCAGGAACGCACCTGGATGCGGTGCCCAAGAATGCCGGCAATCTTTTCGACGATCGCCAGACCCAGGCCCAGCCCACGATCCTGGTCCGGGCGTTGTACATCACCGCGCTTGAACTCCTGGAAAATTTCTTCCAGGCGATCCTCGGCGATGCCCATGCCGGTGTCCCAGACCTGAATCGACAGGCGCTGGCGATGCCGACGGCACCCCAGCACCACGCGGCCGCTGTAGGTGTAGCGAATGGCGTTGCTCAACAGGTTGCGCAGGATCCGCGCCAGCAACTGGATGTCGCTGCGCACCAGTGCCGAACAGCCGATGAAATGCAGTTGCAGGCCTTCGCTGCGCGCCACCTGGGTGTACTCGGCGGCGAGGTTTTCCAGCAGTTCGCTCAAGGCGAACGGGGCTATGTCGGCCTTGATCACCCCGGCATCGAGCTTGGAAATGTCCACCAGCGTACCCAGCAGGGTCTCCACGTCTTCCAGGGAATTGCTGACATTGCGCACCAGGATGTCGTTGCAGATCGGCTCGCGACGTTCAAGCAAGGCGCTGGTGAACAGTCTCGCGGCGTTCAGCGGCTGCAACAGGTCGTGGCTGACGGCGGCGAGAAACTTGGTCTTCGACAGGTTGGCCTGTTCCGCTTCCAGCTTGGCCTCGCGCAAGCGTGATTCGACCCGGCGACGCTCGTCGATTTCCCGCAGCAGCTGGCCATTGAGGTCGGTCAGTTCGGCGGTGCGTTCGCGCACCCGCAGTTCAAGGTTCTGATAGGCCTGATGCAAGGCTTCGGCGGTACGGCGGCGCTCGGTGATGTCGCGAATCAGCACGAAAATCCCCACCACCTCGCCGCTGGCCAGGCGGTTGGGCACATAGGAACGCAGCATGTAGCGCTCCTGATTGTTGACGTTGGTCTCGGCGAACTCGAAGGTCACGCTCTCCCCGGCCAGCGCCCTGGCCACGTAGGCCTCCAGGCGCTGGTAGTGCTGTTCGCTGTGCACTTCGCGCAGGCTCTGGCCGAGCATCACCCCGCGCGGCCAGCAGTACCATTCTTCGTAGACCTTGTTGGTGAATTCGTAGACCAGATCGGCATTGAGGTAGGCGATCAACGCCGGCACATGGTCGGTGATCAGGCGAATCCAGCGCTCGCTCTCACTCAGGGCTTCGGCGTGCTGGTAGCGTTCGGTGATGTCGGTGAAGGTGTTGACGAAACCGCCGGTAGGTAACGGATGGGTACGGATCTCCAGGACCCGGCCATCTTCCAGGCGCTGTTCGCATTCCTGCACCGGCCGGCCATTGGCGCCACGGCTGGCCGGGGTCAGCAGGGTCAACTCGCTGTCGGCGATCACTTCGGCAAACGGCCGATGGGCCGCCACCGGCGCCAGGCCACTGAGTTCGAGAAACCGCCGGTTCCACAACTCCAGAATGCCTTCGGCGTTGACCATCGCCACCCCCTGGGACAGGTTGTCGACCGCCCGTTGCAACAGGTGCGACTTCTGCGCCAACGCCTGCTCGCGGCGCACGGTTTCGCTGAGCTTGACGTCGGTAATGTCGGTGAACAGGATCACCCGCCCGCCTTCCTGGGTCGGCCGTTCGCTGACTTGCAGCCAGCGACCGTCCTGCAGGCGGTACAGCAGGTTTTCCTCGGCATGCCCGCGGGGTTCTTCGGCAAACATCCCGTTGTTGAGCATCAGGCGCTTGACCTCGACCAGGCGCATACCGGCGTGGATCCGCACCCGGCTGTTGCTCCAGAACGCCTTGAAGCGACTGTTGAACAGGACAATGCGCTGCTCGGCGTCGAACAGCACGAAGGCATCGGAAATGCTTTCGATGGCGTCGATCAGGTGTTGATGGGCCGTTTCGGCGCGCAGGCGGGCTTCGCTGAGCAGATGGTTGCCGGCCTTGAGTTCGGCCATGGCCTGGTTCAAGGCATCGGTGCGCTCACGCACCTGCTCGGCCAGCACCACCGAATGCTGGAAGGCCGCATAAGGATCGTTGCCACGGGTGACGCCGGACTCGATACGTTCGATCAGCGCTGCGTTGATGCGTTGCAGCTTTTGATTGTCATGTTGCAGGGCGGCGATCTGCGCCTGCAGCTCAGCGTTTTCCGAGGGACCGGCCCCGGGCAATGGCAACGCCGGTGAAGGTCTGGTTGATGTGCATGCCATTGAACTGTTCTCCGTAGGAGTTGAACCCCATCACGCGCTGCTCGCGCAAAAACGCCCCGACCTGCTCCAGGCTGCCGTGGTCTTCCAGTTCCAGGCGCCGCAGGAAACAGTCGCAGCCGATGGTCAGCAACAAATCGCCGAGCCGCTCCTGCAAGCCATCGAACAGGCTTTGCAGATTCGGCAACAACGGGCCCGGGGTCATGGCGGTGAGGACAATGCCGTTCTCCACCGCGCAGTAGAAACTCAGGCTCAAATCCGGATGAACCTGCTGGATGGCGCGCACGTAATACTGTTCGTTGATGCGCACGGCCAAGGGATGCGCGGCGAAGATCCGGTGGTCGAGCTCGGCCACCGGCACACCGATGTGCCGGGCATACTCGGCGGCGGCCGGCTCGGCGTTGAGTTCGAAGACCCGTCGCGAGGCGCTGTCGGCCCCGGTGACCACCAGCTTCTGCGCCTGAGGCTGCAGGTGATGGGTGGTGAACACTTCGAAGTCCAGCCAGGTATTGACCAGCACCACCACCGCCGCGCCACTGTGGAAGCCGCCGTCGAAGTAAACGTGGGTGTGAGTCAGGTAGTTGTCGTCCCCGGCCGAGCCGCCGAAATGCGGAATGGCACCGAGCGCCGCACTCAAGGCGGCCAATACCATCTCTTCGCGGCTGGACAGGCCATCGAGCAGGGTCAGGGCAAAGCTGTTGCCCTTGATCGGGGCCAGGGTGTTGCTGCGACAGCCACCCACCAGACGCTCGACCATCTGCTGTGCGTCGATCAGGCTGAAGTGCTCCATTTCATCGATCAGTTCCAGGGCGATGGAAAAGTGCCGATGATCGAAGCCCATCGCCGTCACGCAATTGCGTCCATAGCCCAGCGGGGTGATTTCCCCGGCGCTGGTGCAACCGGCCAGGCGGATCCCGCCGAAACTTTGCTGCAAGGCGTGGCCCAGCGCCGGCAAATCGTATTCGGCGGAACAGAAGAACAGCACGAAACCCAGATTCGGATGCAGCAACTGCCGCGCCAGTTCCTGCGCCGCCTGCTGCGGGTCGGTGGCGAGCGACATGGCGCTGACGACACCTTCGTTATGGACCTGCTGCATCGCCACCCCCGCAGGTGCGTGTATATGAGGCACGAGTGTACGAAGGCTGAGGGGCGGGACGAATGCTACTTGGGTAGCGGGTAGCCGCTTCGATGGGATGAGAACCGGGCGATATCTGCAGAACAACTCAAGTTCCCTTGTGGGAGCGAGCCTGCTCGCGATGGTGTGTCAGCTACGACGATGCCGGCTGATACACCATCGCGAGCAGGCTCGCTCCCACAGGGAATGGTCGTGATGCCGACTTCTCTGTTACCAGGTCAACACCGCTCCCACCGCGAAGGTATCGGTATCTTCGTTCTGGGCACTGGTGTCATGGCCGTTGATTTCGAACTGGTTGTACTCGGCCACCAGTTTCAGGTTGTCGTTGACGTCATGGAACAGCGCAATGCCCCGGGTTTCGTAGTCTGCGCCGCTGCCGACCACGCCGTTGCCATCGTCATTGGTCTTGCCGTAGGACAGCGCCAGGCGGTTCTTGCCCAGTTTGTAGGAGCCCTGCAACAGGTAACCGTCGCTGTCGACGTTACGCAGGGTCGGCTCGCCGGCGTTGTTGGTGAAAAACGGGTTGATACCCTTGGCCTGGAAACCGGAGCCGGTCAGGGACAGGCCGCCCATTTTCGCCTGCACGCCGTAACCGACGCCTTTGGACGTCACGGTCTCCACGCTGGAATCAGTATTGTCCGAGGTCTGGTAGCTGCCGTTGATCCAGCTGTAGATCTTCGCCCCGGCGACGTCGAACTGGTACGTGATCTCGCTCTCGGTACGCGGGTTTTCCTGGTAGGCCTTGCCGGTCGGGCTGCTGTCGTTGGTGTCCACCGGGTCCATGATCCCCACCGCTACGCGCAGACCGTCCATCACCGGGGTGCGGTAGGTGATTTGCGAGGTCGGGAAAGGGTACGGATAACCGGTGCCGATGTTGCCGAACGACACCCCGCCGCCATCCACCAGGCCCAGGGTATCGCTGACCTGACCGTAACCGGCGAGCAGCTCATCGAGCAGGATGTTGGAGCGGGCAAACAGGCCGAAGTCCTTGCCGATCAACACTTCACCCCACTGCGGGTTGGCGACGGTGCCGTAGAACTGCCGCACATCGATGGCGGTGTCGGTGCCATTGGTTTCGCTGTCGTTGATCGTCACCCAGAACGAGGCGCGGGCACCGAGCTTGAGGTCATCGACCTGCTTTCCCATGTTGAAACCCAGGTAGTTGGGCAGAAAGCCCATTTTCACCCGTGACTGGCGGCGGTCGAACTGGTCGCCGGCACGGTCGACATCGCTGTTGACGTAGAAGGCATTGATGTATCCGTCGGTGGAGAACGTGGTCTGGTCCTTGTCGTACAGCATGATGTCGGCCTCGGCGGTGGCACTCAGGCCGAAGGTGGACAGGCTCGCAATCAAGGCCGGCAGGAAATGATGCGTGAAGTTCTTATTGTTGTGCATGGCGCGCTCCGCGACTGGGGACGAGTTGTCGGAGGCGATTATCGAAAGCGGGCAGGCGGCGCCATACGCTGCCTTGGGGGCGGTTTTCAGGTGCTTTGGAATGGCCGGTGATGCGCGACAGTTACGGCGTAAGACCGCCTGTCGGCAGGGCTCGCCACCAAGGGTGTAAGCCCGATGGCGGATGTCACTCCTGTAGGAGCGAGCTTGCTCGCGATGGACGACAACGATAACGCTGGGTACCTGATGCCCCGCTGTGTTCTCGGGTGCATCGCGAGCAAGCTCGCTCCTACAGGAGGGCAAATATCCGGATTAGAGCGCCGCGTTTATGAGCATATAGGCGGCAACCACCATGCAGACGCTGGCGAACCCCACCTGCAACACCCGCGCCGGCACCCGTGCGCAGAGTTTGCGGCCGACGATCATGCCGACGATGCTGGAAGCAATGAACGCCGCGCCAAGGCCGTCGATGCGTACTCCGGCGTGCAGAGCGCCGACCACGCCGATGGCCGAGATCAGGCTGATCACCATCAGCGACGTGGCGATGATCCCGCGCATTTGCACGTCGGTCAGTTGCTTGAAGGCCGGCACGATCAGAAACCCGCCCCCCACGCCAAGCAACCCCGAGACCACGCCCGTCACCGCACCGAGGGCCGCGAGGGTCGCGGTGCATTTGGCGGTCCAGGATAAACGCCCGGTGTGCTGGTCGAGCATGCAGTTTTTCTGCCCCCAGTTGGCATGCCCGTGATCGCTGGGCCCTTCGTCCTTGCGCTCACGGCGCAACATCCGCGCGGCAACCATGACCATCAGCAGGCTGAACAGGATCATCAGGATCTTTTCCGGCAACTGATGGGCGAAGTAGATGCCCACCGGCGAGAACACCGCGCCGAGCGCGGCAATCAGCAGCGCCGCGCGGTAGCGCACCAGTCCATGCCGCAATCCATCGATCGCCCCGACCGCCGCCGAACTGCCCACCGCGAACAGCGCGACCGGCGCCGCGTGGGTCATGCTCCATCCCAGGCCCAGCACCAGCGCCGGTACGGCCAGAATGCCGCCGCCGGCTCCAGTCAGGCCCAGTACCAACCCCATCACCACACCAAAAAAACTCGCCAGCAACATAAAACGCTCGTAATCCATGACAAAGGCCGGGAACGCCCGGTATCGATAGATGACAGGATAGAGCCCGCACGCTGTTTTTCGTAACTGGATTTGACTCAAGGACTGGTCAGCGCAGGGAAAATGAAACTAACCTCATGGCTTGTCCACGACAGAATCCACCCCATGCCTGCCCAGATTGAAGCGTTTTTCGACGATGCCTCGTCCACCTACAGCTACGTGATCTTTGATACCGATGGCGGGCAATGCGCGATCGTCGATCCGGTGCTCGACTACAACCCCGCCGCCGGGCGTACCACCACTGTGCAGGCCGACCGGATCATCACGTTCGTGCGCGAACACCGGTTGCAGGTGCAGTGGCTGCTGGAAACCCACGCCCATGCCGATCACCTGTCCGCCGCGCCGTACCTGCGCCGGGAACTGGGCGGCAAGATCGCCATCGGCCAATCGATCTGCAAGGTGCAGAACGTGTTCAAGGCGCTGTTCAATCTTGAGCCGCAATTCTGCATTGACGGTTCGCAGTTCGATCATCTGTTCGCCCCCGACGAATCCTTCATGATCGGCAACCTCAGGGCGACCGCCCTGCACGTCCCCGGGCACACCCCGGCGGACATGGCTTACCTGATCGACGGCGAGCAGATCCTGGTGGGCGACACGCTGTTCATGCCGGACGTGGGCACCGCGCGCTGCGACTTTCCCGGCGGCAACGCCAACCAGATGTTCGCCTCTATCCAGAAACTGCTGGCCTTCCCCGCTGGCGTACGCCTTTACGTCTGCCACGACTACCCGCCCGCGGGCCGCGAGCCGCGTTGCATGACCACGGTGGGCGAGCAGCGTAAAAGCAACATCCATGTGCGCGACGGCATCGACGAAGCAGCCTTTGTCACCATGCGCACGACGCGCGATGCCGGGTTGGGCATGCCGACGCTGTTGCTGCCGGCGATTCAGGTCAATGTGCGGGCGGGGAATATGCCACCGGCTGAAGATAACGGCGTGACCTATCTGAAAATCCCCCTCAATAAATTCTGACCTGTGGGAGCGAGCCTGCTCGCGATGGCGGACTGTCAGTCAACTTTGTTGTTGAATCTGATGGCCCAATCGCGAGCAGGCTCGCTCCCACAGGGGTTGGGGTATTTCAGATATCCAGCGTCAAGCCGTTGGCCGGCAACGGTAGCGCGGTCTTGTAGCGCACCTGCTTGAGCGCAAAGCTCGAACGGATGTTCGCCACCCCCGGCACCTTGGTCAGAAAGTCCATCATGAAACGCTCCAGCGACTGGATGCTCGGCACCAGTACCCGGATCAGGTAGTCCGGGTCGCCGGCCATCAGGTAGCACTCCATCACTTCAGGGCGATCGGAAATCGCGTCCTCGAAATGCTGCAACGCCCTCTCCACCTGCTTTTCCAGGCTGACATGGATGAACACGTTCACGTGCAGCCCCAGCATGTCGGCATCGAGCAGCGTGACTTGCTCGCGAATGACACCCAGCTCCTCCATTGCCTTGACCCGGTTGAAACAAGGCGTCGGCGACAGGTTCACCGAACGCGCCAGGTCGGCGTTGGTGATGCGCGCGTTCTCCTGGAGGCTGTTGAGAATGCCGATGTCGGTACGGTCCAGTTTGCGCATGAGACAAAACCACCTGTTTTTTATTCGTATATGGATTTTTTATCTGCAAATAGTCTCCAGTGCAACGAAACAGAGAGAAATATTCTTCTTGGCCGGGCCTATGATTGTTGTAGGACAAGATTTCTTCTACAGAACGAAATCTGTCAGCTCACTACAAGAAATTCACAAGATCGAGCGTAGAAGCCATGAACCAAGCGTACGAACCGCTGCGCCTGCACGTCCCCGAACCCTCGGGCCGCCCCGGCTGCAAAACCGACTTCTCCTACCTGCATCTGACCGATGCCGGTACGGTGCGCAAACCCCCAATCGACGTTGAACCCTCCGACACGGCCGACCTGGCCCGCGGCCTGATTCGCGTGCTCGACGATCAGGGCAACGCCCTGGGCCCATGGGCCGAAGGCGTGCCGGTGGAGATTCTGCGCAAAGGCATGCGCGCCATGCTCAAGACGCGGATCTACGACAACCGCATGGTGGTTGCCCAGCGTCAGAAGAAGATGTCCTTCTACATGCAGAGCCTTGGCGAAGAAGCCATCGGCAGCGCCCAGGCCCTGGCGTTGAACATCGACGACATGTGCTTCCCGACTTACCGCCAGCAAAGCATCCTCATGGCCCGCGACGTGCCGCTGGTGGACCTGATCTGCCAGCTGTTGTCCAACGAGCGCGATCCGCTCAAGGGCCGTCAGTTGCCGATCATGTACTCGGTCAAGGAAGCCGGCTTCTTCACCATTTCCGGCAACCTCGCCACTCAATTCGTCCAGGCGGTCGGCTGGGGCATGGCGTCGGCGATCAAGGGCGACACCAAGATCGCCTCGGCCTGGATCGGCGACGGCGCCACCGCCGAGTCGGACTTCCACACTGCCCTGACCTTCGCCCACGTGTACCGCGCGCCGGTGATCCTCAACGTGGTCAACAACCAGTGGGCCATCTCCACCTTCCAGGCGATTGCCGGTGGTGAAGCCACCACCTTCGCCGGTCGTGGCGTCGGTTGCGGCATCGCGTCCCTGCGCGTCGATGGCAACGATTTCTACGCGGTCTACGCCGCTTCCGCCTGGGCCGCCGAACGCGCCCGCCGGGGCCTGGGCCCGACCATGATCGAGTGGGTCACCTACCGCGCCGGCCCGCACTCCACCTCCGACGATCCGTCCAAATACCGTCCGGCCGACGACTGGAGCCACTTCCCGCTGGGCGATCCGATCGCGCGCCTCAAGCAGCACCTGATCAAGGTCGGCCAGTGGTCCGAAGAGGAACACGCTGCCGTCAGCGCCGAGCTGGAAGCCGAAGTGATCGCCGCGCAGAAGCAGGCCGAACAGTTCGGCACCCTCGCCGGTGGCCAGATTCCAAGCGCCGCGACCATGTTCGAAGACGTCTACAAAGAGATGCCGGAGCACTTGAAGCGCCAGCGTCAGCAGCTGGGGATCTGACATGAACGATCACAACAACAATATTGCGCTGGAAACCGCCATGACCACGACCACCATGACCATGATCCAGGCCCTGCGCTCGGCCATGGACGTGATGCTTGAGCGCGACGACAACGTGGTGGTGTTCGGCCAGGACGTCGGTTACTTCGGCGGCGTGTTCCGTTGCACCGAAGGCCTGCAGAGCAAGTACGGCACTTCCCGGGTGTTCGACGCGCCGATCTCCGAAAGCGGCATCGTCGGCACCGCCGTGGGCATGGGTGCCTACGGCCTGCGCCCGGTGGTGGAAATCCAGTTCGCCGACTACGTGTACCCGGCCTACGACCAGATCATCTCCGAAGCCGCGCGCCTGCGTTATCGCTCGGCCGGCGAGTTCACCGCGCCGATGACCCTGCGCATGCCTTGCGGCGGCGGCATCTACGGCGGCCAGACCCACAGCCAGAGCATCGAGGCGCTGTTCACCCAGGTGTGCGGCCTGCGCACGGTCATGCCGTCCAACCCCTACGACGCCAAGGGCCTGCTGATCGCCTCCATCGAAAACGATGACCCGGTAATCTTCCTGGAGCCCAAGCGCCTGTACAACGGCCCGTTCGACGGCCACCACGAGCGCCCGGTGACCCCGTGGTCGAAACACCCCGCCGCACAGGTTCCGGACGGCTACTACACCGTGCCGCTGGACGTTGCCGCCATCGCCCGTCCGGGCAAGGACGTCACCGTGCTGACCTACGGCACCACCGTCTACGTGTCGCAAGTGGCTGCTGAAGAAAGCGGAGTGGACGCTGAAGTCATCGACCTGCGCAGCCTGTGGCCGCTGGATCTGGAAACCATCACCAAGTCGGTGAAGAAAACCGGCCGCTGCGTGATCGTGCACGAAGCGACCCGCACCTGCGGTTTCGGCGCTGAACTGGCCGCACTGGTGCAAGAGCACTGCTTCCACCACCTGGAAGCGCCGATCGAACGCGTCACCGGCTGGGACACCCCCTACCCGCACGCGCAAGAGTGGGCGTATTTCCCAGGGCCGTCCCGTGTGGGCGCGGCGTTGAAACGGGTCATGGAGGTCTGAATGGGCACGCACGTTATCAAGATGCCGGACATTGGCGAAGGCATCGCAGAAGTTGAATTGTCGGTATGGCACGTGAAGGTTGGCGACATGGTCGTCGAGGATCAGGTGCTGGCCGATGTCATGACCGACAAGGCGATGGTGGATATTCCCTCGCCGGTGCATGGCAAGGTCATCGCCCTTGGCGGCCAGCCGGGCGAAGTCATGGCGGTCGGCAGTGTGCTGATCAGCATTGAAGTCGAAGGCGCGGGCAACGTTAAAGAGTCCGCGGCTCCAGCGCCGGCTGCCGTGAAAGAAGCGCCAGCAGTGGCCGCGGCGAAAGTTGAAGCGGTGGCTGAAAGCAAACCGGCCCCGGCGGCACCTCGCCCGGCAGCCGTTTGCCAGGGCCCGATGGTCGCTCGCGAAGCCGATGAGCGCCCGCTGGCCTCCCCGGCCGTGCGCAAACATGCGCTGGACCTCGGTATTCAGCTGCGCCTGGTGCGCGGCACCGGCCCCGCCGGTCGCGTGCTGCACGAAGACCTCGATGCCTATCTGGCCCAAGGTCAATCCAACGCTTCGTCCGTCAGCAGCGCTTACGCCCAGCGTAACGACGAAGAGCAGATCCAGGTGATCGGCATGCGCCGCAAGATTGCCCAGCGCATGCAGGACGCCACCCAACGCGCCGCCCACTTCAGTTATGTCGAGGAAATCGACGTGACCGCCGTGGAAGAGTTGCGCGCGCACTTGAACGAAAAACACGGCGCGACCCGCGGCAAGCTGACCCTGCTGCCGTTCCTGGTCCGCGCGCTGGTCGTCGCCCTGCGCGACTTCCCGCAGATCAACGCCCGCTACGACGACGAAGCCCAGGTCATCACCCGCCTCGGCGCGGTGCATGTGGGCATCGCCACCCAGGCGGATATCGGCTTGATGGTGCCGGTGGTGCGTCACGCCGAAGCGCGCAGCCTGTGGGACAACGCAGCGGAGATTTCGCGCCTGGCTACCGCCGCGCGCAACGGCAAGGCCAGCCGCGATGAGCTGTCCGGTTCCAGCATTACCCTGACCAGCCTCGGTGCGTTGGGCGGCATTGTCAGTACGCCGGTGCTGAACCTGCCGGAAGTGGCGATTGTCGGCGTGAACAAGATCGTCGAACGGCCGATGGTGATCAAAGGCCAGGTGGTGATCCGCAAGATGATGAACCTCTCCAGCTCCTTCGATCATCGCGTGGTCGACGGCATGGATGCGGCACTCTTCATCCAGGCCGTGCGCGGCCTGCTCGAACAACCTGCCACTTTGTTTGTGGACTGATTTCTGGTGGAGAGCTGCATGCAAACTTTGAACACCACGCTGCTGATCATCGGCGGCGGCCCCGGCGGTTATGTGACGGCGATCCGTGCCGGCCAGTTGGGCATTGCGACCATTCTGGTAGAAGGCGAATCGTTGGGCGGTACTTGCCTGAACATCGGCTGCATTCCGTCCAAGGCGCTAATTCACGTCGCCGAACAGTTCCATCAGACCCGGCACCACAACCAGCATTCGGCGCTGGGCATCAACGTGTCGGCGCCGACCCTGGACATCGGCAAGAGCGTCGAATGGAAGGACGGCATCGTTGATCGCCTGACCACTGGCGTCGCCGCGCTGCTGAAAAAGAACAAGGTCCAGGTCGTGCAGGGCTGGGCCAAGGTCGTCGACGGGAAAACCGTCGATGTCGGCGAAACCCGCATCCACTGCGAGCACCTGGTGCTGGCCACCGGTTCCAAGAGCGTGAACCTGCCGATGCTGCCGATTGGCGGGCCGATCATCTCTTCCACCGAAGCCTTGGCGCCGACTGCCGTGCCGAAACGCTTGATCGTGGTGGGTGGCGGTTACATCGGCCTGGAGCTGGGGATTGCCTATCGCAAGCTCGGCGCCGAAGTCAGTGTGGTCGAAGCCCAGGAGCGCATCCTGCCGGCTTACGACGCCGAACTGACCCAGCCGGTGCACGAAGAATTGAAGAAGCTCGGCGTGAAGCTTTACTTGAAGCATAGCGTGCAAGACTTTGATTCAACTGCAAATACTCTGCAAGTTCTGGACCCGGAAGGCAGTACCCTGAACCTGGAAACCGATCAGGTGCTGGTGGCCGTGGGTCGCAAACCGAACACCCAGGGCTGGAACCTCGAAGCACTGAACCTGGACATGAACGGTTCGTCGATCAAGATCGACAACCGTTGCCAGACCAGCATGTGCAACGTCTATGCCATCGGTGACCTGAGCGGCGAACCGATGCTCGCCCACCGGGCCATGGCTCAGGGCGAAATGGTGGCCGAGCTGATCAGCGGCAAAACCCGCGAGTTCAACCCCACCGCCATTGCCGCCGTGTGCTTTACCGACCCGGAACTGGTGGTGGTCGGCAAGACCCCGGACGAAGCCAAGGCTGCCGGCCTTGACTGCATCGTTTCCAGCTTCCCGTTCGCCGCCAATGGCCGGGCCATGACACTGGAGTCCAAAAGCGGCTTCGTACGCGTGGTCGCCCGTCGCGACAACCACGTGATCCTCGGCTGGCAGGCGGTGGGTGTCGGGGTGTCCGAGTTGTCGACGGCCTTTGCACAAAGCCTGGAAATGGGCGCGCGGCTGGAAGACATCGGCGGCACCATCCATGCCCATCCGACGCTGGGCGAGGCGGTGCAGGAAGCGGCGTTGCGCGCACTGGGGCATGCGTTGCACCTCTGAAGGGTGGCGCGCCCATCGCGAGCAGGCTCGCTCCCACATTTGGAATGCATTCCCCTGTGGGAGCGAGCCTGCTCGCGATTTCTTGAGGACAATACGATTTATCTGCCCGTCATCCGATAGTCCGGGCTGCGAAACAGCCCAAGAATGAAGTATTGTTGTCCCCATCCAAAAAAACGTCAGAAGCCTTGTACCGTTTCGGCGGTTGTTAAGTGATAGAGGGTGTCATGGGTAACGAAAGCATCAATTGGGACAAGCTGGGTTTTGACTACATCAAGACTGACAAGCGCTATCTGTCGTACTTTCGCAATGGCGAGTGGGACAAAGGCACCCTGACCGAAGATAACGTGCTGCACATCAGCGAAGGCTCCACTGCCCTTCACTACGGCCAGCAATGCTTCGAAGGCCTGAAGGCCTATCGTTGCAAGGATGGCTCGATCAACCTGTTCCGTCCGGACCAGAACGCCGCGCGCATGCAGCGCAGCTGCGCCCGCCTGCTGATGCCGCACGTGTCCACCGAGCAGTTCATCGAAGCGTGCAAGGACGTGGTCCGTGCCAACGAGCGCTTCATCCCGCCTTACGGCACCGGCGGCGCGCTGTACCTGCGTCCGTTCGTGATCGGCGTGGGCGACAACATTGGCGTGCGCACTGCCCCCGAGTTCATCTTCTCGGTGTTCGCGATCCCGGTCGGCGCCTACTTCAAGGGCGGCCTGACCCCGCATAACTTCCAGATCTCCAGCTTCGACCGCGCCGCGCCACAAGGCACCGGTGCCGCCAAGGTGGGTGGCAACTACGCCGCCAGCCTGATGCCGGGCTCCCAGGCCAAGAAAGCGCATTTCGCCGACGCTATCTACCTGGACCCGATGACTCACAAGAAAATCGAGGAAGTCGGCTCGGCCAACTTCTTCGGGATCACCCACGACAACAAGTTCGTGACCCCGAACTCGCCGTCGGTACTGCCGGGCATCACCCGTCTGTCGCTGATCGAACTGGCAAAAACCCGCCTGGGCCTGGAAGTGATCGAAGGCGACGTGTTCATCGACAAGCTGTCGGACTTCAAGGAAGCCGGCGCCTGCGGTACCGCCGCTGTCATCACCCCGATCGGTGGTATCAGCTACAACGATCACCTGCACGTGTTCCACAGCGAAACCGAAGTCGGCCCGATCACCCAGAAGCTCTACAAAGAGCTGACCGGTGTGCAAACCGGCGACATCGAAGCGCCAGCCGGCTGGATCGTCAAGGTTTGACCTGACGCCCATCCGCAATGAAAAATCGCCGTCTTCGGTATTCGAAGGCGGCGATTTTTTTTGCCTGGGCGCCCACCATTTGCTTTTTGTAGGAGCGAGCTCTGCTCGCGATGGTGGATCAGCAACATCGGTGCCGGCTGACACTCCATCGCGAGCATGCTCGCTCCTACAGGACCACGTCAAAAAGACCATAACGCAGTCTTAATGACCAAGTTTGACCTGTGTCAAAATAACCACAGCCAACCTGGAACGCCCGTACTTGAAGGCCCCTCACATTGGCCTGATTTTTGGTAGGTGTCCTGCAAAAGTTCACTGACCAAAAGGAAACCTCTGTATGAACAACGCTTTTCAAGATCGTCTGGCGGTGGTCACCGGCGCCAGTTCCGGCATCGGCCTGGCCGTCACCGAGCGGCTGCTGGGCCAGGGTGCCCGCGTGCTGGCGATGTCTCGCCAGATCGGCGGCCTGGGGGAATTGGCGGAACGCTTCAAGACCCAACTGTCATGGGTCGCGGGGGATGTGACCCAGCCGGCTGATCTGGAGCGCCTGGCAAAACAGGCCGCGTCCATGGGCCCGGTGAGTTTCCTGGTACCGAACGCAGGAATCGCACAACTGGCCGACGGCCTGGACCTGGCGGCTTTCGATCGGCAATGGGCGGTCAACGGTGCCGGAGCGCTGAACACCCTGGCCTGCCTGCGCGGACATCTGGCGGCATCCGCCTCGGTGGTGTTCATCGGCACCTTCCTGGCGCAAGTGACCTTTCCGGGCCTGGCCGCCTACATCGCCTCCAAGGCCGCATTGATCCACCATGCCCGCACCCTGGCGGTGGAACTGGCGCCCCACGGCATCCGCATCAACACCGTGTCTCCGGGCCCAACCGCCACGCCTATCTGGTCGACGCTCGGCTTGAAGAACGAAGAGCTGACCGCCGTGGCCAGCACGGTCAACCAGCGTTTGCTCGATGGGCAGTTTCTGGAGCCGGGTGCTGTCGCCGATGTGATCCTGTTCCAGCTGGGTAATGGCGCACGTAACGTGTTCGGCCAGGATTGGGTGGTGGATAGCGGATACACCTTGCGCTGATAAACGGCTGCCCCCTGTAGGAGCTGTCGAGTGCAACGAGGCTGCGATCTTTTGATCCTGCTCTTTAAAAAATCAAAAGATCGCAGCCTTCGGCAGCTCCTACAGGGACTGTCGCTGACTGCGATCTTTTGCTTTTGCCATCGAAACAGGCGTCTGGACCGTGACTATCAACCCGAACCGCGCACTGATCTCCCTGCGCCCCTGCGCAGTCAAGGCCAAGGCCCGACTGTCCAGATCCTGGGTCACCCATTTGCGCCGGATCGCCACTTGCAGCAACGCGGCCCCCAACGCCCCGCCCAAGTGCGGCCGGCGCATGCTCCAGTCCAGACACGGGCAGGCAAAACGCCGACGTGCCGTGGCCAGATCCCTGACCTCGATGCCCAGGCCCTCAAGCAAGGCTTCGCCGCTGTCGCTCAGCCGGTAAAGCTGATCGTCCACTTCCTGCAGCCATCCTGCCTCGATCATCCGGTCGTGCAGTAGCACGGCCAGGGTGCCGGCCATGTGGTCGTAACAGGTGCGGGCAAACTGCAGGCGGCCAGGGGTTCGTGACTCAAAGGCAGGCACGGCGTTCTGGCCGATCACCATCAAGGCTTCCAGGGCCTGGGCGACCCGTTTGTCCGCCAGGCTGTAATAGCGATGGCGACCCTGGACATGCAGACGCACCAGCGCCAGCTCCTTGAGCTTGGCCAGATGTGCGCTGGCGGTGGAGGCGCTGACCTCGGCAATCGCCGCCAGCTCGGTGCTGGTGCGGGCATGGCCGTCCATCAGCGAACAGAGGATTTTGGTGCGCGCCGGCTCCGCAATCGCTGCCGCGACCTGCGACACGCCAAAGTCAGAGTGTTCTTCGTTCATATTTCGCTCCCGGACGAATCAACGCCAGTTCGGACTGGAGATAGTAGCAACACTTTCCGACAACAAAAGGCTGTGACCATGGACCCGATCATCGCGGCAACCCACGCCGATCCCTATCCCTACTACGCGCAATTGCGCGCTGAAGGCGGGCTGACCTTTCACTCGGGCCTGAAGCTGTGGCTGGCCAGCAGCGCCCGCGCGGTCGCCGCGGTCCTGGCGCACCCGGCCTGTCACGTCCGTCCCACCCAGGAGCCTGTTCCCGGGGCGATAGCCGGCGGCATGGCCGGCGAGGTGTTTGGCCGGTTGATGCGAATGAACGAAGGCGAACGCCAGCGCTGCCCGCGCTCGGCCATCGAGCCGGGGTTGCAATTGTTCGATCCGCAGGACGTCGAGGCGCTGGTGGCTGCACGCCTGATCGCGCAGGGGGCCGAAGGACTGCACGCCGCGATGTTCCGTGGCCCGGTGTGCGTGGTCGCGGCACTGCTGGGGTTTACACCGGCGCAGGGGCGCATCGTCAGTGAACTGACCGCCGACTTCGTCGCCTGCCTGTCGCCCCTGAGCACCCCGCAGCAACTGGATGCGGCCCATGTCGCGGCCGAACAGTTGAACGGCTACTGCCTGGAGCTGCTGGACGATCAGGTGCCACGCACTGCCCTGCTCTCGGGCATTTGCCAGCGCTTCGCCACGCAATCGGCCGATTCGCGAACCCTTACGGCCAACCTTGTCGGCTTGCTGTCCCAGACGTTCGAGGCCACGGCGGGCCTCATCGGCAACAGCGTGCTGGCCCTGAAGCGGCAGCCGGCACTGCGCAAGGAATCAATGTCTATCGACGATCTGCTGGACGAAGTGCAGCGCTTCGACCCGTCGGTGCAGAACACCCGACGTTTCGTCAGCGCGGCATGCGAAATCGAAGGTGTCAGCCTGAACCCCGGCGATACGATCCTGGTGCTGCTGGCCTCGGCCAACCGCGACCCGCAGCTCAACGTCGATCCCGACAATTTTCTGCTGAAGCGTCCGGATCGGCGCAGCTTTACCTTTGGCGCCGGTCGCCATCAATGTCCGGGGCAAAGGCTGGCCTTGAGCATCGCCAGCGCCAGCCTTGCGCGGATTCTGGTGGTCAATCCCGAACTGGATGATTTGAAGTGGCACTACCGGCCTTCGCTGAACGGGCGGATACCGGTGTTTGTCGAGTGATGCAAATCACCTGTAGGAGCTGCCGAAGGCTGTGATCTTTTGATCTTGCTTTTAAAAAAACAAAAGATCGCAGCCTAGTTGCACTCGACAGCTCCTACACGGCTCCTACAGGGGTGTGGTGGTGTTCAGGAGTCAATCATCCCGCGTCAGCACTTCCAGCAATTCAATCTCGAAAATCAGATTCGAATTCGGCGGGATCTTGCCCATGGTGCGTTCGCCGTAGGCCAGGTGCGCCGGCACCAGCAGTTTGCGCTTGCCGCCCACCTGCATCCCCATGAGGCCCTGGTCCCAGCCCTTGATCACGCGGCCGGTGCCGATCACGCACTGGAAGGGTTTGCCCCGGCTCCAGGAAGAGTCGAATTCGCTGCCGTCTTCCAGCCAGCCACGGTATTGGGTGGTGATCAGCGCGCCTTTGACGGCAGCTTTGCCGTCGCCTTGCGCAAGATCGATGATTTGCAGTTCTTCATTCATGACGATGGTTGGCCTACTGGCGGTATTTGGAGGGGCGTGTTTTTCCCAGAAAATCATCCGGCTGGCAACACTTCAGGTGCCTTTTTCCGGGTGAGTCAGTTGTTCCTGGACTCGCTTGTCCTCCTTTTGCTTGGCGTCGACGGCGAAGTCCTTGCCGAAGATGGCTTCGGGCAGAATCCACTCACCCAGGCTGCTTTTCTTGTCCGTGACGATGCCGATCTGGTCGCCCTTGTTGTAATCGAACCAATGAAGATCCGGAAACTGTTTCAAGTCGAGGATCTTGACGGTACTGCCTTCCATGACCCGGATTTTCTTGTCTTTGGGGTCCACGCTCACCACTTCCAGCGGTGAACGGGTAATGAGCGGTTGCGCGTCCGCATGGATAACCGTGCTATCGGCGCAACGTTGGCTGGTCGGTTGAATCCTGCCGTCCGCCGAGCTGTGCGGGCGCTTGTCGCAATCGACAAAGATGCCCGAATGATCCACCGTCTGGTTGCCCAGGTACTGTTCGCCACTGGGCATGATCAATATCTGCTCGCCTTGTGCTGCGCTGGCGCCAACCAGCAGCGTCAGGGCAATCAGGGATCTGTTCATAGCGCACCTGCCATAGGTCCGGTAGGGAGCACGTCCTTAGCGGAAATCGTCGAACGTCAGGGTCCCGGTCTTGCGTGACATGTTGGGCACATCGACTTCAACGTAGGTCACCTGTTTCTTCGGCACTTGATAGACCGTGCCGAACGAGTCGTAACGTTGCTCTTGCTTGTCGGTTTTCATCAGCACTTTCTGCACCAGCACGTAATAGGTCTCGGCCGTTTCGAACAGCAGTACCGGCTCCTTTACCCCGCCATCCTTGCTGGTTGTGGCCGCGGTCAACTGCGGCGGAAAGTCATTGGCGTGCTTGTCATCGAAGTGCAGGCGGATCGGGCGCAGCACACCGCCGTCGCGCACTTGCTGTGCCTGAAGCGTGCCGTAGTGCTCGGCCATGACCGATGTGCCCCACAGGCCGAGGATCAGGAAAATCGCAAACATCGCCTTATGCACAAAATAGGGAAAACCCCTGTTGTCCGAGGACCAGGTCCCGTTCAGCGCGACAAAGATCAATGCGCCAACGCCCAGCACAAACAAGGTGTGGACACCCAATTGTTTGGCCACCGTCCAGGCAAAGGCGAGATAGAAATAGAGCGAGATATCCAGCGATACCAGCGGTATGCCGAAGGTCTTGAAGTAATAAAACAGATGCAGCCAGGAATAGAAAAACAGGTAGGCAGCAAACAACAAGGCGGGGCCCCCGTAATGCGCCGACAGTTGCGAGTTCTCTGGCGCGGGCGCGGGGGTGGCAGAACCGGTTGTCATATTGATGACCTCCTGCCGGGCGGATGATCACGATGCGGGCAAGCTGCCCAATCAAGTCTAGCGCCCGCGCAAGAGAAAGCGACTGCAATGGCGCAACGCGGTGAACTAACATGAACAGGACCCCAACGCCGGTTTACCACGCCATGAGTGCCCTTCCTGCATGAAGTTGCTTTGGACCTGCGCAGCCCTCGGCTCGGTGATGCTCATCCTGATCGTCGTGTTGATCCTGCGCGAGCGCGGGTTGCGCCGGCAACTGGCCGAATACCGCGCGATCATCAATGACCTGGCCGAGGGCCTGAACATCCATCAGGACGGTGACGCCGAGCGCTTCAAGCGCAGCCAGTACTTCGCCCGCATCGGCACCTGGGACTGGGATGTCGACACCGACCGGCTCTACTGGTCGGAGGCGATCTACGGCATGTTCGGGTTCAAGATCGGCGAAGTGACGCCCTCCTACGCCCTGTTTTGCTCCTGCGTACATCCCGACGACCGCGCCAAGGTCCGCGCCGGCGAATTGCGCTGCCTGGCCACCGGCGAAAACCACGACGAGGAATACCGGGTCATCTGGCCCGACGGTACCATCCGCTGGCTGCGGGAAACCGGCAACGTGGTCAAGAACGAGCAGGACCAAACCCTGAAGATGATGGGCGTGGTGCGCGACATCACCGAGGAAAAGGCCTCGGCCAGTTACCTGCAGCACCTGGCCCATTTCGATCCGTTGACCGGCCTGCCCAATCGCCTGGTGCTGGAAGAGCGTCTGTCCGAAGCACTGGAACAGGCGCGGGCCAGTGCGACTCGGGTGGCGCTGGTGTTTGTCGACCTCAACGGCTTCAAGGCAATCAACGATCACTACGGGCACGCCGCCGGCGACCGCGTGCTGATTGCCACCGCTACCCGCCTCAAGCGCATCCTCAATACCAGCGACACGGTCGCGCGCATCGGCGGTGACGAATTCGTGGTCATCCTGCGCGACCTGCCTCAAGGCATCAACCTGCCCGACGAAGCCCGCAGCATCTGCCAGAAAATCTTCGTCGAACTCTCCCCGCCCGTGACCCTCGGCAACGACCAGCGCCACATCGGCACCAGCCTCGGCGTCGCGGTGTTCCCCGACCATGCGCCGAGCATGGACCGGTTGATCCACATTGCCGACCTGGCGATGTATGAGGCCAAGCGCAGCGGGAATAATCAGTATCGGCTGGGGGAGCAGGTGGTGTTTCATCCGACATGATGCTGGCTGACAACCCCTGTGGGAGCGAGCCTGCTCGCGAAAAACCAACAGGCGCCGTTGGACATCTGGTTTCACGCGTTATCGTTTACGACCATCGCGAGCAGGCTCGCTCCCACAGGGTGTCGCCACAAATGCATTGATCCACCTGACGCATCAATGCATGCCAACTATGCAATTAACATATCGGTCCCTCTACGCCACTATCCGCCCCAATAAGAACCGTGCGCCGCAACCTGTCGGCGCACGTCATAAAAGCGGTGGAGTACTTACCTATGACAGCCACAATCGCGCGCGGACGCTCCCGGGCCAGCGCCATTTTCCGGGTCACCTCGGGCAACTTCCTCGAACAGTTCGACTTCTTTCTTTTCGGCTTCTACGCCACGCAGATCGCTGCCGTGTTCTTTCCCGCCAGCAGCGAGTTCGCCTCGCTGATGATGACCTTTGCCGTGTTTGGCGCAGGCTTCCTGATGCGCCCGCTCGGCGCGGTGGTGCTGGGTGCGTACATCGATGACGTCGGCCGGCGCAAAGGCCTGATCGTCACCCTGTCGATCATGGCCAGCGGCACGATCCTGATTGTGCTGGTGCCCGGCTACGAAACCATCGGCCTGTTCGCCCCGGCCCTGGTCCTGATCGGCCGACTGCTGCAAGGCTTCTCGGCAGGCGCGGAACTGGGCGGGGTTTCGGTGTATCTCTCGGAGATCGCCACCCCGGGCCACAAGGGCTTTTTCACCAGTTGGCAGTCCGGCAGCCAGCAAGTGGCGATCATTGTCGCCGCCGCCCTGGGTTATGCCCTGAACCAATGGATGGCACCTGCGGCGATTGCCGACTGGGGCTGGCGGATTCCGTTTTTCGTCGGCTGCATGATCGTGCCGTTCATCTTCCTGTTGCGGCGCAACCTGGAAGAAACCGAGGAGTTCGCCACCCGCAAGCACCGCCCGAGCATGGGTGAGGTGTTCCGCACCCTGGCGCAGAACTGGGTCATCGTGTTCGCCGGCATGCTGATGGTCGCCCTGACCACCACCGCGTTTTACCTGATCACCGTGTATGCACCGACCTTCGGCAAGACCGTGCTGCACCTGAGCACGTCCGATGCGCTGCTGGTGACCTTGTTGGTGGGCGTGTCGAATTTCTTCTGGCTGCCCATCGGTGGCGCGCTGTCGGACCGCATCGGCCGTCGCCCGGTGCTGATCGCCATGGCCCTGCTGGCGCTGGCGTCGACCTACCCTGCCCTGTCTTATCTGGTGCAGGCACCGAGTTTCATCCACATGCTGCTGGTGCTGCTGTGGCTGTCGTTCATTTACGGCCTGTACAACGGCGCAATGATCCCGGCGCTGACGGAAATCATGCCGGTCGAGGTGCGGGTCGCCGGTTTCTCCCTGGCCTACAGCCTGGCCACTGCAGTGTTTGGCGGCTTCACCCCGGCGATGTCGACGTTCCTGATCCAGTACACCGGCGATAAAGCAGCGCCCGGCTACTGGATGAGTGTCGCCGCGCTCTGTGCCCTGGGCGCGACGCTGTACCTCTATCGCCGCGCCAGCGGTCGCCTGCAACCTGCTGTGTCGTGAAACCAGCGCTGATCGAGAACCTGTCCATGAAAAAACTGTTCAATGTCGCGGCCCTGGCGCTGCTGGTCAGCCTGGGGGCAAGCGCTGTCGCCCAGGCCGAAGAGATCCGTGTGATGACCTCCGGTGGTTTCACCGCTGCCTATAAGATCCTCGGCCCGAAATTCGCCGCATCCACCGGCAACACCCTCGACACGGCCCTCGGGCCGTCGATGGGCAAGGCACCGGAAGCGATCCCCAATCGCCTGGCCCGGGGTGAGAAAGCCGATGTGGTGATCATGGTCGGTTACGCCCTGGATGACCTGATCAAGCAAGGCAAGGTTGACCCGGCGTCACGGGTCGAACTGGCGGACTCGCGGATCGGCCTGGTGGTGCGTGAAGGGGCGCCGAAGCCGGACATCAGCTCGGTCGACGGCCTGAAGAAGACCCTGCTCGACGCCAAATCCGTGGCCTATTCCGATAGCGCCAGCGGCGTCTACATCGAGCAGCAGCTGTTCAAGCGCCTGGGCATCGAAGACCAGCTCAAGGGCAAATCGACCATGGTGCCGAAAATCCCTGTGGGCTCGGTGGTTGCCAGCGGCGATTATCAACTGGGCTTCCAGCAGGTCAGCGAACTGCTGCCGGTGCCGGGGGTGAGTTTCGTGGCGAAGATTCCGGAATCGGTGCAGTCGGTGACCCGTTTCGCCGCCGGCATTCCAGTGGGCGCGCAACACCCGGCCGAGGCCAAGGCGCTGCTGGAATACCTGGCCTCCACCGCCGCGCAACCGGATGTAAAGGCCACCGGCCTGGATTCGGTCAGTCGCTGAGTTTCGGCGGCAGGACTTTCATTTCTACCACCAGGCGTTCCAGTTCAAGCGCAGCCGGGGTCAGGGTCCGACCCCGGCGCTTGATCAGGCCGACGCTGCGCATCACCTGCGGGTCGGTGAGCGGCACCCGGGTAAGAATCGGGTGATCTGCCGCCGGCATCGCCATCAATGGCACCGCCGCCACCCCCAACCCAGCTTCCACCAAACCGATCATGGTCGTCACATGCAGGGTTTCGCAGATACTCGGCCGCTTGGGCACCACGCGAGTCAGGGCCTGATCCAGCAAAAAGCGGTTGCCGGAGGTTTTATCCAGCGAGATGTAGTCCTGCTGATAAAACTCGTCCCAGGTCACACTGCTGCGCCCGGCCAAGGGGTGATCGCGCCGGCAAGCCACCACATAGCTTTCCTGCACCAGCGGCTCGAAATCCACTTCGGCTTCCAGAGTGCCCATGAAGCTCAGGCCGAAATCCGCCTCGCCATTGACCACCGCGCTCAGCACTTCATGGGCGCTGGAGTCCAGCACCTTGACCTTGATCCTGGGAAATTGCCGGTGATAGTGGGCAATCACCCGCGGCATGAAGTAGTACGCCGCCGAAGGAACACAGGCGACGGTGACATGGCCCAAGCGGTTTGAGGCGACCTCGCTGATGCCCAGCAACGCTACATCCAGGTCATCCAGCAGGCGCTCGACACTGGGCATGAAACCGCGTCCGGCCTGGGTCAGGCTGACCTTGCGCGTGGTGCGCTCGAACAGCTTCACGCCAAGGGCGTCTTCGAGCTTTTCGATGCGCCGGCTCAGGGCTGGCTGGGAGATGCGCACGGTATCGGCGGCCTTGCGAAAGCTTCCCTGCTCGACCACTGCGCGAAAGGCTTGCAGGTCGTTGAGGTCGAAGTTGATGGCCATGGGGGTGCTCGGAGGGAAACGGACTGATCCGGTTATTCTATAAATGTAACTAATTGATGCAAGAATTAACCGGAATTTTCAGCCATTCACTGAAAATCGTCGTCACCACCCAGGCATGGGCCGGGCATTGGCTCAATGCGTCTAGGACATCAGCGGTGACTCCGTCATGCCGACGCCCCTTCGCCCCAGCTGCTTGACGCCATACATGGCCTGATCCGCCGCCTTAAGCAATGCATCGAGACTCTGGCCGTGAACAGGACACAGAGAAACGCCGACACTGCAGGAGACTGATAGCTCTCCTGCACTTGTCACAACGGTCTGCGCGATGGTGTCGAATAGCCTCGACGCCTGCGACTCGGCACTCTCGGGGTCGGAAAGATTGGAGATCAGCATCACGAATTCGTCGCCGCCGTACCGGGCGACGGTGTCACAGGCGCGGGTGGCTTGCAGCATGCGGCGTGCAACCGCTCGCAGAACCTGGTCACCTACATCATGGCCATGCTGGTCGTTGATTTCCTTGAAATGATCCAGGTCGATCAAAAGCATGGCAAACGGCGTCCCGTTCTCTTCCCAATCCGAGAAGGCCTGGGCAAAACGCTCGGCGAACAGGTAGCGGTTGGGCAGTTGCGTGAGCACGTCGTGGGTTGCGAGCCAGGTTGCGCGTTCGTGCTCGACTTCAGCCTTTTCTATCGACCTGAAATGCCTGATCAACACCATCGGCATCAACACCAGTGCCCCGGCGAGTACTGAAAGGATCATCAACATTTCTTCGGTCAGGACATCCCCGAAACGAAGCTGCCGCTCGAATATCAACGTCATCGGCTGCGACGAATTGAGGAGTTCTACACGGTCGTTCAATTGCGGCAAAAACAGGCGATCGAGCACGCCGGCCTGCTGAACCTGGGTTGAAAAAACATCGCTTTCAGATCCGGCAGCCGTCTTCAGCACGGCGGCTATGTGGACCAGCGGATCGACGTTGGCGTCATTGACGGCATCGAGCAGCGCGCCCGTCTTGATCAGCAACAACGACACCATGGTGCTACCAAAAAAATTAGGTCTGGCGCTCCCTTGCTCTTGCTCGGGCCGACTGACCGACTGCATCAGAATGTAAGCGCTACCGCCCTCGTACATGGAAAACACGGGGGAAACCACGGGTTTCTGACTGCTGTGGGTTCGTGCCAGCGCGTAGGAAAGGTAAGCGACCGTTTCCAGCCTGACACCGTAGATCGAGCTGGATTCAGGGAGCACCGGGTACATGAACAACACGGGCCAGGTCTCATTGAGAAAGGCCTGGGGTTGGGCTGGCTGGTGAGTGAGACTGGGGAAATCCTTGAGCTTGAAGTCTGGCCGCCATGTGCGTCGCAGCAAATCCTCAAAGGCGGACTGCTCGGTGACAGGTACGGCGCGTGCGGCCTCGAGCATGTAGATATGTGGATAGGCTGACAATACGACTGCCGCATATCGGGCTGTGGCTTCGGTATCACTCTGATCCACGGCTTGCAGGAATGCCGAGAAGCCCGAGAGTACGGCTTCATTGGTGTCGAGCTGATTGCGCACAACCCCGGAAATATTTTGCACGTACTCGGAAAAATAGGTTTCCCTGCGCTGAGTCTCGGACTTGAGCAATAACAAGGCCGAAAAAAGAACCAGGCCGACAGCTAAAAAAATGAAACCCAGCAGGGAATTGCGCCGTTTTGTCCAAATCATCCTGATTTCCGAATACGCAAAGCGTCCAATTCACCGTCACTATCCGCCAGAATTCAACCTTGTGGCGGAACACGTCGTATCTTCACATGCCCCTGACTCATGCGCCTGCTTCGCTAGGTGCTTTCTTGATCAAGTTGGCAAAAAGCTTAAAGCACGGTCATGGATTCCGATTCCGCAAGCATCCTCCGATACTGTTCATGGTTAAGCTGCTGACATTCGTCCTGGGCTTCAACTCGGGTCTGATAGGCCTTCTTCAGACGACATTTCTCTTCGTTGTCGTAAATGTTGAAACCGATGGGTGCCGTCTCGCAGTAAAAGCGCGTTCCGTCACGCATTGATCCGGTCACTGTGGGGATTGCAGGGACAACAACAAATCTCGAATTCATTTTCTTCCCTCTCCATAAACCTCATCACTTTTAGCGGCTATACGCCATCACAGCAAGCGATCTTCATAAGTTCCCGATGACAAGCACGGCCAGCCAAGAATGGTTCGTATCTCGCAATAACCAGGCAGGTTTCTGGCTGACGCACGAAGCCTCAGCCATTATTCTTGTCACCCCCGCCGTACCGTGTTGATGGAGTTCCCCCATGCCCCATGAAGGCTATCTGTTACAAGCCGCTGTCGTGTTTCTGCTCGCGGCAGTCCTCACCGTCCCCCTGGCCAAGCGCCTGCAGCTGGGCGCGGTGCTGGGTTATCTGTTCGCGGGGGTGATCATTGGCCCGTCGGTGTTGGGCCTGATCGGCAACCCGGAAAGCGTCGCGCACATCTCGGAACTGGGCGTGGTGTTGCTGCTGTTCATCATCGGCCTGGAGCTTTCGCCACGACGCCTGTGGGTGATGCGCAGGTCCGTGTTCGGCGTCGGCCTGGCGCAGGTGCTGCTGACGGGAGGGGTGCTGGGCGTACTGGCGCTGTTCGTCTTCGGGCAACCGTTGAACAGCTCTATCGTGCTGGGCCTGGGCCTGGCCCTGTCGTCGACCGCATTCGGCCTGCAAAGCCTGGCCGAGCGCAAGGAACTGACCAGCCACCACGGGCGCCTGGCGTTCGCGATCCTGCTGTTCCAGGACATCGCCGCGATCCCTTTGATCGCCATGGTGCCGTTGCTGTCCGGCGTCGACCACAACACCAGCACGGCAGAGGACGTGAACCACGGGCTGCGGGTACTGGCCAGCATCGCCATCGTCGTGATCGGCGGCCGTTACCTGCTGCGACCGGTGTTCCGGATCGTCGCCAAGAGCAATTTGCCTGAGGTCTCTACCGCCACCGCGCTGCTGGTGGTGATCGGTACGGCATGGCTGATGGGCATTGCCGGTATTTCCATGGCCCTGGGCGCCTTCCTCGCCGGCCTGCTGCTGGCGGACTCCGAATACCGTCACGAACTGGAAGCGCAGATCGAGCCGTTCAAGGGGCTGTTGCTGGGGCTGTTTTTCATGAGTGTCGGGATGGGCGCGAACCTCGGCCTGCTGCTGCGCGAGCCTATCGTGGTGCTGGGGCTGACCGTGCTGCTGATCGTCGTCAAGTTTCCCCTGCTGTTCGTCCTGGGCCGACTGGCCGGCGGCTTGAACAAGGTCAGCGCGATTCGCCTGGGTATCGTGCTGGCGGCCGGCGGTGAATTTGCCTTCGTGGTGTTCAAGATCGGTCGCGACCAGAGCCTGTTCGACCCGCGCCTGTATGACCTGCTGGTGCTGGCGATCACCCTGTCGATGGCCATGACGCCGCTGTTGATCCTGCTGTGCTCGCGCCTGGTCAGCCCGAAAGTGAAACCTGTGGAGGTGCCGGAGAAATTCCGCGCAATCGACACCGATGAGCCCCGCGTGGTGATCGCCGGCATGGGCCGCATGGGCCAGATCGTGGCGCGTATCCTGCGGGCCCAGAACATCAAGTTCGTCGCCCTCGACACCTCGGTGGAAACCATCGAGCTGTCGCGCAGCTTCGGCGGCGTCCCGGTGTTCTACGGCGACCCGATGCGCCCGGAAATCCTCAGCGCGGCCAAGGTCGAGCAGGCCGAGTACTTCGTGATCGCCACCGATGACCCGGACACCAACATCAAGACCGCGGAGCTGGTGCGCAAGCTTTATCCGCATATGAAGATCATCGCCCGTGCCCGCAACCGCCAGCATGTGCATCGCTTGATGGACGTGGGCGCCCACCCCATTCGCGAAACCTTCCATTCGAGCCTGGAGATGAGCCGCCAGACGCTGATCGGCCTTGGCTTGACCCAGGCCCAGGCGGATGCGCGGATCAAGCGCTTCAAGCATCACGACGAACAGGTGCTCGAAGCCCAGCACGCGGTGTACGACGATGCGGCGAAGGTCATGCAGACCGCGCAGGAAGCCCGGGCGGAACTGGCGCGGCTGTTTGAGTCGGATCAGTTGGAGGAGCAGGCAGGGAAGAAATGAGGCGGCTGTAATGGCCTCATCGCGGGCAAGCCCGCTCCCACAGGGTGAGCGGGTGTAAGCAAACTGAGTGTTCTCCAACAATCACTGTGGGAGCAAGGCTTGCCCGCGATGAACGATCACGCGGTAGATCAGACAACCCCCGAATATTAAGGACACTGCATTGGCCGACCAATCCTCCCCCGCCCTCAAGGAAATCTTCAACGCCGAGCGCCTCCAGCACATCGCCACCGAGATGACGGCGGTCTACCCGGCGTTCGATGGCAAGACATTCCTGACGCTCGCAACAAAAGACCTGGCCGATCTATCGATCATGCAGCGCCTGGCCCGCGTCAGCGAGTCCCTGCATGCCGTGCTGCCGCTGGATTTCGAGGCATCTCTGGAGGTCTTGCGCGCCCTCGCCCCGCGCCTCAACAGCGCGTTCGTCAGCATGTGCCTGCCACACTACGTGGCGACTTATGGCGCCGACCGCTTCGAGCTATCCATGGACGCGCTCAAGTACTTCACCGCCTTCGGCTCCTCGGAATTTGCGATCCGGCCATTTCTGCGCAGCGATCTGGCGCGCTCGCTGCAACGCATGCACGACTGGTCGCTGGACGCCAACGAACACGTGCGGCGCCTGGCCAGTGAAGGCTGCCGCCCTCGCCTGCCGTGGTCATTTCGCATGGAACAGATCCAGGCCGACCCGCGCCTGGCCGCTGGCATCCTCGACAACCTCAAGGCCGACCCCAGCCTTTATGTGCGCAAGTCCGTGGCCAATCACCTCAACGACATCACCAAGGATCATCCCGACTGGGTACTGGACCTGATCGAAGGTTGGTCGCTGGACAACAAACACACCGCGTGGATCGCCAAACATGCCCTGCGCAGCCTGATCAAGCAGGGTAATACGCGGGCACTGGCGATCATCGGTGCCGGTGGCAAACCGGAAGTGGAAATCGTCGACGTGCAGGTCAACCCGCCGGTGATCGGCCTGGGCGAGAAAATCACCCTGTCCTTCGCCGTCAAATCCACGGTCAAGGACAGCCAGCGCCTGGTGATCGACTACGCCATCGACTATGTCAAAGCCAACGGCGGCACCTCGGCCAAGGTTTTCAAACTCAAGGCCCTGACCCTGCCCGGCCACGCCACCGAAGCCATCGCCCGCGGCCAGCACATCAAGGAACTCACCACCCGCCGGCACTACGCCGGACGGCATGCGGTGCACATCATGGTCAACGGCGAGCGGCTGGCGAGCACGGCCTTCGAGATCCTGGCTTGAATGACACCCATTCCTTGGGGGTGAGGTATACCTGTAGGAGCGAGCTTGCTCGCGAAAAACCCAAGGGCACCGCTGGGCATCTGGTTCTACGCGTAATCGTTCACGACCATCGCGAGCAAGCTCGCTCCTACAAGGGTTGTGAGCCCAGCAACAGGTCCTGCTCACGCTCACACAACTCCACCACATAATCCCACATCACCCGCAGCCGCACGGACTTGTGCAGTTCGCGACGGGTGCTGATCCAGTAGCTGCGCAGGATGCTTTCCTCGGCGAACAACGGCACCAGGGCGGGATCGGCGCTGGCCATGTAGCAAGGCAGCACGGCAATGCCGAGGCCTGCGCGGGCGGCTTGTTGCTGGGCGATCACGCTGGTGCTGTGGAAGACCACCTGCGGGTTGCGGCAGAAGCTGTTGAGGAACATCAGTTCCTGGCTGAACAGCAGGTCGTCGACGTAGCCGATCCAGGCATGCCGCCCCAGGTCTTCGCGACTGCGCAGCGGCGGCGCCTTGTCGAGGTAGTCCTGGCTGGCATAGAGCGCCAGGCGATAGTCCGTGAGCTTGCGCGTGACCAGCATGTCGGCGGCCGGGCGCTCCAGGTGAATGCTGATTTCCGCCTCGCGGTTGAGGATGCTGACGAAACGCGGCACCGCCACCAACTCCACTTCCAACCCTGGATAACGCTCGAACAACCCGTTCATGCGACTGGCCAGGAACATGATGCCCAGGCCTTCCGTGACCCCGACGCGAATCTTGCCCAGCGGTGCGGTGGACTGGGTGATTTCTTCCTGGGCCAGCAGCGCGACGTTTTCCATGGCCTCGGCATGCTTGAGCAGGGCCTCGCCCGCCGGCGTCATTTCATAGCCCTGGGCGTGCTGCACGAAGAGCGCGGTGCCGAGGCTCTTTTCGATGGCTTCGATGTGCCTTGCGACCGTCGCGTGGGTGGTGTTCAGGCGGCGGGCCGCGGTGAGCAAACGCCCGCTGCGCTGTAGTTCGAGAAAAAACCGCAGGTCATTCCAGTCGAACATGACTCATCCTTGGGGTCTGGCTATGGGACGCGCTGTTTAAAAACAAACAGCAGCTGCGCAAAAACTAACATTTTTTAAACGAAAGCTAACAACTAGGATGGACCCAACAAGAAAAACAATACGAGGTCAGGGATGCAAGCTACCCAGGATGCATACGACTACATCGTCGTCGGGGCCGGACCGGCAGGCTGCCTGCTGGCCAATCGGCTGTCGGCCAACCCGCAACACCGGGTGCTGCTGCTCGAAGCCGGTGGCCGCGATAACTATGCGTGGATTCATATCCCGGTCGGCTACCTGTTCTGCATCGGCAATCCGCGCACCGACTGGTGCTTCAAGACCGAAGCGCAACCCGGCCTGCAAGGGCGCACCCTGAGCTACCCGCGCGGCAAAGTGCTGGGGGGCTGTTCCTCCATCAACGGCATGATCTACATGCGCGGCCAGGCTGGCGACTACGATCGCTGGGCCGCCGAGGGCAACCCCGGCTGGCGCTGGCAGGATGTGCTGCCGCTGTTCAAGAAAAGCGAAAACCACTTTGCCGGCGACTCCGAGTTCCACGGCGCCAGTGGTGACTGGCGTGTCGAGCGCCAGCGCCTGTCGTGGCCGATTCTCGATGCCTTTCGCAGCGCCGCCGAACAAAGCGGCATCGCCAGCATCGATGACTTCAACCAGGGCGACAACGAAGGTTGTGGCTACTTCCAGGTCAACCAGAAGGCCGGCATTCGCTGGAACGCGGCCAAGGCCTTTCTCAAACCGATTCGCAACCGCGCCAACCTGACCGTGCTGACCGGGGTCGAGGTCGACCGCGTGCTGCTGGAAAACGCCCGCGCCTCGGCGGTGAGCGTGCGCTGGCAAGGCCAGTCGCAGACCTTCAAGGCGCGCAAGGAAATCATCCTGTGCGCAGGCTCCGTGGGCTCGCCGAGCATCCTGCAACGTTCCGGGATTGGCCCTCGCCCGCTGTTGCAACGCCTGGGCATCGGCGTCATTCATGAACTGTCGGGCGTCGGCGGCAATTTGCAGGATCACCTGCAACTGCGGCTGATCTACAAATTGGAGAACGCGCGCACCCTCAACCAGATTGCCGGCAGCCTGTGGGGCAAGATGGGCATGGGCCTGCGTTATCTGTATGACCGCAGCGGTCCGCTGTCCATGGCGCCGAGCCAGCTGGGTGCCTTCGCTCGCTCGGGGCCGGAACAGACCTCGGCCAATCTCGAATACCACGTGCAACCGTTGTCGCTGGAGCGCTTCGGCGAACCGTTGCATGCCTTCCCGGCCTTTACCGCGTCGGTCTGCGACCTTCGTCCGCGCAGCCGTGGCAAGGTGGAAATCCGCTCCGTCGATCCACAACAGGCGCCGCTGATTCAACCCAACTACCTGAGCCATCCGGAAGACTTGCGCGTCGCCGCCGACGCCATTCGCCTGACCCGGCGCATCGTCGCAGCAAAGGCCCTGGAGGCGTTCAAGCCTGTCGAGTACCTGCCCGGCGACAGCCTGCAAAGCGAAGAACAACTGCACGAAGCCGCCGCGCGTATCGGTACGACCATTTTCCATCCGGTGGGCACGTGCCGGATGGGCAACGACGCCGATGCGGTGGTCGATGCCCAACTGCGTGTACACGGCATCCCCGGCCTGCGCATCGCCGACGCCTCGATCATGCCGAACATCACCTCGGGCAATACCTGTTCGCCTACGCTGATGATCGCCGAGAAGGCTGCGGAACTGATCCTCAACCCCGACGCAAGGAGCATCACCCCGACAATGGAACTGGTCGCACATCCCTGAATTCTGCACACCCCCTGTAGGAGCGAGCCTGCTCGCGATGAACCTGAGAGCGCACGTGGGTGTCAGGTTTATAGCGTTATCGTTGACGGCCATCGCGAGCAGGCTCGCTCCCACAAGTAACGAGTACACCCGATACATCGAAGTAGCGGCGTCGGCCCACAAGGCCTGCGCCGACAGTGGAACAACAAAAACAATCACTGTGAGGGATACCGATATGTCAGAACATGTTCAGCCCCTGGAAGCCGTGCGCAGCGCGGGCACCAGCCAGGAAACCCAGAAAGTCATCTTCGCCTCGTCACTCGGCACGGTGTTCGAGTGGTATGACTTTTTCCTCTACGGCGCCCTCGCGGCGGTGATCAGCAAGCAGTTCTTCGCCGGGGTCAACGACACCACGGCGTTCATCTTTGCGCTGATGGCCTTTGCCGCCGGCTTTATCGTCAGGCCGTTCGGCGCATTGGTGTTCGGTCGGCTGGGGGACATGATCGGACGCAAGTACACCTTCCTCGCCACCATCATTCTCATGGGCCTGGCGACCTTCTGCGTCGGCTTGCTGCCGACCTACGCCAGCATCGGCATTGCCGCGCCGATCATCCTCGTAGTGCTGCGCATGCTTCAGGGCCTGGCGCTGGGCGGCGAGTACGGCGGCGCCGCCACCTATGTCGCGGAACACGCGCCGGTTGGCAAACGCGGTTTCCACACCAGCTGGATTCAGTCCACCGCCACCCTTGGCCTGTTGCTGTCGTTGCTGGTGGTGCTGGGTTGCCGTTACTTCACCGGCGATCAGTTCGAAGTCTGGGGCTGGCGCATTCCGTTCCTGTTTTCGATCATTCTGCTGGGCATCTCGACCTGGATTCGCCTGAGCCTGCACGAGTCGCCGGCCTTCGTGAAAATGAAAGAGGAAGGCAAGCTCTGCAAGTCGCCGATCCGCGACTCCTTCGGCAAATGGGAAAACCTCAAGGTCGTGCTGATTGCCCTGTTCAGCATCAACGCCGGGCAAGCCGTGACCTTCTACGCCGCTCAATTCTATGTGCTGTTCTTCCTCACCCAGTTCCTGAAAATGGACCCCGCCGTGGCCAACGGCCTGCTGATCGTGAGCGTGACCATTGGCGCGCCGTTCTTCATTTTCTTCGGCTGGCTGTCGGACAAGGTCGGGCGTAAACCGGTACTGATGCTCGGCCTGCTGCTGGCCACCGCGCTGTACTTCCCGATCTTCAAGACCCTGGCCCACTACGCCAATCCGGCCATCGACCAGGCCAGCCGCCAGGCACCGATCACCGTGACTGCCGACCCGGCCACCTGCACCTTCCAGTTCGACCCGGTGGGCAAGGCCAAATTCGATAGCCCATGCGACAAGGTCAAGACCTTCCTGGTCAAACAGGGCCTGCCGTACCAGAGCGAAGCGGCACCGGCTGGCAGTGGTGTGCAAGTGAGTGTGGGCGACGCGAAGATCGACGGTTTCGACGAAGCCGCCCTGCGTGGCGCGGTGACGCTCGCCGGTTATCCGCAACAGGCCGACATGCAGCAGATCAACAAGCCGATGATCGTGGCGCTGATTGTCGCGCTGATCATCATCTCCGCCATGTGCTACGGCCCGCTGGCGGCGCTGATGGTCGAACTGTTCCCGACCCGCATCCGCTACACCTCCATGTCCCTGCCCTATCACATCGGCAATGGCTGGTTCGGCGGTTTCCTGCCTACCGTGTCGTTCGCGCTGGTGGTGTACACCGGGGATATTTTCTACGGGCTGTGGTACCCGGTGTTGATTACCGGGGTCAGCCTGGTGGTGGGGATGCTGTGTCTGCGTGAGACGCGCAATGTGGATTTGAACAAGAACTGAAAAACCTGTGGGAGCGAGCCTGCTCGCGATAGCGTTGGATCAGTCACCATCGTTGGTGACTGGGCCTCTCTCATCGCGAGCAGGCTCGCTCCCACAGTGGTTGGGTGGTGGGTGGCTTACTCGTCCAGCTCGACGACCTCGAACTTCACCTGATCCGGATAGAACGCCATGTATTCGCGGATCTGCTCGACGGATATTTTAGGCGTCTCGTAACTCCACACCGCGTTCGCGCCCTCATGCCCCGGCACCTGCAAACTGAAATAACTGGCATCGCCCTTGTAGGGGCAATAGCTGGTGTGATCCGTGCGGGCGTAATACTTCTCGTCGATGTCCTCGCGCGGCACGTAATACACCGGCGGGTAATTGGCTTCCAGCAGCACCAGCGCGCGCGAGGACGCGGCCACCTGGATACCGTGGAACTTCACCAGCAGGCAGCCGGGTTGCTCGGCGATAGTGATGACAGGACTGGGACCGGTGCTTTTCATGGAATTCGTTCCTCATGCGGTGATTGACCTGTGGGAGCCTGACGTACCCGCAACGGGCGGCGCAGCAACCCCGAAACCTGAGACCACGATGTATCAGGTATAACCCAAGTTTGACCTTCGCGACGGCCTCACAGCCGAACGGGTCCCGCACAAGACCTCACACATGAGCTGTACATCCATACAGATAAAGATTGATCCAACGCTCGGCAAGCGCCATTCTGTGCACCCCTGCGGTTCTTGATCGACGATGGTGGTTATGCGGCTGTACCTCTGTGAAAAACCCTCCCAGGCCAAAGACATTGCGGCCGTGCTCGGCGCCAGGCGCCGTGGCGATGGCTGCTGGCTGGGAACAGACGTCACGGTGACCTGGTGCATCGGCCATCTGCTGGAAACCGCACCGCCGGACGCGTACGACGCACGCTACAAGCGCTGGGTGCTGGCCGACCTGCCGATCATCCCGGACAAATGGAAAATGACCGTCAAACCGCGCACTGCCAGCCAGTACAAGGCGGTCAAGCGCCTGCTCGGCGAAGCGTCCGAGTTGATCATTGCCACTGACGCCGACCGTGAGGGCGAGATGATCGCCCGGGAACTGGTGGAACATTGCCGCTATCGCGGGCCGATCCGCCGCCTGTGGCTGTCGGCACTGGACGATGCCTCGATCCGCAAGGCCCTCGCCGCGCTCAAGCCGGGTGCCGAAACCTTCAGCCTTTACCACTCGGCGCTGGGCCGCAGCCGGGCCGACTGGCTGATCGGCATGAACATGAGCCGGCTGTTCACCCTGCTGGGGCGCCAGTCGGGCTATCAGGGGGTGTTGCCGGTGGGCCGCGTGCAAACCCCGACCCTGCGCCTGGTAGTGGATCGCGACCGCAGCATCGCCGATTTCATCCCTGTGCCTTACTGGGCCATTGATGTACGGCTGCTGCACGATGGCACCGCGTTCAGCGCACAATGGCGCGCGCCTTCCGAACTTTGTGACGATCAGGATCGCTGCCTGAATCAAGCGCTGGCGCAACAGGCCGCAGCGGCGATGACGGGCGCCGCGAGTGCCCGGGTGATCAAGTTGCGCACCGAGCGCATGCGCGAAGTGGCACCGCTGCCGTTCGACCTGGGCACCCTGCAGGAGATCTGCTCGAAGAAGTTCGGACTGGGCGCCCAGGAAACCCTCGATATCGCCCAGGCGCTGTACGAGACCCACAAGGTCATCACCTACCCGCGCAGCGACTGCGGCTACCTGCCGTTGAGCCAGCACAGTGAAGCGCCAGCCATTCTGGCGGCGCTGCGCCAGGCAGATCCCGCGCTCGACGCCCTGCGCGATCACCTGGACCCGCAACGTCGCTCACGGGCCTGGAACGATGCCAAGGTCAGTGCCCACCACGGCATCATTCCCACCGCGGCGGCAAGGAACCTTGAGCGCCTGACCGGCAAACACCGTGCGGTCTACACGCTGATCCGCGCCCGCTATCTGGCGCAGTTCCTGCCCAATCACGAATACGACCGCACCCAGGCCGACTTCGACTGCGCAGGCCAGGCCTTGCGCGCGGTGGGCAAGCAGATCGTCGAGCCTGGCTGGAAGCGTGCCATGCCCGAAGCGCTTGCACCCGCCAAAGGTCGCGAAGCTCCCGCCCCGCAAACCCTGCCCAACCTCAGGGAAGGCATCGATTGCGCGGTAGACAGCGTGCAGCTCAAGGATCTGTGGACCCAGCCGCCCAAACCCTTCACCGAAGGCGACCTGATCAAGGCGATGAAGAACGTCGCCAAACTGGTGGAGGATCCGCTGCTCAAACAGAAGCTCAAGGACACCACCGGCATCGGCACCGAGGCGACTCGCGCCTCGATCATCCAGGGCCTGCTCGACCGTGGCTATCTGATCAAGAACGGCAAGGCGCTTTCTGCCACTGCCGCCGCTTTTAGCCTGATCGATGCCGTGCCAAGGGCGATTGCCGATCCAGGCACCACCGCGATCTGGGAGCAGGCACTGGACATGGTGCAGAGCGGGGAAATGAGCCTTGAAGAATTCGTCACCAAACAGGCGGCGTGGATGAGCAAACAGGTGGCCCGCTGCGCCGGCCTGAACCTGACCATCAGCGGCCCGGCCAGCCCTGCCGGACGCGGGGCCACACCCTGGAAAAACAAGCGCAAGCCGACCAAGCGCAAGACGCCAAATAACGGCAAGCGCACGGCTAAACCGACAAGCAAGGCCTGAAGCAAATCACGCCGAACTTGTGGCGAGGAAGCTTGCTCCCTCGCCACAGGTTCTTCGTGGTTCGATCTATCATTGGCTGGCTGGTATCGCGTCTCAGGAACCACTTCCTATGTCGTCAATAGAGTTGCACGCCGCACAGCGCGACGAACTGGAAACCATCGAAAACCTGATGCAGTTCTACACCTACGACTTCAGCGAGTGGTTGCCGCTGGAACTGGGTGAGCACGGTTTCTTCAGCCTGCTGCCCCTGACGGACTATTGGCGAGACCCCGCAACCCAACCCTGGCTGATCCGCGTCGATGGCGAACTCGCCGGCTTCGTGACCCTGGACAACGACACGCACCTGCCCGGCGCCGAGCACAACATCGGCTACCTGTTCGTCGCTCGACGCTTTCGTGGCCAGGGCGTCGCGAAGTTTGTCGTTTCCACCCTCTTGAGCCGGTTTCCCGGGCAATGGCAGATTTTCCATCTCGATGCGAATCTTCCCGCGCGGGCGTTTTGGGCCAAGGTGATGCCAGGCCTTTGCCCACAGGGTTTCAACCTGCATCAGCAGTCGATCAAGGGGCATCCCTGCACCCTTTACCGATTTTCGGTTTAGCCGTCACCACCCTGAATGGGTGCTTTTCCACCCCGCTTTTCTAATTCCGCCCAGCTTTGTCCGACAATATGTAGTGACTAAAAATAATCACTACAAAACCGTTGACGCCTTCGATTTGCCCTTGCATGATGCAGACGTCTCCCCGATCGGGAGTACAGGCAACACGTTTGAGCAAGCTCGTCTGACCGCCGAGCTGTTTTTTCCGGATGCACGCTGCCCACAAGGCAGATTGAAGAAGCTGACCTGGCCTGAACGTCCAGTACAAGGGCGAGAAGCGCTGGCGATCCATCCTCATGAAGCTTGTGCCCAACCCTTCAAAAGGTTGGCGGTGGCCTGAAGGTAATCGCTGCTTCTCTTCGTTGTGACGCTATTGCGTAGCAGTTATTCAACACGACTACATGCAACAGACGCAGGACCCCGCCACTGATGGCGGACGACTGCTGACGTCCTGGTTTCGGTGCCAGGGATCAACTAACCGATGGGCTACATGTATTTAGCGAATCAACTTTGAAAGATCACCAAATGGTCAAGGGGGCTCTACCATGAATCTGAACAATCAACCGACTATCGAAGAACTGGCTCGTATGTTCGCGGCGAAAAAAGATACGCTCGACAGCCATATTCTCTGGATCAGCAAATCGGGCAGCGTTCATATCGACTGCCTTTCTCCCCACAGCCACGAAGCGGAGTTCGACCAGAACAACCAGAACCTGCTGGCCCGCCTGAAGATGTACCGTCGCGGCCATGGCTATGTCGGCAAGAAAGCCGCGGCCGACAAGGACTTCATCGGTAATGTTCTGCAAACGCTGAAACAGGCCTGGGGATCGATGCAGGGTCAGAATGAAGTTCGGGTGATTGACCGGTTCTGCTAATTGAAATAAGTCTTCACTGACTTATAAATAAAGAAGGCCTGCTCCTGACAAGAGCAGGCCTTTTTTATTGCCTGTAACTCCAAATTGCCCACCTTTAATACTGTAGGAGCGAGCCTGCTCGCGATGGACGTGAACGATGGCGCGGGATACCTGAATACCCGTGTTGTTCAATCGTTCATCGCGAGCAGGCTCGCTCCTACAGAAAGATAGCCGGGATGCCAAACTATAGGCAGCACTTATGCCTTGCATTGGATATGGGTCTTGGACGCTATGAGCTGATCAGAAGAAGATGAGCCCACACCAAGCCACTACCCCACTGCAACAGGAGATCCACCATGCAACAGTCCCACGCTTACAACGACACCAGCCTCGAACTGACCGCCAAGATCCTGGACGCCAAGGCACGCAAAAATCTGTCCTTCGAGCAAGTTACCGAAGGCACCGGCCTTGGCCTGGCTTACGTCACCGCAGCCCTGCTCGGTCAGCACCCACTGCCTGAAGCCGCAGCCAAAGTGATCGGCGAAAAACTCGAGCTGGATGCCGACTCGGTGGCCCGCCTGCAAATCATCCCGCTGCGCGGCAGCCTGTCGGGTGTGCCAACCGATCCGACCATCTACCGCTTCTACGAAATGATCCAGATCTACGGCACCACCCTCAAAGCCCTGGTTCATGAGCAGTTCGGCGACGGCATCATCAGCGCGATCAACTTCAAGCTGGACATGAAGAAAGTCGAAGACCCGGAAGGCGGTCACCGCGCCGTGATCACTCTCGATGGCAAGTTCCTGCCGCTGCGTCCTTTCTGATTCGAGTCCGGCCCGCGCCACGGTGCGGGCCAATCCCTACATCCATGAGGACGCAACCATGAAAGCGCTCATCGACGGTTTTCTGAAGTTCCAGAAAGAAGTCTTTCCACAACGTACCGACCTGTTTAAACACCTGGCCACCACGCAACACCCAGGCACCCTGTTCATCACCTGTTCCGACAGCCGTGTCGTACCGGAACTGCTGACCCAGCAAGAACCCGGTGAACTGTTCGTGATCCGTAACGCCGGCAACATCGTGCCCTCCTACAGCCCCCATCCCGGTGGTGTGTCGGCCACGGTCGAATACGCCGTCGCGGTGTTGGGCGTGACCGATATCGTGATCTGCGGCCATTCCGATTGCGGCGCCATGACCGCTGTCGCCAAGTGCACCTGCATGGATCACCTGCCTGCGGTCGGTAGCTGGTTGCAACACGCCGAGTCGGCAAAAGTCATCAACGAATCACGGCCTCACGCCAATGAAGCGGCAAAAGTCAGCTCGATGGTGCGGGAAAACGTGATCGCACAACTGGCGAACATCCAGACTCACCCGAGCGTGCGCCTGGCTCAGGAAAAAGGCCTGTTGAATTTGCATGGTTGGGTTTACGACATCGAAACCGGCTCAATCGACGCCCTGGATGCCCGCAGCAACCGTTTCGTCGCGCTCGCCGAGCATCCGGCCACCTGCGCCTTTCAAGCAGGATCCGCAGATGCAGCAGCCTGAGGATTGATCCATTGACAGCGAGACGGCCGACGCAGCGTTCCCTGCTCAGGGGAGCGCTGCACCGACAGATCGACAGGGTTATTTATCGTCCATCCTTATTGACGATTGTGACCGGTTCTCAGGGGTCTCTTCAGCGTTGGGGGCTTCTGGAATGCTGCCCGGCGTGAACACATGAGTCAGCAAGTCCCGGGCATCGACTTCGACCACCCCTTGAACCGAACGAGCCAAGCCAACAGCCTGCTCACACTGTTTATGGGTGTTGACACGACCGCTCAACGCAACCGTGCCCCCTTGGGTTTTGACATGGATTTGCAGGCCAAGGCTAGGTTTGGCCATAGCCAGGGCTGACTTCACCCTGGCAGTAATCCACGTGTCGTGAACGCCCCTTTCCAGATCGTGGGAGTAATGTTGAAACGAATGCAGTTTCATGATGCAACCCTCTGCCTTTCAGGCGAGCGTGTGGGACATCTGATTCGTTTTACAGTGCTCGCCTGCCAATACAGACACACATGAAAAGTATAGTGCGGCCGGCGCCCGGGGTCGGGCTGCCGACTCAACGCTTGACCGATAGATCCATCTGGGTCATGCGGCTGCGAACGGTGAATACGCCATCGCCCGAAAGAATCGCGCTGCGCGCAAACAGGCGCCCGCTCTCCCAGTTCGACAGGCCCAGTTCCGGCTTGTTGAGCGCGTACTGGCCATCGACCCAACGGGTAATGCCGTTACCGACAAAGGGCGCGTTGACCGCGTTGTAGAAGCGTTCGTGGCTCGCCGCGTCTTCGCTGATCAACGACACGGTGAATTGCGGGCTGTAGCGATTGAACAAGGCGATGGCGTTGTCCAGGTCGTCGACGATTTTCAGGCTGACTTCCGGGGTTTCTTCCCACTCCCACTCGCGCCCCAATTGCTCTTCGGGCAGCGGCTCAGCCAGTGCTTCGGTCTGGTAGCCCTCGGCGCGGTACACCTCGACGGTTGCGCTCTGCCAGTCTGCCGGCAAAAACGCCTCGCTGCCTTCGACGATATGCAGTTTGCAGCCCTGGCCCCGGGCCTTGCCGGCCTGTTGCAAGGCATCGAGAAACAGCGGCACCAGTTCGGCGGCACGGTCGCGATGGATCAGGCACACGTTGAGGGTGTTGCAGACCTTGCGGTCGAGGGAGTTGCGCACCACGGCGGCAAAGCGCGTGGCATCGGCGTCCGCATGCGCGATCAGCCACGCGCCACCGGTGCCGTGCAGGCTGACGGCGGTGCCGGCCTGTTGCGCGATGCTGCCCAACTGGCTGACGGCGCGACCCGAACCACGGGCCACGGCCAGCGACAGACGACGATCGGCGAACATCGCCCAGCCGGCGGCATGATTGACGCTTTCCACCAACGACACCGCACCGCCCGGCAATCCGGCATCGGCGAGCGCGGGGTTCAGTGCATGGGTGACGATGGCCTGGGCAGTGCCCAACGCATCGCTGCCAATGCGCAGTACGGCAGTGTTGCCAGTGCGCAACACGCCGGCGGCATCGGCGAAGACATTCGGCCGACCTTCGAAGACGAAGGCGACGATGCCCAACGGCGACACTACCTGCTCAACCTTCCAGCCATCGTGCTCGACGCAACTGATCACCTTGCCCCGGGAAGCCGGCGCATCGCGCCAGGCCCGCAGGCCAGCAATCATGTCGCGGCGCATGCGCTCATCGGCCAGCAGGCGCGTGGTGGAGCGACCGCGAGCCTTGGCCCGTTCGATGTCGGCCTGGTTGGCCGCCTCGATCAGGGCCCAGCAATCGGGGTTTTCCAGGCGCTGCGCGAAGAGGTCGAAGAAGGCGCTGATGGCCTGATCGGACACCGCCGACATCGCGGCAAACGCCGCTTGTGCGCGTTCGATCGCCACCGCTGCCGCCTGTTGGTCAGCCACCGGAATCAACAACAGTTCACCGCTGACCTGCTCCACCAACAGGTGATCTCCGGGCTGGAAGCGTGCCGCCAGTTCGGGGCTGACCACAGTGACACGATTACCGGCGAAAGGGATCGGCGTGCCAGCGACTAGACGTTCGAGCGCAAGAGACATGAAGCAGTTACACCATGCAATGGGCGGGCGGAAAATGTATAGCAAAAGTCTCCAAGCGTCACCCGCCCGGCGCTGCCCGCGTCAGGCCAGCCGGGAACGCAGCAGCCCCTTGACCGTGCGCATCACCGCGGCATTGGCCTCTTCCATCTGCCCGACCTGCTTGAGCGCCTCTTCCAGCTCGCCACGTGCATGGGCCTCAAGCGCCGCCTGACCGCTGCTGTGCACCAGGCGATGGGGGACTTCCATGCGTCGGAAATCGGCATCGCGCTGCTGGCTCTGGTTTTCTTCGCCGTAATACCACTGACCGAACAGACATTCGGTTTCATCCGGCAAGGTCAGGGGTGAATGGGGCTTGGGATTGAGCAGGCGATCGTAGACCGCCACCTTGAGCGTGAGCTCCTGCAGGTTGGCCAGTTCGACGTTGGACAGCAGGTGCGACTGATCGATTTCCCGCTGCATCTGTTGCGCTTCGCCGTACATCCCGGCCATGGCCTCGGCGGTTTTGTCGATCACCGCGCCAAAGGCGTGGGAGATCTGGCTCTGCTGCGAAATCGCTTGTTTGGCCTCGCTGATTTCCTGCTGGATCGCCGAAGTTTCCTTGACGATCTCCCGGGTCGCCTCGGCGGTTTTTTCCGCCAGCAGGCGCACCTCGCCCGCCACCACCGCAAACCCGCGACCGGTGTCGCCGGCACGCGCCGCTTCGATGGCGGCATTGAGGGCCAGCAGGTTGGTCTTGCGCGCGATATCGCTGATCAGGTCGACGATGCGGTCGATTTCGCTGGCGCGGCCAACCAGGTGCGTGATCACGCCTTCCAGCGCATCCAGCCCGGCGGCCATGACCCGCGATTGCTCCTGCAGATGAGTGACCTGTTCGCGGTTATCGATGGCCGCGCGGGCCACGGTTTCGGCCCGCTGGTGGTTGAGCTTGAGCCGCTGGTTGAGCATCGAGAACGACTCGCTGACCGGCGACAAGGAGTTACCGCAGGTCAGCAGGTGCTGTGCCAGGCCGCGAAAAAAATCCCGGTCGCGCTGCTCGGCCTTTCGGGCTTCGTGCGCTGCCTCGTCCACCGTGTTGACGTGCACCGGGGCGGGCATCGGCTTGGCCGGCTCGCTGGTGTCCCCGGCAGTTTTCCTGCGCCACGTGAAATTCATCCCCACTCCCCCACCCCGGACGCAACGCGCCAAAAAGCCCGGACGATACGAAGCATCCGGGCGGGGTAAAAGAGCCAATCTGACGAATTAACAACACACCACGCCCCCTGCAGGAGCAATGGCTCCCGCAGGGGTTGAGACATTACGGGTTGCGGCGCCAGAAAAACCGCGACAACAGCGCGTCAAGACTGAGCTTGCCGGGACCCGAGAGCACCAACGGCACCAGCGCTGCGATGTAGATCAGCGGCAGCTTGAAGTTGCCATAACCTTTGTTGGTGATGGAGTACCCCTGCGCCAGCTCGCTGAGGCTCGACCAGTCGGCGGGCCAGTGCACGGCGGCGGTCGCGACCAGGGTGACGACGATCAGGCTGATCGCCGAAAACCGTGTGGCCAGCCCCACCAGCAGCGCCAGGGCGCAGATCAGCTCCACCCACATCGACATTTCCCAGTTCAGCGTGGCCGAAAGGTGGTCGAACGGAAACGGGAAGCGGTTCTGAATGTCGGCGAACCAGTTCTCGCCGTTGAATTTCTCCAGGCCCGACTCGAAGAACTCCCAGGCCAGGAATATCCGCAGGGTCAGCGGTGCAATCCAGCCGCCAGCACGGTCAAGGTTCAGGTGCAGGCCTTTGACGGCCGATGAAATGGAAGTGCTCATGGACTCAGGTCTCCTTCAAATCAGGGATGTCGGGCCGTGGCGGCCCGCTTGGCGCAAGGATCGGCATGACCAATCGATGAGTGAATTTCATCAGGCCGGTGTATCTGCGATGTGTCGCATGCGCTGGGATTTGAAGGTTTGATGTGTCAAGGGCGGGGCTGTACACACTTTGATACGTAGCCCCACCCATAACGGTAGGAGCGAGCTTGCTCGCGAAGGTCGTCAACGATGACGCGGAGAACCTGACACCCCGCGTCGTTTTCAAGTGCATCGCGAGCGTGCTCGCTCCTACAGGGCCTCAACTTCATACACATCCCGCTCACGCACATGAGCATGGGGCGTACGGTCGATCAGCAGGCTCAGCAATTCCGGACGGCTGTAGTGCCCGCGCGAATCCATCATGCGTTTGCGCCTGTCGATCAGGCTCATGTCGAGGTCGACGATCACCTCGCCTTCCCCTTCGGTCAACACACCCTGCACCACGCCGTCCGGGCTGATGATCGCGGTGTAGCAACCACCGGAAATCGGACCGATCGCACAGCCAGTGTCGGCCATGATCTGCGCTTGCTGCTCCGGGTACAGCCACGCCGTGGAATTGACCACGAAGCACGCCGCCTCCAGCGCATGCTGGCGGATGCTGACTTCCATTTGCGAGGCGAACAGCGGGCCGGCGAAGGAACCCGGGTACATCGAGGCGTGAATCTGCTCGCCGTCGGCCATCAAGGCATAACGCGCCAGCGGGTTGTAATGCTCCCAGCACGCCAGCTGGCCGATTCGCCCTACCGCACTGTCGGTGGCGCGCAGGCCGGAGCCATCGCCCATGCCCCAAATCATGCGCTCGTGGTAGGTCGGGGAAATCTTGCGGCGATGCTGGATCAGAGTGCCATCGGCATCGAACAGCAGCTGCGTGTTGTACAGCGTGCCGCCGTCACGTTCGTTGACGCCGATGGACACCACCATGCCCGCCTGTTTCGCCGCCGCGCCGATGGCATCGGTGGTGTCCGACGGCACGGTCACCGCCTGGTCCAGGAGCTTGAGGTGTTCGGCGGCCATTTCGAACGGCGCCTGCACGAAGGAAAAATACGGGTAGTACGGCACGATGGTTTCCGGGAACACGGCGAACTGCACGCCTTGCTCGCCGAGTTCGAGGATCTTCTCCACGACTTTGGCGACGGTGCCTTCACGGCTGTAGAGCACGGGGCTGATCTGGACGGCGGCGGCTTTTACAAGGGTCATGGTGGCGATCTCATTGAGGAAACGGGCTTCAACGAGGAAAAGATTACGACAATAATATTCAGGCATAAATGTCGTAGATGCCACCTTTCAGGACATCCCTTCGCTCAACCTCGAGTGGCTCGCTGGATCACCTGCGGCGGCTGCCCAAAGGCCCGGATAAATGCCCGGCGCATGCGCTCGCGGTCACCAAAACCGGTGTCGGTGGCGATCACATCGATGGAATGACGACCGCTTTCCATCATCAACCGGGCCGATTCCACCCGCAGGTTTTCGATGGCCTTGGCCGGCGACTGTCCGGTTTCGGCATGAAACACCCGGCTGAACTGGCGTGGGCTTAGATTGGCGGCATTGGCCAGTTCCTCCACCGACAGCGCAGACTTGAGATGCTGCCTGGCGTAGGTCAACGCTGCCTGGATGCGGTCGGTCTTGGGCTGCAGTTCCAGCATCACCGAAAACTGCGACTGCCCACCGGCCCGACGGTGATAGACCACCAACTGCCGCGCCACCCGCCGCGCGACCTCGGCGCCCATGTCCATTTCCACCAGTGCCAGCGCCAGATCGACGCAGGCACTCATCCCCGCCGCCGTCCAGATGTGGCCATCGTTGATGAAGATGCGGTCTTCCTCGACTTTGACTTGCGGATACGCTCGTTGCAGCGCTGCGGCATGACACCAATGCGTGGTTGCCCTGCGCCCATCCAGCAACCCGGCCTCGGCCAGTGCAGTCGCGCCGGTACAGATAGATCCCAGGCGCCGGGTGCTGCCACTGGCGCGACGTAAGAACTCCACCAGCCCCGGCGATGCCGGGCGAATGACGTTGTCGCCCATGACCAATAGCGTGTCGAACGGACGCTCATCGAACACCTCCGTCTGCACGGCAAATCCGGCGGAAGTAGGCACCATGCCACCGGTTTCGGAAAGCAACTGGAGGCTGTAGACCGGCTCTTCACCGGCATTGTTGGCCAGTTCAAAAGTCGCGCACATGGACAGGCCGAGGACCTGGAAACCGGGGTAAACGATGAGGCCGATGTGGTGCATGGCTGGCGACCTTAAAAGTGGTATGGCATTAATCAGGACGAATCATTTCAAATGTACTCTGGATGTTTCATAGGTGCAAAAATCATCTGAATAGCAACTAAGCCTGCTATTGCGACAATAGGCTCCCAAAAACCGCCTCAAGTGTAATGCCTGCCTTACAACCAATTTCGAAAGCTTCCAAGAACTCAAAACAAAGAATGACCGACTGTCCGAATACCCGAACACAATGATAAAAGTTCAAGTTTTCTTTGAAACATTTCGAAATTTAGCGGAAAGTGCATAGATCTGATCAGCATTAAAACGAAGCTGTAGATCGACCGAACCAGTAAACAAGCAGGTCTCTAAAGCACGATCACCCCATAAGCTTAATTCGGTATGTATTTGATACTTGGATCCACTTCAGTAGCACGAAATACCCTCAAAGTGCTGAACCCATGCGCCGGACACATCAATATCAATAGTGCGGCACCACTCAATACCTGGATCCAAAATAACGTGACAAAGATCACTGAACCCGACGAAAAAAATATCCTGCCACCCTTGAAAATGGGCCCAAGAACCAAAAGAAAAGACCTCACATTCACGCACTCTAACCGCTCTAAATCAACTTATTGACCCAAAAAAAGCAGCGACAACACATAATCCTCGCCTCACGAAAAAACGTACTTATCAAAAAACACTTTCAACCAGCCCACCGACTAACCTGCTTTTTGTTAACCGTATCTCAATTTACATTTCACCTATCCAGAGTCCTGACTTTAACTATCAACACACTATAAACGCAGGTATTAAAATTTTCCTTCCGAGCTCCGACCACCTTTAGCCACAAGGCACACCAATAACATACTGCATAAAAATTTAATGCCAAAACCCGTCATTCAAGTTGTTCAACAACTCACTCGAAAGTCCACACCTGCCAACTAACCATCACCATGAACCAAATGGTTAACTCGTCTATACATAACTTGTAACCGCCGGCCACCCGAGGGAAAGGCCATGGACAACATCAAGGATTCAGGCACTAACCTCGCCTTCTGGATACCGGGCGGTGCCGTCATCCTCAGCCTGGTGATTTCAACGTTCGCACTGACCCGTGAACCTTTTCTCGAACCGCGGCCTATCGGCGCTCAGTTCCAGGCGCAATTACCCATTGAAGCGCGGTTATGGCAAGACCCTTTCGACGCGATGGAGCGATACCGGAAAAAACTCGGGATTTCGAACAAGGAACAAGCCGAAAAACTGTGCAGCCCCTCTCTGACGACCCTGCCCAATGAAAACTCGGCACCCGACATGATGGTGGCGTTGGTGGAAGGCGGGCCTTATGCCGATGAAGTCGAACAACGGCGACGTATTCGCTACGCCTTGCTGGCAGGCTTCAAAAACTCCCAGAGAGTGCCTGCTCAGGAGCAATACATTCATTGCTTGAGACTCGCCAAGGACTTTTCAGTACGGGAGCCTGGAAAAGACGATTATCAGGACATCCCTTACGAAATTTTCGTCAACAACCCACTCGAACCTCCGGAGCCTGTCAAAGGAGTTCCACCGCCCTCCAACCAGACTATCGTTTTCTGGCTCAAGCAGGACGCGCTTGATTCACGACCACTGCAGAACCTGGAGCAACTGCGCATCAGCCTGCAATGCAAAATATCCCCTCTGTTTGAATCGCCCACAGTCTGCCGTAATACCGCTGATTACAACGCAGTCTTGAAAGTCATCGGACCGGCGACCTCCACGGTATTGCGCGACATGTACCAGGAGCACGCCGACGGCATGGCAACTGCCAATGTGGAAATCTATTCTCCGCTCGCCACCGCCGACAACGCGGTTCTCGAGAACAGCCTCAGGCCCAGGGCACAGACTGAGCAGAAAGCCGGCGTAGCGCAGAACCCGACCTATCCCCCCCCCATGAAACTGCTCCGCACCGTCAGCGACGACGGCACCATGACGCAGCTCCTGCTGGAGGAACTGAAACTGCGTCATGTCGACCCCGCCACCGGATTGCGCTGTAACAAAGGCAGTGTGCGGCGAGTCGGTTCGCCGTGCGCCGCGCCTCAATGGCGCACCAATGACCGCATTGCTTTGATTTCCGAATGGGACAGCTTCTACAGTCGCGCGTTGATCGAAAGTTTCAAGGACCGGGTCGCCACTGACGCCAAGCTGCACAATGACGATGAGAAGCCCCTGGTCAATCAGTGGGTCCTGCGCTTCAGCTATTTACGAGGTCTGGACGGGCGTCTTCCGGAGGAAGCAGCGAGCAATGACAAGTCTGCCAACACCGATACTGGCAAAAACACTAAAGACGCCAACAAAATCGATCTCAGCCCATTGGAAAAAGGCGACGGTAATTCCCAGTTCGATTACCTGCGGCGTCTGGCCGACCACATCGCTCAAGTGGACGCGACTTACCGACGTAACGGTGAAAGCGGTATTGGCGCAATCGGCATACTAGGAGTCGATGCCTACGACAAACTGCTCGCGTTGCAGGCGCTCAAGGCCCGGATGCCCTACAAACTTTACTTTTCCACCGACCTCGAAGCTCGCATGCTGCAGCGTGGCCAGGCGGAAACCACGCGTAACCTGATCCTGGCCGCGCCCTACGGACTGACACTCACCAGAGCCTTGCAACAGGATGTACCGCCATTTCGTGACAGCTTGCAGAGTTCGGTTTTCGTAGCCGTTCTCGCCGCACTGGCCCCTCAGTCTTTCGATGCCAAACGGGCAAAGTTCGACTATTCAAGATCCGAGCTGCTATCGCCTGGCATCTATGAGATCGGCATCAACGGCTTCATTCCATTGGCGAGCCCGCTGACCGACAACCGCCCGCAAAATTGTGAAGCCCCGACGCTGTTGTCACGAGCGGATCAGGGACTACGACCTCACGATTTGATGTCGTTGCGCTGCCTGCAGGATCGATCATTGCCGTCTTATCCCGAAACCTCCCAGGCCATGCGCGAGCAGTTCAAGAACGCGCAAGCGTTCTTCTGGGCTGGCCCCTTGGCAATCACCCTGCTGGTACTCGCCGCATTTATGGTCTGGTGGTGGGTACAGGCTCCGAGAGATGACAAAAAATCTCCGTACCGCTGGGTACGAGGCGTGCCAATGTCGCTGTACATCGTCGCGGCGCTCTGCGCATTCATTGCCATTCGCTTTTGGCATGCAGAGTTCCTCTGGTTCAGTTTCGCGTTGATCCTGCTGGGCGTTATTTCGTCCAACCTTGTACGGCACTCCGAAAGAGCCACATCTCACGATAATGATCCGGACGGCGACATCATTTACCGTTTACCCACGGCCTCGGCGTGGTACATCGTGGTTCCCCTCGTGCTGTTTGTTCTAATGCTGATGCTGGCCTATCAGATGCGCAGTTCGTTGACGGGTGAAGGATTCGGCGAGCCGATGTTTCTGTTCGAAGGCATCAGCGCCTGGCCGACCGTGGCCCTGCGCGTGAGTGCCGCACTGATATCGATCTCTGCGCTGGCCTGGGGCTGGCGCAGCTTGCAACTCAATCGAGTCGACATCGAAACCAGCTTCCATTTGCAATCCCATATGCACAAATATCCTGTGAGTCTGTGGGGGCAGCTTTTACTGTTCGTTCACACCGCAAACAAGAAACACTGGACACTTGGCAAATGGTGCAAAAAGCTGGGACGCGGCCTGATGTACATCTTCTTTCCGCTCATTCGAGCCAATGAACAATGGTCGAAGGCTTGCGCATCCGCTGCGATTAGTCCGGACGGACGAAAAAAGATTCTGGTCATACCTTTCTGGCGCGAACACTGCGTGTGTGGCTCATTTGGCGCTCGAATGTTGCGGACATTGCTCATCACATGGATTTTTGTCGTGGCCACCAGCGCGCTTTTTGTCGCTTGGCCGATGGAGAGAATTCCGGTTCGCGGCGACTCCTGGGTATGGATGTGGAGCTGGCTGGTTCCCACCGTGACCTTCCACGCCTTGGTGTTCTGGGTCGTCGATGCCAATCTGCTGCTCATACGATTTATCAGGCACCTGAGCGACCATTACGCAATCTGGCCCGCGAAATTGCAGGAACAACACAAGAATATTTTTGGAGCGTCCACTCACTCGTGTATCGACGAGTGGATCGATTTGCAGTTGATCGCCAAGCGCACCTCGGCCGTGAGCCGCCTGATCTATGCACCAACCCTGGTCATGCTGATCCTGTTGGCATCCCGCAGCAGCCTGTTCGACAACTGGCCGACACCTCCCAGCATCGTCATCACCTTTCTGCTGACTGCGCTGATCCTGCTTTTCTCGGCGCTGTCCCTGCGCCGCTCAGCAGAGAAGGCACGCACGGTTGCCTTGCGTCGCCTTGATACATACCTGTTGGATACGCCTGCAGATTCAGCCCACTACGACAAATTCCGCATGATTCGCGAGCGTATCGCGACACTCAACACCGGGTCGTTTTCCCGTTATTCCGAAGAACCGCTGGTAAGAGCGCTGCTGCTGTCGCTGACGGGGATTGGGGGTTCGGTAATTGTCGACGCATTGAATTATGCGAAGTTCTAGGAGTGACCCAACGAGAAGCTTCCACCAACTAACACTCACAAACCGGCAACCAACTAAAGCACTAGGAAAAGACCATGGAAATCCTGAATATCATCGACTCTATTTCATCTATCCTTTCGCTACTTGTGAGTCTGTTTGTTGCCGCCAAGGTCGTAAAAATCGGAAACGACATATCAGTTAAAGGCGACAACAATATGACCATAGGCGGAAACGCAAAAATCAAATAAAACCAACTCCATGGAGTTCAGTGATGACAACAAAAAACAGCATTGAAGGACATGAAAACATATTAGTCGGTGGTGACCTGGTAATCCATTTGTCACCTGCCGAGCAAGCCGACATGTTCAACAGATTTTTTTCATCTGCGGATCAACGTTTCAAAGATGAAATATCGGAAACAGGGAAAATCTTTCGAATATCGGGAGAAATAGAATATTCCACAGAAAAAATATTTACATCATTACTTCAGCTCGGCATACCCGCGGATATAGCCATCAAAGTCCCCCTACACATTATCGATCTGCTCAGGGATGTGCTTGATACTTATGATGACAAACACTTGGTCACGACCGCAGATGTTCGTGCAGCTGTTGTGCTGGCGATTGAGGGACTCCCCCTTACGGGTAGATTCACCAGTGAAACCACCTCCATGTGGGCCGCCGCGTACATTCGCAGATACGGCAACCCCGAATACGAATTTGTCAAAGTGCTGGATCACGGGACCGCGCGAGATCTGGACTACAATTTCATCAGCTCTGAATTACTGCCCCACATACTCAGTCGAATACTTGATGTCCCTCGCAACTCAGATTCGGAAAAGATTTTTTCTCAGATATTCAGCGCTACTCGAACTGCCGCGATGTCTACTGAAATCATGAGGTTGGTCAACACACTAAATCTGTACTCCATCAGGTATAAAACTCTATTGTTTCTGGTTCAAGATCTTGTCCTCGAGCCTCCGCACCCCTGGCTAGTTACTTCTGATACCCAGAAAAAAGTTGTCGAATACAACATTTTTCGAATGCACGCGAATCACCAGATCATTGGCAGCACATCGGCCTCCCGAAATCTGGCACTTCTGGAGTATTCACATCAGGAGTTTTTCCGTCACGCAGGCACCGCAATACTTGCACTTTACGGCGCTTTTCTGGGTGTTGGATCGAGCTATGGCCTAGCCGAACTTACTCGCATGCTAAGTTTGAAGCACCAACATTTCCCTCTTTGGTCTCACTGTGAAATACGCTCCATAGAGCCGGAGTTGCAAGCACTTGGAACAACAGTTTCCGAGCTGAAACTCATAGCAGATGGTGCTTTAGCAATCATGCGTTTTCCATCATCTAATGGGTCACACCTTCTCAAGCTAGAAGGGAAAGTTAAATATTTTTTTGACCTTGTAACTAATCTAGTCAATACGAGGTTAAGCATGGATTAAAAATTTACCTGCACGCATCAAAAGAGATGCTGCACGCCTGACCAGAACCACTCAGTTGGAGGTATTACTCATGTGGTATGGCAATTTTCCGGCTTCCTCCCACGAAAACCAGTAGCGCACGGGCGACGGTGCGGATAGACACTGTCCGTTATCGGCATCCCCCCCCACAATCGACCACTCTGCCCGGCTGTTCTCCCCCAACTCTCGCGCTGCTTCAGGCTTGAAGCAGCGACTCAACACCTCATCCGGCACCAGTGCGTAATCCTTCGGATGTTCGCGCAACCACTGCGCAGCCCGCTCCACCGTGGAGTCGAGCATGCCGAAGTGCACGATCGGTTGGCTTGCAAACAACCAGTGCCCTTCGCTCCAGTTGACCAGCACCAGGTCCGCGCCATGGGTCATGGTGTTCGCCTGGGCCATGAGGGTCTGATTGGGGTTGGTGCCGTCCTTGAGCGGTTCGATGAAGCCACGGGCGAACCACAGCACGAACCAGGTCGCGACCAGTGCTGGGAAGGCCCGCCGCAGGCGCGGGCGTTGACGGAACCAGCGCTGCAGCAGCCACGGTACTAGTGGTGCCGCCGCCAGCACCAACGCAGGCAGCGCCGGGTAGATGTACAGCTTGCGCTTGCCGGCGCTGATGCAGAAAAACAGCACAACCAGGGCCACCCAACCGAGCAGCACCAGCACGCGACCGTCGCGTTTTTGCAGTTGCCGGCGCCAGGCCGGCACCAGCCATGGCAGCGCCAGCACCAACGGCAGCCAGTACTGTGGAATGACGTTGGTGAAGAAGTACCAGAACGGTTCGCGGTGGTGCCATGACGCCGCGTAGCGTCCGGCGGTCTGGCGCAGGAGAATTTCCCGGGCGTAGGCGATTTCGTCTGCCGAGCCGTTCAATGCGATGGACAAGGCCAACGGCAGCAACCAGATGCCGATGGCCGCGAGCATCACCAACCATCCGAGCAACCACTTGCGCGCCTGGCCCGGCATCGCCACAACGCCCGGCCAGCCCTTGCGCGCCGCGTAGGCATAGGGAATCAGCAGCAGCGCCGGCAGAAAGCCCACGCCCTTGGTGATCACGCCAATGCCCATGGCCGCGCAGCCGATGTAGAACCAGCGCCACGCCGGCCCCAGCAGCAGATGCCGCGCCAGGCCATACAGACCCAGAGTGGTGAAGAGAATCAGGAAACTGTCGATCTGCCCGGTGCGCAGGATGCTGTAGGTCTGGTAGGTCGCCAGGTACAGCAGCGCGGCGTTACGCCCGATACGCGGGGTCCACAAGCGGCGGCCCAGGTCATAAACCATGGCCGTGACCGTCGCCGCCGAAAACAGCCCCGGGATATACAGCGCAAGGTTGGGCAGGCCGGTCAGCCAGACAAAAAATGCCACTGTCCACATGAAGATCGGCGGCTTGTCGCCGTAGATCTCCCCGGCGCGATGGGGAATCAGCCAGGAGCCGTTGTGCAGCATCTCCAGGGCCACGCCGAGGAAGCGTTCTTCATCGACGTTCTGTGCCTGACGCAACCCCAGGCCCGCGCCGATCAACAACAGAGCGAGCAGCATCAGGCCCAGGCATTCGACCCTGGGCGATAAGGTGCGGCGCATGGTTTATTCCTCGAGTTTCCGGCTTTTGGCAATCAATTGCAGGTTGCGCAGGTAGACGATCGAACCGAAGGCTTGCCCTGCGATGAACACCGGGTCCTGGCGATAAATCGCATAGGCGAACAGCAAGGTGCTGCCGACAATGCTCAGGTACCAGAAGCTCACCGGAATCACGCTGCGCTTTTTGTATTCGCTGTACAGCCACTGCAGGACAAATCGACCGGTAAAGGCGATCTGTCCGGCAAAACCGATCACCAGCCACATTGCTTCGCGAGTCATGATCATCCTTCCAGCTCCTGGGCATGAAGCTCTTTGGCGTGCAGTTCTTGGGCATGCGTATTCAGGCGCGTGCGCTTTATCAGCCACCACACGCCCATCAGGTCAAGTATCCCCACCAGCGCGCGGTCAATGTTGCCGTACTTGGAGACCCCGGCGGTGCGCGGCCGGTGGTTGACCGGGTGCACGATCATTCGGCCGTTGTGACGCTGGATCAGCGCCGGAATGTAGCGATGCATGTGGTCGAAATACGGCAGGCGCAGGAACGCCGCGCGTTCGATAAGCTTCAGGCCGCAGCCGGTGTCCGGAGTGGAATCCTTGAGCAGGCGGCTGCGCAGGCCGTTGGCGAAACGCGAGGCCCAGCGCTTGCTGGCCGTGTCGCGGCGGTTCACCCGGTGCCCGGCGACCAGTTGCACATCGGTGCTGCCGCGCACCAGCGCCAGCATCCCGGGGATGTCCGCCGGATCGTTTTGCCCGTCGCCGTCGAGGGTCGCCAGCCATTGCCCGCGAGCCTCCCGCGCGGCGTGGTACAGCGAAGTACTCTGCCCCAGCGAACGCTCGTGGTGCAGGATGCGCAAGGCACTCAGGCCGTTGCTTCTGATCTGCCGCAGTTCCTGCAGGGTCGTATCGGTGCTGCCGTCATCGACGACGATGATCTCGTAGGCCTCGTCGGCCATGGCCACGCGGATCTCCTCAAGCAGGGGCCTGAGGTTGTTCGCTTCGTTTTTCGCTGGAATCAATACGGATACAAAAATGTCCTGGCTCATGGAGTCCCCCTCGCCTTTTGCTTGTTCGTTATCAGAGGCGAATGCTTCAAGCCCGATAAAACTGTCGATACCACTTCACAAACTCCGCCACGCCCGTCGCGACGGGCACCTGCGGGCTGAAATCAATCCACTGCGTCAGCGCCGAGACATCGGCCCAGGTCCGGACTACATCGCCGGCCTGCAACGGCAGGTAGTTGCGCACGGCCTGGCGGTCCAGCGCCGCTTCCAGGCAGTCGACGAAATCCAGCAGCGCCACGGGCTGGCCGCGGCCGATGTTGAACAGACGGTTCACGCCCTCGCCGGCCCCGGCCGGTACGGGTGGCTTTGAACGCAGGCGGGCGATGCTTTCGACGATGTCGTCGATGTAGGTGAAATCCCGCGCCATCTCGCCCTGGTTGTAGACGTCGATGGGCTGGCCCTTGAGGATCGCCTCGGTGAACTTGAACAGCGCCATGTCCGGCCGGCCCCAGGGCCCGTAGACGGTGAAGAAGCGCAGGCCAGTGGCCTTGAGGCTGTAAAGGTGGCAATAAGTGTCGGCCAGCAGTTCATTGGCGCGCTTGGTGGCCGCGTACAGCGAAACCGGGTGCTCGACGGGGTCTTCGACGCTGAACGGCAGCTTGCTGTTGCTGCCATACACCGAGCTGCTGGAGGCGTAGATCAAATGTTCGGGACGATGATGGCGGCAGGCTTCCAGCACATTGAGGAAACCCACCAGGTTCGACTGGCCATAGACATCGGGGTTGTCCAGGGAATAGCGCACGCCGGCCTGGGCGGCCAGGTGCACCACTTCGCTGAACGCGTGCTCGCCAAACAGCTCCAGCAACGCCGGCTTGTCGACGATGTCCATTTTGCGCAAGCGAAAGCCCGGCAGGCTCTCAAGCTCCTTGAGCCGCGCCTGCTTGAGCGTGACGTCGTAATAGTCGTTGAGGTTGTCGATACCGACGACGTCATGGCCGTCAAGGCACAAACGCCGGGCGACATGGAAGCCAATGAAACCGGCGGCGCCGGTGACGAGAATAGTCACGAGGCGCTCACCCAAAAACAGGCACCGACCGGTGCCGAATCACCACTGAAAAACCACACCTGCTGCATGCTCCTGTTCCCACCCATGACGTTTCCAACTCGTTGCTCCGTCATGAAGCTTGTAAAACAGAAATATTTCAGTTTCGGTGGTCTAGATAAATTCCAGAGGGTTTTCCTGCATAAAAGTGACTACTTCGCATCCCCGCCACGGGGTTTGTAAAAACGGAACAAACCGATGTCCACCGTGTTGATGTACTCCTTGGCCCAATCCGGCTTCACCGTGCGGTCATGGAAGTACAGCGCGCCGCCGGTGCGATCCGGCAGTTGTTTGTTCAGCGCCTTGCGTGCGATTTCCTTGGCCATCGCGTAAGGCACCTCTTCCTGCACCGAATCGGATTTGCCGTCGCACCACCAGGAGAACTGGCAGCTTTTGGTTTCCGAGCCCTGCTTGACCACTTTGCACACCGTATCGGGAAAGCCCTCATGCCCGAGGCGGTTCATCACCACGTTGGCCACCGCTTCCATGTCGGCGGCATCCTTGCCCTTGGCTTCCCAGTAGATGGAACGGGCCAGACAGGTGATGGCGTCATCCATCGGCGCGGTGCCCGCAGGGTCGACAGCCTGCACTTCCGACTGGGTGATGGCTTCGGATTTGGGCGCCGGAGGTGCGTTGGTGTTTTCGGCGGCCTTTTGCTCCAGCACCTCGGCCTTGTCTTCGGCCACTTTCTGTTTTTGTTCCTGCTCGTCGGCAAAGGCCGGAACGGCAAGCAGGGTCAATGCAAGACACGCAGCAATCCAGTCGAGGCGCATGGTCGGGAGGGCTCAGTTGGAATTATCGCTTCAGTGTAGTAGTGAAATGATTGCACACACGTCCTAACATTTCGCAGAATCCGCTGCCTTAAAGGGAACAACTTCGCGCATCATGGGCGCAGTCAGCCAAAGGGGATTTCCATGCATTTCGTATCATCCGCTCTGCGCCTTGCCGGATTTTCGCTGGCCCTGTCATTCGCCGCGTCGGCGATGGCCAGCGACGAATCGCAACTCATCGAATCGATCAACCTCTATCGCAGCCAGCTACAGCGCTGCGCCGGCCAGGTGTCCTCGGAACTGCCGCCGCTGGCCGCCGACCCACGCCTGGTGCTGACGGCCGCCAGCATCGGCAATCTGCAGCAAGCCATGGCCACCGCCGGTTATCCGATGAAGAACGTGCAAGCGATCAGCCTGTCCGGGCCCCGTGATGCGCAGGGGGCGATGAAGGCGATTCAGGAAAGTTTCTGCCAGATCGTGCTCGACCCGCAGTTCGTCGATGTCGGCGTCAGTCGCCAGGACCGCGAATGGCGCATCGTGGTGGCGCGCCCGCTGTTGAGCGCACGCCTGGGCGACTGGCAGGCCGAAGGCCAGAAGCTGCTGGCCGAGGTCAATGTGGCCCGCACCCGACCGCGCCAATGCGGCGCGCAATCCTTCGCCGCCACTTCACCGCTGGCCTGGAATGCCACCCTGGCCACCGCCGCCGAAACCCATTCGCGCAGCATGGCCAACAACAACTACTTCGATCACAAGGACCGCGATGGCCGCACACCGGGCGACCGGGCGGAACTGGCGGGCTACGACTTCCAGCAGATCGGCGAAAACATCGCCGCGGGACAGGACAGCGTGCGCAAGGTGGTCGACGGCTGGCTGACCAGCCCCGGCCACTGCGCCAACCTGATGAACCCGCAGTTCAAGGAAATCGGCGCGGCCTATGCGACGGACCCGAAGAGCGATGCGGGGATTTACTGGACGGCGATGTTCGGGGCGCAATAAACAGATTTGACGGGAAGCCCCTGTAGGAGCTGCCGAAGGCTGCGATCTTTTGATCTTGCTTTTAAAAACAAGATCAAAAGATCGCAGCCTCGTTTCACTCGACAGCTCCTACACAGCGCCTACAGGAAAATGCGATCAATTGTGGGAGCGAGCCTGCTCGCGATGAACGTTCGGACAACGCGGGAATTCAGACAGCCCGCGTTATCGTTGTCCTCCATCGCGAGCAGGCTCGCTCCCACAAAAGCAGACCCATCCAAAGGTGGACCCAGCCGTCAGTGAGAACTCATCCCCGCCGCATGCATCAACATCCGCAATGCCTCGGCCACCACCCCCAGCGAAACCACACTCCCCATCCAGATCACCACCAGCCACCCCACGCGCTTGTACCAACGCCCTGGTGCCGGTTGTTGCCTATCAATGGTAGCCATCGCCAATCCTCACTTTGCCGCGGAATACGTAGTAGCTCCAGACCGTGTACATCAGGATGATCGGCAGGATGAACAGCGCGCCGATCAGGATGAACAACTGGCTGGTCGCCGGTGATGCTGCCGCCCAAAGACTGATCGACGGCGGCACGATGTTTGGCCAGATACTGAAGGCCAGGCCGATGTAACCCAGGAACACCAGCATCAGCGTGAAAGCGAATGGCCAATGGGTGTGGCGCTGGCGCAAGGTCTTGAGCAAGCCGAACATCGCCAGCAAAGCCAGTATCGCCAGGGCACCGAACACCGCCAGGTGCGCATGGGCAAACCAGCGCGTGGCAATTTCCGGGTGCAGGATCGGCGTCCAGACGCAGATCACCCCGATCACCGCCAGCAACAGCCAGGCCAGGGGCCGGGTGAACAGGCGCATCCGCGATTCCAGCATGCCTTCGGTCTTGACCAGCAACCAGGTGCTGCCGAGCAAGGCGTAGGCGACGATCAGGCCGATACCGCAGAACAATGGGAACGGCGCCACCCAGTCGAACGCACCGCCGGCAAACTGCCGATCGACCACCGGGATACCGACAATGTAGGTGCCGATCGACACGCCCTGGGCGAACGTCGCCAGCAGCGAGCCGCCGATGAAGGCCATGTCCCAGACGTGGCGTTTTTCCGGGCTGGCCTTGAAGCGAAACTCGAAGGCCACGCCGCGAAAAATCAGCCCGCACAACATCAGGATCAGCGGCAGGTACAACGCTTCCAGCAGCACCGAATAGGCCAGCGGAAACGCGCCATACAGCGCCGCGCCACCCAGCACCAGCCAGGTCTCGTTGCCGTCCCAGACCGGAGCGACGGTGTTCATCATCACATCGCGTTCCTTTGCATCCGGGATCAGCGGGAACAGGATCCCCAACCCCAGGTCGAAGCCGTCCATGATCACGTACATCATCACGCCGAAGGCAATGATCACGCCCCAGATCAACGATAAGTCGATACCTTGAATACCCATGTCTCAACTCCCCTTTTTCAATTGACGCGGGCGTCGGTTTCGAGCACTGCGGCGTCTGCCGACAGTGGCCGGCGCGGCGTGACCAGTTGATCGGAATGCCCCGCAACGGCGTGGTCGTGATGCGGCTGCGGCCCCTTGCGCACCAGCTTCATCATGTAGCCGATGCCCACGGTGAACACCGAGAAGTAGATCAACACGAACAGCGCCAGCGAGATGCTCAACTGCGTGACGCTGTGGTTGGACGCTGCATTAGCCGTGCGCTGCAGGCCATACACCACCCACGGCTGACGCCCCACTTCGGTGGTGATCCATCCCGCCAGCATGGCGATCAGGCCACTGGGCCCCATCCACAACATCAGGCGCAGGAACCAGCGGTTGCGGTAGATCGCGCCGCTGCGACGCAGAGCCACGCCCAGTACACCGGCCAGCACCATCAACATGCCCAGGCCGGCCATGACCCGAAAGCTCCAGAAAATGACGGTCGCGTTGGGCCGGTCCTCTTTCGGGAAGCTCTTGAGTGCCGGGATCTGCTTGTCCAGGCTGTGGGTCAGGATCAGGCTGCCCAGGTACGGAATCTCCAGCGCGTATTTGGTTTTCTCTGCCTGCATGTCGGGGATACCGAACAGCACCAGTGGCGTCGCTTCGTTGCCGTGGTTTTCCCAGTGGCCTTCGATGGCGGCGATTTTTGCCGGTTGATGTTCCAGGGTATTCAAGCCATGGGCATCACCCACCACTGCCTGGATCGGACAGACGATCAGCGCCATCCACAACGCCATCGACAGCATCTTGCGCACTTGTTTGGTGTCATTGCCCCGCAGCAGATGCCACGCCGCCGACGCGCCGACGAAGAACGCGGTGGCGACGAACGCGGCGATGGCCATGTGCGCCAGGCGGTATGGGAACGACGGATTGAAGACGATGGCCAGCCAGTCCAGCGGCACCACGCGACCGTCGACGATCTCGAAGCCCTGGGGCGTTTGCATCCAGCTGTTGGAGGCGAGAATCCAGAAGGTCGAGATCAGGGTGCCGATGGCGACCATCACCGTGGAGAAGAAGTGCAGCCCCCGCCCTACCCGGTTCCAGCCGAACAGCATGACCCCGAGGAAACCCGCTTCGAGAAAGAACGCGGTGAGCACTTCATAGGTCAGCAAGGGACCTGTGATGCTGCCGGCGAAGTCGGAAAAACGGCTCCAGTTGGTGCCGAATTCGTAGGCCATGACCAGCCCCGAAACCACGCCCATGCCGAAGTTGACCGCGAAGATCTTCGACCAGAAATGGTAGAGATCGCGGTAGGTGTCATTGCGGGTTTTCAGCCACAAGCCTTCGAGCACCGCCAGGAAACTGGCAAGGCCAATGGTGATGGCGGGAAAGATGATGTGGAACGAAACCGTGAACGCGAACTGCATTCGCGCCAGGTCCAGTGCCTGCAAGTTGAACATGTCGAAATCCTCATCGGGGATTTAAAACTGCGGGAGTGAGCCTGCTCGCGATTGCGGGGTGTCAGGCACCATTGATGTTGAAGGTGCAGGCCTCATCGCGAGCAAGCTCGCTCCTACAGAGTTCTGAGTGATCGGCACTAAGCCGCTGAGGTCGAAATCAGGCCGCTGGCCTTCGCCTGTTCGAGCCGGATGGCGACGAATTTGGAGGTCGGGGTGTAGGTGCGGTCACCGTAACTTTCCAGCGGCACCAGCGGGTTGGTCTCCGGGTAATACGCGGCGGCCTGGCCTGCGGGAATGTCGTAGGCGATCAGGGTAAAACCGCTGACCCGACGTTCACGATCGTCGTCCCACAGCGCCACCAGGTCGACCTTCTGCCCCGGTTCAAAGCCCAGCCGGCGGATGTCCGCCTCGTTGGCGAACACCACATCGCGCATGCCGTAGACCCCGCGATAACGGTCGTCCAGGCCGTACAACGTGGTGTTGTACTGATCGTGGGAACGCATGGTCTGCAGGATCAGGTGCGGCTTGACCGCCAGGTTGCGCACGCCTTCGCTGATCAGGTGCTCGGGCAATACGCTGGCGGCGAATTGCGCCTTGCCGCTCGCGGTTTTCCAGACACGGTCCGCGGCGCTGTTGCCCAGATGGAAACCACCGGGGTGCAGCAGCTTCTGGTTGAAGTTTTCGAAGCCGGGAATGGTGTCGGCAATCAGGTTACGGATTCGCCCGTAGTCGCCGATCGCCCAGTTCCAGTCAATCGGCCGATTGCCCAGGGTCGCGGCGGCGATGCCGGCAATGATCGCCGGTTCCGAACGCAGGTGTTTGGACTTGGGTTTCAGCTGGCCGTGGGAAATGTGGATCATGCTGAAGGTGTCTTCCACGGTGACGCCCTGCGGGCCTTCGGCCTGGATGTCGATGTCGGTGCGGCCCAGGCACGGCAGGATCAGCGCTTCGCGCCCGGTCACCAGATGGCTGCGGTTGAGCTTGGTAGAAATGTGCACGGTCAGCTCGCAGTTGCGCATCGCGGCGTGGGTGCGCGGGGTGTCGGGCGTCGCCTGGGCGAAGTTGCCGCCCAGGCCGATGAACACCTTGGAACGCCCCTGCTCCATGGCCGAAATCGCCATCACCGTGTTGTGGCCATGCTCGCGCGGCGGCTTGAAGGAGAAGCGTTTTTCCAGGGCATCGAGCAACTCGGTGGGTGCCAGTTCGTTGATCCCCATGGTGCGGTCGCCCTGCACGTTGCTGTGGCCGCGCACCGGCGACAGGCCGGCACCGGGACGGCCGACATTGCCGCGCAGCAACATCAGGTTGATCACTTCCAGCAGCGTCGGCACCGAGTGCGTGTGCTGGGTCAAGCCCATCGCCCAGCACATGATCACGCGCTTGGAGCGGGCGTACATGCGCGCAGCCAGTTCGATATCGGCCAGGGTCATGCCCGACTGTTGCTCGATATGCGCCCAGGTCGTGGCGTCGACTTCAGCCAGGTAAGCGTCCATACCCGTCGTGTGTTCGCGAATGAACTCATGGTCGAACACTGGCTCGCCGCCGGTGGCCTGCGCCTCACGCTCCCACTGCAGGAGGAACTTGGCCATGCCGCGCATGACTGCCATGTCGCCGCCGAGTGCCGGGCGGAAGTAGGCGGTGTTGGTCGGCTCGGAGCCGTTCATCAGCATCTCGAGCGGATGCTGTGGGTGCTGGAAACGCTCCAGCCCACGCTCCTTGAGCGGGTTGATGCAGATCACCTGCGCCCCGCGCTTGACCGCTTCACGCAGGGGTTCGAGCATCCGTGGGTGGTTGGTGCCGGGGTTCTGGCCGATGACGAAAATCGCGTCGGCATGCTCCAGGTCATCGAACACCACCGTGCCCTTGCCCACGCCCAGGCTTTCGATCATGGCGACGGCGCTGGCCTCGTGGCACATGTTCGAGCAGTCGGGGAAGTTGTTGGTGCCGTAGGCGCGAACGAACAGCTGATAGAGAAAGGCCGCTTCGTTGCTGGCCCGGCCCGAGGTGTAGAACTCGGCCTGGTTCGGCGACTCAAGGGCATTGAGATGCCGGGCGATCAGCGAGAAGGCCTCGTCCCAGGTGGTTTCCACGTAGCGGTCGGTGGTGGCGTCATAGCGCATCGGGTGAGTCAGGCGCCCCTGATACTCCAGCCAGTAATCACTCTGTTCGGCCAGGGTCGTGACGCTGTATTTTTTGAAGAACGCCGGGTCGACCAGGCGCCCGGTCGCCTCCCAGTTCACCGCCTTTGCGCCGTTTTCGCAGAACTTGACCATGCCGTTTTCCGGCGACTCGCCCCAGGCACAACCGGGGCAGTCGAAGCCGCCGTTCTGGTTGGTCTTGAGCATCATGCGGATGTTCTTCAGGGCATTCTCACTGCCCAGCCAGTTCTTGGTGACGGCAATGAGCGCGCCCCAACCGGCGGCGGCACCTTTGTAGGGTTTATAACGGTCGACTTGAGACATGCTGCTTCTCCGTGACAAGGCACACAGGCCTGGACCCGATTCAGGTGATTGATCGGTTGACGGAGAAAAGGATATGAACGCGCTCAAAACATTGTCTAATCGCTATTAATGACCGCATTATCGAAACGCTCTATCACGACTATTTTTCTAATGTTTTCAGCATGTTATGAAACTTAAAATTAACTTTAACCGTGAAAAAAGTTTGTCATAGATCCGGTCGATCAACCGGTTATTAATAGTGATTGGACGCCCTCGCAAGTTGCACTTAGCCTGCGCTCAATTGTGGGAGTGAGCCTGCTCGCGATGGACTCAAGAGCGCCGCGTTGAACCAGTTACAACACGTGATCGTTAACGACCATCGCGAGCAAGCTCGCTCCCACAAAAGACCTGCATCAGGTTTTCTACAGAGGTTCATTCAATGCATGCGCTGCCAAGTGAGGATGTCATGTCGGAACGAGTCTTGATCGATGGGTTCGCAAGGCGCGTGGACTATCTGCGGATGTCGGTGACCGACCGTTGCGATTTCCGCTGTGTGTATTGCATGGCCGAAGACATGCAGTTTCTGCCGCGCCAACGAGTGCTGACCCTGGAAGAGATCTATGAGGTGGCGCAAAGCTTCGTCGCCCTGGGCACCCGCAAGATCCGCCTGACCGGGGGCGAGCCGCTGATTCGTCCGGGCGTGGTCGAGCTGTGCCGCAAGATCGCCGCCCTGCCCGGCCTGCGCGAACTGTGCATGACCACCAATGGTTCGCAACTGGCCAGGCTGGCCGAGCCGTTGTTCGAGGCCGGGGTCAAGCGCCTGAACATCAGCCTCGATTGCCTGGACCCGCAACGCTTTCGCGAGCTGACCCGCACCGGCGATCTGGCGCAGGTGATCAAGGGCATCGATGCCGCGAACAAGGCCGGCTTTCGCAACACCAAGCTCAACTGCGTAGTAATGAAGGGCCGCAACGATCATGAGATCAATGATCTGGTGAGCTTTGCCATCGACCGTAACCTCGACATTTCTTTCATCGAAGAAATGCCCCTGGGCGCCATCCACGAACACAGCCGCGCCGAGTCGTTTTACTCCAGCGCCCAAGTGCGCGAGCGGATTGCCGAACGCTACACCCTGATCGATTCCGCCGAATCGACCCAAGGCCCCTCGCGCTACTGGCGGCTGGCCGAGGCGCCGCACATTCGCCTGGGGTTCATTTCGCCCCACAGCCACAACTTCTGCGGCACCTGCAACCGGGTGCGGCTGACCGTCGAAGGTCGCCTGCTGTTGTGCCTGGGCAATGAACATTCCGCCGATCTCAAGGCCGTCCTGCGCAGCCATCCCGGCCAGCCCGAACGCCTGGAGAAGGCTATTATCGAGGCCATGAAGCTCAAGCCTTATCGGCATAACTTTGAAGTGAACGATGACGTGCAGGTCGTGCGCTTCATGAACATGACAGGCGGCTGAAACCATGATCGTCAGACCCAAACCCAACCTGATCGGCGTCCTGACCTCGCTCAAGGGTTCGATTGCCAAGCGCATCGCTCTGCGCAGCCTGATGGTGACGCTGCTCGCCTCGGCCATCGTCCTGGTGGAAACCCTGCACCCGAGTTACTTCTCCAAGGTCAGTGCCACGCCCTTCACCCTGCTGGGCTTGTCTTTGTCGATCTTCATGAGCTTTCGCAACAACGCCTGTTATGACCGCTGGTACGAGGCGCGCAAGGCCTGGGGCGATGTGATCGTGGCGGTGCGTTCGATGATTCGTGAAACCCAGGTCATCAAGGATGCGGGGGAACGGCGCACCCTCCTGCGCAACCTGTGCGGCTTTGCCCATGCGCTCAACGCCCGGCTGCGCAGGGAAAACGAACTGGACGCCAGTGGCGACTGGCTGCAACCGCTGCCCAAGGCCGGCACCCAGGACATCGGCGCACAGGCGCTGCTGCGGGTCGGCCAGCAGTGCTCGGTGCTCAGCGAAACCGGCGCCATCAGCGAATGGCGCTACACCTTGATGGCCAACCACCTGACCAGCCTGACCCATGCCCAGGCGGTGTGTGAGCGGATCAAGAACACGCCGCTACCGTTCCCCTACACCCTGTTGCTGCACCGGACCATCTACCTGTTCTGCATTCTTCTGCCGTTCGCCATGGCCGAACCCCTGGGCTGGCTGACACCGATCTTCACGGCGATTGTCAGCTACACCTTCTTCGGCCTGGATGCGATCGCCGACGAACTGGAAGACCCCTTCGGCCGCGACGAAAACGACCTGCCCACCGACGCCATCGTGCGCAGCATCGAACGCGATGTGCTGAGCGCCATGGGCGCAACCGAACTGCCACCGCTGCTGGAACCGGTGGACTTCGTGCTCAACTGATAATCGAAACTTCTGTTGAATGTACTGGCCTCATCGCGGGCAAGCCTTGCTCCCACAGGGGGGCTCTCTGCCAGCCACTAATCCTGTGTTCACTGGAGATAAAAACTGTAGGAACGAGCCTGCTCGCGAAGGCGGTGTATCAGTCGACATCTACGTTGAATGTACTGGCCTCATCGCGAGCAGGCTCGCTCCCACAGGGGACTCTCTGCCAGCCACTAATCCTGTGTTCACTGGATATCAAAACTGTGGGAGCGAGCCTGCTCGCGAAGGCGGCCTGTCAGTCGACATCTCTGTTGAATATTCCGACCTCATCGCGAGCAGGCTCGCTCCTACAAGGGGCTCTCTGCCAGCCACTAATCCTGTGTTCACTGGAGATCAAAACTGTAGGAGCGAGCCTGCTCGCGAAGGCGGCCGGTCAGTCGACATCTCTGTTGAATGTACTGGCCTCATCGCGAGCAGGCTCGCTCCCACAGGGATTGCGTTGTGTCAGAACAGCTCACTGAACGGGATAAAGCGCACGCTGTCGCCCTCTTCCAGCGTCCGGCCTTCAAGCACTTCCACCAGCCCATCGGCCCAGGATGCCCCCAGCAACACGCCCGAACTCTGGTTCGGATAGAGCACCGCCCGGCCGTGTTCCAGTTTGGCGCGCAGGTATTCCCGGCGACTTCCCGGCTTGGGCCAGGCGAAGCCGACTGGGATCGGGAAGCTCAGCGGCTCGACCGCTTCCACACCCTGAATCCGCAACAGATACGCCCGCGCCAGCAGGCCAAAGGTCACCAGGGCCGAGGTCGGGTTGCCCGGCAAGCCGATCACCGGCACCTCGCCGAACTGGCCTACGGTCAGGGGTTTTCCGGGTTTGATCGAGAGCTTCCACAACAAGGGCTTGCCACATTCGCGCAACACCTGGCCGAGGCAATCGGCGTCACCGGCGGACACCCCTCCAGTGGTCAGGATCAGGTCCGTCCCGTGCTGCAGTTGTTCGAGCCGCAGCCGCGTCTGCCGCGCATCGTCAGGAAGAATGCCGGCATCGATGACCTCGCAACCCAAGGCTTCCAACCAGTGGTTCAACAAGGTGCGATTGCTGTTGTAGATGGTGCCGGGCCTGAGCGACGTACCAGGTTCGAGCAGTTCATTGCCGGTGGACAGCAACGCCACGCGAGGCCGGCGCACCACCTGCACATGAGTGCAGCCCTGCGCCGCCGCGACCGCCAGTTCGAACGGTCCCAGGCGCTTGCCGGCCTGCAGCAACACATCACCGGCCCGGTTCTCCTGGCCTTGCGGACGGATGTTGCCGCCGACGCCGGGTTGCTGCATGAACCGAATGCGCCCGTCCTCCAGCACGCAGGTGTTTTCCTGCATCTGCACGGCATTGGCCCCCGCTGGCACCGGCGCGCCCGTGAAAATCCTCGCGCAGGTTCCCGCTGCCAGTGCGGCGGGCGCTTGCCCGGCAAACACCTGCTGCGACACTGGCAACGGCTCGCCGTCCCAACCCTCCACATTCAGCGCATAACCGTCCATGGCGCTGTTGGGCCATGGCGGCAAATCCACGGTCGCCACCAGATCAGTGGCCAACACCCGCTGCCGGGCGGCACTGAGCGGTACCGATTCGCTGTCCTGCAAGCGCTGCAACTCTGCCATGGCCAGCAAGCGGCTGATCGCCTCCTCCACCGGCATCAGCGACGAAACGTTCTTCCCGGCGGTATTCATCCCCGAGGCCCGCAGGCTTGTACGGATTTCAGGTGCGGGACGAAATTGCAGGGCCGATGCCGCGCGTCCAGTTGCTCGGCGAGAATGCCCTCCCACGCGGTGCGGCAGGCGCCCGTGGAACCGGGCAGGCAGCACACCAGCGTGCCATTGGCCAGCCCGGCCAGGGCCCGGCTCTGTACGGTGGAGGTGCCGATGTCGAGAATGGAAATCGCCCGGAACAGCTCACCGAAACCATCGATCTGTTTGTCCAGCAGACAAGCCACCGCTTCGGGCGTGCTGTCGCGCCCGGTGAAGCCGGTGCCGCCGGTGATCAGCACCACCTGGATGTTGTCGTCGGCAATCCAGGTCGCCACCTGCGCACGAATCTTGTACAGGTCATCCTTGAGCAGATTGCGTTCACTCAAGGTGTGGCCGGCTTCCAGCAAGCGGCTGACCAGCAACTGCCCGGACGTGTCATTGGCATATTCACGGGTATCGCTCACCGTCAGCACGGCAATATTCAAGGGTATAAACAATGCATCCGGTTTAACGCTCATGGGATTCTCCGGCAGATATCAATTAAATAACTTTCAGAGACTAAGTCCGCCGAACAAACATTGTCTAATCACTCTAACCAACCACACTATCGAGCCTGTCTATCACCAACTAACGGACATATCTCCTGTAGGAGCGAGCTTGCTCGCGATGAACGCATAGACAGCGCGTGAATTCAGAAAGAGCGCGTTATCGTTAACGACCATCGCGAGCAAGCTCGCTCCTACAGGGGTGTTCGATAGAGCGGGTCGATAACCCTTTAAATAACAGTGATTGGACGCTCGCCCACGACAATGAGATCGTCCGCAAACCTTGTGTCTTGCCCACCCGAGTCAATACTTATCTCTCCTTCCATCCCCCAACAGGTGCCGTCATGGACATCAAACAACTCAAGTTCCTGATCGCCCTGGAGCAGACCCGCCATTTCGGCCAGGCCGCCGCGCGCTGCCACATCACCCAGCCGACCCTGTCGATGCGACTGCGCAACCTGGAGGATGAACTGGACCTGGAACTGGTCACCCGTGGCCAGCGTTTCGAGGGGTTCACACAAGCCGGGGAACGGGTGCTGGCCTGGGCCAAGACCCTGCTGGCGGCCCATGACGGGCTGTTCGCCGAAGCCGCGGCGTGCCGTGGCCAACTGGTGGGTCACCTGCGCCTGGGCCTGGTGCCGCTGAGCAGCTTCAACCCGGTCAGCTACATCAAGGGCCTGTCCCACAGTTTTCCCGAGCTCAAGTTTAGCCTGTCGTCCCTGAGCTCCGACCAGATCATCGAGAGCCTGGGCAACAATCAACTGGACCTGGGCGTGTGCTACCTGGACCACGTCAACCCCAATTACTTCGAGTTCTTCGAGATCGGCGAGACCCGCGTCGGCCTGCTCTACGACACCCGTCACTTCCATTTCGACGGCACGCAAATGAGCTGGGAGGACGCCGCCGAACTGCCGCTGGGCATGCTCAGCAACGGCATGCACTACCGCAAATCCATCGACCTGAGCTTCCGCAGCCGTGGGCTGAACCCGCAGCCGATCATGGAAAGCGACTCGACCTACCAGTTGCTCCAGGCCATTCACGAAGGCTTTTGCTGCGCGGTCATGCCACTGGACAGCGGCCTGGAAGAACCCATCGAACATCTGGCGTTCATCGACCTGCCGGATGCCAGTGTGCTCGCGCCTCTGGGCCTGGTGATGCGCAAGACAGAACCGCGCTCGGCGATTGCCGAAAAGTGCTTCGCCGAAGCCAAACTGTTATTCCCGCCAAAACACTGATTATTGATTAAACAAATATAAACAGGACAACTTCGAACCCGGCGATAGACATCACCAATCGGCACATCGGAACAAGCGATTGGACGCACTAACAAGTTACCCGTAGCCTGAACTCAATTCAGCGCTTCGAGGTTCTTTTAATGGCCGGCCAAATTAAACAACCTATTGATCGAAGTGACACCAACGCCCCGGCGCCAAAACCGCTGAACGTCAACTTTCGCGAATACGACACTGGCGCGGCCACCGCTCAGGCGGCGCTGGCGGCAGAGATTGCCCTGGCGATCACTTACAACGGCTTGAGCCAGGCGGTGATGATGGTGTCGCCCGGCAACCTCGAAGATTTCATCCGCGGCTTCAGTGTCAGCAACGACATCGTCCAGGACCAGAGCGAAATCTACGACCTGCGCCTGACTCATTTCGATCAAGCCGTGCAGGCCGATGTGCAGATTTCCAATCGCGCATTCTGGGCCCTGAAAAATCATCGTCGGCAAATGGCCGGCACCAGCGGCTGCGGGCTGTGCGGCGTCGAAGCGCTGGAGCAGGCCCTGCCAAAACTGCAAGTGCTCGAACCGGTCGACCTGCCCCCGGCGCACCATTTCATCGGCATCCGCGAGCGCATCGAACAGGCCCAGCAAATGGCCCGCAGCAGCGGTGCACTGCACGCGGCGCTGTACTTCGACGCCGACGGCAATGCGCTGATCTGCCGCGAAGACATCGGCCGCCACAACGCACTGGACAAGCTGATCGGTGCCATGCAGCACGCCGGCATCGACACTCGCCTGGGGTTCACCGTGGTCACCAGCCGTTGCAGCCTGGAACTGATTCACAAGGCAGTCAGGGCCAGGCTTGGCACGCTGGTCAGCCTGTCCGCCCCCACCGCCCTGACGGTGCAATGGGCGATCCGACATCGCCTGAACCTGATCCACGTGCCCCATCGCAACGCACCCCGAATTTACAGCCCGGCATGATGCCTTCACACGATTACCGCGCTGACAGGCGCAGGAGTAACCCGTGACAATCCCTTCGGATACATCACCCACTGGTTTGACCCACCTCGACAGCCAGGGCCACGCCAACATGGTCGATGTCAGCGACAAGCAATCGACCCAACGCGAGGCTCAAGCCCAGGCCTGGGTGCGCATGCGCCCGCAAACCCTGACACTGATCCAGAGCGACGGCCACCCTAAGGGCGATGTGTTCGCCGTGGCGCGCATCGCCGGAATCATGGCCGCGAAGAAGACCAGCGAGCTGATCCCGCTGTGCCACACCCTGCTGCTCAGTTCGATCCGCGTCGAACTCAAGGCCTGCCCGCCGGACAGCGTGAAAATCGTCGCCACCTGTCGAGTCGAGGGCCAGACCGGTGTCGAGCTGGAAGCCTTGACCGCCGCCAGCGTGGCCGCCCTGACCCTGTACGACATGTGCAAGGCGGTGGACCGCGGCATGGTCATCTACGATGTCCGCCTGCTCAGCAAACAAGGTGGCCGCTCGGGCCACTTCACCTTCGAGGACGCCCAATGATCCTGATCAATTACTTCGCCCGCTATCGCGAGCAGCTCAACCTGGGCGGTGAACGCCTGCCTCTGGACGCCAGCCTCAAGACCATCGAGGACGTGCGCCAGTTGCTGATGGCCCGAAGTGAAAAATGGACCGAGGTGCTGGGCGAGAACAACCTGATGTGCGCCCTGAACCAGGAGCTGTGCCACACCGACCGGGCGATCGAGGATTTCGACGAGATCGCCTTTTTCCCACCGGTCACCGGGGGTTGAGGCATGACGGTTCGCGTGCAATACAAAGCGTTCGATGCCGGGCAGTTGATCGACAGCCTGCGGGCCTACGATCCTGCGGTGGGTGCCGTAGTCAGTTTTGTCGGCTACGTGCGGGACATTAATCAGGGCGAGTTCGTGAGCAGTCTGTTTCTGGAGCACTACCCCGGCATGACCGAGCGCTCGCTGGAAAAAATCATCGACAACGCCAGGGCCCGGTGGCCGCTGAACAAGGTCGAGATCGTGCATCGAATCGGCCAGTTGTCAGTCAGCGATCCGATCGTGTTCGTGGGTGTGAGCAGCCAGCATCGCCAGGCGGCGTTCGACGCCTGTGCGTTCATCATGGATTTCCTCAAGACCGACGCGCCGTTCTGGAAACGCGAGGATGGCGCGGGCGGCTCGCGCTGGGTCGATGCCCGTGACAGCGACCGGACCGCCGTCGAGCGCTGGCAGGTGGCCGATCAACAAGCGGCTGACAAACAAGCGGCTGGGCAACCGCCGCAAGCCTAGCTACAGTCACTGGCTCAAAGCGCCTGAACACAAGGAACCTTCGCTTGAGCCTCACACCTGCCCCGGAAAGGGAAAACCAACCCCTAAAGCCCGAACCCGTCAGCCTGCGCGAAGCCCTGCGCTTCTGGCTCAAGCTCGGTTTCATCAGTTTCGGCGGGCCGGCAGGCCAGATCTCGATCATGCATCAGGAGCTGGTCGAGCGCCGGCGCTGGATTTCCGAACGGCGCTTTCTCCACGCCCTCAACTACTGCATGTTGCTGCCCGGCCCCGAGGCCCAGCAACTGGCGACCTACATCGGCTGGCTGATGCACCGCACCTGGGGCGGCGTGATTGCCGGTGCGCTGTTTGTGCTGCCGTCGCTGTTCATCCTGATCGCTTTGTCCTGGGTGTACATCGCCTTCGGTGAAGTGCCGGCGGTGGCCGGGCTGTTCTACGGGATCAAGCCGGCGGTGACGGCCATCGTGGTGCAGGCCGCTCACCGCATCGGCTCCCGCGCCCTGAAGAATGGCTGGCTATGGGGGATCGCCGCAGCGGCGTTCGTGGCGATCTTCGTACTCAACGTGCCCTTCCCGCTGATCGTGCTGTGCGCGGCGCTGATCGGTTATTTCGGCGGGCGGCTGGCACCGGAAAAATTCCGCACCGGCGGGCACAGTGCCGCGAACAAAAGTTTCGGCCCGGCCCTGATCGACGACGACACACCCACCCCGGCCCATGCCCGTTTCCATGGCTGGAACCTGTTGCGTCTGGCCATTATCGGCGCACTGCTGTGGGCGCTGCCCATGGCCCTGCTCACTGCGCTGTTCGGCTGGCAAGGCACGCTGACCCAGATGGGCTGGTTCTTCACCAAGGCGGCCTTGCTGACCTTCGGCGGTGCCTACGCCGTGTTGCCGTACGTGTACCAGGGCGCGGTCGGGCACTACGGCTGGCTGACGCCGACGCAGATGATCGATGGCCTGGCGCTCGGCGAAACCACCCCCGGTCCGCTGATCATGGTCGTGGCCTTCGTCGGTTTCATCGGTGGTTATGTGCATCAGGTGTTCGGCGCGGACCAGGCATTCGTCGCCGGCGCCGTGGCCGCGTCACTGGTGACCTGGTTCACCTTCCTGCCTTCGTTTCTGTTCATCCTGGCCGGCGGGCCGCTGGTGGAATCGACGCACAACGAACTCAAATTCACCGCGCCGCTGACCGCGATCACGGCGGCGGTGGTCGGCGTGATTCTCAATCTGGCGTGCTTCTTCGCCTACCACGTTCTCTGGCCCCAGGGCTTCAGTGGCCAGCTGGACTGGCCTTCCCTGCTGATCGCCATCGCCGCTGCCGTGGCGCTGCTGCGGTTCAAGCGTGGCGTGATCGAAGTGTTGATCGGCTGTGGCCTGATCGGGCTGGGGCTGAAGCTTGTCGCCTGACCCGTTCGACGAAACAAACATTTACAGGCGTGGATTTCACCCCTAGTATCCAGACACCCCCGGATGGCCGGTCCACGGCCACCGACGTTTTCCGCCTGGAAACATGAGTCATGCGCAACGCACCGTCAGAGCATCACGTCTCGCTTCACGCCGCCTCGTTGCTGGCTGAGGACGGCATTGCCTCATGAACCGCATCGTCAACCTGCCCATGGCCTTGAGCCGCTCAAAACTGCGTCACTCCGCACGCCCGCCGGATAGCTCCCTGCTCGCCTGAGTCCGTTTGCAACGGCTCGAGCCCCTGCCTTTTCGCTATCGCTGTCAGCACGCACCGGACTTGTCTCCGTCGTCGTGTCCTGGCCTGAATCCGTGCGCCCGCGGGGCGCCAACGTGAGTGACGAACAATGAAATTCGCAGCCCTTGAAGATGCGCAAAACTTTCTCGCCAACAACCCGGACATCGAGATGTTCGAGCTGTTCATTCTCGATGCCAACGGCGTGCCGCGCGGCAAACTGCTGCACCGCGAAGAACTGCTGGCGGTGTATGAAAGCGGACGGCCGCTGCCCAGTACCATCCTCGGCCTGACCTTGCAGGGCGATGATGTCGAGAACTCCGGGCTGGTCTGGGATGTGGGCGATATCGACTGCCGCGCCTACCCTCTGGAGGGCAGCCTGGTGCGCTTGCCGTGGCGGCAGATTCCGACCGCCGCCGTGCAGGTCAGCATGCACCCCGAGCAAGGCTTGCCGGCGAGCATCGCCGATCCGCGTCACCTGCTGATCAAGGTCATCGAGGGGCTCAAGGCCGAGGGTTATTACCCGGTGATGGCCTGCGAACTGGAGTTCTACCTGCTCGATGCCAAGCGCGATCAGAACGGTCGTCCGCAACCGGCGCTGGATGCCGACGGTGGCCGACCGAGGCATACGCAGGTCTATGGCCTGCGTGAACTGGAGCAGATCGAACCGTTCCTCGCCGACCTCTATGCAGCGTGCAAACTCCACGATATTCCGGCGCGCACGGCGATTTCCGAATACGCCCCGGGGCAAGTGGAAATCACCCTGGAACACGGCGATGCGTTGCAGGCGATGGACCAGGCGGTGCGCTACAAACGCCTGGTGAAAGCTGTCGCTCACAAGCACGGTATGCAGGCCACGTTCATGGCCAAACCCTTCGACCATCTGGCGGGCACCGGCATGCACATGCACGTCAGCATCGCCGATGCCGAGGGCCGCAACCTGTTCGCCTCCGAGGACCCGGCGGGCACCCCGCTCTTGCGCACGGCCATCGGCGGCATGCTCGCGTCGCTGCTCGATTCGCTGCTGCTGTTCTGCCCCAACGCCAACTCCTACCGGCGTTTCCAGGCCAACAGCTATGCACCGCTGGCACCGACCTGGGGCGTCGACAACCGCACCGTCAGCCTGCGCGTACCGGGTGGTCCGGCCAACACCCGGCACATCGAACACCGCATCTGCGGCGCCGACGCCAACCCCTATCTGGCGGCTGCGGCGATCCTGGCGGGCATTCATCGCGGCATCCGCGAGGACCTCGATCCGGGTGAACCGGTGCAGGGCAACGGCTACGCGCAGGCCAAGCAATTGCTGCCGACCGATTGGCTGACCTCGCTGACGGCGCTGGAGAATTCGGTGTGGGCGCGGGATGCGTTGGGGCAGGAGTTTCTGGGGGTGTATCTGGCGGTCAAGCGTGCGGAGTATCGGCAGTTCATGGCTGAGGTGGGTGAGCAGGATTGGCGGTGGTATCTGACTGAGGCGTGAGCCCGTTGGATGCACGCAATCCCCCTGTGGGAGCGAGCCTGCTCGCGATGAGGTCATGCCAGCCAACATTTTTGCTGCATGACACACCGCTATCGCGAGCAGGCTCGCTCCCACAAGGTCCCCACTGCCTTCACTAGCGCTTTTTGCCCGGACACCCAAATGACTCAACAACGCACCAACTCCTACTACACCGCCACCCTCAATCAGGAAACCGACTACCCGACCCTGCAAGGTCACCATCGGGTGGACGTGGTGATCATCGGCGGCGGTTTCACCGGCGTCGCCACCGCCGTCGAGCTCGCGGAAAAAGGCCTGAAAGTTGCCATCGTCGAAAGCCACAAGATCGGCTGGGGCGCCACCGGGCGCAACGGTGGGCAGGTCACCGGCAGCCTCTCCGGCGATGAAGCGATGCGCAAGCAGATGCGCCGCACACTCGGCGATGAAGTGGACGATTTCATCTGGCACCTGCGCTGGCGCGGGCACCAGATCATCAAGCAGCGGGTGGAAAAATACGGCATTGCCTGCGACCTCAAGCACGGGCATCTGCACGCCGCCTACAAGCCGAGCCACATGGACGGCTTGCGCAAGGATTACGAGGAAGCGGTACGCCGTGGCATGGGCGATGAAGTCAGCCTGCTCGACCGCAGCGAAGTGCGCGACCTGCTGCAAAGCGACCTCTACCACGGCGCGATCAAGAACATGCGCAACATGCACCTGCACCCGCTGAACCTGTGCATCGGCGAAGCGCGAGCGGCGGAGAGTCTCGGTGCTTTGATCTTTGAAAATAGCGAAGTGCTGGAGATCATCCATGGCAACACGCCAGGAGTACGCACGGCCCATGGCCGCATCGACGCCAACCAGGTGCTGCTGGCTGGCGACGTCTACCACAAGCTAGAACCCGGCCAGCTCAAGGGCAAGATCTTCCCGGCCATGGGTGGCATCGTCACCACTGCGCCACTGGGGGATCTGGCGAGGGAGATCAACCCCGAGGACCTGGCGGTGTACGACTGCCGTTTCGTACTCGATTACTACCGCCTGACCGCCGATGGCCGCCTGCTGTTCGGCGGTGGCGCCAACTACAGCGGCAAGGATTCGCGGGACATCGCCGCCGAACTGCGCCCCTGCATCGAGCGCACGTTCCCGGCACTCAAGGGCGTGGCCATCGACTACCAGTGGAGTTGCGCGATGGGCATTGTCATCAACCGCATCCCGCAGCTGGGCAAGCTTTCGGACAATGTCTGGTACTGCCAGGGCTACTCCGGCCACGGCATCGCCACCACCCACATCATGGGCGAAATCATGGGTCGGGCGATCACCGGGCAACTGCAGCAGTTCGACACCTTCGCCGCCTGCCAGCACATCCGCGTGCCCATGGGCGACCTGCTCGGCAACCCGATGCTGGCGGCGGGCATGTGGTACTACCAGATGCTTGAAAAACTACGCTAAGGCGATCCCCTGTAGGAGCTGCCGAAGGCTGCGATCTTTTGATCTTGTTTTTAAAAATCAAAAGATCGCAGCCTCGTTGCACTCGACAGCTCCTACACGGCTCCTGCGCGGCAGATACACAGGTCTTGCTCAGACCTGATAGAAACCGCGATACCACTCCACGAACTGCCTCACCCCGGCTTCGACGCCAACCTGGGGACTGAAGTCGATCCACGCTTGCAATGCGTGGGTGTCTGCCCAGGTCTTGACCACATCCCCCGCCTGCATCGGCAGGAAATTACGCCGCGCGCGCAGGCCCAGGGCCGTCTCCAGGCACTCGACAAAATCCATCAGGGCCACGGGCTGGCCACGACCGATATTGAACAGGCGGTTGCAGCCCTCGCCGGGCACCTGCGGTACGGGCGCACGTGTACGCAGGCGGGCAATGCTTTCGACGATGTCGTCGATATAGGTGAAATCCCGGGCCATTTCGCCCTGGTTGTAGAGGTCGACCGGCAGCTCCTTGAGCAACGCGTCGGTAAATTTGAACAGTGCCATGTCAGGTCGGCCCCAGGGCCCGTAGACGGTGAAGAAGCGCAAGCCACTGGCCTTGATGCCGTACAAATGGCAGTAGCTGTGGGCCAACAGTTCATTGGCGCGCTTGGTGGCGGCATACAGGGAAACCGGCTGCTCGACCGGATCTTCGACGCAAAAAGGCATTTTGCTGTTGGCGCCATACACCGAGCTGCTCGACGCGTAGATCAGATGCCCGGGTCGATAATGCCGGCAGGCTTCGAGCACATTGAGGAACCCCACCAGATTCGATTGCCCGTAGACATCCGGGCTGTCGAGCGAATAACGCACACCGGCCTGGGCGGCCAGATGCACCACTTCACTGAAGCGCTGATCGCGAAACAGATCCATCAAGGCCGGCTTGTCGACGATGTCCATTTTCTCGAAACGAAAGCCGCGCACGGACGCAAGCTGCTCAAGCCGTGCCAGCTTGAGCGCTGGATCGTAATAGTCGTTGAGGTTGTCTATGCCGAACACGTCATGGCCGTCCTCGCACAAACGCCTGGCGGTGTGAAAGCCGATGAACCCGGCAGCGCCGGTGACCAGGACCGTCATCGGGCAGCCTCCGGTGAACTGAATCGACTTGTGATCCGGATGCCTTGCACGGTCGTCTTCATGGTCAGTTCCATCATTCAGTCGAGGGTTGAAGCCATAACTTATAGCCCTCTGTTTGCAACAGAACCAGATCCACTTATCCTGTTAGTTAGTGACATTACCTGTTAATTACATCGGTACGAATATACAGTGACGGCATATTGACGTCACTTGTGCGCTGGTATTAGCGGGGCGACTTCAAGGATCGGTAAAAGTTTAATTTAATCGATGAAAAAAATTTCATGCATCAAAACAATCGCTTGCCGGACCGCGTCAGAACTTCTGGATAAATGGCACCTTATTTGACTTTCAATGTTTGACAGGCCTTGCAGACTGGCCGATAACTATGTCCGGCCTGACAAAAACAGGCCCACATCGGAGCACTAGTCGGCGTTCGCCGATCCAAGGGAAACACTAATGTAGCTATCGAGTTAATGGCCCCAATACACGGACCGTGCGGTAGCTTTGCCCTGGACAAATACGTCAGTGACCTCTCAAGTTCATCTGGGTAGATGCCAGACGTATATCAGTCCTAAGTCTTATAACAGTCTCACCTGCAAAACGGCCGGTGTGTACTTGTCCGTCTTATTGACGATGAGCATGCCGGTCAAGACCCAGGCGTAAAGTGCTTCATTATTGATACACACTTTAGCCCAATAAAAATAATTACGCCGGGTTCACATCTCCAACATTGCCTAGCAAACCTGAAGGCGTCCGGGTACCAGAACGGTCAACGACGCTTAAACTTTCGCTAAGTACGGAGTTTGTAAGCATGCTAACTAACAGCACCGATGGCTCTAGTTGGTACCTGCTCCAGTGCAAACCGCGTCAGGATGACCGGGCACAAATCAACCTGTTGCGCCAGAACTACGACAGCTTTCGCCCGCAACTCACTACCACCCGCCTGATTCGCGGCAAACCGCAAAGGGTTTGCGAGTCGCTGTTTCCGGGCTATCTATTCGTTCGCTTGAGCCAGGATGACAACTGGGCGCCGATACGCTCCACCCGTGGCGTCAGCCGATTCGTTGAATTCAATCGCGGCCCGGCCGTTGTAGCCGATGACGTGATAGAGCAACTGCGCATGCGCTGCCTGAGCGACGACTCACCCAATACCTTAGAGCTTCAACCCGGCCAGACTTTGCAAATAACCCGGGGGCCACTGTCGCCTCTGGAGGGGGTCTTTTTGTCCAGGCTGGGCGCGGAGCGGGTGATGTTATTACTTCAATTTCTGAATAGGGACCAGTGTGTCTGTGTCCCCCTCAGGGATCTTGCGCCTCATCAAAACAATAATGAATTAGCTGCCAGAACACTCTAGCCGTGGACTTTCGAAGGTCTTAAAACTCGATCTTATATCTATATTCCAGTCTTGCACTGAACGTGACCAGGTGGCGATTGACGTACCTGCGCACCCACTCCCAGGAGCAATGATATGGCCATAAAGCCTCTTAACTCTTTCGCGCTTATTATGGCCACGCTATACCCGGGATATGCCTGGTGCCTGGACCCTCAGAACATTGATATCTATGGCTTCAACTTCACCCCGACGCTGTTTTTCTCGGAAAGTTATGACGACAACTTCCGCGAACTTGAGCACAACGTGCAGTCGTCCATGGTTACGCGCATTGCGCCCTCCTTCGAGCTCAAGGCCGAAGACCGCAACAGCGCGACCCGCTTGATCTGGCAACCGACCCGAAACATCTATCACGATGAACCGGACGCCTCCAATACCGCGCAGCGTGTGCAACTGGCGAGCATCATGGAGTTCACCGACCGGCATCGCCTGAAACTCGAAGGGGAATGGCGCAAGTATGAGCGAACCACCGACACGGCGATCCCTGGCGAGAATGACAAGATCCAGAACAGCCAGGTCAACGGTCTCTACACCTTCGGCGCCAGAAGTGCCGCCAACCAGCTTGAATTCGGTGCCAATTACGCAGAGCTTCGCTACGACAACTCCGATGGCGTCAATGACGACAAGGAACGCAACACCACCGCACTGACCACCACCTGGTACCACCGCATCGGCAGCAACACCCGGGGCCTGGTGGAGTACGACCACAAGATCTTCGACTACCTGCAAGCCAACAGCCCCCGCAGCAGCAAATCCGATGCCCTGCTCGCCGGCGCCGAATGGGATATCACCGCACGCACCACCGGCAAGGTGCGGGTGGGTTATGAACGCAAGAATTTCGATGAAAGCCAGTCCAAGGATCTGAACAACCCGACCTGGCAGGTGGACCTGCAATGGAAGCCACGCACCTACTCGACCTTCACCTTTCTGGCGCGCCAGGCCCTGGCCGAAGGTGACGATGGTTCCGATGCCGTCAAAACCACCTTTACCCAGGTCGGCTGGCGGCATGGCTGGACGGAGCGCATCACCTCCGTGGCGCAGATCGGCGCAGGACGCAACGTCTACGAGGGACAGAATCGCACTGACGATCTGCGCGAGTACCACCTGGGAGTGATCTACGCGATGCGCCGCTGGATGGACATCGAAGTGGGTTATCGCTACCGCGACAACAACTCCGATGCCGATAACGAAAGCTACGAACGCAACGTGTTCCAGGTCAGCTTCGACATCAGTCTCTGAGGAGATTTTCCATGAATACGCGTATCCCTGGCCTCTTACTCATGCTGTGCCTGTCCCCTCTTACCCACGCCGGCGATCCGGGTACCCAGTACAAACTGGCGGCCGGCGACGTTCTGCGCATCACGGTGTTCGGCGAACCGGAGCTGAGCCTGAAACGGATCCGCCTCAACGACGCGGGGACCTTTTCCTACCCCTTTCTCGGGGAAATTTCCGCCAAGGGCCTGACCCCCAACCAGGTTGAAAAGATCATCGTCGACGGGCTCAAGCAGGGTTACCTGGTCGACCCCAAAGTCAGTCTGAGCCAGATCGAATACCGCTCCTTCTATATCAATGGCGAAGTGCAGAAGCCCGGCAGCTATCCCTTCGTCCCGGGGCTGACCCTGGACAAGGCCATCGCCCTGGGCGGCGGCCTGACCGAACGCGCCTCGATCAAGCGCGTGACGATCGTGCGCGGCGACGGCGGCCAGACACTGACCGACAACATCACACGCAACACCGTGATCTCTCCCGGTGACACCATTTCCATTGCACAAGGCTTTTTCTAATCATGGACAACAGCCCAAGCACCTACATCGAACGTCCGCTTCAAGCGGTTGCCCCCGTGCAGCACAGCGAAGAAAAGGACACCATTGACCTGCTCAAACTCTGGAGAGTGATCTGGCGCGCCAAATGGAACATCAGTTGGTGCGTGCTGCTCTGCAGTGCGCTGGCCGTAGCGGTGGTGTCGAGCATCACCCCGCAGTACATCGGCAGCACCACCCTGCTGATCAAGGACACCGCCCCGCCGCCGCTGAACTTTCAGCAGACGACCGACAAGGGCGGGCCGACGCCCGACTACCTGCAAACCCAACTGGCACTCCTGCAATCGCGGGACCTGGCGGAACGGGCGGTGCGCAAGCTCAAGCTGACCACCAACCCGCTGACCGATCCCCGCCAGCAACCGCATTCCTGGTTCAAGCCGCGCCAGTGGCTGGCAGACCTCAATGCAGGCCAATGGTTGCCGGGCCTGGGGTTCCTGACGCCGATGGCGACCACGCCCACGGAAGACGATGTGTTCAATGTGGTCACGCAAGACTTCATGAAGCGCACCAGCGTCAAGTTCGTCGGCAAGAGCCAGCTGATCGAAATCGAAGTGGAACTGCCTGATCCGCAACTGGCGGCCGCCGCCGCCAACGCACTGGCCCAGGGCTTTCTCGACAGCCAGTTCGATACCAGTCAGAAGTCCGCGCAAACCACCACCAGCTGGATGAACACACGCCTGATCGAGTTGCGCGACAACCTGCGCAAGGCCGAGGACAAACTTCAGGCGTATCGCGAGGAACAAGGGTTGGTGGATGTCGACGGGGTCTCCACCATCAGCGCCAACGAACTGCAAATGACCGGCAATCGCATGATCGACGCCCGCCGCGACCGCGCCGAAGCGGAAAGCCAATACCGTCAGGTACAGGGTCTGGGCAACGGCGACCTGAGCCGGCTCTCCAGTGTCCCCGCGGTGCTGAGCAATCCGCTGGTGCAGCAGTTCCAGGCCGAACTGGCCAAGGCGCAAGCCAAAGTCGAGGAACTCTCGGGGCGTTATGGTCCCAAGCACCCGTCCCTGATTTCCGCCCGTTCGGAACTGCGCACCGCCACCGAAAGCCTGCGCATCCAGGTCCGGCAAGTGATCGCCGGCATCGAGCACCAGTACCAGCTGGCGGTGGCCAGCGAAGACGCGCTGCGCAAATCCTTCAACACCAACAAGGCACAGATCCAGGACATCTCGCGCAAGGAATTCCAGTTGCGCGAATATCAACGGGAGGTCGACACCAGTCGGGCGTTGTATGAAACCGTCATCACCCGGCTCAAGGAAACCGCAGCGACGTCCGACATGGACTCGACCAAGGCGCGGGTCGTCGATCCTGCCATCGTTCCCGTGGAACCCAGCAAGCCGCGCAAGACCCTGATCGTGGCGATTGTCGCCCTGGTGGCCGCGGTGATCGGCGTGGCGCTGGCCTTCCTGTTCGACGCCCTGAACAACACCTTCAAGACCGATGAGACCATCGAAAGCACCCTCAACATACCGCTGCTCAGCGTGGTGCCCCTGGTGGCGAAGAAGAGCCGGCGGCAACTGGCGCGCCTGTTCGACGACAACGACAACCCGCGATTCTCCGAAACCATTCGCAACCTGCGCACCTGGTTGATGCTGCAGGAAAGCGAGGCACCATCGCAGGTTGTGCTGGTGACCTCGACCGTCCCCGAAGAAGGCAAGAGCACCATCGCCAACAACCTGGCCAGCTCACTCACCCCGCTGGAGCGCGTCCTGCTGATCGATGCCGACATGCGCCAGCCCACCCTCTCGCTGAACTTCGACTTCCCGCCCGACACCCCCGGGCTGGCCAACGTAATTGCCGGCACTGCACGCCTGGAAGATTGCATTCGCACCGTGGGCAACCTCGACATGTTGACCGCCGGCAGTTTCCCCTCGCCGGCGCAGGACCTCTTCAGTTCACCACGCCTGACTTCGCCTCTGGCCCAGGGCGATCCGCTGCTGCAACCGCCGCCCCAGGATCTGCTCAGCTCGCCGCGTCTGGCGCGCATCCTCGAAGTGCTCAAGACGCGTTACCGGCACATCATCATCGACTCGCCGCCGGCGGAAATGGTCAGTGATGCGCTGTTGCTGGCCCAGCATTCGGATGCGGTGATCTACGTGGTCAAGGCCGACAGCACGCCGGTCGGCCAGGTGCAAAAGCACCTCGCCATGCTGCAACAAAGCCACGTGGCGGTGTTCGGGGTGGTGCTCAACCAGGTCGACCTGCGCAAGGCGCGCAAATACGGCGGCTACAGCCATTCACAGACGTTCCACAACTACGAGTACGCCTCCCGGTAGCACTCGGAACGCCGGGCCTCGATTGCCACTTTTGAACTCACTCGAACCGATACCCGTCGGCAGCGTCCCTGCGCCGGCGCCTGCCCCTGTCTAGAGATTGAGCCAATGACACCGCAAATAACCCATCAAATAGAGAACCGTCGAGGGCTGACCTTCTGGGGGCAGTGGCTGTGCGCAATGGTTCTGGTCAACCTGCTGCTGATGCTGCTGGTGTATTGGCGGGTCGGCAGCCTGACCAGCGAATATCGCGTGCTGATGACCCTCAGTGTGCTCGGCTCGATGCCGATCTACAGCGCCATGCAGGTCTATCACAAGCGTCATGGCCTGTTGAACGGCGCCGGGCGATTGCTGGCCGGCTGGCTGATTCTGCTCGCAGTGCTCATGGCCATCGCCTTTATCACCCAGACCAGCGTGCGGTTCTCCCGTCAGGTCATCATCGTCTGGGCCATCCTGGGTTTCGTGGTGCAGGCCTTGAGCTTCCTGCCGCTGCATTGCCTGGCCCGGCTGCATGCGCGCAAGCTCTGCAACCAGCGTCGTTCGATCATCATCGGCACCTGCCCGACCGCCGATGAGCTGGCCAGAAAGCTCATCACGCCAGAACATGCACGGGTACTGGGTTTCGTCGCCACCCAAGACCTGACGGGCCCGGCGCCCAGCGTCCTGCCGCTGCTGGGCCGGGTTTGCGAGATCCGCGAAATCATCGCGCAGATGGACGTACGGCGCGTCTACATCGTCCTGCCGATGGCGCAAGCCGAACTCATCGAAGCCTTGTACATCGACTTGCTGGACATGAACGTCGACGTGGTGTGGATCCCGGACCTGGGCAGCATGGTGCTGCTCAACCAGTCGATCTCCGAGATCGAGCGCATGCCGGCGATCTACCTCAACGAAAGCCTGATCAGTTCCCACCCCGGCAGCCTGCTGTGCAAGGACCTGCTCGAACGCAGCCTGGCGGCGGTGGCCCTTCTGGTGCTCAGCCCGCTGCTGGCAGGCGTGGCGATTGCCGTCAAGGTCACCTCCCCCGGCCCTGTACTGTTCAAGCAGAATCGTCACGGCCACGACGGGCAAATCATCAAGGTCTGGAAGTTTCGCTCGATGCGTGTGCATGACGACCAGCAGGTGCGCCAGGCCACCCGCGACGATGACCGCGTCACCCCGCTCGGGCGCTTTCTGCGCCGCTCCTCCATCGACGAATTGCCACAACTGTTCAACGTGCTCTTCGGCCAGATGGCCCTGGTCGGGCCGCGTCCCCATGCGGTGACCCACAACCTCTACTACACCGGCAAGGTGCGCGCCTACATGGCCCGTCATCGGCTCAAGCCCGGCATAACAGGTTTGGCACAAATCACCGGGCACCGGGGTGAAACCGAGACCGTGGAAAAAATGCAGCTGCGCGTCGCCCAGGACCTCAACTACATCAACCAGTGGTCGCTGTGGCTGGACATCAAGATCCTGGTCAAGACGCCCTTCACCCTGTTTTCCAAAGACATCTACTGACGCTTTATCGACGTGGATCGATCCCAAGATGCCCGGAGGTTTTCCCGATGAATGTGAGCGTATTCGGAATTGGCTATGTCGGCCTTGTACAGGGTGCGGCGCTGGCGGAAGCAGGCCACAACGTGCTGTGCGTGGATGTCGACGCCGGCAAGGTGCAGGCGCTCAGGGACGGCACGCTGCCGCTGTACGAACCGGGCCTGAAAAGCCTGGTTCGCGAAAATTACCAGAGCGGACGGCTGCGATTCGACACCGACCTGGTCGCCGCCGTGCACCACGCGCAGTTGCAGTTGATCGCCGTCGGCACGCCGCCGGATGAAGACGGCTCGGCCGACCTGCAGTACGTGTTGAGCGTGGCGGACACCATCGCCCGGCACATGCAGCGCCACCAGATCGTCGTCGACAAATCCACCGTGCCGGTCGGTACCGCCGACCGGGTGTGCGCACATATCGCCCAGGTCCTGGCCGACACCGGTCGCAGTGAGCTGACGTTCGATGTGGTGTCCAACCCGGAGTTTCTCAAGGAAGGCTGCGCCGTCGAGGATTGCATGCGCCCGGACCGGATCATCATCGGCACCGACAGCCCCGACGCCGAGGCGGTGATGCGCGAGTTGTACGAGCCCTTCAATCGCAACCGGGAAAAAATCGTTGTCATGGACGCCCGCAGCGCCGAACTGACCAAGTACGCCGCCAACTGCATGCTGGCGACGAAGATCAGCTTCATGAACGAAATGGCCAACCTTGCCGAAAAACTCGGGGCCGACATCGAAATGGTGCGCCACGGCATCGGCTCCGATCCGCGCATCGGCTACCAGTTCATCTACCCGGGGCTGGGTTATGGCGGATCGTGCTTTCCCAAGGACGTGCAGGCGCTGATCCGCATCGCCGATGGCGTCGACTTCGATGCCCGGGTGCTCAAGGCGGTCGAGGCGCGCAACCACGAACAGAAACACACGCTGTTCAGAAAGATTTTCGAGCACTTCGACGGCGCACTGCGGGGCAAGACCTTTGCCCTGTGGGGCTTGAGCTTCAAACCCAATACCGACGACATGCGCGAAGCCCCAAGCCGGGTCCTGATGGAAGCCTTGTGGAAAGCCGGGGCGAGCGTCCAGGCATTCGACCCCAAGGCCATGGAGGAAGCCCAGCGCATCTATGGTTCGCGCGATGACCTGACCCTGACGGGCACCAAGGAGGCGGCCCTGAAAAATGCCGACGCCCTGATCATCGCCACCGAATGGCAATCGTTCCGTGCCCCGGATTTCGACTTGCTCAGTGAGCGCCTCCGGCAGCCGGTGATTTTCGACGGACGCAATCTGTTCGACCCCCAGCGCCTGAAAAACCGTGGTTTCACCTACTACTCCGTAGGCCGGCAGACACTTTGATCAAGGAGTCAGGCGATGATCAGGCTCAAACTGGTCGAGCAGTTCACACCCGAGCTGCTTAAAACCAACAAGGCATTTTCCTTCATCAATTTTGCCTCCATCGGCAGTCTCCTCGAACGCTCCGGGGACAACCGCCTGGAGGACAGCGGCATCCACTACTTCTGCGACGGCATGCTCCTGTCGACCTTCATGTCGCGCATGACCGGGCAGCCCGTGGAGCGAGTCAGTTTCGACTTCACGTCCATCGCCGATCCGGTGCTGCGCACTGCCGAACAACGAGGCCTGCGGCTGTACTTCGTCGGCGCCCGGCAAGTGGAGCTGGACCTGTTCCTGCTCAAGATCAGGGACCGTTATCCGCACTTGAGAATCGCCGGTTCGCACAACGGTTACTTCGATGCCGCGCAAGCGCTGGAGATTCATGCCGACATTCGCGACACCGCCACGGACATCCTGATCACCGGGCTGGGTGCCGGGTTGCAGGAACAGTTCGTCCAGCAGGCCCTGGACCTGGGTTTTGCCGGGGTGGCCTTCACCTGTGGCGGTTTCATTCGCCAACAAGCCACGGCGACCCTCAACTACTACCCCGAGATCATCAACCGCCTGCATTTGCGCGCGTTCTATCGCATGTACCGCGAGCCGCACACGATCAGGCGCTACCTGTTCAACTACCCGAGCAACTTTCTGCGACTGTGGTCCATGTTCGCCCGCCGCAAGGTGGCCGTTGACTTGCTGCGCCCCGAAGGCGGGGAAGCGAGCATGAAGATCCTGTTCATTCTCAAGGACTTCATCCCCGGTGGAGGCGTCGAGGGTGTACAGCAGCGCCTGGCGGGGCAATTTTTGCAGGAAGGTCGCCAGGTCGGCTTTTTCGTCATGAACGGCGATACGCCGCAGCAGCCAGGCGCGACGTTTTACCAGGGCGCGGGCAAGGGCCTGACCGGGCTGCTGCGGTCAGTCCTGTTGCTGCGCCGGATCATTCGCCGTGAAGGCGTGACGCACCTGATCGCCGCCAAGGAACAGGCCAATATCTGCACCTGGTTTGCCACGCTGAACTGCCGCTGCCGAGTCATTTACGCGCGCCACGCCGCCCTTGACTGCGCGGAGCAGAAAACCGGGCCGGTCAGCCTGCGCCTGCTCTACGCGTTGTACCTGTGCGGCAGCGGCAAGGTCGTCGCGGTATCCAACGGCCTGCGCCAGGGCCTGGCAGAGCTGATGCCCTGGGGACGCCAGCGCATCCGTTACTGTCCCAACGCGGTGATTACCGAGTCCATGCTCAACGCCGCACAGGCACCCTTGCCCGAAGGCATCCCCGCAAGCTACTGGCTGGGCGTGGGCCGCTTGGTGCAGCCCAAGGGTTTCCACTTGCTGCTCGATGCCTACGCCATGGCGTTGGCGGGCACACAGCCCTTGCCGGACCTGGTGATTGCCGGCGATGGCCCGGAACGCGCCGCGCTGACCGCACAGGCTCGACGCCTGGGCATCGCCGGGCGTGTGCATTTCACCGGTTTCCTGAGCAACCCCTACCCGCTGATCCGCCACGCCCGCCTGCTGATTCTCAGCTCTTTCCATGAAGGCTTGCCCACGGTGCTGATCGAAGCCCTGGCCCTGGGTACCCCGACACTGGCCTGCGATTGTGGCAGCGGCCCCCGGGAGCTGCTCGAGCACGGCCGGCTGGGGCGTCTGGTGAAGGTCAATGATGTAGCCGCGCTGGCAGAAGGACTGCTGCACAGCCTCACTCCGGAGGGTCCGGGTATGCCGGCCGGCCGCATCGCCGAAGAAACGGTTCGCCAGTACGGCAGTCGCCAGGCCGCACAGGCCTACTACCAGGTATGGAACCTATGAAGAAGCTGTTGATCATCCTGCATGACCTCAGCGCCGGCGGTGCCGAGAAGATGATGGCGCGCCTGGCCGGAGCAATGGCCGACGCCGGGGTTGATGTGACGCTGTTGATGCTCACCGGTGGCGGTGTGCATGCCCGGGGCCTGGACCCTCGCGTCAAACAAGTCGAGCTGCAAAGCGGGCGCAGTGCCAATGCCGTGCCGGCCCTGGCGCGATTTCTGCGGCGCAATCGTTTCGATGCCCAACTGGCCGCCCTCACCCACGTCAACGTGATCGCGATTGCCGCCGCGGCGTTGTCCGGGACCCTGTCGCGCCTGCATGTCAGCGAACGCAACGCGTTTTCCCACGACAAGCACGTCAACCCGTCACTGCGGGTACGACTGGCCTACGAGGTGGCGCCGCTGCTGTACCGGCTCATCCCCAATCCGGTGATCTGCGTGTCACGGGGGGTTGCCGAGGATCTGGTGCAAACCACCATCGCCCGCCCGCGCGACGTCACCGTTGCCGACAACCCGGTGCTGGACAACGACTTCCACCACCGGCCGCCACCTGCGCCAGAGCATCCCTGGCTACAGGAAAAAACCACACCGGTGGTGGTCGCCGTGGGGCGCCTGGCGCACCAGAAGGGCTTTGACACCTTGATCGATGCCTTCGCCCGGCTGCCGGATCGCACAACGCGCCTGATCATCTTCGGTGAAGGCGCGCTCAGGGAGCGCTTGCTCGATCAGGCCCGTGCGCTTGCCGTCGCCGATCGGGTCGACCTGCCGGGCTACACCGCCGACCCCATGGCGCAAGTCGCGGCGGCCGATTGCTTTGTGCTGTCGTCGCGTTTCGAGGGCAGCCCGAACGCACTGGTCGAGGCCCTTGCCACTGGCACGCCGGTGGTCGCCACCCGCTGCCCCCATGGCCCGCTGGACATTCTCCAGAATGGCGTCGTCGCGCCGCTGGTGCCGGTCGATGACCCTGGGGCGCTGGCGCAAGCCATCAGCGCCGAACTCAACGCCCCGTTCGATACACGGCGCCAGACACGTATCGACGCCGCCGCCCGCTTCATGAATGCGCGGGCGGTGAAGACCTACCTGCGCGCCTTGCTCGGGAGTCCGCAGCCATGAACTCACTGCCCGTCAGGTACAGCACGCTGCGCGATCTGTTCGCGTTGTTCGGCGTGTTGTTTTACATGCAAGTGATCGCCTTTTTTACCAGCCTGGGCGGCGCATCGGGCGTGGACGACGCCCAGCGTGACCTGGAGGGCAACCTGGTCAATCAGGTCTGCGGGCTGATCACTTTGCTGGTGCCGCTGTTTTTCTTCATCCGCCACAAGGTTTTCCTCAGCAAAACCTTTTATCGGCAAAACGCCTTTCTCCTGCTGTTCGTACTCTGCGTCGCCGCGTCGATCAGTTGGTCCCAGGACCCGATACTCAGCCTCAAACGCTTTGTCGCGTTGATGAGCGTGGTGTTTTTCGCCGGCTACATCGCCTACAACTACAGCCTCGAAAAAATCAGCTTCGTGCTTGGCTGCACCATCGGCGCCGCTGCGTTCATCGGGCTTGTCTGTGCCCTGGTCCTGCCGGACATTGCTTTCATTTCCGGAGGTATTCGCGACGGCGCGTTCAAGGGGATCTTCCCGGAAAAAAACGCCGGCGCGCGGATCAACGCCATCGCCATCGTGTTGCTGCTGCCGATGATCCGCCGACGCAACCCCTGGGCCATGTTCAGCGCCCTGTGCTCGCTGGTGGCCATCGGGCTGGCGCAGTCCGCCACGGGGCTGGCGCTGATTTGCGCCGGGGCGGCGAGCTACTGGTACTTCCTGACGATGATCCGCCTGCGCATCAACCGTTCGCTGCTGGCGTTCTTTGCCGCCACGGTGCTGTATGGGCTGATCTGCGCGTTTCTCTACGGCAACTACACACTGTTGCTGGAACTGCTGGGGCGTGACCCGACACTCACCGACCGCATGCAGATCTGGGAGCTTCTGAGCCCCTTCATCGATGCCCAAATGGTCAGGGGCTACGGCTTTGGTGCCTTCTGGTCCAGCGCCGATGCCGACGCGTTCATTGCGCGCTGGGGTTACATCGGCAACGCCCACAGCGGCTACATGGAAACCCTGCTCAACGGCGGCGTCGTGCAACTCACGGCGCTGGGGTTGATGCTGGCCGAAGCGCTGGTCAAGCAGTATCGCGCCGTGACGGCGGACCAGGCGGCGCAGTATCGGGCCAGTGCCCTGGTCATCATCGGCCTGTTCATCGTCACCAATTACGTGGCGTATGTGATCCCCAATTACCGCTCCGCCGAGTTTCTGGTGTTCTGCATCCTGGCCCTGTCCTTCCGGCATCACCACGCCAGGCTCGGTGCCGCCAGCCAGCGCGCAGAATCGCCCATGGCGGCGCAACGCAGAGTGTTCACTGGTGCGGCCGCCAGGGTCGCGCCCAAGGAGAAAAGCCCATGTTGAGCAACAACCCCTCTGCACCGGGTTCGGTGTGCGTGGTCATTCCGATGTTCAACGCCGCCAGCACCATCGAACAGACCCTGGCGTCCCTGACCCTGCAAACCCGCCAGCCCGATCGGGTGATCGTGATCGACGACGGTTCCAGCGACGACTGCGCGCAACGGGTCAGGGACTTTGCCGCACCTTTTCAGCTGACCCTGTTGCAGCAGGCCAACCAGGGCCCCGCCAGCGCCCGCAACCGGGGCATCTTTGCCGCCGAGGAAACCTTCATTGCGTTCCTCGATGCCGATGATCAATGGCATCCGCAGAAGCTGGAAAAACAGCTGGCGCTATATGACCGCCTGACCGCCCAGGGGCATGCGGTCGGGCTGATCGATTGCTATCAGATGAGCGTGTTCAGCGATGGCCGGCAGCAGCTTGAAGAGCGCTGCAAAGGCGGCAATCACTTCGCCGATTTCATCCGCGAGAACGTCATCAACGGTACGTCCGGCGTGCTGGTGGTGCGTGAAGTGGTCTGTGCGCTGGGCGGCTTCGATCAATCCCTGCGTTTCGCCGAAGACCGCCTGCTATGGACTCGGATCGCCGAGGGTTGGGAGATCCATACCGTGTCGCAGGTTCTGCTCAGGCGCGCAGTGGACAGCGACAACATCACCGCGCAGCCACAAAAATACTACCCCTACAAAGTCAAATTCATCGAGCTGTACCTGGCGCGCTACGGCGAGCGACTGACCCGGCAACAGCGCATTCATTTCGTATTGGCCAACCATGCCGAATTTCTCAATGCCTTCTCCCGGCGTGGCGATCATGCGCAGGTGATCAAGGTGTTCGGGCAGATGCTCGGCCACTCCTGGCAGACGCTGATTTTCTTCCATGGCAAACCGACCCTGCGCTACCTCTACGCGCGGTTCAGAACGTTGCTCAAGCCGTCCTGATTGGTCGGTTCCATTCAATCGAATGCCCCACCGGGTTCCACCCCATGACCAATCAACGCCTCGTCACACTGACCTGGATCTTCACCGAGAAATTCGGCCTGATCTTCCTGTCGATGATCACCTTCATCATCTATGCCCGGTTGCTGTCGCCGGAAGAACTGGGCGTGGGCACGATCATCATCGCCATCGTCGAAGTGATCGGCATCCTCTACTCCTCGGTGCTGGAAGATCCGCTGGTGCGCCTCGAACGCCTGGACGAGCGCCAGATTGCCACGGCGTTCTGGGCGGCGGTGCTGGCCAGCCTGGTGTCGATCGCGATCATCAGCGGCGTGGCGGTGCTATGGCTGGACTCCCCCAGCCTGCAATGGATGACCGCAGTGGCCTCGGTGAAGATCCTGTTCACCATGATGGCGCGGGTGTATGTCGCGCAAATGCGCCGCAGCAGCAACTTCAGGATGCTGGCCTCGCGCACCCTGCTGGGCAAGGTGTTCGGCGGCGTGACCGGCATCGCCGTAGCGCTCTGGGGCCTGGGCGCCTGGGCGGTGATTACCCAGGCATTGGTCATGGAGTTGGTGTCCATCGTGGTGTTGATGAACGGCGACCGTCGCCGGATCCCATGGATCATCGACGGCCCGTTTCTGCGCGAACTGATCAGGACCGGCCTGCCGGTGGCCATCAACACCCTGAGTTCGCAAACCCTGCAGCGCGGGGTCAACGTGGTCCTTGGCATCACCGCTGGCACCCATGCCGTGGGCATGTTCAACCTGGCGATGCGCATCATCGACCTGCCGCGCACGGCGTTCTACAACGGCCTGATGAGCTACGCCCTGCCGGCGTTCGCCAGGCGCAGCGCCGAACCAGCGCGGTTGATCGGCTTCATCTGCGATTCGACAGCGGTCAGCGGCTTCCTGCTGACACCGGTTTTCATCGGCATTGCCGTCACCGCCGAGGACATCATCCTGCTGATCTTCGGCGCCAAGTGGGCGGACGCGATCCCCCTGCTGCAAGTGCTGGCCTGCACCGCCGCCATCGGCAACACCGCGATGTACGCCACCACGGCGCTGGTGGCCGTCAACCGCACGCACCTGACCCTCAAGGCGGAAGTGGGCACCACGCTGCTGGCACTGGCACTGGTCTACGGCCTGGGCCCGCTGTATGGCGGCATGGCCGCCGCCCTGGCATTGCTTGCGCGGATGGTGATCGTGACGCCGTTGCAGATTCGCGGCCTGAAGGCGGCCATCGGTTATGACTGGCACGCGTTTTTCACCTCCAACTACCGCAGTGTGGCGGCCTCGTTGGTGATGACGGCGGCGGTGCTATGGCTGGTGCCTCGGCTGTCGGTGCACGGATATGCGCACCTGGCCTGCGCCATTGGCATCGGCGCGCTGACTTATGCGCTGGCCTACAGCCTGTTGCACCCGCGCTGGCCACAGGAATTCAAATCGGTATTCACCACCCGCTGACCCTCTCCCCCCGAAACCTCTCCGTGACAGGAACGCCCACCATGCGCAAAACCACGCTGATCACTGGCGGGGCCGGTTACATCGGCTCCCATACCGTACTGACCCTCATGGACGCCGGCCACTCGGTGGTGGTGCTCGATAACCTGTGCAACAGCTGTCGGGAGTCCATCCACCGGCTGGAGCAATTGACCCACAGCAACGTCGATTTCATCGAAGGCGACGTGCGCGACACCCAACTGCTCGACGAAATTTTCGCGACCTACGACATCGACGCGGTGATGCATTTCTCCAGCCTGAAATCCGTCGCCGAAAGCGTGCGCAAGCCGCTGGAGTACTACGCCAACAACGTGGCCGGCACCTTGAATCTGTGCCAGGCCATGGCCCGGGCCCACGTATTCAAACTGGTGTTCAGTTCTTCGGCGACGGTCTATGGCGACCCCGCGCAGATCCCGATCGCCGAAGACCTGGGCACCGGCCATCCGGTCAATCCCTATGGCCGCAGCAAGCTGATGATCGAAGAGCTGCTACAGGACCTGGCGTTGTCCGAACCGCGCTGGAGCATCGCGCTGCTGCGCTACTTCAACCCCATCGGCGCCCACGAAAGCGGGTTGATCGGCGAAGACCCCCATGGCCTCCCCAACAATTTGCTGCCCTGCCTGACCCAGGTCGCCATCGGTCGGCTCCCGGAGCTGACGGTGTTCGGCAACGACTACCCCACCGTCGATGGCACTTGCGTGCGCGATTACATCCACGTGGTCGATGTGGCCGAAGGGCATCTCAAGGCGTTGCAGATGTTGCATTACAGCCCAGGCATCAACATCTGGAACCTCGGCACCGGCACCGGCTACAGCGTGCTGCAGATCATTCACAGCTTCGAAGACGTGACCGGCATCAGGATCCCCTACCATTTCGCCCCGCGCCGTGCCGGTGACATTGCCCAATGCTGGGCCGACCCCAGCAAGGCCGAGCGCGACCTGGGCTGGCACGCACAACGCAACCTGGAGCAGATGATCATCGACACCTGGCGATGGCAGTCATCCAATCCCTTTGGTTACCACTCCCACCCACCCATGCCGGTAGCGATGGCCATGAAATGATGGAGCCTGCCCATGATCAGGGAATGTCTACTGGGTCTCTTGTCGATCAGCATGATGTTCGAGGTCTCGGCCGCGCCCTCGCAACCACCCACCGCGGGCCTGGTGCTGTGGCTCGATGCGGCGCAAGCCTCCAACGTCAGCCTCAATGAACAGGGTCGTGTGCTGCGCTGGCGGGACAAGTCAGGCCACGGCAATGACGTCAACGCGGACAATGCAGCGCCAGTTGCATTGCCCGAATACGTCAGCGCGGCCCTTAACGGCCATGGTGTGGTGCGATTGAATGGCACGGCGGCGTTCAGTGCCGGGGCGCTGCGCACGGCAAGAGGGCCAGTCACGCTGTTTGTCGTGTCGCGGCGGCTGCCGGAACAGGCCGGCGGCAAAGCCTGGCAACGCCTGTTCAGCTCGCGTCCACAACTGGCCGATAACGACAACGTGGCGCCGAACTTCGGCATCAGCGTGCAACAGACCACCGCCTATGAGCCTGCCCTCGCCTTCCTGGAAACCGGCGATGTGCCCCTCGGCCCGCTCGCTGTCGGCCGCAACCTGGTGGGTACTTCGGAAATCCTGCGGGGCGATATCGCCGAAGTGCTGGTGTACGACCGCCCCCTGGCCACGCAGGCCGAGCGTCAGGCGGTGTTTGGGTATCTGGCGCAAAAATGGAAAGTCGCCATCCCACCGCAAGCCAATGCCTGGACCCGTTCCGGTCCCCTCGGCCCGGTGCCGCAACGGAAAAACGCCAACCTGCCGCTGTCCGATCAGGCCAATGCCGGCCAGTGGCAACTGGACCGGCGCCTCACCGACGACTTCAGCGGCAACGCCCTCGACCCAAAACGCTGGCACGTCAACAACGCCACCGGCACTGATTCGCTGGGGCGCAAGCCAGCCCTGTTCACCCCCGAGAACGCCAGCGTCAGCGATGGTCATCTGAACATCGTCTTTCGCAAGCAAACCCTGCCCGACAAATATGTACGCCTGGGCTACAAGGACTACAGCAGCGCCATGGTCCGCACTATCGAACGCGGCAGCTACGGCTACTACGAAGCACGGGCCAGGCCCATGAACTCTGCGGGCTCCAGCGCGTTCTGGCTGGCCTGGACCGGGCTTGCCGACAATGCGACGGAAATCGATGTTTTCGAAATCGGCGGTAAAACCAAAGACGCCAGATTCGACCGTTTGTACAACATGAACGCCCATGTCTGGGCGACCCCGACCAGCGCCGCCCACCTGGCCGAAGGCGCCAGTTGGACCAGCCCCTGGCGGCTGGCCGAGGACTTTCACGTCTACGGCCTGGACTGGCAGCCCGACATCCTTCGCTGGTATGTCGACGGCGTGCTGGTCAGGGAAGCGAAGAACAGCCACTGGTTCTTCCCGATGCAGATCGTCTTCGACAGCGAAGCCATGTGGGACTGGTTCGGCGTGGTCGACGATGCCGACCTGCCGTCGACCTTCAGCATCGATTACATCAAGGTCTGGCGACGGGGCAAATAACGTAAGCCCCCTGTAGGAGCGAGCCTGCTCGCGATGTACGTCAACGATAACGCGGGTCAACTGATACCCCGCGGTGTTCTCGGGTGCATCGCGAGCATGCTCGCTCCTACGGGGGGATTTTTTTGGTTCAGATATCGACCTGCACCACCTCGATCCCCAGCGCGCGGTAGTCCTCGACATTGCCCGAGGCCACATGGCGCTCGGTAATCAGTGCATGCAGACGCGAACAAGGCGCGACCACAAACGGCTCCACCGCCCCCAGCTTGTCCGCCGTGGTCACGGCGATTACCCGGGACGCGCTGTCGAGCATCGCCTGCTTCACCGGCACTTCGTCAAAGTGCAGGGAGCTGATGCCCACTTGCGGGTGTATCGCGCAAACCCCGGTGAACAGCAGGTCGGCCTTGATGCCTTCGAGCAGGCGCAGGGTTTCATGGCCGCCGGCGGACAGGGTCGCCGGATTGAGTTGCCCACCCGCCAGAATCACCTTGATGCCCTTGTACTCGGACAAGGTGATCGCGGTCATGGGCGAGGCCGTGACCGCCGTGATGACAATGTCCGACGGCAACGAACGCGCGACCTGCAAGGTGGTGGTGCCGGAATCGAACATCACGGTCTGGCCGTTCTCCACCCAACCGGCCGCCAACTGCGCCAATCGGGTCTTCACCTCGTCGGTTTCGCTGATGCGGGTGAAGTAGTCCTTGCCGGTGTCCTTGGGCCGCGGCAGCGCCCCGCCGTGCACCCGTTGCACCAGGCCGGCGGTGGCCAGTTCCGACAGGTCGCGGCGAATGGTGTCTTCGGACACGGCGAAGTGCTGGCTCAACTCGGAGGCCATGACCTTGCCGTCGCGCTCGAGGATCAGGAGGATTTTCTGGCGGCGCAGATGAGGAAGCTCCGCCGAGGAATGCTGGTCGTGCATGTTTGTGCCCGCTTAATGCCTGTTTATGCATGTAATTGCGTGTTTGCGCGAGATTAGCCAACCCCCATGGCAAATACAAACCGACATTCCCGGAAAAGAGCACGAAGTATCATTTCTTTCGATCTTTCAAATCATTGAGCAGAATTTTTTATTTCCCCTGCCCCTGTTCAGAATGGCCCCATTAAAAATGTTCTGGACGATAACTTCATGAATCTCAATTTCGCTTTCGCCTGCATGATCGTGGTCTCGTTCACCATCGCACTGGTGCACACCTGATCGGCGCCATGGCCCTCGCGACGAGTTCCCCCTGTGTAGGAGCTGTCGAGTGAAACGAGGCTGCGATCTTTTGATCTTGTTTTTAAAAGCAAGATCAAAAGATCGCAGCCTTCGGCAGCTCCTACACAGAGCCTATGGCGTCAACGCAGCGCTCTCGTTTTCTCCCGCCTCAGTCTGAGCTAAGTTTCGGTCAGTAGCCTTTGCATTGCGCACATAAGCGCGCTGTCAAAGGAGACTCGACCGACATGAACCCGACCATCGCCGGATTGCTCAATAAAGTGCCCGAAGTGACGCTGTCCTTCTGGGTAATCAAGATCATGTCCACCACCGTGGGTGAAACCGGTGCGGACTTTCTCGCCGTCGACGCGGGCCTCGGGCTCGGCGGGACCAGTGTCGCCATGGCCGTACTGCTGGCGATCACCCTGATCCTCCAGCTGCGTTCGCGGACCTACACCCCCTGGATCTACTGGCTCACGGTGGTTCTGGTGAGCATCGTCGGCACCCAGATCACCGACATCCTCACCGACGTACTGGACGTCAGCCTGTACACCAGCACCGCGGTGTTTTCGGTGTTGCTGGTGGTCAATTTCCTGGTCTGGTACCGCGTCGAGCACAACCTTTCCATCCGTGAAATCGATACGCCCCGGCGCGAGCTCTTCTATTGGGCAACGGTGCTCTGCACCTTCGCCCTGGGCACGGCGGCGGGCGATCTTGCCACCGAAGCGCTGGGCCTGGGCTTTACCCTGGGCGCGGTGATTTTCGCCGCCTTGATTGCCGTGACCCTGATCGCCTGGCGCCTGGGCGGCAATGTGGTGCTGACCTTCTGGATCGCCTACATCCTCACCCGCCCTTTCGGTGCCTCCCTCGGCGATCTGCTGACGCAGTCCAAAACCTACGGCGGGCTGGGCATGGGCGCGACCTGGACCAGCGCCCTGTTCCTCTGCGTCATCGTCATGCTGGTCACCGTGGCGCAGATCAGCGTCGGCAACCGCAAGCAGATCACTCAGTAGCCCTTAAATCATTAGCTCTCGACTCAACAACTCTTCATTCAGGGAATCCATCGCCATGCGTTTCTTCCAGAACACTCTTCGCCACGTCGCCATCGTCACCTCCATCGCACTGCTGAGCATCGCGGCCGGCTGCTCCAAACCCGCCGACAAACCCAATGCTGCGGCGACCTCGGGCGGTGCCGCCAGCCAGAGCGTCGCGGGCTCGAAGCTGGGCGATCTGTCCGAGTTCCACAATATCGCCGTCGACGTCGCCGGCCTCGTCGACAAAAATGACTTGCCGGGCGCTAAAGCCCGGATCAAGGATCTGGAAACCTCCTGGGACGAAGCGGAAGCCGGCATCAAGCCCCGTGCCGCCAGCGACTGGCATGTGGTGGATAAAGCCATCGACCATGCCCTGTCCGCCCTGCGCAAAAGCAGCCCGGTCCAGGCCGACTGCAAGGCCGCCATGGATGATTTGCTGAAAGCCTTCGATTCGATGAAAGGCGCGGCATGACCCGATGACAGTGAAACGTTAGAACAAGCGACGCGTAAACTGTGGTGAGCTGCTCGTTCTTGAGAGAACAGCAATACTCACCACAGTTTTTTTGCCGGAGAAGGACATGCGGATACTGCTGGTCGAAGACGACCCGATGATCGGCGAAGCGCTAGAAGGTGCCCTCAAGGACGCGAGCTACGCCATCGACTGGGTCAAGAACGGCCTGCTGGCCCTGGCCGCCCTGCAGGCGCAGCACTATGACCTGGTGCTGCTGGACCTGGGCTTGCCCGGCAAGGACGGGCTGGAGGTACTCGAAAGTATTCGCGGTGCAAACAACCCCGTTCCCTTGCTCATCATCACCGCCCGGGACTCGCTCGACGACCGCCTGCGCGGGCTGGACGGGGGGGCCGACGATTACCTGCTCAAACCCTTCGAGACCGCCGAATTGCTGGCACGCATCCGCGCCGTGCTGCGTCGTCAAGGCGGCAGCGCGCTGTCGCGACTGGACAACGGCATCGTCGCGCTGGACCTGGTTTCCAAGGAAGCCAGCACCGAAGACAACCCTGGTGTTCTACTCTCCCACCGCGAGTTCGCCCTGCTGCAGGCCTTGTTGATCCGGCCGGGGGCGATTCTGTCGCGCAGCGAACTCGAAGACCGGCTCTATGGCTGGGGCAATGAAGTGGAAAGCAATGCGGTGGAGTTCCTGATTCACGGGCTGCGTCGCAAGCTGGGCAGCCATGTGATCAAGAACGTCAGGGGTATGGGATGGATGGTTTCAAAAAACGTCTAGGCGAGTCGGTCCAGCTCAGGCTGTCCGTGGCACTGTCGGCGGCGATCCTGATCGTCGCGGTGGTGGCAGGGGTTTTCGCCTACGTTTCGGCCTTCGATGAGGCCCACGACATGCAGGATGACACCTTGCGGCAAATGGCCGAGTTGTTCGATCGCCAACAGATGACCCTCAAGTACCCGGACAACGTCGTTGAAGAAGACGACGAATCACGGATCATCCTTCAGTACCTGGCCGATGGCAGCAAAGCGACCGGCAACGATGACGCCGGCACGCCACTGCCCTTCCCCACGACCCTGGCCGACGGTTTGTCCACCGTGCCCATTGCCGGCGAAGCCTTTCGCGTACTGGTCAAGACCACGGCTCAAGGGCAGCGCATTGCCGTCGCCCAGGAAACCGGCGCCCGCGACAAGGATGCCCGTGCCAGTGCACTGCGCAGCGTGCTGCCATTCCTGATTCTGCTGCCGGTGCTGCTGTTGGTGGTCAGCGATCTGGTGCGCAAACTGTTCCGTCCGATCGCCATGCTGTCCTCTGAAATCGACCTCCGCGACCAGCAGGAACTGCACCCCATCGACGAACATCACTTGCCAGTCGAGATCCGCCCGTTCGTGGTGGCCATTAACCGCCTGCTCGACCGCGTGGCCCGCTCCATGGAAAGCCAGCGCCGCTTCGTCGCCGATGCCGCCCACGAGCTGCGCTCACCGCTGACCGCCCTGTCCCTGCAAGCCGAGCGCCTGGCCGCCGCCGACATGTCCCCCACTGCCCGTGAGCGCCTGGTGCAACTGCGTCGCGGCATCGATCGCGGGCGCAACCTGATTGACCAGCTGCTGACCCTGGCCGGGGCGCAATCGGCGGCAAACCAGGCGGTATCGGCGGTCTCGGTGCTCGGTGTCTATCGTCGTGTCCTGGAGGATCTGCTGCCACTGGCGGAGATCAAGCAGCTGGATATTGGTGTGGATTCCGACGAAGACCTGCTGGTCTCAATCAGTGAAATGGACCTGACGGCCGTGGTGAAGAACCTGGTGGACAATGCGATCCGCTATACCCCGGCCCATGGACGGGTGGATCTGTCGGTGGTCAGGGACAAGGGGGAGGCGCTGCTGCAGATCAGGGACACCGGGCCGGGCATTGCCACGGGGGAACAGCTGCGGGTGTTCGACCCGTTCTATCGCAGCCTGGGCACGCAGGAGTCTGGCTCCGGGCTGGGGCTTTCGATCGTCAAGGCAATCGTCGAGCGCACTGGCGCGCGGGTGCAGTTGGACTTTAACGACGAGCAGGCACAGCGTGGGTTGTGTGTGTCGTTGTGGCTGAGATTGAGCTGATCTTGTGTAGGAGCTGTCGAGTGCAACGAAGCTGCGATCTTTCAACAGCAAAATCAAAAGATCGCAGCCTGCGGCAGCTCCTGCACGGGGAGCTGTGTCAGTTACTGGCAACGTGGTCGGCAGTCCGTCCGGTCACCAGCACTTTCAACGACGCATCGAACTGCTTCAGCGCATTGACCTGCAACTCGGTCTGCTGATTGATCTGCGCGGCAATCTGCGGCGCGGCCTTGCCATGCACCCACACCGAAGGCATCTGCTGCGACCGTGAGCCTTCGGCCTGGCCGATGTATTGCAGATTGGCGTCATAGAACTTGGCCATGAACCGCGCTTCGACCTGATTGTTGCGCTTGGACACCAGGCGGCTGTAGGTATCGAGCATCACCACCACATCCGGATGGGCCTGCACGGCTGCATCGAGGCTGTCGTAGACCGTCACCGAAGCGAACTCCTTCTGCAACGACCCCATCAGCCAGTTGATCGCCCGCTGCGGATCGGAGCTGTCGACGAAGGCCTTGCTGATTTGCTTGTCCATTTCAGGATTCTTCGCACCGTTCACCGCAACCGCGTGGTAGTTCTCGAGGTATTGCTGGGTATTGACGGTGTTTTCGCTGTAGAGCACCGCCACCGTTTTTGCCTGCTGCAAATTGGCGGCGCTGTCGGCGATAGGCAGGAAACGGCAAGACGGATCGGCCGCAACGGCCGGTGCGGTGGTGGCGAGACTGGCGCCAAACACGGCGACAAAAGCCAGCAGGGTCGAAATTCTCATCGCGCTGATTCCTTCAAAGGCGAGATCGGTATGACGTTATCTTCCTCTGATGACAGAAAAACAGAACTTGCTTTCTTTAATGATGGATATCGAGCAAATGAATGGTTGCTATGAGCGCAACACCCCCATCGCCCGCCGATACTTCTCGACCCGCTCCAAATCATCCCAACTCGGCTGGGCAATGCGCGACAGATCGCTGTTTTCCTCCAGGTCTGCCAGTTTCACCACCCGGCCAATCGGGTTCTGTGCCGCGCGGGCGATGAAGTCCTTGTAGGCTTCATCCGGCCGCCGGGTCAGGGAGTCGATGGCTGCCAGCACCGTTTCGCTGAAGCCTTCCTCGCGCAGTTCATCGAGGCTGATGTCGCAGTCCTCCACCACGTCGTGCAGCACGGCGACGATGCGTTCTTCCAGGCTGTCGACTTTGAGCATCACCCGCAGCGCGTGCAGGATGTACGGCGCGCCGCCCTTGTCGACCTGCCCGGTGTGGGCGCCGGCTGCGATGGCGATGGCATGTTCCAGTGTTTGAGTCATTGCGGTTCTCCCTGAACTTGAAACCGGGCGTGCAACCACCTTGATACGTCCCGGATACATCACGGCGTTGCGCTGTTTCCCGACTGTTACCTCAGCGCCGCGCTTGTCACTTCTGCGCCGTCGGGCAGCCCCCTAGAGTATGGCCGTCGGTGTGAATGCGGGGGCACCGGTTGTCGGCCCTGCTCCACGCCGATCCCATAACCACGGAAGAGGTGAAATCATGAGTTTCGTCAAAGTGGAAAAAAACCAGGCCAGCGCCCCGTCGGAAGCCGACATGAAAAAGGCCATGATCGAATCGGGTGGCGTACCGGGCGAGTGCACCGGCACCAACGCCGCACGGACCCTGAGCTACACCGGCCTGGTCAATCACACGGTGTACGAAAACAAGCTGATTGAGGTTGCCAAGGGCAAACGCAACAGTTGGAGCTTTGTCTGGGCCGACGCACAGGCCGCCTGAAAGTACAGCGGGGCGGCCTGAGGGTCGCCCCGCTGTTTTACCTGCTGATACGACCCCGTTACCCGCCTGTAACGCCAAGACACTTAGCCCCCCTGCCCCCCGCGCCTAGAGTGAAGCCCTCGATGAGCCGCCGGCTGAACGTCCGTCGCTCGTTGATTGATTCCTACACCACACCACCAGGGAAGAGGGACACCATGAGCAAATCAATTGCTGTCAGCCAAACCAGCCAGCAGCTTCACAATGATGTGCAAGACGCCGTCAAATCGATCATGGGTGCAACACAACTGAAGTCGTCGGACTACGGCAAGGTACTGAGGGCCGCCGTGGCCGCCTCGCAGAAGACCGTCACCATCGAGATCGCTCCGGGCGATCTGACCCTGCTCAAGAAGTCCGGCTACAAACTGTGCTTTGCCAAGAAAGTCGGCGATGCCGACTACAACGTGGTCTGGCAGTCCTACGTCGATTTCCTCAGCAATAACGAATTCAGCTGGACACCGATGTATCAGATGTTCGCTTCCAACCTGTTCAAGGCCAACGTGCAAGTCAAAGTCTCGACCAACGTCGTCAACATCGGCCTGGGGCAAACCTCGACGCTCGATGAGCACGGCCTGTTGAGCTCGGCGGTGACAGGAGGTCCCGATGTGTCCATGACCTTCAAGAACAACTACGCCCCCATTCATCCGGGCATCAACCAGCTGTCCACCGGCATCGATGGCAACCAGGTCAGCACGCCGATCTATGTTGCGGTGGACCAGGTGGTGACCGGTGAAACCGTGCTGACGCCTGTCGAAACCATCCTCGTGTGGTTCGAACAGAACGTACAGACGAGCACCATGTTCAGTACCTCACGCTCCAAGGCGATCGAAATCGACCTGACGTTCGATAACACCGCAGGTCGCCTTTATGAAGGCGGTCAGTGGAAAACCGTGTAACCGCTGCATCGGGGCAACCTCGCGGTTGCCCCTTCCTTCATTCGTCGAGCACCCCGCGGGCGAAGTAGCCCGACAGTGACTGGCAGATCGAGGACGCCAGGTCCTCCTGGGTCGCAATGCCGTAAGGCTGATTGCGATCGAACTGCGCCGACCAGCGAATCCGCCCCTGCGCCACATCCACCAGGCGCAACGACGCCCGCACGCGCGCCGGCTCGACCCGCACGCTACCCTCCAGGCAAAAGTTGTAACGCCCGCCGCGCCCGATTTCCGGGACTTTGACGCTGGTGCGCGGTACGCGCATCAACACATGACCGGCCCCGGCCTGCGCCTGTTCGAACGACTCGAACAGGCGGCAACTCAGCTCCTCGCACAGACCACGGGCAAAGTCATCCCCCTCGCGGGTGAGGCAGGTAAACGGCTGGATCTGCAAAATCGGACAGCGCACGCCAAGGCCCTTGGGCCGCAGCCGCTGATACGCCAGGCGATAACAACCGGGCGGGATACTCAAGCGCACCGGGTCTTGCTGGCCGTTGCTGGCGTAATGCGCCGCGAGCTTGCGCCGCAGTCGCCCTACCTGCACCCGCACCACCGGGTCGTCGCCGGTGCAATACACCGCCGGATCGCGACGAAACACCGCGATGCCGATGGCGTGCTCGGTAAGAGGAATGTTTGAAGCTTGCAGGTCATGCTCGACCAGAAAACGCAACAGACTGCCCATTCGCCGGGACTTGGCAAACTGGGGACTGGCCAGCAACGACGCCAGTACCCGTTCCACCTCTTGTTGATCGAGCGGGTCGGGATGCCCGTCCGCACTCGACCCGGCCATGTGATTGATCACCATCGCCTGCCTCCGTGCAGGTTATCGACAGGAAGGGAGGTCGTACTCCGTGATTACCAACACAACGCAAGCCCGGTCGGGGTCGTGCGCTGCAACGTCCAAGCGTAGCAGCCATGGGGAGATCGGCTGGCAATCGCACTGATAGCAACCTGACATCCGACAAACGTTGAAATGAGCGTTTGCTCGTCGACGGCAGTCACGAGCCTGTCACTACTCGCTGATAACGTCCGGGGGTTTGCCCCGAAACATTCTCTTGCAAATGCCCTGCAGAGTAATCCGCCAACCGTTCAAGGTGACACTTCAGGTGTACTCAAGCCCGACTCGCAAGCCCTTCATCCTCAGGTCCGACGACATGAGCAGCGACGACTTTGGCGCGCTGTTCTCGAAGATGTTCGGCAACCGTTATTCCGACTCGCCCCCCATCCCCCGCCACATCATCATCGGCGGCGTCTACGGCAGGCACGAAGGTGTGAGTTTTCGGCGCATGCATTACCGGGGCGACTTCACGGTGGAATTTCCCGATCCCTTTGACGAGATCACCTTTGTCATCCCCACCGCCGGCAAGATCATCTTCAACCACGCCACCGAGTCGGTGGGCTTTAGCCAGGTGGGCCTGGCCATCGACAAGGTCGATATCCGCTCGATGCGCTTCATCGATGATCATGCGCAGCACGGCCTCTCGATCAGCCGGGCGCTGCTCACCGAGCGCCTGTCTGCGCTGCTGGGCAAGCCGATCCTGCACAAGCTGTGCTTCGAACCCGTGGTGGATTTGAAGGCGTCGGCGTTCCAGGGCATCCGGGCGCTGGTGGACCTGGCCACGGGCAACGAGTTCGACCTGCTGCTCAATGCAGGCTCGCTGATGCCCTCGCGCCTGAGGGAAATGCTGGTGGATGCGGTACTGGAGAGCTGGCCGCACAATTTCACCGAGGCCCTGCGTCAACCGGCTCCGCTGATCGCGCCACGCCACGTGAAGCTGGCGGTGGAATACATTCAGGATCATCCCGAGAACCTGGTCAGCGGCACCGACCTGGCCCGCTTGACCAACGTCAGCCTGCGTGCGTTGCAGGACGGTTTTCAGCGCTTCATCGGCACTTCGATCGTGGCCTACCAGCGGCAAGTGCGCCTGGAGCGTGCCTATGCAGCGCTGGCCCGCAACGCCGCACCCTCGGTGACCGACGTGGCCGTGCAGTTGGGCTTCAGCAACGTCGGGCGTTTTTGCCAGTATTTCCAGAAAGCCTATGGCGTCAGCCCGGCGGATGTCAGGAAGGGTCTGCGAACCGCCCAGTCGTGATGACGGGCCCAAGCCGCAGCCCGGGCCCTGAACGAGCGGTCAGAACAGATAGCTGGCCTTGAGACTGCCGTAACTGCCGTGGCTGTCGCCGCCACCGGCGGCACCCACTTCAGCCCCCACACTCAATGCCCCCAGACTGGCCATGATGTTGACGCCGCCGGTGAACTGGTCGCGGTTGTCAAAGGCTGCTCGCTGCTCGACATCCAGGCCCAGCAGATGGCCTTGGCTGTCCACTTCGTGATCGCCCAACACGTGCTCGTAACCCACCTGCACACCCGGCACCAGTTGCCAGGCGCCCATGCCGATGGCCGCAAATGACGCGTTGAGGTTGGCCACGGCACTGTGGCGGGTCTCATGGATGCCGTCGACATCGAGGGCCAGCTCGCTGCCCTTCTCCTGGAAACCCGACAGATCCAGGTGGCTGACACGCACGCCGAGGCTTGGCTCCAGGGTCACGGTGCTGACCGGCACACGATAGCCCAGCGCCAGGGTCAACCCCGAAAGCGTGCCATGGCTATCGCCCTTGGCCGTGCCCAGGCCACCGCCGAGCTCGCGCTTGCTCTCGTAGTCCAGATAGCCGGCGCTGGCGTCGGCATCGACAAACAGCCCGCGTTCCAGACCATTGGGTGCGAAGCGTGCGCCGACGCTGAAAAAAGTCAGGTCGGTATCCGCCTCGCCACCCGCCCCGCCGACGTTGCCACGGCTGTAACCGAAACCGCCATGGGCGCTGAGCTGCTCGGAGAAGCGCTGGGTGATGCCGACCATCATCCCCTGGCTGTGCTCGTTACTGCTGGAGGCCTGGGATGAACCGTCGGTGCCCAGGTAGCCGGCCAGCGCGGTGCTCCACAGGCGATATTGGCCGACCTTCAGGTCCGTGCCGCTGGCGTAGGGTGCCGCGGCCTGCTCGATCAAGGCGTTCTGGCGCAGCAGGTAGCTGGCAGCGTCGGCATGCACTTGCCCGCCGACGGTGGACTCCACACCCGCGAGTGTGCCGGCGTCGATTGCCGATTGCAGGTAGTAGTTGTAGGCACTGTAGGTGCCCGACAGGCCGGTGTTCTGCAACTGTTGCAGCAACTGCGCACCGGCCGCGGCGTTACCCAGCAGGCCCGCCTGCCCCGGCAGGCTGTTGTACTCGACCATCTTGCCGCGCAGCACATAGATGGTTTCCTGGGACAGCCCCAGCCCTTGCTTGAGGTAGTTGTCCATGGTGCCGTACTGCGCCGTCACCTGGTCCAGGCCAGCCTGCAGGTAACTGGCATCCACCCCGATCATCGGCGCATAGATGGCCGCCATCGCCGGTGGCATTGCCGCCAGGGTCGCCTTGATGCGGGCGGCGGTGTAGTCGTTGGTGGCCAGGTAGTTGCTCATGATGGTGGCGTCATCAACGCCGGCGATGCTTTGCAACACCGCGGCGGTCCAGCCGGTGCGGTCCTTGCCGGCGGTGCAATGGAACAGCGCGGCACCGTCGACTCCGGCCAGTTCGTTGAACAACACACCCAACTGGCCACGCATCCCCGCATCACTGACAAACGCGCGGTTGGTTTCCTGCATCAGCGCGATGGCGTTGGCGGCGCTGGTGATCGAGACCGTGGTGATGTTCGAACCGGACGTGGTGCTGCCGATGATGTCGATGTTGCTGTAGGTGGCACCTGTCAGCAGTGTATCGGGTGTGGCGGCGATTTCCGCGGGGGTGCGCAAATCGAAAATCGCCTTGATGCCCAGGCCGTTCAAGGTGGCCAGGTCCGCCGGCGACGGGGTCAGCGCATTGGAACGGTAAAACACTCCAGCGCGCATGGTGCCGTCATGGGCCGTGGTGTAGGCGGTGGTGATGCCGGCGATATCCCGGAAATTGTCGATGCTCCTGAGCCTCGGGGTATCGAGGAGCACAGGCTCGGCGGCCTGGGCGGCAGCGATGGACAGGCTTAGAACGGACAGCGAACACAGAAGACGTTGGAACACGAGACAGCCTCATTCAAAACACATTGGGCTGCCTACTATCTGTATCGAAACGCTTGCGAACATGACAAATTCCGCAAAAACGCAAATCACAGCGCGATCTGTCCGCGCCATTCGCGTTCTGTCCGTGGAGCGGGCCTTTGCGCGAATCCCGAGACGAAAAAAAACCGCATCGCTGCGGTTTTTTTGGGGCTCAAGCTTGTCGCTTCAGGCATTCACTCAATGAGACTTGTGCGAACCCGTCATTCCGGTCTTGCTCAGGCCCTTGGTGTTGTGATCGCCTGGCGTAGTGGCCGAGATAGCCCGGGCCTTGCTGATGCCGCGGGTGTCCTTGGAATGGGCGATGCCGGAAGTCGCGACGCCATGACCATTGTCATCGTTGCGCTCGCTGCCGAAGTGGTTTCCGCTTGCCCCGTGATTGCGGGTCGCCTTGCCGGCATGATCGGCGGCCAGTCCCTTGCCGTGGCCATTGCTGGACGTGTTGCCGGCGTGATCCGAACCGCTACGACCGCCGCCAACACCAGCGCCATGACCGCCACCGTTGCCACCGCCGTTTCCGCCGCCGTGACCACCGCCATTACCGCCGCCGCCACCGCCACCGCCACCGCCACCGCCGTGACCACCGCCACCTTCCTTCGCAGCTGCTGAACCAATGACTGAAAAATCAGCAGGCAGTAGTGGAGCTGCGGCCAGCATCAACGCGCAGGACATGACAGCGACGAGACTCTTGTTTTTTAAAAGCATGATGGCTTCCGTAGGGGGTTGATATCGCGAGCTGTAAGACGCGCGCCCCGCCGGACAGTTCAACTTTGTCGACGGGCGGAAGGGGTCTCCCGCCCTCTTGCCAACACTCCCGCAGATCCACTAATCGAACGCACCATTGAGCACTTCATAGATGAGCCCGGTTGCCAGCGCCACCAGGATCAAATCCGTGCCCACTTGCTGCCATTCATAACCGTCATAGTGAGGCAACTGGCCAATCAATCGGCCGTCGAGCTTTTTCGCGATCCCTGGAGGAAGCGGCTTGCCGCGCGCGAGGTTTTTCTGAATTCCGGGTGGCAAGGCAGGGCCCGGGCTCCAGTAATCCCGATAGCCATCGACAATCCCCAGAACGCTGGTGCGATTGATACTCGGGCCGTTATGCCAATCGCCCTCCCCGGACTTTTTGCCTTTGCCACCATGACCGCCCTGGTTGCCATGATCCTGGGAATGCGCCGAATTGCCCTTGGCGTTGCCCTGACCCTTGCCATTGCCGGGGTCAGCCAATGCTGTCACAGAGCCACAAACCAGCGCGAGGCAGGTAACCGCGGTCGTCATCGAGCGAAAAATGGACATTAGTCATTCCTTCGTCTGGGGGGTCTTAATGAAATATAGCTGTCGTGAAAAGACTGGCCCTGGCATGACCATCACCAGCGGCTGAGATCAAATGTTGGCGTAAACAATCTTCAGCCAAGGCCAGCGTGCCTGATAACTCTTGGCCTTCAGTTCGAACAGATCCGGTTGCAATATCCTGCCCGATACAGGTCCGCGCCACCAGATAGCGATCAACCCCCTCTCTGGAGGATTGAAGCGCCGGGTACGCTTTGCCAAAGCGCTGGCCGTACCATCGATGCGATAAAGGTGGCCTGGGCAAGGCAGCAAGCACGGGCGGTTTGAATGAACTTAACTATTGAATTCTGACACTGCCCTTTAAACAGCAGGGCAAATTCAACAGAGATTGATTTAATTATCACCGAAGGAAACGAGTATTCAAAAAACCACTTCGTGCGTTTTTTTGCGCAGTAAAATCGTTTATCAATATGCCCTGCAAACCGTCTACGCTCACCCTATCGAAGTCCCACTCCCACCAAGCAGCTCGCCGGTTTGAGCGCAGCCGTTTGCGGTGAATGGGCCATCGCGATTCTGTGCATCTCACGTCGGTGCCTGCCGTCAAGTGATGCATTCCAGTTCGACCACTATTTAATCTGGAAACATCGCAATGATTCGCATACTGCTAACCGCCTTCACACTGCTCGCCCTGAACCTCCCGGCAAACGCCGCAGTAACGCCATATCCGGAGTCATTCCGCATTCAGGACATTCCCGTCGACGGCGTCACGATGCACGTCCGCGTCGGCGGAAAAGGCCCAGCCGTGGTGCTTCTGCATGGCTTCGGCGACACCGGCGATATGTGGGCGGCGCTGGCGACTGATCTGGCGCGGGACCACACCGTCGTGGTGCCGGACTTGCGTGGCATGGGTTTGTCGTCGATTCCCGAGGGCGGTTACGACAAGAAGACCCAGGCCGGTGATATTCGTGGGGTGTTGGCGGTATTGAAGATCGACCATTCAGTGGTCATTGGCCACGACATCGGTACCATGGTCGCCTTCGCCTACGCCTCGCGCTATCCCGAGCGTACCGATCGCCTGGTGGTGATGGACGCGCCGGTGCCAGGTGTCACGCCGTGGAGCGAGATCGTGCGTTCGCCGATGTTGTGGCACTTCGATTTTGGCGGACCGGATATGGAGCGGCTGGTGGCCAGCCGCGAGCGGATTTATCTGGATCGGTTCTGGAACGAGTTTGCGGGCGATCCAGCCAAAGTCGATGAAGAGATTCGCCAGCACTACGCCAAGCTCTATGCCCGCCCCGGCAACATGCACGCAGCATTCGCCCAGTTCCGCAGCATTCGTCAGGATGCGGTGGACAATGAGGCCTCGATGAAAACGAAGTTGACCATGCCGGTGCTGGCGATCGGCGGGGAAAAATCCTTCGGGGCCAATGAAGCGATCGTGATGCGCAATGCGGCGGACAAGGTCACGGAAGTGGTGATTCCTGGCGCCGGGCATTGGTTGATGGAGGAAGCGCCGGAGCCGACCATTGCGGCGATTCGCGGGTTTATGGTGCCGTGACCGCCACACTCATGTCGCCAGCATTTTGAGCCAAGGCCAGCGTGATTGATAACTCTTCGCTTTCTGCTCAAACAGATCCGGTTGCGGATTCTTCGGGTTGATCCGCAGTATCCCCTGCTCCGTATCTTCCAAACCGTTTGGCGCATAGAGCTCGCCAGTTGCAACATCCAGCCCGATACAGGTGCCTGCCACCAGATAGCGATCAACCCCGTCTCTGGAAGACTGAAGCACCGGGTACGCTTTGCCAAAGCGCTGGCCGTACCAAAGGTGCACACGCGCCTGATTCTTGATTTCAATATTGACGCCCAGATCCTCGAACAGCGATTGAGCTGACTGGATCACCTCGTTCTCGGCTTCCCAGGACAGGTCTGTGTCGAAATAGAAAACGTCGTAATCCTTGATGCCCCAGTCCACCGGATGATCAGACTGGTGGTTCCACACGGCCTGGAACAGGCAGCCGGCGGTGAGCATGCATTGGTTCAGGCGCAGTGAAGGCATGCGGGAGGCGATTGTCGCGTTGACTGGATTGGTCATGGCGATGCTGACCAGTTTTTCGGCAGTCAATGTCATCTTCATTCCTTGAAAAGCATTGGCAATCTGGAGCGGGCGCTGCAGGAGCTGCACTACACAGCTCCCCGCAAAAGGCGTGTTATCAGAAGTTCGCCGGGGTGTTGGCGCTGATGATCTCGGCCTCGTCCTGGCCGACATTTCGGAAGCGGTGCGGCAAGGTGGTCGGGAAATAGTAGCCATCCCCCGCCCCCAGAATGCTGACCTGGCCATCCACGGTGAGCTCCACCGTACCCCGCGTGACCAACCCGCACTCCTCGCCTTCGGCGTGCACGATCGGCTCTTCCCCGGAGCTGGCGCCGGGCGCGTACTGCTCGCGCAGCAGGCGCATCTGGCGGCTCGGGATGGAGGCACCGATCAGCAGCAGGCGCAGGCCGTGGCGGCCCAGGTCAGGCTGTTCGTTGGCGCGGAAGACGTATTGGTGTTCGCGCGGTGGCTGGTCGAAAGTGAAGAAGTCCGCCAGGGACATGGGAATGCCTTCGAGCAGTTTCTTCAAGGAACTGACCGAGGGACTGACGCGATTCTGCTCGATCAGCGAGATGGTGGCATTGGTGACGCCGCTACGCCGGGCCAGCTCGCGCTGGGACAGTTTGTAGCTTTCGCGTACTAATTTGAGTCGTGAGCCCGTATCCATGACAGCCTTATGTGCCAACCCGTAGGAATGAGCTTGCTCGCGATTTGGATCTGACCTTCAACATTGATGTTGGCTGGACCTACGCTATCGCGAGCAAGCTCGCTCCTACAGTGATAATGGAAGGGTGGAGAGCAGGCGCGGATCACGCCGTTTTCCGGTCCCGGAAACGTGAAAGGCGGCTATTAAATCACGTTTGTCGGTGTTGCAAAGCAGCTTCGATAAACGGCAGAAAAAAAGACCTTGTGGGAGCGGGCTTGCCCGCGAAGGCGGAGTGCCAGAAGACATAAATACTGTCTGGTCTGGCGCTATCGCGGGCAAGCCCGCTCCCACAGGTCAGTCAGTGTTCATGCAGACACTGACAGGCATTAAAAAGCCGGCGACGGCCTTGGGGGCCACCGCCGGCGAGGTAACGCTTAGATCCCGAACCGATCGCGCAACGAGTAGTACGCAGCGCCCATGGCGGTGAGCGGCGCCGAGAACGTACGGCCGCCGAGCATCGGCATGTGTGGCAGGGAGGCGAAGGCGTCGAAGCGCTCGGCGTCGCCGCGGATCACTTCCGAGATCAGTTTGCCGGCCAGGTGCGAGCACGTGACGCCGTGGCCGCTGTAGCCCTGCATGTAGTAGGCGTTCTTCTCGATACGGCCGAATTGCGGCATGCGCGACATGGTCAGCAGGAAGTTGCCGGTCCAGCTGTAGTCGATCTTCACGTCCTTCAATTGCGGGAAGGTCTTGAGGATTTTCGGGCGGATCAGTTGCTCGATGTCATTCGGCTCGCGGGCGCCGTAGACCACGCCACCGCCGTACAGCAGACGGTTGTCGGCGGTCAGGCGGAAGTAGTCCAGCAGGTAGTTGCAGTCTTCGACGCAGTAGTTGTTGGTGATCAGGCTCTTGGCCTGTTTCTCGGTCAACGGCTCGGTGACGACGATCTGCGAACCGCACGGCATGCTTTTGCTGGTGACGCGATTATCCAGGCCTTGCGGCAGGTAGGCGTTACCGGCGATCAGCAGGTACTTGGCCCGCACCACACCCTTGGCGGTGCGCACGGTGTTCGGCTCGCCGTAGGTGATTTCCACCGCCGCCGATTGCTCGAAAATCTTCCCGCCCAGGCCGATGATCGCCGAGGCTTCGCCCAGCGCCAGGTTCAGCGGGTGAATGTGCCCACCCTGCATGTCCAGCAGGCCGCCGACGTAGTTGTCGCAACCCACTTCGCGCTTGATGTCCGATTCGCTGAGCAAGGTCAGGTTCTTGTTGCCGTAGCGTTCCCAGGTTTTCTTTTGCTCGGCCAGGCCCTTGAACTGCTTCTTGTTCAACGCAGCGAAGATGCCGCCCGGACGGTAGTCGCACTGGATGTCGTAGTGCTGTATGCGCTGGCGAATGATGTCGGCGCCTTCGAAGATCATGCTGCCGAGCACTTCAGCGGTCTTGTCGCCATAACGCGATTCGATCACATCGACGTCGCGGCTATAGGAGTTGACCAGTTGACCGCCGTTGCGACCGCTGGCGCCGAAGCCGACCTTGGCCGCTTCGAGCACGGTGACGCTGTAGCCCGCTTCGGCGAGGAACAGCGCCGAGGACAGGCCGGTATAGCCAGCGCCGATCACGCAGACGTCGCATTCCACCAGTTCTTCGAGCACCGGGAAATCGCCGGTGAAGTTACGGGTGGCGGCATAGTAGCTGTTTACATGTTTCATAAGATTCTCCGATGGCCGCCGGGTTTTACCTGCGGCCGCCGCTTTTATTGTTGTTAGAGCTTGATCCAGGTCGCCTTGAGCTCGGTGTACTTGTCGAACGCGTGCAGCGATTTGTCCCGACCGTTACCCGACTGCTTGAACCCGCCAAACGGCGCGGTCATGTCGCCGCCGTCGTACTGGTTGACCCACACGCTGCCGGCGCGCAGGCCACGGGCGAAGGTGTGGGCCTTGCTCAGGTTGCTGGTCCACACGCCCGCGGCCAGGCCGAAGATGCTGTCGTTGGCGATCTGCAGGGCTTCTTCAGCGGTGTCGAAGGTGATCAGCGACAGCACCGGGCCGAAAATTTCTTCGCGGGCGATGGTCATGGCGTTGGTCACGCCGTCGAAAATCGCCGGCTCCACGTACAGGCCACCGGTGTCTTCCAGGGTGCGCTGGCCGCCGGCAATCAGCTCGGCGCCTTGCTCGCGACCGATGTCGATGTAGCGCAGCACGTTGTCCAGCTGACGCTGGTCGACGACCGCGCCGACGGTGGTTTCAGGATCCAGGGCATGCCCCGGTTTCCAGGCTTGCAGCGCTTCCACCAGCAGCGGGATGAACTGATCGCGGATCGAACGCTCCACCAACAGGCGCGAGCCGGCGGTGCAGACTTCGCCCTGGTTGAAGGCGATGCCGCTGGCCGCCGCCTGAGCTGCCACGCGCAGGTCCGGCGCGTCGGCGAACACCACGTGCGGGCTCTTGCCGCCGGCTTCCAGCCAGACGCGTTTCATGTTGCTTTGCCCGGCGTAGATCATCAGTTGCTTGGCAATCGCAGTGGAGCCGGTGAAGGCCAGCACGTCGACGTCCATGTGCAGCGCCAGTGCCTTGCCGACGGTGTGACCGTAGCCCGGCAAGACGTTGAACACGCCTTTGGGAATGCCTGCCTCCAGCGCCAGCTGCGCGATGCGAATCGCGGTCAGCGGCGACTTTTCCGAAGGCTTGAGGATGAACGAGTTGCCCGCTGCCAGCGCCGGTGCGAATTTCCAGCTGGCCATGATCAGCGGGAAGTTCCACGGCACGATGGCCGCGACCACACCAGCCGGTTCGCGGGTCACCAGGCCGAGTTGATCGTGAGGCGTGGCGGCGACTTCATCGTAGATCTTGTCGATGGCTTCGGCGGTCCAGCGGATCGCATTTGTGGTCGCCGGAATATCGACGTTCATCGAGTCGCTGATGGGCTTGCCCATGTCCAGGGTTTCCAGCAGCGCCAGTTCTTCCCGGTTGGCCAGGATCAGATCGGCAAAGCGGATCAGGGTGCGCTTGCGCTCGACCGGAGCCAGCTTGGCCCAGACACCGGATTCAAAGGTACGGCGAGCCACCGCGACCGCGGCGTTGGCATCGGCTTCGTCGGTGCTGGCGACATTGGCCAGGAAGCGACCGTCCACGGGGCTGACGCATTCAAACGTGGCACCGCTGGCAGCCGCGCAATATTGACCGTCGATGAAGGCACGGCTTTCGATGGTGAGGGACTGGAAGCGTTGTTCCCAGTCGCTGCGGGTGATTGTCATGGTAGTGACTCGACGCAGGGAAAAAGATGAATGCCAGAGTGGTGGCAATCAGTAATTGCTTGCTGAGATCCCTGTGGGAGCGGGCTTGCCCGCGATAGCGGCGGATCAGTCACCATCAATGCTGGAGGTGATGGCCCAATCGCGGGCAAGCCCGCTCCCACAGGGATGGATGGCGTACACAGGTTTTGTGTACGCCTCCAACACCGTTAAACGGTATGCAAGTACCAGTTGTACTCAAGGTCCGAGATGGAGTTTTCGAACTCGGCCAGTTCGCTTTCCTTGCACGCCACGAACACGTCGATGTACATCGGGTCGATGTACTTGGCCATGACTTCGCTGTCGTCCAAAACGCGCAGTGCATCGCGCAGGTTGTTCGGCAGGCTCTGTTCGTTCTGCTCGTAGCTGTTGCCTTCGACCGGGGCTGGCGGCTCGATCTTGTTGGTCAGGCCGTGGTGCACGCCGGCCAGGACCGAAGCCATCAACAGGTACGGGTTGGCGTCGGCACCGGCGACACGGTGTTCGATGCGCACGGCGTCCGGCGAACCGGTCGGTACGCGCACTGCCACGGTGCGGTTGTCGATACCCCAGCTCGGCGAATTCGGCACGTAGAACTGTGCGCCGAAACGACGGTACGAGTTGACGTTCGGGCACAGGAAGGCCATCTGCGCGGGCAGGGTCTCGAGCACACCGCCGATCGCGTGACGCAGCGCGGCGTTCTGCTCGGGATCCTCGCTGGCAAAGATGTTGTTGCCTTCCTTGTCGAGAATCGAGATGTGGACGTGCAGACCGTTGCCCGCCTGGCCTGGGTACGGCTTGGCCATGAAGGTGGTGTCCATCTCGTGGTCGTAGGCGATGTTCTTCACCAGACGCTTGAGCAGGACCGCGTAGTCGCAAGCCTTGATCGGATCGGCCACGTGATGCAGGTTGACTTCGAACTGCGCCGGGGCGCTTTCCTTGACGATGGCGTCAGCCGGGATGCCCTGCTCTTTCGCGCCTTCGAGGATGTCTTGCAGGCAGTCGACGTATTCGTCCAGGTCATCGATCAGGTACACCTGAGTCGACATCGGGCGCTTGCCGGATACCGGCGAACGTGGCGATTGCGGACGACCGTTCACGTTGTCCTGGTCGATCAGGTAGAACTCCAGCTCGAACGCGGCGCAGATGGTCAGGCCCAGATCGTCGAATTTACGCACGATATTGGCCAGTACCTCACGCGGGTCGGCGAAGAACGGCTCGCCTTCCAGTTCGTGCATGGTCATCAACAGTTGCGCGGTCGGGCGCTTCTGCCAAGGCTCGATGCTCAGGGTGCCCGGGATTGGGTAGCAGATACGGTCGGAGTCGCCGATGTCCAGGCCCAGGCCGGTGCTTTCCACCGTGGAACCGTTGATGTCCAGGGCAAACAGGGACGCCGGCAGGTTGATGCCTTTCTCGTAAACCTTATGAAGACTGGTGCGCTCGATGCGCTTGCCGCGCACCACACCGTTCATATCCGCAATCAGAAGGTCGACGTACAAAACCTCAGGATGTTTCTTAAGGAATGCGTTTGCTTCGTTGAGTTGAACGGCACGCAGAGGGACCGACATGATGCACCTATTTTTTACTGTTAATTATTATGTTCACCGCCCTTTCACGAAGCCAGTCAATCCGAAAGGCCAAGTGATGTCAATAGTTAACACCTAGCCACTCAGCGTTTATTTTTGGGCCTCTCAGAGGCACTGATGTACCAATATTATTGCCAAACGTGCGTAAAGACTGGGGATCAGACGAGCGACGTTTAGAATTTTTGACATTAGAGTTGTTAATTAAAATCAACGAGGCTAAGCTCCGGAAAAGCTCGTCCAAGTGTCAAACTTCGAGGTGAATAAAAATGGCATTCAAGCCATTGATCGGCGTTACTGCGTGCGTCAAACAGATTGGCCTGCACCCCTACCACGTCAGCGGCGACAAGTACTTGCGTGCTGTCAGCGTTGCGGCGCTGGGGCTGCCCGTCGTCATTCCTTCCCTGGCCGAACTGACCGAAATCGATGATCTGCTACCGCAGCTCGACGGTCTGTTGCTGACCGGCTCGCCATCGAATGTGGAACCTTTCCACTATCAAGGCCCCGACAGCGCTCCCGGCACCGAACATGATCCCCAGCGGGATCGCACCACCCTTCCCCTGATTCGCGCGGCCATTGCCGCTGGCGTTCCGGTGCTCGGCATCTGCCGTGGATTTCAGGAGATGAACGTGGCGTTCGGCGGCAGCCTGCATCAGAAGGTGCATGAACTCCCCGGCTTCCTCGATCACCGTGAAGCCAACCATCCTGACCTGGCCGTGCAATACGCACCGGCCCATGCGGTCACCGTGCAGGCGGGCGGCGTGTTCCAGGCGCTGGATCTGCCACCGGTGTTCCAGGTCAACTCGATTCACAGTCAGGGCATCGACCGACTCGCTACCGGCCTGCGCGCCGAAGCTGTCGCACCCGATGGCCTGATCGAGGCGGTCTCGGTCGAGCACAGCAAGGCGTTTGCCCTCGGTGTGCAATGGCACCCGGAATGGCAGGTGCTGGACAACCCGCCTTACCTGAGCATTTTCCAGGCGTTCGGCCAAGCGTGCCGACAACGGGCGGCGCTGCGCAACTCGCGCTGACTTAAAGCACTGAGAATCCATTTACTGCCCCCGTGAGTCAGTCGGGCGTGCCTTCGCGCGCCCGTCCTTCACGACAACAACACACTGCAATAACAACAAGTACCGCAGCCAGGAAGGCGGCACCGAATAAACCCGAACGGATCGGAAACGCTATTCCCTGTAGGAGCGAGCCTGCTCGCGATGGATGTCCGGACAACGCGGGCATTCAGGCTGCCAGCGTCATCGTTGGCGCCCATCGCGAGCATGCTCGCTCCTACAGAAGAGCAGCGTCGACCGGAAAGCTCCGGGTTTGCAATCAACTATTAAGTCGGGCCGTGTTGGCCCGGCGACTGAAATCTGTTGGGAGTTTCACATGGCAAACGCCTCCAGCACCTACAGGAAGGCCCTCGAAGGTCACCAGGCTCCGAAAAAGGTCTTGGTGAAAGTCGATCGCGTCACCAAGAAATTCGACGAAACCACCGCCGTGGACGATGTGTCCCTGGAAATCCACCAGGGCGAAATCTTCGCCCTGCTAGGCGGTTCCGGTTCCGGTAAATCGACGCTGCTGCGCATGCTCGCCGGCTTCGAGCGCCCGACCGAAGGCCGGATTCTGCTTGATGGCGTGGACATCACCGACATGCCGCCCTACGAGCGGCCGATCAACATGATGTTCCAGTCCTATGCCCTGTTCCCGCACATGACCGTGGCGCAGAACATCGCCTTCGGCCTCAAGCAGGACCGTTTGCCCGCTGCCGAAATCGACGCCCGCGTGCAGGAGATGCTGCGTCTGGTGCACATGACCCAGTACGCCAAGCGCAAACCCCATCAGTTGTCCGGCGGCCAGCGTCAGCGCGTGGCCCTGGCCCGCTCCCTGGCCAAGCGTCCGAAACTGCTGCTGCTCGACGAGCCGATGGGCGCACTGGATAAAAAGCTGCGTTCGCAAATGCAACTGGAGCTGGTGGAGATCATCGAGCGCGTTGGCGTGACCTGCGTGATGGTGACCCACGACCAGGAAGAGGCCATGACCATGGCCCAGCGCATCGCCATCATGCACCTGGGCTGGATCGCCCAGATCGGCAGCCCGGTCGACATTTATGAAGCACCGGTCAGCCGCATGGTCTGCGAGTTCATCGGCAACGTGAACGCCTTCGACGGCACCGTGGTCGAGGATCTGGAAGGCCACGCGATCATTCACAGCCCGGACCTGGAGCAGAAGATCTACGTCGGCCACGGCGTCAGCACCTCGGTGCAGGACAAGTCGATCACCTACGCGATCCGCCCGGAAAAACTGCTGGTCAGCACCACCAAGCCCGACACCCGCTACAACTGGTCCAGCGGCAAGGTGCATGACATCGCCTACCTGGGCGGGCATTCGGTGTTCTACGTCGAACTGCCTGGCGGCAAAGTCGTGCAGTCGTTCATGGCCAACGCCGAACGCCGTGGCGCGCGACCGACCTGGGACGATCAGGTCTACGTGTGGTGGGAAGACGACAGCGGCGTGGTACTGCGCGCATGAAAACCTTCAATCAGCAATTCCTGCGCCTGGTGCCCAGCGGCCGCAAGGTCGTGATCGGTATTCCATTTTTGTGGTTGTGCCTGTTCTTCATGCTGCCGTTTTTCCTGGTGATGAAGATCAGCTTCTCGGAAGCTGCCCTGGCCATTCCGCCCTACTCGGAGATCTACACCTACGCCGAGCAGAAATTCAATCTGCTGCTCAACATCGGCAACTACACCCTGCTGGGTGAAGACGAGCTGTATCTCTCGGCCTACCTGGGTTCATTGAAGGTCGCATTCTTCAGCACCCTGATGTGCCTGGTGATCGGTTTCCCGATGGCCTATGCCATTACCAAGGCGAGCAAGGAAGCGCAAAACGTCTTGATGCTGTTGATCATGATGCCGACCTGGACCGCGATCCTGATCCGCGTTTACGCGTGGATGGGCATCCTCAGCAACAACGGCCTGCTCAATGGCTTCCTGCTGTGGACCGGGCTGATCGATCATCCGATCGAGATCCTCAACACCAACACCGCCGTCTATATCGGTGTGGTGTATGCGTACCTGCCGTTCATGGTCCTGCCGCTGTACGCCAACCTGGTCAAACACGACCAGAGCTTGCTGGAAGCTGCGTCGGACCTGGGTTCGAGCACCTTCAACAGCTTCTGGAAAATCACCGTGCCACTGGCCAAGAACGGCATCATCGCCGGCTGCATGCTGGTGTTCATCCCGGTGGTCGGCGAGTTCGTGATTCCAGAATTGCTGGGCGGTCCCGAGACGCTGATGATCGGTCGCGTGCTGTGGCAAGAGTTCTTCAATAACCGCGACTGGCCGGTGGCGTCCGCCCTGGCTGTGGTCATGCTGTTGATCCTGATTGTGCCGATCATCCTGTTCAACCGCAGTCAGGCCAAAGAGATGGAGGCACGGGGATGAAACGTTTCGGTTTCTCAAAAATGATGCTGTGGCTGGGCCTGTCGTTTATCTACCTGCCGATGCTGATTCTGGTGATCTACTCGTTCAACGCCTCCAAGCTGGTGACGGTGTGGGGTGGCTGGTCGTTCAAGTGGTACGCCGGCCTGCTCGACAACGCACAGCTGATGGGCTCGGTGGTGCGCTCGCTGGAAATCGCCTGCTACACCGCGATTGCCGCTGTGGCGCTGGGCACCCTGGCCGCGTTCGTGCTGACCCGGGTGACACGCTTCAAGGGTCGCACGCTGTTCGGTGGCCTGGTCACCGCGCCGCTGGTGATGCCTGAGGTGATCACCGGTCTGTCGCTGTTGCTGCTGTTCGTGGCCATGGCTCAACTGATCGGCTGGCCGATGGAACGCGGCATCGTGACGATCTGGATCGCTCACACCACGTTTTGTGCCGCTTACGTTGCAGTGGTAGTCTCCGCCCGCCTTCGCGAGCTGGACCTGTCCATCGAAGAAGCGGCCATGGACCTGGGTGCCAAGCCGTTCAAGGTGTTTTTCCTGATCACCATCCCGATGATCGCGCCGTCACTGGCAGCGGGCGGCATGATGTCGTTCGCCCTGTCGCTGGATGACCTGGTGCTGGCCAGCTTCGTGTCGGGCCCGGGTTCCACGACCCTGCCGATGGAAGTGTTCTCGGCGGTGCGCCTGGGCGTGAAGCCCGAGATCAACGCCGTGGCCAGCCTGATTCTGCTGGCGGTGTCGATCGTGACCTTCATGGTCTGGTACTTCAGCCGCCGCGCCGAAGCCAGCCGTAAACGGGCGATTCAGGAAGCGATGGAGCAGACGGCGAGCGAATCCTGGCAACAACCGAAAAAACCAATGGTCGGAGCAACGGCCTAGCACCACCCCCTGTAGGAGCGAGCCTGCTCGCGATGGACGTAAACGATGACGCGGGCTAGCTGAATTAACGCGTCGTCATTAGGTTTTTCGCGAGCAGGCTCGCTCCCACAGGAAGTGTGATTTTGAATAAGAAAAGAAATGGAGTTGTACCGATGAAAATGTTTGGCAGGACTCTGCTGACACTGTCCTTAATGGGCGCGATGGCAACCGGCGCCCAAGCCAATGACAAGGTACTGCGCGTCTACAACTGGTCGGATTACATTGCCCCGGATACCGTCAAGAAGTTCGAAGACGAGACCGGGATCCAGGTGACCTACGATGTGTTCGACAGTAACGAAACCCTCGAAGCACGCCTGCTGGCGGGCAAATCCGGCTACGACATCGTCGTGCCGTCCAACAGTTTCCTGGCCAAGCAGGTCAAGGCCGGTGTCTACCAGACGCTGGACAAATCGAAGCTGACGAACTGGAAAAACCTCAATCCGGTGCTGCTGAAAAACGCCTCGGCCAGCGACCCGGACAACGCTCACGCCTTCCCGTACATGTGGGGCTCGATCGGCATTGGTTTCAACCCGGCCAAGGTCAAGGAAGTGCTCGGCGCCAATGCCCCGACCAACTCCTGGGACTTGTTGTTCAAGCCGGAGAACGCCGAAAAGCTCAAAGCCTGCGGCATCAGTTTCCTCGACTCGCCGACCGAGATGATCCCGGCCGCCCTGCACTACCTGGGCTACCCGGTGAACGATCAGGACAAGGCGCATATCGCCGAAGCCGAAGCACTGTTCATGAAGATTCGTCCGTCGGTGTCGTACTTCCACTCCTCGAAGTACATCTCGGACCTGGCCAACGGCAACATCTGCGTGGCCGTGGGTTACTCCGGCGACGTGCTGCAGGCCAAGGCCCGCGCCCAGGAAGCCGGGGACACGGTAAAGATCGACTACAGCATTCCGAAGGAAGGCGCCGGCAGTTTCTACGACATGGTCGCCATCCCCCGCGATGCCGCCAACGTCGAGAACGCCTACCTGTTCATGAACTTCCTGATGCGCCCGGACATCATCGCCGAGATCACCAACAACATCGGCTACAGCAACGCCAACGCGGCCGCCACGCCATTGGTGGATGAAGCGATTCGCAGCGATCCGGGTTCGTACCCGTCGCAGGAAGTGATGGCGACCCTGTATGCGATTCCGGATATGCCGATTGGTGTGCAGCGGGTCATGACCCGGGGTTGGACCAAGGTGAAGCTGGGCAAATAATTCACTGGAAACAACTGCTGAAACTGACACCGCTATCGCGAGCAGGCTCGCTCCTACAGTTGAAATGCATTCCCCTGTGGGAGCGAGCCTGCTCGCGATGAGGCCGGAAGATTCAATACAAATTTCAGATCTGTCTTTTTCTCTTCATGCAGCGCCTTACCACCGCTGCATTGCTCACCTGGCTCCTCGGTTAAGGTGAAGTTTGGCGCCCTCGGGCGCCTTTTTTATTGCGTGCGCAACGGCCATTCGGCCAGTGCCCGATAGCGGCCCTTGTGGGACTCGAACAGGGTGAAGCGATCGGCGCGCAGGAAGAACTCCGGTGCCACGGACGACTCCGGTACGAGCGCGCGATAGTCCCGGGCCAGGGTCAGGTGCGGGCGAAATTCCTTCGATGTTTCTTCCAGGCCGAACGGCAGGAGCGCCTGCTCCAGGTCATACACCAGGCGCAACAAGGCTGGCGGCGCCTGCTCCGGGGCCAGTACCAGCACCCCTGCCCTGCGCCAGACATCCAGCCGATCCAGCACCACGGTCAAACGCTCGGCCGAGCTGCGCACAGACGCGACAGCCTCACCGATCGCAGCGATCTGCGCGGTATCGACCGAGCCCAGGAACTTCAGGGTCAGATGAAAGTTCTCCGCCGGCACCGGACGCCCGCTGCGCAGTTGCAGGGCGCTGCGCCATTGGGCGATGGCCTTGCGTTGCGCAGGCGCGCAGTCCAGCGCGAAAAACAGCCGTTTGAACGGTTCACGGGATTCGTCATTCATGACGGGGCTTTCCTCAAGGGCTTTGTTGCGACAATCCCCTGAGTGTACAACCCCACAATTCCCTGCTGGCCGTTTCTGGCGCCTGCCGACATGCGCGTTATAGTTGATGCAAGCCAATTATCCGGAGGCTGCCATGCGACAGATCCTCAGCAAGGAACCCTGGTGGGCCGCGCCGCCCAAGCCCGGCCAGGACGAATTCGAACTGGAATGGGGCTGGCTGGTGCACTACAGCGAGGGCGAGCCGCGTTTCGAATTCATCCGCGAACGACCAACGGACGACGAAATCCAGCAGCGCAAGAGTTGCAGGATCACCCCGGTGGAGTGATCCCTGGTCGAGCGGTACTTCAAGGCACCTGCATGAGCAAATCGAAACCACCATAGATCATCCGCTGGCCATCGAACGGCATCGGATTGACGTCTGGCTTCATGCGCGGATCCTGCATCATTTTTTCCATGCCGGCGTTACGGGTCGCCTTGTCCGGCCAGACGATCCAGCCAAACACCACGGTTTCGCCCTCCTTGCGCTTCACCGCCATGGGGAACGAGGTGACCTTGCCTTCCGGCACGTCCTCGCCCCAGCACTCGGCAATGCTCAGGGCGCCGTTTTCCTTGAAAATCGCGCAGGCGATTTCGCAATGCCTGAGGTATTGCTCGCGCTTGTCGGTAGGGACCGCGGCGACGAATGCATCGACATAAGACATGGGTGCTCTCCTTGATTCACGGGTTGGTCTGCTGGCTAGTCGATTGGCCAGGCTGCCATTCGACATGTTCGGCTTGCAGGCCGACCGGCGGTTGCGCGCTGCTGGCCAGGCTGCCTTCGATCTGCCCCGCCATGTACAGGGTCCCGGCCATCACTCCCGACGTCGGGTTCTGCAGCAGCTTGGCCCAGGCCTTGTCGAAGGTGTTGCCCAGGCTGCTGCGAATCAACGCCTCGCTGTCGGGCCGGTCGTTGGCCTGGATCAGCGCGCGGATGCCGGCCACACCGACCGTGATCAAGCCCCCGGCGAGCTTGCCTGCGGCGGCCGCCACGGCACTGGCGGCGCCACGGGGAGCCATTTCGGCCTCGATGCGTCGGCTGGCGCGCCGAGCCACCGGCGCCATGGCGGTGTCGGTGGAATCGACGCCTTTCTCGCCACCGGCCTTGTGGATCTTGTCGATCAAGGCTGCATACGCCGGCAAGGCATTGAGCGATTCACTGCGCACCACCTGATACAGCGAAGCATCCCGGGCCGGCGGCGGCCCCAGGGCGATGGCCGGGATTTTCTGGATACGCCCGTTGAGCTGGGCAATCGGCACGCCATGTCGCTGGGAGATTTTCTGCAGTTCTTCCTTGAGGATGTCCACGTAGAACGCCGATGCCAGGCTGAGAATCGCGTCAGGATCGATTTCCACCGCGACCGGCGCCAGCACCTTCTCCTGATAGGCCTCCAGCAGGTAGGCGGCCAGGCGCTTTTCCGAGGCATCCTGTTCGCCCTGGGCGCTGAGGGTGTACCAGCTGACTTTCATCGACAGCCATTCCTGGGTCCAGTAGCTGCTGAACCAGGGGATGAAGTTTTCTTCGGTGAGCTGATAGACCCGCGTGCGCCAGTACTCCATGGCGCCGCGAGCGTAGATTCTGGTCTGCTCGGTGGCGGACTGCGACGCCTCGACGATCTCCCGGTCCACCTGCTGCCAGGTGCTCGGTGCAATCATCACCTGCGGCACTTCCACCGGCGCGCGCGGGGGCGTGGCGCACCCCGCCAATACCACCAGCACGGCGACGATCAGCGAACGCAGGTTCAAGATCGCGGCTCCTTGAAGTCGGCGCCGAGCCGGGTAGCCGGCGCTTAAAGCCCCTGAATTGAGTATAGGTGGCGGCAGGTGGTGCCCTCACTGCCGCCATCGCGAGCAGGCTCGCTCCCACAGTGGAGCTGCTGATCGCCTCGGTTCCTTGTGGGAGCGGGCTTGCTCGCGAAAGCGGTTTGTCAGTCGCCATCCATATCGAATGAATTGGCGCCTTCGCGAGCAAGCCCGCTCCCACAGTAGTCAGTGGTGCAAATTGGATTGGTGAATGTCTGCGATTCCCTGTGGGAGCGAGCCTGCTAGCGATAAGGCCGGCAAAAACACCCTGCAAAAAAGCCGGAATCCGGACCATCACTCCCATCGATATTCACAATCGCCACGATTGCCTTCCGCCCGGCAGCCGTCAGCGTAGGATCAATCACAACCCAACACGAAACCCTGTAGCGGAGGGTCGAATCATGCTAGTTCATCTCCTGACCTGTCTGGCCCTGACGGCCTTCACGTTGAGCGCATTTGCCTGGTTCGTCCTCTCCGAGGAGCGCACGTCATGATCAACGAAGTCACCCTGGCCGTGAGCTTTCCGGTGTTCGGCAACAACTACTACGATCAGACTTTCGAGTCCCGTAAGGTGTTGACCCTCGTGTTCGACGAAAAATTCGAAGCCTTGCTGATTCCCGCTGCCGAACATCATTTCAGCAACGAAGTGGTCGGCCTCAACGATCAGTTCCGCTTCCTCAACGACGTGCTGGCCGAGCATTTGCTGGAGGTAGAACTCGCAGCGACCGCCCGTCGCAATCATCAATATTTCTGAGTCGACGCCCTCCGCCGCCGGCCCATCCTGAACTCCGTGTGCTTGCTCCCCCTCACTGAACTTTGACGGGGAGCTTTTTTTTGCGCTCGCTATTGCGCGCACACCTCCCGCAAACAACCCCGCAGCCAGCGATGCACCGGATCGGCATCCAGCCGCGGGTGCCAGAGCATGGCCACGGTAAAGCCCGGCAACGTCAGTGGCAGCTCGAAGCTGTGCAGGCCCGCCCGCAGATTGGCCGTGTGGCGTTCCGGCACGCTGGCGATCAGTTCGCTGGTCCGGGCCAGTGCCAGTGCGGTGGAGAAACCGGGGACGATGGTCGCGATTTGCCGCGAAAGGCCCAGCGGCGCCAGGGATTCATCGATCGGCCCCTTGTCCAGCCCCCGTCGCGAAACACTGATGTGGCTGCCGGCCGCATAGCGCGCCGGGGTGATCCTGCCCTCGCCCAGCGGATGGCCGATCCGCACCACGCCGATGAAACGATCACGAAACAAACCCTGGGTGCGCAGCTCCGGGCTGGCGGCCTTGCCGACGACGCCGGTTTCCAGATCGACGGTGCCGTCGCGCAGTGATGAGCTGTCCTTGTCGGGCTTGTGCATGAAGCGCAGGCGCACGCCCGGTGCCTGCTCGGCTATGCGGGCGATCAGTGCGGCACCGAAGTTTTCGACAAAGCCTTCGCTGGTGCGCAGGGTGAAGGTACGCAGCAGATGCTGGAGGTCTGGCTGCTCGGCTGGGCGCAGCACCGCTTGGGTGTCCTGCACCAACTGGCTGACCCGCTCGCGCAACTCCAGCGCCCGCGGTGTCGGCACCAGCCCGCGCCCTGCCCTGACCAACAGCGGATCACCGGTGGTTTCCCGCAGGCGCGCCAGGGCCCGACTCATGGCGGACGGGCTCAGACGCAGGCGCTTGGCGGCTGCGGCGACGCTGCCTTCGGTCAGCAGGACATCGAGAGTGATCAGCAGGTTGAAATCGGGCGTGGACATGCCTGGCCCCTTTTGGCTTAAGTGAGGTGGCGTTCAATGCATGTATTGAGTGCAACCCATGCGTCTTCCGCCATGTTAGGCGTGGACGTAGATTTGCGGTAGCTCCAATCGGGAGCGGGCACAAAGGGCTACACCATGAATTCCACGGCAACCGTCACTGCAGATGGCCAACGAACCCGGTCAACCAGGTGGGCGCTGGCCAGCCTGTCGCTGTCGATGTTGTTGTCTTCCCTGGGCACCAGCATTGCCAATGTCAGCCTGCCGACGCTGGCCCAGGTATTCGATGCCTCTTTTCAGCAAGTGCAATGGATCGTTCTCGCGTACTTGCTGGCCATTACCACGCTGATTGTCAGCGTCGGCCGGCTGGGCGATCTCATCGGTCGGCGCCGCCTATTGCTGTCCGGCATCGGCCTGTTCAGCCTGGCCTCGGCCCTGTGCGGCCTGGCGCCGAGCCTGGAATTGCTGATCGGTGCGCGGGCGCTCCAGGGTCTGGGCGCGGCGATCATGATGGCGCTGACCCTGGCGTTTGTCGGGGAGACGGTGGCAAAGGACAAGACCGGCAGCGCCATGGGCCTGCTCGGCACTATGTCGGCCATCGGTACGGCGCTGGGGCCATCGCTGGGTGGCTTGTTGATTGGTGAATTCGGCTGGCGCGGGATTTTCCTGGTCACCGTGCCGCTGGGGCTGCTGACCTGGCTACTTGCGAAGCGTTATCTGCCTGCCGATCAACTGAAAGCCAGAACCCCTGAGGCGGCTTTCGATTCTCTGGGCACTGTGCTGTTGGCCTTGACCCTCGCCACCTATGCGCTGGCCATGACTCTTGGGCGTGGGCATTTCGGCGCGCTGAATCTTGTTTTGCTCGCCCTGGCTTGTGCGGGTATCGGGGTGTTCGTGCGGGTTGAACAGCGTGTCGCGGCGCCGTTGATTCGCCTGGCGATGTTCCGTGATCGGCAACTGCGCGTCAGCCTGATCATGAGTCTGCTGGTGGCCACGGTGATGATGGGCACGCTGGTGGTCGGGCCGTTCTATCTGGCGCAGGCGCTCGGGTTGGGCGCGGTCGAGGCAGGATGGGTGCTGTCGGTCGGCCCCCTGGTCGCAGCCCTGACGGGAGTGCCGGCGGGACGCATTGCCGATCGATTCGGCGCCCGGCGCATGTCCATTGCCGGGTTACTCGGCATCGCCCTGGGCTGCCTGTTGCTGGCGGTGTTACCGATGAGCCTGGGTGTTGCCGGCTATATGCTGCCGATGGTGCTGATGACCCTGGGTTATGCGGTGTTCCAGACCGCGAATAACACGCTGGTCATGGCAGATGTTCAGCCGCAACAACGGGGCGTGGTGTCGGGCCTGCTCAATCTGTCGCGCAACCTGGGCTTGATCACAGGCGCCTCGGCGCTGGGTGCGGTGTTTGCCTTCGCTTCGGCGACGATGGAAATGGGGGCTGGCGCAGGGATGCGCGTGACCTTTGCGGTTGCGGCGGGATTGATGGGCGTTGCCTGCCTGATCGCCATTTCCCACTGTAGGAGCGAGCCTGCTCGCGATGGTCGTTAACGATAACGCGGGGGGAGCTGATGCCCCGCGGCGCTCTCGGGTTCATCGCGAGCAAGCTCGCTCCCACAAAGGAAACGCGCTGTCGAGTGAAACGAGGCTGCGATCTTTTGAAGGCAAGATCAAAAAATCGCAGCCTGCGGCAGCTCCTACTTGAGGATCACCAGCGGTACATCTTTCTTGACGATGTAGGTCGCCAGTTCCGAGGCCTTTTCCTTGCCGATGTTCGTCGCCACATGGGCAGTACCGGCCGGGATGTACAGGGACTCGCCGGCCTTGAGCACGACGTTCGGCTGGCCTTCGAGTTGGTATTCGAAGGTACCCGAGAGCACGTGAGCCACTTCCACGCCCGGATGGGCATGCCGTGGCGAAACGACGCCCGGATCGAAATCTACGATGACCTGAACCACTTCCTGCCCTTCGACACCCAGATCGCGCTTGATCAGGTCGGTACGCTTGAGGCCGGTCTGCCAGCTCTTGGCGGGCGCCTGGCCGGTGGCGGCTGGCTTGGCTTCATCGGCGTGGGACAAACCGGCAAAAGCGGTCAGCGCCGCCGCGACGAGGGTGGCGCCGAGCAAGCGGGCGACTTGGGTCTTGTTGTTTCTGTGCATCGCAATTCTCCAATGAGCGCAGGGTAAACAGCGCGGGGTGCCTTGATCGGGCAGCGCCATTACGCGGTCACCGTGTATCTCGCTCGTGTCGCCCGGGGCAGTTTTTGTATGCGCAAGTAGCTGCCTTCCAGCGAGATACACTGCGATACACCCGCAGAACTTTTTTTCAAATTCATTGATACCTTTTTCGTCGTCGTTCGGTGTGTAGAGAAATTCTCATTATTCTTTGCATCCACAGGCATGCCGCATGACTTCCAGTTCACCGCAGTTGCGCTCCAGAATCCGCCCCGCCCGCCTCTCTCTGAATATGCACAGCCTGAACCTGCTCAGCCTGGCCATCACCCTGACCGCCATGGCCCCGGTGCACAGTGCCCTGGCCGCAGACACCAGCCAAAGCGAAGCCACCCGCAACTACGCCATCGGCCCCGGCTCGCTGGCCGGTGTACTGGCGCAATTCGCCGTGCAATCGGGCGTGCTGCTGTCGTTCGACAGCAACCTGCTCAACGGCCAGCAAAGCCCCGGCCTGCAAGGCAACTACAGCCTGTCGTCGGGCTTCGCACGCCTGCTGCAAGGCAGCGGTTTTTCCCTGATCAACACTGGCACCGACAGCTACACCGTGGCACCGCAGGTGGACAGCGGCACGGCGCTGGAGCTGGGCGCCACCACGGTCAACGGTGTCACCGAGGATGCGGACACCTACGCAGGCGGCCAGGTGGCAAAGACCGCGCGCCTCGGTTTACTGGGCAATCGCAGTATCAATGACGTGCCGTTCAGCGTGGTCAGCTATACCGCCAAGACCATCGAGGACCAGCAGGCGCGCACCGTCGGCGATGTTCTGCTCAACGATGCCTCGGTGCGCCAGTCGGCCGGCTTCGGCAACTTTTCCCAGGTGTTCACCATTCGCGGCCTGCCGCTGACCACCGACGACATTTCCTTCAACGGCCTGTACGGCGTGTTGCCCCGGCAGATCATTACCACCGAGGCCCTGGAACGGGTCGAACTGTTCAAGGGCCCGAACGCCTTCATCAACGGCGTGGCGCCGGGCGGCAGCGGTATTGGCGGCAGCGTCAACCTGGTGCCCAAGCGCGCGCAGGACACCCCGACCCGCAGCGTGACCCTCGACTACGCCAGCGACACGCAGGTGGGCGGGCATATCGACCTGGGCCAGCGCTTCGGTGAGGACAATCGCTTCGGCGCCCGGGTCAACCTGGCCAATCACGGCGGCGATACCGCCGTGGATGACGAGTCCGAACACTCGCAACTGGTGGCCGTTGGGCTGGACTATCGTGGCGATCGCCTGCGCGTGTCCACCGACCTGGGTTACCAGAAGCAGCGCATCAACAACGGCCGCTCCGTGGTCTACCCCACCGGCACCAAAGTCCCGCACGCGCCGTCGGCCAAGGACAACTACGCCCAGGACTGGAGCTGGTCGGAACTGGAAGACACCTACGGCATGGTCAACGCCGAGTACGACCTCGACGACAACTGGACGGCCTATGCCGGTGGCGGCGCCAAGCACACCCGGGAAAACGGCGAATACTCCTCGCTGTATGTGGCCAACGACGGCAGCGGCAAGGTCGGCTTTCTCTACTCGCCCCATGACGAAGACAACAAGAGCGCGATGGCTGGCTTGAACGGCCACTTCGCCACCGGCCCGATCACCCACCAGATGAACTTCGGCCTGTCCGGCACCTGGGGCGAGCAGCGCTCGGCGTTCGAAGCGATCCTGGTGGCTAACCGCCCGAACGGCAACCTGTACAACCCGGTGCAGGTGCCGCGCCCGACCAACACCTATTTCGGCAGCGACATCCATGACCCGCGCATCGTCGGCAAAAACCGGATCAAGAGTGCCGCCGTATCCGACACCCTGGGGTTCATCGACGACCGTGTATTGCTGACCCTTGGCGTGCGTCGGCAGACCATCGAAGTCGATAGCTGGAACACCACCAGCGGTGCGCGTACCGCCAACTATGAAGAGTCGATCACCACCCCGGTCTACGGCCTGGTGATCAAACCCTGGGAGCACGTGTCGTTCTATGCCAACCGCATCGAAGGCCTGCAACAGGGCCCGACTGCGCCAACCACCGGCGTGACCAACCCCGGCGAAGTCTTCGCGCCCAACCGCAGCAAGCAGACCGAAGCCGGGGTCAAGCTCGACTGGAACAGCTTCGGCGCGACCCTGGGTGTGTACCGCATCGAGATGCCGAACAGCTCGACCTCGACCCTCACCGGCAACCGCCTGCCGACCTTCAGCGTCGACGGTGAGCAGGTGAACAAGGGTGTGGAACTGAACCTGTTCGGCGAGCCGCTGGACGGCCTGCGCGTGCTGGCCGGGGCGACCTGGATGGACACCGAACAGAAGAAAACCTCCAACGGCCTCAACGACGGCAATCGTGCCGCCGGTGTTCCGCGCGTCCAGTACAACCTGGGCGCCGACTGGGATGTTCCGGGGATTCAGGGTGCTGCGCTGAACGGGCGCCTGCTGCGCACCGGCGGCGAGTACGTCAACGCCGCCAACAGCCTGAGCATCCCGGCCTGGACCCGCGTGGACCTGGGTGCCCGGTATGGCTTCAAGGCCGATGACAAGTACATCACCTTGCGGGCCAACGTCGAGAACGTGGCGAACAAGGCGTACTGGTCTGCGGCGTCCACTGCCAACAACTATCTGACCCAGGGCGAGCCACGGACGCTGAAGTTGTCGGCGACTGTGGATTTTTAAGCCTGATCATTTCCCCTGTAGGAGCGAGCCTGCTCGCGATGGTCGTCAACGATAACGCGTGTTGTCTGAATGGACGCGTTGTCCTTGCCACCATCGCGAGCAGGCTCGCTCCTACAAGGGTTTTGCGGTGATGTCGGGAATCGTGGCTTTACGCCAACTGCTCCCGATGCTGTTCGATGAACTGCGCCGGGGTCACCAGTGGCTGGCCGATGATGGCGGTGCCGGTGCTGTCGAGACCTTCCAGGCGTTTTTCGCGCTGGTCGATTTTCACCGCATTGAAGTGCACCGCGAACGCCGGGTCGCCATCGATACCCAGTTGCTTCACGAAGTCTTCCACCGAAACCTGTTCGTACCGCACCGGCTTGCCCAGGGTCTCACCCAACAAGGCTGCCAGTTCCAGGTGGCTGTATTCGATCGGGCCGTGCAAGGGGTAAGCCTGGCTGCCGTGACCTTGCGGCTTGATCAGGATGTTGGCCACCACCAGCGCGATATCGCTGGCCGCCATCGGGGCAAAGCGGCTATCGGCATCGAAAGGCGTCAGGTAGCGGCCTTCACGAATAAACGGTGCGATGTAGAGCATCCACTGGGCGAAGAAGGTGACCCGCAGGTGCGTGGTAGGGATGCCTGACCAGGTAAAAATCTGTTCCGACATCCAGTGATTCAAGGTTGCCTGGCTGCGCGCATCGGGCCGCGACTGCTTGTGCGACATGTTGACGATGTGCTTCACACCCTGCTCTTTCGCGGCCTGGGCAAACAGCGCCGCCGCTTCGATCAGGCCCTGGCTGAGCGGGTAACAGAAGTAGGCACCGTCGACACCTTCCATGGCGGTGCGCAGGGACCTGAGGTCCAACAGGTTGCCCACACAGATTTCCGCGCCGAGGGCCTTCAATTGCGCTGAGCGCTCATCTTCACGGCGCACCAGCGCCTTCACGCGATAGCCCTGTTCGAGCAGGTATTTAACGGTCGGGGTTCCGGTATCGCCGGTCGATCCGCTGATCAAAAAAGTTTTCATCGTCTGTCTCCACATCAATAAAACAAGGGTGTCGGTTTATTCGGATCGCAGCGGGCCGGCAGGCACCACCGTGTCGATGCGGCCGGTGGCCACGTCGTAGACCAGGCCGGTGACGGTGAAGCCGCCGGGCAGGTTCGGGTTGGCCTTGAGCGCCGCCACATCGACGGCGACCGCCTGGTAGGGATCGTCGATGGCCAGCGCCGGCAGCTCTTCGGGAGTGACGCCCATGTGTTTGGCCAGCAGTTGCGGAGCGTGGTGCAGGCAACCGGTGATGCCGCAGTCGGTGTGGTGCAGCAGGATCAGGTTCCAGCCCTCTCCCACCTCCGAGCCGCCGACCCGCGACACGGTGCGCAGGATGGCCATGGTTTCCAGCAGCGCCGGATTGACCCGGCCGCCGACATTGCGAATCACCGCCACTTCACCGGGTGCAAGCTTGAGCACATCCATCGGATCGACCCGGGGATCGACGCAGCCGACAATCATGGTTTTGCGCGACGGGATGATCTTCAGGCCAGCATCGAAGCCGGTCTCGGCGAACGTTGAATTGCGCTGGGCAAGGGTCTGTAGAAAGTCCATGAATCACCTCGATCGTTAAACGTGACTGCGGGGCTGTGGCAGCCGGGTGGACATCATTGCCTGGACCTTTTGCGGGTCGGCGGTGAAGGCCTGGTGGATGCCGCGTGTCTGGGCGCCGGCGATGACTTCGTCATTGGTTCCGGCTTCGAGGGCGTCCAGCGCATCGGTGACCACCTCGACCGGGCTGAGGCGCGGTTCCGGCAATTTGGCGCCCATGGCGGTTTCGGTTTGCACGGCGAGCACGCCCACCACCTGCGTACCCTGCGCGGTCAGTTCGGCACGCAGACTGCGGGTCAGGGACAGCCCCGCGGCCTTGGACGCCGAGTAGGTCGCGGCCATCGGCAGGCTGATCAGCGACAGCATCGACAGCATGTTCAGCACCGCACCACCCGACCTGGCCAGCACTGGAGAGAAGGCCCGGGTCAGCGCCAACGGGCCGAAGTAATTCACTTCCATTTCCAGGCGGGCATCGTCCATGTCCGGGGCGGAGATGGCGCCGTCGAATGCGGCATACCCGGCGTTGTTGATCAGCAGCGTGACGTCGCTGGCGACGCTGGCTGCTGCGGCCACCTGGTCGGCATCGGTCACGTCCAGCGGCAGTGGCACCAGGCGGCGATCGCCACTCTTTAGCAGTTCGGCCAGCGAGGCGGTATCGCGGGCGGCTACGTAAATCTTGGCCACGCCGCGCTTGAGCAGTTCTTCGACAAAGGTGCGGCCGATGCCGCGGTTGGCGCCCGTAACCAGGGCAATGGAGTTTGCGATTTTCATGATGAGTTCCTGAAGGAATGAGTCGGGACCGTCCGGCGAAGCAGGCTGCTTCGTCGCCGATGGACCCACTATCCCTTCCTGCCCCACCGTCCGGTAGCGGTCGGTTTCGGCTAACATCTATCACCATTACGCATCAATCGACGTTCACGCGGACGCGCCGCAACAGCGCGCTTGCACAGGAAACGGCATGCCTTTGAAAGACATCCTCAGCCTGCGGCTGTACACCCGTGTCGCGCACCTGGGCAGCTTTTCTGCGGCCGCCCGGGAAAGCGGGCTGACCCAGTCCCAGGTCTCGCGGATGATCGCCGAGCTGGAAGCGGGCCTGGGCGTACGGCTGCTGTCTCGCACCACCCGCGCCGTGGCGCCGACCGAGGCCGGCCTTGAGTTTCTGGCGCGCATGGAACCGATCCTCGCCGCCCTCGACGACGCCGAGAACAGCGTGCGCGAAACCGGTGAATTGCGCGGTTTGCTACGCATCGGCATGCCCTCGACCATGGGCATCCGGGTGATCATTCCAAGGCTGTCGGCCTTTACCGAACGTCACCCGTTGCTGCACCTGGAGTTGATGCTCGAAGACAAATGGCAGGACATGGTCAAGGAAGCGGTGGATGTCGGGATCCGCGTGGGCAACCTGCCGGACCTGTCCGGCACCGCCCGGCTGATCGGCACGATGCATCGTGTGATCGTGGCCTCGCCGGGGTATCTGGCGCGCCATGGCACGCCGCTGTTGCCGGAAGATTTGCAGGGGCATCGCATCGTCGGCGGTCCGGCGGGCGCGCATGCGTCGTCATGGCAGTTCGAGCGTGACGGGCAAACGGTGTCCATAGACCTCGGTCCGCAGCTGACTATCAACGATACGGCGGGTGCGCTCGCGGCGGCCTCAGGCGGGTTGGGGGTGGTCTCGACCACGTCCTGGGCTTGCCGGCTGGAACTGGAAAGCGGCGCCCTGGTGCAGCTGCTTCCCGACTGGAAAATGGCTGACCTGCCGGTGCACGCCTACTTCCCCATGGGACGCTCGACGCGTTTGGCGGCGCGGGCGTTTGCCGATTTTCTCGCCCATGAACTGGGCAGTCCTTCGGACGCGCTAGTGCAGGAGTGAGCCAGGCTTCCCGCGTCATCGTTGACCACCATCGCGAGCAGGCTCGCTCCTACAGGGGGTTTTCTGTCGACTGCGGGTTTGGCGTCCGCCGCAGCCCAAAACTGTGGGAGCGAGCCTGCTCGCGATAGCGCCGGGTCAGTCAGCATTGACGTTGAATGTGCCGCCCTCTTCGCGAGCAAGCCCGCTCCTACAGGGGGTTCTCTGTCGACTGCGGGTTTGGCGTCCGCCGCAGCTCAAAACTGTGGGAGCGAGCCTGCTCGCGATAGCGCCGGGTCAGTCAGCATTGACGTTGAATGTGCCGCCCGCTTCGCGAGCAAGCCCGCTCCTACAGGGGGTTTTCTGTCGACTGCGGGTTTGGCGTCCGCCGCAGCCCAAAACTGTGGGAGCGAGCCTGCTCGCGATTGCGCCGGGTCAGTCAGCATTGATGTTGAATGTGCCGCCCTCTTCGCGAGCAAGCCCGCTCCCACAAGGGGTGGTGTCAGGCGTTCATTTCCGCTGCGAGCAGTTTCACCAGGGCCGCTGCCGGCATTGGCCGGGCCAGTGGCGCGCCCTGCCCGGCCCATTGCACGGCGAAGCCGGTGTTGGCGCGGGTTGCGGCTGCGGCATTGAGCGCCTTGTTGGCGTCGTAGGCGATGGGATAGTCCGGCAGTGCCGGGGCGTTGGTTTCCAGGTCGATGTAGTTGCGGTTGACCATGCCCCGGGCCGGACGGCCCGATATCGCGCTGGTGACTTTGGTCTGATGGGCGCGCGGGCCCTGGAGGGCTTCGCGATAGGCCGGATTGGCGGAAGACTCGGGGCACAGAATGAATGCCGTCCCCAGTTGCGCCGCGCTGGCACCCAGCTGCATGACGGCCTTGATGCCGACGCCGTCCATGATCCCGCCCGCCGCGATCACCGGCAGCTGGCAGGCACCGGTGAGCACTCGCACCAGGGCGAAGGTGCCCATCTGGCTATCCTGCTGCGGGTCGAACACCCCGCGATGGCCCCCGGCTTCGTAACCTTGCGCCACCAGCGCGTGCACACCGGCGCGTTCCGCCTGCTGCGCTTCGGCGAGGTTGGTGACGCAAGCGAGCAGGACGATACCGGCATCCTTCAATGCATCGATGAACGATTGCGGCGGCAGGCCGAAATGGAAGCTGACCACTGCGGGCTTTTCTTCCAGCAGCATCTCCAGCATGCCGACGTCTTCGACGAACGAGGTGTAGATCTCGCGCAGCGCCGTGGGCGGTGAAGTTTCGAACTCGGCAAACAAGGGCGCGAGGAATTCCAGCCACTGCGCTTCGCGCTCAGCGTTTGCCACCGCAGGCGCGTGGCAGAACAGGTTGACGTTGAAGGGTCTGTCGGTCAGCGCCGTCGTCTCGCGCAGCATGGCTCGCGCCTGTTCGACGTTACTCGCGCCAATACCGATTGAACCGAGCCCGCCGGCATTGGACACCGCTGCCGCGAGTTTGGGAGTGGAGACGCCGACCATGGGCGACTGGATGATCGGCAGTTCGATGTTCAACAGCGACAGCAGAGGATTGGTCATGACGACACCTGAACGAAATATGTGAAAAAAGGGCTAGAGCTCACCGGTGAGAAACTGCGCTCGCCCACCGCCGAACGACCAGTCGGCATCGCTGTTTTCCACCAGCGAAACGATCAGGTCAGCGGGGGACAGATCGCAGGCCGCTTGCAGCCGTTCGGCCAGCAGGCGGTAGAACGCGGTTTTCTGCTCCTGGGGGCGCGGTCGTGACACCACGGTCAGCAGCACCACCCTCGCCGAGCGTGTGTACCCCAGGCCGGTGTCATGCAGGATCAACTCACCCGGACGGTGTTGTGTGACGCTCTGATAGCGGTCGCTGAAAGGCACTTCGAAGGCGTGGACCATGGCCTGATGCGCCACATCCAGCAGGGTGCGCAGTTGTTCATCGGTGCGGCCCTGGATGACGTCGAACTTGAGCAGTGGCATGGCGCTTCACCTCGCAGGAAATCGGGAGCGAAGAAACCGCCCCCTGGGATAAAGGACCGCGTGTCAGCCCGCGCCGGCACGCTTTCCAACCCGAAGGCTTTAAAATAGGCGCAGCCTGTCATCATGTAAAATGATGATTAATGATCTTATGATTCACTAATGGTGAACTGTAAATTCTGTGGGAGCGAGCCTGCTCGCGATGGACGCGTGGACGCCGCGGGGCATCAGGCTGTCCGCGCTATCGTTAGCGTTCATCGCGAGCAGGCTCGCTCCCACAGGGGTTCAGATGGGGATTTCCGGAGCGCGCTTTTGCAGGTAGGTCGCCCGCTCGCCCAGTCGCCGCTTCCAGTCCTCGCACAGGCCGGGTGTCGCCGCCAGCGCAAACAAATCATCGATCACCGGCCGGTGCGACAACTGCACCTGCCAGAACTGGTCGATGGAAAAGCGTTCGGTGTGGCGCTCCAGCAATTCGATGCTGTCCCCCGCTTGCAGGCAGCCCGGCTGAAGAACCCGGTAGTACCAACCGGTAATGCGCTCTTTGGCCACGAACATCGACATGTGCTCGGCATCGAAGCGGTGGTTGATTTTCCAGCACGGGCTGCGGGGCTGGGAGACCTGCAACAGCGCGCTGCCGACCCGGAACACATCGCCAATGTGCACGTTGCATTCCGAAAGGCCGAACGCGGCAAGGTTCTCTCCCAGGCTGCCCGCCACCAGTTGCGGGGCGCTGTGGGCGAAGGCCTGGGCCAGGCGTTCGTAGTTTTGCGTGGCGTACTGGTGCACGGCTTTTTCCGGCCCGCCATGGACACGGGTATCGCCGTGCTGGTCGCCGACAATGCCGTGCAACTCCACGCGCACGGGTTCGGTGTGGCGCTGTTTGAAGATGCCGGTGCGCTGCCCCTCGGGCTGTAGCACACCCAGGCCACCGGCGAAGACATGGTCGATTTTCGTAGTCAGGGTCATGGGACGAACGGCGCTCATTTGCGGGGTCCTGGCCACTTTACTAACCGCCGACAACGGCCGTAAAGTGATCGTTAGATATGTCCATAATCACTTTTAGAGATGGATGAAAATAATAATGGAAATGCGCCAACTGAAGATTTTCTGCGCCGTCGCCGAGCTGGGCAGCTTCACCGCCGCCGCGCTGCAGGTGAACACCGTGCAATCCAACGTGACCATGCGCGTGAAAGAGCTGGAAGCCGAGCTCAACCGCGAGCTGTTCATTCGCAAGAAGTCCGGAGTGATGCTGACGGCGGCGGGAGAAATCTTCCTGGGATATGCGCGGCGCATCCTGCAATTGACCGAAGAAAGCCGCAGTGCCCTGCTCGACACCGGCAGCCCGACAGGCCTGTTGCGCCTGGGCTCGATGGAAACCACCGCCGCCATCCGCTTGCCTCAGGTGCTGACCAAATACCGCGAGCAATACCCCGACGTGCAGTTGTCGTTGCAGACCGGCACCACCATCGAATTGATCAAGGCCATTGAAAGCCATCGCCTCGACGGTGCTTTCGTCGGCGGCTTTCACCAGAACTCGGCACTGGCCCAGGAAGAGGTGTTCAGCGAAGAACTGGTGCTGGTCAGCAGCAACCAGTTCGACTCCCTGGAGGCGCTGATGGAGAAAATGCCCCAGCAGACGGTGCTGGTGTTCCGCACGGGCTGCTTCTATCGCTCGACCCTGGAAAACTGGTTCTACCAGGTGGGGCTGGTGCCGAACCAGATCATGGAACTGGGCACCCTCGACGGCATCCTGTCGTGCGTCGCGGCGGGCATGGGCGTGACCTTGCTGCCCAGGGCCATCGCGGAGAATTGCAGCGTACGCCACGGTATTCGCTGGCACGCCTTGCCGCCGCAATTCGCCAACGTCTCCACCGTGTTCATCCGCCGCAATGATTCGATGATCACCTCGGCGATGAGTGCATTCATTGGGTTGGCGCAGCAGCAGATATCGCGGCCGGCGACAATTTGAATAACACCGATAACCCCTGTAGGAGCGAGCCTGCTCGCGATGGCGGTGTGTCAGTCACCGCTGAAGTCGACTGAGCTGACGCCATCGCGGGCAAGCCCGCTCCCACAGTGATCGGAGTCGTTCACAAATTCTGTGTTTGAAACCAGAACCTGTGGGAGCTGGCTTGCCAGCGATGACGGTGTATCCGTCAAAGATGAACCCGACGACCTGACGCCATCGCGAGCAGGCTCGCTCCCACAGGGGATTGGGTGGACGATCGACCCGGTGCAGCCGCAAGACCGCTCACCAGTTCCGCCACCCGCTCCGCCGCCGGCACCACGCTGTGAATCTTGCCCACCCCCTGCCCCGCATACAGCGACAGCTTATGCGCCATGCGCGGTTTGTCGATGGCCCGGGCGCCGCCGCCGATGAAGCGCAGCAGGTTCCATTTGTCCCGATTGGGGATCACCCGATGCGGGGTGCCGTAGGTCCAGCCGAACGAATAGCCGGTGCGGTACTCGGTGTCATCGGTGCTCGCCTCGACGATCTTCTGCTTGTACAGCGGATGCGCGTTCGACTCATCGGTGGCGATGAAGGCCGTGCCCACCACCACCCCGGACGCGCCCAAAGACATCAGCGCCCGCACGTCGTCGCCGTGGGTCACGCCACCGGCCGCCAGCACTGGCCGCCCCTCGGAGATAGCGAGGATCGAGGTCAGCAACGGCATGATGCCGATGGTGCCGCGATTGAGGTGCCCGCCGCTTTCACTGCCCTGGGCGATGATGATGTCCGCGCCCTGCGCCAGGGCGATGTGCGCCAGCTCCACCGACCCCGCCTGCACCATGACCAGCAAGCCTGCGTCCTTGGCCCGGGGGATCATGCCGGCGGAATACTTCTCGGCGTAGAACAGCGACAGCAGCTTGGGCTTTTCCTTGAGGATCACCTGGAACTGCGCCTCGAACACGTCCGGGCCACCGAATTGCGGCACCAGGTTCACCCCGAACGGCCGGTCGGTCAGCGCCCGGGTTTCCTCGATCCAGCGGCGCAAGGCCAACGGCGGCAGGCGCAAGCCACCGATCACGCCCATGCCCCCGGCATTGGCCACGGCCGCCACCAGTTGCGGGCCGGAAATGGCCGCCATGCCACCGAGAAAAATCGGGTACTTCACCCCGCACAGCCGGGTAATGGCGTTACCGGCAAAATCGGATCTGATTTCGTTCATGCCTCACAGCTCCACGTGTTTGCCCAGCATGCGCTTGAGCGTGTTGTTCTTCAGGAGAAAGTGATTCTTGACCGCGCCGAAAATGTGCAGCGCCAACCCGGCAAGGAACGCCGAGGCGCCGATGTTGAACAGCACATCGACCACGTGCTTGAGCGCTGCATTGACCGGCAGCACGCTGGGAATCCACCAGCCGCCAGGGAGTTCCACCAGCTCGCCGCCCGCCGATCGCGATGCCCAGACCGCGATGGGCAACAGCACCATCGCCAGGGCCAGCGACACTGCCACCGAGCGGCTGATGATCACTTCGATAGGGTTGGGGGTGCCCACGGGCAGCGGATGGTAGGCGGTGATCCGCGCCCAGAAGCGGTAGATCGAGACGAGGAACAGCACCAGGCCGACCAGGTTTTGCCCGCGAACCAGGGCCGCGCGCAGTACATCGTCGGACGCCTGGCCGATCATCAATTGCAGGCCGAATATCGCCAGCAGGGAAAACGCCACGACCCAATGCAGGGCGATGGTGATGGGGGAAAATCGCAAGCCATTGTCTTTGAATTGCATGGCTGACTCCTTTTGCAGCAAACGCCAATCAGGAAAGAGGAAGCTTCAGGAAAAAGAGCGCGACAGGACGACTCAGTGATTGACCGCCTGCGCGGCGCCGAGGCCGGTCTGGGCACGAATCAGCTGGTCGTCGAAGCGTTCGCGCTCAAGCCCTGCCCCGTGACTGCGGTCGGTGACCGAACCCAGCCAGGTGAAGAAGAACGCCACGTTCATCGAGATGATGGCCGGGTAGTCGTAGGGGAAGATCGCCTCGGCGTTGCCCAGCACCTTGACCCAGACCGCCGGCGACAGAATCACCAGGCCCACCGCACTGATCAGCCCGGCGACACCACCGATCAACGCGCCGCGCGTGGTCAGGCCTTTCCAGTACATCGAGAGCACCAGGATCGGGAAATTCACCGACGCCGCGACGCCGAACGTCAGCGCCACCAGGAACGCGATGTTCTGATCCTTGAACACAATCCCCAGCACCACCGCGACAATGCCGATGCCTACCGAAGCCAGGCGCGACACGCGACGCTCGTCCCGCGCATCGGCCTTGCCCTTCCTGACCACCATCACATACAGGTCATGGGAAATCGCCGAGGTGCCCGCCATGGTCAGCCCGGACACCACCGCCAGGATCGTCGCGAACGCCACGGCGGAAATGAAACCGAGCAACAGGTCGCCGCCCACCGCCTTGGCCAGGTGCATCACCGGCATGTTGCCGCCGCCGATCAACTTGCCTGCCAGATTGCCGGACTCGTAGAAAGCCGGGTCCTGCCCGACGATCACGATGGCTGCCAGGCCGAGCACAGCGACGATCAGGTAGAAGAAGCCTATGAAGCCGGTGGCGACGAACACCGATTTACGCGCCTGCTTGGCATCGGGCACGGTGAAGAAGCGCATCAGGATGTGCGGCAATCCTGCGGTGCCGAACACCAGGCCCAGCGACAACGAGATCAGCGACAGCGGGTCGGCCACCAGTTTGCTCGGCAACAGGATCTTCTCGCCGTCGTGGTGCGCGGCCACGGCTTTCTCGAACAACAGATCGAAGGAAAAGCCGAATTTGCTCAGTGCCAGAAACGCCAGCAAGGTCCCGCCCAACAGCAACAGTCCGGCCTTGATTATTTGCACCCAGGTGGTGGCGACCATGCCGCCAAAGGTCACGTACACCGCCATCAACAGGCCCACGGCAATCACCGCGTAGTTGTACGGCAGGCCGAACAACAGCTGGATCAACTGCCCGGCACCGACCATCTGCACCACCAGGTAAAAGCACACCACGGTCAGTGAGCCGAAGGCGGTCATGGTGCGGATGCGGTTTTGATCGAGACGGAAGGACGCGATGTCCGAGATGGTGATACGCCCCAGGTTGCGGATGCGTTCGGCAAACAGAAACAGCAGCAACGGCCAGGCGACGAAGAAGCTGATGGAGTACAGCACGCCGTCGAAACCGTTGAAGAAGATCATGCTGGTGACGCCCAGCAGCGCCGCCGCCGACATGTAGTCACCCGCCAGTGCCAGGCCGTTCTGAAAGCCGGTGATACCACCACCGGCGTTGTAGAAATCGTCCATGGATTTGGTCTTGGAGGCCGCCCAGTACGTGATGCCGAGGGTGGTCACGACGAAGACCAGGAACATGCTGATCGCCGTGAGGTTGATCGGTTGTTTCTCGACGTGCTGCAATACATCGCCTGCCATGGCGCGAGCCGCAAATGCACTCAGCAGGACGGGAAGGATGAGGTTACGCAGGAGGTGCTTCATACGATGGCCCCCGCCCGGATTTGCGCGGTCAGTGCATCGAACTCACCGTTGGCCCGCAGGATGTAGAGCCCGGTGAACAACCAGGCGCCGACGATGAACACCAGGCCCAAAGGCCAGCCGATGTTGATGATGCTGGTGGCCGAAAGCTTCGTCGCCAGCAACTGGGGTGCGAAGGCCGCGACGAGGATAAACGTGAAGTACGGGACAAGGGTTGCAGCGGTCAGGCCGGCGACGAACCTGCGTTGCCGGGAAACCAGTTCCCTGTACCGGGGGTGGTTGCGAATTCTGGCTGATTCAGTTGCATGGTTCACGTTGACTCCGTGTAGCAGTGGTTGCGTTATTGTTGTTCCACAGCCTCAGATTCAGACTCGATCCGCCACTGGCTGCGGTATCTGTGCCCCTTCAACCTATGCCCGACATGTGATCATGTAAAATGATCATTTGTGATTCAGTTGATCTGTTTTCGTGAAGTCTATTTTCTCCGAACGGCGCTATCACTAATCTTCCTGAAGCCTTAGATTGGCCATCTGTTATGCTTTTTATAGATAGGAGATAGAGATGGATGTGGCAGATCTGAAGGTGGTGGACGCCGTGGCGCGTCACGGCAGCATGAACAAGGCCGCCAACGAGCTGAACACCGTGCAATCCAACGTCTCGGCGCGGATTCGTTCGCTGGAGGACGAGCTTGGGGTGGCGCTGTTTCAACGCAGCGCCAAAGGTGTCCAGGTGACGCCTGCGGGGCGGCGTATCCTGCCCTTCGCCGCTCGGCTATCCAAACTGCTGCTCGATGCCTCCAGCGCCGCCCGGGATGATGGCCAGCCCAGAGGCGTGCTGGAAATCGGTACGCTGGAAACCACGCTGGCCATGCGCCTGCCGCGCCTGATCGCGCAGTTCGCCAAGGCTTATCCCGAGGTTCGCCCGGTGGTGCGCACCGGCACTACCTGCAGCCTGATCCAGGGCGTCATCGACTGTAAGCTGGAGGGCGCGTTCGTGGCCGGCCCGGTCAATCATCCGGAGTTGCACAGCGAAGAAGCGTTTCGCGAAGAGCTGGTGCTGGTGACCTCGCCTGCCCTGCACAGCCTGCAAGCCATCGCCGGGGTGGAGAACCTCAAGACCGTGGTATTCCGCATCGGCTGCTCCTACCGCCAGCGCCTCGACACGCTGCTGACCAGCCTCGGCATCGTCGCCCCCGAGCCGCTGGAGTTCGGCTCCATCGAAGCCATCCTCGCCTGTGTCTCGGCGGGTGTCGGCATCAGCCTGTTGCCCCGGGGCGTGGCGGCCAGTGCGGCCCGCGACGGCCTGGTCGCGGTGCACGATCTACCCGCGGACATGGCGCAGGTCGAGACCGTGTTCGTGCGCCGCATCGACGGTTATTACTCCAGCGCCCTGGCGACTTTCCTGCAAAGCGTGCGCGATGACGAGGTCGCGGCCCCGTCACCTGTGTTGGCTAGCGTAGTGCTGTAGACCGTTCAACACCGACGGGCGCGGCACCGAAACGGCTCTTGATCCAGGCATTGATGCCGGCACATAGCACCAGCAGCGCACCGGTCACCAGAAACACAGGCTGCAAGCCGAAATGCGCGCCGATCTGGCCGCCGAGCAGTGGCCCGATCACCTGTCCGGAAAACTGCGCCGATTGCAGGTAACCGAGGATTTTGCCGGTGCTGTGCTCTGGCACCGAATGACGAATCAGCTTGGCAATCGCCGGCAACAGTCCGGCGATGGTCATGCCCATCAGGCCGCGCAGCACCGCCAGCTGCCACCATTGCGTGACGTACGCCTGGGGCACCATGACGATGCCGGTCAACACCAGGCAACCGATGATCACATTCCAACTGCCAATGCGATCGGCCAGTGCGCCCAGGCGCGCGGCGGTCAGAATACTGCCCAGGGCCGAGCCGGCCATCACCACCCCGGCCACCCGCGCCTGATCGTCGAAGGCCACGCCCAGATGACCGATGTAGACCGTGATGATGGGTTCGATCGACATGTTGGCCAGCAGCACCATCATCGCCGTCACCAGTAGCGCGGCGATGATCGGCCAGCGAGCAGTGTCGCCTTCGACCGCCGCGGCTTTCGGACGCCGCGAGCCATCTACGCCGGGTTGGAAATCCTCGCGAACCAACAGGATGGTGGAGATCGCCGCTACGGCGATCATCGCGCCGCCAACGAAGAAAGTGCCGCGAATGCCCACAAGCTGCGGCAGGAAACCGCCCAACAGTGGCCCGATCAGGTTGCCCGACAAGGCGCCGGTCGACAGCACGCCCAGCGCCCAGCCAGCTTTTTCCCGAGGCACCTGGGAGCCGATCATTACAATCGAGGCCGAGGCATAGCCACCGATCAAACCGGCGATCAGGCGCAGCACTACAAGATCGGTGACGTTGCGCGCCAGACCGATCAGCGACATGACAATCGCCATGCCGATGGCGGCGCGGATCAGCATCGGCTTGCGCCCAAAGCGATCTGCCAGCCGGCCCCAGAGCGGCGCGGTAATCGCCGTGCCGAAAAAGGTCGCACCGAAGGCCACCGCCGACCACTGCACCACATCGGCCTGGGCGGTGACGCCCAGTTGTTGAACATAGAGCGGCAGGAACGGCAACAGCATGCTCAGGCTCACCAGCGTGGTGAACGAGCCGAACACGCAAACCGCCAGGTTGCGCCGCCAGTAGGAAAGATTTCGCTCGGCATATTTCACGAAAAAAGTGCTCCGTTGGCCACCGTTAGAGGGCTGATGATTCGGCTGAGCGGGCGCTTCGCAGCGCCGCCAGCACATCGATGACAAAGGCGATCAACATGGCCGCCGTGCCGATGCCGAACAGCAGGCGGTAGTCACCACCGCTGTACGAAAACAGGAATGAAAGGCCATAGGCGGCGACGGCCTGGAACAGCGCGAAGCCCACCGTGGCGGTTTGCCAGGCGGCGGCTTGTTGCGCGGGGTGCCGGGCGAGCACTTCCTGCAGGCGACCCAGCACCAGCGGCACAGTGCCGGTGACAAAGGCGCCGACGATCACACTGGAAGCCATCAGCCAGACCGTGCCCAGCTCCAAATCCAACTGCAGCGCCGGCACCGCGACGCTCACTGCCTCGATGAGGAACGCCGCCCGCAGCGCGCGACCGAAGCCGATCCGGTCAGCCACAGCCCCCGCCAGCAGCGGGCCGACGGTGGCGCCAATACCGAACAGCACCCAATATTGCGCGCCAGTCTGCAGCCCCTGCCCCAGGCCCCGGGCGACGAAATCCACCAGGAAAATCATGTGTGGCACCCATCCCGCAGCATTGAGCGCGTACTCGACATACAACGCCTTGAGGGTGCCCTGAGGTGGTGGGCGACGGTGATGCACGGCCTTGTCGGCTGGGGCGTCTTGCGCCGGCCATCCACCCCAGGCAACGGCCGTCAGCAACAGTGCAATCAACCCCAGGCCCAACCAGGTTTGCGCAAGTCCCTGTTGCAGCAGCAAAGGCACCAGGGTGCCGGATGCCGCAATCCCGACCCCGACGCCCATGAAAATCACCCCGCCCACCAGGCCCCGACGCGATGGCGGCACATGGGCCAGGACGGTCGGCGCAGCCAGCACCATCAATGCCCCGCCGGCGACGCCCGAGAGCAATCGCCAGGCAAAAAACCAGGCAAAGGACACGGGATAGGCGCAGGCAAAAAACGCGATGCTCGCCAGCAGCATCATCGCCCTGAGGGTGAAACGGGTTGAGGTTTTCGCCGCCAGCGAACGCCCGAACAGCGCCCCGGCCAGGTAACCCGCCAGATTTGCCGCGCCCAGATAAGCCGCCCTGGAGGCATCGAACCAGTGAGCGCCGACAATCGCCGGCAGCAACGGCGTATAGGCAAACCGCGCCAGCCCGATGCCCACCAGACTTGCCGAAAACCCCGCCACCGTGCCGCGCCATGGGCTGGCGGGCTGGAGTGCCGTTGCTGATTTCACGCTATTCATCATCTGCCCTTCCATTCTTCAGTCGGGCCGACTCTACGCGCGAAGGCGATATCTCAATAAACGAATTAATCAGGCAACTGCTATCTCTTCAAACGATATCTTCCATCTGTAGGAGCGAGCCTGCTCGCGATGGTCGTTAACGATGACGCTGGCTGCCTGATGCCCCGCGGCGCTCCGTCATCCATCGCGAGCAAGCTCGCTCCTACAGGGGGGGGCGGTGTCCGGCATTTGATTACATGGTGTATCAACAGTAATTCCCAAACAGCCGTATATCTTCATCAGGCGCCTTTCTACAGTGGCCGATGCTCTACGTTCATCTACGCCCAAGAGTGATCCTTCATGCCACACGATTTGAGTCATCTCGATGCCGCGCTGGCCACCTACCCACGAGTGGCGCTGCTCGAAGGCCCGACACCGATCCAGAAACTGCAGCGACTGAGCCGACTTCCCGAGTTGAACGGCTGCAATATCTACGTCAAGCGCGACGACCTGACCGGCCTCGGCGGGGGTGGCAACAAGCTGCGCAAGCTCGAATTCCTGCTCGGCGAGGCATTGGCCGCCGGTGCCGAAACCCTGGTGACCTGGGGTGGTTTTCAATCCAACCATGCCCGCCTGACCGCGGCCGTCGCCGCCCAGCAAGGCCTGGCCTGCGAGCTGATCCTGACCCCGTCGGCCGTGCGCAGCGACGACGACTTCTGCCACAACGGCAATGTCGTGCTCGACGCGCTTTTCGGCGCGAAAATCCATCGGCTGCCTCGCGGCGTCGCACCTGATGCCTATGCTGCCGAGCTGGTCGACAGGCTCAAACAACAAGGCAAGCAACCTTTCGTCATGCCCTTGGGCGGCTCCAGCCCCCGAGGCAGCCTCGGTTACGCCGCCTGCGCCAGTGAAATCCTGCGCCAGGCCGATGCACTCGGCATCCAGTTCGAGCAAATCACCCTCCCCAACGGCAGCGCCGGGACACACTCCGGACTGCTGGCCGGCGTCACCCTGGCCCAGGCTTCGACGAAAATCCTCGGCTACTCCGTGCTGGCAACCGAAGAACAGGCATCGGCCCTGACCCTGGAAAAAACCGGGCAAGTCCTGCAACTGCTCTCCCCCTCCACTACGCTGGCCGAAGCCTCGATCAAGGTCGATGGCAGCCAACGCGGCGAAGCCTATGGCGCACCGACCGAAGCCATGCTGGAGGCCGTGCGCCTGCTCGCCTCCCACGAAGGCCTGCTCACCGATCCGGTCTATGGCGGCAAGGCCTTTGCCGGTCTGCTGGCCGCGGTGCGCCGGGGGGATTTCCCGGCGGGCAGCAACCTGCTGTTTGTGATGACCGGTGGATTGCCGGGGATATTTGCCTATCGCAGTGCGTTTGACTGATTAGCCTGTTGGAGCTGCCGCAGGCTGCGATCTTTTGATCCTGATCTTGAAAGGCGAGATCAAGATCAGAAGATCGCAGCCTCGTTGCACTCGACAGCTCCTACACAGCTCCTGCACCGCGCCTGTATTTGCCTTTTGCCAGGCACAAAAAAACCTCCCCGGCCAAAAAGCCGGGGAGGTTTTTTTACAACCGCTTCAAGCAATCAGTTCTGCGCCTTGCTCATTTTGGTGAACAGCTCGGTCGGTACTTTCTTGCCGTTGGAGATGTACTGGTTGGTGCGGAATTTGTAGACCTCGGCTTCGGAGAGGTAGCCGTCACCGTTGGTGTCCATCGCCTTGAACTCTTCACCGCCCTGTGGCGCTACAGCCAGCAGTTCTTTAAGGGATACGCGGCCATCGTGGTCGGTGTCGGTGCGGGCGAAGGAGGCGTCGCCGCATTTGCCTTCACCGCATTTGCCTTCGCCGGCCTTGGTGACTTTGGCGCCGGCTTCGCCGGCACCGCACTTGCCTTCGCCACACTTGCCTTCGCTGGTTTTTTCCGCCGAGGCCAGTTGGTAGCCTTGTGGCAGTGCTTCAGCGGCGAATGCGGAAGAAGCGAGGTTCATGGTGCCGGCCAGTGCAACTGCGATCAGGCCAATGCGGGATTTGTTCGACATACGGGACATGGTTATTTCTCCAGATACAGTGTGCGGCCCAGCCGCTTCGGTCTTGCCACAAGGGCGATAAGCCGTGGTGCGAGTCGCATCTGCTTTCTCGCTAAGGCAGGGCTATTTGACTGCAACCGTGTATCCCGGATGTATCCGGATCGAGGGGCATTTGTAAGCCAGTCTGCGAACAGCGGCTTCGGATACACAGCGATACACAAGTACCTCGCAATGCCCTCCCCCTCAAAAAAAGAAAGATCGCAGCCGGCGTCGGCGCCTGTATGGAAATGCATTCCAGGACAGGCACCGACGCCAGCTGCGATCTTTTTTGAACCCGCTGTCAAACCGCGGCAACGCCTCCATCGATCAAATAAATCGCCACGGAGAACGTCACGATCGACAGGACGGTACTGACCAGAATCGAGGTCGCGGCTTCGCTCTGATAGGCGCCGGTCTGGTTCGCGAACATCGCCGGAATGGTCGCCGATGGCAGCGCGCACAGCAGGATCATCTGTTGTGCGTAGAGCCCATGCGTGCCCAGCAGAATAGTGGCGCCGAACATCAATACAGGGTGGATGAACAGCTTGAGGCCAAGGTTGGTCCAGACCTCGCCCGACATCTTCAGCTTCTCCGACGACATGATCAGGCCCAGGCACAGCAGGGACACACCTGGCGTCGCCTTGCCCAGCAGATTGAAAGACTCGGCAGCCAGCGGCGGCAACTTGACCTGCAGCAGCGAGAGCAGAATGCCCAGGGCCGGTGCCCACATCAGCGGACGGCGTACCGCACCGGACAGGCTCGACACGAACGCCTCCCTGCCGCTGCCCTTGCCATCGGCGATGGTCAGCAACATGGTGGTCAGCGGAATCATCACCAGGCTCGCGACCAGGTTCAGCACCAGCACCGAATAGATGCTGCCCACGCCGTACATGGCACCCAGGATCGGAATACCCATGAAGGCCGCGTCGGGGTAACCGTTGACGAACCCCTTGAGCGTCGCCACCTTCAGATCGCGCGTGCTGTACCAGCCGATCGCCAGCGCGATCAGGTACATGCCCATGATGCCGATGAACGTGGCCACGACGAATTTGAAGTCGAACAGTTGTTCACGGGGCGTGCTCGCCATCCCGACAAACAGCAGCGCCGGGAAGATCCAGCCGAGCACCAGCCGGCTGATCAGCAGGCTGTCCGACTGGCTGAGTCGTCCGCGCTTGCCGGCGATGTAGCCAAGCGCAATCACGAAGGCGACGGGCAGGATGGGCCCTACGATTCTGTCTAACATTTGCTCAATCCTCGTATTTATTTTTATCAAGAATGCGGCCATGACTGATCGAGGCCGACGCAGCGGTTGCGGCAGCGGCCTCGATCAACGGGGTCAGGGTTTGAAGCGGTAATCGCGGATGACGTCCTGGTTCGGCTCGATGCCGAGCCCCGGGCCTTGCGGCACCTTGATGCGTCCGTTGTGCGGAATGATGGCGTCGCCATAGAGCTGCGCTTCGAGATCGAAGTAACGCCACTCGACGAGCGACTTCGCCCCGCCGAGGGCCGCACTGCCGTGCACCGCAGCCAGCAGGCCCGGGCCGTCGTAAAAGGCGTGGACCATCACGGTGACGCCATGGGCGTTGGCCAGTGCATAGACTTTTTGCAGTTCGGTGATGCCGCCCATTTTCGCCGGGCTTGGCTGCACGAAATCCACTGCGCCGGCCTCAAGCAGGTGCTGGAAGTCCATGAGGGTCGAGGCGTTCTCACCCGCCGCGACGGGAATCCCGCCTTGCTGGCGAACCCGCGCCAGACCGGCATAGTCTTCCGGTGGCCAGACGGGTTCTTCTATCCAGCGCAGGTTCAGCGGGCGCAGTTTTTCGGTCATGTCCAGGGCTTCGCGCACTGACCACGGCGCGTTGACGTCGAGGGTGATTTCCACTCCGGGACCAGCGGCTTCGCAAGCGGCACGAATGACGTCGGGATCCACCTCATGCAGCTTGAGATGGCGGAAGCCGTCGTTGACCGCACGCTGCACATTGACGCGGATCAGCTCGGGGTCGGCATAACGGATCAGGCTCGCATAGGCCGCAAGCGACGTGGCCTCGCTGCCGCCCAGCAACTGGTAGATCGGCTGGCCGGCAGCTTTGCCTGCGATATCCCACAGCGCGATATCGATCGCCGACAGACCGTAGATGAACGCGCCGCTGCGACCGAAAACGTGGAATTTCTTCTGCAGGTCGCCCTGCAATTTCTCCCGTCGCGTGACGTCACTGCCGAGCAGTTCAGGCGCAAGGATGTTGTCGATCACCACTTTCACCGCCGGAATCGCGGTGAAGCCGAAGGTCTCGCCATAACCGACGATGCCGTCATCGGTAGTGATCTTGACCACCAGGGAATCGACCATCTGCAGGTCTTTCGGCCCCCAGACCCCGCCGGCTGACTTGCCCCCCGTGGTGAAGGGGATGCGAAGCGGAATGGTTTCAATGCTGGCAATTTTCATAAGGCCGGGCCTCAAGCAGGTTGCAAAATCGGCGCGGTGATTTGGATTTTTGCCGCGTCGGGTTGAGCACAACCTACATGACGTCCTGTTGTTCTTCAACTGAACAACTTGTGCTTTTTCGTAGACTTTGACTTTCACCAGATTAAGCTATTGTTTTTATTGATATTATTGTTTATGTCGGCATTGAACTTCAGTTTTGACTGTCTGGAACAAGTCTTCTGATGTAGATTAAGTAGACAAGTGAGAGGGATGAACATGAGTGAAATGAACCTGCAACCCGTGGCGCGCCGACCCCATCTTGCCGAGCACATCGCCCGTTCTTTGAGCGACGAAATCGCCTCCGGCCGACTGCGCCCGGGCGACCGTTTGCCGACCGAGCAATTTCTCTCGCAAAACTTCGGTGTCAGCAGGAACGTTGTCCGGGAAGGGATCGCGACGCTTCGGGCGCAGGGGCTGATCCAGTCGCGCCAGGGTGTGGGCGTATTCGTCTCGGCCCCGGCTCAATCCGCGGAACCTGTATCGGCAACGCCGCGTGCCAGTGAGCCGATGCTCGACGGTGACAATACGGTGCGCAACATGTTCGAAGTGCGGGCGGTACTGGAAAGCCAGGCCGCTGCACTCGCGGCCTCGCACATGACACCGGGCAAACTGAAAATGATTCAGGCAGCGGTCCTGCGCATGCAGTACGAAGGCGAGCCGACGCTGGAGACAGTCAACGCCGACCTCGACTTTCACCGGGCGGTGGCCGCCGCATCGGGCAATGATTACCTGGAGACAATGATTCGCACGGTGCTCGAACCGATGCGGGCCTTGATCACGATGAACTTCGCGCGGCGGGGCCCGATGTTCAGCAATATTCCCCATGCGGCGCGCGGGGAACATGAAGAACTGGTGCAGGCGCTGGTCGATCGCAATGCAACGGCGGCGCGGCAGATCATGGGGCAGCATATCGTTGCCGCGGCATCACGCTTCGGCTACGAGATCAATTTCTTCTGACAGGACCGCCGGAAGGCGGTTGTCTCATTGTTGAACAAGTGGATCACAAGATCCTGCTTATTCCCTGTCTTTCGTCGAGCGGATGAGATTTGTGCGTAATTTGACGATGGCTTTCTGCATTTGCTCGAAGTCATCGGGATCCAGCCCGGTCTGCGGAAAGCCGTCTTCCGTCAGGCCTTCGCGCAGTTCGCGCCCTTCCCTGGTCAGGCTGATGCGTACCTGGCGTTCATCTTCCGGGTCGCGTTGACGCAGCAAATACCCCATTGCCTCAAGCTTCTTCAGGATCGGCGTCAGGGTGTTGGATTCGAGGAACAGCTTTTCGCCGAGGCTGCCAACCGTCTGGTTGTCTTCTTCCCACAGCGCAACGAGGGTGATGTATTGCGTATAGGTCAGCCCGAGCCGTTCAAGCATCGGCTTGTAGGCCTTGCCGAAGGCGAGGTTTGAGGAATAGACCGCAAAGCACAGGAATTCAGAGAGCTTCAGGTCGAGGGCGGCTGGCTTCTTGGTCGATTTCATGAGCGTTCTCTGTGGCCAAAAACGAATGGATTGCGAGGCCCGAATATACATCGCATGCGATGGTATCGGTAGTGCTCGCTTTCCATGTCGCCTATGAAAGAGCACCACCGGTCCACCAGGGAGGCCCTGATGAACCGGCAGCGTGTCGCCTCAAGCAGTGATGACGTTGATGGCGACGTCGATGTTGCCGCGAGTGGCCTTGGAGTACGGGCAGATCGAGTCGGCGCGGTGCGCAAGTTCAGTCGCGACCTCGTTCGACAGGCCCGGCACGCTCAGGGTCAGTCGGGCCTGGAGGAAGTACTCCGCGCCGGTCTGGCCAAGATCCACTTCGATGTCGACAGCGGTATCGGCCGGCAGTGTCACCTTCAACTGTTGGGCCGCCAGCCCCACTGCCGCGATGTAGCAGGCCGACCAGGCCCCGGCGAACAGTTGCTCGGCTTTCGGGTGGGGCTGCACGCCGCTGAACACATGTGCCGGCGTGGTGCTGCCAGGCGAGGACAGCTCGATGTCGAGGCTGCCATTGTGGCCGCGCGAGGTGTTGCCGGTGCTGCTGTGAGTGGTGTGGGTTTTGCCGCTGGCCAGTACTTTTTCGATCTTGCTCATGATGATTGCCTCGGGTTTACAGGGATTAAATTCGTATGCGCTTGTATCGTACGCGATATATTAGCCAACTATTCAGGCGTTACGCCGTGATCACGTTCAGGGCAACGTCGATGTTGCCGCGCGTGGCTTTGGAGTAAGGGCAGATGGAGTCAGCGATGTGCGCAAGCTCGGTTGCGACGTCATGTGCCAGCCCCGGTACGCTCAGGGTCAGGCGAGCCTGGAGGAAGTAGGCCGGCCCTGTCTGGCCCAGGTCCACTTCAATGTCTACCGCCATATTCGCCGGCAACACGATATTACGCTCTTGAGCGACCAGTCCCACTGCTGCGGTGTAGCAGGCCGACCAGGCGCCGGCGAACAGTTGCTCGGCTTTCGGGTGCGGCTGGGTGGCGGCGAACACGTGGACTGGCTGGGCAGCACCAGGCGAAGACAGTTCGATGTCGAGGTTGCCGTTGCCGACAGCGCTGTGGGTGGTATGGGTTTTGCCGGTAACCAGGACTTTTTCGATCTTGCTCATGGGTGCTTCCTCACTGTTAAATTTTCTATGCGATAAGATCGCATGCGATGTTTATGGTGTAAAAAACGTGGTTCATCAAGCCGCTGGTGCAGTGATCCAGTTATTGCCGTTGTGGCCATCGAAAGCGTGAGCGGAAGAACGGGGCATTTTGTGGCTGCTTTCGATGTTCATGGCTGGGTCTCCAAAGGGCTGTGTATTTTTGATCGCTTTCGATTAGATCGCATGCGATGTACAAATACTCGTCCAAACGCCGGATGATGTCAAAGATTATTTTTCGTTCGGGCGACGAGCGGTAGATGATCTTTCAGCCGCAAAAAAAGATCGCAGCCTGCGGCAGCTCCTACAGAATGCGTGATCCTGTAGGAGCTGCCGCAGGGCGCGATCTTTGCCTAGCAGCGCACTGCGCCAATTTCATTGTTCAAGGGAAGGACCTAGTTCTGTGCCTGAACCGGTGCGCCTGGAGCGGCCGCCCCATTTCTTGCGGCATTCCTGGTCGCGTCAGCAGCCGCTCTGGCCGCATCCCGGGTTGCGTCCGCGTCTCTCCTGGCGGCGTCGCGGGCTGCATCGGCCGCGGCCCTCGCAGCATCTCGGGTTGCGTCAGCGTTTGGATCGCCAGCGGCTCTTGCAGCAGCCCTGGCGGCGTCCGCATCGGCTCGGGCGGCATTCCTGGTCGCATCCGCTGCTGCCTTGGCGGCATCACGAGCTGCGTCTGCATCCGCGCGGGCGGCGTCTCGGGCGGCGTCTGCATCGTTTCTGGCAGCGTCCCTGTCGCGATCGTTGTCATCATTGTCGTCGTTGTCACGGGCGTTGCCCGGACCTCTGTTGCCGGCTACGCCGCCATTGTCATCATTGGCATCGTTGTCACGGGCATTGCCCGGGCCTCTGTTGCCATTGCCAGCCACGCCGCCATGGTCATCGCCGTGCCCCTGGCCTGCATGACCGCCACCGTCTCCATGGCCGCCATTGCCAGCGCCGGCGCCGCCACCACCGTTGCCGCCACCGTTACCGCCGGCGCCACCGCCACCGTGGCCACCTCCGCCACCGTTGCCGTTACCACCGCCTCCGTTGCCATTACCGCCGCCTCCGCCGTCACCGTGGCCACTACCGCCGCCACCGCCACCGTTACCACCACCGGAGCCGCCGCCGTGGCCACCGCCACCGCCTCCGCCGCTACCGGAGCCGCCACCACCATGGCCGCCACCGCCGCCGCCTCCACCACCCCCGCCGCTACCGCCATCTCTGGCGTATACGCTGGAGAAACCACTGATGTAGTCCGGTACCAAGACAGTCGATGCCGACAGGACTCCGCCTATGGCCAGAGCCAGTAAACATTTGTTGATATGCATGATGAACCTCCGCTTGGAGCTGCGTAGTCATCTCCGTATCGAACGCAATATCCAGTGAGTTTCCAGCCGCCCAAAGTGCGGCCAGCCAACCGGCACGGCCATAAATCTGCAGCACTGACGAGCTACTGCGGTACCCGCACGATCCCTCGAAGCCAGTTAGCACATTTGCGTGGGAAATTTTCCCACATTTTCTTTAGAGAGGTACTGTCAACCCAAGTTCAACGGACGAATGGCTAGATTCAAACAAGCAGCCGATTCGAAAACCACTTGCCCGTCCCTCCTCGCCTTTCGCATCTCCCCTGGCTCTACTACGGTGGTTACATCACTTCCCGACCAGAGGGGCGCAGAGCATGTTCAAGATTCTGTTTTTGATGTTCTCCGGCTTGATCCTGTGCAGCGGCCAAGTCGCCGCGGACACCCTGAAAATCGGCGTGATCGGCGCCGGCAAGGTCGGCGGTACGCTCGGCACGCTGTGGGTCAAGGCCGGGCATTCGGTGATGTTTTCGTCACGCCACCCCGAGGAGTTGACCGAGCTGGTCAAAAACGCCGGCGCCAACGCCCGGGCCGGCACGGTCGCCGATGCGGCGAAATGGGGCGATGTGATCGTGCTGAGTGTTCCCTACGGCGCCATGCCGGCGCTGTCGGAACAGCTCAAGGGCCAGCTCAACGGCAAGGTGGTGTTCAGCACCAGCAACCCCTTCAGCGGACGTGACGGCGATATCGGGCGCAAGGCGCTGGAGACAGGCGTTTCATTGGCCGACCAGCAGTATCTGCCCGGCGTGCATCTGGTACGGGCCTTCAACGCCATTGGTTACCTGTCCATGAAAGACCAGTCTGGCCAGGGCAAGGCGATTCCGGTTTTCGCCGACGACGCCCAGGCCCGTGAAATGGGTGCCCGCTTGGTGCGCGATGCCGGTTTCGTCCCGGTGCCCTTCCCGCTGTCGCGAGCCGCTGAAGGCTTGCCGGGTGGCCCGCTCAGTGGCGTCTGGAGCGAAGCTGATCTCAAGCAAAAACAAAGCAACTGATGTGTATCACCGGACCGCAAAAAAGGAGCTTGCGTCATGACCGAAGAGACAAAAGTAAAAGGCCCCGCATCGTATTTCCCCTCGATTGAAAAGAAGTATGGGCACCCAGTCACTCACTGGCTGGACCTTCTCAAAACCCTGGAGGGCAAGAAGCACATGGAGATGGTGGCCGTTCTCAAAACCGAACACGGCATGGGACATGGGCATGCCAATGCTTTGGTGGCGTACCATTTGGCTTCCACCGCAAACGGCTGATTCACAACCAATGGTTGAAGCTGTCACAAAGACCAGTGGGCTACAGGTTGTGGATTGGGCGGACTACATTAGCGCCATCCACCCCATTCCTGTCGCGAGCGTCCCATGAAAAAAATCGGCTTCCTCTCCTTCGGGCACTGGACCCCGTCTGCGCATTCGCAAACACGTTCGGCTGCCGACGTGCTTCTGCAATCCATCGATCTGGCCGTCGCGGCCGAGGAACTGGGCGCCGACGGGGCGTTTTTCCGCGTTCATCATTTCGCCCGGCAACTGTCGTCGCCCTTCCCCCTGCTGGCAGCCGTCGGGGCCAGAACCAGCCGGATTGAAATCGGCACCGGCGTCATCGACATGCGCTACGAGAACCCTTACTACATGGTCGAAGATGCCGGCGCGGCTGATCTGATCGCCGGTGGGCGCTTGCAACTGGGCATCAGTCGAGGCTCCGGCGAGCAGGTCATCGATGGCTGGCGCCATTTCGGCTACGCGCCAAACGAAGGCGAGACCCATGCCGACCTCGCACGGCGTCATACCGAAGTGTTTTATGAATTGCTGCGCGGCAAGGGTTTCGCCGAGCCGAACCCGCGGCCCATGTTTGCCAACCCGCCCGGGTTGCTGCGGATCGAGCCGCACTCCGAAGGCCTGCGTGACCGGATCTGGTGGGGTTCGGGCTCGGTCGCGACGGCGGTGTGGGCGGCGCAAATGGGCATGAACCTGCAGACGTCGACACTGAAGAACGATGAGAACGGCCGCCCCCTGCACATCCAGCAAGCCGAACAGATCCGCGCTTATCACGAAGCCTGGAAACAGGCCGGGCATACCCGGCAGCCTCGTACGTCGGTCAGCCGCAGCATCTTCGCGATCACCAACGACATGGACCGGATGTACTTTGGCCGAGACAGCCAGAATGAGGATACGATCGGCTTTCTCGACGGTGACATCCAAACGATCTTCGGCCGAAATTACGCGGCAGAACCCGAGGCCCTGATCGAAGCACTCGCCAGGGATGAAGCCATCGCGGCGGCCGATACCCTGCTGCTGACCATCCCCAATCAACTGGGCGTGGACTATTGCGCGCATGTCATAGAATCCATCCTCAAGCACGTCGCACCCGCCCTCGGCTGGCGCTGAAGCGCGCCTTGTCCACACAGGAGACTGAACATGACCGGTATTGAAGACGTTGGATTCCTTGGCTTCGATGTCTTTGGCACCGTGGTTGACTGGCGTACGAGTATTGCCCGGGAATCTGCACCGTACTTGCAAAGGCTTGGCGTGCAGATCGACCCACTGGCCTTCGCCGATGAATGGCGGTCGCTCTACCAGCCCTCGATGCAACGCATCCGCTCGGGCGAGCGTGCCTTCTTGACACTGGACATTTTGAACCGGGAGAATCTCGAGGCGTTGCTGATCAGGCACGGCGTCGAGGCCGGACGACTCGAAGAATCGGATATCGCCGCCTGGGGTGCTGCCTGGGAGAGGCTCGACCCATGGCCTGACTCGGTCGAAGGCCTCACACGCTTGAAGCGACGCTTCGCCATCGGCCCGATCTCCAACGGCCACATCGCCGGGATGATGAACCTGGCTCGCTTCGGTGGTTTGCCTTGGGATGTCATCACCGGTGCGGGACTCGCCCGCGCTTACAAGCCTCAGCCAGAGGTGTATTTGAGGTCAGCCGAAGCCGTGGGATTGCCACCGCATCGTGTGGCCATGGTCGCGGCACACAACGACGATCTTGTCGCTGCACGAGCGTGCGGTTTTCGCACGGTATTCATCCGGCGTCCCACTGAATATGGCCCTCAGCAGACATCGGATCTGCATCCCACTCAAGACTGGGACATCGTTGCGGATTCGCTGAGCGAGTTGGCCGCAATGCTCAACTGTTGACGGAAAAAAATCGCAGCCTTCGGCAGCTCCTACAGGGGAACGCATTCCAAATGTAGGAGCTGCCGAAGGCTGCGATCTTTTGACTTTAAACAACGCCCTCGAAATACCGCGAAATTGCTTCGTTCACTGGGGCTCCCGACGGTAACTATCGTTCATCCATTACAACGTTGATGGAGAGCAATGGAATGCCAGTCGCTGCGAATGGATGCCACCTGCGTAAAGGTCGGTACTCGGAACCGGGACGCATTTATCTGATAACGACGGTTACCCATAATCGCCAACCTGTTTTTTCCGACTGGCGATCAGCACGCCTGCTCGTCGAACAACTGCGCGCAGCGGATGAAACTGAAATTGTCACGTCAATGGCTTGGGTAGTGATGCCCGATCACTTGCATTGGCTGTTACAGCTTCAACAGGGCTCGCTGGCTGACTTGGTGTGCCGCATCAAATCCCGAAGCTGCCGATCGATCAATCTCATGCGCGGCGTACAAAGCCGCCTATGGCAAAGGGGTTACCACGACCGAGCCTTGCGCCGGGATGAGGATCTGCAAGCCGCCGCCCGTTACATCACCATGAATCCGTTGCGCGCGGGCCTGGTGACGCGCGTGGGGGATTATCCTTTGTGGGATGCCATCTGGATTTAGAAGATCAAAATCAAAAGATCGCAGCCTTCGGCAGCTCCTACATTGGAACGCATTCCCCTGTAGGAGCTGCCGCAGGCTGCGATCTTTCAAGGCACCTGCGTGCACCCGCTGCATTTTCATAATACGAAAATTGCACTTCAGCCCCTCGAACCCGCGGCGTAAGGTTTTCACGATTCATTTGAGTCGAATCCATACCCTGCCATCGAGAACCCCAAATGCCCCCTGCTGAAAAACACCCTGCCCCGTTGTCTGTCCGGCTTTTGCTGACAGCGGCGATCGCGATCACCTCTTTGTCGGGCACCGGCACGACATTCGCCGCCGATGAACAACCTGCCCAGGATGACTATTTCCATACCGGTGCCGGCCATCATTACTTGCTGCGTGCCGACACGGACATCATCACCCACAGGCTTCGCAGCAATATCAGCGTGCTCGAAGGCTCCGGCGGCAACATCGTGGTTTTGTCGGGCAAGGACGGCATTTTCCTGGTGGATGCGGGCATCAGCAAATCCCGGGAAAAGGTCAAAGCGGCGCTCAAGGCGATCAGCGACGCGCCGGTCAAATACGTGGTCAACACCCACTGGCACTGGGACCACACGGACGGCAATGCCTGGCTGAACGCCGACGGTGCAACCATCGTCGCGCAGGTCAATACGTTGAAGAATCTGTCACAGACCACCCACGTCGACGACTGGAACTGGACGTTCCAGCCGGTTGCCAAAGGGGCCCGACCGACTGTGCTGGTGGATCGGGAAAAGACCTTCAACTTCGACTCAAGCAGGATCAAGGTCGAGAACTTCGGCCCTGGCCACTCCGACGGTGACCTGTCGATCTACTTTGAAAAAGCCGATGTACTGGCGATGGGCGATACGTTCTGGAATGCCGGTTATCCGTTCATCGACAACCAGGACGGCGGCAGTATCGATGCGGCCATCCATTGGGCCAACGAGGCCATCGAACGCACCACGGATCACACGCTGGTAATCCCTGGCCATGGTCCGGTGGGTACGCGGGCGCAGGTGATCGAGTTCCGCGACATGCTGGTGGCGGTGCGCGTTAACGTGGCGCGGCTCAAGCAGCAAGGGAAAACGCTGGAGGAGACTGTCGCCGCTAAACCCTCGGCGGCCTTTGATCAGAAATGGGGCCACTTCGTGATCAAGCCGGATTTCTTTGTAAAGCTGGTGTATGCCGGGTTGAAGTGATTCATCATTAGCGCTTATAGATCGCAGCCTGCGATCTTTTGCTTCAAGCGAACCCCATCAAAGGGCACCCATCAGCCAAGACCAATGGGTGCCTGCTTTTCGCCTGGTCAACCGAATCTATCTGATCCCATTACTCGATTCACCGTCATCTACTCCCGCAATACACTGTTGGAAATCCCCGACAGCCCATTGCACGATCGACCGTTCAGATGACTCACGAAAACAGTTTCGCCTTCTTTCTCAGTTCCCTTTTACCGCTAGTTTCTCGTCGTGCTCACAAAGATAATTTGCAAGATTTGCGGCAATTCTATTCAGAATTTCTTCTTTTTTCTCTTTTGCACTGTCCGTACGATTGTTTGAAAGATCGTGGGGCGTTTCGAGCTTAATTTCATCGTCCTTTCTCAAATAGTCGGTGGCAAAATTTAGCGGAAGATACGGAACATTTCGACCCGTCCGAGCATTGTGTTCACTGACTCTTTCGGCAATACAAGAGATCTCATTATCAATACTATTCGCCGAAAATTCGTCGAGCTTTTTCCGCTGACTAAAGTCCTCTTCATGGATCGTTGGAATACTCCCATGCATTCCAGTTCCCAATCGCTCGGCCAAAGGATTTTTCACATCGTGAATTTCACTTATCGTATTGGTGTGATTCAACCTTACGAAACGGGTTGGCGAAAAAATTCGCCCGTAGATATCATCCGGCTTTGTCAGTGTGCCCATTTTCGACACATATATGATTTGAGACGCTTCCAAATCTAGACATCTAGCAGCAACATCCCCGGCCATTCCCCCCCAGAACGAATCTTTGCAACCAAGAAAGTTGACAATCGACCCATGTGGGAGTTGAAACCTTTTTGAGCCATAATTTAGGTTTTGATGATCATCGATCTGTCTCATGTCCGACAACTTGTCTTTCAGACGCCCCTCCATATCGTCGACGTGCCCCAGGACAACGATATCACCAGATTTCACGAATTTTTTGTCCAGCTCTTTATGATCGACGAGGTTGGCACTCAATGTGGGAAGACTAATCGTCGTAATTAGTTTCTCTGCATCGTATTGCAGCACAGTGGACACCGCATATCGAACCAGAGCGACATAATGCTTGAAGTAGTCATCACCGGGAACCACAGCCGAGACGATCGTTTTTTGTCCATCTAACGTCGTTGCGCGATAAAACACAGGCCGGCCGTAGTTGTAATTCTTAGGCACGGGATTGTGGTTGAAGTCTATTTTCTCCAGCGACGCCAGACCGAAGCGCTTCGGATTGTCTTCCAAGATAACCGGACTGACCTGGATCATCTTGATTTGCTGTCCGGCCTTCATTGCGGCCTCAATCTCCGACATTGGCAACTTTTGAGTCGTAAATTTATTAATTGACCTCCCCATTGTATGGGTATCTTCAGTTGGATTGGGGAAGCCGAGTAACTCGTTAGGTGTTTGCTCAAACTGATAATACGTGAAATGCTCGCCAGTAACTCTGCTCGCAAGCAAGTGATCAATAGCGGAACTGAGCTTGCTTTCCCAATATGGCAAATTCGGTTTTATGCTGGAAAAACCACCTCCAACAATTTTTGCCCCTGCGCCAACACTTAGTAATTTTTTGGAAAGCTCTTCCTTTCCGAGAGCCGCACCTGCAGAACTATCCGTTTGCGCCTCTTGAGTCGGAAAATTCAGAACTTTGGGAGCTTGAGAGACCCACTCCAAACGTCCGCCTGTTGTTTTTTCGACGCATTTATAGTTCGGATGTTCTACAACTCCCGCTGAAGGGCCTAGCCCGGCCAATACAATTGTTACAGTCACTGGAATTCCTCTAAAAATTATCGATCAACATGAAAGCGTACTTTGAAGATCACCGACCTATTCGGAGTAATTTGCAGCGACTCCAACGCATAACTCCATGCTGATTAACATCTTTTGCTATGTCTTTCAAAAAGCGCTCAGAGCACGGATCACCAAGGGAATTGGATGAAAATTCGCCGACGGTACGTGTGTTCCGAGGTTTGAAATCGAACGAATACCGACCAAGGGTCAGAGGTTGTGCAAGGGCGGTTCAATAATGTCGCGCTCACTATCAACCACATATCTGTGGCGAAAGAGCTTGCTTCAGTCGGGTTGCGAAGCGATCCAAAAAATGGGCCTGCTGCGCAGTCCAACAAGGGCAAGCTCCCTCGTCACGAAGTGGGGAGCCATCACGACGGAAGCCTCGCGATGGTCGAGAACGATAACGCGCGAAGCCAGATGCAGCTTGGCACCTGCTGTTTTTTCGCGAGCTCGCTCCTACAAAAAGAGCGGATCACCAGTTCCTGGCCGCCACCTTATTGTCACCGGCATCCCACCCTCCACCCAGCGCCTTGTAAATCGCAACAATCCCCCGGTACTGATCGGTTTCCCCCAGTGCCTGGGCATCTTCGGCATTGAGCCGCTCACGCTGGGCGTCGAGCAACACGAGATAGTCCACGGCGCCTTCCTTGTATTGGGTCGCCGCCAGATACGCCGCCCTGCTCGATTCACTTTGCTTGATCAAAGACAGCAACCGCTACTGGCGCTTGCCGTAATCACTGAACGCGTTCTCCGATTCTTCCAGCGCCAACAACATCTCTTAGTAAAGCTGGTGTTTGCCGGGTTGAAGTGATTCATCGGTAGCCCGAAAAGATCGCAGCCTGCGGCAGCCGCTCAGCTCCACTCGTCCACCCTTGGGGATGCGTGGCTCCGGTTAGAAAAGGTTGGTGCGCTCTTCGTCCTTGGCATCCTGAAGTTGCGCTGTATTGGAACAGCCAAACGCGGGCCCCTGATAACGAACCCGGCCCACCCACAGCGGTCACAACAATTGATGGCATCGTGCTGCGCTCCCGCAGCAGGCTTTCACCCCCTACACTTCAGGGTGCTCCGGATAATATTCAGTGGGCTCCGCTCCTGATCAGGGAACCACTGCACCCATCCACTGCTCCCTCATTGGAGTACGCAAATGACTCAATCCATGCGGTTCTTCCTTTCGATCGTTCTCGCGACTGCCTCCCTGGTCTCGGCGAGCCTGCTGAACACCGCCGGCGCGGCCACCGCCGAAGACCTCAATGCCGACTCTCGGCAAGCATTGCAAGCGCTGTACAAGACCAATCCCTTCTCTGAAACCATCGCGCACAAGGCCAAGGCCGTGCTGGTCTTCCCGAACATCGTCAAGGCCGGCCTGGTGTTTGGCGGCAGTTATGGTGAAGGCGTACTGATGAAGGGCACGCAGGTCGAGGACTATTACAACTCCGTCAGCGGTTCCTGGGGCTTGCAAGCCGGCGCCCAATCCTACGGCTATGCGGTTTTTCTGATGACGGACAAGGCGCTCGACTACCTGGCGAAATCCAAGGGTTGGGAAGTCGGTGTAGGGCCAACGGTGGTGATGGTCGATGAAGGGGTGGCGAAAAACCTGTCCAGCTCGACGCTCAAGGATGATGCCTACGCGTTCATCTTCGACCAGCAAGGGTTGATGGCTGGCATCAGTATCGAAGGCACGAAAATTTCCAAGATCAAGCGGTGAGGTAGGCAACCACGCAAGGTTTTGTAGCTTTCAGGAAATGATCTTGAGGGTGCTTAAACACGCACCGCAAAAGACATTTAAAAGCTGACAGAAACCAGCTTTGCCCTTTTGTAGGAGCGAGCCTGCTCGCGATGGTCGTTAACGATAACGCGGGAAACCAGATGCCCAGCGGCGTCTGTTGGTTTTTCGCGAGCAGGCTCGCTCCTACAGTTTGATCTGCGCCGAACACAATATCTGTGTTCGCAAAAGATCCTCTGTAGGAGCGAGCCTGCTCGCGATGGTCGTGAACGATTACGCGAAGAACCAGATGCTCAAGGCGTCTGTTGGTTTTTCGCGAGCAAGCTCGCTCCTACAATCAGTTCCTGGCGGCCACCTTGTTACCACCGGCATCCCACCCGCCACCCAGCGCCTTGTAGATCGCGACGATCCCTCGATACTGATCGGTTTCCCCCAGTGCCTGCGCATCCTCGGCATTGAGTCGCTCACGCTGGGCATCGAGCAGCACCAGATAATCCACGGCACCTTCCTTGTATTGGGTCGCCGCCAGGTCCGCCGCCGCCCTGCTCGACTCGCTCTGTTTGATCAACGACTGCAACCGCTGCTGACGCTTGCCGTAATCACTGAACGCGTTCTCCGATTCTTCCAGCGCCAGCAGCACCTGCTGTTCATAAGTCGCCAGGGCGCCTTCTGCGTCGGCATCGGCACCGCGAATCCGTGCGCGTACGCTGCCCAGGTCGAACGCGGCCCAGGTGATGCTCGGGCCCAGGCTCCAGGCTCTGGCGGCGGCGGAGCCGATTTGCGAACCGCGCCCGGCGGTGAAGCCGAGGAAACCGCTCAGGCTGACCCGGGGAAACAGGTCGGCGGTGGCCACGCCGACGTCCGCCGTGGCGGCAGCGAGCCGGCGCTCGGCTGCGAGCACGTCCGGACGACGGCGCAGCAGTTCGGCGGGATCACCGATGGGCAGGGTCTTGGAGATGGCTGGCAGGTCTTTCGGGCTCAGGGATACGCTCAGTTGGTCCGGGCGCTCGCCGAGCAAGGTGGCGATGCGGTTTTTCTGCCGCACCTGTTCCGCTTGCAGTTGCGGCACGCTGGCCTCGACGGCGGCCAGACGTGCGTCGGCCCGCACCACGTCAAGTTCGTTACCGACGCCGGCATCGCGCAGGCTGACGGTCACGGCCCGTGAATCGCTTTGGTTCTTGAGGTTGGCCAGGGCGATTTTTTCCCGCAGTTGCGCGCCGCGCAGTTGCCCGTAGGCGTCGGCCAGTTCAGCGATCATGGTCACCCGCAGTTGATACAGGTCCGCCGCAGCCGCGTCTTCCCGGGCGTTGCTCGACTCAAGCGCACGCTGGATGCGACCGAACAGGTCGACTTCCCAGGCCATGTCCAGCCCCAGGTCGTAGCGCTCGGTATTGACCCGGTGTTCGGTCTGGCCCGGTACCTGTGATTTACCTTGCACGCTACTGACCCGGCTGGTGACTACCGGCAGATTGTCATTGCTGATGTCGTCCCGAATCGCCCGGGCCGCTTTCCAGCGGGCGAAGGCCACGCGCAGATCGCGGTTGCCCTCCAGGGATTTGCTCACCAGTTGATTCAGCGTCGGGTCGTCGAACTGCTGCCACCACACGCTTTCGAAACGGGTTTGGTCGTAGTTGGCCGCTTTCGCATAAACGCTGTTTGCCGGCGGTGTGTCGGGGGTTTTGTAGTCCGGCCCCACCGTGCAGGCGGCCAGGGCAGTCACCAGAAGGCTGGGTAAAAACAACTTCAGAGCATTCATGGTTGCACCTCCAGGTTCAGTGCGCGGGCTTGTTGACGTACTTTCTTGCGTTCGATGTAGCGGCGGATGAGGACGAAGAACACCGGTGTCAGCAACAGGCCGAAGAAGGTCACCCCCAGCATGCCGGAGAACACCGCGACACCCATGGCCCGACGCATTTCCGAACCTGCGCCGCTGGAGGTCACCAGCGGGACAACGCCCATGACGAAGGCGAACGAGGTCATCAGGATCGGCCGCAGACGCATGCGGCAAGCCTCCAGCACGGCGTCCAGCGGGGAGAAGCCCTGGTCCTGTTTGTCCTTGGCGAACTCGACGATCAGGATCGCGTTCTTGCACGCCAGGCCCACCAGTACGATCAGGCCGATCTGGGTGAAGATGTTGTTGTCGCCCTTGGAAATGATCACCCCGGCAATCGCCGATAGCAGGGTCATCGGCACAATCAGGATCACCGCCAGCGGCAGGCTCCAGCTCTCGTACAGCGCCGCCAGCACCAGGAACGCCAGCAACACGCAGAGCGGGAACACCAGCAACGCGGTGTTGCCGGACAGAATCTGCTGGTAGGTCAGGTCAGTCCATTCGTAGGTCATGCCGTTGGGCAATTCCTCTTTCAGCAATTTTTCAATTGCGGCCTGCGCCTGGCCGGAGCTGTAGCCGGGGGCCGCGCCACCGTTGATTTCCGCAGTGAGGAAACCGTTGTAGTGGGAAACCCGGTCCGGCCCCGACGTCGGGCTGACCTTGATGAAGGTCGCCAGCGGAATCATCTCGCCGCGATCGTTACGCACCTTCAACTGACCGATCTGCTCCGGCTCCTGGCGGAACTGTTGCTCGGCCTGCACGTTGACCTGATAGGTACGGCCAAAGCGGTTGAAGTCGTTGGCGTACAACGAGCCCAGGTAGACCTGCAAGGTGTCGAAAATATCGTTGATCTTCACCCCGTGGTTCTTGGCCTTTTCCCGGTCGATGGCGGCTTCGACTTGCGGCACGTTGACCGTGTAGCTGGTGAACACCCGGGCCAGTTCCGGCACATTGCGGCTCTTGGTGATGATGTTCATGGTCTCTTTGTACAGCTCGTCGTAGCCCAGGTTGCCACGGTCCTCGATCTGCAGGCGGAAGCCGCCGATAGTGCCCAGGCCCTGGACCGGCGGTGGCGGGAAAACCGCCGTGTAGGCGTCCTGAATCTCGCCGAACTTGGCATTGAGCGAGGCGGAAATCGCCCCGGCGGACAGGCTCGGGTCCTTGCGCTCATCGAACGGGCGCAGGCCGATGAACGCGATGCCGGCGTTCGGGCTGTTGGTGAAGCCGTTGATCGACAGCCCCGGGAACGCCACGGCGCTGTCAAAGCCCGGTTCGTTCATGGCGATGGTGCTCATGCGCCGGATCACCGATTCGGTGCGATCCAGGCTCGCCGCATCCGGCAGTTGCGCGAAGGTCACCAGGTACTTCTTGTCCTGGGTCGGTACGAAACCCGTCGGTGTGGTGCTGAAGCCCATGTAGGTCAGCGCGATCAGGCCGGCATAGATCAGCAAGGCGACGCTGCTGCCGCGCACGATCTTGCCCACGCCCACCACATAGCCATGGCTGGCTTTTTCGAAGACACGGTTGAAGGGCCTGAACAACCAGCCACCGAGCATCCGGTCGAGCACTTTGGAGAATCGGTCTTTCGGTGCGTCATGGCCCTTGAGCAGCACCGCCGCCAGCGCTGGCGACAGGGTCAGCGAGTTGAAGGCAGAAATCACCGTCGAGATGGCAATGGTCAGGGCGAACTGCTTGTAGAACTGACCGGTGAGCCCGGAGATGAACGCCGCCGGTACGAACACCGCGCACAGCACCAGCGCGGTGGCGATGATCGGCCCGGTCACCTCGCCCATGGCTTTCTTGGTGGCCTCGACCGGTTCCAGTCCGGACTCGATGTTCCGTTCGACGTTCTCCACCACCACGATCGCGTCGTCGACCACGATACCGATGGCCAGCACCAGGCCGAACAGCGACAGCGCGTTGAGCGAAAACCCGAGCAGGTGCATCACGGCAAAGGTACCGATCAGCGACACCGGCACCGCCACCAGCGGAATGATCGAGGCGCGCCAGGTTTGCAGGAACAGGATCACCACCAGCACCACGAGGATCAAAGCCTCGAACAGCGTGTGCACCACCGCTTCAATGGAGCTGCGCACGAAGATGGTCGGGTCGTAGACGATCTCGTAATCCATGCCTTCGGGGAAGCTCTTCTTGAGCTCCGCCATCTTCGCCCGCACCTGGTCGGACACGTCGATGGCGTTGGCACCCGGACGCTGGAAGATCGGCATTGCCACCGCTTCCTGGTTGTTGAGCATGGCGCGCAAGGCGTACTGGTTGGAGCCCAGTTCGATCCGGGCAATGTCCTTCAGGCGGGTGATTTCGCCGTTCGGGCCACTGCGGATGATCACGTTTTCAAACTCTTCTTCGGTGACCAGCCGCCCCTGGGAGTTGATCGACATCTGGAAGCTGGTGGCATTCGGCGCAGGCGGCGATCCGAGCTGGCCTGCGGCAACCTGGCGGTTCTGTTCGCGCACGGCATTGACCACGTCGGTGGCGGTGAGATTGCGCGAGGCGGTCTTGTCCGGGTCGAGCCAGATACGCAGCGAGTAGTCGCCGATACCGAACATCTTTACGGTCCCGATACCTTCCAGGCGCGCCAGCTCATCCTTGACGTTCAGGATCGCGTAGTTGGACAGGTAGAGCATGTCGTAGCGCTTGTCCGGCGACACCAGGTGCACCAGCAGGGTCAGTTCCGGCGATGCCTTGTCGACGGTGATGCCGATGCGCGTCACCTCTTCCGGCAACTTGGGCTCGGTGCGGGTCACGCGGTTTTGCACCTGGACCTGAGCGTTATCCAGATCGGTGCCCAGGGCGAAGGTCACGGTGAGGGTCAAGCGACCATCGGCCGTCGATTGCGAAGACATGTACAGCATGTTTTCGACACCGGTGATCGCCTGTTCCAGCGGTGCGGCCACGGTTTCACCGATCACCTTGGGGTTGGCCCCCGGATAGTTGGCTTGCACCACCACGGTCGGCGGCACCACTTCGGGGTATTCGCTGATCGGCAACTGGAACAGCGAGATGGCGCCGGCGATCAGGATCAGCAGCGACAGCACCGCGGCGAAGATCGGCCGGGTGATAAAGAACTGGGAAAATTTCATGTCGGTGGGCCCTTATCCGCGAGGTGTCACAGCCGCATCCGTCTTCACCAGGGCAGGTGATTTAGCGGATGCGGGAGATGGGCTTGCAGGTTTATTGCTCGCTTCGACGGCCTGGCGCTGACGGGTCAGGGCTGCGACGGTTTCAGGGTCGGCCATCGGCGCGTCTTGCGGGGCGACCACGGCGCCCGGGCGCACCCGTTGCAGGCCGTTGATGACGATGCGGTCGTCCTTGTTCAGGCCGCTGCGCACGATGCGCAAGCCTTCGAGTTTCGGCCCCAGCTCAACGTTGCGGTACAGGGTCTTGTTGTCCTGGTCGACCACCAGCACGAACTTCTTGCCAAGGTCCGTGCCCACCGCTTCGTCCTTGATCAGCAGGCCGGCATAGGCCGCGCTGCCCACCAGTTTCAGGCGCGCATACAGGCCGGGGGTGTATTGGCCGTCGGCGTTATCGAACACCGCGCGACCGCGGATGGTGCCGGTTTTCGGATTGACCCGGTTGTCGACGAAGTTCATCTGCCCCAGGTGAGTGTTGCCCTCCTCGTTCGACAAGCCCATGTACACCGGCGTGGCCTGGCCGCGCTGGCCCTGGCGCGAGAGCTGGTTGTACTTGAGGAACAGGCGTTCGTCGGCATCGAAGTAGGCGTAGACCTTGTCGGTGGAGACCACGCTGGTCAGCGCCGTGGTATCGGCGGTGACGATGTTGCCGGCGGTGATTTCGGCGCGGCTGACGCGGCCGCTGATGGGTGCGGTGACCCGGGTGAAACTCAGGTTCAGGCGGGCCAGATCGAGCTGCGCCTGGATCGCGTCGACACCGGCCTTGGCTTCCTGTGCGGTGGTGGTACGGGTGTCGGCCAGCTCGGCGGATATCGCATTGCTGCCCAGCAGGCGTTGACCGCGCTGCGCTTCGTTGGCCGTGCGAACCAGCGTGGCGCGGGCTTGTTGCAACTGGGCTTCGAAACGATGTACTTCGTGCTCGAACGGCCGGGGGTCGATCTGGAACAGCAGGTCGCCCTTCTTCACCAGCGCGCCGTCGGTGAAGGCCACTTGTTCGATCTGCCCCGACACCCGTGGACGGACCTCGACGGTTTCCGGCGCCTCCAGGCGGGCGGTGACTTCATCCCATTCGGTGATGGGCTGCTCAATCACCTTGGCGACAGTGACATGGGGCGCACCCGGTGCATTGGCGGCGACGGGCGCACGATCGCAAGCGGTGAGCATCGTGAGCGCCAGTGCGGCAATCGGGTAACGAAAAGCTTTGAGTGACTGATCCATGGGCTGTGTCCGCCAGACGGTTTTAGGGGTTTGCGAAGTCTCGGCCTCGCGCGAGGCGTCGACGAATCGAACAGAGTGAACTTGGCTATTACTATTAATGATGATCATCATGTATAAGGGCAAAAAAACCGGCCTGCCCCGCCTGATCCTCGGTGTTCGAGATGGCACAGCACACCGAATCCAGCGCTGGACCAAGGGTCTGCGCAATCGAGATGGCTCGGGGGGTGGGCTTCATCTCCCGACCCGTGTGCTTGAACAGAGGATCGTTGAACAACGCTCGCAACCGCCGCAGTGCACCGCTGACGGCCGGTTGGCCCATCGAAAGCCTTCTTGCGGCGCGGGTGACATTGCGCTCCTGGATGAGCGCCTCGAACACCACCAACAGATTCAGGTCGATACTGCGCAGGTCACTACGGTTCATGACATGTCCACCAGGTATTTGCGCTGACGATATATTACGACCATAATCATTACAAGATATTTGGCGACGACTTGCACGCGGCAAGGGCAATTGGCCCGAGGAGCAGCTGATGAAAGTGACCAAAGAAAAGGCGGCGGAAAACAAAGAAGCGATCCTCACCGCCGCGTCCCGGCTGTACCGGGAAAAAGGCATCGACGGCATCGGAATCGGCGAGCTTTCACGCTCGGTCGGGCTGACCCATGGCGGGTTCTACGGGCAGTTCCCCGGTGGCAAGGAACAGTTGGCGTCGGAGGCTGTCACCCGGACGTTCGAGACCAACATCCGCAATTGGCAAAACGCCAAATCGATCCCCGAACTGGTGAAGCGTTATCTGACCCAGAAACACCTGGAAAACTGGACCGAGGGCTGCGCAATTCCCGCGCTGGCCACCGATGTCGCCCGCGCCGGCGGCAGCGTCAGCCAGTCCTTCACCCAGGGGATCGAGCACTTCATTGAAATCCTCATGCCCTTGGTTGAGGGCGACACACAGGAGGAAAAACTCCAGCAGGCGCAGGAGGTCATTGCATCGATTGCCGGGGCCATGCTGATTGCCCGTGCGGTGGACAAGCCTGAACTGGCGAAGCAGTTTTTGACTTCGGTGATTGATGCCTGGGCGCCATAAATGCGTCCCCCTGTAGGAGCGAGCCTGCTCGCGAAGTTCGCCAACGATAACGCGTACTGTCTGAATCAACGCGTTGTCTGGACGTCCATCGCGAGCAGGCTCGCTCCTACAGGAGGGGTAGATCACAGGGCCGTTTTCAATCCCTGAATTGCGTCAGCTGCTGACTCAGCGACCCGGCCTGATCCCGCAGTTTCACCGACTGATCGAGCAGGCTACGGATCGCCTGGTCATTCTGTTCGGAGATCCGGCTGACGCCCTGGATTGCCACGGACAACTGCTCGCCCGTCGCCGCCTGGCTCTGGGTCTGGCGGGCGACTTCGCTGATGCGCGTCAGAATGTCCTGCGCATGCTGACGGATCTGATCCACGCCCTGTGCCGACGTGGTCAGTTGCACCACACCCTGGCGCACGGCTTCGCCGACTTGCTGAACGTTGGCCACGGTGTTGCGCACGTCCGAACCGATGGCGCCGATCATCTCGCCGATTTCCCCGGTGGAGCGACTGGTGCGCTCGGCCAGTTGCCGCACTTCATCGGCTACCACGGCAAACCCGCGGCCCTGCTCCCCTGCCCGCGCGGCTTCGATCGCCGCGTTCAGGGCCAGCAGGTTGGTCTGGTCGGCAATGCTGCGAATCACCGCAATGATCCCGGCGATCTGTTGCGAGCGTTTCTCCAGATCCCCCACCGCACCGGCCACCACGTCCATGGTCTGGTCGATATGGGTAATGCCGGCCAGGGTCTGGCTCATGTCGGTGGAGATGTTGGTGGTCAGCACTTCGGTGTTGCGCGCCAGTTGCTCGACGTCCTCGGCTTGCTGTGACATCTCGGTCACCGAATGCGCCAGTGCCGTAACGCCGCTGGCCATTTCCTCGGTAGCGGTGTGTTGCGAGGTCGCCCGTTCGGCGACGGCCTGGGTGGTGTCGCCCAAATGATTGGAGATCTGCATCAGGGTGGTGCTGCTTTGGCGAATCGACCCCACCAGATTGCCCAGGCGCTGGATGAACTGGTTGAACGCGCCGGCCAGCTTGCCGGTTTCATCGCCACTGCGTTGTTCGAAACGCAGCCCCAGTTCGCCTTCCCAGGCCTGGATGCCGACTGTCAGGCCCGACAACGGACGAATCTGCCACGCCAGCAAGTGCCACAGCACGATCGCCAGCACCAGCAATGCCACCAGGCCGATGACCACCGCCGTGTAGAGGAAGTGATTGATGCCGGCCATGGCTTCGGCCAACGGGTAAGCGACCATCAATGCCCAATAATTCGGCGCCTTGCCGATACGCACCGGTTGCAGCACATAACCCCAGCCATCGAGCTCGAAACTGTAAGGCTTGCCCGCCTTGATCGCGTCCTTGGCCGCGGCTGGCAACTCATCGGCCGGCTTGCTCAGGCGCTTGGCATCCGGGTGGCTGGCGTACAGACCGTCGCTGGACACCAGTGCGCCATAGCCTTTGTAGGCATCGATTTTCGCCAGCTGGCGGTTGATGCTTTCAAGCGGAATATCCACCCCCGCCACGCCCACGGCTTTGCCACCCTGCAGCAGCGGCAACATGATCGACACCAGCATCATCTGCTGGCCACCGCCGGCGCTGTAGGCATAGGGTTCGGACGCCCATGGCTGGCGGGTATGCAGCGGGCGGTAGTAATACTGGTTGTCGGCGTTTTCCGGGGCATAACCGCTCAACGCCTCGGACTTCACCGAACCGCCGGCACGGTTCCACCAGGTCAGGTAGCGACCCGTAGCGTCGTGATTGGGTTGGTTGACGAACTCACTGTCCTTGCCATCGAAGGCGTTCGGTTCCCAATACTGACCGAGGCCCAGAAACCCGGGATTGGCCTCGAATAGCTGGCGGGTCAGCACGTCGGCAGTCTTGCGGTCGACCTGCTGTTGCTGCATCGCCGTGGCAACACTGGCCAGGGACTCGGCCACGGTATAGCCGGCACCGAGTTCGACTTCCACTTCCTTGGCGTTGGCCTTCACGACGCTGTCGACCAGGGCAAAGGTTTCTTTGACGGAATTGCCGTAGGCAATGTAGGCGATGGAGCCCAGCAACAGCGCCATGACGACGACGGTGCCAATCAGCGCCGTCCAGAACAGCTTGAAGTGCAGTGAGCGATTAGGCATGAACATTCTCGAATAGACGATATGTCAGCCAGCACAGCCCGCGCAAAAGTGTGAGTGCAGCAGCCCTGCTGGCAGTTTTTTATAGTTGATATTATTAAGCCACTATATCGACACGAACGTCCCGGATGCAACTTAAATGAACACTTGTTCAACCAAAAAAAGGCAGGGAAAAATGCAGCACAAAACACCCGGCGAACAGGCTTGATACAAGCCTGTTCGCCGGGTTGAGAAAGGGATTTTTCAGCGCTGGATTACAAGCATTCCTGCGCGGCACGTTCGAGTCGCGAAGGCCCGAAAGTCGACGCCAGCAGCGTGCGTTCATACAAGAACACCTTGCCGCCGTTCGAGGCCTTGCGGGCCTCGAGCACATCGTTGGCCGCCACTTTGCTGGACACCACGATGCGGTAACTGCGCTGGGTTTCCGAGACTGTCGCGTGCATCGAATCATGCTGCAGTTTTGGCAAGACACAATTGGCGTAGTCCGCCGGTGCCTTGCTCGTCTGCAAGGTCAGCGTCGGGTCGTTTGGCGTGGAGGCACAGCCTGACAACAACAAAGAGGCGGCAATCGTCAGCCGGGTGTAAAGGTTCATCGCGCCGATTCCTGCGTGAGCGTTTTGGATGGGCGCGATTTTCCTTGTTTGCCACCGGCAACAGAACTTGTGATGAGTGATTGTGACTATTACGTGAAGCAATAGTTGTTGTAGGAGCGAGCATGCTCGCGATGGACTTGAGAACGCCATGGGGTGTCAGGTTCCCAGCGTTATCGTTGACGTCCATCGCGAGCCTGCTCGCTCCTACAGGGGGACCGTTCAGGGCTTGCCCTTGAACGCCTCGCGCCTCGCTGCCCGCTCCTCGACATACCCCTGGGAAGGCTCACTGACCAACTCTTCACGGCGCAGCAACTGCCCGCAATGATCGCAAAGCGGTCCGAGCCCCGCCTCGTGCCCGCAAGGCTGATGGGTATAGCGCACCGCCAATCCCTCCCCTTCCGACTTGCACCAGGTTTCCCCCCACGCCCGCAGCGCCAGCACCACCGAGTAGAACGCCTCGCCCTTGGCGGTCAGGTGGTACTCGTAGCGCGGCGGCCGCTCGCTGTAGGCGCGGCGCTCGACCATCCCGTCCGCCTCCAGGCTTTTCAGGCGCGCCGCAACCATCTGCGGCGTGCCTGCGGTCTGCGCCTGGATCTCGTCGTAACGATGATTGCGCATGAACAATTCGCGCAGGACCAATACCGTCCATCGGTCTCCGACGATGTCCTCGGCCCGTGCAATCGGGCACAAAGTTTCAGGACTAGTCTTTTTTACGGTCATGCACACTTGCCTCTTTCATAGTAACTATGATTATCATATCTACACCGTGCCAGGGCAAGCCCATGGCATAGCTCATTGAGTAGCTCTTTGAGTAGCCCAGCCATTCACTCTGGAGAATTTGTCATGTCGAACGCTGCCTACCCGCTGGATCGCACCGCCTACCTGTTGGTCGATCCCTACAACGATTTCCTCTCCGAAGGCGGTCGCGTCTTCCCCCTGATCAAGCCGATCGCCGAGCAAGTGGGCCTGCTCGACAACCTGCGCGCGCTGGATCGCGCCGTGCGCGCCGCCGATATTCAGGTGGTCATCGTACCGCACCGTCGCTGGGAACAAGGCGATTACGAGAACTGGTCCCACCCAAGCCCGTCCCAGTGCAAGATCCAGCACATGCATCACTTCGCCCGTGGCGAATGGGGTGGTGAATGGCATCCGGATTTCGCGCCGCAGGAAGGCGACATCATCGCTTCGGAACACTGGGGCTCCAGTGGTTTTGCCAACACCGACCTGGATTTCCGCCTCAAGCAGAAAGGCATCACCCACGTGATCATCGTCGGCCTGCTGGCCAATACCTGCATCGAAGCCACCGCCCGTTACGCACAGGAACTGGGCTATCACGTCACCCTGGTGCGCGACGCAACCGCCGCCTTCAAGCCGGAAATGATGCATTCGGCCCATGAACTGAACGGCCCCACGTTCGCCCATTCGATCGTGACCACCGAACAACTCATCGCCACCCTCAAGCAGTGATCAAAAACATGAACCTGACCGGAAATTTCCTGATCGGCGGCAACGAAGTTCCCGCTTCCGAAGGCACCCTGAAAGCGCTCAACCCCGCGACCAACCAGGCCATCGAGCCGGATTTCGCCCTGGGTGGCGTCGCCGAAGTGGATCGGGCGGCGAACCTCGCCGACGAAGCCTTCGATCATTACAGCCATACCTCACTCGCCGAACGTTCGGCGTTCCTGGAGCGCATCGCCGACAATCTCGATGCCGTCGCCCCGCAACTGGCTGCCCGGGCCGCACTGGAAACCGGCTTGCCCGAAGCCCAGTTGCAAGGTGAAGCCGCCAAGGCCGCCACTCAGTTCCGCCAGTTCGCCGACGTCGTGCGCAAGGGTCGCTTTCTGCACCTGGCCATCGACCCGGCGCAGCCCGATCGCCAGCCTCGGCCACGGATGGATCACCGCCTGCAGAAAATCGCCATCGGCCCCGTCGCGGTGTTCGGCGCGAGCAACTTCCCCATCAGCTATTCCGTTGCCGGCGGCGATACCGCTTCGGCATTGGCTTCGGGCGCAACGGTGATCGTCAAGGCCCACAACGCCCACCCCGGTGCCTCGGAAATTCAGGCGCGCGCCATTCTCAAGGCGGTGCAGGACAGCAACCTGCCGGCCGGTGTGTTCTCTATGGTGCGCGGCGCCGGCAATGCCATTGGCGAAGCCCTGGTCGATCATCCGCTGATCAAGGCCGTGACCTTCACCGGTTCCGAACAAGGCGGCATGGCCCTGTATCGCCGTGCGCAATTGCGCCCCGACCCGATCCCGGTGTTTACCGAGATGACCAGCGTCAATCCCACCTTCATCCTGCCCCAGGCCCTGGCCGCACGGGGCGCGCAGATCGGTGACGGTTTCGTCGAGCGCATGCTGGTCAATGTCGGCCAGGCCTGTCTGAAGCCGGCGATCCTGATCACCGTCGAAGGTGATGGTTTTGCGGCCTTGCGCGCGGCCATGATCAAGCGCGTGACCGACGCCCCGGCGCGGCCGATGCTGACCCCGGGCATTCATGGTGCTTACCTGAAAAACCTCGATCACCTGCAAAACGCGGGTGCGAGCCTGGTGGCCGTGGGCGCGGTGGCCCATGCCGAGCTGGATGGACGATCGGGGTTGCTCGAAGTCGACGGTCAGCGCTTTCTCAGCGAGCCGGCATTGGCCGATGAAGTCTTCGGCCCGGCGGCATTGCTGGTGAAGGTCAGGGATGAAGCCGAGATGCTGGCGGTCGCCCGTGCGTTCCGCGGCCAGCTCAGCGCGACCCTGCACCTTGAAGACGCGGATCTGGCCCTGGCTCGACGCTTGCTGCCGGTGCTGGAGCGGCGTACAGGGCGGATCGTGGTCAACGCTTTCGCCCATCCGCAGGAAGTGTCCTTCGCGACCATCCATGGCGGCCCCTTCCCGGCCTCGTCGGACAGCCGCTTCACGTCAGTGGGCATGACCTCCATCGAGCGCTTCCTGCGCCCGATCACCTATCAGGGCTTCCCGGACAGTTTGCTGCCCGAGGCCCTGCGCGATCTCAATCCGCTCGGGTTGCCGCGCAGCGTGGACGGTCAGTAATCGGTTTCGCGCCTGGCATCAAACCAATGTGGGAGCGGGCTTGCTCGCGAAAGCGGTATCACATTCAACATCTACGTTGACTGACCCACTGCATTCGCGAGCAAGCCCGCTCCCACAGGTAATGCTTTAGAAGGGAATCGGGTCAGCGCTGATGTTCCCGTGCCTTTTGCAATGCAACCACCTGGTTTCGCCCATTGCGCTTGGCCTCGTAAAGGCCATCATCGGCGCGGGTCAGCAGGGTTTCCAGGTTGTCGCCAGGTTCGACGAAGGCAACACCGAAGGACGCGGTAATGGTGTCCAGCACGGTGTCGGTTCCCCGTGCCTTGATCCGCAGCGACTGAACCTTGAGGCGCAGCTGCTCGGCAAAGGCGCAGGCACCTTCCAGGCCGGCGCAGTTTTCCAGCACCACGCAGAACTCTTCGCCGCCGTAACGCCCGGCGAACGCATCGTCCACCAGCGCGCCGCGCAACACCTGGGCAACGTGTTGAAGCACGCGGTCGCCCAGCGGATGACCGTACTGATCGTTGAAATGTTTGAAGTGATCGATATCCAGCATCACTAACGCGACCTGCCCGCCGGCCTTGGCCAGGGCCTTCTCCAACAGACGGGTGAACGCGGTGCGATTCAGCAGTTCGGTCAGCCCGTCCAGCGTCGCCGCCTGCTGGGCACGCTCGAGCTTGTCGCGCAGGGTTTTGATTTCGCTTTGCGCCGATTGCAGCTGGGCAAGGAAGTGTTCCTGCTGACTCTGCATCAGCCGGGTGCTCTGCTGCAGTTCGTTCAAGATGCCCGGCAAACGGTCGCTGACCGGTTGTTCGAGCATCTCCAGGCACTGCCCGAGACGGTTCTGGAAATTGACACTGCCCTTCACGCTGCGCGAGACATCCCGCTCCATGCCATCGACCAGGCTGATCACCTGTTGCTGTCCGGCACGGGCGTCCTCCAGCTCGTCGCGGATGATGAATTCGCGAAACAGCCGGGTGGCGGACTCTGGCGGGCAACCGTCGAAATCCCGTACCACGCGGTCCAGATGACGATTGAGCTCCGGTTCCTGGCCTTTGCTGTAGGTGTACCACAGCGCGTAATGCACGGGATTGGGCGGGATATTGTGGCGAACCATCAGGGGTACGGCTTGCTTGAGCAGCGCCGCCGCCTCGCGGGAGTCTTCAGGATAAAGCGCTAGCACATTCGCACGCGTGTCTGATTGGCTCATGAAATCACTGTGGTTGTTAATCATTGGCGTTTGGCAGTGCGCTGAGCATACCGATACGCCCGACAAACGGCTATCCCGGTTTGATTGTTACCACCATTTAATCCTGGGGTTTTGCTAGCGAAGTGCTGGATGAAGGTAGGGCTCGATAAACCCGCAGCCGAGAATCTCGTTCAGGCGCCGGCCATCGCTCATGCGACGAAACAGGCCCGGCGTCATCCACGGCGCGTGGCCGTCGACGTTGGGGGCGCCCAGCCCGGCCAGCAGGTCGTCGATCATGATGGAGCGGGTTTCGAAGGAGATCCGCGTCAATCCGCTGCTGTTGCCCACACCGGCATGGGCGTGCGCGCCGGAAAAGGCAATCAGGCTGCCCGGCGCGATATCCACTGCAATGCCCTGCTGCGCATCGATGGTTTCCAGCAGGTGCGGGATCGCCTCATCGGCATCCACCGCATTGCGCCCGTCGCGATGGGACCGTTGCAGGATCGCGCGCATGTCGAAATCCGCGCTGGAATTGCGCAGTGGCCGCGCCCATAAATCCGGGTACAGGGCGAAAGTCCGCTCTGTGGTGATGGGATAAATCGGCGCCCACCAATTGGTTTGCGCATAAAGATTGGAGCCCCAGGTGTCACGATGAAAGGCAATGGTGGCCGTGGTCCTGGCCCGTGGCGCGATCTGCTGCGGCTCTCGGTGTGGCTGAAAACGCAGGTGCAGGCGATCACAGGCCAGCGCATCCACAGCAATGCCCAGGCTTTCCACTACCGTTTGCCAGCACCGGCGAATTTCGGCGCTACTGGCAAAGGCGCTCTGGCACTGGGCAAAACGAACGGTCTGTTCGCTATGGCTCAGGTAGCGATGGATCTCAGGTGGCGACCACGGATGCAGCGCCTCTTCAAGCAAGCCCCGAGTGGCTTGCACCAGCGCCAGCATCGGCGGCAAGTCCGTGACGCGCAGGATCTCGCCGGCGTAAATCCGCTGGTGAAGCCGCCGTGAACAAGCCGGTATTTCCAGTGCGCTGTACATGACCTGAGGTTCCCTGAAGCTGACCCTGCGACTCTAGAAGCGCACCCCTCCCCGCGCAAAGGGTCAGCTGCGGGCAAAAACAGCGGATCAGAGCCTTTACTCTGTGAATTTCAGCCTGGCAAACGACAAGCGGCAGCACAATGCCACTAATGCATGGCATAATGATGTCATATTGCCCCGCGACTGATGGCGGCACTCATCCAGAAATGTTCCCGCCCGAGGAAAAGCCATGCTCCTGAATGTCCTGATCTGCTGGTTTGTGCTGGCCATCGCCCTGGCAGCGATCCTGTGCCGTCAGATTCACAAGGCGAAAATGGCTGATCAGGCACTGGGCATGCAGCATGCCGACGCTTGCGAAGAAGACCAGTCGGGTATTTACCTGGCGTGAAGCCATCGCCACTGCGCTGCATGTTCGCTCCCGCCCGCTGAATTTCCCTCCTTCATAGCTATTGCTCACGCCACCGGGGAACCGGTGCGCGGAGGCTATTCCCCCTGCTCGCGCCAAATGGTCGATCTGCTCGCTGAACATTCGACAATGTCCTGCGGCACCACTTGTCCGTGCCTGCAAGCATCTGCGTCAAAGGGCCGGAAGACTCCGGCTGCGAATTCTGCCGAACGTCGCCAATTCGTAAGTTCTCGCCGGTAAACGCAGCGGTTTTTTTTGCCTGCACAGTACATGATGCCAATATGCCTTCAGTGCATCATGTAATAACCTCCCCCTCCTTGATAGACCCTCTCAATTACTGATCAGGAATGCCAGACCATGGAAAGCTGGAAAATCAGAACTCATCTTCTGTTGCTGACCGGTGTTTTATTGCTGGGATTATTGTGCGTTGGCGGCCTTGGACTCCTGGGCATGCAATCCGCGGTACACAGCCTGGAGACTGTCTACCTCGACCGCGTCGTCCCGCTGCGGGATCTGAAAAAAATCGCCGATCTGTATGCCGTGAACATCGTTGACGCCACCCACAAGGCGCGCAACGGCAACTTCACCAAAACCCAATCGCTGAGCAAGATCGAACAGGCCCAGAAGGAAATCGACCAGACGTGGCAGGCCTATAAATCGACGCAATTAATTACGGCGGAAACGCAACTCATCGCGCAGATCGACCCACTCATGGCTTCCACCCGTGGGCCGTTGCAAAAACTGCAGGAAATGCTGCGACAGAACGACGACGCGGGTCTCGCGCGATTCGCAACCGACCAGCTGTATCAGTTGATTGACCCCCTGTCAGACAAATTCTCCGAGTTGATCGAGGTGCAGTTGGTGGAAGCCAGGCACCAGTTCGAACTGAACCAGAAAGCCTATACCTCCAACCTCCAACTCTGCCTGTTGATTCTGGCGTTGGCGCTGATTGCAGGCGCGGGCTACTCACTGTTCTTCTCGAGGATGTTGAGCCGCCAGCTCGGTGCTGAACCGGCAGAACTGGCGGCCATCAGTGCGAACATCGCCCTGGGAAAACTGGCTCGCACGCACGATGATCGGCAAAAGCCCTCGACGGGGGTTTTGCATTCCGTCCAGGCCATGCGTCACAGCCTGAGCGATATGATCGGCAAGATCAGCCAGACCTCCGGGCAAATTGAAGGCGCTACCCTGCAACTGTCAGCGTCCTCGGAACAGGGATTGAGCAGCGCAGCCCTGCAAAGCGAGACCGCCTCCTCCATGGCGGCCACGGTAGAAGAGCTGTCGGTGAGCATCAATCACATCGCCGACAATGCCCGGCAGGCCCAGGACACCGCGCAGAAAGCGGGCGAAATCACCGGTGAAGGCATGGCGGTCATGCACGCCTCCATCGAGGAAATGGGGCAGATCGCCGATCTGGTTGCACAAAGCTCATCGGACATCGACCAGTTGGCGATCCAGTCAAACGATATCAGCCTGATTGTCGGCGTGATTCGCGGCATCGCCGAGCAAACCAACCTCCTTGCCCTCAACGCAGCCATCGAAGCGGCGCGCGCGGGTGAACAAGGCCGGGGTTTCGCCGTGGTCGCCGATGAGGTCCGCAGCCTGGCCGCACGCACCGCCCAATCGACCACCGAAATCGTAACCCTGGTCAATGCCATACAAAACGGCATGGTCAAGGCGAAGGACAGCATGGCCGCCGGCTGCGAGCGCGTAAGTCATGGCCAGAAACTGGTCGAAAACGCCGGGCAATCCATGCACAGGATCAAGGAAGCGCTGGACGAATCCATTGCCGCCATCAGTTTCATTTCGATGTCGCTGCAGGAACAGCGGGCAGCCAGCGAACAAGTGGCCAGCAACGTCGAACGCGTGGCGCAAAGCGTGGAAGAGAACGCTGCTGCCCAAGGCGGGATCGTGCGAACAACCCAGGAACTCAAGGCGATGTCCGACGGGCTGGGAGGCGTTCTGCAGCGATTCAGCCTGTAACCGGCAGGCCGATATCAAAATCGTCATTAACAGGCGCTAGGGTAGCTTGACGGCATTCATCTCCAATTCAGTGAAAGATGTCGGCGTCATAAGGAATGTATGCAGCGCGAGGAAATGCCATGCCCCTGAAAACCCTGTTTATTTATTACTGGCCGCTGCTGTCGATCGCCATCGTCGCCGTCCTGTTTCGCCTCATCCATAACGCCAGGGCCACCGTCCGGGCACTGGAGATACAGATGCCGGATACCTCCAACAGTCGGGGTGAAAGGCAAGAGGCGAATGCGGGCCGAACAGCGTAAATGCGGGACGTAACGACAGAATAAAAAAACCCGGCTTATTCAGCCGGGTTTTTTATTGACTCAACAGCACTTCGGTCCGGCCTTGCTGCCGTAACGGGCCTCCTGGCGTTCCCGGAAGAACGCCTCGTAGTCCATCACCGGCTTGTCCGGATGCTTGCTTTGCATGTGCTCGACGTAGTTGTCGTAGTCGGGCATCCCCACCATCAGGCGCGCGGCCTGACCGAGGTATTTTCCGAGGCGACTCAGGTCATTGAACATGCGGCAGATCCTCTATCACGCTTGCGGCACTGGCTTGAATGGCGCTTCTTTGTCCGTGCGCTCTTTTTTGCCCCAGGCGGCGACGCCGACCTTGAGCGCGAAGAACAGGATGCTGAACACCACGAACAGGAACAGCGCAGTCAGGGTTGCGTTGGTGTAGGCGTTGAAGATCACGTGCTGCATCTGATCGATGCTCTTGGCCGGGGCCAGTACCTGACCGTTGGCCAGTGCATCGCTGTACTTCTTCGCCAGGGCCAGGAAGCCGATCGACGGGTTGGCGTCGAACAGCTTGATGAAGCCGGCGGTGGTGGTGCAGATCAGCAGCCATACCGCTGGCAGCAGGGTCACCCACACATACTGTTGACGTTTCATTTTGATCAGCACCACGGTGCCGAGCATCAGCGCGATACCGGCCAGCATCTGGTTGGAGATGCCGAACAGCGGCCACAAGGTGTTGATGCCACCCAGCGGATCGATCACGCCCTGGTACAGCAGATAACCCCACATGGCCACGCAACCGGCGGTGGCGATCAGGTTGGCGGTCCAGGATTCGGTGCGACGCAGTGCCGGCACGAAGGAGCCGAGCAAATCCTGCAGCATGAAACGACCGGCACGGGTACCGGCGTCGACCGCGGTCAGGATGAACAGTGCTTCGAACAGGATCGCGAAGTGGTACCAGAAGGCCATGGTGTTCTCGCCCGGCAGCACGTGGTGCAGGATCTGCGCGATCCCCACCGCCAGGGTCGGTGCACCGCCGGCACGGGCCAGGATGGTGGTCTCGCCGATGTCATGGGCTACTGCTTGCAGCGCTTCAGGGGTAATGGTGAAACCCCAGCTGCTGACGGTTTGCGCAACGGCAACAGCGTCGGCGCCAACCACGGCAGCCGGGCTGTTCATGGCGAAGTACACGCCCGGATCGATTACCGAGGCAGCGACCATGGCCATGATCGCCACGAAGGATTCCATCAGCATGCCGCCGTAACCGATGTAACGGGCATGGCCTTCGCTGGCCAGCAACTTCGGCGTGGTGCCGGAGGCGATCAGCGCGTGGAAACCGGACACCGCGCCACAGGCAATGGTGATGAACAGGAACGGGAACAGACCGCCCTTCCATACGGGACCGGTGCCGTCGATGAACTGGGTCAGGGCCGGCATTTTCAGCTCGGGCATGGTCACCAGGATGCCAATGGCCAGGGCGACGATGGTGCCGATTTTCAGGAAGGTCGACAGGTAGTCACGGGGTGCCAGGATCAGCCACACCGGCAGTACCGCGGCGACGAAACCGTAGCCGATCAGCATCCAGGTGATCTGCACACCGGTGAAGGTGAAGGCCTTGGCCCAGACCGGGTCAGCGGCAATCTGCCCGCCCAGCCAGATCGAAGCCAGCAGCAATACGACGCCGATCACCGAGATCTCACCAATGCGGCCCGGACGGATGTAGCGCATGTAGATGCCCATGAACATCGCGATCGGGATGGTCGCCATCACCGTGAAAATGCCCCACGGGCTGTCGGCCAGGGCCTTGACCACGATCAGCGCCAGCACCGCGAGGATGATGATCATGATCAGGAAGCAGCCGAACAGCGCGATGGTGCCGGGGATGCGACCCATTTCTTCACGCACCATGTCGCCCAGGGAACGACCGTTGCGGCGGGTGGACATGAACAGGACCATGAAATCCTGCACCGCACCGGCCAATACCACGCCGGCAATCAGCCACAGCGTGCCGGGCAGGTAGCCCATCTGCGCCGCCAGGACCGGGCCGACCAGAGGCCCCGCGCCGGCGATGGCCGCGAAGTGGTGACCGAACAGAACGTGCTTGTTGGTCGGAACGTAGTCCAGACCGTCGTTGTTGAGCACGGCAGGCGTGGCTCGATTGGGGTCCAGCTGCATCACTTTATTGGCGATGAACAGGCTGTAGTAACGATAGGCAACGAGGTAGATAGCGACTGCTGCGACTACGATCCAGAGGGCGTTGATCGCTTCGCCGCGGCGCAGGGCCACGACACTCAGCGCAATCGCTCCAAGGACAGCCACGGCAAACCAGGCGAGGTGTTTAGCCAGACGGGGCATATGGGTCTCCTGCCGACAGCTCGTGACTGCGGCGGTAATTTTTATAATTGTGTCCGCTATGCGGAGCTGGCCCAATATCCGCGCATGGCGTCCACAAATAAATCCGCGTTACTACGTATGCGGCGTCTACGTAGTTCTACGTAGATGAGTTCAATCAACCTGTGGGAGCGAGCCTGCTCGCGAAGCGATGTAAAGGCCGACATCGGTGTCGACTGTGCGACCGCCATCGCGAGCAGGCTCGCTCCCACAGGTTTTTTATATGCATCCGGCCATCGGTCATTCCGTCCAGCAGCGCTACTCGGCGAGCGTATCTTTGGCCTATGATGCCGGCCCACTGCCATTCCCCAAACTGCAGGAGCGAGCCTGCTCGCGATGCATCCCGGAGCGTCGCGGGGTGTCAGGTACCCGGCATTACCGTTGACGTCCATCGCGAGCAGGCTCGCTCCTACAGTAGCCCGAGGCGAAGAGTAAAAATGCAGCTCAAACACAAGATCGTCGCCCTCGGGATCCTGCCGCTGGTACTGGCCATTGCCGTCATCTGCGCGCTGGTGATTTCCCTGAACCGTCAATTGGGCGATCAACAGGCGCAGCTGATCGAAGACAGCATTCTGGCGAGCAAGCGCGCGGAGCTGAAAAACTACGTAGAGATGGCGCAAAGCCTGATCGAGCCGCTGTACGACGATGGCCACGGCGACGCCGCCGCGCAGAAACAGGTGCTGGAAGAACTGCGCAAACTCAGCTTTGGCATCAACGGGTACTTCTTCGTCTACGACCATGAAGGCCGCAGCCTGATGCACGCGCGCCAGTCCGAACTGGTGGGCCAATACCTGTGGGACATGAAAGACCCCCACGGCTTGCCGGTGATTCAGGCGTTGCTCAAAAGCGCGCAATCGGGCGAAGGTTTCCAGCGCTACGCCTGGAACAAGCCCTCCTCCGGCCAGGTCACCGACAAGCTCGCCTACGTGGTGATGCTTGATCGCTGGGGCTGGATGCTCGGCACCGGCATTTATCTGGAAGACGTCGAGCGCGCCACGCAGCAGGCCCGTGCCGAAGTGGCCATGGGCATTCGCAAGACCATGATGGCGATTGCCGTGGTGGCGCTGGTGGCGGTGCTGTTCGTGTTCGGCACCGGCATGACCTTGAATGTCAGCGAACATCGGCTGGCGGACAAAAAGCTGCAACGCCTGACCCAGCGCATCGTCAGCCTGCAGGAAGAAGAACGCTCGCGGGTCTCCCGGGAGCTGCACGACGGCATCAGCCAGGTGCTGGTCTCGATCAAGTTTCAGTTCGAACTGGCCAGCCATGTGCTGGAGAATGGCCAGGACAAGGGGCTGGGAATCTTGCGCGATGCCACGGAGCGCCTGGGCGAAGCCATAGGCGAGGTTCGCAGCCTGTCCCACGACCTGCGCTCATCCTTGCTCGACACCCTTGGCCTGCAAGCGGCCATCGGCCAACTGGCGGCGGAATTCGAGCAGCGCAGCGGCCTGACGGTGAGCTACACGGACAATGAATTCGACTGCCAACTGGTCGATGGCGCGGCGGTCTCGCTGTTTCGCATTGTCCAGGAAGGCCTGACGAACATCGAACGGCACGCCCAGGCCAAACACGTATCCATTACCCTGCATGGCTCCAAAGACAATGTGCGCCTGACGGTGGTCGATGACGGCGTGGGCTTCAACGTCGCCCAGGTCGAGCGTCGTCACGCCGGCATCGGCCTGCGCAATATCCGCGAACGTGTCGAACATTTTGGCGGCCGGTTCGATCTGGTTTCCGTGCCAGGGCGAAGTGAGCTGGATGTGCTGCTGCCGATGAAACCCTCCGGCGACAGACACAGCTGAGACAACCGTCGGCAAAACCAACAACAAGAGTGAACCCTGAATGAACCTGCCCTCCCCGATCCGCGTCGCGCTGGTCGACGATCACTCCCTGGTCCGCGATGGAATCAAGGCACTGCTGGCTGTCATGGCGCCCCTGGAAGTGGTGGGCGAAGCCGAAAACGGCGCCGAGGCGATCGAGATGGTCGGGCGCTGCCAGCCGGACCTGCTGCTGGTCGACATCAGCCTCGGCGACATGAACGGCCTGGAACTGACCCGCATGTTGCGCAGCCAGTACCCGTCGCTCAAGGTGCTGGTGCTGAGCATGTACGACAACTATGAATACGTCAGTGAATCCGTGCGCTCCGGGGCCAGCGGCTACGTGCTGAAAAATGCGCCATCGCGGGAAATCATCGCCGCCATCGAAGCCATCACCAGCGGCGGCACCTTCTATAGCGCCGACATCGCCCAGCGGCTCGTCGCCGACAAGAGCACCGACAACGAACTCACGCCCCGGGAGAGCCAGGTGCTCTCGAAAATGGCCCAGGGCCTGAACAACAAGGAAATGGCCCGGGAACTGGACATCAGCGTGCGCACCGTGGAAACCCACCGCCTGAGCATTCGGCGCAAGCTCAACATCGACAAACCGGCGGCACTGGTCAAATACGCCATCGATCACGGGCTCATTTCGCGGTAACGCCATACCCACTGTGGGAGCGAGCCTGCTCGCGATAAACGCCCGGGCAACGCGTTCATTCAGACAGGGCGCATTATCGTTGACGTGCATCGCGAGCAGGCTCGCTCCTACAGGGAAGCGGTTTTCAACTGTGCGATTAAGAACCAAAACATCTTAATAAATAAAAAATCAGTATTTATCGTTATAAAACATTACGCGTAGTCTCCATTCATCCCGTCATTGATCATCACAGTGAAGTGCCCCATGAATGCGACCGACAACCTCATCGACCTGAACAGCTATCGCAAACGCAAACAGGCTCAGCAACGGGCACGGGCCATGTGGGAAATGTACGCACGCAATGCAGGCTTGCAGGCCTGGCAATGGGTCCAGGCGGCCAAGGCGACCGAGACTCGTCACGCGTGAACAGCAATGTGCCTACGCGCTTTCTGGCGAGCGCCGATGAACCCGTGCTGGACCTGAACAACCTGGAGCAGCAGGAAGACGACGCCAATTGCGAACGCGTTGCGCAGAACCTGCAGCGCCTGCGCAGCAAGCGTCACCTCTCCCTCGATGCCCTGGCGCGCCAGTGCGGCGTGAGCCGGGCGATGCTGGCGCAGATCGAGTCCGGGCGCAGCGTGCCGTCGATCAAAGTGCTGTGCAAAATCGCCAAGGGCTTGAAGGTGTCGGTGGCCGCTTTCCTGGAGCATCGGGCCTTTGAAGGTGTGGCGCTGTTGTCGGCCAGCCAGAGCAAGCGCCTGGTCAGTGCCAACGGCGCGTTCGTCAGCCGGGCGCTGTTCCCCTACGACGTGGCGCGGCAATCGGAGTTTTACGAGTTGCGCCTGAGCCCGCTGGGCGAGGACCAGTCCGAAGGCCATGGCCCGGGTGTCCAGGAAAACCTGGTGGTGGCGCAGGGGGTGCTGGAGATCAGCGTCAACGATGAGCGCTACCTGCTGTCCACCGGCGACTCGATCCTGTTTTACGCCGACCAGCCCCATCGCTATCGCAATCCTGCGGACAGTGAAGCTGTGGCTTACCTGGTAGTGACCTACCCCGAACGCCTGGACTGACAACCCAAAAAACTGTGGGAGCGAGCCTGCTCGCGATGATCGTCAACGATGACGCGTTCTTTCTGAATAAACGCGTCGGCCTTGAGTCCATCGCGAGCAGGCTCGCTCCCACAGGTATAGCAATCAGCAATCAGCAATCAGCAATCAGCAATCAGCAATCAGCAATCAGCTTTCGATCAGCAGGTGCAGCACATCATCGGCATGCCGTTGCAGCTCATCATCATCGGCATGCCGCAGTCGTTCATCATTTTCATCATCAGCGCGCAGCAGTTCTTCATCATGTCCATGTTCATGCCGGCCATCGGCATGATTTTGCACATCATGCAGTCGGCCATCATGGTGCATTCCATCACGCACTTCATCGACGGCATCGGCATGCCCATCATTGGCATCGGCATCATCATGTTCATCATCGGCATGGCCATGCTGGCCGCAGACATGCACATCATGCTCATGTTGCCGCAGTGCATCATCATCGGCATGCCGCAGTTCATCATCATCTGCATCATTTCAGCGCTGTTCTTGAACATCGCCATGTCCATGCCCGCCGCCGGCATCATCTTGCACATCATGCCGTCGTCCATCATCTCGCAGGTCATGGTCGCCATCATCATAGGCATGCTCATCATCGGCATCATCGGCATGGCGGCGTTCATCGGCATTTGCATCTGCATGGCGTTCATCATGGTGTGGCTCCCCCGAAGGATTGGATAGTTGGACAAGCTGATGGGGGCGATTCTAGGCAAACGGCCTGGCCCGACAAGCTGGCGGTCGAGCAGCCAAATCCGGTGCCGGGGCAGCCTTTACGAGGCAGGTAGCGATGGGATGTCTGCGATGACGATCAATCGGCTTCGATCGCGGACGTGGCGAATGCCATGACGCGGATTGGTGGGTGATGGATATGTCGTACAGGTCTAATTAAAGAACCGAAGGAAATAATCGGTCTAAGCATTTGCCAAATGCCGGGCAAAAAAAATCCCGGGCAGCTGATGGACGCCCGGGATTTAAAAATGCATAAACCGTGGTGGTGAACGCGGGGCGGATATTACGGAATATTTCGCCCTGTAACAAGATATTTTGATTAACTGCTCAGTTACTAATCTCGCTAAGCCTTTAAATATCCTGATATTTTTTAAGGTTAACTTCGAAAGCCCTTTAACTGCGATTACAGGAACCAGCGATATTCCCGCGCACTGATGTCATTCATAAACGCCAAATGATCCTGACGCTTGTTCTCGCAATAAACGTCTACAAACTCCTCCCCCAAGCCTTCACGTACCGCTGCGTGGTTGTGCATGGAGCGCACGGCTTCGAGCATTTCCAACGGGAAATCGACGCCGCTGCTGCGATCTTCATTGAGCGGGGCGATGGGCTCGCGCTTCTGCTCCAGTCCCTGCTCCAGGCCGATCAGGATCGCTGCCAGTACCAGGTAAGGGTTGGCATCGGCGCCGGCCAGGCGATGTTCGATGCGCAAGTTTTTCACGTCCGACTCCGGCACCCGCAGGCACGCGTCGCGGTCTTCAAAGCCCCAGCTGGCGCGGGAGGCGACGTTCACCGTGGCGCTCAAGCGGCGTGTCGCGTTGTGGTTCGGAGCGAAGATCGGCATGCAATGCGGCAACACGTCCAGGCAACCGGCCACGGCATGACGCAACGCCTGCCCCCCGTTCGCCGCCAGCAGGTTGTTACCCGCCTCGTCATACAGGCTCACATGCACATGCATGCCGCTGCCGGGGTGCTGCAAATAAGGTTTGGCCATGAAGCTGGCGCGATAGTTGTGCTTGAGTGCCACGCCACGGGTACTGCGGCAGAACAACGCCGCCCAGTCGGCCGCGCGCAAACCGTCATCGAGGTGACCGAAGTTGATTTCGAACTGACCGGGGCCCAGTTCGGCGGTGATCACCGTCGCGTCGATGCCCTGCGCTCGCGCCGTCTCGACCATTTCATCGAGTACCGGGGCAAAGCGGGTCAGGCGCTCGATGTGCATGTTCGGCTGGTCATCGGCATCGCCGGTCAGCGGGTCGCGGGCAAATTGCGGCAGGCCATCGCGCAAGTGACTGTCGAACAGGTAGAACTCCAGTTCGAAGGCCACGACCGGGAAAATGCCCTTGCGACCCAGCCGCGCCAGCACCTGCGCCAGGACTTCCCGCGGTTCGAATTCGATCGGTTTTTCCGTGCCGTCGGAGGTAATCAGCATCTGCCCCAGCGGTTGCTGTTCCCAGCTCACCAGCTTCAAGGTGCCAGGCACCAGGCGCCGTTGCGCGTCCGGGTCGCCGTCGTTGAAGCAGTAGTCACCGATCTTGAACAACCCGCCCTGGGTGCCGAGCAATACGCAGTTCTGCGGCAGCTTGAGCGCGCTGCCGGCCGCGACTTTTTCGAGCATTTCGATCGGGTAGCGCTTGCCGTAGAAATGCCCCGGGATGTCCAGGGAAATCAGGTCGACAAAACGTACGTCGGGGTACTGCTGACGAAATTCACGTACTTCGGCGAGCAGTTCAGAGCAGACAGCATCCATCATTGTGTTCCTTGTTGTTTTATCAGGTGTAAACCCAAAGTACGCGGGTGAGTTGCTCGCCCAGATTGCCGTAGCGGCAATGGGCATGGCTGGCCAGCTGGAAACTGTCGCCGGCGCGCAGGGTCACCGGTTCGTTGTCATCCAGCCACAGGGTCAGTTCGCCTTCCAGGACATAGCCGCCCTGCTCCGAGCTGTCCTTCATGTGCCGCTCGCCGCTGCTGGCACCGGGCTCCAGCTGGCTTTCGAGCATGGAAAAGGACGCGCGCATTTTCGGCGAGACGAGGATGTCGGTGATGCCGTCGGCGTAGTACAGCGTGCGACGCTCATCCGGCCGGGTTACCCACGGCAGGGCCATGGGTTTGGGCAGGCTGTAGAAATAGGTGGTGGGCACGCCGAGGGTTTCGCTGATGGCGGTCAGGTCCGCCACCGTCGGCCGCGACAGCCCGCGCTCGACCTGGGACAGGAAACCCACGGAACGGCCGATTTTGTCCGCCAGATCCTTGAGCGTGTATTTTTTGTGTTTGCGCAGGTCCTGGATCAGGATCGCCAGCGCCGAAATCTCTTCTTGCATGTCCATCTAAAGGCTTCCAGAAATTGCCGTTTCAAATGCTGTCGCGCAGCCGATACCAGGCTTTGCCGATGGCTTCCAGGGGCGCCGCCATGTATTTGCCGCCGGGGAAGCTGCCGTTGGTCAGTCCCTGGTACAACGCCAGTTCGTCCGCCCGGCCGAGTATCGCATCGGACACCGCCCGCGCCCCGGCCAGGGTCGGCAGCACGCCATGCCCGGAATAACCCTGCAGCCAGTACAAATCTCCGCGTCGGCCGATATCCGGCGTGCGCTTGAGCGTCAGGTCGATATGACCGCCCCAGGAGAACTCCAGCTCGACCCCTTTCAACTGCGGAAACACCCGCTCAAGGCACGGCCGGGTAGCGCCGGCGATGTCCTTGGGCATCCCGCCCAGATAGGTGCAGCCACCGCCGAACAACAAGCGGTTGTCCGGGGTGCGGCGGAAATAATCGAGCACGAACTGGTTGTCGGTGACGCACACATTGCTCGGCAGCAGCGCAGTCGCCTGCGCCTCTGACAACGGCGCCGTGGCGACCTGATAGGTGCCGACGGGCAATACGCAACTCGACAGCTGCGGATCGAGCCGATCCAGATAGGCGTTGCAGGCCAGGACCAGCACGTCTGCGCGAATGCTGCCGCGCTCGGTGGTCACCCGGTAACCGTCGCCGTCCTCGTGATAACTCAGGGCCTTGCTTTGTTCATGGATCACGCCCCCGGCCCGCTCAATCGCGGCGGCCAGGCCCAGCGCCAGTTTCAGCGGATTGAGGTGCCCGCCCTCGGGGTCGAACAGACCGGCCTGATAACGCTCGCTGGCGACCCATTCCGGCAACTGATCGCGTTCAATGAACTGCAATCCGTCGTGCCCCCATTTGTGACTGGCCTCGTGCTGCCATTCGGTCAGCAGGCTGACCCGCCGTGGCATCACTGAGGTCCAGAGGTGCCCGGGCCGATAATCGCAATCGAAACCATGGCGCGCCGGCAGTTCACGCAACTCCTGCGCCGCCCAGCGCATGCCGTCCCACAGCCGCCGCGCGCGCTCGTAACCCAATGCTGCCTCCAGCGGCGGCATGTCACAGGACCAACCCAGAATCGCCTGTCCGCCGTTACGCCCCGAGGCCGCCCACGCCACCCTGCTCGCCTCCAGCAGCGTCACGCGCTTGCCAGCCAGGGCCAGGCGCAACGCGGTGTGCAGCCCGCTGAAGCCGGCGCCGATAATCAGCACTTGCGTGTCCTGTTCACCTTTGAGTGCCGGCCGATTGACCAGGCGATCGCTGCAGGAATGGGCGTAATAGCTGGCGACGTGTTGCGCGGATTGCTGAAACATGACCGGCTCCATGAAATTTTATAGTTTTAATTTCATGAAAAAATACACGAAAGATTTCATGCGGGCAACGTCACAGTACCCCAACGGCCGAATACCGAAACAAAAATGCCCGGCAAAAGCCGGGCATTTGGGTTGAACGCGAGATCGTTTCAGTCGGTGTAGCCGAGTGCTGACGCCCGGATCTCCTGCTTCTGCCCCCGTGTCGCCAGGCAGTAATACAGCGGGCAAGTCACCACCAACCCCACCAGCCAAGACAGGTCCGCGCCTTCCACCAGGTTGGCGTACGGCCCGACGTACAGCGAGGTATTGGCAAACGGCAGCTGCACGATGATGCCGATGAAGTACGCGATGATCGCATGCAGGTTGAAGCGCCCGTAGATCCCGCCATCGGCGCGGAAGATCGAAGGGATGTCATAGCATCCGCGCTTGATCACATAGAAGTCGATCAGGTTGATCGAGGCCCACGGCACCAGCACCAGCAACAGCGCCAGGATCAGCCCGATGAACTGCGAGATGAAGTCCGCCGAGGCCCCCAGCGCCACCACGCAGCAGCCGGCCAGCACCACGCTCGACAGCGCTACACGCACCTTGATGCTCGGCGTCCACTGGCTGGCGAAGGTCTGGATCGACGTGATGATCGACAGCACCGCGCCGTACAGATTCAAGGCGTTGTGGCTGATGATGTTGAGCAGGAACAGCACCATCAGGATCGGCCCCAGCCAACCGGTGGATTGCTTGACCGCCGCCATCGCCTCGGTGCCATCGGGGGTCGCCAGCACCGCGACCGCGCCAAAGGTGAACGACAGGATCGTGCCCAGGGTTGCGCCCAGGTAAGTGGCGAAGAACGGACGGCTGATGCCGATGTTCGCCGGCAGATAACGCGAATAGTCCGACACATAAGGCGAGAAGCTGATCTGCCAGATGATCCCCAGCGACACCGTGGCCAGCCAGCCGGACAGGTTGAACCCGCCGCGGGTGAAGAAATCCGCCGGCAGGTCATGGGCGAAGATGTAGAGGAAACCGGCGAGCAGCGCGCTGCCCATGACCCAGGTGCCGATACGGTTGAGGGTATGGATGAAGCGATAGCCGATCACCCCGATAGCCGTGGCGCTGAGCGCTCCCATCAGGATGCTGGCCGGTACGGGCACCGAAGGCACGATGCCGACAATCGATTTGCCCGCGAGCACGATGTTGGAAATGAAGAACCCGATGTAGATCAGTGCGGCAAAGAACACGATCAGCAGCGCGCCATAACGCCCGAACTGGCCACGGCTCTGGACCATTTGCGGGATGCCCATGCGTGGCCCCTGGGCCGACGCGAGGGCAATCACCAGGCCTCCGGCCATATGCCCCAGGGCAATCGCCAGCAGCCCCCAGAACAGATTGAGGTGGAACACCTGAACCACCATCGCGCCGGTAACGATCGGCAGCGGCGCAATGTTGGTACTGAACCATAAGGTGAAAAGATCGCGGGCCTTCCCGTGGCGCTCTGCGAGAGGAACGTAGTCGACCGTGTGATTCTCGATCAACGGATCTTGCCGGGACATCTGGGACATAGGTGTGAACTCGAGTTTGTCTGTTCTTATCTTTGTAAAAGCCAAACCGGGGGTGCTCTCTGCCACCCCTCAGATGCGAACCATATTATGGTATTCCAACATTTTCACAAGACTGATCCGGCCTTTGAAAGGGCATCTGATCCGCAATCCTGCTGCGTTTCGATGCATGCTGCCCGGCGAAAAGCCCCGTAATCATTGGCTCAAAGCGCAAGCCTGCGCGTTTGTCGGCACGCCGTGAAAGTTCTTGCAAACTTGGTATTACGGTATACCATCAGACCTACAAACACATAAAAACCGCGTCACACCACCCGAGGACCGTCCAATGATCGATGCCGCCATCTACAAACAAGTCATGGGTTCGTTCCCGTCTGGCGTGACGGTGATCACCACGCTGGATGACGACGGGCAAATCGTCGGCCTGACCGCCAGCGCCTTCAGCTCGCTGTCCATGGACCCTGCCCTGGTGCTGTTCTGCCCCAACTACAGCTCCGACTCCTACCCGGTGTTGATCAAGAACAAACGCTTCGCCATCCACGTATTGTCCGGCGGCCAGCAGAGCGAAGCCTATGCTTTCGCCCGCAAAGGCAAGGACAAGGCGCAAGGCATCGAATGGACCCTGAGCGAACTGGGCAACCCGATCCTGGCCAATGCCACGGCGGTCATCGAATGCGAACTGTGGCGCGAATATGAAGGCGGCGACCACGCGATCATGGTCGGCGCGGTGAAGAACCTGATTGTGCCGACGCACGACGCCGGGCCGCTGGTGTATTGCCACGGGAAGATGGGGGCGTTGCCGGTGCTGGCCTGAGGCGCGAGATCACCTCTATCCCTGTGGGAGCGGGCTTGCCCGCGATAGCGGTGGATCAGACAACATTGATGTCGAATGTGATGCCGTCATCGCGGGCAAGCCCGCTCCCACAGGGTTTGCGTTTGCCCTACAGGCAAGTTATTTGAACTAAAAACGTATTATGGTATACCAATAATCAACGAGCCCGCACACGACAGGCCGATAACAAAAGATCCGAGGTAAGCGTCATGAAATTTTCCCTGTTCGTACACATGGAACGTTGGGACGAAAGCGTCAGCCACCGCCAGTTGTTCGAAGACCTGACCGAACTGACCCTGATGGCCGAGGCCGGTGGTTTCAACACCGTATGGATCGGTGAACACCACGCCATGGAGTACACCATCTCGCCGAGCCCAATGCCGCTGCTGGCCTATCTGGCGGCCAATACCACCACCATTCACCTGGGCGCCGGCACCATCATCGCGCCGTTCTGGCACCCGCTGCGGGTGGCCGGTGAATGCGCCCTGCTGGACGTGATCAGCAACGGTCGCATGGAAGTCGGCCTGGCGCGCGGCGCCTATCAGGTCGAGTTCGACCGCATGGCCGGCGGCATGCCGGCCTCCAGCGGTGGCCAGGCGCTGCGGGAAATGGTTCCGGTGGTGCGTGCCCTGTGGCAAGGCGACTACGCCCATGACGGCGAGATCTGGAAATTCCCCACCTCCACCAGCGTACCCAAGCCGATCCAGCAGCCGAACCCGCCGATGTGGATCGCCGCCCGCGACCCGGACTCGCACAACTTCGCCGTGGCCAACGGCTGCAACGTCATGGTCACGCCGCTGATGAAAGGCGACGAAGAAGTACTGGACCTGAAAAACAAATTCCAGGCCGCACTGGACAACAACCCGGACGTGCCGCGCCCGCAATTGATGGTGCTGCGTCACACCCACGTCCACACCGCTGACGACCCGGATGGCTGGCAAGTCGGGGCCAAGGCCATCTCGAAGTTCTACCGTACCTTCGACGCCTGGTTCGGCAACAAGCAGACCCCGGTCAACGGCTTCCTGGCGCCAAGCCCGGAAGAGAAATTCGCCGGCCGTCCCGAGTTCGAACTGGAAAGCCTGCACAGGACCGCCATGATCGGCACCCCGGAAGAAATCATTCCGCGCATCAAGTACTACCAGGAACTGGGCGTCGACGAATTCAGCTTCTGGTGCGACAACAGCCTGCCCCACGCGGAAAAGAAAAAATCCCTGGAGCTGTTCATCAAGCATGTGGTGCCAGCGTTCCGCTGATACGCCACTGCTACCCTGCCTCCCCCCCTGCTCCCCTGTGGGAGCGAGCCTGCTCGCGAAAGGGCCGTATCAGCCAGCATTTATGCTGAATGACACACCGCTTTCGCGAGCAGGCTCGCTCCCACAAATTGATCTGCGCGAACAACACCCTCCCCCCGCCTTGTATCGAAATGTATCTACACTCCCCCGCGATACAAAACGCTTCACCCGCCCGCTTTTCTGAAATAGCCCGGATACCTCCCTGCACTTAAATGTGAACCACGGCCTCCCCCGCCTGGCCTTCACTTAAAAAGGAGCTCCACCATGAAAGTGCATTTGTTGAACAAACACGCCGACAAAAATCGCCGCCATCTGGTGGGCTCCACCGTTCTTGCCCTGACCCTGGGTGTACTGGGCGCCGTCAACGCCCAGGCGAGCACCACCGCCAACGCAGCCCCTGCACCGGCCAGTGCGTCAACCGCCGCCGACACCCCGTTCGGCCCGCTCAAGCACGTCAATGCCGGCCTGCTGGACGTGGCCTATGCCGAAACCGGCCCGGCCGATGGCCCGGTGGTGATCCTGCTGCACGGCTGGCCCTACGACATTCACAGTTACGACGAAGTCGCGCCCCTGCTCGCCGCCAAGGGCTACCGGGTGCTGATGCCCTACGCACGGGGCTATGGCGATACGCACTTCCTGTCCGATAAGACCCTGCGCAATGGCCAACCTGCTGCACTGGCCAGTGACGTCATCGACTTCATGGACGCCCTGAAAATCAAACAGGCCGTGCTCGGTGGCTACGACTGGGGCGCGCGTTCGGCGGATATCGTCTCGGCGCTGTGGCCTGAGCGGGTCAAGGCGCTGGTGTCGGTCAGCGGTTACCTGATCGGCAACCAGGCCGCCGGCAAGAACCCGCTGCCGCCCAAGGCTGAATTGCAGTGGTGGTACCAGTTCTACTTCGCCACCGATCGCGGTAAAGAGGGTTACCAGAAAAACACCCACGACTTTGCCAAGTTGATCTGGCAGCTGGCGTCCCCGCAATGGGCGTTCGATGACGCCACCTACGACCGCAGCGCCGCGGCCCTGAACAACAAGGATCACGTCGACATCACCGTCTTCAACTACCGCTGGCGCCTGGGCCTGGTGCAAGGCGAAAGCAAATATGACGCCCTGGAGCAGAAACTGGCCAAGGCCCCGTCCATCAGCGTGCCGACCATCACCATGGAAGGCGACGCCAACGGCGCCCCGCACCCGAAAGCCGAGGACTATCGCCAACGCTTCACCGGCAAATACGAGTATCGGCTGATCACCGGCGGTATCGGTCACAACCTACCCCAGGAAGCTCCGCAAGAGTTTGCCAAGGCGATCATCGACGCCGATCACCTGTGAGGTCGTGAGACCAAGAGTTCTTCTGGAAAAATGAACGGGTGTTTCTGAATTATTCAGTTTTCGAAACACCCGCTCATGGCTAACTTTGTCGCAAGTCTGGCAAGCGCCATTGGCCGGTTAAACGATCGCGGCCTGCGGCAACTCCTACACTCTACCGATGCACATGTAGGAGCTGTCGCAGGCTGCGCTCTTTTGCGCCAGCCCGCACATTGTTTTCTTGCGATCCGAGGAAAGTCCCATGTCTGAACAAACCCTGGCTGTGCACGCGCCCTACAACGGCAAACTTCTCGGTCATGTCGCCGCTGCCACCGCGGCTGACGTCGAGCAGGCGCTGAGCGTCGCCCACGGCCTTTTCCGCGACCGTAGCCAATGGCTGAGCAAGCCGCGGCGCATTGAGATCCTGCACCGCGCCGCCGGGCTGGTCGCCGAGCGCAAGCTGGAAATCGCCACCCAGGCAGCGGCCGAAGGCGGCAAGCCACTGAAGGATTCCCTCGCCGAAGTCGAACGCGGCATCGACGGCATCCTCAACAGCATCGAAGTGCTACGCACCGAAGGCGGCCACGTGATCCCCATGGGGCTGAACGCTGCGTCGGCCAACCGCGTGGCGTTCACCCAGTTCGAACCGATTGGCGTGGTGGCGGCCGTCTCGGCCTTCAACCACCCGTTCAACCTGATCGTGCACCAGGTGGTTCCGGCCATCGCCGTTGGCGCGCCGGTAATCGTCAAGCCGGCGGGCAACACCCCGCTCAGCTGCCGCACGCTGGTCGATATCCTCACTGAAGCCGGCCTGCCCGAAGGCTGGGCGCAGATGCTGCTGCCGGCAGACAACAGCATCACCGGCAAGCTGGTATCCGACCCACGGGTAGGTTTCTTCAGTTTCATCGGTTCGGCGAAAGTGGGCTGGATGCTGCGTTCCACCCTGGCCCCCGGCGCCCGCTGCGCACTGGAGCATGGTGGCGTGGCACCGGTCATGCTGGCGGCGGATGCCGATCTTGATGACTCGTTGCCGCGGATCGCCCGTGGCGCCTTCTTCCACGCCGGCCAGGTTTGCGTCAGCGTGCAGCGGGTGTTCTGCCACCGCAGCATCGCCGAGCAGGTGGCCGAGCGCCTGGGCCAGTTGGGCGATGCCATGGTGGTGGGCGATCCGACCGATGCGCGCACCGATGTCGGTCCGTTGATCACCGAGCGTGAAGTCAATCGCGTCAGCCAATGGGTGGACGAGGCCGTCGCCGGTGGCGCGCGCCTGATCTCCGGTGGCCGTGCACTGGGCAACAACTGCTACGCGCCGACCGTGCTGCTCAACCCGTCCATCGACTCCAGCGTGATGCAAAAGGAAGTGTTCGGTCCGGTGGTGGCTGTGTATGCCTACGACGACCTGACGCAAGCCATCGAGCTGGCCAACGCCCTGCCCGACGCCTTCCAGGCTGCGGTCTTCACCCAGGACCTGGACACCGCCATGCAGTGCTACCAGGACCTGGACGCCACGGCGGTGATGATCAACGAAAGCACCACCTTCCGCGTCGACTGGATGCCCTTCGCCGGCGCCCGCCAGTCCGGCCACGGCGTGGGCGGGATCCCCCACACCATGAAGGAAATGCAGGTCGAGAAGATGATGGTCTGGCGCTCCCGGGCAGTGCGCGGCTAAACAGCGACACCGCTCCCACAGGTCCATGAGTCGACCACTAAATTTGTGAACAACCCAAAACCCTGTGGGAGCATGGCTTGCCCGCGATGGCGTCAGGCCAGCCAGCACCGATGCCGGATGTGCCGGCCCCTTCGCGAGCAGGCTCGCTCCCACAGGTTCACCGGTCGACCGCTAAATTTGTGAACAACCCAAAACCCTGTGGGAGCATGGCTTGCCCGCGATGGCGTCAGGCCAGCCAGCACCGATGCCGGATGTGCCGGCCCCTTCGCGGGCAAGCCCGCTCCCACAGGTTCACCGGTCGACCGCTAAATTTGTGAACAACCCAAAACCCTGTGGGAGCGAGCCTGCTCGCGATGGACGTCAACGATAACGCGCGCTGTCAGGATGAACGTGTTGTCTGATCGTTTTTCGCGAGCAGGCTCGCTCCCACACCCACACCCACAGAATTACGCGCTCCTGCAAAGGTTTCCGGGAACATGGCGCCAGGAAAGAGACCCGCTACACTTTTCTGGCTCCGCCGCCACCGCACACGGGCGGCCAAACCCTCGTCTCCTGATCTGGAGTGCCCCCCATGAGCGACAGCAGCGAACTCACCACTTTCACCGGTTGGGCCGCCACCGCGGCCCGCGCCCCGCTGGAGCGCTTCAGCTACGACCCCGGCCCCTTGGGTGAAGAGCAGGTAGAGGTCGCCGTGGAATATTGCGGCGTCTGCCACTCCGACCAATCCCTGATCGATAACGATTGGGGCATCAGCCAATACCCTTTTATTCCCGGGCATGAGGTCGTCGGCCGAATCGTCCGGATGGGCGCGCAGGTACGCGGCCTGCAATTGGGCCAGCGGGTGGGCATCGGCTGGTACAAGGGCAGCTGCATGCATTGCTCGTCCTGCATCGAAGGCTCCCACAACCTGTGCCGCACCGCCCAGCCGACCATCATCGGAAGCCACGGCGGCTTCGCCGATCGCCTGCGTTCGCACTGGGCCTGGGCCCTGCCGATTCCCGAAGCGCTCGACCCGGCACTGGCAGGTCCCCTGTTCTGCGCAGGTTCCACGGTGTTCAACCCGCTGGTGGAATTCGGCATCAAACCCACAGACCGGGTCGGTGTGGTGGGCATCGGTGGCCTCGGTCACCTGGCCCTGCGCTTTCTCAACGCCTGGGGTTGCGAAGTCACCGCCTTCACCTCATCCCTGAGCAAACAGGACGAGGCCAAGCGCCTGGGCGCCCACAAGGTCGTCGCCTCTACCGACAGCGACGCACTCAAAGCCATTGCCGGCTCACTGGATTTTCTGCTGGTCACCGCCAGCGCCAATCTGGACTGGACCGCCATGCTCGCCACCCTGCGCGGCAAGGGTCGCCTGCACTTCGTCGGCATCGTCCCCAGTGCGATTCCGGTGCATGTGTTCGACCTGATCCCGCAACAAAAGACCCTGTCCGCCTCACCGGTCGGTTCACCGAGCAACACCGCGAGCATGCTGGAATTCTGCGCGCGACATCAGATCCTGCCGCAGGTCGAGATGTTTCCCATGAGCCGGATCAACGAGGCCATCGATCATCTGCGCAGTGGCAAGGCGCGGTATCGCGTGGTGCTGGATGCCAGCAAGTGATGCATTTCTGTAGGAGCTGCATGGGAGCCATGTAGAAGCTGTGTAGGAGCTGTGTAGGAGCTGTCGAGTGAAACGAGGCTGCGATCTTTTGATCTTTAAAAGCACAATTAAAAGATCAAAAGATCGCAGCCTGCGGCAGCTCCTACAGGAGGCCTGCGTTTACCGAGTGGTTTGAACCGCAGCCTGCAGCTGGTTCAGCAACTCAGCCGATTTGTCCTGGTCCGACTCTTTCCTGCCGAACCAACTGGTGCCGTTCTGCAGGATTTCCGCGAGGATCGGGAAATACAGCTGTTTCTTCTTCGCCAGCTCCACCGGGTCGGCGGCGGTGGCCTGGTCCAATGCGGTCTGGATCGTCGCGCGCTGGGTCAGCCATTGCGGCGTGGATTTCTCTTCCGGGCTCATGTTGTCCAGGAAATTCAGCGCAGCCTTGGCCCGACCCACCGGGTCATTGGCGAACGGGTCGCGCCAGTTCTTCTTCTGATCTTCCGGGCCGACGTAATAGCCCGTGGCGAGTTGTGCCTGCTGGCGCATCAGCTCCTGTGCCGAGGCTTGTTCTTCCTTGCTGAACTGGCCGCCCTCGTTGGTGGCCACGGCGTACAGCGAACGTCGATCCAGATCGCCCATCAATGAATTGCGATCCTGCATGCTGTTGTCGTACGGCTTGCCGCTGTCTTTCATCAGCGCGTACTTCTCATCCATGCGCTTGCGGGCATCGAGGGCGACGTCGGCGAAGGTCTTGTCCTTGGAGCTGGAAATCGCCCCCGGCTTGGCGGCCCCCAGGATCAGCGCGTCGGCATTCATCCCCGGCCGCACCGGAAAGTACGGCGCGTTGCTGGCGATGGCAGCGCTGTAATCGGTGGCGGTGCCGGAAAAACTCACCGAATCATCATTTTGCGTCGGGTCTGCCGACTGACTGGCGCCGTTGCCCTGGGCATTGCCGGCCTTGCTGCTGGCGGCGGAGGAATAGGCGGCGATCAATGCGCTGGATGAAGACGAGGATGAGTTGACGTACATGAATCTTCCTTGTTGTGTCTGGGGTGCTCGGCAAACCGGCGCCTAATCTACTGGCGTTGGATCCGTAAATAAACCATCGACATGACGGCATCGTGTCGCTTCTGCTTTTCTGTAGGAGCGAGCCTGCTCGCGATGGTCGTCAACGATAACGCGGGAAGCCTGATACCCCGCGGCGCTCTTTCGTGCATCGCGAGCAGGCTCGCTCCTACAGAGGCAAGGGCAACGCTCAACCTGTGGGAGCGTGGCTTGCCCGCGATGGTCATCAACGATAACGCGGGTAACCAGACACTTCGCGGCCGCCATCATCGCGCAAAACCGGCGCCATGGCGTCTATACCAAAGCGTTAGCCGCAGACACCCATGTCTGATTTTCCGCAAGGCACTTTGCCCATAAATTTTCCTCAGCTGCCAAACGCACGGCCACGGGCCTTGCAAGCGCTCCCTCCAGAACCTAATGGGTATTGAAAAATGACTGATGAGACCAGCGGAACCTCCCGTCGCGGCCTGATAACGACTGGCGCCATGGCCGCCGCCCTCGTAGTGGCGGTACCGGCGCTTGCAGCGCAGCAGGCACCGTCCGCCACCAACACCAACGGCAATGCCGGCGGCAAAGGCAACGTCAAAGGCTCGGGAACCATCACGGTCAAGGACGGCACGCAGATTTTCTACAAGGACTGGGGCAGCGGACAGCCGATCGTGTTTCACCATGGCTGGCCGCTTTCCGGCGACGACTGGGATGCCCAGATGCTGTTTTTCCTCAGCAAGGGCTTCCGCGTCATCGCCCACGATCGCCGGGGTCATGGCCGCTCGACCCAGACCGATACCGGCAACGAAATGGATACCTACGCCGCCGACGTGGCCGAGCTGATGGCGCACCTGAACATCACCAATGCCATCCACATCGGTCACTCCACCGGTGGCGGTGAAGTGGCACGCTATGTGGCGCGTCATGGCCGTGGTCGCGTGGCCAAGGCGGTACTGATCGGCGCCGTGCCGCCGATCATGCTGCGCACCGCGAAAAACCCGGGTGGCCTGCCGATGGATGTGTTCGACGGCTTGCGCAAGGCCCTGGCCGACAACCGCGCCCAGTTCTATCGCGACTTTCCCTCCGGCCCGTTCTACGGTTTCAACCGTCCGGGCGCGAAAGTCTCCCAGCCCGTCATCGACAACTGGTGGCGCCAGGGCATGAACGGCGGGATCAAGGCACAGTACGACTGCATCAAGGCCTTCTCGGAAACCGACTTCACCGACGACCTGAAAAGCATCGAAGTGCCGACCCTGGTCATGCACGGTGAAGACGACCAGATCGTACCGATCGCCGATTCTGCGCAGCTGAGCATCAAATTGCTTAAGAAAGGCACCCTGAAAACCTATCCCGGCCTGCCCCACGGCATGTGCACCACCCATACCGAGGTGATCAACCAGGACCTGCTGGCCTTCATCAAGGGCTGATGCCAGCCATAAAACCGTGGGCGCCGGACCATGACGCAGGTCATGTTCGGCGCCTTGTGCCGCAGGCCAGAGCCCCTGCGGCCCTACTTAAATAAAAGCGATTCGCATGAAGAGAATCTGGATCTAGAATCGATACAGGCAAATCAGCGATAGAGCTGCCAGTGCGACCTCAGCGTGTCTTGCGTAAAGCAGGTGCGCGAAGCCAAAGGAGTGATCGAAAACACTTCGCGCGACTGTTCGACATGACGTTCAAGAATTAAAAAGCGACTGGATCTACCGCGGATCCTTGCCAGCCACCAACGGACATTCGCCATGGACATAGCGCCACGCTTCATCATCCATGAAACCGATCACTGGATACTCAACCATCACATGTCCTCGAAGCTGCCTGGCTATCTGGTATTCGGGACCAAGTACCCTGTGCGCTCATTGTCCGACCTGCCTGAAGAGGCGCTGATCGAAATGGGTCCGCTGCTCGCCCGCGTGCAAAAAACCCTGCAAGCGGAGCTGCAACCCAAGTGGCTCTACATCAGCCGCTTTGGCCACGACCCGCGCTTCCCCATCCACTTTCACTACATTCCTGTCTACCACTGGGTCGAAGAGCTGTTCTGCAAGGATGAGCGCTATCGCGTGCTGAAAAACTTCGGCGCAGGTATCGATGCCCACTCACTGACCGATGGCGCGGAACTGACCCTGTTCGTCTGGCGCGAATTCGGCGAGAGCCTCGAGCCCCCGAGCATTCAGGGGCCTTCCATCGAGCAGACGATCGAGCGGCTACGATTGGCGTTCGGTGGCCCGCTGCCGTTTCACGCGGCGGACAGGCCGGGGGTCATCACGCCGCTGCACCGAGGAACTCACTGACCGCCGAGAGCACCCGTTGCGGTGCTTCGCGATGCGGTACGTGATGACAATCCTCCACGATCAGATAATCGCCCGGGCCTGTCGACAGCCGGGCGATACGCTTGGGATGCAGGTCTGAGCCGTATTCATCGTACTGGCCATGAATCGCCAGCAATGGGCACTGGATGGCGCCCACCGTGCTTTCAATCGTCCAGTCGCTGAAGTCCGGGGAAAGCCACGTATCCGTCCAGGCGGATAACACCCAAGGCGCCTTGGCGCCGTGATATTTCTCCAGTCGCCCCATCTGTCCCGGCTGCGCGAACTGCGCCTGGGCCACTCGAATGCCTTCGAGCGTCCGATCCTCGACAAACGCCTGCGCCGACACCGTGATCAAGGCCGTGCAACTTTCCCCATACAGAGAGGCGCAAGCCGCCGCCATGGCCCCGCCGACGCTGTGACCGAACGCAATGAACCGCTCGATCCCGAGCGCAGCCTTCAGATGCGCAAAAAACTGTACGGCTTCATCGCCGATAAAGTGCAGCGGCAAGGGGCCGGGATACACGTCGGACTGGCCGAAACCGAGGCGGTCATAGGCAATCACTTCACGCCCGGTGGCACGACACAACTGCTCGGGAAAATCGCGCCACAGGGCAACGCAACCCAGCGAGTCATGGAAAAGGATGATGGGTGGTGTTTGCGCACTACCCTCGCCGCCTTCCGGGAACCAGCGGCATCCGAACAGGCGACCGAGGGGCGTATCGATCCAGAGTGTTTCAGTACTGACAGACAAATGCATGCGGGGCCTCATGGAGCAGTCATCCACGGACTGTAACAGCTTGCTGCACAGCAAGCATTGCCCCGCTACGCCCCGGTTGATGGCCCGGCTCTCAGTCCGTCATCACATCCTCTGCCCAACTGATCGCCGCGACCACCGTGGGGAAACCGATGGTGCTGGTCAGCGAGATCAACGCATGCCGAATCTCTTGCGACGTAGCCCCCGCCTCCCGCGCTCGCCGGACATGACTATGCACCGCCCCCTCGGAGCGACTCGCCGCAGCGGCGCCAAGCTGGACCAGTTGAACCGTCTTCTCATCCAGCGGCCCTGCCTGCCGAACAGCAGTCCCGAGGGACTCGACGGCATCCATATAAGCCGGGTACTGACTTTTGAGATTGTCGTAGGTGGTGTGTTCTCTCTTCTTCGCCATTTTCAAAACTCCGCCAGCGTGTGAACGCATTTCAGTGTAGGAGCTGCCGCAGGCGGCAATCTTTTGATCTTGATCTTCACAGGCAAAAGCAAAAGATCGCAGCCTCGTTTCACTCGACAGCTCCTACACAGCTCCTGCCGGTCCACCCTTCACCCTGTGGGAGCGAGCCTGCTCGCGATGGCGGTCTGTCAGCTGGCCATGTTCTTTCAGGCGTACATATCCATTGCTGCGGTAACGGCCGCTTAGGGTTCCGCCCTTACGGCGGGTTACTTGGAAAAGCGCCAAGTAACCAAACGCTTGATCCCCTGACGTACGGTGCCTCGCCTAGGCTCGGCATACCCTCGCTCCGGTATTCATCCGGGGGCATCGCCTCCGGTTTGCTTCGCTGCACCTCCTCTCGATGTGTGCGGCTGCGCCGCACGGCGCTACGCGCCTAACCCCCGGATGAACACCTCCACTCGGCCTTCCGACGGGGCAGATCAAAATCAAGATCAAAAGCCAAAGCGAGGCGGCCGACCGGCCGGCCTGATTGCACTGGCCCCCTGTAGGAGCGAGCCTGCTCGCGATGGACAACAGAACACCGCGGGGTGTCAGGCTGCCAGCGTTATCGTTGGCGACCATCGCGAGCAGGCTCGCTCCTACAGGGGATTGGGGACATCCGTGAAATCAAGTCGGCTGTCAGGCCGCCTTCGCGAGCAAGCTCGCTCCCACAGGGGATTGGGGACATCCGTGAAATCGGGTCGGCTGTCAGGCCGCCTTCGCTGGCAAGCCAGCTCCCACAGGTAGGTGCCCACTTGCGGACCTGTAGGAGCTGTCGAGTGCAACGAGGCTGCGATCTTTTGATTTTCAAAAGCAAGATCAAAAGATCGCAGCCTTCGGCAGCTCCTACAGGGAACCGCGCCAACCATCAGGCCGAGCGTTAGCTCGCCTGCAAGCTTTTGATCTTGATCCACCCGCCCCTTCGGCAGGCTGAGTGGAGGCGTTCATCCGGGGCAGGCGCGTAGCGCCGTGCGGCGCAGCCGCACACATCGAGAGGAGGTGCAGCGAAGCAAACCGGAGGCGATGCCCCCGGATGAATGCTGGAGCGAAGGAACGCCGAGCCTTAGCGAGGGGCCGGACGCCGGGGCGAGCCTTTTTTTGCTTATCTTTTTTTTGGCGTTTGAAAAAAAAGTAAGTCGCCGTAAGGGCGAAACCATAAGTGGCCGTTACCGAAGAAATGGATATGTACTCAGTCAACAAAAGCCAGGTCGGCTGTCAGGCCGCCATCGCGAGCAGGCTCGCTCCTACAGGAGATATGGGCACATCGAGGAAGATCTCAGCAAAAACTTGCAATAAACGACAGTAGGCTAAGCTATGTTCAGCTAATTGCTCACGATGCTCGCATCTGCAGGTTCAGGGTTGTTCTGGAGAGCGTCCGCAACGGCTATTTCAGACAGGCCCCAACCCTTAGCGCAGGACTTGCCGTGATGACCGAGCCTTCTCTCAGTTTCGACGAACTCAAGCGTGCTGCCGCCTCTGGCGAAATCGACACCGTGCTGGTGTGCATGGTCGACATGCAGGGCCGGCTGGTTGGCAAGCGATTCCAAGTCGAGTTTTTCATCGACAGCGGCTACGAAGAAACCCACTGCTGCAACTACCTGCTGGCCGATGACATCGACATGGAGCCGGTGCCGGGCTACGCCGCCGCGAGCTGGAGCAAAGGCTACGGCGACTTCGTCCTCAAACCCGACATGAGCACCCTGCGCAAAGTGCCCTGGCTCGAATGCACGGCCCTGGTGCTGTGCGACGTACTCGACCATCACCATCGCCAGGACCTGCCCCACAGCCCGCGGGCGATCCTGAAAAAGCAGGTCGAGCGCCTGCGCGAACGCGGCTACAAGGGCATGTTCGCCTCGGAGCTGGAGTTCTACTTGTTCGACGAGACCTACGAGGCCATCCACAAGCGCAACTACTACAAGCCCAAAACCGCCGGCCACTACATCGAGGACTACAACATCCTGCAGACCACCCGCGAGGAACCGGTCTTGCGGGCGATCCGCAAACACCTGCAGGCCTGCGGCATTCCCGTGGAGAATTCCAAGGGCGAATGGGGCCCGGGCCAGGAAGAGATCAACATCCGCTACGCCGACGCCATGACCATGGCCGACCATCACGTCATCATCAAGCACGCCTGCAAGGAGATCGCGCAACTGCAGGGCAAGGCGATCACCTTCATGGCCAAGTGGCGCTACGACGCCGCCGGCTCCAGCAGCCACATCCACAATTCGCTGTGGGACAAGAACGGGAAGAAGCCGCTGTTCTACGACGCCAAGGCCGAGTTCGGAATGTCGAAACTGATGCGCTCCTGGGTGGCCGGACAGCTCAAATACGCCAACGACATCACCTGTTTCCTCGCGCCCTACATCAACTCCTACAAGCGCTTCCAGGCCGGCACCTTCGCCCCGACGCGGGCAATTTGGAGCCGTGATAACCGCACCGCCGGTTTCCGCCTGTGTGCCGAAGAGAGCAAATCCATTCGCATCGAATGCCGCATCGGCGGCGCCGATCTCAACCCCTACCTGGCCTTCGCCGCGCTGATTGCCGCGGGTCTGGCCGGCATCGACGAGAAACTCAGCCTCGACCCGCCCTACGAGGGCGACGCCTATGTCAATGAGTCGCTGCCCGAAGTGTCCAAGACCCTGCGCGACGCCAGTGCTGCGCTGAAGGCCTCGGCCATGTTGCGCGAGGCCCTCGGCGATGAGGTGGTCGACCACTACGTGCACACCGCCGAATGGGAGCAGAAAGAGTACGACCGGCGGGTCACCGACTGGGAACTGCAACGCGGCTTCGAGCGCTATTGATTCAACTCTGATCGTAGAAGCAAAAGTTGAGAACATCATGACTGCGAAGATTCAGCTCATCTCCCCGGTCGATGGCCGGGTCTACGCCGAGCGTCAATACGCCGACGTTGTCCAGCTCGATAAGGCACTGGATGCGGCCGCAACCGCCCAGGCGCAGTGGAAACGCCGGCCACTGAGCGAACGCGCGGCTTTTTGCAGCGCGGCCGTGGACGCGATGCTGGCCATGAAAGATGAAATCGTCCTTGAACTGGCCTGGCAGATAGGCCGGCCGGTCCGTTATTGCGCAGGAGAGCTGCGCGGCTTCGAAGAGCGTGCCCGGCATATGATCGCCATCGCGCCAGAGGCTTTAGCAGACGTTGAACCCGAGCCAATCAGCGGTTTTCGCCGACACATCAAACGCGAACCACTAGGCACCGTGCTGGTAGTCGCCCCATGGAATTACCCCTACCTGACCGCCGTCAACACGATCATCCCGGCATTGATGGCCGGCAACAGCGTCATCCTCAAACATGCTTCACAAACCCTGTTGGTTGGCGAGCGCTTCGCCGAGGCCTTTCGCCGCGCGAATCTGCCTGAGGGTCTGTTCCAGAATCTTGTACTCAGTCATTTACATACGTCAGCCGCCATTTCATCTGGAAAGGTTCATCAAGTGAACTTTACCGGTTCCGTGGACGGCGGTAAGACCATGGAACACGCCGCCGTCGAAGGTTTTCTTGGTCTTGGCCTGGAGCTTGGCGGCAAAGACCCGGCCTACGTTCGCGCCGACGCCAACCTCCAACACGCCGTGGAAAACCTGGTAGACGGCAGCTTCTTCAATTCAGGGCAGAGTTGCTGTGCCGTGGAACGCATCTATGTCGATCAATCAATCTACCCGGCGTTTATCGAACGTTTTGCCACTCTGACTCGCCAGTATGTGCTGGGCAATCCACTGGACGAAGCCACCACTCTCGGGCCGCTGGTCAACCCCGGCGCGGCTGACTTTGTGCGCGGCCAAATCGCTGCCGCTTTGGCCCAGGGCGCCAAGGCGCTGATCAATCCGCAAGACTTTGCTGCCGACGTACCGGGCAGCGCCTACCTCGCGCCGCAGGTGCTGGTGGACGTCACCCATGACATGTCGGTGATGCGCGATGAAAGCTTCGGCCCGGTGGTGGGCATCATGCCGGTCACCGGCGATGACCAGGCCGTGGCCCTGATGAACGACAGCGAGTTCGGCCTCAGTGCCTCGATCTGGACCAGGGATCTTGCCGCCGCCGAACACCTGGGCAACCAGATCGACACCGGCACCGTGTTCATGAACCGCTGCGACTACCTCGACCCGGCCCTGGCCTGGACCGGGGTGAAGAACAGCGGGCGCGGCGTGACCCTGTCGAGCCTGGGTTACGAACACCTGACCCGCGCCAAATCTTTCCATTTGCGCCACGAGATCTGAACCATGAGCCTGAAGGGAAACTGGAACTACCCCACAAGCATCCGCTTCGGTGTCGGCCGTATCAGCGAGCTGGCCGAGGCCTGTCGCAGCCAGGGTATCCAGCGCCCCTTGCTGGTCACCGACAGCGGCCTGGGCAAGGCGCCGATCACCACCGCCGCGCTGGCTGCCTTGCGTGATGCCGGGCTTGGCGCCGAGCTGTTTTGCGATCTCAAGCCCAACCCGGTGGAAGCCAACCTCGCCGGCGGGCTGGCAGCTTGGCGCGCGGGCAATCACGACGGCGTGGTGGCGTTTGGCGGCGGCAGTGGCCTGGACATGGGCAAGCTGATTGCGTTCATGAGCGGGCAGACGCGCCCGGTATGGGATTTCGAGGACATCGGTGACTACTGGACCCGTGCCGATGAGAAAGGCATCACCCCGATCATCGCGGTCCCCACCACCGCGGGCACCGGTTCGGAAGTGGGCCGGGCGGCGGTGATCATCGATGACAAAACCCACACCAAACGCATCATCTTCCACCCGAAAATGATGCCCCGGATAGTCATCAGCGACCCGGCGCTGACCGTCGGCATGCCGCCGAAAATCACCGCCGGTACCGGAATGGATGCGCTGGCGCACTGCCTGGAAGCCTATTGTGCCCCCGGCTTTCACCCGCTGGCCGATGGCATCGCGGTGGAAGGCATGCGCCTGGTGAGCCACGCACTGGTGCGCGCGGTCCACACCCCGGACGACCTCGATGCCCGCGCCAACATGCTGGCTGCCGCGGCGATGGGTGCCACCGCCTTCCAGAAAGGCCTGGGCGGGATGCATGCCCTGGCCCATCCGATCGGCGCGCTGTACGACACCCATCACGGCATGACCAACGCCACGCTGATGCCCTATGTCCTGAAATTCAATCGCCCGGCCATCGAAGAACGCATCACCCGCCTGGCTGCGTATCTACAGCTGCCCTCCCCCGGTTTCGACAGCTTCCTGGCCTTCGTCCTCAAGCTGCGCAAGGACGTCGCCGTGCCCCACACGCTGTTCGAGCTGGGCGTGGATGACAAGCAGGCGGACCTGATCGCCGACATGGCGGTGGTCGACCCGTCAGCCGGTGGCAACCCGTTGCCGCTGAGCAAAGCCGGCGCAGCAGAGATTTTTCAGGCCGCCTTCCACGGTCGCCTCCTGTAGGAGCGAGCATGCTCGCGATGGTCGTTAACGATAACGCGTGCTGTCTGAATGAACGCGCCGCGCGTGAGTCCATCGCGAGCATGCTCGCTCCTACAGGTAAATGGGTAATCGAACAGGTTTCACCGATTTGAAAAGGAGCAGTACGACACGAGGTTGAAGGCCGAGCTGTCCGCCATTGCGGATGGATGCGTATCAAAACCTGAAGGGGCACATACGATGAACCCAGCAAGCCAGCCCGGCACCGAGGCGCATGACGATGACGTCAAGGTGCTGCACAGCATGGGCTATGCCCAGCAGCTGTCGCGACGAATGGGCGTTTTCTCCAACTTCGCGATTTCCTTTTCGATCATCTGCATCCTCTCCGGAGGGATCAACTCACTGGCCCAGGGCACCTCGGGCGCAGGCGGTGCCTCGATTGGTATCGGCTGGCCGATCGGCTGCCTGATTTCCGGGGTATTCGCCCTGGCCATGGCGCAGATTTCCTCGGCCTACCCCACCGCTGGCGGCCTGTATCACTGGGGCTCGATTCTCGGTAACCGCTTCACCGGCTGGCTGACGGCCTGGTTCAACTTGCTGGGGCTGGTGACGGTGCTCGGCGCAATCAACGTCGGCACCTATTACTTCTTCTTCGGCGCCTTCGGGCCAACGCTGGGCATGGAAGACACCACCACGACACGGGTGATATTCCTGGCGATCCTCACGGGCCTGCAGGCCTTGTGTAACCACCTGGGCATCGGCCTGACGGCCAAACTCACCGACTTCTCCGGCTACCTGATCTTCGCCACCGCGCTGGCGCTGACCGTCGCCTGCCTGATCTCGGCACCCAGTTTCGAGTTCTCGCGGCTGGTGACCTTCGGCAACTACTCCGGTGCGGCCGGGGGCGGCGTCTGGCCGGAAGCTTCCAATGCCTGGATCTTCATGCTCGGCCTGCTGCTGCCGATCTACACCATCACCGGCTATGACGCCTCGGCGCACACCTCCGAAGAAACCCGCAACGCGGCTGTGTCGGTGCCAAAGGGCATGGTCATGTCGGTGGTCTGGTCGCTGCTGTTCGGCTGGCTCATGCTCAGCGCGTTCGTGCTGATGCTGCCTAACATGGACGAGGCCGCCAAGCAGGGCTGGAACGTGTTCTTCTGGGGCATGAGCGCCCAGGTCAATCCGCTGGTCAAGGACGCGCTGTACGTGGCGATTTTCATCTCGCAAGTGCTGTGCGGGCTGGCCACCGTGACCTCGGTATCGCGAATGATCTTCGCCTTCTCCCGCGATGGCGGCCTGCCGTGCTCCAAGGCACTGTCCTCGGTGTCGCCGACCTTCCGCAGCCCGGTGGCGGCGATCTGGACCGGTGCGACCCTGGCGGTGCTGTTCGACTGGGGCTCGTCGGTGATCTCGGTCGGTGAAACGCCGGTCTACACCATCGTCGTGTCCTGCACGGTGATCTTCCTGTTCTTCTCTTTCATCATCCCCATCGTCCTGGGCCTGTTCACCTACGGCACCTCGAAATGGCCGACCATGGGGCCATGGAACATGGGGCGATTCTGGTACACGGTGTTCGCCCTGCTCTCGGTGCTGTCGATGGTGATCATCTTCGTCATCGGCATCCAGCCACCCAATGACTGGGCGCTGTACATCACCATCGGCTTCCTGGTGCTGACGGCGATCGTCTGGTTCGGCTTCGAGGCCCGACGGTTCCAGGGACCACCGGTGGGCGATGTGATTCTCAAGCGCCAGGCCGAGATTGCGGCGGCCGAGGCTGCGTTGAACAAACAGGCTGGAAGCTGAACATCGATCAACTGTAGGAGCGAGCCTGCTCGCGATGGACGTCCAGACAACGCGGTCATTCAGACAGGTCGCGTTATCGTTGGCGTCCATCGCGAGCAAGCTCGCTCCTACAGGGGTGGTGGCCGGCCGAGGGCTCAAGCCACCGCCATCAACCCCGAATAAACCCGCAAGTGATGGTCGTCATCCCCAAACTGCCGCGCCACCATCAGCAAATGCCTGGCATGGTGCGACAGCATGTACTCCCACGTCAGCCCGATCCCGCCATGCAACTGGATCCCCTGGTCAGCCACAAACCGACCGGCACGGCTGACAATGAACTTGGCCGCCGCCAACACACGACTGCGCTCATCACTGTCCGCCTGGTCCGCCACACAGGCCGCCAGCAGGGTCATGGAAGTCGCCTGGTCCAGCTCGATGCGTATGTCCACCATGCGGTGTTGCAACACCTGGAACTTGCCGATCGGCTGGCCGAATTGCTGGCGTGTCTTCAGGTAGTCGAGGGTCAATGCGCAAGCTGCTTCCATGCTGCCGACGGCTTCGGCGCACTGCGCAGCGATGCAGCGCCCCTGCTGGTAACGCAGCGCCGGCAAGGCCCGCCCCACTTCGCCGAGCACCGCGTCGCACTTGATGAACACATCTTCCAGGTAAAGATCACAGGCCATGCGCCCGTCCATGGTCGGGAAGGCACGCCGGCGCACACCGGCCTCATGTGGATCAATCAGAAAGAGGCTGATGCCCTGCTCTTCCCTGGCCCCATGACTGGTTCTGGCCGATACCACGATCAGCCCGGCGCTCTGCCCGCCAACCACCACGGACTTGCGGCCGTTGAGTTTCCAGCCACCGGTCACGGGCTGCGCGACGGTTTGCACGTCCTGTAGCTGGTAGTGACTCTGCGGCTCATCCACGGCCACCGCCATTTGCAATTCGGCGTTGCCCAGTGCCGGCAACAGTCTCTGCTTCTGAGCCTCGGTGCCCAACTGGGTGACCAGGCCCCCGGCGAAAATCACTGAATGCAGGTAGGGCTCCAGGCACAAGCCTCGACCCAGCTCCTTCATGATCAGCATCGTCTCCACACCACTGCCGCCGAATCCACCGTATGTTTCGGCGAAAGGCACGGCACTCAAGCCAAGGTCACCCAATTGCTGCATGAGCTCATGGCTGAACCCGTGCTCACGCCGGCTGTATGCCTCGCGCTTTTCGAAACCGTAGGTGTCGCGCACCAGCCTTGCGACGGTGTCTTGCAGCATCAACTGCTCTTCGGTCAGTTTGAAATCCATGGTCGGCCCCTTACAACTCGAGAATCATTTTGGCGATGATGTTTTTCTGGATCTCGTTGGCCCCGCCGTAAATCGAGGCCTTGCGCGCATCCAGGTACTGACAGGTCGCCGCGCTGCTGTAGTCGGTGTACAGCAACGGCTCGCTGCCATAGCCCAATTCCTCTTCAATGAACGGCAGCGCGTAAGGCCCCACCGCCTTGCTGATCAGCCAGGTAATCGCCTGGCGGATCTCGGTGCCCTTGATCTTCAGGAACGAACTTTCCGCCCCGGGTACACCGCCTTCACTGGCCGCTGCCAAAGTGCGCAGGTTGCTCATTTCGGCCGCCATCAACTGCATCTCGACCTCGGCGATCTGTGCCCGGAACAACGGATCATCGATCAGCGGCCGGCCATCACGAACCTGCTGGCTGGCGATGTTTTTGAGACGGCCGAGCAGCGCCTTGTTCTGGGCAATCCCGCCAATGCTGGTGCGTTCATGGGTCAGCAGGTACTTGGCGCAGGTCCAGCCTTCGTTCTCCTGGCCGACCAGGTTCGCCAGCGGAACCCGAACGTTGTCGAAGAACACTTCGTTGACTTCATGCTCGCCATCGAGGGTGATGATCGGTCGCACCGTGATGCCCGGCGTCTTCATGTCGATCAGCACAAAGGAAATACCCCGCTGCTGTCGTGCCTCGGGGTCGGTGCGCACCAGGCAGAACATCCAGTCGGCGAAGTGCGCCAGGGTGGTCCAGGTTTTCTGGCCGTTGACCACGTAGTGATCGCCATCGCGAACAGCGCGGGTCTTCAAGGACGACAGGTCGGAACCTGCCCCCGGCTCCGAGTAGCCCTGGCACCACCAGTCTTCACACGTGAGGATGCGCGGCAGAAACCGGGCCTTCTGCTCGGCGGTCCCGAACTTGATGATCACCGGAGCGACCATTTTCAGCCCGAAGGACACCACTTTGGGGGCGCCGGCGGCAAAGCACTCTTCGTCGAAAATGTGTTTTTGCACATCGCTCCAGCCGGTGCCACCGAACTCCACCGGCCAGCCAGGCGCCAGCCAACCCTGACGGTTGAGGGTGCGCATCCATTGCACCTGATGTTCCTTGTTCAGTCGCTTGCCCTGGGAAATGCGCTGGGCGAATTCGACTGGCAGGTGGTCGCGCAGATAGGCCCGAACCTCTTCGCGGAAGGCGCGTTCGTCCGATGTGAAATCTATGTCCATCAATCAACTCCAAAAACGCAAGGTCACCTGTAGGAGCGAGCCTGCTCGCGATAGCGGCATGACAGTCACCTTCGAGTTGAATGTGCCGGCCTCATCGCGAGCAGGCTCGCTCCCACAGGTACATGGGTACGCAGGGGTTCAGTCGTTGAAAACGATCACCGAGCGCGCCAGTTCGCCACGGCGCAACTCGTCGAACGCTTCGTTGATCTGCTCAAGCTTGATGCGCTGGGAAATCATTTCGTCGAGCTTGAGTCGCCCCTGCATGTAGAAATCCACCAGGCGCGGCATGTCCACCGGGAAACGGTTGGAGCCCATCAGCGAACCCTGGATGCGTCGCTCGTGCAGCAGCTGCAACGGGTCCAGTTCGATTTTCAGGCCGGGCTTGAGCATGCCGATCACCGTGGCGGTGCCGCCACGGGCCAGCATGGCAAAGGCCTGTTCGGCGGTCTGCTTGAGGCCGATGCATTCGAAGGCGTGGTGCACGCCGCCACGGGTCAGTTCCATGACCTGCTTGGCGGCGTCGCCGTCGCGGCCGTTGATCAGGTCGGTGGCGCCGAACTGCCTGGCCAGTTCCAGTTTGGAATCAAGCATGTCGATGGCGATGATCCGCCCTGCCCCGGCCAGCGCGGCGCCGTTGATGGCGGCCAGGCCGATGCCGCCGCAACCGATCACGGCCACGGTTTCGCCCGGACGCACCTTGGCGGTGTTGAACACTGCCCCGGTACCGGTGGTGACGGCACAACCCAACAGGGCGGCGCGGTCCAGCGGCATGTCGCGGCGGATGGCGACGCAGGCGTTTTCATGCACCAGCATCTGTTCGGCAAAACCGGACAGGTTGACGAATTGCGGCATCGGTTTTTGCACGTAGGTCAGGCGCGACTCTTCGTCCTTGCCGCGCTTGGTTTCCGGCGACACGCAGCGAGCGAGATGGCCGGTCACGCAGTGATCGCAATGACCGCAGAACACGGTCAGGCAGGTCACCACATGATCGCCGGGCTTGACCGAACGCACTTCGGAGCCGACCTGCTCGACCACGCCGGCGGCTTCGTGACCCAGCACCAAGGGGCCCGGATAGGGAAACGAGCCGTCGATGACGTGCAAGTCGGAATGGCAGACACCCACGGCCTTGGTGCGGATCAAGACTTCGCGCGGGCCCGGTTTGCTGATGCCCACATTTTCGATGACCAGCGGGGCTCCAACCTGGTGGAATACGGCAGCTTTCATGGCAAACACTCTCAACAATGAACGGGGATCAGGCCGGGTTGGGCGCTGTGCGAAGGATGGCTTTGGCGTGACTGAAGGTGCGGAAACCGTCGATGCCGTGATAGGCCCCCATGCCGCTCTGGCCGACGCCACCGAACGGCAGGCCTTCGGTGCTGGCATGGCTCAAAACGCCGTTGAGGGTCACGCCGCCCGAGCAAGTACGCGTCAGCACTGCCGCCTCTTCGGCGGCATCGTTGCCGAAGTAGTACAAGGCCAGCGGGCGTGGGCGCGCGTTGATCCGGGCGATCACTTCGTCGATGGTCGTGTAGGCCAGGACCGGCAGCAGTGGGCCGAAAATCTCGTCCTGCATCACTTGCAGAGCGTCGCCGGGATTGCGCAGCAAGGTCGGCACGATCTTGTTTCGCGCCCCGTCGCTGAAATCCTCACCCGCCGGGTTCAGCTCGATCAGCTCGACACCCGCTGCACGGGCTTCGCCGAGATAGCCCAGCAGTCGCTCGTAGTGACGGCTGTTGATGATCGAGGTGTAGTCGGGATTGTCCTTGAGGGTCGGGAAAAATTTGCCGACCACCGCCTTGGCCACGCTGATGAATGCGCCTACAGACTCCTGCGGCACGAACACGTAGTCCGGTGCCACGCACAACTGACCTGCATTGAGCAGCTTGCCGATCACGGTCTTGGCCACGGCGTCGTTGAAGTCCGCTGTGCGGGAGATGATCGTCGGCGACTTGCCGCCCAGTTCCAGCGTCACCGGCACCAGGTTTTCCGCCGCCGCGCGCAACACGTGCTTGCCGATGCTGGTGGCACCGGTGAACAGCAAGTGGTCGAACGGCTGGCCACAGAACGCCTGGCCGACGTCCGCGCCACCGAGCACCACCGCCACTTCCTCTTCGGCGTACACCGAGCGGATCAGTCGGGCGATCAGGGCCGAAGTGTGCGGGGTGAATTCCGAGGGTTTGATCATCACCCGGTTGCCGGCGGCGAGGGCACCGGCCAGGCCGCTGAACACCATGTAGCCGGGGACGTTCCAGGCGGTGACGATGCCGACCACCCCCAGCGGCTGGTACTGCACCCAGGCTTGGCCGGCCCGGGCCTGGCGCTGTTCGGGACGCATCCAGTCGGCCAGTTCGGCCTTGGTCTGCTTGAGCGTGGCCAGTGGCGACAGCACTTCGCTGCCCTTGGAAAAGCCCGGGCTGCGATGACCGAAGTCGGCGGTCAGGGCCTCGATGAGGTCCTGCTCGTGATTGACCAGCAAACCGATTGCCCGATCCAGCAACTCACAGCGTTGCTCGAGGGTCCAGGGCTCATTGGCCAGGAACCCGGCCCTCTGTTTTTCCAGGATCGTGCGGATTTCACAGCTCGTCGAATGCTCGATGGCGCTCATCACTACCTCTCTTGTTTTTTTCCGGTCACGGCCGCGATCAGGCAGCGATACATAAGGTCTGGCTGCATGGTTGACCAACGCCGGCGCCACGCCGCCACCCGGATCAGGTGGTGGGGGTTTTCAAGCCAGGATGCCCATGGCCTTGGCGCTGTTGATGGCCTGGGTGCGGCGACAGGCGCCGAGCTTGACGTTGATGTTCTTGGCGTGGGTCTTGACGGTATTGACCGAGATGAACAGGCGATGGCCGACTTCGCGCACCGACATGCCTTCGGCCAGCAGCTTGAGTACGGACATTTCCCGGGGTGTCAGTTCGTCTTGATAGTCAGGTACGCGGGACACGGCGAACCTGTCGGTGTCGTCGCCGTGATCGCGGGCCAGGTTCCGGGCTTTTTGCAGGGCAATCGGCCCCTGGTAGCAGGTGCTGTCAATCCTGCCCCAGTGCATGCGCCGCTCGGCTTCGTACAACAGCAGGTGGGCTCGTTCGGTGTCACGGCCGCGGGAGGCCATCTCCGACAGCAACAGGTAGGCATCGAGCACAAAGGGTGCGCAGCAATCACGAACCTGCAACAGCCCGGCCTGCACCACCTGCCGGGCCTCCTCCAGGTGCCCCTGGTGCAGCAACAATTCACCTTGCAGGAACATCAGCCGGCCGAGCAATGGATACGGCGAATTCCTGCTGCCAGCCAGCCGCTCAAGCTCTGTGCGCAGCAACGATTGGGCAAGGGTGGTCTGCCCCTGGAGCGCCATCAACCGCACCCTGTCCGTATTGACCAGGACTTCCGCTTCACGACTGCCGCGACGCCGGGCCAGTTCCAGGGAATGCTCCAGCAACACCTGGGCCTCGGTCAGTTCGCCGGTTTTCATGGCGATGCGCGCCAATGTGCAATGGCACAGCAACACCGACAGCCAGTCCGCGCCTGTCAGGTAGCCAAGCGCGGCGTGGCAGTGCAGGCGCGCCTGTTCGGTATTGCCGCGCAGGGCGTGCAAGGTGCCGAACAAGGCCTGCCAGTTGGCCAGCAGGCGCTGGTGGCGTTGCGGGTCGGGCAGCGGCAGGAAATGCCCCAGGCGTTGCAGGCAATCTTCGGCCTCTTTCAGCCGGCCGCTGAACAGCAGCGCCTTGGCGCACAGGTAGATCAGGCGCGGGCTGCTGTGCAGCAGTTGCGGCTCGATTTTCTCGCGCCAGTCCATGAGTTTGCTCAGATGCCGCTCGCTGAGTATCCAGCTGAGCCACAAGCGCTCCATGTAGTTCGCCGCCACTTCCGGCTGGCCGGCACACAGGGCTTGCTCGACCGCATCGTCGACATGCCCCGAGAGGCTGAGCAGTTGGCAGGCCCGCAGGCGCAGCCGGTTCAACGGCGCCCCGCTCAATTGGCCTTGCAGGGCATGAGCCACCGCCGGCAAGAGGCGGAACCAGCCGGGTTGCCGATCGACCGGGAACAGAAAAGCCTGGCATGCCAGCAAGCTGTCGAACACCCGGCCGGCCTGCTGGCCTTCCCACAGTTGCTGGCAAAAATCCGCGTTGGCCTTGGGCAAATGCGCCAGGCCGGACAGGACTTCTCGCTGTTCATCACTCAGGCGCGACAGCACTTCGCGCCGCAGGAATTGCCCGAGCAAAGGCCCTCCCCCGCACAGCGGCAACGACAGCCGGACACCGGCACACCAGCCCCCGGTTTCATGCCAGAGCCGTTCCCGCGAGGTGGCATCGATATGGGGCGACAGCCCGTCGATCAGCGATTCGAACTCATCCGGGCGCAGGGCCAGTTGCCTGGCGTCCAGCTCGAACAATTGGCCGTCGAGCATCAGGCGCGGCAGGTTCCAGTCGGGGCGCTGACGGCAGGTGACCAGCAGTTGCAGGCGGGGGTTTTGCAGGGACAGGAGTTGGTCGAACCAGTGGTTCAGGTTGGCGGGCATTTGTGCGGGGACATCATCGAACACAAGGCGAAGCCTTGGCTCTTCATTGGCAGGGCCGGCGTCTTCGCGAGCAAGCCCGCTCCCACAGGGGAACGCGGTCAACTGTGGGAGCGGGCTTGCTCGCGAAGGCGCCAGACCTGTCATCTCATTACTTGAGCCGAGATGCGTCATTAAGGCATCGGGCGCCACTCCAAGCTCGCCCGCCAGCCTCATGGTCAAATTGTCCAGGGTTTGCGACTGCCCACCCAACCCCAGCCAAACCACCCGCCCCGGCGCCGCTACGCCCTGCAAATACTCGCGCAGCAAAGCCGTTTTCCCGAAACCTGCAGGCGCGCACAGCAATTGCAATCGCTGCCGGGCGCCCTTGAGTGCATCGCAAAGATGCGGCCGTGGCACAAACATGACGGACCTCGCCGATGGACAATGGATTCCATCATTGGCCTGTCAGCCGGTTTGTACGCCACCCGCATCAGGTGGTTGGTAAGCACACACCCCTTCTGTAGGAGCGAGCCTGCTCGCGATGGTCGTTAACGAATACGCGTGTCTGCTGACTGAGCGCGGCGTTCTCGAGTCCATCGCGAGCAGGCTCGCTCCTACAGTGATGCGTTGTTGCAAGCGGGAATGAACCCTCAGCGAATACCGGCGTTGCGCAGCGCGGACGGGGTGAAGTCGCTCATCTTCGCGGTCATGCCATAGGTGGTTGCATGCTTGGACTGGTTGGTCATCGCCAGCACGTTGTAGCGACCGGCAATCAGGTCATAGATCCCGAGCATGGCGAAGTTGGGGGCGCCTCGCTCGTAATCGTTCAACGCATAACCTTCCGCCACCCGCCACAGCTGCCCACGACCGTCATAGTGATCGACTTCCGCCAGCTGCCAGGTGTCCTCGTCGAAGTACAGGTCACGCTTGGCATACACATGTCGCTGGCCCGGCTTGAGGGTGGCCTCGACATGCCAGACCCGGTGCAGCTCATAGCGGGTCAGGTCCTGGTTGATATGCCCCGGCTTGATGATGTCGTCGTACTTGAGCTTGGGCGACTGCAACCGGTAGTTGTTGTACGGGATGTACAGTTCCTTCTTGCCGATCAGCTTCCAGTCATAACGATCCGGCGCGCCGTTCATCATGTCGGTGTTGTCGGCGGTACGCATGCCGTCCGAACCGTTGCCCGGGCCATCGTAAGCCACTTGCGGTGCACGACGCACGCGGCGCTGTCCGGCGTTGTAGACCCACGCCAGGCGCGGCTCCTTGACCTGGTCGATGGTCTCGTGGATCAGCACCACACTGCCGGCCATGCGCGACGGCGCGGTGATTTCCTGTTTGTAGTAGTACAGGACGTTGTCGCCCTGCCCGGCTTCGACGCCGTCCATCAATTGCGGGAACGCCAGCTTGTCGTCGTACTCGACAATGGAATACGAACCATTGGCCTGCGGTGCGGCCTGGGCGGCCTGGCGCTCAATGTTGCCACCGCGATAACGGTTGGTGTGGTTCCAGTAGACCTCGACGCCGCTCTTGGGCAGCGGGAACGGGTAGTAACGGGTTTGCGAGAAGTTCAGCAGGCCGTTGCCGTCGGGCGTCAGCTCGGTGGTCACCGCACTTTTTTTGGCGATGTCGTATACGTTTTGCGGCGAAGCGGCGGTGCGCTGGGTCTTGTACACCGGGATCTTGTAGCTGTCCGGGTAGCGCTTGAACATCGCCAGCTGGCCCGGGGTCAGCTTGTCCTTGTACTGCTCGGCGTTGGCGGCGGTGATGACCACCTGTGGCTTTTCACCGGCGAATGGATCACCGAGGAAGCCATTGTCCAGCGCGGCCGCACCCGGCTTCAGGCCACCGGTCCAGGCCGGAATGCTGCCATTGGCATTGCCCTCTTTCTGAGCGCCCAAAGGCGTCAGCGTGGTGCCCAACTGGGCAGCCTCCTGGGGGGTGACGGCGGCCATGACGCTGCTGGCCAGCAACGACAGACTCAGTGCACCTGCTTGCAGAATGAAACGCGCGTTCATGTTGAAGTAGTTCATATCCAATTACCTCTTGGGCAGGGTTGCATCAGAAATTCACGCCGAAGCTGAGCGCGACGTAGTCACGATCGACGTTGGTGTTGAAGTCGCCGCCGAAGTAGTTGGTGTAACTCAGGCTGGCGGTGTAGGTGTTCAGGTAATCGGCATCCAGGCCGACGCTGACGGCTTTGGAGCCCTCATCGAAGTTCGGACCGTAGCCTTCGACGTCATGGGACCAGGCCAGGTTGGGCGACAGGTTGATGCCGGCGATCACGTTCTGATAATCGAGCTTGCCGCGCAGGCGATAGCCCCAGCTGTTGCTGGTGTAGAAGCCGTTGTCGTTGCACTCCTGCGCCGGGTTGCTGGCCGACGGCGTACCTGCGGCAGTGCCCCGGCAAGTGGCCGCACCGGCTGCGCCTTGCAGCTGGCCGGAACCGAAGGCCGGGCTGCGACCGAAACGCAGGTCCGAGCCATCGGCCTTGCCCAGGCCGTTGATGTGGTTGTAACCGACCTCGCCAACCAGGGTCAGGCGGCTGGCCCCCAGCACCTGATCGAAGAACTGCGTGGCGGTCATTTGCGCCTGGGTCACCGGCATGCGCTTGTAGCCGTTGACCTCGGCACCGAGGGTGCGCCCGGCGAAACCAGTGGTGATCAGCGGCGAAGTCGCGCCGAAGGTGGCCGCTGACAGCAGGTCGGCGGTGTTCAGTTGCAGCGGCATATTCGGCCGGTAGCTGACCTCGCCCCCCAGGGAAACACCGGAGACGTTGGTCTGGAAGCTCAGGCCGTACAGGCGAATATCTTCCGGATAGTCGATGAAGTAGCGCACGCTGCGCGCCGAGGTCACGCCGCCGGCCGCGCTGGTCATCTGGTTGATGCTCAGGTACGGGTTGCGGCTGTGGTAGTTCATCGCGTAGGCGCCGAATTCGGTGTCGTTCGCCTCCGGCACGTACCAGCGCAGGGCCAGGCCATACTGGCCGCTGTCGCGGGCATCGTTGTCCTTCAGGCGCGGGATGAACGCATCGTCGGTACCCGCGGCGATGGCCGCGTTACCGCCGGTATTACGTGCCACCCCCGGTGGCAGGTCGAGGCCGGCCACCACCAGTCGGTCGTTACAGCCCTGGGGTACGCCGTCGCTGCCGAAGAAGGTGCCGCAGTTGTCGACCACCGACTTGTCCCACTCCAGCTGGTAAAACGCCTCGGCGGTGATGTTGTCGGCCAGGCCCTGGGACACGTAAAGCAGGTTGACCGGGATCAGGCCTTCCTTCACTTCCGCACCGGGCCGACGCAGGGCCGCGACGTCCACCGGGTTGATGCTGTTGATCGAGTTGCCGATGAAGGTGCTCTCGCCCCAGCTCACCACCTGCTTGCCCAGGCGCACGTTGCCGACCTGATCGCCCAGCGAATAGTTGTGGTAGACGAAGCTGTCGAGGAACATCGCCCCGGACGACTTGGCCGCGCGATCACGGCCCGAGTCATCGATGTCGTAGAACGGCCGGTGCTCGTCCATCAGCTCGAAGTCGTACCAGTATTTGCCGCGCACGAAGGCGCCGCTGTCGCCGTATTTCAGCTCCAGGTCATGCACGCCCTTGAAGATCTTCGAGAAGGTTTCGCCCTTCTTGAAGTTCAGACGGTTGTCGTCGGTGGTGCGCGAGGCGGACTCGCCACCGGTGACGCCCTGGGAGTTGAAGTTGGAGATGAATTGCTTGTCCGGGTCAGCGGTCGACCAGCTCGCGCCGACCGACAGCGATGAATCGAACGACCCTTGAATCTCCCCGATGTTGAAATCAACAGCGCGGGCCTGAGGGCTCGCGCAAGTGGCAATCGTCACAGCTACGGTCAGCAGACTCGGCTGGAAGACTCCGCGCATTGTTGTTTTTGTCATGCGGTTTCTCCGGTTAAGGATGGCGTGGTGAGAGCCCATGCTAGCGAGGCTCAGGTTGGGTCCTCACACCCGAACGGGTGATTTGGATCAAGCGTTTTCACAAGGTTTTGGGGGGCGTAACGACCCGGTTCGAGATGCGCTCGATGGGCGTTACTGCCGGTGACATTCACCCGGTAAAAGTCGCAGTGCGTTTCTCGATAAACGCCGTCACGGCTTCGCGGTGATCGGCGGTCTGGTGCGACAGCACCTGGAAGGTCGCGGACATTTCCAGCAGCGTGTCGAGACGGGTGTGCAAGGCTTCGCGCAACAAGCGCTTGGCCAGGCGCACGGCATGGGGCGGATTGGCGGCGATGGACGCGGCGATTTCCCGCGCCGTCTCCAGCAGTTGTTCGGCGGGTACGACCCGGGACACCAGGTTCCATTGCTCCGCCTGGCGTGCGTCGATCATTTGCCCGGTCAGGGTCAGTTCGGTGGCCCGGGACAGGCCGATGATGCGCGGCAACAGCCACGCGCCGCCGTCACCGGGGATGATCCCCAACTTGACGAAGCTCTCGGCAAACTTCGCCTGATCGGAGGCCACGCGGATGTCGCACATGCACGCCAGATCGAGACCGGCGCCGATGGCCGCGCCGTTGACCGCCGCAATCACTGGCACTTCCAGATTGAACAGCGCCAGCGGCAAGCGCTGGATGCCGGTGCGGTATTCCTGGCGCAATTGCATGCCCGACATCTGCGCGTAGCGGTCCATGTCACGTACGTTGCCGCCCGAGCAAAACGCACTGCCGGCACCGGTGATGATCACGGCGCGCACACTGGCATCGCGCTCGATCCGCTCGATGGCTTCGAGGAATTCGGGTACAGCGCTGTTGCCGGTCAGCGGGTTGCGACGTTCCGGGTCATTCATCGTCAGGGTGACGACGTGATCGTCCTGTTCGTACTTCAGAAACGGGCTCATGGGGTTGTCCTCAAGCGGAGTGAAACGGGGTGACGTGACGGGCGAATTCGCTGGCGTTGACGTTCGGCCGGGCCAGCAAGGCCTTGCCGACGACGACATTCCAGTACGCTTCCGAGCCTTCGCTGAGGCGCCACTGATGCAGGCGCCGGGTGAACAGTTGCAGGTCCAGTTCTTCGGTCACGCCAATGGCGCCGAACAGCGCGTGGGCGGTGGCGGTCACCTGGGGCACTGCCATGCTGGTGCGGGCCTTGGCCATGGCGGTCGGAATCGGACCCGGCACCTGCGCGGTGCCGGCGAAGGCCAGCTCGGCGGCGATGCGTGCAGCCGCCACCTGCTCGGCCATTACGCTGAGCTGGTGCTGGACCGCCTGGAACTTGCCGATGGCCTTGCCGAACTGAACCCGGTCATTGCAGTACTCAAGGGTCATGTCCAGTACCCGTTCCATCGCCCCGGCCATGGTCGCGGCGTGGATGGCGGCGCTGAACAGGCGAACTTCTTCACCGTTGTTGCCGACGGCTGCACCGACGGCTTCCCCGGGCCAATTCAGCGTGGCGTACTGGCTGGCGTGAACCCCGTCGGACTGGCGTCGCGCCTGGCTGCAATCGAGCAGCAACAGCTCGCCGCCCAGGTTCACCAGGGCAAAATCGGCCAATGATCCGTAGGTGACACGTGGCGCGCACAACCCACCATCGGCCTGGCGCCAGGCCGTGCCGGCCAGGGTCACCATGCCGGCCGGCAACCGGTACGGACAGTCACGCAGCAATGCCCGGGCAGCCATGCTTTGCGCGGCTGGAACCGGCAGGGCATGACGGCCGAAGGCGAGCACAATCGGGAACAGCGCATCCAGGGAAAGCCCCGCACCATCGGCCACTTCCGGGGTCAGCAGTTCCAGAAACCCGCCTTCCTCCAGCACGCGCCACAGCTCACTGGCGCCCTCACCGTTTTCAACGGCGCGGACCCATGCCGGGGTGCACAGGTCTGTCAGGATTTTTTCAATCGCTTCAGTAAACATGACGATAAGTCCTATTCAACGCAGGCCAAGGCCGCGGGCGATCATGCCGCGCAGGATTTCGCGGGTTCCGCCGCGCAACGAGAAAGTCGGTGCGACCTGGTTCAGGTAGGCCACGGTGCGGTACAGCTCTTCGTCGACCGGGGCGTCGGGATCGGCGCTGATCGAGTTGGCAATCGCTGCCGGAATCGACTGCTCGAACTCGGTGCCGATGTCCTTGACCAGCGCTGCCTCCACCACCGGGCTTTCGCCCCGCGCCAGGAGTGCCGTGAGCGCCAGCGAGAGGTTGCGCAGGCTGCTCAGTTGGGTGAGGAAACTGCCGAGCAACGCGGTGTCGGCTGCGCTGGCACCGTGGCGGCGCAAGGTGTTGGCCCACAGGTCCAGCAACACCACGCTGGAGTAGAAGCGCTCCGGCCCACTGCGCTCGAAGGCCAGTTCAGCGTTGACCTGCTTCCAGCCACTGCCCTCCTCGCCCACCAGTGCGTCATCGCTCAACAACACCTCATCGAACGCCACTTCCGAGAAGTGCGCATCGCCGGCGAGGTCGACAATCGGGCGCACGCTCACACCCGGTTGCCGCAGGTCGATGATGAACTGCGAGAGTCCGTTGTGACGGTCCTCGGGCGAGCCGCTGGTGCGCACCAGAGCGATCATGTAGTCGGCGTGATGGGCGTTGGTCGTCCAGATCTTGCGCCCGCTCAGGCGCCAGCCACCTTCGCAGCGAGTGGCACGACTGCGCACGCTGGCCAGGTCCGAGCCGGCATTGGGCTCGCTCATGCCGATGCAGAAAAACGCTTTGCCCGCACAGATGCGCGGCAGGTAGAAATCCTTCTGCGCATCGCTGCCGAACTTCAGGATCAGCGGCCCGCTCTGCCGATCGGCAATCCAGTGCGCCGCCACCGGAGCGCCGGCCGACAGCAGCTCCTCCACCAGGACGAAGCGGCTGAAGGCGTTCAGCCCGGCACCGCCATAGGCTTGCGGCAGTGTCAGGCCAACCCAGCCGCGCCCGGCCAGTTTGCGACTGAAATCGGCATCGAATCCGGTCCAGCTGCGCGCCCGCACGTCCGCCGGTGCCGATGGCAAATGCTCGACCAGAAAGCGCTGCACTTCGCAGCGAAAGGCCTCGGCGTGCTGCGGCAAGGCGGTCAGGCGGAAGGCGTCGAGCAAACTGCTCACCGGGCACCTCCGCTGACTTTGCCGTACAGCGTCACCACACAGGCGCCGCCCAGGCCGAGGTTGTGTGCCATGGCCAGGCGTGCGCCGTTGACCTGGCGCTGCTCGGCGTTGCCGCGCAGTTGTTGGGTCAGCTCATAACACTGCGCCAGGCCCGTCGCGCCCAACGGATGGCCCTTGGAAAGCAGGCCGCCGGACGGATTGACGACGATTTGCCCGCCATAGGTATTGTCGCCGTCCATCACGAATTGTTCGGCGCCACCCTCGGGGCAAAAACCCAGGGACTCGTAGCAGATCACTTCGTTCTGCGCGAAGCAGTCATGGAGCTCGCAGACATCGATATCTTGCGGGCCGACTCCAGCCTTCTCGTACACCTGGCCGACAGCGGCGTGAGTCATGTGCGTGCCGACCCAATCGAGCAGCGACGGCTTTTCGAAATTGAAGGATTCGGGGGTGTCGGTGGTCATGGCCTGGGCGACGATTTCCACATCGCGACGCAGGCCATGCTTTTTGGCGAAACGCTCGGACACCAGGATCGCTGCCGCGCCGCCGCAAGTTGGCGGGCAGGCCATCAGGCGGGTCATGACGCCCGGCAGAATCACCGGGTCATTCATCACGTCCTCGACACTGAGCACCTTGCGAAACAATGCCAGCGGGTTGTTGGCTGCATGGCGGCTGGCCTTGGCGCGCACAGCGGCGAAGGTTTCCATTTTGGTGCCGTACTTGTGCATGTACTCGCGCCCCGCACCACCAAAGGTACGGATGGCCTGGGGCATGCCCTCCATATCGGCGGTCAGGCCACGCAAAATCGGCAGGAAGCGCTCGCGGGTCGGCGGACGGTCATCCCAATGGGACTTCAGCGCCCCGGCCTGCATCTGTTCGAAACCCACCGCCAGCACGCAATCGGCCGAGCCGGACTCGATGGCCTTGCGCGCCAGGTACAACGCGGTGGAGCCGGTGGAGCAGTTGTTGTTGACATTGACCACCGGGATCCCGGTCATGCCGACTTCGTAGAGCACGGTCTGGCCGCAGGTGGAGTCGCCGTAGACGTAACCGGCATAGGCTTCCTGGACCAGGCTGTACTCGATCCCGGCATCGGCCAGGGCCCGGCGTATTGCTTCTGCGCCCATCTGCACGTAGGTCGGGCTGTCGCTGGGCTTGCGGAACGGGATCATGCCAACGCCCGCTACCAGTACTTTTTCGCTCATGGTGTCACCTGAAAATGAGGGGGAAGGATCACAACTGGCGCGCGATCAGTTCGCGCAGCACTTCGCTGGTGCCGCCAAAAATCCGCGTCACGCGCATGTCGACGAAGGCACGGGCAATCGGGTACTCGAGCATGTAGCCGTAGCCGCCGTGCAGCTGGACCATGTCGTCGATGCACTTGCACAGGGTCTCAGTGGCGAACAGCTTGGCCAGTGCCGACTCCTGCACCGTCAGGCGCCGACGCATGTGTTCGCCGATGTAGTGATCGATCATCAGGCGCACGGCGGTGGCCTGGGCCTTGATATCGGCCAGCTTGAATTTGGTGTTCTGGAAGTCCCATACGGTCTGGTTGAAGGCCTTGCGATCCTTCACGTACTCCACCGTCTGCTCGAGCATGCGTTCGAGCTTGGCGGCGCTGTACAGGGCGATGACCAGGCGCTCCTGGGGCAACTCTTCCATCAGGTGCATGAAGCCGCGGTTTTCCTCGCCCAGCAGGTTGCCCACCGGTACGCGAACGTTGTCAAAGAACAGCTCGGCGGTATCGGCTGCGTGCTGGCCGACCTTGTCCAGCTTGCGGCCGCGACGGAAACCTTCGCGATCACACTCGACCATGATCAAGCTGCAGCCCTTGGCCCCGGCGCTCGGGTCGGTCTTGCACACGACCACCACCATGTCGCAGGTCAGGCCGTTGCTGATGAAGGTCTTGCTGCCGTTGATCACCCACTCGTCGCCGTCCCGCACGGCGGTGGTGCGGACCGCCTTGAGGTCGGATCCTGTGCCCGGCTCGGTCATCGCCACCGCCAGCACGGTTTCGCCGGTGCAGATTTTCGGCAGCCATTTGTGCTTCTGCTCTTCAGTGCCCAGGCGCACGATGTACGGCGCGACGATGTCCGAATGCACCCCCAGGCTCCAGCCCGAGACACCGGCTCGGTACAGCTCCTCGATTAGTACCGCCGAGTGCCCGAAGTCGCCGCCACCGCCGCCGTACTCGGTCGGCACGGTGAGGCACAGCAGGTTGTGGCGACCGGCCTTGAGCCAGGTTTCCCGGTCGACCTGCCCGGCCTCGTCCCACTGCGCCTGCTTGGGCAGGCATTCACGCTCGAAGAAACGTCGCGCGGTTTCACGCAGCATTTCGTGGTCTTCACGGTACACGGTACGGTTGATATGCATCGGGCTCTCCAGTGGATGGCCAGGCCGGTGTGCGCCTGGTACGTGAGCCCAATGTATTGAGGGGGGTGGGGATACTCGCCACCCGGATCGGGTAGCGCTGGCGCGGGCGCGCCGGAAGGTCGCAAACGCACGATCCCTGTAGGAGCGAGCCTGCCCGCGAAGAGGCCGGCAGCTTCAACATCTCCATTGCCTGACACAACGCCATCGCGGGCAGGCTCGCTCCTACAGGGGGTGTGGTGTGGTTATTTGCGTAGTTCGCGCTTGAGGACTTTGCCGGCCGCTGAAAGGGGTAATGCGTCGCGAAATTCGATGGTCTTGGGGCACTTGTAGCCGGCGATGAATTCACGGCAATACCGGCGCAATTGTTCTTCGTCGACCCGGGCACCGGGCTTGCGCACCACGACCGCATGCACCGCTTCGCCCCATTGCGCATGGGGGATACCGATCACTGCGGCCTGCGCCACCGCAGGATGGCGCGCCAGGACGTTCTCGACTTCCGCCGAATAGACGTTCTCGCCACCGCTGACGATCATGTCCTTCAATCGATCAACGATGAACAGATAACCCTGTTCGTCCATATAGCCCCCGTCGCCGGTGTACAACCAGCCGCCGCGCAGTGCCCTGGCAGTTTCCTCGGGTTTGTTCCAGTAACCCTGCATGATGTTCGGGCCGCGCACGATGATCTCGCCCACCGTCCCACGCGGCACTTCCTCGCCCCGGGGGTCGACGATCTTCACATTGACCCCCAGCCCGCCACGCCCGACCGAACGCGACAGCCCGCTGTTGCGTGCGGCCAGCGTGTGATTGCACGGCAGATTGCTCGACACCACCGGACAGGCCTCGGTCAGACCGTAGGAATGGGACAACTCGATGTCCGGCAGCCGCGCCAGCACCTGCTCGACCATCTCCCCGGCACTGGGGGACGCGCCGTAGGTCAGACGCTTGAAGCTGCCAAGGTCACGACGCTCGAAATCGGGATGCGCCAGCAGCGCAAGGATCATGGTCGGCACCAACAGTGTTTCGGTGACCCGCTCACGTTCGATCACCCGCAGCACCTCGCCCGCATCGAAGCTCGCCAGCACGACATGGCTTTCACCGGCCAGAAACTGGATCAACGCGCGAGCCATGCCCGCGACATGGAACAGCGGCGCGACATGCAGCAGCCGACCGCCACGGATCGGCGGCATGTCGACCATGCGCGGCATGCAGGCCGACCACAAATTCCAATGGGATTGCATGACCCCCTTGGGAAAACCGGTGGTGCCGCCGGTGTACATGATGCAGGCCAGGTCCTCGCCGCCCCGCCCGGCGTCCTCCACCGGCGCGGCCTGGGCGATCAATTGCTCGTAACCGAGCATGCCCACCGGCACTTCGCCCTCGCCCGCATAAATAAACCGTGGCGCCTGGCGGGCGGTTTTTCGAATACCTTCGGCCAGCCCGGCAAAATGCTCATCGACAATCAGGATGCCGGTAGCGCAATCGTCCAGCGAATAGACAATCTCCGGCACGCTCCAGCGGATGTTCACCGGGTTGAGCACCCCGCCGCCCCACCACACGCCCATGATGTATTCCAGGTAACGGTCGGAATTGAGCGCGAGCATGCCGACCCGGTCGCCGGCCGTCATGCCCAGGGTCTGCAAGGCACTCGCCAGACGCGCGACGCGTTCGCCGAACTGGCGATACGTCCGGCGCCGCTCACCGAAAAGGGTCGCCAGGTGATCCGGGTTTTGCTGCAACGTGCGTTGCAGGCACTGAGTCATGTACATGGCGTCAGCTCACACCCCGATCCTTGCCGGCCCAGAACGGCTCGCGCAAATCACGCTTGAGCACCTTGCCGGCGCCCGACAACGGCAGCGCGGCGCGGAACTCGACGGTCTTCGGCGTCTTGTAACCGGCAATCTGGCGACGGCAATGTTCGATAATCTCCGCGCCCGGCACCTTGTGATCGGGCCGCAGCACGATCACCGCATGCACCGCTTCACCCCATTGCTGGCAGGGAATGCCGATCACCGCGCAGGCCGCGACCGCCGGGTGACTGGCGATGGCGCTCTCGACTTCGCCGGAATACACGTTCTCGCCACCGCTGACGATCATGTCCTTGAAGCGGTCAACGATGTAGAGATAGCCGTTCTCGTCCATGTAGGCGCCGTCGCCGGTGTGCATCCAGCCGCCACGCAGGACCTGGGCGGTTTCCTCCGGTTTGTTCCAGTAGCCGAGCATGATGTTCGGGCCGCGAACCAATACTTCGCCGACGGTGCCCCGCGGGACTTCGTTGTCCTGTTCGTCGACGATGCGCACGGTCACGCCAAGCCCGGGACGCCCGGCTGAACGCAACCGGCCATTGGCGATGCCCTCGGGCCCATGGTTTTCCGGACCGTTGGCGGTGATCGGCGGCGCCGCTTCGGTCATGCCGTAGCCCTGGGTGAACTCCACGTTCGGCAGCGCCTTGAGGGCCATTTCCAGCAGCGGCACGGCAATGGGTGAGGCGCCGTAGGTCAGGCTGCGCAGGCAGCTGAGGTCATGTCGGGGGAACTCGGGGTGCATGATCAGCGCCTGCAACATGGTCGGCACGATCAGGATGTCGGTGATCCGCTCGCGCTCGATGGTCTGCATCACGTCCAGCGCATCGAAGGCCGGGACGAAAATGCTCGGCAGGCCGATCAACGAGATCAGGATCACCCGCGACAGCGCCGCCAGATGGAACATCGGCGCGATATGCAGGGTCAGCGCATCGGCCGGCACCGGCACATCCGCCGCACGGGCCACGGCCGCCGTCCACAGGTTCATATGCGATTGCATCACGCCCTTTGGCTTACCAGTGGTGCCGCCGGTGTACAGGATGCTGGCAAGGTCGTCGCCACCCCGGAACGCGTCGTCGACCGGTGTCGCCCCGCGGATCAGCTGCTCATAGGACAACATGCCCTCGGGCGCCGGACCATCGCCGATGTGGATCAGCAGCGGAGGCACCTTCGCCGAGCCGGCGATTTTTTCCGCCATCGGCAGGAAGGTGTCGTCGATCATCAGGATGCGGGTGTCGCAGTCATCCAGCGAGTAGACGATTTCCGGCACGCTCCAGCGGATGTTGACCGGGTTGACCACGCCGCCGCCCCACCAGGTGGCCAGGTAATACTCCAGGAAGCGGTCGCTATTGAGGCCCAGCAGGCCAACCCGGTCGCCGGGCTGCATGCCAAGGTGCTGCAAGGCGCCGGCAAGACGGGCGACCCGCTCGGCCAGTTGCGCGTAGGTGTGACGGCGGTCGCGATAGACCGTCGCCAGGGCATGGGGCTGTTGTTGCAGCATGCGGTGCAGCCCTTGGGTCAGATACATGTGCCTCTCCTGTGAATTATTGTTGTCAGGCAAGAACGCTGGCGGCGGTGCAGCGCCACGTCAGGCGCCGGTGTATTTGGGTGAACGTTTCTCGGCCATGGCCTCGCGCCCTTCGGCGTGATCCTTGCTGTCGCGCAGCAAACCCCAGTGCAGGTGGGCCTGGGTCGCGAAATCCCTGGGTGTCATGTGCGCCGATTGCAGCGCCAGGCGCTTGATCGACTGCACCGCCAGCGGGCCGTTGGCCGCGATGCGTTCAGCCAGGTTCAGGGCAGCCGGCATCAGCTCGTCCTGGGGCAGCAGCTCAACGACCAGGCCGATGCGCAGGGCTTGCTCGGCGCTGATCGGCTCGCCCGTCAGAGCGATTTTCATGGCGTGGACCGCCGGTACCGCGCGCATCAGATACTGCACGCCACCGGCGGCCGGAATGGTCGCGTCCCGCACTTCGGGCAAGCCGAACGTCGCTCCCGCCGAAGCGATGCGCAGGTCACATTGCAGGGCCAGCTCAAGGCCCCCGCCGAGACAGGTACCATTGATGGCGGCGATCACCGGCTTCCAGATTTCCAGATCGCTGAGGTCGAACAGGCGCGTATAGCCACCCTCCTCGGCTTCGGTTTCGCGGCTTTTCAATGAACCGGCGACGTGGCCAGGCTCCGGCAGGAACCTGTCCTTCTGGGCCGCGCCACAGCAAAACGCGCGCTCACCGGCGCCGGTCAGGACGATGACCCGCACCTGTTCATCGTCCTGGCACGCCACCAGCGTCTTGCGCAGGTGCACCAGGTCGCTGACGCCGAGGGTATTGTTCGACGGTTGTGCATCGAGCGTGATGAGCGCCACGTGCTCGATGATCTTGAACTGAATGGCCATGGGCCTGACTCCTGCGCTGCGGGATACTGTTTTTGTTGTTCGCGGGCGTTCAGGCCGAAAAGCCCAGGCCCTGTTCACGCAGGCGCTCGATGGCCGCTGCGTCAAACCCCCAGTCGTTCAGCGCGCCCCGACCGTGCTCGCCACGCTCGGGGGCCGGCCGCGGGTGCGCCGAGGGCGTGCCGAGGAAACGCGGCGCCGGAACCGGCTGGACGATGCCCTCGACCTCGATGAAGCTGCCCCGCGCGCGGGCATGGGGATGCCCGGCGGCCTCGGCAAAACCCAGCACCGGCGCAACGCAAGCGTCGCTCTCGGCAAAGGCTTCGGCCCATTGCTCACGGGTGCGCCCAAGGAAGGCCCGGGTGAAGGCTTCGCGCAATTGCGGCCAGCCCGAACGGTCGTGTTGAGGGGGTAGCCCCGCGCCCGCCAGCCCTAGTATTTCCAGCATCTGGGCGTAGAAACGCGACTCGATCGGGCCGATCGACATGTACTGCCCGTCGCGGGTTTCGTAGGTGTCGTACCAGGGCGCGCCGCCATCGAGCAGGTTGCTGCCGCGCTGTTCGTTCCAGTGTCCGCCGGCCAACAGGCCCCAGATCACCGAGCCCAGTTGCGCCGCGCCTTCGGTCATGGCGGCGTCGACCACTTGCCCCGCCCCGCCTCGCTGCACGTTCACCAGCGCCGCCAGCACGCCCATCGCCAGCAACATGCCCCCACCGCCGTAGTCCCCCACCAGGTTGAGCGGCGGCACCGGGCGACCACCGGCCGGGCCGATGCCCGACAGCACGCCCGACAAGGCGATGTAGTTCAGGTCATGCCCGGCGCGCTCGGCCATAGGGCCGGTCTGGCCCCAACCGGTCATGCGGGCATAGACCAGGCGCGGGTTGCGCGCCAGCACGACGTCAGGCCCCAGGCCCAGCCGTTCCAGGGTGCCGGGACGAAAACCCTCGACTAGCACGTCGGCGCGTTCGATCAGCTCCAGGGCGGCCGCGACACTTTCCGGCCGCTTCAGATCAAGCGTCACCGAACGCCGATTGCGCCCGATGATGTCCGCACGCTTGCCCTCGAATTTGGGGCCCAGGTCGCTGGCCTTCACCGGACGGTCGATGCGCACCACGTCGGCACCCATGTCCGCCAGCAGCATGGTGCCAAAAGGCGCCGGGCCGATTGCTTCAAACTCCACCACTCGAATGCCGCTCAGTACACCCATTGTTGCCGCTCCATTGTTCTAACGGAGCGCCAGGCAGCACTCCTGTTTTTATGCCGACCAGTAGAACAATCCCTTTATCGCCGACCACCACCCGCATCGGGTGGCGGATGCCCAACACGGGGTCATGTCTCTCAAGCTCTGGGTTACACTCGAATGGATTCAGTGCATTCCCAAAATAAAAAAGATTCGGATCACCCATGGACAAACCCCGCAAACCCAGCGCCACGGACACGTCGGCCAGCCAGGTCCCCGCACCGGCACAGTCGCCGATCGTCAGTACCAAACTGATACCGCCGCGCAGTGCCGCACGCCTGATTTCCCGGGACCGGCTGCAGGAGCAAATGCTCAGGGCACGCCGCCAGCGCTGCATCGTGCTCAAGGGGCCCGCGGGCTGTGGCAAGACGTCGACCCTGATTGCCTGGCGCCAGGCGTTGCTGCCACTGGGTTTCGACGTGGCGTGGCTGACGTTGTCCGCCGATGACAACGAACTGACCCGTTTCCTGGATTATCTGCTGGCCAGTCTCGGCCAGATCGATCCATCCCTGGTGCACGAAGCCACTCAACTGGAGGGTCGCGGCATCGATGGCGAAGCCGTGGAACGCACCGTCATTACCCTGGTGCGCAGCATCGCCAGTCGCGGTCGTGAATTGGTGCTGGTACTCGACGACCTGCACCACCTGACCGACGTCGGCATCCATCAAGCCCTGCAATGGCTGATCGACTACGCGCCGGCCAACCTGCACCTGGCGTTGGTGTCGCGCAGCGTCGTGCCCTTGTCCCTGGCACGTTTGCGCAGCCAGGAGCTGGTGCTGGAACTGAACCTGCGCGACTTGCGCTTCACGCCGGCCGAGTCCGAGCAGTTTCTCAAGGCGCAGCTGGGCGAGATCAACGCCCGTGACGCCAGGCAAATGCACGAGCTGACCGACGGTTGGGTGGCCGGGCTGCAGTTGCTGGCCGTCAGCCGCAAGAAAAACCGGCCGGCCACCGACCAGACACAAGTGCGCGACGACCAGGCGTTCGCGAAGTTTTTCGAAGTCGAGGTTTTGTCTCACCTGACGCCGACAGACCTCGACCTGATGCTGCTCATGGCGGTCTGCAACCGTTTCTGTGCCTCGCTGTGCGCCGCGCTCAGCGGCAATCCGGATGCGGTCAGTTCAGCCAGCACCCTGCTGGCCCGACTGGAGCGGGACAACCTGTTCCTGATCCCGGTGGATGGCGCCGGGCGTGAAACCTGGTATCGCCTGCACCCGCTGCTGCGCGAAACATTGCTCAAATACTTCGACTCGCGCAGCAGGACCGAACAACAGGCGGTGCATGCACGGGCCTGGGTGTGGTTTCACGATCACCAGTATCTGGACGAAGCGGTGCACCATGCCGTCATGGCCGGCGACCCCGATGCCGCGGCGGATCTGGTGGAACAGCACGCCGAAGCGCTGTATGCCCATGGCGACCTGCGCATGTTGATCGAGCTGGTCCGGCTGCTACCGTTCGAGCAGGTACAGTCGCGGGTGAAACTGCGCATTCTCAAGGCCCGGATGCAACTCTATGCCAGGGATTTCGCGACCTGCGCCCAAAGCCTCGATCAACTGTTCAAGGACGTTCCCGAAAGCGACGTCCACGATCGTTTCATGATCGCGCTGCTGCGTGCCTCACTAGCCCTGCAACGCGATGACACTGACGCTGCGATGACTGTGCTGCCGCAACTGCTCGACCCGCCTGCCGGCAGCAACGCCATTGCCATTGGCTCGTGTCTCAATATCCTGTCCTGGCTCTACATGCACCGGGGTGACTACGAAAGGGCCCGTCAGGTGCAACTCGACCGCCCGGCCTTGCTGATCAATGGCGAACCCCTCCTGGGAACCACGGCGGGCAGCCTCCAGGGACGTTGCATGGTCGGTTTGAGTCACGCCCTGGAAGGCCAGATGAAGCAGGCGGAACGGGTTTATCGCGATGTGCTGCATGAAGCCGCCCAGTGCGGGAAAGCCGGTACCGACGCGACGTACCTCGCCACCGCCCTGTTGGGCGAAGTGCTCTACGAAACCAATGACCTGGACGCTGCGTTCAAACTGCTGGCGGGCTGGGTCGACATTCTCGAGCGGATTTCGATTCCGGACTCGGTCCTGCGCGTCCTCCAGGTGCTGTGGAAGGTCCAGTGGCTGGCCGGGAACCAGCAGGAAGCGTTCGCCTTTATCGAACGACTCGACGAGTACGCGATCAAGCTTGGCCTGGATCGCCTGCAGGCCTACTGCCTGACCTGGCAGGTGCACTGGAATACCTTGCTCGGCGAGAATGCAGTGGCTCAGGCCAAACTGACCCGGCTGGAGGCTATCGACGCCCGTCACCGCGACATCGGGCCCAGCGCATTCAAGGAAATCAACATCCTCACCGAGAACATACGGGCGCGCTGGCAAATTCACCAGGGTGACCTGGACGGTGCGCTGCAACGCATCGAACGGCTGATCGAAGCCTGTGACCTGCAACGCCGGCAGTTGGCCACAGTTCGTCTGATGGTCCTGAGCGCGGTGATCGAGTCCCGCCGTGGCAACCTGGAGATCTCGCGCACCAAAGTCATGGAAGCGCTGCGCCGAGGACAACGCCTGGGCATGCTGCGCAGCCTGCTCGACGCCCACCCCGATGCACTGGATCTGATCAGCGACATCGCCGGCAAGGAAGAAAACCTCGACCCGGTGCTGGCGTACTATGTCGAGCGCTTGCAAGCGGCGCAGATCTCGACCCCGGCCATCTCCGCGGGCAAACCGACACTGACCACGCCGGCAAAACCCCTCGCCACCGGCATCGAGCCCTTGAGCGACCGTGAAATCGAAGTCGTGCGCCTGCTGGCCCAGGCCCTGCCCAACAAAAAAATCGCCCGCGCCCTGGGCCTGTCCCCGGAAACCGTGAAATGGCACCTGAGCCACATCTACAGCAAGCTGGGCGTCAACAGCCGCGATGAAGCGGTGGCCAGGGTGCGCGACCTTGAATCGCAGGATGGCAACATCGGTTAAATGACACACAAACCTGCAGGAGCGAGCCTGCTCGCGAAGAGGCCGGTACATCCAGCATCGCCGGTGACTGACACACCGCCATCGCGAGCAAGCTCGCTCCTACAGGGGGGCGTGGCGTACACGACACCTGCGACCCACACCGAATAAATGTGGGAGCGAGCCTGCTCGCGATGAGGCCCGCACATCCAGCATCGCCGGTGACTGACACACCGCCATCGCGAGCAGGCTCGCTCCCACAGGGGTGCATGGCGTACACGGCACCTGCAACCCACACCGAATAAATGTGGGAGCGAGCCTGCTCGCGATGAGGCCCGCACATCCAGCATCGCCGGTGATTGACACACCGCCATCACGAGCAGGCTCGCTCCCACAGGGGTGCGTGGCGTACACGGCACCTGCAACCCACACCGAATAAATGTGGGAGCGAGCTTGCTCGCGATGAGGCCGGCGCATCCAGCATCAACGCTGACTGACACACCGCCATCGCGAGCAGGCTCGCTCCTACAGTGGTTTGTGCCGCTCCTTGAATCGGTGACTTTTACCTCGCCACCCACCTCGGGTGGCGTTCACCCAGGCCCCCCGCCCTATCGTAACCCTCAGTCCAAAGGCGCACCTCGCGCCTTGAATCAGCGCCTGGCACACGCCGGTCCGTGATCATTGAGGAGTCTTGCGTGCACATCGCCCGAACCGTTTTCCGCGACGACCATGAGATGTTCCGCACCACCGTGCGGCGCTTTTTCGAGCGTGAATGCCTGCCGCGCCAGGCTGAGTGGGACAAGGCCGGCCAGGTCGACCGCGAAACCTGGCTCAAGGCCGGTCGCGAAGGTTTGCTCGGCATCACCCTGCCCACCGAATACGGCGGTGGCGGCGGTGATTTCGGCCACTGCGCGGTGTTCAACGAAGAGTTCGCCCGGGCCGGCGTCAGCGGCGCCTACTTCGGCATGCACTCCGACGTCATCGCCCCGTACATCAACCGTTGCGGCAACGAAGAACAAAAACGCAAATGGCTGCCCGGCATCTGCGCCGGTGAAATCATCCTCGCCATCGCCATGACCGAACCCGGCACCGGCAGCGACCTCAAGGCCGTGCGCACCACCGCCGTGCGCGATGGCGACGAGTATGTGATCAACGGCAGCAAAACCTTTATCAGCAACGGCCTGACCGCCGACCTGGTCATCGTGGTGTGCAAGACCGACCCGGCCGCCGGCGCCAAGGGCATCAGCCTGATCGCGGTGGAAGCCAGTCGTGCTGGCTTCAAGCACGGCCGCAAACTCGACAAGGTCGGCCAGCACGCCCAGGACACCGCCGAGCTGTTCTTCGACAACGTCCGCGTGCCGGTGGGCAACCGGCTCGGCGAAGAAGGCCTGGGCTTCACTTACCTGATGGGCGAACTGCCGCAGGAGCGTTTTTCCATCGCCGTGTCCGCCGCCGCCAAACTGGAACGCCTGCTGGAGCAGACCACCGAATACGTGAAGGACCGCAAGGCCTTCAACCAGACCGTGTGGGACTTCCAGAACAGCAAGTTCAAGCTCGCCGACATCAAGGCCCAGGCCACCGCCATGCGGGTGATGGTCGATCACTACCTGGGCGAGCACATGCGTCGACGCCTGACCCTAGAAGAAGCGGCCATCGCCAAGCTCTACACCACCGAAACCCTGTGGAAATGCCTCGACGACATGGTCCAGCTGCATGGCGGCTACGGCTACATGATGGAGTACCCGATCGCCCGCGCGTTCGTGGACATGCGCGTCAACCGCATCTACGGCGGCACCAGTGAAGTCATGCGCGAATTGATCGCGCGCAAGCTCTGACCCTCAAAACAAAAAAGGAAAACCTCGATGAGCAATAAGGTATTCGTTGCTGGCGTCGGCATGATCCAGTTCAAGAAACCGGGGACCAACGAGCCCTACGACGTCATGGGTGAACAGGCGATCCGCCAGGCCTTGGCCGATTCGGGCCTGGACTTCAACGACATCCAGCAGGCCTACGCCGGCTACGTCTACGGCGACTCCACCTGCGGGCAGAAGGCCCTGTATCGCGTCGGCATGACCGGCATCCCGCTGGTCAACGTCAACAACAACTGCGCCACCGGTTCCAGCGCCCTGTTCCTCGCCCGCCAGGCCGTACAGAGCGGCGCCGTCGAGTGCGCCCTGGCCTTTGGCTTCGAGCACATGAACCCCGGCGCGCTGAAGTCCGCCTGGACCGACCGCGCCCCGGCCACCGAACGCGCCCTGTTGCTGGCCAACGAATTGATCGGCATGCCGGACCTGCCCAATGCGATTCGCCAGTTCGGCGGCGCCGGCTACGCGCACATGCAAAAGTACGGCACCCAGCTGGAAACCTTCGCCAAGATCCGCGCCAAGGCCAGCCGCCACGCGGCCAACAACCCGCTGGCGGTGTTCCGCAACGTGGTCAGCACCGAAGAAGTCATGGCCGCGCCGATGTTGTGGGAAGGCGTGATGACCCGCCTGATGGCCTGCCCGCCGACCTGCGGCGCCGCAGCGGCCATCGTGGTGTCCGAAGCCTTCGCGAAAAAACACGGCCTGCGCACCGATGTGTTGATGGCCGGCCAGGCGCTAACCACCGACTTGCCGAGTACCTACGACGCCAGGGACATGATCCGCGTGGTCGGTTTCGACATGACGCGCATGGCTGCCGACATCGCCTACAGCCAGGCCGGCATCCGCCCGAAAGACATCGACGTCATCGAACTGCACGACTGCTTCGCCCAGAACGAACTGCTGACCTACGAAGGCCTGGGCCTTTGCGAAGAAGGCGGCGGCGAGCGGTTGGTTTGCGATGGCGACAACACCTATGGCGGCAAATGGGTCACCAACCCGTCCGGCGGCCTGCTTTCCAAAGGCCACCCGCTGGGCGCCACGGGCCTGGCCCAGTGCTTTGAACTGACCCACCAGTTGCGTGGAACCGCCGAGCAGCGCCAGGTACAGAACGCGCGCATCGCCGTGCAGCACAACCTCGGCCTGGGCGGTGCCTGCGTGGTGACCGTGTACCAGAAAAACTGACGCGCCCGACAAGCAAAGGAGCCCTCCGGATGATCGACAAGAAACACATCGGCAGACAATTGCCCACCTTCCTCGCCACCGCCGAAGCCGGGCAACTGCGCTTCTTCGCCAAGGCCACCGGGGAAACCAACCCGATCTACTTCGATGAACAAGCCGCGCGCGACGCCGGGTATCCGAGCCTGCCACTGCCGCCGACTTTCCTGTTTTCGCTGGAATTCCAGATCCCGTCCAACGCCTGGCGCGACGAACTGGGGATCGTCACCGCGCGCATCCTGCACGGCGAGGAATCCTTCCGTTATCACCGCATGGCCTACGCCGGCGACACGCTGCGCTTCGATGTGCGCATCGCCGACATCTACGACAAGAAAGGTGGCGCCCTGGAGTTCGTGGTGCGCGAAACCCGAGTCACCAATCAGCACGGTGAGCACGTCGCGGATTTGCGCAGCGTGCTTGTACAGCGCAACAGCTGAAGCGGAGAACCCTGATGAACGCGATTAGCCTGGAAAAAATCAACATTGGCGACAGCCTGCCGCCATTGGCCCTGCCAGCGATCAACCGCACCACCCTGGCGCTGTTCGCCGGTGCGTCGGGCGATCACAACGCCATCCACATCGACACCGATTACGCCCGCCGCGCCGGCATGCCCGACGTGTTCGCCCACGGCATGCTGTCGATGGCCTACCTCGGTCGACTGCTGACGCAATGGGTCGATCAGCGCCAGCTGCGCGAGTTCGGCGTGCGCTTTCTCGGCATCACCCACCTGGGCCACCAGATCACCTGCACCGGCGTGGTCGTCGACCGCTTCGAGGTTCAAGGCGAGCATCGGATCAAAGTCGAAGTGCGCACCACCAACCAATACGGCGAGGCCAGGATCGTTGGCGACGCCGTGATCGCTCTGTAAACAAAACCAATCATTGAGGAGCAACACCCCATGGCAAAACTCGACGGGAAAGTCGCACTGGTCACCGGTTCCGGTCGTGGCATCGGCCAGCAGATCGCCCTGAAACTGGCGAGCGAAGGCGCGCGCATCGTGATCAACGACCTGGACGCCGATCCGGCCCATGAAACCGCCGAACTGATTCGCAAAATGGGTGGTGAAGCCGCCGTTTGCCACGGCAACGTCAGCGCCCCGGACTTCGGCGACCGCTACGTCAAGACCGCGATGGACAACTTCGGCGGCATCGACATCATCGTCAACAACGCCGGCTACACCTGGGATGACGTGATCCAGAAGATGAGCGACGAGCAGTGGTACGCGATTCTCGACTGCCACATGACCGCGCCGTTTCGCATCCTGCGTGCCGCCTACCCGATCATCAAGGCCCAGGCCCAGGCCGATGCAGCGGCCGAGCGCGAAGTGTTCCGCAAGGTGGTGAACATTTCCTCGGTCTCCGCCCTGAATGGCAACGCCGGGCAAATGAACTACTCCTCGGCCAAGGCCGGTGTAATCGGCATGACCCGCGCGCTGGCCCGCGAGTGGGGCCGCTTCAAGGTCAACGTCAACGCCGTGGCCTTCGGCTTCATCGAAACCCGCATGACCCGCGCCGACGCCCACGCCGGTGCGACAGTGAACATCGAGGGCCGTGACATCCGCGTCGGCATCAGCCCGGAAGCCGCCAAGTCGTTCGCCCAGCGCAACCCGCTGGGTCGTCCGGGCACGGTGCAGGAAGCCGCCGACGCGGTGTACCTGTTCTGCTCGCCGGAGTCGAACTACATCACCGCACAGACCATCGCGGTGGCCGGCAACCTGCAATAAACCCCGTGGGAGCAATGCTTGCTCGCGATGGACGTCAACGATGACGCGCTGTATCTGAATGATCGCGGTGTCTGGGCGTTTTTCGCGAGCAGGCTCGCTCCTGCAGGGGATGTACGTTCCGCCACCTGATCCGGGTGGCGCGTTTTCACCGCCCCCCCTTGAACATGGCCCTTGTTCGCCCTTCGCGACGCCCGACAACAAGGAGCCAGTCAGATGACTCGCATAACAAAGTGGCTGCCGACACTCGCCCTGGCAGTCCTTTCGGCAACCGCCGCCGCTGCCGAAAAACCCAACATCCTGGTGATCTTCGGTGATGACATCGGCCAGACCAACATCAGCGCCTATTCCATGGGCGTGGTCGGCTACAAGACACCAAACATCGACCGCATCGCCCATGAAGGCATGCTGTTCACCGACTACTACGCGGAAAACAGCTGCACCGCCGGGCGCTCGTCGTTCATTACCGGCCAGTCGCCCCTGCGCACCGGCCTGACCAAAGTCGGCGTGCCCGGTGCGCCCATCGGTATTCAGAAACGCGACATCACCATCGCCCAGGCGCTCAAATCCCAGGGCTACGCCACCGGCCAGTTCGGCAAGAACCATTTGGGCGACAAGGATGAGTTCCTGCCGACCAACCATGGTTTCGACGAGTTCTTCGGCAACCTCTACCACCTCAACGCCGAAGAAGAACCGGAACGCGCCTATTGGCCCAAGGATGACCCGGACTTCGTCAAGTCCCGCACGCCCCGTGGCGTGATCCACAGCTACGCCGACGGCAAGATCGAAGACACCGGTGCCTTGACCGCCAAGCGCATGGAAACCATCGACGATGAAACCACCGCTGCGGCGCAAGCGTTCATCGAGAAACAGGCCAAGGCCGACAAACCGTTCTTCGTGTGGATGAACACCACGCGCATGCACCTGTTTACCCACGTGCGCGACTCGATGAAGGGCCAGAGCGGCATGCCCGGCAACGACTACGCCGACGGCATGCTTGAGCATGACGGCGACGTCGGCAAGCTGCTCAAGACGCTGGATGACCTGAAACTCACCGACAACACCATCGTGGTCTACACCACCGACAACGGCCCGAACCAGTTCTCCTGGCCGGACGCGGCGACCACGCCATTCCGCAACGAGAAGAACTCCAACTGGGAAGGCGCCTACCGGGTGCCGGCCATCGTTCGCTGGCCAGGCAAGATCAAGGCTGGTGAAGTCTCCAACGAAATGTTCTCGGGGCTTGACTGGTTCCCGACCCTGCTCGCAGCGGCGGGCGACACCGAGGTCAAGGACAAGCTGCTCAAGGGCTGGACGCCGACGGCTGCCAGCACCAGCTTCAAGGTGCATCTGGACGGCTATAACCAGTTGCCCTACCTGACCGGGCAAAAGCCGAAAGGCGAACGCCGCGAGTTCTACTACTTCAACGACGACGGCGTGCTGGTGTCGATGCGTTACGACAACTGGAAAGTGGTGTTCGCCGAACAACGCGAGCCCGGTGGTTTCGCGGTGTGGAGCAGTCCGTTCGTGCCGTTGCGCGTTCCCAAGCTCTTCAACTTGCGCATGGACCCGTATGAACGCGCGGACATGGTCTCCGACCAGTATTACGACTGGACCGTGAAGAATTCGTACCTGTTGGCTGCCGGCGTGGCCAAGGCCGCGAGATTCCTGCAAACCTTCGTCGAATACCCGCCCAGCCAGAAGCCGGCCAGTTTCAGCGTGGACCAGATCCGGGCGGCGGTGGACGCGAAAATCGAAGAGAAAAGCAAAGCCCAGGTAAAACCCTGATCGGTGATCGCCACATACCCTGTAGGAGCGAGCATGCTCGCGATGGACGTCAACGAAAACGCGGGATACCTGAAGCACCGCGTTATCCGGAGGTTTTTCGCGAGCATGCTCGCTCCTACAGGTCTTTGGGCGGCTCGGCCGGGGCCGTGAACCATTTGTCCTTCGGCACGCGCTTTTCTTCCTCCGGATCGCCCAGATAGTGCGGCGACATGATCTGCACGCCGTACTCGTTGAACACGTCCTGAATATTGGCGTGCAGCATGCTCAGCAACACGGCGCGGGGCCGGGGCTGGCTGGGGATGGCCTGCGCCACCAAACGATATTCAGGGTAGAAATCGGAAAGCGCTGTCTGGAACACCTGTGCCGGCGGGGTCTCGAGGATACCGGGGGTACGCCTGGCGGCCTCCAGCAACATCGCTTCCACCTGCCGCCACGGCGTGTCGTAGCCGATGGTCACCACCGTATCCACCACATAGCCAGGCCCTTGCACGGTGCGCGAATAGTTCTTGGTGACCGTGCCGGTGATCATCGAGTTGGGCAAAGTCAGCACTTCCCCGAGGCCGGTGCGGATGCTGGTGGTGAACATGCCCAGTTCCGTCACCGTGCCTTCGTATTCGCCAATGCGCACGAACTCGCCGGGGCGCAGGGTTCGGGTGTAGGTCAGGATCAGTCCCGCCGCTGCCTGACCAACCACACTGGTGGCACCCAGCGAAATCATCAAGCCGATCAACACCGACAAGCCCTTGAAGGCATCGGTGCCTGCACCGGGCAGGTACGGATAGGCCATCGCCAGGGCAAACAGCCAGATCGCCAGGGAAGTCAGGCGCTGGGTCGGTTGCAGGGTTTCCGGGTTCAGCCAGCTGAAGGTCCCCGGCACGGCCATGCGCCTGAGCACACGCCGACTGAACGCCGTAGCGCCACGGGCGATAAAGAAGATCGCCAGCGCCACCCCAAGGCCGGGGATGGCGCCGATGATCGCCTGAAACAAGTAACCGGCCACTTCCAGCAGGTAATTGTTGAGGCTCTCACCCCAGGGCCGGGTGTAGGGGAATCGCGACAGGACAAACCCCAGCCACTCATAGGTCAGCAGCAACAAGACCAACCATCGCAGAAGCCACAACAGGCGAACGACCAGCGGATACAGGTAGTTGGCCTCAAGCACCTGCACCCGCCCGACTTTCAGCGCGCGCGTGTGCCGATCCATCAGCTCCGGCAGGCGCAGGAGCAACAGGCGCCGCAGATAAGCCACGCCCCAGAGCAATGCGAAGTAAATGCCCGTGGCAATGGCCGCCGCAGCGAGCGAGCGCAGAATCAAGTGCAGGTTTCGCGCTTCCCCGGTTTCCGCCACCACCTGGCGCAGCTTCGCCGCTGCACCTTCCGCTGCCAGCTGGACAGAGGCGTATTCGCCATCGTCGACGTCCCTGGGCGAAACGATGAAGGCGCGTCGGTAGCCCAGCAGCACCATGTAGCTGTCCTGGATCGGGTCGACGGTAACGGTCAGATCCTCGGACTCATCCAGAGACTCGCTGATCACCGCTTTCGCCCGTTTCACCCGCGAAGCCGGCGCCTCACCGAGCAGCGTGGCGCGAAAGACGATGATGCTGCGGTTGGCGACTTTCAGCTCGGCGGGATCTTCAACCGGATTCAGCGCATCCCCGGTCCATGCCAGCATCGGCCAGAACAGGCTGAAAACGACCAGCAATATGGCAGGCAACCTGCTCCGCATGTGTCTATTCCTTGGGTCACAGGTGTGAGGAGTGGTGGTTACAGAAGGCAGCGTAGTTCAGCGATCAAGGGTTGTCAGATTGGGGCGCGATGTAACGTTCAATGATGATCCACTGTAGGAGCGAGCCTGCTCGCGATGGACGACAGAGCACCGCAGGGTGTCAGGCTGCCAGCGTTATCGTTGACGACCATCGCGAGCAGGCTCGCTCCTACAGTGGATTGATGGTGGCTGTCAGGCCACTTCACTCAACGACAAAAAACAGGGCCGCCAACAGCAATCATCCACCGACACGGGCCTCTTACCATCAAGGTTCTTCATCCCAATACAAGAGAAGAACCATGGCCGCCTCCCTCCAGAAACAGGGCGACAGCGCCGATTATTCGGTGGTCGCCGTTCCCGCATCACACCGCATGCATAAAGGTTCGCTGACGATGGCCTGGTGGGGCATTTGCAGCGCGATGTTCTGGCTGGTGGTGTCCGCCACGCTGGCCATGACCTTTGGCACCCGAAACGCAATCGTTGGCCTGCTGTTATCGGTGGTCACCTACGCGGCCATCAACGCCGTGATTTCCCGCTATGCGATCAAGACCGGGCTGTCGGTCGCGCTGTTTTCCAGGGTGCTGTTCGGGCGCAAGGGCGCGGTCCTGGCGACCCTGATTTTCTTCGCCACCGCCACCTACTACAGCGTGTTCGAAGGCTCAGTGATTGCCATTGCGATCCAGGGGTACGTGCCGAGCCTGTCGATCAATCAGGCGTATTTGCTGGTGGTGCTGTACAGCGTGCCGTTGATATTGGGCCGCGTGCAGAACTGGATGGACAAGCTCAACGGCGCGCTGCTGCCCTTCTATCTGATCGGCCTGGTCGCCCTGGTCGTGATGACCATTGGGCAATACGGCTACAGCAACGCATGGCTGCAAATGGGCCCGGCCACAGGCCCGGTCGAGAACGGCTGGTGGGATTGCTTCAGCTACTTCATGGGCGTGTGGATCCTGATGATGTACACCTGGGACTACGCGCGTTTCGGTCGTCAGGAAGACGCCAGCTATCACGCCCGCTTCAACTTCGGCCTGCCCTTCTACATCTTCACCTTTTTGATCAACGGCCTGGTCGGCATCTTCCTGGCCGGGACCATTCCCACCTCCGGCGGCCTGAGCGAAGTGTCGGTGGTGATGGCGATCATCGAGCTGATGGGCATCTGGGGCCTGGTTTTCGTCTGGGTCAGCCAGACGCGGATCAACTCGGCGAACTTCTACCTCGCCGCGACCAACATGCAGGCGTTCTTCGGCGGCGTGGGGCTGGCCAGGGTGCCCTATGGGGTCTGGGCGATGGCCGTTGGCGCACTGGTCTACACCCTGATGCGCCTGAACGTGTTCGATTACATCCTGCAGGCGCTGTCGTACCAGAGCATCTTCGTGGTGGCCTGGGTGGCGATTGCCCTGGCGCATATTTTCTCGCCCCGCTACAGCCAGCTGTTCCAGGATCGAATCGAATACGAGGTGGATCGGGTCAGCGCCTTCAATCCGTGCGGTCTCGGCGCCTGGTTCCTCGCCGCGGCGCTGGGCATCGCCCTGCTCAACAGTGGCCATGCGGCCCTGGCGACCTGGTCGGCACCAGTGACCTTCATCAGTGCCTTCAGCGCTTACTGGCTGCTGCTCAACAACGCCCGGCGCAGCTGGTTCGTGCGTGCCAATTACACCTGATTCCCCACCCCTGCGCCCCTGTAGGAGCGAGCTTGCTCGCGATGGACGTTAACGATGACGCGTACTTCCTGAAAGCCCGCGGTGTCCTTGCATGCATCGCGAGCAAGCTCGCTCCTACAGGTTTCTGGTGCCTTCCACCTGTAGAAACGGTGCACTGGACGGCAAAAACCAGTGCACTTTGCGCCAAGCCAGCCACCGGTTCAGGCGCGTAGCTTGGTGGCGTGGGTTAGACGTTCGTCCTGACCTCCACCTGGATAACAACAAGATTTCTGGTGACCCATGAGTACAGTAGATCCGATCACCCTGGCCGTTGTGCGGGGCGCGCTCGAAACCGCCCAGCGCGAAATGACCATCACCCTCGAGAAAACCGGCCGTTCGAGCGTTTTCAATCTGGCTCACGACTACTCCAACGCCCTCTTCGATCACCTGCCGGAAATGATCCTGCAGGGCCAGGACATCCCGATTCACCTCGGCTCGCTGATTCCGGCAATGAAATGCGTAGCCGGGTTCTTCGGCGATGACATCCAGGAAGGCGATGTGATTTATCACAACGACCCCGCCTACCAGGGCAGCCATATCCTCGATTGCTGCATGTACAAGCCGGTGTTCTTCAAGGGCGAGCTGGTGTTCTGGGCGGTGTGCAAGGGCCACCTGACCGACATCGGCGGCCCGGTACCCGCCGGCTACAACCCGGACGCCAAGGAAATCTACGCCGAAGGCTTGCGCATCCCGCCGGTCAAACTCTGGTCCCGGGGCAAGCGTCGCGAGGACGTGATCAATCTGCTGCTGACCAACATGCGCGCCCGTGCCTACCAGGAAGGCGATCTCAATGCCCAGTACGGCGCGTGCAACGTCGGTGAACGGCACCTGCTGGAACTGCTCGACCGCTACGGCGTGGAACAGGTGCGCGCATGCATCGCCGAGCTGAAGGACATGGCCGACCGGCACATGCGTGCCCTGCTGCGCGACGTGCCGGACGGTTTCTACACCGGCACCGCCGTGCTGGAAGACTCCGGCCACGGGCTGGGGCAACTGTCGATCACCGCGCAGGTGGAAATTCGCGGCGACGAGGCCCATGTGCTGATCGAAAGCCCGCCGCAGGTGCCGTACTTCATCAACTCCTACGCCGGCAACTCGGTGTCCGGGGTTTACCTGGGGCTGATGATGTTTGCCCAGGTGCCACCGCCCTACAACGAAGGCCTGTACCGCTGCGTGTCCGTCGACCTCGGCCCGCCCGGCACCCTGTGCAACGCCCGGGAACCGGCGCCCCACGTCAACAGCACCACCACGCCGATGGAAACCCTGGCCGACGCGGTACGCCAGGCCCTGGAGCAGGCCGCACCGGATCGCGTCACCGCTTCCTGGGGCCACGCCAGCGGGATCAACATCGCCGGCCACGATCCGCGCAACAGCAATGACGAATACGTGACCATGGTACTGGCCTCGATCATCTCCGGCGCCGGGGCGAACAAGGCCATGGACGGTTGGCCGGCGTGCGGTCCGCTGTGCTGTTTCGGCGCCTTGATGTCCGGTGATATCGAGCTGCTGGAGTACTCCTACCCGATCCTGATTCACCGCTACAGCCTGATGACCGACAGCGGCGGCGCCGGCGAATTTCGCGGCGGTTCGGGCACCCGCATCGAGATCGAACCGCTGAACCACGACATGACCGTGGTCGGTTTCGGCGAGGGCCGGCAACTGCCGACCTCCGGTGCCGCGGGCGCGACCAACGTGCTGCTCGAACCCAAGCTGGGCCGGCTGATTCACCGCAAGGCCGACGGCGAGGAACAGCATTTCATCCATAACGCGCAAATCACCGCGCAACCGGGAGAACGGGTGATCAACGTCAACCCCGGTGGCGGTGGCTACGGCAACCCATTGCGCCGCCCGATCGCCAGCGTGCTGAACGATGTGCGCGACGGCCTGGTGTCGGTGGAAGGCGCGCGCCTGGAGTACGGCGTGGTGATCGACGGCAATGGCCAGGTCGATGACGCCGCCACCCGCGCCTGCCGCGACCTGCACTGATCGCCCCCGGCCCCTTTGAGCAATCTGGAATCCCTCATCATGACCAAGCAACAATATCGTCTGGGCATCGACGCCGGCGGCACCTTCACCGATTTCATCCTGGCTGATCGCAGCGGTAACGTGCAGCTGTTCAAGGCCCCGTCCACGCCACAGGACGGCACCCTGGCCATCCGCAATGGCCTGGCACAGATCGCCGACGCCATCGGCCGCACACCGGCCGAAATCATTGCCGACTGCGACCTGTGCATCAACGGCACCACCGTGGCCCTCAACGCGCTGATCGAAAAAACCGGGGTCAAGGTCGGCCTGCTGTGCACCGACGGCCACGAAGACAGCCTGGAGATCCGTCTGGGCCACAAGGAAGACGGGCATCGCTACGACGCCGCCTACCCGCCGGCCTACATGCTGGTGCCACGCCACCTGCGCCGGCCTGTCAAAGGGCGGATCCTCAGTGACGGCAGCGAATATGCCCCACTGGATGAACACGCCATCAACGAAGCCATCGAGTACTTCCGCCAGCAGGAGGTCAAGGCCGTGGCCATTTCCTTCGTCTGGTCGGTGCGCAACCCGGCCCACGAACAGCGCGCCGCCGAGATGGTGCGCGCGGCCTTGCCAGGCGTGTTCGTGTGCACCGGCAATGAAGTGTTCCCGCAGATCCGCGAATACACCCGTACCTCCACCACTGTGGTCAACGCCTACCTGAGCCCGGTGATGGGTCGTTACATCGAGCGCATCGACGCCTTGTTCGAAGAGCTCGGCGCACAGCAGCCCACCCGCTACTTTCAATCCAACGGCGGCCTCGCGCCGGGCGTGGTGATGCGCGAGCGTGCGGTCAACGCGATCAACTCCGGCCCCGCCTCCGCGCCACAAGCCGGCCTGTGCGTGGCCCAGCCGTTCGGCATCGACAACGTGATCACCGTGGACATGGGCGGCACCTCGTTCGACATCACCTTGAGCAAGTCGGGGCGCACCAACTTCAGCAAGGACACCGACTTCCTGCGCTATCGCATCGGCGTGCCGATGATCCAGGTGGAAACCCTCGGCGCCGGCGGTGGCTCGATTGCCTACCTCGATGACTTCGGCATGCTTCAGGTCGGCCCGCGCAGTGCCGGCGCCAACCCGGGGCCGGTGTGCTACGGCAAGGGCGGCACCGAGCCGACCGTCACCGACGCCAACCTCGCCCTGGGCTACCTGGCCGACGGCGCCCTGCTGGGCGGCAGCATCCGCCTCAACCGCAAGGCAGCCATCGAGGCAATCCGCAGCAAAATCGCCGACCCCCTGGGCATCAGCGTGGAACGGGCGGCCATCGGCATCATCACCCTGGTCAACCTGAACATGGTCAGCGGCATTCGCCGGGTCTCGGTGGAGCGCGGTTATGACCCCCGGGACTTCGCCCTGATCGGCGCCGGTGGCGCGGCGGGCATGCACGTGATGCGCCTGGCCGAGGAAATCGGCAGCAAGGTGGTGCTGATCCCGAAAGTGGCCTCCGGCCTGTGCGCCTACGGGCAGATTCTCTCGGACATCCGCTACGACCAGCTGACCACCCTGCCGATGCGCCTGGACGACGAGCTGGTAGACCTGCCCTTGCTCAACCGCACGTTGCGCGACCTGCGCGAGCGCGGCATGGGCAACCTGCGCGACGACGGCTTCGGCGCCGGCAACAACGTCGAATGCCACTACAACCTGGAGATCCGCTACCTCGGCCAGGTCCACGAATGCAGCGTCGAGTTGACCTGCGATCAGCTGGATCAGGCTGGTCTGGCCGCCCTGCGCGAGGCGTTCCATACCCGGCACAAGGCGCTGTTTTCCTACAGCGAGCCGCAAAGCCCGGCGGAACTGGTCAACCTCGAATGCTCGGTGATTGCACGGCTGCAACGCCCGCCGATGCCTGAGCTGTCGCAACCACTGGAGAACGTCGCGGCCAAGGCCAGCGCTCATCGGTCCATGCTGTTCAGCGCCCAGGCCGCGTGGCAGGACACGCCGGTGTACAACGGCGAACACCTGCAATCGGGGCAAACCGTCAAAGGCCCGTGCGTGATCGAAGAGTCGACGACCAACATCGTCGTGCCGCCGGGCTGGCAGGCGACGCTGGCGCCGTCGGCCACTTACCGGCTGACGCCTGACGATTGACCGCCCGCCAGCAATGGCAAATGATGGCAAACCAACGGTGCCGGCGGCTTGTAGCCCCGGCACCGTCCTCATAATAAAAATCATACGAGGACAGCCATGGCCTACAAACTCTCCACCCGCGCCTGGTCCGACAGCCAGTGCCAGCCGCTCTGGGCGGAGGCGATCGCCAGTGCCTATTTTCCTCTGTCCCTGGAATTCGCCCCCGGCGGGCGCTTCAGCGGCAGCCTGCAGATCTGGGAAACCGGCAGCACCCCGCTGACCCTGTCCCGCCTGCGTTCCAGCCAACTGGGCTATTCGCGCAGCAAGGCCCAGGTCAGTGAAGACCGCGAAGCCTGTTATCTCGTGACCGTGCCCCGGCGTGGCGAAGTGCATTTCGAGCAGGACGGCCGCGCCCTGCATTGCCAGCCCGGTGGGTTCATCTTCGAGCGCGGCGACGCGCCCTACCGCTTTCACTACGCCTGCGACAACGATCTGTGGGTGTTCAAACTTCCCGAACGGGCGCTGCACGGACAACTGCGCGGCGCCGAGCGCTACACTCGTTTCTGCTTCGACGCCAAGCGTGCCCTGGGGCGGATCTTTGTCGATCAACTGGCCATGTGCGCCGCCCGTTTCGATGAATGTAACGAAACCGCCCGGCACATGTTGCTCGACCAGGCCCTTTCGACGCTGTTGATGGCCCTGCGCGAAGATGAGCGCGTGCTCAGCAGTGAAAGTTCGAATCTGGCGGCCATGCATTTGCAACGCATCGAGCAATACGTCGACAAGCAACTGGGCAATCCCGACCTGTCACCGCAAAGGGTCGCCGACGCGTGCGGCCTGTCGGTGCGTTATCTGCACAAACTCTTCAGCGCCACACCCTACAGCCTCGGCGAATGGATCCGCCTGCGCCGCCTCGAAGCGGTCCACCGTGGCCTGCACGACCCCAACTGCCACCTGTCGATCGGTGAATTGGCCATGCGCTGGGGCTTCAGCGACCAGGCCCAATTCACCCGCAGCTTCCGCCAGCATTTCGGCTGCACGGCTCGGGAAGTGCGCAACGGTACGAGTCGCTCGCCGGTTGCCGTACCCCTGTAGGAGCTGCCGAAGGCTGCGATCTTTTGATCTTGCTTTTAAAAACAAAATCAAAAGATCGCAGCCTCGTTGCACTCGACAGCTCCTACAGAAAGGACAATTTAATTGTGGGAGCGAGCCTGCTCGCGATAAACGTCAGGACAACGCGGTCATTCAGACAGGGCGCGTTATCGTTGACGTCCATCGCGAGCAGGCTCGCTCCTACAGGGGCGGTACTTACTCGGTAACGCCGACCACCTGCTCAGGCCGAGGCTGGGCAGCGCTGACCGGTGCGTTGAGCAGCAGGAAGTACGCCAGGGCCGAACACAGCGCCACCACCGCACTGATCATGAACGCGGTATTGAACGAACCCGAGTACTCGATGCTGAAGCCGGTGACGATCGGTGCGACGGAACCGGCGATGTAGCCGCCGAAGTTCTGGATCGAACCGAACGAGGCCACCCGGCGGCTCTCGACGATGGTGTTGACGATCATCCAGGCCGTGGCGCTGGCCATGTTGATGCTGAACAGCGCCAGGCACAGCAGGATGATGCAACCGGTGAGCCCCGGGCCAAACGACAGCGGCAAGGTGAAGAGCGCGGCCAGCACCAGGCCGGTAATCACGCCGAACTTGCGGCTGGCCAGGATGCTCATGCCACGCCGTACCAGCATGTCGCAGAAGCGCCCGGCGACGATGGTACCGACCGCGCCGAAACCATAGGCCAGCGATACCAGCCATGCGGTCTTGTACAGGTTCATGCCATGTTCGCGCTCGAAGTAGCCGGGCAACCAGGTCAGGTGCAGCCACAGCATGTAGATCACACCCATGAAGCCCAGTACCGCGCCCCAGGTGCTGCGATGCTTGAACAGATCGAGCCAGCCGGCAAAGTAGGACACCTTCGGTTCCCGTGGGTCGACCGCCTGCGGCTTGTGCTCGCTCGGCAACGGCTTGCCTTCAGCCGCCAGCTCGGCCAGGTACTGCGCCTTGCTCTTGTAGAAGGTCAACCAGCACAGGGCCAGGACGACACCGATCACGCCGGTGATGATGAACATCCCGCGCCAGCCGAAGTTGACCATGAACAGGGTCAGCAAGGGCGGCGCCAGGCATGGGCCCAGGCAGGTCGACGACCAGACGATGCCGGTTGGTGTGCCGCGCTCGTTGGCATCGAACCATTCCGACAGGGCCTTGGCCGCCGAGGGAAACATCGGCGCCTCGCCAATCCCCAACACCACTCGCAGGCTCATGAAGCCGGCGAAGCTGTTGACCATGCCGAACGCCGACTGGGCGACAGACCAGGCCAGCAGCGAGGCACCCAGGGCGATCTTGCTGCCGAGGCGGTCGATGATCATGCCCATCGGCAACTGCGCGAAGGCATAGGCAATGGAAAACGCCGACAGCAGGATGCCCATCTGCGAGGGGCTGATCATCATGTCTTTCTGGATCGAGGTGTTGGCGATCGACAGCGCGCTACGGTCCAGGTAGTTGACGATGCCGATCAACAACAGGAAGACAACGGTGATGCTTTGGTACTTCTTCAGTGTTTTCATCTGATGGCCTTTATTATTGTTATTGCAGCGGTTTCGATGCCGGGGAAAACAAAAATCATGTTGGTTGCAATGCCCCCTGTGGGAGCGAGCCTGCTCGCGATGGGCGCAAGAACACCACGGGGTGTCAGACATCCAGCGTCATCGTTGACGTCCATCGCGAGCAGGCTCGCTCCTACAGGTTCAGGTTCAGGTTCAGTTCCGGTGTCAGGGTTGTCGCGCCGTCACCGCCGCTTCCAGCAGGCCACGCCGCCCCAGGCTTTCGATCAGCGAACGCAGGCCGAAGTCCCAGCGTGGTGCCTGGTCACTGGTGGTCACGCGATTGCTCAAGGCACCCAGTTGCGCGTTGCTGATGGTCACCAGATCGCCCGGTTTGTGGGTGAATCCGTTGCCCGGCTGATCGCGGTCCTGCTTGGGGGCGAACAGAGTACCGAGAAACAGCACCAGGCCGTCGGGATACTGATGGTTTTCATTGAGCGTCTGGCGCACCAGGTCCAGCGGGTCACGGCTGATCTGCGACATGGAGCTGCGGCCCTGCAGGACAAAACCGTCCTGGCCCTCCACACGCAAATCCACTTGCGCGTTGCGCACGTCATCCAGGCTGAAGGTCTCGTCGAACAGGCGCAGCAATGGCCCCAGCGAGGTCGAGGCGTTATTGTCCTTGGCCTTGGACAGCAGCAAGGCACTGCGTCCTTCGAAGTCGCGCAGGTTCACATCGTTGCCGAGCATGGCGCCCTGAACCGTGCCGTTGCTCGACACCGCCAGCACCACTTCCGGCTCCGGGTTGTTCCAGCTCGACTTGGGGTGAATGCCGATGTCGGCACCATGCCCCACCGCTGACAGCGGTTGCGCCTTGGTGAAGATTTCGGCGTCCGGGCCGATGCCGACTTCCAGGTATTGCGACCACAGGCCCTGCTCCATCAGGACCTTGCGCAGGGCGTCGGCCTGGACCGAGCCCGGGACGATCTGCGACAGGTCCGCACCAATGCGGCTGGCCAGCGTATCGCGGATCGCATCGGCCTTGGCCGGATCACCCTTGGCCTGCTCTTCAACCACGCGTTCCAGAAGGCTGGCGGCGAAGGTGACACCGGCGGCCTTGACCGCCTGCAAATCGATCGGCGCCAGCAGCCACGGCAGGCTTTCATCGCGCAGGAGCGGGTCACTGTTCTGCAGCAACGCCGGCAATTCGATCAAGGCGTCCGCCAGGGGCAATGCGCGCAGCCAGGCCACGGGGTCCGCCAGCTCAAGCAACGCCGAAACAGTGGCCACATGGGCACTGATGTCGTGCACGGCACCGGCCTTGACCAGCACTACGGCCGGGCCCTGATCGGGCAGCCAGACCCGCCCGACCCAGCTGCCGGTGTGGAAAACGGAAAGGTCATTGCTCTGGGGCAAGGGTGCCGGTGATCTCGATGGGTTTGTCATGTCGGTTCTCTTGTTCTGTTTATGCATGACCTGTAGGAGCGAGCCTGCTCGCGATGGAGGCCAACGATGACGCTGGTTGCCTGACACTCCGCGGTGTTCTCAGGTTCATCGCGAGCAAGCTCGCTCCTACAGGGAATCGGGGAATCGTGGAATCAGGGCAGCTCGGGCAATTGCAGTTGCCGGGCCGTCCGGTTCAGTTCTTCGAGCAGTTTCGGCGTCAGGCTCAAGCCTTCCTCCAGCGCCTGCGCGCGCAGTTTCAGGCCTGCCTGGCCTGGCAAGCGCACCGGGCGCTGCGGGTCTATCGGGCGGCTGGCCAGGATCAGCTTGCTCAGGAACGAACTTTCGTCAGTGAAAGCCTCAAGTCCGCCGAAGAAGCGCGGATCGATCACCACGGCGGTGGCCGACGCTCCCCACTGATCCGGGCCATCCTTGCGGCCATGCCCGGCCAGCCCGGAAGTCAGCGCCTCCACCAGCAGCGCCAGGGCAAAGCCCTTGTGGCCGAAAGCCTCGCCGCCCAGGGGCAGGATGCTGCCCGGTGGCGTGGTGAAGAAGTCGCTTGGGTCATCGCTCACGCACCCCTCGTTGCTCATCACCACGGAGTGCGGCAACCGGGTGCCGGCGTCCCGGCACTGACCGACCATGGCCAGGGTCACGGTGGACATGCTCACATCCAGCAGAATCGGCTCGCCCCGGGTCGGGATGCCGGCGGCAATCGGGTTGGGCGTGTAGATCGGGTCGATCCCGCCGTGGGCGCTGACGATGCCTACCGACGGATCGGAGGAATACACCATGGCCACCAGGCCGCGATCAGTGAAGGGCTTGAGGTAAGCGGCCAGGCAACCGATATGCGAAGCGCGACGCACCACGGCGATACCGATGCCCTGCTCGCTCGCCCCTTTCGCCGCGCTGTCCAGCGCCCGGCTGACACAGTACGGACCGAGCACATAGTGACCGTCGAACAGGCTTGAAATGCCGCTGTCCGAGACCTGCTCGAGCAATTGGGCCCTGGCCTTGACCTCCCCGCTCTGCATGCCACCGATGTAGCGGCTGACCAGATTCAGGCCGTGGGTGCGGTGGCCCAGCAGCTCGCCTTCGAGCAGCACCCGGGTCACCACCCGGGCCACCTCGGCGTCGGCGCCGCTTTTTTCGAACAGTTGCTCGACGAACCCGCTCAGCATTTGTACGTCGTAGCCTTTGGCTTGGGTCATGCTTGCGACTCCGTGATCAATTCAAGGCAGCAGTGCTGGGTTGGCCATCGACCAGGCGTTGCAGGCCCAGTGGGTTGGCGTTCTTCAAGGCATCGGGGAGCAGCGCGTCGGGGACGTTCTGGTAGCACACCGGGCGCAGGAAGCGGTCGATCGCCAAGGTGCCGACCGAGGTGCCGCGCGAATCCGACGTCGCCGGATAGGGACCGCCGTGGACCATCGCCTCGCAGACTTCGACGCCAGTCGGGTAGCCATTGAGCAACACCCGGCCGACCTTCACCTCCAGCACGCCGAACAATTGGCCGAAGGCCGTCAGGTCGTCGTTGTCCGCCAGCAGCGTGGCCGTCAGTTGGCCGTGCAAGGCAGCGACGGCGCGCAGCAGTTCGGCCTCGTCCGCCACCTGGACCACCACGGTGCAGGGGCCGAAGACTTCTTCCTGCAACAGTTCATCCTGTTCCAGCAACAGGCTGATATCCGCCTCGAACAGCTGCGGCTGTGCCTGCTTGCCGGTTTGCGCCACGCCACCCAGGTGCTTGATGCCGGGGTGCGCAAGCAATGCCTGCACGCCTTTGCCGTAGCTGCTCAGCGCGCCGGCGTTGAGCATGGTTTGCGGCGGGTGCTCGGCCATATGCCCGGTCAGGCACTCGATGAATTGGCTGAAGGCCGGCGAGCGGATGCCCAGGACCAGGCCGGGATTGGTACAGAACTGGCCACAACCTTGCACCACCGAGGCGCTCAATTCCCTGGCCATTTGCGGGCCACGGTTGGCCAGGGCCTGGGGCAGGACCAGCACCGGATTGATGCTCGACATCTCGGCGAACACCGGGATCGGTTGCGGCCGGGCGGCCGCCATGTCGCACAGGGCACGACCGCCCTTGAGCGACCCGGTAAAGCCCACTGCCTGGATCCCCGGGTGCTTGACCAGCGCCTCGCCGACGCCCGCACCGAAGATCATGTTGAACACGCCCGCCGGCATGCCGGTGCGTTCGGCGGCACGAATGAGCGCTTCGGCCACCCGCTCTGCGGTAGCCATATGGCCGCTATGGGCCTTGAACACCACCGGGCAACCGGCGGCCAGCGCAGCGGCGGTATCGCCACCGGCGGTGGAGAATGCCAGCGGGAAGTTGCTGGCACCGAACACCGCCACCGGCCCCACACCGATGCGGTATTGGCGCAGATCCGGGCGTGGCAACGGGGTGCGATCCGGCAAGGCCCGGTCGATGCGCGCACCATAGAAATCGCCACGGCGCAGCACCTGGGCGAACAGGCGCATCTGGCCGCTGGTGCGGGCGCGCTCGCCTTGAATGCGGGCGGCGGGCAGCGCGGTTTCCTGGCAGGTCAGTGCGATGAAATCCTCGCCCAGGCCATCGAGTTCATCGGCGATGGCTTCGAGGAATTCGGCGCGACGGCTTGCCGCCAGGTTGCGAAACAGCGGGAATGCCGCGCTGGCCGCCGTCACGGCCGCATCGACTTCGGCCAGGGTGGCCTGATGGAAGGCGCCCGGCAGGCGCTCGCCGGTGTGGGCGTCGACGCTGTAGACCAGGGTATCGCCCAGGGCGCTGCGCTGCCCCGCGATGAAGTTGAATCCGCTTACGTGCATGACATGTTTACCTTGTTATGTTGCAGGGCTGTCGCTCAGGTCCGTCGTTCAGGTCCGCCTATCAAGTCACGGCACCGATCTGCCAGGGCACAAACTCGTTCTGCCCGTAACCGTGCTGCTCGCTCTTGCTGCGCTCACCAGAGGCGATGCGCAGCATCTGTTCGAAGATGTAGGCGCCGCGTTCCTCGATGCTGGTGGAACCGTCGGCGATACCGCCGCAGTTCACGTCCATGTCTTCTTCCTGGTGCTCGAACACCCGGTTGTTGGTGGCCAGCTTGATCGACGGGGCCGGGGCGCAGCCGTAGGCCGAACCGCGACCGGTGGTGAAGGCGATCAGGTTGGCGCCACCGGCAACCTGCCCGGTCGCCGACACCGGGTCGTAGCCCGGGGTGTCCATGAACACCAAACCCTGGGCCCGAACCGTTTGTGCGTACTGGTAAACATCCACCAAATTGCTGGAGCCGGCCTTGGCGACGGCGCCCAGGGATTTCTCCAGGATGGTGGTCAGGCCGCCGGCCTTGTTGCCGGCCGAGGGGTTGTTGTTCAGTTCGGCGTTCATGCGCCGGCAGTAGTCTTCCCACCAGTGAATGCGCGCGATGAGTTTTTCCCCCACTTCGCGGCTCACGGCACGGCGCGTCAGCAAGTGCTCGGCGCCATAGATTTCCGGGGTTTCCGAGAGGATCGCAGTGCCGCCCGCTGCCACCAAACGGTCGACGGCATTGCCCAGCGCCGGGTTGGCGGTGATGCCCGAGTAGCCATCCGAGCCGCCGCATTGCAGGCCGACGACCAGATGGCGAGCGCTGACCGGCTCGCGTCGCACCTGATTGGCCTTGGGCAGCAACGCCTTGACCTGCTCAATGCCGCTGGCGATGGTTTTCGAAGTGCCGCCCAGGCCTTGAATGGTGAAGGCGCGCAACTGGTCGCCGGCCTGCATGCCCTGGCTTTCGAGCAGGCTCTCGATCTGGTTGGTCTCGCACCCCAGGCCGATGATCAGCACGGCGGCGAAATTGGCGTGCATGGCATAGCCTGCGAGGGTACGACGCAGCAGTCCCAAGGCCTCGCCGCTGGGGTCGACGGCACACCCGGCACCGTGGGTCAGGGCCACCACGCCGTCGATGTTCGGGTAATCGGCCAACGCTTGCGGGTGAATGTCCCGACGGAAATGATCGGCCACGGCCCGGGCCACGGTGGCCGAGCAGTTCACCGAGGTGAGAATGCCGATGTAGTTGCGGGTCGCGACGCGGCCATCGGCACGCACGATGCCGTGGAACACTGCTTCGGTGGCAGGCAGGGTGTGGGCGTCGACACCGAAGGCGTAGTCTCGGGCAAAGTCGCCCATCTCGACGTTGTGCACATGCACGTGATCACCGGCCTGGATGGGTTGCGAGGCAAAGCCGATGATTTGCCCGTAGCGGCGCAGCGGCTGGCCCTGCTCTACGCGCTGGGTAGCGACCTTGTGGCCGGAGGGAATCGGCTGGCGCACGGTGATCGCCTCGGCTTCGAGGTTCAGGCCTTCAGGCAGGGCCTGGCGTGCAATCAGTACGTTGTCCTGGGGGTTGAGGCGGATCACGGCAGAGTCGCCGGTGCCGGTTCTGGCAATCAGTTGCATGGGACCTCTCAGGGCGCTACGGCTGACTTCTTGTTATGGCGCCGCCCGTTCGGTGACGGGCGAATCTGCGCTCACTGTAGGGAGCCAGGCCCGACATTCCCAATGAGATGATCCGATCAATCGATAACCAAACGTTATCGAAATGACTTATTACGAGACTTTAATCAATCGCTTTGTCCACCCTCTTCCCGCCGCTGACGTGCGGAATCGAGCAGGATTTCGACGAACTCCCGAGCCGAACCGGTCAGCGGTTCGTCCTTGCGGGTGATGACGCCGTACTCCAATGGCGCCAGGTGCAAGGGGCTCTGCAACTCCTTCAACTGCCCATTGCCGAGCTGCGCCGCCACCATGGACCTGGGCAACATGGCAATCATCGGTCCCGATTGCAGCAGCTGCAGGAACATCTGCATCGAGGTGGTATCGACGCTGTCCGCCGGGGACGCAATGCCGGCGGCGCGGAACGCCACTTCCAGGCGATTGCGAATGGGCGTGCCGACCGGGTACAGCACCCAAGGCCACTGCCCCAGGGCATCCAGCGGCGTACTGTCCAGTTCGTTGAGCGGATGCCGGCTGTTGACCACCAGGCTGAACGGCTCCGGCTCCAGCGGCTGGAAGTCGAAGACCTGGCTGTAGCGCTCTTCGGTGAAGCGGCCAATCATCAGGTCGAGTTTGTTCTGTTCGAGCATCTCCAGCAGGTGGTCGCTGGACTGCTCCACCACCTCAATCGACAACAACGGGCTGCGCGCCTTGATCGCCGCGATGGCCTGGGGCAGCACCACCGAGGTCGCGGCAAAAATCCCGCCCACCTTGAGAAAACCATGACCGCCCTTGCGCAGCCGGTTCACCTGATCGACGAAAGTGTGGGAGTCGGCCAGCGCGGCCTGGGCATAACGCACCACGTGCTCGCCCAGTTCCGTGGGCGGCATGCTGCGTGGCAAGCGCTGGAACAGGGCAAAGCCGAACTGCTCCTCCAGGTCGCGCAGCATCTTGCTCAAGGCCGGCTGGCTGAGGTTCATGAGGGCTGCGGTGGCGTGCATGTTGCGCGTACGCGCCAGGGTGTCGATTAGCACCAGGTGCTTGAAACGCACCCAGTTGCAGAAGCTGGAATGGGTGATGTCCGACGGCATTGGGTCAGGCCTCTTGAAAGTGATTTCCCTGCTTCTGTAGGAGCGAGCTTGCTCGCGATGGACTCAATGACGCCGCTGGGTGTCAGGCTTCCAGCGTTATCGTTGACGACCATCGCGAGCAAGCTCGCTCCTACAACAACAGGGGGCGTGATCATTGCTCGCGCAAATACTGCAGCAGCGTTTGAAGCGCCACCGACCTCGGCCGGGAGCGCAGGGTCAGCAGGCCGATGTTGACCATGGAGATCGGTAATTCCACCGGCAGGATAGCGATCATGCCGTAGCCCGCATAATGCTCGGCCACATCATTGGGCACCACGGCGATCATGTCCGACGCCTCGATCATCGCCGTGGTCGCCAGGATCGACGCGGTTTCGACAATGTCCAGCGACTGCACCATGCCGCCGGCCTGCAGGGCACTTTCCACCCGGCGGCGCATGGGGCTGCCAATGGGGTGCAGGATCCAGGTCGAGTCGACCAGGTCGGCCAATTGCAACGACGGGCAACCCGCCAACGGATGGCCGGCCCGGGCGATCACGCGCATCTGCTCGCCGTTGTCGAACAGCTCAATGTCCAGGTCATGACTGTCGCTCTGGTCCGGCAGGCGTCCCAGCACCACATCGAAATCGCCCCGCAACAAGGCCGGGAGCAAGGTATCGCTGGTACCGACCTCGATTGAAATCCGCACCTTGGGGTGATCGCGCTTGTAAGCCAGAACGGCTTTGGTCAGCAGCCGCGGCACCGGCCCCATCACACTGCCGACCCGCACCAGCCCCATGGCCCCGCGCGCCAGTTCGGCGATTTGCGCCTGGGCATGCTCGAACTCATGCAGCGCGCCCTGGGCGTAGCGGATCATCACCTCGCCATAGAGCGTGGGCTGCATGCCCCGTGGCAAGCGTTCGAACAATCGCACGCCGAGGCGCTCTTCCAGTTGCTGCAACAGCAGGCTGGCGGCCGGTTGCGTGGTGTGCATCGCGGCGGCGGCCCGACGCAGGTTGCCGTACTCACCCAAGGCATTGAGCAAGGTGATCTGCCGGCTGGAAATCTTCAGGCCGTTGAGATTTCGCGGAGTGAGCGAGGCGACTGCGGGATCGGTAGACATATCGAATCCGGTATCACTGCTTAAAGAATCGCGATTATGCACATATCGATCGGCGACCTACAGTCGAGACCTCAATCGGTCGACAACTACAAGAGCCCACCATGAGCATTCGAATCACCCACCTGAGCGTTCGCGATATCCGCTTCCCCACTTCGTTGTCACTGGACGGCTCTGATGCGATGAACAGCGCACCGGATTACTCCGCCTCCTACGTCGTGCTGCACACCGATGCGCCGGCCCTGGAAGGCCACGGCCTGACGTTCACCATCGGCCGTGGCAACGAGATCTGCGTGGCGGCGATCCAGTCCCTGGCCCCCATGGTGGTCGGCCTGACCCTGGAGGAAATCGTCGCCGACATGGGTGCGTTCTGGCACACCATCACCGTGGGCGACAGCCAACTGCGCTGGCTGGGCCCGGAAAAAGGCGTGATCCACCTCGCCACGGCGGCCATCGTCAACGCCGTCTGGGACCTGTGGGCCAAACACGAAGGCAAGCCAGTGTGGAAACTGCTGGCGGACATGACACCCGAACAACTGGTGCGCTGCCTGGACTTCAGCTACGTCACCGACGTGCTCACCCCCGAAGAGGCCATCGCCCTGCTCCGCCGCCAGGCACCCGGCAAGGCCCGGCGCGAGGCGCAGATGCTGGAAGAAGGCTACCCCGGCTACACCACCGCGCCGGGCTGGCTGGGCTACAGCGAAGAAAAAATGCGCCAGCTGGCCCGCGAGGCCGTCGCGGACGGCTGGACCCACATCAAGCAGAAAATCGGCGCAGACCTTGAGGAAGACATTCGTCGCGCCACGATCCTGCGCGAGGAAATCGGCTGGGAACGCAGCCTGATGATGGACGCCAACCAGGTCTGGGGCGTCGATGAATCCGTCGCCAACATGCGCCGCCTGGCGGCGTTCGAACCGCTGTGGATCGAGGAACCGACCAGCCCCGACGACATACTCGGCCACGCCAGCATCCGCCAGCGCATCGCCCCGATCGGCGTCGCCACCGGCGAGCATTGCCACAACCGGGTGATGTTCAAGCAGATGTTCCAGGCCGGCGCGCTGGATTTCTGCCAGCTGGATGCGGCCCGCCTGGGCGGCCTTAACGAGGTGTTGATCGTGCTGCTGATGGCCGCCAAGTTCGACGTCCCGGTCTGCCCCCACGGCGGCGGTGTCGGGCTGTGCGAGTACGTGCAGAACATCGCCCTGTTCGACTACATCGCCGTCTCGGCCTCGCTGCACAACCGCGTGCTCGAATACGTCGACCACCTGCACGAGCACTTCCTCGATCCAGTGGTGATCCGCCGTGGCCGCTACATGCCACCGAAGCGCCCTGGCTACAGCATCGAAATGACCGCCGAGACCCTGGAGCGCTACCGCTATCCCGACGGACCGGTGTGGGTCGATATCGCGCGCGGCTGAGCAGCACTCGGCGGCTTGCCACACCGCCATCGCGAGCAGGCTCGCTCCCACAGAGTCCGCGCCGAACGAAAGAATCTCGGCCAACAAATAAACCTGTGGGAGCGTGGCTTGCCCGCGAAGGCGTCAGCCGGGTTGACTCTGTTTTGAATGTGTCCGCAACACCTGTACATACGCTAACCTGCTCAAGACTCGTCACTCCCAGGATCAAGGCCCGCCTATCTATGATCATCTCCTCTGCATCGGACTACCGCGAAGCGGCACGTCGCAAACTCCCCCGTTTCCTGTTCGACTACATCGATGGGGGGGCCTATGCAGAGCACACGCTAAGGGCCAACAGCGCCGACCTGAGCGGCGTCAGCCTGCGCCAGCGGATCCTGAAAAACGTCGAGAGCCTGAGCCTGGAAACCAGCCTCTTCGGTCAGCGCCAGGCGATGCCCATCACGCTGGCACCGGTGGGCCTGACGGGCATGTTCGCTCGCCGGGGTGAAGTGCAGGCGGTGAAGGCGGCGCAGAACAAGGGCATCCCGCTGTGCCTGTCGACCGTCTCGGTGTGCTCGATCGAGGAAGTCGTGGCCAACACGCAACAGCCGATCTGGTTTCAACTCTACGTGCTCAAAGACCGCGGTTTCATGCGCAATGCTCTGGAGCGTGCGCAAGCCGCCGGGGTCAAGAACCTGGTGTTCACTGTCGACATGCCCACCCCCGGCGCCCGCTACCGTGATGCCCACTCGGGCATGTCCGGCCCGTTCGCCTCGACCCGCCGCGTGCTCCAGGCCATGACCCGACCCGACTGGGCCTTCAACGTCGGCCTGATGGGCCGTCCCCATGACCTGGGCAATATCTCCAGGTACCTGGGCAAGGCGGTGACGCTCGAGGACTACATGGGCTGGCTGGCCAACAACTTCGACCCGTCGATCAGCTGGAGCGACCTGGAGTGGATTCGTGACTTCTGGAAAGGCCCGATGATCATCAAGGGCATCCTCGATCCCCAGGATGCCCGCGACGCGGTGAGCTTCGGCGCCGATGGCATCGTCGTCTCGAACCACGGCGGCCGGCAGCTCGACGGCGTGCTCTCCACCGCCCACGCGTTGCCACCGATCATGCAGGCGATCGGCAACGATTTGAGTGTGCTGGTCGACTCTGGGATTCGTTCGGGCCTGGACGTGGTGCGCATGCTCGCGCTGGGGGCCAAGGGCGTGTTGCTCGGCCGCTCCATGGCCTACGCACTGGCCGCCGATGGGCAGCGCGGGGTGGAGAACATGCTGGATATCTTTGCCAAGGAAATGCGTGTGGCCATGACCCTGACCGGGGTGACCTCCGTCGACCAGATCGACGAATCGATTCTGGTGCGGTCGGTCGGCTGATTCTCAAAACCCTACACAACCCCCTGTAGGAGCTGACGAGTGCAACGAGGCTGCGATCTTTTGATTTTTCAAAAGCCAGATCAAAAGATCGCAGCCTGCGGCAGCTCCTACAAGAATGGGGAACATCTGTAAGGTGTTCTTGCACCGCCTTCCAAGACGAAAACACAGTGTTCTCGATTGCCGAACCAATTCGCCCATTCACCTAATCGGCCCGGATTGAATTTGCCTGCCGACTGTCTCAGTATCGAAATCGGTTATCTGGCGCTGATGCCCACTTGACTCAACCAGGCCACAAAACGCCCGTGGTAAAGCTGATTACACAATAATAAACAGCAGAGGCATTGAATGGACATTTACCTGAGTATCGAAGCCTTCGTGCGCGCTGCGGAGGCCGGTAATTTCTCCAATGCGGCCAAGCACATCGGTGTCGCCAGATCCGTGATCACCACCCGTGTACAGCAACTGGAAGAACACTTGGGCGTGTCCCTTTTCCATCGCTCCAGCAAGGCGGTGAAATTATCGGAGGCCGGCCATTCCTATTACTCGGAATGCCATGACCTCATCGAACACATGCAATCTCTGGCACTGCGCTCCCGGGGAACCTGCGCGGCGGTCACAGGCACATTGCGCGTGGCGGCATTGAACGGGTTTGCGCTCAAACACATGCCGGACATCATCGACGAATTCCGCAAGCGATACCCCAAGGTCGACTTCGATATTTTCTCCAACGATCAGGTCGTCGACCCGGTACAGGAAGGCTACGACATCGTCCTGCAGATATTCCCGCCGGCTTCGGACGCCTTGATCGAGCGTCGCCTGTTTTTGATGCGCGGCGTGTTCGTCGCCACCCCCGACTATCTCTCCAGCCGCGAGCCGATACAGGTTCCGGAGGATCTTTGCCTGCACGATTTCGCCTGCTACCGGCATTACCCCTGGCGTAATCGCTGGTCATTGAGCGATGGCAAAAGTCCCCATGAAATCAACCTGGTGCCCGCCCTGCGTTCCAACAGCGTCCAGCTGATTCAGGAGTTCGCCAGAAGGGGCATGGGCATCGCCTATCTGCCGACCATGGTGGCCTGCGATGACCTGCTGGAAGGTCGCCTGGTGCATGTGCTGTCTGATTACGAAACGCAAACGCCATGCTTTTCCGCCGTGTACCCGACATCACATCGCACCACGGCCAAGGTGAAGCTGTTTCTGGAACTGCTCTCTTCCATGTTCACCATGGAGCCCGAATGGGATCAACGCCTCGGTTTGGCCAAAAAACCTGCCGAGTGACGCCTTCCATTAGTCGAAGCCGAGGGAATCCCTTTCCCTCGGCCTGATTCGACCTTTGCCTGTTTGCGCTAATCAAGCCTGACGCCGCGCGTCCATCTTTGCCCGACAACTCCCACCGACTGCATTAACCCCGCCACAGACTTCACCGTGGCCCGAACCGTGCGGTGCGCAAACCGTTTCGAGGTGCCGGTTATCCGCTTGCCCCACAGGGTGATTGAGCGTGAACGTCGGCCATTGAGTTTGTCGAAATCCAGAAGAATCCTGCGCATCAGGGCGCGGTCGCTGCCGGCCTTTTCCAGCAGGGCCAGATCACGGGCGCGTTGCACCGGTCCGCTTTCTTTCATCGAGGTGAAGTAAGCGGTTGCCTTCGAAGCAGTGGATTCGAGAAAGACATTTCGGCGGCGCACGGCGAACTGATCCAGCACACCGACTGCCGTGTCATCCTTGAACACGGTGATCAGTGCATCGGCCAGTTGCTCCGCGTCCAGTACGCCACCCGACAAGCCGAGCCCGCCCATGGGGTTGGTGGTGTACGCGGCATCGCCGGCCAGCACCACCCGGCCGCGCCGAAACTCGCTGGCACAGCGCTGCCGGACCCGGTAAGGATGAATGCCGTCGACACGATACTGATCAGGCGTCGGCACCCCCGGCAGCAGCCTTTGCAAGCGTTCGGGCAACCGCTGGCGAAGCTCAGCCTCTGACATCAACGGATCCTCCTCGTAGAAAACCCGCCACAGGCCGCTCTGCTCAAGCTGAACGACAAAGGCCCAGTCCACCGGATCGTGAATGAAATTCGCCCGTGAAAATCCGTGCAAGGAAAAGTCAAAGAAGACGTCGAGTGCGACCATGTGTTCCGGCCAGCGGCGGCCCTCGAACTTCAACCCCAGCTTTTCCCGCACCGTGCTTCGGGCACCATCCGTCGCGGCCACCCATGGCGAGCGCAACCGGGTTCTACCACCCGGCCCCCGGGTGTGGAGGGTCACATGGGAAGCGTCCTGTTCGATGTCCTCGACACGATGATTCCAGCGGATCTCGACATTGGGCATTTGCCGCAGGCGTTCCCTGATCAGGTTCGACATCGGCCTTTGCCCAAGCAGCAACAGGTAGGGGTAACAGGTGTCCTGGGCCAGAGCGTCCCAACTCAACCTGGCGATTTCCCGGCCATCGGCGTGACGGTAGGCGACATCGGGGCACAGCACCGCACGCTGGCGTACATCATCGAGCAGCCCCAACCGATCCAGTGCGGCGATGGCCGGCGGTGTAAAGGCGACCGCCTGTTGCGCAGGGTCCATCCCCGATCCTGCCTCCAGCACCACCACCCGTATACCCGCCTTGCCAAGCTTGTAGGCCGTGAGAAGTCCGACACTTCCCCCGCCGACCACGACCACGCCATCTACCGTTTCCATAACTGCCCTTATTTTCATGATCTGTCTGTTCAATGCCCACCAGCCCGCAATCACGCCATGGCAGCCGCCTGCTTGCCGGGCCGGAACAGGAAGTACGCCAGCGCAGGCAGAACAATCAACGCCCCCAGCATGTTCCACACGAACATGAAGGCGAGCAGAACGCCCATGTCGGCCTGGAACTTGATCGGTGAGAAGTACCAGGTGGCCACCGCAATCCCCAGGGTCGCGCCCGTCAGCACGACGATCTTGCCGGTGAACAGCAGCGCCCGGTAATACGCCTCGGACAGGCTGACGCCCTCGCGCAGATAGCGCAGCATCACGGTCATGATGTACAGCGCATAGTCCACGCCGATGCCCACCCCCAGCGCGATGACCGGCAAGGTGGCGACCTTGACGCCGATGTTCAGCCAGACCATCAACGCTTCACACAACACCGAGGTCAGCATCAATGGCAGCACCGCGCAGACCACCGCCCGCCAGGAACGGAAGGTCACCAGGCTGATCACGATCACGGCGGCGTAGACCAGCAACAGCATCTTGCGGTTGGCTTCCTTGACGACGATGTTGGTGGCCGCTTCGATCCCGGCGTTGCCCGCCGCGTTGAGAAAACGGTAGTTGGCGGAGTCGTTGTGGCGGGCGAAGTCCTCGACGGCATTGACGACCCCCGTCAGAGTGTCCGCCTTGTGGTCGCGCAGGTAGACGTAGATGCTCAGCAGGTCGCAGTTCTGGTTGAAAATTTCCCGGGGCGCGCGGGTGATGATGGCGTTGAGCATGTCCTGGTTGCGGGGAATCTCGTACCACTTGAGGCTGCCTTCGCTCATGCCGGTCGCGGCGTTCTTCGCCAGCCCCGCCAGCGACCGGGTCCCCTCCACGCCCGGTACCCGGGACAGCGCGAACTCCAGGCGGTCCACCGTGCGCACCGTGTCGTACAGGGCGCAGGCGAACTGCGGGGTCTTGACCATCACCACGTACACGTCACTGCTGGCCGAGTAGTGCCCGACGACGTAGGCGTTATCGAGGTTATAGCGAGAATCGGCGCGCAACTCCGGTGCGCCGGGGTTGGTGTCGCCGATCTTCAATTGCGTGCTGTAACCCAGGCCCAGCAACGCCAGCGCCAGACTAGCCAACACAGTGATACCGGCCCAGCGGCGCTGGGTGAAGTGGTCCAGAAAACGCCAGGCCGGGTGTTTGACGTGAGTGGCGTCGACAGCCTCGACCTGCGTCAGCATCACGGCCCTGCGCGCGGCCTTTTCGCTGACGCCGATGTACGACAGCAACACCGGCAGCAGCATGAGGTTGGTCAGGATCAGAATGGTCACGCCGATACTCGCGCAGATGGCCAGGTCCTGGATCACCGGAATGTCGATCACCATCAACACCGCGAACCCGACCACATCGCACACCAGCGCCGACAGCCCGACGAGGAACAGCCGGCGGAAGGTCAGGCGCGCGGCCATCAGGCGGTCGATGCCGCGACCGATGTCCTGGGTGATGCCGTTCATTTTCTGCGCCCCGTGGCTCAAGCCCACGGCGAACACCAGGAACGGCACCAGCACCAGATACGGATCGAGGACAAAGCCCAGGCTGGCCAGGGCGCCTAGCAACCAGACCACCGCCACCAGCGAACAGGTCAGCACCACCACGGCACTGCGGATGCAGCGGGTGTACCAGATCAGGATCCCCAGGCAGATGGCGGACGCCACGAGGAAAAACAGCAGCACCTGATGCATGCCCTGGATCAGGTCGCCGACCAGCTTGGCGAATCCGCTGATGTGAATGTCGACGCGTTCGGAGCTGTACCGGGCGCGCAGGGTTTCCAGGCGATCGGACAGCACCTGATAGTCGATGGGCGCAGCCCCGCTGGCGCGCTGCTCCTGCAACGGCACCAGGATGATGCTCGATTTGAAATCGTCGGCCACGAGCTGGCCGATCTCACCGGAGCGCTCGATGTTCTGCCGCACCTGCACAAGGCTTCGCGCAGAACCGTCGTAGTCATCCGGCATCACCGGTCCGCCGTCCAGCCCGTCTTCGGTGACCGCGGTCCAGCGCACGGCAGGTGTCCAGAGTGACTTCATGTAAGGGCGATCGACGGCCGGCAACAGGAACAATTCGTCCGTCAGTTTCTTCAGCGCTTCGAGATATTGAGCGTCGAAGATATCGCCTTCCCTCGCCTCCACGGCAATGCGCAAGGTATTGCCTGCCCCGGCCAGCTGTGAGCGGTTCTGCAGGTAATTGACGATATAGGGGTGATCCGTGGGGAGCATTTTTTCGAACGCGGCATTGAGCTCCAGCCCCGCCGATTTGTAGCCAAACCAACAGGTCGCCAGTACGCAAAGCAGTACGAACCACAAGCGTTGGCCGAATAGCAGGCGCTCGACCCACGAGCCTGGCCGGGTCAACAGTTCAGCGTCATCCTTGGTAAATCCATGATGAGCGTTCATTGCGCATTCTCTTGATCAGCGACAGGGGTATTCACGCGTTTGACGCCACGGGGTCCGGTCAACACCAGGGCACCGTCGCGGGCTTGCGTGACATCGGTAATGGTCGAGCCGTCCAGGCCTGCTACGGTCATCGCCTGCACGGTTCGTCCCTGATCACGGCTGCGCAGTAACCGCCCGCCTTCGCTGGCCAGCACCAGGCTGCCGTCGGCGAGCGTCGTTGCAGCGGTCAAACTGCTGTGCTCGCCGGTTTCGAGCAACTGGCACCGACCACTGTTGTCGAGAAAACAGGCATTGCCCTTGAGGCCGAAAACCAGTGCCTGGCCCGCATTGGGCACCACGCCGAACCAGGTTCCCTGGTAAGGGCTTTGCATCCGCGAGAAGCGTTGCCCCAGCGCCGGGCCGCGCCACAGCGAGCCCTGCTCACCGGCGATCAGGATCCCTTGGGTATCACCGCGCACCGCGTACAAATGCATGCCACCGGGGTTATCCAGCTCTGCGCCCATCGAGCGCCAATGACGCCCGGCATCTTCGGTCAACATCGCCAGGCCGTACGCGCCCACCACCAGGCCGGTTTGCGCATCAGAGAAGTACACGGCCAAAAAGGGTTTGTCCGCGCCCTCCGTCACAAGTTGCCGCGCCGTGTTCAACCGACGCGAGGCGCCCTCGGGATCGACTGCCGATTGCGCCTGTGCGGCTTGCAATTCAAGCTCGGCGGCGAGCACGCCATCGAGCTGTTTGCTCCAGGTTTCGCCGCCATCACTGCTGTGCAGGACTATGCCGCCATGTCCCACCACCCAGCCATTGCGGTCGTCGGCGAAGCTGACCGCCGTGAGGGTGGTGCTGACGGGAACCGCACGGGCCTGCCGCCAGCTCAGGGCGTTGTCATCGGACAGCAGCACAATCCCTCGCTCACCCACGCTCACCAGTCGATTGCCGGCGCGGGTAATCGCCAGCAGGACCGCCCGCGCCCCGCGCTGATCCGGCGCGGCGGGCGTGTCCAGCACATCCGCCGAAGCGCTCAGCGCCACTTGCGCAACGCCCGCCATCAGCACGACACCCAGCAAGACGCCGCACAGCGCCGGGCGCATGCCCTGAAAATTCAGATAACTCATCACAGAAACCCCACCGGTCAATTAATGGTCGGCCCGTTGCCAGGCCGACTGCCGCGTTGGTCAGCGCACGCCTTCGGCCGCTACTGCATCACCGGTGAACCAGGATTCAGGCTTCAACGGCACGACCTTGAAGTTCTCGCCGTTGAGCGCTTGCACGTTGCTGACCGTGCCGGCCTGCAGGTTGAACACCGCTACGGGCTTGACCAGTACTGCCGGCACCGAGGGCACCACGAATGGCAGGACCTGGGAGGTGCGCCACAGCTTGCCTTCGGCGTCGTACCCGTCGAGCAGGCTCAGCAGCCAGGTGTCTTCATCGAAATAGAAGGTGCGCTTGGGTACGGCGTGGCGTTTGCCGGACGCCAGTGTTGCCTCCACGACCCAGGTGCGGTGCAGCTCCCAGCGCAGCGTGTCGGGGTTCATGGTGTGCGCGGTGAAGGCCTTGTCCAGAGGCGCCGTGACCTGGCCATTGGTGTTGTAGGGAATGTAGGTTTCCTTTTTGCCGACGATCTTCCAGTCGTAGCGATCCGGCATGCCGAAGAAGCCCTGGACCTCATCAAAGTAATTGGCGCCCGAGGCGACGAAGTCCGGCGTGTCGTAGGCCACGGTCGGTGCGCGTCTGACCCGGCGCTGGCCAACCAGGTACTGCCAGGCCTGCCGCGATTGCTGCGGGTTGGCGCTGTCGCGAATCACCAGCGTCTCACCGGCCTTGAACGGCGGCGCCGTGGTGCTGAAACGCTGCAGAAAGTACTCCTTGGACCAGCCCTGGGCAGATCCCTTCTGGTAGTAATAAGGGTATTGCCAGGCATTGTCGTTGCGGGTCGCCAGGGTCTGGCCGCCGTCGCTGGTCAGGACCACGTTCTTGAAACCGTACTCCACGGCTTCGGGCTCAACCCGCAGGAGGAAGTTCCAGATCACTTCCTGCCCGCTCTTGGGCACCGGAAACGGAATGCCACCGAAACAGCCGTCGACCGATTGGCCATTTTGCGTGAGCTTGCAATTGACCGCGTTGAGCGCGGTGTTCTTGTAAACGTAGTCCGGTGCCGAGGCGGTACGGCGTGTCGGATACACGTCCAGGCGGAAACTGTCCGGGTATTTCTGCAACAGCGCGCGGGTCCCTTCCGACAGTTTGTCGGTGTAGCTGGCCATGTTGGCTGCGGTGATTTTCAAGAGCGGTTTGTCGGCGGCAAACAGATCGCCGGGGATCTGGTTGCTGCCCGTTGCGGCGGCCTGTTTGGTGCCGCCCTCCCAGGGCGGGATGCTGCCATTGGCATTGCCCGCCTTCTCTCCCCCCAGCGGCGTCAGGGTAGCGCCCAGGGCACCCGCCTCTTGCGGACTGACCGCTGCCGACACCTGTAGCGCGCCAACAAAACCTGCGATGAATGTCATTCCAAGGATCGTCTTGTTCATTGTTATGTTCCTCTGGGATTTGTGCTGCCTGGGGGGACTCAAAAAGTGCGCTGCAGGGAAATGGAAACGAAATCGCGGTCGGCATAGACCTGATCGCCGGAGAGCGCGTTGGTGGAATCGACGATGCCGCCGGCACTGCCGAAGTAGTGGGTGAAGTTGATGCCGCCGCGCCAGGTTTTGCGGTAGTCGAATTGCAGGCCGATGGTGGCGTCGCCGCCGCCTTCGGGCGAGAAGCCGGTGCCCGAGATCGCAGTGTTGCCATCGATGCCGTAACCGACACCCAGGGGCACGGTCATGTCCACCCCGGGGAAAACCTGGAAGTACTCAGGCGTGAACAGCATTCGCAGCGAACTGGCGTTGCGGGTCACGTTGGGGTCCAGCTGATCCTTGTTCTTGTCGACACTGGTGATGCGGTTGTAGGCCACCTCGCCCAGCAAGGTCGCACCGTCCCACATGGCAGTGCCCGGCATCACCGAGATCGCCGATATTTGTGCATGGAAGGTATTGCCCACCGGATACAGCGGGTTGTGGTCATTGTCACCGGTACCCGTCAGGTCGACCACGACGTTGCCGCGCGCGGCCAGCGGGGTGTTGCGCCGGATCGAGGTCTCGGCCGCGACGTTGGTTTCGCCGATCAAGGTGCTGATGCTGGCCCCGAAAGTGCGGATGCCCTCGCCATACACCATCCCGTAATTGCCCTGCCCCGGCCGCAAATAGAACTGCGGGAAACGGTCGTGGTAACGCGCGGCATACAGGCCATATTCGAAGTCACCGGCCTTCATCTTGACCTGCAAGCCGTACTGCCCTGAGTTGCGCGCCTGGATATCATGGGCGCGATTCAAGGCCTGGCCCGGGCCGATAATGAAAGTCTCGCCGCCTTCACCGACAAAGTCGGCAAAGCTGAAGTAGCTGCCGGCGGCCGGCAGTCGTGCCGGCTCCCAGCGGTACTGGTAATAGGCGCCGATGGTGAGGTTCTGGTTCACCAACAGACTGCCGCCCACCTGACCGACCGGCCGAATGATTTCCTTGAATGTCGAGCTGGGCACCGAAAGCAGCTTGATCAGATCGACCGGCGATTGCGCCACGGCAATCCCGTTGCCACCGAAGAACAGGCTTTCACCATAGAGTTGGCTATAGCGCCCGCCCCTGAGAGAAAGCGCCATGTCTGAGACGTCGAAGTTGCCGTAACCGAACGCGTCCATCAGTTCCGCGTCACGCCCCTGCAGGGTCCGGGTATCGGAGGTGAACTGATCGTTGCGCACCGACACGCTGTTGACGGTGTCGCTGTGGTTGTCATTGCCCTGGTTGTAGACATCGTCATACCAGGCCGCGCCGCTGACCCGCACGCCATAGCGGCGCTTGTAGTTCATGTCGAGTTCCGACAGCACATCCAGGCGATTGGAAATCAGGCCCCGGTCAAAGTTGTTGTCGCCATCATCAAGGTTGGGGTTGTAGGTGGGCCTGACCGCGTTGCTTTGTCCCTCGACACGCCAGGCGGCACTGTATTTGACGGTGTTATCGAAGGCGATGTTGTAGTCGGGGTTGCCCGTGTCGATCTGGAACGCCTCGGCCTCGGGGAGCACCTGGACGCCCAGCAACGCCGCCGTCATGACGAACTGCAAGTGACGCACCGACACTCTGGCCGGCACAGGATTAAAATGCCTTGCTGATTTCATGTGATGTACCCAATTCTTGTTTTTATTATTTCGGGACGCCCTGCGTGCTTTTATTTATTTAAAAGTCAGGCGCAGGACGACGTCTTGATTCACGAACATCGTGTTCCGTTAACAACATCCAATAATCAAACAGTCACTCGAACGGATAAGCGCCTGCGCACGCGAGCGCCCCATTCATTAATTGATAAACCGAAGTTTTGTTAATTAAAACAAGCAGCCCGGGATCAACCTTTATTCTCGGGCTACTTGTTTTTCCCGGTCATGCGGCGAGCAGCTTTTGCTCTATCACCCGTCGGCCGTTCAGCTTTTCGAAATCCAGAAGAAAATCACGCATGATCGACAGATCCGTGCCCGCCTTTTCGAACATGGCGACATCTTTCGCCCGTTGCGCCGGATCGCTTTCTTTCATCCAGGTGAAGTTCGCCGTGGCCGTCGGCGAAGTGAACTCCAGGAACACCTTCCTGCGATCCACGGAATATTCATCCAGGACCTTGGTCGATGCGCCCTCCTTGATGACACGAATCAGGGCTTCGGCCAGATGTTCGGCGTCCAGCACGCCACCGGACAGGCCCAGGCCGCCCATCGGGTTGGTGGCATGGGCCGCGTCACCGGCCAGGATCACCCGGCCCCGACGGAACTCCGCGGCGCAGCGTTGATGAACCCGATACGGGTTGAGGTGATCGACCCGATACTGGTCGGGTGTCGGTGCGCCGGGCAGCAAGCGCTTGAACCGCTCGGGCAGCCGCCGGCGAACCTCAGCCTCCGACAGCGAGGCGTCTTCCCCGTAGCAGACGCGCCACAGGCCGGATTTGTCGAGCTGGACCACCACGGCCCAGTCGACCGGGTCATGCACGAAGTTGGCGCGGGAGTAGCCGTGCAGGGAGAAGTCGTAGAACACGTTGGTCGCCACCAGCCGCTCGCCCCAGGTGATGCCATCGAAAGTGAGCCCTACCTTCTGGCGCACGGTGCTGCGCGCACCATCGGTTGCCGCGACCCACTTGGCACGAATCTTCGATGGGCCGCCAGGAGACACGGTCTGGATCGTCACGTACTGATCGTCCTGCTCGACTTCCTCGACCCGATGGTTCCAGCGAATCTCGACGTTTGGCAGTGCACGCAGGTGTTCGGCAATGACGCTGGACACGTGGTTCTGGCCAAGCAGCAGCATGTAGGGATATTGCGTGTCCTGGGCCAGAACGCTCCAGTCCATCTTCGCGATCAGCTCGCCGTTGCCATGGCGGTAGGCGAAGTCGGGGCACCACACCGCACGCTTGCGAATATCGTCCAGCAGGCCGAAGCGATCCAGCGCCGCGGCGGTCGGCGGCATGTAGGCGACGGCACGGGGCGATGGCGACACGCCCGGCTCGGCTTCAAGTACGACGACCCGAATGCCGGCCTTACCCAGTTTCAGCGCGGTGAGAAGTCCAACGGGGCCACCGCCGACTACAACGACTCCATCTAGCGTTTCCATATTGTTTTTCCTATTGAGATACGCTGCGGGGAACACCTGCCACTGGTTAGTTGAACTATCTGTGACCAGGCGACTGATTTCAGCCTAACCAGCGCTATTTAACGAGGCAATACACCAGCGTTTGCCAAAGGCGAACTACCCGATCGTGTTTTAAATCGTTTGCCATTGGCAATGGGCAGGTTCGCATTTGCCGAACCTCGCGCTGGTTGTTTTGTTTTTTCACCCTGCCCATGCTGCACCAAGCAAACGCCTTTCAATGAATAAGTTCTTGCAACTTGAACATTGCAACTTAAACAAGAAGGCGCTTGGCTTAGTCTGAGTGACATGAACTTGGATAAAAACAAAAACCTATTAGGACAACTGACATGCCGACCAAAATACAGATCGTTTTCTACAGTTCCTATGGCCACATCTACAAGATGGCCGAGGCCATTGCAGCCGGTGCCCGCGAAGTCGGGGATGTGGAAGTGCAGTTACTGCAAGTCCCGGAACTGATGCCCGAAGAGGTCCAGGTCAAGAGCGGCATCAAGGGTTATCGCGCCGCGTTCGGCAGCATCCCTTACGCAACGCCGGAAGTGCTGGCTGAAGCCGACGCAATCATTTTCGGCACGCCGACCCGTTTCGGGAACATGTGCTCGCAAATGCGCAACTTCCTCGACCAGACCGGTGGGCTCTGGATGTCGGGTGGCTTGATCGGCAAGGTCGGCAGCGTGTTCACCAGCACGGCCTCGCAACACGGCGGCCAGGAGACGACGATCACCAGTTTCCATACGACGCTGCTGCATCATGGCATGGTGATTGTTGGTGTCCCTTACTCCGAACAAGGCCTGGTCAACATGAGCGAGATTTCGGGCGGGACGCCTTACGGAGCCTCGACCCTGGCGGGCCCGGATGGCTCGCGCCAACCCAGCGAAAACGAACTGCAAATTGCGCGCTTCCAGGGTCAGCATGTAGCGACCATCGCAAAGCGATTGGCCAACAAGGCGTAATGTTGGAAAGCAGACTCGCTCCCACAGGAACCACGCAATCCTGTAGGAGCCGAGCTTGCTCGCGATGGACGTCAACGATTACGCGTCCTGTCCGACTGATCGCGTTGCCTGGTCATCCATCGCGAGCAGGCTCGCTCCTACAGGGACCGCGCATCACTGCACTATTCGAAATGCACCCGCATCCCCGACATCGCCAGAATGATGATGATCGCCACCAGCGCCGCCATGACGATCCCCGCCGCCAACACTCGCCCCGCCGTGCGTTCGCTGGCGTTGTGCGCCAGCATGATGCCGCGCAATCCGCAGAACGCATGGGAGATGACGTAGAACACCGCCAGGAAGTAGTACGGCAACAGGCGGATGCTCCAGGGGTCTTTCAGCATGCCGGTCGGGGCACCGACGGCGAAACCCCAGTCGGTGTCGATCTGGAAGTGGATGCGGGCCAGATAGAGCACGGCATTGATGTGGCTGGTGATCGCGAACACCAGGAACACGCCGCCGGCGATCTGGAAGGTACGCAGCGCGTCTGCCTGGCGATCAGTCAGGCGCCAGGCCATGTACGCGCCACTGCCAATCAGGAACACGAAGGTCAGCGTGAGCAGAGGCTCGATGACAGCGGAGCGGTAGACCACCCGGAACACCTTCATCACCGCCGTGTGGGCCTGCGGTCCGATCAGGCCGAACAGGTGGTTGCTGAAATGGAAGCCCAGGTAAACCACCACCGCCGCCGCGGCGACACCGTGCCAGAACCTGACTTTGTTCCCGCCGGCCGCCAGGCGCTTTGGCTGCCGGGGTGTGCGGTCCGCCATGGCGATCAGGCCCATCAGGGCAATCCAGAGTATCGTCAGGAAACCGATGTCCCAGGTGGGTTTGCCCAACAGCAGGAAGATGACACCGGTAAAGACAAAGATCGGCGCCACAGCCCCCGACACCAACGCCACTCGACGGGCCAGCACTTCAGCTGCACTGGGCATCGGATTACGCCCCAGGCGAATCGCGCAGAGCAACCCGGTCAGCGGCATGAAAATCGCTAGCATCAGCGTCAGCCCGGCCATCAGCCAACTGGCAATGCCGGCGCCATGGGTGACCTTTACACTGTAGGAGTTGAAGCCGACCAGCAGAAATGGATAGATCAATGCGATGATCGGCCCGATGAACCATTGAGTCTGAGGCTGGACTGACGAAGCCTCCGAAACCGACTGCATTTCATTTGTGAGCATAAACAAGCATCCGGTGAAAACCATGGGGAGGTGATCATCTTTGACTGGGACTGGACTAAAGTATTGATCCAGTTTTCGACAATATGATTGAGCCACTTCAGGCGCCAGCCATGAAAGACAATGCTCCAAGCCAGGTCACCTGGTCCCTTGCGCTCGATGCCCGCCAGGAAGGTGAAACCCTCCAGACATGGCTGTACAGGGCCCTGCGCCAGGACATTCTCGGCGGACGCCTGCCGCGCAATCACCTGCTGCCCGGTACACGCCACCTGGCCGCCCAATACGGCCTGGCCAGAGGCACGGTTCAGGCGGCCTACAACCAGCTGCTGTCCGAAGGTTATCTTGAGACCGCACAGGGCAGCGGGACCCGGGTCAGCCTCACCCTGCCCCACGACCACCGCGCCCGCGCGAGCCACACATCCCCGGCCACCAAGCCAACGGATGCGGCGCCCCCTATGCCGACCTCTCGCTGGGCCCGTGATTTGCTCGAACAGTCCCCGGCCTTTCTCCTGGACACCCACTACCCGTCAAAACCGTTCGTTCCGTACTGCTGCGATGTCGCCAACTTTCCGGTCGATATCTGGCGCCGACTGCACGCCAAACACCTGGCCGCCGCCCAGCCATCGACCCTGTGCCGACGCAACGCGCAAGGTTCACCGGCACTGCGCCAGGCCGTGGCCGATCACCTGGTCATCGCCCGGGGCGTGGCGGTGAGCGCGGACAATATCGTGCTGGTCAGTAGCGCTCAGCAGGCCCTGGATATTTGCCTGCGCCTGATCATCGAGCCTGGCGATCCCGTGTGGATGGAAGACCCGGGGTACATCGGTGCCCGGCAAATCATGCACGGCGCACATGCGAACATCGTCGACGTACCGGTGGATGAATCGGGGATAGTCGTGGACGAAGGCATCAGGAAAGCGCCCAAGGCGCGCCTTGCCTACGTGACACCCTGCCGACAGGCCCCGATGGGGGTCGCCCTTGCGCCCGAGCGACGCCTGACGCTGCTGCAATGGGCCAGGGACAATGGCGCCTACCTGTTCGAGGATGACTACGACAGCGAGTATCGGTTCATCGCCAAACCCATCCCCGCGCTCAAGAGCATGCCCCACGCCGACCGCCATGTGATCCTCGCCGGCACCTTCAGCAAACTGCTGTTTCCCGCCATCGGCCTGGCTTACCTGGCACTCCCGCCGCAGCTGGTCGAGCCCTTCACCCGGGCCATGTCCCTGACCGCGCGCAATGCCAACAGCCTGGCCCAGGCGGTGCTGGCGGACTTCATGACCGAGGGGCACTTCGATCGTCACATCCGCAAGATGCGCAAGCTCTACGCCGCCAGGGCCAGGACATTCGAAACCCTGGCCCGGCAGTTATGGGCCGACTTCATCGAGTTCGCGCCGATCCACGCCGGGCTCGATGTGGCGGGACGGCTGAAGGGCTTCTCCGAGCCCGAAGCGATGGCGTTTCTGCAGCATTGCGGTATCGGCGCCTTTCCCCTGAGCCGGTACACTCATAGCGTTGCAATGCCGCCGGGCCTGGTCATGGGGTTCGCCGCGCACACGGAACAACAGATAGAGCAGAAGATGGCTCTGGTTGCACAAGCTTTGGTTGCACAGCCCCTGCCCGACCCATCCAGCACCCACAGGAATTAACCCATGCGCATCGCCCTGCTGTCCGACATGCACCTGTCCGTCAACGCGATCCCATTCCCTGAGGTGGAGGCCGATATCGTCGTGCTCGCGGGCGACATTGCCCGGCCAGCCAGGGCCATCGAGTGGGCCAGCGCCTGCCCGCTGCCCATCCTGTATGTGGCGGGCAATCACGAGTTCTATGGCAGCGACCTGGCCTCGACTTACGACCAGCTGCGCAGCCTGAGCCAAGGCACGCAAATCACGGTGCTGGAGCGTTCGGAGCATGTCCACGGCGGCGTGCGATTCCTCGGTTGTACCCTGTGGTCGGACTACCGGCTGTTCGACGCCGGTCCCCAGAGGGACCTGGGTATCGACATGGCGACCGAACTGATTCGCGACTTCAGCCATATCAGGATCTCGCCGGACTTTCCCGACCTGTTCACCCCGGCGATTTCCCAGCTGATTTACCTGCAGACCGTCGCCTGGCTGGACGACTGCTTCAGGCGCGACAGCACCACGCCGACGGTGGTGATCTCCCATTACGCCCCTACCCGCTCCAGTATCGCGCCGATGTTTGCCGACTCGCCGATAAACTCCAGTTTCGTGTCGGACCTCGAAGAGAAAATCCGCCAATGGCAACCGGCGCTGTGGCTGCACGGGCATACCCATGGCAGCTTTGATTACCGGGTGGGTGACACACGCGTGGTGTGCAATCCGCGGGGTTATGCGAAAAACGGGGTGAATGAAAACCCTGTGTTCGACAGTCAACTGGTGATCGAGCTGTAATCACACACTGTTGATCATCCTCATGCCGGATCGGCGGCAGGCCTGAATCCCTTTCGGGTGTGGTTCTCGATGGCGCGATCAGGTGTGAAACGGCACCCAGAACATTTTGACTTCAACATTCAGCAAACCGGACTTCACCGTCGGATCGTCCGTACCAATCTTGATCGCTTCCTCAAAATCAGCCGCCTTGAAGATGGTCATTCCGCCATCTGCCAACACGCCGTTGAGGCCACCGGCCTGTTCCATGAATGGACCGCTGAGAACGGTCAAGCCTTTCTGGTGCAATTCGATCATGTAGTTCACGTGATCCATGAACCCCGGTTGCTCGTTGTACTTCACGCCTTGGACCCAATTTGGGCCAGGGGATTGGAAGGCTACAAAATAGTGTGGGCCGTTTTCGTCAATCATGGATCGGTACTCCGCTTCAGGTAAGTTGCTTATTGGAGCGATCACTCCGATATGTGATACTAAGACCACTGAAAACTTCTCGTCAAGGAATATTGGAGCGATGGAACCAAAAATATCCGAGGCCAAAAAACGCAGTCGCGGACGCCCCTCCACATTCGACCGGGCAACGGCCGTACAACAGGCCATGAAATTGTTCTGGGAGTCGGGTTACGAAGGCACTTCCTTCGATACCTTGATCGCCACGATGGGTATCAGCGCGTCGAGTTTCTACAACTCGTTCGGCAGTAAAGAGCAGCTTTACGCCGAAGCGACGGATGCCTATCTGCAGGCATCAGGTGAGTGGTTCATTGGCATTCTGCGTGACCAGACCGACACGCGTACCGCCTTCAAGCGCCTGCTGGAAGCCACCGCATCGCAATTCACCCGCGATGACTTGCCCGCCGGATGCATGATCTCCGTGGCCTGCGTGCACGTTCCACCAACGCTGCATTCGGTGCGCGACATGATGGTCGAGCACCGAGCAGCGGCACGGCATGTCATGGAGGCACGTATCCAGCGAGGCATTGAAGAAGGCGATATCCCCGCTGACACCGATGTCAGTGCCCTGGCCGGCTACTTCAATGTGCTGGCGCGCGGATTGGCGGTGCAAGCCCGGGACGGCGCGACCAGCGAGCAATTGCTCGCAATCGCCCGGGTCGCCATGCAGGCGTTCCCTTCTCTGGCAGACCACTCAGACCAATGCCTGACCCAGACTGGGTGAGCACTGCTGAACAGACACTCCCCCACTCTCGAAAGGTACGTCCAATGAACACTGCAATCGAGTTGTACGGCGCCGAAACCGGCAACACCATCAGGGCGGCCATCGCCCTGGAGGAAGCAGGCATAACCTACGTGGCGCGACATGTGGACCTGCACGCGGGAGAACATCGCGACCCGGCATTCCTGGCACTCAACCCGGCCGGCAAGGTCCCGACTCTGATCGATCGAAGCTCGACACCGGCGCTGGTGATCAACCAGTCGAACGCCATCATCCAGTACGCCGACGGCCAGGCACCGGGCAGGCTGGCACCTGCTCGACACGGGCCTGAGCGCAACAAGGTGCTTGACCGTTATTTTTTCTTCGTCACCGACATCATCGCGCCCAGCCACGCCGCGTTCTTTCTTCACCAGGCCGGTATGAACGAAGCCGCGGAGTTGATCCAGCGGCGAGTCATTGAGCAGTTCAGCCTGGCAGAAGCCTTTCTCACCGCTGAATTCATGGCCGGTGAGCAATTTTCCATGGCGGACATCTCGGCCTTTACCCTGGCCACATCGATCCGCGACCGACTGGACTGGAATGCCCTGCCACGCCTGAAAAGCTGGTACGCCACCATCGAGGCCCGGCCGGCGGTTCAGCGTGGATTGAAGGCATTTGGCAGACACGCCGGCTGAACCGGTGGCCGGTCTTCGTCGTCAGCGGTTATGACGCAAGATGGAAAAGTTCAGCGCGGCGGCCAGCGAGAGCCACAGCAGATACGGAAACAGGATCAGCCCGGTGATGACATCCAGACGCATCGCCATCACGAGCATGACCGCGACGACCAGCCAGAGCAGCGCGAGGATCACCATGCTGGCGAACACGCGGTGCGCGCCGAAGAACACCGGCGTCCATAGCGTGTTAAGCGCAATTTGCGCGGCCCACAAGGCCAGCAACGTTTGGCTGTCCGGCATCAGGGTCAAGCGATAGCCGACCCAGGCGAGCAGCAGATAAAGCGTCGTCCAGGCCACGGGAAACACCCAGTTGGGTGGCGTGAAACCGGGCTTGTTCAGCGCCGCATACCAGTCACCCGGCTTAAAAAAGATCCCGCTGCTCGCCGCGGCGGCACAGGCCAGGAGAAAAATGGGAAAGGTCATCATCGGTCCTTGGCACAAGCCATCTGTCTTGGGAGGAAAGCCATGTTGGCCGTCCCAAGGTTAGAGGCCCTGCCGGGCGAAAAGGTCCGAAGGTGGGACAACGCACCCTCCCACAACTCGGCAGCCACCTGCGAGCATTGCTACCTCCACTAATCGGCCTGATTGATGCCAACCGCTCGACAGAAGTCGCCATTCAATCCCCGGCCATCTTGTCATTTGCCAAGGCTTGCGGCAGGGTCGATACCACTGACATCTCTGCCAAAGGAGTTACCCCATGTCAAAGCTATATCCCAGTATCGATCCCGAGGGGCTGGTCGAGTACTCGGTGGTCTACACCGACCGCTCGCTCAACCACATGTCGCAGTCATTTCAAGGCGTGATGAAGAACATTTCCAAGACCCTGAAACAGGTCTACAACGCCCAGGCTGTTGCGGTGGTCCCGGGCAGCGGCACATTCGGCATGGAAGCGGTGGCGCGGCAGTTTGCAACCGGCCAGCAATGCCTGGTGATACGCAACGGCTGGTTCAGTTATCGCTGGAGCCAGATCCTTGAGATGGGCAACATTCCGGCGGCCACCACGGTGCTAAAGGCCCGACCGGTCGACACGGGTCGCCAGGCTGCCTACGCCCCACCCCCTCTGGACGAAGTGCTGGCAGCCATTGCGGCTTCGAGGCCGCAGATTGTCTTCGCCCCCCACGTTGAAACCTCATCAGGAATTATTCTGCCCGACGAGTACCTGCGGGCCATCGGCGACGCCGTGCATGCGGTGGGTGGCCTGTTCGTGCTGGACTGCATCGCCTCAGGCACGATCTGGGTTGATATGCACAAATGCGCAGTCGACCTGCTGATCAGCGCACCACAGAAAGGCTGGAGCGCCTCCCCTTGCTGCGCCCTGGTGATGCTCAGTGCCTTGGCCCTCGAGCGCATCGAACACACGCAAAGCAGCAGCTTCGCCTGTGACCTGAAAAAGTGGCTGCAGATCATGCAGGCCTACGAACAGGGCGGACATGCCTACCACGCGACCATGCCCAGCGACTCCCTCGCGCGGTTCAACGAAGTGATGAAAGAGATGCAAACCTACGGTTTCGACAAGGTCCGCGACGAACAACAGGCCCTGGGCGATCGGGTGCGCGCGATGTTGACCGGCAAAGGCTTTAAAAGCGTGGCCGCAGCCGGCTTTCAGGCCCCTGGCGTCGTGGTGAGCTACACCGATGATGCCGACATCAAGAACGGCAGGAAATTTGCCGACCACGGCCTGCAAATCGCCGCCGGAGTACCTTTGCAATGCGACGAGCCGGCCGACTTCCAGACCTTTCGCATTGGCCTGTTCGGGCTCGAGAAGCTGCACAATATCGAGCGCACGGTCAGCACCCTCGAGCAGGCACTGGACGAGGTGATGGCTGACTGAGCCCTCTTCTTAGGAACGTTATCCACCAAGCCCCTGAAGGTGTTATCACCCCACTTGGGGACTATAGGAGTCCGCCATGACCGTAGTCGATCGCCTCAGGTATTTGCGCGTCGTTCTAGTCTTGTCTGGCCTCGCGTGCCTTGCTCTCTACCCACTTATGTTGTTCTGGCCGTCCGGCTGGGCCTGGCACGTCGGTCACTCGGACTACCCGATGATGATCGTTGGCATCTACGCCACACTTGGCGTGTTCTTGATCTTGGCCGCACGTGATCCATTAGCCAATCTGAGCCTGATCTGGTTCACCGTGTGGTCTAGCGCCGTGCACGGAGGAATCATGGCCGTCCAGGCGGTCACCCAGTCGGGGCAAGTGGGGCACTTGGCAGGTGACGTGCCGGCGCTCTTCATCGTGGCGGTTGCCTTGGCCATCTTGACGCCCCGCTCGCAATTGGCTGCCAGGCCCCTGACACACAATGGGGTCTAAGAGCAGGTTTGACTGTCCTCTTTTTGCTCTGCCAAAAGCGGGGAGCAGCCGATGGCTGCCATTATTCTTATGCTGTTGAATCACCTATCAGCACACATTAAAAGGAGCGCTCATTTTGGTAGTTTCCATGGATAGAGATAGCGTACACGCCGGTGATGATGGACATAGTCATAAGACGTCAATCAACGTCGAGGCCACCGCAACGCTACGTGCTTTGTTAGATGCAGTGCAAACCATGTGTTATTTGCCTGACATCAGTGGTGGCGAGGCCACGTGGATAATTTGTACGCCTGATAAACCAATAGGCGTTTTAGCTCAGCAATGGTCAGAACCAAAACTGACGGTGCCCGCTGACACCGTGCTAGGTGAATATTTCGCAGGCACCGAGCCACGCCTTTTGTTCAGATATTGGTGCCAGAAAAATCCAGATCAGGTGTTCTCCCATATCAAGATCGCTAATGAGCCGCCTCCACTTTATTAGTGGTCAATAGCTTGTAGACCTAATCTCAACGTCCGCTTTGGGTCGATTGCTGCCCCTGGTGACCGGCAGCAATCGATCAAAGCGGACGTCCAGAACCGCGACACTTCAGGATGGCGATCTGTGCTGCGCTCAAGCAGGATCAACAGGAGCAAATGCTTTAGCCGCAGCAACGGTGTCCAATGACTCGCGAAGCAATTGGATCTTGCCGTCTTTGGCCACCAGGCGACCGGCATACATCTGCCGATAAACTCGTCCGGTAGCAGGTACCAACGCTTCAACGCTGTATTCCGCGAATGCTTGGTCGGGCGTATCAATCAGGAACCGCACATTGCGAAATTTGAAATCTGGAACCTTGGCCAGCAGGGACCCGATGAAGGATTCGATGGCTTCATGGCCTTGGACACTGCTGGTGATGCCCAGGGATTCGAGGTAAGGAAGCTCCAGCACTCCATCTTCGGCGAAGAGCGAAGCGGCGGTGCCCGGGGATTGGATGGATTCCAAGTACATCTGGAGGAGTTCTACGGCGTTTTTCATGAGTTGTTGCTCCCGAAACGGATGAGGGGTTGGCTCGGTCTCCCGAGCCTGCCAGTCAACGTTATGAGATTCGGCAGCTTGCGAAAATAGCAACTATAGGAATATATCATTTCACTTTTGTAATGCCGAGAATCACCTCTTCATGACCACCGCCATTGCGGTTCTGACAAGTGTTTGGCGAAGAAATCAGACAGTGCCTTGATCTTCACGGGGCGCGTGCGGGCCGACGGTGTCACGAAATAAAGCCCGCCACGCATCATGTGCCACTCCGGCAACAAGGCGACCAGTCGCCCATCCGCCAGGTATTCGCTGGCAATGAACTCGGGAAGTTCGGCAATGGCCACCCCATCCAGCAAGGCCGGTAACAGGGCGTCAGCGTTGGTCACCCGCAGCGGGCCGTTGGGGACGACGTCTTCTTCAGTACCGTCGTCATGGGTAAAGCGCCAAACCTGGCTACGTGACCGATACGCATAGCTGAGGCAACTGCGGGCTGCCAGCTCACGAGGATGGATGGGATGTCCGTGCTCCTCCAGGTAGCCAGGAGAAGCAACAAGGTATTGGGTGACCGCACATATCCGGCGAGCAACCAGCGACGAGTCAGGCAATACCGCGATCCGCAATGCCGCGTCGAAGCCTTCTGCAATAAGGTCGACCGAGGCATCGGACAGGTGAAGGTCTATCGACAACTCAGGATACTGACGCATCAATTGCGGCATCAGCGGCGCGACCCAACGCAGGCCGAAAGACATCGGCACCGCCAGGCGCACCTGGCCCCGGGGTTCTACGGATAACTCCTGAGCTTCGCTCTCCACCTCTTCGGCTTGCCGATAGATCTCACCCGCCTTGGCGACCATGCTCGCGCCAAACTCGGTCAGCGCCAATTGCCTGGAGGTGCGGTTGAATAGTCGGCCGCCCAAGCGCTCTTCGAGTCGAGCGACTGCACGAGACACGGTGGGCACAGAGACCCCCATGACCCGCGAAGCAGCCGCGAACGAACCTTCTTCTGCGACTTTGGCAAACATCGCCAACCCTTCGAAATCTGGAAGTCTGCTCATTTCATTTCTGCAACGATGGATTGCGGACAATTCTATTTTGAAAATAATCTGCCGTCGATAAGCTTCTCCCACACCGCAACTCAATCACTGGCAACACTTCAATCCAAACTGGGAGAAACATCATGGCTAGCAAACTCGAAGGCAAAATCGCACTGGTCACCGGCGGTACCACTGGCATCGGCCTGGCCACCGCCAAACGCTTCGCCGAGGAAGGTGCTCATGTCTACATCACTGGCCGACGCCAGGCTGAACTCGACGCGGCCGTAGCAACAGTCGGCAACGCCACCGGCGTTCGGGTCGATTCCACAAAGCTTGACCAGCTGGACGCACTGTATAGCCAGATCGGCGCAACCCACGGTCGCATCGACGTACTCTTCGCCAATGCCGGTGGCGGCTCAATGGTCCCGCTGGGCGAAATCAGCGAACAGCACTACGACGACACTTTCGACCGCAACGTCAAAGGCGTTCTTTTCACCGTACAAAAAGCCCTGCCGCTGTTGGCTCAAAAGTCTTCGGTGATCCTCACGGGCTCCACCGCCGGCAGTGCAGGCACCGCGGCTTTCAGTGTCTATGCCGCGTCCAAGGCCGCCGTGCGTTCCTTTGCTCGTAATTGGATTCTCGATCTCAAGGACCGTCAGGTGCGGATCAATACCATCAGCCCCGGCGCAACCCGCACCCCAGGGCTGGTCGATCTGGCCGGCCCGGATGCCGCCCAGCAACAAGGGTTGCTGGATTACCTGGCCTCGCTCATCCCCATGGGCCGCGTCGGCGAAGCCGAGGAAATCGCCAGCGCCGCACTGTTCCTGGCATCGGATGACGCCAGTTTCGTCAACGGCATCGAACTGTTCGTCGACGGTGGACAGCAGCAGGTCTGACTGCTCAGGTGGGCGGCGTCTCGAGCCGCCCACCTGCCTGCCAAGGCGGATATCGAATGTCTGCTGAAAAGCAGGAATGTGACCATTCTCAATGAACCCGTCACCAACCCGGACGGTATCCGATGGTTCTATTTCCAGACGCCATGGGGCTCGCAGATCGAGTTGGTTTCGTTGCCGGGTTCGAGTCCCGTCTAGTCCTCAACAAGCCACAACCTCTCCAATCCGGACATGGCGCAAGGCTCTCGGAGGTAATCATCATCGATGACTGGCGGCCCGCCAGAAGCGGACATGAACCTGGATTCCGGACCAAGCCCGCAACGCCTATTTGACCAATTCAAAATCCGCCAACTTGAAGGTCTTGTTGTTCATTTCTTCAGTCGGCCCATAGAACCGCATCGCCGGCAAAGGACGCTTCCCTGCCGTGGGAATCCAGTTCGACTCCAGCCCTTCTGGTGGCTTTGGCCCAACGTAGATTGATACACCGCCATCAGCGTTCTTCTTCATCTTGCCCAGGTCATATGAGGACAGCGTGGTTCGATTGGTATCGCTGTAGATGAACGACATCGTGGCGCGGTCATACACCGTCAATGCCCAGAACTGCTTGACCGGCATCTGTGGCGGAACATCCAGTTTGTAAAGCTTGCCCGCCTCCAGCAGTTTTCCTTCGTTGTCGGCCATGGCCATCATGTACTGCGTTGCCGGTGTGTCGCTCAAGGCCTTGGGCATGTAAGTGCACCAAAAATACTCGGCGGCGCGATTGATCAAGTCGACGCGGTTGTCATCAACGAACGAGAACGTCTTGTTGGCATCGGTCATCAGCAGCGATGCGTAGTGCCGATCCGGCCAATAAAGCCTGTCCTTGGGGAAATTGTCGAACCACTGTTGCAGGTAGTACCAGGCATCGATGGCTGCCTGACGCATGGCTCGCTTGCTGGTCGCGTCAGGCGCGAAAGGTTTCCCCGGCTCGATGCCCAGCGATGACAGCATCCCCATCATGACCTTGTCCTGCGGCTTGACCGGCTCGACGCTGACGATGGCATGCAGGTCCTCAAAAAAGCGCTCGTCATAGAGCGGCAGGGTCGGGTAACGCTGGTTGAGGGGGTCGGAAAAACGTTGCTTGGGCGGGTTTGCAGCCTCGGACAGGTAATACATGCGCAGCTTCTGGGCGTACTGATAGGCATCCGCCACGCTCTTGCCCGGGGCGGGAACAGAACGAAAGGCCAGGGCAATCCGATAGTTGGGCGAGGCGATATGAATGTAGCCTTCAGGAATGTCCCCCTGATAACCCGGCGGCGTGAAGAGCAGCTTGCCGCCTTTGCCCTTATCCACGCCCGAAGGACCGACATCGGCAATGGTCAGCTGCCAGGCATCGACCACCTGCCCATAGACACTGCCCTCAGCCCCGGCCACTGGCACCTCCAATACCACCGGGCCTTTGCGCAAGTCGGTGAAGGCGGAGATGTACGGCGTTGTGCTGTTGGCGGTTATGGCCTCCAGCTTGGGCGTGGCCGTGGACGAATAGGCAATGATGTCATTGTCCCTGAGCCCAAGCTCATCGACAGCGGCGCGCCGAAAGCTGTAGATCGCGCTGGCGGGAATCCCCCACAGCACCGCCTCGAAAGCTCGCTGGTATTTGATCTGATAGTCGAAGTCGGATACCGATGCCTTGGCGTCCGCCGGAGGTTGCCCACCCTGCGGCAATGTTTCGGCAATGGCAACAGCCATTACCGTCAGCAGGCTTGCTCCAGCAACGAACGCAGCACACGTCTTCATTGTCCGTCCCCTGCCCTTCAATTGACCTTGTTCAATTGCGGTAACTGCCACTTGCCCGACAGCACATCCTCCGAAGGCTGGTACAGGCGCAACAACACGTAGAACCCGCCTTCAGGTGCCGGCAGCCAGTTAGCGGCATTCTCGCCCTGGGGTTTTCCATGAGAAATGGGAATGGTGATCGAACCGTCAGCGGCGACTTTCAACCCCGGTGTATCGGTGCCGACCTTGTAGCGACCGATCTCGTTGTCGACCAACATCTTGTCGCTGGCGTCGTACATGGTCAGCGACCAGAAGGCATTCACCGGCGGTGCTGAAGCCAGTTTGACCTCGTATTGATTGGCGCCCGTCAGCGGTTGGTTCTTGCTGTCGGTGAAGCGGATCGGGTACATCGCCTCATGTTCTCCCTGGCCGCCGAGATACGGCCCGGCCACCATGGCGCGTAGCGGGTAGTTGTAGCCGAAGCTGTCGAGGCCGGTCACCCAGTTCCAGCCGTTGCGAATCGACGACGTACTGGCCAGTGACGCAATGGCCACATAGGGCGCATCTTTCAAACCTTCTTCCAGGCCCTTGCGCGTGGCCGGGTTCAGCTTGTCGGGGGAAAAGCCCTTGTCTGTCAGGCCGATTCTGGCGAACTGGGCAAACAGCGCTGCGTCAGCCGGTTTGACGGGATTGTCCTTGAGCGCTGCGGCCAGCTCCGTGAAGAAGCCCAGCGGATCGTCACCCGTCTGCGGCAACGCAGGCAGCGTCTGATCGCTGTGCGCTTTGCCACTCAGTGGCACGACACTGAACTGTTTTTGCAGGGCCAGGATCGGCGCCACATCTTCGCCTTGCTTGACGTGGATGCGCCCCCACAGCCAGACCTTCCGGGTCGAGACGTCAAGGCGCTTGGCGTCCTTGGGCAGTTCGCCCTTCCAGCCCGGCGGCACCAGCACAAACTTCCCGGCCTTGGTGCCGGTGGTGCGCCGCCCGACGTAATGCTCAAGCTCCTGCCACATGTTGAACACATCGACCACGTAATAACGGTCGTGGGTATCAGGCACGGACAACACATAGGGCTCGGTGAGGTCCAGCACCGCGCTCATGTAGTAGGTGTCATTGTTGGCGGTGGGCATGTCCTTGGCGGACGGAGATGCCAGCGAAGTCGCCCAGCCGATCTGGTTCAGACCTGCGCGGTAGCTGGTATCGGGCTTGGGCGACGGAACCGTGGTGTACTCACGCGCCACCCGCTCCATGCGCACCAGCGGATAGCCCCAGTTATAAGCCGAGATCGCCAGGCTGTAGCCATCGGCCTGCATACCCTTTTCAACCACATCGGGTGTTGCGGGCGTGCTCAGCAGCAGATCCGGCGTGCTGGCTTGCGCGTGCGTTGCGCTGCCGAGTGCGACGCACAGGGGCAGTAAACAAAACAACAGCTTGCGAGATGAAGTCATGACGAGCCTCCTTTTACGAGGAAGTGCTGCTGGCAGACCTGCCTGAACAATGTCTGCAAGAACCCTAGGCACCGGGTTGGGGCTCGTCAAACGGACAAGGGTGATTCTGAGTTTTATCAACACAATTGACGGAGTCATGCGGACGATCCGCCCAGGGATGCGGGCCTTCAGCCCCCCCAGCGCAACCCGGCGACACTCACCAGAATCAAACCAATCCAGAACAATCGCCAGAACGAAACCCCGTCACCCAGCCAATACATGCCAACAAGGGCCGTGCCTGCGGCACCGATACCGGTCCACACCGCATAGGCGGTGCCAACGGGCAGGACCCGCAACGCTATCGTCAGTAAACACAAGCTGCCGGCCAACACCACGAAGGTGCCAGCGAGCAACCAGGGCCGTTCCATGCCATTGGCGGACTTCAGTCCGATCGCAAAGGCGATTTCCAGGAATCCGGCAACGATCAGCAATAACCAGGAGGCAGTGTTAGTCATGGGGCGAGACCTTCAAGGGCAAAAAAAAGCGAGCCGCTCAGGGCTCGCCAAAGGGGGAGGTAAAACGTCAGTTAGCCAACAGTTTGCCGCGCACCAGGCTGGACAGTGTTTTCACAGTCAGCACACTCAGTGCTACGGTGAGGAACAGCAGGATCAGTACAGCGATGGCCATCAGCACAGTGTTGTCCTGGGCATGTGCGTACTTCAGCGCCGCATTGCTCAGGGCCGCGATGGGAAAGCTGATCGCCCACCACGAAGGGGCAAAGGGCACATCGCGACGGAACACCTTGAAGCTCAGCACCACGAACAGAAACAGGCCGAAGTAGAACAGCACGCTGGCAAACCGGTCGATCTCGCCAAACACGTTGGTGTACGCCAGGAAACCGACTTCAAAGGGTGCAATCAGGACCATCAGCGAAGGCACCATGCCTTTGGCCAGGGGAGCCTGATGGACCAGGCGCGAGAAGATCCGGGTGTAGAAAACCAGTGCCAGCACCGCACCCACGGCCAGTGCAAACAGATTGAATTCGGCAGCCCAGACCATCGGCATGTGCGCACCGGTGACCGCAATATCAAGGGTGGCAACGCCAGGGATCAGCCAGGCGGGTACCGCATTCAAAGGGTCCTGCGCGCCCGACAACAGGCGCGAAACCACCAGGCCCGCGAGCATTACGGTCAGTACGCTGCCCAGTATCCACAGTGCCTCGCCCAACAACGGGCTGTGAGGCGCCGCCACGGCGGAGAGCAGCAACAACGCGATGGTGACAGTGCCGAAAAAGTTGCTGGCAACCGGATGATTGAATTCGCCCCGCACCGCTTCAGGATGTTTGACCCATTTTGTCAAGTAGCCCAGGGTCAACAACACGAATACCAGGCCGGCAAACGCGCCGATTGCCTCACCCAGATGGCCGCCGATACCGAAATACTGGCCGCTCAAGCGCCAGGCCAGACCCAAGCCAGCCAAGCCCATGACCGCGCCGAAAAGATTGATGGGCAGGTTTTTGATGGAAGTCGTACTGGTGGTTACCGATTGAGCCATAGCGACGTTGGGGGTGGATGCAGCGTTCATGGCAGTCTCCCGTTTGACTGAATTTGCTGTTGGGGATATTTTCAGCCAAACAGGCCTTGGCTGAAATAGTCGCATTACGACGTATTCAGCCAATGATTCGACGAGGACAGACATCATGCGCATCACCCTCCTTGCCTTCCCCCGCGTGCAGCTGCTGGACGTGGTCGGTCCGGCGGATGTCTTCGCCGAGGCGGCCAAGCAACTGGGCAATCCACGGGCCTACCGGGTCGAAGTGATCGGCACCGAAAAAGGCATGATCAAAGGCTCAAGCGGTTTGAGAATCGCCATCGACCAGACCTTCGAAACCTATAAAGGCCGGATCGATACCTTGCTCGTGGCCGGCAGCCCGCACATCGACGAGATCGCGCTCAACCCTGCCTTGCAGCAGTGGCTGCGCAAGCAGGCCACGACGGTGCGCCGCATTGGCTCGGTGTGCAGCGGCGCCTTCCTGCTGGCCGCCGCCGGCCTGCTCGACGGACGCCGTGTCACGACCCACTGGAACTCCAGCGCGAAACTCGCCAGGGAACATCCGCACACCCAGGTCGATGCCGACAGCATTTTCATCAAGGACGGCAACCTCTACACCTCGGCGGGGGTCACCGCGGGCATGGACCTGGCCCTGGCACTGGTCGAAGAGGATCACGGCAGGGAACTGGCGCTGAGTGTGGCGCGTGAGATGGTGATGTTCTTCAAGCGACCGGGTGGGCAGTCGCAGTTCAGCGCGCAATTGGCCGCCCAGACGGCCGAACGCAGTGTGATCAGGGATGTGCAGGACTATGTGGTGCAGCACTTGAAGGCCGACCTCAGCGTCCCTACCCTCGCCGCCCGCGCCGGCATGAGCGAACGCAACTTCGCCCGAACCTTCAAGGCCGAGGCCGGCTCGACACCGGCCGAGTTCGTGGAGCTGGCGCGCATCGATGCCGCCAGGCGTCTGATCGAGGACTCGGACGTATCGCTCAAGCGCCTGGCCGACACCGTGGGCTATGCCAATACCGATGGTTTCAGAAGAGCCTTCATGCGCCGTCTTGGGGTCGGGCCGAGTGATTATCGGAAGCGGTTTTCAACGGGTTGAGGTGGGAGCTGCCGCAGGCTGCGATCTTGATCTTGCTTTTTAACGGTCAAAAGATCGCAGCCTCGTTGCACTCGACAGCTCCTACAAGGAATGCGCGAGCAACTGTGGGAGCGAGCCTGCTCGCGATAAATGCCAGGCTCGCGCGGTGGGTCAGACAGCACGCGTTATCGTTGTCCTCCATCGCGAGCAGGCTCGCTCCTACAGGAGGTCCAGCGATGGGTCCAATCGTCAGAAATCGAAGAACACCGTCTCCGATTCACCCTGGATATGGATATCGAACCGGTAGGCCAGTTTCCCGTCGACGGTGCAGCGTTTGGCGATCAGGGATTCGCGTCGGTGCGGTTGTTCGATCAGGTTCAATACCGGGTCCACGGCGTTGGCCTGTGGTTCGTCGTCGAAATACAGGCGGGTGTGCAAGTGGATGTTGATGCCCCGGGCAAACAGCGCCACGTTGACGTGGGCGGCCATGGGAACGCCTGCGGCGTTTTTCACGACGCCGGGTTTGACCGTGTTGATCGTCCATTCACCGACGTCTGTGGTGGCGGTACGGCCAAAGCAGTTGAAGGGTTTTTCCAGGTCGAAACCGGTGTCGTAGACGCCATCGTGATTGGCCTGCCAGAACTCCAGAAACGCGTCGCGGACCAAGTGTCCATTACCGTCGTAAACGTGGCCGAGCAATAAAATGTGCTCACCCGGAGCGCCGGGCTTGGCCATTTCGTTCCAGATTTCCTGCTCGCGCGGCGGGTTGCCGGCAGCCTCCAGCGCCAGGCCGATATGCACATAGGGGCCGGCTGTTTGCGATGGGGTTTCAGGCAGAAGTTGAACGGGCATGTGCAGGCCTCCTCAGCAGTTTTCGAAGTGGGTCTTGCGCTGGCCGCGCAGGACGATATCAAAACGATAAGCCAGGCAATCCATCGGATTGGCCATGCTCATGTCGAGCCTTGCGATCAGGCTCTGCACCGCTTCCGGATTGGCGATCGACTTGACGATCGGGCACATCGGGATCAGCGGATCACCTTCGAAATACAGCTGGGTAATCAGGCGCGTGGCAATGGACGGGCCACTGATGGAGACATGGATATGCGCCGGACGCCAATCGTTGGGCCCGTTGCGCCATGGGTAAGGACCGGGCTTGACGGTGCGGAAGCTGTAGTTGCCGTCGCGGTCGGTCAGCGCACGGCCAACGCCGCCAAAATTCGGGTCAAGGGGGGCCAGGTAACTGTCCTTCTTGTGCCGGTAGCGACCGCCGGCATTGGCCTGCCACATTTCCACCAGAGTGTGGGGAATCGGTTTGCCGTACTGGTCACAGACGCGGCCGGCGACGATGATGCGCTCGCCGATGGGCAGGCCGCCGTTATTGAAATTCAACAGCAGATCGTTGTCGTACCGACCCATCTTCAGATGGGAAAAATCCGGGCCGCTGGCTTCGGAAGCCGATTGCGGGATACTCACCAGCGCCTGGCGCGGGGAACGCAGGATCGAGGTTTTGTAGTCAGGGGTCAGGGCTTTGGGATGCCAATTACGGTCACGAATGACGAAGCGGCTGTCGTGCGCATCAGACATGTCGGTTTTCCTGTTGTTATGGTGGGTCGTTGTTTTGGTTCGGACGGAGCCAGGCACTACACGGGCAGCGACTCGTAGGCTCAGTGTCCCCCCGGACGCCCTCATTCAAAAGTGAAAAAACCGAACCTATCCATATCCAGATGGTTATGGATACTGCCCTTCACGATACTCCTGCCCGACCTCGCGCAAGGCTTCCATGCACCACTGCGCCGCTGCCGTCACCGGCAATGCAGGGTTGCTGCACATCCCCACCGAACCACCGGGTTCACGCATCCCCAAATCCAGTTCCTGCAACTCGCCCTGCTTCAAGTCCTGCCTGACCGCGTCATAGGGCGCGACCCAGATGGCCTGGCTGCTTTGCACGTAGCGCCGGCTCATGGCCACCGACAGGGTTTCCAGGCGTTGCCGTGAAGGGGTTATCCCGTGCTGGACAAACAGGCTGTCGGCGAATTTGCGGATCGTCGTCCCGGCTGAAGGCAAGATCAGTGGGTACTTTTCGAGATTCTTCGGTCCCAGTGGATCGCTGAACACCGGATGGCCCGGACGCACCACCAGGGTCATGGATTCGCTGTAGAGATGTTCGAACGCCAGCCCGGAAATCAAAGGACTGTCGGTCATTCGCCCCACCACAAGGTCCAGCTCGCCGACCCGCAGTTGCGAGAGCAGATAGGCGCTTGGCCCCGTCATCACACTGACCACCAATGAGGTGTGGCGTTCGTGCAGGCGGCAGACCACTTCGGGCACCAGCAGGCTTTCGACAGTGGAAAGCACACCGAGCCGAACGGTAATGGGCTCATGCAGGCCCGAGCGCAGACTGTTGACCCCTTCACGCAGGGACTGCACGCTCGGCCCGGCATAGCCCAGAAAGGCGGCGCCGGCCTCGGTCAGCGTCGAGCCCTTTTTACCCCGCTCAAACAGGGTGGCCTCCAGCAGGGTTTCCAACTCCTTCAAGGTCTTGGAAAGCGCTGGCTGGCTGATCGCCAACTTGTCGGCGGCACGCGCCAGGCTGCCCTGGCGCGCCACCTCGAGAAAACACACCAGATGACGGAATTTGATTCGGGTATCGATGTTCAATCGGGTCGCTCTGCCTTCGTGGAATGACTTCCACCGGTAGTGGATGGGAAGCGTTGGAAGGCAGTGTTGCGCTGCGCCTTGTCGTTTTCAACAGCGGGTTGCGATCTGGCACGATCGCGGCTCGCAATTTACTCAAAACGGATTGGCCGCTGGAGACTTATCGGGTTGTATCGAGGACAAGCCTGCCCCGTGCATGACGCCCCAGGCTTTTCTCGATCGCCACTTTCGCCTCGCTCAACGGATACGTCTCAACCTCGACTGTGAGGTAGCCCTTGTCGAACAACTCGGCAATGAGCGAGAGCTGTCGGCCATCGGAACGGGTGGCAAAGTTGGCCGGGATCACGCCATAGTCATTGGCCAGCGACATGTTCGGCAGGCTCACAGGTGATACCAGCACGCCGTTTCTTTTCAGGACCTTGAACGAACGGGCCTGGGTTTCGCCACCCACCAGATCCAGTACGACATCGACGCCGGACACCAGCTCATCGAATGCCTGGGTTGTGTAGTCAATGGTGTAATCGGCGCCGAGATCCTTGAGGTAGGCATGATTGTGCGCAGAGGCCGTTGCGTAGACCTCAGCACCCAGGTACTTGGCAATCTGCACGGCCATGCTACCCACACCGCCTGCCGCCGCATGAATCAACACTTTCTGACGCCTTTGCACGCCAGCGTGTTCAGTCAGGGCCTGCCACGCGGTCAACGCGGTTGCAGGCACGGCACCGGCGGCAAGCACACTGATCGAACGCGGCTTCAGCGCAAGCTTTGAAGCCTGGGCAACGGCTTTGCTTGCGTAGCCACCGACGATGTTGATGAAGCCGAACACTTCATCGCCGATGCTGAATTCCTTGACGCCCGCCCCGAGCGCGATCACGGTGCCGGACACTTCAACCCCCGGGGTAAAAGGCATCGGCAACGGAATGATCGCTTTCATGGCGCCGGACAAGATCTTCCAGTCAATCGGGTTGACCCCCGCCCCGGCCACATCAATCAGCACCTCGCCTTCACCGGGCACCGGGTCTGCAATGTCTTCCAGACGTAAAACTTCAGGGCTGCCGTATTCGTACACGCGTATGGCTTTCATGGAGGTCTCGAGTATTTGGAAAGTAGGGAGAAGCATTGCGCTGCGATGGATTTCGCAGCGCGGCAGGGGCAATCAACGACGGCGGGCATCAAGGCTGAAGCGACCGGCACCGAAGGCCACGATCTGCAACAGGCCACCGGCCATCGCGATGTTCTTGAAGAATTGGATGAACTGGTTTTGATCGCCCAGGGCGTTATGGAAAGCCAGTGCGGTCACCACGCTGAAGACCGCCAGTACAGCGGCTACGCTGCGAGCACGGTAACCGGCGATCAGCGCAAAGCCACCACCGATCTCGACAATGATCGCCAGCGCCAACGCCAGCTGCGGAAGCGGCAGCCCCACTGAGCCGATGTAGCCGACCATCATCGCGGGAGCGGCCAGTTTCGAGAAACCGGAGAGAATGAAGATTGCGCTAAGCAGTACGCGACCGATCAACGAAGCCGAGGCTTGGGTCACATCGGAGCGGCTCTGTTCGGAGGTGGTGGATTGAGCGATGTTTGCAGAAGTCGTCATGGGGTATTTCCTTCAAAGTTTGCGCGACTCGCCATGAATCGCTGCTGTGAAGAAGTCTTGCACCCCATCAGCTAATCTGAATAGCCGACAAATCTAGATCATTAGATTCGAATAAATAGACAAGCATCCAGTCCATCGATAAGCATTACGTTCAAGGAAACAGGCATGATTTCAGACCCCGGGACACCGACACTCGATCAATTGCGCGTATTCCTGACCGTTGTTGAAGTCGGCAGTTTTGCCGCGGCCGCCAGAAAGCTTCATCGGGCCACTTCGGTCATCAGCTACTCGATTGCCAACCTGGAAATGCAGCTCGGCGTGTCGCTGTTTGACCGTCAGACGACTCGCAAGCCGCAGCTCACCGATGCCGGCCGCACCGTGCTGGCCGAAGCCAGGACCATCGCCAATGGCGTTCATGGTTTACGCGCCAAAGTGAAGGGGCTGCTTCAGGGGCTCGAAGCCGAAGTTCACGTGGTGCTCGACGTGATGCTTCCTCCGGAGCGCGTGGTGGATGCACTCAAATCCTTTCGCGAAGAATTTCCGACCGTTGCCCTGCACTTGCACATGGAAGCCCTGGGGGCCGTCACAGATCTTGTGATCAACCGTGACGCAATCATCGGCGTCAGTGGGCCGATGAACGAAGGCATCGACGGTATCGAAAGAATTGGTGTCGGCAGTGTCGAGTTGATTCCGGTGGCAGCCCCGAATCATCCGCTGGCTTCAAGCGATTCGAACGTTCCCGGCGCCGGTCGCGAGTTCACACAACTGGTGCTGTCCGATCGCTCGGTGCTGACAAAGAACAAGGATTTCGCCGTGCTCAGCAACCGCACCTGGCGCCTGGCGGATCTGGGCGCCAAGCACATGCTGCTGCGTGAAGGCATCGGTTGGGGAAACATGCCGGTACCGATGGTCCAGGAAGACCTGGACAGCGGCCGACTCGTGCAATTGGACATACCGGAATACAAGAGCGGCAAGTACTCCTTCGACGTTATCTACCGCACGGATCTGCCACCGGGCCCCGCGGCAAGGTGGTTGATCGACAGGTTCATAAAACAAGGTTCGACTGATTGAAGGTCAGTGTGATGACACGAAGGGCGATGGGGTTGTCGGTGCCGGCAACGCATAGGTTCGTTTCATCCACGCAACCTCAGCTATCGGTGTACGGCCGAAGAGGCGCTTGAAGTCGCGGCTAAATTGCGAAGCACTTTCATAGCCCACCAGAAATGCCGATTTGGCTGCTGTCAGGTCGTTACGCAGCATCAGTAATCGCGCTTGATGCAACCGTGTCGACTTGAGGTACTGCATAGGCGAGGAATCAGTCACCTTGCGAAAGTGCAGATGAAAGTTGGGCACGCTCATCTGCGCTTCCTGGGCCAGGGCTTCTACATCCAGATGCTCGTGATAACAGCTGTGGATTTTGTGAATGGCGCGCGTCACCTTGCCGAACTGGCCCTGCTGGGCGATGGCCGCGCGCAAGGTGCCGCCTTGTTCGCCGGTGAGGATGCGGTAGTAGAGCTCGCGCAGCATCGCCGGGCCGAGGATTTGCGCGTCGGTGCAGTCGCCCATGACTTCCAGAAAACGCAGGGTCGACTGGCGCAGCGGTTCGTCCATGGGCGAGGCGTACATGCCCATAGGCTGAGCCGCGTTGAATTTCCGAATCTCATCCACCTGCTGAATCAGCTCGCCGGCCAGGGTGAAATCCAGGCGCAGGTACACCGCCAGCATTGGCTCCGCCTCGCTGGCCTCGGTCTCCATCGTAAAAGGCACCGGCACCGACACCACCAGATAATGCTGGGCGTCATAGACGTAAACGTCATCACCCAGATAGCCGCGTTTGCGCCCCTGACAGAGGATGACGATGCCCGGTTCATACAAAACCGGTGTGCGCGTCAGCGGTCGGTTGGAGCGCAGAAAACGCACATCATCCAGTGGGCTCAGGTTGTAACCCTCCAACGGCGCAAGCTGGCCCATCAACTGCACCATACGCTCTGTGTTCGGGTCCTTGGGTTTTGGCATCGACTGCACAGTCTCCACTTTTCTTGCTCAGCCATCCGTAGAACAGCTAAGCGCCTCCCATTGCTTAATACTCTCCGCCGTCCGGTGCAGCTTGTCACGCACCAGGGCCAGGGCGTCGCTACCCAACAGCAGGTGAGTCGGGGGTGTGGGGCTGGCGATAATCGTCAGCATGGCGCGTGCGGCTTTCTGCGGGTCGCCCAATTGATGGCCGCTTTTTTCCTCACGAGCTTTGCGCACCGGGTCGAAGCTCGCATCATAGTCACTGATGCTGCGCGGCGTACGCTGCATCGAACGGCCCGCCCAGTCCGTGCGAAACGACCCCGGTGCCACGGCCGTGACAAAAATATTGAAGGGTGCAAGCTCTTTGCTCAATGTGTCAGAGATGCCCTCCAGCGCAAATTTGCTACCGCAGTAATAGGCAATGCCCGGCATGGTGATATAGCCGCCCATGGACGTGATATTGAGGATATGCCCTGCCCGCCGCTGGCGAAAATACGGCACAAACGCCTTGGTCATCGCCACTGCGCCAAACACATTGACGTCGAACTGGCGGCGCATTTCCTCCAGCGACGACTCCTCGAAAATCCCCTCGTGGCCATAACCCGCGTTGTTTACCAGCACATCCACCGGGCCATGCTGGTCCTCAACAGTGGCGACCACCGCGTCGATGGCATTGTTGTGGGTAACGTCCAACACCACGCCATGGGCCCGCTCAGGCGAGAGCGCCTCGAAGGTTGCCAGAGCAGATTCGCTGCGAACAGTGCCGATCACTCGATGGCCCTGGGCGAGAGCTTCCTTGGCCAGGGCCTGGCCAAAGCCACTGCTGACACCGGTGATAAAGAGGGTTTTTTCTGCACTCATGGGGCGCACTCCTGAGGATATAAGGTGTGGCCATGCTAGGGCTGGGAGTGGTGGGAGACTATGCCGGATTGGATTTGAGTATTGCCTGATCCTATCTGGGTGGTCGGTGGACAACCCGAACTCCGGTGACAAAAAACGAGACCCAAGGAAGAAAGGAGCAGTGGCGCCGGGTCCTCCTTCGGGACCCCGACTCGATTGAATGCGGTTGAGCGGCAGGCTGAGTACTCGAGCGACAGCAAGCCTCAACTATTGATTACTCAATGTAATAAGTGAAAATCAATTCAGGGGCTCTATCGCCGTTTGCTCTAGTAATAAGATGGCTCCATCAAACCATCGCTACTGGAGAATCGCGTGAAAAAAACCATTATTGCCGCCCTGCTAGCCGCTGCCGCCAACTATGCCAACGCCGGCACGGTATTGGTTGTACTGTCCGATCAGGCTCAACTGGACCTGAAAGACGGCAAGGTCATGCAAACAGGTTTCTTCCTGAACGAATTAATGCAACCGGTGCAGACCTTCATCGCGTCGGGTCAAACCGTCGTATTTGCCACCCCTGGCGGCAAGGCGCCAACCGCGGACCAGAAATCCAATGATGTGAGCTTCTGGGGCGGCGATGAAAAGGCCCGCCAGGAAAGTCTCGCGTTGCTGGACACGCTGAAGCTGACCTCGAAGAGCGGCTCGCCGGCAATCAGCTTCGCGCAGGTACAGAAAATCGGCTACGACAAGTTCGATGCCGTATTCGTGCCTGGCGGCCATATCCCGATGCAGGATCTGCTGAAGGACAAGCAACTGGGCGAACTGCTGACCCACTTCCATGAAAAAGGCAAAGTCACCGGCTTCACCTGCCATGGCACCATAGCCATGTTGTCGGCGATCCCGGACGCGCATGGCTTTGTCTCCGCGCTGGAGTCGGGCAAACAGCCGGCAGCGCCAGCCAATTGGATTTACAAGGGCTACAAAGTCACCGCCTTCACCGACGCGGAAGAGGAGCAGGCCAAAGGTTTCCTCGGCGGCGGCCATATGAAACTGTTCCCGCAGGATGGCCTGACGGCAGCCGGTGCCAGCTTCTCCGAAGCCAAGCCATGGAGCGAGAACGTGATCGAAGACCGCGAAGTCATTTCCGGCCAGAACCCACAGTCGGCCAAGGCAGTCGCCGTGGCCATGGTCGCGAAACTGAAGTAATCCCGGGCAACCGTTCCGGGCAAGCCGGGCCGTAGGTGCTGCGGGCCAATCTGCGTTGGCTCCAGCACCACCGTCTATCCCGACACACTTCAAGCATATGTGTCGGAAGATGACACCCGCACATTACGTTCAAGCCCAAGGGCGGCTTCGTGATGCCCTCGTCTAGTAAGACACGGGTCGCCTGGAGGGCCGAGAAGCCTGACCTGAAATGCTCGATGTACTTCTGGTCAGTGATCGCCACTCAAGACTCGAATCGACTGGGCGTCGTGTACATATCAAACGGCAGGTAACGCGCCTGTCGGTCACGCATCACCTTGATCATCGCAACGTCGGCATCGCTGGAAAAGAACAGGCGGCCACCGCAGGCCACCAGGTAATCGAGCGAGCGCTCCTTTTCCCCGATGAGCCCTTCCGGGCTGCGGTCGTTGGCAGTGGTGACCTCCAGGTTCAGCCAGTGGGTACCGGGAATGAGGTCGCCGGCAAAAATCACCGGACCTGCCGGCATTGCGATTTCCGGGATCAATTGGCCGGGCGTGTAGCCATCGCTGAAGCTGGTTTTCATGCATGCCGGCGGATCGCCGCTGGACATGACATTAAAAGCTGCCGTCGAGCAGCGCTTCGGCCTGACGCTGCACAACGGCTATGGCCTGACCGAAAGCTCACCCACGATCAGTCAGACGCGAATCGACGCCCCATGCAGCGATACCTCCATCGGCCTCCCAATCCCTGGGCTGGACATTCGCCTGATGAACAGCGACCGCAGTGCCTGCGTTGCGCAGGGCGAAGTCGGCGAGTTGTGGGTACGCGACCCCAATGTGATGAAGGGTTACTACCGGGCGCCAGACAAGACCGAAGAGGTCCTGACAACCGATGGCTGGCTGAACACCGGCGACCTGGCCCGCCAGGACAGCGATGGCGCACTCTTCATCGCCGGGCGCAGCAAGGAGTTGATCATCCGCTCAGGCTTCAACGTCTATCCCCCCGAAGTCGAGGCCGTCATCGCGGCGTTCCCGGGTGTGGTGATTGCCGCTGTCGTCGGCCGACCGGTGGAAGGCAATGAGGAGGTCGTGCCGAGGCATTCGCAAGGGATGCCTCGTCGCGGATCCGAATATTGACTCGGAAGTCCCCCATGAAACGACTGCTCGAAATCCCCGCAAGCCGCCTGCCCGCCGAAGGACAACGCATCCTGCTACGCCATGAAGAAAAGTCAGTGCTGCTGTTCAATGTCGCCGGCTCCTTCCATGCCATCGACGACAGCTGTCCGCACAGCGGGGCATCTTTGTACGCCGGCAAACTGCAAGGGACCTTGCTGCAGTGCCCGGCCCATGGATTGCGGTTCAACCTCGTCGAAGGTTGCCCAGGTGCAAAAGGAATGGAAGTCAGGACCTATCCAATGATCTGGCAGGGAGAGGTTTGTATCGTGAACCTGTCTGAGCCTTGAGCGCCTGGGCAGCAATCCGGCAAAGCTTGAATCTGTGTGAATGCCCCAGCCCGGCGAGACCAGCATCGCGACCCGAGTCGGGTTACTGCGAACGTTGAAACGCAAATAATACGCACTCCTAAATACAATTTTTTTCCTGAAGCCGAAGCGCTCCCGGCAGCTCCTTGCGCGCCTGATATTCAAGCTTGGCTATAACTGAGGAGAGGCACCGGCTTCCATGATTTTATGGGTGAAGTGACAAGCGCTTAAACATCTACTGTCAGGAATTGGGAATCAAATGCTATTGCCAATCCCCAAGCAAATTACCGTGATTTCCCCACATCTAGATGACGCTGTCTTCAGTTGCGGCTGCCCTCTGGCTGAGAGTCGAGACGCTCTCGTCATTACAGTATTCGCTGGCCTGCCTGATCCTGAAATAACGGCCCCCGCTTGGGATCTGGCAACAGGTTTCAGTAGCGCGTATCAGGCGGTGCTTGCGCGACGTGATGAAGATACGGAGTCCATGCGCAGACTGGGTGCGAAAAACGCTTGGCTCAACTTTTGGGATAGCCAGTACGGCCGCAGTTATCAAGCGACTGACCTCGTACCGACACTACAAACAATCATTGAGCAAAGGGGTGGGACCGTTCTCATGCCTATGGGACTTCGCCACCCCGACCATCTGCTGACAAGCAACGCTTGCCTGGCGGTGCGCGAAGCCTTACTGCTTGCACAGAAATACGATGAGAATGGAGCACCGCCTGACCAGCAAATGAATTGGGTCGTCTACGAGGAGGCTACCTACCGGCAGTTTCCGGGTCTGGTCCTTACTCGGCTCGCAGCCTGGAAGCAGGCTGGGCTAACAATGAGGGCGGTTAAATTTCCCACCACAAGCGTAATGAAGAAAGCCTACGCCGCAGGAGCCTATCAGAGTCAACTTCCGCTATTCGGAACCGCCAAACGCGCCGATATGGCCTCGCCTGAACGCTATTGGCAGCTTGATTATGAACAGCCGTTGCAGTGGTGAATGGGTCTGAATCTAAATGCTCCAGCCGCGCACAAGGTGCCGGATGCCTTGCCGCCGGGTTCAACCGTTGGGTTCATCGGGGTTATTTGAAAACCGGCACAGAGGTCGACCCTTGAGGCTGCTTCAAGTACTCGCGCAGCCGAACACCGATCTCGGCAATTTTCGCCTCCCCCGCGCGCAAGGCCTGCGGGTTGGTGTGGACCGAGTAATTGCCCAGGGCAAGGTCATAGGGATGAGGCGTAGCTGAGCCGATCACGAAGACTGTCTCTCTTTGCATGGCCTTCAGCGTGATGCTGCCGTTGCCCGGCTCGAAGATGGCCATTTCGCCCGCATCGACCAGGTCCGGCGCATAAAGGGCGCCGCGGCTGACACTCAGCCACAACGACTCGTGCCCCTTGGGCGGCACATAGGTCCAGGACTCCCCGGCCGGCAGCGTGACCAGCAGATAGTTCATGCCGGCGGGAGCGCGAACCGGGCTCTGCACGCCTTGGTAGGCGCCGAGAATCACCCGCGCCGGTCCCACTTCCGGCATCGCGCCGGACTCCAGGTACTGACTGTCGACACTGGCGTTTTCCAGCTCTGGCGGCAGAGCGACCCACAGTTGAAAACCCTGTATGCGCTTGGATGTGCCAACCGACATCTCCTTGCCGTGCCAGACCCCGCCTCCGGCGCGCATCCATTCCACGCCACCGTAATCAATCATGCCCTTGCCCGAACCGGCATCCTCGAAGCGCAAATTGCCTTCGGTAATCAGGGTGACAGTGGCAATCCCCGAGTGCGGGTGCATGGGCATCCCGTTGATGAACGAACTCTCGCCTTCAAACAGATCAAGGAAAACGAAGGGCTTGACCAGGTGCCCCAGATCGCCGGGGCTCATTAGTCGGACAATCGCGCCATGCCCGCTGCCAGTGGTGCGGTAGCTGATTGCACGGTGGGTCGCGGTTGCGGGTGTGGCGTCAGGGGAAGCGCCGGTGTGCGGTCGTTGCGCGAAGATCATGAACATTGCTCACAGAAAGCGGGAGCCTGTCGGCCCGATGAAACAAACAATAGGGCCAAGGCGATTACTTGATTAGTCGATACAATTGGATTGCACTCGTCCATCTGTGACAGGAATCCCCATCATGCTCGACCTCAATGACATCGCCATGTTTGTGCAAGTGGTGCGCAGCGGCAGCTTTGCGCAGGCGGCACGACGGCTGGGCATGCCGCCCAATACCGTCAGTCGGCGCATCCAACAGCTTGAGGTGCAGCTCGGTACGCGGCTGCTGCAGCGCTCCACCCGCAAGCTCACGCTCACCAGCGCCGGCCAGGACTTTCATGAGCGTTGCGCAGGCGCGGTCGACGGCCTGTTCGAAGCGGGACAGGAACTGGTGTCGGGCAACAACGAGCCCAGCGGCCTGGTGCGCGTGGCCGCTCCCGCCGACTTCTTCGACTTCTTCCAGATGGAATGGGTGAGCGAGTTTCTGGTTGCGCACCCCCGGGTGCGCTTCGACTTCGTGCTCAGCGATGGGAAGGCCGACTTGATTGCAGAACAGATCGATGTGGCCTTTCGCGGCGGGTCCTTGCATGACTCAGGTTACGTCGGCCGGCAGATCGTTGGTCCGCTCAGTGTCGGGATGGTCGCCAGCCCCGCTTACATCGCAAGGCATGGCGTTCCGCACGCGCTGAAGGATCTGGCAAGCCACGATTGCGTGATCGCAGCGCTTCCCGGCGGCCACGCCATCTGGCGCTTGGTCGGTCCCGATGGCGAGGAAGAAGTGCAAGTGACCGGACGTTTCAGCGGCAACACCGCGCAGGCGCTGCGCAAGGCCGCCCTGGCCGGACTCGGCATCGCCCTGCTCCCGCCCGTGATGGCCAGGCAGGAAGTAGAGGCTGGAACGCTGGTTCCTGTACTGGCGCAATACCGACCCAAGGGCTATGGCCTGAACGTGCTGTATCCGAGCCGCCGGCAACTGCCGCTCGCCGTGTCGGCGTTCATAGAATGGGTAATTCGCAAGATGAACGCAGACAGCTTTATCACGGGCTGAATATCGATCGTCGATGGAGGAGCTTCGATGTATCACGAGCGTCTTTTCATCGGTGTCGAGGACGAACACAACCCGACGCCAGCGCCTGAGAAATGGCGCGCGCACTCGTCAGCCTTTGAGCAGGTGGCGAATATGCACGGGGGTTCCCGACACCTGGAAGCGACGAGCGCTTGATTCGATTTTCAGTTCTGCGCGAGTGACCCTGCCGTGATGGCGAAGATGATCGTTCCAGGACTCATCGAAAAACAGCTCGACCCACAGGCGCGGATTTTCGGTGTCCTGCATCAACTGCCAGGAAAAAGAGCCGTTGCGATGGCGCATTTTGCGCACATCCTGCATCGCCTTCTTGAAGTCCTCGGCATTGGCCACGTCGATCTCATACTCCACCGTCACCATGACCGGGCCGCGATCACCTTCGACCTCGTGCCCCAGCAGCGGTTGCGGCCAATGCAGTGAAGGCGCCAAGTCTTGCGCACTGAGCACCGGCAGCTTTACCCACCCGCCCAGCCCCACGCCCGCCACCATGACAGCGGCGGCAATGCTCAACGAAAGGGAGATGGACATCCAGCTGGCGATCAGCCCCCAGACCATCCCGCCGATGGCCATGGTGCCGAAAAAAACCAGAATGTAGACCGCCAGCGCCCTGGCCCTTACCCAGGCCGGCACCGACGTTTGCGCGGACACCTGCAGGCTGGACAACACGGCGATCCAGGCAGCGCCGCTGATCAGCATCACGGGGATAAGCAAATAGAAATCCGAGATCCACGCCAGGGCCAACAGCACCCCCGCATAGATCAGGCTGGCCAATGCCACCAACCGGTTCACGGCAATATGACGGCGAAGCAAAGGCAAGAACATTGCGCCGGCGACCGCCCCGACCCCGACACATCCCAGCAGAATGCCGAATTGCTCCGCACTCCCCTTCAGCTCGCTTCGCACGATCAGCGGCAACAAGGACATGCCGGCGCTGGCTCCGAGGAAGAACGCCAGGGTGCGCACCAGTACCTTCTGCAGGTGACTTGAACTGCGGGCATAACGCCAACCCACGCGTATGGCGCCAAACAGGCGCTCCGCCGGCAGTACGGTTTGCTGTGACGTACGACGCCAGAACACGAGTACCGCAATAACGCCGAGGAAAGACAGGGCATTGACTGCGAAAGTCGCCCAAACCCCCACCAGGCTAATGATGATGCCAGCGATGGCCGGGCCGAGTGCCCGGGCAACGTTCACCCCGACACTGCTGAGCGATATCGCCGCGGGCAGATCGGCGGCCGGGACCAGCTCCGGTGTCAACGCCGACCAGGCCGGCATGGTCAACGCCGTTCCAACGCCCATTGCCAGCGTAAGCAGGAGCAAGAGTGTCGCGCTCATCATCCCCGAGAAGGTGGTCAGCGCCAGCACCAAAGCAACGACCGCCATCGCGGCTTGCACCACCAGGAGGTAATTTCTTTTGTCGATGATATCGGCCAGCGCGCCAGCGGGCAGCGCCAGTAGAAACATCGGCGCGGCACCTGCCACTTGTACCATGGCCACCATCAAGGGGCTGGCCGACAAGGACGTCATCAACCAGCCGGCACCGACTTCATGCATCCATGTCCCTATGCCGGAGGCAATGCTGGCGAGCCACAGGCTGCGAAAAAGTCCATGGCGCAGTGGTTGCCAGGCAGACGCCTGCGGTGCCTGATCTTCGCTGATCGTACTCATCGCTTTCCTCTATAGCTCACGCAATACCGGCCAACGATGCGACAAGCTCGTACCCAAGGCCAACCGCCCTGGGCCGGCGATGAAAATCGTCGAAAAGACGATCATCAACAGCCAGGCGAACTGCCCTTCGGCCAGACTCCATTCCGGGTGCACCCAGACCACCGAAACCGCCAGCAGAAACAGCACCGGCAAGGTCGCAAGGCGCGTCAGAACACCCAGGATGATGAACATCGGGCACAGCACTTCGGCGAAAATCGCCAGTGACAAGGTCAACAGACTCCCCATGCCGAAGGGGTCTTCGATCAGGCCCAACTCGTGGTCAAAATGCAGGAGCTTGGGTATCCCGTGCACCGCCAACAGCATCAGGCACCCGGTGATTCGTAGCCAGCACAGTGCGACATCGGTGGTGCTCATTGTCGTATCAACATCCGTAGTGGACCTGCGAGCCTGTACGGACTCAGGCTGGATCGAATCCACCCGTTCATCCGCACGGCTCGCCCGAGAGCGCCTCATCCCTCTTCGGGATGAGGAATTCAAAAGATCAGTGACCTTCCGAGGCGTTGAACATCGTTTTGGCGTAAATCAAACCAAGACCATAGGCGCCACCATGGGCAATGGAGGTTTTCACCGTCTCGTTGTAGGTGTCGCTGCGAGCCCAGTCACGCTGCAATTCAAGCAGGTATTGCAGCGACGTCATCGGACGCGCGCCGGCCTGGACCATACGTGTGATGGCACGTTCATGGGCCTCATCTGAAACGTCGCCGCAAGCATCGCAAATGATGTAGACCTCGAACCCTTGTTCAAGCGCCGAAATCGCAGGTCCCACGATGCAAACCGACGTCCAGAGGCCTGCAAGAACGATTCTGTTGCGCCCGATGCGATTCACTTCCACAGCAATCCGCTCATCTTCCCAGGTATTCATGCTGGTTCGATCGATGAGCGCCTGGCCAGGAAAAGTCGAGGTGATTTCCTCGAACATGGGGCCTGAAAAACTCTTTTCAGCAACCGTGGTAAGAATCGCCGGCACACCAAATTCCTTTGCCGCTTTCGAGATCAGGGCAGCGTTGTTGCGAAGGGTGACAGCGTCTATGGATTTGGTCGCAAAGGACATCTGTGACTGGAAATCGATCAGGATCAGAGCGTGGTTGGAAGGATCCAACAGGCCTTTGCCCGGTGCTGCTTTTGCCGTTGCCATGACACTTCTCCAGATAGGTTTTGGAGCGCTCATTCTCATGGCACGCAATAGCAAGCGATTGTATGGATGTGCGTAATTGGAATATTTGTGCCGGAAAGATTCCGGCGGCTCAAAACCTCTGCACCGACCACCCCAGTGATTTCATGGTCTTTTCTCTGAACCTATCGAGTGATGGCTCGCCGTTGAGGACAGGCCCGAATTTGCCTGGAAGGCGCAACGGCTAGTCCGCTTGGGTGTGGAGTCATTTTCTATTCTCTGATCGATAGCGCCCAGGATCGATATACAATGCAATGCATAAGCAACGCCTATAGAGAGGAATCCCCATGCTGCTAAGACATCTGCGGTATTTGCTGGCGGTTGCCGACAACGGCGGCTTCACCCGCGCCGCTGAAGCACTGCATGTTTCTCAGCCGACCCTGTCGCAGCAGATCCGCCAGCTGGAAGAAACCCTGGGCGTGGTCCTGTTCGATCGAACCTCGCGCACGGTGAAGCCCACGGATGCGGGACAGGCCTATATCGAATGCGCACGTCGAGTGCTGGTGGAGTTGGCGGCGGGCAAGCGCGCATTGCATGACGTGAAGGATTTGTCCCGTGGCACCCTGCGCCTGGCGATGACCCCGACGTTCATGGCGTACCTCGTCGGGCCTCTGGTACGGGACTACACGGCCCTTTATCCAAATATCCATCTGGAGATCTTTGAGCTTTCGATGGACGACATCGAAACCGGGTTGGCGGATGATTCGCTGGATATCGCGATCGCGTTCGATGGGGTGAGAAATACCGAAATCGAATCGATCCCGGCCTTTAGCGAGACGCTGGGGGTCATGGTCGGGCGCAGTCACCCGTTATGGGAAAGCCGGGCCGCGCTGTCCCTGGAAGAAGTGGCGCAGCTGGAGTTTGCCTTGCTGGCGACGGACTTCGTCACCCGGACCCGAATCGATGAGTACTTTGCGCAGGAGCAAATCACACCGAAAGTGGTGATCGAGGTCAACTCGGTCAATACGCTGCTGGAAGTCATTCGCCACACTGCGATTGCGACGATTCTCCCCGAACCCATCGCCACCGGTGATCGAGCCTTGTGCAAGATTCCATTGGCAAGGGATGCACCAACGCGGGGGGCGTCATTGTTGCGGCGCAAAAACAACTACCACAGCGCCGCGTCAGTCGCGTTCATGGAGTTGGTGTTGGGAACAGGGAGTTGGTAGAGCCATTCACCCAAAGAGACGGACGCTGCTCGCTGACTGCATGACGACACAAGCCAAGGGGGGCCAGGCCCCCCGGTTGCTGGATGGTTTCGTGATCAGGCAACGGCTTTTGCCGGGCGGGCATGAACGGCACAAGTGGTCGGATGCCTGGCCAAGGACTTGAACGTCTTGTTGTCGGCATCCAGCGCGTCGATCGAACCGGTGCCGATGTCGTAGACCCAACCATGAAGATTCACCAGTCCTTTTTCCTGAGCCAGACGCACACTCGGGTGGGTCTGTAGGTTGGCCAGTTGCGCAATCACATTTTCCCGAACCATCGAACTCACTTTCGCGGCTTCATTGGCGTGAGGGCGCGATTCGTTGATGACTTTTGCCGACTCGGCATGCTGCAACCATCCAGCGACAGCAGGCAGGTGATCGACGCACTTGCACTTGGCAACTGTGGTCATGGCGCCACAATCGGAGTGGCCGCAGATCACGATATCCGTCACACCCAGCACAGCGACGGCGTATTCGACCGTGGCCGATACCCCACCGGAGTGCGGGCCATAGGATGGAACAATGTTGCCGGCGTTACGGATCACGAACAGCTCCCCGGGTTCTTGCTGAGTCAGCAGTTCCGGAACGACACGACTGTCCGAACAGGTGATGAACAAGGTGCCTGGATGCTGTGTGGTGGCGAGGTGTTTGAACAGGTCCGTGCGTTGTGGAAAGGCGTCTTTCTGGAACTTCAGGAAACCTTCGATGAGCGCTTTCATTGTATGTACCTTGAAAATTGAGTGCTTGGATGAGCTGGCTGTCAGTTGGTGCAGCCGTTGCCGATCACGCTGTAATCCAGAATGTGGGTTTCACCCTGCGAATCGCGGTAAGTCATTTGCACGGGAGTCGGGCCGCAGACATCGGCGGCGGGTGTAATGCTTACAACCTGGGCTACGTCCAGTTGCATGCCATAGGCATACGAAATGACGTCCGGCATTGCGGATGATTGCTGCGCATAAGCGGACAGCGAGGCGGCCAGGGACAAGGCGAAAAACAGAATTTTTTTCATGACGAATCCTCCAGTCAAAGTTGGTGATCGTTGGAAGGGTTGAGAATTTTTTAAAGCAGGCCCGCAGAAGTCGCGGGCCGAACTACAGGTCCGATTGCGCGCTTAGAAAGGACGCAGTGGCAGGAACTTGCCATCGAGGGTGATCACCGCGCGGTGACCGCCTTCCGGGTCTTCGACTTTCTTCATGTCCAGCTTGAAGTTGATCGCGCTGATGATGCCGTCGCCGAACTGCTCGTGAACCAGGGCCTTGAGGGTGGTGCCGTAGATCTGGATCATTTCGTAGAAGCGGTAGATGGTCGGGTCGGTTGGCACACCCGACAGACTGCCGCGCAGCGGGATGATTTGCAGGCGGGACACCGAGTCGGCGTCCAGTTCGAGTTTTTCGCCGATCACTTTGGCTGCGGCTTCAGGCAGTGGATGCTGACCGAGCAGGGCTGCGGTGACGTACGCCAGGCCAAGGCCGGTGCCTTCGGTAACTTGCTCGAAGGACAGATTTTTGCGCGCCTTGGCGTCCAGGATTTTCGCGGTCAGTTCGAGGCTGGTGTCGTTGTAAGCGTGGGACTGTTGCATGGTGGATCTCCTGTTGCAGTAGGTAGTGCCTGGGTGTGGGCTCATCTTCTGCCGATCCACTCATAGCGTCCAAGATCGATATCCAATGCTTCGTATAAGCAACCCCTATGAGTTGCGGATATGGCGCATTTCGCGGCCGCGGCCCAACAATTGGGCGACATCTGATGCTTGTCAGGAACGCTGATGAGTAATGCATCAAAGGCTCTAAATCGGCCTTTTCAAAGCGATTTGATATCAGCCTTGAGCCTTCTCCAGGTCTTTCTCCAGATGATCGAGCAGCGATGCCAGCCTCAGCTCGGTATCAGCCAGCGCCTGTTCTGATGCGACTGCCCAGAAGGGTGCGATTTCGAGCAGGTCAGGTTCGGATTCGGCTCGCAGGCACCATTGATGATGGTCGTGCCATGAGCCGAGCGACGTCTGCACCGACTTCAGTTGAACCCTGGTCACTGCCTTGAGCGATGACAGTGCTGGAAAGGCATCGGAGAGGTATCTCGCGTTTTTCACGATGATCCGCAGCTCATGCCGGTCGAAATGTTCGTCCCGAAGTCCGGCAATCAGTTGCGTGACGGTTTTCTTCAGGGCTTTCGCGATCTGCCTTTTGACATCAACCAGCTCGCCGGCTCTCTCGGCAGTCCTGAACATCTGCGGCCATCGATCCAGTTCGGCAAACAGTTTGTCGAGCACCGGGCTGGCGGCGATCTCCCGATACTGCTCCGCCAGGGTTGCGCTTCGACTCGTCGCCTGGCGCGGATAGCCCCTCTTCTGCAGCTCATCAATGATGACCTCCAGGTCCCTCGTGGGCGTAGTCGCCCTACCCACTTCAGCTGCAGCCTGGTTCAACGCTGCGACCTCGGGCATGTTGCGCAGCGGTCGCAAAAAGCTGCGTATTTTGCGTACCGCGATCCTCAGATCATGCAGGGCTTCGCTGTCGGTGTTGGCTTGCAGTCGTGCGTGTGAGTGGTACAGGGAGACTTCCAGGGAAATGATGTTCGCCACGAAATCGTCGACAAAAGCCATCATCATCCTCGCTCGAGAGGGGGGTTCGCAGAGCGTAGCAGAGCCATTTTTCGTTGCTGCCGTTTGCACACTGATACTGCAATAAAAAATTCATCAAGTACCGCTTCGCATTGGCAGCCAACGTTTGACGTGGGCACAGAAAAATTTGGAAACACAGTCCATCGACTGAAAATCGGCCGATCAAACAACTCTGCTTAACTGAACAAGCCGTTTTCTCGGATCACTGTTCTGACGCTGTAAGGGAGAAAGGAATGGCTGACAAAATGCGGGTCCTGTTTGTCTGTGCCAGAAACGATGTCCGTTCTTTATGGGCCGAAGCGCTGCTTCGCCACACCGACTCATCAAACTTCGAAGCTTTCAGTGCCGGCCTCGAACCTGGCGAGGTTGATCCTCGAACCCTGGACTCCCTCGAACACATAGGCATAGAGACCAACGGCTTGCGCAGTAAGTCGATCAACGAGTTCGAAGGGCAAGAGTTCAATTACGTGATCACGCTATGTGACAAGTCTTCCGAGGAAGCTTCACGGATGCCGTCCTCCGGTGAGGTGATCGTGTGGAGTTTTGAAGACCCGACCACCAGCGAGAAGCATGAGCCCTTCCGACACACCCTCCAGGAAATTCACGACCGCATCAAAATGTTCGTCACGGTGAAGACCAGGCTGTGAATGTGTGAATTGAAAAGATCGCAGCCTCGTTGCACTCGACAGCTCCTACAGGACGAACTCATTCCAGGGTAGGAGCTGTCGAGTGCAGCGAGGCTGCGATCCCTGATCAGGACAACGTCGGATAATCGGTATAACCCGCCGCCCCTCCCCCATAGAACGTATTCCGATCCGGCTCCGCTAGAGGTCGATCGAGCCGCAGCCGTTCGACCAGATCCGGATTGCTGATGAAGGGACGCCCGAACGCCACCATGTCGGCGTGGCCCGAGGCGACAGCGTCAATTGCCATTTGGCGGTCGTAACTGTTGTTGGCGATGTAACGACCACCGTAGGTGGCATGCAACGCTTTGAAGTCAAAACCGCTGGCTTCGTTTTCGCCCTGGGTCTGGCCTTCGACACAGTGAAGATAGGCCAGCCCCAGCTGCCCGAGCTGCTGGGCAAAATAGCCATAAGTCGCCTGCGGATTGCTGTCCAGCGGTGTGTCGCCCACGGCACGGGTGATCGGCGAGAGCCTCACGCCGACGCGGTCCGCGCCCCAGATCTGCGCGACGGCCTGCACGACTTCCAGGGGGAATCGAATGCGATTTTCCACTGAGCCGCCGTACTGGTCGGTACGCAGGTTGGTGCTGTCGCGAATGAATTGCTCAAGCAGGTAGCAGTTGGCCGAGTGCACCTCGACACCATCGAAACCGGCGTCCTTGGCACAGCGCGCGGCGTGCTTGTAATCCTCCAGGATCAGTGGGATCTCTTCGGTTCGCAGTGCGCGGGGCATCGACGGTGTGTCCAGGGTTTGCGACTCGAGGAACACCACCTCCCCGGCCTGGATGGCCGAAGGTGCCACGGGGGCGGCACCGTTCTCTTGCAGGCTGACATGGGACATGCGACCCACATGCCAGAGCTGGCAGACGATCTTGCCTCCCGCCTCATGCACCGCATCGGTGACGCGCCGCCAGGCGGCCACGTGCTCCGGCGTATAGATGCTCGGGGTAAAGGCATAGCCGCGGCCCTGTCGGGAAATGTTGGTGGCCTCCGAAATGAGCAGGCCCGCGCTCGCCCGCTGTCGGTAGTACTCGACCGCAAGCTCGGAATGCACGCCCTCCATCGTCGCCCGGGAGCGCGTCAGCGGGGCCATGGCGACCCGGTTGGCCACCTTGATTGCGCCGATCGAAAGCAGTGAGAAAAGATCGGATTGCTGGTTTACGGACATGGAAGCTGACTCCATATTTTCGGTTTACGGACTGTGCAACGCCGACGACTACGCCGGGCATGCACCCCATCAAGTGACCGAGTCAATTCGTAGCCTGGTTTTCTCCAAAGACGGCGATTTATGCCACGGGTAGCCCTTCGTGCTGAGTTGGAAAGCGTAGTCGAACAGCTGCTTCATGTACTCGCCATCGAATTTTCGAAGGTGCGGAAAATCGAAGTCGGAGCCGATGTACGCAAGATTGAAATCCGCTCCGTCCTGCTGCGCCATTCGGTAGATGCGTTCCAGGTCGCTGATGCCCTGGGTTTGGATCAATGCGCTGATGGCTCGGCCGCCGATGCTCAAGGTACGGCGCTTCGTGCCGGACCACTGCGGTTCCAAGGTTCCGTTACGAATCACATAGAACTGCCGTTCGAGGCGCAAAGGCGCCCCGGCGGCCTTGCTCAGCGACATTACGGTGCTGGGCGGATAAAGGAACACTTGCGTGATGACCCCGCCGTCCACGTGCATTTCCTGGAACTGCTTGCCGTCGACTTCCACGTCGATCATCACCGGTGAGACGGCGCCGGGAATGCTCATCGAGGCGAGCATGATGTTGCGAAAGAGCTCGAGGGCTCCCGGTGCCTTGCTTGCGGCAATGGCGCCCATATTCCAGGTGACGGGTCGTCCTGAATCCAGGTCTGTCGTGCCGATCAGCAGGATTCGTCCTTTGGCGTACTCCGAGGCGATTGCCGCAAGAATCTCTGTCGTGACGTATTTGGCGATGAGCCGCGACAGTGGCTTGCTGTCGGCGATACCGTCGCTGGCAAGCCGGGTCAGCACGTTGCGCGAATGAAAAATGTCCTTTGGACCGATGCCGTTGCAGACGTAACGAATCACGCTGTCGTACTCGGGCCCCAGATAAGCGAACGGGGCAACCAGCGCGCCGGCGCTGATGCCGGTGACGACCTTGAACATGGGACGCGTGCCATGGATGGTCCAACCGGCAATCAGTCCTGCGGCAAATGCGCCCGCGTCACCGCCGCCGGATATCGCCAGCATGTTGCCCAGCGGCAGGATATCGTTCGGCAGCCCGGCCGCGGCGAGCACTTCGCTCTCTCGTTTGTTGGATTGGACTGCGTCGCGAATGAACGGCGTCAGGTCGTGGTCGAGCCTGTAGCGCGCATCCGGAATGCCGGGGATGACGGCCTTTTCCGTCAGGGCTGGCGGAACAGCGTCACGGCGTGGCAGCCACGCTTGCAGAAACAGATCCAGGGTCGAGGCGCCAGGCCGCAGCGGGAATGGTTTCAAAACGCCTCCTGCGCCGCTGCGGTCGACAGCAGGCGCGCTCGTCGTGCTCGAAAAAGTGTTCGAGGTGACTGCGCGCCAGCCGATTGCGACAGGTCACTCGAACGCCGGGTTGCTCATTCTGCGCTCCTTTACCGGACAACAAAAAACCATTGGTCGCACGCCCGGGGCTCTAAATGAAAGCCCTCCGGGCCAGGGCATCGCACTAGCGGCGATAGTAGCGGTCATCGTCGTAGCGGTGCCGATCGTCATGGCGGTCCCAGTAATGACGCCGCTCGGCCTCTCGTCGGGCCTGCTCCCGACGCCACTGCTCCCTGCGCCATTGCTCTCTGCGCGAGTCGTCCCGGCGCCAATCGTCTCTGCGATCGTGCCAGCGACCGTCGCGCCAGTAGCCGTCGTCATGGGCAAGCAACGGGCCTGGCTGCTTGTCGGCGATACTGGCGAGGGTCGGCCAAGGGTTGCTGGCAGCCTGGGCCTGCGCCTGAACCGCCGCGATTTCAGTGGCGGCATCCGTTGGAAAAGCAGCGGTCGAAGCCTTCATCTGTGTTGCCGATGCCGAGCCCACCGCCGCGAACGCGAACAGGCCGAAGAGCACCATCCGTGGGTCAAGGAATTTCATGATCGAGGACAACCTCTGATTGACTATGGGACGTGTGGCCATCTGGCTGCGCAAAGCTTGCGGACTCGCGCTTACAGAGCCGATGTGCCTATCCCCATAGACTGATAAACAAGGAAAAGTTCTGGTTTTATGCCCGCTAAAAAATATGTTTTTGCGGCGGAAACTTAGTCTGAGATGGCCAGTCTGTGCAGCTGACAATGGGTCGCCACCGCCCCCTGTAGGAGCGAGCCTGCTCGCGATGGTCGTCAACGATTACGCGTGTTCATTGGTATAACGCGGCGATCTTGAGGCCATCGCGAGCAGGCTCGCTCGTACAGGTCCAAACTTTCAAAGCGTGTAGGAAATACCGACCTGCACCGTTCTCGGCGCCCCCGGATAGGCGTAGACGTTGCCGAAAGCCCCTTCCTCATAATCTTCGTCAGTCAGGTTCTTCACATCCAGATTCAGCCGGACCTTGTCGTTGACCTTGTAGTAACTCAACAGATCAACTACGGTGTAGCTGCCCATGGAAAACGCGGTGTTGGCCGTCTGCCCTGCACGCTCGTCAACGTATTTGAGGCCGGTCCCCAGGCCCAGCCCCTTGAATGCTCCGTCCTGGAATTCGTAGACATTGAGCAGGCTGAAGCTGTTCTGCGGGATGTTCATCAATCGAGCACCGGACTTGATGACGTTGTCCTGGGTCACTTCGGCATCGACATAGGCGTAGCCACCGATCACGCGCCATTGCGGCGTGACGTTGCCGGCGACGTTGAGATCGAAACCCCGGCTGCGCACTTCACCTGCCGCCACGCTGAAGGTCGAGTCCACAGGATCGGTGGTGAGCACGTTGCGTTTTTCGATCTGATAGATCGCCGCATCGACACTCAGCTGACTGTCCAGCGCTTCCCACTTGATACCCAGCTCCCAGGACTTGCCCTTTTCCGGATCGAACCCTCCCCCCTCGCGGCTGGCGCCGGTATTGGGCTTGAACGAGCGAGCGGTATCGGCGTAGACCGCCACGGTCTCGGTGAGGTCATAGGTGACGCCGACACGCGGGGTCACGGCGTTGTCGCTGGCCTGCCAGTTTCTGCCGCCCGCTACAAAGGTTTCATAATCGTGTTCGAAGCGCTCGAAGCGCGCACCGGCCAGCAGTTTCAAGCGCTCGGTCAACGCCACCTGGTCCTGGATGAAAGCGGCGTAGGTCTTGAGGTTTTCCTGGTCGTTGGTCGGGGTTCGGGTCAGGGCCGGACGAGGCTGGCCATACACCGGGTCGAAGATGTCGATCGGGTAGGCACTCACCGCGCCACTCGAACGCTGGATGATCGACTTGTAGTCGTAGTCCTCGTATTCGACGCCGGTCAGTAGCGTGTGATCGAAACCACCGGCGGTGAAATGCCCGGTGAGGTTCAGTTGCGTGTCCCTGTCCGTCCATTCCAGCTTGCGGTAGTTGAAATTGCGCCCCAGGGTGCGGCCGTCCGCAGCGACACCGTTGGCCTCCACTGCATTGCCCTGCAAGGTGCCGTCGAGCCACTGGAATCCACCGCCGAGCGTCCAGTTATCACTCAAGAAGTGCTCGAAACGCAGCTGCGCCATGTTGTTGTCGTTGTGCAATTTGCCGACGTCTTTTTCGCCGAAAAAGGTGTCGCGAGAGGCGGTGCCAATTTGATTGGGGTAGCGCGTCAGCCCGCGATCCAGCGGGTGATTGTTGCGCATGAAATCACCCTCGAAGACGATCCTGGTGTCGTCGGTCGCGTGCCAGCTCAGTACCGGCGTAACCCCGTAGCGCTCGGTTTCGACATGATCGCGGAAGGTGTCGCCGCCCTCACCCACCACATTCAGCCGATAGGCCAGACGGCCTTCTTCGTCCAAGGGGCCTGAGGCATCCAGGGTTCCGCGTTGCATCCCCTGATCGTCGAGCTGGCTGCCCAGTGTCACCGTGGGTTGTGCCAGCGGTTGCTTGGAGACGACGTTAAAGGTGCCACCCGGATCGCCACGGCCATAGAGCATGGTCGCGGGCCCACGCAGCACTTCGAGCCGTTCGATGGTGTTCGCATCCGGCATGTTCGGATAGCCACGGTTGATCGGGAACCCGTTGCGGTAAAACTCACCGGTGGTAAAGCCGCGCACGGTGAAAGTGGTCAAGCCCTGGCCACCAAAATTGTTGGCCCGCCCCACCCCGCCTGCGTAATCGAGCGCGTCCTGCAATCGGGTTGCGCTGATGTCCTCCACGACGTCCTTGGTCACCACACTGATGGACTGCGGTGTTTCATGAATCGAGGTGTCGGTGCGGGTCGCACTGGCCGAACGGGTCGCACGGTAGCCGTCCACGGGTCCCTGGGCGGTTTCAAAGTCTGACGTACCCACGATGTCCGTGGCCTGTAACTCCAGGCTGGTTTTATCGGTTATGGCTTGCTCCGCCCAGGAGGAAGCGGACAACGCCTGAAGCACACAGATCGACACCGCAGTACGACGCATCAATAAAACCTTGTGTAAATGGCCAAAAGGAAAGGCATACGTGCCAGAAAAACGCGCCGCATGGTATACCAGAAGATTAAACTTTGATAGGGCTTCTCATTTGCATTTGACTGGCGATCTGCGTTTTTGCCGAGCGGTTTGCTACCGGGCAAGAGAAAATCGATTGACATAGTTGCTTCAAGCAAATAAATAGTTGCTTTAGGCAACCAATATTGAGGCTCTCATGACCACCCCACCCAGTGACCGCGTCGAGACGGTTCGCCTCTTCAATCGCTTCTACACACAGCAGATCGGCGTGCTGCAGGAGCACCTCAATCAGGCCGAATTCTCACTGACGGAAAGCCGGATTCTCTTCGAGTTGGGCGCGCGCTCGGCCCTGACCAGTGCCGACCTCTGTTTGCTGCTAGGCCTGAATGCCGGTTATCTCAGCCGGATCATCAACGGATTCGAGAAGAAAAAGCTGATCGAGAAAACCCGTTCGGCCAGCGATGCACGAGCCTCCGAGTTGAGGCTCACCGATACGGGTCGAGAGGTATTGGAGAGGCTGGAGCAAGCCTCCCGGCACGCAGTCAGCGCCATGCTGCAGCGGCTGCCGGAGCCTCAGCAGGATCATTTGGTCCAGGCCATGAAGCAGGTCCAGCAACTGCTCGGCGACAGAACCAGCTCCTACCTGCTGCGTGATCCTCAAGCCGGCGACATGGGCATCGTCGTCCAGCAGCAGGCAGCGCTCTATACCCGCGAATATGGCTGGAATTCGGAATTCGAAGCGCTGGTGGCCGAGATAGTCGCCCGGTTTCTCAGAGAGTTCGATCGGACTTGCGAGCGCTGCTGGATCGCGGAAAAGGACGGGATAGTCGTCGGCTCGATTTTTGTGGTGAGGCACGACGCAAAGACCGCCAAGTTGAGAATGCTGTACGTGGACGCTTCTGCGAGAGGCCTGGGCATCGGCAACCGGTTGATCGAGGAATGCCTGTCCTTCGCCCGTCATGCCGGTTACGAAAAGATGATGCTTTGGACAACCAGCATCTTGTCCGACGCACGCAGGCTGTATCAGAAGGCCGGTTTCCAATTGATCGAAGAAGAGCCGATACACAGCTTCGGCAAAGACCTGGTGAGCGAAACCTGGATGCGGGATTTGTAAGGGTGAAGCAGATCCTTGGGAGTGTCTGGTCAGTCAGCAGTGGTGTTGAATGTACCGGCCCCTTCGCGGGCAAGCCACGCTCCCACAGGGCGTTGTGTCGTACGCAAATAGTGTGATCGACACGAAACCTGTGGGAGCGTGGCTTGCCCGCGAAGGCGTCAGGTCAGTCGACATCCGCCTGGCCTGACACCCTGATCGCGAGCACCCCGCTCAACTCACGCCTGATCCATCGCCTCGGCCACCCCCTGATCCTCACCCAGAAACCCGCCACTCTGGTGCTGCCAGAGCCGCGCATAGGTGCCGTTCTTCCTGAGCAGTTCGGCGTGGGTACCCTGTTCGATGATGCGTCCGTCATCCATGACAATCAGCCGGTCCATGGCCGCGATCGTGGACAGCCGATGGGCGATGGCGATGACGGTCTTGCCCTGCATCATTTCATCGAGGCTTTCCTGGATGGCGACCTCGACTTCCGAATCGAGGGCGCTGGTCGCCTCGTCCAGCAGCAGGATCGGGGCGTTCTTGAGCATCACCCGAGCGATGGCGATGCGTTGGCGCTGGCCGCCCGAGAGCTTGATACCACGCTCCCCCACCAGTGTGTCGTAGCCGCTGTGGCCTTGCGGGTCTCTCAATTGGTTGATGAATCCGTCGGCCTGGGCGTTGGCGGCGGCCTGGCGCACTTGCGCATCGGTCGCCTCCGGGCGGCCGTAGGCGATGTTGTCGCGAATGGAGCGGTGCAACAGAGAGGTATCCTGAGTGACCATGCCGATGGCGCTGCGCAGGCTGTCCTGGGTCACTTGAGCAATGTTTTGCCCGTCGATGCGGATCTCACCGCTGTCCACGTCGTAGAAGCGCAGCAGCAGGTTGATCAAGGTGGATTTGCCGGCACCGGAGCGCCCCACCAGGCCGATTTTTTCTCCCGGGCGGATGTCCAGGCTCAAGCCATCGAGTACCTGGCGTTCACCGTTGTAGTTGAAGCGCACCTTGTCAAAGCTCACCGCGCCGCCAGCGGGCACCAGCACGCCGGCGTTTGGCGCATCCTGCACCTTGGGGCCACGGGTCAGGGTCGCCATGCCGTCCTGAATCGTGCCGATGCTTTCGAACAGCGATGTCATTTGCCACATGATCCAGTGCGACATGCCATTGATACGCAGCGCCATGGCGGTGATCGCCGCCACGGCGCCCGTGCCGACCTCGCCCTGGTGCCACAGCCACAGGGCAAAGCCGCCGGAGCCCATGATCAGCCCGACCACCAGGGCCTGATTGACGATCTCGAACTGGCTGACCAGGCGCATCTGGCGAAAGCCGGTATGTTTGAAATCCTCCATCGCCGCGCGCGCAAAGTGCGCCTCGCGCTTGGAGTGCGAAAACAGTTTCACGGTGGTGATGTTGGTGTAGGCGTCCGACACGCGACCGGTCATCGACGACCGCGCATGGGCCTGTTCCTGGCCGACCTGCCCCAGGCGCGGCACAAAATACAGCATGGCCAGGCCGAACAAGGCAATCCAGACAATGAACGGCAGCATCAGCTTCAGGGCGAAGCCGCCGGCCAAAGCGATGATCGCAATGAAATAAACCCCTATGCCGGGTGCGATCTCGATGACGGTGAACAGCACTTCGCGCACCGCCAGTGCCGTTTGCATCACCTTGGTCGTGACCCGACCGGAAAACTCATCGGAAAAGAAAGAAAGGCTTTGGCGCAGCATCAGGCGATGGAAGTCCCAGCGCAGTCGCAGCGGCAAGTTAATCGCCAGGACCTGGTGCTGCACCATGGTACGCAGCGCCACCAGCCCGATGCTCGATACCAGGACGATGCCGATCCCCCACAGCACACGACGTTCCTGCCCCTGCGCATCGCCGCCCGCCTGCCAGGTCGACAGCAGGTCCACGACCTGCCCGAGAAAGGAAAACAGCCAGGCTTCGTAGATCGACACGCTGGCGCTGAGCAGCGCAAACACAAGAATGTAACCCCGCGCGCCCCGCGTGCAGGCCCAGAGAAACCGCCCCAGGCCAGCGGGTGGCGGGGGTAACTCATCGGGTGGGAAAGGGTCGAGTCTTCGTTCAAACACACGAAGCATTGTGATCTCCTGAATGGTCATGTGAGGGAGATTCTGCCATTTAACGGTTGCTTTGAGGTTTTTGCGGGACAAGGGTTCGACGATTCAACTTGCCCGCCCCCACAGATTCCCGAGGCGTCCACGGGATGCGTGAATGGCACAAAAACCTGTGGGAGCGTGGCTTGCCTGCGAAGGCGTCAGGTCAAGCGCCGAACTCACCCGGATCAACATCATCAAGGGCATGGCGCACACGGCTTCGCCTATCGTGATGCACACCAGGTTCATTCGGAAGTTGACGGAGGTCGTGTTTAAGCGTGCTGGATCGTTAACCGGCGATGATTTTCGATTCGTCAATCCTGTCTACTTTATCGCCGGTCAAAGCATTCTGGAGTCTGGTTTCCACCTCGGCCTTCGACATCAGGCGTACGGGTTGAGCGTTCACAACGCGAATTTTTGCCTTGGCAACTGCCTCATTGAAGTTCGACGCAAATGCGTCGGACTCCGCAGCCGTAGCGGACGTGGCTGCAGACTTTGGAGACTTGGCGGGCAAAACGTCCTGCGTAGTCAGTTGATTCTCGTCGATGATTTTCTGGCGTTTGGCGCCAGCGTAGTAGGTGTGATTGCCGAACGATCCGTTGATGTTCATTCAAGAAGCCTCTGCGGTTAATAAATGATTAGCGAAATTTATAACGCAAGCTTCAAGCCAACTCGTTCACTTTGAGAAAACCCCATGGAATGGGCAAATTGCGGAATTTCAATCTACAAGCAGGCGCATCCCGATCAGTGAGTGCGGCAACACCTTGCCAGGCTCCGGCAGAACTTCACCGTCTTGTCGAGATGCCGCTCAATCAGCTACACCAGCGCCCGCTGCACTCGCCTGAATGAACACACACAGCTACACGAATACTCTCAAGACGCCGGGTCAAACCCAAAGACGCGCAATTCCTGGTCGCAGCGACAGGCCCTCGCGATCCGCGCGGCCCATGCGACAGCCTCATCGCGCGAAGGCAGTTCGAGTACGGTGAAGCCACCATTGAGCGCAGGCCCCCAAGGGTAGCCGCCCTCGGCGACTGCGCCGTCGGCCGAAACGAGGGCGGGCGCAACGCTTTCGTCGATGCCGCCAGCGAAGACGTAGACGCCAGCGGACTTCGCCTCTTCGATCACGGCCTGCGCGTCCCTGCCCACCGCTTGCAACTCCTCTTGCGGCACGACCATCGCTGCACTGGGAAAGGAGATCAGGTACTTGGCCATGGGGTTGTTTCCGTTGCAGATGGATGTCGGACGTTCATTCAACGAGCAACAACCCCGATCTGCTGCAGGAATGTCAGGTTGTCTTCCAGGTGCCAGTTTTCGGCAATCCTGCCGTCGACGATGCGGTAGATGTCGGTGGCAATGAAATTCACCGCCTGGCCCTTTCCTTTCACGCCGTTGAACGTGCCGGTGAAGTGCCCGGTGAAGCGTAGATGCGACACCACCCGATCGCCACTGACGATCATCTGCTGGACTTCGCAATTCAGGTCGGGCACCGCCGCATGGAAAGCCGCGGATGCCGCCAGAGGGCCTTCGACACCTTGGGCTCGACCGGGGGGCAAGGCGCGGTCCATGAAATCGGGCGCCAGTGCCTCTTGGGCCAAAGCGGGATTGCCGGTTGACCAGAACGTTGCGTAACGCCGTGCCGGGAGGGTCTGCGCCTGGACCTGTTCAGGTTTGGCGCCGGGATCGGCAATCAGCACTTTGGGCGTGACCAGCGCGGGCTCGGCGGCGACCGCAGGCTGGCCAACGATCGTAGCAGTGACAGCGGCGGCCAGCAGGCCAGTGATCAACGAGCGCATTGGGCTTCTCCTGTGGTGATGGCGGGGTAATCGCTGTAGCCCTGGGCAGTGCCGCCGAACAGCGTCGCGGGATCAAGGGCGGCCATTGGAAGGTCTTGTGCCAGGCGCAGTGGCAAATCGGGGTTGGCCACAAAGGGCCTGCCGAACGCCACGAGGTCGGCATAACCCTTGTCGATGACCCACTCGGCGCGAGCCCGATCGTAGTTGCCGGCGACGATGATCGGGCGCGTGAAACGTTGGCGAATCGCCTGACGGAACGACTCGGTGAACACCGGCGCATCATCCCAGTCCGCTTCGACCAGATGCAGGTAGCCGATGCCTTTGTCCTGCAGGTATTCGGCCGCTTCGAGGATGGTCGGGAGGATGTCCGGGCAGGCCATGCCACGGGCGGTCAGAAACGGTGCCAGGCGAATGGCCGTACGTTCGGCCCCGACTTCATCGCTGACCGCGTCGACCACTTCCTTTAGAAAGCGCAGGCGATTGCTGCGCGAGCCGCCATATTCATCGGTCCGCGTGTTTGACGTGGTGCGCAGGAACTGATCCACCAGATAACCGTTGGCGCCATGGATCTCCACACCATCGAAGCCGGCACGCATCGCCCGGCGCGCGGCCTGGCGAAAGTCGTCGACGATCTGCGCAATCTCGGTGCGGGTCAGCGCCCGGGGCGTCGGGGAATCGAACATCGCGCCCAGTCCAGTGACCGGGTCGACTTTCCAGATTTGCCCTTCAAAGGGTTCAGCGGACGGCGCCACCGGCAGTTCGCCTTGATGGAAGTCCGGATGAGACAAGCGCCCGACGTGCCACAGCTGCAGGAAGATTCGACCGCCCTCGGCATGCACCGCCCGGGTCACGCCCTGCCAGCCTTGTACTTGCGCTTCATCGTGGATGCCGGGCGTAAAGGAATAACCCTTGCCCTGCGGGGAAATTTGCGTCGCCTCCGTCACGATCAATGCCGCCGATGCGCGCTGCGCGTAGTACTGCGCATTGAGGCTGTTGGGGATGTCGCCGGGCTGGCTGCTGCGCGCCCGGGTCATGGGCGCCATCACTACCCGGTGAGGGGCATTCAGGCCTGCGAAGTTGATGGGGGTAAATAACGTGGTCATGGTGTGAGTTCCTGGGCCGCTGAAAGTGGATGGGCTCAGTCTGCAATCGGCGATGCAATTTGATAATTAGGCTAGTCTTTGATGGATTTTCAAAAATACTGGAAGAATGATGGATAACCTGGAAGCCATCCGCCTGTTTGTCGAAGCAGCCCAACTCGGCGGGCTCTCGGCTGCGGGACGCAAGCTGGGTCTGTCGCCAGCCGCCGCCAGTGCCCGCTTGCTCAAGCTCGAAGCGTCGCTCGCCACCCGCCTGTTCGAACGCACCACGCGCCAGTTACGCCTGACCGATGAGGGGCGGATTTATCTGCAACATTGCCGTCAGGCCTTGCAGGCGCTGGACGATGCGCGAGCGGCGCTGTCGGTGGAAAAAAAGGAAATTCGCGGCAAGATCCGGATATCCGCCACTTCGGATTTCGGCCGTCATGTGTTGAACCCCTGGCTGGATGAGTTCACCGCCCGCTATCCCCAGGTCGTGCCTGCACTGCTGCTGTCCGATTCGCTTTCGCACCTGATCGCCGACGATATCGACCTCGTGATCCGCTTCGGTGTGCCGCCTGACAGCTCGTTGATCGCACGGCCACTGGCCGCCAATCGCCGCGTCCTGTGCGCCGCGCCGGGCTATCTGCAGCGCAAGGGCACGCCCGGTCATCCGCACCAGCTGGACGAGTTCGACCACATTGTCGCCGGTCAGTCGGGGTGGTCCAGCGAATGGCGCTTGCATCGTGGGGAAGAAACGATGCTGTTCAAGGTGCCCCTGGAGGCTGCGCGTGAAACCAACGACGGCGCGCTGGCCCGCCAATGGGCGATCGATGGCCACGGCATCGTCCTCAAATCGATCTGGGACGTGAGCGCTGACCTGGCGGCGGGACGCTTGAGTCTGGTGTTGCCCGAATGGCAGTCGGTCGAGGCTCCCGTGCACGCGCTTTACCCCCGCAGCCGCTACCTGGCGCCACGGGTACGGGCATTACTGGACTTTTTGGGCGAACGGTTCGAACAAGCCTCGCGGGAGATGGCCCTTTAAAGCCACTCATGCGACAGGTGACGTGGATATTTCCAATATTTTTGATAATCCATCAACAGCCAGCAGAATTTTCAAATGCATGCCTGATTTGCACAATGAACTCACTTCATAGGCATCACAGGGCATCCTCATGCATCTGGATCACGCAAACATCGTCATCGCGGATCTCGACAAAACCGTTGGCTTTTTCACCGACGTGCTTGGATTCACAAAGGGGGACCGCCCTGACTTTCGCGTGCCGGGCGCCTGGCTTTACAGCCAGGGCCGACCGCTGATTCATCTCACCCAGGCCACAGGCGGTTTACCCGCACAGAGAATGTCGCCTCGCATCGACCACATTGCATTACGCGTCGCCGACCTCGACGAGTGGCGCGCCGCACTGGACCGCGTGAGAGCCCACGGCATCGAATACCACGTCAATACGCCCAACGACGGCAGCGACTTCCAGCTCTGGGTAGCAATTGCCCCAGGCATCACCGTTGAAATTATCGCGACGGCATCACTACCGTGAGCACAGGGCTGCACTGTTGCGAGCGAGCTCTACGTTTCAGCGATCAGGGACGCTGGATGCATCAGTCATCATCGCGATCACGGTAACGACGGTGATCGCGATCATAGTCGCCACGATCATATCGATGGTCATAACCACGATCGTCGTCATCCCGCTGGTCGTACCCACGCCGATGATCATGGTCGTGATACCGGCCGTACCTTTCTCCATCGTCCCAATGGGGACCGCAGCCCCCCAACAGCAAGGAACTGAAAATGGCCAGGATCATGATGACTGCGCGATTCATGGAAATGCTCTGAAAGTGGGTGGTATCGAAGGGTTATGCCGACGCGAAATTTGCATTCGGGCAAGGTTCAGCCATGGCTATGACCATCGAGTAACTCAATGATTCCGCAGCAAATTACAGACAATGGAGGGTCGAGCCTTGCTCACCCGCGCACCAGGTAGGCTCCTGGCGGAACCCGATCCCTCAGCTTCTTGCACTTCCCGGGTTTAGGCTGATGCCCCGGCGGGCGATCCGGGAACCAGATCCGGCATTTGCCCGGCGGCGGCCAATGACCCCGAGGAATCTCCACCGGCTCCGGCTGGATGGCGGCCATTTGCAGGTTCGGCTCGGGAGGTGGACTGTCAGCCGTAGCCGGGGTCGCTGCCTGTGGTGCCTGTTCGAGCGTCAAGGCGCCCGTCTCGCGCACCCTGTTCGGGGAGGCATTCCCGGCAGCCGCTGCCTCTGCTTCACGGCTCCTTTTAACCTCTTCTTCCAGCCCCTCCTGAACGGCAACAAGTGGCTCGCCGGCCTTGGGTGGTTTGTTTGACGCCTGTGCCTGCTGCGCCGCCTGGATCAACTGGAAGTTGCGGTTGCGCAACGCAAGGTTGCTCCCAACCCGCAGGTTCGAACGCGCCGCCAGGGTTTCAGCCTGTTGGTACTGCCCCTGCTGAAGCCGCAATACACCGAGGTAATGCAGCGTCGCTGGATTGTTCGGCTGGATATGCAGGGCTCGCTCCAGCGTGGCGGCAGCCTGGTCCAACTGGCCGTTTTCATACTGTCGCGAGGCGGTTTCGATCAGGGTGGTTGATGCACTGTTACTTTGGGCAGCAGCGCTTCGCTCGGCAGCAACCGAACCAAAGGACGCGATGGCACACAACACCAGGACGAGACCCGGTACAAGACTTTTGGTTGGCATCAGGGGACGGACTCGACTGATCTTGCACGGCACTGCCGCAAAACAGACCCCGGCGCCGCTCGGCATTTGCGATACAGGGTACCCATCGACCAGGCCAGCCCCTTGAAGTTCCCGGCCAGTCATCCAGGCGGGTATTGACCGGCGTCCAACAGCAAAAATCACTCTCAGGTAGCGAAGTCAATTCGATGGCAGCCTCCAAGACCGTGATCCACGGACTTACTGCCTTGTACGATGGGCAACAAACGACCCAAAGCTGACGATGGCGATAGGCAAAAAAGTGACCCGAAGTTGACTGTCGCGAACAACGCTCCGGCTAAGGTCATGGTCACAAGGGGGAGCATGCGAGTGGTGTGAGGCTACTTCATGACGGACAACCTAGGCAGGGAATGCCTTCTCGAGCAGCTTGCTTTCGGTGTCGCGGTCCAACTCCCCGGTTTCCGGTAATTCAGCTTGATTTTGGAACTGCTTCACCGCCGAGGTTGTGCAACGACCGCGTAAGCCATCGATTGGCCCAGGATCGATCCCAAGATAGAGCAATGCCGCTTGTGCGGTGCGCAAAGCTAAATCAGGGTGAACAACCTTGTACTTAGCGTAGGCAACAGCCAGGCGCGTGTCATACTCGTTTTTATCGTGCTGAACGTTGTAGCCGCGTGTAAAAGCAGCCCAGTTCTTGCGCTGCAGCTCACCCGCCAGGTTATTTTCTTTGATAAAGTTTTCCACGGCCAGCAATTGGGCGTCCTCATCCTTCACCATGGCGGCGACCATATCATTTACTGTGGCGAAGCCAACTGATTTGAAATTGAAACCCATGACTTGGCCGATACCCCATGATGTGCTTTGGAGTGCGGCGCCCGGCTCAAGCTCCATCGCTTTCTCTAGGCGTCGGTATCCACTTGGGCCTCCAATATAACCTCCTGGGTTTTGATTGCTGATATCTGAGTCTCCCGTATCGTGCTCCCCACCTGTAAGGCGGTGGAAAATATGACGCTCAAAAAATATCTTTGGTCGTCGATCCTGCAAAAAACCAAAACCCTGTGATTCAACACTCAGTATTGCCCATATTTCTGGTTCGAAAACGCTCAAAGCGTCGCAAATCCGCTCTATGCCTCCATCACTTAGCGGGCGGCCTTTACTTTTAAAGTTCATGATGAAGTCCTCTCTGTGTAAAAGCGTTATTAGCAAGCGCCATTTCAGCTTCTTCCGCCTGTGATGATTCAAAGCGGAAGTTACCGCCCCCCTGGCATGAGCGTTAAAATCATTGCCTTTTGGCACCCATCGATAAGCTCAGAGCGTTCATAAGCCGAAAGTACTGCTTTCGTACTTCTGCTTTCTCTACGACATTTTCCGTCGAAAACTTCTGAGACCAAGCTGGATTCCACATGTATGCGCAATCGTTAGTTCGGTCTCCATAAGCTCCTTGAATGTGGGAGCGGATCTTGGCATCTTGGCCCGGGCTAGTGAACGTCTCGAACAAAGTATGAATATAAGATTGGTACGCCTCGTAAATTTCGTCATCAAACAGGTGGCGATAGATATTGAATATTCTGTCCAGTTCGCGTTTGGCCTTGATGACCTCTTCCGGTGAAACCTCCTTCCATTGACCTACCCAAGTGTAGAAGCACAGAAGCTGGTTGAGTAACGGTGCTATGGAATCGTAGATCGCTATTCTTTTCTCGGTCAGCTTTTGATTTGACCATTGAATAAATTCCAGGCGCTTTAGATGACGGCTTATAAACCATCCGAAGGCGGCAACGGACAAAGGCGTCAAGATCCCGACGATGAGTTTAACTATTTCCAGCGAATTCCATGGTTGCATTGGATACCCTGAGGAAAAAGTGTTAGACAAAACGAGTCCATTCAGAATAGGTCCTTGCAGCCTTAACCGCTTGGGTAATTGCACAGACTTGCCCACCCATTTGCATTCGACCTGACCAATCATTTGCATCGGATTTGACCATCACGCTGCGTGGCCATGACCGGCAGAGAACGACCCTGTATAGATAGTCCGTCTGCTTCCAGCCGCTGAGGAGACAATCTCGAAAATCGTTCGGTGGAACGCAGTTCGGCCTTCCGGATCGTCAGGAGAGGAGCTGATGCGCCTATCCAGAACTTCCGAGACTTACTCATGCAGACGGAATGTGAGTGCAAGGCGTTAAACGCTCACTTCGGCTCGAAGTGTCAAATACCCGTACCCGACCCACTGAAGAGACTCACCGTTCTGCGCTGCGAACACACGCTACCCTCCCTGGTCAGCCACCTCATGCTGTCATGGACAAAGATCGAACGGACCTCAAGGCCCTTGACCTCTGGATGAAGAGCCTGTCCGATTGCTACCGCCGCCTTCTCGCTGCGGGCCCACGGCAGAGTATCAAGCGGGTGCTGTACGCCCTAGTAAAGGGGATGGCTGTATCTGATGGACAACCGCTATCGGTGCGACGAGGTTTAGCGAGTGTATCCGTGGGTGGAGTCTTGACGAGCCGGCCGTTCAGGCCGGATCGAAGAAGCGCTCGTAGATTTGCCGCTGAACAGTCGACAGTGGCGTGGCCGAAGGTACCCACGCCCGCACGAGGGCCGTACTGCGCGGCCTGCGCCACGCGGCGAGACCGTCCGAAATGGACTCGATCTCACCAGGACGCACACCGAGATGGCGCGTCCACCGCTGCAGGCGCAGCCGCGCGGCTATGGCAGTGGGCTTGTCGGCGTCGTTAGAGTCGCCGGTCAGCGTGACCATCATTTCGCTATCGTGGGTGGCCGAACGGTTGCTGAAATTCATCGAGCCAACCATCGCCACTGCGTCGTCCGAGATTGAGAGTTTGGCATGTAGATAGCTACCGTCGCCGGACGGCGAGCGAGATAGGTTGAGCATCTCGAAGATCATCACCCGACCTGGAAAGGCCGCAATCAATGGCCGCCAGAAGTCGGAACGGCGCTGCGTCAGCCAGCGCAGGTCTCCGACAACCTCGATGGGTGACATCACGCCCACCACCGTGAAGGTGACGTTGCTGTTCAGGCGATCGCGAAGCACAGCGCCTAGCTCGTTGGTGCCGATGAGGTACTGGTCTTCGAAATAGATATATTTCGAAGATAGGCGGATTATGCGCAGTAAGGCATTGGCGCAGGAACGCACGCCACCTTTGAACGGGTAGCCATCGCCGTAGGTGTGAGTGACCTGCGCCGACACGTTGCCGACCGATATCTGCGGGTCTGCGTAGCCATCACCCCGCAGGGCCAAGTTCTTAGAATCATCATGCAACTTCCAGCGGTCGACGAAGGTCTTCAGCACGTCGGCGCACACTGGCCCAGTGATCCGGCATGACACGTCCTCCAGCGGCGCCCCGCGGTCTGTTGGCGGGTTCTTCGCCTTGCCGCCTTGGGCGAAGATGCGGTCGGCGTTGAAGTCGGTGCTGCCGACGTAAGCGACCAGACCGCGTCGTGACCTGACGACCAGGAACTTCTGGTGGTGGGATCCGAACAGCCGATGCTCGCCGTCAAGAATACCCAGCGAGTTGGCTGAACAACTGCGAATGTGCTTGATGGCCGCAGTGTTGATTGCCGCGAGCCAGGGGTCGCCGAAAATCGACACCGGTAAGCTGAGCATGCCTGCTGGCAACCCGGCCAAGTCGTGCTGCCGCTTATGGCGCCAGATCATGCCACACACCTGCGCGCCCATAATTGTCTGCGGAACCGGCTGCGAAGAGTTCGCGGCTGGATCGGGTCGCTCGCGGCAGATAAAGGTCATCACGCTACGCAGCAAGGGCGGCGACGGCGACGCGGCCGGGTCGCCCAGCGGAATGTCGACATCGCACCACCAGTTAACAAAGTACGCGAAGTCGTCCGCTCCGTCGGCCCCACTTAAGTCGGCCAGCACCGAGTAGAAGAGCTTGCGATTGTCGGTGAAGAGTGTGACCTCGTTGCCGGGCTTGCTCTCCCAGACTCGGTCGCCATCGTTCGGCGGAAGAAAGAATTCGTCGTTCACGGTGCGGCTCCGATCCGGGTCGTAAAGGTCACATGTTCAAGTCGATGGGCTTGTACTCGACGGCGACGATCTGGTCAGTCGGCAACACGGTGATCCATTGGCTGAAGACCTGATTGGGTGGCAGGCCAGCGTTGAAGCCGTCTGCCAGCGGGTCGAAGCCGCTTTGGAACACCTTGTCGGCGGCCAGTGTATTCTGAATGTCGCCATTCTCGGCGGTGAGCTTTTCTGCAATGATCTGGAGCACCTCGCCCACAGTCTTGCCCGCGTACTGCGCGTCTTCGGCCGACGTACCCAGGTAGGGCGTATCCCAGCCGTCGTTCTCGTGGCCTTCGATCGATCGCAACCAGTTCAGCGCAGCCACCTCGCGACCGGGGCGGATGGGAACAACGGCCTTGGCCCATGGCGCGTTGAGAAAGGCATTGCGCAGGTTGTCGCCATCAAGCTGCATCAGCCACCCGAGCGATGCGCCGAGCTTGGCTGGCGCCGAGTCTTCGGTGATGTTGTAATTGGCGCTGCGCTTTTCGCCGCCCCATCGTGAGCTGTCGCCATCGGTCAGGCTGTAACGGTTTCCGTCGAGGTTGACATTCAGGTCGAGCTGCCCCGTCCGGCGCTGCGGCATCCACCACTCGGGCGCAACGAAGTACAGCATCGCGTCGATGTCGAACAGCGAACGGACGATCTCGGAACGCACATGGCTCAGCCTCCGGTTTTCGGGCGTGTCGGGCAGCTTCCAGCTGTCGAGCATTAGCCGCTCGATGAGCTTGCGATAGACGATCGTGCGCTCCTCTTCGCGCAACGCAACTGTTGAGCGCTGGCGGACGTTGCTGGCGTCCTTGATTCGAGCACGAACGTTCTCAAGCACCGTCTTCTTGTACAGGCGCTGGACCTCGGCGTTGTACTTGCCCTGGTTGGCCGCGTTGATGGTGTCGACGCGGGTGATCTCGTCGCTTGTAGGCTGGTAGATGAGCTCAAGTTCGAGGTTAACCTGGTTCTCGCCACCGAAATTTACGAAGTTCATTACGATCTCGAAACTGCCGTCGGTCGTGGGCTGCGGCGGGAACTTGATCACCGCCTGTTTGTTGCCCTGCACGCCGACCGACCGCACTTCGCTTAACACATAGTTCGCCTGCGGCGGGTCGAACTTGAACAGAAACGGGCCGAAGATAGTCTGGCTATCCTCGTCTTCATCGTCGCCCTTGATGATGCTCAGGTGCTTTCCCTTGTACTGGGTGTTGGCCGTTTCGAGATAGGCGTAGGCGTAATTGGCGTGATTGTTCGAGTAGTTGAGGATCGGCGAAAACGGAATCGGCACTACGACCTTTTTCGAAATGGCTGCGGGACGCGGAATTAGGTCCGGTTCCTTAATGCTCGCCAAGTCTGGCGACTCGACCATGTGCACGAGGTCGGCCAGCCCCAACGTGCTGCCCGGGTCGTCGACGAAGATTTGCCAGCACAGGCGCACGCCGACATCCTGCATTTGCACGCCCACGCGCCGCATCTTGCGACGCAGCTCGTAATTGATGAGCTTGTTGCTCGGGTTCTGCAACACGTAACGGCGGCTGCGCGTGTCGGTGGTTTCGGTCGTCGTCTTGAAGACTGACTTGTAGCTGCGCTTGATCTCAGTCGACAGTTTCTCAGCCTGCTCGCGGCTTTGCTTGTGGGTCGTTTCGCGCCCCTCCTTGCGTGTCGACTCCAGCCCGAAGCTTGCAGACACCGTGCCTTGGTAGACGCCGAATTTCACGGTATTGGTATTCGACACGCCAAGTTTGGTGCTGCTGGTGTTTTCTTCCTTAACAGCGTCGCTGAGTTCGTCCTTTGACGTCTCGCTCAGCTCGCTGCGGGTCGTGGACTCTTGGGAGATCTCGTCGGTGCGCTCGAGCACCGTCTTTCGCGTGCTGACCTCGATCAGCTCGATTGTCGTGGCTGGCGCCAGCCAGACATGTTCGACCGGTTCGCCGATGAATGTCCCGAGGTCGAAGAAGTACTGTCTGAAGAGGTGCACGAATCCGACCGGTGCCAGTGCTCCCGTGCGATCCGCGGGGTCGATGTTAGCCAGCGGGTCGGTGGGCAGCAGGATGTCGCTCAGGGGCGGTGCTTCGTCGACCGAAAAGAGCTTGCGCAACTCGTCCGGATTGACACCAGCCTGGCCTTCGGCGAGGGCTAACAGAAGGGTCGCGATCTGTGATTCGTACTGCATCGTCACCAAGAAGTCGCGCCGCGACTGTTCTATCATCGCCTTGGTTGGCGATTGCCCAGCGGACTGCAACAACTGCTGATTGGCCAAGGCGCGCGCTGCGTCGTTAGCCTTGCGCAGATCGCCCTTATCCTTGTCCAAGAGGTTGTTGATTTCAATCAGTTGGCCCCATTCCGGACCGGCGGGGAGCTTGCCAGCGTGCGCGTCGACGAAAGCTTGGACCTTGGCCAGCACGATGAGGACCAACTGGCTGCCCAGGTCCTTTGTGAGCCGCACCTTAAAGGGTGACTTACCCGCGCCGGGCTCCAGCGGGTCGGCTATGAACTCCAGTGTGGGGGAGTTGTTGACGCTCGTCGGTCCGGGTGTGATACGACCGTCGAGGATGCGCTTTACGCGCGGATCGACCAAGATCCCGCCGCGCTCGATCCACTTCTTGCTTAGCTTCGATTGCCAGCCCAGTAGCGGCTGGTACACACCGTAGTGCTCGCTGGCATAAGGTGGAATTCCGCCGTAAGTGGCAAGATCCTTGGTTAAGTCGAACATGGCTGTCTCCAGAGAGCTACCAGTTGGGTCTCAATCGAAGGGTGGGGCTGAAGGTACGATCACTTGCGTAGATACAAGAAAAATCTGGCCACAAGTAAAATCACATCGCAATCCTGCATAGCAATCCCGAGGCACTACTGTTGACCGACTGTTACCGGCCCTCGATCGCGTTTTTACGTGGCCGTGTCGTTTCACAATTCTCTATGTAACGTCGAAGGCCAGCGCGACCCTAGTGTGCTATGCGCATGGGGTTGAGCCGATCAAGCGATCTTAGATCTACTTCCAGCAACTTAATGGATACTGCTGACCGTTCCAAGTCGTCCATCCCGTAGTTTTATTACCTATAGGTTTGGGTAAATACCATCGATTACCATCAGCGTGATTGAAGTACATTCCTCCTTTATTGCCAAGGCGAGGATTGGTCAGTGCCACCCACTTCGAACCATTGTCGGAAAAACTGCCCTTCCAGCGGACGCCGGAGGTACTGGTCGCTGTGCCATCACCGTTGTCTGTCGTTTGGCTAGCCTCGACCACGGTCCACTTCATTTGAGCCGCCCGCCCATCGATAGTGCAGGACCAAGAGCCACCCCACCAGCCCGACGCCATGCCTGCGTATGCCGGGCCGGCAACGACGAGACAAAATAACGTCAGGTTGCAGGAAGCTGTAAGTAGCGAATGATACTTTGCGGTCATAAGCGCATACTCCTTGGGAAAAGATATGGACTGAATAACAGCAAAAAGTGAGCTTGGACGTTTGTTTGTTTCGGTCTCCAATGCTGGGGCATCATTACTTTGGCCAAGGACCAGATGTCGTCCTGCAATGATAGACAGTACGACGGCATTCGTCAGAGCAATTGGAAGCCAAGGCGGCGCCAGTAATCGCAATTAATCAGACTGTAGTTTGAAGGGCTAGGAAATCGCTGAAAAAATGATTCGCGTTATGCTCCTGCAATTCGACAACGTTCTCATCGCAATCGATTCGACCGAAACCCATTGGTATTAGGACAGGACCGGCCCAGCGTCGTCCAGCTTACCCCAGACTTCTTAGTTGAAAATTGCACAGATTCCACCCACGGTGTTGTCGCAGCTTTAGATTGTAAGCGGTATCTCGTGAGTGGCTGTTTCTGGCCGATTCTGTTGAAAACAGTCGGTTTTCTGAAACGGCCAGAAGATTGACCGGTGAAAGCACCTTTTTAGCACGCTGATACGTGAAATCTGAGTCCGCTAACCTTTGCCGAAAGTGAAGATTTCAATCTCAGAAGCATTCTTTTCTGCTGCGGAAACCATGGCCGACTTTTTCAACAGAATCGGCCACTCTCTGCCAATCATGGTTACAAAGCGTGCTGGTCAAATCCGATGCAATCGGAGGTCAGAACGAATGCAAATGACTGGTCAGGTCGAATGCAAACGGGCGGTCAAGTGGAGTGCAATTTCGCACGCTAATGGAAATCGCTGGGGTACTTTTCGAACCACCCGAATTAGCTTGCGAAGTCAGAATGGCGCGGATTGTCGCCAATTTACGGACTTTCATCCAATGGCTGCATTTGGCCGATTGCGGCCCCTGGCGTGAGACCGCTAACACCCCAACTCAGACATTGCGAAAGGACAAGCCCTCGGATAGCTACGTCTCCCTGAAACGGCTTGAAGCCGCCATTACAACTGCGGCTCTTCCGTGCAAGAGCAGCCACCGACCGTATTGTTTTCCCCGCTCATCCAGTGCGAGTATTTCCCTTTGTGCACCAAGCAATATGGAGGATTCGCACATGAGCGTTACTTCTTCGATCTGGTTTTTTGTCGTTCCATTCGCGATTGCAGCCGCCATTCCCGGGCCCGCCCAGGGCGCTCTTCTAGGGCAGGTGGTGTCGCGCGGGGCACGGTCTTCGATACCCTTTATCGCAGGCATGGTGCTGGGCAATGCTGTCTGGCTGTTGGTCGCAACCCTTGGTCTTGCAGCTCTGGCGCTGCAGTTTGAGCAAGTGTTCATCGCGGTGAAATGGCTCGGTATTGCCTTCATCCTGTTCATCGCATGGAACCTATGGTCGAAGAACACCGAATCACCTCAAGAACCGCCGGAACGCTCCGCCAGCCGGGGCCTTCTTGCAGGAGCCGTGCTCACCCTGAGTAATCCGAAGGCCGTGGTATTTTTCGGCGCAGTGCTGCCACATGCATTCGATCTGACGGCCCTGTCCTGGCCGGAGGTCGCCTTCATTACCGCGCTTGGCATTGGAATCGATCTCACCATCCAGTCGGCTTATCTCATCACCGCGTCCCGAATCAAACGCGCCATCCGGTCTTCGAAGGCAATGAAGCGCTTGAACAGGACGTCAGCGGGTGTAATGACCGGTTGTGCCGGCTGGATGGCCGTTTCTCGCTAATCCTTTCTCCTGTGAAGGCTTTGCGCACCTGCAACGCCTTCACTTTGTACCGTTCCGGCTACACCACCCCATCAGTATCCGGCTTGCCGCTCACGCGGGGAATTGGCTTATCCAGTGCCTGGCAATTTCTTCGCGCCGGCAGATCCACACCGCGTCGTGGCCTTGCACGTAATCGAGGAAGCGCGCCAGCGCCATCGCTCGGCCAGGGTGGCCACTGATCCGGCCAGGGTGGCCACTGATCCGCCCATGCAGGCCGACGCTCATCATCTTCGGGGATTGCGCGCCCTCCTGCCACAGCAGGTCGAAAGCATCCTTGAGCAGCTGGAAGAAGTCGTCACCGCAGGCGAAACCGTTCGGCAGCAGATAGCGGGCGTCGTTGTTGACCAAGGTGTAAGGGATCACCAGATGAGCGGGCGAGCCGGGGAGCCAATAGGGCAGATCATCGTTATAGGCGTCCGAGCTATAGAGAAACCCGCCCTCCTCGCGCAACAGGCGGCGGGTGTTCTGGCTGACCCTGCCGGTGTACCAACCTACGGGGCGTTTACCGCAGATCTTTTCGATAATGTCGCGGGTGAGCTGGATGTGGTGCCGTTCCTGGTCTTCAGGCATGTCGCGATAGTCCAGCCAACGGTAGCCATGCCCGGCAATCTCATGCCCGGCGGCGCAAAGCGCATGGCCAATCGCCGGGGTGAGTTCCAGTGCCCGGCCGACGGCGAAGGCGGTCAGCGGCAAGCCTCGGGCGTTGAACAGTTCCAGGATGCGCCACACACCTGCGCGCGATCCGTATTCGTACATGCCCTCGACGCTCAAGTCCGGTTCCCCCACACGCGGGGGGCGGCCGGGTAGCTCGTGAAGCCAGGCCTCCGACTGTGCATCGCCATTGTGGATGCATGACTCTCCGCCCTCTTCGATGTTCAGTACGAACTGGACCGCGACCCGCGCATCACCGGGCCATCGCGGGTGGGGTGGGCAGCCGCCGTAACCGATGAGGTCGCGAGTGGCCATCAGCCCAGCTCGAAGGTCGTGACGCCGAACACACGTTCGTGCGCGATCGCCGGAGGTGGCCCGAGGTACATGCGTGCGCAGCCGAAAACCTCGCTCATGCCCTGTTGGCGCACCAGCGCCATGGCGGCGGGGTTATTCTCCGGGGCATCGAGAAACAGCGGGCCACCCTGCGCAAATTCCGCCAGGCGCGCGTAAAGGGCATTGGCGGCCTGGGCGTCATCGGCGAACAAGGGGCCGATTTTGCAGCCTTCGCGGCAGCGTCTTATTACACCGTAGCCACTTAGCCTGCCCTCGCGCCGGCAACCCACGGCGAGTGCATCGCCCTGGGCTATCCACCCGCTCAGGAAGGTTTCCCGCGCGGCGGGGAAGCAGGTGCGGTCGTAATCGACAACCTGATCGAACGGCACGGAGGCCAACGGGACAATGTCCTCGGAGTCTATCGGCCAGGGCGCCCGGCGCTCGGTGAGCTCGGCACGAAAACGCAGGTTGCGATGGGAGAAGACGAAACCACCCTTGGCGTAGTAGTCCTGCATCGCAAAGACGCCGTCCATGCCGATGCTCGCGCCTGGGCGCAGGCGGGCAAGGAGCCGCTCGCGGCGTGCATGCCAGAGAGTATTGCCCAGGCCTTGACCGCGATATTCAGGCCGGACGATGAAAAAACCCATGAAGCCGAATTCGCCGTTGTAGGAGGTGATGGCACCGCCGCCGATCAATTCGTCACCCCGGGTCGCTGCGATAAAGGCTGCTGGGTCCGTAGCCCAGAACAGCTCGGCATCGTGAAAGCCGGGATTCCACCCCTCACGGGCAGCCCACTCGACGAGCCCGTCCAGCTCGGGACGGGTCATGTTGCGTATGACCAGCTCATTCGACACCGCGAAGTTCTCCTGCGCCGCTAACCGGGCATGTGGTTCATCCCCACTGCGAACCCTTTCGGTATAGCTTCAAGCCGAGTGTTGAGCCAGGGCCTCCCGTCGTACCTGGACACGACGTTCAACAGCCCTGATTGCCTTTCCATAGCGTGCGCGGAACACAGACGGCGCCGTCCAACAACAATCGGGCCGTTCTCAGCAGGCCGCAGCTCACCAGACGATCGTTGTTCAGATGCAACGCAACGGTGAACTCTCCCGTGGGGTGTTCGACCGAGAGTTGCTTGATGTCGCCCTCGACGACACAGGCCACGCCCACTGCCACGCTGCCCTCGATCAGGCAGGCAACGGCCACGCTGACCGCTCCGAACACGCCGATGCTGGTGTGGCAGCGATGCGGGATGAAGCTGCGAGTGCTTAATGCCCCTCCCCTTTGAGCCGGCGCAATCAGGCACATCTTGGGCACATTGCGCTGACTCACGTCGCCCAGGTTCATGCGCGTTCCGGCCTGCAAACGGATCGATTCAAGCCGGGCCTTCAATGGGATGTCGCCGTCCAGTTGTGCCGGGGGCTCATAGCCACTGAGCCCGAGGTCTTCGGCACGGATAAGCACGACCGGCATGCCGTTGTCGACGCAGGTGACCTCCACCCCATCGAACACATCGACCACCTTGCCGGTGGGCAGCAATGCTCCGCAGCTGGAGCCGGCGATGTCCTCGAACTCAACCACCAGTGGCGCACCGTAGCCGGGCACTCCGTCAATCCGTGCCTGACCCGAATAGCTGACGCTGCCGTCCGGTGTCGGCACCTGGGCAATCGCGATCTGCCCGGTGTTTTCCATGAAAATGCGCACCGGGGTGACATCCCCCGACGCCGCCACCAATCCGCGCTCAATCGCAAAGGGCCCGACAGCGGCGAGAATGTTGCCGCAGTTCTGGCCGTAATCGACGCGCGGTTCATCCACCAGCACCTGGGCAAACAGGTAATCCACGTCAGCATCGGCGCGGGTGCTGGGCTTGATGATTGCCACTTTGCTGGTCAGCGAGTCGCCGCCACCGAGACCGTCGATTTGCCGCGCATCCGGTGACCCCATGACCGCCAGCAGCACGCGGTCTCGAAGCGCCGGGTCGCCGGGCAGATCGCCGGCCAGAAAGTACGCGCCTTTCGACGTTCCACCACGCATCAACAAGCATGGAATACGTGTCTGGCCCATGCTCAGTCTCCGAGCTCGTCAAGGCTGTCGACATAGCGCAAGCCCTTTTCCGCGAGCCGCTGGCGCATGTTGTAGATGTCCAGCCCCAGTTCGCCCCTGGCCAGGCGCAACGCCTTCTGCTCTTCCAGATCGGCGCGTGCGCGGCTGGCCTCGACAACCTGCGGCACCTCGCCCCGACGCACGACGACCACGCCGTCGTCATCGGCGACCACCACATCGCCAGGGTTGACCAGTTGATCGCCGCACACCAGCGGCAGGTTCACCGACCCCAGGGTCTCCTTGATAGTGCCTTGCGCGCAAACGGCGCGGGACCAGACCGCAAAGCCCATCTCCCGCAGGGTATGGGTGTCACGCACGCCGGCATCGATCACCAGGCCCCGCACGCCATGGGCCTTGAGCGAAGTGGCGAGCAAGTCGCCGAAGTAACCGTCGGTGCAAGGTGAGCTGGGCGCGACCACCAGGATATCGCCGGGGCGGCATTGCTCCACCGCCACATGGAACATCCAGTTATCGCCAGGAGAAACCAGCACCGTGACCGCCGAACCACTGATAGCGGTGCCGCGCTGGATCGGTGTGATCGACGATGACAGCAGGCCCTTGCGACCCTGCGCTTCATGAATCGTGGCGACACCGAAGCTGCGCAGCTCATCGACCAATGACTGCTCGGCGCGGTCGATGTTGCGCACGACGATGCCGATTTTTCCGATCAACATGCTCATGCCAGATTCTCCGTGACGCGCGGGAAGATGCTCTGGTAGCCCTCGCCATAAATGATGTCGCGGCTGGAGGTGATACCAACGTTGCGCTTGGCCTGTACGCCGCGCTGCAAGGCAACGCGGGTGTAGTACTCCCACAGGTGTTCCTGGCCGGCCATGCACTGGATGGCGGCGTACTTCTTGTCCCACACTTGAGTGATGTCCAGCAGCACGTCTGGACGCCATTCGCATTGCTCGGGCTGGTGCGGTTCGAAGCTGTACACCGGTGGCGCGCCGACGATTTTCTCGCCCGGCTTGTAGCCTTCGGCCTGGGCAATGATGCGCGCCTCTTGCGTCAGGTTCATGGCCAGCGGGTGGTCGTAGTTATAGGGGTCTTTAAGCGAATGGCTGAGGACGAATTCCGGCTGGACCCGGCGAAACACATCGGCCAGGCGAAACAGGGTTTCCTTGTCGGCGCGCATCGGATAGTCGCCGATGTCAAAGAACTCGACGCTGGCGCCCAGGATATCGGCAGCGGCCTGGGCCTCTTCACGGCGGGCGGCTTTGACTTTCTCTTCGCTCATCTCGCCCTTGCGCCACAGCTTGGCCGACTCGCCGCGCTCGCCGAAGGACAGGCAGACGATGTGCACGTTGTAGCCCTGTTGCGCATGCAGCGCGATGGCGCCGCCTGCGCGCCAGACGAAATCGGCTGAGTGGGCGCTGACAACCAGCGCATTTTTCGGTGATTGGATCATTGCGGATACTCCTCCTGCGGTTGCAAAGAGCATCGCACCGCGACCCGCCGGCGCAGTAATGCGTTGCGTTGCTGGAGGTATGCGTTTTTTTTATTGCTACCCAACAATGGGAGATGCATAGTCCGGCCCAGACACCGATTTGCAGAGCCCCCCATGGAACCCACAGATCTCTCTAACCCAATGCTCTCGAACCTGATGAACGTGCGCGCCTTCGTCAGGGTGGCCGATCACGGCAGCGTTTCCAAAGCTTCCGTGGCTCTGTTCCGGGCGCAGTCGGTAGTGACCCGATCGATTGGCGAACTGGAAGCCCGACTCGATGTGCCGCTGTTCGAACGCCATGCCAACGGTATGCGCCTGACTGATTACGGTGAGCGCTTGCTGCCGCGGGCGCGACGGGTGCTGGCGGAGCTGGAGAGCGTGCCGCGACTGCTCGGCGGCGGGGACAAACGCGCGATTGAACCGCTCTACCTGTTCCAGGCCCGACGCCTGCAAGTGTTCGTCAAACTCTGCGAAACCCAGCACATGCAGACCGTCGCCAGCCTGCTCGGCCTGAGCCAGCCGGCGATCAGTTCGACCATCAAGGTCATGGAAAGCGGCTGCGGGCAAACACTCTTCGAGCGCACGCCCCGTGGTTTGCAGCCGACCCGCGCCAGCCAGGAGATCCTGTTCCCGATTCGCCGGGCGCTGAATGAGTTGCGCCACATCGAAACGGACATCACCGCCATCCGCGGCACCCTGCAAGGCGTGGTGCATGTCGGCGCCCTGCCCCTGGGACGCACGCGCATATTGCCCGAAGCCATCGTGCGCCTGATGGCCCAGCACCCCGCTATCCAGGTGATCACCAATGAAAGCCCGTTCGATCTGCTGGCGAGCGAGTTGCGAGCCGGCGATGTCGATTTCATTTTCGGTGCCCTGCGCGCGGACACCTACGCCAGCGACCTGACCGGCGAGGCGTTGCTCACGGAAGAAATGGTGGTGTTGGCGCGGCGCGATCATCCGCTCTGTTCAAGACAGGTCCCGCACGATGAGCTCGGCGCAGCCCGCTGGGTGTTGCCTCGTGCCGGCTCGCCAGCCCGCAGGATGCTCGACGAGTGCTTCACCCGGTTCGGCATTGCACCACCCCGGCCGGTCGTGGAAAGCGGCGACATGGCAATCATCCGTGGGCTGTTGCTGCGCTCGGACATGCTCGCGGCCGTCTCCGCCCACCAACTGGAACCGGAGATTGCCTCGGGCGAGCTGTGCATCCTGCCGCTGGAGCTGAAACAGACCACCCGGGCCATCGGCCTGACTTATCGCAATGGCTGCCTGCACTCGCCGGTGGCGCAGGCCCTGTTGGATGTGATTCGCCAGGTGATTCGCGAAGCGGCCGCGTGACTGACACGCTGCCAATCCCCTGTAGGAGCGAGCCTGCTCGCGATAAACGTCAGGGCAACGCGTTCATTCAGACAGCACGCGTTATCGTTGACGTCCATCGCGAGCAGGCTCGCTCCTACAATGGGTCTTCGATGAACACAAAAATGTGGCCAACCACGATCCCTGTGGGAGCAAGGCTTGCCCGCGATCGCGGTGTGTCAGTCACCATTGATGCTGGATGTGCCGGCCTCTTCGCGGGCAAGCCCGCTCCCACAGGGGCAGCGCCGGTAAAGTGGCCAGGCCTCAAAGCAAGCCGAAGGGATAGCTGACAATCAAACGGTTTTCGTCGAACTCGTTGCTGCTGTAGTCGCGACGGATGCTGGAGTTGCGCAGGCGCATGTTCAGGTTCTTGAAGGTGCCGCTCTGCACCGTGTAGCCCAACTCGGTCTCACGGCCCCACTCCTTGCCATCGGTGACGCTGCCGGTGTGTACGTTATCGCCGCTGATGTAGCGGTTCATCAGGGTCAGGCCGGGAATTCCCAGGGCGACGAAGTTGTAGTCGTGGCGCAGTTGCCAGGATTTTTCCCGGGCGTTGTCATAGCTGCTGTTGTAGCTGTCGTTGGCCAAGGTGCCGCCGCTGGTGCCGTTGACTCGCATCCACGCATCATCGCCGGTGAGCTTTTGCAGGCCGACGTAGAAGGTGTTGCCGCCATAACGGGCGGACAGCAGTGCCGAGATGGTGCGGTTGTCCAGGTCGCCGGCACGGGCGCTGCCATCCTCGCGGCCCCAGAAGTAGCCAAGGTTCGCGCCCAGGGTCCAGGCCCCCAGCGGTTGGCTGTGAACCAGTTGCAGGTACTGTTGCTGGTAGATGTCCTTGAGCTCGGCATTCCACAGACCGATCATCGTGCGTTTCTCGTTGAAGCTGTATTCGCCCCCGACGAAGTTGAAGCGATCGGAGGTGAACGCAGTTTTGCCCTGCATGAACATGTCGTCCATGCTCGAATCGTTGCGCGGGCTGTTCTGCCGGAACTGGCCACCGTAGAGGGTCAGGCCAGCGATATCCTGCGAAGTGACCTGGCCGCCACGAAAGGTTTGCGGCAGCGAGCGGCCATCGTCGGAACGCAGGATCGGCAGCACCGGCATCCACTCACCGACCTTCAGTTCGGTTTTCCCCACTTTCATTTTCCCGGCGACGGCCAGACGGCCGAAATCATCGGCAGGACGACCATCGCTATCCACCGGCAGCAGTTGCGTACCGCCGGTGCCCTTGCCACCGTCCAGCTTGACCGAGTAAAGCCCCAACACATCCACACCAACCCCCACCGTGCCCTGGGTGAAACCGGATTTGGCATCCAGAATGAAGTTCTGCGTCCACTCCTCGGCCTTGCCTTGCGGGTAGGCCGGGTTGGTGAAGTTGCGATTGATGTAGAAGTTGCGCAGGTTCAGGTTGGCGCTGGCGTCCTCGACAAACCCTTCGGCCTGAACGTCCAGGGGGGCCACGCAAATAACGACCAGCGAGCAAGCGATTCGAGGATTGACGGTGATTTTCATTGTTATTGTTTTCCGGTTTTTGGGTAAGGGAATGCCCTGCGCCCTCAAATGCGGGCACAGTGAGATCGAACAGAAAGGGTGAAGGCGACCCGGTCAGGGTCGCCGAAAACTGACGGAGCGGTCGCTCCCGAAGATCAGCGAGGGGCCTCGCCCGCCACCGAGTAGAGCACCTGCTGATTGCGGGTCTTCATGAACTCTTCCAGGCTCTGCCCACGCATCGCCGCGTAGACCTGCAAGTTGGGAATCCCGAGTACCGCCGCGAGTTTCTCCAGCACGAAGAAAATCGCCCCGTACTGGATCAAGCCGCGCCAGTCACGGCGTCGCAGCAGTTCGCGTTCCTCTTCGCTCAAGCCCCCCTCCTCGAACAGCGCCTCGGGCGCCTCGAGAAAACGCAGGCGCCATTGCGGCTCGATCATGCGATGCAGGAACTTGTTCAAGCGATAACCCTTGGCACTGCGCTCCAGGGTGAACGGATAGGTCCCTTCCAGTTTCTCGATACCGGCCAACTGGTGCTGCATGTGCTGCAAGTGGCGTGCGTTCACATCCGCCGGAACCGGACGATCCTGGTTTTCCAGCAGCAGCGTGGCGATGCCGGTCATGGACGGCAGGTAGTAGTCCTGATGCAGGTTTTTCACCGTGGCGGACAAGGCGCCCCGCATGATCAGCCAGGTGATCACCTCCGAGCCTTCCATCCCGCCGAGGGTGGCGTACTCGGCATGGGTCATTTCAGTCAGGCGCTGCGGGTCGTTGACCAGCAGATCGATGAACTGCTCGTCCCACTGCGGATTGTTGAAACCGCAACGCTCGCCATGCACCTGATGGGACACGCCACCGGTGGCGACAATGGCCACCTTCAGGTCTTCGGGATAGCTTTCGATCGCCCGGCGCAGGGCCTGTCCCAACTTATAGCAACGCAAGGCGCTGGGGATCGGGAACTGCAACACCCCGACCTGCAGCGGCACGATTTCCACCGGCCACTCAGGTGTGCAAGGCAACAGTGCCGACATCGGCGAGAAGAAGCCATGGTCCAGCGGCTTGTCGCGGAAGAAACTCATGTCGAACTCATCGGCCATCAGGCTCTGGCCAATGTGTCGCGACAGCGCCGCATGCCCGCCGACCGCCGGCAGCGAGCGCGGGTTGCCGCCCTCGTCCGCCACCTCGTAACGCTCATCGACCCCGAGGGAGAACGCACCATAGTGGTCGAAGAAAAACGACGTCACGTGGTCGTTGAAGATGTAGAACAGCACATCCGGTTGCTGCTCCTTCAACCACACCTTGATCGGTTCGAAGCCTTCGAAAATCGGCGCCCAGGCCGCCTCGTTCTGTTTGTCGTGATCGACGGCAAAGCCGATGGTGGGTGTGTGGGAGACAGCGAGGCCACCGATGATGCGTGCCATGTTGAGTTCCTGTGTTCGAGTGCCGATAAAAAGTGTTCGAAAAAGCTTAGTGCGCCACCAAGGTCTGGCTGACCCGGCGCCGGGCATGACCGTTGGCCAGGATGGCCAGGGCCGCGATGAAGGCCGGCACGCTCAACAGGGCGAACAGCAATGGCAGGCCCAAGCCGAGGCTGAGTACCGCACCACCGATGAGAGAGCCAAAGATAGCCCCGAATCGACCGATGCCCAGCATCCAGCTCACGCCCGTGGCGCGGAAATCCGTCGGGTAGTAGCCGGGAGCAAAAGCGTTGAGCCCGGTCTGCGCGCCGCTCATGCAGAAACCCGCGGCAATCACACCCACTGCCAGCAGGCTCGACTCCAGGCTGAACGCCCCCAGCAGCAGAATGAAGACGCCGCCCAATGCATAGCTGGTGGCAATGACCCCGTTCGGGTTGCGCCGGTCCATGATCCAGCCGACCACGATAGCCCCGACGGTACCGCCGATCTGGAACAGCCCGGTGATGGTCGCCGCCCGTTCAATGGACAGGCCACCTTCACGCAACAGGGTCGGCATCCAGCCCATGGTCAGGTAGATCACCAGCAGGCCCATGAAATAGGTCAACCACAGCGCCAGGGTGCCGGTGCGATAGCGTTCGGTGAACAGCATGCGCACCGGTGCCTTGTGCTGGGCCTGGGGTTCGGCGAGGGTGAAGTGCGTGGTCGCCGAGAAGGTGCCGCCGAGCTTGTTCAGCACTTTGGCGATCTGCGCGGCGGGTGCATTGCGCGCCGCCAGGAAGCGTGCGGACTCAGGCAACAGCATCCAGAGGAAAGGCAGCAACACCAGTGGCAGGATGCCGCCGACCAGCAACACCGATTGCCAGCCGTGCAAGGGAATCAACCAGGCCGCCAGCAAGCCGCCCAGCCCCGAGCCCATGTTGAAACCGGTGAACATGATGGTGATGAACAGCGAGCGATTGCGCTCTGGCAGGTATTCGGCCAGCAGCGTGGTGGTGTTCGGCATTGCGGCGCCCAGGGCCACACCGGTCAACAACCGCAAAGCGGCAAGCTCGTAGGGGTTACGGGCGAACGCACACGCCAGGCTGAGCACGCTGAATCCGGTCACGGCAAACAGCAGCACCTTCTTGCGCCCCAGGCGGTCGGCGTAGGGGCCGGCCGTCAGCGCACCAATGGCGAGGCCGACCATGCCCGCGCTCATGACCGGGCCGAAGGCAGCCTTGGAGAGGCCCCATTCCTGGATCAGCGAAGGCGCGATAAAACCCATCACCGCCACATCGAGGCCATCGAATAGAACAATGAAGAAGCACAGGCTCATGATGAGCCACTGATACCTGGCAACCGGGCGGTTATCGATCCACGCTTTGATGTCGACCGTTTCGTGACTCATGTTTTTCACCTTCTTATTTTTGTAGAAATTGCGACAGAGTCCGCCATGGCGTCGAGGCCGGCCCATCGTCGAACACTGGCCGTGACTCTAAAGCCGCAAGTGCCCGCCCCGCCTCTGGGAAATCCTTAAGCGGGTATCGGTTTTTCTTATCGGGTGAATGCAAGGGCGCCGTTGCCCCTGGCGCCCAGTCACAGGTAAATGCCCATAAACAAAAGCGATACCTGCTTAACGACTTCACAGACGACGCCATGCAAGCGCTGCTCTAAGGTCGATAACACCTCTGCCCGCCCCCCTGTAGGAGCGAGCCTGCTCGCGATGGGCGTTAACGATAACGCGGGCTGTTTGGATGAACGCGTTGTCCGGACGTTTTTCGCGAGCAGGCTCGCTCCTACAGGTGAATGAGTACATCCGTGAAAATAAAACAAGGGTTTGAACATGACCACGCCTGTCGCTGACACAGCTTTTTCCCGCCGCTCGCTGCTCAAAAACAGCTCCGTTGTGCTGACCGCCAGCGCCGCGCTTGGCCTGCCGATCCTGAGTCAGAACGCTTCAGGCGCTGCTCGGCAGAACGAAGACAATGCAGGTACGACCATGGATCCCCAACTGCTCAGTCTGCTGTCACAGCCCAAGATCGATTGCCACCATCATGTGATCGACCCTGCCCAGTTCCCCTACCCCGCTGACTCCACCTACCAGCCGGCAGGTCCCGAGGTCGGCCCTGCGGCGTATTACGAGCGGGTCATGCAGGCCTTTGGCATTCGCCATTCAGTGATCGTGCAGCCGACCTCGGCTTACGGCTACGACAACAGCTGCCTGCTCGACACGCTGGCGCGCAACGAAGGCCGCCATAAAGGTGTGGTGGTGGTGCCGAACGACGTCTCCAGCGAGACGCTCGCGCAATACAAGACGCAGGGTGTAATCGGTGTGGCGCTCAATGCCGCGTTGCTGGGGCCCGAGCGTTATCTGAAAATCGACAGCCTGATGGGGCGCCTGGCCGAGCTGGACCTGTATGCCCAGATCCAGGTCAAGGACGATCAGCTGCTGGCACTGCTGCCCTTGCTTGAGCGCACGCGCAGCCGTGTGTTGATCGACCACTCCGGCCGGCCCGATGCCCGTGCCGGCTTGAAGCAGCCGGCTTTCCAGGCACTGCTGTCACTGGCCGGCAACGGACGCACCTTCGTCAAACTCTCCGGGCTGTCGCAGTACTCCCGGGAAAGTTACCCCTATGCCGACGCCAAGCCCTACCAGTTGGCACTGCTGCAGGCATTCACCGCCGACAACTGCATGTGGGGCACCGACTGGCCGTTTCTGCGCGCGCGGCAAAGCATGGAATTGGGCACCGTCCTGAGCAACTTCGGCGACATGTTCCCCAATGCCAGTGACCGCCAGAAAATTCTCTGGGACACCCCGAAGCGCCTGTTTGGCTTTACCGCTTGACCCTATAAGCCACGGTTAGCCCGACGGTTGAGGTGCGGCCTCTCGCGATGCCGCCATGCCCTGCAGGCACACGGGTGTGGCAGCTGATCATTGAAAAGTGGCAAGGTTGGGTTAGAAAAACAACGCCGTTTCAATGCCTGTAATGCTGGCTTAATGCAGCTGCGGTGTCATCGCCTACCCAAGGCCCCCCGGCAGGCCGTTTATTCCATTCGCCCAATTGTATGAGCAATTTTCAGCGACTAGACTCCAGCCCATGAAACGCTATCTGCGGTTTTGTCTCATCTTCCTGATCAGCCTTGCGCTTCCCCTCAGCGGGATGGCGGGCGTCCAGGCACCGACAGAACCTTGCCCGATGAAGACCATGGGCATGGCGATGATGGATGACATGGGCATGGACTGCTGCAACGACATGAAAAGCCCCACCGAGCACGGCAAACCTTGCAAGCCGGGCCAGGAGTGCAAGTCGGGCGGCATGCTGCAAGTCTCGATCCTCAAGCCGCCTATCACCGTGTTCAGCCCCGTGGTGCTTTCCTTTTTCAGCGACTCCCTGCCCGTACAGACCCCGTCCGGGGTATGGCGACCGCCCCGCGTTTGATTCCTGTCCCACATTGAGCCTCATTCCGCATTAGCGGGATGGACTGGCTGCGCGCGTGTCTTTTGACCCGTGCAGTGAATGATTACAGGAATCGTAAGCATGAACTCCAAGTGCTATTGCACAGGTTGGTCCCTCGCGGCCGGCCTGGCGGCAAGCGTATGGGCATGGCCGAGCTTCGCGGCCGCATTGACTCTGGATGAAGCGTTGCGCCTGGCCGAGAACAATGCACCGTCGCTGGCTGCACAAGACGCGAAAATCCAGGCTGCCAGCAGCGCAGCCATTCCGGCCGGTGAACTTCCCGACCCCAAACTGCTGCTGGGTGTGCAGAACTACCCCGTTGGCGGTCCGGATCGCTGGAGCATCGACCAGGACTTCATGACCATGCAAATGGTCGGGGTCAGGCAAGAGATGCCCAACGGCGAAAAACGCAAAGCGCGCATCGAAGTGGCCGATGCGGCCGTTGACCGCGCGGCGGCAGAGCGCCAAGTCGAACGGCTGAAGGTGCGCCAGTCCACGGCGTTGGCCTGGATCAGCAGCTACTCGGTCGAGCGTAAAGATGCGCTGTTCCAGGACTTCTACAAGGAAAACCGCCTGCTGAGCGATACCGTCCGGGCCCGGATTGCCGGCGGTGGCGCTCAACCCGCCGACGCAGTGACGCCCAAACAGGAAGCGGCTCAACTGGCGGAGCAACAGGACAACCTGACGCTGCAAAGAACACAGGCACGCGCGGCCCTCAAGCGCTGGATTGGCTCCGTCGCCAACGACAAACCCGTGGGCAGCTTGCCGCAGTGGCCGGTCGATCCCTCCAGTTACGCCCACAAACTGCAACACCATCCCGAGCTGGCAGCCTTCGCACCGATGACCCGCGAAGCCCAGGCCAAGGTTCGTGAAGCCGAGTCGGAGAAACAGTCAGACTGGAGCTGGGAAGTGGATTATCAGCGTCGCGGCCGTGAGTTTGGCGACATGGTCAGCGTGCAGTTCTCATGGGACCTGCCGCTGTTTCCGGGCACTCGCCAAAACCCCAAGATCGCCGCCAGACAGGCTGAACTCAGCCAGCTTGAGGCCGAGCGCGAAGCCCTGTCCCGCGAGCACACCCAGCAACTGGAAAACGAACTGGCTGACTACGAGCGCCTCGATCGTGCGGTGCGCCGCAACCAGGAAAGCCTGTTGCCGCTGGCCAGGGAAAAGGTCGAGCTGAGCATGGCCAGTTACCGCTCCGGCCAGGGTGATTTGGACGCCGTGGTGACTGCCCGGCGTGAACTCATCGAGGCCCGGCTCAAACAGATCGATGTGGAGGAACAACGCGCGCTGAGCAGTGCGCGTTTGCATTTTGCCTATGGGGAGACCGGCCAATGAACCTTAAACACTGGAATCGGGCATGGCTGGCCGGTATCTCGTTGGCGCTGGGCATTGCCGGTGGCTACTGGTTCGCCCATCAGCGAACCGGCGCGGTTGCGACTATCGCTGCGGGGCAGCGCCTCGATTCAGCGCAGGAACGCAAGGCGCTGTATTGGTACGACCCCATGTACCCGCAGCAGAAATTCGACAAGCCGGGCAAATCCCCCTTCATGGACATGCAACTGGTTCCTCAATACGCCAGCGATGCAGGGGATCGTGCGAGCGTCAGTATCGATCCGGGCCTGACTCAGAATCTCGGGCTGCGTTTCGCAACCGTCACTCGGGGTACGCTGGAATCCAGCCTTGATGTGACAGGCATCCTGGCGTTCAACGAGCGCGATGTCGCGGTGGTCCAGGCACGTACCCCCGGTTTTGTGGAGCGGGTCTACGCCCATGCGCCCGGCGATGTGCTCAAGGCCAACGCCGCATTGGCGGATATCCTGGTGCCGGAATGGGCCGCTGCGCAGACCGAGTTTCTTGCCCTCAGACGCAACGGCGATGCCGAGCTGCTGGCTGCGGCCCGACAGCGACTGCGGCTCACCGGAATGCCGGCAGCACTGATTGCTCAAGTGGAACGCACCGGCAAGGTGCAGCCCTGGCTGACCCTCACCAGCCCCATTGGCGGTGTGCTGCAGGAATTGAACGTCCGTGCGGGCATGACCGTGGCGACGGGCGACACCCTGGCACGGGTCAATGGCTTGAGTAGCGTCTGGCTCGCGGTGGCCATTCCGGAATCGGATGCCGGATCGATCACCGAGGGACAGCCAGTCGAAGCACACCTGCCGGCTTTCCCGGGGACCACGCTCAACGGCAAGGTCAGCGCGATTTTGCCCGAGACCAATCCCGACAGCCGCACGCTGCGCGTACGTGTCGAGTTGCCCAATCCGGACGGACGCCTCAGGCCTGGGTTGACCGCGCAGGTACGCCTGAATCATTCGACCGGGCAGAACGTATTGTGGGTGCCGAGCGAGGCGGTGATTCGTACGGGCCGACGGGCCTTGGTGATGCTCGCAGAAGACGCCGGCCGCTATCGCCCGGTGGAGGTCCGACTCGGGCAGGAAAGCGACGGCAAGACCGCGATATTGAAAGGTCTGGAAGAAGGTCAGAAGGTGGTGACGTCCGGCCAGTTCCTGCTCGACTCGGAGGCCAGTCTCAAGGGCATCGTTACCAGCCAGGAGGAAGAGTCGCCCCCAAGCGCAGCAGCCTCCGGCTTGCATGAGGCGGATGGGCAGATCGTCGAGATCAACGAAAAAGAAGTCACCCTCGCCCATGGCCCCTTCAAGACACTTGGCATGCCGGGCATGACCATGACCTTCCCCCTCGCCAGTCCGACACTGATGCAAGGCTTGAAAACGGGCGACAAGGTGCGGATCGCGGTGAGCCAGACCGACGATGGCTTGCGTGTCGAGCGCCTGGATAAATCGGGGGGCCAGCCATGATTGCCAAGCTCATTCGCTGGTCGGTAGCCAACCGGTTCCTGGTGCTGCTGGCAACGCTGTTTGTCACGGCCTGGGGCATCTGGTCGGTGCAGAGCACCCCCATCGACGCCCTGCCGGACCTGTCCGATGTGCAAGTGATCATCCGCACTCCCTACCCCGGCCAGGCGCCGCAGATTGTCGAGAACCAGGTCACCTACCCGTTGGCCACCACCATGCTTTCGGTGCCGGGTGCCAGGACGGTGCGGGGTTACTCCTTCTTCGGTGACAGCTTCGTCTATGTGCTGTTCGAGGACGGGACTGACTTGTACTGGGCACGCTCGCGGGTACTGGAATACTTGAGCCAGATACAAAGCCGGTTACCGACCAACGCCAAACCGGCGTTGGGGCCGGACGCGACAGGCGTCGGCTGGATCTATCAGTACGCACTGGTGGATCGCAGTGGCGGACATGATCTGGCGCAGCTTCGTGCCCTTCAGGACTGGTTCCTCAAGTTCGAGCTCAAGACCCTGCCCAACGTGGCGGAAGTGGCCACCGTGGGTGGCATGGTCAAGCAATATCAAGTGCAGCTCGACCCGCTCAAACTGGCCAGTCTCGGCATCACCCAGGCCCAGGTAAGCGAAGCCATCGGCAAGGCCAATCAGGAAACCGGTGGCGCAGTGCTGGAGATGGCAGAGACCGAGTTCATCGTGCGGGCGTCCGGCTACCTGAAGACGCTCAATGACTTTCGGGCCATCCCGCTCAAGCTCGGTGCCGGGGGTGTGCCAGTGACTCTTGGCGATGTCGCCACGATCCAGTTGGGGCCGGAAATGCGGCGCGGCATCAGCGAGCTCGATGGCGAAGGCGAGACCGTCGGCGGCGTGGTGATCTTGCGCAGCGGCAAGAACGCTCGCGAGACCATTGCGGCGGTCAAGACCAGGCTCGACGAACTGAAAAGCAGTCTGCCGGCCGGAGTGGAAATCGTCCCCACCTACGACCGCAGCAAGCTGATCGACCGCGCGGTGGAAAACCTCAGCCACAAGCTCATCGAAGAGTTCATCGTCGTCGCGCTGGTCTGCGGGATCTTTCTCTGGCACTTGCGCTCATCACTCGTGGCGATCATTTCGTTGCCGGTCGGGGTGCTGATGGCCTTCATCGTCATGCGCTACCAGGGCATCAACGCCAACATCATGTCCCTGGGCGGGATTGCCATCGCCATCGGCGCCATGGTCGATGCCGCCGTGGTGATGATCGAGAACGCGCACAAGAAAATCGAAGCCTGGCATGCGGCCAATCCCGGAGAGACGTTGAAGGGTGAACGTCATTGGCAAGTGATGACCGAAGCGGCCGCGGAGGTAGGCCCGGCGCTGTTCTTCTGTTTGTTGATCATCACCCTGTCGTTCATTCCCGTGTTCACGCTCGAGGCCCAGGAAGGACGTCTGTTTGGTCCATTGGCGTTCACCAAGACCTACGCCATGGCCGCAGCCGCAGGGTTGTCAGTGACCCTGGTGCCGGTGCTGATGGGCTACTGGATTCGCGGACGAATACCCAGCGAACAACAGAACCCGTTGAACCGGTGCTTGATACGGATCTATCAGCCGGCCCTGGACGCTGTCTTGCGCCGGCCAAGGCTCACGCTGTTGGTGGCGCTATTGGTTTTTGCCAGTGCGCTGTGGCCGATGTCGCGCTTGGGCGGCGAGTTTCTGCCGCCGCTGGACGAGGGCGATCTGCTCTATATGCCTTCTGCCCTGCCGGGGTTGTCTGCGCAGAAAGCGGCGCAACTGCTGCAACAGACCGACCGCCTGATCAAGACCGTACCAGAGGTCGAGCATGTCTTCGGCAAAGCCGGTCGTGCCGAAACCGCCACCGACCCGGCACCGTTGGAAATGTTCGAGACCACCATCCAGTTCAAACCCCATGAGCAGTGGCGCCCAGGCATGACCCAGGAAAAGCTGGTGGAAGAACTGGATCGGGTGGTCCGCGTGCCTGGGCTGACCAACATCTGGATACCGCCGATTCGCAACCGTATCGACATGCTGGCCACCGGGATCAAGAGCCCGATCGGCGTGAAAGTCGCCGGCGCCAACCTGACGGAGATCGACGCCGCGACCCAGGCGGTCGAACGCGCGGCCAAGGGCGTACCCGGTGTCAGTTCGGCCCTGGCCGAGCGCCTGACCGGTGGCCGCTATCTGGACGTGGACATCGACCGCAAGGCCGCCGCGCGCTACGGACTGAACATCGCCGATGTGCAGGCCATCGTGGCAGGCGCCATCGGTGGTGAAAACGTCGGGGAGACCATCGAAGGGCTCGCCCGTTTTCCGATCAACGTGCGTTATCCACGGGAGTGGCGTGACTCGGTCGGCGCCCTGGAGCAATTGCCGATCTATACCCTCTCAGGCAGTCAGATCACGCTGGGCACGGTGGCGACGGTCAAGGTGAACGATGGTCCGCCGATGCTCAAAAGCGAAAACGCGCGGCCCTCGGGCTGGGTGTACATCGATGTGCGAGGTCGGGATATCGCTTCGGTGGTCAGTGACTTGCGTCGGGTCATCAACGAACAGGTCAAGCTGCAGCCCGGCATGAGCCTGAGCTACTCGGGACAGTTCGAATTTCTCGAGAGGGCCAACGCACGACTCAAACTGGTGGTGCCTGCCACGCTGCTGATCATCTTCGTGCTGCTCTACCTGACGTTCGCCCGCTTCGATGAGGCCTTGCTGATCATGGCCACCCTGCCCTTCGCACTGACGGGGGGCGCATGGTTCCTCTACCTGCTGGGCTTCAACCTGTCGGTCGCCACCGGGGTCGGCTTCATCGCACTGGCTGGGGTTTCCGCCGAGTTCGGCGTGATCATGCTGCTCTACCTGAAGAACGCCTGGGCCGAACGCGAAGACCTCGGCGACAGCTCCGAGCGCGGGCTGGTGGCGGCGATCCGTGAAGGCGCCGTGCAGCGCGTCCGCCCCAAGGCCATGACCGTGGCCGTCATCATTGCCGGCCTGCTGCCGATCCTACTGGGCAGTGGCACCGGCAGCGAGGTCATGAGCCGCATCGCCGCGCCCATGGTCGGCGGCATGGTCACCGCCCCCCTGCTCTCCCTGTTTGTCATTCCGGCAGCCTATCGCCTGATGCGTCGCCGCCATCTCTTGGTTGAACCCGTTAACCCTCAAGGAAAACCCGTATGAAACTGACCCTGATCGCAGTCGCCACTGGCGCATTCGTACTTTCACTGGCTGCCCGTGCCGAGGACATGCCGGGCATGAAAATGGACAGTATGGAAGGCATGAAGATGGAGCAGGAAACAACCCAGGCTCAAGTTGCCGAAGCCGAGGGAACGATCAAGGCGATGGATACCGCCAGGCATACCGTGACCGTCTCCCACGGCGCCGTCCCGGCCGTGCAATGGCCACCGATGACCATGGCCTTTTCGGTGACAGAGGACCAACTCAAAGGCCTGACCGTCGGCGATCGAGTCAAGTTTTCGTTTCGGCTGGAGGGTGGCAGAGCGACCATTGTGTCTATAAGGAAATAGGGGCTTGGAAGTGACCGGCGTGCTGTATTGAGGCCGGTCACTGTTGGTAGGTGTGTTGGGTGGGAAAAGAGGCGGGTCTGGAGAAGGGTTGATGGACCGGCTTGGGCTGATTGCTGCCGCTTTCGAAGGGCTGCTGTCGACCCAATGCGGACTGTTACATTCATTAGCGAATGAAGAGTGGTGCTTGTTACCTGATATGGAAGGTATCAGCTATTGCACTGAGGGCTTTCTTCCCGTCAGATTCATAAAGACCCTGCAGCAATGCCTGGTCGCTGAGACGATGCAGACGGAAATGGTTGTAGAAAGCCTGACCCAACCGCTGGTTGTCGAATTTTCCTCTCTCCCAAAGCTCAAGGAACTCATCGTAGGCCGCTCTTTCAATTTCCGGTCTTATTCTATTTTTCAATGCGGGTCTCAATTGATGGTGAGTGCCGGCAGGATCCTACGAAGCCAATGTTGCCGACGCAAGGTGGGTGACCGCTTATGGCCGTTTTCTGCCCGTCACGAGGGGCAGTAAACGACCCATTACGGACGCTGACCAATGATCAAGCTAAGGGGTGGCGGCGCGCCGTCCCAGCGAATGAAATGAGCGATTTCAGCGCCTAGCTAGACGTAACTGATATACGGCTCACCGAATACATCCTTGAATCTGAAAATATCTTTACCCACTATAAATATCCGAAATCTTGGGTCATTTTGTCCTTGATATGCAGGTATGTCATTGCGCACAAATCGAATTCCAAGATTAGAAAGCTTAGACTCCATGGATTCTGCCAAGTTTTTGTCTTTGTAAAAGCCTACGATGTGCCAATGCTCCATTTTCATAATGTGGTCATAGAAGAATCTACAAGCATCTTCTTCTGATATCGAACTGAATATTGGAGGGTGATTTACCCCGCGCTCCGTATAAAAAACTGACCAAAAACCATTTTTATTGCATAGGCAATACACGTCATTTCCATTGCTGTTGATTGCGAAGTTTTGAGTACTGCAGCCTTCGGCAATTAACTTTTCATGCGTTTCGATGGTATTCATTGCTATGCCTGACTATAAGTAGACGACACAAGTGGCATATATTCCGCCGTTTGTGCCTGATAACGTTCCTTGTCCATGCGTAACTCCTTGTTCGGCTTGAGTGTCGCGCCAGAACGCAACATGAGGTGACGAGGTAAAGCGACATGACTTGGGCACACATTACTGGCGCATCAACAGCGTGTCCATGGTCCGCTTCTGGCCGACTCTTGCCGGTTAAGTCTGTCCGGGATCGACCCAAGGCGGACAAGAGTTACTAATTATAAATAAATGTATAGTTGATGATGTAAGAGCCTATTTTGTTTTGATGAGCGGTCACCCACACTGTATTCATGCCTTGCTTTTGTTGATCGTATAAATTCGATTTATTTGTACAAAGTTTAATTTGGCGCTCAGTATTTAAGTCCTTTATCCACAGCCCTGCCTCGCAATGACTGAATCTGCCAATGGCAGGCCCCGAAAATGTTATCTCATAGTCTGACTTATAATGAATGATGTCACCAGGCAGTAAGTAGACGCACACATCATAGATGTGTAGAGAGCACGCAAACCCTAAGCAAAATCCACCAAGCAAAGAATTTATAACTTCTTCCAGAGTCTTTCCAACAGAACGGCGGATGATTGCCCTGCCTGCAAAAGCGAAGCCAGTGAGAGCGCCGACCACTAGATATGTTGTCCACTCGGGAATCGACGGCATTAGAACTGTTCGCATTCCAATGCGAGAAGCCCAAAGCATGTAAAAAATCCATACTCCAATCAATAAAAACACAAACACTATTATGGTTATTTTATTTAGTTTGTTTTCGCGTGAACCAGAATTCATTACTTGCGCGCTCTACTTTAAGGCCTGGGTAATCTTTCAAATAGCGCCATTAGATTTAATATTAGTTGCTATAGCCTTGAACGAGTTATTTTTAATAAAATTCTCCACTTTCAATCGCTGAGCCAGAACGGTCGTTTCTGGCCGATTGCTGCCCGTGACGAAGAGCCGCAATCGACCGAATGCGACCGTTGAACGTGAACGCGTGCGCATTGCCTCGACGATCCGTCATTGGTCTTTCAAATGCCTTATTTCAATGGGCACCTCATCCCCAAGCTTCTTTGAGTACGGTACGAAACAGCTCCGAAAGTAATGGTTCAACTTCTTTACGCTCGCTACGTGTCGGCTTGATGGACTCAAGTCGATTCAGTTCACGTTCAATGAACTGTTGAATGGGGGTGATCTGTGGTGATAACCCCATCTCCGGAGACGCGCGCTTGATCGCAAGCAAGTCATCTATAGCCTGCTGGAGCGTGGGCTCTCCCTCGATGACCCCGCGCAGCCTGTCAAACTCTATTGGGGCAGGTGTACCAAACTGCTCCAGCCACCGCACCGATAACAGCGGGCGCAGAACGTAGAAGTATTTTTTCAGCGGTACCTGAGGGGCTTGCAAGTATCCCCTATAGTTGGTTTTGGCCATACTGCGATAATGGTAAATTCCACTCTCCACGGAATACACCTGCGGCAATAACTCCTTTGCCCGCCCGTGGAAACAGCCAGAATGCTCGTAAATGATGGTCGACTGTATCCACTCCACAAAGCCAGGATTGGACTTCCAAAATAGCCTGAGTGCTTTTCGCAGATCCCAACCATTGATATCCATATCCTCAATGATCGGATACTCGATGACGTCGCGTTGCTCCTCAAGGCCGACAGAGAGATACCACTCAGGTTTATTTACGTAGATGAAGCGTGCGTCGTAGTCGCTGTTGGGGGAGGCAAATCCCCAGGCGCGACTACCAGACTCAATAGCTAAAAGCACTTTCACGTCATGCTCGTTCTCAGCACGGCGCAGGCGGTTTTTAACCTCTTCTTGAACAACGATAGAAACCATGTGCCAACTCTAATTAGATGATATGTCGAAGCGCGCTACTCAAACCGCGGTGGACTGTCCCGGAACCTCATCTCCTAATGACCAGGATTCATACGCGAATAGGTCGAAACCCCCATCACCAACAACATGATCAAAACCACGAAGACTTCGCGCTGCAGCAATCGCAAAAGCAATTGCCCGACATTGTGTCTGATCGCTTGTAGCGCTCGAGTCCACATCGAGACCTTCCCGCCGCGCAGTGCCATATTCGTGAAATAAAGCGTGCCCAGGAACACCACCACCGGGCTGACCCACTGCATCCATGGCACATGACCGGACCATAAGCCTGCCAGGGCTGCGGGCACGGCACTGGGGAGTATGTGGCGGAGCACCAGAAGCCCGGCGCCTTGCCTGTACCAACGGCGCGGGAGCAACCAGCGGCTGAGCTGCACATCCAGCGACCCCGCGGACACCGCCACCAGGGACCAGGCCTGGTAAGCCTTCATCCCCAACCAAATCACTACCGGAATGAACAGCGGAGCGACAAGCAGGCTGGCCAGCCCTTCCCTTTTTGCAGCTCCGGCAAGCATCGAAGGCATAACCACAACCGACAACGCGAGCCACAGGAAAAGGTAGACCCCTCGAAAGCTTTCGGGCGGCAACCAATCGCGCCAGTTGTCCAGTGGTTTTAGCCCGAGACGTTGAGGCAACTCTGGGTACTGGTAATCGATGGATTGCGCAATCTGCGCAAAACGCTGCCAGTCGAGGCTGGTGAAGTAGTCGGCCAATCCACGACGGCGGCCGTCGCTCATGGGCTTGAACAGCAAGGCGGCGGCCTGTCCATGAATTTTATCGGCGTCGAACCTGGCCAGGTCGCTGCGCACGGATTCTTCCATGACGTGCATTTCGCAGCGCCGGATCAGGCGGTCCCAGCGCCAGTATTCGCACGGTAAATCACCCTGGGTTTCGTCCCATCCCATGACCTGGCAGACGCCATCGAAAAAGGCTGGCGACCATTGCGGGGCCGATTCGAGCCAATCCAGTACGCTCTGTTCGAACTGCTGGCGGCGCTCGAAGGGCATTAGCCAGTCGCTGGCAAGCCAGTGGCGCAAAGCGTCCATTACCTGACGGTCCTTCCCCTCGGCCAACCATTGCTGCATTTGCTCAAGGGACGGTTCTGGAGGCCTGACGGTGATCGGGGTATCGATGTACTCCAGGGGGATGACCGGCGAGGAGCATTCCGGGCTCGGTGCGCTTGTGGCTAACGGGACATCAACGACCTCCTCATCAACCTGCGCACGCCAGCGGGCCTCGGCCAGCGAAGTTTCATAGGCTTCACGCAGGCGCTGAAACTCATCGGGATTTTCGTCCGGGCGATGAATTTTCAACAGCCGTGCATAGGCGCGCTTGATGCTGCGTTCGTCCGCGTCCGGGGTAAGGTCGAGCAATTGCCAATGGCTCATGGTGCCTTAACCCTCCAGTTCGAAATGAGCAAGACGCTGAGTGATGTCGCTGCGGGCTGCGCGTATCCGGTGTTCGTCCTGGGTGTCGAGCATTTGCTGGAAATAGTTCGCCAGCCCGGCAATATGCTCCCGGCCATCACCGAGGCTTTCCTGATACAAACGGTCCAGTCGGGCCAGCAGCAGGGTATTGATCTGCTGATCGCGTGGGTGCACCTTCAGCGCTTCGAGGGCGGCCAGTCGCCGGGCGATTTCTTCTGCAGGCAAGACACCAGGGTTGTTCTCGATCACTAGCCGGCGAGTGTCGCCGTTGATCGGCAAATGCACCTGAGCTTCGAGCAAGCCGTTGTTGTCGTAGGTGAAGCGCACATCCAGGGTCACTTCACCGGCCTTGCGCGGCGGCACCGGGATTTCCAGCTCACCCAGGAAAATGTTGTTACTCACCAGCCGGCTTTCGCCCTGATAGATACCCAGATTGACCACTTTCTGGTTGTCACTGAGGGTGGATACGGTACGGGACCGGCTTACCGGCACCACAGTGTTGCGCTCGATGATCGGCAAGTAGTGACCGCTTTGGAAACCGCCACCTTGATGTACCGAGGTCTCGATTCCCAACGTGTAGGGACAGACATCGGTCAGCACCACTTCTTCAAGGGAGGCATGGCGAGCCTGAAGTGCCGCCTGAATGGCCGCACCTTGCGCGACCACTTCGTCCGGATTGAGCTGCATCGCCGGGATTCGCCCGAACAGGGACGCGACCAGCTTGCGCACCAGCGGCATGCGTGTCGTGCCGCCCACCAACAATATTTCGTTCAGGTCCGCGACCTTGATCCGGGCATCACGCATTGCGCGTTCGATCGGAGCACGCAGGCGGTCCAGCAAGGGACGCACGATGTCGGCAAGCTCGCCTTGAGTCAGTTCAATGCTCCACTCACGCGTTTGCTCGCGAAGGGTAAAGCGTGCAGTCTGCGCCTGCCCCAAGGCATGGCGAACCCGTTGCGCTTCACGCCGCAACCGCTGTGCCATGGCAGGGAGGCTGGTGTCTGGCAGGTCAGCGGCGCCGATTTTAGCGATGAAATGCTCCACGAGCAGGTCATCGAAGTCTTCACCGCCGAGGAAGTTGTCCCCTGCGCTGGCACGGACTTCCATGACGCCTTCGAACAGCTCCAGAATGGACACGTCAAAGGTGCCACCGCCGAGGTCGAACACCAGAAAGGTCGCTTCGTTTCGCTGTTCAAGACCATAAGCCAAGGCTGCGGCGGTGGGTTCGTTGACCAGTTTTTCAATTTTCAGTCCGGCCAGTTCACCAGCAATGCGCGTCGCCTTGCGCTGAGCATCGCTGAAATACGCAGGTACGCTGATCACCGCTTCGTGAACAGGCTCGCCCAAGGCACGCTCGGCGTCAGCCTTGAGACTGCGCAGCAGCATCGCCGAGAGTTCTTCCGCGCGGTAGGCGCGTGCGCCGAGCAGCGTTTCCCGGGCGCTGCCCATGTAGCGCTTGAACAGGGACGCGGTAAGGTGCGGGTGGGTGTGCAACCGCTCGCGGGCGATATCCCCGACGACCAGTTGGCCATGGTCGTCGAGGCCAACGATGCTAGGCGTGAGAAGGTTACCCAGGGCATTGGGGAGTATCCGGGCATGTTCGCCGTCCCAGGCAGCCACGAGGCTGTTGGTGGTGCCCAGGTCGATACCAATGATCACAATCACTTTTCCTTAAATGACGCGGCCGGGTCGTAGTGCACTTTGGTCGCAAGGTCAGTCGTCACTGTCGTACCGGCGGTACGCAAATCCATGGATTGGGTTATCGGCAGTACTGGCGGTAGCTTTAACCCGAGTCGAGGAGAGATCGGGACCGCCAGATATCGGGAAGGATCTGTTTTCTGTGCTCTAAACGTCGGATAAGCCCGACAGATCACGCTTTACTTGGACGACTTCCTGTCGCGGCCACGTGGTGCTGGCGTCACCCCTTCCTCGCGCAGACGATGCAACAACAACTGGGTGTTATCCACGCACCCCATGCCTTCCGGCTTGCTTTCAACGCCCTCGATCACCAGTAGCAGTTGCGCTTTATTCTGGGCCAGCCGTTGCTGGAGGATTTCGATTTCCTCGACCTTGCGCTTGAGCCCGCTGAGCAACTCTTCGTGCTTCCAGCCGTTGGCATTCATCGGCAGTAATTGTCGGATTTCGTCCAATGAAAAACCCGCCGACTGGGCGCCCGTGATGATCTCCAGAACCCACTCCGTGTCAGGTGCGTAATCGCGATACCCGTTGGCCTTTCGCGCGACAGACTTGATCAGGCCGCTCGCTTCGTAGAAACGGATGCGTGAAGGCGCCAGCCCAGTGATTTTCGCCAGTTCGCCTATTCTCATATTCCGCTCCGGAAAACCATTGACCTTAAAGTTGACTTTAAACCTGAAGTGATTTGGCGGCCAAGCGACGCAGAGGTCATGCGTGGCTGAAACACCATGGAATTCCGGGGTAGGCGAAAAACAGGACCAATGCTTGTGAACCGCCTTTTGGATGGGCTGCACGTCATTAAACAAAGGCAAGACTCAACAAGGGCCACGATCAGGACACGATTGGTCATGCCCTCCATTTCATTCGGGAGATGCGAACATGGGTTATGTCACTACGCAGGACGGTGTTGAGATCTTTTATAAAGACTGGGGGCCACGCGATGCCCAGGTGATCTTTTTTCATCACGGATGGCCGCTCAGCTCGGACGACTGGGATGCGCAGATGCTGTTCTTCCTGGCCCACGGCTACCGGGTAGTTGCACACGACCGCCGCGGCCACGGGCGATCCAGCCAGGTCTGGGACGGGCACGACATGGATCACTATGCCGATGACGTCGCGGCCGTGGTCGACCATCTTGGCGTGCGGGGTGCAGTCCATGTAGGTCACTCCACCGGCGGTGGTGAAGTCATCCATTACATTGCTCGCCACGGCGAAGACCGCGTGTCGAAGGCCGTCATCATCAGTGCCGTGCCACCGTTGATGGTCCAGACCCCGAACAATCCAGGCGGCTTGCCGAAGTCGGTGTTCGATGACTTGCAGGCACAGCTCAAGGCCAACCGCGCGCAGTTCTACCATGACGTTCCCGCCGGGCCTTTCTACGGTTACAACCGCCCCGGTGCAAAACCGTCCGAGGGCACCATCCTGAATTGGTGGCGCCAGGGCATGATGGGCTGCGCCAAGGCCCATTACGACGGGATCGTCGCCTTTTCCCAGACCGACTTCACCGACGACCTGAAGAGCATCAAGATCCCCGTGCTGGTGATGCATGGTGATGACGATCAGATCGTGCCTTATGAAAACTCCGGGCTCTTGTCAGCCAGACTCTTGCAGAACAGCACGCTGAAAACCTACTCGGGCTTCCCCCATGGAATGCCCACCACGAACGCCGATACCATCAACGCCGACTTGCTCGCTTTCCTGCGAGGCTAGGCAACCGGGGCGGGTGAAAACCCCGCCCTTTCCTTCCGCGAAGTCACTGAATCGATGCGCTTCAGGGATGACCACGGCATCTTCTAGCTGAGCCACTCCGATACCAATAGACATGGCAACTTCAGATCGAATGCTGATTCACCCGCGCCATCAGCTGTTCAGCGCTTTCCTTGCGTTCCGAGTAGCGATCCACCAGAAAATCCTGGCGGTCACGCAGCAACAAGGTGAACTTCACCAATTCCTCCATCACGTCGACCACTCGATCGTAGAACGCCGAGGGTTTCATCCGGCCGGCTTCGTCGAACTCCATATAGGCCTTCGGCACCGAGGACTGATTGGGGATGGTGAACATGCGCATCCAGCGACCCAGCACACGCAGCTGATTGACCACGTTGAAGGACTGCGAACCACCGCAAACCTGCATCACCGCCAGCGTCTTGCCCTGAGTCGGGCGAATGGCGCCTAGTGCGAGGGGTATCCAGTCGATCTGCGCCTTGAACACGGCCGACATCGCGCCATGGCGTTCCGGCGAGCACCAGACCTGGCCCTCCGACCACAGCACCAGCTCGCGCAATTCCTGCACCCGCGGATGATCCACGGCGACATCGTCCGGCAGTGGCAACCCGGAGGGATTGAAGATGCGGGTTTCTGCGCCGAAGTGCTCAAGCAAGCGCGCGGCTTCTTCGACCAGCAGACGGCTGAACGAGCGCTCGCGGGTCGACCCATACATCAACAAAATGCGCGGCTTGTGATCCCCCGGCCGGGGGTCGATCTTCACGTCGTCGAACAAAGAAAGGTCAAGATTGGGTAGTTGCTCTGACATAAATCCTCCCGCTCAGAGAGCGCCAATTCGATCCAGCTCGCGTTTGAGTTCATCGCGGCTGAGACTGCTGAAAGGAAGCGCGAGGAAGGCTTTGCAGCGTTGCTCGATGTGCGCCAGCGTGGCGCGGAAAGCAGCGTCGACGACGGCTTCGTCACCCACCACGTCGGAGGGATCTTCCAGACCCCAATGGGATTTCAGCGCCGGGCCGAAATACACCGGGCAGCTTTCACCGGCCGCCTTGTCGCACACGGTAATGACGATATCCGGCAGGTTGTCCTCGAAGGCGTCATTGCCCTTGCTGCTCAAGCCCTCGATGGAAATGCCGGCCTGCTGCAGCGTGGTCAGGCTGCGCGGCAGCACTTGGCCTTTGGGAAAGCTCCCTGAACTCACCGCTTCGAACCCCTGTGGCGCCAGATGGTTGAACATGGCTTCTGAAAGAATGCTGCGGCAGCTGTTGGCCGTGCACATGAACAGGACTCGCATGGATTGCTCCTTCCGCCTTGGCGGACATCAAAGGCTCAGGCGCAGTGCCAGCGCCGAGAGGGTGATCAACAGAACCGGAAGGGTCAGCAGGATGCCGACCTTGAAGTAGTAACCCCAGGTGATGCGCATGCCCTTGCGTTCCAGCACATGCAGCCACAGCAGCGTGGCAAGGCTGCCGATGGGGGTGATTTTCGGGCCGAGGTCGCAGCCGATGACGTTGGCGTAGATCATCGCCTCGCGAACCAGCCCCTCTGCCCCGCTGGCTTGAATGGACAGCGCGCCGATCAGCACGCTGGGCATGTTGTTCATCACCGACGACAGCAGCGCGGACAACAGGCCAGTGCCAATGGCGGCGCTCCACAGACCCTGTTCGGCCAGGCGGTCGAGTGCGTGGGTGAGTACATCCGTCAGCCCGGCGTTCTTCAGGCCGTACACCACCAGGTACATACCCAGGGAGAAAACCACCACCTGCCAGGGTGCTTCGCGCAACACGCGACGCGTGGAGATCTTGTGGCCTTTGGCGGCGACCGCGAAGAGGATCGTCGCGCAAACCGCCGCGACCGCGCTGATGGGAATACCCAATGGTTCCAGGGCGAAGAGACCAACCAGCAAGACAACCAACGTCCACCAGCCAACGATAAAAGTGGCGCGGTCGTGAATCGCCGATTCAGGTTCCGGCAGTGCCTCGACGGCGTAGCGTTGCGGCAGGTCCCGTCGGAAATAAACAAACAGCACCAGCAAGGTGGCGGCAACACTGGCCAGGTTAACCGGCACCATCACCGAGGCGTACTCGGCGAAGCCAAGGCCGAAGTAGTCGGCGGACACGATGTTCACCAGATTGGACACCACCAGCGGCAGGCTGGCGGTGTCGGCGATAAAGCCGGCGGCCATGACAAAGGCCAGGGTCGCGGCCGGGGAAAAGCGCAACGCCAGCAGCATGGACATGACGATGGGCGTGAGGATCAACGCCGCGCCGTCATTGGCGAACAGTGCAGAGACAGCCGCCCCCAGCAGCACGCAGAAAGCGAACAACCGGTAGCCGCTGCCGTTGGCCCAGCGCGCCACATGCAGGGCGGCCCATTCGAAGAACCCCGCCTCATCCAGCAACAGACTGATGACGATGACGGCGATGAAAGTGGCCGTCGCGTTCCAGACAATGGCCCACACAGTGGGAATGTCCTGCAACGACACCGCGCCCACCGCCAGGGCGATGACCGCACCGACAGTGGCGCTCCAGCCCACGCCAAGGCCCTTGGGTTGCCAGATCACCAGAACGAGGGTGAACACGAAAACAGCGACAGCGACCAGCATTGAAGACTCACTCATTCAGGGGTTCAGCAACAGGCGACATCGCGGACAGGGCGTCCATCCATGTGCTGCAGGCGGGAAGTGTTGTTCTGCAGCCATACGTCGTTGGCCTGCAGCGTCACTTGCAACATCTCGTGCACCCAGGCGGGAAGATCCGGATTGAGGCGGTAGTAAACCCACTGCCCCTGGCGACGATCCAGCAACAGGCCACTGCTGCGCAACTGGGCGAGATGGCGGCTGATCTTCGGTTGGCTGTCGTCGAGAGCACACATCAGTTCGCAGACGCAAAGCTCGCCCTGGTTGGCGATCAGCAAGGTGGCGCGGGCGCGGGTTTCGTCAGCCAGGCTTTTGAAGACTTCTGGAGGCGTGATCATGACGGGCAACTCTTACATATGGATAGCCGAATATACGGATATCCATATGTATAAAGCAAACCCTTTCTGGACGAATGCCCTCTTCTGGCATCTTCTGAGGGCATACGCGGGTGATGTAGATTCGTTTCACTCGTTACGTCAGTGACTTCTCGCGAGACCAGGCCGGGCGAGCACTATGCACAGCGCCGTGGCCATCGCCCCAAAGACGGCCGGTGCCCAACCGATTGCAGCGACTCCCCAGCGATCGATGACCCACCCGCCACCAGCCCAATCGCGCTGAACAACAAGAGCGCCAAGGCAATCTGTGAGTCGCCGAGATGCAGATACCCGTTCAGCCAGGCGGCGAGAATGTTCGTACAACAGAGTAGGAACTCGCGCCTGTTTCTGCATTGGCGACTTGCCCTCCCTCTATGAGGTCGAATTCCTTTCCCTGCGCATCTGACTGACGAGGGTGAATCGATCCTGTGGGTGGGTGGTTTCCGATACCACCATCAGTGCGCCCTCCTCGTCCCGATACTGACGAAGAATGTTCAGGCCCGGCGAACCGGCTTCGGCATTGAGGCTCTTGGAAATTTCGGCGGACAGCAATACCGCGCGTACTTGCTGGTCCACCACGTCGATATGCCGACCGAAGTGCTGCTCGATCAGCGCGGCAATCAGCTCGTCCGGATGCTTCTCGGCCAGCTCAATGACTTCGGCATAGATGTCCTGGGCGTATACGTCGGTCCAGCACAGTGGTGCCCGCAGGTTCTCCTGATCGACTCGAATGCTCGATACGCAAAAGTAATGCTCGCCGGGCTCCAGCCCCAGGCGTTTGGCCTGCGCGATATCCGCCACGAAGTGATGCACGCTCTGGATGCTGCGCACCTGGGTTTCGGCCAGATGCACCAGGTCCGTCACCGAGGCCAGCGACTGCGAATAGCCGCCCTTGGGCGCCGACGCTTCGACGCGGGTCCCTACTCTTTTGCGCCGGGAGACCAGCCCCTGACTCTGCAATTGGGTGATCGCCGCGCGCACGGTATGGCGGCTCACTTCGTAGAGCTCACATAGCTCGAACTCCGTCGGCAACAAGCTGCCGACCGGATATTTCCCGCTGGCGATCCCTTCCATCAAGTCCTTTGCAACCCCGGCGTAGCGCAGCTGGCTCATACCTTTCATCAGTCCCGACCATTCTGAGAGTTGACAGTGTATCAGTGAGGACGTAAGAATTATGTACGGACATATTAAATATGTCCGATCAATAACAAACATATCAGGATCAATTCATGTCCAGCACCGTCTTCGATTCCGCCCTCTTTCGCGACATGTTCGGCACCGCCGAGATGCGCGGTGTGTTTTCCGACAAAGCCCTGATCGAACGCTACATCGAAGTGGAAGTGGCACTGGCCCGCGCCGAAGCACGCTGTGGCGTCATCCCGCGCGAGGCGGCCGAGCAAATCGCTGAACTGGCAACCTATGCTTCTCTCGACCTGGCCCTGATGCAGCACGAAACCGAAATCGTCGGTTACCCGATCCTGCCGCTGGTTGAGCAACTGTCGAAGACCTGTGGCGAAGCCGGCCGCTACGTTCACTGGGGCGCCACGACCCAGGACATCATGGACACTGCTGTAGTCCTGCAAGTGCGTGCCGCGCTGGCGATTGTCGAGCGCGACATTCAATCCGTACGCGGCTTGCTGACCGACCTCGCCAAACGCTACCGCGATACCCCAATGGCGGGTCGCACCCACCTGCAACATGCCCTGCCCATTACCTTCGGCTACAAGTGCGCGGTGTGGCTGAGCATGTTCGACCGGCATGCCGAACGCCTGGTGCAATTGCGTCCGCGGGTGGAAGTGGGTCAATTCGCCGGCGCCGCAGGCACCCTGGCCTCACTGGGTGACAAAGGCCTGGAAGTACAGGAGGCCTTGATGGCCGAACTCGGTCTGGGTGTGCCGCAAGCGACGTGGCATGTCGCCCGTGACGGCCTGGCCGAAACCCTGAACTTCCTCGGGCTGGTCACAGGCTCCCTGGGCAAGATCGCCCTGGACGTCATGATGATGATGACCAGCGAGCTGGGCGAAGTGTACGAACCCTTCGTCAAGGGACGTGGCGCCAGCAGCACCATGCCGCAGAAACGCAATCCGATTTCCTGTGAACTGATGTACGCCGCCGCCAAGGGCGTGCGCCAACAGGCGGGCTTGATGCTCGACGCAATGATTCAGGACTTTGAACGTTCTACCGGTCCATGGCAGGCCGAATGGATTGCCATTCCCGAAGCCTTCGCCTTGAGCGCCGCCTCTCTCGGTCAGGCGAAGTTCATGCTCGCCGGCCTTGAAGTGCGCACCGAGCGCATGCGCAAGAACCTCGACATGACCCAGGGCCTGATCGTCGCCGAAGCGGTGATGATGGGCCTGGCGCCGGCACTGGGTCGCCAGGTGGCACATGATGTGGTGTATGCCGCCTGCCGCATGGCCAACGATCAGGGCACCAGCCTGCTCGAAGCGTTACTGGCCCAGGGCGAAGCCACCGCGCAACTGGACATCGAGGAGCTCAAGCGCCTGACCGATCCAGCCAACTACCTCGGTCTGGCGCCGCAAATGGTCGACATCGCCCTGGCGCGCGAGGGTTCGGTCAAACGCTGACTCTCGACGGGCTCGCTCATGCGAGCCCTGCGTCACTCGCTCGCCAATAACAACAATGAGATCGTAGACATGACCACTTCCACGAAAAAGCCGTTCTACAAGGATCTGACCTTTCAAGTCATCGCCGCCATGCTGCTGGGTATTGCCTTCGGTTTCCTGGCCCCGGAGCTGGCTGCCAAATTCAAGATTCTCGGCGATATCTTTCTCAAGCTGATCAAGACTGCCGTAGCACCTCTGGTGTTTTTCACCGTCGTGCATGGCATCGCGTCCGCGGGTGATATCAAGCGCGTCGGCAAAGTCGGACTGCGCGCACTGATCTACTTCGAAATCATTTCCACCATTGCCCTGGCCATCGGCCTGCTGTGGGGCAATCTGTTGAACATCGGTTCGGGCATGCACGACGCTCATCCGAGCAGCGCCACTGCGGCGGCGGCCAGTGCGGCGGTTGCCAAGGGGCACGCCCCGGCCTCGACCCTGGATTTCATCTACGGCATTTTCCCGGACAACTTCGTGGGTGCATTTGCCGGTGGGCAGCTACTGCAGGTGCTGGTGATTTCGGTGCTGTTCGGTTTCGCTCTGCTGGCCCTCAAGCCTGAGCGCCGTAGCGTGATCGAGGACGGCTTGAGCCGGGTTTCGGAATGCTTCTTCGAGTTCATCAACCTGATCATGAAGTTCGCCCCGCTTGGCGCCTTCGGCTCCGTTGCATACGCCGTCGGCAGCAATGGCAGCGCGGTACTGATGTCGCTGGCCAACCTGGTGCTGATGTTCTACGTCGGCGTCGCATTCTTCATCTTCGTGGTGCTGGGGGCTGTCTGTCGCATTTCCGGCTTCAGCCTGTGGCGCTTCCTCAAGTACATCAAGGACGAGATTTTCATCGTGCTGGGGACGGCATCTTCGGAAAGCGCCCTGCCGCGCCTGCTGCAAAAACTGGAGAAATTCGGGTGCTCCAAGCAGAGCGTCGGCCTGGTCCTGCCCACCGGTTATGCCTTCAACCTCGACGGTACGTCCATCTACATGTCGCTCTGCGTGCTGTTCATCGCCAACGCCTACGGCGTACCCATGACCTGGGAACAGCAATTGGGGACCATCGCCATCATGCTGGTGACGTCCAAGGGTGCAGCGGCGGTTTCCGGCGGCAGTTTTGTGGTGTTCGCCGCCACGGTGACGGCCATCGGTGTGCTGCCGGTCGAAGGCCTGGCGTTGCTGTTCGGTGTCTATCGCTTCATGTCCATGGCCATCGCCACCTGCAATACCATCGGCAACAGTGTCGCGACGGTGGTGGTGTCGAAATGGTCCGGGGAATTCACCGAACAGACCGCGAAAGCCGAGTACAGCCGAGTGTTTGGGCGTAATCCGGAGGCGGCCCTTTAAGCGAATGCTCGACGGTCGCGCTCCCTTTCAGGCGTTACCTCAAAAAAATCGCAGCCTGCGGCAGCTCCTACAGGGAAACGTATTCCAAAGTAGGAACTGCCGCAGGCTGCGATCTTTCAAACTCTGCGAATCAGGCCGGCACAGCCAGAATGATATGCGACGCCTTGATCACCGCAGTCGCGCTGACGCCCGGCTTCAACCCCAGCTCTGCAACGGCATCACGGGTCACGATCGAGTAAACCTTCGAACCACCGGCCAATTCGATGACCACTTCGGCATTGACCGCCCCATCGTTGACACTCAACACCTTGCCTTGCAGGCAATTGCGCGCCGAAAGGCGAATGTCGCTGGACTCGGTCATCAGCATGACCCAGGGCGCCTTGATCAGGGCGATGGCTTCCTTGCCCACCGCCAGCGGCAGGTTGCGCACGCTTTCCAGGGTCACCACGGCGACCAGTTGTTCACCGCCCGGCAACTTCAAACTGACTTCAGCATTGACCGCGCCCTCTTGTACCTGGGTGACCTGGCCCTTGAGGACATTACGTGCACTGACTTTCATGAGCAGCTCCTGGCTGTTGTTCTGGTTAGGATTCTCGGAACAGCATCAAGCGCAGCCCAGAGTCCTGACAAGAGCAGAGCCCCTCATGGCTCATTTGACGGTTCGATCAGATGAGCAAGTCTTCATAGAACGCGCCAAACGGTCGCTCGGGGTGGGCGATCTGGATTTCCAGGATCCACAGGCCGGCGTTCGGGTACCGGTCCAGATCGCCGAGATCACCGCCCCGATAGATCGCATGGGGAAAATCACTGACCCTGTGTCCCTTGATATCGAGGTTGAGCTTCCAGCCCATGGCGCTTGCCTGGGCGGCGGCGAAATCGTAAAGCGCCACGCCGTCCACCCGTTCGCTGCGCCAGAAGCTTTCGACGCGATCGAACAGTTCCTTGGCCGCTGCGGCACAGGCGAGCATTTGCGGATCGGAGCCGGTGGTAAAGGTCGCGCCGGCATCCCCTTCGTGCCCCTGCCACACCACCCCCATGTCGATGAAGAAAATGTCCTCTTCACCCAGTACGGGATCACCGTCGGAGCGCTGCTTGAAGGTTTTCAGGGTATTGGCGCCGAAGCGCACCAGCAGCGGGTGCCAGATTCGGTCCATGCCCAGCTGCGCCAGAATCTCCTTGCCCCGCAACTGGGCTTCGGATTCGCGCATGCCGGGCGTGATGACCTGCGCAATGCGCTCGATGGCCTTCCAGGTCATCTGCTGTGCGTAACCCATGGTTTCCAGCTGGTAATGCTCACCCACCGCTTCTTTGTTGCTCAAGCGCGTATTCCTCATTCATTCCTTTGGTAAGAAAGCGCAGGCCATGCGCTATATATTTTTGTATATTGCGATACTCGATATCAAAGATAAAGCCATGCCCCTGGCTTGAACCCGACATGATGAACATTTCCAGTACCGAAACCGGCGATCCATTTGGCACGCTGGGCGAATTTCTGAAAAAGCCCGGCATCCGCCAGAGGAATCATCACCTGATCCTGAAGGCTGCCAGCGAAGCGTTTTCAGTCACCGGCTTCGACGCCACCCAGACCCGCGATATCGCGGCACGCGCAGGGATCCCCAAGGCCAACCTCTATTACTACTTTCAAACCAAGGAGAACCTCTACGCCCATGTGCTGCTGAGTTTTGTCGATCCGCTGCTCAAGGCTTCAGCGGCATTGAGAGAAAGCGACGACCCGGCGGTGGGCTTGCAGGCCTACATAAAGGCGCGGATCCGGATCATTCAGGAAAACCCGCTGAGCTCGAAAGTCTTCAGCCATGAACTGCTGTTTGGCGCAAAACACTTGCCGGACAAGTACAAGCACCTGCTGCAAGCCGAGGCCCAGCGCAATATCGATCACCTGAGCAACTGGATCGACCGCGGCCTGCTCGCCCCCGCCGATCCCGAACACCTGATGCTCTTTATCTGGTCGGCCACCCGGACCTATACCAACCTGGGTTGGCAGATGTCCCTCATCAGGGGCGCCGAAAAACCGGACGACGCCGACTATGAACGCGCGGCGACGACAATTACCCGGATGGTGCTGGGCGGTGTCGTGCCGAAAATGGAGGACGGGATTAAGGTCGCGGTGTTTGCGACTTGAACGAACAATACGCTGTCAGCACAGCCGTTTCTGGTAATAGAACCGGGTATGTCCCGGCGGATAATCTGCCAGGCGTCCAAATTCGGAGTAACCCAGTTTTTGATAAAACCCCGGGGCCTGAAAGCTGAAGGTCTCCAGCCAAATACCGATGCAGTGCTTTTTCTTCGCGACTTCTTCTGCCAGGTGCATCAGCCGTTCTCCGATACCCTGACCACGCATCGACTCGGGAACACTGACAAGATCGATGAGTAGCCATCGATAAGAGACCTTGCCATACAGTCCACCAATGACTTCATTGCTATCGGGGTCTCGTAGCAACAGCGCAAATGTTTCATGGGCATCGTCCCCACCATTGACCAGATTGTGGGTCAGCAGCGGGTTCAAAATGCCTAACCGCTCCGCTTCAGTCACATTTGTCGAAAGCTGGATGTCTAAAGTCATGGCGCTCTCCCTGAGCGATGAATAATCGAGACAACAAGGTAGCCCATTTCTGTCATTGCCATGTGAGTCAGCCAACTCTCATGTGGTTTTTATAAACCGATTGAAGGGCTGCTGTTGGCCGATTGCAGCCTGTGCGAAGGGTAGAAAACAACTCATGGAAGTAGGCTGAATCCTCTCTCATACATTCGCGACTAGAATTTCACTGCCGACTCTTCTAAAGCCAGGTCGATTTCAACCGTGCAGCGACAAGTCTCGAGCGTTGTTTCGGTCTATGGGAAACCTGTATGACAGATCCGCAAGATAAAGCCGAATCCGACGAGGATTTAGGTCAGATGGTAATAGGCCGAGGGCCCTGCACCTATCTATTGCTGCTCTTACTGGGATTGATCCTGCTGTTTCCCTTTCTTGAGGAAGGTATATTTGCTCGCACGCTGCTCGGCATTCTGTTTTCAATCGTGCTGCTCGTCGGCGCTTTTGCCACCAGGCAGACTCGGCGGGGGTTCATCCTCAAACTGGGCCTGGCGTTGCTTGGGGTTGGCCTTCAATGGTCGGCGTTGTGGGCTGAAAGTATCGCGATTCTTTTCTTTGCCGGAATATTTTACGCGGCGTCTCTCGCAGTCTCGTTCATTGGAGTGCTTCGCTACATTCTCAAGCGCGGGCCAATTACAGCCGACAAGCTGCATGGCGCGCTTGCGGGTTACATCATGCTGGCCTTCGTCTGGTCCTTCGTCTATGCCCTGCTCGAGATATCCAGCGCTGGCTCATTCGGCCCTGGCAACCTCAATTTCGGACAGCCCGGTACGTTCTTCCAACTGATCTATTTCAGCCTCACGACGCTCACAACCACCGGATACGGTGACGTTCTCCCGTTGACCAACCACGCCCGCTCACTTGTGATGGTCGAAGAATTTTCAGGGGTCTTTTACGTTGGCGTTGTGATAGCCCGGCTTGCCGGTCTTTATCCGTCGAATCAGACCAAGTGACTCCCGATTTGCCTGAGCCACGTCCGGGCATTAGTGATTGAATCGTCCTTGACTCTCGGGCAACCGATACCGACTCATCGGCTGATTTCGGCCCAAAACCGACGATGGCGACAGGCGGAAACCAGCCAATGGCTGACCTTGCAGTTCTGCCGTCAGAGGCCGCTTTTCCACTGCTATGCTGATTAGATCTGTTTCTATACCAGAGACGATCAGCATGGCAGCTCAAGGCGAGCATTCCCCCTTCATGCTCAAGGCTACGGCCTGCTCGGCTGCAATTCTCCTTGTCGCCGGGGTTGCCATAACGTTGCTCGACATTTACTTCGAGCTGAGGTTGTTGGCAGACACCACGCACTGGCTGCTGCGTTTTCGGGATTGGCTGTTGCTGGAAACATCAATGCCCAACTGGTCGCTGCTGATGATTTTCGCGATTTTAATCGGCACTCTGTGTGTAGCGATCTACTACGCCCGCATCACGGATGGAACTTACAGTGAGCTGCACGAGATAGAGCGAAAAATTTACAAGAAGAACAACCCTCAGTTCCCACAACTGACAGACAACCAAACGCTATTGATGGAAGCTTTGGCCTATCATGCAAACTTCAGAAAAGTTGCGAACTTAAACTCAGTCTGCAAGCTTGTTTCACTCAGCACGGCCGAAGTAGAGGCCGGTCTAAAGCAACTCCAGGCCAAACGACTGGTGAGGCAAAAAGTCACGAGGGGTACGTTCGGCGCTATCACTTTTGAACTTACCTTGGCAGGCAAGGATTATGCGCTAGAGCGACTTGAACTAACGTGAAATAGATACACAGGACTTTAATTGCGCAGCGTCGAAGTCCAGGCTGACCCCGATCACTGCGCGTGCTTTGTCTGATGACACTTTCAAAGAATGGACTTACGGCGAAGCGCCGATCAGGCAGTGGTCAGAGTGGTGGCGGTGCTCCCGCCCCATTCGAGGAAACGGATCTTGTGAAGCTCGCCCTGGCTGTCTGCGTAGACCAGGGTCACCGGCACCAGGCCTATCTTGTCGGTAGTGTCGGTGCGCTGCAGGACTCTCTGCACATCGATTTCCATCCCGTACTGATATTCCACGGGGGAGATATGCGCGCCGGGTTCTTGCAAGTCGCCGGGGGCAAATACACTTGGCGCGAGACTGGAAATCACGGCACTGACAATTGTGGCCATGCTCATAAGGCTTTACCTCTACTGAAGTTCGCTTGACAAGGACTTCATGTGACCCGCGGTGAAAGTGAAGTTCACTTCACCGCGACGAACGTCCCCTTCTCGCGTCCCTGTACTGGCTACAGACTTCCAGCAATTGCCCGCGCTTGACGCCTCTCGACCATTCGTCCTTTAAAGGCCGTATTCATTGGTGAAAACCCCTTCCGGATGAAGATCATGACCTGTCATGGAGGACTTGCACTCGGGGCGAATCTGCACCGGCAGGTGGCGAAGATCCGCTCAAGCAAGCGATGACAGCCTCAACGTTCCATGACATAGGTGCCAGGCGCGGGACAGATCGCCGGATACTTGCGTGAGCCGAGCTTCTTCGGCGCCGGCAGGCTGTCGCCCGAGCGCTGCCCGATCCATTCGCGCCAATGCGGCCACCAGCTGCCTTGCTGGCGCTCCCCGGCGTTCTGCAGCCAGGCTTGCGGGGTCGCGGCGGCGGCAGGCGCCGCGTAGTAGAACGACTTGGGGTTGCCCGGCGGATTCACCAGGCTCTGCAGATGGCCGGCGTTGGACAGCACATAGGTCGTGTCCTCGCCAAACAAGCGGGCGGTGCCGTAGCAGCCCTGCCAGGGGGTGATGTGATCGGTGGTGCCACCAACCACGTAGGCACCCACCTTCACTTGGGTCATGTCGATCGACTCCCCGGCAATCTCAAGGGAGCCCGGGTTGCTGTAGGGGTTCTGCTGGACCAGGTCGAGGTAGTCCGCGTGCAGTTGGGCGGGCAGCCGCGTGGTGTCGTTGTTCCAGGCCAGGATGTCGAAGGCCGGAGGCTTGTTGCCCAGCAGGTAGTTGTTGACCCAGTAGTTCCAGATCAGGTCATTGGGCCGCATCCAGGCGAACATGCGGGCCATGCCCTGCCCGCTCAGCACGCCTTTGCGCCGGGAGCTGGCCTTGGCCGCACGCAGCGCGGACGGGGTGGTGAACAACCCCAGGGTGGTGTCGTCCAGTGCCGAGGGCATGTCGAGCACGCACACCGCCCAACTGGTGTTGGCGACCTTGTCGCCTTCACCACGGGCGGCCAGCCAGCCCAGGTAAGCCGCCAGGGTAATGCCGCCCGAGCAGGAGCCCCACATGTTCACATCCGGGCTACCAGTGATCCTGCGCGCCACGTCCACCGCCTGATCGAGGCACAGCGCGTAGTCGGACAAGCCCCAGTCTCGATGCTCCCGGGTGGGATTGCGCCAGCTGATGACAAAGAGGTTCACGCCGCTGTCCTGGATCCACTTGATCAGGCTTTTCTCCGGCGACAGGTCGATGGCGTAGTACTTGTTGATTTGCGGCGGCGACATCACCAAGGGCCGGGAATAGACCTGTGGGGTGGTGGGCGCGAATTGCAGCAGCTCGAACATCTCGTTGCGAAACACAACCGCGCCCTTGGCCGTGGCGATGTTTTCCCCGACCTTGAACGGCGTGCTATCGACCTGTCTCGGCAGCCCACGATTGGTCAGCATATCCTCGCCGAAATGGCGCATGCCCCTGGCCAGGCTCATGCCACCGGTATCCACCAGCTTGCGCAGCGCCGCCGGATTGGTCAGCGGCGAATTGCTCGGTGCCATTGCATCGGCAAGGAGCGCTGCCACGAATCGGGCCCGGCTCTTTTCCAGCGGGGCAAGGTCGGTGGATTCGATGAAGCGGGTCAACTCACTTTGGCCGGCCAGGTAGCTCTGCAACAGTGCGCGCAGGAAGGCGTTGGACTGCCAGGCTGGATCGCTGAAGCGCTTGTCTTTCGGGTCCGGCGCAATGCCGGATTTGCCGCCGACGATGCCACGCAATGCCTTGAGGTAGCCACCCAGATGAGCGCCAGCCTTGAGCGGCGACTTGCCCACCGCCTTGAGCAGGTAACCGGCCGAACTGGCCAGGTCCGCCGCGCGCACGCTGACCAGCGGATTGCCTGCCAGGGTCTGGTTGGCAGCCGTGCCGATCAACTCTTGATGTTGGGTGTTGTCCGGGAGATCGCCGTCCTTGCGAACGCGACGCTTTCGGCCGGTCGCCGGGGGACGCTGGGTGGGAGTTGCGGTCTCGCTCGTTCGGGTGGATCTGCTCATGGTGGCTCTCGTGTGTCGGGGCGCGGTGTTGTTGTGCTCCGACTCTAGGGCAGCGAAGGCGGCAGCCACCGCGCATCACACGACAGCGAGTTTTCATTTGATGACAGGGAATACGTGGGGCGACGAATTGAATGGGTGGCCTGTAGGCCTGATCTCGAAGGCAGCACGTTTAAAGACGCCCCCATGCATCCGGATGGGGGCGTTTACGTTAAGGAGAGTGGACAGCCGATCAGTGATCGGTCTTGGCCGACTTGTGCGTTTCGCGAGAGGCAGGTTTCGGCCAGAAGCTGCCTATCACTACGCGACTAGTCGTTCGCGACTCTTATCAATCGAGATAGCTGGAAGTCGATGTTGCGCGAGACGATGGCGTAGTGACACCATATTCATCGCTGTCGATGACTAGCCCCGATCAGCTGTCATTACGCCTAGGCTAATTTACGCTTTTACATGGAGTTGCTAACAGAATGAAATCGCACGATCAAGCTTTGTTTTACGTCGCTACGCTGACCAGCGGCTACGGCCCTGAACGCATCCTCTTGCCTGGTCGCAGTAGGGAAGTCATTGAGACCTATTCTGCCCCCCCAAACTGTAGAGTCGAGCTTCACAAAGCAGTATGGCGCCCATTGGAGGATCTTCGAGATGAGGATGATGGCCTCACTTTCTATTTTGAACACGAGGGCGTTAACTACTGGTTTGGTCAAAGCGCTCCTGGCTATGATTACCTCTTGGAAAGGTATAGAGCTGTGGTCAATGAATATTACCGCACCATCCATCCTGATATGGATTAATACACGGCAAGCAGCTCTTATCTCATACAAAGCAAGGACTAGAGAGTGCCATTACCATATTAAAGCTTGGTGATGGAATATTGGTTCGACAGCAGTTATTCATTACTTACTGTTGTCGACCTGAAGTGGTCGACGCCAAATTAAATTATTAATATTTTTTAGAAATTAGTATTGCAAAATGAACGAACATAGAGAAACACTTCTAGCGGAAGAGCTAATTGCATTAGTTAATGACCAGGCCGAGCTAACAAAAGCGAAGCTGAACGGTCAGCTACAATGGCTTCAGCTTTCAGGCCCAGACCACAAAATAAAACCAGAAACCTGGGTCTTGAAAGCCCAACTTGGCACAATCGAAAAATTTCAGCAGATCATCACGCTCGTCGGGCTTGAGCAGGATGTTTCTGTCATTGCCATTGCGCGCAATGCATTTGAGAATTTAATTTGGCTAAAGCTATTTAACCAAGATAAATATTATGGCCTGGTATTTTATCGACAGCTTTTGCAACAGCAGCTAGACAGCCAGATGCAGGCGATTGCAAAGGCGCGCGAGGAAATCGAACTATTCAAGCAGCTTGAGTCAGAAGATGAACCGGACTTTGATTCAATTGTTGATTTGGTTGATGAAAATACAACAAAGGATGAAAGAAACGCCATTATTAGTAATTGCATAAAAGCTTGTGCGGAAAAAGTGGACTTAAAGGCAAGATCTGCATTTTCGATCTACGCTCAACAGGCAAAGCATAACGGCTATGCCTATCAAGCACTCCTCATTGAGAATGATGCTATTCCACATCATGAGGCGCGCATTAAGACACTAAACGAGCATATGGCGGAACTTTTGAGGTCAAAGCCCGTCGATATTAACCCGCTACTTGAGCCTGAGTTTTTAGAAAAAGCTCCGCGCTGGAAGTGGGCGGATCGAGCATCAAAACTAGGAATGGCGTCTCAGTATAGATTCCTTTATGCATTTACTAGCAGACTATTGCACGCCACCCCGATGAGTTTGGTAACCCCGGCAGAGCTTAGCTCACAAGAAAAGTGCTTACTTCTTGATTATCTTTGCCTATCAGTAAAAGCTTCGTACGAAGAGATAAGCAAATTCAAGTACGCCGACCAAGTAAACGTGGTCGGATTTTCTTTTGATGAAGCCCAAAAATAGGGCAATTGGCAGAAACTTGATCGTTGCCAATGATGGCCAAAAAGAATGGAGTGGGCGAAATAAAGAAAAATTTAGTTTTCGTAGAATAAGCACCCGCGTCTAGCCGATCTCCGCCGGTCATCATTGGCAACTTTTGGTCGGAGTCTGCCGATATCGACCGTCCGCTGTGGGTCTGTTTCAGCCGGTCGTGGCAGGCAGAAACCGGCCAAGAGCAGACGTACGCGGGTGGATGCTTACGACCCAAAGCGGACGGTGGCGACGGGGAAAAATCGACCAAAACAGACCAATCACGAGCCGCCGCACCTTGCCACTAGAGCGGCTGATTTTGAAGGGGAGAAGGAACTATGGATTGTGACTTAGGATCGTTTCAAATCAGCCGATATCTGGGAATCGGGATACGTTTGCAGCCTGTTTGTTTGGGAAAAGGTTGATGGATCCGGAAAATAACGTCCTTACATTTTTAAAGCGCTTTCGGTATTTGACTCTGGCATTGATGGTCGTAGCCTCATTGGTAAACGCTTTTGTGCGCTTCGCCGGAGACTGGAGTCATTTCTGGGGGGCTCTGGCAGTACAAGCATGGTTCATGCAAGCGGTCTTTGCGTACCTTCGGGGAGGCTGGGTTACCCTTGGTCCGGGTGGTTTGTCCAAAGATGCGAACCCCTTGGGGAGAGCGGCACTAGCTGCAACCGCATTTGCGTTTTACCTGCTGACATTTGCCTTTGGAGTAGAAAAACACACTGATTCGATTTACGAACGAAGAGCCTCGGATTGGACGATGCCAACCCGGGAGGAGATCGGGCATAGGACTGAGTGAAAACCAGCCTATGCCGGCAACGTGTTTGTTTTGCCTCTCTCGAAATCGATACCGGGTCATGAGCAGCTATCGACCCAAAGCTGGCGGTGGCAACAGGCAAAATTGCCCCCCCCCAGTTAATTCGACTAGCTGCTTTTGGCTGAAATGAAAAAGCCCGCATGGGCGGGCTCGGGGGGGCTCACAATAAACGGAGCTGTTCCATCAGCTGGTGGCAAGCCTAGATGACGTCTGCTAAGTCGCAAGTCGCCCCAGAGCAGCCCTTCGAGAAAGGCTGCCTGCGGCGGTGGATTCAACGGGGCGGTAATACACCGGTTCTAGTTAAACCGGCGCTAGTAGCACCTTGGGTGCTGCATTTGACGCTTGAGACCACACATTTTTGTCAGCCTGTGGAAGCGTTAAACAGATTAGCCGTTGGTGTGATCGGTCGCCTTGGCTTTGCTTTCGGCGACTGCGGCTTCAGCCTTCTGTTTCTGTGCAACCTGGAAAGCTTCCATCGAGACTTTCCGGGCCGACTCCATGCGTGCGGTGGTCCGATCGCCGCCACCTGATGCCATGGCCAGAGAAGAAGCGGTCAGAGCGGCAGCTACGAAGAGTACTTTCATGGATTTCATTTGGGTTTCCTCAAGTGAGAGTTTATTAATAGATAACAGCGGTATTTATTTGCTAAAGCAGAACTTGCTTATTCAATCTGGCTTTACCATCAAGCTATGGCGGCGTTTCGTGTTGTCCAAGTGTCTTGTTCCATGTGCCCTTCGGTATCTCTGCGTTTTGCCCAGGCGGTGAGCAGGACCATTGCCCCGAATCCACCGACGATGAGAACCGGATAGGCTGCCAGTAACTCGACCAGTGAGTATTTCCAAGCCAGCGGACGACCCACTCCCAGCATTGCGGCATAGAACCACGACACGCCAGAGAGCGCCCCCGAGAAAAGCGCCAGCATGCGCAGGCTGAAGGAAAGTTTCAGTAACGAACCGGCTTTTTTTAGCGCCGGCAATACAGCGCTATGTAACAGGAAGCCGTTAAAGGTCAACAGTACAACTATCCCGATTTTTGCTTGCAATTTTGGATTGAGGAAATACTCCATTCCCTTGCCGATATAATCTATCCCGATAATGCCAATACCCGTAATCCAAAGAGCTACAAGCGCGAGTACGACAGTTTTTTGTAGGCTTTCCATATGTGCGTCATCATGGTGATCTGACGCATCCCCCTTCAGGAGTTGTTTGACCATTGCAATATCACTGGTCAAGACAAGACTGATTGCAACACAGCATGCGATAAGGTGGAAATATACAACGCCCAAGCGTAAGTGCTCCGCGGTGGACGAAGAAAGCGTAATAAATTCCATGGCTTCCTCTGACTTCAATAGCAAATCAATAGGGCTCACGGCACGGCTCAACTGGAGTTCACCGTTGCCGATGGCAATTAAAATTCAGCAACCTCTATTTAATATATCTTGCAGTATCATGCTGCCAAGACAATAGCCTTTCTCGCGAATTGATTTTTAATCAATCGATCATGTCCACGCTCAGCTAACAAAAATATTATTCGCACTTAGTGCATATGAAGTTTGAATTCCGCTTCCGGGGTAGGCGCGGCCAGAATCCAATCGGTGAGCGGATCAGGCAATGCTGGTGGGGTTGGCAGGGCTTGCGCCCCATTCGAGGAAACGGATCTTGTGAATCTCACCTTGGCTATCTTCATAGACCAAGGTCACCGGTACCACGCCTGACTTGCTGGATGTATCGGTGCGCTTCAATACCCGCTTCACATCGATTTCCATTCCGTAGTGGTAATCGACGGATGAGACATGCGCGCCTGGCTCTTGCAGTCCGTTCTGATCGAAGACAGTTGGCGCGAGACTGGAAATCACGGCACTGACAACTGTGGCCATATTCATAAGGCTATATCTCCACTGAAGTTCGCTTAACGAGGACTTAATCTGACACGTGTTGAAAGTGAAGTTCACTTCACCGCGACGAACGCACCTGTCTGTGCCGCCTGTAGTGGCTTCAGGCTCCCGGTAATTCCCCGCGCTTGACGCCTCTCGACCATTCGTCCATTAACCCCGCATTTGCTGGGCAAAACGCCTTTTCTGAATGAGGTCATAGCATGTTGTGACGAATTCTCGCCCAAGGTTTCACGTATTGGCTGTGACAGTGCGTGGACCAAAAGCGCCTGCGAGCCAAGGGAGATATATCGGGTAGGATTCTTCACATTTGAGTTGGTCAGTTGTGTGCTTCACACGGGCCTGTACGCCACCTAAGTACTCAATAATTATGCCTGTGGTAGACCTTAGCCCACGGCGATTGGCCGGCGATTCATTTACTTTAGAGTGATTATTGGCACAAGCCTTTGATCGGCTTGAAAGCGGCTGTCGGTATGCGCTGTTGAAATGAAAGATTGAATCGAAATAACAGTTTTCACATCGATTTCAAATACGTCACTGGAGGATCGGCATTCATACCTACGCTACTTTCGGGGGACTTCCGTATTTCGGGAAGACAGCTGGAGGGAACCTCTCGAAATACTCTCGAAAATGCAAAGGAGTTCGAAATGAACCACAACATTTTCTCTGCGGTGTTCGGAGCCACAGCGCTGCTGTCGGCGATCGCACTGCCTGGATTATCCTTGGCGGACGATAAAACGGTGCCAAACATACTGGTTATCATGGGCGACGATATCGGCTGGTCGAACATCGGTGTCTACAACCAGGGCATGATGGCCGGCAGAACACCCAATCTGGACACCCTTGCCTCCGAAGGTATGCGCTTCACCGACTACTATGCCGAAGCCAGTTGCACGGCGGGCCGTGCCAACTTCATTACCGGCGAACTGCCGATCCGTACCGGCATGACTACGGTGGGCCAGGCCGGCTCACCTATCGGTATTCCCTCCCAGGCGGTGACGATTGCCACCGTGCTCAAGTCCATGGGTTATTCCACCGGTCAGTTCGGCAAGAACCATTTAGGCGACCTGAACGAATTCCTGCCCACCGTGCATGGCTTCGACGAGTTCTTCGGCTACCTCTATCACCTCGACGCCATGGAGGATCCGGCCCACCCCAACTACCCGCAGGCGCTGCTGCCCACGGTCGGTCCGCGCAATATGGTCCACAGTTGGGCGAGCACCACTGATGACGCAACCGTAATGCCGCGCTGGGGCAAAGTGGGCAAACAGAAAATCGAAGACGCGGGTACCCTCTACCCTGACCGTATGAAAACCGTCGACGACGAAATCCGTGACAAGGCATTCAATTTCATCGACAAGGCCAAGCAGGACAACAAACCTTTCTTCGTCTGGCTCAATCCGACACGCATGCACATCGTTACTCACCTCTCCGACAAGTACCAGGCCATGCGCAATGCAGAAAATGGCTGGTCCGAGCAGGAAGCCGGTATGGCGCAACTCGATGACGTCGTCGGGGACGTCATGGCCAAGTTGAAGAAAGACGGTCTGGATCAAAATACGATCGTGGTCTTCACCACGGACAACGGCGCGGAAAACTTCACTTGGCCCGATGGCGGCCAGACGCCGTTTGCCATGGGCAAGGGGACTGTCATGGAAGGTGGCTTCCGAGCTCCGGCAATCATCCGTTGGCCGAACAAGGTACCTGCGGGGCAGATCGCTAACGGCATCATGTCGGGTTTGGACTGGTTTCCGACCTTCATTGCCGCGGCAGGCAACCCGAATATCACGAGCGAACTGCTCAAAGGCAAGCAATTGGGAGACACGACATACAAGGTTCACCTGGACGGCTACGACCAAACCCCGATGATCACCGGCAAAGGTCCGTCCAATCGTCATGAAATTTTCTATTTTGGCGAAAGCAATTTGGGCGCGGTGCGTATCGACGACTACAAGTATCGTTTCATCGATCAGCCTGATGGCTGGCTCGGCGCCAAGACCAGTGTCGACGTGCCTGTTCTGACCAACTTGCGTCTGGACCCATTCGAGCGCGCCGGATGGCCGCAGAACCAGGCGGCCAATGGCTCCATGCAGTACTTCGATTGGTTTAAATTCCAGTTCTGGCGCTTCGTGTTCGTTCAGCAGGAGGTTGCAAAACTGGCTGAAACGGCCATCGAGTTCCCACCGATGCAAAAAGGTGCGAGTTTCAACCTCGACTCGGTAAAAGCCAAGATCGAGGCCGCGTGAGCAGCGATGGCCAAGTAATAAAATGCCGGCACGTTAGTGCATAGTCATGGGTGGTAGTCGGAGCCTGCCACCCATTCTCGTATGGAATAGGCAGCTGTAGCGACAATCAAGCATGCCCCTGCATCCAACGGCAGCTTTTGGCCGATTTCCGCCTTCCACAATCGGCTGAAACCGACCCAAAGCGGCCTTTCGCAAAGCCTGGCCCTGTAGCGACCTGTCGCTCAACGACGCCCTAACATACATATCGTGGTACAAACCGCGCCGAGCAAAGTTGGACAAGCCGCCCCACTGCTTGAGGGTGTGTTATCAACGACAAGGAGTCCGTTTATGAAGATGAACACGTTGGTTCCAGAGATGATTGTCTCTGACTTAAAACGAAGCCTGGATTTTTACTGCCGGATCCTGGGCTTCCAGGTTGAATACGAACGGCCAGAAAACAAATTCGCCTTCCTGTCCTTTCAAGGGAGCCAATTGATGCTGGAGCAGGATGACTTGCAAGAGTCTCCATGGCGTGTGGGCCCCCTCTTATCTCCCTATGGTCGAGGGATGAATCTTTCAATTCAGTGCTCTGATACCAAAGCTTTGGCCAGGACCCTCGAAGATGCTGGTATTGAATTGCGCAGACCCATTGAAGAGTGTTGGTACCGAGATAATGAGCGCCTGCACGGCGAGCTTAATTTCCTGGTGCTTGATCCAGATGGCTATCTGTTGCGGTTCTCTCAAAGTTTGGGTTTCAGAGCAGTCGAACGAGAGTCTGAATAAGGGAAACACTCCAGGCATTTTCTCAGTTCCCCAAGGTTCCACCTCGTGTAGGACACCTTCACTCCCCCATTAGATCACGGCGAACCGGGTGCTGGATCAGATTGATCCGCCCTGAAAGATCTGACCCCGGATCTGTAGGAGCGAGCTTGCTCGCGAAAATCGTCGGGGCAACGCGGTCATTCAGTCAGCCCGCGTTATTGTTGACGTCCATCGCGAGCAAGCTCGCTCCCACAGGGTTCTGCGCGGTCGTCAATGTCCTTAAGCAGTCACTTCATCTGTGAACGAACGTCCAGAGATCGGTATTCATTTTGTCGATGGCGGCTTTAAAGTCTTTGGTAGTGATTTTCTGACTCTCGTTCTCCAGCTGGCTGCCAAATACCTTGCGCACCACCTTGGCCATTGTCTGATTGGTTTTCGCGTCAATGAACTCGGCTTCGATGTACAGATTGGTGTCTTGATCCCGGTGACCGGTAGCGGCCTGTGTCGCTCCGACAACGGCCGCGATCGGCATCACTTCATACCATTTCATGCCTTCGTTCGAAGCGCTGACGCCAGTGATGGCCGCACGCAGGATCAGGGGACGCGACCCGGCCGGTGCGGCGGCCGCGCTGGACGCCCTTTTGTATTTGCGACCCAGCACACTTTTGGCCGTCCTGGACATGTAGTACTGCAAGTCGGCCAGCGTCTGCCGATTGACCTGCTCATTGGGTTTTGGAGCCGGATAAAACTCCAGCGTCCTGAACGCAATGGTGTCATAGGCATCCGGGTTCCATGACGGGCTCACCCAGCGCAACGACTTCTCACCTGTGGTGGTGGTCACCTCCTTCAGGTCGTTGTAGCTGGACAGGAAGCCGGAATACTGCTCGCGCTCAGTGACCTGGGAGGTACAACCGGCGAGTAGCAGGCAGGCCAGTGCGACGCCAACAAACGATTTATGGACCAAGGTCATGGCGGGTTCACTCCACAGTTGAGGCGGGTTCCGTCAACAGAGCATCAGAAACGCTGAGCCATGTTTCCAGTCACGGCTTGAATCCAGGCTTTATCGGCGCTGATCAATCCCGGATTAACGGTCAGGGATTGTCATGAAATGAAAAAGCGCTGTCGCCAAATGAAAGGTGGCCCTCCCTTCCGACTATAAACTGATCCTCAAGATCTGCACGGCACACCTCGCAGTTAGCCAGCTTGACTAACAACGCCGTGACACCGTTCGCGGCTCATTTATGACACGAAGGCCGACATGCGCACTCTCTATATACCTCTCCTCCTGACGACAACTTTTTTGGCATCGGGTTGCAGCATCAAGCAAACCGTGACACCCGTCGAACTGTCTTCTCAGATAACGCCAGAGATTTGTCTGATCCCCGCCGAAGGACTTCGAGAGGGATTCAACACGACCTATGAAAGCCTGCTCAAAAGCAAAGGATTCCACACGCGTCAGATCCCACCAGGCAGCAACCCATCTAGCTGCCCTCTTTCGACGACTTATATCGGTACTTGGTCGTGGGACTTGGCTATCTACATGAGTTATGCAGATATCCGTGTTTATCAATTCGGCAGACAAGTGGGCCACGCTGAATATGACTCGCGTAGCGGTAGCGGCCGGTTAGATAAATTCATTATTGCAGAGAAAAAAATCACAGAGCTGACCAATCAGCTATTTCCAGATGGTGCCGCAGGTTTAAAGGGAGTTACGGAGTCAAGTTCCGGAACCGCTACCACACTCCTGACAAAAGACGCTTACCAACAGCAACAGCTCAAACAACTGGAACTGCAGGGCCTCCCGTATGAGGAGTACCAGAAGCGTTACGAGCGGATCATGGCTGACTAGGCCAACGGCTCAGTTCCCTTCGTTTGCTAATTGATAATAGGCAGATGTAACTTGAACAGCATTCTGATTAAACTGGTTGATTTTATTGCCTGGATCTCAATAGTCTTTGGCACGGTGACCTGGATGGTCATCGCCATATGCATTAGTTATTTGGAATATACTGACGACTACAAATTTTTTCTCAATCACGGCATTCCACACCAGCAGTTTGCAGCGTTTGTCTTTAGCCATCCTATACTGGTTTTATTTGCCGCTGTAGTGGGCTTTTTCTTTGGCCTCGGTTCCAGCGTGTTATTTGCTGGATTCTGGGTTCTGATTTCAAACATAAACAAAAACATGACTGAACTGGTCAAATTGAACCGCGAGCAAACGAAGATACAGAGATTCATGTGCGAGCCAGTTTTCTTAGCGGAAAATAAATCACCCAATGACAAGAACCCCAACATTGACCTTGCGCCTAATATTTCTGCCAGTCGTGATAATGGGTAATATATTTTTTTTGAATTTTGACCTCTGTATATGAACAAGCTCTGGCGCATATCGAGATTCTGGCTCTATTGATTAGAAGTAAATTTAAACAGCAAAGTCGATAATACGCCCGGCGCCTTCTCAACGCCCCAAGGTTCCACTTCTTGTAATAAGCCTTCACCCACTCATTAAACATCACCCGCGAGCGCTTGTTTAAAAGCACTTGCGGTTACGGGATGAGGGCTACGAAACCTTGCGTCGCTGCCTACGGTTACGCCAGAATCCGCCGGCTTGTGCGCCTTGGGGTCGCTGGGTAACTTGATTCGCGTCACTGCCCATCAGTGATCGGGTTTAGCAGCCCGTGGTCTTCCAGTGAAGTGCACATGCTCTATCAGCAGGCATTGCCGCGTTTGATGGTAGCTGTGCGCAGGGCGCCTTCGGGCGCGCCGGATTTGCTGGGTTCCCCGGTCTGCTAACCTGCGTACAGCTGCCTCCCCTTGCGTTTAGCAGCAACAGGGGTGGCACTCCATTAAGGACCCAGCCTATGAAAAAACATTCACCCAATCCCCCAGCCACCGATCCGACTCCCTCCTCCGAACCCGATTCAAACCAACCCAACGAGGCCGCCGAACCTGCCCTCGAAATTCACGTCCCCTCGACAGCCGATATCAAAGCCACCCCACGCACACCCAGCACCCTGTTTTCCGTGAACCCGCAAACCCCCACCGAAACGCTGATGGTGTACCTGGTCGAAACCCTGGCGTCGGTCGATGTGATGGTTCATCAACTGGTGGATCATCTGGAGGGTGGCGATCGCAATGCGCTGCTGGGTATTTCCAACAGCGTCATGCTGGCGGAGATCACGGCGAACCGGGTGCTGGATCAGATTGATCCGCCCTGAAACATCTGAACCCGGACCTGTAGGAGCGAGCTTGCTCGCGAAAATCGCCGGGGCAACGCGGGCATTCAGTCAGCCCGCGTTATCGTTGACCTCCATCGCGAGCGGGCTCGCTCCCACAGGGGTAATGCCCCTGCCTCCTTCACGCAGATTTCAACGCAAACCGCGAAACCGGGCGGCTCAGGCCGTAATGCTCGCGCAGCGTAGTCCCTGCATATTCCTCGCGGAACAGCCCGCGTTTGCGCAGGATCGGCAGCACTTCATCGAGGAACACTTCAAAGCCGTCGGGGAATGCTGGTGGCATCACGTTGAAGCCATCGGCGGCGCCGCTGCGGAACCATTGCTCGATCAGGTCGGCGATCTGCACCGGCGTGCCCACCGGTACCCAATGCCCGCGAGCGCCGGCCAGGCGGTTGATCAGCTGGCGCAGGGTTGGCTTCTCGCGGTCGACGATGTCGATGACCAGCTTGAAGCGGCTGGCCTGGCTCTCGCCGCCTTCGAAGTTGACCAGATGGCGCGGGAAAGGCGCATCCAGGTCCTGACCGGACAGGTCGACACCCAGCAGGCGGCGCAGCTGGCCCAGGGCGACGTTCGGCAGTACCAGTTCGTTGAGTTCGTCGAATTTGCGCTGGGCTTCGGCTTCGGTGCTGCCGATGTAGGGGCTGATGCCCGGGAGGATTTTCAGCTGGCGAGGATCGCGTCCTACTGCCCTCGCCCGTGCGCGGATGTCGTTGGCGAATTCGGTGGCGCTTTGCAGGGTCTGGTGCGCGGTGAAGATTGCTTCGGCATGCCTTGATGCGAAATCACGGCCATCCTCGGACGAACCGGCCTGCACCTGTACCGGCCGCCCTTGCGGGGAGCGTGGCGAGTTGAACGGGCCCTTGACCCGGTAGTGCTTGCCCACGTGGTCGATCGAGTGCACTTTCGCACCGTTGGCGAACACCCCGGCGGCCTTGTCCAGCACCAGCGCATCGTCCTCCCAGCTGTCCCACAGGTCCCCCACCACCTGCACGAATTCTTCGGCCTTGGCATAGCGGTCATGGGCCGGCGGATGCTGGTCCAGACCGAAGTTGGCGGCGGCTGCCGCCAGGGATGTGGTGACGATGTTCCAGCCGGCGCGGCCCTTGCTCAGGTGATCCAGCGCGCTGAACGAACGGGCCAGGTTGTACGGCTCACTGTAGGTGGTGCTGGCCGTGGCGATCAGACCGATGCGTTGGGTCACGGCGGCAATCGCGGCCAGCCAGGTCACCGGCTCGAAACGAATGCGCAGGCCTTCACGGTCGCTCTCGGCCAGGGACGGCGAATCGGCGAAGAAGATCGCGTCGAGTTTTCCCCGTTCCGCTCTCAGTGCAAGCTGTTGGTAGTGCTCGATGTCCATGGACGCTTCCGGCACCGACTGCGGGTGACGCCAGGCGGCTTCGTGATGACCATTGGGGTAGATGAAGAGGTTGAGGCTGAGCTGGCGTTCGGACATTTCCTTTCTCCTGAAATAGAGAGCCGTAGAGGGAGAGCCTGAGTAAGCGAATCTGAAAAAGGCGGGACAACGCGCGACTCAATGCAACTCGGCAAAGTCGCTCAACACGTCATCGCGCAAGGCGATGAAACGGCTGTCGCTGCGATTGCGCGGACGTGGCAGATCGACGTCGACAATGCGCCGGATACGTCCCGGGTTGGGCTGCATCACCACCACCCGATCGCCGAGGAACACCGCCTCGTCCACATCGTGGGTGACCAGGATCATGGTGATTTTTTCCTTGGCCCAGATGTTCTGCAGCTCGCCCTGCAGGCGCGCGCGGGTCAAGGCGTCGAGGGCGCCCAGTGGTTCATCCAGCAGCAGCACGCTCGGCCGATTGACCAGGCCGCGGGCGATGGCCACGCGCTGCGCCATGCCACCGGAAATCTGATGCGGATAGGCCTCGATGAAGTCTTGCAGGCCGACCAGTTCGATGTGCTCACGCACGGTGTCGCGCTTCTGCCCGGCGCTCAGGGGCGAGTTTTTCAGGCCGACGGCGACGTTCTGCTCGACGTTGAGCCAGGGGAACAAACGGTGGTCCTGAAAAACGATGCCGCGTTCCAGGCCCGTGCCCTTGATGGGTTTGCCATCGAGCAGGATGCGCCCGTCGAACTCTTCGTCCAGGCCGAGGATCAGTCGCAGCAGCGTGGATTTGCCGCAGCCGCTGGCGCCGACGATGCTGATGAACTCACCAGGGGCGATGTCGAGGTGGATGTTGTCGAGCACCTGCAATTGCGTCGAACTGCCAGGTTGGGAGCTGAAGCGCTTGCTGATGTGTTCCAGGGTGAGGCTATTGCTCATGTCGCGATCCTTTTCAAAGTGGCAATCAATGCGCTAATCAATGGGCAGCAATGCCGTACAGGCGCTGCATCCGCCGCTCAAGGGTCCGGGCCAGGGCGTTGAGACCCCATCCCACCAGGCCGATCACCACCATTCCAAACAACACCAGATCCATCATGAAATGTTCGCTGCCATCGATCAGCGTGTTGCCGATCCCCTCCCCCGACACCAGCAGGTATTCGGCGCCGATGGTCGCCAGCCAGCTGTAGACCAGCGCCAGGTAGAGCCCGGTGAAAATCGACGGCAAGGCGGCGGGCAACATCACGCCGATAATGGTTTGCCAACGGGTGAAGCCGTAGACCCGCGCTACTTCCAGCAGGTTGGGCGGGACGTTGCGCAAGCCGTCGCAGGTGTTGACCACCACCGGCACCAGCGCGGCCAGTGACAGGAACACCACCTTGGCCACATCGCCCAGGCCGAACCACACCGAGATCAGCGGGATCCAGGCGAATAGGGAAATCTGCTTGAAGGTGTTGAAGCTCGGGCCAACCAGACGCTCGAAATGCCGCGAAAGTCCCAGCAGGCAACCCAGTACCAGGCCCAGCGCGGTACCGATGAAAAAGCCGCTGAGGTTGCGCGCAAGGCTCGCCGAAATCGCCCGCCAGAATTTGTCCGAGGTGATTTGATCCCAGGCGGTCGCCGCGACTTTTTCCGGCGAAACGAACAGTCCCGATTCGCTCCAGCCCAGGTTCGAAGCCAGCCACCACAGGGCAATCGCTGAGAGGGGCAAGACCCAACCGCGATAGCGGTGGCTACTGTTTGCTGATGACAAAGCTGCACTCATGACTGGCGCCCTCCAACCGTTGGCCGACCGCGATTGAGGCGTTTCTCCGCGTAGTCGAAACCGCGATCGATCAGCAGACCGAGAGCCCCCACTACCACGACAGCCGCCATCACCAGGTCCAGTTGAAACAGCTGGCGTCCATAGACGATCAGGTATCCCAGCCCTTCACTCGACGCCACCAACTCGACCACCACCAGCGACAGCCAGGCCTTGGTGAAGCCCAGGCGAAACCCGGTAAACAGCGTCGGGATCGCCGCCGGCAGGACGATGGAAGTGACGCTTTGCCGACGGCTGAAGCCGTAGGTCCGGCCGACTTCCAGCAAGCCTTTGGGCGCCTGGCGGAAAGCCTGCAAGGTACACAGGGTGATCGGCACCAGGGCGGCCTTGGCAATCAGCACATACTTGAGCGTCTCGCCAATGCCGAACAGCAGCAAGGCAAACGGCAGCCAGCCCAGTACCGGAATTTGCACCAGTGCGTTGAAGGTCGGCAGCAGGTAATCCTCCAGCGTCCGCGACAATCCCATGGCCAGGCCCAGCGCCACGCCGAGCAATGCACCCAGGCTGAAGCCGACGACCACCCGCTGCAGGCTGGCCGACGCGTTCATCCACAGATCGCCGCTGCTGACCAGGTCCGACAGCGCCTGGTAAACGTAGGCTGGCGGTGGCAGTACCTGCTCTGAAAGCCAGCCACGTTCCACCCCCAGGTACCACAAACCCAGCAACAGCAATGGCAACAGCCAGGGCAAGGCCTTGTCACCCAGACTCAAGGACCAGGCCGAAGTGCGCGGCACTTCGACCTTGCGCACCGGGCGAGCGGGTGCCGGTGGAAGACGTTTGACGTTGTCGCTCGGCAAGGCCGGCGCCCCATACTTCTCGAGTCTTGCGGTCTGTGCCCTGGCCATTTGCCTAGCTCCCTTGCTTGCTGGTCGTCGCGGCCGCTACCGCGTTACCCGCCGGTTGCTTGCCATCCGGGCCGTAGGGCGTCCAGTAGTTTTCCAGCCCCTTGGCCTTGAGGGATTTCTGCAAATAACTGGTCTCGAACCAGCCATCGAGACTGACCGGGCGCCGGATGAGTTTTTCTTCCTTGGCCTGATCCGCCACGGCCTGATAGCGGCTGATCAGGAAGTTGTCGACCAGGGGCGATGCCCTGTCCCTGAGGGGGACCCCGGTGAAGTCGGCACGCAGCGAGCTCGCAGGGTCATTGCTCTTGGCCCATTCGGTGAAGACTTCGTCGCGATGGCTGTCATCCGATGTCCATTTCGCTGCGTCCACCAGCGTGTCGACGACTTTTTGCACCTTGTCCGGATTCGCTTTTTCATAGTCCCCGCGAACCACCAGGGCGGTCTGCCGGGTGTAGCGCACGTCCTGTTGGGGATTGTCGTAAACGATGTCGATCAGCCCCTGGTCACGCAGCTTGAACAACTCGCGCCCACCGAATGCGGCATCCACGCCATTGGAAATCAATGCCGCCTGGGAGCTGCCGGTATCGAGGTTGATGGCCTTGATATCGCGCTCGGTCAGCCCGTGCTCCGCGAGCAGATTGATCATCACCAGATGGCCGTTGGTACCGCGGAAGATCGCGACTTTCTTGCCCTTGAGGTCCTCGATGGTTTTCAGGGGGGAGCCCTTGGGCACCGCCAGATACAGGTTGGCGCGTACACCCAGTGCCGCCAGCAATTTGGTGTCCAGTCCGTTGGAACGCCCGACGACCGCAGGCAGATCGCCCTGGTAGGCGAAGTCCAGTTGCTGGTTGGAAAAGGCCTCGTTGACCGCAGGCCCTGCCCCCTTGAAGAAGAACCACTGCACTTCGGTCCCGGTACCGGCGAAGGCTTTCTCCAGCAACTGCTGATTGCGCACGATGCCCAGGGTCGAACCGCTGAAGGTCACCGGGTCACCGCCACCGGCGGTTGCCACTCCGATGCGCAACACATCGGCCTCGGCTACGGGTATCGCAAGAATCGCAGCCAGTGCTGCAGCGATGCTGCCTGTTTTGAACAGGCGAATGCCATTGAGCTTCATGTCAGCCTTCCTTAGTACCAATGAGAGTCGCTCGTCAGGCGGCGAGGTGTTTTTTGTCGGCTTCGGTTTTCGGCGAGCGCGCGTCCGGGCTCGGCTTGAGTGCCTGGCTCAGGCGACCATCCACCCCGACCGGCACATCACCGTCGATGGTGGTGCGGCGCACGATGCGCTGGGCATCGCCGTAATCGTTGATCGCAATGTGCTGGGTGGCGCGGTTGTCCCAGATCACCACATCGCCCTCCTGCCAACGCCAGCGCACGGTGTTGTCGACATGGGTAATACGGTCGTGGAACAGGCGAATCAATTGTTTGGAATCGTTGGTACTTACACCCTGGATTTGTTTAACGAAGTGCCCCAACAACAAACTTCTTTCACCCGACTCCGGATGTACTCGAACTAATGGATGTTCGGTTTCGTAGATTTCGGCAGTGAACTGTTCGCGATAACGCTTGAGTCCCGATTCATCGGTATTACGCGGTGCTGCGTAGTCATATAAGTTGGTGTGCAACGCGCGAAGATTGTCTGCCAGTTGTTTTAACGGTTCGGGCAGATCGGCATAGGCCGCTGCCGTATTGGCCCATACCGTGTCGCCGCCAAAGGGCGGAATGACCACACCGCGCAAGATGGAAATCTTCGGGTAATTGGCGACGAAGGTCACATCGGTGTGCCAGGAATTGGCGCGGGTTTCCTTGGCGTCCAGATGCAGGATCGCGGCGCCTTGCTCGGCGGAACGCACGGTGGGGTGCGGGACCTGATCGCCAAAGCGGCGGGAAAAAGCCTCGTGTCCGGCGTCATCCAGATGTTGGTCGCGAAAGAACAGCACTTTATGTTTCAACAGTGCCTGATTAATGATTTCGAATTCCTCGGCGCTGATGTCACCCCCCAACTTCACGCCTTCCAGTTGTGCCCCAATTCGACCTGCAACGGGTTTGATTTGAATAGTCATCGAGCTACCTCCTGTCTCACGAGTTGTTGTGGGACAGATCATAAAGACATAAAAGCGACGATGACTAATCACAAATTATTCTAAAGATAGAATAAGCGTCATATAACTTTCGCGTTATCAAGTGCAACTAAAAGACATATGCCATCAGTTATTAGCTAATAACTTATATACAAATAACCAACTGTAGGGGCGAGCCTGCTCGTGATGGTCGTCAACGATCACGCAGGCATAACTGACACCCCGCGGCGCCTGCGCCTCCATCGCGAGCAGGCTCGCTCCTACAAGGTCCGTGTCGGCCACCAATCATCCAATCCACACAAAAACCTGTGGGAGCGAGCCTGCTCGCAATGGTCGTCAACGATCACGCAGGCATAACTGACACCCCGCGTTGCCTGTGCCTCCATCGCGAGCAGGCTCGCTCCTACAGGGTCCGTGTCGACCACCAATCATTCAATCCACACAAAAACCTGTGGGAGCGAGCCTGCTCGCGATGGTCGTCAACGATGACGCGGGCATAACTGATACCCCGCGGCGCCTGTGCCTCCATCGCGAGCAGGCTCGCTCCTACAGGGTCTGTGTCGACCACCAATCATTCAATCCACACAAAAACCCGGTGGGAGCGAGCCTGCTCGCGATGGTCGTCAACGATCACGCAGGCATAACTGATACCCCGCGGCGCCTGTGCCTCCATCGCGAGCAGGCTCGCTCCTACAGGGTCTGTGTCGACCACCAATCATTCAATCCACACAAAAACCTGTGGGAGCGAGCCTGCTCGCGATGGTCGTCAACGATCACGCGGGCATAACTGACACCCCGCAGTGCCTGTGCCTCCATCGCGAGCAGGCTCGCTCCTACAGTTGGCGGGTTTCACTTGAAGAAATGACTGGGCGTAGTCCCGAACTGTTTCTTGAACATGGTGCTGAACGCGCTCGGGCTGTCGTAACCCAACACCCCCGCCACATCGATGATTTTCTCTCCCTGCGCAATGCGCTCCAGCGCCGAGAGCAACCGCGCCTGCTGGCGCCATTGACCGAAGGTCATGCCGGTTTCCTTGTGGAACAGGCGCTGGATGGTCTTGGCGTCCAGGCTCAATCGATCGCTCCAGTCCGCCAGGGTCGAGCTGTCCCCCAGGTCCTGGCGCAGGGCCGCACAGATTTCCTGGATACGTTGATCGGCCGGTTGCGGCAGGTGCAGCGGCAAGGTCGGCAGCAGGGTCAGTTCGTCGACGATCAGACGCATGATCCGGGCTTCCCGGGAATCCTCGTCGACGGGACCTGAAATGCTCACCGAGGTTTTGATCAGCTCGCTCAACAGCGCCGAGATGCTCACCGCCCGGGTCTCATCCGGAAGCGTTGGAAAATACTCCGGGCGCACGAACACGCTGCGCATTTTCAGGGCCCCCACGCAGCGAATCGAGTGCACGTGGCCACAGGGCATCCAGATGCCGCGGCTGGGCGGCACCGTCCATTGGTTCAGGCCGGAATGCACCACCATCACGCCCTCGATGGCGTAGATCAGCTGATGCTTGGCGTGACTGTGGGGCTCGATGAACCAGTTCTCCGGGTAATCGGTGGCGCTGGTGCACACGGGCCAGTCCACTTCGTCCATGGCCAGCAGAAATTCTTCGAGTGATTTGTCCATGATGCCCTTTTTACGAAAGTCGTCGCCCGAATTGCGCGAGACAGGCAATTTTGCGAAATCTAGCATAGCGGCTGATCTACGCAATGCCCCTTTTCCCCTGCCTGGATGATGTGCGATGTCCTCACTGACAACCCCTTCGGCGACCGCTTCGGTGGCCAACCAGACGAGCCCACTGGTCATGCGCGTGATCGGTGCCTGCGCCCTGGCGCACCTGATCAACGACCTGATCCAGGCCGTGCTGCCTTCGATCTACCCGATGCTCAAGGCCAGCTACGGCCTGAGCTTCACCCAGGTGGGCCTGATCACCCTGACCTTCCAGCTCACCGCATCCCTGCTGCAACCCTGGGTCGGCTACCACACCGACCGCCACCCCAAGCCCTGGCTGTTGCCGGCGGGGATGGTCTGCACCCTGATCGGTATTTTGATGCTGGCGTTCGTCGGCAGCTTCCCGGCGATTCTCGTGGCCTCGGCGCTGGTGGGGATCGGCTCCTCGACCTTCCACCCGGAAACCTCGCGGGTCGCGCGCCTGGCCTCGGGCGGTCGCTATGGTCTGGCGCAATCGACCTTTCAGGTGGGCGGCAATGCCGGTACCGCCTTCGGCCCGTTGCTGGCCGCGGCGATCATCATTCCCTACGGCCAGGGACACGTGGCCTGGTTCGGCCTGTTCGCGGTGTTCGCCATCCTGATTCTCTTCGGCCTGAGCCGCTGGTACCGCTCGCACCTGAACCTGTTCAAGCTCAAGCAAGGCGGCAAGGCGACCCACGGCCTTTCCAAACAACGGGTGACCTTTGCCTTGGTGGTGCTGGCGCTGCTGGTGTTCTCCAAGTACTTCTACATGTCCAGCTTCACCAGCTACTTCACCTTCTACCTGATCGAGAAGTTCGACCTGTCGGTGGCCAGTTCCCAGTTGTACCTTTTCCTGTTCCTCGGCTCGGTCGCCGCGGGCACCTTCTTCGGCGGCCCCATCGGCGACAAGATCGGCCGTAAAAAGGTGATCTGGTTTTCCATTCTCGGCGCTGCGCCCTTCACCCTCGCCCTGCCCTACGTCGACCTGTTCTGGACCAGCGTGCTGAGCGTGATCATCGGCTTCATCCTCGCCTCGGCGTTCTCCGCCATCGTGGTGTTCGCCCAGGAACTGGTGCCGGGCAACGTCGGCATGATCGCCGGCGTGTTCTTCGGGCTGATGTTCGGTTTCGGCGGCATCGGCGCCGCGCTGCTGGGGCATCTGGCGGACATTCACGGCATCGAATACGTGTACAAGCTGTGCTCCTACCTGCCGCTGCTGGGCATCCTGACCATCCTGCTGCCGTCGACCAAAGGGGTGTGACACAGAGCGGTCAGACGAGGACGGGCCACCGGCAAGTGGCCTATCCTGTTGTCTAAACCCTTCACGTCGGTCGACACCATGCCCGCCCCCGAAACCAGCCTGCTGCAGAGTTGGCAGCACAACGCCCAAGCCTGGATCGAAGCCGTGCGCAGCGGCGCCATCGAAAGTCGCCAGCAAGTCACCGACCGGGCCATCCTGCTGGCCATCCAGAGCCGCCAACCCGAACGTGTGCTCGACCTGGGCTGTGGCGAAGGCTGGCTGTTGCGGGCACTGGCGGAGCGCGGCATCGAGGGGGTCGGGGTGGACGGCGACGCGACACTGGTCGAGGCCGCGCGCGCAGCGGGTGCCTCGAATGTGCATCTGGCGAGCTATGAAGCGCTGGCCGAAGCGCAGGTCGACATTGGCAGTCATTACGACGTGATCTGCGCCAACTTCGCCCTGCTGCACCAGGACATCATCCCCCTGCTCGCCGCCATGAACGCCCTGCTCGCCCCCGGTGGCGCGCTAGTGATCCAGACGCTGCATCCATGGACCGCGGCGGCGGGCGATTATCAGGATGGCTGGCGGGAAGAAACCTTCGCCGGGTTCAAGGGCCAGTGGCAGCCCATGCCGTGGTACATGCGCACCTTGTCCAGCTGGATCAGGGCGCTGGACATGGCCGGTTTGCAACTGGCCGAACTGCAAGAGCCCCAGCACCCGCAAAGCCCGGTGCCGCAGTCGTTGCTGCTGGTGGCCGAGGCCCACCCCCTGTAGGAGCGAGCCTGCTCGCGATGGTCGTCAACGATAACGCGGGCATAACTGACACCCCACGATGCCTGTGCCTCCATCGCGAGCAGGCTCGCTCCTACAGAGGCTCACACATCGGGAGAACACCATGCGCAAACTCATCGTTGCCGCGTTCATGTCTATCGATGGCGTCATGCAGGCCCCCGGCGGGCCTGAGGAAGACCGTAGCGACGGCTTCCACTTCGGCGGCTGGATCGTGCCCTACGCCGACCCGGTGTCCGGCGAGGCCGTGATGGATCTGTTTGCCCAGCCGTTCGAACTGCTGCTGGGGCGTCGGACCTACGACATCTTCGCCGGGTATTGGCCGCAGATTAAGGCCGAAGCCCAGAACGCCATTGCCGACCTGTTCAACGCCGTGCCCAAACACGTGGCCACCCATCGGCCGGATTCGCTCACGTGGCAGAACAGCCAGGCACTGGATGCCGACATCATTGGCGCGGTACGCGCGCTCAAATTGCAGAACGGCTCGCTGTTGCTGACCCAGGGCAGCGGCGATCTGGTGCGCCAACTGTTGGCGGCCGGGCTGGTGGATGAACTGCGCTTGATGATTCACCCCGTTCTGCTTGGGCGTGGCAAGCGCTTGTTTGGCGATGATGCGCAGGCGTCGGCTTTTACCCTGGAGCATTCCATCACCACACCTGGCGGTGTGCTGGTCACGCGTTACGTGCGTAGCGGCGAAGTGCAGACCGGCAGCTTCGGATAAATCTCCTTGCCCCAGGGGCAACCGTCAGGCCTGGGTATCGAGCAATGAGATCAGCCGCGGCTCAAGCGCCTGTGGATGCACCTCGATCAACGCCAGCGTCACCGGCAATTTGAATCGTCGCGGACCGGCGCTCCCCGGATTGAGGAACAACCGGTCACCGCGCCATTCGATGAGCGGCTTGTGCGAATGACCGGTGATCACCAGCCTCGTCCGCGCCTCCAGCAATGCCGGAACATCGGCCATGTCATGCACCAGCAACACCGGCCAGCCGTCGAGTTCGAAACGCAGATGATCGGCAATGGACTGCGCCCAGGGCAGGTTCAGATCGTTATTCCCGCGCACCACCTGCAACGGCGCGATGGCTGCCAATTGCTCGAGGATTTGCGGCTTGCCGATGTCACCGGCATGGATAATCCGCTCACAGCCTTGCAACGCCGCCAGGGCTTCGTCGCGGAGCAAACCATGGGTATCGGAAATCACGCCCACCTTCATGCAGCACTCCTGAGCGGATGCGGAAACATGCCCCCAAGTATTCGCGTCGACCACCAATCATTCAATCCACGCAAAAACCTGTGGGAGCGAGCCTGCTCGCGATGGTCGTCAACGATAACGCAGGCTGCCTGAGTGAACGCGTTGTCCGAGAGTTTTTCGCGAGCAGGCTCGCTCCCACAATCGAACCGCCAAAAGGAACGTGCTGCTGCACTCAACCCGAGGTACGCATCAAGATCGCCCAGGCCTCGGCAGTGAAGCGATAACTCTTGTCCGCCTGATAATCGATGACCCGCTCTTCGCACAATCGCTTGAGCACTTCGCGCACGCTGATGAACGAGCACTCCACCGCCGACGACTCCAGCCAGGCGTGGGTCCCGTTCACGCCTATGGCGCGACCCTCCCTGGCGGCGACCAGCAGGGCGTCGATCACCTTGAGGCGGATCAGGCTGGTGCGCAGGCCATAAAAGCCCAGCAACTCGCGGATCGGTTTATTGCTTTTGCGCTCCAGCGCACAGGGTTCCTGAACGGTCGTTGCCAGGCGGTCGTACATGCGAACAGTCCTTTTCGATTACGTTTTTGCAGATGAATTGGTGATGTTGTTTTTGACGTTTTTTTACCAATTGCTCCGTTAGAGTGCCGACTTCGGTCACACAGGTAACGGTTGATGAAACCTTCCAGCCCTCACGAAACAGACGACGAAATCCTCACCCAGGCCGCGCACTGGTGCCTGCGCCTGAACGACGAAACCTGCACCGCCGACGAACGTGCGGCGTTCGGGCAATGGGTCCAGGCCGATCCGCGTCACGCGTTCGAGTACGCGAAGATGCTGGAGATCTGGGACCTCAGCGAGGCGCTGCCGAACAATCCGCGCACCTCGAAAAAACTGCTGACCGATCCGTCCTCCCGCCAGGACGGTGTGCGCGAGATGTAATCCTCTTAGCGCACACCTTCCAGGGCGCTGACCGCCCGCCGCTGGCGCAGGCGCTCGGCCAGCGTCAGCACCGAAACGAAAAACACCGGCACGAACAACACCCCGAGCACCGTCGCCGCCAGCATCCCGCCGATCACCCCGGTGCCGATCGCCCGCTGGCTGGCTGCGCCCGCCCCGGTGGCCAGCGCCAACGGCACCACGCCCAGGATGAACGCCAACGAGGTCATGACAATTGGCCGAAAGCGCAGGCGCGCCGCCTGGGCCGCCGCCTCGGCCAGGCCCGTACCCTGAGCGTGCAGCGCCCGGGCGAACTCGACGATCAGAATCGCGTTCTTCGCCGCCAGACCGATGATGGTGATCAGCCCCACCTTGAAATACACGTCATTGGGCATGCCCATGACCGTCACCGCCGCCACCGAGCCGAGCATGCCGATGGGCACGATCAGCAACACGGCGAAGGGAATCGCCCAGCTCTCATACAGCGCCACCAGCACCAGCAACACCATGGTCAGCGACAGGCCCACCAGCATCGGCACCTGATCGCTGGCCTGCTGTTCCTGCAGCGACAGGCCAGACCACTCCAGACTGAAACCGGCCGGCAACTGGCGGGCGATTTTCTGCAATTCCTCCATGGCTTGCCCGCTGCTGTAGCCCGGCGCAGGTTCACCGGAAAAACGCAACGACGCCGAGCCGTTGTAGCGACCGATCTGCAACGGCCCGACCTGCCACTCGAACCGGCTGAAGGCTTCCAGCGGCACCAGGCGGTTCTGCCGGTTGGGCACTTGCAGGCGCAGCAACGCTTCGGGGGTCTGCCGGCTGCGGCCATCGGCCTGGACGATCACCCGTTGCATCCGCCCCTGATTGGCGAATTCGTTGATCTGTTCCGAACCCAGCGCCGAAGACAGTGCCGCGCTGATCACATCAAAACTCACGCCCAGGGCCTCGGCCTTTTCCCGGTCGATGCTGACCTTGATCTGCGGCGCATCGGCCAGGCCATCCTCGCTCAGATGACCGATCACCGGTGAGGCCTTGGCCGCCTCGAACAACTGGCTGCGAGCCGAAAGCAGCGCTTCGTGCCCCTGCCCCGCCAGATCCTGCAAACGCAGATCGAAACCGCTGGCGGTGCCCAGGCCATCCACCGGTGGCGGCACCACGCTGTACAGGGTGCCGTCGGCCACGTCCTCGAAGGCATCGTTCGCACGCCGCGCCACCGCCTTGCTCGACTCCCCGCTACCGCGCAGCGACCAATCCTTGAGGGTGACGTAGGACATGGCCGCGTTGGCGCCTTCCCCGGAAAAACTGAAGCCCATGATCGCCAGCACGTGATCGGTGGTCGGCTGCGCCAGGGCATAGCGCTCCCAGGCCTGCACCGTAACGTCGGTACGCGACGCCGAAGCCGCAGGCGGCAACTGGATGTCGGTGACGATGTAGCCCTGGTCTTCGGACGGCAGGAACGAAGTCGGCAGCCGCGCATAGGCAAAGGCCAGCACCAGCAGCAACAACAGGTACAAGCCCGTGCTGCGAGCACCGCGTCGAACCCAACTCGCCCCCAACCGTTCGTAGCGCTGCGCCAGGGCTTCGAATCGTCGGTTGAAGGCGTGCATCCAGCGATTGCCACGGACCTGATGTGCCGGGTCGAACGGCTTGATCAGCGTGGCGCACAGGGCCGGCGTCAGGGTCAGCGCGAGGAACCCGGAGAACAGGATCGACACCGACAGCGCCATGGCGAACTGCTGGTAGATAATGCCCACCGAACCGCCCATGAACGCCAGCGGCAGGAACACCGCCGACAGCACCAGCGTGATGCCGACAATCGCCCCGCTGATCTGCTGCATCGCCTTGCGGGTCGCGGCCTTGGGTGACAGCCGTTCCTCGCGGATCAGGCGTTCGACGTTTTCCACCACCACGATGGCGTCGTCCACCAGAATGCCGATGGCCAACACCATGCCGAACAAAGTCATCATGTTGATCGAGAAGCCCAGCGGCGCCATCACCGCGACGGTCCCCAGCAGGCAGACCGGCACCACCACCGCCGGAATCAGTGTGTAGCGCAGGTTCTGCAGGAACAGCAGCATCACCAGAAACACCAGGACCATGGCTTCGATCAGGGTGTAGATCACTTGCCGGATCGCCACGTCGACAAAGTACGAAGTGTCGTAGGGCACGCTCAGGGTCATGTTCGCCGGCAAGGTGCTCGACAGCTGTTCAAGGCGCAGCTTGATGGCCTTGGCCGTTTCCAGCGCGTTGGCCTGTGGTGCCAGTTGCACCGACATGGCCGCCGCCGGCTTGCCGTTCAGGCGCGCGTCGAAGCGGTAGTCCTGGCGCCCCAGCTCGACCCGTGCCACGTCGTGAATGCGCACGCTGGAGCCGTCGTCATTGGCCCGCAGCACGATGTTGCCGAACGCCTCCACCGATTCGAGCTGCCCCTGCACCATCACTGTCGCGGTGATTTGCTGGTCGGCCGGCCCCGGTCGTTCGCCCATGCTGCCGGCGGGCACCTGGGCGTTCTGCGCGGCAATGGCCTTGCCGACATCGGCCATCGACAGGTTGTAGCCCACCAGTCGCTGTGGATCGACCCAGATGCGCATGGCCCGTTCGGCGGTGTACATCTGCACCCGCCCGACCCCGTTCACCCGGCGTATCTCATTGTTCACGGCCCGGGCGGCATAGTCCGCAAGGCCGATGGAATCCTGCTGGTCGTCGGTGTAGGACAAGGCATACACCAACAGGAAATTGGAGCGCGACTGCTCCACATTCAGGCCTTGCTCGATTACCGCCCGGGGCATGCGACCGATCACCCGTTGCAGACGGTTCTGCACGTCGACCTGTGCCATGTCGGCATCGGTACCGGGCTTGAAGGTGATGGTGATGTCGGCCCCGCCGTTGGCGCTGTTGGACTCGTGATAGATCAGGCCTTTGAGGCCGTTGAGCTCTTCTTCGATCAGGCTGGTGACGTTCTGGCTGACGATCTGTGCCGATGCGCCCGGATAGCTGGCGCTGACCACAATCTGCGTCGGCGCCACGTCCGGGTACTGGTTGACCGCCAGGGTCCCCAGGGTCAGCAAGCCCGCAAGGGAAATGAACAGCGCGATGACCCAGGCGAAGTTCGGACGGTTGATGAAAAAATCGGGCATCGAAGGCTTCCGTCAGTTACGGGCTTGCTGCCCGACCAGAGTGTTGTCGTTGACCACGGCATCGGTCTTGACCTCTGCTTCGGCCTTGACCAGCGCACCGGCGCTGACCTTGTCGACGCGCTCGATCACCACCTGCTCGCCGGCCGCCAGCCCCTGGGTGATCTGCCAGTCTGAGCCGACCATCGCACCGGTGCTGACCACCCGCTCGCGCACCACGCCGCCGTCGTCCACCAGCATCAACCGCGCCTGGCCGTCGGCACCGCGCTGCACCGCCTGTTGCGGCACGAACAAGGCTTGCGGGTCGACACCGGCCGGCGCCACTACCCGCACGTACATGCCCGGCAGCAGCAGGTGGTCCGGGTTGCGAAACTCGCCGCGCAGCGTCACCTGCCCGGTGCCGCGGTCCACGGAGATATCGGAGAACATCAGGGTGCCACGGCGAACCTGCGCCGGGTTGCCCACCTGCAGCGTGACTTCGGCAGAACTGCTGTCGCCGCTGCCGTTTTCGCTGAGTGTCAGGCGCCCGCTGGACAACGCCTGCTGCAAGGCCACCACCTGTTCGGCGGGTTGGGTGAAGTCGGCGTAGATCGGGTCCAGTTGCTGGATCCGCGCCATCTGCGTCGCCTCGTCCTGCCCCACCAACGCGCCTTCGCTGACCAGGGCACGACCGACACGGCCACTGATCGGCGCGCGCACCTGGCAGTAACCGAGGTTGAGCCGGGCGGTGGTCAGGTCGGCCTGGGCAGCCAGGCGATTGGCCTGGGCGCTCTTGAGGTCGGACATGGCGTCGTCGAAGGCCTGCTGGCTGACGGCGTTGATTTGCACCAGTTGCTTGAAGCGCTGGACCTGGGCGTTGGCGCGGAAGGCATCCGCCTCGACCTTGGCCAGTGCGCCTTCGGCGCGCATCACGGCGGCCTTGAACGGCGCCGGGTCGATGCTGAAGAGCAACTGGCCGGCCTTGACGTCGCTGCCCTCCTGAAAGTGTCGGGTCAGCACCACGCCGGCCACCCGCGCGCGCACCTCGGCAATGCGCACCGGCTCGATCCGACCGGGCAAGTCCGTGGTCATGGCAAAGGAACGCGGCTGGACCGTCAGCGTCTTCACCTGCGGCACCGCTGCACTCTGTTCGGCAGGCGCCTTTGGCTCGCCACAAGCGCTCAATCCAAGCACCGTCAGCAACAGCCAGGTGGGTTTCATCGATGCAAACACCTTATGCATTACCACTCCCTACCCAAAAAATCTGCACCGCATCCCCCTACTGGATTACGCATTCCCCTGTGGGAGCGAGCCTGCTCGCGATGAGGCCGGCACATTTCAACATCAATGGCGCCTGACACGCCGCCATCGCGAGCAGGCTCGCTCCCACAGGTCCCGTGCCTGTACGCAAAATCACTGTAGGAGCTGTCGAGTGCAACGAGGCTGCGATCTTTCAAGCCAAATCAAAAGATCGCAGCCTGCGGCAACATTCCCCTGTGGGAGCGAGCTTGCTCGCGATGAGGCCGGCACATTCAACACCAATGGTGCCTGACACGCCGCCATCGCGAGCAAGCTCGCTCCTACAGAGAAGAACATTGGCGCTCATTGATCGCAGCGGCCGCGCGGAACAGGATTTGCGCGACGAAATCGATTTCCTGCTCGGTGATGATCAGCGGTGGCAGCAAGCGCACGGTGGCGCCGTGACGACCACCCAGTTCCACGATCAAACCGTGTTGCAGGCACGCCTGCTGGAAGGCCTTGGCCCGGGCGGTGTCCACCGGCGGATGGCCCTGGACATCGCGGGCACCCTGCGGGTCGACGATTTCCATGCCGAGCATCAGGCCACGGCCACGCACGTCGCCGATCCAGTTGAATTCACTCTGCAATGCCAGCAGCTGCTTGCGCAGATGCGCGCCAGCGCTTTCGGCGTGAGCCACCAGGCCCTGATCGCGGATAAAACGCAAGGTCGCGGTGCCGGCCGCCATCGCCAATTGGTTGCCACGGAAGGTGCCGGCGTGGGCACCCGGTTGCCACACATCCAGGGAGTCGTTGTAGACCATCACCGACAACGGCAGGCCGCCGCCGATGGCTTTAGACAAGGTAATCACGTCCGGGGTGATGCCCGAGTGCTCGAAGCCGAACATCCGCCCGCTGCGCGCGATGCCGCACTGGATTTCGTCGACGATCAACGGAATGCCGTGAGCCTGGGTCAGGCGCCGCAGTTCCTGCATCCAGCGATCGGGCGCGGTGATCACTCCGCCTTCGCCCTGGATCGGTTCGAGGATCATCGCCGCAGGCTGGGTCACACCGCTTTCCGGGTCGTTGAGCAGGTGCTCGAGGTAGCGCACGTTCAGGGTCACGCCCTGCTCGCCCGCCACGCCGAACGGGCAGCGGTAATCGTGGGGGAACGGCAGGCGTTGCACGCCGGCCATCAAGCCGCCCAGGGCATTTTTCGGCGACAGGTTGCCGCTGATCGACAGCGTGCCCAAGGTCATGCCGTGGTAGGCCCCTTCAAAGGCCAGTACCGAATGCCGGCCAGTGGCGGTGCGGGTCAGCTTCAGTGCCGCTTCCACCGCATCGGCGCCACTGGGGCCACAAAACTGGATGCGCGCGTTCCGCGCAAAGTCGGCTGGGAGGCAGCCGAAGATTTCCTGGACGAATGCGTCCTTCACCGGGGTCATGAGGTCCAGGGTGTGCATCGGCAAACCCGAGGCCAGCACCTGGGTGATGGCTTCGACGATCACCGGATGGTTGTGCCCCAGCGCCAGGGTGCCGGCACCGGCCAGGCAATCGACGAACACCTGGCCGCGACTGTCCTGCACATAGATGCCATGGGCCCGTTCCAGCACCAGCGGAATGCGCCGAGGGTAACTGCGGGCGTTGGATTCCTGCTGTTGCTGGCGCTCCAGCAGCGGCGTCGGATCAAGGCAGTACGGGTTCGACAGACCGGTGTGCGACAGGCGTAGCTGTTGCGCGCCACCCGATGTGGCATTCGAAAAAGCACTCATGATTTCCTCCACGGAGGCTGGATTTGGAAAGGAACGGGGCGCCTGAAATCGAACGTTCCAGGAAAAGAAAGCCGTGAAACCGGACGCGGGGAATCCTTTCCCCAGTCCAAGGGTTTACATGTCGTAGCGCAGAATCAGGCCTGCAGTGCGCGGGGCACCGACATCGATGATGTCGCCGCTGCGGTTGTTGGTGACGTATTCCTTGTCGAAGGCGTTTTTCACGTAACCGGATACCGAGACGTTCTTTGTCAGCTTGTACTCGGCGTTGAAGTTGGCCAGCCAGTAGTTGTCGGCCTTGCGTTCACCGATCACCTGACCTGCGTCATCGAACTCGTACTCCGACGGGGACGTGCTCTGCCAGACGACGTCGGTGTTGAGGGTCACGCGGTCGTTCCAGCGATAGGTAGCGCCCATGGTCATCTTGTACTTGGGCGAGAAAAGGAAATCTTCGCCGCTCATGTCGCGGCCGTCGCTGGTCACGAAGTCCTTGTACTTGCCATCAGTCACCGAGGCACCGGCGTTCAGGGTCAGCTGCTGGCCGAAGTCTTTTTCAACGGAAACTTCCAGGCCCTTGATGTCGCTACGACCGGCGTTGAACACGTCAAAGAATTCGGTTTGCGGGTTCACGACACTGACCTGCTGATCCTTCCAGTCGGTGTAGTAAAGGTTGGCGCGGGTACGCAGGGTCTGATCCATGAACGAACCACGGTACGACAGCTCGTAGTTGGTGGTGTATTCCGGATCGTAGGAGGTGTGGCCGCTACCGGCACGGACGTTGACGCCGCCGCCACGATAGCCGCGCTGCACCATGAAGCCGACGAACTGATTGTCGGCCAGCTCGTAGTCGATACCCAGTTTCGGCAGGACCGCATCGGAGGTCTGCTTGTCTTTGCCAGGCTGCGAGAAGTCATCGATCTTGACGTCGGTGTCGTTGGTCTCGTGGTCGTAGCGCAGACCGGTGATCAAGGTCCAGCGCGGGGCGAAGGTCCAGTTGATTTCACCGAACACGGCCTTGTTCTCGATCGTCGTATCGCCCTTGACCGTGCCGAACGGATCGCCTTCGAAAAACAGCCGGTCGTGGAAATTGTTGGTGTTGTGGCCGTAGTAGAGGCCGACAAAACTCTTCACCTCGTCCGAGGTGTAGTTCAGGCGCAGCTCCTGGCTGAACAGGTCGCCATACTGCTTGCGCAGCACCACCTGGTCGTCGACCGAGGTCTGGTCGAAGTCCAGGCGGGCGTCGTAGTCGGAGTCGGTGTTGGCCGTCAGGCTGGTGATCGACCAGTCGTCATTGAGGCGGTAGTCGACCTTGGCGCTGACGGTGTCCTGCTTGAGCTTGTCGTAGGCGTCGGTGTTGGAGTCGATCTTGTAGTAACGGATCCTGTCACCCTGGCGAACCACCGAGTTATCGCCCTTGCGGCTTTGATCGTGGGCATAGGTCAGCAGCACATCGAGATCGTCGTTGGGCAGGATCAGCAGCTTGCCGCGGTAGTTCGCGTTGCGGGTCTTGTTGGCATCGCTATCGTCGAAGAGGTTGTCGATGTAGCCATCGCCTTCCTGGTAATCCACAGCGATACGGCCGGCGATCTTGTCTTCGACAATCGCACCGCCACCGGCCACCGCGCCACCGCGCTCACCGTAGGTACCGCCGTTGGCCTGCGCCGAAAAGCTCGGTACAAAAGTCGGGTTCTTGGTCTGGATGACCACCGCACCGGCCAGGGAGTTACGGCCCTGGGTGGTGGATTGCGGGCCCAGGAACACTTCGACCTGCTCGACGTCCCACAGCGGCATCGGGCTCAGGGTCAGCGCACGGTTGGGCTGCACCGCGCCGTCGACGAATACCGAGACTGCGCCATTGAGCGCGGCCGGGCCCTGATCATCGAAACCGGAGACCGGCACGCCGCGGATACCCCAGTTTTCGTTGCCGGAGGTGTTGTAGACACCCGGTGTGCGGGCGAATACATCGACCAGGCTGTGGTCTTCCTTCTCGCGCAGTTGCTTATCCGTGACGACGGCTACACTCGACTGGGTTTTTTCCAGGGAACGGTTGATTTTTTCGCCCGTCACCGTGATCGGCGCGATCTCCATTGTGTTCGCCTGTTCGGCTGCCCATGCGCTGTTAGCCAGGCACACAGCCGACCCCACAGCCAACGCAATTGTATTCTTTTTGAAATTCACGCCCCGCTCCCCTGCGACAGATTTTGTAGATTTTTCGTACGCAAAAAACGCTCTATGCCTACGGCCGGCGGGAGTCTAATCCAAAAAAAAAATTAATGGAATAAGATTGATAACGACTCTCATTTGTAATAAAAATGCCGCACTGTACAAACGCCGATACATTTCAGGCGGATGCCAAGCCTAGCGACCTCTGCCCGGTTTTCCAGGTTCGCCAAGGCCCACTGCCTGACTGAAGAAGAAAAAAGGATGCGCAGGATGACTTCAATCGAACACTTGAGCGTTCGTTCCGAACCCTTGCCCAATGCTCGGACGCTCGACCAGGAATCGACGTTGCCCTTGCTGATTCAAGCGACACCCGGACAGTCGATCCATGATCTGCAAGCACAGATTCGCGACACTCTGGATCAGGCATTGAGCACCGTCGGCGGTGTCCTGTTTCGCGGTTTCAACGTCCCTACGCCCATCGATTTCAAGCGCTTCGCCGCCAGCTTCGGCGCACCGCTGGCCAGCTACGAATTCGGCTCCACGCCGCGCAGCAAAGTGTTCGCCGGGGTCTACAGCTCCACCGAATACCCGGCCCACCAATTCATTCCCCTGCACAACGAACAGGCCTACACCCGGCCCTGGCCGTCGCGCATCTGGTTCCACTGCATCAAGGCCAGCGAAACCGGTGGCGAAACGCCGATTGCCGACAGCCGCCTGATCTACCAGCGCATGCCGGCCGAGATCCGCGATCTGTTCGCCAGCCGCGAGCTGCTCTACGTGCGCAACTACAGCGGCGCGCTGGACCTGCCATGGCAAAAGGTCTTCAACACCGAGGATCGCGCCCAGGTCGAGCGTTACTGCCAGGACAACGACATCCAGTGGGAGTGGAAAGCCGATGGTGAACTGCGCACCCGCCAGCGTTGCACAGCGGTGCTTGAGCACCCCGAGACCGGCGAGTGGGTGTGGTTCAACCAGGCGCACCTGTTCCATGTCTCGGCGATCGAACCATCGGTGCGCGCCAGCCTGCTGGCTGCGGTGGGTGAAGAGAACCTGCCGCGCCACGTGTACTTCGGCGACGGCTCGGCCATCCCCGACGCGGTGCTCGACACTGTGCGCGAGGTCTATCGCGAGACCGCCATCAGTTTTCCATGGCAGCCCGGCGACATCCTGATGCTCGACAATCGACTGGTCGCACACGGCCGCAACCCTTACACCGGTGACCGCAAAGTCATCGTTGCCATGGCGTGAATTGCACATGTTTTCTTTCAAACACTGGATCGAAGTGCTGGAAACCAACGCCCGGCATTTTCCACAGCGCGCGGCCCTGCACTTTTTGCCGGACGGCGTCGAGATCGGCGAAACCCTGACCTTTGCCCAACTGCACGAACAGAGCCAGTCCCTGGCGGCGGCGCTGCAAGCGCGATATGCGCCGGGTGAGCGCGTGCTGTTGATGCTGCCCAGCAGCCTCGACTACGCCCGCGCCTTCTGCGCCTGCCAGTACGCCGGGCTGATCGCCGTGCCACTGTTTCCGCCGCCCTCGCGAAAACCGCGTCACCTGGACCGCGTGCGCAATGTGGTGGTGGATGCGGAACCGGCGTTGATCCTCGCCCCGGCCGAGCATTGCGAAAACCTGCGTGAGCTGGTCGAGGGCCGGGTCGATGTCGCGACGGTCGAAGACCTCGGCACCCCGCCCGCCAGCCAGTGGACGCGCCCGGATGTCGACGGCGCGACCGTGTCCTTCCTGCAATACACCTCCGGCTCCACCGGCACGCCCAAGGGCGTCGAAGTGCGCCAGCGCAACCTGATCGCCAACGTCGAGCTGATGCGCCAGGCCTACGGTTTCGACGAGCACGGCGCCATGGTCAACTGGCTGCCGCTGTACCACGACATGGGCCTGATCGGCGGGATGCTGGCGCCCTTGTACAGCGGCATGCCGTGCTATCTGATCGCCTCGCAGACGTTCGTCAACGCGCCATCCACCTGGCTGCAGGCGTTGAGCCGTTATCGCGCCACCGCCAGCTTCGCGCCCAATTTTGCCTATGCCCTGTGCAACCGCGTGGTCAGCGACAACCTGATCGCGCAGCTCGACCTGAGCGCCTGGCAACACGCGATCAACGGCGCCGAGCCGATTCACCCCGGCACCCTCGAAACCTTCGCCCAACGCTTCGCCGCCTGCGGCCTGAATCCGCTGGCGATCAGCCCCGGCTACGGCCAGGCCGAAGCGACGCTGTGCGTCAGCGCCACGCCGGCCGACGCCTTGCCGGTGGTGCTGCGCCTGGACAAGGCGGTGCTGGAAACCGGACGCGTGGCCCTGGCGGCAGACGAAGCCCCGGCGGTGGAGTTTGTCGCCTGCGGTTACCCGCAAGCCTTGCACGGCATCGCCATCGTCAATCCACACAACCATGAACGCTGCGCCGCCGACCGGATCGGCGAAGTCTGGCTGCAAGGCCCGAGCAACGCCGAAGCCTACTGGAAGAATCCCGAAGCGACCCGCGAGGCCTTCCAGGCCAGCATTCTTGGGGAAGAAGGCCATTACCTGCGCTCCGGCGACCTGGGTTTCATGCACGAAGGCCAGGTGGTGATTTGCGGTCGGGTCAAGGACTTGCTGATCCTCAACGGCCGCAACCTGTACCCCCACGACATCGAATTCGCCATCACCGATGCCGAGCCGGGCATCCGCACCGGGCGCATCGCCGCCTTCTCCGAGATGGACCCGGTGCTGGGCCGCGAGAAGCTGGTGATCGTCGCCGAACCCCAGCGCAAATTCGTTCACCCCTCGCGTCATCCGGAGCTGTTCGCTTCGATGCAGAACGCCGTGCGCGAAGCCGCCGACTGCGGCATCGACCAGATCGTGCTGGTGGAAGCCGGGACCATTCCCATGACCACCAGCGGCAAGATCGCCCGCCAGGGCGCGCGCAAGCAGTTGGCCGTGGGCACTTTGAGCATCATTGCCCAGTACGGTGGACAGGCCACGGCCGACGATGAACTGATCGAGCGTGGGCAACTGCTGGAGCAGGTTGCCCAGGGCGACGAAAGCGCCCTGCCCGCCTGCCGCCAATGGCTCAGGCAAACCCTGCGCGAGGTCAACCCGTACCTGAAGGTGGACTTCGACCTGAGCCTGATCAGCCTGGGCCTGGACTCCATCAGCGTCGCCGACTTCGCCGCCCGCCTGCATCAGGATCTGGGCCTCAATCTCGATACCCAGCGTCTGTTCGGCGAGCAGACCCTGGAGGAATGGGCGCAGGCGCTGCTGGATTTCCTCGGTGAAGCCGCTCCGCAGGCCACCGCCCCGAGCGAAGGTTCCAGCATCGATCTGGATCATGGCCGGCAGTCTTTCGCACAGAGCCGCCTGTGGTTCCTGCGTCAGCTGGACCCAACCGACACCCGCCACAACCTGGTGCTGCATCTGCGCCTGCACGGCGCGCTCGACAGCGAGGCGCTGGCACTGCGACTCAATCATCTGGTCGAGCGCCACAGCGTCCTGCGCACGGTCTACCACGATGGCGTCGACGGTCCGCAACAACGGATCCTGCCGACTGCGGACGTGCCGCTGACTTTGCATGACCTGCGCTATCACCCCATCGCCATGCAACAACAAGCGCTGGCTGATCACCTGGCCCGCGAGCACACGACACCGGTCGATCTGCAAAACGGTCCGCTGCTGCGCGCGCAATTGCTCAGCCGCGAAGACCAGCAACACGACCTGCTGCTGACCCTGCACCACATCGCTTTCGACGGACGCTCGACGCAATTGCTGCTGACGGAGCTGGCCGCTTCCAACGCCGGCGAACGCCCGCTGCAGTACCTGGATTTCGCCCGCTGGGAAGCCGCTCACTGGAGCGCCGAACGCATCGCCGCCGAACAACAGTTCTGGCGCGAGCATCTGGCAGGCGTGGCGCAAACCGTGGCGCTGGGTGGCAACGGCCAGATGGCGGGCGAACACAGCTTCAACTTCAACCTGCCCCAGGCCAACTGCGAAGCGCTGACGGCACTGGCCCGCGAACAAGGCATGACCCTGTTCATGCTGTTGCTGGCCAGCTATCAACTGGTGATCAAGCAACTGGGCGGCCAGCAGCAATTCCTGCTGGGCACCGACGTCAGCGGCCGGCCATTGGCCGCGCATAACGACGTGATCGGTTTCTTCGTCAACCAACTGACCCTGCGCTGCGACCTGCGCGGTGAACCGACCCTGGCCGGTTTCCTCGGGCAAGTGCGCGATCAGGCCCGGCTGGCCTATGCCCACCAGGGCCTGCCGTTCGATCTGGTGGTCTCGGCCCTGGCGCCGCAACGCCGCGCCGGTCACTCGCCGCTGTTCCAGGTCAAGCTCAACTACCAGCCATCGCGGGTGAACCCGACTGACATCGCCGGTGCGCAGATGACCTCGCTGGACGCGGCGCAGGCACCGGGGGATTTCCATCTGGTGCTGGACCTGACCCACGGCAGCGCCGGCATCGAAGCCAACCTGAAATTCCGTGGCGAGCATTTCGATCAGGACCGCGCGCTGCGCCTGCAACACCTGTGGACCCGCCTGCTGGGCGAGAGCCGCGATCTGCTCGACCAGTCGCTGCCCGCCGTGGCCGAACGCCTCGACGCCTGGGACCAGGCTTTCCAGCGTGAACGCCAGCAGTCCCAGGCTTCGGCCGGGCGCAGCCAGATGCTGCAAACCAAACGTCGCTCAATGCCCCTCTAACCGAGTTGAATACCTTTATGTCTATCGTGCCCCCACCGTCCCGCGCCCTTGGCGGCGTGCGTCGCAAAGCCATGAACGTCTCGGAACAGCAACTGGTCAGCGAGCGCCTGCTCAGCCCCGATCATGCCCTGCCACTGGTGATCGAGCCGGCGGTCAGCGGTGTCGACCTGGTCGCCTGGGCGGCCAGGGAACGTGAGAACCTTGAGCAGAAACTGCTGCAATACGGTGCGATCCTGTTTCGCGGGTTCTCCGTGCTGTCGGTGGAGCAGTTCGATCAGGTGATCGCCGCGCTCTCCCCCGGCGCCCTGGAATACATGTTCCGCGCCTCGCCGCGCACCCGGGTCGGCGGCAATATCTACACCTCGACCGACTACCCGGCCGACCAGATGATTTTCCCGCACAACGAGCACTCCTACTCGCCGCGCTTCCCGCTGCGGCTGTTCTTCTACTGCCACATCCCGTCCGAGACCGGCGGCGAAACCCCGATCGGTTCGACCCGCGCGGTGAAGGCAAAAATCAGCCCGCAGGTCGAAGCGCGCTTCCGCGAGAAAGGCGTGCTGTATGTGCGCAACTACGGCGACGGCTTCGGCCTGCCATGGCAGACGGTGTTCCAGTCCGAAGACCGCGCTGAAGTGGAAGCCTACTGCGCCAGCGTCGGCATCGAGGTGGAATGGAAAGCCAATAATCGCCTGCGCACCCGCCAGCGCGGTCCCGCCGTGGTCCGCCATCCGCGCACCGGCGAAGAGGTGTGGTTCAACCACGCCACCTTCTTCCACATCAGCACCCTGCCACCGGCCATCCGCGACTCGCTGCAAGGCAACTTCAGCGATCTCGACCTGCCCACCAACACCTTCTATGGCGACGGCGAACCGATCGAACCCGAGGTGCTGGAATCGCTGCGAGCGGCCTACCTCGATTCGCTGGTGCGCTTCAGTTGGCAGCAGGGCGACGTGTTGTTCATCGACAACATGCTCGCGGTGCACGGTCGCGAACCCTTTACCGGCAAGCGCGCCATCATGACCGGCATGGCTGAGGCCCTGCTGCAAAGTGACGTCGCCGTCTGATTTTTTCCACGGGCAAACAAGCTGATGTGCACAGGCTCACCTGATTTCGATCAGTGGGCCTGCGGGCCTCTGTCGCCCCGGTTTATCCCCATTTCCAGTCGAGTTGAACATGAGCGGACTCCAAGGTTTTCGTATTTCGCCACAGCAGGCGTCGGTTTATCAGCACACCCACGGCGCCGCCGAGCATCCATTGAGCTGCCGTTTGCAGTGGTCGGTGGCCTCACCCGTGAGCGCCGACCTGCTCAAGCAACGCCTGTGCGCCCTGATCGCCGACAGTGAAATCCTGCGCACCCGACTGGCGCCCGTACCGGGCCTGCGTTTTCCGGTGCAGGTGATTCACGACACCATCGAGCTGCCGGTCGCAGTGCAGGACTTGCGCGCACTCGACCAACACCAGCAAGACGCCGCCCTGAGCCTGCTGGCCTCGCAAACTCGCGACTGGACGCTGCCGCTGGCAGTGACCCTGGTGCAACTGTCGGATGAACAATCGGTGCTCGACCTGGCCGGGGCCAGCAGCCACTTCGACCTGGGCAGCCTGAAACTGCTGGCGGCAGCGTTGCTGCAAGACGCCAGCCCCGCGTCGACTGAGGCGCTGCAATACGCCGACTACGCCGAATGGCGCTGGAGCCTCACCGAAGACGAGCCCGACCATCCGGGGGTGACCTTCTGGAAAGCCCAGGCGCTGAGCGAACAACCGACCCTGCAGCTGTCGCTGGAGTCGGCTTCGGGCAAGGGTTTTGCCCCAGCGCGGGTGGACTTGGACCTGCCGCCAAACCTCGCTGCTCATCCGGGCCTGACCTCGAACCTGATGCTGACCGCCTGGGCCGCCCTGCTCGGCCGCCTCGCCGGGCAACAGCAGGTGGCGCTGACGGTGGTCCATGAAAGCCGTGGCCCGGAACTGGAAAACGCCCTGGGCCTGTTCGAACAATGCCTGCCGGTGCGCCTTGACCTGGACCTGCAAGCCAGCCTGCTGGAGCAAAGCAAGACCGTCGCCGCCAGCGTCGAACTCAGCGCCGGCTGGCAGGACTACTACACCCACGACCTCAATGGCGGCTATGGCTTCGCCTGGCGTCAGGCCGATGCCCGGGAACGCCATGCCAGCGCCGTGTTGAACCCGGTGAAGGCCTGCCTGAACGTGCACCAGACCCCGCACGCCGTGCAGGCCCATCTGATTTACGACCGCCACACCCTGAGCGCCAATGCCGCCGCTTGCCTGGGCGAGCAATGGCTGCAACTGCTGCAAGGCGCATTGGCCGAACCGCAACGCAGCTGGATGCAACTGCCGCTGACCGGCCCGCTGCAACTGCAAACCATCGACAACGCTCCCACCTCCCCTGCGATTGAAGCGGTGTCGCTGGTGGAGCTGATTGCCCGTCAGGTGCAGCAACAACCCGACGCCATCGCCCTGAGCGACAAGGATGGCGACCTGAGCTATGCCGCCCTCGATGCCTGCGCCACCCACCTGGCCCATCAACTGCGCGCTGCCGGAATCGGCGTCGGCGTGCCGGTGGGCATTCTGTTTGCCCGTGGCAATGCCGCCATTGTCGCCATGCTCGCGGTGTTGAAGGCCGGTGGCGCCTACGTGCCGGTCGACCCGACCTATCCGGCGGATCGCCGCGCCTACATGCTGGCCGACAGCGCCATCGCCCACATCGTGGTCAGCGCCGAACTGGCCGACAGCGTGCCGGACAGCCTGCAACGCTTCGTGCTGGATGACCTCAGCGTGCCCGACACGCGCGACCTGCCTGCGCTGCCGATACCCCGGGCGGACGATCTGGCCTACCTGATCTACACCTCCGGTTCCACCGGCGCGCCGAAAGCCGTGGAAATCAGCCACGGCGCCCTGAGCTTCTCGACCCAGGTGCGCATGGCCGCCTACGCCACGCCGGTTCGCGCTTACCTGCTGCTGTCGTCGTTCGCCTTCGACAGCTCGGTGGCGGGGATTTTCTGGACCCTGGCCCAGGGCGGGCGGCTGGTGCTGCCGGCCACCGGCGAAGAGCTTGAGATGCAGAAGCTGGCGCAGTTGATCGCGCAACACCGGGTCAGCCACGGCCTGTCGTTGCCATCGTTGTACCAGGCATTGCTCGACCAACTGCAACGCAACGCCGACACCGCCAGCCTAGAATGCTGGATCGTCGCCGGCGAAGCCTGCCCGCCGGCCTTGATCGCCCAGCACAGCCAGGCCTTGCCCAAGGCAAAACTGGTCAATGAATACGGCCCCACCGAAGCCACGGTCTGGGCCAGTTATGAAGTGTTGGAGCCAGGCCGTGCGCTGACCATCGGCCGGCCGATTGCCGGCATGGACCTGCGCGTTCTCAACGAACACGGGTTGGCCAGCGGTGTCGGCGAACCGGGAGAAATCGTCCTCGCCGGCCCGACCCTGGCCCGGGGCTACCGCAACAAGCCGGATGAAACCGCCAAGGCCTTCGTCACATTGGCCTGCGGCACCCGCGCCTACCGCACCGGCGACCTGGCCTGCTGGCTGGCGGACGGGCGCCTGGCGTTCCTCGGCCGCCGTGACCATCAGGTCAAGCTGCGCGGCTACCGCATCGAGCTGGGTGAAATCGAACGGCAACTGTGCAGCCACAGCGATGTGCGCGAAGCGGCGGTGATCGTGCAGGAACACGCCGCCGGCAAGCGTCTGCTGGCCTATGTGCTGGCGGCCCACGGCTACGCGCCGGACTCGGAAGCGATCAGGGGCTTCCTCGGCGAGCGCCTGCCGTCGTACATGGTGCCGGCCCGGGTGCTGACCCTGCCGAGCTTCCCGCGCACCCCCAACGGCAAGCTCGATCTGCGCCAGTTGCCAGACCCGGACCAGTTCGACGAAGGCGCCTTTGTCGCTCCGCGCAACGCCATGGAAAGCACCCTGCAAGCCATTGTCGCCAGGGTCCTGAAGCTTGAGACCGTGAGTGTCACCGAGAACTTCTTCGCCATCGGCGGCGACTCGATTCTCAGCCTGCAAGTGGTGGCCCAGGCCCATGAACAAGGCGTCGCCCTGTCCGCCAAGCACGTGTTCGAAGGCCAGACCATCGCCGCCATGGCCGAAGTCGCCCGGCCAGTGGCCCCGGACAGCGCCCAAGCGCAGGCCGAGAGCACCGCGTTCAGCGCCTCGGGCCTGTCCGATGACGAGCTGCAGGCGCTGATGGCCGAACTCGACGAAAACGAATTCTGACCGGCCGCGCAGCTATTCGCACAGATCAGCACGCCGTCACCCCTTTTTCCGCAGGACGTTTTTGATGACCACCGAAAAGAACAACAGCAATCCGATCGAAGACATTTACCCGCTGTCGCCGTTGCAGCAAGGCATGCTGTTCCACTCCCTGCTGCACGAAGATTCCGGCGTGTACCTGATGCAGGATCGCTACCGCATCGGCGGTGCCATCGACGAAGCCGCGTTCCTCGAATCCTGGCGTCAAGTGGTGGCGCTGCACCCCTCCCTGCGCGCCAGCTTCCAGTGGAAAACCCAGAAGCAACCGGTGCAGGTGATCCATCGCGAGGTCAAGGTACCGCTGGACACTATCGACCTGCGCGGCCTGGCACCCGCCGAGCAGGAAGCGCGGATTCGCACCCTGCTGGCGGACGAACAGAAGGTCGGCTTCAACCTGTCGAAGCCGCCGCTGATCCGCTTCCGCCTGGTACGCCTGGGCGATGAATCCTACGAATTCATCCGCAGCTTCCACCACATCCTGATGGACGCCTGGTGCATCTCGCTGGTGACCGTGGACTTCCTCAAGGTCTACGAAGCGCTGTGCAACGACCGCACCCCGGGGCTCAAGGCCCCACGCCCGTTCCGCGACTACATCCAGTGGCTGCAACGCCAGGACGCGAGCAAGGCCGAACAGTTCTGGCGCGGCCAGTTGCAGGGCCTCAATGCGCCGACGCCGCTGACCGTGGACAACGGCGTGACCCGCGACCGCTACACCGACGCGGTGCTGGTGGACGACCAGCTGGTTCGCCTGAGCGAAGAGGAAACCCAGGCGCTGGCGGCCTTCTGCCGCAGCCAGCGGATCACCCCGAACACCTTCTTCCAGGGTGCCTGGTCGCTGCTGCTGTCCCGCTACAGCGGGCAGCGCGACGTGCTGTTCGGTGTCACCGTGGCCGGGCGTCCGGCGGAGCTGACCGGCGTGGCGGAGATGATCGGCCTGTTCATCAACACCCTGCCGCTGCGGGTTTGCGTGGATCCGAAGGCGTCCCTCGGCCAGTGGCTGAGCGCGCTGCAAGGGCTGAACGTCGACATGCGCGACTATGAGCACACACCGCTGACCGACATTCAGGGCTGGAGCGATTTCCCCCGGGGCGAAACCCTGTTCGACAGCATCCTGGTGTTTGAAAACGCGCCGATCGACGAGCAGATCCTGGAGGGCGGTTTCCAGTTCAGCCTCGATGGCATGGACCACAGCGTGCACACCCACTACGGCCTGACCGTGGTGATCCTGCCGGAAGCGGAGCTGGGCATTCGCGTGTCCTACGACCGTGAGCGTTTCGACGCCGCCACCGTGCAGCGCCTGCTCGGCCACCTCGCCTGCCTGGTGCGCGGTATGCTCGGCGCGCCAGATGCAGTGCTCGGCAGTTTTGAACTACTGGCCGGCGACGAGCGCCAGCAACTGCTGGGGGAATGGGCGGTAAACCCCCATGAATTTCCGCTGGAGCAAAGCTACGCGCAGCTGTTCGCCGCACAGGTCGCCCAGCGCGGCGAGCAGGTCGCCGCTATCTGCGATGGCCAATCCCTGACTTACGCCGAACTGGATAAGCGCGCCACCCGCCTGGCCCACGCCCTGCGCGAAGCCGGTGCCGGCGAGGACCGACTGGTCGCGCTGGTCGCCCCTCGCGGCCTGCCCTTGCTGACCATGATGATCGCCGTGTTCAAGGCCGGCGCGGCGATGCTGCCGCTGGAAGTCAATCACCCGCCGGAGCGCCTGCGGGAGATTCTCAAGCTGTCCCGCGCGCCACTGCTCGTGGCCAGTGAAGCGTGTAGCGGGCTGCTCGATCAGTTGCTCAGCGGCCTGGAGCAGGCGCCGAACGCGCTGTTCGCCGAAGCCTGCTGGAACGCTGGCAACGATGCACCGCTGCCGCTCCTCGGTGGCCCGGACAGCCTGGCCTACGTGCTGTTCACCTCGGGTTCGACTGGGACGCCCAAGGGCGTGATGATCGAACAACGGGGCATGCTCAATAACATCTTCGGCAAGGTCCCGGCCCTGGGCCTGAACGCCGGTGACCGCATCCCGCAGACCGCCTCGGTGGCCTTCGACATTTCGGTGTGGCAGTTCCTCGCCGCGCCGGTGCTGGGCGCCACCGTGCAGATCCTCCCGGATGAAGTGGCCCACGACCCGCAGCGCCTGTTGCAGGTGCTGGCCAGCGAGCACCTGAGCGTGCTGGAAATCGTCCCGAGCCTGATGCGCACCTTGCTTGCGCTGTGCCCGTGCGAGCTGCAGTTGCCTGATCTGCGCTGGGTATTGCCCACCGGTGAAGCGCTGCCGCCGACCGTGGCCCGCGACTGGTTCGCGCGCTTCCCGGACATCGCCCTGATGAACGCCTACGGCCCCGCCGAGTGTGCGGACGACGTGGCCTTCCAGCCGATCTTCGAAGCCCCGGACGCCGATGTCAGCCACATGCCCATCGGCCAGCCGACCGCCAACAACCGCCTGTATGTGCTGGACGAAGCCCTGCGACCGGTGCCGGTCGGCGTGGCCGGTGAAATCTGTGTCGGTGGCGTTGGCGTCGGCCGTGGCTACCTGCACGATCCGCAACGCACCGCTGATGCTTTCATCGATCACCCGGCGCTCGAAGGGCGCATCTACCGCACCGGCGACCTGGGTCGCTGGCGCGCCGATGGCGTGATCGAATACCTCGGTCGCCGCGACCAGCAGGTCAAGCTGCGTGGGCACCGCATCGAACTGACGGAAATCGAACACCGCCTGGCCCAGCACCCGAACGTGCGCGAAGCCGCGGTGCTGCTGCGCGAGAACGGCGTCGGCGAAGCCTGGCTGGTGGCCTACTGGTCGGCGCATGACGAGCGCCTGGGCAGCGACGGCCTGAGCGAGCATCTGCGCACGCAATTGCCGCCCTACATGGTGCCGGCGGCGTTCGTCTGCCTGGAAAAGTTGCCGCTCAACGCCAACGGCAAGGTCGACCGCAAGGCCCTGGCCGCCCAGGAATTGAACTGGCAGGCCGACACCCGGGAAAGCATTGCCCCGCGCAATCCACTGGAAGCGGCCGTGGCCAACGTCTGGGCCGAGGTACTGGGCCGTGACAGTGTCGGTGTGGAAGACAACTTCTTCACCCTCGGCGGCCACTCGCTGCTGGCCACGCAAATCGTTGCGCGGCTGCGGGCGCACTTCAAACTCGACCTGCCATTGCGGGTGCTGTTCGAACAGCCGACCGTGGCACTGCTGGCGGTGGCCATCGCCGCACGCCAGGCCGAGGCCGCCGCGCCGAAATCGGCAACCAGCCAAGGGCCCAAAGCCCAACCACGTCCGGCACTGTTGCCGCTGTCGTTCTCGCAACAGCGCCTGTGGTTCATCGAGCAACTGACGCCGGGCACCACGCTGTTCAACATTCCCTTTGCCCTGCAATTGAAGGGTGAGCTGAATGTGCAAGCGCTGCACGCCAGCCTCAACGATCTGCTGGCGCGCCATGAAATCCTGCGCACCGGCATCCGCAGCACCGACGGCGTGCCGTGCCAGCACATCAGCGCGGCGCTGACTATCGAACTGCCCTTCGACGACCTGTCCGGCCTGGCCGCCACCGCCCGCGAAGGCGCGCAGTTCAGCGCCCTGCAAGCCACCTTCGAGCAACCGTTCGACCTGAGCAACCCGCCCCTGCTGCGCGCACGTTTGCTGCGCCTGGCGCCGAATGAACACGTACTGGGTATCGCCTTGCACCACCTGGTCTCCGACGCCTGGTCGGCAACCATCGCCCTGCGCGAACTGGCCCTGGGTTACGAGGCCCGTTGCAACGGCCAGGCGGCTGAACTGCCGGCCTTGCCGGTGCAATACGCCGACTTCGCCCTGTGGCAGCGCGAGCACCTGCAAGGCACGGAACTCAAGCGCCAGCTCGACTACTGGACCCAAACCCTGGACCGCAGCAACAGCGAAAGCAGCCCGTTGCTGGCGCTGCCGACCGATCTGGCGCGGCCGTCGGTGCAGACCTACCGCGCCGGCATCGTCCAGCGTGAACTCAGCGCCGACCTCAGCGCGCGGGTGCAGGCCTTTGCCAGTCGCCTCGGCACCACCCCGTTCACCGTGCTGTTCGCCGGTTTCGCCGTGCTCATGCACCGTTTGAGCGGCGATGCCACCGTGTTGATCGGTACGCCGGTCACCCATCGTGAACAACCGGGCACCGAAGGCTTGCTCGGCATCCTGCTGAACAATTTGGCGATCCGCGCCGACTTCGCCCCTCAGGCCGATTTCAGCGCACTGGTGGAGCAAGTGGCCAAGCGTCTGCGCGAGGGCCTGCAACATCAGGACCTGCCGTTCGAGCAATTGGTCGACAGCCTGCAATTGCCGCGCAGCCTCAGCCACGCCCCGCTGTATCAGGTGATGGTGGCCCAGCAATTGGCGATGGAATCACGGCTGCGCTTCCCTGGCCTTGAGTTCCAGGCCCTCGACACCCCGCTGAAGCAGTCCGAATGCGACCTGGACCTGCACGTGCTGTGCCCGGCCAATGCGCCGATCCAGCTGGAGTTGATGTACGCCCTCGATCTGTTTGTCGCCGACAGCGCACGGCAGACCCTGGCCCGCCTGGAACACCTGCTGGAGCAGATGCTCGCCGAACCGCAACGCCCGGTGGCCGCCCTGCCACTGCTGATGGCGACCGAATGGCAGCGCACCGTGGTCGAGTGGAACCGCACCGACATGGAAGTGCCGCAGCACCTGACCTTCGCCCAGCTGTTCGAACAGCAGGCCGCACGTACCCCGGATCGCGACGCCCTGAGTTTCGAAGGCCGCAGCCTGAGCTACGGCGAACTCAATCGCCGGGCCAACCAGCTCGCGCATTACCTGCGCGCGCAAGGCGTGGTGGCCAACCGTCCGGTGGCCCTGTGTGTCGAGCGTTCGCTGGATCTGCTGGTGGGCCTGCTGGGCATTCTCAAGTCCGGTGGCGCCTATGTGCCGCTCGACCCCACCTACCCGGTAGACCGCCTGGCCTACATGCTCGAAGACGCGCAACCGGCGCTGTTCCTCAGCCAGCAGGACTTGCTGGAACAGCTGGGTGCCGACCTGCCGCGCCTGCGCCTGGACAGCGACGCCGCCTTGTTCGCCGACCAGCCAGACGGCAACCTCGCGCCCCTGGCCGGGCCCGATGACCTGGCCTACATCATGTACACCTCCGGTTCCACCGGTAAGCCCAAGGGCACCCTGGTCACCAACGGTTCGGTGGTCAACCTGGCCTGGGCGCGTATCCATGGCCTGTACCGTCGCTACACCGACCAGCCGATGCGCACCAGTTTCAACTACTCGTTCGCCTTCGACAGTTCGGTGGCCGAACTCATCCTGCTGCTCGACGGCCATAGCCTGTACCTCACACCGGAAGACGTGCGCTACGACCCAGAGGCTCTGGCGCAATTCTTCGCCGAGACCCGCCTGGACGCCTTCGAGTGCACCCCGGCGCAGCTCAAGGCCCTGCTCGAAAGCGACGGCGTGCGCCGTGGCGAGGTGTACTTGCCGCGCTTCGTGCTGTTCGGCGGCGATGCGGTGGACGCGCAACTCTGGCAGCGCCTGCCGTCGATTGCCGGCAGCCGTTTCTTCAATACCTACGGCCCGACCGAATGCACCGTGGACGCCACCGGTTGCGCGGTGAACGACTTCCCGGCGCGGCCGATCATTGGCCGCCCGATTGCCAACGTGCGCACCTACGTGCTCGACGCCTGGCTGAACCCGATGCCGGTAGGCGTGCCAGGAGAACTGCACATCGGCGGTGCCGGCGTGACCCTGGGCTACCTCAACCGGGCCGAACAGACCGCCAAGGTTTTCATCGACGATCCGTTCTCGGCGCAGCCCGGCGCGCGCATGTACAAGTCCGGCGACCTGGTGCGCTGGCTGCCCGACGGCCAGCTCGAATACCTGGGCCGCATGGACCATCAGGTGAAAATCCGTGGTTTCCGCGTGGAGCTGGGGGAAATCGAAGCGCTGATCGGCGCCCAGCCCGGCGTGCGCCAATCGGTGGTGCTGGCCCGTGAAGACGTGCCCGGCGACAAGCGCCTGGTGGCTTACGTCACCTGCGACGCCCAGGCCGATATCGACGGCTGGCGCAAGGCAATCGGCGCCGCCCTGCCCGACTACATGGTGCCTTCGGCGTTCGTGGTGCTCGACGAGTTGCCGCTGACCGACAACGGCAAACTCAATCGCAAGGCCCTGCCGCCCCCGGACATCCAGGCCGCGCCGGACGCCCAGGACCCGCCACGCACGCTTGCCGAACAGCAGCTGGCGGCGCTCTGGTCGGAACTGTTGAACGTGCCGCTGACGCAGATCGGTCGCGACAGTCACTTCTTCTATCTGGGCGGTCATTCGCTGCTGGCAGCGGTGCTATTTGCCCGCCTGCGCCAACAATTCGCGACGGTGCCGGCGCTGCGTTCGGTGTTCGAACAGCCGACTCTGGAAGCCCTGGCCGCCTTGCTCGGTGAACCGCTGCAAGCCCCGGCCGCGACCTTGACGGCGGCGGCTCGTCCGACGCGCCTGCCGCTTTCGTTCGAACAGCAACGCTTGTGGTTCCTCGAACAACTGAGCGCCGGTGGCGGTGAGTACAACGTGGTCAGCGCCGTGCAGTTCGACGGTGAGCTGAACGTGCCGGTCTTGCAGTCGGCTTTGAATGCCGTCATCGCCCGCCATGAAAGCTTGCGCAGCCGCATCGTGCGTGATGCTGACGGCGAACTGGCGCTGGTCATCGATCAGCAAGCCGAGATCCAGCTGCACCTGACCACGCTGGATGCCGACAGCGACGAGGCATGGCAGCAACTGACCGACGCGGCGATCCACGCCGAGACCGGTCACCGTTTCGATCTGGCCACGCAAGTGCCGGTTCGCGCCACATTGATGCAACGTAACGCTCAGGCCCAGGCACTGCTCCTGCTGAACGTGCACCACTGCGCCACCGATGATGCCTCCAGCCAGAACCTGCTGGATGAACTGGCCCGGCTTTACGCCGCCCAGTGCGAAGGTGCTGTCGCCTCCTTGCCGGCGCTGGCCCTGCAATACCCGGACTACGCGCTGTGGCAGCGTGAACCGGCGCAGCAGGCGCTGTTCCGCAAGCAGCTGGATTACTGGCGCACACAACTGGAGGACGGCGACTACCTGCTGGACCTGCCAACCCGGCAGGCGCGCCCGAACCAGCTCGAACCGGCGGCCGGCGCGGTGCAATTGCAACTGCCCCGGGAGCTGGCGGCACGCTTGCGCCAGTTCGCCCAGCAGCGCGGCGCCACCCTGTACATGCTGATGCTCAGCGCCGCGCAGTTGCTGCTGGGGCGTCATGCCAACCAGCGGGACGTGCGCTTCGGCAGCCCGGTGGCCCAGCGTCCACGGGCCGAGTTGCAGCCGCTGATCGGTTGCTTCGTCAACACCGTGGTGATGCGCAGCGACCTCGACCCGGCCCTGGATTTCGAAGGCTTGCTCAGCCAGGTTTGCGACCGCGTGCTGGATGCCCAGCAACATCAGGACGTGCCGTTCGACCAGGTGGTCGAAGCCTTGAACCCGTCGCGCAGCCTTTCGCAGACGCCGCTGTTCCAGGTGCTGTTCGTCATGCAGAACGCCGACGCCGCCGCCAGCCAGTGGCCGCAGTTGCAGGTGCATGAGCGAGCGGTGACCGCACAATCCACCAAGTACGATCTGAACTGGGAAGTGCATGACGGCGAGGTGCTGTCGGTGCTTCTGGAATACCGCGCCGCGCTGTTCAGCGAAAGCACGGTCAAGGCCTGGCTGGGGCAATGGCAACAGCTGCTGGAAGCCATGCTCGACGCGCCCCGGACTCGCATCGCCGACTGGTCGCCCTTGACGCAAGCCGAGCGTCGCCAGCAACTGATCGAGTGGAACGCCACCGAGCGTCACTACCCAGGCCCGACCAATCTGCACACCGCCCTCAGCCAGCAGGCGGCCCTGACACCAGACGCCCCGGCACTGGTGTTCGAAGGCCAGCGCCTGAGCTATGCCGAGCTGGATCAGCGTGCGCAGCATTTGGCCTGTGCCCTGCGCGCCAACGGTATCGGCCGCGAATCCATCGTGCCGGTGTGCATGGAGCGTTCGGTGGAGATGGTTGTCGCCCTGCTCGGTATCGTGCATGCCGGCGCGGCCTGGTTGCCGCTGGATCCTGAACTGCCGGCGGCGCGCCTGGCGTTCCTGATCGAAGACGCCGATGCACGCCTCACACTGACCCAGCCGCAGTGGCTGGCGCGCCTGCCGACTGACCACAACACCTGGACCCTCGACGCCCTTCCACAGGCGCCGGCGGCGGAACCGCTAAGCGTTGAGGCGGGTGATCTGGCCTACGTGCTCTACACCTCCGGCTCCACCGGCCAGCCCAAGGGCGTGATGAACGAACACGGCGCCCTGATGAACCGCATCCATTGGATGCAGGACGCCTTCCCGATTGGCCCGAATGACCGCGTATTGCAGAAGACGCCGTACAGCTTCGACGTGTCGGTGTGGGAGTTCTTCTGGCCGCTGATCACCGGCGCCACGCTGGTGGTCGCCCGTCCGGACGGTCACCGCGACCCGGCGTATCTCAGCCAGTTGGTCCAGCAGGAACAGGTCACCACCCTGCACTTCGTGCCGTCGATGCTGCGCGCCTTTGTCGAAGAGCCGAGCCTTGCCCAGTGCCACAGCCTGCGCCAGGTGTTCGCCAGCGGCGAAGCGCTGCCGGCGGATCTGGTGCGGCGCTTCATGGGCCAACACCCGGCGGCGCTGGTCAACCTGTACGGCCCGACCGAAGCGGCCATCGACGTCTCGGTCTGGCGTTGCTCGGTCAATGACCTGATCGTGCCCATCGGCAAACCGATCGCCAACCTGCGCCTGTACATCCTCGACGCGGCCATGCAACCGCTGCCCATCGGCAGTATCGGTGAGCTGTACATCGGCGGTGTCGGCGTGGCCCGGGGTTACCTGAAGCGCGCGGACCTGACCGAGGAACGCTTCCTCGCCAGCCCGTTCATCAAGGGTGATCGCCTGTACCGCACCGGCGACCGTTGCCGCTTCCTCGCCGATGGCAACATTGAATACCTCGGCCGCCTCGACCATCAGGTGAAACTGCGTGGCCAGCGTATCGAGCTGGGCGAGATCGATGCCGAATTGCTGAACCAGTCCGGCGTTCGCGAGGCCGCGAACCTGTTGCTCGACCAGCGTCTGGTGAGCTTCTGGTGCGGTGACGCCGACGAAGCCGCACTGCGCGCGGCGCTCAGCGACAACCTGCCGTCGCACATGGTGCCGAGCCTGTTGGTGCAACTGGACAGCCTGCCGCTCAACAGCAACGGCAAGCTCGACCGCAAGGCACTGGCCGCCACGGCGCTGCCGGACACCGGGGGCGAGCGCCCGCAAGTCGCACCGCGCAATGCCACGGAAACTGTGCTCTGCGAGTTGTTCAGCGAACTGCTGGAGCGTCCTTCGGTGGGCATCGAAGATCACTTCTTCCAGCTTGGCGGTCACTCGTTGCTGGCGACCCGTCTGGTGGCCCGCATCCGTGAACGCCTGGGCGCGACACTGCCGCTGGCACTGGTGTTCGCCCAACCTACGGTGGCGGCTTTGGCCGACCATTTGCGCGCGGCGACCCCAGGCGAACTGATGACTGCACAACCGCGTCCGGCACAGTTGCCACTGGGCCTGGCACAGCGACGGTTCTGGATGCTCAGCCGGCTGGTACCGGAGTCCCGCGAATACCACATGCCGTTTGCCCTGACCCTGCGCGGCGAGCTGAACGTTCAAGCGTTGCGCGAGGCCTTCGAACAGGTCAGTGAGCGCCACTTGGTGCTGCGCAGCCGCATCCATGAAATCGAAGGTGAACCGCAACTGCTGATCGACGATCAGGGGCCGGCGCTGGCGGTCACTGGCGTCACTCAACAGGACTGGACCGCGGCCTGCCTTGATGCCGAAGACGCCTTGATGGCGCCGTTCGATCTCGCAGCCGCCGCCCCTTGGCGCGCACAACTGCTGCAACGCCAGGACAGCGACGAAAGCCGCCTGCTGGTGTGCCTGCACCACAGCGCCACCGACGGCTGGGCCATGCAGTTGTTGATCGACGAGCTGAGCCAGGCCTACAGCGCCAACTTGCGCGGACAAGCGCCGGACTGGGCGACACTTGAGATCGACTACATCGATTTCGCCCTGTGGCAACAGCATCCGGACACCCAGGCCCGTCGCAGCGCCAGCCTGGACTACTGGAAAAACCATCTGGGCCAGGACGACTACCAGCTCGACCTGCCGCTGGACCGCCCGCGCGGTGCCGAAGTGGATCGTCGCGCCGGACAACTGACCCTCAGCCTCGGCGCACAACGTGTCGAAGCGATTCGCCAATTCGCCCGCCAACGCGGCACCACTGCTTACGTGGTACTGGCCAGTGCCTTGAGCGCCCTGCTCGCCCGCTACAGCGGCCAGCGCGAGATTCGCCTCGGCACCCCGGCGGACCAGCGTGACCAGCCGCAAACCCAGGCGTTGCTGGCTTGCCTGGTGAACACCCTGGTGATTCGCAGCGAGATCGACCAACAGGCACCGGCCGAGCAGCTGCTGGCCAGTCTCGAAGCCGATCTGCGTGCGGCCCAGGCCCATGCCGACCTGCCCTTCGCCACCTTGGTCGGTGCCGTGGCCCAGCGCCGCGACCTGAACCGCACGCCGCTGTTCCAGGTGCTGTTCTCCCTCAACCACGGGCGCATGGACAGCCGCCAGTGGCCGGGCCTGAGCCTCTCGGAGCAGACATTGCCAGCCATCGACGCCAAGTTCGAACAGAGCTGGGAAATCCAGGACGACGGCAGCGACATGATCCTCGCCCTCGAATACCAGGCGGCGCTGTTTGACCCGCGCACCATGCAGCGCTGGAGCGAGCAATGGTGCGCCCTGCTCGACGCGCTGGTGGCGGCACCGCAGCACGCGCTGGTGGAGCTGTTCCCGCAACGGCAAGACCAGCAGCAACTGGATCACTGGAACGCCACCGAGCGTCGCTACCCAGGCCCGACCAACCTGCACACCGCCCTGAGCCAGCAGGCAGCCCTGACGCCAGACGCGCAGGCTTTGGTGTTCGAAGACCGGCGCCTGAGCTATGCCGAGCTGGATCAGCGTGCGCAACAACTGGCCCGTGCCCTGCGCGCCAATGGCATCGGCCGCGAGTCCATCGTGCCGGTGTGCATGGAGCGTTCGGTGGAGATGGTCGTCGCCCTGCTCGGCATCGTGCATGCCGGCGCGGCGTGGCTGCCACTGGATCCGGAACTGCCGGCAGCGCGCCTGGCGTTCCTGATCGAAGACGCCGACGCACGAATCACCCTGACCCAAGCGCAGTGGCTGGCGCGCCTGCCGACTGACCACAACGCCTGGACCCTCGACGCCCTGCCACAGGCGCCGGCGGCGGAACCGCTAAGCGTTGACGCGGGTGATCTGGCCTACGTGCTCTACACCTCCGGCTCCACCGGCCAGCCCAAGGGCGTGATGAACGAACACGGCGCCCTGATGAACCGCATCCACTGGATGCAGGACGCCTTCCCGATCGGCCCGAACGACCGCGTATTGCAAAAGACCCCATACAGCTTCGACGTCTCGGTGTGGGAGTTCTTCTGGCCGCTGATCACTGGCGCGACCCTGGTGGTCGCCCGACCGGACGGCCATCGCGACCCGGCATACCTCAGCCAGTTGATCCAGCAGGAACAGGTCACCACCCTGCACTTCGTACCGTCGATGTTGCGCGCCTTTGTCGAAGAGCCGAGCCTTGCCCAGTGCCGCAGCCTGCGCCAGGTGTTCGCCAGCGGCGAAGCGCTGCCGGCGGATCTGGTGCGACGCTTCATGGGCCAACACCCGGCGGCGCTGGTCAACCTGTACGGCCCGACCGAAGCGGCCATCGACGTCTCGGTCTGGCGTTGCTCGGTCAATGACCTGATCGTGCCGATTGGCAAACCGATCGCCAACCTGCGCCTGTACATCCTCGACGCGGCCATGCAGCCACTGCCCATCGGCAGCATCGGCGAGCTGTACATCGGTGGCGTCGGTGTGGCCCGGGGTTACCTGAAACGGGCGGACCTGACCGAGGAACGTTTCCTCGCCAGCCCGTTCGTCAAAGGTGATCGCCTGTACCGCACCGGCGACCGTTGCCGCTTCCTTGCCGATGGCAACATCGAATACCTCGGCCGTCTCGACCATCAGGTGAAACTGCGTGGCCAGCGTATCGAGCTGGGCGAGATCGATGCCGCGCTGCTCGACCAGCCAGGCATCACCGGCGCCTGCACCCTGGTGCTCGACAACCGGTTGATCGCGTTCTACAGCAGCCACTTACCGCAAGCGGATCTGGGCGCACGGCTCAGCGCCCAATTGCCGGCCTACATGGTGCCGGCGGTGTGGGTCGAAGTACCGGCCCTGCCGCTGACCACCAACGGCAAGATCGACCGCAAGGCCCTCGCGGCCCTGCCCTTGCCGCAAAGCCAGGAAGCCCGCGTCGCTCCGCGCAACGAACTGGAAGCCTTGTTCTGCCAGCTGTTCGCTGAGTTGCTGGGCGACATGCTGAACGGCGACCGCGAAGTCGGCACCAGCGACAGTTTCTTCGCCTTGGGCGGTGATTCGATCCTCGGCCTGAAGCTGATTTCACGCCTGCGGGAACAGGGTTATTCGCTCACGCCAAAAGACCTGTTCCGCTCGCCGACCCCGGCAGCCCTGGCGCAGGTGGCCAGCCCGTTGCTGACTTTGGCGGAACAAGGCGAAGTCACCGGCGCGATGCCGTTGATGCCGCTGCACCAGTGGTTCTTCGACCAGCAGCAGCCACACGCCGCGTACTGGAACCAGTCGGTGTTGGCAGACAGTGACCGCCGTCTGGAACCGTCGCTGGTTCAGGCAACGCTGGATCGACTGGTGGCCCATCACGACGCCCTGCGCCTGCGCTTCACCGAGGTTGGCGGGCAATGGCAGGCGCACATCACGCCGGTCGAAGCAGCGCGATTGACCCTGTGCGATCAGCCCGAACAATTGCAGCAAGTCGCCCAGAGCCTGAACCTGCAGGACGGTCCGCTGTTCGCCGCCGCGCTGCTGCAAGGCGAGCCGCAACGCCTGTATCTGGTCGCGCATCACCTGGTCGTCGATGCCGTGTCCTGGACACCGTTGCTGGAAGATTTTCAGCAGCTGTACCAAGGCCTGGAGCGTGGCGAAAACCCGACGCTGCCGGCGAAAACCACCTCCTACCGGCAATGGGCCGAGCACATGCGCACCCACGGCGACAAAGTCGGCGCCGAACAGCGCTACTGGAATGCTCAGACGGCGCAGAACACAGCCCCCGTGGCCACAGTCGCCGAGCGCCAGACCCTATCCGCCCGTTGGGATGCCGCGCGCACCCAGCAATGGCTGACCGAGTCCCACGCGGCCTATCGCACGCAACCGGAAGAACTGCTGATCGCCGCCCTCGCCGCGACCCTGGCGCAAGCGGAAAATCGCGCCGAGATCGTCGTCGATCTGGAGCGCCATGGCCGCGATGCGCCGTTCGAAGGCCTGGACGTCAGCCGCACCGTCGGCTGGTTCACCACCCTGTTCCCGCTGCGGGTGAAATCCAGCGGCGCCCCGGCCGAGCGCGTGCGCGACGCCAAGGAAGCCCTGCGCGCCGTGCCGGGCAATGGCCTCGGCCACGGGCTGTTGCGTCAACGGGGCGAGCTGCCTCCGAGCCGTGGCGATGTGCTGTTCAACTACCTGGGGCACGAACAGACGCCCGAGGGCTGGTTGCGCGCCAGCAGCCTCAAGGCCCCGGCCGAAGTGGCCCAGGCCAACCGGGTGAGCCACGGCCGTGAAGTGGTGGCCTGGCTGGAAGACGGCGTGCTGCATGTCGAATGGCACAGCGTCACGCCGGACGCCGACAGCCGCCTGCCCGCTCGCCTGCTGGAGCACCTGCAAGCGCTGGTCGCCCACTGCCTCGATCCGCAGGCCGGGGCGCTGATGCCATCGGACTTCCCGCTGGCCAAGGGCATGAACCAGGCAACCCTCGACACCCTGCTCAAGCGCCTGGGGCCGAAGAAGTGAGCCCCGCCAGCGCCCTGTACCTGACTTCGGAGTGCGCCGTTCGCGGCGCACGTGCCCCTTCGTTTTTCTGGATTGAACACTGCTGCCATGCATGACCAAATCGAAAACATCTATTCGCTGACTCCCCTGCAAAAAGGCCTGCTGTACCACGAGGCCTATGCCCCCGAATCACGGGTGTACTACCAGCAGATGAACATCGGCCTGGCCGGTGAACTGGATATCGACGCCTTCCGCCAGGCCTGGATTTCCCTGATGCAGCGCCATGGGGTGCTGCGCACGGCGTTCCTCTGGGAAGAGCTGGACGACGCCTTCCAGGTCATCCTCAAGGAAGTCGAACTGCCGCTTCGCGAAGTCGATCTGCGCGGCAATCCGCAAGGGCTCGCCGCACTGGCGGCGCAGGATCACGCCCAGGCATTCGAACTGAGCGCCGCGCCCTTGATGCGCCTGACCCTGGCTCGCCTGGACGATCAGAACGGCCAGGCCCACTGGTCGCTGCTGTGGACCCACCATCACCTGTTGCTCGATGGCTGGAGCGTCGGCTCGCTGCTGGCGGAGTGGCGCGACCTGTATCGCGCGGCACGTCGTGGCGAACAACCGCTGCTGGAGGTTGTACGGCCGTTCCAGGACTACGTGGCCTACCTCGACGAGCGCCCTTCGGCCGACGAGTTCTGGCGCAGCCGCCTGGCGGACTTCGCCAACACCACCCGCGTTCCCGAACTCGACCCGCGCGGCCTGCTGGCCGCCCCGGTCGACGCGCACCTGCCTTGCACCGAGCACCAGCACGCGCTGGACGCCGCGACCACCGCGCGCCTGAGCGGTTTCGCCCGGGAGCACAACCTCACCCTCAACACCTTGCTGCAAGCGGCTTACGCTTATCTGCTGGGTCGCCACAACGGAAGCGATGAAGCCCTGATCGGCGTCACCGTGGCCGGGCGTCCGCAACGCTTGAGCGGCGTCGAGCGCATGGTCGGACTGTTCATCAACACCTTGCCGTTGCGGGTGCGCTGGGACGATGCCCCGACCGTGGGCCAATGGCTGGCGGGCATCCAGGACTGGAACGCCGAGATGCGCGAGCATGAGCACACGCCGCTGGCCGGCTTGCGTGCACTGACCGCACTGCCGCCCGGTGGCGAGCTGTTCGAAGCGATCATGGTCTTCGAGAACTTCCCGTTCCCCCAGGAGCTGGACCGGATCGACGACAACCTGTTCGGCCTGCCGGATACCGGGCACGCAGCGCCGATGCGCCATACCGGCGGGCGCAACAACTACCCGCTGTCGTTGATCGCCTCGCTGGAAGGCGACTGCCTGCAACTGCATCTGGTGCATCAGCGCAAACGCCTGTCCGATGCCGGCGGCGCACGCCTGTTGCAGCAACTGCTCGCGCTGCTCGACGAACTGAGCCACGACGCGGCCCGGCCATTGGCTGAAGTGCCGCTGTGCCCGGTGCAGGAACTGAGCCTCACGCGCACCTGGGGCAATGGTGCCCCCCTTGAGCTGCCGGCGGCCCCGCTGCATGAACTGATCGCCGCCCAGGCTCGCCGCCATCCCGAGCGAGAAGCCGTGCGCGACGCCAACGCCGCGCTGAGCTACGGCGAACTGCTCGAAGCCTCCAGCGCACTGGCCGGCGCCTTGATCCAGCGCGGCCTGCAAACCGGCGCTCGCGTGGCCCTGGCCCTGCCCCGTGGCAACGACGCCGTGGTCTCGGTGCTGGCGGTGATGCAGGCCGGCGGCTGCTTCCTGCCGCTGGACCTGGGCCAGCCGGCCTCGCGCCTGGGTGCGCTGATGGCCAGTGCCGACGTGGACTTCATTATCGGTGCACCGACCTTCGACATCGCCTGCGCACAAGTGATCGACGCCTCGGCCCGTGTCGCCGGCATCGACCTGCCGGTGGTGGATCAACAGGCCTGCGCCTATGTGATCTACACCTCCGGCTCCACCGGCACGCCAAAAGGTGTGCGCCTGTCCCACCGCGCCATCGTCGCCTATGTCAGCGGCATTCTGGCGGAGCTTGGCTGTGCCGAGGCGGAACAACCCTGGCGTCATGCACTGCTCTCGACTCTCGCGGCCGACCTGGGCTACACCCAGTTGTTCGGCGCATTGGCCAGCGGTGGCAGCCTGTTGCTGGTGGACGACGACACCCGCGCCGACCCGAATGCCCTGGCGCAACTGTTCAGCGAATTCACCCCGGATCTGGTCAAGCTCACGCCCAACCACCTGCATGGCCTGCTGGCGGCCCATCCGCACGCCAGCCTGCTGCCCCGTCGTGCCCTGCTGCTCGGTGGCGAAGCGCTGCAAGGCGCCTTGCTGGAGACGGTCCGCGCACTGCGTCCGGACCTCGCGGTCTACAACCACTACGGCCCCACCGAAAGCGCCGTGGGCATTTGCCTGTCGCGCATTGACCAGGCCCTGCCCGGCGTGCAGCCGCTGGGCTATCCGCAACCCAACCGCCAATTGCGCGTCATCGACAGCCAGGGCCAGGCCCTGCCGGTCGGTATCCCCGGCGAGCTGTGGGTCGGCGGTGAAGGCCTGGCCATCGATTACCTGGGCGATCCGGCACAAACCGCCGCCCGTTTCACCGCCATCGCTGACCTGCCTCGCGCCTACCGCACCGGCGACCGCGTACGCTGGCTGGAGTCCGGCGAACTGGCGTTCCTCGGCCGCGTCGACAACCAGATCAAGCTGCGCGGCTACCGCATCGAGCTGGGCGAAGTCGAAGCGCAGATCAAGCGCCTGTCGAGCAACATCGAGCAGGTGCTGGTGCGCGTGGTACAACCGGCCAACGAAACGCCACGGCTGATTGCCTGGCTGGTGGCAAGCACTTCCCTGTCCACCGACAAGCTGCGCTCCGACCTGGCCCTGCGCGTGCCGGACTACATGGTGCCGGCGGACTTCATCGCCCTCGACGCCATCCCGCTCAACGCCAACGGCAAGCCGGACATCGCCCGCCTGCCCCTGCCCGACGCACCGGTCAGCCAGGACAGTTACGTGGCGCCGCGCGATGCGGTGGAAACCGCCTTCGCCGAGATCTGGCAGGACGTGCTGCAAGTCGAGCGCGTCGGCATTCACGACAACTTCTTCGCCCTGGGCGGCGACTCGATTCTCAACCTGCAAATCATCGCCCGCGCCCACCAGCGCGGGATGAAGCTGACGCCCAAGCAGCTGTTCGAAAACCGCACCATCGCCGAAATCTCGGCGGTGCTCAGCCAAGGGGCGAACTACAGCCGCGACACCGCCGCTGTCGCACGCCAAGTGCCGCTGACAGCGGGCCAACATGCCCGTCTCGAAGCCGGTCCCCTGACGGCCGACTGGCGTTGCGTGGCACTGCATTCGCCGATCAGCGTCGAGGTGCTGGACCGCGCGGTGCTGGCCCTGCAAAAGCAGCACCGGGCGCTGCAACTCGGTTTGGCCGAGCAGGCCGATGGCAGCTGGAAACAGACACTGCCGGGCACGCCGAAACCGGCCGGCGCCAGCCGCCAGCCGCTGAACATCAATGATTCGAAGGCACTGACCGAGCTGGCCGAAACCACGCTGGCCTCGCTGGATCTCGCCGCCGGCGAAGGCTGGCACGCCTGCCTGTCGGAACAGGGCGATGCCGTGTTGCTGGTGACCCATGCCCTGCGCCTGGACTGCGCGTCCTGGGCATTGCTGATGACTGACCTGGCGCTGGCCGTGGCGCAGGCGCAATACGACCGTGCAATCGAGCTGCCCCATCATGGCGGGCACCTGGATGAATGGGCCGAACACCAAAACGCCCGCGCCGGCGATGAAGACGGCCTGGAGTCGGCCTGGGAATACTGGTTGCAGTACGCCGGCGAAAACCTCTCGCCGGCCCCGCACATGGACGCCCCGGTCTCGACCAGCCGGGTGCGGATTGCCGATGCGCTCAACGCTCGCCTGAGCCTGCTGCAACGCCGCAGCCATGCGCCGTGGTCGTCGCTGGTGGCGACCGCCGTGGCGGTGGAACTGGCAGAGCATACAGCCGCTGAAGACGTGTGGCTGACCCTGGATCGCGGTCGTTGCGAGCGCGCACGCTTGCCGCTGACCAGTACGCTGAGCCGCACCGACTTCGACCCGGCCACGGTGATCGGCGCGCTGAGCCACGCCGTTCCCCTGCGCCTGAGCGTTGCACCGGCCGCCAGCGCCGCCGGATGGCTGGCACAGGTCGACGCGCAACTGGCCGCCGCGCCACACGCCGGCGACGATTATGGCGTGCTGCGTTACCTGGCCGACAACGACTACCTGCGTGAACCGCTGCTGAGTCTGCCGCAGCCGGCGGTGCATATCGTCATGGCCGGCGAATGGCTGGCCCATGAAGGCCCGTTGGGCGAGGTCATCGCCGGCAGCGCGCCGGTCGATGCCCGTGGCCTGACCCTGTCGGTCAGCCTGCAACAGGGCCACCTGCAAATCGATTGCCGTGGCCCGGGCGCCGAACAGTGGGCCCTGACGTTGGAACAGCGTCTGAAGCAACTGGCCGACGCCGCCGAACACGCCAGCCCCGGTGCCCACGCGTTCCCGCTGTGCCGGGCCGCCGGGCATGACCTGACCGCCCTGGGTGCTAATTTCGACTGGGCCGGCATCGACGACCTGCTGCCCCTGTCGCCGATGCAGGAAGGCATGCTGCTGCACACCCTGCTGCGCCCCAACAGCGGCATTTACCTGATGCAGCAACGCTATCGCTGGGACGGCGAGCTGGACCGCAGCGCGATTGAATATGCCTGGGCGCAACAACTGGCCCGCCACCCGATGTTGCGTACCGGTTTCTGGTGGCAGGACGGCAAGGCCGCGCTGCAATGCGTCTACCGCGATACCGACCCGGCCTTCGCCTGGTACGACTGGCGCGGCCTCGACGAAGCGAGCCGCCAGCGCCAGATGAATGCGGTGCTGGACGCCGAATGCCGTCAGGGCTTCGACATGCGTCGCCCGCCGCTGACCTTCCTGCGGGTGTTCCAGGTCGCCGATCAGGAATTCCTCATCGTGCGCAGCTTCCATCACATCCTCACCGATGCCTGGTGCTTCGGCCTGTTGATGGCCGACCTGTTCGCCCACTATCAGGCGCGAGTACTCGACCAACCGGCGGCGCGTCCATTGCTGCCGTCGTTCAGCAACTACATCCACTGGCTGCAGTGCCAGGACAGCCGCATTACCGAGCAATTCTGGACCCGCGAACTCGCCGGCTTCAGTGCGCCGACGCCGTTGGTGGTGGACCGTCCGGCAGCAGCCGAGCAAGCGGTCGAAGCGGTGGCCAACCTCGACGTCACCCTGTCGATTGCCGACACCCGCGCGTTGACCGCGCTGTGCCAACAGCATCAGCTCACGCCCAACACCTGGATTCAGGGGGCCTGGGCCTTGCTGCTGTCGCGCTACAGCGGCAGCGATGACGTGCTGTTCGGCGTCACGGTGTCGGGTCGTCCGACCGAATTGCCCGGTGTGGAAGACATCGTCGGCCTGTTCATCAACAGCCTGCCGCTGCGGGTCAAGGTCGATGATTCGCAAGCCGTGGTGCCTTGGTTGCAGGCCCTGTTCGCGCACAACTTCGAGCTGCGCGCCTACGAGCACGCGCCGCTGGTGGACATCCAGCGCTGGAGCGAAGTCGAGCACGGCCGTTCGCTGTTCGACAGCCTGGTGGTGTTTGAGAACGCGCCGTTCGATGCCGGCCTGTCGGACCGTCAGGTGGACTTCAACGTCGACATCTACGAAGACCGCGTGCACACCAACTACCCGATGACTGTGGTGCTGTACCCCGGCGACCGCCTGGGCATCCGCCTGACCTACGATGCCGCGCGTTTCGACACCGACACCGTGCAGCGCATGCTCGGCCACTTGCGTCAGTTGCTCACGCAAATGGTCGCCGAGCCTCAGGCCCCCCTGGGCTCGTTGTCGCTGCTCACGCCCGAGGAACGCCAGACCCTGTTGCTGGACTGGAACCGCAGCGAGCTGGACTTCCCGCTGGACCAGACCTACGCGCAACTGTTCGCCGGGCAAGTGGCGGCGCATCCGCAGCGCATCGCCGCCGTGTGTGGCGACGACAGCCTGACCTACGCCGAACTGGACCAGCGCTCCAACCGCCTGGCCCGTGCGCTGGTCGAGACCGGCGCCGGTCGCGACACCCTGGTGGCACTTGCCGGCGAGCGCGGCCTGCCGTTGCTGAGCATGATGATTGCCGTGCTCAAGGCCGGTGCCGCCTACCTGCCGCTGGACATCAAGCATCCGCCACAGCGGTTGAGTGAGATTCTCGAACTGTCCGGCGCGCGGATCCTCATGACCAGTGCCAGCGCCGATCCGGTGATCGAACCGGCGCTGGCCGCCAGCACCGCCAAACCGCTGCGCCTGCGCACCGAAGCCCTGTGGCTGGCGGGCGACGCCTCGCCGCTGAACGTAGCGGGCAGCCCCGACGACCTGGCCTACGTGATCTTCACCTCGGGCTCCACCGGCACGCCGAAAGGCGCCATGGTCGAGCAACGGGGCATGCTCAACAACATCTTCGGCAAAGTCCCGACCCTGGGCCTGTCGGGGGCCGATCGCATCGCCCAGACCGCCTCGCCGGCGTTCGACATTTCGGTCTGGCAGTTCCTCGCCGCGCCGATCCTCGGTGCCACGGTGCATATCCTGCCGGACCTGATCGCCCACGATCCGGAGCGCCTGTTGCAGGCACTGGAGCAGCAGCAACTGTCGGTGCTCGAAGCCGTGCCGACCATGATCCGCGCGCTGCTCGACCTGGCCGATAGCGACACCCGGCTGTCCGCCCTGCGCTGGCTGCTGCCCACCGGCGAAGCCCTGCCGCCGGCCTTGGCCCAGGCGTGGTTGAGCCGCTTTGCCCATGTACCGCTGATGAACGCCTACGGCCCGGCGGAATGCTCGGACGACGTGGCGTTCCATCCGTTGACCGAAGTGCCGAGTGAAGCGGGCAACGCTATGCCGATCGGTCGCCCGACCGCCAACAACCATTTGTATCTGGTGGACGCGGCACTGCGCCCGGTGCCGGTGGGCGTGCCGGGGGAAATCTGTGCCGGTGGTGTCGGCGTCGGTCGCGGTTACCTCAACGACCCGGAAAAAACCCGCACGGCCTTTGTCGACCATCCATTCGAACCCGGCGCCCGCTTCTATCGCACCGGTGACCTGGGACGCTGGCGTGCCGACGGGGTGCTGGAATTCCTCGGGCGTCGCGATCAGCAGGTGAAGATTCGCGGTCACCGCATCGAGCTGGGCGAGATCGAAGACCACCTGGGTCGTCACCCTGCCGTGCAAGCGGTGGCGGTGATCGTCAACGCCGACCAGCGCGGCGACCTGCAACTGGTGGCCTACTGGGTCGGCGGCGCCACCCCGGTCGCGGTGCTGCGCGACTGGCTGGGCCAACGCCTGCCGTCGTACATGGTGCCCGCGCACTGGCAACAGCTGGAGGCGCTGCCGCAAAACGCCAACGGCAAGGTCGACCGCAAGCAGCTGAGCGCACGCCAACTGGACCATCAGGACCTGTGCGAACAACGGCCGCTGGACAGTGAAACCGAACTACAACTAGGCGCGATCTGGGCGCAGATCCTCAACCTGAACGCCATCGGTGCCGACGACAACTTCTTCGCCCTGGGCGGCCATTCGTTGCTGGCAACCCTGGTGGTGTCGCGGATTCGCAGCCAATTGGCGGTCGAATTGCCACTGCGCGCGGTGTTCGATCATCCGGTGCTGGCAAACCTCGCCCTAGCCATCGACAAGGCACGCCTGCAAGCGGCCCCGGTCACCCTGCCGGCCATCACCCAGGCGTCGCGCGCCAATCCGCTGCCGTTGTCGTTCGCCCAGCAACGGCTGTGGTTCCTCGAACAACTGAACCCTGGCTCCAGCGGTTTCAACATTCCGTTCGCCCTGACCCTGACCGGGGCGCTGAATGTCGAAGCGTTACGCCTGGCGTTCGAACAGTTGATCGCCCGTCATGAAGTGCTGCGCAGCACCGTGCACAGCGATCACGGCGAACCCTGGCAGCGCATCGAAGCGCCACAGCCGTTCGCCCTGCCGATCACCGACCTGCAACAAATCGAGGCCACCGAATCGGCCATTGAAGCGCAACTGGCAGAGGTCTTCGGCCAACCGTTCGACCTGACCCGTGCGCCGTTGATTCGTGCACGCCTGCTGCAACTGGACGGGCAGACCCACGTGCTGGCCATCGCCATGCACCACATCGCCGTGGATGCCTGGTCCATCGCGCAACTGGTGGAGCAACTGGCCACCGACTATGGGGCATTCGGCACAGGTTCCGCCGGCATCGAAACCCCGGCGCTGCAATATGCCGACTTCGCCGTGTGGCAACGTACCCACCTGCCCGGCCCGGTCTGGCAGCAACAGCTGGGTTACTGGCGCCAGCAGTTGCAAGCCAGTCCCGGGCCGTTGCTGTTGCCGGGTGCCCTGTCTCAACCCCAGGTGCAGGCTCAGGGTTGCGCCCGTCATCGCCGACGCCTGCCGGTTGCCCTGGCCAGGGCCATCGGTGAGTTGGCCACGGCGCGCGAGGCGTCGCCGTTCATGGTGTTGCACAGCGCGCTGAACGTGCTGCTGCACCAGCAGACCGGGCGCGACGACCTGCTGGTCGGCACCGACATTGCCAACCGCCATCAACAGCAGACCGAAGACATGGTCGGCTTCTTCGTCAACCAGTTGGTGCTGCGCTGCCGAGTGACACACCAGCAGACCTTCGCCGAGCTGCTCGGCGCGGCCCGCCGTGTCGCGCTGGACGCCTTTGCCCATCAGGACTTGCCGTTCGATGCGCTGGTGGCCGACCTGCTGCCACAGCGCGACGCCCGCTACACGCCGTTCTTCCAGGTCAAGCTGGTGGTGCAGAACACCCGGCAGCAGGACTTGCAGTTGCCGGGGCTGGCGATCAGCGAACGGGAGCTGGAACCGCAGGCCGCGGATGTCGACCTGCTGATCAACGTGGTGGATGACGGCGACGGCTGGCTGGTGGTCTACGACTACGACACCAGCCGCTATGCCGGCGCCTACATCGAACTGCTCGACAGCCTGTTCGTGTGCCTGCTCGAACAACTTGCGCAGAACGCCGATCTCAACGTTGCGCAGCTGCTTGAGCCACTCAATCAACTGCAACAGGCCCGCCGCGACCAGGCCCAGGCAGCGTTGCGCGAGGCCGGCAACGCCCGCCAGAGCACCCTGGGACAGGCCCGTCGCCGCAGTGTCGTGAAGGATGCCGAGCAATGATTGCCGTCGACCGCGCGACCCTCGCCCTGATGTCCAACTTTTTTGTACAGGTCTCAGCATGACTCAGACGCACGAAGACACGCCCTTCGAAGGCTTCGAACTGTCGCCGCAACAGGCGAAACTGTGGCGCCAGCAACAAGCCCGCCTGACGGCCAATGCGCAACGGGCCACCTTGCGAATTCGCAGCGAGCAGCCACTGGACCGCAGCCGGCTGGACAGTGCCTTGCAACAGCTGGTGCAACGCCACGAGATCCTGCGCACCCGTTACCAGCACCTGCCGGGGCTGTCGTTGCCGATGCAGGTGATCGACGACGCCAGCGCGGACTTGGCTTCGCTGGCCATCGAATTGCACCTCGACACCGATGGCCGCGGGGCGACACTGCAGCTGCCGGCACTGCACCTGGACAGCTCCAGCCTGGGTTTCCTCGGTGAAGAATGGGCCCTGGGCTACTTGCAGGCAGCGCCCCAGGACCCGCCACTGCAATACGCCGACTACGCGGCCTGGCGCCAGGAGTGCGCGGACGACGAGCACAGCCGGCAGTTCTGGAACGAACAGCTGGGTGAGATAGTCGCCGACGTGCCATTGCCATGGCACCGGCAGAACCCGTCCCTCTCCGGGGCCTTCGAACCGGGCCACTTGCAACTGGCGCTGGACGGAGCAACTGCGCAGCGCCTCGATGAACGGGCGGGCAGCCTCGGCGTCAGCGTCGGCATCGTCGTGCTCGCCGCCTGGGTCACACTGTGGCAACGCTACAGCGAAGCCGAACGCCTGACCCTGGCCTACGACCATCAGCTGCGCCCGGATGCGCTGGGCGATGCCCTCGGTCTGTTTTCCGAAGCGCTGCCGCTGACCCTCGATACCGCGCCTGAACTGGCGTTTTCCGCGCTGTGCCAGCAACTGAGCGAACGCGTCGGCCTGCTCGACGACGCCCGGGACAGCTACCCGAGCCATCTGGGCAACACGCCGTCGTTGTCGGGCGTGGGTTTCCGCGAACTCTCCGTGGCGCCCCGCAGTGCCCTGAACGATGCCGGCTGGCAGATCGACCTGGCCGACAGTGTCACTGCCAGTTGCGCCCTGCTGTTGCAGTACCGGCCGCAGTCGGCCAGTGCCTTGGCGCTGCATTTCGACGCGTCGCTCTACCAGGCGGCCCATGTCGACATCCTCGCCGGGCAACTGCTGAGCGTGCTCGAACACAGCCTGCGCGAGCCTTCGGCCAACCTGGGCCAGCTGGCCACCTGCAACGCCGACGAGCTGCAGCGCGTGACCGGCGCACTGAGCGCCTCGCCGTGTCTGACACCAGCCGAGGAACAGCTGTACAACGCGACCTTCGCCCTGCCGAACCTGGCCGCCTGCTTCTCCCTCGGCTCGGCGGCCAACGCCCAGCGTCCGGCGGTGACCGGGCCGAGCGGCACCTTGAGCCATGCCGAGCTGGAACAACGGGTCAGCGCCCTGACCCAGCATCTGCTGGCGCAAGACCTGCAGCCCGGCGCACGGATCGCGCATTTCCTGCCGCGCGACATTGATGCCGTGGTGGCCCTGGTGGCGATCCTGCGCGCAGGCGCCTGCTACGTGCCGATCGATCCGTCCTACCCCGCCGAACGCATCGAACACATCCTGCGCGACAGCCAGGCGCGCCTGGTGCTCACGCTCAAGGCGCGGGTGCAAGACCTGCCGACCGACTGGCAAGCGAACGCACTGGCCATCGATCAAGCACTGCCGGTGTCGGCATTGCGGCCGGAGCCGCAAGTAGCGCGGGAGCAGCCGGCCTACCTGATCTATACCTCCGGCAGCACCGGCCAACCCAAGGGCGTGGTGATCAGTCACGCCAACGCCCTGCACTCGCTGGCGGCGCGGCTGGCCGGCTACCCGCAGTCGGTGCAGCGCTTCCTGCTGCTGTCGTCGTTCGCCTTCGACAGCTCCATCGCCGGGCTGTTCTGGAGCCTGGCCCAGGGTGGCTGCCTGCATCTGGCCAGCGAAAGCGAACAGAAAGACCCGATGCAACTGGCGCGCCTGATCCGCGCTCACGGCGTATCGCACCTGTTGGCGCTGCCGTCGCTGTATGCCCTGTTGCTGGATGAACTGGGGGACAGCCCGAGCCCGCTGAACACCGCGATTGTCGCCGGCGAAAGCTGCCCTCCCGCCCTGGTCGCCAGCCACTATCGCCGGCAACCCCAGGCCCGGCTGTACAACGAATACGGCCCGACGGAAGCGTCGGTCTGGAGCACCGTTGCCCTGTGCCAGCCTGACCAGGGCGCCGGGTCGGTGCCAATCGGCCACGCCATTGCCCACACGCGGGTGTACCTGCTCGACAGCGATGGCGCGCCAGTGGCACGCGGGCTCAAGGGGGAAATCCACATTGCCGGGCCGGGCCTGTCCGAAGGCTATCTGGGGCTGGCGCAGATGAGCGCGGAAAAATTCATCCGCGCCAGCCACCCCGCACTCGATGGCCAGCGCCTGTACCGCACCGGCGATTTCGCCTGGCAGGACCTGGACGGGCAGTTGATGTTCCTCGGGCGCACCGACTCGCAAATCAAGCTGCGCGGCTACCGCATCGAGCTGGGGGAAATTGAAACCGCGCTGGTGAATGTCACCGGCGCCAAACTGGTGGTGGTGCTGCTGGACAACACCCAGGCCGAACCGAGCCTGCGCGCCTTCGTCGAGTCGGCCGCGCCCTTGCAGGCCAGTGCCGTGCGCGAATCCCTGGGCGCCCTGTTGCCGGCGCACATGATTCCCTCCGACATCCAGTGGCTGGCGCAACTGCCGCGCACCGCCAACGGCAAAGTCGACCACCGCGCCCTTCTGGCCCGCGTGCCGAACCGCAGCCTGGCGGCGTACGCGGCGCCCGAAGGGCATATCGAGCAAGTGCTCGCGGCCATCTGGCAAGAGTTGCTGCAAGTCGAAGTGATCGGTCGGCATGACGACTTCTTCGCCCTCGGCGGACATTCCTTGCTGGTGGTGCGCATGACCGCGCGCCTGCGCGCCACCCTGGGCATCGAAGTACCGGTCAGCGTGATTTTCCAGCACCCGACGCTCATCGATCTCGCCAAACAGGTTGCCCGCCCCGACGACCGTGCCGCCGTCATCACCTTGCAGGCCGGAAACGAAGGCGAGACACCTCTGTTCTGCCTGCACCAGCCGGCGGGCGGCGTTCATCACTACTTGCCGATGCTTGACGGCTTGCCCGACGAACTGCCGGTGTATGGCATCACGCTGCCCGAATCCCTGCGCGAGCGGAGTCTCGCGGCGCTGGCCAGCGAATATCTGCCCCACATCCGCAATATTCAGGCGCAAGGTCCGTACCGCCTGGGGGGCTGGTCCATGGGCGGCTTGCTCGCCCTGGAACTGACGCGGCAACTGGAGGCACAAGGACAAACCGTCGAGTGGCTGGGCCTGTTCGACAGCACCTTCCATGCCGAGGACGACGCACTGGAGTGGGATGCGCTATATGCCATCGTTCGTGAGGAACTGAGCAGCGACAGCAGCCAGCGCCTGAATTCGCTCGATGGGCAATGCCTGGCGCAACTGCAAACGGCCACCGCCGGTGTGGGCCGTGTCGATCAATTGCGCTTTGCCTATCTGCACTGGGCCAGCGCCAACGGCCTGACCCTCAATGCCCCCCTGGCCTATGTTGAGCAGACCTTGAACGTGATGGCCGACGCCCGGCGCTGGGTCACTGGCTACAGTGTGCCGAAGGTCGCTGCCACCCTGCGGTTGTGGTGGGCCGATCAAACCCTCGCCGAGCGCCCGGCGCTGCCGGCACAGTGGGACGCGGTCAGTCAGCGAACCTGTCATTATCAGGTGCCGGCCGATCACGAGACGATTCTCGGGCAGCCTGCCTTCCAAGAACAATTGAACAAGTCGCTGGCCACGGCCTCGACGGAAACCTGCGCATGAATCTGATTCTCTATCTCTACCGCCAATCGGCGCGCCTGCTGGCCCTGGCCTCGATCACCGGTGCATTGGGCGGCTTGGCCAGTGCCGGGCTGGTGATCCTGATCAACCGCGGGCTGGCCGACCCACAACAGCTGCCGGAGCTGGCCCTGGGTTTTTTCGGGCTCTGCGCCGGCATGTTGCTGAGCAAGCTGTGCTCGGAACTGTCGCTGCTGCACCTGACCCAGAGCGCGATCTTCCAGATGCGCATCGACCTGTCGCGCAAGCTGCTGGCCACGCCGCTCAAACGCCTGCAAGGCATGGGTAAACACCGCTTGCTGGTGATCCTCACCGAAGACGTCCACACCTTCACGGCGGCCTTCGAGTGGGTGCCGCTGCTGTTCGTGAACGCCGTGGTGACCCTGGCCTGCTTCGCCTATCTGGCCTGGCTGTCGTGGTCGTTGCTGGCGATCCTGGCGCTGTTCCTGCTGGTGGGCCTGGTGGCGTTCCACCTCGCCGAACGCGGGCCGCTGGGCCACCTGGAAAAGGTCCGTCAGCAAAAGGACGTGCTGTACCAGCACTTTCGCAGCCTGATCGAAGGCAGCAAGGAGCTGCAACTGAACAATGCCCGGGGCGAGGCCTTTGTCGAGCGGGTCATCCGTCCGGGTGCCGACGAGTTTCGCCTGCGTTTCCTGCGCGGCATGGCCGGGTATTCAGTGGTGGCCAACCTCGGCACGCTGCTGTTCTACCTCAACCTTGGCGTGCTGTTGTTCGTCGTGCCGTTTTGGCTGCCGCAATCGCCGACCGTGCTGGTCAGTTTCACCGTGACCTTGCTGTACCTGGTGCGGCCGATTTCCGACCTGATGATCGCCCTGCCCTCGCTGCGCCAGGCCAGCATTGCGCTGACCCGTATTCGCCAGCTGGATGCTGAACTGAGCGCCGAAGAAAAAGTGACCGCTCCGATTGGTAATCCGTTTTCCAGCGAAGGGCCGATGCGCCTTTTGCTTAATGGCGTGTGCCACCGCTATCCGGGTGAGCACGAAGACCACCCGTTCATGCTTGGCCCGGTGGACCTGAGCTTGGAACAGGGCGAGCTGGTGTTCGTGGTCGGTGGCAACGGCAGTGGCAAGACCACCCTGTCGATGCTGCTGCTCGGACTCTATGCACCGGAATCCGGCTGCGTGCTGTTCAATGGCGTGGAAGTCAACGACGACAACCGCGAGCAATACCGTCAGCACTTCGCTGCCGTGTTCGCCGATTTCCACCTGTTCGAGCACCTGCTGGGAGATGAAGGACCGGATGCCGAACACCGCACCGCCGAGGCTACCCGTTATGTGAAAGCCCTGGGGCTGGGGCATAAGGTCAGCATCGTCGACGACCGTTTCTCCACCGTGGACCTGTCCACCGGGCAGCGCAAACGGCTGGCACTGGTGTCGGCGTATCTGGACGACAAGCCCTTCTACCTGTTCGACGAATGGGCCGCCGACCAGGACCCGACCTTCAAGCGCGTGTTCTACATGGAGCTGCTGCCGGAGCTCAAGGCCCGGGGCAAAACCGTGATCGTGATCACCCACGACGACGCGTACTTCCAGCAGGCCGACCGGGTACTGAAAGTCGAGAACGGTCGCCTGACCCAGGTCGAAGCCCACGCGGCGTATGCCTGATGAGAGGGTGAGCGGATACCCCCAATCCCCTGTGGGAGCGAGCCTGCTCGCGATTGCGGAGTGTCATTCAGCATAAATGTTGACTGACACGGCGCTATCGCGAGCAGGCTCGCTCCCACAAGTTCGTAAGTGAATTTGAGAACTGTTAACCTGCCGCGCCGCTTGAGTTGCGAGACGCGACGCAGTCAGTCGACGGGGTACCGGTGGTACTGCCGTGCAGTTTTGAGGAGTCAATGTCGACTACAGTTCAGGGAGCGATCCATTACTGAACGATAAACGCCTGGCCTTGTGCAGGTCAGGCGTGACGATCGGAAACCGCAATGGAGGATTGCATATGCACGGCTATGGAATGGTTGGAGACTTACTCCATCTGGCCCTTTATTTACTGAGCATTGGATTTTGGGCGCTGTTCTTTATCGTCTGTATTTTCAATGCCAAGTACCGTTTGAAAAGACTGCTGGGCACACATGCACTGCTGATCGGCCTGCTGTTTTTTCCGGTGCTGCCCGCGACAGTCGTCGGTGGCGGGTTGATCGCCTTCGGTATCGAAAGCCTGGTCTGGAGCCTGTGCATCGCCGGCGTGGGAATACCGCTGGCCGGTCTGGAGTTTGTCCGTCGTCACACCTGAATCGGCAGACACTGGCCGGGCGACCGGGATGGCGCTGATTTCCCCCAATCCCTGTAGGAGCGAGCCTGCTCGCGATGGCCTTCAGGGCACCGCGTTCAGCCGGCAAGCATGCGTAATCGTTAACGACCATCGCGAGCAGGCTCGCTCCTACAAGTGCTGCACAGACAAAGAAGGGAATCAACCCTCCTCATAGATGTAATGCAGGTAACTCACCTGTTCCGCCACCGGCAGGCGGTGCAGTTTGGGGCAGGACTCGCACAAAACGGGCGGCTCGCCTTCGACCGGCTCGTGCAACTGGTAATGCAGGCAGCAATGCCGACGCAAGGGTAGCTGGGGAACAATCTGTGGCGCAGGCGATTCGACCATGCGTTGCAGGCCCCGCAACTTCAGGCGCCCGTCGTTCACTATCGCCCGCTCCAGCCACTGGTGTGCCTCGGCGAATCCGTCCCTGGACAAGCTGGCATCCATTCTTGCGAAAGCACCGTCCCAGATGGCGACCATGTTGCCCCACAGTATTTTCGGGGCCAGGCCACCGGCGGCGGCCAGGGTAGTGAACAACGGCGTCAGATGCTCGTGAATCAATCGCGACCAGTAGGCCGCACGGTCCTGCCGGGCCAGTGTTGCGGGTTGGACAGCCAATCCGACGGACTGGGGCGAACCGTCATCGTCGTGCAGCAGCACCGCCTCCCCGCTCCAGAAATCGATCGCACTCTGACGGGTGAGGACACAGGCGAATGCGGCCGGCAGGACGATGCTCATGTAGTTCATCGACCACTGCGAAACCACCGCCGCGCGGTTCACCCCCGGATAAAGCAGGGCAAAGCGGCTCAGCAAGGGGTGCAGCACGGCGGGGTCGGAGATCTGGCTCAAGGCGATTGAAGGCTGGTCACCCGGCTCATTGCAGATGACCCGCTGTATCGGTGGCCAGGCCTGGGTGAGCCATTCTGGAAATTCGATGACGGGACTCCCGTGACTATCCCTATTGAATGCAAACGATTAGCATTGGCCGATCGTATCCTTACTCACTTGCAAACTCAACGTCGCTAGCGACCGGGCCCATTACGACCTCATGCAAACTCTCCGCAATTTCTGGCGTCTCGCAGGGCCATTCTGGGCCTCGGAAGAAAAGTACCCGGCGTTGTTGTTGCTGGTGGCCACCGTGGTGATGACCCTGTGCCTGGTGGGGGTCAACATCCTAACCAACTTCTGGAACCTGCACTTCTACAACGCCCTGCAGGCTCTGGATTACCAGGGCTTTATCGTCGGTAGCGTGCAATTCATCCTGCTGCAGATCGGCACCGCCACCTTTACCGTAGCCGCGTTTCACTTCCAGCAGAAACTGACGCTGCGCTGGCGGCGCTGGGCCACCCATAACCTGCTCGAACAATGGCTTGGCAACCAGCGCTACCAGAAGCTCAAACTGACCGAGAACGAAGTCGACAACCCCGACCAGCGGATTGCCGAAGACATCGACCTGTTCATCGTCAAATCCCTGAAACTGACCCTGGGCCTGCTGACCTCGGTGGTCTCGCTGTTCTCCTTCCTGCACATCATCTGGCAGGCCTCCAGCCTGGTCAGCGTACCGTTCGCCGGTGACTCGGTGATCATTCCCGGGTTGCTGGTGTGGATCGCCATTGTCTACGCGCTGGCAGGCACCGGGCTGGCGTTCTGGCTGGGCCGTGCGTTGCCACGCCTGAACTTCCTGCAACAGCGCCGTGAAGCCGACTTTCGTTTCTCGCTGATGCGCCTGCGGGAGAACGCCGACTCGGTAGCCCAGTACAAGGGCGAAGCCGTGGAAAACCTGCGTTTCAACCAACGCCTGGAGGCGGCGCTGGAGAACTTCTGGGAGCTGGTGAAAAAGCAGAAGCTGATCATGGGTTACTCGACCTTCTACCTGCGCAGCGCCACGGTCATCCCGATGTTCATCATGGCGCCGCAGTTCTTCGCCGGCGCCTTCCCCCTCGGCCGCCTGACACAGATCAGCGCCGCCTTCGGCGAGGTGCACTCGGCCATCGCCTATCTGGTGGAGGTATTCCCGGAGCTGTCGGCGTGGAAATCGGTGATCGACCGCTTGATCGGCTTTCAGGAGCGCCTGGACAAGGTCGAGGTCAAGTCCAATGTCGTCGAAGGGCATCAGGTCGAAGGCTTCGAGATCCGGGATCTGGACATCTGGCTGCCCAACGGCCGGCGCCTGTTCGATGGCTTCAACCTTTCGCTCAAGCCCGGTGACAGCCTGCTGATCAGCGCACCGTCGGGCTATGGCAAGTCGACGTTCATTCGCACCGTCACCGGGCTCTGGCCCCACGCCAGCGGCTCTGCCAGCTATGACCGCGAGCGCGCTCTGACCCTCTCGCAAAAACCTTATCTGCCACTGGGCAGCCTGCGCGAGGCCTTGTGGTACCCCAACCCGCCGGATCGCGAAGCAGACGCCGCCTTGCGCCTGACCCTGCAGCAAATCGGCCTGCAACACCTGAGCGAACAGCTGGATCAGGAACATGACTGGTCGCAGACCCTGAGCGTCGGCGAACAGCAACGCTGCGCCTTCGTCCGCGCCCTGCTCGCCCGCCCTGCGGTGCTGTTCCTCGACGAGAGCAGTTCGGCACTGGACGCGGCCAACGAAGCGCACTGTTATCAACTACTCAAGCAAACCCTGCCGGACACCATCCTGATCAGCGTCGGCCACAACGCTTCGCTGGAGCGCTTCCACTGGCAGGTGCTGGAACTGCAAAGCGAGGCGCGGTGGTTGCATCGCAGGGTTGAGCAGCCGGTTTGAACCTTCACAGAAAATCAAACTGTAGGAGCGAGCCTGCTCGCGATGAGGGAGTGTCAGCCGACATCATCATTGACTGACCCGCCGCCATCGCGAGCAGGCTCGCTCCTACATTGGGCTCATCTCAAATCAACAGATCCAGCGTATCGAACAGCTCGACATCCTCCGGCCGCGCCGAGCGGGCCCGGCGGCGGATGACCTGGAACAGGCAATCGACGAAGCACTGGGCCGCCACCCCCAATTGGGCATTGCGCGGTGTCACGATGCCGATGGTGTCGGTGGCGAAGGTTTCGGCCAGGGCCAGCGGCGCTACCCGTTCGCGGTAGATCGGCACGGTGAGCATCGGCTGCGGAAAGTAGCTGAGCATGTCGGTTTGCTCGATCAGCGATAACGTCAGCTGCGGTGAATGCGCGCGATGGATGTGCTGCATGTCGATCTGCGCGCCGTGCTGCCAGAACAACTCGGTCATCAAGCCTTCGTGGCTGGCGTCCGGGTAATTGACCACCCAGTCCTGATCCAGCAAATCGTGGATGGAACGGCTGTCGCTGCGTGGATGACCGTGGCGGGCCACCACCGCCATCTTGTAGGAACAGATCGGCTCGCAGACGAATTCCGGGCGCGGCAGCAACGAAGACACCAGCCCCACCGCAAACTCCATGGTGCCGTCGCGCAATCGCGGCAGGGTCACCGCCATCAAGCCCTCGAAGACTTCCAGGCGCACACGGGGCATGCGTTGGCGGAACAGCGTGACGACCTCGGGCAACAGGGTCATGCCCATCCACGGAGAGATGCCCAGGCGCAAATGCCCCTCGGCCTGATCGCTCAAGTGGGCCAACTCCAACTGCGCGCGCTCGAGCTGGCTGAGCATCTGCCGCGCATGCTGCAACAGCGATTGACCATATTGGGTCAGCACCACCCCGCTGGCGTTACGCACCAGCAGCGGCAATTGCAGCTGTTCCTCCAGCTCACGCAGGGCCTTGGCCACCGCCGTCTGCGAGACCTCCAGTTGCCGCGCCGCCGCCCGGATACTGCCGCAGTCGGCAATCATCACCAGCGCCCGCAATTGATGCAGCTTCATCCTTTCCTCCCTCACCCTGGGTGTAAACCCTGGGTTTTCAGCCCCGCTTTTTTGCGACTGCCGCGGCCTTCGCCAACTCATTAGGATCGCAGGGTATCAGTCGGACATCCGAAAACGACCAATAAGAACGAGGAATTTTTGATGCTCAACCTGCCCGCGCTGCCCGGCATTCGTGCGCTCGAAGACGAGATGATCGTCCTGCGTCGACACATCCACGCCCACCCGGAACTGAGCTTCGAAGAGTTCGCCACCGCCGATCTGGTGGCGGGCAAACTCACCGAGTGGGGCTTTGATGTGCACCGTGGCCTGGGCGGCACCGGGGTGGTCGGGCTGCTGCGCAATGGCCAGGGCAACAAGATGATCGGCCTGCGCGCCGACATGGACGCGCTGCCGATCATCGAGCAGACAGGCCTGCCCTATACCAGTCGCCACGAAGGCGTGATGCATGCCTGCGGCCACGACGGTCACACGGCGATGTTGCTGGCGGCGGCCCGGTACCTGGCCGAGAGCCGCGAGTTCGACGGCGCCCTGGTGGTGATTTTCCAGCCCGCCGAGGAAGGCGACGGCGGTGCCCAGCGCATGCTCGATGACGGGCTGTTCGAGCGGTTCCCCTGTGATGCGATTTTCGCCATGCACAACATGCCGGGGCTGCCGGTGGGCAAGCTCGGTTTCCTGCCGGGGCCGTTCATGGCCTCGACCGACACCGTGACCATTCGCATCGATGGCGTCGGCGGTCACGGCGCCATGCCGCACAAGGCGGTGGATCCGGTGCTGGCGGGATCGGCCATCGTCATGGCGCTGCAGAGCATCGTCGCGCGCAATGTCGATCCCCTCGACACCGCCGTGGTGACCGTCGGCACATTCCACGCCGGGATCGCCGCCAATGTGATTCCCGATCACGCCGAATTGCAGTTGAGCGTGCGCGCCCTCAAGGCCCAGGTGCGCGATGAGTTGATTGCGCGCATCACCGCTGTGGCGCAAACCCAGGCGGCGAGCTTTGGCGCCCGTGCCACCGTGGAAGTCGACGAAGCGCAACGTTTTCCGGCGCTGTTCAACCATCCGCAAAGCACCGAATTCGCACGGCAGGTGGCGCTGGACTGGGTCGGTGAAGACGGCTTGATTCGCGACATGAAGCCGCTGACCGGCAGCGAGGATTTCGCCGTGATGCTCCAGCGCTGCCCCGGTTGCTACCTGCTGATCGGCAATGGCGACGGCGAAGGCGGCTGCATGGTGCATAACCCCGGCTACGACTTCAACGACGACTGCCTGGCGACGGGTGCCAGTTATTGGGTTCGGCTGGTGGAAACCTTCCTGGCCTGACTGCCCCTCGACCACCTGGTATCGCCCTCGCCTCCTGGAGTTCGTCCCATGTCTACTCCCGTTTCTACTGCTATGCCGGCTGCCCCTGCGGTACGTCGACCGATCGGCGCACGCGCCATCGCGGCCATCACCATTGGCTCGGGCCTTGAGTTCTACGATTTCTCGGTCTACAGCTTTTTCGCCACGCTGATCGGCCGTCAGTTCTTCCCTGTCGAGAGCACGCTGGGGCAGTTGCTGCTGTCGCTGGCGACCTTCGGCGTCGGCTTCGGCATGCGCCCCATCGGCGGCCTGGTGCTGGGCGCCTACGCCGACCGGGTCGGGCGCAAGCCGGCGATGATGCTGACGCTGTGGCTGATGGCCCTGGGTTCGCTGCTGTTCGCCATCGCCCCCACCTATGCGCAAATCGGCATCGCCGCGCCGGTGATCATTGTGCTGGCGCGGCTGATACAGGGCTTCGCCATCGGCGGTGAAGTCGGCGCCTCCACCGCGATGCTGATGGAGCATGCGGACAACAACAGTCGCGGCTTCTACGGCAGCTGGCAGCTGTTCAGCCAGGGCCTGAGCTTCCTGCTCGGCGCGCTGGTGGCCCTGGCACTGAGCTCGACCCTGTCTGCCGAGGCCCTGGAAAGCTGGGGCTGGCGCCTGCCGTTCGTGCTGGGCATCCTGGTGATTCCGGTCGGCGTCTACATTCGCCGCCATCTCAAGGAAACCGCCGGTGAAGCCGCGCCAGGCCATCAGGCGACATCCAGCGTGCGATCGATCTTCACCCGCTATCGTCGAACGGTGCTGACCGGTGTGCTGTTGGTGATCGGCAGCACGGCATCCAGCTACATCGTGCTGGACTACATGACCAACTACAGCGTCACGGTGCTGCACCTGCCGATGAAGATGGGCACCACGGCCGCTTGCCTCGGCGCACTGGTGCAGATCAGCCTGTCGATCTGGGCCGGTCGGCTGAGTGACCGCATCGGCCGTCGCCGCACGGTTGCCCTGGGTGCGATTCCGATGCTGTTGCTGATCTATCCGGCGTTCATGCTGATGAACCAGTACCCCACGCTGGGTACGCTGCTGGCCGTCTCGTTGGTCACCACCCTGTTGCTGGTGTTGATCACTGTGCCGACCCTGGTGCTGATCACCGAACTGTTTCCCCGCGCGATCCGTGCCACCGGGTTGTCGATTGTTTATTGCCTGGGGGTGTCGGTGTTTGGTGGTTTTGCGCAGTTCTTTGCGACCGGGTTGATTGGGCTGACGGGCAATAATAATGCGCCGGCGTTGTATGTGATGGTGTGTTTGGGCCTGACGTTGGTGGGGTTGGCTATGGCGAGGGAGACGGCTGGCAGGGTGCTTGATTGATGTGGGTCTGTTTTTGGGAGGTGTACATATCCGTTATTTAGGTGATGGCCACTTATGGTTCCGCCCTTACGGCGGGTTACTTGGAAAAGCGCCAAGTAACCAAGCGCTTTTATCCCCTGACGTACGGCCCTTCGCTTAGGCTCAGGGTTCCCTCGCTCCGGTATTCATCCGGGGGGATCGCCTCCGGTTTGCTTCGCTGCACCTCCTCTCGATGTGTGCGGCTTCGCCGCACGGCGCTACGCGCCTTCCCCCCGGATGAACACCTCCACTCGGCCTTCCGACGGGGCAGATCAAAATCAAAAGCGAGGCGGCCGACCGGCCGGCCTGATTGCGCTGGGCCCGTGTAGGAGCGAGCTTGCTCGCGATGGACGACAGAACGCCGCGGGGTGTCAGGCTGCCAGCGTTATCGTTGACGACCATCGCGAGCAGGCTCGCTCCTACAGGGGGAACGCGTACGCTTCAAATGACAGGCCGGCCGGTCGGCCGCCTCGTTTTGGCTTTTTGCGGTGCACGCCCCCTCGAGAGGCTTCGTTCCGGTTCTGCCCAGTGGGCACCGCGGCAGGGATGCCGCGGTAGCCGCCCCCGGCCATGGATGGCCGATGGCGGCGGGCCCACGGAGCAGGACCGGAGCGAGGGCATGCCGAGCCACAGCGAGGCACCGAACGAAAGGGGCAAAGCGCTTTGGTTACTTTGGCCCGGGCCGGCGCTCCGGCTTTTCGAAAGTGACCCGCCGTAAGGGCGGAACCATAACTAGCCATCACCTAAGAAACGGATATGCCCCCAATCCAGAGAATCTTATTCAGCCAACCCCACCTGCAACCGCCCCCGATAAGCCAACCCCGCCTGCAACCCAAACGCCACAAGCACCGTCGCAGGCGCGGAGAAGCTGCTCACGCCACTGCCGGCAAACATCAGCCCCAGCCCCAGCGCCGTGGCGCCGAACCAGGCGGTCAGGCCCACCGGGTTGAACGCCGACACCCGGTCCAGTGCCGCGGCGTCGTAACGTCCGTAGACGATCTGCGCCAACGCCACGCCCACCCAGGCCACCACGAAAATGCCCTGATAGGCCAGCGCCTTGAGCAGGTAAGCAAACACATCCGCCAGCATCAGGCCGTAGACGATCACGCCGACCGCCAGCGCCCACACCAGGTACGAAGCGCGCAGGCCGAAGCGGGCGAAGAACGCTTGCATGTTCAGGGTCGCCAGGTAGTAGTTGGCGGTGTTGATCCGGGTTTGCGTGGCCCACACGAACAGCAGCCCCCACAAGCCCATCATCTGCAGGATCGCCATGACCACCGACACTTCGTTAAGCGCGCCTTCGTGGGGGATGCTGCTGACCAGGTAGATGCCTGCCGCACCGTTGAGCAAAAACGTCACCGCGTAGAACGGCATGCCGAAGTTCCAGCGGCCGTGGTATTCGGCGTCCTCGGGTTTGCCGAAACGGGCGTAGTCGAAGGTGAACAGCATCAGGATCCACACGCCCATGTAAGCGACAAAGCAGTCCCACCAGCCGAAGGCGCTGGGAGTGGCCGGGCCGAAGTCCAGCCATTGCGGCTGGTAGCCATAACGGCTGATCGACAGTCCCACCGCCACCAACAGGCCACCGAGGTATACCGGCAGCAGCACGCCGTTGAGCTTGTCCAGCCAGTGCTGCACGCTGCCCAGGATCATCGGCACGCTGTACAGCACCACCAGCAACGCGGCCAGCGGATACACCAGTTCCGGGTACAGGTGATTGAGCGCCACGGCGATCACCGAACCTTCGAACACCGCGTAGTAAATCGCCGTGGAGAAGAAGATCAAGGTCGCCAGGCACGCGCCGGTGCTGCCGAACAACAGCCGCGAAAACAACGCCACCGACAGGCCGCTGCGCACCGCGAAGCGACTGAGCACGCTGTTGACCAGCCCGTAGCTGATCACCGACAGCACCATGCCGATCAGCGCGTTGCGCGCGCCAAAGGACAACGCCAAAGAGGCGCCGACCACGATGTAGAACATCGCGCTGCACACCGCCCACCAGGCCATGGTCAGCGACAGTCGCCCCATGCGTGCGTTGGTTGGAACAGGATGATTGGCCGGGTCTTGCCCGGTTTGACTCGATTGCGATAAAGCAGCCATATGCGTGAACTCCAGAACCAGTCAAAGGTTGAAGCGCGGGCAGCCGCCACCGCACCGAAGTGCGGCGTTGGCTCACCGTTTGGCTTTACCCGCGCAGTGCGGCGGGCAGCATCAGGAAGGGAACAGCTTGCTCAGGCAGCTGAGTTTTTTCTTATAGGAACGTCGCGCTTCCAGCGCTTCTTCGAGGGTCACCGCCACGAAACGGGCTTTCTGGTTCGGTTGCATCTGGCCGATCAGGTCGAGGTCGGCGCTGATCACCGTGCCGATCATCGCGTAGCCGCCACCGGACACCGCATCGCGGTGCAACACGATGGGCTCCAGGCCTGCCGGCACCTGGATCGAGCCGATCGGATAACAGCTGTCGACGATGTTCGACGGATCGGAACCGGCACCGAACGGCTGCTCCCGGGGCTGGAACGTCAGCGCGCTGCCGCCCTTGAAGCGATAGCCGATGCGATCCGCTTCCGAACCGACCGTCCAGGCTTCGGCGAAAAAGCTGTCCGCCGCCGCTGGAGTCAGGCGGTCGTAGTAGAGCCCCGGCACCACGCGCAGGGTGATCTCGCCGCCCAGCGACTGCCGCAACGCCATGGGCAGGCTGGCCCCGGCGCGGCCCTTGCCGCTGGCAACGCCGACGGGCAATTCATCTCCGGCGATCAGGCGACGGCCCTGGAACCCGCCCAGCGCACCCAGCGCATAGGTGGAACGACTGCCCAGCACCAGCGGCACATCGATGCCGCCGGCCACGGCCAGATAAGCCCGTGCGCCAGCCTTGGGGAAGTCAAAACGCAGCACTTGCCCGGCCTTCACCTCGAATGCGGTGTCCAGGTGCATGTCCACGCCATCGACCTTGGGCGTCATGTGCGCACCGCACACCGCCACCAGCGCGTCCTGTTGAAATTCCAGCTCCGGCCCCAGCAGCGTGCACTCCAGCGCGCCGGAGTTGGCCGGGTTGCCCACCAGTTGGTTGGCCGCGCTCAGGGCATATTGGTCCAGCGCCCCGGAAGGCGGGATGCCCAGGTGGTAGTAGCCTTCGCGGCCAAGGTCTTGCACCGAGGTGGCCAGACCGGGTTTGAGTACCTTGATCATGCCAGCACCTCCTGCAGCGACTTGGGATAGCCGACCGGGTCGGCGAGAAACGCATCCAGCGAGAACTCCACCGGGCGGATCCGCAGGTCGAAGCGCCCGGCCTCGACCTCGGCCACCGCCTGGTCATAGGCCTCGCGGTCCATCGGCTTGAATTGCACGATGTCGCCGGGGCGGAAGAACACCATGTGTTCCTTCAGGTACGCCAGGTTCTGCTGTGGGTCGTAGATCGGTGCCGGGGTGACGCCGAACATCTGGTAGCCACCGGCGCCACGCACCGAGTAGATGCAACCGAAGCAGCCGCCATGGCCGAGGGTCAGTTTTGGCGTGTCGGTGCGCGGGCGCAGGTATTTGGGCACCTGCAACTGGCGCTCGCGTTCGACCATCTGGAACATGAATGGCAGGCCGGCGACGAAGCCGACCATCGAGACGAACCAGGGCGCACCACTGTGGGCGGCGATGAACGCCTCGACATCGGCCAGGCCGTTGATTCGCGCGGCGTATTCAAGGTCGGTGGCGCTCGGGTCCTGATGCCGGTCGCGGAAACGCATCAGGGTTTCGTGGGTCCAGGGATCGTTGTACAGCACCGGGATCTCGATGATCCGGGTGTGCAAGGTGCGCTCGGCGACGGCCTCGGCCTCGGCGCCTTTCACCGCTTCGAGCAGGTCGGCCGGGGCAATGCGGTCCGGGTCGAAACGGATCTGGAACGAGGCGTTGGCCAGGCACACATCGAGCACGCCATCGAGCGCCAGGCGCTCCACCGCACGGGTGACCGCCATGCCCTTGAAGAAGGCTTCAAGGGACATGCTGTCGCTGACTTCGGCAAACAGATGCTCGTCGGCGCCAAAGCTGTAGCGAATCGGACTGCTCATGCTTCACCTCCGCTGCGGCGCGCGGCCAGCCAGGTTTCCAAAGTGCCGGTGTGGAAGTCGGCGTTGTGCAGCCAGGATTGCTCCAGCAGTTCACCGTGCAGCGACAGGGTGCTGGCCATGCCGGTGAGTGTGGTCTGCGCCACAGCGATACGGGCGCGGGCCAGGGCTTGTGCGCGATCACCGCCATGGACAATCAGCTTGGCCAGCAGCGAATCATAGTAAGGCGGCACCCGGTAGCCTTCAAAGAGATGGCTGTCGACCCGCACGCCCTCCCCTTGTGGCCAAGCCAGCGATTCCACCAGACCCGGGCTTGGGAAGAAATCCCGCGCCGGGTCTTCGGCGTTCAGGCGCATTTGCAGGGCGGCGCCATTGAGCTGGATATCGCTTTGCTGGAAACCCAGCGGCTCGCCACCGGCGATACGCAACATGGCCTGCACCAGATCGATACCGGTGATCAGCTCGCTGACCGGGTGCTCCACCTGGATCCGCGTGTTCATCTCGATGAAGAAAAACTCGCCGGTGGCGTCTTCGTACAGGTACTCCAGGGTGCCGGCGCCCTTGTAGCCAAGGGCTTCGGTCAGGCGTACGGCGCTGGCGCACAGCGTCTCGCGCTGTTGTGCATTGAGGGCCGGCGACGGCGCTTCTTCGAAGATTTTCTGCCGGCGACGCTGCAGCGAGCATTCGCGCTCGAACAGGTGCACGGCATGCTGACCATCGCCCAGCACCTGCACTTCGATGTGCCGGGCCTTGCCGATGAAACGCTCCAGATACACCGCGCCATTGCCGAAGGCCGCCTGGGCTTCACGCTGGGAACGGGGGAACTCTTCACTCAGCTGCTGGGCGTTTTCCGCCAGGCGAATACCGCGTCCACCGCCGCCGGCCGAGGCCTTGATCAGCAGTGGGAAGCCGACGGATTCGGCAGCCTTGAGCGCCGACTCGACGTCAAACAGCTCATCGGGAGAACCGGGTACCACCGGCACGCCGGCCGCTTGCGCGGTGCGCCGGGCTTCGGCCTTGTCGCCCATGCGCCGGATGGTGTCTGCGCTGGGTCCTACGAAAATCGCGCCGGCGGCGACCACCGCTTCGGCAAAGTCGGCGTTCTCCGAGAGAAAGCCGTAGCCGGGGTGAACGGCGTTGGCGCCGGTGGCTTTCAAGGCGCCGAGCAAGGCCTCGACGTTCAGATAGCTTTTATCGGCGCGGGCCGGGCCGAGGATATGCACCTCGTCGGCCATGCGCGCGGCCATGGAATCGACGTCTGCCTCGCTGCACGCCGCAACGGTGGGGATCCCCAGTTCCTTGGCCGCACGAATGATCCGCACGGCAATCTCGCCACGGTTGGCGATCAGCAGTTTACGAATGCCTTGAGTCATGGTCGTGCCCTCACGCGTCGTCGAGTGTGGCGATGACCTGACCCGGCTCCACCGGATCACCGTCTTCGACCAGAAACGCGCCCAGGCGCCCCGCCGTGCCGGCAGTCAGTTCGGAAAACTGCTTCATGACCTCGATCAGGCCGATCACGGTGTCGGCACTGACCTCGGCGCCCGGCTCGACGTAGTTCGGCGAGTCCGGGGTGGCCTTGCGGTAAAAGGTGCCCGGCAACGGGGTAATAACGGTTTGTTCGGCCATGTCTGTTCCTCTTGGAATAGTTGTAGAAAGGCAGGCAAAAATGAATCGGTGTTTAAACCCTGGCTTCTCTGTGCCTGGTGTTTCGCAGTGATGTTTTGTCCTGGTTCAGCGCGGTGCGCGCACCTTGATCCCGGCGTCATCCAGCGCCTTGCGGGTGGCTTCCACCAGCGCCAGGGCGCCCGGTGTGTCGCTGTGCAGGCAGATGGAATCGAATTCGATCGCCAGGTCTTCGCCCTCGACGGTACGCACCACGCCTTCCTGACAGGCACGCAGCACCCGCGCCGCGACCAGCGCCGGGTCGTAGGCACGCACGTTGCGGGTAAAGACGATGGAGCCGCTGAGGTCGTATTCGCGGTCGGCATAGAACTCGCGGATCACCGGTTGGCCGAGCTCTTTGGCGACGCGCCAGATCACCGAGTTGGGCATGCAATACAGCAGCAACTCAGGCTCCAGACGCTGGAGGTTTTCCACCAGCAGGCGGGCCGCTTCTTCGTCCCGGGCCAGGTGCATGTACAGCGCGCCGTGGGGTTTGATGTGTTGCAGGGCCACGCCTTGGACCCGGGCCAGTTCGCGCAGCGCGCCGAGCTGGTAAAGCATGTCGTCCACCAGTTCCTGGGCCGGTGCATTGATGTGGCGGCGGCCGAAGCCGACCAGATCGCGGAAGCCCGGGTGGGCGCCGATGGCCACGCCCAGGCGCTTGGCCTGTTCGACGGTGCGGCGCATGGTGCCGGGGTCGCCGGCATGGAAACCGGTGGCGATGTTGGCGGTGCTGATGAAGCCCATCAGTTCATTGTCGACGCCATCGCCGATGGTCCACGGGCCAAAGCCTTCGCCCATGTCCGAATTGAAATCTACTGCCTGCATGACGCTTGCTCCTGACGCTTGTGACTTCATGCAGGCCACGTTAAATTCCAGCCGACCCCTTGGGAAGATCTATTATCAGATAGGCCATCTTCTGAAAAACAGATACCTCCAGAATCACAAAAAACCATAGCCCGGAGCTTTCATGTCACTGACCCTGCGCCAGGTCCGCTACTTCGTCGCCACCGCCGAGATCGGGCAAATCTCCCAGGCGGCGATCCATTTGAATATTTCCCAGTCGGCGGTAACCACCGCGATCAAGGAACTGGAAGGCATGCTCGGCGCCCTGCTGTTCCAGCGCTCGGCCCAGGGCATGAGCCTGACCGACGCCGGGCGGCACTTCCTCAATCGTGCCTACGTGATTTTGCGCAGCGTCGACGACGCCCTGAACAGCCCGCTGCCCGACGTGCGCGCCAGCGGCCTGCTGCGGGTGGCGGCCAGCTACACGGTGATCGGTTACTTCCTGCCGCACCATCTGCAACGCCTGGAACACTGGCACCCGGACGTGGCCATCGAAGTGCACGAACGGGAACGCCAGGCGATCGAACAAGGGCTGCTGGAAGGCCAATTCGACATGGCGGTGGTGCTCACGGCGAACCTCACCCACCCGGACATCGTCTCCGAAACCCTGTTCAACTCCGAACGCCGCCTGTGGCTGCCCAGCCACCATCCGCTGTGCGAACGCTCGTCCGTGAGCCTCGCCGATGTGGCCAGGGAGCCGTTCATCCTGCTGACCGTCGACGAGGCCGAACAAAGCGCCATGCGCTACTGGGAACACGCCCATCAGCAGCCCAATGTGCGGGTCCGCACCAGTTCGGTGGAAGCGGTGCGCAGCATGGTGGCCAACGGCAGCGGCGTGGCGATTCTCTCGGACCTGGTGCATCGCCCCTGGTCGCTGGAAGGCAAACGCATCGAGACCGTGACCATCACCGACAAGGTCACCCCCATGAGCGTCGGCCTGGCCTGGCACCGCGAGCGCGAATTCAGCCCGGCGATGCATGCCTTTCGCAATTACTTCCACGATGCGTTTCTGGCGCCGCAACAGCATTCGGCTCGGCGCTGAAGATTTCCAAGGTTCACGGATGTAATCTGTGGCGAGGGAGCTTGCTCCCGCTGGGCCGCGAAGCGGCCCCAAAAAAAGGGACTGCTAAGCAGTCCAGCGGGAGCAAGCTCCCTCGCCACAGAATCAGTGTCCCGCCCAACTGATTGGTATTGACCCGTTTGGCTTCCCACTTTTAAGGATGATCCTGGCATGTCCACCCTCGACGCTTCCCCGCAAGACACTTCCCTGCAAGACACCGCCGCGCCGGATGGCGTCTGCTACGGCTGCGGCGGCAGCAATCCCCACGGGTTGCACATCAAGAGCTACTGGCACGAGGACGGCGTACATGTCGTGGCAGAGCACGTGCCGGACGACAAGTATTGCGGCTGGCCGGACCTGGTCTACGGCGGCCTGATCGCGATGTTGGTCGACTGTCATTCCAACTGGACGGCAATGGCCTACCACTACCGCGCCGAACAGCGCGAAGTCGCCAGCCAGCCACGCATCAACTGTGTCACCGGCAACCTGGGCATCAAGTTCATCAAGCCGACACCCATGGGCGTGCCGCTGACCCTCAAGGCGAAAGTGGAAGGTGACGTCGGGCGCAAGACCCGGGTGATCTGCGAAGTCTTCGCCGGCGACGTGCTCACGGCGGTGGGCGACTCGGTGTTTGTCCGGGTCGACACCGGACAACTGGCTGACGCGGCGCATGGGCGATAGGCCGGCTGCGTCCTTCACCATCCCGTCTCCCCCTGCAACGCAATCCATGAACCGGGTCTGGTTCACTGGATTGCGGGCAAACTGAAAACCACCGTCGATCCGAGAGTTTTCCAATCGAAAACTGAGCCACGTTAGCCACCTATCCTGCTGAGAAACTTCTACAGGGATGTACGGAGGTGATTAGCGCGCAGACTCTGCGAGAACTCAGATACCTGGTGCTGCGCGACGGTGCCTCGGTTCGCGCAGCCTCCCGACAACTATGTATCTCCCGGAATACGGCCAAACGCTGGCTATCCGTGCCGGAATGGATTGAACCTCGTTACCCGCTGCGTATCGCGACGACCGGATTGCTCGACGCTTACAAGGACCATCTGGTGCTCTGGCTCAAGGCAGGCATCCAGGGTGGCGAGCATGATCGGCGCAGCATCGGCAGTTGTTTCGAGTGCCTGCGGGCCATGGGTTTTCCCGGAAGCAAGAGCCTGGTTTACAACTACTGCCGTTCCTGGAAGCTGCAACATCACAACGCCTCACAACTGGTCGAGAACGTGGCCCTTGCATGGAGCGGCAAAGGGCTGACCACCCGAGAACGCGAGGTACTCGCCTGGGTCGGCAGAGGCCGGTCCTGCCGGGAGATTGCGACCTTGATGGGCATCGCCCCTCTTACCGTACGCAAACATCGATGCAACATCCTCGGCAAAGTTGGCCTGCATAGCACGGCACAGTTGGTGGCATTCGCCATCAGCGGACTGCTGCGACCTAGTGGTCGACAGAACCTGCCTGCACTTTCCCGTCTAAGCGCAAGAGAGCGGCAAGTTGTTGCTTTACTTGCCAAAGGATTGACCAGTAAAGAAATCGCAAGATGCCTGGACATCAGCCCTGCAACAGTACGCAAACATCGTGAGAACGCCATGAAGTCCATACGCGCTCATGGCATGGCATCACTTATTTGGCATTCATATGGACTCGATGCCACTTGAGAACTTGCACCGGATCAATACGCCATTGGAGTTATTTAAGTCCCGAGACCCGTCACACAGGATGTTGGTGACGCAGGACTAAGAGCCGTGTCATGCGTTTAGTGGCTCCGTCAATGTGAGCAGCCACGAAGTAAAAGGATCTTTAACGCAGAACAATCAAGGTGAATAAAAATGATCAACTGGAATGGGCAATTCACTCAAATCATCAGAAAGTCCAACCCAACCTTATGGGGTAACTGGACCCTGAGCAGCGAAGTCTCTCCTGGCGCGGTCGGAATACTCGATCCGTTGACAGGCACGTTCAAACTGATTGCCAACAGCCTGCCTGGCATAGGTACGGAGAGCTTTATAAAAACTGCGGTGAGTTCAGATTGGGACACGATGTCCAGTGAAGTCTCGCGAACCGAAAGCGAAGTCGACATGGGGGGCGAAGTCACTGACCCGGAAACCGGCGTTACGGCCAAGGCCGGTATGGAAATCACCTGGAAGTTTGGTCGCGAAGGCTCGATGGTCTCCAAGTGCGCGCTGGACTCGGAGTCGGTACTGAACAATCCGGATGCGGTAGTGGCCAACCAACTCGATTGGCTGGTGCAGCGTGCCTCTCAATCCGGTATGGCCTCCGACAACGGGATTGCACAAGGCTTCGGCATCATTACCAGTGTGTTGTATGCCCGCAGCGGCTTGAACGTCGGCTCCATGGCGCAGGACAACTCATTCTCGTTGAAAGGCAACGCTTCGGCAGTACAGAAGATGGTGGGCGATATCAAGGGCAAGGGTTCATTTACATCGGCAAGTTCCAGCAAGAGCGTCGACAAACACTTGTGGCCGAGTGAGTCGGGGGTATTGGCAACCGGTCCGGCACCGCTGGCGTACACCTTCGCGTCATTCGACGGACGCCTGTTGTTGCCACGCTGGGTGACGCACATCAGTGCCTTTCAGTTGGTCATCAGTAACGCCAACGGCGGTACCTACATCGTTGACGCAAACCTGGCCTATGACACGCCACGCGGGCGCAAGAGCGCAGAAGGTACCGCTTCGGGCGGGCTGACCGTGACCTTCAGCGACATCCCTCTGGACGCCAGCAACGTCGTCCTGCAGTGCGGATTCCGCGGCGTCATGTCCACGGAAAAACACCTTCTCCAATGGAAAAGCCCACGCGGGCAATGGATCGGTGGCGTGCGTCATGTCGACTTGTACGGCGTATGGCCTGGCAGCACACGCGCTATCGATGTCGAGGCTGGAACGGCCTGAGTCAACCATTACCCCACTTCGAGGTTATTGCCATGTCCATTAACTTGAACAGCATCCCGACCACCAATCCGCCTGGCGAAATAAACCTGCGGATTACTTTTCTTTTAAACAAGAAACCCCAGGCCACATTGAATGTCGGCGAGGCATCGAGTTTAACCATCAGGTTCGATTCGATCGGCGTGGGCACTTCTGAACCCATGGCTATTTATCGACAGGAAACACCGGGCGATATTTCAATCGATCCCGGAAACCTGGCTTTTGTGGACAGAAGTGTCAACGCCAAAATTGCCTTGCGCTATGGAAGCCCTGGCGGCACTCAACAGAACATTGTCTTTGTCAGATAGGCCTTGTTCACAAAGAGGGAAAGTTGGCCAACTAAACAAGCCCACCAACTTTCCCGACAACCCGTCACTTCAAACAACGGAAGAACAACACTCAAGGAGTTCATCATGCCAATTGAATTTCATGGCGATGATTTAAACCTCAAAGAAGTCTACTGGGATCATCTTTTGACGCAGCACGGTCTCGACGGCTGCGATGCCGCAATGCAAAACGGATGGCAACGCAAATCAAAATGGTACGGCCAAGAAGAAGATGTAAAAGCGCGGGTCAATTCCGCCTTTGATTCATTTCGCCAGTGGGCAAAGAGCATTGGCACCGTCAGCCTCGACCAGGATGCACGCAAACGAAGTACCTTTGACGTAGATATGGGCGTTCAATGCGGGACCGGTAGAAACGGGGCAGTCACCCAACAGGTTCGCCTGGTGATGGAGATCGCCCATTCAGGCAACACCGTCGTGGTGACTGCATTCCCCTGGTAATTCTCAACAGTCAGGAGTTTTCAAATAGCACTATCTACAGAGCCGAGATTGCGCAGCCGACTGATCGTTGTCAGTCGGCTGTCGCATTTCCACGGTTCACAACTATCAGCTTGGCTCGACTAACCCGCAGTCATCCCCACTCACTGGGGAATTTGCCCCGAAATTGGCTTTACCCCCCGATTCAAGACCGCTGCCTGGCGGCCCGAATGCCCTCAACGGCTGACGGCTCTGGCTTGTGGCCCCGTCGCCGGTTTGGCATGAACCATGCTGGAGTTACTTCAGGCTCAACTTAAGTTACTTCAGGCTCGACGTAGAAGTTCAGCTCGCTGCACAGGGAAATGAAACACCTACAGGACATTGCCCATGGCTGCCATATCAGCATTGTTCAATCGCCTGCCTCAGGAAGCCGTCGACGCCATCGCGCCCACACGGCAATTCAGCCTGCTGCGCTGGTTTTCGCTGATCAGTTTCTTCCTCGTCAGCATCATCGCCTTTGGCCTGGGCACAGTCTCGACCCAATACCTGATGATCGAAAGCCTGGAGCGCGATGCCCTGCTGTCGGCGCAGTTCATCCAGACCATCGCAACCGGCGAGATACGCCATCACGGCCTGACTGGAATGCGCATGGGCGATGTGCTGGCGACCACCTCCTACGGAATGCTCTCGCAGGAAATGTCGCAGAACCGGGATCGTGCGCGCTCCGAGTTCCTCGACCACCTTTCACACCTCCCGGACTCGCTGCTGATCAGCCTCTACTCGCCGCAGCGGACGGTGATCTGGTCGACCAACCCGGATTTGATCGGCAAGCAATTTCTGAACGACGAGGCGCTTGAAGCCGCCTTCAATGCCAAGGACCGGGTTTCCACCAAATACAGCGCGGCCGACGAAGCCCGCCCCGAGCAGCAGTTTTTGCATCCGCCGAAAATGTTCTTCATCGAGAGCTATATCCCTCTGATGGATGACCTGGGCAACACGCTGGTGATGGTGGAAATCTACAAGGAGCCATTCGACCTGATCGAACGGCTCGACCGCGGCCACTGGATCATCTGGCTGTCCACGGCACTGGGTGGGGTGCTGCTGTACTTCGGGCTTTACTGGATCGTGCGGCGTGCATCGGCGCAACTGCAGTCGCAGGAGGCGCAACTGGTGGCCAACAAGACCTATGCCGGGCTGATCGAGATGTCCACGGCGGTGGCCCACAGCCTGCGCAACCCGCTGGCCTGCATCCGTTCCAGTGCAGAACTGGCCGATGAAGTGGAAGGCCAGCCCGCGCGCAAGAACATTGCCGACATCGTCAGCCAGGTGGATCGGATGTCGAAGTGGGTGCATGAATTGCTGCTGTGCCTGCGGCCGATTCGCGGCGAGGCTGAATTGGTGGAGCCGATGGTGGTGGCGCAGGCCACGCTGGGCAGCTTCAGCACGCAGCTGGGCCAATCGGGCATCCAGGTGATTTTCAGCAACGAGCCGACGCCCCGGGTGGTGAGCAATCCGCTGCTGCTCTCGCAAATCCTCAACAGCCTGATCGCCCATGCCATCGAAGCCATGCCTGCGGGAGGGATATTGACCATCGAGCCGGAAATGGACGAAACCCAGCAATGGCTGCACCTGAACGTCTATGACACCGGGGATGGCCTGGGCCGGCAGCAGGAATTGATGGCCTTCAAATCCTTCTACACGACCAAGGACGGCAGGCTCGGCATTGGTCTGATCATGGTCAAGCAGATCATGGAAAGCTTTGGCGGCGAGGCCAGCCTGAGCAGCCATGAACGCAAGGGCACGACCATGCGCCTGACCTTCAAAGTGGTGGAAAGAAAGGTCAATGCACTGCGCAAATCGGCCTAGTCGGCACGCCCTCGTATCAGTGCTGACAGCGTGTTGCCGGGCATGTGGTAACGTGCGGCCATCCTCACGTGGAAGTCACCGCCCATGTCTACCCTCGACAGCCTTCTCGCCTTCACCTTCGCCGCCACTGTACTGACCCTGACACCCGGTCTCGATACCGCTTTGGTCCTGCGAACCGCGACGGTCGAAGGCAGGCAACAGGCATTTCGCGCGGCACTGGGCATCAATGCCGGCTGCCTGCTGTGGGGCGCCGCTGTCGCCTTTGGCCTGGGCGCCTTGATCGCGGTCTCGGAACTGGCGTTCAACCTGTTGAAATACTGCGGCGCCGGCTACCTGGCCTGGCTGGGGCTGAACATGCTGCTGCGTCCACGACGCTCACTCTCCCCCCTCGAACCCGATGCAAAGCCCAATGCCAACTGGTTTTTCAAGGGCATGATGGGCAACGTGCTCAATCCCAAGGTCGGCATTTTCTACGTCTCTTTCCTGCCGCAGTTCATCCCCCAGGGGCACAACCTGATTGCCTGGACATTTGGCTTGGTGAGCATTCACGTGGTGCTCGGCCTGCTCTGGTCCGCCACCCTGATCGGCGCGACCCAGCCACTGGCCAGCGTTCTGCGGCGCGAACGGGTGATCAAATGGATGGATCGCACAACGGGCATGATCTTTGTGCTGTTCGCTGCCCGGCTGGCCTTCAGCAAGCGTTGAGGTTTCGACGCGCCCCCCTGTAGGAGCGAGCTTGCTCGCGATGAGGCCGGCAGCCTCAACCTCTTCATTGCCTGACCCACCGCCATCGCGAGCAGGCTCGCTCCTACAGTTTGATCTTCAGTGACCACAGGTCCCATGGCCACCACCGCCCCCTGTAGGAGCGAGCTTGCTCGCGATGAGGCCGGCACATTCAACATCAATGGTGCCTGGCACGCCGCCATCGCGAGCAGGCTCGCTCCCACAGGTCATGCGTCAAACCCAAATCACTGGCGTCGCGCCGGCTCGGCTTCGTGCAGGTAACGGGTGAAGGTTTCCGCCGGAGGTGTGGTGCCTTGCCGCAGCAGAATCAGGCCTACGGCACCCCGGTGGTAGGCGCCATGGGTAATGACGTGGAGCAGTATTTCCTCGCGCGTCATACGACCCGGCTTGCCATCGGTGAAGGTGAAGACGATCCGTTCCTGAAGCTGCGCGGCGGTCAGCGAACTGGCGTAGTCGATGTACCAGGCATCCAGTTCGCTGATCTGCACCGTGAGATCAGCCAGCATCGGGGTTTCAGGGGTATTGGCCGCCGCGTAGCGGTGCGTCGTGCCCGTCAGGTGCGCCCTGAAGATCTGATCGACGACATGGGTGTGGTTCATCGTGCGAATGGCGGTCAAGCCATCGGGATGACTGGCATCCAGGCCCGACCTGGCCAGATCGGCGAGAATTTCCCGATTGGACTTGGCCTTGAATTTAAACAGTGCTGCAAACATGAAAAAACCCGTATGTGCAAAGAAGGTAGATAGAGCCGTGCCACGCCTCGGTGATTACACGGCCGCCAACGTCGGATAGTCGGTGTAGCCGTTGTCCTGCCCGGACTGCAGCGTGTTCATATCCAGCTCGTTCAGCCCGGCGCCCCGGCGGAATCGCTCGACCAGATCCGGGTTGGCCGCGAACAGCCTTGCGAATGCAACCATATCCAGCTTGCCGCTGCTCAGCGCCTCATTGGCCTGGTCGAAGTCATAACCGTTGTTGCCGATGACCGGCCCCTTGAACAGCGAACGCAATTGGCGAAAGTCCAGGCCCGGAACGTCCCGACTCGCCAGCAACTCACCCTCGGCAAAATGCAGGTAGGCCAGGCCGAATGTGTCCAGCTGCCGGACCGCATGGCTATAGAGCGCCTCGGGATTGCTGTCGCTGATATCGCCATAGGTCGATTGCGGGGAAAAACGCACGCCGATCTTGTCTGCGCCCCATACCGGTGCCTGGACAATCTCCAGCAACAGGCGACAACGATTTTCCACGGAGCCGCCATAGCGGTCGGTTCGCTGGTTGGTGCCATCGCGCAGGAACTGATCGAGCAGGAATCCGTTGCCGGCGTGGACTTCGATGCCGTCGAATCCCGCAGCCTTTGCCTTCAAGGCGGCCTGGTAGTACTGCTCGATGATCTGCGGGATTTCCCCGGTTTCCAGGGCGCGCGGCACAGGTACCGGCTGGGGACCGGTGTCGGTATAAACCTCGATGTCGGGGCGTATGGCCGATGGCGCCACCGGCAGTTCTGCGTTTTCCTGCAGATCCGGGTGAGAACTTCTGCCGCAGTGCCACAGTTGCATGAAGATGACGCCGCCGCCCTGGTGTACGCGCTGGACAATCGCTTGCCAGGCCAGCATTTGCTCATGGGTATAAATGCCCGGCGAGTTGCGGTAACCCTTGCCTTGGCGGGAAATCTGCGCCGACTCGGTAATGATCATGCCCGCCCCGGCCCGTTGACCGTAGTACTCGGTCATCAGCGCAGTGGGCATGTCATCGGCGGTGGCGCGCGCACGGGACATCGGCGACATCACCACCCGATTGCGTAGACGATAGGGACCCACCTTTATTTCGCGCAACAGCGGGCTCTGCGTGCGATCAACAGATTGCTGCATCCAAACCTCGATCAATAAGTGTTTGCGACAAGGCACGGGGTTCGCGCCTTGGGAATTCTTGAGGGTGAATCCGGCGAGCAGGCTCCCGGACCGACAGGGATGCTCGTTGCTCTTTTTACGGGGTTGCTTACTGGGTCTTGGCGAAATCGAACGGGCCTTTGGAGGTCACGAAGAACAGGCATTCGGTTTGCGAAATGCATTTGGTGACATGGGGTTCGCCGCCCTTCTGATACCAGTACGAACCCGCTGCCAATGGATGATCGGCGCCGGTGGTGGTTGGCTCGTTGGCCACGACACCGTTGATCACCACGCCGTAGTAGCTGTAGCTATGGGTGTGCAGCGGGCTGGCGGTATTGCCTGCCATTTTGATGAAGTTGCTGTGTGCTCCAGTGGCGGGGTCACCCCAACCGTTGGCGATCGTCAGGCCTTCCTTGTTTTGGTAAAAGTGCATCGTCGTCACCGGGACGATGACAGAGCTGTCAGCACCCGACTCTGAAGCGGCGAAGGCTGCCGGAACCAACAAAAGCGAGGTCATGAGCGAAGCGATGGCAAGGATTCGAGTGGGCATGTTCAGTACCTTCAGGTGAATCTGGATGGCTGGATTCTGGCAGTTTTGCCATTGGGCCCATTATCCGAACCAAGGTTTGAACGCAGAATGCCCAGCTTTGGCAATGGGGCATTTCAGTTTTTGAAATAGCGCCCTGAAAGCCAGGCGCCACCTGCCTTGCAGCGGCATTGACCAGACCGGGATGCGGCCGTTACGCCTATGGTCGAATTGCGCGGTCCGGCCCTGGCCAGACCTGTCCGGACGCCGAGCTGATCCGGCCTGATGCCAGTCAGTTAATCGGCCTACACTTGCTGCACGAAGAGAGATTTTTCCAACGGCTTTTCCCGATGATCACGGACTCAAATCGATGGCAAACGATGCAAAGGTCGAATCAAAAAATGCGACTTTGATCGCGCATGAGACTGAGGCTCTGTTCGAACCCGCCTCCGCTCTCGATGCTGATCACAAGGGCATCTGGCGCACACGGACCTGGGCGCGTCAGCTGAGCAACTCGACCCAGTTCGTGATCGCCGCAGCGGTGATCCTGGGGCTGACCATGTTGTTCGTCGGCAATCTGGTGAGTGAGCGCATCGAAAATGCCGCGGTCAACAGCGCGGCGGCGGCAGGCGCCCAGTACATGGCGACGTTTCTGGAGCCCTATGTGCAGGAGATGAGTCGGGACAACAGCCTCTCGGATGCCAGCGTCCAGTCCCTGGACCGACTGACCCAAAGCCATTCGCTGAAACAGCACATCGTCTCGATCAAGATCTGGCGGGCCGATGGCACGGTGGTTTACAGCACCAATAAAGCCATCACCAACCAGCAATACCCGCTGGAACATGTCGGCGAGGCGCTCAAGGGCAAGGTCGTCACCGACGTTGAAGACCCCTCCCAGGACGAGAACGAGTGGGAGCGCAAACTCGATTTGCCGCTGTATGAGATTTACGCGCCCCTGCGCGATACCGGCTCCAGCAAGGTCATTGCGGTGGGCGAGTTTTATGAGAAGGCCGAGAGCCTGAAGCTGGAGATCAATCGCGTCCGCCAGGAGGTCTGGGCGGTGGTGGGCGCCGCGACGCTGGCCATGCTGACGCTGCTGTTTTTCATCGTGCGCCGTGGCGACAAGATCATCCAGCGCCAGCAAGTGGCACTGCGCTTGCGGCTGCAGGAGCAAACCCGCCTGCACATCAGCAATGCCGAACTGCAGCGCAAGATGGCCACGGCGACCCAGGAGTTTTCCCGGGTCAACGAACTCACCTTGCGGCGCATTGGCGCGGACCTGCACGATGGGCCGGCGCAATTATTGACCCTGATTCTGATCCGCCTCGACGACCTGGCTGAAAACTGCTCGGCTGTGGATCAGGAGTCGATGGAAACCATTCGCGGCGCCGCCACCGACGCATTGCGTGAGGTCCGCGATTTGTCACGGGGCCTGGCCCTTCCGGAAATCAACGACTTGAGCCTGGTGGAACAACTGGAACTGGTTGCGCAACGGCACGAGCAACGCACCGGCACCCGGGTCACCCTGAACCTGGGGCCACTGCCAAAGGTCACCTCGTTGCCGCTCAAGCTCTGCCTGTACCGTTTTGTGCAGGAAATCCTCAACAACGCCTACCGTCATGCCAACGGCGAGGGCCAGGTCATCCAGGCCATATACGTTAACGGGATCCTGAATATCAGCGTCAGGGACAGTGGACCGGGCATGGCCGCGGACGCCTTGCAGCTCGATACCACCGGCAGGAGCCGACTGGGGCTCGCTGGCTTGCGCTATCGCGTCGAATCCCTGGGCGGGTTGTTCAGCATCGACTCCAGTGCCTCTGGCACGTCGGTCAATGCGCAGTTCCGGCTTTAGTCAGTCGCCGCGGGTATCCACAGGTGTGTCCCCGGCGCCGAAACGAAGGCGCTCGAGCGCCTCGTGCTCCCAATAATGGCGCAGCACCGTGACCGCTTCGACGCGATTTCGGGCGTTGAGTTTTTGCATCACGCAGCCCATGTGGTGCTTGACGGTCTTTTCACTGATCAGAAGCTTGGTCGCCACCTCCCTGTTGGTCAGTCCCTTTGAGACCTCACGAATCACCTCCTCCTCGCGCGGGGTCAGATCGAACTTCTGCACCTGTGCTTCGTGCTTCTTGCTGTTGCTCTGCAGTTTGTCGGCAAGCTCCTGGGAGATGAACGTCTCACCCCTGGCGACCGCCCTGACCGCCTCGACCAGTTGCGGCCCGCTGACCCCTTTCAATACATAGCCGCTCGCGCCGGCCTCCAGCGCCAGAAAGGCATCGTTTTCGGACTCCGAAACCGTCAGCATCATCACCTTCACGCCCACCAGCTCAGTGGCAATGAAGCGCACCGTGGCGAACACATCGCCCGGCATATTGACGTCCATCAGCATCACGTCCGGGCGCACCCTTTGCGCAATCTCCCTGGCATCGTCCGCACTGGCACCCTGCTCCACGACCTGCAGATCCGGGCGCCTTTTCAAGGTATTGGCGACGCCTTCGCGCAACAACGGATGATCGTCGACAATGCCGATGCGAATGGATGGCCCCATGACGCGCTCCCGAATGGATTTGCTCTCTTATATCCATAGATTAATAGCAGGGAACCGGGGATGACGCTGCCCATCAGTCGTACATCCGACCAACAACCGGCTGTCGGGAGCAAGCCTGGGTGAACTCACAGACCGTGGCGAACGGCGATCCCGATCAGCACGAGAAAACACACCAATTGGACGCAAAAAAAGCTGAACCGCCACGCCACGAACCTGTCGGTCTGCACATGGCAGACATGAACCATGGACTGGCACACCCGGGCGACCAGGACAATCGTGCACAGGTAGTTCACCGCCAGGCCGCTGATATCGAGGACGGAAATCACCAGCACGATGGCACCGAACACCGGCAGATTCTCCACGCAGTTGGCGTGAGCCCTTGTCCCCCGTCGATACCAATCCTCGCCTTCGAGCTGATCGCTGTGAAAAGAGCCGATCGGCACCTTCGAGAACAGGATGCCGACCCAGCGATACACCCCGACGGTGGCCATCAACAGCAGCAAGGTCCAGGTCGCGAACCCCAGCAACATCCACATCGGTATGGTCATGGCGGCCCTCCTCGATCAACTGTGTTCGGCTTCAGGGAACATCGCGGCGCAGTCGCACGGACGACGACAGGTCGCCCGCGCACCGTCGATCAATCGCCCATGATGGGCGCCAGCGCCGCCTGGATCCGCGCCATCTGGGCCGGCGTGGTCATGCTTGTCAGCAGCTTGCCGAAGTGCGGATGCTGCACGCCCGAGATGATGTACTGCCAGCGATAGGCGCTCAGCACACCGGCATGGATCTGCGCTGTCTCATCGAGACTGAGCGCTCGCGTGACACTGGCGATGAAGTACCCGGCATCCGCTGTCGACTGGGCCTGCAGGATGGCGTCGACGGCCGCTACCAGCGCAATCAGGTCATCCACCGCCCGGTCGCGCTCAGCCTGCGAGAGTTTCCCGTGCTCCGTTTTCCACTCCAGCTCATCGAGTACGACGTGCCGGCTTTCATCCTTCCAGTGGAACTTGAAGACGTCCTTGAACAACGGGCACAGCTCCTCACGCGGGGCGATGCTTTGCGAGTAGTGCGTCTGCACGAACAGCTCGATATGGCAGGTCAGCGCCAGCACCGACCAACTGCTGGCCGCCAGTACCGCGCGCGCCACCTCGTTGGGATCGGCGACCTGGCGATATCCCTCCGGCAGGTGCGAACCGATCATCGTCTCCATCCGCCGGAACAGCTCCTGGTGCTTGATCTCGTCGTGGGAGAAGCGCACCAGCGCTTCAAGTGCGAGTTGATCGTCAAACACATGGGCCCTGCCCTGATCGAGCATTTTGGCGCTGATGAAGCGTTCGACCAGGCCAAAGAGGTAGGCATAGGTGCGACCTTGAATCTGACTGAGCAGGCGCGCTTCATCCCCGGTCAGAAAGGTCAGGCGGTCGATCAGCGACAGTCCGTCGGGGAGGAATTTGCGCGAGAAATCGAAACCCCGTTCCTGCAGCAAATCGCGATCAATCTGCCATTCGGCTTTCTTCGAGGCCCTGACCATTTGCGCATAACGGGCGGCGTTGCCCGATTTTGAGCTGGATAGGGGGTTGGGTAAGGTCGCGACGCTGTTCATATCGATCTCCTGCTTGCCTGGTCCGATTGCAATGGGCCCTTGAGGGCTGACGCCGGAGCCAATGACCCTCGATTAATGCCTTGGGGGTGGCCTGGATCGCCGGTTCCGCGTTGGTGCTAATCTAGGCCTCGCCTTGCTTTCGATGAATGATCGATGCGCCTGATTACCTGCTCCGGGCTCCGGAAAGGAGAATTGGCCAATGCTGGATGCGCTTTCTGATGTCTTGCGTGTGATTCGGCTGTCTGGAGGGGTCTTCCTCGAGGCGGAGCTCACGGCGCCCTGGTGCATTAACGGAAGGCTGTCAGCGGAGGATTGCAAACCCTTCCAGCAGGCACCGCGACATGTCATCGCATCGCACTTTGTCGCCGCCGGCCGCATGCAAATACGCGTCGAGGGGCAGGCCGCCATCGAGGTCGCGGCCGGCGAGCTGGTGCTGCTTCCGCACAACGACACCCATGCGTTCGGCAGTGACCTCGGCATCGCCCCCATGCCGGTGAAGGACGTCATCGAGCCGCCGCAAGTCGGCAGCATTTCACGCATCAACTACGGCGGAGGCGGCGCCGTAGCCACGCAGCTGTTGTGCGGCTTTCTCGGTTCCGATACCCCCTTCAGTCCCTTGCTGTCGTCGTTGCCAGCCCTGTTGAAGCTGGACCTGCGCGCGACGCCCTCGGGTGCCTGGATCGAAAGCTCGTTCCGCTTCGCCGTCAGCGAGATCGCGGCGGGACGGGTCGGCTCGACAACGGTCATCGCCAAGCTCTCGGAACTGCTGTTCGTCGAAGCCGTCAACCAGTACGTCGCCAGCCTCCCGGCCGAGCGGCGCGGCTGGCTGGCGGGCTTGCGCGACCCACAGATCGGCCACGCCCTGGCGTTGCTCCACGCGCGCCCGACCGAAAGCTGGACGGCCGAAGGCCTGGCCGTGGAAGTAGGCATGTCGCGCTCGGTGTTCGCCGAACGCTTCACCACCCTGGTCGGGCAACCGCCCATGCAATACCTGACGCTCTGGCGCATGCACGTGGCCGCGCAACAGCTGCGTGAAGGTCGAGGCAATGTGGCGCAAATCGGCTTTGCCGTTGGCTACGAGTCCGAGGCCGCGTTCAGTCGAGCCTTCAAACGCCAGTTCGGCACCTCGCCCGGCACCTGGCGCCGGCAGTCAGCGTAGGAAAATCCATCGGGCCTATTGCCCCAATCCCCCCCAAAACAGGGGGAATCCCCCAGTTTTCACCCTTCTGGCGCCCCCATTGGAGCGGCGCCGATCGTCCGCAGAATGTTGGATCCATGAAACTTTCTTCATGTTTGCTGGTCGCCGCAGCGACTGGCATGGTCCCTGCCTGCCGCCCAATTATAGGGCACAGTGCTATCAACGCGATGCGGGTTTGGCCAAGCGCCACACCACGCTGGGAGGCAAAAGGATGAGACCAAATCTACCCACCCGACCATTCACATTCCTGCTGCGGCCGGACATGGCTTCGGCGTTATTGTTGGCGCTCTGCGGTGCGGATGTCGGCGCTTCACCGATCGACGATGAGAGCCAGCCATCGCCCACCGACCCCTCCTACTATCGGCCTCAGCCTGCCGACCCTGCGGCTGCCTTGCTGGAAATCAGGACGATGCCGGAGGCCAACCATGGCTCGCTGTCCTTGCCTAACGGTGGCCAGGGCAACCGTGATACGCCGCGGACCGACAACGTCCTGCCCCCTGCCCTGCAGACCTCATTCAACTTCCCCACCAACGGCAAGCCAAGCCCGCTGTTTGGCGCCACCCCGTTTACCCAGCAGCTTGTGCTGTTCGAGGAATTCGGCCCGGAGAAACTCGACCCGCAAACACCCCCGGCGCAGATGACCTTCCCGGTGCCGACGGTGGGCCCGATGCCCGGCCAGGATCCCAACAGCATTGCCCGCAGCGGCCCCTCGGGCACCGCGCTGGAAGCCTTCCTGCGGCAACCGGGACTGACGCCGTTCCCGACGCAATACGCCAACGTGCTGGACCGCAACCCCTGGAAAGCGCAGATCGAAGCCTTCCTCAACCGCGCGCCGGTAGGCTCCCCGGCCGAAGGACGGCCAGGCGGCAAGGGCTGGTCGCACCAGCGCTGGAACGAGTTCTACCCGCAAGCCGCGTTCAAGACCGTGCAAGCCGGTGCGCGGCAAAACCTCGGCCTGCGTGACAGCAAACAAATGCATGGCTACACCAAGGGTGAGTTCGGCCCCAATGGGCTCTACCACAACACCGCCGGCCTCTCGACCACCAACGGCACCACCAAGGGCATCGACATTCGCATCCATCCGAAGATGCCGATCCAGAACCACAACTCGGTGTGGACCTTCGACGGCACCCTGCCGCCGAAACTGTTGATGGTGCGCTACGGGCAACCGCTGTTGATGCGTCACTACAACGCCCTGCCCATCGACCCGGCCGCCAACAACGGCTTCGGCCTGCACACCATCAGCACCCATGAGCACAACGGCCACAACCCGGCCGAGAGCGATGGTTATGCCAACGCCTTCTTCTTCCCGGGCCAGTACTACGACTACCGCTGGCCGGTGCAGCTGGCCGGCTACGACACCATCAACACCAAGGCCGAGGACCCAAGGGCCGCGTTCCCCTGCTCGCCGGGGGAAACCCTCTGGGTCAACGACATGGCTCCCGCCCGCAAGACGTGTGAAAACGGCAGCATCAAGATTCGCGGCGACTGGCGCGAAACCATGAGCACCCACTGGTTCCACGACCACATGCTCGATTTCACCGCGCAGAACGTCTACAAGGGCAACGCGGTGATGATGAACTACTACAGCGCCATCGACCGCGGCAACGAGGCCTTCGAGGACGGCGTCAACCTGCGCTTCCCCAGCGGCAACGCCCTGCCCTGGGGTAACCGCGACTATGACGTCAACCTGGTGATCGGCGACAAGGCCTGGGATGCGAACGGCCAGCTGTGGTTCAACCCGTTCAACACCGACGGCTTCCTCGGCGACCAGATGCTGGTGAACTGGCAGTACCAGCCGTTCCTGAACGTACGTGCCCGCAGCTACCGCTTCCGCATTCTCAATGGCTCGGTGTCGCGCTACTTCAAGCTGGCCGTGGTGCGGGAAATCAAGGGCACCGGCGGCGAATTCCCAGGGCCCGCAGGCTCGGGCGTGTCCTATGCCCGGGTGCCGTTCCACATGATCGGCAACGACGGCAACATCATGGAGCACGCCATTCCCTTCGACGGCAGCATGGACCTCGATGGCGACGGCGACCTGAAGGACAACAACGGCATCCTGCCGACCCAGGCCATCGCCGAACGCTACGACATCATCATCAATTTCGCGAAAAACGGGATCAAGACCGGGGACAAGATCTACTTCGTCAACCTGCTGGAACACCAGACCGGCAAAGGCCCCGAGAAAGACGAGCTATCCCTGGCCGACGTGCTGTCGGAGAAATACAAGGCGGTACTCAAGCAAAGCAGCAAGGGGCTGCAATGGGACAAGGGCGACCCGGTGGTGGGCAAGTTCCTGCAACTGATCGTCAACTCCTACTCCGGCCAGGACCAGAGCATGGACCCCGTCGCCTATGAGCCCGCCAAGCCTGGCAAGGCGGCTGGCAAGACAATGATCCCGCTGCCGATCAACCGCGATGATCCGGTGGTCCAGGCCAAGCTCAAAGACGCCCGCCATCGCGAGTTCACCTTCGGCCGTTCCGACGGCACCGACCTGGCGCCCTGGACCATCAAGACCGACGGCGGCTTCGGCTACAGCATGGACCCACGCCAGCTCACCGCAGCGGCGTCATTGTCCACCGGCCCGACCGATGCTGGCTTCAGTGGCGACGGCACCCTGGAAGTGTGGAACATCAAGAACGGCGGCAACGGCTGGAGCCATCCGGTGCACGTGCACTTCGAGGAAGGGGTGATCCTCAGCCGCGACGGCAAGGCACCGCCGGATTGGGAAAAATGGGCACGCAAGGACGTGTACCGGATCGGTCCGGAAGTGGACAGTTCCACTGAGGTGTCCATGGCGATCCGCTTCCGCGAATTTGCCGGGACCTACATGGAGCACTGCCACAACACCCAGCACGAAGACTCGTCCATGTTGCTGCGCTGGGACATCGAACACCCTGGCCAGTTCGAGCTGATGCCGACGCCACTGCCAAGCTGGGACGGCGTCGAGTACGTGGCCACGGCGGCACTGCCTACCTTCCGTACCGGTGGCAAAGGCAGCGGCAATGATGACGATGGCGGGGATGACGGCGACGACAACAGTGACAACAAACTGCCTATTGCCGGCCCCGACAGCGCCAGCACCACGGCCGGTGTAGCTGTCACCCTCAATGTTCTGGCCAATGACAGTGACCCTGACAACAACGTGCCGCTCACTGTGGTCGGCCTGAGCCAGCCGGATTCCGGCATGGGTACAACCACCACCGATGGCACCCGGGTGATCTACACGCCGCCGGCCACACTCACCGAACCGGGCGTCGCCACCTTCACCTATGAAGTGCGCGACGCCAAGGGTGGGGTCTCGGCACCGCCCGGCACCGTGACCATCTCGGTGGCACCGGCGGCGACCAGCAACGAGGACCTGCAAGTGACCAGCGCCACCGTTTCGGTACGCAGCAACAACCGCTACACCTGGGACCTGGCGGGCACCACGTCGCAGACCGGCACGGTGCTGACGGTCAGCGCAGCGACCACTGGCGGGCCACTGGTGCTCGGCACGGCAACTATGACGCCAACGGCCACCGGCGCCCGCTGGAGGGTCTCGGCGAGCACCACCGGCAACGGGCCGGCGGCGACCCCGACCGTGACGATCAAATCGTCCTCCGGCCGCTCGGTCACGGCGCCCATCTCCGTGCGTTGACCGCTATTACCTTGCACTCCAGCCCCTCCAGGTGGGGTGCAAGGCTTTCATCAGTACTCTGCACAGGACGCAATCATGATCACTTCACATTGGACCCGGCCGATCAAACTCCTTCGCCTGCTGCTGCTTTTCACCCTGGGCATCACCGGCTGGTCGGCCGCCGGTGCCGATGACAGCGACCCCGGCACGCCCTGGGGCAAGGACTATTTCCCCAACACCGAGCTGGTCAATCAGGACGGGCAGAAGGTGCGGTTTTTCGATGACCTGATCAAGGACAAGGTGGTGGCGATCAACTTCATCTTTACCTCCTGCACCGACTCCTGCCCGCTGGAAACCGCACGCCTGCTGCAGGTGCAGAAAGTCCTGGGTGATCGGGTCGGCAAGGATATCTTTCTCTACTCGATCAGCATCGACCCGGAAACCGACACCCCTAAAGTGCTGAAAAAATACGCCGATAAATTCAAGATCGGCCCCGGCTGGCAATTCCTCACCGGCAACAAGGACGACATCACCGCCCTGCGGAAGAGCCTGGGCCTGTTCATCGACGGCATCGACAACGGCCGCAACAAGGACCACAACCTGAGCCTGATCATCGGCAACCAGAGCACCGGCCGCTGGATGAAATCCTCGCCCATGGAGAACCCGTACATTCTGGCTGACCGCCTGGGCAAGACCCTGCAGAACTGGAAACAGCCCAGCGCCGTCAACCTCGATTACGCCAGCGCCCCGACCCTGCGCCCACCAAGCGCCGGCGAGCAGATCTACCGCACCCGCTGCTCCTCCTGCCACACCCTGGGCGACACTCAGAACGCTGGCATGCGCAGCATCGGCCCGGACCTGGTCGGCGTCACCCGCCAGCGCGACCCGCAATGGCTCAAACGCTGGATCAGGGAACCCGACCAGATGTTGGCCGAGAAAGATGCGCTGGCGATGCAGCTGTACGAGCAATACAACAGCCTGGCGATGCCCAACCTGCGTTTGGGCGACAAGGAGATCAACGCCCTGCTCACCTACCTGGCCGAAGAAACCGAACGCCTGCAGCCCGAGGCACCGGTGGCGCAGGACACCCATGACGACGCGCATCATCACGCCGGGCACAAGATGTAAGGCGGCTGACACCGTTAACTGCAGCAGCTCCCACGGAAACAATCAATCAACTGTGGGAGCGAGCCTGCTCGCGATGGACGTCAACGATAACGCGGGTTGTCTGGTTAAACGCGTCGTCCTCACGCCCATCGCGAGCAGGCTCGCTCCTACAGGGGGATGCGATCTCTTCCCAATCAACCCCAGACCATTGCTTGAACCGCGCCACACATACTTGGGTACTAAGTCGCTCATACGCATGTATCCACTGTCCTTACCTATGCACAAACGACACTCTCGACCGGATCTTTAGACTAGGGCCAGGGCCACGCTTTGTCCGTGGATCTGCAAATGGCTGACCGGGTCCGTCGATGCGGCATCCCGGCCAAACACCACTTTTCTGGAGTCAACGACATGAGTGCATCACAAAAGGTTGTGATCGTGACCGGCGCGTCACAAGGCATGGGTGCAGAGATCGTAAAGGCATTCCGCAAGCTCGATTACCGTGTCGTCGCAACGTCCCGCACCATCAAGCCATCGGATAACCCGAGCATCCTCACTGTCGCTGGCGATATCGGTGATCCGGCCACCGCAAGGCGTGTCATTGACGAAGCGGTGACGCGATTCGGGCGAGTCGACACGCTGGTGAACAACGCCGGCATCTACATCGGCAAGCCTTTCACCGAGCACACCCTGGAAGACTTCAATGCGGTCTTGAACGTGAACGTGGCAGGCTTCTACCACATCACCCAACTGGCCATCGCCGAAATGGAAAAGCATGGTCGCGGCCATGTGGTGACCGTGACCGGCAGCGTGGACAACGGCATCAGCGGTGCGCATACGGCCCTGGCGGCACTGACCAAAGGTGGCCTGAACTACGTCACCAAGGCGCTGGCGATCGAGTACGCCAGCAAAGGTATCCGCATCAACGCCGTCGCGCCGGGCGTGATGAAGACGCCAATGCACAAAGAGGAATACTACGAACTGCTCGGCTCCCTCCACCCGCTGGGCCGCATGGGTGAGCCGAGCGAAGTCGCCAGTGCAATCGTGTTTTTGGATTCGGCTGAGTTCATTACCGGGGAAATCCTGCACGTCGATGGCGGGCAGAGTGCTGGTCGGTAACTGAGCGGGCGGAGTCTTTCGCAGTTATCTCGAAGGGCTCTGCCTGTGGCGAAGGCCAGACCTGCGCAATACCGAACCCCACCTCGAACAACGTAAACCCCAGCAGCAGAAAGCTGGCGCCGTGGGCAACAGCATAAAGCTGCCACGTCGCAAACAGCAGCCTCGCCAGCGCGTCATACAAGCCGACCCGGCGACTCGGATGCATCAGCCGCCAGAGCGACCACACGACCACCACACTGCCCAACAGGTTGGCCAACAGCATCCCGGTGGCGTCCAGGCTCGGCACCGGTCGCTGCAATGCCAGGGCGCCGGACAGCGCCGCGAACCCCTCGAACACCAGCGACACCGTCCAGGGTGTCATGAAGCTCGCCGTGACTATCAGGTCGTAGAGCGCGCTGGCCCGGACGATGTGCAGATTGTTCTTTACGCTGATCATGGCCATCCCTCACAGTTTGAGCCCGCAGGCTAAAGCCTAGTCCTAGGTCCAGAGTCAACATGAGCATCGAACATCATGAGAATCGGCGAGGTGGCAGCACGCACGGGCGTGTCGGTTGACGCACTGCGGTTTTACGAAGAGAAAAAGCTGATCAAGCCCCAGCGCACCGCCAACGGCTACCGGCATTATCCCGAGCAGACGCTGCAACTGGTGGGCTATATCAAACTGGCGCAGCAACTTGGATTTTCCCTGGCGGAGATCGGCGAAAACCTGCCCCTGCTGTGGAACAGCGAGGAAGTGTCCAGCGACCTGCTGGCCCGGTTGTTCGCAGAAAAAATCGCGCTGCTGGACGAACGCGTCGCGCAGATGCAGGCGCTGAGAAACCTGCTGGCCGAGCGGGCGAAGCAGGTATGCCCGTTGTTGGGGAATGGGGTCGCACCGCTCTCCTGAATCCCTCCAAAGATCGCAGCCTTCGGCAACTCCTACCCTGAAATGCATTCCCGTGTAGGAGCTGTCGAGTGCAACGACGCTGCGATCTTTTCAAACCAACACAGACCAACCCAGACCAACATCGGATCCAACCAAATTCGGCGTAATCCCCTCCCAACAATGGGGCCAGTCCCCAACTAAAGATCAGCCCACCCCCTGTCAACAACGGCTAAAGCCCACCACTACAAGGCTTGCCGGCCATCACGAAAGTTTCATCAAGGATTGGCTTAGTTATTGCCATGCAAACTTGTCCGGTCCACAAAGTTGAAAAGTCGGGGAGTTTCATTAGTTCCAAGGAGGACATCGACTGAAGGACGGTATGAATAACAATCCCTCTCAATCGAGTTTGAGGAAACCGTCATGAGTCACAGTAAATACACTAGGGCACAAGTTGCGCTGCATTGGCTGTCGGCTTTCATTATTCTCTGGTCTTTATGCACGGGTACTTACGTCGCATTGTTTAATGCTTCGCCAGACATGAAGTCATTGATAACGGCTCTCAATATTTCGATGACGACATTGTTCATTCCCTTCTTCCTGCTGCGTGCAGCCTTGCGCATTAATCATCTGCGTAAATACCCCGCCGGGCCGGGTGAGTTACTGGCCACCTTTGTCCATAACCTGATTTACCTCATAACGGCGCTGGTGTTGCTGACCGGTGTACTGATGATGGATCGCCCGATCACGGTGTTTGGCCTGCCGAGCCTGCCGCCACTGATCACCAACCCCCAGTGGCTGCACGACTTCCATGCGGCCCATCGAGACAGTACCGAGATGTTGGGAGGGCTGGTGCTGTTGCATCTGCTGGCGGTGGCCAAGCATGAGCTGAGTGGGAACCGGATTCTGAAAAACATGAGCTTTCAGCCTCACGACACGGCTTGGAATCCACCAACGGTGGCGCCTGAGCCCACCAGCGTTGCGCAGCCAGTCCCCATGTTTGGCGACAGCTTTCACGATCGTCGACGTGTTCCCAGGCACTAGCGGTTCGGGGACTTCAAGAGTGCCAGCGTAGCTCTCAACGTTGGCCTCTCGCTCCAGAACGGTTGGGCACAGGATTGAAAAAGAAAGATAGAGCCTGTTCAGAAAATACCTCTATCCTGTTGAAGCAAAATTGAGACGGATCCATTAATCAGTAATAAATTTATCTCCATTTGCTTGCTCACAACTCTCCAAATGGAGTTTTCCACGCAATCCCAAGCTCCTGTTTCAAAGCGAGTGTGAGCTGATAGGCAGGTTGCTCCATTGAGCTGAATGGAAGTTCGCCTTGGCCCACTGCACCGTCTGGCACCTTGGAAAAGAATAACTCCATCGCCCGTTTTGTTGACTGCCCCTCTACAAGACTTAGGCGGCCAAAGAATAGCTCCCGGTATTTTTTCCTTGCTGTATTGAAATCTTCAATAGATTCGGTAGTAGCCATCGTTGACGCAGCAGCACTAGTCTCAAGAAACAGACTCAATTTAGTGTTCCAAAATGCAGAGTAAAATTCTTTTTCCTTAGTGTCAGTATAAGTGTGATAGGCCCAGAGTGCGGCAACGACTACACCTACAATCGTGAAACTTTTCAATACTACGTCGCAAATTCTGAACAGAGATTCGTCCATTTCCGCCTCCCTAGCCGAAGGGCCGGCGTCGCGTGATAAAGCACGGACGCCTGTACTTCAGATTGTTGATAACAAATCACTCATGGATTGCTTTGGGCTGTACTACCAAGATCGACTTTAGGAGGCTGAGTTTCGGAAAAATTGCCGCGATGAGAAAAAAGATCAAGTTTTTCCAGCGGTAGCTCGTGGCGGGAGGGTTCAGTCGCAACGGTTTCGCATCGTTCCATCGCATCCAGGAGTTGAGATTCGGTTATATGACCACGCCTGTAACGTGCTAGTGAAACATCGAGAGCACGCCATGCCCGTATCAGTCCTATGTAACGTTTATCAGGAGAAACGAATCCGATGATTGCGAAACAACACGCCGAAATAACAGCACAGAAGGATACTGCACTCAGATCGGTACCGAATAAAGCATAGTTTTTTGGCAGTGCGGCCGCCAAGGTACTGGATAGAACGCCAATGATACCGAGCAGGTAATGCGCGTGAACAAAGACGCGCCACCAGAATTTCCAAGTATCAAGCCGCATTTTGACCTCAGCTGGGATTGAAGCAAGCTCGGTATTTGACATGCAGAGTACCCCTTCGACGTGAGATGCCCTAAAGGATTTCGTTAGCGCTCGATAAGAGCGTAGCTAACATCATGATGGTTTCCACCAGCAATTAACTTAGTTCCAGACACCACTCACCATAACGCATGCCACATAGATATGCAGCTGCAATACTGATTTAAGGAACCATGTTAACCAGGCCTTACAGGTTTCGCACCTTCGATGCACTGATTTCGTAGCAACCAACTAATTTATAAGACTTCCGGGCTTTTTTAGACGCCGAATTTCATCTTCAAGCTTAGCCTTTAGTTATTCTGAATCGCTATACATAGAATGCCAAAAAAAATTGTGCCCCCACTGGATCAGCCTCTAATCTTCCTTTAGGCATATAAAAAATTTTAACTTTTTCTTATATGCACACGACAGTTTCGTTCTTAATAAGTCTTCCCCATTTTTTCGAATGTTGCCCCCTCCCCTTGTCGCAAGGAGACAAAAAATGCCTTCTTCACGCCTCATCCTGTTATTTGATGGCACAGACAACACGGCCAAGGATCGCACTAACGTCTGGCGCACCTATGGGTTGCTTGCGGAAAAGGACATACATGGTATTCCCCAGAAAAAGGAATACATCACGGGAGTCGGTACCGACATTGGCGAACTCGTCGGGGGTAGCATCTTTGGCCGAGGCATTGCCCGAAAAATTCGTGAAGGCTACGAATGGCTGGTCGAGAATTATCAGGATGACGCGGAGATTTACGTATTCGGTTTCAGCCGCGGTGCCTTCGCCGCTCGTAGCCTGGTGCAGATGATCGCGACCTGTGGACTTGCACGCCCGCACACTCTCAAGGATTGGAGCGCCAAGGAAATTTTCGAGCGTTATGCAGAAATTTCGCAGCAGGATACCGAGGTCGTACGCCCCATATGGCGATTGCGATACTGGCAGGACAACCCGGCGCAAGCGCCTTTAGGCTGGCAGCCCGACCCATTGGAGGCCCGCCTCATCAGTGATGACTACGTGCGTAAAGTGAAGATCCGCATGGCTGGACTATGGGACACCGTGGGCGCGATCGATGCCGACGCCCTGCTAAACAAAGACGCCAACCGCGGCAAATCCGCCGCTCATAACGTGCGACCCACACGGGCTCAGGAATTCGGCTATCACGCCCTCGCCATCGACGAACACCGGCCAATGTTCGAGGCCTCGCTCTGGCGCACCTTCGCCGAGACAGGAAAGGAAGTAGAAACACTCGCCAACTTCAATAAATACTACGAGCAACGCTGGTTTGTTGGTGCGCACTCCGACGTTGGCGGCGGCTACCAGGACGATGATCTACCCAATATCACCCTGAAATGGATGATGCAGAAGGCCAGCGCGCTCGGCCTTGCGTTCACTCATGCCATCGAGCCCCGCCCCGGCGCGTGGTACGACCCCATTCACGACAGTTTCAAAGCCTTCGCTGGTCAGATCCTCAACATCTGGGACGAAATTAAAAGTGGCGATCAACGCAATTATCGAGATATCGGCAGACTTCCCCGCAGCATCGTGACGGCAGCAGGCGCGGCCGGCGCCCTCTGCACCATTAACGAAACCATTGATGACTCCGTGATACGTCGCTGGCAAGGGGACCCAAGCTACCGTCCGCCCAAACTGGTGGACTACTTTGTTCGAAACCCCGGTGAGCTTCCTCAGGGAACATCCCTGGCGCAACGCACCCAGCGCATCTACGCCAAAGAATACTGGAACCCGACCGGGGTGTTCCTGCGTGCCGGCGTCCGCTATCGAGCTCGCGTCGTGCCCGGAGTTGGTGAACCCTTGCGTGATCTCAAGTACATCGCACGCAGTATCGAAGGCGAGGACTGGAACAGCCTCGCCCACAGAGGCGCCTCACTCGTCCATGGCAAGCGCAAGGATGACGCCAAATGGTTCGCACTCATTGGCACCGTGGACAAGAACCACCCTTGGGTAATGAAAGACGGGGGTGAGTTCACCGTGCCCGTCAGCGGCCAGATGCTCTGCTATTTCAACGATGTGCAAATCGAATTTGGGTTCTATGACAACAACTCCGGCTGGGTCATGTTAGAGGTCGAGCAACTCTAACTATCGGTGCGCTTCGAACACAAACGTAGTCAGGTTCAGCACAAGGCCTCTTAGTAGGTGGCCAAAAAATCAGAAAAGTAACGCTGACCTGTTTTCCGGGACGCTTACTTAACATCACGGGAGCCGGTACTGACTTAGGCGAACTCCTCAGAGCAGGATATTTTGCCAGGAAGCTGTCCGAAAAATTCGTTTTCATTAAGCCTCAAGGAGGCAGTATGGATGACCGCACCGAACTTCAATGGCGTTATCTCAAAGACAATCTGGACCATTCGCGCCATCACGAGTCCATGCGCGCCACCTCCACAAATATCATTCTTGTCGTGGCGGGCGCGTGCTTTTCCATCGTGGGTCTCGATAAAAATATATTGATTTCCGATTTGCCTGCCCTGACTTTTATTGCCCTGCTCGGGATCTTTGGCGCGCTCTTCGCGGCGAAGCAAACCGAGCGAGCCTCCTTGCACTATCAGCGAGCGCGTGAACTTAGGGGCGCCATTGATGACGGGCCACACGCGCCGGACTTCAAAGACCTGAAAAATAAGGCGGATAAAAAGAACGATCAAAAGTACCCTTTTTTGTCAGCCCGTGATCTCAGAAGCTTTTGGATATCTCTTCATCTGTCAATAACGATCCTGGCTCTAGTCTTCATAGTTATCGCGCTGAAAGCGCAGGTCGGAAACTGAGTTGACGGAGTCAACTACGGCTAAAACGAACGAATGTGCAATTTTGCGCATTTATCATTTACGTAGATGCCGTACCGGGCCGGGTGAGTTATTGGCCACCTTTGTTCACAACCTGATTTACCTGATCACCAATCCCCAGTGGCGGCACGACTTCCATGCGGCCGCTGTTGCATCTTCTGGCGGTGGCCAAGCATGAGTTGAGTGGGAATCGGATTCTGAGGAACATGAGTTTTCAGACATCCACCTGGGAGGCGCCTGCGGTGGCGCCTGCGCCCATCTGCGTTCAGCAGTTGAGACCCATGTTTGGCGACAGCTTTCACGATCGTCGCCGTGTTCCAAGGCACTAGCGGTTTACAGGGTGCCAGCGCTTGCGTAGTGACATGGCGACTATGCTTGTAGTGGACCAGGCCCGTAGTTGAATTTCTCCGGGCCTTTTTCCCCTGACTCTGGTCGAGGCGCGCCATGACTGACTCGCTCTATGGCGATGCGGTGCTCAGCCCCAAGCTACTGAAGAATGCCTCCCGGGCGATCGACGGTAAAAGCACGCTGTCCTGCCTCCTCTCGTTTTTTTCCTTGATTGAAGCCGCGGTGCTGTATGAGCGTATTTGGTACTTGCCGTTCGGCGACAGCGGCGGTAAGTCAGTCAGCGGTTCTGCCATGTGGGAGTTTCTGCACGGCGCTGGAGTATTGAAGCTGTCACCCGAAGATCAATGGTCCGAAGGCAAGCCATTGAGAGACAAAGTCGAGAACGAGTGGCGGGAAAAAATTCAAATGATTTGCCGTGTGCCCTCCTACGCACATGCGTCCCAGGATCAAGTACTGAGTACCGCCTTTTATTACGCGTTTCATGGCGCTGCCTTTGTGGACTTGCTGTATGAACAGCCCCAGCGGAACAAGCTCTTTTTCACCCAACAGCGCCTCGACGACTGGCAGCGCTACGCCTCCGGCAGCGACTTCGATCAAGCGCGTGAAGATGCCAACAACGGAAACGACGGCGGGCGTTACACCGACTGGGAAAACATGGCGAAGATCATGGCGCGGGCCGCAATGGTCAACGAGTTGAAGGCGGACTACGTCGGCGATGCCGTGGAAAGCCCCATCGTGCTCATGAGCAACTCCATCGCCCATAACAATGTGGCTGCCCGCCTTTATCGATTCGTCTCGGAAAAGTTTGATAAAGACACCAAGGGGCTTATTGCAGATGGATACAACAGGGCCTTGGCAATACCTCCGATCGTGGCATTGGTCCTGGACAGATCCGACGGCAATGCCACTTCCATCTATACGGAAATACTCGCGCTTCGTGAAGAGTTCGCTTCATTTCGCACGAAATACCGTGAATATCAGAACGTGCTGAAAAACCCGACAAACTTGTCCCTGGATGAACTGCAAAGCCTCCAAAAACACCACATGCGCGAAGTCATAGGTGCCTTAGACAAGATCTCTTCCAAACGAATCGACAGTGCGATTGTCGCGGAAATCTTTGGCCTGGAAGTCTCCGGGGAATCAAAGGACGGCGCTTATGAACTCGATATAAGCCCGAAACTGTCCATCGGTGAACTGCTGAAACTGGCGGCCCGGCAGATCCACCTTTCCCGTATCAAAGGCAGGGCAAGCATCCTGTTTGATACTTACAAGAAGGCGACCGCAATACGCGGCTATCACAAACTGGTGCAACGGCGATTAGGCGTTACTATCAGTGAGGACGAACTAAAGAACTACAAAAAATACTCAGCCATTGTCGAAGGCATCTCCCGGGTTAAACGGGACTGACACCAGAGAAAAAACGCCCTATGAATTTGACCATCCGCAACGAACAAACCGAAGACATCCAACGCATTGCCACACTGACTGCCGCAGCGTTTAAACACGCAGAACACTCCAGCCACACCGAACACTTCATCGTCGACGCCCTGCGCCGCGCCGGGCAACTGACCGTCTCCCTGGTTGCAGTGGAGAATGACGAAATCTTCGGCCACGTCGCCATCTCCCCCGTCACCCTGTCTGGCGGAGAAACGGGCTGGTACGGACTCGGCCCCATATCCGTATCGCCGAACCGCCAAGGCCAGGGCATCGGCTCAACCTTGATGAAAGCCGCCTTGGCTGAATTGCAAGGCAAGGGTGCAGCGGGCTGCGTGTTGCTGGGCGAACCTGGCTACTACAACCGCTTCGGTTTCAAGGCCAACACGGGATTGGAGTTGCCCGGCGTTCCCCAGGAATACTTCCAGGCACTGTCCTTCAGCGGTGATGTGCCAACAGGCACCGTGCAATACCACGAGGCTTTCAACGCAGCGGAATAAAACTACGGCAGCCTACGCCACCTCCTACAGAACACCACATCCCCTGTAGGAGCTGCCGAAGGCTGCGATCTCTTCAACCCACCACGCACTCAAGCCGGATCAATCTGATCCAACACCCGATTCGCCGTAATCTCCGCCAGCATCACGCTATTGGAAATCCCCAACAACGCATGCCGCGCCCCACCATCCAGAAGATCCACCAACTGATGCACCACAGTCATTCAATTCCAGCTTTACAACCCAATTGACAGTGCACCGCAGTACATCAAAGAACTACACACAATCATCTGCGCAAACATGAATCCCAAGGCAGCGCCCGGAAACCCAATGCCGGCGACAATCCCCGGCAAGCTTGCTTTCCAGCGATACCTCAATAGCCGCCCTCGGAATACACTAGACGACGAAACACCATCTGAACGATTTAGCCAGTCTGTTGCATCGACCGGTTGAATCCACAGCCAAAAGCAGTCATTCAGGATCGTGAATTTTTCCGCTGCAGCTATCAGGGTCTTTGTCTGATCTGATCGTATCTGCATCACTCGTGACTGCCCCGTTCTGAGACAGTTGTACGGGTTCGATACAACTCCCCCATGACGGTTACTCCCTGGTTTGCCTGCCGACAAAGGCTGCATCCAGTGTCCACGGCATTTTCCTGTGACTGGCACATCCGTTGCTCCAGGGTCACGCACAAGACCCATAACAACGAGGCCTCACCCATGGACCATCCACCGCTGCATCACAAGACCGTCGAATTCCTTGCGAGGCAACCGCGCATGCTGATCGGCGCCGAATGGGCGTTCGCTTCCAGCGGCGCGACCATGTCCGTGCGCAATCCGGCTACTGCCAATCTATTGTTGGAAGTGCCTTCCGCTGACCATGTCGATGTAGACCACGCCGTACAAGCCGCGCGCCGTGCCTTCGACGACTCCGCCTGGAGTCGCATGCGCCCGCGCGAGCGGCAGAACCTGCTGTGGCGCCTGGCCGATCTCATCGAGCGCGATGCGCAAGTGATTGCTGAGCTCGAATGTCTGAACAATGGCAAGAGCGTGCAGATGGCGCGTCTGGTAGACGTGCAGCTGTCCATCGACTTCCTGCGCTACATGGCTGGCTGGGCGACCAAGATTTCGGGCAGCACGGTGGATCCGTCCCTGCCGCTGATGCCGGATTCCGAGTTCCACGCCTTCATCCGTCGTGAGGCGGTCGGTGTGGTCGGTGCCATCGTCGCCTGGAACTTTCCCTTCATGCTGGCGTGCTGGAAACTGGGGCCGGCCCTGGCCACCGGTTGCAGCCTGGTGCTCAAGCCGGCCGACGAGACACCGGTCAGTGCGCTCAAGCTGGCCGAACTGGTGCTGGAGGCCGGATATCCCGCCGGTGTGTTCAACGTGGTCACGGGGACCGGGCTCAACGCCGGCGCTGCCCTTACCCGCCACCCCGGCGTGGACAAGCTTACGTTCACCGGCTCCACCGAAGTGGGCAAGCAGATCGGCAAGACAGCCATGGACAACATGACCCGCGTAACCCTGGAACTGGGGGGCAAATCCCCCACCATCGTTCTGGCCGATGCCGACCTGCAACAGGCTGCCGCCGGCGCAGCCAACGCCATCTTCTTCAATCAGGGCCAAGTGTGCTGCGCAGGGTCACGCCTGTATGTACAGCGCAGGCATTTCGACCGGGTGGTGGGTGACATCGTCGACGTCGCCAACGGCATGAAGCTTGGCAACGGTCTCGACCCCAGCGTGGACATGGGCCCGCTCATTTCCGCCAAGCAACAGGACCGCGTGCACCACTACATCGAGATGGGCCGCGAGCTGGGTGCCACCGTCGCCTGCGGCGGCGAGAAATCAGGCCCCGGCTACTTCGTCAAACCCACGGTAATCGTGGATGTCGACCAGAAGCATCGCCTCGTCCAGGAGGAAATTTTCGGCCCAGTGCTGGTGGCCATGCCCTTCGACGATATCGACGAGGTTGTGCGACTGGCCAACGACAATCCCTATGGCCTGGGTGCGAGCATCTGGTCTAACGATCTGGCGGCGGTACATCGCATGATCCCGCGCATCAAGTCGGGCTCGGTGTGGGTCAACTGCCACAGCGCCCTCGACCCGGTACTGCCCTTTGGTGGCTACAAGCTTTCCGGTGTCGGCCGTGAAATGGGTGCGGCGGCCATCGAGCATTACACCGAACTGAAAACCGTCATGATCAAACTTTGAATCCCCCTTTCAGGTCGGGGCCGTCTCACGCGGCCTCTGCCTGCTTTTTATTCCGGGCGACCTGCCCATCACTGCTATCGAGGAAACCACCATGCCGAAATATGTCATCGAACGAGAAATCCCGGGAGCCGGAAAACTCTCGACGCAGGAACTCCGAGCGATCTCTCAAAAGTCGTGTGCCGTGCTTGGCACGCTGGGGGCACAGATTCAATGGCTGCACAGTTATGTGACGGGCGACAAGGTCTACTGCCTGTACATCGCTGCGAACGAGCAACAGGTTCGTGAGCACGCAGCACAAGGAGGCTTCCCGGCCAACCGCGTGTCCGAAGTGGTTGAAATCATCGACCCGACCACCGCCGAGTAAGCCACCTGCCTGGGCAAGGCTGTCGCCCGTCGCAGCGCAGCCTTGCTTATGGCGTCAACTTTGCTCCATGCCTTTGAGCTTGCGGTACAGCGTCGCCCGGCCGATACCCAGGCTGCGCGCCGTCGCCGAGAGATTTCCACCGTTGGCTTCCACCGCCGCCTTGATGGCGCGCAGTTCGGTGGCGTGCAGGGTCGCCCGCTCCTGAGGTTGTGGCGTGTCTAAACCTGCTTCGACCTGAGCGGCACAATTCTCCAGGACTTCGTCCGGCAGGTGCTGCAAACCAATCTCTCCTTCATTTTCCGCCAGTGCGGCAGCCAGACGCAGGGTTTGATAAAGCTGTCGAATATTGCCTGGCCAGCGGTAGGCCAACAGCGCCTGCAACGCCTGGCTGCTCAGTTGAACCGGCCGGTGCGCGCGGGTTTCAGCGCGAAGCAGATGGCCGATCAGCGCCTGAAGGTCACTGCGTTCACGCAGGGCTGGGAGGGACACACGCAAGCCATTGATGCGGTAGTACAGATCCTCGCGAAAGCCCCGGTCGTCAGTGAGCTGCTTGAGGTCGCGGTGGGTGGCGCAGATCAGCGCGCAATCCACCTTGATCACCTGGCTGCTGCCAAGACGGGTCAGGCTGCGCTCTTGCAGCACACGCAGCAGTCGACCCTGAAGCTCCAGGGGCATGTCACCGATCTCGTCGAGAAACAGCGTGCCCTTGTGGGCCTCTTCGATTTTCCCGCTGGCGCCCCCCTTGCGGCTACCGGTAAAGGCGCCTTCAACGTGGCCGAACAGTTCGGATTCGATGAGGCTGGCCGGAATGGACGAGCAGTTGATCGCGACGAAGGCTTCGCCGGCGCGCTTGCTGCCTTCGTGCAACAGTCGGGCGAAGACTTCCTTGCCGGTGCCGGTTTCACCGTTGACCAGCACCGGGATGTCGTGGGCAAAGGCCTTGCGCGCGCGGCCAAGGGCATCCTGCAGGGCAGGATCCTCAAGGCAAGGCCTGGATTGCGGCGCTGGAGGCTGTTCGGCAACGACGGCCGGCAGGAGCTTGGCAGGCTCGCGCCGCGCCGGTTTCTGGCCAGGTGTCATGGTGATGCAGGCATGCAGCTCGCCGCTATGGTGGCTGCGCAGACGCAGCGGTGCGCTGAGATCGTGGCGGCGATAGCAGGCAGCATGGATGAAGGGCATATCGAACAGCTCGGAGAAATCCAGGCCGATCTGGATTTCTCCGAGCTTCAACAGCTGACTGGCAATGCGGTTGGCGCACCTTAGTTTGCCCGCCGGGTCGAAAGCCAGCAGCCCCTCCATGGGTGTGCCAAGTATGTCCAGGCGGTGATGCACATGCACCAGCAGCACCTCGCCGAGCTGGGCGAACATGCGGTTTTCGATGGCACGGGCGGCAAATACCAGCGATTCCAGGGTGTAGATCGAAGGCGCCCCGTGCTTACTGCTCGCATCCAGGACACCGACGATGCCGCCGTTCAGACCGAAGATCGGCGTGGCCAGGCAGGAAAACTGGCGCGCCTCTTCCAGATAATGTTCCTCGCCGACGAAGAAAGCCGAATCGCACTCGGTCAGGACGCAGCTGGGGGCGGTGGTCCCGACATTCTGCTCGGATATCTGTGCACCAACGCGGAATACCTGGTTCAACTCACGATTGTCTGTGCTGCGCCGGCCCAGGCTGCCGATCACCACAGCCTCCAGATCCAGGCACGCGAGCACCCAGTCCTTGGGCGACAGGGCTGCGTGCAGTTGTTCCATTTCCGGGGTGGCGCAGCTCAACAACAGACGGTTGCTTTCAGCGATCTGCGAACTGCTGGCGACTACCGGTGCTTCGAACAGCAGATTGTCGCGATGGCATATTCCATAGTTGCGCGAACGCTGCCAGGAGCGTTCGACCACTTGGGAATCGACGAATCGTTTGCGCGAAGGAGGCGTCGCGGAGGGGGTGTTGGTTTTGCGCATGGCAGGCATCTCGCAGGCAGGTGTCTCGAACTGGGTCAACCAGACCCCAAGCCACTGTCTCAGTTTGAGTCAGCGATACAGCGGGTCAAATTCCGCGCTGGCTTCGAACACTCTAAATTCCATTCATGTTATTGATTTACAAGCAGTTTTATCTAACCAGAAAAAACTGGCACAAGCTCTGCTCAATGACATCACGCAAGCCCGGACATCCCCTCCGGTCTTGCGTTAATCATAAACAAAAATAATAAAGGTGATGTCATGAAAATGAGCACAGGGCCGGCTCGCGCCAACCAGGGCCGGTTATCGCGCGAGTTTCTTCGAGCACGTCTGTTGCACGCTTCGCTTTTTACCCTGATGGCCGGCTTTTCCTGCGGCGCCCTGGCCCTGGACGTCGATGCCGGCGATTACACCGCGCTCCCCAAGGACACCAACCTGGGCCTGCTTTATTACCAACATGCCGAACGCAATGCGCTCTATGCCGATGGCCACAAGGTGCCGGTCCATGCCGGGCTGGACTCGGATATCGGCATCCTGCGTGGCGTGCATTTCATGCAGTTGGGCGATTACATCGTCGATCCACAGTTTCTCCTGCCATTCGGCAACGTGCGAGCCAGGGATGACCTGAAGGACCTGGGCAGCGACAGCGGCACCGGCGACCTGATCCTGGCAGCCACCGTCTGGCTGGTGAATGAACCGGATAAACGCCGCTACTTCGGCATCACCCCTTTTCTCTTCGTGCCTACCGGCAGCTACGACAAACACAACGCGATCAACCTGGGTGAGAACCGCTGGAAATTCACGTTGCAGAGCGGCTACATCACCGGGCTGACCGACAGGCTGACCCTCGATCTGGTGGGCGACGTAACGTTCTTCGGCCATAACAATGACTACGGCAGCGCGGGTGTTACCCAAAAGCAGGATCCGCTCTACCAGGGCCAGGCTTTTCTGCGCTACAACTTTACCGACCGCTTCGACGTACGTGCCGGGGTATCGAAACTCTGGGGTGGCGAAAGCGAAATCGCCGGGCTGGACATGGACGACAAACCGGGCACCAGCAAATACACCGTGGGCACTTCATACTTCGTCACGCCAGGCACGCAGCTGATGGTCAACTACGGCCAGGACATGTCCGTGGACAGTGGCTTCAAAGAGCAAAGGCGAATCAATCTACGCATCCTGCAAATGTTCTAGTTCTCAAGCGCTCGCGCGCAGAGCACGCAAAACGATCTACCTACAACAAGCACAATAGGACTCTTGCGTAATGATCAAGACGCAGTCAGCACCTCTGAAAATCGCTGCCCTCACTCTGGCTCTGCTGGCGCCGTTCGCCGGTGCCACCCCGGTCGATCAAGCCGCCATCGTCGCCAGTGAGAACGACGGCAGCCAGTGGCTCAGCCACGGTCGTACCTATGCCGAACAGCGCTTCAGCCCACTCAAGCAGATCACCGAACAGAACGCCGACCAACTGGGGCTGGCCTGGCATCTGGACCTGGATAATCACCGGGGCCTGGAAGCAACGCCACTATTCTCGGACGGCGTGCTTTATGCGTCGCTGTCGTGGAGCCGTGCCATCGCCATCGACGTCAAGACCGGCAAGCAGCTGTGGGCCTTCGACCCGCAGATTGATCGTGGCAAAGCCCGCGATGCCTGCTGCGATGCGGTCAACCGTGGCGTCGCACTGTGGAACGGCAAAGTCTACATCGGCACCCTCGACGGCCGCCTCATCGCCCTTGATGCCAAGACCGGTCAGCAGGTGTGGAGCCAGCAGACAACCGACAACAGCCTGCCCTACACCATTACCGGTGCGCCGCGAGTGGTCAAAGGCAAGGTGATCATTGGCAACGGCGGCGCCGAATATGGGGTACGTGGCTACTTTTCTGCCTACGATGCCGAAAGCGGCAAAATGGAATGGCGCTTCTACACCGTGCCGGGCGACCCGAACAAACCCTACGAGCACCCGGAGCTGGCCGAGGCAGCCAAGACCTGGACCGGTGACCAGTACTGGAAGCTCGGTGGCGGCGGCACCGTGTGGGACAGCATGGCTTACGACCCGGAGCTCGACCTGCTCTATATCGGCACCGGAAACGGTTCACCGTGGAACCGCAATATCCGCAGCCCGCGAGGCGGCGACAACCTCTACTTGTCATCGATTCTGGCCATCCACCCGGACAGCGGCCGCCTGGCTTGGCACTATCAGGTGACCCCGGGTGATTCCTGGGACTTTACAGCCACCCAGCAACTCACCCTGGCCGAACTGGAAATTGCCGGTAAACCGCGCAAAGTGATCATGCAGGCGCCCAAGAACGGTTTCTTCTATGTGCTGGATCGCGAAACCGGTCAACTGCTCTCCGCTGAAAAATTCGGCAAAGTGACTTGGGCCGAGAAAATCGACATGGCGACCGGCAAACCCGTGGAAACACCCGGTGTGCGTTACAAGGACAAACCCATTGTGATGTGGCCGAGCCCGTTCGGCGCACATGGATGGCACTCGATGTCGTTCAACCCGCAGACCGGTCTGGTGTACATCCCCTATCAGGAGATCCCGGGCGTTTACCGTAACGAAGGCAAGGACTTTGTAAGGCGCAAGGCATTCAACACCGGCGCCGGGTTCTCCGACGCCACTGAAATCCCCCGCGAGGCGGTATCCGGTGCGCTACTGGCCTGGGATCCGGTGAAGCAAAAAGAAGCCTGGCGCGTGCCGTATTCGAACTACTGGAACGGCGGCACCCTGAGCACCGCTGGCAATCTGGTCTTCCAGGGAACGGCAGACGGTAATTTCATCGCGTACTCTGCGGACAAAGGCAAGAAACTGTGGTCCTTCGCTGCCCAGACCGGCATCGTCGCGGCCCCCATCAGTTACCGTTTCGAAGGTGAGCAGTACGTTGCCGTGATGGCGGGCTGGGGTGGTGTCGCGCCCCTGATTGGCGGTGACGCCGCTAATGCGCCGGGGGTGGGCAACGTCAGTCGCCTGCTGGTATTTAAACTCGGTGGCAAAGACTCATTGCCGCCACTGCCGGAAAAAGCGCAGGTCGTCAGTCGCATACCGAAACCGGTTGACGCATCCGCTACAGACCTCGCCGCGGGTCAACAGCTGTTCGGCTCCTACTGTTCTGTCTGCCACGGCGTGGGTGCTGTCAGCGGCGGTTTGATTCCCGACCTGCGCAAGTCCGACGAGGCGCGGCGCAGCCTGTTCCAGCAGATCGTCCTGGACGGCGTGTTGAAGCCTTTGGGCATGCCGTCTTTCAAAGACGCGCTGGAGCCTGCCGATGTCGAGAAAATCAAGCAATACGTGATGAGCCGGGAGTACGCGGACTACCTCAAGGCATCACAGTCGGCCAAGGCCGCACCATGATTGCCTTGTGCTAACGCGACGACGGCGAGCCAGCAGCACCGGACTCGCCGTCCTGTCGGGCAAGGATGCGCAACAGCTTTTCTAAGATGAACCATCCAATAACAGTGAGGAACTCGACCATGTGGATCAAACCTGCCTACACCGACCTGCGTATCGGCTTTGAAGTCACCATGTACTTCGCCAGCCGCTGACCCGGGAGTGTGGTGCCGTCTGCTGCTCCACTCCACAGGCATGGCACCACATCAATTTGGCCCCGGTGCGCCGGGGCACTTTTTTGCGCAGTCGTGCCCTGACGCGCTTGCTGGTCGGATCAAATCATGTATATCCAGATTCTAGGTTCCGCCGCCGGCGGCGGTTTCCCCCAGTGGAACTGCAACTGCGTGAACTGCGCCGGTTTTCGCAACGGCAGCCTGCGTGCCAGGGCGCGGACCCAGTCGTCCATCGCAATTTCCGATGACGGTGTGAACTGGGTGCTGTGCAACACTTCCCCAGACATCCGCGCGCAACTCCAGAGCTTCGCCCCGATGCAACCGGGCCGCGCCCTGCGCGATACCGGCATCAGCGCGATCATCCTGATGGACAGCCAGATCGACCACAATACCGGCCTGCTCATGCTGCGCGAAGGTTGCCCGCATCAGGTCTGGTGCACCGACATGGTCCATGAGGATTTGAGCAGCGGTTTCCCGCTGTTCAACATGCTGAACCACTGGAACGGCGGCTTGAGCTGGAACCGCATCGAACTGGACCAGAGCTTCAGCATCCCGGCCTGCCCCAACCTGCGCCTCACCCCGCTGCCCTTGCGCAGCGCCGCGCCGCCCTATTCGCCGCACCGCTTCGACCCGCATCCGGGCGACAACATCGGCCTGATCGTCGAGGACCTCAACACCGGCGGCAAGCTGTTCTATGCGCCGGGGCTGGGCAAGGTCGATGCGTCATTGCTGGAGATCATGGCCGGCTGCGATTGCCTGCTGGTGGACGGCACGCTGTGGGACGACGATGAAATGCAGCGCCGTGGCGTCGGCACCCGCACCGGCCGGGAGATGGGCCACCTGGCGCAGAACGGCCCCGGCGGCATGCTCGAAGTGCTGGAAAAACTGCCTCGCCAGCGCAAGGTGCTTATCCACATCAACAACACCAATCCGATTCTCGATGAGGATTCGCCGCAGCGAGCGGAGCTGGAACGGCGGCAGGTTGAAGTGGCGTATGACGGCATGAGTATCGTGCTGTAGCGGATGGCCCCATCGCTGGCAAGCCAGCTCCCACAAGGATCTGTGGCGTACACAAAACCTGTGGGAGCGGCGGTGCGACGATTCGACTTGCCCGCGATGAGGCCAGTGCAGGCACCCAAGAATCCACCGGATGTACCCGGAGAAAAGCAATGACCGACACCCCGATGTCCCCCGCCGAATTCGAGGCCGCCCTGCGCGCCAAGGGCGCCTACTACCACATCCACCACCCCTACCATGTGGCGATGTACGAAGGCCGGGCGACCCGCGAGCAGATCCAGGGCTGGGTCGCCAACCGCTTCTACTACCAGGTGAACATCCCGCTCAAAGACGCCGCGATCCTCGCCAACTGCCCCGACCGCGAGATCCGCCGCGAGTGGATTCAACGCCTGCTCGACCATGACGGTGCCCCCGGTGAGGACGGTGGCATCGAAGCCTGGTTGCGCCTGGGCCAGGCGGTCGGCCTCGACCCGGATCAACTGCGCTCGCAGGAGCTGGTACTGCCTGGGGTGCGCTTCGCCGTCGACGCCTACGTCAACTTCGCCCGCCGCGCCAGTTGGCAGGAAGCCGCCAGCAGCTCGCTGACCGAACTGTTCGCGCCGCAGATCCACCAGTCGCGCCTGGACAGCTGGCCGCAGCACTACCCATGGATCGACCCGGCCGGCTACGAGTACTTCCGCACGCGTCTGGGTCAGGCCCGGCGGGATGTCGAGCACGGCCTGGCGATTACCTTGCAGCACTACAGGACACGGGCCGGCCAGGAGCGCATGCTGGAGATTCTCCAGTTCAAACTGGACATTCTCTGGAGCATGCTCGATGCCATGACCATGGCCTACGAACTCAATCGCCCGCCCTATCACAGCGTGACCGGGCAACGGGTCTGGCACAAAGGAATCACCCTATGAGTTTCGATCGCAGCAAGACCCCGAGCTGGCGTCCCGGCTACCGCTACCAGTACGAACCGGCACAAAAAGGCCACGTGCTGCTGTACCCGGAAGGCATGATCAAACTCAATGAAAGCGCCGCACTGATCGGCGGCCTGATCGATGGCCAGCGCGATGTCGCGGCGATCATCGCCGAACTCGATCAACAGTTCCCCGGCGTGCCGGAACTTGGTGACGACATCGAGCAATTCATGGAGGTCGCCCGTGCGCAGCACTGGATCGAACTTGCCTGAAATCGCGTCAGACAAGTTACCGCCCAAGCCTGAAATCGGCCTGCCGCTGTGGCTGCTGGCCGAGCTGACCTATCGCTGCCCGCTGCAATGCCCGTACTGCTCCAACCCGCTGGACTTCGCCACGCAAGGCCAGGAGTTGAGTACCGAGCAATGGATCAAGGTGTTTCGCGAAGCGCGGGAAATGGGCGCCGCGCAACTGGGCTTTTCCGGCGGCGAACCGCTGGTGCGCCAGGACCTCGCCGAGCTGATCGCCGAGGCGCGTACGCTGGGGTTCTACACCAACCTGATCACCTCCGGCATCGGCCTGACCGAGCAGAAAATCAGCGACTTCAAGAAGGCGGGCCTGGACCACATCCAGATCAGTTTCCAGGCCAGCGACGAACAGGTGAACAACCTGCTCGCCGGCTCGAAAAAGGCCTTCGCCCAAAAGCTGGAAATGGCTCGCGCGGTGAAAGCCCACGGCTACCCGATGGTGCTGAACTTCGTCACCCATCGGCACAACATCGACCAGATCGACCGGATCATCGAACTGTGCATCGCCCTTGAAGCGGACTTCGTCGAGCTTGCCACCTGCCAGTTCTACGGTTGGGCCCAGCTCAACCGAGTCGGCCTGTTGCCGACCCGGGAACAGCTGGTCCGCGCCGAACGCATCACCAACGAATACCGCGCCCGGCTCGAAGCCCAGGGGCACCCGTGCAAGCTGATTTTCGTCACACCGGACTACTATGAAGAACGTCCGAAAGCCTGCATGAATGGCTGGGGCAGTATTTTTCTGACCGTGACGCCGGACGGAACCGCACTGCCCTGTCACGGTGCCCGACAGATGCCGGTGCAGTTTCCCAACGTGCGTGACCACAGCATGCAGCACATCTGGTACGACTCGTTCGGCTTCAACCGTTTCCGCGGTTACGACTGGATGCCCGAACCCTGTCGCTCTTGCGACGAGAAGGAAAAAGACTTCGGCGGCTGCCGCTGCCAGGCCTTCATGCTCACCGGTGACGCCAGCAACGCCGACCCGGTGTGCAGCAAATCGCCCCATCACGACGTGATCCTCAAGGCTCGCGAAGAAGCCAGGCACGCCACTCAGCCCATCGAACAACTGGCCTTTCGCAATGAACGAAATTCTCGACTGATCGCCAGGCTCCGGTGAACCAAGGAGATTCGTAGAGACATGACCGATAGAGAACGGACAGGAGCAGTCATTCGATGCGCCTCCAGAAGTGGGGTTGATTCTTCTTGAGTAGCGACACCTCGACCTTGTAATTGCCGTGCCTGGGGGTTCGGTCGGATCTACCTACCGGGCTACTGTCACCAGAAGCTGGCGTCACTTTCATGAATCTGGTGGACCCGGGCCGGGCGCAGGCAGACCTCTTCGCACCGTCTGAAGTGGGTCGTCAGCAGCCAGCTCAAGGCGACGGCAGGTACGCCATCGAGTTCGACTCGCCCATCAACAACGATTGATTGAGCTCTGCACAGGCACGCAGGTAGTCGGCTACCAGAGTGATCCGCTTGAGCTTGCGCAGATCCTCGCTGTAGTACATCCAGAACTGTCGGGTGACCTCCACCTGATCCGGTAGCACTTCGCACAGGCGCGGGTCGGGACCTGCGAGGAAGCAGGGCAAGATGGCCAGCGCGCGTCCTTCCAGCGCCGCATGGTACTGGGAGACGACGCTGGTGCTGCGCAGGCGGCTTTGCGCGCCGGGCAGCAGGTCGTTCAGGTAGAGCAGCTTGAAGCTGAAGGCCAGATCCTCGACATAGGTCACGAACGGGTGGCTCGCCAGGTCCTCGCTGCAGGTAATCGGCGGATGATTGGCCAGGTACTGCGGCGTCGCATAGAGGCGCAAGCGGTAGTCGCACAGGCGCGAGCACACGTAGGGGCCGCGTTCGGGTCGCTCCAGGGTAATGGCAATGTCCGCCTCGCGCCGCGACAGGTTGACGAAGTGCGGGACCGGCAGGATGTCCACTGAGATATGCGGATAGTGAATGATGAAGTGGCTCATCTGCGTGGTGACGAAGCAGGAGCCGAAGGCTTCGGTACAGCCGATGCGCAGGTGCCCGGCGAGCCCGCCGGTGGTTCCGGACACCTGCTCGCAGGCTGCCAGCAGCGTGCTCTCCAGCGTTTCGGCGTGGCTGATCAGCAGTTGCCCCTCGACCGTCAGGACGAAGCCCGACGTTCGCGATTTCTCGAACAACAGGGCACCCAGGCTTTGCTCGAGGGCGCGGATGCGCCGAGATACCGTGGTGTAGTCCACCCCCAGGCGGCGTGCCGCACCACTGGCGGTGCGAGCACGGGCAACTTCGAGGAAGAAGCGCATGTCATCCCAATTCACCTGACTTTTCGTTGTGCATTTTTGCATATTCATTAGGCTTTTCTGCCAATACATATTGGAAATTTGCAAACATATACTCGCATTCAACGTGATTTGACCAGTACCGTTTTTCGGCCAGGAAGGCCCCGGACTCAATCAGGGCTAACAGCATGAATGCAGGGCGGAACGTCGGCTTTCAAACCGAAAACAGGCAGCTGCGCGGCAGCGTAATCACGGCCATATTTCTGCCAGCCGAGGGCTCATGCAGCGAGCACCCTGTCGGCGCAATCCCTGCAACATTCCACTTGTCCCTCGTCTCGGGAAGAACACCAGAGAGGCAATGACTCCAGCAACAGCATTCAGGTGACGCCCCGCTTCGGGACGTCGCCCGGGTACCCGTACGCCCCTAAAAAGGCCGACCAACAAAAACAATTAAAAGCGGAGCCTCACCATGACGACCGACCATCCGAACCACGCCCGGACCTGCGACCAGGTCAGGGCCAATCCCAAGTTCCAGCGCCTCACTCGCCAGCGCTCACTGCTGGCGTGGTCACTGAGCGGCGCCGTCCTGGCCGTCTATTACAGTTTCATCATGGTGGTGGCCTTCGCCCCTGCCTGGCTGCACCGGCCACTTTACGAGGGCAGTCACCTCAGCCTCGGCATGCCGATCGGCCTGGCAATTATCCTGCTGTCCTGGTTGCTGACCGCCAGCTACGTGCATACCGCCAACACTCGCTTTGACGCGCTCAGCGTGCAGATCCTCCAGGAGACCCGCGCATGAAACGCCTGTCCGCCCTACTCGCCCTTTGCCCCCTGCTGGCCAACGCCGCCCCCATCACTGCAGAGAAGCAACCGCTCAACGTGCATGCCATCGGCATGTTCTTCGTCTTCGTCCTCGCCACGTTGCTGATCACCTGGTGGGCGTCCCGCCGCACCCGTTCCGCTGCCGACTTCTACAGCGCCGGTGGCGGTATCACGGGGTTCCAGAATGGCCTGGCGATTGCCGGTGACTATATGTCGGCGGCCACGTTGCTGGGCCTCTCCAGCCTGGTGTTCACCAAGGGCTATGACGGCTTCATCTATATCATTGGCTTTTTCGTCGGCTGGCCGATCGTCACCTTCCTGATGGCCGAGCGCCTGCGCAACCTGGGCCGCTACACCTTCGCCGACATCGTCTCCTTGCGCCTGGATCAAACCCGCGTGCGCAGCTTCGCCGCCCTCGGCTCACTGACGGTGGTGTGTTGCTACCTGGTGGTGCAGATGGTCGGTGCTGGCCAGTTGATCAAGCTGCTGTTCGGCCTCGACTATCGCACTGCGGTAGTGGTGGTCGGCCTGCTGATGCTGGTCTACGTGATCTTCGGCGGCATGCTTGCCACCACGTGGGTGCAGATCACCAAGGCGGTTCTGCTGCTGGCGGGCGGTACGACCCTGATGCTATTGGCGCTGAGCCGCTTCGGCTTCAGCTTCGAGGCGCTGGCTGAGCAAGCCGTGGCGGTGCATGCCAGCGGCGTGCAGATCATGGGGCCGGGCACCTTGCTGGCCGACCCGATCAACGCAGTGTCACTGTCCCTCGGCCTCGTTTTCGGCATCGCCGGCCTGCCGCATATCCTGATGCGCTTCTTCACCGTGCCCAATGCCAAGGAGGCGCGCAAATCGGTGCTATTCGCCACGGTGTTCATCGGCTTCTTCTTCCTGGTGGTCTGCGTCCTGGGCTACACCGCCATCGTCATCGTCGGCACGGACCCGCAGTTCTACGTCGACGGCAAGCTCGGCGGTGCCATGATCGGCGGCGGCAACATGGTAGCGATGCACCTGGCCAAGGCAGTGGGCGGTAACCTGTTTCTCGGATTCCTCTCCGCCGTGGCCTTCGCCACCATCCTTGCAGTGGTGGCGGGCCTGGCCCTGGCCGGCGCCTCGGCCATCTCCCACGACCTTTATGCTTCGGTGGTAAAAAAGGGCAAGGCCGACGAGAAACAGGAAATGCGCGTGTCGCGCATCGCCACGGTCTGCCTGGGTATCGTCGCGATTGCCCTGGGCATTCTGTTCGAGGGTCAGAACATCGCCTTTCTGGTTGGCCTGACGTTCGGCATCGCGGCTTCTGCAAATTTCCCGGTATTGATCATGGCCATGTACTGGGAGGGCCTGACCACCCGTGGTGCCCTCTACGGAGGCCTGACCGGCCTGATCAGCGCCCTGGGCCTGGTCATCGGCTCGCCTTCCGTCTGGGTCGGTGTCTTGGGCCATGCCCAGGCGATCTTCCCCTACGATCAGCCGGCGTTGTTCTCCATGCCCCTGGCCTTCCTGGTCATCGTGGTGGTGTCCAGACTGGACCGCAGTGAGCGCGCCGACCGCGAGCGCGCGGCCTATGCCGATCAGTTCGTCCGCGCCCAGACCGGCCTGGGCGCTGCCATGGCCAGCAGTCACTGACGCCACAGCTTTGCGGGGTCAACCGCCCCGAGCGCGAATTCGCTCCTTCGCTTCGCGCTTTTTTACTCCCGCCCTGCGCCGCCTGGCGCAGGGCAACTCCAACGAGCCCTCCCTCCACCGGCCTTGGCCAGTGCGGGATCGGCTTGTCCAGAACAACACCTACTCATAACAACAAGAGGCATGCAATGAAACCCACCCTTTTACCCCTGTTCCTGGCAGGCAGCAGCCTTGCCACCCAAGCCCACGCTGACTTCCTCGCAGACAGCAAGGCCAGACTGGAGCTGCGCAATTTTTACTTCAATCGTGACTTCCGTCAGGTGGGTGCCCCCCAGTCCATGCAAGAAGAATGGGCCCAGGGCTTTTTGATGCGCTACGAGTCCGGTTACACCGACGGCACCATCGGCGTCGGCGTCGACGCCCTCGGCCTGCTCGGCGTCAAGCTCGACTCCAGCCCCGATCGCGCCGGCTCCGGCCTGCTCAAACGCGAAAGCCAGTCACCCAGGCGCGCCAAGGACGAATACGGCGAACTGGGCCTGACCGCCAAGTTCAAGGCTTCCAGCTCTGTGCTCAAACTCGGCACCCTGACACCCAAGCTACCGGTCCTGCTGGCCAATGACTCGCGTCTGTTGCCACAAACTTTTCGCGGCGGCCAGTTGAACGTTCAGGAGATCAAGGGCCTGACCATCGATGCCGGACACCTGGATCGGGTCAACCAGCGCGACTCCTCGGACTACGAGAAGATGGCGATCACCACCACCGGTGCCAAAGGCATCGTCGGCGGCCAGGTGCGCAGCAATGCTTTCGATTTCGCCACCCTGGCGTACCAGTGGAACGAGCGGTTGAACACGAGCTACAGCTACGGTGGCCTGGACGATCTCTACCACCAGCACCAACTCAACCTGGTCCAGGTGCTGCCGCTGGGCGAGGGTCAGTCGCTCAAGAGCGACCTGCGCTACGCCCGCTCAACCGACGACGGCACCAGCAACGTCGACAACACAGCCCTGGGTGCCCTGTTCACCTACTCACTCGGCGGCCATGCCTTCGGTCTCGGCTACCAGCGCATGAGCGGCGATACCGGTTTCGCCTACGTCAACGGCAGCGATGCTTTCCTGGTCAACTTCGTGCAGATCGGTGACTTCGCCAACAAGCAGGAGCGTTCCTGGCAGGCGCGCTACGACTACAACTTCGCTGCGCTCGGCGTTCCCGGGCTGACCTTCATGACCCGCTACCTGTCCGGCGACAACATCGATCTGGGCGCCGGCAAGCCCGATGGCCGCGAATGGGAGCGCGACACCGACATCGGCTATGTGGTGCAGGACGGTCCCCTGAAAAACGTCGGTCTCAAGTGGCGCAACGCAACCGTGCGCACCAGCCATTTCGGTAGCGACCTCAATGAGAACCGCCTGATCCTCAGCTACACCCTGGCGCTCTGGTAAATCGCCCGCAAGACGCTTGCCGCTCGCCTCGTTTGACGGGGCGAGCGGCTCCCGAACGACGTGCCACAACCATGACTTTTTTGCACAACGCACCGGTTTTTATGAGCATTTTTAATTGATTTTTGCATGCCTATACTGGGTTCCACAGCCTGGTCATGAACCGGCTCAGACCCAACAAAAACAACCAAGGGCACCCACCGTGAAGACATCCATGCTTGCCGCCGTCTCCCCGCTATCAAGTACCCGCACGGCTCTCGGGAGACTCCAATGAACAGCAACTGCCAACCCTTCCTTGCCGCTCGAGACTTCCTGCTCGCCCACCGTACCGATTACGCCACTGCCACGCGTGACTTCCGCTGGCCGCAGCTCAACGAGTTCAACTGGGCACTGGATTACTTCGATGCGATGGCCGAGGGCAACCAGGCCAACGCGCTGTGGATAGTCGAAGAAGACGGCAGCGAACAGCGCTATAGCTTCGAGCAACTGGCCTTACGCTCCAACCAGGTGGCCAATCACCTGCGTGACCTCGGCGTGCGCCGCGGCGAGCGCATCCTGCTGATGCTCGGCAATGACGTCGCCCTGTGGGAGACCATGCTGGCTGCCTTCAAGCTCGGCGCCGTGGTCATCCCCGCCACCGCCCTGCTGACCCCCGATGACCTGCGCGACCGCATCGAACGTGGCCATGTTCGCCATCTGGTGGTCGGCAGCGCGCACGTGGACAAGTTCGTCGGGCTGGCTGAAGGCTGCAGCCGCATCTGTGTCGGCTCGGCCCCCGCAGGCTGGAACCCGCACAGTGCCGCCAGCGAATACTCCGAGCAGTTCGAAGCCGAGGGCCGCACCCTGGCCACCGACCCGATGCTGCTGTACTTCACTTCGGGCACCACCTCCAAGCCGAAGATGGTGCTGCACAGTCACCAGAGTTACCCGGTCGGCCACCTGTCGACCATGTACTGGATCGGCCTGCAACCGGGCGACCTGCATCTGAACATCTCGTCACCGGGCTGGGCCAAGCACGCCTGGAGCTGCCTCTTCGCACCGTGGAACGCCGGCGCCTGCATCTTCATCCACAATGTCGCGCGCTTCAGCGCCCCGGCCCTGCTCGGCGTCCTGGAGCGCTACGGCGTCACCAGCCTGTGCGCCCCGCCCACTGTGTGGCGCATGCTGATCCAGGAAGACCTGGCCAGCTACAAAGAGCGCTTGAACCTGCGCGAACTGGTGGGCGCCGGTGAACCGCTGAACCCGGAAATCATCGAGCAGATCCTGCATGCCTGGAACTTGCCACTGCGCGATGGCTTCGGCCAGTCGGAAACCACCGCCCTGGTCGGCAACACGCCCGGCCAGCCGCTCAAGCCCGGCTCCATGGGCCGTCCGCTACCGGGCTACCGGGTGACCATGCTCGACCCCGATGGCGTACCCGGCAATGAAGGTGAAGTGGCCCTGCCACTGGACGTGCGACCACTGGGCCTGATGTTGTGCTACGAAGACAGCCCGGAAAAAACCGCCGAAGTGATGCGCGACGGTTACTACCGCACCGGCGACACCGCGCAGATCGACGAGGACGGCTACATCACCTTTGTCGGCCGCGCCGATGATGTGTTCAAGGCCTCCGACTACCGCATCAGTCCCTTCGAGCTGGAAAGCGCGCTGATCGAGCACCCGGCGGTGATGGAAGTCGCCGTGGTGCCAAGCCCGGACCCTGTGCGCCTGGCCGTGCCCAAGGCGTTTCTGATCCTGGCGCATGACGAACCGGGGAGCGCCGAGCTGGCCGGCAACATCCTCGCCTTTGCCCGCGAGCACCTGGCACCCTACAAACGGGTGCGACGCATCGAGTTCGTCACCGAGCTGCCCAAGACCATCTCCGGCAAGATCCGCCGGGTCGAACTGCGGCAGATGGAAACACAGCGCCGCCAGAGCGACGCGCGCGGCGCTCAAGAGTACTTCGAAGAAGACTTTCCCCAGCTCAAGGGCTGAACCCGGGCCGGCAAGCCGGCCCTCCTGAACTCAAATCCGACCGCTCGGCCGACCAGGCCGAGGGGTTTCACTCGCCCCAAAGAAAGCAGGCAGGCCCCGAAAATGACCTCTTCCAGCATTCCAACCGTCAAGCTCCTCATCAACGGCGAATTCGTCGAGTCACGCACCACGCAGTGGCGTGACGTGGTCAACCCGGCCACCCAGCAAGTCCTGGCTCGCGTACCCTTCGCCACCGCCGAGGAAATGGACGCCGCCGTGGCCAGCGCCAGGGAAGCGTTCAAGACCTGGCGCAAGACGCCGATCGGCGCCCGCTCGCGAATCTTCTTCAAGTACCAGCAACTGATCCGCGAGAACATCAAGGAGCTGGCCGCCCTGCTCACCGCCGAACAGGGCAAGACCCTGCCCGATGCCGAAGGTGATGTGTTCCGCGGCCTGGAAGTGGTCGAGCACGCGACCTCAATCGGTAACCTGCAGATGGGCGAGTTGGCCAACAACGTCGCCAACGGCGTCGACACCTACACCCTGATGCAGCCGCTGGGCGTGTGCGCCGGCATTACCCCGTTCAACTTCCCGGCGATGATCCCGCTGTGGATGTTCCCGATGGCCATCGCCACCGGCAACACCTTCGTCCTCAAGCCTTCCGAGCAAGACCCGCTGGTGACCATGCGCCTGGTGGAACTGGCTGTGGAGGCCGGTGTGCCCAAGGGCGTGCTCAACGTCATCCACGGCGGCGTCGATGCGGTGAACCTGATCTGTGACCATCCGGACATCAAGGCCGTGTCCTTCGTTGGCTCGACCAAAGTCGGCACCCATGTCTACAACCGCGCCACCCAGAACGGTAAACGTGCGCAGTGCATGATGGGGGCGAAGAACCACGCGATCGTCCTGCCCGATGCCAACAAACAACAAACCTTGAACAACCTGCTGGGCGCCTCCTTCGGTGCCGCCGGCCAGCGCTGCATGGCCCTGCCGGTGGTGATTCTGGTGGGTGAAGCGCAGGCCTGGCTGCCGGACCTGATCGAGCGGACCAAGACCCTCAAGATCAATGGCGGCACCGAACCGGGCACCGATATCGGCCCGGTGATCTCCTGCGCCGCGCTGGATCGCGTCAACGGCCTGATCGCCAGTGGCATCGAAGAAGGCGCCAGGCTCGAACTGGATGGACGCAACCCGAGCGTGCCGGGTTATCAGGACGGCAATTTCGTCGGTCCGACCATTTTCTCCGGCGTGACTGCGCAGATGTCTGTGTACCGCGAAGAGATTTTCGGTCCGGTGCTGTGCGTGATGCACGCCGCCAGCCTCAACGAGGCGATCGAGATCATCAATGCCAACCCCAATGGCAACGGCACCGCCCTGTTCACCCGCTCCGGCGCGGCGGCCCGTCACTTCCAGGAAGAAATCGACGTCGGCCAGGTGGGCATCAACGTGCCGATCCCGGTGCCGGTGCCGCTGTTCTCCTTCTCCGGTTCGCGCGCCTCCAAGCTCGGCGACCTGGGGCCCTATGGCAAGCAAGTGGTGACCTTCTACACCCAGACCAAGACGGTCACCCAGCGCTGGTTCGACGAGGATGACACCGGCGGCTCCGTGAACACCACCATCACCCTGAAATGATCGCTGGCGGCCGGCGCACGGCGTCGGCCGCCAGACGCTCGACGGTGCGGTACCCCGACATTACCGGGCAATGCGCAATGGCGCGTCCCCACTCGCAAAAGGTAGTCATCATGCACATCGGATTTCTCGGCCTCGGCAACATGGGCGGCCCAATGGCCCGCAACCTGCTCAAGGCTGGCCACAGCCTGACCGTCTTCGATCCCTTCCCCCAGGCGGTCGCCGCCCTGGTGGAAGCCGGCGCCAGCGCCGCCGACTCGCCCGCCGCCGTGGCCAAGGCCGGGGTCGAGGCCATCATCACCATGCTGCCGACCGCCGATCACGTGAAGCAGGTGTATCGCGGCAAGGACGGTCTGCTGGCCAACATCAGCCAAGGCGTGCTGTTGATCGACAGTTCGACCATCGACCCGCTCAGTGCCCGCGAGGTGGCCAAATTCGCCCTTGCCCAAGGCAACCCGATGCTCGACGCACCGGTATCCGGCGGCACCGGCGGCGCCACGGCAGGCACCCTGACGTTCATGGTCGGCGGCCCGGTCAGCGTGTACGACCATGCCCTGCCGATTCTCTCGGCCATGGGCAGGAACATCGTGCACTGCGGCGCGGCAGGCAACGGCCAGGTGGCCAAGATCGCCAACAACATGCTGCTCGGCATCTCCATGGTCGGGGTTGCCGAGTCCATGGCCCTGGGTGTGGCCCTGGGCATGGATGCCAAGGTGTTGGCCGGTGTCATCGGCACTTCCACCGGTCGCTGCTGGAGCTCGGAGATCAACAACCCGTTCCCCGGCGTGCTGGAAAACGCACCAGCCTCGCGAGGTTACAGCGGCGGCTTTGGCACTGACCTGATGCTCAAGGACCTCGGCCTGGCCACCGAAGCCGCCAAACATGCCCGTCAGCCAGTGGTGCTCGGTGCTGCCGCCCAGCAGCTGTACCAGACCTTCAGCCTGCAAGGTAATGGCGGCCTGGATTTCTCCGCAATCATCAAACTGTTCCGCGCAGGAGCCTGAGCATGAGCGAGCAGCAAGCCCCGGTGCTGGCCAGCGTGCGCAACCGCATCGGCCACCTGACACTGAATCGACCGAGCGCATTGAACACCCTGGATCTGACCATGGTGACACTGCTTTGCCGGCACCTGTGGGTCTGGGAACGAGACCCCGAAATCGTCGCCGTGACCATCCGTGGCGCCGGCGAAAAAGCCTTCTGTGCCGGTGGCGACATCCGCATGCTGTACGACAGTCACAAGGCCGGTGAAGACCTGCACGAGCTGTTTCTGGAGCAGGAATACGCCCTTGACGAATACCTGCATGGCTACTCCAAGCCGGTGCTGGCGCTGCTGGACGGTTTTGTCCTGGGCGGCGGCATGGGGCTGGCACAGGCGGCTTCCCTGCGGGTGATCACCGAGCGCACGCGGATGGGCATGCCGGAAGTCGGCATCGGGTTTTTCCCCGATGTCGGCGGCAGCTATTTCCTGCCGCGCCTTCCAGGCGAGCTGGGCATCTATCTGGGGGTGACAGGCTGCCAGGTACGCGCCGCCGATGCGCTCTATGCCAATCTGGCGGACTACTGCCTGTCCAGCGAGCGACTGGCGGAACTGGATGCCGCCCTGGATCACCTGGACTGGACCCCAGCGCCTGAGGAAGACCTGCGAGACCTGCTCGACGGCCTGGCCACCGAGCGTATTGCGGGCTCTGAGCTCAAGGCTTATCGCGATGTGATCGATGAATATTTCGCGCTCCCTGATGTGCCGGCAATTCGCACCGCGCTGCAGCGCGAGCAGCGCCCGGAGCTGCGCGACTGGGCCGAACAGACGGTGGAGCTGCTCGACAGTCGCTCGCCGCTGGCAATGGCCACCACACTGGAGCTGTTGCGTCGCGGTCGCTACCTGAGCCTGGCCGACTGTTTTGCCCTTGAGTTGCACCTGGACTACCAGTGGTTCGACAAGGGCGACCTGATGGAGGGCATACGCGCCCTGATCATCGACAAGGACAAAAGCCCCCGCTGGAATCCGCCAACCCTGGCAGAGCTGGCACCCCCGCGGGTGCAGGCCTTTTTCAGCGGCTTCCAGCCAGCCTGCGCCCCTCCTCTTCGCACCGCCTGATCGGCAGGAGACTACGCAATGCACGATATCGAATTGACCGAAGAACAACGCATGATCCGCGACATGGCCCGCGACTTCGCCCGCAGCGAAGTCGGACCGCAGGCCCAGACCTGGGAGAAGGCAGGCTGGATCGATGACGCCGTGGTGGTGCAGATGGGTGAACTGGGCCTGCTGGGCATGGTCGTGCCGGACACCTGGGGTGGCAGCTATACCGACTATGTGGCCTATGCCCTGGCCGTGGAGGAAATCTCGGCCGGCGACGGTGCCCTCGGCGCCTTGATGAGCATCCACAATTCCGTGGGCTGCGGCCCCCTGCTGAAATACGGCAGCCCGTCCCAGCAAGACAGCTGGCTACCGTTTCTGGCCAGCGGCCAGGCGATCGGTTGCTTCTGCCTGACCGAGCCACAGGCCGGCACCGAAGCCCACAACCTGCGCACCCGCGCCGAACTGCGCGACGGCCAGTGGGTACTCAACGGTGCCAAGCAGTTCGTCAGCAACGGCAGGCGCGCCAAGCTGGCCATTGTCTTCGCCGTTACCGACCCGGAGCTGGGCAAGAAGGGGCTGTCAGCCTTCCTGGTCCAGACCGACAACCCAGGATTCGTGGTGGACCGCAGCGAACACAAGATGGGCATCAAGGCCTCCGATACCTGCGCGGTCACCCTCGACAACTGCGTGATCCCCGAGGCCAATCTGCTGGGCGAGCGCGGCAAGGGCCTGGCCATTGCCCTGTCCAACCTGGAAGGCGGTCGCATCGGTATCGCCGCCCAGGCCTTGGGCATCGCTCGCGCCGCCTTCGAGGCCGCGCTGGGATATGCCCGCGAACGTGTCCAGTTCGGCAAGCCGATCATCGAGCACCAGAGCGTGTCCAACCTGCTCGCGGATATGCACACCCGGCTCAACGCCAGCCGCTTGCTGGTACTGCATGCCGCACGCCTGAAAAGTGCCGGGCAACCGTGCCTGTCAGAGGCGTCGCAGGCCAAGCTGTTCGCCTCGGAAATGGCCGAGCGCGTGTGCTCCAGCGCCATGCAGATCCATGGCGGCTACGGCTACCTGGAGGACTACCCGGTAGAGCGCTATTACCGCGATGCGCGCATCACCCAGATCTACGAAGGCACCAGTGAGGTCCAGCGCCTGCTGATCGCCCGCGAGCTGGCCCATTACACGCTCTGAGCCGTTGGCCGGACGCGCCTGCCGCGTCCGGCTGCTCCTTGTTCCGCCCTTTCTTCCGCCCCTTCTGGAGTTGCCCATGCCCGGCCTGCGCAATATTCCCATCAGCCGTCGCCTATGGTTGATCCTGCTGACGTCCATCCTGATGCTGCTGACGCTCGCTGGCCTGATGCTCAAGCAAAACTACGACGACCTCTATGCGGCCAAGGCGCTGAAAACCCGTCACGTGGTCGAGACGGCCAGCGGCGTGCTGCGCCACTTCCAGAATCTGGAAGGCCAGGGTCTGGATCGTGAGCAAGCGCAACAACAGGCCAGAGCGGTCATACGCGACCTGCGCTATGACAAAGGGGAGTATTTCTGGATCGAAGACCTCGACACCCGCATGGTCATGCATCCCAATGCCAAGCTTGAGGGCAAGCGCATGTCGGGCACCCGCGACCCGGATGGCAAGGCACTGTTCGACGAGATGGTGGCCGTGGCCATACGCGACGGCTCCGGCCTGGTGCACTACCGCTGGCCGAAGCCGGACTCCGAGGCGCCGGTGGAAAAAGTTTCCTACGTCGAATTGTTCAAGCCCTGGGGCTGGATTGTGGGCTCGGGCATCTACGTCGACGACGTGCAAGTCGAGTTCCGCCGCCAATTGATCCAGGCCTTCGTCATCGTGGTGACGATCGCCCTGCTGCTGAGCACGCTGATCCTGCTGATTGCCCGCAGCATCGCCTCGCCACTGACGAAAGTGGTCAACGCAATGGAGAACATCGCCAGCGGCGAAGCCGACCTGACCCATCACCTGGACAGTCACTGGCGCGATGAACTGACCGCCCTGAGCGGCCATTTCAACGCGTTCACCAGCAAGCTGCGCGCCGTGATCGGCCAATCCATGCAGACCGCCGACAGCCTGGACAATGCCTCGCAATCGCTCGGCGAAATTGCCAGCAACAGCCAACGCCACAGCCAGCAGCAGTCACAGCAGATGGAACTGGTGGCCGCCGCCATTCACGAGGTTTCCTATGCGGTGCAGGAGGTGGCGAAAAACGCCGAGCATGCCGCCAACGAAGTCCGCCAGGCCGATGAGCAGGCCTGCAAGGGCCAGCACAACATCGACAGCAGCCTGCGCCAGATCGACCAGTTGTCCCAGACCATCGGCCAGGCCGTCGAAGTGATCCAGAGCCTGGCCCGGGAAAGCACCCAGATCGGCACAGTGCTGGAAGTGATCCGCGCCATCGCAGAGCAGACCAACCTGTTGGCGCTGAACGCCGCCATTGAAGCGGCACGTGCCGGCGAACAGGGTCGCGGCTTCGCCGTGGTAGCCGACGAAGTGCGCCTGCTGGCCCAGCGTACCCAGCAGTCCACCGCGCAGATTCAGGGCATGATCGAACGCCTGCAAGGCAACTCGGAAGCGGCGGTCAATGTCATCACCGCAAGCAGCCAGGCAGCCCAACAGACCGTGGAACAGGCCCGCGAAACCGGCGAAAGCCTGCACTTGGTCATCACGGCGCTGCGCAACCTCACTGAACTGAACGCCTCGATTGCCAGTGCCACCCTGCAGCAGTCCCATGTGGTCGAGGACATCAACCAGAATGTCACCCGCGCAGCCTCGCTGGCTTACGAAAATGCCCTGGCGGCAGACCAGTCCAACGAGGCCAGCCAGCAATTGGGCCAACTGGCCGGCCAGCTCAATCGGCTATTGGGGCAGTTTCGCGTATGAGCTGGATGAGCAACGCCGGGAGGATGGATTCCATGACTGTCGCCGCTGAACAAGCTCAACACTCGCGCTTCCAGGAAACACGCGAAAAAGCCCTGCTGCTCTTTGCAAGGTCCGGTTTCAGCCAGGTCAGCATGCGCGACCTGGCCGCTTACCTGGGCATCAAGGCCGGCTCCATCTACAACCACATCGAAAGCAAGGAGGCACTGCTGTTCGAACTGATCGAGGAGCTCTACGAACAGTTACTTCATGGCGCCAGCCAGGTGAGCCGGCGCAAATCCACACCCGCGGTACGCTTGCAGCGTTTGCTGGAAGCGCACCTCTTGCTGCATGAAAGCATGGGAGCGCATTTCCGCCTGGCGGAGTACGACCTTCATTGCCTGAACAGCGAGCAACATGCCTTGATCCAGGCCTTGCGCCGGCGCTATGAAGAGCACCTGGTGGAAACGATAGAGCAGCTCACCGGCGTACCGGCGACCCTCACCCGCCGCGCGACCTTGAGCGGCATCGTTTCCCTGCTCAACCAACTCCCCGCCTGGGTCGCAGAATCCCAGGCAAGCAAGGCGGCACGCCGCAAGTTGCTGCATGAAATTGTCATGAGCACCTTGCAGGGTGCGTTGCAGGCGACTTCGTGATGGAGGGCCAGCGGCCAGGAGCAGCCCCTGGATCTCTTATCCTCCTGCGCTACGTCCCATTGGCTGAGCGATCACTTCCCCGGCAAAAACCGTCAAGAACTCTGCGAACGTTGATGCCGAGAAGGCAGAACCATGCCCCGCTCAAACAGGACAGTACTGGCAAACTCCGTAAACGCGCTAACAGCCCGGGGAATGTGGCGCCTGCTGGGAAATACAAAGTAGACGCCTGCGGCGTGGCTATATCCGGGCAAAACCTCTTTCAATACTCCTCGTTCCAGATAGGCGAGCGTGGTTAGAGACGGCACCAGCGCTATACCCAGATTCGCCAGCGCAGCACCTAACTGAGCCTGCTGCGTGTTCACCTGAAAGCGGCTGTTGACGGGCACTTCGATCGCGCCATCCGGACCACGCAACCGCCATGTGACCGGAGAGCTTCCCATCGACGGCAGCGTGATGCATTCATGTCGGGTCAGATCCTGCGCACTGTTCGGTGTTCCATGAGTGGACAAGTAGTCAGGGCTGGCAACCATACGCCAATCAATCCAGCCGATTTCCTTTGCCACCAGCATTGGCTCCACCATTTTGCCGGACCTGACGGCGACATCAATTCCGTCAGCAAGCAAGTCGGCGCGAGCATCGCTCAGCACAAACTCCACTCGCACCGCGGGATGTCTGGCCATGAAATCGGCAATCGACTCCATGGGAAACCAGTTCAAGAAGTCCACGCCGGCTGCCACGCGAACCCGGCCGCTCGGTTGTTTGCTGCTGTCTGCCAGATCCTGGGCAGACTGGTTCAGTGCATCGATCTGCTCTGCGCACTGTGCAAAAAAGGCCTGGCCAGCATCTGTCAGTGCCAAACGGCGCGTCGAGCGCTGCAGCAAGCGTACGCCGACGCTGCGTTCCAGCGCTTGCAGACGACGACTGCCAGTGCTGGGCGGAATACCCAACCGTCGCCCGGCCTCTGCAAAGCTGCCCGCACGTACCACGTGAACGAACAGGGCAATGTCATTCAAGTCCAAGATCAATTATCCCAAAAATGCACGAGTACATGTCATTACTTCATCTTTTTCCATAATAACTCCCGACCTACCATTGCGCGCACCTTTTACACAGGAAGCCTGTAATGACCCTCTCTTTGCATCACCCGGCGCGGCTCGGCGAACTGTCTTTGAAGAACCGCATCGTCATGGCGCCGATGACACGTAGCCGGGCAACCGAAGCCAACACCCCCAACGCGTTGATGGCCGAGTATTACTCGCAGCGCGCAGCCGCGGGACTGATCATCGTTGAAGGCACCTCCCCCTCACCGAACGGCCTGGGCTACGCGCGGATGCCAGCCTTATTCAATGGCGCCCACGTACAGGGCTGGAAGCAGGTCACCGCCGCCGTGCATGCCAAGGGAGGCAAGATTGTCCTTCAGCTAATGCACGCCGGCCGTATGGCGCATGTCGCCAATTTGCCCATCGGTGCACAAGTGCTTGGCCCTGGCGGGGAGCGCGCACCCGGTGACATCCATACTGACGCACAAGGCATGCAGACCCCCTCCATGCCTCGCGCAATGAGTGTCAGCGACATTCAGGTGGCCATCGCGGAGTTTGCACGAGCCGCGAGCCTCGCCATTGAAGCCGGTTTTGACGGTGTGGAGCTGCATGCCGGTGGCGGATATCTGCTCGATGCCTTTTTCAATGCAACCATCAATCAACGCACTGATGCATACGGTGCCAGTTCGTCCGCACGCAACCGTTTCATTCTGGAAGTAGTCCAGGCGGTGGTGGCCGCCATCGGCGCAGCGCGTGTAGGCATCCGCTTCATGCCCCACAGTGGAGCGAACGGTGCATTCAACTTTGCTGAAATGGACGCGCAATATGTCGAGCTCGCCCGGCAACTTTCCAGCTTCGGCCTCATGTACCTGCACCTGGTGAACTTAGAGTCGATGGGGCTGCCGCCGCTGCCCGTCGGCCTGCGTGACGCCATGCGCAACGCTTTCAAGGGTCCGCTCGTATTGGCAGGCGGTTTCGACCAGGCCAGTGCAGCAAGCGCACTGGAAAGAGGTGACGCCGATTTTATTGCCTTCGGTCGGCCATTCCTGGCCAATCCGGATCTGGTCAATCGATTGCAGGCCGGCGCCCCTTTGAATAGCGCCGACTTCGCGACGTTTTACTCACGCGGATCGCAAGGTTATACCGACTACCCAACTCTGGCCGAACAACACGCCGAGGAGGTTCAAGCATGAAGACGTCCCAAACTTATCGGCTGACCGCGCCAAGCCTGGACTCCCTGCAACTGTTTACCGAGACCGTGCCTGCCATCGGTTCGTATGAAGTATTGGTCCGGATGCGCGCCGCATCACTCAACTACAAGGACAATTTCTACCTGGCTGGCGCACAGGGTATTCAGTTGCCTCGCCCCACCGTGCCGCTATCCGACGGTGCAGGCGAAGTCGTAGCGGTGGGTGAACGGGTAAATCGCTTCGCAGTGGGCGATAGCGTGGCAGGTAACTTTGTGCAGGACTGGCTGTATGGCCCCCTGGGCGATCACGCCGCCAATTCGAGCACGACGCTTGGTCACGGAATTGACGGCACGCTGACGGAATATCGAGTATTCCACCAGGAAGGATTGGTGGCGCTCCCCCGGAATTTGTCTTACGAAGAGGGCGCCACGCTACCGTGCGCCGCGGTGACAGCCTGGAATGCCGTGCGCGAGGTACGCCCTGCGCAAACAGTGCTGATTCTGGGTACCGGCGGCGTGGCCCTGTTCGCCTTGCAATTTGCCAGAGCGCTTGGCGCCCGAACCATTGTCACGTCTTCCAGCGACGCCAAGCTGGCTCGCGCCGCTGCAGCCGGGGCGGATCATTTGATCAACTATCAAGGCGATCCGGACTGGCATAAAAAAGCACGCGAACTGACCGGCGGGAAAGGCGTTGATCACGTAATCGAGACTGTTGGTCCTGATACGCTGGAGCGCTCCATTCTCGCGACTCGGCGTGAAGGTACGGTGCATTTGGTTGGCCTGATCAATCCGATCGGAAAGATTGACCCAATGCTTATTCTTGGCGGTACGGTCACTGTACGCGGCGTGCGTGTCGGTTCACGGCAATTGTTCGAGGAGATGAATACCTTCATCGAACGAAAAGAAATCCACCCGCTGATTGGACACCGCTTTGACTTTGGCAATGCCAGGGATGCCTTCGCCCAGCAACTCAAGGGGCCGGAGTTTGGAAAGATCGTAATCACCTTCTGATGTGGAGAGGGTTGGCCACACCGCGATGCTTTCAAACATAAAACGGCTAATGACGGCTATGGCGCAAAAAGCAACATAACCTGAGAGACCGCCTTTGGCCGATTTCTGCCTGTCGCCACCATCAGCTTTGGAGCGGATACAGCCCTTGGTGGCAGGCAGAAAACGGCTGATTGCTACTTGTCGTGAAGAACTCCGACAAGTGTCGCCACGACATCTACTACCCGGCAGCATTTGATGGATACCACTCAATGAGGCGCATGCAAAAGCAGCGCGCCTCAGGTTGTCTCCTTTCATCCAAAGCCCCCTACACTCCCCCAATCACCTCCCCATAAATCCCTCGATCCACATTCCCCCCAGACAAAACCACCCCCACCTTCTTCCCCACCATCCCTCCCCGCTCCACCATCAACGCCGCCAACGCCGACGCCCCAGCCCCCTCAGCAAGATTGTGCGTATCGGTGTAATACACCCGCATAGCCTCAGCGATCTGCTCCTCACTCACCGCCACAATCCGCGCCGCGCCCTTGGCGTAAACCGCAAACGCCTCCGGAATCGGCTTCCTCACCGCCAACCCATCGGCAAAGGTATTCGCCGAATCCGTCTCACAAATGCCCCCCGCTTCAAACGACAACTTCGCAGCCGCGGCCTCGGTGGATACCACGCCCACCACCTCAGTGTTCAACCCCAATGCATCCCGCGCGGCGATGACTGCGCAGATCCCGGAGCCGCAGCCGATGGGTACGTAGACGGTGTCGAGGTCGGGGGCGGCGGTGAACAGTTCGAGGGCGTAGGTGGCGACGCCTTTGACCAGTTCGGTGTGGAATGGCGGTACGAGGTAGAGGTCGTGTTGTTGGGCCAGGCGTGCGGCTTCTTCGCGGGCTTCGTCGAAGTCGCGGCCGTATTCGACGACTTCGCCGCCGAAGCCGCGCATGGCGTTGTTTTTTTCCACGGAGTTGCCTTTGGGCACGACGATCAGGGCGCGCAGGCCCAGGGCACTGGCGGCGAAGGCCTGGCTTTGGCCGTGGTTGCCTCGGGTGGCGGTGACGATGCCTTTGGCTTCGGGGTGCGCGCGTTTGAGCCAGTGCATGAAGGTGATGCCGCCGCGCACTTTGAAGGCGCCAGTGGGGGTGTGGTTTTCGTGTTTGACCCAGACGGTGCAGCCCAGGCGTTCGGCCAGCAGCGGCCAGCGGTACTGCGGGGTGGCGGGCATGGCCTGGTAGACCTGGCGGGCGGCTTGCTGGATGTCGTCGAGGGTGAGGGTGTGCATGGCGGCTTCCTTGAGGTTTTGCTGAGTCTAGGCACGGATGCCTTGGATCGGCTTTCAGAAAACTGACCTGACTTTTACACCCGCTGTTTACTACTATGGGCTCCATGAGCCATCGAATTCGCCTGCCCTCCCCGCCGCAATCCGAACCGGTCCGCCGTGTCGAGGCCGGGTCGTGGGCAATTGAATTGTTGCCCGGGGCCGCTTACGCGACGCGTTATGTGGCGTCGCAATCGGCGATTGGCTTTGCCTTTGACAGTCAGCGCGGGTTGCACGCCATCGGCAGCGATCGGGTGCAGCCCTTCGATGCTTTGCCCAATGGCCTGGCGTTCGTGCCGGTCGGCTGTGATGTGTTGTCTGAGTCGCCCAAGGGCGGTGAATACCTGCGGGTGTTGCGCACGGACGGTGTGGCGTTGGCGGGAGATCGGGCGTTCAACAATCGCATCGATCCGCAGGCGATTGCCCTGGCGCTGCGCATGCGCGGGGCGTTGCTGCGGCCTTCGCTGGAGGATGACTGGGAGGCCTGGGCGCTGGCTTTGGCCGAGCGCACGCAGATGGATGAGGTGGCCTCGGCAGTAGCGCTGGGTTCGATCACCGGCAGCCGGATGCGCTTGCTCGACGAGTTCATCGAAGCGGGGCTCGACGGTGCGCTGGGGGTGAAGGCGATGGCGGATTTGCTGGGGTTGTCCGAGGGCTATTTCATGCGGGCCTTCAAGCAGGCGACCGGGCAGAGCCCGCACAGCTATCTGATTGATCGACGCCTGGCGCGGGCCCGGGCGTTGATGCGCGATTCGACGGCGACGCTGGCGCAGATCGCCCTGGCTTGTGGCTTCAACTCACAGGCGCATATGGCGACGGCCTTCCGGCAGCGGCTAGGGGTCAGCCCGGTGCAGTTGCGCAGCGCTTAGGGTGCTGGCCTGAATCCTGCTTTGTTCAGTGATGAAACGTCGGTGCTGACTATGCGGATGACACTTTTGAAGTGAGCCGTGTCGGTGGCTAACCCGATAATCGAAAGCTCACTGACGACAGGTCGAGGTCAAGCATGACGAGCACAACTACGGAACAGGTCAGCCCGCAAACCCTACGCAAAGTGATTGTCGCCGCCGGCATCGGCAATTTTGTCGAGTGGTTCGACTTTGCCGTCTACGGCTTTCTGGCCACGACCATCGCCCAGCAATTTTTCCCTAGTACGGATGCCAGCGCGGCGCTGCTCAAGACCTTCGCGGTGTTCGCGGTGGCCTTTGCGTTTCGCCCGCTGGGCGGGATTTTCTTCGGCATGCTGGGGGACAAGATCGGGCGCAAGCGCACGCTGGCGGCGACGATTTTGTTGATGGCGGCGGCCACGACCTTGATCGGGCTGTTGCCGACCTACGCGGCGATCGGGGTGGCGGCGCCAATTCTGTTGTCGCTGATTCGCTGTGCCCAGGGCTTTTCTGCCGGGGGTGAATATGCGGGGGCCTGCGCCTATCTGATGGAGCATGCGCCGCACGACAAGCGCGCCTGGTATGGCAGCTTCATTCCGGTGTCGACCTTTGCCGCCTTCGCTTCGGCGGCGGTGCTGGCTTTTGCGCTGGAGGCGTCGTTGTCGGCCGAGGCGATGGCGAGTTGGGGCTGGCGCTTGCCGTTCCTGGTGGCTGCGCCCTTGGGGCTTGTCGGGCTTTATCTGCGCTGGAAGCTGGATGAGACGCCGGCGTTCCAGGCGGTGACCCAGGAGCATGACGTTGCCCACTCCCCGCTCAAGGAAACCCTGCGCAATCACGGTGCGGCGATGTGCTGTCTGGGTGCTTTTGTGTCGCTGACGGCGTTATCGTTTTATATGTTCACGACTTACTTCGCGACTTACTTGCAGGTTGCGGGGGGACTGAGTCGGGCGACCTCGCTGTTGGTGTCGTTGATTGCCCTGGTGTTCGCGGCGCTGGTTTGTCCGCTGGCCGGGTTGTATTCGGATCGGGTCGGGCGACGCAGGACGGTGATGACCGCTTGCGGGTTGCTGATTGTGGTGGTGTATCCGTCGTTCCTGATGGCCAGTTCGGGGTCGTTTGCCGGGTCGGTGGTCGGGGTGATGCTGCTGGCGGTGGGTGCGGTGCTGTGCAACGTGGTGACGGCGGCGTTGCTGTCGGAGACCTTTCCGACGCGGACCCGTTACACCGCGTCAGCCGTCACCTACAACATGGCGTACACGCTGTTTGGCGGGACGGCGCCGTTGATGGCGACGTGGTTGATCAGCACCACCGGCAGCAACCTTTCGCCAGCGTTCTACCTGATGCTGGTGGCGTTGCTGGGGTTGGCGGGTGGGTTGGCGTTGAGGGAGACATCGCGGATATCCCTGCATGAGGTGCCCACGCAAGAGAAAGGTTCGGCGAAGGCTGTCGAGGCCTGACGGGAACCTGAGGTGCTTTTCTGTAGGAGCGAGCATGCTCGCGATGAACCTGAGGGCGACGCGGGCCGTCAGGTTTACCGCATCATCGTTCACGACCATCGCGAGCATGCTCGCTCCTACAGTTGGTGGAGAGCGCAGTGGGGTGTCAGGTTTCCCCCATTATCGTTCGCGACCATCGCGAGCATGCTCGCTCCTACAGTTGGCCCGGGGGCGCAGCGGTCACGTCCATCTCCAGCAGGCTCGCACCCGCAGGTGTTTGAAAAAAAACAAATTTGCCATGTGTTTCCTTCGTTCTTCCATACGTCGCAGTTGCTCACTGCCTGTTCTTGATCGTATGGAGTTCTGCCAATGCCCTCGCCCAAATCCCTGCCCGCCGCGTTGCTCGGCCTGACGCTGGCCTGCCCGGTCCTGGCGCAGGCCGAGGGTCTGGAGTTGGGGCAGGTGTTGATCGGCGCCGAGGATCGCAGTGGCGAGGATCAGTCGGTCGAAGAGGCCCAGGCGCGCCTGGCGCAGGTGCCGGGCGGGACCAACGTGGTGGATATGCGTCGCCCGCTGCAAGGGCGTGTGGCGAGCAATCAGGATGTGCTGGCCTATCAGCCAGGGGTCTACGCCCAGTCTTCGGGCAACGAAGGGGTGAAGATTTCGATACGTGGCTCGGGGATCAACCGGGCGCCGGGCGCGCATGCTTCGGGGCTGTACACCATGCTCGACGGCCTGCCGCTGACCGGCCCGGGTGGCACGCCTTATGAATTGCTGGAGCCGCTGTGGCTCGATCATGTGGAGGTGCTGCGCGGCGCCAACGGTTTTGATCGCGGGGCGCTGGCCCTGGGCGGGGCCGTCGATTACGTCAGCCATACCGGCTATAACGCGCCCAAGTTGCAGGTGCGTTACGCGACGGGCAGCCACGGCTATCAGCAGCGTCAGGTCAGTTCCGGGCAGGTGCTGGGGAATTTCGACTACTACATGGCCGCGACGGACGCGCAGTCCGATGGCTATCAGGACCACACCCAGAGCGAGAGCCAGGGCCTGATTGCCAACTTCGGTTATCGCTTCAACCCGAACCTGGAAACGCGTTTTTACTTGCGCTACCGCGAGACCGACAACGATCTGGCCGGGCGCGTGACCAAGCATTCCATCGAGCATGATCCGCGCGCGGCGAACCCGGCTTATGTGCTGCGTGATGACAGTCGCAAGCAGCCGGGCAGCACCTTTATCGGCAACAAGACCACCTTCTTTCTCGACGACGATTCGAGCATTCAGACCGGACTGGTTTACCACGACTATCCGATGGATCTGCGCGAAGGGCCTAATCGGCTGAAGGTGGCGTACACCGATGTCAGCGGCACCTTCGACTACAAGCGCCGCGACACACTCTGGGGGATGCAGAGCAATAGCACGGTGGGTTTGCGGGTGACCAAGCATTTGCCGAATGATGGCGCCAGCGAGCTGGTGCGAATCCCCACGGGCAACACCGCCGGCTACGCGCCGGGCACGCCCATGCGCAACTTCACCTATCAGGGTTCGGACACGGTCCTGCATGTGGGCAATGACCTGGAGATCGCCGACGACCTGTGGCTGACCACGGGGCTGGCGGCCATCTACACCCGCCGGGAAAGCGCGGTGACTTATCCGGATGGCGGCGGCAAGACCAGCATGGGCGATTGGGATTACGCGCCGCGCGTGGGGATGCGTTATCAGCTGACGCCGGATGTGCAGCTGTTCGGTAACCTCAGTCGTTCGGTGGAGGCGCCGCATCCGTGGTCGCTGATCTACAGCGCCAACCAGCGCTTCCCGGCGGGCAGCGGGCCGGCGACCGGGACCCAGCGCGATCCGATCGAATTGCAGAACCAGACCGCGACCACCCTGGAGCTGGGTGGCCGTGGCGACAGCGGGATCGGGCAATGGAGCCTGTCCTGGTATTACGCCCAGGTGCGTCATGAGCTGCTCTCGGTGTTGCCCGACGCCAACGCCACCACGCCTTATGAACTCAATGCCAGCCCAACAGTGCACCAGGGGGTGGAAGCCGGTTTGCAGAGTGATCTGTGGTCGGCGGCCGATGGGGGTCGCTTGAGTTTGCGTCAGGCCTATACCTTCAGTGACTTCCACTACCGGGACGATGACCGTTTTGGCGACAACCGTTTGCCGGGGTTGCCAATGCACTACTACCAGGGCGAGTTGCGCTATGACTGGCCGCAGGGGTTCTTTGCCGCGGTGAATACGCAACTGGTGTCGAAGGTGGCGGTGGATTATGCCAACAGCTACTACGCCGATCCCTATGCGTTGTTTGGTGCAACTGTGGGCTTCAATGCGCCCAAGGGCGACTGGCAGACCTGGCTGGATATCCGCAACCTGACGGACAAGCACTACGCCGCGACCGTGACACCGGGGTATGACGACAAGGGGCTGGATGCGGCGCGGTCTACGCCGGGTGAAGGGCTTGGGGCGTATGTCGGGGTGTCGTGGAGTTTGCTGTAACTGTGGGAACGGCGGTGCGACTTTTCGACTTGCTCGCGATGGCGCTGGGTCAGCAATGTTGATGGCGACTGACACACCGCATTCGCGAGCAGGCTCGCTCCCACAGGGTTTGGCGTCGTACACAAATACTGTGTTTACCACGATCACTGTGGGAGCGAGCCTGCTCGCGATGAATGCCCGGACACCACGGTGATTCAGGCAGCACGCGTTATCGTTCACCACCATCGCGAGCGGGCTCGCTCCCACAGTTTTTATGTTGATCGCAGTATTCGTGAACGACTCGACTCGCTCCTACAGTTTGGCAGTGCCCGCAGTTTCATTTCGTCTACCCTTTCAAGGCGCCCCGCTAACGAAACGGAGAACTTCCATGCTCAAGCGTACCCTGGCACTGGCTGTCGGCCTGACCCTGTCTGTCTCTACCCTGCTCGCCCAGGCCGCGGAGACGCTGAAGGTCAGCGCCATTCCCGATGAGGCCCCCACCGAACTGCTGCGTAAATTCAAGCCATTGGGCGCCTATCTGGAGCAGCAGTTGGGCATGAAGGTCGAGTTTGTGCCGGTGAGCGATTACCCGGCGGTGGTCGAGGCCTTGGCCACGGACCGTATCGACCTGGCCTGGCTCGGCGGCTTCACCTTTGTCCAGGCACGGCTGAAGACCGGTAATGCAATTCCATTGGTGCAGCGTGAACAGGACGCGAAGTTCACCAGCAAATTCATCACCGCCGACCCGAACGTCAAATCCCTTGCGGACCTGAAGGGCAAGTCCTTCGCCTTCGGCTCGGTGTCCTCCACTTCCGGCAGCCTCATGCCGCGCTACTTCATGCTCAAGGACGGGATCAAGCCAGAGACCTACTTCAGCCGTGTCGGCTATTCCGGTGCCCATGACGCCACCGTCGCCTGGGTGCAGGCCGGCAAGGTCGACGCCGGAGTGCTGAACGCCAGCGTCTGGGAAAAACTGGTGGCCGCCGGCAAGGTCGATACCGACAAGGTCAAGGTGTTCGCTACCACCCCGGCCTACTTCGATTACAACTGGACGGTGCGCGGCACCCTCGACCCGGCACTGACGAACAAGATCAAGGCCGCCTTCCTCGCGCTTGATCCGGCGAAACCGGCGGACAAGGAGATTCTCGACCTGCAGGCCGCCAGCCGCTTCATCGAAACCAGCCCCGACAACTACAAGGGTATCGAGGAAGCCGCCCGCGCCGCCGACCTGCTCAAATGACTTTGAAGTTGACCGGCGTCACGCTCGTCCACGCCAACGGGGTCCAGGCCCTGCGCGGCGTGGACCTGCACATCGCAGCCGGCGAACAGGTGGCGATTATCGGCCCGTCCGGCGCAGGCAAGTCGAGCCTGCTCAACCTGCTGGCCACGGCCCTGCGCCCCGGCAGCGGTGACGTGCAGTTGCTGGGCGAGCGTGCCTGGCAACTGTCGGCCCGCCAGCGTCAGCGCCTGCGCGCGCGTATCGGGCTGGTGCATCAGGCGCCGCCGTTACCGCCGCGCCAGCGGGTGATCACGGCGGTACTGGCCGGCAAGCTGGGGCAGTGGAGCCTGGGCAAGAGTCTTTTGAACCTGTTGCATCCGGTGGATATTCCCGGCGCCCGGGCGGCGCTGGCGCGGCTGGACCTGGGTGACAAACTGTTCGCGCAATGCCAGCAATTGTCCGGCGGGCAGTTGCAGCGTGTCGGCGTGGCCCGGGTGCTTTATCAGGCACCGGAAGTGCTGCTGGCTGATGAGCCGGTGTCGGCGATGGACCCGGTGCTGGCCGGGCACACCCTGACGGTGCTGTGTCGCCATGCCCGCGAGCACAAGGTCACGCTGGTCGCCAGCCTGCATGCGGTGGAGCTGGCCCTGGGGCATTTTTCGCGGATCATCGGCCTGCGCGACGGGCAGGTCCTTTTCGATCTGCCGTCCGCGGAGGTCGACCGCGAACTGCTCGACAGGCTCTACGCCAACGAGCAACTGCAATCCCCGCCGCCCCCCGTGACGCCCCTGAGCCTGCAGATTCCGCGATGCTGACCGGCGATTCCCGAGACCCGGCCACCCTTCCCCGCCTGCTGCTCGGCCTGCTGGCGATTGCCCTGCTGTGGCCCGGCATCCGCTTCAGCGAGCTGGACCTGAGCGTGCTGCTGGCCGGCAACAGCCAGAGCGAAATGGGCCGCTTTGTCGCGACCTTCTGGCCCCCGGCCTATGGCCCGGAATTCCTTGAGCTGTTGTGGCAAGCCACCCTGCAAACCCTGGCCATCGCCACCGCCGGCATGACCCTGGCGTTGCTGTTGGCGGTGCCCGCCAGCCTGTTGGCCAGTCGTGCGCTGTCGCTGTCGGCGGCATCCCGTGCCGGTCGCCCCAGCGTCATGGGCCGACTGTTGCGTTGGCCGGTGCGCGGCTTGCTGATCTTCCTGCGCAGCGTGCCGGAAATCGTCTGGGCCCTGCTGTTCGTCCGCGCTGTGGGCCTTGGCCCGACCGCCGGGGTGCTGGCCATCGCCATCACCTACAGCGGCATGCTTGGCAAGGTGTATGCGGAGATTTTCGAGTCGGTGGACCAGCGTCCTGCCCACGCGCTGCTGCAGGCCGGCAGCGGTCGGCTGGCGGCGTTTGCCTACGGGATTTTGCCCAATGTCGCCGCCGAGTTGCTGTCGTACACGGTGTATCGCTGGGAATGTGCGATCCGGGCTTCGGTGGTGATGGGCTTTGTCGGCGCCGGTGGCCTGGGCCAGCAGATGGACCTGTCGCTGCGCATGTTCGCCGGCGGTGAAGTCGCCAGCCTGTTGCTGACCTTCCTGGTGCTGGTGCTGCTGGCCGATCAACTCAGTCGCCTGTTGCGCTGGAGGCTGGGATGAATCGCCTGATCAATCTGGCCCTGCTGCTGGCCGTTGGCGTCGCGGTGGTCGCCTCGTTCGGGTATTTGGGCATCGACCTCAGCGCACTGGGTGGCAGCGCCAACCTCAAGCAGATGGGAGCCTATGCGCAGCGTTTTCTCAGCCCGGATTTGAGCGCGAACCACCTGCAAGCCATCGCCCATGGCGCGCTGGAAACCATCGCCATGTCCGCCTTGGGTACCTTGCTGGCAGCGGTGTTCGGCCTGGTGCTGGCGCTGCCGGCGGCCGGACGCTTCGGCTGGCCGTTCAAGAGCGCCTCGCGCCTGTTGCTCAATGCGCTGCGGGCGATTCCGGAACTGGTGTGGGCGGCGCTGATGGTGTTGGCCGCCGGGCTCGGGCCGAACGCCGGCACCCTGGCGCTGGCCCTGCACACCACCGGCGTACTCGGCCGCCTGTTCGCCGAAGCGCTGGAAAACACCCCGCCGCAACCGGCCGAAGCGATCCGCCTGCAAGGCGCCAATGCGTTGTGGGCGTTCTGCTACGGCACCTTGCCCAACCTGTTGCCGCAGCTGTTGGCGTACGTGCTGTACCGCTGGGAAAACAACATCCGCATGGCCAGCGTGCTGGGTTTTGTCGGCGCTGGCGGTCTGGGGCAGATGCTGTATGTCAGTCTCAGCCTGTTTCAGGAGGCGCAGGCCAGCACGGTGATTCTGGCGATGTTGCTGCTGGTGCTCGCCGTCGACTCCCTCAGCAGCTGGAGCCGCCAGCGTTGGGTGAAAGCCTGAAGTCAGGCTTCGCTGATCTGGCTGACGCTGGTGATTTGCTGGTTCCAGACCATCTCGTAATGGGCTGTCTGGATGATCGACAGCACCGGCCTTGGGGTCATCAGGGCCCAGCAATGGCTGCCCCGGCGTCGCACGGAGTGGTAACGCAGCCCAGGGCACCCGGCTTGCCGGATGGCTTTGCCGAACGGCTGGGAATAGGAGTAGTGCGCGGGATCGTAGATCGGATCGGTCGGCGCGATGGCCGTCGCGTCTTGCATCGCCTTGTCCACGAACGAGCAGGATAGCCCGCGAAACACAAAGCGCTCGTAGTGCAGGTCACGCACCCTGGACCAGTACAGCGCCTGGTGATGCTGCACCTCGGCCAAGGCCGTCTCCATTGTATCGGCCAGGTACAACACGCCGAAGCTGCCATCGCTGAAGCGCGAGCCCGCCGGGTTGACGTGGGTAAAAGGCGCCGTCGCGTAGGAACAGCCGGTGATGCCGAACGGGATCTCGCTACGGGGAATCAGCTCCAGCTGCCCCACTTCATTTTTCAGGCGCGGATTGGTCAGCGCCTGGATCTCGTACAGCACCTCGAATTCGTCGGCATCGGCCACGTCATCGAACATCGCAATCGGCGGGAATTTCGAATTGACCAGCCGATAAGCCTGCAACGACTCGCCGGACAACAAGGGCAACTGCCGGGCCTTCACCATTGCCCGCCTCGCAGTGCGTCGATCCGGCGAAAGGTCTCGTACAGCGAGATCATGTCGCCCTGGGCCATGATTTCCAGCGGGCTGCGACCGTTGAAAAACTCGTTGTCGTTGGCCATCGACACAAAGCCGTAGACGTTCTGCGGGTTATCGAAAATCAGACGCAGGGTGGCGTGGATGTTCAGCACGAAACTGATGCGCTGCATCTGGTCCGCATCCAGGGCCACGGCCCAGGCCGGATCCCGCTGCCGGGCACGGGTGTAGGTGCTGCGGGAAATGCGCAGCAAGCGACAGGCCTGGTCGCTGCTGGCCTGCCATTTTTCCAGGATGCCGACCGCGGCGCGCAGGCCGGTCACGCACTGGTTTTTGCTGAAGCCCTGGGTCTGGAGGGCGAGTGACATGGCCAACTCCTCAATTTGAATCCATAGATTCAAAAATAGTCATTATGAGTCTATAGATCAAGGCGCCTCGACCAGTGGTGATGCCCTGCCCCAACCATTTCCCGCCCGCGTGCCATGCTCAATACAGCTGAAATCTTCGCGTTCCTCGTACGAGGCCATGCTGATGCAATCCCCACTCGCGGTCGTCATTGCCCTGTGCCTGTGCACGCTCCTCAATGTGGCTCGCGCCGACGACACCGTCCGCCCCTTCCACGTCTCCATACCCGAACAGGCCCTGACCGACCTGCGCCAGCGCATCGCCGCGACCCGCTGGCCGGACAAGGAAACGGTCAACGACACTTCACAGGGCGCACAGCTGGTGCAGCTACAGGCTTTGGCGCATTACTGGCGTACCGAGTACGACTGGCGCAAGGCCGAAGCGCAGCTCAATGCCTGGCCGCAATTCGTCACCACCCTCGATGGCGTCGACATTCATTTCATCTGGGTGCGCTCGCCGGTGGCGAACGCGCTGCCGATGATCATGACCCACGGCTGGCCGGGCTCGGTGCTGGAGTTTGCCAACGTCATCGGCCCGCTGTCCGATCCGGTCAAGTACGGTGGCAAGACCAGTGATGCGTTCGACCTGGTGATTCCGTCGATTCCCGGTTATGGCTTTTCCGGCAAGCCGACGGATGCCGGCTGGGACCCGGATCGTGTGGCGCAGGTGTGGGCGCAGTTGATGCAGCGCCTGGGCTACAAGCAATACGTCGCGCAAGGTGGCGACTGGGGCGGGCCGATTACCGGCGCGATGGCGCGCCAGGCACCGAAGGGATTGCGCGGCATTCACCTCAACCTGCCCGCCACCATCCCGCCCGATGCGGGCGCCGCGCTGGCTGCCGGCGGGCCGGCACCGGCGGAGTACAGCCCGCAGGAACGCGCGACCTTCGATGCCGTGGCCAAACTGATCAAGCAGGGCAACCTGGCTTACAGCGCAATGATGGCTGCGCGGCCGCAGACCATTGGCTATGGCCTGACCGACTCGCCGGTGGCCCTGGCCGCTTTTCTGCTGGTGCATCCCGGTTTTTCCAAATGGAGCTACGGCGCCGATGCGCAGCAGCTGCCAACCCGGGACCAGGTGCTGGACGACATCAGCCTGTACTGGCTGACCGACAGCGGCGCTTCGGCCGCACGGCTGTACTGGGAAAACAAGGGGCGCAGCCCTTTGTCGTCCAGCGCGCAGAAAACCGGCGAAATTTCCCTGCCGGTGGCGATCACGGTGTTTCCGGACGACGTCTATTGCCCGCCGGAGAGCTGGGCACGGCGCGCTTACCACAACCTGGTCTACTTTCGGCAGGCGGAGAACGGTGGGCATTTTGCGGCGTGGGAACAGCCGCAGTTGTTCACCGAGGAACTGCGTACGGCGTTTCGATCGATGCGCTGAAACCTGTGGGAGCGAGCCTGCTCGCGAAAGACGTCAACGATAACGCGTGCTGTCTGGATGACCTCGTTGCCCCGACGTTTTTCGCGAGCAGGCTCGCTCCCACAGGTCCCCCATAGGCTCAATCTGACACCACCACCTGATTGCGCCCCCGCGCCTTGGCGCGATAGAGCGCCTTGTCGGCGTTGCTCATCAGGCTGTGCAGGTCCTTGTCGCTGGTGGCCATGGACGCCACGCCGACGCTGGCGGTGATGCAGTGCACCGGCCCGGTCATCAGCCCGGCGATGGAGTGAACGAGTTCTTCGGCAATGTTTTGCGCGTCTTCCAGGGACGTATCCGGCAGCAGCACCGCAAACTCCTCGCCACCCAGCCGACCGTAGACATCCGCGTCGCGAAAGGAACGACTGATCACCACGCCCATCTGCCGCAACACCTGATCGCCGACCTGATGGCCGTAGGTGTCGTTGATGTGCTTGAAGTGGTCCATGTCCAGCATCACCGCGCACAGCGGCAACTGATAGTTCTGGCAGTGGTTGTACAGGCGCTGCGCCTGCTCGAAAAACGCCCGGCGATTGCGCAGGCCCGTCAGTTCGTCGGTCTGCGCGGCACGGGTGGAGATGCTGTGCGCCAGCTCCATTTCACGGGTCAGACGGAAGGCGGTTTCCAATGCATCGGAGAGTTTGCGAGTGGCGCTGCACACGAAGGACGCGAAGACCAGCACCGCCACGCCCATGCCGAATTGAAGGCTCGATGGCTGCACCATCAGCCAGAAGGTCGAAGGCAGCAGCACCAGGGCGATGGAGACCACCGTCATGTAGCGATAGGCCGAATAGCAGGACACCGCGCTGACGGACATGCCCACGGTAAACAGCATCACCAGCGCCTGGGCCAGCAGGTCTTCGGCCGGCATGACCGCCAGCGCGCCTCCGCCCCAGATACCGGCGGACAGCGACAGGGTCGCCAGGTAAATGAGTTCCCAGCGTTGCGGGGTGCGCGTGGCTTGCGAGCTGCGGAAATACACCGCGAACATCGAGAGGCGGATCAGGGTGGAAGCCGTCAGCAAGGCAATCCACCAGTTCATGATGTGGTGGTCGAAGCGGTCCCAGCAGAGCCAGCACAGCATGACCAAGCCCAGGAAGCTGCCAAAGACAGCGGTTACCGATTGCCGGAACAGTTGGTGCAATCGGTCGGTACGCACCTGCTGGGCGATATAGCTTTCCTGCTCGAGCCTAAATCCAGGGCCATCCATTGTGTTCGCCTGATATTGCTGCGGTAACGTTTTCTATTGTGGCACAACGATAGCGCGCACCTACACATCTCTGTGCGCTGCTGAGAGATTCCGCCTATCGGCAACCAATACTCGGACTATTAGCTGACTTAACGATAGGGGTCTAGCCTTATCTAGCGCCGGCGTAGTCTGGCCGGTACAGACCTGATGTGAAGATAAGAATGAGTCAGATACTGACCAGGGATAGTGGCAGTTTGATTGCCGCTGTCTGTAATGCCCAGATGACCCCGCCGATCAGCGGATCGACAGACGGGTCCGGCAGCCTGAGTCATGGATTTCGCTCGCTTCTATTCCAGGCCCCAACAGGCCGGGAAGCTGACTGAACTCGACCGAGGGTAGCTCACACATGGCAAACGAATCGAAATGCCCGTTCAATCACGCCGCTGGCGGCGGTACTCGCAACCGCGACTGGTGGCCGAACCAACTGAACCTGAACATCCTGCACCAGCACTCGCCCCTCTCCACCCCGGCAGATGAGGGCTTCGACTATGCGCAAGCGTACAAAAAACTCGACTTTGCCGCCGTCAAGCGCGACCTCACCGCGCTGATGACCGACTCGCAAGACTGGTGGCCCGCCGACTTCGGTCACTATGGCCCGCTGTTCGTGCGCATGTCCTGGCACGCCGCCGGCACCTATCGCACCGCCGACGGGCGCGGTGGCGCCGGCTCCGGCCAGCAGCGCTTCGCCCCGCTCAACAGTTGGCCGGACAACGTCAGCCTCGACAAGGCCCGCCGCCTGCTTTGGCCGATCAAGCAAAAATATGGCCGCAACATTTCCTGGGCCGACCTGATCGTACTCGCCGGCAACGTCGCGCTGGAGTCCATGGGCTTCAAGACCTTCGGCTATTCCGGTGGCCGTCCGGACGTCTGGGAACCGGACGAGGACGTGTACTGGGGCTCGGAAACCAAATGGCTGGGCGGTGATACCCGCTACGCCAGCGACCCGGTCGATGACAACAAGGCCACTCAGAGCCCCGGCGATGTACCGCTGTCGGCCGAACCCGGACGCAACGAGGACAGCCGTACCCAACACGGGCGCAATCTGGAAAACCCTCTGGCCGCCGTACAAATGGGCCTGATCTACGTCAACCCTGAAGGCCCCGAAGGCGAGCCGGACCCGGTCAAGTCGGCGCTCGACATCCGCGAAACCTTCGCCCGCATGGCGATGGATGACGAAGAAACAGTGGCACTGATCGCCGGAGGCCACGCCTTCGGCAAGACCCACGGCGCCGGCCCCGCCGATAACGTCGGACCGGAACCGGAAGCCGCCGGCCTGGAACAACAGGGCCTGGGCTGGAAAAGCACCTTCGGCACCGGCAAAGGCGCGGACACCATCACCAGCGGCCTGGAAGTGACCTGGACCACCACGCCAACCAAGTGGAGCAACAATTACCTGGAAAACCTGTTCGGCTTCGACTGGGAACTGACCAAGAGCCCGGCCGGTGCACACCAATGGAAACCCAAGAACGGCGCGGGTGCAGGAAGTGTCCCGGATGCTTTCGACGCCTCCAAATCCCGTGAACCACGCATGCTGACCTCGGACCTGGCGCTGCGTTTCGACCCGATCTACGAGCCGATTTCCCGGCGTTTCCTGCAGAACCCGGATCAATTGGCCGACGCCTTCGCCCGCGCCTGGTTCAAACTGATCCACCGCGACATGGGCCCGCTTTCGCGCTACCTCGGCCCGGAACTGCCCAAAGAAGAGCTGCTGTGGCAAGACCCGATCCCGGCGGTCGATCATGCCCTGGTCAGCGACGCCGACGTCGCCGCGCTCAAGAGCAAAATCCAGGCAAGCGGCCTGAGCGTCTCGCAACTGGTGTCGACGGCCTGGGCCGCGGCCTCCACCTTCCGCGGCTCCGACAAACGCGGCGGTGCCAATGGCGGGCGCTTGCGCCTGGAGCCACAGAAATCCTGGAAAGCCAACCAGCCGGATCAACTGGGTAACGTGCTGGGCAAACTCGAAAGCATCCAGAAGGAGTTCAACAGCGGCGGCAAGAAAGTCTCCCTGGCCGACCTGATCGTGCTCGCCGGTAATGTGGGCGTCGAGCAGGCGGCGAAAAATGCCGGCCATAGCGTCACGGTGCCGTTTTCGCCGGGTCGGATGGATGCCAGCCAGGAACAGACGGATGTCGAATCGTTCGGCTTCCTCGAACCGATTGCCGACGGCTTCCGCAATTTCCTGAAAGCCCGTTATCGCATTTCGGCCGAGCACCTGCTGATCGACAAGGCGCAACTGCTGACCCTGACCGCTCCACAAATGACCGCGCTGCTCGGAGGCCTGCGCGTACTCGACACCAACGTCGGGCAAACCGCCCATGGCGTGTTCACCACGCGCAAAGGCGCGCTGACCAACGACTTCTTCGTCAACCTGCTGGACATGGGGACGGAATGGAAACCGACTTCAGCCACCAATGAAGAGTTCGAAGGACGCGACCGCAAGACCGGCCAGGCAAAATGGACCGCTACCCGGGTCGACCTGGTGTTCGGCGCCAACGCGCAGCTGCGGGCACTGGCGGAGTTCTACGCCAGCGACGACAACAAGGACAAGTTCGTGAAGGACTTTGTAGCGGCATGGACCAAGGTGATGAACCTGGACCGTTTTGATCTGAAGTGAAATAACCCGCAGGACCACGGCCACCTCTGCACTCGTTGCAGGGGTGGCCGTTTTATTTCCCGGGGATGCACATTCCCCTGTAGGAGCGAGCCTGCTCGCGATAAGGCCGGCACCTTCAACACCCATGGCGCCTGACACGCCGCCATCGCGAGCAGGCTCGCTCCCACAGGTCACGCGCCTGTACGCAAAATCACTGTAGGAGCTGTCGAGTGCAACGAGGCTGCGATCTTTCGACCTTCAAAAGCAAAATCAAAAGATCGCAGCCTGCGGCAGCTCCTACAGGACTACGCATTCCCCTGTGGGAGCGGGCTTGCCCGCGATGAGGCCGGCACCTTCAACACCCATGGCGCCTGACACACCGCCATCGCGAGCAGGCTCGCTCCCACAGGTCACGCGGCTGTACGCAAAATCACTGTAGGAGCTGTCGAGTGCAACGAGGCTGCGATCTTTTAAAAGCAAAATCAAAAGATCGCAGCCTGCGGCAGCTCCTACAGGACTACGCATTCCCTTGTGGGAGCGAGCCTGCTCGCGATGAGGCCGGCACCTTCAACATCCATGGCGCCTGACACGCCGCCATCGCGAGCAGGCTCGCTCCCACAGGTCACGCGGCTGTACGCAAAATCACTGTAGGAGCTGTCGAGTGCAACGAGGCTGCGATCTTTCGACCTTCAAAAGCAAAATCAAAAGATCGCAGCCTGCGGCAGCTCCTACAGGACTACGCATTCCCCTGTGGGAGCGGGCTTGCCCGCGATGAGGCCGGCACCTTCAACATCCATGGCGCCTGACACGCCGCCATCGCGAGCAAGCTCGCTCCTACAGGTCACGACCGTATCAACAGCTCGCGAGCGCTTGCTGCCCGGATTTGTTGTAGAACCTGACCGCGTTTTTGCCGGCCTTTTTGGCTTCGTACATCGCCTCGTCAGCCAGCTTTACCAGTTCCTTGGGGGTAGCGCCGTGGTCGGGGTAGATACTCACGCCAATGCTCGGCGTGACCGATACCCGATGCCCGTCGACCACGATGGGCTCGCCCACCGAAGCCAGCAGCTTGCGGGCAATCGGCATGACCTGTGCCACCTCGTGAATATCTTCCAGCACCATGGCGAATTCATCGCCGCCCAGGCGCGCCACGGTATCGACTTCCCTCAGGCAGCTTTTCAACCGCGTCGCGACCGTGGTCAGCGTGCTGTCCCCTACCCCATGGCCTAACTGATCGTTGATCTCTTTGAAGTGATCCAGGTCCAGAAACAGGATCGCCACCCTGGAACCCGCACGATGGGCGCGGGCGATGGCTTGCGTCAGCCGTTCGACGAACAGCAGGCGGTTGGGCAGATCGGTCAGTGAGTCGTGGGTTGCCAGATAGCCCTGGATCTCCTGTTCCTCATGCTGCCTGGTGATATCGCTGCAGACGGCAGCGAAGTTCAGCTCTGCTTCATTGAGACCGGGGATGGCGGTAATGGTCAGCGCTTCAAGGTACAGATCGCCGCTCTTCTTGCGATTCCAGACCTGCCCCTCCCAATGCCCCAGATCCAGGAGAGAGCGCCACATCTCGGTGTAAAACTCGAGAGTCTGCCGGCCGGAGCTCCACAGGCTGGGATTCTTGCCCAGCACCTCCGCCTCGGTGTATCCGGTCATCCGGGTGAAGGCCGGGTTGACCTTGGTGACGCTGCCGGATCGGTCGGTGATGATCACGCCGTCCCGGGTGTTGTTGAACACCTGATCCACCAGCCACAGATGCTCGCGGGATTTCATTTCTGCCTTGTCGCGCTGTCGTCGCCAGCGCAACGACACGACCAGGCCACCAATGCCTCCGATAACCCCCAATGCCAACAGTGCCCCGGCGATCCAGAGGATCCTTTCGAAAATCGACTGACTCAAATCAGCGAACCTGGACGCCTGCCGGATATTGGTGTCGATATCGTCGGCGAGCAGGCGGTCCAGTTGATCGAGGAAAGGGATTTTGTCCTGGTACCAAACCATCGCCGCCTCGAAGCCATCGGACTTGAGTCGCCGATGGCTCTCCCAGATGACCGCCGCGGCAATCGGCAGTTGCTCCCTGAGCTGTTCCGCGATGCGCTTTTCCGCAGGACTGCTGATCCCCTCGGGATAATAAAACTGCCACTCTCTGGCGGCGCTGTTCAACTCCGCGTTGACTTCCCGGATGAAGCCATCCGTTTGGCTCGGATCGTGAGTTGCGAAAATTCGCCACTGCAAGCGACGGATGTTGGCCTCCATCGCCCGAACATTGGCCAGGTGCCCTATCGGCGCCGCATTGCCGTAATACATGACCCGGATATAGCTATCCAGCTGCCTGACCGTTAACAGCCCCCCCACGATCAGCGCCGATACCAAAACAACGCACAAAGCGATGACGACATACACGCTTGCGTTGGTTTTCCGGATTAAATATGTACGCACTGCAACCACCCCAAAACCTGGCTCAGGTTTTTTTATTATTTTCGCAGCGGGATATGATCGTTACTCACAATCAACTTCAAAAAACGTGCGGCGGGACGAACAAAAGTCTTTGAGCGAAAGTTGTGATCCAGCCAGGCATTGAGCTCAAACAGCCTCACTGGCGACATGCCCGGATATTCAGTGAGCGCTGAAGTAATTTCAAACTCAACCTGGGAGCGGGAACTCAGGTTTCTGCTTTCGACATACTGTTTGATAAACCAATTGATATCGCACGTCTCATATTGCGAGATGAATATCGTCCTCAAGCTATCCGGATACTGGGTGATCAATTCGGGTGTCATTTTCGATTCCTGCCAATTTTTCTGGGGGGTGCATAAGGTCAAGCATGAAACGGTCAAACGGTGAAGCGACCTACCAGCCGGTTGAGGTCGGAGGCCAGCGTGGAAAGCTCGCTGCTGGCAATGAAAATCTGATCGGCTGCCGCCGTACTTTGTGCTGAAAGATTATTGATACTGACCAGGTTGACATCGACCGACTTGGCAACTTGCGCCTGCTCTTCCGACGCTGTTGCAATCAGGCAATTACGTTCATTGATGTCCGATACCGCCCTGGTAATTTCCGAGATGGCCACCCCCGCCTCCCGTGCAATTTTCAATGTTGCCATGGCTTCGAGATCCGTCTGTTTCATGGACGAAACCGCCGACTCCGAACCCGACTGAACATTTTTAATCATCTGTTCAATTTCTTGTGTAGACACCTGCGTGCGGTGTGCCAGGGCACGTACTTCGTCGGCAACCACCGCAAAGCCGCGTCCTTGTTCCCCTGCCCGCGCCGCTTCGATGGCAGCGTTCAAGGCCAGCAGATTGGTTTGCTCGGCAATGGCCCGGATGACGTCCAGCACCTTGGCGATGTTTTCGGTCTGGGTTGCAAGCTGTTCGATCTCAAGACTGGTGCCCTGAACGGCCTGGCTCAGGTGTTCGATCGAGGCAATGGTCTGGGTCACTCTCTCCATGCCAATGCGCGCGGAGTTTTCCGATTGCTGGGTCGACGCCGACGCCGCCACGGCATTGCGCGCAACCTCCTCGACGGCGGCAGTCATCTGATTGACCGCCGTCGCCGCCATTTCGGTCTCCATGCTCTGTTGCTGCACACCGGCGTTGGACTCATGGGTAATGGCGCTCATTTCCTCTGCCGAGGCCGCCAGCAAGGAGGACGAATCCGAAATGTGGTGAATCGTGCTTTTCAGGCTGGCGAGCATCTCTGCAGTAGAAGATTGCAGTTCGGAAAACTCATCCTTGCCCGTGACTTCGATGGTTCCGACCAGATCGCCCGCGGCAATCTTCCGGGTTGCCGCCAGCACGGCGCGCAAGGGAACAATGATGCTGCGGGTAAACACCAGCGTGAGCACGAAGGTGACCATCAGCGCCAGCACAATCACAATGATCGTGGCGACAGTATTGTTGTGGGCTTCCTGTCGAGCCTTGTTGCTCGATTTCTCCGCCCGATCAGTCATCAAGTGCTGCAAGTCCTCAGCGGATTTCAACAGGGTTTCCGCAGCGGGAGCCGTGGTCGACTTGATGAAGCCCACCAGGTCTTTTTGCGAGGCCGTCTTGCCCAGCTCGACGAGTTGGTCGATTTTTGCCTCATAGACCTGAGCATTGGCATTGACGATATCAAACAAGGCCTGTTCTTCCGGCCCGTAAATCAATGGAACGTAGGCCAGTACTTCTTTCTGTAATTGTTCCTTGAACTTCAGCACCTGCTCGGAACGTTCTGCGTTCGATTGCGCTTCGTTCTGTGCATAAAGCAAGTTGGCGACACGCAGCTTATAGGTCGCCATTTCGATGCGCCCTGCCTGGCTTACACTCGGCAAGCAGTTTTCCTGCAGGTCGTTAACGGACCACTGCACGTTGTCCATACGCCAAAGCGATTGCCATCCCAGGCCAATCAACAACACACCTGTAACGCCGAAACTTATAAGTGTTCGGGGAACCAACCGGATACTTCTGATCGACATCTAAGCCACCATCAAGATCGAATATTTGGAGAAGCCATAAATAAAACGACACCTGATATCCGGCTCGTCATCAGATCAACCACGACACAACAAGTGTGCTGCGCAGTAAAAACCCGGGACGGATTACAGGATGAATGCCACTCTTGCGAACATTAAGCCCCGCAAGACTCGACTCGCTATCAGGCAATCCTGAAAATCGGGCTCATGAGAAAAGGCGCAGACAACCGGCGGGAGAGATAACGGCGGCTATAACCGGAGGAAATTAAAAGCAGGACTCCAATTTCTATTTGAATAGATTGGCCGCCAGACAGTAGGTAATCAATTCCTGATCCGTCTCGACTTCCAGCTTGCGCATGGCCGCCACTTTCTGGGTACTGATGGTCTTGGCGCTACGGTTCTGATCCAGCGCAATATCACGCAAGCTCATTCCGGAAACGAACAACCGCAGGATCTCCAGCTCGCGAATGGACAGCAGTGCCAATCGCTCATCCACCTGGCGGTTGTCCTCGATCACCGAGGTTTTCTTCAACTCCAGGGTCTTGTAGACGCGCTTTTGACTCAGGGCGTCCAGGGCCCGCTGGATTTCGGCGTGCAACTGACTTTTCTGAACCACCCCGGCCACGCCCAGATCGTACAGGCGGGACAGAATCAGGCTGTTGGAGACCATCGTCAGCACCAGTATCTGCAACGACGGGAAATGACGGACCAGATACTGGATCAACTTCAGTCCATCGCCATAGATGGAGTTCTCGGGCATGTTGTAATCGGTGATCACGATATCCGGCACCCGGGCATTCAACACTTTGATCAAATCGCTGGAACTGCCCGCCTCCCCTATCACCTCAAAGCGCTCGTCACGCTCGATGAGCTCGCGCACGCCAAGCAATACAATGGGGTGATCATCGGCGATGACTACAGTGATCTTTTGCGTGTTCATTACGGTTTCCATATGGATCGGTTACTGCCTTTAAATTGATTTGAGCAAGTCGCCAAGCCTGGCCAGCGCCCGGTCGATTTCAGCGATCAACGCCGGATCGAAAGCCTGCCCGCGCACCTTGTGCTCCAGTTGTCCAAACAGCGCCGTCAGCTCGTCGGCGCGCACCACCGCCAGCGCACCGCTCACGGAGTGCAGCAGCTGGACGGCATCGGCTTGCGCGCCATCGGCCACGGCCGAGCGGATGGCGCCGATGTCCTTTTCCATGGTGCTGTGGAACAGGCGGCGCATGGCATCGGAAAGCACGATGGCCGGCCGGTCGATCTCAGGCTCGACCGCAGGTGGGGAGCTGACCGATAACGCGTTGTCTTTATGAGCCCCTTTCAGGCTGGCCAGGCTGTCGAGCAGATTGGCCAGGCTCAGGGGTTTGACCATCCAGGCGTTCATGCCCGCGGCCTGACAACGTTCGCCCTCGTCACGCAGCGCGTTGGCAGTAATGCCAACGATCGGCAGCGCGCCGTCTTTGGCGCGTATCGCCCGGGCGAGTTCATAACCGTTGAGCACCGGCATGTTCACATCGCTCAACACGACATCAAAGGTGTCCTGCTCCCAGATTTGCACCGCCTGCAGGCCGTTGCCGGCGACGACAACGCTGCAACCCAGCGCCTCCAGTTGCTCCTTGAGAATAGCCTGATTGATCAGGTTGTCCTCGGCCACCAGCACATGCAGGTCCAATGTCGGCAGCGTGTCGGTTGTCAGCTGCGAACGACGCGCGCCGGCGTCCTCGGTTGCCATCTGCACGCCGGCGGCAATGGCCCGGATGTGATGGGCGCTGACTCTTGAAACGCCCGCATCCAGCTCGGGAACCTGCGCCCCCTCGTAATCGCAAATCAACCGGTTGCCGCTCCAGGTGAGAGGCAATTCACTGCCTCCCGGCGGCAGCACATCCACCAGCAGCACGTCGGACAGCATTCCATTGGGCCGGGCGGAAATGACGGTCGCCTTGGCCCCCCATCGGCCCAGCCAGGCGCAGATGTTCTCGGCCAGCTCACGCACCGGCGCGCGAACATAGACTTGCCGTCCATTGAGCGCGATGTCGCAGACGCTCGCGAGGCTGGCGTCGGGCTGCGCGAAAGGCAGGCCGACCGTGAAACTGCTGCCCAAGCCCTGTTCGCTGATCACGGTAATTTCCCCGCCCATCATTTCGACAAATCGGCTGCAAATCGACAGGCCCAGGCCCGTGCCGCTGATCAGGTTGCTGGTATGGGCCTGGTAGAAGGGCTGGAAAATATGGGTCTGTTGCTCCGGGGTGATGCCGATGCCGGTGTCAGCCACCTGAAATTCCAGTTTCAGCCCCTGCCCTTCATCCTTCAGGACACGGCAGCGCAGCACCACGCGCCCGATATGGGTGAACTTGATCGCGTTGCTGAGCAGGTTATTGAGTATCTGGCCGATCTTGACCTCATCACCCTGCAGTTGCGCCGGAATGTCCGGGTCGATGCAGGCGTAGATTTGCAGCCCCCTGGAGCGCGCAACGGCAATGTGCGCGCACACGACATTTTCAATCAGATCCAGCGGGCTGAATGACACAGGTTCCAGGGTCAGCTGCCCGGCCTCGATCTTCGCCACATCCAGCACATCACTGATGATTTGCAGGACAGTCGAGGAGGACGTTTGCATGGTGTGCAGATACTCATGCTGTCGCTTGTCCAGCGCAGTGAGGCCCAGGAGTTCCAGGGTGCCCAGCACGCCGTAGAGTGGCGTGCGGATCTCGTGGCTCATGGTCGCCAGGAAGATGGTCTTGGCTTCGTTGGCCTTGTCTGCCGCGCGCTTGGCTTGATAAAGCTCAACCGCGCGCTGTTGGTGCTCGGTGACATCGGAAAAGGCACACAGCAGCACGTCCTGCTCCTGATAACGGGTCGATGCATAACTGACCAGGTAATAGCGGCCCTGAAGGGCCATGCAGGCATCCCCGCCCAGCGACACACCGGGTTTGCGCAGGGTTTTGACGATTGCCTGGGAAACCGCCGGGTTCTGTTGCGCGCGCGGGTTTTCAATGACGATCTTGCCGTCGGACTGGCGAACCACCACCAGGCCGGCAGGAGCACTTTCGATAATGGCCTGGTTGAAAGCCTGGCTTTCGACCAGTTGCTCCTGCGCATGCCGGGCAGGCATGACGATGCGCGTGCGGTAAAAGTGATAGAGCCATCGAAAGCAGAAAAACAGCAATATCGACAAGCCGAGCAAACGCAGCACGGGCAAGGCCGCCCAGCGGGCCAGGGCGCCGTACTCGATGAAGTACTGGGCCGCCCAGTGTTCATTCTGGATGGAGTCATTGACGGTCGAGATCACCAGGCCGTTGGCGGACCAGGAAAAGCCCGCCTGTTGCAGGGGCATTTCCAGCTGCCCGGTCAAGGCTTCGCCATCGGGAGCGATCAGGGTGAATCTTCCATGAAACGGCAAGTCCGGACCCGGCGCGCCTTCGCTCAATTGATGCAGGTCGAACAATGACGCCACCACCAGATGATCCATGCCGCTGTCCCTGCGGATTTGCCGGGGAGGCAATTCGCCTGCGACAAACGCCACCACCTGCAGCTCGCCATCGGGTTGCTGCACGCCGGGCCGGGTCCAGTGCACCTTGAGATCTTCCAGCCGTGCAGGATCCTTCATGGTCTGCCGGGCCAGGTCAGCGGTGATCATGCTGTAGTTCTGCCGGGTCAGCAGATTGCCGTTGCGAAACTTGCCGATGGCCGGCACCGCGATGCTGGCCGCACTTTCCGGGCTGAAGACAAAGACTTGCGGCGACAGGAAATTCGATTGTGCCCAGAACCAGCTGTAATAGCTGGTCAGGTGCCAGCCAAGGGTCAGTACCGCGCTCTGCCCCGGTTCCGATTGGCCATCGGGCAAGGTGATGGTGAAGGGAAGCGAAAAGGTGCTCTCGGTGACATCGACGATGCGCTTGCCGCTGTCGCGCAATTGCAGTGTCTGATCGAGGCTCGCCGGCGCCCTCGACAATTCATCGGTGGGCGCCGCGAGCCTGACGGCGATCGCTTGCAGAAAGCTTTCCTGCTCGCGAACGTTGTCCATCACATGCTCGAAATACGAGTTGGCCTTTTCCTGTTCGCTGTTGAGCAACAGTGCAATCGCCCGGACATTGGTCACCAGCAGCAGGAAAATCAGCCCCAGGGACAACAGCAGGCCGGTGCTCAGGAGCATTGAGCTCCTCGCCAGCGATCCAAATAGAGTATCGGCCTTCATCCTGAGTCTCAAAAGGTTGTACAACGCCAGACGTACTGGTTGAACGATAGCCAAGCTTTTTCTGTGGGTGATGCCAGGGGTCGAATGGCATCAACGACCGGCCGGCACATGTTCGGCCAGCAGGCCGGAAAACCGCTGTGGGTCCACCGCCCTGGAGATGAGGAAGCCCTGGGCCTGATCGCAATGCAGGCGCCCCAGCAACGCCAGTTCCTCCGGGGTTTCCACCCCTTCGGCCACCACGTTGAGCCCGAGCTTCTTGCCCAGCGTGACGATGCTCGACAGGGCGGCTTCCAGGCTTTCATTTTCAACGCAGCCATACACCAGCGAACGATCGATCTTCAGTTCAGTGAAAGGCGTGGACACCAGATTGAAATAAGAGCTGTAGCCCTTGCCGAAATCATCCTGGGCCAGACCGAAGCCCTTGAAGCGCAGACGGCAGACACCGGAAAAATAGCGCCCGAGGTTTTCGGTCGCTGAACTTTCCATCAACTCAAAGCCGATGCTCGACGGTTGCCCGCCCTCCTGGATGACCAGATCGTACAGGCGGTCCGGCAACTCATCGTCGTCCAGCAGGTGGGTCGGCAGGTTGATCGTGACGGGAATCTCGTAACCCTGGCTGCGCCATGCGGATTGGGCCTTGAGCGTTTGCGTCACGAACTGCATCAGCAGCGTTTCCTCCAGATCATGCCGAATGATGCCGGGCAAAAAATCCCTGGGCAGCAACAGCCCCAGGCTTGGATGCTTCCACCTGGCCAGCGCCTCGGCAGCAACGATCTGCCCGGTCGCCAGGGATGTTTTCGGCTGAAACCACGGTTGTATCTGCCCCGAACTGATGGCGTGGCTCAGCTCGGCAGCGCTGTGCTCCTCGGGTGCCTTCACCGTCGCGGCCAGGTCGGAACCAAACGACACCAGCTTCTCGAGCAGTTTGCGCAACGCCGCCGGATTCACCGGCTTGGTGATTTGCCCCAACACTTTGAAGCCCAGGCTTTTCGCCGCCAGGCTGGCGCTGACCATCATTCGCCCGGTGGCGGTACTCATGAACGCCAGGGCAGGCTTTTGCTTGAGCTCGCTCAGCTTCTGCACCAGCTGCACACCGTCCATGCCCGGCATCATCAAGTCGCTGAGAATCAGATCGAAGTGCTGGCTTTTGAGCAGTTCAAGCGCTTCCTTGCCATTGAAGGCCGACTTGATGCACACCCCGCCAAGGGCACCCAGCAAATCCAGCAAGTACTGATGCTGAAAGAGGTGGTCTTCGACAACCAGAATTTTAAATGCCACCGAGGCTCACCCTTCCGTATTGTTGCAAGCAGTTGAACAGCGCACCCAGGCCAAACGGCTTCACCAACAACTGCTGCATGCCGGCACCGAAGCAACGATCACCTTCGTCGCGCATGGCATTGGCCGTGGCGCCGACGATGGGCGCCTCACAACCGAGGCTGCGCAGTTTTTTCGCCAACTCATAACCATTCATGCCGGGCATGTTGATGTCGGTCAGCACCACATCGAAGTCGTCTTTTTCCCAGAGCGCCAATGCCTCGCAACCATCACCGGCGAGTGCGACCTGGCAACCCAACTCTTCCAGCTGATCCTTGAGAATCAGCTGATTGATCACGTTGTCTTCGGCCACCAGCACTTTCAGGTCCAGCTTGTCGGGCGCTCCGGCCTCGACCAGCCCTTGAGGCGCAGGCAAGACCCCTTGCGCCTGATTGAGCGTTTCAAACAAATCGCCAAGATCATTCAACGCCACACACCACTGGTTGGCCGCGGGTTGCTCTTCGGTGCCCGCCTGCGGACTGACGATGATCCTCGCCCCTGCCCACTCGGGGCACAGGTTCTGCCGCTCGTAGGGGTAGACTTCGATCAACACGGATTCGTGTTCGACAACACCACTGGCAGGCTTGCCGATCAGGGTTTTCGCCCCCCAGCGCCGCGACCAGCTGGCAACGTACTCGGCCATTTCCAGCGCCGGGGAGTACACGTAAACCGGCTTGTGCAGTACCGCGGACGGACCCGAAACTTGCGCTTCGCAACTGACGCTTTCCAGCGCGACATTGAGGGTAAAACTGCTGCCCAGGCCGGGGCTGCTGACCACGCGGATGCTGCCACTCATCAGCTCCGCCAGACGCTGGCAGATCGACAGGCCCAAGCCGGTCCCGGCAATGACATTCGCACTGCTGCCGGTCTGATAGAACGGGTCGAACAGAAAAGCCTGGTCCTCCTGGGAGATACCCGGACCGCTGTCCGACACCTGCCACTGCAGCTCGACGCGGTCCGCGCTGATCGAAACCACCTTGACGTGCAGAACGATCTGCCCGCTGTCGGTGAACTTCACCGCGTTGCTGAGCAGGTTATTGAGTATCTGGCGGATGCGGCTCAGATCCCCGCGCAGCATCGCCGGGATGGCCGGATCGATGTAGGAGTAGAGCGTCAGGCCTTTGGTGCGGGCCGCGCCAAGGTAGCTTTGAACGACGCCAGTGACCAATTCGATGGGCGAGAACTCACGCACCTCGAGCGCCAGTTGACCGGCTTCGATCTTGGCCACATCCAGCACATCGCACACCAAGTTCAACAGCGTGGAGGACGAGCTTTCGATCGCGTGCAGATACGCCTTCTGTGGCGCTTTCAGGTCTGTTTTGCCCAGCAGCTCCAGGGTGCCCAGCACGCCGTAGAGTGGCGTCCTGATTTCATGGCTCATGGTTGCCAGGAACAGCGTCTTGGCCTCGTTGGCGGCATCGGCCATTTGCTTGGCCATGGCCAGCGCGGCTTCAATCTGCTTGCGCGAGCTGATGTCACTGAAGGCACAGAACAGAACGTCTTCGCCGTTGTATCGGGTGGGCACGAAACTCAGGTACAGATGGCGGCCGTTGCCGGCCTGGAATTCATCCGTGCGATTGGTCTCGTTCTGATCGAAGGCCTGCTCGATCCAGCCGTGGCACAACCGCTCGCGCTCATTGCACTCACCCAGCCATTGCTCGGACAAGCGGTTTTCCAGCACCACCTGACCATCCGAGCGGCGCAACACGCACAACGCGACCGGGGCGGTCTGGATGACCGCGCGACTGAAGGCTTCGCTTTCGATCAGCGCATCGATGCGCTGTGTCGCCGGCGTGATCAGCCGCCGCTCGATGCGTGAGACCAGTCGATAGACCAGGGTCGCGGTGATCGAAATCAGCAGGATGGAAATTGCCAGGGGCCAAAACAGCACTTTGAGCAACGAGTAGAGATCGATCCCGTAGAAGATCTTCCAGTTCGAGTAACCCAGTTGTTTGCGCATCACCAGGCGATCAGGCAAAAAGCCGCTGCCGGCGAACCCGAAGTTCTGCCCCAGTTCGAGCTTCATCGGCACAGGCGCAAACTGGTCGAGCCGCACACTGCTCATCATCACATCGCCGTTGGGATTGAGCATCACGAACTGCCCGGCCGAGTCGTCATGCAGCGTATTGGAGACCTCGGCCGCATCCATTTCCATGCCGATCCAGCCCGATTGCGGCCGATGAGTGTCCACCGGGGCAAACACGTACAAACGGGCAGGCTTTGATGCTTGATCGCTGAGCCAGACTTCCTGGGCCGTACCCGGCACCTGGCCATTGAAACTACGTAATCGCCGGACGATGTCGGCGGAGATGGGCGCGGTCGGGGTAAAGGATTGACTGACGTATCCAGGCCTGGAATCCGGTCGCTGCGCGACAAACACCAGGTTGATGCGGTTTTGCCGCAAGAAATCGGTGATACGGTCGGACAGGTACAGATCGAATTCGCCAGGCGCGCCGGCCCCTGTTCCCGACTGTACGGGGTCGGTTTCGTTGATCTCGCTGGACGCATTTGCAGCGGACAAGACCAGGCACCTGAGCAATACCTCGCGCTGGGTGAAGAACACCCGCGCATTGGTAATGGCGTCGCTCATGTAGCCCTGCCGACGGGATATTTCACTGTTGAACACCGAGCCGACGGTGATGATTGCGCCCACGATCATTCCCAGGACCAAAAGCTGCGCGAATAGACGCAGCAGTCTGCGCGCGGCTTTGGGCGTGGAGAAATAGACGTCGGCGGGCTGTAGAAATTGCTTGAGTTTCATGAAGCAAGGGTACGAGCCGCAACCGGCCACGGACCATCAGGCAATCCTGAAAAATCGAGCGTTGATTCTCAACTCCAGGGGCGATCGATGTGCATGACCTCAGCTCGCCGCACCCACCGGGGAGCAGTATCGGCTCAGACTTCCCTCCGGCCCCAGCAACTGGGTCATGGAGTGTTGATGCTCGGCCTGCATGTGATTGGTAAAGAGGTTGATCAGATCGAGCGTCGCCGGACCGATTTTTTCACCGCAATACAGCACCGCCGCGAAGCGCCCCATGATCTCGGCATTGAGGCGGAATCGCTCACGCAAGTCATGGGGAGGTGTTTGTTTGTCGACATCCTTGAAAATCACGGGAATCACCGCAACGCCAATAGCGTCAATCAGTTCTTTTATATCCAAATCCACTATTTTCATTGCAGCCCCCTTTTCAAGGCCTTGATGGCCCGCTCATTCAACAAGTTAGAAACTCAAGCCGGCACCAGGCTGCTCAGTGCAAGAGCAATGCCGTGACACCGGCGCCGATGCCGGCACCAATGGCAGCAGACGCGCTCACGATCAGCACCACACGCTCCATGGCCGTTCGCAGGAGCCTGCGCGTCTGCTTCTCCAGGCGTTCCATCGAGGCGCGCTGCTTGACCTCTGCCAGGTTCAGCACACTGCACAGTTGACGGTGCGCCTGTACCAGTTCTTCGTTGGCCGACAGCATGTTCACGCCAAGATTGCTCACAGCCGCAGCCACCGACCGTTCCAGCGCGGCAGCGTGCACCGTTGCCTTCCTGATTTGAGCCACGACCTTTTGGGCTTCGTCCAACACCTCCTCGACAACGGGTTCCTCTTTCAGCAGTGGCTCACTCATTGCTATCACCTCCCTTTATCGCCTTAAAAAAATTGCAAAACCATCATCAGGATTGGCACGCACTGGGGTTACGGTTTAATCCGATGAACGCTTACAAAACACGCGATAACTCACTTCACTTTCAATTGCTGTTGAACCACTTGCTTGCAACAACATCAGGTCAGGAAACGCCGGGTCAGGTCCGCCATCTCGATGGCCAGTTTCGATAGCTCGTTACTGGCCGTCGCGGTTTGACTGGCGCCCGCCGAGGTCTGGATCGAAAGATCACGGATGCTGACCAGATTGGTATCCACCGAACGCGCCACCTGGGCCTGTTCTTCGGAAGCGGTGGCGATCAGGAAATTGCGTTCGTTGATCAAGGTGATCGATTTCGCGATCTCGGCCAGCGCCTCCCCGGCTTCCTGTGCAACCCCCAGGGTGTCCTGGGCATTGGCACAGCTATGCGACATGGCAAGGACAGCCTGTTCGGCGCCGGCCTGAATGTCGGCAATCATGCTTTCGATTTCCTTGGTGGACTCCTGCGTGCGATGCGCCAGCGCCCGGACTTCGTCGGCAACCACGGCAAAACCACGCCCCTGGTCACCCGCCCTCGCCGCTTCGATGGCTGCGTTCAACGCCAACAGGTTGGTCTGCTCGGCAATGGCCCGGATCACATCCAGAACCTTGCTGATGTTCTGCGCCTTGCTCGCCAGCCCTTCTACTTCATCACTGGTTTTTTCCACGGTGGACGTCAGGTTGCGGATCGCCTTGACCGTTTCCGCGACCCGGTCGGAACCGGTGCGGGTGGACTGCTCGGACAACTGCGCGGACTCCGATGCAGAGGCCGCGTTTCTCGCCACCTCTTCCACCGCCACGGTCATCTCGTTAACCGCCGTGGCCGCCTGCTCAATCTCATTGTTCTGACGCTGTATGCCGACACTGGATTCTTCAGTCACGGCGTACATCTCTTCCGAGGCCGAGGCCAGTTGCGTGGAGGAATCGCCCATGTGGCGGATCGTGTCGCGCAAACTCTTCTGCATGGCGGCGGTGGAGGCCATCAAGTCCGTCAGTTCATCCTTGCCGCTGACCTCAAGTTCAGCCCGCAGATCCCCTTCGGCAATCTTCTGGTTGATGCCCAATACGGCCAGCAACGGCACGGTAATGCTTCGGGCAAACAGGATGCCGAGGAAGATGCTCAGGGCAATGACAACCGCGCCAATGGCAATGACTGTCTTGATCGAACTTTGATAGATCCCTTCAGATTCGATGCCGGATTGTTTCCCGCCCAGGCGATTGAGTTCGACAAGCTTCTCGACGGCCAATTGCAGTTCATTGGTGGGCTTGCGAATGTTGTCATCAATGTATTTTCCCGCCGCCGACGAATCACCCGATTCAGCCAACGCCAGGAACGCATCCAGCTTACTGTCGTAAGTTGTCACACCCACTTTCACGCCATTATAGATTTGCCCTTCTTCAGGGCTGCTGACTTGTTCCTGATACCCTTCCACCATCTGCTTGAGCTTTACCCGCGACTGGGCAATGGTGTCAGCCGAAATTTTCCTTACTTGCGGGTCGCTCGATACGATCAATCGAAAACTTTCCAGTCGCAACCTGAGTACCGTAGCGTTGATCGCGCCCGCCTGGCGGACACTTTCCATCCAGTTCTTTTCGATTTCTACGGCTGCAGCGCGAACTCGCCCCATCTGCCATAACGAAATACTTCCGAGCGCGACGACCAGAAGATTGATTATCAGGAATATTAAAGTTGCACGATGGGCCAACCTGAAGTTTCTGAGCAGCATATTTTCAAACCTGTTTAACGTCAGTCACTCCCTTTTCAGTTCATTGGTTCTGAATGCAGTTATGCCGACCATGGATAGTTCAGGACGCAAGTCATGCAAGAGCGCAACTGACATGTACATGTATCTGGATTGAGTTTATTGACTGGAAAATCCTCAGACCATCAGGCAAACCTTAAACCTGCCGGGCTGCCATCAGCCTGATTCAAATACTCCCTTCTCTTGCAGTAACAGATGGGTCAAAGCGTCTTGATTTTGCGCTTCGGCAATCAATGGCCCCTGCACTTCATCGCAATTGAGTCGCTTGAGCAGCGCCAGCTCTTCCGGCGTTGCAACACCCTCGGCAATCACGGTCAGGCCCAATTGCTGGCTTTCCGAAATAACGCAGGCCAGGGACGATTCCAGCTTCGCGTTATTAACGGCGCTACGCACCAACGGAGCAAAAATCTTGATGTCAGTAAAGGGTGTCAGTTCCAGGTTCAAGCAGCCCCGGTAACCCTGGCCGAAGTCGTCATGGGTAACGGCAAAACCCTTGCTGCGTAACTTGTAGATTGGTTCGAGGTAGTGAATCAGCGTTTCTCTTTTCGATGTCCGGACCAATTCAAACCCGATGCACTCGGCGTCGCCTTTATGGGCAACGACAATCTCCTGCAGCCAGTCCGAAAAACCGATGCGCCCCAACAGGCAGATGGGCAACTTGATCCACACCGGCACGCTGTAGCCCGATTGCCGCCAGGCGCGCTGAGCGCTGATGACCTGCTCGACTACATCAAGCAGAAGCGCTTCGACAAATTCATTGCCGGCATCCGTGGACAAGACCTCTGTCGACGCTAGCCAGCCTGATTGTGGATGAGCCAGGAAAGCGAGCGCCCTGACGGCGGTGATGCGTCCCGAGCGCAGATTCTTCCGGGCTTCGAAGCGCAACTGAATCTGCACCTTGCGCAATGCACCCAGCAGTACAGCCGGGTCGTGGGCTATCGGCTCTGCCTGTAACGCAGCATCCCACCCGTCGCACCTGATGTGCAGGTTGCGCAAGTCAATGACGTCGGTGGGCTTGGAGACCATGCCTACCACCGGAAAGCCGAGATTTCTTGCCGTCAGGCTGGCTTTTACCAACCGTTGCCTGCAGGCCTGATCGATGATGGCCAGGGCCGGCGTTCTCCTGAAAGCGACCAGTTTCTGCAGGAACTGCTCACCCTCCATGCCGGGTATCGTCAAACTGCTCAGCACCATGTCGCATGCATGGGTATCGAACAGCTCCAGCGCCTCACGGCCGTTCCGGGCAGCCCTGAGTACCACATCCTGCATGCTGTCCTTTAACGCATGCAGGAACCTGCCTTTTAACCCGTCTCCCTCGATAACCAGGATGTTGTAAGACACGAACGTATTCCCTCACCCATCCTGCGACCACGGTGGCGATGTCCATGTGCTCGATCCGGTGAATTTTCTTTCATGGTTTTTTGAGAAGCCATCAGGGGATCCTTAAAAGACGGGCACACCCAACCTGTGGGAGCGAGCCTGCTCGCGATGAGGCCGGCACATTCAACATCCATGGCGCCTGACACACCGCCATCGCGAGCAGGCTCGCTCCTACCGTGATTGGTGTTGTTCCTACTTGAACAACCCGGCATTAGCCGCCAGCACTTCATCCGCGCACTGTGCATCCAGGTTGCCGCCTGGGGCACCCGCCACGCCGATGGCGCCGATCACCGTGTCGCCGACCTTGACCGGCACACCGCCACCGAGCAGCAGATAACCCGGAATGTCGGTGAGGTTGGCAGCGCCCGGATTTTTCTGCGCGTTCTCCATGATCGCCAGGGTTGGTGCCTTGGCCGACGCCGAGGTGAAGGCCTTGGCGCGACTGGCTTCGATGGTGTGGGGGCCGGCATTGTCGGCGCGAGCCAGGGCTTTCAACACACCAGCGCGGTCCACCACCGCCGCGCTGACGTTGTAACCCTTGGCCTGGCAGGCGGCGAGCGCCGCGGTCACCAGCTTCTGGGCGTCGGCCGTGGAGATATTGCTTTCGGTCAGCACCGCAGCATTGGCCGCGCCGGCAAGGGCCAGGCTGCCAAGCAGTGCCGCTAGAGAGAAATGAGTCATATTGAACGTCCTTCAGTGGGATGAATGGTCAGGGCGTGTCGCAGATTTTTTAATCCTAGTCCGATATCCGGTGTTGCCAGAAACGCCCATCATTGTTTTCCAGCTGCTCGTTGCTGCTCCACGGGCCCGGGATGGATGACTTATGGCGTATCGCCCGATACCCTTGCGCGCTGCATCACCTGACGGTATTCCAGTCCAATCACACTTCTTCAAGACGAGCACTGTCATGAAATCCCCCGCAGGTTTACTGCTGTCGGCTATCGAAATGGACCGTGCCAGCGCCATCCCGTTATACCGCCAGCTGTATTTGCAGATTCGCAAACAGGTACTCAGTGGCCGGCTCCAGGGCGGCGTGCGCCTGCCGTCGACCCGGACCTTGAGCAAGGAACTGGAACTGTCGCGGATCACCATTCTCAATGCCTTCGACCAGCTGATTGCCGAAGGATTCCTGGCGTCACGCACCGGTGCCGGCACCTATGTCAGCGATGAGTGGGAAAACCGGGGCATGGCCGATGAGCAGCAACGCCAGCCACCGCGCCTGTCCGATCTGAGCCAGTCCATGCTGTCGCTGCGCAGCGACCATTTTCGCGGGATGTCCTATGCCGACTGGGACCCCGCGGTCCCGGTCTCATTTCTGCCCAGCCACAGCACTTACGACGCATTCCCCCAGGCCATCTGGCGGCGCCTGATGAACCGCCACCTGCTCAAGCCGACCAAGGCCATGCTCGGCTATGGCGAACTGCAAGGTTTTCAGGCCTTGCGCACGGCGATCGCCGAGTATGTCTTCGATGCCCGTGGCATCGACTGCAACGCAGGCCAGGTGGTCATCGTTTCCGGCGCACAGCAAGCGTTCAACCTGTTGGGCATGTTGCTGCTCAATCCCCAGGACAGCGTCTGGATGGAGGATCCGGGACACATCGCCGCGCGCATTGCCTTGCAGGCCCAGGGGGCCCGGGTGGTGCCCTTGCGCATCGATGAGCAAGGGATCGATGTCGAGCAAGGCCTGAGCGAGTGTCCCGACGCCCGACTGGTGTTCACCACCCCTTCGCGCCAGCACCCCTTGGGCGTCACCCTGAGCTATGCGCGACGCCAGGCCCTGATCGACTGGGCCGCACAGCACCAGAGCTGGATCATCGAGGACGACTGCGACAGCGAGTTTCGCTACAGCGGCCGCCTGCTCCCGGCGCTCTATGCCATGGACCAGATGGCCCGGGTGATCTACGTCGGCACCTTCAGCAAAGTCCTGTTTCCGTCGTTGCGACTGGGCTACGTGATACTGCCGCAGGCGCTGGTCGAGCCTTTCTGCACCTTGCGTGCGGTGATGGATCGCAGCCCACCCACGGTGCTTCAGGCGACCACGGCGGACTTCATGATCGAAGGCCATTTTCTGGGGCACATCCGCCGCATGCGCGCGCTGTATCAAGCGCGCCAGCAAGCGCTGGTCGAGCAATTGGAAAAACAGATCGGCAGCTTCTTCAGGATCACGCCGGTGGAGGCCGGCATGCACCTGATCGCCTGGCTGCCTGTCGAACTCGATGACCAGGCCATCGCCCGGGAGCTGGCCGGGCATAACATCCACACCTATGCCCTGGGCGACTACTGCATCGAACATGCCCTGCCGCCGGCCCTGTTGATCGGCTTTGCCGGCACTCCCGAGCACCAGGCCGCGGAACGCGTCGAGGCACTGGCCCAGGCCCTGCGCGCAATGGGGCACCTGCCGGCGGCCATTTGAGGACGGCAAGTGGTCTTATTAAATAGCTGATAGTGGATCTATCGAGAGTTCCTGACTGGCGCGATAAAGACCGCGCCGGTAGACCCGGTGTCTGAACCAGGAACGACGCTAATGAACAATAAGATCCAGGAACGATTCAACGCCCTGCTCAACCACAAGGTGGTCGAGGACGGGCCAGCCCCCGTGCTGAACGAGGCATTGGCCCGACAGCTGCTCGAACGCCTGGGGCAAATTCGCCTGTTTGCCCACGCCTACCCGTTGCTGACCAACCTCACCCACGGCCGTGTCACCCCCGCCGACCTGCTCGACTTCGCCTATCGCCACGAGCTGCAAGGCCTGAGCCTGCACTTGCTCGACGGCGAGGAAAACAGCCTGAGCCAGATGTCACCCGCACAGCTACAAGGGTTTGCCGACAAGGCCAGGGCCCTGGGGCTGGATGTGCATCTGGAAATCAGCAGCACACGGAAAAAGGATGTCGACCAGGTGATCGCCATCGCCCTCGCCCTGGGCGTGCGCAACATCCGCGTCTACTCACGTTACGAGGGCACGCTGTCGCGGGTCGTGGACGTGATCGAGACTGACCTGCACTACCTCGCGCAGCAGGCTCACGAGCACGATCTGTACTTCGACTTCGAGCAGCATGAAGAACTCAAGAGCGACGAGATCGCGCAACTGCTGAGCCGGCTCAACCACCCTCGCCTGCATGCCCTGTTCGACTTCGGCAACATGATCAACGCTTGCGAGCAACCCTTGCAGGCGCTGCGCAACCTGGCGCCGCATATCCGCCAGACCCATCTCAAGGGTGTGCGCGTGGTCCCCGAGCAAAATGGTTTCGGCCATTACGGCGTACTGCAGGGCAGCGCCGAAGACGATCTGCCCAGCGCCCGCATGCTGTTCGAACTGCTGATGCTGGGCGACTCCGCCCCACAGGTGATCGCGTTCATTCTCGAGCAGGAAAATCACTACGTGGCCCCGGCCTTCCGCCAGACCGACGAAGCAGCCGACCCGTTCATTGCCTACCGGGAAATGAGCGACACCCCACTGCCCGAAGGTTATTCGCTGGAGCGAATGCTGGCCGACGAACACCGCTGGGCGAACAACCAGGTGGCTTATGTCCGCAGCCTGCTGGCGGAACTGCGCATCCTCGCCGAATTGACACTGCCCACCCCTGACAACGCGTAACCCGAAGACCCGACACGTCCGGAGAACAATAATGACAACGCAAAACAAGGCCAAATGGCTCAGATTCCTGATCCTCATCCTCGGTGGCGGCACCATCTACAAACTGGCGAATCTCAAGGACGCCTTCTATGTGCCCATGCAGCAATTCATGGGCTTGAGCCACACTGAAATCGGCATGCTGCTCAGCGCCAACGCCATCATTGCCACGGCACTGTTCATCGTCGGCGGCCTGCTCGCCGACCGCTACGACACGCGCAAGCTGATCCCCCTCGGCCTGATCGGCACCGGCGGTCTGGGGCTGTACCTGGCGACCTTCCCGCCCTTCAGCAACCTGCTGATCGTATTCAGCCTGCTGGCCGTGTGCGCCGATTGCATCTTCTGGCCCTCGCTGCTCAAGGCGATTCGCAACCTGGGTGACGATCAGGAACAAGGCCGGCTGTTCGGCCTGCTGGAGGGCGGTCGTGGCGTGATCGATACCCTCGTCGCGTTTTCCGCGCTGGGCGTGTTTGTCGCCATGGGTTCGGGCGAGGCCGGCCTGAAGTCGGCGATCCTGTTCTACTCGGTCATCGACATCCTTGCCGGCAGCCTCACCTGGTTCCTGCTCAAGGGCGCCAGTGCGCAGTCGATCGCCAAGCCGAAAAACGGCCTGGCCAACCTGGTCGAGGCGATCAAGGTGCCGGGTATCTGGCTGGTCAGCCTCAACGTATTCATGGTCTACATCGTCTACTGCGGCCTGACCTATTTCATTCCCTACCTCAAGGAAATGTACGGCCTGCCCGTGGCACTGGTGGGCGCCTACGGCATCATCAACCAGTACTTCCTGAAGATCCTCGGCGGCCCGGCTGGCGGCTTCATTGCCGACAAGCAGTTCAAGAGCACCAGCCGTTATCTGAAGTGGGCTTTCCTGGCGCTGCTGCCCCTGATGGCGGTGATCGTCCTGATCCCGAAAGACCCGAGCTTCATTTATGCCGGCATGGCCGCCACCCTGTCCTTCGCGTTGATCGTCTTCTCGATGCGCGGCGTATTCTGGGCACCCATGGGTGAAATCGGCATTCCCCAGCACATCACCGGTTCGGCCTTTGGTATCGGTTGCCTGATCGGCTACGCGCCGGGCATGTTCGCCTATGTCATCTACGGTGCGGTGCTCGACCACTTCCCCGGCCAGCAGGGCTACAACTACGTGTTCAGCCTGATGAGCGTGCTGGCCATTGTCGGCTTCGTGGTGTCCAGCCTGCTCTATCAATCCGTGCGCAGGAAAACCGCAACCACTGGCGCGGTGAGCACGGCGCAGGCCTGACCTGTGGGAACGAGCTTGCTCGCGATGGGACTTCAACGATAACGCGGGCTGTCTGAATGCCCGCGTTGTCTGGTCGTCCATCGCGAGCAAGCTCGCTCCTACAGGGAGGGGGTGTGCGTCAGGCGGCGAAACCACCGTCGATCAGCAGGTCGGCGCCGGTGACGAAGGCCGCGTCCGGGCTGGCCAGGTAAGACACCATCGCGGCAATTTCATCGGCCTTGGCGTGGCGACGAATCGCCATCAGGTCATGCAGGCCGGCACCGAATTCGCTGTTCTCAGGGTTCATGTCGGTATCGACCGGGCCGGGTGCCACGTTGTTGATGGTGATGCCCCGTGGACCGAGGTCGCGGGCCAGGCCCTTGACCAGGCCGATCAGCGCCGACTTGCTCATCGCGTAAGCGGCGCCGCCAGCGAACGGCATGCGTTGGCCGTTGGTGCTGCCGATGTTGATGATGCGCCCGCCCTCTTTCATGTGCCTGGCCGCCGCTTTTGAGGCGACGAACACGGCGCGTACGTTGACGGCCAGGGTGCGGTCGAAGTCTTCCAGGGAGAAGTCCTCCAGCAGACCGGTGATCAGCACGCCGGCGCTGTTGACCAGGATGTCCAGGCGGCCGAAACGCTCGGCGACGCTGTCGATGGCCTGGGCCAGGCCGGCGGCGTCGGAAGCGTCCGCCTTGATCGCGATGGCCTGGCCGCCGCTGGCCTTGATTTCTTCGACCAGTGCTTCGGCGGCGATGGCCGATGCCAGGTAGCCGATGGCGACGGTTGCGCCTTCGCGAGCCAGGCGGCGCGCGGTAGCGGCACCGATGCCGCGGGAACCACCGTTGATGAAGGCGACTTTACCGTTGAGTTGAGCAGTCATGATGTTTTCCTTCCCGGTTTGGGTTTGGGTTTGGCTGGTTGGTGGACACATCATGTCCGTGGTGACTTGTTCCCGGTAGTCGCTAAAATGCGCAATCAGTTTCAACCAACGGTATAAGGCGCAGCCATGACAATCGAACTCAGCAGCTATCTGGATGCCTTCATCTGCGCCGCCGACGAGGGCAGCTTCTCGGCGGCGGCCCGGCGCATGGGGCTCACACCGGCAGCGGTGAGCAAAAGCGTGGGCCAGCTGGAGTCCCGGCTGGGGGTGCGGTTGTTCCAGCGCAGCACCCGCAGCCTGGCGCTGACCTCCGAAGGCGAGCGCCTGTATGGGCAGGTGCGCCTGCCGTGGGCCGAGATTGGCGATGCGCTGACTGATCTGCGCCAGGGCGCCGGCAAGCCGGCCGGCACCCTGAAGGTCTCGCTGGCCTATACGGTGGGTCGCGAATACTTCGTACCGATGATGAACGAGTTCGTGCGCCGCTATCCGGACGTGGTGCCCGATCTGCATTTCGATAACCGCCAGGTCGACCTGATCACCGAGGGTTTCGACGTCGCCATCGGCGGTGGCATCGAGTTGACCGACGCCCTGATTGCCCGTGAGCTGGCGCGCTTGCGCATCGCGCTTGTGGCCTCGCCGGCCTATCTGCAGGAGCATCCGGCACCAACGCATCCACTGGAACTGACACGTCATCGCGGGTTGCTGCGCCGCTTGCTCAGTAGCGGACGGCTGGCGCCATGGACGTTGAAAAACGACGCGGGCGAGGAAGTGGTGGCCAGCGTGCGCCCGGTGATGGTGCTGGACGACCCGGAAGCCATCGCCCGCGCGGCGGCCAGCGGCATGGGCATCGCCATGCTGCCGCTGCCCCATGCCCTGCCGCTGCTGGAGCGCGGCGAACTGGTGCGGGTGCTGCCCGAGTGGTACGCCGACGCCTCGCCGCTGGCGATCTACTACACCAGCCGCAAGCTGCTGCCCGCCAAGGTGCGGGTATTCGTGGACTACATCGTCGAAGAGTTTCGCGCCAGCGGAAATGCCGCGCGCTTTGGGCAGAAGTGAAGCCGGTCGCTGTCATGAAATGAAAAGCGTTTGTCGTCCAATGCAGGGTCATCTCCAGCCAATTGCGCGTAGAACAAAGCCGCCAGCCGAATCGGAACCGGGCAGATCGGCGTGCCTCAGGTTCTGATTACAGGCCGCGCCGATACTAATAATCCGAAGAGGAATCGCACCCCCATGCGTGTGAATTTGCCCATAACCGAGCATGAAAGAGTCTTCCCTGCCGACCAGCGCCTGATCTCCACGACCGACCTGGACAGCCGCATCACCTACTGCAACGACGCCTTTGTCGCCATCAGCGGTTTCACCTACGACGAATTGGTCGGCCAGCCCCATAACCTGGTGCGCCACCCCGATATGCCACCGGGGGTGTTCATTCACATGTGGCACACCATCAAGCAAGGCAAGCCCTGGATGGGGATTGTCAAAAACCGCGCGAAGAATGGCGATTTCTATTGGGTCAGTGCCTACGTCACGCCCATCTATGAAAACGGCCGCCTGAGCGGTTACGAGTCGGTTCGCTCGCTGCCCAGCCATGACCAGGTGCGTCGCGCATCGGCGCTCTATGCCAGGATGCGCGCCGGCAAGCCCATCGTTGCCCTGAGCGCGAAAATGCTGCGACCGCTCAAACACGGCTGGCCATTGTGGGTCGCAGGCGCCGTTTCACTGGCCAGCGATCAGTGGCTGCCTGGCGTTGCGGCGCAAGGTGTGCTGGTGGCGAGCCTGGGCATCGCCTGGTACCTGATCGAGTCCCGGCATCGCCAAGCCATCGAACGTACCTTGGCCGACCATCCCAAGGCCTTTTCCGATCCACTGGTTGCCCTCACCTTCAGCGACAACCATGGCCCCCAGGGCCGCCTGGACATGGCGATGCTCAGTGAGCATGCGCGCATGCAGACCGCCTTGAGCCGGCTGGTCGATGCCGGGGTCAGCGTGAAGGACAAGGCCGCGCAATCATCCAGGCTGGCTGGCGAGCAAGCGCAGATGCTGGATCGCCAGCGCAGCGAAACCGATCAGTCTGCCGCGGCCATTTCGCAGATGGCGGCAACCAACCAGCAGGTGACGCAAAACGTCCTCAGCACGGCCCACGCCGCCAGCGAGGCCGACCAGCTGACCCGCGAAGGCGGTGAGCTGGCCCAGCAGAGCCTGCAGGCCATGCAAGCGATGAACGAGGCCGTCAATGAAATCGGCCAGGCGGTCAATACCCTGGCGAGCGAGACGCAATCGATCGGCAGTGTCGTGGATGTCATCACCGCCATCGCCGAACAGACCAACCTGCTGGCGCTCAATGCGGCCATCGAGGCGGCTCGGGCCGGTGAACAGGGTCGAGGTTTTGCGGTGGTCGCCGACGAGGTGCGCTCGCTGGCACAACGCACCCGCACCTCCACCGAGCAGATCCACGGCATCATCACGTCACTGCACCTGGGTGCCGATCGCGCCGTCTCGACGGCCAGCCGGGGCGAGCAGATCTCCCGGGAAAGCATGCAACGGGTGGAGGCGGTGCAGGCGGCGCTGGTTGGCATCGGTCAAGCGGTCAGCCGCATCACCGACATGAGCCAGCAGATGGCCTCGGCCTCGGAAGAGCAAAGTCACGTGACTGAAGATATCAATCAGCAGATCACGCGCATCGCGCAACTCTGTGAGCACAGCGCCGGACAGGCCGGGCAAGGTGCCGCGATCAGCCAGGACCTGGAAGCCATGGCCGATTACCTGCATGGCTTGGCCGAGCGCTTCAACCGCTAGCGATGTGCGCCTGTTGGTCCATCGACACTTGGGGGGAACGTATTTGTAAACGGAGATGTCAGCTGTTTAGACATCTCTGTTTTTACCTGTCTGTTTCACACCCCAAAATCAATGGAGCGGTGAAGTCATGAACAACATCATTTACCTCGTCGGTGCCGTAGTAATTGTCCTGTTTATCCTGTCGTTTGTCGGCATTGTCTGATTTGGGCCGCGAACACCCCCCACCTTCCCTGCCGGCTGGAATAGCCCGGGCTGTCATGGATAGCCAAGTGGCTGTCGTCAAATGAAAAGCGCCCCCTCTGCGGGCGCTTTTTAATGTCATCAACAAAAATCCTCCGGCGCCACAAGCGCCGACGCGACTGCTCCACCGCAGTCACGAGTTGCCGCACCCCCCGGCAGGAGAATAACAAGATGACATTCGTGAAAAGCCTTCTGGCTGCGCTACCACTGCTGACGCTGGGCCTCGAGGCTCATGCCGTCGTATCGAGTCAGGAAGCCGCCCGGCTCGGCACCAGCCTGACCCTGGTCGGCGCCGAACAGGCCGGCAACGCCGATGGCTCGATTCCGCCCTACAACGGTGGCCTGACCACCGCCCCTGCCAGCTTCAAGAGCGGCGACAGCATGCGCCCGGACCCTTTTGCCAACGAAAAGCCGCTGCTGGTGATCAATGGCAAGAACATCGACCAGTACAAAGGCCTGCTGACCGCCACCACCGTGGAGCTGGCCCGGCGCTACCCCGAATACCGCATCGACGTCTACCCGACCCACCGCACGGCATCGCTTCCCGAGGCGGTGCTGAACAACAGCCGCCGCAATGCCACCGCCGCCAAATCCCTGGACGGTGGCGTCGCCATCGACAACGTGCTGCCCGGCGTGCCATTCCCGATACCGCAATCGGGCGCCGAGGCGATGTGGAATTTCCTGCTGCGCTATCAGGGCGTCAACATCCATTCCAAGTACGACTCGTGGAACGTCGACGCGGCGGGCGTGGCGAGCCTGGCGGTCAGCGGCGAAGCCTTCGTCTCCTTTCCGATCTACGAAAACCTGTCCCGGCCGTTCAACAACTCCGACATCTACCATCAGCTGAAACTGTCCTATACCGGACCTGCGCGCCGGGCCGGCGAGTCGATCATGCTCAAGAACGCCAGCAACCCGGTGCAATACCCCGGCCGCGCCTGGCAATACCTGCCGGGCCAGCGCCGGGTCAAACAGATTTCGATCCTGGCCTACGACACCCCCAACCCGGGCACCGCCCGTGCGCTGGAGCTGTATGACTGGACGCTGGTGGGCAAGCGGGAAATGATCGTGCCCTACAACACCTACAAACTGACCTACGTGCGCGACGCCAAATCGCTTACCACCCCGAACTTCATCGCCCCGGACTTCGTGCGCTGGGAAAAGCACCGGGTCTACGTCGTCGAGGGCAATCTCAAGCCAGGCGCCAAACACATCTACCAGAAGCGCCGGTTTTATCTGGATGAAGACACCTGGGCCGCATTGGCTTCCGATCAGTACGACACCAGCGGCCAGCTTTACCGCGGCTCGTTTGCCTTCTTCAGCCAGAGCTACGACCAGCAGGTTCCGGATGCCACGCCGTTCATGACCTACGACCTGACGCGAGGCACCTACAACATCAACGGTGTGGTCGGGCCCCATGGCGGCATTCACTACACCGCACCGCTGTCGACGGCGCAGTGGGTGCCGGAAGCCATGGCGGGGACCGGGATCCGTTAGGGTCCTCTCGCCCTGCAAAATCACGGGCCCCGCCGGCATCCGGCCGGGCCTCCCTGCCCCGCATTTGCCCTGCTCTTGCCCAAAAGCGGCACCCACATATCTGGATCCACCTTCAAAAACGCCAAATTAGAGGGCGTTTTGTCATTTACAGGTCGGATTTGGACAAGTCGGCCCCCTCTCTATCTGGTCGAATCGCCCTCAGCGCCACCTTCGATTTTCCCGATCAAAAGGCTCGGCAGACGGCAGCGAGCGACTGCGACCAACGGTCGACAATCGCCGACAGGTCAATCACTTTCAGAGGGTGTGCGGATGAACAACAGTGTCGTTATTGGAGAACTCACCTGGCCGGAATACGCGCAGAAGGTCGCGACCGGCTGCCCGATCTTCCTGCCGGTGGGCGCCCTCGAACAGCACGGACATCACATGTGCATGGAGGTCGACGTTCTACTGCCTACGGCAATCTGCAAGGCGGTCGCGCGCAATGTCAGCGGCCTGGTGCTGCCCGCCCTCAACTATGGCTACAAATCGCAGCAGAAATCCGGCGGCGGCAACCACTTTCCGGGCACCACCAGCCTCGATGGCGCCACGCTGACCCATACCGTGCAGGACATCATCAGGGAGCTGGCACGCCACGGCGCACGCAAGCTGGTGATGATGAATGGTCACTATGAAAACTCGATGTTCATCGTCGAGGGCATCGACCTTGCCCTGCGCGAACTGCGCTACGCCGGCATCAGCGACTTCAAGATCGTGGTGCTGTCCTATTGGGACTTCGTCAACGATCCGGCCGTTATCGACAAGCTGTACCCCGACGGATTCCTCGGTTGGGATATCGAACACGGCGGCATTTTCGAAACGTCCCTGATGCTGGCCCTGCACCCCGACAAGGTCGACCTCAGTCGTGCCGTCGACCACCCTCCCGCCACTTTCCCGCCTTATGACGTCTTCCCGATCATCCCGCAGCGCACACCCGCCTGCGGAACACTGTCATCCCCCAAAGGCTCGAGCCGCGAGAAAGGCGAGCTGATTCTTGAAGTCTGTGTCGCGGGCATCAGCGCCGCGGTACGGGAAGCTTTCAATCTGGAGACCTGAAGAGCGCACGGACGTGCCGTCACCAACGCCACACGGTAAATGCTTCACCCTCCCCAAATAGAATAAAAAGGGTAAGTCTCATGTCCAGTAGCTCAAATCTCTCCCCAGGCCTCAAACAGCGTCACGTCACGATGCTGTCCATTGCCGGTGCCATTGGCGCCGGCCTGTTCATCGGTTCAGGGCACGCCATCGCTTCGGCAGGTCCGGCGGCCATCCTCGCGTACATTCTGTCCGGCACCCTGGTGGTGCTGGTGATGCGCATGCTCGGAGAAATGGCTGTCGCCTCGCCCGATACGGGCTCGTTTTCGACCTATGCCGAACGAGCGATGGGCCGCAGCGCCGGCTTCACCATCGGCTGGTTGTACTGGTGGTTCTGGGTGCTGGTGATCCCCATTGAAGCCATCGCCGCTGCCGCCATCCTCAATGCCTGGTTTCCCTCGATTCAGACCTGGGAATTTGCGATAGCGGTCACCGGCCTGCTGACGTTGACCAACCTGTTCAGTGTGGCGCGCTACGGGGAATTCGAGTTCTGGTTCGCCATGCTCAAAGTCATCGCGGTGCTGGGCTTTATCGCGCTTGGCGCGCTGGCCCTGGCGGGGGCGCTGCCGGATACGAGCGTCAGTGGCGTGGTTCAACTGAGCAACCATTTTGGCGGATTCATGCCCAACGGCATGACCGCCGTGATCGGTGCGATGCTCACCACAGTCTTCAGCTTCATGGGCACGGAAATCGTCACCATTGCCGCCGCCGAATCCCACAACCCCTCCAAACAGATCACCCGCGCAACCAACTCCGTGGTCTGGCGAATGGGCATTTTCTACATCGTCTCGGTGTTCCTGATCATCTCCATCGTGCCGTGGAACGACCCCATGCTGGTGCAGGTCGGCTCCTATCAGCGAGCCCTTGAGCTGATGAATATTCCCCACGCGAAAATGATCGTGGATGTCGTGGTGCTGATTGCCGTGGCCAGCTGCCTCAACTCGGCCATCTACACCGCATCACGCATGGTCTACTCCCTGAGCAAACGTGGGGATGGCCCTCGGGTACTGCAGAAAACCTCGTCCTCAGGGGTGCCCTTCATTGCGGTGCTGGCCAGCACGGCCGTCGGCTTCCTGACCACTGCACTCAATTACTTTGCACCCAACGAAGTCTTCTCCTTCCTGCTGGCCACCTCCGGGGCGGTTGCGCTGCTGGTCTATCTGGTGATTGCCGTTTCGCAACTGGTGCTGCGCAAGAAAATGAATGCCTCGGGTCAACCGATCGCCTTCAAAATGTGGTTCTACCCTTGGCTCAGCTACCTGGTGATTGCCTCCATCCTGAGCATTCTGCTGGTCATGCTGATTTTGCCCGAGCACCGCATGGAAGTGATCGCAACGGGTGCGCTGACCCTGTCCATCGTCTGCATCGGCGCCATCTTCAACGTCAGGAAGAAGCCAGTGCCAAGCGTTAGAATGGGCCAGGCCGATAACGCCTGAGGTTCATCCACCCACGAAGACACATGCCCCGTTCACCTCTTTGCGGCCCGCTCTCCACCACGAGCAGGCCGCTTTTTTTCGTTGAAAGGTCTGCACCCCGACACCCACACCCCACATGCCTGTTCGTCCCGTCAGGGCCTGCCGGGCAGGCGCCCGGTGTAAGATTCCATCGACCCTCGAACGGGGCCGATAACCACAAAAACAAGATGATATTGACCCTGTCGGCCGACTGCCGCGGGGCACGTCACTGAAGCAGTTGAGGAGCGGCGATAATGGCGACACTCCAAGCGGCGAAACCCGCTGCAGGACGTTCGGCAAATGAACAAACGCCTGTGAAAACCATAGGCTTTTTGATCATCCCCAACTTCACCACCATCGGCTTTGCCTCTGCCGTGGAAACCTTGCGCATGGCCAATCTGGCCGCCCGCAAAACGCTGTACCGCACGGTCATCATTGCTTCCAGCCTGGACCCGGTCATGGCCAGCAATGGCATGCGCGTGCTGCCCGACCACACCATCGCCGACGCCCCCAAACTCGATGTGCTGTTTGTCGTCGGGTCGAATCCGATCGTCTCCGATCACAGCAGCCGACCACTGCTCAATTGGCTGCGCAAGCTGGCCCATGACCAGGTGCCGCTGGGCGGGATCTGCACCGGCAGTCACTTGTTGGCGCGCGCCGACCTGCTCAAGGGCTATCGCTGCACGATTCACTGGGAAGATATCGAAGCACTGAAGGAGCGTTTCCCAGGGATCATCATTTCCAACCAGCTGTTCGAGCTGGACCGCGATCGCTACACCTGCTCCGGTGGCGTGGCCTCCATGGACATGACCCTGCAATTGATCGCACGCAACCAGCCCGACGGTCGTGACATCGCGGCCCACACGGCCGAGTTGCTGCTGTGCGATCGGGTGCGGGGGGCGCAGGAGCAACAGCGCGTGCCATTGCGGCAAAAGCTCGGCACTTCGCAGCCCAAGCTCAGCCAGATGGTGGCGATCATGGAAGCCAATCTCGAGGAGCCGGTGGGCCTTGAGGAGCTTGCGCGGTTGAACGAGGTGTCGGTGCGGCAACTGGAGCGCCTGTTTCACAAGCACTTGCAGCGCACGCCGAGTCAGTACTACCTGGAATTGCGCCTGGCACGGGCACGGCAGTTATTGCTGCGCAGCGAATCGCAGGTGCGGGATATCGCCCTTGCCTGCGGTTTTGTTTCGCCGGCGCATTTTTCCAAGTGCTATAGCCGGTTCTTCGGGGTATCGCCGATTGGTGAGCGCAAGCAGGTGGCGGCGGTGCATTGATTTGATGTTGACCTGACTGGCCTCATCGCGGGCAAGCCCGCTCCCACAGGTTCTGTAGTGAACACAGATTGTGTATCCACTGAAGATCCCTGTGGGAGCGGGCTTGCCCGCGATGGCGTCCGAGAGAACACCGACTGAATATCAGTCCTGCAACGCCTTGTACGCCGTCTCCCGGCTCGCCAGCATCGCAATCAACGCCACCGCCGCAGCCGCCAGCAGGTACCACGCCGGGGCCATTTTGTTGCCGGTCAGCTGGATCAGCCAGGTCGCGATAAAGGGCGCCGTGCCGCCGAACACCGCGTTGGCGATGTTGAAGCTGAAGGCAAAACCGCTGAAGCGCACGCGGGTGGGGAATATCTCGGCGAGGAAGCACGGCAAGGTGCCGTCATTCATCGCCAGGATCGCACCGAAGGCAATCTGGATCATCAGGATCACCACCAGCGGCTGATGCTCCAGCATCCCGAACAGCGGGAAGGTCAGCACCAGGAACAATACCGAGGCGGTCAACAGCATGGTCTTGCGCCCGAACCTGTCCGAGAGCTTGCCCATCAGGAAAATCAGCCCGATATAGGTCGCCAGCGACACCGTCGACGCGAGGAACGAATCGCTCTCGCTCATGCCCATTTCGGTGGACAGGTAGGTCGGCATGTAGCTGAGCAACAGATAGAACGCCACGGCATTCAGGCAGGTCGCACCGATCCCGATCATTACGCTGCGCCGGTGCACGGTCAGCAGTTCACGCACCGGAGCATGGGTGGCGCACTCCTTGGCCTCAAGACGTTTTTCCATCTCCAGGAACTTGGGCGTGTCTTGCAGGCTCATGCGGATATAGCGCCCCACCAGCCCGAACGGCGCCGCCAGCAGAAAGGGCAAGCGCCAGCCCCAGTCGTGCAGGTCTTCGACACTCATCCACGCATGCAGCCCGGCGACGAACAGCGCACCGAACAGCAGGCCGGCCGCCGTGCTTGCCGGGACAATGCTGGTGTACAAGCCGCGCTTGCCCTCGGGCGCGTACTCGGCAAGAAAGGCCGATGCCCCGGCGTACTCGCCTGACGCAGAGAAGCCCTGGAACAGGCGAATCAACAACAGCAAGGCCGGGGCCCACAGGCCGACATGGTTGTAGGTCGGCAGGATGCCGATGCAGAAGGTCGAGACCGACATGATCAGGATCGACCAGGACAGCGCGCTGCGTCGCCCGTACTTGTCGCCGAAGTGCCCCCAGACCAGGCCTCCCAGCGGACGGACGATGAACGACAGCGCGAACACGGCAAAGGTCGCCAGCAGCGCGGTGGCCTTGTCGGTTTGCGGAAAAAACGTCAGTGCGATGACGGTTGCCAGGTAGCCGTAGGCCGCATAGTCGAACCACTCGACGAAGTTGCCCATGAAGCTGGCACTGGCGGCGCGGCGCAGGGCCTTGCGTTCGGCGGTCTGTTCAAGTGCCTGTGCCTGGCTCGGCGACAGGCTTGCGGTTTGAGTGCTCATCGGGCACCTCCGGTGTCAGAGGTGCGGTTGTCGAAACGAAGCGTCGAGGCGTAGGACATGACAAAACCCTCTATTGTTTTACTTGGCAGGGTTAAGGCTCGGTAGATCTTGTGGCGAGGGAGCTTGCTCCCGCTGGGTGGCGCAGCCGCCCCATTGACTATGCGATTCTACGACTGCTGCGCAGCCGAACGGGAGCAAGCTCCCTCGCCACAAAGGCTCTATCAGCTTACTTCTTGATGATGTTGTGTTCAGGGCCATACGGGAATTTGGTGATGTTTTCCCCACCCTGTTCGTTGACGATCAGGATGTCGTGTTCACGATATCCACCGGCACCCGGAAGGCCTTCGGGCAGCATAATCATCGGCTCGATCGACACCACCATCCCCGGCTCCAGCACGGTGTCGATGTCTTCGCGCAATTCCAGCCCGGCTTCGCGGCCGTAGTAATGGCTCAGGGTGCCGAAGGAATGGCCGTAGCCGAAGGTGCGGTATTGCAGCAGGTCGTGCTCGAGGAAGATCTCGTTCAGTTGCAGTGCGATGTCGCAGCAACGCATGCCCGGCTTGATCAGTTTCAGGCCGGTCTCGTGCACCTTGACGTTGACCTCCCACAAGCGCAGATGCTCGTCGGAGCAGTGGTCGAGGAACAGCGTACGTTCCAGCGCGGTGTAGTAGCCGGCGATCATCGGGAAGCAATTGAGGCTCAGGATGTCGCCCTTGTTGACCTTGCGCGACGTCACCGGGTTATGGGCGCCGTCAGTGTTGATGCCGGACTGGAACCAGGTCCAGGTGTCCATCAGCTCGGAATCCGGGAAGGTGCGGGCAATTTCGCGCACCATCGCCTGGGTGGCGTGCAGGGCCACTTCGTATTCCGGCACCTGGTCACGCAGGGCCTCGACGATGGCGGCACCGCCGATGTCGGCGACGCGGGCGCCATGGCGGATGATCGCGTGTTCTTCGGCGGACTTGATCATGCGCATGCGCATGCAGGGTGCGGCGATGTCCACCAGCTCTGCTTGCGGGTAGCGGCTGGCCAGTTTGTCGCGATTGAGCAGGTTCAGATGGTCGAACTCGATGCCGATGCGCCCCGCCCGGGGCAATGCCTGCTGGATGGCGACGAAGTAGTTGTCGCGCTGCCAGTCGGTGTAGACGATGTTGTCGGTGCCGACGGTACGGCGCCATGGCTGGCCACCGTCGATGTTGGCGCTGATGGTCACGGCAGTGTCCTGGGTCACTACCAGCGCGTAGGGACGCCCGAAGGAGCAGAACAGGAAATCGCTGTAGTAGTTGATGTTGTGATAGGACGTGAAGACTGCCGCGTCGATATTGTTCTGCGCCAGATAAGCCCGCAACTTGGCCTGGCGGTTGGCGTATTCCTGAGCGGAGAAGGTCGGGCTGATTTTTTCACCGTTCTTGATCTGGATGGTTTTCGGCATTTGCATGTCTTTTATCCTTGTCATTGATTGAGCGACAGAAGGCGCCAATCTGGCGGGCCGCTGGAGATCATTCGAACAGATGCAAAGTGAGGTTTTTTGCGCGAATCCGACCTGTAGTTGGTCAGATCCGCTGTTTGCCAAAAGCCCCTTTTTTTGGCCACCCGGAAAACACGAAGCCCCCGCCAGGCGAGGTAAACCACTTGGCAGGGGCAGGAAATTCAGGATCGAGGATCGCGGCTTTTGTCGGCGGCGCTTCTATCGCGCTTCAGGCACGGGTTTGCTCGCGGCGACCTTGTACCCGGGTGATTGGAGTCGCGCCCATATGGTCGCGTGGGTGTACGCCGAAGTATTGGCGATAGCAGCGAAAGAAATGCTGCACGGAGACGAATCCACAGCCACGGGCGACCTCCGGCAGGGACTGTTCACCGCCTCGCAGCAACTGACGTGCCTGTTGCAGCCGCAAGTCCAGGTAGTGTCGGGATGGCGAGCAACCCAGGCTGCGCTTGAACAGTCGCTCCAGATGCCGCCTGGAAACGCACAGGGCGTCGGCCAGTTCGTCGATACCCAGGGTCTGGCTCAAGTTGTCGTTCATCAATGCCAGGGTTGCCTGAAGCTTTGCCGGCGCGTCATGCACGGGTAAAAGCGCTCGCGCCTGGCGTGCCGCGTGTTTTTCCATGCGCAGTATCAGGCCACGGCCATGGGTGCGGGCGAGCAGTTCGTGCATCAGCCCTTGCACGGCTTGCGGGCCGACACAGGTCAGACGCTCGCGGTCGACACAGAACGGCGCGGCCACGGGTGTCAGTTCGCTGAAAGCGGCAAAGGCCATCGACGCGGCCAGCTCAGGCAAACTGCAGCGAAAGCCATCCAGTGCGCCAATCTGCGCCAGCAGCCAGCCTGCCTTGCCCAATGCCCCCAGACCGACCGGCTGCGCCGCCCAGTGGGTCAGCTGCGCCAGCAGGTCCGGGTACTCCGCTTGCAGGTTCGGCTCATCTCCACCACAGAGGATCAGCACATCGAGCCCGTGTGCCTGATCCAGCCGCGCAGTCGTGGTTGTGATGCCATTGCTCGCGAGCAGTTGCCCTGCGCCCAGGCTAAGCACTTGCCACTGGCAAACGCTGCGCCCCGCCAACTGGTTGGCAAGTCGCAAGGGCTCCAGCGCATTGGCCAAGGCGTAAAAATCGAAGGCTGGCGTCAACCAGAAACCAATGTTCAGTGTCGGCGGCTGTGGCGAGTCGGGGACAGCCGGCGCCGACTGCAATCTTGAACAGGTCAAAACACTGATAGCCATCGCCGATCTCCACGCCACTTCAAACACTCAGGAATGCACCCGATTGTCGGCGCCTGGGATCATCGGCGGATGTCAGATTTCGACCCCTAAGTGTTCGCCACTACCGGAGTCGAGGGTGATGCGAAAACGGGCTTGTTCGCGAAGGCCGTGACCGATCCCGCGCGAGATCGGCTGCCTATAGCCTGTTTTTCTTTTTAGTGATCGCTTTCATGCGAGCCGTGGCTTTCTGCACGGTCGCCATCTTTTCCGGCCGTTTCATGCCGCGCCATTTGCGGATTTCTTCCCGGGTGCGTCCGCAGCTCACGCACATTTCGCTGTTGAGCTGGCACAGCGAAACGCAGGGGTTTTCAATGTCTTTAGCCATGCTTGCCGCTCATGTTGTGCGGTATTCCACTGTCAGGTGCGTGACCTCATGGACAGGCTTCAACGCACTGCGCACGTCGTCGGCAGACCACTGCGCCGGACCCTGCACGCTGACGATGGCCGCCCGCGCCTGCGGGCCCACGCGCCAGACGTGAAGGTCGGTGATGTTGAACTGCGCGGACTGCCCGAGCAGTTCACGGATCTCTTCGGCCACGTGCTCATCGGTCTTGTCCAGCAACACGCCAGCGGTGTCCTTCATCAGCAACCAGGCCCAACGGGCGATGACGACTGCGCCGACGATGCCGATGACCGGATCGAGCCACACCCACCCGAGGAACTTGCCTGCCAGCAGCGCGACGATGGCCAGGACCGAGGTGACAGCGTCCGCCAGCACGTGAACGTAGGCCGACCTGAGGTTGTTGTCTTCGCCGTGGGAGTGTCCGTGGTGATGATGACCATGATCGTGGGCATGCCCGTGATCATGGCCCGCGCCGCCCGCCAACAGCAGTGCACTGACGACGTTCACGATCAGGCCGACCACGGCAATCAAGGTTGCCGTGCCGAACTGCACCTGGGTCGGTTGCAGAAGACGCATGACCGACTCGACGCCGATACCCAGCGAGATCAGGCCGAGGATCAACGCCGAGGCGAATCCGCCAAGATCCCCCACCTTGCCGGTGCCGAAGCTGTAGGCGGAGTTTTCCGAATGCTTGCGCGCGAACGCGTAGGCAGCGGCCGCGATCCCCAGCGCCCCGGCGTGGGTCGCCATGTGGAAGCCATCGGCCAACAAGGCCATGGAGCCGGTGATGTACCCGGCGGCGATTTCGCCGACCATCATCACCAGGGTCAGGATCACCACCCAGAGCGTGCGCCGGGCGTTGTCGTCGTGACCGGCCCCGAGGAAGTTGTGGCTGTGAATATAAGCGCTCATGCGTGCCTCACTTCGAATAACGGCGGATGGCTTCGAGTAGCTCTTCGACGCCCTGTGCCCGCTCCTCGTCGGTCAGGCCCGGCCTGGCGACGTGCTCCCGGGCGTGGTCTTCGATGATTTCATCGAGCAAGCCGTTGATCGCCCCACGGGTTGCCGCCACCAGATGCAGGGTCTTGGCACAGTCCCCTTCACCCTCCAGCGCACGCTCGATGGCCTGTACCTGGCCCGCGATGCGCTTGACGCGTTTGAGCAATTCGTCTTTTCCAGCCCTGGTGTGACCCATAGCATACCCCCCTACCCTATATTGGCGAGCATGATGCGCCTGGCTGGCGATGTTGGCAAGGTGGGTCTGCGACCCTAAAAACATTGTGGGTTGAATGACGTATGGTCGACACAAAACCTGTGGGAGCGAGCCTGCTCGCGATGGCGGTGGGTCAGTCAACGATGATGTCGACTGACACGCCCTCATCGCGAGCAGGCTCGCTCCCACAACGATCTGATACCATTCAAAAAGTTACAGACCGAGTAGAAACCATGAATCGCCGCAAAAAAATCAAGCAGTTGCTGGAAGCTCACGCGAAAAAGGCCAATGCCAAACTGGCCCCGAAGAACAAGCCCAAGTACATCAGCAAAGCCGACCGCTTGAAGCTGGCGGCTGAAGCCAGTGATGACTCAACCGCTTCCTCCGAAAGCTGATCCCCGTCGCTGGAGCCCCACCGGAATTTACAACCCGGTGCTGCTCGGCGCTCCTTACCAGAACTTCCAGGTGTAGGTCGTGGCAAAGCGGTACTCGTTGTAGTCGTAGCCGTACTTCTGTTTCACGTCGATGTTGCGCAGGTCCAGCGCCAGGCCTTGCAGTGGCCCGCTCTGTATGACGTAGCTGAGCATCAGGTTGCGTTCGCTTTCCTGGTTGTCGCTCAGGTTGCCTCCACGGTCCCAGTTGGTGCCCTTGGTGTAACGGCTGTAGAACTTCAGCCCCGGTATGCCCATCCCGACAAAGTCATAGCCGTAGCGCGCCGACCAGGACTTCTCATCGGGGCGAATGAAGGCCAGCGACGACCAGTTCACCAGGTAAGGTTGCGGGATATAGCCGTTGAGCGTCGGGAAGACGCTGTCACCGAGCATGCGCTGGTAACTGACGCCAAACATGTGTGCACCCTTGAGCAAGGTGAACAAGGCGCCATACGCACGGTTATCGATCTCACCGTCCAGCGCATTGCCGTCTTCATTGTTATTGAAGTAGCGCAAGTCGGTCTTGAGTTTATAACCGCCACCCAGATCAGCCATGTGCGTCAGGCCGAAGTAGTGCTGCTGATAAATATCGTGCACCACGCCATAGAAGTAACTGGCTTGCAGGTTCTTGGTGATGTCGTAAGTGGCCCCGCCAAAATCCAGGCCATCACTGTCCAGATTATCGGTAGTTCCCCACTTATAGAGTTTCTCGTGGTTGGAAGACTCCCGGGTAACGGCCGACCAGAAACGGCCGCCGGTCAATGTCAGGCCATCGACATCCTTGGATTCGACCACAGCGCCCTGGTAGATGGTGTCCAGCTGCCGGCTGGTGTCATCGAACGCCACCGGCAGTTGCGGACGCATGTCACCGACCTTCAACTCGGTCTTGGCGTAGCGCATCTTCAGGGTCGCACCGGCGCGGCTGTAGTCATCGGCCGTCTGCTGCTGGCTGACGCTGAACGGCAACGAGCCGTCGTTGCCCGATGAATCCAGGCGCACGGCGTATTGCGCATCCACATCCAGGCCGATGGCCAGGGCCGTATCGGTATAGCCGGAGGTGAACTGCGCATCGAAACCCTGGGACCAACTATGCACTTCGGACGCCGGCGCATTGGTATTGGTGTAGTTGCGGTGCAAGTAGAAGTTGCGTGTGTCCAGCTTGAAGTGACTGTCATCAATCACATCGGCATGTGCCGTCAGTGGCGAACAGGTCAAACCCAGTACGCTGGCCATACCCAGCCCACGGCAAAGCCGGTTTCCATGAACCATCTCACATCTCCACGTTTGTATGTGCCTGGGCACTGTGCTTATAGGAGTTCAAGCAAAAGGATGTTTGGGTCAGGGTCGCGCCAGGGCCCCCTCGAACGTTGGCGTCAGCCCCGACAGCTCCAGCTTGCGCACGAAGTCCCCGAGTCGCTGCTGCTTGTAGGCGTCCACATCCAGGTCGCGGTAGTCGTAGAAACCCTGGCCATCGCGCAACCCGTTACGGCCGTTTTGCATGTTGTCGGCAATCACCTGCGGCGATTCGAAACGCGGTGCCAGCGCACCACTCAGATAGCGCGAGGCGTAGTAGAGAATGTCGCCGCCACCCCAGTCGATAAACTCGAGCAGGCCCAGCACCGAGAAACGCAGGCCAAAGCCGACGCGCACCGCCGTGTCGATATCCTCGGCACTGGCCACGCCCTCCTCGACCATCCGTGCCGCTTCATTCATCGCCAGCGCCTGGATGCGCGGGACGATGTAGCCGGCCACCGGATTGCACACCACCGGCACCTTGCCGATCCGCTTGAGCAGTTGCAGCAGGCGCTCGACCACCTGTGGGCAGGTCGCTTCGCTGCGGCTGACTTCCACCAGTGGCATCAGGTACGCGGGATTGAGCCAGTGCGCGTTAACGAAGCGCCCGGGCGTGCTGACCATTTCCGCCAGCTCGGTGACCAGGAAGGTCGAGGTCGTCGAAGCGATGATGGCGGACGCCGGGACATGCTCGCTGACCCAGGCGAACGTCTCCTGCTTGACCGCGATGACTTCCGGCACCGCTTCAAACACCAGGTCGCACTGGCGCAATGTCGCTGCGGCACGGGACTTGGCTTGCAGGGTCAGCCGGGACATCGCCACTTCCGCCTGCTCCGGCGCAAGCATGCCCAGGCTCACCAGCATCCGCAGTTCGCCGCGAACGTTGTTGCGCACGCGCTCGAAGTATTCGCGGCGCTCGTCCTCGGCACGCTCCTTGATGTCGATCAGAGTGACAGGCAGGCCCGCATGGATGAACGCCAGGGCTATGCCCTCGCCCATTCGCCCGGCCCCGACCACGCTGACATTTGGCAGCATGGCGTCCATCAGTTGCAGCCTCGGGTGAGCAGTTCTGTCATCTGCACCCGGTCAAGCCCGGCCAGCCCTAGGTTTTCCAGGGTACGGCCTTCGGCATAGAGGTCGCGCGCGGCCACCGCCGAAGCAATGCTCAGCAGGCCCTGTGCGACCGGCGTCGGCACACCGGCCCAGCGACCGACGGACACCAGGAAGGACAGGCCCAGGCGGGTGTCTTCGAGCATGTACCGGTGCTTTTGCAGGTCGATGTCTTCACGCCAGTCGCCGCTGTCGGTCAACTTGCCATGGGCGCCGCGCCCGTACATCCACTCGTCGCCTTCGGTGGTGTTGTAGTGATCGGCCAGTGGAAAGTGCGGCGCGCCGTAGTGCAGTGCCTCGCGTACCGCCATGCGCTCGGCATCGAGCTGGTTGGTCACGCGGCGAATCGATGGCTGGGTGCCTTCGTTATGAATGTCCCAGGACTCGAAATGCTCCAGGGGACCGGCGTTCATCATGATCAGCGGCGGGTGAATGATGGGGCCGGCATTCATCAGCGCACCGCTCAAGGCGTCTTCGATCGGTTCGACACTCGGATAGGCCTGGCGCAGCACCGCGAATGCCTGTTCCGACAGGTTGGCGGGGAACACGCCGGTCGGCAGGCGGGTCGCGTAGCCGCTGATCACCAGATCGCTGGCGCCGTGCTTGCGCACCAGGTACGGCAGTGTGCCGGTTTCAGCGAAGGCGACCTGGCTGCGGTTGCCCGCATCGGCCATGGCCTTGGCGAACACGTAGCTGCCAAAGGTGCCCGGCGGCAGGAACACCACTTGGCCGTCGCGCAGGTGCGGCGCGACGTGCCTGGCCAGGTCTTCGTGGGAGGTGGACGGCAGCGGGATGATGACCAGTTGCGCGTCGCCCAGGGCTTCGGCCAGGTTGTCGGTCAGCGACAGCTGGTCGCCCGGCTTGCCGACAGACAGCTGGCGAGTGCCCCGGTAGTCCTTGATGGTCAGGCTGCCGATGTCCAGCAGTTCCTTGAGCGCTGCGCCGTCACGCCGCCACAGGCGGGTCGCATGGCCTTTTTCGGCCATTTCTGCAGCAGCGGCGTAACAGCCGTGACCACCACCCAGCACAGTAATCTTCATGCAAAAGCTCCTCTTGTAAGAGACTCGATCCTATCGAGCCGTACCCCCGGCGACTTACCCGATTGCGCAACCGACTCACCCATTGCGCAAAAGCTTCAGTGCTTCTGGCGCCGCAGTGTGTCCGACGGCAGGCAGCCATAGCGTTGCCGGTAGGCACTGGAGAAATGCCCGAAGCTGTTGATCCCGTGACGCAACAGGATGTCGGTGACGGTCTCGCCGGCCCTGCCCTGCTTCAAAGACTCGTGGATGACGGCCAGGCGGCGGTCGCGGATGTAGTTCACCGGCGCCTGCTGGAGGAACTGGTTGAAGCCGTTTTGCAGGGTGCGCACCGAGACCCCGCACAGTTCGCTCAGGGTGGTCATGCTGATCGGTTCGTCGAGGTGCGCCTCGATGTAATCGCGCGCCTTCTTGACGTGGTGCGGCAGCGGCGCGCGGGAGTCGTTCAGAAGCTCCGCCGAGTAGTTGTGCGGCAGCTGCGTAAGCAGCAGTTGCATCAGGTATTCGGACAGGCTGCCGGCGATGCGCGAGCCGTCGACGCCGCTGCCGTACAGCCGGCAGATGTAGTCCAGGGTGTGGTAGAGGCTGACGGCGCCGGCGCCCAGATGATCGACACTGACATCGAAGATCACCGACTGCTGCAGGCTGCGGTCGAGCAGCCGTTGCAGCTGGGTTTCCAGGGCATCGCGGTCGATACGCAGGATCAGGTTGCGGCATTCGCCGTCAGTGACGATGCGGCTTTGCGCGAACGGCGAGGACACGCTCAGGCAGCCCGTGCGCATCGCCGCGCTGCGCCGCCCGTGGGCCACTTCGCACTGCCCCTGCAGGGTAATGCGAAACAGGTACTGGTCGGCGATGTCGCCGATGGTGACTTCCACCGGCGCGCCGTAACTCAGGTCGAGCAGCGCGGCATCGCCGAAGAACACGCCGTTGAGCCGGGTGTGAATGGGCTCGTCGCGCAGCAGGTTGAAGCTGTGTGGACACAGATACTGGCTGACCTTGTCCTTGATCTCGCGGTAGTCGGCCGAGCTGAGCAAGCTGTGCCGTTCCAGCAGGTGTACGTCATTGAGCATCAGGGTTTCTCCTGATCAGGCGCGTACAGGCCCGGCTCCGATCAAATCGGGCCAGGCCGGACGCAGATCATGGGCATCGTGAATCAGGCCTGGGACGGATACTCCCGGGCATGGCTTTCGCGGAAGCAGCGGCAGCCGCGCCAGAGCAGCAGCACGGTCAATGCCGATGCGCCGACGATCACCAGCGACATCGACGAACCCACCGCCGCCGGCGAGCCGAAATAGCGGTCGGTCAACAGTGCTACCAGCGTGGTCCCCAGCCCCAGGCCCAGTAGGTTGCTGATCAGCAGGAACACCGCCGAGACCTGGGCACGCACCTGATTCGGGGCGAGGATCTGCATGGCTGCGGTCGACGCCGGCATCGGGAACGAGGCGAAGAACATCGCCGGTACCAACAGGGTCACGGACAGCCACAGTTGGTCGACTTGCGGGAACAGCACGGCCGGCACCGCCATGCCGATGGCGCCGATCACACCGGTGCGCATCGCGGCGTCCTGATGACCGCGCTTGGCCAGATAGTCGGTGAGCCATCCGCCGAACAGCACCCCGGCGGTGTTGGCGAGCAACAGCACGGTGCCGAGCATGTAGCCGGCCTCGACCGGCGTCAGGCCGAACTTGCGGATGTACAGCGCCGGGCTCCAGCTCATCATGCAGAACAGGACCATGGCGTAGAACGAGAAGCCCAGGTAGTGGCAGGTGAAGGTGGCTCGGTGACGACCGAGGAAGCGCAAGCCATCGCTGAGCGCCACCTTCTTCGGCCGGCCCTGGGCATCAACCTGCAAGCCCTTGCGTGCCGGATCGCGCACGGTCAGCCAGATCATCACGCCGACCAGGATGCCGGGCAGGCCGACAATGAAAAACGCCAGCTGCCAGGCCTTCATCGCGCCCAGAACCGCGACCTCGATGGTGTTCATGTCCTTGAGCAGCGCGATCACGTAGCCGCCGACCAGGAAGGCCAGGCCGCCACCAACGAACGAACCGATCGAGTAGATACCCACCGCGCGGCCGAGTTTCTCCTTGGGGAACATGTCGCTGAACATCGAGTAGGCCGAAGGCGACAGCGCCGCTTCACCGACGCCCACGCCAATGCGGGCGAGGAACATGTGCAGGAAGTTCTTGCTCAGCCCGCAGGCGGCCGTCGTCAGACTCCAGAACACCACCCCGACAGCGATGATCTTGGGCCGCGAGAAGCGGTCCGCCAGATAGGCAATGGGCATGCCCATGAACGCGTAGAACAAGGAAAACGCCAGCCCGTGCAGCAAGCTGAACTGGGTATCGCTGAGCTGCAAATCGGCTTTGATCGGCTCGATCATCAGCGCGAGGATCTGCCTGTCCACAAATGAAAAGATGTAGGCAACCATGCACAGGCCCACCACATACCACTCGTAGAAGTAAGTCTTCTTTTGCTGCAGGACCGCGTTATCGACCTGGATATTCACTGGTTTTTTGCTCCTTTTTAATCCGCTCGGATGCTTGACCGGGCAACCGGTCAGGCGTGCTGTGTGCTGGGCGATGGAGGGCAGATTTCAGAAGCAATGGAAACGACGGTGGGCTCGGACATTTTCGGATCTCTTGTTGTTATGGATTGACGGCAAGGCGGGTTCGACGCAGCGGACCGCAGCGATGATGCGCATCGCTGCAGGTAAGGTAAGTCAGTGGATGACCGATCGGTATCAAGAGGAACAGCACCTGCTGCCAGTAAATCTCCAATCCGTACTGGGGATTTCTTTAGTCACAAAATCAGCCAGCCACCAAAATCACTGTGGGAGCGAGCTTGCTCGCGATAGCGTTTTGTCAGTCACTCAGAAGTTGAATGACCTGACGCCATCGCGAGCAGGCTCGCTCCTACAAGTTTAGAGGGTGTACACAAAATCCGGGGCAACCCCCGCACTCCTGTAGGAGCGAGCTTGCTCGCGATGAACGTTCAGACAACGCGGCTCATCCAGACAGCCCGCGTTATCGTTGACGTCCATCGCGAGCAGGCTCGCTCCTGCAGGTGGGTATTACGCCAGTTCATGCATAAGGCCGCGGATGACTTCGGCCAGAATTCCGATCCCTTCATGGATCTCCTGCACCGTCAGGCCCGCGTAGCCCAGAATCAGGCCGGCGGGTCGATCAGGCGCTGGTGACGGGGCATCGGCAAACAGCGGTGACAGCGGATACACCCCTACCCCACGCTCCAGCGACATCGCTTGCAGCCGTGCCTCGTCCCGGGCACGAAGCGCCGGCAACAGCAGTACGCCATGCAGGCCCGCCGCCATGCCGACCAGTTGTCCGTACTCCGCCAGATGCAGCTCAAACGCTTCGATCAATGCCTTGCGCCGCTGTTCGTTGCTGCGGCGCAGGCGGCGGACGTGGCGCTCGTAAGTGCCACTTTCGATCAAAGCGGCCAATACGTTTTGTTCCCAACGCGGTGAGTGGCGATCGGTCAGGCGCTTGGCTTCACGAAACACGTGGACCAGTTCCCGTGGCAGCACCAGATAGCCCAGCCTGAGCTGTGGCGACAGGGCCTTGGAGAAGGTCCCGACATAAATGACCCGCGCCTGCGTATCCATCGATTGCAGCGCGTCGATGGGGCGCTGGCTGTAGCGAAACTCGCCGCCGTAATCGTCTTCGATGATCCACGCACGATGTCGGTGCGCCCACCTCAGCAGTTCCTGGCGACGGGCGACGGAAAGCACCGCGCCCATGGGCAGCTGGTGTGAAGGCGTCACGAAGGCCAGGCGCACGCGATCATTTTCCGGCAGCGCGCCGGTATCCAGCCCGGCCCCGTCGACGGCGATGGGCAGCGCCGTCGCGCCCGTGGCCTGGAAGCTGTAGCGGGCCATGCGATAGCCAGGGTCCTCGCAGACGAATGCATCTTCCGGGTTCAAAAGCAGGCGCGCACACAGGTCCAGCCCCTGCTGCGAGCCATGCACCACGAGAATCTGATCGGCCTCGCAGGTCAGGCCCCGTGCCCGTCGCAGATACCCTTGCAACGCAGTGCGCAGGCGCGCCTCCCCTTCGGGCTGGCCATAGGCGAGGCTCGGCTGGCGCTTGACCAGTTCACTGCGGTAGGCGCGTTGCCAGCCCAGGGCCGGGAAATCCCTCGTGGCGACCGAGCCGTAGCGGAAATCAATGCGGGCACGGGGCGTGGCCATGCTGTAGGGCGTCATGACGGCAACCCGCTCGCCATAGCGCGACAGCACCGGCGGCAGCGCCGGCTGCTCACTGGCGCGCCCGGACGGAGCACCGGTCACGCTGGCGACCGTGGCCGCCTTGCCCTTTGTGGTGATGACAAAACCTTCGGCGGCCAGTTGCTCGTAGGCCGCCGTCACAGTGGTTCGCGATACGCCAAGCTCGGCCGCCAGGGCCCGCGTCGACACCAGCTTCGCACCTGCCGCCAGCGTGCCCTGCTCGATCTGCGCCCGCAGCCGGGCATAGATCCGGCGTTCCGCACCGCGAGTGGAAGCATCGGAACGGTTTGAAAACTGGCCCATGGGAAAACCTCGAAACTGGCACTTTTTGTCGGGCAGGTTGTGATTGACATTATGGGTACCCCGCCACGCCGATGAAATCCCCCGTTACAGGAGCGCGCATCTTGGACCTGACGATCACCACGATCCTTGTCACCTTCGCCGGCGTCTTTCTGATCTGTTTCATGAAAGGCGCATTCGGCGGCGGTTTTGCCATCGTTGGCATTCCGCTGCTGTCGCTGGTGATGGACCCGATCACCGCCGGTGGCCTGCTCGCGCCGTTGTTCATCGCCATGGACCTGTTCGGCCTGCGCTACTGGAAACTCTCCACCTGGTCGAAACCGGACCTGAAATTGCTGGTACCCGGGCTGGTGGCGGGAATCGGCATCGGCTACCTGTTCTTTCGGGTGGTGGACCACCGTCTGGTTGCCATAGCGATGGCGGCGATCACCCTGGTGTTTGTCGGCCTCTGGTTCAAGGCCGGCGGTGAAGTCAGGGTGCGCCCGCGCTCATCGCCCAAGGCCGTGGCCGCCGGCTTCACATCCGGCATCACGACGATGGTTGCGCACTCCGGCGGGCCACCGCTGGCGATCTACCTGCTGCCGCTGGGCCTGAGCAAGCAGGTGTATGCCGGGACGACCAGCATGTTCTTTACGGTGGGTAATCTGATGAAGGCCGCGCCCTGGTTGCTGCTGGCCAAACCGACGGGCAGCGTACTGAGCCTGATGGGCATCTGTCTGCTTGCGGTTCCCAGCGGGGTCTGGCTGGGCTGGCGACTGCATGCGCGCCTTGACCAGCGCCAGATGTACCGCGCCTGTTACGGCCTGCTCGTGGTGACGGCGGTGAAGCTGCTGTGGGATGGCGTTTCGGGCTATGTCGCCTCATAGACCATTATTACTGTGGGAGCGAGCCTGCTCGCGAAGAGGCCATCAGCTTCAACATCAATGTTGACTGACACACCGCTTTCGCGAGCAGGCTCGCTCCCACAGAAAGAAAGATTGCCGTTTCTAGAGCGAGGCCTGGATCTTTTTCGCCGCCGCCTCATCGACCCACGCGCGCCAGACTTCCGGGTGTTCCTTGAGGAATATCCTGGCCAGCTTCGGTGATTCGATGCGCTCGCTGGTCATGCGGGCCAGGTTCTGGTTCAACAGTTCGATGGGAATGTTGACCTTCTCCAGTACCGCGACCAGTTCGGGAGCCTGTTGGTGAAAGGTGCTGGAGAGGCCGACCATGGTGACGACGTTTTTGTCGACACCGGGTTTTTCCTCCAGGCGGACGGCATCGATCTGCCCCATCAGCGGGGTCGGCGACCAGTAGTAGAACAGCACCGGTTCACCGCGCTTGTAACTGGACAGGACCGCCGCATCCAGTGCCGCTCCGGTGCCCGGGCGGAAGTTGGTGAAGGTGTCTTGCAGACCGTACTCCTTCAACATCTCGGTGTTGTCCTGCTCACAGATCCATCCCGCCGGGCAGTTGTAGAAGCGCCCCTTGGAGGGTTCCTCGGAATCCTTGAAGACCGTCGGATATTTGCTCAGGTCGGCGACGGTCTTGAGGTCGGGTGCCTGGGCAGGCCGGTTGCGCTTCTTGTCCCCCTCGACCACATAACGCGGGACGTACCAGCCCTGGGTCCCGCCAACGATCGGCGCACCGACACCGATGACCTTGCCGGCGGCCGCGGCCTTCTTCCAGACTTCGCTGCGCTCCATCCATTCTTCGCCAAACACCTGGATGTCATTACCGGCCAGCGCAGTCTCGAGAATGATGGTGTTGCCCACCATCTGGTCTGTGGTGCAGCCGTAGCCGTCCTTGAGCACGATCATCATGATGTCGGTGAGCAGCATCCCGCTTTCCCAGTTCAGGCCGGCGAACTTCACCGGTTTACCTGAATCGCACCATCCCGAGGCCTGGCTTGTGGCACTGCCGGCGAGCAAGCCGAGGGTGAGTAATGAGGCCAGCAAACGCTTGCTGTTTTTCATGATCAGACGCTCCGAATCGTTTTTATTGGGGGCAGCGAACTGTGGTGCGAAAAGGTGAATCCATGGTTTTTGTCGTTATGGGTAAAACCTAAGCCAATGGCTCAACGGAGGTACGCCCGTAGAACAGCTGGCGGGCATAGGCGCTGAATTCGACATTGGGCTGATCGACATAGGCGAGCACCGCGTTGAGCCGCAATCTGTCCCCTTCCACCGGCGTCACCCGATGCAATGAATAGCGGCCACGGAACAAGGTCAGCGTACCCGGCACCTGGGGCAGAACCTCGATCTGTTGGGTGGTCGGCTCATCGAGGAAATCCCTTACCGCGTCGTAGCAATCGTCGTTTTCATTGCGCAGCATACGCACGTATTCGAAATCCCCACCGCTGTTCGCCGCCTGAAGCGACAGGGTGACGCTGAAGTCGGATCGATCGAAATGCCAGCCCAATTGCTGCCCTGCCGTGAAGCCTTGCAGGTTCAGGGCCGCCAGGGGGTCGGCATGGCGATAGAGGGTATCCAGGCCCAAAACGTCCTTGATGAAGGCGAGGACTTCGTCCGACTCGTAGATCCGGCGGATCCCATGGGCGGCAGGAATATCGGCATAGGCAACGGTGTCTTTTTCAGTGCTCATCAAGCGCCGCAACGGATGCTGCGGATCAACGCTTTCATCCTGAGGCTTGAAGTAAACCGTGTGGCTTTCCCGGAACTGGAACATGCGCGAGTGCAACGCCAGCGTCTGGTCCGCCATCGCGACAACCGAGGGTTCGCGAACGAAACCCGGGAAGATCGCCACGCCCTCTTGTCCCAGCAACGACTGGCTGTGAGCGACCAGTTCGAGATAAGCGGCACTGTTGCGATCGGTGATGGGATAAAGCTCCAGATCGACGATATCGCCCAGGGTTGGCGCAGGTGTGAAAGGCAGGGTGGTCATTGTTGTTGGTCTCCAGTGGCTCTGCGGGATCGAGATTGCATCGCCACCAAAAACAAGTCACGCTCATAATTTTCCGCAATTTTGTGAATTATTTTCAGGTCACTCGCCATGAGACTTACGCTCGATCACCTTGTGATGCTGCAAACCCTGTCGGAAGTCGAATCGATCACGGCGGTGGCCGAACGTTTATGGCTGACCCCCTCGGCCGTCAGCCACCGCATACGCGAAGCCGAGCGACGGCTGGGGGTGAGCCTGACGGAACGATCGGGGGGCAAAATGCGCCTCAGCCCCGCCGGCGTGCGCCTGGAGCGCGCGGCCAGGGACATCATCGCGATACTCAATGAGGCCGAATCCGAGGCCCGATCCATGGCCGGCGGCGTCACGGCGTTCGTCCGCATGGGCGTCACCTCCTACGGCCCGTTTCGCTGGATTCCGAAATTCATCAAGCACTATTCCAGCCTGCGCCCGGACATCGAAATCACCCTGGTGACCGTGCCCCGGGATGACGTCTACGCCAGCCTGATGCAGGGCAAGCTGGACGTGTCGATCATCGATGACGGCATGGTGCCCAGCGGTGTCGCCAAACTGCCGCTGTTTCGCGACGACCTGATTGCGATCATGGCCACCGACCATCCCCTGGCGGGCAGGAAAGCCATCTACGCGGAAGACTTCAAGACCTACAACCTGGTGACCTATTCCACCGACCGCGCCAGCGGCTGGGAATACGACCGTTTCTTCGCCCCCGCCAGCATCCTGCCGCGACGCATGATCACCGTTGAGTTGATCGAAGCCATCGTCGAACTGGTGCGCTCGGGCTATGGCATCAGCATCTTGCAACGGGACCTGGTGACCCCGAGCCTTGAGCGTGGCGAGCTGGCATGGGCAGCCCTGAACGACGGCCTGGACATCGCCTGGAACGCCATTGTTCGCCCATCGGAACGGGAAGACAGCGAGGTGAACAAAATGGTCGCGGAGCTTGATAGCTGGATCAAGCTGGCAGGCAAACCTGAGCACGGCTGATCCCTCGCGGGCCGTGCTCAGGTGTGCTGGCCGCTTGTATCTCAGTCGATGTAATCACCCACTACTTCGACAATCCGCCGAGCGATGTAGGGAGCGTGGGTTTCCAGTGCGAAGTGGCCGGTATCGAGCAACTCGACCACGGCGTTCGGGTTGTCGCGCTTGTAGGCTTCGGCACCAGGGGGAATGAAGAACGGGTCGCCCTTGCCCCAGATCGCCAGCGTCGGCACTTGCGCATCACGCAGGAACTGCTGGAACGCCGGATACAGCTTCAGGTTGTTCTGGTAGTCATAAAACAGGTCGAGCTGGATGTCCTTGTTCCCCGGCCGCTCCAGCAGCAGCGCGTCCAGATGATAAGCCTCGGGAGCAATGAGATCGGGATCGCTCACCCCTTCCACATACTGCCAGCGCGTGCCCTCCAGATGCAGGATGGCATCGTTGATCACCTGGCGATTGGCCGGCGACGGATCGGCCCAGTACTGGCGGATCGGCGCCCAGGCCTCCCCCAGCCCTTCAAGATACGCATTGCCGTTTTGCGAAACGATCGCGCTCACCCGCTCCGGGTAGGCCAGTGCCAGGCGCAGGCCGGTGGGTGCGCCGTAGTCGAAGAAGTACATCGCATAACGCTTGAGCCCCAGCACATCGACAAACTGGCGGAGCGTCTCGCCGATGGCATCGAAGGTGTACCGGTAATTGCGTTGCGCCGGGACTTCGGTGAACCCGAAACCAGGCAGATCCGGCGCGATCAGGCGGTACCTGTCCGCCAGCAGCGGGATCAGGTCACGGAACTGGTGCGAGGAGCTGGGAAACCCGTGCAGCAGCAACAAGACCGGCGCATCGGCAGCGCCTGCTTCGCGGTAGAAAACCTTGACGCCATCGGCTTCGGCGAATTTGTAGCTGATGCGAGTGTATTGGGAAGTGGTCATGGCCGGGGCCTCATGTAACTTGTTAAAGTTATTTTTACTGGTTACCTAAATCCATTTTGCACAGATCATGTAACTGGTCAAATAATTTTTATTGGTTACACTCTACCCGTCGACCCATCGAGCAATTGCCATGACCACCCTCCTCCCGCCCCTTGAACTGCCCACGCCACTGCTACTCGCCGACCACCCGGCGCTGGATCTGCTGAACACGCAAATGATGGTCGAGGGTCAAAGGCGCGACCTGCTGAACAGCGATGCCTATGCAGCGCAGTGGCTTGAGCAGATCGGTTTCGGTTCGGCGAGCGAAATGGTGCCGGGTGATGGGCAATTGCTCGCGCAACTGCGTGCGCTGCGCGACTGCATCGAGGACTTGCTCGCAGCCCGCCGGGAAAACCGCGTGGCGGATCCGGCGGCACTGAATGCCTTTCTGTTGCGAGCGGTGCCGCAACTGCTGTGGGAGGAAACGGGCGCGCCAGTACTGGATCGCTTCCGTCAGGGTGATGCCGCCAGCCAATCCCTGGGCCGGCTGGCCTATGCCGCCGCCGAGTTGCTGGCCCAAGGTGATTTCAACCTCGTGCGCAAATGCGAAAGCGCAGACTGCTCAATGATGTTCTATGACCGCACCAAGTCGCACAAACGACGCTGGTGCAGCATGGCCCTGTGCGGAAACCGGCATAAGGTCGCCGAGTTCCGCAAGCGGCGTCAGGGGGTTGCGGACTGAGGCCGGCAAGCTGCCCGATCAGATCGGATACGGCTCGATCCATTGTGCAATGGTGGTCGTTTCAATCTGCCGTTCACCATTGCAGTGCGCGCTCATGACAAGGTCTGCCGGTCCAGCCACGTGCGCGTGCCGGTGAACGCTTGCCGCAACCGCGCAGACGCGTCACTCGCGGCGCAAGGAACTTCCACACTCCAATGCACCTCGGGTGGCAGCGCGTCGAGCAACTCGCTCAAGGCCAACTGCCCCTGCCCCGGCGGCAAGCGACCCTCGCGGGCTTCACGGAGGATGCCCTCGCCGGTGGGGGCCTGTGCCGGCGCATCGCTCCATTGCACGCCATGGAGGTAACGCCGGTCCAGTTGCGCCACGGCAGCGGCATTGCCGCCGGAGCGGAACAGGTGCAACGCATCGAGCAACACGCCACCGTTGTCCTGGCCCGCCGCCGCGATCAACGCGACGGCCTGTTGCAGGTTGCCAATGTGACGCCAGCGCATGAACTCCAGGTCGACACGCAATCCATAACCGGCGGCCAAGTGGCACAGGGCAGCGAAATTGTCCACGAGCCGGGAAGGCTCCGGATCGTCGCCCGATACCGTCAGGCAGCGCGCGCCCAGTTGCGCCCCGGACTCCAGCAGCGATGCAAATCCGGCGACATCGACTTGCGGTTTCAGCTCGACGAATTCGATCTCGTTGACCGCCACGCCTTCACCATCCAGCGTGGCCTTCAACTGTTGCAGCGCCTGGCTGCCCGGCGCCAGCGGGTAAGCGATGCCTCCCGCCATTGCCGGGTGCAGACGCAGCCCCACCGAACTGAAACCTGCGCGTGCGGCCTCGCGTGCAAACAGCTCGGGCGCCAGCTCAAGCGCGGTGAGGTGCGCTACACCCAGGCCGTTCAATAGGTTGCCCTGCCGCCGCTGAGGTCGAACACAAAACCGGTGGTGAAGCTGCATTCGGGCCCGGCGATCCAGGTCACCATGTTGGCGATTTCCTCGATTTGCAGGAAACGCCCCATGGGAATCTTGGCCTTGCTCGCGGCGATGTGCTCGGGGGTCATTTCCGCCATCAGCCCGGTTTCCACCATGGCCGGCGCAATGCAATTGAGCAGTACGCCGTCCTGGGCCAGCTCCTTGGCCGCCGCCTTGGTAAAGGCGATGACACCCGCCTTCGCTGCCGAATAGCCGGAGATGTACTGCACGCCGTCCTTGCCGGCCATCGAGGCGACATTGACGATGCGCCCGTAACCCCGCTCGCGCATATGCGGTATGGCGGTGCGACAGCAATAGAACACCCCCGTCAGGTCGATGGCGATGACCTGGTCCCAGGCGGCTGTCGGGTACTCCCAGGAGGGCGCTACCGGCCCGTTGATCCCGGCATTGTTGACCAGGATATCGACGCGCCCCTGTTGGGCGACGACCTCCTTGAAGGCCACCTCCACAGAGGCCAACGAGGCGACGTTGACGGCCTGGCGCATCACCGGTTCAAAGCCGTTGGCGATGCTGTCCCAGCCATCGACCGCCAGGTCCCAGATGACGATCTGCGCGCCCGCGGTGTGCAAGCGACGGGCAATCCCCAGGCCGATGCCACGCATGCCGCCGGTCACGATGGCCGTCTGGCCTTCCAGGTATCGAGTCATCAGAGTGCTCCTTGTTGAACGGTTTGGATGTCGGGCAGGCGGTGCAGATCGCGCACCATGAACAGGTAACACAGGGCGCCCAGCACGGTGATCGAGGAGACGAAGGCCAAGGCCCAGACGAACGAACCCGTGGTCGTGACAATGACGCCGATGGTCAAGGGGGTCACGATGCCGGCCGCATTGGCGAACAGGTTGAAGACACCGCCGCTCAAGCCGAGCAGGCCCTTGGGGGCGATATCGGAGACGATCATCCAGGCCAGCGCCGACATGCCCTGGGCGAAATACGCCACGCACAGGATGGCGATCACCAGCGCGTCGGATTCCACGTAATTGGCCAGCACGATCACCGAGGCGGTCAAAAGACCCGCGATGACCGGCAGTTTGCGCGCGACATTCAGCGAGTAGCCGCGGCGCAGCAAGGCGTCCGACAGCCAGCCGCCGGCCAGGGTCCCCAGGGAAGCCGCGATGAATGGCAGCACCGCGACCCAGCCCACCTTGAGCCAGGGCATGTGGCGCTCGGTGACCAGATAAGTGGGGAACCAGGTCAGGAAGAACACATTGGTGGAGTTGCAGGCGAACTGCCCCAGGCAAATGCCCAGCATGTTGCGATGCTTGAGCAACGCAGGAATCTGCGACCAGGAAAACCGCGTGGCCTTCTGGCCGCCATCGACCACCCCGCCGCCCTGGGCAATGTAATCAAGCTCGGCCTGATTGGCCGTGGTCGACTCGTGGGGCTCGTGGTACTTGCGCCACCAGACCAGGCCATAGAGAACCCCGAGGATGCCCACGGCCATCAGCAGAAAGCGCCAGCCATAGGCGTGCAGGACCCAGAACAGCAGCGGCGTCAAAAACGCCAGCCCGACGTATTCGGCGAAGGTATAGATGCCCGTCGCCCGGGCGCGCTCACTCTGCGGGAACCAGGTCGCGACGACCCGGCTGTTGGTGGGAAAGCACGGCGCTTCGGTAGCCCCGACCAGCAAGCGAAAACCCAACAGCGACAGAAAGCCCTGGGCCAGGCCCTGCAGGCCGGTGAACACCGACCACAACGTCAGCGCCAGCCAGTAGGTGAACTTGGTGCCCAGCCGGTCGATCAGGATGCCGCCGGGAATTTGCGCGGCCGCGTAGGTCCAGGAAAATGCTGAAAAGATCAGCCCCATCATGACCGCGTTCAGGCCCAGGTCGGCACTGATGCTGGGCGCGGCGATGCCCATGACGCTGCGGTCCAGGTAGTTGATCATGGTGCCGCCGGAGATCAGCGCCAGGATCAAAAACCTCGTGCGGGTCCGGGTACTTTGCTCCGCCGGACAGGCGAGCGTTGCCGCTGCGAATCTATTCTCGGTCGTCATCGGTATGTTCCTTTTTATTATTGGAGGTCTTGCCGGCAGCACGCTGCCCAAACCAGGTTCAACGCTCGCCAAAGCCGAACAGCCGCCGTGGCGTGTCCCACATCACCTTCTTCCTCACACTGAAATCGGGCATCAACTGCTCTGCCAGCTTGAGCAGCGGCCCGTAGTCCACGCGCGATTGCTCGCGAATGAACGGCCAGTCCGAGCCCCACACACACGCATCCGGGCCGAAGGCCTGGAGCAGCGCGCGTACGTAGGTTCCGGCTTGCTCATCGAGATGATCGTGAGCGGCAAACTTCTGCATGCCCGAGATTTTCACGCAGGCCCGGCCGCTGCCGGCCAGCCCCAGCAGCGCCTTAAACCCCGGCTGCGCGAGGCCCTCGCGGACATCGGGACGGCCACAGTGGTCGATCAGCAAGCGCGGCGCCGTCGACTCGATCAGGCCCAGCAGCTCGACCAGCTGGTTGCCCTGGACCTGGATCTGGGCGAACAGGTCCAGTTCGGCGAGCCGGCCGAAAAGTCCAGCCGCATCCTTCATGACGGCCAGGCCTTCCAGCGCCGGATTGAACGCAATCCCCACCACGCCCTGCTCCTTGAGCGCGGCCAATTCATCCAGGGCGGTGTCAGGTTCGACCACGGCAATGCCCTTGAAGCGGCCTTCGCCGTGGGCCAGTGCATGCAGCAGGCAGCGATTGTCCGTGCGGTAACCGCTGGTGGGCCCTACCAGCAAGGCGTGTTGCACCCCGTAGGCGTCCATGACCCGGCCGAACTGTTCCAGCGTCGCGACCTCCTGTCCGGACGGTGCATAAATCGTGTCGGCGCGATAAGCGAACCGCGCCGGGTCAAACAAATGGTTATGGCAATCGATCTTGAATTCGTCGTAGATGCTCAAGCCTGCTCCCGCCAAGCGTCACTGCGCTTGCTCACTGATCTTTGTTATTGTTCGCCGCGCCGGGCGATTCGATGCAGTGAAGATACGACCAGGCGGTCAATAGCGCTCATACCGAGATCGCTCGAACAATAACCAAAGGTTAATGATCCATGCCCTACGGCGAAGGCCCCGACGCCCACACGATGATTTTCAAGCTGCGGCACATGGAAGTGTTCCGCGCGGTGATGCTCACCGGCTCGATCAGCGGAGCAGCGAAAATGCTCTACGTCTCGCAGCCGGCGGTGAGCAAGCTGATCACTTACATCGAGAGCCGGCTGGTCTATCGCCTGTTCCAGCGCATCAACAATCGCCTGGTGCCCACCACCGAGGCGCTGATCCTGTACCGGGAAGTCGAGCGTGTTTACCAGGCCGCACTGGCCGTCAACGAATGTGCGCTGTCCCTGGCCAACGGGCCTCACCGTCAGTTGCGCATCTGTTGCAGTGCGTCACTGTCGACGGTGGTCATCCCGTTCGCCCTGGCCCGGCTCAAGCGCGACATGCCATCGCTGAACATCGAATGGCAAACGACGCTGATGCGCGACATGCCCAACCAGATCCTGTCGAAGAAGGTCGACCTGGCGATCTCGGCATTGCCGCTGATCCACGACCACTTGCACTCACGGGCCTTCATGCGCGCGCACATGGTCTGCGTGATGCCGGCCGATCACCCCCTGGCCCACCGCCCCTCACTGTCACTGCATGAACTGGTCGACCAGCCGCTGCTGCTGTTTCGCCCCGACATGCCTTTTGGCCAGTTGCTGGCCGATGAAATCGAGCGCCAGGGCCTGCACCTGAGCTCGATGCTGAACTTCACCAACGCCAACGAAGCGGTCGCGCTGGTCAAACAAGGCATGGGCCTGACCATCATCGATGAATTCGTGGCCCAGGACAGCGGCCTGAAGGTCGTGCCATTGGTTGAGCCGATTCATTTCGATATCAGCTTTGTCTACTCGCGGTTCGAACCGCTCTCCGAACCCGCCATGCAACTCATGCAGGTGCTGTATCGCCAGGCCGCCAAACTGGGGCGGTTGATTCCAGGCTTCGAATTGCCCAGCGTCGACTGATCACCCGGCCGTTTTCACAGGAGCGCCGGTTTCCCAGCCGCCCCAGTCAAGACGATCTGCATCGAACGCAATACGCTCGGCAGCCATGCCAGTGGCAGCAAAGCCAACAATATCGACAAGCCCGACACACACCGTGTCGGGCCGCTCGATAGCCTTTGCCACCCCCACTACTGGAAGCCTTCATCATGAAAAGCTTGAACATTGAGCACTACAAAACCGCCAGCGTGAACGAACATTCGACCCTCGGCAGCACCGTCACGGCGCTGGGCACCTACGGCATTTATCTCGCCCTGGCCGTCATCTACTTCTGGTTCGGCGGCATGAAATTCACCCACTACGAAGCCACCGGCCTGGTGCCGCTGGTGAGCAACAGCCCTTTGCTGGGTTGGGTGTATGAGATTTTCAGCGTCGATTTGTTCTCGGCCCTGCTGGGTGTCCTGGAGGTCTCGATTGGCGTTCTGATTGCCGCACGCCTGCTGTCGCCCAAGCTCTCATTGATCGGTGGCGCGCTGTCCGCCGGGTTGTTTTTCACCACATTGAGCTTCATGTTCTCGACCCCTGGCGTGATCGAACCCGGCCTGGGCTTTCCGGGCATTTCCGTAGCGCCGGGCCAGTTCCTGCTCAAGGACATCGGCCTGCTTGCCGCCTCTGTGTTTGTCGCCGGCCACTCCCTGGCGGCACTGGAAACCCGCTGAACCCATCAGGGTGCTGTCGATATGGCCTGAAGCAGTTCGAGTGCCCAGGCCATTTTCCCGTCACTGCCTTGCCGCCGGATCCTTCATCCAGTCCCGCGGGCTGTAACCGGTCTTGCGCCGAAACGCACGTGCCAGCGCCGAAGGGCTTTCATAACCGACCTCGGTGGCGATCAGCGCGATCGGTCGCCCTTCACGCAAGCGTTTCTGAGCCAGGCTGATCCGCCAGCTCAACAGGTAATCGGCAGGCGTCTGCCCAATCACGGTACGGAAATGTACCGCGTAGGCGGCGCGCGACATGTTCGACGCGCTGGCCAGTTCCGCAATCGACCAGCCATGCTCGGGCGTGTTGTGCATCTGCACCAGAGAGCGCGACAGCCGCGCATCCGCCAGCCCGGCCATCATGCCGGTGTGCAACTGGTGATGATCGAGCAGATGGCGAAACAACAGGACGATCAATAGTTCGAACAAACGGTTGAGCGCGACCTCCCTGCCGCAATGCCCTGCCGCCGCCTCGGCGAACATCCATTTCAATACATCGGCCAGCAGCGGCAATTCATCCAGTGACAGCACCAGGCAGTCGGGCAGCGAAGCCGTCAGCGGGTTGTCTGTCCCGCCCTCGAATTCCATGGAAGCACACAGCAGCTGCGCACCCTCGGGGGCACCGCCCAACAGCTGATGCCGGCTGGGTCGCGGAAGAAAAATCAGGCTGGGCCGGGTCAGCAAGACTTCCTGGCGATCGGGTCCCCGCAAGGTCATGGCGCCGGCCTGCAGCAAATGGAGATACCCTTGCTGCCCGGCCCCGCCGTATGACGCCTTGCCGCAAAGCCTGCCGTTGTAAAACAGGCTTGCGCGCACACCGAACTGCGACAGCAACGTGGACAGGCGATCCATGGCAATCACTTGGCAAGAGAGAGATGCACCGATCATAGCACCGGCCTTCCGGAGCCCATCGACACCGGCCAGAAGCGACGCTATCGAGACCCCGCCGGGCTGGAATTGCCCACTGCCACGCCCTCCACCGTTTGCCCGTAAAAGCATTGTTCCCCGTGGTGAAACGCATTGGCGGTGCTCGCCAGATTACCGTTGAACCGCGGATCCTGCGGGCGCTCCTGGCTGTTGATGTAGGCGGCGACGTCCCAGGCCTGTTGGGGATTGAGCTGGATGGGTTTGCCCAGCGGCATGTTCTCGAAGATGAATTGCGCGGCGGTATTGATGCGATGCATGCCGGCCCCCCAGTTATAGGAATCGTCACCCCATAGCGCGGGCATGACTGGTACGTCGGCCATTTTGGTGCCCTCTCCATTGGTGCCATGGCAGACAGCGCAGTGCTGCACGTAAACCTGGCGTCCCTGGTCGGGAGAAGGGGGTGACGCTGGCGCGGGCAGGCTGGCGAATCCGCGTCCGGGCATGTTCTGCCGAGCACTGGCATTGGTCTTCTGCGCTATCGGCTCAGGCGGCTGGAATGACTTGTCGTTACCGCCCAGTTGCAGCTGAGCGTCCGTCAGCTCAGGAACTGCCGTGTCGGCCATCCCGGACTTGTCCAGTAATCCCCCCATCAGCAACCAGTACGAATAGGCGGACAGGGCCACCACTTCCGGCGAATCCAGCGCAGGGGCCTTGCCGTTCATGGAGTAGTTGAAACAGCCCTGGAGGCGTTCGGCGAAGGTGTCGACGTGATTGTCTTTGGCCCGGAAGGACGGATAGGCGAGCCACGCCGCCCACATCGGCGCCGAAAAGGCTTTTGCGCCGTTGCCGAGATGGCAGTTGGTGCAGTTGAGCTGGTTGCCGACGTAACTGCCTTTGAGTTGCTGGGTGTTGACGAACAACTCATAGCCTCGGCGCACCTTGTCGCCGAAATCGCCCTTGGGGATGGTGGTCAGCGCCCTGGGCGTGAAGTCCACAGCAGCGGCATCTTTGGTCTGCGCCCGGACTTCCACGCTCATGTCCGGCTGCGCCGCCATGGCCTGCCAGGAAAAGGCTGCGCACACCGCCATCAACCCACGCAATGTCATCGCCCGCTGCTCCTTATCGAATGCCCGAGAGGTAACCGGCCAAGGCATCGATCTCGTCCGCGCTCAACTTCATGGCGATGTTGCCCATCAGGTTGTCGGGATCGCCGCTTCGCTGCCGGTTTTTCCAGGCCAGGAGTTGCTCCTTCAAGTAGGCCGGCTGTTGTCCGGCCAGGCGCGGAAACGGACCGCCGCCCACGGCGCTCGGGCCATGGCAGCTGTAGCAAGCCGGAAGATTGCGCGCCAGGTCGCCCTGGTAGTAAAGCTGCTGTGCAGCTGTGGTCTCGATCGGCTGGCCACGCAAGAGTAACTTGGGCGTCGTGCCTTGACCGGCGAAATAAGCTGCGACTTGGTTGCGTAACGACGCATCGCTGTAGCCCTGGGCAATGGCCGACATCACCGGATTGCTGCGTCGCCCGGCGATGAAGTTCTCGATCTGGGCACTGATGTAGGTGGTCGAGAGTCCGGCGAGCACCGGCCCCTGGGCGGTTCCTTCACCGCTTGCGCCATGACAGGCAACACAGGCCTGCACGGGTGGCGGTATTTCCACAGCGCCTGCCTGCGCCACCACCCCTGCGCCCAGAAGCACGATCACCTTTGCAATCGGCATGTCGCCTCTCCGCCTTGTAGGAGCGAGCTTGCTCGCGATGGACGTTAACGATAACGCTGGAAGCCTGATTCCCCGCGGTGCTCTTGCGTCCATCGCGAGCAAGCTCGCTCCTACACAGGTTCAACCATGGGTGCCTGTCAGTTCGACGTAGCTCGACTCCCCACCACCCGTCGCACCCGACAACCAGCCCCAGACAAAGCTCAGCGTAGTACGTCCTGCCGCATCCACGCCTACCGTGCCTCGCGACCAGCCGGCCAGCATTTCACCCTCGTTCGTCAGGCAATGGAAAAGCAGCTCGATGGAATCGGGGCCCGTCACCCGCCCCACCTGATTGCCCATGCGGATACGACCGCCCTGGTAAGTGCTCGAAATGGCATTTTCCTCGACGCGGTAATGAAACACCGTGCCTGCCCCGGAAAGCCCTTGAGGGTTGCCCGCTACCGTGAAACGCCGATCGTGCAAACGTGCGCTGACTTGAGAAAAAGGGGTGTCCATGAATTTCGCGTCCTTTGGTTGAGAGATTCCATTTGAGCCCCCCATTGTGGCCTGAATCGGCGGCTGGCTGACGGCCGATGGCGAACAATTCCGATACACCTGCCAAGGGGCCAGACGATTAGTCGCACAGATGACATAATCGCCTTCCGTTCATATCAGAGCCGCATAAATGACCGTCGAAAGCTACGACCAGCTCGCGATTTTCTCGGCTGTGGCCCAAGAGCGCAGTTTCACTCGCGCCGCTGCCCGGCTTGGCATGTCTCAACCGGCCTTGAGCCGGGCCATGCGTCAGTTGGAGGAGCGGCTGGGGGTAAGGTTGCTGGCCCGCACGACAAGAAGCGTCTTGCCCACGGAAGCGGGCGAACATCTGCTGCGGGTGATCGCGCCCCGCTTTGAAGAGATCGACACTGAGCTGGCGTTGCTCAGCGAGTTTCGCGACAAGCCGGCGGGCAAGTTGCGCATCACCGCGGGTGAGCATTCGGCGATCACGGTCCTGCATCCGGTGCTGGGGAAACTGTTGCCGGACAATCCCGACCTCAACATCGAAATCATCGTCGACTACGGTTTTACCGACATTGTGGCGCAGGGTTTCGACGCCGGTGTACGGCTGGGTGAACAGGTGGCCAAGGACATGATCGCCATGCGCATCGGCCCCGATATGCGCATGGCTGTCGTGGGTTCCGCGGCCTATTTCGCCCGCTATCCGAAGCCCCTCATCCCCAGTGACCTCATGGCGCACAACTGCATCACCCTGCGCATGCCCACTCACGGCGGCCTCTATCTCTGGGAGTTCGAAAAAGGCGGCCAGGAACTGAACGTGCGGGTCGAAGGCCAACTGGTGTTCAACAACATCAGCATGCGCCTTGAAGCCGTACTCCAGGGATTGGGGTTGGCCTACATGCCGGAGGACCTGGTCCAGGAACATGTGGCGCAAGGCCGGTTGATACGCGTGCTCGAGGACTGGTGCGAACCGTTCTCCGGCTACCACCTCTATTATCCGAGCCGGCGCCAGAGTTCACCGGCCTTCACATTACTGCGCGAAACCCTGCGCTATCCGGGTTGATTGGCCTGCACGCTGTCCAATGCTTCGCCGGCACGCTTGGCCGCAGCGGCATCGCCCTGGTCGGCCAGCAACTGGATCAATTGACGCAACTGCGCGGCAGTCAGGCCAACCCGCAAGCTGGCCGCCATGTGCGAGCGCAGTTGTGACTCAACGCCGGGCGTGACGGCCAATGCGGCGACGGTGGCCAGCTCGCGACTTTGCCAGTCCAGGTTATCGCGCTCGAAAATGTCGCCGAACAGGTGCGTCTGCAAGTACTGATTGATCACAGGGACGAAGTCGAACAATGGCCCCTGGACAGGCGCACCGGCGATTCGCGTCTGGTTGGCCTTGCCCGCCACAAGCAGTGCTTCGGCGGTGGGTATCACGCGACCGGGCTCGCGTCCCGGATCGTCCTGAACGCCGCGCTGCTTGCGCGCCTCGACCACCCTCATCAATTCACCGAGCGCATTGAGGCTGCGCGGGAAACCGCTGTAGGCGTAGAGCTGCACCAGGATTTCCTTCGCCTCGCTGACACTCAGGCCGGCATCCAGCCCTCGATTCAAGGCGGCATTGAGCGCGGACATATTGCTCGTGGCCATCGCGGCGGCAATCAACGGGATGGCCTGCTGCCTGGCCGATAGGGTTTGTGAAACGGGTGGCACAACGGGCATGGCCGGTGGCGCCAGTTCGCCGTGAGCGTTGTACTGCTCATCGGTGACCTTCTCCAGCCATTGCACATTCTTGCCATCCACGGAGCCGGTGATGGCCAGGTGCGTCATGGCGCTTGCCGGTGCCGCGCCATGCCAATGCTTGACGCCCGGAGGGCAGACGATTACGTCGCCCGGACGGATCTGCTGCACAGGCTTGCCCCATTCCTGGACCAGGCCGACGCCGGAAGTGACCACCAGCCGTTGTCCCGCCGGATGGGTATGCCAGGCCGAACGCGCACCTGGTTCGAAGCTGACATAAGCGCCGGAAGCATTGATTTCTTCAGTGGCCGCAAACAGGGGATCGACGCGCACCTGTCCGGTGAAAAAATCCGCCGGTCCCGCCATCGAAGCCTGGGTGCCCGCCCGGCTGATCTGTTGCTCGGCCCGGCGGGACTCACTGGCGTTGCTCGCACCCGCGGCATCGGCAAAGGGCGCCGCAGCGCAGACTGCGATGCCTATCAAGGTATTTTTCATGAGGACCTGTCCCTTCAAGTCAGAGTGTTCTGGCGTAAAACGCGGTCAACTGGCCCATGGCAACGTCCACGTACTTCGGCACCCAATAGGTCTCGATATGGGTCGCGCCATCGATGGTGAACAGTTGCTTGTCCTGTGTACCCGTGGCCTTGGCAAAGGCTTGCTGCGACATGTACAGGCTGTCGGCCTTGCTGCCGGCGATCATCAACAACGGCTTGTCGATCAGTTCGATCTGGTTGGTGGCGTCGAAGCGCATCAGGTCCAGCAGGCTGCTCTGGGTGTATCGGAACGTAGAGTTGGGGTGGGCGTGCGTCTTGCCGTAGTACTCGAAGCCCTGGCGATACAGATCAAACGGCAACCTGGCGATCTGCTCATCGGTCAGCTTGGCATCCCCCACGTAAAGGACCTCCCCGCCTGCCGCTTCCTGGGCACGGGCCGCCGAGGCCTGTTGCAGACGTTCCTCAATGGTGGACAGCTGCGAGTCCTGGTAACCGTTACGGCGAACCAGTCCGGAGTTGAACATGCTCAGGGTGGCGATCGAGCGGAAGCGCTTGTCGGTTTGCGCCGCCGCCAATGAGTAGCCGCCACCGCCGCAGATACCGAGCAGGCCCAGGCGCGCGCTGTCGACACCGGGATAGCTGGCAATGAAGTCCGCCATGCCATGGATGTCTTCGATGCGGTTCGCAGGTTTGTCCACATTGCGCGGCTCACCGCCACTGGCCCCTTGATACGCCGCATCCGCCGTGATCGTGATATAGCCCTGATCCGCCAGACGCTGGGCATACAGGCCCGCGACCTGCTCTTTCACCCCGCCATTGGGGTGCGCCACGACGACCACCGGGTACTTTTTCGAGCGGTCATAGTTGGCCGGGGTGTAAACGTTCGCGGCAATGTCCAGGCCATCGAGTTTGTAGGTGACCGGGTGGATGTTGACCTTGCCCGGTTCGTTTTTCGTCAGTGCACCGCCGTAGGCCAACGTGAACGGATTCTGCTTGTAGTCCGCGGCTAGCGCTTCGCCGCCTGACATGCCGAGCATAGCGGCCATCAGCGTGGCCTTTAACGTGGTTCGCATCATGGCTCTCTCTCGATTTGATATCCGGGAGAGGCAAATTACCTTTCAAGCATTGATCGATAAACGGCGCCAATCACATAGCACTGATATCAAAATCACATAAATCGATGCCGGATAGTCGATGGGAAATATCAACCCGATGCGTTTCTACGCTATTGGATTTACTAAAGCGGGCAGCCCGGTCGACACCCTGCTGGATGTCGACGGCCCCCTTACAGTGACCTTGCGCAGCTTCATCGCCCCGTCAGCTTGAACCTCTCCGCATTGCTCGCGGGCGTTGCCACGTCGGGTGATAAATGGTCATGGGCCTGCACAAAAGGCTGAGGGTTGTGGTGGCTGTACGGCCAGCAAGTCAGGCCGGAGTCGATCACCGTCACTGGCGATGGAGCCGCCAGTTCTTCCAGGTGATGGATGATGTCATCCGGTTTGAGCACCAGTACGTCGCTGTCCAGGGAGTCCAGGACCATCTCGGCGGTATTGCCGATCAAGGTACCGCTCAGCCCCGTACGCCCCACGCTGCCGATTACCGTAAGCGCCGCTTCAAGCTTGTGCGCCAGATACGGAATCAACACCTCCGCCGGGCCCTCCTCGATATGCAGGCGTGAGTCGCTGATGTTGAATTCGGCCTGAAACCTCAGGCACTGCTCCCGATAGAACGCGCGGATGCTGTCCTTGAGTTGAAAGATGGGGTCGCTCGACGAAAGCATGGGATAGGGATGGGCGCTCATCATGTGCAGCGTGCCACCGACCAGTCTGGCGATGTCATAACCGTGGCTGACGATGCCCGAATGCAGGACGTGATGCTCCACGTCGCTGCTGCCGACGTCGACGGCGGAGAGGATGATGCCGCCAGTCCAGGGCCTGGCGGTTTTCACGATCAACACCGGGCTTGGGCAGTATCGCAACAGCTTCCAGTCATCAGGGGTCAGGAAGGCCTTGACCAGCGGGTTGTCGGGCAGGTGCTGCTTGATCACCAGCCCGCACCCCTCCGCCTGTTGTGCGGCAATGATGGTCTTGTGTGGGCTGCCCAGCCAGGCGTGCTGGGCACTGACGCTGTAGCCTTCGAGCAAGAGGGCATTCTGCAGGTCGCTCAACCAGGAAGAATGATGATTGCCCTTTTCGCAGGCCAGTAAATGTAAGTGTGATCGGGTGGTGTTCGCGATCATCCTGGCTCTACCGAGAATCAAATCCCCGGAGTGCCGGGGATCTACGACCACCAAAGTGTTACGAATTGTGTGCATAAGCGTCTTCCTGTGGGGTTCCCTTGCAGTTACACACAGAGACTTAGTTGCAATACCGCAGGAACACTGTCCACGAACTTTTACTTATTAATATTGTTCCGGCAAATTGAACGCGGCCGAACCCGCCGCGCTAAAACCTCGCGGAAAAGCACACATTTTCCTTGTGGCATTCATTGAATTTCTCCCCGAAACCCGGGCTGTGCGCTCGACTTACGGGGCGGCTATTATGATGGTAATTTCGCCAGAAGTTTCAGCAGCTGGTCGGCCAAGTTAGTTGATTTTTATCTAAGGATCACGTTTGGCAGACCCGATTCGCTCTTATGAAACACTAGCGTTTTTCGGATTATTGACAGTTCAAACTTTCAAATTGAACTAGCGGAAAAGAAAACAGCAACAACTTGCAGGAGCGAAGTTCGCAAACGCTCGCTCCTGCATAGTCGCCTTCAATCGTAGAACGGCTCGACCAGCGCCCGGCTGCCGACAAAAAAACTGTCCGCCACCAGTCGCAACGGCTGCAAGTCCAGGTCGCTGGCCTTGTCGTTGATCAACTGTTGGAAATGCCGATACACCGCCGCGTACTCGCCCTCCTCCGAGACGGTTTGGCGTACGCCGTCGATGCTCAACAGGGCGCCGCCGTTGTCCAGGCGCAGGACGCCCTCGGCGCAGCGAATTTCGATGCTCCAGAGTTCGTCATGACCGTGGTCGAAATCGAACTCCGCGCGGACATCGAGGTGGCGCGCGTCGGACATGTTGATGGAGGCGGCAATCGGTGACTGGCAGTTGCTCGGTACACGCAGTTCGGCGGACTCGACGAACAACGGCAGCGGCAGCAGATGGGTGACAATCGACAGTGCGTTGATACCCGGGTCGAAGACACCCAGGCCGCCGGGTTGCCAGATCCACGCTTGGCCGGGGTGCCACTTGCGCACGTCTTCCTTCCAGTCGATCTGCACGCTTTGCAGGGTGCGGCTGGTCAGCCAGTCGCGGGCGGCCTCGATGCCCGGAGCGTAGCGTGAATGCCAAGCGAACAAGCCGCTGACGCCCTGCTCCTCGGCCTGGCTTACCAACGCCATCGCTTCACCCAGGGTGGCGCATGGCGGTTTTTCCACCAGCACATGCTTGCCCGCCGCCAGTGCCTGTTGCACCAGGGCGAATCGCCCTTGCGGGGGTGTGCAAAACGCAATCGCATCGACCTGCAAGCCGCTTTCCAGCAGTTCGCCCAGGGACTTGAAATTCTCCACCCCGGGGCAAGGCTGGCCCTGGGTTGCGACGGCCACCAACTGGAACGCGGGGTTGGCGCTGATGGCTGGAACGTGTTGATCCTGGGCAATCTTGCCGTAACCCACCAGACCGAGACGGATCGGATGCATCGGTGACTCCTGATTATTGTTTTGACAGGCGAGCGGGCGAGATTACCGCTTGTACGGCGGGGAAGTCATTGATCAACTTCGCATCTCAGTAATCGGGAAACTGATCGCGGTAACACACCGGCGAGCTGTACTCGCGCTCCTCATCGAAATCCTCTTCCACCCACGCCAGCTTTTTCACCGCGGGCAAAGCCTGCGCTCGGCAACACAAGTCCCGTAAAAGCAGAAGCCGCAAAAGCTGCGCCCGGGATCGACCGCTCAAACCGAAGTGACCGCATTGGCGTCTGCTGCGCAACCGGGCCCAAGCCGCTTGTTTGTGCGCCATGCTCGTCACCCCCTCCACTCTCGCGGGCTGAGCCCGGTTTTGCGGCGAAATGCCCGCGCCAGCGCCGAAGGGCTTTCATAGCCGACTTCTTCGGCGATCAGCGCAATCGGCTTGCCCTCGCGCAGGCGTTTCTGCGCCAGGCTGATCCGCCAGCTCACCAGATAATCCCCCGGCGCCTGGCCGACCACGCGCTTGAAGTGCTCGGCGAAGCTGGCCCGGGACATGTTCGCCAGCGCCGACAGCTCGGCCACGCTCCAGGCCTTGCCCGGTTCTTCGTGCATCAGGCTCAAGGGCCGGGCCAGCCGCGAATCCGCCAGCCCGGCCATCATCCCCGGTTGCTGGTTGCGCGTGCTCAGGATGTACCGCAGCAGCTGAATCACCAGCAGTTCGAACAAGCGGTCCATCACCGCTTCGCGGCCGCAGGTGCCGTCGAACGCCTCGTTGAACAACCACTCCAGGGTGCTGGCCAGGGTCGGGATTTCATCGAGCTTGAGCACCAGGTACTCCGGCAGCGCCGTGGCCAGGGCATTGCCCGAGCCGCCATCGAAATTCAGTGACGCGCACACCAGTTGAGTGCCGGACGCCTCTGTGGCGAACAGGCGATGACGGTAGGGCCTGGGAAAAAAGATCAGGGTTGGTTCGCTCAGGTGCAGCTCGCGCTCATCGGCGAGTTTCAGGGTGACCTCGCCGGCCTGCAGCAAATGCAGATGGCCGCAGGTCTGGCTGCCATCGAAGGCCGTGGTGCCGCAGAACGTACCGCTGTGAAAGGTGCCGGCGTTGACGCCGAAATGCGCGAGCAAGGTGGACAAGCGATCCATGAGGATTCCCCTGGAAGCAGTTCTGGACGATCTGTCGCATATCGTCGACGATTTGCACCCAATTGACCAGCCCGAATCACTAGCATGACCTCCGTACCCAGCGCCTGTCGCGCTGCACCCTCGGAGAATCACCATGACCCGCATTGTCCCTGTAAGCCTGGAACACACCACCGACGCCACCCGCCCACTGCTGGAAGGCCTGCAAAAGAAAATCGGTTTCCTGCCCAATGTCTTCCGGGTACTGGCCCACGCCCCTGCGGTGCTGGCTTCCTACCTGCAAAACTCGGCGGCACTGGGCAAGACTTCCCTGAGCGCTACCGAGAAGGAAGCGATCTCACTCGCCACCTCGCAGGTCAACGGCTGCGACTATTGCCTGGCAGCGCACACCCTGTTCGCCGGCAAGGCCGGGCTGTCCGGCCAGGAGATTCTCAGTGCCCGTGAAGGCAAGCTCGACGCCTTCGCCCTGCTCGCCCGCCAGATCACCGAAAGCCGCGGTCACCTGACCAGCGACCAGATCGCCGCCGCCCGCGCCGCCGGGATCAATGACGGGAAAATCGTTGAAGTGATTGCACACGTGGCCTCGCAGACGCTGACCAACTACCTGAACAACGTTGCGCTGACCGATATCGACTTTCCGGCGGCCAGCGCCCTGTAAAGACGCCTACCTCCTGTAGGAGCGAGCCTGCTCGCGATGAACGCAAGGACGCTGCGGGGCATCAGGCCTCCAGCGTCATCGTTCACGACCATCGCGAGCAGGCTCGCTCCCACAGTTATCAAATTCTGGAGACTGACAATGAACACCGTAACCCTGTACACCACCGAGACCTGCCCCTACTGCCGCAGCGCCAAGTTCCTGCTGGCCAGCAAAGGCATTGCCATGCACGAGATCAACGTCCAGCGCACGCCGGGCAAGCTTGAGGAAATGCTCGAACGCAGCGGGCGCCGCACCGTGCCGCAGATATTCATTGGCGACACGCATATCGGCGGCTTCGACGACTTGGCCAGGCTCGATCGCCAGGGTGGGTTGATGTCGATGCTGGCATGAGCACTGGCAATGCCACTAGCCAATGTGGGAGCGAGCCTGCTCGCGATGGCGGTGCATCAGTCACATCAGTACTGAATGTGCCGACGCTATCGCGAGCAGGCTCGCTCCTACAGGGGTTATGCCTCGATCACAAAATCGAGCGCCTCCCTTGCACCATCCGCTGAGTTTTCAGGTATTGGTTTTCAGCTTGGTCCACAACCGCGTGGTCAACCGCGCAATCGAGGCCGGCAGGTCTTCGACGGTGAACAGCTTGTCCATCACCGCTTTCGGCGGGTAGATCGCCAGGTCCTGTTTCACCTCGGGCACCACCAGGGCATCGGCCGCGCTGTTGGGGTTGGCGTAGTGGATGCTGTTGCTGATGTTGGCAATCACCTCTGGCTGCAACAGGTAGTTCATGTAGCGGTAGCCATTCTTCTCGTGGGGTGCGTTTTTCGGCATCACCACCATGTCGAACCACAGGGTCGATCCTTCGTCCGGAATCGAATAAGCGATATCAATGCCGTTTTTCGCCTCCCTGGCGCTGGCCGCCGCCTGCACGATGTCGCCATTGAAACCAATCACCGCGCAGACGTTGCCGTTGGCCAGGTCGCTGATGTACTTGGAGGCATGGAAGTACTGCACATACGGGCGGATTTTCAGCAGCGCCTGCTCGGCTTTCTTGTAGTCCGCAGGCTCATGGCTATGGGGCGGCAGGCCAAGGTAGTTCAGGGTGATCGGCAGCACCTGGGTCGGGTTGTCGATGATCGCCACGCCGCATTCGCTGAGTTTCTTGATGTTGGCTTCGTCGAAAAACAGGCTCCACGACTTGGTGACATCGGCGTTGCCAAAGATCGCCTTGATCTTCTCTACGTTGTAGCCGATGCCGGCGGTGCCCCACATGTACGGATAGCCGTACTGGTTGCCGGGGTCGTTGACCTCGAGCTTCTTCATCAGCGTCGGGTCGAGGTTCTTCCAGTTCGGCAATTGGCTCTTGTCGAGTTTCTGGATGGCGCCGGCCTTGATCAGGCGCGACAGGAAATGGTTCGACGGACTGACCACGTCATAACCGGTGTTGCCCGTCATCAACTTCGACTCCAGCACTTCGTTGCTGTCGTGGATGTCGTAGGTGGCCTTGATCCCCGTCTCCTTGGTGAAATTGGCCAGGGTGTCGTCGGCGATGTAGCCGTTCCAGTTGGAAATGTTCAGGGTTTCGTCAGCGTAAGCGGCTGCACAACAAGTTGAGAGAAGTGCCAGCAGGGAAACTGTTTTGACGCGCATGGTCGATCACCTTCGTGCGGAAGTGCTTTTGTTGTTGTTTCAGATTTCTGTTTTGGCCCGGGCCGTCTCGACGCGCATACGCAGCATGGCACCGATGTCGAGCAGCGGCTTGGGCGGCAGCCAGCCGGGCCGGGCGCGCTCGATGACCGATTGCAGCAGGGACGATTCACCGCCCGACGCCAGCTCCGCGAGCAGTCGGCCCCACAGCGTGCCGCGCGCCACGCCGGAACCGTTGCAGCCGGCCACGGCGAACACGCCCTCCTCGACCTTGGCGAAGTACGGTTGCCCGGAGCGTGACGCACTGAGGTGGCCGGTCCAGGTGTACTGGATGTCCTGCTCGCCCAGCATCGGGAAGCGCCGCTGTAACCCCTGCACATGGTGCTGGCGACGGCTCGCCAGCTCGCTGAGCGACAGGTCGCGGGAGCGATACTCGGCGGTGTTGCGGATCATCACCCGCCGGTCCGGCGTCAGGCGCACCGTGGCCCCCAGTGGCCGGGTCGATAGCACGCCCCAGGGCTCGACGGCGCCGATGGCCTGGAATTCTTCGTCGCTCAGCGGCCGGGTCAGGCTGGCGCTGAGTTCCATGGCAAAGGTGCCGCTGTCGCTGATGCCGGAACGCGGAATGAAGGCGTTGAGGCAGACCAGCACCTGCCGGGCTTCAATGCAACCCTGATGGCCGTTGGCGCGAATCCGCCCGTTGCCCAGGCGTTCCATGCCAAGAATTTCGGTGTTCTCGAACAGCGTGACCTGTGCCGGAAGCGCATCGAGCAAGCCCTTCACGTATTTCGCCGGTTGCAGCAAGGCATTGCCATTGCCGCACCAGATCCCGGCCTGGTAATGGCGGGTACCAAGCTGCTTCGTCAGTTGCTCACCTTGCAGGAAATGCGCGCTGGCCCCTACCGCCCGCAGGGTCTGCAACTTCGCCTCGACATCGGCCAACTTGCGCGGATCGCTCACGGCAAAGAAGTAGCCCGATTCGCGAAAGTCGCATTCGATGCCATGCCGGGCAATGCGCTTGCGCACCTCATCGCTGGCGGCACGGGAAATCGAGGTATCGACCTGGAAGCCGGTGAACCCCGCGCTGCCTTGCAACTCGGCCGCGACCGGGTTTTCGTGGGCCACCACAAACCCGGAATTGCGTGCCGACGCACCTTGCGCAGCGCGTTGCCTGTCGACGATCACGATGCGGGCCTGGGGATGCATTTCGGCGAGTGAGTGGGCGGCGCACAGCCCGGTGATGCCGGCGCCGATGACCAGCCAATCGGCCTGTTGCGTACCGCTCAAGGCATCGCGCGACGGAGAGTCCCCGGCCTGCGCGATCCAGCCACATCTGTTTTCCATGCATCACCTCGTTGACGTTCGTTCCGCGACCATCTTTCGTATGAATCCATCGCATGGATGGTTTTGGAAAGTGATCGCCAGAGCTAGAATCTAAAGGCTTCCAGAACCTGCAACCAACGTTATTAATTCATTCAGGCATTCTGAAAACGCATGGATAAAATTCGCCACGTTCCCTCGCTGCAAGGCTTACAGGCGCTGGTCGAGGTTGCCGACTCGGGCAGCTTCACCCAGGCGGCGCAGACGCTGTGCCTGACCCAGAGCGCCGTCAGCCGGCAAATCCAGCAACTGGAAAGTCATTTCGGTGTGGCGCTGTTCGTGCGCAGCAGCCGCAGCCTGCGCCTGACGCCGGAGGGTGAACAGGTGCTCGCCAGTGCGCGCAACATCCTCGACCAGCTCAAAACCCTCGAAGACCGCATCGCGCCGCAAAAGCGGCCATTCCGCCTGCGCATGCACGTGTCGTTGGCGGTGCGCTGGCTGCTGCCAAAATTGAGCGATTTCTACCGCCATTACCCGGAGATTTCCCTGGCGATCGAAACCGTGGCCACGGAAGTCGTGGAACCGGCCGGCGACAGCGATGCGTACATTCTCTATCTGCCCGAGCCCTCCACTGCCCCGGATTGCCTGACGCTGTTCGAGGAAGCCTTGATCCCGGTGTGCGCGCCCAGTCTGGCACTGGCAGCGCTGGATGATCTTGCGGACTTTGCGTTGCTGCATCGCTCGGCGGACCGCAATGACTGGCGGTATTGGCTGGCCGCCAACGGTGGTCATCCGCTGGAGGCGTTTCGGCATATTCCCTTCAACCTCGACGAACTGGCGCTGGATGCCGCCGCCCGTGGGCTGGGCGTGGCCATGACCGACATGACCCTGGCGAGGGAATCGATTGAACGGGGTGTGCTGCACATTCCGTTCGGCCAGCCGTTGAAAACCCGCGGGATTTACTCGTTGTGCCTGCAGCCTTCAGCGGCGTCGCATCCGGCGTGCGGGGCGGTGATGCAGTGGTTTGCGCAGCAGGCTGTGACGCCTGCATAACCCGTGGGATTTGGCCCCCCAATCAACTGTGGGAGCGAGCCTGCTCGCGATAGCGGTGCATCAGTCACATCAGTACTGAATGTGCCGACGCTATCGCGAGCAGGCTCGCTCCTACAGGGGAGTTGTGCCTGGCAGTCAATCGTCTTCGTGCAACTTGATCCCCCGCGCATGCAGCAAAGGCGGCACCACCAGCACCAACAGCGTCAGGGCCATGAAAAACGCCGAAATCGGCTGCGTGAGGAAGATCATCCAGTCGCCCTCGCTGATGGACAGGGCATTGCGCAACTGTTTCTCGGCCATCGGCCCCAGCAGCATGCCCACGATCACCGGCGCGACCGGGAAATCGAAGCGGCGCATCAACACGCCGAACCAGCCGATGGCCAACATCAGCAGCAGGTCGAAGGATGAATGACGCATGCCGTACACGCCGATGGTGGCGAACACCAGGATCCCGGCATTCAGGTACGGCCTGGGGATTTGCAGCAACTTGACCCACACCCCCACCAACGGCAGGTTCAGCACCAGCAGGATGACGTTGCCGATGTACAGCGAGGCCACCAGGGTCCAGACCAGCTCGGCGGAGGTTTCAAACAGCAGCGGCCCCGGTTGCAGGTTGTAGTTCTGGAATGCCGCCAACAGGATCGCCGCGGTGGCCGACGTCGGGATGCCCAGGGTCAGCAAGGGCACCAGCGAGCCGGTGGCGCTGGCGTTGTTGGCCGCTTCCGGGCCGGCGACGCCTTCGATGGCGCCCTCGCCTTTATTGGCGGAAAACTCTTTCGGGTATTTGGAGAGCTTGCGTTCGGTGGAATAGGACAGAAAGGTCGGGATCTCCGCGCCGCCAGCGGGAATCGAACCGAACGGAAAGCCGATCAGCGTGCCGCGTAGCCATGCGGGCACCGAACGCCGCCAGTCAGCGCGGGTCATCCACAAAGAGCTCATCCGATGCCGGCCTTCCATCTGTTCCTGTTGATAGAGCAGGCTGTAAAGCGCTTCGCCGACGGCAAACAACCCCACCGCCACCAGCACCACTTCAATGCCGTCCACCAATTCCGGAACACCCAGGGTGTAGCGGGCGATCCCCGAAGTCGAGTCCAGGCCGATCAGGCCGACTGTCAGCCCGATCCCCAGCGATGCGAAACCGCGCAGCATGGAAGCACCGAGCACCGCCGACACCGTAGTGAAGGACAGCACCAGAATCGCGAAATACTCCGCCGGGCCGAAATTGAGCGCCAACCTGGCCACCACCGGTGCGAACAGGGTCAGCAATATCGTCGCTATGGTCCCGGCCACGAAAGAGCCGATGGCGGCCGTGGCCAACGCCGGTCCGGCCCGTCCGTTGCGGGCCATCCGGTTGCCTTCCAGGGCGGTGACCATGGAAGAGGATTCACCGGGCGTGTTGAGCAAAATCGAGGTAGTGGAACCGCCGAACTGCGCGCCGTAATAGATCCCGGCGAACATGATCAGCGCCCCGGTGGGATCGACCTTGGCGGTGATCGGCAGCAGCAGGGCCACCGTCAGCGCCGGCCCGATGCCGGGCAAGACACCGATGGCGGTGCCGAGCAGGCAACCGATAAAACCCCACATCAGGTTGATCGGCGTCAGCGCCGCGGAAAAGCCCATCAGCAGGCTTGAGAGAATGTCCACGCTGTCGATCTCCTTGAGCCCGGTCAGATCCAGGCATTGACCAGCGGCGGCAGGGAAACCCCCAGCCCGGCGTTGAACAGCCAGTAAATCGGCAGGGTCAAGGCAATGCCGATGGCCAGGTCACGCAGCGGATGACGGCTGCCAAAGCCCCGTGCCGAACAGGCAAACAGCAACCCGGCGGCCAGCACGAAGCCGATCAGGTTGATCAGCACCGCCACCCCCACCAGCCCGCCCGTCACCCAGGCCGCGCCGGTCTTGCCGCCCGGGACCACACCTTGGCTGGTGTCCAGTTCGCGAAAACCGCCGGTGAGCGCCTGATAACTGAGCAGCACCCCCACCACGCCCAGAAACCCGGCAACGAGATAGGGATACACGTAAGCCGGCAGGATCACGAACCCCATCTCGGGTGGAAAGCGCCAGGCACCCACGGCCAACACCGCGCTGAGGGCGATCAGGCCAAGGCCGATCGCCAATTGCGCCGGCACCACAGCACGTGGCGCGGTCATCTCAAAGCAGCCCGACCTTGACCAGCATCGCCCGCAAGCGCACGTGCTCTTCGTCGACGAATTTGCCGAAGTCATCACCGGTCAGCACGCTCGGCGTCCAGGCATTGGTTTGAATGTTTTCCTGCCAGACCTTGCTGTTGCTGGCGGCCACCACCGCGTCAGTCACTTCCTTGCGCTGTTCGGGGGTGAGGCCGGCGGCGCCGTACACGCCACGCCAGTTGCCGATGATCACGTCGTAGCCGCTTTCCTTGAGGGTCGGCGCGTCGATCCCCGGCACACGCTCGGGCGCACCGATGGCCAGCACGCGGATCTGGCCGTTCTTGATGTATTGACCCAGCTCGGCGTAGCCCCCGGTGAGCACCTTGATCTGGCCGCCCAGGGTCTGCGCCACGATTTCGCCCCCGCCGCCGGTGGCGATGTAATTGACCTTGTTGACCGGCACATCGAGTTTGCCCGCCAGCTCGGCGATGCCGATGTGATCGATCGAACCCTTGGAACCACCACCAAAGGTGACGCTGGTGGGCTTGGCCTTGAAGTCCTTGATCAGGTCATCGAGGGTCTTGTAGGGCGAGTCCTTGCGCACGGCAATCACGTTGTATTCGGTGAACAACCGGGCAATCGGCGTCACGTCCTTGAGGGTAATTTGCGGTTTGTTCTGTTCGATACCCGCGACCATGATCGCGCCGACCACCAACAGTGCATCCGGGTCACCCTTGGTGCTGTTGGCGAACTGCGCCAACCCCAGGGTTCCGCCGGCGCCGCCCTTGTTTTCAAAGGTGGTGGACTTGGCCACGTTGGCCTCGATCAGCGCCTTGCCCAGTACCCGCGCGGTCTGGTCATACCCGCCGCCCACGGAGCCGGGGGCCATGAACTTGACGGTATCCAGTGCGAGCGCGGGGGTGGCGAGTGCAGCGGCGGTCAGGCCAACAGCGAGGTAACGATTGAAGCGGCTGAACAAAGCGGACATGGCGTATCTCCCTGGTTCATTGTTTTTATGGGTGCCGGTTGGGTATCGGCCTGCGGATAAGCGTAGGCCATTGTTTCGCTTCTGTAGGAGCGAGCTTGCTCGCGAAAAACCAGAAGGCCCCGCCGGGCGTCAGGCTGCCCGCGTCATCGTTCACGACCATCGCGAGCAGGCTCGCTCCTACAGGGGGTGCGTCGAATACAAAAAATGGTGGTCACCTCAATCCACTGTGGGAGCGAGCCTGCTCGCGATGGACGTCAACGTTAACGCGCGCTGTCTGAATGACCGCGTTGTCCGGACGTTATTCGCGAGCAGGCTCGCTCCTACAGGGGATCAGGTACATCCGACCTTCATTACAAACTTGTCACCGAGTTGTCAGCATCCTCAGCACCCTCGCTCCCTACAGTGAGCCCGTCAGTCACACGCACCGACTGACACCTCTCCCACTGATGAAGACAAGGGTCGACACCATGAAACCATTGAGCAAACTCTGCCTGATCGCCGCCAGCCTGATCATGTTCGGCGCAGGTTCGGCCATGGCCGCTACAACGACCGCACCGGTCAAGGCCAACAACGTCGTGCTGGTGCACGGTTCCTGGGCCGATGGCTCCAGCTGGTCGGACGTGATCGCGCGTTTGCAGGCCGCCGGGCTGCACGTCACTGCCGTGCAAAACCCGCTGACTTCGGTGGCCGACGATGTAGCCGCCACGAAACGGGTACTCGATCAGCAAGACGGTCCGACAGTTCTGGTCGGCCACTCTTACGCCGGTACCGTGGTCAGTGAAGCCGGGGTAGATCCGAAGGTCAGTTCGCTGGTGTATGTGGCCGCGCGCGCGCCGGATGCGGGGGAGGACTTCGTCGCACTTTCGGCCAAATACCCGACCATGCCGGTGCGCGCCGGCACCGAAGAACACGACGGTTACGTCAGCCTCAAGCAGGACGCCTTCCTCAAGTACTTCGCCAGCGACGTGCCCCACGACAAGGCCATGCAACTGTTCGCCGAGCAGCAACCGATCGCCAAGACCCTGTTCACCGACCGCACCACGGCAGCCGCCTGGCACACCAAACCTTCGTGGTATGCGGTGTCCAGCCTCGACCAGACCATCAACCCGGACCTCGAACGCTTCCTCGCCAAGCGCATGGGCGCGACCACCATCGAGCTGCCGTCAAGCCACCTGTCGTTGGTCTCCCACTCCAAAGAGATTGCCGACCTGATCCTCGCTGCCGCCGGTCGCCAGCCGTAACCGGCGTCCATTAATGACAACTTTGTAATCGACTTGTTGGTCGGCTGTCCGGATTGCCTGAGTAATCTGAACTCACTGCCAGGCACCTTGCCGACAGCCCGACACCTGAATAGAGAGACTCATCATGAAACTGTATATCCTCGGTTTTGCCGCCCTCCTCGCCACCGGCTCGGCGTTTGCCGACACCCAGAGCAGCGCGCCTGTCATCCACGACAAGGACGGCGCCTTCGTCCACCTCGACGTGGCCAAGGTCGTCGGCGAAACCGACATTTCGCAACAATGCGGCATCATCCCCGCCCAGCTGAACTACCTCGATCACCAGGGTCGTCAGCATGAACTGGACTACCTGGTGCAAGGCAGCGGTTGCACCAATGAGCATTGATCGTCATCCCGATGTATCGACGGGTGATCGGGCTACACTGGCGGCACGGGCAGGCCGCTGTAGCCCGCCTGCCCGTCAATGAAATGTGCTGGCCCCGAATCTGGTAGGACCCCATGAATATTCTCGTCGTCGAAGATGAACCCAAGGCCGGCAACTACCTGCTAAACGGCCTGCAGGAGCTCGGCTATACCGTGAGCCTGGCGCGCGACGGGGTCGATGGCCTGCACCTGGCGCTGGAACATGACTTCGACGTGATCGTGCTGGACGTGATGATGCCGAAGATGGATGGCTGGGAAGTCCTGCGCCGCCTGCGCAAGGAAGCCGATACCCCGGTGCTGTTCCTCACCGCCCGCGATGACATCGCCGACCGCGTCAAGGGCCTAGAGCTGGGCGCCGACGATTACCTGATCAAGCCGTTTTCCTTCGCCGAACTGGTGGCGCGCCTGCGCACCCTGACCCGCCGTGGCCCCACTCGCGAAGAAGAGCAACTGCAAATCGAAGACCTGCAGATCGACGTGCTCAAGCGCCGCGTGACCCGCGCCGGCACGCGCATCACCCTGACCAACAAGGAGTTCGCCCTGCTGCACCTGTTCGCCAGCCATCAAGGCGAGGTGCTGTCGCGCTCGATGATCGCGTCACGGGTCTGGGACATGAACTTCGACAGTGACACTAACGTGGTGGATGTCGCGGTCCGTCGCCTGCGTATGAAAATCGACGACCCGTTCCCGCTCAAGCTGATCCACAGCGTGCGCGGCATCGGCTACCGCTTCGATACGCAACCATGAGCGCCCTGTCGCGGTTGCACCACTCCCTGACGCTGCGCCTGGCGCTGGTGTTCGCGTTTCTGGCGTTTGTCTCGCTGACGGCGCTCGGCGTGGCGCTGTACCACGACCTGGAACACGAGTTGATCCGCCGTGACGACGCGGCACTGGTGACGCGCATCGATCAGCTGCGCACCTTTCTCAACGACAGCAACACCCTGGAGCTGATCCGCAGCAAACCGTCACTGTTCCAGAACATGCTCGGTAATCGCGAAGCGCTGCTGAGCATCGGCGTACCCGGGCAACCGCCGTTGCTGGTGGTCAATCCGGGCAATCTCCACATGCCGGCCCTGGCACCAATGCCGATGGACCACCCGCTGACTCTTGGCGACGTGCAGCACTTGCCCAACGTCGACGGCGTGCCCTTTTCCGCGTTGGCGGCCATTATCGAGTCCGATGATCAGGGCAGCCTGGAAGTGGTCACCGGGCGCCTGATGACCGAGCGCACCGCCGTGCTCGCCCGTTACCGGCTCAACGTCTACCTGTTCGCCAGCGTGGCGGCGATTCTGCTGGCGTTGTCCGGCTATGTACTGGTGGATCGCGGCTTGCTGCCCGTGCGGCTCCTGGCCCGGCATGCCCACGGTATCGGCATCGGCAATCTCACCGAACGCCTGGATAGCCGGGGCGCACCCCGGGAGCTGCTGCCGATGATCGACGCCTTCAATGCCATGCTCGACCGCCTGGGCAAGGGCTTCGTGCAATTGGGCCAGGTATCGACCGACATGGCCCATGAACTGCGCACGCCGATCAACAACCTGCTGGGCGAAACCCAGGTCGCCCTGCAGCAGAACCGCAGCATCGAAGCCTATCAACAGTTGCTCGCCTCCAACGTCGAGGAACTGGAACGCCTGGCGCGGATGCTCGACAACATGCTGTTCCTGGCCCGCACCGACCCCGCCAGCGCCTTGAGTCAACGCCAGGAACTGGACGCGGCCGAGGAAATGGAGCGCATGGCCGATTATTTCGAGGGGCTCGCGGCGGAAGCCGGCATCCACATCGATGCCCAAGGCAGCGGTTTGATCTGGGCCGAGCCGATGCTGCTGCGCCGCGCCATGGCCAACCTGTGCTCCAACGCGATCAAGTACGGTGCGCCCGATACGCCATTGCAGATTCTCGCCACCCCCTCGGCCGAGGGCATCCGTCTGCAGGTACGCAACCACGGCCAGACCATCCCCGCCGAACACCTGCCCCGCCTGTTCGAGCGTTTCTACCGCGTCGACCAGTCCCGCGAGCGCTCGGCGCAGTCCAACGGCCTGGGTTTGTCGATCGTGGCGACGATCATGCAGTTGCATAACGGGGCGTACAGCGTCAGCAGTGTGGATGGGGTGACCTGTTTTGAGCTGTTCTTTCCGGCGCGACGACAGGGCGAGTGACAACTGCCGCTATCCTGCAAACAACGAACAATCTGTGGCGAGGGAGCTTGCTCCCGCTGGGGCGCGCAGCGGCCCTGAAAGAAGGACTGCTGCGCAGTCCAACGGGAGCAAGCTCCCTCGCCACAGGTTTAATGCAAGGCTTGGTATCCCCCTGACTGCACACATCCGTCCAATAATCCCTCATGGACGCAAGTCATGACCTAACCTCATAGGCTGGGTAACAAACAACCTGCCGGGCACGCCTATGCGCAATGCATTGAAGTGGATGAGGGTCGTGGTTTTCGCACTGTTTGCGGCGAATGGCGCACTGCTGTCGGCGGCGCCCATGTCGGACACGTCTGCCGCCAGCGTAACGGCCGCCTCCGCCAGCATCTCCGACAGCAATCTGCAGGAGCTGCAACTTCGGCTCAACAGCCTCAAGCAGCAGGTTTCCCAGGCCAGTAATTACAGTCAGCTGGAGGCCCCGCAGGACCTGCTCCAGGCGTTGATCCAGGAAATCACCCGGATGTCGGCACTGCTGCTGCCCATTCAGACTCAACTGCAATCGCAATTGAGTGTGCTGGGACCGGCACCGGTTGGCGAGGCCGCGCTGGAGAAGTCCGACATTACCCGGCAACGGGTTGACCTCACCGAACAGAAAAGACAGATCGATTACAAGCTCAGTACGCTGGCGACGCTCAAGGACAGCGGGACCGAACTGCTGACTCAAATCGCCGTCATCCGTCGCGGCCTGCTGGAAACCGAAGTGACCCAGCAGACCTATAGCATCCTCAACCCCTGGTTCTGGGCACCGCTATTGAACCCACCCGAGGATGATCGCCACCGCCTCAATGGCTTCCTGCAACAGATTGGCGCCAGCCTCGACGCCGCCTGGCAGCCGGGCCAGCGTTTCTACACCAGCGTGTTGCTCACACTGGCCCTGGCCCTGTGGTTTGTCGGTCACCGGCTCACCGACCGCGCGCTGACGTGGCTGTGCATTCATCGCATGCCTGAAGGTCGGCTGCGGCGCAGCTCCCTGGCGTTGTCTTCGGTCATCGCCACGGTGCTGGCGGCCTGGCTTGCCCTGCAATTGCTGTTTTATGCCCTGACGCGCCAGCTGCCGCTGACACCGCAACTGGCGGGGTTCTCCCAGGATTTCGAAAAGATCGTCTACACCTGCGTGCTCATCACCGGCCTGAGCCGTGCATTGCTGTCCACCAAGCACCCTTCGTGGCGGCTGCCGGCCATTGCCGATCCGGTGGCACTGGCAATCAAACCCTTCCCCATTCGCCTGGCCTGGGTTTTGCTGATTCTGGTGGCGTTGGCGCAAATGACCAATGTCACCGGCATGAGCTTTCCGACGGTGATCTCGGTCAGAGGCTTCGTCGCACTGATCATCTCCGGGATGATCGGTTCGCTGCTGCTGCGCGTCAGCAGAATTCGCCGGGAACTGGTCGCGACGGGCGAGTCCCCCGAAGCGGGCACGACGCTGGCCGGGGTCATTTATGCTTTCGCCAGCATTGCGGTGGTGGTGTCCCTGCTGGCGCTGCTGATCGGCTACATCTCCCTGTCGCGCTTCATCACTTACGAACTGGTCTGGCTGTTCATCATTTTTTCCGGCTTCTACCTGCTGATCCAGTTGCTCAAGGACGGCTGCGAATACGTGTTTTCCCCCAAGCATCCCAGCGGCAAGGCCATTAAACAGTTGCTGGGCATCGGCGATCCGCGCCTGGAGCAGATTTCCATCGTCCTGTCCGGGGTCGGCCGGGCCGCGCTGGTGCTGATCGCGTTCATTTCACTGGTGGTGGGTGGGGTCGGATCGACGCTTGGGCAACTGGCGACCAATACCCTGGCGATACTTGGCGGCGACGGGCTGCGCAAACTCAACATTGTCCCAGGCAACCTGCTGCATGCCGTGCTGGCACTGTTCATCGGCATCTACCTGACCCGCACGTTGCGCCGCTGGCTGGACAACGAATTCCTGCCGAAAACCGAGATGGACCCGGGCATGTGTGCCTCCCTCAGCACACTGTTTTCCAACATTGGCTACGCGCTGGTGATCCTGCTCGCGCTGTCGTCGCTGGGGGTGCAATGGACCAATCTGGCGTGGATCGTCAGCGCCTTGTCGGTGGGGATCGGTTTCGGCCTGCAGGAGATCGTCAAGAACTTCGTCTCCGGCCTGATCCTGCTGACCGAACGCCCGGTGAAAGTCGGCGACCTGATCAGCATCAGCGGGGTCGAAGGCGACATCCGCCGGATCAACGTACGCGCCACGGAAATCCAGCTGTCCGACCGCTCGATCGTCATCGTGCCCAACTCACAGCTGATCTCGCAGAACCTGCGCAACGTCACCCTCGGCGGCAACGCCCAGGGCGTGGCGATACTGGAACTGATGTTCCCGCTGGACATCGACCCGGAACAAGTGCGCAACCTGCTGTACGACACCTACACCGAGCACGAATCCATCCTCGAAAAACCGGCGCCCTTCGTGCGCTTCAGCCAACTGAAGCCCGAAGGCATCACCTTGACCATCACCGGTTACGTCAGCAGCCCGCGCACGGTCGGGTCGATCAAGAGCGAGCTGCTGTTTGAAATTCTCAAGCGGCTGAGTGCCGCCGGGATAGAGCTGGCGAAACCGCCTACGGCGTGAAAAACCAAACCAAGGCGGCCGGACAGCCAACCTGATTCGGGCAAACACACCTGATCCCCTGTGGGAGCGAGCCTGCTCGCGATGGACGTCAACGATAACGCGCCCTGTCTGAATGACCGCGTTGTCTGGACGTTTTTCGCGAGCAGGCTCGCTCCCACAATGGGAACGCCGCAGGCTATGGCATCAATGCGCGATGCACACCGACTTCAGTTCGGTGTAAGCCTCGATCACAGCACGACCGAACTCGCGGCCCATGCCCGATTGCTTGACGCCACCGAATGGCATCGCCGGGTCGAGCAGAACGTGGGCGTTGACCCAGACCGTGCCGGCTTCGATGCGTGGCACCAGGTTCATGGCCTTGCTCAAGTCGTTGGTCCACAGGCTCGCGGCCAGGCCGTAGCGGTTGTCGTTGGCCAGCGCGATCACGGCGTCTTCGTCATCGAACGGCATCACACCCAACACCGGGCCGAATACTTCTTCGCGAGCCACGGCCATGCTGTGGTCGATGTCGGCGAGGATGGTCGGCTGGACGAAGAAGCCGTCGCCTTCCAGCAACTCGCCACCGGCCACCACCCGCGCGCCTTCCCGGCGAGCCAGTTCGATATGCTTGAGCACGCTTTGCTGCTGCTTGCGCGACACCAGCGGGTTGATCGCCGCGTCACAGTTCATGCCGGCGCCGATCGGCATGGCCGATACCGCTGCCGCCAGGGCTTCGACGAACTTGTCGTGGATCGAGCGATGTACATAGAAGCGCGACGCTGCGGCGCACACCTGGCCGTTGTTCAGCAGGCCGCCAAGGATCGCGCCCTGCACGGCTTTCTCGATGTCGGCATCGGCCAGCACGATCATCGGGTTCTTGCCGCCCAGCTCCAGGGAGAAGCGCGTCATGTTTTCCATGCACGCCACACCCACGCTCTTGCCCACGGCGGTGGAGCCGGTGAAGGACACTTTGCTTACCAAAGGATGCGAGGTCAGCACGCCGCCCACCGAGGCGCCGCCACCGGTGACCACGTTGAACACGCCCGCCGGAATGCCGGCTTCCAGCGCCAGTTCAGCCAGGCGCATGGCGGTCAGCGGGGTTTCCATCGCCGGCTTGATGATCACGGTGCAACCAGTGGCCAATGCCGGCATCAGCTTCCAGGCGGCGATCAGCAGCGGGAAGTTCCACGGCACGATGCCGACCACCACACCCACTGGCTCGCGCTTGGTGAAAGCGGTGAATTTGGCACCCGGCGGTAGCGGGATCGACACATCGAAGGTCTGCCCTTCGATCTTGGTGGCCCAGCCGGACATGTAGCGCATGAACTCCACGGTGGCGTTCAGATCCAGCGCGCGAGCCATGTTGATCGACTTGCCCTGGCTCAGGGTTTCCAGCTGCGCCAGCTCTTCGGCGTGCTCTTCCACCAGGCGGGTGAAGTTGAGCAGGATGCGCTCACGGTCGGCCGGACGCAGCGAAGACCAGACACCGGACTTGAAGGCCTTGTGCGAAGACTGTACCGCTTGCTCGACGATGGCCAGCGGCGCATCGAGGGTTTCGCACAGGGTTTGCCCGGTAGCCGGGTTGACCACGGCAATGCTCTCGCCCTCGGCAAACACCCACTGGCCATCGATGAAGCAGCCGTGACGGCGATCAAGGAATGCAGCCACCTGCGGCAGAATTTCAACGTTGCTCATAAATCACCTTCATTCAAATGTTGGAGCGAGCCTGCTCGCGAAAACGCCCTCAGGGGCGGTGCAAGGCTCAAGGCAAGCCAGCTCCAGCAGGGTTGATAAGCCAGATATCCGGCCGCTTAGTGTTGTTCTTTGAGATAGCACACCACCGCCTGACGATCGTCGGCGGAGGCCAGGCCCATGTAAGGCATGTAGGTGCCCGGCACGAAAGCCTGGGGTTGAGTGATCAGTTGCTCGATGTTCTCGGCCTGCCAGTCGATGTTCTTGCTGCGCATGGCCTGGGAATAGTTGAAGCCTTCCAGCGAACCGGACTTGCGCCCCACTACACCCGCCAGATTCGGCCCCATCATCCCGACCGCGCCCTTGGACACCGAATGGCAGACGCCGCATTCATTGGCGAACACCTGCTCGCCACGACTCTGGACCGGCGCGCAATCGGCAGCGACAGCGGCCTGGGCCAGGGTGAAGGTCAACAAACCAAAGAGAGAAAAACGCAGGGCGGTAAACATAAGAAACGACCTTGAAAATCCACGCGCTCGCCAGCAACGAACGCCAACACAGAAAGCACCGGGACAACGGAGCCCCGGCAGGTTGAAAAGGATTGTCGGCGGTCGGCGAAACGCAGGTTTTTCCCTGCGTGCCAGTTGTGTTGGCGGGGCTGCCAGATCGCTCGGCTGCTTGCTCACACAACCTTGTTGTCATGGAAACCCTGTGGGAGCAAAGCTTGCTCGCGATAGCGTCAGCCCTGCCAACGCGGCGGCGTCTGACCTTCCGCTATCGCGAGCAAGCTTTGCTCCCACAGATGAAGTGATCGCGTTGCCCGGACGTTTTTCGCGAGCAGGCTCGCTCCTACAGGTCATTGTCAGCGCCTGGAGTCAAGCCATAAAACAATAGAACCTCATCGAACTCGTCCTTTGATAATCTTGAATCCCTTAGTTCATTAATCGCTGTTAACAGAGTCAAATCCTGCTTTTGCGATACTTCACGCCTTGAAACCACAAAACCATCAATAGGAAGATTGAGTATCTGGAACTTGTATGGATATAACTTCATGACAGTCCTTTCCATCACTGTTCTGATCAGTGCCAGAACAACCATGCCGAATGGGCTTTGAATCCCTGCCCGCCTCTCTGAAACCTTCGGCCCCAAGCGGGCAAGCACTGATTTCCAACTCTTCGTCGTAGTTGAAAAAGCTGTCACGCAAAAAGTCATTCGTCATTGCTGAATACCCGTCGGTTAGAAAAGTTGTCTCTCCTATGGTTATTAATTTTTTAATGAAGTTACAAGCAGGTATTTTTTAAACGTAGGAAACTTCATGCAACATTAATAGATAGTTCTCACAAGAAAACAGGAACTGCTATTCACCCAAAACCGTGACACAGGTTACTTGTCGAATCAGGCAACTGTAGGAAGCAGTAAGAGCTTTCCTTCGCCGTCACAAAAGCGCCTCGTTTTTACCGACGTTCTTCCCAATCAAAAACGACGAACGGTAATTTCAACCGCACCACCATTCCCCTGTAGGAGCTGCCGCAGGCTGCGATCTTTTGATCTTGATCTTCAGGACCGTCAGGTCGCCAAAAAATCGCAGCCTTCGGCAGCTCCTACAGAGAACGCAGTCCGACAAGCCTCTGTGCTATCACCTCGCCATGCAATCTGGCATGCACAACCAACTAATTGGCAAACAGGCAAAAGGCCAAAAAAAACGCGGCCCTTAGTATCTAAAAAGACCGCAACCCTGCGCCTTAGAACAAGAACGGATGTCATGCCATGCTCAAGTCTCCCTTGCTTCGACTTTCCACGCTCGCGCTGATGATCAGCGCCGGGCAGGCCGGAGCGTATGAACTGTACTCAGACAGCGACACTCACCTGAACGCCACGCTGGAAGCGGTTTTCGGCATTTTCCACAGCCAGGAAAACTACGCCCTGTCGGGTCGTCTCGATGAAGGTTCGTCGTCGTGGCGCGAGGGTTACATCAAGTACGGCCTGGCCTTCGACAAGGGTTTCGCCGGTGCCGGTACCACCTATGGCGCGGCGAATCTGTTGAGTTCCGGTTCCTGGGGCGACGGTGATGCCGCAGGCTTCAGCGACGGTACGGAACGCACCACCAAGTTCGAAGACGCCTATCTGGGCTGGCGTTCGGCCGATCTTTTCCCGGTACTGGGTGCCGATGGCATCGACCTTTCGTTCGGTCGCCAGAACATCGTGGTGGGTGACGGTTTCCTGATCGACGGCGACGCGCTGAACATGGGCAAGGGCCTGGCCGACGGTGAGTTCAACCGTGGCGGCGCCTATTGGCTGGCCGCGCGCAAGGCGTTCGACGAGACCGCCGTGTTGCGCATCGGCGGCAAGGAAGGCTGGCGTGGCGACCTGATGTGGCTGAAATCCGATAACCGCGCCCAGGCCAAGACCGAAATGGTCGTCGGCACCCTGGAGCATGTGTCCGACGTCGGCACCGTGGGCCTGACCTACATCGACACCACCGACGTCGACGAAGAATTCGCCTCGCCGATCCAGCTCGAACGCGACGGCATGAAAACCTACAGCCTTCGCGCCACCGGCAATGCCGGGGTCAAGGACCTGTTCCTCTCCGGCGAATACGCCAAGCAGGACAAACCTCACACTTCCAGCGAAGACGGTTGGTATCTGGAAGCCGGCTGGACCTTCTCCGACGTGAACTGGGCGCCCTACGTCAGCTATCGCTACAGCCGCTTCTCGGAAAACTACGACACCCTGTTCTACGGTTTCAGCCGCGGTTTCGGTACCTGGTTCCAGGGTGAAGTGGCGGGCAACTATGCCGGTCCGTTCAACAGCAACTCGCGCATCCAGCAGGTCAAATTCACCGTCTCGCCACTGGAGAACGTGACCGTCGGCCTGATGCATTTCAACTACGACACCATCGACCGCGACCTGGGCAATACCGACGGTCACGAAACCGACCTGTACGCCGAATGGCACGTCAACGATCACCTGAGCATCATGCCGCTGATCGGCCTGTTCCAGCCGGACAAGAGCTTCGAGCAGGGCGGCACGCAGCTGGGCAACAACGACAAGAACCTCTACAGCCAGGTGATTTTCGCCACGACGTTCTAAACCAACACGCGACCCCCTGTAGGAGCGAGCATGCTCGCGATGAACGCCCAGACAACGCGGGCATCCAGACAGCCCGCGTTATCGTTGACGCCCATCGCGAGCATGCTCGCTCCTACAAGGGCGGGTTCGTTTTCAGGAAAAGGGCCTTTCCAATGCACAGAAAATTTCTGACGATCCAAAGCAAGATCGCCCTGCTCGCCGGCCTCTGCCTGTTGTTGGTGGTGGGTCTGCTGATGGGGTTGTCGTTCTACCAGACCCATCAAAGCAGCCAGCAAGTGGCCCGGGCCAGCAGTGAAATGCTCGCCGATGCGGCCAAGGAACACATGCAGGCGCTGGGCCGGGTCCAGGCGATGCAGGTGCAGCGCACCTTCATGCAGACCCATGAATTCGGCCAGGGCTTGTCGCGCTACTTACTCTATCTGCGACAACTCCAGCATCAGGGGACATTGACCCGCCAACAACTGCGCCAGGAGCTGAGTACCCAGCTTCATCAGGCCCTGAACGACAAGCCCGACCTGCTCGGGCTTTACGTCATTTTTGAACCCGACGCTTTGGACGGTGCCGACGCAAGCTTCGTCGACAAGGCTGATCTGGGCAGCAACGAGAAAGGCCGTTTTTCGTTGTACTGGGTGCAAAGCAAGCCCGGTGAACTGCAGGCGGTGATCGGCGACGAGGGCCTGCTCGCCAATACCGAACCGGGGCCGAGCGGCGCGCCCTACAACGCCTTCTACACCTGCGCCCGCGACACGCGCCAGGCCTGTGTGCTGGAACCCTATTTCGACGAAGCCTCGGGCAGTCGCAAGCTGGTCACCAGCGTCGCCTTCCCCCTGCTGGAAAACGGCAAAGTCATTGCCGTGGTCGGCCTCGACATCAACCTCGCCGCCCTGCAAAAGAACAGTGAATCCAGTGCCCTGCAACTGTTCGACGGCCATGGCCAGATCAGCATCATCAGCCCTCGCGGCGTCATCTCCGCCAACAGCCAGGACGTCAGCCGCCTCGGCCAGCCGATGGACAACGCCGAGGTGATGGATGCGCTGCGTCAGGGCCAGCCAAAGGTGTTTGTCGACCCGCAGCAGATCAAGGTCCTCGAACCCCTGGCACCGATTGCCGGCGCCGCGCCGTGGGGGGTGTTGGTCGGCGTGCCGCAAGAGGTGTTGCTGGCGCCGGTCACCACCCTGCAAAAGGAACTCGATGCCCAGGGCGCGCAAAGCACCGCGCTGGCCCTGCTGCTCGGTGGCGGCTCGGCCCTGCTCGGCCTGCTGCTGATCTGGTACACCGCCCAGCGCATCACCCGGCCGCTGCAAGTGCTGACCCGGGTGATGGAGGACATTTCCCTCGGCGAAGGCGATCTGACGCGACGCCTGCAAGTGCAGTCGCGGGATGAAATCGGTCAGCTGGCAACGGCGTTCAACCGTTTTGTCGAGCGCATCCACCAGTCGATTCGCGAGGTTTCGTCGGCGGCGCTCGGGGTCAACGAAGGCGCCCGCCGGGTGCTGGAGGCCTCCAATTCGTCGCTGAGCAATTTCGATGATCAATCGAGTCGCACCAACAGCGTGGCGGCCGCGATCAATCAATTGGGCGCGGCCGCCCAGGAGATCGCCCATAACGCCAGCGATGCTTCCCACCAGGCGTCCAGTGCCCGCCAGCAGGCGGAAGACGGACGTCAGGTGGTGCAGCGCACGATCGAGGTGATGAACGAGTTGTCGGGCAAGATCAGCGCGTCCTGCGCCAACATCGAAGTGCTCAACGACAAGACCGTGAACATCGGGCAGATCCTCGAAGTGATCAAGGGCATCTCCCAGCAGACCAACCTGCTGGCGCTCAACGCGGCGATCGAAGCGGCGCGGGCTGGTGAAGCCGGTCGCGGCTTCGCGGTGGTGGCCGATGAGGTGCGCAGCCTGGCCGGACGCACCCAGACCTCGGCGCTGGAGATCCAGCAGATGATCGAGGAGCTGCAAATCGGCGCCCGGGATTCGGTCACCACCATGACCGAAAGCCAGCAGCACAGTGAGGAAAGCGTCAACATCGCCAACCTCGCCGGCACCCGCCTGGGCAGCGTGACCCAGCGCATTGGCGAGATCGACAACGTCAACCAGTCCGTCGCCGCCGCCACCGAGGAACAGACCGCCGTGGTCGAGGCGCTGAACGTCGACATCACCCAGATCAACACCCTCAACCAGCAAGGCGTGGAAAACCTGCAATCGACCCTGCGCGCCTGCACCGAGCTGGAACAGCAGGCGGCGCGGTTGAATCAGTTGGTGGGGAGTTTTCGGATCTGACCATTGCGGTGCCTGATATACCGCTATCGCGAGCAGGCTCGCTCCCACAATGGATCTGCGTCGTACACAAATCCTGTGTTCACCGAAGATCCCTGTGGGAGCGGCGGTGCGACGATTCGACTTGCCCGCGAAGGGGCCGGCACATTCAGCATCTATGTCGACTGACACTCCGCCATCGCGAGCAGGCTCGCTCCCACAGTTGATCACCGCCGTACTCAAACCCAGCATCCAATGAAGATCCATTGTGGGAGCGAGCCTGCTCGCGATAGGGCCGGCACATCCAACATCTATTTCGACTGACACTCCGCCATCGCGAGCAGGCTCGCTCCCACAGTTGATCACCGCCGTACTCAAACCCAGCATCCAATGAAGATCCATTGTGGGAGCGAGCCTGCTCGCGATAGGGCCGGCACATTCAACATCCATGTCAACTGACACTCCGCCATCGCGAGCAGGCTCGCTCCTACAGTTGATCACCGCCGTACTCAAACTCTGCATCCACTGAAGATCCATTGTGGGAGCGAGCCTGCTCGCGATGAACGATAACGCGGTGTTCCTGCCCTCCTCCAAAGCCCAATCTGGCACCCACAATCAACCACATGGCATGCACGCAAACATGCCGCCGTGCACCCCGCGCGTAGTATCGAGATCAGCCCCGTTCAGTGGGCGCAAGCAACGCTCTACCCCCTCCATTTCTTACTAAAACAATAAATCGGCCTTCGGGTCGCGGGAGACTTCTGTGCTCAAGAAAAGTGCGCTGGGCTGGCCAAAGATTGCCGGCCTTGGAATTGCGTTGGTGGTGGCCGGGCAGTTTTCCGGCTGGAACTTCGGGCTGGCGGCCGGTGGCTGGTTGAACATGCTGATCGCCACGCTGTTGATGGCCCTGCTGTGCGGTGGCCTGGCGCTGTGCGTGGCGGAACTTTCCACCGCCCTGCCCAGCGCCGGCGGTGTGTTTGTCTATGCGCAAACAGCGTTCGGGCCGTTCGTGGGTTATCTGGTCGGTGTGGCCTGCGCGCTGGCACTGACCATCGGCACCGGCGCCGCAGCGACCTTCATCTGTGCCTACACCGAGTCGATTTTCGGCATCGGCGGCTGGCCGGTGAAGATCGCCCTGTTCGCGGTGATCATCGGCATCCACCTGCGCGGTGTCGGCGAGGCCATGGGCCTGACCTTCATTGCCGGCGTGATCGCCGTCGCGGCCCTGCTGACCTTCGGCGTCGCCATGGCGCCCCATGTCGAACTGAGCAACCTGCTGGCCTTGCCGGCCAGTGTCGCCACCCCCGTTAGCCTTGGCGGCATCTTCGCCTGCGTGCCGTTCGCCATCTGGCTGTTCATCACCGTCGAGCAGACCGGCTCGGCGGCCGAAGAAGCGGACAACCCTGGCCGCACCATGCCACGCGGCATTCTCGCGGCCATCGGCACCCTGCTGGTCACCGCACTGGTGGTGCTGGTTTGCGCACCGGGCGCCGGTGGCGTCGAGCTGGTGGGTTCGGCCGGCGATCCGCTGTACGCGGCGATGTCCAGCAACAGCGCCTTTGGTGAAAACTCCTGGCTGGCCAAGGTGATTGGCTGCGGCGGCGTGTTCGGCTTGATCGCCACCTTCTTCTCCCTGGTCTACGCCGCGTCCCGGCAACTGTTCGCCATGGCCCGCGACGGCCTGTTCCCGCAATGGCTGGGCAAGACCGGCAAGCGCGGCACGCCTTACCCGGCGCTATTGCTGATCGGCGCCATCGGCCTGCCGTTGTCCGAGGTCGATCCGGCCACCGTGATGCTCGCGGTCGTGCTGCTGCTCAACGTTTGCTACCTGTTCATTTTCGGCGCCTACCTGCGCATCAAAACCAGCCAGCCCGACCTGCCGCGCCCGTTCAGCCTGATCGGCGGAAAACTGGTCGCCTGGCTGGGCCTGGCGCTGACGCTGGTGGTGATCGCCGCCTGCTTCCAGCTCGACATGAAGATGTTGATCGCCCTCGGCGCGACCTTCGTGCTGTGCATTTTCAACTTCCTGCTGCGCACTCGCCGCAGCCCCGCCATCGAGGTTCCAGACCATGCCTGACACTCTCCTGCAACGCCGCCACCGCGTACTCGGCAGCGCCTCGCCCCTGTTCTACGACAAACCGCTGCATCTGGTGCGTGGTGAAGGCGTCTGGCTGTTCGACGTTGACGGTCGCCGCTACTTGGACGTCTACAACAACGTGCCCTGCGTCGGGCACTGCAACCCGCGCGTGGTCGAGGCGATGCACCGCCAGGCGACCACCCTGAACATCCACACCCGCTACCTGGACGAACAAGTGGTGCGTTACGCCGAGCGCCTGACCGCCACCTTCGCCCAGCCGCTGGACACCGCGATGTTCACCTGCACCGGCACCGAGGCCAACGAACTGGCGCTGCGCCTGGCGCGCTTCGCCAGCGGCGGTACCGGCATCATCATCAGCGATTACAACTACCACGGTAACTCGGCCTCGCTGGCCGAGGTGACCACTGCCCTGCCCTCGCCGGAACCCTTCGCCGCCCATGCCCGCGCCGTGCCGATCCCGTGCCTGTACCGTGCTCCCGCTGGCACCACCGAAGCGCAACTGGCGGATGAGTACGCCGCCAATATCGCTGCGGCGATTGCCTCGCTGCAGGCCCAGGGCATTCGCCCAGCCGCATTGTTGATCGACACTCTGTTCGCCAACGAAGGCCTGCCCCGTGTGCCGGCCAGCTTCGTGGCCCGGGCCGCCGAGCTGATCCGCGCGGCGGGTGGCCTGTTCATTGCCGATGAAGTGCAATCCGGGTTCGGCCGTACCGGCGATCACCTGTGGGGGCATCAGGCCCATGGTGTGACGCCGGACATCGTCACCCTCGGCAAACCCATGGGCAACGGCTACCCGTTGGCCGGGCTGATCACCCACAAGGCGCTGGTCGAATCCTTCGGGCGCAACGCCATGTACTTCAACACCTTCGGTGGCTCGCCAGTGGCGGCAGCGGTGGGCATGGCGGTGCTGGACGAGATTGAAGAGCGGCAACTGCTGCAAAACGCGCAGGACGTCGGCGCTTATGTGCAGCAGCGGTTGCAGGTGCTGGCCGGTAAGCACTCGATCATTGGCGATGTGCGCGGCAAGGGCCTGTTCTTCGCCATGGAACTGGTGCGCGATCACGCCAGCAAGGAACCCGCGGGCCTTGAGGCGCGCAAGGTGGTCAACGACATGCGCGACAACGGCGTGCTGATCAGCAAGATCGGCGCCGGCGACAACATTCTCAAGTTGCGCCCGCCACTGGTGTTCGGCCGTGAACATGCCGACCTGTTCGTAGACACCCTGGACCGGGCGCTGAGCGCCATTTGAGGACCTGCCATGACTGAATTTCACACCTTGAGCCATGACCAACAGGTCGCTCGCCTGCACGATCTGGCCCGCCACGCCCTGCAACACTGGGAAGGCGATTTCGCCGACATCGAACTGGTGAAATACCGCGAGAACGCGGTGTTCTCCGCCCGGCGCCACGACGGCCAGCGCGTGGCCCTGCGTATCCATCGCAACGGCTATCACTGCGAAGCGGCGCTGCGCTCCGAGCTGCAATGGATGGAAGCACTGGAAAGCGCCGGGATCACGGTGCCGCAGATCATCCGCGCGCAGGATCAGCGGCACTTGATCGAGGTGAGTCACGCGGAGCTCGGCGACCGTCACGTTGACATGCTTGCCTGGCTGCCGGGTGCGACCGCAGGCACCTCCGAAGCCGGGGTTCAGGCCGATACCGAGATCGATTTCCTGTTCAAGGAAGCCGGTGCGATTGCCGCGCGCATTCACCTGCATTCGGCGGACTGGCAGCAGCCGGACGAGTTTGTCCGGCATGCCTGGGATGAGGAAGGTTTGATTGGCACCAACCCGTTCTGGGGACGCTTCTGGGAACTGGAACAGCTGAGCGACGAGCAACGGGACCTGCTGCAACAGGCCCGGCGCCGGGCGCGGCAGGACTTGCGCCAGTACGGCCGGCACCTGGGCAACTTCGGCATGATCCACGCCGACCTCGTGCCGGAGAACCTGCTGATCGAAGGCCCGCGCCTTCGGTTGATCGACTTTGACGACGCCGGTTTCGGCTGGCACATGTTTGAACTGGCCACCGCGCTGTACTTCTGCCTGGATGACCCGCGTTATGAGCAGATCAAGGCCGCGCTGCTGGCCGGCTATCACGCCGTCAAGCCACTGACCGAGGCGGATCGCCAGACGCTGGCGCTGTTTCTGCTGCTGCGCGGGACCACCTACCTGGGCTGGATTCACACCCGCCAGGGCACCCAGACGGCGATTGAAATGGCACCGATGCTGATCGAACGGGCGTGTGGGTTGGCTCGGGAATATTTGCAGGTCTGATAGACAGCTATCGCGGGCAGGCTCGCTCCTACAGGGGTTCTCTGTCGTACACAAGCCTTGTGTTCACAGCAGATCCCACTGTGGGAGCGAGCCTGCTCGCGATGAGGCCAGGACATTCAACATCCATGGCGACAGATACACCGCCATCGCGGGCAAGCCCGCTCCCACAGGATCTGTGTCGGACACAGATTTTGTGTTCACTGAGATCTACTGTGGGAGCGGGCTTGCTCGCGAAGGGGCCAGCACATTCAACATCAGTGGCGGCTGATACACCGCTTTCGCGAGCAAGCCCGCTCCCACATGGGTTCTCTGTCGCACACAAGCCTTGTGTTCACAGCAGATCCATTGTGGGAGCGAGCCTGCTCGCGATGAGGCCAGAAGATTCAACATTGGTGGTGCCTGACACTCCGTCATCGCGGGCAAGCCCGCTCCCACAGTGATCAGTGTCGTACACAAATTCTGTGTTCACTGTAAATCTCTGTGGGAGCGGGCTTGCCCGCGATGAACGATAACGCGGTCTAATCAAGCCGCGCTGGCGTGTTCCAGGCGATGGAACAGGCGGTTGAAGTACACCAGGCTGTCACGCGGTTCGCGCACGCCGACCTTCTCCAACTCCACGAACATCACCGAATGCGATCCCACTTCCTTGCACTCGCTGATCCGCCCTTCAAGCTGCACCAGCGCATCGCGCAGCACCGGGACTTCGGCGGTGCCGTCGTCCCACAGGTCCCAGGCGAAGCGCTCGTCCATTGGCACCTTGGTCATGCCGGCGAAGTGCCGGGCCAACTCTTCCTGTTCGCCGCACAGCACGTTCACGCACAGCCGGCCGTTGGTGCGGAATACGTCGTGGGTGGCGCTGTTGCGGTTGACGCAGACCAGCACGGTGGGTGGCGAGTCGGTCACCGAGCACACGGCGCTGGCGGTGATGCCGCAGCGGCCGCCAGGGCCATTGGTGGTGATGATGTTCACTGCCGCCGGCAACTGCGCCATGGCGTTGCGAAAGTCGATTTGCTGCTGGCTCAGGTCGGCCATGTCGATGCCCCTTCCGTCTGGAGGACCGTCTTGTTGCGGTCCGTAGGTGATGGAACAAGAGTAAGGCCGGGCACCGGGCCCAACCATTCTGACGATCACCACAACGAGCTAGGCTTTCCGCTAGTCGACTAGGTGGTTTCTTTATCGCAAGGGCCGCCCACAGTGGTTATTCTGCACACTGGCTCCAAAAAGATGAGCCGATGCGTGCCGCGCGTTCGCGCGCGAAAACAATAATTAGAAATTTCGTGGCAGCCCCGATGGAAACCCGCAAACCGATTGTTTACATCGTTGACGACGACAAGGACCTGCGCACCTCGCTGGCGTGGCTGCTGGAGTCCGTCAGCGTCCAGGCGCAGTGCTTTGCCGGCGCCGAAGAGTTCCTCAGCCAGTACGACCCCCAGCAGCCCGCCTGCCTGGTGCTGGACGTGCGCATGCCGGAAACCAGCGGCTTCCAGTTGCAGGAAATCCTCAACCAGCGCGGCAGCACCCTGCCGACGATTTTCGTCTCGGCCCATGGCGACATTCCGATGTCGGTCACCGCGATGAAGAACGGCGCCCTGGACTTCGTCGAGAAGCCCTACAACCCGCAGCAGATGATCGATCGCATCCAGGCCGCGCTGAAGGCCGCCGTGCACGCCCAGGCGGACCAGCAGCAGCGTCAGAACCTGCAGGGCAAGCTGGCGCTGCTCACCAGCCGCGAGCGCGAAGTGCTGATGCTGGTGATCGATGGCAAGGCCAGCAAGGTGATTGCCCGGGAGCTGAACATCAGCGTGAAAACTGTGGATGTGCACCGGACCAAGATCAAGGAAAAGATGGGCGTGAGCAGCATTGCCATGCTGGTGCGCGAGGTGCTGCATTTGCCGGGTGAAGAGCCGGCGCGGCATTGAGATAGGGATCTGGATCTTCAGGGATCTTCAGGCCCTCATCGCGGGCAAGCCTTGCTCCCACAGGTCTTGATGGTGCTCACAGAATGTGTGTACGAAACCGATCACTGTGGGAGCGGGCTTGCCCGCGATGAGGCCAGCACAATCAACATCTTTAGCGACTGACAGGCCGCTATCGCGAGCAGGCTCGCTCCCACAGTGGTCCGTGGCGTCCACAAAATGTGTGTTCGCTGAAGATCTACTGTGGGAGCGAGCCTGCTCGCGAGGGGCCGGCACATCCAACCTCCATTTCGCCTGCCACGCACAAAACTGTAGGAGCTGCCGAAGGCTGCGATCTTTTGATTTTGCTTTTAAAAACAAGATCAAAAGATCGCAGCCTTCGGCAGCTCCTACATTGGGTTTGGAGTGTCAATTCTGGCTATAGCGCTTGCGATAGGCCCCCGGCGATACGCCGAAGCGTGACTTGAACGCCGAAGAAAAGTAGCTGGAGTCGGAGAAACCCCAGGCGTAGCACAACGCCGACAGCTTCTGCTCGACATCGCTGCGACGCAGGTTTTCCGCGCAGAAGTCCAGGCGCCGGTGCTTGATGTACTGCGCCACCACCAACCCGCGCTTGGAAAACATCCGGTACAGCCCGCGCACCGAAATCCCCACCTCACGAGCGATCAGCTCGGGGCACAGTGCTTCGTCGCTGATGTGTTCGTCGATGAAGGCAATGATCTTGCGGAACTGCCGCTCGTGGGCATCTCCGGTATTGTCGCGGGCACTGACGCCAGGCAACAGCAGGCTGGCCAGGGCGTCGAGCACCGCTTCGCTTTCCTGCATGTCCAGCCCTTCCTGCTGGCGGGTTTCCAGCACCAGCTTGTTGGCCATGGCCGCCAGCGGACTGTTGGCGCCGATGCGCGTGGCGCAGTTGACCGCCGTGAAGTGCGAACCACGCTCGACCACCTGGCGCGGCAGGATCAGCGACAACTGGCGCGAATCGTGGTTGTAGGTCATGTCGCTCGGACGGCTGGCGTCGATCAGGGCGATGTCGCCGCAACCCAGCTGCGCACGGTTGTCGCCCTGCTCCAGCTGCGAACTGCCGCGCATCTGGAACACCGCGTAGTAATGGCCGTCGCTGCTGATGCTGACGTCCTTGCTGGAGCGATACAGGTGCACGTGCGCCATGTCGACCACACTGAGTTTGATCGCGCCGCTGCGGAATTCCGCCAGCTCGCCATAAAAATCGGTGTCCAGTGCACGGGCGTCGAAACGCCCGCAGGCCTGGTTAACCTGGCTCAGCCAGGTTTCGAACGCCTCATTGCGCACCGTCGATGCTGTAATCATGTCCGCAAAGCCTCACGTGTTTTTGTTGTTATTTTTCGGCCGCTTCGTCGAGCGGCTCGCTAAAAATCTTTCGTACTCCAGCCATCTCCTCCCTTGACGGCCGCCGGGCGCCCATCCAACAGGCTCCGGCGTCGGCTTTCCAGCGTGGAAAGCCTTTAGATGTCCAATACCAGACGAGCGGAAAGCGCCCGAGAGACGCAGGCGCAAATCTGCTTGTTGGACGCCTTTTCCTTGTTCGACAGGCAGTTGTCGCGATGCTCCGGCAAGCCGTCCAGCACCTCGACAATGCACGTGCCGCAAATGCCTTCGCGGCATTCGGTGTCGATGTCGCAACCATGGGCCTGCAACACATCCACCAGACTGGAATCGGCCGGAACATGGAGCACCACACCAGAGCTGGCCAGTTCCACTTCGAAACTGCCGGTCGGTGCGCTGTTGGCCGCAGGGTCCGCGGCGAAATGCTCAAGGTGAATGGCGTCATCCGAACGGCTGCGTGCGGCCACTTCCACCACTTTGTTCATGAACGGCGCCGGGCCGCAGGTGTAGACATGGGCGGCGCTGCTGGCACGGCCCAGGCACTCGCTCAGCGCAGCGTCCAGGTCGGCAGGTTCCACACCGTAGTGGAACTCCACATGGTCGGCAAAATTCGTCGCCAGCAGTTCGGTGAACGCCGCGTACTCTGCCGAGCGGGCGAAGTAGTGCAGACGATACGGCTGGCCGCTTTCCGCCAGGCGATAGGCCATGCTCAACAGCGGCGTCACGCCGATGCCGGCGGCGAACAGCACGTGTTCGGTAGCGGTTTCATCGAGGCGGAACAGGTTGCGCGGCGCGCCCATCTCCAGCTCCATGCCCTCTTCCACCTGCTCGTGCAGGGCCAGCGAGCCGCCGCGCGATTGCGCTTCCTTCTTCACCGCCACCAGATAGGCGCAGCGATCCTGTGGCGGGCTGCACAGGGAATATTGGCGGGTCACACCGGTCGGGCCCGTCAGGTCGACATGGGCACCCGGCTCATAGGTGTCGAGCGGCTGGCCGTCACTGCGCACGAGGCGAAAGGAACGGATATCCAGCGCTTCGTCGACGATCCTTTCGATCTTCACCTTCATCATTGCATCACCTGAATTCTGTTGTTTCGGTTAAACGGTAAGTCTTGCGCTGGCTCCCTGTAGGAGCGAGCCTGCTCGCGATGAACCTGAGGTCACCACGGGGTGTCAGGTTTCCAGCGTCATCGTTGACGACCATCGCGAGCAGGCTCGCTCCTACAGGGGGTGTTTCGGGTTTAGCGCATGTACAAGCCGCCATTGATGTCCAGGCACGCGCCGGTTACGGAGGTCGCGTTGTCGGCAATCAGCAGCAGCACGCTGTCGGCGATGAACGTCGGGTCGCCGAGGCTACCGGCCGGGATCATCTTCAGAATCTGCTCCAGACGCTCCGGCGCCACGGTTTCGCGCACCACCGGCAAGTCCAGCGGCCCCGGCGAGATGCTGTTGACCGTCACGCCACGAGGCGCCAGCTCACGGGCGAAGACCTTGGTCAGGGTCGCCACGCCGCCCTTGGCCGCCGCGTAATGCGCGCCGGTGGCGGTGCCGCCGTTCTGCCCGGCCAGGGACGCGATGTTGACGATGCGACCAAAGCCGCGCTCGGCGAAATGCGCGCCGAACACCTGGCAGGCCACGAAAGTGCCGCGCAGGTTGATCGCCATCGACTCGTCGAACTCCTCGGGCGTGATGTCCATCAATGCCGCAACTTTCGACACGCCGGCGTTGTTCACCAGAATGTCAGTGCCGCCCCAGCGCTCGGCGAGCACGTCGCGAGCACGCTGGAAGTCGGCTTTGCTGCGTACATCCAGCTCAATGGCGACGGCGGTGGCGCCGCTGCCATCCAGCTCGGCGGCCAGCTGCTGAACGCCATCAAGGCGCACATCGGCCAGGCCGACGCGATAACCCGCCGCATGCAGACGGCGGGCGATGCACTCGCCCAGTCCGCGCGAGGCACCCGTTACAAGGGCTACTCGACTCATGATGTTGCCCTCACAGCAGGAAGCCGAGCGCACTCAGGCTGTCGGTGGAGTTGATCAGGCGCACAACCTTGCGCTCCAGGCTCGGCACACCGTCAGTGAAGCGAATGCGGTGGTTCAGGTCGGCCACGAACGGCGTGTGCACGCCGCGCTTGTAGGCGTAAAGCAGCTGCGCCGAGTTGACTTCGACGATGTCGCCGGCCGCTTCCACCAGGCGGAAACGCGAGACGGTGCGGATGGTTTTCGCCGCATCCACCGCCGACGGCGAGTAGCCGGCGGTCAGGCGTTCGATGCGCAGGTCACGCATGCGTGCGTCGTCATAGGCGTAGTTCAGCGTCGCCTCGAAGTCTTCGGTGTCCGGGTCGATCGGCACGATGTACTTGCCGCTTTCGCTCCACAGGGTCGCCCACTCGGCGTAGTTCTTGTGGTCCAGCAGCTCGGCTTCGCGCCAGATGAATTCGATGGCTTGGGCCAATGGGCCGGAAAAGCCGTTCAGGGTCTCGTGATTGCTCATTGGCTCATCATCCTTTTCCACATGTCGTAGGCACCGCGCATACCGCCTTCGTCGGTGGCGTGGCTGACTTTGTCACCGTTCTCGGCGGTGATTTCGCGGTTCAGGCCGCGGTTGACCAGAATCGGCGCGTCGACGCCGGCATAGGAGCCGCGCTGCACGCGGTCCCAGGCCTCGGCATCGTCGGGGCTGCCGAAACCGAACGGGCCCTGGAAGTGTTCGTGAATGCGCATGCGTTCGCGGTTGGCGATTTCCGGGCCGCCGTCCATGCCCAGGGCCACGTGACGGATCTCGGTTTCGGTGACCGACACCGGGCGCAGCACGCGGAAGAACGACATCGACATGGCCACGTTGGGGAACAGATTCAGGTTGAACCCGGCGCCGTGCAGCGAACGCACGATGCGGCGCACCTGTGCAGGCTCCATGGTTTTCGACAGCTCTTCGGTGACGTGGGCGAAGCGCTCCTGCAATTGCTCGGTGCCGTCATCGTGATCGAGGTCGACGTGCTCCGGCACCATCACCATCACGCTGTGGCCGTTGCCCAGCGAATGGGTCACGGCTTGCTCGTCGGTCATGAACGAGAGCATTTCCGAGGTTTCTTCATCCACCGAGGACATGAACGACTTGTGCACGATCGGGAAGTGATAACCGTCGGTGGTGTTTTCCAACTGGATCTTCCAGTTGCCCTTGAAGCTGAACTTGTGTTCGCCCTGGGTCTTGATCGGGTAGCCGGCGCCCTGCTTCATGAACAGGTCCATCCAGTGCTTGGCGCCGCCGAGGAAGTCTTCCAGCGGTTCGATCTCGTCGTTGTAGCTGGCGAAGATCATGCCGGCGTAGCTTTCCACACGCAGGCTGGTCAGCGGCAGCTCGGATTTTTCCAGGATGCCTTCATAACCGTCCGGGTACGGCAGCGCGCGCAACTTGCCGTCCAGGCCGTAGGACCAGCTGTGGTACGGGCACGTGAAACCGGTGGCGTTGCCCTTGTGCTTTTCGCACACGGTCGCGCCACGGTGGCGGCAACGGTTTTCCAGGACGTTGATGTTGTTCTTCTTGTCGCGCACGACGATCACCGGGCGACGGCCGATCATCGCGGTCTTGAAGTCGCCGCTGTTGCGCACTTCGCTTTCGTGGGCAACCCACACCCAGGTGCGGTAGAAAATCTTGTCCAGCTCGGCTTCGAACAGCGCCGGGTCGTTGTACAGCGAGACGTCGACGCGGTCGTGCTGGACCAGGTCTTCGGGGCTTTTCGACGTTGCGATCAGCCGGTATTCATGAGTGCTCATGCGGTTCTCCTCATGGCTTATTTTTATGATTGGGTTCTGGAGCCGGGGGCTAACCGACCATGCTCTGTTGCAGCTGCGCACCGAAGGCGCAGACCAATTCGTCCTGACCTTTGCGCCCGACGATCTGCAGGCCGACCTTCAGCCCGCCGCAATCGAGTTCCACCGGCACCGTCAGCGCCGGATGGCCGCTGAGGTTGAAAGGCCGCACCAGCGGGGTCATGCCGGCCACGGCCTTGCTGCCGGCGCGGGCTTCGCTGAGGGTCGGCGGCAGGCTTGGCAGGGTCGGCAGTAAAAGCACTGCGAAGTCTTCCAGCGCCGCATCCACCTGTTGGGTGAAACGGCTGCGTACGGCTTCAGCCTCGGCCAGTTCTTCACGGGTGGTGCGACTGGCCGCCAGCAGGCGGGTTTCCACGTCGGCGCCGATCAGGCCTTTGCCGGTCAGGTGACCGAACGCGGCCCAGTTTTCGAAATTGATCACAGTCAGCCCGGCAATGAAGGCGGCTTCGAACTCGCTCAATTGCAGGTGGCTGCGACGCCAGCCGGCGCGGTCGGCGGCCGCACCGAGGCTGGCTTGCAGATGCGCATCGCAGGCCACGTCGAGAAAGCCTACTTTGGCGCCGTCAGCGGGCAATCCTTGAACGTCGAAGCCCGGGCAGATCACCTGCATGGCCGCGATCAGATCGTCCATGGTCTTGGCGAACGGGCCGACGCAATCGAGGCTGGACTCCAGCGGGTGGGCGCCAATGCGACTGACCCGGCCGAAGGTGGGCTTGAGCCCGGCGATGCCGCAGCACGCCGCCGGCACCCGAACCGAACCACCGGTGTCGGTGCCGATGGCGATGTCCGCCAGGCCTGCCGCGACTGCCGAGGCCGAACCACTGGAGGAACCGCCCGGCACCCGGTCAGGGGCTTGCGGGTTGATCGGCGTGCCGGTCCAGTCGTTGATGCCGGTGACGCCAAAGGCCAGCTCGTGCAGGTTGGTCTTGCCGACGATCTGCCAGCCAGCGTTGAGAATCGCGTCCACGACGTCGGCGTTTTTCGTCGCCGCCGGTGCATCGGCAAAGGCCCGGCTGCCGGAACGGGTCGGGTAGCCGGCGATGTCGATGGAGTCCTTGATGGCAACGCGTTTGCCGTTGCCGCCGAGGAGAAATTCGCTGATGAAGGTGCTCATGCGTCCAGCCCCTTTTTGTGCAAATCAGTGTTGAACAAGCGTTGCGTGCGGAAATGCGCGATCAGCCAGGTACCGTCGACGCAGCGGAAATCGATGTTCAGGCGGGTGCCGAACAGTTCGCTGCGGCCATCGGCGTAGGTGGAAATCTGCTGCATGATCCACTGCCCCTGCGCTGTCCCGCCGTCGACCTGGATCGACTCGCTGGTGAGGTAATGCAGGTTCAGCCGGAAGTGATCCGACGGCGGCAGGTAACCGCCGACAAACGCCGCCACGGCCTCGCGTCCACGATGCTGGCCGAAGGTCTGCGCGGTCTGGCTGCCGATGCCTTCCCAGATCGCATCGATGCAGAACAGCTCGGCCAGTTCGCTGACCTGAGTCGGCGCCCTTGGCACATCGCAGAGGTCCATGTAGCGCGCCATCAGACGGCGCACTGCGCTTTCCCCTTCGAGCGTCGCCAGACGCTGGAGCAAGGCCTCGTTCATGGCTTACACCTTGGCCGCATCTGGGATGGTCAGCGGACGGCCGATGCGCGCTTCGACCTTGGCGTAGCGCCACAGGCTGTATTCGTTCACCGGCGTGGTGCGGAACAGGTTGCAGGCGTCGATCACCGATTGGTGGCAGTCGACGTCGGCCATGATGTACACGGTCCAGGGCGAGGTGGTGGACGGGCCGACCATCAGGCGGTCGTCATCCATCGCGCCGAGCACGGTGATGCCAGGCATCGCGCCGAGGTCAGCCATCATTTTGCTGAAGCCTTTCCACACAGCCAGGCCTTCGCCGGTGGGCAGGTCGAAAAAGTTCTGGGTGATGCCGATGCAGAAGACGACGCGCAGTGGTTCTTGAGTGGCTTGAGACATGAAGTAGATACCTTGAAAAAGTGACAGGAATTCAGATGTAGCCAGGGAACGGCGACACGCCGAGGAACACGGAACCGGCGCCGTCGTACAGCCCTTCGCTGAGGAAGGCGTGCTGGGTCACTACCATCGAGTCGCGCAGGTAGCGTTGCAGCGGGTGGCGCAGGTAGATGGCGGTGGTCCCGGCCAGGCTGTAGGCGCTCTGCACCACGGCGGCGCCGGCCTGGGACACGTGGATCGCGGACAGGCGCAGCAGGCTGGTCTGCTCCGGCGTCACAGGGTTGCCCGCCAGGATCGAGTTCCACACCTGTTCGGTGGCGTTGTAGAAGAAGCCACGGGCGGCGGCGAGCTTGGCTTCGGCCTTGGCGATTTCGATGCGAACGTAGGCGCGGTCGGACAGTTTTGGCGCGCCGGTGATGCCACCGCCGTTGGCCATGCGGCTGACTTCGTCGATGGCGGCACGCGCCAGGCCCAGGTTGACCACGGCCAGCACTTGCGCGGCGTAGGCAATCGACGGGTAGCGGAACAGCGGCTCGTCGATGGTAGCTGCGCCGCCACGGATGAAGGTCCAGCGCTCGTCGATGCGTTTGTCGGTGACGCGCAGGTCGTGGCTACCGGTGCCCTTGAGGCCGACCACGTCCCAGTTCTCGACGATGTCCACCTGATCCGGGCGGAACACCGCCGTGCGCGGCTTGCCGCCCGCTGCGCCGATGCCGACACCGAGCAGGTCGGCGCCTTTGCAGCCGCTGGCGAATTTCCAGGTGCCGTTGACCTGCCAGCCACCCTCGACCGCTTCGGCCGGTTGCAACGGGAACAGGCCGCCGGCGAACACCAAGTCAGGGCTGTCGGCGTAGATTTCGGCCAGGGTTTCCTGGGGCAAGGCGGCCAGATAGACACCGGCGCTGCCAAAACTGGCGACCCAGCCGGCGGAGCCGTCGGCTTCGGAGATGCGCTCGATCATTTGCAGAAACTTGGCCGGTGCCAGGGCGTCGCCGCCGTAGCATTTCGGCGTGGCGGCGCGGTAGATGCCCACCTGCTTGAAGCGCTCGATCATGTCCCGTGGCACATGGGAGACGCTGTCGAATTCATTGCGACGTTGGCGCACTTCATCCAGCACTTGCTGGAATGCCTGGCTGTCGACGACAGGCTCGTCAACGCCGATCAGGGCGTCTTGTTGCGCAACCGCTGAACGCAGCATGGGCTTTCTCCGTTTTGCTTATTGTTAGGTGGGGTGACACCGCACTGCTGTCTTATCTGTGGGAGCAAGGCTTGCCCGCGATGGCGCCCTTGAGAACGCCATCGCGGGCAAGCCTTGCTCCCACAAGGGATCGACGGCGTCACCCTTGCATTGAGGTCCAGTGTAAAAACCGCACCCCGGCGCAACTATTGGTGCGTGCAGCCCCCCGCCTAAAGATATCCCCTAGGCCGCCCCCGGTTACCTCTGAGCGCATCCCCGGGCGCGAGCCGGTATAAAAAGCCATACTTCCGGTTTCACCGGTCCCCACCCCCTGCCGCCAAGGGCTGCGCGATGTACTTGCCTGAACAGAACGACTTTTTCACGCTGATCGAAGCCATGCCGCTGTGCATCATTCTTCACGATGCCCACAGCAAGGAGATTCTCTGGGCCAATGCCGCGGCCCTGTCGGCGCTGGGCTTTACCCTTGAAGAACTGACGCCGCTCAAGGCCCCGGACATGACCCGCGATGCGCCCAAGTACCGGCGCTCGGTGGGTTTGCGCTGGCTGGAAGGCGCCGCGCGCGAGGGCCAGCGCGCCATCGAATGGTGCTACCGCTCCAAGCAGGGGGTGGAAATTCTCTCGGAAGCCGTGGCGACGCTGGTGCACCTGCAAGGTCGCGATGTGCTGATGGTGCAGTTCCGCGACATTTCCAAGGAGGACAAGGTCAAGCGCGACCTCAAGCGTTTCGAAAGCCGGCTCAAGGCATTCATGCAAGACCTGGCCGAAGGCGTCGCGGTATTGGGGCCCAAGGGTGAGATTCGCTTTGTCAGCGAGTCCGGTGCGCATCTGCTCAACAGCGAAGAACACCAACTGATTGGCAAGAATTTCCTCGACTGGTGCGACGAGGCTTCACGTCAACGCCTGCTGCAACAGCTGTCCACCGAAACGCCCGAGCACCTACCGTTCAGCGTGCATTACAAAGTACAGCGGCGTGACGGCGAATGGCGCTGGCACGATGCGACCTGCCGCTTTATCGAAATCGAAGACGACCTGGTGGGGCATCTGCTGCTGTTTCGCGATGTCACCGAGCAGGTGCAGGCAGAAGAGGCACGGCGGGTCAGCGAACAGAAACTCGAATACCTGGCGCGCTACAACGCCATGGGCGAAATGGCCGTGGCCATCGCCCACGAGTTGAGCCAGCCCCTGGCCGCTACGCGCAATTTCATCGAAGGCACGCTGATACGCCTGGGCAACGCGGGAGGCGCCGACGAGGGTGTCACCTGGGGTTTGCAGAGCGCGGTGCGGCAGATCGAGCACGCCTCGGTGATCATCAAGAGCGTGCGCGACTACGTGGTCAAGCTGGAGCAGAGCGAAGAGCTGATCGACCTCAACGAGCTGCTGGGCGAGACCCGGTATTTCATCAGCCTGCGGGCCGATCCGAGCCTGGTGAAGGTGGAAGTCATCACAGCCCCGGGGCCGTTACTGGTGAGCTGCGAGAAAGTGCTGATTGGCCAGGTGATCCTCAACCTGGCCTTCAACGCCATCGAAGAAATGGCCGACCTGCCCATCGAGCGCCGCGTGCTGCGCATCCATGCCAGCGCCGACAACGGCATGGCGCTGGTGCGCATCGAAGACCGCGGACGCGGCATCCAGGCCCAGGCCCAGGAAAAACTCTTCGACGGCTTTTTTTCGTCCAAAGTCAGCGGCAACGGCATTGGCCTGGCGCTGTGCAAAAACATCATCGGCCGCCATCGCGGGGATATCTGGGCGCAGAACCTGGAGCCTTGTGGCGCGGTATTCACCTTCTCCCTTCCCCTCGCCACTCCCGCCTGACGCACACAAAACCCGTGGCGAGGGAGCTTGCTCCCGCTCGATTGCGCAGCAATCGCAGAACTCTTCAGTGTCAGCACCATCTTGGGGCTGCTTCGCAGCCCAGCGGGAGCAAGCTCCCTCGCCACAGGGGAACGCCTACCCCGGTTTTGTGGCGTGTCGATGACACTGGCACAGATACACAAACACTTGGCAGGCAGCGCAATTCCCCCGATTGCCGGGCGAGGCACTATTCAATGGTCAAAATCTGCCCACTCACCCGCGATCCGCGTTACCAACAATTCAGGAAGTTCCCCTTATGCGAACAAACAGGATCTCCGTACAGTCAGCGCTAGGCCTGAGCCTGCTTGTACTCGGTTTGAACAGTGCCCGTGCGGATTTGCCCGCCGACACCGGTATCGGCCAGACCACCCTGGCATTCCCGGCCGAACCGCACCGCGCCTTTGTCGTGGATGTCGAGTTCGAAAGCTTCGTCGCCGGCCGTGTCACCGTGGTCGACCCGGACCAGAAACGCGTGCTGGGCATGGTGCCGACCGGTTTTGCCGCGCCTTCGGCCCTGAGCCATGACAAAAAGACCATCTACGCCGCCGACATCTGGTACTCCCGCGGTACCCGTGGCACCCGTACCGACGTGCTGACTGCCTGGGACACTTCGACCCTGTCGCCGGCCTGGGAAGTGCTGATCCCGAACAAGCGCGCCGAATCGCTGACCCAGCGCTACGGCCTGAAGACCAGCGGCGATGACCGTTTCGTCTACATCTACAACTTCACCCCGTCGACTTCGGTGACCGTGGTCGATACCCAGAGCAAAGCCGTCACCACGGAAATCGCGATTCCCGGTTGCGTGCTCAACTACCCGATCGGCAAGCGCAAGTTCGCCTCGCTGTGCGGCGACGGCAGCCTGCAGGTGGTGACGCTCAACGACGAGGGCAAGGAAACCGCGCGCAGCCGCACGCCGTTCTTTGATCCGAATGCGGAAAAACTGGTGGAGCGCGCGGTCAACGTCGGCGACACCTACTACTTCACCACCACCACCGGCACCGTGCGCGCCGTGGATTTCAGTGGCGACGCGCCGAAGATCCTGCCGAGCTGGTCTCTGGTGACCGACGAAGAGAAGAAGGCCGGTTGGGCGCCGGGCGGCTGGCAGCTGATGGCGGTCGCGCCGAAGCTGAACCGCTTGTACGTGCTGATGCATGACGCTCACGAAGCGATGAAGTGGGAAGACCCGAGCACCTTGATCTGGGCCTTCGACCTGAAGACCGGCAAGAAAATCGCCACCCTGGAAGCCCCGGCTCCAATCTGGAGCATGCAGGCCACCGGCGACGACAAACCGTTGCTGCTGGGTGCTGACGTCGAGGGCGGCTTGCAGATCTTCGATCTCAAGACCAACCAACACACTGGCGCCATGGCCAAGGTCGCAAAAACCGCGACTCAAGTCATGAGCTACTAAACGAGATTCGGCCATGCAATCAGATCCGATCTTCATCATTGCCAGCGCCATCGCCATCGCGGTGCTGCTGGCCAGCGCCGCGACCCACAAGGTCCGGGCGCCGGCGCGCTTTCGCAAACAGCTTGGCGACTATCAGTTGCTGCCCGATGCGCTGGTGCGCCCGGTCGCCCGACTGGTTCCGTTGCTGGAACTGGCCATTGCCTTCGCCTTGCTGGTACCGGTCAGCCGGCACTGGGCAGCGTTGAGCGCCGCCAGCCTGCTGGCGCTGTACGCCGCCGCCATCGGCATCAACCTGTGGCGCGGTCGTCGCGACATCGACTGTGGCTGTGCCGGCCCTGACCAGGCGCAACCGCTGCGCCCGGTCCTGCTGCTGCGCAACAGCGTGCTGGTCGGGCTGGCTCTGGTGGCCAGCCTGGCACCGGTCGCCCGCGACATGAATGCGTTCGATGCCTTCGTGACCCTGGCCTCCGCCGCCGTCGCGCTGCTCATCTACGCCGCGGCCGACGGCCTGGCGGCGAACTCCCCTCTTCTGCTCAAATTGATTGGTAGGTAATCAAAATGGAAGGCTTGATAGTTTCCAACGTTCTGCTCTGGGTATTGCTGGTGGCCGTGGCGTTCGTCGTCATGGGCCTGGTGCGCCAGATTGGCGTACTGCACGGTCGTCTGGCTCCGGCTGGCGCGCTGATGATGGACAAAGGCGTGGCCGTCAACGAAGCCGCACCGCAAGTGACCGCTGCCGACCGCAATGGCCGCCCGGTGAACTTCGGTTATGCCGGCGAGAAATCGCAACTGCTGTTCTTCCTCTCGCCGACCTGCCCGATCTGCAAATCCCTGCTGCCGGCGATCAAATCCATCGCCAAGGAACAAGCCAATACCCTTGACGTGGTGTTTGTCAGCGACGGCGACATGGACGCCCAGCAAGCGCTGATCCGCGAACACAAACTGGAAGACGCCACCTACGTGGTCGGTCCGGAAGTGGGCATGACCTACCAGATCGGCAAGCTGCCTTACGCCGCCCTGATCGACAAGTCCGGCACCCTGCGCGCCAAGGGCCTGGTGAACTCCCGCGAGCACCTGGACAGCCTGTTCGAAGTGGAACACCTGAAACACGCCACTTTGCAGCAGTACCTCAATGCTCAGCCGCAAGAGCATAACCCTCACAACCACGACCACAGCCACGGCCATAGCCACTGATAAGGCAGGGAGACCTACATGAAACTGCTGGATCTGTTGTTCGAGCGCTCCTCGCGCCGTGTTGCCGACACCACTTCGCGCCGCAAACTGCTGGCGCGCATGGGCTCGCTGATCGTTGCCGGTGCCGCTCTTCCCGTGCTGCTGCCATTGGACCGTACAAGCAAGGCACTGGCCGCCACCGACCCGAAAGCCGGCGACCCCGGTGATCCGAACAGCTGCGACTACTGGCGCTACTGTTCCATCGACGGCTTCCTGTGCAGCTGCTGCGGCGGCTCGGTGACCTCCTGCCCACCGGGTACCGAGGCCTCGCAAGTGACCTGGATCGGCACCTGCCGCAACCCGGCCGACGGCAAGGACTACATCATTTCGTACAACGACTGCTGCGGTAAGCAGAGCTGCGCCCAGTGCGCCTGCACCCGCAACGACAGTGAAGAACCGGCCTACCGCCCGTTCAACAACAACGACGTGAACTGGTGCCTGGCCGCCAAATCGCACATCTACCACTGCACCGTTTCGATCATTCGCGGCGTAGCGGTTTAAAGCGTTATCGCCGGTTGCCCATGCAACCGGCGTTTTTTCTTTTCTGTAGGAGCGAGCTCTGCTCGCGATGGACTCAAGGGCGTCGCGGTCATTCAGACGGGGCGCGTTATCGTTGACGACCATCGCGAGCAGAGCTCGCTCCTACAAAGGATCGCCAGCAGAGGTTTATATGCGTAGGTTGCTCTTCCTCGGCCTCATCTGCGTTTTGGCCACCCCACTCGCTCATGCCCGAGCCATCCCCAATCCAAACCAGCACCACGCACCGGGCAACGAATCGCCGCAAACACCCATCGCGCAGGCCAATTACAGCGTGGGGGTGAACTACCAGTTGCAATGCGCCGGCTGCCATCTGGGCGACGGCTCGGGTTCCGCTGCCAACGACACACCGCGAATGAAGGGTTTTGTCGGCAATTTCCTGAAAGTCCCTGGTGGCCGCGAATTTCTGGTGCGTGTACCGGGCATGTCGCAGTCGGCGCTGAACAATGCGCAACTGGCGGATTTGCTCAATTGGCTGATGCGCGAAGATGGCATGGCGGGCAAGAGCATGCCCGAGCACTACCAGCCCTACACCGCCGACGAGGTCGCCGCGCTGCGCGCCAAGACCATGCTCAACCTGCCCGGTACTCGGGGCGAACTGATCAAGGCCATGCGTGCCCAAGGCATCGCCATCGACGACGGGATGAATTACTGATCGTTGTCGATCGCCGCCTGCCTGAGTGAGCGATAGGCGTCCACCAGCTGCGCCTGGCTGAACGCGAGATTTCGTCCGCTCGGGTTGGGCAACACCCACACCGCGGCATTGCCGAACGTCTTCGGCTGAAGTCCCCACGCCACCTGCCGCTGCCCCGACAGCGCCGAATATGCCGCCTTGCCGAGAAACGCCACGCAGCGTGGCGCATAACGGGCGATCTTCCTTTCAAAGTCCGCCGCCGCGGCAATGAATTCCTGTTTCGACAGCTGGTCGGCCCGCGCCGTCGGGCGCTCAACCACAGCGGTCAGGCCGCACTGGTAGTGCAGGATCGAGCGATCCTGCTCCGGGCGCACCTCATGCGGCGTAAACCCGGCCAGGTGCAATGTGCGCCAGAAGCGGTTGCCGCGCCCGGCAAAATGATGTCCCTGGGCGGCGGCCAGCATGCCGGGGTTGATGCCGCAGAACACCACCGCCAGCCCTTCGGCGAGAATGTCTTCAAGCCCTTCACTCACCCCCTCACCCGCCACAGATCACGCTGACGGCATTGCGCACAAGCTCCGACAGTTCTTCCCGGGGCTTACCGGCCCGTGCACGGATCGAAATGCTGTGCAGCAACGATGCCGCGAGTACCGCCAGTGCCCCGATATCGACATCGTCTTTCAATTCGCCGGATTCGACGGCCTTGCGCAGACGCACTTCCAAATCGGCATCGAGCCGGCTGAGCCGGTCTGACAGTACCGCGCGAATTTCCAGGTCCTCGACGGCCTCGGTGGTCGCGGTGCCGATGGCAAAGCAGCCACGCGGTGCACCTTCGCCCGAGTAGTAGATCGACAACTGCCCTTCGTAGAAACGCAGCAGGGCCTCGCGCAAAGGCAAGTCGTTGTCCGTCAGCGCTGCCTGCATGTTGGCGAAGGCAAATGCCCAGTATTGCTCCAGCGCCTTGATATAGAGCGCGTGCTTGTCGCCGAACGCGGCATAGAGGCTGGGGCGATTCATCCCGGCCGCCGTGGCGATGCTGTCCAGGGAAGCGCCGGAATAGCCGGTGCTCCAGAACACACCAAGCGCTTGCTGCAGCGCTGTCTCGGGGTCGTAGGCGCGGGGCCGGCCGCGGCCTTTGCCTTCTGCAACTTTATTTTGTGCCATGTCGTACAAAATCCTTGTGGAAGGGTGGGTGCGGGGATATTCTTACACCATCGCACAAAATTAAGGAACCAGAAGTTCCTGAATTTACGTTTGTTGAAGCACGGCTCAAAACGGCTATGGCGGCGACGAAACGAGTGCGGCGGAGCGACCCTCCCCACCGCGCACGGGTTTGCTTTCTCACAGCAATTATTCGTTTTGAGGTGTATTCGATCATGACCCAACAAATCGACATCCCCGCTTCGCAGGCCTTCGAGCACCCGGAGCGGATCAAAAAGCCGCTCAAGGAAAAACTGCGCCCATGGCTGATGTTCGGCGTACCTGCCCTGGCGGCCGTCATCGGCTACACCAAATACGTGGCCGGCGAGCCCTTCGTCACCACCGACAACGCCTACGCCCGGGTGGCCAAGGCGTCGATCAATGCGCGGATTTCCGGGCAGGTGGTGGAAATCGCGGTTGAGGACAACCAGTCGGTACACAAGGGCCAGGTGCTTTTCCGCATCGACCCCAAGCCGCTGCAAATCGCCATCGACCGGGCCCAGGCCCAGCTCAGCGTGGCGCGGCTGCGCATCGATGGCCTGAAGGCCAGCTATCGCCAGCAGCAGGCTGAATTGCAGTCGGCAAAGGAGTCCGCCGACTTCGATCAAAAGGAATTCGCCCGCAAGAAAGCGCTGGTCGCGACCGAGTTCGTGTCCCGGGCCATCTACGAGCGTGCGGAAACCGACCTGAAGATTTCCCGGCAACGGATCAATTCGATCGAACAGCAGATCTCCAGCACCGTGGTGGCCTTGAACGGCAACCCGAACATCGACGTCGACAGTCACCCGACGGTGCGCGAGGCCCAGGCGCAGCTCGACGAAGCCCAGCTGTACCTGTCGTACGCCACGGTTTATGCACCTGCCGACGGCATCGTCGCCAAGGTCGACGATTTGCAGGTAGGCAACTACCTCAACAACGGCGCGGCGGCCTTTGCGCTGATTTCCGACCACGAGATCTGGGTCGAAGCCAACTTCCGCGAAACCCAGGTCACGCACATGCGCCCCGGGCAGGAAGCGACCATCAGCATCGACACCTACCCGGATCGCGTATTCAAGGCCCACGTGACCAGCATGAGCCCGGGCGCCGGTTCGGACTTCTCGGTGTTGCCGCCGGAAAACGCCACCGGCAACTGGGTCAAGGTGGTGCAGCGGGTCCCGGTTCGCCTGGAACTGGATGACGTGGACCCTGCCCTGCCCCTGTTCTCGGGCACCAGCGCCACCGTGAAAGTCGACACCGGCCATCGCTCGCCGTGGTGGAGTCCGCTCAAATCGCTGTTGACCGCAGGTAACTAGTGATGAACGCCAAAACCGCGACCACAGGCACGGGTGCCGCAGGCTCGCTCAGGTTCGCCGCTCTGTTGGCGACCTGGATGCAGTCGGCGAACCTGCCGCTGCCGAACGCAGTGCTCAGGCTGATCCAGGGCTCACTGTCGATGACCGACGACCAGGCTGGCTGGATTTTCACCGCCTATCTGGCGGCCAGCGCCATCACTTTGCCGATTGCCCAGTGGCTGGCCGGCCGCTTCGGTTTGAAGCGGGTTTATCAAGTCGCGCTGGTGGTTTTCATGCTCGGCCTGCTGCTGGGTACGGCTTCGGCGACGCCGCTGGAATTCATCGGCGCCCGTATCATCCAGGGCCTGGCCGCGGGTGTGCTGGGACCGCTGTCGATGGGGATTGCCCTGGAGACGCTGGCCCCGGAGAAGCGCATGAAATTTGGCGCGACCCTGACCGCAGTGGTGCTGCTGGGCATCGCCACGGGCCCGGCCATCGGCGGCTGGATCGCCGAGCATTTCGACTGGCGGCCGATCTTCTATATCAGCCTGCCGTTGGCGGCCTACATCTTCATGGTGATTGCGCTGTTGCTGGCCGAGAAGAAAGCCGACAAGGCACCAACTTATGACTTCTTCGGCTTTGGCAGCTTCACCCTGGCGCTGATCAGCCTGCAAATGCTGCTCGACCGTGGCGAACGCATGGACTGGTTCGACTCGCCGGAAATCTGGATCGAGGCCATTGCCTGTGCGCTGGGCTCGTACTGGTTCTTCGTGCACGTACTGACCAGGAAGGTGCACTTCTTCAACAAGAGCCTGCTGCGCGATCGCAATTACGTGCTGTCGACGTTGATCTTCTTCGCCATCGGTTTCGTGCTGCTGTCGACCATGGCCCTGACCTCGCCGATGCTCGATGAAATTCTCGGCTACCCGCCTGACACCACCGGTGCCCTGACCCTGCCCCGTGGCGCGGGCATGGTGGGAGCGTTCCTGCTGACGGTGCGTCTGCCGGAGCGTTTCGACCGCCGGTTGTTCGTGGCCATCGGCGTATCGCTGGTGATCTACGCCAACTGGCTGATGCTCGGTTACTCGCCGCTGATGGACTGGCCGCCGGTAGCGATTGCCGGAGCCCTGCAGGGTATCGGCATCGGCATGTCGATGGCGGCGCTGGCCAAGGTGGCGTTCAGTACGCTGCCCATGCCGTTGCGCCCGGAAGCCACCGGTCTCTACAACCTGTTGCGGGCGTACGCCAGCACCCTGGGCGTGGCCATCGTGCAGATCTACTTCTTCAACAACACCCAGGCGATGCACCAGGCGCTGGGCGCCAACATCACGCCCTATCACGGCGTGGGCCATGGCGCCTCGCTGGCGTTGCCGTCGCTGGAAGGACTGAACCACCTGATCACCCATCAGGCTGCGTTCATAGCCGTGATCGACCAGTTCAAGATTTTGATGGTGGCGATGCTCGTGGTGAGCCCGCTGGTTCTCTTTCTTCGCAAACCCGTTGCGACCAACTAGCCTCGTGGAGTGTGCCAAATGAAATCCAGTCATTCGTTCCAAACGCCATTCCCTGCCAAACTCAGTGCCCTGTCGGTGTTTGTGTTCCTCGCCGCCTGCACCGTCGGCCCCGACTTCAAGGCCCCGGCCGACAGCACCTCGCAGCACTACGACCAACAGGCCGAACAAAGCCTCGGCCACAACGGCGAGCAGCACATCCAGTACGGCAAGCACATCACCGGACAATGGTGGTCGGCCCTGTGTTCGCCCAAGCTCGATCAGGTCATGCGCCGGGCCATCGACGGCAACCTTGAGCTGGTGGCGGCCGATGCGACCATTCGCCAGGCCGCCTCCTCCGTGGCCGCCGCAGAAGGTGCGCTGTATCCGCAGGTCGACTTCGGTGCCACTGCCGGTCGTGCGCGGGTGCACAACGCCAAGGACCCTTCGATCTCCAACTTCTATGCCATCGGGCCACGGGTCGGCTTCGACCTGGACGTCTTCGGCGGCAACAAGCGCCAGGTCGAGGAACAGCAGGCGTTTACCGACCTGCAAAAACGTCGCTACGACGCGGCGTACCTGACCCTGACCGCCGATGTGGCCAGTCAGGCATTGCTGGTGGCCTCGGCCAACGAGCAAATCAAGGCGGTGGAAAAACTGCTGGCCAACGACGCGAAAAACCTCGAACTGGTGCGCGCGGCGCATATCAATGGCACCACCACGCAGATCGATGTATCGCTGGCCGAAACCCGGCTGGCCCAGGACCGCACGCTGTTGCCTCCACTGGCCCAACAGCGTGATGCCGCCACCCATGCCCTGTCGATCCTGACCGGCAAAGGGCCGGCGGACTGGATCGCGCCGCAGTTCGACCTGAGCGAATTCACCCTGCCGAACAACGTGCCGGTCAGCCTGCCCTCGGAGATGGCCCGCAACCGGCCGGACATCCAGCAAGCCGAGGCCGAGTTGCATATCGCCAGCGCCGCCGTGGGCGTGGCGACCGCCAACCTTTACCCGAAGGTGACGCTGTCGGCCTCCCTGGCCCAGACCGCTTCCGGCAATGGCGGTGCGGCGCTCTGGGGATTCGCCGCCGGTATCGCCGGGCCGATCTTCAATGGCGGCACGCTCAAGGCGCAGCGCCAGGCCGCGGTCGAGGGCTACAACGCGATGCTCGCCGGCTACCAGCAGACGGTGATCAGTTCGTTCGGCCAGGTCGCCGACACGCTGCAGGCGATCAACCATGACGCCGAGGAATTCCACGCACAGGAAGACGCGTTGCGCTCGGCCGAGACCAGCTCGCGCCTGAACCAGCAGGCCTACGCCCAAGGCGAAAACAGCATCCTCCAGGTGCTGGAGGCCGAACGTGCCTATCAGCAGGCGTTGCTGGGCTATATCCGCGTGAAGACCGCGCGCTACCTCGACACGGTGCAGTTGTACGTGGCGTTGGGCGGTAATTCGGTCGGTGTGTTCGATCAGCAAGTGGCCAGTCGCGAAACGCGCCATCCATTGTAGGAGCGAGCTTGCTCGCGATGGACCTGAGAACACCGCGGGGTGTCAGGCATCCAGCGACATCGTTGACGACCATCGCGAGCAAGCTCGCTCCTACAGGGAATTTTTCAGAACCTGAGTGGAATCCAGACATGTCTTACGAACCGATTTTTGATGAACTTGCCGACACCCGATTTGCCCTGGACAACGGTGCGGGGCAGATGCCCGCCGTTGGCTTCGGCACCTTGTTCGAAGATCCCGGTGTCACCGCCGAGACTGTGACTCACGCCCTGCAAAGCGGCTTCCGCCAATTCGATTGTGCCGAGCGTTTTGGCAATGAAGCCTTGGTGGGTGATGCGATCAAAGCCTTTATCGAAAGCGGCAAGGCGCAGCGTGAAGAGCTGTTCATCAGCAGCAAGCTATGGAACAACAACCACCATCCGGAGCGAGTGCTGGCAGCCTTCGAGGCCAGTTGCCAACGGCTCCGGGTCGACTACCTCGATTGCTACCTGATCCACACGCCCTTCGCCTTTCGCGCGGGTGACGATCAGTACCCCATGGACGCCTTCGGCCATGTCCAATACGACTCGGGCGTGACCTTGATCGACACCTGGCGGGCCATGGAACGCCTGGTGGACAAAGGCCGCTGCAAGGCCATCGGCTTGTCCAACATCACCCTGCAAGCCTTGCAGGAAGTGGTCGCTGTGGCACGGATCAAACCGGCCGTGGTGCAGGTGGAAGCACACCCTTATCTGCCGCAATGGGAACTGCTGGAGTTCTGCCAGCAGCACGGCATTGTCCTTCAGGCCTATGCGCCCCTCGGCCATGGCCTGGCGCCGGGCATCGCCAAAGACCCCGTGCTGAGCCAAATGGCCCGGCGCCTGCAAAAGACCCCGGCACAAGTGGCATTGGCCTGGGCGGTGCAGCGCGGAACGGCGTTCCTGACCCACTCCACTTCGCTGGGGCATATCCAGCAGAACATCGACATCTCGACCCTGCCTCACCGGGCGATGCATGAAATCCGTCAGGACATCAGCACCCGGATCCGCTTCAACTCGGTGGCGGAGAATGGGGTTCACCTGTTCATGTCGCCTGCCTCGTAATCCTGTAACCCTGCAACCCTATACCCTGTGGGAGCGAGCCTGCTCGCGATGGACGCCCAGACAACGCGATCATTCAGACAGAAAGCGTTATCGTTGACGACCATCGCGAGCATGCTCGCTCCTACAGTTGGAATCGGCGCCCGCAAAGAGGTGAAAACGATGGATGTGTTCCAGACCATGCGATTTTTCATGGCCGTGGCCCAGAGCGGCAGCTTCACGGCAGCGGCCAACTTGCTGGATACCACCACGACCAATGTCTCCAAGGCCGTGTCGAGCCTGGAGAGCCGGCTGCAGACGCGCCTGATCAACCGCACCACAAGGCGCCTGGCATTGACCGAGGCCGGCACGCGTTATCTATTGCGCTGCGAGAGAATTCTGGAGGAGTTGCGCGAAGCGGAGGAAGAAGCGGGAACGGCGCAGATCAATCCGGTGGGCCGCCTGAAGATTCATGCGATGTCGGCCATCGGCATTCATTACGTTATCGATGCCATCGCCAAATACCGCGAGCGCCATCCCTCGGTCCAGTTCGACCTGACCCTGACCAATCGCCTGCCGGATCTTTTGGAAGAAGGTTTCGACATGTCGATCGTACTGGCGCGGGACCTGCCCGACTCGGGATTTGTCGCCCAGCGGCTGGGCATCACCTACAGCATTCTCTGCGCGTCGCCCGCGTACCTGAAAAAACGCGGAATACCGGACTCACCGGCATCGCTTCGCGAACATGATTGCCTGAGAATCGTGAACACCCCCATGCCCACCGAGCATTGGGTGTTCGAAGGGCCCCATGGCAGCGAGACCATCAGCACCCCGGCGTCGCCGTTTCAAATCAACACCGCCGATGCCATGACGGTCGCCCTCACCCACGGCATGGGCATCGGCATCCAGCCGGTGGCATCCGCCGTTGCCGGCCTGAAATCCGGCGCGCTGGTGCGGGTATTACCGCACTATCAATTCGAAGAGTTGAGCCTGTTCGCCATCTACCCTTCACGAAAATTCGTCGATGCAAAAATAAAAACCTGGCTGGAGTTCCTGAAGGACTACATACCCGGGTTGCTGGCTGGCGATGAAAAAATTGTCTGCTCGTCCAAAAACGCAAAAGCCCTCTGACTGAAACGCACCGCCCGGATGGAGTGTCGACCCTCCATCGTCCGCACGCAAATCAACCGTTGGAACAGCCGTTGCCCATGATCTGGTACTGCACCACGTGGCGTTGGCCTTTTGAGTCTTCGTAAGTCATTTGCGCCGGGACCGGACCGCACTCGTTGGGTACATCGGATACGGCGATGACCTTCTTGATGTCCAGGTGCGAACCATAGGTGTAAGTCTCGACAGGGGATTTGTTTTCTTCGGCGAAGGCCTGCGCGCCGAGGCAACTGAGTGCAAGGATCATTGCGATTTTTGAGATGTTCATGCTGTTCACCGTCTCGTTGGTTGCTTTGGTAGAGACGATGCTAGGGCTTTGGGACGGGGCTAAACAGAGAGGAGTTGGACATACACTGTTGTCAAAAAGCGTGGGAATGGCCTTGGGTGGATTGCCTGGTTTTTTTGGATTGGGGGCATATCCGTTTTTTGGGTGATGGCTGATATTGGTTCCGCCCTTACGGCGGGTTACTTGGAAAAGCGCCAAGTAACCAAGCGCTTTTATCCCCTGACGTACGGCCCTTCGCCTAGGCTCAGGGTTCCCTCGCTCCGGTATTCATCCGGGGGCATCGCCTCCGGTTTGCTTCGCTGCACCTCCTCTCGATGTGTGCGGCTGCGCCGCACGGCGCTGCGCGCCTTACCCCCGGATGAACACCTCCACTCGGCCTTCCGACGGGGCAGATCAAAATCAAAAGCAAGGCGGCCGACCGGCCGGCCTGATTGCGCTGGTCCCTTGTAGGAGCGAGCCTGCTCGCGATGGACGACAGAACACCGCGGGGTGTCAGGCCGCCAGCGTTATCGTTGACGACCATCGCGAGCAGGCTCGCTCCTACAGGGGGAACGCGTACGCTTCAAATGACAGGCCGTAAGGGCGGAACCCATTTCAGCACGCGATCAACAAGCCTACGCAGCAACCGCCGGCTCACGACGCTGAGCAACCTCCGGCACGACATCCAGCGCCGGCGTCCAGGCCTGTACGCTCGGCATTTCCCGGCGCAGGCTATGCAGCAAGGTGTAGGACATCACCAGCAGCAACATGGCAATCGGTAACCCCGCCGCAATACTCGCCATCTGGATGGCCTTGAGCCCACCCGCCAGCAGTAGCCCTGCGGCGATGGCCCCTTCCAGGATGCACCACAGCAACCTGATCCAGTTCGGCGGGTTGGTGCTGCCCAGCGCGCACAGGGTGCACAGCACTTGGGTCCCGGCATCCGCCGTGGTCACGAAATGCACCCCGAGCAACACACAGACCAGGATCGACAGCGCGGCACCAATGGACTGGCCATCGAGGGTTTGCAGCAGGGTGAACATCGCCGAAGTGGTTTCTTTCTTGGTGGCCAGCAGCACGGTGCCGCCTTCGAACTTCGGTTGTTCTACCCCGGCAGTCACTGGCTGGGTGGCGACCGATGCCTGATACGCCTGGCGATCCTGCTGTTCGTGCTTGAGCGCGGCGCCACCGAACACCGACATCCACAGGATGGTCACCATGGTCGGCACCACCAGCGCACCGATCACCAGTTCGCGGATGGTCCGGCCCTTGGAGATACGCGCAATGAACAGGCCAACGAACGGGCCCCAGGTCATCCACCATGGCCAGTAGAACGCCGTCCACCAGTTCTGCCATTCGGTGTCTTTCTGAGTGTCCATCCAGAAACTCAGGCCCACGATGTTTTGTACATAGTCACCGGTGGACTCGAACATCAAGTTAAGGATGTAACGGGTTGGCCCTAGTGCAAGTACGGCAAACATCAAGATGAAAGACAGGTACATATTCAAAGTAGATATACGCTTCATGCCTTTGGACAAACCGGCAACCAGCGAAATACACGCCACGACACTGACAAACAGAATGATCGATAACTGCAGGGCAATACTGATCGGAACACCAAAGACATTATGTAGACCGGTATTGATTTGAACGACTCCCAAACCCAGCGACTGGGAAACACCAAAGGCGGTAATAACAACGCCCATGATGTCGACCACATGACCGATCCAGCCATAAATGCGATCGCCAATCAGCGGATAAAGCAGCGAACGCAGGGCCAGCGGCAGGCCTTTACGGTAGGCGAAGTAAGCCAGGCTCAGGCCGATCATGGAGAAGATCGCCCAAGGGTGCAGGCCCCAGTGGAACAGGGTAATACGCATGGCCAGGGTCGCCGATTCATCGGTCAGGCCCTTGGAAAACGGGTTGTCGGCGTAGTGCAGCATGGGTTCTGCCACCGACCAGAAAATCAGGCCGATGCCCATCCCGGCGCTGAACAGCATGGCAATCCAGGAAGCGAAGCTGAACTCGGGCCGGTCATGTTCGCCGCCCAGTTTGAGATTGCCGAAACGGCTGATGGAGATATAAAGCAGCAGGCCAAGTACGCCACTGATCAGGGCGAGGTAATACCATTTGAAGTTATGCAGAATAAACGCCGAGGCCATTTCAAAGGCCTTGGCTGCCTGCTCGTCTTTAAATGCACAAAACAGTACGAATATGACAACTCCAATTATGGAAGCCACTGTCACAGTCGGATTAAGGCCTTTCAATATGCCTGATTGAGCACGCATTGTTTTCCCCTTTTGTTTTTGTTTAAGGGTGTAATCACTGTTCCGCAGGTTGTTTATCGCCTGGTATCGACCGACGCCAGGACAATGTCACTGTTATCTGCAGGTCTATCTCGGTTTTGGCAGCATCGCCAAGATGATTGAATCCTGAACACCGTTCAAACCATATTTAGTCACCGACTCATGAGAAAAACGCATCAATAAAACCTGTCTGAACGCACAGAAAAAACTGTAGGAGCGAGCATGCTCGCGATGGTCGTCAACGATGATGCTGGCGGCCTGAATGCCCGCGGTGTCCCGGCGTTTTTCGCGAGCGTGCTCGCTCCTACAGAGGTACTCGTGTATTGCAGTTCAGGTCGCTCGGCTCGGCGACCGACACCAGGTTAGAGCTGGCAATCCCGTTGGGCGTCACCGGGTGCTGCAACGGCGCATCCTTTTGCAGGTGCTTGCCGGTGATTTTTGCCTGGCCCACGCACAGCGCGAGCAGCAGCGCACTGGCGGCATAGAAGTAGTAAAAACTCGGGGCGCCGAGGTGCTCCATCAGCGCGCCGGCGATCAGCGGCCCGAAGCAGGCACCGACGCCGAAGGTGATCAACAGCATGCCCGAGAGCGATACGCGCAGCGCCGGCTCCATATTGTCGTTGGCCAACGCCACGCCCAATGGATACAGACAGAACTGCAGGAAGCCGACGCCTGCGCCGAACAACAGCAAGGTGGCAAACGAAGGATGTGAATTGAACGCCAGCGGCAGGCTGATGACGATCAACAACAGCGCCACGGCGCGGATCAGGGTGGCGCGGGGCAAGCGATCCGAGAGCCAGCCCAGGGGCAACTGCGCCAACAGCCCGGCCCCGATGGACAAGGCCATGAATTGCCCGACTTGCGCCGTGGGCAGTCCCTGCTTGCTCGCATAGATCGCGGCCAAACCATAAAAGGCGCCGTTGAGCATGCCCGACACCAGAATGGTCACCAGCGACTGGGGAATCCTGCGCAGGAACAGGCGCAGATCAATCGACGCCGCCGGCACCGCCGTCGGGTGCATGCTGCGGGTCAGGGCCACCGGCACCGAACCCAGGGCGAAGACCATGGCCACGCCCAGCAGGACGCGAATGCCCAGCCCTTCATCCAGGCTCAGGGCCAGATTGCCAAGCATCATGCCGACGTAACTGGCCACCATGTACAGCGACAGGACCCTGCCGCGCTGTTCGGTCCTGGCCTGGTCGTTGAGCCAGCTTTCCAGCACCATCAGCTGACACATCATCGCCAGCCCCACCAGCGCCCGCAGCACCAGCCAGAACGGCAGCCAAGTGCTGAATTCGTGGGCCAATACCGCCGCCGCAATGATCCCGGCACAGGCCGCAAAGGTGCGTATGTGTCCCACCTGCGCGATCAGGCTGCGCCCGACCCAGCCGCCCAGCACCATGCCCAGGGCATTGGCAGCCATCAACGCACCGCCTGCGGTTTCCGCCGCGCCCAGTACATTCAGGCGCAACGCCAGCCAGGTCATCAGCAACATCGATCCCAGCTGCATCATCAGGCTGGCCAAGTACAGCGCGCCGAACGTCTTCGTCAGTCCAAACACGGTGTCGATTCCAGAAAAAAAGAATGCGAAATCCGGGCGCGCAACCCACGGTCACACGCCCGGGCAGATGCTTCAGGGCACTTGTTTCAGGACAGCGGGCTCAGCTCAGGCCGTGAAGTTCTTTCCAGTTGCCCGGATGCACGACGTAGCCGAACAAGGCATGCCCGCCGTACACCAGTTCGGTGCCTTCCGGAATCCACAACAGCTGGCCGGGGGTGACCTCGAACAGCTCATCGCCGACCCGCAACTCGAAGCAGCCCTCGATGACAAAAATCACTTCGTCATACAGCACCGTCCAGGCCACCTGCGCCCCTTCCCAACGGGCGAAACCCACGCCGATGTTCGGCGAGATTTCATTGCTCAGGGCCCGGGCCACAAAGGCGGCGCCGGGTGGGCCGCCGCGGAAAGTGAAATCCAGATCCTTGTGGTCGATGCGCAAGACCCGGCCTTTGCCTTCGCCGGGCGTGCTCATAGCTCGCTCCGGCTGTTCCACGCGGCCAGGTGAATGCGCGAACGCACGCCCAGGCCGAGGAAAGGTTCCGGCGGATTGAGCGACGGCATGCCGGTCACCGCGCGAATGTCGTTCAACTGCGTGGAGTCGGCACCCACGGCCAGGTCCGCCAGCAAGGTGCCGGAGATGGTGCCCCACGCCGCGCCCACGCCGTTGTCGCATGCCGAGGCATGGACGCCCGGTTCCAGCTCGCCGAAGAAGTTGGTGAAGTTGCGCGAGATCGCGTAAACCCCGCCCCAGGTGTGGCTGAACGGCACGTCGGCCAGTTGCGGGAAGCGCGCCTGGAAAGCCTTGCGATGGGACTCGCGAATCTTCAGGCGCATGCCGTCGCTGGTGCTGCGGCCGTACTTGGGCACGTGCTTGTAGGTGTTGCGGATGATCAGGCGGCGGTCCTGGGTCATGCGTACCGTGGTCCCGGCGTGGTCCGCCGGGGTCAGGCCCCAGTCCAGTTGACCGCCGTAGGTGGCCAGTTCCGCATCGGTGAGCGGGCGGGTCCAGCTGGCGAAGGTCATCACTGGCAGCAGGCGGTTGCGCAGATAGCCGAACTCCTGGGTGAAGATGCTGGTGCCCAGCAGCAATTGCGGCGTGCGGATCACGCCGTTGGTGCCATGCAGAATCCAGCCCCCGCGACCGTCACGCTCCAGACGCTGGATCGGCGACTCTTGCAGCAGCTCGACGTTGTCCGGCAGCGTGCGGGCCAGCCCGGTGACCAGTGCCGCCGGTTGCATCAGGTAGCAGCCAGGGGTGTAGATCGCGCCGCTGTAATGCTGGGTGCCCAGCACGCCGGCCAGCTCCGTGGTGCCGACCCGACGGAAAGGTTCGCCCAGGTCGGTCATCAGCCGCTCGAAGTGATCCAGATAAGCCATACCACGCGGACCGACCGCGCCTTGATACTTGCCGGCATGGGACCACTGGCAATCGATGTGATGCTCCTGCACCAAGCCCTGCAACTGCGCGATGGCCGCGCGATTGAGCGACAGCAGGCGCTGTTTGTGTGCCGGGTCCGGATGCTCCAGGGCGAACTTGTGCGGCAAGTCGATGACGAACCCCGAGTTGCGCCCCGAGGCGCCATGGGCGACCCGCTGCGCATCCACCAAAATGATGCGCGCTTCGGGGTGATGCTGGGCCAGGCGGCGGGCGGCGGCCAGGCCGGCAAAGCCCGCCCCGATCACCGCGTAGTCGGCACGTTGCTCGCCGGAAAGACGCGTACAGGCCGGTTGTTCAGGCAAGGCCGCGTACCAGCCGCAGCTCGCATCGTCGAAAGGCAAATTGATCGAATTTTTCATGTGTGCGGCCTCAGGCGACAGCCTGCTGAGTGTTCTGACAGGACTGCAGCAATACGCTGCGCTGGGTTTGTGCCTGGCGGCCCAACAGGACAAAGCCGTTGAGCCTGCCTTGGGCGTCATAGAATCCGGCGCTCAAGCCATCCTGGGTCGGCGTGCAGCGCCATTCACCTTCGCCTGCCTGAGCCGGTGCCAACAGGCACAGCGGCGCGGCGGGGGTTTTCACGGTGACCGGCATCAGCGGGTACTCGACAGCGGTGGTTTGGCCGAGCAGGGTTTTGCTCAGTGCCTGGATGCCCTGGTTGATCGGCGCCAGATACGGCAGCAACTGCCCGTCGATCTCGATGCAATCGCCCAGGGCGTAGATGCCCGGTGCCGACGTTTGCAGCTGGGCGTTCACTTGAATGCCGCGTCCAACTGCCAGGCCGGCGCTCTGCGCCAGGCTCAGGTCCGGGCGCAGCCCGACCGCCGACAGCACCAGATCCGTGTTGAGCACCTGGCCACCGGCGAGCTTCAAGACATAGCCCTGCCCGCTCGATTCGATGGCGTCCACGGTGTTCTGCAGGTGCCACTTGACCCCCAGATCACTCAGCGCCGCTTGCAGCACCTCCCCCGCTTCGGCGGGCAACAGGCGCTCCATCGGCCAGCGACCGAGGCCGATGACGTCCACCTCGAATCCGTTGTGGGCCAGGTCGTTGGCGAACTCGCAGCCAATCAGGCCATCACCGAGGATCGCCACCCGCTTGACGCCGGTCAGGCGTTCGCGGAACCCGTGGTAATCCTGCAGGTTGTTGACGCTGACCATGGCCGCCGCTTCACCGCGAATCGGCAGGCGGATCGGTTGCGCGCCGCTGGCGATCACCAGCTGGCCGTACTCCATGTCACCGAAGCTGGTGCGCAGGCGCCGCGCCGAGCTGTCGATGGCCTGCACCGTGCAATGCGGATAAACGCGGATGTCCAGGCGCTTTTCGATGGCCAGTGGCGATTCGCCGGACAAGGCCTCGGCGCTCTTGCCCTGGGACAGGCCGATGGACAGCGCGGGCTTGGAATACAGGTGGCCGGACTCCTGGGTCAGCACGCGGATCTCGACCTTCGGGTCCGCCTTGCGCAATGCCTGGGCCAGGCCCAAACCGGCATAACCGCTACCGATGATGACGATCGGCCCACGCGGCAATGCAGCGACCACGGGTACCGCTACTGCTGGCGGCGGTGCGCTGACCGGCACGCTCGCGACCGCAGCCGCTTCGGTGTACTCACTGATGTCGAGCATCTCGAAATCAGCCTTGCCAACGTGACATTCCGGGCAGATCCAGTCTTCGGGCACATCTTCCCAGCGGGTGCCGGCGAGAATCCCGTCCTCGGGCCAGCCCAGCGCTTCGTCGTAAATCAGACCGCAAACGATGCAAAGCCAAGTCTTGAACATGCTGTTCACTCCCCGGCGATCCGAATCGCCACGTTTTTGGTGCGCACGTAGCTGTACAAGGCTTCCTGGCCCTTTTCGCGACCGAAGCCCGACAACCCGACCCCGCCGAACGGTGTTTCGATGCCGCCGGCGTACCACTCGTTGACGAACACCTGGCCGGATTTCAGGCGGCGGGTGCAGCGCATGGCGCGGCTGATGTCCTGGGTGAACACCCCGGCCACCAGGCCGAAATCGGTGCCGTTGGCGATGGCGATGGCCTGTTCTTCGGTGTCGAACGGCATGATTGCCAACACCGGTCCGAACACCTCTTCCTGGGCAATGCACATGTTGGGCGTCACGTCGCGGAACACCGTCGGGCGCATGAAGTGCCCGGCACGGTCGGCGAAGGCTTCGCCACCGGTGACGGCCAAGGCGCCGTCTTCGATGGCCCGGCGGCACAAGGCTTCGATGCCCGCCAGTTGCCCGGCGCTGACCACCGGCGTGAGGTCGGCGTTGTCCTGGCCCAGGCCGACACTGAGGCCCTCGGCCATGGCCACCACGGCCTCGACCACCTGCTCATAGATCTCGCGCTGCACCAGCAGTCGCGACATCGCCGAACACACCTGGCCGGCATTGAAGAAGATGCCCAACTGCACACTGGCCAGCAGTTGCTGAAGATCGGCATCGGCGAAGGCAATCGCCGCCGACTTGCCACCCAACTCCATCACGCTCGGAATCGCATGCTGGGCCGCGTCGCGCAAAATCGACTGGCCGGTGGGCACGGAGCCGGTGAACACGATCTGGTCGACGCCGCGATGGCTGACCAGATGCGAGCCGACTTCGCGACCACGGCCGCAAATCAGGTTGACCGCGCCGTCCGGCAGGCCGGCCTTGGCAATGGCCTGGATCAGCACGCACATGCCCAGCGGCGACAGTTCCGGCGACTTGATGACCACCGCGTTACCGGCCGCCAGGGCCGGTGCCAGCGAACGGGCACAGATCGACACCGGGAAGTTCCACGGCACGATCTGCGCGGAAACCCCCATCGGGTCGTACAGGGTGAAGTCCATGTAGCCGTTGCCCAGCGGGATCGAGGTGCCCTCGATCTTGTCCGCCATGCCGGCGTAGTACTCGAAGTAGCGCGCCGCTTCGATGAACTCGTCCTTGGCGTCGCTCAGGCGCTTGCCGTTTTCCTGGCACAACACCCAGGCGCCCTCATCCGCCACCGCACGAATTTCCTCGGCGATGCGCAGCAGCCAGGTGACTCGCTGCGCGGGACGCGCCCGGGTCAGCTCGCCGCTGTCGGCGCAGCGGCGGGCCGCCTGCAATGCCCGCTCGGCGTCGGCCACGGTCGCCTTGGCGATGGTCGCCAGCGGTTCGGCGGTGCCTGGGTTGTTGACCGTCAGGCGCTGGATGCTGTCGACCCATTGCCCGTCGATGTAGTTGAGCCAGTGAGAGGCTATCGGATACATGGCGCCGCTCCTCAAGCCGATTCGGTGGTGGCGAGCAGCTGACGCGCGGCCCACTGGTGGAAGAAGTGCGTCGGGATGTCCATTTCCGGAGAAAAGGCGCCGCCTTTGTAGCCCGGGGAGTAACGGCCTTTCTGCATGCCTTCCACGGAGCTGATGTCTTCGGCGAACACCACTTTCCAGGATTCCAGGATTGCATCGCGGCAAGCGCTGAATTCTTCGCTGGTCGCGGCTTCGTCGCCGACGTAGAACAGGCGCAGGTGCTCGATGGTGCGGCCCGGCGAAACCGGTTCGAGCTGCATGGCGAAGGCATGGTCAGCCTGGATGCCCAGCAAAACGTTCGGGAAGAACGCGACGTATTCGGCGTTGCGCAGACGGTCCTGAGGCCAGCTAGGGAATTTCGGCAAGTGAGTGCCAGCCACGTCCGACAGGTTGTAGGCGTAGCTGCCCTGGCCGGAGAAGTGTTCGCCGACGATGATGTTGTAGTGGTCTTCCAGGCGTGAATAGGAGTTCAGGCTCGGGTGCACCCACGGCAGGTGGTAGGCCTCGCAGTAGTTCTCGACGGCCAGCTTCCAGTTGCAGTTGATGTCCAGCACGGTAGCGTCGTGACCCGGGCGGCGGCTCAGCAGGCTCATGCCGTCTTCGCCGAGGAACTGGCTCCAGCGCGCGGTCAGGGGGGCGAGCATCTCTTCCAGTGGCTGTGCTTCACCCGACAGGTTGATGAACACCATGTCCATCCAGATCGCGCTGCGGATGGCTTTCAGGCCGTGTTTTTCACAGGCGAAACGCTCGTCCTTGTGCTGGTCGATGCCGCCGACGTGAGGCGTGCCGCGCAGGCCGCCGTTGAGGTCGTAGGTCCAGGAGTGGTAAGGGCAGCGAATCACGCCTTGCACCTCGCCCGCCTCCTCCACCAGCTTCATGCCGCGGTGGCTGCAAACGTTATGGAACACCTGCACCAGGCCTTCGCGATTGCGCATCAGCAGCAGCGGCAGGCCCATGAAGTCCACTGGTTTCACGGAACCGGCCTTGGCCAGGTCGCTGGCGAAACCGACGCAGGCCCAGGTCTTGCCCAGGACCTGGTCGCGCTCGAGTTCGAAGTAGCGCTGTTCGGTGTAGAACTCGTTGCCCAAGCCGGTCGCTTCGTGGATCGGGTTGAGGACGGTTTCGAGGTTCTGCACTGGGATCTGTTGGAGGGTGGTCATTATTGTTCTCCCCTGCTGGGCACGGTATTGGAATGATCGGCAGGCGCTTGGTGGCCAGGTCCGCTGGCGGCAAGTTTCGGAAAACGGGAGGGGGGTCGACAAACGATATTTCGGGAGGGATTCATGACTTTTGATCATGAATAACAAACTGTAGGAGCGAGCATGCTCGCGAAAAAACCAAAGACAACTCGGGGCATCAGGTTTCCCGCGTTATCGTTTGCCTCCATCGCGAGCAGGGCTCGCTCCTACAGGGAATGCGGGGCTGTTACATGTTGGTGGGCGGCGTCGGAAGCTGATTCATCAACCAGCTGCGAAAGCGTTTGACGCTCTGCCGCATGCCGCCACGGGACAACGGCTCCAGCAGGCAAAACTGCGCATCGGTACGCAAGGTTGCCTCAAGCGGGCGCACCAGCGCGCCACTTTGCAGGTAGTCCTCGACCAGGTTGGACCAGGCCAGCGCCACGCCCTGCCCATTGAGCGCCGACTGGATCACCATCGAGTAACTGTTGATATTGATCCGGCGCTTGGGCTCGACGTTCTTCAGCCCCTGGCTTTGCAGCCAGTCGGCCCAGCCCAGCCAGTCACGCTGCGGGTCGTCGAGCACCAGCCAGGTACAGGCCGCCAGGTCCTGCGGCTTGCTCAACGCAGGATGCTTGGCCAGGTACGCCGGGCTGCACACCGGGTAGACCTCTTCGGAAAACAGCGGCGTGACCTGCATGTCCCGGGGCGGCGTACTGCAGTAATACAGCGCCAGGTCGCAATCGAGCCGCGAGAAATCCTTGACCTGGTCATGGGCAATGATCCGCAGGTCGATCTCTTCGTTTTCACGCTGGAATTCGGACACCTTGGGCAGCAGCCACAACGAAGCCATCGCCGTACTGGTGGCCACCGTCACTTGCTCGGCCCCTTGCCAATGGCGAATTTCGCCGGTGGCCTGGGCAACTTGCAGCAGCGAGGCGCGGACCGTTTCGTAGTACCGGCTGGCCGCCGGGCTGAGTTGAATGGTGCGGGTGGTGCGCTCGAACAGGACCTTGCCCAGGTAATCCTCTAGCAGGCGCACTTGTCGACTGATTGCGCCTTGGGTCACGTTCAATTCCTGTGCGGCCAGGGTGAAACTCAAGTGGCGCGCCGCGGCTTCGAACGCGACCAGACTGTTGAGGGGCGGTAGCGGGTGGATTTTCATCAGGCAAGGTCACGTCGTTATTTTGGTTTTGTGGCGTGAGTTTAGCTTTTGGTGTTGGAGGTGGACAGCGAGATCAGAGGGCGGTTTGGTGGGAGGGAGTCTGCTCGCGATGGGCACCAGCCTGGATGAACACATGCTACCGATGTTCATCGCAATCGATGCGCTGGAACAATGACAGGCGCCGACCGTCACCAAGTGGATCGGGCCGGCGCCTGCTATTTGAAGTTTTCAGGGCCTGGCGACTTCGCTCCCGAAATCTGTCGCCAGGCTCTTTTTTTATATCAGCAACGCGTCAGGCTCTTGTGCTGATCGCTTCAGTGCGCGATCGCATTGACCCATTGCGGCACGGCAGGGGTTTCCTGGCGCTTGGCGCGCTGGGTCAGCACCAGCATCGTCACAAAGCCCAGTACGATCAGCGCCGGATAGGCCATCAGCAACTCGGAAAGCGAGTATTTCCAGGCCAGCGGACGTCCGACACCGAGCATGGCGGCGTACATCCAGGACACTGCCGACAACGAACCACAGTACAGCGCCATCATCCGCGCACTGAAGCCAAGCTTGAGCAGCGAGCCGGCCTTTTGCAGCGCAGGCAATACCAGACGGTGCAGCAGGATGCCGTTGTAAGTCAGCATCATGACAATGATGACCTTGGCCTGGAGCTTGGGATTCATGAAGTACTGCATGCCCTTGTCCAGGTAATCGATGCCGATGATGGCAGCTCCCGTCACCCATAGCGCGATCAATGCCCAGACCACGGAGCGCTGGAGGCTCTCCATGTGCGCGTGATCGTGGTCGGTGAGTGCCTTGCGTTTCAACATGTCCCTGACCATTGCGATATCACTTGTCAGCACCAGGCCGATCGCCACGCAACAGGCGACCAGATGAACGTAAACAACGCCCAGTCGCAAAAACTCCATGAATTCTTTATGTTCGATCAGGCTCATAATTGTATTTATCGCCACGGGTAATATCTCCACCTTATTCGATAGTACAGATAGGCCAATCAACAGAGTTCTTATGTGTGGTGACTCTGAATGACCTTGCTTATACAAGAAAATTAACAACAGGTTAGTTATGTAATTCCTATTGTTTGCTCTAAAAACTCAATGACAGCTAGTTAGTTCCTCTCAATTTTTTTGGTAAAAAAATCCCCATCTGCATTCACTGCATATGAGGTTCGGATTCCACTTCTTTGCCGCCGGAGGGTGCGCATGTCACCAAGTGACTTGCTACGTACTATGAGGGTCTAAGCCCGTAAATGTTCATTTTTCGGGCGCGCTACCGACAGACGGTCGGTGATTTTTTGGCGATTTGCCATAGGACCAAAGGCCTAGGACCTTCGTCGAAGCCCGTACTTGCTGGCCTGCTTATCCAGATGACTTTCGCAGATGACTTATTGGATCCACTAGTTGCCTGCGGGAAAATTTCACACGCAACTGGGATCAACTTTCATTAAAAATCGCCCAAACTAAAACAGTCATACTATTTTTTCCGGATTGGATCCTGAAAAACATCGAAGTTCACAACAAGTGCATACAATCCTTGTACGACAAACTAACTTATTATTGAGAATTTAAAGCGGAAGTTTAATCCGTAAGAGTTTTGGCCCTGGCGACGATGTTTGCGCTATCGGTCGCCAGGACCTGGTTGTTCAACTCAGGCGAGCTTCACAACCACATTGATGTTGTTACGAGTGGCTTTCGAATAGGGGCAGTACTTGTGCCCGGTATCGACCAGTTTCTGTGCCGTTTCGCGATCCAGGCCAGGCAGGCTGACATTGAGCCGTGCCTGTAACAGGTAGCCACCTTCATTGGTGCCCAGGTCGACTTCGGTGTCGACCGCCACGTCCTTGGGCAGTGCCACCTTCAGCTCCTTGGCCGCGACGCCCATGGCGCCGATGAAGCAGGCCGACCAGCCAGCGGCGAACAGTTGCTCCGGATTGGTCCCGCCACCGCCCGCGCCCGGGGACGACAGTTTGATATCGAGAATACCGTCCGAACTTCTGGATGCGCCATCCCGGCCGCCAGTGGTGTGGGTTTTGGCGGTGTACAAGACTTTGTCGAGCTGGGTCATGATGATCTCCTGATTGAATTGGGGTTCATGCGATGTCAGGTGAATCAGAAAACGGCCTGCCGATGCTTGAGCCGGGCGGGTTGCGATCCCCCGCCACGGACCCGGTTTCTCAATATAGACGGCGCCGGTCAATCAGGCGCCCGGGCCGACGAAGTCGATCTCATTTACAAAAATGGATTGGGGACATTCGCGCGATCAGGCCTGTGTGTTGTTAATTGGGTACATATCCGTTTCTTTGGTGATGGCTGCTTATGGTTCCGCCCTTACGGCGGGTTACTTGGAAAAGCGCCAAGTAACCAAGCGCTTTTATCCCCTGACGTACGGCCCTTCGCCTAGGCTCAGGGTTCCCTCGCTCCGGTATTCATCCGGGGGCATCGCCTCCGGTTTGCTTCGCTGCACCTCCTCTCGATGTGTGCGGCTGCGCCGCACGGCGCTGCGCGCCTTACCCCCGGATGAACACCTCCACTCGGCCTTCCGACGGGGCAGATCAAAATCAAAAGCGAGGCGGCCGACCGGCCGGCCTGATTGCGCGGGTCCCCTGTGGGAGCGAGCCTGCTCGCGATGGACGACAGAACACCGCGGGGTGTCAGGCTGCCAGTGTTACCGTTGACGACTATCGCGAGCAGGCTCGCTCCTACAGGAGTTGAGGCACATCAGGAAGAAATGTGTCGGCTGTCAGGCCGCCTTCGCGGGCAAGCCTTGCTCCTACAGGGGACGGCGTACACCCGCTCCGCTCCTCACCACTCAACAGGCCGAGCGTTAGCTCGCCTGCCGCTGTTGATCTTGATCCACCCGCCCCTTCGGGAGGCTGAGTGGAGGCGTTCATCCGGGGGTAAGGCGCGTAGCGCCGTGCGGCGCAGCCGCACACATCGAGAGGAGGTGCAGCGAAGCAAACCGGAGGCGATGCCCCCGGATGAATGCCGCAGCGAAGGAACCCCGAGCCTCAGCGAGGGGCCGGACGCCGGGGCGAGCGCTTTTGGTTACTTTTAACTGGGCCGGCACTCCGGGCGTTTGTTAAAAGTGACTCGCCGTAAGGGCGAAACCATAAGTCGCCGTTACCGCAGCAATGGATATGTCCCCAATTCAAGACCTCAGCGCCGCGCCAACTTATACCTCACACAATCCTCATAAAAACTCGCCCGAACCGCCGCCGGCTTGATCCTGGTCGGGCTGTCATAGGTCTGTTCGGTAATCCCCATCGCCGTCATCCGCATCCATGGCTTGGAAAACTTGTACGCCTGGATTTTCTGCCGCGCCGCATACAACGAAACCCCGGACAACTTCAGTTCCTGCGCCCGGGCCGCCGTCCCCGCCCCCCAACTGCACATATAACGGTCACTGTCCTTGAGTTCCCTGGCCTGGGCAGACAGCGCAAGACCCGCGACACCGACCGAGATCAGCGCGATCCATATATTTCGCATTCGCTTTGCTCCCTAACCGCCTGAAAATGAAGCGATTCTGGCGACAAGCGAGCAACCCGGGGGCCAGCATAGTGCCTTACCCCGAAAACACTGACTGATGTCAATCGGCGAAACCCGATTTCTTGCGACATTTCAATACTTTGCTATAGCTAAGGCTCCCTTCGGCAACTCAAAGAGGCAACGGAATGTCAGTCGCAAAGAAAATGAGTGTGGGGCAACTGACCATGTTGACCGCCGTGAACATGTTGGGCTCCGGCATCGTGATGCTACCGTCGAAACTGGCGGAAGTCGGGGGTATCTCCATTCTGTCCTGGCTCATCACCGCCACCGGCTCCCTCGCCCTGGCCTATGCCTTTGCCCGTTGCGGGATGCTCAGCCGCAAGACCGGTGGCATGGGCGGCTACGCGGAATACACCTTCGGCAAGGCCGGCAACTACCTGACCAACTACACCTATGGCCTGTCGCTGTTGATTGCCAACGTGGCGATCAGCATCACGGCGGTCGGCTACATCCAGGAGCTGTTTCATATTCATCTGAACTCTCTGCAAGTGGGGCTGGCGACCATCGCGCTGCTGTGGATCACCACCTTCGCCAACTTCGGCGGCGCGCGGATTACCGGGCGAATCGGCGCCATTACGGTCTGGGGAGTGATTGCCCCTGTGGTGCTGGTGTCCACCGTCGGCTGGTTCTGGTTCGACAGCAGCATCTACGCCGCCGGCTGGAACCCCCACGGCAAAGGCTGGTTCGAAGCGGCAAACGCATCGGTAGCCATTACCCTGTGGGCGTTCCTGGGCCTGGAATCGGCATGCGCCAACACCGATGCGGTGGAAAACCCGGAAAAGAACGTTCCGATTGCAGTGCTCGGCGGCACCCTCGGCGCGGCGGTGATCTACATCCTGTCCACCAACGTCATCGCCGGCATCGTCGACAACCCGGAACTGGCGGCCTCCACCGCCCCGTTCGGACTGGTTTTTGCCAAGATGTTCACGCCTCTGGTCGGTGACATCGTGATGGGCCTGATGGTCCTGGCCTGCATCGGCTCGCTGCTGGGTTGGCAGTTCACCATCGCCCAGGTCTACAAAAGCTCGGCAGACACCGGTTATTTCCTGTCGATCTTCGCCAGGGTCAACAAGGCCGGTACGCCGATTGTCGGCATGCTGGTGTTGCTGGCTGCGCAGACGGCGCTCGGCCTGCTGACCATCAGCCCGGACCTGAGCAAGCAGTTCGACACCCTGGTCAATCTCGCGGTGGTCACCAACTTGGTGCCATACATCTTGTCCATGGCCGCCCTGATGACCCTGCAAAAAGTCTCGAACGTGCCCGCCGGCAAAGCGCTGGTCACCAACATCGTTGCCTGGGTCGCGGCGGCCTACAGCTACCTGGCGCTCTACAGCTCCGGGGAACAGGCACTGATGCTGGGCGGCGTGGCGACCATCTTCGGCTACACGATCTTCGGCTTCGTCAACAACCGCTTGATCCGGCTCGAAGCCATCAATAACAGCGTACCGACGCAAACCGTCGCCGCGCAGCACATGACTGGCGAACCGGTGCCGGTCTACCGCTTGAAAAGAACAACTCGGGAGATTCAATCATGACGGAACATAAACAGGCCCTCGGCATGCTGGCGTTGCTGGTCAGCAGCCCGCCGGACAAACGCACGGTCTTCGGCCGCGCCCTGAACCAGTTGATCAGCGATGTAGAAGAGCGCGGCATCCACGTACTGGCCTCGGAATCCTTGAGCGACGCCACCTCGATCCTGCGCTCGGACCCGGCCATCCAGTGCCTGCTGCTCAGTTGGGAAATGGACGACAGCGAAGGCCACGAGCACTGCATCAACCTGCTGACCAGCCTGCGCGAACGCAACACCCGGGTACCGGTGTTCCTGATCAGTGACCGCAGCACGGCGTCCAGCATTCCGCTGGTGGTCATGCAGAACGCCGACGACTTCATCTGGCTGCCCGAAGACACCAGCCGCTTCCTCAGCGGGCGCATCCTGGCGGCCATCGAGCGCTATCGCCAGGCCGCGTTGCCACCGATGTTCGGGGCGCTGGTGAAGTTCTCCGGTTCTTGTGAATACTCCTGGCACACCCCTGGCCATGCCGGCGGCACGGCGTTCCTGAAAAGCACCGCCGGGCGCGCGTTCTACGAATTCTTCGGGGAAAACCTGCTGCGCTCCGACCTGTCGATTTCCGTCGGCGAACTGGGTTCGCTGCTCGATCACAGCGGCCCCATCGGCCAGGGCGAGCGCTATGCCGCCAAGGTCTTCGGCGCCCATCGCACCTACTACGTGACCAACGGATCCTCGACTTCCAACCGGGTGATACTGATGGCCAGCGTGACGCGCAATCAGGTCGCCCTGTGCGACCGCAATTGCCACAAATCCGCCGAACACGCGATGACCCTGTCCGGGGCGCTGCCGACCTATCTGGTGCCGACGCGCAACCGCTTCGGCATCATCGGCCCGATCCTGCCGCAAACCCTGAGCGCTGCCCGCGTGAAAGAGGCCATCGCCAAGAACCCGCTGGTCAAGGACGGCATCGATCCGACACCGGTGCACGCGATCATCACCAACTCCACCTACGACGGCCTGACCTACAACGTCACGCGCGTCGAGGAACTGCTGGGCCAGAGCGTCGACCGCCTGCATTTCGACGAAGCCTGGTACGGGTATGCGCGTTTCAACCCGCTGTACCGCGACCGCCATGCCATGCACGGCAGCCCGGACGATCACGACGCCAACCGGCCGACCGTGTTTGCCACGCAATCGACCCACAAGTTGCTGGCGGCCTTGTCCCAGGCCTCGATGATTCACGTGCGCAACGGCCGCAACCCGATCGATCACGCACGCTTCAACGAGTCGTTCATGATGCACGCCTCGACATCGCCCAACTACGCGATCATGGCCTCCTGCGACGTCAGTTCGGCAATGATGGAGGCGCCCAGCGGGCAAATCCTCACCACCGAGTCGATTGAAGAAGCGATCTCTTTCCGCCAGGTCATCTCGCGCATGCACGACGAGATCGCGAGCCGCAACGACTGGTTCTTCACCTGCTGGCAGCCACCGACCGTGCAGGTGGGCGAGACCACGCTGCCCTTCCATGAAGTCGACCCGACGCTGCTCAAGAGCGAGCCCGATTGCTGGGTCCTGCACCCCAACGAGGTGTGGCACGGTTTCGGCGATATCGAAGACGGCTACTGCATGCTCGACCCGATCAAGGTCTCGGTGCTCAGCCCCGGCATGGGCGACGACGGCAACCTGCTCGACCGGGGCATCCCGGCGTGCATACTCAGCGCGTACCTGGGGCACCAGGGCATCGTGGTCGAGAAAACCACCGACTTCACCCTGCTGTTCCTGTTCTCCATCGGTATCACCAAGGGCAAATGGGGCACGCTGGTCAACTCCCTGCTCGACTTCAAGCGCGACTATGACCACAACGTCGAACTGGAGCTGTGCCTGCCGGATCTGCTGGTCGCCAACCAGAGCCGCTACGCCGGCATGGGCCTCAAGGACCTGGCCGACGAAATCTTCGCCGCCATGAAGCAACACAAGACCACGTCGAGCATGGCCCAGGCCTTCGGCATGCTGCCGCAAGCGGTATTCAGCCCGGTGCAGGCCTACGAGAAACTGGTACGCAACGACATCGAGCGGGTCACCCTGGAAGAAGCCGCCGGACGCGTCGCCGCCACCGGTATCGTGCCGTATCCGCCGGGCATTCCGTTGCTGATGCCGGGCGAGAACGCAGGTCCCGCAGACGGCCCGTTGCTGGCCTATCTGAAGGCGCTGGAAGCCTTCGACAGATCCTTCCCCGGATTCACCCATGACACCCATGGGATCGAGGCCGAGGGCGGGGGTTATCGGATGCTGGTGTTGAAATAACAGGTTCCCCCACTGTAGGAGCGAGCCTGCTCGCGAAAAACGTCCAGGCCGCGCGGGCATTCAGACAGCCCGCGTTATCGTTGACGACCATCGCGAGCAGGCTCGCTCCTACAGGGGATCTCCATCAGTCCAAACACTATGGGCAAACTCGATCACAGCGCTCTATGATTGAACCCCATGACCACCTCTGCGCCGATCCGCCAACCCTGCCCGCCCGGTGCCTGCGATTGCGGGCGTGACCCGTTGCTGGAAACACCGGGGGCGGACGTGCGCATCCTGTTTCTGACCCGCAATGAAGAGAAGCGCCTGATCGAGCGCCTGGAAAACCTGTCGAGCTTCAACGACCTGCAGCACCTGCAACGGCGGATGTTCGACCAGTTGGGCATTCGCGTGAACATCGCCCCCGGCTTCAACGAAGTGCGGACCATGCGCGGCATCAACATCCAGGTCGGCGAGCTGCCGGGGCTGTGCCGCAAAACCCGCGCCTCGATCCCCGCCGCCATTCGCCGCGCCATGGAAAAATACCCGGAAATCGCCTACGACGTGCTCAACGCCAACGACCTGTTGCGGGATACATGATGGACCCCGTCCTGGAATTCCCCGTCACTGACGAGATACTCACCTCCTTCGCCCTCGCGGTGGGCCCCGACCTTCCGGGCTATCGCAATCACATCTACCGGATGCTGAATTTCTATTGTGCCCTGCGTGGTCTCCAGGGCCCGCCCAGTGAAGCGGTGCAGATCGCCGCGGGGTTCCACGACCTGGGCATCTGGACCGACAACACTCTGGACTACTTGCCGCCCTCGGTGCGCCAGGCCACCGAATATCTCGACAGTAGATATCGCGGCGACCTCGCCCAGGAAGTGAGTGCGCTGATTCTGGAGCACCACAAAATCCGCGCCTATGGGTCGACACACGCAACGACTGTCGAGCCATTCCGGCAAGCGGACCTGATCGATGTGTCCCTCGGAGTGGTGCGCTTCGGCCTGCCGCGAGCCTTCATCAAAACCATCCAGTCGATGTTTCCCGACCATGGTTTCCACGCCATGCTGCTGAAGCTTTCCGCACGGCAACTGCTGCGTTCCCCGCTACGCCCGCTGCCTATGTTTCGCTGGTGAAAAGTTTCGTTGATGAAACAGACAGCCTTTCAACCCTGAAAATCCTCCCGAACAGGATCAGCGGTCGTACGCGCGATGCGCCACGCTGCTATGCCTTCACATGGGAGCTTTGGCAGTACACCAGCCAGGACGGAACTGGAAACCGAGTGCGACCCTGACTCCGGCGCCAGTCAGGCAAGCCATGGAAAACCGGTGCCAATGCGCAACAGGAGGTGGCCGATGTTATTCATCGTCAACTGGACGCTCAGTTCGGCAAATCGAAACAGTGCGATCGAGCGTTTTCTCAAGACCGGCGGTGCTCCCCCCGCAGGCGTGAAACTGATCGGGCGCTGGTACGCCGTCGGTGGCGCCGCGGGTTTCGGCGTGGCCGAGGCCAGTGATCCGGCGTTGATTCAGAAGTGGGTACTGGAATGGAGCGATCTCATGACCATGGAGGTTCAGGTTGCCCTGACCGACGAGCAGATGGCGCCTCTGCTGGCGGGCATCGGCAAGTAATCGCCGTTGGGGCAGTGAGCGATGCTCGCCGCCCCATTTCGCGCTGCAACATTTTCCCGGATACGTTTCCAGCATCCGCCATCTGCCATCTGCCATCGCGGCAGTTCTCGCGCAGCCCGCCCTGACTGACACCGGGCCAGGTTGTGGTGAACCTGTTACTGGATTTTTCTCAATTCAAACCTACTCTCTTCGCGGGGGAACCTATAAATGACGGTGACCGCGCAGCCCGTCTAAAAGGCTCGATCCTGCTCGCCCGCACATCGTTATCCATCTGTCTTTGAGGTAGCCCGATGCCGACAAAAACAGCGACCCTGCCCGCCCTCACCCTGCTTGCCCTGTGCAGCCAGCAAGCACACGCCGGCGGCATCCTGCTCTATGAAGTGGGGACCGATAACGTCGGCCTGGCCAACGCCGGTGCCGCTGCCCGGGCCCAGGGCCCCTCCACCATCGCCAGCAACCCGGCGGGCATGAGTTACCTGCCGGGCACGCAGATCACCGCGGGCTTGCAGGTGCTGTACGGCGATATCAAGTTCGATCGCGACGACGACACCAATGTGTCCGGCAGTGGGAGCGGCAATGCGCTCGAGCCACTGCCTGGCGGCAGCTTTTTCGTCAGCCATGAACTGGACGATCACTGGAGCGTCGGCTTCGGCCAGTACGGCGATTTCGGCCTGGCGGTCAACTACGACAATGACTGGTCGGGGCGCTACTTCTCACAGAACTCCAGCCTGCTCGGTTTGTCGATGGTGCCCAGCGTGGCGTATCGCTTCAACGAGCAATGGTCGGTGGGCATCGGCGTCAAGGCCATGTACGGCATGCTGCAGGCGCAGACCGCCATCGACCGCTCTCCATTCGGTTTCACCGAACGCGATGACGGCCAGTTCAAGTACAAGGACAAGGACTGGGGTTTCGGCGCCAATGTCGGGGTGATCTACGCCCCGCAACCCGGTACGCGCATTGGCCTGACTTACACCAGCAAGGTCGACCTTGAGTTCGAGGACGGCCTGGACATCAAGGGCAACGGGCCGTTGCTCAATCGCCTGGACGGCACCACGACCAAACTCGATATCACCGTGCCGCAAACCGTCACCCTGAGCCTGTTCCAGCAACTGGACCGGCAATGGGCGCTGCTGGCCTCGGTCAACTGGCAGGACTGGTCGGAATTCGGCGATATCGGCATCGAGGTCGACACCTCGGCAAACGAAGCCCGCTCGACCAATATCGATGCGGGCTTCAAGGACACCTGGCACCTGTCCCTCGGCGGGCAATACCAGGCTACCCAGCAGCTGCTGTGGAACTTCGGCGTGGCTTACGACAGCAGTGCCGTTTCCGACGGCAAGCGTTCGGTGATCGTGCCCATGGCCGAATCCTGGCGCATTGCGACAGGAGCCACCTATGCTCTGAACAGGGACACCGACGTGAACGTCAGTTGGGCCATGATCTGGATGGGCGACATGCCGGTGGACCAGAGCAAATCTTTGTCGGGCAATCGAATTTCCGGTCAATTCGACAACGCCTGGATTCAAGCGGTAACCGGCAACATGACCTGGCGTTTCTGATGAACCGAGACATACAAAACGTTCAAACCAAGGAGCAACCAGCACTATGAACCTGTCGCGAAACTTGCTTGTCGGCGCCGCACTGACCGGGCTACTGCTCGGTGGCTGCACCTCGAAAGTCACCGAGCGGGAGCAATACTCCGGCTACCTGTCCAACTACAACAACCTGCAAGAAGTCGCCACGCCAAGCGGCGGTACGGCGATGCGCTGGGTGAGCCCGTCGTGGAACCCCGATGCGTACAACACCGTGGCGTTCAACAAGCTGGAACTCTATCCGGCGCCCAAGCCCAATGAGCGGGTCAACCAGCAGACACTCACCGACATCCAGAACTACATGACCAACAGGGCCAAGCAGACACTGGGGCAGAAATACCGGGTGGTCTCCAGCCCGAGCGCAGCGCCGGCCGGTTCCAAGACCCTGATCATGAAAGCGGCCATCACCGGGGTGAGCGCTTCGAACGAAGGCATGAAATGGTATGAAGTGGTGCCCATCGCTGCCGTCGTTGGCGCGACTCAGGCCGCCACCGGCCACCGCGATCAGGACACCGAGCTGTATATCGAGGCCGAGTTCATCGACGCAAAAAACAACCAGACCGTGGCCAAGGTTGTGCGCAAGGTATTCGGCAAGCAGCTGTCCAACGAAAGCCAGAAAGTCACCGCCCAAGACTTCAAGGCGGCGATCGACAAGCTGAATAGCGACCTGCAAGCGTTCATCAAATAACCGCATTGCTTTTCTGTAGGAGCGAGCCTGCTCGCGATGGTCGTCAACGATAACGCTGGGTGCCTGACACCCAGCGCCGTTCCTGGGTCCATCGCGAGCAGGCTCGCTCCTACAGGTGTTGCGGATTCCCTCGATGATTATTTTTTCATCCCCACCCGCCGCCGCATCTCGGCGGTGATGGTCTGCCGGGTCTTCTTCATTTGCGCCCAGGGTTCATCGCCCACTTCAGCCAGGCGTTCGTGCACGTTGTGGATGGTCCACTGGTTGCCGCCCTTGATTTCTCCAACTTCATCGTAAAAAAGCGGCACAGACACTGGCAGCCCCTCTCGGGTGCGTGCGGCGTAGGCGCAAATGGTGGTGGCGCCCAGCCCGTTGCGCAGGTAATCGATGAAGATCCGCCCTACCCGGTTCTTCGGCCCCGACACTGCGGAAAAACGCTCCGGCAGCATCTTCGCCATGTGGCTGACGATCCCGTGGCTGAAATCCTTGACCTCGTCCCAGCCGAGTGTGCGGATCAGCGGCACCACCAGGTGAATCCCCTTGCCGCCGCTGGTCTTGAGAAACGCCTTGAGCCCCAATTCATCGAGCACCGTCAGGGTCAGTTGGGTCGCCTCGACCATGCGCTTCCACGGCAGCGCCGGGTCGGGATCGAGGTCGAGGACGAAGCGGTCGGGTTTGTCGAAGTTGTCCGAAGTGGCGTTCCAGGTGTGCAGCTCCACGGTGCTCATCTGCACCGCGCCCACCAGTGCTTCGGCGTTGTTGATGAGCATCATCGGTTGCCCGGTGAGTGCCTGGTCCAGGGTCACGATGCCGGGGATGGCCAGGTGCTCGGCGTTCTTCTGGAAAAACAGTTCCCCGGCGATCCCGTCCGGCGCCCGCACCAGCGCCACCGGGCGGTCCTTGAGTTGCGGCAAGATCCACTCGGCAACGCTGGCGTAGTACTCGGCCAATTGCATTTTGCTGGTGCCGCTGCTGGCGTCGATGACCCGATCAGGATGGGTAATGCGTACCTTGCCCTCGGCCAGCCCGAGTTGGGACGGCGCGGGATCGGCTTTTTTCGGCGCAACGGATGGCTTGGAGGCGACTGCCTTTTTGGCAGCGGCCGGTTTTTTAGTAGACGCAGGCTTTTTCGCGGCTGAAGTTTTCACGGTACTCGCACGCTCCTCAGTGATCTCCCGGGCCGGTTTGTCGTCACGCAGGCCATGGAACACTGCGTGTCGCACCGAACCCTCCTTGGTCATTTCGGCAAAGGCCACTTCCGCCAACAGCCGCGGCTTGAGCCAGTGCACGGTCTTGAACTCGGCGCCACCGGGTGGATTGACCAGCGCCGGCTTTTTCGTCTGCAAGGGTTTGAGTTGCCCATGAATGCTGGCCAGGGTGGCTTCGGTGAACCCGGTGCCGACCTTCCCGGCGTAGCGCAACTGGCCGCTGTCGCGGTCATGCAGGCCCAGCAGCAAGGCCCCGAAGGCACTGCGCGACCCCTTGGGCTCGGTGAAACCGACGATGACGAATTCCTGCCGATGCTTGCACTTGAGCTTGATCCAGTCGCTGCTGCGTCGGGACACATAAGGCGACCCCAGGCGTTTGCCGATCAAGCCTTCCATGCGCATCTGGCAGGCGCTGTCGAGCAGGGCCTGCGGGTCTTCGCTAAAGGCATCGGAAAACCGCAGCAGCGGGTCGTTTGACGTCTTGAGCACGGTTGCCAGCGCCGCACGGCGTTCCTCCACCGGCACTTCGCGCAGGTCCACGCCATTGAGGTATGGCAGGTCGAACAGGTAGTAGAGGATGTGGCCGCTGCGATTGGCATCAAAGGCGTTTTGCAGCGCCTGGAAGTCCGGCACGCCCTGCTCGTCTGTCACCACCATTTCGCCGTCGAGCCAGGCCGATTCCAGGCCCAGTCCCGCCAGGGCCCTGGCCTGTCCCGGCAATTTGTGGGTCCAGTCGTGGCCGTTGCGGGTCAACAGCCTGACGTCGTCGTGGTCGATGCGCGCCATGATCCGGTAACCGTCGAACTTGACCTCATAGCTCCATTGACCGTCCGGGGCGCGTTCAACCAGCGTCGCCAGTTCAGGCTTGATCTGGTCGGGCAGTTTCGCTTTGCGCGCGCCGGTCAATGCTGCGGTTTTTTCCTGGCGCGCCTGGGTGGCCGGTCTTTTGATGGCTCCGGGTTTGGCTCTGGATTGGTAGTCAACGAGGTCCTTGTACATGGCTCACCCTGCTGGTCGCGGCAGGACGCGCCATCAGCGCGCCTGTTTCTCAGCAGAGCGAACGGCATGGACAAAAATTCCATCGACGTTGAAGGCGCCCGGACAGACGGGCCAACGTTGCGGATGCTGAAGAGTCCTGTAGGAGCGAGCATGCTCGCGATGGTGGTCAACGATAACGCGGGGAACCAGATGCCCCGCGGTGATCTGAAGTCCATCGCGAGCATGCTCGCTCCTACAGGGGGCAATGTATCAGGCGCGTCCCGAGGCCTGCTGTTCCAGATGCACCTGCAAATCCGGATCAATCCCCAGCGCCGCCGCCAGCTCGTCCAGATAACTGCGTTCGGCATCCTGTTGATCATCCACCAGCATCACGCTGGCCAGGTACATTTCGGCGGCCATGCCCGGGTCGGTGGCCGATTGTGCGACTTCGCCGGCGTCCAGCGGTTTAGCGACTTCATCGTCGAGCCACTGCTGCAATTGCGGGTCATCGGTGTGGCGGGCGATTTCCGCGTTGATCATCTGTTTTTCCGAATCGTCGAAGCGGCCATCGGCCTTCGCCGCGGCGATCAATGCCCGCAGGATGGCGTGGCTGTGTTCTTCTACTTCCGGGCCGGCCAGCATATCGACGGTGCGCATCGCCTGCTGTGGTGCCTGCTGTTGTGGCTGCGCGGCCTGGCTGCGTTGCCAGGCCTGATACGCCTGGAAAGCCATCATGCCCAGCGAGGCAAGCGCGGCGTAGTTGGCGCCACCGCCGGAACGGCCCTGGGGCGCGCCGCCCATCGGCGAGCCACCGCCGAGCAGGCCACCGAGCAGTCCGCCCAGGCCACCCATGCCTCCACCGCCAGCGCCAGCGCCACCACCGCCGCCACCGCCAAGCAAGCCACCGAGCAATCCGCCCAGATCGCCGAGCCCGCCTTGCGCCCCGGCGCCGCCTTGTTGCGACATCGCGCCCTGGCCGCCGCGCAGTAATTGTTCGAGCAAATCGCTGGTGTTCATGACGACGTCCTCATCAAGGGGTGGATCCAACCCAACAACGATAGCTTTCCCCGGCAAATGTGCTACCACCGTTTGGCCGAGACGCCTTTGCACCCGCCCGGGCAGATTTATCCGCAGTCTTTTTCCGCGGCGCAGCTAAGATTCATAGGTGGTGAACCTTATTCCCGGAAACCCGGTCGATACCTGCAACCCGACCCGGTTTGCCGCTGCCTTCGATGCTGAGGGCGATGACTGGCTTGCTTCATTTTCTGGAGAACGCCCCCGTGATAACGACTCTACACATCGCCAGGCTCAAAGCGTGGGGAGCCCATGGTTTTACCGCCACTGGCGTGGTCACAGCCTTCCTTGCAACGCTCGCCCTGCTCGACAACCAGCCGACCAATTGCCTGCTGTGGCTGGGCGTGGCCCTGATCGTCGATGGCCTGGATGGCGCGCTTGCGCGCAAGGTCAACGTACAGTCGGTACTGCCGAGTTTCGACGGCTCGATCCTCGACCTGGTCATCGATTATCTGACGTATGTGTTCATTCCGGCGCTGTTCATCTATCGCTACGTGCCGCTGCCGGACTACACGCTGCTACTGAGCGTGTCGCTGATCCTGGTGTCGTCGCTGTTCTGTTTCTGCAACGTCAACATGAAGAGCAAGGACAACTACTTCCAGGGTTTTCCCGCCGCGTGGAACGTGGTCGCCCTGTGCCTGTACATCATTGCGCCGTCGCCGTGGATCACCCTGCTGACCATCATCGGCCTCGCCCTGCTGACGCTGACCCGGATGAAGTTCCTGCACCCGTTCCGCGTGCGCCGCTTCATGCCGATCAACATTGCCGTGACGGCCATCTGGTTGCTGTGCAGCCTGTCGCTGGTGGTCAACCATCCGGTGATCAACCCGCTGGTGATGGGCCTGTGGTTATTGATGTCCGCCTACTTCCTGGGCATCTGCTTCTGGCGCACCGCGCTGGAGTGGTTCGACGGATCGCGACTCAAGTAACGCCATGCCCATTCATATCGTACGGCTCGGCTCCCCCCGAGCACCCAACGAAGGCATGCGCCTGGGCACCGTGCGCCGCCCGCCCCGTGGCGTGCCCAAAGCCGAGTTCGCCACGCGGGATTTCTACGATGTATGGCAGCCTTTGCTGTCGCCCAGCGCGGAACTGGTGGCCGAAGCCCTGGTGGCGCAGGATGCCAGGGACTGGGCGGTGTTCGTGCGCAAGTTCAAGGCTGAAATGAAACAGCCGGCGGCCAGCCAGATGCTCGATCTGCTGGCCGCCCTGTCCCACACCACTTCGCTGGCCGTGGGCTGCTATTGCGAAGAGGAAGCGCATTGTCACCGGTCGGTGTTGCGTGAACTGCTGGAGGCGCGTGGGGCGCAGGTGATTTAGATCGCCGGGGCACCCAATATCCCCTGTGGGAGCGAGCCTGCTCGCGATTGCAATCTGTCAGCCAAATCATCTCTGTCTGAAAGACCGCCATCGCGAGCAGGCTCGCTCCCACAGTGGGTAGTGTGTTGTCAGGTCAACGCCTCGTGATGACCACCTCCAGATACTCACTCGGCACCACCATCGACTTCTCCCCCGCCCGGTTCAGGCGGTTGAGCAACTCGGTCATGTCCTGCTCCAGCGCCTGGGCACCGTCGGGTGGCAGCGCGGCGAAGGCCTTGTGCACCGGGCCGTACCAGGTGCGGAAGGTGTCGATGAAATGCCCGGCATCGCGATAGCGGAAGGTGAACAGCTTGCGCGTCACCTGGACCAGGAAATCACGCTCGTCGAACTGTGAGTGCAGCCAGGCTTCGGTGCCCCACTGCGAAGGTGGCTGGGCGCCGGGTGGCGGTGGCATGTGTTTGCCCAGTGTCTTGAACATCTGTCCTACGAAGCCTTCAGGCGTCCAGTTGGCCAGGCCGATCCGCCCTCCGGGCCGGCAGACCCGCGCCAGCTCGGCGGCAGCCTTGGGCTGGTCCGGGGTGAACATCACGCCGAAGGTCGACAGCACGGCATCGAAGCTGGCATCGGCGAATGGCAGCGCTTCGGCATCGGCTACCTGGAACGTGACGTTGAGGCGTTCGGCTTTCGCCCGCTCCTGGCCGCGCTCCAGCAGTGCGCCGACATAATCGGTCGAGGTCACCAGGCAGCCCCGGCGAGCGGCGGCCAATGTGGCATTGCCGTTGCCGGCGGCGACATCGAGCACCTGCTCATCGCACAGCAGGTCGCAGGCCTCGGCCAGTTGCTCGCCAACGATCTGCAGGGTGGTACCGATCACGGCGTAATCACCGCTGGCCCAGGCGGCCATTTGACGGTTTTTCAAGGCATTGAGATCAATGGGTGTACTCATGAATTCCGCTCCGTTGCGGGTTGGAATGCCGCCCGGCTTATTCTGCCGTGGTCGGGTCGATGATGGACGTGACCTGTGACACGCGGTTGGCCGGGAACCCGCTCTGCCGGGCATGTTCCTGGATCTGTGCTTCGCTCGGTGCGATGTACACGCAGTACAACTTGTCACCGGTGACATAGCTTTGCAGCCACTGTACTTCCGGCAACTCGCGCAGTGTCCTGCAGGACTTTTGCGCAGCGGCTTTCAAATCCCTTTCTGACAGTGTTCCAGCACCTGGAATCTCGCGCTCAATGACGAACTTGGGCATGACAACCTCTCATTCTTGTTATTGATGACAGGGCCGTCAGTGACCCTGTGGGCAAACTATCGCGCTGGTGCACCCCCTGCGTCCTGCCCGATCGTCGCTCAGGCCTGTCCGATCGTCCGGAGATTTCATGCCGGGCCGCGACAGGCTCACAATCAAGCTCACAATCAGAACCATGACCCAGCATTTGCGCACGGGAAATCACCATGGATGCCCTGTCACAGACCCTTCGCGTCGTGCGCCTGTCCGGCGCCATTTTCATCAATGCGCGGTTCACCGCGCCCTGGTGCTACCAGTCGCCGAGGGCCGACACCGCCGCCCCCTTTCTGGAGCCGAACGCCGAGCAGGTGGTGATCTTTCACCTGATCACCGAAGGCGAGTGCTACGTCGAACTGGGCGACGATCCGCCCCTGCTACTGACCGCAGGCGACGTCGTGCTTTTCCCCCAGGGCGACGGGCATCGCATGACCTCCAAACCGGGACTGCCCCCCGCCACCGGCGGACGGCTGGATAAAATCCTCGCCCGGCGCCCGCAGCAGTTGCGATATGGCGGCGGTGGCGCGGTCACCCGCCTGGTGTGCGGCTACATGGCTTGCGATTCGCGGCTGGCCGGCATGTTGCTGGCGGGATTGCCGCCGGTGGTGCGCGTCAATGTGCGTGGTTCGAGTGCCGGGATCTGGCTCGAGTCGTCGGTCCGCTATGCCCTGGCCGAAGCCCGCTCGCCAAGGCCCGGCGGCGAAGGCGTGCTGGCGAAACTGGCCGAGGTGCTGTTCATCGAAGTGCTGCGCCTGTACATGCACGAACACGGCAAGGGCCGTACCGGCTGGCTGGCGGGGGTCGGTGACCGCATCGTCGGCGCCGCCCTCAACGCGTTGCACAACAAACCCTGCCATTGCTGGACGCTGGATGAGCTGGCACGCACGGCCGGCACCTCCAGATCGGTATTGGCCGAACGCTTCCAGCAATTGGTGGGGGTGTCACCGATGCAGTACCTGACGCAATGGCGCATGTTGCTGGCAGCCAACCTGTTGCGCAGCAGCAACAGTTCATTGCTGCGCATCGCCGAGGAAGTGGGTTACCAGACGGATACAGCCTTCAGCCGGGCGTTTCGCCGCGAGTACGGAACGCCCCCGGCGGCATGGCGGCGTACGCAGGCGGCGGCCGTACATTGAGCCCCTGTAGGAGCTGCCGCAGGCTGCGATCTTTTGATTTTGTTTTTTAAGAGCAAGATCAAAAGATCGCAGCCTGCGGCAGCTCCTACACAGAGCGATTTATGCCGCGGGAGCGGTGGCCTTGGCCTCTTCCAGCAACTGCTGGATCATCTTCTCCTGATCATCGTAACGGCCTTCACCGAAGTGGGTGAAGCGGACCTGACCCTTGGCGTCGATCAGGTAGTGTGCCGGCCAGTACTGGTTATCGAAGTTGCGCCAGATCATGTAGTTGTTGTCGATCGCCACCGGGTAGGTGATGCCGTACTCCTTCACCTTGGCCTTGACGTTATCGATGATGCGTTCGAAGCCGTACTCAGGGGTGTGCACGCCAATCACCACCAGGCCGTCCTTCTCGTATTTCTTCGCCCAGTCCTTCACGTAAGGCAGGGTGTGCTTGCAGTTGATGCAGTCGAAGGTCCAGAAATCCACCAGCACCACTTTGCCCTTGAGCGACTCGTTGGTCAGGGCCGGCGAGTTGATCCACTCCACGGCGCCCGACAGCGACGGCATGGCCTCCGAGGTCTCGGCCTTGGCCTTGCTGACGAAGTAGTCGACGACTTTAGGCACGGTTTCCAGCACGCCTTTCTCGACCTTGCCTACGGTTTCCGACGAGGTACTGGCCAACAGCAGGTTATCGGCACCCGTGGAAATCACCGCTGCACCGGCCAGCACCGCAACACCTGCGCCGCGACGCAGCCAGCCGGTGACCGGAATCGACGGTTTCAGGCGGTTGACCAGGCCACGACCGGCGAAGATCAGGACGCCCAGGGACAACGCGCTACCCAGGCCGTAGGCCACCAGCAACAGGCTGGTACCGGCGTTCGCACCTTGCAGCATGGCACCGGTGAGGATCACGCCAAGGATCGGCCCGGCGCACGGCGCCCAGAGCAAACCGGTGGCGACGCCGATCAACAGCGAACCCAGGGGACCCGAGACCTTGCGGCTGTTGGGATCGATACGGTTGCCCAGCGCCACGAACGGCCGCGCCAGCCAGTCGCCGACCCGGGCGGAAATCAGCGACAGGGCGAACAACACCATCACGATCAGGGCTACATGGCGGCCGGCGTTGCTGGCTTGAATCACCCACTCGCTGCTGACCACGGCCAGGCTGGAGATGAGGGCGAAGGTCAGGGCCATGCCACCGAGGGTTAGCAGGATCGACGAGCGCTTGCGGTCGGCGCCGGCGAACAGGAACGGCACCACCGGCAGGATGCACGGGCTGAGGACGGTCAAAATGCCGCCCAGGAAAGCGATGAGAAACATGGGATCACCTTGAATAAAGAGGGAGGCAATTCACACCGTCCCCCTGTAGGAGCGAGCCTGCTCGCGAAAGCGGTCTGACTGTCACATTGATGCCGGCTGACACTCAGCCATCGCGAGCAGGCTCGCTCCCACAGTGGATTGTTGGTGTTTATGAAATCGTGTTCGGCGCTTAGGCGCTTTGCTCATCCAGCCACTTGCCCTGCGGCGTATGGCTGGAGCCGTTCTCGGCCAGCAAGGCATCGGCGCCCTGCTTCGCCACCGGCGTCAGTTGGAAGCAGGTGCTGCTGCCACAGGCGTTTTGCTCGACAGCGGCGTTGGCATGGGCCGCGGCACCGGCGACGGAGAAGGCAATGGCGGTCAGGAACCGGCTGACGTTGATCATGGTGTTATTCCTCGCTTCAAAAGGGTTGTGATCGAAGGACTCAGTTGTCCGAGCCGCAGTTGTCGGCAATTTTCCGGTAGTCCAGGACCTGGGTTTTGTTGTGCGAATCCAGGTAGGTCAACTGCGCATCCACCACCCCGCAGGAAGCTGAAGAGTCTTGTTTGAGCGACACCACTTTCTTGATGTCCAGTTGCGTGCCGTAGTCGTAGGTCTTGGCGCTGACATCGGCTTCGGCACGGGCCGACAGGGTGCAGATGTTCAGGGCGGCAAACAGGCAGGCGGCGTAGATGGCTTTGGTGTTCATGGCGGATTCCTCAAGGCTTGGACAGGTCAGTGTGTGTTTGGGCCGAGGCGGTTGGGTTTGCCTCGATGGGACCTATTTAAAGCTCGCGAGGTATCCCGCATGTGTCGGGAAACTGCCTGTGTAAATCGGTACGTATCAGAACCGGGCCTGGATACAGAGCGATACAAACCGCCGGAAATTTCGCGTTTTTTTGTCCATGTGTATCCTTGGGCAAGCCGGATACACTGCAATACAAACGCTTGAAGGCATGTAGTCCAAGGCTCGATAGACTGTGCGCCATCCCCCATTTTCAGAGGCAGCCCCATGGAACACGTTGATCACATCCTCATCGTCGACGATGACCGCGAGATCCGCGAACTGGTGGGTAACTATCTGAAGAAAAACGGCCTGCGTACCACGGTTGTGGCAGATGGTCGGCAGATGCGCACCTTCCTCGAATCCACCCCGGTGGACCTCATCGTGATGGACATCATGATGCCGGGCGACGACGGCCTGACGCTGTGCCGCGAATTGCGCTCGGGCAAGCACAAGGCCACGCCGATCCTGATGCTCACCGCGCGCAACGATGAAACCGACCGCATCATCGGCCTGGAAATGGGCGCCGACGATTACCTGGTCAAGCCATTCGCCGCCCGCGAACTGCTGGCGCGCATCAACGCCGTGCTGCGCCGCACGCGGATGCTGCCACCGAACCTGGTGGTCACCGAAACCAGCCGGTTGCTGGCCTTCGGACGATGGAAGCTGGATACCTCGGCCCGGCACCTGCTCGACAGCGACGGCACCATGGTCGCCCTCAGCGGCGCGGAATATCGCCTGCTGCGGGTATTCCTCGACCACCCGCAACGGGTGCTCAACCGCGATCAATTGCTCAACCTGACCCAGGGCCGCGATGCCGATCTGTTCGACCGCTCCATCGACCTGCTGGTGAGCCGCCTGCGCCAGCGCCTGCTGGACGATGCCCGGGAACCGGCCTACATCAAGACCGTGCGCAGCGAGGGTTACGTGTTTTCTCTGCCGGTAGAAGTCGTGGGGGCGCCAGCATGAACCTCTCGCTGCGCTGGCCCCGCACCCTGGCCTCACGACTGTCGCTGATTTTCCTGGTCTGCCTGCTTCTCGCCCAGGCGCTGTCCTTCGGCGCGCAGTATTACGAGCGCTACGAAACCGCGAAAAACACCATGCTGGGCAACCTCGAAACCGACGTCTCGACCTCCATCGCCATCCTTGACCGCTTGCCTGCCGAGGAACGCATGAGCTGGCTGCGTCAGTTGCAGCGCAACAACTACGGTTATCTGTTGAGTGCCGGCGAAAGCGGTACGCCGATGACCATGGACATGCCCGATGCCCCCATTGCCATGGGCTCGATCATGGACGCCCTGGGCAAGGAACATGCGCTGACCTTCACTGATATTCCGGGGCCGAGAAAACACTTTCAGGTGCATCTGAAACTGTCCGACGGCAGCCCGCTGACCATCGACGTGTGGCCCGCCATGATGCCGTTGTCGCCCTGGTTGCCCATGGTATTGCTCGGGCAACTGGCGCTGATGATCTTCTGCACCTGGCTGGCCGTGCGCATCGCCGTCCGCCCGCTGACCCGTCTGGTCGACGCCGTGGACAACCTCGATCCCAACGCTCACCCGGTACGTCTGGACGAGAAAGGCCCGACCGAAGTCGCCCACGCGGCCAAGGCCTTCAACGCCATGCAAATGCGGATCGCCGCCTACCTGAAAGAACGCATGCAATTGCTGGCGGCGATCTCCCACGACCTGCAGACGCCGATCACCCGAATGAAACTGCGCGCCGAATTCATGGACGACTCGGTGGAGAAAGACAAACTCTGGACCGACCTGAGCGAGATCGAGCACCTGGTACGCGAAGGCGTGGCCTATGCCCGCAGCGTCCATGGCGCCACCGAAGAAAGTCGCCGCACCGACCTGGATTCCTTCCTCGACAGCCTGGTGTTCGATTATCAGGACATGGGCAAGGAGGTTCAGTTGAACGGCAAGAGCACCACCGTCATCGACACTCGCCCCCATGCCTTGCGCCGGGTGCTGGTGAACCTGACAGACAACGCCCTCAAATTCGCCGGCGCCGCCGAGTTGCTGGTCGAGAAAAAGAACGATGGCAGCGTGTCGGTGAAAGTCATGGACCGCGGTCCCGGCATTGCCGAAGAGGAACTGGCCCAGGTCATGCAGCCGTTCTACCGCGTGGAAAACTCGCGCAACCGCAGCACCGGCGGCACCGGCCTGGGCCTGGCGATCGCGCAACAACTGGCGTTGGCGATCGGGGGATCGCTGACCTTGAGCAATCGTGAAGGCGGCGGGTTGTGCGCCGAGCTCAAGCTGAAACCGTAAAAAACCTGACACCCACGATTCACTGTAGGAGCGAGCCTGCTCGCGATGAACCTGAGAACGCCGCGGGGTGACAGGCCTCTAGCGTCATCGTTGACGACCATCGCGAGCAAGCTCGCTCCCACAGATGAAAAACCTGTGCCGCCATTTTTTGCATATACGCTTAGTAAAACCCTGCAACCGGGATACTGAGTGTATGGATGACAACAGAAGACCCATCAAGGCGCGCTCTACAGGCTGGGCCAAACGCACCACCGAGCTGTTGGTCAAACGCGACATTTCACCCAACCAGATCTCCGTCGCCAGCATCTTCTTTGCCCTGGCCGGCGCGATTGCCCTGAACCTCAGCAGCGGCGTCGCGGGCTCGGTCTGCTGTGCCATCGCCATTCAACTGCGCCTGCTGTGCAATCTGTTCGACGGCATGGTGGCAGTCGAGGGCGGCAAGCAATCGGCCATTGGCAGTCTGTACAACGAATTCCCCGACCGTATCGCCGACAGCCTGCTGATCGTCGGTCTCGGCTATGCCCTGTATCAGCCCGAACTCGGCTGGTTTGCCGCGCTGGCCGCCGCACTCACAGCCTATGTCCGGGTGTTCGGCGGCTCCATCGGCCTGAAACAGAACTTCATGGGGCCAATGGCCAAGCAACACCGCATGGCGGTGATGACGGTTGGCCTGTTGCTCAATGCCGTCGAGTTTCACCTGCGTGGCAGCCACTACCTGTTGTTGCTGACCCTGGTCATCATTGCCATCGGCGCGGCCGCCACGTGCTTCACCCGCACGATGGCCATCGCCAGGCAACTGCAGGAGGCTGGCCATGTGGATCAGTAATGCCCTGATTGCGGTACTGCGATTCGTGATCGGCGTCACCGCCCGCTGGGAAGGCCCGCCGGACCTCACGCGCCAGCGCATCTACTTCGCCAACCACACCAGCCACATGGACACCCTGGCGATCATGGCCGCCCTGCCCCCCGAAGCCCGGGTCAATGTGAAGCCGGTCGCCGCCGCCGACTACTGGGGCAAGAACCGGTTTCTTTCGTACATCTCGCAGCAAGGCCTCAATGCGGTGCTGATCGAACGCAATCCGGCGCCCGGCAGCAATGTGCTGGAGCCGATTTTCGATGTGGTGCGCGCCGGCCATTCGATCATCATCTTCCCCGAGGGCACGCGCTCCAGTCAGGCACTGCCGGGGGAATTCAAATCCGGATTGTTTCGCCTCGGCGAGACCTTTCCCGATGTCGACCTGGTGCCCATCTACCTGGAAAACCTGCATCGCTCCATGCCCAAGGGCAAACACGTCCCGCTGCCGATCATCTGCACGATCCGTATCGGCAACCCGCTGCCACGGGTGGCGGGCGAGGACAAACAGGTGTTCCTGGAGCGGGCGCGTGACGCCATCGTGAGGCTGTCGAAATGAGTCTTGAACAAAAATTCCTGTGGTTCTTTGCCGCCATCGCCTGCCTGCTGGCCGTCGCCTCGGTGATTGGCCGGGTATTGGCCAGGCGAGCCACCACCGAGGGTTCGATCTCGACCATCGAAAACCTCAACCAGCGCGTGAATGCCTGGTGGGGCATGGTGATCATCTTTTTCGTGTCCTGGCTGCTGGGGCCGAATGCGACGGTGGTGCTGTTCGGCTTCATTTCCCTGTTCGCGCTCCGGGAGTTCATCACCCTGACTCCGACGACACTGGGCGATCACAACGCGCTGTTCTGCGCGTTCTTTATCCTGATTCCGCTGCAATACCTGCTGATCGGCACCCATTGGTACTCGATGTTCACCTTGCTGGTTCCGGTGTATGCCTTCCTCCTGCTGCCGGCGATTGCAGTGCTGAGCCAGGACACCGAGGCCTTCCTCGAACGCACGGCCAAGATCCAGTGGGGCGTGATGATCTGCGTCTACTGCATCAGCCACGCGCCGGCCCTGCTGCTCCTGGATCTGCAGGGGTTCAGCGGACAGAACGCGCTGCTGCTGTTCTACCTGGTGTTCGTCGTGCAGATGAGCGATGTCTTGCAGTACGTCTTCGGCAAACTATTCGGCAAGCACAAGGTCGCGCCCCTGGTGAGCCCGTCTAAAACCGTGGAAGGCCTGGTGGGTGGCGGGCTGTCCGCCACGCTGATCGGCGGCTGCATGTACTGGATGACGCCCTTCAATTTCTGGCAGTCGCTGCTGTTGTCGCTGGTGATCGTGGTGATGGGGTTTCTGGGCGGGCTGGTGATGTCGGCGATCAAGCGCAGCCTGAGTGCCAAGGACTGGGGGACCATGATCAAGGGGCATGGCGGGATGCTGGACCGGATGGATTCGATTTGCTTTGCCGCGCCGATCTTTTTTCACCTGACGCGGTATTTCTTTTCCGCCTGACCTGCAAATGATGATCCCCTGTAGGAGCGAGCCTGCTCGCGATTGCGGTATGTCAGCCAAATCATCTCTGGCAGATAGACCATCGCGAGCAGGCTCGCTCCTACAGGGGGCTGTGGTGGTCAGGGAAATTCCACCACCCTTTCTTTAGATGACAAACCGCGAAACCAGCGCATTCAGCGCCACCGCCAGGCTCGACAGCTCGTGGGTGGCGGCGCTGGTCTGGTTGGCGCCGGCGGCGGACTGGGTGGCGAGATCGCGAATGTTCACCAGGTTGCGGTCCACTTCGCGAGACACCTGAGCCTGCTCCTCCGATGCACTGGCGATCACCAGGTTACGTTCGTTGATCAGATGGATCGATTGGGTGATCTGCTCCAGTGCCACACCCGCGGCACGGGCCATTTCCAGGGTGCTTTGGGTGCGCTCGTTACTCTGCTGCATCGAAGCCACCGCTTCACCGGTGCCATTCTGAATACCGGCGACCATCTTCTCGATTTCCTGGGTCGACTGCGCCGTGCGATGGGCCAGTGCCCGAACCTCGTCCGCCACCACCGCAAAACCCCGTCCGGCCTCACCGGCACGGGCGGCTTCGATAGCAGCGTTCAGCGCCAGCAGGTTGGTTTGTTCGGCGATGGCGCGGATCACGTCCAGCACTTTGCCGATATCACGGCCCTGGGCTGCCAGGCCTTCGATCAACAGCGAGGTGCTATGCACATCGTGGGTCATGGTCTGGATTGCGTCGACGGTTTCCACCACGCGATCGCGGCCTTCGCGGGCGGCCTGGGTCGACTGGTTCGACGCTTCCGACGTCGACACCGCGTTGCGCGCCACTTCCTCTACGGCGGCAGTCATTTCGTTGACGGCGGTGGCCGCCTGTTCGATTTCATTGTTCTGCTGTTGCAGGCCTCGGGAGGCGTCTTGAGTCACCGCACTGAGTTCTTCGGCGGCGGCGCCCAGTTGCGTGGCGGAACCGGCAATCTGCTCGATGGTTTTGCGCAGGTTGTCTTGCATGGTGGACAAGGCGCCGAGCAAGCGGGCCGGCTCGTCCTTGCCATCGACCTCAATGGTTTTGGTCAAGTTGCCGCCCGCGATGGTTTGCGCGGCCTGCACTGCACGGTTCAAGGGCGTGACGATGCTGCGGGTCAGCAGCCAGGCCAGCAGCACAGTCATCAGCGCCGCCACCACGGCCACCGCGATGATTCCGTTCACGGCGGTGTTGTAGTTCTCTTCGGCGACAACCCCGGCGGCCTTGGCGCCGTCGGTGTTGTATGCCACCAGCCGGCCCAGTTGCTCGCCCATCAGGTCGGTGCCGTCCTTGATCCGGGTGTTGATCAAGGTGCGCATCTCGTCAATTTTGTTCTGGCGTGACAAGTCCAGCATTTCGCGCTGGGCCTGCATGTAGCTATCCAGGGTCGCGCTGAAAACCTTGTACAGCGCCGCCTCATCCGGGCCCGCCGGCAACTCGGCATAGCTGGCCTGGGCCTTGCGCGCCTTGTCGGTCAGCACACCGATACGGGTTTCGGCTTCCTGCAAACTGGCCGGATCGCGGTTGACCAGAATCCGGAAAGAAAGGATGCGCATGCGCAGGATGTTTTCGGTGACGTTACCCAGGAAGCCGACGCTGGGCAGCTGGGTGCTGCCCATGTCGATCGAGGACTGGCGAATGATCGACATGCGGTTGACCGCAAACACCCCCAGCACGATGACCAGCAGTGCAATGAAGGCAAAACCCAGGAATGCGCGAGGCGCGATGCTCAGATTACGCAGTGACATAGGATGACTCTCGGGTGATTGAGGCGACGAGCATCCTTGCCGAGATCACTGAAGAGCTGGCGTGGGCGCGCAGCTTTTCAGCCTGGCGCCACGGTCGTAACTGCCTGTGCGCGCCTGTTAGTTGTATCGGCCAGGCTTTAGATTTTTTGCGGGGTCTGAGCAAATAAATTTCAATGGGTTACGGGTGTTTCGTGGGCGATACAGATGGAACAAACGTACACATTTTCCTGCGTCACTGAGAACCACTGTGGGAGCGAGCCTGCTCGCGAAGGCGTTGTGTCAGGCGACATAGATGCTGAATGTTCAGGCCTCTTCGCGAGCAGGCTCGCTCCCACAGGGGATGTGTCGCATCAACTGACTGCGCCCACCACTTGCTCCCGGTGAAGCTGTCGCAACAACGCCAAGCCGTTATCGAAGAATTCCTGCGCCCCACTCGCCCCTGCCTCCTGCGCCAACCCTTGCAGCTGCGCGCGCCCATCCAGCCCAGGAAACTCATCAATACGCTGCAACAACCGCCACGCCAGCGGCGTCAGTGCGGAAAACTTCACACTCCAGTCTTCAGCCCGACGCACAAGCAGCAACGTCGGTTGCTCCGGCGCCTCGTCCGGCTGGTAATCCGGTCCGACCAACTGCACCGGCCAGGCATACGCCAACGGCCAGGCCAAGGGCGAAACCTGTAACGGGCGATCCAGCAACAGGTTGGCGTCGCCGGGTGGCAATGGCTCGGCTTCGGATTGCTGCAAAGCCATTTCCACCCATTCGTAGTGCGCCAGTTCCACCATGAATGGCGGCCACGAACCCTCGGCCAGTGCCTCGGGTTGGGAGGCGAGAAACTCGACGAATTCCTCGGCGATTTCACCGAATTTCGGGGTGTGGGCGCGATAGTCGCGCAGGAAGATCCGCACCAGTGCGCGCCAGCGTTTGTCGCCGAGAATCTGCACCAGCACCGGAAAGGTGCCGCTGATCAAGGTCGACAGGTTGGCAAACACCAGGTCGCGATACACCTGGGCCCGCTTCGGGTCCATTTCCACTGGCGGCGCGCAATGCTCGGGATCGCGCAGGTACAGGCCCATGTTGCTTTGCTGGTCAAACAGCGAGCGCTTGGCCACGGTCCACCTCCTGGGTCTGCAAGCGGCGAATGGTCTGCAATTCGGCGACCAGATCGGAAAACGCCGGGAAGTTGAAATCCCGCTCCAGCAGGGTCGGTTGCACGCCGAACCGGGCATAGGCCTCGGCCAGCAACTTCCACACCGCCGGTTTGACCGATGCGCCATGGGTGTCGATTTTCAGGGTGTCGGACTCATCGAAGTGCCCGGCGATGTGCATGGCCACCACACGGTTCGCGTCGATACCGGCCAGGAAGGTGCGCGGATCGAAACCATGGTTGATCGAGTTGACGTAAACGTTGTTGACGTCCAGCAACAAGTCGCAGTCGGCTTCGCGCAGCACGGCATTGGTGAAGGTCACTTCGTCCATGTCCTGCTGCGGCGCGGCATAGTAAGAAACGTTTTCCACCGCCAGGCGCCGACCGAGAATGTCCTGGGCCTGACGGATGCGCGCGGCGACGTGGTGCACCGCTTCTTCGGTAAAGGGCAGCGGCAACAGATCGTAGAGATGACCGTCATCGCTGCAGTAACTCAGGTGCTCGCTGTACAGCGGCACGTTGTAGTGATCGAGGAACGCCCGCACTTCGCGCAAGAACCCGACATCCAGCGGCGACGGCCCACCCAGGGACAGCGACAGGCCGTGGCAGGACAACGGATAGCGCTCGGCCAGCGAACGCAATGCCGCGCCATGGGCACCGCCGATGCCGATCCAGTTCTCCGGGGCGACTTCCAGAAAGTCGAAATGGCCAACCGGGGCGGCCTGGAGGTCTTTCATTAAACCGCGACGCAAGCCGAGCCCGGCACTGGCCTTGGCGTATGGGATGGGAGTCTGCATGGTGTCGATCTCAAGGGTTGTCAGAACGTGCTCACAGTTAACCGAAGCGGTGTATCGGCTCTGTGTTGCGCGTCGACGGAAAACGGCAGGACTTGTATCGGCAACGGGTCTGTACACATTGGGGTACAAACCCGTTGGAAAAGGCATTACGCCAGGTCGTACTTCTCACGCACCAGATGGCCGATACCCATGCGATCAAGCACGTTCATCGGGCACAGGAAGGTCACGCGCACGGTGCCCGGCAGGCGGCTGATGTCGATGGAGCCGGTGATGGTCGCGCGGTTGAGCACTTCGTCATACGGCAGGCCGGTGACGGCGGCGGCGCGCTGCAAGCCGTTCTCCACTGCCAGGTTAAGGTTTTCGCCGCTGCCGATGAAGGTGATCGGGCCACTCTGCTCGATCTCGTGCTGGCCCCAACGCTCGCCCAGTGCGCGAACGCTGGCCCGCTGTTGGGCATTCATGGGGCGCGCCATCGGTGGCAGGTCGTCGAGGTTTTGCAGGAGGATCGGGCCTTCCAGCGTGAGGTTCTTCACCACCTCCACCACCACTTCGGTTTCCCCGGAGCAGTCGGTGGCGTGCCCGGCGATCTCGCCGTTGCCCTGCTGGGCATGCATGTCGCCCATGTACACCCCGGCGCCCGGGACTTTCACCGGGCAGATCAACACGCAACCTTCGCGGATCGAGTTTGTGTCCATGTGGCCGTCGGTCTTGGCCGCGTGCAGCTCTTCGCGGGTCATGCCGAAACGGTGCGGGGCGTTGATCAGGTACTGGCCGAAATCGGCGCAGTTATGCGAGTCGGGCAAGTCGCGGGACGGCATGGTGCCGATGTTGCCGAGGAACGGCCGCATGTGCGCGGCAACGCCGGGGATGTCGGCGCGGGCCAGGGACAGGATCGAGTGCTGGGCCGCGAACTCCGGCAGTGCCGACATTTCGGACGCCTTGCCGGCCAGTTGATTGGCGATGTCCTGATTGACTGTCAGGCTGACCTGGTTCTGCGCATCGAACACGATCACATACCCGTGGCTGAAGCGGAACGCGCTGACTTCGGCGCCACAGTGGTTGCAGCGAATCGCATCCTCGCCAATGCCTTCGACATGGCTGGCCGGGTGTTCGGTACCGCACTTGGAGCAGAACTTGGCAACGAACGGGTCGCCGTTGTAGCGCCCCTCGACGAAGGCCATGACCCCGGACGAAGTGGCCAGCGACGTGACCCGCATGCTTTTGATCTTGATCGCCACCGCATCGCCAATTTCCGCGCCGGCGACGTACACCGGCTGCGTCACTTCATGGCCGCCTTCGAAGGCCGGGGTGATCATCGGTCCCCAGCAGCCTGGCGGTGTGCCGGTGATCAGGGTGCCGCCATCGGCCAACGGGCCGAGCATCGGCTGGCTCGGGCCGATGATGCCGTGGGTGTAGTGATCGACTCGCAGGCGATCGACCGGCGTGGCGTTGAGCGTGGATTCAGGAACAAGCGTTGTCATTATGGTCCCCTTGACCGCATCAGGCGCGGAACAGAGTCAGGAGCGAACGGCCGCCGGCGAAGGCGTCCAGGAAAAGGGTTCTGGCCGCCACGGTTCAGGGCGCCAGAACGGCCTGAACAGTTCATCGCAGGTTTGTGTCTGGTCTGTGTTCTGAGGGGGTCGGTAATTGCCGGGGACTGTATCGGGAGGGCTGTTAGATACATTGGGATACATGCAAATCTTGTGGGCGCCAATGATCCCTGTGGGAGCGGGCTTGCCCGCGATGGCGTTGTGTCAGACAACAAATATGCTGGATCTAGCGGCCTCATCGCGGGCAAGCCCGCTCCCACAGGGACTTTCGTCGTTCCAAGCAGCGCCGTTTAGCCCCCGAACTAAACTTACTGCACGCAGGACGTGCCTTTCGCCCTGCCCATTCACACGACCACCGCCCAGCGGCGAATACCCAAGCAATGCCTCTGGACCGTGATCCTCTTGAAGGAGCACACGTGATGGACGAGGCCAGACTCAATGACTTCATGGGCAAACTGGTCAATGACATGGGCGGCGCGGCGATGCTGGCCAATGTCATCCTTGGCGAAGAGCTTGGCCTGTACCGGGCCATGGCCGACAGCCAGTTGATCAGCCCCGAAGCTCTCGCCGAAAAGACCGGCTGCAACGCCCGGCTGGTGCGCGAGTGGCTCAGCGCCCATGCCGCCTCCGGCTATATGGAACACTCAGGCGGCCAGTTTCGCCTTCCCGAAGAACAGGCCCTGGCCCTGGCCATCGAAGACTCGCCGGTCTACATCGCGGCGGGTGTCGGGGTGGTCGCGGCGCTTTTCCATGACAAGGACAAACTGGTCAAAGCCATGCGCGGCGACGGCGGCCTGCCCTGGGGCGATCACCATCCATGCATGTTCAGCGGCACCGAACGGTTCTTCCGCCCCGGCTACAAGGCACACCTGATCAGTGAATGGCTACCCGCACTCGACGGTGTGGTGGCAAAACTTACAGCGGGAGCCAAGGTAGCGGACATCGGCTGCGGACACGGCGCCTCCACGGTGATCATGGCCCAGGCGTTTCCGGAATCACGGTTCGTCGGTTTCGACTACCACGCCCCTTCCGTCACCGTCGCTACCCAGCGGGCCGAGGAAGGCGGTGTCTCCGGGCGCGCGCGATTCTTCCAGGGCACGGCGAAAAGTTACCCCGGCGACGACTATGACCTGATTTGCTACTTCGATTGCCTGCACGACATGGGCGATCCGGTAGGGGCGGCCAAACATGCCTACGAGTCGCTGAAACCGGACGGCACGGTATTGCTGGTGGAACCCTTCGCCAACGATGCCCTCGACGACAACATCAATCCGGTGGGCCGGCTGTTCTATGCGGCCTCGACATTCATCTGCACACCCAACTCGCTGTCCCAGGAAGTTGGTCTCGGCCTCGGCGCCCAGGCCGGCGAGGCGCGATTGCGCAAGGTGTTCACCGAGGCGGGATTCAGCACATTCCGTCGGGCCACGGAGACGCCGTTCAACCTGATTCTGGAAGCTCGTAAGTAGGCATCGCATTCCGTCTGTAGGAGCGAGCTTGCTCGCGATGGTGTATCAGATAGATTGATTTTGACTGACACACCATCGCGAGCAAGCTCGCTCCTACAGGGTCCACGGAGTGTTGAAGATGATCGACAGCCTCATCCACGAACAGCTCGACCGCCTCCGGCAACTCATGGCCGACGAGCCGTTCGCGGTCCTGACCGGCGCGGGTATCAGTACCCCGTCAGGCATTCCCGACTATCGCGACAACCAGGGCGTACGCCGTGGCCGGCAGCCGATGATGTACCAGGAATTTCTCTCGGCACCCGAATCCCGGCGGCGCTATTGGGCACGGGCGATGCTCGGCTGGCCGCGAGTGCGCCAGGCCCGGCCGAATGTCGCCCACGACACCCTCGCCCGCCTGCAAAGCACCCGCCGGATCAGCGCCTTGATCACCCAGAACGTCGACACCCTGCACGACCAGGCCGGCAGCCATGACGTGATCGAACTGCACGGCAGCCTGCACCGGGTGTTGTGCCTGGACTGCGGCCAACGCAGCGAACGCGATTCGATCCAGCAATTGATGGAAGCGCAGAATCCATACCTGGCCGGTGTCGACGCGGTGCAGGCGCCGGACGGCGATACGTTGCTGGATGCCGCTTTCGAAGCGCGCTTTCAGGTCCCGCAGTGCCCGCACTGTACGGGCCAGCGCATGAAGCCGGACGTGGTGTTCTTTGGCGAGAACGTTGCCCAGCCAACCGCGGCAAAAGCCATGGCTTCGGTGGAAAAGGCCGCGGGGTTGCTGGTGGTCGGCTCGTCGCTGATGGCGTATTCGGCGTTTCGCCTGTGCCGGGCGGTGGTGGATCAGGGCAAGCCGCTGCTGGCGATCAACTTGGGCAAGACTCGGGCGGACGAGATTCTGGATCTAAAGATCGAAGGGTCGTGCGAACAGCTTTTGCCGCTGTTGGCGCAACGCCTCAACAACTGACGGAACCCAACCCCCTGTAGGAGCGAGCCTGCTCGCGATGAAGCCGGCACGTCTGGCATAAGTATCGACTGACCCACCGCCATCGCGAGCAGGCTCGCTCCCACAGTGGATGGTGATCAGGTCATGAAAGTTGCTGGCCGAAATTCTCTTCTTTCAGCACATCAAACAACGCCTGCGCCGCCGCCGACAGCTCTGCCCCCGGCAAGGTCAGCACACCAATGGCCCGCTCCACCACCGGATCGCGCAGGGTGATGCAGCGCGCCCCCAGTTCGCGCATCTGCCCGGCGCACAAGGCCGGCACCGCGCTCACGCCCAATCCGCTGGCGACCATGCGCCCGACGGTCGCCAATTGATGGCTTTCAAACTCCACCGGCAGTTTCATGCCCCGGGCCTGCAAGTGTTCTTCCAGCATCACCCGCAACGTCGATGGCCGCTGCAAAGTAATGAACGGTTCCCTGAGCAAGGCCTGCCAATCGATTTCATCCCGCTCGACCAGCGGCGAATCCTGAGGCACCACGGCCACGAACCGGTCGATGTACAGCGGGGTAAAGTGCAGCGATGTACTCTGGGTCGGCTCGAACGCCACGCCCAGTTCCACCTGGCGGTCGCGGACCATTTCCAGCACCTGCTCGTTGATCACGTCGTTGACCGTGACATTCACGTTCGGATAGCGGGCGCGGAAGGTCTTGAGCATCGGCGGCAGCAGGTTGCCGGCAAAAGATGGCATCGCCGCCAGGGTCACGCGGCCGCGTTGCAAGGTGAAACGCTGGCGCAATTCATCCTCGGCGTTATCCCAGTCGGCAATCAAGCGGCGCGCCAGCGGCACCAGGGCTTCGCCCTCGGCGGTCAGCGCGACATTGCGCGTGTTGCGGGTGAACAAGCGCCCGCCAAGGCCGTCCTCCAGCGCCTTGATGGTCAGGCTCAAGGCCGATTGCGACAGGTGAAGGCGCTCGCAAGCCACGGCGAAACTCAGGCTCTGGGCCACGGCGAGGAAGGCACGGATCTGCTTAACGGTCATACACGACCTCTTCAGGCTAACTACATTAATTCGACATCACACAGGCCCACTGTAGGAGCTGCCACAGGCTGCGATCTTTTGATCTTGATCTTCAGCGATCTCGATGCAGTCAAAAACAAGATCAAAAGATCGCAGCCTTCGGCAGCTCCTACAGGAGTGAATTCGCTCAGACCAGCATTGGTCGCTACATTATTGAGTATTACCAATCAATCAACCTTAAAAATCAACTTAACAAATAAATCCGACAGCGAGACACTCAACCCCATACGGCTAGCCAGCCGCCCACAAAGAATAAAAGAGGTGCATATGGCAGGTTTCGACAAGCGCGTGAGTTCCTACGAGGAAGCACTGGCAGGTCTTGAAGACGGCATGACCGTGATCGCTGGCGGCTTCGGCCTGTGCGGCATTCCGGAAAACCTGATTGCCGAGATCAAGCGCAAGGGCACTCGCAACCTCACCGTGGTCTCCAACAACTGCGGCGTCGATGGTTTCGGCCTGGGCGTACTGCTGACAGACCGCCAGATCAGCAAGGTGGTGGCCTCCTACGTCGGCGAGAACAAGCTGTTCGAAGAGCAACTGCTCAAGGGCGAAATCGAAGTCATCCTGACCCCGCAAGGCACCCTCGCCGAAAAAATGCGCGCAGGCGGCGCCGGTATCCCGGCCTTCTTTACCGCCACCGGCGTCGGCACCCCGGTTGCCGAAGGCAAGGAAGTGCGCGAATTCCATGGCCGCAAGTACCTGATGGAAGAATCCATCACCGGCGACTTCGCCATCGTCAAAGGCTGGAAAGCCGACCATTTCGGTAACGTCATCTACCGCCACACCGCCCAGAACTTCAACCCGCTGGCCGCCACCGCCGGCAAGATCACCGTGGTCGAAGTCGAAGAAATCGTCGAACCCGGCGAGCTGGACCCGGCGCAGATCCACACCCCTGGCATCTACGTCGACCGGATCATCTGCGGCACGTTCGAGAAGCGCATCGAACAGCGCACCGTACGCAAGTGATCCCCTGCCCCCGGACCGAATGAAGGAATAACAACAATGGCACTTTCCCGCGAACAAATGGCTCAACGCGTCGCCCGTGAAATGCAGGACGGCTTCTACGTGAACCTGGGCATCGGCATTCCGACCCTGGTTGCCAACTACATCCCCGAAGGCATGGAAGTCATGCTGCAGTCGGAAAACGGCCTGCTGGGCATGGGTCCGTTTCCTACCGAAGAAACCATCGATGCCGACATGATCAACGCCGGCAAGCAAACCGTGACCGCGCGCATCGGCGCGTCGATCTTCTCCTCGGCCGAGTCCTTCGCGATGATTCGCGGCGGCCATGTCGACCTGACCGTGCTGGGCGCCTTTGAAGTGGATGTGCAAGGCAACATCGCTTCGTGGATGATTCCCGGCAAGCTGGTCAAGGGCATGGGCGGTGCGATGGACCTGGTGGCCGGCGCCGACAACATCATCGTGATCATGACCCACGCGTCCAAGGACGGTGAGTCCAAGCTCCTGTCCCAGTGCAGCCTGCCGCTGACCGGCGCCGGCTGCATCAAGCGCGTGCTGACGGACCTGGCCTACCTGGAAATCGAAAATGGCGCATTTGTCCTCAAGGAACGCGCACCTGGCGTCAGCGTTGAAGAGATCGTCGCCAAAACCGCCGGTAAACTGATCGTCCCGGACCACGTTCCGGAAATGCAGTTCGCTGACCAGTGAGGAATCATTCCATGCAAGAAGTCGTCATTGTTGCCGCCACGCGTACCGCGATCGGCAGCTTCCAGGGTGCCCTGGCCAATGTGTCCGCCGTGGACCTGGGCGCAGCGGTTATCCGTCAGTTGTTGGCGCAAACCGGTCTGAACCCTGCCGAAGTCGATGAAGTCATCATGGGCCAGGTATTGACCGCCGGCGCCGGGCAGAACCCTGCCCGCCAGGCCTCGATCAAGGCCGGCCTGCCTGTCGCCGTTCCGGCCATGACCCTGAACAAGGTCTGCGGCTCGGGCCTCAAGGCCCTGCACCTGGCCACCCAGGCGATCCGTTGCGGCGACGCCGACGTGATCATCGCCGGCGGCCAGGAAAGCATGAGCCTGGCCAACTACGTGATCCCCGGCGCCCGCACCGGCCTACGCATGGGTCACTCGCAAATCGTCGACACCATGATCAGCGACGGCCTGTGGGATGCGTTCAACGATTACCACATGGGCATCACCGCCGAGAACCTGGTGGATAAGTACGGCATCAGTCGCGAACAGCAGGACGCCTTCGCCGCCGCCTCGCAGCAGAAAGCCACGGCCGCCATCGAAGCCGGGCGGTTTGTCGAGGAGATCACGCCGATCCTGATCCCGCAGCGCAAGGGCGACCCGTTGTCCTTCGCCACCGACGAGCAACCACGGGCCGGCACCACCGCCGAATCCCTGGGCAAGCTCAAGCCGGCCTTTAAAAAGGACGGTTCGGTGACCGCCGGCAACGCTTCGTCGCTGAACGACGGTGCCGCCGCGGTGATCCTGATGAGCGCCGAAAAAGCCAAGGCCCTGGGCCTGCCGGTACTGGCAAAAATCGCCGCCTACGCCAACGCGGGCGTGGACCCGGCGATCATGGGCATCGGCCCGGTGTCGGCGACCCGCCGCTGCCTCGACAAGGCTGGCTGGTCCATCGATCAGCTGGACCTGATCGAAGCCAACGAAGCCTTCGCCGCACAATCGCTGGCCGTGGCCAAGGACCTGGAATGGGACTTGAACAAGGTCAACGTCAACGGCGGCGCCATCGCCCTGGGCCACCCGATCGGTGCCTCGGGCTGCCGCGTGCTGGTGACCTTGCTGCATGAAATGATCAAGCGCGACGCCAAGAAAGGCCTGGCTACCCTGTGCATTGGTGGTGGTCAGGGCGTGGCCCTGGCGATCGAACGAGCGTAAAGCGTTCAACAGACTGCGCGGGGACCCACGAAGAGCCGCGCAGGCTGGAAAAACACCCGGTGTAACTTCGGTTACACCGGGTTATTTTTTGTTCTCCTGTAGGAGCGAGCATGCTCGCGATGGAGGTTCGGATAAAGCGGGCTGTCAGGCAGCACGCGTTATCGTTGGCGTCCATCGCGAGCATGCTCGCTCCTACAGGGTGCAGATGTCGTTTCAGGCAAACTTCACCAGATTCAACGCCGGCAACGGCCCTCCCGGAAACTGCACCAGCCGCCCGCCGACATTCAACGACCCCAGATCAACGCCGAAGAACCCCAGGCGCTCGATCAACGCCGCCACTTCAACCTTGGCCTGTGCCGAATCCCCCGAAAAGAACAGCACCCTGCGACCGCCCTCCGCCGCCGGATCGCCATCGACCAGATGCGCCTGAAGGTGATTGAACGCCTTCACCACCCGCGCCCCCGGCACCCACTCGGCAAACACTTCACTGGACACCCGGCCCTGCAGATCCACCGCCTTGAACAGCGGCGCCTCGATCGGGTTGTTCGCATCGATCACGATCTGCCCGCCGAAATCCGGCAACCCGGCCAGCGCGGTCGGCAACTTCGACCAGTTCACCGCGACCAGCACGATGGCTTGCGCTGCGGCTTCTTCGCGGGTGCCGGCCCGTGCGGTCGGCCCCAATTCGGCGACCAGATCAGCCAGGGACTGCGGCCCGCGGCTGTTGGCGATGACCACTTCAATGCCCTGGCGCGACAGTGCCCGGGCGAAGGCTGCACCGATGGCGCCGGCGCCGATGATTCCAATCGTACTCATGCTGCTTTCCTCGGTTGATCAGGCGGTAAAGCCGCCGTCGGCAATGATGTCGGCGGCCGTGACGAACGCCGCGTCAGGGCTGGCCAGAAAGGCCACGACGCTGGCGATGTCTTCGGGTTTGCCATAACGGCCGATGGCGATGCCGGGGCCGACGATTTCGCTGACGGGACCGCCGTCCGGGTTCATGTCGGTGTCGGTCGGGCCCGGGTGAACCGTGTTGACGGTGATGCCCTTGGGTCCCAGATCACGGGCCAGGCTGCGGTTGAAACCGGCGATGGCGCCCTTGGTCAGGGTGTAGAGCGACGCGGTGGGGAACGCGGCGTAATGGGTCATCGACGAACCGATGTGAATGATCCGCCCTCCCGCCTTCATGGTGCGCGCCGCTTCCTGGGTGGCGACAAACACACCGGTGACGTTGACCGCGATCATGCGTTGGTAGTCATCGAAGCTGATGTCTTCGATCGGCCCGCCAAGGGCAATGCCGGCGTTGTTGACCAGGATGTCGAGGCTGCCGAACGCTTCGAGGGTGCGCGTCACCGCCCCGCGCACCGCCACCGGATCACCAGCGTCGGCGGCAATCGCCAGGGCGCGGCCGCCAGCGGCTTCGATGGCCTGTACCACCTCGAAGGCTTTGGCCGGCGATGCGCTGAAGGTCAGCACGACGCTGGCACCGTCGGCGGCCAGGCGCTTGGCAATGGCCGCACCGATGGAACGGGAACCGCCGGTGACCAATGCGGTTTTGCCGGCAAGGGGAAGATGAGACGTCATGGTGCTTTTCACTCCGTGGGTTGGGGATGGAGTGAATACTGCACTTGCCATTGGCACGTGATTAGTCGGTAATGGCTTGAATGATTTTCAAGCATTACTAGCAGGTAGCGTCATGGAAACCCTCGCCAACCTCGAATCCTTTGTGCGTAGCGCCGAAACCGGGAGCTTTTCCGCAGCCGCCCGTTTGCTCGCCCTGACCCCGGCCGCCGTCAGCCGCAACGTGGCGGCCCTCGAGCGCAATATCGGCGTGCGCCTGTTCCAGCGCTCGACCCGCAAGTTGTCCCTGACCGAGGCCGGCGAAAGCTTCCTGGCCAACATCGGCGGCAATCTGGAGGCGTTGCAGGCGGCGATCAATGCGGTCACCACCGACCAGGGCGAACCGGCTGGAGTACTCAAGGTCAGCCTGGCGCCCACCTTCGGCATCGGCCAGATCCTGCCGTTGCTGCCGGCATTCCTGGCGCGCTACCCGCTGATCCGCCCGGAATGGCATTTCGAGAACCGCGCCGTGGACCTGATCGCCGAAGGTTACGACGCCGCCATCGGCGGTGGTTTCGAACTGACGCCGGGGGTCATCTCCAGAACCCTGGCGCCAGCGCAGGTGGTGGCGGTGGCATCCCCGGCCTATCTGGCTTCAACCACCGCACCTGCCAGTCCGGCGGATTTGTCCCGGCATCAAGGCATCGTGATGCGCGGCACCCGCACCGGGCGCATTCGCCAGTGGCTCATGCGCGATGCTGCGGGCAATGAAATGCCGGCCAACATGAACGAAAACATCGTGCTCAACGATCCGGCGGCCATGCGCGAAGCCGCGGTTCTTGGGCTGGGGGTGACGTTGCTGGTGCTGTCCGATGTCTTGCCGAACATCCAGCGCGGCGAGCTGGTGCGCCTGTTGCCTGACTGGCATGGGGATGCGGGGGTGATTTCGTTGTACTACCCGAGCCGGACGTTGATGCCGGCCAAGACCCGGGTGTTTATTGAGTTTGTGGTTGAGGCGTTTCAGAGGGGGACCGCGTAATCGTTCATCGCGAGCAGGCTCGCTCCTACAGGGAAATGCATTCCAACTGTGGGAGCGAGCCTGCTCGCGAAGAGGCCGGTACATTCACCCAAAAAGCTGCAGGATCAACCAGCTGTTAGCCCCGCTGATCACCACAAAAAGCCCCCAGGCCAACACCCGCGTCGGCAGCCAATTCACAAAGGGCCCCATCAGTTTCTGATCATTGGTCATGCGAATCAGCGGATACAGCGCAAACGGCAACTGCAGGCTCAGCACCACCTGGCTCAACACCAACAGCTTGCCCACCGCATCGTCACCCATCAGCCACACGCCAATGAATGCCGGGATCAGCGCCAGCCCACGGGTGATCAGGCGCCGTTGCCAGCACGGCAAGCGCAGGTTCAGGAAGCCTTCCATGATCACCTGGCCGGCAATGGTGCCGGTGAAGGTCGAGCTCTGCCCCGACGCCAGCAACGCAACGCCAAACAGCACACTGGCCAACGCGCCACCCACCAGCGGATCGAGCAAGTGATAGGCGTCCTGGATGTCGACCACGTCGGTATGCCCGCTCTGGTGAAACGCAGCGGCAGCGAGGATCAGGATCGCCGCGTTGACCAGCAGCGCCAGGGCCAGGGAGCCGATGGTGTCGATACGCGCCAGCTTCACCGCGTCCTGCTTGCTCGCCTGATCCTTGCCGATCAACCGTGTCTGCACGATCGAGGTGTGCAGGTAGAGGTTATGCGGCATCACCGTGGCGCCGAGAATGCCGATGGCCAGGTACAGCGGCGCGGCATCGGCGATGGCGGACAATGACGGGCTGAAGCCCTGGGCCACATCCGGCCAGTAGGGTTTGATCAGCAGCAGTTCGACGAAGAAACACGCGCCGATGGTCGCCACCAGCACCAGCATGATCGCCTCCAGACGGCGGAAGCCACGGTTTTGCAGGGCCAGGACCAACAAGGTGTCGAACGCCGTGAGGGCAATGCCGAAAGTCAGCGAACACCCCAGCAACAAATGGAACGCCAGGGCACAACCCAGCACTTCGGCCAGGTCGGTGGCGATGATCGAGATCTCCGCCAGCACCCATTGGGTGCGTGCCGTTCCCGTGCTGTAGCGTTCGCGGCACAGCTGCGCCAGATCACGCCCGGTGGCAATGCCCAACCGCGAGCACAGACACTGCACCACCATCCCCGCCAGGCTGGCCAGCAGCACCACGAACAACAGGCTGTAGCCAAACCGCGACCCGGCCTCGATGGCCGTCGCCCAGTTGCCCGGGTCCATGTAGCCGATGGACACCAGCAAGCCGGGGCCGGCGAAGCGCAGGACACGTTTGAAAAATGACGCACGGGGATCGACGGCGACGCTGCCCGCGACTTCGGGCGGGCAGAACGGCGCGGTACCGACTTTGGGCAAACTGAAATTCACGCGATGGTCCGTCAGCAGGTGGGAAGGTGCCCAGCTTAGACGTTCCGAAGCACGCGCAACACCTGTAGGAGCGAGCCCTGCTCGCGATGAACGTCAACGATGACGCGGGCTGCCTGGATGACTGCGTTGCCAGGACGTTTTTCGCGAGCGAGCTCGCTCCTACAAGAGGGCTTTTTTGTATACAAAAATTGTATTCAACAAAGACAATCCTGTTAATGTTTCAGCCTGACACAAGTTGGAGACGTTCCCGTGCTGATGCTCAAACTGCTGGTGATTCCAGGATTCCTGCTGCTGATTTCCCTGGCGGGCAAACGCTGGGGGCCGAGCGTGGCGGGCTGGTTGTCGGGATTGCCGGTGGTGGTCGGGCCGATTCTGTTCTTCCTCGCCATCGAACAGGGCGAACTGTTTGCGGCGCAATCGGCATTGGCGGCGCTGTCGGCGATGTTCGCGATGATTTCTTTCTGCGTGACCTATGCCCAGGTCGCGCAACGCACGGGATGGCCGCTGGCGTTGAGCGTTTCGCTGTCGGTGTGGGCGCTGGTCGCCGTGGTGCTGTCGCTGATCCCGCCATCGCTAACGGTCTCGGTAATTGCCGCCGCCACCGCCCTCCTGGCCTCGCCCTACCTGTTTCCCTCGGTGCAGCCGATCGTTTCCGGCCCCGCGCCGAAGTCCGACAAACTGCTGCTGCGCATGATTGCCGGCGCCCTGCTGACCCTGGCCGTCACCTTGCTCGCCAGTACCGTGGGCGACCGCTGGAGCGGACTGCTTGCGGTGTTCCCGGTGCTGGGCAGCGTGATGGCGGTGTTCTCCCAGCAAACCCGCGGCCCGGCCTTTACCGCGGCGCTGCTGCGGGCGACCGCCACTGGCATGTATTCGTTCTCGGCGTTCTGCCTGGTATTGGCATTGACCCTGCCCAGCATGGGGATGAGCGCGTTTGTCGTCAGTGTCGCGGTGTCGGTGGCGATGCTGGGCGTGACCAAACGCCTGCTTAAAAGCACTGCCAATAGCAGCGCAACACGTTCGATACCTTCGCACGAATAGCCCAACAACTCCGTACGTCATTCGAACAGGTTTCCCTCAACATCAGCCTCAGTTCACAACCCCTACCGACTGAGGCCTTCACCATGAAATTCTTTTTCCACCCTTCGCCCAACCCAATGAAAGTCGCCCTGCTGCTCGAAGAACTGCAAACGCCTTACGAGCTGATTGGCGTCGACACCTTCAAGGGCGAGCAGCATCTGCCGGCCTTCCTGGCCATCAATCCGAACGCCAAGGTACCGGCGCTGGTCGATGGCGACGCCACGGTCTTCGACTCCCAGGCGATCCTGCTGCACCTGGCGCAAAAACATCAGCGCTTCCTTCCGACCAGCGCCGCCGGCAATGCCGAACTGCTGTCGTGGCTGATGTTCATCGCCACCGGCCTGTCGCCGTTCTCCGGCCAGGCCGTGCACTTCCTGCATCACGCACCCGAAGACCTGCCGTACGCCAAGAACCGTTACTTCAAGGAAGTCGAACGCCATTACCGTGTGCTCGACCAGCGTCTGGCCGACCATCAATACCTGGCAGGCGACACCTACAGCATCGCCGACATGGCCCTCTGGGGCTGGGCCAACTACGCGCCGTACATCCTCGGCGAGAACGGCCTGGCGGCCTACCCTAACGTCAAGCGGCTGTTCGATGAGATCAGCGCCCGCCCGGCCGCCCAGCGCGCTCTGGGCCTGAAAGAGAAACTGGTGCTGAAGGCCGAATTCGACGAAGAAACCCGTCGCAACCTGTTCCCGCAAAACCAGGCCTAATCGCCGATTACCCTGTTCAGAGGTGATGAAATGAGTGATCAAGTCGCGTTTATCGTTTACCTGCCGTCCAGACCGGAACGCTTCGCCGAAACCAGGGAACGCCTGCTGGACGTCGTGCACCAGATGTCGGCCGAGCCGGACTTCGTCAACACCTGGGTACACCAGCTCCAGGATGATCCAAACACCCTGGTGTTGTACGAAACCTGGAACTGCAGCAAGGAAGACTTCATCACTCGTCACCTGAACAAGCCGTATCGCCAGGAATACGAACGGTTGCTGCCGGAGCTGCTGGCCAGCGAACGCCGGATCGAGTTCCTGGAGGTGATCAAGAGCTATCCGGTACGGCGGGAAGTGTGATCGCACAAGCTCTTGCGGCGAGGGATGTCCCTCGTCGCGAGGGCTGCATGTGTTTTTGAAGTCCTACAAGGTCTGACAAGCATCGAAAATCGAGGATTTGTCCCACGGGATTTTCGGGTTGGGCGTCGGAAGCGGGCTGTTTACGATTCGGTCCGTTGTTCGCTCCGGGGGCGCTTCATCCACCCGGAGGCGACAGCCCGCCACATCCTCATTAGACTGATGCACATTGATCCTGGAGGTCACCATGAGCACCCCGCTTTCCCCACTGGTTTCCGAGTTCGAAACTGAAGAACAGGCCGCCAGCTATGACCGCTGGTTCCGCGCCAAGGTACAGGCTTCGCTGGATGATCCGCGCCCGAGCATCCCGCACGATCAAGTGATGGCTGAAATGCGCGCCCTTCTCGAGGCAAAGCGCAACAAGCGCAATGGTTGAATGGCGGCCCGAAGCTCGGGCCGAACTACGGAAAATCCTCAGTTACATTCGCGATCTCAACCCAGAAGCAGCTATTGAGCTGTTCCAGAGCATTGAGACTTCTACAACAGCACTGCTCGAACACCCCTATCTCTATCGACTCGGTCGGGTACCCGGAACCAGGGAAATCGTGGTTCATCCCAACTATCTGGTGATTTACCAAGTGACGGATCGAATCGAGATTGTGAGTGTTGTGCACGCAAGACAGGAATATCCCTCGACCTGAGCATCAATGACCGTCCGTTAGCCCACACTGGAATGCCTTCCAGCCTCCATGGGATGATCGCGCCCCACCGCGCAACCATCCCTGGAGATTCCGAATGTCACTGTTGAGTAAAAAAGCCGTCGCCCTGCTGCTGGCGGCAGCTGCCACTTTTGGAGCTCTGAATGCGCACGCGGCCACGGCCAAGAAAGAGGCGCCGGTGCAAAAGGTCTCGATGCTCGACGGCAAGTTCACCTTCACGCTGCCCAAGGGCTTCGTTGCCAATGCGCTGCCGAGCAACAATGGCGCGAGCGGCACCATGTACGCCAACGAGACCACCAAGACCGTGATCATCGCCGCGCAGAACAGTCTGCCGGAGGGCACCACGGTCAAGGACAATGACGGCGCATTCCTTGATGGCACCGCGGCCGACTTCGACGCCGCACAACGCAAGGCGTTGCCGGACTACAACAAACTCAGCGAAAAGAGCCTGACCCTCAAAAGCAGCGGCCTGGGCGTGCGTCAGGTGGACAGCACCGCCACTCAGGGTGGCGGCATGACCCTCAACACCACCCTGATGGCCGCGTCCGGCAGCCACATGACGGTGATTCAGGTGATTTCCCGTCCCGGCGACATGGCGGCCCACGAAACACTGATCAAGCAGATCGTCAGCGGCAAATAAGCTTCAGGGATTGAGGCGTTGCAACCAGGCGCTCAAGTCCTGCAATTCTTCGGCACTGATGTTATGGCCGACACCCTGATAGGCGTGAAACTCAGGTTCCAGTGACACGCTCTGCAACAGGCTGTTGGCCTCGGTGCCGTCGCTGTACGGCAGGCGTTTGTCCGCCGTGCCATGACCGATGAAAATCGCCAGCGACTGGCGTTTTTCATCCGGCTTCAGCTCGGACCTGAGCACCGGCAGAATCCGCCCGCTCAAGGCCGCGATCCCGCCCACCGCCTCGGGATGGCGCAGGGCGACTTCGTAGGACATGATCGCGCCCTGGCTGAACCCCACCAGATACACCTTGTCCGGTTCGGTGTGATATTTCTGCGCGGCCTTCGCGATGAAATCCAACAGCAACTGGCCACTGCTCTTCAGATCATCGGTCTCACCGTTGTAGGCGCCTTCGCCCTTCTTGCGAAACCACTGGTAACTGCCCTCCTCCATCACCATCGGCGCCCGCACCGACAGGTAGGTGTATGACGCGGGCAATTCATCCTTCATGCCGAACAGGTCCTGCTCGTTACTGCCGTAACCATGCAGGAAAATCACCAGGGGCTGATCGTGGGAATCGGGGGTGGCCTGCTCCAGATACTTGAGCGGCAGATCGGTTTGCAGCGGGGTTTGAGCGTGGACAGCGGCGGATGCCAGCAAGGTGAGCAGAGCAAGAAATTTCAGCATGAGTCTTCCTTCACAGAGCGCAGGATTCGAGGTGAGCCTAACATCTCTTTCCGGCCAGACGCGCCCCCTGTAGGAGCTGCCGCAGGCTGCGATCTTTTGATCTTTACTCTTGAAAGATCGCAGCCTCGTTGCACTCGACAGCTCCTACAGGGATTCAGCGTCAGTCGTTGATCAGCTTGCCAGCCCGAATCGGCTCGCGCCCCGCCACCTTCGCCTGCCAGGTTCCCGGCTGGGTATAACGCCCGCGATCAATGGCAAACAGCACACCGCTGGTCCCGGCGCGCACGGTGGTGACCTTGTCGTTCAGCGGGTCGACCACCTCGAACAGAGCATCGCCCTTCTCCACCCACTCTCCGGCCTCGCGCAGGAAACTGACCACGCCATGATGAGGTGCGAACAGGTACTGGGTGCCCTCGAACGGCATGCCTTCGCAGCACTCCGCGGGGGCCGCCGGCCAGGTGCCCGTGATGAATCCCTGCTCGGCAAGAAAACCCAGAATCGCTTCGCAATTGGCCTGCGCCTGGTCGACCCGGGTGTCGCCCATGCTCCCCAGCTCCAGGGTGGTCGCCAGGTTGGCCGGTGGGATTGCCGCATCGGGGAAGGCTCGGGCCAGACGCAGCCATGGCGAGGAACAGGATTCGTCGAAAGAACTGCCGCCGGAATCTTCACACAGCAGTGCCACGCCGGCCTTCAGGCGCGCCGCCAGGGATTGCCATTGCGGCCAATGCTGGGGCAAGGCGTAGATATGAATCGCTGCATCGAAGTCGCAATGCAGATCGAGGGTGATATCGGCATCGCAGGCATGGCGCAGCAGCAGGCGATGCATGGCTTCCAGCTGTGAAGCCGGTGCCGGCAGGTCGTCGAGTACCTGGCCCATGGTCTTACGGATCAGCGCGATATTGGCCTCGGCATCGTTGCCCAGGCGATCACCGATCAACTGCGCCACCGGCGCGCTGAGCTCGACGAACGCACGATTGAAATTCTTGCCGCTGCCCAGCTCGAAACGGCCCATGTGGCTGCCTTGCAGGTGCTGATCGAGGCCGATGGGATTGGCCACCGGCACCAATTCGATCACACCCTGCAAATGGCCCTGGCTCTCCAGTTCGGCCAGGCGCTTTTTCAGTTCCCAGGCGGTACGCATGCCCGGCAGCTCATCGGCGTGCAGGCTGGCCTGGATGTAGACCTTGCGAGTGCCTGTGCCGTAGCGAAACACACTCAGCGTGCGCTCGGTGCCGAGGTGACTCCAGGGAAGCGGGTGGTCGATGCGTTGCATGGGGGAACTCCTGAATACTGGAAAACGGCGAGATCACCTGTGGGAGCGAGCCTGCTCGCGATAGCGCTTTGTCAGGCACTGATGCACTGACTGATCAATCGCCATCGCGAGCAGGCTCGCTCCCACAGGACTCTCTTTTCAATAGATATCAAGCATAAAAAAAGTGGCCACCGCGTCAACGGGGCCACCTTTTTCTACAGCGTATTAATGGCCGTACACGTCAAAGTTGAAGTACTTGTCCTGCACTTGCTTGTACTTGCCATTGGCGCGGATTTCGGTGATGGCGGTGTTGAATTTGTCCGCCAGCTCCTTGTCGCCCTTGCGCACTGCAATGCCGGCGCCGCCGCCGAAGTATTTCGGATCTTCATAGGTCGGGCCTACGAAAGCGAAGCCTTTGCCCGCGTCGGTCTTCAGGAAACCTTCGTCCAGGTTGACCGAGTCTGCCAGCAGCGCGTCGATGCGACCGGAAACCATGTCCAGGTTGGCTTCCTGCTGGGAGCCGTAACGCACCAGCTCGATACCGGCCGGCACCAGTACGTCGGTGGCGAAGCGGTCGTGGGTACTGGCGCGCAGCACACCGACTTTCTTGCCCTTGAGTTCGGTCAGCGGGTCCTTGATATCGGAGCCTTCCTTCATCACGAAGCGCGCCGGGGTGTGGTAGTACTTGATGGTGAAATCGACGTTCTTCTTGCGATCGTCAGTGATGGTCATGGACGACAGGATGGCGTCGATTTTCTTGACCTTCAGTGCCGGGATCAGGCCATCGAACTCTTGCTCGACCCAGGTGCACTTCACTTTCATCTGCTCGCACAGCGCGTCGCCGATATCGACGTCGAAACCGGTGAGTTTGCCGTCAGGGGTTTTCATCGAGAACGGCGGGTAACCGGCTTCGATACCGATGCGGATCGGCTTGGTGTCGTCGGCCACGGCGGTCAGGGACAACATCGACAGTGCCAGGGCACCGAACATCACTAGCTTCTTCATTTATAACTCCTGTGTGCGGAGGCTCTTATTAGCAGCTTCGATTGGCAGCTTTCGGTCATTCGCTTGTGGCGAGTAAGGACCGAAGTGGCCGGCAGTCTAGAGCGGCTTGTGCGGTGGCACAAGATTTCGCCAGCGTAGGCGCTGAACAGACTGGCTGGTGGCGCCCCCGGTTTTGCGGCACATTGAGCGCCCATCTGCAGGCACAAGAGTAGCGTGATGACCGAACTCAACCTTATCCAGCATCACCCCGCCGAAGGGCCGGGTGCCATTGCCGACTGGGCAGCCTCCCGCGGCGTGACGCTGAACGTGTTTCGCGCCGACCTCGGCCAGCTACCGCCCGTCAGCGCGGCGCCAGCGATTCTGTTGGGCGGGCCTTATGAGTCCAACGCCGGGCCGGCATGGCTGGAAGCCGAACGCCAGTGGCTGGCGGGCAGCCTGGAGCAAGGTGCGGCGGTGTTTGCCATCTGCCTCGGCGCGCAATTGCTGGCGCTGAGCCTGGGCGGCAACGTGCGGCGCATGGAGCGGACTGAAACCGGCTGGACCGAGGTGTCGTTCACCGATGGTCGGCAGCTTCGGGTCCTGGAGTGGCATGAAGACGCCTTCGACCTGCCGCCGGGTGCGCAATTGCTGGCCAGTAGCGGGCAGTGTGAACAGCAGATGTATTGCGTCGGGCCGACGCGGGTGGGGTTGCAGTTTCATCCGGAGTGGAATGCCGAATCCGTGGCGGTGCTGAATCAGCACTTTGCCGAGGAGTCGCCGCTGCCCCGGGGGGAGCAGGACAGTGCTGCATATGCTGCTGTTTTTGAATGGTTGCAGGTGACGCTGGATGAGTGGTGGACTGTTTCTAACTCGTCACTGATGCTTTTCGTGGCGAGGGAGCTTGCTCCCGTCCGGCTGCAAAGCAGTCGTAGCTCCCGCCATTGAGACGCATCTGTATGAATGCACAGGGCTGCTTCGCAACCCGGCGGGAGCAAGCTCCCTCGCCACAGTTGATCCGGGTTAATTGAAGATCAACACTCGCAACCAACCACAGCCTTGGCCGGCTTTTGCAGTGACACACTCAACTCAAACCCCTCATCCAGCCACCCGGTCACGCCGCCGATCATTTCCTTGACCGGGTAACCCAGCGCCGCCAGTTTCACCGCGGCCTTGTTCGCGCCGTTGCAGTGCGGGCCTGCGCAATAGACCACGAACAGGCTGCTTTTCGGGTAATCCGCCAGCGCCTGGGCAGTGAGCATGCGCCCCGGAATGTTGATGGCGCCGGGCACATGCCCGCGTTCGAAGGCCAGTGGGCCACGTACGTCGACCAGGACAAAATCGACCTCGCCCGCCAGTTGGCTGCCGTGGACGTCGGAACAGTCGGTTTCGAATGTCAGGCGGTTGCTGAAGTGCATCAGGGCGATGGCCGACGGGGCGGCGGGGATTTCGCGGACCAGACTGGTCATGGGGTTTTCTCCGAATCTTTGGTGTGAGTATCGAGGGGTGTGAACAGACTTTATCTGCCCGCCTCTTGCCGCTACAGTGGCGGACAAGACACTCACCGGGAACTTTCCGCCAAATGCAACCTGCCCCTGGATTGGTCGCCATCCTGGCCTACGACGGCCTCTGTACCTTTGAGTTCGGCATCGCCGTCGAGGTCTTCGGCCTGGCGCGGCCGGAGTTTGAGTTTCCCTGGTACGAACACCAGATCGTCGCGGTCGACCAGGGCCCGATGCGCGCCATGGGCGGCATCCAGGTACTGGCCGACGGTGGCCTGGAACTGCTCGCAGAAGCCCGGACCATCATCATTCCCGGCTGGCGCGATCGCAACGCGGCGGTGCCCGAGGCGCTGATCAAAGCCTTGCGCCAGGCCCATGCCCGGGGCGCGCGGTTATTGTCGATCTGTTCGGGGGTCTTCGTGCTGGCGGCCACCGGCCTGCTCGACGGCCACGGCGCCACGACGCACTGGCGCTACGCCACGGAACTGGCCGAGCGCTTCCCCAACATTCTGGTGGACCCGGACGTGCTGTATGTCGATTCGGGCCAGTTGATCACGTCCGCCGGCAGCGCCGCCGGCATCGATGCCTGCCTGCATCTGGTGGCGCGGGACTTCGGCACCCAGGTGGCCAATGCCGTGGCCCGGCGGCTGGTGATGTCGCCGCAACGCACCGGTGGCCAGGCGCAGTTCATTCCAACGCCGGTCAGTCCCACGCCACGCAGCGATCTGTCCCGCGTCATGCAGTGGGCACGGGAGCGCCTGCATGAACCCCTGGAGGTACGCGATCTGGCCAGCGAAGCGGCGATGAGCGAGCGCACCTTCCTGCGGCGCTTCACCGAAGCCAGCGGCCAGTCGCCCAAGACCTGGCTGCAACACGAACGCCTGGGCCGCGCCCGGGAGCTGCTGGAAAGCACCCACCAGAACACCGAGCAGATTGCCCAGCATTGCGGTTATCGGTCGGTGGAAAGTTTCCGGGTGGCGTTTCGTACTGTGGTCGGGGTGCCGCCGTCGGTGTATCGGGAGCGGTTTGGGCGTGGGGTCAAGGTCATTTCCTGAGTCGCCCTTGAGGGCCTCATCGCGAGCAAGCTCGGCTCCTACAGGATCACTGCCAAACCTGTGGGAGCGAGCTTGCTCGCGATGGGGCCAGTCGGAACAATCAATGACTCAAGGCTTACGCAGCAGATAGGTATCCATGATCCACCCATTGGCCAACCGCGCCGCCTTGCGCACCCGCTCGATCTCATCCGCCACATCCCCAAGCCGGCCGCTGATCAGGATCTCGTCCGGCGTGCCCAGGTAGGCCCCCCAGTAAATCTCGGTGTCCTTGTCCGCCACATGGTGATAGGAATCCTGCGCGTCGAGCATCACCACCAGGCAATCCGCATCGCTCACCTGCCCCGCCGCCAGTCGCCGGCCGGTGGTGATTTCCACCGAGCGCCCGATCTGGTTGAGCGGCACCTTGTGCTGCGCGGCAAGGGCCTGGACGCTGGTGATGCCGGGGATCACCTCGAACTCGAAGGCACAGGTGCCTGACGCCAGAATCGCCTGCAGGATGCGAATGGTGCTGTCGTACAGCGCCGGATCGCCCCACACCAGGAAACCGCCGCACTGGCCATCGGCCAATTGCTCGTTGATCAGTTGCTCAAAGGTGCGCTGCTTGGCCAAGTTCAAGTCATCAACGCTGGACGTGTAGTCCACATCCCCACGCTCGCGCTCCGGACTCTGGGCTTCGACGAAGCGGTAGTCGTGACCTGCGATGTAGCGCTCGCAGATTTCACGGCGCAGATCGATCAGTTTGTCCTTGCTCTGGCCCTTGTCCATGAGGAAAAACACGTCGGCCTGATTCAGCGCCTTCACCGCCTGCATGGTGATGTAGTCGGGATTGCCGGCGCCAATGCCGATGACCAGGATTTTTTTCATCAAAGCGTTCCTTCGGGTTTAGTGCCCAGGCGTAGCCGCCAGCAACCATTGAACTGCAGTTCGATGGCCGACAACGGCTCCACATCAATCAGATTAAACGCCGAACTGTGCAGCACATGGGTCAGCGCGGCGCGGATGATAAACGGATGGGTGACGGCGACGACATGCCCGGGCGTCGATTGCAGTGTCGTCAGCCAGGCGTCCACTCGCGCGATGACCTGCGTGACCGACTCGCCATTGTGGGGTGCAGCATCCTGGTCGACGAGCCAGTACTGGAGTTGTTCGGGTTCGTTCTTTTGCAGGTCTTTGATACGCACGCCCTTCCAGCGCCCGAAATCGCAATCCCTGAGCGCCTCGACAATCTCCATGTCACTGCCGAACAGCTCGGCGGTCTGCCGCGTGCGCAGTTCCGGCGCGCTCAACAGCCTTGGAGAACCCTCGAACCGAGCGCGGCGCGAACCCGTGGCCGACTGCCAATCCATCTCCAATGGCTCGTTTGTAGGAAATCTCGCCAATTTTTGTGCGACGGTTCGAGCGTGGCAGATCAGGGTCAAACGGGTCGCCTGCACGAAAGTTCTCTCTGTTGATCACGGTGAAAAACGGCGTCGGGCCGCGCAATAGTGGGCAATTGTGCCGGAACACAGGGATCAGGGGGTGTTTTGTTTCAGCCAATGACCCGCACGCCTTCAGGCATTTCTTTACACAACAACAGCTTTGTCCGACAGCCATTTAGGCCAAGGCCTACAAGGTCAATCGACATCCGCGTAGCCCTTCGCCGCAAGAGCCTCCCCTTCATGATCGAGCGCTCGGAACGGCGCCAAAATTAACTAGACATGCAATAGCCATTAACTAAATACTGATTTCAAAGGATTACCAAAATCTCATCCAGCAGGAGCCCGGATGCCCTCACTCAAAGACCCGATCTTCGATCCTGGTCTGGACATCAATGTCTGGACGTAGCCTTGTCCGAACACCGTGCCGTACCCGCCTGATGACCCGTTTCGATTCACCAGGCCGTGGGCGCCACTTGTGGCCATGAAACCGTAAAGAACAAAAAAGAGCGGAGCCGACAACGCGCCCGCCGTTTCAATGCGTGGAAACCGACAGTGATAGTCCGGTCCGGTGCCCGACACCGAGCCCTTTGATACAAGGAGTGCATCCATGCTGGTCTTGCGTCCAGTGCAGTTAACCGACCTGCCTCAAATGCAGCGCCTTGCCCGGGAAAGCCTGGTGGGCGTCACGTCCTTGCCGGACGATGGCGAACGCCTGCGCGACAAGATTCTCGATTCCTGCACCTCGTTCGAGCACGACGTCTTCAGCCCGGGGCCCGAGAGTTATTGTTTCGTGCTGGAAGACCTGGCGACCCGCAACCTTGTGGGTTGCTCGGAAATCCTCGCCACCGCCGGTTTCAGCGAGCCGTTCTACAGCCTGCGTAACCGGCACTTCAACAGCGCCTCGCGGGAGCTGAACATCGAGCATGAAGTGCCGGCGCTGTCGGTCTGCCAGGACCTCAGCGCCCACACCTTGCTGCGCGGGTTTCATATCGATGCAGCCCTGGAGCGCACGGCGTTCTCCGAACTTCTGTCACGGGCCCGGCTGTTGTTCATTGCCGCTTATCCCCGGCGTTTTGCCGATGCGGTCATCACCGAGATCGTCGGCTACAGCAGCGAAGACGGCCATTCGCCGTTCTGGGATGCGGTGGGCAAGCACTTCTTCGACCTGCCCTATGTCGAGGCCGAACGGCTGTGCGGCCTGGAAAGCCGCACGTTTCTCGCAGAATTGATGCCGCAATACCCGATCTACGTGCCGATGCTGCCCCAGTCCGCGCAAGACTGCATCGGCCGTATCCATCCCGATGGCCAGGATGCCTTCGATATCCTGGCGCGGGAGGGTTTCGAGACCAACAGCTACGTCGATCTGTTCGACGGTGGCCCGACCCTTTTTGCCCGCACCCATGGCATTCGTTCGATTGCCGAAAGCCGCACCAGCGTGGCCCGACCAGGTTCCAGCATCGATGCCCGCGGCCGCTATCTGGTGAGCAATGACTCGCTGGAGAACTATCGGGCCATTGTCGCCGATCTCGACTACATCGCCGGCCAACCGGTGGCACTGGACGCCAGCATGTGCGCCGCGCTGAAAGTCAGCGAAGGCAGCCCGATCCGGCTGGTCGCCCTGTGAGCCGCAACCTGCGCGGTGCCAGGCGCCCGGACGGGTGCGAAAAAGGAGTTGCAGCATGATTGTCCGCCCCGTGGAGGTCACCGACCTGCCCGCCTTGCGTGCACTGGTCCGCCAGGCCGGTCGCGGACTGAACAGCCTGCCGGCCAACGAGGATCGCCTGCAACACCGGCTGCGCTGGGCAAAACGGACATTCGCCGAACAGGTCGAGCGTGCCGACGCCGATTACCTGTTCGTGCTCGAAGACGACGATCAGCAAGTCATCGGTGTCAGCGCCATGACCGGCGCCATCGGCCTGCGTGAGCCCTGGTACAACTACCGGGTCGGGCTGACGGTCAGTTCGTCGGCGGACCTGGGTATCCAGCGGCAGATCCCGACCTTGTTCCTGAACAATGAAATGACCGGCCAATCGGAACTCTGCTCGTTGTTCCTGCGCCCGGATCAACGCCTGGAGGGCCGCGGCCGGTTGTTGTCACTGGGGCGCCTGCTGTTTGTCGCCGAATTCCCGCACCTGTTCGGCGACAAACTCATCGCCGAACTGCGCGGCACTGCCGATGAACGAGGCTGCTCGCCGTTCTGGGACAGCGTCGGCCGGCACTTTTTCAAGAAGGATTTCAGCCAGGCCGACCACCTGTCGTGGCTGGGCAACAAGGCGTTCATCGCCGAACTGATGCCGCGCCAGCCGCTCTACACCTGCCTGCTCACCGAACAGGCCCAGGCGGCAATCGGCAAGCCCCATGCGAACAGCGAACCGGCGCTGAAAATCCTCACCGCCGAGGGTTTTGCCCATAAGGGTTACGTCGATATCTTCGACGCCGGCCCGGTCATCGAGGCGCCGGTGTCGAATATCCGCACCGTGCGTGACAGCCAGTTGCTGGATTTGTCCATTGGCACCCCCGACGAGCAGGCGCCGATGTGGCTGATCCACAACCGACGCCTGGAAAACTGCCGCATCACCATCGCCCCGGCGCGACGCACGGGCCATTGCCTGACGGTCGACCGCCTGACCGCCAAACGCCTGCAATTACAGCCCGGCGACTCAGTACGCTGCGTACTGCTGCACCATCGACAGCGCCAGGCCGTGGCGGCCTGATCGCTGCCAACCGGGCCTGATCCTCAGGGGTAAATACCCGGTCTGGGCCAAGCACAAACGGTTGCGCACCGGACAAATTGGCTGTATTCACGCTAAATTCGTCATCATTCTCGGCTTGCACCCGTGATAGCCTTTAACACTTTCGGCGTTGACACTTTTGCTCAAGCCCTTCCATTTCCATTGGTGGAACTCATATGTCCAGGCTGTCTCATCAAGATTTGCGCCGCAATTTTCGTCAACTGTTCGCGTCCAACACCTGCTACCACACCGCGTCGGTCTTCGATCCGATGTCGGCACGCATTGCCGCGGACCTGGGGTTCGAAGTAGGGATTCTCGGCGGTTCGGTCGCCTCGTTGCAGGTACTGGCCGCCCCTGACTTTGCGCTGATCAGCCTCAGCGAATTCGCCGAGCAGGCCACCCGCATCGGCCGCGTCGCCCAGTTGCCGGTGATTGCCGACGCTGACCATGGCTACGGCAACGCGCTCAACGTCATGCGCACCATCGTCGAACTGGAACGCGCCGGCATCGCCGCACTGACCATCGAAGACACCCTGCTGCCGGCGCAATTCGGCCGCAAATCCACCGACCTGATCACCGTCGCCGAAGGCGTCGGCAAGATCCGCGCCGCACTGGAAGCGCGCTGCGACTCGGAAATGGCGATCATCGCCCGCACCCATGCCGGGATCCTGCCGGTTCAGGAAATCATCAGCCGCACCAAGCAATACCAGGCCGCCGGCGCGGACGGCATCTGCATGGTGGGCGTGAAGGATTTCGACCACCTGGAAAAAATCGCCGAACACCTGAGCGTGCCACTGATGCTGGTGACCTACGGCAACCCGCTGCTGCGCGACGACAAACGCCTGGCCGAACTGGGCGTGCGAGTGGTGATCGACGGCCACGGCGCCTACTTCGCCGCCATCAAGGCCACCTACGACAGCCTGCGCGAACAACGCCAGATCTTCACCCAGGCCTCGGACCTGAGCGCCACCGAACTGACCCACACCTACACCCAGCCGGAGGAATACATTCGCTGGGCCGAGGAGTTCATGAGCGTCAAGGAGTAACCGCTTAAGGATTCGCGCAGGTCACAAAATCCGGCAACGCCAAAACCACTGTGGGAGCGGGCTTGCTCGCGAAGGCGTTTGATCAGTCAACACTGATGTCGCCCGACACGCCGCCTTCGCTGGCAAGCCAGCTTCCACAGGGGACGGCGTGCACCTGACCTGCTTCTCACCACTCAACAGGCCGAGCGTTAGCTCGCCTGCAAGCTCTTGATCTTGATCCACCCGCCCCTTCGGGAGGCTGAGTGGAGGCGTTCATCCGGGGGTAAGGCGCGTAGCGCCGTGCGGCGCAGCCGCACACATCGAGAGGAGGTGCAGCGAAGCAAACCGGAGGCGATGCCCCCGGATGAATGCCGGAGCGAAGGTACGCCGAGCCTCAGCGAGGGGCCGGACGCCGGGGCGAGCGCTTTTGGTTACTTTTAACTGGGCCGGCACTCCGGGCGTTTGTTAAAAGTGACTCGCCGTAAGGGCGAAACCATAAGCGGCCGTTACCGCAGCAATGGATATGTACACGATCACGCGATCAGCTCAGTTCCCACAAGATCAAAGCAATACCCCTCAATTTGGCTATACATGAAGGATAAGGGTCCAACCCGTATCCCTCAGGAAGCCCATGCAGACCTTCCATGTATTGATCATCGGTAGCGGTTTTGGCGGCCAGTGCGCCGCGGTGAATTTGCTCAAGGCCGGTATCACCGACTTTCGAATGCTTGAGCGGCGGGACTTTTTCGGGGGCACCTGGCGCCAGAACACCTACCCGGGGGCGGCGGTCGATGTGCCCTCGCCGCTTTACTCGCTGTCCTTCGCCCCTTACCGCTGGACGCAGATGTTCGCCGAACAGGCCGAACTGCATCGCTACACCCGCCATGTGGTGGAGCGTTTCGGCCTGCGTGACCGGGTGGAACTGCAGGCCAATGTCGAACGCGTGGAATGGGACGAGTCCAACCTGCGCTGGGCGGTTCACACCGCCAAAGGCACCTTTCATGCGCAGTTCTTGATCAATGCCACCGGGCCCCTGAGTCAACCGGTGGTGCCGCACTTTCCCGGCCAGGAGCGCTTCAAGGGCAAGACCTTTCACACCAATAACTGGGACCACTCCTTCGATTACCGGCAAAAACGCGTGGCGATCGTCGGCAGCGGTGCCAGCGCGGCCCAGGTGATTCCGGCGATTGCCCCGGATGTCGGGCACCTGCATGTGTTCCAGCGCACGCCGCATTGGGTATTGCCCCGGGCCGACCGCACCTTCGGGCGCTTCCAGCGCTGGCTGCTGGGGCTCAAGCCGGCCTACAAACTGCTGCGCTGGATGATCTACTGGCAGTTCGAAACCCGGGTCATCGCCTTCAAATACTCGAAACCGGCGGTGCGCATGGTCCAGCACCAGGCCCTGCGCTTCATCAAACGCCAGGTACCCGACGCCGAACTGCGGCGAAAACTGACGCCGGACTACACCATCGGCTGCAAGCGGGTCATTCTCTCCAGCACGCTGTACCCGGCGCTGGCCCGGCCCAATGTGACGCTGCACAGCCGCGAACAAGGCATCAAGGAGATCGACGAAACCGGCATCGTCATGCAGGACGGCCAGCACATCGACCTCGACCTGATCGTCTGGTCCACCGGCTACGACGCCACCGACGGGGTGATTTCCTACCCGGTCACCGGCAGAAACGGCACACAACTGCGCAATGTCTGGGCCGAATATCCCCGGGCGTACCTGGGCACCAGCCTGCCTGACTTTCCCAACCTGTTTATCGTCACCGGTCCCAACACCGGCATCGGCCATACATCGGCGCTGTTCATCATCGAATCGCAGATGAACTACATCCTCGACTGCATTCGCACGCTAAAAACTCAAGGTTTGCGCAGCATCGAAGTGCGCCCCGAGGCAGAACGTACCTACACTGAAATGATCCATAGAGAAATGGAGCGTACGGTGTGGAAGTCCGGAGGCTGCCACAGTTGGTATCAAAGCAAGAGCGGTCATGTGGTTGCGATGTTTCCGGGGTTCAGTTTCAGCTTTCATCGATTGACCCGCGCCCTGAAACCCGCTGACCACATATTGTCCTGATCCGTCAGAAGGAAGACGACAGATGCTTTTACTGGTAGTCGCTATCGCGGTGTTTGCGGCCTGGTGCTGGTTGAGCTACCCGGCGGTCGGGTACTGGCTGTACGACTTGAGCGTGGCTGCCGAAGCCAAGTTGTACAAACTGCACAAGATTGTCGTGCCCATCAACGAAATGACCGTCTCGACCTGGCAGGGCGGGCCGTATGAAGCATCAAGCAATGTGTTGATGCTGCACGGCTTCAGCGCCGATAAAAACCTCTGGCTGCGCTTTGCCCGGCACTTTGTCGGCAATTACCGGGTGATCATCCCCGACATCGCTGGCCACGGTGAAACCGGCTTCAAGGCCGGTGGCGGTTATGACATCCCTCTGCAGGCCAAACGAATGATTCAGTTGCTGGATGTCTGCGGGGTCGAGAAGGTCCATGTAATCGGCAACTCGATGGGCGGCTGGATCGCGGCCTGGCTGGCGGCGCATTACCCGGAACGCATTGCCTCGGTCGCCCTGTTCGACCCGGCGGGCGTGACCTCGCCCGAGCCCAGCGATCTGGAACGGCACCTGGCCAAGGGGCACAACCCCTTCCTGATCGAATCGCGGGAAGAGTTCAGGCACTTCTATGCCATGACCATGGCCGATCCACCGTGGATGCCGCGCGTGGTGCTGGACGCCTTCGCCCATCGTTACGAACAGTCGCGCGACGAACTGGAAGAAATCTTCCGCGACTTCCGCGCCAGCCCGCCGATGGAGCCGGAACTGCCGGCCATCAATGCCCCGGCGCTGTTGCTGTGGGGGCGCAAGGATCGCCTGATCGATGTCAGCAGCGTGGCTGTCTGGAGCAAGGGCATCCTGGACCTGCGGGTGGAAATCTGGGAAGGCATCGGCCACATGCCGATGGTCGAAGCGCCTGCCGGTTCGGCTCGCCTGTATCGGGAGTTTTTGGCATCCCTGCGCTCGGAAAGCCCTCAGGATCAACGGCTGCATTGAGGATGCAGTCCTTTGCAGAATGAAGTTCGTCAGAAACTTCGTTTGTCGGCGGCGCTGAAGGCTGCGATCTTTTCTCCCATCCTTCACGTCACCGCGCCAGGAACCCTGTTCATGACTCACCCGAACTTCGTCAGCCCCGACCTGATCCGTCAACGCTTCTCCAAAGCGATGTCCGACATGTACCGCGAAGAAGTGCCGCTGTACGGCGCGCTGATGGAGCTGGTGGAACAGACCAACCGCCACGTGCTCGAAAGCGACCCGCAGGTGGCGAGCCAGTTGAACAGCACCGGCGAGATCGAGCGCCTGGACCTGGAGCGCCATGGCGCAATTCGTGTCGGCACGGCGGGCGAACTGGCCACCCTCGCCCGCCTGTTCGCGGTCATGGGCATGCAGCCGGTGGGTTATTACGACCTGACGCCGGCCGGGGTGCCGGTGCATTCCACGGCGTTCCGGGCGGTGCATGAGGCCTCGTTGCAGGTCAGCCCGTTCCGCGTGTTCACCTCGCTGTTGCGCCTGGAACTGATCGAAGACCCGGAACTGCGGGCGTTTGCCCAATCGATGCTGGACAAGCGTTCGATCTTCACTCCGCTCGCGCTGACCCTCATCGAGCGCGCCGAAACCCAGGGCGGCCTCACCGAACAGGAGGCGCAGGAATTCGTCAAACAGACGCTGGAGACCTTCCGCTGGCATCACAGCGCTACCGTGACCGCCGAGCAGTACCGCCAACTCAGCGCCCAGCATCGCCTGATCGCCGATGTGGTGGCGTTCAAGGGCCCGCACATCAATCACCTGACACCACGTACTCTGGACATCGACATCGTCCAGGCGCAAATGCCGGTGCATGGCATCACCCCCAAAGCGGTGATCGAAGGCCCGCCCCGTCGCCAGTGCCCGATCCTGCTGCGCCAGACCAGTTTCAAGGCCCTCGACGAACCGGTGGCCTTCACCGATCAAGCCGATACCCGGGGCAGCCACAGCGCCCGTTTCGGCGAGATCGAGCAACGCGGCGCCGCCCTCACCCCCAAAGGCCGGGCGCTGTATGACCGCCTGCTCAATGCCGCCCGGGACGAGCTCAAGGACTTCCCGAACGAAGCCAACGCCGCCCGCTACAACGCGCTGATGACCCAGCACTTCAGCGAATTTCCCGACACCTACGACGGCATGCGCCGCGAGGAACTGGCGTACTTCCGCTACTTCGTGACGGAAAAAGGCCAGGCGGCGGCCGAGCTGAAAACCCTGCCCCTGGAAGAACTGGTCAGCGGTGGCTATCTGCGGGTTGAACCCCTGGTGTACGAAGATTTCCTGCCGGTCAGCGCCGCGGGGATTTTCCAGTCAAACCTGGGCGATGCCGCGCAAACCCACTATGGCGTGCACTCCAATCAGCAGGCATTTGAAAAGGCGCTGGGCCGGCCGACGATTGATGAGCTGGAGCTGTATGCACAGACGCAACGGCGCTCGATAGAGCAGTGTTTCGCCTCATTGCACGGCTAACACCGAACAACCAAACACTGTAGGAGCGAGCTTGCTCGCGATAGCGTCAGTTCAGCCACCCGCGATGTTGAATGCAAGGCCGCTATCGCGAGCAGGCTCGCTCCCACAGTGGTTCTTCCGCGTACACAAAACCTGTGTTCGACAATGATCTAAACGTGGGAGCGAGCCTGCTCGCGATGGCGTCAGTCCAGCCGCCAGCGATGTTGAATGCAAGACCGCCATCGCGAGCAGGCTCGCTCCCACAGTGGTTCTTCCGCGTACACAAAACCTGTGTTCGACAATGATCTAAATGTGGGAGCGAGCCTGCTCGCGATGGCCTCAGTCCAGCCGCCAGCGATGTTGAATGCAAGACCGCCATCGCGAGCAGGCTCGCTCCTACAGGTTTTGTGTCTATTTCAATTTCGCCAGCAACGCTTCAGCCCCCGCCTGTGAGGACGCCGGATTCTGCCCGGTGATCAGCAGACCATCGGTCAACACATAGCTCGCCCAATCAGGCCCTTTGGAAAAGATCCCGCCCTTGGCCTTGAGTTCGTCCTCCACCAGGAACGGCACGACATTGGTCAGCTGCACGGCGTCTTCTTCGCTGTTGGTAAATCCCGTGACCTTCTTGCCCTTGACCAGCGGCTGGCCGTTCACGTCCTTGGCATGGCGCAATACGCCAGGGGCATGGCAAACGGTCGCAACCGGTTTACCGGCGTTGTAGAACGCTTCGATCAGGGCGATCGAGTGCTTGTCTTCGGCCAGGTCCCAGAGCGGGCCATGCCCACCGGGATAGAAGACCGCGTCGTAATCCCCGGCATTCACAGAGCTGAGCAGGACGGTCGAGGCCAGGGCGGCCTGGGCCGCAGAATCCTTGCGAAAACGCTCGGTGGCCTCGGTCTGAAAATCGGGCTCGTCGCTTTTCGGGTCCAGTGGTGGCTGACCACCCTTGGGCGAGGCCAGGGTCAACTGCACGCCGGTATCCTTGAAGGCGAAATAGGGTGCCGCGAATTCTTCCAGCCAGAAACCGGTTTTCTTGCCGGTGTTACCCAGTTGATCGTGGGACGTTAGAACCATCAGGATTTTCATGTCGTCATCACTCCATCTCGGGACTGCGGGAATGCGCAAGACGCTGCGCGTTGAGCCTGGCATATGACCGTTGCGCGGGACTGCCGGTTCGGCCTGCAAGGCGATTGACCACGGTGCGCCCAAAGCTGCTTTTTGTCGCGCTGTTTTCCATGCCGGGCGTCGTGAAGACGGTGGACATCGCTCGCGCCAAAGACGCCCCGCACAAATGCCGGACCCCGGCAAATACCATGCAGGCCGTACATGTCATCTATCAGAAAATCAGCGGCTGGCGACAACTTAAGGGGTTAATGACGGGTGTAAAACAACTAGCCGATTATTGTCGGACAATCTTCCCACGCACCACATCCGGGTAATCCACGCGCAATAAAAAAGGGTGATCAAAATGAGCACCCTTTCTTGTCTGGAGTCGCTGGAAGTTCACAGGAAAACTCCACGGTGGTGTTCGCCCAGTGCAATGGCCTCGGCATTCCATGCACTGGTAAAGAGCCGTAACACTGGGCGAACGGGGCGCATTTTAATGGAACTTGTTGAAGAAGTCCGCGACTTAAATGCGAAATTTGCAGATACATATTTCAACAGTCGCCCGCTCTGAAGTGCTTCAACCGTGGTAGTTAAAATTCACCAGTCAGTTCAAAAAAGTCACTATTCCTATACAAAAAGTTGTACAGGATTAACCACGCCCTTCTCAACTTCCGCTTTTGCTGGTCACCGTCAGTATGTCGATATCGACAACATTGACGCGCTGTCCAACTTTCAGTTCCTTCAACTTGACCTGTACTTCCGGCCGTACACCATCGGTGGTTTTGAGGCGGCCTCATGGGCACTCTCCTCAGGCGTGGGGATCGTCGACTTCCCGCGTCACGTTGATGGCCGGCGAGTCCCTGAGAGATTGCGCCGCCCTGGCGTTCAGGTCCTGCCACTGATCGAGGTCAATGGCGCCCATCCCCAACAAATCGTCGGCCAGGCGCAGCAGTTCGATGTAATACGCGTCGGGAGACTGTTGCCAGTAGGCCCGGTCATTGAACACGCGCCGCCATGTGTTGAGATCGGGTGGTGTGAGGTCTTCACGCATGGCGGGCTCCGATGGAAGAATTCCCACAGTAGAGTGTCGGAATGCCATCAGAGTTCAACACGATTGCATTTGATTCTTCCTCTCAAATCCCTGCGCCCTGTAGGAGCGAGCTCGCTCGCGATGAACGCAAGAACACTGCGCAGTGTCAGGCATCCAGCGTTATCGTTGACGACCATCGCGAGCAAGCTCGCTCCTACAGGTCAATAGCCGGTCATTTCCAGGTAGCCCTGCCCGCCATGGCTGCCGCTCAGGCGCACGGGGCCTTCCCAGTAGGGAATGCGCAAATCCATCCAGGCGTTGGGGTTGAGGGCGTTGATGACGATGTCTAGTTGCTTGACCGGGATCTGGATCGCCCAGCGTACCGGCATCGAACGCCCGGCGACGCGTACGGTGTCCTGCGGGATGAGGCGAATGTCGGCGCCGCGCAGCATCTGCGTCTGCCCCCCGGCATCAATCCAGGTCCCCGTGAGGTAGGGTGCGCCGTCCTTTTGCCTCATTCGGTAGAGCATCACCTGCTCGCCGCTGTCCAGGTGCAGGGACAACCAGTCCCAACCGGTCTGATTGGCGGTCAGCGGCTGACTGCTCCATTCGCGGTCGAGCCACGCCGGGCCACTGACTTGATAGCGCTTGCCGTCGATCTCCAGCGTGCCGCTGGCCTGGAAAAACGGCTGGCTGTAGTAATACGACGCCTGGCCCTGCTCGGATTTCTGGCTGAACCCCGCGTCCCCCTGCAGCACCAGCGGACGCTTCGCCGTCAGCCGCAGCTGATAGCCGAACGACTTGTCCCGGGCACTCAGTAGCAGATCCGCCAGCGGGTCGGCGTCGCCCGACTGGCTGGCGAATTGCCAATCGTCGATCCACGCCTTGAACGGCGCCAGGCTCACCCCGGCCTGCCCCACACCGCCACGGGCATAACGTTCGGCGGCATGGTGGACCGTCGCCGAGGTGACGGCCGCATGGCCGAGCCAGAGTGTCTGGTTCTCCCAACCCGCCGTCTCGGGTGTGGCTTTCAAGGCACTGCGAAACAGCGTCCACTGCGCGCCAAATTCATTGCCCTGCTCGTCCTTGAGATTGGCGGTGACGTACCACCACTCGATGCGAAACCCGTCATGGGGGCCGTGATCCGAAGGGAAGCTGAACACCCGACCGGGTACTACAGGGGTGAATGCAGCCGCCTGATTGCCCAGCCCGGCGAAGCCTTTTTCCTCGCTCGCCGGTTGATCGCAGCCGCCCACCAGCAGCGCCAACAGCAGCGCCAATAGAAACATCGCGGGCTTAATCCTCATGGGAAAAAGTCCTCAGAAGGTCCGCCGGTTGCGTGCGATACAAGGCGTACAGTGGCCAAGCCGAGGCCAGCAAGGTCGCCACCACCGCCAACCCCATCAATTGCAGCAATTGCACTGGAAATACCCGCAACGGCAGACGCCAGCCGAAGGCCTGGACATTGATCACGGCGTCCAGGCACCAGGCCAGGGCGATGCCCAATGGCAGCGCCAGCACCAGCGTCAACAGCGCCAGCAGCCAGGTCTGCCCGAGATTGAGCAGCATCAATTGCCGGCGCGTCACCCCCAACGCCCACAGCGGCGCCAGTTGCCCGAGACGGCTCTGGCTTTGCGTCAGCAGACTGATGAACAACGCCACGCCAGCCACGCAGAGCGTCAGGCTGTTGAGCGCGGCGGTAGCGGCAAAGGTGCGTTCGAAGACTTGCGTGGACCAGCCCTTGAGCCTGGCCTGATCGACGATGCGACTGTCCTCCAGGGCGAAGCGTGCCTGCAAGGCGCTGACGAATGGGCTGATCAACGTCGGCTCGATCCGCAGATTGAAACGATTGGGCGTCAGTTGCGGCCAGCCACGCAGCAGGTGATTCACGTTGACCAGTATGTGGCCCTTGGGATTGCCGTAGTCGGCATAGATCCCGACGATGCGCGGCGACCACGGGCCATTGGGCGTGGCAATCGTCAGGCGATCGCCCAGTTGCACGCGCAAGCGCCGGGCCAGTTGTTCGCTGAGCATCACGGCATCGTCGGTGGCGAGGCGCTCCCAAGGGGCGTCGCCCAGGGCTTCAAGCAGCGGCCAGTGCTGACGGTAGGTCGGGTGATCGATCACACCGAAGATATCCGTCGGCCAGCCTTGCACCTGGATCGATACCTGCCAGTTGGGCAACACCGCCGTGGGCTGCGGCTGTTGCTTGAGCCAGCTGTACAGTTCCCGAGCCTGGGCCGGGTTTTGCGGATTGAGGTAGAGCTCAGCGGTCAGCCGCTGCTCGAGCCAGTTGCTGAAGGTTTCGCGAAAACCGGCGGTCATGCTGCTGGCGCCGATGTTCGCCGCCAGGGCCAGCAGCAGCGCCATCAACGCCAGGCTCAGGGCCGGCAGTTGCTGGCGGCAATCGGCGACGAACCATTGGCCCAGCACCGAACGACTGCGCCCCAACAAACCGTCGAGTACCGCATTGAGCACCACCGGCAACGCCAGGGCGGCGCCCAGCAACAGCGCGGCCATCAGCACGAAACCGCTGGCCAGGCTGTCACCGCGCAACAACGCCAGCAATGCGATCGCCAGGGCCAGCGCCGCCACCCAGGCCTGTCGCCGCAACCAGCGCGCGTGGGCCTGATGCCAGGCCTGCGGATCGGCCAGGGCCAATAAGGGCAAGCGCGCCGCACGCCACAAACTGTTGGCCCCGGCGAGCAAGGCACCGAGCAGGCCCAGGCCGACGCCACCGAGCCACCACAGCGGGCTCAGGGTCAACTGCCCCGCCACTTCGGCACCGTACAAGCCGCGCAGACTGGCGGCGACATCCGGCAGCAGCACGCTGGCCAGCAGATAGCCGCTGACCACGCCCGCCACGCCGCCGATCAAGGCCAGAACGGCCAATTCCACCGCCAGACAGCCGATCAACATCCGCGCACTGACCCCGCAGGCACGCAAGGTTCGCAGCAGGCCTCGCCGCTGTTCCAGCGCCAGCCCGATGGCGGCATGCACGATGAACAGGCCGACCACGAACGACAGAAACCCCAGGGCGTCGAGGTTCAGGTGGAAGCTTTCGGTCAGGCGCGCCAGATTGTTTTCTTCACCGCTGCTCTTGAACTGCAGTTGGCCGCTCAGCGCATCGGGCAAGGTCGCGGTGAAATCCCTGGGCAGCAGCAAGCGCGAGATCTGCCCCGGCAATTCGAGGATCTGCTGGGCAAAGCCGATGTCCACCAGCAACACGCCGGGGGCCATGTCCGTCTGCACCTGCAAGGGCGGCAGCGCCTGGCCGTTGAGCGCCTGCGGGCGGTCTCCTTCCTTCAGCCCCAAGGCCTGCAAGGTCTGCGGCGAAATCCAGGTGCTGCCCGGCGGGGTGAAGAACTCGACGACCTGTTCGATGGCCATCGCCCGCCCGGCCACCACGCCTCCCGCCGGCAGCGACACCGGCTCGATACCCATCAGTTGCAGACGCTGTTCTTCATGGCCCTTGAGCGTCAGCCTCCCCTGCAACACCGGCGACACCGGCCAACCGGCGCGACGCAGGTCGACAAACCATTGTTGGGGGAACGTCGCGCCAGCGGGAGCGCTGAGACTGGCCTGGGCTTCGCCGCCGATCAATTGGCTGGCCCTTGCATAGCTGTCCCGCGCCTGACTGTTCAGCGCCTGTACGCCGATCAGCAGGCTGGTGGCCAGCCACAGCCCGGTCAGCACGCTGAAAAACTGCACCGGATGCTGCCGCCAGTGGCTGAGCAACGCCCGCAGGGTCTGGCGGAAAATGCGCATCTCAGTGCCCGTCCACACTGGCCAGGCGACCGCCGTGCAGCACCACTTTCTCCGCCAGCCGCGCGGCGACGCTGGGGCTGTGGGTGACCATCAACAAAGTCGTCGGGCTGTCGTCGAGCAGTTCCAGCAACAGCTTGAGCACCTCGGCGCTGGTGGCTTCATCGAGGCTGCCGGTGGGCTCGTCGGCCAACAGCAGTTTCGGTTGCGAGGCCAGCGCCCGGCCCAGCGCCACCCGTTGCTGCTGGCCGCCGGAAAGTTGTTCCGGGTAACGCCGCAGCACATCGGCCAAGCCCAGGCGCTGCACCAGATGCGCCTGCCAGCGCGGATCATGACGCCCGGCAAGCTGTGCCTGAAACGCCAGGTTGTCCTCCACGCGCAAACTGCCAATGAGGTTGAACTGCTGGAACACCAGGCCGATTTCCGTGCGCCGCCAGTTCGCCAGTTGCCCTTCGTTCATCTGCTCCAGCCGATGTTCGCCGCTGCGGATGCTGCCACGATCCACTTTGTCCAGCCCGGCAATCAGGTGCAGCAAGGTGCTTTTGCCACTGCCCGACTCGCCCATCAGCGCCAGGCTGCTGCCGGGCTTGAGGCGCAGGTCGACACCCTGCAGCACCGGCAACGGGCCTTGCGGGGTGGCGTAGCTTTTGAAGACGCCTTGCACTTCAAGCATGGGAAAAAACCCGTTCGATACGCGTGGGCCAAGAATAGCGGCCCAGACTGGTTTTTGTCGGTTGCCGGCTGCGGCCCTGCCTGAACGTGCGTCAAAAATTGCCGGCGGCGCTGGGTTTTTTCCAACGAGGAACTACTGTGGATGGAGCGCGTTCGGGTCCGCCCGAGGCTTTCGGTAACCGCACCCATCGACATACTCATGGAGGGCGAACATGCCACAGCAAGTCATAGTCAACGCTGACGATTTTGGCCTAAGCGCCTGTGAAAATGCCGTGATCCTGGGAGCCTTCCAGGCCGGGATCATCAGTTCCGCCACCGCCATGGCCAACACGCCGGCCTTCGCCGCCGCCTGTTCCCTGGCGCAGCATCCGTTGCTGGAAGGACGCATCGGCCTGCACTTCAACCTCACCTACGGCCGCCCGCTGAGTCGGCGCATCCTGACCCGCCCGACCTTCTGCGACCGCAGCGGCGTGTTCGATTTCAACCTGCGCCGCAGCCGTCTCTGGCTCGGTCATCAGGATCGCCTCGCGGTACAGGAAGAACTCGAAGCGCAGTGGCAGCATTTTGTGGATCACGGCGTGCGGCCCAGCCATCTGGATTCCCATCATCAAGTGCACAACGTCTGGCCCATCGGCGAGATCGTCGCGCGCTTCGCCGCCCGGCAGAGGGTTCCGGTGCGACTGGCGCGCAATCTGGGGCAGAACCAGAGCCTGCGCAAACGCCTGTACAAGCAGTTGCTCAACCATCGTTTGAACAGCCTGGCCGGTGCGACGGCCGACTACGTCTGCACCCCGATGGATTTGCGCAACGCCGCACCGCCCAGCGAAGGCCTGCTGGAAATCGTCGCCCACCCCAGCCAGCTCGGCGCCGATTTCGGCGATGCCTGCCTGGACCAGGGAGAGTCCTTGAGCGCACTCCTGGAGCAAAGATTGCCCGGTGTGCCGAGGGTCCCCTATAGCGCGGTCGGCCGCGTAGAGACAGTGATGGAACAGCAGTGAACTGTAGGAGCGAGCTTGCTCGCGATGGCTTCAGCCCAGCCACCCGCGATGTTGAATGCAGGACCGCTATCGCGAGCAGGCTCGCTCCTACAGTGGTTCTTCCGCGTGCACAAAAACCTGTGTTCGACAGTGATCAAAATGTTGGAGCGAGCTTGCTCGCGATGGCGTCAGCCCAGCCACCTGCGATGTTGAATGCAAGACCGCTATCGCGAGCAGGCTCGCTCCTACAGTGGTTTTTCCGGACGCACAAAACCTGTGTTCGACAGCGATCAAAATGTAGGAGCGAGCCTGCTCGCGATGGCGTCAGCCCAGCCACCCGCGATGTTGAATGCAGGACCGCTATCGCGAGCAGGCTCGCTCCTACAGTGGTTTGTCTGCGCACACAAAACCTGTGTTCGACAGTGATCAAAATGTGGGAGCGAGCCTGCTCGCGATGGCGTCAGTCCAGCCTCCTGCGATGTTGAATGCTCCACCGCTATCGCGAGCAAGCTCGCTCCTACAGTGGTTTTTCCGCACACACAAAACCCGTGTTCGACAGTGATCAAAATGTGGGAGCGAGCCTGCTCGCGATGGCGTCAGTCCAGCCATCTGTGATGTTGAATGCAAGACCGCTATCGCGAGCAGGCTCGCTCCTACAATGGTTTGTCTGCGCGCACAAAACCCGTGTTCGACAGTGATCAAAATGTAGGAGCGAGCCTGCTCGCGATGGCGTCAGTCCAGCCACCTGCGATGTTGAATGCAATAGGGCTTCGCCAGCCGCGAAAAATCGAGCTGTCCCAAGGCGCGCTATAGTTAATGTCCTTGGGGAAATGCGCGAAAAACAATGCCGCAGGTGCTGCCATGAACAAAATCGAACAGACGCTAATACTTGCCCTTTGCCTGACCGCCGCCACCTGCGTACAGGCCGACGACAGCCTGATGCAAACCGAGCAGTCGAGCAGTGAATTCAACTATTACGGGGCCGACCAACCCTTCGCCCACCCCGCTCCGCCCTCTCTGAGCACCATACCGCCGGGGGCGTATATCCCGACTTCGCCTCAGACGTTCATTCCGGTGTCGAGCCAACACGTGTTTTCCGACTCCCAGTTGCCCACGGTGGCCGATGCCACCGTACGCGTGTTCATTCGCACCTATGACGAAGAACGCGGTGTCTACGTGAACCAGGAAGTGGAAAACCCCGAGTGCACGCTGTCTTGCCTCAGAGGGCAGCACGTCCCGACGTTGTAGGCTTTCAGCTGTAGGAGCAAAGCTTGCTCGCGATGACGGCAGTCCAGTCAGTCATCATGGCGCCTGACAAACCGCTATCGCGAGCAAGCTTTGCTCCTGCACTCCTACAGGCCTACCACTGTCGCTTGTCCGGCCGCGCAAGACCGAGTTTCTCGATCCGGTAACGCAGCATGTCGCGGCTCAGGCCCAGCAGCCGTGCCGACTTGGTAACGTTCCAGTCGGTCTTGTCGAGCATCTTGCGCACCATATCGCGCTCGACCTCCGGCAGGTTCATCGACTCGGTGTCGTTGTAGGCCGAGCGTGACTCTGCGGCGGCGGGCACCTCGTGCTGGAACATCGGCGGCTCATCCACCAGGCTCATGCACACATTCAATTGATGGGCGGCGATGACATCGCTTTGCGCCAGCAACACGGTCTGCTCGAGCATGTTGCGCAACTCACGCACGTTGCCCGGCCAGCTGTAGTTGAGCAGCAGCTCTTCGGCCTGCTCACTGAAGCGCAGGTGGGGTTTGCCATAGCGTTTGCCGTGGGCGGCGAGGAAGTGCCGGGCCAGCAACAGGATGTCTTCACCGCGGGCATACAGGCGCGGCACCTTGATCGAAATGATGCGCAGGCGGAAGAACAGGTCACGGCGGAACTTGCCCTGCTGGACCATCTGTTCGAGGTTGCAGTTGGTGGCGCTGATCACCCGCAGATCGACCTTGCGCTCCTTGACCGAACCGACCCGGCGAATGCTCCGATCCTCCAGCAGCTTGAGCAGCTTGGCCTGCAGGATCAGGTCCATCTCCCCCACTTCGTCCAGAAACAGCGTGCCGCCATCGGCCGCTTCCACCAGCCCGAGACGACGGTCCTTGGCATCGGTAAACGCGCCCTTCTCGTGACCGAACAGCTCCGCTTCCACCAGGTTGGCCGGAATCGAGGCGCAGTTGAATTCAATGAAAGGCCCCTTGGCGCGCGGACCGTCGAAATGCAGGGCCCGGGCCACGAGTTCCTTGCCGGTACCGGTCTCGCCTTCGACCAGTACCGGAGGCAGATCGGTGTTGGCCATCCGGCGCTCGGCATCGAGCAACTGGGTGATGGTGCTCTTGAGGTAAACCATCGGCGCCGATTCGCCGATCAGCGCCTGCACCCCGGCCTTCTGTGCTTCGCGCTCCTGATAGAACGACAGCGTGCGCTCCATCCGGTCGGTGGCCAGGGCCTTGTCCAGCAGCACCTTGAGTTCCGGCAGCGCCACCGGCTTGGTCACGTAGTGGAACGCCCCTTCCTTCATCGCTACCACGGCATCTTCGACGTTGCCGTAGCCGGTCATCATGATCACCTTCAGATCCGGCGCGCTGACGCGCAGCTTCTGGATCAGGTCGTGACCACTCATGCCCGGCAACGAGTTGTCAGTCAGCACCACGTCGGGAACGAAGGTCTTCAATTGCTCCAATGCATTTTCAGCCGAGTGGCAGACCGTCACCTCGAAGTCTTTGCGCTCCAGGTAGGTCTGAATATTCTCGGCGAGGAGTTCATCATCCTCGACCAGCAGTATGCTGTGTTCCATATTCCCCTCCCGTTGCCACTTTAAAGTTCAAACAAACGCGAGTTCCTTCCCGCTCCTGGCTGGTCAGTTCTACCGAGCCTTCGAAACGCTCCATTATTCGTTTGACCAGGGCCAGGCCTACGCCCAGCCCTCCCTGTTTGGTGGTGAAAAATGGCTTGAAGACCATTTGCTGCTGCTGCTTGGTCATGCCCTTGCCGGTGTCAGTGAGAATCATGCTCACCTGGTCTGCCGCCGGTGTTTCAATCTCGATACTCAACACGCCCCCCGTGGGCATCGCTTCCAGGGCATTGGCAAACAGGCTATTGAGAATTTGCGTCAACAGCACCTGTTGGCTGACGACCGGTGGCACGCTTTTGGGAGTGAAACGCACTTCGACATTCGAGCGTTTGATCAACGCCTCGAAGGCTCCCAGGGTGTCATCGATGGTCAGCACCAGATCGACCTCATCGAAGTCGTCGTTGACCGGTCGCAACGACACAAGCAATTCGCGTACCCAGCGCGACATGCGGTCGACCTGGCTGATGATGTCGCCAATGTTTTTCTGTGCACCATGGCTGGCGATTTCCTGGGCCAGTTCGGCACTGGTACGGATATTGGCCAACGGATTGCGCAGGCTGTGGGCGACCGCCGATGACATCTCGCCCAGGGCCACGAAGGTTTCGTTGGCCACCAGTTGTTTTTGCTGGCTCTGCAACAGCATCGCAGCGCGCCGAACGATCCAGAACAGTCCCAGGTAAATCGCCGCCCCGCCCAGCAGGGTCGCCAGCCAGATCGCCTTGAACCCGCGCTGGATGCGTTCCACCAGATCCGTCGGCTCCTTGTAGATCTCCACCATGGCGATCACTTTGGTTCGGTCGGCGTTAAACATCGGGATGTAGTTTTCGATGAACAGGTATTGGGGTTCACGCACCAGGCGTTGCTCGGGACGCTCCTCATCGATTTCGTGGTAGCTGGTGGACACCGGTTCCTTCATTTCGAAAGACTCGTCCAGTTCATCGTCATCGTCGATGCGCATGCCGATCAGCTCGGGGTTGGTCGACCAGACCACTGTACGATCAAGGGCATAGACGTTGGCCAGCAGCAGGTCCGGCAGGTGCTCCACATGATCGAGAAACTCGACGCGCGCGTTGGCACGGGCGCCAGGTTCGACATCGGCGTAGGCGTTGTCCAGCCGTGGATCGAGCATCTCGCCCATGGTGCGCGTCGGGGTAATCAAGGCGTGGCGAATTTCCGCATCGCCGATGGCCTGGATGAATTGCGCTGTCAGCATCGAATCGCGCTCGATGCTCTCCTCCACCACAAAACGCGTGGAAATGTACCCCAGCCCCAACGCCACGGCGGCGATGATGAAAAAGCTCGCCAGTGAGAACCAGCGCACCAGGTTGAAGGGCGGTCGCCAATCCCTGGCTTGCGTGGCCGGAGTAGTCGGCGCAGTTATTTTTTGTTCTTCGAGTATCTGCATGGGACTGTCCTGGTCGCGGCTCAACTAGCCTTTTCAGCCGTGTTTCGCATCAGTGTAGGTGGCATTCGTCGTCACGGGTGTCGCAATGCAAGTATTTAGCCACTATTGCATCTGTGCCTGCCCTTGGGGACCGGCGGGCGGCGCAATGGAGTGATGGTGTTCGGGTTCTTCGTTCTCGGCAGTCAGCGGTGCTTGCACCGGATGCTGGCGATCGGTTTCCTCCTGCAGAAACTCGATGATCGACTGCGCGGACTTCTCATCCATGCGCAGGTTGGGCATCGGAATCTTGTTGAAGCGATCAAACAGTTCCATCGCAATCGGATCCTTTTCCGCCAGCATGCGATCCGGCTCGCGGATCCAGCGATTGAGCCAGGCCGGATCACGCTGGCGGGTCACGCCAATCAGGTCCGGGCCGATGCTGCGCAAACCGATGCCCTGCCCATCCTGCGGACCGAGGCTGTGGCACGAGGCGCAACGGGTGCGAAACAGTTCTTCCCCGTTGCTCGGCGGGCGAATTTCCGGTGCATTGGCATAGCTTTGCTCAACGCTCGGCTGCTTCCAGTTATGCAAGGTGTTGGCCAACTGATCGGCCAGAATCCACGGGTTCTCGAACGGCGAGGCTTTCATCCAGCGACCGGTTTGCTGGTTGCCGACGATCAGGCTCAGGTTGTGGTCCTTGCTGCGGCCGTTGTCGACGCCTTCGATGAACAGCCCGAGCTTTTTGCGCAGCTCCGTGACATCGGCGAACTCCCCGGTGAGGAACAACCAGCCAGGTCCCACCTGGAAGCGCTGCGAATAGGCCTTGAGCACTTCGGGGGTGTCACTCAGGGGGTCGATGCTGATGGAGTAGAAAAAGATGTCCTTGCCGACCCGGTCGCCGAGCAGTTTCTGCACCTGGCGCAACCGCGCGGTTTCCAGCGGGCAGGAGTCGCTGCAGGAGGTGAAGATGAAGTTGATCACCACCACCTTGCCCTTGATCAGGTCATCGAAAAAATGCACCTGCCGACCGTTCTGGTCGGTCAGCAAGGTGTTGGGGAAATAGTCGCCACCCCACGGGGTGGCGGATTCAGTGTCGGCGGGTTTTTCCGCCGGTACGGCGACAATGGCCTCGGTGGATGTGGGGGCGGGTGCCGACGGCGCCTGGTTGGCAACCAGCAGTTGGCTGGCCAGTAAGCCGGTCACCAACACCAGTATCAAATGCATGCCCAAGGCGCGTGTGCGTGGTGTATGCAACTTCATGTCGACACCCTCCCGTTTCATTGTTTGACAGTCACTTGTGGACCCATGCCGTCGCCATTGCGGAAGGTTGGCAGTGCGGCAGAGTTCACGTAGCGCACACCATCCCAGCTGGGCAGCGGTGTCGGCATCAACTGGAACTGACCTGGATGCTCGATATCCCAACGCAGCAGCATCGAGTTGTCCTCATGCTGGGTGTTGTGACAGTGCTCCATGTAGGTCCCGGCAAACTCGCGGAAGTTGATCGCCATTTCGATGTTGTCCAGGCCATCGTTTTCCGAACCGATGCGGTACACATCCTTGCGTGCCCATTTTTCCCATTCCGGTGGTGCCTTGCCGCCACGGCTGAGAATGATCCCTTCCTCGAAGTGCACATGTACCGGGTGGCTCCAGCCCTTGCCGCCCAGCTGGATTTTCCACACTTCCAGGGTGCCGAAGCCGGTGGTGCCAGCATCGGTAGGACCGGTTTTCAGCTGGGTGGCCGCGCTCAGACGACGAGGGTCCATGTTGTAGCCGAAGCCGCCATCGCTCTTGACTGTCCACGGTGCCTCATCAGTGCCGTCGGAACGACCGAAGATGAAGGACCGGTGACGGGCGTTGGCCAGCAGCGCCTTGTCGGCTGCGTTGTCGCGGTGAATCTTCAGCGGAATCATCACCAGGCCTTCAGCCTTGCCCGGTTTGGCCGGTTCATACTTCGACGGATCCATGGACAGGTCCTGACCGGAATAGGCCTTGACGTTCAGTTGCAACACCTTGCCTACCGCCGGATCGCCCCTGTCCCATTGTGGACCGTTGCTGGTCTGCTTGATCACCGCCAGGTATTTTTCCGACAGCACGTCAGCCAGAGGGATAGGCTCTTTCGGGCCTTTGCCGTCGTCGTGGGCCAGCAGGTTGACGAAGAAGATCTTGTCCCCCGGCTTGATGCCGTTCTTGGCGAAGTTGACGACGATGTCGAAGCGCTCGGCGATGCCCTGGGTTGGCAGGATGGCGTTGTGGTTCTGCTTGTCGCCATCGTTGTCCAGATCCATGGTGCCGTCGAACGGTACGGCGTGTTCCATGATGTTGCCGTCGTTGGCGATCATGTGGAACGGCACCCGGGCATAGGACACGCCTGAGCCTTTGGGTCCCTGGAACTCACCGCTGGTGCCCTTGATTTCCCGTACCAGGGCGAACTTGTAGTAGCGCGATACCGAACCGTTGAGCATGCGGAACCGATAGCTGCGGGCACGCACGTCCAGGGTCGGTTTCCAGCCCCAGTTGACCACCACCTGGTCACCGAGGAAGCCGTCGGTGTTGAACGGGTTGAACCACAGCTGGCCGTTCTTATCCCAGGCCTTGTCGGCGAACAACAGGTTGACGTCGTAGTCGCGGTTACCCCACGGCAAGGCGCTGCCGCTGGGGAAACGCAGGTTGACGCCGTCATCGACCGACTCGTTGCCACGGTCCAGGGCGCTGTAGTAATTCATCATCGCCGCGTTGCCCTTGTAGACGTTCTGCGCGGTGAAATCGAGCATGTGGTCGTGGAACCAGTGGGTGCTCATGGTTTCGCGCCAGTCGCCACGGATCTTGATCGTGCCGTGATCGCACGTCTTGAGGCCCGGGCTCATGTCGTTGGTCCACAGGGTTTCGCCCGGCGAGCAAGGGAACGCCGCGCGCGGGTCTTCAGCCTTGGTGTTGATGCTGTCGTAACCGGCGAGCTGCACCGGCCAGCGATAGTCGTAGTACTGCCCCGGGAAGAAGAACGCGTTGGCATAGCCGTCGCTTTCCGCCGGTGCGTGCCCATTGTGTTCATGGGTGGTGATGGTGTGCAGGCCAAAGCCCATGTTGGCTGAAGGGTCGATAGGCAAGCCGTTGTAGTGGCGCATTAGAAGCGGTTGGCCATAACGCACCATCAGCAGTTTTGGCGGCAGGGTGCCGTCGAAGGTCCACACCGAATTGTGGTTCTGCACTGGCATGAGCGGGTGCAGGCGCGGTTCGACGCCCTTGGAAGTGCCGTCCGTTGCCGGAATGCCGGCGACGTTGTGATACAGGCCGCCAGGGCCGAACTCACCCACGGCGTAGTGGTGCATTTGCCGATCGTCACGCAAGCCGCCGTTGGTCCGGATACCGGTCTGCACCGTCTTGTAGGCGTTCTGCGGGTAGAACTCGTTCCAGCGCTGGTGGGACCAACCCTTTCCTGGTGGACGGCCCTCGGCAGACGAGCCGATATGGCGGTTGAGGAATTGCTCGATCTGCGCCTGCCACGGGTTGCGGTCCACCGCGTTGGAGAACTGACTGGGGAATGGCGTCAGCCCCGGTTGGCGCAGAAAGTTATCCAGCGCCAGGCTTGGCGGTGCACTGCGGGCAGCGCTGTTGGGATCCTGGGCCGGCAACGGACCGATCCCCGGCGGTGGAAACGGCAACTGCCCCGCCGGCGTGGTGGGGTCGAGTTTTTCCGGTCCGAATTCCTCGAACAGCATCATTTGCTGGGTAAATGGCTGAGCCCCGAACAACGGGCTGGGCTTGCCATTGGTGGGGTAGTTGAAACTGGTTTGCTGTGACGGTGGCAGTTGGTTTTCCACGCGCTCGGTGTCGCGGGAGCCCTTGACGCCATTGGGCAAATCGAAGGCATCTTCGTTGGCCTTCGGCATGGTCAGGATGGCATTCAACCCTGCTGGCTCAGCCGGTTCGTCGTAGTAGGCCGAAGGGTCGGATGGCTCCGGCTGTCGCTCATCGTCGATTGGGCTGGCGCGCAGCATCCCTGTGCTTATCGTCATTGATAGAACGACGCTCAAAGGCGTCAACAACCATTTGAAGGGGTACCGCGCTTTTTTGTCCATCACCTGCCGCCTCGTATGTGTGAAGGGGGTGATGGGGGTTTTGCAAATCCCTCGCCAAATTTGTAACTAATTTATACAAAGATGGGAAAGCTTGGAAAACAATGGCTTATCAACATCAAACTGCCATGACTGGGGAAATACGACTGGGGAATGACACCCGGTAGCGGGGAAAGTTCGCACCCACTCTGTGGGAAAAGCTCAGGGAACCAACTTGAACGACAGACGGACAGACGTGCCCTCGCCTTCACGGCTGTCGAGGGTCACGGCACCGCCAAAACGCTCCATGATTCGTTTGACCAGGACCAGCCCGACGCCGAGCCCGCCCTGCTTGGTGGTGAAAAACGGCCGGAAGGCCATTTTGCGTTGCTCTTCGGTCATGCCCTTGCCGGTGTCGCTGACCACGACCACCACGCCCTGGGCATCGGCCGGCGTCATGCTGATGGTCAGCGTGCCGCCTTCGTCCATGGCCTCCAGCGCATTGGCCAGCAAGCTGTTGAGGATCTGTGTCAGCTGCACCTGCTGGCTGAGCACCATGGGCGTCTCTTTGGGCTCGAACACCACATTGATCCGTCCGTTGGCGATCTGTTGTTCGAAGGCCATGAGGCTGTCGTACAGCGAGGCCACCAGATTCACGGCTTCGGCATCGTCATTGAGTGGGCGCAACGATTGCAGCAACTCGCGTACCCACTTCGACATGCGATCGACCTGGCCGATGATGTCCTTGATGTTCTTGTGCGCCGCGCCGCTGTCGAACTCCAGGGCCAATTCGGCACTGGAGCGAATGGTCGCCAGCGGATTGCGCAAGCTGTGGGCCACCGCCGATGACATCTCGCCCAGAGCGACGAAGGTTTCGTTGGTGATCAGTTGTTTCTGCTGGGTCGCCAGCAAAATCGCCGCGCGCCGGACGATCCAGTACAGCCCGAAATAAATCAGCGCACCGCCCAGGGCCGTGGCCACCCAGATCAGCACGAGCCCGCGCTCCATGCGATTGATCAGGTCCTTGGGCTCCTTGTAGATCTCGACCATCGCCGTGACGTTCTTGCCCTCGGCGTCGAACAGCGGAATGTAGTTTTCGATGAAGATGTATTCCGGCTGCGTGATGAACTTCTGCTCCATGCGTGACTTGTCGACATCGTGATAGCTGGCCGACACCGGGGTCTTGTTGGCGAAGGCCTTGTCGAGGTCTTCATCGGCATGGATCGTGGTGCCCATCAGGGCCGGGTTGGTGGACCAGATCACCATGCGATCGGGTGCATATATATTGGCCAGGATCACGTCCGGCAGGTGTTCGATGTGATCGAGAAATTCGCCACGGGCGTTGGCCCTGGCCATCGGGTCGACGTCGGCAAAGTCCCGATCCTTGCGCGGATCGAGCAGCTCGCCCATGGTCCGCACATTGGGTACCGCCACATGGCGCAGCTCGGCCGAGGCGATCGCCTGAATGAACTGCGAGGTCAGCAACGCATCGCGCTGAACGCTTTCGGTAATCACGAATTTGGTCGACACCGACCCCAGTGCCACCGCCACGGTACCGATCACCGCCATGCTGATCAGGGAAAACCAGCGCAGCAGATTGAAAGGTTGTTTGCGATTGCTCAAGCGGATATCGCCCTTGTCGGATTGAAGTGTCTTGGCCAGCGTGGTCATGAATACGCCATCCCCCGGATGCGGCGCGAATGCCCCCTATAGGTTTATAGCCCACCGATGGCAGTTTGCCCGACTGCGGGTAATTTTCCCCATTTCCCCCATTTTTTCCCCCACCCAATCCTGTTGCCCCATCTACCCCCAATCCTGGGGAAAAAGGCCCGTTCTCAAATTAGGGAATCTTTCCCAATTATTCGCTCAACGCCTTTGTGCCGGGCCTCTCATAGCCGTTTTTGCCAATTGGCATGGGAGTTGCCGAAGACCTGCCAACTGACCCATCCCAAGGGGCAGGTACTTTGATAGAGGGAATACTCATGCACCCTTTACTGTCCAAAACCGCGATTGCACTGGCTGTGACCGCTCTGGCCCAAGGCGTCGCCCACGCGGCGCTGTTTGCTGTAGATCCCGGAGATGCCGGCGTTTACCTTCCAGCCAACGGCAACTTCGCCTCTTGGTATCAGGACACCCACGGAAGGACCCTTGACTTGTGCCTATCAAAGGCTGTCAGTTCCAGGGTTGCCGGCGCACCCGGCGCACCTGCCTACATGTGCCTTCTGAACCCGAATCCAGGTATTTTCGACGACACCCAACCCATCGTTTTCCCAACCAACTTTCCCGATGAAGCGTTCTGGTTCACTGGCGACGGGGCCATCACCGATGCGGCGCGGGGCATCGACCTGACCTATGTCAGCGCCGTTGAAGCGGCCTTCAGCGGTGGCGACCCGCTCGACGGCGACCAGATCAGTTTCGCCCGCATCCGGATCCGGGTCGACGTCCCCACCGCCGGTACCTATGTGATCACCCACCCCTACGGTGTCGATGTGTTCAACGTCGACACCCCCGGGCGCAAGGCGATCAACATGACCCGCGACATCGGGATCGGCTCGCCGAAAACCTACGATGGCGCCCTCAAGGGTGACGTCGGTCCGTTCCTGCGCAGCCTCAATGGTCCCTACACCGAGACCAACCCGGTCAACGGTGCGACCGAGCAATTCGTTGGCGATCCGAACCTGGAAGAAGCCTTCACAGGCAGCCCGTTCAACACCAACTACATCCGCATCGAAGGCCCTGGTGGAATTGACCTGCGCACGACGGTGATGGCCATTTCCGGCAAGTTGTCGACGGTGGCTCGACCCACCCCGATCATTGCCCAGCGCAGCACTTACTCGCGCAAAGCCGGGACAAGCGCCCCGGTGGCCCAGCAGGACGTGTTCGTGATGGCCCCGCCACCACCGGCCACCGTGACCCTGGACAGCAACACCCCGGCGCTGAAACTCACCGAGGCTGACACCACGGGGCACTGGTACGCCCAGTCCGCGACCAACCCGACGTTGCCCAACAGCCTGTTGGTGACTGCCGACAACCACCTGGCCATTCCCACCAGTTCGCCGACCCCCTTGTCCATGCCCCTGACCGACCTGGTGGTGATCTCGCGGGCCGAATACAACACAACCAACGGACAACTCACCATCGTTGCCTCCACCAGCGATGAAACATCGCCACCGAGCCTCGTCGCCACGACGGGCACTGGTGTTGCCATCGGGTCCCTCAGCGGCAGCGGCGCGGAGAAAACCCTGTCGACAGGCATCACGCCGATTCCACCGGCCAAGGTTCAAGTGACGTCATCCAATGGCGGCACTGACATCGAAGAAGTGGTCATCGTGCAATGAACGCACTCATGCCCAGATCCGTACCAGGAGGCATCATGAACAAGTGGCCACGCTTCGCACTCAACGCGCTCGGGCTGACTATCTCGCTGTCCGGCAGTGCGTTCGCGCAACTCGCCGCCGTCGATACCGGCCCCTACACCTTCGCCACGGGGAAATTCCCCATGTGGTATCAGGACAACAATCTGCTGCAGCTGGAACTGTGCCAGTCACGGGCTACCAGCACACGGGCACCCGGTGCCCCTGGCGCTCCCGCCTACATGTGCATCCTGAATCCGGAACCCGGGATCTTCGACGACACCCAGCCGATCGTATTCCCCGATAACTGGCCTCCGGAAGCGTTCTGGTTCCTCGCCGAGACCACCATCCCCAATAACGCCGCCGGCTATGGCGTGGACGCCTACGTGGCCGGGGTCGAAGCGGCATTCGCGTCCGAAAACCCTATCGATGGCGACCAGCAAAGCTTCGCCCGGATTCGCATGCGGGTGAACATTCCCGTCGCCGGGGTCTACACCATCACCCACCCGTACGGTGTGGAAACGGTCAACGTCACCACACCGGGCCGTCGGGCGATCAACATCACCCGTGACGTCGGCATCGGTGCACCGGGCAACTTCAGCGGCGCACTCAACGGCGCGATCGGGCCGTTCCTGCGCAGTGCCAACGGTCCTTACACCGAGGTCAATCCGGACACCGGCGCCCTCGAGAAATTCGTCGGTGACCCGAACATCCCCGAGCCTGTCCTCGGCAGCCCGTTCAACACCAACGTGCTGCGTATCCAGGGTCCGGCCGGGTCCATCGAGACCAACCTGTTCACCGTCTCCGGCAAGATGCTGGACAGTCGCGCCCAAACCCAGGTGGACATTAGCCGCGCCACTTACCGCCGCACGTCTACAGGTCCCGGTTCCAGCAGTACCCGGGTGGAAGTATTTGGCAGTGCGGACACCAGTTCGAGCCTGTGCTTCCGTGAAACGGTCGCCCTCTTTCCAGGCCCACCGGCATCACCGTGCCAGATCGGCATGCTCGGCAGTGCCGGCCAGTTCTTCGGCAGCGATGTAATCACAGGCCCCGTGCCTCCGGTCGTGGTGGTCACCGCCATCAACCCGGCCGGCACAACCCAGCCAACCGCCGTATCGCGCAAGCTCACCGACGTGGTGAAAATCCAGACCGCACGCTACAACTGGAGCAACCACAGCCTGCTGATCGAAGCCACCTCGTCTGACGAAGTGGTGGTGCCGGACATGGTCACCCAGGGCTACGGGCGGCTGACCAAGGCGGGGATCGTGCAAAGCGTGACCGTCTCCGACCTGCCGCAGCCACCGGCCACCGTCACCGTCAAATCCGCCGCTGGCGGCAGCGATACCGAGGCTGTCGTAGTGGTCGGCACCGCACCGGATAGCGGTGAGAACCAGGCGCCGATCGCCCGTGCCGATGCCGGCAGCACCAGCTTCGGGGTGCCAATCACCCTCAGCCCGCTGGCCAACGACACCGACCCGGACGGCAACAATCCACTGACCATCACCGCGCTGACCCAACCGCCTACCGGCCAGGGCACCGTGGCGTTGAACGGCACTACAGCGGTTGTCTACACCCCACCGGCAGTGGTCAACACACTGCTGACCACCTCCTTCACCTACAAGGCGCAAGACGCCAAGGGCCTGGCCTCGACCACTCCGGCGACCGTGACCATCACCGTGGCGCCTAACCAGGCACCAACGGCTGTCTCAGACGCCGCTACGACCCTGGGCGTGGCCATTCCGATCAACGTGCTGGTCAACGACACCGATCCGGAGAACAACCTGCCGCTGGCGATCAACAGCTTTACCCAGCCACCAACCGGTCGCGGCATCGTCTCCAGCAATGGCACGGCCCTGACCTACACCCCACCGGCCTCGATCCCGGCGGCCTTCACCACGACCTTCAGCTACTTCGTTCGGGACAGCTTCGGTGCTGTGTCGGCAACCCCGGCGACGGTCACGGTGCAAGTCTCGCCACGGCCTGCTGCGGAAACCTTCGCGGTGACCACGGCGACGGTGTCGGCCCGCTCCAATAACCGCTTCACCTGGGACTTTGCAGGGACCTCGTCGGTGACCACAGGCAACACGATCACCATCCAGGTCACCACCCCGACCGGGCTGCAGACCCTGGGCACCACCACAGTGCCGGTGACCGGTCGCTGGAGGTTCACGGCCAACAACATCACCAACGTGATTCCGTCGGCGAACCCGCAAGCCACCATCACCTCGTCCCAAGGCACCGTGCGCACGGTTCAGGTGATCTCCAACTGAGCCCACTCCCCCTCCACTCGATGAGTGGAGGGGCCAACTTCTTGCGAAAGGAAGACGCCATGAAAAAGTCGACCGCCGCCCTGCTCTGCCTGCTCCTGCTTTGCGGCAGTGCCGGAGCGCGGGCCGACGATTTAATGGAGAACGATGACCTGGCGCCTGGCGCCGATCTCGGCGAGTTGCCACCTCCGGTGGGCCAGCACGCACTGATCGACCAGAACGGCCAGGCCAACATCGCACTGGTGCAACAGAACGGCCAGTCGCTGCTCGGCCAGATCGTGCAGCAAGGGAGCAATCAGGAAGCGTACATCCTGCAACAAGGCAGCGACCTGATGGCATTGATCAACCAGCAAGGCTCTGGCAACGCCGCGTCAATCACCCAGACCGGCAGCCACAACCGCGCACAGATATCCCAGAACGGCAACAACAACGACGCCAACATCGTCCAGGCTGGCACGGGACAGCAGAGTGCTGTGACCCAGGCAGGAAATGGAATGAGCGTTTCGGTCACCCAATATCGCTAAAGCACTGCACTTCTTGGAGGTTTCATCATGTTCAAATTGACGCCCCTTACCGCCGCTATCCTGGTTGTTGTCAGTGTCCAGGCATTGGCCGATGAAAGCATTTCCACCCAGGACCAGTTTGGTACGGCCAACATCGCCAATGTGAAGCAGACCAACGCGCCCGCCAGCACCGCGACCCAACTGCAGATCGGCACAGGCAACGACGCGGCCTCCGTTCAGGACTCCGCCACCAGCACCATTACCCAGAACCAGACCGGCGACTACAACGCCGGCTACGCCGAGCAACTGTTCGAAGACAACAGCACCATCACCCAGAACCAGATCGGCTCCCTCAACACCGCCCATGCCAGTCAATCCATCGGCGTCGGTGCCGGCGAGGTACTGCAACAGCAGGAAGGCAACGGCAACTTCTCGTTCGTCTACCAGGACAGCCAGGAAGGTACCTCCGGCAAGACCTACCAGTATGGCGACAGCAACGAAGCCAACATCGAACAGATCCAGCTGGGTGGCGGCAACAGCGCCGTGATCATCCAGTACGGCGACACCAACTACGCCACCGCCGAACAGATCAACCAGATGGGCGGCACGATCGGCATCAACCAGTCCGGCAGCACCAACTACGCCTACGGCGACCAGCGTTACGGAGCAGACAGCACCCTGACCGTCAACCAGTCAGGCGACAACAACGGCACCGAAGTCTGGCAAGACACCCAGACCGCCAGCCAGGCCACCATCAACCAGTTCGGCAGCACCAACGAAACCATCGTCGACCAGAGCTTTGGCGAAAACAACGCGGCCAACGTGATGCAAATCGGCAACGCCAACGCCATCTATGCCGACCAGTTCGAGTCTGTCGGTTCCACCGTCGGGATTTACCAACTGGGCGACAACAACGTCCACTACACCTACCAGAGCGGCGACAGCCACGTGCTCAGCACCAACTCGGTGGGTAACGACAACAAGGTCTACGCCAGCAACTGGAAAGGCCCGCAACTGGGCGGCCAATTCGGCAGCAGCCAGAGTGCCACCGTCAACCAGACCGGCGACGGCAACATCGCCAGCTTCAAGCAAGACGGTGTGGGCCACATCATGACCACCAACCAGACCGGTTATGGCAACAAGACCACGGTCAGCCAGGCCGAGAACTACAACGAGCTGTACTTTGAGCAGAACGGTACCGACAACATCCTGATCTCCGACCAGCGCGGCACCACCAACCTGGCCCAGGGCAGCACCTACGGCACCGGCAACAGCACCGAGTTCAACCAGGACGGTACCGGCAACCAGGCGTACACCCAACAGGTGTATGGCGAGGACAACATGATCACCGTCAAACAGGCTGACACCATGAACGTGGCCTATGTCACCCAGGGCGGCACAGGCAACATCACCAGCGTCGACCAAAGCGGCAGCTACCAGACCGCCAACGTTCAACAATACGGCGACGCCAACCAGGCAACAGTGTTGCAAAGATAATCGCGCGGCACGAAAAACCGCGACTCTTGGGGGAGGGTCGCGGTTTTTTTATGGCTGAAGGCATGCTTTTTTTGTAGGAGCGAGCTCGCTCGCGATGGCGGCCTGGCAGCCGGCCATGCCCTTTCAGGTGTACATATCCATTGCTGCGGTAACGGCCGCTTAAGGTTCCGCCCTTACGGCGGGTTACTTGGAAAAGCGCCAAGTAACCAAGCGCTTTTATCCCCTGACGTACGGCCCTTCGCTTAGGCTCAGGGTTCCCTCGCTCCGGTATTCATCCGGGGGCATCGCCTCCGGTTTGCTGCGCTGCACCTCCTCTCGATGTGTGCGGCTTCGCCGCACGGCGCTACGCGCCTACCCCCCGGATGAACACCTCCACTCGGCCTTCCGACGGGGCAGATCAAAATCAAAAGCAGGCGAGGCGAGCTACCGCTCGGCCTGATGGTTGGCGCAGTTCCCTGTAGGAGCGAGCCTGCTCGCGATGGACGACGGAACACCGCGGGGTGTCAGGCTGCCAGCGTTATCGTTGACGACCATCGCGAGCAGGCTCGCTCCTACAGGTGACCGGGGTCAGCCCGGCGGATCGAGATTATCCAGCGCCCGATTCACCGCCAGATCCGCCAGCATGATCACCTGCTGGATGCCCAGCATCGTGCTGCGCTGCGGGCCGTCGAGACAGGTGGCGAAGTCGCTGGCCATGACGCTGGCTGAAGCGAGGGACTCACAGGCGTGGGCCAGCAGGTCTTCGGTTCGGATGTCGGCAGTGATGGCGAACATTGTGCTGGGGTTGTGCGCGGTGGTGGATTTCAGGAGGGCGGGTTTGAGGTGGAGTTCGCGGGCGGGGGTTTCGGTTGGGGACTCTGGGGGATTTGGTGATGGTTTAACCATGGTGAAGCTCCTTGATCATCAATGGAGCCGCCACACATCGCTGCTAAACGATGAGGTGGCAGCTGTACGCGGGTTAGCAGACCAGGGATCAAGGAACTCGGCGCACCGAAGTGCCCCACGCACAGCCACCATAACGAGGTGACACTGGCGCGCCTTGATTTTGGCCGGGCTGCTAAACCCGATCGCTGAACTTTCAGCGACGCACAAACCATAGAGACCAGGGCCAAGGCACACAAGCCGGCGGATTCTGGCGTAGGTGTAGGCGACGACGCAAGGCGATGTAGCCTCGCTCCGAGTCCTACAGACATCCCAAAGATGTAAGTATTTTTCTGTAGGAGCAGCCGGTTGGCGCTCGAATGCTCGCGATCGAGGTCAGAGCACCGCGGGGTGTCAGGCTGCCAGCGTTATGGTTGACGACCATCGCGAGCAGGCTCGCTCCTACAGGTGACCCGGGGTCAGCCCTGCGGATCGAGATTATCCAAAGCCCGATTCACCGCCAGATCCGCCAGCATGATCACCTGCTGAATGCCCAGCATCGTGCTGCGCTGCGGGCCGTCGAGACAGGTGGCGAAATCGCTGGCCATGACACTGGCTGAAGCGAGGGACTCACAGGCGTGGGCCAGCAGGTCTTCGGTTCGGATGTCCTCGGTGATGGTGAACATTGTGCTGGGGTTGTGCGCGGTGGTGGATTTCAGGAGGGCGGGCTTGAGGTGGAGTTCGCGGGCGGGGGTTTCGGTTGGGGACTCTGGGGGATTTGGGGATGGTTTAACCATGGTGAAGCTCCTTGATTGATGGAGCCGCCACTGTTCGCTGCGAAACGAAGAAGGTGACAGCTGTACGCAGGTTCGCAGACCGGGAATCAAGGAACCCGGCAGACTCGAAAGTCTCCCGCGCACAGCCGCCATAACGCATTTCAACAGACGAAAAAAACGCCAACTGAAAGGAAACGGTGGCGCTGAGCGCCTTGATTGATCCGGGCTGCGAAACCCGATCGCTGAATTGGCAGCGACAGGGAAACCATAGAGACCAGGGCCAAGGCACACAAGCCGGCGGATTCTGGCGTAGGTGTAGGCGGCGACGCAAGGCGATGTAGCCTCGCTCCGAGTCCTACAGACATCCCAAAGATGTAAGTATTTTTCTGTAGGAGCAGCCGGTTGGCGCTCGAATGCTCGCGATGCAGGCCAGAGCACCGAGGGGTGTCAGGCTGCCAGCGTTATCGTTGACGACCATCGCGAACAGGCTCGCTCCTACAGGGGATTGGGTACATCCGCAGACTTGTAGGAGCTGTCGAGTGAAACGAGGCTGCGATCTTTTGATTTTCAAAAGCAAGATCAAAGGATCGCAGCCTTCGGCAGCTCCTACAGGGAACCGCGCCAACAATCAGGTCGAGTGTCAGCTCGCCTCGGCAGCTTTTGATCTAGATTCACCCGCCCCTTCGGCAGGCTGAGTGGAGGCGTTCATCCGGGGGGAAGGCGCGTAGCGCCGTGCGGCGCAGCCGCACACATCGAGAGGAGGTGCAGCGAAGCAAACCGGAGGCGATGCCCCCGGATGAATGCCGCAGCGAAGGAACCCCGAGCCTCAGCGAGGGGCCGGACGCTGGGGCGAGACCTTTGCTTCCTTTGGGGCGTTTGCCAAAGGGAGTCGACCGTCAGGGCGAAACCATAAGTGGCCGTTACCGCAGCAATGGATATGTACACCATCAAAAAATACGTCGCCTGACGCGAAGCCATCGCGAGCAGGCTCGCTCCCACAAGGGATTGAGTACACCCGCTAAATCACGTCGCCTGACACGAAGCCTTCGCGGGCAAGCCCGCTCCCACAGGATTGGTGTACTTACAGAGCCCCAAGGTCGGCCCGTAGGCCGCCTCGGCTCACTCTTCCTCAGGCTCCACCTTGTTCTGGGTCAGGTACCGATCCAGCGTTTCATTCTGCTCGGACACGGAAGTATCCCCGGCCACCTGCCACAAGTGCCGCTCGATCCCCTGCGCCAGCAGATGCCCCACCGCCGCTTCGATCGCCGACAGCACACACAGTTGCGCCGGTTCGTTGGTGGTGTAGCCGGCTTCGGCCTCCAGCAGTTTCTTGAACTCGATGAACTTGAAAATACCGGCACTGCGGGCCACGGAGTAGATGGTCTTGCTGGTCATCACGTTGGCCAGCACCTGGCCGCTGCGCACATCCACAGCCCGCAGGTTGACGGTGACCTGGTCCACGCGGTATTCCCGGGAGATGTCGATGCCCAGGTAACGCGCCCCTTCCCCGCCGCTCTTGACGTTGGTGTCGTAGGCGATGATCCCGCCCTCGAGCATCATGTTCGCCGCTTGCAGCGGTGGCAGTTCGGCCTGGATGTTCACCGGCGTATTGGGTTTCTTTTGCGAGGCGCGGATGATCTTGCGTTCGGTCAACAGGTTCTGCAGCCCTTCACGCTCCAGCACCACAAACCAGCCGCTGGCCTGCATGGCGTCCATCAGCATGCTCGCCGCGCCCTGGGTGACGCTGGTGGAAAACGAGCTGGCCGGGGTCGGCTTGTACTGGCCGGTCTGGTCGCGGAAGCCATACACCACTGCCATCAAGCGTCCCTTTGGCCGTGGCATGTTGATCAGGTCGTAGTAGGTCGAGGCCCTGGGGGTCAGGGTCGGGATTTTCGGGTCCTGCTCGGCCGACAAAGGCTCGCGCAGTGCACACCCTTGTAGTGCCGCCAACATCAGCCCCAGCGCAATTATTTTTTTCATGTCCTTAACTCCCCAACGACCCGAATCCCTATCAATTCAGACCATTCACCTTGATTTCCGAAAGCTCGCCAGTAGCCCGGTCGGTCACTTCAATCGTCAATTGCCCTGAGTCGTCGACGACGTTGACGATAAATGCATCAGTAGAAAGACTCCCGGTGTTGCCGGTGGAAATGTTGTCCATCAACTGCCCCAGCAACCGCGATTGCAGCTGCGCGGTGAACCGCTCCAGGGCCGAAGTGCCGGTCGTGGCGGTGCGGTTCTTCAAATCCGGATCGTCGTAATCGTTCTGCGCCTGGGCGTTGTTGAGCAGCCAGGTGCCGTTCAACGGGTTGCCGCCGAACGCCGGGTTGACGGGGGTGTAGACCAGCTCCGTGGCCTGCACCAGTGCACAACTCCCAAGACCCAGCAGGCACCAGGCGGCGCGTTTCAACATCATTTTTGTTTTCATAGTTCGTCCCTCTCAAGGTCCGTGGTGTCCTGCAACAAGGCTTCCAGCTTGCGCTGCACAATTTGCCCGCGTACCCAGTCGGCGGCGTCATAAGCGTCGTCCTTGAGCTCCACGGTGTTCGGCGGCAGGAAGCGCCGATAAACCAAACGTTGTTGAAATTCCACGGTCACCAGGCTGCCCCAGCGAGCCGATGGCCGTTCGCGTACCACCAGGTTGAAATCCATCGGGCTGGTGGCCCGCAGGCGTTCACTGAACGAGTAGTAAAAGTCGTGGCCGATGTGCGAAATCGTGTCGTCGATGATGAAACCGAGCATTTCGTCTTCTTCGGCGGCCGCGGCCGCGCCGGCGCTCAACACCAGGATCAGCGCCAGGCAGAAGCGGTTCATGGCTGCAACGCCTGTGGTGCGGTGGACTGGCCTTTGACCGGGCCCGAGGCGCCGTCGGTAAAGGCTTTCTCGGCCACGAACTGCCAGTCCTTGTAGCTGGCCATGCCGTTGAAGTCCGACCACTGGGCCGGGAAGTCCACTTGCTTGAGCGGCTTTTCAGTGCTGCTGCTGGCGATACCGGTAATGCGCCCGTCGAAGCCGCGCATCAGGAACCACTCGCCGCCCCCCATCGGGTCCGGATAGAGCTGGCGCAGATGATGTTTGGCACTGGGAAAACGCTCGTCCTGCAACAGGTCGACGAGTTCTTTCGGGTACTGGGCCAGGCCTGGGGAGCTGCGGTAATAGCTGCGCAGCGCCTGGGCGTACTGGGTACCGACCCACAGCAATTGGCGTTCGCGGTCGCGGCGCGCGGCGGTGGCCCACAACTCGCCGGCACTGGCCAGGCCCATGCCCATCACCATGATCAGAAGCAGCACACCCAGGTAGGTGAAGCCGTCTTCCGACGAAGGTTTACCACTCGGAATAAAGGCTGCCATCACGCGCCCTCCCGGTGGCACCGCTCTTGATATCCGCCACGCCGCCGGCTACGTCTTCGGGCGGTGGCACCATGACCCAGGTGTCCTTGCGCTCGGCGATCGGGTCCATCGGCGGGTTGCGCAGGTAACGCAATTCCACCAGTTGTTCGAGGGAATCGGGATAACGCCCGGTGTCGCCGTAGTAGTGATCCAGCGCTTCGCGCATGGCCGACAGGCTCTGGCGCAGCGTGGTCTCTTTCGAAGCTTCCAGGCTGTTGAAGTAGCGTGGCAAGGCAATGGTCATCAGGGTTGCGATGATTGCCATGACCACCATCAGTTCCAACAGGGTAAAACCCTTTTGCCGGCGCATTTTCTCACCACTCCCGGTAGGCGATGCCATTGAGGCCTTTGCCACGGGCCTTGGAGTAGACGTCGAAGACGTCCTGGCCATCCCGTGGGTTTTCAGCCGAACTGTCATAGGAGCGCAGTCCCCAACCACCCTCGTCGTCACGCTTGACCGTCGCCAGCGGGTCGTGGGGAATGCGCCGCAGGAAGTAGAACTTCGCCCCCTTGGCACTGCGCACATCGCGCACACCTTCGACCAGCACCTTCAGGTTAGGCGGGTAACCGTTGCTGTCGAGCGTCTTCTCGATATAGCCCGCATCGAACGCCCGTTTGTAGGCGTCGATGGCATCGCGGATCTGGTACAGCGCGGTGCGCAGATCCTGTTCCTTGCCCCGGCGCACCACAGTCTCGGTCAGTGGCGCAGCCATGCCGGCCAGCAGGCCGATCAGGGCCAGGGTCACCACGACTTCGATCAGGGTAAAACCGCGCTGCGAGGCTTTCATGATCAAGGCTTCCCGACGCTGATTTCGACGTTGGTGTTGGGGTTCACGCTGGTGTTGGTGGCAATCGGCCGATCCAGGTGCTCGGTCTGTACCGTCGACTGCAGGCTGCGGTCCGGTGCCTGGATGTGCATGCTGGTTTCCGTGCCGGTGGTGAACTCCATGTCCGACGGGCTCTGGTACGGCAGGTTGCGCACCACACGTGGGGTGATCGACAGCACCAGTTCCGATTTGCCCACGGTGTCCTTGTTGCTGCCGAACAGGCGGCCCAGGCCAGGAATATCGCCAAGACCCGGGATCTTGTTGCCGGTGGCTCCGTGGTCGTTACGCATCAGACCGGCGAGGATCTGGGTTTCGCCATCGTGCAGACGCAGGGTGGTCTGGGCGTTGCGGGTATCGACCTGGACCGGGATGGTGCCCTGGCGGGTCGGTTCCAGCGGCGTGGCGTTACTCACTTCCAGGGCGACCTTGATCGCCACTTCGTTGTTCAGGTGCACGGTTGGCTGCACTTCCAGTTTCAGACCGACATCCAGGTAAGTCACGCTTTCGGTGATCACCGGTCCTTGGGTCGACGGCACCGAGGTGGCACTGATGATCGGTACGCGCTGACCGATGTGGATGCGTGCCTGTTCACGGTTGCTGACGCGGATCACCGGGCTTGCCAGGGTGTTGATGTCGTTGTCCTGGGCGTTGATCTTGGCCTGCGGCGATGGCGAGATGGTGATCCGGCTGGAGTTGATGCCTTTGAGCTGGTCGAGAATGGTCACGGCCGAACCGTCGCTGTTGACCACACCGAAGGTGTTCGGCCATTGCAGGCCAAGGTCCAGAATCCGCTGGGTGGCGACTTCCATCACTTCCACTTCCAGCACCACTTCAGGGTTGGACTGGTCTTGCGACTGCAAAAGCTTTTCCGCCATGCGCACGGCGTCGCCGGTATCGCGCATGGTCAGGGTGTTGAGGCGCTCATCGACGAACACATCGCGGGTCTTGAGCATGGTCTTGACCATGTTCAGCGCGGTGTTGGCATCGATGCTGGTCAGGTAGAAGGTGCGCATCACCAGCTCCTGATAATCCTTGAGCTTCTGCGGCGAATCCGGGTAGATCAGCAGGGTGTTTTCGTTCACCACTTTCTGGTGCAGCTGGTTCTGTTGCAGCAGCAGTTCCACAGCGTCTTCGATGCGCACGTCACGCACGAAGATGGTGGCTTTCATGTCCGGACGCAGGTCCTTGTCGAAGATGAAGTTCAGGCCGGCGACCTGGGACAGCACTTCGAAGATGGTTTTCAGGTTGGCATCGCGAAATTCCAGGGTCACCGGCTTGTCCAGGCGGGTGCGCAGCTGCGGGTACTGAATCACGTTGCGGCTCTGCACCAGGCGGATATTGCTTTGCAGTTCCAGGGCGCCTTCGTTGTTGGGGTCCAGTTCAAGGATCTGTTTGACCTGACGGTCGGCACCGTAGATGTCGCCGCGACGCAGGTCGCCGCGGGCCAGTTCGAGTTTTTCATCGAGGCTGCGCATGTGATCGAGCTGTTGGATGGCGTCCTGGGCCCGACGGTTGTGCGGCTCGATGGTCAGCACCCGGCCATAGGTCAGGCGAGCCGTGGCGAAGTCACGTTGTGCCCGGGCCATGTCGCCCTGGCTCAGCAGCGCCGTCACCGCGCGGGCGCGGCCACTGGTCAGCGCCAGGTGCAGTTCGGTGTCGCGCGGGTTTTCCCGAATGCCTTGTTCGATGCGGGCCAGGCCGGCCTCGTACTGACCCGACTCCATCAGGGTAGTGCCTTCATCCTTGGCAACCTGTGCCGAGCTGCAAGCAGCCAATCCTGCACACAGGCACATGCTCATAAACAGACGGGATTTGTTCATTGCGCGCTCCCTACAGACAGAGTCTGGGACAAATGCAGAGGCAGATAGACCAGGCTCAGTTCCATGTCGGAAATCCGCTCGATCTTCCATGTTGCGTCGATTACATCCCCTTTGCGCACGACGTAAATCTTCTCGCCGCTCTGCAGGAACACCTGCAGGTCGGAACGGTCATCCATCCTGCCGATGAACTGGAACGGCATGGGTGGTGCAGTGGGGGCCTGCACGACCGGGGCTACGTTGACGGGTTGCTCGGTGACGGTGGCCAGGGTCGGTGCCGGCTTCCAGCTGCGGGCGGCGAACAGATCGCCGGCCGGGCTCAGGTCCTTGATCACCGCTGGCGCCGCGGCAGCCTTGACGGCCGGCAGCTTGCCGTCGCCGGTGGCCTTGGCGGGGGTGGCCACGGCGGCCACTTCGACGCCAGCCTCTTCGCCCGGAGTGAAGTAATCGGAGAACCAGGTCAGCGCTGCCGCTGCACCCAGGAACGCCACCCAACCCACTGCTCGTTTGTTGTTCATCATGACCTCGACAGGTAAAGGGTCATGCGGATCCGTCCGTTGAGGTCGGTGTCGGCGATTTTCTTGCGTTGCAACTCAAGGTCTTCCACCACCACCGCCGGCAACTGGCCGAGCAAGGCGTGCATGAAGCGCCGCAGTTGCGGGTAGCTGCCACGTACCGGCAGCAGGATCTGATAACGGGCCAGGTGGGTCTTGGGGTCGATACCCAGGGAGTACTCGCCCCGCGACAGGGTGATGCGCTCCTGGGCGGCCAGGGCGTAGATCTTGTCGATGGCGACGGTCGCCTGAGGCTGCGCCGGCAGCTTGCTGCGGAAATCATCGAGCTGGCGCTGCGGAACCACGGGGGCCGCCACCGTGCCGTCTTCGACCTTGGCCAGGTACTCGCGGGCTTCCTGAGTCTGCTGGCTGAGGCTTTGCAGCGACTGCCAGTCCGGCAGTAACCCGGCCAAGGCGTAAATCACCGCCACCACGATCAGGGCCATGCCAGCCAGGCCGGGCACGCCCAGGCTTTGCAGGTATTCGCGAACGATCAATTTAGGGATTTGCATCGCCAATCTCCCAGGTAGCCGACAGATTGAAACGCACCGGTTGCTCCGGCACGTTGGTGACGATCTCGTGGCTCAGCAGCGACACATCGGACAGCTCGTCGGTGGCTTCCAGACGCTGGTGGAAATCGAGCATGGCTTCCAGGTCCCGTGCTTCGGCGCTGATCCGCACCTGGCCCTTGCGCGCATCCGGGGTCAGGGACAGCAAGGCGATGTTGTCGCGGGGCATGGCTTCGAGCGTAGCGAACAGGCGTTCCCAAGGGCGGCGCAGCTGTTGCGAGACCTTGCGCATTTCCGCCAGGTTCTGCGCCTGTTCGCGGGTTTCGGCCGGGGTCAGGGCGACTTTGCTGCCAGTGCCGGTGTCGCCGCTGAGCACACGCTGGGTGGTCTGCAGGTGGCCTTGCTGTTGTTCGGCCTCCCCGCTCAGGTGTTGGGCAATCACCATGCAGGTCAGCGCCAGCACCACGCCAGCGCCCAGCAGGCTCCAGCCCAAAGGGGTCGAACGGCTGCGAGGTTGGAAGTCGAGCATCAAGGCGCGCATGTCAGGCCACCGCCCGGGACATGACGTACAGGCAATCGTGTACGGATGTCCGGTCCTCTTCGAGGGTCCGCAGGTGCACCCCGTGAATCTCAGGGTGCGATTCGATGCGCGCCGGGGCGTGCAGGTAAACGTTCAGCGGGCGTTCGCTGGTGGAAGCCAGCAATTGGCTTTCCCGGCCGATCAGCGCGGTCAGCGCGGTATCGCTATCGTTGCTGCCCACCGAGCGCACCGAGGTCCAGCGACCTTCGCGAGCCACCAGCAACACGCTGCGCACCGGCTCAGCCACCACGAACAGGAAGTCGCCTTCGTCAAAACTCTTGTCGAAGTGATTGAAGGCCGCCATCAGGTACGGCTGCACCGAGCGCAGGCGCAGGCCGCGACCGCTGACCAGGCTGCGCAGACGGTCCAGCAGATCCTGTGGCAGCGCCGTGGCGATCCGGTCGTAGCCGGCAGGTTCGGCCGAGAGCACCAGGCTCCAGGGCTGGTTCGCCACCCCGTACAGGTCTTCGAAGCACAGCTGGGCAAAGCCCTGCAGTTCGGCGGGGCTGCTGATCTGCTCGCTCCAGGGCACCAGGCAGTAACGGCTGAAGTGGCCGGAGATCACCACGGTCAGCTCGGAGCCTGCGCGGACATGTTCGCCCAGCAGGCGGTCAAGGGTTTCCAGGGCCACGGTCCAGGCGCCGAAGCCTTCGTCGATGTAGCCGACGCTGCCCAGCCACAGGGTTTGACTGCCCTGGCGCTGGCCGAGGCCGACACCACTGGCGCCGATGACGGCGACATAACGCTCACGAGATAAAAGTGACACGATTGATCTCCTCGAGAGTGGTCCGGCCTTGTTGCACCAGTTCCAGCGCGGATTCGCGCAGCAGGCGCAAGCCACGTTTGCAGGCGTGGGCCTTGATTTTCGAAATCGGTTGGCGCTCGACGATCATCTGCCGCAGTTCGTCGTCCAAGTGCAGCAGTTCGGCGATGGCGCTACGGCCGCGATAGCCGGTGCCGCGGCAATGGCCGCAACCCTTGCCATGCACGAAGTGGTAGTGGCCGACCTGTTGCGGATCGAGACCGGAGGCTTCCAGCTCTTCTTCGCTCGGGGTGTAGGGCGCACTGCAAGTGGCGCAGACCAGGCGAATCAGGCGCTGGGCCAGCACGGCGTTGAGCGCGGAGACCAGGCTGTAGGGGTCAATTTCCATCTGGGTGAAACGGCCGATCACGTCGAACACGTTGTTGGCGTGGATCGTGGTGAATACCAGGTGACCGGTGAGGGCCGATTGCACGGCGATCTGCGCGGTGTCCGGGTCGCGGATCTCACCGACCATGATCTTGTCCGGGTCGTGACGCAGGATCGAGCGCAGGCCACGGGCGAAGGTCAGGCCTTTCTTTTCGTTGACCGGGATTTGCAGCACGCCCGGCAGTTGATATTCCACCGGGTCTTCGATGGTGATGATCTTGTCCACGCCATGGTTGATCTCGGTGATCATCGCGTACAGCGTGGTGGTCTTGCCGCTACCGGTTGGGCCGGTCACCAGCACCATGCCGTAGGGTTCGGCGGCCAGGCGACGCAGCTGGCGCAGGGTTTCCTCTTCGAAGCCCAGGGCCTGCAACTGCACGCCGCAGACCTTGTCGGCCAGGTCCTGTTTGTCGAGCACCCGCAGTACCGCGTCCTCACCGAAAATGCTCGGCATGATCGACACCCGAAAGTCGATCTGCCGGCCGTTGATGCCGATCTTGAAGCGACCATCCTGGGGTACGCGTTTTTCGCCGATGTCCAGTTCGGCCATGACCTTGACCCGGGAAATCACCTGTTCGGCGAACTCGCTGCCCTGGATCTTGCTGATGTTGTTGAGCACGCCATCGATGCGGTACTTGATCACCAGGCCACTGCCGGTGGTGCCCAGGTGAATATCGCTGGCGTGCATTTTCAGGGCGTCGTACAGGGTCGAGTTGACCAGCTTGACCACTACGCTTGAGTCTTCGCTGATGCTGGTCAGCGACAGGGTTTGCAGGTTGTCGATTTCGGTGTTGGCGTCCGATTGCGCGTTGAGCGATTCCACCGCGTGGAAGCTCTCTTCGTGGCGCGCCAGGTAGGCCTTGAGGTCATCCGAGTGCACCAGGTACAGCGGCGCGCCGTGCAGGCAATCGTCGATCCAGGCCAGGCGGGCGGTGTCGAAGGGGTCGGCGAACACGCCGATCACTGTGTCGCCGTGACGCAGCAGGCTGAATTCGCGCTTGAGGCATTGGGCCAGGGTGACCCGGTCGAAAACCGGAGTGGCCTGGAACAGGCTGTCGGTGTCGAGCACCGGATAATGCAGGGTGGCGCCCAGGCACTGGATGAACGGCATCGGAGCCAGTTCGCTCAGGTCGGCAAGGGCATTGAGGACTCGTTCGCCAGAACTGGCGGCCAGGATCCGCGCCTGGGCTAATTGTTCACTGGTAAACCGGGTCGGTACGCAGTCCAGCGGCACAGCATCGACGACAAGTGATAGACGGTCCATGGCTTGCTCTCCAACGCCCGGGGCTTTGAGCCCTGTCGGCGCGGCGAGCAATTGCGGCGGGTGCCGGAACGTCTTGTCGCGCCATTACTCCCCGGTGAGCAATTGTTCGTCGTCTGGCGCTTTGGAAGTCGTCGAATTTCGTCGGCGATCCGCAAGCACCCAACTACCGTCGTACAACTGCAGCGGGAAACTTTCGGTCCTGCTCTGGCGTCGTTCGACAAAGCCTTCGGATGGGCTCACGTTCGCGTTGGGTTCGCGCTGCACCCCCAGAAGATCACAGACTGCACGGGCCAATTCCGCCAACGGAAAGGGTTTGAACAGGATATGGCTGACTCCCAGTTGCCGGGCCCTTTCGCAAACCTCTGCGGTGGGGTGCCCCGTAATCAGCACAAAATGGCAATTCCTGTTCTGGCGGACGGCATCGAGCACCTGAAAGCCTTCCATATCGGGCAAGCGGTAATCGAACACCATCACATCAGGTGAAAAGGTCATCGCTTCGCCGATGGCCGTCTCACCGTTGTGAGCTATCCGGACTTCCAGCGCTTGCGCCTGCAGGTACCCCTGTAGGTTCTCCGCCAGCAGCTGTTCGTCTTCAACAACCAGTACTTTTTTGTTTAACAAGGTGGACTCCTTGAAACCGCAGGTCCGAATACCGAACCTGGCGGAGTGCGCGCCTTGATAGGTCTAACGCACACTTCATGCCAGGCTGAGCGCCGGTAATTTTAAGCTTTCATGTCCTTGAATTTACTGACAATGCCTTTTCGTCCACGTACCCCATCCCCCAAAAACGGGGAAAACCGAACGGGTGCGTGTCGAAGCCATTCCCCACTTTTGGGGGGGATCCTTCATTCATCGTCAATCCGTTCGATCCGGTTGCCGGCACGCAACTGCGCCAGAACCTGTAGACGAGCCTGGACCTGTTTCTGTCGGGCAAGGTACGCCCGTACCATGTCAAGTCCTTGCTCTTGTGTGACATCGCTTGCCTCCATTCGGTTCTCTAAGTAGATCAAATGCCAGCCGACCGCCGTGCGCACCGGCTCGCTGATCGCCCCCGGTGCCAGGGCGAAAGCCGCTGCCTCGAACTCAGGCATCATGCGTCCACGGGGGAAGTAGCCCAGTTCGCCACCCTGACTGGCGGATACGTCCTCGGAAGTCTCGCGGGCGACGCTGGCGAAATCCGTACCCTGTCCGATTTTTTTACGGATTGTCTCCAAGCGTAGTCTCGCAGCCGCCTCAGTGGAAGCCTCCGCTCCCTGAGGCACCTTGATCAGGATATGCCTGACCTGTACCTGCTCGGGCTGGTTCATCTCGCCGCGATGTTCTTCGAAGAACGCCCGGACCTCTTTCTCGTCAGGCGTACCGGACTTTTCGATCTGGGCCTGGTTGAGTTCGGCATACACCTGCTGGGCCGCCAGCTCGCGGCGGGTGTAATCGATGTAAGTGGCTTCATCGAAGCCTGCGTCCTCCAGGCGCCGGGCAAACACCTGCGGCCCCCCCATGGCCTGACGGGTCTGGTCGACCTGGCTTTGCACGGTGGCATCGCTGATCTGCACCCCGCGCTTTTGCGCTTCCTGCCAGAGCAGTTCCTTGTCGATCAAGGCATCCAGCGCGGCCTTGCGCAGATTTTTGTAGGCCGTGGGATTGCGGATGCTGGCCACCGCCCGGCCCTGATCCTCCAGGTACTCGGCGAAATAACGCTCCAGGCGCATCTGGGTAATTTCCTTGCCATTGACCCGTGCAGCAATCGGTTCATTGCTGCTGAACGCATTGCTGCTGAACACCGCGGGCATCCACAACGTCAACAGAACCAGCACCGTGTTGAGCTTCATGTTCGACCTCCGGTCAAGGCATGGCAGTAATGGGTTTGTAAGGGGCGACCAGATAGAAGTGCTGGTCGGGCAAGTCCACGGTGACCACATGAGCGCCACTCAGGCCCAAGCGGCGGCCCGGGCCGAAGCTGATCAGCGGGGTCAGGCCGGTGTCGAAGTCATGCAGGTTCTCCAGGGCGCTCACCAGTTTTTCGCGGCTGGCATCGCGCCCGGCCTGCTTCATCCCTTCGCTGAGCAGCATCATTGAACTGAACGCGCCGACCTGCAGCACCGCATGCTCCCCACCCAGGCGCTGGCGTTCGCGCAACTGGGTCAGGGCCATGCGCCCGGCCTGGGTCCAGTCGCTGGGCACGAATGGATACGCCAGGAACACCCGCCGGGAAAAGCCGCTGGGCACTTGCAGCAAATCACCCGCCACCTGATTGGACGCAGCGAACAGGTAAGGCACCTGCCCCGCCGTCTGCAAGCGTTCGGCCAGGCGGCTGAAACCGCCACTGCTGCCCAGGTAGAACACCGAGCGCGAGCCCAATGGCAAGTCGTCCTGCGCCGACTGATAGGTTTGCAGGCGCACTTTTTGCCAGGCGTTGTCTTGCAGGTACTGGGCGAGTTTCTCCGCCGCCTGTCGCTGGCCGGGTTCATCCGGGTAGGCGATCAGCGTCGGCCCTTGCAGCACCCGCAGGCTGGCAGCGGCGTAGTTGGCCAGGGCGATCATCTGTTCACGCAACCCCGGCAGCGGCTCGAATATCTGCCGGCTGACCTGGGCCGAGCCCTGCAACGACAATGGCCCGATCAGCGGCACGCCCGCCTGTTCCAGGCGCGACGCCAGCTCCGAATCCAGCGCGGGCACCAGCGGCGCAATCAGGGCGAACACCTGCTCCTGTTCGATCAGTTGATTGAGTGCCTGTTCGGCGCTGGCCCGGTCGGGTCCGGGATCGAGAATGGTCAGGCGCAACTGCCGACCATGAATCCCGCCCGCCTCATTGATTCGCGCCACACTGCCGCGCAGCACCGCCGCCACCGTGGCGCCCTCTTCGCTCAAGGCGCCGGTGCTCGGCAACAAGGTGCCCAGATGCAGGCTGTCGGGGCTCAGGCCCGGGTCGCGGTCGTCGGCCAGGCGCTTGAGGTACGCCGTGAGGTTGCGCTGATCGCTCATCGACAGCACGAAGCGCGGCATCGCCGGGTCCAGGTGATTGTTGGCCGGGTCGCGCCCCTCCTGCACCGCCCTGGCCAAGGTGCTTTCGGTGTAGGCCGGGTAAGTGCGCCCGTTGATCTGCTGCTGGCCATAAGTGCTGGTCAGCCGCGACCAGCTCAACTCCGGCGGACGCACCCCGCCTTCCGGACGCCCCAGCCCATCGGCGCCATGGCAGTTGGCGCACGGCAGGCTGGTCGCCGGCAGCAACATGCCCGCCGCCCCTATGCGCGCCATGATCGGCTCACCGCTGGCCGACACACCCTCGCGATACAGCCGCTTGCCGGCGCTTTCACTGGGGGTCAGCGTCAGCGCCTGGGCAGTCAGGCCAACGTTTGCGAGCAGCAGCAGACCGAGGATGAGGGCGTTTTTCATGGCGCTAACTCAACGACCGGCCACGGGCATTGTCAGCAACTGCAAGCGCTGGGCAATGGCGGCGGCCGGGGCATCGGGACGGATCTTGCTCCAGCGCTTGTTGGCCACATCGCCAACAATCAGCTGGGTTGAATGTTGTTCCGGAGTCGGCACGATCTGGCCGATGCGGCTCAATACAAGGTCCATTTGTGCCTTGTCGCCGGTAAGAAAAAGCCAGTGGGGCCCATCGACGCCCTGCTTCAAGGTGTAAGCCTTGAGTACCGCCGGTGTATCGCGCAGCGGATCACTGGTAAGGGAGATAAAGGTGATGCCGTCCGCCTTGTCGCCCAGCACTTCACGCACTTGCTTGAGTTTCTGGGTGATCAACGGGCAGGCATCGTTGCAACTGGTGAAAATCACATTGAGCAGCACCACGCGGTTCTGCAGGGCGTCGCTGTAGAACCGCAGGGTATTGCCGTCCTGGTCCTGCAGGGGCGTATCGGTGAACCAGGTTTTGGCGTCATGGGTGCCGCCCGCCGGTTGTGCCGCGGGTGCGGCCGCCACCGACGGCGCCGACTCTTCATGCCCTTCATGGGAGAAAGCCGTGGAACCGAAGAGGCACAGGCACAGGCTCAGGGTGATCCGGTTCAGGGCTCTCATGGCTGCTGCTCCATGGCGATGGCCGTGTGCTTGGCGTGGACGTTGCGTTCGCCGCTGAGTTTCTCCACCTGGCGGCTGAGCACCGTGGGGTCGGTGAAGCCGTAATAGCGGGTCCAGTGGCGGCTGTTGCCGTCGCCCACCAGGATCAACGGTTGATGGTTCTTGAAGTCACCGCTGAAACTGCCCAGGCCCTTGAGGGTTTCGTTGACCGACTGCGGCGAGCCGGTGAGCCAGCTCCAACCCGGGCCCTTCTGGAAGGTGCGGGCGTACTCGTTCAGGCGCTTGGCGTCGTCGCGCTGCGGGTCGATGCTGATCGACACCAGCTGCACTTCCTTGCCCACCCGTGCCCCCAGCTTCTGCTGCACCTTGCCCATGATCGACGACACCACCGGGCAGACCGTGGTGCAGCTGGTGTAGATGAAGCTCATGACCACGATCTTGTTGCTGACCAGATCCTTTTCCAGGCTCACGCTCTTGCCGTTCTGGTCCACCAGCGTCACGTCGGCGAACTTGACCTGGGCGCTTTCCGAGGTGGCGCTCTTGGCCGACATGTCGTGGCCGGCATGTTCATCCGCCGAGTGAGCCATGGCCTGGCCGATACCGACAGCCAACAGGCAGAGCGTCAGCAGTCCACGATGTGCAAATCGGTTCATGTCAATGTCCTCTTCAATGAGCGTGCTCGGGCACTACCCGAACGCTGGCAAAGGTCTGGTCGCCGAAGGTCGCGCCAAGGGACGGGGCACGCACGTGCACGTACCAGGCACCTTTCTGGTCAAGGGTCACCGGGGCTTCATAGACGCCGTCGCCGACGTCCCGCGCGGTCACCAGTTGTGGCCGTGAACTCGGTGCCAGGAAGTAGCGCACCTGTACGTCCTTGATTCCGCTGCGGGCGGTCTTCTGCTTGCCCTGGACGATGCGGAAACGCACCGTGTAGGGGCTGCCCAATGCAGCAGTGGATTTGTCGAGCAGAAATTCCACTTTCGGCACGCCAGCGGTGTGCACAGGCGTGTTGCTCGCCTCCACCACGGTGCTGAAGCAATGGACGATGCTCGGTTGATTGAGCAGGAACGCCACGTCGAAACGCCCGGCGGCTGGCAGCTTGATCCGCGCGCTGTACAGGCCCGGCTCGACTTCGCGCAGGCTGCGGTCGATGACCATCGCCGCCCGTGCCACTTGCCCGCGATTGGCATAGCCGGACATCGGCGCGTTCATGCCTTCGGCGTAGAAGTAGGTGGTGTTGTCCACCGGGTTGACCACGTACACCGAGTTTTCGTCCCGCGACACCGCCAGGCTCGACGCCAGTGGCAAGTCACCCGCCAGGCGTGGCGACTGGGTACCCGCCTCGAAACCCTGGGTGATCGGCTTGCGACCTTCCCCCAGCGACGCCAGGTTGATCATGGTCACCTTGGACGACGCCAGCCCGCGAACGTAGGCGTAAGCCTTGGTGAACACCACCTGATAGGGTTCGGTAGACACGTCCAGGTCATGGATCAGCGAATCGGTGGCCGCGTCGATCACCGACGCCTGGTTCTCCAGCGTGTTGAGCACGATGCCGAAGCGACCGTCGGCGCTGAAGCCCATCGGGCCCAGGCCCTGCTTCAACTTGATCACCCGCCGCACCGACTGGCTCGCGGCGTCGACCACGGTAACCGTGCCGTCCTTGCCATCGGCCACGTAGGCGGCGCCTGACAGCGGCGAGTAGACCACCGACAACGGGTGCGAACCGGTCTTGAGCTGCTTGATCAGGGTCAGGCTGGCGATGTCGATGATGCTCAGGGTGCCGTCATCGCGGTTGGTGACGAAGGCGAATCGGCTGTCCTTGCTGAAGGCGATTTCGTGGTGACCACCACCGGTCGCCAGGTGCATGAGGGTTTTCAGGCTGCTGGTGTCGATCACCGTGACCCCGGATTGCTCGGCGGCGCTGGCGTTGTTGCCGACCCACAGCAGGCGCTCGTCCGGTTGCAGGGCCACGCGCACCGGGTTGCTGCCGACCGCTACCGAATCGACCACCTTGAACTGTTCGCTGTCGATCACCGCGACTTCGTCAGCGGTGGGCATCGACACGAACACCCGCTTGTTGTCCCGTGGGGTAACCCAGTCCATTGGCGGTTGCTTGATGTCGATCCGGGCCATGGTGCTGGTGATGCCGCCCACCGACACCGACGGGTCCACCACCATGACGCTGGCATCGCGGTTCATCACCAGCAGGAAGTAGCTGTTGAGGTCGAGCAGCGGCCGCGCGCCGATGTTCGATCGCAGGAAAGTGCTGACCCGGGACTTGCAGCTCTTGTCACGGCCCTGGGCCTGGTCGGCGGCGGTCACTTCGGGATCCACCCAGGCACCGGGGGCAACGCCCGCCAATGGTTGACCCGAGGCTTTGTCGGTGACGCGGAAACGCACATCGGCAAACTCGCCTTCGCGCAGCACACCGTCCTTGGCCAGGGGTTTGACTTCGAGCGCCACCGACACGCCGTCGCGTTCAAGGGTCTGGCCGGTCCAGGTATTGGGCAGCGCCACTTCGCTGAGCATGCTCGGCGGCGTCGTGCGCGATACCCCCAGCCAGATCAGCGCAGCCCCGACCACGAGCGCACAACTGGCGATTTTGATGGTCCTGTTCATTGCAAAACTCCCATTTACAGATCCATGTCTGCCTCGCCCCTACGGGCCGGTGTTGCTCTTTGTGGGAGCGAGCCTGCTCGCGATGGCGTCATCCGCCGCGCCACACAAAACCGAGGTGGCTTCATCGCGAGCAAGCTCGCTCGCACAGGGGGCTGTGTCGCCCCCTCATTTCCCCGCCCTACGGCACCGGCGCCGGTTCAGGCTCGTTGGTCACCCGCAGCAAGCCCCACAGCCCGGAAATGTTTCCGTAGGCGCCGTAGTCGCGGAACAGGTAGTCCCCCGGTATCGCGTTGACACCCCCGGCGCTGGGCAGCATGAAGCTGAAGTGCGCCGCCGGCAGAACGCTTTCGTGGGCGCCGATGTACATCGACATCGGGTTGTAGCCGAACTTCACCGAACCCACGCCCGGGGTGCTCATCGGATAGCCACTGGTGTCGCTCTTCTCCGACAGGAACGGGTTGGCCGACCAGACATGACCGTCAAGCTGGAAGGTGGTGCCGCGACTGCCGCCGGTTGGCATCAGGATGTGGGTACGGAACGGTTGCCCTGGCTTGGCGTACAGCACCGGCGTTTGTGGGTCCCCGCCCACCAGTGCGTTGCTGTAGGCCATGTGCGCGTTCGTCATGTCGCCGTAGCCGGCGCCGTCGGCGTGACCGAACGGAGCATCCGGGGCCAGGCCGAAGCGGTACCACAAAGGTTCGGTCCGGTAGTTGATGGCCATGCTGGAGTTGTCCTGCGGATCGGTCGGCACGCCGAAACCTTCTGCGGCAATCCCTTCCACCGGCCGCCCGTTGGCCCAGCGAGTGTTCAAGGCTTTCTGCCAGACCATCGCAAAGTCGCGGTAGGCGGTTTGCCCCGGCGCCGTGACGGTGGCGTTGACCTTGCGCGTATCTTCAACCCAGGTAGCGCCCGCCGGCACGATGCTCATCGCAGCCGCCAGGCCTTTTTGCGACTGTTTGATCACGTCGGCCGGGGTGATGTTCAGGCCGCCGAACTCCACCGCCGTGGCGTTGATGTTGTCGACATTGCGCCCCAGTTGGGTGATCGGTTTGCCTTCACGCTCCAGGTGCCCGGCGTAGTACTGGTAGGTACGGGTCGGGTACGCGCCGCTGTTGCCGACCCGTGGTGGGACGGTCTGGATCGGGTTGGCGCCGACGTTGGTGCCGTCGGATTTGGTGATGTCGTACGCCAGCAATTGCGCGTGCAGACCCACATGGCTCGACGGCCGCATCAGGTTGTTGCTGAAGGTGGTCGAACCGGTACCGCTATTGCGGTCGCGCTTGACCATCCCTTGCATCACCGCAGTCTGGGTCAGGTCCGGCATCACGCTCGGCAGACGGTTTTCCAGAGTGATGTTGATGCAATCACCGGCCGCCGCACGCAGCACCAGCGGTTCGACAGGCACGCCGGGCTTGAGCTTGCCGGTGGCCGGGTCGAGGTCGGCCTTGCGCACATACAGGATCGCGGTCGGGTCATGCAGCGGCCCGCTTTGCCCGCCGATGGTGATGGTTTCACCGTCTTCAGGGTCGGTCACGGTGACCTGTGGAATGCTCACCGTGCGCGAGTTGAGCACCAGGGTGCCACCCGCCGGATTCAGCGGTCCACCCACGTGCTGTCCGATGCCGGCCGGATCGCCGATGGTCAGGCCCAGCGGATTGGTCAGGATGTCGTTGGCCAGTGCCGCGACCACTTCATAGTTGCGCTGCGGGGTCGGCCGGGTGCCGATGCCGGTAGGGTTGGCACCGATCCGTGGGCAAACGCCATCGAACGCCACGGTGTTGCGCATGCCGGTGGGCCGCGCGTTGTTCGGCAAGGCGAACAGGTCGTTGCGTTGCGCGGTGTAGTTGCGCATCACGCCCCAGATACCGCTCCAATAGCCTTCGATCGAAGCGTCCATCGAGTACAGGTAGTCACCCGTGGTCGCCGCCGAACTTGAGAGCATCGAGACCGGTGCAATGAAGCCCATCTGTTCGGAGATCCCGATCATCTGCGACGCACGCCAGCCGGAGTTGGAGCTGTTGCCGAAACCGGAACCGCTTTGCAGCCATTTCACGCCGTGCAGGGTGACGTTGTGCTCCTCCTCGTGGCCGCCGGCATGCACCCGCAGCCGCACGTTGTCACCGGTGTAGGTACGCAGCATCGGGGTGAACGGATCGCCCGCTTCCGCGCCGCCGGTGTTGATGTGTGGCGGGAACAGCGTGGTGCCGCCAGTCGGACCGGTGGCTGCGGTGATCATGTTCGGCGCCAGGTTCATCGCCGGGATCGCACGGTCGGTACGGCTTTGCATGGCGTACGCCAGGTCGCCGCCCAGGCCGTCGGCCTGCATGCCGCGCTTGCCGTCCGGGCCGACCTTGTTCGGGTCGTACACCCGCAGGGCCAGCGGCTCGTTGCGGTAATTGACCACGAACATGCCCGGGTCATCCACCGAGATCGCCTGTGGGCATGGCCGGGTCGGGCAGCCTGGAACCATGCCGCCCTGAACCTCGAGAATGCCGTCCAGCAGGGTGCTGGCGTTATTGCGCACCGGTGGGTTGATGGCGTAGCGGAAGCTGTCCGCGGTGGCCGGGAAGGCTTGTGGGTTCGGCACGCCGTTGGGGCCTGCGCCGACGTACACACCGGCTTCATAGGCATGCTGGAAGTCGCTGTACTCGAGGAAGAACTCACGGAAGCTGTCGTTCTTGCCGTCGCCGTCCAGGTCACCGGTGGAGATCACCGCCTGCCAGGACGTCGGCCCGCCATCCTGCCGCGCGCCGCTGTACAACGGCTCGCCGGTTTCGGCATGGAACCAGGTGGAACCGGCCGGTTCAGCCAGCACGGTGGCATAGAGGCCAATCTGTTGGTGCGTCGATGGGCCGAGGTGGTCGTGGGTGAAGATGGTGCCCAGGCCACGGTCCACGCCTTTGCTGTTGACCACAGGGTCGACGAACCAGCGTTGCATGGCTGTCCGCGCGCCTACCCAGTCGGCCCGGCCGTACTGGCCGAAGAACGGATGGTTCTTGGCTTTCGGGCAAGCCGGGGTGCCGTCCCGTGGGTCGGTGCCCTGGCACTGGTTGTACTCGCGGATGGCATGGATACGCTCTTGCACGGCACCTGGGGAAAGCACGCCGTCTTCATAGTTCCAGCCGTTGGCCGAACCGTCGGCTGCGGTCAGGTCCCATTTGGGCAGGTGAATGTGCTGGCCGATCACGTCGGTCGGCGTGCGCACTTGATAGTCGTCCATTTCATAGGTGGCCGGTACCAGGTTGGTTTGCTGGTACTGCACGCAGTCGAAGGTGTTCATGCGCATTACCAGAGGCTCTGGCGGACGCTGCTTGGTGATCACCGGCCAGGCGTCTTCCCACAGCGCCAGGATGCGCGCTTGCGGGAAGTGGTAGCCGACCTTGTTGTACACCGCGTCGAACTGGATGTTCGCCGCTTTGTAGATCCGTGGGCGGTCGGCGGTGAAGGTCGAGGAACCGATGAACGACATGCCGTCGATCCGCTCGCCACTGGCGAACTCACCGGTGCCGGCGCTGCTGGTCAGGCGTTTTTGCCGGTCATCCATGCAGGGTTCGTAGTACGGCGCGCCGGCCACCGGCAAGGCGCCGTTGGTGCGGAAGTTGCGCGGTACGATCTGGTTGCCCGGCAGCAAGGCATAGCTTGGGTGGTCCTTCTTGGCATGGAAGGCCATGGCCGCCTGTTCGACTTCGGTGCCCTCTTCCGGCAGGTAAAGCGGCTTGGCGCGCGTCACTTCCTTGGAGAAATCCAAAGACGTGGTCACGGTATTGGCTTCGCCCCCGGCGGAGAAACCGTCCAGGGAATGGCGGCCCAGACCACCGTCCCAACCGCCGGACTGATTCGGGTCGAGGTTGGCCCACAGGGCTTTGCCCGAGGCCTTGAGGCTCTGGGCCTTGGCGGCGTCGAGCATGTCCAGTGGCGGGGTCGGTGGGCGCTGGCCGACCGAGGTTTCCATGCCGCCGATCCAGAATGGATAGCCCGGGTTTTTCAGGGTGCCGTCGGCGTTGCGGTTGGCCTCGCTGCGATCGACCAGGGCGAGCGAGCCGATGGCCTGTGGTCCACCGCTGTGATGTTCGCCGTCATCGTCGCCTTCCCCATCGTCGTCATTGGCGGCCACCAGGGCTTCGCCGATTTTCGGTACGACCGCGACTTTGCCGGGCATCGGCGGCATGGCTTTGCCTGGCAGCGGAACGACGGCCGGGATGGGCGTACCGGCGACGATCTCGCCATCGGGCAAGGCCCGTGCACCGGCTGCCGGTTTACCCTGGCGCAGGGCAAAGGGTTCGCTGTGGTAGCCGTCGTTGCCCTGCTGCGAAACTTCGAGTTTGGTGCCTTCTTCAAACACATCGTGCACCCGCCACATGGCCCACATGCCCTGGGCGAAGTGCGGATAGAAGTGGCAGTGATAGATCGCGTCGCCCGCTACCCGGTTGCGGTTGCCCGAGCCGCCGTTGGCGATTTCATAGGTGTAGCCGGCACCCGGCCCGATGCCCTGGGCATCGACATAGTCGGAGTTGTCGTCATTGGGGTTGAACAGCCACTGATGCCCGTGCAGGTGGAAGATGTGCTGCTCATGACCGTTGTGGGTGTTGCGGAATTTGACGAAGTCACCGATGTAGCTGTGGTTGACGTTGGAAGGCTCCGATGGATACAGCGCCATGGTCGCCTTGACCCCGACCTGATCGGCCCTCGGCACCTGGCCTGGGGTTATGCCTTCCAGGCCGGCGTTGGCCGGTACGTCCACCAGCATCGCCACGTCGCCCACGGTGTGGGAACTGAGGAAAAACTCTTCATAGGCGCAGGACAGGCAATCGTGCATTGGCCCGACGCCCAGGCGGTTGGCGACCACCTCGGCACCCATGCCGCCGGAGCCGTAGTTGATCATGAACGAATCGCGGGTCGGCTCCAGCACGTGGGCCATCACCGGGTCGGCCCAGTACGCCGGGAAGGCCTGGGTCGCGGCGGTCTCATCCTGGAACTGCGAGGCGAAATCGCGGAAGGGCTCCAGGCGGTTGGGGATGGCCGGGTTGCGTTTGCCCACCGCTTCCAGTGCATAGGTCGCGGCCGGGAAGCTGCCATCGGCATTGCTGCCCATCACGATCGCATCGCTTTCGCTGGAGATGATTTCGTTGCCGTCGACCATGTTGATGATCATCGAACCGGCCTTGCCTTCACGGATCCACGGCTCGCGCTGCGGGTAGCGCGCCTGGTAGTCGACGATCGGCTGGCCGGCAGGCGTGCGGCCAGTGGTGGCCAGACGCATTTCTTCTTCGGTCACGGTGTTGCGATAGCTGCGAGCGCCCTTGGGCAGCACCACGACCTGACCGAACAGACCGTTGGCGACGTTGCCGGCCGCCCCTTCGCCACCGAAGGTCGCGCCACGGCTACTGACGGCGAAGACGCCTTCACGTTCGGCGTACAAGGTATAGGAGCGGGTGGCGCCGGGCAGGATCAGCGTGTTGGCGTTGCGCCCGGTGAACGACGAAATGTCATCGATGCTATTGACGGCCTGCAGGCCGTTGACCTGAAAGCCCACATGGCGGTCGGCGACCTGCTCGTCGACCTTGAATTGATCGTTGTTGCCGACCTCGATACCACCTTCTTCCTCGCCTTCCTCTTCCTCGCCGCCTTCGTGCGAACCCGGGTTGGCCTGATAGGCCAGCAGGTTCTGCAGATTGATGGTCAGGCACTCGCCGGCGGCAACCCGCAGCACCAGCGGGCGTGGTCGCTTGTCAGGCCGCAGCGAAACCTTGCCCGGCACCGCCGCGCCGCCCTGGGCCAGCGAGACATTGTGGTCGTCGACCACATCCCGGCGCAGGGCGTACATCATGCCGTTGACGTTCTGCGCCCCCAGGCGGTTGAACATCAGCGGCTGGTCCAACGCCACGACGTTGGCCACCAGGTTGCGTTCACAGCGCGCAGCTGCTTCCGCGAATTCAATGCCGAACACCGATGCGGCTAGTAGAAGCCAGGGGAGAATGTTTGGAGCATGGTGTATTCCGATCATGATCTCGGGCCTCGAAGTGGGGGCTCTCAGGAATAATTCTCGACAAATCCCCTTGAGCAATCCGCATGCCACAAAAATTTCACATAATTTTCAGATAGTTATGATTGCCACTTAATTCATCGGGGGAAATTCCCCACTTTTTCCCCAATTTTTCGCCGGGGTCATTACCCCCCAATGTTGGGGAAAATCCGCCCCGGTTTTTCGCTTACAACGGGGCGTCCGCCGACAGGCCTTGCAAGCGCCGGTACTGCTTCAAAACACTGGGCACATAACGCTGGGTTTCGGCGAACGGCGGGATCACCCCGCCACGGCTGAGCACGGCCTGTGGGCCTGCGTTGTAGGCGGCCACGGCGAGGGCCATGTCGTTGTCGAACATCGTCATCAAGCGCTTGAGGTAGCGCGCGCCACCCTGGATGTTGGCCTTGGGGTCGTAGACATCGGTCACGCCCAGCTCGCGGGCGGTGTCGGGCATCAACTGCATCAGGCCACCGGCGCCCTTGGGCGACACCGCACTGGGGTTGTAGCCGGACTCGTTCTGTATCACCGCATGCAGCAGCGCCGCGGGCAAATGGTTGGCCTCGGCGGCCTTCGAAACCAGCTCGGCATAGGGCCTGGCGGCAATCATCTGCGGCTGCTGATCAAGGCTGACCACCGCCGCTTCGGGCTCGCGAATGACCCTTTCATAATGGCGACCAGGGCGGTGGACGTTCGACAAGACGAAGTTGCCCTTGGCGTCTACCGAAACGAACACATCGGCCTGTGCGACGCCGCCCAGCAAGGTCAAGCCGAGCAATCCCGCGGTGAGAGTTTTCATTGTTCTACCTCCCCTGCCCGGCCCTGAAAAATTGGGGGAAATGCCCCACTGACCGGTCGTTTGTCAGGCATACGCAAGCACTGTGCCGAAAGCGCAAAGGGCCGTAGTACGGGGGGTTGGGGAGTACGTCGCCGACTTTGCCGGTGCTGTGCATGGCAATTGCATAAGCCCTCATTACAAAAATCAGCTGCGACCCTTCCTGCCGACTAAGTGAGGTCATCATGAAACAGCGACTGTCATTCGCCCCGCGTAGTTGTTCGCCAAGAGCCCAGCGCGGGTTCACCCTGCTCGAACTGTTGGTGGTGCTGGTGGTGCTCGGGCTGCTGGCCGGCATCGTCGCGCCGAAGTACTTCGCGCAACTGGGCCGCTCCGAAGTGAAAGTGGCCAAGGCGCAAATAGAAGGCCTGGGCAAGGCCCTGGACCTGTACCGCCTGGAAGTCGGTCATTACCCGTCCACCGAACAAGGCTTGCAGGCGCTGGTCACCGCGCCCAGCGACGAAGCCCACTGGACCGGCCCGTACCTGCAGAAAAAACTGCCGCTGGACCCATGGGGCCGCGCCTACACCTACCGCTACCCCGGTGAACACAGCGAGTACGACCTGCTGTCCCTGGGCAAGGACGGACAGGCCGGCGGCGAAGGCGAAAACGCCGAAGTCACCAACTGGAATTGACGGGAATGGCGACCATGCGCTTTCACCTCAAAGCAGTCGGCAAGGCCGGTGTGGTTTCAATGACCGTCGAAGCACCGGGTCATAGCGAAGCCCGGCGCATTGCCGAGGACCAGGGCCTGCGGGTGGTCAGCCTGCGTGCCGAACGACATTGGCGGGCCATGGGCCTGAAGCAGCGCGAGACTTTCAACCTGGTGCTGTTCAGCCAGGAACTGACCACCCTGCTCAATGCCGGCCTGCCTTTGATCGATGCGCTGGAAAGCCTGGCGGAAAAGGAAAGCGCCCCCCAGGCCCGCAAGACCCTGAGCGAACTGGTGCGCCTGCTGTATGAAGGCAAATCGTTCTCCCAGGCCCTGGGCCAGATGTCCGCGGTTTTCCCGCCGCTGTATGTGGCGCTGGTGCAGTCCAGCGAAAAAACCGGCGCCGTGGGCGATGCCCTGGGCCGCTATGTCAGCTATCGCCAGCGCATGGACGAGGTTCGCCAGAAGATCGTCAGCGCCTCGATCTACCCCATGCTGTTGCTGATCGTCGGGGGCGGCGTGGTCCTGTTTTTGATGGGCTATGTGGTACCGCGCTTCAGCCTGGTGTTCGAAGGCCTGGGGGAAAACCTGCCGTGGATGTCGCAGATCCTGATGAGCAGCGGCATGTTCCTGCACGCCCACCAGGGCGAATTCTTCGGCGCCTTTGCGGCCTTCATCGTCAGCATCGCTTTGCTCCAGCGCCAACCGTCCTTTCGCCGGGGCGTGGACCGCCTGATCGAGAAAGTCCCGGCGATACACCAGCGCATCTTCATGTACGAACTGGCGCGCTTCTACCGGTCCCTGGGGATTCTGCTGCAAGGCGGTATTCCCCTCGTCACCGCCATGGGCATGGTGCGCAACCTGCTGACCCCAGCCTCCCGCGTGCGCCTGGACCAGGCCTGCGAGCGGGTGCGCGAAGGGCAATCGCTGTCTGCCGCGCTGGAACTCAATCACCTGGTGACCCCGGTGTCCCTGCGCCTGCTGCGCGCGGGTGAACAGTCCGGCAACCTGGGACAAATGATGGAACGCAGCGCCGACTTCTACGACGAAGAAATCAGTCGCTGGATCGAATGGTTCGTGCGGCTGTTCGAACCCCTGCTGATGACCTTCATCGGCCTGCTCATCGGGGTGATCGTGATCCTGATGTACATCCCGATTTTCGAACTGGCTTCGAGTATTCACTGACCCCGTTGAACAGGGGCTGGCGGGTTGCACTGTGACGCCTGTCGCAGTGTTTTTTGTAAGTTGCACCCCGAAGAAGAAAGCGGAGAACGACATGCACTTCAACAAGCTTTTACTTGCAGTAGCTATTGGCGCGGTTTTGTCGGCGTCTACCGTATTGATTCCGGACAGCCTGTCAGATATGTCGACTGCCCATGCCAGAGAGGGAGGTAGTGGCGGCGGTGGCGGTGGCGGTGGCGGTGGCGGTGGTGGCGGCGGTCACGGTGGCAGTGGTGGTGGCGGAAGCGGCGGCGGTGGTGGCGGTCACGGCGGCAGTGGTGGTGGCGGAAGCGGCGGCGGTGGTGGCGGTCACGGTGGCAGTGGTGGCGGCGGAAGCGGCGGCAGTGGAGGTAGCGGCAGTGGTCATGGCGACAGCGGCCATTCCGGCGGCAGCGCCTCGAGCTCCGGCCGCAGTGGCACCCATTCCGAACCGGGGAATGATCGCGGCATTCACCGTGCAGGTGATGACAATGGCGTACACCGTTCGGGCGACGACAACGGTGTGCATCGCGCCGGTGACGACAACGGTGTGCATCGCGCCGGTGACGACAACGGCGTGCATCGCGCCGGTGAAGTCGGTGACGATCGCGGCCTGCATGCCGCTGGCCAGCCAGGCGACGATCGCGGCGTCCACGTAGGCGGTGAGCCGGGGGACGACAAGCGCTCGAACTGATCTACCCCCATTTGTTTTGGGGTGTGAATGCAAATGCATCTACAGAGCTAAACCCTGTGGGAGCGAGCCTGCTCGCGATGGCGGAGTGTCAGACAACATCAATGTTGAAGACCTGCCGTCATCGCGAGCAGGCTCGCTCCCACAGTGATTTTGGCAGCCTGAAGATTGTGCATCCAGGCACAGGCCCCGCCTACGTCTGGTCCAGCCGCTCGCGCAAAAACTCGATCAACGCCTGCACCGGTCGCGACGATTGCCGGTGTTGCGGATAGACCGCCGACAGGGTCAGCGGCTCCGGCCGGAACTCGTCCAGCACCCGCACCAACTTCCCCTCCCGCAGTGCTGCGCCGACGATAAAGGTCGGCAGGTAGGTAATGCCCATCCCGGCAACCGCCGCGTCCTTGAGCAACTCGCCATTGTTGACCCGCATCCGCCCGGTGACGTTGACGGCCAGTGGCTTGCCCTGGCCCGCGAAGCGCCATTGCACCTGGCGTCCATGGCCATAGGGCAGGCAGTCATGGTTGAGCAGGTCTTCGGGTTTGTTCGGTGTGCCGCGCTCGGCGAGGTACGTGGGGCTGGCGCAATACACGCGTTCGATGGCGGCGATGCGTCGGGCGATCAGCGTCGAGTCTTCCAGCGTGCCGATGCGCAACGCCAGGTCGTAGCCCTCCCCGAGCAGGTCCACCGGACGATCGCTCAGGTCCACTTCCACCGTGACGTCACGATAGCGCTGCAGGAACAGCGGCAGCAGGCAGCCCAGGTGCGCCAGCGCAAAGGACAGCGGCGCGCTGACGCGAATGGTGCCTCGCGGCTCGGTGGTCTGCCCGGCGATGCCCTGCTCCACCTGTTCGACTTCACCCAGCAGGCGCAAGGCCGATTCGTAGTAACTGTGGCCCAGCGGCGTGACGTCCAGGCGCCGCGTGGAACGGTTGAGCAAGCGCACGCCCAGGCGCTCTTCGAGCTGCATGAGGCGGCGGCTGACAAATTGCTTGGACAGGCCCAATTGATCGGCAGCGGCGGTGAAGCTGCCGGAGTCCATGACTTGGCAAAAGATACGCATGTCTTCGAACGGGTTCATTGTCACACCTTGGTTGACAGTCAAACGCTTTATAGCGGCTTTTTCCCTTTTCAGCACCCAATTAATCTGTGCCCACGGTGCATCTGAAACCCACCGAATACCTATGTAGGAGCTGCCGAAGGCTGCGATCTTTTGACTTTGCCTTTCAAGATCACAAGCAAAAGATCGCAGCCTTCGGCAGCTCCTACACAGCGACCACATCACTAATGAAAAAGGAATTACACAATGAACATCGCCAAGAAAACCCTGACCACTACCCTGCTCGCCCTGGCTGTCGGCAATGCCTTTGCCGCAGGCAGCCCCGGTGTCGAGCACAACACCCAGGCCTTCCTCGACGCCCTCGCCGCCGGTGGCGGCAAGCCCCTTGAACAACTGAGCCCGAAAGACGCCCGGGCGGTGCTGACCGGTGCCCAGGCGTCGGTGAAGGTGGACCTGTCCGGTGTCGAGGTCAGTGACCGCGCGATCAAGGTCGGCGAGCAGACGATCAACCTGAAAATCGTCCGCCCGGCCAAGGTCAAGGGCGAGCTGCCGGTGTTCATGTTCTTCCACGGTGGCGGCTGGGTGCTGGGGGACTTCCCGACCCACCAACGGCTGATTCGCGACCTGGTGGTGGGCTCCGGCGCCGTCGCGGTCTACGTCGATTACACGCCGTCGCCGGAAGCGCAGTACCCCACCGCGATCAACCAGGCTTACGCCGCGACGCGCTGGGTGGCCGAGCATGGCCAGCAGATCGGTGTCGATGGCAAGCGACTGGCGGTAGCGGGCAATAGCGTGGGCGGCAACATGGCCGCGGTGGTGGCGTTGATGGCCAAGGAACAGAACGCCCCGGCCCTGCGCTTTCAACTGCTGATGTGGCCGGTGACCAACGCCGGGTTCGACAACGGCTCGTACCAGCAATTTGCCGAGGGCCACTTCCTGACCAAGGGCATGATGCAGTGGTTCTGGGACAACTACACCACCAACCCGGCCGAACGCGCACAGATCCACGCCTCGCCGCTCACGGCCAGTGCCGAACAGCTCAAGGGCCTGCCGGCGGCGCTTGTGCAGACTGCTGAGTTCGATGTGTTGCGCGATGAAGGCGAAAGCTATGCCCGCCACCTGGATGCGGCCGGCGTGCCGGTGACTTCGGTGCGTTACAACGGGATGATCCATGACTTCGGCTTGCTCAATCCGCTGAGCCAGATACCGGCGGTGAAAGCGGCAGTGCGCCAGGCGGCGCTGGAGCTCAAGACGCATCTGAACTGAATCAAAAACCTGTAGGAGCGAGCCTGCTCGCGATGGTCTCTCGAACGCCGCGGTGATCCAGATATCCCGCGTCATCGTTGACGACCATCGCGAGCAGGCTCGCTCCTACAGGTTTTGGTGAAGCGCAAAAGATCGCAGCCTGCGGCAGCTCCTACAGGGAACGCATTCTCATGCAGGAGCTACCGCAGGCTGCGATCTTTTAAAGGCTGCCGACCGAAGCCGGCAACCGATCACTTACTTGGCAGTAAAAGTGGTGTAGCTGTTGATCAAGTTGCGGTAGTTCGGCATGCGCTCGGACAGCAGGTTGGCCAGGCCTTCCATGTCGTTGCGCCAGTCGCCTTGCAGCTCGCAGGCTACCGAGAACCAGTTCAGCAGTTGTGCACCGGCTGCCGTCATGCGCGCCCAGGCCGCTTGCTGCACGGTGGTGTTGAAGGTGCCCGAAGCGTCGGTCACCACGAACACGTCAAAACCTTCGGCAATCGCCGACAGGGTCGGGAACGCCACGCACACGTCAGTCACCACACCGGCGATGATCAGTTGCTTGCGGCCAGTGGCTTTGACGGCCTTGACGAAGTCTTCGTTGTCCCAGGCGTTGATCTGGCCTGGACGGGCAATGAACGGTGCGTCCGGGAACTGCGCCTTGAGTTCCGGCACGATCGGACCGTTCGGGCCTTTGTCGAAACTGGTGGTCAGAATGGTCGGCAGCTTGAAGAACTTGGCGATGTCGCCCAGGGCCAGCACGTTGTTCTTGAATTCGTTGGGCGAGAAGTCCTGCACCAGCGAGATCAGGCCGGTCTGGTGATCGACCAGCAGCACCACTGCATCGTCTTTGTTCAGGCGCTTGTAAGGAACGTTGCTCATGAAAAAACTCCTTGGTGGATGGTTATTGCTTTTGGCGCCGACGGATCACGCCGACGCTTTTTGGTATTCGTCAGAAAGCTCGTCATCAAAAAGCAAAGCACGAGCAGCCAAAGGCGCCCCAGAAACCGGCAAAATCGCTGACTGGCGCGTTCGACAGGCGTGCCCGTTCGTGGCTGTGGGAATGCACCGCGCAGGGTCCGCTGCACTGGTGAACCTGGGCCTGCAACGGTGAGTTCGGCTTCCAGTGCCCTGGCACCTTCACCACCGGCGACCAGTCCGGCAGCACCGGCACGCTGGCCGGCCCCAGCTTCTCGAAATCACCAGCGGCGTACACGACCTTGCCACCGACCACGGTCAGCACCGACTCGATCCACTTGATCGCTTCTTCGTCGACACTGAAAAAATCCGCGCTCAACGCTGCCACGTCCGCCAGCTGCCCAACCTTGATCTGGCCTTTCTTGCCTTGCTCGGACGAGAACCAGGCACTGCCGTGGGTGAACAGTTCCAGCGCGGTCAATCGCGACAGGCCTTCGGCGTGCAACGCCATGCCGCCGACGGTGCGACCGCTGACCATCCAGTACAGCGAAGTCCACGGGTTGTAGCTCGACACCCGCGTCGCATCGGTGCCGGCGCCCACCGGCACGCCTTCGGCGAGCATGCGCTGGATCGGCGGCGTGGCCTCGGCGGCCTTGGCGCCATAGCGCTCGACGAAGTACTCGCCCTGGAAGGCCATGCGATCCTGAATCGCAATCCCGCCACCCAATGCCCTCACCCGCTCGATGTTCTGCGGGGTGATGGTTTCGGCGTGGTCGAAGAACCACGGCAGGCCGTTGAATGGAATGTCGCGGTTGACCTTCTCGAACACATCGAGCATGCGGCTGATGGATTCGTTGTAGGTCGCGTGCAAGCGGAACGGCCAGCGCTGCTCGACCAGATGGCGCACCACCGGCTCCAGTTCGTCTTCCATGCTTTGCGGCAGGTCCGGACGCGGCTCGAGGAAGTCTTCGAAGTCCGCCGCCGAGAACACCAGCATCTCGCCGGCGCCGTTGTGTCGCAGGTAGTCATCGCCCTGATGCAACTTGACGCTGCCGGTCCAGTTCTTGAAGTCGGTCAGCTCTTCCTTGGGCTTCTGGGTGAACAAGTTGTAGGCAATGCGAACCGTGAGCAATTGCTCCTTGGCCAGTTGCTCGATCACCTGGTAATCGTCCGGGTAGTTCTGGAAACCGCCGCCGGCATCGATGGCGCTGGTCAGGCCCAGGCGATTGAGTTCGCGCATGAACTGGCGGGTCGAGTTGACCTGATACTCCAGCGGCAGCTTCGGCCCCTTGGCCAGGGTCGAGTACAGGATCATCGCGTTGGGACGCGCCACCAGCATGCCGGTGGGGTTGCCGTTGGCATCACGAACGATTTCGCCGCCCGGTGGGTTCGGCGTGTCGCGGGTGTAGCCGGCGACTCGCAGCGCGGCACGGTTGAGCAAGGCGCGGTCGTACAGGTGCAGGACGAACACCGGAGTGTCCGGCGCGGCCTGGTTGAGTTCTTCGAGGGTCGGCATGCGTTTTTCGGCGAACTGGAATTCGTTCCAGCCACCGACCACCCGCACCCACTGCGGGGTCGGCGTGCGATCGGCCTGCTCCTTGAGCATGCGCAGCGCATCGGCCAGCGACGGCACGCCTTCCCAGCGCAGCTCCAGGTTGTAGTTCAGGCCGCCACGGATCAGGTGCAGGTGCGAGTCGTTGAGGCCGGGAATCACGCAACGACCCTTGAGGTCGATCACCTGGGTGCCGGAGCCGCGCAACGCCATGGCTTCGGCATCGCTGCCAACGGCCACGAAGCGGCCTTCGCGGATGGCCACGGCGCTGGCGTGCGGATTTTCCCGGTCAACGGTATGGAACTGGCCATTGAACAAAATCAGATCGGCGTTCATCGCGTTTTCCTTAAGGCTGTTGAATCAGGGCTGAGAGGAATGGGACTGGCCGGCTTCCAGCCACGGAGCGAACAGGCGCGTGGCCAGCGGCATGAAGACGTAGACCACCGACAGCACGATGGTCAGCGTGATCAGGAACGTGGCGACCACATAGCTGGAAAGAAAAGCATTGAGTTGCAATAACGGCCCCCAGAGCAGTGGTACCAGCAAGGTATGCGGCAGGATCACCAGCAGCGTCACCACGGCCTGCTTCCAGCGAGGCGGTGGCGAAGCCGCATCGGCCAGCGGCGAAAACCAGAATTCATTGACCGGGTTGACTTCAGTCTGGTCGCCGTCGGCCAGCATGGGAGCTGCTTCCTCCACCAGCGCCCGGCGTTGCGGCGAATCGAGCCAGCGCTGCATGGCCTCGGTGGAGCAAAAGCGTAGTACACAGGTGAACAGGTGCAGACCCGCCTGCTTGCCACGCACCACATCCACTCCCAGGTGCCCTTCGCTCTGCGCGGCGACCTTGACGATGTTGCGCAGCCAGGCTTCGTAGGGCACTTCAAACCCGGCCTTGATCCGGTGCTTGATGATCAGGGTGACGACTTCACCCGCCCCGGGGCTGGTCGGTTCAAGTCGATTGAATTCAGACATACGCAAGGCTCCGGCAAATCGAGTAGTGAGATTGCCGGGATGGGGGAAGAAAAAATTGGATGTACGTGCTCTTTTTGCGAGGGCACCCGGATCCTTGGATCCTCATTGGTCACTGTGGGAGCGAGCCTGCTCGCGATAGCGGTGGGTCAGTCGCCATTGATGCTGGATGTGCCAGCCTCATCGCGAGCAGGCTCGCTCCCACAGGTTCTTGTGTCGGGCACAAAATCCGCGATCACCATTGTGACTACTGTGGGAGCGGGCTTGCTCGCGATGGCGGTGTGCCAGTCGCCAATGATGTTGGATGTGCCTGCCTCATCGCGAGCAGGCTCGCTCCCACAGGGACTGGCGATGAACACAAGATCCAGAAACACCACAAATCCCTTGTAGGAGTGAGCCTGCTCGCGATGGCGGTGTGTCAGTCACCATTGATGCTGGATGTGCCGGCCTCATCGCGAGCAGGCTCGCTCCTACAGGGTTTTGTGTCGGGCACAGAATCCGGCGATATCATTTGCCCGCGATGGCGGTGTGTCAGGCGGTCCCGGAGGTGTCGAGCGGCGCGGACATGAACTGGCTGATGCGCGAGCGCAGCCAGCGCTCCGCCGGGTCGTTGTCGTGGACGCCGCTCCAGGCCATGGACAACTGCGCGGCTTCGATTTCAAAGGGCGGGTCTTCAGCGCGCAGGCCACATCCCTCGACCAGTGCGCAGGCGGCATAGTCGGGCACGGTGGCGATCATCTCGGTGCCCGCCAGCAACGCGCGCAGGCCACTGAATTGCGGCACGCCCAGCACCACCTTGCGGCAGCGTCCGACCTTGGCCAGGTCCAGGTCGATGTTGCCGCTCAAGTCGCCGGAAAACGACACCATTGCATGGGGCCTGGCGCAATATTCGTCGAGGGTCAGCGGGCCCGGCCGGGTGTCGCCGCGCAGCACCTTGCATGGAATGTCCCGCAGTTTCTTGCGCTTGGCATTGGCCGGCAATTCCGTGGTGTAGCTCACGCCCACGGAGATTTCACCGGAGGCCAGCAACGCCGGCATCAGCAGGTAATTGGCGCGGCGCACCACGACCACGATCCCCGGTGCCTCTTCCTGTAACTGACGCAACAAGGGTGGAAACAGACCGAACTCGGCATCGTCCGACAGCCCGATGCGAAACACATCACTGCTGGTCGTCGGATCGAACTCCTTGGCCCGGCTGACCGCACCGGAAATCACGTCCATTGCCGGCTGCAATTCCTTGAGAATCGCCAGCGCCCTCCCCGTCGGCTCCATGCCGCGACCGTTGCGCAACAGCAAGGGATCGTCGAACAGATCGCGCAACCGGCCAAGCGCGGCGCTCACCGCCGGCTGGCCCATGAACAGTTTTTCCGCCACGCGGGTGAGGTTTTTCTCGAACATCAGTGCTTCGAAAATCACCAGCAGGTTCATGTCGACGCGACGCAGATCATTTCGATTCACAGGCACGGGTTCCTTGTGTGACAGGCCAGGTACGGAGGGCGATTGTGGCTGACTTTACGCCAGACGTCCCCGCAGTGGGCGTGGAATTAACAACGTTTAACTCGCAAGCCAGAGCGCTCGGCTTCAAGAATGAGGCCTACCGACACGGACATTCGCCATGGCTCAATCACAGCAAAACGCCGTCCGCGCGACAGTCGCACAAACCCCAGGAAAAAACGCCGGGGGCCTCAGCCCGCAGCGAGAGCGATTGGTCAAGCAACTGATCCTCGAACGCCTCGGTGAACCCCTCGAAGTGACCGAACTGGCTCATGCCTGTTCGCTGTCGCGCAGTCATTTTTCCCGCGCCTTCAAATGCAGCACCGGCCTTTCCCCCCAGGACTGGATTCGCCAGCAGCGCATTGCCCGGGCCAAGCTGTTGATCCAGCACACGGACCTGAGCCTCACGCAAATCAGCCTGGAGTGCGGCTTTTGCGATCAGGCGCATTTCTGCCACATGTTTACCCGCAGCGAAGGCATCAACCCGTTTGCCTGGCGTTGTCGGGTCGTAGGTGGCCTTAAAAGCAAAAGATCGCAGCCTTCGGCAGCTCCTACAGAGTCCGGGGCTGCCTACAACATCTGCGTGTGAGCCAAAATCCCTGTAGGAGCTGTCGAGTGCAACGAGGCTGCGATCTTTTAAAGGCAAGATCAAAAGATCGCAGCCTGCGGCAGCTCCTACAGGGGACTGCGTACCTGTTTGTTCTTAATCTTCCCTTCTCATTCGCGCCGCCAGTCGCGCCACCCGCTCTCCCAGATACGCGGCGGTGCAGCGGTCCTCGGCGGGGGGTGCCTGCTCGGGGGATAGCTCGACATTCGACTGGGCCATGGCGCCCAGCGAACTGCCCAGGCGATTGAGCTGCCCATCGAAGCCCCCAGCGCCTGCGCGGGCGGGCAGCAGGTCGAGGCCGACCCAGATCATCGAATGCTGGGCAGCGAACACCGCCATCTGCAGCAAGGTGTTGAGTTTGTCGCCGCACAGGCAGCCGGAGTTGGTGAAGCCGGCGGCCAGCTTGTCGCGCCAGGGTTGCGCCAGATAGAAGTCGGCAGTAGCTTCCATGAAGCCCTTGAAGGCCGCCGACGCGCTGCCCATGTAGGTGGGGGCGCCGAAGATGATCGCGTCGGCGTGGTGCAGCAGGTCCCAGTGGTCTTCGACGTCTTCGACGGTTATCAGTCGGCAGCGACTGTCTGGATGCCGTTCCACGCCTCGGGCCACCGCCTCGGCGATGACCCGGGTATGCCCGTAGCCGCTGTGATAGACCACCACTACGTTGATCATTACGGCGTCCTTCCGATGAATGAGATCCCTGTAGGAGCTGTCGAGTGCAACGAGGCTGCGATCTTTTGATTTTTCAAAGGCAAGATCAAAAGATCGCAGCCTGCGGCAGCTCCTACAGGAGTTGAGTGTTGAGTTAGAACGGGAGGACGACGAGTTAAACGTTGTTAATTTTCCACGGCCACCCACCGCCTCGACCGAGGCGGCGCCCAATGTTCACGGGACCGACGCGATCCATTGATACGCTACAGTCAATCCCTGCCCCAGGAGTCAATCGAGCAACGCATTGCGTTGACGCCAGAACCTGAGGAATATGCCTGAAACCCGCGTAACAGACGGCTGCAACAGGAGCGACCCGTTGACCCTTTCCCTCGACCAGGCGGTGCATTTCGGCCCCTACAGGATCTACCCCGCACAACGCCTGGCGATGGAGGCCGACCAGCCCCTGCGCCTGGGGCGACGAGCCATGGACATCCTGTTGATTCTGTTGAAACACGCCGGGAACGTGGTCAGCAAGCAACAACTGATGGCTGAAGTCTGGCCCGACACCGTGGTCGAAGAGATCAACCTGCGGGTGCACATGGCCGCCCTGCGCAAGGCCCTCGGCGACGGTCAGGCCGGCCAGCGCTATATCGTGACCGTGGCCCAGCGCGGCTACAGTTTCGTCGCACCGTTCTTTCTCGAACAAAACCAGCCTCGCCCGCCCAGTGACCCGATTGAGTCCCGCGGGCACAACCTGCCCCTGCGCAGCACCCGCCTGATCGGGCGCCAGGCGCTGGTCGACAACCTGATGACACAGCTGCCGCGCCAGCGCTTCATCACCCTGGTCGGCCCCGGGGGCATCGGCAAGACCACTGTCGCCCTGAGCGTCGCCGAGCAGTTGATCGGTCGCTACCGTGACGGCATCCGTCTGCTGGACCTGGCCCCAATCACTGACCCGCTGATGATCACCGGCCATCTGGCCGCGCTGCTGGAACTGTCCCTGCACGACGGCGAACCGCTGAATAGCCTCGCCCGGTTCCTGCGCGAGCGGCAGATGCTGTTGGTCATCGACAACTGCGAGCACCTGCTCGACGACGTGGCCCTGCTGTGCGAGAGCCTGCTGCGTGGTGCGCCACAGCTGCACATCCTGGCCACCAGCCGCGAGAGCCTGCGGGCCGAAGGAGAGTTCGTCCAGCGCCTGGAATCCCTCGACTGTCCGCCGCCCATCGCCGTGCTGGACCGCGCCCAGGCGCTGGGCTTTTCCGCGTTGCAGCTGTTCATCGAGCGGGCTATGGCCAGCCACGACAGCTTCGATTTCACGGATGCGCAGTTGCCGCTGGTGATCGATATCTGCCGACGCCTGGACGGCATTCCACTGGCCCTGGAGCTGGCGGCGGCGCAAGTCACCAGCCTCGGCCTGGACGGTTTGCTCGGGCAACTGCAAGACAGTTTTCGCCTGCTCACCCACTGCAGCCAGACCAGCCTGGGCCGCCATCAGACCCTGCGCGCCACACTGGACTGGAGCTTCGAACTGCTCAGCGTCTGCGAAAAGACCTGCCTGCGCCGACTGGGCATCTTCCGTGGCGGCTTCACCCTGGCATCTGCCGCGGCGGTGATCGTCGGTGAACACATCGAACCGCGCGAGGTATTTGGCTCGATCACGCAACTGGTGGCCAAGTCCTTGCTGAGCGTGGATGTGGGTGACGAAGAGGTGTTCTACCGTCTGCTCGACACCACCCGCCGCTACGCCCTGGAAAAACTCGAACAGGCCAGCGAACTGCCCGCCACCCGGGAGCGTCACACCGAACGCTGCCTGATCTTGATGCAGCAGGCGCAGAAAGAATGGGAGCGCACGCCAACCACGCTGTGGATCGAGCGTTACGCCCGTGGCCTGGAAGACATTCGCGCGGCCCTCGACTGGGGCCTGAACGCGCAGGGACCGCAGGCCCTGGCGATCCGCCTGACGGCGGCGTCCACGCCACTCTGGCAGGAGCTGTCGCTGCTCAAGGAGCACGGCGGTTATGTGCGCAAGGCCCTGGCTTTGCTCGATACCGCAGCCGAGCCCTGTCCGCGCCTGCAAATGACTCTGAAGCTGGCCCTCGGCAGCGCCTGTTACCACGTCCAGGGCGGCACTGCGGAGACCATTGGCGCCTTCGTCACCGCCAGGGCCTTGGCCAGGCAATGCAATGACGTTGTCGGCGAGTTGCGCGCGGTCTCCGGGCACATGGCGGTCAACCTCAGTTGCGGCCAATATCAGCTGGCCCTGGATCAGACCCGGCAATTCGACCAACTGGGCTTGCACGGCGACCCGCTGCTGTCGCTGAGTACCCATCGATTGCGGGTATTGGCCCTGCACTTTGCCGGCGACCAGTCCCGGGCGCGGCTCAACGCTGAAGAGGTGATCCAGCGCATGGCCCACAGCGGCCACCTCAACCGGTTCACCCATGGCTTTGGCGTGCAATACGACCAGAGCGTGGCCGCCCTGACCATCCTGGCGCGCATTCTATGGCTGCAGGGGCAACCGGAGCAGGCCTGGCGCACGGCACGGCAGGCCCTGGACATTGCCCTGCAGATCAACCACGGCACGTCGATCTGCTACACCCTGGCACTTTCGGGTTGCCTGATCGCCCACTACAACGGCGACCACGACACCGCCCGCCACCTGTTGCGCATGCTGCTGGAGCAGGCACAAAAACATTCGGTGCTGCTGTTCTACACCTGGGCGCAGCACTATGCGCAGGTCATCGACGCTGACGATGGGCAGACCGCGCCGCGTCCGGGGCTGGGGTTGATCAAGGACATCATGGTCACGCTCGACAGCACTTTCGTCGACGACCACCTGCTCACCCGCGCCGACAGCGGCGCGGCAGGCTGGAGCACGGCGGAGATTCTGCGGGCCAGGGCCGATGCGCTGCTGGCCGAAGCGTGCCCGGTCAAGGATTGCACCGCCGAAACCGTACTGCTCAAGGCGCTCAACGTGGCCAGGTCCCAGGGCGCACTGGCCTGGGAACTGCGTAGCGCTACCTCCTTGGCGCGACTATGGCAGCGCCAGCGGCGCTACCGGCAAGCCCATCAATTGCTGGCGCCGATCTACCAACGCTTCACGGAAGGCCATTCAACTCCAGACCTGATCGCCGTGCGCCATTTGCTCGATGAGTTGCATGACAACGTTGCTTTGTAGGACCTCCTACTGGAGCTCGCATTCCCTTGTAGGAGCGAGCCTGCTCGCGATGAGGCCGGCACATTCAACATCAATGGCGTTTGACATACCGCCATCGCGAGCAGGCTCACTCCCACACGTCACGCATGTGTACGCAAAAAACTATGGCCAAACCAAAATCACTGTAGGAGCTCGCTCCTGCACTCGAGCATTTCCAGGGCATAGCGACGGGTGGTGTTGAGCAAGCGATAACGGCTCACGCCCTGGGCCTGTTCCAGCGACAACAGCGACTTGAGTGTCAGGCTGTCCAGCACCTTGGTCAGGCTGGCGGTGACCTGCGTGTCGCAACTGACCACCCCTAGCGCGGCGTCCAGGGTGAACGCCGATTTGAACACCGCAAGCCGCTGCAGCACGGTCTGTTCCACCGGGCTCAAGCGCTCATAACTCCAGTCCAGGGCCGCCTTGAGGGTCTGGTGCCGGGGGATTGCGGTGCGCCGGCCCTGGGTCAGCAACTGAAAGCAGTTATCCAGTTGCGCTTGCACCCCCACCAGCGCCAGCGCGTCGATCTGCGCTGCCGCCAGCTCTATCGCCAGGGGCAACCCATCGAGCCGCCGGCAGATGTCGCGCACGATCCTCAGGTCTTGCTCGCGCAGGGCAAACCCCTGCTGGCGAGCACGGGCACGGCTGACGAATAGTTGCACCGCCGAATACCCCATCACTTCATCGACACTGCGCAGCGCCAACGCCGGCGGCACCACCAGTGGCGGCAATGGCAGCAGCATTTCGCCAGTGGCCAGCAGCGGCTCGCGGCTGGTCACCAGGATCGACAGGCGTGGTGCCGAGGCCAGCAGTGATTCGACCAGCGACCGGCAGCGCTCCAGCAGGTGTTCGCAATTATCGAGGATCAACAGCGCATGCCGTTGTTCCAGTGCCTCTCGGGTGAGATCCAGGCTGTGGGTCAGGTGATCGAGCAACTGCTGCGGGTCATCGATCAACGCCAGATCCACCCACCACACACCGTCGCGGAAATGCTGCAACAGCAGCTCGCCGGCCCGCAGCGCGACGGTGGTCTTGCCGATCCCGCAGGGCCCGACCAGGGTCATCAGGCGCCGCGTTGGCAGCAACCGCATCAAGTTGCCCACCACCGCATCGCGCCCGATGATCGGGGTCAGCCGCGCCGGCAGGTTGTGTTGGGGTTTATGCAGGTGTTCGACGGGGATCGGGTTGATTTCCGATGCCTGTTGCACAGGCGCGACGAAACTGTAGCCGCGCTGGGGAATGTTGATGATGTAGCAGTGGCCGTCCTGCCCGTCGCGAAAGGCCCGGCGCAGTGCGGCGATGTGCACCCGCAGGTTGATTTCCTCGACCACCGAGCGCGGCCAAACCCGGGCGATGATGTGCTCTTTGCTGATGACGGCGCCTGCGTGTTCGACCAGCACCTGCAGGATATCCAGGGCCCGCCCGCCCAGGCGCATCGGCTGATCGCCTTCCAGGACCAGTCGCTGCTGCAGGTGGAACGTGTAGGGGCCGAACCGCAGCACCGTGTCGCTGTGTGTATGTCCAAGGCTGTTCATCTAACGTCACCCGCCAGGAGCCTGCCCGGCACGCGAGTCCATCCAGGCTCCGTACCTTCCTTGCAATGAGTTCAAGGTTATCTTGGCAGGCTCTGATGACGGTACAACCACTTCGGGGGGAGCGCCACGGCCATTCGGATGCCCGACTCGGCCATCAGGGTACTTCGCACGGCGCCACAGGCCTCAGCTGAATTGTTCGCGGTACTGGGTCGGGGTCAGGCCAAGTTTTTCACCGAACAGAAAACGCATGTGGCGCACGCTGCCGAAACCGCTCTTGAAGGCCACGGTCTTGAGCGGCAAATCGCTGGTCTCCAGCAGCGTACGTGCGCAGTCGATCCGGGCGCTCTGCAGGAACTCCATGGGTGTCATGCCCACTTCACGGGCGAACACCCTGGCGAAATGCCGCGCACTCATGGTCGCCAATGCGGCCATGCGTTCGATGCTGAAGCTTTCGTCGAGGTGTTCCAGCACATGGTTCTGCACGCGGGTGATGGCCGTTTCCTGAGGCGCCACCGTCGCCATCAACGGGCTGAACTGCGCCTGGCCGCCCTGGCGCTTCATCACCACCAGCAACACCTTGGCCACGTCCTGGGCGACCTTCTTCCCGTGGTCTTCGGCGACCACCGACAGCGCCAGGTCGATGCCGGCGGTCACGCCGCCGGAGGTGATCAGGTTGCGATCCTGCACGTAGATCAGGTCGGTCTCGACGATGGTTTTCGGGAACGCCTTGATCAGGCGTTCGGTGTAGTGCCAGTGGGTGGTCACGCGGTAGCCGTCGATCAACCCGGCATGGCCCAGGACAAAGGCGCCGGTGCAGATCGAGCCATAGGCCCTGGAGCGATGGACGTTGTGCTTGAGCCAGTCCAGCAACGGTGGATGTTTTTCGTTGTAGGCACCGGGCCCGCCGGGCACCAGCAGCAGGTCGAAACCGTCACAGGCCTGGTCGATGTGCAGGTCGGCCTGCACGCTGACGCCATTGGACGCACGCAACACACCGGGCTCGGTGCCGATGGTCGTCAGTACATAGTGGTCTTCGGGCTTGAGATAGCGATTGGCAATGGAAAACACCTCCATCGGCCCGGCCATGTCGAGCAGGAGGAAATCGGGGAACAGCACCATTGCCACGGTTTTCATGGGTTGGATATCACTGGATTCAAAGGGATGACTGACTGGCATCTATTCCATGTGGGAGCGAGCCTGCTCGCGATGACGGTGTATCAGTCACCAACGATGTTGAAGGTGATATCGCCATCGCGAGCAGGCTCGCTCCTACAGGTTCGGTGCTGTGCATTATGACCAAGTATGAAGCAAGCGTCGGTGATTCATTTCACACAACTGTCAACCTGAGAGAGACAGTATTTCAATTTTCATCTACTTATTGCACCTGCGAGTAACCATTAACCTTCTCCTCACTCGGACGAATTCACGTCCCCACAGGAGATTTCATCATGCTGACCCTTCGCAAAGCTTCTGATCGCGGCATGGCCAATCATGGCTGGTTGAAGTCGTTCCACACCTTTTCCTTCGCCAACTATCGCAACCCGAAAGAACAGGGTTTTTCCGATCTGTTGGTGATCAACGATGACCGTGTGGCGGCTGGCAAGGGTTTTGGCCAGCACCCGCACCGCGACATGGAAATTTTTTCCTACGTGCTTGATGGCGCCCTGGAACACAAGGACACCCTGGGCACAGGTTCGGTGATCCGCCCAGGCGACGTGCAATTGATGAGTGCCGGCAGCGGCGTGGCCCACAGTGAATACAACCACTCGGACAAGCGCCCGGTGCACTTTCTGCAAATCTGGATCGTGCCGGAGGTCAGCGGCGCCAAGCCGCGCTATCAGCAGGAGCATTTCAGCCCGCAGAAAAAACGCGGCCGCCTGCAACTGATCATCTCCCCCGACGGTGCCAAGGGTTCGCTGAAGGTGCGCCAGGATGCGCGGGTGTATGCCGGCCTGATCGACGGCCAGGAAAGCGCCACCCTGGAACTGGCCGCCAATCGTTACGCCTATGTGCATGTGGCGCGGGGCAGCGTTGAACTCAATGGCCTGAGCCTGAAGGAAGGCGACGGCGTGCGGGTTCGTGACGAGCAGTTGCTGACCTTGAGCAACGGGGTGGATGCCGAGGTGCTGGTGTTCGACCTGCGGCCGCAGGAATTGCCTGAGATGCCATAACCCCCTGTAGGAGCGAGCTTGCTCGCGATGGCGGTGACACATTCAACCTTTGTGTCGATTGATCCACCGCTATCGCGAGCAAGCTCGCTCCTACAGGTTATTCGCCGGTTCCGGAAAACCCTTCGACAATCTCATCGATCACCACCCGCACCCTGGCGGTATGCCGCAGGTCGGCGTGGGTCACCAGCCACACGTCATAAGGCAACGACCGGGTGCGCTCCGGCCATAGCCTGACCAATCCATCTCTCTGCCCCAAGTACACCGGAATTTCGCCAATCCCGATCCCCGCCGCGATGGAACGGCGCACCAGCAGGCTGGAACTCAGGCTCGAGACTATCCGTCCGCGCCCCAGCGGTTCACCAACCTGACTCATGTCTCTGCCACTCTGCAAATACGGCTGATACACCACCAGATCATGCCCTTCGAACGCCGATCCCGGCTCCGGGATGCCATGGGCGTCCACATAGTCCTGTGAGGCGAACAGGCCGACCGGCCAGCGGGCGATGCGCCGGGCGATCAGGTCCGGGTTGTCCGGCCTTGTGTTGCGTACGGCGATATCGGCCTCGCGCTTAGCCAGGCTGAGGAACTGTGTCGAGGCGTCCAGTTGCACCCGCACATCAGGATGTTTGCGATGCAGGCGGGCAATGGCCGGAATCAGGAAATCGATCGCCATGGAGTCGGTGGTGGTGACGCGCACCGTACCGGTCAATCGATCGTCCAGGCCCTGGATCCGCCGCTCCAGTTCCAGTGCCGAATGCTCCATTTTCTCCACAGTACGCATCGCTGCTTCACCTACAGCCGTCAGCGCGTAACCTTCGGAAGTGCGCAGGAACAGCGTCGCGCTCAGTGACTTTTCCAATGCCGTGATCCGCCGGCCGACCGTGGCCTGATCCACCCCCAGCACCCGCGCGGCACCGCGCAAGGTCGATTCGCGGCAGACCGCGAGAAACACCCGTGCGTCATCCCAGTTCATGGTCCCTCCATCTGATGCATTTATGCATCTCTATCAAGAGTAATCGCAGCATTATTGCATCGTAGAACGCGGATATGCTGGGCGCCATTGAAACCTGACAGGACAACGTTCATGGCCAGCCCTTCACGTCCTCCCGAACTCCCCCGCAGCAGCATCTGGTTGCCAATTGTCGCCGGCCTCTGCGCCAGCCTGGTCAGCATCGGCCTGGCGCGCTTTGCCTACACGCCGCTGATCCCCTCGCTGATCCAGGCCCACTGGTTTTCCGCCAGCGACGTGGTGACCCTTGGCGCCGCCAACCTGGTCGGCTACCTCATCGGCGCACTGATCGGTCATCCGCTGGCTCGCCGGACCTCGAACAAAACCGCACTGCGCCTGATGATGCTGGCGGTGACCCTGGCGTTTTTCGCCTGTGCCTTCCCGCTGTCGGTCAGTTGGTTCTTTGGCTGGCGCCTGCTGTCCGGGATTGCCGGTGGCGCGATCATGGTGCTGGTGGCGGCGACGGTGCTGCCCCATGTACCGGCCGCGCGCAGAGGCCTGGCCAGTGGCGCGATCTTTCTCGGCATCGGCCTGGGCATCGCCGGTTCAGGGACCCTCGTGCCGCCACTGCTGAGCCTGGGCTTGCAGCAAACCTGGCTGGGCCTGGGCGTGCTGGCGTTGCTCCTGACGGCGGTCAGCTGGTTTGGCTGGCCCTCCTCCACGCCCCATGCAACAGCCACGACGCCAGCCACGGTCACCTCCAAGCCGATGAATCCGGGCGTCTATCTGCTGTTTGCCCAATATGCGCTGATGGCGGCCGGACTGGTGCCGGCCATGGTGTTCCTGGTGGATTACGTGGCTCGCGGCATCGGTGCCGGGCAGCAGGTCGGGGCGATGGTCTGGGTGATGTACGGCCTGGGCGCGATTATCGGGCCGGTGAGCTACGGGTTCCTGGCCGACCGGCTCGGCGGCAGGCTGAGTATTCGAGTGGTGCTGGTGGTGCAGGCGATTGCGCTCGGCCTGCTCTCGGTTTCCAGCACCTTCGCGGCACTGGCATTGCTGGCGGTGATCATCGGCTCGTTTCCGCCGGGCATCGTGCCACTGGCCTTGGCCCGGGTTCATGAACTGATTCCCGAGCATCATCAACAACAGGTCGCCTGGAGCCGCGCCACGGTGTCGTTCGCTACCTTTCAGGCACTCACCGGGTTTGCCTATTCGGCGCTGTTCAACGCCAGTGGCGGACAGCATGCGCTGCTGTTCGTGATTGCGGCGGGGGCGATTGTCCTGGCGTTGCTTCTGGAGTTGGCGGCTCGCCTTCTGCGTCATCCGGATAAACATTCCTGTGGTCGCCCGGCGACCGCATGAATCCATCACTCCCCTACTGAATCGAATTTTTCACTACAGGTATCCAGCATGAAACTGCCCCAAACCATGATCCAGATCGAAATCACTCAGCCCGGCGGCCCGCAAGTCCTGCAACCGCGCCAGGCACCGGTCCCCACGCCGGATGCCGGTGATGTGCTGATCCGCGTGCACGCTGCCGGGGTCAACCGTCCCGATGTGCTGCAACGCGCCGGCCTGTATCCGATGAAACCCGGCATGAGCCCGATTCCGGGGCTGGAGGTGGCGGGTGAAGTGGTGGCTGTCGGCGCCGGTGTCAGCGAATTCGCTATCGGCGACAGGGTCTGTGCGCTGACCAATGGCGGCGGGTATGCGCAATACAGCGCGGTTCCGGCCAGCCAGACCTTACCGATCCCCGAAGGCATGGATTGGCTGCACGCCGCGGCGATTCCGGAAACCTACTTCACCGTCTGGGCCAACCTGTTCGAGATGGGCGGCGCACGCAAGGGCAAGCGCGCCTTGATCCATGGCGGTACCAGCGGCATCGGCACCACCGCGCTGATGCTCTGCCGCGAGTTCGGCATCGAAGCCTTCGCCACGGCGGGCAATGCCGAAAAATGCGCGGTCGTGCGTGAGCTGGGCGCCGAAGCGATCAACTATCGCGAGCAGGATTTTGCCCGGGTCATCGCTGAAAAAACCTCGGGGCATGGCGTCGATGTGGTGCTCGACATCATGGGCGGCTCGTACCTGAACAACAACGTCGCGGCCCTGGCGATGGAAGGCCGGCTGGTGATGTTGGGGTTCCTCGGTGGCGCCGTGGCCAAGGAGATCGATCTGCTGGCGATCATGGCCAAACGCGCCTCGGTCACCGGTTCGCTCCTGCGTTCGCGGACCCGACAAGAGAAAGCCGAGATTGCACAACAGCTGCGTGAAAACGTCTGGCCCGTGCTGGCGGCGGGTCGGTGTCTGCCGATGATCGACACGGTCTATCCACTGGCCGATGCATCGCTGGCCCATGCGCGGATGGAGGCTGGCGATCATGTGGGCAAGATTGTGCTGAGCGTGGATTGATCCCACTGCCGCCGCCCATCCACTGTGGGAGCGAGCCTGCTCGCGATAGCGGTGTGTCAGTCGACAGAGATGTTGACTGTACTGCCGTCATCGCGAGCAGGCTCGCTCCCACAGGGGTTTTGGGCCAGACACAACACTGCGGATTGTCGAAATTATCCCCACCCCCGGCACACATCTGTTAAAACGCGCACTTCCTCTGCGTGCCGGTGCCCTCCCCATGCCTGCTGCCCTTTTCACTCGTCTGCGCCGACGCTGGCTGCCGCTGCTGTGCATGGCTGTGCTGGTGCTCGGCCTGCCGGTGAGTTGCGGCGCGCTCAAGTACAAGGAGCGCGAGCTGTTGTTCCGCATCGAACCGGGCACGGCGAGTTGGTATCGCGGCTTGCCGCAGGATGTTCAGGAGTTCGACATCAAGCCTGCCAGCTTCAAGGCCGGACAAAACCTGCATGCCTGGTGGTGGCCCGCCGCCCGTCGCGATGCACCGTCGATCCTTTACCTGCACGGTGTGCGCTGGAACCTCACCGGCCAGGCGTTCCGCATCGAGCAATTGCGCGCCATGGGGTATTCGGTGCTGGCGATCGACTACCGCGGGTTTGGCCAGAGCAAAGGTGACTTGCCATCGGAAGCCAGTGTTTACGAGGACGCCCGGGCCGCCTGGGAGCGCTTCACGGTGATGCAACCGGACGCCGGCAAACGCCTGATCTACGGTCACTCCCTGGGGGGCGCCGTGGCCATCGATCTCGCAGCGGACCTGGCCGCACAAGCGAAAAAGGAAAAGACCGCGGTGCCGGTGCGCGGCCTGGTGATCGAATCGACCTTCACCTCGCTGGGCGATGCCGTGACCGAAGTGGCCGGCAACAACCTGCCCGTCAACTGGTTGCCGGTGCGTTGGCTGCTCTCGCAGAAATTCGACTCCATCGACAAGATCGTCGACATCGATATGCCGCTGCTGGTGGTCCACGGCCTGGCCGATCCGTTCATGCCATCGCGCTTCAGCCAGCAGTTGTTCAATGCAGCCAACGAACCCAAGCGCCTGCTGCTGATCCCCGGCGGGACGCATAACAACAGCATGAGCCTGGGCGGTAGCGCGTATCGCCAGGCGCTGGAAGGCTTGATGAAAAACAGGCCGCCACAGATCGCGGGACCGAGCGTTTCACGGCCCGCCCAGGACTCCTGAGGCCTGTCCCTCGTCCTGAAACCGCGCCCGATAGCGCCCCGGGCTCTCCCCCGTCCACTTCTTGAACGCCCGATGAAATGCGCTCGGCTCCTGAAAGCCGAGGTGTTCGGCGATGTCGCTGATGCTCGCGCGGCTCTGGCGCAGTTGTTCGAACGCCACCGCGCGGCGCACTTCGTCCTTGATCTCCTGGTAGGAGCAGCCTTCGCGCTCCAGCTTTCGGCGGAAGGTGCTGGGGCTCAGGTGCTGTTCGAGGGCAAAAGCCTGCAGGGTCGGCCAGTCGCTGTAATGGCTTTTACGCAGGCGTTGATGCACCTGTGACGCCAGGCCGTGCTGATTGCGGAAGCGGATCACCAGCCACTGCGGTGCCGTGCGCAGGAACACTTTCAGCGACGCCAGGTCCTGAACCACCGGCAGACGCAGGTAATGACTGGCGAACTCGATCTCGGTGCGCTCGGCGCCAAAGGTCAGGTTCGGCCCCCAGAGCAAGGGATCGTCGCTCAGCGGCAGGCGCTGGTGACGAAAATCCGCACGATCGATGGGAATGCGCCGCCCGCCCAGCCAGCACAGCAGGCTGATCATCAGCACCAGGAAAGTTTCTTCGCCGAAACGGCTGACATCATCGTTCGCCGCGTGGCTGTCCAGACTGATGACCGCGCGTTTGCCGCGCACGGTCAGGGTGCCGCGATAGTCGCGCAGGAACAGGGCGAAATTGGCCAGGCACTGGCGCATGGCTTTATGCAGATCGGGCTCCTGGATCAGCGCCCGGCAAATCAGGGCAAATGCGCCCGGCGGCATGCCATGGGAGTCGAGTCCGAAGAACTCGTCATTCAGCTCACGGATCTGTATCAGCCACAACGCCGCAAAAGCGTTGGCCGGCACCCGCGCCGTGGGCTGCTGCATCAACGCCGGATCCACGCCGGCCTCTTCCAGCACGGCCTGCACCCGCTGCGGCTGATTGCCCAGCCCGTGAATCATTGCCTGCACGAAATAGGCGGCCACCGAGTCCTTTTCCCGCATGTGAACGCAACTCTCCCGATCTTTGGAAATGGCAAAAAACGCCAGCGCCGTTGAACAGTTTCGGCATAGGACAACCGACCTGCCAGCTCTAGACTCGCGGCAATAGTACGCTTTCGACCGCCACCACGGCGAAGGTATCGCAGAGGTTTGAACGAAGGACGGCAACATGAATCTGCAAAACATCGGCGTGATCGGCGCTGGCACCATGGGCAACGGTATTGCGCAAGTCTGCGCCCTGGCCGGTTTCAACGTGACCTTGCTCGACATCTCCGAGAAAGCCCTGGAAAAAGCCATCGCGACCGTCGGCAAAAACCTCGATCGCCAAGTTGCCAAAGAGACCCTGACGCCTGAGCAGAAAGCCGAAGCCCTCGCAAGGATCCGCACCAGCACCGATTACAGCAATCTGGGCCATGCACAGATGGTGATCGAGGCGGCCACCGAAAACCTCGAACTGAAACTGCGGGTGCTGCAGCAGATCGCCGCGCAGGTCAGCGCCGAATGCGTGATTGCCTCCAACACTTCGTCGCTGTCGATCACCCAGCTCGCCGCCAGCGTCAGCCAGCCTGAGCGCTTCATCGGCCTGCACTTCTTCAACCCGGTGCCGGTGATGGGCCTGATCGAAGTGATCCGCGGCCTGCAAACCAGCGACGCCACCCACACCCTGGCGCTGGACATGGCGACGGCACTGGGCAAGACCGCAATCACCGCCGGCAACCGTCCGGGCTTTGTGGTCAACCGGATCCTGGTGCCGATGATCAACGAAGCGATCCTGGTGTTTCAGGAAGGCCTGGCCAGTGCCGAAGACATCGACGCCGGCATGCGCCTGGGCTGCAACCAGCCGATCGGCCCGCTGGCTTTGGCGGACCTGATCGGTCTCGATACCTTGCTGTCGATCCTGGAAGCCTTCTACGACGGCTTCAACGACAGCAAATACCGCCCGGCGCCACTGCTCAAGGAAATGGTCGCCGCCGGTTACCTGGGACGCAAAACGGGGCGTGGCTTCCATGCCTATGCCTGAGCGCTGCTCGCGTTTCGCCGAGTACCGGGACAAGGTGCTGGAGCTGTTTGCCAGCAAGGGTTTCGGCCAGGTCGGCATGCGTGAGCTCGCCACGTGCCTGGGGTTGTCCCCGGGCTCGTTGTATCACCATTACCCGAGCAAACAGCACCTGCTGCTGGACCTGATCGAAGAGTTCTACGAAGAATTGCTGGCCACGCTCGGGCGTATCGAACAGAAGGCGCCGGCCAAGCGTGACCGGCTCAGCAACCTGATCCGCGCGCACCTGAACCTGCACCGCGACATGCCGTGGCACTTCCGTCTGGCGGAACGTGACGCCGGTTGCCTGAATGAAGAACAGCAGGCTCGGGTTCGGCAGTGGCGCGAGCAGTACGAACGGCGATTGCTGAAGATGCTGGTTGCGCGATCCCGCCTGGAGGAGCCGGGGCTGCTGGCCGCCGGGCATGCCATTGCCGCCCTGCTCAACAATGCGCCGAGCTGGATGTCAGCTCACGTTCTGGATGAACAGGCGCAGGACGAGCTACTGGAAAATATGCTGAGTGGCGCGATCGAGCGCGTGCTCGCGCCACGGCGTGCACCTGAAACACTCAAACTGGCAAAACCGTGCCCTATCCTGTAGGAGCGAGCTTGCTCGCGAAAAATCCGCAGGCGCTGCGGGGCATCTGATTTCCCGCGTGATCGATCACGACCATCGCGAGCAGGCTCGCTCCTACGGATCGGTATAACCCTCAACGACCGGGAGCCGAATCATGAAAATCAATCCCTATCTCATCTTCAACGGCGACTGCAAAGCCGCGTTCACCTTCTACGCCCAGTGCCTCCAGGGCCAGCTCGAAGTCATGATGACTTTTGGCGAATCCCCTGCCGCCGAGCATCTCCCCAAGGACCTGCATAACCTGATCATCCATACGCGCCTGTCCGTGGGTGACCAGGCGATCATGGGCTCGGACACTACGCCGGACCGGCCGACCGATGACATGAGTGGCTGTTCCATATCGCTGAATGTCGACAGCATCGCCGAGGCGGAACGGGTGTTTTCGGCGCTGGCGGAGGGAGGCAGTGTGCAAATGCCGCTGGAGGCCACCTTCTGGGCGGCTCGCTTTGGCATGCTGGTTGATCGCTTCGGTGTGTCGTGGATGGTCAATTGCGAGAAAGATCAGTAACGCAGCTCGCCTGTTCGACGATGTTCCACCCGTGATACAGCCCAACCTGGATGGTTGGGCTTTCTGGCAACTCCCCGGTCGTCTGCTAACGTCAACCGTACGCCTCTTGCCCAGCAGCCGATAGCCCGGAGGAGATCCACCATGCCCGCCCTAGCCCCTGCCGCGTCCTGGTCTGCCCGCGTCAAACTATCGCTCCTGGCTGGGGGGCTTATCGCCACGCTGCTCACGCTCAACGGCTGCGCCACCGTCGATGCCCAGACCACCGCTTACGTCGGCGTCGAACACCCGGCACCTACACTGCCCAGCGAGGTCACGGTGCTGCGCTCCGAGCCCCTGCGCCCGCACATTCGCCTGGGTGAAGTGCTGATCGATGCCAGCGTCGACCCTGCCCCACCGATTACCGAAGTCGAGCAAAAACTGCGCGAGGAGGCCGCCAAGCTGGGCGGTGACGCTGTGGTGGTGGTCTATGACCATATCGGTACGGTCGGTGCGTATGCCAGCGGGCCATTGTGGGCGCGGGACGTGAGAGCGGTTGAAGGCCGCAAGCTCAAGGGGATTGTCATCAAGTACAGGTTGTAAGTATCTGGACTGCGACGGGACGGATTACAAAATTTTAAACATGAGCAAGCGGCTGAATTTCTCCAGCCGCTTACGTCTGTGGTTATCCAGTAGTTTTATTTCGGTTTTACTGTGCCACTGATTCAACTAAATATCAGCTGTGTCAACAAAGCCCTTGCTTCGACCAATAAGCTTTTCGCGCAGATTGTCACGAATCCCGGTCAGCACAGCATCGTTGACGGTAATCTTTCCCGAACAGTCCTGAAGTTTGAATTTGTCGGTATGAAACTTGAAAAATAGAACCTGCGTTGTATCCATATTGGCTGTCAGTTCGAATGCCATCAGGGTTATTGCGAACTCGCCTGTCGGCTCCTCCTGTGCAAGGCCGATTTGAAATCTCGAGACCTGGGCGCGCTGACTTTCGCGATTGAAGATGGTTATCCATGGATCATCTTTTTTCATGGATTTCATCGCTTTGATAGTCGCTTCAACGATAAGCCATGCTGTTGAGCCACCGCCAAGCGCCACTGCCGCTACCGCCAGTATCGCATCATGAGTTTCCAGCCCCTCGGTTTCCCCGCTGTAGGATTGAAAATCCTTCGACTGTATGACCCACCCCAGATTCTCCAGAACTTCGAAATAGGCGTTGTACCAATCGAAGACTCCAGTACTGACCGAGGCCTTTTTGTTTGCTGCCAATTGGGCCAGCAACGCGCAATCCACAATATCCTGTCGACGTTCAGCCGATACTCCTTTAACAAACGACAACACCTCGGAACCGACCACGGTTGCCTGGTTTTTTCTGGGATCAAAGCTCAATTGGGGCGCGGCTGCAGCGACCATTCCTATTTGATGCGGCGCTTTCCTGGGTAGCGACAGTTCACTGAGGTACAGGCGGGCAGAACCAACGGTGGTTACACTCATTTCCATGCTCCTTTTGCTTGCGCAAAAAATAAATCAGGGATGAATCCAGAATGAAAATCGCCTGAACTTCGCAGACGTCCACCAAACGCTGCCGCCATACTTGAAATTGCTCGCACCCGCCTGACTTTGCAGCGGAGTGACGACGGCACCGCTCTTCCTGGTTGCAGAGTGTGCTGCCGTTTCCGGAACGACCGCACAGATATGGCCTGACTCGTTCAAATCCACGCGTTGACCCGAAATCAGGCACACGCTGCCCGCATTGGCAGCTTCCTGGAGTTGGTCCACATCGAATGTTCGTGTCCAGCCAAAATCGCCGCCGAACTCTTCAAACCAGTTATTCAGGCTATTGGCGTTCAATTCGCTGACCGTCTGATCGTACTTGACCGGCACGGGATTACCTTTTGCGAGGTCGGATATGGCTTTGCGCGTCCACCAGACCCTCGGAATATAAACACCCGCCAGGCAGCAGTAGTCATACGCATAGATATTGCAGAATGTGACCTTGGTTTTTGTATATCGCGCGTTAGTATCGACCCCTAGCCACTCGATGATCTTCTGCAGGTCTTTGACTTTGGTGCCGTCCTTGCGGGAGGGCATCTGGCTTTCATTCAACGGAAAAGCTCGCCCCTCCGGGGCCGAACGTAAAATCTTGTGCTTTGTCATCAGATGCACGGCGCTGATGTCCGTGACTGATTCTGGCTCCGCTACGGTGCTTTTGGCCTTGAGGAAGTTGCTGTTGACGTACCCGTTTACCGCTACGCCATTGAGTAGCGTACTCACCTGCCACCAGCTTGGGTCACTGCCATCGGCCCCGAGTTTTTCCACAACTTGCCCCTGAGGCAAGGTGGCCAGCCGGGTCTTGGGAGCGACAATCGGCTGACTGCGCAAATTGAGGGAACTGGCGATTACAACGTACGAAGACATACGCACCTCCTGCGCACTTTTGCATTCAATAGGAGATCAGCAACTCCACCCACAACTCGTCCGCGGCATAACTCAGAATGGCGGGTTTGTCGGGATCTGTCGGAGCGGCCTTGAAAGCCTTCAGTTCAGTTGCAGGCTGACCGTCCCCTGAAACAATCCGCTCCCGTGTGCGTTTTTGCAGGGCGCTCAGCAGATCCGGATAGGGCATGTTCCATTTATTGCCCTTGGCAACTTCCGCAACTACGGGAATCATTGCCACCAGGCGGGTGTCGTGCATTTTCTCCAGCCCTTGGGCACGGGCCGTAGCGTTATGGCTGCAATGGTGACCCACTTTGTAGAGTGTGACTCGCGCGAGAATGTCATCGCGGGTCAGCGGTGTGGCGTCCCCGGCAACGACGTTCTTCGGATATGTCTGATCTCCCCAGGAAATCCAGTTCCCGACTTGCGCATCGCCGGGAAAGAGCAGGATCTGTCCATCGGGCAGCTCAAAAGCCAGGACAAGGCTCGTATTGTTGGTATCCGAATCCATTTTCAGGGCCAGGGTTTCCGCCCCGTCGAGCCATTCATCCTCGATGCAACGCCACTGTTCTTCATCGTTGAAATAGCGCTGTTCGATGTTGCCCGGCTCTGCACTCCCTCCACCCGCGCCCATCCGCCCTTTCACCTCTGAGAAAGTACGCTGGTAAGGCCTGGCAAATGGCATGTCGACGTCGAGCAAGTCCTCCCCTTTGAGCCTTAAGGTCCTTTCCTCCAGCGCCACGGCTTCATCCAGGCTGGTCAGGTAAACCTCTTTGCCCGCTCCCTTGCTTGGCAGATCCTTGCGCAATCGTTCTTCCGATCGCGGTGGACCCATGACATAGGTCTTGAGCATTGAAATTGCCTGCGGCCGCACGACATCCCCGGGTTCCAGGTAGCGGGTCGCTCTTACTCCCGCCTTGGCCTTGAGCTTGTCGACCGTGCTGAGTTTGCCTTTGCCGGCAGCCGGTTCAATAAACGCAGACAGGCCACGCACCGTATTCATGCGCGGTTCCATGTGTAGTGCGCTACCACGCTTGCCCAAGGCAGCGACACCGGCCAAAGCCGCTTTGGCCTTCTTGAAGCGGGCATGCAGCGCCACGGCCTGGGGATCATTCAGATTCTCGGTCCAGGCCAGCCAAAGCTCACCGAAACGAAAGTCGTCACCAAAAAAGCGCGCCTGTTCATAGAGAAAACCGGAGAGGTGATCGTGATGCTCATGGGTCAGCACCACCAGATCCAGTACACCATCCGTGGTTTTGTGGATGTCATCGACAATGCGCGTCATTGTCTCTTTGGCACCTGTGACCCCTTGAAGGACACCGCAATCGATCAAGACATGGCGAGTAGATTCCTCCTCTTGAAAGCGCAGCAAGAAGCAATCGCCAAGAATTCCCCGATACATGCGTATCGCCACTTCGCCATGCACATTTGAATACGTCATGGCGTCACACTCCGCGGTGGGTCATGGCAAAGGGATTGTCTCCCGGGCGTGGAGCCCGATAGGTCAATGCAAGCCCGTCGTTTCCGCCTTGCAGGAAGTTGCGCTGAGCTTCCAGGCGTTGCTCGTCATCAATACGCTTGCGGATGACATACCGCAGGGAGCCATCACGCAGATCGATTATCAGCGTGGCTCCTCCGCGGAAAACGAAATCCGGAGTGCCCTGGCGGGCGCGCTGTAAAGCCTGACTGTCTTCCTTGGCTTGCCGCTCGCCATCCAGGTAACCGCGACGCCGCTGAGTAATTTCCACTACCAACTGCCTCAGATCCTGCCCGTCGGGCCCCGCCCGGCGACAGCTGCGCACCGAGTGAACCTCCACCGCCGGTCGAACACCATCGCCTCCCACAAACAACGAACCCTGAATTGCGCCTTCCGCCGGGCGAGCCATGAAATAAAAGATCGGTATCAGCCGTGACTATCGCCCGCAGAAATTCGCCAAAGTGCACATCAACCGGGGGCAAGTAGTCCAGTGCCCTTATGCACATGCGTAATACATGGTCCGCTGCCTTTACCGCTTCGCGGGTCAGGCGGGCGATGAGCTCTGCCGACAGATTGGCCGTTGACCCCTTGTCGAGCCCCGCGATGCGAAAGAGATCTGTCGTGCGTTGCTGATAGATGGTGACGAAGGCATCGAAAACCGCGGCCACAAGGATAGCGCCGCGCTCATGGGGTTCGCTCAACTGCGCCAGTCGTGCGGGGTCAGGCAAGCCGTCCGCGCCCTTTTCGTCGATGGCATCGCGCAGCGCTGCATAGCGCCCTGAAGCCTCTCCGAACTGGCGAGCCAAACCGCTCAACCAGGAACGCTCACTCAAATCACCACGACGTGCTGCCAGTTGGCTGGACACGACCTCCGGCAAGGTGAAATGCATCAACAGGGCGACAATGTCAGCAAAGGCTTCGTGAAAGGCCAGGCTATCGACACTGGTTGACTCGATGTAACGCCGATGCAGCCCGTCGAGGATGGCATGGGTCGTTTCATGCGCAACAATGTCGTGGGACAGCGCCGTGAAGATCCAGCCGCCAGGTAGATTGACCCCGGCGTCACTCAGGGACGCCTTGAAGTAGCCAAACAACAACGCCTTCTTGTCCGGGCTGTAATAGGCATTAGCCTCACGCAAGGCATGGGGGTAGATGCGCAATCGACGTACAAACAAGTACTCCGACTTGCCCGTTTTCTTGTCCTCAACCCATCTGGGCGACCAGAACACTTTGCGCCCCAACGCCCGTTCAAACACCCTGATCGTCTTCATCGCCACGGCGAAAACCATCTGCTGGTGGAATCGCGGGTCGCCCTCGGAAGGTGCCAAGCCGTCCTGAGCCAACAAATGCGGGTCATTGAGGTCCACCGGCTTGTAGAACTGGCCGCTGGTTGGATCGACATCGATGACTTCCAGATACTCATTAACGGGCCCCGGTAAAACACTGGCCTCCCAGCGCTCCTCCCAAGGCAATTCGATGGTGGCATGGTTGATCCGCACCGTTTCCATTTGAGTGGAAGCCTGTGGATCGAAGGCATATACCCGCAGCCTGCGCAGCGCTGGCGGAGCGTAGTCGGACCTTTCCACTCGAGATCTCCTTTTCTACCAAGGAAGCTCGAACTACGATCGCGAGCCTGCTAACGAATTCAATCAGTGCGATAATTTCAAGAGTTGACGTTTGGTACTAGTGCTCATAAGCATTATTTCTAAAATATCCAACTATCAATAAACCACCACCCGTCATTCAAGTTGCCGAGCTGATAACTGTCAAAGAAAACAACATATGAAATTTCGCTATTTATATTATTACCAGGCAACCAAACTAACTTACAAGTGATAACTTATCTTTACACCTGTCTCACAGCAATTACGAAACTTGCCAATTCTCCACTTGCGATTATATTTCCATGAACTTCATACACCTCCACGCGTATGAATTTCGACCGTTTCTTCATCGGTTCCACATTCACGTGCAATGGGTAACGCAGGAGAAAAATCATGGCAATCACAGGGCAAGGATGGGAGCTGCTCGTCCAGCGTGAAAGCGTGCAGAAGTCAGGCGGCAAGAAACGCACCTATGGTCGCTACCAGGTTTTTCTCGATGGTGCAGAAGTGGCCGAACTTTCAGGGAACATGTGTGAAAGTCCGGGGCCTGGCGATAACAAGCGTGCCAATAACGGCAAGCGTATCGAACCGGGTCGCTATCCCATCTGGACTCAATTTGGCCGCTATCGCTCTATAGGTTATTCGCAGAATTTGTCCGTTCCGGGTGACGCCCCGATGCCGGCCATTCTTATCGCGGCTACCGAGAAAAGGACGGGCATACTGATTCACCCTGGCCATCCGCCGACGCTCTATCTGTCCAGCACAGGCTGCTTCAATCCGACCAGCCCGCTGACTGCCGACCAGACGATGGAGTACTTTGACTCGCGCCGCCGTGTGGTCGATCTGATTGAAAGCCTGCGACAGTTCGCCCCCGATGCTTTCAAACATGAAGTCATGTCGCGCATTCAGGGAGCGTATCTGGTCGTCGAAGGTGAACCAGCGGAGTCCGTGGCCGCCCCACCCGCCCGGCGTGTAGGCGCAGCTCTCGCGATTGCCGAGCCGGCGTCATTGCCCCTGTCAAAAAAAGCAGCATTGGCCTGCGCCGACTGGTTGATGACGAACTTCGGCGAGCAGTTGAAGGCCGCCGTTCGGGCCAAGCCATATAAAACTGAACATCTATGCGCGATCGTCTGCCAGGAAACGGCATTCAAATGGCTGAAATGGACCGATACACACACTTCTGAAACGATTATCGAGCGCTGCGTGTTCGATGCCAGTGGTGATTTCCCTGGCTCACCGCGCGGTGCCTTTCCCAAGAACACCGCTGAATTCGAGGCACGTTACGGTGCTGATCTGACAAATATGTTAATCGAAGAAGCCAATAAATCACGCCGCCTGCAGGGCTGGGGTGACAAGCCCTGGGTCTATAAAGGTTACGGAATTTTTCAGTACGACCTTCAACACATAAAAAATGCTCCGGACTTCTTCCGTGAGAAACAGTGGTACGATTTTTCAATATGCCTGAATCGGGCTTGCATGGAGCTCGATGAAAAACTTGTCGCTAGTGGAGGTGAACTATGGGGTGCGATACGACGCTACAACGGACAGGGCAAAGCCGCTGAACAATACGCAAGTAATGTAAAAGTCTTCACAGCGTACTGTAAGGAAGTAACGGGGTAACTAAGACCCAATAGCAGCCCGGCACAGACAGATCCATTCGTCGCAACCCCAATCCGCTAGCGGAATTAACGGCCATGCTTGGCTTACGGCTTGCACAGGCGGGCGTAGCGGCCACAGAACGACATATTTCTGACACGGCAGCACTTCAAACTAACGCTTAAGGACACCAGCAGCACGCTTGGTCAGTCACCGGAGATGTAACGTGTCAACTCTCAATGAAATCGCAGCGAACCACGCGAGAATGGCCAGGGCAAAGGAAGAGGAGGCGATCCGGTTGAACGAACGACCGCTTCAGATTGTGGGCAACATTGAAGTCCCGTCGCTGGAAAATCAGCAGACGGTACCGTTGCATTTGATTGCCGGGGCGCAGGATGGACTGAGTGCGCAGGTGGTTGGGTTTTTGATCTGATCTACACAGCCGCACGGAATATGCCGGGGTGGCGCATTTCGCTGGCTTTGGCGGTTTACGCAATGCTTCACTTAAGCGCCGCGACATACACCTTGAGCGTAAAATGAACGGGTGCAGCACGCATTAAATGCTGCACCTGGAGATGTGTCATGCGCCCAACAATCACTTGCACCCTGATCGCACTGCTACCGCTGCTCATGGTGCCAATTGCCAATGCAGCGTCTTCGGTTGAAGTCGACTTCAAGAACCCCGAAAAATTCACCGATGCCAGCCTCGACAGCCCGGGCTATGAACGGGGTGCAGATACTTATGTCATGAAAGAGCTGCGCAGGTACATCCAGAAACTGGGCGAGCGCTACCTGCCACCGGGTCAGCAGTTGCAAATTGAAATACGCAACATCGACCTGGCCGGTCGCTTCGAACCCTGGCGGCCCTATGCCTATGAGGTGCGCTTCATGCGCGACATCACCTGGCCGAGCATCGACCTGCATTACGTGCTCAAACAAAATGGCCAGATCGTGAGCCAGGCCGACGCCAGGGTCATTGATCAGCTCTACCTGCAACGCCCGGGGCGCGCCAACAGAAGTGACCGCCTCTACTCCGAGAAAGCCATGCTTTCGGACTGGTTCCTCAGGCAATTCGCCGGACAGCATCAGGTCACGCAAATGCCACGCACATGAAAAAGCCCAACCTGAAAGGTTGGGCTAAGTCATTGAAAAATATGGTCGGGGCGGAGTGATTCGAACACTCGACCCCTAGCACCCCATGCATGAAAATGGGCGCAAGGCCCTGTATTTACTGGCTCTCTCTGGTGCTCGCTGCAAACGGTGCCTTACTGAGCCAAGCAGGAATTAGTCAATCCCCGAAAAAGTCCCCATGCCTTTTGGCTCATCTCCGGCTTCCTGCCGACCTTAAAAAGTTTAAGGTGGTGGCCCGTAGAGGTGGATTTTCGCAGCCATTTACCATCTATACCTCACGTCCCATTGTGGTAACTTTCGTCTTCCAAAACATTCGCTCGCAGCGACGGAGAAGTATGAAATAGACGGCAGATTTGATCGTACTTTTGATCTGCTGCCGTTAATGACAGCGCTGATGAAGTAGTGGCTGAAAAATATCGGGCTACTTCAGGCCATCCTAAAGGGGGACAATTGATTGAACTTAGAATACAAGCGGCTTTCCATTGAAATGGTCGGATCGCAATTGGCACAGTCGCCTTCGTTTATTAGCGAAGACTACTTAAATCGCCTAGGGGCATATCTTAGAGCGTCTCCGTCCGTCGTCATCGTCGATTTGGGCGTTCACGCCAGCCCAACCAGCCATCCCTCGTTCGTGCATTTCGCCCGAAGCGTGGGCAGTATTCTGAAAGGCCGTAGTGGTGTGCTAGCCGTGTGGTGCGACGCGACGACCGAGTGCGCAAAGCTCGAGGCGGTGGCAGAATCGATCAGCCCGATCTTAGCTGTGCCTCTTCCGCACGCAAACCGACTGGATTGCGACGCACTTGCGACAGGGCGCAATGTTGTAGTTTTCGACGCGGATTGTCCTGACTCGCACAGCCTTGGCGTGCCTTTCGCTGTGCGCCCAGACACTTCCGTTTTCGCACAGACTGAAGCAATTCGGGGTGGATGCCCAATCGTCGAACAAAAAGCGCTGTTCATCGACGTCGACGGGAGCGAATTCGCATGTCCTCGCCAAATGTGGATGGCAGATCCGTTGCTGGCACAACCACAAGACGGTCCTTCGAATCAAGCATCCACCGCGCGATGGCACGCGTTGCGGCATTCGCTGCGCCTCGACAGGCGCGACCAGGCTATGCGATCCTGCGCAGACTGTTGCTTTTCGTATCAAGAATGGATTGACGACGCGCAGCTCCGGTCGTTTTGGATGTCCCAAGATGACAGCGGCGAACTCGTGGACGCGGATGAACGCGAGCACCTGTTCGGCAAAGCCATTCCAACGCCGCAACGTATCGTCAAGGTCGACCTCGGTTGCGGGCCGGTGAAGCGCCGTGGCTTCACCGGCATAGACCGCTTTCCGCTTCCAGGCGTCGACATAGTCGCTGATATAAACAAAGACATCCCACTGCCAGATGACTCCGTCGATTATCTCGTGGCTTCGCATTCACTCGAACACTTCGATGATTTGCCCCACGTGATTCACGAAATACATCGCGTCTGCAAAGACCGGGCGCTCGTCACTATCGTTGCGCCCTACTCCGCCACAGGCCTCAATCTCGCCAACCCATACCACACTCAAGTCTTCAACGAACATACCGCACGATTCTTCACCAATGCCACCGAGACCGCACTGGAGCGCTCCGAGTTCGACTTCCCATCTGCGAAAGACTGGGGGCTCGCTTCTTCGGACCATAGCAACTGGAGAGCGGATCTGCGGCTATTGAAGTGCGAATTCTTCTATATGCCTGCTTACCGTGGCCTCGACGAATCTGCAAAACGAGTGTTACGGCAATCGCTTAACGATGTTTGCGAGCAGATGCTGCTGCAGTTGCTAGTCGTCAAGTCACCGATCAGTAAAGTTGAGTTTGAGGAGCTGTCGCGCACGACCGTATTCCAGGAGCCACCGGCCGTTACGGCTCGCCGTAACGAAGAGAGGGTGTCCGGTGCGCCGAATCATTTTACGCAGTTGATGGAAGTGCCTGATTCAGTATCCAAACTCCACAGCGACCTGCAGGCGGCCCGATCCGAAGCCTCACTCGTTTCGAAGCGGGTCACGGCTGTCAACGCAGAACTCATTCGACGCGACCAGGCGCACGGCAAAAAAATCGGCGAGTTAGAGCAAGCTGTCGCAGCATTACGCAAACTGTGGGACGAGCGCCAATCTGCGTTAGGCGGTACGACCGCGCCGTCGGCCGATCACGTCGGTACGCCCGTTTATGACCCTGCCCAGAGCCAAGTTGTTAGGGCAATGCTATGGCGCGAACACGAAAGCGGGCCATTCAGCCGCCGCGTGCGCCTGTTCCGCCAACGCGCCCAGAATCTGGCTCCTTTGATCGCACCAAACTTCGAGCCGCTGAAACAATTCGGAAATTGCCAAGGCTGGATCGAAACGGGCCTTCGTTTGCAGGAGAGCGAGCTTTGGCGTAGTGGACAGGAATGGATTTACGATCTTCCCGTTGATGGTGGCTCTCTCGCAGGCATCCGTTTAGCGTTGACTACACGCTTCAAGCCAACCGTTCCAACGCCTTTATTCGAATACGCGATTTGGTCCGCAGACTCCACTATGACTCTCGCGAGAGGACAGTTGATTGCTTGCGGCGACTTGTCGCTCGCGCCACTGATGCTGCATTTCGCACCAATCAACACCGTTCCCGGCTTCGTTCGAGTTAGACTACTTGGGCTGCCAGCGGTCGAATCGCTGGGTATTCGCACGATCGAGTGGCGCGAGCTAACCACATTGCGGCGGGTCCGCTCCAGACAGTTGTTCGCCGAACCGCTATACGACTGAACATGAACGGCGGCGACGTGGAGAATGTCGCCGCCAATTTATTACCTGGCCCAGGCTATTTTCCGTTGATACGTCATGGCAATGCCCTCCTCCAGAGTCACCCTCGGTGCCCACCCTACGGTCTCACGCAACAGCGAACAATCAATCGAGCTCCGGGCGACGCCTTGATAGCAGTTCTCCGTAAACTCATATCGGTGCCTTCCCTCAGTGATAAGTTCAATGATCGTCAAGACTTCGCGCAACGAGTGGCTTTCGGACTGCCCGACGTTAAAGATCGAACTCGGTCGCTCGTCCTCCGTTAACAGTGCCAGCACCGCGCGCACGATGTCATCCACAAAAATGTAATCGCGCTGCACGTCGAGACTGCCCCAGACCTGCGAAACCACACCACGAATGGCGTCATCGAGAAAATGGTCGATCACGCCCTGCGGTACTAGGCGAGGGCGGGCGTTTCCATACACATTGGAGATGCGGAGGATATCACTGCGAATTTTGAAGACGTCATTGTAGAAGCGAATGGTTTGCTCAGCGAGGACTTTGCCGAGCGCGTACGCGGAAAGCGGCTGAACCGGCGTCGATTCGCGTGGCGCGCTTTCGCATGTGCCGTAAATTGCCCCCCCAGTCGAGGGAAAGACAAATCTCGCAACCGGATTGTGGTGAACAAGCGCGTTCAAGACATTCGACAGCGGCGGCAGCGAGTCCCTAAATTCGATCGCTGGATCATTGCCTGAAGTCGCCGGAACCGATGTTCCCGCAAAATACAGGACAGCCACCACGCCTTTCACCGCATTTTCGAGTCCGTGTCCAGTCACCAGGTTGCCGGGGGCCAGCTCGCTCACCCACTTCTGCGCGTTGGGTTGCGCGCCATCCTCGCGAATGAACGCGCGAACGAGGTAGCCGTGAAGCGGCAACATTGAAGCGATAGCGGTCCCGATCATGCCGGACGCGCCAATCAACAGCACGGTTGGTTTATCTGTCATCGAAGATTACGCCTCTGACATACGTGGAACTGCCTTTGGCCGTAGTGCCTCCCCAAAATTGCTGCCCTCGAACATCAGAGACACAAGTGCGCTCGTTGTCGCGTGTTGAGAGTAGTCTCGTGCGAGGATAGCCTGAGTTTGGCGCACACGATCTGCCCAATTTGCGCGGTCGTCGATTGCCCGACGCAGCACAGCCACGATGCCATCCACCGACGCATCGTATGTCAGGTAGCCGGTTTGCCCGTCCTTCAAGATCTCATCGATGCCACCGCTGAGTACGGCGACCCCCACCAACCCACTGCGCAGCATCTCGAGCATCGTCTGAGGCATGCTTTCGTCAAGCGAAGCGGAAAGAATGATGTCGTTACCTGCCGCAACCTCCCCCAGTTGGACGAGCCCAAACCGATGCACCCGCTCAGCCAGACCCAGTTGAGCGATCTGTTCGTCAATCTGGCAAACGTAGTCGTCGAGCATCGACAGAGCGTATCCATAGATATTCAACGTGATGTCGTAACCAGCATCACGTAGCTTCGCTGCGGCCAGCACGGCTTCAAGTTGCCGCTTTCGCGGTTGCAGCGTTCCGCCGATGGCGATGTGCACAGTACCGTGCCCTGGCAACGCCCGGGTCGGAGCGGCGATACTCGCATCGAGCGGAAGCGTGGTCCGAACAACCTGCGCGGGTCCTTCGAGCACCTGCGACAGATAGCCAAGTGACCAATCACAGTCTGATAGAACACCATTGACTCGTCCGCGCAGGTATGACAAGTCGGTAATGTCATATGCGGACGGCTGAAAAAGCGCCATATAAAGGCTCCCGGTCCCCGCAAGTAGTGTGCGGACCGCGGCAAACACCGGCATAAACCCGGAGCACATCACCGTTTCGATCCGAAGTTCGTCTAGGAACGCTCGGAGGCGCTCAGTTTCCTGAGTTCGCTGGCTGTCATTGCGATACAAGAACGAATTTCCCGGCGCATATGGTGCGCGCTCCGCGGCCGCCAGTCCATTTCGCTTGAGCCAGCCATCGATTTCGGCCAACCCGGACTCTGAGCCGTACACGCTCTGCTCTGGAACAAATACACGAACGTGCGCCCCAAGGCGCGAAAGGTTACTCGCAAGGCTCAGCCCATAAACCTCTGAACCAGAGAACATTTCGCTGTTCAGAAATACGCCGATTGTCGGCACATTGGTGGCATTCCGATGAATCGTGACAAGGCGGACGAAGTTACGCATCCATTCCCCGAACGCTTCGAACTCCGCTGCGTTGGCGTTCAAGAAACGCCCCGTGGTCGACATCAGCTCTACACGATTGTCCAGAGCCATCGAGGCAATACCGAAGCGCTCTAGCGCAGGAAGCCGATCATAGTCCGCCATATCGATAGCGACGCAGACGTCTTCGCGCACCTGAACCAGCGCTCCTAGCGATTCCCAGCTGGGCCGCACATGGGCATTAGCAGTTACGGCATGATTCGGGGGAACGACCCGCTCTCTTGCGTCCGGCAGGCATCCCTCGGAAACATCGAATGTGACTAATTTGTCTTGCCGCAAACCCACCGCCTGAGCATCGGACATTTTCCACAAAGTAGCGGGTAGCGTGGGCAAATCGACGCGGGCACAGGAGGCGTCCAGTGAAGCATGCTGTGCCTCGGAACCAATGAACATCGTCGAAGCGGTGGCGAGTTGGCGCGCGACATTTCGCTGATCATTGGTCATGACGGTTCGCTGCTGTGCGAAGTAGGCGTATCCTTTAAAAGTCGACGCCACATCACTGTTGCTGCCAAAGTCGCGCAAATTGACTTCATTCTCGCCCGCTTCGTCAGCTACAGCCAGCCCGTGTCCAGCAAGGTACACAATCGGTACACCCGCGTCCTGGAATGCCCGCACGCACTGCACGGCTGAGACATAGGCGCAATCGAACAGCATCAGCAGGTCGATATCCTTCGGCTTGAACGCCGAAAGGTTCCACTCCGGCGTGTTCAGCACGATCAAGCCGGGGTCTCGCCGCAATTCACTAAGCCAAGTTCCCACCCATGCGTTCGCCACATTGCTGACAACGAGGATGCGCCGGCGCGCTGGGCCATCGAACCTGGCAAACTTCGCGTTCGGCATGATTACGGATTGTCGATTGGTGAGCGCGACAACACGGTCACTGTTTTTCCTTCGGTAGAACGGCTCATAGAACGTCTTGACCACTTCCAACCACTCGCCCGTATCTCGCAGATAAGGGAAAAATGGCGTCGGATCGAGCACATCGATATCTACGATACGCTCGGGCGTCAGTTTCTTGCTTCTTTCCGAAAAATACCTCTCGTCCATCATATAGCCATAGGCGACCTTGACGTCCCAGGCGATGGTGTTGCCAAGTGAATTGGGAGATATTAGTCCGTATTCAACCGCGCTGATCGTGTCAAGATGGACGAACTTCGCACCAAGGCGCAACGCACGAAGCCAAAGGTCCCAATCGCAGACACGGCGTAAAATCAGGTGCGGATCGTACAAGCCAAACCGCTCGAAGAACGAACGGCGCACCAACACCCCGCCGTTCGGAATCGTATTCAGGTTGCGCATCAACTCGATGGTCTGTGGCCATCCACCGAGAAAAAATGACTCGCCGTTATTAGTCAGCATCTCGACATTCGTGATGATCACGTCAGCGTCGCTGGACTCAAGTATCTGCCAAGCCTTTTCGAGAAAGTCCGGCGCCAATACGTTGTCATCGAACAGGAATGCGATCGCGTCACCTCGCGCACGCATGATGCCTTCATTCGTGCGCACGCCTGGAAGACCGCTATTCAGGTCATGGCGGATGTAGACGATGCGATCGTCGCGTAGCGCCGCATCGGTCAGAACGGCCTGGGAGCCGTCGGTCGAGCCATCGTCGATGATGATGTGCTCGAAATCGGCGAACGTTTGCACAGCAGCGGAGTCCAGGCACCGTAGCAGCAGACCCTCGGCATTACGGCAGTATGTTGGTGTAACGATGCTGATCTTGGGCTGGTAATGCGAGCGTCCAGCGCTGATCACCTGAGCATCAGCAATGATGCTTGAGACTTTCATATCTTTAAGTCCAATCGAAAAACTGTAATGGAGGTATGCCCGATTCGGAGCCTCTAATCCTTTCTGGCGGACTCTGCGACTGGCGGCGAATCATGATAGCTTACATTGCAGATCCGCTAGTATACGAATGCCCGTTGCAGCGTGGAATGCATCGGCTAATTCAGCTTGGCTGGAGAAGGGATGAGTATGTGCAAGCTTGACCAGCAGTGGATACTGCTCTGCAGCAATCGCGGGAGGGCGTCCGGTTCGAGGCATGACTTCATGGCCATCCAGGCAGAAGGAGCACTGAGTTTAGTTTATTTTGTCTACACCCTCTTAGGCATAGATAAAGTCAAGGCTCAGCGATTGCACTGAAATGGTCTCTTCGAGTCGTGAACAAATCCCCAAAAAGGGGTTAACGCACCCTACATTTGAGGCTCAGCCACCCTAAGGCCGATTCACCTATCGAAGTAATGAATTACCGATCCAACGCTGGTAATCTCGCCGCCACGTTCGCCAGACATTAAGGGATGGAGGCGAAAATAGAAGCCCCGAGGCCGCGAACCTTCGGTGCTTTGCATTTCTGCCCCATGACGCAGGAGTTACTTTGCGACATCAAAGTCTGGGATGCTGCATAAGAATCTTCAAGGCCCTTTTTAATCGAAGCCTTGAGCTACAAATCAGCCCCGAAAAGCAGCACCTTTTGCGAGTCTTTAGAACCCAATAAACATAGGTCCAAACGGTTGCGTTTTGGGGAAGAATTCCCCCGCTGCAAATCTCACCTCCGGCGTCTTGCCGACCGAACACAATCCCAATCAATGCAATCGAGGCGCCGGATCCCCTAGCGCCTGGCGCTGATACTCGTTGAGTGCAGTGAATAATGCTTCCACTTCTAGACGCAGCTTCTCTACTTCCTCTGCTGGTTGCGGGCACTGAACTTCGCGGTACCGCCGCAAGGCTTCCACTGCACGCACCACCCACGGCTCGCCCGCCTTCATCCTGTCGCCCAAGCGTGGACCCTCCTTATTTCGAAGGATTCGACCGAGAGGCTTGCTGCATAAGGCTCTAATCGCGCAGAGCCTTATGCAGTAAAGGTTTGATGGCGATACTTAGACCACTCATTCGTTTTCGTCGAAGATACGTCCACGCGAATACAAGCAGCCGTCCATTTATCCTCCTACACCCAAACCTACGCCGCGCTGTTTTGCGCGGGCCATAGAAATACTGTTCGTCTACACAGCATAGAAAGGGGGCGTCGATGAGGCTTTCCAATCGGATCTCGGGAAGCATCATTGCCAGAAATTCGAGCATTAGGACGGCGATGTCGCGGGCGGAAGACACGCACTTTGCGTGCGAAGCTGAGGGAGTCAGGTGACGGCGATGCCCGAGCGCGGATGTGCGAGCGACCGGCGCCGAATTCAAAGAGCAACAAAGCGTTACGGATTCGACAAAAATAGAAGCTCGTTTTGCCGGTGCTGATATAGAATCCGTACGATTAAAAACACTTAGAAATATTCTGCGAGAGACGGAGAGAATGACGGATAAAGGCAAAATCGGTGGCCTGCAAGGCCTGCGCGCCATCGCAGCGGTTCTCGTCGTTCTTCAGCACAGCATCTATTTTGCATGCACCGCCAAGGGCGTTGATTTCCTACCCTTCCTGCCGATCGGATTCGGCCAAATGGGCGTCGGCATCTTCTTCGTGATCTCCGGCTATGTCATGACCCTGTGCCTGAAGCAGGGCGCAATGTTCATGCCGCAGCGCATCGCACGCATCTATCCCGCTTTCTGGGCGTCCATCGCGCTTAGCGGCATTGTGCTGCCGATGCTCGGCCGCGAGTGGCATCTCGACGCCTACTCCCTCACACTACTCCCTGCCTCTGTTTTCAACGAGTTCTACGCCGTCCCGTACTGGACGCTCGTCTATGAGATGGTCTTCTACGCGATCATGTATGTACTCATTCTGGCGCGGTTGTCGCGGCGGGAGATCTCATTCGCGCTCGGCGCGTGGGCCGCGCTGATCATAGTGTCGTGCCAGTTCGGCGTGCACGAATTCCCGAACGATGTCTCCGCGATGCTCGCCGGGAAATGGATTCTCCTCTCGCCAGCCAATCTCGAATTCATCGCCGGCGCGCTCTATGGTCTGGTCTGGAAGGACGCGCTGAAGGGTGCGAACCCGATGATGCTCGCGATCCAGGCACTGATCCTGTTCCTGATTGCGCAGACGGTCGGGCCGATGCCCTACTACGTCCGGTATGCGCTTTGGGGCGTTTCGTTCATGCTCGTGCTTCACCTCGTTCAAGGCGTCAGCTTTGGGCGTGCGCTGGAGCGTGCGGGCGATTATTCCTACGGGCTCTATCTGGCGCACACCATCTTCATCGGCGTGGCGATGTATCTGATGGTGCGCTTTGCGGCAGGCGCGCCGCTGTTCGCCTATTTAATTACTGCGATGGGAACGGCGCTCGTCGGTGGATTCGCTTTCGGGAAGGTCGAGTTCTGGTTTCACTCGACCGTCATCAAGGACGCTTTGCAGCGCCTGCCATCACGGAAGCTGGTAAAAGCTGATCCAGTTGTAGCCAGTGGAAGCGGAAAGGACGACGCTGCTGCCGCTGTTTTGGAAGGCGTTCAGGACAATCGCCCGGCCAGCTGACACACTTACAATCCCGCTTACCAACACAGAGTTCGTCTGCTGCGTCGCGTTGATCATCGGTGCGACGCCGTTCAACGCTGTCGCCGCGCCGTTCGCAAACACCACCGCTTTGATCACACCAGCACCCCTGCTGCATAATCGCGCAACGCCACCCGGTCAGCCTGTCCTGTAAGGCCGCCATTGAGCCGTTTTGTGATCTTCTCGAACTGGCCGGCATCCGCGAGCTCATTCAGCCCATTGGCCGACCAGAACCAGGCGGCCGACATGGCGGCGCTCTCCGGCTGCTCGAGCAGTTCTGGGTGAGGGACCAGGTCCAATCCCATGGCCTCCCCGCACTTCCGGTAGTTGCTCTTGCCTGTTAACTGGATAAGTCCCCTGCCCCGGTACTTCCAGCCATCACCGGGCGCGGTATTGCCCAGGCGCGCATTGTAGACCACGTTGGCGATCCGCTCGGGCTGGCGGGCGTATTGTGCGGCCAAGGCTGCATCGAACCGGCCGGGCCAGGTCGTCTGCAGCGCTGTAGTTCAAGTTCTCGACCACGCGCGTGAGTTGCGCCGACTCATGGCCGACCTGCGCCAGGAAGGCCGCGATGCGCGCAGGGGTGACAATGGCGAACTTGCCCATGGCCGTATTCAGCGCGGGAACAAAAACGCCGGCAACTGGGCCGGCGTTCGGGAGGATCTGCAGCAGCTGCTGCGTGGTGATGGGCATCGCTTTTCTCCAGGCGAAAAAAACCGGCGCAATGGCCGGTTCATTTGAATGCTTTAATTATTTATAACGATGCGACTCTTCGACGGGAGTTATCGAAAGCCGCGTTCCCAATATAAATAAAAGGTCTCTCGACATACATATAAGAAAGCCACGACAACGGCAAAACTAAAATCACAGTGGCCGAAGCTACTACAATCATCACTGGCAACGGGTAGGCAATTAAAAACTGATCTGGGACCAAAACAAACACAGCATTTGCAGTCCAATATAAGACCATGAAGTGCAACAGATAGAAACTATACGAAATCCTGCCAACAAATCGGGAGACAGGGTTATCAAGTATCGCAATTTTTTCAGGAATGGCGCTAGAGCCTAACAGCATAACGAGCCACGCAGCACCGACAACAAACAATATATCCTGTGGAAGTACATGTACCAATGGAAAAAAGGCGCTTCCCGCCAATATGAAAAAGATCGCGACAATGCCGGTCAGCTTCGCCACCTTGGGTTTGAGTAAGGAGACCACAGCGTCACCATGTTTTGCAGCCGCTACACCCGCCGCAAACATAAAAAAATAATAACTCCAAGTTAATCCAAAATACGACCCGTACGCCGAGATCGCAATAGCCACCGCAAGCATGGCAATCGTACTCGCTAAACCTTTTCGCCATCCAAACATCAACAAAAATGGCAACAAAAGCGAACCTAAAACCTCGACCGTTAGAGTCCAAGAGTTTGGATTCAAACTAGGAGTTTGCATAAATACATTACTTGCGATAACCGATAGTGAGAGTGGCTCCCGATACCAGCCGTTAAACCAAATTGTCCCCCCCTCTTTCGGAACGTAACCGGTTGAGAACGCAAGTAGACACAGCACTGCCAGCGCCAAAGACGCCCAGAACGCCGGAACGATCCGCAACATCCTTTTTACTGAATACTCAAAGATCGCTGGAAGACTGTTTGGCCTTCGAGAGATTGACTTTGCAAGAACATAGCCACTTAGCACAAAAAAAATGTCCACAGCAGCAGCACCACTGAAAATGGTGATCAATGCTCTCGTTAATGTCGCCTGGATGCCATTTACATCAAAAACCGACTTCGCCCAAATGGCTGGTTCGGATATGAAACGCAACCATATCAGCGAATGGCCGACTGCGACGCAGATCGCCGCCAGCCCGCGCAGTGACTCCAGTCGAGTGGAGAAGTTTTTTACGTTGCTACCGCTCACGAGGATTCCATCCACTTTGAATGGGGGGGATGGTATCAGACGACTTACGGAGCCAACAGAGGCGCCAACGGCCAGCTAACGGAAAGCGGCCCCCTCCTGGCTAGTGATATCGCGGAGTTTTTGTCTATACAGCAGCCAATGGTTGTACTCATCAACGGTCAGGGTAGTTTCACCCCCCTTATCCATCTGGTCGCGGTGTCTGGTGACCAAAAAGTCTGTAGCGTTGAGTTCTACATTTCCTCGCGCGCGACCGTCTACGTCCTCCCGCGCTTCCATCTCCTCTTTGCTCGGCTTCGGCGGTGGGAAATAGGAATCGACAACAACTTCACCCGCGCCGATTAGGGCTTGAATCTCTAACCATTCATCCGGGGTATCCGCCTCGGAGATCTGGAATGGCAAGCCACGGAAGACACACACAATTGCACCATACGCATCGTATTGGCAGTCAGAAAATTTCATTGAAGCCTCCAGGCAAATCCATACCAGTACTGGGTAGCGACCGCTGCTGCATTTATTGTCCCGCCTGCTGCTACTCCTGTGAGTGGGGAAACGGATGACTGCGAAGACCCGGACGAAGCAAACGGCAGAGCGAAGTACGCCCAAGTTCCACCCGCCGGCAGTGCAAGCGCCGTGTTAACTACTGCAACAATTGCCTGCCAGGCGCCTCGACCAGCAACAGCGATCGGCTTAAGTGCAAGGCCTGAGTAGACGGAAGAATAGGGAAACTGAGCAGATCCCCACATCGCCACCCATGCTCCGGCTGGCGAAGACTTGCCAATCACCAGCGTGTCGCCGTTGTTTATGGCAATAGAGTTGGCTGTGTTTCCGTTGACAAAAATCTGGTCGCTCCCTGCCCTTAGCACGTTAAATGCTGCAGCTGCGCCCGACCAGATGTAAAAGGTTGCCCCATCAGGGACGCCACTCAGCGCAGGAAGCGCGATGTCGCCAGTGTACGCAGATGCTAGGTCGATAAATGATCCTGCTTGCGATGCTGTCAGAGTTCTCGGACCTGAGACATATTGTGTTGTCTGAGAAAATTGAAATCCTGCATTTTTCACAAACTCAGTCGTAGCGAACGCTTTGGAGCTGTCGGACTGCGGCTGAGTAAGGCCAACTACCGGCACAGAAAACGTCGGCGCAAGCCCATGAATCGTCGAGTTTATGAGCGGGGCATTCGTGGCAAGGGAAATGTTGGCAGCCGTAATTGTCGTTTGGCCAAACGCCACTGTTACTGCATACAGGCCAATGTAGCCTGCGTCTGGCGCCGGAGTAACTTGGCTGCCAGTGGCGGCTGATGCGCCGGCTTTGGGCTAATGCCTACATCGAGAGCAAGTCGATTGAAAAGGCAGCCAATCAGGACAACAATCGCCCTCGCAGCGAGCGCCAGGGTGATGCCAAAGGAGGCAAACCATGGCAAGAAAGGCGATCTCCGGTCTCTACCAGAAAGGTGGCGTCTGGCAAATCGACAAAGCTTTCCGAGGCGAGCGCCTTCGAGAAAGCACTGGAACTAGTGACCGGCAGGAAGCCGAGTAGTACCTGATTCATCGGCTGGAGCAACTTCGACAGCAGAAGGTATACGGCGTACGCCGCACCAGAACCTGGGAGGAAGCGGCGACAAGGTTTCTGATCGAGAGCAAGGATCAGCCTTCAATCAAGTTGACGGCGCATCACCTGAAGCAGCTTCACCCTTACCTCAAGGACCTGCCATTGACGCATATCGATGATCAGGCCCTTGAGCCGTTCGTGAAGGTTCGTTTGAAGGGAATGGTGTTGCCGTGCGGGAAGCAGCTGAAGCCGGTAGCACCGCGCACAATCAACATCTCGATTGAGCGGGTGATTCGGGTTCTGTCGCTGTGTGCAAGGAAGTGGCGGGATGAAGAGCGGCGGCCCCGGCTTGATTCGGTGCCAATGCTGGCGAAGCTGGACCTGAAGAAATAGGTGCGGGAGCCCTACCCCATGACATGGGAAGAGCAATCGATCCTTTTCGGAGAGTTGCCGGCGCACCTGCAGACGATGGCCCTGTTCAAGGTGAACACGGGTTGCCGCGAGCAGGAAGTCTGCAAGTTGAGGCGGGACTGGGAGATTTCGGTGCCGGAACTTGGCACAAGCGTGTTCCTGATCCCGTCAGACTTCGGCGGCCGGAACGAACGGTCAGGTGTGAAGAACGGCGATGAGCGATTGGTCGTCCTCGACACCGTGGCGAAATCGATCATCGATAAGCAGCGGGGCCTGAGCAAAGACTGGGTTTTCCCTTACAACGACGACGCGATGCATCGAATGAACGACTCGGCCTGGAAGAAAGCGCGGGTGAGAGCGGCGAAACTCTGGCAGGAGGAAAACCTTCGCCCCGCTCACGCTGGGTATGCATCCATCAGGATCCATGACCTCAAACACACATTTGGTCGTCGGCTTCGCGCAGCAGGCGTTACCGAGGAAGACCGCAAGGCACTTCTGGGCCACAAGAACGGCAGCATCACCAGTCACTACTCGGGCGCCGAGCTCGGGCATCTGATTGAAGCTGCGAATATGGTATCAGCAACGGACTCGCGGGGGCCGGTGCTGACAATTTTGAAGAGGAAGCAAGCGTGAAAAATCGAGAAGTCACGCAAAAGTCACGCACATGAAAAAGGCCAATGCTGTGAACATTGGCCTAAGTCATTGAAAAATATGGTCGGGACGGAGTGATTCGAACACTCGACCCCTAGCACCCCATGTTGGGTACTGTAGCCAGCTAAGCTATTGTTTTAAAACGGATATAGCCCATTTTTAGCACGGCAAAAAATCCGTTTTTTTGTGCTTTTGCAAACGGAAACACGCGGCCTCCAGAGGAGGTTTTGCGCACCCTTCTCCGGCGTCCTGCCGAACGAACGACATTCCCAAATCCTACTTCTCGTCGAGACCCCCTCGCCGAATCCTCATGCCTCGATTACTGTATATACAAACAGTGCATTTAAGGCCCGCCAATGGACCCGCTTGAAATCGAAAACACCGACGACTGGCTCGGTTGCCCTACCCCGCTCGAAACCTGCCGGCACCAATTGCGGATATACGAGAACGAATTCGAAGAGCTGAACCTGCAACTGCGTGAGGCTCGGGAGAAAATCTTCACGCTGGTACAGATGAACGATGAGTTGTCCGCGGCCAAAGGCAAAATGGAAGTCGAACTCAAGAGCGCCTTGACCAACATCGGACAACTCAATAGCGAGTGTTCCGATCTGAAAGGTCAGGTCCGCAGCCTATTAATGGTTTCTGACCAGCGAGATTACCTGTTTCGTGAAAACCAGAAGCTGCTCATGGAGAAGCGCGAGAGAGAGTTGATGTGCAGGCCGTCATAGGCCTGCTCACAGGTCATGCCCCTGGCTCGGGCCTGGTCAGCAACTTCAGCCAACTCGCCCGCTCGCTGGTCAGCGCGCTTGAGCACGTCGGCAAGCACCATTGCGGCGCGGGCAGCTGCCTTGCTTGCGGCGGCAGTGCAGGAATTTCTACTGGCTTCACTGGCTGCGAGCTGAGCGGCAAGGCTGTCGGCTGCACCGCGCAGGCTGTCAGCAGAAGCGCGAGCGGTAACAGCATCAGCCGTCGCTTGATTGATAATGCGTTGGCCATCTTGAACCGCCTTGTTGATTGATTGCTGGTAGGCCTGCTCCCGAACCCGGGCGGCGGCTTCGTTTTCTGCCTTGGCCTCTGCGTCGCGGGAATCTCGATCGTTCCAGGCCGACTGCCACTCGGCATCTTTCACCGACAGGCCGTGGTGGTAGGCGCCGTAGAGCGCAGCGGCGACCAGGGCAATCGCTGCTATGTAAGGAAGGATTCGCAGTAACAATTTCATGCCAGCACCGCCGTAGCCTTCTCCCAGAGTTTCAGTCGGTCAGCCTGGCCATTGAGCCCGCCATTGATACGGCGGGTGATCCTTTCGAAATCACCGGCATCCGCCAGGGTGTTCAATCCTTTGGTCGCCCAGAACCATGCGGCAGACAGGCAGGCGTACTGCGGTTGTTCCAACAGTTCGGGTTGACTGACCAGGTCCAGGCCCAGCGCCTCGCCGCAGGTCGCATAGTTCGCTCGACCAGTGATCTGGATCAGGCCGCGCCCGCGGTACTTGGAGCCGTCGCCCTTCACCGTGTTGCCAAGGTCTGCCCGCCCCTCGTATTTGGCTTGGGCAGGTGTCGGCCCCCAGATCTCACGCACGTACTGCAACTGGCCCGACTCATGCCCGATCTGGGCAATGAACGCGGCAATCCGTTTGCTACCCACGATCTGGTACCGCTGCATTGAGGTGTTGAGGACAGGAACAAAAACGCCGGCTTTGGCGCCGGCGTTCGGGAGGATTTGCAGCAGTTGCTGCTGAGTGATGGACATACTTTCTCCAGGCAAAAAAATACCCGCTCGATGGCGGGTGACAGTGCTCGTCGAGACTCAGGCCGGGACTACTGGCCAATCAATCGTTCCTGGATACCCGGACTGCTCGGGCACTCGATTCAGCGCTACTCGATATTTTTTCCAGGCCTTCAACAGCAGCAACTCAGCATCTGTGGCCTCATCGATATCCACGGCATCTTGAAGCGGTGCAATGGCTTTATCGGCGACGGCTCGACGTTTCGCGCTCTCCGCTACGGCGACAGCCAGCACTTGGTCATTCGCAGCCTGCTCTTTCATTGCTCTGGTGATCAGCTGATTCCAGTCGATGTTCATTGAGTCGCCTCCCCGGTTGCGGCCGGGCCTGGCAAAGGTTGCGGCAGATGAACGTCGCCGTCAGGAACGTTGAGCAGAGGAACAGGGTATGCCTGCTCTTGGCTGAAGTTCGCCGGCAGCGGAAGAAGCAGTGTCAGTTCAAGCTCGCCGGCGATGTTGCTCACCTCGCCCGAAAACCACGATGAACTAATTGCAGACGCCGGCAGCGTGTCACCGGCAGTCATCGGCGAGAAGTCGAACGCCTCGCCGTTGACGGTCAAAACCGCGCCCGCACGAGACAGTTCAAGCGTATCGTCGCGGCGCTGAGGACTCAGAAAAATTTTCATTAGAACCATCTCCCCACCGCGAGCCCGTAGATTGTCTGGTTTCCCGCAACGCTCTGAGGGTGATAAAAGGCGAACCCGGCACCCGTGAGTGATGCGCTGAGCGTAGTCACGATCAGTTGCACGCTGTTTGCGGTTGTACCAGTCAGCGCCGGAACCGTACCAACGAAAGCCGCCGGGTATGTCCACGTCAAAACGCTTGGTGAAATGTACAGCGCACCAAGCAAGACGGTCGGACCAGGGCACGTTAGTTGAGGTGAGACGCATATCATCGTCCCATCGGCGAACTTGATGGCGCGGCCGTTGGCATTGACGACGTTCTCGATGATTGCTCCCGTCGGCACCCCACCGGACTGGGATACGGTGCCGACGATAGCTGCAACTGCTGCAGATCCAAGACCAAGACCTGATCGCGCAGTAGCTTGAGTAGTGCCGCCGGTGCCGCCCTGCGATACCGATAGCGCGGTGGTCAAACCGCTCAAGCTGGTGATGTCGGAATTTGCGCCAGCCAGAGCCTGCCGAATCCAGCCCGACCAAACTGTCCCGTTATAGTTTTGGGTTAGATACTGACCTTGGTTGACGGAGGTCATGCCGAAGGCCTCCAAAAGAATCAGAGCTCCATGCCTGCAAACTCGGATATACCAAGCCTGACCCGCCACCGGCAGGTCTGTACCACCGTTCCCGAATGCATAAACACCCGGAACGGTCAGGTCTCGAACCAGCGCAGTGTTGGGCAGTGATATGGCAGTACCGCCGTTCCAGCCAAATGCTCCAACCGGCAAAACTCGACCAGCTGTCGCGTCGCTGGGGCCGCTCTGTAGCACAAGCCCAAGACTTGCGCGTGCCGCTGCTGCGGTATCCCCTCCGGTCCCCCCCTTGGTAACCGGCAGCACGTCATAGTTACCAGTCGTGCCCAGGGCGGCCAACTTTACGCCATAGGTGTTCACCAGTGCCCGCAGAGCGTCGGCCGAATCTTTGACATAGCCCTGCATGGGCGCAAGGGCATAAGCCCCCGCCGCAGCAGTGGCCCCTTTGTATATCGGTGAGATCGACATCGCCGTGTCGCTGGCGATGTTGGTGATTTCATACCACCCACCGTCCGGGCCGCGAAAGGCATCGCCTACACGGCCATTGGAGAGAAAGGCAGTGCCCGTGCCTATCACGGCGTTCGAATTCAGGGTGACAGAGACCGTTCCTGATTTGTACCAGGGCATTGAATATCTCCAGAAAAAGAGTCAGGCCAGTAACTTGGCGCAGAGGAATGGCCGGTGGCCTTGATCGGTCCAGGCGTTTGTGGCGAGGCTGTACATCAGGATTCGGCCATTGGCGTAATCCACCGCCAGCGCGCAGCCACCGCCAGAGGAGGCGTTGTGGCAGTTCATGGCGAAGGGATTCAGCGAGATGTACTCCCCTGCCCCGAGCGCCTTGCCGATGGTCCAGATGTAGCGCCGGCCCACGGTCAGCACCTCGTCGCCGAGATAGGTCCAGTTACCCGCGGCGTAAGTCACCACGACTGCCGGCGCGCCGCTGTCGTAGACCAGCGCGCCGTCCGGCCCCCACAGGCGCATGCCATATGCCGCGGTCCCCATCGAAGCCCAGGCCGCAACGAAATACTGACCACTGAGCGTCGCAGTTACAGCCGAGGCTTTCATCGAGAAACCCGTCCAGTTGCCTGGGCCGCCAGTGAACCAAATGGATATCGGAACTTGCACCACGCCCGCATCTGGTCGAATAAACACAATCGGCGGATCGACGCTGGTAATGGGCCGGGCAAAAACTCCAGAGGCGTCACCGCTACCGGCGTACGCGCCTTTCGTCAGCATGCACAACCGTGGTGCCTCGGAGTCGATCTGCACAAATGAACTGTCGTTGATGCTTTGAAAGCCATAACTCATGTTGAAAACCTTATCGCGTAGCCCTTGGCGACAATCCTTGTCTGGCCAATGGCTGCGCTGGCTGAGGGGTTTTTCGGCAGCACCGTCACCACTCCCAGGCCGGTGGAGACATAGGGGTAGGACTTCGAATTTCCCAGCCCGTCGTTCTCCGCCGATTGCACGTCCTGTGCCCTCGTGGGAATGATCATGAACACGCAGTTTGCCGGGTTGAAGCCCGGGATGCTGATTGTGTAGCTGGGCACGGCGCCGCTGAAATCGATCACACCCTGCCACAGCACCTGGTAGGTGAATGAGTTCGTGTCCATGGCGAGCTGACCGCTCTCGTTAAAGACACGCAGACCAAATAGAGCCATGAATTACCCCAGATAGCCGAGACGGACGCGCAGCACGTTGTTGGCGTCGTAGACCGAGACGTTCAGCGAGTTGATCACCAGCCGCCCCTGACCCGGGACGATGCCGTTGATCTCGAGCGTTCCGTCTTTGTTGAGAATCCAGCCTTGCTGACCGGCTATGTAGTTGGTCGAGCTGATGTAGCTGCCGATCTTGGCGTTGGTGATGGTGCCGTCTTGAACGAAGGCGGAGTTCATGAACACCTGGCCGCCCTGCACCGCAAACGGTACCGAGATGGCCCCGCCAGCGATGGTGTTTACGATGGCGAACCGATCCGCGCTGACCAAAAACTGGCTTTGCAGTCCGGCCCCAGTGTTCTCGATGCCGAGACCGATACCCGCGGCGACGTACTGCCCCCCTGCCGTGACCTGCATCTTCACCGACCACATAGTCGACAGCTTGCCGCTCGCGTCCGCGAATGCCGTGGCCGTCTGTTGAATCGCCGCAGTGTTCTGCTGCGTTGCATCCGCGTTTTGCGCAACAGAGACGCTCAACTGATCGATTTTTGTGGCCGTTGCGGACTGGTTTGTTACCACGACCTGCTCAAGCGTCGCGATGTTCGCCTCGTTCTCACCCAGCTTGGCGTCAAGCGTGGTCTGCCGCTGGGCGAACGCCTCATTTTCCGAGGCCCTGACCTTCTCTTCGGTGGCAATCGCCGCCGTACTGGTCCAGCCCTTCAGCGCATCAGCCAGATCACCCTCCCCGTTGTCGTCGCGGTAGGACGCTTGCAGTGCCTGGAAAGCCGTGGCCTGCGCCGTGACCACACCGTCGAGCTCAGCGATTTCGGCGGTATTGAAGGCGACCTGTGATGCCAGGCCATTCGCCGTCTCGATTGACTTGCCGATGTCCAGCCAGTAAGCCGGGTTCGGCGGTGGCGTGTGGATCGGTACCGCCCCAGTCGCTTGATACAGCCGCTGGCCCAGCCGGACCATGTCCTCATCAACATAGGTCTTTTCGGGGTCGTAAAGCAGGATGTCGTCCAGAGCGTCGATCTGGTCCTGCAGGCCGGGAATCTTGTCGATCTCATCGAGGATGTCCTGGCCCAGCTCCGTGCGGCCGATCTGTCCGGCAATCAACTCCAACACCGGCGCAGCCTCGGAGCTCGACTGCCCTTGCACCCCAAGGCCTACCGGGAAGAACGGGCCGATGTTGCCGATCCGGTCCACCAGACGCGCCCAAAAGTAGAAGGTAACGCCAGCGGCAAGGCCGAGCATGGAAAAGTCGCTTTGCGGATACGACAGGTCGGTGAGCTTGGTTGCCGCCCCAAGGCTGGTAGTTGGCCCATACCAGAGCTCCGTCCGCTGGGTGTCCTCGGCGCCAGCCGGGAAGCCCCACTTCAGGTAGATGCCGAACAGCAGCGGTGTTGCTGTCAGGTAACTGACTGCCGGCGGCAACCCAACCTTCCCTTTGAGATTGGTCAGGATCGAGTTGCGCCAGATCGACGAGATGTCGAAGGCACTCACCGCGCGTACCCTGGCCACGTAGGCGCCGGCGTAAATCCCGACCACATCCACGCTGGTCATGCCGGTGCGCTGCAGCTTGATCCAGTTGCCGCTGTCCTTGCGCCATTCCACGTCATAGCCAACTGCGCCGGGCACGGCCGGCCAAGTAATGGTCATGGTCGCCACGGCGAGGCCCTGAGACACCGCCGAGGTAGACGTCAGCGTCACGCTTGCCGGTGGAGGGACAACGGTGATTGGAATGACGCTGATTGGCCGCTCTTCCAGGCGAGCACCGGTATCAATGTGCGCGAACTTGCTCGGGTCGTACTGCAGCGCGCTGATCTCGAAATCGCCCTCGGTCGTGCGCCTGGTGCGCAGCACCCGGTATAGAGGGATCGCCAGATCATCGGCATCCAATGCCCATTGCAGCTGCGCGATCGGCGGCTCGCTGTAGGCGACGGTGACGGTCAGCGCTCTGCCGTTCACGCTCTGGACCGTGCGCCCTTCGGCGCGGCCGCCCGGCAGGTTGATGATCAAGCGGTCACCGGCCTTGGCTTGGGTGTCGCGGTCCAGGGTAACAACGCGACCGGCAGCGGCAGAGATTCGACCGCCGAGCTCGCGGCCGGCCAACAACGAGTCTGCCACCGGGATGATGTGGCCAGGCAGCGGGATCACGCCTTCCATGCCGGTCTTGAACGAAACGGTGCGGTCCTGGTTGTTGCTGAGGATCGCCCACTTGCCGCGGCGCTGGGCCTCGGATGCACGGGTGCAACCGATGGCACTCAGTTCCGTCGGTCGGTCACCGTAGCGGCGTTGTAGATCCAGGTCGGCGAACGGAATGACGTCGGTGTCGTAATTGTTCGCCGGGTTGTCGTAGCTGACCAGAGCCCGGGTGTACCTTGTTTTCGCCGACGCGCTGCCGTAGGAGAACTTGCCGTCGATAACGTTGGACCGGGTGAAGACGTAGTCGAAGTCCTGCGCCCGCGGCATGTCAGCCTGCATGACCAGTTGGCCCTGCGCCCAATAGGTCATGCCCCGGTAAATACCGGCGATGTCGCGCAGCAGTGACCAGGCATCGGCCTTGCCCTGCAGGTTCATGTCGCAGAGAAAGCGCGGTTCTTGGCCGCCGAGCCCGTTCGGTACCAGCTGGTCGCAGTATTGCGCGATCCGATACAGCTCCCACTTGTCTACCATGAACGGCTTGATGCGCTTGCCCAGACCGAAGCGGTCCTCGGTGCACACCCCGTAAGTGATCCACGCTGGGTTGTTCGTCCAGGCCGACTTCATGCTGCCGTCCCAAGTGCCGGTGTAGGTACGCAGGATCGGGTCGTAGTTGCTCGGTACCATCCAGCGGCGTGCTTTGCACTTCACCGTGACGGCTGGGATGTTGCTGAACTGCTCGGCATCGAATTCGATGTAGAGCAGTGCGGTGTTTGGGTAGCGCAGCTTGGCATCGATGACTTCGGTGTAGCCGGCAACCAGCATGGTGTCGGCGATGCGGTTGCTGTTCTGGTTGGGCGTGAGGCGGCGCACGCGGATCTGCCAGCCGGTGGTCGCGTTTGGCAGATCGATCCGGCGCGAGCGCTCATAGCGCGTAGTCGTCTTGCCGTCGACCGCGTCCACAAGCACCTGCTGGTAAGCACCGCCGTCGGTGGCCACGTCCACGGCATAATCGATTCGGTAGCCGGCAACGTTGCCTTCATCGTCCTGCTGCTGAAGCGCTGGCCACGCGAACCGAAGACGAACCGCCGACAACTGGGTGTTGGTGATCGAACGAACCCACGGCGCATCACTGCGCAGCTCGATGTTCAGGGACGTCTCGTTTTCCACCGACGGAATGCCCGGGATGTAGGTCTGATCCACGGAGCCCGGGCGCCAGTCCCACTTCACGTTCGGGAAGTTGTAGTTACCGCTGGCATCGCGGATCGGCGTGTTGTCCAGGAAGATGTCGTAATCGGTCGGAATGCCGTCGAACTCACCTTCGCCCACGGCGATCAGCAACTTCGCCAGGTTGGTCGAGCGCAAGCTGTCGCTGGCTTCGGTCGGCGACTTCGGTTTGCTGCTGCCGCCCTTCTCGCCGTGGATGTCGATCTTCCGTGCTGCGCCCATGCTTTCCTCCAGGCATAAAAAAACCGCCTCTCGGGCGGCCTGCTTGCTGCGTGCTGCTTACACTTTGTCTTCGGCGTAGATCGAAGCGGAGATGATCATTCCGCCCCAGCGCCGGTCACCGATGCAGATCGGTACCGGGTTGCCGCTGGCTGTGGTGTTCCTGGCGCTACCGAAGGCGTAGGAAGGCGCGTTTTCTGGGGAAGAACTCTGCTTCAGACCTGAGGCTTGAGGGCTGAGCATTTGGATAACACCTCCGATCACCATCGCCGCCCCCACCTGGTACAGATAGGGCGAGGCCGCTGCGAAGGGGGTAAATGAAAGTACGAAGGCCGCAGCGATCAAAACTGATCCGATGATTGTCTGAAGCCCTCCTGCGCGCTTGCTTCCCGAAACTACAGGAACGATGCGCACCTCTCTTGTCCCCCCAAGGTCCAAGCTATCTGCCCCAACATTTTTGCGATTCCGAAAAATCGCGAATGTCATGCCCAGCCGCTCAAGCCTTTTGATTTCCTCAGCGAAACCTTCAATCGTCGCATTCAACGCACGGAGCACTTCAGCGCCCGATCCGCCATCAAGTAGAAAAGGCTTGCTCCGGAAAAATTTCTTGGCAAGGGAGCCGGACAACATCACTTTCGTGGTCGGCGTGTAGTGAGCAGCTGAAGCCATGCGTTTCTCCGGACAATAAAAAACCGCCCGGAGGCGGCCTTGTTTATAGCGTCGTGGGGAGGATGTCTATTTGACCATCGCCCCCAGTGAATACCCGATATTTCTTCACAGCACCGTCTTTCACAACTGCCTCACGCTCAACTCGCTCGGCGCCCATCGAGCAGATTCCAGAACCGGTATAAGCGGCCCCCACAGACACGGAATCAGGCGGTAAATAAAAGGCAGCCTTCTGTCCCGGGTCGAGTTTGGCAACCTGTTTGCCGTCGATGAAAACGGCCATCGAACAAAGGCTACCAGTGTGGCCAGAGTCGCGAATGATCAGAAGAGTGCCGTATGCGCCTGCTGGCTTGGCCTGGTAAGCCAGCACCTGACTTGGCGGCGCCTGACGCGCCTGCCCCGAAGGCGTTGGCGATGTTCCGCACCCCGCCAGCAACGCCAGCAACGCCAGCGCCACCGCTCCTACGATCAATTTCATGCAGGTCACTCCTGTGCAAAACGTTCACCATATCACCGGTTACCGCCTGTACAAATCCTCAGTAACACTATGGCTACCGCCGTAGTAGCCTCCCGCATTCTCATGGATGCTATGGAAAAAATAATGAGCAACTGGAAAGCGGTTGAAATCAGGCTAAGCACTCAGCGGAAGAATATTCCTTATGCGACGGATCCGGAAAACGACGTCCACCCCGTGATATGGATTTCCAAGGAGCCGCACAGGATTGACGAGATTCCTGAGCTAAATCGAGATCCAGAACTGAAATCAGCAATCCAGAGTCTGAACTCACCAGGATGTAGGTTTGAAAGTTTTCGATGTGGCTCAATCGATGAGGAAGACGATGGAAAGTTCTACTCGAATTTCAATATCGGATTGATCTACCGAGACCGAGAAGCGTTCGCGAACTATGGCGCTCAGCTCATGATTGCTGGAGAGGTCTTGGGTTTTTCGACGGATAGCGACATTTTCCCAGAAGGGAGTCGCATGTTTTTGATTGAAATTGAATCAGTTCTTCTAACCACTGAGAGCGTTCACGGCTGGACCGTTGATCTCTGGCACCGGAGCGAAGGGCGAACCGCCCAAGAGGCCAAGGGCAAAGCGAATCAGGCACTGAACCTCCTGAAAAACGTTCTTTCGGCAAAATATTCATAATCTACCCTATAACACAGCAGCTACTGCCGACCACGTCATGTAGCTGACTGTGCACGTGTGTGCCTGAGGATTAGGCGCGTCCGGTCAAGCCAGGGCCCGCCGAACACAATCACTTCCGATGGCCTGCCGTACAGGTGATGCAGCAGAAAAGGACCAGGTCCGAATGTTGCTGCATCCTCTCCCGGCAACGCCGGATCGGCACCGAGGAATATCCCGGCATGGTTCGGGTGAACCGTCCGGCCCACCTCCATCACGATCATGTCGCCGCGCTGCGGATGGTCGACCCGGTAAAAGCCGGCGGCCTCGTAGTTCGCTTCGTACAGACTGGCACTGTCCTTGCTCTCCCACCAGCCGTCGGTGCGCTTGAAAGCTTCGAACTCCAGCCCCCACTCACGCTTGTACCAATCGGCGCAGACCTGCCAGCAATCCCAGGCGCCGTGCACAAATGGACGCTTCAGCAGCGGCACATCACCAGCCGGCACCACCGTCCGTAGGTCGCCCTCCGGCCAACTCAGGATGTGCCACGGCAACGCGGTCGCCTCGCACATGGCCAAGTCGCGCGGTGACGGCCGGCTGGTTGCATCAGGGTGCGAGTGAACGATGCCGATGACTTCGCCCAGGTCTTCCGCCGTGGCGTACTGCTCCGGGTCGATTCGAAACTCTTCATTCGGCTCGGTGGAAGTGTTCTGGCACGGGAAGTACTGCTGCTTGCGACCGATGCCCAGCAGCAAGCCGCAACACTCTTTCGGGTACTCGGCTGCCGCGTGCGCCTGGATCGCGCTCAAGATGTGCTTGCGCATGGTCAACTCCGTGCGATCAGAGAAACGGCAGGGAAGCCACCGAACGGCAGCGGATTGCCCTCGCCGAAACGCGGTATGCAGCCACGGCCCAACGTGGCATCACACTCATCGAGTTCGGGGTTGTCGGTGGGTACGCCGTCCTTCGTGACGTATCCGCCGGTGTACCCGCAATTAGGCCCCCGGTAACCGCCGGTGAGGCACCAGTGGCACAAGGTCGTCGCCTGCCGGCCTATCGACTCGCCGCCGACATCACCCGGACTGGCAAGCTCCCAACTGACCGTCTCCCCGTCCTCGTTCGTCTTCTGGTCGATGTACCAGGCCTCGATCGTCTCTTGGGTTGGATCGGCTGTTGGGTTACCGGCCGGGAAATTTTCCGCATCCAGATACGTGCCCAGCGTGTGGCGCACCGTCAGCTTGAACTCGAGCAAGTCGTCAAACGCCAGACAAAGCGCGGTGATCCGTCCATTGACGTTGCCGACCGATAGCGTCGGGCGTACCGCGGTGCCGTCGCCGTTCGCTTCGATACCATCGATCTGCATAGGCCAGGCGCCATACTCATTACCTTGCCAGTAGATTGGTTTGGCCGGCAGCTGATCGGCATCCGCGCCAGCAGCGATGATCTCGGCTGCAGTGTGCGGAATGGAGTGACCGTGGAAGCGCAGGACATCGGCACCGTAGTCCGTGCCATCCAGTTCGAAGAGCAGCACTTCGCTGCCAGGCTCCAGCACCTGGATATCGCTGATCAGCGGCATGAGTAAAACCTTATGGGAGAAATGACTGTGTGAAGGTGGTCGTGAGGGTGAAGACGCCAGCGCCGTTCGGGGTGACCGTCGGCGCCGTTGCTCTGAAGAAGCTCAGTTGGCCGAGCGGCGGCGTCCAGAGAAAAGACCGGAAACCGCCGTGCCGGTCGAGGAACGCCTTGATTTCAACGGCAACTGACTCGCCGACAACAAATGTCAGAGGCCAACTGTCCTGCTTGTTATTGATTCCGTCGCCAACGACCTGCTCGTAACCATCACCAAACTTAGAGGTGCGCACCCGATATTCCGGTGCGCTGGTGGGCTCGACTTTCGGGCACCAAGTGAAGGTTTCAACGGCCATTTATCACCCTCCAGATTTGCCCGCCTGGTTGCAGTTCTTGAGCAATGGCCTGCTGCGCGCCTCGCTTGGCGACATCGGCATATGCTTGCCCCACAACCTGCATGTCTTTCTGAGAGGACGACCCTTCTCCAGAACCTGAAACCTCAATCGTTTGCTGGATCAGCACCTGGTTAGCGCTGATCGAACCGCCGTCCGTCCCACCAATCGCTTTGACGCCCAGCGATCCGTCGGCAGTTCGAGTCAGCGGCATGATCGCCTCCGGGCCGGCCTCCCCCATCAAGCCAGTACCGCCAGCCATCCCGAAGGCCGTTGGCTGGGTAACGACGCTGTTGGTGAAGGCACCGCCTTTCGCGAACATTTGAACGCCGGAGGACCAGGCTCCGCCCTTCGCCTGAATGCTTCCAGGAGTGAACCCAGAAAGATCGGTGCCGGTGTAACCGGCCTGGGTGGATCCGGCAGAAGCACCGGCACTCCCGCTACCGAAATAGCTCACACCGGCACTCACCAGGTTACTGAGCAGGGCTGAGCTCGCCTGTCGCGTTGCAATGCGCGCCATGTCCGCCAGAATCGATTTCGTGAAGTCTGAGAACGAGAGCTTCCCGGTCATTGCGAAATTCACTACTGCGTCTTCCATTGAACTGAAAGCATCACCAAACAGGCTTCGCGTTTGCCCGGCCACATCCCGGGCACTGTCGAGATAGTCCTGCCATGCGCCCCGGGCGCCATTGGTCCAATCACTTTGGGCCGCGTCCATCTGGGCCCAGCCCTCCTTCATCGCCTCGATCTGCTTCGGCAGGTACGCGTTGGTCAGGTCGATCTGATCCTGAAGCGCCTTACGCTGCTGATCAGTCGTGGCTGTGGCGAGCTCGGTTCGCAGCGAAAGCACCTGGTCATTGGTTTGCCGCTCCAACTCAAGCCGCTGCAGGTAACGGTCGGAATCCTTGCTGCCCATCCCAACAGCCGCAGCCTGCGCGGCGTACTGCGCACGCTGATTGTTCAGTTGCCGCTCCAGATCCGCCTGGAATTGGAGCGCCTGGGACAGTCCGTTTGCCGAGTTGACTGCTTCATTGAACTGATTGGCGAGCCAAGCAGTGGCCTGACCGTATTGCTGCTGGGAGATTTTCCCGTTCTTGAGCAGCAGATCAATCTGGACGGTCTGCTTGGCGAACTCACTGGCCGCAGCGCCAACCGGGTCGTAGGTCTTGCGCAACTGATCGAAAGCGGTGGCGGCCTGTTTCAACTGTTCCTTGAGCTTGTTTTGGGCGTCCGTCGCGGTTTTGGTGGTGCCATTGAGCTGGGCCATCTGCTTGTCGATTGCAGCGATGGCTCGCTGATATCGGTCCGAGTTGCCGGGATCCTTGGCCATGGCTTTCACCAAGTCAGCCCGATCCTCTTGCAGCTTGTTGATGCGATCGTACGAATCGAGCAATTTCAGCGAAGCTGCGGTCGTTCCGGTGAAGGCGGTGGCTACCTTCTGCTCTTGCTGTTCTACCTGTTTATTGCCCTCGACCAGCTTTTTGTCACCCCAGCCGCGCAGTTCGCTGTAGGCCTTGTAACTGGCCAAACGGTCGTCGGATGCTTTCTTGGCTGCCTGAAGGTCTTGCCCGAAGAGATCGCCGACGAACAAAGTCGGGTTGGCAGCAAATTTATTGAGGCCACCTTCCGCTTTGTTGTACGCATCCAGCGCGCGGTTGGTGCTTTCTTCCTCGGCAACACCAGCAAGGTGCTGCTTTTTTCTGTCTCCTGAAAAGAACGACGTGACCTGTTCCAAATCGGCCATCATCGCCCGGAGGTCGTTCGGCAACTGAGCCAGCCCCGTAGCCGCTGCGCCGGTCAACTTGACCACCAGCGCGGCAAGGTCCGACATTCCCTGCTGAAAGCCTGGATCCTTGACGATGTCGCGCAGGCCGTCGAGCGAGTTCTGTAACGGACTCATATCGACACTGGCAAGGCCAGAGACGAATTCGTTACGGAGACCCTCAGCCTGAGCCTGCAGGTCCTGGATGATCTCGTTCGCACGGACCAGGTTCGCAATCTGCTGAGGATCCATCGCGATGCCGAAATCTTTGGCTTGCGCGAGATATTTCCGCAGGCTCTCACCGCCATGATCGAGCAGCGGCAGAAGGCGAGACAGGTCGTTGCCGAGACTTTCGAGAATGTTGATCTTTTCAGACTGGGTGGAAACGGACTTGAGCCCATCTGCAATGGCCAGCAGTTGCTTGTCCGGCGACATGCGGGCCAGGTCCTCGGCGGAAAGACCAAGCTTCTTCAGCCCGTCGATCGCTTCGCCGCCACCGGTGATGACCGCATCGCCGATCTTGTCACCGATATCCTTGAAGATATCGGCCATCTTGTCACCGCTCAGCCCCGCGCGCTCAGCCGCGTACTGCCATTGCTGCAAAACAGTGGTGCCGATACCGAGCGACTTCGCCCACCGATCCGTCTCGGTCGTGGCTGCGGCTGTGTTTTTCAACATCACCAGCGAGGCGGTGCCCACACCGAGGGTGGCGGTCACAACCGTGGCCAGGGCTCCGCCGATCTTCTTGCCCGCCTCTTCAGCCCGGGCCTGCATTTCCTTCATGCGCTTTTCAGTGACACGGCCCGCCTTGTCCATGCCCAGCTCGAAGCCGCCGATGCGGGCGATCAAGTCCAGCGTCAGTGTGCCAAGCGAGCGAGTTGCCATGGGTCATTCCTGTTGAGATCGAGGTCAAGTCCACTCGGCCATCGCCGTTTCGAGCGAAATGCCAGCTTTGGGCTGGTGGGGCATGAAGTCGGCCAGGTCGGCTTTGCCACCGCCCATCCGATGGACCTGAAGCGCGACAATGGCGCCCATTTGCTCGGAGCGAGTGGCCAGATTGAAGGAGCCGTATTTATTGCGGTACGCCACCCAGGCCATCGCTTCGGGGTAGCTGATACTGGCTTTGGCCTCGGCCACTGTCCTCCCGCCGATTCCGTTCAGCACCAGTTCGTGCCAGAACTCATCGGCGGGAGTCAGTTTTTTACGCGATCCGCCCCGGTGTTATTCACCTCATGGACAGCGCCGAGGATTGCCCAGCCAAGGCCTGGGTCCAGTCGATAGGCATCTTCATAGGGGATGGACTCTTCACCCTTTGGACCGAGCGTCACGCAGGCGGAGATGTACTTGGCATTGCGGCTTTGCTCCGAATCAGTGGAGGAAAAAAGCTGCTCGACCATGCCGAAGGATTGCGGCATGACGTGGATGAAGAATTTGTCCTCGAGCGGCTTGCCCTTGGAATCCTTGTGTTTCCAGACCACGGCCTTCTTCACCATGGCGCCGCCAACAATGCCGCCGGCGGCTTTCAGTTCACTCAAGTTCATGAGGCGCCCTTACGTTTTCTTGATCCAGGCGGAGCCGCCCGAACGCTGAATGGTTGCGGTGGTGGTCACGACGGTGTTGGCTGCGAAGGAGAACGGGAAGTCCGAAACGTAGCCTTCGAACACGAACCATGTGCGAGTGGCCGGCAACTCGAAGTCATCACCACCGGTATCAACGGTCGGAGCGGCGGTGCCGTCAGACCAACCAACCGCCCACTTCACAGTGGTATCGCCGTCGGCTTCGGACAGCTGATGCAGTCGAATGTGACTGGCGTTGTTCGGATCGGCGTTCAAGCCGAGTGAAGCCTGGCCCGGAGTGCGCAGACCTTTTTTGTAGCTGCGCTCCTTGGCGCTGAGGCAGGTGTCCTCGATCTGGTCGGCCGGCGCACCGCCCGGGTCAAAGCTGGTGGCGCACTCCACCTCCATTACGGTCAGAGGACCGTTACCAGTCAGCGGTGGAACAAGGGCAAACACCTGCGTGCCCTGAGTGAGAATGGACATAGCGGTCTCCTGCGGACAAAACAAAGCCCGCTCATGGCGGGCCGGGGATTGGCGTGTTGTTACCTGGGCACTAGCCAGTCGACGTCGAAGCTCGACCGGTAGAGATTTGTTGCGGTGTCTTTACTCTCGCCGCCCCAGCTCACAACGTTGGCTTTGAGTTCGATGGCATGAACAATTGCTTCGGTAACGGCCCTTGCGGATGCGCCCGTCGCGCCGTAAACGTCAACCTGCAGCGTATACCCGTCCATGTCTGGCCGGCCCGCCAAGTAGTTTTCCGGGCTGCCGGTAATCAGTTGCCAGACAGCGTATGGCTTGGCGACGCCCTCTGGCGCTTCACCGAATGGAAACAGCCTGAGGGGTGAAACCCCAAGCAGAGCGCGGACTGCGGCATCAGCCGAGCAAACGGCAAATATTGGTGCTGCCGGCATCAGCCACCCCCTGCGGTTTTGGCGGTGCGCTTGATCGCGCGGTCAATAGCCTTCTCGTACTCCGTGACGAACGCATTGGTAGCCAGGCTGATGTTGTCAGCGAGCGCCTTGCGCGCGAACGGCTGGGCGCGCATTTTCTCCGTACCGAACTCAATCAGGCGCCAGTGTGGCGTCGGCGAGTTGGCCGAGGTGTCGCCACCGTTTTTCAGCACGGCGCCGTGCAGAACACCAATCCTGAACCCAAGGTCACCGGTAGACTTGAACAGTTTGCCGTTCCAACGCAGCGCCACATTGTTCGCGATCGATCGGCCCGTTTCGGGGTCATCGATCCTTTCGGCGCCCTCCTTCATCTTTCCGGCCACAAGTTGCGCAGCCTTGCGTAGCGATGATCTGCCACCCTTGCGCTTGAGGTCGTAACGGATGGATTCGAATTTCCCAAGCAGTGCATCCAGCCCGGTAATGCTGAACTCGACCCCGTCAGCCATCATTCAACCCCTTCGCCACCAGAATGGTGAGGTATTCGAGACCGGAGTCGGGATCGGGAAGCGGAGAACCTTGAACGTTGTAAACGTCCCCGCGGTGCAGAATGCGCATCGTAGGCAGCACGCCGTCTCGGTACCGGATCACCATCCTGCCCGACGCTTCGGACTGGCCCGCCTGCGCCGCGATCAGATCGCGGGCACTGAGCGGTTCGACCGAGGCTGGAACCTTATCCCAGACGGTTTCCCATCCAGGTAGCATTTCGCCTGATGCGGGATCCTGCACCAAGCCCGGCTCCTGGAAGGTGATTCGCTGACGCAAACGACCGGCGCGCATCAAACACCCATCCGGATGCGATAAGGCATCAGCAAGTGTTGCGAAGCCAGCGGCAGCTCGGTCGCAATGGTGCCGGTGACGACATCCTCGCGGTTGGCAAATAGATGCCCGAGCTTGAGTAGGCAGGCCGCCTGTATAGCGGAGTTCAACACCATGCCATAGGCGATGGAATCGGCCTGATCGTAAGCCTCGGCCAGTGCTTGGCGGGCGTGCTCGAGCAAGCGGCAGCGCAGAGAGTGGTCCCGCTCCGTCTCAGCAGCAGCTATCGACTCCACATGCACCGCTTTGGCTTGCTGCATGAATGGTTGAACGCCGGCGCGCGCACCATCGAGAGACACCTGGTCCAGGAAGAAGCGACGGTTGAGGAACTGCATCGCCGCCTCCTCCGCCGCATCGAGTTGAGCCTGGACCAAATCTTGGTCTTCAGGCTCGGCCAGCAGGTGGTGCATGGCCACGTCGATTGCGATAACGGACATTGTTTACTCCTTGGCTGGTTCAGGCTCACCGCCGGCAGTCAGGCGCTCAACTTCCGCGCTGGCTGCTTCCTGATTACCAGAAAACGCGCCTACCTGATTTCCTTCAGAGTCCACCACGATCCATTTACCAGCGCCCTTGTGCTTCGCCTTGAAGGCTTCAGCCGGCGGAGTGATCGGCAGAGTGACGGGATTCAGTGAACCGCTGGTGAGCACACCGGCGCCGGCCGCGTCGTCGAGGGAGATGGTCACAGCCACCTCGCCTTCGGAGGTGTCCTGTTCGGCATAGCCCTTCTGGATAAGCTCGCGACCGTGCTGCTCAATGGTCTCGAAAGCCGTACCTTCGACCAGGGTCTGGCCGCCGAGGTATAGAGGCTTGAGAGTTTTAAGTTTCATGATCGACTCCTGTTGGGCCGCCGTTACGGCGGCCCTGCGTCAGATTTACGGAGTGGTTGGAGCAGTGAAGTTGCCGTAGATGAACGCCTCCGGACGCTTCACTGCCAGCGCCAAGCGCTCTTCGCAACGGATCGAGATCAGGTTTTTCTCGAAGTCGTCGGCGTTCTCGGTGGAGATCACCACGTTGGCATCCTCACGATCGAACAGTTGCGCCCCGGTCTGGAAAGCACCAGTCAGGAACTTGCCCTCGAAACCGACCGCCTCGGTAGCCACCACCGGCAGTCCCCACAGTACTGGACCGGCGAGGCCCAGCGGGTTGGCCAGGATGTAGCGACCCAGGGTGTCCTTGGTCAGCTCGATCTTCGCCCAGTCGATGAAGTGGAGGACATGCCCTGAAGCAGGCAGCCGCGCCAGCTGGGCCTGCAGCATGGCAAGCCGCAGATCGTCGATGCCAGACTGATTCTCGACCTCGAACGCGGGATCGAATGCCGAGGCCTGTGGCACGATGCCGTGCAGGTGAACACCGGAGCCATCGCCGAACAGGATTTCGCTTTCTTCGACGTACTTCAGGCCATAGCGCATTTCGACGTCGATGGTAGAGCCCAACTGCGCGAAGTCGTCCAGGATTTGCTTGGATGCCTTGAACATGTGCGCGATGGTCGATACTGCGGTGAGTTTCGACGCGAACGTGATGTTCGAGTAAGGCTTGGCGGTGCCTTCAGCCACGACTTTGGCGGCGTTGGTGAAGCCAGTCTGTTGCACCCAGAAGATGGCCGGTGCAGTAGTACGGCCAGGTGCAATCAGGTCGCGAATGAACAGGCGCTGTTTCGGCGCTACGTCGATGCCTGGAAGACGCTGCGGCTCGACAATGCCAGCCGGCACATCAGTCGACAGCAATGCGGCGCTCACCGGAATGTTCACGCGCTTACCGCCCTCAACGCTGGCTGCGAAGTTTTTCAGCGCTTCGCTCTTGATAACCACGCCACCCAGGCTGTCGCGGATCTGCGGGGCGCTCGCGGAAGGAAGGCGTGCGAACTCCTGTTCTACCTCACCGAGTTTGGCTTTCAGCTGCTTCTCAGCCTCGGTCAGGGAGTTGAATTTCAACGCCAGCTCATCGACTGCTGCCTTGGTTTCAGCGGACAAGGTGCCCGCCTTTTTTGCTTCGTCCAGTGCGTTTTCAGCTTTTTTGCTGAAGTCGCTGGATGCCTTTTCCAGTTCGGCGGAAACCTGCTTGAGCAGGTCGGCGGTGTTCTCTGCCATGGTCGTTTCTCCGGTTACTTGAGAGCTGCTGCCGAGAACCGCGACAACGCGGCCTGTAGCTCGGCAAAGTGATTGGCCAGATCGGCCTGGTTGTCGGCAGCGGTGCGCGTACCGGAGGGGGCAGCGCCTGGCATACCTCCCTTGAGTTCTTGAATCAGGGCTCGGCGCTCAGAACGGGGCATTCCCTGTTTTGCGAGAATCGTATCCATGCGCCGGGCCGCGATTTGCTGCGGAGCCAGCGCATTCGCATCTTCCTTCACCGCATCGGACGGCAGCAGGCCGTCGGCAAAACCTGCATCAACCGCGGCGCTACCGCCCATCCACGTCTCAACGTCCATCAGGCCGCGAATGACCTTGGTATCGTCGCCGGTGCGGATCGAGTAGATGTCGGCCAGCGTGCCGTCGATCTGGTCGAGGAAAGTCGCTACCTCGGTGAAGTCGTTGCGGTCGCCGGCGGCGATGGTCCAGGCGTTGTGGATCATGAAGAAACCGGCGCGTGCGATCTGGATCTCATCCGCCGCCATGGCGATGAACGATGCCGCCGATGCGGCTAGACCAAGCACCTGCACGGTGACTTTGCCTTTGTGCTCGCGCAGGAGGTTGTATATGGCCAGGCCTTCGAAAACGTCGCCGCCTGGGCTGTTGATCTTCACGGTGACGTCCTTGTCGCCGATGTTGCGCAGCGCGGCACTTACACGCTTGGCGGTCACGCCCTCGCCCGTCCACCAGTCCATACCGATCGGGTCGTACATGGTGATAGTGGTGGCGTCGTCACCGGTTGCAGCCTTGATCGCCGGGTTCCAGTGCTCCATGGCTTTAGGCAGTAGATCGGATTCGACGCGCGCGTGTGGCCGCACCCCCGGCGCTGCCGGCAGGGACTTGAGTGTCATGGTTTACTCCAGGTCAGGCCGCTTTGAGCAGCGGCATCGATATCAGCGCATGGGCCATCATTGGGCCGTCTGGGTTCCCGGCTTCGAGGGCCTCGGAGGCCAGTTCGACCGCCTTATTGATAGCGTCTCGGTCGCCGTTATTACGCGCCGATACCAGCCGCAGCATGAATGCCGATGCCGCTGGCGATGCGCCCGCGGTCGGTTTTCCGAGTTGATCCAGGGGAACCAGCGCCGACTGAACCGTATACGTGTCGCCACCTGGGATCGGAGGCAGGTTTTCCAGCCGACGCACCTCGTTGCGAGACATCCATCCGTTCTGCAGTGCCGTGTTGTACCAAGCCCCTCGGCCAGCACTGTCGGCCCGCAGCAATCCCTCCACCGCGAACTCGGCGAAGTATTCGTCTGCGTCGGCTTCACCGATCAGGCATCGAGTAATTTCCTGCTCGATGTTTACCAGCAGTGGACGCAGGCTGTTGGTGAGGAAGTGCAGGTTTTGAGCCTCTACCGAAGATGCCCAACTGGACTGCTTGTCCATGTGTCCGACCATGAACGGTGGAACACGGAACCAGCGGCAGATTTCCTCAACATTGAACGACCGAGATTCAAGCATCTGCGCCGCTTCAGGGTTCATCGTGATGCCCTGATACTTCAGGCCGGCCTCGGCCACCATGATCTTGCCGGCGTTGGTCGAGCCCATGAAAGCGGTGAGGCTTGCCCGCAGTTGCTCGCGCTGATGTGGTTTCAGATCGGCGTCACTGCTGAGGATGCCGGAAGCCTGCATACCCTGGGCAAAGACCTTGGCTGCGGCCTCTTCTGCCGCCATCGCTGAACCGAGGATCTCACGCCCGGTGGTGATGGGGAGCATCCCGCAAACTCCATCCAGGCCGAACGCTCGAATGTGCATTAGATTTTTCTCGGGAATCTCCCGCTCTGCGCCGTTCTCGCTGTACATATACTGAAGCCGGCCATTGTCCAGGCGCTTCACGGATATACACTGAGGAAGCAGAGGCACCAAAGCGACAACGCGCTGCCCGATCATCCTCTTCTCGACAAACGCGTTACCACGTAGACACAGGCTCGCCACCACCAGCAGCATGAAGCGCTGAGGGGTCATTTCTGCGTTTGGGACCCGGCATAACAATCGATACAACGGATGATCTTTCGCCTGTTCCCGTGAGCCGTCCGGAAGCCGCCTGTAGAACCGCAAGGGCAAGGTGGAAACCGACTCCGAAAGAAGCCTGACGCATGCCCAAACTGTCGATAACTGCAGCGCCTTGTCGACGGTGACGTGCTTCCCACTGGCAGACGTGCCAAACCATTCCTGCCAAAAGGCGCCGGTGTTCAGGCCGATGGGCACGCCCAGCCAGTCCAGCAGTGCGGTCTTCACCCGCCCTGGTTTTTTATCGCGCGCCATTAGATTCCTACCATGATGGGGTTTTCGAAGAAGCCGTCATTGCTTGGCACATGAGCCAGACGCATCACGCTACCGACCGCCATGATCGTGGCGACCGCGCCGTCAATCTTGTTGTCATCGCCCTGCTTGATGGGCCGCACGACATCATCGTTGCCCGGCAGAAACTTGCCGATCACGTTGCCGATACACCAGGTCATGATCGGGTTTCCGTCGTGATGGAATCGGCCGGCTGTGATAGCCGCTTCCAACTCCTTCATGGCGTCCGACATGTTGGTGTAGTTCTGCGTGATCGTGATCGGATTGAAACCCTCATCGTCGAGGTCGTGGCTCAGGCCCGTAGCACCATGAGGGTCAATTGGTGACTCTCGTAGCGGCGCTTGATGGTTGGCCTCCTTGGTGTCCTCAAGGATCTCGCGGTAATCGATCTCGGCACCGTCGGTAACCTCAAGATGCTTGGAGTTGATCCACGCCTGGAACCGCTCGGACATTCGCTTGTTATCGGTGTTATAGGCCGTGTCGTATGGCACCCAGAACTTGGGGGCAACGCTGTAGTAATGGGTCTTGCCGTCGATGACGCGCCAGAAAATCCGCGCTCGGGAGTTCATGTCGAGCTTGCGCGCCAGGTCGAAGCCTGCAATCCACTCCTGGCCCTCGAACTGCTCCAGGGTCAGCGTGGTGTCTTCGCACGCCTTCCAGTCTTCCATGTTGAAAAAGCCGGCCTTCGCGCTTACCCACAGATTCAGGTGCTTAGTTTTGAACGTGTTCGTGAACCGCGCAGAGCGGATCGCCCGGGCCTGCTGGCTTTCCAGATACTCCTGGAACACGGACACCCCATGGTTAGGGTTTGCCTTGGCAAGCATCTTCGGGTCTGTCCAGTCGTCGCCCTCGTCGAGCGTCCAGATCCAGCCGAACAACTCATCATCAGGCACGGTGCCTTCGAGCATCTCGATCACCTGGCGCCGCTTGTCGTAGCACGGGCCCTCGATGTCGGCCCCGGCGGTGGTGATGATGAACATCAGCGGCTGCCGGCGGGCACCCATGCCGGTCAGCATGGTGTCGTACTGGGCTGACGTGGGGTGCTCATGGTATTCGTCGACGATGGCGCAGCTGGGTGAAGCGCCGTCGCCCGGGTTGCCAATCAAGGGCTCGAAGCGACTGAAGTCGGACGGTATGTTCATGTTCGAGGCATTGACCTCAATCCCCGCGGCCTGCACCAGCATGGGCGATTTGCTCACCATCAGCTTTGCCGGTCGGAAAACCTCCCACGCCTGTTTCTCAGTGGTTGCACCGGAATACACCTCGGCGCCGAACTCGCCGTCGGCAACGAACATACTGATGCCAACGCCGCCGGCCACCACAGACTTACCGTTCTTGCGAGGCACTTCCCAGTAGCTTTCGCGGAAACGACGGTGACCGCCCTTCTTCCTGACCCAGCCGAAGGTTACGGCCAGGCCGAACAACTGCCACGGCTCCAGGCTGATCAGTTGTCGCTTGAACGCCCACTCACCCTTGGTGTGCGGCAGCAGTTGGATCAGCTTCAGTTTCTTCTCGGCCTTCGCCGGATCAAACTTGAAGCGGTAACCGCGCTTGCGGCTGGCGGTCAGGTCGTCGAAGTGACGCTGCACCGCCTGGTGAATGTATCGGCAGGCTGGGACCTTTCCACGGAGCAAAGACCGGCCCCACGCCATCGCCTTGTCGACGTTTGGGTGTAGGGCTTTGGTCATTTATGATCTCAGTAGTTGGGCAAATTCGTTGGTTTCCTTCTGCTTGTTACCGCCGATCAGCCGGGTTCTGCTGGAAGGATCCAGGCCTAGCAGCGACCCGAAGGTCACCATCTGGCGCATTGTTTCGTTGGCCGCTGTCAGCGCGGGATTCTTCACCGGCCCACCGGTCGCTCCGGCCACAACAATGCCGTTGTCCCTTATCGACTCTTGAGCCATCCGCCAGTTGTCATAGGCGGTGCAGAAGGCCTCGACGTTGTGCAGGTCCGTGAGGGCCACGACGTTCTCGCGCAGCAACTCGGGAAGAATCATTTTCCACATCACGGCAGCGCGCTCGCTCAACCACTCCGGCGGGTCAACGTCGGTGATCTTGGAGAACTCAGGTTCAGCAGTATTCAGCGCTCGCTTACCTGGGTTGCCGGCGAGCTGTTTCTTGGCCGTCGGCTTGGGTTTGCGACCACGGCCGGCGACCGTGGCGGTGCCTCCCATCGCGCAACTCCTGAATTTTTAATTTCGCGGGTGTGAAAAAACGATTGAGGGCGCGGTCTAGAAGCGAAAAGGCCCGGACTTTCGACCCTCCCCCTCCCCTCGAGCGAGAATCGCTCTCATTTGTCTCGATTTTTCTGTTTTTTCACGGTTTTTCTGCTTTTGCCCGGCCGGCGTTGCCGAATCCACCGTCCTCGCCTGCGGTCTTCACCGAATGGCAGGGGTGGCACAGGGACTGCCAGTTGGTTCGATCCCAGAACAGGCTCATGTCACCACGATGCGGCTCGATGTGGTCAACGTCGGTGGCCACAACTACCAGGCCGCGTGCTTCGCAGTGTCGGCAAAGCGGATGCTTGGCCAGCCATCCAGCACGGGCCTGCTGCCATTTGTATCCATAGCCACGGGCGGCGCTCGTCTCGCGAGGCTTCTCCCGCGCATGGCTCTTGAGCAGGTGCGCGTGCGCTTCACAATAGCGAGGGTTGCGGGTCAGCACATTGCAGCCCTGGGCATTGCATGGCTTCTGTGGCCTCAGCGGCATGGCGTGCCGTCCATATATGTCAGAGGCGGCGCATCCGGATCCTCTGGCTCATCAGCGGCCATCGCTTGGATCAGTAGGTCCAACCTGCCGGCTATCTGGTCCAGAGACCGAGCCGTGTTCTCTTGGGCGATTACCAGTCTTTCCAGCAATGAGATCAATGGATCGCTCATACGCTACCTTGCTCCACTTCTTGATCCAGTCGCGCCGAGCGGCGCATCCACCGCACGCCATCAACCCTCTACCTTGCGAGCAGCCGCACGATCGTAATAGCCGCGAACTTTCTCCACACCGAGGAAACCAACAGCGCCACCTGCGAACGTGGCCATGCTCTGCGGCAGCCCCATCCACTCAAGTAGGGGCACCAGTGAAAGCGTGACCAACCCACACAGCGCTCCCTCCAGATACATCTGACGACGTGTGCCACCGCCATACATCACCCGCAACACCGCGATGCCGACCGATAATCCGGCAGCGAAGAGTTGTGGCTGATGCATCACCAACCAGGCAAGCACAGCGGCCCACAGGCCAGGATCCTTCTCAGGCATGTTTGGCATCTCGATACCTCCCTTGCGGGGAGTGCATTAGGTCCGGCCCCAACAGCACTCCCAGCTCGGAGCAATGGGTGGTGGAGCCGAAAACGAAAAAGCCCCGGCAAATGCCGAGGCTCATGGAATGGTAGAAAGCAAAAAGCCCATCGTAACGACGGGCTTTGCTCGCGGAAAAACCGCAAAGTAACGTGAAAACTATAGATTCAAATCGATGCTGTCAAGCGTCGGCAAGATGATTACCCACCAAACCCCATTGCTTGCCTCAGCCCTGCCGCTCCTTCCTGCGTGAGCAGGTAACCACCTCTCGAATCGGAGGATAAAAAACCTTTCTTCACAAGCGAATCGACAGTCCGCAAATTGAAACAAGATGCACCATTAGGCATCTGGCCATGCATGAGTGATGGGTTCTCTGCGTAGATCGGCGTGTCGAAACTTGCACTGGTCAAACAAACGATTTGATTGTTCGTGAGCTTTACCTGACCGCCCGCTGCAGAGGTTTTCGGTTGAGCATCAGGCTTCGCAATCGATGGAGTGGCAGGTGCTTTCCCTGAACGTCTGAAAGCACCCTGAATCATCCCAACAACAATCAAAACAACGACAACTATTGCTATCCATTTCACAAGCAGTCTCCGGCCAAAAATCCAAGCTTAGCTTTTCCTTTTACCGCTTGCTACGCAGCCTCTCGACGAAGATCAAGCGCGCCGTCTATCCATGCAATACCGGCCTTCCAGAGCCCCTGAGTCTTCCCATAGCCAAAGCCCAGGCGCTTACCTACAGTCATCAAGTCGATGTCACGCGACGTGTAGTACTTGATGATCACGTTCCCCGCCTCGGGGTAGCGATTGCGTAGCCGGCCAATCAGGCGATCCATCATCAGTGCATCGTCGTCGGTGATCATTGGATCTGCGAGGGTGTTCTCGCGTGATGCGCAGCAGGACACACCGGAGCCCAGCACCACCCAGCGCCCCCAATGCTCCAGCAGATCCTCGGCAGTGCGTTCGGTGAAATTCTTTGTTCTCGCCATGAATCAATCCCCCTTGAAAGACGAGCGGCCGGCGCCGCGACTATTGCGCTGCTGGTACTGCTCGACGGTGTCGTTTGCCGCCGGTGCCAGGGACGAGAAGTGACGCTCCCGGCGCAGCAGCATGCCCAACTGCACCACCAGGTCTTCCACCGACAACGGCTCCAGCGTCACCGCATGGACCTGGCCGGAGGCGTGGCAGCCGATGCAGTCGAGTTCATGAAACACCCCCTTGACGACCCCTTTTCCGGCGCACGACGGGCAGTCGGTGAGCGGGATCAGGCAACGCACAAAGGCGGGTCCGTGAGTCCTTTTTTCCATTTTTAAACCTCGCCTATGGTTGATTCTTGAAGAGCCTTGCAGGCCTTGTGTTCTGTGGCTTCCAGCGCATTACCCGAATTTTCGTTTCTACCTTCCTTCAACCCATGAATCAGGGAAAAACCCTTGCCGTCTAAATGGCTGTGCCACAGTTCGAGGGCAGCGCGCTTACGCTCTTCAACCGTGGTGTGGATGTAGGCCTGCACGTTGTGGCCCATCGCGTGATTGATCAGCATCTCGCCAATCAGGAAGTCGATCCCGAGGTCTGCCCATCCGGTCCTGGCCAACTTGCGCAGGTCGTGGCTGCTCCATTCACCCTTCCCCAGCCCTGTGAACACGGCACTGGCTTGCCCTTCGCTCATGCCCTTTCCACTGTGGGAGCGAAACAGGCAATCGCCGTCGTAATTGCTCGCCTGTTGTGCCGCGCGGTACCGGATCAGAAGGGTGCAGACTTGATCGGTCAGCGGGAGCGAGTGCTCGACGCGGGTCTTGGTATTGCCCACCGGCAGATACCAGGTGCGCTCGGCGATACTGATGTGCGACCACTGAGCCTTGCGGGTTTCACCGATGCGTGTGCCGTGACAGAGCATCATCAACGCGAGCATGGCCGGCTGTGGATCGACCTCAAACAACGCATGCAACTGGCTCAACAGAGGCTCGATCTGCACACCCCGCAGGCGAGCCGGCTTGGCCTTGATTTTGGTCTTGGAGAAGTCACTGAACTTGATGCCTGCCATTGGGTTGGTCGGGATCAGGCCCAGCGTGTGAGCCTGGCGACAGGCGACCACCAGCAGGCCGAAGATCAACCGTACGAACTCCAGCGACAGAGTCTCCTGAAGCGGCCACATCAGGTGAGTGTCGAGGGTGCCATGGCGGATATCGGTCAGCGGTAGATCACCCACGCGAGGGATCAGGTGGCAGGCAATCGCCGATTTGCCCGTGGCCTTGCGCTTGCCGGAGAGGTTACGGTCGCGACCCATGCGGTCGGCGTACCACTTCAGCAGCTCGCCCAGTGTTGCCCAGGGCGATACGGCTGCCCCTGCCTCCGGATCAGTGCCCAGTCGCATGCGCAGGTCGGGCAGCGCGGCCAACACGGCCTTCGCCGACAAGTCGGGATAGGCACCAATCCGGTTCCACTTCTTGCGCACCACCAGACTCCACGTCCCACGCGGGCGCGCCTCGGTGAAGCGAAAGTACAGACCCGGGTGCCGAGGATCACGCATCAGCACCGCGGCAGGGTCATCCGCACGACGGCGCAGCTCTGCATCAGAAAACGCCACGGTCATGGTCATGCGGCCACCACTGTAGGAGCGAGCCGCAGATAGGCGCGGATCTGCTCCATCGCGTCGAAGTGGCCGTAGCACACCACTGCGAGATAGCCCTGGGCATTGAGTTTGCGGATGCGTTCGTGCTGGCTGTCGGAGATCGCGGCGTCATTCGGTGGCGTGGCCTTGAATTCGACGTACAGACCGAAGTACCCGCCGCGGGCCATCGGCAAGACCAGGTCGGGAATCCCGGCCTTCACGCCCTGGGCCTTCAACTTCGCCGCGACGGCTTTCACCCGGTGCCCACCGTTCGGAACGTGAAAGATCAGATCAGCGACTTCCGGCATGCGGAGGCGCAGCTCGATCATCAACACCGCCTGCTCCTGCCCTTCACGGTCGACGGACTTCCTGCGAACAGGCTTTACAATGAATGGTTTGATGGTCAGTGGCTTCAATTGCGCTCCCCTCGCGCCACCCGCTCACGGCGGCTCAAACGGCGAATCCCCTCAAGGCAGCCACCGAAGGCAACCAGCAGAAAGGCCAACCAGAGGTGAACCAGAATGTCGTTCATGCAGCCCCCTTTACGCTGAGTATTCCGGCCCGGATCAGGGCCTCATGTGTTTCGGCGATAGCGCGCGGCATGTCCGACCAGTCCACGTCGCCGACAGCGCGGCCGTCGATAACGTCATGGCAGGCACTGCACGCGTAAACCGCGACGGTGTCGAATCCCTTCATGCCCATGCCCTTCTGCCCGCACGGCAAATGCGCAAGCACGGTGGTTGCCGGGTTGAAATTGCATGTGCCTGGCAAACGGACGGTGCATTCCTGGCCATTGGCCGAGGCGCGGAGTTTCTTCGAGGTCACGCGCATACCCGCTCCCCCGTGGTGCGATCGATGACTTCATAGGTGGATGGCCACATCACCTGGCCGAACTTCAAGGCGGCCGATGCGTGCTCGAACAACGCGACGGCGCGGTCAGGCTTGTCGGTGAGCTCCCACTTGTAGCCGCAGCAATGCACGGCGAACCGGTACGCTGCTGGGTCGACCTGGGCAAGACGCGAGTTAGGCACGGGCGCCTCCAGCGCGACCGGCGCGCAACTCGGCCAAGGCCTGGTTTCCGATTTCGGGGGTGCGACGCCCTTCTGCCCGAGCAGGAAGCGCCAGCGGCATTTTTTGCAGCGGCAGCCCTTCGACCAGGCGGCGCACGGTGATCACGTAGTTGCGCTCGAACAGCTTCCGGGCGAGCGAGGTCTCCAGGCGGTTCAGGTTCTCGAAGCCGGCTTCCTTGGCCGTGTGCCAGACAGCGTCGTGCGACCAGCTCGCCTGGCCCGCCATTGCCGGATGGGCATTGCGGCAAGCCTCACGGAAGGCTGCGTCCAGCGTTGGGATACCAAGCATTTCGGGAGTGGGCTGGCACAGGGCGATGAACTTCCCAACGCTCGGCGCGAAGTCGGAACCGGCCTTCCTGCACTGCTCGATGCCGAAGCGGATCTGCTCGATCTTGGTGATCTTTTCGGCCATGAAGGCCTTGGTCCAGGTTGCCTTCGCCGCGTTGATCGCTTCCTGATCGGGCCAGGCCTGCTTCCAGGCTGGAAAGATCGCCATCAACTCACGGAACAATGCGTTGATCACCTGCACGGTCCCCGTATCCGCCTTGAGAGGCACGACTTCTGCGCTCGGAACGTTGGACAGGGTTTGCAGCACGCTCGATACGGATTTCATCACAGACCTCCTAGGTCATCGCCCCAGCTGGTGTCGTTGAAGTCAGGTTCTTGCCCGCGCCCAGCGGCCTGAACGCGCTCACGCTTAACCCACTGCACTAGGCGGTAGCACCAGCCGGCAGCTGAATCCAGGGTGTTCGGCTTGGCGCAGTGGAACCCTTTGAACTTGCGGATGGCTTCGTCGGGAACGCAGTCGGCGGGTAGCCCTGCGATTGCAATCTGGTCGGACAAAGCTTTGGTCGGGGGAACCCAGGTGGCGAACATGGCGAAGCGTTGGTTTGCCGCTGGGCATTCGGCGGCGACCTGCTCTTGCTGTGCGATCTCGTCGGCCAAATCGCGCTGCAGCTGCTCTTCGGTTACCTGATGGTTCAGTGACGGATTGGGTGCAGATTCTGCACCCCGTTCTGTTCCAGGCTGCACCCCGTTCTGTTGTGAGTTGCACCCCGTTGCGTCATCTGCACCCCGTTTTGTACGGGGTGCAGGATTTGCACCCCGCGATAGTTGAAGGTCGTAAACGACTGGTCGACGGTCATGACGATCGATGTGCACGGCGGCGATAGCTTGGTTGCCTTTCAGGATTAGGCCGACCTTCTCCAGATCGTCCAGCTTGTAGCGCACGGTGCGCTCAGACAGGCCGGTGTCTTGTGCCAGGGTCGACGCAGATGGAAAGGCGCCAGCGCCGTTAGAACCGGCATAGTTGGCAAGACACAGCAGCACGTGTCGCGCGCTCGAGTCTTTCAGGGATTCGATGGGCAGAGAGAGCGCCCAGGACATAGCTTGAACACTCACAGCGAGGCTCCGATATTCTTTTCGGCCAGGTAGGCAAGGCCTTTCGGTGTTACGAGAGGTTGGAAGGCAGCACGGTCCAAGCCAGTCTCGGGGTCGCTCTTCAGCGCAGTGACTTTGTGCACCAGGTAGCCGGAGGTGATGCGGGGCTGGTAAGCCGTCCAACGCTTGGAGCCACCGCGATGGAATATCCAGCGATTCTTCTCAAGCCATTGGAAAAGCTTGGACGGAGGCACCTGCAGTTGTTTGGCAGCATCGCTGATGCAGATCGCGCCGCCAGCCGAGGCCAGACGCTTGATCGCAGCGACCTTCGGCTCCTGGTCGAGAATCACCAATCGAAGCGACTGGTTCTCCTTCGCCTGATCGGCAGCTGCTTGCAGGGCCTCGGCATAGGTCGCCGGAATTTGGAACTGATCCGCCCTCGCCTCCAGTTCCTGCCAGCGATCGATTATCCGCGCGCGCAGCTCAACGCTGTAACCCGATACCACCACCAGTGTGTCGCGCTGGGAAAGCTGGAACTCACGATAGACTTGGCCATTCTGCGGGTGGACGTAGGGGGTATCGTTTGAGGAAACGACACCCTTAGCAACGTAGGCCCTGATGGTTTTCAGAACATTGTCATGCGTGCTGCCGGTGAGTTCAGCAATCTCGCGTGACGACATGGTGTGTCGCGACACTTTTTCAGACCCAGCAAAATGTGTCGCAACACGGGTGGTATTGCCTGGAGCGGTGTCCGTGTTCATAATGGCTCCTCAAATGTTGTACCGCTGTTGAAAAAGCCGACCTCGACCGTCGGCTTTTTTGTTCCTGCAATTCAGGCAACCTTGACCGATGCTTCAATTGCGTCGATTTCACGGCGCACATGCGCGATTTCTTTACAGATCGCCGCCTTCTCGATCTGCGTTACGTGTCCATCGCCCAGTGCGTTATGTACTGCAACCGTCAGGTCAGCGAACTCCTTGCCTACAAGAGCCAGTGCAGCAGGAAGGGCTTTCACCTCCTTCACTTCCTTCGCTACAAGCGAATATCCGAACTCATCCAGCAATGCGCTGAGAACGATTGCCCGAGATTCGCAAGAGAGGTGAGTCAGGACCTGGCCGAACATCTCCAGGTTCATCCGGTGCGCTTCCCGATTTGGATTCGCGCAATCAAGCAGGCGGGTTTCGTTCACACCCATTCGCTTTGCCAAGGCTGTGCCGCCATCAGCCTTTACTTCCCGGTGCAAAGTCCTTTCAAAATGTTCCATTGCGAAAACCTCGTTTCTTCTCGCGTGGCGCTAAGCCATCACTGGTATCAAAATATTTCTCAAGGACCGGAGCGATGCAGAAGTCGCTTCAGGCCACCATTTCGGCCCATGGAAAAGCCGGGCAAAGGTCTTCCTTTTTGAAGGCCCGGCCGGTCAAATCTTCGGCCCGCTTGGCAATGACAGGAGACATGCCGTGCTTACCCCGGACCCAGCCAGAAACCGTGCTTTGATCGACCTTGAGCTTCTCAGCGGTGACCTCTTGCGTCCCGAAGAAGGCAACGAGGTCTTTAAAGATGGTGTTCATGCTGCCCCTCCGTATGTGAATACCCATATCGTAGAGCATGGGCATACCACTTTGCAACGATATGGGCGCACCAGTAATAATCGGGTGATGGAATATAAAGAACGCATCAAAGCAGCCCGACACCACGCCGGCCTTACCCAGGCTCAGTTAGCGAAAGCAGTGGGCATCGATCAGGCATCTATTTCTGACCTCGAGCGAGGCCGGTCACAGCGATCGTCTTACAACGCCTCAATTGCCAAGGCTTGCGGGGTTTCTGCTATTTGGATTGAAAGCGGTTCAGGTCCAATGGTGGCGGCTGAGGCCGAGCACGCCAACGTTAAGGATATTGTTCAGCCGGAAATGCTCTACCGATACCCGGTCATTAGCTGGGTTTCTGCAGGGTCTTGGGAGGAAGCAGTTCAGCCCTATCCGGATGGCTTCTCAGATAGGTACGAAGTTTCTGACTATGACTCAAAGGGGCCGGCCTTCTGGCTTGAAGTAAAAGGCGACTCAATGACAGCGCCCGCCGGCACCAGCGTGCCTGAGGGGATGATGATCCTGGTTGACACTGAAGCAGACGTCAAACCTGGCAAGTTGGTCATAGCCAAGCTTCCAGCAAGTAACGAAGCAACGTTTAAAAAGCTGGTTGAGGACGGTGGAATTCGCTACCTGAAGCCCCTGAACCCCGCATACAAAATGGTGGAGATGGACGAGGACTGCCGAATTATCGGGGTCGCAGTGCGGATGACTGGAAAGCTTTAAGGCTAAAAAACACTATGAGAAAAGCCCGCCAATAGCGGGCTTTTTTTGTGCCCGAGAGCCAGAAGAGTACAAATGTACTCCTCCCATATTGCCGTTTTCCCTTGGAACGAATACTGTTTATCCATACAGTAAAACCAAGGAAGATCAGTATGGAAGTCAGCAACTCCAGCATCACATTCAAATCAAATTCCTACGAGTTGGTTGGTCGACGTATTCAGCGCATGGTGTCCGATCCAGGCGTGCAAAAAGTTCAAGCGGTAACGGTAGTAAAACGCGAGGACGAGTCTCCTGATGCGTGGGAGCGAGTTCTCCAAGAGCTCGATGAAACCGTCGGTATAACCGTCGAGCGGATCGATGCCGTGAGCGTGACAATCGGATGGAGCAAATACGTAGACCTGTAACCGGAGCCCGCACATCGCGGGCTTTTTATCGCCCACGGGAAAATTTATGGGTTTACCCATTGACAGGAAATATGTGTAAACCTATATTTTGCCCATACCGGCACATAACCGGCTCCGCTCTTTAACAGTCAGCGCAACAAACAACAGACCGCATTGCCTCTACCGGCGACCGGCGAGCAGACAGGCCCGAAAGCCTGCCAACGACAGGAACAACCTGGACGGCTGCTCGATGGTGAAACGCCTTAACCGAGTGAATGACCCGGCAAGCAATGCGCCCCGCCCCTTCCGGCGGTAATTGGACGGACAGCATCACTTCTGCACCTTGGCGACAGGGTGCAGCGGGATGTAACCCAACCCAGAGGAATAACCATGTTCGGCAAACTGTTTGGCAAGAAATCCGGCGAAGCCCGTCAGGCCCTGGCCGTGATGACCAACCGCGATCTGATGCAGGCCTCGGTGTACGGCGTGTTCTACGTCGCTTCCGCCGATGGCGACATCGAGAAGGAAGAGCTGGAGAAGATCGAGAAGCTGATCAACAACTCCCCGGCCCTGAAAGGCTTCGGCGCCGAGCTGAGCAACACTATCGACCGCGCCAAGGCTGACTTCAACGACGGCGGCCCGCGCATCATCCGGCAGAACGCCGAGAAGGAACTGAAGGACCTGGCCCACAGCGTCGACGACGCGGCCACGGTGCTGAACTTCATGCTGACCGTGGCCGAGGCAGACGGCGAGATCGAAGACGCCGAGATGGTGGTGCTGGAGAAGGCCGCCAAGATCATGAACCTCAACCTCAAAGACTACCTGTAGTCATGTTCGGCAGGTTCAGCAACAAAGCGCAATCGCTGGCCGCCTACGGGCTCGCCGGCGGGATCGTCTTCGTCGACTCGGCCAGTCGAGTCCTTTCAATGGTCGGTGACCTGGTACTGGTTGCGCTGCTGTTGATGGTCCTGATGGTCGGAAAAACGAAGGACAAACCGTAGACATCACTTCTGCTCATTCACTGAGTGGGCAGCGGGATGCGGACGATTCTGCACCGCGCAACGCGGCCCCCTGCATAGGACCGGAAACAAATTGCACCTTTCCGGAATAGTTTTTCCACTCCCACCGAGGGCGACAGCCATGAAATAGACCATGACCGGAATTCACCGCATCTATGAAAGGCCCGAACGTCCAACGGGCCTTTCTTTTTTCCCGCGTTTATCCGCCAGCACTCTCCCCTGCGCCCAACGGCAACCAGCAGGCGGACAGAGTGTTGACGAATACACGCAACCCACAACGAGGGATCAGCCATGCAAATGCACCCATTGATCCAACAGAGGCGCGATGTCCTCAGCGCCTTGTTCATTCGCACCTACGCCGCTCGCGAAACCTTCGCCCGCCTCGCCAACCTGGTGATGCCGGAGAAGAAGGTGCGCTTCCAGGTGAAGACAGTCGGCAAGGCCTACCACGTCATCGACCTGGCCACCGGCAAAACGAAGGCGTTTCGCTGGACGTACAAGGCGGCGCTGGACATGGCCATGCAATTCGAAGAGAAGGCCAGCCGGTCGGCGGAAGGTGCGAAATGATCGGTCAGCCAATGCCCAATCCGCGCGACTCGATCATCGCGAACCTGAACCAGCAGCTGGACCACTTCTTCGGCGCCGGCCGGAAAGTGGAAGTGATCGCCCCGGGCGTCAGCGGCGAGCGTGAGCTGACCTTCGGCACCGCCCGCGGCAACAAGCTGCGCGCCGACCGCGACAAGCTGGCCCCGGCGCTGAAGAAGTTGGCCGAGGACGGCGCCACCCTGTACCAGGCCGCCAGCGAAATCGGCATCGACCACAAACGCGCCAAGCTCATCGCCCGCGAAAACAACTTCACGTACGCCGACAAATGAGGCGCATCAACAACCAGGTGCGCCAGCGCCGACGACAGACATGGCTGGATCTACCGGCCCACGGAATTGAAGAGGTAGGCTATGGCCAAGAGCAATGCAGATCGCTCAGCGAAAGCCGCGGCGAAGAGGAAGGAGCGCGGCGAAGAGGAAATTCGGCTGCACTGCCTACCCGGCACGCGCCAAGCCCTTGCTGAGCTGATGGCCTGGAGCGGAATCGAGGAACAGGGCGAGGCGATCACGCTGATGATTCACCACCTGCACGGGCTCGGCCCGGGCGGTGCCCTGCCCCTGCTTACGCCGCCGCGACACGAATACGTGGTACCCGAAAACGTGTCGCGGAAATTGGAGATTGCATATCGGCGCGAGTCTATGCGGCTGACCTGCGAAAGCTGATCAGATTTTGAAGCCTGCTGTTAGCTGGATGTTTTCCAGGGCCTCACGCGCCGCCGACTTCTCTTTAGGTCCGCCCGGCCCATTACTTCCCATGATTGATCCTGCTGCAGCCTTGAAAACCGAATCAGGAGGAAAACCAGCCCTCAAGCTGTTCTCCTTGATTAGGGCGATCACAAGATGCTCAAGAGCAGCCAAGCGTGCTGACTCATCCATAACAACACCTCCGTAGTAACCGGCCCCATGCCGGTCACCCGTAATACCCCAACCCAAACCAAATTGCCACCACCGGCCACGGAGGGCGGCGCCTACCCGAGGTAATCGCAATGCCTGTTCTCCACAGCATCATCCACAAGATCGACAAGAAGCCCGACGGCACCCCGGCCATCCTTCATTTCGGCAATGCTGAGCTGATCGATAGCCAGGCTCGCGAAGACCTGATGAGTCAGCTCAACGAAAGCTACAACGCCAAGACCGGCAAGGCCTGGGGTTTCTTTCATGCCGAATCGGGCGCCTACCCGCTCAGTGGATGGCTAAACGACTACTTGGCCGGCACCAATGACTTTATGAGCTTCAGCGGCAACGCCGTCGAGCACCTGACAAGGCTCATGGAAGAATCCAACCTGTCGGTGGGTGGCAATGCGCTGTTCTGTCACTACCAGCAAGGCATGACCGAATACCTGATCATCGCCCTGCTGCAGGAAACCGATGCGGTGATCATGACCGACGGGCTGACGCTGATGCCTGTTCGCCGTCTGGACCTGGATCACATCCATCTAGCTGCGCGAATCAACCTCAGCGAGTGGAAGAGCAACCCGGCCTCTCGCCAGTACATCTCGTTTATCAAGGGCAAGAAGGGGCGGAAGGCGACCGATTACTTCCGCGACTTCATCGGCTGCCAGGAAGGCATCGACGGCCCAGGTGAAACCCGCACCCTGCTCAAGGCCTTCAGCGACTTCGTGGAAAGCGAGGACCTGGGGGAAGAGGCGGCACGGGAGAAAGCGCACGCTCTGGTCAGCTACTCCATGGCGCAGGCTAAGCTCGGCGAGCCAATCACCTTGGACGATTTGTCAGAACTGATCGACGAGGATAAGCCCAAGTCGTTCGCCGACTTCATCCGCAACAAGGACTACGGCCTTTCCCCAGAGATCCCTGCAGATAAGCGCACGCTGAACCAGTTCCGTCGCTTCACTGGCCGGGCCGAAGGGCTGTCGATCAGCTTCGAGCAGCACCTGCTTGGCTCGAAGATCGAGTTTGATCAGGAGGGCGGCACACTGACTCTTCGCGGTCTGCCTACTCAGCTCACCGAACAGCTCAAGCGCGCAAGCCTCTGACGCCAACCCCACTTCAACGAATCACGCCAGCAACTCAATTTGACGCTTCACGATGGTCGCTAGTTGAGTTAAGCGAGGATCAAGGCCAGGCCTCTGAAGAGGGTACAACGAGAAGCCAACCGCACAACCGTCCATGATGCATCCTGTGAATCTATGGGTGTTTATTACCAAATCATCACCAGTAACTTCGATATCGATAAACCCGTATGTCATTTTCAACCGCTCTACAACTAAGGTGTGTGGCGGGTCAACGCGAAGTTTAAGAACGATATCTCTTGGACCATTTCGTACAGTTATTCCACCAGCTGAAACTTCAACATCCCAACTGTCTGTGTATGCAATCCACTCGTTGTCTACAATTTTTAGAGTTGGAGATCCGGACTTATCACAGAACGTCCCACTCAACAAAAATGGACCGCCCTCGCATTCTGGAGGCTTAATTTTTAGGAGCGGCGTTCCAAACATTTCCATTGGCGTTGGGCAGTTTTTTAGCAGCGCGCCACCGAATTGCACAGACGGGTGACCGTCACTATAAAAATCAAAAACGTGTTTCAGAAATCCTTCTTTGAGGCACGCCGGGTCCAATGCGTGGCGTTTAACCCTTTCCTTCGACCAAAACTTTGAAGTCACACTCGCATGACAAGTAGGGCATAACGTAACTATCGAATCTGGGTCATGAAATTCGGCTTCATGAAATTCAGGATCAACATGCTCATACTGAATTAGCCCACAGCCACAAATTATGCATCCAAAACCGCACCTTTTCCGAACTTCTCTCTTTATATGGGGAGGAATCTTTCGCGAGAGGCCGTATTTATTCTTCCCTGATTTTTTTACTTGCTCACTCATCGCTAAATCACCCGGCGCTTGCCCAAGAAAATAACGCTCTGACATTACCAGACAATGGATGCGAGGTATCCCCATGCCCACAGCTATCGATTTGTTCGCCGGTCTCGGCGGATGGTCCACCGGTGCCCGCAACGCCGGTATCAACGTTATATGGGCGGCCAACCACTGGCCGGTCGCGGTTGAGTGGCACAGCGCCAACCACCCGGAAGCAATCCATATCTGCCAGGACCTGCACCAGGCAGATTGGTCGAAGGTTCCATCTCACGACATTATGCTGGCTTCGCCGTGCTGCCAGGGCCATTCGAAAGCTCGTGGGAAAAAGTCTGGCAACGCTCAGCACGATGCATCTCGCTCGACAGCCTGGGCGGTGGTGTCGGCCGCCGAGTTTCACCGGCCGGAAGTGGTGCTGGTCGAGAATGTCGAAGAGTTCATGGGCTGGGCGTTGTACCCCGCCTGGTCGCAGGCGATGGCCGCGCTGGGCTACATGATCGCGCCGCATGTGGTCGATTGCGCAGATCTCGGTGTACCCCAGCACCGAGTGCGCCTGTTTCTGGTCTGCACCCGCAGTAAGTCGCCGCTGATGCTCGAGTTGCATCGGCGCCAGCATGTGCCCGCCGCCAGCTTCCTCGAGTTCGACGCCGGTAAGTGGTCGCCAATCGAGAAACCTGGCCGCGCGCAAGCCACGCTGGACCGGGTACGGAACGGCCGGGAACGCTTCGGTGATCAGTTCATCATGCCCTACTACGGCAAGGGCTCAGGACTAACTGGGCGCGACATCAACCGGCCGATCGGCACCATCACCACGCTCGACCGGTGGGCACTGGTTCGCGGCGACGAGATGCGGATGCTCTCGGCGAATGAGGCCTTGGCAGCCATGTCGTTCCCGGCCGACACCAAACGCCCCGACAACCACCGGCTGACAATGCACATGGCTGGCAATGCGGTACCCCCCCTGGCCGGTCAGCGAATAATTGAAGCGTTAAAGGTTGCTGCGTAGGAGAAGCGCTACGCGCTTTGTTCTGGGTCTTTGGTATGAAGGTTTTTCACATCACCCTTGTTCAAATGCGCCACAACATTTCCGCGCTCATCGTAAAGCGTGAACGTGTACTGCTCTTGAGATACGCGAGTGGCAGTGTCGTAGGCGTAATTGCTCCCATCATGCATTTCTACCTTAACGGTCATATTTGCCTCAGTTGTCAGTGAATGTTCGCTGAATATGGCACACAGCCGTGCATGGTTCAAAACGCCTGCCGCCGCCAATTTTTATGGTTCTTCACGCGATCCGCGCTCATTCGAAGCCCAACTCACTCCACCGCCCGGGCATGACCCGGCATAGGACGCCCCATGCCCACAGAAAACAAACTCGCCCTCAAGCGCCAGCGCTGCGAGCAAGTCAACCAGGTGATCCGGATCATTGCCGACCACGGCCGCCGGTTCTTCTACAGCCAGACCGTGAATCGCTACGCCAGCATGGAAGTCGATCGCCGCGGCAAGGTCTGGTTCATCGACGACTACAGCGGCAAGCGGGTCTTCACGCATGACACGGTGTACGGCGGCCGGTGGCGCGGCTTCAGTCACGGCGGCACGCTGAAGGATGTGGTCAAGGCTTTCCGTGACTACATCTGCACTGGCGAGCCGCTGCACCCTGGCTATCTCGGCCCTGAGCGGTTCAACGACAGCAACGTCTGGGGTTACGACGAGGCAGGCATGAAGGCCGTGCGCGAGCAGGCCGGCGCTCTTCCCGTCTTCCGGCAGACAGTCTCGGAGGCAGCATGATCAATCTCTTCTGGCGCCTGGTCGCCAAGCTGCTCGCGCGCCCGGCAATTGCCGACTGGCTCATCGCCCGCGCCAAGCTCACCCCGTACCAGCACATCATGTCCGCCGACGGCTCCGAGATGTACATGGGCCGCTGGTGGCTGTTCAACCCCTACTCCCGCACCACGCACAAGCCGGCGCTCTGGTGGTTCCCGTGGTCGTTCCGCATTCACCACATCATGCGGCCGGACGAAGACCGGGATCTGCACGACCACCCATGGAATGCCCGGACCATCATCCTGCGCGGTTGGTACACGGAGCAGCGACCGGCGGGCGATGAATGGAAAAAGGCAGTCATGGACGGCATGGTTTCGAAGCCGTCGCCCAAATGGGTTAGCTGGATCATGCGGGACGCCTGCGAGTGGATCAGGCGCGACCAGGGTGACACGGCGCAGCTGCTGCACGGCGAATACCACCGCATCGACCAGGTATCCCCCGGCGGCGTTACCACCCTGTTCATCACCAGCAAGTGGCGCGGTGACTGGGGATTTCTGGTCAACGGCGTCAAGGTCCCTTGGCGCACCTACACGGGTACGGACAATTGAAGGGGTTCAAAGTGAGCGAGCCAAAAATCAACTATCTCGGCCCGGCGGGCGAGGCTGACACCGGAGTTTGCAGGATGAACAATCAATGGAAGCTGGTGCCGGTTGAGCCCACACGGGAAATGCTTGTGGCAGCTCTGAAAACAAATGGCGCATGCCCGATCTACGCCGCCATGCTCGCCGCCGCACCTGAGCCGTCTGCGGGCTGGGAGCCGGAGGTTGTCGCAGTGATCAACGAGGAAGGCGGGCACTTCAAGGAAACAGTCGTCGAGCATCGGCCGGGCATTGACCGGCTTCCCGTGGGAACTGAGCTGGTAGACCGCGCCCACGTTATCCGGCTACAGGCCGAGCGTGACGCCCTGCAGCTGCGCCTAAACGCAGCAGATCAGCGGATTGATGAGCTGACCGCGCAGAAGGCCGAAAGCCGCATGATCACCCTGTCGGGCTGCGAGTTCAGCGAACACGAACTTCTCCGCACAGCCGTTCGAATGGTGACCGGCACCAGCCGGCGCGGCACGCAGCGCTGGGTCGCGATGAAGGACGCTTTCTGCTGTGGATCCGGTGTCGCGCACGCGCTATGCAGGCGGTTCGGGTTCGACCCCGACGAAACGGTGAAGCCGTGAAGCGATTCATCCGCCGCAAGGTTGAAGCCTGGCTGATCTTGCTGGCCGCGAAGATCCTCGAAGGCCGGAACGTCCACCGCTCACCGGTCGTCTCCCGCCGCGACAACAACAAGATGTACGGCATGGCCGAAGAACTCGAAGACATCGCCGAGCGCATCAGCAACAAATACCAGTAACTCCCTCCCCCTTCAAAGTCAGCCGCTATAGCGGCAAAGGAACAGTCATGCCTGAAGAAATTTCAGCCCGCCTGAATCGCGCGGCGCGGGATGTCATTGCCGAACGCCAGCGCCAAGTATCAGCAGAAGGATATTCGCTACATCGTGATGACCTCTATGTGAAGGGCGAGCTCGCCGAGGCTGGCGCGACGTACGCAAGCCTTGCCGGGAGGCCACGAAGCATGAGCACGGCATGGCCCTGGGGCGCCAGCACATTCAAACCAAGCGATGATCGGCGCCGAGACATGGTTAAGGCTGCAGCGCTGCTGCTTGCAGAGATTGAGCGCCTAGATCGTGTCGGCCTGATCCATTCCTGGCCGGTCAAGCGGGATGAAAACGGCATGTTCCAACATCCCGACCTGCCTGATTTTGATGAAGGCGACGAGGAAAAATGCAAAGCCTGGATCGCCGAGCAAGGGCTGCAGGTGAAAATGGTCGAGCTCGAATACCACAGCGACCAAACGGTATCTGAACGTTACTTCGACGCGGGTGATTCGGATTGCAGCTACTGGGATCCGGACAAGCCGGACGGCGACGGCTGGTTCTGCCTGGCGATCCACGACACAGACGATGGCCCGGTCTGCTGGTGGGCTCGTCGCGAGGTGACGCCATGAACACCTTGAATAGCTCGGCCGTGATCAGCGAGTGCGGCCTGTACCGGTACCGCCTCGACCGTTCGTGCTGCCCGCAGTTCGACGGCAGCAAGGTATTCGCCTTCTTTGGCGTAAACCCTAGCACCGCAGACGCAATGCTCGACGACCACACCGTCCGCAAGTGGCGCGGGTTCACGCTGCGCAACGGTGGGCATGCCTTCATCGTCGGAAACGTATTCTCGTTTCGAGCGACAGACGTGCGAGTGCTGCGCAAGACGCTTATCACCATGGGGCCGGATCACGGCAAGCACTTGGAAGCGATCATCCGCGAGGCCGACGTGCTGGTGCCATGCTGGGGCAGCAGCGACAAGCTCGACTACGGACACCGCCTGTACATGAAGGAGCTGATGCGCACGTTGCTTGACTCAGGCAAACCGGTGCTGCACTTCGGCAAAACTAAATCAGGTGACCCGATGCACCCGCTCACGCTTGGCTACGACACGCCGCTGATTCCGTGGGTGACGCCATGATCGCCCTCGCCTGGTTCGCCTACGTGTACTGCTACAAAGGGCCGAGATAAAAGAGTTCGCCCCACCAGTCATTCAGGGGAGAAAGCGTGTACGCAACTGGTGAGGCGAACTACTCAACCCTAGATCACCTGCCGCAGCCGCCTCACTCCCTTCGTCAGATATCACCCCTACCCCAAACAAGAGCCTGCCGGTGTACGGCGGGAAGGATGTCGTATGGAAAATGAGAACATCACCACGGAGGCGCAGCTGTGCACGATATTCATGGCGGAGTTCAACAGTTTGCCGGGCTGGACTTGCCACCCTGAGGCCGCTGGCTTCGATGTGTTGGTGGTTCACGAAGACGGCCGGCAGATCGGCGTCGAGGCCAAGATGGCACTCAATGCCAAAGTGGCCGACCAGATCCTGCCATCGCTCGGCGACGAGTTTTACGGAAAGCCGGGACCGGATCATCGACTGGTGATCGTCAGCCGGATAACAGACGCCAGCGCGGGCATATGCAAGATGCTCGAACATCTGGGTGTGCGGGTGCTGGTGGCCTCGCGATGCTCAAGCGTAAAGGGCCAGGAACATGCGTTCGGCATACAGCACAACTTGTTCTGGCCAGAGAAGAATTTCCCCCGGTGGGGCTACTACAACCGCATGTTCGATTGGTGGCCCGAAGAGCGCTGCAAAGTCCCTTCAGTGGTCACCACCTTGCCCGCTGGTGTGCCGTCGCCGGTCCGGCTCACTCCATGGAAAGAGTCGGCCCTGCGCGTCATCGCCCAGATGCGCCACCAAGGCTTCATCACCGCGAAGCAGATCGCTTCCTATGGGATCGGCGTAACGGCTTGGACGCAGTCGCCCGGCAGCAAGCCAGCATGGCTAGCCAGGGGCACTTCGCGTGGCCAGTGGCTCGAAACCGAGCATATGCCTGCCTTCGACAAGCAGCACCCGGACGCCTATGCGATGGCTGTCATCGAGATCGACGCCAAGGCCTCCGCGCCACTGGAGCTATTGCCATGACCATCACGAAGATCATCAAGGGCCCGCACCGCTTCGGCGGCTTCTGGTGGGTCATCGCCGACTGCGGCGGAAAAATCCAACACATCTGCCGACGTACCGAACAACAGGCTCGCGCGATCGCCCCAGGGCAGGACAGCGTGACCATTCACTGAACACTCTGCCGCCGCAGGCGGCATGGAGCATCCAATGAAAAAAGAACTGATCAAGATCAGCGAGTTTCAGCGCCGGCGCTGGGGCAGAGGCGGCACTCCGCTCTGCTCGCAAGCTATCCGCAACCACATCCGAAACGGGCTCGTTCCCGGCGAGCAGATCGGCAAACTCTGGTACGTTGACTGGAGCGCATTCAGCCGCTCGAACGGCAACGACCTGGTCGCAATGGTATTGAAAGGAGCCGCATGATGGTGCCACGGCCGCGCAACCCTGCGAATAAGGGACTTCCGCAAAACCTGTACTTCGATGCGCGGCGCTCGACCTATCGCTACCGGCGGCCAACCGACGGGAAGTGGTTTCCGTTCGGCGCCGACCGCCTCAAAGCCATTGATGCCGCGAAACAGCTGAATCTTGAATTCATGCGCGGCGCCGACCTAGTTGGCTCAGTTATGGGCAACACATCGGATCTGTTCACTGGATTTCTCGACACTTACGAGCGTGACGTCCTTCCGCCGCGGGAGCTGGCCAAGGGCACCCTGGGCTTGTACGCGGTGCACTTCCGGCGCTTTCGGAAGCATTTCGAAGGCAAGGCGGTGGACCAGATCACGATCCGCATGATCGCGGAGATGCTCGATGTTCTCACCCCGCGCACAGCTAACCAGTGCCGCGCCCTGCTGATCGACATCTTCAATCACGCCGCGGCGAAGGGGCTATGCCCGGATAATCCGGCCGCCAGCACCATCAATCGCATCGAGAAGAAGCAGCGCAAGCGCCACACCGTGGAGGGCCTGAAAGCCATCAGGGAGAAAGCACCAGCCTGGCTGCAGAACGCAATTGACCTCGCCCTGATCACCGCCCAACGCCGGACCGACATCCTCGATATGCGCTTCGACGGTGTTCGTGAGGGCTACCTCTATCTCGTGCAAAAGAAAACGGCCAAGGCCAGTGACGCAGCTTGGATTCGCTTTCGTGTGACGCCAGAGCTACAGGCGGTCATCAGCCGCTGCCGCGATGACACCGCATCACCATATCTCGTGCACCGGAAGCCTGATCGCCTGAAACAGAAGCAGGCTCAGACCAAGGACCACTGGACGAAGGTTGAAGAGCGTTATTTGACGCGAGCGTTCAAGGAAGCGAGAGAGGCAGCGGAATGTTACAAGGGATGGAAGGAGGAAGAGATGCCGGGCTTCCATGAAGTGCGAGCGCTGTCGCTGCACTTGTACAAGAAAGCCGGAAAAGATGGGCAGAAGATCGCGGGGCACGCGAGCGAGGACATGACCAAAAACTACCAGCGGGACCATGCGGAAGTCATCTGGTCCGAGGCAATTCCAGACCTGAATATCAGCGAAATCACCGGGTAGTTTTGCGCCAGTTTTGCGCGGGTTTTGCGCAGGCACAAAAAAGCCGATCTATTTGATCGGCTTAAGTGTCTGATTTTACTCAGGAATAATGGTCGGGACGGAGTGATTCGAACACTCGACCCCTAGCACCCCATGCTAGTGCGCTACCGGACTGCGCTACGCCCCGACTAGGCGTGTAACCTGTTCTTCACCTCGAAGAACGCTCAAGAATATATCGCAAGCTTTTGAAAACTGGAAGTATTTAAAAGCAGTAATTTTATTTCTTGAGGACCACCAGAACATCTTCAAGCTCAGCGATCATCTGGCGAATCATTTGCTTGTATTGCGTTGTGTCGTCTTTGGCTTCATCACCGGACAAACGCAGACGTGCGCCGCCGATGGTGAATCCCTGATCGTAAAGAAGCGCGCGGATCTGCCGGATCATCAGCACATCCTGGCGCTGATAATACCGGCGGTTTCCGCGGCGTTTGACGGGGTTGAGTTGAGGAAACTCCTGCTCCCAATAGCGCAGAACGTGTGGTTTTACCGCACACAGTTCGCTGACTTCACCAATGGTGAAGTAGCGTTTGCCTGGGATGACGGGAAGCTCGTCGTTATGACTTGGTTCCAGCATAAGCCTCAACTCGGGCCTTCAACTTCTGCCCTGGACGAAAGGTGACCACACGGCGAGCCGTGATCGGAATTTCTTCCCCGGTTTTCGGATTGCGGCCAGGCCGCTGGCGTTTGTCCCGCAGGTCGAAATTGCCGAAACCGGACAATTTGACCTGCTCGTTGTCTTCAAGAGCGTGCCTGATTTCCTCGAAAAACAGTTCGACCAACTCCTTGGCTTCCCGCTTGTTCAGGCCCAGCTCTTCATACAGACGTTCCGCCATCTCAGCTTTCGTCAAAGCCCCCATACGTCACTTCCTTAACGTGGCGTTCAACCTTTGTTCGAGCGAGGTGAGGATCTTTTGAGTCGTGGAATTCACCTCATCGTCATTAAGAGTGCGCGATGGATGCTGCCAGGTCAAGCCGACGGCGAGGCTTTTTCTATCAGGATCAATACCTTTACCCTGATATACGTCAAAGAGCCTGAGGTCTGTCAGCCATTCGCCTGCATTTTCACGGATTACGTCCAGTACAGCCGCGGCGGCAACGTCCTGGTGTGCAATCAGTGCCAGGTCACGACGCACCTCAGGAAAGCGCGACAACTCGTGGAATTTCGGCATTTTGCCCGACGCGACTTCCGCCAGAACCAACTCGAAAACGAATACCGGACGATCCAGTCCCAGAGTTTTCGACAATTCAGGGTGAAGGGCGCCAACAAAACCGACCAGACGACCTTCGCGCTCGATGCGCGCGGTTTGACCCGGGTGCAGTGCTGGGTGTTTACCCGGCACGAATGTGAACGCATCCAGTGCACCGGCGAAGCCCAGCACCGCTTCCACATCAGCCTTGACGTCGAAGAAGTCGACGACATCACGACCTTGTGCCCAGCCTTCCGGCAAGCGACTGCCGCAAACTACGCCAGCCAGCATCGGCTCTTGCTTCAAGCCTTCGAGCTGACCCACGAAACGCAAGCCGCTTTCGAACAGACGAACGCGATCCTGCTGACGGTTCAGGTTGTGCTGAAGTGCCTTGACCAGCCCTGGCCACAACGACGAACGCATGGCGGCCATGTCGTTGGAAATCGGATTGGCCAACAGCAACGGCTCGACACCCGGATTAAACAGTTCGAACTGTTTCGGATCAATGAAGCTGTAGGTGATCGCTTCCTGATAACCGCGGGCAACCAGCAGGCGGCGCAGTTCCGGCAGATCGCTACGGGCTTCAGCCTTGGCTTGCGGGGCCAGACGCGCTTGCGGGTAACGGACCGGCAGACGGTTATACCCGTACAGACGAGCCAGCTCTTCGATCAGGTCGACTTCCAGGCTGATATCGAAGCGATGGCTTGGCACTTCGACGCGCCATTGCCCTGCCCCTTCGGCCGTGACGATCAGGCCCAAGCCGCCCAGCAGGCTTTCGACCTGGGCCGAATCCATTTCCATCCCCAACATCTGGGTGATGCGCTGGGCACGCAGGGTTACTGGTGCGATCGACGGTAGATGCTGCTCGCTGACGGTTTCAATGATCGGGCCAGCTTCACCACCGGTAATTTCCAGCAGCAGGCCGGTGGCACGCTCCATCGCTTCCCGGGCCAGCTGCCAATCCACACCGCGCTCGTAGCGGTGCGAAGCGTCGGTGTGCAGGCCATAGGAACGGGCCTTGCCAGCGACGGCAATTTGATCGAAAAACGCGCTTTCAAGGAAAATGTCACGAGTGGTCGCGGTGTTGACGCCGCTGTGCTCGCCACCCATTACGCCAGCAATCGCCAGGGCGCGGGTGTGGTCGGCAATCACCAACGTATCGCTACGCAAACTGACTTCCTGACCGTCGAGCAGCACCAGCTTCTCGCCTTCTTCAGCCATGCGCACACGGATGCCACCGTTGATTTCGGCAAGATCGAAGGCGTGCAGCGGTTGACCCAGTTCAATCATCACGTAGTTGGTGATGTCGACGGCAGCGTCAATGCTGCGCACGTCGGCACGGCGCAGGCGCTCGACCATCCACAACGGCGTCGGCTTGGACAAGTCAACGTTACGGATCACTCGGCCCAGGTAGCGTGGGCATGCAGCTGGTGCCAACACTTCGACCGGTCGAACTTCATCGTGCGCGGCCGGTACGGCGGCAATCACCGGACGAGTCACCGAAGTGGCGTACAGTGCGCCGACTTCACGGGCCAGGCCCGCCAGGGACAGGCAATCTCCACGGTTCGGGGTCAGGTCGACCTCGATGCTGGCATCGTCCAGATTCAGGTATTCACGAATGTCCTGACCTACTGGCGCATCGGCCGGCAGCTCCATCAGACCGTCATTGCCCTCACCCACCTGCAGTTCGGCCTGCGAGCACAGCATGCCGTTGGACTCAACGCCACGCAGCTTGGCTTTCTTGATTTTGAAGTCACCCGGCAGTTCGGCACCGATGGTGGCGAACGGGATCTTCAGGCCTGGGCGCACGTTTGGCGCACCGCACACGACCTGGAAGGTCTCCGAGCCATTGCTGACCTGGCAAACACGCAGCTTGTCCGCGTCCGGGTGCTGTTCGGTGCTCAGCACCTCGCCCACGATCACGCCACTGAAAACACCGGCGGCCGGCGTAACGCTATCGACCTCAAGACCGGCCATCGACAGACGAGCAACCAGCTCGTCGCGACTTACCTGCGGGCTTACCCAGCCGCGCAGCCATTGTTCACTGAATTTCATCCTGCTCTCCTAAGAATTCGTTACGACTAGCGAAATTGCGCGAGGAACCGCAAGTCGTTGTCGAAGAACAGACGCAAGTCGTTCACGCCGTAACGCAGCATGGCCAGACGCTCGACGCCCATGCCGAAGGCAAAGCCCGAAAACTCTTCCGGGTCGATCCCGGACATGCGCAATACGTTCGGGTGAACCATGCCGCAGCCCATGACTTCCAGCCAGCCGGTCTGCTTGCAGACACGGCAGCCTTTGCCGCTGCACATCACGCACTCCATGTCGACTTCAGCCGATGGCTCGGTGAACGGGAAGTACGAAGGACGGAACCGCACGGCCAGTTCCTTTTCGAAGAACACACGCAGAAATTCTTCGATGGTGCCTTTCAGGTCGGCGAAGTTGATATCGCGATCGACCAGCAGGCCTTCGACCTGGTGGAACATCGGCGAGTGAGTGATATCGGAGTCGCTGCGGTACACACGGCCTGGGCAGACAATGCGGATAGGCGGCTGTTTCGATTCCATGGTGCGGACCTGTACCGGAGAGGTATGGGTGCGCAGCAACATGTTGGCATTGAAATAAAAGGTATCGTGCATCGACCGGGCCGGGTGATGGCCTGGGATGTTGAGTGCTTCGAAGTTGTGGTAATCGTCTTCGACCTCGGGGCCTTCGGCGATGCCGTAGCCGATGCGGGTGAAGAACTGCTCGATACGTTCCAGAGTCCGGGTAACCGGATGCAGACCGCCTGAGGTCTGGCCGCGGCCAGGCAGGGTCACGTCAATGGATTCGGCGGCGAGCTTGGCCGCAAGATCGGCCTCCTCGAACAACGCCTTGCGCGCATTGAGAACCTCTGTGACACGCTCCTTGGCAACGTTGATCAGCGCACCGACTTGCGGACGCTCTTCTGCCGGCAAATTCCCCAGGGTCTTCATCACCTGAGTCAATTCACCTTTTTTGCCAAGGTAGTGAACCCGGATTTGCTCCAGGGCATTGATATCTTCAGCGCTTTGCACAGCCTCTAGTGCTTGAGAGACGAGCGCGTCCAGGTTTTCCATGTACAGACTCCAGATACGAAATAGGGGAAGAGCTTGAAGGCTCTTCCCCTATTTATGACGTTTAACACCTGACCCCACAGAGGTGAGGCCGGGTGACTGTCGGGGGTACTTAAGCCAAGGTGGCTTTAGCTTTCTCGACAATCGCAGCAAACGCCGCTTTTTCGTTCACTGCCAGATCAGCCAGAACCTTACGGTCGATCTCGATGGACGCTTTTTTCAGGCCGGCGATGAAACGGCTGTAGGACAGACCGTTGATACGAGCACCAGCGTTGATACGAGCGATCCACAGAGCGCGGAACTGACGTTTTTTCTGACGACGGTCACGGTAGGCGTATTGGCCTGCCTTGATTACCGCTTGCTTGGCAACACGGAATACGCGCGAGCGAGCGCCGTAGTAGCCTTTAGCAAGTTTCAGAATTTTTTTGTGACGCTTACGGGCAATGACGCCACGCTTTACACGAGCCATGAGTTACTTCCTCTATTCTTGACTAAAATTAACGAAGGCGCAGCATGCGCTCGACTTTTGCCACGTCAGACGGATGCAGCAAGCTGCTACCGCGCAGTTGACGCTTACGCTTGGTCGACATTTTGGTCAGGATGTGGCTCTTGAAAGCGTGCTTGTGCTTGATACCGTTAGCAGTTTTCAGAAACCGCTTAGCAGCACCACTTTTGGTCTTCATTTTTGGCATGTTCGGATACTCCGCATTCAGTTGATAAACATAATCAGAAGGCCTGCCGTGCCCTGTTGATTACTTCTTCTTTTTCGGGGCGATGACCATGATCAGCTGGCGTCCTTCCATCTTCGGATGCTGTTCGACCGAACCGTACTCTTGCAAGTCAACCTCAACTCGCTTGAGGAGTTCCATCCCCAGCTCCTGGTGGGCCATCTCACGGCCGCGGAATCGCAAGGATACCTTGGCCCTGTCCCCGTCACTCAGGAAACGTACCAGGTTGCGTAGTTTTACCTGGTAATCCCCTTCCTCCGTCCCTGGACGAAACTTGATTTCTTTTACCTGAATCTGCTTCTGGTTCTTCTTGGCTGCTGCAATCTGCTTCTTCTTTTCGAAGATCGATTTGCCGTAGTCCATCACCCGGCAAACAGGCGGGACTGCGTCAGCGGAGATTTCTACCAGATCAAGCTTGGCTTCTTCAGCAATACGGAGCGCTTCATCAATCGAGACGATGCCAATCTGCTCGCCGTCAGCGCCAATTAACCGAACCTCGCGTGCCGAGATATTCTCGTTGATCGGGGCTTTCGGTGCAGTTCGTTTATCTTGTCTCATATCACGCTTAATAATAATTACTCCGAATCTTGGCGACCACGCCGGGAAACCGCTTGCGCAAGGAACTCGGAGAATTGGGCGACGGGCATTGAGCCCAGGTCAGCGCCTTCACGAGTGCGCACAGCGACAGTCTGTGTCTCGACTTCCTTATCCCCAATAACCAAGAGATATGGAACCTTGAGCAAAGTATGCTCGCGGATTTTAAAGCCGATCTTTTCATTTCTCAAGTCAGACTTGGCACGAAACCCGCTTTCGTTGAGAGTTTTTTCGACCTGAGCGACAAAATCTGCCTGTTTATCAGTGATATTCATCACCACAGCCTGAGTCGGCGCCAGCCACGCAGGGAATGCACCCTCGTAGTGCTCGATCAGAATTCCGACGAAACGCTCGAACGAACCGAGAATCGCCCGGTGCAACATCACCGGATGCTTGCGGCTGTTGTCTTCGGAGACAAACTCGGCGCCCAGACGGACAGGCAGGTTGAAATCGAGCTGCAAGGTACCACATTGCCACACGCGACCGAGGCAATCTTTCAGCGAGAATTCGATCTTCGGACCGTAGAACGCACCCTCTCCCGGCTGCAAATCGTACGGCAGGCCCGCGCTATCAAGGGCTGCGGCCAACGCAGCTTCTGCGCGATCCCACAACTCATCGGAACCGACGCGCTTTTCCGGACGAGTGGACAGCTTCATCTCGATGTCCTTGAAGCCGAAGTCGGCGTAGACATCCATGGTCAGCTTGATGAATGCGGCGGACTCGGCCTGCATCTGCTCTTCGGTGCAGAAGATGTGGGCATCGTCCTGGGTGAACGCACGCACGCGCATGATGCCGTGCAGCGCACCCGATGGCTCGTTACGGTGGCATGCACCGAATTCGGCCAGGCGCATCGGCAGTTCGCGGTAGCTCTTCAAGCCCTGGTTGAACACTTGCACGTGGCAAGGGCAGTTCATTGGCTTGATGGCGTAGTCGCGGCTTTCCGACTCAGTGGTGAACATGTTGTCGGCGTAGTTGGCCCAGTGGCCAGACTTTTCCCACAGGCTGCGATCAACAACTTGAGGCGTCTTGATCTCAAGGTAGCCGTTTTCGCGCTGTACCTTGCGCATGTACTGCTCGAGCACCTGGTACAGGGTCCAGCCGTTCGGGTGCCAGAACACCATGCCCGGCGCTTCTTCCTGGGTGTGGAACAGGCCCAGACGCTTACCGATTTTGCGGTGATCGCGCTTTTCGGCTTCTTCGATACGCTGGATGTAGGCAGCCAGTTGCTTCTTGTCGGCCCATGCAGTGCCGTAAACGCGCTGCAATTGCTCGTTCTTGGCATCGCCGCGCCAGTAGGCACCGGACAGCTTGGTCAACTTGAAGGATTTCAGGAAGCGAGTGTTCGGCACGTGCGGACCACGGCACATGTCGACGTATTCTTCGTGATAGTACAGGCCCATGGCCTGTTCATTCGGCATGTCCTCGACCAGGCGCAGCTTGTAGTCTTCGCCGCGAGCCTTGAACACTTCGATCACTTCGGCGCGCGGAGTGACTTTCTTGATCACGTCGTAATCTTTTTCGATCAGCTGCTGCATGCGCTGTTCGATGGCGGCCATGTCGTCCGGGGTAAAAGGACGCTCGTAGGCGATATCGTAATAGAAGCCTTCGTCGATCACCGGACCGATCACCATTTTGGCGGTCGGGTACAACTGCTTGACCGCGTGGCCAACCAGGTGGGCGCAGGAGTGACGAATGATCTCCAGCCCCTCTTCATCCTTTGGCGTGATGATTTGCAGCGTAGCGTCGCTGTCGATGATGTCGCTGGCATCGGCCAGCTTGCCATTCACCTTACCGGCCACAGTGGCCTTGGCCAGACCTGCACCGATGGATGCGGCGACCTCGGCGATGGAAACCGGGTGGTCGAATGAACGTTGACTGCCGTCGGGAAGAGTAATAGTTGGCATGGCGCCTCCTCTCCTAGTGGTGACCCCTACCAAAGGTCACGTGGGTTGGGATGAGCCAGTACAAGATCCGATCCAGGCCATTCAATGACGAACGCCTGCCTTACAGCGGCAGGAGCCTTGCGGCCAACCGGAAAACCGAACCAGAGTGACTGGGATTCAAATCAGGATTAGTCGGGTATTGCCGCGGCCGGGACTGAAGGTCGACCGGCGCCTGCAAGCGCCCGAGCGGAGCATCCTAGCACAGATGAACGGTCGTGGCGGCGTGAAGGTTTGCGACGGGGCAAATCCGGCGTTTTTATGCCAGAGTGATGAACTTGATCGCCGCTTTACCCCTCAGATAACAAGACATTGACCCACAAGGAGCATCCCGGCATGCGTCTGAATCGTTTATTCGCTGTAGTCGCACCTATCGTTCTGTCGCTACCGCTGGCCGCCCACGCTGACTGGCCGAAGGGTGAGCGTGAGAAATACATGGCGCAATGCGTTCCCGCAGCCGCGCAAAGTATCGGTGAGGCCGCGGCCAAAGCCCACTGCGCTTGTGGCGCCGACGCACTGAAATCTTACCCGCCCAGCGACCTCAAATCCCTGATGGACAACAAAGCCAGTCCAGAACTACAACAACAAGCCCTGACCCAGATTTCCAAGTGCAAGGCCAACAATCCGACGAAAAAATAAGCCTGTCAGGCCATTAAAAAAGCATTTTCAGTCAGTGATTAGCCACTGAAAAGCGCTTTTTCCTACAAATTATGCAGGCTTTACAGCTTTTTTTATCGTCTTTACGTTTGGCTGAAAGCCTTTTAAAACGGGGCTTCCAGCCCTAACCGGCAGCAAAGAATGTGCGACTGTAGGGCAAACAGCTCCTGCGGGGGGCTCCCAAAGCGAACATTTCGACTATGATACCCCGGTGTGCCCAGTTGGCCTGAGCAGCACAGCACTACTGAAAATATATGTTTCTTGGAGATACACCATGTCTAATCGCCAAACCGGCACCGTTAAATGGTTCAACGATGAAAAAGGCTTCGGCTTCATCACTCCTCAAGGTGGCGGTGACGACCTGTTCGTACACTTCAAAGCTATCGAAAGCGACGGTTTCAAAAGCCTGAAAGAAGGCCAAACCGTTTCCTTCGTGGCTGAGAAAGGCCAAAAGGGTATGCAAGCTGCTCAAGTTCGCCCAGAGTAATTTCCAGGCGCACTAAAAAAACCCCGTCCATGTGACGGGGTTTTTTGTGGGTGACGCAAATGCCCGGAGCGATCAGCCGCAGTTGACGCGGATGACAACCCGATTGGCATCAGTATTGAGGTTCAGACGGTCGGAGCGATACTCCAGCGTCACCATGTCGTTAGGCTGCAGGAACCGCGCGTTCTGCGCGCCGGCACGCTTGCGCGCCTGCTCCAGCAGCTCGGGCGAAGCCTGTTTGCCAATGGCGAATTCGGCTGCGTTGGCCTCACAACGGCTATGACCCGTGTCAGTCGTCGTTACAGGGTCTGCTGCCGACTCGGTTGTGCCAGTGCTGCAACCTGACAGCATGACAACGGCGAACAAAGTCCCCAATGACGCGAGCTTCCAAGGCATGACGCCTCCTTTTTCCTAGAGTTAAGCTGAGATCTTGCGACCGCCATTGCGGCGTTTGGTTTCACAACGAGAGCAGGCAAGCTGTTTTTTCGTTACAAACAGCCAGAGATTTTGCCTGAGCATCGCACTGCCCTTCACACCTCAATCGTGACTGAATATGAACAGCGCTCAATAGACGTCGATATAGTCGAAGGCCGGCTTTGGCCAGTTCTGCTTCAGCGCATTGAAGATCTGCATGACCCAGACTTCATCACTGGCCGCGACCCGGCCGACATAACCCGAGCCCTTGGCCCAGGTTTCCAGGCGAAACAGCAATCCATCGATATCGGTACCGCCGACGATCCCCGATGAAATATAGGCAATGCCGCCCTTGGTCACACGCAATTGGGTATGCACGTCATCGCTGGCGGACGCCAACAACTGCCGCACAGCCTCAAGGGTCAAGCCGTCAGGGTTGTTCAGATCGATCTGCACGGTGCAGTCCTTGAAAAGTCCTCAAAGACCAAGTGTCGCATAGCCTCGCGTTCATGCCTAAGTCGCAGTGCCAAACTCGCGGCAACATGGTTAACTCCTCGCCACGACTCCCCGACTGCACGAGCATCATCATGAGCACTGTAACCATCGACGCCGACATCAAAGCCAAGTGGCCAGAGGGTCACAGTTCCTATAGTCCCGGCAGCCCGGAAGAGCTCGCGATCATCGGTGTCGATCTACTGGTCAAGGAACTGGGCACCGAGGCCGCCCAATCATTCATCGAGCAGATCTTCGAAAAGTACCCGACAAACCAGAGCGCCAGGCATTCGGAGCAAGCGTAAAGCCTGCGAGCATGAATGCTATTTCAGACGCGCGAGACGCTCCGTCAGCAGATCAAAGAAACCCTCGGCATCGCCGTTTTCAACCCAGAAGACACTTTCCGGCACCTTGAGCCCGTTGCCCCAGTCGACAATGGTCTGACCGAAGGCCGGCCCCTCTTCAACATCAACCACGATGCTCACATTACGCCCGCTGAACAGCTGAGGCTTGAGCAGGTAGGCAATCACCGTCGCGTCATGCACCGGACCACCCGGAATGCCGTAACGCTCCATATCGGTCTTGACGTGATCATTGAGAATATCGACCACAAGCCTGCTGGCGTTGTTGCTCAATGCGGCGATCTTCCCCATGCGGGCGTCGCTGGTGAGTATCTTGTGAGTCACGTCCAGCGATAGATAGGTCAGTTTCACACCACTCTTGATCACCACCTCGGCCGCTTGTGGATCGGCAAACAGGTTGAACTCCGCCAGCGGCGTAATATTGCCGCCGTTGAAGTGAGCGCCGCCCATGATCACCACTTCCTTGATGCCCTGAGCGATGCCCGGCTCCCGGATAAATGCCAGAGCCAGGTTGGTCTGCGGCCCGAGCATGGCAATGGTGATGCTGTGAGGTTGGGCCGCCATCAGGGTATCGATCAGGTAATCGATGGCGTTGCCGTCTGCCAGGCCTTTCTTCGGTTCGTGGATTGGAACGCCCGACAGCCCTTCCACACCATGGACGTTCTCGGCATAGATGGGCTCACGCATCATCGGCTTCTCTGCGCCGGCATAGACCGGCACTTCCTCGCGCCCTGCCCACTCCCGGGCCAGCCGTGCGTTACGCGACGTCTTGTCCAGGCGCACGTTGCCGGCAACGGTGGTCAGTGCGCGAATGTTCAACTCCTGTGGCGATGCCAGCGCAAACAGCAGGGCAACCACATCATCGGCACCGGGATCGGTGTCGATGATCAGATCGATCTGTTCCGCCGCGTGGGCGCCAGTGGCGGTCATCAGGGACAAAGGCAGCAGACTCCGAAGCAAGTGATGCGGTGTGCGAACACAAGATACATGGCGCACGCCTTGCGCAGGGTAGAAAACAACAATCCGTCAGAAGGTCACCCCGGCGACCAGCACGATGTTGCAGTACGGTTGGCATTCGCCGGTCCGCACAATCGCCCTCGCCTGCCGGCTGAGCACCTTGAACTGCTCATGACTGAGCAACTCGCGCTGGCCCAGCGCGCCCTCGTTATTCAGCTCATCCAGCGCCATCAGGGCCGTCGGCTTTTTCTGCAGAATTTCTTCGGCCAATACATGGCTTTCGACCTGCATTTCGCTGAGCACAACCTTCAGGGTGCCGATGAAATCCGGAACGCCATGGGTCAAGGCGAGGTCGATCAGCTCGACGCCGGGCGGCACGGGCAGCCCCGCGTCGCCGATCACTACTTTATCGCCGTGCCCAAGGGAGGCGATCAGCCGCGACAGTGCAACGTTGAGTAATGGAGTCTTTTTCATGGGGTGTAGAAAGCCTGTACTTCGGACAAGGTAGGAATCGAGGGTTGCGCGCCGGCCCGGGTGACCGACATGGCCGCGGCGACTTGCCCGAAACGAATCGCCTCGGCTTCGCTTTTGCCGCTGGCCAGCGCGGCGGCAAAACCACCGACGAAGGTATCGCCCGCTGCGGTGGTATCGACCGCTTTCACGATCGGTGCGGGAAAATGCTCGAAACGCTTGCCGTCAGCCAACACCGCACCCTGGGCACCAAGGGTAATGATCACCTTGCCAGCGCCCAGCTCAATCAGACGTGTCGCGGCGGTTTCAGCCGTTTCCCGGGAATCCACCGGCAATCCGCTCAGTGCCGACGCTTCGCTTTCGTTGGGAATCAGATAATCGATATTGGCGTACCAGTGCGCCGGCAAAGGACCGCTGGCCGGTGCCGGATTGAGAATCACCGTCTTGCCCAGCTCCCGACCGCGCTTGAGTGCGTGGCCCACCGTGGCATCCGGGACTTCCAGCTGACAAATGATCACATCGGCAGTCTGCAGGACTGAATCGAAGCAACCGATCAGGGCCGGTGTCAGTTCACCGTTGGCCCCGGCAACGATCACGATCGCGTTCTGACTGTTGTCGTCGACCACAATCAGCGCCACGCCAGAGGAACCGTCCACAGTGCTGACCGCCTGACAATCGATCTGCTCGGCCATCAGGGCCGCGCGAAGCTGCGCACCGTAGGCGTCGCTGCCCACGCATCCGACCATCGACACCTGCGCTCCCAGTCGCGCGGCGGCCACGGCCTGATTCGCGCCCTTGCCCCCGGAAACCGTGGCGAACGATTGGCCGATCAGCGTTTCACCGCCCCGTGGCAGCCGCGACGCCCGGGTCACCAGGTCCATGTTCAGGCTGCCTATCACCACTACTTTTGCTGACATTCATCACTACTCATTTGTTCGGTTTTAGCGGTACTGGTCGAAGACACCCGCCAGCGGCGCGGTCGATTCACGGATGACAATGCTGGGCGTCACGATCCGCTGCTCGATGGCCAGGTCCGGCGTGGCAATCCGGCGCAGCAACACACCGGCGGCCATTTCGCCAAGCTGCAGGATCGACTGCCCCACCGTGGTCAAAGCCGGATAGACATAGCGACTCATTTGGATATCGTCGAAGCCGATCACCGACAGCTCCGTCGGTACACGAATGTTGCGCTCGGCGGCGGCCCGCAGCACGCCGATGCCGATCATGTCGTTGGCGGCGAAGATGGCGCTGGGCGGGTTGCCCTCCAGCAATGTCGCGGCGGCGTTGTAACCGCCGGTGCTGGTGAAGTCGCTTTCCAGCATGCGCTCGACAGGCACTTGGAGCCCCGCGTCTTTCAGGGCCCGGCAAAAACCGGCCAGACGCATTTGCGCCACGCTGGTGGTCGCCGGTCCACTGATGGTGGCGATGTCCCGATGCCCCAACTCCAGCAGATGCCGGGTCGCCAGATAGGCACCGTATTCGTGATCGATCCGCACCAGATCGGCATCGACACCCTCCAGCCCGCGGTCGACGATTACCATCGGCGTACGCACACCCGCCAGCCCCTGCGCCAACCCGCTGTCGCCGCCCGCCGAGGCAACGATCAGCCCGTCGATGCGCTTTTCCAACAACACGCGCAGATAGCTGCGCTGCTTGTCCGGGTTGTCATCAGAGTTACAGAGGATCACGCAATAGCCATTGCGCTCGCAGTAATCCTCGATGCCCCGGGCCAGTTCGGCAAAGTATGGATTGAGACTGTTGGGCACCAGCAAACCGATGGTGGCCGTGGTCTTGGCCTTGAGCGACCGGGCCACGGCGCTGGGCACGTAGTCGAGGGTCTTGATGGCGGCCTCGACCTTGATCCGCACTTCTTCACTGACCGGACGGGTCTTGTTCACCACATGGGAAACCGTGGTGTAGGAAATCCCCGCCAGAGCCGCCACATCTTTAATCGTTGCCATGATTCAGGTCCGCCGGCTTGCGCGTTGACTGCGGTAAGTATCGAGCACCACCGCGACCACGATCACCGCGCCAGTGATAATGCGTTTGGTCGGCTCTGTGGCACCGATCTGCGCCAGCCCCGCCGCCAGCACGGAGATGATCAACACGCCAAAGAAGGTACTGATCACCGAACCACGTCCGCCCATCAGGCTGGTGCCACCGATCACCACCGCGGCGATCACTTGCAGTTCCAGGCCGGAACCGGCATTCGGGTCCGCCGCTTCCAGGCGCGAAATCTGAAACAGCGCGGCAATCCCGGCCAGCAACCCCATCAGGCTGAAAACCAGGATTTTGTATGGTTTGGGATTGATACCCGCCAGGCGTACCGCTTCTTCGTTGGTGCCGATACCGATCAGGTAGCGGCCGAACACGGTGCGGGTCAGGACGGCCTGGGCGATGAAAATGATCAGCAAGGCAATGATAAACGACGGCGAGATGCCGAAGGCGATCGGGTTGGACAGCCAGGCGAAGGCATCGCCAATGTAGGCCGTGCGCGAACCAGTCATCTGATACGCCAGGCCACGGGCCATTTCCAGCACACCGAGGGACACGATGAATGACGGAATGCGCCACGCCACGGTGATCGAACCGGTGATGGTCCCGGCCAATGCAGCCGCTGCCATGCCGAGCAGTGCCGCCGGCAGAACGCTCCAGCCCCAGCCGAGAATCGCCACGCTGACCGTCGAAGCGGCGAGCGCCAGCACCGAACCTACCGACAGGTCGATACCACCGATGATCAACACGAACGTCATGCCGACCGCCAGGACCATCAAGTCCGGGATCTGGTTGGCCAGGGTGCTGAAAGTGTCATACGACAGGAAATGGCTGCTCAGGATCGAGAACAGAACGACCATCGCCAGCAAGGCACCGGCCAGGCCGAGGTAAGTACCCAGGCCATAAAAATTGCCGCTGCGCTTACCGGCCAAAGATGCAGTTTTCATGAAAGATTCCCAGGCGCTGCTTCATTGAGCAGCGCATCACGTTTTTGGTAGCCGGCGAATGCGGCGGCAAGCAAGTCATCCTGGTTCCAGCTGTCACGCTCGAAGGTGTCGATCAGACGCCCCGCCGACAACACTCCGATGCGGTCACAGATCAGCATCAATTCGCGCAGGTCACTGGACACCACCACCAGCGCCTTGCCCTGGCGGGTCAACTCGCCAAGCAGCGCATAAATGTCGAATTTGGCACCGACGTCGATACCCCGGGTCGGTTCATCGAACAGCAGCACCGAACAGTCGCGCTCCAGCCAGCGACCAATTACCACTTTCTGCTGATTACCTCCGGACAGTTCGGACACCAATTGTGTCGGGCCGGAGCTGCGGATGCGCATGGCGTCGATCTGGCGCTGGGCCAGGGACGATTCATCCGCCTGATTGACAAAGCCGCCACTGGAAATTCCGGGCATGTTGCCCAAGGCGATGTTGGCGCTGATCGACTGCGTCAACAGCAGGCCTTCGCCCTTGCGGTCTTCGGTGATCAGGGCAATGCCATGAGCGACCGCATCCACCGGGGAGCGAATACTGACCACCTGTGCGGGTGAACCCAGTGCCACCGTGCCGCTGTCCGCGGTATCGGCACCGAAGATCAGGCGCAGCAACTCAGTGCGCCCTGCCCCGATCAGGCCGGAAATGCCGAAAATCTCGCCAGCGCGCACTTCGAAAGAAACGTCACGCACCTTGTCGGCGCGAGTCAGGCCCTTGACCGTCAACGCTGGAGCGCCGATGTCGCGCGGCCCCATGTCGATGTGTTCGCCCAGCTCGCGACCGACCATCAACGTGACCAGTTGCTCGCTGTTGTAATTGGCCATCGGCTCGACGCACACCAGATTGCCATCGCGCAGTACCGCAATGCGCTGGGCGACCCGGGCCAGTTCTTCGAGGCGATGGGAGATATAGATGATCGATACACCACGGGCTTGCAGGCGGGTGATCTGCTCGAACAGCATTTCGACTTCACGGGCGGTGAGCATCGCGGTCGGTTCGTCGAGGATCAGCACATGGCAATCGCCGATCAGGTTGCGAGCGATTTCGACCATTTGCTGATGACCGATGCCGAGATCGCCGACCAGGGTGTCAGGGTCGATGGCATCGAGCCCGACCTGCGCCATGGCTTCAATCGCCGCCTTGCGCAATTGCTTGCGGCTGATCCAGCCACCTTTGCTGGGCAGGTTGTCGAGAAACAGGTTTTCCGCCACCGACAGGGTCGGCAACAGATTGAGCTCCTGCATGACCATGCGGATGCCCAGGTCTTCTGCCTGGGTGCGGCTGCCAGGGCGGTAATCCTGCCCCTGAAACTGCATCTGGCCGGTGGTCGGCGTGACCAGGCCGCCGATGATCTTCGACAGCGTGCTCTTGCCCGCGCCGTTCTCGCCAGTCAGCGCCAGCACTTCACCGCGCATGAGTGTCAGGTCAATGCCGGTCAGGACCGGTTGGGCGTAGGTCTTGCCGATGCCGCTGACCGAGAGGACAGCGTTCGGTGCGCGAACGGACATAAAAATCTCCATGTGCTCGCCCGGACGGGCGAGCACCGTTGTGTCGCCAGAGGATTACTTGGTAACCAGCTCTACCGGCGTCTCGATCACGCCGTTGGCGCTGCCGACTTTTTCGCCCTTGATGATTTTCAGCGCAGTCTCGATGCCAAATACCGCTTGCTTGGCAGCGAACTGGTCGGCGGTGGCCAGCACACGACCGTCCTTGAGCATCGGCTTGATGGCGTTGATGTTGTCGTAACCGACCACTTGCACCTTGCCAGCCTTGCCTGCGGCGCGAACTGCGGACACTACGCCGACCGCCATGCTGTCGTTGCCGGCCAGCAGGGCCTTGATCTGCGGGTATTCGCTGAGCATGGCGGAGGCCACCTGGTTGCCCTTGTTGATTTCCCAGTCACCGGACTGCACGGACACCACCTTGATCTGCGCGGCCTCCATCGCATCCTTGAAGCCTGCGGTGCGGGCCTGGGCGTTGGTGGTGGTGGACACGCCTTCGATGATGCCCACTTCGTCACCAGCCTTGAGCTGCTTGGCCAGGTATTCGCCAACCAGGCGCGCGCCTTTGCGGTTATCCGGCCCTACGAACGGCACACTGATGTTCTTGCTTTTGACCACGGCCGGATCGAGCTGATTGTCGATATTGATTACGGTAATGCCAGCATCCACCGCTTTCTTGATCACCGGCACCATGGCCTTGGAGTCGGCCGGTGCAATGACCAGCGCATCGACTTTGGAAACGATCATTTGCTCAACGATACGAATCTGATTGGCCGTGTCCGTTTCGTCCTTGATGCCGTTGGAAATCAACTCGAATTCGCCGGAGTGTTCTTTCTGGTAGGCCTTGGCACCGTCTTCCATGGTCAGGAAGAACTCGTTCGCCAGGGACTTCATGACCAGCGCGACTTTGGGTTTCTCTGGAGATTCGGCAAAAGCAGAAGAGACAGGCAGCACGGCGCAGGCGCCTGCCAGCATAGCGACAGCGAGAAGACGTCCAGCGAATGGCAGCTTCATGGGTTCACTCCGGTCTTATGATTATTGTGAGCAACGCTTGCGCTGGCGTAAGGTGCGTGGCGTCTACCGGCAGGTTTTGCCTGCCAGAAACATCTCGCAAACGTTTGCGTAGACCGAACTATGCGAATCTTGTCAAAATTTGTCAACGACCGAAAAGTACCTTCCGCAGTGTTGACCGATAAGGACAACCGCCTCTTTATCACGCCGTCGTGCTGATCACGCTGCCCGTGCTGGCGGCTTTGGTCATCTCCTTCGCCAGCGCCGCAGTGACTTGCATCATCGCCGCCGCGGTATCGGCAATCTGACTCTGGATCGCCATCACCGCCGCTGCCTTGGCTTCCGGTGTTGGAAACTCCGCCGCTTGCGTGGCTGCCAGTTGCTGCTGTTGTTCACGCAGTTGCTGTTGCAGTTCCTGAAGGCGCTTGAGCAGCGTCTTTACTGCGACGCTTTGATTGCCGCCGCTTTCGGTTTCGGAACCGCGGACGTCACCCAGGCTGACCGCTTTCTTCTCCCCGTCCTCAAGACCCAACCGCTGCCCTGCTGTGTCAGCCGCTGCTTCATTCAACGTCTCGGCAGTCGCCAGGGGCTTACCGCCGATATTGATTACAGATGCGCTTGGAAAACCGACAGTCAACGACATAAGAACTCCCTGAAAAATATTCCTTCAGAGAAGAGATCGACTTGTACCCGGCTTTCTTTAGCCCGGGTTCACAACCCGCCAGGACAATTTATTCAAGAACAATCCTTTTCGGTGAGTCGAACGGTAAAGCGACAAACGGTCGGAAACCCGGACGCCCGCTTCAAGACGGCGCCAATACAGATCGTTGAAATAGTTAAACAAATCAACAAATTAAACGTTTTTCTCCACGCAAAACATGACTGGTACAGATCCTGCTCTCCACCAGTGCCCCCCAATCGTTCAGATTCGTTTGGGCGCATCTAGATGAACCTGCATCTGCACCGTCACCACTAGAGAGAAAAATAATGACATCTGCTTTTAAAACCATACTTCCGGGCGCCTTGGCCCTCCTGCTGCTACTGCCAACTGCCTCTCAGGCGAAAGAAGCTCAAACCCAACAGAAACTGGCAAACGTCGTCATCCTCGCCACCGGCGGCACCATTGCCGGCGCGGGTGCGAGCACCGCCAACAGCGCGACCTACCAGGCGGCAAAAGTCGGTGTCGATAAACTGATTGCCGGCCTGCCGGAACTCGGCCAACTGGCCAATGTTCGCGGCGAACAGGTAATGCAGATCGCCTCCGAAAGCATCACCAACGAAAACTTGCTGCAACTGGGCCGCCGCGTGGCGGAGCTGGCCGACAGCGATGACGTCGATGGCATCGTGATTACCCACGGCACTGACACCCTGGAAGAAACCGCCTACTTCCTGAATCTGGTGGAAAAAACCGACAAGCCGATCATCGTTGTCGGCTCCATGCGCCCGGGCACGGCCATGTCGGCTGACGGCATGCTGAACCTGTACAACGCCGTCGCCGTGGCCAGCAACAAAGAGTCGCGCGGCAAAGGCGTGCTGGTGACCATGAACGATGAAATCCAGTCGGGTCGCGATGTCAGCAAGATGGTCAACATCAAGACCGAAGCATTCAAAAGCGCCTGGGGCCCACTGGGAATGGTGGTAGAAGGCAAATCCTACTGGTTCCGCCTGCCAGCCAAGCGTCACACCATGGATTCGGAGTTCGACATCAAGACCATCAAGAGCCTGCCTGATGTGGAAATCGCCTACTCCTACGGCAACGTCAGCGACACTGCTTATAAGGCACTGGCTCAGTCAGGCGCCAAAGCCATCATCCATGCAGGCACCGGTAACGGCTCGGTTTCTTCGCGCGTGGTTCCAGGCCTGCAAGCATTGCGCAAGGATGGCGTGCAAATCATCCGGTCTTCCCACGTCAACGCTGGCGGTTTCGTACTGCGTAACGCCGAGCAACCCGACGACAAATACGACTGGGTCGTGGCGCATGACCTGAACCCACAAAAAGCCCGCATCCTGGCCATGGTCGCCCTGACCAAGACCAACGACAGCAAAGAACTGCAGCGGATGTTCTGGGAATACTGATTCACCCTCGCCCGAACGATTCCGTTCGGGCACCGATTGCGCCACTCGCCCGTTTTGGCGAGTGGCGCCCTCCCGCAAAAACCTCTTTGCCCTACATCAAATGGAAAAAGTCGCTGTCAGAGGATTCTCTTGAATTTTAAGCAGTTGCGAAAATGCCGACAGTTAAATACTGTATGCACGTACAGCTTAATAAGGATAATCCTATGGACACTACTTCCGCTTCAGTTGATGCCTATATCCGCATGGGCCTGCGCGTCCAGAAAATCATCAATTCCCCCACCGCTCAAAAAGCCAAGGCCGCGCTGATTTTCCGCCTGCCAGACGAGCCGGTGGATGAATGGGAACGGCTGCTCGAAGAGATCGATGAAAACGACAACGTCACCCTCGCCTATCGCGACGATGGCGGTGTGCAGGTTTTCTGGGTAGTACCGAAGGAAGACTGAGTTAATGAGTGTCCGTTGTTTGAGTTTTCTGCTTCTGTTGTTCGCCATGGGCGCCCAGGCCGAGGCGCCGCGCACTTTCACCGAAGCCAAAAAAGTCGCCTGGAAACTGTATGCACCTCAATCCACCGAGTTCTATTGCGGCTGCAAATACACAGGCAACAAAGTGAACCTCGCGGCCTGTGGTTATGTGCCGCGCAAGAATGCCAAGCGCGCAGCCCGCATCGAGTGGGAGCACATTGTCCCGGCGTGGCAGATCGGCCACCAGCGCCAGTGCTGGCAGGAGGGCGGGCGCAAGAACTGCACGCGCTACGATTCCGTCTATCAGAAGGCAGAAGCCGACCTGCACAACCTGGTGCCGAGCATTGGTGAGGTCAACGGCGATCGCAGCAACTTCAGCTTCGGCTGGCTGCCGGAGCAATCGGGTCAGTATGGCTCCTGCCTGACGCAAATCGACTTCAAGGCGAAGAAGGTCATGCCGCGCCCGTCCATTCGCGGCATGATCGCCCGCACTTATTTCTACATGAGCAAGCAGTATGGTTTGCGCCTGTCGAAACAGGATCGGCAACTGTATGAAGCCTGGGACAAGACCTATCCTGTCCAGGCCTGGGAACGCCAACGCAACCAGAGCGTGGCGTGCGTCATGGGGCGCGGCAACGAATTTGTCGGCCCCGTCGATATGAAAACCTGCGGCTGATCGCCGCCTGAAAACGAAAAAGGCCTCGGATTCATCCCCGAGGCCTTCCTGTTCCAACTGCCTGTGTGCTGCAATCGACGCCTTACTGAACCACAGGACGCTCGAGAACCAGCACCTCAATGTTCTGCTTCTTCGCCCGGACCAGCGCTGCGTTCACCTCTGCCTGCTTGGCATCGGCTTCAGCCTTCGAAGCGTAGGGGCCCATCAGAATTCGGGTATTGCCGTTTGCTTCCCTGATGACATTGGACATGAACTGGTGCTCGATCAACCAGCCGCTCAGGTCGCTGACGGCCTGTGGCGTTTCTCCGCGCACCTCCAGATCCCATTGCGGTGCCGACGCCTGCGCAGGTGCGACCTGCGTTGCCGGCGCGGGCTTTGGCGCCTCGGCACGCTTGTCTTCACCACATCCCGCCAGCGCCAGTACCGCCATTACCAAGACCAATTTGCGCACAGCGTTTCCCCCAGAAGGCTCAAAACGCGGATTTTAACACTCATGATTACTTCCCGAGTGCCGCAAAATGGGCTCAAAACTACGAGAATGATGGGTGCGGCCTCTGTATAGTTACGCCTTGGGAATTAATGCTGTATCTGCGCGTCAGAAAGAGGCACCCAAACCGTGAGACTTCGCACTAATCTATACATACCACCGACTTCTGCACTGTCCGAATCAGGTGCCCCACGAAGCAATTAAGGAGAAGACCATGCTGATACTCACCCGCAAAGTCGGTGAAAGCATAAATATTGGTGATGACATTACGATCACCATCCTCGGCGTAAGCGGTCAGCAAGTCAGGATTGGCATCAACGCTCCGAAGGACGTTGCGGTGCATCGCGAAGAAATCTATCAGCGCATTCAGGCTGGCCTCACCGCTCCGGCGAAACCGCCAACTCCTTGAGCCTGATGCAGTCAGTAGCCAGCCCGTTCACCCCGGAATGACGGCTGGCTAAAGATTCAAGAGCCAAAGCACCCGCCCCTCTATTCTTCGACTAGCCAAACGTCACGCCGCGCGCCATACCAGTTGCCGCTATCACCATCAGCAATACCAGCAACGCCTCAACATGACTGATTCGTGCAAACAGCGTCGCGCGCCCGGTATCGATTACCGCGCCACGCGCCAACGCCACTCGCCACTTGATCAAGGTCACCATCGGTGCCACTTCAAGCAGCAGGATCAGGACGAAAAACGTCATCTTCAGGTGGAACAACGGCTGGTGCAGGTAGTAGTCCGTGCCTTTTTCGTACCCGCCAAAAGCGCGCATCCCACCTGTCACCAGCAGGATGAGCGCGGAAATCCCCCAGAGGTTGTCCGCAATCAACACGCTGCGAGCCTCCCCCACGCCTGTCGCAAAACGCCGAAAATTCGTACCACGCGTCAGCACTGCCCAGAATCCCAGGCCAAACGCCAATAGGTGAAGTGCCGCAAGTAGCCAGTGAGTCAGCATCGAGAAACTCCTGTCAGGATCAAGTTAATCAAGCCTGTCAGTAGTAGCTCATCAATCGCTGAATTGCATCCGCGCCATGATCAGCAAATGCGCGGGTTCGGCTCGGTCGGCCTATGCCACAGGTCGCATAAAACATGGCATTACAGGGACCAACTAGACTCCACTACGCCAGTGCGACAGGTTCCTGCCAACGCACTGTCCCCAACCGAAGTCATTCCCACCGATTGATCCGAGTAAATAAAATCATGTGTAAATCATGTGATTCAAACTCTGCTTCAAACAACCCTGAGCGTCGTCGTTTTCTTCGCCTTGCCGGATTAGGAGCCGGTGCGCTGCTACTCGCCGGAACCTTGCCCGATCGAATACTTCAGGCAGCCGAAAAAACCTCGACGCCTCCCAAACCGAAAAACGTCATCAGCCCGGATGAGGCACTGAAAAGACTGATGGCAGGCAATCAACGCTATGTCAGCGGCAACTCGGAGACACACGATTTCAAGGACGAACGCGAAGCACTGGTCTCAGGCCAGAACCCGTTCGTGGCAATCCTGAGTTGCTCCGACTCGCGTATCGCCCCGGAGTATGCGTTTGACACTGCGCGAGGCGACCTCTTCGCCGTCCGCGTCGCCGGCAACTTCGTCACAGACGAAGGCCTGGCAAGCCTCGAATATGGGGTCGCCGTGCTCGGCGCACCATTGATTCTGGTACTAGGGCATGAAAGCTGCGGTGCCATCGAGGCTGGCGTCAAGGCCGTCAAGGATCACACGGTCTTCCCCGGGCAAATCCCGAAACTCACGGACGCCCTCAAGCCATCAATCGAGCAAGTGATTAAACAGCCGGGGGACCTGGTGGCAAACGCGACCGCGCAAAATGTGAAGAACTCGGTCGAACGCCTCAAGCAAGCCACCCCTCTGCTGACCGATGCACTCGGCAGCGGCAAGTTGAAAATAGTGGGGGGCGTTTATCGCCTGGCAACCGGCAAGGTCGAACTGATCGCCTGAGGCCTGGGTGAAACGAGCCAGATGTACAGAGCCCAGCGCAATGGCCGGGCTCTGATTTACCTTCTGTTTTCCATCATCTTGTCGGCGAGGGTTTTGGCCCTCTCTATCAACAGATTTTGCCTGTCTTCATGAGTAGCGCCACCGACGACGGGTGCGGTCAGATTGCTTTCAGCAATCAGCGCGGCGCAGAAGTATTGATCCCAAACGGCTTGGCTGGCGGAAGACGGCTTGTTTACTGGGTCGGAGATCATGATCGACTCCTCTGGATGAGATAGCGCTTTCCATTCTACGCCTGAATGGCAGCGTGACAGCGACGCTTTGGCTTCAGCTCAGTGACATGTAGCGGGTTACAGGATCCATCTGAGAAGCACGTGAGATGCGATCCACGAAGACGCCTCCACCACCGTCCATTGGAGCAAGAGGCAAACGGACAAGTAAGCCGCAAAGAACTTGATCATCGCTCGCCTCCCCATTCAACACTCTCCCGCTCAAGAATCAGCGAAACACATGGACGTGTTCGGGTTGGACGCAATTGGGCGCTGACAGTTCAATATCAAATCGAATTGGTTTTCATTCGGAGGCGTATACCCGACATTCCTTCATGTATGGACGGGTAATCCGGGCAACGTAAATATCGTCAAGCCTTTGATATCGGCGCCTCAATCCTCTTGATCAATCTGATCGAGATAATCGACGTCATCATCCACTTCGTCTTCATCATCAAGAATCCCTTGAGCGTCCGCCTCGGCGAATGATTCGTTTTCGTGGAATTCATGATCGAGCAGATGGTCATGCTCGGGTTCGGGAATATCAATCTCGTCGCTCATTTGCGTTTCCTGCATTGACCGCATTGCGCGTAGGCTCCCGTTCAAGCGCCAAACGCCAGACAACAAAAAAGGGCCCACCTTTCGGTGGGCCCTTCCAGACCGCCCAGCAGAGCGGATTTTGTTTGGTAGGCGCGATTGGACTCGAACCAACGACCCCCACCATGTCAAGGTGGTGCTCTAACCAACTGAGCTACGTGCCTGCTGTGAGGCGGCATTCTACGGATTTGCGTATGGGTGTCAACACCTTTTTTCGCGCTAACCCTATGAATATGCAAAATATTTAATTTCGCTGCTGCAAAGAAGGTTTTGTGGTGGCTGGCGGTGTTTTTTTAACTCGGGTAGGATCGATGCACTCGTAAAATATATTAAACAGAGGCAGCAGGATGGCGAACACCCCCTACCCAGAGTCCTACTACGCCGCATCGGCCAATGCGGTGCCGCCGCGCCCGGCCCTGCAGGACGACGTTGAGACTGATGTTTGTGTCATCGGTGCCGGTTATACCGGCTTGTCCGCTGCCCTGTTTTTGCTGGAGAGCGGTTTCAAGGTCAAGGTACTTGAAGCGGCGAAAGTCGGTTTCGGCGCGTCGGGGCGCAATGGCGGGCAGATCGTTAACAGTTACAGCCGGGATATCGACGTGATTGAACGCAGTGTTGGCCCCAAGCAGGCGCAATTGCTGGGGCAGATGGCGTTCGAGGGCGGTCGGATCATTCGTGAGCGGGTCGCGAAGTACAACATCCAGTGCGACTTGAAGAACGGTGGCGTGTTTGCCGCCATCACCAGCAAGCAGATGGGCCACCTGGAGTCCCAGAAGCGCTTGTGGGAGCGTTTCGGTCATACGCAACTCGAGTTGCTGGACGAGCGGCGCATCCGTGAAGTGGTGGCGTGCGATCAATACGTCGGCGGCATGCTCGACATGAGTGGCGGCCACATTCACCCGCTTAACCTGGCGCTGGGTGAAGCCGCGGCGGTCGAGTCGCTTGGCGGCACGATCTATGAACAATCGCCGGCGGTGCGTATCGAACGCGGCGCCAATCCGGTGGTGCACACGCCACAAGGCAAGGTCCGGGCGAAATTCATCATCGTGGCGGGCAACGCTTACCTGGGGAATCTGGTGCCGGAGCTGGCCGCCAAGTCGATGCCGTGCGGCACTCAGGTCATCACCACCGAACCTTTGGGCGATGCGTTGGCCAAGAGCCTGCTGCCTCAGGACTACTGCGTCGAGGACTGCAACTATCTGCTCGACTACTACCGCCTCAGTGGCGACAAGCGCCTGATTTTCGGCGGTGGCGTGGTCTATGGCGCGCGGGATCCGGCAAACATCGAGGCGATTATCCGGCCGAAGATGCTCAAGGCCTTCCCGCAACTCAAGGACGTGAAGATTGATTACGCCTGGACCGGCAATTTCCTGCTGACCCTGTCGCGCCTGCCGCAAGTCGGGCGACTGGGCGACAACATTTACTACTCCCAGGGTTGCAGCGGCCACGGCGTGACCTACACCCATCTGGCCGGCAAGGTGCTGGCCGAAGCACTGCGCGGCCAGGCCGAGCGTTTCGACGCGTTCGCCGACCTGCCCCACTACCCGTTCCCCGGCGGCCAATTGCTGCGCACACCTTTTGCGGCATTGGGTGCCTGGTATTACGGATTGCGGGACAAGTTCGGGTATTGATCGACAGATGTGAAAAGGGCCGCTTGAGCGGCCCTTTTCATACAGCAACAAATCACAATTTATCCCGCGCGATACCACTGCGAATCCGCAGGATATCGGCCAGTACAGCCAAGGCAATTTCCGCCGGCGTCTTGCTGCCCAGGTTCAAACCGATTGGCGCGTGAATCCGCGCCAACTCCGCTTCCCCCAAACCGCCAATACGTCGCAGGCGCTCGAAGCGTTTCTGCGAGGTTTGCACAGACCCCATCACCCCGATGTAGAACGCCTCGGTACGCACCGCTTCCATCATCGCCAGATCGTCAATGCGCGGATCATGGGTCAAGGCGACCACTGCCGTGTCACGGTGGCAGCCGCCATCGGCGATGATCACCGATGGCAGTTGGCGCCGAATCTCCACGTTGTCCAGCACGACGCCTTCAAGCACCTCGTCCCGGGGATCGCAGAGAATCACTTCAAAGCCCAAACCCACGGCAAATTCGGCGCAGGCTCGCGCCACGCTGGAATATCCGGCCAGCAACAGACGCTGGGCAGCCCCGATACGCAACCGGACCCGGTCGATTTCCCGCTCGACCCGCACCCCCTGTTCGCGATCATCGAACAGGCTGCGGGCGCCGCTGGCCAGGTCAACTTCACGGATCAGCCGACGCCGGCCCGACAGCGCCGACTCCAGCTCGCGCAAATGCGCCTGCACGTCGCAATCGGGCTCAAGCTTTTCGACCAGCACGTCCAGCACGCCGCCGCAGGGCAGGCTGACCCTTGAACGCGGGTCATCGCCTTCGCCGTAGCGCACGACGCTGACCGCTTGCTCAAATGCCCCTTCAGCGACGCGCTCAAGGAAATCTTCCTCGACACACCCGCCGGACAGCGAACCGATCCACTGTCCAGCGGCGTTCACCGCCAGCAACGAACCCGGCGCGCGCGGCGCCGAACCGTAAGTGGCGAGCACGGTGCACAGCCACAGGCGTTGTCCGGCTGCCGACCACTCCAGCGCCCGGCGCACTACTTGCAGATCCAGATGCTGCATGTCAGTGCGCCTTGTGCTCGAGCGGCGGCGCATCGGCGCGCAGCGTCTGCACAGTGTTCACGGCCAGATCACCCGGCTGGCCACCCCAGCCTTGGCGCAGGTAGTTCAGCAGGTCGGTCAATTGCTCGTGGCTGAGCTTCTCGGCGAAACCCGGCATCGGTTGCATGTGTTCGAACCCGGCAAACTTCTGCTCGCCAATGCCGTCGTCGATCACCCGCACCAGGTTGCGCGGGTCTTCCAGGCGCAGCGTGGTGTTGCCACGCATGGCCACGGCGATGTGCGGCTTGCCCTCGCCTTCAGGGGCGTGGCAACCGGCACAGACATTCAAATATTCCTGACGGCCGCGCTGGGCACTGGCCGTGAGCTTGTCCAGTGGCACGTCGGTCAGCACTTTCGCCGCCGGCGGTTGATCGCCCAGCAGGAAGGTGGCCATGGCCGCCAGATCGGCATCGTTCAGGCCCTGGGTGCTGTTGTGGAACACCGGGAACATCTCGTTGAACATCGTGCCCTGGGCGCTCATGCCGTGCTTGAGGAACGCGCTCAGGTCCTGATGGTTCCAGCCACGAGCGGCCAGGTCGGTGGCCAACAGGGAAGGCGCGAGATAACCGTTGAGCAGGCCGCCGGTCAGTCGCTTGTCCTGCTGCATCGCCCCCGTCTGGCCCCGTGGCGTGTGGCATTCACCGCAGTGTCCGAGCACATCGACCATGTACTGGCCGCGCTTGAACGCTTCGCTCTTGCCTTCGGTCGGCGCCAGCTTCACGTCCTTGCCGTACATCATGTTCCAGGCGATCAGGCCGGGACGAACGTTGAACGGGAAGCTCAGGCTGGTCACCGGCGCCGCACGCTCGATGGGCTCGAAGGTTTTCAGATACGCATGAATCGCGTCGGAATCTTCACGAGGCATCAGGTGATACGAGGTGTACGGCATCGCCGGATACAGGTTGGCGCCATCACGGCGCTTGCCCTCGGTCAACGCGGCGAAGAATTCGTCATCGTTGTACAGGCCGATGCCGTGCTCTTTGCTCGGGGTGATGTTGGTGCCGTAGATCGTGCCAAACGGCGAAACGATCGGCAGCCCGCCCGCAAAAGGCGCGCCGCCCGGTGCGGTGTGGCAGGCCATGCAATCGGCGGCGCGGGCGAGGTATTCGCCACGCTCGACCTGATCATCGGCCTGCGCCAGCAACACAGGCGCAGCCAGGCCGACCGCCAGCGTCAGGCGGGTCAGTAAATGCTTCATGCTTAGCCCTCCTTGACCAGGCCGAGATCGGTCAACACGTTGCGCGTGGCGTTGTAGTAACGCACGTACCCGGTGCAACGGCAGATGTGATGACCGAGGCTGTCCTCGATGACTTTTTCCAGCTGGCTCTTGACGATCGGCTGACGCTGCAGCTTTTCCACCAGCACCGTCGCGGCGTTGACGAAACCTGGTGCGCAGTAGCTGCACTGGAAGGCGAATTCGTCGACGAAACGCTGCTGGATCGGGTTCAGTTCGGTGACCTTGCCCTGCTCGTCACGGGTCGCGTGGCCTTCGATGGTCCGCACTTTCTTGCCTTCGAAATAGTGCGCGCCGGTGATGCAGGTGCGCACTTCTTCGCTGGTGCCGTCCGGGTTGTCGACGATCACCACGCAGGCGTGGCAGATGCCCTGGCCGCAGCCCAGGCGCGAGCCGGTGAGGTTTTTGTATTCGTGCAGGTAATCGATCATCGGCAGGTCATCAGGGATGTCCACCGGGCCGACGGTTTGACCGTTGAGGGTCAGTTGAAGCGGACGGTTAGCCATTGAGGGCCTCCTTGATGCGCGCAGAAGTGATAGGCAGGTCGCGGACACGTTTGCCAATGGCATGGGCCACGGCGTTACCGATGGCGCCGACCACCGGGATCATCACCACCTCGGCGATGCCTTTGGACGGGTCGCTCGGCGACAGCGGCGGCAGGATTTCCGCGGTCTGCTTCCACACCGCGACGTGCCGCGCCATCGGCAGGCGATAACGGTTGAAGTTCCAGTCGCCCTCGCCCGGTCCGCCTTCGTACAGCGGCATCTCTTCCATCAGCGCGTGGCCGATACCCATGGCGGTGCCGCCTTCGATCTGGCCCTTGACCAGTTCTGGTACCAGCACCCGGCCGCACTCGACCCACGAGTGATGGTTGAGCACTTCGACTTCCGCCGACCCCTTGTTCACTTTCAGTTCCACCAGGGTTGCCACGGGGCTGTAGTAGGTCACGGCCGCGTTGTTCAACTGGGTTGGCGGATAGGCGATGCTCTGCCGATCCAGCAGATGGAAACCGGCGCTGTTCATTTGTGCCAGCTTCGCCTTCGGTGCACCCTCGCCGTACTTGACCGCCAGGCCATCGAGCGGCAGGCGCTCGCGCACGCCGTCGATGCTGTACTCGGCCTCGGCCCAGCTCCAGCGGTTGAAGCCGTGCACGGTGGCGCCAGTCACCAGACCGCGCTCGTGGGCACGCTTGGCCAGCATCGCGAATGGCAGCGGCTCCATGCCGTTAGCGGTGAGCTTGCCATCGACCCAATGGGCGTCTTCGCGGCGCACCACGTAAGGATTGGCCTGGCCGCCGTACGGGCCTTGTCGCCAGATTTCCAGCGCCGCCGGCCACAGGCCGTGGTTGAACAGCACGCGCGCCGCTTCACGGGTGGCGTGGCTGAAGTAGTAGGCGGAGTTGGTCGCCGACGACGCCGAAGCGATCTTGCCGACCCAGCGCGGATTGCGCAGGAAGCCATCCTGTTCGGCCTGGCTCATGATGTAAGGGTTGCCGCCGGTGATCAGCTGCATCTCTTTCCAGTCGGTCTCGCCGGTCTTCACTTCATGAGCTGGCAGACCGAGGAAGTCGGCCACCACCATCGCTTGCGACGTGGACATGCCGGTGCCGATTTCGATTCCGATGTGGCGCAGGCTGATGCGACCGTCAGCGGTGAATTCGATGCTCGCCATCGGCGCTTCGGAACCGGTGCCGAAGTCTTTCTGGCAGATGGCGAAACCGATGCCGTACCAGTTGTCGGGATCCGCCGCTTCACGTTGCATCTTGATCAGGTCGCGTTTTTTCCAGGTTTCGTGAGCCGCAGCCTTGTCGAGAATTTCATGCAAACGCAAGGCACCCGCAGGGACCGCGCCCTGGGTGTTTTTCATGCCCGAACGCAAGGCGTTCTTGCGACGCAGTTCAATGGCGTCGATGCCCAGGCGTCCGGCGATTTCATCGACCATCATCTCGGTGGACGCCATGCTCTGCAGGGTGCCGTAGCCACGCATGGAACCGGCCTCAACGGCGCGGGAGTGGTAGGCGGTGACCTGCAGATCGTTCTGCGGCATGTAGTAGATCGACTGCGCCGCCGTGGCGCCAACCGCCGCCACCGACGGGCTGTAGTTGATCCGTCCACCGCCGTCGACACTCATCTCGGCGCGGAAAATCTTGAAGCTGTAGTCGGTCTTGTCCACCGCCAGCTGATAACGGATATCGAACGGGTGACGCTTGATGCCGCTCTGGAACTGCTCGTAACGGTCGTTGGCCAGGCGCACCGGCACACCGGCGCCGTACAGCGCAGCAAGGGCTGCGTAGTAGACGAAAATGTTGTGGTCCTTGGAACCGTAACCCACGGTGTAACCCGGGTGCATGTTCAGGTTGGCCAGGCCGAAACGCGACGGCGCGATCATTTTCGCGGTCTCGGTCGCGGTTTCCAGCGGGCACTGGGTCGCCACCACAAAGTGCAGGGTCTTGGTCGCCGGGTCGTACCAGCCGTTGCCGTTGTCCGGCTCCATGGCCGCCGGTTCGATCGACGGGGTCTTGTAGCGTTCGTCGAACACCAGCCAGTTGTCCGGCGGCGTATCGATCTGCTGTTTCATGCGCTCGGCATAGAACAACCCGCGCTCGGTCAGGTTACCGTGCAGGTTCGGTTGCGAGTTCCACACCGGGCGGCGGTTGCGCAGCATCGGGAACAGGATCGAATCCTTGAGGCTGGCGAATTCGTCTTCGTCCGCCGAGGTCGCGCCGCCGACACGCACATAGCGGAAGCTGCCGTAGGGATCGCCCTCGTAGAACGGCACCTGGGCGCCGTAGCGGATTGCCTTGTCATTGAACTTGAGCAAGGCCTTGGCCTTGCGGAAGCGCTCGAAGTCGTTCCAGATCAGGATCGCCACCGGGTGACCGATGAACATCGGCACCTTGCCGGCCGGCAACAGTGGATCAGGGGCGTGTTCTTCCGGAAAGACGATGCCGTCCTTGACCAGGTCCTCGGCGGTGACGATGCGGTCGGGCTGCAGGTCAGCGCCCAGCCACGACAGGTCGTAACCGTCATAGATGCGGTCGGCCTTGATGGTCTTGAGCAACATGGCGTGGCCTTGTTGCTGCGGCCAGCCCGGCATGTCCTTGGCACGGATGTCGCGGGCAAAGACTTTGCTGCCGCAGACCTTGGACAAGGCATCGTTACGCGCGCGCGCCTTGCCATTATTGCCGAGCCATTGCTCGGACGGCACGGTCACGCTGTTTTCCATCAAGGCTGCCAGCGCCTGGCTGCTCAGCGGCGTAAGCGTCACGCTCACACCCGCCACCAGCCCGCCCTGAAGGAACGAACGCCGGGAAATATCACGGTTGGACATGGATCATCCTCTGGGCGGTTATGGGGTCCGCCCTTTTGGTTGTGTACTGGAAATCTGGGGTCTTGCGGCAGCCCTTCCTGACGTTGCGAAGGGCTGGAATGACAGCGTAAAGCTGACTGAAGGGTTAAGTTTATAGGCTTACGCGCTTGCGGCAAACACCAGAAACAAAAAAACTGACCAAAGAATCAAAATTTTACAGCTTTACTGCGCAGCAAATCGATGAACAGCCCCAGTTCCCGACTGATGTGCTCACCCTTGCGCAACAGCAACCCGAACGGCGCCAGTTGCACATCCAGTTCCACCGGCAACGCCACTACCAGGCCCATTTTCAGGTAGTCGCGCAGGGCGGTTTCCGACAGCACCATGATCGCGTCGGTCAGTTGAATCAGTTGCTGCATCGAATACACCGAACTGCACTCGATGATGTCCGCTGGAAGCGGCAACGCCTGACGCTGCAAGGCCTGATCCAGACCGATCCGCGCCGGGCTGGTTTCCGGCTGCAGGATCCAGGGCCAGGCACTGACCAGTTCCGCCAGTTCAAGCTTGTCGCGCCGGGCCAAGGGGTGGCCGGCGTGCACCACCACCAGCAAGCGTTCATTGCCCAATTGCTCGAACTCGTAGTGCTGGCTGTCGGTGGCGGCATTGCGCCGGGCGATGGCCAGGTCAATGCGGCCCTGCTCCAGCAACTGGATCACCTGGTCGCTGGTGTCGCCCATGATGCGAATCCGTAACTGGGGATTAAGCGCCTTGATTTCGGCGATCGAATCCATCACCAAGTCCGGCGCCGCACCCATGATGGTCCCGATGGAAAGATAGCCATAACCGCCCTGTTGTCGCGCCATCAGGTCCTCGGCACAGCGGTCGAGGCCGCTCAAGGCCGATTCGGCAAAACGAATCAACTCTTGTCCCAGCGCCGTCGGCCGCATGCCCCGGGGCAAACGTTCGAACAGGTCACAGCCAAACATGTCTTCAATTTCATGGAGCATGCGGGTGGCCGCCGGTTGCGACATGTTCAGGTTTTGCGAAGCGCGGTGCAGGTTCTGGCTGGTGCTCAGCGCCACCAGCATGTGCAGATGCTTGTAGCGCAGGCGGTTGAACAGGCTGCGGGAGAGAATCGGCGTAGTCATGTCGGGCCTTTCTATCGATAACTTTAAGGTATCAGTTGTGAGCTAGATTCGATTTGTAACGCATCGATCAGCGGCCGTACAGTCATTCCCATAAGAACAAATGCCCTACCAAAGGAAAACTGCGATGAAGACTCTACCCGCGCCTCTGCTCGCCAAAATTTCCTGGCGGCTGCTCCCGTTTCTCCTGTTGATGTACATCATGGCCTTCCTCGACCGCGCCAACGTCGGGTTCGCCAAGCAAGCCTTCCAAGCCGACACCCACATCAGCGACGCCGCCTTCGCCTTCGGCGCCGGGGTGTTCTTCGTCGGTTACGCACTGCTCGAAGTGCCGAGCAATCTGATCCTGCACCGCGTCGGCGCCCGCCTGTGGATGTGCCGGATCATGGTCACCTGGGGCCTGGTCTCCGCGGCCATGGTCTTTGCCCACAACGAGACCACTTTCTACGTCCTGCGATTCCTGCTGGGCGTGGCCGAAGCCGGCTTCTTCCCCGGCGTGATCCTTTACCTCACCTACTGGTTCCCCAGCGCCGTGCGCGGCAAGGCCATGGGCTTCTTCTACTTTGGTGCGCCACTGGCGTTCATCTTCGGCAGCCCGCTGTCCGGACTGCTGCTGGAGCTGGACGGTTTCGCCGGCTTCCACGGCTGGCAATGGCTGTTTGCGGTGGAAGGTTTGATGGCTTCGGTGGTCGGCATCTGGGCTTACTTCTACCTGGACAATCGCCCGGCCGATGCCAAGTGGCTGACAGCCACGGAACGCCAGCAGATCCAATCCCTGCTCGATCAGGAAGACAGCCACAAACAGAACCACGGCCGCAGCCTGCTCAACGTGTTGTGCCAGCCTTCGGTGCTGTACCTGTGCCTGATCTATCTGCTGATCCAGGCCAGCGTCTACGGCGTGGTGTTCTACCTGCCGACCCAGGTGGGCGGCTTGCTGGGCACCAAGGTCGGGCTGATGGTCGGACTGGTCACCGCGATCCCGTGGATTTGCGCACTGCTGGCGGCCTACCTGATTCCCGGTTACAGCGACCGCACCGGCGAACGTCGACGCACCGCGAGCCTGACCTTGCTGATGGCCGCCGCCGGCATTGCGTGCTCGGTGACCTTCAGCAGCCCGTTCCTGGGCATCGTCGCCCTGTGCTTCGCTGCTTCCGGTTTCATCGCTGTGCAACCGGTGTTCTGGACCTTCCCTTCCAGCTACCTCGCCGGCAGTGCCGCGGCGGCCGGCATCGCCCTGATCAACTCGTTCGGCGCCCTCGGCGGCTTCATCGCCCCGGTGCTGAAAAACTGGGCCGAAGGCGCCTTCCATTCTCCGGCAGCCGGTCTCTACCTGCTGTCCGCTACCACCGTCATCGCCGCGTTGCTGGTGCTGGGCGTACGTTCGCCCGGCCATAAAGCCTCGAACAAACCGGCCACCGTTTAACCTGAGGAGTCACACCATGGGCATTCCAACCATCAAACACGTCCGCGCCTTCACCCTGCGAGGCGGCGGCGCGGATTACCACGATCAGGCGGACGGCCACTGGATCGACGATCACATCGCCACGCCAATGAGCAAATACCCCGAGTACCGCCAGAGCCGCCGCACCTTCGGCATCAACGTGCTCGGCACCCTGGTGGTGGAAATCGAGGCCAGTGACGGCACCGTAGGCTTTGCCGTGACCACCGGTGGCGAACCCGCTGCCTACATCGTCGAGAAACACCTGGCACGCTTCCTCGAAGGCGCCAAAGTCACCGACATCGAAAAGATCTGGGATCAGATGTACCAGTCGACCCTGTATTACGGGCGCAAGGGCATCGTGATCAACACCCTCTCCGGCGTTGACCTGGCGCTGTGGGACTTGCTCGGCAAGATCCGCCAGGAGCCGGTGCACCAGCTGCTTGGCGGCGCGGTGCGCGATGAGTTGCAGTTCTATGCCACCGGCGCCCGTCCGGACCTGGCGCAGAAAATGGGTTTCATCGGCGGCAAGATGCCCTTGCACCACGGTCCGGCCGAAGGCGAGGAAGGCCTGCGCAAGAACCTTGAAGAACTGGCGACCATGCGCGAACGCGTTGGCCCTGACTTCTGGCTGATGCTCGACTGCTGGATGAGCCTGGACCTCAATTACGCGACCAAACTGGCGGTCGGCGCCCATGAACATGGCTTGAAATGGATCGAGGAGGCGTTGCCGCCAGACGACTACTGGGGCTACGCCGCCCTGCGCAACAACGTACCCAAAGGCATGCTGGTGACCACCGGCGAACACGAAGCGACCCGCTGGGGCTTCCGCATGCTCCTGGAAATGGGCTGCTGCGACATCATTCAGCCAGACGTCGGCTGGTGCGGCGGCCTGACCGAGCTGGTGAAGATCTCGGCGCTGGCCGATGCCCACAACGCCCTGGTCATCCCTCACGGCTCGTCGGTCTACAGCTATCACTTCGTCGCCACCCGCCACAACAGCCCGTTCGCCGAGTTCCTGATGATGGCGCCCAAGGCTGACGAAGTGGTGCCGATGTTCCACCCGCAATTGCTCGGCGAACCCGTGCCGGTAAACGGACGCATGCGCCTGTCGGCACTCGATCAGCCCGGTTTTGGCGTGACGCTCAACCCCGAATGCCAACTGCATCGGCCGTACAGCCGCTGAGACAGGAGCCCCGTGATGAACATGCCGCACAACGCTTTCAAGGCCGCGCTGAAACAACCCGCGACCCAATACGGCATCTGGGCCGGTTTCGCCACCGGTTACGCCGCCGAGATCGTCGCCACCACCGGTTACGACTGGATGCTGATCGACGGTGAACATGCGCCCAACACCGTGCCCGGCGTGCTCGCGCAATTGCAGGCGGTCGCGCCCTACTCCACCGCGCCCGTGGTGCGCGCTGTGACGGGCGATGCCAACCTGATCAAGCAACTGCTGGATATCGGTGCGCAGACCCTGATGATCCCCATGGTCGAAACCGCCGAACAGGCCCGGGCGCTGGTGCGCGCCATGCGTTATCCACCCCACGGCATTCGCGGCGTCGGTGGCGGCCTGACCCGTGCCACGCGCTGGGACGGCGTGCCCGATTACCTCAATACCGCCCATGAACAGCTGTGCCTGATCGTCCAGGTGGAATCGCGCCTGGGTGTGGAAAACGTCGAGGCCATTGCCGCCGTGGAAGGCGTGGATGCGGTGTTTATCGGCCCGGCGGACCTGTCCATCGGCCTCGGCCATGCCGGCAATCCCGGCCACCCGGAAGTTCAGGAGCGTATCCGTCACGCGGTGGAGGCCACGCTGGCGGCCGGCAAGGCCTGCGGCATCCTCGCACCGAATGAAGAAGACGCGCGCCGCTACCAGAGCTGGGGTTGTCAGTTCATTGCTGTCGCCATCGACATCAGCCTGTTGCGCCAAAGCGCCATGACCGCCTTGGCGCGCTATCGCGAACCCGCTCACACGCAAGCACCGTCACGCACTTACTGAACTGCCAAGGAGTCGTCCCATGTCGTCCGTGCCTGTCTTTGATAACTTCATCAACGGCCAGTTTGTGGCCAGCGCTGCCCACCTCGATGTGATCAACCCCGCCACCGGCGCGGTGCTGTCGAAAGTCCCGGCCTCGACCGCCGAGGACGTCGACCGCGCCCTCGCCGCCGCACGTGCCGCGCAAAAGGACTGGTCGCGCAAACCGGCCAATGAGCGCGCCGGTTACTTGCGCCGGATTGCGGCCAAATTGCGCGAAAACGTGCCGCATCTGGCGCGCACCATCACCCTGGAACAAGGCAAGATCAGCGGCCTGGCCGAGGTCGAAGTCAATTTCACCGCCGACTACCTCGACTACATGGCCGAATGGGCCCGCCGCATCGAAGGCGAAATCATCACCAGCGACCGCCAGAACGAAAACATCTTCCTGTTCCGCAAACCCCTGGGCGTGGTCGCCGGGATCCTGCCGTGGAACTTTCCGTTCTTCCTGATCGCCCGCAAGATGGCCCCGGCTTTGCTGACCGGCAACACCATCGTCATCAAGCCCAGCGAAGAAACCCCGAACAACTGCTTTGAATTCGCCCGACTGGTGGCGGAAACCGATCTGCCGCCCGGCGTGTTCAACGTGGTGTGCGGTGATGGCCGGGTTGGCGCGGCGTTGAGCGCGCATAAAGGCGTGGACATGATCAGCTTTACCGGCAGCGTCGATACCGGCTCGCGAATCATGGCCGCCGCTGCGCCGAATATCACCAAGCTCAATCTGGAACTGGGCGGCAAGGCGCCGGCCATTGTGCTGGCGGATGCCGACCTGGAGCTGGCGGTGAAGGCGATCCGCGACTCGCGAATCATCAACAGTGGCCAGGTGTGCAACTGCGCCGAGCGGGTGTACGTCGAGCGCAAGGTGGCGGATCAATTCATCGAACGCATCGCGGCGGCAATGAGCGCAACGCGCTATGGCGATCCAATCGCTCAGCCGGACGTAGAGATGGGGCCGCTGATCAACCGCCAGGGCCTGGACAGCGTCAATAACAAGGTACGTACGGCGTTGAGCCAGGGTGCGAGCCTGGTCAGTGGCGGGCAGATCGCCGACCTGCCGAACGGCTTCCACTTCCAGCCCACGGTATTGGCCGGCTGCCGCGCCGACATGCATATCATGCGCGAAGAAATTTTCGGCCCGGTGCTGCCAATCCAGATCATCGACGACCTGGACGAAGCCATCGCCCTGGCCAACGACTGCGAATACGGCCTGACCTCATCGATCTACACCCGCGACCTGAGCAAAACCCTGCACGCGATGCGCGAGCTGGATTTTGGTGAAACCTACGTCAACCGCGAGAACTTCGAAGCCATGCAGGGCTTCCATGCCGGCGTGCGCAAATCCGGTATTGGTGGAGCGGACGGCAAGCATGGGTTGTATGAGTACACCCATACCCATGCGGTGTATTTACAGGGTTGAGGCAGCCCTTCCTGTAGGAGCGAGCCCGCTCGCGATAGACGTCAACGACAACGCGCTCAGACTGATTGAGCGCGGTATCACAACGTTTTTCGCGAGCAAGCTCGCTCCTACAGAAATCGAGTATCGGGAAAAGGAGCAAGAGGAGAAAAAACCAAATACCAGAAACAAAAAACCCCGGTCTTTCGACCAGGGTCTTTGCTATCGATTCGAAGCAAGCGCTGATGGCTTTCTTCGTGCTTCAAGGCGTTCAGTGGTCCTTGAGGCAGATATGGCGCAGCGGACGGGACTCGAACCCGCGACCCCCGGCGTGACAGGCCGGTATTCTAACCGACTGAACTACCGCTGCGTATCGCTGTGGACTTGCGTCCAGGTAACTCGTTTGATTGAAAGCTTCGGTACTTTCAATCGCAAACCGGACGAATCCGATTTGTAAAATATGGCGCAGCGGACGGGACTCGAACCCGCGACCCCCGGCGTGACAGGCCGGTATTCTAACCGACTGAACTACCGCTGCGCGTCGGTGGAGGCTTTTCAGCTTCCATCTTGCTTTCGCAAGACTCTCGGGAGTGGTGGGTGATGACGGGATCGAACCGCCGACATTCTGCTTGTAAGGCAGACGCTCTCCCAGCTGAGCTAATCACCCGTTTGCATCTCCGAGGCCGCGAAATTTACGCAGGTAGCGAACCTAAGTCAATAGCAGGATTGAAGTTTTTCTAAAAAAGACAAAAACATGTCATTCCGGCCAGGGTCAGTGCAGGAGACCACGCCCCTGCCCTGTCATTCGCTATAAATCATTTTCTTGGTCATGCCACCGTCCACCACGAACTCCTGGCCCGTGACGAACCCGGCATTCTTCGACAGCAGCCAGGCCACCATCGACGCCACGTCCTCGACCGTCCCTACCCTGCCCGCCGGATGCTGGGCGTGGTCGGCATCGGTCAGCGGTTCGGCACGTCGCACGGAAGGGTCGCGGGTATCGATCCAGCCAGGGCTGACGGCATTGACGCGAATCTCCGGCCCCAGGCTGATAGCCAGCGCGTGGGTCAGGGCAAGCAGGCCGCCCTTGCTCGCCGCATACGCCTCGGTGTCGGGTTCCGACTGCCTGGCGCGGGTCGAGGCCAGATTGACGATCGCCCCGCTATGGGCACGCAGGTACGGCGCACAGTGCTTGGCCAATAGCATTGGCCCACTGAGATTGACCGCCAGCACCCGGTTCCAGTAGTCCAGATCGAGGCTTTCCAGCGTGATGTTGTGCGGGTCTGCCACAGCCGCATTGCATACCAATGCATCGAGGCGCCCGAATTGCCCCAGCACCTCGGCAACACCCAATGCCACCTGCCCTTCGTTCGCGACATCCATGGCAATGAACCAGGCATTTTCGCCCAGCACCTTGGCCACTTTCGAACCGCGCGCCCGATCCAGATCCGTCAACACGACCTGCCAGCCTTCGCTGATCAGCCATGCGGCGATACCCAGACCGATACCTCGCGCAGCGCCGGTGACCAGCGCTACGCGACCATTGGAGCCAGCCGACGCAGACAGTTCGATCACAAGGCCGCCAGCCCGCGCGCCAGGTCGGCTTGCAGATCCGCCACGTCTTCCAGGCCGACCGCGATACGGATCAAGCTGTCACGAATGCCCGCGGCCTCACGCTCTTGTGGCGCAAGACGGCCGTGGGAGGTGGTGCTCGGGTGGGTGATGGTGGTTTTGCTATCGCCCAGGTTGGCAGTGATAGAAATCAGGCGGGTGGCATCGATGAAGCGCCAGGCGCCCTCTTTACCGCCCTTGACCTCGAAACTCACGACCGCACCGAAACCTTTCTGCTGACGCAGGGCCAATTCGTGCTGCGGATGGCTCTTGAGACCGGCGTAGTGGACCTTTTCGATGCCGTCCTGCTGCTCCAGCCACTCAGCCAGTTGCTGGGCGTTGGCGCAATGGGCCTTCATCCGCAGGTTCAGGGTTTCCAGGCCCTTGAGGAAGATCCAGGCATTGAACGGGCTCAGGGTCGGCCCGGCGGTACGCAGGAAACCGACCACTTCCTTCATTTGCTCGCTGCGACCGGCTACCACACCGCCCATGCAACGACCCTGGCCGTCGATGAACTTGGTCGCCGAGTGCACGACGATGTCCGCACCCAGTTTCAGCGGTTGTTGCAGCGCCGGGGTGCAGAAGCAGTTGTCGACCACCAGCATCGCGCCTTTGGTGTGAGCGATTTTCGCCAGTTCGGCGATATCCACCAGCTCTGCCAGCGGGTTGGACGGCGACTCGACGAAAAGCAGCTTGGTATTGGCCTTGATCGCCGCGTCCCAACCGGACAAGTCCGCCAGGGCCACGTAATCGACTTCGACGCCAAAACGCTTGAAGTACTTCTCGAACAGGCTGATGGTCGAGCCGAACACGCTACGCGAGACCAATACGTGGTCGCCGGCGCTGCACAGGCTCATCACCACGGCCATGATCGCGGCCATGCCGGTTGCCGTGGCCACCGCTTGCTCGGCGCTTTCCAGCGCAGCGATGCGCTCTTCGAACGCTCGCACGGTCGGGTTGGTGTAGCGCGAGTAGACGTTGCCCGGCACTTCGCCGGCAAAACGCGCGGCCGCGTCGCCAGCGGTGCGGAATACATAGCTGGAGGTGAAGAACATCGGGTCACCGTGTTCGCCTTCCGGGGTACGGTGCTGACCGGCGCGAACGGCCAGGGTATCGAACGCTACGCCTTCGAGGTCGCTGTCCAACCGACCGGCATCCCAATCCTGACTCATGCTGTGACTCCTTTCCCAATTCTCGTAAATGAAAAGCCAGATACAAAACCGGCCCCTCAGGGCCGGTAGTTACTCAGTTGTTGTACAGGTCGATGATCGCGCTGACTGCCTGCGTCTTGACCTTGGAGGCATCGTTGCGTGCCTGCTCGATCTTGTTCAGGTAAGCCTCGTCGACGTCGCCGGTCACGTATTGGCCGTCGAACACCGCGCAATCGAACTTCTCGATTTTGATCTTGCCGCCACCGACCGCTTCGATCAAGTCAGGCAGGTCCTGATAGATCAGCCAGTCGGCGCCGATCAGGTCGGCCACGTCCTGGGTCGAACGGTTGTGCGCGATCAGTTCGTGGGCGCTCGGCATGTCGATGCCGTAGACGTTCGGGAAACGTACGGCAGGCGCTGCGGAGCAGAAGTAAACGTTCTTCGCGCCCGCTTCCCGCGCCATCTGGATGATCTGCTTGCAAGTGGTACCGCGAACGATGGAGTCGTCCACCAGCATTACGTTCTTGCCGCGGAATTCCAGTTCGATCGCGTTGAGCTTCTGGCGTACGGATTTTTTCCGTGCAGCCTGGCCCGGCATGATGAAGGTACGGCCGATGTAGCGGTTCTTCACGAAACCTTCGCGGAATTTCACGCCCAGGTGGTTTGCCAGCTCCAGCGCCGCGGTGCGGCTGGTGTCCGGGATAGGGATGACCACGTCGATATCGTGATCTGGACGCTCGCGCTGGATCTTCTCGGCGAGTTTCTCACCCATGCGCAGGCGAGCCTTGTATACCGACACTCCGTCGATGATCGAGTCCGGACGCGCCAGGTAGACGTGTTCGAAGATGCACGGGGTCAGGGACGGGTTGGTTGCGCACTGACGGGTGTGCAGCTTGCCGTCTTCAGTGATGTAGACCGCTTCGCCCGGTGCCAGGTCGCGAATCAGGGTGAAACCGAGCACGTCCAGGGAGACGCTTTCGGAGGCGATCATGTACTCGACGCCTTCGTCGGTGTGACGCTGGCCGAACACGATCGGGCGGATGCCGTGCGGATCACGGAAACCGACGATGCCGTAACCGGTGATCATCGCTACAACGGCATAACCACCGACGCAACGGTTGTGCACGTCGGTCACGGCGGCGAACACGTCCTCTTCGGTCGGCTGCAACTTGCCGCGCTGGGCCAGTTCGTGTGCAAACACGTTGAGCAGCACTTCCGAGTCTGAACTGGTGTTGACGTGGCGCAGGTCGGATTCGTAAATCTCCTTGGCCAGTTGTTCAACGTTGGTCAGGTTACCGTTGTGCGCCAGGGTGATGCCGTAAGGCGAGTTGACGTAAAACGGTTGAGCTTCGGCCGAAGTCGAGCTGCCCGCAGTCGGGTAGCGCACATGGCCGATGCCCATGTGGCCGACCAGACGCTGCATGTGACGCTGTTGGAACACGTCACGTACCAGGCCATTGTCCTTGCGCAGGAATAACCGGCCATCATGGCTGGTCACGATACCGGCAGCGTCCTGGCCGCGGTGCTGGAGGACGGTTAGCGCGTCATACAGCGCCTGATTGACGTTCGACTTACCGACGATACCGACGATGCCACACATGCGACGCAACCCCTACTTAATGGATCTGAACTGAGCAACACTCACTGAGGCGTTTTGGCCGTCGGCAAGAGTTGCTCCTTGAACGGAATATCAACGGGTACGCTGATTCCGCTGGCAAGCCACTGACTGCTCCACCCGAGAATCAGGTTTTTGGACCAGTCCGCGACCAATAGAAATTTTGGCACGAGCTGGGACTGTAGCCACCACTCGTCGTGCTGTACCGGCCCCAGGCTCAACAGCCCGACCGCCACGACCACCAGCAACCCGCCACGCGCGGCGCCGAAGGCCATGCCGAGGAATCGATCGGTCCCGGAAAGTCCGGTGACGCGTACCAACTCGCCGATCAGATAATTGATCATTGCGCCTACCACCAGGGTGGCGACAAACATGATGGCACAGCCCGCGATCACGCGAGCCGAAGGTGTTTGAATATACGCGCCGAGGTACTCGGACAATGAGCCACCGAACATCCAGGCAACGACTCCTGCGATGATCCAGGTCACGAGCGAGAGCGCTTCCTTGACGAAGCCGCGGCTCAGACTGATCAATGCGGAGATGGCGACGATTGCAACGATCGCCCAGTCAACCCAGGTAAATGGCACAGTGCAGCCTACAGACGGATAAGGCGGCGCATTTTAGCAGAGCCCATGCTGATCGGTAAGCTGCGATTGTCAGTGCATTTCAAATCGGGTCGATAGATTTAGCCGCGTTCTGGCTGAAAGCGCACGACAAACCCCTTGAGGTTCTGCTGGCGGTTCAACAGATCACGCAGACGATCAGCCTCGGCACGCTCGATCAGCGGCCCCACGAACACCCGGTTCTTGCCGTCGGCAGAGCGGATGTAGGCGTTGTAACCCTGGCTGCGCAAGGTTTTCTGCAGCTTTTCTGCGCTTTCACGATTGGACAGGCTTGCCAGTTGCACCGACCAGCTGACCGACAGGCCGTTGGCGTCTACCCGGCTTTGCGTGGTGTCCGGCTTGCCTGGCGCTGCCGTGATTGGCTGGGCTGGTGCTGTCGCAGGCTTGGCAGCCAATGCCGGGACCGGCGCTGGAGCGGGTGCAACCGGTTTGGCGGCTGGAGCCGGTGTCGGGACTGGAGTCGTGGGCACAGCAGGTGTGGCCGGCGCCGCCGGAACATCCTGAGCGATATCTTCATCGCTCGGCACCGGCTCCTGAGGCAAGGCTTGCGGCTCGGGCACCACCACGGGCTGGACCTGCACTTGCGGCATGGCAGGTGCTTGCGGCGCAGCCGGGGCTTCAACCGTTACCTGGCGCTGCTCATCCTGACGGGAAAACAGCATCGGCAGGAAAATCACGGCCAGCGCGACCAGAACCAGGGCGCCGACCATGCGCTGTTTGTAGGCTTTATCCAGCAATGCCATTTGCCGCTTCCTCCGTGGAGCGCCGAGTCAGCCAATCCAGGGCCTCGGCGACACAATAAAATGATCCGAACAACAGAATTTCGTCATCGCTCGTTGCCAGCGCGCACTGCCCTTCCAGGGCGGCGGCGACGCTGTCATAGGACGTAACCGAAGCCCCGCGCCGATGCAGCGCCTCGTGCAACTCGACCACCGGTCGCGCCCGAGGTGAATCCAGCGGGGCAACGGCCCAGTGCTCGACACTAGCACTCAATTGTTCAATAACACCATCCAGATCCTTGTCCGCCAGCAATCCGAACACCGCAAGGCGTTTGCCCGCCGGTGGACGGCTGGCCAGACGCCGGGCCAGATACTCCGCCGCATGGGGGTTATGACCCACGTCGAGCAACAGACTCAAGCGTTTGCCCTGCCAGTCGAACTGCCGGCGATCGAGACGACCGACCACTCGCGTCGCCTGCAAGGCCTGGATGATCTGCGCATCGACCCAAGGCAACCCGAGCAGCAGATAAGCCTGGAGCGCCAGCGCCGCGTTTTCCATCGGCAAATCGAGCAAAGGCAGATCGCGCAGCTCGACCACACCGCCCTGGGCGTCAACACCGCGCCATTGCCAGTTGTGATCGGTGATGCCGAGGTCGAAATCGCGCCCACGCAGGAAAAACGGGCAATTGAGTTCGCGCGCCTTATCCAGCAGGGGTTGTGGAGGATTCAGGTCGCCACAGAGCGCCGGTGCGCCCTGGCGGAAGATGCCGGCTTTCTCGAAAGCCACGGATTCACGGGTATCGCCCAGATAATCCGCATGATCGACGCCAATGCTGGTGACCAGCGCCATGTCGGCGTCCACCACGTTGACGGTGTCCAGGCGCCCGCCCAGACCGACTTCCAGCACCACGGCATCGAGCCCGGACTGTTGAAACAGCCAGAACGCCGCCAGGGTGCCCATTTCGAAATAGGTCAGGGAAGTGTCGCCACGCCCTGCCTCTACGGCAGCGAAGGCCTGGCACAGCTCGGCGTCAGTGGCTTCGACGCCATTGACTTGCACCCGCTCGTTATAACGCAGCAGGTGCGGAGAGTTGTAGACACCGACTTTCAGGCCCTGTGCACGCAGCAAGGACGCCACGAACGCACAGGTGGAGCCCTTGCCGTTGGTGCCGGTGACCGTGATCACCCGAGGCGCCGGCTTGCCCAGTCCCATGCGGGACGCTACCTGTTGCGAGCGCTCAAGGCCCATGTCGATGGCCGAAGGGTGCAACTGCTCTAGGTAGGCGAGCCACTCGCCAAGGGTACGTTGGGTCATAGGTTGGCAGGCACCGGAGGAACGACGACTTTTTCGATTGGCGCGGCGACGAATTTCGGCGTCGGCAAGCCCATCATTTGCGCCAGCAGGTTGCCCAGACGCGGACGCAGCTCCTGACGATCAATGATCATGTCGATGGCACCGTGCTCCAGCAAGAATTCGCTTCGCTGGAAGCCTTCCGGCAGTTTTTCGCGCACGGTCTGCTCGATAACGCGTGGACCAGCAAAGCCGATCAGCGCCTTGGGCTCGCCGACGATCACGTCGCCCAGCATCGCCAGACTGGCGGAAACACCGCCGTAGACCGGGTCGGTCAGCACGGAAATGAACGGAAGGCCTTCCTCACGCAGACGCGCCAGGACCGCCGAGGTCTTGGCCATTTGCATGAGGGAAATCAACGCTTCCTGCATCCGCGCACCACCGGAGGCGGAGAAGCAGACCATCGGGCAGCGTTTTTCCAGCGCATAGTTGGCAGCGCGTACGAAACGCTCGCCGACGATGGCGCCCATGGAGCCGCCCATGAAGGAGAATTCGAAGGCCGAAACCACGACCGGCATGCCCAGCAGGGTACCGCTCATGGAGACCAGCGCGTCTTTTTCACCGGTCTGCTTCTGCGCAGCGGTCAGGCGATCCTTGTACTTCTTGCCGTCACGGAACTTCAGACGGTCAACCGGCTCCAGGTCCGCGCCCAGCTCGGTACGGCCTTCGGCGTCGAGGAAAATGTCGATACGGGCGCGAGCGCCGATACGCATGTGGTGATTGCACTTGGGGCAAACGTCCAGGGTCTTTTCCAGCTCCGGACGATACAGCACAGCCTCGCAGGACGGGCATTTGTGCCAAAGACCTTCAGGCACCGAGCTCTTCTTGACCTCGGAACGCATGATCGAAGGGATCAGTTTGTCTACTAACCAGTTGCTCATGCTTTCTTTCTCCAGTACCGGCGGCCCGAACGCTCTGGTTCGCAGCCCCGCGTATGCCCTTAGCTAAATTCATGTATGCGGCGATGATCGATGGATTGCCGGATCAGGGAACGTGACCTGCGTACAACCCAAAAAACTCTCAGCCATGCCTGCTTTGTGCAAGTGCTGTTATGGACGGCGGCAGACTGCCAGCCGTCACATCAACCACGTACCGCTTTGATGAATGCCCGAATCTTTTCGGGATCCTTGATGCCTTTGCTCGCCTCTACCCCGCCACTGACATCCACTGCGTAAGGCCGCACGCGCGCTACGGCCTCGGCGACGTTCTGCGGAGTCAGGCCGCCGGCCAGAATGATCGGCTTGCTCAGGCCCTGCGGTATCAGAGACCAGTCGAACGCTTCGCCGGTTCCACCGGGAACCCCCTCGACATACGCGTCAAGCAGGATGCCGCTGGCACTCGGATAAGCCTCGCAAGCCGCGGCGATGTCATCACCTGCCTTGACCCGCAACGCCTTGATGTACGGACGGTGCCAGCCTTCGCAGTCTTCGGCACTTTCATCGCCGTGGAACTGCAACAGGTCCAGCGGTACGGCGTCGAGAATTTCCCCCAGTTCGCAACGACTGGCGTTGACGAACAAACCCACGGTGGTGACGAACGGCGGCAGCGCCTTGATGATCGTCCGTGCCTGCTGGAACGTCACGGCCCGCGGGCTCTTGGCGTAGAACACGAAGCCGATGGCGTCTGCCCCGGCCTCGACGGCTGCCAACGCATCCTCTATGCGGGTAATCCCGCAAATTTTGCTGCGAACGGCTGACATGTCGATAAAACCCCACGGCAAATCCGAGAAAGTCCCGGATGGTAACAAAAGCGCCGGAGGGCGTCAGCCGTCAAGTTCGGAGAAACCGGTGAGGAAGTGCGGCCCGATAAAACGCTCAGGCAACTCGAACTCATCGCGGTACTCGACCTGCACCAGATACAGGCCGAACGGATGCGCCGTCACCCCGCCAGAACGGCGGATGCGGCTGTCCAGCACCCCCTTCATCCATTCCACCGGACGCTCGCCGGCGCCGATGGTCATGAGCACGCCGGCAATGTTGCGCACCATATGGTGCAGGAAGGCACTGGCACGGATATCCAGCACGATCATCTTGCCGTGGCGCGTGACGCGCAGGTGATGGAGTTCCTTGATCGGTGACTTGGCCTGGCACTGACCGGCGCGAAAGGCACTGAAATCATGGGTGCCTACCAGGTACTGCGCCGCTTCGGCCATGCGTTCGACGTCCAGCGGGCGGTGGTTCCAGGTGATTTCTTCGTTCAGGTGCGCCGGACGGATCTGATCGTTGTAGATCACGTAGCGGTAGCGACGGGCGATGGCCTTGAACCGCGCATGAAAATGCGCCGGCATGACTTTGGCCCAACTGACGCTGACATCGTGTGGCAGGTTGATGTTGGCGCCCATCACCCAGGCTTTCATCGACCGCTCGACCCGGGTATCGAAGTGCACAACCTGCCCGCAGGCATGCACGCCGGCATCGGTACGCCCGGCGCAAAGCAGCGAAACCGGCGAATCGGCGACTTTGGACAAGGCGTTTTCAAGGGTTTCCTGCACAGTGAGCACGCCGGAAGCCTGGCGCTGCCAGCCGCGATAACGCGAGCCTTTGTATTCAACGCCCAACGCGATCCGGAAAAAGCCCTCGGCCGCCATTTCGGCTTCCGGGTTATCTATATTTGCCAAGGAGTGACAACCTGCTGATGTACGCAAAGGCGGGCATTATAAGGCCGCCTGATGGGGATGCCAGTACAACAGTCGACGCAGCGCTGAATGCGATGCCCCATTCGCAAGCAGGCTCGCTCCCACAAGGGATGTGGCGTCGAACACAAATGCCCTGGACAGCCCCGATCACTGTGGGAGCGAGCCTGCTCGCGATAGCGTCCCGACAGACACCATCGCATCATCGCCAAAAACAAAAACGGCAGCCTCATCGGGCTGCCGTTTTGCTTTTACCTGTTTCGATCATGCCAGACGCGAAAGCATCTCCCTGGCTTCGCTCTTCTGACCGTCGTCACCCTCGCTCACCACTTCATTGAGGATGTCCCGTGCGCCATCGTTGTCACCCATGTCGATGTAGGCCTGGGCCAGATCGAGCTTGGTGGCGACTTCGTCGGTGCCGGACAGGAAATCGAATTCCGGCTCGTCATCCACGGTTGCCAGGGCGTCGTCTACGGTGAATGTGGGCTCGCTGATGCTCTGGGACAGGCGATCCAGCTCGGCGTTAACGTCGTCCAGCTCGGCGGCAAACGCATCCGGCTCGGCTGGCGCTTCCATTTCGTCTGCCAGGGACAGGTCGAAATCCGCCGGCAGATCCAGATCGTCCAGGGCGACTTCCGGAACCGCTGGCGCGTCGGCAACGTGCGGGTCCTTGACGTCGTCATCCAGGCTCAGCAGGAAATCGTCCTCGGCCAGGATGGCCGGCGAAGGCTCGGCACCGAGATCCATGTCCAGGTCGAATTCCGACAGGTCGTCGAGGTTTTCCCTGATCTCAGTCTGCTGCTGCAGGACCGAACCAAAGCTCAAATCGTCATCCAGCGGGAAATCTTCCAGCTCGTCCAGGGTCGTCTCTTCCAGCTCTGGAGCCGGCACTTCTGCAACGGTTTGCGGAGCAACGACTTCTGGAGCAGCAGCGGCTGGAGCAATGTTGTCCAGGTCATCCAGGCTCAAATCGAAAGCGCTATCGAAATCGTCATCGACCGGTGCCGGCGCTTGCGGCTCGTCCAGCAGCAGGTCCTTGACGTATTGCGCGTCCAGTTCGGCAGCAGCGGCGGCAGCGGCGATGCCACCGGCGGCGACCAGCGCCATGGCCGGGAAACGGCTCTTGAGTTTTTCGACCTGCGCAAAATTATCGCCATTGGCCACCAACTGACGCTCCTGCGTCACGAATGCGTCGCGATCGCCCTGCTGACCGTAAACCTCCATCAGTTTCAGACGCACATCGCTGCGCTGCGGCTCCAGCTTGACGCCCTCTTCCAGCAACGCGGCGGCCTGATTCAGACGACCGGCATCGATGTGCGACTGAGCCTGGCCCAATACATCACTGGAACGCTCGGCGGCCGGCGCCACCAACGGTGCGGCGATCGGCGGCGTCACCACTACCGGGGTAATCACCGGTGCTGGAGCAGGCGCGGGAGTGGGCGCAGGCGCAGGTGCGGTGGCGAGCTTCACGCTTGGTGGTGGCACTTCCAGACCTTCGAAGCTGCTTTCCGGCAGATCCAGGTCTGCGGAGAATGCTTGTTCTTCGGCCAGGGCACGGGCCATTCGCAGATGTTTCTCGGCTTCCTGCTGAGCCTTACGACGACGGGCCAGCAACAGCAACAACAGCAGCGCCACAACGGCGCCGCCACCGGCCAGACCCAACAGCCATGGGTTGGTCAGCAATTCGTTGAATGACTGCTCATCGGAAGCTGCCAGTGCCGGCTCGACCGGCTGCCCGGCCGGAGCCGGCACAACCTCGGGAGCCGCTGCAGCCGGCGCAGGTTCGGCAGGCGCTGGCGTCGGCGCAGGAGCAGAGGCCAGTTCAGCGGTGATCGCCGGAGCTGTCGCGGCCGCGTTGGCTGCCGGCGCACCTGAGGCACCTTCGGCCTGCAACTTGGCCAATTGATTGTTTTTCAGTTCGATCAGGCGTTGCAGCTTGTCCAGCTGGCTTTGCAGATCGGCCATGCGGCTTTTCAGTTCCTCGTTGTCACGACGGGTCGTGTCGAGGCTTTCCTGGGTGACCGCCAGCTTGTTGCTCAACGCCTTGGCTTCGCCTGCCGGCCCCTTGCCACGGGCGCCGGACTGGGCAGAAACCAGGCTCAGATTATCCCGCCCGACCTGCGTCGACGGCGCTTCACCGCGGCCACGGTTGGTGGCATCGAGTTGCTGCTGCCCCGTACCCGGCTTGGCGACATAACGACGGCCCTGACGCCACGCCGTGTTCTGCGCAGCCACCTCGGCAATCGCCTTGGGTTGCGGCAGGCTGGTGCTTTGCGCCTGATCGGGCAGGCGCAGGACCTGACCGGTTTTCAAGCGGTTGATGTTGCCATCGATGAAGGCATCCGGGTTCAGCGCCTGGATGGCCAGCATGGTTTGCTGGATCGACCCGCCATTACGCGCCTTCGCGGCGATTTCCCACAGGGTATCGCGCGGCGTGGTGGTGTACTGGGACGGTTTGGTCGCGCCAGTGACAGGCGTGGTGCCGGTCTGCGGTGCCGGTTGCGCAGCCGCCTCAGCGGTTTGCGGAGAGAACTTGGACGGGTCGAGCAGCACGCTGTAATCGCGCAGCAGACGACCGTTGGGCCACATCACCTGAACCAGGAATTTCACCATCGGTTCGGAGAGTGGTTTGCTGGAAGTCACACGCAGGATGCTTTTGCCGCCGGGGTTCAGCACCGGGGTGAACGTCAGGTCATTGAGAAACGCCTGGCGGTCGACACCAGCCTTGGCGAAATCTTCAGGCGAGGCCAGGCTCGGCACCACTTCGGCAGCGGTGAGTTCCTTGACGTCGAGCAATTCGATCTCCGCCACCAGCGGCTGGTTCTGCGCCGATTTCAGGGTCAGTTCCCCGAGCCCGAGGGCATGCGCCATACCGGAGGACAGCGCCGAGGCGGCCGCTATTGCTAACACCAGTTTGCGAACTTGAACCATAGCTCATCCTTAGTTTGAACATTCCTCGGCCAGCGAGAAGATATTGATTGCCGCTGCCGTAAGGCATTGCGCGCGGCGGCGAAGGTTCGTCGCGCGCGATCGTTTGCTGCATGCCCCGGAAAGCCCCACAGGGTGGCTTGCCTTCAGCATTCCCGGCAAGCATGTCACTCGCCCGGAACCATTCGAAAAATTGTTGCCAAGTATCTTTTACAGACCGTCTTTTATCAACAATTCGGCCAGCTGCACAGCATTGAGCGCGGCGCCCTTGCGTACGTTATCTGACGTCAGCCACAGGTTTAGTTCCGACAAGTCGTCGATACCATGGCGCACCCGACCAACGTAGACCACATCCTGCCCTACCGCATCGCCAACCGGCGTCGGGTAATCGCCGGCTTCCACCAGCTCGACACCCGGGGCATCGTCCAATGCGGCGTTGACTTTGGCCAGATCGATCGCGCTTGCCGATTGCAGGGTCACGCTAAAGCTATCGCCAAAAAACACCGGGGCTTGAATGCAAGTGACAGAAATCTTCAATGAAGGCAGCGCCATGACCTGACGCAATTCACGCACCAGACGTTTTTCCAGCAGCGTGTGGCCCTGCTCGTCCGGCTTGCCGACTTCGGCCAGCAGGTTGAAAGCCATCTGCCGATCGAAGAACTTCGGCTCCAGCGGACGCATATTGAGCAGTTCAGCGGTCTGGCGTGCCAACTCGGTTACGGCTTCACGGCCCTGGGTCGACACCGCCAGGCTCGCCGTCAGGTTGATGCGCTGCAGGTCGAGCAAACCCATCAACGGTGCGAGGACCACCGCCAGGATGGTCGCCGACGGACTGGGACTGCTGAGCAGGAACGGCTTTTTCAGGCCGGCCAGCACCTGGGCATTGGCTTCCGGCACCACCTGCGGTGCCTGATCAGCCGCCAAGGCACCCGACAGGTCGATCACCGAGCAACCGGCCGCCGTGGCACGCGAGGCGAAACTCAGGGTCACCGCCGGGCCTGCAGCAAAAAACACCAGCTGCACCTTGCTGAAGTCGAACTCATCGACTTCCCGCACCCGCACGTTCTTGCCGCGAAACAGCACCGAACTGCCAGCGGATTCGCTGCTGGCCAGCAGATGCAGGTTGCCGACCGGGAAGTCGCGCTCTTCGAGGATCTGTACCAGCGTTTCGCCAACAGTACCGGTGGCGCCGATCACGGCAATATCAAAGGACTGGGTCATGGTTCTACCTCTGGCGAAACGGGGGGAGCGGCACTTTACCGGGTGGTTGGCATGCAGGCAATTCGACAGGATCTGCGGCGCCGGTCATATCGCCTTCGCGAGCAGGTTCGCTCCCACAAGAAAATCACCGAGCCCTGTGGGAGCGAGCCTGCTCGCGAGAGGCCAGAACAGGCACCGTAGATCCCATAAAAAAACCCGCACCTCTTTCAAGGCACGGGTTCTTTCATTACATCAATCGATCAACGTTCAAGCAGGATCCGCAGCATGCGACGCAGCGGTTCGGCCGCGCCCCACAGCAGTTGGTCGCCGACGGTGAACGCGCCGAGGAACTGCGAACCCATGTTCAGCTTGCGCAGACGGCCAACCGGGATGTTCAGGGTGCCGGTGACCTTGTTCGGGCTCAGCTCCTGGATGCTTGCATCGCGGTTGTTCGGCACCAGCTTGACCCAAGGGTTGTGCTGGCTGATCAGGCCTTCGATATCGGCCATTGGCACGTCTTTGTTCAGCTTGATGGTCAGCGCCTGGCTGTGGCAGCGCATAGCGCCGATACGTACACAGATGCCGTCCACCGGGATCGGGCTCTTGAAGCGACCGAGGATCTTGTTGGTCTCGGCCTGGGCTTTCCATTCTTCACGGCTCTGGCCGTTCGGCAGTTCCTTGTCGATCCACGGGATCAGGCTGCCGGCCAGCGGTACGCCGAAGTTTTCAGTCGGGTACGCATCGCTGCGCATGGTTTCGGCAACACGACGGTCGATATCGAGGATCGCGCTGGCCGGGTCGGCCAGTTGATCGGCGACAGAGGCGTGGGTCGCGCCCATTTGCTTGATCAGTTCACGCATGTTCTGCGCGCCGGCACCGGAGGCCGCCTGATAGGTCATGGCGCTCATCCACTCCACCAGGCCGGCTTCGAACAGACCGCCCAGGCCCATCAGCATCAGGCTGACGGTGCAGTTGCCGCCGATGTAGTTCTTGGTGCCCGCATCCAGCTGCTGGTCGATGACCTTGCGGTTGACCGGATCCAGAACGATGACCGCGTCGTCCTGCATGCGCAGGCTGGAAGCGGCGTCGATCCAGTAACCCTGCCAGCCGGCTTCGCGCAGCTTCGGAAACACTTCGCTGGTGTAGTCGCCACCCTGGCAGGTCAGGATCACGTCAAGGGTTTTCAGCTCTTCAATGCTGTAAGCGTCCTTGAGCGGAGCAATGTCCTTGCCCACGGACGGGCCTTGGCCACCGACATTGGAAGTGGTGAAAAACACCGGCTCGATAAGATCGAAATCCTGCTCTTCCAGCATCCGCTGCATGAGCACGGAACCGACCATACCGCGCCAACCGATCAGACCTACACGTTTCATCGCAACTACACCTTCTTGAAAAGTGGACCGCTGCCTTCGGGGGTGAAATCGGCAGCGGGCCCGAGAGATTACAGATTCCGCAGCGCGGCGACTACTGCGTCACCCATTTCCTGCGTACCGACTTTAGTGCAACCGGTCGACCAGATGTCACCCGTGCGCAAGCCCTGATCCAGCACCAGGCTGACGGCTTTCTCGATGGCATCGGCCGCGGCCTGCTGGTTGAAGCTGTAACGCAGCATCATGGAGACCGACAGAATGGTCGCCAGCGGGTTGGCAATGCCTTTGCCTGCGATGTCCGGCGCCGAACCGTGGCAAGGCTCGTACATGCCCTTGTTGTTGGTGTCCAGGGACGCCGACGGCAGCATGCCGATGGAGCCGGTGAGCATCGAGGCCTGGTCGGACAGGATGTCGCCGAACATGTTGTCGGTCACGATCACGTCGAATTGCTTCGGCGCGCGCACCAGTTGCATGGCGGCGTTGTCGACGTACATGTGGCTCAGTTCGACCTGTGGGTAATCCTTGGCCACTTCCTCGACGATTTCACGCCACAGCTGGCTGGACGCCAGAACGTTGGCCTTGTCCACTGAGCACAGCTTCTTGTTGCGCACCATGGCCATGTCGAAACCGACACGGGCGATGCGACGGATTTCGCTTTCGCTGTACGGCAGGGTGTCGTAGGACTGACGCTCGCCGTTTTCCAGGGTACGAGTGCCGCGTGGCGCGCCGAAATAGATACCGCCGGTCAGCTCGCGAACGATCAGGATGTCCAGGCCGGAGACGATTTCCGGCTTCAGGCTGGATGCCTCGGCCAGTTGCGGGTACAGGATCGCTGGACGCAGGTTGCCGAACAGGCCCAGTTGCGCACGAATCTTCAGCAAACCGCGCTCAGGACGGATGTCACGCTCAATGGTGTCCCATTTAGGGCCGCCAACGGCGCCCAGCAGCACGGCATCGGCAGCGCGGGCACGTTCCAGGGTTTCATCGGCCAGCGGCACGCCGTGCTTGTCGATGGCCGCGCCACCGATCACGTCGTGGCTCAGCTCGAAGCCCAAAGCGAACTTGTCGTTGGCCAGTTCCAGCACCTTGACCGCTTCGGCCATGATTTCCGGGCCAATACCGTCACCTGGGAGAATCAGAATCTGCTTGCTCATGCTTTCCTCATGTCATCAGTCGGTGCGCCCGAAGGCGCGCCCGGAAAAAGTCTATCGATCGGGACTCATTTTTCGGCGAACAGTACCAACACATCGGTACTGAACGAACCATCGGCCTCGATCTCAAAATACTCGCGTACTTCGTTGCCCATCGACTGTTGCAGTTCGCGGATCGCCGCGCGCATCACTTGCGGTGTGCGCATGCGTTCGACCCAGGAGTTGTACTCCAGGCGCAGCCGTTGACGGGTGGTGCTGCGGGTATGCAACCCCGCCTCGCTGACCTGACGCAACCACTCGCCGGCGGAATAATCGCGCACGTGGCTGGTGTCGCGCAGCACTTCGACGCTTTGCAGGTAAGTGTCGAACAACGGGCTGCCCGGAGACAACACGTCGATGAACGCCGCCACGCCGCCAGGCTTCAACACCCGGCGCACTTCCCGCAAGGCCAGGCCGAGATCGCTCCAGTGGTGAGCCGAATAACGGCTGAACACGAAGTCGAACTCGCCGTCGGCAAACGGCAGACGCTCGGCCGCGCCATGGACCGTGGAGACATTGCCCAGGCCACGATCGACGGCTGCGGCGGCCACCACGTCGAGCATCTGCTGCGACAGATCGTAGGCCACCACTTCCTTGACCAGCGAGGCCACTTGAAAGCTCACGTGGCCCGCACCGCAACCCAGGTCCAGCACACGGGCATCGCCCTGCCCTGCCAGTTCAGCCTGTAGCAGTGCAAATTCGGTGCCTTGAGCGTGGACGGCGCTGCTCAGGTAGGCCGCGGCCTGTTCACCGAATTGTTTCTGGACTACCTGACTGTGCTGGGCGGTGCTGGTCATGGGGGACTTCCTTTCTGGGGTGAGTCTTGGGGTGTCTGTTCCGGCCTCATCGCGAGCAGGCTCGCTCCTACAGGGGAACGCATTTCAAATGTAGGAGTGAGCCTGCTCGCGATGGCGTCATTACGCCTTACGCAAGATCACGCGTCGCGAAACAACCAAGGCTGGCTCGCACGGTGCTTGGCTTCGAACGCCGCAATCGCATCGCCGTCCTGCAAGGTCAGGCCGATATCGTCCAGGCCGTTGAGCAGGCAGTGTTTGCGGAAGTCATCGATTTCGAAGTTGTATACCTTGCCGTCCGGACGGGTCACGGTCTGGGCCTGCAGATCGATCTGCAACTGATAGCCCGGCTCGGCCTCGACCTGCTTGAACAGCTCATCGACTTCCTCGTCGCTCAAGATGATCGGCAACAAGCCGTTCTTGAAGCTGTTGTTGAAGAAGATGTCGGCGTAGCTCGGCGCGATGATGCTGCGGAAACCGTACTCTTCCAGCGCCCACGGCGCGTGCTCGCGGCTGGAGCCGCAACCGAAGTTCTCACGGGCCAGCAACACGCTGGCGCCTTGATAACGCTCGGCGTTGAGGACGAAATCCTTGTTCAGCGGGCGCTTGGAGTTGTCCTGATACGGCTGGCCGACATCCAGGTAACGCCACTCATCGAACAGGTTCGGGCCGAAACCGGTGCGCTTGATCGACTTCAGGAACTGCTTCGGAATGATCTGGTCGGTGTCGACGTTGGCACGATCCAGAGGCGCGACAAGTCCAGTGTGCTGGGTAAAAGCTTTCATGCTGCGCTCCTTTAGATCAATTCACGGACGTCGACGAAACGACCGTTCACCGCCGCCGCTGCGGCCATGGCCGGGCTCACGAGGTGGGTACGACCACCGGCGCCCTGACGGCCTTCGAAGTTACGGTTGGAGGTCGAGGCGCAATGCTCGCCGGACTCCAAACGGTCCGGGTTCATCGCCAGGCACATCGAGCAACCCGGCTCACGCCATTCGAAACCGGCTTCGAGGAAAATCTTGTCCAGACCTTCGGATTCCGCCTGAGCCTTCACCAGGCCGGAGCCCGGCACCACGATGGCCTGCTTGATGGTCGACGCCACTTTGCGGCCCTTGGCGATGACGGCAGCCGCGCGCAAATCTTCGATCCGCGAGTTGGTGCAGGAACCGATGAACACGCGGTCCAGCTGGATGTCGGTGATCGCCTGATTGGCGCTCAAACCCATGTACTTCAAGGCGCGTTCGATGGAACCGCGCTTGACCAGGTCCATCTCCTTGGCAGGATCCGGCACGTTCTGATCCACAGCCAGCACCATCTCGGGCGAGGTGCCCCAGCTGACTTGTGGCTTGATCTGGGTCGCGTCGAGCTCAACGATGGTGTCGAACTTCGCATCGGCGTCGGACACCAGGTCTTTCCAGGCTTCGACCGCCAAATCCCATTCCGCGCCTTTTGGTGCGAACGGACGGCCTTTCACGTAGGCCACGGTTTTTTCGTCAGCTGCCACCAGACCTACGCGAGCGCCGGCCTCGATGGACATGTTGCAGATGGTCATGCGGCCTTCGACGGACAAATCGCGAATCGCGCTGCCGGCGAACTCGATGGCATGGCCGTTACCGCCGGCGGTGCCGATCTTGCCGATCACGGCGAGGACGATGTCCTTGGCAGTCACGCCGAACGGCAATTGGCCTTCGACGCGCACCAGCATGTTCTTCATTTTCTTGGCGACCAGGCACTGGGTGGCGAGCACGTGCTCGACCTCGGAGGTGCCGATACCGTGAGCCAGGGCACCGAACGCGCCGTGGGTCGAGGTGTGGGAGTCGCCGCAGACCACGGTCATGCCCGGCAAGGTGGCGCCCTGCTCCGGGCCGATGACGTGGACGATGCCTTGGCGCACGTCGTTCATCTTGAATTCGACGATGCCGTATTCATCGCAGTTATCGTCGAGGGTCTGGACCTGCAAACGCGAGACCTGGTCGGCAATGGCTTCGATGCCGCCCTTGCGCTCTGGAGTGGTCGGTACGTTGTGGTCCGGGGTCGCGATGTTGGCATCGATGCGCCAAGGCTTGCGCCCGGCCAGACGCAGGCCTTCAAAGGCTTGCGGCGAAGTCACTTCGTGAATGATGTGACGATCGATATAGATCAACGCAGAGCCATCGTCGCGCTGCTTGACCAAATGCGAATCCCAGAGCTTGTCGTAGAGCGTTTTGCCGGCCATCAGACGGTTTCCTCATCAGCTTGTTTCTATGCCCTGGGTCTTGAGCGATTCAATAACCCTTTGGCTTGTGAGGCTGATCCTATGGGGTTAGATTAAATAACTCAAATTCATATTTTTTATGCTTTGGATAACCAACTGGAATGCGATATGGACCTGGCCAACCTCAATGCCTTTATTGCCATCGCCGAGACAGGAAGCTTCTCCGGTGCCGGTGAGCGGCTGCACCTGACCCAACCTGCGATCAGCAAGCGCATCGCCGGGCTGGAACAGCAATTGAAGGTGCGGCTGTTCGACCGGCTGGGCCGTGAAGTCGGCCTGACCGAAGCCGGCCGCGCCCTGCTGCCCCGGGCTTATCAGATTCTCAATGTCCTTGATGATACGCGCCGTGCGCTGACCAACCTCACAGGCGAAGTGACCGGTCGTCTGACCCTGGCGACCAGTCACCACATCGGCCTGCATCGATTGCCGCCTTTATTAAGAGCCTTCACCCGCCGCTACCCGGATGTCGCCCTGGACATTCAGTTTCTCGATTCGGAAGTGGCCTACGAGGAGATCCTTCACGGCCGCGCGGAACTGGCGGTGATCACCCTGGCCCCGGAACCCCATGCGTTGGTCGCGGCCACCCCGGTGTGGGACGATCCGCTGGATTTCGTGGTCGCTCCGGAGCATTCGCTGCTCAATAACGGTGCGATCAGCCTGTCGGACATCGCCCGGCACCCGGCGGTGTTTCCCGGCGGCAACACCTTCACCCACCATATCGTCCAGCGCCTGTTCGAGGCCCAGGGCCTGACGCCGAACATCGCCATGAGCACCAACTACCTGGAAACCATCAAGATGATGGTGTCCATCGGACTGGCCTGGAGTGTCCTGCCGCGCACCATGCTCGATGATCAGGTTGCGCGAATACCATTGCCGGGCATACAACTCTCTCGCCAGCTAGGCTATATCCTGCACACAGAACGGACACTGTCGAACGCAGCACGGGCTTTCATGGCCTTATTGGATGCTCAGATCGATCTGCCAGGGACTCAAGGCTAACTTGTGCTACTCCTATAGAGCCGCGAAATCCCGTACAAACGCCCACATCAGTACAAGGCTTGCCAATGCCGAAATCTGTTGACCGAATCCCGCCGATGCCGCGTATTCAGGCGCTTGACCCCAAGCGCTCCGAGCAGAGCTGGGAAAGTGCCCCTCAATTGCTGGCCGCCTTGAACGGCGCGCGTCTGGGTGCGTGGTACTGGGATATCGAGCGCGGTCAGATCAGTTGGTCGCGGGGCACACAGGCACTGTTCGGATTCGATCCACGCCAGCCGCTGCCGGCCGATCTGGAATACCTCGACTTGCTGCCCCCCGAAGACCGGGCAAAAACCGTACGTGCGTTCCATGCGGTGATCGCCGGCGCGCCGCTGGAACAAGCGATGCATCATCGCATTCGCTGGCCCGACGGCAGCCTGCACTGGCTGGAAATCAACGGCAGCCTGTTGCCGGACAAAAACGGCCGGCCACGGATGATCGGGGTGATTCGCGAAATCACCCATCAGCGCCAACGCGAACAGGCGCTCAGCAGCTCGGAAAAGCGTTTCGCCACACTTTTTCACCTGTGCCCGAACATGGTCCTGCTGACGCGCCAGGACGACGGGCTGATTACCGAGGCCAACCAGTACTTCGAAAGCCTGTTCGGCTGGCCGGTGCAGGAAGCCATCGGCCGCACCACCCTGGAACTGGGGCTGTGGGTGCATCCCGAACAACGGGCCGAACTGGTCAAGGCCACCAAGGCCAAGGGCGACCTGATCAGCATGGAAGTGCAGTTTCGCGCCAGCAATGGGCAGATTCACGACGGCATTCTCAGCGCGCAAAAGGTCGAGCTGGAGGGTCAGCCCTATCTGTTGAGCACCTTCCTCGACACCACCGAACGCAAAGCCGCCGACCAGGCGCTCAAAGACAGCCAGGAACGCCTCGACCTGGCGCTGGACTCCGCACAATTGGGCACCTGGGACTGGCACATTCCCAGCGGCATGCTTTATGGCTCGGCCCGCGCCGCGCAATTGCACGGGCTGGAAGCCAAACCTTTCCATGAATCCTTCGAAGAGTTTTTCGAAGGCGTGCCCGGCAACGAACGCGACACCATGCGCGACGCCTATCGCAGCTTGCGCGAAGGCCCGGCGGGCAACTATCAATTGACCTACCGCGTTCAGTTGCCCGACGGCAGCACCCGCTACCTGGAAAGTCGCGCGCGCCTGTACCGAGACGAAAACGGTATGCCATTGCGCATGGCCGGCACCTTGCTCGATATCACCGACCAGGTGGAGCGCGAGCAGCGCCTGGTGGCTTCCGAAGAGAAGTTCGCCACCCTGTTCCAGGTCAGCCCGGATCCGATCTGCGTGACCCACCAGGACACCGGCCAGTTCATCGAAATCAACTCCAGCTTCACCCAGACCTTCGGCTGGACCACCGGCGACGTGATCGGGCGCAGCGCCGACGAAATCGGCCTGTGGGACGCCTCGGCGAAGAGCCTGCAACGCATCGAGCAGGTCATCCGCGAACAGGCGCTCAACAACGTGGCAATCATTGTCCAGCACAAGGACGGGCAACTGCTGACCTGCGTGATTTCCAGCCGCCAGATCAGCGTCGGCGAGCAGCCGTGCATCGTCACCACCCTGCGCGACATTACCCAACAGCAACGCTCGGAAGCGGCACTCAAGGCCAGCGAAGAGAAGTTCGCCAAGGCCTTCCACTCCAGCCCCGACGCCATCACCATCACCGAGCGTGATACCGGGCGCTATCTGGAGGTCAACGATGGCTTCTGCCGCCTGACCGGCTACCGCGCCGACGAAGTGATCGGTCGCACGGTTTACCAGGTCGGGATCTGGGCCGAAGAGAAACAACGCTCGGCGCTGCTGGCCGAACTGCAGATCAAGGGCCGGGTGCATCACCTGGAAATGCTCGGGCGCAACAAGCGTGGTGAATTGCTGACGGTCGAAGTCTCAGTGGAACCGATCACCCTCAATGAAACCGCGTGCCTGCTGCTGACCGCCCGGGACGTCAGCCTGCTGAAAAACGCAGAGGCGCAGATCCGCCACCTGGCCTACCACGACCCGCTGACCAACCTGCCCAACCGCGCACTGCTGATGGATCGCCTGAGCCAGCAGATTGCCCTGCTCAAGCGTCACAATCTGCGCGGTGCGCTGATGTTCCTCGACCTGGACCACTTCAAGCACATCAACGATTCGCTCGGCCACCCGGTGGGCGATACCGTGCTGAAAATCATTACCGCGCGCCTGGAAGCCAGTGTGCGCATGGAAGACACCGTCGCGCGGCTGGGTGGTGACGAATTCGTGGTGTTGCTCAGCGGCCTGGAAGGTTCGCGCAACGACGTCAGTGCACAGGTGATTGAACTGGCCGACACCTTGCGCGAATTGCTGTCCGAGCCGATGTTCCTCGACGGTCAGCGCCTGCAAGTGACGCCGAGCATCGGTATCGCGCTGATTCCCGACCACGGCTCCACGCCGACCGACCTGCTCAAGCGCGCCGATATTGCGCTGTATCGGGCCAAGGATTCGGGGCGCAACACCGCGCAGATGTACCACAACACCATGCAAAAGGCCGCGAGCGAACGCCTGCGCATGGAAACCGACCTGCGCCTGGCCCTGTCGCGGGGCGAGTTTCGTGTGCACTACCAGCCTCAACTCGATGCCCGGGAGAACCGCATCGTCGGCGCCGAAGCATTGGTGCGCTGGAATCATCCGGAACTCGGTGCACAATCGCCCACCGATTTCATCAAGGTGCTGGAGGACAGCGGCCTGATCCTGGAAGTCGGCACCTGGATCGTCGATGAAGCCTGCCAGGCCTTCAGGCAACTGATTGCCAACGGCCTGGTGGACCCGCAGGACTTCAGCCTGTGCGTGAACATCAGCCCCCGGCAATTCCGCCAGAACGACTTCGTCGAGCACATCGAAGAAAGCCTCGCCCATTACGGTCTGCCCAGTTCGATGCTGAAACTGGAAATCACCGAAGGCATCGTCATCCAGAACCTTGAAGACACCATCAGCAAGATGCGCCGCCTGAAAAAACTCGGTGTGAGCTTTGCCATGGACGACTTCGGCACTGGATATTCCTCACTGACCTACCTCAAGCGCCTGCCGGTCGACACCCTGAAAATCGACCAGTCGTTCATTCGCGACGCCACCACCGACCCCAATGACGCTGAGATCATCCGGGCCATCGTCGCCATGGCCCGCAGCCTGGAATTGAAGGTGATTGCCGAAGGCGTGGAGACGCCGGAGCAGCTGGAATTCCTGCAAGGGCTGGGTTGCCACTTCTATCAGGGGTATCTGCACAGCCAGCCGCTGCCGGTCGAGGAATTCCAGAAGCTGCTCATGTAGCCAATACCAATACGAATACTGTGGGAGCGAGCTTGCTCGCGATGGCGGAGTGTCAGGCAACATTGATTTCGACTGACTGTCCGCTATCGCGAGCAAGCTCGCTCCTACAGAGAGCACGTTGTTCATACCTCTGTATGACGTTCCTGACCCTCTGTACAAGTGACGCCATCCCCGCCTGCCCGTAAATTGGATCCCATGCATTCGGCAGGCGGCCAAGCACCCCGCCTCGCCGAAGAATGATCGCTGGCAGCCGATCATTCTCCCGTGCAACACCCCGGCTCCTCTTCCCGATCACAGGGCCGGTTTTTTTGCGCCCGCATACTCGTTATGCGGGCGCTTTTTTTTGATAGTGAGGTGATCCATGGGTGAATACCGCAAATTATGGTGGTCGCTGATTGGCGTCCTCGGCGTGACCTTCTGTCTGCTGGGATGGTTCGGCCACGAAATCTACCGACAGGCACCGCCGATCCCCGAGCAGGTAAAAGCCAGCGATGGCACCACCCTGTTCCGGGCCGCCGACATCCTTGACGGGCAAACCGCCTGGCAGAGTATCGGCGGCATGCAACTGGGCTCGATCTGGGGCCACGGCGCCTACCAGGCACCGGACTGGACCGCCGACTGGCTGCACCGCGAACTGCTCGCCTGGCTGGACCTGGCGGCACAGCAGAATTACGCCAGGGCGTACCAGGACATCGATGACGATCAGCAGGCCTTGCTGCGCCATCAACTCAAACGCGAATACCGTGGCAACCGCTTGGTCAACGGCACGCTGGTGCTCAGCGAGCGCCGCGTCCAGGCCATCGCGCAAACCGCGGCCTACTACCATGCCCTGTTCGGCAACGACGTTTCGCTGCATCACAGCCGCGAAAGCTTTGCGATGAAGGAAAACACCCTGCCCGATGCCGCGCGGCGCCAGCAGTTGACGCAATTTTTCTTCTGGACCGCCTGGGCTGCCGCCACCGAGCGCGACGGTCAGGCCGCGACCTTTACCAACAACTGGCCCCACGAGCCCTTGATCGATAACAATCCGACCGCCGAGAACATGGTCTGGTCGATTGTCAGCATTGTCGTGCTCTTGGCGGGTATCGGTTTTCTGGTCTGGGGCTGGGCGTTCCTGCGCAATCATGAAGAAGGCGAACCCAAGGTTCCGGCGCAGGATCCGCTGAGCCTGATCAGACTCACGCCTTCGCAAAAAGCCCTGGGCAAATACCTGCTGCTGGTCGGTGCACTGTTCGGCTTCCAGGTCCTGATGGGCGGCGTGACCGCGCACTACACGGTCGAAGGCCAGGATTTCTATGGCCTGCCACTGTCGAAGTGGTTCCCCTACTCGCTGACGCGGACCTGGCACTTGCAAAGCGCGATGTTCTGGATCGCCACCGGCTTCCTCGCTGCCGGGCTGTTTCTGGCGCCATTCATCAACGGCGGCAAAGACCCGAAATGGCAAAAGCTTGGTGTTGACGTGCTGTTCTGGGCCCTGGTGCTGGTGGTGGTCGGCTCGTATGCCGGCAACTTCCTCGCCATCGCACAACTGATGCCCTACGAATGGAGTTTCTGGCTCGGTCACCAGGGTTACGAGTACGTCGATCTGGGCCGCCTGTGGCAAATCGCCAAATTCGCCGGGATCGTGTTCTGGCTGGTGCTGATGTTGCGCGCAATGCTGCCTGCCCTGCGCCAGCCCGGCGATAAAAACCTGCTGGCGCTGCTGGCTTGCTCGGTGATTGCCATCGGCCTGTTCTACGGAGCCGGCCTGTTCTATGGCGAACGCACCAATCTGTCGGTCATGGAGTACTGGCGCTGGTGGGTGGTGCACCTGTGGGTCGAGGGCTTCTTCGAAGTGTTCGCCACCACCGCGCTGGCCTTCATCTTCACCAGCATGGGCCTGGTGTCCAAACGCCTGGCCACCACCGCGACGCTGGGGTCCGCTTCGCTCTTCATGCTCGGCGGCGTACCCGGCACCTTCCACCACATTTATTTCGCCGGCACCACCACGCCGGTCATGGCCGTGGGTGCAACCTTCAGCGCCCTGGAAGTGGTCCCCCTGATCCTGCTGGGCTACGAAGCCTGGGAAAACTGGCGGCTCAAGGAGCGTGCGGCGTGGATGTCGCGGATTCGCTGGCCCCTGCAGTTCTTCATCGCCACCGCGTTCTGGAACATGCTCGGTGCCGGGGTGTTCGGCTTCCTGATCAACCCACCGATTTCGCTGTATTACATCCAGGGCCTGAACACCACGCCACTGCATGCCCACGCCGCGCTTTTCGGGGTTTACGGCTCGCTGGCGCTGGGCTTCAGCCTGCTGATCCTGCGCTACTTGCGGCCGAACCTTGAGTTCAACGATCGCCTGATGAACACCGGTTTCTGGTGGCTCAACGGCGGCCTGATGCTGATGATCGTTACCAGCCTGCTGCCTATCGGCCTCCTGCAGTTCTATGCGAGCGCCAGCCAGGGCTTGTGGTACGCCCGCAGCGAAGCGTTCATGCAGCAGGATCTGCTGCAAACCCTGCGCTGGGTACGCACCTTCGGCGACATCGTGTTCCTGATCGGCGCGTTTGCGGTGATCTGGCAGATTGCGGGTGGATTGCTGTTTTCGTCCAGGCATCCGCGTGCGGTGCAAAGGCTCGACATCAAAGGACAGCGTTAAAACCCAGGCACAAAAAAGGGCGCCATTGGCGCCCTTTTTACTGTGCCGGCTTAGTGTTGCAGAGCCGGTTTTTGCGCCCCGTTGATCGGGATGCGCTTGGCTTTCGCCTCTTCCGGGATGACGCGCAGCAGGTCGATGCTCAGCAGACCGTTGCGCAGGTCCGCGGCCTTGATTTCGATGTGGTCCGCCAGACGGAAGGACAGTTTGAAGGCTCGCTGGGCGATGCCTTGATGCAGGAAGGTCACGCCTTCGCTGGCATCACGCTTGCCGCCACTGATGGTCAGCACACCCTTCTCCACTTGCAGCTCCAGGTCTTCTTCCTGGAAACCGGCTGCCGCCACGACGATGCGGTATTGATCGTCGCCATGTTTTTCGACGTTGTAGGGAGGGTAAGTGCTGCCAGGCTCGTTACGCAGGGCGGTTTCGAACAGGTCGTTGAAACGGTCGAAGCCCACCGAGGAACGGAACAGAGGCGCCAGGGAAAATGCAGTAGTCATGTTTCAAATCTCCTGAAAACAATCAGCAAGGTTTTTTGTCTCCGCGACCCGAATTCGGCATCGCGTAACCCTTAGATAGGGACCGCTGATTGCATTTCAAGAGATTTTTTTCAGATTTTTTTACAGACGGCTCAGGCCGCTTCAGCCACCTGCAACCCCAGCAAACGCGAAACCTGATCCAGCTCGGTCTCACGACGCAGGACGCTGAACAGCTCCACCGCCTCGGGATAATTGCGGGTCAGCATCGCCAGCCACTGCTTCAGGCGACCGGGTGCTTGTCGTGGTGTCATCTGCGCCACGGCTTGCAACCAGAAGTCCTGGATCAGCGGCAACAGCTCGGCCCAGGTCATCTCGACCACTTCTTCCCCGGCCCGCGCCGCGGCGATTTGCCGAGCCAGGTCAGGACGCGACACCAGGCCGCGACCGAGCATGATGTCTTCCACCCCGCTGATCTCGCGGCAACGGCGCCAGTCTTCGACGCTCCAGATATCGCCATTGGCGAACACCGGCACCTTGACCACGTCCTGCACGCGCGGGATCCACTCCCAATGCGCCGGCGGCTTGTAGCCGTCGGTTTTGGTCCGGGCATGGACCACGATGTGCTCGGCGCCACCTTCAGCGAGCGCCGTGGCGCAGACCAGCGAACCGTCCGGGCTGTCGAAACCCAGGCGCATTTTGGCCGTTACCGGGATGTGCGCCGGGACGGCACGACGGACATGCTCGACGATTTGGTTCAGCAGCTCGGGCTCCTTGAGCAGCACCGCGCCACCACGGGACTTGTTCACCGTCTTGGCCGGGCAGCCGAAGTTCAGGTCGATCACCTCGGAACCCAGCTCGCAAGCCAGCGCGGCGTTTTCCGCCAGGCACACCGGGTCCGATCCGAGTAGTTGCACACGTAGCGGCACGCCAGACGCCGTGCGGGCACCGGTGAGCAATTCAGGACCGAACTTGTGGAAATAGGCAGGCGTGAGCAGCTGGTCGTTGATCCGGATGAACTCGGTCACGCACCAATCGATACCACCCACTCGGGTCAGCACGTCACGCAGGATGTTGTCGACCAACCCCTCCATGGGCGCCAGGGCAATTTGCATGGAAAACACACTCAACGAAAAACGGGGGGCAGTTTACTGGTTTCAGCGGGATTGTGCAGAACATCGCAGATTCCCATGTGGGAGCGAGCCTGCTCGCGATGGCGGCCGAACATTCAACATTGATGTCGACCAATACACCGCTATCGCGAGCAGGCTCACTCCTACATCAGATTTTGGCTGCTTCCGGATTTTGGGACAGCAACGCCGGGCCATAGCCCTCGATGAACTCCGCCGGCATGCGCTTGGGTTTGCCGGTGGACAGTTCGATGCAGACGAAAGTGGTTTGCGCACGCAGCAACGTCGCATTGTCGCTGGGACGCTTCAACTGGAAATGACGGGTCATTTTCAGGCGCTGGTCCCAATCGACGATCCAGGTCGCCATCTGCAGCTCATCGCCTTCATAGGCGGCCGCCAGGTAATCGATCTCATGCCGCACCACCGCCATCGCCCGATCCAGCCGACGGTATTCGGCCAGGTCCAGCCCTAGGCGCTGCGAATGGCGCCACGCGCAGCGCTCGAGCCAGGTCACGTACACCGCGTTGTTGGCGTGGCCCAGCCCGTCGATGTCTTCGGCGGCCACTTGCAGATCAATGATAAATGGCGTTGTCCGATCCCAGCCCATGCCCCACTCCCGGTCAGATAATGTCGACCGGCGCAGTGTAACGGATGCTCAGGCCGATTGGCGCGATTGCAGGCTGCGACCGGCCAGCAGTGATAACACGCCATCAATCACCCGCGGGTCGGCGAGCACCCGCTGATGACCACCCTCTTCCAGGCGCAACAGGCGACTGTCGAACCAGGCTTCGTGGATCAATTGCGACTCGTTGACCGGGACGAAATTATCGTCTTCCGCATGAACGATCAGGCCGGGCATGTCGAGCTGATAGTGCGCGACATCCAGCGTCGATGCGCGCATCCCGACATCTTTCTCGACTTGGCGAATGAACGCCGACCGGGCTTTCGGCGGTAACCGTACATAACGAGCGAAGCCGCGCAACACGCCCAGGATCCGCGCTGGGGCGGCGATGCTGACCAGGGTTTCTGTACGCAGGCCCAGTTGCACGGCCAGCATGGCGCTGGCGCCACCCATGGAGTGGCCGATGACCGCTTGCAGCGGTGGCAATTCGGCGGCGGCTTCCAGCATGGCGCGGGCGAACAGCACGACATTCGCCTCGGTTCCCGGCGAGCGACCGTGAGCCGGGCCATCGAGGGCGACCACGGTGTAACCGGCATCGACCAGCGCAGTGATGAGGCTGGCAAATTGCGTTGGACGACCTTCCCAGCCATGCATCAGCAACACCGTCGGCCCTTGCCCCCAGCGCAACGCGGAGAGGCCGAAGCGCAAAGTGATTCGTTCGGATTTGGCCAGCAGCGGCAATTCCCAATCACGTGGCGGGAAATCCCGTGGCGTCATGAACGCCAGTCGCATTTTGCTTGCGACCAGTTTCGGAGCAAACCAACCCAAGGTGCCATTAACGCCACGAACCCACTTCAACGTGCTCATCGCTCTCTCCTCAGGCTGCCTGCCTTCAGGTCAACGTACCGCCGACTTGGCAGCGCGCAGTAATCGATCGGATAAATCGCCAGGCCCCAGCGCCCGTGCCAGCGCCAGGCCGCCCACCATCAAGGCCATGTCGGCCAGGGCTTTGTCGATGTCTTCAGGACTGGCCGCCAACTGCGCGACCATCAGCTCCAGGTGCTCGTTCAGCGCGATGCGGAATGTCTCGGGCAGACGTCCAAGCTCGCCAATCGAGGCCGGGATCGGGCATGCAGACTCGCTGGAATCACGGTGCTTGCGCGACAGATAGAATGCAGCGACCAAGGCGCGGCGCTCTTCACCGGTCAACTCGGCATCCATGTCGGCAATCAGGTCACGACGGCGGCCCAGCAACTGCTTGAACGCCTCCAGCATCATCGCGTCCTTGCTTTCGAAGTGCGCATAGAAGCCACCGACGGTCAGGCCGGCCGCGCCCATCACTTCGCCCACGCTCGGTTCTGCCGGGCCACGCTGGATCAGCGCTGCGCTGGCGGCCTTGAGAATGCGCTCGCGGGTTTGAGCTTTTTTATCGTTCATCGTTGCCTCCAAATATTACGACTAGAATATTATTCTCATAATAATTTTCTGCAAGTCGTGGATGTGACCGCTGGTCTGAAGAACAGTTTGAGAGAAATAGGGAGATTTGGCCAAACGCCAGACAAACAAAAGGGCCATTCAATAATTGAATGACCCTTATAAAATCCCGCAGAGCGGGTAATCGTGGCGTCCCCTAGGGGACTCGAACCCCTGTTACCGCCGTGAAAGGGCGGTGTCCTAGGCCACTAGACGAAGGGGACACAAACCCTTCTATACAACTGATCAGTGCTGAGAGCTGATCGATTCAAGGCCGGTGTGGCCAGACCTTGAACTGTAAATTGGTGGAGCTAAGCGGGATCGAACCGCTGACCTCCTGCATGCCATGCAGGCGCTCTCCCAGCTGAGCTATAGCCCCGGATTTTTCGCCTCTCGGCGGAGCGACATCTTGCAACATCGCTTCTGTAAAACTGGCGTCCCCTAGGGGACTCGAACCCCTGTTACCGCCGTGAAAGGGCGGTGTCCTAGGCCACTAGACGAAGGGGACGCAAACCCTTCTATACAACTGATCAACGCTGAGTGTTGATCGCTTCAAGGCCGGTGTGGCCAGGCCTTGAAGTGTAAATTGGTGGAGCTAGACGGGATCGAACCGTCGACCTCTTGCATGCCATGCAAGCGCTCTCCCAGCTGAGCTATAGCCCCTCATCGTTGATGTCATCGCTGAGGACGGGGCGAATCTTAAGGGCGTATCGAAAGGCTGTCAAACTTATTTTTCAAAAAATTTAAAATTTTTTGCCGACATAACAATCACTTACCGCCCTCCCCCCGAAAATCCGGGGCCTGATGGCCACTCTGCGTCCAATGTCGGCACACACAATGGCCATCAATCCTTCATCCAGCGTCTCAGGCGATGGCGCCGAGAAGCTTTTCCCACTCCTTGTTTTCTTTCTTCGACACGCCGCCCAGCAGGTCAATCGCCTGGCGCAAGCGGAAACGGGTCAGGTCCGGGCCGAGGATTTCCATCGCGTCGAGCACCGACACCGAGCTGGCCTGCCCCGTGATCGCGGCAAACATCAACGGCATGGCATCACGCAGCTTCAATTCCAGGGACTCGACAACGGCCTGAATCGTCGCCGTGATGCTGTCCTTTTCCCACTGACGCAGGCTTTCGAGCTTCCAGAGGATCAACTGCATCAGCTGACGCACCTGATCGCCCGACAGTTTTTTCGATTCGAACAGCTTGGCATCCGGGTTCACGCCACCGGCGAAGAAGAAGCCGGCCAGCGGTGCGACCTGGCTGAAGGTTTCAACCCGGCCCTGGACGTGCGGCGCGATCTTCATCATGTATTCGGAGTTGAACGCCCACTTCTGCACCCGCGCGGCGAACTCTTCCACCGGCAGGTCGCGCAGCCACTGGCCGTTGAGCCACGACAGCTTCTCGATGTCGAAAATCGGCCCGCCCAGGGAAACGCGGCTCAGGTCGAAGTGCTCGACCATTTCCTGCAACGAGAACTTCTCGCGCTCGTCTGGCATCGACCAGCCCATGCGACCCAGGTAGTTGAGCATGGCTTCGGGCATGAAGCCCATGCGCTCGTAGAACGTCACCGAAGTCGGGTTCTTGCGCTTGGACAGCTTGCTCTTGTCCGGGTTACGCAGCAGCGGCATGTAGCACAGCTCTGGTTGCTCCCAGCCGAAGTATTCGTACAGCAGGATCAGTTTCGGCGCCGACGGCAACCACTCTTCGCCGCGCAGGACGTGAGTGATACCCATCAGGTGGTCGTCGACCACGTTGGCCAGGAAGTAGGTCGGCAGGCCGTCGGTCTTCATCAGGACCTGCATGTCCATGCGATCCCACGGGATTTCAACGTCGCCGCGCAGCATGTCCGGCACCACGCAGACGCCTTCGCTCGGCACCTTCATACGGATCACGTGCGGCTCGCCGGCAGCGAGGCGACGGGCCACTTCTTCCTTGGATAGCAGCAATGCGCGGCCGTCGTAGCGCGGGGTTTCGCCGCGCGCCATCTGTTCGGCGCGCATCTGGTCCAGCTCTTCGGCGGTGCAGAAGCACGGGAAGGCATGGCCCATGTCGACCAGTTGCTGGCAGTACTTCTGATAGATATCGCCACGCTCGCTCTGACGGTACGGACCGTGCGGGCCGCCAACATCCGGGCCTTCGCTCCAGTCGATACCCAGCCAGCGCAACGCGTCGAAAATCTGCTGTTCGGACTCGCGGGTCGAACGCAACTGGTCGGTGTCTTCGATCCGCAGGATGAACTCACCGCCATGCTGCTTGGCAAAGCAGTAGTTGAACAATGCGATGTAAGCGGTACCTACGTGAGGATCCCCGGTAGGCGATGGCGCGATGCGAGTGCGGACGGTGGTCATGGCATGTCTCGAAAAGAATGAAAAGCAAAGAACAATCAAGCCGCGAATGGTAACAGGCGACCCCCACCCCGCTCCAGCGAACAGGGCATTTAGGCCAAGATTGCGTCTGGAACACCCGTATGACGTGGTGAATGGCCAAATATCAAGCGATGGCATTTACCGCTTATCGGCTGTATGCCAGATTCACCTGCTGATAACTTTCCTCACATATTCTCGACTACAGTTTGCCCCATGCCTGCCCAACTCAAGCGTCGCCTGTCCGTTTTCCTGTTGATTGTCCTGCTGATTGCCGGGGGCTTCTTCGCCCATTGGTTCTTCAAGGGGCGTTTTTATGAAAGCACCGACAACGCGTATGTCCAGGGCGAGATCACCCGCGTGTCGAGCCAGTTGGGCGCACGCATCGAGCAGGTGCTGGTGCAGGACAACCAGCACGTCGAGAAAGGCCAGTTGCTGATCCGGCTGGAAGGCGATGATTTCCGCCTCGCCGTCGACCGCGCCAACGCCACCCTCGCCACTCGCCAGGCCGAGCGCCTGCAGGCCCAGAGCAAACTGACGCAACAGGCCAGCCTGATTGCCGCCAGCGATGCGCAGGTCGCCTCCACCCAGGCCAGCCTGGGCCGCACGCAGATTGACCTGAACCGGGCCGAAACCTTGCGCAAACCCGGCTACGTGTCGGAAGAACGGGTCACCACCCTCTCCGCAGAATCCCATATCGCCCGGTCACAACTGAGCAAAGCCCAGGCCGATGCCCAGGCCCAGCGCCAGCAAGTCAACGCGTTGAGCGCCGAGATCAAGCGCCTCGACGCGCAGATCGCCAACGCCAAGGCCGACCTGGCCCAGGCCGAGTTGAACCTCACCCGCAGTGAAATTCACGCACCTATCAGCGGCCTGATCGGCCAGCGCGCGGCCCGTGAAGGCCAGTACGTGCAGGCCGGCGCTTATCTGCTGTCGATCGTGCCCGATGAAGACATCTGGATTCAGGCCAACTTCAAGGAAACCCAGATTGGCCACATGCAGCCCGGGCAGAAAGCCGAGCTGACCTTCGACGCCTACAGCGACACCCCGATCCAGGCCCGGGTCGACAGCCTGTTCGCCGCCTCGGGGGCGCAATTCAGCCTGTTGCCGCCGGACAACGCCACCGGCAACTTCACCAAGGTCGTGCAGCGGATCCCGGTCAAACTGACCTTTGCCGCCGACAATCCACTGCGCGGCAAGATCCGCCCGGGCATGTCGGTGACCGCCACCGTCAATATCAAGGACGCCCCTGAAGCAGTCACACCCAAGGTGAGCAGCAAAGACACCTCTGACGATGGCCGGTGATCAACTGATCCGCCCGGTCGGGGAACCGACCCGGCGGGACTGGATCGCGGTGATGAGCGTGATGCTCGGCGCCTTCATGGCCGTGCTCGATATCCAGATCACCAACTCATCACTCAAGGATATCCAGGGCGCGCTGTCGGCCACCCTCGAAGAAGGCTCATGGATTTCCACGTCCTACCTGGTGGCGGAAATCATCATGATCCCGCTGACGGCGTGGCTGGTGCAGCTGTTGTCGGCGCGGCGCCTGGCGGTGTGGGTATCCCTGGGCTTTCTCGTCGCCTCGCTGCTGTGCTCCATGGCCTGGAGCCTGGAAAGCATGATCGTCTTCCGCGCGCTCCAGGGCTTTACCGGTGGCGCGCTGATCCCGCTGGCGTTCACCCTGACCCTGATCAAGTTGCCCGAACATCACCGCGCCAAAGGCATGGCCATGTTCGCAATGACCGCCACCTTTGCGCCTTCCATCGGGCCGACACTCGGCGGCTGGCTGACGGAAAACTGGGGCTGGGAATACATTTTCTACATCAACATTCCGCCCGGCCTGATCATGATCGCCGGCCTGATGTACGGCCTGGAGAAGAAAGAAGCGCATTGGGAATTGCTGAAAAGCACTGACTACATGGGCATTGTCACCCTTGGCGTCGGCCTCGGCTGCCTGCAGGTGTTTCTGGAAGAAGGTCATCGCAAGGACTGGCTCGAATCGGACCTGATCGTGACGCTGGGCAGCATCGCCCTGATCAGCCTGATCACCTTTGTGATCGTGCAGTTTTCCAAGCCCAATCCACTGATCAACCTCGGCATCCTGGGCAATCGCAATTTCGGCCTGTCGAGTATTTCCAGCATCGGCATGGGGGTCGGCCTGTACGGTTCAATCTATCTGTTGCCGCTGTACCTGGCGCAGATCCAGAACTACAACGCCCTGCAGATCGGTGAAGTGATCATGTGGATGGGCGTACCCCAGTTGTTTCTGATCCCGCTGGTGCCCAAGTTGATGAAATATGTCTCGCCGAAATGGCTGTGCACGGTGGGTTTCGGCCTGTTCGGCCTGGCGAGTTTTTCTTCGGGCGTGCTGAACCCGGACTTCGCCGGACCGCAGTTCAATCAGATCCAGATCATCCGTGCGTTGGGGCAGCCGCTGATCATGGTCACCATCTCGTTGATCGCCACTTCGTACATCCTGCCGAAGGATGCGGGCTCGGCGTCGAGCCTGTTCAACATCCTGCGCAACCTGGGCGGCGCCATTGGCATCGCCCTCCTCGCCACGTTGCTGGATGCCCGGACCAAGACCTATTTCGATTACTTGCGCGAGTCCATTGTGCCGAGCAATCCGCAAGTGGCCGAACGCCTGGCGTCACTGACCGACAGGCTGGGCAGTGAAAATGCGGCGCTGGCCAAGCTCAGTGAAATCGCCCATCAGCAGGCGTCGATCATGGCCTACAACGATGCGTTTCATTTTGTCGGGATTGCGCTGGGGATCAGCATGTTGGCGGTGTTGCTGACCAGGACATTGCCGGCGGGGCTGAAGGCCGGGGAAGCACATTAAACCGAGGCGCCCCCATCGCGAGCAGGCTCGCTCCCACAAGGATTGAGGGTGGTCACAGGATTTGTGTACTGCCTCGAAACCTGTGGGAGCGAGCCTGCTCGCGATAAAGCCCGCACATTCACCGCAAAATCTCAGACCTCAATCAACCGCTCGCGCAACTTGGTAATCTCGTCGCGCATCTGCGCCGCGGCCTCGAATTCCAGGTCGCGGGCGAGCTGGTACATCTTCTCTTCCAACGCCTTGATGCGCTTGGCGACCTCGCCCGGCGAACGCAACTCGGCTTCGTACTTGGCGTTTTCCTCGGCCGCCTTGGCCATGCCCTTGCGCTTCTTGCTGCGCGAGCCCGGCACGGTGGCGCCTTCCATGATGTCGGCCACGTCCTTGGTCACCCCTTTGGGGACGATGCCATTGGCCAGGTTGAAGGCGATCTGCTTATCGCGCCGCCGCTCGGTTTCACCAATCGCCCGTTCCATCGACCCGGTGATGCGGTCGGCATACAGAATCGCCCGGCCATTGAGGTTACGCGCGGCGCGGCCAATGGTCTGGATCAGCGAGCGCTCGGAACGCAGGAAGCCTTCCTTATCAGCATCGAGAATGGCCACCAGCGACACTTCCGGCATGTCCAGACCTTCGCGCAGCAGGTTGATTCCCACCAGCACATCGAAGGTTCCCAGGCGCAAATCGCGGATGATCTCGACCCGTTCCACGGTGTCGATGTCCGAGTGCAGGTAACGCACCCGCACGCCGTGGTCGGCCAGGTAATCGGTCAAGTCTTCGGCCATGCGCTTGGTCAGCGTGGTGACCAGCACCCGTTCCTCCACCGCCACGCGCTTGGTGATTTCCGACAGCAAGTCGTCGACCTGGGTCAGCGCCGGACGGACCTCGATTTGCGGGTCCACCAGGCCGGTCGGACGCACCACCATGTCAATGACGCGCCCGGCGTGTTCGGCCTCATAGTTGCCCGGCGTCGCGGAGACGAAAATGGTCTGCGGGCTCACCCCTTCCCATTCGTCGAACCGCATGGGCCGGTTGTCCAGCGCCGATGGCAGGCGGAAGCCGTATTCCACCAGCGTCTCCTTGCGTGAGCGGTCGCCTTTATACATGGCGCCGACCTGCGGCACGCTGACATGGGATTCGTCGATCACCAGCAAGGCGTCGGCGGGCAGATAATCGTAGAGCGTCGGTGGCGCGGCACCGGCCGGCCGCCCGGACAAATAGCGCGAGTAGTTTTCGATACCGTTGCAATAACCCAGCTCGAGGATCATCTCCAGGTCGAAACGGGTGCGCTGCTCCAAACGCTGGGCTTCCACCAGTTTGTTGTTGGTGCGCAGGTACTCCAGGCGCTCCTGCAGTTCGACCTTGATGCCTTCAACGGCCTCGAGCAGGGTTTCCCGCGGCGTGACGTAGTGGCTTTTTGGATAAAAGGTGAAGCGCGGCAGCTTGCGCAGGACCTCTCCGGTGAGCGGATCGAATGCCGACAGGCTTTCCACTTCGTCATCGAACAACTCGATGCGGATCGCTTCAAAATCCGATTCTGCCGGATGGATATCGATCACATCGCCACGCACGCGGAAGGTCGCGCGGGCGAAATCCATGTCGTTGCGGGTGTATTGCAAATCGGCGAGGCGACGCAGCAATGCACGTTGGTCGAGCTTGTCGCCCCGATCCACGTGCAACACCATCTTCAGATAGGTTTCCGGGCTGCCCAGACCATAGATGCAGGACACCGTGGTGACGATGATGGCGTCCTTGCGCTCCAGCAGTGCCTTGGTGGCGGACAGGCGCATCTGCTCGATGTGATCGTTGATCGAGGCATCTTTCTCGATGAAGGTGTCCGAGGACGGAACGTAAGCTTCCGGCTGGTAGTAGTCGTAGTAGGAAACGAAGTACTCGACGGCGTTGTTCGGGAAAAACGCCTTGAATTCGCCGTACAGCTGCGCCGCCAGGGTCTTGTTCGGCGCCAGCACCAGGGTCGGGCGCTGCACCTGGGCAATCACGTTGGCGATGCTGAAGGTCTTGCCCGAGCCGGTCACACCGAGCAAGGTCTGGTGCGCCAGTCCGGCTTCGATGCCCTCGACCATCAGGCGGATGGCTTCCGGCTGGTCGCCGGCGGGCGCGAAACGGGTGACTAGCTGGAATTCAGACATGAAATCTCTCTCTGTTCTCGATGCAGCGATCGCCCCCACGCCGTCAAACCGGCAGGAACGGGAAAGGCCGCAAACGACTTACGCGCCCGAGGAAAATACTGGATTGTGCTGAATGTGGAGCCGATTGCCATCGCTTTCAAGGCAAACGTCCTACATCCGTTGAAGTCTTTGATTACGCCAATCGACTAACGGTCGATAAATATTCGGAAAAACTTGCGGTAAAAGCCAAATCGTCTGTCGCCATCAATCGCAGATGGCCTCTATACTAGCTCCCCGTTTGTGCACCGCTCTAGTGCATTCGGCTGGAGCGCCACACGTCCCTCCACTCTCCATTAGAGCTGCCGCAAAAATGAGCCTGTTCTCCGCTGTCGAAATGGCACCACGCGATCCAATCCTGGGCCTCAACGAAGCATTCAACGCCGATACCCGCACTGACAAAGTCAACCTGGGGGTCGGTGTTTACTGCAACGAGGAGGGGCGAATTCCACTCCTGCGCGCCGTTGTCGAAGCCGAGACGATTCGCGCTGCTCAACACGCTTCCCGTGGCTACCTGCCAATCGACGGCATTGCAGCCTACGACCAAGCCGTGCAAAAACTGCTGTTCGGCAATGATTCGCCGCTGATCGCCGCTGGCCGCGTCATCACCACCCAGGCAGTTGGTGGCACTGGCGCACTGAAAATCGGTGCCGACTTCCTCAAGCAACTGCTGCCGAACGCCGTCGTGGCGATCAGCGACCCGAGCTGGGAAAACCACCGCGCGCTGTTCGAAACCGCAGGTTTCCCGGTACAGAACTACCGCTACTACGACGCCGTGACCCACGACGTGAACCGCGCCGGCCTGCTGGAAGACCTGAACGCGCTGCCAAACGGCTCGATCGTTGTGCTGCATGCCTGCTGCCACAACCCGACCGGCGTTGACCTGAGCCCGGCGGACTGGAAAAACGTTCTGGAAGTCGTGAAAACCAAAGGTCACGTACCGTTCCTCGACATGGCCTACCAGGGCTTTGGTGACGGTATCGACGAAGACGCCGCTGCCGTGCGCCTGTTCGCCGAGTCGGGCCTGACCTTCTTCGTTTCCAGCTCGTTCTCCAAATCCTTCTCGCTGTACGGCGAGCGCGTTGGCGCCCTGTCGATCGTCAGCGAATCGAAAGAAGAAAGCGCCCGCGTACTGTCGCAAGTCAAACGCGTGATCCGTACCAACTACTCCAACCCGCCAACCCACGGTGCAACCATCGTGGCTGCCGTGCTCAACAGCCCGGAACTGCGCGCCCAGTGGGAAGCCGAACTGGCTGAAATGCGCCTGCGCATCAAGGGCATGCGTACCCAGATGGTCGACCTGCTGGCGAAAAACGCTCCGCAGCGCGATTTCAGCTTCGTCGGTCGTCAGTGCGGCATGTTCTCCTACTCCGGCCTGAGCGTTGAACAGGTTCACCGCCTGCGCAACGAGTTCGGCATCTACGCCCTGGACACCGGCCGCATCTGCGTGGCTGCGCTGAACCAGAGCAACATCAAGACTGTGACGGATGCGATTGTTCAGGTCATCTGAACCGTAGCCTGATACGAAAAACGGGAAGCCAGTCGGCTTCCCGTTTTTTATTTGGCGCAGATAAATCTCAACGCAGAGTCTGATCCCTCTAAACTTCATACAAATCCAATGTGGGAGCGGGCTTGCTCGCGAAAGCGTCAGTTCAGTCAATGATGTGTTGAGTTAACTATTGCTTTCGCGAGCAAGCCCGCTCCCACATTTGATTTGTGTACACCTTTTGAATTTCCAAGAGAACCAACATGAAAAACGACAACCTGCGCGCCGACCGCGACGACCTGGACGATCTGCACGACTTCATCCCCCGCGCCCCGGCCAAACGCGGCAATAACCTGGTGCTGCAAATCGCCGCCGGTGTATTTCTCGGTGGCCTGGCCCTGTGGCTGGTGCAACTGGGCGCCACGGTTCTGTACGCCAAACTGGCGGTGGCCACGATTACTTTCGGCGGCTAGGCCGGTTTGCTGTCGCTGCGGTAACCGTCAATCGCCGATAAACCACCGTTTATCCCGTGGAATCCGTCAATTTGCTATCGGACGCTTGACTTCTCTTTTTGAATCAGTAACATAGGCGCCATTCCGCGATAGCTCAGTTGGTAGAGCAAGTGACTGTTAATCACTGGGTCCCTGGTTCGAGTCCAGGTCGTGGAGCCAGACAGCAAAATCGAAAAGCCCCTGAATCGAAAGGTTCAGGGGCTTTTTTGTGGTCCTGCATAAATACCGGATTCTTTCGATCCAAAAAAAAGGCCGACCTGTCTCTCGACAGATCGGCCCTTTTCATCCGCGCATGTCAGACATGCTCACTGCTTTTGGCCAGTACCGGTCGCGGCTCCACCGCACCGTGCGCCGATTCCAACACCGGAATCTCCTTGCCGTCGCAGTCATGCAGCTTGCCGTCGCTGAAGTAATCCCCTTCGCGCAACGCCGCCAGATCCTGGTAACGAATGACCCGCTCGGTCCCTGCCGCAAACACCGATTGCTGATCGGAGTTACCGGCAGTCAGGTGGTTGAAGGCCAGGTTCAACACGATCGCCATGATCGCCGAGGAACTGATACCCGAGTGGAAAATCGTGGCGAACCAGCTTGGGAAGTGATCGTAGAAATTCGGCGCGGCGATCGGGATCATGCCGAAACCGATGGAGGTGGCGACGATGATCAGGTTGACGTTGTTGCGGTAGTCGACCTTGGACAGCGTGCGAATACCGCTGGCGGCCACGGTGCCGAACAGGACGATCCCGGCACCGCCGAGCACGGAGGTCGGCACGGCGGCAATGACCCGGCCCATGAATGGCAGCAGGCCGAGGAGCACCAGGAACAGACCGCCGGTGGCCACCACATAACGACTCTTGATCCCGGTTACCGCCACCAGCCCGACGTTCTGGGCGAAGGCGCTTTGGGTGAAAGAACCGAAGATCGGCGCGATCATGCTCGACAGCATGTCGGCACGCAGGCCGTTGCCCAAACGCTTGGAGTCGACCTTGGTCTCGATGATTTCACCGACCGCCAGGATGTCCGCCGAGGTTTCCACCAAGGTCACCATGACCACGATGCACATCGACAGGATCGCGGCGAAATGGAAGGTCGGCAGGCCGAAATGGAACGGCGTGGGGAAACCGAACATCGGGCCCTGGGTGACAGACGAGAAGTCCGCCATGCCGAGGAACACCGCGACGATCGTACCGATGACCATGGCCAGCAGGATCGACAGGCGGGAGATGGTCGCGCTGCCGATCTTGCTCAAAAACAGCACCAGTACCAGCGTCATCGCGGCCAGGCCGATATTGGCCATGCTGCCGAATTCCGGGGAATGGCTGTTGCCGCCCATGGCCCAGCGCGCGGCCACCGGCATCAACGTCAGGCCGATGGTGGTGATCACGATGCCCGTGACCAGCGGTGGAAAGAACTTGGTGATTCTGGAGAACACCGGCGTGATCAGCAGGCCGATCAGCGACGCCGCAATCACCGCCCCCAGAATCGCCTGGAAGCCGCCCTCACCTCCCGTGCTGACAATCGCCACCATGGTCGCGACACCGGAGAACGACACGCCCTGTACCAGCGGCAACTGACATCCGAAAAACGGCAGACCCAGGGTTTGCAGCAACGTGGCCAGCCCCCCCGCAAACAATGAAGCAGCAATCAACAAACCAATGTCCGCCGGCGACAGCCCGGCAGCCTGACCAATGATCAAAGGCACCGCGACGATGCCACCGTACATGGTCAGAACATGTTGCAGGCCGTAAGCCATATTCGCGCCGATCCCAAGATTTTCGTCTTCGGGCCGTTGGTGTGAAACATGGGGCGTTTTCATGTTAGGGGGTTCCCTGGTTTTTGTTATGCGCACACTGTATTCAAGATCAGAGACAAAAGTCTATAGAGTTGTATACAACTTACTCGTCAAGTTATGAACGGTCAGTCATGCAGACTGTATGCCAGTACGCTTCAAACCTTGAAATACATCCCCCCGCCCCATTTTCCTCCCCCCGCTAGTCTTTCGAATTCCTGACGACCATCGGTCGCAGCCACCCCTTTCATATACATATAAAGTATGCATAATGAAGTCATTCGAAATTCAATATCACAAGGCAAAGAACGCGGCGAACAAACTCAAGCACCGCGGCATCAGCCTGGCTGAGACGGAGCCGGTTTTCCATGACGAACGCGCCCTCACCTTCCTGGACGATCACCATGATGAACAGCGCTGGATCATCATGGGACTTGATGGCAAAGGTCGATTGCTGGTGGTTGCGTATACCTGGCGTGACCCGAATTTCGTGCGAGTTATTTCGGCGCGCCTCGCCAGCAAAAACGAGCGCCGCCAGTATCAAGAGGCCTGACCGATGAAAGACGAATATGACTTCAGCCATGCCAAGCGCGGAGCGGTTGCTTCCAGCAAAGGCAAAACCCGAATCACCATCATGCTCGATGATGTCGTCATCGAGGCTGCACGCGCGCTGGCGGAAAGCGAGGGATATGGTTACCAGACCGCAATCAACAACACCCTGCGCCGAGCCCTGCTGGCTGCGCCGGAAAAAGCAAAGCCCGAAGCTGCCGGACATCTCAAGCGGAACGTCACGACTTCCGAGTTGAAAGCCCTGGAGAAAAAACTTTCAGAAGCGCTCAGGGAAATTCATCGTGTGATGGAACCCGAAGCGCAGCCCTAGGACGAGCACAAAAAAGGGGCAGATTGATTCAATCTGCCCCTTTTTTGTATGCACGATCAAACGCTTAGTGCGGCTCGATCAAGCGCTGGAGGGTGTTGATCAATTTCCCGTGATCCGGCACTCGAATGCCGAATTCACGCTCCAGCACGGCAATCAGTTCAGATACATCGGCCAGTTCCCGGCGCTCACTGTCCTGGCCCAGGCGATGGATCGCGAAACTGCCGTTGTTAAGCGTACGGCGCCAGCCCTCCCCGGTCCGCGCCACCATCAGTTGCCGGGTGAAGGACGAGTCGGGATGGGTCGAGACGTACCAGTTGCCGATGGTGTAATCGATGTCTTCCTGGCGTTGCAGGTCGAAGATGTACATCTGCCGCCACTCGTCCCCGACCCTGGCGCGCAGCGTATATCCGTCGGCGTGCTGCTCGATGCGATAGGGTTCATGGGGCGTGGATTGCTCTTCACGGCTATCGAGCAGCAGCGGTGCGGTGGGGACCATGCCACCGAAACCGACATCGCTGATGTATCGCTCACCGTCCAGGGTCACCAGGCTCAAGCGATGGGTGCGAGCCGGCCAGGCGCCTTCTGGCTGGCCGATGACCACGCGCCCGCTGATGCCCCGCGCTTCAAAACCCAGCTCCTGAAGCAATGCCAGGTACAGATTGTTGAGTTCGTAGCAGTACCCTCCGCGCCCACCGTGCAGGACTTTGCGTTCGATCGAAGGTAGGTCGATCAGCACCGGTTCACCCGACAGCGTGGTGAGGTTTTCAAACGGGAAGACGCCGGTGTGGCGCAGTTGCAGTTGACGCAGGGTTTCCAGGGTCGGCGCCGGGGGCGCATCGAAACCCAGGCGTTGCAGGTAAAGCGCGGGGTTGGTCAGGCGTGGCTCGCTCATCGTTCAGTCCTTGTGTACGCAGGCGCGGATCGTTCCGCCAGTGGGCGCTATGTATAAAGGATGAACCGATGCCGCTGACAATTGATTTAGCCAATCGCCCGGCGAACGGCCTCAGCGGCGCTTGCGCGAGCCCAGTTGAATCCAGGTGGGCGCATGATCGCTGGCATGGGGTTCGTTGCGTACCCAGGCATCGACGCCCGCGTCCTGCAAGTAAGGACTCGACACCGGGTTGAGCAGCAGATGATCGATGCGCAGCCCGAAGTTCCTTTGCCAGTGCTGGCGAAAATAATCCCAGAAGGTGTAGATGCGCTCCTCCGGGTACACGTGCCGCAGGGCATCGGTCCAGCCCTGGTCCAGCAGGCGTTGATAACACTCACGACTCTCCGGTTGCAGCAACGCATCCTTGAGCCACGAGCGCGGGTTGTAGATATCCAGATCGGTGGGCACCACGTTGTAGTCACCGGCCAGCACCACCGGGTGCTCGCTGCCTTGCAGCGTTTGCGCATGGCGGATAAGCCGCTCGAACCACGCCAGTTTGTAGTCGAATTTCGGTCCGGGTTGCGGGTTGCCATTGGGCAGATACAGGCAACCGACGAGTACTCCGTGCACCGCCGCCTCCAGATAACGGCTTTGGCTGTCGCTGTCATCGCCCGGCAATCCTCGCCGGCTTTCCAGCGGCTGCGCATCCCGCGCCAGAATCGCCACGCCGTTCCACGACGCCTGCCCCTGCCAGATCGCGCCATAGCCGATGGCTTCCAGCTCGGCGGCGGGGAACGCACTGTCGACCGACTTGAGCTCCTGCAAGCAGGCGATATCCGGTTTCTCACGCTCAAGCCACGCCAGCAGGTTCGGCAGCCGCGCGCGCATGCCATTGACGTTGAAGGTCGCGATTTTCAGCTTTTTCATGGCCACCGATCCCTTTGGCTGGGTCTCTAGCCTGTGACCGCTTTGCGTGTGGGTGGTTGCGTCGGCGGTCCCGGGTACGGCGTAATAGACGCCCACGCCCGATCTGCCTGCCGAGAAAGACCTAGATGACCGATACCGTCTTACAGGGCCGCCGAATCAGCCTGCGCCCGCTGCAATATGCCGACGCCGACGCCCTGGTACATGCCGCTGCCGATGGAGAACTGTGGAACCTGACGGTCACCGTCGTACCCTCCGTCACCACCGTCGACGCCTACCTGAAAAAAGCCCTCGATGGTCGCGAGGCCGGGACGGTGCAGCCCTTCGTCATTGTGCTGAAGGACAGCGGTGAAGTGATCGGCTCAACCCGCCTGTGGAAAATCGACCCGCTCAACCGCAAGCTGGAAATCGGCAGCAGCTGGATCTCGGCACGCTGGCAGAAAACCTTCGTCAACACCGAAGCCAAGTACCTGCTGCTACGCCACGCCTTCGAGGAACTGGACTGCGTGCGGGTGCAATTCACTACCGACGAAAACAACCAGGCCTCGCGCAAGGCGATCCTGCGCCTTGGTGCGCAGCAGGAAGGTATCGTTCGCCACGAGCGCATCATGCCGGATGGGCGCAAGCGCAATTCAGTGCGGTTCAGCATCATTGATGAGGAATGGCCGCAGGTGCGACAGCAGCTGGAGGAGAAGCTGGCGGGATATGACCTTCGCTAAACCCCGAACTTCTGTAGGAGCGAGCCTGCTCGCGATGGACGTCAACGATGACGCGGGCTGTCTGGATGAACCCATTGTCTGTATTTTTTTCGCGAGCAGGCTCGCTCCTACAATTGAATAGGCACATCCGCGAAATAAGGTTTGCAGTGCCCTCTGCACCACTCGTCATCGCGCCGGCACCAATCCCCCCTCCACCCACACCAACTTCAGGTAACCACTTATTTTCCGGGGAGGCTCCCTGATGAAGATCAAAATCACTTCGCTGTTACTCGCCGGGTTGTTGTCCGCAACCTCACTGCTCACCGTCGCCGCTTCCAATGACGATGCCGATGTAACGCGCCCCAAGCCCCGCGCAACCGGCGGCCCGGTCATGCCGCCCGACAACACCCCCGCCTCGCCTTCAGGTGGCAACGCGGGCGACGGCGGCGCGACCGGGTCGTCAAGCGGCAGTGCCGGTAGCGCCAGCGGCGCTGGCTCAGGTTCGGGCGCAGGCGGCGGTACCGGCTCGGCCGGCGGCGGGACGGGTGGTGCCGGTGGCGGGACAGGCAGCTGGACGAACAAAGGCGGCCAATGATGAATCATCAGCGGCCACCTCTACTGGCAGATCACTGCATCTGCTTGACCGGTGGCGGGTTCCACTTGCCGTTCAAGGCTTCGGCCTTCGGCCCATATAGGCGCATGGTCAGGTTGAACGCCCCCTTGGGCGCCGGCAGCCAGTTAGCCTCAAGATCCTTGCCCGGGCTTTCATTCTGGAAGTAGATGTCCAGCGATCCATCGGCATTGTTCTTGAACGGCATCCAGCTGCTGACTGCAAAACGATTGAGGCCATTGGCGACCTGGAAGCCTTCGGGGTCATAGAGCGTGATCGACCAGAACGCGTTCACCGGTGGCGCTTCGCCCTTGTCGAAATGCAGCACGTATTTGTTCGCGCCATCCAGGGGCTTGCCGTTGGCGTCGCCTATGTTCAACGGATAAATCGCGTCCTCAGGCAGGTTGGCACCAAGCCCAAGCTGAGCCACGATCGCGCGCTTGAGGTAGTAATTGCCGTAGACCCCCATGGTGTCGGTGTTCATCGACCAGCCGTTGACCACCCGCGCCAGGGTTTCCACTTTCCAGTTCATCAGCGCCTGCGCGTCCTTCGGCGCGGTTTCCAGGGCGGCTTTGATCTCGGGATCCAGCGCATCCATGTTGAATGACTTGCCCGGCTCAATGCCCAATCGCTTGATCTGCGCCAGCATCGGTTGATCGGTGCTGTGGGCCGGATGAACCTTGAGCAACTCCGCGGCGTAGGCGAAGTAGTTGGTAGCCGACATGGAGTCGACCTGGATCTTCGGCGGTGTCTTCATGTCCACCGACGGGTCGATCTTGGCGCTCACCGGCTCAGCGCCTTTACCCAGCCGCGACAACGGCGTCACGGTGTAACCGGCCTGGATCTTGTGCACCGCCGCATAATCGGCGGCGCCATCGGTTTTGGTGCGACCGATGATCCAGACGTAAGGCGTCGGGGCCGGCAGATGCTGCAACCCGGCTGGCACCGTGCCGGTCCAGCCCGGCGGCGTCACCAGGAACTGCGAGGCCTCGGTGCCCGTGGTGCGCCAGCCCGGCGAGGCGAACACGTCGCTCCACATGTCGAGCATCGGCAGCAAGTAGAAACGCCCGGCCGTGTCCGGTGCGGCAATCACCAGCGGCTCCTTCGTCAAATCGAGCCAGGCAATGGAATACAGGGTGTCGAAGTTCGAGCGCACCACACCCTTGAAACTCGCTGGCGGATATTCCGGAACGCTCACGAACATATTCATCGGGCCTTTACCGAATTCCTTGCCCGGTTCGATGTTGGTGAACTGCTTGCGGGTGATGTCCATGGTCAGCAGCGGATAGAAATACACATAGGCATCCACGCCAATGGCGTGGGCTTCCTCAGATGTGAGTTTCGATTGAGCCTGCGCGGCAAACGGCAGCATGGCGGTGGCGGCAACGGTCAGAGCAACGGCTGTCAATGCTTGAGTTATCAACATATAGGCGATCGTCCGTGCGTAGGAGAGATCTGCCGGGTTTGGCAGAGCTACCAGAACTCTAGACGATCATTTGAAGCCGTTTTGACAGCTGGACAGCCGGCTTGCGGGACCTGTATCACGCCCGAAACACCTAACCATTGGTTGCTCGGTCGCAGCGGGTCAGGCGCGTCACTCCCGAATTCGACACGCCTCCTGCCGGCTACTGCTGACGTTGCCCGGTGACCACCATGGCTGTTTCGCCCCCCGGCAACGCCAGGGCGGGCAATTTCGACGGCATGTTCAACTGCTGCAACACCGGCGTGTCGTAACCATAAACATCCGGTTTAAACGCCACCCGCCCCTCGCTCCCCATATCCACTGTCCAATAGGCCAACAGCACGGGCACCCTGACCGGGAGCTTGATGTTTTCGGTTCGGCCATTGGCCAGTTGTTTCTGAATGCCCTCGCTGTTCCAGCGCACCGGGTCGTTGAACAGCAATTCGACCAGTTGCAGCGGGTTTTCTACCCGGATACAGCCGGAGCTGGTGGTGCGAATGGACTTGGCGAACAGCTCGCGATGCGGCGTGTCGTGCAGATAAATCGCGTAGTCGTTGGGAAACCGAATCACCACCCGCCCCAGCGAGTTTTCCGGGCCGGCATCCTGGCGCAAGGTCAGGCCACGGGCGTTGTACCAGTCGACGGTGGACGGATCGAGCACATTGCCCGCCCGATCCAGCACCCGGATCCGATTGGCCGCCAGGTAATCGGGGTTCTGTTGAATCTTGGGCAGCATGTCCTTGGTCAGGATCGTCGGCGGCACGGTCCAGGTGGGGTTGAAGGTGATGTAGGTGATTTCGGACTGAAACACCGGCGTGCTGCGGATCGGCTTGCCCACCTGCACCCGGGAACGCCAGACCGGCTGGCCGTCACGGTACAAGACCACCTTGTAACCGGCGATATCGACCACGACAAAGGTGCCACGCAGCTTGTACAGCAACCACCGGGCGCGCTCCAGGTTGACCCGGACCTGATCGATCCGTGCCTCCACAGGCACATTCAGCATCGCCAGAGTCGCCGCCCCGGCCACGCCATCGGCGCCCAGGTACTGCTCGGCCTGATATTTCTTCACCGCCGCGATGACTTTGTCGTCGTAACTGCTGCGCTTGCTCGCGTGCGGCTCCAAATAACCACCGGCCACCAGGCGCGCGCGCAACTGCGCAACCGCCGGCCCTTCCATGCCCGGCTTGAGCGACTGCCCTTCGGCGACCTTCGGCCAACCACCGGCATCGCGAACCTGACGCAACCGTGCCAGGGCCTCACGCATGCTGCCATACACCGCCTCCTGCGGCGGCGCCTGAGCAAACGCGCTGGCCACCTCGTGTTGATCGAGGGCGGCAAAGAAGCTGTTCACATCCTCCCGGGGATCGACCCCGACCGGATCGAAGTTCCAGTGAAAATCCAGCCGGGATGGATCAACCTTGCCGCGCCGCAATTGCAGCAAGGCGGTGATGTAGGTGCGGGTCAGGGCGATATCGAACGCTGCCGATTGCGCCGGGGTAGGCGCACTGGCCTGCAGCAGCACTTGCGCCTCGGCCAATTCGGCGCCGCGATAATCGGCAGGGTTCAAGCCGTCGGCCGCAGTGCCGTTCAAACCCTTGAGCAACTGAGTGACATCACGCCCATCGGTCCAGGCGGGGCGAAAATTACGATGAGCGTAAAAGTCGAGAACGACGCGGTTGATGTCCGCACGTTGATGCTTGCGCGAGGTGATCAGGGGTGGAAACGCCGATTGCAGGGGTTCGAGCATCGCCTGAATGCCCTGGCCGACCACATCATCGGGCGCTGCGGACAATTCGCTCGTTTTCGGAGATAGCGGCACGATCGGCGACGTTTCGCCAAGTGCAGTGCCGCTGATCAGAAAGACCATAAACAAACCGCGGCTTATGACGAATAACCTTGTTAATTGCACCATGGATAATCCCTAATCTCCCACAAATCAAAAAGCTAGCGTGGAAACCGCTGCTAGACTCGACATATTCCTGATGAGATTTACATATGGCGCTACATCGCTTTGGCTTGCAACTCACAGCGCTGCTGTTGACGTCGGCCTTCATAACCACAGCCTACGCCGAATCGCTTGAAATCGCGCTGGCCAAAGCCGCCCCTAACGCCAATGCCAAGGTCATCGCCCTGGCCGTCCGCGCAACACAATGCACCCGTGCCCAGGGCGCGGTTGCGCCGCAAAGATTAGCAGTGATCGATTACTCCCTGCCCTCGACCGAACAGCGTTTGTGGGTGTTCGATCTGAAAAAACGCAAGTTGCTGTTCCACGAACTCGTCGCCCATGGCCGCAACAGCGGCGAAAACATGGCCACCCAGTTCTCCAACCAGAACGAAAGCTTCGCCACCAGCCTCGGCCTGTTCCGCACCCAGGAAAGCTACCGCGGCCAGAACGGCTATTCCCTGCGCATGGAAGGCCTGGAACCGGGCTTCAACGATAACGCCTTCGACCGGGCAATCGTCATCCACGGCGCGCCATACGTCAGCCCGGTCCTGGCTCGCGCCAACGGCCGCATCGGCAGGAGCCTCGGCTGCCCGGCAGTCCGCCCGGCCATTGCGCACAAGCTGATCGACTCGATGAAAGATGGGCAGTTGCTGTTTTCCTACTACCCGGACCAGCGCTGGTTGAAGTCTTCTTCCTACATTAACTGTGGGAGCGGCACCGTGGCGTCGTCGGAGAAGACCACGAAGCGCCAGTAAAGCCTTGTCAATGCGGCTTGCGTGATGACGATCGGGAAGTTGTTTCACTACACTCCCCGGTCCAAACCACAGATCACAAAAGCCCGATAACAATGGACAAGATCAAAAGCACCCTGATGCTCGGTGGCCTGCTCGCCCTCTCAATGGGCGCTCAGGCACAGGACGGCGCGACCCACCTGGACAGCGTCATCCAACAAGGCCAGCTGCGCGTCTGCACCACCGGCGACTACAAGCCCTACACCTTCAAGGCCGAGGACGGCGAGTACTCCGGCATCGACATCGCCATGGCCCGCTCACTGGCCGACAGCCTCGGCGCCAAGGTCCAATGGGTGCCCACCACCTGGAAAACCCTGATGCCCGACATGCTCGCCGGCAAATGCGACATCGCCATGGGCGGCATCTCGGTCACCCTGGAACGGCAGAAAAAAGCCTTCTTCAGCACCACCCTCGACGTCGACGGCAAAATCCCGCTGGTGCGCTGCGAAGACCAGGCCAAATACCAGACCATCGACCAGATCAACCAACCCGGCGTACGCCTGGTCGAACCCGCCGGCGGCACCAACGAAGCCTTCGTCCACGCCTTCCTGCCAAAGGCGCAACTGCAACTGCACGACAACGTGACCATCTTCGAGCAACTGCTGGAAAAGAAGGCGGACGTGATGATCACCGACGCTTCGGAAGCGCTGTACCAGCAGAAGCTCAAACCGGGACTGTGCGCGGTGAACCCGACGCAATACATGCAGTACGGCGAGAAGGCGTACCTGCTGCCGCGGGATGACATGACCTGGAAGTTGTATGTGGACCAGTGGCTGCATTTGGCCAAGGTCACGGGCGGCTACCAGAAAATCCTGGGCCAGTGGATTGCGGTGCCCAAGTAATACCTCTACTTAAACGCAAACGGTGGACATCACTCCACCGTTTGCGTCATCGATCAATCATCATGCAACAGACCCGAACCGTACTCGCCGTAACTGCTGCCGAGCGCACTGCCGTGGAAGTTCATTTTGTTGGGGTTGCTGTTGGTGGGGCCCGGGCCGAATCCGCTGGGTTGCACGTTGTCGTAGGAATAATCGTGATGGGTGCCTGCACCGGAGCAGGCGCTCAGTAGGACAGCACCACTGATCAGGGCGATCTTGAGGAGGGTTGAGGTCATTTTTGGAGTTCCTGTGGTGCGAGGCGTGGTGGTTGGGCTTGTGTGTTCATCCTAGGTCGGGGGACTGGTGGGGATTATGAAATCTGGTGGGGTGACAGCGTTGGTTCAGCTTTTGTTGAAGAAGGGACAGTTAATCAAATAGAGCAGCGTCCTACATTACCTTGGGAAATGTCCGTACACTCCGCCATTGCTGCGTTTTTGTTACGAGGTCTATAGTCCCGACGCGCCCAAATAGCGCAATCGGGTTTGGCGACTCGACAACAACGACTCAGAAACCTCCGAGATTTTCGGGGCGTGACTGAACGCACATGGCTACCTCTTTTTTGGTAGCTGTGCGTGGGAGATCTTCGGATCTGCCGGTTCTACCGTTGTCCGGTTCGCCAACCCGCGTACAGCTACCACCCTATTGTTTGGCGACGATTGAGTGGTAGGACTTAGGCCTACAAACGGTAATCACTCATGAATGAATACATGGCTTTAACCAGCAACGCCGACGACCTTCCCTCGCTATACGTCAACACCAACCAACCCCTGCACTCCCTGCTCAGCACCGCCATCTACCGAATCCAGGCCGTGACGCAAATCCTCGAAAACCTCGCCATGCGGGGAGACATCACCACCGACTCAGTGATTCTCAGCGACTTTGCGTTGCTATGTTGTGTGCCACTGCGTGATGGGTGTGATGTGTTGGATGTGATTGCGCGGCGGATGGATGCTGAGACGGTGTGATGTAAAAAGGGCGTCCTGCATGGACGCCCCTTGGCTTCATACATAAAAATTGATCAACAACAGTACCAATAAGCTATATCCATGAGTACAAAAAACTCACTACAAACTTGTTCACTCGAAAGTAAGAGCCGTCAGGATAACTGAATAATTTAGTTGTGATTAATACTCACTAAAAAATTGCTCTAGGCATTGAGCATCAATCAAGCAGATTCGCACACCCTTGACTTGAGCTGAAAATTTACGAATGAGGAAACACACTTCCAAATGCTGAGGCCCCCTTCAGCTTTTGAAAATCCCTAATTTCGTCATCAGATATATTTTCGTAATCTGCGTAAGCAGTCACTCCGTAGACCCCAACCCAATTCCATTCACCGCTAATAAAATTAGTTCGATCTAGATGCTTCAACAAGGAAAACTTCTGCACATAATACCTTAAATCAGAACCAGACGAAGTAAGACAATTAAAATACAACAATTTTAGCTCATCATCTGATAACTGCGCGCGCAGTATGTTGCAATATTGTCGACGCTGAAAATACTCCAACCTTAGAAGCCGCTTTGACTTCCTTCCTCGCTCAACCCCATCATCAGAAATTTCAATCTTAAAATTATCTATCAACTTAAGCAACTGATACATATTTCGATAGTACTGAGATACTGCTATCTTGCTACTGCCATTCATAACCTCGTTTATAGCAAGCTTCAAACTCATTAAACCTTGACGTGTTTGCTCTTCTCGCAGCCTCAACTGAAGTTCATAAGAGTGGGCTGGCCGGGCAGGCTTTAGCCCAAGAGCCGAGACCTGTGCTCTATAGTTAGCGTGGGATCGTTTAAGTATTCGGGCTACTATCTCCTCAAAACCGTCGACCTTTACATCAGAAACTGGCCCTCTAACTCTATCTGTCAATCTATTATGAACATCCAGCAATCGAAACATTACAGACTCAAAGTTCTGCCTTTCAAATACTGCTGTTTGCTTATCTTGGATTCTATTCGCAATCCGGGTTTCTTCTCTCGCCTCCTTCAATTCGTGACTTTGCATTTTTATGGTAAAAAGAACCGCAATTAGAGCCATAAAACTAAGTAACGGATTTAGTACCCCGCCAAAAAAATCTCCTATTTGGCCCATATACTCAAGATGTTTTGGATTTGAGAACCCAAGCATTGGGAAGTCTACATTTACAGCAACCTTCAACCATAATACAAATGCTACAAACAAAATCAAAAAAACGCTTACAGCAAGAAACGCCGGAGCAAAACGTACCCACGAAAACTTTTCCACAACAAAAAACCAAGTGCGGAGACATTTTATTTTTATTTTTTCATTGCGGAGTATCCGGGCATACTCAGCACCCAATTTCTTCATATCCATTTTTTAAATTTCACCTCAAACAACTTAATCAAACACTAAAACTTACCTGCGTTTTCACTCGAGCATCCAGCTGGCAAATGCTATCTAATAGCCACTACCGCGTCTACGAGCAAATTTGCTTTATTCCTAAACATTCCGCTCCAGCAAACCATTTCCCTCAAGCACCATCTAGCAATTTGCTCAGCACTCACGAACTCCCGCTCACCCCAACTGCATAAGAACGCCAACGATTGTCTTCAATCCACGTATGCCCATTCTGACGCTCCCGGCGGGTTGAACATACTAAAGTCGCGAGCAACCACACCCAAAAACCTCGACAGCTATAATATCGCCCGTATCAGCCACATTCTATTTTGATTAGCGCGACAGTTACTTTAAAAGATTCTCGACCTCACAGAGAAATTTAAGACGGCCACCTTTAGTGAAAAGAGACAGATTCATTATTAAGTTTTCAGAAACAAAACCACTCCCCCCTACACGCCCATGTAGGTAGCGCCATAAACTTTCCAAAACTGAACATACCAGTAAATTATACGCGCAAATCGCAACACCCCATTAAAAACCTACCCACTTACGAACAAACCAAAAGCGGTCGCTTTAGTCGGCGCGCTACCCTTTTGAACAACAAACCATATAATGATCAACCTGACTCGTTATCGCAAAATATAAGCACTCACACTCGAGCACTGCTAAACTACATGATGAGTTTAGATATATTAACAACATCAGACCCGCGCAATAACAAAACGTCATTACAACTATGTCAAATAATTATACTCAAACCCATGCAAGCTTAAACACTGAAGCTATATTAGAGTCTTCACCAACGGTAAATTGAGGAAACACCATACCTTAATCAGTCAGCGTAATGTGCAATGGTGGTGTTTGCGCCACCTTCACTCCCGGCATTGCGGTGATATAAGGTCTCAATATATCAGCGAGCGTAAAGGAGAATATATGGACGCACAGTTCTGGGCTACGATTGTTGCGCCAATCGTACAGGCCGCAACATCTATTGCAGGCGTTGTGGGCCTGCTTCTCGTTTGGTATCAAGTCAGGATTACAAACGCATGGAACAGAGCCACAACACAGCACGCGCTTTTATCCAATCTTCCATCATTTGAACTTGAAGAGCGTGTATGGAAAATATTGGAACCATTACCGAAAGATGACCATTGGCGGCTTAAGTCAGATGCCTGCAGTATCTTGTACAAAAACATCACCGATTGGGTTGCGGTGAAAACGTACTTAAACAAGCACGAACAACTCTGTGCCGCAGTGTGTGCTAACGCGGTCAACGAGAGATACGCGTATGATGTACATGGAGCAAAAATAGTCGATACCTTTTTAACGTTTGAAAAATACATTGAGTATGCGCGCTCGCAAGCAGAAGACATCACGATCTATTTGGAACTGGAGAAAGTCGCAACCAAGTGGAGTGAGTTAGCACAGACAGAGAAGGCTTCAGTCAATGCGCAGCAAGCAGCGCTAAAGGCATCAAGAGGAACGAAAGACGCTGTCGGTTGAATGAAAAATATGATATTTCCAATTTTCAATGCACCACATATCGAGATTAGACCTATCTCTTTTTTCGTTCACCCCACTTTTTCTACGTTCGGACACAGGTTTCTGAGGATTTCTAGTCGCACATTTGGAGCTGCTATATAAACAGGCAACCATGTCCAACCATGAAATGACACCGACGCCGCCCTGGCCGGAGGCAACATGCCCGAGCCCAAATCGCCCGCTGCTTCGCCAATTAGCCCGCCTGCTCCTGTGGCGAACAAAACCGACCCATGGGAAAAGCTAAGAACAATCTCCTCGGTCATTGCCGCAATCGTCATTCCCGTCGCCGTCGCCTGGGTGGGCAATGATTTCTCGAAGGCGCTCAAAGAGCGGGAAATCCAGGGCAAGTTCGTTGAGCTGGCTGTTCAGATTTTGCGGGAGGAGCCCAGCAAGCAGGCAGCAGGGCTTCGCGACTGGGCGACGGAAGTCCTCAATAAATACTCCGGCGTACCGTTCTCGGCGGAGACTAAGAAAGCGTTGATCGAGAGCACGCCTTTGCCGTCCGGCTTCGAACGATACGAGGGAAGGACATCGCTCGGAAACGTTGAGCCAGGGGATGGGGCGAAGTTTCACGGGCGAGGCTATCTGTTGATCACGGGACGTGCGTTGTATCAACGCTACGGAGCTTCGTTGGGAATTGACCTGATTTCGGATCCCGACAAGGCCGCGGAGCCGGCGGTGGCCGCTGCGATCCTGGTGCGCTTTTTCAAAGACAAGGAAGCTCAATTCGCGCAGGCGCTTGCGCAAAACGACCTGGCTCGTGCGGGGCGCTTGGTGACCGGAGGTACGGCACAGCTGCAACAGAGAAACCAGCGTTACTCCGCCTATCTCGAGTGGCTCCAGAACCCTGAGCCCGATCTGCACAAGATTGCTGGCGTAACCAATCCCGCCTGGCCGACCAAACACCTGCCCATACTGATTGCGGAGCTGGACGAGCAGCAGATCGACGATCCGAAACTGCGCGCCTACATTCTCGCCGCGGCGGATTTCGAGACGATGCAAGGGCGAGTCATGGAGGAGAAACCTTCTCGCTTTACGTCGAGTCCGACAACAGACGCAAGTACAGAGCAATAAGTCCAAGCCCCAATTATTGGATTCTGAATATCCAAAACAAATTTGCCTATTTGGCACGCCCCATTTTTGATCCAGCGTCAATACCTCAACAACTCAATACGCCGATATGGGCAAAGTGGAACACTCATTAACCTTGGCTCGCGAGCGGCTAATTGGCGTCCCAACTTACAATCTATTTTCAGGCTACCAACGACTTTTTAGAGTTGCTGCAATCACTTTCGCACCTAATACGGGCTAACTCCAAAAGTTGCAAAAGTGAAAGGCGGCTTGACCGGCTCCACGGGCCGCACGGATGGATTGGGCAGCGCTCCGCTGACAGTGCCTGCTACAGCCAATATCAATCCGTTCACGAAAAACCTAGGTGTAGGCATGAGCATGCCGCTCTCACTGGAGGTTTTCACGAAAAGATTCGCCACGTCACAAAGTCGCACTTCATTTGATCCTGCACCTGAGTCAATAGCCACAAGCGTGCCATTACCTCCATGTGAAACAAACTTCCCAGCATAGATTTGACCAGATTTTACTTCGAGCTGAATTGAATCCCCTGGCTCCAAGCTCAATGTAACTTGCCCTTCGGCCTGCATTTTCATTTTAAATAACCTCCAATCTCCAAGTAGACTTCAGCGTGTCACCGTTATTTAAATCGGCCTACTGTCACAAATAACAGAACTTAAGAGTTAATAGAAATAAGGCTCTCTTTTTTTATGAGACAAAAAACGGAAAAGGTCAGTTTTCTCGCAGTGATTTAGTCATGCCCCCTTCTCTCGTGCACTGCTCTTGAGCATCATCCCTAAGCCCCCAAGCCCCACACCCCCATTCCTGTTAAACTCCCCCACCTCCCAGCCTCACCGATTCCAGATCCCCAATGTCCGCATCCATCGCCACACCCGCCCCACTCTCTCGCCGCTTTTCCGTTGCCCCGATGATGGATTGGACGGATAGACACTGCCGCTACTTCCTGCGCCTGCTGTCGAAAAACGCCCTGCTCTACACCGAAATGGTCACCACCGGCGCCCTGCTGAACGGCGACCATGACCGTTTCCTGCGTCACGACGAGGCTGAGCATCCGCTGGCGTTGCAGTTGGGTGGCAGTGTTCCGTTGGATCTGGCCGCTTGTGCGCGCATGGCTCAGGAGCATGGTTACGACGAGGTGAATCTGAATGTCGGCTGCCCGAGCGATCGGGTGCAGAACAATATGATTGGCGCGGTGTTGATGGGGCATCCGCAGTTGGTGGCCGATTGTGTGAAGGCGATGCGCGATGCGGTGTCGATTCCGGTGACGGTGAAGCATCGCATCGGGATCAACGGCCGCGACAGTTACGAGCAGTTGTGTGATTTCGTCGGCACGGTGCGTGAGGCCGGGTGCACGAGCTTTACGGTGCATGCGCGGATTGCGATTCTGGAGGGGTTGTCGCCGAAGGAGAACCGCGAGATCCCGCCCCTGCGTTATGACGTGGCGGCGCGGTTGAAGGCGGATTTTCCCGATCTGGAGTTCATACTCAACGGCGGGATCAAGACGCTGGAGGCGTGCCATGAGCATTTGCAGACGTTCGATGGTGTGATGCTGGGGCGCGAGGCGTATCACAACCCTTATGTGATGGCGCAAGTGGATCAGCAACTGTTCGGCAGCACGGCCCCGGTGATCAGCCGCGCCGAGGCGCTGGCGCAGCTGCGTCCTTATATAGCGGCACACCTCGATGCTGGCGGTGCGATGCACCACATCACGCGACATGTGTTGGGGCTCGGTACCGGGTTTCCGGGGGCGCGCAAGTTTCGCCAGTTGTTGTCGGTGGATATCCACAAGACCAAGGAACCGCTGGCGTTGCTGGATCAGGCGGGTGCGTTGCTTGAAGGGCGTTGATTCTCGTTGTTCGTGAAAACGCGGGCATTCAGGGAGCCCGCGTTATCGTTGTTCTCCATCGCGAGCAAGCTCGCTCCTACAGTAGAGCCGTGCAGGTCAGGCAGCCGCAGCAGCTGTCCAGTTCACCCAGCCGAAGATCCAGGTTGCCAGGATCAGCAATCCGAAGGCGATGCGATACCAGGCGAACGCGGCGTAGCTGTGGTTGGCAATGAACTTGAGCAAGCCGCGTACGGCGATCATTGCGAAAAGGAATGCGGTCACGAAGCCCGTGGCGAATACCGCCAGGTCGCCGGCCTGGAACAGATCCCGATATTTGTAGCCCGAGTACACCGCCGCTCCGACCATGGTGGGCATCGCCAGGAAGAATGAGTACTCGGTGGCCGCCTTGCGCGACAGGCCGAAGAGCAAGCCACCAATGATGGTGGACCCGGAGCGGGAAGTGCCGGGGATCATCGCCAGGCATTGCGCGAAGCCCACTTTCAGCGCGTCGGACCAACGCATGTCGTCGACATGGTCGATATGCACCACGTGCTCGCGCCGCTCCGCCCACAGCATCACAATGCCGCCCACCACCAGCGCGACCGCCACAGTGATCGGGTTGAACAGGTATTGGTGAATTTTGTCCGCGAACAGAACGCCCAGCACCACCGCCGGCAGAAAACCGATCAGCAGGTTCAGCGTGAAGCGTTGTGCATTGCGTTGGCTGGGCAAGCCTTTGACGATATCGAATATCTTGCGTCGGAACTCCCAGACCACGGCAAGGATAGCGCCCAACTGAATAATGATATTGAACGCCATGGCGCGTTCGCCGCCGAATTCCAGCAAGTCCGCGACGATAATCTGGTGCCCCGTACTGGAGATGGGCAAAAACTCTGTCAGGCCTTCTACGGCGCCTAATATCAACACCTTTATAAGGGTCAAGAAATCCATTAATCCTCTCTCAGGCCACTTTTACCGGGCGACCCGCTGATTGCATTCAGGTGTTGAGCAACTAAGAAAGAAGCCGGCGCGTGCATCTACTGGCCGATTTCAGCAGCGCAGAATAGGCCTTATCAAATAAGCCGCTCAAGGCTTGTTAATAATCGTCCGGGTATTGGGTTTTAAAAAACCGGAATTAACGGGTAGAAACTGCTGCGCCGGAGAGCAAATGTGATCGAATTCACAATCACTCGAAAATTGAGGGAAAAGGCCATTTGCCCTGAACTGAAAATCAGGGGTCAGACAGTGGCAAAAGGACATAAAAAACGCTTTTCGGTAATTACAAAATAGTGGCACAATCTCATATTGCCACCATCTAACGAGGCTATTTCACTAGTTCAGTCAGCCGAGAAAATCAACTAAAACCTTGAAAAGCTTAGTTATTGTTAAAAAACTCGGGACCCACGTCTGATTTCCGCGTGAATGTTACCAATTGTCAGTCACAGATGAGAACCGGTGCTTTAACATCCCGATGACAGCACCTTTTCGAGTCAATGCATGATGCTTACAGGTAACTTGGCGACTACTAGAACTCAGCACCGAAAAGATAGCGAACCAGGTATTCTCACCCTGGGTCGTACTCGTGGCGTGTCTGAACATTTTAGTGCATTAGTCGCAAGGCACGTACGCGCAGATATTACGCTTGAGGCAAATTCGTACACTCATTCGTATAACAGGAATGAACGCCTGGGTTCGTATCGCGCCATCTTCGTCATCATCGACAGCCCCCAGGCCATGGAAGAGAATCTCGCGCTGCTGGAAAGCCTGCGCGACGACAACTTTGGCCCTATCATTTGCGCGGTCATCACTGGCCGAGGCGCTTTCAACAAGATTAAGTACTATCTTGCCGGCGCCGACTTTTGTATCAAGTTCAATACTCTTTCCGATGAAAGCTTTGAGTTGCTTGCGGACTTTTTCAACAGTGAAGAGTGGCAAAGAGACATCAACCTGGTATTGGACCCCACTCGTATTTGCCTGTCGGATACCAGCAAGAGACTGGACATTTCCTTTGCTGAAATGAAGATTCTCGAAGCCTTTGCGCAAAACAGTAACCACATTCTAAGCCACGACGAAATCGCCAGTATCATGGGGCTCAACACGAATTTCTATGATCCCAGGGCGCTGGAAAAATCGATCAGCCGTCTGCGCGGAAAAATCAAGGAAATGTATGGCACCAACGCCATACAGAGCATTCGCGGGTATGGATACCGCCTGACGAGAGGGCTGATTTCGACAGCCTGAGTCAACTGAAAAAAGGGTCTGATCAAGGACCCTTTTTCAACTATACGAAGATATAGGCTTCACCCACTGCTTTACCGTTGTTTATCCAATTCCATGACCGTGTTAACACTAAAGCATAACAATAAAAGTTTATTATCCAGCCGATCGAGTGAAACCTATCGAGCCAGTTTGGGACCAATACCCTGCCTTTTCGATTAACTCCGCGGGAGCTCTTTGCTCCCACTGCCGATCCTCTTTTCGCCAAATTTGGTGTGTACTTCAGGAGAAAGACATGGAAACCAGTACGACTCTCCCAAGGAAATATTTTGTAGTTGTGACCCACAGCACAACTTCGCAACGCGAACTGGAAAGCCTCCTGTCCAGTTCGCGCTTCAATTCGTTCAGTACATCCCAGGCGCAAATGTTTATTGAAGACGCCACCCCATCTTCTGCTCCGGTGCTGATGGAGTTCACCTACCCTCGCGTGACCAGGAAAAACATTCCGCACACTATCGAACATGACACGCAGAAAATCCTGGCGACGCTGGAAGCCGAATGGAACGCCGCACAATCGGCAAATCCGTTCGCCAGCCTTCCAGCCAGGCCGCAGGAACCGCGAAAGATCGAAAGTGACGCGATTGATAGCCAAGTCTGGCAACTCGATGACGATCAAAACGTATTGATCAAGGACAATATCGAGATCAGCCTCACCGGGCTGGAAGCCGCGCTCGTGAGGAAAATGCTGCACCATGAAGAGCGGGTCGTCAGTCGCGACGAACTGATTCTCAGCATTGGCAGAGAGCCGGAACAGTATCGCGGCCTGGAAATGTGCCTGAGTCGCCTTCAGGACAAGTTCAAAAGTGCCAGTAACGGCGAACGACTGTTTCGTGCTGTCAGGAACCGTGGTTATTGCCTGATACAGGAAGTGGTATCGGAAACACCTTCGGCCTGAGCCAGCGACACACATACAGCCTGCAAACATCCATAGTGCGACTAAAACAACAAGAAGAGCACTTTGTTTGCTGTCCCTCCTGATTCAAACTCCTGCCTCCACCTCCTCCTACAATACCCAACATTTCCCGAATATTTCACTTCCTGTAATTGACCTTTTCTAACGATCGATCATCGCCAACTTTTAAAGTTGCAACACCCACCTCTTGTTAGAACTCGTCAGACACCCTTTCCGGCAATAACTTAATCTATTGACTGACGACAGTTCGCCTATCGACGTTGTTAGCCTCAGGACACTGGTTTCAATAACAACAATAAGCCTGCTTAAACAACTCGGTTTCGGCTGTCGAACCTGAACGGACGTCTTTTGGGGATATCGCATGGATCTTAGTTTACGAATCAATCGAAATACCGGCCTCAAGGGACTTACCTTTTGGGGCCAATGGGCGCTGGCGCAAGCCTTTGTCGTTTCGTTGTTATTCATACTTGCCGAACAGCACACCGGATCGGTCGAGTTTTATTACCGTATGTGCGCAGTTCTGGCGGTATTGGCCTCGGTCCCGGCCTACACCTTCAGCGGTGTGTATCGCAAAAGGGATAACTACGTGACCGGCCTTGGCCGCCTGTTCATGGGCTGGTCGATGACCATGGGGGGTCTGGCCTGCGTCGCCTTTATCTGCAAGGCCGATGCGCTGTTTTCCCGGGAGGTGATCCTGAGCTGGGCGGTGTACGGGTTCCTTGGGCAGGCATTCCTTTATGCGCCGTTGCACGCGTTTTCGAAGTACTACCAGCGGTCGCGCAAAAGCGAGCACAAGACCCTGATCGTCGGCACCGGCGAGTTGGCGCTGGGCCTGGCCCGAAAGCTCGGCCATCTGGAAAACCTGCCGCTGGTGGGCCTGGTCAGCGATGGCGCCCTTCCCGCCCTGGAGTCGGATGCACCGCGTATCGTCGGCGCCCAGGAAGAGTTGCTGGAACTGATCAAGGCCCACGACATCCGCCGCTTGTACATCACTCTGCCCCTGTCGGAAGCGGCAAAGATCGAAGCCATGTATGGCGAACTGCTGGATGCCAACGTCGACGTGGTCTGGGTGCCGGACCTGAACAGCCTGACACTGCTCAATCACTCGGTAAAAGTCGTGGATGGCCTGCCCGCGATCTACTTGAACGAAAGCCCGCTGACCAGCCGGCCGACCGCGGCATTGAGCAAAAGCCTGATGGAAAAAAGCGTGGCACTGCTGGCTGTCATTCTGCTGAGCCCTGTGCTGCTGATCATCGCGCTGGCGGTGAAACTCAACTCGCCGGGCCCGGTGTTCTTCAAGCAGGATCGCCATGGCTGGAACGGCAAGGTGATTCAGGTGTGGAAGTTCCGCTCGATGCGGGTTCACGATGACAAGGAGGTCAAGCAGGCCAGCCGTAACGATTCGCGGATCACCGCCGTCGGCCGCTTCATCCGCCGCACCTCGCTGGACGAACTGCCGCAGTTGTTCAACGTGCTGCAGGGGCATATGGCACTGGTGGGTCCAAGGCCTCACGCGGTTGCGCACAACAACTATTACTCCGGGAAAATCCTTGCCTACATGGCACGTCATCGAATCAAACCGGGTATTACGGGCCTGGCGCAGATCAATGGTTGCCGTGGTGAGACCGATACCTTGGACAAGATGCAGAAACGGGTCGAGATTGACCTCAAGTACATCAACAACTGGTCGTTGTGGCTGGACTTGAAGATCCTGGTGAAGACGCCGTTTACCTTGCTGTCGAAAGATATTTATTGATGGTTCAGGGTTGAGTGAGGCACCAGAACAAGGGGACGCGAGTCCCCTTTTTTGTGGGCGGGATTTGGGGGCCGCGGCTGGATTGGTACCAGGTGAAATTGGAGGTGACTGGACCTACGCCATCGCGAGCAGGCTCACTCCTACAAGGGGACTTTGGTGGTCACAGACTTTGTGCTCACTGAAGATCAAACTGTAGGAGCGAGCTTGCTCGCGATGGCGTCGTGTCAGTCAACCAAAGCCATCGCGAGCAAGCTCGCTCCTACAGGGATTGTGTGTTGTTCAGGGATGTTGTGATCGATGCAAAAACCTGTGGGAGCGAGCTTGCTCGCGATAGCGTCCTGTCAGTCAACCCAGGCTATCGCAAGCAAGCTCGCTCCTACAGGTCACCCACTATTCGGTAATCTTCTCGAAGTTACGGTAGAACATGTCGTCGTCGCGGCTGTCGGTCATGGAGTGCAGCTGGAAACTGCGGTTGAGCCGTGCGCCGCCGTCCCGGGTCAGGGGTGACCAGACCAGGTTGGCGCGGCGCATGGTCGACATGCTCATCATTTCGTCGAACGGAATGGAGAGGTAGATACCCTTGTCGAAACTGCCTTCACCGTATTGAGCGCCGACAACCGTGGTGATCGTCGCCCAGGCACCGAACCGTACGCCGTTGGAAAACTCCCGCGAGATGTCCAGCGTGCCGCCCCAGTCGCCCGCCAGGTAACGCCCGACACTGATAGCTGCCAGCGTATCGTACGGCAGGTCCGTGTAGCCGGTGATGTGGCCGGTCAACACCGAGTAATCCCGCAGGCCAAAGCCCTGGTCGAAATCGCGCTGGCGCACGTAGTTCAGATCCGCCCCCAGCGACCAGCGCGCGCCCGTCGGGCGGAACAACAGCTCGCCCCCGACGCCGGCGAACATCGACTCCAGATACCCCCCGTAGACCATGCCGTACAGGTCTTTGTCCAACTGTTGGGCGTGGGTGAACTGGAACAGCGGCATGGTGGTTTCGGAGGTCGTCAGGTACTGGCGCAAGTCGGTGCGAACACGAGGCAAGTTGCTGGGCGCGTCATAGGTGAACTTGTCGAAGTTGTTCGCCAGGTTGGCACTGAGCAAGCCGCTCCACCAGGTATTGGGCGTGAACCGGTACTCGGCATCCGCGTCCGCGGTGAATTGATAGAGCAAGCCATCCGGGCCACCGACGTTCTGCTTGAAGCCCAAGCCGACGCCATAAGCGAATGGCTGTGGCGCCTGGGTGTAGAGGGTCTTCTCGTTGTGCGGCATCGCGGCATTGATCTCGGTGGTGCGGTGCAGCGATTGCAGCGGTTCCTCGTTGTTGATCACTTCGCGGAAGGTCTGCCGGGGCACGCTGGTTTCTTCCAGTGGCAGGTCGTAGCGCTTGTTCACCACCGTGAACCAGTCGATATCGTCGTTGACGCTGTTGTCCAGGATCCGGCTCGCACGGCCAACGGCCTTGGCCGAATGGAAATACCGCGACTGCTCGCCATACACGATCAACTCGGGACCGCGCTGGCTGATGCGCTCGACCCTGTAGCCGGCATTTTGCTGCAAGCGCCGGGACACGTCGGCCCAGTCGACCTGATCCGCCGGTGTCGACGGCGCCTTGGCCGGCAGCGGTTCGGCCGGTGGATCGTAGGTCTTCACCGGCGCCTTGCGACTGACGAAGTTGGTGTGAAAGGTGATGCCAAACATCGCCGTGTTGCCACGTTCCCACGCAGCGCTGAGGTCGACCGAGTCGGTCAGCTTGAACACCGCGCCGAGGTTGATCGGCGAATCCTGCTTGATCTCGTTGTCCTTGGGCTCGTGCTTGTAATCGTTGCCTTCGTATTCGAGTTTCAGGCTCAGCCGGTCCCAGGGCGTCTGGTAGCTGACACCGCCAAAGAACGACGGACTGCCACGAAAATACGAGCCGGCGTTGACGTCACCGGTGCCTTCGCTGGCCGGCCGGGTCTTGAAGCGATCGTCGAGCTCGCCCAGCGGGTTTTCGAAATCGCCGCGATTGCCCAGGTAACCCCAGGCAATGCCGGCGCTGAAATCGAGATTCTCATAGCGCTTGTTGGCCACCAGAAACTCACTGGAGAACAGGCCCGTACCACCGATGTCTCGAAAGCCCAGCGCCACTTCAGGCGCCCAATGAGTTTCCTGCCACAGCCGGGCCTTGATATCGACCGCCTTGTCCTTATAGCTCTGGTTGCCGCTCAACGACTCGGGGCCATACGGGCGGTTGGTAATGGCGGTATAGCGAAACGAGCCTTCCAGCCATTCGAATGGCTGCAGCGATACGCTGTAGCGGCTGTAGGGGTCGGTCCGGTTGGCGTTCAGGCTCAATTCGCCGGCCGGTGCCATTCGCGCCGTCGGGGTCTGTAACAGGCCGGCGCCACCGAAGTCATGTTGGGTAATACGTGGTTCGGCATGGGCCAGGCCACAGGGCAATAACAACACCGCTGCAAAACGTAAATTCAACGAACCACCTCAGCCAGCTGCGTGGCAATGAATTCGGCCAACTGCTGATTCAGTTCAGGAACAGGCGGATCAAGATCATCGGTCTTGACCGGCACCAGGATCTTGCTGCCAGCGGCAGGTATCTGCCCGCTCTCGCGATTCCAGGCGGCGATGCCCACGCGCCGGGACACGCCATTGGGCTGGATCAGCCACAGGTAGTCGGCGTCGGCATCGTCCAGCGTCGCGCAGTCTTGCAGGTAGTCACTGGCGTCCTGCATGGGCACATAGGGCAAACGGCAGGTTTCGGCGACCGCGCCGAGCACTTCAACTTCATTGACGCGCATCGGGTAAGTGAGGCGATCGCCATCGTCCAGGCGCATGTTGCGGGCAAAGCCGACCTCCACCGCGATCGGGTCCAGCACCGCGATCTGACGCCCGGTGACCGGCATCTGCCCGACCTGTTCGGCCAGCCGCACCGCCAGCGCCGCCCGGCTCGGCCGGTCGAAGAGCAAGGCCAGGCGCTGCAACACCTGCAGATCGAACAATACGCCAGCCTTGAGTCGCTCCTGCTCTTCAAGCAGGGACTGACGTTGCAACTGCGCCGCCAGCCAGTAACTTTCGGCATTGGGTATGGCCACGCTGATCACGTCCAGCAGGCGACCGCCCGGTGGCAGCTCGACCGGCCCCGGATTGGCCACGTCCCCGGTAACGGTGACCGCTGCCTGGCTCAGGCCGGTGATCAATAGCAGGCACGCCGATAACACCCGAACCCGCTTCAAGGCGCGGTCCTGCGTTCAGGGGTCAATTGCACAATCTTGACCCGCAGTTGCGAGGTCAGTTGTTGCTCGCTCTGCACAATGAAACCGTCAACGGGATCGACCCAATAACGATTGGTCGCCCGCAGGCCGATGGCCGGGGCGTCAATCTGCTCATCGACACGTAGCACGGTGTATTCCTTGTTGAGAATTTCGAGGGTTTCCAGGGATTTTCGGGAGAAGCGGCTGCTCAGGGTCACGCCGACTTCCTGGCCTTGATAGAGATCGATCCAGCGCTGGCTGGTGTAGCCATCGGGCAATCGATGCAGGCCTTGCTTGAAGGGCGAAGCGGTGGCCAGGCGCGTGCCGTCCAGGTCGCCGCCCAGGCCCAGGCCGATGCTGCGTACCGCAAGACCATCGCGCAGGAGCAACACCTGTTTGCCGGACGCGACCCAGAACTGCAGGTCGCCACGCTCACGCACCAGCGCCAGCACCCCGGAGCCGGACGGCGTGGTCAGTTTGAGTTGCGGATAGCGAACGTCCGCCACCTGCGCCGCCGTGACCTCCACTTCACCCGGCCCCACCAGCGCCGATTGCAGGTTATTCACCGAGGCGACCATCAACGGGTTACAGCCACACAAAGACACGGCCGCTATCAAGCAGACGCCAACTTTCAACGTTCTCACTGTCGGACCCGGCCTTATTTGCTGTTACTGGTGACTTCGCTCGCGTTCTTCGCAGCGGAAGCGCCGGTGCCGACGATGGAAGCCGATGGCACCAACTGGCTGACGAAGCGATTCCAGCGCGTCACGTTGGCAGGGCCGACGTAGACAACATCCTGGGGACGAACCTGAAAGTGCGTGGCCAGGGCCATGGCGGTCGGCGATTCGGCCTCCAGTTGAAAGACCTTGGCCGGCTCCACATCGAGGTTTTCCACGCCCCGGATGACGTACACGGCATTGCCGTTGGAGGTGGTCTGGCTCAGCCCGCCCACCGAACCCAGGACATCGGACAGGTTCATGGTGGCGGTCTTGAAGCTCAGCGCGCGCGGCTGGTTGACCTCGCCCATGACGTAGATACGCTTGTTGTCGTTGTACGGCAGGTACAGCTGATCGCCACCTTTGAGGTAGACGTTCTGCAACTCGGAATCCGGCTGGTTGAGCCCGTCGAGATTGAGCTTGTACACCCGCCCGTTTCGCGTCAGCAGCAAGCCCGACAAATCAGCGTTCGCGGTGTCGACCCCGGCGGAACCCAGGGCTTCAACCACGCTCAGCGGGTTGGTGGAAATCGCCTGGGGACCGGCCTTCTCGACCGCACCCGAGACCACGACTTTCTGACTGGCGAAACGCAAGACGGCGACATCCACCTGTGGTTCGGCGATGAAGGCCGACAGCCGTTGTTCGATGTCCGCGCGCAGTTGCTGGATCGTCCGGCCCGCCGCCTGGACTTCCTTGATGTACGGGTAGAAGAGCGTGCCATCGGAACGCACCAGTCGGCCGTTGGCATCGATCTGCTGTTGCGCGCCCGACGGTGCCGTCAGCTCGGGGTGATCCCACACCGTGATGTACAGCACGTCGTTGCGACCGATGCGGTACTCGCTCGGAGCCGTCAGCAACTCGGCCGGCAACGTCTCAGGCTTGAACGTGGCCCGATCCATCGAAATCAGCTTGGGGGTGATCGGAATGAGCTCCACCCGGCTGCTTTCGCTGGCGCCCTGGCGAGTGATATCGCTGGTGCTCAGGTACTGACCGGGGGAAAACATGCAACCTTGTAAAGCGAAACTTGCCAACGTCAAAAGATAAACACTACGAGTCATAATGGCACTACGCTATTCAAGGGTAACTCTAAAAACAAAGTCACCCGATTTGCATCGGGCGACCTTGTACTACACGTGCAGGTTTTACACTTAGTTGTGGGTGCCGGTTGTACCCGTAGTACCTGTGGTACCGGTTGTACCGCCGTTGGCACTGCCACCACTGTTGGACGCCGCTATCGCACTTGCCACCATTGCAGTACTGGCCGCAGTGGCTTGAGTAGCCGCCACATTACCCAATACATTGGTTGCTGCCGTTAGCGGCGCTTCTACTGCGGATGCCCAGTTGCTCAACATCGTCAACAGGGCAATTGCCATCACTTTCTTCATATCAACTCCTTTCCAACATTCAACCGGACAACAAACCGGAAGTCCGTTGGAGGTGAGAGATCAAGTCGCAAACATTGCGAACAGGGCCGTTGTTCATTCACAGTTTTACCTGACAGCTAAATGTCGAACGGCGAGGTTTATATCTACGGACTTGCAAGTGGCAATTCCAGTCTATTTTCCCGACGATATCTAACATCCTGACCGGAAATAACATTCATCAAAATGACGGTTAACGGTCATTAAATTGACATCAACCGAGGTAACCCCTGGGGTGATTCGATTGCCAGCGCCAGGTGTCGGCCACCATGTCCTGCAGGTTGCGCGTCGCCTTCCAGCCCAGCTCCCGGGCCGCCTTGGACGGGTCGGCCCAGCTCTCGGCGATATCACCCGAACGCCGCGGCATGACCCGATAAGGCACCGGCCGCCCGCACGCCTGCTCGAAGGCCCGCAGCACCTGCATCACGCTGTAGCCATCGCCGGTGCCCAGGTTCCAGGTATGAATGCCGGTACGCCCGACAATGGATTGCAATGCCTTGAGGTGCCCGTCCGCCAGATCCACCACGTGGATGTAATCGCGCACGCCGGTGCCGTCGACCGTGGGGTAGTCGTCACCGAAAATCGACAACTCCTGCAGGCTGCCGACCGCGACCTGACTGATGTAGGGCACCAGGTTATTGGGGATGCCATTGGGGTCTTCACCCATTTGGCCGCTGTCGTGGGCGCCGATCGGATTGAAATAACGCAGCAGCGCAATGCTCCAGCGTGGTTCGGATTGGGACAGGTCACGCAGCACGTTTTCCACGATCAATTTGGATTGACCGTAGGGATTGGTCGGGGTGCCCGTGGGAAAGTCCTCGCGAATCGGCATCTGCTCAGGTTCGCCGTACACCGTGGCCGATGAACTGAACACCAGGCGGAACACACCGGCGGCAGCCATCGCCTGGCACAGCGTAATGCTGCCCCCCACGTTGGTTTCGTAATACTCCAGCGGCTTGCGCACGCTCTCGCCGACCGCCTTGAGCCCGGCAAAATGCAGGACCGCATCGATGGCGTGCTGCTGGAAAATCCGGTCCAGCAAGGCCCTGTCGCAAACATCGCCGTGAATCATCAGCGCACTCTTGCCACAAATGGCTTCCACTGCATGCAGCGCGGCGTCGGAGCTATTGCAAAGATTATCCAGTACAACGACTTCATAACCTGCTTCAAGCAATGCAAGTGTGGTATGCGAACCGATATAGCCGGTTCCACCGGTTACCAGAATCTTCATAGCGCGGTCCATAATGGGGAAAGTGCCAAGTAGTGTGTCAAGCCCTCTTTATTGAATGTGCGAACCAAGCCTCACAAACAAGGGCGACAACAACCGAAAACAAATTTAGTTCAACGACTGGCAATAAATATTTTTGCAGTCCAAACTGTATTGCCGGTTACTTATTAGCACTCGAACGCAATCACCACTATCAACAGATACCGACTAAAAATAACTAATAACTTTCAAACCGACATCTCATAACATTGCCCTGTTTCGCATGCATTGCCATTTGCCATCAACTAGCCGCCTCGGGTATTAAAGTAAGCCTTCAATAATCATTGAAACTTGCAATCACTCGTTATTGCGCACACTTGGCTGTGTGCCATGACTACCCGGGATATTTTTATGATTCGTAAATGTTTGTTCCCCGCTGCCGGCTATGGCACGCGTTTCCTGCCGGCCACCAAAGCCATGCCCAAGGAGATGCTGCCGATCGTCAACAAGCCGCTGATCGAATACGCCGTTGAAGAAGCGCGGGACGCCGGCCTTGAGCACATGGCAATCGTCACCGGGCGGGGCAAGCGCGCGCTGGAAGACCATTTCGATATCAGCTACGAGCTTGAACATCAGATTCGCGGCACCGAGAAAGAGAAATTCCTCGCCGGCACCCGCGAGCTGATCGATACCTGCACCTTCTCCTACACCCGTCAGATCGAAATGAAAGGCCTGGGCCACGCGATCCTCAGCGGCCGCCCGCTGATCGGCGATGAACCCTTCGCCGTGGTGCTGGCCGACGACCTGTGCCTGAACCTGGAAGGCGACGGCGTACTCGCGCAAATGATCCAGCTCTACAAGAAATTCCGCTGCTCGATCGTGGCCATTCAGGAAGTGCCACGGGACCAGACCCACAAGTACGGGGTGATTGCCGGCGAGCAGATCTCCGACGGCATCTACCGGGTCAACAGCATGGTGGAAAAACCGAGCCCGCAGGACGCCCCGTCCAACCTGGCGATCATCGGCCGCTACATCCTGACGCCGGACATCTTCGATCTGATCACCGATACCCAGCCTGGCAAGGGCGGGGAAATCCAGATCACCGACGCCCTGATGAAACAGGCGCAGAACGGCTGCGTGCTGGCCTACAAATTCAAGGGCCTGCGCTTCGATTGCGGTGGCGCTGAGGGTTACCTCGAAGCGACCAACTTCTGCTACGAGAACCTGTACCTCAAGGGCCGTTGACCGGCCCGTTTCACTCTAGAGCGACGCCCACTCTTCCATTCAGGCAGGCCACTATGAACATTGCACAACACTCGGCAGACATTGAACTGGAGGTGGGCAACCTCGGGGTGATGAGCTGGTTGTCACGGCACCAGACGCTGCCCAGCGCCAACGAACCCTGGCTGGGCACTCATTTGCTGGTGGAACGAATCGGCGTATTCCCCTCATCCGGGGACATTCGTCGGTCGATGGCCGACCCTTATCCCCTGCTCGCTCACCTGAAAACGCTGTATGGCGAGCAGGCCCTGGAGATCGACGACCGCGACGGGCTGAAAGTGATTTTCAGCGACTGGCGCTTCCGCGTCCGCCTGTGCTGCAACGAGCCGGCGATCATCATCAATGTGGAAACCCGTTGTGATTTGCAACTGATGCCGCTGAAAACGGCGGAGTTGCTGAGTCAGCTGGACGCTTTCGAAAAGGCTGCCCTGTAAACACCTCGATCACAGGGTTTGTGTACGACTCAAAACCCTGTGGGAGCGGGCTTGCCCGCGAAATCGGCCTGTCAGTCGACATAGATGTTGACTGGCACGACGCCTTCGCGGGCAAGCCCGCTCCCACAGTTTCGCGGTGTACCCACTTAAAATGCCTGGCCGCAGCCTTCCTGTGGCGAACCGCCAACAATCATCCGATAAAGATAATCGGCAATCACCCGCCCACCCGTCTCCGGGATCGGGTGGATGTTGTCGGGACCGATCATGGGGCTGGGTCCGCCAGCGGCGTAGCGCTTGAAATCCACACCAAACGCGCATTGCAGATTGGCATAACCCAGATGCTCCGCACGCGCCCACGGCTGCAGGACTTGTGCGTAGGCCGACATCGGGTAGGCACTGGAACGGGTGGTGTCCTGGCGCAGGATCAGGTTGATGCTCGCCGCTGGCTGAATGTCGCGCACCATCTGCACCAGCCCCTGAATGTTCTGCAGATACTGATCGGGCTTCACGCCAAAACCCTGGTCATTGCCACCGAGCATGATCAGGTAAATGTCCGCGGGGATCTTCGACACCACGCTTTTCCACTGCGCCTGCCACCGGCCATCGCGGTGATAGAAGTCAGCGGACGCCGCACCGGAGGCAGCGAGCTTGGACACCCGGACCCCGCCCTGGCCATTGCTCATCCACAAACCGAACAGCGTTGGCGCACCTGTCACCACCTCCAGCCGGAACGCCCAATCCGCCGTGTTGGAGACGCCGGTCAACGGGACTTCCTGAACGCCAGTCCCCGTGAGCTTCAGCGGCTGCCATGGCTGAGACGCCGACCAGCGATAGCGCACTTCACTGGAGGAGCCGTCACCCAAAAAGAGCAGTTTCGCCCCGGTGATAGTTGTATCGATGGCCTTGCCCGGGCTGGCGTCCACCTCCAGCCAGGCGCCGGGCCGCCCCATCACCGTGCGACTGTCGGGGCTGGCCTGACCGAGGCCGGACACCTGCCAATCACCGCCGAAGTACTTTTCGCTGCTGCGGGTGTATTTGAAGTGTGTGCCGCCGAGCGCCGCGCCATGGTTGAAGCCGACATAACCCGGCCCGGCGAAACCCGCTTCGCCGGCCAAGCGCTGCACCAGTTTGTTCAGATAAAAATCCTGCCCGGCGCTGTAGCTGTCACCGATCACCGAGATGGCCAGCACCTTCCCCGCCTTACCCTCGCGCCACTTTGCAAAGCGCTCGTTTACGTCGCCAACTTCTATCACCGAAGCCGCAACAGGCTGCGCATCATCCACTGCAAACATGGGTCACTGAGCCTGCGGCACAGGGACCACGGTTTCCCGGGGTTTCCTGGCCTTGGCGCGCTCGCCCAGAAAGAGCACGGACGTGAAGTTGAACCGACTGAACACCATCGACAACACCACCGGCCCCAGCAACCCGCAGAACAGGCCGCCAAACACCAGCAGGCTTTCGTCCTTAACCCCCAGGCGCCCCAGCACAAACCGCGACGTGGCGGCGAACAGCACATGAAACAGAAAGATCGCGTAGGAATAGCCACCGAGCCAGGTCAGTGCTTTGGAACGCATGTCACTCGACAGCAGCGCGATGCAGGACACGCAACCCACCGCCAAACCGACCAGGCTACGGCGATCGACGATCAACTCGCGGTCCACCGCCGCCACGTACAACAGCACCAGCGCAATCAACACGAACACCAGTGGGCCGACCACCTTCAGCGATTGCTTCAGCGCGGCGACCTTTTCCTGGCCGATCATCCCGGCCACGAAAAACGGCAGCAGATAGATCGCACCGTTGATACCGAATGCATCCACAGTGAACGGCGGCAGCAGGAACATCACCGAGGCAAACGCGAACAACAGGTACAAACGCGTCATGCCGCGCAACAGGCCACGCCACTGCAGCAGGCCGACGAACATGAAGATGATGAACACCGCCTGCAAGAACCAGAAGTGATTGACCGGCACGTAGAACGACAGCAACGCCTCCATCACACCCACATCCTTGTTCACGCCGGGGCCGACCGCCTGCAGCACGGAAAACGGCACGCCCACGCAGAACAACGGCACCAGCAGCCGCCGGACCTTGCCGGCAAAAAAGCTCTGGAAGTCATTGCCGCGGATTTTGTAGATGGAATAGATGTAGCCCGAGATGAAGGTGAACAACGGCATGCGCACGTACACCATGGAATCTGCAATCACTCGGAACGGCGAGCCCAGGTCTATTTTCAAGCCGCCGCCCAACGGACCGATCACGTGATAGAGCACCAGCAGCAGGCACGCCAGGCCGCGCAGGGTTTCGATCTCCAGGGACTTTTTATTGCTCGACATAAAGCACACGCCTCGACTCAGGTTTCCAGGTTCGGAATTCTCGATTCAACCAACACGGGTTTGCGGGCACGCAGCATCAAGCCCAGCCCGACGAACAGCACCGGCACCACCATGGAAAAATGCCGGGCGAATGAGCCGAAGTCCGGCTCGAACAAACCTTGGACCAGCAGAAAAGACAGGGGGATCGCGATCAGCTCCTTGGCTTTGGTCTGGATCGGCACGCCCTTGTAGTCCGTCGAGGTGATCACCTTGAACAGCAGCAACGCGGTCATGATCATCAACGACACGAAGATCACCTGGCCCGGACCGGAGAGCATGATCAGCTCCACGGGGAACGACAGCCGGAAGAAGATCACCAGCGAGTCCAATGCCTGGGAGACGAAATCACCACCGTTGATCCAGGACACGATCAACGACTTCGAGCCCTCCTCCCCCGCCGTGCGCAATTCGTTGTTGCTGGCGCGAATCGACGACACCGAGTAGCCAAGCGCCAGTTGAATCGCCGTGGCGATCGCCAGGTAGAACAGGAACAGCATCAGGAAGAAGGTCACGCGCGAGACGTACTTCTTCATCACGCACACCCCGACCCATGCCAGCGAGAACAGAATCCAGTAGGGCCGGATCAGCACGCCGTAAATCAGCGCGGACAAGAAAAACCCCACACGGTATCGACTGGAATACGACGTCAGCAGGATCGAAAGGACCGCCACCGAAACGATGATTTCCTTGGTCAGGTTTTCCAGGAAGAACGAGCGGACCACGCCCCACAGACACAGGGTCAGGAAAATCGTCAACGGCATGCGCCGGAAGATGAAGACCGGGATCGCCGTCAGGAAGAAATTGCAGAACATCCCGTAGGCCCAGGCATTGGTCAGATTGATGCCGGTTGGCCGCAGGAGGAACGCCGAACATTCGTAGGAAGATCGATCCGGCGAGAAGGGATTCCAGAAATTGCAGTTGTCGGCACGGGCATAGGACGACCACAAGGTCATGGCGTCCGGGCCCGGGTCCCGGGAGATCAGCAACGGCATGGCCACCGACAGGAACAGGCCAGTGAACAGAATCAGGAACGACAGCGACGAATCGAGTTTCCTGCCGCGAAACTCGATGCAGGGCAATTTCAATCCCATGCCAAAGCCCCTTTCGCCCGGGGCGCGCGGGTCAACAGGGCAATCACGCCGAGCTGCACGCAGATCGCGAAGACGTTCCCCCAGGCGGCGCCATAAATCGAGTGGTGCTTGATCAACAGATAGCTGACCGGCGTTGATACCAGCAGGCAGATGGCCGCGCTGGCGACGGACACCCGACGATTTTTCGAGGCAATCAGCCCTCCCCAGACGATGTCGCCGACGGCACGCAGGGCGAAGGAAAAAATCAGCACGCCGAGGATCGCGTTATCCGGACGCGGCACCGTTGCCGCCACGTAATCCAGCGCGACGTTGAAGAACAGATAAATCAGCACCGCCACCGCCGCGGACACCATCAGCGAACGCATGACCCACTGATTCACGAACAGTTGCCGGACACTGAAGGCTTGCTGGTCGCGCTGAAAGCGCTTGGACAGCACCGGAATGCCCACCACCGCCACTACCGCGTAGGACAAAGCCTGCAAGGTATTGGCCGCCGACCAGGCGTACACGTATTTGCCCAGGCTGGCGTAGGGTTCGAGGTCGATAATCAGGAACCGCTCGACGTACTGACTCAAGGCAATCAGGCCGGTGCCCAGATAAAACGGCAAGCCGGCCTTCCACACCGATGCCGCGCCCAGCTCACCCTTGGTCCGGCCCTGGTGAAGCCTGGCCACGATCAGGTAACCGGCCACCATCACCACCAGGTTGGCCGCCACCCACAACCACAGGACGGTATCGATCGCCGACACCTGGCCGAGCATCAGCCCGCCCACCGCCAGCAATGCCCAGAGGCCAGTCTTGATGAAAAACAGCATCGCGCCCCAGGTGGCTTTCTGCGCGGAGAACACGAAGGAGTTGATTTCGAACGACAGATGCTCGGTGAGCAGCACCAGCGTCACGCAGAGAATCAGCGCGACACTCGCCTGTACGTCCTGGAACAACGAATAGACCGCCAACGTCGCCACCGACAACACCAGCCCCACGGCCAGGTACAACAGCAGCACCTTGTCGACGACCCGGCGCGAGCTGAGGCCGACGCTGATCAGCCGATTGATTTCGGAACTGAAACCGACGCTGTAGAACTTCGAGGCAATCAGCGAAGCGGCCACCACCACGCCGTAGAAACCCAGGGCGTCATACCCCAGGTAATGGGTAATGGCCAACACCAGCAGAAACTTTGCGCCCAGGGCACCGCCCCGGAGCAACAGCCGAAATATCATCGAACGATTCCTTTGATGATGTCGTCCATCATCACCGACTTGGCTTCAATCTCCCGGCAGGTGTCGGTCAGGCGCTTGCCGAAACTGGACAAGGCGTTCGGCGCGTAAACGGTGTTGATGATGGTGTCGACATCGATATCCCCGCCGTTGATCACCCAGTCTTCCACGCCCATGTCCTGATAGGCGCCAAAGCCTTTGCGCTCATAGCTGATATGGAACGCCGGGACGCCGGCCAGCAACGACTCGATGGCGCCGTGCAGCCGGACGGAAATCACCAGGTCCGGCTGGTATTTGGCCAGGGCCGCCTTCAACGGCAGCAGGTCTTCGGTAATCCCCAGCTCCCGATAAAACGCGCCGTCGTCATTGCCACGCACGGCGGCCTGCACTGCGCAAACCACCTTGCTCTTGTTCTTCAAGCGTTGCAGCAGCAGCTTGAGGTTGGCCACGTAGGCGACCTTCTTCTCCTTGCTCCACTCCGGCGGCTTGCGCAGCACCACGCACACCACCGCAGGCGATGACGCACAGCGGGTGAACTTGGGCTGCATGAGGATTTTTCCGGCCAGCGCCTGGACGGCCAGGTCCGGCGCCCGATAGACATTTTCACAGGCCTCGAAGATCGCCGACGACCGATTGTCCCGCACGAAAACCGCGTCGGCGCTGGCGTAATGCTCGACGATCTTGCGGCCCTCGCCATGGAACGGACCGATGCTTTGCGGCAGGTAAACCGACGGCACCTTGCTGAGGATCGCCGTTTCCAGCTGCTTGGCGTGCCCCAGTTTCAACTTGATATGTTCGAAGGCGCTTTTGGAGCGCATGTAGCCGCCACCAACGCCAACGATCAAATCAGTGGTTTTCAGCAGATCCGCAAGCCCGGCGTACGACTGGTTGAGGAACACAGCCTGCTTGATCCGCCCCAGCCCCTTGGCCGCCATCACCGGCGCGTCATAACGCTTGTGGGGCAAGTAATTGAATGACTCGGGGTCAGACGCCACGACATTGATCGTGGTGTCTTCACCAAAGTTGCGTTGCACCAGGGCAATGGCCAGATCCACAAGCAGGCCGTCGCCGGAGTTGGACGCGCTGTAGCCGTGCAAAATCGTTACGTTCATGAGCTGATGTCTACTTAATAAGTTTGAGCGGAATACACGTCATAGGTTTGCCGGATCATCAACGCGGCACTGAAGCGTTCGCGGACGGTCTTGCGGCCTTCGGCACCCAGGTCCTGCAACTTGGGCTTCTGAATGTTCACCAGCACATCGGCCAGTGCCTGGTGATCGCCGGTAGGGAACACGTAGCCCGTCTCCCCGTGACTGACCAACTCGGGCAACGACGTGCAATCGCTGGCAATCACCGGCAACCCCATGGCCATGCCTTCCAGCGGCACCATGGCAAAACCTTCCCAGCGGCTGGGGACAATCAGGGCATCGGCCTTCTGGTAAAGCGCATTCACTTCCGCCGGAGTGACCCAGGGCAGGTATTCCACCGAATCCATCTCGGGCCGCTCGACGAATTCCTCGTTGACGGCACTGCCCACCACGGTCAGTTTCAGATCGCTGCGCTGAACCTTGGCGTAGGCCTTGAGCAGCACATCGAAGCCTTTCTGGTAGTCGAGCCGGCCGACAAACAGCAGATGGATCGGCTTCTGTTCATCGACCTTCTGCTGATCTTCCTTGTGATGAATGCCGTTGTAGATCAGCTTCATGCGGTGGCGATCGATGCCAAACTCAGCAGCCTTGTCCATCTCGTACTGGCTGACGCAAATGATCACGTCCGTGACCTTCTGCAACAGCCGCTCAATCAGCGAATAGGCTTTCTGCTTGGCCGGCGAGCTTTCCATCAGGAACGAAAAGGCATGGGGGCAGTAAACAATTTTCGGTGAGCGCCAAGGCTTCAGGACCAGGCACACGCAACGGCCGATCACCCCGGAAAAGGTGCTGTGCAAATGCACCACTTGGGGTTTTTCCTTGAGAATCACCCGGGTCAGTTGCCAGGCAAAGCGCAGCAGCGACAGCACATCGCGCCGGGTCCTGTCGAAGGTCCTGATCTGCCGCTCATCGATGCCGTGCAACTCTTTGCGCTGGTCGAACGGGATCAGGTAAACCAATTCATAGTTCGATGCATCGCCTTCCGGCGGGGCCGATATCGTCCGGATAACCGTGGCGACACCACCTTTTATCGTTTCGGCTACGTGCAATATTTTTTTCACAGCCCACTCACTTCCATGCATGTAATGACAGTCGCTGACACTCAGGATTTGTCCGACGCGTATTCGTAGTTGTAGTAACCGTAACCACCGTTGCCGTAGTAGCTCGCGGCGCGTTTCTCGACACCGTTGAACACGGCGCCCTTCAACTCGATTCCGTTCTGGGCAAAGCGACGAATCGTCAATTCGATTTCTTTGGCGGGGTTCACCGCGAAGCGCGTGACGATCAGGCTGATCCCCGCCTCACGGCCAACAATCGCTGCATCGGTCACTGCCAGCAGCGGTGGCGTGTCGATGATCACCACGTCATAGCGCTCGCTGAGTTCGGCCATCAACTCGCGGAAGTTGGCGTGCATCAACAGCTCCGACGGGTTGGGCGGGACCTGTCCACGGCTGATGAAATGCAGGTTGTCGACTTCGACGGTGTTGATCGCCTGCTCGATGCTGCAGCGCTTGACCAGCAGGTCCGACAGGCCATTGGTGATCGGCGTGTTCAGGGTCTTGTGCAGATGCCCCTTGCGCATGTCGGCATCGATCAGCACCACCCGCTGCCCGCTTTGCGCCATGACGGCGGCGAGGTTGGAGGAAACAAAGGTTTTGCCGACCTGGGGGCTGGGACCTGAAATCATGATGCGGTTGTTGGTCGAATCCAGCGCCGCGAAGTGCAGGCAGGTGCGCAGGCTGCGGATCGACTCGATGGAAAGATCCGTGGGGTTACGCAGGGCCAACAGGTAGGCCTGTTTTTCAGCCTCGCTCCTGACACGGACTTTCTTGTTGTCTTCTTCCTGTTGCAGCGCGCTGTAGGGAATCGACGCGTAGACCGGCAACCCCAGTTGCTCGATGGCCTCCGGTCCCTCCAGCCCGCGACTCAGGGATTTGCGCAGCAGCACCAGCGCCACGCCGAGAAATGCGCCGAGGAAGGTGGCGATCAACACGATCAGCGCCTTGCGTGGCTTGACCGGATTGGTCAGGTCGACATCCGCGGTGTCGATCAACCGCGCATTGCCCACTGCCCCTGCCCTGACGATGTCCAGTTCCTGGGATTTATTCAGCAGTTGCGTGTAGATCTGCGACGCCACTTCCACATCGCGGGTCAGGTTCAGCAACTCCTGCTGGGTCGACGGCAGGTTCTGGGACTTGCTCTCTAGCGCCTTCTGTTGCTGGGTCAATTCGCCGATCTGGGTCATCAGCGCGCGATACGCCGGATGCTGCTTGGTGAATTTGCGGTCCAGCTCCGCCTGCTGCATTTTCAGCTCGGAGATGCGCGTATCCAGGCTGACGATCTGTTCCAGCACCGATTGGGTTTCGAGGGAAATGTTCACGGTCTTGCCGCGGGTCTGGTAGCCGTTGAGTGCTTCGCTGGCCTTGGCCAGGTCGCGCTTGACCTGCGGCAGCTGGCCTTGCAGGAAGTCCAGGCTCTGCGCCGCTTCGGCGGACGTGCGTTGCACGTTCTGCTGCACATACAGCGACGAGACTTTATTGAGGATTTTCACGGCTTCGGCCGCATCGGTGCTGGCCAGGGCCAGGCGTATGATGCCGGACTCCTTGCCCTGCTCGGAAATATCCAGCCCGTCCTGGTAATTCTGGATGGTCACGATCCGCGGGTTGCGCACCACTTCGAAGCGGGTGCCAGGGTTGGCCTGCAGATGGGTGATCAGTCCTTCGACCCCGTCCTGGACGAATGCGCTTTCGGCCACGCCTTCGACCAGCAGATTGTCGTTGTCATCGAAGAGCTGGAAACGCTGCTGCTCGCCGGCAACCAGCGTGAGCTTCTTGCCCAACAACTCGTTGGGCAGGTTGAGCCGGGAAAACTCCAGCCGCTCACCGCCCCAGGCGTAGCTGTTCAAGCCGAAGCGCGGCGCCGCGACACTCTGCGGGGTATCTCCCCGGTAACGGCGGGCGAGAAAACCGCCGATCACCGGGAAGGTGTTGGGCGTGACGTCGATGTCCAGGCGCAGATCATCGACGGTTTTGCCGATGATTGCGCGGGACTTGATAATGCCGATCTCGGTCACCGACGGCGATTGCCCGCCGAGCATGCTGCTCAGATCGGAAAAACCGAGCATGTCGTTCTTTTTCGGTTCGACCTGAACCAGGGCGTTCGCCTGATACACCGGCGTCGACAAAATCGCATAGGCGACACCGGTGGCCATGAATGCACCGGTGAATGCGCCGATCAACCATTTCTGATCAATTAAAGTGCCGAAGATACCGAGAAGATCAATATTGTCTTGTTCGTTATCGCGGCTGCTGATGACTGACGGTAACTGCATAAGTCTGTTCTTACCATTCAAGGGTCTGAAGAATATTGATCAATGTCCGAGGCGCTGCGCCCATGAGCAAACTGCATCTTCAATCAATGCATGGGCATGAATAAACGCTGCTTTTCCTTGACGATAAGGGTCTTGTATTTCCCGTTCGTTCTGCCACTTACCGAGCAGAAACACCTTGCCCCGCGCGTGCGATGCAATCTTCAGCACTTGCTTTACATGCTCTTTTTCCATGACCAGAATCAGGTCTGAATCGTTAACGATGTCCGAAGTAATCTGCCGTGCCTTGAAGGCTTCAGCGCTGTGCCCGTGGTCCTCCAGGACTTGCCGCGCCGACGGCTCCATGGCTTCGCCGACCCTGGCGGCCAGGCCTGCGGAGGTCACGGTGATCGATGAAGTGGTCAGTGCGTTGCGCAGCAACAGTTCTGCCGTGGGACTTCGGCAAATGTTGCCCACGCAAACGACAAGAATCTTTTTGAACAAGGTAACTTTCCCGTTTAATGCCGATCGGCCAATGCGCCTGGCGGATTTGAATGAACCCGCAAGACCTTCCTGCACTCAGAAATAGATTCACCCTGCAAGTACAGGTGCATTAAGTACCACAGCCCCGGAAAGCCACCCAACCAGAATTGCCGGACCAAAAATAACGATAGTTACTTAACATCGGTTATCCGACAAAAAATAACATTCGTGCACTTCAGGCCTTAACCAACATCGAATTCAAAGTAACGGGATAATTAATGACTGATGTCATTTCTCATGAGGAGAACAGACATGAATTCGGTACATTTCAAACCACTGACACTCTCAACCCTGCTGATACTCGGTGCAGTCGGCCAGGCGCACGCCAACGAGCTGTTCGCAGCCCTGCCCGCCAACAAGTCCATCGGGGTTCAGGTCAAGATCCAGAACTTCACCCCTGCCGACGCCGAGGACATCAAGGCGCAGGGATTCGGCTTCGTGCGCTTTGGCGTCTGGACCAACAGCCTGGGTGGCTCGGCCTATCAAAAACAGGTCAGCGATGCGTTTGCCGCCGCCCGATCCTCCGGCTTGCCGGTACTGCTGACGGTACGCTCGACCAAGGCGCTGACCACCGCGTCAGGCAACACCAGTGAACTGGCTGCCGCAGGGGAAAACTTCGCCAGTTCGGTGATGAGCCTGGAGAAAGCCTACGGATCGCAGTTGGTCGCGATTGAGATCTGGAATGAGCCGGACCTGGGCACCTACTGGCCGACCGGGAGCTTCGACACCACCTTCGTGCCGTTCATGAGCGCGGTGTGCAATTCGCTGCAGCAAAAACCGCTGGCAACGCCGGTGGTCGGATTTGGCTTCGCCCGGCCGCCCAGTGCCGGCTCTGCATCGACGGTGGCGCTGAACAAGATCGTCAGTGCTTACCCCAAATGCCTGAGTGCCGTCTCCTATCACCCCTATGGCATGACGAGCGCCCAGATCAGCAACTCCCAGGCGTTCATCGCGCAGAACCTCCATATTCCAGGGGTCATCAGTGAATGGGGCGTGTCGGCGCTTATGTCCAATGGCGGGGTCGATGGACAAGCCAGCAAAGTCAGCGCATTCATTGCCGACGTGAAAAAGCAGAACATTGCCCTGGCATCGATTTACGAATGGAAAAACAGCGATTCAGGCAGTGACGATCGGGAGAAAAACTTCGGCTTGCTGACCTCCGACGGCCAGCCAAAACCGGCCAAGATGGCTGTCAGGACTCAATTGAATCCGCAATAGGACCCGGGGCATCGGCGTGGCTCACGGGGCGCTGGCGGTCAGTTGTTTTGAACCTGCGAGCGGTTTCGGGATCTTAATTACCGATATGTGCCCCGCCTTTCAAACAGCCGTTTTCAGGATGTTGCCACCGGGACCGTCTATACACGTATGTGCCCTTGAGCGGCTGTCGGCGCTCGGGTAATGTCATCAGACCCATAGGACAGAGCACGCTCATGACTTCCAAGCTGGAACAACTCAAGCAATTCACCACCGTGGTTGCCGACACCGGCGACTTCGAAGCAATCGCCCGCGTTAAACCGGTGGACGCCACCACCAACCCTTCCCTCCTGCTCAAGGCAGCGGCCATTCCCGGTTATGCCGATCTGCTCAATAGCTGTGTCAGCGACTGCAAGGGCGATGTCGGCCTGGCCAGCGACCGTTTTGGCGTCGCGGTGGGGCAGGAAATCCTCAAGGTGATTCCTGGCCGCATTTCCACTGAAGTGGATGCGCGCCTGTCGTTCGACACTGATGCGGTCCTGAAGCGTGCACACCGCCTGATCGAGCTGTACGAAAAAGCCGGCATTGGCCGTGACCGCGTGCTGATCAAGATCGCCTCGACCTGGGAAGGCATCCGTGCCGCAGAGATCCTGGAAAAGGAAGGCATCCAGACCAACCTGACCCTGTTGTTCTCCTTCGCTCAGGCCGCTGCCTGTGCTGACGCTGGCGTGTTCCTGATTTCGCCGTTCGTGGGCCGCATCTACGATTGGTACAAGAAAGCCACCGGCAACGAGTACACCGGCGCGGATGACCCCGGCGTGCAGTCGGTGACGCGTATCTACAACTACTACAAGGCCAACGACTACAAAACCGTCGTGATGGGCGCCAGCTTCCGTAACCTGAGCCAGATCGAGCATTTGGCCGGTTGCGACCGCCTGACCATCAGCCCTGACCTGATCGATAAACTGGCTGCCGACACCGGCAAGCTCGAGCGCAAACTGGCGCCGGGCCACGCGGGCGAAGCGCGCTTGAACCTCAATGAAGCGCAGTTCCGCTGGTTGTCCAACGAAGACGCCATGGCGACCGAGAAACTGGCTGAAGGGATTCGTCAGTTTGCCCGGGATCAGGAAAAGCTTGAGGCATTGCTGCAGGCCAAGCTGTGATCTGAAAGGCCGGAATGCAAAAAGGGCGAACCCTCACAGGTTCGCCCTTTTTCATGCATGGCCGGTTATGAAATCAGTGCCGCTCCAGCGCATTCACCAGGTCATGGAACGCTTCCCGATTGGAGTCGTTCAGGCCCATGAGGATCTTGTGCGCTTCGAGCACCTTGATCCGCACGACCTCTTCGGACTGGTCCTGATCCGGCAAATCGTCCAGGCATTCCGGGCATGGAATAGGCTTGTTGACGATGTTGAACACCTGCTCGAAGCCCATGGACTGCAGCAGACGGGTGATGTCTTCGTGGGTGGTGACGACAGTCGGCAGCAGGCCGACCTTCTGCCTCGACAGGATCGACAACTTGGCCAAGAGGCCCAGGGTCGTGCTGTCGATGCTGCGGGTTTCGGTCAAATCAATCACGATCGCGTTGAAATTCATCGCGGTGAAGATTTTCTCAATAGTCGCATCCAACGCCGAACACAGGGTCAGGCGAACTTCACCGACGAACTTGAGGACGAAGGTGCCGTCCTGCTCGGCGAACTGGATTCTACCGGTACTCATTAAAGATTCCTGCTCAACACCAACAGGGCGATATCATCCGGCATCTCCCCTAGCGTGGCCAATCCAAAAACCTGCCGCAGGCCATCCAGGCTGCCGCCCGCTGCCTTGACCCGTTGGGGCAACGCAGCTTCTTTTTCTTTGAGTGTGGGTTCTGGCAAAAGGTCCAGAATGCCATCAGACATCAGCGTCAGGCTGAACGTCGGTGGCAGCTCCAGCACGTGGTCTTCGTAGGTGGCTTCGTTGAAGAGGCCCACCGGCAAGCCACGCCCTTCCAGATAACGGACACTGTCGGGTGTGTACAACACTGGCAACGGCAAATGACCGCCGATGCTATAGGTCAACAAACCTGTCTCCTCGTCGATGACTCCACCGACCATTGTGACGTGTTTCCCCAGCTTACAACTGATCAGGCCCCGGTTGATATGACCAAGAACCTCTGAAGGCTTGAATTCTGGCAAAGTGCCGCTGCGCTTGGACTCGAACAACAGGCGCGTGGTCATGAACTTCAGCAGCACGGTGACGAAGGCTGAAGAGGCGCCATGACCGGATACGTCCGCCAGATAGAACGCGACCCGGCGCTCGTCGACCCGAAAATAGTCGACAAAATCACCCGACAGATACAGCGACGGGATGATCTGGTGGGCAAACTTGAAATCGTCGATGGCCCAGGGGCTGCCCGGCAGCATGTTCATCTGCACCTGGCGACCGGCATTCTGGTCTTCCTGGAGCAGGTTCAGGCTTGCGGCGAGTTCCCGGTTGGCCTTTTCCAGCTTCTCGCGATAGCGCTGGTTCTCCAGCAGCAGGCGCGCGCGATCCAGGGCTCGACGCACTGAATGCTCAAGCACGGCCAGATCTTCGAGAGGTTTGATCAGGTAGTCCGCCGCGCCCAGGCGCAGCGCCTCGACCGCGTCGTTCATCACGCCGGCACCCGAAACCACGATCACCGGGGTTTGCGGTGACAGCTCGGTAACCTGGCGAATGAGTTCGAGTCCACCCATCTGCGGCATGCGCAGATCGCAGATGACCAAGTCGGGCTTGTCTTGCTCGAATACCTGAAGACCCTGCTGGCCATTGCTGGCCTGCAAGACGCTGAAACCACTGTCTTCCAAATAGGCCGCGAGGCTCGCGCGCACTACTTCGTCATCATCGATTATCAGCAGCGTGGCACTGGTTTTTGGCATGTGGGCAAACGGCGCCAGAATTAGGTTGGCGTAGCGGTACGGGTTCAGGCCCGTTTCACACTACTGGATTCGCTTTCTAGCCTCTCTGTCGCACCGTTTTCGAGCACTTGCCCTACACACAGGTACACCAGAGGTGCCCTTCTAAGGCGCAGACGGTACTCCCATCCGCGAGGCGTTTCAAGCTCACGCCGATGGTCGCTTTGACGTGCGCATCGTTGAAATCACCGGGAGTTATAAGAACCTTCCAAACCGTAACTCAATGGAAGGTTAAAACCCGTAGGAGCGAGCAGGCTCGCGATGAATTTCAACGATTACACGCCCATGCTGAATGAACGCGGCGCACTTGAGTTCATCGCGAGCATGCTCGCTCCTACAGAGGATCAGAAATCGTCTTCGACCTGACCGTCCTTCACTTTGAACTCGCGGTTCTGCAGGTACGCGTTGCGGATGAAGATGTACTTGTCGCCGGTGATCAGCTTCTCGGAAGACAGCAGGTTGGCGCGGGTATCGACAATGTTCAGGCCGAAGATCGAGTTACGCACCGGCACATCGTTGATGTAAGGGTACGGGCCGGTGTAGCTGTCGACGAGTTTCGAAGGTGCATCGCGCAAGGTACTTGGACCCAGCAATGGCAGCATCACGTACGGACCGCTGCCCACGCCCCAGTAGCCGAGCGTCTGGCCGAAGTCTTCGTCACTGCGTTGCAGGCCCATTTTGGTGCCCACGTCGAAGAAGCCCAGCAGGCCGAAGGTGGTGTTGAAGATCAGACGTGCCGTGTCGACGCCCGCCGCCGCAGGTTTGGCCTGCAGGATATTGTTGACTAGGTTGGTCACATCGCCGACGTTGCGGAACATGTTGTGAATCCCGTCCTCGAGGAACTGCGGAGTCACGTACTGGTAGCCCTGCGCCAGAGGCTTCAGTGCATAGGTATCGAGCACATCGTTGAACTGGTAGATAGGACGGTTGATGCTTTCCCAAGGGTCGTCTTCCGAGGCTGCCTGAGCAACGAACGGAACCAGCAGTGCGCTGGCGCATACACAAAACCGGGCTAGAGGATGGGTCCAGCGCATAGAAAACTCCTTGGGTTGTACTGGCGCGGGCGCCTGGCCCGGCAACAAGCTGACAAGTATAAGTCGGAAACACCCTTCAGGCATATTGCACGAACCCAGCCCGGGAGGAATCAAACCAAATGTGAGCGATTCACATTAATGTCACTCAACTGTCACTGCCGCATTCTAGGCTTCTTGCTATTTCAGGGACGCTCACATGCCACACGCCGATGTCTTGCCGCAAAACGCACCCAGCCTGACCGCCGTACTTTTCGGGCTCAGTGGTTGCCTGGTGGATTTCGGCGCACACACGCACCGGTATGGCAGCCACTCGGCCGAACACACCGAAGCCACACCGGGTGCCCTCGACAGCCTGCGCAGCTTGCAGCGCCAGCAAATCCCCTGCGCCTGGCTCGACGAACTCCCCCCTGCCCTCAGCCAGTCCCTGGCCGTGACGCTGCCGGAATGGATCAAACCTTCGCAACACTGCGCAACAATTCAACCCTGGCCGGCACCGAATGCGTGTTGGCAGGCGTTGATGGCATTGAACGTCCAGCGACTGGACGGTTGCGTGCTGGTCAGCGGTGAACCGCGCCTGCTGCAATCGGGGTTGAACGCCGGGTTGTGGACCATCGGCCTGGCGTCCTGCGGGTCGCTGTGCGGGCTTTCGCCTGCGCAATGGCAGGCATTGCCGCCCCAGGAGCGGGATATCAAACGCGGCAAGGCAACGATGCAGCTGTTTGGCCTTGGTGTGCATTCGGTGATCGATCACCTGGGCGAGCTCGACACCTGCCTGGCGGACATCAACCTGCGCCGGCTAAAGGGCGAAAAGCCCTGATCGCAGCCTTACACCGATGAAGGCATGCAGGTTACGCGGGAGTGGATTAATCTTAGGAAAGCCATAGATCTTTGGCGTGCCGCCACGGTCTATGCCAGTGCCTATCGAGAAAAGGAAGAACGCCATGCCCGCCCGCGAACTGCAAGAACAGCTCAATGCCCTGCGCGAGCAATTGGATCAGAATCCTCCATTGTCCGAAGCCGAGCGCGAAGACCTGCACGTACTGATGAAACAGATCGAACTCAAGCTTGAGCTTGAATCCAAAACCCAGGACGCCAGCCTCGCCGACGGCGTCAACCTCGCTGTCGAACGCTTCGAACTCGAACACCCGACCCTTGCCGGCACCCTGCGCAACATCGCGCAAGCCTTGGGCAACATGGGCATCTGAATCCACCGGATGCAAAAAAGCCCTGCCAGCGATAGCAGGGCTTTTTCATTTTCAAGATCTGGAATGCATTCCCCTGTGGGAGCGAGCCTGCTCGCGAAGGCGGTGTATCAGTCACATCCAATGCTGAATGTGCCGCCCCCTTCGCGAGCAGGCTCGCTCCCACAAGGGTTACTTTTATTGACGGACCAGACGATGGTTCGGCAACTGCACGTCTTCAGTGCTGCGATACGGGTTGATATCCAGCCCGCCACGGCGCACATAGCGTGCATACACCGTCAATTTCTGCGGTTTCAACAGGCGCTGCAGATCAAGGAAAATCCGCTCCACGCACTGCTCATGGAAGTCCGAATGCTGGCGGAAGCTGACGATGTACTCCAGCAAACTGGCGTGATCCAGCGCCGCGCCGCGGTAATCCACCACCACGCTGCCCCAGTCCGGCTGGCTGGTGACCGGGCAGTTGGACTTGAGCAAATGGCTATGCACGCTCTCTTCGACAATGCGCAATGAATCGCAACGCAGCAGCTCCGGACGTGGATGCTCATAGTTGCTGACGCTGATATCCAGATCATCGATGCACACGCCCGGCAAGGCCACGACGCCCTCGGCTTCCACATCTTTCAGGCTGCGCACGCGCACGCCGACCGGTTTGCCGGCGGCGGCCGACAGGTCCCTGACCAGCGTCGCCTCAAGGCTCGCGGTGTCGGCGAACGGCGTCTGATTCAGGGAGTTGAGGTACAGCTTGAACGACTTGGATTCGATGATGTTCGGCGAATCCGCCGGGATGCTGAACTCGCCGATCGCCACGACCGGCTTGCCCGATGGCAGCAGCCAGGACAGTTCGAAGCAGTTCCAGAAATCCACGCCCTTGTACGGCAGCGTGTCAGCCGTCAGACCCAGCTCGGCCCACTTCGCGGTACGCGGAATCGGGAACAGCAGGGACGGCGTGTAGGTGGCGATGTATTCGCTGGATTTGCCCAGCGGCGAGTGTTCGGCTGCGGGATGCATGGCGGAAACCTGACTGAAGAATCAGCGGATTCTATCAGCCTTTGCTCCCGCCTTTGAGTGCTTACTGACTGACTGTCAGTTTGCCGACCATGCCAGCCTGGTAATGGCCGGGGATATTGCAGGCAAATTCCAGGTTGGTGGCCTTGCTGAAGGTCCAGGTCAGCTCGGCAGTCTTGCCCGGTTCCACCAAAATGCTGTTGGGGTCGTCGTGCTTCATGCCGCCCGTCATATCGTGCCCCATGGCACTGTGATCCATACCCGCCATGGCGCTGTGGTCCATGTCCTTCATGCCCGTCGGCGTCAGCATGCCGCTTTGCTGCATCTTCAGCATTTCCTGCTGGTGACTGGCGTGCATCGCCGCGTCACCGAGGTTGAACTCGTGCAGCAACTGGCCCTTGTTCACCAGCACAAAGCGCACGGTCTCCCCTGCCTTGACGTCGATGGCTTTGGGGGTGAACGACATATCCCCCATCACCACTTCGATACTGCGGGTCGCCTTGGCCGCCGGTGCCGGTTGACCGAAGTCATAGGTATGGGCCGGCGATGCCCCGACCTGCGAACTCAAGGCCAATACACAGGCAGCCAGCACCACTGATTTGCGCAAAAACATGGTCGTACTCCAACACAATAAGGTTCAGCCTGTGGAAAACACTAAACTGCCAGCGCTGCCGGTAACCTGACAGCCAGATTACAACTTTGTCAGCTTGACCTGCACCGTCGTTCCCCGCGGTATAAAGCGTTCGTTCCATTTAACCAGAGTCGCCCATGAAACTGCTGATCGTCGAAGACCAACCGAAAACCGGCCTTTACCTGCGCCAGGGCCTGGCCGAAGCCGGTTTCAATATCGAATGGGTGGCCGACGGCAGCACCGGCCAGCAATTGGCCTTGAGCGGTGATTACGCGCTGTTGATTCTCGATGTGATGCTGCCGGGGCGCGACGGCTGGCAGATCCTGCAGGCAGTGCGCAGCGCCGGCCTGGATACGCCCGTGCTGTTCCTGACCGCACGGGATGCGGTGGAAGACCGGGTTCACGGCCTTGAGCTTGGCGCCGACGACTATCTGGTCAAACCCTTCGCCTTTTCCGAACTGCTGGCGCGAGTACGCAGCCTGTTACGCCGTGGCAGTGCGGTGCCCCAGGAAACCACCCTGCAACTGGCCGACCTGTGCCTGGACCTGATTCGCCGTCGCGTGGAGCGCGGCGGCCAGCGTATCGACCTGACGGCCAAGGAGTTCGCCCTGCTGGAAATGCTCCTGCGCCGCCAGGGTGAAGTGCTGCCCAAATCGCTGATTGCATCCCAGGTCTGGGACATGAATTTCGATAGCGACACCAATGTCATCGAAGTCGCGATTCGCCGTCTGCGCCTGAAGATCGACGATAACTTCCCCAATAAACTGATCCACACCGTGCGCGGCATGGGCTACGTCCTCGAAGAGCGCAGCGCCTGATGCAACGGCTTTCATTGAGCAGTCGTCTGGCCCTGTTGTTTGCCGCTTGCACGGCCGTGGTGTCGCTGTTCGCCGGGGTGTTGTTCAGCCGCGCCAGCGAGGCGCACTTCATAGAGCTGGATCAGCAATTGCTGGAGGGCAAGTTGATTGGCCTGCGCCGGGCGCTGCACGATATTCAATCGAGTGACAGTGAAGTCAGGCTCAACGATGAATTGAGCCGACAGGCCGATCTGTCGCTACGCATCAGCGGCACCGATGGCAAGCCCTGGTATGACAGCTCGGCCAACCTGCCGGATGAACTCCCGCAAAAAACCGGGCTGTCGACGATCAACAACGCGGGCACCGATTACCGTGTGCTCAATGCGCCGCTGTTTCCCGGCCAGGCCGACTCCCCGCAATTGACCCTGCTGCTGGATATCACCCACCACCAGCATTTCCTGCAACGCATGCAGCGCCTGATCTGGCTGACAGTCGGATTGTCGGCCCTGGCCACTGCGCTGCTCGGCGCCTGGGCAGCCCGCAGCGGCTTGCGACCGTTGCGACGCATCAGTGCCGTCGCCAAGGGGGTCTCGGCGCAATCGCTGAATGCCCGCCTGCCCGAGGAAAACATGCCGCCGGAAGTGGCGCAAATGGCTCGCCACTTCAATGCCATGCTCGGGCGCCTCGACGATTCCTTCCAGCGACTGTCGGCGTTCTCCGCGGACATTGCCCACGAACTGCGCACACCGCTGTCGAATCTGCTGACGCACACGCAGGTCACCCTCACCCGTCCGCGCTCGATCGAGGACTACCGCGAAGCGCTGCACAGCAATCTGGAAGAGCTGCAATGGATGGCGCAGCTGGTCAACGACATGCTGTATCTGGCGAAAGCCGATCACGGCCTGCTCGCCCCCAAACGCCAACCGCTGAAACTGGCGGAAGAAGTGGATGTGCTGCTGGAGTTCTTTGCGCCATTGGCGGAGGACGCACGGGTGAGCCTCAGCCGCGAAGGTAGTGCCCGTTTCGAAGGCGATCGCAACATGCTGCGCCGGGCGCTTTCCAATCTGCTGGACAATGCGCTGCGCTTTACCCCGGTCGATGGCGAGATTCGGGTACGCATCGTCGATCTGCCCGAAGGCCTGAGCCTGACAGTCGAGAATAGTGGCGAAGGGATTGCCGAAGACTTGCTACCGCGCCTGTTCGACCGTTTTTACCGGGCTGATCCAGCGCGTCATGAAGGCAGCAGTGAGCATGCGGGGCTGGGGCTGGCGATTACCCAGTCGATCGTGCGGGCCCATGGGGGGCTGATTCGGTGTGAGTCGGCTGCGGGGTGGACCAGGTTTGTGATCGAGCTGCCGAAGGGATATTGAGGCCAGCAGTTCCGGCCTCATCGCGAGCAGGCTCGCTCCCACATTAGACCGCGCCCGTCTGGACAACGCGCTCAACTGTGGGAGCGAGCCTGCTCGCGATGGCGGTTTCAGGACTTACGAATACCGCAAGGCAGTAGCCGGCTCGACCTTCGCCGCCCGCCAGGCAGGGTAAACGGTGGCCAGGAAGCTCATGATGAACCCCGCCGAGCAGATCAACAGCACATCCCCACCCTGCAATTCGGAAGGCAGATTGCTGACGAAATACACGTCGGAACTGAAGATATGCTGTCCGGTGACGCGCTCGAACCAGCCCACCAGCTCACTGACGTTCAACGCCGCAATCACGCCGAGAATGCCACCGATCAGCGTGCCGACAATCCCGATCACCGTCCCCTGCACCATGAAGATCGCCATGATCTGCCGAGGCGTGGCGCCGATGGTACGCAGGATCGCGATGTCCGCACCCTTGTCGTTCACCACCATGATGAGGGTCGCGATGATGTTGAACGCCGCAACGGCCACGATCAGCATCAACAGCAGACCGATCATGGTCTTTTCCATCTTCATCGCGCTGAACAGGCTGCCCTGGGTATGGGTCCAGTCGTCAGCCTTGTAGGCCTCGCCCAGACCCGTGGCGATGGTGCTCGACACTTGCGGCGCGGCGTACAGGTCTTTCACCGCCAGGCGCACGCTCTGCACCTGATTCGGTTCCCAGTGCTGCATCTGCGCCGCGTCCGCGACGTTGATCAGCGCCATCGAACCATCCAGCTCGGCGCCGACCTTGAACACGCCAACCACATTCAAGCGCTGCATGCGCGGGGTGATACCACCCGGCGCATTGCTGACTTCCGGCACGATCAGGGTGATCTTGTCGCCGACGTTCAGGCGGAAGCGACGCGCGGTGATTTCACCGATCACCACGCCAAACTCGCCCGGCTTCAAGGCATCCAGACGCCCCTGGACGATGTGTTTGGCAACGATGGATACCTGGCCTTCCAGTGCCGGATCGACACCGCTGACCTGGATCGGCTGCATCGTGCCCTTGTAGGACAGCATGCCTTCCATCTCGGTGAACGGCACGGCCGCGGTCACTTGCGGGTTTTTCATGGCGGCTGCCGCAACGGGCTGCCAGTCATCAATCGGATTGACGCCCACGATGGTCGCGTGCGGCACCATGCCGAGGATGCGGGAGCTCATTTCGCGCTGGAAGCCGTTCATCACCGACAGCACCACGATCATCGCCAAAACGCCCAGGGCGAGGCCGATCATCGAAGTCATCGAGATGAAGGAAACAAAGCGATTGCGGCGCTTGGCGCGGGTATAGCGCGTGCCGATAAAGATCGATAACGGTCTGAACATTCGCTGGGGCACCGTATAGAAACAAAAAGACCCGACGTGCTCTTCAGCCCCGTCGGGTTTCGACCAGTCAGATAGGCGTCAGGCAACCTTCCTGCAGATGCAGGACGCGGTCCATCTGGCGGGCCAGGTTCATGTCGTGGGTCACGACCAGGAACGCCGTGCGCATCGACGTACTGAGTTCCAGCATCAATTCCTGGATGCCTTCGGCAGTGTGCAGATCGAGGTTGCCAGTCGGCTCGTCGAGCATCACCAGGCCGGGTGTGTTCACCAGCGCACGGGCGATGGCCACACGCTGACGCTCGCCGCCAGACAATTCGGCCGGTTTGTGCTCCAGGCGATGTCCGAGCCCTACCCGCTCCAGCAGCGCGGTTGCACGCTGGCGCGCTTCGGGGATTGCGGTCTTGCCGATCAGCAGCGGCATGCAGACGTTTTCCAGCGCGGTGAACTCGGGCAGCAAGTGGTGGAACTGGTATACGAAGCCCAACGCGCGGTTACGCAGCAGGCCACGCTTCTTCTCGCTCAGCGCCGACAGCTCTTCACCAGCAAGCCAGACGCTGCCCTTGGTGGGCGTATCGAGGCCACCAAGCAAGTTGAGCAAAGTACTTTTGCCCGAACCCGACTTGCCGACGATCGCCACGCGCTCGCCCGGGTGCAGCTCCAGCTGCAAATTAGCCAGGACCTCCACCGACTCCGGGCCTTCCTCGTAGGATTTGCCCAGGTTGCGGCAGCTCAAGATTGCTTTATCACTCATGCCCGACTCACTCATAACGTAGCGCCTCCGCAGGCTGGGTGCGCGCGGCACGCCAGGCTGGATACAGGGTGGCGAGGAAACTCAGGACCAACGCCGCGGAGCAGACCATCACCACGTCCTGGCTCTGCACCTGCGACGGCAGGTAATCAATGAAGTACACGTCGGCGTTGAGGAATTTGTGACCGATCAGGCCTTCAAGCGCCGAAATCGCGGCGCTGACATTCAACGCGGCAAAGATCCCGACCACCGCGCCGATGGCCGTGCCGACCACGCCAATCACCGTGCCCTGCACCATGAAGGTCCGCATGATGGTGCCCGGCGTGGCGCCCAGGGTACGCAGGATCGCGATGTCGCTCTTCTTGTCGTTGACCACCATGACCAGCGTGGAAATGATGTTGAACGCGGCGACGGCAACGATAAGCAGCAACAGCAGGCCGATCATGGCTTTTTCCATGCGGATCGCCTGGTACAGGTTGCCGTGGGTGCGGGTCCAGTCACGGGCGTAGTAGCGATCCTCGCCCAGATCGCGGGCGATGCTCCACGCAGTACGTGGTGCCTGGAACAGATCGTCGAACTTCAGGCGAATGCCCTGGACCTGATCCGGCTTCCAGCGATGCAGCCGCGCCAGATCCTGAAGATTGGTGATGCCCAGGTAGCCGTCGATTTCGCCGGCGCCAACATGGAAGATGCCGACTACGGTGAAGCGCTTCATGCGCGGGAACATGCCGGCCGGGGTCACGGTGACTTCCGGCGCCACGAATGTCAGCTTGTCGCCGATCGCCGCGCCGAGCTTGGCCGCCGCCTTGTCGCCAATGACGATGCCGAACTCGCCGGGCTTGAGGTCGTCGAGCTTGCCCTGCTGCATGAAGTTATCAATGATCGAAACCTGACGCTCCAGCGCCGGGTCGATGGCATTGAGCAGGACCTTGGAGACTTTGCCGTTGTTGGTCAGCAAACCCTGCATCTGGGTAAACGGTGCCACGGCCGTGACCTGCGGGTTCTGCTTGACCTTGGTGGCGAGGCTCGGCCAGTCGCTGATCGGCTCGGCGGATTCGATGGTCGCGTGGGGCACCATGCCCAGCACGCGGGTGCGCATCTCATGATCGAAGCCATTCATCACCGATAGCACCACGATCATCACGACCACGCCAAGGGCGAGCCCGATCATCGAAGTCAGGGAAATGAATGACACAAAATGATTGCGACGCTTTGCACGGGTGTAACGCGTGCCGATAAATACGAAGAGAGGTCTGAACATGTCGGGGCTTGTTCGGAGGGAAAAGGAACGTCCTTGTGGCGGGGGTCGATAACCAGCTTTACACTCAGACCACCGCCGCTACCATGGGTTCGCCATGTCGACATTAGATGAAGAAGATCGCCGCGAATACTACCGTATCGAGGACACGATCGCACTGGAAATTCGGCCCCTGTCCGCTCCCGAAGCCGCAGGCCAGGAAGTGTTGCAGGATGCTTCCCCACTCTTCAATCTGCTCAGCGAACTGCACCTGAGCGAATTCGAGTCGCAACACCTGTTGCGCCAGATCAGCGAACGCGATCGCAATCTCGCGGCCTTTCTCAAATCCCAGAACAAACGCATCGATCTGCTCAGCCAGGTGATTGCCATCACGGCGCTCGGCCATATCGGCGAGCCGCAGCCGGTGATCATCTCCGAAGGTGGCATCGACTTTCAGCACCCGACCCCGTTCGACGTCAATGCGCGCCTCTCGGTCAAGCTGGTGCTGATGCCGCAAGCCCTGGGCCTGCTGCTGCGCGCTCGCGTCACCCATTGCGACCGCAAGGGCGATGGTTACGACGTCGGTTCCGAGTTCGAGCACCTGACCGATGCCCAGCGACAATTGCTCGCCCGTCACATCTTGCAAAAGCAGGCTCAGGAACGACGTCTGGCCCGCGAACAACTCGACTCAGGCAATTAATTTAAGGAAGAACCGTGACTCTCATCTACGGCCATCGCGGCGCCAAGGGCGAAGCACCGGAAAACACCCTGACCAGCTTTCAGCAATGCCTCAAGCACGGCGTACGCCGCTGCGAACTGGACCTGCACCTGTCCATGGATGGCGAGCTGATGGTCATCCACGACCCGACTCTAAAACGCACCACCGATCGCCGCGGCAAGGTCGTGGAACACACGGCAGCTGAGCTTGTGACCTACGACGCGCGCAAGGGCGGCCCGGGCTGGATCAAGCCGTGCCCGATTCCGACGCTGGAGGAACTGTTCGAGAAATGCGACTTCGAGCACTGGCAGCTGGAGGTCAAGAGCGCTTCACGCACCCGTGCCGCGACCACTGTGCTGGCAATCCGTGAAATGGCGCAACGTCACGGCCTGCTGGACAAGGTGACGATCACCTCGAGTTCGCGAGAGGTGCTCAAAGCCGCGCTGGACCTGGTGCCGGATGTGTCCCGTGGACTGGTGGCCGAATACGCCTGGCTCGACCCGCTGAAGGTCGCGGCAAGCTATGGCTGCGAGATTCTGGCACTGAACTGGACCCTGTGCACGCCGGAGCGCCTGCAGAAGGCGCAGCGTCAGGGGCTGCATGTGTCGGTGTGGACCGTCAACGAGCCTGCGCTGATGCGCAGACTCGCCGACTTCGGCGTTGACAGCCTGATTACAGACTTTCCCGGTTTGGCCACTGCCACGCTCGAGAATTGCTGAAATCGGTCTCCCCGGCCGGCTCAGGCCACCGGCCGGAGCCGCTTAAAAAAGCCGGTTGAGGCCGTCGTACGCCGCTACCCGATAGGCTTCGGCCATGGTCGGGTAGTTGAACGTGGTGTTGACGAAGTACTTCAGGGTGTTGAGCTCGCCCGGCTGGTTCATGATCGCCTGGCCGATGTGCACGATCTCCGAGGCCTGGTAGCCGAAGCAGTGCACGCCCAACACTTGCAGGGTTTCGCGGTGGAACAGGATCTTCAGCATGCCTTGCGGCTCGCCGGCGATCTGTGCACGCGCCATGCTCTTGAAGAAGGCCTTGCCCACTTCGTATGGCACCTTGGCCTGAGTCAGCTCCTGCTCGTTCTTGCCGATCGAGCTGATCTCCGGAATGGTGTAGATGCCGGTCGGCACGTCATTCACAAAGCGCCAGCTGCCGTTATCCACGATGCTGCCAGCGGCCGAACGGCCCTGGTCGTGGGCGGCACTGGCCAGGCTCGGCCAACCGATCACGTCGCCTGCGCCGTAGATATTCTGGATACCGGTGCGATACGCCTCGTCAACTTCGATCTGGCCACGGCTGTTGACCTTCACGCCGATGTTTTCCAGACCCAACTGATCGGTGTTGCCGGTACGGCCGTTGCACCAGAGCAAGGCGTCGGCCTTGATCTTCTTGCCGGACTTGAGGTGCAGGATCACGCCGTTGTCCACGCCTTCGACGCGGTCATACTCTTCGTTGTGGCGAACGGTGATGTTGTTGTTGCTGAAGTGGTAGCTCAGGGCCTGGGAAATTTCCGAGTCGAGGAAGCTCAGCAACTGACCACGGTTGTCCACCAGCTCAACCAGAACCCCAAGGCCGCTGAAGATCGAGGCGTATTCGCAACCGATCACGCCGGCGCCGTAAACAATCAGTTTGCGCGGGGTGTGGCCGAGGCTGAGGATGGTGTCGCTATCGTAGATACGCGGGTGGTGGAAATCGATGTCGGCCGGACGGTACGGGCGCGAGCCGGTGGCGATGATGATGTGCTTGGCCACCAGCTTTTCGACCACGCCGTTGGCGCAGACCACTTCGACGGTTTGCTCGTCGGCGAAGCTGCCGGTGCCGAAGAACACATCGACGCGGTTGCGGGCGTAGTAGCCGGTACGCGATGCGACTTGTTTGGAGATGACTTTTTCAGCGCTTTTCAGCACGTCCGGGAACGAGAACCAGCGCGGCTCACCAATGGCCCGGAACATCGGGTTGGTGTTGAACTGCATGATCTGGCGGACCGAGTGACGCAGTGCCTTGGACGGGATGGTACCCAGGTGGGTGCAGTTGCCGCCGACCTGGCGACGGCTATCGACCATCGCCACCTTGCGTCCTGCCTTGGCGGCGTTCATTGCCGCGCCTTCTCCCGCCGGACCGGAACCCAGCACCACCACGTCGTAGTTGTAGACAGCCATGCGTACTCCTCAGAACAGGCCGCGGCGCCCTCGGCACCTGCGGCTAAATCACGCCAGTCAGTGGCGTGAAGGAACAATTTGGGGCCAATACCGAACCCGGACACAGTCTATAGAAGCGTCAACGCCGCGCACATTAACCCTTGGTCGCGTCGTAGGCTAGTTTTGCCTGCACAACAACGCCAGCCTTCGATGTTTGAATCGCCCGAATCACTGGGTTTTACCGCCCGCGAGGCGCTCAAAAGCGTGACTGGTTCGTGTGACGAAACCTGTATCGGCACGAATCACAAAAAATGCGCCGATATCGTGTTTTTCTGCGTAATCCCAACCGCGCTCCGGGCCAAGGATCAGCAAAAGCGTCGACAAGCCATCGGCCATCAGCGCCGAAGGATGAATCACCGTGACGGACGCCAGCGTGTGTGAGACCGGCGCACCGGTGCGCGCATCGAAGGTGTGGGAAAAACGCTGGCCGCCCTGCACGAAATAGTTACGGTAATCACCGGAAGTGGAAAGACCATAACCGTCGATGGCGACAATGCGCTCGGCCACCTGCTGATCGTCGCGAGGCTCTTCCAGGGCAATACGCCACGGCGAGCCATCGAGCTTCTTCCCCGCCGCCTTCAGCTCGCCGGTGGCCTCGGCCAGGTAATTGTGAATACCCAGCGCTTCGAGCCTGGCCGCGATCAGATCGACTGCGTAGCCGGCGGCAATACTGTTGAAATCGACTTCGACTGCGGCGTCCTTGCAAAGCTCATCACCTTCGATGTGCAAGTGCCTGTACCCGACACGCTGCCGCACCTCGGCCAGCGCTTGGGCGGTCGGGACTTTTTCTTCGCGCGCCTGAGGGCCGAAGCCCCAGAGATTGAGCAGCGGCTCCACCGTCAAATCGAAGGATCCGTCGCTCTGTGACGACAACTGCTCGCCGACTCGGACCAGCTCAAGGATCGACGGGGGCATTTTCTGGCAGGAATTGGCAGGCAACTGGTTGAAGCGTTCGATATCGGAGTCGCTGCGATAGGTCGACAGTTGCCGGTCGACGCCGGCCAGGATCCTTTCGACCTCCACCTGAACCGCTGCCGGCCCGGGCAGCCCCGTTTGACGTACGTACTTGATTGAATAAGTGCTACCCATGGTCGGGCCGCCGAAGCTTTCCATGGCGTCATCATTGCCACAGCCAGACAACATTCCAACAAGCATCAGGAAAATGCCCCACCACCTGATCAACAAATCCCGATTCTCCCTGCCAATCCCTGACACGCCGTCAAGGGTGGCCATTATGCGATTTGATCGACGCCAACCCAATCAAAAACACCCCAAACAAAAACGCCCCGAACAAGTCGGGGCGTTTTCATGAGCGGCTAAGGCTTAGCGCGGGAATGCAGGCGGGTTCACACCAGCCATGTCTTCCATCACGCGAACCACCTGGCAGCTGTAACCGAATTCGTTGTCGTACCAGACGTACAGAACAACGCGGTTATCCTGGGTGATGGTTGCTTCAGCATCCACGACGCCAGCGTGGCGCGAGCCAACGAAGTCGGTGGAAACCACTTCCTGGGAGCTGACGTAGTCGATCTGCTTGTGCAGGTCCGAGTGCATGGCCATCTGGCGCAGGTACTCGTTGATTTCGTCGCGGGTGGTGGCCTTTTCCAGGTTCAGGTTCAGGATGGCCATCGACACGTTCGGCGTCGGTACGCGAATCGCGTTGCCGGTCAGCTTGCCCTTGAGCACTGGCAGTGCCTTGGCGGCTGCGGTGGCGGCACCGGTCTCGGTGATTACCATGTTCAGCGGCGCGGCGCGGCCACGACGGCTGCCCTTGTGGAAGTTGTCGATCAGGTTCTGGTCGTTGGTGAACGAGTGAACGGTTTCGACGTGGCCGTTGACGATGCCGTACTGGTCGTTGACTGCCTTGAGCACCGGCACGATGGCGTTGGTGGTGCAGGAAGCCGCCGAGATGATCTTGTCGTCAGCGGTGATGTCGCCATGGTTGATGCCGTGAACGATGTTCTTCAGCGCGCCCTTGCCAGGTGCGGTGAGGATCACGCGGGCAGCGCCCGGGCAGGCCAGGTGCTGGCCCAGGCCGTCGGCATCACGCCATACACCGGTGTTGTCGACAATCAGAGCGTTTTCGATGCCGTACTGGGTGTAGTCGACTTCGCTCGGGCTCTTGGCGTAGATCACCTGGATCAGGTTGCCGTTGGCGGTGATGGTGTTGTTGGCTTCATCAATGGTGATGGTGCCATCGAACGGACCATGAACCGAGTCGCGACGCAGCAGGCTGGCACGCTTGACCAGGTCGTTCTCGGCGCCCTTGCGGACAACGATGGCGCGCAGACGCAGGCCGTCGCCACCACCGGTTTTCTCGATCAGGATGCGCGCCAGCAGGCGGCCGATACGACCGAAGCCGTACAGGACAACGTCGGTGCCTTTGCGGGCGGAAGCGTTCTGCTGGCCTACCACGTCGGCCATTTCTTCACGCACGAACTGCTCGGCGCTGCGGCCGTTGCCTTCTTGCTTGAACTTGTTGGCCAGCTTGCCCAGGTCAACCGAAGCGGCACCCAGTTTCAGCTCGCTCATGGCCTTGAGCAGTGGGAATGTCTCGTGGACGGAGAGTTCGGTTTCGTCGGTCTGGCGATGACGGGCAAAGCGGTGTGCTTTGAGGATCGAAATCACCGAGCGGTTGATCAGGCTGCGGCCATAGATCGAGCTCACCACGTTGTTATTGCGGTAGAGCTGACCGATAAGCGGAATCATCGCTTCTGCGAGTGCTTCACGGTCGATCCATTCACCAAGACACTGGTCGGGCTTCTGAGTCACGGGAACCTTCCACATGTAGGGGCAGAAAAAAGGGGCTACATTATGCCGCCGAGTGCAACGCGTAGCAATGCGCGCTTGTCGCACAGACCGTAACAATTTTCCGTTCAAAAAAACCGCGCCGCCCTGAAGCCCAATAAAACCGGGGCCTTCAGCATCGTCAATTTTTTGGGAACAGCGCTGCCTTGTCCGTAACCATCCGTAACACTCGTTGTTTTTGCCACTACATAATCGGCGATTTTCAGAAAAAAACCGCCCGATTTTGTCATTACCACTACATTTCGCCTCAGCCGCGTAATAGACACATCTGCAACTGACAGCCGGCATCCGAGACCGCTACAATTACCGACTTTGTCGCAACGCTTGGAGCTCAACCTTCCGTGCCCGTTCTGCGTCTACCGCATCTCCCTGCCGCGGCAGGTAAACAGCATTGGGGCAACCTGCCCGGTGCTTCCCTGAGCCTGGCCATTGCCGAGGCCGCCAGCGCTGCCAAGCGCTTTACCCTGCTGCTGACCGCCGATAGCCAAAGTGCCGAACGGCTTGAGCAGGAGCTGAGTTTCTTCGCCCCGGATTTGCCTGTACTGCATTTCCCCGACTGGGAAACCCTGCCCTACGATCTGTTTTCACCGCACCAGGACATTATTTCCCAGCGCATCTCCGCTCTTTATCGATTGCCGGAGTTGAGCCATGGCGTATTGGTGGTGCCGATCACCACCGCCCTGCACCGCCTGGCGCCGACCAAATTCCTGCTCGGCAGCAGCCTGGTACTGGATGTCGGTCAGAAGCTCGACGTCGAGCAGATGCGCACCCGGCTCGAAGCCACCGGCTATCGCTATGTCGATACCGTGTACGAGCACGGCGAATTCACAGTGCGCGGCTCGCTGATCGACCTGTTCCCGATGGGCAGCAAGCTGCCTTATCGCATCGACCTGTTCGACGACGAAATCGAAACCCTGCGCACCTTTGACCCGGAGAACCAGCGCTCCATCGACAAGGTCGACTCGGTCAAGCTGCTGCCGGCCAAGGAATTCCCGCTGGAGAAAGAAGCGGTGACCCGCTTCAAGGCGCGTTTTCGCGAGCGCTTCGATGTGGATTTCCGTCGCTGCCCGATCTTCCAGGACTTGAATAGCGGGATTACCCCCGCCGGCATCGAGTACTACCTGCCGCTGTTCTTCGAGGAAACCTCGACCCTGTTCGATTACCTGCCCCAGGACACCCAGGTGTTCTCGCTGCCGGGCATCGAGCAGGCGGCGGAGAACTTCTGGAACGATGTGCGCAATCGGTACGAAGAACGTCGCGTCGATCCGTCCCGTCCTTTACTGCCCCCGGCCGAATTGTTCCTGCCGGTAGAAGACTGCTTCGCGCGCCTCAAGAGCTGGCCGCGGGTGGTGGCCAGCCAACAGGACGTGGAAACCGGTGCCGGACGCGAACGTTTCCCCTCGCGGGAACTGCCGAACCTGGCCATCGAAGCCAAGGCCACCCAGCCGTTGGCGGCACTTTCGCAATTTCTCGATCAATTCCCCGGGCGCGTGCTGTTTACCGCCGAATCCGCGGGCCGGCGCGAAGTGCTGCTGGAATTGCTCGAACGTCTGAAGCTGCGACCAAAGACCGTCGACAGCTGGCCGGACTTTGTCAGCGGCAAGGATCGCCTGGCGATCACCATTGCGCCGCTGGATGAAGGTTTGCTGCTGGACGAACCGGCCCTTGCGCTGGTCGCCGAGAGTCCGCTGTTCGGCCAGCGCGTGATGCAACGCCGTCGCCGGGAAAAACGCGCGGACGCCAACAACGATGCGGTGATCAAAAACCTCACCGAGCTGCGCGAAGGCGCACCGGTGGTGCATATCGACCACGGCGTCGGTCGCTACCTGGGCCTGGCAACGCTGGAAATCGACAATCAGGCCGCCGAATTCCTTGCCCTGGAGTACGCCGAGGGCGCCAAGCTCTACGTGCCGGTGGCCAACCTGCACCTGATCGCGCGCTACACCGGCAGCGACGATGCCCTGGCCCCGCTGCATCGCCTGGGCTCCGAGACCTGGCAGAAAGCCAAGCGCAAGGCCGCCGAACAGGTGCGCGACGTGGCCGCCGAATTGCTCGACATCTATGCGCGTCGTGCTGCCCGCGAAGGTTATGCCTTCAGCGACCCGAAAGCCGATTACGCCACATTCAGCGCCGGCTTCCCGTTCGAAGAAACGCCCGACCAGCAAACCGCCATCGAAGCGGTGCGCGAAGACATGCTCGCGCCGAAACCGATGGATCGCCTGGTCTGTGGCGACGTTGGCTTCGGCAAGACCGAAGTGGCGATGCGCGCGGCGTTCATTGCCGTACACGGCGGCAGGCAGGTGGCGATTCTGGTGCCTACCACCCTGCTCGCCCAGCAACACTACAACAGCTTCCGCGACCGCTTCGCCGACTGGCCGGTGACCGTGGAAGTGATGAGCCGCTTCAAGTCGGCCAAGGAAGTGAATACCGCGGTGGCCGATCTGGCCGAAGGCAAGATCGACATCGTCATCGGCACCCATAAGCTGCTGCAGGACGATGTGAAAATCAAAAACCTGGGCCTTGTGATCATCGACGAAGAGCACCGTTTTGGTGTGCGCCAGAAAGAACAGCTCAAGGCGCTGCGCAGCGAAGTCGACATCCTCACCCTGACCGCCACGCCAATCCCGCGCACGCTGAACATGGCGGTATCGGGCATGCGCGACCTGTCGATCATCGCCACGCCACCGGCCCGACGCCTGTCCGTGCGCACCTTCGTCATGGAGCAGAACAAGAGCACGATCAAGGAAGCCCTGCTCCGTGAGTTGCTGCGTGGCGGCCAGGTCTACTACCTGCACAACGACGTGAAAACCATCGAGAAGTGCGCCGCCGACCTCGCCGAACTGGTGCCGGAGGCGCGGATTGGCATTGGCCACGGGCAGATGCGCGAACGCGAACTCGAACAGGTGATGAGCGACTTCTACCACAAGCGCTTCAACGTACTGATCGCCTCGACCATCATCGAGACCGGCATCGACGTGCCGAGCGCCAACACCATCATCATCGAACGCGCCGACAAGTTCGGCCTGGCACAGCTGCACCAGCTGCGCGGTCGGGTCGGGCGCAGTCACCACCAGGCCTACGCGTACCTGCTGACACCGCCGCGCCAGCAAATCACTCCGGATGCGGAAAAGCGCCTGGAAGCGATCGCCAATACCCAGGACCTCGGCGCAGGCTTCGTGCTGGCCACCAACGACCTGGAAATCCGCGGTGCCGGCGAGCTGCTCGGCGATGGCCAAAGCGGGCAAATCCAGGCGGTCGGCTTCACGCTGTACATGGAAATGCTCGAACGCGCCGTGAAATCGATCCGCAAGGGCGAGCAACCGAATCTTGATCAACCGCTGGGCGGTGGTCCGGAAGTCAACTTGCGTGTGCCGGCACTGATTCCCGAGGACTACCTGCCGGATGTTCACGCACGCCTGATCCTCTACAAGCGCATTGCTTCAGCCACCGACGAGGAAGGCCTCAAGGATCTGCAAGTGGAGATGATCGACCGTTTCGGCCTGCTGCCGGAGCCGACCAAGAACCTGATGCGCATCACCGCACTGAAATTGCAGGCCGAAGTGCTGGGCATCAAGAAAGTCGACGGCGGTCCACAAGGTGGTCGTGTCGAGTTCGCCGCACAAACTCCGGTCGACCCGCTGACCCTGATCAAACTGATCCAGAGCCAGCCCAAACGCTACAAATTCGAAGGCGCCACGATGTTCAAGTTCATGGTGCCGATGGAGCGCCCGGAAGAGCGCTTTAATACTGTAGAGGCGCTGTTCGAGCGCCTCATCCCGAAAACTGCTTGAAGGACGCCGCATGCGCCTGTTTCGCTCACTGACTTTACTGATGGCATTGGCCGCTCCTTCGGCATTCGCCGATGATCTGTATCAGATTGAAATGATTCTGGTGCGGCAGAACGCCGTGCCAGCCATTGTCAGCCGTGCCGCGCCGGAGGACTGGGATGCCGGCGCCCAGCGCCTCAAGCCTGACAGCCTGCGCACCCCGAGCCTCAACGGCGAGGTGGAAAAGCTCACCGCCAGCAATGAATACACGGTGTTGCTGCACAAGGCCTGGCAACAGAACCTTGGCGAGGAAGCCAGCAAGGTGGCAATCAGCGACGGCAAGGAACAATTCGGCCAATTCCCGATCGAGGGCACGTTGAATATGAAACTGGGGCGTTTTACCGACGTCGAGGCCGATTTCTGGGTCAACCAGATCAACCCGGATGGCCTGGTCACCGCCAGCGAACGCCTGAAGACAGACAGCCACACCAAAAACGGGCAACTGAACTTCCTCGACGCCGGCCACCTCGGCCTGCTGATCAAGATCACTTCGCTCACCGCCCCTGCGCCTCGGCCAGCCCCCGAAGAAATTCCGGACTGATCGAGTCCCTATGTCTGCCACTCTGAGCAAACCCCTGGCACCTTCCTGGGTCAGCCGATTCAAGGAACAGAGCCTGGAACGTGGCCGACGCTACGCGCTGGAAAATCGCGTCAGAATCGTCGAAGCCGGCGACGCCACCATTGTCGCCGCGTGCGAAGGCTCTGGCGGTAACGTTTACCGTCAGACCATTCGCTTGCGGGAGTCGGCCAAAGGCACTTTGCTGATGATCGATGCGACCTGCTCCTGCCCCGTCCACAGCAACTGCAAACATTGCGCGGCGGTATTGCTGCAAGTGCAGGAAACGCTCAACTACCCTGCTGCCGCCAAAGACGCCGAGCTGCTTGAAAAACTGCAGGCCGTCCTGGAAAACCGCAGCCCGAAAGCACCGCCGCAAGTGTTGGTGGACAACGTGCAACCGGTGCCGCGCCTGTGGCTGGCGAGCATCGAATTCAGTGCCTTCGAACCGCGCAACGGCAGGATGCAGCGTTACGTCCAGCACCGTGCGGCGCTGTCTTTCAGCTATCTGGATGAATATGTCAGCGGGCAGAAAAACACCGACATCCTGATTCGTCAGGAGACACAAACGCTACGAATAAAGCGCCACCCGGAAGTGGAACAATCCTACAGGGAACAGTTACGCATCCTCGGTTTCAGAATCGCCACCCGGCAAAGCAAGGCCTTGCCGGAGAGTGCTGGCGAACTGTACGAAATGGTCAACGACAGCGCCTGGCTGACCTTCACCCTCAACGAACTGCCGAAACTGCGTACCCAGGGTTGGGAGTTGCAGATCAACGAGGACTTCGGTTTCGACCTGACCGCCGTGGACGACTGGTACGCGACAGTCGAGCAGGCTCCGGAGCGCGACTGGTTCGATCTGGAACTGGGCATCATCGTCAACGGCGAGCGCCTGAGCCTGCTGCCGATCCTGTTGAACCTGATGCGCTCGCACACAGAAATTCTCAACCCCGAGCGCCTGGCCCGACGTCGCGACGACGAGCTGATCCTGGTGAACATCCCCAATCGCCCGAACTCCGAGCACGGCCCCCTGCAAGTCGCCCTGCCCTTCGGCCGCTTGAAGCCGGTACTGGCGACGCTCGGTGAGTTTTATCTGCAAGAACCCGGCGAGACCACACTGCGCCTGAGCAGGGCCGACGCCACGCGACTGAACTCGCTGGAAGACCTGCCACTGCTCTGGGAAGGCGGCGATCAGATCCGCACCTTTGCCCAGCGCCTGCGTGACATCAAGGACTACACCGCCACCGTGCCGGAAGGCCTGAACGCGATACTGCGTCCTTATCAACTGGAAGGATTGAGCTGGATGCAGTCGCTGCGCCAGCTGGAGGTCGGGGGCATTCTCGCGGACGACATGGGCCTGGGCAAAACCCTGCAAACCCTGGCGCACGTGCTCAGCGAGAAAAACGCCGGGCGCCTCGACCGTCCGTGCATGGTGGTGATGCCCACCAGCCTGATTCCGAACTGGCTCGACGAAGCCGCGCATTTCACGCCACAACTCAAGGTGGTGGCGCTATACGGCGCCAGTCGCAAAAAGCATTTCGAGAATCTGGCCGATTACGACCTGATCCTGACCACCTACGCACTGCTGCCCAAGGACGTCGAACGCCTCGCGGCGCAACCGTTGCACGTCCTGGTGCTGGATGAAGCGCAATACATCAAGAATCCGAACAGCAAGGCCGCGCAGGCCGCCCGCGAACTCAATGCTCGCCAGCGTCTGTGCCTGAGTGGCACGCCGCTGGAAAACCACCTGGGTGAACTGTGGTCGCTGTTTCACTTCCTGTTGCCGGGCTGGCTCGGCGATGTGAAGAGTTTCAACCGCGACTACCGCGTACCGATTGAAAAGCGCACCAGTGAAGTAAGACTTCAGCACCTTAACGGTCGGATCAAACCCTTCCTGTTGCGTCGGACCAAGGAACAGGTTGCCACCGAGCTGCCGCCCAAAACCGAAATCATTCACTGGGTCGAACTCAACGAAGCTCAACGCGATGTGTACGAAACCATGCGCTTGGCCATGGACAAGAAAGTCCGCGACGAGATCACCCGCAAGGGTGTGGCCCGCAGCCAGATCATCATCCTCGAGGCGCTGCTGAAACTGCGTCAGGTGTGCTGCGATTTGCGCCTGGTCAACGATGCCGCCCTGCCCACTCGCGGCAGTACTTCGGGCAAGCTCGACAGCCTGATGGAAATGCTCGAGGAGTTGTTTGAGGAAGGCCGTCGAATCCTGTTGTTCTCCCAGTTCACGTCAATGCTCTCGCTGATTGAAGACGAACTGAACAAACGTGGCGTGGCCTACGCCCTGCTGACCGGGCAGACCCGCGACCGACGTACGCCGGTAAAGGACTTCCAGAGCGGTAAGCGTCAGATCTTTCTGATCAGCCTGAAGGCCGGTGGTGTTGGCCTGAACCTGACAGAAGCAGACACCGTGATCCATTACGACCCGTGGTGGAACCCGGCAACCGAGCACCAGGCGACCGACCGCGCCTATCGCATCGGCCAGGAAAAGCCGGTATTCGTCTACAAGCTGATCGCCCGTGGCACGGTGGAAGAGAAGATTCAGCTTCTGCAGAAAGAAAAATCCGACCTGGCGGCCGGCGTGCTGGATGGGCGCCAGGCCGGGGACTGGAAACTGCAGAGCGATGATATCGAGGCGTTGTTTGCGCCGTTGCCGGATAAGCTGGAGAAGCGCTGAAAATTGTTGCGACTGGCAGGCTCGCTCCCACAAGGTTATTTGCCTGTCTGTGGGAGCGAGCCTGCTCACGAAAGAGTCAACTCGGTGTATCGACTAATCAGCCCTTGAGCACCCGAGCCAAGGTCGATTTCACCTTGCCCATCCCATCATGCAATGCCTGCTCGATCTCGGCCATGGTGATCACCGCCGTCGACTTGCCCGCCGCCGGGTTCACCACCAGCGCCAGACAGGCGTAATCCAGTTCCAGCTCACGGGCCAGTGCGGCTTCCGGCATTCCGGTCATGCCAACGATGTCGCAGCCGTCACGCTCCAGCCTGGCGATTTCGGCAACGGTTTCCAGCCGAGGCCCCTGGGTGCACGCGTACACCCCGTGGCTGCTGTAACCGACACCCTCTGCCGCCAGTGCCGCGATCAGTTGCTGGCGCAACGGTTCGCTGTACGGATAGCTGAAATCGATATGCGTGACCTGTTCCAGGTCATCGGCAAAATAGGTGTGCTGGCGACCGCTGGTGTAATCGATCAGCTGATGCGGCACGCAGAAATGCCCGGTACCCATCGCCGAATGAATCCCACCCACGGCATTCACCGCCAGAATCGCCTCGGCGCCCGCCTGTTTCAGCGCCCAGAGATTGGCGCGGTAGTTCACCTGATGCGGCGGAAAACGGTGCGGATGGCCGTGACGGGCAAGGAACAGCACTTCCTTGCCAGCGTATTCGCCGATCTGCACATCGGCCGAAGGGGCGCCGTAAGGTGTGTCGACCGCCAGGGACTGACGAATGCTCAAGCCTTCGAGCTGAGTAAGGCCAGTACCACCGATAATCGCGTAAACCGTCATAACAACCAGTCCTTAATCAATCAATTGAGCTTCTTTGAGCGCGCCGACGGCGGCCAGCCAGCGTGGATCCTGACGGTAGTCGGTGCACGCATGGGACTGACCGCGCATCCGCGCGATTCGCGCCGACGGCGTCACCTTCAGGCGTTGTGCGGCACTCAGCGCCAACTCGGCGGCGGCGCGATCATTGCACACCAGGCCCATGTCACAACCGGCAGTCAGCGCAGCCTCAATGCGGCTGGCGGCATCGCCCACCACATGAGCGCCGGCCATGGACAGGTCGTCGCTGAAAATCACCCCGTCAAATTGCAGCTCGCCGCGCAGGATGTCCTGCAACCAACGACGGGAGAAGCCCGCAGGCTGCGCATCGACCTGCGGATAGATCACGTGGGCCGGCATGACAGCGGCCAGCTGTTTGCTGAGCTTGGCGAATGGCACCAGGTCCTTGGCGCGGATCTCGTCGAGACTACGCTCGTCATTCGGGATCGCCACGTGGGAATCCGCCTCGGCCCAGCCGTGACCAGGAAAGTGCTTGCCGGTAGCGGCCATGCCAGCACTGTTCATACCACGAATGAAGGCACCGGCCAGCAGCGCTGCACGCTCTGGATCGCCCTCGAACGAACGGGTACCAACCACCGCGCTGCGCTGGTGATCGAGGTCCAGCACCGGGGCGAAACTCAGGTCGAGACCGACAGCCAATACTTCGGTGGCCATGATCCAGCCACACTGCTCGGCCAGGTATTCGGCATTGGCATTGTCGGCAATGGCGCGCATGGCCGGCAGGCGCACAAAACCCTGGCGCAGACGCTGAACCCGCCCGCCTTCCTGATCCACCGCCAACAGAAGATCGGGGCGAATGGCGCGAATCGCCGCGCTCAACTCGCGGACCTGGCGCGGATGCTCGATGTTACGGGCAAAAATAATCAGGCCGCCCACTTCGGGCTGGCGCAACAATTGGCGATCTTCGGCCGTCAGCCAGGTACCGGCGACGTCCACCATCAACGAGCCTTGCAAGCCAGCAGTCATAGAGATTCCTTGATAACGATAAATCCGCCTCGCACGAATTCGCCGCCGTGGGCAGTGCCCGGCAGGACAGCGATATCAGTGGGAAACGGATTCAGAACGAGAGTCGGCATGGGCGGCTAGCTTAACGGATGTCAGCTGCCGCGCCCACCCGTGCGGTCAAACCTTGGCGGCGACCGGTGTCGATTTGCTGCGAGGACGCAATTGCGCGGATGCCATCGCGGAGTCGGTGACACCCGACTCGGCACGCATGCCGGCGGCGAGAAACGGCACCATCAGCCGCATGACCTGCTCGATGGAGGTGTTCACGCCGAAATCGGTTTCGGCAATCGCACGCAACGCCTTGATGCCGGACATGCTGAACGCCGCGGCACCCAGCATGAAGTGCACGCGCCAGAACAGTTCGATTGGCGGAATGCGCGGCGCGGCTTCGTTGACCAGCATCATATAGCGGCGGAAAACCTTGCCGTACATGTCTTCCAGATAACGACGCAAATGCCCCTGGCTCTGACTGAAGGCCAGGCCGAGCAAACGCATGAAGATAGAGAGATCGTTACCGCTGCGGGGCTGTACTACCAGGGCCTGTTCGACCAGGATTTCCAGCAGTTCTTCGAGGGTTGGCTTGATTTCAGGCTTGGCCTGGCGCCGCTCCAGCTCTTTATCGAGGCTGATGCAGAACGGCCCGAGAAAACGCGAAAAGACCGCTTGGATCAGCGCCTTTTTCGATCCGAAGTGATAGTTCACCGCCGCCAGATTGACCCCGGCCTTGCTGGTGATCAGACGCAATGAGGTTTCGGCGAAACCTTTCTCCGCGAACAACTGCTCGGCAGCATCAAGAATGCGTTCAACGGTTTCCGACTGGGCCATGGCTACTCCGCCTGACAAACACTTGTTTGAAACATACGTTTCAAGCTATGTCTTGTCAAGTCTGGCAGTTCGTTTTGGGAATGGTCGGTCAGACATTTAACCATACAACCGCGAAGCTTCCACCAGCCGGCTTGTGGACCGTCCGGCGGCCTGCAGAAAAAGGGGCATTGCCAAGACCGCTTCACTGTATATAATCCCAGTCACTGTATAAAAAAACAGAGCGATCAATATGCTAAAGCTGACGCCACGCCAAGCCGAGATTCTGGCTTTCATCAAACGCTGCCTGGAAGACAATGGCTACCCTCCGACCCGCGCGGAAATCGCTCAGGAACTGGGTTTCAAATCGCCTAACGCGGCAGAAGAACACCTCAAGGCGCTGGCCCGCAAGGGCGCGATCGAAATGACCCCGGGCGCGTCACGCGGCATCCGCATTCCAGGCGTCGAAGCCAAGGCCGACGATTCCACCCTGCCTATCATTGGGCGCGTAGCCGCCGGCGCACCGATCCTTGCCCAGCAGCACGTCGAAGAATCCTGCAACATCAATCCTTCCTTCTTCCATCCACGTGCCGACTATCTGTTGCGAGTACACGGCATGAGCATGAAGGACGTCGGCATTTTCGACGGCGACCTGCTGGCGGTCCATACAACCCGCGAGGCCCGCAACGGGCAAATCGTGGTGGCGCGGATCGGAGACGAAGTGACCGTAAAACGTTTCAAGCGTGACGGCAGCAAGGTCTGGCTGATTGCCGAAAACCCGGAATTCGCCCCTATCGAAGTGAACCTTAAAGATCAGGAACTGGTGATCGAAGGCTTGAGCGTCGGCGTCATTCGCCGCTAAAGGAGGCTTTATGCAGTTCCCACACACATCTCAGCAAGCTCAACTGCCATTGCTGTTCGAGGCATTCCTGGCGCAGCCATTGGCGCCGATCCTGAATGAAGTGGTCGAGTCGCCCTGGAGCGCCGAACCCGAAGTCTTCAGTGAGCTGTCTCTACGAGGTGCAGCCGGGAACTGCCTGAACCTTCTGGCACCGATTCTCAGGGAGCTTAGCCAGGACCAGGATGCGCGCTGGCTGACATTGATCGCCCCACCTGCCAGCGTGACCCAAGCCTGGCTGAGGGACGCCGGCCTCAATCGCGAGCGCATCCTTCTGCTGCAACCGCGCGGCACCCAAAGTGCGCAGCAGTTGACCTGCGAAGCCCTTCGACTTGGTCGCAGTCACACGGTCGTCAGCTGGCTCAACCCGCTGAGCACAACTTCACGCCAACAGCTGATCAGCGCCGCCCGGACCGGGGACGCACAAAGCCTGAATATTCGACTGGGTTAACGTTGCGCCTGGAGCGGTGCAGGGCTTCTCCTGGGGCAGAGAAGCCGATCTGTGGCAGTATCGGCAAAAAAACCGACAGACGGGATCAATGAAGGACCCGCGGCCCCTCTTCCTTGTCCAATTCGCCTTCAACCAGGCGCCCGGCCATCTGAACACCGACGCTTAACATCGCCTTGGCGACTTCGACATGCTGGCCTTGCAGGAACGCTTTGGCATCCTCGGAGAAATCCAAAGTAACCAGAGAACCCTCGTCCTCGGCCCTGCGCAGCTCGATTCGGCCGTCTGGTAACTCGACAATTTCTAAAAAGGACGTTGGCATAAAGGTGTGTTCTCCAAGAAAGGCGGGGATTATATAGCCATCAAGCAGGCTTCGCTCGGGATCTTGACCAGATGCCATCTCGAAGAGAAATTTCCGACAACGCTCTCCCCTGAAATGGCAACCTTTGCGTACCGCCCGTCAATGAGCCCCGCCCCTCAGCACTCGTTCAAGCCTTCCCGGAAACGGATTGCCAGGCTCTTGAGGTTTTGGCGCCAACTCTCAAGTTCTTCCCGGCTCAATTCCTCGGGCGCCTCTTCTTCATCCAGATTGACCGCCAGGATCAAAGGCTGTGTCACGTCACCCTTGGGTTTGTGTGGCGCTCGTGGTGGCTGGAACAGCGCGGCGTGGGCCGCCAGCAGCTTGGCCAGCCAGGTTTCCGGATTGTTGGCCAGCTCGACCATCTCGGCCATTTCCGGAATGGCGATGCTTTCCAGCACCTCGCGAGTCAGCAGCGATTCTGCCCGGATAGCATTGGCCTGTGGCAATCGATAGAACCCGGCGATTTCATGGCACAGCCCCAGCAAGGCGCCATACAGGTGAAACAACGCCGATTCGCGGCCTGCCTGAATCAGCGCCAGGGAATTCATTGCCCGCGCCTCTTCTGCCTTGGCAAGCGCTTCCAGCGAAAGGCCGGCGAAATAGATCTTCTGGTTGGTACGGGTATAGAGCTCGTGGGCCATGACGGCAGCCTCCACAACGAAATGATGCTTCACGCAGGTCAAACAGTGTCGTGGATCAACCAAGCCCACCGCAAGCGCAAAAAAAGGCCGCATGGTTAGATGCGGCCTTTTCGATACAGCTCTGATTAAGACTTCGCGGCAGGACGCTTGTCTTCAACGGTCCATTTGCCACCGTCGTAATACGCTTTCCAGCCAGTCGGCTTACCGTCGACTTCCGTCTGCACGTATTGCTCCTTGGTCTTGCGGCTGTAGCGGATCACGGCCGGCAGGCCATCCGGATCTTTCTTCGGCGCTTCACACAGGAAGTGGTACTTCGGATCGATTTCATCCTTGTGCGGGATGATTTCCATCACCAGCGGAGCACGGGTTTCACGGTTTTTCGGGAACTGGCTGGCCGCCAGGAACAGGCCGGAAGCACCGTCACGCAGGATGTAGGTGTCGTTGACCTTTTCGCATTTCAGCTCAGGCATCTTCACCGGATCCATCTTCGGCGGCGCCGCATCACCACTCTTCAGTAGCTTGCGGGTGTTCTTGCAGGTCGCGTTGGTGCAACCGAAGAACTTGCCGAAACGGCCGGTCTTGAGTTGCATCTCGCTGCCGCACTTGTCGCATTCCAGGCTCGGACCTTCATAGCCCTTGATGCGATAAACACCCTCTTCGATTTCATAGCCGTCGCAATCCGGGTTGTTGCCGCAGATGTGCAGCTTGCGCTTCTCATCGAGCAGATAGGCGTCCATCGCGGTGCTGCAGATCGGGCAACGATGCTTGCCACGCAGTACCAGCGACTCCGACTCACCTTCGTCGTCCGCAGCAATTTCATCGCCCGGCACCAGGTTGACGGTAGCCTTGCAACGCTCCTTCGGTGGCAGGCTGTAGCCCGAGCAACCGAGGAACACGCCGGTCGACGCCGTACGAATCTGCATTGGACGGCCGCAGGTCGTGCACGGGATATCAGTCATGACCGGCTGGTTGGCACGCATGCCGTTATCCGGGCTCTCGGCCACTTCGAGTTTTTTCTTGAAGTCGCCATAGAACTCGTCGAGTACGTTCTTCCAGTCGCGCTCGCCCTGAGCCACGTCATCGAGATGCTCTTCCATGCCGGCGGTAAAGCCGTAGTCCATCAGGTTGGAGAAGCTCTCCGCCAGACGCTCGGTGACGATGTCGCCCATCTTTTCCGAATAGAAACGACGGTTGTGCAGCGCTACGTAGCCACGGTCCTGGATGGTGGAAATGATCGCCGCGTAGGTCGAAGGACGACCGATGCCGCGTTTTTCCATTTCCTTGACCAGGCTGGCTTCCGAGTAACGCGCCGGCGGCTTGGTGAAGTGTTGGGTCGGATCAAGCTTGATCAGCTTCATCGCATCGCCCTGGGCCATATCCGGCAATACATCGTCGTCGCCCGGCTTGGCGATTTGCGGCAGGACGCGAGTGTAACCGTCGAACTTGAGGATGCGGCCCTTGGCACGCAGCTCGAAATCGCCGGCACCTACGGTGACTGTGGTCGACAGGTATTGCGCCGGCAGCATCTGGCATGCGAGGAACTGGCGCCAGATCAGCTCATAAAGACGCTCGGCATCGCGCTCCATGCCCGACAGCTTGCTCGGCGTGGTGTTGGCGTCAGACGGACGAATCGCTTCGTGAGCCTCTTGTGCGCCTTCCTTGCTGCTGTAGACATTCGGGGTGTCCGGCAGATACTTCTTGCCGAACTCGCCTTCAATATAAGTACGCGCCATCGCCACGGCATCGGCCGAGAGGTTGGTGGAATCGGTACGCATATAAGTGATGTAGCCAGCTTCGTACAAACGCTGAGCCATCATCATGGTTTTCTTCACACCGAAGCCCAGGCGGTTGCTCGCAGCCTGTTGCAGGGTGGAAGTGATGAACGGTGCCGACGGCTTGCTGCTGGTCGGTTTGTCTTCACGCTTGACGATGCTGTAGCTGGAGGCCTTGAGCTTTTCCAGCGCGGCCATGGCCTGGGCTTCGTTCAGCGGCTTGAAAGCCTCACCTTTCTCGCGAGCGACGTCGAAACGCACGGTGGCGCCTTTGGCGGTGCCAAGGTCGGCGTGGACTTCCCAGTACTCTTCCGGGATGAATGCGCGGATTTCACGCTCACGCTCGACCACCAGTTTCACCGCTACCGACTGCACGCGACCGGCGGACAGACCGCGAGCGATTTTGGCCCACAGCAGCGGCGAAACCATGTAACCCACCACGCGGTCGAGGAAACGACGCGCCTGCTGAGCGTTGACACGATCGATGTCCAACTCGCCCGGTTCGGAGAAGGCTTCCTGAATCGCTTTCTTGGTGATTTCGTTGAACACCACGCGCTTGTAGCGGCTGTCATCACCACCGATGGCTTCGCGCAGGTGCCAGGCAATGGCTTCCCCCTCGCGATCCAAGTCGGTTGCGAGATAGATGGTGTCAGCATCCTTGGCGAGCCGGCGCAGCTCCTCGATGACCTTTTCCTTGCCTGGAAGGATCTCGTACTTGGCTTTCCAGCCGTGATCGGGATCGACCCCCATGCGAGCAACCAGCTGTTTGCGTGCCTTTTCCTTCGGCGACAGTGCCGGCGCTTCGCCCGCAGCAGCTTTGCCGCGCTTGGCGGCCGGTTCTTTGGTGGCACTCGCCGAACCGCTGGTGGGCAGGTCTCGGATATGGCCGATACTCGACTTCACCACGTATTGGTTGCCCAGATACTTGTTGATGGTCTTGGCCTTAGCCGGGGATTCCACAATGACCAGCGATTTGCCCATGGATCAGAAAATTCCTGAATTCTAGAAGTGAAAGGCGGTTGGCGCCTGACGCGGCACCGCTATATATAGTGGCTACAAGGTGAGGTCAAGCGCAGGGTTTTGCGCGCACTCAGCTCATGGCTTGTTAAAAAGGCTCTCTTCGGCCTGCACCAAAGCAAAGCGTGGCACCTGCTCGCCGTCAACTTCGACCGACTCCAGGAACATGCTCAAGGGGCGCACCCAAAAGCCATAATCGCCATACAGGGCTTGGTAAAAGACCACTTCTTCCTCGGTTTCCGAATGCCGCGCGACACTGAATACGCGGTACTGCGGACCCTTGTAATGTTGGTAGAGCCCTGGTTGTATCGGCATGCTTCGGCCCTCACTCAAATTTTTTCAAAAATAAAACAAATTAATCCCGGAAAAACAAAAACCGGGGCACTTGGCCCCGGCTTCCGTCGACGTAACGCTTAAACGCGTTCGAAGACGGTGGTGATGCCTTGGCCGAGGCCAATGCACATGGTGGCTACCCCGAGGGTACCGCCATTTTGCTTCATCACATTAAGCAAAGTGCCGGAAATCCGGGCACCGGAGCAACCGAACGGGTGACCCAGGGCGATCGCGCCGCCGTGCAGGTTAACCTTCTCGTTCATCTTGTCGAGCACTTTCAGGTCCTTCAGCACTGGCAGGGCCTGTGCAGCGAACGCTTCGTTGAGCTCGAAGAAGTCGATATCGTTGATGCCAAGGCCCGCGCGCTTCAGTGCTTTTTGTGTAGCCGGTACTGGACCATAGCCCATGATCGCCGGGTCCACACCAGCCACTGCCATCGAGCGAATCACCGCCATAGGCTGGATGCCCAGGTCCTGTGCACGCTGCGCCGACATCACGATCATGCACGAAGCACCATCGGTGATCTGCGACGAAGTACCGGCCGTCACGGTACCACCTTTCGGGTTGAACGCCGGCTTCAGATTCGCCAGGCTTTCCAGGGTAGTTTCCGGACGAATGGTTTCGTCGTAGTCGAACAGTTTCAGGAAACCGTTCTCGTCATAACCCTGCATCGGGATGATTTCGTCCTTGAACTTGCCTTCCACGGTCGCCTTGTGGGCGAGTTGGTGGGAACGCAGACCAAAGGCATCCTGTTGTTCGCGGGTAATGCCGTGCATTTTGCCGAGCATTTCCGCGGTCAGGCCCATCATGCCCGAAGCTTTTGCAGCGTACAGCGACATGTGCGGGTTCGGATCGACACCGTGCATCATGCTCACGTGGCCCATATGCTCGACGCCACCAACGACGAAAACGTCACCGTTGCCAGTCATGATCGCTTGTGCGGCAGTGTGCAGCGCGCTCATGGACGAGCCACACAGGCGGCTGACGGTCTGGCCGGCCGAAGTGTGAGGGATCTGGGTCATCAAGGACGCCATGCGAGCGATGTTCCAGCCCTGCTCCAGGGTCTGGTTCACACAGCCCCAGATCACGTCTTCGACTTCGTTCGGGTCGACCTTGGTGTTGCGTTCCAGCAGTTTGCTGATCAGGTGCGCCGACATATCTTCGGCGCGGGTATTGCGGTGCATGCCGCCCTTGGAGCGGCCCATCGGAGTACGACCGAAGTCGACAATCACGACGTCTCTAGGATTCAAGCTCATAAGTTCACTCTCACTCTAGTTGGGGGCGCTTAACCGAAGAAGCTCTGGCCGTTCTTGGCCATTTCGCGCAGCTTCGCGGTCGGGTGGTACAGCGCGCCCAAATCAGCGTACTGGTCAGCCAGGGCAACGAACTCTGCAACACCGATCGAGTCGATGTAGCGCAGCGCACCGCCACGGAATGGAGGGAAACCAATACCGTAGACCAGGCCCATGTCGGCTTCGGCAGCGGTTTCAACGATGCCGTCTTCCAGGCAACGCACGGTTTCCAGGCACAGCGGGATCATCATCCAGTTGATGATGTCTTCGTCAGTGACTTCGCGCTGTTCAAAGACGATTGGCTTGAGCACTTCCAGCACCGATGGATCGGCGACTTTCTTCTGCTTGCCCTTCTTGTCGGTCTCGTAGGCGTAGAAGCCCTTGCCGTTCTTCTGGCCCAGGCGCTTGGCTTCGTAAAGCACGTCCACAGCCGAACGACGGTCGTCTTTCATGCGGTCCGGGAAGCCTTCAGCCATTACGTCGCGACCGTGGTGGCCGGTGTCGATGCCGACCACGTCCATCAGGTACGCCGGGCCCATTGGCCAGCCGAATTTTTCCATGACCTTGTCGATGCGCACGAAGTCGACGCCGGCGCTGACCAACTTGGCGAAACCGCCGAAGTACGGGAACAGGACACGGTTGACCAGGAAGCCCGGGCAGTCATTGACCACGATCGGGTTCTTGCCCATTTTCTTGGCGTAGGCAACGGTGGTGGCAATTGCCAGCTCGCTGGACTTCTCGCCACGGATCACTTCCACCAGCGGCATCATGTGCACCGGGTTGAAGAAGTGCATGCCGACGAAGTTTTCCGGATGCTTGAGGGCCTTGGCCAGCAGGCTGATGGAAATAGTCGAGGTGTTGGAGGCCAGAATGGTGCCTTCTTTGACCTGGGCTTCGACTTCCGCCAGAACGGCTTGCTTGACCTTCGGGTTCTCGACGACGGCTTCAACCACCAGGTCCACATGACCGAAGTCACCGTAGGACAGGGTCGGACGAATGCCGTTGAGCACTTCAGCCATTTTCGCGGCGGTCATGCGGCCTTTGTCGACACGGCCAACCAGCAGTTTGGCGGCTTCGGCCAGACCCTGCTCGATACCGTGTTCGTTGATGTCCTTCATCAGGATCGGCGTGCCTTTGGAAGCCGACTGATAGGCGATACCGCCACCCATGATGCCAGCACCCAGTACAGCGGCCTGCTTCACGTCCTTGGCGATTTCGTCGTAGGCCTTGGCCTTTTTCTTCAGTTCCTGATCGTTCAGGAACAGGCCGATCAGGCTTTGCGCAGCCGAAGTCTTGGCCAGTTTCACGAAACCGGCGGCTTCGACTTCCAGCGCCTTGTCACGACCGAAGTTCGCGGCTTTCTGGATGGTCTTGATCGCTTCGACCGGCGCCGGGTAGTTCGGGCCCGCCTGGCCGGCAACGAAACCTTTGGCGGTTTCGAAAGCCATCATTTGCTCGATGGCGTTCAGCTTGAGCTTTTCCAGCTTCGGCTGGCGCTTGGCCTTGTAATCGAACTCGCCGGAAATGGCGCGCTTGATCAGTTCCAGAGCAGCCTGTTGCAACTTTTCAGGGGCAACCACAGCGTCGACGGTGCCGACTTTCAGCGCGTCTTCAGCACGGTTTTCCTTGCCGGCGGCAATCCATTCGATCGCGTTGTCGACACCAATCAGGCGCGGCAGGCGCACGGTACCGCCAAAGCCCGGGTAGATGCCCAGTTTGACTTCCGGCAGACCGATTTTGGCGCTGGTGGACATGACGCGGTAGTCCGCGGCCAGGCACATTTCCAGGCCGCCACCCAGCGCGATGCCATTGATCGCGGCAACGGTGGGGACGTTGAGGTCTTCGAAATCGCTGAAAATCTTGTTGGCTTCGAGGTTGCCAGCAACAAGCTCTGCATCCGGCAGCTTGAAGTTGTCGACAAATTCGGTGATGTCGGCGCCGACGATGAATACGTCCTTGCCACTGCTGACGATCACGCCCTTGATCGAAGCATCTGCCTTGATGGCGTCCACGGCCTGACGCAGTTCGTTCAGGGTTAGACGGTTGAACTTGTTGACGGACTCACCCTTGAGGTCGAACTTCAGTTCGACGATGCCACTTTCAAGAGCCTTAACCGTGATGGCTTTACCTTCGTAAATCATCAACTGATCTCCACGATATGGAAGCTGAACAGTACACGTCGGAAGCAGGCGAAGGGCTGGCAGGGACGTCAATCGTCGATGCTACGCCAATCCACCCGGCACACCCGCCAACGCGATAGTCGGGATTCTGTAGGAGCGGTCTGATAATACAAACGCTCAATTCATACGCCCGTTTGATTTGGGTACGCCACCTTCACGGAATTTCCGCCAATTGTCAATCGCCCAAAATGCGGGTTGAAACGCGACTTTGCGGTCATTTCTGTAGGACAACGGCCTATTACATGCGTTTGCATGCAGGGACATTCATAGGATCAATCATTAGAAAAGTCGCCCTAATTCGCTGCAACCTTTGTGTAACAGGCTACGCTGGCGAAACCACTGGGAAATTTTGAACGCCAATGGCGAACGCCAGGCGCAAGATGAGACAAAACGGAATTACCGGCCTGCCTGGCCATCCCGCCCGATGATGTTGTCGGGCTTTTTATTGCCTGCGAGAACAGGCTCGCGATGAACGCAAGATCTCAGCCGGATTTCAGGCACCCAGCGTCAGCGTTGACGACCATCGCGAGACAGGAAGGGATCAGGCGAGCGCCTTGAGTGTGGCGTCGATGTGCTGCAAGACCTCGGCTTCGCCCTTCTCGCCCCAATACAGGGCGATCATTTGCTTGTCGGCCTCGACCTTGTAGACATTGTCCGGCAATTTTTCGAAATGGCTGAGCAGCGTCTGGTCCTCGCAAGGCTCCTGCCACTGATTCACCCACAAGCCCGGTGATTTTTGCCAGTAAATCCAGCAAGCCGGTTGCGTGCCTCGTCTTGGCCGGTGGTACTGCGCACAAGGGTTTGGCGGCTCCTGGCCAAGCCAGTGCGGCCATTCCTGAGGCGCCAGCTGCATGGCCAGCCCGATGCGTCGCGCTTCCATGCGCAGGGCCATGCGACCACTCTGCTGGCGCGACGGGCGCAACCATGCCAGGGGGCTGAGCACCACCAGCAGGATTGACACCACTATCCAGACCGTCATATCTGTACTCCCGATTTTGAATGAGCGGATTGGGTCTCTTTGGAACCAATACGCCTGAAACCAGCCATACTTACCAATATTGCGTTTCTCAGGAGAAGCACCTCATGCCCTACGAGCATATTCTGGTCGCTGTAGATCTAACCGAAGAGTGCGACCCTGTAATCCACCGGGCTCGCGAACTGTCGGTGAGCAACGGCGCAAAATTATCCATGGTCCACATTGTCGAGCCAATGGCCATGGCCTTTGGTGGTGACGTGCCGATGGACCTGTCACAACTGCAACAGCAGCAATTCGATCAGGCCAAGGAGCGCCTCGATCGCTTGATCGTGAAGTATCCGGAGCTTCACAGGGAAAACTGCCACCTGACCTACGGCCAGCCACGCCAGGAGATTCATCACCTGGCCAAGGAGCAGGACTGCGACATGATCGTGGTGGGCAGTCATGGCCGGCATGGCCTGGCACTGCTGCTGGGCTCTACCGCCAATGACGTGCTACACGGCGCGCCTTGCGATGTACTGGCGGTGCGCCTGCAAAGCAAGAACTGACCACTCCTGGTTGCAAACGTGAAAAAGCCCGGCGCTCAGTAATGAACGCCGGGCTTTTTCATGGCCGGATCAATCACGCATCCAATTCGGCCCAACGCTCGACCATCACGTCGAGTTCAGCCTGCAATTGCGCCAGCTGAGCGATCACCGCAGCAGTCTCGGTAGCCGGACGCAGGTAGAAACCGGCATCCGCCATCTGCGCTTCAACGGCGGCAATCTGCTGCTCCATTTCGTCAATCTGACCTGGCAACGCTTCCAACTCGCGCTGCAACTTGTAGCTGAGCTTCTTCTTCGCCGCCGGTGCTTCGACTACGGGTGCGACAGGTGCCGGCTCGGCCTTGACTATCGCGGAGTTCAGATCGGCCTTGCCGGATTTGCTTTCCGTCACGCCCAGCAGGCGTGGCGAACCGCCCTGGCGCAACCAGTCCTGATAACCGCCGACGTATTCACGAATCCTGCCCTCACCTTCGAACACCAGGGTGCTGGTCACTACGTTATCGAGGAATGCCCGGTCGTGGCTGACCATCAGTACGGTGCCGCTGAAGGTCAGCAAGACCTCTTCCAGCAGTTCGAGGGTTTCGACGTCGAGGTCGTTGGTCGGTTCGTCGAGGACCAGCAGGTTCGCCGGTTTGCTGAACAATTTGGCCAGCAACAGTCGCGCACGCTCACCACCGGACAGCGCCTTGACCGGCGTGCGGGCACGCTGCGGGCTGAACAGGAAGTCGCCGAGATAGCTCAGCACGTGGCGGCTCTGGCCGTCGATGTCGATGAAGTCGCGACCTTCGGCGACGTTGTCGATCACGGTTTTTTCCAGGTCCAGCTGGTGGCGCAACTGATCGAAGTAGGCAACGTCGATCTTCGTGCCCTCTTCCACCGTACCGCTGGTTGGCTGCAAGCCGCTGAGCATCAGTTTCAGCAGCGTGGTCTTGCCGGTGCCGTTGGCGCCGAGCAGACCGATACGGTCGCCGCGCTGCAACACCATGGAGAAATCCTTGATCAGGAACGGACCGTCCGGATGCGCGAAACTCACGTTATCCAGCACCATGACCTGCTTGCCGGATTTCTCCGCGGTGTCGAGCTGAATGTTGGCCTTGCCGGTGCGCTCACGACGCTCGCTGCGTTCGACGCGCAGGGCCTTGAGGGCACGTACGCGGCCTTCGTTACGGGTACGCCGGGCCTTGATGCCCTGGCGAATCCACACTTCTTCCTGGGCCAGTCGCTTGTCGAACAGCGCGTTGGCGGTGGCCTCGGCGGCCAGCTCGGCTTCCTTGTGCACAAGGAAACTGGCGTAGTCGCCGTTCCAGTCGATCAAGCCACCACGATCAAGTTCGAGGATGCGGGTCGCGAGGTTTTGCAGGAAGGAACGGTCGTGCGTGATGAACAGCACGGCGCCCTGGAAGTCCTTGAGGGCTTCTTCGAGCCAGGCGATGGCGCCGATATCCAGGTGGTTGGTCGGTTCGTCGAGCAGCAGCAGATCCGGCTCGGAAACCAGGGCCTGGGCCAGCAGGACGCGACGACGCCAGCCGCCGGACAGCTCGGCGAGGGTCTTGTCGGCCGGCAGTTGCAGGCGGCTGAGGGTGCTGTCGACCAGGGTTTGCAAACGCCAGCCGTCACGGGCTTCGAGGTCGTGTTGGACGTGCATCAGCTTTTCCAGGTCGGCATCGGTGACGATGTTCTGGCTCAGGTGGTGATATTCGGCGAGCAACGCACCGACACCGTCCAGGCCTGCGGCCACCACATCGAAGACCGTCCGCTCGTCGGCTACCGGCAATTCTTGCGGCAATTCGCCGATCTTGAGCCCGGGCATGCGCCAAACGGAGCCGTCATCGGGCTTCTGGTCGCCCTTGACCAGCTTCATCATGCTGGACTTGCCAGTGCCGTTGCGGCCGATGATGCACACCCGCTCTCCACGGGCGATCTGCCAGGACACCTTGTCCAACAACGGCATAGCGCCGAATGCAAGGGACACATCGCTGAATTTGAGCAGGGTCATGAGCTTCTCCAAAAACCGGGCGCGCATTCTACCTGAATCGAGGCTTCAGAAGGCCGGCAATTTCACTGTCGTAGCACTCTGCAGCACAAATGTTGCGAACTGATGCGGACAGGTCCGCAAACCTTTCACCCACTGCTGGCAAAAGGCTAAGCTACGGATAATTCAGTGTGGGCATCGCCAGCACTTGTCATGGTTTTTCTGTCCGGACGTCTCATGCGCAGTCGCCTTTTCAATCTTTTGTCCTGTTTTTTACTTTCTGCCGCTGCCGTCCAATCCGCCCAGGCGGTGGACCTGTCCACCCAACGCCAGTATTACGATGAAGCCAAACGCGCCCTGGCCAAGGGCGACACCGGCCCATATTTCCGTTACAGCCAGGCCCTGGCGGACTATCCGCTGGAACCGTATCTGGCCTATGACGAGCTGACCGCGCGACTGAAAACCGCGAGCAATGCCGAAATCGAAAAATTCCTCGCCGAACACGGTGACCTGCCCCAGGCCAACTGGATGAAGCTGCGCTGGTTGCGCTGGCTGGCGGATCGCGGCGACTGGGCGACGTTCGTCAAATATTACGACCCCAAAATGAACTTCACTGAGCTGGACTGCCTGAATGCGCAGTATCAGATCAGCCACAACCTCAAGTCCGAAGGCTACGCCAACGCCAACAAGCTTTGGCTGACCGGCAAATCCCAGCCCGCCGCCTGCGATGCGCTGTTCGGCATGTGGGCCGCCGAAGGCCAGTTGACCGAGCAAAAACGCTGGGAACGCACCAAGCTCGCAGCCCAGACGCGCAACTACCCGCTGGCCGCCAGCCTGGTCAATGGCCTGACCACCCTCGCCCCTCGCGGTCGCCTGTTGATCGACGTGGCGCAGAACCCCGAGCTGCTTAATCAACCATCGCGTTTCACGCCGGCGGACGAAGCGATGTCGGATGTGGTCAGCCTTGGCCTGCGCCGCCTTGCCCGGCAGGACCCGGACAGAGCCATGAACCTGCTCGACGGCTATGCCAGCAGCATGCACTTCTCCCGCGATGAAAAAGTGGCGATCGCCCGGGAAGTCGGCCTGACCCTCGCGCGCCGTTTCGACAGCCGCGCGCTGGACGTCATGACCAAGTACGACCCGGAGCTGCGCGACAACACCGTGTCCGAATGGCGCCTGCGCCTGCTCTTGCGCCTGGCCCGCTGGGACGATGCCTATCAGTTGACCCGCCGCCTGCCCCAGGACCTGGCCACCACCAATCGCTGGCGTTACTGGCAGGCCCGCAGCCTTGAATTGGCGCAGCCGCAGAACCCGGAAGCGCAGTCGCTTTACAAGAGCCTGGCTCGCGAGCGCGACTTCTATGGTTTCCTCGCCGCCGACCGCTCACAGTCGCCCTACTCGCTGATCAACAAGCCGCTGGTGCTGAGCCAGGCCACCATCAATAAAGTGCGCAACACGCCGGGGGTGCGCCGCGCCCTGGAGTTCCACGCCCGCGGGCAGATCGTCGACGGACGCCGCGAGTGGTATCACGTCAGCCGCCACTTCAGCCGTGACGAAATGGTCGCCCAGGCGAAACTGGCCTACGACCTGAAATGGTATTTCCCGGCGATTCGCACCATTAGCCAGGCCCAGTACTGGGACGACCTGGACATCCGCTTCCCGATGGCCCATCGCAACACACTGGTGCGTGAAGCGAAGAATCGCGGACTGCACTCGAGCTGGGTGTTCGCCATCACCCGTCAGGAAAGCGCATTCATGGACGACGCCCGCTCCGGCGTCGGTGCATCGGGCCTGATGCAGCTGATGCCTGCCACCGCCAAGGAAACCTCGCGCAAGTTCAGCATTCCTTATGCCTCGCCACAGCAACTGTTTGACCCGGACAAGAACATCCAGCTCGGCGCCGCTTACCTGAGCCAGGTTCACAGCCAGTTCAACGGCAACCGCGTCCTGGCCTCCGCCGCCTACAACGCAGGCCCGGGCCGCGTCCGCCAATGGCTGCGCGGCGCCGACCACCTGAGTTTCGACGTGTGGGTGGAAAGCATTCCGTTCGACGAAACCCGCCAGTATGTGCAGAACGTGCTGTCGTACTCGGTGATCTACGGCCAGAAGCTCAACTCGCCGCAGCCGCTGGTGGATTGGCATGAGCGGTATTTTGACGATCAATAACCCGGTCATGCAGGAGCTGCCGAAGGCTGCGATCTTTTGATCTTGCTCTTGAAAAATACCCGCATCGATTGATGCGGGTATTTTTTTGGGGCTGAGATGGGCTGAAAAGATCGCAGCCTCGTTTCACTCGACAGCTCCTACACATCTCCTACACGGCTCCCGCACACATCCTGCAGAACGCCTACAGATGAAGATCGAGTTCGGTCTTGCCATCACTGAACTGCAACGCCGCCAACCGCGCATACAGCGCATTACTGGCGATCAACTCCTGATGCGTGCCCACCGCTACCAGTTTTCCCAGGTCCATGACTGCGATGCGGTCGGCGTTTTTGACGGTTGCCAGACGATGGGCAATGACCAGGGTGGTGCGGTTTTTCATCAGGCTTGGCAGCGCCTGCTGGATCAAATGCTCGCTCTGGGCATCCAGGGCGCTGGTGGCTTCATCGAGCAGCAGAATCGGCGCATCCACCAGCAGCGCCCGGGCGATGGCCAGGCGCTGGCGCTGACCACCGGACAAGCCCAGGCCACCATCTCCCAGATGTGTCTGATAACCATTGGGCATCGCTTCGATGAAGTCGTGGGCGTAGGCGATTCTGGCCGCTTCCTGAACCTCGGCCAGGGTTGCCGTCGGCTTGCCGTAGCGGATGTTGTCCTCGATGCTGCCGAAGAACAGCGCCGGGGTTTGCGAGACCAGGGCGAAGCAGCGACGCAGGTCCATTGGATCAAGCCTTGTCAGTTGCACACCATCCAGCAGGATGCGCCCTTCGGCGGGGTCGTAGAAACGCAGCAACAAGTCATACACCGTCGATTTGCCCGCGCCGGACGGCCCCACCAGCGCCAGGGTCTCTCCAGCCCTGACGGTCAAGCTCAAGCCATCGACCGCATAGCTTTCCGGACGGGACGGGTAGGAAAAGCGCACTTCCTGCAACTGCAAATTGCCCTGCACCCTTGCAGGCAACGTCACCCGGTCGGTGGCTGGCGGCACGATGATGTTTTCCGAACGCAGCAATTCCGCGATTCTTTCCGCCGCGCCTGCCGCGCGCTGCAATTCGCCGATCACCTCGCTCAAGGTACCGAACGCACTGCCCACGATCAGGCTGTAGAAGACAAACGCGGCCAGTTCGCCCGCGGAAATCCGCCCGGCAATCACATCCATGCCGCCAACCCAGAGCATGACGCCGACGGCACCCAACACCAGGACGATCACCAGCGTGATCAGCCAGGCCCGCTGGAAAATACGCTTGCGCGCCGTGTTGAACGCCTCTTCCACAGTCACGGCGAAACGCTGTTCGTCCTGCGCCTGATGGTTGTAGGCCTGCACCGTTTTGATCTGGCCGAGGGTTTCCGAGACGTAGCTGCCAATATCGGCGATCCGGTCCTGGCTCAACCGCGACAAATTGCGTACCCGGCGGCCGAAGATCAGGATCGGCGCGATCACCAGCGGCAAGGCGACTACCACGATGCTGGTGAGTTTGGGGTTGGTAATAAACAGCAGGACAATCCCGCCGATGACCATCAACAGGTTGCGCAAGAACAGCGACAGCGAAGAACCGATCACCGATTGCAGCAACGTAGTGTCGGCGGTCAGGCGTGACTGGATTTCCGAACTGCGGTTGTTTTCGTAGAACCCCGGATGCAGATAAATCAGATGGTTGAAGACCTGCTGGCGGATGTCGGCGACGCAGCGCTCGCCGATCCACGACACCAGGTAAAACCGCGCAAATGTGCCCAGCGCCAACCCGATCACCAGCAGCATGAACAATCCGATGGACTGATTGAGCAAGTGTGGCGACTGGGTCATGAAGCCCTGGTCCACCAGCAGGCGAATGCCCTGCCCCATGGACAGGGTGATGCCTGCTGTGACGATCAATGCGAACAAGGCGCCGAACGCGTGCCAGCGATATGGCGCGATGAAGCGGCTGGCGAGACGAATGGCACGACGGTGGCGAACTGAAAGCATTGGCATCATCCAGGCGAAACAGTGGTCAGGTTCACCCTGGACCGCTCAATGGAGTGGAACTCGGTGAATCACAATGAGTCGGGTTAATTATGACCGCCAATACCAGATCCTAGTCGTTATCGATCTAAAGTCCGGGTAGCAACGTCGCGTTATTTCTGGTGGACTGGTGTTGCCGCCATGAAACGATCGCAGGGAGATGTCACAGCCCGGTCACCTGACGGTTATACAGTAGGCACACAACCTGAAGAGGAGACAGGCCATGTCCTTGCAAAAAAGCAGCGATGACAAGATTCAAGTGATCCGCACGCAGCCACACCAGTCTCTGGGTTGCTCGATTATCGATGAGAAAGGGCGCGAAGTACCGATCACTGAAGACATGATCCAGAAAGCGTGCCGCGACCTGGAAAAGCGATTGGTCAAGCCTGCCGAACAAAAGTGATATAGCCACCGTCTTCTTGACCCGGCCCTGAGTTGGCCGGGTTTTTTATGGGCGCTTATCCGGAAACAGCGGTGCGACCCATCGCGAGCAGGCTCGCTCCCACAATGGATCTGTGCCGTACAACGCCTCTGTGTTCACCGCAGAACCTGTGGGAGCGAGCCTGCTCGCGAAGGGGGCGACTCGACTTTCAGATAGACGAAGCCCCCAACGCCGCCACAATCTTCTGCAACTGCGGCGCCTCCCCGTCAATCCGAACCTTCAACCCATCGATTTCCCGCCGCGGTGGGTAGTTCTTGCGCAATGCATCGAACGCGGCCCGCTGCTCACTGACACTGCCGACAAGGCTGCGGCGGAAATCCGCATCGTCGCGGCGCGGGTCGTAGACGCCACGGCACAACATGGCCAATGCCCAGGCCGGATCGCTCTCGGCATTCAAGGTGACCTGCGACAACCAGGGTGCCGGCAGCAGATCGCTCAAGCTGACCCGGGCGGGCTGGCCGAGAAAATCGCAATACGCCTGGTAGATCTGCGCTGTGCCGCGCTGCTTGCCATCGAGGCTGTACCCGGCAATGTGCGGCGTCGCCAGCACGCAGAGTTCGGCCAGCGCCACGTCGACTTCCGGCTCGCCTTCCCAGACATCCAGCACCGCTTGCAGGTCTTCTCGGTCCAGCAGCACATCACGCAGGGCCGAGTTATTGACCACCGGGCCGCGACTGGCGTTGATCAGCCAGGCGCCTGGCTTGAGTTGGTTAAGCTGTTTCTTATCGAACAGGTGCCAGGTCGACTGCGGGCCTTTTTTGGTCAGCGGCGTGTGCAGGCTGATCACATCGCACTGCTCGATAATCTGCTCCAGACTGACGTAATCGCCACCTTCGGCGGCTTGCCGTGGCGGGTCACAGACCAAGGTATTCCAACCCAGACCGCGCAGGACCTTGACCAGGCGCCCGCCTACCTCGCCGGCACCCACCACGCCATAAGTACGTTGAGTCAGGTCGACGCCTTCGATTTCGGCCAGGGTCAGCAGGCTGCCGAGTACATAGTCGACCACGCCCCGGGCATTGCAGCCTGGCGCGCTGGACCAGCTGATGCCGGCCTGCGCGAAATACTCCAGGTCCAGGTGATCGGTGCCGATGGTGCAGGTGCCGACAAAGCGTACCTTGCTGCCCTCAAGCAACGCGCGGTTGACGTTGGTCACCGAACGCACCAGCAGCACATCGGCCTGTTCGACGCTGGCGCGGTCAATGGAACGTCCCGGCACCCGGCGGATTTCGCCAAAGCCTTCGAAGAAGGCATCGAGCAGGGGGATATTTTCGTCGGCAACAATCAGCATGGCAGGCTCCTTTGGCGGATCGGCAGTGTAGGCCCAGAATTCATCCCTGTGTAGGAGCGAGCATGCTCGCGATGGACGTTAACGATAACGAGGGATGCCTGAATGAATGCATAGCTCTCGAACCCATCGCGAGCATGCTCGCTCCTACAGGGGAAGCCACGTGATTACAAATCACTAACACGGGTCTTTTCCTGACTGCTGCGTCAAAGCGTAGAATGCGCCGCCTTGCGCATCAAAACCCTTTGGACGCTTCGCCTGTGAATTCCGTGACTGACACTACTGCCACAACCGCCCAACCTCGCACGACCCCAGTGCGCCAGGAACTCAAAGGCCTGCTCGCGCTGGCCCTGCCGATCATGGTCGCGCAACTGGCCACCACGGCCATGGGCTTCGTCGACGCCGTCATGGCCGGCCGCGTCAGCCCACGGGACCTGGCTTCGGTAGCCCTGGGCAACTCGATCTGGATTCCGGTTTACCTGTTGATGTCCGGCGTGCTGCTGGCCACGACACCCAAGGTCGCCCAACGCTTTGGCGCTGCGCAATTTGACGAGATCGGTCCGCTGGTGCGCCAGGCCTTGTGGCTGGCGCTCTGTGTCGGGCTGATCGGCAGCGGCCTGCTACTTAGCGCCGAGCCGATCCTGCACTGGATGAAAGTCGATCCACAGTTGATCGAACCGAGCATGGGGTATCTGCACGGTATCGCCTTCGGCCTGCCCGGCATTGCCTTCTATTACGTACTGCGCTGCTACAGCGACGGCATGGGCCGCACCCGCCCGAGCATGGTCATCGGCCTGTGCGGACTGTTGTTGAACATCCCGTTGAACTACGCGCTGATCTACGGCCATTTCGGCATGCCCGCCCTGGGCGGCGTCGGTTGTGGCTGGGCCAGCGGCATCGTTATGTGGTTCATGGCATTGAGCATGGCCGGCTGGACCTATTGGGCGCCCTTCTATGCCCGCACCCGGGTACTGGCGCGTTTCGACTGCCCGCAGTGGTCAGTGATCAAACGCCTGGTGGGCATCGGTTTGCCGATCGGTATCGCGGTGTTCGCCGAGTCCAGCATCTTCGCCGTCATCGCCCTGTTGATCGGCAGCCTCGGCCCTACCGTGGTCGCCGGGCACCAGATCGCCCTGAACATCAGCTCGCTGCTGTTCATGATTCCTTACTCCCTGGGCATGGCGGTAACGGTCAGGGTCGGTCAGGCACTGGGCGCCGGCAACCCTTGGCAGGCGCGCTTTGCGGCGAAAGTCGGATTGGGCGCGGCCCTGGTGTTTGCCGCATTCTCGGCCAGCCTGATCATGTTGCTGCGCGAACCTATCGCTTCGATCTACACCCCTGACGGGACCGTGATCCAGATCGCTTCGATGCTGATTGTCTACGCCGCGCTGTATCAGTTCTCCGACGCCATCCAGGTGATCTGCGCCGGCGCGCTGCGCGGCTATCAGGACACTCGGGTGACGATGATCCTGACGCTGTTCGCCTATTGGGGCATCGGTCTGCCAGTAGGTTACGTGCTGGGGCTGACCGACTGGTTCGGACCGGCCAGCGGCCCGAGCGGGCTGTGGGAAGGCTTGATCGCAGGCTTGAGTTGCGCGGCACTGATGCTGTCGATCCGCCTGACGCGCAGCGCACGCAAACGGATTCGCATCAGTCAGTCGGTGGGTTGAGCACACAAAAAAGGCCTGCAGATGCAGGCCTTTTTTTGCCGCCGGTCAGCCGGACTTCTTGCGGATCCAGTACAGGTAAGTACCGGCGTCTTCGTGCTGCGCCACCAGTTCGTGGTCGAGAAACACGCAGAACTTGGGAATGTCGCGGCGGGTCGACGGATCGGTGGCGATCACCTTGAGCAGGCCGCCAGGCACCAGGTCACGAATGTGCTGGTGCAGCATCATCACCGGTTCCGGGCAGTTGAGGCCGGTGGCGTCGAGGGTGCCGTCAACCGGCGTATCAAGCATTTCACTCATGATCTACTCCTGAAACTGGCCGGCATTGTCGCGCATTGCCGGGTGCTCAGTCATCTGTGGCATTACGCCGCCCCCCCCTGTAGGAGCGAGCCTGCTCGCGATGGTCGTTAACGATAACGCGGGATGCCTGATACCCCAATGCGCTCTCAGGTTCATCGCGAGCAAGCTCGCTCCTACAGTGATCGGGACAACCCAATCGGCTCGTTCAGCGGGATTTCGGCTTTTTCACGTCCAATCGACGCAAATGGCAGGTCACTTCCTCACGATCGTGGTACAGCTGCTTGCAGCCGATCTCGACCTTGATGCCCCGCGCCTTGAAACCATCGGCGATGCGTTCCAGCAGACGCTTCACTTCGGCGTAACGCTGTTTCATCGGCAACTTGAGGTTGACCACGGCTTCGCGGCAATGCCCCTCGCCAATCCACTCTTCGAGCATCGCGGCGTTGCGCGCCGGTTTTTCGACGATGTCGCACACCATCCAGTCCACCGGTTGTTTGGGCTTGAAGGTAAAACCATCGGCCATCAGGTGCTGGACCAGACCGGTTTCCATCAGGCTTTCAGCCATCGGGCCGTTGTCGATGGCAGTCACCAGCATGCCGCGATTGACCAGCTGCCAGGTCCAGCCACCGGGTGCGGCGCCGAGGTCCACACCGGTCATGTCGCTGTGCAGGCGCTCGTCCCATTGATCCCGCGGGATGAAGTGATGCCAGGCTTCTTCCAGCTTCAGGGTCGAACGGCTGGGCGCCTCGCGGGGGAATTTCAGGCGCGGAATGCCCATTGGCCACATGGCCTGGTTGTTCGATTCCGCCAGGCCGACGAACACTTCACGGCCGCTCTTGAACGTCAGCAGCAAACGCGGCTTGCTGGCGTCGTCCACCAGCTTGCCCGCGCCGATCAACGCCTTGCGCAACGGGCCTTCGAATTTTTTGCAGAAGTTCGATAGCTCCTTGCCATCGTTGGTGTCGAGCACTTCCAGCCACAGGCTGCCGCAGGTCGGAAAGTCCGCCAAGTGCGCGAGGAGGACGCTGATGCGGTCGGTTTCCGGCAACTCGACGAACATCCCCCGAGCCCATTGGCGCGGGAAGATCAACTGGTCGAAACGCTGGCCGCGCATCAGGCGTTCGGCGCCGTCTTCTTCGCTGCAGACAAATTCGGCGCAGGCACTGGCGGGCTTGGCCTTGGCATAACCGGCCACGTTCAGCCGGGCGGCGATGTCGGAAATCTCAGAACAGACTTCACCTTCGAAGCCCGGCCGGCAATGCATAAAGAGGGTATTCATTCTTACTCCTGGGCAGATGGCGAAAAATTCGGCCACTGCGCGATGCCCAGGCTTGCGCTGGAGCAAAGCCTGTCACGAAAACCGGCGCATGATAGCCGAGTTCGGAACCCCGGACTTGCCCATAGAGTCCAGTTATTAGCCAGCTACCGAAAACAGGGCTAGGTTTAATGCTCTGCCCGTTCCCCTCAGTCCGTAGCCGTGCGGACGTAAAGGAGTGATCGTAATGCCCTCCCTTAATAGCCTGAACACCCTCAAGACCCTGCAAGTCGACGACAAGACCTACCACTATTTCAGCCTGCCGGATGCCGCCAAAAGCCTGGGCGATCTCGACAAGCTGCCGATGTCGCTGAAAGTGCTGCTGGAAAACCTGCTGCGCTGGGAAGACGCCAAAACCGTGACCGGCGCCGATCTCAAGGCGATTGCCGCCTGGCTCAAGGAGCGTCGTTCCGACCGCGAGATCCAGTACCGCCCGGCGCGGGTTTTGATGCAAGACTTCACCGGCGTCCCAGCCGTGGTCGACCTGGCCGCCATGCGTGCGGCGATGGCCAAGGCCGGTGGCAATCCACAACGAATCAACCCGCTGTCGCCCGTGGACCTGGTGATCGATCACTCGGTCATGGTCGACAAATTCGCCAGCAGCAGTGCCTTCGAACAGAACGTCGATATCGAAATGCAGCGCAACGGCGAGCGTTACGCGTTCCTGCGCTGGGGCCAGAATGCCTTCGATAACTTCAGCGTGGTACCGCCGGGCACCGGGATCTGCCATCAGGTAAACCTGGAATACCTGGGTAAAACCGTGTGGACCAAAGACGAGGACGGCCGCACCTACGCCTTCCCGGACACCCTGGTGGGGACCGACTCCCACACCACCATGATCAATGGCCTTGGCGTCCTCGGCTGGGGCGTCGGCGGGATCGAGGCGGAAGCGGCGATGCTTGGCCAACCGGTGTCGATGCTGATTCCCGAAGTGATCGGCTTCAAGCTCACCGGCAAGCTCAAGGAAGGCATCACGGCCACCGACCTGGTCCTGACCGTCACCCAGATGCTGCGCAAGAAAGGCGTAGTCGGCAAATTCGTCGAGTTTTATGGCGACGGTCTCGCCGATCTGCCGCTGGCGGACCGCGCGACCATCGCCAACATGGCCCCGGAATACGGCGCCACCTGTGGTTTCTTCCCGGTGGATGAGGTCACGCTGGACTACCTGCGCCTGTCCGGCCGCTCCCCCGAGACCGTGAAACTGGTCGAGGCCTACAGCAAGGCACAGGGTTTGTGGCGCCTGCCGGGCAAGGAACCGGTGTTCACCGACAGCCTGGCGCTGGACATGTCCAGCGTCGAGGCCAGCCTCGCCGGCCCCAAGCGCCCACAGGACCGCGTTTCACTGCCGAATGTCGCGCAAGCGTTCAGCGACTTCCTCGGCGTCCAGCTCAAACCCACCAGCAAGGAAGAAGGCCGCCTGGAAAGCGAGGGCGGTGGCGGCGTGGCGGTGGGCAATGCGGACATGGCGGGCGAAGCGGACTATGAATTCGAGGGCCAGACCCACCGGCTGAAAAACGGCGCGGTGGTGATTGCCGCGATCACCTCCTGCACCAACACCTCCAACCCGAGCGTGATGATGGCCGCCGGCCTGGTGGCGAAAAAAGCCGTGGAAAAAGGCCTGCGACGCAAACCCTGGGTGAAGAGTTCTCTGGCGCCCGGATCGAAAGTGGTGACCGATTACTACAAGGCGGCCGGGCTGACGCAATACCTCGACGAACTGGGTTTTGACCTGGTCGGGTATGGCTGCACCACGTGCATCGGCAACTCCGGCCCATTGCCGGAACCGATCGAGAAAGCCATCCAGCAAGCCGATCTGACCGTGGCCTCCGTACTGTCGGGCAACCGCAACTTCGAAGGCCGGGTCCATCCGCTGGTGAAAACCAACTGGCTGGCCTCACCGCCGCTCGTGGTCGCCTATGCACTGGCCGGCACCGTGCGCATCGACCTCAGTCGCGAACCATTGGGCGAGGACAGGAACGGCCAGCTGGTTTACCTGCGGGACATCTGGCCCAGCAGCAAGGAAATCGCCGACGCCGTGGAGCGGGTCAACACCTCGATGTTCCACAAGGAATACGCCGAAGTGTTCGCCGGTGACCAACAGTGGCAAGCCATTGAAGTGCCGCAAGCAGCCACCTATGTCTGGCAGGACGATTCGACCTACATCCAGCATCCGCCATTTTTCGACGAAATTGGCGGCCCGCCGCCGGTGGTCAGGGATGTGAAGGCTGCGCGGGTGCTGGCGTTGCTCGGCGATTCGGTAACCACCGACCACATCTCCCCGGCCGGCAACATCAAGGCCGACAGCCCGGCGGGTCGCTATCTGCGGGAGAAAGGCGTGGAACCGCGGGACTTCAACTCCTACGGCTCGCGACGCGGCAACCATGAAGTGATGATGCGCGGCACCTTCGCCAACATCCGCATTCGCAATGAGATGCTGGGCGGCGAAGAAGGCGGCAATACCCTGTACATCCCGACCGGGGAAAAACTGGCGATCTACGACGCAGCCATGCGTTATCAGGCCGCGGGCACACCACTGGTGGTGATCGCCGGGCAGGAATACGGCACCGGATCGAGCCGCGACTGGGCGGCCAAGGGCACCAATCTGCTGGGGGTCAAGGCGGTCATCGCAGAAAGCTTCGAGCGGATTCACCGCTCCAACCTGGTGGGCATGGGTGTGTTGCCGTTGCAGTTCAAGCTGGATCAGAACCGCAAGAGCCTCAACCTTCGTGGCAGCGAAACCGTCGATATCCTCGGCCTGACCGGCGTCGAACTGACGCCGCGGATGAACCTGACCCTGGTCATCACCCGTGAAAACGGCACGCAGGAAAAGGTCGACGTGCTGTGCCGGATCGATACGCTCAATGAAGTGGAATACTTCAAGTCGGGCGGGATCCTGCATTACGTGTTGCGACAGCTGATCGCTTCGTAAATTGACGCTGACAACGACACCGCCTTCGGGCGGTGTTTTTGTTTGGGTGCCAGCCCTTACAATCCCCCACCGTATGCCCACGAAGTGATGCACAACACATAACCACTGTGGGAGCGAGCTCGCTCGCGATGGCGATAAAACATTCAACACAAATGTCGACTGCCCCACCGCTATCGCGAGCAAGCTCGCTCCCACAGGGGACTGGGGTGCAGCCCAAATATCGACACAAGGATTTTCAATGCTCGCCTTGCCATGGACCCACCTGGCCCTCCTCTCCCTCGGTTACGGCATGGCCCTGGCCTACGGCCGCCTCGGCGGTTTGGCTGCCATCTCATTCGCATTGCTGCTGATCGCCGGCTTCGCCGTTCGCCAACAAAAACTCGCCCTCGGCCGTTACCTCGGCCACGGCCTGTTCATCGTGCTGGCACTGGCCCTGGCGACCCACTGGCTCCCTGGCTTCTACAACGGCCGCGTCATTGACCCGCAGCGTTTCACCGACGATGCCGTGCCGTTTTCCATGTATCTGAACCTGGACAAACCCCTGATCGGTTTCTGGCTGTTGCTGGCCTGTCCGTGGATCGTCAGCCAGCGTTCACTGCGCATCACCGCGTATGCCACCGCCCTGGCGCTGTTGCTCAGTGCCGTGCTGGCACTGGGCGGCGCGTTGTTGCTGGGGGTTATCGGTTGGGCGCCGAAATGGCCGGAGCATGCCTGGTTGTGGCTGCTCAACAACTTGATCCTGGTAACGCTGGTGGAAGAGGCACTGTTTCGCGGCTACATCCAGGGCGGTCTGAGTCGATGCTTCGAACGCCTGCGCCATGGCGAAACACTCGCCCTGCTGCTGGCGTCATTGCTTTTCGGCCTGGCGCACACGGGTGCCGGCTGGCAATGGGTGCTGCTGGCGAGCCTGGCCGGTATCGGCTATGGCCTGGCCTATCGCTTTGGAGGACTGGCAGCTGCGATCGCCACCCACTTCGGATTGAACCTGCTGCACTTCGGGCTGTTCACCTATCCGATGCTCGCCGGCTGACGCAAGGGTCATTTTGCGACGCGCCGCTGATTATCGGAAAAAATTCTCAACAAACCGCAACAGTGGCCGATACAGCACGTGAAAGCCTTGCGGATTAAAAAAGCCATGCGTAATAACCAGCCAATTACACAACGCGAACGGACCTTCCCGGCTCAGCAACGGTTGATTTCCACTACCGATGCCAAGGGCGTAATCACCTACTGCAACGACGCCTTCGTCGAGATCAGCGGGTACTCCCGTGAAGAACTGCTCCGTGCGCCGCACAACCTGGTGCGTCATCCCGACGTTCCTGCCGCGGTATTCGCGCACATGTGGGCCACACTCAAACAAGGCTTGCCATGGATGGGCATTGTCAAGAACCGCTGCAAGAGCGGTGATCACTACTGGGTCAACGCCTATGTGACACCGGTCTTCGAAGGCAATCAGGTGATCGGTTACGAGTCGGTGCGGGTCAAGCCCACCGCCGAGCAGATCAGCCGCGCCGAAGCGCTCTACCAGCGCATCAACCAGGGCAAGCCGGCCATCCCAGCGACCGATAAATGGTTGCCGGTCCTGCAAGACTGGTTGCCGTTCATTCTGGTCAGCCAGTTGAGTTTCATGATCGGTGCTTCGCTCAATTCTCACTGGGGTTTTGCCCTGGCCGCCGGTCTTTCGGTACCGCTGGGCCTGATGGGGTTGAGCTGGCAGCAACGCGGCATCAAGCGTTTGATGCGCCTGGCCGAACAGACCACGTCCGACCCGCTGATCGCGCAGATGTACACCGACAGCCGTGGCGCCCAGGCGCGTCTGGAGATGTCGATCCTCAGCCAGGAAGCCCGCCTGAAAACCTGCCTGACCCGCCTTCAGGACACCGCCGAGCACCTGACCGAGCAGGCGAAGCAGTCCGATGCCCTGGCGCATAACAGCTCCTCCGGCCTGGAACGCCAGCGCGTGGAGACCGAGCAGGTGGCCACCGCCGTCAATCAGATGGCCGCTACCACCCAGGAAGTCGCCAGCCATGTGCAGCGCACCGCCGATGCGACCCAGGAGGCCAATCGCCTGACCGGCCGTGGCCGTGACATTGCCGGGGAAACCCGCGAAGCCATCGAGCGCCTGTCGGTGGTGGTCGGGGAAACCGGTCAGACCGTGACCCAACTGGCCAGGGACAGCGACGAGATCGGTGGCGTGGTCGATGTGATCAAAGGCATTGCCGACCAGACCAACCTGCTGGCGTTGAACGCAGCCATCGAAGCGGCCCGTGCCGGTGAGATGGGTCGTGGCTTCGCAGTGGTGGCCGACGAGGTACGCCAGCTGGCGCAACGCACCAGCGAATCCACCGGGCAGATTCACGCCCTGATCGCCAAGCTGCAGCAAACCGCCGGCACCGCGGTGCAAACCATGGAAGCCGGGCATCGTCAGGCCGAGGAAGGTGTGGCGCGGGTGCTGGAAGCGGACCAGGCGCTGGTGGGGATCAGCGAAGCGGTGGCCAACATCACCGACATGACCACCCAGATCGCGGCGGCGACCGAAGAGCAAAGTGCCGTGGCCGAAGAAATCAGCCGCAACATCAGCAACATTTCCGAACTGGCCGACCTGACTTCGGAACAGGCACAGAACTCGGCCCTGCTGAGTGAAGAGCTGACCAAGACCGCCAATACCCAGTATTCGTTGGTGGAGCGGTTTAACCGCTGATGCGTCTGACCAAAACACCAGGTTACTCTAATTAATTAAGGCGCCCGATGCATGACATCGGGCGCCTTAATTTCAGAAACCCGATTTAACCGCTCAGGGTCGCTTCCATGGGTTGGGAACGTAGGTGACCGGAATACCCTCGTATTGTTTTTTGTTTGAAACTGAATTGAAAGATATGAACAGGCCTGACTTGGTTTTTGCCGAAAGTCCAAGGAGATGATCCTGAATAGCACTGTCTGGAACAGCATCGTCTTGCAGGACGCTCAGCAGTTTATCCAAGCTAAGGATGTTGGTATCGGCCTCCCCTGCTGCTGGTCTCTGATTGACCCGGACATGAACATGAAGCCCTGCAGTAGCGTCACCAAAAAGCGGACCATGCAAGAACATCTGTACGTTATCTTTATCCGGGTGAAACCCATAAACTACTTCTAAATGCTTCAAGCTCATATTCTTGAACTCTTCAAGCATCGGTTGATGGTGTTTTTGTACATCAATCAAATTGACAATAAACTGCGTCTTAGTACGTTTATTGTATTCACTTACCGTTTCGCGAACATCGACTGCCATACCGGCTCCACTATTCGAACCAAATAGCTTAAAGAACGGCACCCGTCCCTCAAAGACGTTTGGAGGGATCCAATAGCCAACCAGGGCATAACCGGCATTGTTGCGAGTCCGCTCTGTCAGGGTCATCGCGTCCGGAAAAACTTCGGGATAACCTTCGATATGCCTCACGTTAGGCATGAGCATCATTCCGCCTACTTGAGTAAAGGTCGTCGCAGGAAACTGTTCGGGATTTTTTTGAAAAGCCCGAAACTTTGGATCATCAGGTCGTGTAAAAAAATCATGAATAAAATCTGGAAGAATTTTGTTTTGATCAAAGCGAGAAATTCGCTCCTTCATTCCCTCAAGACGTAACAGGCCAACTTGGGTTTTGTCGTACTTTATCGCGGACTTTTTCGATACCTGTTGGCTGTTATTCGGCATTGGCCGTTTTGTCAACGGAGCCAGGTCATAACAATCATGGGACTTAGGGTAAAAACGTGGATCAGCGCCCTGTCGGGACGAAAGGATTTCTTTATCAGATGTTCCGATGACATGTTCCGCCTCCCGACATCCAAAAGTAGTGTGAGAATTCGCAGCAAAAACGAGATGTTTCACAACAGGTGAATCCGGGGAGGATTCTGCTGTCGCTGAAACGGACAACAGAGAGCCCGTTGAAGAACTCTCTATTTTTACATTCAACATTATATTTTCACTTCAACACTGGAAAGTTAATTTACTAAAACGAATGTTTTTTTGCTATTACTCTCAACTCCTGCACAGCCAACCTAGACTGTAAGACCTTGAACAGATAGAGGCGCAACTAAATACTTAGCCTTAATCACACTTTCAAGACTCTTCTCGACTTCCCCTCTCACCCGCGCAGCCTGTAACGGATTCCGTTCTTCCCAGCGCGAAACCACATCCGCGGAAAAGTATTCAATAAATGAGTTTTTTCGATCCTTTATCACACTTACAATTTTTTTAACATCCACATTGTTTTGCACATCCTTATCCCTGTAAGGAAACTCATCAGAACCCATAACCCAACTTTCGGACAAGTACCGCTCAATTGCTGCCTCAGGCAATACAGACAGTCGATAAGCGACTTCCAGGGCAGGCTCCAGATTCTTGTTATAGGAATTGAAATTTCGCGCCTCATAAACTTCGGTTTCCAACCTTATAAAATCCTTGATAGTCGACAAAAGGGGACGACTGCGGGGAATCGTGCTTATCCCTGACAACGACTTCGGAAAATCACTAGAAAAAGTCGAGTCCTTTCTTTCGAACAAACTAGTAGATTCAAGAGGGTTTTCTGGTCGAGCCCCTTTGGTCGCTCGCTCAAAGCTCTCACCCTTCGAGTATCCTCCAAAACCTAACGTGCCTGAACCGCCGAAATCCACCGTCATCCCCCTGAACTGCAAGTCATCGTTTCCGTCAGGCAGGAAATATCCAAAATTACAAAATGAGAAATTCAAATAATCCCAATTATTAATTAATCGTGATACAAAAAAGTGCTTTTGCTGCTCGACAAACAGATCTTCAGGAAGATATTTATTCAATGCCTCCAGCGCATTAAACTTTATCAAGTTTTCTTTTTTTACTTCCACCAAAACTTTTGCGAAATTTCGATGACTATTATCAGGGTATTTTTTGTAAATATCGCTCAATCGACTATCGGCATCCTGATAGGTCTTTACAACATCCTGATACCCAGCAAGCCTTTCAGCCACATGAGACGCCGAGGCATGAACTTCAGATTTTCTTATAAGCTGTTCCATCACTTTCGCATCAAGTAAAAAACCCCCAAGATCCTTATAGCTGGGCTCAAGCCTTGAAGCAACACAAGCAAAGTCGGACAAATTAGAATCATCTTTAAAGTCTGCTCTTGTTTTCTTACTGAATGAAAAAAAATCCTCACAACCATTGCATAACAACATCGCCGGAGCGTCCAACCCCGTCATTCTGAACAAGCACCCCATAACGACCTCCTCGGCAGCAACATAGTTGCTATAGAAGGGATTTTTCACTCGATACACATCACCCTCGTACTCTACAAAGCGTGCATCTCGAGTGTACAAAGCACCGCCACTGTCTTTATCAAGTAGCTGTCCAGCCTTAAGACTCACCACCCCGATATTCGCCGACTCGACTTTCTTTAACAGACTCACCGCAGGAAAACTAATGTTTAAATCTGTATTCTTGGCAGTGCTCAACGTCGATGACAGCATTGACGTTTTATCATCTAATGCAAGCGAACCGCGCGACGCAACAGAATTAACTTCTACTTTCATATTAAGCAGCTCTCACAGCCAAGAAAATCAAACCTCTATATTCTGAAGACATGAATCAATTGGGAAATTGCTTAATGCAATTCACAGCGCCCGACTCCATCCTCAGCAGACAAAAATTAGACCCACCGATTAAAATGAATGCAAGATTTAAATCGCACCACCTCTTAAAAAATCTCAGCCCCTTCATGCGATTTGAGCGTTTTTTGACAGAAAACAACATATGTTTTATGCAAGAGAACTATACATTCCGTCGCCAGCCACCCTAAGAACTATTTAAAGCCGACTAACAATTAACAATTAAAACTTCCGGCAGCTTACAAACAAACCAATATCACCAGATACTTCAATCTATAACAAGCACCGTCACACAGCAAAATTACCGACGTTTCTTGCGCCCCCTGAAAAACAAGTACGCGACATGCGCCATTCCAAAGTTCAACACCCCCTAAAACTACAGCACACGCATGTTTGATTTGATATTCACTGAATATACCCGACAACTTTCTTTGCAGCTGTCGCCAAATGCGCATCATGCGTAAACCCCGAAGCCTTCAACGGCTTCAAATCATGATCCCCCGCCACCAGCCAGGACACCTCGATACTCGGCGATAAAACATACCCTTCTACCGCCTCACGATTGCCCAACGCATCCCGTTCACCCTGCACGATCAACGTCCGCGTCTTCAACCCGGCCAGATGCTCGACCCGGGGTTTCTCCGGCTTGCCCACCGCATAAAACGGATAACCCAGGCACACCAGCGCGTCCGCACCCAGTTCATCGGCGAGCAGACTGGCCACCCGCCCGCCCATGGACTTGCCACCGATGGCCAGGGGCCCGGCGACATGGCGTCGCACCTGGGCATACACCTCACGCCAGCATTCGAGCAATTTCGGCATGGGATTCGGTGGTCGCTTGCCGCCATCGACACGCCGTTGCGCCATATACGGAAACTCGAAACGCAGCACGTTGACGCCAAGCGCCGCGAGGCGTGCGGCCATGTCGTTCATCCAGTCGCTGTCCATCGGCGCACCGGCACCATGGGCGAGGATCAGCGTCGCCGACGCCGGCGCCATGGCCGCATTCCACAGCCATCCATGATCCTGCACGCACTGCGCCCATTGATCCCCGTCAATACCGGCCTTGTGCCGTTTGTCCATGCTTGCCTCGCATTTAGTCTGCCTATAACTCCAGGCGAAGGACGCGCCATTGGCGCTCGCTTCGGCTGAACCGTGGATGGGGAACCATGAACACTTCTATCAGTACCGCCTACAACTATAAGGTGGTCCGCCAATTCGCCATTATGACGGTGGTGTGGGGCATCGTCGGCATGGGGCTCGGGGTTTTTCTCGCCGCCCAGTTGGTCTGGCCCGAACTCAACTTCAACTTGCCGTGGACCAGTTTCGGTCGCTTGCGCCCGCTGCACACCAACGCGGTGATCTTCGCCTTCGGCGGCTGCGCCTTGTTCGCCAGCTCGTTCTACTCGGTGCAACGCACCTGCCAGACGCAGCTGTTTGCGCCGAAAATCGCCGCGTTCTGCTTCTGGGGCTGGCAACTTGTGATTCTGCTGGCGGCCATCAGCCTGCCGCTGGGCTACACCAGTTCCAAGGAATACGCCGAGCTGGAATGGCCGATCGACATCCTGATCACCATCGTCTGGGTCGCCTACGCCATCGTGTTCTTCGGCACGGTGATGAAGCGCAAGACCAAGCACATTTACGTAGGCAACTGGTTCTTCGGCGGGTTCATCATCACCGTCGCCATCCTGCACATCGTCAACAACCTTGAACTGCCGGTGAGTTTCACCAAGTCCTACTCGCTGTATTCCGGTGCCACCGATGCGATGGTGCAGTGGTGGTACGGCCACAACGCCGTGGGCTTTTTCCTCACCGCCGGCTTCCTGGGGATGATGTATTACTTCGTGCCCAAGCAGGCCGAACGTCCGGTGTATTCCTATCGCCTGTCGATCGTGCACTTCTGGGCGCTGATCACCCTGTACATCTGGGCCGGTCCGCACCACCTGCACTACACCGCGCTGCCGGACTGGGCGCAGTCGCTGGGCATGGTGATGTCGCTCATCCTGCTGGCGCCGAGCTGGGGCGGGATGATCAACGGCATGATGACCCTGTCGGGCGCCTGGCATAAGTTGCGCAGTGACCCGATCCTGCGCTTTTTGGTCGTATCCCTGGCCTTCTACGGCATGTCGACCTTCGAAGGTCCGATGATGGCGATCAAGACCGTGAACGCCCTCTCCCACTACACCGACTGGACCATCGGCCACGTACACGCCGGCGCGCTCGGTTGGGTAGCGATGATTTCCATCGGCGCGCTGTACCACATGATTCCGAAAGTCTTCGGCCGTGAGCAGATGCACAGCATCGGCCTGATCAACGCGCACTTCTGGCTCGCCACCATCGGCACCGTTCTGTACATCGCCTCGATGTGGGTCAACGGCATCGCCCAGGGCCTGATGTGGCGTGCGGTGAACGAGGACGGCACGCTGACCTACTCCTTCGTCGAAACCCTGGTGGCCAGCCACCCGGGCTTCATCGTGCGACTGATCGGCGGCGCAGTCTTCCTCAGCGGCATGCTGCTGATGGCCTACAACACCTGGCGCACCGTGCGGGCCTCGCAGCCTGCCGACGTCGCCGCTGCCGCGCAGATGGCTTGAGGAGTCCGCCATGAAACACGAAACAATCGAGAAAAACGTCGGCCTGCTCTTGATTCTGATGGTGCTCGCCGTGAGCATCGGCGGCCTGACCCAGATCGTCCCGCTGTTCTTTCAGGACGTGACCAATAAACCGGTAGACGGCATGAAGCCCTACACCGCGCTGCAACTCGAAGGTCGCGACATCTACATCCGCGAAGGCTGCGTCGGCTGCCACTCGCAGATGATCCGTCCGTTCCGCGCCGAGACCGAGCGCTATGGCCACTACTCGGTCGCCGGTGAAAGCGTCTGGGATCACCCGTTCCTGTGGGGTTCCAAACGTACCGGTCCGGACCTGGCCCGGGTCGGCGCGCGTTACTCCGATGACTGGCACCGCGCGCACTTGTACAACCCGCGCAACGTGGTGCCGGAATCGAAGATGCCAGCCTACCCGTGGCTGGTGGCTAACCCGCTCGACAGCAGCCACACCGAAACCAAGCTGCGCGCCATGCGTACCCTCGGCGTGCCTTACACCGACGACGACATCGCCGGTGCAAAAGAGTCCGTCAAAGGCAAGACCGAGATGGACGCACTGGTCGCCTACCTGCAAGTGCTCGGCACTGCCATCAAGAGCAAGAGGTGAGCCATGGTCTTTGAACTTAGCACTGGAATGATTCGCGGCCTGGGCACGGTAGTAGTGTTCGTCGCCTTCGTCGGCCTGACCCTGTGGGTGTTCAACGCCAAGCGCAGCCCGGAATTCGCCGAGGCACGCCTGTTGCCGTTCGCCGACGAACCACAACCCGACACGACCCAAGAAACCGTCACAAGGAGTACCCGGCCATGACCACCTTCTGGAGTACGTGGATCTGCGTACTGACCATCGGCAGCCTGATCGGCCTGACCTGGCTACTGATCGGCACCCGCCGGGGCGAAACCAAGGGCAGCGTCGACCAGACCATGGGCCACAGCTTCGACGGCATCGAGGAATACGACAACCCGCTGCCGCAATGGTGGTTCATGCTGTTCGCCGGCACCCTGGTATTCGCCGTCGGCTACCTGATCCTCTATCCGGGCCTGGGCAACTGGAAAGGCATCCTGCCCGGCTACGAAAATGGCTGGACCGGTGCGCATGAGTGGGAAAAGGAGATGGCCAAGGCCGACGCGAAGTTCGGGCCGATCTTCGCCAAATTCGCCGCCATGCCACTGGAAGAAGTGGCTCAGGACCCGCAAGCGCTGAAAATGGGTGGCCGCCTGTTTGCCTCCAATTGCTCGGTCTGCCATGGCTCGGATGCCAAGGGTGCGTTCGGTTTCCCCAACCTGACCGATAAAGACTGGCGCTGGGGCGGCGACGCGCAAACCATCAAGACCACCATCATGGGCGGACGCATGGCGGCGATGCCGGCCTGGGGTGAAATCCTGGGCGAGGCCGGCGTGAAAAACGTCGCGGCCTATGTGCGTCACGGGCTGGCTGGCCTGCCGCTGCCGGCGGATGACACCGCCGACCTGCAAGCGGGGCAGCAAGTGTTCAGCACCACCTGCACAGCCTGTCACGGGGCAAACGGCCAGGGCACCGAAGCCATGGGCGCGCCGAACCTGACGCACCCGGGCGCGTTCATCTACGGTTCGAGCCTGGCGCAGCTGCAACAGACCATTCGCCATGGTCGCCAGGGTCACATGCCGGCGCAGAGCGAGTTGCTGGGTAACGATAAAGTGCAACTGCTGGCCGCGTATGTGTACAGCCTGTCCCACGGATTGAATACCGAACGATTGCAGGCCGAAGGTAAAAGCCAGTAATCGCTGACCGCTCTACTGCCGCATTCTCCCGAATGCGGCAGTTCCCTTCTTCTTTGCGACTCATTGTCGCACCCTCAAATAGTCCGCCTTTCGAATCCTCGGATTCGGGTCTACGCTTTCCCCGAAGCGGACTGGCCGGTGCCGGTTCCAGGTCGACCCGGAACGATGTGTTCGACGAATCTGCCCGATGACAGGCCGCAAAGGCTGGTAGATACCGGCTGTCGCGACAATTGCCTTCGGTCACCTGATCGTTGCAATTGAACACACCTCGTTACATCCGACCTGACCCCCTCACCTGATCAGTCTTTCGGGACGTTTTGTCCACGGGCAATTTTGTCCCTACGCGGCGCATGGAAAGGCCGCAGAATCAGCATTTGAAAGCATTGACCCAGGTCATGGCGCGTTGCAATGACCCTACGCTTTCTACATACTTGCGGCCGATTTTTAATCCTAATAAAACACCCAAACCGTGGAACCTTAGAATGAGCACAGCAATCAGTCCGACTGCTTATAACTATAAGGTAGTCCGCCAGTTCGCCATCATGACGGTGGTCTGGGGGATCCTTGGCATGGGGCTCGGTGTCTTCATCGCCTCTCAACTGGTCTGGCCGGAATTGAACTTCGGTCTGCCCTGGACGAGCTTTGGACGCCTGCGCCCGTTGCACACAAACCTGGTGATTTTCGCCTTCGGTGGTTGTGCACTGTTTGCCACTTCCTACTACGTCGTGCAGCGAACCTGCCAAACGCGACTGATTTCCGACAGCCTCGCGGCCTTCACCTTCTGGGGTTGGCAAGCGGTGATCGTCGGCGCCATCGTTACCTTGCCGCTGGGTTACACCACCACCAAGGAATACGCTGAGCTGGAATGGCCCCTGGCTATTCTGCTGGCCATCGTCTGGGTCACCTACGGTCTGGTGTTCTTCGGCACCATCACCAAGCGCAAGACCAAGCACATCTATGTGGGCAACTGGTTCTACGGTGCCTTCATCGTTGTGACTGCGATGCTGCACATCGTCAACCACATGTCGCTGCCGGTCAGCCTGTTCAAGTCCTACTCCGCCTACTCGGGCGCGACCGACGCGATGATCCAGTGGTGGTACGGCCACAACGCCGTAGGTTTCTTCCTGACCACGGGCTTCCTGGGGATGATGTACTACTTCGTGCCGAAACAGGCCGAGCGTCCGATCTACTCCTATCGCCTGTCGATCGTGCACTTCTGGGCGCTGATCACCCTCTACATCTGGGCCGGTCCTCACCACCTGCACTACACCGCACTGCCGGACTGGGCCCAGTCCCTGGGCATGGCCATGTCGATCATCCTGCTGGCACCAAGCTGGGGCGGCATGATCAACGGCATGATGACCCTGTCGGGTGCCTGGCATAAGCTGCGCACCGACCCGATCCTGCGTTTCCTGGTCGTCTCCCTGGCCTTCTACGGCATGTCGACCTTCGAAGGTCCGATGATGGCGATCAAGACCGTGAACTCGCTGTCGCACTACACCGACTGGACCATCGGCCACGTACACGCCGGCGCCCTGGGCTGGGTTGCGATGATTTCCATCGGTGCGGTCTACCACATGATTCCAAAACTGTTCGGTCGCGCGCAGATGCACAGCGTCGGCCTGATCAACGCGCACTTCTGGCTCGCGACCATCGGTACCGTTCTGTACATCGCCTCGATGTGGGTAAACGGCATCACCCAGGGCCTGATGTGGCGTGCAATCAACGATGACGGCACCCTCACCTACTCGTTCGTCGAAGCGCTGCAGGCCAGCCACCCGGGCTTCATCGTTCGCGCATTGGGCGGCGCATTCTTCGCCACCGGCATGCTGCTCATGGCCTACAACGTATGGCGCACCGTCCGTGCCTCGAACCCGGCAGAAGCTGAAGCCGCCGAACAGATCGCTGTAGTTGGAGCTCACTGATGAAGCATGAAGCAGTCGAGAAGAACATTGGCCTGCTGGCCTTCTTCATGGTTATCGCCGTCAGCGTTGGCGGCCTGACCCAGATCGTTCCGCTGTTTTTCCAGGACGTGACCAACAAGCCGGTCGAAGGCATGAAGCCTCGCTCCGCCCTTGAACTGGAAGGCCGCGACATCTACATCGCCAACGGCTGTGTCAGCTGCCACTCGCAGATGATCCGCCCGTTCCGTGCTGAAACCGAACGTTACGGCCACTACTCGGTCGCCGGTGAAAGCGTCTGGGATCACCCGTTCCTGTGGGGTTCCAAGCGTACCGGTCCGGACCTGGCCCGCGTCGGTGGTCGTTACTCCGATGACTGGCAGCGTGCGCACCTGTACAACCCGCGCAACGTGGTGCCGGAGTCGAAAATGCCGGCCTACCCGTTCCTCGTGGAAAACAAGCTCGACGGCAAAGACACCGCCAAGAAAATGGAAGTCTTGCGCGCGCTCGGCGTCCCTTACACCGACGAAGACATCGCCGGTGCCAAGGATGCCGTGAAGGGCAAAACCGAAATGGACGCGCTGGTGGCCTATCTGCAAGGCCTGGGCACCATCATCAAAAGCAAACGGTGATCTAAATGGATATCGGGATGATTCGTGGCCTGGGCACCGTCGTCGTGATGGTGGCCTTCGTAGGTCTGGCCTTGTGGGTGTTCAGCCCCAAGCGCAAGTCGGAGTTTGAAGACGCGACCTTGCTGCCTTTCGCGGATGATCCCGAAGCCATCAAGCACGTCGAGCAAGCTTCTAGGAGTAACAAAGAATGACTACATTCTGGAGTCTGTACGTCACAGTCCTCAGTCTCGGTACGATCTTTTGCCTGACCTGGCTGCTGCTGTCGACCCGCAAGGGCCAGCGCAGCGAGGCGACCGAAGAGACGGTTGGACACTCTTTCGACGGGATCGAGGAGTACGACAACCCGCTGCCGAAATGGTGGTTCATGCTGTTCGTGGGCACCATCGTTTTCGCCTTGGGCTACCTGGTGCTGTACCCGGGCCTGGGTAACTGGAAAGGCCTGCTGCCAGGCTACAACTACCTGGATAACGAAAAGCAGACCGCGTTCGCCAACGGCCAGACCGGCTGGACTGGCGTTCACGAGTGGGAAAAGGAAATGGCCCGTTCGGACGCCAAGTTCGGTCCGATCTTCGCCAAATTCGCCGCCATGCCGATCGAAGAAGTCGCCAAGGACCCGCAAGCCCTGAAGATGGGCGGCCGCCTGTTCGCCTCCAACTGCTCGGTTTGCCACGGTTCCGACGCCAAGGGCGCCTACGGTTTCCCTAACCTGACCGACGCCGACTGGCGCTGGGGTGGTGAGCCGGAAACCATCAAGACCACCATCATGGGCGGCCGCCACGCGGTCATGCCGGCGTGGGCTGAAGTGATCGGCGAGCAAGGCGTTGCGGACGTTGCCGCGTTCGTACTGACCAACCTCGATGGCCGCAAGCTGCCGGAAGGCACCAAGGCCGACCCGGTCAACGGCCAGAAGCTGTTCGCCGCCAACTGCGTGGCTTGCCACGGTCCGGAAGGCAAAGGCACCCCGGCCATGGGCGCACCTAACCTGACTCATCCGGCTGCGTTCATCTACGGTTCGAGCTTCGCTCAACTGCAGCAGACCATCCGTTACGGTCGTCAGGGCCAGATGCCTGCGCAAGAGCAAATGCAGGGCAACGACAAGGTTCACCTGCTGGCCGCTTACGTCTACAGCCTCTCTCATGGCGAGAAAGCTGCTGCGGAAGGTGCCCAGTAAGGCAAACGCTTGATGCAACAAAAAAGGCCCCGCCAATGTGAATTGGCGGGGCCTTTTTTATCGTTGCCCTGAAACGCGACAGGCACTAGGTTTGGAAGGCTCGGATTTCCAACAAGGGTTGAATCATGAAAGACACCCCCGACTTGCCACCAAACCTCAATCAACAAGAAGATCAAACCCCCGACTGTGCCAGCGATTGCGACCTTGTTGAGAGTCTACGGATGCCTGAAGACAACATCGACTTCCAACCTCCGCGAGCAATCATCATCAGAAGGCCATTGCAGGATTGACTCCGTCCCACCTGAAAACCGGCCATAATTCACAAGTCAATTGATACAGGTCATTACACGGTCATTTGGATTCCACCAACGTGACCAAAGGTCGCACCCTTGAGCCAGAGCGACAGGCGTATCATTGCGCCACTGCAACACCCCTTTTTGACCGCGGTCGGCACGTACTGACCGAGGCATTTTTCCACTGCCGTGGGATGCAACCGATGAGCAACCAGATTCCGGTACACGACGTTACTCCGCCCGCCAAAAACGCGAATAACAGCGTCGACCTCTACGCCTCCCGGGAAAAGATCTACACCCGCGCCTTCACCGGCCTGTTTCGCAACCTGCGGATGGCAGGCGGTGCCTTTTTGTTTCTGCTGTATTTCGGGACGGTGTGGCTGAACTGGGGCGGGCATCAAGCCGTCTGGTGGAACTTGCCAGAGCGTAAATTCTTCATCTTCGGCGCGACCTTCTGGCCCCAGGATTTCATACTGTTGTCGGGCATGCTGATCATCGCTGCGTTCGGCCTGTTCTTCATCACGGTTTACGCCGGCCGGGTCTGGTGCGGTTACACCTGCCCGCAGAGCGTCTGGACCTGGATCTTCATGTGGTGCGAAAAGGTCACCGAAGGCGACCGCAACCAACGGATCAAGCTCGACAAGGCGCCGATGAGCGCCAACAAGTTCCTGCGCAAGTTCAGCAAGCACGCGATGTGGCTGCTGATCGGCTTCGTCACCGGCATGACCTTCGTCGGCTACTTCTCGCCCATCCGCGAACTGACCATCGACTTCTTCACCGGCGAGGCCGATGGCTGGTCGTATTTCTGGGTCGGTTTCTTCACGCTCGCCACCTATGGCAACGCCGGCTGGCTGCGTGAACAGGTGTGCATTTACATGTGCCCCTACGCGCGCTTCCAGAGCGTGATGTTTGACAAGGACACCCTGATCGTCTCCTACGACCCGCGCCGTGGTGAAGGCCGTGGCCCGCGCAAGAAAGGCATCGACTACAAGGCCCAGGGGCTGGGCGACTGCATCGATTGCACCATGTGTGTCCAGGTCTGCCCGACCGGCATCGACATCCGCGACGGCCTGCAGATCGAATGCATCGGCTGTGCCGCCTGCATCGATGCCTGCGACGCCATCATGGACAAGATGGAGTACCCGCGCGGCCTGATCAGCTACACCACCGAGCACAACCTGTCCGGGCAGAAAACCCACAAACTGCGTCCGCGCCTGATCGGCTATGCCGTGGTGCTGCTGGCCATGATCAGCTTGCTGGTGACGGCGTTCTTCATGCGTTCACTGGTGGGCTTCGACGTCAGCAAGGACCGCGTGCTGTATCGCGAAAACGCCGAGGGCCGGATCGAAAACGTCTACAGCCTGAAGATCATGAACAAGGATCAGCGCGACCACACCTATGTCCTTGAAGCCAGCGGCCTGCCGGACCTCAAGCTGCAAGGTCGACGCGAGATCAAGGTGGCGGCCGGCGATATCGTCAGCCAGCCGGCCGAACTGTCCGTGGCCCCGGAACACCTGCCATCGAGCACCAACGAGGTGAAATTCATCCTCAAGGACGCCGATGACGCCAGCATTCACGTTGAAGCCAAGAGCCGATTCATCGGCCCACAAAATCGTTGAGAGAAGTGATCATGCCCGCAGCAAACGCCGCAAGCCCCTGGTACAAGCACCTTTGGCCATGGATCATCATCGGGATTCTGGCCTGCTCGGTGACCCTGACCTTGTCCATGGTGACTATTGCGGTGAACCACCCGGACAACCTGGTCAATGACAACTACTACGAGGCCGGTAAAGGCATCAACCGCTCCCTCGACCGCGAACTGCTGGCGCAGACCCTGTTGATGCGCGCCAGCGTTCGCATGGACGATGTCACCGGTGAAGTCGACTTGCGCCTGAGCGGCAACAGCCAGCCCAAAACCCTCGAGCTCAACCTGATCTCGCCGACCCAGCCTGAGAAGGACCGCAAGATCGTCCTGACCCGTAGCGAAACCGAGCAGGGTCGCTACCTCGGCCAGTTGAGCGACAAGATCGAGGGCCGGCGCTTTGTCGAATTGCTCGGCACTCAGGACGACCATATCTGGCGCTTGTTCGAGGAAGAATCGGTCGACCATGAAAAGGACCTGCTGCTGGGTGACGAACCCCTGCAGGGCGCGGAAGACCTGAAAAAGTAAACAGCGCGCTTCGCGCATCGCGAGCAGGCTCGCTCCCACAATGGACCGCTATCTCCTGTGGGAGCGAGCTTGCTCGCGATGAGGCCCTATCCGACGCTACAGTTTCAGCGGTATCAATGAAAATCCAATGACCACCCCACTCCCCTGCTACCACTGCGCCCTGCCCGTCCCGGCCGGCAGCCGCTTCACCGCGGCGGTCCTTGGGCAAACCCGCGAATTCTGCTGCCCGGGCTGCCAGGCGGTGGCCGAAGCGATTGTGGCCGGTGGGTTGGAAAGCTATTACCAGCATCGCAGCGAAGCCTCGGCCAACCCCGAAGCGCTGCCTGTGCAGTTGGTCGATGAACTGGCGCTGTACGACCGCGCCGATGTGCAGCAACCCTTTGTCCGCCATGAAGGCGAGCTGGCGGAAACCACGCTGCTGATGGAAGGCATCAGCTGCGCTGCCTGTGGCTGGCTGATTGAGAAACACCTGCGCGCGATGCCGGCGGTGGCTGAAGCGCGGTTGAACCTGTCGAACCATCGTTTGCACGTACGCTGGGCCGACGCGCAGTTGCCCCTCAGCCAGGTACTCAGCGAACTGCGCCACATCGGCTACGCGGCCCACCCTTACCAGCCCGACCGCGCCAGCGAACAACTGGCCAGCGAAAACCGCCTGGCCCTGCGCCAACTCGGGGTCGCCGGCCTGTTGTGGTTCCAGGCGATGATGGCGACCATGGCCACCTGGCCGGAATTCAACATCGACCTCAGCCCAGAGTTGCACGCGATTCTGCGCTGGGTGGCGATGTTCCTCACCACCCCGATCGTGTTCTACAGCTGCGCACCGTTTTTCAAGGGCGCCATGCGCGACCTGCGCACCCGCCACCTGACCATGGACGTTTCCGTATCGCTGGCGATTGGCAGTGCCTACATCGCCGGGATCTGGACCTCGATCACCGGCGTCGGCGAACTGTATTTCGATGCGGTCGGCATGTTTGCTCTGTTCCTGCTGGCCGGGCGCTACCTCGAGCGCCGCGCCCGGGAACGCACCGCCGCCGCCACCGCGCAGCTTGTCAACTTGCTGCCAGCCTCCTGCCTGCGCCTGTCCGACAACGGCCAGAGCGAACGCATTTTGCTGAGCGAACTGAAGGTGGGCGATCAGGTGCTGGTGCATCCGGGGGCGATCCTTCCAGCGGATGGCAAGATTCTCGACGGCCAATCAAGCATCGATGAATCGCTGCTGACCGGTGAATACCTGCCGCAACCTCGCACCCCAGGCGACGCTGTCACCGCTGGCACCCTGAATGTCGAAGGCGCGTTGACCGTACAAGTCCAGGCGCTCGGCCAGGACACTCGGCTCTCCGCCATCGTCCGCCTGCTGGATCGCGCCCAGGGCGAAAAACCGCGACTGGCGGAAATCGCCGACCGCGCCTCGCAATGGTTCCTGTTGCTGACACTGATCGCCTCCTTCTGCATTGGCGTGCTGTGGTGGCAGCTGGATTCATCGCGAGCGTTCTGGATTGTCCTGGCCATGCTGGTCGCCACCTGCCCTTGCGCCCTGTCCCTGGCCACGCCGACCGCCCTCACCGCCGCCACCGGCACCCTGCACAAACTCGGTTTGTTGCTGACCCGCGGCCATGTGCTCGAAGGCCTGAACCAGATCGATACGGTGATTTTCGACAAGACCGGCACCCTGACCGAAGGCCGACTGGCGCTGCGCTCGATCCGCCCCTTGGGCGCCCTCGACCGCGATCAATGCCTGAGCCTGGCCGCCGCCCTGGAAAATCGTTCCGAGCACCCCATCGCCCGTGCCTTCGGTCGCGCGCCACTGGCCGCCGAAGAGGTGCACAGCTCTCCCGGCCTGGGCCTTGAAGGGCGGGTTGGCGAGCAGCGCCTGCGTATCGGCCAGCCCGGTTTTGTCTGCGAACTCAGCGGTGTCGCCGAACCCTTGATGCCGGATGAAGCCGGGCAATGGCTGCTGCTGGGGGATCAACAGGGGCCACTGGCCTGGTTCGTGCTCGATGACCGTCTGCGCGCCGACGCCCCGGCCCTGCTGGCCGCGTGCAAGGCGCGCGGTTGGCGTACCTTGCTGCTGTCCGGCGACAGTTCGCCGATGGTTGCCAGCGTCGCGGCCGAACTCGGCATCGACGAAGCCCTGGGCGGCCTGCGCCCGGACGACAAGTTGCAGGTTCTGCAGCAGCTGCACCAACAGGGCCGCAAGGTGTTGATGCTCGGAGATGGTGTCAATGATGTGCCGGTACTGGCCGCTGCCGACATCAGCGTCGCCATGGGCTCGGCCACCGATCTGGCGAAGACCAGCGCCGATGCGGTGTTGCTGTCCAATCGCCTTGATGCCCTCGTAGAAGCGTTCAGCCTGGCCCGGCGCACCCGGCGGGTCATCATCGAGAATTTGCTGTGGGCCGGGCTGTACAATGGCCTCATGTTGCCATTCGCCGCCCTCGGCTGGATCACCCCGGTGTGGGCCGCGGTTGGCATGTCCATCAGTTCGTTGACCGTGGTGCTCAATGCCCTGCGCCTGACTCGCCTGCCAAGTGCGCCGGTTGCAGCCACCACGCCAGAAACCCGCCCGCTGCCGGCCTGAGCCGCTCGGGCATGGAGTCCAGATGCCAGCTCTTTACGTGATGATCCCGGCCGCACTGCTGATCGTGGCCATCGCTATCTTCATTTTCTTCTGGGCAGTCGACAGCGGTCAGTACGACGACCTCGACGGTCCGGCCCACAGCATCCTGTTCGACGACCAGGACCCGAACCACACCGCAGCCGTCGACGAGGCCAGCGGCCAGCCGGGCAAACCCGACGACAAGGCGCCGCCCCATGCTTGAATTGGCGCCATTGCTGGTGTCTGCGGTGATTCTTGGTCTGCTCGGTGGCGGTCATTGCCTGGGCATGTGCGGCGGCTTGATGGGCGCGCTGACCCTGGCGATTCCCAAGGAACAGCGCAGCCGCCGCTTTCGCCTGCTGCTGGCTTACAACCTCGGTCGAATTCTCAGCTATGCCACTGCCGGCCTGCTGATTGGCCTGGCCGGCTGGGCGGTGGCCAACAGCCCGGCGGCGATGTTCATGCGCGTGCTCGCCGGCTTGTTGCTGATTGCCATGGGCCTGTACCTGGCTGGCTGGTGGAGCGGCCTGACACGCATCGAAAGCCTCGGCCGCGGCCTGTGGCGGCATATCCAGCCCATTGCGAACAAACTGTTGCCGGTGTCGAGCTTTCCCCGCGCATTGCTGCTGGGCGCACTCTGGGGCTGGCTGCCGTGCGGCCTGGTCTACAGCACCCTGCTGTGGTCGGCCAGCCAGGGCAATGCGCTGGACAGCGCGCTGCTGATGCTCGCGTTCGGCCTCGGCACCTGGCCGGTGCTGCTCGCCACGGGGCTGGCGGCGGAGCGGGTGACGGCGTTGTTGCGCAAGCGTAGCGTGCGCATGGCCGGCGGGTTGCTGGTCATGCTGTTTGGCATCTGGACCTTGCCGGGGCCGCATCAGCATTGGTTGATGGGGCACTGATCCTGTGGCGAGGGAGCTTGCTCCCGCCGGGCGCGAAGCGGCCCAAAAGAAACAGGCCTGCTGCGCAGTCCAGCGGGAGCAAGCTCCCTCGCCACAAAAAGCATCAAAGCCAACAACCACCCTTGACGCAAATCAAGATCCCCAACCCTCCCGCCCCCTAGACTGGCCAGCACCGCCAGCCCATTCCGGGGGATGCCCGCATGCTGCTCGACGCCATTCGTTGGGACACCGATCTGATCCGCCGTTATGACCTGGCGGGACCGCGCTACACCTCCTATCCGACCGCCATGCAATTCAACGCCCAGGTCAGCAGCTTCGATCTGCTTCACGCCCTGCGCGACAGTCGCAAGGCCCTGCGGCCCTTGTCGCTGTACGTGCACGTGCCGTTCTGCGCGAACATTTGCTACTACTGCGCCTGCAACAAAGTCATCACCAAGGATCGTGGCCGCGCCCTGCCCTACCTGCAGCGCCTGGAACAGGAAATCCAGCTCATCGCCTGCCATCTGGACCCGGCGCAAAAAGTCGAACAGTTGCATTTCGGTGGCGGCACGCCGACCTTCCTCAGCCATGACGAATTGCGTCAACTGATGGCGCACCTGCGCGAGCACTTCAATTTGCTCGACGACGATTCCGGCGACTACGGCATCGAAATCGACCCCCGTGAAGCCGATTGGTCGACCATGGGGCTGTTGCGCGAGCTGGGCTTCAACCGGGTCAGCATCGGCCTGCAAGACCTCGATCCGGCGGTACAGCGCGCGGTCAATCGCCTGCAGACCCTGGAGCAAACCCGTGCGGTGATCGACGCGGCCCGCACCCTGCAATTCCGCTCGATCAACATCGACCTGATCTACGGCTTGCCGAAACAGACCCCGGACAACTTCGCCCGCACCGTCGAGGAGGTCATCAACCTGCAACCGGACCGACTCTCGGTCTTCAACTACGCCCACCTGCCGGAACGGTTCATGCCGCAACGGCGGATCAACAGCAATGACCTGCCGACGCCCGCGCAGAAACTGGAGATGCTGCAGCGCACCATCGACCAGTTGACCGCTGCCGGTTACCGCTACATCGGCATGGATCACTTCGCCCTGCCCGACGATGAACTGGCGATTGCCCAGGAAGAATCGACCCTGCAACGCAACTTCCAGGGCTACACCACCCACGGTCACTGCGACTTGATCGGCCTGGGAGTATCGGCAATCAGTCAGATCGGCGATCTGTACTGCCAGAACAGCAGCGACCTGACCCAATACCAGAACAGCCTGGCCTCTGCGCAACTGGCCACCAGCCGTGGCCTGGTGTGCGACGCCGATGACCGGCTTCGCCGCGCCGTGATTCAACAGTTGATCTGCCATTTCAGCCTGGACTTCGCCGAGGTCGAACAGGCTTTCAACATCGATTTCCAGGGCTATTTCGGCGAACTTTGGCCGCAATTGCAGCAAATGGCCAAGGATGGGTTGATCGAACTGGATCGCGAAAGAATCAACGTATTGCCTGCCGGGCGCTTGTTGGTGCGTTCGGTGTGCATGGTATTTGACGCCTACTTGCAGCAGCACAGCCAGCAGCGCTTTTCCCGGGTGATCTAGCCAGCTGCGACAAATCCGCCATGCGCTGGCCCCAACCTCCTGCGCTGAGTTACCCTTACAGCCTATGTGTGTTTTCCCACAAGGATTGAAGAAATGTCCGAGCCAGTAAAACTGCGCACTCATAATCAGGCTCACTGCAAGGACTGCAGCCTGGCCCCGCTGTGCCTGCCACTGTCGCTGAATCTGGAAGACATGGATGCACTGGACGAAATCGTCAAACGTGGCCGGCCGCTGAAAAAAGGCGAATTCCTGTTCCGCCAGGGTGACACCTTCGATTCCGTTTACGCCGTGCGTTCCGGCGCGTTGAAAACCTTCAACCTGAGCGATGCCGGCGAAGAACAACTCACCGGCTTCCACCTGCCAAGCGAGCTGGTCGGCCTCTCGGGCATGGACACCGAAAAACATCCGGTGTCGGCACAGGCCCTGGAAACCACCTCGGTATGTGAAATCCCCTTCGAACGACTCGACGAACTGGCCCTGCAACTGCCACAGCTGCGCCGTCAGTTGATGCGGGTGATGAGCCGTGAGATTCGCGACGATCAACAGATGATGTTGCTGCTGTCGAAGAAGACCGCCGACGAGCGTATCGCCACCTTCCTGGTCAACCTGTCGGCACGTTTCCGTGCCCGGGGCTTCTCTGCCAACCAGTTCCGCCTGAGCATGTCGCGCAACGAAATCGGCAACTACCTGGGCCTGGCGGTGGAAACCGTGTCGCGGGTGTTCACGCGCTTCCAGCAGAACGAGCTGATCGCCGCCGAAGGCAAGGAAATCCGCATCCTCGACCCGATCCAGCTGTGCGCCCTGGCCGGTGGTTCGGTCGAAGATTGATCCCGCCGATTTGCGGCTGAGCGAAACGGTTCAGCCGCCGTTATAATGCGCCGTTTGCAGCCCTGCCAGGACAACACCACGATGGCCCTCGACTCCTTCGACATCAAATCCCTTATCCGCCCAGTGATCGACTTTCCCAAGCCGGGCGTGATTTTTCGCGACATCACCCCGCTGTTCCAGTCGCCAACGGCCATGCGCGTGGTGATGGACAGCTTCGCCCATCGTTATGTCGAGGCCGATTTCACCCACATCGGCGCCATGGACGCCCGTGGCTTCCTGATCGGCTCGGTGCTGGCCTATCAACTGAACAAACCGCTGGTGCTGTTCCGCAAGCAAGGCAAGTTGCCCGCCGACGTGCTGGCCGAGGGTTACGCGACCGAATACGGCGAAGCCTTCCTGGAAGTTCATGCCGACAGCTTGTGCGAAGGCGATTCGGTGGTGATGTTCGATGACCTGATCGCGACAGGCGGCACCCTGATTGCAGCGGCGAACCTGATCCGCCGCATGGGCGCCCGGGTGCATGAAGCGGCGGCGATCATTGATCTGCCGGAACTGGGTGGGTCGCAGCGTCTGCAAGACATGGGGATTCCGACGTTCTGCCTGACGCAGTTTGCCCTCTCCGAACAGTAAACATCATCGCGAGCAGGCTCGCTCCCACAGTTGATTTTTGTCGTACACAACATTTGTGTTCACAGAAAATCCCTTGTGGGAGCGAGCCTGCTCGCGATTGCGCCTGCCACAGCACCACATATTCAAAGCCCCATCTGCTTGCTGATGATCTCGTTCATCACTTCCCGCGTCCCCCCGCCAATCGACAGAATCCGGTTATCCCGGTACAGCCGCTCCACCAGGCTTTCGCGCATGTAACCCAGGCCGCCGAGGATCTGCACGGCGTCAAAGGTAATTCGGTCAGCAGTGTCAGTGGCGACATTCTTGGCCATGGAAATTTCCTTGATCACGCTCTGCCCGGCAGCCATTTTCGCCGCCTGCCGGTAGGTGAATTCCCTTGAGACTTCCAGCGCCGTGGCCATTTCCGCGAGGCGGTGCTTGATCACCTGGAACTTGCCGATGGGCTTGCCGAAGGCCTCGCGCTCGCGTGCCCACTTCAGGCTTTCTTCCAGCGCAAGCTGCGCGGTCATGTTGGCCATCAGGGCCAGCGCCAGGCGCTCGCTCTGGAAATTGCCCATGATGCAGGCGAAGCCCATGTTTTCCCCGCCGATCAGATTGTCCACAGGCACCTTGCAGTCATCGAAGAACAGTTCGGCGGTGTCCGATGCCCACCAGCCCATCTTTTTCAGCTGCCGCCCCACGGTGAAGCCGGGAGTGCCCTTCTCGATCAACAAAAGGCTGATGCCGGCGAAACCCGGCTCGCCGGTGCGCACCGCGACCGTATAAAAATCTGCGCGTACGCCACTGGTAATGAAGGTCTTGCTGCCGTTGACCCGGTAAACATCGCCGTCGCGCACGGCGCGGGTTTGCAGGTTCGCTACATCGGAACCGCCGCCGGGTTCGGTGACAGCCAGGGCGCTGATCTTCTCGCCCGACAACACCTGCGGCACGACCCGGTCCCGGACTTCGGGCCTGGCCCACTTGAGGATCGGCGGCAGACCGATATCCAGCGACCCCAGCCCCGCCACCAAGCCGCCGGAGCCACAACGCATCAGTTCTTCGCTGGCGGCGACCTTGGCAAACAGGTCGCCTTCATGGCTGCCGCCGAAACGTTCCGGGTAACCGATACCGAGAATCCCCGCCGCGCCGGCCTTGAGATAGAGCTCACGGGGGAAGCTTTCGGCCTCTTCCCACTGGTCGATGCCCGGAAGAATCTCGCGCTCGACGAAACGTCGGACGCTGTCGCGGATCAATTGGTGGCTGGGGTCGAAGTATTCGGCAAAGGCAGGCATCGGCGAACTCCACGGAAGGGGTTCGCCGACGTTAACCGAGCGCTTGCTTGGTTTTCAACAGAAAGGTGTGAATCAGGGAGACCGAGGCGCCTGCATCGCGGGCAAGCCCGCTCCCACAGGATATCCACCATCTTGAGATCGGCGCAGAACCTGTGGGAGCGAGCCTGCTCGCGATGGCGTCAATCCATATAGCGCCTGACTTCAGAGAGAAATCGGCTTACGCCCGGCAAACGAATGCGCCAACGTCCCGCCATCCACCAACTCCAGCTCCCCGCCCAGCGGCACGCCATGGGCAATGCGCGAAGCGACCAGGCCTTTGCTGCTGAGCAACTGGGCGATGTAATGCGCCGTGGCTTCGCCTTCGACGGTCGGGTTGGTGGCGAGGATGACTTCGGTGAACGTCCCCGCTTCTTCGATCCGCGCCATCAACTGCGGAATGCCAATGGCCTCCGGCCCCAGGCCATCGAGGGGTGACAGGTGCCCCTTGAGCACGAAATAGCGACCGCGAAAGCCCGTCTGCTCCACCGCGTAGACGTCCATCGGTCCTTCCACGACGCACAGCAAAGTGTCGTCGCGCCGGGTGTCGGCGCATTGCGGGCACAGGTCATCTTCAGTCAGCGTGCGGCACAGACGGCAGTGGCCGACCCCTTCCATGGCCTGGCTCATGGCCTGCGCCAGTCGCACGCCACCACTGCGATCACGTTCGAGCAACTGCAACGCCATGCGCTGGGCGGTTTTCTGACCCACGCCCGGCAGCACGCGCAGGGCATCGATCAGTTGGCGAATCAAAGGGCTGAAGCTCATGGGGAAACATCCGACAAAACAACGAGACGCGGTTTATACCCGCGCCTCTGGTTAGCGTCAAATGGCTATGCCACTCAGGCCTGGGCGACCCGAATCACCAGCTTGCCGAAGTTGCGCCCCTCCAGCAGACCGATGAACGCCTGGGGTGCGTTCTCCAGGCCATCGACCACATCTTCGCGGAACTTGACCTTGCCGTCGCGCACCCAGGGCGCCATGGCGCTGGCAAATTCCGGCTGGCGGTCGCCATAGTCGTCGAACACAATGAAACCCTGAATCCGCACGCGCTTGGTCAGCAGCGTCCGCTGCAACTGAGGCAGGCGATCCGGCCCGCTCGGCGCCTGGGTGGCGTTGTAGGAAGCAATCAGGCCACACAGCGGAATCCGCGCCTTGGGATTGAGCAACGGCACCACCGCGTCGAACACCTTGCCGCCGACGTTTTCGTAATAGATGTCGATGCCCTTGGGGCAGGCTTTGGCCAGTTCATCGGCGAAGTCCACACTCCTGTGGTCGATGCAGGCGTCGAAGCCCAGCTCTTGCACCACATAGCGACATTTGTCCGCGCCCCCGGCCACACCCACCACGCGCAAGCCCTTGAGCTTCGCCACTTGCCCGACCACCGAACCCACTGCACCGGAAGCGGCCGCGACCACCAGGGTTTCGCCGGACTTCGGCTGGCCGATATCCATCAGGCCCATGTAGGCCGTCATGCCCGGCATGCCCAGCACGCCGAGGGCCATGGAGGGGCTCGGCAGCCCCGACGGGATCGGCATGATGCTGCGGCCGTCATTGATGCTGTGGCTCTGCCAGCCCGTGGCGCCCACCACCAGATCGCCTTCCTGAAACTTCGGATTGAGCGAACGCTCGACCCGACTGACCGCGCCACCGGTCATCACCGCACCGATTTCCACCGGTGCCGCGTAGGACGGCGCGTCACTCATGCGCCCACGCATGTAGGGGTCCAGGGACAGATATAGCGTCTTGAGCAGCACCTCGCCGTCGGCCAGCTCGGGCAGTGCTACACGCTCCAGGCGGAAGTTCTCGGGGGTCGGCGCGCCGACGGGGCGCGAGGCCAGGACGATGCGTTGGTTGAGGGTCAGCGGGTCAGTCATGGCAGCGTCTCCTGTGATCGATGATCGGGGATAGTAAGGAGCAGACCTTTGGGGCGGTGGAGCGTTCGATGATTCGTCAGTGATACCGCATCGACCTCATCGCGAGCAGGCTCGCTCCCACAGTTAATCGTATTCCTCCTGTGGGAGCGAGCCTGCTCGCGAAGGCGATTTCACGGGCGCTACAGCACCAACAGGCAAAAACAAAAATGCCAGGCGCAATGCCTGGCACTTTTTTGTAGCTCATCCGACGCCCAAAGGCGAATCAGAATGGCAGCTTCATGCCTGGAGGCAGTTGCATGCCAGCGGTCATGCTGCCCATTTTTTCCTGGCTGTTGGCTTCGATCTTGCGCACGGCGTCGTTGAAGGCGGCAGCGATAACTGCTTCCAGCATCTCTTTGTCGTCTTCGCTCAGGCCTTCGACCAGGCTCGGGTCGATGCTGATGCTCTTCACGTCGTGACGACCGGTCATCACCAGGGTGACCATATCGCCACCGGCACGGCCGGTGACTTCGGCATTGGCCAGTTCTTCCTGCATCTTGGCCATTTTTTCCTGCATCTGCTGCGCCTGCTTCATCAGGCCGGCCATGCCACCTTTCATCATGGGAATCACCTCAAAAGTACCGGATTTAAAACGGCGCCCGGGGCTTACGGCCGGACGCCTTCAGTTATTAGCCCTGACTGACCAGGGCTTCGACAGGTTCAATAGTATCGTTACGGATCACCGCACCGAACTGCTGCATCATTTGCTGGATGAACGGATCACCGTGGATCGATTCCTCAGCCTCGCGCTGACGGTCTGCACGCCGGCGAGAGGCGGCCTGGGCCGGGGTTTCCTGCTCGGGCTTGATCAGCTCCATGGTCAGCGTCAGGGTTCGCCCGTGATACTGGTTCAGCGCATCGTTCAGGCGACGCTGCTGCGTGGCGTTGAACAGGGCACTGTGGGCCGGGTCCAGGTGCAGCAGCCAATTGTCGCCATCCACGGCGATCAGCGTGCAGTTGGCGGCGATGCTGCCGGTCATGCCGGAAATCGGCAGTTTCGGGAACAGCTCCAGCCATTGCAGCGCCAGGCCGGTGGCCGGCGCGGCGGCGGGTTCCGGTTCGGGTTCCGGCGCAGGCTCGGCGGTATGTTCACTGGCCAGGTCATCGAGGTAGCTGTAGGCCGAATCCATGTCCGGCTCGATGTAATCCTCGTCCAGCGGCGGCTCATCGTCCAGATCCATGCCCGGCGTGGCGGCATCGACCTCGGCCACGGTCGGCTCCGGGATCGGCGCGGCGGCCCATTCCGGTGCGTCCGGAACCACGCTGTCAGGCGTCGGCGCCATCACCGGAGGCAATTCGGGTTGTTCGCTGACGGTCTCCAGCAGTGGCTCCACGGCAGGCTGCTGCATGGACGCAGGTTCGACCGGATCATTCCATGGCAGGTCGATCACTTCTTCGGCCGGAACCGCTTCGACCACAGGCTCCGGCACAACCACTGGCGCAACCGGTTCGGGTTCAGGCGCGGGAGCCGGCTCAGGGGCCGAGACCGCCGCAACCGGAGCAACTGCCGCAGCGACTACCGGCGCAGCAACCGGCGCGGCAGCCACGGATTTGGCGGAATCAACTGTGGCCTGGCTGATCCCCACTGGCTTTAGCGGTTGCCTTGGGGCGTCCGCGGTGTCGGCGGGCCGGAAGGCAAGCATCCGCAGCAACACCATTTCGAAGCCGCCCCGCGGATCCGGCGCCAGAGGCAGGTCGCGGCGGCCGATCAGGCCCATCTGGTAGTAGAACTGTACGTCTTCAGCCGGCAGGGCCTGGGCCAGCGCCAGCACCCGGTCACGATCGCCGTGGCCGTTGTCGACGCCATCAGGCAGAGCCTGGGCAATGGCGACACGGTGCAGCACGTTGAGGATTTCCGAGAGCACGCCATTCCAGTCAGGGCCTTGTTCGGCGAGGTGGCGGACCGCTTCGAGCAAGGCCTTGGCATCGCCCTCGATCAGCGCATGCAGCACGTCATAGACCTGACCGTGATCGAGGGTGCCGAGCATCGCTCGCACATCGGCGGCCAGCACCTTGCCTTCACCAAAGGCTATCGCCTGGTCGGTCAGGCTCATGGCATCGCGCATCGAACCATCGGCGGCGCGACCCAGCAGCCACAGCGCATCGTCTTCGAACGGCACGTTCTCGACGCCCAGCACGTGGGTCAAATGCTCGACCACACGCTCAGGTGTCATGTTTTTCAGGGAGAACTGCAGGCACCGCGAGAGAATCGTTGCAGGAAGTTTCTGCGGGTCGGTGGTGGCCAGGATGAACTTGACGTAGGGTGGCGGTTCTTCGAGGGTCTTGAGCAGCGCATTGAAGGAATGGCTGGAGAGCATGTGCACTTCGTCGATCAGGTAGACCTTGAAGCGCCCACGGCTCGGGGCATATTGCACGTTGTCCAGCAGTTCGCGAGTGTCCTCGACCTTGGTGCGGCTGGCGGCGTCGATTTCGATCAGGTCGACAAAGCGGCCTTCATCGATCTCGCGACACACCGAACACTCGCCACAGGGTGAGGAAGTGATACCTGTTTCACAGTTCAGGCATTTAGCGATGATTCGAGCGATCGTGGTCTTGCCGACCCCACGCGTACCGGTGAACAGGTAGGCGTGGTGCAATCGCTGGCTGTCCAAGGCATTGATCAGAGCCTTGAGCACATGGGTCTGGCCGACCATTTCGCGGAACGAGCGCGGACGCCATTTACGTGCAAGAACCTGATAACTCATCGAAAACCATCGCAGCGAAAGAAGCAGAAGCGGCTAATGCTAGCGGAGCAAGGGCAAAATTGCATCCGGTGTGCTCGTCTATTCTGGCTAAGCTGCTTTTTGGGGGCTTTTGTATAAAAAATCGCGGAGCGTTTATGCGGCTGGCCATGGGGGCATTGCTGTTGATCAGCCTGAACGGCGTTGCTGCCGAGGCGCCATTGCGCTTCGTGGTGCCCGACAGTTGGACGATGCCGATGGTGCAGCTGGAACATGGCCGGCCGACCCAGGGCATCCTGTACGACGTGATGCTCAGCCTCGCGACCCAGGTGGGCGCCCCCGCGGAATTTCACGTTTTGCCTCGCAGCCGGGTACAAAACGCGATGGAACAGGGCGAAGTCGATGTCCGTTGCTACGCCGCACAGTCCTGGCTGCCCAACCAGTCCGGCAACTATCTGTGGAGCATCCCGCTCTGGACCCAGCCCGATCTGCTGGTCAGCCGCCCTTCCCCGCAATCATCCGTGCTGCCTGCGAGCCTGCCGCGACAGACCATCGGCACCGTGCTCGGCTACAGCTATCCGACCCTGCAACCGCTGTTCGACGCCAATCAATTGCAACGGGACGACGCCCGCAATCAGGAACTGGTGTTGGAAAAACTCCTGGCCGGCCGCAATCACTATGCCGTCAGCAATCAATGGACACTGGACTGGTTCAACCAGCGCTTGTTGCCGGACCAGCAACTGCAAGGCGTGGCGGTACTGCAGGTGCAAAATGTCGGCTGCTATGTGCGCAATGACCCCGAAGTGCCTGCGCAACGGATATTGCGCACACTGGTACAGATGAAAATGTCCGGGGAAATCGATGACATCATCAGGCTATATATCGGCGGCAAGCCGTAATTGCCTCAGACCGTCGGGTCCATCGCCCGCCACTGCGGCGGCGCGACAAATCCCGCCACCCAGCCCGGCACTGCCGAAGGTGGCATCGGTTGGGCGATGAAATATCCCTGAGCCACATCGCACCCCAATTGCAGCAACAATTCACCGTGTTCGGCGCTTTCCAGCCCCTCGGCAATCACCTGCCGACCGAATGCCCGGGCCAGGCCGATGACTGCTGTGGTCAGGGCAAGGTCGTCGCGGTCATGCAGGATGTCGCGCACAAAGGACCTATCGATCTTGATGGCTTGGGTCGGCAAGCGCTTGAGGTAGCTCAGGGACGAATATCCCGTGCCGAAATCCCCCAGCGAAAACTGCACCCCCAGCGCCTGACAGGCCCGCAGACAATCGCTGACGTGCTGGATATTTTCGATGGCGACCGCCTCGACGATTTCCAGATCGAGCCGCTGCGGGACAACGTTCGGGTGCCGCGCCAGCAGGTTTTTCAGGCGCTCGACAAAATCCGTCCGCTGAAAATGCCGCGCCGCGATGTTGACGCTCACCGGCCAGCCATGCCCGGCTTGCCGCCACTGATCCAGCTGCGCCAGCACTTGATTCATCACCCAGTCGCCGATTTCGATGATCAGGTCGGTCTCTTCAACCAGCGGCAAAAACTCACGGGCAGGCACCGTGCCATTCTGCGGGTGCTCCCAACGCAACAACGCCTCGAACCCAACGACTTCGCCACTGCGCATGTTGACCTTGGGTTGGAAGTGCAGACACAGCTCGTCGCCGGCCAGCGCCTGACGTACCTGCTCCACGGTCTGGTGAGTAGCCTTGACCTCCTGGTCCCGGGATACATCGAATAGATGAAAGCGCTTGCGACCGCCCTGCTTGGCCACGTACATCGCCTGATCGGCATGGCGCAGCAGGGTTTCGGCATCTTCATTGTCCTGGGGAAACAGCGTGACACCGATGCTGGCGAATACGTTGATGTCCTTGCCCCTGAACGAGTAAGGCAACGAAATCTCTTCCAGCACCCGGTCCAGCGCGCAGCGCAATTCCGGCAAATCGTGCACATGGCGCAGCACCAGCACGAATTCGTCACCGGCCAGGCGCGCCACCACATCCTCGCCGCGCACGATACCGCGCAATCGTTTGGCAACTTCCACCAACAATAGATCGCCGGCAGCATGCCCATAGCCATCGTTGACCGCCTTGAAGCCGTCGAGGTCGAGCATGCACACCGCCAGCGGGGTATTTTCCTGTCGGGAGAACTCCAGCGCCTGGTCCAGCAGGTCAGAGAGGAATGCGCGATTGGGCAACCCGGTCAGCACGTCATGCCCCACGCGCCATTGCAGCGTGTGCAGCAACTCGCGCTTTGCGCTGATATCGAAACGAATCGACAGGTAGCGCTCCACGTGCCCCGTGGCCTTATCGAGAACGGGCACGACGGTGCTTTCTACCCAATACAGGCTGCCATCTTTTGCGCGATTGCAGATTTCGCCCTTCCAGACGTTGCCAGACGCGATGGTGCGCCACATCCCGGCGAAAAACTCCGCCCGATGTACGCCGGAATTGAGCAGACGATGGTTTTGCCCGAGCAGTTCTTCCCGGCTATAGCCAGAGACTGCGCAGAATTGATCATTGACGTGGGTAATCCGGCCGGACGGATCGGTCTCGGAAAAAATGGCGGCGGCATCCACGGCCCTGCGGTACTTCTCATCCATGAGTCAGACTCGCTGTTGCTGGCATTGACGGCGCTTGCCTGTGCGGAATCAGGACATCAAGACTGTCCAATGACTCTCGAAACGCGGCTGAGCGAACGCCATGCTGGCTTGTATTATTTTTCTAACTTCCGGGAACAGGCCGTTAACTACCTGTTTGGGGCGGCGATTCTACGAGATGCGTCATATTTTGCAAGACAAGGCGAAAGTCGCGCCTACCCGCCGATGCCGGTGACTGTCGTTAAGTTCTTGATTCGGAATGGAAATTGAACGCTGAATCGATGTTTCGATCACAAACGGCAAAACACCGCGATGGAAAGGTCCATGGCAGCAAAATTGAAGTCTTCAGGAAAATAACGCGAGAGAGGATTCGCGGAGCGTTAAGGTGGCGACCCCACCAGCCACACCCCGGCACACAATGTTCCCGCTGTGGCTGCTGCCTTCCGGCTCTGACCAGGTTCACGGGTAATCGTTGCGGGGGGACCGATGGGGTCACCATAACGACGCTCACCTGTCGGCGAGCCGCGCCATTGTACCTATCTGAGACGAAGTTACAACCGTTCGTGCGGATTAAAAAAAATGAACTGCTTCAAGGACATGGATCGCTGAAAGGATCGCAGCCTGCGCCAGCTCCGACACAGAACGCATTCTTCTGCAGAAGCTTGAGCAGGCCCCGATCCTTTAGTGGTCAAACCGTGATGCCGTGCTCCTTCAGGAACGCGACGAACGCCTCTTCATCCAGCACCTTCAAGCCCAGCTCATTGGCCTTGGTCAACTTGGAGCCAGCCCCCGGCCCCGCGACCACACAATGGGTCTTGGCGGACACGGAACCGGCCACCTTGGCGCCAAGGCTTTCGAGCTTGTCCTTGGCCGCGTCGCGGCTCATCAACTCGAGGGAGCCGGTCAGCACCCAGGTCTGGCCGGTGAGCGGCAAGCCTTCGACGGCTTTCTTTTCGCTGTGCCAGTGCATGCCGAAATCAGCCAATTGCTTCTCGGCCTCGATCGCCTGAATGCGGTTTTCCTCGATAGCGAAAAACTCGCGTACCGAATTGGCCTGCTTCTCCGGCAACGCCTGGCGCATGTCCAGCCAGTCAGCTTCGATCACCGCTTGCAGCGAGCCGAACTTGTCGGCGAGTTTCTGCGCGCCGCCCGGCCCGACCGAAGGGATGTGCAGTTTGTCGAGCAATCCACCCAGCGTGGTACTGGCGGCAAACTCGGCGCCCAGCTCGCCCTGATCCTGAATCTGCATGCCATGCCGGAGCAGATCGGCGATCACCTGCTGGTTGTGTGCATCCTCAAAGAAACTGTGGATCTCGTGAGCGACCTCCAACCCGACATCCGGCAGGTAGGTCAGCACTTGCGGCAAGGCCTTCTGCACCCGTTCCAGCGAACCCAGGGAACGCGCCAGCACCTTGGCCGTTTCCTCGCCGACATCGGGAATCCCGAGGGCATAGATGAAGCGCGCCAGCCCCGGTTTCTTGCTGTCTTCGATGGCGCCAAGCAGGTTGCGACTCGAAAGCTCGGCAAAGCCTTCCAGATCCACTATCTGCTCGAACGTCAGGGCATACAGGTCGGCCGGCGAACTCACCAGGCCTTCATCCACCAATTGCTCGACACTCTTCTCGCCCAGGCCTTCGATATCCATCGCCCGACGGGAAACGAAGTGAATGATCGCCTGCTTGAGCTGCGCACCGCAGGCCAGTCGGCCGACGCAGCGATACACCGCACCCTCGCTGACCGTCTCGCGCCCTTTGCTGCGCTTGATCAATTGCGTGCGCTCGACATGGGAGCCGCACACCGGGCATTGCTCGGGAATCTGCACTGGCCGGGCATCGTCAGGACGACGCTCGGCGACCACTTGCACCACTTGTGGAATCACGTCGCCCGCGCGGCGAATGATCACCGTGTCGCCGATCATCAGGCCCAGGCGCGCCACTTCATCCATGTTGTGCAAGGTGGCATTGGCCACGGTGACACCCGCGACCTTGACCGGCTTGAGACGCGCCACCGGCGTGACCGCACCGGTGCGCCCGACCTGGAATTCCACATCGAGCAGTTCGGTGAGCTCTTCCATGGCCGGAAACTTATGGGCAATGGCCCAGCGCGGCTCACGGGCGCGGAAACCCAATTCGCGCTGCGAGGCGATGCTGTTGACCTTGAACACCACACCGTCGATTTCATAGGGCAGCGCGTTGCGACGCTCACCGATATCGCGGTAGTAATCCAGGCACTCGTCAATACCGTTCGCCAGTTTCAGCTCGTGGCTGATCGGCATGCCCCACGCCTTGAGCTGTTGCAGATTGCCGATGTGCGTATCGGAGATGTCCGCGGACACCTGGCCGATGCCGTAGCAGCAGAACTCCAATGGCCGGTTGGCGGTGATCTTCGAATCCAGTTGCCGCAAGCTGCCCGCCGCGGCGTTGCGCGGGTTGGCGAACGTCTTGCCGCCGACTTCCAGTTGCGTGGCGTTGAGCCGCTCGAACCCGGCCTTGGACATGAACACTTCGCCACGTACTTCCAGGGTCGCCGGCCAGCCGGTGCCGTGCAACTTGAGCGGGATGTTGCGCACCGTGCGTACGTTGACGCTGATGTCCTCGCCGGTGGTGCCGTCGCCGCGCGTCGCCCCGCGCACCAGCAAGCCATCCTGATACAGCAGGCTGACTGCCAGGCCATCGAGCTTGGGTTCGCAGCTGTATTGCACCGCCGCACCGCCACCGAACAGATCGCCAGCCGGCAGATCCAGACCCTCGGTGACCCGGCGATCGAACTCGCGCATGTCGGTTTCTTCGAAGGCGTTGCCGAGGCTGAGCATCGGCACTTCGTGGCGGACCTGGGTGAATGCCGACAACGCCGCGCTGCCCACTCGCTGGGTCGGTGAGTCGCTGGTGATCAGGTCCGGATGCTCGGCTTCGAGGGCCTTGAGTTCCTTGAACAACCGATCGTACTCGGCGTCCGGAATGCTCGGCTCGTCCAGCACGTGATAGCGGTAGTTGTGCAGATCCAGCTCGGCACGCAGCTCTTGAATGCGGTCTTTGGCGGCAGTCATGGGTGTTCTCTCATAAAGCAAAAGAGCAGCCGAGGCTGCTCAATCTCATCAAGATCAAGAGATCGCAGCCTCGTTTCACTCGACAGCTCCTACAGGTATTGCGATTTACTGTAGGAGCTGTCGAGTGAAACGAGGCTGCGATCTGTTGCTTTTATCGTTTCTGGGTCAGGGCGCGACGCTCGAATTCGACGATGCGCTGACGGTAGTGTTCGATGGTCTGGGCGGTCAGTACGCTGCGCTGATCGTCTTTCAGTTCGCCGTTCAGCTCCTGGGACAGCTTGCGTGCCGCAGCCACCATCACGTCGAAAGCCTGTTTCGGATGACGCGGACCTGGCAGACCGAGGAAGAAGCTCACCGCCGGTGTGCTGAAGTGGTCGATATCGTCCAGGTCGAATACGCCAGGCTTGACCGCGTTGGCCATCGAGAACAGGACTTCGCCGTTACCCGCCATGCTTTCGTGACGGTGGAAGATGTCCATCTCGCCAAAACGCAGGCCGCTTTCCAGAATGTTCTGCAACAGCGCCGGGCCCTTGAAGCCGGCAGCGTCGCGGCAGATCACGCTGATCACCAGCACTTCTTCAGCCTGTGGCTGTTCCTTGTCGCTGGCCGATGCCTGGGTCTTGGTGTCTTCAACAAAATCGTCGTCGCGGCTGCTGAAGCTCGGGCCGCCATCCAGATCCAGGCTCAGGTTCATATCGCCCTGGGCCGGCTCGCTGCCACGCTTGCCGCGCTTGGAACCCGACTCACGGGGTTCGCGGGCCGGCATGCTCACCGACGGCAGATCATGCTCGTCCAGTTGCGGTTCCTTATGGTTGTCCAGTACGCGGGACGGGCCCAACAGCTCGGCGCTGGTGTCCTCGTCCGGCAGGTTGGACAGGCTCCGGTCAAGACGGAATTTGAGTTTTCCCTTGCCGCCGCGCATACGGCGCCAGCCATCGAAAAGAATACCGGCAATGACAATGATGCCGATGACGATCAGCCACTCGCGCAGACCGATTTCCATGTAATCCCGTGCCTCTATAAAAAATGCTGAAAAATAAGGGGTTTACAATCTGCAAACCGCTTTAAAACGTGGCGCCAACTCTATGTTCTGACAGGCGTTTTGCCCACGTATACGAAAAATTGACATTAAACTAGCACGACCAAAGGCAACTTTACACCGTCTGTCACTGTGGCTACTGCGAATATGTCGATTGGCCAGCAAGTCCGGACAACCAAACAACCTGTAGTCCCTCTCTTACAGAGGTTCGTCAGGCATCCACCATTGCCATCGCCTCCTCGACATCCACCGCCACCAGACGCGAACAGCCCGGCTCGTGCATCGTCACCCCCATCAGTTGATCGGCCATTTCCATGGCGATCTTGTTGTGGGTGATATAGATGAACTGCACCGTCTGCGACATCTCCTTGACCAGTCGTGCGTAGCGTCCCACGTTAGCGTCATCCAGTGGCGCGTCAACCTCGTCGAGCATGCAGAACGGCGCCGGATTCAACTTGAAGATCGCAAAAACCAGGGCCAGTGCAGTCAGGGCCTTTTCGCCACCGGAGAGCAAATGGATGGTGCTGTTCTTCTTTCCTGGCGGCCGCGCCATGATCGTCACCCCTGTATCGAGTAGATCTTCGCCCGTCAGTTCCAAATACGCGCTGCCACCACCGAAAACTTTTGGAAAAAGCGCCTGTAAACCGCCATTGATCTGATCAAAGGTATCCTTGAAGCGGTTGCGCGTTTCCTTGTCGATCTTGCGAATCACGTTCTCCAGGGTCTCGAGCGCTTCCACCAGATCGGCGTCCTGGGCATCCAGATAACGTTTACGCTCGGATTGTTGCTGGTATTCGTCGATGGCCGCGAGGTTGATCGCACCGAGGCGCGCAATACGCGCGGCGATGCGTTCGAGTTCTTCCTCGGCGGCTTTTTCACTCGCCTCGGCGGTCAGCGTGGCGAGCACGCCATGAAGGTCATAGCCGTCTTCGAGCAATTGATCCTGCAAGGCCTTGCGCCGTACGGTCAGGGCTTGCCAGTCCATGCGCTGCTGTTCCAGCTGGCTGCGGATCAGCTGGGATTGCTGCTCGGCCTGACTGCGGCGTTTCTCGGCGTCGCGCAGTTCGCGGTCGGCGTCCTCCATGGCGATCTGTGCGGTCTTGAGTTCTTCGTCGACCGTCATGCGCTTGTCGAGCAACTCTTCGAGTTTCAGGCGCAGCTCCTCCAGCGGTGCCTCGCCCTCCTCCAGATTCAGACTCAACTGCTCGCGCTTTTCGGTCAGGCGCTCGGACTGCATTTCCAGGCGTTCCAGCGCCTGGCGGGTCGAATCATGCTGCGCCTTGAGCGAACCCAAACGCACCGCCAGTTGATGGGCGTGATCCTTGTGCTGGCGCGCTTCCTGGCGCACCCGATCCAGACGCTCGCGCAAGCTGTCGCGCTGGGCCAGCAGCAATTCGCGCTGCTCGGTGTCCAGCGCCATGCTGTCCAAAGCTTCCTGCAAGTGAATGCGCGCCTCGCCGATCTGTTCGTGCTCCAGTTCGCGTTGTTCGCCCAACTCGGCAATCTCTTCATCGAGGCGAGTGCGGCGCAAGGTCAATTGCTCGGCCTTGGCTTTGCCGGCCGACAACTGGGCTTTCAATTCACCTTGCTGACGGGCTTCGTCCTGCAGCAGTCGGCGCAGGTGCTCACGACCATTTTCCTGCTGACGCTGTTGCGCCCGAAGGTTCTGCAGCTGGGTTTCCAGGGTTTCGACGGCAACCTCGCGCTCTTCGCGCTCAAGGCTCAGCTGCTGGATTTCCTGGCCACGGGCCAATACGCCGCTTTCCGCCTCGCTGGCCCGGCGCACCCGCAGGAAATGCCGGCCAACCCAGTAGCCATCGCGGCTGATCAGGCTTTGCCCGGCGGCCAACTGACCGCGCAGTGCCAGAGCCTGCTCAAGGCTTTCTACCGGTTTGACCTGACCCAGCCACGGCGAAAGATCAATCTGCGCCTCAACCTTGTCCAGCAAGCTGCCCGGCATGCGAACGCCATCGCTGGAAGGGCTGAGCAAACGCAGATCGCCCTGGGTGAAACCGGACAAATCGAAATCGTTGAAATCGTCCACCAGCACCGCTTGCAGGTCGGCGCCGAGCACGGTTTCCACCGCCAGCTCCCAACCCGCCTCGACTTTCAGGCCTTCGGCCAGGCGCGGGCGGTCCGCCAGATGTTGCTCGCGCAGCCATTCGGCGGTGCCGGTGCCGGGGTCGAGCGCGGCTTGTTGCAAGGCTTCCAGCGAAGCGAGGCGACCATTGAGTCGTTGCAGATCACCCTGGGCCTGCTGCTGCGCAGTCAGCGCCTGCTGCAATTGCTGGCGCAGTTGCTCAAGCTTTTCGACCTGGGCTTCTTCACTGGTCTGCAAATCCTCAAGGGTCGCCTCGGATTCAGCGAGCTGCTCGCTGAGTTCCATGATCGCCGCGTCTTCCGGGTTCGCCGCAAGCAGGTCGCGCTCTTCGCCGAGTCGCTTCTGGCGGTCGGCCAGACGCTCCAGGCTGGTTTCCAGCTGCTGGATGCGCGACTGCTGAACTTCGGCCTGACGCCGCGGTTCGGCGGCGGTCTGGTTGAACGCATCCCACTGTTCCTGCCAGCCGTGCATGGTGGTTTCGGATTCTTCCAGCGCAGCAGCGGCCTCTTCGGCGGCGGCGCTGGTGACTTCCTGCTCGGGGGTGAGCATGTCCAGCTCTTCACCGAGGGTCAGCAGCAAGGTGCGGTCATGGCCCAGGTGCGATTCGGTTTCCAGGCGCGCGCGCTCGGCTTCCTTCAAATCGTCCTGCAGCTGTCTCAGGCGTTGCTGGCCATGCTGGATGCTCTGCTCGACCCGGGCGATATCGCCACCGACCGAATAGAAGCGTCCCTGCACCAGATTGAAGCGCTCGGAGAGATCATGGTGCCCGTCGCGCAGGCGTTCGATGCTGGCATCGGCGTTGCGCTGCTCGGCCACCAGGGCTTCGAAACTGATTTCCTGGGTGCCAATGATCGCCTCGCGCTGGCCGACCTGGTCATTCAGATCCTGCCAGCGCAGGGCCGACAGTTGCGCCTTGAGCTGACGTTCCTCGCCTTTGTATTCCTGATACTTCTTGGCTGCCTCGGCCTGGCGGTGCAAGCGTTCGAGCTGGCGTTCGAGCTCCTCACGCAGGTCGGTCAGGCGGGCGAGGTTTTCGTGGGTGCGGCGGATGCGGTTTTCGGTCTCGCGCCGGCGCTCCTTGTATTTGGAGATCCCCGCCGCTTCCTCGATGAAATTGCGCAGGTCTTCCGGCTTGGCCTCGATCAGCTTGGAGATCATCCCCTGCTCGATGATCGAATAGCTGCGCGGGCCCAGGCCGGTGCCGAGGAAAATGTCGGTGATGTCACGACGACGGCATTTGGCGCCGTTGAGGAAGTAACTGTTCTGGCTGTCGCGGGTCACTTTGCGGCGAATCGAGATCTCCGCGTAGGCGGCGTACTCGCCGATCAGCGTGCCGTCGGAGTTATCGAACACCAGCTCGATGCTCGCCTGGCTCACCGGCTTGCGGCTGGTGGAGCCGTTGAAGATGACGTCCGTCATCGACTCGCCGCGCAGGTTCTTGGCCGAGCTTTCGCCCATTACCCAACGCACGGCGTCGATGATGTTCGACTTGCCGCAACCATTGGGCCCGACCACCGCCGCCATGTTACTGGGGAAGTTCACCGTGGTCGGATCGACGAAGGATTTGAACCCCGCCAGCTTGATGCACTTGAGCCGCACGCTCAGGCGTCCGTCAGGGCGGAGATCACCAGATCGCAACTGCGCTGGCCGTAGGCCGTCAGCACTTCGCGAATCTGTGGAAAGTCACGGGCGATGACGGCGGCCAGCAGGCGTTCGAACAGCTCCAGGTACTCGCTCATCGAGGCTTTGCGCTGGTCCAGGGCCAGGAAGTAGGCACGGCTCATGGCCGGCTGCAGGTTTTCTACGGTTTCCTGCAGATAGGGATTGTCGGCGAACGGATACGTGGCGCGCATCACGTTGAAACTGTCGTCGACGAAGGTGTGAATGTCCTGACGCTCGTAGCTGGCGGTCAGGCGCTGCTGAATTTGCACGAATGGCGCAAGGTCAGCCTGGACTTTCCAGCCGGTGGCCACGGCGTTGGCCAGCAGGATGTACATCTCGCTCATCAGCGTGCACAGGCTCTTGACCTTGTGCGCGGTCAGTTCAGTCACGTGGGCGCCACGGCGCGGCAGGATCGCGATCAGGTGGCGACGTTCGAGAATCAGCAATGCCTCGCGGACAGAACCACGGCTGACGTCGAGCGCCTGCGTGACCTTCAGTTCCTGAATACGCTCCCCCGGCTTCATTTCACCGCGAATGATGCGTTCGGCGAGGTGGTGAGCGATTTGCTCGGCGAGGCTGTCCGGCGCCTTGAACGTCATGGTTGTCCTTCAAACTCTTCGATCTGCACAAGCGGCGCAGTGTAGCGCAATTGATACGTCATGGCGGAGTGCCCAACCGGCGGAATTTGGCACGATTCAAGCAAAAAGCAGCCTATCCCGCGAGGGTCAATACTGTAGGAACGAGGGGTTGATCGACGAAATGCACTTTCCTGACCTTTAAGTCAGAAAAACATTGACCGAAAAGTCAGACCTGCTAAATTCGGTCACATCGGTTAACAACAATAATGAGTCTGCGAGGCCATCCGTGATCCAGTTTTTACTCAACCAGGAACTCCGTAGCGAGCACGCCCTGGACCCGAACCTGACCGTGCTCAACTATCTGCGCGACCATGTGGGCAAACCCGGCACCAAAGAAGGCTGCGCCAGCGGTGACTGTGGCGCGTGCACCGTGGTGGTCGGCGAGTTGCAGACGGATGACACCGGCCGCGAACACATGCGCTATCGCAGCCTCAATTCCTGCCTGACGTTCGTTTCGTCGCTGCACGGCAAACAACTGATCAGCGTTGAAGACCTCAAGCACAAAGGCGAACTGCACAGCGTGCAGAAAGCCATGGTCGAGTGCCACGGCTCGCAGTGCGGTTTCTGCACCCCCGGTTTCGTGATGTCGCTGTTTGCCCTGCAAAAGAACAGCGATCAGCCGGATCATCACAAGGCCCACGAAGCCCTGGCCGGCAACCTCTGCCGCTGCACCGGCTACCGGCCGATCCTGGAAGCGGCCGAGCAATCCTGCTGTGGCAAGCAGCCAGACCAGTTCGACGCCCGTGAAGCCGAAACCATCGCCCGCCTCAAAGCCATCGCACCGACTGACATCGGCGAACTCAACAGCGGCGATAAGCGCTGCCTGGTGCCACTGACCGTCGCCGATCTGGCGGATCTCTACGATGCTTATCCACAGGCCCGCCTGCTGGCCGGCGGCACCGACCTGGCACTGGAAGTGACGCAGTTCCACCGCACCCTGCCGGTGATGATCTACGTCGGCAACGTCGCCGAGATGAAAAAGATCGAACGCTTCGACGACCGCCTGGAAATCGGCGCCGCGACCGCCCTCTCCGATTGCTACGACGCCCTGAAGGCCGAATACCCGGACTTCGGCGAACTGCTGCAACGCTTCGCCTCCCTGCAGATCCGCAACCAGGGCACCCTGGGCGGCAACATCGGCAACGCCTCGCCGATCGGTGACTCGCCTCCCCTGCTGATCGCATTGGGCGCCCAGATCGTGCTGTGCAAGGGAGAAACCCGCCGCACCATGGCTCTTGAGGATTACTTCATCGACTACCGCGTCACCGCGCGTCAGGAAAGCGAGTTCATCGAGAAGATCATCGTGCCGCGCGCCAGCGGCGAGCAGCTGTTCCGCGCCTACAAGGTCTCCAAGCGCCTGGACGATGACATCTCGGCGGTTTGCGCGGCCTTCAATATCCGCCTGGAAAACGGCGTGATCGCCGATGCCCGCGTGGCGTTCGGCGGCATGGCGGCCATCCCGAAACGTGCCAACAGTTGCGAAACCGCGTTGATCGGTGCGCCCTTCAACAGCGCCACCCTGGAACGCGCCTGCGCCGCTCTGGCCGAAGACTTCACACCGCTCTCGGACTTCCGCGCCAGCAAGGAATATCGCCTGCTCAGCGCGCAGAACCTGCTGCGCAAATACTTCATCGAACTGCAAACACCGCACATCGAGACCCGGGTGACCGCTTATGTCTAATCATCACGCCGTAGAGAAGACCCAGGCCGAACTGGCTGAACTGTTCGCCAAGGACCTGACCACCGGTGTCGGCCGCAGCGTCAAGCACGACAGCGCCGCCAAGCATGTGTCCGGTGAAGCGCAGTACATCGACGACCGCCTGGAATTCCCCAATCAGCTGCACGTGTACGCACGGCTGTCGGACCGCGCCCACGCGAAAGTCCTCAGCATCGACACCTCGCCTTGCTACGCCTTCGAAGGTGTGCGCATCGCCATTACCCACGAAGACGTGCCGGGCCTGAAAGACATCGGCCCGCTGATGCCCGGTGACCCCTTGCTGGCCATCGACACGGTGCAGTTCGTCGGTCAGGTGGTGCTGGCCGTGGCCGCCCGTGACCTGGAGACCGCACGCAAGGCCGCCATGGCCGCCGTGATCGAATACGAAGACCTGGAACCGGTGCTGGACGTGGTCGAGGCCTTTCGCAAAAAGCATTTCGTACTGGACAGCCATACCCATGAACGCGGTGATTCGACAGGTGCGCTGGCGACCGCGAAAAATCGCATCCAGGGCACCTTGCACATTGGCGGCCAGGAGCACTTTTATCTGGAAACCCAGATCTCTTCGGTAATGCCTACTGAAGACGGCGGCATGATCGTTTACTGCTCCACGCAAAACCCCACCGAAGTGCAGAAGCTGGTGGCCGAAGTGCTGGACGTGTCGATGAACAAGATCGTCGTCGACATGCGTCGCATGGGCGGCGGTTTCGGTGGCAAGGAAACCCAGGCGGCGAGCCCGGCCTGCCTGTGCGCGGTGATCGCGCACCTGACCGGCCAGCCGACCAAGATGCGTCTGCCACGGGTCGAAGACATGCTGATGACCGGCAAGCGCCATCCCTTCTATGTCGAATATGACGTGGGCTTTGACGACAGCGGGCGCCTGCACGGCATCCAGCTGGAACTGGCGGGCAACTGCGGCTGCTCGCCGGACCTGTCGAACTCGATCGTCGACCGGGCGATGTTCCACTCGGACAACTCCTATTACCTGGGCGATGCGACCATCAACGGTCACCGCTGCAAGACCAACACCGCCTCGAACACCGCCTACCGTGGCTTCGGCGGCCCGCAAGGCATGGTCGCCATCGAAGAAGTGATGGATGCCATCGCCCGGCATCTGGGGCTCGACCCGCTGGCTGTGCGCAAGGCCAACTACTACGGCAAGACCGAGCGCAACGTCACCCACTACTACCAGACCGTCGAGCACAACATGCTCGAGGAAATGACCGCGGAGCTTGAAGAAAGCAGCCAGTACGCCGAGCGCCGCGAAGCGATCCGTCGCTACAACGCCAACAGCCCGATCCTGAAAAAAGGCCTGGCGCTGACCCCGGTGAAATTCGGTATTTCCTTCACTGCCAGCTTCCTCAACCAGGCCGGCGCGCTGGTGCACGTCTACACCGATGGCAGCATCCATTTGAACCACGGCGGCACCGAAATGGGCCAGGGCCTGAACACCAAGGTTGCGCAGGTGGTGGCCGAAGTGTTCCAGGTGGAAATGGACCGCGTGCAGATCACCGCGACCAACACCGACAAGGTGCCGAACACCTCGCCGACCGCAGCGTCCAGTGGCGCCGACCTGAACGGCAAGGCCGCCCAGAACGCCGCCGAAACCATCAAGAAACGCCTGGTGGAATTCGCCGCGCGGCAATACAAGGTCAGTGAAGAAGATGTGGTGTTCCACAACGGCCACGTCCGCGTGCGCGATCACATCCTGACCTTCGAAGCCCTGATCCAGCAGGCCTATTTCGCCCAGGTCTCGCTATCGAGCACCGGCTTCTACAAGACCCCGAAAATCTACTACGACCGCAACCAGGCCCGTGGTCGTCCGTTCTACTACTTCGCCTTCGGCGCGGCGTGCTGCGAAGTGCTGGTCGACACCCTGACCGGCGAATACAAGATGCTGCGCACCGACATCCTCCACGACGTCGGCGCCTCGCTGAACCCGGCCATCGACATCGGCCAGGTCGAGGGCGGTTTCATCCAGGGCATGGGCTGGCTGACCATGGAAGAACTGGTGTGGAACAACAAGGGCAAGCTGATGACCAACGGCCCGGCCAGCTACAAGATCCCGGCCGTGGCGGACATGCCGCTGGACCTGCGGGTGAAGCTGGTGGAAAACCGCAAGAACCCCGAAGACACGGTGTTCCATTCCAAGGCCGTGGGCGAGCCGCCGTTCATGCTCGGCATCGCCGCGTGGTGCGCGATCAAGGATGCCGTGGCCAGCCTGGGCGATTACCGGCATCAACCGAAGATCGACGCGCCGGCGACCCCGGAGCGGGTGTTGTGGGGCTGTGAGCAGATGCGCCGGTTGAAAGCGGTGAAAGCCGTTGAAACCGAAACCGAGTTGGCTCCGCTCTAAGACCGAGACGCGCCCATCGCTGGCAAGCCAGCTCCCACAGGATCTGAGTTGAATCCAAATTCTGTGGACACCACAAAACACTGTGGGAGCTGGCTTGCCAGCGATGAGGCCCGAACAGACAACAGCGATGTTGAGGTGAGACATGTACAACTGGATCGACGCCCTCGCCGACCTGCAAAACCGGGGTGAACCCTGCGTCCTGGTGACCATCATCGAAGAGCTCGGCTCGACGCCGCGCAATGCCGGTTCGAAGATGGTCATCAGCGCCCACCAGACCTTCGACACCATCGGTGGCGGGCATCTGGAATACAAAGCCATGCAGATCGCCCGCGAGATGCTCGCCAGCGGCAAGCAGGACACCCATCTGGAGCGCTTCAGCCTCGGCGCCAGCCTGGGCCAGTGCTGCGGTGGCGCGACGGTTTTGCTGTTCGAACCCATGGGCCAGGTCCAGGCACAGATCGCCGTGTTCGGCGCCGGTCATGTCGGCCGTGCACTGGTACCGCTGCTGGCCAGCCTGCCCTGCCGGGTGCGCTGGATCGACTCGCGCGAGGATGAGTTCCCCGAACAGATCCCCCACGGCGTACGCAAGATCGTCAGCGAAGAACCGGTGGACGAAATCGATGACCTGCCCGCCGGCAGCTACTGCATCGTCATGACCCACAACCACCAGCTCGACCTCGAACTCACCGCCGCGATCCTCAAGCGCAACGACTTCGCCTACTTCGGCCTGATCGGTTCGAAGACCAAGCGGGTGAAGTTCGAACACCGCCTGCGCGACCGCGGTTTCGACAGCGGCGTGGTGCAACGCATGCGCTGCCCGATGGGCATCGGCGAAGTCAAAGGCAAGTTGCCTGTGGAAATCGCCATCTCCATCGCCGGCGAGATCATCGCCACCTACAACGCCAACTTCGGCCAGCAAACCGCCAGCGCCGAACCGATTGCCAAGTTGCTGCCAGTTTCACGCCGCAGCCAGGCCACGAATTTGAAAGCTTCGAACTGATAAGCCTCATAAATAGAGAACAACCATGCCTCTGACTCGCAAAGCCTATCGCGCCGCCATCCTGCACAGCCTCGCCGACCCCGCCGAAGTGGGCATCGAAGCCTCCTACGAGTATTTCGAGGACGGCTTGCTGGTGGTCGATAACGGCAAAATCAGCGCCCTGGGCCACGCCAGCGAATTGCTGCCGACCCTGCCGGCGGACATCGAGATCACCCACTATCAGGACGCGCTGATCACCCCGGGCTTCATCGACACCCACATCCACCTGCCGCAAACCGGCATGGTCGGTGCCTATGGCGAGCAACTGCTGGACTGGCTCAACACCTACACCTTCCCCTGCGAAAGCCAGTTCGCCGACAAGGCCCATGCCGATGAAGTCGCGGACATTTTCATCAAGGAACTGCTGCGCAACGGCACCACCACCGCGCTGGTGTTCGGCAGCGTGCACCCGCAATCGGTGAACTCCTTCTTCGAGGCCGCCGAGCAGTTGGACCTGCGCATGATCGCCGGCAAGGTGATGATGGACCGCAACGCCCCCGACTACCTGACCGACACCGCCGAATCGAGCTACCTCGAAAGCAAGGCGCTGATCGAGCGTTGGCACGGCAAGGGCCGCCTGCACTACGCCGTCACCCCGCGCTTCGCCCCGACCAGCACCCCGGAACAGCTCACCCTGGCCGGCCAGTTGCTGACCGAATACCCGGATCTGTACATGCAGACCCACATCAGCGAAAACCTCAAGGAAATCGAGTGGGTCAAGGAACTGTTCCCGGAGCGCAAGGGCTACCTGGACGTCTACGATCACTACCAATTGCTGGGTGAGCGCTCGGTGTTCGCCCATGGCGTGCATCTGTGCGACGACGAATGCGCGCGCCTGGCCGAAACCGGCTCGGCGATCTCGTTCTGCCCGACCTCGAACTTCTTCCTCGGCAGTGGCTTGTTCAACCTGCCGATGGCCGAGAAGCACAAACTGAATGTCGGCCTGGGCACCGACGTTGGTGGCGGCACCAGCTTCTCGCTGCTGCAAACCCTCAACGAGGCGTACAAGGTCATGCAGCTGCAAGGCGCGCGCCTGAGCCCGTTCAAGTCGCTGTACCTGGCCACCCTCGGCGGCGCCCGTGCGCTGCGCCTGGAAGACAAGATCGGCAACCTGCAACCAGGCACCGACGCCGACTTCCTGGTGCTGGACTACAACGCCACGCCGCTGCTCGGTTATCGCTTGAAGCAGGCGAACAACATTGCCGAGACGTTGTTTGTGCTGATGACGCTGGGGGATGACCGGACGGTGCAGCAGACCTATGCGGCGGGGAATCTGGTGCATCAGCGGTAGGAAATCGCAGACCAAAAAAATCCCCCGCAATCATCGGATTCCGGGGGATTTTTTATGTCCTGTAGGAGCGAGCCTGCTCGCGATGGTCGTTAACGATTACGCGGGGCATCTGAAACCCCGCGGCGTCTTCCAGTTCATCGCGAGCAGGCTCGCTCCTACAGGGGCGGTGTTAGATTTTCGCCGACGACCGCCCAGGCTTCTTGGTCTGCAACAAATGCGAGAACACCGCATGCAAATCATCCGACGCACTTTCTTCGTCGAGGTTGAGTTTGCTGTCGATGTGATCCATGTGATGCATCATCAAGTCCACCGCCAACTCAGCATTGCGCGCTTCGATGGCGTCGATCAGCTGGGTGTGTTCGTCATAGGAGCAGTGGGAACGGTTGCCGCTTTCGTACTGGGCGATGATCAGCGACGTCTGGGACACCAGGCTGCGCTGGAAACTGATCAACGGTGCGTTTTTCGCCGCTTCGGCCAGTTTCAGGTGAAATTCGCCCGACAGACGGATGCCGGCGCCACGATCGCCGCGGGAGAAGCTGTCGCGTTCGTCGTTGACCATCTGGCGCAACTCGGCGATCTGCTCCGCCGTGGCGTGCTGGACTGCCAGCTCGGTGATCGAACGTTCAACCAGACGGCGTGCGAAGAACACCTGACGCGCCTCTTCGACGCTTGGGCTTGCAACCACGGCGCCGCGATTGGGCCGCAGCAGCACCACGCTTTCATGGGCCAGGCGCGACAACGCGCGGCGAATGATGGTGCGACTGACCCCGAAAATCTCCCCCAGCGCTTCTTCGCTCAACTTGGTGCCGGGCGCCAGACGCTGTTCGAGGATGGCCTCGAAGATATGCGCGTAGACAATATCGTCCTGGGTACCGCTGCGGCCGGCTTTGCCTGCTCGCGGTTGTTTCTTGAGGGGCTGCAACTGTTCGTTCATGGGCACTCGAGTCGGGAGAACTGCGGCGAATTGACCGTGACTGTAATACGGCACAGTGGGTCGCTGGCAAGTATCGCGTAAAAAACACTGCGATTGTACACAATGGTTAGTGTCAAAACGACTGTACGGCTGTTTGTCGCCTCGGCTGTATTGCAATGATTCCTTACGTTTGAGTTTAGGCTTGAACTCGCAATTTCCCATTCATTGTAGGAGCGAGCTTGCTCGCGAAAGAAACCGTGACGCTGCGGGGCGTCAGGCCGCCAGCGTCATCGTTGACGACCATCGCGAGCAAGCTCGCTCCTACAGGTACAAGGATCACTGCCGTCATGAACGACGCCACGCATACGCAGCTGCGCCCATTGGCCGATACCTCTCCATCGGCCATCGTTGCCGGTTTCATCGCGATGATGACCGGCTACACAAGCTCCCTGGTCCTGATGTTCCAGGCCGGCCAGGCGGCGGGGCTGACCAGCGGACAGATTTCGTCGTGGATCTGGGCGATTTCCATCGGCATGGCCGTGTGTTCGATCGGCCTCTCTCTGCGCTATCGCACACCGATCACCATCGCCTGGTCGACCCCCGGCGCGGCGCTGCTGATCACCAGCCTGGGTGGCGTCAGCTACGGCGAAGCCATCGGTGCCTACATCACTTGCGCGGTGCTGGTGACCCTTTGCGGGCTGACCGGCAGCTTCGAACGCCTGGTGAAGAAAATCCCCGCCTCACTGGCGGCCGCGTTGCTGGCCGGCATCCTGTTCAAGATCGGCAGCGAAATTTTCGTCGCCGCCCAACATCGCACCGCACTGGTGCTGGGCATGTTTTTCACCTACCTGGTGGTCAAGCGTTTGTCGCCGCGTTATGCGGTACTGGGCGCGCTGTTGATCGGCACCGCATTGGCCGGGTTGATGGGCCTGCTGGATTTCAGTGCCTTTCGCCTGGAAGTGGCCACACCGGTCTGGACCACACCGCACTTCTCCATCGCCGCCACCATCAGCATCGGCATTCCGCTGTTCGTAGTCGCGATGACCTCGCAAAACATGCCCGGCATCGCCGTGCTGCGCGCCGACGGCTATAACGTGCCGGCCTCGCCGCTGATCACCACCACCGGTATCGCCTCGCTGCTGCTGGCGCCCTTTGGCTCCCACGGGATCAACCTCGCCGCCATCAGCGCGGCGATCTGCACCGGGCCCCATGCCCACGAGGACCTCAACAAACGCTACACGGCGGCGGTCTGGTGCGGGATTTTCTACGGTATTGCCGGGGTCTTCGGTGCGACGCTGGCCGCGCTGTTCGCCGCATTGCCCAAGGAACTGGTGCTGTCGATTGCCGCACTGGCGTTGTTCGGCTCCATCATCAACGGCCTGAGCATTGCGATGAGTGAAGCGAAGGAGCGTGAAGCTGCACTGATCACCTTCATGGTCACGGCATCGGGGCTGACGCTGTTTTCCATCGGTTCCGCGTTCTGGGGGATTGTGGCGGGCGTGCTGACCCTGCTTATCCTGAATTGGCGCAAGAGCTGAAGCTTTCAAAAAATAAACGTCCGACTCTTTGTGGGAGCGAGCCTGCTCGCGATGGACGACAACGATAACGCGTGCTGTCTGAATGAATGCGTTGTCCGGTCGTTTTTCGCGAGCAGGCTCGCTCCCACAATTTTTATGCATTCCTCACATCGAATTAATGCACAGACATCACTGTAATTCCCGCTACCCCCGGCACATTCTTGGCCTGCAGGCGTTCCCTTAAAACAATAAGAACCCAAAGGCCTCCAATGAAAAATCGCCCACTGTTGGGACTGTTTGTCTTTTCAATCTCTGCCAACTCTCTGCAAGTACAAGCCGAAGAAACACCGGAAGGTTTTATTGAAGGCGCAAGCGCCAAAGTGCTTGCACGCAATATGTACTTCAACCGCAACTCCCTCTCCCACTATCCCGACTCCATAGGCTGGGGACAGGGTTTCCTGATGGACTATCAGTCCGGGTTCACCCAGGGCGTCATCGGTTTCGGTATCGATGCAAGTGCCTATACCGCCTACAAGCTCGACGGGGGACGCGGCACGGTGGGCACGGGAATGTTTCCCGCCGAGGGTGACGGCGAAAGAACGGAGTCGTCGACATTCAACGGCTCTGTAAAAGCGAAATGGTCGAACACCGTTTTGAAGTTTGGCGACCTGCGTCCTTATAACCCGGTATTCGCAACGCCCGACTTGAGATTGATGCCGATGACCACCAGAGGCTTTCAACTCTTAAGCGACGACATCGAAACAATCAGTATCGACCTCGGGCACTTCTATTCCTCCCGAGGCTACACGACCACCAACCACGACGAGGGGTTCAAGGCTGGGTATGCCGGGGTCGACGCCGGCGACGTGGACTATGCCGGCTTGACCTGGCAACCGGTCGAGCAAGGCAGCGTCGGCTTCTATGCATCACGGGCTGAAGATCTGTGGCGCCAGTACTACGTGAACGCAAACTACACCGCTCCCCTGGCTCAAGAGCAGACACTGGGTTTCGACTTCAATCTCTATCGCTCGCTGGATACCGGCCAGGCCAATGCCGGCTCGATCAACGTCACCGCATGGTCGCTGGCGACCTCGTACGGCAGTGGCCCGCACACTTACACCCTGTCCTTTCAAAAAGTGCACGGCAGCCAACCGTTCGACTATTTGATGTCGTCCGACGGTACTTACATGGACTCCATCTACCTGGCCAACTCCTCGCAATACGGCGACTTCAACGGCCCGGGCGAACAATCGATAGGCCTGGGTTATGCCTATGACTTTGGCAGCACGGGTTATTTACATACAACGCTAGGACTTCGTTATGTCTACGGCTTTGATATCGATAACGAGAAAGTTGACCCCGATGGCCTCTACGCCTATTTCGCCCACGCGGACAAACAGATCGAACGCGATATCGATCTGAAAACAGTCGTGGAAAGTGGCGCCCTGAAAAACCTCTCCGTGCGCATCCGCTACGCCGATCACTCATTCAGCGGTGACAGCGTCCGGCAACTTCGAATCATTACCGAATACCCCTTCGATCTTTTTTGATCTGTCTCAACACAATAAAAACCCGAGGTTTCATATGAAGAACTTCCAGATCAAGTGTGTGGCGCTGGCTATCACCCTCTCTTCGATGGCGTTGTCCGCACAGGCAGGCACGGTGTATGTGCATGCCGGGCATTTGGTGGATGTCGAGAAAGGCAAGGTGCTGAGCGACCAGCGCATCAAGATCGATGGAGACCGCATCGTCGCCGTTGAGCCCTGGAGCGCGCCGCCGGCCAATAGCACAGTGATCGACTGGTCGACCAAGACCGTGTTGCCGGGCCTGATCGATATGCACACGCACATTTCCGACTGGGACATGACCAACAACGTCGCTGAACCGCTCCTGCATTCCCCTCAAGACGTTGCGCTGATGGGTGCCAAGCATGCCTATCAAACCCTGCGCGCGGGTTTCACCACCGTGCATGACCTGGGCACCTATCGAGCCTTCACCGATGTCGCCCTGCGCGATGCAATCAATGCCAATCGGGTGCTGGGGCCACGCATGAACGTGGTGGGTGCCTACATCACCGTCGCCGGCGGTGGTGGCGAGGTGACCGGATTTGCCCCCGGCGTGGAGATCCCCGCGGATATGCGGGTCGGCGTCTACCGCGATGCCAACGACGCCAAGTTGAAGACCCGCTACCTGTTCCAGCACGGCGTGGACACCATCAAGATGATGGGCACCGGTTCGGTACTGGCAGAGGGCACGGAACCTGGCCAGATGGAAATGACCGAAGAAGAATTGCGCACCGTGGTACAGGAAGCCAAGGTTCACAAAAGCTACGCCACCGTACACGCCCATGGTGCAGAAGGGATCAAGGCGGCCATCCGCGCCGGCGTCAAATCGGTCGAGCATGCATCGCTGCTGGATGACGAAGGCATCAAGCTGGCCAAGGACAACGGCACTTACCTGGTGATGGACATCTACAACGGCGACTACATTAATGAGGTCGGTCGCAAGGAAAACTGGCCGGAGAGTTACCTGCGCAAGAACGCCGAAACCACCGACGTGCAGCGCCAGGCCTTTCGCAAGGCAGTCAAGGCCGGGGTGAAAATCGCTTATGGCACCGACGCCGGCGTGTATCCCATCGGCACCAATGCCAAGCAGTTCACCTACATGGTGAAGTTCGGCATGACGCCGATGCAGGCGATTCAGTCCGCCACCGTGGTCGCCGCCGACCTGCTTGACTGGCAACAGGATGTCGGCGCCGTCAGCGCCGGTCGCTTCGCCGACATGATTGCCGTCGACGGCGATCCGCTTGCCGACATTACCGTTCTGGAGAAATTGCCCGTGGTGATGAAGGGCGGAAGCATCGTGCCAGCCGATCTGCTACCCGGCCTTTGAAAGGCGCAATGAAACCGGCGGTCTGTATGGGGTTTTAATTGAAAAACTCGACCGGCAGGGAAGTTGCTTAGCTGGTAAGATGCGCCGCGTTAATACTCTAGAGGATTGTTTCATGGCCACTAACCGCTCCCAGCGTCTGCGCAAAAAGCTCTGTGTAGATGAGTTCCAGGAATTGGGCTTCGAATTGAACCTGGACTTCAAGGAAGATCTGGCTGACGAGGCAATCGACGCATTCCTCGACGCGTTCCTGAAAGAAGCCATGGAAGCCAACGGCCTGGGCTATGTTGGCGGCGACGACTTCGGTCTGGTTTGCCTGCAAAAGCGCGGCTCGGTCTCCGAAGAGCAGCGTGCTGCCGTTGAATCCTGGCTCAAGGGCCGCAGCGAACTGACCGAAGTCACCGTCAGCCCGCTGATCGACGTCTGGTACCCGGAAAAGCCGATCAATCCGGTAGCTTGATGTTCAAAAGGGCCATCCACTGTGATGGCCCTTTTTGTTTCTCCCCCCCTGCCACATCCCCCCTTCTTCGCGCTTCTTGTTACAAAAACTGTCTCGATTTACGCCTGATTTCAGTACCGCCGGTAAAAAAAATAGCGGATTGGAAGGCCAAGGCACGGCACAAGCCGTAACACCTTGGGGCATAATGCCGACACTTTTGTGACCGCTGAGGGCTTTCATTTTCATGCCCTCGTCTTTTCCCCCTCGACTGCAGGGCCTTATTTCTCATGATCAAATCGTTGCGTCCTTTGCTGCTGGCCAGCTTTCTTTTGCCCCTGGCCCTCCCCGTTTACGCTGAACCGATCAACACCGCCCTGTCGCCCAACGTTGAAAAAGCCCTCAAGGCCAGCAAGTTGCAGGACAACGCCCTGTCGCTGGTGATGATTCCGCTCACCGGACCCGGCACCGCCACCGTTTTCAACGCCGACGTGTCGGTCAACCCGGCCTCGACCATGAAACTGGTCACGACCTACGCGGCCCTGGAAATGCTCGGCCCGAACCACCAGTGGAAAACCGAGTTCTATACCGATGGCACCCTGAGCGGCGGCATTCTCAACGGCAACCTCTACCTCAAGGGTGGCGGCGATCCGAAGCTGAACATGGAAAAACTCTGGCTGTTGATGCGCGACCTGCGCGCCAATGGCGTGACCCAGGTCACCGGCGATCTGGTGCTGGACAAAAACTTCTTCGTGCAGCCGCAACTGCCCGAGTTCAACGACGACGGCAACGACGAGAACAAGCCGTTCCTGGTCAAGCCTGATGCGCTGCTGGTCAACCTCAAGGCCCTGCGCTTCGTTGCCCGCAATGATGGCGGCCGGGTGCTGGTCTCGGTGGAGCCACCCATCGCCAGCATCCGCATCGACAACCAGGTCAAGGCGCTCAACTCCAAGCAATGCACCGGTGGCGTACGCTACAACCCGGTGCCTCAGGCCGATGGCAGCGTGACGGTCACCGTTGGCGGCCAGTTGGGTGACGGCTGCAGCTCGCAGACTTACCTGTCGCTGCTCGATCACGCGACCTACACCGCCGGCGCCGTACGTGCGATCTGGAAAGAGCTGGGTGGCAGCATCCAGGGCAAGGACGTGCTGGCGCCAACGCCGAAAGATGCCAAGGTCCTGGCCCGGGCGTTCTCCCCGGACCTGGCGGAAATCATCCGCGATATCAACAAGTACAGTAACAACACCATGGCCCAGCAGCTGTTCCTGAGCCTGGGGCAGAAATTCCGCACCGACGCCGACGCCGACGACGCCAAGGCCGCCCAGCGTGTGGTTCGTCAGTGGTTGGCGAAGAAAGGCATCACCGCGCCGCACCTGGTCATGGAAAACGGCAGCGGCCTGTCCCGTGCCGAACGCGTCAGCGCCCGGGAAATGGCTTCGATGCTGCAAGCCGCGTGGCACAGCCCTTACGCCGCCGAGTACATCAGCTCGATGCCGATTGCCGGCACCGACGGCACCATGCGCAAACGCCTGAAGACCACCGCGATGCGCGGCGAAGCCCACGTCAAGACCGGTACCCTGAACACCGTGCGCGCCATCGCCGGTTTCAGCCGCGATATCAACGGCAATACCTGGGCCGTGGTGGCGATCCTCAACGACAAGGCCCCGTTCGGCGCTTCGTCGGTACTCGATCAGGTGCTGCTGGACCTGTATCGCCAGCCGAAGCTGCCGCAGACGGCTTCGGTTTTGTAAGCACGCCTCAATCAACTGTGGGAGCGAGCCTGCTCGCGAAGACGGCAGCACATTCAACATCGATGTGACCGATAGACCGCTTTCGCGAGCAGGCTCGCTCCCACAGTGATTGTGTTCAGACCTGGCTCAGTTCATCTCCCCCTGCACCCGATCCCTGCCCGCCTGCTTCGCTGCATAGACCCCCGAATCCGCCCGCAACAGCAGCGCATCCGCGCCCTCGCCGAGTCGCCAACTGGCAATACCGAAACTGGCGGTGACCACCCCGACCACATCGATTGGCGCACTGCGCAGGCTTTGCCACAACTCCAGGGCCAGGGTATGGGCCTGTTCGCCGCTGATGTCCGGGCAGAGCACCATGAACTCTTCGCCGCCCAGGCGGCAGAACACGTCGGTGCGCCGCAGCCGGTTGCCGATGCGCTCGCAAACGGCCTGCAATACCCGATCGCCCACGGCATGCCCATATTGGTCGTTGATCCGCTTGAAGTGGTCGATGTCGAGCATGATCACCGACAACTCGCCGCCGCCGCGCTCCACCCGCGCCATCTCTGTAGTCAGGCGCTCCTGGAAATAACGACGGTTATGGATACCGGTCAGGGAATCGGTGACCGACAACGCGCGCAATTCTTCTTCTACCCGCTTCATATCGGAAATGTCCGAGATGTAGCCGTGCCACAGCACCCCGCCGCCGGGGAGTTCCTCCGGCGTCGCCTCGCCACGGACCCAGCGCAGGCCGCGCTGGGGCAGCTGCACGCGATACTCTTCGCGCCAGGGGCTGAGGTTGTCCGCCGAAGCGCGGATCGACGCGCGAACCCGGGTCGTGTCTTGTGGATGAATGCGGGTGAAGATCGCTTCGGCATTGAGCAGCAGCACGTCCGGCTCCAGCTCGTAGATTTCGCGAATGCCGTCGCTGGCGTAGATCACACTGAAGCGCCCGTCGAACTCCATCTTGAACTGGTAAATCCCGCCAGGCACATGGGCACTGAGCTTCTTCAACAATACATCCCGCGCCGCCAGTGCCTCGTGCACCCGCTTGCGTTCGGTGATGTCGATGCAGACGGCCAGATGCCCGACCCACAGGCCTTGTTCGTCGAGCACAGGCGTGGCCAGCATGTTGACCATCAAATGACTGCCGTCGTTGCGCACCAGCGTCCATTCCCGCGTCTCGTGCCTGCCTTCGACACTGGACTCGACCAGCATCGCCTGGCAGGTCGGCACCGGCTTGCCGAAACGCGCACTCAACTCCACGGAACGGGCCGTGAGCTCCCGAGGCAGATGCAGGTTTTCCAGGGTCATGCGGCCCACCACTTCGGCGGCGGTGTAGCCGAGCATTTGTTCGGCGCCGGCATTGAAGGTACTGATCACGCCGCGCAGGTCCGTGGCGATGATCGCCACCTGGGTCGCGGCATTGAGCACGCCGCGCAATTGACCGTGGGTGCCGCGCAACTCCTGTTCGCGGGCGCGCAATTCCTCGGTCCGCTGCTCGACCATTTTCAGCGCTCGCTGACGCTGGCTCACCAGCACGTAGAGCAATGCACTGAGCAGCACACTCAGCAAACCACCGAGCACCACCATGGTGGTCACCGACGAATGGTTGGCCTGGAGAAAGGCTTCACTGGGGTAAATGTCGACCTGATATTCGTGATCGGCCAGGCGCAACAGGCGGCTGGCGGCCAAGTCACTGACAGCGGGCGGGTTGGGCGATTCAAACAGCACCTCGTGCGCATCCTCGACGGACAGGTCGAGGATGCGCACCGAGAGATAATCGCGCCCCGCTTCCGGCAAGCCGTCGGACAGCAACTGGCGCATGCTGATCACCGCCATCACATAACCGAACGGTTTGCCGGTTGCAGGCTTCGGATCATCACGCAGCATGACCGGCGCCACCAGCAGCACACCCCGCGCATAAGCCGGTTCGATACTGACCAGATACATTGGCTGCGACACCGCCATGCGCCCATGCTGATCGGCACGCTCGAGGGTGGCACGGCGCAACGGTTGCGCCAGCAAGTCGTAACCCAACGGCGCCCCCAGTTTGCTTTGCGTCTGGCTGTACAGCACCGCCACGTACTCATCCCGTTGGGCGGCCGGTTGCAACTGGCCGTCGGCGTTGAGTTCGCGCAGGGTAAAGTTCGTCAAACCCTCGCTCCGCGCGCGTTGTTCGAACGCCGCCCGCTGCTCGCCACTGACCCGTTCGGCGAACGAATAGGCCTGGGTCCGATGCAAAAGGGGTTGGGTATAGCCGTTGAATTCCTCTCGGGAAACCGAATCGGAATTGGCAAAGAAGCGCCGCAGGCCATCGAGGCGCTGTTCCTGATCTTCGAAACGCTCTTCAATGCGGCTGTAACGTTCACTGGCCAGCAGCTGAAAACGTTGGCGCAATTGATGCTTGAACAGATCCAGCGTCGACCACGCCAGAAAGCCGGTGAGCACGCCGCCGACGAGCAATACCAGCAGCGCGACCAGCCAGGCCGAAACATCTTCGCTGATAAAACCCAGGATCTTTGGGCGCACGGCGTGCAACGACATAAACACAACTCAGAACGCCAGGTGCGGGAAAGCCCTTTGGCCCTGAGTTGAGTTATAGCTATTAGCCACTAATTTGACCAGTACCGAGGGAATCCAAGAGCCCATTAAAATCAAGGCTCTGTGGATCCAATCACAACAAGCGTCAACGAGCCGTGATTTTCCAGGCGCGGTGGATCTTGGCATTGCGGGCAAAATCCGGATCGATGGTCTGGGTTGTGATCTCTTCGATCGCGTAACGCTCAGATAGATTGGCCTCCAGCTCGAACTTGCGAAAGTTGTTCGAGAAATACAGAACACCGCCGGCTGCCAGGCGTGCCATGGCCAGGTCGATCAGTTGCACCTGGTCGCGCTGCACGTCGAAGACGCCTTCCATGCGCTTGGAGTTGGAGAAGGTCGGCGGGTCGATGAAGATCATGTCGTACTCGTCCCGAGCGTTCTCCAGCCAGGCCATTACATCGCCCTGCTCCAGGCGATTCTTGTCCGAGAAACCGTTGAGCGACAGATTGCGCCGCGCCCAGTCCAGATAGGTTTTCGACAGGTCGACGCTGGTGGTGCTGCGTGCACCGCCCTTGGCCGCATGAACACTGGCGGTGGCGGTATAGCAGAACAGATTGAGGAAGCGCTTGCCGGCGGCCTCTTTCTGAATACGCATGCGCATCGGCCGGTGGTCGAGGAACAGGCCGGTGTCGAGGTAATCGGTGAGGTTCACCAGCAGCTTCACGCCGCCTTCATTGACTTCGACGAACTTGCCTTGGGCAGCCTGGCGCTCGTACTGCTTGATGCCACTCTGGCGCTCACGACGCTTGACCACCACGCGGCTCTTGTCGATGTTCAGCGCCTGCGGAATCGCCGCCAGCGCATCGAACATGCGCGCCGAGGCCTTTTCCGGGTCGATGGATTTGGGCGCGGCGTATTCCTGGACGTGGACCCAATCGTGGTACAGGTCGATGGCCATGGAGTATTCCGGCATGTCGGCATCGTAGACGCGGTAGCAATCGACGCCATCACGCTTGGCCCATTTGCCCAGGGCCTTGAGATTCTTCAGCAGGCGGTTGGCGAACATCTGCCCGCCTTCACTCAGGCGCGGCTGCTCGATCACAGGCGCCGGGGCCGGCTTGATCGGGTTGCCATTCTTGTTGTACTTGCGCTCTTGCGGCTCGTTCGGCGACTGATCGTACGCAGCCTGTTCACGCTCGGCCTGACGCTGCTCCGGGGTACGACGCTCGCCGGTGACGAACTGGCTCGGCTGCACCTTGATCAGCAACAGCTTGCACGGCAAGGCGCCGTTCCAGAACGAGTACTGCTTGTGGCTGCGAATGCCCATGCGCTTGCCCAGGTCCGGCGCGCCGGTGAACACCGCCGCTTCCCAGTTCAGGCAGGCCTGACGCAGGCGTTCGCCGAGGTTCTGATAGAGGTAGAGCAGGCTCGCCTCTTCGCCCAGACGCTCGCCGTAGGGTGGGTTGCAGATCACCAGGCCTTTCTGGTTCTGGTCCGGGCGCGGCTCGAAGGTCGCGACTTCGCCCTGGTAGATCTTGATCCAATCGCTCAGGCCGGCACGCTCGACGTTGTTGCGACCCGGCTGGATCAGGCGCGGATCGGCTTCATATCCGCGAATCCACAGCGGTGTCTTGGCCAGACCGGCCGCGGCACGTTCGGCAGCTTCTTCATGCAGTTTTTTCCACAGCGCCGGCACGTGGCCGAGCCAGGCAGTGAAGCCCCATTGCTCGCGACGCAGGTTCGGCGCGATATCGGCGGCGATCATTGCCGCTTCCACCAGGAATGTCCCCACACCGCACATCGGGTCCGCCAGCGCGCCGCCTTCGGCCGCGATACGGGGCCAGCCGGACCGGATCAGGATGGCCGCCGCGAGGTTTTCCTTCAGCGGCGCCGCACCTTGCTGCAGACGATAACCGCGCTGGTGCAGGCTGTGGCCCGAGAGGTCGAGGGAGAGAATGGCTTCGCCACGGTCCAGGCGCAGGTGGATGCGCAGGTCCGGGTTGAGTTTGTCGATGGATGGACGATCGCCCTGCGGGGTGCGCAGTTTGTCGACGATGGCGTCCTTGACCTTCAGGGCGCCGAAGTGGGTGTTGTCGATGCCCGAGCCATGGCCGCTGAACTCCACGGCCAGGGTCCCGTCATTGAGCATGTGGTCTTGCCAGTCGATGTCGTGCACGCCGTGATAGAGGTCTTCGGCGTTTTTCATCGGGAAACGCTTGAGCACCAGCAGCACCCGGTTGGCCAGGCGCGACCACAGGCACAGGCGATAGGCGGTTTCCATGGTAGCCATGCCGCGCACGGCAGAGGTGTGCTCACGTGCATCCTCAAGGCCAAGCCCGGCGGCTTCCTCAATGAGCAGGCCTTCAAGGCCCTTTGGACAGGTGAGGAAGAGTTCGAAACGATCGGACATGAGGATACGTAGCCTTTAGCTGAGTGGACCGACAACGCATTGCCGGCCCGGTTTTCAATCAGGCGCTTTTCTCGAAGAGCGCCCGCGTGGCACGAAGGTGTGCCGTTCCACCCTGACTGCTCGGGTTAAAAGAGCTTAGATGCCAGGACAGATAAAAAAGTTGATGCAATAAAATGTCATAAGTCGACCCTTCGTCGAAAACTGTCGCATTGCAACGCGAGACATTCTCAGCAAAGGATTAACCCCTTCATCTTGCGGGGGGCCGATCATACAGGGCTTTGATCAATAAAAACGGGACAACATCGTGTTACTTATGGCCGTAGCATCTTTTTGGTTACGTTCTTATGACAAAACGATCATTCCCTCGATGTGACGCATTGGTTAGAAATCAATACAGGTTGGCGCCGCCATGACGCCAACACTTTGGCTCGCCACGCCGGCAGCGGGCCCCAAATGGCAGAGTCTTTCTGCCTGACCTCGATAGAGGTCGACGCGATAAAAACAGTCAACAAGTGAGGGCAACACCCTATGAGAAGACTTAAGCGTGATCCTTTGGAACGAGCATTTTTGCGCGGCTATCAATATGGGGTTGGTGGTAAATCCCGTGAGCTTTGCCCATTTACTCTACCGTCGGTACGTCAAGCCTGGATCAACGGCTGGCGAGAAGGACGCGGCGACAACTGGGACGGTATGACCGGCACTGCGGGAATCCACAGACTCAACGAACTTCACGCTGTCGGCTAACACAGGGCACACATTCTTCCGACACGACAATCTGATCAGTTAACGAATTAACCACGCACGTCCCATCCGGACGGCGGGCTCCGGCCCAGGGGCTCCTTTAAAGGAGCCCTTTTTTATGCCTGATCGTTTACCCAAAACAATCACCTGTAGGAGCGAGCATGCTCGCGATGGACGGTAACGATCACACGTGCGTTTTGGAAACACGCGGTGTTCTTCAGTCCATCGCGAGCATGCTCGCTCCTACAAGGGTTCAGCGCAGGGCTGCGATGGCATCCACGGACTCGCGAATCAACGCCGGGCCTTTATAGATGAAGCCCGAATAGATCTGCACCAGGCTCGCACCCGCGGTGATTTTCTCCGCCGCATGCTTGCCCTCGGTGATGCCGCCCGCTGCGATGATCGGCAAGCGACCGCCCAGTTCCGCCGCCAGCACCTTCACGGTATGGGTGCTCTTCTCGCGAACCGGTGCACCCGACAGACCGCCCGCCTCGTCACCATGCTCCATGCCCTCGACGCCCACGCGACTCAGGGTGGTGTTGGTGGCGATGACCGCGTCCATGCCGGTTTCGATCAACGCTTGCGCAACTTGTGCGGTTTCTTCGTCGCTCATGTCCGGGGCGATCTTGATTGCCAGTGGGACGTGTTTGCCGTGACGCAGCGCCAGCTCGGCGCGGCGGGTGGCCAGGTCGGCCAGCAATTGCTTGAGCGAGTCACCGAATTGCAGGCTGCGCAGGCCCGGGGTGTTAGGCGAGCTGACGTTGACCGTCACATAGCTGGCGTGGGCATAGACCTTGTCCAGGCAAATCAGGTAATCGTCGACTGCGCGCTCGACCGGCGTGTCGAAGTTCTTGCCGATGTTGATGCCCAGCACGCCCTTGTATTTGGCCGCCGCGACGCGGGCCAGCAGGTGATCGACGCCGAGGTTGTTGAAGCCCATGCGGTTGATGATCCCTTCGGCTTCCGGCAGGCGGAACAACCGTGGCTTGGGGTTGCCCGGCTGCGGGCGCGGGGTGATGGTGCCGATTTCGACGAAACCGAAACCCAACTGGGCGAAACCGTCGATGGCCGCGCCGTTCTTGTCCAGGCCGGCCGCCAGCCCCACAGGGTTGGGGAAGTCCAGGCCCATGACCGTCACCGGCTTTTTCGCCGGCGCCTTGCACAGCAAACCGTTGAGCCCCAGACGCCCGCCTGCGCCGATCAGGTCCAGGGACAGATCGTGGGAGGTTTCCGGGGAAAGTTTGAACAACAGCTGACGGGCCAGGGTGTACATGGGCGGCTTGGACTCGGGGCGGCGAAAAGTGGCGGCGATTATAGCCGGGGTTGAGGTCGACAGGCGACCTCTTTGCCTGGGCTCAAGGGCTTTCGATCTGTTGTAGCGCGTAGGTATTGTCAGTCCGTTTGCCACTGCCAAAGATCAGCGGGAAGTAGATCAACATCGCCATCATTGCCAGACAGCCGGTCAGGATATGTGCCTGATAACCTTCATCGAGATCGGACTCACTCAGCAAATGACCTACCGCGCCAACGACCAAACTGATCGCATGTCCCGCCGAAAGTCGCATCGCCCCAATATCAAAAGCCGCATCGCCTAACTGCGCCGCGGTGGGTAGCTGTATGCCGGCGCGCACGTTCACCTCCGTTTGCCTCCAGGACTCAAGGTCAAACAACACCGAGTCCCGTCCCAGGGACGGATTCAACATATTCAGGCTTTTGAAGACAACGGTGAGGACATCATCCAGGGCCATGCCAAAGCCGTTCAACGCCCCTTTAATTGCATCTGCCCCCAGGCTGTAGCCAAGCCCCGCGGCAGCTCGTGCGGCGCCGCTGAGGGGGGCCATTTGCCCCAACTCCGCCAGTAAAAACTGAGCCGCGCCATAAGCAGCGGTTGTGGCCCCAGTGTTCCGCGCGTTGGCGGCCCCTGCATTGCTCGTTAGAGGAAACACGGCGTTAAGCAGGCCTCTGACCAGCGTGTAAATCACTCCACCGGCCACTGCCGGCAACAACGTACTGGTTGCACCGGTCGAATGCGCCAAAATCAGTGCGCCCACTGAAATAACCGCCATACCGACACGCCCCAGTCGCGACGCCGGGCTCGCCGTCCCGTCACGTTCGTGTCGAATGGCTCCAATCAAAGTCAACGCCGGTCCAACCATTGAAATAGCGGCGACCATCCACGCGCGCGTGGCTTCAGTGGAATCGCCTTCGCGCAAGGCTTGCTCAATGTGGTAATTCACGACCTGGCGCAGCACTTCACTGAACGCAACAATCAAACCCGTACGGCCGGTGATATGAAGCAGATTGAGCCCGGGGCCTTTGGCCGTTTCAAGCCACTCCATGCCCGCTTGAAGCATGGTTTGCATTCGACTTTCGCGGGTTTGTTCGGTGTCTGCGGTAGTCAACGAATAGACCCGGTCAAAGAACTCTCCAACAGGTTCCCTGGGCAAGTTTCTATCTTGATCGATGAATGCGGTGACCCTACCCACCACATTTTGGTCAGTCTCACCTAATTGCCTGTAGATCTCCCCGATCTGAGTCGTCACTGCACGGTTCATCAACTCCATGCTGGCTGCGATTTGCCTCGGCGTCCCCAAAGTGGCCATCCGAAAACTCGGGGATTGAGCAAACGCTGATGGGTCAAGCGCAGTTGAACTGTGCGTTGTTGCGTGGGTGTCGGGTAATGCAATGTCTCGTACTACCGATCCCGAAATCGATTGAACCATTGCCATGCCTCTTTTTGATTAAGGATGTCGTACCTGGAATGTGCCGCTCACCACTCACTCTTCTCCCACGAATCGTCACCCTTGGGCTGGAAGACATCAAAAATGAAGCTCTTCATAAAAAGCTCCACACTGAACGCCAGGGTGTTGGCACCCATGACCTCCTTGAAAAGCAGCGAGTCGCTCAACTTTTCGTCTTTCAAGCGAACCAGTAGCTGTTGCGTGATGGCCATTAACGCCTTGGCACCGTTGTAGGCAGGTGATTGGCCATCCGCTCCCCGCAGTGAACGAAGAAACTCATAAATCGCCTTCGCGCCCTGCCCCTCCATGGCCAACAACATTTGATACACACGCTCGAACTCAGGATCCGGGCGCTTGCTTGCAGGTAGTTCTTGGCTGGCTGCCAGCAGGCGCGACTCCAGGGACTCGACCGACGGGATCCCACTGCGTTCGAACGCCCTGGAACCGCTCACGGTTTCAATCTTCATCACAGGCCTCGCCAGGGACACATTGAGTGGAGCCGGCACTGCGCCCGGCGAAGCTCGAGCACAGGTCCGTGAGCGCCTGCATGGAGGCATGGTCCAGGGTACGAACCGACTCCGGCAGTTTGGCGACGCACGCCAACAACCGCGGTTCCAGGCGTTGCCGGGTCGCTTCAATATCGAATTCGAGCAGTTGATCCGCCAGTCGCGCCACGCAACGCTCCTGGGGGTGAAAGTCGAGGACCAGTTCGCCAGGCCAAAGCCTGCGCCAACGCTCGCGCATTGCATTGGCCTGCGGCTGATATTGCGTCGGCAGCAGCACTTGCAACACGGCACTGCAATCGCCGGACTGCTCCGCCAGCCAACGCTCCAGCATTTCGTCCAGCCATTCGGGGCGACTCAAGACTTGTACGAGCATATCGCGGGCAGCCTGCACCAGATTTTTACGCAGCTGCAGCCCGAGCGCCTGGGACTCCTGCAAGCCAGCCGCCAGGTGCCCGGTCGCGCGCAAGATGCCCTCGGCATAACCTTCCCGAAAGGCGTGGGCATGAATCATCTCGGCGTCATATCGGGCCTGGTCGACACAGTCACGGGCCCAGCGCCGGGCCTGCTGCTGCAACACGCGGCGTCGACGCTCGGCGGCAATGTCTTCGCCGCTCAGATGCACATCGTCGGACTCGGGAATTTCAGTCAGTGTTCGAATAGCGTCGAGCATGCTGCACCGCCAAAAAGAAAAGGGCTGTATCGGGTTCTGTGACCGGCCATTGCTCGTGCAGGCGAACGACCGGCTCGGGAAACTGCAAGACCAGCCGTTGCAGCAAGCTCGAGGGCACCTGCTGGTGCCAGCTCCATAACGCATTGAAACCGGCGGCTTCGACCTGCTGCGCAGAAACAGGCAGTCGCTCGATCGGCAGACCGCTCCTGGCTCCCTGGCTGTAACCGGCGAACCGACGCACCGGTATTGGCAGGCATGACAAGGCTGCGCCGCGCGCCAGTTCGGGCATCAAGCGATAAGCGCCCATCAACTTTGCGACATAGGGCAATCTGCGCCAATGACGGACCCATTGAGCAGCCACAGCGGTCAGCGGTGTCGAAGGCCATGGCGCTTGTAACGCGAGACCTTCAAGCAGTATCCCGTTGAGCCGCTTTCGTGCCGGCGCCCCATCAAATCCCGCCGGTAGGGACAAGCGCTGCGGATGCAGGTAACTCAACGGCTCGGCAAGAATGACCTGTAGACGTTCAGCGTTTGTCATCACGCTGCCCTGCACTCGATTGACGGTAGGACCAGGCTGCAGCGCCGGCCAACAACAACCCGGCCACCAGGGCCAGCGACCACACCCAGTGAGCTTGCCCCTGCGTTGCCGCCGCGGACGGCGCGACATGCTGTGTTGGCGAACGCTTGGACAGAATGACCGAGATGTTCTCGTACTCGACCGCAGCAAAACTGTTCTTGAGAAATCGCTTGATGTCGGTGATCAACAATTGCGGTTCAACGTCGCGTTCATGGATCGCCACTGCCGCCAGATGGATCGGCGGTGACTTGCGCCCGCCTTCGCCGGCATCCAGGTCGTAACTGACATGCACCCGTGCCGAGACCACGCCTTCAAGCACGCCCAGCGACTGCTCGATGCGCTGCTCCAGTGCCGAATAGAGCCGGGCCTTTTCAGCGCGGGGCGAGGCCACCAGCGAGTCGGCAGGAAACATTTCCGCTACTTGCAGCCGAGGCCTTGAAGGCAACGAATAGAGGTTGAGCAAATCGACAGCGGCGGAGAAGTCGACCTGATCGATTTTCACCGCGTAACCGGATTTGCCGGCGTCGACTTTTACCGCTGCGATGTTGTTGCGTTGCAGCACCGAAAGCACTTCATTGGCCTGTTGCTGGTCGAGCCCCTCCAGCAGATTCGGCTGGCGACAGCCTGCCAGCGCCAGGCACAACAGCATCAACAACACGCCTGGCTTCATGATGCGCGCAACAGGGTTTCGGCCGTGCCCACCGCTTTGCGCACCAGCACGTTGAGCAAGTTGATGTCCACGTTGTATTGCCCGGTCATCTCCTGCAACTGAGCCAGTACTTCGGGGTTGGTGATATCCGGGCGCTGCAGCATCTGATTGATCGCTGAAACGTCCTGCTCGCTGTTGACCGCGGAACCGGCGAACGCGTCGATCAATCGTGACTCCAGGGATACGATGGGGCCTTCCTGCGGACTGCGTAGCTCAGTGAAAGATGCAGGCTCGATGTCGGACAGGAAAATGCTTTCTAAAAACATGCGATGCACTCATGAAAGTGGCCATCGTCATACACCGATGGCCGGTCAATGAAGGAAGGGTCAGCGCGCCGCCTGGATGATCGCCATGTCGATATCCTTGAAGCCCTTGATCGTGTTGGTCTGGGCGTTGCGGAACACGGTGTAGGAGGAAAATGCGGTCTGGTAGGCAGCCAACTTGCCAGGGTCAGAAGCATCTTTCTTCAATTCTTCCAACGCCTTGTCCAGAGCATCCTTCAGTCCCATGGCACCTGTTTCAAATGCCTCGGCCTGACGCCCGAGAAAGTCATCGGGAAAGTCGATCGGAATACCAATGTCAGCCATGCGTCACCTTTTTAGTGGGTTGTTGGAAAGTGCCAGGATGACGAGGTCATCTTGATGTAGCCCTGCGGGCCGGTTTGAAACGACTTGCCCTTGAGCGCGTCGTCCGTGAGCGCGACAGTGAAATGCACGTAGCGATCACCCCACTGTCGGTAAAAACCATCGACATACTGACGAGCAGCGGCCAACTCGGAATCCTGCAGATTGCCCACCAGGGCAAAGGTGACACTGTCCTCGCTTTCGACCCGATCGAAGGCCAGTGAAAGGCGTTGCAATCCTTCCTGCGCCAGGTCGGCGAGCAGGTGGTCATCCTGCATTTGCACCGCAATATCCCGGGCATAGGGCGCAGCCGCCAACAGCGCATCGGACAGTTCTTTCTGCCTCAGGGGCGTCAACAGGTTGCGCTGGGTGCTGAGCAGCAGGCGCGGCATCGAAGGGTCCTTGAGGTCGAGCGAATGCCAGGCCAATTGCGGATCATGATCGACCAGCAACTGCTCCAGCCGACGGCGCTCCTGGTCAATCACCAGCACCTGGCTGTCCGGCGTTTTGTGGCGCACCAGCACTTGTCGACTCCAGCTGGCGTCGCGTTCGGAATTCACAAAGACATAAACCGCTTCGTCACGCCCGCGCAGCACCTCGACCTGCGCACTGGCGCCTGCGATCAACGCTCGAATATCGGTTTCGGGTGTCGGCGCCGGTAACGACCAGACACTCGCCACCGTGACCAGCGCAGCCAGCGCCATGCCGCCGGCGATCCATCGAGTAATGGGGCTGCGTCGCCCAGTAACAGCCTCTACAGCGGATGAGTCGGCCTGTTGCTGCTGCAGAAGTTCGGGCGCCCAGGATTGGCCTTCAGGGCGCAAGGCGATTTTCAGACCACCGATCTGTACCCAGGTCTGAAAGGCACACTGGCGTAACTCGCCGCAATCATTGAGCACGCGTACTGGCAGACCATCAGGTGTGACTTGATCGGCCAGTACCTCGAAATTGCACCCGCCCTGCTCCAATGGAATGAAGATGGCATCCTCCGGGACGCTGGCAGTCATTGCCCCATCACCGAGCAATTCCAGAGCGCCTACCACGAACAAGGTCGAGGTTTCGCCAAGAGGGAATTCACAGCCCTGCAGCGGACCGTTGAGTATCCGAACTACGCAAGACTGCTGGGTGGGGGCCGTCAGAACTGTCACCGTTCAAGCTCCAGAGCTGTGAAATGAACGGGTATGTTAGGAAGGCTGGCTGAAGGATTCCTGATCGAATTCTGCCGATGAAACCCGGCAGGGGATCAGAATCTTCAGCCAGCGTTGCGTCCTCATTCGCGCGCCTGGGCCAACACCCGATAGCGCTGCCACACCTTGCGCGCATAACGAAGACGCGCAGCTTGCCGGCGCGGCGAATTACCGGCGTTGTAGGCGCCCACTGCTGTCCAGTTGTAACCGTAGCGAGCGATGAAACCGGCCAGTACCGAAGCGCCGATTTCGACCGACAGGCAGGGCTCTGCCAGCAAGCGCTGCTCGGTAATACCCTGGCTTTCCAGGCGAGAGAGGTGACGGCTGTTGATCTGCATCAGCCCAATGTCGCGCGTGCCGTCTTTGTTGTAGTTGATTGCATCCGGCATTTGTCCGGACTCGACCTCGGCAATCGCCCGCAACAGTTCGGGCTCGATGGAATGCTGCCGCGCAGCCTGACTCCAGCAAAAAGCCTGCACCTGCCCCGCGCCAAAACACGCGACGATGAGCAGCCACTTGATCCTGCGCGGATTCATGCCAGACGCCGCCCGTCATCTGGCGCCAATTGCTCCCTGACCCGGAAGTCGAGCGCCGGCGTCTGATGGCGAACATCGGTTGCACGCAGCAACGATTGCCAGAGGGGGGCCACCACCGATCCACCCTGCAACGGCACGCCATCCATGGCTTGCGGCTTCATCAGGCGCAACCAGTTTGCATATTGGTTGCGGGCCATGAGCGGATTGCCTCCGAACAGCACATTCCAGGCAGCCAGTCCCTGTTCCCCGATAGCGTTTTCAATCAGGCCGGCTTGCTCGAGCTCATGCCAGGCAGCCGCATGCTGATCGAAATATGCCAACACCACAGCGTGCAAAATGACCAGCAACGGATTGCTCCCCCCACATCGCGGTAATGAACGACGAGCCAGGAACAGTGCTTGCGTCGGGCTTTGCGACAGAGCGATGCGAACCCGCAAGACCTGCGCCCGGACGCAATCACGGTCGTGCTGCAAACACGTTTCGATGCTTTGCGTTGCCTGCTCGTCGCGGCGCCAGAACCAGTGATGCCACGCATGGAAGTAATGAGCGTCAGCTTGATCGGCCGTCAATAAACAGCGTCGGAAAAGTACCTGGGCAGCCTGCTCGCAGCCGCGAAGACTGGTGAGCAGGGCCAGGCGCGTCAACACCAGAGGACTGGAAGGGTCAAGCGCCAACGCGTTAGATATTGCCGCCTGGGCCTCTTCAATCGCCCGGCCCTGATAACACAAACCGATCATCGCCTGCCCCAGCCAGGCATCTGCCAATCCGCACCAGCCAGGTGCGTACCCGACATCCTGTTTAAGGCATTGGCGAAACTGCACCAGGGCATCGCGCAGGCTTTGCGGAGTGTGCTGATACAGGCGGCATAAACCATTGAGATAGGCCACTGCGGCCGGATATGACTGGCAGGAATCTCCGACGGGACGCAACCGCGGAACGTGTTGGGCAACCAGACACGTCAGCGCGCCAAGTGCCTCCCCAAGGTCACGGGCGTCCAGCGTCTGTCCATGCAACAGCACCTGATCACTGCCACGGATCAACTCGACCGACCATTGATGTTGCTCACTCGTGCCGGTAGCGCGCCCACTCAGGTAGTAGTCCACCGACAATTGCCCAACCAGCGAACGCACATCGACAGGGTTTTGGCAGACGCCCATCAAACCCGAAGGAATGACATGCAATGCCCCGCCGAAAGCCATGGTCAATTGACGGATCATCACATCCTGCAAATCCAGCGCAGCTGTTTCGTCCAAATTGCGAAAAGACAGAACGGCCAGTGAAGGCACCGTGGCCCGCGCCTGTCCCGGTGCATCGAGTTCGACAACCGGAGAGGTGAATCGATAACCCTGACCATACACCGTCGCGATGAAATCCTTGTTCTCCCGGAGCAGTTTGCGCAGTGTGTAAATACAGCGGGTCAACGACTCTTCGGCAGCATCCGTTTCGGGCCAGACCTGGTCCAGCAAATGGTCCTTGCTGACGACCGCACCCGCCGATTTCAACAACAGGCGCAATACGTTCAATTCTTTGGGTGGGACGTGAACTCCTTGTCCATCTCGCATCAGCGTTCCATCGCTTTGCAATTGCCAGCAGTCAAAAACGAATGACCTGACCGGCATCTGATCAGTTGCACTGTCCATACTCTGAGACTTCTCTATAGAAAGGTACTGAAGCGCAAATAAGCCTGTGGGTGGGCAGGCTCAAGATGACAAGCGGCGTGACTATAGGAAGATGGCCGGGACTAATCCGTAGGACTAATGCCGTTACAACCCCGCGAATTCTCAACGAAAGTTGTAGGTATTTTCGCCAGTAGGCCTGCGATATCGCTATCGACCTTCGCGAGCAAGCTCACCCCTGCAAGGAAGCACATACGCTGTTTTCTTCACCAACAGACAGATATCCTTCACTGTCTTCCACTCTCCTGCCTCCGTTTCAGGCAGTTCAATATTGAACGTTTCATTCAGCGCTAATACGACCTCAACAAAGCCTATGGAATCCATATATAAATCCTGGACCAATCGTGAACTCATTCCTATCTTGTGGTGACTCGCAGGAAAATAATTCGACAATACTTTGATGACTTGATGTTCAATTTCAAGTTCAGCACGCGGATCATCCGACATCTTTTATCCAATGCAGTAAATGGCAGGTGCAAGCCAGATTCAAACGAACCAGCGATGCGCCCGCCCAGTGACATTAAAATTTATTGACTACATGTTGTCCGTATTCACATCAAAAATTCAGCATGGCCTTAAGCATGTCTGCGAACTGATTAAGATGCGAAGAGAGAACCTTATTAAAGTTGTCGTGATAAGCGTTGGCATTTGAATACTTCTGCGTGAGGGATTGCAAAAGGTTTTTCATGCGCTCCTCCTGGGCGTTGAAACCGGTTTGCCAGGACTGGAATCTGGAGGGGTCCCAATGCACGAAATCCTGTGCCGGCAAGCCGTCCTTCATGAGACGCAACGGTCCCGTATCAATGACAACGCAATAGGAACCATCCGGGTTTTTCACGAGACAACTCTCAGGCAAACCCAACGCTTTTAGCCACTTCTCCGCCTCTTCCTTGCTCGCGCCTCCTTGGCCAGGTTTCGGGAACAGCACGGCGGCAGGATTTGGCAGGGTGTACTTCTGTATAAGTTTTTCCAGAGCGGCTCTAAAAGGACCGGTTGAAACTGCGATGTATTTACCTTCATCGATGGCTATGATCCAGTCCTTCATCACCGCGGTTATTTCCGCGTTGAAGTCAGAAAAGAAAGCCGAATAGGCCTTGAGAATGTGTTCATACCCGGCCAGGTAGCCGTTCTTGATCAGGTCAATGAGTTCGAGCAGCTTGTCGAAAAAATCATTCGATGATTTCACGCCAGGATCCAGTTCTTCTGCGATCTCATCCGGGAGAGGTCTGCTCAACAGATCACTCCAGATGCGTTGCAGCTCTCCAACAAGTTGCTGTTGCTGCTCCCCAGGCATCGCCGCCATGCAGTGGGTCATGACCGCGCCACACTGCTGCAACTGCTGAGTGAACATCTGTGAGCGGATACGTTTGGCATGGACTTGCTCCATGAACTCGGCGATGACCAGTTCCGCAGTTCCTCCGGCGAGTAACACTTCGGCCATCTTTTGGGCATTCGGCTGGACCTTTAACATATTCTCGAGATTGCGATTAAACGCTTTCATAGAGCGGTCCAGCAATTGCGTCAGGGAAAAAGCGGCGTGGACTTCAGGTGGCATTTCAGGTGGTAAAGGTGCGTCGGCGGTCGCATTGAAATCGACTGCTGTTGGTAGTGGCGGGGTGAAATCGTTAATTCTCATGCTGAACCCTCATCAAGCCTTCGCAACTGTGCCAATGACTCCAATCTTCGACTGGCTGATCTGTGCCATCATCTCCACCAGTTGTTGACGCAATTTCTCCTCGGCCGCATCTTTCTGGGCGACTTCATCACTCAAACTCTTCTGGGTGTTCTGCACACTTTGCTGCAATACCTCTTGCTCGCGCGCCGCATGTTCGGTCATGCGAACGGCGCTGGATATCATCTGGCTCATGCTCATCGCCATGGCGTTGAGGAAGCGACCGATTTCCAGTTTTCTTTCGATGCTCTTGGCACCCATCTCGCTCTGCCAATCCGAGGTCTTGCTTACCTTCTGCGCGTTGAGGATTCCATTGTCGAACAGGGCCTGTTCCTGAGGTGTCAGCGTCGAGCCCTTGGGCTTGAGATTGAACGACGTCATGCGTCCCAAGTCATCGAAGGTCTTGATTTTGTAGGTGGTTTGCGGGTCCCAGTCATCGCGGTTGCGATCCCGCTGGAGGTCACGCTTGATGTTGCTGGCGTCGAGTGAATCGCGCTTGTTCAGGTTGATGTCCGCATGTTTGAACGCTTGTCCCTGAAGGTTTTTGATCATGGCGAACCCGGCGATGACACCGGAAACCACGGCGTTTGTGATGGCCGCGTTCAATGCGGCCTTGCCCGACTCGACAATGGCGGCGCCCTGCGCTTTGGCGGCATCGGCCGCCATGACGCTGAAATGCCCGCGCAGATGGGCGTTGGCCACCCGCGAGATGCTCAGCGCAATGATGGCTGCCACCAATACGTTGGCATGTTTCTCCCAGGCACCGGGGTCGAATAGAAGGTCGTTTCTGACTTCATCGTTAACCAGACTCATCGCCACGACAAAATCTTGCCAGTCGGACTCGGTGGATTCGTGGCGATCGATTGCCTTGGCAAGTTCCTCAGCGAGTTCCTTAGCGTCAGGCGCTCTCGACTCATCGCTCTGCAGTATTTGATTTCCTGTGATTCGGTCCATCAATGCCGAATCGGAAAGGCGCTTGCTCTTGAGTTCCTTCGAAAACTGTTCCTGGGCAATCAATTCGCTCAAGCCAGCATCGTTGACCGGATCGTGAGCCAATACCGGTGGTGCGGTTCTGACAGCAGTGTTAATGGTCGTCATCAAAAACTCCTTTTACTTATCCGATCAAACATGTCGAACCATGTGCAGGCTGACGGAATGGCTGAGCTGCATATCGGAAAACAGCTGCTCGATCTGCCGGGTCCGGTCTTGCATTGCCTTGCCGTAGTCCTCGACTAACCGGGTGAGGTAGGAGCTGATTTCTTCACTGATCGCCGTGCGCACTCGCACCTCGGCCAGATGCTCGGCAGCCTGGGCCTGATGCATACCGCTCCTGATCTGCAACCCGCCCTGCACCGCCACATTGCCGAACTCGGTGACGGCTTGAGCAATCTCCAGATTGGCGGCGTAACGGGCGAGGGTCACCGGGTCGGCGCCGTGGGTGATGAAGCCGCGAAATTGCGTCAGCAACTGGGTCATCGAGTTGCCCAGCGACGTTGCCAATTGCCGCATGGCCTGCATCGCCGCAGGCGCCGCCTGAGCAACTACCGAAGCCAGTTTCGAAGCGATGGCGCCGATCATGGGGCCGATCACCTGCACCCCGACCACGGCCACCAGCGCAACGGCTGCAATCGTTGAAGCAATCCCCTGGATCATGCCGGCGATTTGCGCGATGTCTTTCGCGGTTTCCTCGTCGACGCCAACAGCTATCAGCAATTTGGTATAGAGCTCGGTGAACAGCTTGATGGCCTCCTGCATCACCGTGGTCAGCGGCTTCATGGCCTGCTCCATGAATGAAACGCCCGTCGCCTCCTTGACCACCGCATCGGAAATCATCACCGCCGCGCCGATCACGCCCACGGCGATGAGCACCGGGTTGGCGGTCAATACGCCGGCGGCAATGGTCGCCACGGTCAATATCGCGCCAACGATTTTACCGATGCAGCCCATGGTTTTTTGCAGCGCCTCGGCCTTGCGCACTTCTTCCAGATACTTTTCCGACTCAAGCTTCATGTGCTCCTGAATCTTGGCCTGCAGCTTGAGGAAAACATCCTGATTGAGTTCTTCCTTGTTCTGCGCTGCCTCGCCGAGCATTTCGATGACCTTCATCCGCAGTAGCAGTGCCTGACCGCTGCTGCTCAGCGCCTTCTCCTGCATGGCCTTGACGCCAGGCCCCACAAGCCCTGCCTCCATTACCCGGGCTGTTATGGCCGCGACGGATTTGGCGGCAGTGTTGGCAATCTCGATCAGTTTCAGATGGGCATCAGTGGCTTTTTGAAACGTCTGGGTATGTTCCGCCAGCTCACCTTTGAGCTGGTCACGTCGCGCCAACTCGCTCGCATATTCCGGTGACTCGGGATCGAGCCCGGCCAGGCGGGCTTCGCTTTCTTCCAGCAAGCCCTGAAAATGCTCAACCCGTTCGCGCAGTTTCTCGAGTTTTTCCTGGCTGCCGCCAACCGCCTCCTCGGCCGCTGCCAGCGCTTCAACCGCGGCGTTGTATTCAGCCGACAGTTTTTCAAGACCTTGCTGTTTCGCGCCGGCCATGGTTTGCAGCATGGCCAGGCGATTTTTCAGCTTGTTAACGTCAATCTCGCTGAACAGTTCGCTGATCAGCGCCATCAACAGCGTGAACACATCGCCGTCCGTTTCCTGTCTATTGCCGTCGGCGCGCGGCGGTGGCGCATGCAACTGCGGCCGTACCGAACCGGCGGTGGAGTGACGGTGTTCGCCACTTTCGTAACTCACCGACATCAGTGCGGCCAACGCCTCTTGGCCGGCCTTTTGAAAATCCGCCGTCCTGGCAGCCTCGGCGGCGGCCTTGCCGTATTTCTCAAAGGCTTCAGTTCGGCTCAATACCCCCTGAATGACCGGATTGAAGGTGCTTGTGATTTCACTCATGTTCAGTCCTCCGAACAGTGCTGTTCCATTTGCCCCAGGGTGTCGAGATACACCCGGGCCTGATCTCGCAGATCGTCTTGCGCGGCTTGCTCAAGCACGTATTCGAAACAGAGCCGGGCCTTGCCGACCCTGCCCAGGGCAAGCTGGCATTGGCCGGTGTAAAACATCGGCCGCCAATCGCTCTTGCCTTGGGCGAAAGCGATCGCGTACAGATCGATCGCTTTTTGATGGTTCTGCTTGAGCTGGTGCACCGCCGCCAGCCCCATCCAGTAATGGCTGTTGTAGAAGTCGTAGATGCACAGGAAGTGGAAAAACTTCTCGGCATCGTCCAGCCGACCCTGCTCATAAAACTGGTAGGCGAAGGCGTACAGGCTGTTCATCTGCTCATCACTGATGCCCTGCACATCCTTCAACGGCGCACCGGCGAGTACCGCATCCACCACTTCAAGGGCGACCTGTTCAGCTTGTTTGTTGTTGCGACTCATCAGCCACACTCCTGAAAAAACGTCAGCGTTGCTGACCCATGCATTGAGCCGAAGCGCCGGGGAGAACGCTGCCAAATTGCGCTCATGCCGACACCCGAATGGATAAAGACTCCCGTCTCTCTGTAGGAGCGAGCTCGCTCGCGATGGACGTCAACGATGACGCTGGTTGTCTGAATGAACGCAGCGCCCTCTCGCTCTTCGCGAGCAAGCTCGCTCCCACAGTTGGCGGGTCATGGGAATCAGGCTTGTTCGACTTGTTCGAGCCAGATCAGCAGGCGCAGGACTTCTTCGATTTCCTGCACCTGGAGGAAGCTGTAGCGTTGGTGGGTCTTGAAGATCCGTCGGGCCAGTGCGATGTCGTGGATCACCGGTACACCGACTTCTTTGGCATAGGCTCGGACAGCCAGGGCGCGCTGGTTGGTTTCCATCAGGGAGATGAACGGCAGCAGAGTGATTTCCGGGCGGAAGTACACACCGATGGCAATGTGGGTCGGGTTGGCGATGATCATCCGCGAGCTGCGTATAACGGACTTGATCTGCTCCGACAGCAATTCCCGATGCAGGTCGCGACGGCGTCCCTTGATTTGCGGATTGCCGTCCTGTTCCTTGTGCTCGCGCTTGACCGAGTCCTTGTCCATCATCTGATCTTTCATGAACAGCCAGTACTCGCTCAAGGCATCGAGTACGACGATCAACAGGACGCAGCCCAGAAACGCCAGCACCAGTACCAGTAGCAGATGCCCCCAGATGGCGAACAGGTCCGGTGCCTGGGCGAACAGTTGGGCGAACAGCAATTGCCGCTGGGTGATCCAGACGATCCACAGCGCCATGGCAAAACTGCCCAGGTACAACAGCGCCTTGAACGTGTCCTTGACGGTGCGCAGGCTGAACAGTTTCTTGAAACCATTAATCGGGTTCAGCGCGCCGAAGTTGAGCTTCAAGGCTTCGCTGGCCAGGGCAAATCCACTTTGCAGCAACGCGGGCAATGCGCTGGTCAGGACACACACCAGCAACAGCGGCAGCAACGCCTTGAGCCCCACTACAACCAGGGTCGCCGAATACTTTTGCAAGTCAGCGTCGAAGCCGCTGGCGATGATGCGCCGATAGACCTCCATGATTTCAATCAGCGAGCTGTTGAACACCATGTAGCTGATGCCGCACAGGGTCAGGCAGGTGATCACCAGATCCTTGGCCTTGAAGGTCTGCCCTTTGCGAGCAGCATCGCGCAGGCGCTTGGCGGTGGGCTTCTCAGTCTTCGAGGCGCTGGACGACATCGCCACCCTCCCCGCTTGCACCCAGATAGTGTTCCAACGCCCCGGGCTTCAAGCCCATGCGCAGCACTTCGTCTGGCAGGTGCACGCCGAAATACAGCATCAACACCCCCAGCGCCACCAGGCTCTTGACCGTCAATGACACCGAGAATGCATTCATTTGCGGCGCGTATCGCGAGAGCAAGCCCAGCAACGCCTCGCTGACCAGCAGGGTTGCCACCACCGGCGCGCTGATCACCAGCGTCTTGCTCACCAGCGCATCCAGCAGGCTCAGCAAGGCTGGCACGTGCACCTCGCAGCCGTTCGCCGGCATGCAGATGCGGTAACTGTGGCCAACCGTCTCGAGCATCAACAGCATGCCGCCACCTTCGAGGTACACAGCAGCGGCGAACAGCTGGAGAAAGTTCGCCAGTTCCGAGGTATCCACGCCGTTGGCCGGATCCACCGTACTGCTCAGCATCGCCCCGCGCTGGTTGTCGATCAGGTTGCCCATGGCGTGCAACACCCAGAATGGCCAGCACAACAGGCACCCCAGCAACACGCCGATCCCTGCCTCGCGCAATACCAGGCCGAAGAACGCCAGACTATCCAGCGCCGGCAACGGCACACCGACATAGCTCCAGAACCCCAGCGCCACCAGGACAATGACGGCCTGGCGCGGCGCCCCGGTGAGCACCCCGCTGTTGAGAAACGGCAGCATGAAAAAGATCGGTGCCAGGCGCGCAACACCGACAATCGCAGCGGCGAACAACGCGTACAGATCGAAAAACAGAGTCACCGGCATCAACCTAACCCAGGGCCAGGCGCATGACTTCACGACTGAAATCGAGCAGGGTTTCGCCATACCAACCCGAGAGCAAAAACAGGCACCCGGCGACCGCCAGCAGCTTGAAGCCGAACGGCAACGTCTGCTCCTGCAACTGGGTCACGGTCTGGATCAACCCGACCACCAGGCCGACCACCGTGGCCACGATGATCGGCCAGGCCACCATCAACAGAATCAGATACAGGGTTTTGTTGCCGGCATAGACCAGATCGTTCATGAGCGCCGTCCTATGCCAGCAAGGTCAGGTATTGCTTGACCAGCCCGGTCGACAGCAACGCCCAGCCATCGAGCGCGACAAACAGCACCAGCTTGATCGGCACCGAAATGATCACCGGGCTCATCATCATCATGCCCAACGCCAGCAGGATGCTGGAGATCACCAGATCGACGATCACGAACGGCAAATACAGATAGAAACCGATCTTGAAGGCGCTTTTGATTTCGCTCAGCGCGTAGGCCGGCAGCAGCGAAAACAGCGAGGGAGTCAGCTCTTCATCGGCGGGCAGGCTGACCTCGGTTTCACTCTGCACCGCTTGGGCCCGTTCGAAGAACAACGCCAGTTCCGGGTCGGTGTACTTGCGCAGATAGTCCTTGTAGCCACCCAAACCGTTCTCGGCGAAATTCACCACCGACTCGATATCGGTGAACGCCACCGCCTCTGTCTTGTAGTAGCCGTAGCCCTGCTTCATCACCGGCGTCATCACGAAAATCGCCAGCATCAGGGCGATCGCATTGAGGCTCATGTTCGACGGTACCTGCTGCAACCCCAGGGCGTTGCGCACGATGACAAAGACGATGGAAAACTTGATGTAGCAGGTGCCCGCCGCCACCAGAAACGGCAGCAAGGACGCGAACGCCAGCAGCGCGATCAGCGAGACGTCGTTCATCGCGTGCGTTCCGACAAGTTCCTGTAGACCTCAAGCAATTCGACGCCCAACTGATCGTCGAGCTGCACCAGTTCGCCACGGGCGACAGGCTTGCCATTGGCGCGAATCTCGATGTGCTGCGCGGTATCGTCGGCCAGCGGGATCAGTTGCCCGTCGATGATCTGCGAGAGCCTGGCGAGGTCGGTTTCATGGGTAGCCAGCACGAACTCCAGGCGCACCGGCACAGCGCCCTGGTCGAACACTTCTCGCGGTTCTGGCGCGTTCTGTTCATTGGCATCGGCCACGGTCGTTTGCATGTGTAATCCCCCTTCGGTAAACGTGAAAGCGCCCAGGCACAGATCCGCCAGCCAACACTGTTGAGTGCGCTGAATGATCCGCAGGACATCGCCCTCGTTCAGTCGTATCCGACTCGCAGGGCGCAGGTGACTGATGCCCAGCATCAGCGTCAGGCGCAGCGGCAAATCGCTCAGCCATGCATCGGCTGACACAGGGCCGCATGCGGTGATGGGTGTCGATGGCAACTGCGTCAACCACACTCGCCCCCGAGGCGTATCGAGCCAGGGCAAATCGTGGGTTGGCAGTTGGTCCGGGACGAGGCACTCGATGTCGCAAAGCTCCCGGTCATGCAACCCTTCCACGCCCAGCTGCAAAGGTCGCTGCACGGCCTGAAACAAACCGGCGATACTCGCCAGCGAGCACTCGACCGTCAGCAATGACCGCAACGCCGGGAGTGCGTGATCAAGCCAGTCGCGGGCGTCAACCAGCCCACGCCAGTCCGCGGCGTCACCTTGCGCGCGAAAACCCAGATAGCCGGGTTGCCGGTCCGGCATGCCCAAACCTGCAACGTGCCCGGCGCGTTGCCATCGTTGAACCCACTGCGTAACGGCCTGCGCCTGAGCGTCGACCCGACGCAACTTCAGCACGTTCATGCCGGCAGGTCCTGCTGCTCGGCCGGCTCTTCGTCGGGCGGCTGATGTGAGCCCCTGCCCTGCTGTTCGCCCTCGTTATCGGTCAATTGCCATGCGGGGTCGCGAGTCAGGTCAAGGGCCGTCTTGATTTGGTCGAAGACCAGGGCATTGCTCGGACTGAGCAGCAGGTTGCGGGTCGGTTCGTCAGCCATTCGACTGATCGTCACCTGCCCGCTGGCAGCACCGCTGTTGAATGGCACCTGTAGCAAGCCGCGATCCGGACCGGGCAGGGTTTCGGGCATCAGGTCGAGCGCAGGCAATGCTTGCGCAATCACTGCTGAAGCAACGGGAGGTGGTGCAACAGGTGGTGCATGGCGCATGGTTGGAAGGCTTGCCACGGCTTCGGACAATTGCCTATCGACAGTGGGAGCCGAAGGCGTGCTGGAACTGACGGGATGCTCGACCGGCAGCGGTTCGAACCTGCTCGATGGACTCTCGACCAACGCTGGTTCAACCCTGATTGCAGATGGCATCGGTTGTGGAGTTGATGGCGAAATCTGTGACATGGGTTGTAGCGACGATGACGAGACCGGTTCTGGCTTCAGGTGTGGAATCGGCTTGTGCGGCAACGAGCCTGGTTGTGGATAAGACACGCCCACCGGGGCAGGCGATCGTGCTTCGCCGCGCTCGACCTCCACCGTTTCCTGACCGCTGGCCATCGAATACCAGGCCACCGCGTGTCCGGTTTCCATCGCCGGTCGATGACGCAGGATCAAGGTCGCCATCAGCTCGAGCGCACCTTGCGGCAGCTCGTCCTCTTGCGCCGGTACGAGTGGTTCTTGCAACTCATCCAGAGGGCCTTCGGTGACGGGGTCCGGAACCTGGACCGGTGGAGGCAAAACCGCAGACACTTCCTTCATCGCCGAACTCCGCTCATCTCTTCAATCTCTCTTTCTTCCAGGCGCACTTGCTCAAGCCGTCGCTCACGCAGCAACTGCCGGACAGACCGCTCGTACTTGTCGTGTTTGCGCTGCGCACACCGCAGCTGTTCGCGTTGTTCCAGTAACACCTGCTCAATCTGTCGGCACTGCTGATCCATTTGGTCTCGCTCGACACGCAGCAAATCGATCTGCCGGCGGATGACCGCCTGCCTTCGCAGCAGCGCCAACAGCTGCCCGTGGTCCAGCACGCAGTCGTTCGCGCGATGGCTGGCCAGCAGCTCCTGCAGCGCAGCCTCTTGCCCTTCGAACCCCGCTCGCTCCTGCAGCAGCGGCTGCAATTGCTGTTGCGTACGCAGCACGGCCTGCTCGCCACGCTGGCGACGCAATTGACTGAACGCCAACAGGCGTCGGCGATCAGGCAAGGAGTTCATTCAAGCTCCGTAGGGTTTCCTGCGGTTCACAAGATGCTCGCGTGGGCTGACGCAGCCATTGAGTGAGGGCGTCGCGGCGCTGCAATGCGTAGTCATTGGCGGCGTCCGCTCCCTGGGTGTACTCGCCCATATCGAGAAAAACCTGCAGCTGCTCAAGACGCGCCAACATTTCCCGGGTCGACGCCGCCAGTTGCTGTTGCTGTGGCGTGGTGACTTGCGTCGTGACGCGACTGACGCTGCGCAGCACATCTATCGCCGGGTAATGCCCCTTGGCCGCCAGGGCACGGCTGAGATAGACGTGGCCGTCGAGAATCGAGCGAATTTCCTCGGCGATCGGGTCCGGCTCATCGTCACTTTCCAGCAACACCGTGTACCAGGCGGTGATGCTTCCGGCAGCGGTCATGCCAGGGCGTTCCAGCAAGCGTGGCAAGACATCGAACACCGAGGCCGGGTAACCTCGTCGCGCCGGCGCCTCTCCAGCCGCCAGGGCCAGGTCGCGTCGGGCCCTGGCGTAACGGGTCAACGAGTCCAGCAACAGCACCACACGCTGGCCCTGGTCACGGAAATACTCGGCGATGGCCGTGGCCTGGAGGGCCGAGTTGCAGCGATCCACCGACGAAAAATCCGATGTGGCATACACCACCACGCAACGGGAGCGTTTTTCGGACTGGCGCAGATGCTCGATGAACTCGGTCACTTCACGCCCGCGCTCGCCGATCAGGCCAATGACAAAAACGTCGGCGTCCGTGTGCTGGATCAGCATGTTGATCAAGGTGGTTTTTCCTGAGCCGGCGGCGGCGAAAATACCGATGCGCTGGCCGACACCGCAGGTCAGCAAGCCGTCGATGACGCGAATGCCAGTGTGCAAGGGTTCCGTCACCGGACGCCGCTGCTGGTACGAGGGTGGGTCGGCATCCACGGGATAGTCTTGTTGTGCAAAGGTCGAAGCCGGCGCAAGGCGCTCGACGATGGTGCCCAGGGGATCGACCACGCTGCCGAGCAAGGCGTCACTGCAGGTCAGCCGCAGTGTCGAGCCCGTGGGCACGATCATCGACTCCCTGGACAAGCCTTTCGCATCGCCCAGCAAACTGAGCAACACGGCACCTGGCTTGAAGCCGATGACCTGTGCCCTGGCCGCGACCTCTGGCAAGCGCCAATGCCGGCGCACTTCACATACTTCGCCGATCACCACATTGCCCAACGCCGCTTCCATCAGGGGCCCGCTCAAGCGCAAGGGATGAGCCGCATGCCGCTCCAGAAGTCCGTTCATTGGCGCAGAATGCCGCACAGCTTTTCGACCACCGCGACAAAGTGGTCCAGCGCCTGAGCAAAGTCCCTGGCATCGCCCAAGGCACGCCCATTGCACAACAGGCGCAGTTCGAGCTGCCCCTCTACCTCGCACAGATGCAACTGCCCGCTGCGGGACCAGGGGCAGCCTTGAAGCAGAATCCGCAACAACTCAGGGGCACATCGGTCCAATTGCCTCGGCCCGAACTCCATCACCGCCGCCCACACCCAGGCTTCCCCGTCCACGGTGCCGACGTTGATATTGGGCAGATCCTTCATCTGCATCTCAATGGTGCTGTGACTGTCGAAGTGCCCGATCTGGCTGTCCACGCAGCCACTGTGACGCAGCGCTTGGCGCAGCAGATCGGCGATATCCATCGTTAACATTTACAGGCTTTCCTCAGACGGTCTTGATGACGTTGACGGAGACGGTTTCGCAGATTTCGCCGAACGACATCACGTCCAGCTCCCGAAATCGCCCCTCGATCAGTTTCTTGATGTAGCGCCGCACATCGACCGAGCACAGCAGCACCAAGTCCTTGTGCGCGATGTGCACGCTGTCCAGGCCGACGGTCAGGCGGTCCATCAGGTCTTCCGATTCGGCCGGTTCCAGATTGATGAAACTGCCACCCGACGTTTGCCGAATGCCTCGACGCACCACCTCTTCGAACTCCGGCGACAGCAGCACCACACGCAAGTCATTGCCCTGGGCAAATTTATTGCTGATGTAGCGGGCCATCGCGCCGCGAACGTGTTCGACCAGCGCCAGTGGATCCTTTTCCCGCGATGCCCAATGGGCCAGCGATTCGAGAATCAGCTTCATGTTGCGCACCGAAATGCGCTCGCCGACCAACCGCTGCAATACCTCGGCGATCTTCTGCACCGTGACGTGGCGATAGACCTCCTTGAGCAGGTCGGGGCAGCGCGCCTCCATTTCGTCGAGCAGTTGCTTGGTTTCCTGCACGCCGAAAAACTCCTGGATATTGCGCGCCATCAGCGTGACCAGGCAGCGATAGCATTCCTCGTCGGCTGGGCGCAGGTGATAACCCAGCTGCTGTACCCGCTCCCGGTCGGCCGCATTGACCCAGACACCGCTCATTCGATTGCTGTCGCTGCCGCGCACCAGGGCGAAACCCAGGGGTTCCAGCTGCGGCGAGTAGTCGAGCAGACGCCAGTGATCGAAATGGATGTCGAATTGCTCGGCGCGCACTTCGTTGATCAGTACCGCCACTTGATGCGCTGGCAGTGCCTCGCTTGCACGAATCTGCGGCTCTGGAATGCGCAGCCCGTAATCGACGAAAAACTGACTGCGAAAACGCCCTGCCCATCGAGCCTTGTGCAGTTCTTCCAGTCGCGCGGTGGGCACCAGCAACATCAAGGCGACGGTCTCGGTGGCAATGTTGTCGATGTCATCGAGCAGGCCCGATCCGCTGGGCATCGCATCGCCCTGCGCCTGTGCAACACGGTTATCTCCCTGGCCCTGCGCCCTGGAGGCCTTGCGTTGGCGCACGAACACCACCAGCGCAAGGACGGCCGCGATGGGCAGGAAGGTCATCAGCGGAAAGCCCGGCAGCAGACCGACACCCACCGCCAGCAGCGCCGTCACCCCCAGCACGAACGGGTGCCCGAGCATTTGCGCGAGCATGTTGCGCCCCAGGTTGCTGTCATCGCCGTTGACGCGGGTGACGATGAAGCCGGCGCCGATGGCGATCAGCAAGGCGGGAATCTGCGCCACCAGGCCATCGCCGATGGTCAGCAAGGTGTAGGTCGACAGGGCCGTGGACATGTCCATGCCCATCTGCCCGACGCCGATGGCCATGCCGCCGATGAAGTTGACGAAGATAATGATGATGCCGGCGATGGCGTCGCCCTTGATGAACTTCATCGCGCCGTCGAACGAGCCATATAACTGGCTTTCGCGCTCCAGCACGCTGCGTTTTTCCTTGGCCTCCTCGGCCGTGATTGCGCCAGCCTTGAGGTCGCCGTCGATGCTCATTTGCTTGCCGGGCATGCCGTCCAGCGAGAAGCGCGCCGCGACTTCCGCAACCCGTTCCGAGCCTTTGGTGATCACGATGAATTGAACGATGGTGACGATGGAAAAAATCACGAAACCCACCACCAGGCTTTCACCGATCACGAACTCACCGAAGGACGCGATGATCTCCCCCGCATCGGCCTGGCTGAGGATCAATCGGCTGGTACTGATCGACAGCGCCAGGCGAAACAGCGTGGTCAACAGCAACAGCGCCGGGAACGTCGAAAAACTCAGGATGCGTTCGATGTAGAACGAACCCATGAACACCAGCAGCGAAATGACGATGTTCAGGCCGATCAGGAAATCCACCAGCACTGTCGGCAGAGGAATGATCAGCATGGCGATGATCATCACCATCAGCGTCAGGATCAGCAGCTCGGGACGCGCGCCGACGTTGCGCAAAAACACATTGAGCATGGCAGGTCAGCTCCGGGAAAAAATCATGGGTAGGCGCCCAGGCGTCGCCGTTCGATGCATTCGTGGGCGTAGGCGATGTCAGCCAGTTGCGTGAACTGCCGGGCCAGGCGTTGCGGTGCTTCGTCATCGGCAAACAGCGGCACGGGCAGTTGCAGGCTGAGTCGGCGCAGCTTCTGCAACAGGGTCGAACGCTCACGATGCGCACTCAACAGCACGCGTTCGCCCAGCACGCCAAGCAGCAGTTGGTCGAGTTCATCGGGGTAGGCCAACACGCCGAACAGGAACACCAGCCAGTCGGGCTCATGGGGGTTGTGCCGGCAGATGAGGGCATCATTGAGCAGACTGCCGATGAACAGCGCGTCGGCTGAACGCAGGCGTTTGAGGTCGTTCACCCGGGCCAGCAAGTGACCGAATTCCACGCATGAACAACTGGGGTCCTGGGCACTGATATCGGTGAGCAATGCCGCTTCGATAAAGGTCAGGACGTTGACTCGTTGCGCAGCACCGTACAGCGCGATCCAGTCCTGGTAACAACTGACGGGGCCTTCGTCGGACTCGAGAAAATCGCGGTAGGTCTCGCGCAACAGAGCCGCATGCACCGCCATGCTTGCACCGAACATTCGGGCCTTGAGGGCGGCGTTGATCCCGGCATTCATGCGTTTGGGGGACGCCTGGGCGACCACCGTCTGCAACAGCGTTTCGAGTCTTTGACGGGTGCGTGCTTCCAGTTTTTTCCGGCGCAAGAGTTCTCGCAGCACCAATGCCAGGTCGCTGTCATCGGGAAACAGGCTGCGCGCCATCTGCAGCAGCCATTCCACGGGTTTATCCGTCAGTCGTGCCAGCTTGAGCACCTGCTGCGCCTTGGGGAGGGTGTCGTCTTCCAGGACTCTTTCGAAAGTATCTGTCAGCGCATCGGACTTGAGTTCGAACAGCCGCCGGCCACGAAACTGTGCGAGCGCCGCGGACATTTCATCGCTGATCTGCACAAAGCGCCCAACAGCGGCGGCCATGCCGCTGTCGTCGACATCGATGTCGGCGTCTGCCTGTGGCTGCGGATGCTCAGCGGCCTTCTCGGCATTCAGCCTTGCCTGGGCAGCTCGCCCGCCCGTGGATATCGGCGGCAGGATCATTGGATGGCCGCCCGAAAATAGGAGCGGCGCACGCGTTCGTGCTGCTCCGGGGTCAGCAAGCGCGAGGCGGGCCCCGAGTTGTCTGGCTCGAATGCGTCGCGAATCTCCTTGGGCTGGATCAGGAACACCCGCACCGTGTTCGCCGAGCGGCTCTGCCGATAGCTGAACAGGCGCCCGATCCAGGGAATCGAACCCAGTACCGGTATCCGTCCGACTTGCTCGCTGTTGTCATCGCGGGTGAACCCGCCCACCAGCAAGCTCTTGCCCTGCGGCACCCGCGCCACTGTGCTGATTCGCGTGCGACCGACCGTCGGCAAGGTATTGGGTTGCTCACCCTGGCCCGGGCTTTCGATCTCATTGCCGTCTTCGATATTGAGCGACATTTCGACCTCGTCCGCCTGGGCAAAACGCGGAAGTACGCTGACCAGCGTGCCGTAGGTCACGTGTTGCAGATCGACACTGCGCTCACCCACCAGCGGGGCATAAAAGGTGCGGTTGTTGTCGAAGATCGCCGGCACGTTTTCCTGTGTGAGGATCACCGGCCGCGAGACCACGTTGGCCCGGTTGGTTTGCTCCAGCGCCATGACCTGGGTCACGAAAGAGACGCCATCGAGGGTGGTCGCCGAGCCGGCATTGAGCGATGCGGAAAATTTGCCCCCCGAATTCACCGTGCCTTGCCAGTTGATGCCCAGCTGATTGAGTTCATCCTTGTGCAGATCAATGATCCACAGCGACAACTCGACGTGCCGTTTCGGTGTATCCAGTGCGCTCACCAGGTTCTCGATAAAGCGCACTTGCTCCGGCAAACCCTTGACCAGCAGGCTGTTGGTGTCGGGATAGGCCACCACGCGAATGTTTCCGGCAGCTGTGTCCCGCGCAATGATTTGTGGTGCCGCCGGATCCTGATCCGGGGATGGGGTCGCCAGACCCTCCAGGGGAAACGCCGGCATCAAACCCTGTGGTCGTTGTACTGGGCCTTGGGCCGGGACCTGCGCCACCGACGGCTCGACCTCACGTTTCTCGCCGCGCAGCAATTGCTCGATCACCGTGGCCAGCCCGGGGATGGTGACCTTGTCATCACGCAGCTCGTATTTTCGATCGCTGACAAAGGTGTTGCGCACCTGGATGACGCCGATCTGCTGCTTGCCCAGCAACAGGTCCGAGCGCTGGTTATCCATCATTCCGGCCGCTTGGACCACCAGATCGACATACATCGGCGGGCCCGACACATGAAATGTGCGCAGGCCGTCGTGGCGCAGTGGATAACGCCTGTCGTACAACCCGGAACGCTCCAGAAAACCTTGGAGCCTGTCCACGGTCAGGGTCTGCAGCGAGACCATCGAGCTTTTGATTTCCGGGGCGTCATACAAATAAATCGCCTGGCCGTCGCTGTACCAGATCAGGCCCATCTGCAAGGCGATTCGCTCAAAGGTGCGTTGCGGTGTGCGCAAATCGAAGCTGCCGGAAACCCGCTTGACCGCTGCCGCCTTGCTGACGATCACCGGTTTGCCCAGGGATCCGGACAGCTCGCTGAAAAACGTCCGCGCGCTTTGCTCGCGGGCCTCGAAATTCTGGACAGTGGCCTGGGCGGCAATCGGCGCGATCAGCAACGCGGCGCCGAGCCAGAAGGGCAAGACAGACAGGGAGGACATTCTGCGGTTCATCGATTCACTTGCCTGACAGGTAGGTAATGTCGGCCAGGCTGCTGGGGGGGAACCCCACCAGTTCGCGGATCTCCTTGGAGAAATGCGAAGACGAGGCAAAGCCGAACTCCAGCGCCACATCCGTCAGGGAGCCTTCCTGCAGGCTCATGTTCAGCAGCGCCTGGGCCGTACGCCAGCCACGCAAGGCTGGCTTGGCCGCCGTGCCCAGCGCCTCTCGGCACAGCCGGCGAAAATGCGACACCGAAACGCCGTAGCGCTGCGCCAGGGTGGTCAGTTTTTCGCTGCGGGTGCCCTGCTCCAGCAAAAAACGGACAAGCCCGTAACTCTCGGTATGCCGCAATACGCTGGCGAAGGCTTGCCAGGCCTCGCTACCGGCCATCGCCTGGGCGATGTACCAGCGCTCAAGCGCCCGCTCGGACGCGACACTCGGATAAGCCACCGGCAACAGGGCCCAGGGCGCCTGATGAGGTCGTTGATCGTTCAGCGCGTTGCCCAGATCGATAAACACCTGCAATTTCATCAGCGGTGCTTGCGCTATCGATTGCGACTGCAAACGGCCTTCGACCTCAAATGCGCCGTTGATCGCAATCAGCCCCTCCCAGCCAACCGGGAGAGAGCAGGTCTGCGCGCACTGATTCGAGACCAGATGAACGGGGGATTGGCTGACACGCAGATGCAGTACCCGATCGCTGGAACGGGTATCCGGAAAACCTGTGGCGCTGGATGATTCGATGTGCACGCCAACCTCCTTTGGACCTTTCGATGTAGCTCGACAGGATGAAAGAAATGGCGCGCGCAATCCTGATGCAAAACTGATGAAACCCTGGCTGGCATATGCCTTGCAGCCGTTCGGACATCAGCACACATGCCAACGGCGGGATGCGTGCCAGGACAATGGCGTCGTCGCTCGGCCTTGCGCGTGCAGGGACCCGGGACGGCGCTTTTTTTTGCAAGGTGAACAGACGATGAACGAACCATCAGCCGGCCCTCTGGCCTGGGTCAATGGCAGCGATGCTCCGGAAAAGCGCGAAATCAATCTCGGCTTCATGGCCCTGAGCGACTGCGCTTCGGTGGTGGTCGCCGCCACCCAGGGCTTCGCCCAGCCCTACGGCCTGACCCTGAACCTCAAGCGCCAGTCGTCATGGGCCAACCTGCGGGACAATCTGGTCAGCGGCGAACTCGATGCCGCCCACAGCCTGTACGGCCTGATCTACGCGGTGCACCTGGGCATCGGCGGCGTCGCCCCGACCGACATGGCCGTGCTCATGGGCCTGAACCAGAACGGCCAGAGCATCCATCTTTCCCGTGCCTTGCAGGGGCTGGACGTGACCGGTCCTGAAGCACTGCACCGGCACGTGCACCAAACTCGCTCAAAGCTGACCTTCGCCCAGACCTTTCCCACCGGCACCCACGCCATGTGGTTGTATTACTGGCTCGCCAGCCAGGGCATTCATCCGTTGCTGGATGTGGACAGCGTGGTGGTGCCCCCGCCGCAAATGGTTGCGCACCTGCAAGCGGGCCGCATCGACGGCTTGTGCGTCGGTGAGCCGTGGTCGGCAAGTGCGGTGCAACAGGATCTGGGCTTCACCCTGGCGACGACCCAGGCCATCTGGCCCGATCACCCGGAAAAAGTCCTCGGCTGCACCCGCGCCTTCGTCGAGCAATACCCCAATACCGCCCGCGTGCTGGTGATGGCGATCCTCGAAGCCAGTCGTTTCATCGAAGAGAGCACCGAGAATCGCCGCAGCACCGCGCAACTGCTGAGTGCGCCGCAGTACCTCGATGCTCCGCTGGACTGCATCGAACCGCGCTTTCTGGGCGACTACGCCGACGGCCTGGGCAATCGCTGGCAGGATCCGCACGCCTTGCGTTTGCACGGTGATGGCGAGGTCAACTTTCCATACCTGTCCGATGGCATGTGGTTCATGACCCAGTTCCGCCGCTGGGGTCTGTTGCGTGACGACCCGGATTACCTGAGCGTGGCCCGCCAGGTCCAGCAACTAAACTTGTACCGTGAGGCCGCCAGCGCCGTGGGTGTCGCCTCCCCGAGCCAGGAAATGCGCAGCAGCCAGTTGATCGACGGCAAGGTCTGGGACGGCTCCGATCCCGTCGGTTATGCCCGTGGTTTCAAACTGCACGCGATGAGCGACAACGCCCATCGACTCGCCAGCCGCTGACAGGAGACCACGACCATGTTGCGTATCCTGCTGATCAACGACACCGCGAAAAAAGTCGGGCGCCTGAAAGCGGCCCTGACGGAAGCCGGCTTCGAGGTGATCGATGAATCCGGACTGACCATCGACCTGCCCGAACGCGTCGAAACGGTGCGTCCGGACGTCATCTTGATCGATACCGAGTCACCGGGCCGCGATGTCATGGAGCAAGTGGTGCTGGTCAGCCGCGACCAGCCACGCCCCATCGTGATGTTTACCGACGAACACGACCCCGACGTGATGCGCCAGGCGATCAAGTCCGGCGTCAGTGCCTACATCGTCGAAGGCATCCACGCACAGCGCTTGCAGCCGATTCTCGACGTGGCCATGGCGCGCTTCGAAAGTGACCAGGCCCTGCGCGCGCAACTGCATGCCCGCGACCAGCAACTGGCCGAGCGCAAGCGCATCGAGCTGGCCAAGGGGCTGCTGATGAAGATGAAGGACTGCAACGAAGAAGAGGCCTACACCCTCATGCGCCGCCAGGCCATGAGCCGCCAGCAGAAGCTGATTCAGGTGGCGGAGCAGATTATTGCCATGAGTGAGTTGTTGGGTTGAACCTCAAAAGATCGCAGCCTTCGGCAGCTCCTGCATTTGAAATGCGATCCCCTGCAGGAGCTGCCGAAGGCTGCGATCTTTTCGACCACGACATAAAAAACCGGCACATGGCACAAATCTCGCTAAGCATTACCCACAGGTAACCAACGGCGGTTGCCCCACCAACGACAAAGACGTCGCTCACCCCATTTGCCCAGGCAAGTCGGGTAGCGGCGTTTTTTTGTTCTGGCCCCATTGCCCGGGGCCGGTGGTGCCGCCCGGCGGCGCCCCACCTGACTCCCGTTCGAGACTCCTTTCAGCTGAGGTGCGCGATGAATTCAAGCTTCTGGAAATCCGGCCATACCCCGACCCTGTTTTCGGCCTTCCTCTACTTCGACCTGAGCTTCATGGTCTGGTACCTGCTCGGCCCCCTGGCGGTGCAGATCGCGGCCGACCTGCACCTGACCACCCAGCAACGCGGGCTGGTAGTCGCTACGCCGATTCTGGCCGGCGCGGTCTTGCGTTTCGTGATGGGGATGCTGGCCGATCGACTGTCACCAAAAACCGCCGGCCTGATCGGCCAGGTGATCGTGATCTGCGCGCTGTTCGGCGCCTGGAAGCTCGGCATCCACAGCTACGAGCAAGCGCTGCTGCTGGGACTGTTCCTCGGCATGGCCGGCGCGTCCTTCGCCGTGGCCCTGCCCCTGGCCTCGCAGTGGTACCCGCCGCAGCACCAGGGCAAGGCCATGGGCATCGCCGGGGCCGGTAACTCGGGCACTGTCCTGGCCGCGCTGATTGCGCCGGTACTGGCCGCGGCGTTCGGCTGGAGCAACGTCTTCGGCTTCGCCCTGATCCCGCTGGTCCTGACCCTGATCGTCTTTGCCTGGCTGGCGAAAAATGCCCCGGAGCGGCCAAAAGCCAAGTCGATGGCCGACTACTTCAAGGCCTTGGGCGACCGCGACAGCTGGTGGTTCATGTTTTTCTACAGCGTGACCTTCGGCGGTTTCATTGGCCTGGCCAGCGCCCTGCCCGGCTATTTCAACGACCAGTACGGCCTGAGCCCGGTGACCGCCGGCTACTACACCGCTGCCTGTGTGTTCGGTGGCAGCCTGATGCGTCCTTTGGGCGGTGCCCTGGCGGATCGCTTCGGCGGCATCCGCACCTTGCTGGCGATGTACACCGTGGCGGCAATCTGCATCGCTGCCGTGGGTTTCAATCTGCCAAGCTCCTACGCTGCCCTGGCACTGTTTGTGTGCACCATGCTCGGCCTGGGGGCCGGTAATGGCGCAGTGTTCCAGTTGGTGCCACAGCGCTTTCGCCGGGAAATCGGGGTGATGACCGGGCTGATCGGCATGGCCGGCGGCATCGGCGGCTTTGCCCTCGCGGCCGGCATGGGCGCTATCAAGCAAAGCACCGGCAGCTACCAACTGGCGCTGTGGCTGTTCGCCAGCCTCGCGGTTCTCGCCTGGTTCGGCTTGCACGGTGTGAAACGTCGCTGGAGAACCACCTGGGGTTCGGCCGCCGTCACGGCTGCGCGGGTCTGAAGTCGCCATGAGCCTGCAATTGAGTTTTGCCGAAGCCAGCGCCATCGGTCCGCGCGAGGAGAACCAGGACGCCCTGCGCCTGGTCACGCCGGCCCCGGCACTGGCCGCGAGCAAGGGCTACCTGTTCGCCATCGCCGACGGCGTCAGCCAGTGCGCTGATGGTGGCCTGGCCGCCCGCTCGACCTTGCAGGCCCTGGCGCTGGACTACTACGCCACCCCGGAAACCTGGGGCGTCGCCCAGGCGCTGGATCGCCTGCTGTTGGCCCAGAATCGCTGGCTGCAGGCCAACGGCGGCGGGCAACCCTTGCTGACCACAGTCAGTGCGCTGGTCATGCGTGGCCGTCGCTTCACATTGGCCCATGTCGGCGATTGCCGAGTGTATCGCTGGCATGCCGATCAGTTACAGCGAGTCAGCGAAGACCATGTCTGGGATCAACCGGGCATGCAGCACGTGCTCAAGCGCGCACTGGGGCTCGATCAGCATCTGGTGCTGGATTTCCTCGACGGTGAACTGCGGGTCGATGAGAGCTTTGTGCTACTCAGCGACGGGGTCTGGGCGGTGCTGGGCGATACCGCGATTGCGGCGATTCTGCGCGATCAGCCGGATCTCGACAGCGCTGCGCAAACCCTGGTGAACGCAGCGCACCTGGCCGGCAGCCAGGACAACGCCAGCGCCATGCTGGTGCGGGTCGATGCCCTGGGAGAAACCAGCATCGGCGATGCGCTGATTCATTTGCAGCAATGGCCGCTGCCACCGGCGCTGAAACCGGGCCAGGACTTCGAAGGCTGGCATGTCGAAACCATCCTTGGCCAGAGTCGGCAGTCGCTGCTGTACCGGGTGCGTGACGCTCAACAGCAACCCTGGCTGCTGAAAACCCTGCCCGGTGCGCTGCGCGACGATCACCTGGCCGGGCAAGCGTTGCTGTCGGAAGAATGGTTTCTCAAGCGGGTCGCGGGGCGGCATTTTCCTGAAGTCCATGTCGCCAGCCAGCGTCAGCATTTGTACTACGTGATGCGTGAATACGCAGGTTCGACCCTGGCGCAACTGTTCACGCAGGTCGGGCCGTTGCCGCTGGCCCAGTGGAGGGACCTGGCCGAACGCCTGCTCAAGGCGGTCGGCCTGCTGCATCGACGGCAGATTCTGCATCGCGACATCAAGCCGGAAAACCTGCTGCTGGGGGACGACGGCGAGTTGCGCCTGCTGGATTTCGGCCTGGCCTGGTGCCCCGGCCTGTCCGAAGACCAGCCCTGCACCCTGCCCGGAACCCCCAGCTACATAGCGCCGGAAGCGTTTCGCGCAGAAAGGCCGACACCGCAACAGGATCTGTATGCGGTCGGTGTGACCTTGTATTACCTGCTCACCGGACACTATCCCTACGGCGAGATCGAAGCCTTCCAGCGTCCGCGCTTCGGGGTGCCGGTCAACCCCAGCCGCTATCGCCCGGATCTGCCGGAATGGCTCACGCAGTGCCTGGAGCGTGCGGTCGCGGCGGATCCGGCCCAGCGTTTTGAAACGGCGGAGGAATGGTTGCTGCTGATGGAACAGGGCGAACGCCGCAGTTTGAGCGTACGTCCCAGGCCCTTGCTGGAACGCGAGCCGTTGAAGGTATGGCGCGCACTGGCGTTGGGCTCGTTATTGATCAATCTGGCGCTGATGTTTGCGCTGTTTCATGGCTGACAGGGTTCGTGATGATGAATCGACGGACATTGCAAATGAGGACAACACGATGAACGCAAAAGTCTGGCTGGTCGGTGCAGGGCCTGGTGATCCGGAATTGCTGACGCTCAAGGCCGTTCGGGCGATGAGAGAAGCGGATGTCGTGCTGATCGATGATCTGGTGAATGACGCCGTCCTTGAACACTGTGGCCATGCGCGGATCATTCCCGTGGGCAAACGCGGGGGCTGCCGCTCAACGCCGCAGGCCTTCATTCATCGGCTGATGCTGCGTTACGCGCGCCAGGGCAAATGTGTGGTGCGGCTCAAGGGTGGCGATCCCTGCATTTTCGGGCGTGGAGGTGAAGAAGCGCAGTGGCTGCGTGAACGCGGGGTCGAGGTGGAACTGGTCAACGGCATCACGGCCGGGCTTGCCGGCGCCACGCAATGCGACATCCCGCTGACACTACGCGGCGTAGCGCGCGGCGTAACCCTGGTGACCGCCCATACCCAAGACGGCAGCAGCCTGAATTGGCGGGCGCTGGCTCAGGGTGGTACGACTCTGGTGATCTACATGGGGGTGGCCAAACTTGGGGAAATTCGTGAACAGCTGCTGGCCGGAGGAATGGCGGCAGATACGCCGGTGGCGATGATCGAGAATGCCTCATTGCCGCATCAGCGGGAATGCCGCAGCGATCTGACAACGATGGAAGAAGATGCCTACGCCTTCGAGTTGAAAAGCCCGGCCATCTTGGTGATCGGCGAGGTCGCAGCCGCAGATACGATCAAAAGATCGCAGCCTTTGATGGCTCCTGCATTGGCCAGTGTGGCTCAGTAGTAGCTGCCGCAGGCTGCGACTTCTGCGGCCATCGCACCAAATCGCAGACAAAGAAAAGCCCGGCCTGAGCCGGGCTTTTCTCGGAGCGGCGAGCTAATTACTTAGCTTGAGCTTCAACCTGCGCTTCTACGCGACGGTTAACAGCACGGCCAGCTTCAGTTTTGTTGTCAGCAACTGGGCGGGATTCGCCGTAGCCAACAGACTGAACGCGGGACGATTCAACACCGTACTGGTTGGTCAGAACTTGCTTAACGGCGTTTGCACGACGCTCAGACAGTTTCTGGTTGTAAGCGTCAGGACCGACGTTGTCAGTGTGACCTTCAACAGTAGTGGTGGTGGATGGGTACTGCTTCATGAAGTCAGCCAGGTTCTTGATGTCGCCGTAGCTGTTTGGCTTGACGACCGACTTGTCGAAGTCGAATTTCACGTCCAGCTCTACACGAACAACTTCAGCAACTGCCGGGCAGCCATCAGCGTCAACAGTTACGTTGGCTGGGGTGTCTGGGCACTTGTCAACGTTGTCGCAAACGCCATCGTTGTCGCTGTCGGAGCAGACTTCAGGTGCTGGAACTGGAGCAGCAGCTGGCTTGGAGCCGCCACCGAAGTTCACACCCAGACCTACGGAAGGGATGTAGTCCCACTTGCCGTTGTCCAGCTTGTAGTCGGCTTCTACGCCAGCACGAGCGAAGAAGTTTTCGAGGAAGTAGTACTTAACGCCACCGCCTGCAGTCAGGAAAGTCGACTGGTCACGACCGGTGTGGCCATCAGCGGCTACGTTGGTCATGCTGCCGTGCTTAACACCACCTTGAACGTATGGACGCAGAGCGTCGCCAGCGTTGTTGAAGTGGTACTGAGCGTTCAGACCGAACTGGTCGCCTTCGATCTTCTGGTGACCAGTGCCGTTGTTCGAACGGGTGTGGTCATCATTGTTGTAGGTCGCGTTCAACGATACGTCGTCGGTCAAGAAGTAACCGATGGAGGCGCCAGGAGTGTAGCCGTCTTCAACGTTTTTCACGCTGTCGTTGTACTTTTTCCCGTAGTTGAGCTCGCCTTCAACTGCGCCTTGGCCTTGTGCCAGTGCGCCGAAAGAAGTAGCGGCAATAAGAGTACCAATGGCCAAGCCCAAGGTGTTTTTCAGTTTCATCCGTTAAATCCCCATCTGGTGATTGTGAAGCAGTCCCGCAAACCGGGGGACAACTCGGCGGCAATTCTATCAGAACTTGCCTACACGTAAGAGAATTTTGCGCCGAACTAAGTTTCGGCAATGCCTGCAAATTTCTCACGCAATTTATCTAGAGCACGTTTGTACCGCATTTTTGTTGCACTCAAGCCCATGTGCATGATGTCTGCGATCTCCTGAAACTCCAGCTCTGCGACAAATCGTAGCACCAGAATTTCACGGTCAATCGGGTTCACATACACCAACCAGCGATCAAGTCCGCCCTTCTCCTCGGGTTTCGGCGCCTTTTCCTCCGACGCTTCTTCGAGGGGGTCAAGACTCAATGCATCCATCAAGCGACGCTTTCGCCGTTCTTTCCGATACTGCGTGATGCACTCGTTGTACGTGATGCTATATAGCCATGTCTTGAACTTCGACTTGCCTTCGAAGTTCTTCAAGCCATACAACACCTTCAACATCACTTCCTGACAGACATCATCTGCATCACGATCGTTCCCGAGATATCGCGCACAGACATTAAATAATGTTCGTTGGTAACGCCGCATCAGTTCTTCATAGGCGCGCGTTACGTGAAACAGCTCGGTATGCGAGCGCGCGACCAACTCCTCATCAGAGAGCTCGCGGGGGTCGTAGCGCATGGATAGCGGTTGGGCTTTATTCAAAACAAGTCGGGCCGACAGTCAGGTCAATGTCCGCCGCAGCCAGCATCAGCAGGCATTTTGCGGCGGCATACATTAGCAGGATTTGCCGGGTTAGCGGCTACTCACATGCTGCTCGAGGAGGATCCGATTGGAAAGAGAGACTAGCTCACCCTCATCCGTCAGCAATGTGGTTTTAACCGTGCCAATCTCCTCGATCTGCCCTTCGACCTCTCCAACACGCACTTGTTGCCCAACCTGGTACAACTCACGCACATAGATTCCCGCAAGAATCTGACCGGCAATTTCCCGGCTTCCCAACCCCATGGCCAGCGCAACCGCCAGACCAACGGTAATCAAAACGATCACGATCACATGGTTGAGCAGGTCAGTCTTGACCTCCAACTGGCTGATCGCGACCGAGATACTGATGATGATGACCAGCCCCTGGGCGATTCGCCCCAAGCCGGAAGCGTAGTCCAGACCTACGCCTTCCGCAGCGCCGCGCACCAGGCCATTGGCCAGCTGCGCCAGCAAAACCCCCACCAGCAGCACCAGCGCGGCACCGAATACCTTCGGCAAATACAGCGCAAGCATGTCCAGCGTAGCTGAAACCCGCTCAAGTCCAAGGGATTCGGCGGCAGAAACGAGGAAAATCAGCAGAACGAACCAGTAGACGATCTTGCCGATGAGCGTCGAAATCGGAACCTGCAGGCCCGCGCGCGACATCAGTTTGGTCAGACCGGTACCGCCCATCAGGCGATCGAGACCCAGTTTGGCGAGCAATTTGGAAAGCAGCGTGTCCAGCAACTTGGCCACGACAAAACCCAGCAGCAGCACAACCAGTGCGCCAAAGAGGTTCGGAATGAAGTTCGCAACCTTGGTCCATAGCGCAGTCATTGCAGTGACGAGGCTCTGTGTCCAGAGATCAAGTTCCATATTCAATCAGCCTTATCAGCAGTGCGAGCGGTAGGTTTACGAAGACGGGACACCGGCGCAACGTGAGCCGAGCCGTTATTGAGGGCGATCATCAGGGCGGGCAGCCAGCGGCCCAGCAGACTGAACAGATCGCCGGCGCCGACCTGGCGGTTGGCGGTTTTCAGTACGCGGCCAAGGCACGCAGCGTCGTCCCGGGTGGACGGTGTGGCCTTGAGCATGTCACGCAAAGACTGTTCAAACGGATCGTGCATACGCACCTCTCGTGATGTCTGTGAAAGACGCGGTCAAATTTGGTCGGGTCACAAGGTTTACATTCAAACCCAGCGCAAACGTCGGAATAACCACCACTGCCCGAGCGCCACCGCGATCATCAGCAGGCAGGCGACGAGGAAGCCATAAGGGCTGCCGGATAACGGAATCCCCCCAACGTTTATCCCCAAAAGACCGGTCAAAAAACTCATCGGCAAAAAGACCCCGGTGATGATCCCGAAGCGATACATCGTGCGGTTCATGCGCACGCTCAATCTTCGGTCTTCAGCCTCCAGGACCAGCCCCACGCGCTCCCGGGTCAATTCCAGCTCCTCGAGATAGCGGGTCAGGCTGTTGTTCAATTCATTCCAGTAATCCCCGTCGTCCTCGACGAACCAGGGCAATTTGATCCGCGTCAGTTGACCGAAAATATCGCGCTGCGGAGCGAGAAACCGCTTCAACGCAGCAGCCCGACGACGGATCTGCAAAACCTCACCATGCTCAGGCGTATACCGTTCGTCGGTATCCAGCTTTTCCTCTTCCTCATCGACCACTTCCGAGAGGCAACTGACCAGATCCTGCACCTTGTTGGTCAGGTACTGCGCCATATAAAGGATGAGTTCGGAAGCGGTTTTCGGCCCCTTGCCCTCCTCCAGTTGCGTCAACAGTTCTTCCGTGGCGCGCAATGGACGCAAACGCAGGGAAATCACCCGCTGGGCGGAACCGAAGATCCGCACCGATACCATGTCTTCCGGCTCGGCCCCCGGGTTGAGGTTCACCCCGCGCAAAAATAGCAGCAGTTCGCTGTCGGAAAGCTGTAATAGACGCGGACGGGTGTTTTCTTCCAGCAACAGATCGCAGCTGAATTCGCTCAGGCCACTGGATTTGCGCAACCAGGTCTGGGTCTGCGGATGACTGCGATCCCAGTGCAACCACAGGCTTTCATGGGCCTGCAGCTGCAAGTCATCGAGTTCTGTCCGGGCTATCGAACGCGCACCGCCTTTACCGTCCAGCACCAGGGCGTGGACCAACCCCCACTGCGCGTTTTCTTCCTCGAACATCCGCATTCCTTCGGTCAAATCTTACTCGGGCATTGCAAGCGGGCTTGGCGAGATGATCACGCCGTTGTTGTCCGCATAAATGTAGTGGCCTGGATGGAAAGTCACGCCGGCAAAAGTGACGGCAACGTTCAGGTCGCCGATACCGCGCTTGTCGGTTTTCATCGGGTGACTGGCCAGCGCCTGAACGCCCAGGTCGGTTTGCGCGATGACGTCGACGTCACGGATGCAACCGTAGATCACCAGCCCTTCCCAGCCATTCTTCGCGGCCTTCTCGGCCAGCATGTCGCCCAGCAGTGCGCGACGCAGGGAGCCACCGCCATCGACCACCAGCACCTTGCCGTTGCCCTTGAGTTCGACCTGTTCCTTGACCAGCGAGTTGTCTTCGAAGCATTTGATGGTCACGATTTCGCCGCCGAAGGAATCACGGCCACCGAAATTGCTGAACATCGGTTCCAGTACCTGCACCAGCTCCGGGTAGGCGTCGCACAGGTCAGGCGTGAGGTAGTGGATCATCGAGAAACTCCTGTAAAGAGGAAGACAGCACGAACATCATTGATGATTCAATCATCGAAAATGACCAGAACAGCTCAATCCGTCATATCTTATCCGCAAGCCGACAAGAGCGAAATGCCCCTGATAGAGCGTCCAGCTTAGATTGCCGCGGCCACATCCGCCTGCGCACCCGGCAACGGCGCGTGCTGATCCGCCAACCAGCGGGCCACCAGCGGCCAGACCTCGGCCTGAGCCGCCTTGCTGACCAGCATCTCCACGTGACCGAAATTGTCGGCAAAACCCTGCTCACGTCCCAGATTGATGAATTGCTTTTGCTCACAGCCCAACTGATCGAACAGCTTGCGGCAAGCCCAGGCCGGATCCTGATGATCCCCCGCAGCGCTCACCGCCAGCACCGGTACATTGACCTCGGCCAGGCCCGCCCACCAGTCCTTGTCAGCATCGCCAAAGCGCCCGAACAGGCCATACCAGCGCATGCTCTCCAGAGCCAGGCCAATGGGCTCGTCTTCCGGCCCGCGCTTGAGTCGTGAGCCGGACAACTGGGCGAAACGCTTGAGAATGAAGCGCCCGCTCCACTCCACCGGCGGGATCTTCAACGGCCAGTAGGTACGGCTGACCTGGGTGCCGAAAAACGCCGCGGACGCGACCACGGGTTCACCGATGTACTGCCCACCCAGCGCCGCCGCCAGGGTAATGCCACCCAGCGAGTGGCCGATCCAGTGCGGGATCTGGCCGCTTTGTTCACGCACGAATGCACCAATGGCCGGCAGATCGTAGCGCGCGTAGTCAGCGACGCGGTTCTTGCGGTAGTCCTGGTTGCGCTGGGACAAGCCATGGCCGCGCATTTCCGGAATCCACACGTCGAACCCCAGGCGCGTCAAGTAAGCGCCCAGACCCACGCCCTTGGGGGAAAACCAGAAGCGTCGATTGGAAAAGCTGCCGTGCAGCAGGATGACCGGCACGCCGCGCACCGCTGGCTCATCGGCCATGCCCAGGCGCGTCACCGCGATTTCGACGGTAGCGTCAGGGCTGTTCGCGGGCTTCAAACGATAGACATCTTCGCTCAGATCACCGCGCCGCTCGGCGCTGATCAGGGCGACAGGAAATAGGTTGCTGCTGCTTTGCATAATCTCTTGCACAAAAAAGGGCGGCTTCCGGAGGAGCCCGCCCTACGTAATCAACTGTAGGAGCGAGCTTGCTCGCGATGAACTTCAGAACACCGCGTTTATCCAGGACAAACGCGTCATCGTTAGCGACCATCGCGAGCAAGCTCGCTCCTACAACAACACCATCAAGCCGAAGCCTGACCCTCAGCCAGGAAGAACCAGGTCTCCAGTACGGAGTCAGGGTTCAGCGACACGCTTTCGATGCCTTGCTCCATCAGCCACTTGGCCAGGTCCGGGTGGTCCGAAGGGCCCTGACCGCAAATGCCGATGTACTTGCCAGCCTTGTTGCACGCGGCAATCGCGTTGGCCAGCAGCTTCTTGACCGCAGGATTACGCTCGTCGAACAGGTGCGCGATGATGCCGGAGTCACGGTCCAGGCCCAGGGTCAGCTGGGTCAGGTCGTTGGAACCGATGGAGAAACCGTCGAAGTACTCGAGGAATTCATCCGCCAGGATCGCGTTGGACGGCAGTTCGCACATCATGATGACGCGCAGGCCGTTTTCACCGCGGGCCAGGCCGTTCTTGGCCAGCAGGTCGACCACCTGGCTCGCTTCGCCCAGGGTACGGACGAACGGCACCATGATTTCAACGTTGGTCAGGCCCATCTCGTTACGCACGCGCTTGAGGGCGCGGCATTCGAGTTCGAAGCAGTCACGGAACGATTCGCTGATGTAACGCGAAGCGCCGCGGAAGCCCAGCATCGGGTTTTCTTCTTCCGGCTCGTAGAGCTTGCCGCCGATCAGGTTCGCATATTCGTTGGACTTGAAGTCCGACAGACGCACGATGACCTTCTTCGGATAGAACGCCGCAGCCAGGGTGCTGATGCCTTCGACCAGTTTTTCGACGTAGAAGCCGACCGGATCGTTGTAGCCGGCGATACGCTTGTCGACGCTTTCCTTGATGTCCAGCGGCAGACCATCGTAGTTCAGCAGTGCCTTGGGGTGCACGCCGATCATGCGGTTGATGATGAACTCCAGGCGGGCCAGGCCCACACCGGCGTTCGGCAGCTGTGCGAAGTCAAAGGCACGGTCCGGGTTGCCGACGTTCATCATGATCTTGAACGGCAGGTCCGGCATGGCGTCGACGGAGTTCTTCTTGATGTCGAAGCCCAGTTCGCCTTCGAAGATGTAACCGGTGTCGCCTTCGGCGCAGGAAACGGTCACGCCCTGGCCTTCCTTCAGCAGTTCGGTGGCGTTGCCGCAACCGACCACGGCCGGAATACCCAGTTCACGGGCGATGATCGCCGCGTGGCAAGTACGGCCACCACGGTTGGTGACGATGGCGCTGGCGCGCTTCATGACCGGTTCCCAGTCCGGGTCGGTCATGTCGGAGACCAGTACGTCGCCGACCTGGACCTTGTCCATCTCGGACACGTCCTTGATGATGCGGACCTTGCCGGCGCCGATGCGCTGGCCGATGGCGCGACCTTCCACCAGCACGGTGCCCGTTTCCTTCAGCAGGTAACGTTCCATGACGTTGGCCTGGGTGCGGCTCTTCACGGTTTCCGGACGGGCCTGCACGATGTACAGCTTGCCGTCGTCACCGTCCTTGGCCCATTCGATGTCCATCGGGCACTGATAGTGCTTCTCGATGATCATCGCCTGCTTGGCCAGTTCGCTGACTTCGGCGTCGGTCAGGCAGAAACGCGCGCGATCGGCCTTGTCGACATCAACGGTCTTGACCGAACGACCGGCCTTGGCCTCGTCGCCGTAGATCATCTTGATGGCCTTGCTGCCCAGGTTGCGGCGCAGGATCGCCGGACGACCGGCGGCCAGGGTGCCTTTGTGGACATAGAATTCATCCGGGTTCACCGCGCCTTGTACGACGGTTTCACCCAGGCCGTAGGCGCCGGTGATGAACACCACGTCACGGAAGCCCGATTCGGTATCGAGGGTGAACATCACGCCGGCGGTGCCGGTTTCGGAGCGGACCATGCGTTGTACGCCGGCCGACAGGGCAACCAACTTGTGGTCGAAGCCCTGATGCACGCGGTAGGAAATCGCGCGATCGTTGAAAAGGGAGGCGAACACCTCTTTGGCGGCGCGAATGACGTTTTCGACACCACGGATGTTCAGGAAGGTTTCCTGCTGACCGGCGAAGGAAGCGTCCGGCAGGTCTTCGGCGGTAGCCGAAGAACGTACGGCCACGGCCACGTCGGGATTGCCGGCGGACATTGTGGCGAAGGCGGCGCGGATTTCGGCGTTCAGTTTTTCAGGGAACTCGGCTTCCATGATCCATTGACGGATCTGGGCGCCGGTCTTGGCCAGGGCATTCACGTCATCGACGTCCAGGGCATCCAGGGCGTCGTGAATCTGCTGGTTCAGGCCGCTCAGTTCCAGGAAGTCACGATAAGCCTGAGCGGTTGTGGCGAAGCCGCCGGGCACCGATACACCGGCACCTGCAAGGTTGCTGATCATCTCGCCCAGGGATGCGTTCTTGCCCCCCACATGCTCAACATCATGTTTGCCGAGCTTATCGAGGGAAACTACGTACTCTACCAAGGTGATCTCTCCACTAACTGTGTTGGAAAAGCTCAGAAGCCGGCTGCTTAAAGGAGCGTTTGCCGGCTATATGGCCTGGACCTGGAAAATAAGTGAGAATGCGGGCCGTTGGCGGCCGGCAAATCGCGCCTATCATATCCAAGATTCGTCACTAGCTTAAGGCCCAAGGTGCAAATGAAACGATCTGCTTTCTTTATCTCCGATGGCACCGGCATTACTGCCGAAACCCTGGGTCAAAGCCTTCTGGCGCAGTTCGAAAACATTACCTTCGCCAAATTCACACGGCCGTACATCGACAGCGTGGATAAAGCGCGGGCCATGGTACAACAAATCAACAAAGCCGCCGAAACCGACGGCTTTCGTCCGATTATCTTCGACACCATCGTCAATCAGGACATTCGTGAGATCCTCGCGACTTCCAATGGTTTCATGATCGACATTTTCTCGACCTTCCTGGCGCCCCTGGAACAGGAATTGACCGAGCATTCTTCCTATTCCGTCGGCAAATCCCACTCCATCGGCTCCAATTCCAATTACATGGAGCGTATCGAGGCGGTGAACTTCGCCCTCGACAACGATGACGGCGCCCGCACGCACTATTACGACAAGGCCGACCTGATCCTGGTGGGCGTGTCGCGCTGCGGCAAGACACCTACCTGTCTGTACATGGCCATGCAATTCGGCATCCGCGCGGCCAACTACCCGCTGACCGAAGACGACATGGAACGCCTGACCCTGCCAAGCGCCCTGCGCGCCCACCAGCACAAGCTCTTCGGCCTGACCATCGACCCGGACCGCCTCACGGCCATCCGCAACGAGCGCAAGCCCAACAGCCGCTATTCGAGCTACGCCCAGTGCGAGTTCGAAGTGCGCGAAGTGGAAAACCTGTTTCGTCGCGAGAACATTCCCAACATCAACTCCACGCATTTCTCGGTGGAAGAGATCTCCGCGAAGATTCTTGTGGAGAAAGGTGTGGAGCGGCGGTTCAAGTAGTTCTTTTTCACCTGTTCAATCGCTATCGCGGGCAAGCCCGCTCCCACAGGTTTCGCTGGTGTTCGCAAACTTCGCATTCACAACAAAACCCTGTGGGAGCGAGCCTGCTCGCGATTGAACGATAACGCTGTCCTTCAGATAACAAACAAATCCATAAACCTGTTCACCGGCGTCGCCTCAAGCCGCGCCTGGTCCTTGCACAACGCAAATATTTCCTCGCTTCTCTGTCCGGTAAACCGGGTCGCCAGGTTCGCCCTGAACTTGTCCTCCAGCAGCGCAATACCCTCCGCACGCCGCCGGCGATGGCCGATCGGGTACTCCACCACCACGTTTTCCGTGCTGGAACCGTCCTTGAAAAACACCTGCACCGCATTGGCGATGGAGCGCTTGTCGGGCTCCAGGTATTCGCGGGTGAAACGCGGGTCTTCGACGATGACCATTTTGTCGCGCAACACATCGATGATCGGGTGCGAGCGGTGGAAATCATCCTCGTAGTGTTCGGCCACCAGATTGCCGTAGGCCAGCGGCACGGCGGTCATGTACTGAATGCAGTGATCACGGTCGGCGGCATTGGCCAGCGGACCGACCTTGGAAATGATGCGGATCGCCGATTCGTGTGTGGTGATGACGATTCGGTCAATTTCATGCAGGCGATTGCGCACCAGCGGGTGCAGGGTCACTGCAGCCTCGCAGGCGGTTTGCGCATGGAATTCCGCCGGAAAACTGATCTTGAACAGCACGTTTTCCATCACATAACTGCCGTAGGGGCGCGAGAAGCTGAAGGCGCGCTTGTCTTCGGGCTTGAGCGCCAGATCGTTGTTGGTGTGACTGAACAACACATCGTAAAAGCCCCACTGTCTCGCGCTCAGCACACCGGGGATGCCCATTTCGCCGCGCATGGCGATGTCTGCCAAGCGCACGCCCCGACTGGAGGCGTCCCCCGCCGCCCAGGACTTTCTCGATCCGGCATTCGGCGCATGACGGTAAGTACGCAATGCCTGGCCGTCGGCGAAGGCATGGGACAACGCCGACAACAGCTGCTCGCGATTGGCCCCCATCAGTTTGGCGGTGACCGCGGTCGAGGCGACTTTCACCAGGATCACGTGGTCGAGGCCGACCCGGTTGAACGAGTTTTCCAGGGCGATCACACCCTGGATTTCGTGGGCCATGATCATCGCGTCGAGCACCGCACGAACGGTCAGGGGTGCGTCGCCATTGGCCAGGCGCTTTTGTGATAAATGGTCAGCCACTGCAAGGATGCCACCGAGATTGTCCGACGGATGCCCCCACTCCGCGGCCAGCCAGGTGTCGTTGTAATCGAGCCAGCGCACGATGCAACCGATGTCCCACGCTGCCTTGACCGGATCCAGCCGATAGGAAGTGCCGGGCACCCGCGCGCCAAACGGCACCACCGTGCCTTCGACGACCGGCCCGAGATGCTTGGTGCACTCGGGAAAGCGCAGCGCCAGCAGGCCACAGCCCAGGGTATCCATCAGGCAGTTGCGGGCGGTATCGAGGGCTTCCGGGGATTCGATCTGGTAGTTCAGGACGTAATCGGCAATGTCCTGCAGGACCTGGTCATAGTCCGGGCGATTGTTCAGGTCAACGTTGGCGCTCATGTTCGATTCACTCGTGAAGTGGTTCGTTGATGGGACCTCGGTTCAGGGCAATCCCGGTCGATGACAAATTCTTGTGATTGAAATGCAGGTCACTGTGGGAGCGAGCTTGCTCGCGATGGCGGTGTATCAGTCGACATCAATGCTGACTGTCAGTCCGTCATCGCGAGCAGGCTCGCTCCTACAGGGGTCGGTGCGAGAATTAGAAAGAATCACCCGGCACACGAACAAAACCTTCCATCAATACCCGCGCACTGCGGCTCATGATGGCCTTGTTCACCGTCCATTCGCCGTTGACCTGGCTGGCCTCGGCCCCCACGCGCAAGGTGCCCGACGGATGCCCGAAGCGCACCGCGTTGCGCTCGACACCGCCAGCAGCGAGGTTCACCAAGGTGCCGGAAATCGCCGCCGCCGTGCCAATGGCCACCGCCGCAGTGCCCATCATCGCGTGGTGCAGCTTGCCCATGGACAACGCACGTACCAGCAGGTCGACATCTGCCGCCGCAATCGCCTTGCCGCTCGAAGCGACGTAGTCCGCAGGCTTGGCGACGAACGCCACCTTCGGCGTGTGCTGCCGCTTGGCCGCTTCGTCGATGTTGGAAATCAGGCCCATGCGCAACGCGCCATAGGCACGGATGGTTTCGAACATCAGCAACGCTTTCGGGTCGCCGTTGATCGCGCCCTGCAACTCGGTGCCCTTGTAACCGATGTCTTCGGCATTGACGAAAATCGTCGGGATGCCGGCGTTGATCATGGTCGCCTTGAAGGTGCCGACACCGGGTACTTCCAGGTCGTCGACCAGGTTGCCGGTAGGGAACATCGAACCGCCCGCGCCCTCTTCTTCCGCTGCCGGGTCGAGGAATTCGAGCTGCACTTCGGCCGCCGGGAAGGTCACGCCATCGAGTTCGAAATCGCCGGTTTCCTGCACTTCACCGTTGGTGATCGGCACGTGGGCGATGATGGTCTTGCCGATGTTGGCCTGCCATACGCGAACCACTGCCACGCCGTTGTGCGGGATGCGGCTGGCGTCCACCAGGCCATTGCTGACGGCGAACGAACCGACCGCCGCCGAGAGGTTGCCGCAGTTACCGCTCCAGTCAACGAACGGCTTGTCGATGGCGACCTGGCCGAACAGGTAGTCGACGTCGTGATCGGGCTTGATGCTTTTCGACAGGATCACGGTTTTGCTGGTGCTGGAGGTGGCGCCGCCCATGCCGTCGATCTGTTTGTCGTACGGGTCGGGGCTGCCAATCACGCGCAACAACAGGGCATCGCGGGCCGGGCCCGGAACCTGTGCCGCTTCGGGCAAATCCTTCAGGCTGAAGAACACGCCTTTGCTGGTGCCGCCGCGCATGTAGGTGGCGGGAATCTTGATCTGTGGTGCATGAGCCATGATGCTCGTTACTCCTTACCAAAAACAGACACGGGACTCAAAAGCCCCGTGTCCGTACAGCCTGTGTTAGACGGCTACCGCTGATTCTTCGAGGAAGTCCTGGGCGAAGCGTTGCAACACGCCGCCGGCCTCGTAGATCGACACTTCTTCGGCGGTGTCGAGACGGCAAGTCACCGGCACCTCGACGCGCTCGCCGTTCTTGCGATGGATCACCAGCGTCAGATCGGCGCGTGGTGTGCGCTCACCGACCACGTCATAGATTTCGGTGCCGTCGATGGCCAGGGTGTGACGGTCGGTGCCCGGCTTGAACTCCAGCGGCAACACGCCCATGCCCACCAGGTTGGTGCGGTGGATGCGTTCGAAACCTTCGGCGGCAATCGCCTCCACACCCGCCAGACGCACGCCCTTGGCTGCCCAGTCGCGGGACGAGCCCTGACCGTAGTCGGCGCCGGCGATGATGATCAGCGACTGCTTGCGATCCATGTAGGTCTCGATGGCTTCCCACATGCGCATCACTTTGCCTTCCGGCTCGACGCGGGCCAGGGAGCCCTGCTTGACCTTGCCGTTTTCCTGGACCATTTCGTTGAACAGTTTCGGGTTGGCGAAGGTCGCGCGCTGTGCGGTCAGGTGATCGCCACGGTGAGTCGCGTAAGAGTTGAAGTCCTCTTCCGGCAGGCCCATTTTCGCCAGGTATTCGCCCGCGGCGCTGTCCAGCATGATGGCGTTGGATGGCGACAGGTGGTCGGTGGTGATGTTGTCCGGCAGTACCGCCAGCGGGCGCATGCCCTTGAGCGGACGGGCGCCGGCCAATGCGCCTTCCCAGTACGGCGGACGGCGGATGTAGGTGCTCATCTCGCGCCAGTCGTACAGCGGCGCGACTTTCGGGCCGTTGTCTTCGTGGATGGCGAACATCGGGATGTAGACCTGACGGAACTGCTCCGGCTTCACCGAAGCCTTCACCACCGCGTCGATTTCTTCGTCGCTCGGCCAGATGTCCTTCAGGCGGATTTCCTTGCCATCGACCACGCCCAACACATCTTTTTCGATGTCGAAGCGGATGGTGCCGGCGATGGCGTAAGCGACCACCAGCGGCGGCGAAGCCAGGAATGCCTGCTTGGCGTACGGGTGAATCCGCCCGTCGAAGTTACGGTTGCCCGACAGTACAGCGGTGGCGTACAGATCGCGGTCGATGATTTCCTGCTGGATCACCGGGTCCAGTGCACCGGACATGCCGTTGCAGGTGGTGCAGGCGAACGCGACGACGCCGAAACCGAGTTGCTCCAGTTCATCGGTCAGGCCGGCTTCGTCGAGGTACAGCGCCACGGTTTTCGAGCCCGGCGCCAGGGACGATTTGACCCAGGGCTTGCGGGTCAGGCCCAGCTTGTTGGCATTGCGCGCCAGCAGGCCGGCGGCGATCACGTTGCGCGGGTTGCTGGTGTTGGTGCAGCTGGTGATGGCGGCGATGATCACCGCGCCGTCCGGCATTTGGCCGGGTACATCTTCCCACTGGCCGGAGATGCCTTTGGCAGCCAGATCCGACACCGCGACACGGGCGTGCGGGTTGCTCGGACCGGCCATGTTGCGAACCACCGAGGACAGGTCGAAAGTCAGGCCGCGCTCGTATTGCGCGCCCTTGAGGCTGTCCGCCCACAGGCCGATCTGCCTGGCGTAGTTCTCGACCAACTGCACCTGCTCGTCTTCACGGCCGGTGAGCTTGAGGTAGTCGATGGTCTGCTGGTCGATGTAGAACATTGCAGCGGTAGCGCCGTACTCAGGCGCCATGTTGGAAATGGTTGCACGGTCGCCCAGGGTCAGCGCCGACGCGCCTTCGCCGAAGAACTCCAGCCACGCGCCCACAACCTTCTGCTTGCGCAGGAACTCGGTCAGCGCCAGCACCATGTCGGTGGCGGTGATGCCCGGTTGCAGCTTGCCGGTCAGTTCGACGCCGACGCTTTCCGGCAGACGCATCCACGATGCGCGACCGAGCATCACGCTCTCGGCTTCCAGGCCACCGACACCGATGGCGATCACACCCAGCGCATCGACGTGCGGGGTATGGCTGTCGGTGCCGACGCAGGTATCAGGGAAGGCCACGCCGTCACGCACCTGGATCACCGGAGACATTTTCTCCAGGTTGATCTGGTGCATGATGCCGTTGCCCGGCGGGATCACGTCGACGTTCTTGAACGCCTTCTTGGTCCAGTTGATGAAGTGGAAACGGTCTTCGTTGCGACGATCTTCGATGGCGCGGTTCTTCTCGAACGCCTCCGGATCGAAGCCGCCGCGCTCGACGGCCAGGGAGTGGTCGACGATCAGTTGGGTCGGCACCACCGGGTTGACTTGCGCCGGGTCACCGCCTTGCTGGGCGATGGCGTCACGCAGGCCGGCGAGGTCCACCAGCGCGGTCTGGCCGAGAATGTCGTGGCACACCACGCGAGCCGGGAACCATGGGAAGTCGAGGTCGCGCTTGCGCTCGATGAATTGCTTCAGGGATTCGGTGAGCGTGGCCGGGTCGCAGCGACGCACAAGGTTTTCCGCCAGCACGCGGGAGGTGTACGGCAGGGTGTCGTAGGCGCCGGGCTGGATGGCCTCGACCGCCGCGCGCACGTCGTAATAATCCAGATGGCTGCCGGGCAGCGTTTTGCGGAATTCTGTGTTCATCGTCAGGACTCGGTCACGGTAATTACAAAGGGTGGGGCCTGGTGCCAGACTTGAATTCAACACAATCCACTGTAGGAGTGAGCCTGCTCGCGATAGCGGTAAATCAGTCGACATCCATTTTGAATGTCAGTCCGTCATCGCGAGCAGGCTCGCTCCTACAGGGATCTGTGTTGGGTTCAGATCCCGGTTCCGGCCTCCACCATTCAGCGTTGTTCGATTGGCACGAACTTGCGCTGTTCGACGCCGGTGTACTCGGCGCTCGGGCGGATGATGCGGTTGTTGGCGCGTTGTTCGAACACGTGCGCCGCCCAGCCGGTCAGGCGCGAGCAGACGAAAATCGGTGTGAACAACTTGGTCGGGATACCCATGAAGTGGTACGCCGAGGCATGGTAGAAGTCCGCGTTCGGGAACAGTTTCTTCTGCTCCCACATGGTCTTGTCGATGGCTTCGGAGACCGGGAACAGCACCTTGTCGCCCACTTCGTCGGCGAGTTTTTTCGACCAGCCCTTGATCACTTCGTTACGTGGATCGCTGTCCTTATAGATCGCGTGGCCAAAGCCCATGATCTTGTCCTTGCGCTCGAGCATGCCGAGGGTGCCCTTGATCGCCTCTTCCGGCGACGAGAAGCGCTCGATCATTTCCATCGCCGCTTCGTTGGCGCCACCGTGCAGCGGACCGCGCAGCGAGCCGATGGCCGCGGTGACGCAGGAGAACAGGTCGGACAGGGTCGAGGCGCAAACACGGGCGGTGAAGGTCGATGCGTTGAATTCGTGCTCCGCGTAGAGGATCAGCGAAACGTTCATCACCTTGACGTGCAGCTCGCTCGGCTTCTTGCCGTGCAGCAGGTGCAGGAAGTGGCCACCGATGGACTGCTCGTCGCTCACGCAATCGATGCGCTTGCCTTCGTGGCTGAAGCGATACCAGTAGGTCATGATCGCCGGGAAGGCGGCCAGCAGACGGTCGGTCTTGTCGTGTTGCTCGGAGAAATTGTGCTCCGGCTCCAGGTTACCCAGGAACGAGCAACCAGTGCGCATCACATCCATCGGATGGGCATCGGCAGGGATGCGTTCCAGCACTTCTTTCAGCGCTTGCGGCAGGTCGCGCAGCTTGCTCAGTTTGGCGACGTAAGCTGCCAGTTGCGCCTTGCTCGGCAGTTCGCCGTACAGCAGCAGGTAAGCGACTTCTTCAAATTGTGCATCAGCCGCCAGTTCGCGAACGTCGTAGCCGCGATAGGTCAGGCCTGCACCCGCCTGGCCCACGGTGGACAGTGCGGTTTGTCCGGCAACCTGGCCACGGAGCCCGGCGCCACTGAGTACTTTTGCTTCGGCCATTGCTGTCTCCAGTCTTCTTGAATTTGTCAGAGATTTTTTGCCTGTCTATCTGTCTCCTGTAGGAGCGAGCTTGCTCGCGATGGTGGACGCTTCACCGCGAGGCATCAGGCTCCCCGCGTCATCGTTGAAGTCCATCGCGAGCATGCTCGCTCCTACAGGAATCAGTGCAGTCCCAGATTTACAGGTACAGGGTGTTCATTACTTCTTAGCGGCAAACAACGCATCGAGCTTCTGCTCGAAGGTGTGGTAGTCGATGCGATCGTAAAGCTCCATGCGAGTCTGCATGGTGTCGATGACGTTCTGTTGCGTGCCGTCGCGGCGGATCGCGGTGTAGACGTTTTCCGCGGCCTTGTTCATGGCACGGAAAGCCGACAGCGGGTACAGCACCAGCGACACGTCGGCACCCGCCAGCTGCTCGGTGGTATACAGCGGCGTCGCGCCGAATTCGGTGATGTTGGCCAGGATCGGCGCTTTCACGCGGCTGGCGAACAGCTTGTACATTTCCAGTTCGGTGATGGCTTCCGGGAACACCATGTCGGCACCAGCCTCGATGCAGGCGGCAGCGCGATCCAGGGCGGACTCCAGACCTTCCACCGCCAGGGCGTCGGTACGGGCCATGATCACGAAGCTGTCATCGGTACGGGCATCGACGGCGGCCTTGATGCGGTCGACCATTTCCTGCTGCGAAACGATTTCCTTATTAGGACGGTGACCGCAACGCTTGGCGCCGACCTGGTCTTCGATGTGAATCGCCGCTGCGCCGAACTTGATCATCGACTTGACGGTACGGGCGACGTTGAACGCCGAGGAACCGAAACCGGTGTCCACGTCCACCAGCAGCGGCAGATCGCACACGTCAGTGATGCGACGCACGTCGGTCAGCACGTCATCCAGGCCGGTGATGCCCAGATCCGGCACACCGAGGGAACCGGCCGCCACCCCGCCACCAGACAGGTAAATGGCCTTGAAACCGGCACGCTTGGCCAGCAGTGCGTGGTTGGCGTTGATCGCGCCGACCACTTGCAATGGATGCTCGCTGGCGACCGCATCGCGGAAACGCTGGCCTGGAGTGCTCTTGTTGGAACTCATGACTCACCTCGTTTGGCTGTCGGGTTGGCGCCGTCCTGGTAATGACGGGCGATGTTGCGTTTGGAAGCGCCGATGTGACGACGCATCAACAACTCGGCCAGTTCACCGTCACGGTCGGCGATGGCATCGAGAATTCGGTGGTGTTCGGCAAAGGCCTGGTGCGGGCGATTGGGCGTGGTAGAAAACTGGATGCGGTACATGCGCACCAATTGATACAGCTCGCCGCAGAGCATTTGCGTCAGGGTGCGGTTACCGCTGCCCTGGATGATTCGGTAGTGGAAGTCGAAATCGCCTTCCTGCTGGTAATAACCCCGGCCGGCCTGGAATGCCTCGTCGCGCTCGTGGGTTTCGAGGACGCGGCGCAGTTCATCGATTTCTTCGACGCTCATGCGCTCGGCCGCCAGGCGACAAGCCATGCCTTCGAGGGATTCGCGAATTTCGTAGAGTTCCAGCAGCTCGGCGTGATTGAGCGATACCACTCGTGCACCGACGTGCGGAACGCGCACCAGCAGGCGCTGACCTTCCAGGCGGTGGATCGCCTCGCGCAGCGGCCCGCGGCTGATGCCATAGGTACGGGCCAGCTCCGGCTCGGAAATTTTACTGCCCGGCGCGATATCGCCTTTGACGATAGCCGCCTGAATGCGACGGAAGACGTTCTCGGAGAGCGTTTCCGAATCGTCTGAAGCAGAAACCGGGGGATCGAGTTGATCCAGCATATTGTCGACACCTTGAAAGCTGATGCGGCAAAAACTAACGAATTAGCACCTCGCAGTCAAAGGATAAATGGAAATTGTCGACAATCGTCTAATAACCTCTCGCACCATAACGAAGCAGTCCATCGATTTTCAGGCGCCGCTCAGCGCTGGCGCCTTAAAACCACCGTGCTAGAATGCCGCCCGCATTTGTTTGTCACATCTGCACTGTCTGTCATAAATAGCTGATAGGCATACGAGGAGCTTGCGCAGCAATGCCAGGGTCTTGAATCGAAATACGGACCGCTGCGCACCAGGATTTATGAGACTCAAGCCCTTCCCCGCCTTCCTTTATGTGCTATGCCTGCCTGGGTTTGCAGTCGCGGGGGAAAAGACTGTGTATGGCCTCAATGAGTACGCATCGCTGGGCGGCATCGACCTGGAAGTGGCGGCCAAGCTCGATACCGGGGCCAAGACCGCTTCCCTGAGTGCCCGCGACATCAAGCGCTTCAAACGCAATGGCGAATCCTGGGTCCGTTTTTACCTGGCGATCGACGCTGCCCATTCGCACCCGATCGAACGACCGCTGGCCCGCGTCAGCAAGATCAAGCGCCGCGCCGGCGACTACGACCCGGAAGAAGGCAAGAAGTACACAGCCCGTCCGGTGATCGAGCTGGATATCTGCATGGGCTCGGCCCTGCGCAGCATAGAAGTGAACCTGACCGACCGCAGCGCGTTCCAATACCCGCTCCTGATCGGCTCCGAAGCCCTGAAACGCTTCGATGCGCTGGTCGACCCCAGTCTTAAATACGCTGCCGGCAAACCCGCCTGCGCCACCGACGCTCATACCGCAGAGTAATTCCAATGCGCTCTCTTACCCTTCATCTGAAACTGCTGATCGCCATCCTGGTGGTGCTGGGCATTTCAGTCACGGCCTACCAGATCTTCGTGCTGGGCATTCCCATGACCGAAGACGCCACCGACGACTTGTGGAACATCGACGCCAAGGTCGAGTTCGTCGCCAGTGCCAAGGACCCGGTCAAGATCCAGATGTTCGTGCCACCGCTGAGCCGCGATTACGTCAGCCTCAATGAAAGCTTCATCTCCAATAACTACGGGGTGGCGGTCAACCGGGTCGATGGCAACCGCAAGGTCACCTGGTCGGCACGTCGGGCCAAGGGCAACCAGACCCTTTACTACCGCCTGGTACTGACCAAGCGCTACAGCGCCGAAAAAACCAAGATCAAGGGCCCGACTTTCCGCGACAGCATTGCCGTCGAAGGCCCGGAAAAAATTGCCGCCGAAGCCCTGCTCGCGCCGATTCGCCAACACTCGGCCGACGTCGAGACCTTCGTCGGCGAAGCGATCAAACGTGTCAACAATGTCAACGACGACAACGTGAAGCTGCTGTTGGCGGGTGATCCATCCACCTCGCAGAAAGCCCGGATCGTCGAACTGGTGCTGTCCATCGCCCACGTGCCGGTGGAAAAAGTCCACACCATTCGCCTGGTCGCCGATCAGCCGCAAACCCCGGAACTGTGGTTGCGCAGCTTCAACGGCACCGACTGGCTGTACTTCAACCCGGAGACCGGCGAACAGGGCCTGCCGACCGACCGCCTGCTGTGGTGGACCGGCGATGAGAACCTGATCACCGTCGATGGCGGCAAGAAAGCCACCGTCACCTTCAGCATGAACAACAGCGAAATGAACGCCATTCGCCTGGCCAAGCTGACCGACGAAAACACCGACGCCAATTTCCTCGAATATTCGCTGTACGGCTTGCCGCTGCAGACCCAGCAGACCTTCATGATCATGGTGATGATCCCGATTGGCGTGCTGGTGATCCTGATCCTGCGCAACCTGGTCGGCCTGCAGACCCTCGGCACCTTCACTCCGGTGCTGATCGCCCTGGCCTTCCGCGAAACCCAGTTGGGCTTCGGCATCGTGCTGTTCACCATCATCACGGCCCTGGGGCTGTCGCTGCGCTCCTACCTTGAGCACCTGAAACTGCAAATGCTGCCAAGGCTGTCAGTGGTGTTGACGTTCGTGGTGGTGTTGATCGCCGCCATCAGCCTGCTCAGCCACAAACTTGGCCTGGAGCGCGGGTTGTCGGTGGCGCTGTTCCCGATGGTGATCCTGACCATGACCATCGAACGCCTGTCGATCACCTGGGAAGAGCGCGGCGCCAGCCATGCCATGAAAGTGGCGATCGGCACCCTGTTCGCCGCGTCCCTGGCACACCTGATCATGACCGTGCCGGAGCTGGTGTACTTCGTCTTCACCTTCCCGGCGATCCTGCTGATCATGGTGGGCTTCATGCTGGCCATGGGTCGCTATCGCGGCTACCGCCTGACCGAACTGGTGCGCTTCAAGGCTTTCCTGAAAAAGGCTGACGCTTGATGTTTGGCTTCTGGAAGACCTGGAAGGCCCTGGAAGCCCGGGGCATCATGGGCATCAATCGGCGCAACGCGGACTATGTGCTCAAGTACAACAAGCGCAGCCTGTACCCGATTGTCGATGACAAGATCATCACCAAGGAGCGCGCCATCGCCGCCGGCATCCATGTGCCGGAGCTGTACGGGATCATCTCCACCGAGAAGGAAATCGATAACCTCGACGAGATCATCGGCGGGCGCAACGACTTCGTGATCAAGCCGGCCCAGGGCGCGGGCGGTGACGGCATTATCGTGATTGCCGACCGCTTCGAAGGGCGCTATCGCACGGTGTCGGGCAAGATCATCGCCCACGAAGAGCTCGAACATCACATCTCCAGCATCCTGACCGGCCTCTATTCGCTGGGCGGGCACCGCGACCGGGCACTGATCGAATACCGCGTGACCCCCGACCAGATCTTCAAGAGCATCAGCTACGAAGGCGTGCCCGACATCCGCATCATCGTGCTGATGGGCTACCCGGTGATGGCCATGCTGCGTCTGCCGACCCGTCAGTCCGGCGGCAAGGCCAACCTGCACCAGGGCGCCATCGGCGTCGGCGTCGACCTCGCCACCGGCCTGACCCTGCGCGGCACCTGGCTGAACAACATCATCGCCAAACACCCGGACACCACCAACGCGGTGGACGGCGTGCAACTGCCCTACTGGGACGGTTTCATGAAGCTCGCCGCCGGCTGCTACGAGCTGTGTGGTTTGGGTTACATCGGTGTCGACATGGTGCTCGACCAGGACAAAGGTCCGCTGATCCTCGAACTCAATGCCCGGCCGGGCCTGAACATCCAGATCGCCAATGACTGCGGCCTGACCTTGCGTACCCACGCGGTAGAGGCACGGATTGAAGAAATGAAGGCCCGTGGCGTGACGGAAACCGTCGAAGAGCGGGTGGCGTTCGTGCAGGAGATGTTTGGGCATATTCCGCCGGTCGAGGGTTGATCCAAGACCGCGCTGCCCCTTTCGCGGGCAAGCCACGCTCCCACAGGTTTTGTGTCGCTCACACCTCCAACGGACGACTTGAAACCTGTGGGAGCGGGCTTGCCCGCGAAGGCTGCTGCCCAGGCACTGCATCCCCCAAACCTGCCTCCAATCTGCCAATCCCCGACATCCCCCTAGGAGCAATTCCCCCAGGGGACTACAATCGCCACCCCGCCTCGATGGCTGATCCAACCCGCCCATGCTGACCTGTTCCGTACACCCGCTGCCCTATCGCGCCAACCCCGCCGACTACTTTGCGGCCATCCGCCATGCCCCCGGCGCCGTGCTGCTCGACAGCGGCCGCCCTGCCGCCGAACGAGGAAGGTTCGACCTGCTCAGCGCCTGGCCGCTGGCTGAACTGGCGGTCGCGCCTGACGAAAGCGGTGGCGATTTCCTGCAACGCCTGCGGGATAACCTGACACGTCTGGGCGAAGCCACCCTGCCAGCAACCTGCGAACTGCCATTCGCCGGCGGCCTGATCGGTTACCTGAGCTACGACTTCGGGCGCCATCTGGAGCATCTGCCCAGCCACGCCCTGGATGATCTGCAATTGCCGGACGCGCGCTTCGGCCTGTACGACTGGGCGCTGATCAGCGATCACCATCAGGCTACCAGCCAGTTGGTGTTTCACCCGACCCTGGCCGACAGCGAACGTCAGCGCCTGATCCAGCTGTTCAGGCAGCCAGCCGTCGACGCGTTCGAGCCCTTCAAACTTCAAGCGCCGATGAATGCCGACCTGAGCGCCGAGCAGTACCGGCAGGCGATCGAGCGTATCCAGCAATACATTCAGGCCGGCGACTGCTACCAGGTCAACTTCGCCCAACGCTTCCGCGCGCCCTGTGACGGTGATCCCTGGGCCGCATATTGCGCGCTGCGCCTGGCCTGCCCGACGCCGTTTTCCGGCTTCCAGAGCCTGCCTGATGGCGGCGCCGTGCTGAGTCTGTCGCCGGAACGCTTCGTCAAAGTCAGCGAGCGTCACGTGGAAACCCGTCCGATCAAAGGCACCCGTCCCCGCGGCCAGACCGCCAGCGAAGATGCGGCGAACGCCGCAGAACTGCTGGCCAGCCCCAAGGATCGCGCGGAGAACCTGATGATCGTCGACCTGCTGCGCAACGACCTCGGCCGCACCTGTCGTACCGGCTCGGTCCGGGTCCCGGAATTGTTCAGCCTGGAAAGCTACCCCAACGTGCATCACCTGGTGAGCAGCGTGACCGGCGAACTGGCGGATGATCGGGATGCACTGGACCTGATCGCCGGCAGTTTCCCCGGCGGCTCGATCACCGGCGCACCGAAGATTCGCGCGATGCAGATCATCGACGAGCTGGAACCGACCCGACGTGGGTTGTATTGCGGCTCATTGTTGTACCTGGACGTGCGCGGCGAGATGGACAGCTCCATCGCCATACGCAGCTTGCTGGTCAAGGATGGGCAGGTGTGTTGCTGGGGCGGTGGCGGGATTGTGGCCGATTCCGAGTGGCAGGCGGAGTATCAGGAGTCGATTACCAAGGTGAAGGTGCTGCTCGATACCCTGCAAAACCTGTAGGAGCGAGCTTGCTCGCGATGGTCGTCAACGATAACGCTGGAAACCTGACACCCAGCGGCGTTCTCTGGTTCATCGCGAGCAAGCTCGCTCCTACAACGATTGGGTTTACAGGCTCAGGGTGCGGTTCGAAGCCTTGATGAACTCCTGCTTCAGCTCCTCAAACGTATGCACCGCCGGGAACTGCGGGAATTCACGGATCACGTTATCCGGCGCATGGAACAGAATCCCCGCATCCGCCTCGCCCAGCATGGTGGTGTCGTTGTAGGAATCCCCTGCGGCAATCACCCGGTAGTACAGGCTCTTGAACGCCAGGACCGACTGACGCTTCGGATCTTTCTGACGCAACTGATAGCCGGTCACCCGCCCGCTATCGTCCGTAATCAGGCGATGGCAGAGCAACGTCGGGAAGCCCAGCTGACGCATCAGCGGTTGGGAGAATTCGTAGAAGGTGTCCGACAGAATCACCACCTGGAAGCGCTCGCGCAGCCAGTTGACGAACTCGATGGCGCCGTCCAGCGGCTTGAGCGTGGCGATCACTTCCTGGATATCGGCGAGCTTCAGCCCATGCTCATCGAGAATCCGCAGGCGCTGCTTCATCAATACGTCGTAATCGGGGATGTCTCGGGTGGTGGCCCTGAGGGACTCGATTCCGGTTTTTTCAGCGAAGGCGATCCAGATTTCCGGGACCAGCACACCTTCAAGATCCAGGCAGGCAATTTCCACAAGACACTCCCATTTGTATTGTTTATTGAGTCGAGCGAGCCCGAACTCTAGCGACTCATGCCCCACCGCGCAACGCAGAGGACGCCCCGGCCGGCGCAGCTTTTTGTTACCATCAGCCCCATATAGAGCGCCCAGCGCCACCGACCTGTAGGAAGCCGCCCTGATGAGCCCAACGTTCGACGTCGTGGAACTCGCCACGACCTATGCCAACAAATCCGCCCAGGACATCCTGAAACTCGCGTTTGCCGAGTTCGGCGATGACTTGTGGATATCTTTCAGCGGCGCCGAGGATGTGGTGCTGGTGGACATGGCCTGGAAGCTGAACAAGAACGTCAAGGTGTTCAGCCTCGACACCGGCCGCCTGCACCCCGAGACCTATCGCTTCATCGATCAGGTGCGCGAGCACTACAAGATCGACATCGAACTGGTGTCGCCGGACTACACGAAACTCGAACCTTTCGTGAAGGAAAAAGGCCTGTTCAGCTTCTACAAGGACGGCCATGGCGAATGCTGCGGGATCCGCAAGATCGAGCCGCTGCGTCGCAAGCTCGCCGGCGTGAAGGCCTGGGCCACCGGCCAGCGCCGGGACCAGAGCCCGGGCACTCGCAGCGCCGTGGCGGTGATGGAAATCGACTCCGCGTTTTCCACCCCGGAACGCACCCTGTACAAGTTCAACCCGCTGGCGCAGATGACCAGCGAAGAGATCTGGGGTTACATCCGCATGCTCGAACTGCCGTACAACAGCCTGCATGAACGCGGTTTCATCAGCATCGGCTGCGAACCCTGCACTCGCCCGGTACTGCCGAACCAGCACGAACGCGAAGGTCGCTGGTGGTGGGAAGAAGCGACGCAGAAAGAGTGCGGCCTGCATGCGGGGAATATCATCAGCAAGGCCTAGCACTGATATCCCCCTGTAGGAGCGAGCCTGCTCGCGATGGTCGTCAACGATAACGCTGGATACCTGATACCCCGCGGCGTTCTCAGGTTCATCGCGAGCAGGCTCGCTCCCACAGGTTTGATCGATCCACCCTGTAAAATGTGTACACACGAATGTCACCATCGGTGCCATTTATGTGTGCACTTTTAGTTTCTACGACCCAAAAAGTTACATTCCCGCACTTGCCCCCCTCCGCCGCCCCCTTCCGAATCCCCTGCCCAAAAATAAATAGCTGCTCGATCGGTCAGCTTATATCCCCCGATTTTCAGTGCCTTGCCCTCCCTTGATAACAAAACGAAATCAGCCGCTCATTGCATAGATTCCCGTGCTGGCATGCTTCTGGCTTAAGTGCATACATGTTTTGTATACAATCACCTCAAAACATAAAAACACTTTAGATCCGCAAGCCTGAAGCGCCCTATCCCGTACAGGCTGCAGATGCCCCGTAACCAATGATATTCGCCACCTGCGACGAAGATTGCCGAGCCCAACGCTCATGCACAGTCATCGCGGCACCGAACATCAGGAGCCTGCCGGAATGCGTACAAGCCTCTCCAATAACAACATTGCGCTGGATCTGCCCTCCTCCCACTCCACCCACCGGGATCAAACACAGCCATGCCCCGTGGTGCTCAGCCCTCGCCTGCACAATAAAGACCTGGCGCCGACCAAGGTCGAAGGCCGGCGTTGGGGCAAATACAGCATCTTCGCCCTGTGGACCAACGACGTTCACAACATCGCCAACTACTCGTTCGCCATCGGCCTGTACGCCCTGGGCCTGGGCGGCTGGCAGATTCTGCTGTCGCTGGGCATCGGCGCGGCGCTGGTGTACTGCTTCATGAACCTGTCCGGGTACATGGGGCAGAAAACCGGCGTGCCGTTTCCGGTGATCAGCCGGATCAGTTTCGGTATCCACGGTGCGCAGATTCCTGCATTGATTCGCGCCGTGATCGCCATTGCCTGGTTCGGGATTCAGACGTACCTGGCCTCGGTGGTGTTTCGCGTGCTGTTGACGGCGGTCCACCCCGGATTCGCCGAATACGACCACGACTCGATCCTCGGCCTGTCGACCCTGGGCTGGGTGTGCTTCGTGGCGATCTGGTTCGTGCAGCTGGCGATTCTGGCCTACGGCATGGAGATGGTGCGGCGCTACGAGGCGTTTGCCGGACCGGTGATTCTGCTGACCGTCGCCGCGCTCGCCGCCTGGATGTACTTCCAGGCCAACGCCACCATCGCCTGGTCGATCCGCGAACCGCTGACCGGCGGCGAGATGTGGCGCAACATCTTCGCCGGCGGCGCCTTGTGGCTGGCGATCTACGGCACGCTGATCCTCAATTTCTGCGACTTCGCCCGCTCCTCACCGTGCCGCAAGACGATCAAGATCGGAAATTTCTGGGGCCTGCCGGTCAACATTCTGGTGTTCGCGGCGATCACCGTCCTGTTGTGCGGAGCGCAGTTCCAGATCGATGGCCGAATCATTGAAAGCCCGACCGAGATCATCGCCTCCATCCCCAACACCCTCTTCCTGGTGCTCGGTTGCCTGGCGTTCCTGATCGTCACCGTGGCGGTCAACATCATGGCCAACTTCGTCGCCCCGGCATTCGTGCTGAGCAACCTGGCGCCCAAATACCTGACCTTCCGCCGCGCCGGCCTCATCAGCGCCACCATCGCCGTGCTGATCCTGCCGTGGAACCTCTACAACAGCCCGCTGGTGATCGTGTACTTCCTCTCGGGCCTCGGCGCCCTGCTCGGCCCGCTGTATGGCGTGATCATGGTCGACTACTGGCTGGTGCGAAAAGGTCAGGTGAACGTGCCGCAGTTGTACAGCGAAGACCCGAACGGCGCTTATTACTACAGCCGTGGCGTCAATTTGCGCGCCGTAGCGGCGTTCATTCCTGCAGCCCTGATCGCCATCGTCCTGGCGCTGGTGCCGGGCTTCCACCTGGTGTCGCCGTTCTCCTGGCTGATCGGCGCCGGCATCGCCGGGATGCTCTACCTGATCATCGCCAAACGCCAACCCCACTACGCCGACGTCAGCGGTGAAGCCATCGCCGTCGACAACGTCAGCCACTGACTCCATCGCGGCCCGGCAGCGTCGGGCCGCAGACCCACTCTTTTATAAGCATCCCGTTTTAAGGACTTCCCATGCGAATTCTCGTGGTCAACGTCAACACCACCGAATCCATCACCCAGGCCATCGCCCGCTCGGCGCAGGCCGTTGCTTCACCGGGCACAGAAATCGTCGGCCTGACGCCGCACTTCGGCGCCGACTCCGTCGAAGGCAATTTCGAAAGTTATCTGGCAGCCATCGCGGTCATGGACCGGGTGATGTCCTACGACCAGCCCTTCGATGCCGTGATCCAGGCCGGTTACGGCGAACACGGCCGCGAAGGCCTGCAGGAGCTGCTCAATGTGCCGGTGGTCGACATCACCGACGCGGCGGCGAGCACCGCCATGTACCTCGGCCACGCCTATTCGGTGGTCACCACCCTCGACCGCACCGTGCCGCTGATCGAGGACCGCCTGAAACTGTCCGGGCTCTGGGATCGCTGCGCCTCGGTGCGGGCCAGTGGCCTTGCGGTACTGGAACTCGAACACGAACCGCAACGTGCCCTCGAGGCCATCGTGCATCAGGCCGAACTGGCGGTGACTCAGGACAAGGCGGAAGTGATTTGCCTGGGCTGCGGCGGCATGGCCGGGCTGGACGAGCAAATTCGCCAGCGCACCGGCGTACCCGTGGTGGATGGGGTGACGGCGGCTGTGACCATTGCCGAATCGCTGGTGCGCCTGGGGCTGTCGACCTCGAAGGTGCGGACCTACGCCACACCGCGGCCGAAGCGCATCATTGGCTGGGCGGAGCGGTTTTCCCGGTAAACCGCGTTAACGTTCATCGCGAGCAGGCTCGCTCCCACATTTGAAATGCGTTCCCCTGTGGGAGCGAGCCTGCTCGCGATGGCAGCACCCTGGTCTCAAGCCTGCCTCAAATAGCACTGAACCGACGCCCCAACCCCTGCCCGGCAAACTGCTCGATGATGAAATCGACAAACGCCCGGGTCTTGCCCGGCAGCAGCTTGTGCTCGGCGTAATAGATGGAAATGTTGCCATCGTCGACGTACCAGTCCGGCAACACCCGCTGCAACGTCCCTGCCTCCAGAAAACCCACGGCGAACGGCATGCTCACCAGCGCAATGCCCAGGCCCTGTGCCGCCGTGACGCAAGCCGCTTGCGAATCGCTCATGGTCATCCGCGCTTTCAGGATCAACGGGCTATGTTGCAGGCTGCGACTGGTCAATTGCCAGGAACGCACGCGGCCGGTCTGCGGCGAGCGAATGAGGATCCCATCGTGATGTTTGAGGTCGTCGGGTTCGACAATGGCTGGTCGCGCTGCCAGATAGTCCGGTGAAGCCACCAGTACCCGGTGGGCCGGTGTCAGCTTGCGCGCCACCACTCCCTGGGGCAGCTCGAATCCACCGCCAATCGCGGCGTCGAAGCCCTGCCCGATCAGGTCAACTTGGCGGTTATCGAAATGCCAGTCCGGATTGATCGCCGGAAAACGCCGCAGGAATTCCCCGAGCAGCGGCACGATGTACAAACTTCCAAACACCGTACCCACGCTGACCTTCAGCGTCCCCGCCGGCTGGCCTTCGGCGCTGGCGAGATTGGCCACGGCATTCTGGATCGTATGCAGACTTTCACTGACCTCACTCAGAAACCGCTGGCCGGCCTCCGTCAGCGTCAGGCTCCGGGTACTGCGCTGGAACAGCCGCACACCTAGTCGCGCCTCCAGTTTTGCCACACTTTTACCCACTGCCGCCGGGGTCAGGCTGAGGCGACGGGCAGCCTCGGCGAAGCTGCCGACTTCGGCGCTGCGGACAAAGCATTCGATACTGCTGAAGGTTTCCATGGCGCACCACTATAAACTTCTGGTTTACACAGACTATCGCAATTACCGTCTACACAGCCTGTAATCGGAAATTGATACTAGGCTCCATCAACCGGGACATATCGCCTCGGGACTTTGGAGATCGTTATGACTACTCAGAACCTCAGCGGCAAAGTGGCATTGATTCAAGGTGGTTCCCGCGGCATCGGCGCTGCCATCGTCAAACGCCTCGCTGCTGAAGGCGCGACAGTCGCCTTTACCTACGTCAGTTCCGCAGCCAAGGCTGAAGAACTGCAGGACAGCATTACTGCCAACGGTGGCAAAGCCCTGGCAATCAAGGCGGACAGCGCCGATGCCGAGGCGATCCGCCGGGCCGTGAGCGCGACAGTAGAGACTTTTGGTCGGCTGGATATCCTGGTCAACAACGCCGGCGTGCTGGCGGTGGCGCCACTGGAAGAATTCAAACTCGAGGATTTCGACCAGACCCTGGCGATCAACATCCGCAGCGTCTTCATCGCCACCCAGGCGGCGGCCAAACACATGACCGAAGGCGGTCGCATCATCAACATCGGCAGCACCAACGCCGATCGCATGCCCTTCGCCGGTGGCGGCCCGTACGCCATGAGCAAGTCGGCGCTGGTGGGCCTGACCAAGGGCCTGTCCCGCGACCTCGGCCCCAAAGGCATCACCGTCAACAACGTGCAACCGGGCCCGGTCGATACCGACATGAACCCGGCCAGCGGCGACTTCGCAGACAGCCTGATCCCGCTGATGGCCGTGGGGCGCTACGGCAAGGTCGAAGAGATCGCCAGTTTCGTGGCCTACCTCGCCGGTCCCGAGGCTGGTTACATCACGGGTGCGAGCCTGACCATCGACGGTGGTTTTGGCGCCTGATACCGGTCAGCCAAATACAATCCCCTGTGGGAGCGAGCCTACTCGCGATGAGGGAGTGTCAGCCAGCATTTCTGGTGCCTGACACACCGCTATCGCGAGCAGGCTCGCTCCCACATTTGGATTGGCGTCATGCCCACTCAAGCGCCGGCAAACCAAACGCACTCGGCATGAACGCCTTCAACGTACGAAGAATGCCATCGGCATGTGCGTATTTTTCGTCATCCATCGCCGCATCGGGAATCGCGATCGCCGTCATCCCCGCCGCCTTCGCCGCCGTAACACCGAACGGCGAATCCTCGAACACCAGACAATCCTTCGGCTCGACACCCAGGCGTCGCGCCGCGGTCAGGAAGATATCCGGCGCCGGTTTGGCTGCGCCAACTTCCGGATCGTCAGCGGTGACGATGGTGTCGAACAGGGCGAACCAGTCCCGATGCAAAGTAGTTTTCTGGCCAAACGAATGGCTCGACGAACTGGTGCCGACCGCGATGGGGATGTTGTTGGCCTTCAGATGTCGTACCAATTGCTGCGCGCCGGGCATCGCTTGAGCTGTAGGAAAGCGCTCGCGCATCAGGGGTTCGCGGATCACCAGAAACTCTTCGGCGCTGATCGGCAACTCCAGCGCCTCGACCACGTAACGCGCCAGGTCACCGGCACCACGACCGATGATGTGCTGCTTGAGGCTCCAGTCGAAAGTGCGCCCATAGCGCCCGGCGATGATCGACGTGACTTCCGTGTAAATGCCCTCGGTGTCCAGCAGCAAGCCGTCCATATCGAAAATCACGGCCTTGATCGGGCCGAACTCATCCAGCGCTGCATTCATCGCATCTGATCCGTTTTCAATGACATCCCAGGCGGCTCGGATGCGGCCGGCTCGATGGCGGATTAAAGGATTCAGCAGCATAGCGAGCGTGGCGGACATTGGGCAACGGTCACGGTGCACGACGTTCCTTTCAATGGTCAGGGGTCGCCTCGACATCAGTGCGCTTGACGTCTTCGTCGGGCACTCGTTCGATATCCTCGCTCTCATCTGGCGGGCGTTGATCGCGACTCAAAGGATCAGTCGGTGAAGGCAGGGGATATTCGGGGGTTTCGTCTATGTCGGATTGTTTCGGATCAACATTCATTGAACACCTCTCAAGGAGCCTGAAAAGCAGGCCCTGAAATTTCGAGGCTCAAGCGATGTGCGTGTTCGATCCGGCAGACAATCGGTCGATCACGCCCAATTGTCGTCATCGTCCTCGTTGTCTTCTTCAAATTCGATGTTACCCACGTCACCCGCATCATCCGAATCGTTGAGCGGCACAGTGGCATCGTCCATCAAGGAACCCGGATCTTCATTGCCCGGATCGTTGATGAATGGCAGACCGTTCGAGCCGTTCTCTTCTCTGCCTTCGGTTTCCGGGGTCATGACAAGTCTCCCGTTTTCATGGGTGTATGACATTCGAGGGGTACGGCGATCAAACGTTCCGGCGCCCATCGGCAGAAACGAAAAACCCGGCGCCTGGCCGGGTTTGTCTGTTGGGTGAAGCCTGATCAGTGATGTTTGTTGCGATGCTTGTTCTTGTGCTTGTGGCCACCGGAATGGGAACTGTCGTGGTCACTGCCAAGATTATTGCCAACCGCACCACCCGCCGCGCCACCCAGGCCAGCCCCGATGGTTGAACCGGTAGAACCGCCAAGGCTATTACCGATCACCGAACCGCCCGCAGAGCCCAGGCCGCCGCCGATTGCCGCCTCGGTGCGACTGCCTTTTTTGGCACCGACCGCACTGCCCGCAGCGCCGCCGACACCGGCACCGATCGCGGCACCGGTACTGCCACCGACCTGCCCACCCACTACGTTACCCAGTGCGCCGCCAAGACCGCCGCCTACCGCAGCGGTGCCATCACCGGCCGCCATGGCCAGCGGTGCAAGCAACAGCCCAAAAACCAGGGCCGGTAGCGCAGAACGTAGAGCCCGATGGTTGTCAGCTTTATTACCTTGGGTATTCGCTGTCATGGTGTGCCTCGATTCTTCAAGGGATTTAATGATTGGAGGCGCAATGTGCGAAAACGTTCGATGAAGCGGATCGATCAACCCGTGATGGCACGATCCGCCGACAGCTTGCCCGCACCTTCAACCAGGACCGCGATGCTGCCACCCAGCAGAGCCAGGGCGAACTCGTAGCCGTTGTTGGCCATGAACAGACCGTTGCTGATGTGAACGGAGAAGATCGCTACCAGCGAAAGGAAGGTCAGGCCCAGCGCCGCAGGGCGAACCAGCAGGCCAATGATCAGTGCCAGACCGGCGAAGAATTCGGTCCCGCCCGCCAGCGTCGCCATCAGGTAGCCCGGCGTCAGACCCAGGCTTTCCATGTATTGCGCGGTCCCGGCCAGGCCGTAGCCACCGAATGCCCCGAAGAGCTTCTGCGAACCGTGGGCCGCGAAAATGATGCCGACGAAAACTCGCAGAACGGTCAGGCCGTAGCCAGCGCGGGTGAAGAGAACCTTGTTGACCAGTGTGCTCATGCTTGTAACTTCCTTTGTGAGTGCTTGTTGGTTGGGCGCCATATTAATCGGTAAACATCATAGTTAAAGCGCAAAAAACCGCTATAACACTTCAATTTATTCGATCATTTCCGTAGGGCGACCTTCTGCCCCTGGGGCTCCAACGACTCCCGTTCACGATCGAACGCCAGGTAGTACTTGTTCACGCTATTAACATAGCTGACAGGTCCCATCCCCACTTGCTCCATGGCGATGCGCTCGACCTGGAAGAACCACTGATTGGGATTCAGGCCCCGCCGCCGTGCTTCGGCGCGCATGCCCTGGACCCGCTCCGGACCGATGTTGTAGGCCGCCAGCACAAACGCCATTCGCTCACGCTCGTTGAGCTTGGGGCTGGCGAAGAACTTGCGGCGGATCATCGCCAGGTACTTGGCCCCCGCCTGCACATTGCCGTCGAGATCCTGAATATTGCTGACCCCGACCCGCTCAGCCGCGGACGGCGTGATCTGCATCAAACCGGTAGGTGCGCCACCGCTGCGGGCCTTGGGTTGCAAGGCGGATTCCTTGAACGCCAGCGCCGCCAGGTTCAGCCAGTCCATGCCCTGGGCCTCGGCATGTTTCTGCAATACCGGCCGCAGTTTTTCCAGGCGCTGGCGGTCGGCCTTGGCCAACGGATAGTGCACTTGATAAAGGCGGCGATAGATGCGCAGGAACGCGGCGTCCTGGTCCGACGGTTTCTTGTAGCCGCTGAGGAAGCGATCGATGCTGGCGCGCAACATCGATGCGTCACGGCGTACGAACCAGTATTCCTCGCCCGGCTCGCTGATCAGTACCTGCCGGTCGATACGCAGTTTGGGCAGGATCTTGCCCCAGCGCTCGGCAATCGGTTGCTCGACGATGGTCAGGTGAAAGATCCCGCCCTGGACCATCTCCAGCACATCCTCGACCGCCAGGCTGGGGTCGACCCACTCGATCGTGACGGGCGGCAGTTTGTGCAGGGCGAGTTTCTGGTTGATCTGGCTGACAGCATCCCCTGCGGCACTGCCGGTGGGCAGCGCCAGGGTTTTGCCCGACAGCTGTTCAAGGCGGGTATAGCGGCGTTCACCCTTGATGCCCACCAGCACCAATGGAATGTCGCGGGCAATCGGCTCGCTGGTGCTGACAGCGTAACCGGCCTGCAAATCGAGCAATTCACCAGGGGCTACAAGGTCGCCCTCCCCGCGTTGCAAGGCGCCCAGCAGTTGGTCCTTGGCCTTGGGAATGATCTTGAGGGTGACTTCCTGACCGTCGCGGGCATGGCCGTTAAGGTATTGCTCGAAAGCACGCAAGCGGTGGTATTCGACGCCGATGGACTGTCCCTGGACTTCGCCGGAGCTGTTGCGGCTCTGGTTGACCAGCACCCGCAGCACGCGACTGCTGCGGATGTCCGTCAGGTCGCGGACCTTGGTCGCCGGTACGGCTTGCAGCGGCCCGGGCAGCCGCGCAACCGCCGACATCGGCAGTAGCAGCGAACAGCACAGCAGTAGCAAAACCGAGGGACGAATCATCCACTCTCCGGCAAGAGTTCGGGTCGTTTACATGAAATGTTCATGCAACCACATTGAAGAAATCGTGCGCATTGACCACAGGCAAGGTACGCAGACAAAGTGCGAAAGACTGGCACAATGATGGCACTCTGACCATCCTGTTCTGCGCAAGGCTCAGGGGCACGGCTTGAAAGACAGCGATAACTGCTTGTAGTTCTTGGTTTTTCTTATAAATCTACAGCTCTGATATGCTTTGCGGCCTTGAGTCCGAGGTAGCACCATGCAACTCATCGATATCGGCGTCAACCTGACCAACTCCAGTTTTGACGACAAGCACCGGGCGGTACTTGACCGTGCCTACGCTGCCGGTGTCTGCCAATTGGTGTTGACCGGCACCAGCGTCGAGGGCAGCGAGCAGGCACTGGAGCTGTGTCGGCAACTGGACGAAAGCGCGCAACGCCTGTTCGCCACCGCCGGTATCCACCCCCACTGCGCCAGCGACTGGAATGCAGAAAGTGGCCGCCAGCTGCGCAGCCTGCTCAAGGAAGCCAACGTAGTGGCCGTGGGTGAATGCGGCCTGGATTTCAACCGCGATTTCTCACCGCGCCCGCAGCAGGAAAAAGTCCTCGAAGAACACCTGGCGCTGGCGGTCGAGTTGCAGATGCCGGTGTTTCTGCACGAACGCGATGCCAGTCAGCGTCTGCTGGAGATCCTGCGCGACTACCGCGATCAGTTGCCCGCAGCGGTCGTGCACTGCTTCACCGGGGAAAAAAAGGCACTGTTCAGCTACCTCGACATGGACCTGCACATCGGCATTACCGGCTGGATCTGCGATGAACGCCGGGGCACTCATCTGCATCCCCTGGTGAAGGAAATCAAGCGCGGGCGCCTGATGCTCGAAAGCGATGCACCTTACCTGCTGCCGCGCAGCTTGCGCCCCAAGCCGAAAAACGGTCGAAACGAGCCTGCCTATCTGACGGAAGTATTGCGGGAAGTGGCGTTGCATCGGGGGGAGACTCTGGAAGATCTCGCCGCACATACCACTGCCTGTGCCCGAGAGTTTTACGACTTGCCCACTATCTCCGTGTAAACACACTCCCCCTGTAGGAGCGAGCCTGCTCGCGATGGCGGTGTGTCAGGCAACATCGATCTGTCTGAATGACCGCTATCGCGAGCAGGCTCGCTCCTACAGGGGAATGCGGTGCGTGTTGACCCACATCAAGATTCGACGCACTGACTAGCGGCACAATAATGGCACCTTGCCAAAACTGTTTCCGCTATCAGAGAAGACCTCCATGGGTGCCTGGCTTAGCAATATCTCGCTGAAATACAAATTCTGGGCGGTGAATGCCGTCGCCTTCGTCACCACTCTGCTGCTGGTGCTGTACGCCGTGCATCTTGAACAGCACGCCCGCAACCATGCTGCCCAGGTTTCCGCCCAGGCCCAGGCCCGCTTGCTCGGTAACTGGCCCGCCGGGCAACCACTGCCAAAAGCCGACAACGTGCTGACATTCAATCGCGGGCAAGCTCCCATGCTTGACGGCCAACCCCGGCCGGAGCTGGGCAACGCCAATGGCTGGGTCGAGATAAACGCCGTCCCCCTGTTTGGTGAATCCCTGTTGCTGGGCGCCCAGGTATTCCCACGGGCGGACGGCCAGCAAGTTGCCGTGGTTGCCCAGGGCGTGAGCCTGAGCGAGGTGTTCGACCAGCGCATTGCCCATTACGCAGTCGCCGTGTTCATCCTGATGCTGGCGATGCTCGGCGCCTCGCAGTTGTTGATCCGCTTCCTGCTCACCCAGCTCAATACCTTGAAAGACGTGATGCTCCACGTCGAACGGACCGGTGACCTGTCGGCCCGGGTACCGCTGGCGTGCAGCGACGAGGTCGGACAAATGGCCAATGCCTTCAACGCCATGCAGGCCGGTTATCAGCGAGTGGTCAACACCGTGGCCATCACCGCCCGCCAACTGGATGACGGCGCCGCGCGGCTGGCGTCGAGCATGAACGAAGTACGCCACGGCATGCTGGGCCAGCAGAGCGAAACCGATCAAGCCGCCACGGCGATCAATGAAATGACCGCCACCGTCCACCATATCGCCCAACACGCCGGCGCCACCCGTGATCTCTCGCAATCGGCCGACACCCTGGCCGGCAGCGGGCAAGCCGTGGTCATGCGCGTGCAGCAGTCGATTGCCGGGTTGTCCACCGGCGTGCAGCAAACCGCCGAGATGATTCAGCGTCTGGCCGAAGACAGCCAGAAGATCAACGGCGTGGTCAACGTGATCCACAGCATCGCCGAGCAGACCAACCTGCTGGCCCTGAACGCCGCGATCGAAGCGGCCCGGGCGGGTGAAATGGGGCGCGGTTTTGCGGTGGTTGCCGATGAGGTACGCAACCTGGCCAAGCGTGTGCAGACCTCCACGGATGAAATCACCGTGATGGTTTCGGCATTGCAGGCGGGAACCCGCGATGCCGTGGATTTCATGCAGGAGAGCTCGTTCAAGGCCGATGACTGTGTGCAACAGGCACAGGAAGCCGGGGCGGCGCTGGAGCAAATCACCGGGGCGGTGGCGCAGATGCGCGAAAGCAATACGCAGATCGCGGTGGCGGCCGAACAGCAGAGCCATGTGGCGGAGGAAATGAACCGGGCGGTGGTCAGCATCCGCGACGTGACCGAAAACACGGTGCAGCAGACGGTCGGTTCGGCGACTACCAGTCATGAACTGGCGGAGCTGGCCGGGCAATTGAGCAAGGCGATAGGTCAACTCAAGCTTTGAGGGCCCCATCGCGGGCAAGCCCGCTCCCACAGGGAATAGTGATCAACCTGTGGGAGCGGGCTTGCCCGCGATGGCGTCATCAAGGTCAACATCAATAATGGCCATTACCCCTATCACACCAATAGCCAACCTTGATTCGCCCCGTGCATTAGCCAGGCCTATCCTTCAAGCATGTGTTCAACATGGACTTGAGGATCAGCATCATGGGCAAACGTCACCCCAACCTTCCCTCCTGGCAATGGCGTGCCTACCCGAACAATCATCAGCACCCGACCAATCTGGTGTTGCACCTGATTGCCGTACCGCTGTTCATCGTGGCGTTTCTGCTGATTGTTTCCGGAGTGTTCGGCCTGAACCTGGCGAATTTCGCCATCGGCGTCATCGGCGTGTTCGCGGCACTGGGTTTGCAGCGTCACGGTCACAGCCTGGAAGCGCAAGCCTCCGAGCCGTTCAGTGATCGCAAGGATGCGGTATCGCGTTTGCTGGTCGAGCAGTTCCTGACCTTTCCACGGTTTTTCCTCAGTGGTGGCTGGTGGCGCGCCTGGCGTGAGCGCCACCGCCGTCACTGATCAGGTAGCTATTGGTCACGCAAAAACGGTCACCGTCTGCCGGCTCATGGCGATCAACCGTCCCTGCGGGTCCCACAATTTCGCCGCCGCGTGGCCATAGCCATCGGCGGCGTGTTCGGTTTCGACAAGGTATTTGCACCAGTAGAGCGTGCTCAGGTCCAGCAGCGGCTGAACGAATTCGATAGTCCAGGTCAGGGTGCTTCCCATGGCCGGCTTCTTCAGAAACGGCATGACCGCCGGTGGCCAGGCATCCACCAGTGCCAGAATGTGCGCTTCGCTCACCGCCTCTTCCTTCACATCGCCACGCAAGCGCACCCAACCGCCCATATGCCGCGAGGTATTGCCGGAGAACGGCAGGCCACCCACGCTCCAACGCATCGCCAGATGTCGCATGAACTCCGGAATAACGCCTTCGATGAAGGGTAGTTCCTGACAGTCGTCCCAATGCTTCATGTCCGGGGCCGGTTCGGCCTGTACCGCGACCTCCGACGGCCGCGACGCGCCGAAGCTGCCTTGGATCAGGGTCACTACCTGCCCTTTCTGCATCGCCCGACCCAGAATCTGGCTGACGGCCTTGCCCTCGCGCAGAACATCGACCTCAAAGCTGACCGGCACCTCCGGCTCGACCGGTCCGACGAAGGTAATTGCCAGCGACCGCACAGGACGATCCGCCGGCACTTTCGCGCGCATGGCTTCGTATTGCAGCGCGGCCACCAGGCCACCGAAGCTGGCGCGCCCTTGCGCCCATCCCGCCGGGATAGACAGTTCCAGCGGCTGGCGGCGGACAGCGTCGAGCAGATCGGAAAAGCGCATGAAAACCTCGGGGGGCATAAAAAGAATGGGGGGATCTTAACCAGCAAGCGAAGGCTGTACAGCGCCTATTCCGGCCAAATTGACCGGCAGATGAGCCGCACAGTCTTTATGTAGGAGCTGCCGTAGGCTGCGATCTTTTGATTTTGCTTTTCAAGAACAAGATCAAAAGATCGCAGCCTGCGGCAGCTCCTACAGTTGATTGTGGAGATTCAGGAGTTGAAGCAGGCCCTGTCGAGTTTTTCCAGGACCCGGTCGGCGCGCTGTTCAGCCTCGGCCATGTTGGTTTTCCAGGTGGCAACGCAGGGCTGCAGATCCGCCTCCTGCTCGGCCCTGGCCAGCCATTGCAAACAATCATGCCAATCGCCCAGTGCGCTCTGGGCTGACTTCAATCTGGGCATCGCCGCCCTCGGCAGGCGGTCCAGCTCGGGATAGGCTTCGATGCCATAGCGCACACGCTTGATCAACAGGCGCAGGCGATGACGGTCATGGGCGGGATCGTGCAGGGCCTGGTCGAGTTTTTTCCACTGCTTGCCCAGGCGCTTGCTGATGCGCTTGCCCAGCCCCTTGAGCAATCCCTGTCGCTGGGCCGCGCGTAAAAAGCGTGGAAAAGCGTCGAGGATCATCAGCAACTGCCCAAGCTCGGTGCTCGTCGCCACCGCTGGATAAGCCTCGGCCATCTGCGCCATTCGCCATTGGGCGGCTTGCGGTTGGCCGTGTTCAAGCAGCCAGGCAGCCAGCACCTCGCGATCGCGCAATGGCGTGGTCAGGTCGCCGACTCCGGACGCAGCCGCTTCCAGCTGCTCGACACCGGGCAAACCGCGCAATGGTCGCAACAGGCTGCGTAATCGCCGAACCGTGGTGCGCAGGTCGTGCAGGGCTTCGGGGTCAGTACGGGCACTCAAGCGCGCCTGACAGGCCAACACCCGAACTTCAACACCCAGGACATGCGCTACCAATCGGTTAATCATGGGGAGCTACTCCATCAACAGCTGCAAGCCAGAAGTTCGAATGCCGGACGGCCAGACTTGTAGCTTAGAGCTTGCAGGCGCTTTTAGCCTTTAGCGCCCTGCACGCGACTCGCGAATATAGAAACGCGCCTTCTCGGCTTTGTGGGTGCAGCCCTCGAAGCCTTCGAATTGCTGTTGAGTCTTGGCCGCGGTCAGCAGCGACAGGGCCTTGGAGTAGCTGACGGTCCCGGCAAAACCCTCGGCCTTGGCCAGGTCCAGCTCATGCCAGGCGGCATCGAGGTTGCTACCGCAGCTGTCGCGATAGGCGGTTTTGCCGGCACAACCGGCCAGTGCCAGAGCAATCAATGGCACACAGATCCAGGCTTTCATCACTTACACCTCAAAAGATAGAAACAGTCATGCACTTAGGACGGTTCGGCGCGGGAAAAGTGCCGTCCATCGGCTGCGTAAACTATAGCGTTGGCGAGAATAGTCGAGTGCCGCCATTAGCTGTCGAAAAAACGACGCGTTCACCGCAGCACACGACCTTGACGATTGAACCACGCCCCTCGATGGGTGCATTGTTGAACCATTCAAGCGAGGGCGATTCATGAAAAAGCGTGTCGCACTGGTATTGGGCTCGGGTGGAGCCAGGGGTTATGCCCATATTGGCGTGATCCAGGAGATCGAACGGCGCGGCTACGACATCGCCTGCATTGCCGGTTGCTCAATGGGTGCGGTGGTCGGCGGGATCTACGCCGCCGGCAAACTCGATGATTATCGCGACTGGATCGAGAGCCTGGATTATCTCGACGTGCTGCGCCTGGTGGATGTGAGTTTTCGCCTCGGTGCGATTCGCGGGGAAAAGGTATTCGGGCAGATCCGCAAGATCGTCGGCGAGATCAACATCGAAGACCTGCGCATCCCCTACACGGCGGTGGCCACCGACCTGACCAACCAGCAGGAAATCTGGTTCCAGGAAGGTTGCCTGCACCAGGCCATGCGCGCCTCGGCGGCGATTCCCAGCCTGTTTACCCCGGTGATGCAGGGCAATCGGATGCTGGTGGACGGCGGCATTCTCAACCCGCTGCCGATCGTGCCGGTGGTGTCCAGCCATTGCGATTTGATCATCGCGGTCAACCTCAACTCGACCAACCAGCGTCACTATCAGATGCCGGTGATCCAGCGACCCGCTGCGTTCAAGACCCGCTTCGACAGCCTGATCAGTTCACTTGGTTCGAAGATGCCGTTCCGGCGCAAACAGGCGGAGCAGTTGCTGCGGCTGGAGAAAGAAGCCTTGATGGCCGAAGCCGCCGAGATCAATCCCTGGGTCGAGTCCGCCGAACCCGAAGCCCAACAACCGGCCGCTGCCCCTGAGCGCGACGGCGCGCCGAAATCCGCCACCGGGTCGTTCATCATCGACAACGTCGGGCCGGCGTCGCTGCTGGACCTGATCAACCAGAGCTTCGAAGTGATGCAGACCTCGCTGGCGCAGTACAAGATTGCGGGGTACCCGCCGGACATCCTGATCAACGTGCCGAAGCGGGTGTGCCGTTTTTTCGAGTTCTACAAGGCGCCGGAGTTGATCGCGCTGGGACGGGAGATTGCCAGGGATACCCTGGATCGGTATGAGAATGAGCGGGATTCCTGAAGCCCTTGAGTGAATGAAAAGGCCCCATCGCGAGCAGGCTCGCTCCCACAGGTGAATGCATTCCAATGTGGGAGCGAGCCTGCTCGCGATGAGGCCAGATGATTCAGCAAAAGGCTAAAGACCACCCTCACTCAACAACCGATACCCCACCCCCGCCTCGGTCACGATAAACCGCGGTTGCGTCGGATCATCCGCCAGTTTCTGCCGCAAGTGGCCAACCACGATCCGCAGGTAATGGCTGTCTTCGGTATGGGTCGGCCCCCAGATATCCTTGAGCAGTTGCTGCTGGGTGATGACCCGTCCGGGATGCCGTGCCAGTTGCGCCAGTACCGCGTATTCCTTGCGCGTCAGCGCGACTTCATTGCCGTCGAGCAACACCCGGCGATAGGCCAGGTCCACCGTCAACGGGCCAAAGTTCAACGCCGCCTGCTGGTTCTCGCCCACCGGCGCCTGGCGCAGCAACGCACGAATCCGCGCCAGGAATTCCTGGATGCCGAAGGGTTTGGTCACGTAGTCATTGGCGCCGCCATCCAGCGCTTCCACCTTCTGCCCTTCACTGGCGCGTACCGAGAGCACCAGCACAGGTACCTTCGACCACTCGCGAAAATCGCGCAGCACCTGTTGACCATCCATGTCCGGCAACCCGAGGTCGAGCACCAGCAGGTCCGGTTTGTTCAGCGCAGCCTGGGCCAGTCCTTCGCTGCCGGTTCCGGCTTCCAGCACCTTGTAGCCCTGGGAAACGAGGCTGATGCGCAGGAATTTGCGGATTTGCGGTTCGTCATCGATGACCAAAATGGTCGCGGTCTGGCTCATGGATTCCCATCGACAAGTGAAATTGGCAAAAGAGTAGCAAAGTCAGGCTTCACCTTCGGCTCCTAATTTTCAAAAGCAGGTTGAGCCTGCAATGGCAGGTGCAAGGTAATGCAGGTGCCGCGCCCTTCGATGCCATCGCCGACACTGATCCGCCCACCATGGGCGCCGACCATGCCCTGACAGATCGCCAGCCCGAGACCTGTGCCTTGCCCCCCACGATCACCGCGTGCGGCGGTGTAGAACATGTCGAATATCTTCGCCCTGTCCGCCTCCGGAATCCCCGGCCCTTCATCACTCACCGAGAAAAAAATTTCAGTGTCATCGGCCCCGGCGCGCAATTGCAGACGCCCGTGGGACGGCGAGAAGCGCGCGGCATTTTCCAGCACGTTGACCAACGCCTGCTCGATCAACGCCGCATGGACGAACAGCAGCGGCAGTTGCGCCGGCACCTCGGTACTGACCTGCAACGGCGCCAGCACCGCGCGCAGGCGGTTGAGCGCACTGCCGACGATGTCCGCCGGTGAGACCCAGTCCCGTGCCAGCTTCAGCGCGCCATGACCGAGGCGGGTCATGTCCAGCAGGTTCTGGATGTAACGATCGAGGCGTTCGGCTTCATCGCGGGTGCCTTCGAGCAACTCGCGGCGATCTTCCAGCGGGATCGCTTCGCCCAGCGCCAGCAGGCTGTCGATGCTGCCGCGCATGGAGGTCAGCGGGGTGCGCAGATCGTGGGACACCGAGGCCAGCAAGGCACTGCGCAGTTGCTCGGTTTCGCCGTGCAGTCGTGCAGCCTCCAGGTCATCGGCCAACTGTGCGCGGGCCAGTGCCTGGGCCAGCGGCTGGCTCAACGCGGTCAACAAGCGTCGACGCTGGCCACTCAAGGTCTGACCCTCCTTGGCGCACACGCCTAGCAGTGCCAGCGGCCCCTCCTCCCCCGACAACGGCCACCACCACCAACGGCCGAACGGCAAGGTGCCGGTGCCTGCGCCAGCCGGCTGGTCGTGTTGCCAGGCCCAATCGGCGGCGGCGCGTTCGGCTTCGGTAAATTCCAATGGGCCGCCGGTTTCGACTTTCCAGCCACTCTGACCATCGCGATTGAGCAGGCACAGTTGCAGATCGCTCCAGCCCTCCAGGTGATGAGCGGCGGCGTTGATCACCGCCTGGCGGTCGGTGGCGGCAGTGAGCTTGCGTGACAGGTCGAGCAGTTCGGTGGTTTCTTCCTGGGTGTCGCGCAGGGCCTGCAATTGTCGGCGCTGGCGTGCCGCGAGGTTGCCGGTGAGGGCCGCCATCAGCAGGAAGAACAGCAAGGTCAGCACGTCCTCTTCACGCTGGATGTAGAAAGAAAAATTAGGTGGAATGAATAAAAAGTCGTACGCCAGAAACGATAGCGCAGCACAGGCAAGCGCCGGGCCGAGGCTGCTGCGCACCGCTACCAGCAACACCGCGGCGAGGAATACCAGGGAAATATTCGGCAATGGCAAGACACTGGAAACTGCCTTGGCAAGGACACTGGCCAGCAAGGTCGCGACCAGCACCAGCGCATAGTCGAACCACACCAGTGACTGCTCCGGGCGTTGTCGTGGCTGATCCTGTTCGTGATCGCTGTCGATGACGTTGATTTCCAGCCCGCGCGCATGGCGTAACAAACGCGCCGCCAGGCCGCCACCGAACAACCGCCGGCGCAATCGCTGCCGGGACTGGCCGACCAGCACCAGGCTGGCACGGCGTTCGGCGGCATGCTGGATCAGGGTTTTCGCCACCTCGCCGGCCCGCAGCAATACCACTTCGCCGCCCAGGCGTTCGGCCAGTTGCTGGGCACTTTGCAAACGCAGGCGCGACTGCTCGTCCCGCACACTACCGTTGTCCACATGCACCAGACTCCAGGGCAGATGCCGACGCTGGGCGACGCGGCTGGCGTGGCGCACCAGACGCTCGGCTTGGGCATCGCCATCGACGCCCACCAGCAAACGACCGCGCACTGCCGGCGCGGCCTGGCCGAGCTGACGGTAACCCTGGGCCAGATCGTTATCGACCTGAGCCGCAGCGGTTTGCATTGCCAGTTCACGCAAGGCGGTGAGGTTGGTCTGGGAGAAGTAGGCATCGATGGCTGCCCGCGCCTGCTCCGGCACATAGACCTTTCCTTCACGCAGACGCTCAAGCAACTCCCGTGGAGGCAAGTCGATCAGCATCAGTTCGTAGGCTTCCTGCAGCACCCAGTCCGGCAGGGTCTCGCGGACCTGTACGCCGGTAATGCCGCGCACCTGATCATTGAGACTCTCCAGGTGCTGGACGTTGACCGTGGTGTACACATCAATGCCGGCAGCGAGCAGTTCCTGGATGTCCTGCCAGCGTTTGACGTGGCGACTGCCCGGAGCGTTGGTGTGGGCCAGTTCATCCACCAGCACCAGTTTCGGCCTGGCGGCCAGCAAGCCGTCGAGGTCCATTTCTTCAAGCATCACGCCGCGGTATTCCGAGCGCAGCAGCGGTTGCTGCGGCAAGCCGCCGAGCAGCGCTTCGGTCTCGGCGCGACCATGGGTCTCGACCACGCCGGCGATGAGTTTCACCCCTTGGCGCAGCTGGGTGTGAGCCGCTTGCAGCATGGCGTAGGTCTTGCCGACGCCGGGCGCGGCGCCGAGGAAAACCTTGAGCCGGCCACGGCCATCGCGGGGCAGGTCAGCTAACAGCGCGTCGGCGCGGCCGGAGTCACTCATGTTTGGGGGATCTCTTTTTTCAGGTGTTGATGTGTTGATTGTTCTGCCGCCATCGCGAGCACGCTCGCTCCCACCTTTGGCATGCATTCTCCTGTGGGAGCGAGCCTGCTCGCGATTGGGGCCGTCACCGATCTACAGTTTTTCAAGTGCCAGATTCAACTCAAGCACATTCACCACCGGCGGCCCCACCAACGGCTGCTCGATGTGCGCATCCAAGAGGTTCTGCAGTGTCGCCACCGGCAGGTTGCGCGCCGCCGCGACACGCGCCAGTTGATAGGCAATCGCCGCCGGTGGCAAGTGGGGATCGAGGCCGCTGCCGGAGGTGGTGACCATCGCCAGCGGCACCGGTCCCTGACCGGGCACCAGGAGTTTGTTGGCATCGTCGATCACGCGGGTGGCCAATGCCGGGTTGCTCGGCGACAGGTTGCTGGCGCCGCTCGACACCGTGGCAAAGGCACCCGCCGATGGCCGTGGGTGAAACCAGGCGTCACCGACGAAATCCTGGGCGATCAGCGATGAGCCGCGAACCTTGCCCTCGGCATCGCGAACCAGGCTGCCATTGGCCTGATCCGGGAACGCGACCTGAGCCACGCCGGTCACCACCAGGGGATAGGCGACACCGGTGATCAGGGTCATCAGCACAAGCAGGCTCAGGGCCGGGCGTATCATTGTGGACATTTCAAAATCCTCGAATTCAGTGAAACAGGCACAACACCTGTGGCGAGGGAGCTTGCTCCCGCTCGGCTGCGAAGCAGTCGAAAACCTGATCCATGCGATGTGCCTCAATAAATTCAGTGCCTGGTTGGGACTGCTTCGCAGCCCAGCGGGAGCAAGCTCCCTCGCCACAAAAAGCAGTCCTGGCCAGCCACCATTCGTCACACCAGATGCAACGCAGTCAGCAACATGTCGATGGCCTTGATGCCCACGAACGGCACCAGGATCCCGCCCAACCCATAGATCAGCAGATTGCGTCGCAGCAACGCCGCCGCACTCGCCGCCTGCACTCGCACGCCACGCAATGCCAGTGGAATGAGTACGACGATGATCAGGGCGTTGAACACGATCGCCGAGAGAATCGCGCTCTGCGGACTGCTCAAGTGCATGACGTTGAGTACGCCCAGTTGCGGATAGATCGCGGCAAACAGCGCCGGCAGGATCGCGAAGTACTTGGCCACGTCGTTGGCGATGGAAAAGGTGGTCAATGCGCCACGGGTCACCAGCAGTTCCTTGCCGATCTGCACCACGTCCAGCAGCTTGGTCGGGTCGCTGTCGAGGTCGACCATGTTGGCCGCTTCACGCGCCGCCTGGGTGCCGTCGTTCATCGCCATGCCGACGTCTGCCTGGGCCAGCGCCGGGGCGTCGTTGGCGCCGTCGCCGCACATGGCAACCAGGCGACCGTCGTTCTGCTCGTGACGAATGCGCGCCAGTTTTTTCTCCGGCGTGGCTTCTGCCAGCACGTCATCCACACCCGCTTCGGCGGCAATCGCCGCAGCGGTCAGCGGGTTGTCGCCGGTCACCATGACGGTGCGGATCCCCAGTTTGCGCAGCTCGGCGAAACGCTCGCGGATGCCGGGCTTGACCACGTCCTTGAGGTGGATCGCACCGAGCAATTTGCCGTCGGCGCAGACCAGCAACGGGGTACCGCCGCTCTGGGCGATCTTGTCGATTTCACGGGACAGGGCCGGAGCCAGGTCGGCGCGTTTCAGCCCGACGAACGCCAGCAACGAATCCACCGCGCCCTTGCGATACACACGGCCCTGATAGTCGACACCCGACAACCGGGTTTCGGCGCTGAAGGGTACGGCGGTCAGCAGTTCGTTGGCCGGCTCAGGTTGTGGCTGCGTGGTTCGCAGGTATTCGACGATGGATTTGCCTTCCGCCGTGTCATCGGCCAGCGAGGCGAACAAGGCGCCCTCGGCAAGCTCCCGGGTGGTCACACCTGGCGCCGCGACCACTGCTGCGCAACGACGGTTGCCGAAGGTGATGGTGCCGGTCTTGTCCAGCAACAGGACGTGCACGTCCCCCGCCGCCTCCACGGCGCGACCGGATTTGGCGATCACGTTCAAGCGCACCAGGCGATCCATCCCGGCGATACCGATGGCGGACAACAGGCCACCGATGGTGGTCGGGATCAGCGTGACCAATAACGCCACCAGGAACACCAGCGGCAGGCTGCCATTGGCGAAGTGCGCGAAGGGCTGCAGGGTCACGACCACCAGCAGGAAGATCAGGGTCAGACCGATCAGCAGGATGTCGAGCGCCACTTCGTTCGGGGTTTTCTGGCGCTTGGCGCCTTCGACCAGGGCGATCATGCGATCCAGTGTGGACTCACCGGGGTTGGCGGTGATCTTTACCAGCAGCCAGTCGGAGACCAGCCGTGTATTGCCGGTGACAGCGGAGCGGTCGCCGCCGGACTCGCGGATCACCGGCGCCGATTCGCCGGTGATCGCCGCTTCGTTGACGGCGGCAATACCTTCGATCACTTCGCCGTCACCGGGGATCATTTCCCCGGCTTCGACGCGCACCACATCACCCTTGCGCAGACTGCTGGCAGGCACCACTTGAAAGGTGCCGTTACTGGTCTTGCGACGGGCGCTCAAGCCTTCGCTGCCGGCCTTGAGACTGTCGGCACGGGCCTTGCTTCGACCTTCGGCCAGGGCCTCGGCGAAGTTGGCGAACAGCACGGTGAACCACAGCCACACCGCGATTTGCGCGGCGACGAAGGTCGGCACCGCCGTGTCCGGCACGAAGCACAGCACGGTAGTCAGGATCGCGGTCAGCTCGACCACCAACATCACCGGCGCGCGCTGCAATTGCCGAGGGTCGAGTTTGACGAAGGCTTGCAGCAGTGCCGGGCGCCAAAGGGCCGAGATCGCGGTTTTCGGTTGTTCCGGTGCCTTGACGGCAACGGTTTTGGTTACGGGCATATTCATCATCAGATCCTCAGAAGCCCATGCTCAAATGTTCGGCAATCGGGCCCAACGCCAGCGTCGGCAAGAAGGTCAGGCCGCCCACCAGCAAGATGGTCACGGTCAGCAGGGTCACGAACAGCGGGCCATGGGTCGGGAAGCTGTTCTGGCCGATCGGTGCGGTTTTCTTCATCGCCAGGCTGCCGGCCAATGCCATGACCGGCAGGATGTAGCCGAAGCGACCGATCAACATGCCCAGGCCCAGCATCAGGTTGTGGAACGGCGTATTGGCCGTGAATCCACCGAACGCGGAGCCGTTGTTGGCACTGGCCGAGGTATAGGCGTAGAGCAACTGACTGAATCCGTGAGAGCCCGGGTTGCTTACCGAGGCCACCGGACCTGGCAGGACGGCAGCAATGGCACCCAGCACCAGCACACCGATCGGCATGACCATCAGGGTCACTACCAGCAATTGCACTTCTTTGGCTTGCAACTTCTTCCCGAGGTATTCCGGGGTGCGACCGATCATCAGGCCGGCGAGGAACACCGCGATCAGCACGTTGAGCAACATGCCGTAGAGCCCGGCGCCGACGCCGCCGAAGATCACCTCGCCAACCATCATGTTGACCAGCGCCACCATGCCGCTGAGCGGGTTGAGGCTGTCGTGCATGCCGTTGACCGAGCCGTTCGATGCCGCCGTGGTGGTCACCGACCACAGCACGGAGGCCGTGGTGCCGAAGCGAGCCTCCTTGCCTTCCAGCGGCGCCGTCTGCTCGACAGCGACGTTGTTCAAGGCCGGGTTCGGCTGATACTCGGCCCACAGCGACGTCGCACCACCGATCAGGAACAAGGCCAGCATGCAGGCGATGATCGCGCGGCTCTGACGCAGGTCTTTCACGTAGTGGCCGAAGGTGAACACCAGCGCGACGGGAATCAGGATGATCGACGCCAGCTCGAACAGGTTGGCCCAGGCCGTGGGGTTCTCGAACGGATGCGCCGAGTTGACGCCGAAGAAGCCACCGCCGTTGGTGCCCAGTTGCTTGATCGCAATCTGACTGGCCGCCGGGCCCAGCGGAATCACTTGATCAACGCCCTGCACGGTCACGGCATTCACGTACTGCGCGAAGGTCTGCGGCACGCCCTGCCACACCAGGTACAGCGCCAGCAGCAGGCACAGCGGCAACAGGCCGTAGAGGGTGGCGCGGGTCATGTCGACCCAGAAATTGCCCAGAGACTGAGTGGATTTGCGACCGATGCCGCGGCATAGAGCCACCAGTACCGCGAGGCCGGTGGCGGCGCTGACGAAGTTCTGCACGGTGAGACCGACCATCTGGCTCAAATAGCTCAGGGACGCCTCGCCGCTGTAGGCCTGCCAGTTGGTGTTGGTCATGAAACTGATGGCGGTGTTGAATGCCAGCGTCCACTCCTGGCCCGGCAGGTTTTGCGGGTTCAGCGGCAAGTGGTCCTGGAACAACAGAATCGCGAACAGCAGCAGGAAACCCGCGAGGTTGAAGGCGAGCAAGGCCAGGGTGTACTTCTGCCAGCTCTGTTCGACCTGTGGATCAACTCCCGCGATTCGATAACAACCGCGCTCCACCGGACCGAGGATCGGCGTCAACCAGGTGCGCTGCCCTTCCATCACCTTGTAATAGAAGCGCCCGAGAAACGGCGCCGGGACCAATACCACCGCAAAAAACGCGAGGATCAGCCAATAGTCATAACTGTGCATAGCCGCTCCTAGTTCCGGTCCGCGCGCAACAGCGCAACCAACAGATAAATGAACAGCCCCACTGCCAACAGCAGTGACACCCCGTCCAGAACGCTCATGGAAGATCTCCGTGTTACGGCTAACTGCCGCTTGTGGGGGTTATTGTCGGAAGGGAGGGCGTAAAGGAGCGAGATCGAGGGTTATGGCGGGGAATAAAAAAAGCGTAAAGAGTGGGTTTATGCGGGGGTTACAGAGGTGATGGGCGGGCCCCTTCGCTAGCAGACCCGCTCTCACGGGTGATCGGCGCTGTCCGGGCGAACGCATTCCAAATGTGGGGCCGGGCTTGCTCGCGAAGGCGGCAGAACAGACCGCAACGCCCTCAACTGATGCACAAAAACCGCACAGACAGCGCCGAACATCCCCGATACGACACCTTTTCCCGCTTTACGACCGCTGTCACAACACTGGCACGCCCACTGCACACGCCCTCCCCCCGAGCTGTCCAAACCGTTCAGGGAGCAAACGCATGAACACACAACTCAAACCCACGCTGGGCACGCTGCACTTGTGGGGCATCGCGGTGGGGCTGGTGATTTCCGGGGAGTATTTCGGCTGGAGTTATGGCTGGGGTGTGGCCGGGACCTTGGGCTTTCTGGTGACCTCGTTCATGGTCGCGACCATGTACACCTGCTTCATCTTCAGCTTCACCGAACTGACCACCGCCATTCCCCATGCCGGTGGGCCCTTTGCCTACAGTCGCCGCGCCTTTGGCGAGAAAGGCGGGTTGATCGCAGGTCTCGCAACGCTGATTGAATTCGTGTTCGCGCCACCGGCGATTGCCCTGGCGATTGGTGCCTACCTCAACGTTCAGTTCCCCGCCCTTGATCCGAAACACGCGGCGGTGGGCGCCTACATCGTGTTCATGGGCCTGAACATCCTCGGCGTCAAGCTGGCGGCGACCTTCGAATTGGTAGTCTGCGTTCTGGCGGTGGCGGAGCTGCTGGTGTTCATGGGCGTGGTAGCTCCGGCGTTCAGCTTCAGCAACTTCGCCCTCAATGGCTGGGCCGGGTCCGATGTGTTCGGCGCACCGGCGATTGCCGGGATGTTTGCGGCCATCCCCTTCGCGATCTGGTTCTTCCTGGCCATCGAAGGCGCAGCGATGGCCGCCGAAGAGGCCAAAGACCCGAAACGCACAATTCCCAAGGCTTACATCAGCGGCATCCTGACCCTGGTGCTGCTGGCCATGGGCGTGATGTTCTTTGCAGGTGGCGTCGGTGACTGGCGTACTCTGTCGAACATCAATGACCCACTGCCGCAAGCGATGAAAACCGTGGTCGGCGAGAGCTCTGGCTGGCTGCACATGCTGGTGTGGATCGGCCTGTTCGGGCTGGTGGCGAGTTTCCACGGGATCATCCTTGGCTACTCGCGGCAATTCTTCGCCCTGGCCCGTGCCGGTTACTTGCCGGCCTCCCTGGCCAAGCTGTCGCGTTTCCAGACGCCGCACCGGGCGATCATCGCCGGTGGTGTCATCGGTATCGCGGCGATCTACAGCGATGGCCTGATCAACCTTGGCGGCATGACACTGACGGCGGCGATGATCACCATGGCGGTGTTCGGCGCGATCGTGATGTACATCATGAGCATGCTCAGCCTGTTCAAACTGCGCAAAACCGAACCGAACCTGGAGCGCACCTTCCGCGCGCCCTGCTACCCGCTGGTGCCGTTCATCGCACTGGTGCTGGCGATGGTGTGCCTGGTGGCCATGGCCTGGTTCAACACGCTGATCGGGCTGATCTTCCTCGGTTTTATGGCGGCCGGTTTCGTGTACTTCATGCTCACCGCACAACTGCGCGCCGATGCACCGGCGGATGCGATGTTGACCGGGCTATAAACCAACCATTGTGGGAGCGAGCCTGCTCGCGAAAAACCTGAGACTGTCGCGGGGTACCTGTTAACCAGCGTTATCGTTGGCGACCATCGCGAGCAAACTCGCTCCTACAAGGCCTATCAGGCATAGAATGGAACCACCGCGAAACCAAATCGCTCAATAGTGGTAAGCACGATCGATTGACGAAACCCGTCAATCGGCCTGCCTTCAAGGAGAACCCTATGCCCTGGTATGCCTGGTTGATTCTGATCGTAGCCATCGGCTCGATCGTTGGCGGTTTGATGATGCTGCGTGACACCGCCACCAAGGTTGAGCTGACCGATGAACAGCGCGCTCGTGTAGCGGAGCGCAATGCGCAAGCGGATGCCAAGGATGCGCAGGACCGCTGAAAAACCTTCAACTGCTTTTTGCTTTTGGTGGGAACAAGCGGGCGGCATTCCGACTTGCCCGCGATGGCGATCTTAAGGGCGTCATCGCGGGCAAGCCTTGCTCCCACAGGTCCGATATGTGCCGATTATTTTTCCCAATCCGCCTTGACGATGTGCAAACCATGCAGCCCGTTGTACGCCGCACGCTCAGGCGAACTCCACCCCTCCAGCAACGACTCCTCCAGACGATAGATCTCCACCCCCAACGGCCGGCACACGCTCAAGGGGTCTTGTGCGTCCGGCCCCCACATGGCCAGCGACAGATCACCGCCTGGGCAGGTTGAGAGTGCGCACAGCAAATCGATCTCGGCGAAGAACTCCAGGTAGTCGCCCTTCTGCGCGGGACAGGCTTTCATGAAGTACATGTCATCGTGGTTCAGGCCGGTGCACTGGAAAATGTTCAGCACGTCGTGCACGTCGAACTCGGTCAGACCATGGGGCAGCACCGCGCGGGTCAGATTGGAGTGGCAGTGGTGATGGAAATCTTCCCCGGTCAGCATTTTGTTCACGTAAGGATCGCAGCGGGTGCCGAGTAAATCGTGCAAACGCCCGCCATGCTCATCGATGCCGTAACTGGCCAGGCTGTCATCGGTAATGGTCACCAGCGGTCGTAAAAACGGCAGGTTCGACCAGAGGCGGTCATGGGTGCTGACGTGCGCACCTTGCAGCTGGCGAGTTCGCGACGCCCACAAGCGTTCGCGCGGATCGTTGGCATTCCACACGTTGAAGTCGCCCACTTGCGGGCCGACGGGGGTCGTGACCCTGAACACATGCCCCGCGGGTACCTTCCAGGCACGACCGGCGCGAATCGGCACTTCGAACGATTCGATCAGCGTGCGCCCGTCCTTCGCGTCACGAACTCGTTCATAGAACGCCTTATCCACCTGCAAGGCCGAGCCTTTGCTGACTTGATAGGCTGCTGGATAGTCTTTGTACATGTCACGTGTCCTCGATCAGTGATGCGAAGTGGGGGCAAGCATTTGCAACAGCAGGTATTCGGAGTCGTCGAGATAGAGGCTCAGCGCATCTTCGGCGCCACGTTTGTCACCTTCGACCAGTAGCTCATGGATCTGTCGGTCGCGAGCCAGCCAGGGCGCCTGAAAACTCGATTCATCAGGCGCAGTGCAGAACACCAGACGCAATTGCGCGACGACATTGGTGAAAAACTCATCGAACAATGGACTGCGCATCAACCCGACAATGTGTTGATGAAAGGCCAGACTGTGGGTGCCGACGGCGCGCCAATCTTCGCGCTCCCGGGCCAGCTCCGTGGCTTCGAGGGCTTCCTGCATACGGTCCGATTGATAGTCGCGCAGCGGGCGACTCGTATTGATGGCCTGCAATTCAAGCGTACGTCGAACCTTGAACAGATCCCGCACGTCATCAAAGTCCAGACGGCGCACCATCACGCCTTTGTTGCGCACATATCGCGCCAGGCCCTCCTGCCCCAGCCGATGCAAGGCTTCACGAATGGTATTGCGCGAAGCGTTGTAGGCAGACACCAGATCGTTTTCCACCAGGGCCATGCCCGGCAGCAAGCGACCACCGATGATGTCGGCACGCAACTCCAATGTAATGTGATCGGCCAGTGACAGTCCGCTGTTCATGCTCATTGCCTCAGGATTGTTCAACAATCGTCAGTCAATGAGTAATCACTATTCGTGCCACTAGTGTCGGAGTTTCATACCAGTTCGACGCATCTGTGTGCTTTTTAGAAGTAGAAGTACAGTCACCATCCAATTTGCATTGGTTAATATGGCGCATTGATGCTGGAGATATCAGATGCGTTACTCGCAGGACCATAAAGCCCAGACCCACCAACGCATCATCAAGGAAGCTTCGGCACGCTTTCGCCGTGACGGCATCGGCGCGACCGGCCTGCAACCTCTGATGAAGGCCCTGGGCTTGACTCACGGCGGCTTTTATTCGCACTTCAAGTCCAAGGACGAACTGGTGGAAAAGGCGCTGCAGGCTGCGGGCGATCAAGTCGCAGTTATTTGCGCCGAGCTGTTCGCCCAGGAGCGCCCGCTGGAGGCGTTCATCGATGCCTACTTGTCCGAATGGCACAAGACTTCGCCCCATGAAGGTTGTCCGCTGTTGACCATTTCCTCGGAACTGGGACTGCGAGGCCAACCGAGCCCAACGAGCGATGCGGTACTCAAGGCCCGACTCGATCAGATCGAGGGCACCCTGGAAGGCGAAAACGCCGACCGGCGCAGCATTGTAATCATGGCTACGCTGGCCGGCGCCGTGTTGTTATCGCGTAGCATTTCCGACGTTGAGTTCGCCCAGCGGATTCTCGACGTCACACGCGAACACCTCATCCAGTCACAGGACTAACCCTGCCAGCGCTTGAACAACACGCTGGCATTGACCCCACCAAACCCGAAACCATTGGACAACGCATACTCGATGGCCATTGGCCGGGCCTGACCGTGGACGATATCCACGCCTTCGGCAGCGGGGTCCGGATTGACGAAGTTAAGCGTTGCGGGGACGACCTGATCACGGATCGCCAGCAGGGTGAAGATCGCTTCAATCCCGCCGGCCGCACCGAGCAAATGTCCGGTGGCCGATTTGGTGGATGTCACCGCGATCTTGTTATCCGCGCCGAACAATGCCTTGATCGCCGCCAGCTCTCCCAGGTCACCAACCGGCGTCGAAGTAGCGTGGGCATTGAGATGCTGAACCTGTTGCGGCGTTACACCCGCCTGAGCCAACGCCAACGACATCGCACGGCGCGCGCCGCTGCCATCCTCGGGACCTGCGGTCAGGTGATAAGCGTCGGCACTGGTGCCGTAACCGACCAGTTCAGCCAGGGGCGTGGCGCCACGGGCCAGGGCATGTTCCAGGGACTCAATCACCAGTAGACCCGCGCCTTCTCCCATGACAAAGCCATCGCGGCCGCTGTCGAAAGGACGTGAAGCGCGCTCCGGGGTCTCGTTGTAAGCGCTGGACAACGCGCGCGCCGCCGCGAACCCGGCGAGACTGACGCGATCAATTGCCGCTTCCGCACCGCCACACACCGCGATGTCCGCTTCGCCGGAGCGAATCAGCCGCGCCGCGTCGCCAATCGCCTGAACCCCGGCGGCACAAGCCGTCACCGGCGCACCCAACGGTCCCTTGAAACCGTGCTGAATCGACACATGACCGGCTGCCAGATTGACCAGAAACGATGGGATGGTGAACGGTGACAGACGCCGCGGGCCGCGAGTATCGGTGGTACGCACCGCATCGGCGATCGCACCGAAACCACCTACTCCGGAACCGATGATGGTCGCGGTACGCTCTTGGGTATCGGTGGTCTGCGCTTGCCAGCCGGCCTGCTCCAGTGCCTGACGGGCCGCTTCCATGGCGAACAGAATGAAGCGGTCCATCTTCTTTTGTTCTTTGGGTGGCGTTGCACGATCCGGATCGAATCCCGCTTCAGGATCGTCAGCCAGAGTCGGCACTGCCCCACCGACCTTAGCCGGTAGATCGGCCACTACATCGTCCGGCAGATTTCTTATACCGGAACGCCCGGCCAACAAGCGTGCCCAGACGGCTTCAACACCACTACCCAGCGGGGACACCAGACCCATGCCTGTTACAACCACTCGACGATCACTCATACCGCATCACCCCTGCAGATTTTTTCGCTTTATTTGTAACGCGCGGCGGCTTTGCTTTTGGAAAGGTTGGGCGCCATCACATGACGCGCTGCGACGAAAGCTTCCCAGTCAGAAGCATCCGGCAGCGACGGAATGGTCACCAGCTCGCCCTGATCCAGTCCTGACAGAGCCGCATCAACCATCTCCGTCGCCTCCATGACCATCTCTGCAGGAATCTGTGAAGCATCGATACCGGAGCGTTCCCAGATTTCGGTACGCGTTACGCCTGGCAACACAGCCTGGACCTTGACTCCGGTGCCCTCCAGTTCGGCGTTCAGCGATTGGGTCAGGCTCAGCACGTAAGCCTTGCTGGCGCTGTAGGTCGCGTTGAAGCGCTCGGGAAACAATGCCACCACCGATGCGATGTTGATGATCGTGCCCCGACCAGCCTTGGCAAAACTGGCCGCCGCGGCCGATGCCAGGCGTGTGACCGCGGTGACGTTCAGTTGAATCATTCGTTCAAGCTGGTCGGTATCAGCATTGGCCAACAGACCATCAGCCGCCACGCCGGCATTGTTGAGCAACAGACTGATGCTGGAGTCGCTGCGCAGGCGTTGTTCGAGTTTGAGGACGTCGTCCTTTTGCGTCAGGTCTGCTTTGAGGACTTCAACCTGGACGCCATGCTCAGCACGGAGCTTGGTGGCAGCATCGTCCAGACGCTGCTGATCGCGAGCCACCAGCAACAGATCGAAACCGTGCGACGCCAGACGTTGCGCGTAAACCGCACCAATACCGGAAGAAGCGCCGGTGACAAGGGCCGTACCTTTGGACTGAACAGAATTCATGACGGTGCTCCTGGAAAGATGCTCGAGGGAAAGCCAAGCGCTCGGATCTCAGAACGCTTCGGCGGGAAACCAATTTATTATAGGCATAATCTAATCCGCATATGATAGCCATAATTTCCGCGATGCCGACAAAAGGCATCTGTGTGGGAGCCTACGCCGGAATGCAAAAAGGCCGGTCAATGACCGGCCCCTTGGCGTTGAATAATCAGCTTAGTTCACTTCCAGCTTCTCGCGGTTCCGATCCAGAATCGCCTTGCCGATACCTTTCACTTCCAGCAACTCGTCCACCGATGCGAACGGTCCATTAATATCGCGATACGCAACAATCGCATTGGCCTTGGTCTCGCCTATACCGGACAGCTCACGCTGCAAAGTTGGCGCATCAGCCACGTTGAGATCGATTTTGCCGTTCTGGGCCTTAGGAGAAACTTCTTGCATCAGGGGTGCGTTGCCAGCCTCTGGCTTGGCCACAGGCGCCGCGTTGGCGGCCGTTGAAACGGCCGTGAGAAAGGCAAAAACCAAAGAGTAGAAAAAGCCAGTACGCATAGTTGAAGCTCCATGACATCGGTTGAGGAAGCAGCTTTTCCGAAGCTGCCTCCCAAACTTAGGCGATGTCTGGAGCCTGTCAAAAATGTGTGCGTTACGGGATATGAAACAATCAGGGCTCGAGGCGACGCTGTTGGTAGATCCAGTCGACGATATCGCCGTCGGGGGTATAACCGCTGACGGTTTCGCGTAGGAGTTGGCGTACCTTCGAGTAATCATCTTGATCGACTGCCGTCAGCAATTCCCGCAAACGGCCCTTGAGCACGTCCCACGGCAAATGATCCTCGTTGGCACTCATGATCATTGGATGCTGAGTTGCCGATACGTTGTCGCCAATCAGCAACTCTTCGTAAAGCTTCTCACCAGGGCGTAGACCGGTGAACTCAATCGAAATGTCGCCTTGAAGGTTTTTCTCCGAACGAACGCTCAAACCGGAGAGGTGGATCATTTTCTCTGCCAGCTCAACGATCTTCACCGGTTCACCCATGTCGAGAACGAATACATCACCACCCTGCCCCATGGACCCCGCCTGGATCACCAATTGCGCGGCTTCGGGAATGGTCATGAAATAGCGGGTGATTTTCGGGTGAGTGACCGTCAGCGGCCCACCGGACTTGATCTGGCTGTGAAACAGTGGAATCACAGATCCGGACGAACCCAGCACATTGCCGAATCGAACCATGGTGAAACGGGTTTTGTTAACCCGCGATACATTGGCTTTGTCGCCAAACAGAACCGGGGCAATCTCGCGACTCAAGGCTTGAAGTGTCAACTCGGCCAGGCGCTTGGTGCTGCCCATCACATTCGTCGGGCGAACCGCTTTGTCGGTGGAGATCAGCACGAAGTTGGAGACTCCAGACTGCAACGCTGCCTGAGCAGTGTTGAGTGTGCCGATGACGTTGTTCAATACCCCCTCGGCGATGTTGTGCTCAACCATGGGCACATGCTTGTAAGCAGCGGCGTGGTAGACGGTGTCCACACCCCAGGTTTTCATTACATCCAGCAATTTGTCCTGGTGGCGAATGGAGCCGAGAATCGGTAAAAGCTGGACAGGAACCGATTCCCGGCAGCCACGACGCTCCAATTCCGACAGAATGCTGTAGAGGTTGAACTCGCTGTGGTCGAACAGCAAAAGCGTGGTCGGGCCCAATGTGAAAATCTGCCGGCAAAGCTCTGCGCCAATCGACCCACCCGCGCCAGTCACCATGACTGTCTTGCCTTTGATACAACGCTCGAGAAGATCTGGTTGCGCCGGCACCGAATCGCGCCCTAGCAAATCAGCGATGTCCACTTCCTGAATGTCTTCGACCTTCACCCGACCACTGGCCAAGTCGGTAAAGTTCGGAACGCTGCGAATGTGTAGTGGAAAACGCTCGAGGAAAGTCAGGATCTCCCGTCGACGCGCACGAGTAGACGATGGTAGCGCCAGAAGAATTTCCTGAGCTCCCGTCTCATCGATCATCTGCTGAATATGTTTGGGTTTGTAGACCTGCAAACCGGCAATCGCCCGATCCGCAATGCTCGCGTCATCATCGATAAAAGCGACAGGGCGCATGACTCGCCCCATACGCAGCGCTGCAACCAACTGGTTTCCCGCAACGCCTGCACCGTAGATCGCAACCTTGGTCAAACCATCATCGCGGTTGGTAAATGGAACATGATGAGCCCCGGAGAACCAATCCCCCATAAAGTATTGGCGCATGCACAAGCGTAAACCGCCAATGATGACGAGGCTAAGCCACCAGTAGTTGAATACGATGGAGCGTGGCACTACCGCTTCATGATTGCTGTACCAATAGACCACAAGCGCCAGGACCAGCGAAGAGAGGCTGACGGCTTTGACAATGGCGATGAGCGCGTCGTTTCCGAAATAGCGCATGACGGCACGGTACATGCCAAAACGGATGAACAACGGGATGGCAACGATGGGCGCGCAAACGAAGAGCCAGAGATGTGCCTTGAACGGGTTGTACATATCGTCCAGACCCAACCGGACAATAAAAGCCAACCACAAGGCAGCCCAGACCAGCAAAATATCTGTGGCGACCTGAATCAGCCTTTTCCGGCGTCGGGGGAGGCCTACCAGGTATCCTCTAACTTTATCCATAAACCCTTCAATCACCTAAATCACTCCTTCCTGCGGCTCTTCATCATGGTGATGGCTCAAGGGCGCGTCGTGATCACTCTAAACCTAAATGACACACTAGTTACCGCTTAGTTCTGATCCACCGGTACCTCCAGCTCTCCGGCGTGAAACTTTATCGCTAACCCGATCAGCGGCAGGTAAGCCAGAAGCACCCCCAAGACGCCGTCAAGACCGAAGCGTATAACGCAAACGGCTATCGGCAACAGCCAGAGCAGATTGATCGCTCCAACCGCGATAGTGACCGGTAAGTGCTTGCCGAAACGACGTGAAGCGAACTGGTAGGCATGACTTCGATGCGCCTCATAGACTTTTTCTCCACGGACCAAACGACGAAACAGCGTGAACGTTGCATCGACAATGAATACCCCAAGCAGAATCAACCAAGCCTCCAGCATTGGCGGACTTACCCACGCGGCCTGTAGAGAGAGCCCCCCCAGTACCAAGCCAATAAAACCGCTGCCGGCGTCCCCCATGAATATCCGTGCCGGAGGGAAATTCCAGTAAAGAAAACCGGCGACCGAAGCGACAAGCAATAAAGGCGCCCAAATCAGACTATCCAGCCCTGCCATCCAGTAAAGCAGACAAGCACCTAGACACGCACAAATCGCTTCTACGCTAGCGATTCCGTCGATGCCGTCCATGAAGTTGTAGAGATTGAGCAGCCATACCAGGTAAAAAGCGGCAAGCACAAAACCGGGCCACCCAAGATCCACGGAATTGCCGAATAGCTGGATTGGGGGTAGCCCACCGATCCAACCCAACAACCAAAATGCTGATGCGAAATGACCCGCCAACCGCCAACGCGCAGCGATATGTCCGTGATCGTCCATAAAGCCAATCAAGGCGACTGCGCCCCCCGCCCCTACAATCGCGAAAAAAAACGTGAAGGGAATCAAACCGGTGACGTAAAGAAATCCCAACGACATAATGAACGCAACGACAATCGCGACACCGCCACCGCGAGGTGTTGCAACCACGTGGGAGCTGCGCGCATTGGGGACGTCCAACAGGCTTCGGGATACTGCATATCTGCGTAGTACTGTTGTCAATATAAAGGATGCAGCGACAACAAACGGAATGAACCACACGTAACTCATTTTTTGCGAGACTCCAGAAAATGCTCTGTGGTTGCTTTCAAACCATCATTAAGGCTGAACGGCGGACGCCAACCCAGTAATTCCTGATTTTTCTGGATATCGACCTGTAGCGACCCGAAAAGACGTTGAGCGACAGCGCCTCTTCCCACCAAACCCGCCATGAACATCAGCATGGCAACAGGAACAGGTATAAGCCAGGTTTTCACGCCCAAGCAACTAATGAGGTGCTGCATCAGCCGTGTCGTTGAAATATCTTCACCATCACTGACCACAAACACCTGATTTGCAGCACCAGGATGAGTGACGCAAGTGCCGACAAAGTCGACGACATTGTCCAAATAAACGAGACTTCGTACATTGCAGATCGCTCCGAAAGGCAGAGGGATCCCCTTTACAAGCCAGCGCATCATTTGCTGAAAATTCGCACCCACCCCTGGACCATAAATCAGTACCGGACGGATAATTACAACTTCTATTGCTCCTGACTCGGCAAGTTTTAGAAGTTTTTGCTCTGCTTCGTACTTGGATAGCCCATAAGGATCCAATGGCTGCGGAATGTCATCTGCAGAAAATACTCTTCCAACCGCAGTACTTTCGCCATTGACTTTGATGGAACTTATATAAACAAACCTTTTAACTCCGGCCTGAATGGACTGTTCTGCAAGACGAAGCGTTCCCTTTACATTTACAGCGCGAAACTTATCTATTGACTGCACTGGGTCTTCATTCATGACATGCACACGTGCCGCGGCATGCACTACGGTATCAACACCAACAAGAGACTCACCCCAATCGGTATTCTCATCAATATCTGGTAAATAGAATTTTTCTACTTTATCGGGCAACACATTATTAATACTTCGTATTGGGGCCACGACTGAAGTATTGGGGAAAGTGCAAAAATAATTAACCAAGGACCTTCCAAGAAACCCTGTTGCACCGGTGACAAGTATTCTTTTTGGCATTCTAAACCGATTCAAGCAGTAGATAGCAATGGCGCAATCTATCACGAATGGCTCGCAGAAGAAATTCCCACGCTTTCTTCTCGAAATGTTCTTACAAACGGAGGCGAAAACTCGGTGAACAGGAATCAAAAAAACCATTCGAATACGGCATCAACACCCTACGATAACCTTGATGTGGGTGCGCAACACTGCGGTGCGCTTCGCCGACCTCAATGCAAGAGGTTGCTCGAAAGCCTTGTTAAGCAAGCGATCAGCGAATACGCCAGCGATCCGCTGGACAACGAACCAACTCAAGATCTTTTTGAGAAAGCTCGTACTCTATCTGAGTGCGTGATCTGAGCCATGCGTCCTATTTGAAAAGGCGCAAAATTTTCTTTAGCACGCGATAAGAAGTCAGTTTGAAACCGCCTTCATACATTGAAATCTCAATCAGCAACCAATAATGGGACAGCCTTCTAACCAATCCATCCCACGCAGAAACATGAACAGGCGTTATTCTACTATTAGTCAATAATTTCCCACCCTGTTGAAAAAGGGCAGCCCATTGAGTCGCGACAGCAGAGATATCAAATCTGCTATGAACATCATTGTATGCCTTCTCGACAATTTCCGCTCTACTCGACTCATCATCTAAATAACGTTCGATTGCGGAAATCCAACTTTCAGTCGTATTGGTTTCAACCAACAACCCCGTAACCCCGTCCACAACAGAGTCAACATAACTTTCAGAGACGGAATAAACCCCTGCACATCGAAATGCGGAATATTCGCGATACTTATTATTTGTCTTGTATTTATTAGACGTTTTATTATCAAGAGGGGCCAGACCGATTTTCCAACTGCGCGTGGCTTGGAAGGCAATATATTCGGCATAGCTATGCATGTGCCCGAAAAACCTGACTTTCGGTCCTTGCTCCAGCCACTTTGGCAAACAACCGATAAACTCAAACGCCAGGTTATCTCTACGATTGAGAAAATAAGGAATTACATCTTTCAGGATATCCAAATCAGCATCGCGCGATGCACTACCTGCGAAGCCAATTCGATATTCGTCGACTGGTTTCGAGTCACAGACGGGAAGCAACGAAAAATCAAAAAAAGCGGGCAAAAGCATCGTATTTTTATTTTTAGGAAGTATATATTCCCTTAAAGCAACCGAGTTGGTAATAACGGTATGTGCGTTTTCTACGGCGAATTTAAGCGAACGACGTATTATTGGATGTTTATAATATTTTGCTAAAGGGCTATCACCACCTATCAGCCAAAAATTATCATCAATATAATAAAAATAGGGGATATTGCTACGCTTTAGAGCTTCCATCCAATATATCGCAACAGGATCAGCAGTTCTCACAAACAACGGCAAAGCCGCACCGGTGAAAGCATGCTCATCAAGCTGAGAAAGATATAGCTTTTTGTACCTGATACCGAAAGCTAGACACTCTGACAGCAGCTGTTCTGTTAACTGAGTTGTCGCGATATCGGCTTCAACAACCAATAGAACATCAACATCGAAACCAATATCACTCATAATGTAAAAAAACTTGCATACGGTACTTGCTTGCCAGGACGCAAAGGCCAGCGAGACGCCACTGAACATTCCACCGCTTTAACACCGACATTCAAATTTCGACCAAAGAAGCGAATAAAAGCCAAATCTTCTTGCTGAAATGGCTTCTCAAGAGAAAAATTTACAACCCCGATAGTATTCAAACCAGATAATCCCTCTACTGAGCACCACACAACGCTATTGCTTTTATCAACCAATCCCACATACCGATTCTATTGCCTTACGGAGTTTCCCGCCCTTTGCCCGCCGAAACGTTGGCAGCAGAACAGAAACCAATGGGACCGCACATTTGCATAAGAACTTCCAGGCAACAATTGCGAATTGCGAATGAGATCTTTAACTTCCATGTTTTAGACCTTATACACTTGCCGAGTAATTGTCTGAATACGCCTTTAGCACTTGATCAGTTTTCCCGTCCATGCGAATTTTTCCTTTTTCAAGCCAGATTGTGCGCTCGCAAAAGTCACTCACCAACTCTGGTGAGTGGCTCGAAAAAACAAGAATCTTGCCTTGAGCCATAAATTTTTTCATTCGCTCTTGGGCTTTGTGGGCAAAATTGATGTCTCCAGCCCCCATAACTTCATCAAGCAAAAGCACTTCAGGGTTTATCGCGGTAGAGACCGAGAACGCCAAGCGAATGAACATACCTGCAGAGTAAGTACGCACGGGATAATTCAAAAACTCTCCCAACTCAGAGAACTCAGCAATTTCCTGCATTTTTGCTTTAATCTCTTTCGGCTTTAAACCTAACAATAACGCACGAATCTTTATATTATCCCACCCCGACTGGTTCATTTCAAAACCCGTCGCAAGCTCAAACATCGGACATACGTGGCCGCGTGTCTGAGCTGTTCCAGTAGTGGTAGGATATATACGAGCCATAACTTTTAAAATGGTGCTTTTTCCGGCACCATTCAAGCCAATTAAGCCAACGCGTTCTCCTCGTGTGATGGAGAGATTAACATTAGAAAGCGCATTGATTTTATATTCTTTAGTATTTGATGCCACCGGACGGCGCAGTATTGTATTTTTCACTCTGCCTAGGAAATCGGTCTGCCCAGTAAATACAACACTTGCATCTCGCAAAACTATAGAAATATCGCTCATAGCATATAAACCACTTTCTTATCCATTTTAGACCCAAGCACTATGCAGACCATCCATAGAAGCGATAGATAAGCCGCGCAAAACATATAGTCCTGCTTTACTGCAAACGTCCCTTCCAAAATTGGAAACCTAATCACATCGACCAAATAGTACAATGGATTATATTTATAGATAAAATCCAATCCACGCTCTTTAAGCATAGTAACAGGAAACATGATTGGCGTAACGAAGAACAACACTTGAAAAATGCCACTCAAGGCGTGCGGCAAGTCCCTAAGGCGGGCGGAGACATATGCACTGAGGGTAATATGCCCTAACCCTGCAATTAGAAGTATTCCAAGACCGGGCAATGCATATAGCCAACCCATTGGCTTAAAACGATCAAAGAACAACAATGTGCCCGCTAAAGCGACAATACCGATCAACATAACTATAAATAGAGAAACCAGCACTCGAAACAGATAAATTTGTTTCGGGAAGGAAAACTGCTTAATGTATCCTTCAGAACTTATAAACGCATACCCACCTTCAACAAAGGATGCAACCAGGAACCCCCAAACTATCAAACCGCATGTAAGATAAGGGAGAAACTCTGCCATAGGTTGCTTTAGCAAAACACCATAAACCATACCGGCGCCCAAAACCATCATCGCCAGGTTTATAAGTATCCAAAGCGGCCCTATTGCCGATCTGCGAAAACGGGCTTTGATATCCTGGAGCCCCATATACAACCAAACACGCCACTCAATAAGCGATTTAAGCGTATTGGATAGAAAACTATTTTGACTTATCATCTAAAGCCTATTTAGCTCAAGCACTATTAATTTGCCCTTGCGAGAAACTTCGTTGAAGCCTAGCTTTTCGTATAACTTAATCGCCCTGACATTTTCTTCAAGAACTTCTAGAAATACGCTATCAAGTGCGAGTTGCTGCCAACATGTTTCAATCAACAGTTGGCAGCCCCGCTTGATATAGCCTTTGCCGGCGCTATCTGGAGACACAAGAAAGCGCCCGACCTCAGCTCGTTTCTGCTGTAAATCTATGCCATAAACAGCACACTGCCCAACCAACTCACCATCCGCTTCGATGATAAACACAAAATCGTTAGATTTTTTCTGATAGGACTCAAACCATTTTACGTGGTCATTCCATTCAATAACGTTTGAGTTAATAAACCATCGGCGATTTTCGTCTCTGTTTCTCCAGCTCAAGGTGGCCTGTAAATCGGCCGCCTCTAATAGACGAATTTCGACAATACCATCGGATGTTGAGTGGAGGGCTAGTTTCATTTTGCGTACTTGGCTACCAATTCGGATACGGTGTCGACATCGGCCTTGCTCAGACCCAGATGTACCGGCAGCGAAATGATTTCCTGAGACGCCAACGCCGCTTTAGGGCAAGTACCCTTACCATGCGCGTACATACGATACTCAGTATTATCACGATAGTGCACACCTGGATATATTTGATGCTCGTTGAGTGCGAGCATCATCTCTTCACGGTTATTGATACGAATTTGCACCAGGTGAGTCGACGATTCGCATTCCGGATTAATGTCGATGAAGCGAACGTTATCGATGCCGCTCAGGTTCTCGCGATACCACTTGGCGATTTGGCGACGATAGGCGTTATCGCGATCCAGATACTTCAACTGCACCAGGCCCATTGCGGCCATGATGGAGTTACCGTGAAACTTGTAACCTACTTCTTCAACATCGTACATCCACTTATATGCACCCTGAGCGGCCGTACGTGCATATGTATCCTTGTTGATACCCAGCCAGCTCATCTTGCGAACACGCTCGTCATCTTCCGCATTTTTGAAGCAAATCATGCCGGAGTCAGCAGTTGCCAGGTTTTTCACGGCTTGGAAGCTAAATACCACTGCATCTGCTTCCGGACATACATGACGCCCATTAACGCGAGTGCCAGACATATGGGCTGCGTCAAGGATCAGTGCAATATTACGCGCTTTGCAAATTTCGATGATTTTTGCGTAATGGCCGACATTCCCGCCAATACCCACGAAAATCAGTGCTTTTGTTTTGTCAGTAATACGCTGTTCGACGCTAGCGGGATCAAGGCACAGCGAGTCGTCAACGTCTGCAAATACAGGCTTCATGCCTGCGTAAAGAATGGCGTGGTTAGTCGAAACAAAAGTCAGAGGAGTGGTAATCACCTCTGCATCATCGTCCCAGTTGTTCTTGGTCTTGAACAATTCAAGAGCCAAGTGAAGACCCACTGTGTTGGACGAGAGAAAATGTGCATGCGAAAGCCCAGTGTAGGATTTCCACGCTTCTTCCATCTCAACGGTTTTGAAACCCAACCCGGTCCAACCTTTTTCGAGACACTCACGAATGGCTTCAAGGCATTCATCGACACGAAAACTAGGTACAAAAAGTTGAATAGACATGTATTTGGCCTCGACTTACAAGTGCTCTGCGGTTTTAAAGTTTGATCCACTCTCATCTTTAGCAGACAATGCAAGCTTCGTACTATCTGTAAATGATGGCCATTCAATAGCCAGATCAGGATCGTTATAACGGATGGAACGCTCGAATTCGGGACACCAGTAATCAGTAACTTTATACTGAAACTCCGCAAACTCCGATGTCACGAGAAACCCATGAGCAAACCCTTCTGGAATCCAGAGTTGCTTATTATTTTCAGCCGATAGATAAACTCCAACCCACCGACCAAAAGTAGGCGATGACTTTCTAATATCTACCGCGACATCAAAAACCTCCCCGGCAGTGACTCTTACGAGCTTGCCCTGGGGTCGGGTTACTTGATAGTGAAGACCACGAAGTACGCCGCGCGTAGACTTTGAGTGGTTATCCTGGACGAAATTAGCCTCGCGCCCAGTGGCATCTGCAAACACTTTCGCATTAAAGCTTTCATAAAAAAAGCCTCGCTCGTCCCCAAAGACTTTTGGCTCAAATAAAAAAAGCCCCGGAAGCGCTAGTTCTGTCGCCTGCATAATCAGTGACTCTCATGTTCCAAGAGGCCTTTCAGATACTTTCCGTATCCGCTTTTAATTAACGGTGTAGCCAATTCTCTCAACTGTTCGTCTGAAATCCACCCTTTGCGCCATGCTAATTCCTCAGGACACGCAACCTTCAGACCTTGACGATTTTCCAGAGTAGCGATGAAGTGGCTCGCCTCAAGAAGCGATTCATGAGTACCTGTATCCAGCCAAGCGTACCCCCGTCCCATAATTTCTACCGAGAGCTTGTTGCGCTCCAGGTAAATGCGATTCACGTCGGTGATTTCCAACTCGCCACGATCGGACGGTTTAATGCTCTTGGCAATTTCCACGACGTTCGCATCGTAAAAATAAAGGCCAGTCACAGCGTAGCTGGATTTCGGAACCGAAGGCTTTTCTTCCAGGCTGATAGCTTTGCCTGACTTGGCGAACTCGACTACCCCGTAGCGCTCTGGATCGTTCACATGATAAGCGAACACGCTTGCCCCGCTGTCACGTTGCATAGCGTTAGCCAAGAGTTCCTGAAAATCATGGCCGTGATAGATGTTGTCGCCTAGCACCAAAGCGCATGCATTGCCGTCGAGAAACTCCTCACCAATTATAAATGCTTGAGCCAGCCCATCGGGAGATGGCTGAACGGCATAGTTGAGGTTGATTCCCCACTTTGCCCCATCACCCAGAAGCTGCTCGAAGCGAGGCGTGTCCTGTGGCGTGGAAATAATCAAAATATCTCGAATCCCCGCCAGCATTAATGTACTGAGCGGGTAATAGATCATCGGCTTGTCAAAAACCGGAAGCAGTTGTTTTGAAATCGCGAGCGTCGCTGGATGCAAGCGAGTACCAGAACCACCGGCTAAAATTATACCTTTACGATACATAATCATCCCTGCCTAGCTATATCAGAAAGCGTTCTCTTCATATGAATTTTCCAATCAGGAATACTTATATTGAACGCATTTTGAACTTTACTATTATCAAGTCTCGAATTTTTTGGTCTAGTTGCTTTAGTAGGGTACTCAGAACTGCTCACCGCACGTATATCGTGCTCTGTACAACTCAAACTAATCCCTAAATCCGCCGCTTCAGATACCAAATAACGAGCGTACTCATACCAGCTTGCATAACCCGATGCGACCACGTGATACGTTCCACTCAGTCCATTCGAATTTTCATCATTCAGAATTCGGTAAAGACAAAGTGCAGTGACATCCGCAACAAGTGAAGCACTTGTTGGCGCGCCAGTTTGGTCATCTACTACTGAAAGATCGGTCTTCGTCGCTGCAAGACGCAATATCGTTTTTACAAAATTTCGTCCTCTGGCGGAGTAGACCCAACTTGTTCTCAGCAAAAGATGATTACAACCACTTGAAACGAGAGCATGCTCGCCCTGCGCCTTGGATCTCCCATATGCATTCAATGGATTAGGAGCGTCTACCTCTGAGTATGGGAGTGCAGACTCTCCATCAAAAACATAATCGGTGGAATAATGTACGACCCAGGCATTATTATCCGCTGCGTACTCAGCAAGCATTTTGACCAGATAACAATTAATTTTCTGCGCGTCGTCTTCGAAAGACTCTGCCAAATCGACCGCATTGTATGCGGCCGCATTGACAATAATATCGGGACGTTCCTGCCGCAGAAAAGCCGACACGGCGTCTAAATCAGACAGGTCAACTTTACTACGGTCACAAACCGTCAAATTTCCAAGCAAGGGCAGTGAGCGTTGTAATTCCCACCCTACTTGCCCGTTGCTTCCGAAAAGCAGAATTTTTCTCATTTGTACTGCCTACTTACCCAATCTCGGTAAGCGCCGCTGGTGACATTACCTACCCAGACCTGGTTGTCCAGATACCACTCAACTGTTTTCCGGATGCCTGTCTCGAACGTTTCCGCTGGCTTCCAACCCAATTCCCGCTCCAATTTCCGAGCGTCAATTGCGTAACGGCGATCATGACCCGGGCGATCGGTAACGTAAGCGATCTGTTGGTGATACGGCTGGCCATCTGCACGCGGGCGCAACTCATCCAACAGCCCGCAAACGGTGTGCACGATTTCAAGATTGGGCTTCTCGTTCCATCCACCAACGTTATAGGTTTCCCCCACCACACCGGCTTCGAGCACACGACGGATAGCGCTGCAATGGTCTTTAACGTAGAGCCAATCGCGAATTTGTTGACCGTCGCCATACACAGGTAAAGATTTACCGGCCAGCGCGTTGACGATCATCAACGGTATAAGCTTTTCCGGGAAATGGTATGGCCCGTAGTTGTTTGAACAGTTGGTGGTAAGTACAGGCAAACCGTACGTATGGTGGTAGGCACGAACCAAATGATCACTGGCAGCCTTGCTTGCCGAATAGGGGCTATTCGGCTCGTACTGATGGGTTTCAGTGAACGCAGGATCATCTTTAGCCAGCGATCCGTAAACTTCGTCAGTGGAGACATGCAGAAAACGGAATGACTGTTTGGCATCCGTGTTGAGCCCGCCCCAATAGGCTCGCACTGCCTCCAAAAGCCGGAAGGTACCGACGATATTGGTTTCAATGAAGTCTTCTGGGCCATGAATGGAGCGGTCGACATGGGATTCGGCAGCGAAATTGAGAATCGCACGGGGCCGGTAATCACTCAACAACTGCGTTACCAATGCGCTATCACCGATATCACCCTGCACAAACACATGCCGCACATCTCCGTCCAGGCTGGCCAGACTTTCCAGATTGCCGGCATAGGTCAGTTTGTCCAGGTTAATTACCTGCTCATCCGACTGCGCCAGCCAGTCCAGTACAAAGTTTGCCCCGATAAACCCGGCGCCGCCGGTGACTAAGATGGTCATAATTTTAGATCTTTTTCAGTAGAGCTACGAGAATAAGTCCCAGGTTTCCAAGCAAGGTCTGCCGGTATATCCCAGCCCGCTGAAAACCTAAGATCCTTAAAAAGAGTTTCTGACTGCGTGCAGCTTTGAACTGGGTAAGAGTAGCCTGATTCTCAGGACTGAGGCGGTGGAACATCGCTTCCAGCGCAGAAATGATCTGATCATTCCACTCGCAAAATTGGCCTTGAAAAACCATTGACAAACGCTTAAGTCGTGCAGACCAACCAGCGTTACCACCAATCAGGTTTTCGTCGTGCTGGCGATACAACACCATGGGTTCCGGATCGTAATGAACCACCCCTCCCGCCCCGGAAACAAGCAGATATGCCCACCAATCGTGACACGGGACCTTCACGCGATCGCCGGCTTCAAGCAATAGTGAGCGCGCTGCCCGATTAAACACCATGGTGTTACCACCACCAATATTTTGAACCAGTGCATTGGAGAAATGCGGAGGGAGGCAGAACTTTGGAGAGTACCCATACGAAACGCCTGTCTCGCCAATCAGTTCGGTACGACCGCAGTAGAGCGCAGGAATGTGCGATGGTATTGTCTGTACCCAGGCAAGCGCCTTTTGGAGTTTTTCATCTTTCCAAATATCGTCCTGGTCAGACCAGGCAAAGAAATCCGCATCTATGTCCGCCTGGCAGGCCAGAGACAGGAAATTGGCAACGAAGCCCCGTTGAGGTCCCTTTTTAACCTGAACGCGCTCAGAACCCAATTTGGCTCCAAATGCTTGCAAAATCTCCAATGTCCCATCCTGGGAACCATCATCGGAAACATAAAGCGACCAATTGCGATGTGTTTGCTGCTCAAATGAGGCAAGTTGTTGCGCAAGAAATGTTGCACCGCTGTAAGTGCACATAAGGATCGCGACACTCGCAACGCTCTCGCCAGCTACCTGGTCGGCATTATCTGCAGCGAAGCACTGGTTGGAAACTGTCACAAAAACCCTCTATGCAAGAACTGTCGCCCCTAAAAAGGCGCTATCACTTGTAAGAAAACCAACCAATATTTACTTTTGCTATATCACTCTACATTCTACATCGTACAACAATTGTTGCAACGCATCCTCAAAAAAGCGACGACAGCCAGTGCTGGCACTGCCAGCGGACCAGCCATCCTTTAAGGAGGCTGCACTGCACCCCGGGGGAGCCATTCATCGGGGCGCCCTCTGGGCGCGAGCGATCGCGGCACATTGCCCGCTCATCGACGACCTTACTCGCCCCTGATGGAGGGGCAAACGCATGTCAGAGATCACAAAACCACCCGTATACCAGTGTACCGCAGCATCCAAGGGATAAGTCCAGTAAGCTTACCCACATTAGCAATGCGAAAGTAAACACTTCCAATCCGAGTCAACTTTAGTCAACACCGACACTTGCAACCGACGAAACTTCTACATCAAAAGCGCAACAGTCCCATTTTACGCTTTAATAAAATCATCACGCTTTATTCCCAATCAGCATCCTAGTCCAACAGACAAAAAAGAATAGTAATTTATCGCGTATCCGGCGCCGACAATGCCACGCACTCAAAGAAAGCCTGAACAACTGCGAACGGTTCAGCGATATCCAGCTTTTTACAAATGGATCATTGTCCTGTTTCAATAACTGGACAATTAACTGTACTTGCCTGAACCACCAACCGTTATGGATTGTTCTGTATCGAGAAACCAGAGATCGCAGCCCTGTATTGGCCCCCACTTGATTACGTTCATGCTGACGATAATCCATGGAGGGCACTGGATCGATGTACCAGCGATACCCATGACTACGTGCATACGCGTAGAAAAACCAATCATGCAGACTCACACCCTGCAAGGCCTTCCAGTTGCTGAGCATCAAAGCTTTAAGCGAGTCCGCCATCCCTCTACTAAAAACGTAAGTACAACCAGGGCCGGCCGCTTCGAATAGGAAATCCCATGCGACTTGAGGCTGAGACTTAACTAGTAAATGGGTTTTACCATTTTCCCAAAAAGCAGTGACATTGCTGGAGTAAGCATCAGCCTTCTGTTGCTCAAGCTGAGATATAGCACGCTGAAGCTTATCCGAGTGCCAGATATCATCTTGATCTGCAAAAGCAACAAAATCGAAATCGTCGAAGTCAACATCACGTATCAGTCGAAAAAAATTTCGCGAGGCGCCACCAAACCTTCCCGCAAAGGGCAGCACAATCACACTTGAAACTCTAGATGCGAGCGCCTCAGACCAAGCTTCAGTGCCATCGACGGAAGGATCAATACTGATGTATACAGTAACATCAACCCCTGACTGGGCGAGAATCGAGTCAACCTGCTCTTCGATCCACTGCATACCGTTGTAAGCAGCCAACAAAACTGCAACCCTTGGTAAATTTACAAACATACCACCCTACTTTGACGTTGAGCCTTAGAACTCAAAAGGAAAGGCTGCAGGCAGCTAGAACTCGGGTCCAGCAGTTTTTGCTTTTTACAAAGCTGTGCGCCATATGCCGCAGCTATACAGCACTTGCGGTCATGCTGAAACAATAATCGGACGAACAAACAGCGACATCTATTTCAATCAGACAAGGCGCTTATGAGAGGACCTGGATGCACGCCGCAAAAACCAGCCAACGATCGGCCCGATCACCATACCGATGAGCAATGCAATAACCATAGCCAACGACACCGACAGTTCCGGCCCCACCCAGCCAAGGAACAGTAATGTAACCGATTGCTGATTCTCGAGAACGAACGCCAGGATCGCCAATACGAGCAACAGGATGAACACCGCGAGCAATACACGCTTGAGGTTACGCATCAGCAGCTCCTTGAATGGCGACGACGGTCAAAGCCCCTCCTCCTCTTCTTCATTCACACGATCGCGCAGTTCTTTACCTGGCTTGAAATGTGGAACGAATTTGCCGTCGAGACTGACGGATTGACCGGTTTTTGGATTGCGACCTACCCGCGGCGCGCGGTAGTGCAGGGAGAAACTGCCGAAACCACGGATCTCGATGCGATCACCAGTGGCCAGACATTGGGACATTTGCTCAAGCATGGTCTTGATGGCCAGCTCCACATCCTTGGATGAGAGCAGCCCTTGATGGGTGACAATTCGTTCGATCAACTCCGACTTCGTCATATTTTTCCCTTCTTTTTCAAGCAGCTAGGAAAATCGCTTAGACGGTTTTAGCACGCCCGAATAGATTTGAAAAGCACGAGTTTTGACATCCTTCTGCACACCACGTAACGCCCGGCTTCAGGGAATCGACACACTTCTCTCACCCCTTGCGCTTTCACCTGCAGATAACCAGCATGGCGCGCGTCAGGTAGCCTGCCGGATTGAATCCAAAAGGGAACTCATCCTCTTCCTTCACATCATCAGACCTTGCCACAACCTTGTACCCCGAGGCCTTGCACTCCCTGTCCGCTCGCTTGCGGCACTTCTCCCAACCGGAACCCAATCCTGAACAATCGATTTCAATTCCACTAACCCCGCGCACCACATGCGTCTTGGCATTTGTGGTGCAACCCGCCAGTGTCAGCAGTGCTATTGCGACAATGAGCTTGTTCATTCACTTCCTTATGCAGGTAGCTGCCTGAGCGTCGTTCGCGTCAGACCAAGACTAGCTGCATTTAAACGATTGATCCTGCTAAAGAAAGAGACAGTCTTTTGGGGGCGATGGTTTCTTTGTTCGACTCAAGCCTAAAGCCATCCGGAAAATATCACAGCCTTCGGCAGCCGCTACAGGAGAGCGGGTCAAATTTCAGGCACAAAAAAGGGCGACCGAAGTCGCCCTTTTTTACAGAAACTCAGAACTTAGTTCTGTTTTTCCGCTTGTGCAGCACGCAGCAGGTCACCAAGGGTGGTGGCTACTGGAGCATCCGAAGCTACTGGCTTGTCGCGCAGGCTCTGGATGGCTTCTTTCTCGTCTTCAACGTCTTTCGACTTGATCGAGAGCTGGATTACACGGCTCTTGCGGTCAACGCTGATGATCTTGGCTTCTACTTCTTCGCCTTCTTTCAGGACGTTACGTGCGTCTTCAACGCGGTCACGGCTGATTTCGGAGGCTTTCAGAGTCGCTTCGATATCGTCGGCCAGAGTGATGATGGCGCCTTTAGCGTCAACTTCCTTCACGATGCCTTTAACGATGGCGCCTTTGTCGTTCTCTTGAACGTACTCGGAGAACGGATCGCTTTCCAGTTGCTTGATACCCAGGGAGATGCGCTCGCGCTCTGGATCAACCGACAGGATAACGGTGTCCAGCTCGTCGCCCTTCTTGAAGCGACGTACGGCTTCTTCGCCGACTTCGTTCCAAGAGATATCGGACAGGTGAACCAGACCGTCGATGCCGCCGTCCAGACCAATGAAGATACCGAAATCGGTGATCGACTTGATGGTGCCAGAGATCTTGTCACCCTTGTTGAACTGGCCAGAGAAGTCTTCCCATGGGTTCGACTTGCACTGCTTGATGCCCAGGGAGATGCGACGACGCTCTTCGTCGATGTCCAGAACCATAACTTCCACTTCGTCGCCGACTTGTACGACTTTCGAAGGGTGGATGTTCTTGTTGGTCCAGTCCATTTCGGAAACGTGCACCAGACCTTCAACGCCTTCTTCCAGCTCAGCGAAGCAGCCGTAGTCGGTCAGGTTGGTTACACGAGCGGTAACGCGAGTGCTTTCTGGGTAACGGGCTTTGATAGCAACCCATGGATCTTCGCCCAGTTGCTTCAGGCCCAGGGAAACACGGTTGCGCTCGCGATCGTATTTCAGAACCTTGACATCGATCTCGTCGCCAACGTTGACGATTTCGGAAGGATGCTTGATGCGCTTCCAAGCCATGTCGGTAATGTGCAGCAGGCCATCGACGCCACCCAGATCGACGAATGCGCCGTAATCGGTGAGGTTCTTGACGATACCTTTGACTTGCTGGCCTTCCTGCAGGGATTCCAGCAGAGCTTCACGCTCGGCGGAGTTCTCGGCTTCGAGGACGCTGCGACGGGAAACGACAACGTTGTTGCGCTTCTGGTCGAGTTTGATGACCTTGAATTCCAGCTCTTTGCCTTCCAGGTGCGTGGTATCGCGCACTGGACGGACGTCAACCAGAGAACCTGGCAGGAACGCACGGATGCCGTTAACGTCGACAGTGAAGCCGCCTTTAACCTTACCGTTGATAACGCCCTTGACCACTTCTTCGGCTGCGAAGGCTGCTTCCAGAACAATCCAGCATTCAGCGCGCTTGGCTTTTTCACGGGACAGCTTGGTTTCACCAAAGCCATCTTCAACCGAGTCCAGAGCAACGTGAACTTCGTCACCAACGTTGATGTTCAGTTCGCCAGCGTCGGTGTAGAACTGCTCAAGCGGGATGAGTGCTTCAGACTTCAGGCCAGCGTGAACGGTTACCCAGCGAGCTTGGTAATCGATATCAACGATAACACCGGTGATGATGGAGCCTGCCTGAAGGTTCAGGGTCTTTAGGCTTTCTTCAAAGAGTTCCGCAAAGCTTTCGCTCATTTTAATTCCTGTTGATAAGGGCGAAGAATACGCCCATCTCCACATCCCAGACGATGTGGGTTAGTTTCATTTAAAAGAAGCGCCGCAGGACTATGACTGGTCCCCCGCGGCCTCCTTGGTCACCCGGCGATATCGCGATTGGCGATCTCGCTCATGATGCGTTCCAGCACCTGATCGATGGATAATTCCGTGGAATCCAGCTGTATGGCGTCAGCCGCCGGCTTGAGCGGGGCTACCGCTCGCTGGGTGTCACGCTCATCGCGTGCACGTATCTCATCTAGCAGACTCGACAGACTAACACCATCGACTTTGCCCTTCAACTGCAAGTATCGACGGCGGGCACGCTCCTCGGCACTGGCCGTGAGAAAAATCTTCAGCGGCGCATCCGGAAAAACGACGGTTCCCATGTCCCGACCATCAGCCACCAGGCCGGGCGCTTCCTGAAATGCACGCTGGCGTTGGAGCAGCGCCTCGCGCACGGCGGGCAACGCAGCCACCTGGGAGGCGCCGGCACCGACGCCTTCCGTACGGATCACGTCGCTGACTTCGTCACCTTCCAGAATGATGCGTTGCAACTGACCTTCGGTCGCCGCGATGAATTGCACATCCAGATGAGCGGCTAGTTTTTTCAGCAGCTCTTCGTTGGTCAGATCGACGCCATGGTTATGCGCGGCGAACGCCAGCAAGCGGTAAAGCGCACCGGAATCCAGCAAATTCCAGCCCAGGCGCTTGGCCAGGATCCCGGCGATTGTGCCCTTGCCGGAGCCACTCGGCCCATCGATGGTGATGACCGGTGCAATGTTTTTCACGACTGAGCCTCTTGGGCAACGCGGATGCCAACCTGCGCGCACAGCGCGAGGAAGTTGGGGAAGGACGTCGCGACGTTGGCACAATCATGGATGCGGATCGGCGCACTGGCACGCAGCGAGGCAACGCTGAACGCCATGGAGATCCGGTGATCGCCGTGACCGTGCACTTCGCCACCACCAATCTGGCCGCCGTCGATGATGATCCCGTCTGGAGTCGGCTCGCACTTGACGCCCAGCGCCAGCAGGCCATCAGCCATGACCTGAATACGGTCCGATTCCTTGACTCGCAGCTCTTCGGCGCCCCGCAGCACGGTACGACCTTCAGCGCAGGCGGCGGCGACGAACAGTACCGGGAATTCATCGATAGCCAGCGGAACCAGCTCTTCGGGAATCTCGATACCTTTGAGTTTAGCCGCGCGTACGCGCAGATCGGCCACCGGCTCACCGCCCACTTCACGCTGGTTTTCCAGAGTGATATCAGCGCCCATCAGACGCAGGATATCGATCACCCCGGTACGGGTCGGGTTGATGCCGACGTGCTCGAGAACCAGCTCCGAACCCTCGGCGATCGACGCCGCCACCAGGAAGAACGCCGACGAGGAGATATCGCCAGGTACTTCGATGTGGGTTGCGGTCAGCTTGTTGCCGGACTCGACCGATGCGGTAGCGCCATTGACGGTCACCGGGTAACCGAAACCGCGCAGCATACGCTCGGTATGGTCACGGGTCGGCGCAGGCTCGGTTACGGTAGTCTTGCCATCGGCATACAGACCCGCCAACAGCAGGCAGGACTTAACCTGAGCACTGGCCATTGGCATGGTGTAGGTCAGGCCTTTGAGCTTGTTGCCACCGCGAATGGTCATCGGTGGACGGCCATCCGCGGCAGTCTCGATCACGGCACCCATTTCACGTAGCGGATTGGCCACGCGATTCATAGGACGCTTGGACAGCGAAGCGTCACCGGTCAAGGTGCTATCGAAGTTCTGCGCGGCCAGCAAGCCGGATAGCAGGCGCATCGAAGTGCCGGAGTTACCCAGATAGATCGGACCCGGTGCAGGCTTCAGGCCATGCAGGCCGACGCCGTGAATGGTCACCCGACCGTGGTGCGGACCCTCGATCACGACACCCATGTCCCGGAAAGCCTGAAGCGTTGCCAGAGCGTCTTCGCCCTCAAGGAAACCTTCCACTTCGGTAACGCCTTCAGCCAGGGAGCCGAGCATGATCGAACGGTGGGAAATCGATTTGTCACCCGGTACGCGAATCCGACCGGACAGGCGGCCACCAGGTTGAGCCAGGAAAATCAGATCGTTGGAATTCATAGCGTCCACATAGGCCCTGCGGGCCAGGATTTTACTGAAATGCTCGCGGGCAACCCGGGCGCGAGTGAAAACGCCCAACAATTGGTGCCCATCCCCTGCATCGACCGCGTCGCGCAAGGCGTCGAGGTCGGTGCGAAATGTATCGAGTGTGCGCAGGACAGCTTCGCGGTTGGCGAGGAAGATGTCGTGCCACATGACCGGGTCGCTTCCGGCGATTCTCGTGAAATCGCGGAAACCGCCCGCAGCGTAACGGAAGATCTCAAGGTTTTCATTGCGCTTGGCCAACGAGTCGACCAAACCGAACGCCAGCAAGTGCGGCAGATGACTGGTCGCCGCCAACACTTCATCGTGACGCTCGACCTGCATGTGCTCGACATCGGCGCCCAATTCGCGCCACAAGCGATCGATAACCGCCAGCGCTGCCGGATCGGTCTGCTCCAAAGGCGTCAGAATCACTTTATGGCGACGGAACAGCTCGGCATTGGAGGCTTCCACCCCACTCTGCTCGGAACCGGCAATCGGATGCCCCGGCACGAAACGCGACGGCATGCCACCAAAAGCTTCGGTAGCGGCACGCACGACATTGCCCTTGGCGCTGCCTACATCCGTCAGGATCGCACCGCCCAGATCCATGCCTGCCAGTCGAGCAAGCACTTTTTCCATGGCGAGGATAGGCACGGCCAACTGAATGACGTCTGCCCCCTGGCAAGCGGCTACCAGATCGTCTTCGCAGCGATCCACCACACCCAATTCAACCGCCAGCTTGCGCGACTGCGGGTCGAGATCGACACCGACCACTTCACGACACAAGCCGCTTTCACGCAAACCCTTGGCAAACGAACCGCCGATCAACCCCAGACCGACCACCACCAGGCGACCGATCATAGGTTCAGCAGATTGCAGTGCAGTGACATCAACCACGAGCCAGGACCTTGGTCAGCGCCTCGAGGAAGCGGCTGTTTTCCGCAGGCAACCCAATGGTGATACGCAAGTGATTCGGCATGCCATAGTTGGCCACCGGGCGCACGATCACGCCTTCGCGCAGCAAGCCCTGGAAGATCGAAGCGGCTTCGCGCCCGATATCGACACAGATGAAATTGCCCTTGGATGGAATCCAGCTCAAGCCGAGCTCGCGGAAACCTGCTTCCAGTTGCAGCATGCCAGCTTCGTTCAGGCGACGACTTTCAGCCAGGTACTCTTCGTCTTTCAACGCCGCACAAGCTGCGGTCAGGGCGAGGCTGTTGACGTTGAACGGCTGACGTACGCGGTTCAGCACATCGGCGACCACCGCGGTGGACAGACCGTATCCAACGCGTAACGACGCCAGGCCATAGGCCTTGGAGAACGTGCGCGAAACCAGCAGGTTCGGGTAGGCCGCGAGGAAGTCGAGACCGTCTGGCAGGTCGCTGCCTTCGGCGTACTCGATATAGGCCTCGTCCAGCACAACCAGAACGTGTTCCGGTACGTCCTGCAAGAATTCGTCAAGTGCCTCAGCGTCAAACCAGGTCCCGGTCGGGTTGTTCGGGTTGGCGATGAAGACTACACGGGTGTTAGCGTCAATGGCCGCCAGCATGGCTGGAAGGTCATGCCCCCAATCCTTGGCAGGAACAACCTTGGCCTGAGCGCCAACCGCCTGGGTCGCAATCGGATAGACCGCAAACGCATGCTCGCTGAATACCGCATTCAGGCCCGGGGCAAGATAAGCGCGCGCAACCAGTTCGAGGATGTCGTTGGAGCCATTGCCCAAGGTCACTTGATCAATCTCGACGCGGCACTGTTCGGCCAACAGAGACTTGAGCGCGAAGCCGTTGCCATCGGGATAACGGGTCAGCTCGGCCAGCGCGTCACGGATAGCCGCCAGCGCCTTGGGACTGGCGCCCAATGGGTTTTCGTTGCTCGCCAGTTTGACGATGCTGGCAGGATCGAGATCCAGCTCACGAGCCAGTTCGTCCACAGGTTTTCCCGGAACGTAAGGCGAAAGTTGTTGCACGCCCGGCTGTGCCAGAGCGAGGAAATTGCCACTCATTTGCTACCGCCCCTTAGAGAACTGCTTTCGGGTAGGAACCCAGCACTTTGAGTGCTACTGCTTCCTGACTGATTTTTTCCAGCACACCTTTTACCAGCGGATCGCGGTGGTGGCCGACAAAATCGATGAAGAACACGTAGGTCCATTTACCGCTGCGCGACGGACGGGTCTCGATTCGCGTCAAGTCGATGCCGTTATCGTGGAACGGCACCAGCAACTCGTGGAGCGCACCTGGCTTGTTGCTCATCGAGACGATGATCGAAGTCTTGTCGTCGCCGGTCGGCGGCACTTCCTGATTGCCGATCATGAGGAACCGTGTGGAGTTGTCCGGACGGTCCTCGATTTTCTCGGCCAGTCGGGTCAACCCGTACAAACCGGCCGCCATGTCGCCGGCGATCGCCGCCGAGTTCCACTCACCCTTGACCCGCTTGGCCGCTTCGGCGTTGCTGGACACCGCCACGCGCTCGACATTCGGGTAATGGGCGTCCAGCCATTTGCGGCACTGGGCCAGGGACTGGGCATGGGAATAGATGCGACTGATGCTGTCGGTCTTGGTGTTTTCACCGACCAGCAGGTGGTGGTGAATACGCAGCTCGACTTCGCCACAGATCACCATGTCGTGTTCCAGGAAACTGTCGAGGGTGTGGTTGACCGCGCCTTCGGTGGAGTTTTCCACCGGGACCACGCCGAAGTTCACCGCACCGGCCGCCACTTCACGGAACACTTCATCGATCGCTGCCATTGGCTTGCTGATCACGGCGTGACCAAAGTGTTTCATTGCCGCAGCCTGGGTAAAGGTACCCTCAGGGCCGAGATAGGCCACTTTCAGCGGCTGCTCGAGCGCCAGGCACGAAGACATGATTTCGCGGAACAGCCGCGCCATTTCTTCGTTGCCCAGCGGCCCCTGGTTGCGCTCCATGACACGCTTGAGCACCTGAGCTTCACGCTCGGGACGATAGAACACCGGCACTTCGCCTTCGGCCAGCGAGGCCATCTTTACTCGCGCGACTTCCTGGGCGCAGCGCGCACGCTCACTGATCAGCTCCAGGACTTTCTCGTCCAGGGCATCAATGCGCAGGCGCAGTGCCTTGAGTTCTTGCTCAGACATTAGCCGTGTTCCTTCTCGAACTCTGCCATGTACGCCACCAGCGCGTTGACCGCGTTGATGTCGACGGCGTTATAGATGGAGGCGCGCATACCGCCCACGGAACGGTGCCCCTTGAGGTTCAGCAGGCCACGCTCGTCGGCGCCAGCCAGGAACGGCTTGTCCAGACGGTCGTCCGCCAGACGGAACGGCACGTTCATCCACGAGCGATCCGACTTGTTGATCGGGTTGCTATAGAGGCCGCTGGCGTCGATGAACTCGTACAGCGTGCGCTGTTTCACGTCGTTCAACCTGGCGATAGCTTCAACGCCGCCCTGCTCCTTGAGCCACTCGAACACCAGGCCGGACAGGTACCAGGCCAGCGTTGGCGGGGTGTTGTACATGGAGCCGTTATCGGCCGCGACCTTGTAGTTGAGCATGGTCGGGCACAGGGAACGCGCCTTGCCGAGCAGGTCTTCACGAACGATGTTCACGACGATGCCGCTCGGACCAATGTTTTTCTGGGCTCCGGCGTAGATCATGCCAAAACGCGAGACGTCAATCGGACGGGAGAGAATGTCGGAAGACATGTCGGCCACCAGCGGTACATCGCCGGTTTCCGGGACCCACTGGAACTCCAGGCCGCCAATGGTTTCGTTCGGCGCGTAGTGAACGTAGGCCGCGTCCTTGGACAGCTTCCACTCGTTCTGGCCGGGAATGGCGAAATAGTCGTAAGGCTTGGCGGTCGCGGCGACATTGACGTGGCCGTAGCGCGAAGCCTCTTCGATAGCCTTCTGCGACCAGATACCGGTGTCGATATAGTCGGCCGAGCCATTTTCCGGCAGCAGGTTGAGCGGAATCTGGGCGAACTGCTGACTGGCGCCACCTTGCAGGAACAGGACTTTGTAGTTCGAGGGGATATTCAGCAGATCACGCAGATCTTGCTCGGCCTTGGTGGCGATGGACACGAACTCATCGCTGCGATGGCTCATTTCCATGACCGACAGGCCCTTGCCGTGCCAATCAAGGAGTTCACTCTGGGCGCGCTGCAGGACAGCTTCGGGAAGCGCCGCAGGACCGGCGCAGAAGTTATAGGCTCTCTTGCTCACATCCAATCTCGCTCTGATTCGGTGGTATCTGCATTCAATCAACCACTGTAGGAGCGAGCATGCTCGCGATGGACTTGAAGGCGCCGCGTTTAATCAGAAAACCTGCGTCATCATCAACGTCCATCGCGAGCATGCTCGCTCCTACAGGGGCATTCATTTCCTTACGGACAAACAACAAGGGGGCGAATTTTCATCCGCCCCCTCCTGTCCACTTACTCTTGTGGCTCTTCGTCAGCTGCGGCGTCGAGTTGCTGGTCTTCGGCAACGTCGTCAATCACGACCTCACCGGCAAACCCTGCACCCTCTTCACCTTCAAAACCTTCACCTTCGAGCTCTTCACCCTCGACTTCCGACGGCTCCTGTACCCGCTCAAGGCCAACCAGGGTTTCATCCTTGGCAAGCTTGATCAGCGTCACGCCCTGGGTGTTACGACCCAGGCTGGAAACTTCGTCGACACGAGTACGTACCAGAGTGCCCTGGTCGGAAATCAGCATGATCTCCTCGCCGTCAAGCACCTGGACCGCGCCGACCAACCGGCCATTACGCTCGTTGCTGACCATGGCGATAACGCCCTGACCGCCGCGCTTGTACTCTGGGAACTCGGTGATTGCCGTACGCTTGCCGTAACCACGCTCGGAAGCGGTAAGGATCTGGCTGCCTTCTTCCGGGATCAGCATGGAAATCAGCTTCTGGCCTTCCGGTAGACGCATGCCGCGAACACCACGAGCGGTACGGCCCATGGCGCGAACGTCGGATTCCTTGAAGCGAGTGACCTTGCCGCCATCGGAGAACAGCATGACTTCGCGTTCGCCATCGGTGATGGCCGCGGAAATCAGCACATCGCCTTCGTCCAGTTCCAGCGCGATCAGACCGACGCTGCGCTGACGACTGAAGGATTCCAGTGGGGTCTTCTTCACGGTGCCGTTGGCGGTCGCCATGAAGATGAAGTGACCCTCGGTGTATTCCTCGACCGGCAGCATGGTGGTGATGTATTCACCATCATCCAGCGGCAGCAGGTTGACCAGCGGACGGCCGCGGGCAGCGCGGGACGCTTCAGGAATTTCGTAGGTCTTCAGCCAGTACACCTTGCCCTTGCTGGAGAACAGCAGCAGCGTGGTATGGCTGTTGGCGACCAGCAGATGCGCAATGTAGTCCTCATCCTTGACGCCAGTGGCCGACTTGCCTTTACCGCCACGACGCTGAGCCTGGTACGCAGCCAATGGCTGGGTCTTGGCATAGCCACCGTGGGAAATGGTCACGACGCGATCCTCTTCCGGAATCATGTCGCCCAGGGTCAGGTCGAGACGGGCATCGAGGATCTCGGTGCGACGCACATCGCCGTATTCCGCGCGAATCACTTCCAGCTCTTCGCGGATCACTTCCATCAGACGCGTGGCGCTGTTGAGGATGCGGATCAGTTCGCCGATCTGGTTGAGAATTTCCTGGTACTCAGCCAGCAGCTTCTCGTGCTCCAGTCCGGTCAGGCGGTGCAGGCGCAGCTCAAGAATGGCTTGAGCCTGCTCTGGCGACAGGAAGTACTTGCCGTCACGCAGACCGTATTGCGGATCGAGGTTTTCCGGACGGCACGAATCGGCACCGGCCCGCTCGACCATCGCGACCACCGCCGAGGATTCCCAAGGGGTGCTGACCAGCGCTTCCTTGGCTTCCGACGGGGTTGGCGACGCCTTGATAAGGGCGATGACCGGGTCGATGTTCGACAGGGCAACTGCCTGGCCTTCCAGAATGTGCCCGCGCTCGCGCGCCTTGCGCAGTTCGAACACGGTACGGCGGGTCACCACTTCGCGGCGGTGACGAACGAAGGCTTCCAGCAGGTCCTTGAGATTGAGGATCCGCGGACGGCCATCGATCAGCGCAACGATGTTGATGCCGAATACGCTCTGCAACTGGGTCTGGGCGTAGAGGTTATTGAGAATGACCTCAGGCACTTCGCCACGACGCAGTTCGATTACTACGCGCATACCGTCCTTGTCGGACTCGTCGCGCAGCTCGGTGATGCCTTCGAGTTTCTTCTCTTTTACCAGCTCGGCGATCTTCTCGATCAGACGTGCCTTGTTCAGCTGGTAAGGGAGTTCGGTGATGACGATCTGCTGGCGGCCACCGACCTTGTCGATGTCTTCGATGATCGAGCGTGCGCGCATGTAAATGCGGCCGCGACCGGTGCGATAGGCTTCGATGATGCCGGCGCGACCGTTGATGATCGCTGCAGTCGGGAAGTCCGGACCGGGGATGTATTGCATCAGCTCGTCGACAGTGAGCTCGGGGTTGTCGATGAGCGCCAGGCAACCGTCGATGACTTCACCGAGGTTGTGCGGCGGGATGTTGGTCGCCATGCCCACGGCGATACCGCTGGAGCCGTTGACCAACAGGTTGGGAATACGGGTTGGCATGACCGCGGGGATCAATTCGGTGCCGTCGTAGTTCGGCACCCAGTCCACGGTTTCCTTGTGCAGGTCAGCCAGCAGCTCGTGCGCCAGCTTGGTCATGCGCACTTCGGTGTATCGCATGGCCGCGGCGTTGTCGCCGTCCACCGAACCGAAGTTGCCCTGACCGTCTACCAGCAGGTAGCGCAGCGAGAACGGCTGCGCCATCCGAACGATGGTGTCATACACCGCGGTATCACCGTGCGGGTGATACTTACCGATCACGTCACCGACAACACGGGCAGATTTCTTGTACGGCTTGTTGAAGTCGTTACCCAGCTCGCTCATCGCGAACAGCACACGCCGGTGCACGGGCTTCAAGCCATCGCGCGCATCCGGCAGTGCCCGACCGACAATTACGCTCATCGCGTAGTCGAGGTAGGACTGCTTCAGCTCGTCTTCGATATTGACCGGGAGGATTTCTTTGGCCAGTTCGCCCATGAGAAGCCTGATTCCTTTTTCTGGTGAAACTCCGTCACATCCATATGGGAAGAACGAAGCTCGCCGTTGCAGGCTGAGTGCCATGCACCGACTTACGACAAATCAACGAGTTATGCCATGGATCTGCGCAGTAAAGGTCGCCACGCCGGGCAACCCTGGAAACCGCCGGATGTTATCACAAGAGCCGCCACGCACCTATCCCCCAGATGCGCATGGAGCATAGTTAGTTGACCGATGACAGGCCTGAGGGGGATCAGAGGGGCTTAGAGCCAGATTGAAAGAAGAACAGGGGCCAGATTCGGGGTGATTTACTGCATTCAGGGCATCTTCGCGAGCAGGTTCGCTCCCACAGTGAATATTTGGCGAACCAACAGCACAGCCATACATCCATCAACTGTGGGAGCGAGCCTACTCGCGAAAGCGATTTTTCAGACGCGAAAACCCGTCAATGCAGACGCTTGCGGCACATCAGCTGCGCCATTTTCGCTGCATCAGGACGCTCGACGACGCCTTTTTCCGTCACGATGGCATCGATCAAATCCGCTGGCGTCACGTCGAACACCGGATTGAACGCATCAACGTCTGCACCGACCCGCTTGCCGCCGACCTCCAGCAACTCGCGACCATCGCGCTCTTCGATCGGGATGTCATCGCCGCTGGCCAGATTCATGTCAATGGTCGAACTCGGTGCAACCACCATGAAACGCACGCCGTGGTGCATTGCATTGACCGCCAGTTGATAGGTGCCGATCTTGTTCGCCACGTCGCCATTGGCGGTGATTCGGTCCGCCCCCACGATCACCCAGGTAATACCCTTGGTTCTCATGATGTGTGCGGCAGCGGAGTCGGCATTGAGCGTCACCGGAATCCCTTCGTTCGCCAACTCCCAGGCCGTCAGCCGCGAGCCCTGCAGCCACGGACGGGTTTCGTCGGCATACACGCGCTCGATCATGCCTTCAATGAATGCCCCGCGAATCACCCCCAGCGCCGTACCGAAACCACCCGTGGCCAGTGCGCCGGTATTGCAGTGGGTCAGGATCGCCTGGGCATTGCCCTGGTGCTTGCGAATCAAATCCACACCCAACTGCGCCATTGTGAGGTTGGCTTCGCGATCACTTTCATGAATGGCGATGGCCTCAGCCTCCAGCGCTGCCAGTGGATCGGCATTCTCTTTCAAGCGATCGAGCCGATCGTGCATGCGACCCAGAGCCCAGAACAGATTGACTGCGGTGGGACGGGAGTCGGCAAGCAGCGCGAAATCCTCCTCCAGCGCCGCATACCAGTCGCCACCCTCGGCAATCCGAGCGCGGGCCGCGAGCACAATGCCATAGGCCGCACTGATACCAATGGCCGGCGCGCCGCGCACCACCATCGAGCGAATGGCCTCGGCCACGCCAGCCGCGCTGGTGTAGGCAATCCAGGTTTCCTCGAACGGCAAAATACGCTGATCCAGCAGATGCAGGGCGCCATCCCGCCAATCGATGGCCTTCACCTTCTCCGCAGCCAACAGTCGATCGCGCATCCCACACCCCGCACTCATGAACAAAAGCCGCCGATTATAGCGATCCCCCCGCGAAGACGCTCGGGTATACTTCGCCATCCTTTACAAAAGCACTGGAACCGACCCTCGATGCCGAACACTGCCGCTGCGCTCGACCTGTTATTGCTGCCGACCTGGCTGGTACCCGTCGAACCTGCCGGCGTTGTCCTCAAGGATCATGGCCTGGGCATCCGCGACGGTCGCATCGTCTTCATCGGCCCGCGTTCCGCCGCGCTGAAGCTCAACCCTGGCGAAACCCGCGAACTGCCGGACGTGCTGCTCAGTCCCGGCCTGATCAATGCCCATGGGCACGCGGCGATGACTCTGTTTCGCGGCCTGGCCGACGATCTGCCCCTGATGACCTGGCTGGAAAACCACATCTGGCCGGCCGAGGCCAAGTGGGTCAATGAAGATTTTGTACGTGACGGCACGGATCTGGCCATCGCCGAACAGATCAAAGGTGGCATCACCTGTTTCTCTGACATGTATTTCTTCCCGAAGGTTGCCAGCGAGCGCGTGCACAACAGCGGCATTCGCGCGCAAATCGCGATCCCGATCCTCGATTTCCCCATTCCCGGCGCCAGTACCGCGGACGAAGCCATTCGTCAGGGCGTGGAACTGTTTGGCGATCTCAAGCACCACGAGCGCATCAAAATCACCTTCGGCCCCCATGCACCCTACACCGTGGGTGACGAAAACCTGGAAAAAATCCGGGTGATCGCCGAAGAGCTGGATGCTTCGATCCACATGCACGTGCATGAAACCGCTTTCGAAGTGCAGCAGGCAGTGGATCAGCGTGGCGAACGTCCGCTGGCCCGCCTGGCTCGCCTGGGCCTGCTGGGGCCGCGCTTCCAGGCGGTTCACATGACCCAGATCAGCGATGAAGACCTCACGCTGCTGGTAGAAAGCAACACCAGTGTCATCCACTGCCCGGAGTCGAACCTGAAGCTGGCCAGCGGTTTCTGCCCGGTGGAGCGTTTGTGGCAAGCCGGGGTCAATGTTGCAGTGGGCACCGATGGCGCCGCCAGCAACAATGATCTGGACCTGCTCGGCGAAACCCGGACCGCCGCCCTGCTGGCGAAGGCCGTCGCAGGTTCGGCTACCGCGCTGGACGCCCACCGAGCCCTGCGCATGGCCACCCTCAACGGCGCCCGCGCCCTGGGGATTGAAGCCGAAGTCGGCTCGCTGGAAATCGGCAAAGCCGCCGATATCGTGGCGTTCGATCTCTCCGGCCTGGCCCAGCAACCGGTCTACGATCCGGTTTCGCAGCTTATTTACGCCACCGGCCGGGATTGCGTGAAACACGTTTGGGTCGCGGGCAAGCAACTGCTCGACGATCGTCGCCTGACGCGACTGGATGAAGAACAGCTGAGCACCACTGCCAAGAGCTGGGGCCAGCGCATCAGCGGCCACACCGAATCGTAAGCATCCCGGACCAGACACCGGGAGCATCAGGATTTTTCAAGTTTTTCGAGGACTACACCATGAGCAACGTCGACTACTCCGAAATCGCCAAATTCGAAGCCCTGGCCCATCGCTGGTGGGATCGGGAGAGCGAATTCAAACCGCTGCACGATATCAATCCACTGCGGGTCAACTGGATTGACGAGCGCGTCAATCTGGCGGGCAAAAAAGTCCTCGACGTCGGTTGCGGCGGCGGCATCCTCAGCGAAGCCATGGCCCAGCGTGGCGCCACCGTGATGGGTATCGACATGGGCGAAGCGCCGCTGGCCGTCGCACAACTGCATCAATTGGAGTCCGGGGTGAATGTCGAATACCGACAGATCACCGCCGAAGCCCTGGCCGAAGAAATGCCGGAGCAATTCGATGTGGTCACCTGCCTGGAAATGCTTGAGCACGTTCCCGATCCATCCTCGGTAATTCGCGCCTGCTTCCGCATGGTCAAACCCGGTGGCCAGGTGTTCTTCTCCACCATCAACCGCAACCCGAAGGCGTATCTGTTCGCCATCGTCGGCGCCGAATACATCATGAAGCTGCTGCCTCGCGGCACCCATGATTTCAAGAAATTCATCCGCCCTTCCGAGCTCGGTGCCTGGAGCCGCATGGCTGGCTTGACCGTCAAGGACATCATCGGCCTGACCTACAACCCGCTGACCAAGCACTACAAACTGGCGGCCGATGTGGACGTCAACTACATGATCCAGACCTTGCGCGAGGAGTAAGCCGATGCGAATCAGAGCAGTTCTTTTCGACATGGACGGCACTCTGCTCGACACCGCGCCGGACTTCATTGCGATCTGTCAGGCGATGCGTGCCGACCGCGGCTTGCCGCCGATGAATGACAAGCACATCCGCGATGAAATCTCCGGCGGCGCCAAAGCGATGGTCGCCGTGACCTTCGCCATGGATCCGGAATCACCGGGTTTCGAGGAGCTGCGCCTGGAGTTTCTCGAGCGCTACCTAGTGGGTTGCGCAGTCCACAGCAAGCTGTTCGACGGCATGGGCGAGTTGCTGGAGGACATCGAGAAAGCCAATCTGATCTGGGGCGTAGTCACCAACAAACCGCTGCGTTTCGCCGAGCCGATCATGCAGCAACTCGGCCTGGCCGAGCGTTCGGCATTGCTGATCTGCCCGGACCATGTGAAAAACAGCAAGCCGGACCCGGAGCCGCTGATCCTCGCCTGCAAGATGCTCAACCTGGACCCTGCCAGCGTGCTGTTCGTGGGTGATGACCTGCGCGATATCGAATCGGGACGCGATGCCGGCACCAAGACCGCCGCCGTGACCTTCGGCTACATCCACCCGGATGATAATCCGCAGCATTGGGGTGCGGATGTGGTGGTCGATCATCCGCTGGAGTTGCGCAAGGTTCTAGACAGCGCCCTCTGTAGCTGCTGATTAAAGTCAAAAGATCGCAGCCTTCGGCAGCTCCTACATCGATCGCGGTCTCCTGTAGGAGCTGCCGAAGGCTGCGATCCTTTCCAACTTTAAAATGGATTGAGGTTCTTTATGTTTGATTATTCCGCCCGCCCCGATTTGCTCCAGGGCCGCATCATTCTGGTCACCGGCGCCGGTCGTGGCATCGGTGCCGCCGCCGCAAAAACCTATGCCGCCCACGGTGCGACCGTGCTGCTGCTGGGCAAGACCGAAGCCAACCTGACTCAGGTCTACGACGAAATCGAAGCCGCCGGCCATCCGCAACCCGCCGTGATCCCGTTTAATCTGGAAACCGCCCTGCCCCATCAATACGATGAACTGGCCGCCATGATCGAAAGCGAATTCGGCCACCTCGACGGCCTGCTGCACAATGCTTCAATCATTGGTCCTCGCACACCGATCGAGCAACTGTCCGGCGAGAACTTCATGCGGGTGATGCAAGTCAACGTCAACGCCATGTTCATGCTCACCAGCACCCTGCTGCCACTGCTCAAGCTGTCCCAGGACGCCTCGGTCGTGTTCACCTCCAGCAGCGTTGGCCGCAAGGGCCGCGCGTACTGGGGCGCATACGGCGTATCCAAGTTCGCCACCGAAGGCTTGATGCAAACCCTGGCTGACGAAGTCGACACCGTGGCGCCAGTGCGCTCCAACAGCATCAACCCGGGTGCCACGCGCACCAGCATGCGCGCCCAGGCGTACCCCGGGGAAAACCCGCTGAACAACCCTACGCCCGAAGAGATCATGCCGGTCTATCTGTACCTGATGGGTCCGGACAGCACAGGCATCAATGGCCAGGCTTTCAACGCCCAGTAATACCGTACGTCGCTTTTGTGCCGCGCCGACCTCCCGTCGCGGCACTTGCGCACCCTAATCCTGTACAAAGCGGATTAGACTTGTACGAAATGTCCTACGGGACTGACGGACCAGTATGACGCGCAGCCCCAGGCCGCTCTCACCCAGCTTGTAAGACCGCCTGAACGCTCAAGAGCACGCGCCATATGAAATCACCCTCCCAGACCAACGCAATTGACTTCGATAGCGCCAAATTGCAACGTCTGGGCTTTGGTCAGCAGCAACCGACTCTGGAAAGACCGGTCAGTCTTGCGCAGCTGCGCCAGCAACTGAGCATGCAGCTGCAAACCAGTCTTGAACCTCAACGTATTCTCGGCCTGTTTTTCCGTGAAGTTCAGCGACTCGTGCCGCTCGACGCCCTGACCTACGAGCACAAGAGCAGCGACCTGCGCCTGGAGTTCGGTCAACGCGGCCGCCATTCGATCAGCTATAGCCTCAGCCATGAAGGCGAACATCTGGGTGAGCTGGTGTTTCGCCGCAGTCAGCGCTTCAGCGAACAAGATCAAGGTAGCCTCGAGTCACTGTTGGCTGCACTGCTCTACCCGATGCGCAACACGCTTCTGTACCGGGCCGCGACCCAAAAAGCGCTGCGTGATCCGCTGACCGACACTGGCAACCGCATTGCCATGGACCAGACGCTGGAACGGGAAATCGAAGTCGCGCGGCGTCACTTGCAACCGCTGTCATTACTGATGCTCGACATTGATCACTTCAAATTGATCAATGACACCCATGGTCACAGCGTCGGCGATGAAGTGCTCAAGGCCGTGGCCGCATCGATCAAAAGCCAGCTGCGCAATGTGGACATGGTGTTTCGCTACGGTGGCGAAGAGTTTCTGGTCCTGCTATCCAACACCCAACGCGAAGCGGCGGCCATGGTCGGTGAGAGACTGCGATTCGCAGTACAGGCAGAGAATTACGTCGCCGAGGGTCGTTCGATCGCACTGACCATCAGCCTTGGGTGCTCGACCCTGCTGCCAGGCGAGTCGGCCGAGAGCCTGTTGCGGCGCGCCGACAATGCGCTGTACATCGCCAAGCGCGAGGGGCGTAACCGATTGACGATGGCGGGCTGAACCTTCAGCAACAGCAAAAAGTGGGAGCGGGCTTGCTCGCGAATGCAGTGTGTCAATCAGCATCATCGTTGACTGAAACACCGCATTCGCGAGCAAGCCCGCTCCCACCGCTTTATTGCGTATCGCTAAATCAGCTTTCCGCCAGCTCCAGCCGCTCACGGGCTACCGGCGATTTTTCCGTGTGCTCCAACTGCATGCAGCGTTCCAGGAACAGGTACATGTAGTCGTAGCTCTTGCACACGGCCTGACGCAATTCCATCTGCAAGGCTTTGCTCGGGTTCATGCCCGCCAGCGTGCAGATGATTTCCAGCGCTTCCCATGGGTGGGCGTCATCGTATTGCGCATGCATCTTCAGCCACTTCATCGCACGCTTGCGCTCTTCCTCGGGGAAGGACGCGGCATAAACGCCTGTGGAGCAGACGACCGCCGACCATTCTCCGGTCGCGCCTTCAATGGCGTAGTTGGTGGCGGCAATGGCCACGATCAGCGAATCCGCGGAGCTGGTGTGCCAGCACCAGTGGCTCAGCGCGTGAAGTTCCGGGGCCACCTGTTGCGCCTGCAGATCTTCCAGGCTGACGCCGTGGCCCCGACTCCAGTTGACCCAATAGTCCGCATGGTTCAGTTCGACGCGAATGTTGCGCATCAGCCAGCGACGGGCCATGTCTTCGCCCGGATGACGGGCAAAACGGGTTTTAGTGAGGTTTTGTGCCATGTACAACGCGAACTGTTCAACCACCGGCCAGCCACCGATCAGGTACTGACGCATGGTTTTTGCGCTGAGTTTGTTGTCACGCATGCGCTGATACAGTTCGTGTTCGACAACCCGGCGCTTGCTCTCGCTGCAATCCTGGATCAGGCGCTGGGCCCAGGCAGGATAACTTGCAGCTTCCATGAGTGGGCCGGTTCGGATGAATGTGTCGATCACTGTCGAGCTCCTTTTGATTGTGATTGTTGGACCGGCAAGAGACTTCAACGGAACGTGCCAGGCGCCTTGAACAGCAAAGGCTGAGGCCTGGCAGGACGACTTTGCAAACTGTCGCAGGTAAACAACTGCGGGCGTTCTATGACATACCCCTGAGCGTAATCCACCCCGATCTCCAGCAATGCCTGCTCGATCTGGGGTGTCTCTACAAACTCTGCAATCGTGCGTTTACCCATCACATGACCGATGTGATTGATCACCTCGACCATGGCGCGGTTAATCGGGTCGTCCAGCATATCCTTTACGAAACTCCCGTCGATCTTCAAGAAGTCTACAGGCAAATGTTTCAGATAAGCGAATGAAGACATACCGGCGCAAAAGTCGTCCAGTGAAAAGTGACAACCTAACCCTTTGAGCTCATTGATAAATCTGATTGCGCTGCCAAGATTGGAAATTGCGCTGGTTTCGGTGATTTCAAAACAAATCATTTCAGGCGGAATCGAATACGTAACGAACTGTTCACGAAGGAAGTCCAGAAACGCCTCATCTCCGATAGTTGTGCCTGACAGATTGATCGCACACATCGCCAACGGACCCTTGCGCTTTTCGGCCCGGCACTGGGCAATGATCCGGAAAACGTTCTGCACCACCCAACGATCAAGGGACGTCATCAAGCCATAACGTTCGGCGGCGGGGATGAAACTGTCGGGAAGGATCATGCGGCCGGCTTCATCATGCAGGCGCAACAGGATTTCGATATGCCCGCCCTCGTCACTGGTGCCCAGTGGCGCGATTTCCTGGGCGTAAAGACAGAATCGATCCTCTTCCAGCGCCATGTGCAGGCGCTGCACCCAGGCCATTTCGCCGAAGCGCAGGGACAATTCCGAATCATCCGGGTGATAGACCTGAACCCGGTTACGCCCTTTTTCCTTGGCCATGTAGCAAGCCATGTCGGCCGCTCGCAGCGAGGCTTCGAGAGTGACCGGATTGTGCGCCACATGCACCAGACCAATGCTCACCGTGGTGACAAATGGCCGCCCCTTCCATACGAAGTGCAGGTTCTGCACAGTCTGACGCAGCCCCTCGGCAATTTTCTCCGCCGCGTCCGGCCCGCAATTCTCCAGCAGGATGCCGAATTCATCGCCACCGAGTCGGGCCAGGGTGTCGCCCTCGCGCAGACCGGACTGCAGCAGCGCGCAAATATGGCGCAACAGCTCGTCGCCTGCCGCATGGCCGCAGGTATCGTTGACCAGTTTGAATTGATCCAGGTCGAGGAACATCAACGCGTGACGCCCCGACTGACGTGTCAGATTGTGTAGCGCCTGCTCCAGGCGATATTCGAATTCACGCCGGTTGGCCAGGCCCGTCAGGGCGTCATGAGTCGCCTGCCAGGAGAGATTGGCGATGTATTGCCGTTCCTGAGTCATGTCGTGCAGGACGAGTACCGTACCGCTGACCTTGCCGGCGTTGCGGATCGGCGCACCAACCAGCGTCACCGACACCGTGCTGCCGTCCAGGCGCTGGATCAGTTTGGAATGTTCGCTGCCGCCGCTGAGATGACCGCTCAAAATGCGTTCGATCAGAGTAAAACCATCGGCCTGCGCGTTTTCGTCCAGCAGATTGAACAGCGCCGCCAGCGGCAATCCGGTCGCCTGTTCCGCCTTCCAGTGAGTCAACGCCTCGGCGGCCGGGTTCATGTAGGCAATCGCGCCCGACACATCGGTGGTGATCACCCCGTCACCAATGGATTGCAGGGTGATCTGCGCCCGGTCTTTTTCCAGCTGCAAAGCGTCGGCAAAGGCGTGGCGCTGCTTGAGCAGTTTATGGGTACGCATCAGGGCCAATGCGATCAAACCCAGGGCGGTGGCAAGGTTGGTCACCAACAGCAGGCGCAGGATGACCCGCGACCCCTCACCCAAAGCATCGCTGAAGGCCTTCGCCGCAGGGGTCACCTCATCGTTGATCGCGAATACCTGCTCCTTCCAGTGCTGGATATCCGCCCGGGACGCCGGGCTGGCAGTGATGTGCCGGTGCATGTCCTGGGCAACGTCATCGAGCTTGACCAGATACGAGTCACCCACGGTCCAGAGATCGATGGCTTTTTCGAGGTAGCTGAAATGTCGGAAATTGAGATACAGCCAGATCAGGCTGGAAACGTCGTCCGGATGGTTGCCGCCCTTGAGAATCGCCTTGCGGGCCGCTTCGATATCGGGAGGTTCGTGATCCAGCGCCACACGCAACTCGTGACCGCCCTGGGGAACGGCAATCGCGTTCTGGTACTTGTGAAAAATAGCCTCGTCGCCACTGTCGGCGTATAGATTGAGGTAATAGATGGCGTCTTTCTGGCCCTTGGACCACAAGCTTTCACCAGCCACATAGCCCCGGACGGCCGACAGCACATAAAGACTGACACCACCCAGCAAGGCCTGGAACAGTACAACGGCGATAAATGGCCAGACGATGCCCAGCAACCGTGGAGTTCCGAGAGTCCGCGTTTGATTCATGAGTTCCCTTGACTTAGCACTGCCAGATCATCATCCAACGTGATCGCTACAGCTAGACTAGGGTGCGTTACAAATCCCGGCAAGTTATGAATGGAAAACATTCGGGCACGTGCGTTCCACCTATACCGCCTACCCGCATTGCCCCTCTGGATCAGCCAACCACTGCTACCACCACCGCGCACGTCGCGACAGGTCAATGCTGCTGCAAATGTCCATAAAGCTTGGCGTACAAGCCACCATCGGCAATCAACTGCTGATGATCGCCATCTTCGGCAATTTGCCCGCCATCGAATACCAGCACCCGGTCGGCCTGCTTCACCGCCGACAGGCGATGGGCAATGATCAGTGTGGTGCGGTGGCTGAGGAAACGCGCCAATGCCTGATGCAGGTTGTATTCGGTGGCAGCATCCAGCGCTGACGTGGCTTCGTCGAGAATCACTACCTTGGGATCGGCCAGCACCATCCGCGCAATCGCCAGGCGCTGCCGCTGCCCGCCGGACAGACGTACCCCGGAACGCCCTACGATGCTGTCCAGGCCGTTGGGCAGCTCGCGGATCGTGGCGTGCAGTTGGGCAATTTCCAGCGCCTGCCAGCAGGCGTCGTCACTGCGCTCACGGCCCATGGTCAGGTTGGCGCGGACCGTATCGTTGAACAGTGCCGGATGCTGCAGGACCACGGCGACATTTTCCCGCACGGTCTCCAGCCCGATCTCCTGCTGGGTCGAACCGCCGAAACGAATGGTCCCGGCCTGCGGTGTGTAGAGGCCCAGCAGCAATTGCACCAACGTACTTTTGCCGCCACCACTGGCGCCGACGATCGCGACTTTTTCCCCGGGAGCGATGGACAGGTCCATCTGGTTCAACACCAGTTCGTCGCCATAGCCGAAACTCAGGCCCTGCACCTCGATACCCACGGTCTCGCGGCCGGTGAACGGGTCGACGCCATTGGGGTATTCCGGTTCATCGGCCCGAGCCAGCAATTCGTTGATCCGCGACAGCGCACCCCCGGCGGCGTAATAGGCATATTGCAGGTTCAGCAGTTGTTCCACCGGGCCGATCATGAACCACAGGTAGCTGAACACCGCGAGCATCTGGCCAATGGACAGGTCCGAGAACAGCACAGTGAGCATCGCGGCGGCACGAAAAATATCGATACCGAACTGAAACAGCAGGCCGCTCGCACGGTTCGAGGCATCGGTCTTCCACTGCGAGCTGACCGCGTAATCGCGAACTTCCCTGGCCCGCAGCCCCAAACGACCGAGGAAAAAGCCCTGGCGGTTACCGGCACGCACTTCCTGGATCGCGTCGAGAGTCTCGGTCAGCGCCTGGGTGAAGCGCGAGGTACTGTCGTTCTCCAGCTTCTTCAGGTGCTTGACCCGCTTGCCCAGCTGCACCGTGGCGTAGATCACCAGCGGGTTGAACAGCAGGATCAGCAGCGCCAGCTTCCAGTGCATCCACAACAGAATCCCGGCGGTGCCGACCAGGGTCAACATCGCGACCAGGAATCGACTGAGGGTTTCGCCGACAAATTTGTCCAGGGTATCCAGGTCGGTCACCAGGTGAGTGGTCACCGTACCGCTGCCCAGGCTTTCGTATTCACCCAGAGAGATGCGTTTGAGCCGCTCGATCAGGCGGATGCGAATGCGGTACACGATGTCCTTGGCCAACGCGGCGAACAACCGCGCCTGCACCACGTTGAACAGCAGGGCCGCGCAACGCAGGGCCAGGGTCACCAACAGCATGAGGCCGATGTAGCCCGCGGCTTTCTGCCAAACCTGGGGAAGTGCGAGGTTCATGACTTTCAGCGCGGCGTCACCGTGCCCCAGCAGCACTTCGTCCACCAGCAACGGCAACAGCAATGGGATCGGTACGCTGCACAGGGTCGCCAACACGGCCACGCCGTTGGCGATCCACAGGGATTTCTTGTGATGAAGGGCCAGACGGCGGATTTCCGCCCAGCTCAAGCGGTCGACGCGTTTTGCGCTTGGAACGTCGTCGGGCAGGTCATGCACAGGCAGCGCGCTCCAGCCAGCGGCCGAGCAGCGGTGACAGCACACTTAGCGGTTGATAGCCATTGGTCAGCAGGGCCAATTGACCATTTCGCTCAGCCAGCATGGTAGGGAAACCGGCGATACCCAGATCCTGGACCCAGGTGAAATCGGCAGCCGTCGCAGCGTGCATGTCGGCACGGTCGAACGCGCCAGCGAACTCGATACGCGGCAGGCCGGCCTGTTCTGCCAGCTCCACCAGCACACTGGCGTGGGTAACGTCCCGGCCCTGGGCGTAAAACGCATGCTGAATCAGCCCCAGCAGTTTCCACGCGCAATCCGGCGCCAGGCTGCGCGCCGTCACCAGTGCCCGGCAGGCCGGTTCGGTGTCGTAGACGAATCCCTCTGGCAAGGCGCCTTCCACCTTGAACGGCTGGCCGGTGGCCTCGGTGACCGCCTGCCAGTGTTCAAGGATGTAGCGCCGGGTTGAAGGTTCCAGCGCCGCACCACTGCCGGTGCGCAAGCCGCCCACCACCAGATGCACGTCCACACCTGCTGCCGCCGCCTGTTCGACCAGTGCGTTTGCAACCGGGGCAAAACCCCAGCACCAGGAACACATCGGATCCATCACATAGAGCAGGCGGCATGCAGACATGGTTCAGGCCTCGGAGGATGCTTGCTTATAGTTGTAGCCGATTGGGTGAGGCTGGTTGCGTGCCTTGGCCAGTTCGATCTGTTTTTGGCGGTCGATGGCACTGCGACGGGTTTTCTCGCTCAGGTTGTCCCAGCAATGCGGGCAACTGATACCGGCCACGTAATGCTCGGACTCGCGATCGGCGACGCTGACCGGTGTACGGCAGGCATGACATTGATCGTACTCGCCTTCGCTCAGGTCATGGCGAACCGTCACGCGGTTATCGAACACGAAGCAGTCGCCCTGCCACTTGGTTTCTTCCTGAGGCACCTCTTCGAGGTACTTCAGAATGCCGCCCTTGAGGTGATAGACCTCATCGAAGCCTTCGCTGAGCATGTAGCTCGACGCTTTTTCGCAACGAATGCCGCCGGTGCAGAACATCGCGACCTTCTTGTGCACGGCCGGGTCGAAGTTGGCTTTGATGTAATCGGGAAATTCGCGAAAACTGGTGGTTTTCGGATCGATCGCGCCTTCGAAGGTGCCGATCGACACTTCGTAGTCGTTGCGGGTATCGATCAACAGCACTTCCGGATCGCTGATCAGCGCGTTCCAGTCCTGCGGCTCGACGTAGGTGCCGACCTTTTTGTTCGGATCCACGCCTTCAACGCCCAGGGTCACGATTTCTTTCTTGAGCTTGACCTTGGTGCGGTAGAACGGCTGCTCGTCGCAGTACGACTCCTTGTGGTCGATGTCGACCATGCGCGGATCGTTGCGCAGCCACGCCAACAGGCCATCGATGCCTTCACGGCTGCCGGATACGGTACCGTTGATGCCTTCTTCGGCGATCAGCAGCGTGCCTTTGATGTCGTTATCGACCATTGCCTGCAGCAGTGGCTCGCGCAGGGCGACGTAATCTTCCAGGGTGACGAACTTGTACAGTGCCGCCACGACAATCTGTTGTGTCATGGGTAAATCTCCAGGTGGCTACCCTCGTAAGGGGTGAACCGGATGCGAAAAAAAACGCGCCGGGTAAGCGGCGCGTTGGACATTCTAACAAATCTTTCGAACTTAATGCTTGCTGCCACCGGCACAGGTCGGCGAGGCCGGAGCCCCATCCATTTGTGCCCATTCCTGCGGCGTGTAGGTATGCAGCGCCAACGCATGGAACTCGCCCATCAGCTCGCCAAGCGTGCCGTAGACTTTCTGGTGACGCTTGACGCGATTGAGCCCCTCGAACTGCTGGCTGACCACCACGGCCTTGAAATGGGTCTGCAACCCGCGGCTGTGCATGTGGCTTTCATCCAGCACTTGCAGGTGCTCTGGCTGTAACAGGGCCAGCGTCGATTCGATGCGTTGTTGCATGGTCATTACGAACTCCGCTTAAGGCTTTTTCTTGGCTGGTGCCGCTGCGTCTTTCGGCGTCAGCTCGGCAGTCATGTCAGCCAGCAACTTGTTGACCACAGGAACGGCGCTTTCCAGCTTGGCCTGGGTCATCTGTGCCGATTGCTGGGTCAGCTGCGGCATTTTTTCCAGCACTTTCTTGCCCAGGGGCGACTGGTAGAACGCAACCAGGTCCTTGAGCTCCGATTCGGTGAAGTTGGTGGTGTAGAGCTTGACCATGTCCGGCTTCAGCTTGTTCCAGCCGATGGCCTGGTCCAGTGCCGCGTTGGCCTTGGCCTGGTAAGTTTCCAGTACCGCTTTTTTCGAGTCAGGGGCTTTGGTTTGCTGGAAGCGCTGGGCGAACATCTGCTGAACCTGCATGTACACCGGAGTGCCCAATTTGTCAGCATGCGCCAGGGTCAGGAAAGCTTCGGCACTGGCGTTGTGGCTGGCGGTATCGGCGAAAACCTGGCCACTGGCACAAACCAATGCAACTGCGGTACAGATGGCACGAAGACGAGTCATCGAGTTTCCTTTCTAACAGGCGAGGTAAAACCCCAAGGACGTCCATTCTGCGCCTAAAAAAGTGTGTCACTCAACCCCAAGCCTTGTCGCACCTGATTTAGAGGGGTTCAATGGACATCAGCGAGACCGATGGAACCCCGGCCGTCGAGCACGGCCTAAACTGCGCAATCAGACAACAGGAGTGTGACCGATGAGCCGTATCGAAACCGACAGCCTTGGCCAGGTTGAAGTCCCGGATGAAGCCTACTGGGGCGCTCAGACGCAACGCTCGCTGGTTAACTTCGCCATTGGCAACGAACGAATGCCGCTGGCGGTACTGCACGGCCTAGCCCTGATCAAGAAAGCCGCGGCGCGAGTCAACGATCGCAATGGCGACCTGCCCGCCGACATTGCCCGACTGATTGAACAAGCGGCCGACGAAGTGCTCGACGGCAACCACGACGATCAGTTCCCGTTGGTGGTCTGGCAGACCGGTAGCGGTACCCAGAGCAACATGAACGTCAACGAAGTGATCGCCGGACGCGCCAACGAACTGGCCGGCAACCCGCGCGGCGGCAAGTCCCCGGTACACCCCAACGATCACGTCAATCGCTCCCAGAGCTCCAACGACTGCTTCCCCACTGCCATGCATATCGCCGCGGTCCAGGCCGTGCAGCAACACTTGCTGCCGGCGATTGCCGAATTGTCAGGCGGCCTGGCCGAGCTGTCGGCGCGGCACATGAAACTGGTGAAGACCGGGCGTACGCACATGATGGACGCCACGCCCATCACCTTCGGCCAGGAGGTCTCGGGCTTCATCGCGCAACTGGATTACGCCGAACGGGCAATCCGCGCGACACTGCCGGCCGTCTGCGAGCTGGCTCAAGGCGGCACGGCCGTCGGTACCGGGCTGAATTCTCCCCATGGCTTTGGTGAAGCGATCGCCTCGGAGCTGGCGGCGCTTTCCGGCCTGCCCTTCACCACCGCACCGAACAAGTTTGCCGCGCTGGCCGGGCACGAGCCGCTGACCGCGCTCTCCGGCGCACTGAAAACCCTTGCCGTGGCCCTGATGAAAATCGCCAACGACTTGCGCCTGCTGGGCTCCGGGCCACGTGCCGGGTTCGCCGAAGTGAAACTGCCGGCCAACGAGCCGGGCAGTTCGATCATGCCGGGCAAGGTCAACCCGACCCAGTGCGAAGCGCTGTCGATGCTGGCCTGCCAGGTATTGGGCAACGACGTGACCATCGGTTTTGCCGCCAGCCAGGGCCACCTGCAACTGAACGTGTTCAAACCGGTGATCATCCACAACCTGCTGCAATCGATCCGTCTGCTGGGCGATGGCTGCAGCAACTTCCAGCAGCATTGCATCGCCGGCCTGGAGCCGGACGCCGGGAAAATGGCCGAACATCTGGAGCGTGGCCTGATGCTGGTAACGGCGTTGAACCCGCATATTGGCTATGACAAATCGGCGGAGATTGCCAAGAAGGCCTACAGCGAAGGGCTGACCCTGCGAGAGTCGGCGCTGCAACTGGGGTATCTGACGGATGAAGAGTTCGATGCCTGGGTGCGGCCGGAGAATATGCTGGAGGCTGGGGCCAAGGGCTGAGTTCTTCAGCGCCTTTAGTCAGTCATCGCGAGCAGGCTCGCTCCCACATTGAACTGCGCATGCGGTCAAAAATGTGGGAGCGAGCCTGCTCGCGATGAACGATAACTCGGACTAATTGGCCGCCATCCGCAACTTCCGGGCCTTGAGCCCGGCAATCAACGACGGCCCCAACGCCACCAGCGCCGACCCCAGCACCACCAGGATCGCCCCGCCATACCCCAGACCATTGATCGTCTCCGCATGCACGTAGTCAGGCCACCACCAGGCGGCCAATGCCACGGCGCCAAAAGTCACCAATGGCGTTATCGCCAGCGTCGCACTGACCCGCGAGGCCTCCCAATGGGCCAGGGCTTCGGCAAATGCGCCATAGGCGATCAGGGTATTCAGGCAGCAACCCAGCAGCAGCCAGCCTTGCAGCGGATTCAACTGCAGCGCTTCCAGCGGATGTACCCACGGCGTCAACAGCAGTGCGCAGAACAGGTAGATCACCATCATCACCTGCAACGAATTCCACACCGTCAGCAATTGCTTCTGGCCCAGGGCATAGAACGTCCAGACCGTGGACGCCAACAGCACCAGCAGCACGCCAGCGGTGTAGTCGGTCAAGGAGGTCAAGAGTTCACTCAGGCGCTGATTGAAGAACAGCGCGAAACCGATCAGCAGCACCGCCAGGCCAATCCCCTGCCCCAGGCTGAAACGCTCCTTGAACACAAACACACTGGCGACCAGCAGCATGATCGGGCCCATCTGCACCACCAGTTGCGCGGTGCCGGGGCTCAGCAGGTTCAGGCCCATCAGGTACAGCACGTAGTTGCCCACCAGGCCGAGCACGGCCATCAGCACCAGCCAGCCACCACGGGGACCGAGGACTTTGCGGCTGGGCAAGCGCCTGGTCGCCGCCAGATAAAGGAACAGAAACCCGCCGGAGACCATCAGACGAAACCAGGTCACCGTGACCGGGTCCATGACCAGCAACACCTGCTTGAGCTTGATCGGCAGGATTCCCCACAGCAGCGCGGTCAGCAAGGCCAGGAACAGGCCGTAAACCCAGCGACCGGATGAAATGTGCATGCGTCCCCCAAAAGGCCAAGTGTCCAGAGCCGTCATTCTAGGCGCACGGCGGTGTGGCACACAGGGACAGTTGGCGCCTGGCCGCGAATGAAACTGTGCAGGTCGCAACATTAAATTGGCGACATGCCGTCGATCCGATAGTCAGGCTGCGCAAGTGGTTCATGCATAAGCTGATTGGATCCACCCACCGCACATTTCAGGAGATAGCCATGTTCGGCATGCGCGCCCAGGACAACGCCCCCGCCACCCACTTTCGCAGTGACCGGTTGTGTCGAGTGAATGGGGAGTTGTATTTCAGCACCCGCGAAGACACGCTGGAAGGGCCGTTTGTGAGTGCGGAAGTGGCTGAGCGGGAGATTCTGGCTTACATCGAGCGGATGCAAAATTTGCAGATGAATCGGTAGACCGAGGCGTCTGCATCGCGAGCAGGCTCGCTCCCACACTGGATCTTTGTCACACACCGGATCCCTGTGGGAGCGAGCCTGCTCGCGATGGCTATCTAACAATCACCACAAATCTTCAGATTCAGCGCACCGCCTCAAACAACCCCGTAGCCCCCATCCCACCGCCCACGCACATGGTCACGATGCCGTAGCGCAGATTGCGTCGCTGCAACTCGCGAACGAGGTGCCCGACCTGGCGCGAACCGGTCATGCCGAATGGATGGCCGATGGAAATCGAGCCGCCGTTGACGTTGTATCTGGCGTTATCGATCTCCAGTCGATTGCGCGCATACAGGCACTGCGAGGCGAAGGCTTCGTTGAGCTCCCACAGGTCGATGTCCGCAATCTGCAAGCCCTTGGCCTTGAGCAGCTTGGGCACGGAGAACACCGGGCCGATGCCCATTTCATCCGGCTCGCAACCGGCCACGGTGAAGCCGCGGAAGAAGGCTTTGGGTTTCAAGCCCAGCGCCAGGGCTTTTTCCAGGCTCATCACCAGCGTCATGGAGGCACCATCGGACAACTGGGAAGAGTTGCCGGCAGTGACCGAACCGTCTTCGGCGAAGACCGGTTTCAAACCGGCCAGGCTTTCCAGGGTAGTGTCCGGGCGGTTGCAGTCATCGCGATCAACCACGCCGTCGAGGATCTGCACCTGGCCTGTCGTCTTGTCTTCCACGCGGTACTTCACAGCCATTGGCACGATTTCATCGTCGAACAACCCGCTCGCCTGGGCCAGGGCGGTGCGTTGCTGGCTTTGGAATGCGTACAGATCCTGTTCTTCGCGGCTGACGTTGTAGCGGCGTGCGACGATTTCGGCGGTCTGCCCCATCGGGAAGTAGATCCCCGGCACCTGCTCCTTGAGCAGCGGGTTGATCAGGTTATCGGTGTTGACGCTTTTCATGGTCAGGCTGATCGACTCGACGCCACCGGCAACAATGATGTCGCTGCAACCCGAGGCGATCTGGTTGGCGGCGATGGCAATCGCCTGCAGGCCTGACGAACAGAAGCGGTTGAGGGTCATGCCGGCGGTGCCGGTACCCAACTGCGACAGCACCGCGACGTTGCGCCCGATGTTGTAGCCCTGGGCACCTTCATTGGAACCGGCACCGACGATGCAGTCTTCGACGCTGGCCGGGTCGATACCGCTTCGCGCCAACAAGGCGTTGACGCAATGCGCCGCCATGTCATCCGGGCGGGTCTGGTTGAACTTGCCGCGAAAGGATTTGGCCAGGCCAGTCCGTACGCTGTCGACGATCACCACTTCACGCATGGCATACCTCATTGTTGTTGTCGGTTGAGAGTGCATCGAGCATAAGCGCACCCAATTACCGACCGCGACAATCATTCACCCCGCGTATGCGCAGCCATCGCCTTACTTCTTGTCCTTCTTCTTGCCCTCATGTCGATCGGAGCGCTCGAAGGCTTGCTCTAGCGCGTGATTGATCGTGCGCAGGACCTTCACCCGTGCCCAGCGCTTGTCATTGGCCTCCACCAGCGTCCATGGCGAGATTTCGGTACTGGTGCGGTCGACCATGTCGCCCACCGCGGCGCGATAGTCGTTCCACTTGTCGCGATTGCGCCAGTCGTCCTCGGTGATCTTGAAGCGCTTGAAGGGAATTTCTTCGCGCGCCTGGAAACGCTCCAGTTGCGTCTGCTTGTCGATGGCCAGCCAGAACTTGACCACGATGACGCCGGCGTCGGCGAGCTGTTCTTCGAAGTCGTTGATTTCGCTGTAAGCACGCAACCAGTCCGCCGGGCTGCAAAACCCTTCGATGCGCTCGACCAGTACCCGGCCGTACCAGGAACGGTCGAACACGGTGAACTTGCCCCGCGCCGGAATATGCCGCCAGAAGCGCCAGAGATACGGCTGCGCGCGCTCTTCTTCTGTCGGCGCGGCAATCGGCACAATGTTGTATTGGCGCGGGTCCAGTGCCGCCGCCACCCGCCGGATCGCGCCGCCCTTGCCCGCCGCGTCGTTGCCCTCGAACACTGCCACCAGGGCGTGACGGCGCATGCGTTTGTCGCGCATCAACCCGGAGAATCGGGCCTGTTCGGTGATCAACTGCTCCTCATAATCCTCCTTGTCCAGTTGCAGGGTCAGGTCGAGGCTATCGAGCAGGTTGATTTGATCGACACTTGGGAACACCGGCGCGGCGCTGACTTTTTCCGGGTGGATTTGCGGCCGCTTCAGGGCGTTTTGCAGACCTTCGAGCAGGATCTTGCCCACCACCAGGCTGCGATAGTGCGAGTCCATCCCGGCAATGACATGCCACGGCGCATAGTCGCGACTGGTGCGGCGCAGAACGCGCTCGCCGTACTTCACGAACCTGTCGTAGGTCTCGGACTGCTGCCAGTCCAGCGGGCTGATGCGCCAGCTGTGCAGCGGGTCGTCGGCCAAGGCCTTGAGACGCGCTTTCATCTGCTTCTTGGAGAGGTGGAACCAGAACTTGAAGATCAGCGCGCCTTCATCGCACAGCATCTTTTCCAGGCGCTCGGCACCGTTGATGGCCTGATCGAGCCTGGGGTCCTTGATCTCGCTATGGACCCGGGCCTGCAGCATCTGGCTGTACCAGTTGCCGAAGAATATCCCCATGCGCCCCGTGGCCGGCAGCATCCGCCAATAGCGCCAGGCCGGTGGCCGGGCCAGTTCTTCATCGGTTTGCTGATCGAACGTGCGGACTTCGACCAGCCGCGGGTCCATCCATTCGTTGAGCAACTTGACCGTCTCGCCCTTGCCGGCACCTTCGATGCCATTGATCAGGATGATCACCGGGAAGCGTTTCTGCTGCTGAAGTTCGAACTGCGCTTCAAGCAAGGCTTCGCGCAGGGCTGGCACTTCGGCTTCGTAGGTTTCTTTGTCGATGCTGTGATCGATTTCGGCGGATTCGAACATGGATGGCTCCCTTCCAGATCTGAGCAAGACTAGCGGATTGACCTCTCCTGTGTAGGAGAAATGCCATTTTCATTGGCTGGGCCGTCACACAGGTTGCCATGGATCAAGCGCCTGGCCCGCGATCGGCTAGAATGGCCGCCTTGCCGTTGCCGAGCCTGCCATGAAACCCGTAATACCCCACGCCCAACTCGACTGGGACGACCAAGGGCTCCCGCGTTCGCGGGTGTTCAACGATGTGTATTTTTCCGACCTCTCCGGGCTGGATGAAACCCGCTACGTGTTCCTTGAACAGAACGCATTGCGTGAACGCTTTGCCGCGTTGCCGACGGGCGGACGGCTGGTGATTGGCGAGACCGGTTTCGGCACCGGGTTGAATTTCCTCTGCGCCTGGCAGTTGTTCGAGCAGCACGCGGTGGCCGGGGCGCGCCTGCATTTTGTCAGCGTGGAAAAGTACCCGTTGAGTCTGCCGGACCTGCAGCGGGCGCTGGCCTTGTGGCCGGAACTCAAGGTGTTTGCCGACCAACTGTTGGCGCAATACGTGGCCATCCATCAGGGCTTTCAGCGCCTGGTGCTCGATGGCGGGCGCGTCACCCTAACCCTGCTGATCGGCGACGCCCTGGAGCAGTTACCGCAGCTGGACGCACAAATCGACGCCTGGTTTCTCGACGGATTTGCCCCGGCGAAAAATCCGGACATGTGGACCGCCGAACTGTTTGCCGAACTGGCTCGGCTTGCGGCCCCCGGGTCGACTATCAGCACCTTCACCAGCACCGGTTGGGTACGGCGCCTGCTCAACGCTGCGGGCTTCAAGATGAAACGCACGCCGGGCATTGGCCACAAATGGGAAATCCTGCGCGGCGCGTTCATCGGCTGGCCGGAAGAAGCCCCGAAACCTGCCGCGGCCAAACCGTGGTTTGCGCGCCCCACACTTCTGGCCGGCGAACGCCGCGCCCTGGTGATCGGCGCCGGCCTGGCCGGTTGCGCAACGGCGGCCAGCCTCGCGGCGCGGGGCTGGCAGGTCAGCTTGCTGGAGCGTCACGCCGCACTCGCGCAGGAAGCCTCGGGCAATCCCCAGGGCGTGCTTTACCTCAAGCTGTCGGCCCATGGCACGGCGTTATCGCAACTGATTGTCAGTGGATTTGGCTACACCCGGCGCTTGCTTGAACGCTTGCAGCGCGGCGTGGACTGGGACGATTGCGGAGTCTTGCAGCTGGCGTTCAATGCCAAGGAAGCCGAACGCCAGGCGCAATTGGCGGCAGCGTTTCCCGAAGACTTGCTGCAAACAATCGATCAGGCGCAAGCCGAGGCTCGCGCGGGTATCGCGCTGCCAGCAGGCGGCCTGTTCTACCCCGAAGGCGGTTGGGTGCATCCGCCAGCCCTGTGCCAATGGCAGGCTGCACAATCGAACATTCAACTGCTGACCCATCACGAGGTGCTGGAACTGCGTCGCATGGACGGACGCTGGCAGGCGTGGGATGGCGACAGGCTGCTGGCCGAGGCGCCCGTGGTGGTGTTGGCCGGCGCTGCCGAGATCGCGCGATTCCCGTACAGCAGCGAGTTGCCGCTCAAGCGCATTCGCGGACAGATCACGCGCCTGCCCCGGACGGTCGAAAGCCAAAGCCTGAGCACCGTGGTCTGCGCCGAAGGGTATGTCGCTCCCGCACGTCTGGGTGAACATACCTTGGGCGCCAGCTTCGATTTCAACAATGACGACCTGACACCCACAGCGGCGGAGCATGCGGGCAACCTGCAGATGCTCGAAGAAATTTCGCTGGATCTGGTCGCGCGGCTCGGCGCGGACACCCTGCAGCCTGAAGCACTCGAAGGGCGCGCGGCGTTTCGTTGCACCAGCCCGGACTATCTGCCGATAGTCGGCCCGCTCGCTGACGCTCAGGCGTTCAATCTTGCCTACAGCGCCTTGAGCAAGGATGCCCGGCAAACGCCGGACGCCCCTTGTCCATGGCTGGATGGCTTGTACGTCAACAGCGGCCACGGTTCACGCGGACTGATCACCGCGCCGCTGTCTGGCGAATTGCTCGCGGCCTGGCTGGATAACGAACCGCTGCCATTGCCCAGGGCCGTGGCCGAGGCGTGTCATCCGAACCGCTTCGCCTTGCGCCGCCTGATTCGAGGCAAGGCCTGAGGTGTTTAATCCAGGGCAAAGCAAGTCCGCGACTCGTCAGCCCTGATGGCCTCCTCGGTCAGGCGGCTCAATAAAACGTTTTCCGCGCGCTTGAATTCATTGGCAATGCCGTCGACCTGGGGAAGATAGTCCGCGCCAAGCTTTGCCTCGTTTTCAGCGGCCGTTTCCATCCGCACGTGAAAAGGTGCAGCAAGGTCAGTGAACTGTTTCTCGTGATGCTCTCGCAAAAAATCGCTCCAGAACGAGCGGCCACACATGTAGGTCAGCAGTTCGGGAGAGTTTTCTGCCTTGACGACCTCATCGCCTGCAGCGACCAGATCCGCAGGCGTCACGCCGCCTAGCGATGCATACCGCATATGCCGGGGCTGACCGACCAGCTTGAGTCTCTCGGCCAGGCCGGTGCGAAAAGCCAGCGCCACTTCCACCGGATCGAACTTGGGATTGGCTTTTACATGCTCCCGAGCGAGACGGTCGAGGCAATCCAGGCGGAACAGGCTTCGCCCAAGGCTTAACAGCCGAGCCGCCCGGTCATGGGCATTGACGGATTGTCGAACCACTGTGTGGACTTCCACTGCCACCTCAAGATTACTGAAGATCGTCGCTGCATCGTCAGTGCAATGGGCTTTGACTGCCATCGACAGCAGCTGATCGCACAACGCCGAGTCAGCCTGAATCGCCTCGATGACACTCCAGACCCGCCGGGTCATGTCTTCGCGCTCAAAGCGGTTGTCCGCGGTGCCTCCAACGTCTGCCAGCAACTCAAGGAATCCTTTGGAATGGGGTTCGTTCTTTAGCGCCAGCCAGGCACTGTTTCGACGGGCATAGGCCTGTTCACGCGAATCCGGCATCCACAGGTCTCGAGCCCGTTGTTCACTGAGCACCGAGGAATCGTCCTCAAGCAGACCCAAGCCGATGCCTGTGTTGTCGCGGAAGGTTTCCAGCTTCGCAAGGCTCGCTGCGGAAATCGGGTTATCCCTCAGGTTGATCGTTCGGGCGAACCGTTGCGTGGCCTGGAACAGCCAGTCGGGCAACTCCCGGATCTGATTGCCACGCAAGTCCACGATGTCCAGATACGGCGGGCGCTTGAGTCCAGCGGGAAGTTCCGTGATATGGGTATCGCGCAAGAACAGCGATTGCAAATCCAGCATTTTGCTCACGTCGATCGTGGCGCCCAGGCGATTGCCGCTCAGTCCCAGCGTGCGCAGATTGCGCAGCTCGGCCAGCTTGCGCAATGTGTGTTCGGTCAGTTGTATCTGATTGCCATCCAGCCTCAAGTGCTCAAGTTGGGGCATGTGCGACAACACCTCGGGCAATCGTGTGAGTTGATTGCGATCCAGTTCCAGCGAGACAAGCCTTTTGAACGGTTTGAGGAAATACGCCAGCTCATCGCCAGCCTGCATGTCCTTGATTGAGAGGGCGCGCACATGGGCCACATCCTCCTCGGTCAATGTCGGTAACGGCCCCACCGGGTTGCGGTCCAGCGTGAGTGATGTAGCCGCCTGATTTTGCCGCGCTACCCGGCGCCAGCAATTTTCGATGGCATTGGCAACCTGACGACGGCCGATACGAATATCGTCGAGCCGCCCCGGCAACTTCTTCATCTGCACTTCATCGTCAAGCCAGGTGCGTAGCACCCCACGCAATTTTTCCAGTTGCTGCCCCAGCTCCTTGACTCGATTGGCCCGCGCTATCGGAGTACTGCCGGCGTTGTCGAGAAACGACGAAACCTGGGCATCCGTGAACAGCGGATAGAGCTTCCTGACATTACGAATCAATCCCCTTGAGTAAGAACTCGCACCAGGCGGACTCGCCTGGACACAGGCCGACAGATGTTTCGCCGCTTCACTGCGCTCTCCCCGCAACACCCGCGCGGTATGCGTCGGATCGCCAGCCCCCGCTCTCGACAGCCGTGCCCGTAACGTCGGCAAGTCCAGCGCATCGTCCCCCGTGAACCCCATGGCGGTGCGATGGGTGGGGGGCAATGCATCCACTATCGACTGCAGCAGCATATCGCTCGACAGAGTGGCAGCCACATTGCCATTGCGTTGGGTGACCTGATAGCCGGAGGCGGTCTTGACGATGACTCCATGCGAAGGCGCATCGGCTTCACCCACGCTGTCGAGCAAGGCGCCAGTCGCCGATCCCCGTCGCAGTTCCAGTCGAAAACCATCGTTCCAGCCTTGCACCCGGTCCATCAGCCCGAGCGCCAGTTTGTCGGTGTCGGCATTGGCCAGTTGCGGGAAGCGCAACCCCGTCAATGCACGGTCCTGCCTGAGTGCCGCCTGGGCCTCGCGGGCCTGGCGGGCGAGATCCATGCCCAGGATCTTGCGGTCACGCAGGAAAAGGCGATCCCGGCCAGAAGCGTTCTCCAGCAACTCCTGACACATGCGGGTGGGCAGGTCGGGCACCTGTTCGCGCAGCGTCGCAACGTCACCGATGGCGGTGCCGTCATAGGTTTTATACAGCCACTCATGCAGCGGCCGGCGATTGCTTTTGAGACTGGCGGCGATCTGTTTTGCCATCAACTGCGCTTTCGGTTCAGTGCCCGTGCTGCCGATGATGGCCTCGACTTCTTTCGGGTACAGGCCACTGATAACGGTATCGAGCAATTCACCCCACTCCAGCTGCACCTGGCTGACATGCACGCTGTTGATGTCATCGTTGTGCGGGGCGGTCTCGGGGAAGCGGGACACGACCATATCGTTTGCGTCGCGCACTTCTATGAAGCGCTCCGCCGGCCAGCCGGGGAGCCTGGGCAGTGTAAACAGTTGCGCCTGGATGAAGTCCGTGTTCGCGGTCTCGCCGCGCTCCATGGCCGCGACCAGTGCGGTGATGGAGCGGTGGAGTTTCACCCGCTCGACACAATCGTTCAGCCGCTGCGGCAACTTGAAGTTGCTTTCGTGCAAGTAGTGAATCTGGTCCGTCGACAGGTTGCTGATGTCGGCCAACGCCTCCAGGTCAGTGCCAAGCTCGCTCAGGCGCGGGCTCGTGCGTCCCAATGCATAAGCCGTATCGTGCCACTCGTGGGCGTGCTCATAGACATGCCGCCAGCCACCTTCCACGTTTCGCTCGACGGCGGGCTGGAAGGCATCGGTTTGCACAGGATGATCGATGGTCCAGGGCCCCGCTTCGGTTTTGCGCGAGACTCGATAAGGCGCCCCATCAATGAGGATCGAAGTCAGCCCGGCATGCCGGTAGAGCCCTTGCGAGTCGGCTTGAACGTCGGCTGGCGGTGTCGTGGTCTGTTGGTATGACTCAAGTTCGGGTTTCCACAATCCGGCTTTGCCATCCGGGCGAGTGACCGCCTCGAATCCGTCGAAAAACGCCACCTGCTCTGTCACGCTTTTGTTGACGGCTGCAATAATTTTGCCGCCCGCCGCAAATGCTGCCAATTGCGCGAGGCTTTCAACAACATTCAACAAATGGGACAAGGCTTCGGTTCGCTCGCCGCGTGTCCAGTCCACCACGCCTTCATAGACCTCGCTGACGATGTCGACAACGGCCGCTGCCAACATCAGCTGGCCTATCACAGGTACGAAGAACGCCGCCGCGTTCAACAGCAGCAGGCCACCATCGAGCAATATCTGAATGGTTGTTTCCCGTTGTTGTTCATCGACATCTTCGGTGGGGACAGCGAGCAAACGCGCGTCTTTTTGAGTCTTGCTGACAAAGGTGTTGAAGAAGAAATCGGCCAGGCAGGTGTCGGCGGGCGAGGCAGTGAGCGTTCCCAGGGTCCTGTCTTTGTCAAACTCGGTAAAAAAAACCGATCGATCATGGCCGTGCAGGTACTGCTCAGCGAAAACTTTCCTGTAGCTGGCGCTCTGCAAGTGGAGGCGGAGGTAGGTCTTGAATTCGTCCAGCGAGGCATATTCAAACAACGGTCGTCGCGGTTCATTGGGCATGTAAACCACGCATCTGGCGTTCGGCTCGGTATCGATGGATACCCTGGTAAAAACCAGCGCACCACAGATGCAGGCGTCATGAATCATCAGGCCTTGCCAAAGCACCGGCCCACCATCAAACACCGCGCCCCTGATTTTCGCCGCAGGAAGATCCTGTTCCAGCGCACTCAGCAACATCGAATAAACAGCTTGGCTGATGTCTTTCCTGAGGTAGGCGATGTGGAGGGCCACCTGCATATCCAGCACTTTCAAGCGCCGAATGTCGGCGGTGGAGGCTCGACTATCGGCAGGCGCTCCTTTTCCCGGTTTTGCCGGCAACGCCAGTGCTGCGCTGATATGGCGTTGATAACGGCCCCCCAGGTCGAGCTCACGACAGAGTGTCGCGAACTTCGCGAAGGTTATTTCAGTTCCGGATTGCGCCTTCGCGTCGATGTGTATCACTGCGTCCACCGGGGGTACGCCGCCCTTCGCTTCTTCTGCGGTGAAGTTCTCCATGGCGGCGTGAAGCAGGCTGCGTGAAGTCGTGGTTTGTTGCGCCAGGGACCCCAGCGGGTTGAGTCCTGTAGACGCATACTTTCTGGTTGTGATGTCCAGCGTGTCCCGTTCGACATCAAAATCGATCGTCCACTTGCCGTTGAGGAAGGCGGTCAACTCCTCTTTGCAGAACTCGTCCAGCGGCTTGAGTTTTTCCAGTGCCGTGGCCACCTTGCCCTGGGCCAGAAAAGATTGTTCGAAAGCGGCCTTGAGGGCCTGCACCACTTTCAGGTCGGCATTCGCCAACCAGTCTGGAACAGACGCCAGCAGCGATTGCGCCTTGTCCAGATCGCCGGTGTGTTCCAACACGGCTTCGAGTCGTTGTTGAGGTGTCAATGGCGCCGCAACGGGGGTGGTCCTGGAGGTTTCAGACGGCATGAGCAATATCCTTATTGCGTTGAGGTGCGCTCAGTCTATGAAGCTCGTCAGGCCATGAATAATTCGAATACAAGGACGAATCGGCCTGCATCCAAGCAACAACTTCCATGCATCGCAGCGACAACTACCACCCCTGCGATGGGGACCTGTGTCCCCTCTTCCTCTGCCCCCGGCAACCGCTGCTTATAACTCATCGATCTAAAACTCCCACTACCGTGGCAGGTCAGTTTCTGAGTACCCGCCATTTTGGCCGGGTATCGATTGACCCTCCCCAACGGAAAAACCGGTAAGGAATTTATGTGCGGATTAGCTGGCGAGTTACGTTTTGACAATCAACCTGCAGACCTTGCAGCCATCGAACGCATCACCCATCACCTGGCACCACGCGGCCCCGACGCCTGGGGTTTTCACAGCCAGGGGCCAATTGCCCTGGGCCATCGACGCCTGAAAATCATGGACCTGTCCAACGGCTCGGCACAGCCGATGATCGACCATCAATTGGGACTGTCCCTGGCCTTCAACGGCGCGATCTACAACTTCCCGGAACTGCGCACCGAGCTGGAAAGCCTCGGCTACGCGTTTCATTCAGGTGGCGACACCGAAGTGCTGCTCAAGGGCTTTCATGCCTGGGGTGAAGCACTGCTGCCGAAACTCAACGGCATGTTTGCCTTCGCCATTTGGCAGCGCGACACGCAAAGCCTGTTCATCGCCCGCGACCGTCTCGGCGTGAAGCCGTTGTACCTGTCGCGCACCGCCCAGCGCCTGCGCTTCGCCTCTTCGCTGCCGGCGTTGCTCAAGGGTGGCGATATCAACCCGATTCTCGATCCGGTGGCGCTCAATCACTACCTGAACTTTCATGCCGTGGTCCCCGCACCACGTACCCTGCTGGCGGGCATCGAAAAACTGCCGCCGGCCAGCTGGATGCGCATCGACGCCGATGGCCGCACCGAACAGCAAACCTGGTGGACCCTGCCCTACGGCCCACACGCCGACGAGATGAACCTGACCCTGGAAGACTGGCGCGACCGGGTACTCGACAGTACCCGCGACGCGGTGGCGATACGTCAGCGTGCGGCGGTAGACGTTGGCGTGCTGCTTTCCGGCGGTGTCGATTCCAGCATGCTCGTCGGTCTGTTGCGTGAAGTCGGCGTGGAAAACCTCTCGACCTTTTCCATCGGTTTTCAGGATGCCGGTGGCGAACGCGGCGACGAGTTCCAGTACTCGGACCTGATCGCCCGGCATTACGGTACCCGGCACCATCAACTGCGCATCGATGAAAAGGAAATCATCGAACAACTGCCGGCCGCGTTCCGCGCCATGAGCGAGCCGATGGTCAGCCATGACTGCATCGCTTTTTACCTGTTGTCCCGAGAAGTGGCCAAGCATTGCAAAGTGGTGCAGAGCGGCCAGGGCGCTGATGAATTGTTTGCCGGTTACCACTGGTATCCGCAGGTGGACGGCGCCAGCGATCCGTACGCGGCCTATCGCGAAGCGTTTTTCGACCGTAGCTACGAAGACTACGCCGCCACGGTGCAACCGAAATGGCTGACAGCGAATGACGCCGCCGGTGACTTCGTGAAGGAACATTTCGCACAACCCGGTGCGGACGCGCCGGTGGACAAGGCCTTGCGCCTGGACAGCACGGTGATGCTGGTGGATGACCCGGTCAAACGCGTCGACAACATGACCATGGCCTGGGGCCTGGAAGCGCGCACGCCGTTTCTCGACTACCGCCTGGTGGAGTTGTCCGCCCGGATACCGGGTAAGTTCAAGCTGCCCGACGGCGGCAAACAGGTACTCAAGGAAGCGGCGCGCCTGGTGATCCCGAGCGAGGTGATCGACCGCAAGAAAGGTTACTTCCCGGTCCCTGGCCTCAAGCACTTGCAAGGCGACACGTTGAACTGGGTGCGCGAGTTATTGCTCGATCCGAGCCAGGATCGCGGCCTGTTCAACCCGGCGATGCTCGACCGCCTGTTGACCGATCCCCAAGGCCAGTTGACGCCATTGCGCGGTTCCAAGCTGTGGCAACTGGCGGCCCTGAACCTGTGGCTCAGCGAACAAGGAATCTGATCGATGAAACCTCACGCTACGGCCATCAGCCAACGCTTGTTGCGAGGTCAGACGCCATCCTACGAGCGCTTGCAGGCGCGCTTGGCCGAAGACGGCAGCCAACTCGGCGCAGCGCCGATCGCGGTGCACTGCGGCTGGGGCCGGTTGCTGATCGGCCACACCTTTGCCGATGCGGCCAGCCTTGCCCAAGAGTTGCTCAACGAACAGCCCGGCGAACGCGACATCGCACTGTACGTCGCCGCCCCCCAGCAAGTGCTGGGGCTGGAGCCGGCCCAGTTGTTCCTCGACCCGTCCGACACCTTGCGCCTGTGGTTCAGCGATTACCGTCAGGCCACCCGGGTATTTCGCGGTTTTCGCATTCGTCGTGCGCAAAGCGAGACGGACTGGCAGGCGATCAATCAGCTGTATCAGGCCCGCGGCATGCTGCCCATCGATGCCACCCTGCTGACCCCGCATCACTCAGGCGGCCCGGTGTACTGGCTGGCCGAAGACGAGGACAGCGGCGCGGTCATCGGCAGTGTCATGGGCCTCAATCACCGCAAGGCCTTCAACGATCCGGAAAACGGCAGCAGCCTGTGGTGCCTGGCGGTCGATCCACACTGCTCACGGCCAGGTGTTGGTGAAGTCTTGGTGCGGCACTTGATTGAGCACTTCATGAGTCGCGGATTGAGCTACCTCGATCTATCGGTGCTGCATGACAACCGTCAGGCGAAAAATCTGTACGCCAAGCTCGGCTTTCGCAACCTCTCGACCTTCGCCATCAAGCGCAAGAACGGCATCAATCAGCCGCTGTTCCTCGGCCCGGGCCCTGAAGCCGAGTTCAATCCCTACGCGCGGATCATCGTGGAGGAAGCGCTCCGGCGTGGCATCGATGTGCAAGTGGATGACGCCGATGCCGGGATGTTCACCCTCAGCCACGGCGGACGCCGGGTGCGCTGTCGCGAGTCCCTCAGCGACCTGACCAGCGCGGTCAGCATGACCTTGTGCCAGGACAAAAGCCTGACTCATAAAGTGCTGAAGGCGGCCGGCCTGAACTTGCCCGCGCAGCAATTGGCGGGTAATGCCGATGACAACCTGGCGTTTCTCGACGAGCACCAACGGGTGGTGGTCAAGCCGCTGGACGGCGAACAGGGTCAAGGCGTGGCCGTGGACCTGCGAAGCATCGAAGACGTCCAGCAAGCCATCGAAGCGGCGCGCCGATTCGATAGCCGTGTGTTGCTGGAGAGCTTTCACGAAGGCCTCGACCTGCGGATTCTGGTGATCGGTTTTGAAGTGGTCGCCGCCGCGATACGTCGACCGGCGGAGGTGGTGGGCGATGGCCAGCACTCGATTGGCGCACTGATTGAAGCCCAGAGCCGGCGGCGTCAGGCGGCCACGGGCGGTGAAAGCAAAATCCCCCTGGACCACGAGACTCAGCGCACCTTGCATGACGCAGGTTATGACTACAGCAGCATTCTGCCGGCGGGCGAGCATTTGTTCGTACGGCGTACGGCGAATCTTCATACGGGCGGGGTGCTTGAGGATGTCACCGCCATCCTGCACCCGACGCTGGTGGATGCGGCGGTGCGGGCGGCGCGGGCGCTGGACATTCCCATGGTCGGCCTGGACCTGATGGTGTCCGCGGCCGATCGGCCGCAGTACGTGTTTATCGAAGCCAACGAGAGGGCCGGGCTGGCCAACCATGAGCCGCAACCGACGGCCGAGCGGTTTGTGGATTTGTTGTTTCCGCATAGTCAGTCGGTGGCCTCCAAGTGATGTGTTGCCTCGACTGGCCCCATCGCGAGCAGGCTCGCTCCCACATTTGATTGCAGTTCCCTGTGGGAGCGAGCCTGCTCGCGAAGGCGGTCTGACAGGCAACGAATTTCTTTCTCATCGAAACCATCGATGCGCACACCCCATCAGGAGTTTCCATGACCAGCAAATACCCAGAACCGGACCTGACCTACCTGCAAAAAGTCCTGCTGGAAATGCTCGCCATTCCCAGCCCCACCGGGTTTACCGACACCATCGTGCGCTACGTCGCCGAACGCCTGGAGGAGCTGGGCATCCCGTTCGAAATGACCCGTCGTGGCACCATTCGCGCCACCCTCAAGGGCAAGAAGAACAGCCCCGACCGCGCCGTTTCGGCTCATTTGGACACCATTGGCGCCGCCGTGCGTGCGGTGAAGGACAACGGCCGCCTGACCCTCGCTCCCGTGGGTTGCTGGTCCAGCCGGTTTGCCGAAGGCAGCCGCGTCAGTCTGTTCACCGACAACGGCGTGATTCGCGGCAGTGTGTTGCCGTTGATGGCGTCCGGGCACGCGTTCAACACCGCCGTGGATGAAATGCCGATCAGTTGGGATCACGTTGAATTGCGCCTGGACGCCTACTGCGCGACCCGTGCCGATTGCGACTCCCTGGGGGTCAGCGTCGGTGATTTCGTCGCCTTCGACCCACTGCCGGAGTTCACCGAAAGTGGCCACATCAGCGCCCGCCACCTCGACGACAAGGCCGGTGTCGCGGCGCTGCTGGCGGCGTTGAAAGCCATCGTCGACAGCGGTGAAGAGCTGTCGATCGACTGTCACCCGCTGTTCACCATCACCGAGGAAACCGGCAGCGGCGCGGCGGCGGCACTACCATGGGACGTCAGCGAATTTGTCGGCATCGACATTGCACCGGTCGCGCCCGGCCAGCATTCCAGTGAACACGCGGTGAGCATCGCGATGCAGGACTCCGGCGGGCCCTATGACTACCACTTGTCACGCCACCTGCTGCGCCTGGCCAGCGACAATGAGTTGCCGGTTCGCCGTGATCTGTTTCGTTACTACTTCAGCGATGCCCATTCGGCAGTGACCGCCGGCCATGACATCCGCACCGCCCTGCTCGCCTTCGGCTGCGATGCGACCCACGGCTACGAACGCACCCACATCGACAGCCTCGCCGCCCTCAGCCGCCTGCTCGGCGCCTACATCCTCAGCCCGCCGGTGTTCGCCAGCGACGCACAGCCGGCCACGGGCTCGCTGGACCGCTTCAGTCATCAGCTCGAACATGACACGCAGATGGAGAGTGATACGCGGGTGCCTTCGGTGGACAGTCTGGTGGGGCAGCGGTCGGATAACTGACCCGGGATTTCTATCGACGGAAAAATCGCTATCGCGAGCAGGCTCGCTCCCACAGTTGAATGCGGTCAAATGTGGGAGCGAGCCTGCTCGCGATGGCGCCGGATAGGCACACACCGAACCCAAAGCTAGCCGACATCAATCATTCGCCGTAGCATCCCGACATTGTTTACCCGAGGTGCTTATGCTGATTCCCCACGACCAACTTGAGGTCGACACCCTGACCCGCCTGATCGAAGACTTCGTCACCCGCGACGGTACCGACAACGGCGACGATACGCCGCTGCAAACCCGCGTATTGCGGGTGCGCCAGGCATTGATCAAGGGCCAGGCACTGATCGTCTTCGACCCGGAAAGCGAGCAATGCCAGTTGATGCTCAAGCACGACGTCCCCAAACATCTATTCGACTGACTTTTCCTTTTTGGGCTGCTTGCGCTGGATCCGCTCATAAATCTCGGATCGGTGCACATTGACGTTGCGTGGCGCCTTGACACCGAAACGCACGCTGTTTCCATCGACAGCAACGACGCGTATGGAAATGCTGTCGCCGATTGAAATCAATTCGCCCACAACGCGACTGAGTACTAGCATGACTTTCGTCCTTCAGGATGACCGAACCCTGAAGATGCCCGGCGCATGGCAAGGCTTCAAGGCAATGGCTGTAATCCGGAACGGACTGACAGGCTGCGGCCTGAGCTCCTGACGGAAACGTCTGACGGGGGGTGTGAAATGCAGGACGGATCCTTCAGGAAGCGGAAAAGCGTGGGCCGAAAAGGATGACACTCGCCCCGATCACGCACAGTGCCACGCCGATCCAGTCCGAGCCCAACGGACGGATCCGCTCGACCACCGCCAACCAGCCAATCGACGCAATGATGTAGATACCGCCGTAAGCCGCGTAGGCGCGACCGGCGTAGGTGGCCTCGATGCGAGTCAGCAACAGGGCGAACAAGGTCAGGCTGAGCAACGCCGGTACCACCCACCAAACGCTCTTGCCCTGGCGCAGCCACATCCAGAAGGCGAAGCAGCCGGCGATTTCAAACAACGCGGCAAGGAAGAACCACAGGTAATTGAGCATGCGAGCGCCTCGTTAGGATGGCCAGTGGCGGCCACCCTAACGAGGCATTGGCTCAGGGGCAAGTTCAGCCCGCGGTTTGTTTGGCCTTGGCGCGCATCTTGTCGGCCATGACGGTCATTTCGTTGTACAGCAGTTGCGGGTTCTTCTGCTTGAGCGCCCAGGCCATGCGGCCCTGTTCGTGAGGCAGAATCATGAACTCACCGGCGGCGACCTGTTGGTAGATGTAGTCAGCAATATCGGCCGCGCTGATCGGCGAGCTTTCCAGCAACTTGCCGACCTGGGCCTTCATGGCCGGCGTCGGGCCACGGAAAGAATCGAGCAGGTTGGTCTGGAAGAACGACGGGCACACCACATGCACGCCCACTTCCTGGTGCGCCAGTTCGATCAGCAGGCTTTCCGACAACGCCACCACACCGGCCTTGGCCACGTTGTAGTTACTCATGGCCGGGCCTTGCATCAGCGCGGCCATGGACGCGACGTTGATGATCTTGCCTTTGCTCTTTTCCAGCAGAGGCAGGAAGGCCTTGCAGCCCTTGACCACGCCCATCAGGTTGATCGCGATCTGCCAGTCCCAGTCTTCCAGGGACAACTCACTGAAAAACCCGCCCGACGCCACGCCGGCGTTGTTGACGATCACGTCGATGCCGCCGAACTTCGATTCGCAAGCCTGGGCAAAAGCGGTCAACTGGCTATAGTCGCGCACGTCGCAACGCTGGATGAAACCGTCGCCGCCGGCTTCGCGTACCAGCTTGAGGGTTTCCTGCAAGCCCGGCTCGCTGACATCGGACAAGGCCAGCTGCCAGCCTTCACGCGCCCAGCGCAGCGCGATTTCGCGACCCAGGCCAGAGCCCGCACCAGTGATCATCATGCGATTTTGCATAGCAAACAGCCTTGTTGTTCCGGGGAAGATGCGCCTCAGTGTAGCGAAGGATATTGCCGGACCCACGCTCCATCAGATTGCTGAATGGCCCAAACAAAACGCCAGCAACTAGCGCTTGCGCAACGAAATAATCCGATGTTCGAAAAACATGAAAAATACTTGGAATTTTCTTTGAAGCGCGGCAGTCGGAATTTTTAAGCAGCTCGAATTAATTGCATTCCTGCTGATCATTAACGACTAGGTCATTCCTGACTACTTACAGCAAGGAAATAGACATGGGCACAATTCTACTCATCATTCTGATCCTGTTACTGATCGGTGGTCTGCCGGTCTTCCCGCACTCCAGAAGCTGGGGTTATGGCCCGTCCGGTATCATCGGCGTGGTGTTGGTAGTGATATTGATCCTGTTGTTACTCGGCAAGATATGAAGTTTCTGCCTGCAAAAAAAGAGGCCCTTGAAAGGGCCTCTTTTTATTGTCGCGAACTACTTAGTCCGGCTTGCCATCGATCACACCGGCGGTGTTGTCGAGCAGGCTCTTGGTTGCCGTTTGCAGGAACGATTCCAGCTTGGTGCGCATCTCCGCGGTACGCGGTGCATCCGGGATGACCTCGGCATGCGGATTGGCGCCCAGTTCATAGGCGTACATCTTCGGCGCCATGTCCTTGTCTTTCGGCAACACCAGAATCTGGTCGGCAGTCACGATGGCCGTGGTCTGCTCGCTACCCGATGGCTTGATCACGCCGAAGCCGGTATCGCCTTCCGGCAGGTTGAGCAGATCGCGACCCCAGCACTGGTGACGCACTTCCCCGCCAATCCGACCCATGATGGTCGGCACGATGTCGACCTGAGTACCGACGGTGTGGTCAAGCTTGCCGAACTTCTCCTGGATGCCCGGTGCGATCATCAGCATCGGCACGTTGAAACGCCCCAGGTCCATTTCGGTGATCTGGCGCTCGTTGCCGAAACCGTGGTCGCCGACGATGACAAACAGGGTTTCCTTGAAGTACGGCTCCTTGCGGGCTTTCTCGAAGAACTGGCCCAGCGCCCAGTCCGCGTAACGCATGGCCGTCAAATGCTCGTTCAGGCTGCCGCGGTCGGTCACGCGCTCGACCGGCAATGGCGTCGGCAAGGCATACGGCGTGTGGTTGGACAGGGTTTGCAGCAAGGCATAGAACGGTTTCTTGTCCTTGCCGTCGCGGGCTTTGAGCTCTTCCAGGCCACGGTTGAACATATCCTGGTCGGACACGCCCCAGGTCGGGTCGGAGAACACCGGATTAACGAAGTCGTTACGTCCGACGAAGTTGGTCATGCCCTGGTTGCTGAAGAAACCGGACTGGTTGTCCCAGGCGAAGTCGCCGTTGTAGACATACACGTCGTCGTAGTTCCGGGTGCTGAGCAACTGCGGCAGGCCGGACAGTTTGTGGCTGCCTTCCGGGGTCTGCATCAGGTATTCGAAACCCGGCAGGTTCGGGAAGCACGCCATGGTGGCGAACATGCCCTGGTGGGTGTGGGTACCGTTGGAGAAGAAGCGGTCGAACAGCAGGCCTTCCTTCGACAGTTGGTCCAGGTACGGCGTGATGTTGCCCGGCGCGCCCAAGGCACCCACCGAGTGACCGGCCATGCTTTCCATCAGGATCACGACAACGTTCTTGATCGGCAGGGTCTTGTCGGCCGGTGGCGTGTAGTCGCGACGCACGGCGGCGGTCTCGCCATCCACCAGCTTCTCGTCCTTCATCACCAACATGTCACGCACGGTCTGCTGCGCCAACGGTTGTGGCAACGTGGCTTTCCAGATGTTGTCGCGATCTTCGGACATCCGGCTCTTCGCCGCCGCCACTAGGGACAGCGTGCCGTTGAGGCCCAGTTGGTTGGCGAAGTTGGAGTCGGTGGTGTAGACGTCACCCCAACGCATTGGCGGGCCCTGGCGCAAGGTGCCGCGAGCGGCGACCACGCAGACCATCAGGCAAACCACGAACACCGCGACACGCGTGTACCAAGGGGCGACCTGACGGGCGCCGATGCTGCCGCCACTGAACGGGCCACGTGGACGGGTCGCGCGGTCGGCGCCCTTGAACGCCAGGCTGAGAATCCAGGTGCCTACGGCCCAGGCCAGCAGGTAGCGAACCACCGGGAAACCGTACCAGAGCATGCTCATCACGGTTTTCGGGTCTTCCTTCACATACTGGAAGACCAGGCCGTTGAGGCGCTGGTGGAATTCACGGTAGAAGTCCATCTCCATCAGGCCCAGGAACAGCGCGATGCTGGAGGCCAGGGTCAGCCAGAAACGGAAAAAACCGCGCGCGGCCATGGCCCGGGCACTGAACAGTGCCAGCAGCAACGGAACGCTGAGGTACACCACCAGACGCAGGTCGAAACGCAGGCCGTTGGCAAACGCTTCGACAAAGGTCGAGGCCGGCGTGTCGAGGATCATCTCGCGGTTGTAGACCAGCAGCGCAACGCGCAGCAGGCTGAACATGACCATCATGATCAGGGCACACAACAACGTGTAGGCCAGATGCGATTTGACGGTCGGTTGCAGCAGGCGACTAGAAGCTCGCTGCTGATTCAGGGCGTCCGGAATTGCCATGTCGTTTTAGGACCCATTGGAAGTTGAAGTTTCAAAAATACAGCTGCGCCCTGCCCTCTATTGGCCAATTACCTGGCCCCGGGGTTTGCGCGGTGCGCAAATGTTGCACGATCAATCGTGGCATTGCCATTGATTACTGTTCGATCATGCCGACGCGCGCGAATTGTCTTGGAGGCTTGGTGAAAATTTCGTACAGCGAATATTCAGAAACACAATAAAGGGTGCTGGCTGAATACAGGCTGTAGGAGCTGCGTAGGAGCTGTCGAGTGCAACGAGGCTGCGAACTTTTGATTTTCAGGATCAAGATCAAGATCAAAAGATCGCAGCCTTCGGCAGCTCCTACAGGGGGGAGCCCGGCGTTGGAATGCCGAGGTTTACTTCTCGGCCAACGCCTTGAGGTTTTTCAAGGTATTGAACGGTGCATCGACCACAAACTTGTTGGCAACCATCGACGGCACGCTGCCGCCCGGCTCGGTGTGTACCTGATAGGTCACCTTGACCTGATCGCCCTGAGGTTCGAACTTCCAGAAGCCATCGACCTTGGCCACCCGCACAAAGCCTTTTTCTTCAGGAAGGTACTTGGGCACGCCTTCGAGCTTGCGGGTCAAGCTGCCGTCGGCGCCTTCGAGGGTGGTGATATGCAGCACCGAGTCACGCGGGGTAACCGGCCAGGGCGTGTTGAATTGGGTGTAGGTCCAGCTCTGATCGCCTTCGTGCTTGAGCAACTTCTGGGTCTTGCACTCGTGAATCCAGGCGCAGGCACCAGCCACGTCTTCCTGCAACGCGCGCAGTTTGGCCACGGTGGTTTTCATCAGCGTGACGCCCTGGTAGGCCTTGTAATCGGAACCGGCCACTTCACTCAGGGACACCTTGATGCCGTCTTCATTCTTGGCGACTTTCCAGTCTTCGGCCTGGGCAACCGAAGTGGCCAGAACCGCCGTCAACCCACACAACACAGCCATACGATGCAGCGAACCCATAATTTTATTCCTTATTGTTGAAGTTCCGTTCGTCGAACACATCACGCCGCGGTCATTTGCTCCCACCAGCCGATCAACCTGATGGCTTGTTCACTGCTGTCGCCGCACACCTCTACGTCCGCCTTGAACCCCGAGCAAACCGCCGGGCGCTCGGGTTGGCCGAAGATGTTGCACAGATTTTCGGCAGACAATTGCACACAACGTTCCCCGGCCGGCTTGCCCAAGGGCATGCCGGGAATGGCTGAACTGATGGAAGGGGCAATGCAACAGGCGCCACAGCCTTCACGGCACTTCATGACGACAAGCTCCTCGCGACGGGCGATGTGTTAAAGGACGGGGCACAGAGTAACCGCTTAAACAGTTGTTTTAAATTACCGGGCCGCGGGTTTTTACCTGCAAACGGGTGTGACCGGGCAGTCTCCGACAAAGCGTCTGGTCCGCGGCTCGCGAACGGGTGCGATTTACCGCTTGAATTCGAATTCCAGTGCCGCCCCTTCGACTTCATGACGCTCTTCATTACGCAGCTGCAACTGCATTTCGTTGCTGATCAGGCGACCGTTGAGCTGAAACTGACTGCTGCCGGTCTTGTCACCGAACATTTGCGGCAACACCGGATCGTGTTTGGGCAAGGGTACGGTGCCGACGGGGTCCAGTTCGTCGACCATGTCCTTGGGAAGGCTCAAGTCGAGTTTGGCAGGAGGGAGTTGGGTCTTCACCACCTCGCTGGCCGGTTTCGACTTGGAGGCAACGGGTGAGCGTTTTTTGACCGCTGCGACTGGCTTTTTGGCCGGCGCTGCTTTCTTTGTCGGCGCGGTTTTGGCGGGCGCGGTTTTTTTCGAAGCCGTGCTGGTGGCCGGCTTGTCTTGGGCGGATGCGGCCAAAACGGTGATTGGCTGAATGCTGACTGACAGGCAGATCAATAACCAGACGGCGGGAAAAATCGGTTTCATGGACTCAACGACGCACTTGGCGCAAACGACACAGAGGCCATATGCTCGCTTGTTGCACGTGACATGACAAGCGTGGGCAGGCATTACCCGCCCACTGCGTCACAGGCCCAGGGCGGTCTCCTGGCAAAGCTGGGTAGCGAGCATGCCGAGGGTCATCAGCGCACGCTCGGCTTCACGGTTCCAGGGTATGCCGCAGTTGAGCCGAATACAGTGATTGAACTGCTCGGTGTTACTGAAAATCAGTCCCGGCGCAATGCTGATGCCCTGCTGCAAGGCACGCACATGCAATTCCTGGGTATTGACCCTTCCCGGCAGGCTCACCCACAAAATGAAACCGCCAGTTGGCCGGGTCATTTGCGTGCCTTCGGGGAAATACTGCTGCACCGCCAACTGGAAGGCGCTGAGGTTCTTGCGGTACTCCTGGCGGATGTAACGCAAGTGCCGGTCGTAACCGCCATTCTCCAGATAGGCGGCGATGCCCATCTGCGTGACGCTACAGGCCGAATGGGTACTGAACGTCTGCAGGCGCTGGATTTCCTGCTGAAACTTGCCGGCAATCATCCAGCCGATCCGCACGCCCGGTGACAGGGTCTTGGAGAAACTCGAGCAATAGATCACCCGGTCCAGCCGGTCATAGGCCTTGAGCGCCTTGGTACGCCCCTGCTCGAACATCAATTCGCCGTAGATATCGTCCTCGACGATCTGAATGTCGAAATCCGAGGCCAGACGCAACAATTGTTTCTGCCGCTCCTCGGGCATGGTGCCGCCCAAGGGGTTGCTCAGCCGCGTGGTCAGCACCAGCGCCTTGATCGACCATTGATTGGCCGCCAGCTGCAAGGCTTCCAGGCTCATGCCCGTGGCGGGATCGCTGGGGATCTCGATGACCTTGAGGCCCAGCAGATCGGCCAGTTGCAGCAAACCGTAATAGGTCGGCGACTCGGCAGCGATCAGATCCCCTGGACGGGTCAGTACCCGCAGGGACATCTGCAAGGCATCAACACAGCCGTGGGTGATCACCACTTCCGAGGGGTCAACCACTACGCCAGCATCGCGCATACGGATCGCCACTTGTCGGCGCAGCGGCTCGAAACCGGGGCTGAACATGTAGCTGAATGCGCGGGGGCTGTGGAAACGGGTGACTTTGGCCAATTGCTGATGCAGCGCCCGAACCGGCAGGTAGTCGACACTCGGCACCGCCGCGCCCAACGGAAAAACCCCTTCCCGGCGGGATTCGACCAGTACCTGCTGGATGATGCTGCTGCGCGTGACCAGGCCAGGACGCTCGACCCGGGCGATGTCCGGGGTCGGCGCGGTCAGGGCCGGCGTCTGGTGTACGTAGTAGCCCGACTGCGGCCGGGCACGGATCAATCCCTGATCCTCGAGGTTGGCATAGGCCTGCAAGACCGTGGCATGGCTGACGTTGAGCTGCGAGCTCATCTTGCGCACCGAAGGCACACGCTCCCCCGGTTGATAGACCCCGCGACGGATGTCTTCAGCCAGCTGTTGAGCAATACGTTGGTAGAGCAGGAGGTTGGTCATGACGCAGCACTCGATTTCACAGGCATTTTATTCTTGTCGGAAACGATACCGGAACAGTTTGGAAGTGTACTGGGACAGTTACCACAATAGTCGACCATACAGTGCAGTGTCAGCAAAAAACTGTACTGTTTTGCCGACGGGTTCGCAGGCACAAAAAAACCCGGCACTGCATGACAGGCCGGGTTTTCCAGAGACGCAACCCTTAGCGGGCGGCGCCGAGCTGGCCTTTTTCGTCGGAGAACACGATTTCCACCCGACGGTTCTGCGCGCGTCCGCGCTCGGACGCGTTGGCGTCCACCGGGTACTCATCGCCATAACCTTCGACCTGAATGCGCTTGTCGTCGATACCCAGGTCCATCAGCACGTCCGCCACCGATTGCGCACGGTCACGGGACAGCTTGAGATTTTCCTGCTTGCCGCCGGTACTGTCGGCATAGCCTTCGATGCGCACCACGCGCTTGGGGTTGAGCTGCAGGAACTGCACGATCTTCAACACCACGCGGTTGGCGGAGTTTTTGAGTTCTGCCTCGCCGGTGTCGAACAGCACATCGCCCAAGGTCATGACCAGGCCACGGTCAGTCTGGGTGGTGGCCAGCGCCACGATCTGCTCTTCGAGCCATTTGCCCTGCTGTTGCACACTGAGCAGCTTGGATTCGCGCAAGGCCAGTTGCAGGCGCTGGCGTTCCAGTTCGAGCTTGGCTGCGCGCTCTTCGTTGAGCACCTGATTGGTGTGCTCCCTGGCGATTTCACTGTAGCGCTGGCTCAGATAGGCATAATGCGCCACGTCCGAACCACTGCCCCAATAGGTGGACAGGCGATCGGCGCGGGCCAGGGACTCACCGGCACGAATCACATCTTTGGGCGCAATCCGCAATACGTTGGAGTCTTCCTTGACCTTCTGGAAGTCGGCCCCAGCCTGTTGCAACGCCGCTTCACTGTGTTGACCGGCACAGCCATAAAGGCTCGCGCAGCCCGCCAGGATCAAACCACCGATAACCTTGGAGCTGAGATTCATTGGGCATCTCCCAATTGCTTGCGCAGGCGGGCGATGCGGGTGTTGAGCACGTTCAACTGTTCCTCGCTCTTGAGGGTCAGGACCTTGGCCTCGGCCAGGCGCGCATCCAGCTCGGCCTGTTCGGAGCGCATGCGCGCATTCTTGAAGGATTGATCGGCCATGCTGCCCTTGGCGCGGTTGTACTTTTCTTCCGCCAGCTTCATTTCCGGCACATCATCGGCGGTGGCACCCACGGCCTTGGCTTGTTCGAGCGCCTGTGCGGTAAGGCGCATTTGTTCATTGGGTGCCGGATCGGCTGCGCAACCGGCCAGAGCCAGAACGGCCAGGGCAGCGAAAAGAGGTCGAATACTCACTAAGAATTCCTACTGTTTTGGGGTACTGACAGGCTGTTTCTGCTGCGTATTCCAACGCTCGATATTGCGTTGCAACACAGCCTCCGTCAGTCCGGACGCGGGCAATTCTGTCATCTTTTTGGCCAGCTGTCCGCGCAACCACGGATCGTTGCAGGCCGAGTTGTGGGAAACCGCCAGAAACAATCCCGGCCTGTCGACAGGTTGCGCGCGGGCGATCAGGTCGTTGGCCATGCCCAGGGTTTGCGCCATGGCCATGCCCGAGTAGCGCCCCGCCAGGACAAACTCCACCTCGCCCAACAGCAATTTCTGAAAGGCCTGGGTCAGGTTGGGTGTACGAATGACCGACAGTTGCTGCTGGGTGAAGGTGACGAACTCCGCAGTCAGCCGGGACTTTTCCGACAAGGCACCGACATGGCCGTGCAAGTCCTGTACGTCGTTGTAGATCAGGGGTGAATCCTTGCGGGTCCAGACCAGGTAGTCGTTTTCCAGCAACGGCGGGTGTATGTAGTCCAGTGTTTCCAGCTCGCTCACCGTCAACGGCGTATCGGCCAGCATGTCCATACGGCCGCTGCGCACTTCCTCCAGGGCCTGGGAACGTTTGCCGGCATAGAGCATCTCGACCTTTATGCCCAACTCCCCCGCCACCTGCTGCAACAAGTCGGCACTCGCCCCGATCAAGTGCTTGGGATTTTGCGGGTCCTGCCAGAGGTAGGGTGGCGCATCCGGACTGCCGGTTACCACCAGACGCTCGCACTTGCCTGCGGCATTCGACAATGCCGGCAATAACGCCAAACTCAGCAGTAATGACCAGCGACACATGCGGCGCAGATCCATGGCAGTACACTCCCGTTGAAAACGCTTATAACCCCGTAGGAGCGAGCCTGCTCGCGATGGGCGCTAACGATGACGCGGGCGTTCTGATTAAAAGCGGCGCTCTTGGGATCATCGCGAGCAGGCTCGCTCCTACAGGTACAGAGGCAAAAAAAAGCCCGACCAAAAGGCCGGGCTCTTTATAAGTGAAGCTGCCGGTTTAGACCAGCTTCTCCAGCTCAGGGATGGCTTCGAACAGGTCTGCCACCAGGCCGTAATCGGCCACCTGGAAGATCGGCGCTTCTTCGTCCTTGTTGATCGCAACGATCACTTTGGAGTCTTTCATGCCGGCCAGGTGCTGGATCGCGCCGGAGATACCGACGGCGATGTACAGCTGTGGTGCAACGATCTTGCCGGTCTGACCGACCTGCATGTCGTTCGGTACGAAACCTGCGTCGACCGCGGCGCGGGAAGCACCCACGGCAGCGCCCAGCTTGTCGGCCAGGGCGTACAGGTGTTTGAAGTTGTCGCCGTTCTGCATGCCGCGCCCGCCGGAAACGACGATCTTGGCAGCGGTCAGTTCCGGACGATCGGACTTGGCCAGCTCTTCGCCGACGAAGCTGGAGATCGCAGCGTCGTGAGCAGCGGCAACGGTTTCAATGGACGCGGAACCGCCGTCAACGCCAACCGGGTCGAAACCGGTGGCACGCACGGTGATCACTTTGATCGCGGCGCTCGACTGCACGGTAGCGATGGCGTTACCGGCGTAGATCGGGCGTTTGAAAGTGTCGGCGCTTTCTACCGAGATGATCTCGGAGATCTGGTCAACGTCCAGTGCAGCGGCAACGCGCGGCAGGATGTTTTTGCCGTTGGAAGTGGCGGCAGCCAGGATGTGGCTGTAGCCCTTGCCCAGTTCGGCAACCAGAGGCGCGACGTTTTCCGGCAACTGATGCGCGTACGCAGCGTTGTCAGCGGCCAAGACCTTGCTCACGCCCAGAACGTCCGCAGCGGCTTCGACCACAGCGCCAATGCCCTGGCCTGCAACCAGAACGTGGATGTCGCCACCGATTTTGGCAGCGGCAGCAACGGTGTTCAGCGTGGCCGGGGCCAGCACTTTGTTGTCGTGTTCAGCAATAACCAAGATAGTCATTTAGATTACCTTCGCTTCGTTTTTCAGTTTCTCGACCAGTTCAGCCACCGACTTGACCTTGATGCCCGCGCTGCGTGCAGCAGGCGCTTCGACTTTCACGGTCTTGTTGGTGGAGGCGGTGGAAACGCCCAAAGCGTCCGGAGTCAGCGTCTCGAGAGGCTTCTTCTTGGCTTTCATGATGTTTGGCAGGGACGCGTAGCGCGGCTCGTTCAAACGCAGGTCGGTGGTAACGATGGCCGGCAGGTTCAACGAAACGGTCTGCAGACCGCCGTCGATTTCGCGGGTTACGCTGACCTTGTCGCCAGCCACTTCAACCTTGGAGGCGAAGGTGCCCTGAGCGTAGCCGCTCAATGCAGCGAGCATCTGGCCAGTCTGGTTGTTGTCACTGTCGATGGCTTGTTTGCCAAGGATCACCAGCTGAGGCTGCTCCTTGTCGACAACGGCCTTCAGCAGTTTGGCAACGGCCAGGGAAGTCAGGTCTTCGGCGGATTCGACGAGGATGGCGCGGTCGGCACCCAGAGCCAGCGCGGTACGCAGTTGCTCCTGAGCGGTGGACGGGCCGACGGAGACGACGACGATTTCAGACGCAACGCCTTTCTCTTTCAGGCGTACGGCTTCTTCCACAGCGATTTCGCAGAATGGGTTCATCGACATCTTGACGTTGGCAAGATCGACGCCGGAATTGTCCGCCTTGACGCGGACCTTGACGTTGTAATCCACAACGCGTTTGACAGCTACAAGAACCTTCATGGATTCCTCGTTACTCTCCGGTGAAAAGAAAGTCGCCTAGGCGAACCTGGCGGTTGATGCTCATCGGGCCCAAGGGCACCTCTAAAAACGCCGGCATGTGTGTCAAGTGACCATCACTCATGGTGCTCTTGACCGTTCGTCAGAGTGACCGACAAGTCATTCAATATCGCGGCGTGTAAACTGCGCGCAGAATCTGAACGGTGCCTCACTTCCCACTGCCATCGCCCTGTCTTTAGAGGTGCTCTTGATACCAACAGTCAGCCTACGGCGAGCGCAAAACCGCCCGTATCTTGACCGGAACACCTATTCCGGTCAATACGGCAAAATAGCCGTTCATAACCCGCGTGACTTTGATTTCTCTGGCTTTGAGCCAATTCAAACAAACGTTTGTATTGGACCCTGAGAGTGGTGTAGATATAATGCGCCACCCAAAGACAAAGGTGGTCGATCGATTGTCCTCTCCCGACGCTTTGCCGGGATTCATGGATGCGACACCAAACCTTGAAAATTAGAAAAACTGTTGAGCCTTGAGTAGGAGATAGCCTGTGGAACGCGAATACATGGAATTCGACGTGGTCATCGTCGGTGCCGGCCCCGCTGGCCTGTCCGCCGCCTGCCGTTTGAAGCAGAAGGCCGCCGAAGCCGGTAAGGAAATCAGCGTCTGCGTGGTTGAAAAAGGCTCCGAGGTCGGTGCTCACATCCTGTCCGGTGCCGTGTTCGAACCACGCGCCCTGAACGAACTGTTCCCGGACTGGAAGGAACTCGGCGCGCCGCTGAACACGCCGGTGACCCGCGACGACATCTTCGTGCTCAAAAACGCTGAAAGCGCGCAGAAAATCCCTGACTTCTTTGTGCCCAAGACCATGCACAACGAAGGCAACTACATCATCTCCCTGGGCAACCTGTGCCGCTGGCTGGCCCAGCAGGCCGAGAACCTGGGTGTTGAAATCTACCCGGGCTTCGCTGCCCAGGAAGCGCTGTTCGATGAAAACGGCATCGTTCGCGGGATCATCACCGGTGATCTGGGCGTCGACCGTGAAGGCAATCCGAAAGAAGGCCTGTACACCCCGGGCATGGAACTGCGTGGCAAATACACGCTGTTCGCCGAAGGTTGCCGCGGCCACATTGGCAAGCAGCTGATCAAGCGTTTCAACCTCGACAGTGATTCCGACGTTCAGCACTACGGCATCGGCCTGAAAGAAATCTGGGAAATCGACCCGGCCAAGCACCAGCCAGGCCTGGTGGTCCACACCGCAGGTTGGCCGATGGACATCATGGGCACCGAAAACACCGGTGGCTCGTTCCTCTATCACCTGGAAAACAACCAGGTCGTAGTCGGCCTGATCGTCGACCTGTCCTACAGCAACACCTTCCTGTCGCCGTTCGACGAATTCCAGCGCCTCAAGCATCACCCGGTGCTCAAGCAGTACCTGGAAGGCGGCAAGCGCGTCAGCTATGGCGCCCGCGCCATCTGCAAGGGCGGCCTGAACTCGCTGCCGAAAATGGTCTTCAAGGGCGGCGCGCTGATCGGTTGCGACCTGGGCACCCTGAACTTCGCCAAGATCAAGGGCAGCCACACCGCCATGAAGTCCGGCATGCTGGCGGCTGAAGCCGTGGCCGATCGCCTGTTCGCAGAATCCGAAGGCGGCGATGAACTGACCAATTACGTCGACAGCTTCAAGAAGAGCTGGCTGTACGAAGAACTGTTCGCCAGCCGTAACTTCGGCCCGGCGATCCACAAGTTCGGCGCCATCATCGGCGGCGGCTTCAACTGGCTGGATCAGAACATCTTCGGCGGCAAACTGCCGTTCACCCTGCACGACACCAAGCCGGATTACGCTTGCCTGAAACTGGCGGCCGACTGCAAGAAGATCGACTATCCGAAACCGGACGGCAAAATCAGCTTCGATAAATTGAGCTCGGTGTTCATCTCCGGTACCAACCACGAAGAAGAGCAACCTTGCCACCTCAAGCTGACCGACCCAAGCATCCCGATCGGCAAGAACCTGCCGCTGTACGACGAACCTGCCCAGCGTTACTGCCCGGCTGGCGTGTATGAAGTGGTGACCAAGGAAGACGGCGAGAAGCGCTTCCAGATCAACGCCCAGAACTGTGTTCACTGCAAGACCTGCGACATCAAGGACCCTGCACAGAACATCACCTGGGTGACACCTGAAGGTGCCGGCGGCCCGACTTACCCGAACATGTAAGCCGAACGCCTGAACAACAAATGCCCCGACTTGTCGGGGCATTTGCGTTTCTGATGCCTGAAAACCAGAGCGCCCATAAAAAATGCCCATATCTCGCGATACGGGCATTTGCGTTATCAAGCCAGCCGGTCTGTTGCTTACCGGGCTGGAGCAGCCACCACGGCGGCGTCACGACGCTTGTTCTTGATGCCGTAGCAGACCCACATGAACACGACCCATACCGGAATCGCATACACCGAGACCTGGATCCCCGGGATCAACAGCATCACGCCAAGAATGAACACCACGAACGCCAGGCAAACGTAGTTCCCGTACGGGTACCACAAGGCCTTGAACAAGGAGGTCTGGCCGGTTTTGTTCATGTGTTGGCGGAATTTGAAGTGCGAATAGCTGATCATCGCCCAGTTGATCACCAGAGTTGCCACTACCAGCGACATCAGCAGTTCCAGCGCACTCTGCGGCATCAGGTAGTTCAACAGCACCGCAATCAGGGTCACGGCAGCCGAGGCCAGGATCGAACGCACCGGCACACCGCGCTTGTCGATCTTCGCCAGGGCCTTGGGTGCATCGCCCTGCTCCGCCATGCCCAGCAACATGCGGCTGTTGCAGTAGGTGCCGCTGTTGTACACCGACAACGCCGCGGTCAGGACCACGAAATTGAGGATATGCGCGGCGGTGTTACTGCCCAGCATCGAAAACACTTGAACGAACGGGCTGCCGCTGTAGGAGTCGCCCGAAGCATTCAGGGTGTCGAGCAGGCTGTTCCAGGGCGTCAGGGACAACAGAATAACCAGCGCACCGATGTAGAAAATCAGGATCCGGTAGATCACCTGGTTGATGGCTTTCGGGATCACGGTTTTCGGCTTGTCCGCTTCAGCAGCGGTGAAACCGAGCATTTCCAGGCCACCGAAGGAAAACATGATGATCGCCATGGCCATCACCAGACCGCTGACGCCGTTCGGGAAGAAACCACCGTGAGACCACAGGTTGCTGACCGCCGCTTGCGGGCCGCCATGACCGCTGACCAGCAAGTAGCTGCCCAGGCCGATCATGCCGACGATCGCCACGACCTTGATGATGGCGAACCAGAACTCGGCCTCGCCAAAGACTTTGACGTTGGCCAGGTTGATTGCGTTGATCAGCACGAAGAAGGCAGCCGCCGTGGCCCAGGTCGGGATATCCGGCGCCCAGTAATGGATGTACTTGCCGACCGCGGTCAGCTCGGACATGCCCACCAGAATGTACAGGATCCAGCAGTTCCAGCCCGACAGGAAGCCGGCGAAGCCGCCCCAGTATTTGTGGGCGAAGTGGCTGAAGGAACCGGCGACCGGCTCTTCGACGATCATTTCGCCCAGTTGGCGCATGATCATGAAGGCAATGAAGCCGCAGATGGCGTAGCCAAGGATCATCGACGGACCGGCGGATTTCAGGACCCCGGCCGAGCCGAGGAACAAACCGGTACCAATGGCGCCACCGAGGGCGATCAATTGAATGTGGCGATTTTTCAGGCCGCGTTTCAGCTCGCCTGAATGCGAGTTTTGTCCACTCATGAAAAAGGTCTCACGCAAGGTTTGATGATGTTCGAAAGACGTTGCAGCTCAGAAAAAACGTTAAGCGGCATCGATCAAACCCCAGCGCAGGCACCAGGAGTTCAGCGTATTTACAACGGTCATGCGTCACCTGTTTGTTTTTATCTGTGACGAAATCGAACCCGACGCGCTCGTGACGCGACGGAGTGAACAAGGCGGGTAGCCTTGAGGTTTGCGCGATTGCGCAGGAGGTCACAGGTAAAACGCGGCGCATTGTACACCGCCAACCCCCTGCTGCCAGACACCACTGGATCAGTGTGTCGTCGGCCGGGATTGCCTGTGTCCGCCCCGAGAGGCTCGGGCGGCTGCAAAAAAGGATTCAGGCCTTTGCAGGCCATTGACGGGGACGGCTTGGGAACCGGCCCACGATGGGAGCTGGAAACGGATTGCGGCGTTCATTGCGCCTCCTTTTTGTTATGCACCTGCACGACAGGCATGGCGCGCATGACACCTTGCATGGGGTGGGGAAACAAGCGGGATAGAGCGTTGGAGTCGCTCCAGGAAGACTGCTGCGCGGAAGGTTTTTCTTACAGTGTTGGAGTGATGACGATTTCACAGGGGCAATCCGTGAAATTCGTAAGGTTTTCTTTACGACGCGTAACATTGGTTTTCCAATCCGGACATAACGGTGTTGCCGCTGACGCCTTCGCGAGCAGGCTCGCTCCTACATTGGTCCGAGCCCTCAAATACACTGGATTACCTGTGGGAGCGAGCCTGCTCGCGAAAGCGCCCTCAAAAACAACACCAAGCTAACGGCAGACCAAAAAAAAACGCCAACCCGAAGGTTGGCGTTTCTCACTTGCAGCTCAAGGCTCGAAGCTCAGCGCAGCCTCACTCCGGCTTGCGACGTCCGAACCCCGGGCGCTGACCGGAACCGGCCGGCGCGCCACGACGCTTGCCCGAAGGCGCATCGCCATCAACCAGCTTGATTCCCGGACGCTTCGGCGCCGGCTTGGCCGGGCGCTTGGTGTCGACCGGACGATCGGCTACCGGGGTACCGCGACCGGCTGGCGCTCCACGACCTTCGCCACGCTCGGTACGACCGTTGGCCGGACGTGGCGTGCGCGGGCTGCGCTCGCCATCCTGGCGCGCGGCCGGCTTGCGACCCGGACGCTCACCTTCGAGCTGCGGCTCGCGGATGGCCCGTGGCGCGGCAGGCGCGTCAGTCGCCGGACGCAAGGTGCGCACACGCTCGGTCCGCGCCATTGGTCGCGACGATTTACGCTGCATACGCTCCAGCTTGTCCTTGCTCTTGGCATTCAACTGCGGCATCGCCACAGGCGTCAGGCCAACCTCGGCGCTGAGGACGTCGACTTCGTACTGGCTCATTTCACGCCAGCGGCCCATCGGCAGGTCGGAGTTAAGGAACACCGGACCGAAACGCACACGCTTCAGACGGCTGACCACCAGGCCCTGGGATTCCCACAGACGACGAACTTCACGGTTACGACCTTCCATCACCACGCAGTGGTACCAGTGGTTGAAACCTTCACCGCCCGGTGCCTGCTGGATGTCGGTGAAACGCGCCGGACCGTCTTCGAGCACGACGCCCGCTTTCAGGCGCTCGATCATCTCGTCATCGACCTCACCGCGCACACGCACGGCGTATTCACGGTCCATCTCGAAAGACGGGTGCATCAGACGGTTGGCCAGCTCACCGTCGGTGGTGAACATCAGCAAACCGGTGGTGTTGATGTCCAGACGGCCGATGTTGATCCAGCGCCCTTCTTTCGGACGCGGCAACTTGTCGAACACAGTCGGACGGCCTTCCGGGTCGACGCGGGTGCAGATTTCGCCGTCGGGCTTGTTGTACATGATCACGCGGCGTACCGACTCGGCGGCTTCTTCGCGCTTGATGACCCGGCCATCGATGCTGATGGCGTCGTGCATGTCGACACGCTGGCCAAGTGTGGCGTCTTTGCCATTGACCTTGATTCGGCCGTGGCTGATCCAGGCTTCCACGTCACGGCGCGAGCCGACGCCGATACGGGCGAGGACTTTTTGCAGTTTTTCGCCTGCTGGGCCGATTGGCTGGTCGTCTTGCTGGTCGTTGATACTCATCTGGGCACCTCCCGGTGTGATCTGTTCAGGACGGCTTGAGTTGAGCGTCCTGAAGCGATGTAAATCTGGGTACTTGAGCGATGGGATCGCTCGAGGGTCGCGAATCATACGCGCATGGCGGCGTTCGCGCATCAGAGACTAGTTGATCGACACCAGATTATTTGTTTTTCCGCCGACCGGTGGCATGACACCCCCCCCTGTAGGAGCGAGCCTGCTCGCGATGATGGCAGCACATTCAATATTTAAGTGAATGGCAGTCCGCTATCGCGAGCAGGCTCGCTCCTACAGGATCGGTATCAGTCTTCGAATTGGCGGCGTTCGGCTTCAATGGCCTCGGCCAACGCCAGGGCTTCGGCTTCTTCCTCGCTCAATTGCGGCTCGGGCTTGGGTTGTTCCAGCGCAGCGACGGCCGCCAGGAGTTTTTCCCGGGCCTCGGCAACGCCAAGGATGTCGTCTTCCTGTTCTGGTTCGATGTCCGACGCGGGCTCGTCTTCCGATTCAAACTCAGGTTCAGGTTCAGGTTCAGCTTCAATCTGCGTCGCTTCACCCTGCGCCTCGATATCGGGTTGATCCGAATCGAACCGAGGCAGCTCACCATCACGCAACAAATCATCGAAATCGGTCTTGAGCCCCTCTTCCATGCTGTCCAGTTCCAGTAACAGCGTATGGAAACTGGTTTCCTCCTTGGGCTCCTCCGGCTCGGCACTGGCATCGGCCAATTCCTGCAACGTGGCAGGCACCGGGGCGTCGTCGAAGTCGAGCACTGGATCAGGCTCCAGCTCCCGCAGTTCCGCCAGCGGCGGCAGGTCGTCGAGGTTTTTCAGGTTGAAGTGATCGAGAAATGCCTTGGTGGTGGCGAACATCGCCGGTTTGCCCGGTACGTCGCGGTAACCGACGATGCGAATCCACTCGCGCTCCATCAGGGTCTTGACGATCTGGCTATTGACCGCCACGCCCCGCACATCCTCGATTTCGCCCCGAGTGATCGGCTGGCGATAGGCGATCAGCGCGATGGTTTCCAGCATTGCCCGGGAATAACGCTGCGGACGCTCCTCCCACAAACGACCGACCCACGGCGAAAACTTTTCGCGGATCTGTAGACGATAACCGGAGGCGACTTCCTTCAATTCGAACGCGCGGCCATCGCAGGATTTGCCCAGTATCGTCAGGGCTTTCTTGAAAACCGCCGGCTCCGGCCGCTCGCCCTCTTCAAAGAGTTCGAACAGGCGTTCAATGGATTGCGGTTTTCCCGAGGCCAACAGAAAGGCCTCAAGCAGTGGAGCCAGCTCGCGGGGTTCACTCAGGTTCATGATTCAACTCGTTATTCGGCTCGGGCTCGCACGTGGATCGCTGCGAACGGCTCATTCTGCACCAGCTCGACCAAGGATTCCTTGACCAGCTCGAGGACTGCCATAAAGGTCACTACCACGCCGAGGCGCCCTTCCTCAGCGGTGAACAGCTCGACAAACGGCACGAAACCGCCGCCCTTGAGACGTTCGAGCACATCGCTCATGCGCTCGCGGGTCGACAGCGCCTCGCGACTGACCTGGTGACTTTCAAACATGTCGCCACGGCGCAGGACCTCGGCCATCGACAGCAGTAGCTCCGACAGGCGCACGTCCGGCAGCAACTTGCGCGCACGGGCTTCGGGCGCATCGAGCTTGGGCACCACCACGTCACGACCGACGCGGCTCAAGCCATCGATGCCTTCGGCGGCAGCCTTGAATCGCTCGTACTCCTGCAATCGCCGGATCAGCTCGGCCCGCGGGTCTTCTTCCTCTTCCTCGATGGTTTCCGAGCGGGGCAGCAGCATGCGCGACTTGATCTCGGCGAGCATGGCGGCCATCACCAGGTACTCGGCGGCCAGTTCCAGGCGCACCGACTGCATCAACTCGACATAGCCCATGTATTGGCGGGTGATTTCCGCCACCGGGATGTCGAGGATGTCGATGTTCTGCTTGCGGATCAGGTACAGCAGCAGGTCGAGCGGGCCTTCGAAGGCTTCGAGGAAGACTTCCAGCGCATCGGGCGGAATGTACAGGTCCAGCGGCATTTCCATGACCGCCTGGCCATAGACCACGGCGAATGGCAGCTCTTGCTGGGCACCTGCTTGCGGATCAACGGGTTCTACTGCGGACATCTAGGCCTCGGCCATGAACGGCGTGGCGTCGCCGCAACCGACGCGGATCACTTCAGGCTCACCGTCGGCGAGGCTGATCACGGTGGACGCCTTGATGCCGCCAAAGCCGCCGTCGATGATCAGGTCGACCTGATGCTCGAGCAACTGGCGCATTTCGTAAGGATCGCTCATCGGATCGGTTTCACCGGGCATGATCAGGGTCACACTCATCAGCGGCTCGCCCAACTGCTCCAGCAGCGCCAGGGCAATCGGGTGGCTCGGCACGCGCAGACCGATGGTGCGTTTTTTAGGGTGCAACAGCAGCCGCGGGACTTCGCGAGTGGCGTTGAGAATGAAGGTGTACGGCCCAGGCAGGTGAGCCTTGAGAATGCGGAATGTCCCGGTGTCGATCTTGGCGAACAGCCCCAGTTGCGACAGATCGCTGCAAATCAGCGCGAAGTTGTGCTTGTCGTCAAGGCCTCTCAATCGGCGTACGCGCTCCACGGCGACCTTGTCGCCGATCTGGCAACCGATTGCGTAGGAGGAGTCTGTGGGATAAATCACCACCCCGCCGCTGCGGATGATCTCGACTGCCTGTTTGATCAGGCGCGGTTGCGGGTTTTCCGGATGAATCTGGAAAAATTGACTCACATTCTCTACCTGTTCAGACGACGGCAATAATTGGGTCATGTTTGAACCGACACCACAGTGGTGGCAGATCCTCCGGGAGCGGGCGGTATTCACCGATCTCGGACCAGCCTCCAGGGCCATGAAAATCACTGCCGGCGCTGACCAGCAGACCGAACTCGCGGGCCAGAATGGCCAGGCTGCCTACCTGCTCGGCGGGCTGATGACCATTGACCACCTCGATTGCCTGGCCCCCTGCTTGAATATAGTCGGCAATCAGGCGGCGGCGCTTGCTACGGGTGAACTCATAGTGCCATGGGTGAGCCAGACTGACCCAGGCATTGGCCGCGCGCAGGGTTTCGACGGTTTCTTCCAGGGTCGGCCAGTGCTGCTTGACGTCCCCCAGCTTGCCGGCGCCCAGCCATTTGCGAAATGCCTCGGCGCGATCCTTGACCAAACCTTCACGCACCATCCAGTCGGCGAAGTGCGGGCGGGCGGGCGCGTTGCCGCTGTCACCCAGCTCCTGCTGGATTTCCCGGGCGCCTTCCAGAGCCCCGGGCATGCCCTTCAATGCAAGTTTGCGGCTTATTTCTTCGGACCGTAGCCAGCGGCCATCGTGCAATTTGGCGATCGCCTCGACCAACGGCGCGGCATCGACGTCGAAACCATAGCCGAGCACATGAATGGTCGCGCCACCCCAGGTACAGGACAGCTCGACGCCATTGACCAATTGCATCCCCAGTTCATTGGCCGCGATTCGCGCCTCTGCGAGGCCTTCGGTGGTGTCGTGATCGGTCAGGGACAGGACTCGCACGCCGTGCTCGAACGCACGCGCCACCAGAACCGCAGGCGCCAGGGCGCCATCGGAGGCCGTGCTATGGCAGTGCAAATCAACATTCACAGGGTTTCTAGACCTCAAATCAGCTGGCGCTATCGCGCGCCCATATGTTTGTTATTATGCCGCCACATCCTGCTTCTGGCTGCCACTGTGAAACAATTCATCGATTTCATCCCGCTCCTGCTGTTTTTCATCGTCTTCAAAATCGATCCACGGGTCGTCGACATTGCCGGCCACGAGGTAACTGTAGGCGGTATTTACAGTGCCACCGCGATGCTGATCATCAGTTCCCTGGTGGTCTACGGCACTCTGTTCATCAAGCAGGGCAAGCTGGAGAAGAGCCAGTGGCTGACGCTGATCGCCTGCCTGGTCTTCGGTAGCCTGACCCTGGCCTTCCACAGCGAGACCTTCCTCAAATGGAAAGCCCCGGTGGTCAACTGGATCTTTGCCCTGGGCTTCATCGGCAGTCACTTCATCGGTGACCGCCTGCTCATCAAACGCATCATGGGCCATGCGCTGACCCTGCCGGAGCCGGTCTGGACACGCCTGAACATCGCCTGGATCGTGTTCTTCCTGTTCTGCGGTGCCGCCAACCTGTTCGTCGCGTTCACCTTCCAGAGCTACTGGGTCGACTTCAAGGTCTTCGGCAGCCTGGGCATGACGTTGCTGTTCCTGGTCGGCCAGGGCATCTACCTGTCCCGCCACCTGCATGACGCCGATACCACATCGCCCAAAACCGAGGACTGACATGCTTTACGCAATCATTGCCACAGACGTCGCCAACTCCCTGGAAGCTCGCCTGGCCGCACGCCCTGCCCACCTTGAGCGCCTGCAAGTGCTCAAGGGCGAAGGTCGCATCGTATTGGCCGGCCCGCACCCGGCGGTCGACAGCAACGACCCGGGCGCCGCAGGTTTCACCGGCAGCCTGATCGTCGCCGAATTCGACTCCCTGAGCGCCGCCCAGGCCTGGGCCGATGCCGATCCGTACATTGCCGCCGGCGTCTACGCCAACGTTTCGGTCAAGCCGTTCAAGCAAGTCCTGCCGTAACTTTCTTCTCGCAATTTCCCCGCGCGGTGAACCTTATCGGTTCACCGCGCTCTCAATCGCTCATTATTCTCGTTTGCCGGCCGACAACTTCCCAATACCCGTATTGGAATCAGGAGTCGCGATGCGCAAGGGTCCGTTGTGTCTGATGTTGGTCACGTTGTCGATTGTGGCCCCCGCCCACGGTGAAGAACACGCCGAGGGCGCGAACTCCACGCCGCTGTCACTGAGCGCGGGCGCCCAGATAAACGAGTTGCAGCAACGCTTGAAAGAAAGCGAGCGGCAACGGGAAGAACTGAGCAAACAATTGCAGAATGCCGATGGCGAACGCGAAAGCCCGCAACTGGCCCGGTTGCGCCAGGAGAACCAGCGCCTGAAGCTGCAACTGCGCGAAGCCCAGGCCGGTAGCTCCACCCCGCGCCTGCTGACCGATCAGCAACAGTGGTTCGTCGTCGGCGCCGGAGTTGCACTATTGGCCCTGCTCTGCGGTATCTTCGCCAGTGGTGCAAATCGAAAACGTCGACAATGGCTAAATTGAGTGAGTCATGAGCGAGCTGTTACTGATTGACGATGACCAGGAGCTGTGTGAGCTCCTGAGCAGTTGGCTGGGCCAGGAAGGCTTCCAGGTACGGGCCTGCCACGATGGCCAGAGCGCCCGCCGCGCCCTGGCAGAAACCTCCCCGGCGGCCGTGGTGCTGGACGTGATGCTGCCGGACGGCAGTGGCCTGGAACTGCTCAAGCAATTGCGCAGCGATCACCCGGATTTGCCGGTGCTGATGCTGTCGGCCCGGGGCGAACCCCTGGATCGCATCCTCGGCCTGGAACTGGGCGCCGACGACTATCTTGCCAAACCCTGCGACCCACGCGAACTGACCGCCCGCCTGCGCGCCGTGCTGCGCCGCAGCCATCCGGCAGCAGTGTCCAGCCAGATCGAACTGGGCGACCTGTGTTTCAGCCCGGTGCGTGGCGTGGTCAGCATCGATGAACAGGAGTTTTCCCTCACGGTTTCCGAAAGCCGACTGCTCGAAGCCCTGCTCAAGCAGCCTGGCGAGCCGTTGGACAAACAGGAACTTGCGCAAATCGCCCTGGGCCGCAAGTTGACCCTGTACGACCGCAGCCTCGATATGCACGTCAGCAACCTGCGCAAGAAGATCGGCCCGCACCCCGATGGTCGCCCGCGCATCGTGGCGCTGCGCAGCCGCGGTTATTACTACTGCCTCTGAAATCAACACGACCCTATGGGGTCGTGTATTGATCTGCGGGTTTGTCAGCAAGGTCCAAATCCGTCTTTACCCAAGCTTTACGCTCCGCTGACCGCCGCTGACCTTGATCTCCGTAATCTGTACTCATCCGGAACGTACCGGGAATGAGACAAGGAGATTCACCATGCGCAAGACTCTTATCGCTCTGATGTTCGCCGCCGCTCTGCCGACCGTGGCCATGGCCATGCCTGAAGGCGCAGGTCCTATGGGTGGTCCGATGGATGGTGCACGCCACGGCGGTCAGATGCACGGCATGCACGGTAAAGGCCCGTACAGCCAGCTGGACCTGAGCCGCGAACAACGCGAGCAGATCCGCAAAATCATGGGCGAGCAGATGCACGAGCGTAAGCAAGTGGTCGACAAGTACCTGGAAAAACTCTCGCCAGCCGACCAGAAAGCCATGAAAGACGAGATGGCCGCCAACCACAAGAAAGCCGAAGCCGATGTGCGGGCCGTGCTGAAGCCGGATCAACAGAAGAAATTCGACGAGATCCAGAAGAAACAGGCCGAACGTCGCGCCGAATGGGCCGAGTTCAAGGCGTGGAAAGCGCAACAACCGCAAAAAGCGCAATAATGCGTTAACGCAGACCCAACGGCTGAACACCGTTGGGTCTGATTCCACCCGAATAAATGTGGGAGCGAGCCTGCTCGCGATGGCGGCCTTTCAGACACGTTGATGTTGAATGTGCCGACGCTATCGCGAGCAGGCTCGCTCCCACAAAGGTTTGTGATTGCCTGAGGATTTTCTGTGCGCTCATTGTTCTGGCGTATCCTGGCCAGCTTCTGGCTGGCTATCGCTCTGGTTGCAGGGCTGTCCATTCTGCTTGGGCACATGCTCAATCAGGACGCCTGGATTCTCAGTCGCCACCCGGGCCTCAACACCCTGGCCGAACAATGGACGCAAACCTACGAATCCCAGGGTGAAGAAGCCGCCCAGGACATTCTGGAACAGCGCAAACGCCAGTATCACATCGATGTGCAGGTGCTGAACGAGAGCGGTGACCCGGTCGTGCGTGGCACTTTCCCGCGACGCGCGGCGGCTTTCGAAGCGCGGCAGAACAACGATGACCGGCGCCTGCCCTGGCGTCGCCTGACCGATGAATACACCAGCGAAAAAACCGGCGACACCTATCTGCTGATCTACCGCATTCCCCATCCGGAACTGGACGCCTGGCACCGTGAAAGCCTGCTCTGGCCGTTGAGTGCCCTGGGCATCGCCCTGGTGGTGCTGACGCTCTTCAGTCTGTTGGTGACCCTATCCATCACCCGCCCCCTCAGCCGCTTGCGCGGTGCCGTGCATGACCTGGGACAAACCGCCTACCAACAGAACAGCCTGGTCAAACTGGCCAATCGCCGGGATGAATTCGGGGTGCTGGCCAACGACTTCAATCGCATGGGTGCGCGTCTGCAAAGCCTGATCGGCAGCCAGCGACAATTGCTGCGGGACGTCTCCCATGAGCTGCGCTCGCCCCTTGCCCGCCTGCGTATTGCCCTGGCCCTGGCCGAACGGGCTTCCCCCGAGGAAAGGGAAAGACTCTGGCCGCGCCTCACCCGCGAGTGCGACCGGCTCGAAGCGTTGATCAGTGAAATCCTGGTGTTGGCACGGGTCGATGCCGACAACGCCAGCGCCGAAGACGTGGACCTCAACGCTTTACTCAATACGCTGCAAAAGGATGCGCAACTGGGCTCGCCGGAGCAAAGCGTGCGACTGGAGGCAGAACCGCAACTGAACCTGCGTGGCTGGCCGACCATGATCGAGCGCGCCGTGGACAATCTGTTGCGCAACGCCCAGCGCTTCAATCCGGCAGGCGGGCAACCGATTGAGATGCTGGCATTGCGCAATGGCGAACGGATTGTGGTGACCGTGCGCGACCATGGTCCGGGGGTCGACGCCGAGCATTTGAATCAGTTGGGAGAACCCTTCTACCGGGCACCGGGGCAGACCGCCGCCGGGCATGGCCTGGGATTGGCCATTGCCCGGCGCGCAGCGGAACGGCATGGCGGGAGCCTGGTGCTGGCAAATCACCCGGAGGGCGGGTTTGTGGCCAGCCTGGAATTGCCACTGGAGCCGGGGGCAGTCATTCAACCATGACCCCTGTGGGAGTGGGCTTGCCCGCGAAAGCGTTGTATCAGACACTTCGAGGCTGAATGTGCTGACGCCTTCGCGGGCAAGCCCGCTCCCACAGGGATTGGGGACTCAGTTGCTACCGGTCCAGGCGCTGACAAACTCAGCCAGATCCACCTTCTCTGCCACACGCGGTTCCTTCTGCGGTGTGCCCAAGTAAAGGAAAGCAATCACCTCCTCCCCTTCCGCCAGCCCCAACCCCTTGGCCACATGCGGCGAATAGGCCAGTTCACCGGTACGCCATACCGCGCCAATACCTTGCGCGTAGGCCGCCAGCAGAATCCCATGGGCTGCACAACCCGCCGCCAGCAACTGTTCTGACTTCGGATACTTGACGTGATCCTGAATTTTCGCGATCACGACCACCACCAAGGGCGCACGCAACGGGCCGTTTCGCGCCTTGTCGATGGCCGCCTCGGTGACTTCGCTGTCCTGCAGCTTCGCCGCCTCGGCCAGCAACTCACCCATTTGCTCGCGCGCTTCGCCTTCGACTGTGAGGAAACGCCAGGGCTGCAAATGACCGTGATCCGGCGCGCGCATGGCCGCGCCGAACAGCACTTCGCGCTGTGCCTGGGTCGGTGCCGGTTCGATCAGTCGCGGGACGGAAACACGGTTGAGCAAAACGTCGAGAGCCTGCATCGGCCACCTCCTGAAAAAAATGTGCGGCTATTCTAGCTGTAAGTCCTGCTGGAGTGCCGGTTTACATGCCCTGCCCCGCAGGTAGAATGGCGCCCTTACCTTTCACAGCCGAGCGGATTTCATGGCGTTGCCGACCTTACGTCTCATTGGTTTCATCATCGGCATCTTCCTGATAACCCTGGCCATCGCCATGGTCGTACCCATGGCCACGCTGGTGATCTTCGATCGTACGGGCGACCTGCCGTCGTTCCTCTGGGCCAGCATGATCACTTTTGTCGGTGGCCTGGCCCTGGTCATTCCGGGCCGTCCCGAGCATGTACACCTGCGGCCGCGGGACATGTACCTGCTGACGGTCAGCAGTTGGCTGGTGGTGTGTATCTTCGCCGCGCTGCCGTTTCTGTTGACCCAGCACATCAGCTACACCGACTCCTTCTTCGAAAGCATGTCCGGCATCACCGCCACGGGATCGACGGTGCTCAATCACCTCGACGACATGTCCCCCGGCATCCTGATGTGGCGCTCGTTGCTGCACTGGATCGGCGGCATCGGGTTCATCGGCATGGCGGTCGCGATCCTGCCGCTGCTGCGTATCGGTGGCATGCGGCTGTTCCAGACCGAATCGTCGGACCGTTCCGAAAAAGTCATGCCCCGCTCCCACATGGTGGCGCGCCTGATCGTCGCGGCCTACGTCGGCATCACCATTCTCGGCAGCCTGGCCTTCTGGCTGGCCGGGATGAGTCCGTTCGATGCGATCAACCATGCGATGTCGGCGATTTCCACCGGCGGTTTTTCCACCTCGGACCAGTCCCTGGCCAAGTGGACACAACCGGCGGTGCACTGGGTAGCGATCGTCATCATGATTCTCGGCAGCCTGCCGTTCACCCTCTACGTGACCACGTTGCGCGGCAATCGCAAGGCGCTGATCAAGGATGAGCAGGTTCAAGGCCTGCTCGGCATGTTGCTGGTGACCTGGCTGGTGCTCGGCACTTGGTACTGGTGGACCACCCAGCTGCATTGGCTGGATGCGCTGCGGCATGTGGCGCTGAACGTGACCTCGGTGGTGACGACCACCGGTTTCGCGCTGGGGGACTACAGCCTGTGGGGTAACTTCTCGCTGATGCTGTTCTTCTATCTGGGCTTCGTGGGTGGCTGTTCCGGTTCGACCGCCGGCGGGATCAAGATTTTCCGCTTTCAGGTGGCCTACATCCTGCTTAAGGCCAACCTTAATCAACTGATCCACCCGCGCGCGGTGATCAAGCAGAAATACAACGGTCACCGTCTCGATGAAGAGATCGTGCGCTCGATTCTGACTTTTTCCTTCTTCTTCGCGATCACCATCTGCGTGATCGCGCTGCTGTTGTCGCTACTGGGTGTGGACTGGATGACTGCCCTCACCGGCGCGGCCAGCACCGTGTCCGGTGTCGGCCCGGGCCTGGGAGAAACCATTGGCCCGGCGGGCAATTTCGCCTCGCTGCCGGATGCGGCGAAGTGGATTCTCTCGTTCGGCATGCTGTTGGGCCGACTGGAGATCATTACGGTGTTTGTGCTGTGTATTCCGGCGTTCTGGCGTCATTAGCCGATTCAGGTACCTGCATCAGCCGCGCCCGGTACTCGCCGGGCGTGGTGTCGAACCAGCGGCGGAAAGCGCGGAAGAAGTTGCTCGGATCGGCAAAACCCAGCAGGTATGCAATTTCCAGCAAGGTCATGGTCGGTTGCGCCAGATATTGCTCGGCCAGTTCGCGGCGGGTGTCGTCGAGCAGTGTCTGGAAGCTCGTACCCTCTTCCTGCAGGCGTCGCTGCAAGGTGCGTTGCGACAGGTGCAGCGTCTGCGCCACGGCATCGCGCTTGGGTTCGCCCTGGGGCAACAAACGGCATAGCACCTGTCGAGCCTTGTGGGTGACCCGGCTCTCGGAAAAACGCGCCAGGTATTCACCGGCAAAACGGTCATGCAACAGCGCCATGGCCTCGTTGGCCGTGGGCAGCGGTGCCTCCATGTCCGCGCGTTCGAAGATCAGCGCATCGTAAGGCGCGTTGAACACCAGTGGCGCATGGAAGGCCTGTTTGTAGGGTTCAAGATCGGCTGGTTGGTCGCCCTGCACCAGCACCTTGCGGGGGTGCAGCGTGCGTCCGGTCAGCCAGCCGCACAGCGCCAGGGCACAGGCCAGCGAGGCCTCGGCGCTTTGGCGGGTCGGTGGCAAGTGATCGCCGTGCACCGTGAGAATCAGTGCGTAGCCCTCGTCCAGCAGGCGAAAGCTCAGGTCGGCACTTTCGGCAATGATGCGCTGGTATCGCACCAGTCTCCGGAAGCCTTCGGCCAGGGTCTGGCTGGACATCAGGGCGTAGCCGGTTACGTGAAACTGCGCCGGTCGCACCACCTTGCCCATGTTCAGGCCGATCGCCGGGTTGCCGGACAGCTCGACCGCGCGCTGCCACAGTCGTGTCATGGAATCTTGCGGGAAGCGGGCATCCGGATCGTCCAGTGCCGCGTAGTCGAGCCCCAGCTGTTTGAACAGAACCCGGCAATCCAGGCCGTCCATTTCCAGTGCTTTGACAATCCCCATCGCCCAGCTTGCAGATGTCGTTCGTTCGCTCATGTCGGGTTCTTGCATGATGAGCCGCAAGCGCGGCCAATTTCCGAAGGATACTAAAGTGGCGCCGATTGTCACTGGCTCGCACCACTGTTCACTCTAGACTTAAATAAGCTACCCGCAGAACAACTTGCAGTCAGAACAATAACCACAGAGATCGCAGTCGTGGAAAACATCAGACGATTCAACAGCTTCGCTGAGTTTTACCCGTATTACCTCAGCGAACATGCCAACAGTAACTGCCGCAGGTTGCACTTCATCGGCACCACGCTGGTGATTTTCATCCTGGCCCTGACCATCGGCCGAGGCGCCTGGATGCTGTTGTGGCTGCTGCCGGTGGCCGGCTACAGCTTTGCATGGGTCGGGCACTTCTTCTTCGAAAAGAATCGTCCCGCGACATTCCAGCACCCCTTCTACAGCCTGCTCGGTGACTTCGTCATGTATCGGGACATGGTCCTGGGACGCGTGCCGTTCTAGATCACAGAGGATTGCCGATGAATGCCAATGCTCGTTTTACCCATATGAAAGACGGCACTCAGGAAGACTGGGCGATCATCGCCGCGGACTTCAGTGCCTACGCCCGACAATTGCCGTCCCGGATCGCGGCACACCTGAAGCTGCTGGAAGGTGATTTTGGCGGTTTTCCGGTGGATCGCCTGACCCACTCACTGCAAACCGCGACCCGTGCCTGGCGCGACGGCCGCGATGAAGAATATGTGATCTGCGCCCTGCTCCATGACATCGGCGACACCCTGGGTTCCTACAACCACCCGGACATCGCCGCCGCGATCCTCAAGCCGTTCGTCAGCGCCGAGAATCTGTGGATGGTGGAGAAGCACGGGATTTTCCAGGGCTATTACTTCTTCCATCACCTGGGGATGGACCGGCACCTGCGCGAGCAATTCAAGGACCATCCGCAGTATCAGGCGACCATCGAGTTCTGTGCCAAATACGATGCGGCGGCATTTGATCCTGCGTATGACACGCTGCCCTTGAGCTTCTTTGAGCCGATGATGGAACGGCTGTTTGCGCAGCCGAAGAACTCGATCTATAAGGCGGCGATGGAAGAGCATTCGCCCGCCTGACGGATCCAGCGGGACCGCTTCGCGGTCCATCGCGAGCAGGCTCGCTCCCACAGGGGTTTTGCGGTGAACTTTAGACCGCCGCGAAACATTGTGGGAGCGTGCCTGCTCGCGAAGCGGCCCGCGCAAACACCGTGATTTCTAAGCCAGCTCCGCCACCTTGGCCGCCTTCAACTCCGCCTCCCGCGCCTGAGCATCCGCCAACCGATACAACTCGATCGTGCCATCCCAATGCTCGATCAGCGCCGTGCACGACTCCACCCAATCACCACAATTGAGGTAGTCCACCCCGCCGACCTTGCGAATCTCGGCATGGTGGATGTGCCCGCACACTACGCCATGCAGCTCGCGCTTGACGCACTCATGGGCGATGGCTTCTTCAAAGTCGCTGATGAAGCTGACTGCGGTTTTCACCTTGTGCTTGAGGTAGGCCGACAGCGACCAGTAGCCGTAGCCATAACGGGCACGCCAATGGTTGAGCCAGCGGTTGAGGGTCAGGGTGAATTCGTAGGCCGAGTCGCCGAGAAACGCCAGCCAGCGGTGATAACGGGTAATCACGTCGAACTGGTCGCCGTGGATCACCAGCAGGTGCCGGCCATCGGCGGTCACGTGCACCGCTTCGTCCACCAACTGGATGTTGCCCAGAATCAGTTTGGAATAGCGGCGCAGGAACTCGTCGTGGTTGCCGGTGACGTAGATCACCTCGGTGCCGCGCTTGCTCATGGTCAACAGACGCCGAATCACGTTGGTGTGCGCCTGCGGCCAGTACATGCCACCACGCATTTTCCAGCCGTCGATGATGTCGCCGACCAGGTAGATTTTGTCCGCGTGATAAGCCTTGAGAAACTGCGACAAGTGCTCGGCCTGGCAATCGCGCGTGCCCAGGTGCACGTCGGAAATCCACAGGGTCCGTACACGTTGCTTACGGGTGGGTTTGGCGAGCTCGGCGCTGGTCATGGGCAGCCCTCAGGACAGGTTTTGGCAAGCTTGCGCCCATCGGATTAATCGCCCATGACAAGCGCAAGTCAGTCCTGTGACAGCGCACGCCGGCCCTGCCGGTGTAGACTGCGAGCTCACTCATCAAACCTGCCATGAGATCCGTGATGAGACCGATCCTCACGCTGCGCCAGTACAACCACGACCTGATCGTTCACAGCCACGAACACGCGCAATTGGTGTTCGGCCTGTCGGGTGCACTGGATTTCGAGGTCGACGGGCGTGGCAGCCAGGTGGTTCAGCAGAGTTTCGTGGTGATCCCTTCGGGTTTTCACCATGCCTGCGGCAGTGCCAATGGCAGCCGTTGCCTGGTGCTGGATGTGCCCGACGACCAATGGCTTGGCCAGTCCATGGGCGATCACGCCGAAGCCAGTCGTCGCTTGCTCGATAGCGCCGGTCGTTTGTCGCTGGATGCCGGGCAGAGCCAATTGGTCAACTGGTTGGCCAACAGCGAGGTCGCCGACCCGCTCATTGCACAGCAAGGCGCGGTGCTGTTGCTGGCCAGCCTCAACAACGCCAGGCCCGATAGCGTTGCCGGCCGGCGCCTGCCCTATGCCGCGCTGAATGCGCACATCGACCAATACGCCGCCTACCCGCTGCAAGTCGCCGACCTGGCCCGTGTGGCAGGCCTTTCCAACGCTCGCCTGCATGCGCGATTTGTCGCCGAATGCGGCCAGACACCGATGGATTACATCCGCAGCCGGCGCCTGCACAAGGCCGTGGGCATGCTGCGCGATACTGCGCTGCCCATTGGTGAAATCGCCGTCCGGGTCGGTTACAGCTCCCAGAGTGCCTTTTGCGCTGCCGTGCTGCGCGAGTTCGGCGCCTCACCCGGCGCGTTGCGGCGCGAGGCTGGCGACAAAAGACAATAGCCTGACGACAGACACGATTGGCTGAAATGCGCTCCAATGTGTAGGAGCTGCCGAAGGCTGCGATCTTTTGACTTTGCTTTTTCCAAAATCAAAAGATCGCAGCCTTCAGCAGCTCCTACCTTTTCGTTTGCTTGTTGAGTTAAGGATTGCCATGACTCCCCGTACCGCCCTGGGCGCGCTGCATATCGGCGCATTGATGTTCGGCCTGACTGGCGTATTCGGCAAACTCGCGGCCGCGTCACCGGCCATCATCGTCTTTGGCCGGGCGGCATTCGCGGTGCTGGCCTTGGCCGTCTTTGCCCGGTTTGCCAGCAATACCCGCTGGCAAAAACTCGAAGCGGTGGACTGGCGCCGACTACTGCTCAGCGGCTTGCTGCTGGCCGGCCACTGGGTGAGCTTCTTCATTGCGGTGAAGGTCGCAGGCGTCGCCATCGCCACCCTGGGCTTTGCCAGTTTCCCGGCCTTTACCGTGATTCTCGAAGGCCTGATTTTCCGCGAGCGAATCCGCGCCAATGAAATCCTCCTGGTGACTTTGGTGAGCATCGGATTGGTGCTGGTGACACCGGATTTCGATCTGGCCAGCGGCGCCACGACCGGCCTGCTCTGGGCGGTGGCATCCGGTTTGCTGTTTTCCCTGTTGTCGCTGGCCAACCGCGCCAGCTCCGCTCGCATTGCGCCGGTGCAGGCTGCGCTGTGTCAGAACGTGGTGGTCGCCTTGTGCCTGCTGCCGGTGGCAGCACCGCAATTGAGCGAAGTACGCGCCATGGACTGGTTGTGGATCGCCCTGCTCGGGGTTTTCTGCACCGGCGTCGCCCACAGCCTGTTCGTCGCCAGCCTGGCGGTGATCAAGGCGCGGACCGCCGCCGTGGTTTTCGCCCTGGAGCCGGTGTATGGCATCACCGTGGCCTGGCTGCTGTTCGATGAAAACCCGACCCCGCGCATGCTGCTCGGCGGAGCGTTGATCATCGTTGCGATTGTGGTGTCCAGTCGGCTTTCCGGGAGTTCAAGCAAGAAAGCCGTCGCCGCCGAAGCCGCCTCTCACTGAGTCCGGTCGTTATGACCCAGGTCGCGGTCCGGGTCGATCCGGTCGCGCACCCGCTGCTTGAGCACCTTGGCCTCGGGGAAACCACCGTCGGCCTTGCGCTCCCAGATCTGCACGTCGTCGCAGAAAATGTGGAAGACGCCGCCAGTACCCGGCACCAGCGACACTTTGCCAAGGTCGTCGCCAAAGGTACTGAGCAGCTCCTGGGCCAGCCAGGCCGCACGCAGCAGCCACTGGCACTGCGTGCAATAGGTAATGACGATTTCCGGTTTTTGAACGGTCATGAGTTGTGGGCCTTCCTGAGGCAGAGAGATCATTCTCAATACCAAAGGTTACCGTATTCCGGCCAGCAAGCTCCGGGCGGTCTGTTTCATCGGCTCATCGGCTTCCTTGAGCAACTCGTTGAGCAGTTTGATGGCGCTATCCAGATCGCCGTCATCGATGCAGGTCTGAGCCTGTTCCAGTTTGCCCGCACTGCTGGGTTCGGTCGGCTCCAGGCTCAACGGCTCAAGCGCCAGCGATGGACCTTCGCTGAACTCGTCGAGAAAGCTGTCATCCAGGGATCGCGAGGCGGGTTCGACTTCCCATTCGATCTCCGGCTCGGGCAGCACAGGCTCGCTCGAACGCAGACCAGTCACTGGTGACTCGTCCATCGGCCCCAAATCCCACTGGGTATCCATCGACAAATCATCCAGATTCAACTGGTACTCATCCACGGGTGCAGGTTCCGGAGGCGTAGTGATGGGCGCAACCACGGGCATCGCAACAGCAGCCGGGGCAACAGACTCGACTTTCGGATGGCGGGAGCGGATCTCCTGAAGCGCTTGCCCATCAAACCCCGCATTGCGCAGGCTGGCTTCCTGAGTGTCATAAGCCGCCCGGTCGCCCTGTTTGCCGAGAACTTCCAGCAATTGCACGGCAAGGTCAGTGCGTTGCGGGTCCTTGTCGATAGCCTCTCGCAACAGGCTGATGGCTTCGGCAAAGCGACCGTATGTCAGGTAGACCGCAACCGCTTCCAGCACATCGCTGGCAGGTGTCTCTTCCGGGTGCGCGTGTGTCGACTGCAGCACAGGCGCCTGCCCCAGGGGTTCTGCGGCGGGACTGAGCAGCGGTTCAGGGCGCGGTGGCTGACTTGCTGCCGCCCCGAACGCCGCTTGGGCCTGGCTGCGTCGACGAACCCACACGGCCAGCAACCCCAGCGCTACCAGAAGCAACAAGCCGCCGATCAACAGCCAATCCGTGCCGGACTCTTCGACCACCACCGGCGCCGGCGCTACGGCAACAGGCGCAGCGGGCTCCGTCGGTGCTTGCTTGATTTCCAACTCTGCCAGCCGGGCTTGCAGTTCGGCCGCCTGTTTCCTTTCAACGGCGATCTGTTCGTCCTGCGCCTGAACCTTCAGGTTGAGTTGATCGATGGTCGCCTGCAATTGCTGGTTCTGCAGGACGCTTGCAGCCAGTTGCTCGGCAAGCGGATCCGGCGCAGGGGCAGCGGCAGGTTTTGGCAGCGACTGCTTGGGCGCAGGCGTCGTCGCGACAGTGGGCTGGACCTTGGGAAAGGCGGAATCGGAATGACTGGGCACCGGCTCATCAGTGGCCGGCACAATGCCCGGAGTACCCGGCGGGTCGATAAGCACCGTGTATTCGCGCAGCAATCGGCCGTTGGGCTGATTGAGCTGCACCAGGAAATTCAAGAACGGTTCATTGACCGGTTTACTGGACGTGACCTGAATCCAGTTGCGGTTGCCCCGCAGCACAGGTGTGAACTTCAGGTCGTTGAGGAAGAACACCCGCTCCACGCCCGCACGATTGAATTCGTCCGCCGTGGCCAGGCTGACCGACAGCTCGCCTTCCTCAAGGCCACCGACATCCACCAGGGCAATGTCGGCACGCAATGGCTGATTCAGCGCCGAATGCAGGGTGATTTCACCCAGGCCCAGCGCTGGCGCCAATGCCGACCAACAGACAGCGATACCGGCCAGCATCCACCTGACACAGCACCGTACAACGACCCGCCGACTTTCGAGCATGAGCATCCCTTAGATAACAAGAACCAGCTTCCGCGTGTTCGCATATCCAGTACGAACACGATATTGCCTAGTAGTTCTTATAGTCTGCTCAATGCGCTAACTCAAAAAACTGACGACGGGTACTGCCTCAGGATTTTTCCAGGTTGGCCAGAATGTGCGCGTGGACCCGCATGCAGGTTTTCAGGTCTGCCTCATCGACGCCGTCGAACAGTTCGTGACGTAATTGATTGGCAATGGTTTCGATTTGATCGATCAGCGGACGGGCCGGGGTGCACAGGACGATCTTCTTCGCGCGACGGTCCTCAACAACCGATTGCCGTTGCACCAGGCCCTGGCCTTCCAGGCTGTCGAGCAGCCGGGCCAGAGTCGGGCCTTCGACGCCGACACTTTGCGCCAGTTCACGTTGGGTGGGGGCTTCATCGAATCGCGCCAGATGCAGCAGTACCAGCCAGCGAGCCTGGGACAAACCAAGGCCCGCCAGGCGACGGTCCAGCTCGGCACGCCAGCCGCGGGACATCTGGGCCAATTGCATGCCAAATCGGTGTTGATCGGTTAACGGCATAAAACACTCATGGTTAGCTGAAATAAAGAATTACTAATTATTAGTCAGCTAAGCATGAGCCTGAAGCAGTGGCAAGGCCTGTTCTGTACTGAATCGTTACATCAGCGATTCGGCGTTAAAAAACAGCAGGTTAAATCTCAAATTCAGACTGAAGGGCGGCTCGGACGCAGTACAACACCCCTTCCGGCACTCGACCGGCAAAGAGTTCGGAAATCTCCGACACCGAGGGTAACTCGCCCTCACCGTCCAGGAACGCATCCTGAACTTCACCCATCAAGTCTTCCGGCAGATCCAGCGCCTGCTCCAGCGACAATTGCTGCTTGCCAATGGCCTCGGCCAACATCGTGTAGACGTTCTTTTCCGAGCATTGCAACTGACCAGCGATCTGCAGCGGTGTCATGCCGGCCCGTGCCAGGGTGATCAGTTCGTGGCGCAAGTCGGCCACGGGTTTCGGCGCTTCAGCCTGGCCACCGAGGACTTCGAGGAAGGCCTCGCCATAGCGTTCCAGTTTGCGTGCGCCGACACCGCTGACCCGGGCCATTTCCGCCAGCGAGGTCGGCTGGCTGCGCAGCATTTCCAGCAAGGTCGAATCCGGGAAGATGACGTACGGTGGCACGCCATGCTCTTCGGCAAGCTTGCGACGCAAGGCACGCAGGGCTTCCCACTGTTCGCGCTCTTCGCCCCGCACCAGCTGGCTTGCCTGGCTCTTGCTGGTTTTTGTGGTGGTTTGTGCCTTGAGATCGCGGCGCAGCTCCAGGGTGACTTCGCCCTTGAGCAGCGGCCGGCAACTGTCGCTCAGACGCAATCCGCCGTAGCCTTCGTGATCAACGTCCGCCAGGCCGCGCGCCACCAACTGGCGGAACAGCGAGCGCCATTCGCTCTCGCCCAGAGCCTTGCCGACGCCATATACCGACAGGTGCTGATGACCGAAACTGCGCACCTTCTCGTTATCCTTGCCCAGCAATACATCCACCAGATGACCGACGCCGTAGCGCTGGCCGGTACGGAAAATTGCCGACAAGGCCTGACGCGCAGGTTCTGTGGCATCCCAGGTCTGGACACCATCGGTGCAATTGTCGCAGTGGCCACAGGGCTCGGGCATCTCCTCATCGAAATAGGCCAGCAGCGCCTGACGACGACAGCGAGTCTCTTCGCACAGCGAGAGCATGGCGTCGAGCTTGTGCTGCTCCAGACGCTTGTGGCGCTCATCGCCTTCGGAGTTCTGCAGCATCTGCTTGAGCATCACCAGGTCTTGCAGGCCGTAGGCCATCCAGGCATCCGCCGGCAGTCCGTCACGCCCGCCGCGCCCGGTTTCCTGGTAATAGGCTTCAAGGGATTTGGGCAGGTCCAGGTGCGCGACGAAGCGCACGTTGGGCTTGTCGATGCCCATGCCGAACGCCACGGTAGCCACCATGATCAGGCCTTCCTCATTAAGGAAGCGCTTCTGGTGGTAGGCGCGCAGATCGTTAGGCAGGCCGGCGTGGTATGGCAGCGCCGGGAAACCCTGCTCGGTGAGAAATGCCGCGACTTCCTCGACTTTCTTACGCGACAGGCAATAGACGATGCCGGCGTCGCCGCGCCGCTCGGCAAGAAACGCCAGCAACTGCTTGCGTGGCTGCTCCTTGGGAACGATGCGGTAAAAAATGTTCGGCCGGTCGAAGCTCGACAGGAAGCGCTCGGCGTTCTGCAGGTGCAGGCGGGTGACGATTTCTTCCCGGGTACGCTTGTCGGCGGTGGCGGTCAGGGCAATGCGCGGCACATCCGGGAACATTTCCGCCAGCTGGCCCAGTTGCAGGTACTCCGGGCGGAAATCGTGGCCCCACTGCGATACGCAATGCGCTTCATCAATGGCGAACAGGGCAATGTCCAGGCCTTGGAGGAAAGCCATCATCCGTGGCTGGACCAGGCGTTCCGGGGCGAGGTAGAGCATTTTCACTTCGCCGCGGCGGATGCGGGCCGCCAGATCGCGTTGCTGCTCGGCACTGAGAGTGGAGTTCAACGCGGCAGCGGCCACGCCCAGCTCTTCGAGGGTGGCGACCTGATCGTCCATCAAGGCGATCAGCGGCGAAACCACCACCGCCAAGCCCTCGCGCAACAGCGCCGGCACCTGGAAGCAAAGGGACTTGCCGCCACCGGTAGGCATCAGAACCAGGGCATCGCCGCCACTGGCCACGCGCTCAATGATTGCACCCTGGCGGCCACGGAAACTGTCGTAGCCGAAGATGTCCTTGAGGACGCGTTGAGCCTGTTCGAGCATAGAAACTCCAAAAATCACCGAAACATCCCTGCAAGGCTGGTTCAGGACCCGCAATGCTGCACCGTCAAATCGTAAGTGCGCATTGCATGACGCTTCACATTCCAGCCGTGACGCCAGCAGGGCATCACAAAACGCGCGAGTATACCCGAGCCCTCCCCTGCAAAGGGTGCCGCTGAGAAGACACTCGAAGACCAACGGGGGTGAAAACCTGTGGGAGCGAGCCTGCTCGCGATGGCGGCGCCACATTCAACGTCAATGTTTACTGAACCGCCGCTTTCGCGAGCAGGCTCGCTCCCACAGACAATAAGGCGCAAATATGCCGCGCGGCTGGCCCCGGCGCTCAAGAAGGCCTAGAATTCCCGCATCGCACATTCCCCAAGGTAGTCCTTTAATGTCCTTCGCTGAGCAACTAACCCGCCTGCAAGTCTTCCTCGACGCCGATGAACTGCATGACGAGGCTCTGGACTACGTGGCCGCCCACGGCTACCTCACTGCCCTGTCGATCTGTTCCGAAACCGTTCCCGATCGCGAATGGATCGACGCGCTGTTCGCCGAAGAGCCGCATTACAGCGGCGAAGCCCAGCGCGAGGAGATCGAAGCCACGCTGATCGGCCTCAAGGCCCATATCGCGCGCCAACTGGCTTCCGACGAAGAGTTCGAGCTGCCGTGCGATCTCGACCTGGGCGACGATCCGGACGATTCCGAATTGCGCGGCTGGTGCATCGGCTTCATGGAAGGCGTGTTCCTGCGCGAGGAAGCCTGGTTCGAGACCGCTGAAGACGAAGTCAGTGAAATGCTCCTGCCGATCATGGTCGGTTCGGGCCTGTTCGACGAGCAACCGGAGTTCTCCGACATTGCCGCCGACGCCAACCTGATGGACGACATGATCGTGCAGATCCCGGAAGCCCTGACTGCGCTGTACCTGCTGTGCAACGCACCAGACGAAAAACCGGCGATCCTCAAGCCTCGTCACCACTAAGGTCCCGCCTATGGACAACCCCATAGGCAACCGCCCCCTGATGTTGCGCTACGTGCTGCTGGCCATCGGCTGGCTGAGCGTAGTGCTGGGGGTGATCGGGATTTTCCTGCCGGTACTGCCCACCACCCCATTCCTGCTGCTGGCGGCCGCCTGTTTCGCCCGTAGCTCGCCGCGTTTCTATCAATGGCTGGTGGACCACCCACGACTCGGGCCGTGGATTCGCGATTACCTGGACGGCAACGGCATCCCGCTCAAGGGCAAGGTCTACGCCATCGGCCTGATGTGGGCGAGCATCCTGTTCTCCTGCTATCTGGTGCCAATGCCGTGGGCGCGCGGGTTCATGCTGACCAGTGCGGTGTTGGTGACCCTTTACATCCTCAAACAGAAAACCCTGCATAAATCCTGATGCCTGCCCCTTGTGGGAGCGAGCCTGCTCGCGAAAAACCTCCTGCAAAGCGATCATTCAGACAGGGTGCGTTATCGTTCACGCCCATCGCGAGCAGGCTCGCTCCTACAGGTGGAGCGGTAATAGCCAACAAACGAGTGCTGTTCGCCGACGACCTGCCCTACCCCCGTCAAAACACCACCTAGACTTCACAACTCTGCATCCGAGCAGCCAGACATGCTCCGTAGTCCGCGTAGTCCAGGATGGTCAGCGCCCCGGCTTCGGTTCGGCGGATGGCTGTTGCTGGCTGGATTTCTGCTGGCGGGTCTGGGCAGTGTCTGGGCCGACTGGAATTTTGCGCAGATCCTGCAAACCGCCGAAAAGCGCTATGGCAACCTCGGCCCGGCCCGGGGGCGGATCGAGGCCTGGGGCCAGATGCTGCAGGGTGAACGCGATGCCCCCGAGCGCGAGCAGTTGAATGCGGTCAATCGCTTCTTCAATCAGCAGCTGAATTTTCAGGACGACACGCGGATCTGGCATCAGACCGATTACTGGGCCACACCTGTCGAGGCGCTGGTCAAGGGTGCCGCCGATTGCGAAGACTACGCCCTGGCGAAATATTTCAGCCTGCGCGAGCTGGGGATTCCCAGCGAAAAACTGCGCATTACTTACGTCAAGGCGCTGACCCAGAATCAGGCGCACATGGTGTTGACCTTCTACAGCAGCCCTACCGCCGACCCGCTGGTGCTGGACAACCTGATCAGCGACATCCGCCCCGCCTCGCAACGCAAGGATCTGCTGCCGGTCTATGCCTTCAATGCCGAGGGCCTTTACCTGCCGGGCGCCAATGGCGGCAAACGCAGCAGCGACTCGAAAAAACTGTCGCGCTGGCAAGACGTACTGAAAAAAATGCAGGCCGAAGGCTTCGCCGTCGGCGACGGCTGAAGGCCCAGGCAAGGAGCGTGTCATGAAACTGCGCAATCAGTTGTTTCTCGCCATCTGCCTATTCCTGGTGGTGGCGTTCAGCGGCAGTTTTTTTGTCAGCCTGGAAAGCTCTCGCGAACAGACGCTCGGCCAGTTGCGCTCCCATGCCCAGGATGCGGCGACCGCACTGGGCCTGTCGCTGACCGCGCAGATCGATGATCCGGCCATGATGGAGTTGATGGTCAGCTCCATTTTTGACAGTGGCTACTTCAGCAGCATTCGCATCATCGACAACCAGGATCAACGGGTGTTGGTGGAGCGCAATGCTTCGTCAAGGATCGAAGGCGTCCCGGGCTGGTTTGTCCGGCTGGTCGACCTGCGGCACCAAGGTGGCGATGCGCTGATCATGCGTGGCTGGGAACAGGCGGCACGGGTCGAAGTGCTGAGCAATCCGCAATTTGCCCTGGCCAAGCTCTGGGACAGCACCCTTGGCAGTCTGATCTGGCTGCTGCTGTGCGGCCTGCTGAGTGCCGTCTTCGGTGGCTGGCTGTTGCGCCGCCAACTGCGCCCTCTCGACACTCTGGTCAAACAGGCTGAAGCCATCAGCAAACGTGAATTCCTGAGTCTGCCGAAACTGCCGCGCACGCCGGAGTTGAAACGCGTGGTGCTGGCGATGAATCAGATGGTCGAGAAACTCAAGGCGTTGTTCAGCGAAGAAGCCGCACGCAGCGAGCAATTGCGCAACGAGTCCTATCAGGACAGCCTGACCGGGCTGGCCAATCGACGCTTGCTGGATGAACAACTGGCGGACCACCTGCTGGTCGCCGAGCACCATGGCGACGGTCATCTGCTGATGCTGCGGCTCAATGACCTGACCGGACTCAACCAGCGCCTTGGCGGCCAGCGAACCGATGCGCTGATCAGCGCGGTCGGCGAATTGCTCAAGCGTCTGACCGGGCTGCCGGATCGACGCACCTGGCTGGCGGCGCGCAACCGCGGGGGCGAATTCAGTCTGCTGACGCCGGGCCTGAACGCCGAAGATGCGGCACGCCTGGCCGCCGAAGTGAGTACCACCCTGGAAAATCTGCGCCTGACCGGCGCCAGTGACTGCCTGCCCGTTGCGCACGTGGGCATCGTTGCCTACCACCCGGGCGAATCGACCAGCGATGTACTGATGCGCCTGGATCAGGCGCTGGCCCAGGCCCGACAACAGGGCGAGCGCCCTTGGGTGCAACTGAGCCACGGCGAGCACGCACCGCATCACAGCCAACAGGATTGGCGCACCTGGATCGACGACGCCCTGAACCAGGGCAAATTGCAGCTGTATTTCCAGCCGGTGGTGCAATGCGCCGACACCAGTGAAATGCTGCATCACAAAGTCCTCGCCCGCCTGCTCGATCCGCAGGGCCAGGCGATTGCCGCCGGGCAGTTCCTGCCGTGGATCGAACGTCTCGGCTGGTCCGCTCGCTTCGACCTGGCCATGCTCGAAGCGACCCTCGACTACCTGGCCGTCAACCGCTGGCCCCTGGCGCTGAGCCTGTCCGGTACGACCTTGCGCGACCAGGCGCAGCTGCAATTGATCCTCGACATGCTCGATTCATTGCCGGAACTGGCGCCATTGTTGACCCTGGAAATCGACGAACGCCAACTGCCGCCCCCCGACGAATTGCATCGGCTGAGCCACAGTCTGCTCGACACCGGCTACCGTCTCGGCCTGCAGCATTTCGGCGGCAGCTTCAGCCAAATCGGCAACCTCACCCAACTCGGCCTGGCTTACCTGAAAATCGATGGTGCCTACATCCGCCATATCGATGAACAGCGGGATAAGCGGCTGTTCATCGAGGCGATCTTCAGGGCGACCAACAGCATCGACTTGCCGCTGATTGCAGAGATGGTCGAGACCCAGGGCGAGCTGGAAACCATCAGGGAGCTGGGGGTGTTCGGGGTGATGGGAAGGCTGATCGGGCCGCCGGAGCCGATGTAGTTCGAGGTCAGTGCCGCTCCCAATGCGAGCACAAAATGATGCTGCACAGATTGGTGCGCTCAAAGCCCGGATCCTTGAACGCAAGGAAATCATCGTTGAAGGTGCCGAAGGTGCTGCCGGGCCGGTGTTTCATCCCGTGATAAAACGCGTCGATCATCTGGTGGGCGAAATCCGGCTCTCGCGGATAGGCGCCGATCACCGCCTGGCGTTGCTCGTCGCTGAACTGTTCGAAACCACGTCCGGCTACATCCATGCCCGCGCCGGCCTGCACCAGGGCAATCTCCGGGTGCATGTGTTCCGCAATGCCTGGCGTTGTGTGCAGGGCAATGGCGTTCCAAACCTTTTCCACCTCTGCCTCGCCAATACCATGGCCGCGCAGGAAATCCCGGGCGGCATTCGCACCGTCCACCTCGAAACGCAGCTGGCTCTTCTGGTAGATCGATGTCAGGCCGATGTCATGGAACATCGACGCTGCGTACAGCAGCTCCGGATCGAAGGCCAGGCCCTTCTGCCGCCCGATCAGGGCGCCCCAGAAATAGACCCGGGTGGAGTGGGCAAACAGCAGCTCGCTTTCGGTGTCGCGAATCAACTGCGTCACCTCACGGGCCAATCGGCTGTCGGGAATGCTGATGTCGAGGCTGTGGTTGATTGCCATGAAGGTCTGTCTCCGCGATAGGCAATCATTACGCTACCGGGCTGATCGGCCTGGATGAAGTGCAATTTTCATCAAATGAAAATGCACGCGGTGCATTCAGCCAGCATCCATCTGCGCCACTTGGTGCGCGGCCTCTGCCAGAAGCTGGCGTAGCCATTGGTGCCCGGGATCATGGCTATGGCGCTCATGCCAGACCATATGCGCCGGACGCGCCGCCGAGGGCCAGGGCAGTTCCGAGAAAACTGCCGTGCCTGCCTTGTGGAAAATCCTTGCCAGAGTGGCCGGTACGATCGCGGCCATTTCGGTGCCTGCCAACAAGCTGGGAATCGCCAGGAAATGCGGCTGGACCACCTTGATATCCGGCAATCGGCCGATCGAATTGAACGCCGCCTTCAGCACCGCACGCTCGAACATTTCGGCACGTCGCGACAGCCCTCGCTCGGACAGCAGGCCATCGTCTGTGGTGCCGGTGGAGACGACCAGCAAGCGTAAACGGCAAAGCGCCTCGAGGCTGATTTCGCTGCCGGCCAGGGGATGATCCGGTGCGATCACCAGCACGTCCCGCGCCTCGAACAGCACCTGTTCCCGCAATCGATTGGGGACGCTGGCGAAGGACCCGAGTGCGATGTCCACGCGTCCGACATCGATTTGCGTGGTCAAGTCGGGCCGGCAGGCGGGCAGCACGGTGACACTCGCATGGGGCGCCTGGATGGAAACCTCGCGCAGGACATGGGGCAGCACCACCGATGAGAGGTAGTCCGTCGCCGCGATGCAGAATTGCCGATCGGTGATGGCAGGCTCGAATTGTTCATGCCCGAACGCACGCTCGATCATCACCAGTGCATCGCGCACCATGGGCGCCATTTCCAGCGCTCGTACAGTGGGCTCCATGCCGATGGCCGTGCGCACGAACAATTCATCCTTGAGCAGCGCGCGCAGCCGCGAAAGGGCATGACTGACGGCCGACGGACTGAGGCTGATCGCGTCCCCTGCGCGGAGCACATTGCGCTCGCGCATGACCGCGTCGAATACCCGAAGCAGGTTCAGATCCAGATTTTTCATTGCCAGGCACCATCAGGGAACGGTCTATCGGAGAACGACATGCAGGGGATGCATTTCGTTTTGCCAATATTGCACGTCCCGGGGCGCAGGCGTATCCCCCACTGTAGGAGCGAGCCTGCTCGCGATGAACCTGAGGACGCAGCGTGGTTTCAGGTACCCAGCGTCATCGTTGACGACCATCGCGAGCAGGCTCGCTCCCACAGGGAGGCGGGATTGATTACACGGTATCCACCTTCAACGAATGATCGTTGAGCATGCCGTTGATGATAGTGGCCGTGTCAGCGCCGGAAACCACCCCGCCCGCCCCGGGTGTGACCCCGTAATGACTGGCCAGGTTGACCCCGGCCAGGTCGATGGTCTGGTTCGGCGCCGCGCCGGCCATGGCGCTGACGTCGATACTGGTCACCAGTGACGCGCCGCTGCCGCTGACCGTGAAGTGGAGGTAGTCGTCCAGCGAGGCCGCGGTGCTGTTCTCCCCTTGCAGCAATTGCGACAGGTCGAGTTTGTCGGTGCCCGGCGTGAAGTCGGTGATCAAGTCATGGCCGCTGTTGCCCTTGAGCCACTGGAAGGTGTCGGCGCCGCTGCCGCCGGTCAGGGTATTGTCGCCCAGGCCGCCGATCAGGAAGTCGTCGCCACCGCCACCGTTGAGCACGTCGTTGCCCAGGCCGCCGGTGATGATGTTGCTGTTGTTGTCGCCGGTGAGGTTGTCGTTGAAGTTGGAGCCGACGAGGTTCTCGATCCCCGTCAGGGTATCGGTGCCGGCGCCCAGGGTGTTCTGCGCCCCACTGGCCCCCAGGTTGACCGTAACCCCCGCCGTGGCATGGGCGTAGCTGGCGGTATCGTTGCCGGTGCCGCCGTCGAGCAGATCATTGCCCATCCCGCTGAACAGCAAGTCATTGCCGGCACCGCCATGCAATTCGTTGTTGCCGTTGCCAGCCATGAGGATGTCGTTGCCGTCGCCGGCATTGAGGATGTTGTTGCCGTCCCCCGCCACCAGCGTGTCGTTACCTGCCGTACCGGTGAGGGTATGGCTGTCCTGGTAGGTGATGGTCACGTTGGCATTGGCGCTGCCGCCATGGTCGTCGCTGGTGGTGTAGGTGCCGTGATAGTCCGGGGTGGTGTCATGGGCTCCGGCGTAGTTGAGCGTCATGGTCAACTGGTAATTTTCCGCCGCCCCCGTATTGCTGCCAGAGGTATTGGTGATGTTGGTGACGTGGATCTGGTACACACCATCCGACGCCGCGGTGATGGTCTGGCCATCGCCGATGGCAATCCAGGCGCCCCCGTTGACGGAGTACTCCATGGTGATGTGACCGGCCGCCAGGTTGTGATCCAGGTTGAGGGTTTCGCCCTGCTTGAGGTTGACGGTGATCTTGTCCTCATCGTTGGCATTGGCATTGGTGACTGGCCCCAGGTAGCCACTGATTACCAACAACGCAGTCATGGCTGCGGTATTGGCTGCGAAGGAAGCGCGCACGTTGGCCAATTCCTGGTTGGACGGCTTGGCTCCGCTGCCTGAAAAGTCGATCGCTCCACTTCCGGTGAAGTCCGCAGCCTTGCTGGTCCAGCCGGTGTTGAAGGTGGTCGGCGAGGCCTTGATCGGATCGCCATCGGGATCGCTGTCGTTGGCCAGCAGCACATCCCCCGCCACCGCGAGGTTGCCCGAGAGCACGTTGGTGATGATGTGGTCATCGACCGCCACCGGTGCCGCATTCGGAACGACTTTGACGACCAGGGTTGAGCTGGCGAGATCACCGTCGTTGTCGCTGAGGGTGAAGCCGATGTTTTCGGTCACCACCACCGCCGTGGCCTTCTGCGAAATGTAGCTGTACTCGCCGGTATCGAGGTTCACCACCAGGGTGCCCTTGTTGTTGGTGGCGATGCTCAAGGTGTTGTTGACGGTGTTGAAGGTGCCATGGTTGGCGCCGCCGCTGAAGGCCAGCGAACCCTGGTTGCTGTTGCCCTTCGGATCGTAGGTGTAGGTCGTGCCATCGACCGTGATGGATTTGACGAAACCGCCGTCGGCCCCGAACGAACCGCCTTCGAGCAGCGAACCGGTGACCGGTGCGCCAATCACGGTGCCCGAGAGCACCGAGTTGAGCTGGCCGAGGTCGGTGACGATCACCGCGTTGGTATTGGTGCCCGTGCCGGTGCCGTCATATGCCAGTGGATTGAGGTCCCCGCTGTCGACACCGGTGCCCAGGCCGATGGCGTAGTTCTTGATTTGATTGTTGGTGAGGAATTCTTTCCAGTCCGCCTCGTCCCCGCCACCAATCGATCCTTCGTTGGGCTTGCCGTCGGAGAAGAAGTAACCGACGTTTTGCGCGCCCGTCAGTTTGCCGCTGGTATTGAACGCGGTTTGCGCGACGTCGACCGCGGCGTCGTAGTTGGTGCCGCCGCCCGCCGTCAGACCGGCAACGATCGTCTTGGCGGTGGCGATGTCCACCCAAACCGAGGTCTTGTCGGTGGCGTTGCTGCTGAAGGTGACGATCTGCACTTTGACGTCGCCCAGATCGTCGTACTTGTCGAGCAGCGCGCTGATCGCCTGCTTGGCCAGCTCCAGCCGCGAGAGCCCCGGCACGCCGGAAGCGTCGGCCATACTGCCGGACACATCGATCACCAGCAGCAGGTTGGTGTCGATCTCCACGGCGGCCACCGACCGCTCGGAAGCCGCGGCCTTGGGCACGTCATCGACGATGTTGACCACGATGGTGCTGGTGGTGCTGTTGCCCAGCGCGTCGGTGGCCTTGTAGGTGAAGCTTTCAGTCAGGGTGTTCGGACCATCGTTGGCACCCGGCGAGGTTTTCGGCGCGGAGGTCAGGGTGTAGGTGTAGGTGCCGTTGGGGTTGAGCAGGATCTGCCCGTAAGTCCCGGTGGCGCTGCCGACCAGGGTGTAAGTGATGGCGCCGCTGCCACCGGTCACCGAACCGACCAGGGTACCGGTAGCCGTTTCGGTGGTGCTGCCCGGCTCGCTGCCGGTCACGGTGCCCGCCGCCAGGTCCTGGCCATCCTTGCTCAGGTCGAGAGCTTTTTCGTAGACCGTCACATCGGTATCGGTGACTGCCTTGATGCTGCTGTCGGCGACATTGATGGTGATGGTCGTGGTGCTTTCGTCGCCGTCGGCATCGCGCACGGTGTAGGTGAAGGTATCGGTAGCCCCCGGCGGGCTGACCGAGTTCGGGTTACTGTGATAGACCGCGTTGCCCGCGGCATCGAGGGTCAGGTAGCCGTAGGTGCCATTGATGTTGCTGCCCAGGCCGCCGATCGCCGAGGTCGAGGTATTGCCGCCGAAGCGCACGCCCACCACCGTCGCCGGGCCATCGGCACCGTTGATGTCGTTGCCCAGTACGCTGATGTTGACGGTGCCGCCTTCCGTCACCGAGGAGGTGTCGGGTTTGGCGGTCGGAGTGTCGTCGATGATGTTGACGTTGATCTGCCCCGACGCCGTGCTGCCATCGCCATCGGTGGCCACGACGTTGAAGTTCTCGGTGATGCTGTTTGTGCCATTGGCGTTTGGATGGGTTTCGTTATCTACCAGGGTGTAGCTGTAGCTGACCACACCCGTAGTGGCGTTGAAGCCGGTGATGGTCAGGGTGCTGCCCAAAGGCGTGGTGATCGATTGCGGGAAGCCGGCGGCCACGCCATTGGTCACCACGGCGATGCCACCCACCGTCAGGGTTTGCAGGCCATCCAGTGCAGTGACGGTGAAGGTGCCGCTTTGAGTCAATGCTGGTGTGTTGGGCGTGGTGCCGTCGCTGAGGTTTTTCTCGTAGACGGTGAGCTCGCCGCCATACACATCCAGGCCGGTTAGCGTGACGCCGTCGTCGTTGTTGTGGATGTTCAGCACCAGGTTGGCGGTGCTGGCGTCGCCATCGGCATCGGTGAGGGTGTAGGTGAAGGTTTCAGTGCCGTTGCCGTTACCGTGCAGGGCTTTGAAATCCGCATCGCTGGTGTTCAGGGTGTAGGTGTAGGTGCCGTTGGCATTCAGCACCAGGGTGCCGTAGGTGCCGACGAAAGTACCGGGGGTGATCGGACCGCTGCTGGGGCCGGTCGGCACACGGTCGGCGCCTTGCACGTCGTTGGTCAGCACGTTGCCGTTCAGGGTCAGCTGGGTTTCCGAAGCGGTCGTGGCGTTGCTGTCGTACACGGCCTTCGGAAGGTCGTCGACGATGTTCACGTCGAGGCTGCCGTTGGCAGTGGTGCCGTTGTCATCCACTACGGTGACGGCGAATTGCTCGGTGAGGCTGTTGGCGCCATTCGCGGTCGGATGGGCTTCGCTGTCCACCAGGGTGTAGCTGTAGCTGACCACGCCTGTGGCCGCATTGAAGCCAGTGATGGTCAGCGTGCTACCCAGTGGTGTGGTGATCGATTGCGGGAAGCCTGCGCTTACACCACCAACCACGACGTTGATCCCGCCGATGCTCAGGGTCTCCACGCCATCCGGTGCGGTGATGGTGAAGGTGCCGCTCTGGGTCAGCGCGCCGGCGTTCGGGTTGCTGCCGTCGCTGAGGTTTTTCTCGTAGACGGTGAGTTCGCCGCCGTAAACATCCAGACCGTTGATGGTCACGCCATCGTCGTTGTTGTGGATGTTCAGTACCAGGTTGGCGGTGCTGGTATCGCCGTCAGCGTCAGTCAGGGTGTAAGTGAAGGTTTCGGTGCCGTTGCCACCGCCATGCAGGGCTTTGAAATCGGCATCGCTGGTGTTCAGGGTGTAGGTGTAAGTGCCATTGGCGTTCAGCACCAAAGTGCCGTAGGTGCCGACGAAGGTACCGGGTGTGATCGGTCCGGCGTTTTCACCCACCGGCACACGGTCGGCGCCTTGCACGTCGTTGGTCAGGACGTTGCCATTCAGGGTCAGCTGGGTTTCCGAAGCGGTCGTGGCATTGCTGTCGTAAACGGCTTTTGGCAGGTCGTCGACGATGTTCACGTCGAGGCTGCCATTGGCGGTGGTGCCGTTGTCATCGACCACGGTGACGGCGAATTGCTCGGTGAGGCTGTTGGCGCCATTCGCCGTTGGGTGGGCTTCGTTGTCCACCAGGGTGTAGCTATAGCTGACCACGCCCGTAGCGGCGTTGAAGCCGGTAATGGTCAACGTGCTGCCCAACGGTGTGGTGATCGATTGTGGGAAGCCTGCGCTCACCCCGCCGACCACAACGTTGATGCCACCGATGCTCAGGGTTACGACGCCATCGGGTGCGTTGATGGTGAAAGTACCGCTCTGGGTCAGCGCCCCGGTGTCCGGGTTGCTGCCGTCGCTGAGGTTTTTCTCGTAGACGTTGAGCTCGCCGCCATACACATCCAGACCGTTGATGGTCACGCCATCGTCGTTGTTGTGGATGTTCAGCACCAGTTTGGCGGTGCTCTTGTCGCCGTCGGCGTCAGTCAGGGTATAGGTGAAGGACTCGGTGCCACTGCCACCGCCGTGCAGCGCTTTGAAGTCGGCATCGCTGGTGTTGAGGGTGTAGGTGTAAGTGCCATTGGCATTCAGCACCAGGGTGCCGTAGGTGCCGACAAAAGTACCAGGGGTGACCGGACCGCTGCTGGGGCCGGTCGTTACACGGTCGGCGCCTTGCACGTCGTTGGTCAGCACGTTGCCGTTCAGGGTCAGTTGGGTTTCCGAGGCGGTCGACGCATTGCTGTCGTTCATCGCCTTGGGCACATCGTCGACGATGTTGACGTTGATCTGCCCGCTGGCAGAACTGCCATCGGTGTCGGTCGCCACGATGTTGAAGTTCTCGGTGATGCTGTTGGCACCATTGGCGGTCGGGTGGGCTTCGTTGTCCACCAGGGTGTAGCTGTAGCTGACCACGCCCGTTGTCGGGTTATAACCGGTGATGGTCAGGGTGCTGCCCAGCGGCGTGGTGATCGATTGCGGGAAGCCGGCGGCCACGCCACCGCTGACCACTGCGATGCCACCCACCATCAGGGTTTGCAGGCCATCGAGTGCGGTGACGGTAAAGGTGCCGCTTTGGGTCAGCGCTGGTGCGTTGGGGTTGCTGCCGTCGCTGAGGTTTTTCTCGTAGACGGTCAGTTCGTCGCCACACACATCCAGGCCTTTGATAATCACCGGGTCGTTATTGTTGTGGATGTTCAGCACCAGGTTGGCGGTGCTGGTATCGCCGTCTGCATCGGTGAGGGTGTAGGTGAAGGTTTCGGTACCATTGCCACCGCCATGCAGGGCTTTGAAATCGGCATCGCTGGTGTTCAGGGTATAGGTGTAAGTGCCGTTGGCGTTCAGCACCAGAGTGCCGTAGGTACCGACGAAGGTACCGGGGGTGATCGGGCCGGCACCTGGGCCGGTCGGCACACGGTCGGCACCTTGTACGTCGTTGGTCAGGACGTTGCCGTTAAGGGTCAGCAACGACTCCGATGCCGTATTGGCATTGCTGTCGTATACGGCTTTTGGCAAGTCGTCGACGATGTTCACGTCGAGGCTGCCGTTGGCGGTGGTGCCGTTGTCATCGACTATGGTGACGGCGAACTGTTCAGTCAGGCTGTTGGCGCCATTTGCGGTCGGGTGCGCTTCGTTATCCACCAGGGTGTAGCTGTAGCTGACGACACCGGTGGCGGCATTGAAGCCGGTGATGGTCAGGGTGCTGCCCAGCGGTGTAGTGATGGATTGCGGGAAGCCTGCGCTCACTCCGCCGACCACGACGTTGATGCCGCCGATGCTCAGGGTCTCTACGCCATCCGGTGCATTGATGGTGAACGTGCCGCTCTGGGTCAGGGCTCCGGTGTCCGGGTTGCTGCCGTCAGTCAGGTTTTTCTCGTAGACGGTCAGTTCGCCGCCATACACATCCAGGCCATTGATGGTCACGCCATCGTCGTTGTTGTGGATGTTCAGCACCAGGTTGGCGGTGCTGGTGTCGCCGTCGGCGTCAGTCAGGGTGTAGGTGAAGGTTTCGGTACCGTTGCCACCACCGTGCAGGGCTTTGAAGTCGGCATCGCTGGTGTTCAGGGTGTAGGTGTAAGTGCCGTTGGCATTCAGTACCAGGGTGCCATAGGTGCCGACGAAGGTTCCGGGGGTAATCGGCCCGGAGTTTTCACCCACCGTTACGCGGTCGGCGCCTTGTACGTCGTTGGTCAGGACGTTGCCGTTCAGGGTGAGCTGAGTTTCCGAAGCAGTCGTGGCGTTGCTGTCGTACACGGCTTTTGGCAAGTCGTCGACGATGTTCACGTCGAGGCTGCCGTTGGCGGTGGTGCCGTTGTCATCCACCACGGTGACGGCGAATTGCTCGGTGAGGCTGTTGGCGCCATTCGCCGTTGGGTGGGCTTCGTTGTCTACCAAGGTGTAGCTGTAGCTGACCACACCCGTTGCCGCGTTAAAGCCAGTGATGGTCAGGGTGCTGCCCAGCGGCGTGGTGATCGATTGCGGGAAGCCTGCGCTCACACCACCGACCACGACGTTGATGCCGCCGATGCTCAGGGTCTCTACGCCATCCGGTGCATTGATGGTGAAAGTGCCGCTCTGGGTCAGCGCGCCGGTGTCCGGGTTGCTGCCGTCAGACAGGTTTTTCTCGTAGACAGTGAGCTCGCCGCCATACACATCCAGGCCATTGATGGTCACGCCATCGTCGTTGTTGTGGATGTTCAGCACCAGGTTGGCGGTGCTGGTGTCGCCGTCGGCGTCAGTCAGGGTGTAGGTGAAGGTTTCGGTACCGTTGCCACCACCGTGCAGGGCTTTGAAGTCCGCATCGCTGGTGTTCAGGGTGTAGGTGTAAGTGCCGTTGGCGTTCAGCACCAAAGTGCCGTAGGTACCAACAAAAGTGCCCGGGGTAATCGGGCCGGAATTTTCACCCACCGTCACGCGGTCGGCGCCCTGTACGTCGTTGGTCAGGACGTTGCCATTCAGGGTGAGCTGGGTTTCCGAAGCGGTCGTGGCGTTGCTGTCGTACACGGCCTTCGGCAGGTCGTCGACGATGTTCACGTCGAGGCTGCCATTGGCGGTGGTGCCGTTGTCATCGACCACGGTGACCGCGAATTGCTCGGTGAGGCTGTTGGCACCGTTGGCCGTTGGGTGCGCTTCGTTATCGACCAGGGTGTAGCTGTAGCTGACCACACCCGTGGTGGCGTTAAAGCCAGTGATGGTCAGGGTGCTGCCCAGCGGTGTGGTGATGGATTGCGGGAAGCCTGCGCTCACTCCGCCGACCACGACGTTGATCCCGCCGATGCTCAGGGTCTCTACGCCATCCGGTGCATTGATGGTGAAGGTACCACTCTGGGTCAACGCGCCGGTGTCCGGGTTGCTGCCGTCGCTTAGATTTTTCTCGTAGACGGTCAATTCGCCGCCATACACATCCAGACCGTTGATGGTCACGCCATCGTCGTTGTTGTGGATGTTCAGCACCAGGTTGGCGGTGCTGGTATCGCCGTCGGCATCGGTGAGGGTGTAGGTGAAGGTTTCGGTGCCGTTGCCACCGCCATGTAGTGCTTTGAAGTCCACATCGCTGGTATTCAGGGTGTAGGTGTAGGTCCCGTTGGCGTTCAGTACCAGGGTGCCGTAGGTACCAACAAAAGTGCCCGGGGTGATCGGCCCGGCGTTTTCACCCACCGGCACACGGTCGGCGCCTTGCACGTCATTGGTCAGGACATTGCCGTTCAGGGTCAGCTGGGTTTCCGAAGCGGTCGCGGCGTTGCTGTCGTATACGGCTTTTGGCAAGTCGTCGACGATGTTCACGTCGAGGCTGCCGTTGGCGGTGGTGCCGTTGTCATCCACTACGGTGACGGCGAATTGCTCGGTGAGGCTGTCGGCACTATTCGCCGTTGGGTGGGCTTCGTTGCCCACCAGGGTATAGCTGTAGCTGACGACACCCGTGGTGGCGTTGAAGCCAGTGATGGTCAGGGTGCTGCCCAGCGGCGTGGTGATGGATTGCGGGAAGCCTGCGCTCACTCCGCCGACCACGACGTTGATGCCACCGATGGTCAGGGTCTCCACGCCATCAGGTGCGTTGATGGTGAAAGTGCCGCTCTGGGTCAGGGCCCCTGTATCCGGGTTGCTGCCGTCGCCGAGGTTTTTCTCGTAGACGTTGAGCTCGCCGCCGTACACATCCAGGCCGTTGATGGTCACGCCATCGTCGTTGTTGTGGATGTTCAGCACCAGGTTGGCGGTGCTGGTATCGCCGTCGGCGTCAGTCAGGGTGTAGGTGAAAGTTTCAGTGCCGTTGCCGCCGCCGTGCAGGGCCTTGAAGTCGGCATCGCTGGTGTTCAGGGTGTAGGTGTAAGTGCCGTTGGCGTTCAGCACCAGAGTGCCGTAGGTACCAACAAAAGTGCCCGGGGTAATCGGCCCGGAGCTTTCACCCACCGTTACGCGGTCGGCGCCTTGTACGTCGTTGGTCAGCACGTTGCCGTTCAGGGTCAGCTGGGTTTCCGAAGCGGTCGTGGCATTGCTGTCGTACACGGCTTTTGGCAGGTCGTCGACGATGTTCACGTCAAGGCTGCCGTTGGCGGTAGTGCCGTTGTCATCCACTACGGTGACGGCGAATTGCTCGGTGAGGCTGTCGGCACTATTCGCCGTTGGGTGGGCTTCGTTGCCCACCAGGGTATAGCTGTAGCTGACGACACCCGTGGTGGCGTTGAAGCCAGTGATGGTCAGGGTGCTGCCCAGCGGCGTGGTGATGGATTGCGGGAAGCCTGCGCTCACTCCGCCGACCACGACGTTGATGCCACCGATGGTCAGGGTCTCCACGCCATCAGGTGCATCGATGGTGAAAGTGCCGCTCTGGGTCAACGCCCCGGCATCCGGGTTGCTGCCGTCAGACAGGTTCTTCTCGTAGACGGTGAGTTCGCCACCCTCGACGTCCAACCCATTGATGGTCACACCGTCGTCGTCATTGTGGATGTCCAGCACCAGGTTGGCGGTGCTGGTGTCGCCGTCGGCATCGGTGAGGGTGTAGGTGAACGTCTCCTTGCCATCGCCACCACCGTGCAGCGCCTTGAAGTCGGCATCGTCGGTGTTGAGGGTGTAGGTGTAAGTGCCGTTGGCGTTCAGCACCAGGGTGCCGTAGGTGCCGACGAAGGTACCGGGCGTGATCGGCCCGGCGTTTTCACCCACCGGTACACGGTCAGCGCCTTGTACGTCGTTGGTCAGGACATTGCCATTCAGGGTCAGCCGGGTTTCCGTAGCCGTGCCATTGTGGTCATCGAACGCTTTGGGCACGTCATCGGTGATGTTGACGTCCAGGGAGCCCGTGGTGGAGCCGCCATTGCTGTCGCCCGCCACCACCGTGAAATGCTCGCTGAGGGTGGTGCCATCGCCGCTCGTGTGGGTCTCGCTGCCGTTGAGGGTGTAGCTGTAGCTGACCACGCCGGTGGCCGGGTTGTAACCGGTGATGGTCAGCGTGCTGCCCAGCGGCGTGGTGATTGATTGCGGGAAGCCCACGGCGACGCCGCCGGTGATGACGTTGATCCCGCCGATGCTCAGGTTGTTCAGCCCGTCAGGTGCGGTGACCGTAAACGTACCGCTCTGGGTCAGGTCCCCTGGATTGCTCGCCGAGCCGTCAGGCAGGTTCGCTTCATTGAGATTCAGTTCACCGCCTTCTACCGACAACCCACCGAGGGTGACAGGGTTGTTCACGACCGGTGGAGGTGGAGGTGGCGGCACGATTACGGGCGCCGGCGTGTCATCGGCCGTGTTGACGACCGCATCGTGGCGTTCTTCGGGAAACTCGGGAATGCCGTTGAAGCCCGCAGTGGGAAAGCCGATGTTCGGATCGACACGCCCGCCGACCTCTTCCAGCAATACAAAACTGTGGCCGCCGCCCAGTGCTCCGCCGGCAGGTCCGGTCGAGCCTGGCCCCGCCGCCGTGGCTTCGGCGGTCTGCGTCGGGTCGTCACCGGCGGCAATGGCTTTTTGCAGCTGCTCGACGTCGCTCAGTTGCGCATCGCTTGGCGTCACCGATTCGTTGGTGTTCAGGTGGGGCGATTCATGGGCCAGCAACTGAGGGGTCATTTGCAGGCTGCTGCCGCGTCCGAGGGTCAGCTCCTGGCCATTTTGCAGATGCACCGCCACGGCGCCTTCGGCACCGGTAACGAGCTGATCACCGGCGAACAATCGGTCCCCCTCGACCAGAGCGCGACGAGTGCCGTCGCCCGCCACCGCGAACACCTGACCGATGACCTTACTGACGATACCGATGAGCGTAGCCATGTGCATTTCCTCCGCTGCCAACCGCTGTCGGCACCTTTTTTTGTTGCGGAGAACATGTTCATGGACGGCTCAGGCGGCTTGCCCGGCGGCTCGTCTACCGGTGAGCGTTTACCTGAGTAAGCCGCTTCCCTGGCGACGATCTCGCCCAGCGTATTGCCCATGGGCGTCGTCTTCATCGGAGGAAAAGCCTTTGCAATCAATGGCATCGGCCCTCACTTCCTGGACGACTCACCCTGCAGAGATGCGTAACGTTGGTGAATCACACAAGTGACAAAATTTTGTCACCCCTGTGCCGCTTCGCTTCCCTCCCTCCAGCACTTCTCCGCTCTATGTCGATAAGTGGATGGAACTTTTGCAAAGCCCTCGATGAGCGCCCTAAAGCTCAGAAAACAAGGGCTTCGCAACTGAACAATGTGCTGGATTTTGCAGAGCGCATAAGTTTTTTTCGGCATAAACCTTATGAGAAAAGCTTCTTAGGTTCTCTCCAGAATGTTCTTAGCTCTGATGTAAAACCAATGAAACGGTTTACCTATAAATGTCGTCAATTATTTGGCGACGATAAAGCACCATCAGGACTTCAGGGAGATGCACCCATGCGCCGCTTAAACCCCCTCTGCTCCGCAGTTTTACTGGCCATGGCCTGCACCTACCAGGCTCAAGCCATGACCATGACCGAGGCGATCCAGAGCACCATCGCGACCCACCCGGAGCTGGCATCACGGGTGGACAGCCGTTTGTCGGCTGATGAAGACGTGAAGGTCGCCAAAGGGGGCTTTTATCCATCGGTGGACCTCAATGCCGCCTACGGGCGCGGCTACAGCGATAACACCAACACTCGGGCGTTCGGCGATCACCACACATCGATCCTCAACTACACCCAGTCGGAATTGCGCTTGCGGCAGATGCTGTTCGACGGTTTCAACACCGCCAATGAGGTCGAGCGCACCAAGGGCGTGGTCAACTCCCGTGCCTATTACGCCCAGGGCACCGCCCAGGACCTGGCCCTGCGCACCATCGAGGTTTATCTCGAAGTGCTCAAGCGCCGCGAGCTGGTGACATTGGCCCAGAACAACCTGCAGGCGCACTTGCGGGTCAACGACCAGATCGGCCTGCGGACCGAACGCGGTGTCGGCAGCAACGCCGACGCCGACCAGTCCACCGCTCGTCGGGCACTGGCGGAAAACAACCTCGATACCGCCCAGGTGGACCTGGCCGACGCCGAGTCGAATTTCGCCGCCGTCGTCGGGCGCCTGCCCGATGAACTGGAAGCACCGCCCTCGACCCGAGGCGAACTGCCGGCAACCCTGCAGGAAGCCCAGCAGAGCATGGTGGACAACAACCCCTACCTGAAATCCGCCCAGGCCGACGTGCAATCGGCCGAGAGCCAGTACGAAGTGGCCAAGTCACCGTTCTACCCGCGCTTTGACGCCGAAGCCGCGGTAGGCGCCAACAACAACATCCAGGGCGACAAGGGCCATGACAATGAATGGCGGGTCGGCGTGGTGATGAACTACAACCTGTTCCGTGGCGGCAGCGACAAGGCGCGCCTGCAATCGGACGCACACAAGATCAATCAGGCGATGGACATCCGCAACAACGCCCTGCGCCAACTCAACGAGAACATTCACCTGGCCTGGAATGCCATGGTCAATGCCAAGAAGCAAACCCCTACCGCCCGTGAATATGCCGAAACCAGTAAACGCGTGCGGATTGCTTACCAGGACCAGTTCGGCCTCGGCCAACGCACCCTGCTCGACCTGCTGGACAGTGAAAACGAACTGTACAACGCCAACCGCCGCTACACGGAAGTGCGCTACACCGAGGAGTTTTCGATGTACCGTGTACTGGCGAACATGGGCCAGTTGCTGAGCAAACAGCGGGTCGTGCTGCCTGCCGATGCAATCGCCCAGGCCGAAGTCAAAAGTGAAGCGCGTCTGCCTGAACTCAAATGAGGCCCCTGTAGGAGCGAGCTTGCTCGCGATGAACCTGAGAGCGCAGTGGGGTGTCAGGCTTCCCTCGTCATCGTTAACGTTCATCGCGAGCAAGCTCGCTCCTACAGTAGTCGTGCAAATACGGGAGCGATCAATGTGACCAGCATGGAACCCGGCAACACCGGTGTCGATCCGCGCCTGAGCTTCGATGACCCGCTTCTGGACGGTCTGTTGATCCTCTGCAAACTCCACGGCGCGACGGTCAGTCGCGCCAGCCTCAGTGCCGGCCTGCCCATGGCCAAGCAGCGCATGAGCCTGGACCTGCTGCCCCGTGCCGCGGCCCGGGCCGGCTTGCAGGCGCGCCTGCTGCGCCGCGACCTCAAGGACATTTCCCCGCTCAACCTGCCGGTGTTGCTGCTGCTCAACAATGACCGCACCGCGGTGCTGCGGCGTATCGGCGAAGACGGCCGGGTGCTGATCCTGCCCAGCGAAGCCGACGGCGGTGAACAATGGATCAGCCCCGAAGAACTCGCCGAACACTACAGCGGCCAGGCCCTGTTCGCCCGCCCGCGACATGAACTCGAAGACCTGCGCTCGCCGTTGGTACCACGGGTGCAAGCCTGGTTTCGCGACACCCTGAAACTGTCGAAATGGCTATACAGCGATGCGATCCTGGCGAGCTTCCTGATCAACCTGCTGGGGCTGATGGTGCCGCTGTTCGTGATGCAGACCTACGACCGGGTAGTGCCGAACCAGGCCACTTCGACCCTGTGGGTGCTGTCCATCGGCCTGTTGATCGGGACCGGTTTCGAACTGGTGTTGCGGGTGGTGCGCGCACACTTGCTGGACACCGCCGGCAAGAAAACCGACGTGATCCTTTCCGCGACTCTGTTCGAGCGCATCACCGGCATGGCGATGAAAGCCCGGCCGGCGACCATTGGCGGCTTTGCCCAAAGCATCCATGACTTCCAGGGGCTGCGGGAATTTCTCACGGCGGTGACACTCACCAGCCTGATCGACATGCCCTTCGCCCTGCTGATGCTGCTGGTGATCGGCCTGCTGGGCGGCTGGCTGGTGGTGATTCCGGTCCTGGCCTTTCCGATCACGATCATTTTCGCCATGGTGATTCAGGCGCGCCTGCGCGACACCGTGCAAAAAAGCCTGACTCTGGGAGCCGAACGCCAGGCCCTGCTGATCGAAACCCTCGGTGGCCTGGAGACCCTCAAGGCCTGCAGCGCCGAAAGCGAGCGCCAGCACAAATGGGAAAGCACCCACGGCGCCCTCACCCGCCTCGACAGCCACGCGCGCAATCTGGCGGCGCTGGCCACCAACGGCACCCTGTTCATCCAGCAGCTTTCCGGCATGGCAACCATCGTCGCCGGGGTCTACAGCATCATCGCCGGCAACCTCAGCGTCGGTGCGCTGGTGGCGACCTACATGCTCGGCAGCCGGGTTCTGGCGCCACTGGGGCAAATCGCCGGGCTGATTACCCGTTACCAGCAAGCGCAGTTGACCATGAAAAGCACCGATGCCCTGATGGCGCTGCCCCAGGAGCGTGACGCCCGGCAGCGGCCACTGGAACGCACACACCTGCAAGGCGCGCTGGACGTGACCGGCGTGACCTTCCACTACAGCGGCCAGAGCTCGGCGGCGCTGGCCAACATCAGTTTCAGCGTCAAACCCGGCGAGCGGATCGGCATCATCGGTCGCAGCGGCTCGGGCAAAAGCACCCTGGCGCGCCTGGTCATGGGCTTCCTCGAACCCGAGGAAGGCCAATTGCTGCTCGATGGCCTGGACCTGCGGCAATTGGACGTCGCCGACCTGCGCCATCAGATCGGTTACGTTGCCCACGACCTGCCGCTGCTGGCCGGCAGCCTGCGCGACAACCTGACCCTCGGCGCACGCTACATCAGTGATTCGCGCATGCTTGAAGTGGCGGAACTGACCGGCGTCACCGAACTGGCCCGGCAACACCCGCAAGGCTTCGACCGGCCCGTGGGCGAGCGCGGGCAATTGCTCTCCGGCGGCCAGCGCCAGGCCGTGCTGCTGGCCCGGGCGATGCTGCTGGACCCGCCGATCATGTTGCTCGACGAACCCACCAGCGCCATGGACAACAGCAGCGAAGACGTCCTGCGGCAAAAACTCCACGGCCTGGTCCAGGGCAAAACCGTATTGCTGGTCACCCATCGCACCTCGATGCTCAGTTTGGTGGATCGGCTGATCGTGCTGGACAACGGGCGGATCGTCGCCGACGGGCCGAAAGAAGCGGTTATTGATGCACTGCGCAAGGGCCGTGTCGGCTCTGCGGCAGTCTAGGAGTCGCCCATGTCTGCATCGCAACCGGCTACCCCCAAGGGACGTGGCTACTTCGACAGTTTCGGCAAAAGCGCCGAAGCCGAATTCATGCCGGAAACCGCTGGCGCCTCGCTGCAGGATTCGCCGCGCTGGTCGCGGATCACGGTGTGGCTGGCGGCGGCGCTGCTCATCAGCGCGCTGGTCTGGGCCAAGTTCGCCGTGCTGCAGGAAGTCACCATGGGCGAAGGCAAGGCGATTCCGTCGAGCAAGGTGCAAGTGATCCAGAACCTTGAAGGCGGCATCGTCACCGAGATCTTCGTGCGCGAAGGGCAAATGGTGAACAAGGGCGACACCTTGTTGCGCCTGGATGACACGCGCTACCTGTCGAACAAGGGCGAAAGCGAGGCCGATCGCTATGCCCTGACCGCGCAGGTCGAACGGTTATCGGCGGAGGCCGAGGGACGCCCCCTGAAACTCTCGGATGAAGTGATCGCCAAGGCGCCGCAAGTGGCTGAAGACGAGCGCGCGCTGTACGAGCAGCGGCAACGTCGCCTGGCCAGCGAACAACGGACCCTGAGTGAACAGCTTCGGCAGAAAACCCAGGAACTGGCGGAGTTTCGCTCCAAAGCCGGGCAATACAGTTCGAGCCTGGCGCTGGTCAATCAGGAAATGGGCATGTCCGAACCGCTGGTCAAGACCGGCGCCGTATCGCCGGTGGAGATCCTGCGGCTCAAACGCAGCGCCGTGGAAATCCGCGGTTCGCTCAACGCCACCAACCTGGCGATTCCCCGGGCGGAATCGGCGATTGCCGAGATCAGGAGCAAGATCGACGAATCGGAACAAACCTTCCGTTCGGAAGCGGCCAAGGAACTGAATGAGAAACGCACCGACCTGTCGAAAATCACCGCGTCGAGCATTGCCATCGACGACCGCGTGACCCGCACCACGGTGACCTCGCCGGTCAAGGGCATCATCAAGGTGCTCAAGGTCAACACCATCGGCGGCGTGGTTCAGCCGGGCAGCGACATGGTGGAAATCGTGCCGTTCGAAGACAACTTGCTGATCGAGGCAAAAGTGCGGCCACAGGACGTCGCGTTCCTGCATCCGGGGCAGAAAGCCATGGTCAAGTTCAGTGCCTACGACTACACGATCTATGGTGGCCTTAGCGCCAAGCTGGAGTTGATCGGGGCTGACACTATCACCGATGACAAGGGCAACAGTTTCTACCTGATTCAGGTGCGCACCGATAGGAACCATTTGGGCGGGGATGTGAAACCGCTGCTGATCATTCCGGGGATGGTGGCGACGGTGGACATAATTACCGGGGAGAAGACGGTGCTGGATTATCTGCTCAAGCCGGTGCTGAAGGCGCGGACTGAGGCGATGCGCGAAAGGTAGTCTCGATCAGATTTTTTGGTTGCCTGCTCTATCGCTTTCGCGAGCAGGCTCGCTCCCACAGGGGATTGCATTTCTTCGGGAGGAACTCAGTCAACTGTGGGAGCGAGCCTGCTCGCGATGAGGCCAGCACAGACAACTCCTATTTCGACCCATGATTACGCTGGAAGGTCTCCTCCCCCATCGCCGCAATCTGCCCCTCGATCAACGCTTCGAACGGCTTCAACAACGGTTCGAATGAAGCCGGCGCTTCCAGTACCTGCAACGCCTGGACAATCGCCTCCACCGTCGACAACGCCCCCGGCCCCGGCGCCTTGCGCAACCGATAACGGGACACCCCGCCCTCGGCCAGGGTCACCCTGGGCAACGCGGCCAGCAGCGGATTGAGGTGCAGCATCTTGCGCGCCTTGCGCCAGGTGCCGTCCGGAACCACCAGCAGCATTGGCTCATCGGATGCGGTGTAGGCCTGCATCGGCTGCGCATCGTCGCCGGGAAACAGCAACCGCGCCTGATACTCCGGCCGGTTCAACAACTGCGGCAAATCCTCGAACACTTCGCCGACGATCAACTCGGCATTGTTCAAACCCAGCGCCGCTAGCCGCGCCGTATTCAACGCATGATTCACTTCGCTCGGATGCTGCAACAGCAACACCCGGGTACGGCTGTCGAGGCTGGGGATCAGTGGGCACAGGCAATGGCTTTGCGGGCGCAGGCAGCGGGGACACTGGGGTCTGGACATGTTGCTTTTCCTTCAAGCTCAGGCCTGATTGAGTTGTGCTTTGAGCAGATCGCGGAAGGTCTGGATCAACGGCTCGCGGCTGCGGCCCCGGCGCACGATCATCGAGAACGGCGCCTGATAACCGAAGGTCGCCGGCAACAGCACGCGCAGGTCGCCCTTGTCGGCCCAAGCCTGGGCGTAGTGCTCGGGCAAGTAACCGATGTAGGCGCCGGACAGCACCAGGATCAGCTGCGCCTCCATACTCTCCACCGTTGCCGCGCTGTGCTTGAAGCCGTGGCGCGCGAGCTCGGCCTGGCTCCAGTAACCGCGACCGACCATGCGCTGCTGGGTGATGACCTGCTCGGGAATGCGCCGCTCGTTGAACAGCGGGTGCCGAGTGCTGCAATACAGCCAGTGCTGTTCGCGGTACAGCGGCATGTACACCAGGCCGCTCATGCGCGTGGAAAACGCGCCGATGGCCAGGTCAAGACGGTTGTCCTGCACACCCAGTTGCAGCTCATAGGGGCTCATCACCGACAAATGCAAATGCACCGCCGGGTGTTCCTGGCTGTAGGCACCGATGGCTTCGGCGAAGGGCAAAGCCTTGTCGCTGACGGTGGAGTCGATCACCCCCAGGTTCAGCGTGCCGCGCAATTCGCCCTTGAGCGCGGCGGCGTACTGTTCGAACCCCTCCAGCTCGCCTAATAGACGCAGGGTTTCCTGATGGAACAACTCGCCCTTGCTGGTCAGGCTGAACCCCCCCCGGCCGCGATGGCACAGCACCAGACCCAATGCCGACTCGAGCTGACTCATGTAGGTGCTGATGGCCGACGTAGAGAGGTTGAGCTCTTGCTGGGCGTTGGCGAATCCCTGGTGCCGCACCACGCTGACGAAGATGCGCAATAGTTTCAGGTCGGGTAAAGCGTTGGCCATGGGGAGCTCCGATTACACAGTCAGGCATCTTGCTTTTGTGGCGAGGGAGCTTGCTCCCGCTCGGCTGCGCAGCAGTCGAAAACCTGGCGATGCGGTCTGTCTGACACAACTGGGTGAATGGTTTCGGGGCTGCTTCGCAGCCCAGCGGGAGCAAGCTCCCTCGCCACAGAGTGCGGCACATGGCCGCAAGTCTATCTCCAAGCCGGCCATTAGTTTAGAAAAATCTGAACTAAGTATTTGCCCGTAGCGATTCTTCCCGGCCACTACATTTCGCAGAATCGGCTCAAAGCGGTGCCCGTACCTTCCGTGAACGGCGTGCCTGCATAAATAAAACAACGACGATGAGGCCTTACCCGTGGAAAAGATTCTTCACCAACCACTGGGCGGCAACGAAATGCCGCGTTTCGGCGGCATCGCCACCATGCTGCGACTCCCCCATGTTCCTACCGCTGCCGGCCTGGACGCTGCCTTCGTAGGCGTGCCCCTGGACATCGGTACTTCCCTGCGCCCTGGCACCCGTTTCGGGCCGCGTGATATCCGCGCCGAATCGGTGATGATTCGCCCATACAACATGGCCACCGGTGCTGCTCCGTTCGACTCGCTGTCGGTTGCCGACATCGGCGACGTGGCGATCAACACCTTCAACCTGCTGGATGCCGTACGGATCATCGAAGAGTCCTACGACAACATCCTCGAACACGATGTGATTCCCCTGACCCTGGGCGGCGATCACACCATCACCCTGCCGATCCTGCGTGCCATCCACAAGAAGCACGGCAAGGTCGGCCTGGTGCACATCGATGCCCACGCTGATGTGAACGATCACATGTTCGGCGAGAAAATCGCCCACGGCACCACCTTCCGTCGCGCTGTCGAAGAAGGCCTGATCGATCCGGACCGCGTTGTGCAAATCGGTCTGCGTGCCCAGGGCTACACCGCTGACGACTTCAACTGGAGCCGCAACCAGGGCTTCCGCGTTGTGCAGGCCGAAGAGTGCTGGCACAAATCCCTGGAGCCGCTGATGGCCGAGGTTCGCGAGAAAGTCGGCGGCGGTCCGGTTTACCTGAGCTTCGACATCGACGGCATCGACCCGGCATGGGCTCCTGGTACCGGCACCCCGGAAATCGGCGGCCTGACCACCATCCAGGCAATCGAGATCGTTCGCGGCTGCCAAGGCCTCGACCTGATCGGTTGCGATCTGGTAGAAGTCTCGCCCGCTTACGACACCACGGGTAACACCTCGCTGCTGGCCGCCAACCTGCTGTACGAAATGCTCTGCGTACTGCCTGGCGTAGTCCACCGCTGAGGATTGCTCATGACCGAACGCGATCAGGTTCTGAAAGCGGCCGCCGACCTGGTGTCCGCCTTCGCCCGTAATGATCGCGAAGCCTACTTCGGCGCGTTCAGCGCCGATGCGAGCTTCGTGTTCTACACCCTCGAACAACCCCTCCTGTCTCGCGATTCCTATCAGGCGTTGTGGGACAGCTGGCGTTCGCAGGATGGCTTCGAAGTGCTGTCATGCACGTCGAGCAACGCTTTTGTCAGCCTGCAGGGTGACGTGGCGATTTTCATCCATGACGTGGCCACCGAGCTGCGCATGCAAGGGGAGCAACACTTCAGCCAGGAGCGCGAGACGATTGTTTTCAAGAAACAAGCGTCTGGCCAAGAACAACAAGGCCTATGGCTGGCCTGTCATGAACATTTATCCGCAATGCCGGAAGGGCTGCCAACCCCTTAGCCAACACAGGTGACGCCCACGCACGATGGGCGCGCCTTTATGATCGGAGCAGATCATGAATAACAAAAACAACGACCAAAGCCTTACGCAAATTGAAACCCACGGGGTAGAGCAAATCCCGGACAACGAACGCACCGCAGGCCCGACGGACTTGTTCCGGATGATCTTCGGCGGTTCGAACACCTTTGCCACCGCCGTTCTCGGCAGTTTCCCGGTGCTGTTCGGCCTGTCATTCCAGGCCGGGGCCTGGGCGATTGTGCTGGGCGTGTTGCTCGGTTCGCTGATCCTGGCGCCGATGGGCCTGTTCGGCCCGATCAACGGCACCAACAATGCCGTGTCTTCCGGTGCACACTTCGGCGTGCACGGGCGGATCGTCGGCTCGTTCCTGTCGCTGTTGACCGCCATCGCCTTCTTCTCGCTCTCGGTGTGGAGTTCGGGTGATGCGTTGATCGGTGGTGCGAAACGCCTGATCGGCCTGCCGGAAACCGACCTGACCCTGGGCCTGGCCTACGGCCTGTTCGCGATTCTGGTGCTTACTGTATGCATCTATGGCTTCCGTTTCTTGCTGTGGGTGAACAAGATCGCCGTATGGAGCGCCAGCCTGTTGTTCCTGCTGGGGGCTTTCGCTTTCGCAGGTCCCTTCGATGTGAACTACGCCGGCACCGTGAACATGGGCCAGCCGGGTTTCTGGGCTGCGTTTATCGGCGCTGCGCTGGTGGCCATGAGCAACCCGATTTCCTTCGGGGCGTTCCTGGGTGACTGGTCGCGCTACATTCCTCGTGACACCTCCAAGCGCCGGATCATGGCGGCGGTGGTGATTTCGCAGATCGCAACCTTCATCCCGTTCCTGTTCGGCCTGGTCACCGCCACCATCGTAGCGGTCAAGGCACCGGACTACATCGCGGCCAACAACTATGTCGGCGGCCTGCTGGCGGTATCGCCAAGCTGGTTCTTCCTGCCGGTGTGCCTGATTGCAGTGATCGGTGGCATGTCCACCGGTACCACTTCGCTGTATGGCACCGGGCTGGACATGTCCAGCGTGTTCCCGCGTGTGCTGTCGCGTGTAAAGGCCACGTTGCTGATCGGTGTGATGTCGATTGCCTTCATCTTCATCGGTCGCTTCGCGGCGAACCTGGTGCAGAGCGTGTCGACCTTCGCCGTACTGATCATCACCTGCACCACTCCGTGGATGGTGATCATGATCATCGGCCTGCTGGTGCGCCGTGGCTTCTACTGCCCGGATGACCTGCAAGTGTTCACCCGCGGCGAGAAAGGTGGCCGCTACTGGTTCAACCACGGCTGGAACTGGCGTGGCCTGGGTGCCTGGATCCCGAGCGCGGCCGTCGGCCTGTGCTTCGTGAACCTGCCGGGGCAGTTTGTCGGTCCGTTGGGCGAAATGGCCGGCGGTATCGACATCAGCCTGCCCGTCACCCTGGGCCTGGCCTCGGTCGTGTACCTGGTATTGCTGAGCCTGTTCCCGGAACCGGCCGCGGTGTTTGGTCCTAAAGATTCACGCAACACGAGCAAGGATTCGCTCACTAAACCGGCGATGCGACAAGTCGCCTGATAAACGCACAAGGTGGTGAGTGGTACCACTGTGGCGAGGGAGCTCGCTCCCGCTCGGCTGCGCAGCAGTCGCAAAAAAATCTGATGAGTTTCTCCTGAAGAAACCCGACAGCAGGTATTGGGGCCGCTTTGCAGCCCAGCGGGAGCAAGCTCCCTCGCCACAGATGTAATCCCCCAGCCACATTGCTTTTTAGTTCCACATAAAAAAGACAATCGGAGACACGCCATAATGGCTTTGGATTTATTCGTCGTACTCATCTACGCAGCCGCGATGCTGATACTCGGCTACTACGGCATGCGCAAGGCCAAGACCAACGAAGAGTTTCTGGTCGCTGGTCGTAACCTGGGCCCGACGCTCTACATGGGTACCATGGCAGCCACCGTCCTGGGCGGTGCGTCCACCGTGGGCACCGTACGTCTGGGCTACGTGCATGGCATCTCCGGTTTCTGGCTCTGTGCCGCGCTGGGTTGCGGGATCGTGGCGCTGAACCTGTTCCTCGCCAAACCGCTGCTCAAGCTCAAGATCTACACCGTTACCCAAGTGCTGGAAAAGCGCTACAACCCGATGGCCCGCTCCGCGAGCGCAGTCATCATGCTGGCTTATGCCCTGATGATCGGCGTGGTTTCGATCCTGGCGATCGGCACCGTCCTGCAAGTGCTGTTCGGCCTGCCATTCTGGATTTCGGTACTGCTCGGCGGTGGCGTGGTAGTGATCTACTCGGCGATCGGTGGCATGTGGTCCCTGACCCTGACCGACATCGTCCAGTTCGTCATCAAGACTGTGGGCCTGATGTTCATCCTGTTGCCAATCTGCCTGTACCGCGTCGGCGGCTGGGATGAGCTGGTGGCCAAACTGCCGGCGGCGAGCTTCAGCTTCACCACCATCGGCTGGGACACCATCATCACCTACTTCGTGATCTACTTCTTCGGCATCCTGATCGGTCAGGACATCTGGCAACGGGTGTTCACCGTCAAGACCGCAAAAGTCGCTCAATACGCCGGTACCGCTGCCGGTATCTACTGCATCATCTACGGTCTGGCCTGCGCCCTGATCGGCATGGCGGCTCACGTACTGATCCCGGATCTGGACAACGTCAACAACGCTTTCGCCGCTATCGTGAAGCTGTCCCTGCCGGACGGTATCCGTGGCCTGGTAATCGCCGCAGCCCTGGCTGCCATGATGTCCACCGCCAGCGCCGGCCTGTTGGCCGCTGCTACCACCCTGAGCGAAGACCTGCTGCCCAAGCTGCGTGGCGGCAAGCAGTCGAGCCTGGGTCTGAATCGCCTGGTGACCCTGCTGACCGGTCTTGTCGTACTGGGTATCGCCCTGGTCGTGAACGACGTGATCAGCGCCCTGACCCTGGCCTACAACCTGTTGGTCGGCGGCATGCTGGTTCCACTGATCGGTGCGATTTTCTGGAAACGCGCAACTACCGCCGGCGCCATCGCCAGCATGGGCCTGGGCTTCGCCACTGCCCTGCTGTTCATGGTCAAGGACGGTCTGGACGCCAACACCCCGATCTACTACAGCCTGGTAGCCGGTCTGGTGAGCTTCATTGTGGTGAGCCTGATGTCTCGCCGCCCGGTTGCGGTGGCAAGCGCCATCTAAGCTGAATATAACGACTTGATGCTTTCTTCGACGGGTGTGGCGTCGGTTGCCACACCCGTTTTTTTTCGTCTGGAGAAAACCCTTGATGAAGATTGTTTCTCGCGATCAGTGGTTCGAGGTCAAGCAACTGAGCGACGGCATCCGCCTGATCCACGAGCCGTACATCCGCCCCTTTTACCGCTGCAATCTCTGGCACGTACAGGGGCGTGACAAGGATCTGCTGCTGGACAGCGGCTCCGGGCTGGTCAGCCTGCGCGAGCAATTGCCGTGGATCACCGAGCGGCCTCTGGTGGCGGTGGCCAGCCATTGCCACTTCGACCACATCGCCGGCCATCACGAGTTCGCCGAACGCCTGGTGCACCCGGCCGAAGCGCAGATCCTTGCCGCACCGGACGGTGAAAACGATTTGAGTCGGGCCTTCGTCGGTGACGACATGTTCGAAGCACACCCCGATTGCCCGTTGTGCTATGCGGAATATCGGGTCAAGGCCGCACCGGCCACCGGCATGATCGAAGAAGGCGATGTGCTGGATCTTGGCGACCGCGTGCTGCAAGTGCTGCACACGCCTGGGCATTCGCCGGGCGGCATCAGTCTGTATGAAGCGGCGACCGAAACGCTGTTCAGCGGTGACATCATCTACGACGGCCCGCTGATCGAAGATGCCTACCACTCCAACCTCGACGACTACGCCCGCAGCCTGCAACGCTTGCGCGCGTTGCCGATCCGCACGGTGCATGGCGGGCATTTCGGCAGCTTTTCCGGGGAGCATCTGCGCAACATGATTGACGAGTGGCAGCGCTCACACAGCTGAAGCCTGCTGTACTCATCTCCAGGAGCCATTTCAGGAACCCTCGCAGGGACGACAAAACCCTAACGCCCCCGAAGGCCCATCATGAAAAGAGCCGCCGTTCGCGCCGCCGTGCATCGCTTCATCAGCCGTCTCCTGGAGGGGCAGGAAGACTTCGACGACAACGCCAGCCTGATGCAGTTGGGATTGGATAAAACGGACATCGAAGAACTGATCTTCCACCTGGAGGACGAGTTCGGTTTGACGGCGTTTACTGCCGAGGAAGACCGGATGCTCAAGTCAGCCAGGACGGCGAATGACTTGAGTCGGTTCTTGATGGAGATTGGGCGGCACTGAAACTTGATTTCAACTGCGCCCTGATTCGCAAACAGGATGTTGTGATGTACACGCTGTCTGTGGCGAGGGGATCGATCCCCTTGCCACAACAACCCAACGCCTGGCTCTTCGTGCTTACCGGCGGCGCTGCTGGCGTCGGCGTTGTTCGTCGTCGGTGCGAATAGGCACAGGTTGCAGAGGCGGTTCGATCAAACCGAGCGCGACACCCAGGTCATGCAGCCAGTTTTGGATTTTCTCTTTCATGATGCCCCCTTCAGGGTAGTGCCGAGCGACCGGAATTCTGTAGCCGCTTCGAACTGATAATAGTCCGAAGTGCAGCGCAATGCTCGCCGAAAGTGGCAATGATCTGTTACTAAATCGATCACAATCGAGCGCATTAAATCACGCAATCGCCCGGGCCTGGTGCTGTGCCGACGGATAGAGCGCCTGCTGCTCCTCGATCCATGCATTCAGGTTGGCCCCGACCATGCCCTTGCGCCACATCAGCCAGGTCGTGGCGCTGGCAAAGGCTTCAGGCAGCGGATGGACCGCCACGCTTTCCCGGCCCGGCAGACTGGCCAGCATCGACTCCGACATCAGCGCCACGCCCGACCCGGCGATCACGCAGGCCAGCATCCCCGGATAGGACTCGATCTCGATCGCCCGGCCCATGGCCGCCTGGTCGTGGGAAAACCAGGACTCCAGGCGCATCCGATAGGAACAGCCCTGGCGGAAGGTGAACACCGAACGACCCTCCACGTCCCGTGCACTCTGTACCGGTGGATGATCGGCCTCGCTGATCAGCACCATGCGCTCCTCGCACAACAGCACGCCATCGAGCACCGCCAGCCCCGGCGGGCCGTCCACCAGTGCCGCGTCGAGCCGGCCGGTGAGCAGTCCTTCGAACAACTCGCCGCTGGGGCCGGACTGCACCTGCAGATTCACCGCCGGATAGCGTCGGTGATAACGCGCCAACAGCGCGGGCAGATGAATGGCAGCGGTGCTGTACATGGTGCCGAGCACGAAGTCGCCGGCGGGTTGGCCGCCCTGCACTGCGGCGTGGGCTTCATCGTGCAGGGCGAACAGTTTCGCGGTGTAGTCCAGCAGGACTTTTCCCGCAGGCGAAAGCTGCAAACGCTGACGCTCACGGACGAACAGTTCGACACCGAGCTGCTCTTCCAGCTGTTTGAGTCGGGTCGACAGGTTCGACGGCACCCGATGCAGGCGCTCGGCAGCACGGGTAATGGATTCTTCCTGCGCCACGGCCTGGAAGATGCGCAATTGGCTGAACTCCACGCCATTCTCCAAATAAGAACAAGTCACCCACTATTGTTCTTTTACAAAGAATGTCAATCGGTTCAGCCCAGTGGCCATTCAGGACTGCCCCAGCGCCTTGCGCAGACGCCGGCGCAGCCACTGTTCGGCACTGACAAAGGTGATGCCCAGCAGCACCAGCACCGCACCGATGACGAAATTCAGGCTCAGTTTTTCACCCAGCAACACCACGCCAAAGGTGACGCCGAACAGCGGTGTCATGAACGAAAACACCGCCAGGTTCGCGGCCAGGTAACGGCGCAGCAGCCAGAACCACACCAGGTAGCTGAAGAACGACACCACGACCCCTTGAAACAGCACGCTGGTCAGGGTCACGCCGGTCAGGCTGACGTGGGTGATCTGGCCGCTGAACAAGGCAATCACCAAGAGGCCGACGAAGCCGACGATCAGTTGGTAGAACAATGTCAGGGTCACCGGTGCCTCGGACAAACGCGAAGCCCGCACCACCACCGTGGTCGCGCCCCAGGCGGCACCGGCGAGCACGCCCAGCGCATCGCCCATCAACATGCGCGGATCAAGGTTGTCCCAGGACACGCCACCGGCAAACGCAATGGCGATACCGACGAACGCAAGAAGGATCCCCAGCCATTGCAACGGCCGCAAGCGCTCGCTCGGCAACAGCCAGTGCACGCCAAGTGCGGTGAATATCGGCGCGGTGTAAAGGAATACCGACATGTGCGCGGCCGTGGTCAATTGCAGGCCTTCGGAAATGAAGAAGAACTCCAGGCCAAACAGCGCGCCGGCCAACAGGCCACCACGCCAGGTGCCGCCCACCTGGTCCCAACCGCCTTTCCAGCAGATCAACAAGCCCACCAGCAACGCGGATATGCCCGACCGTCCGGCGGCCTGCATGACCGGAGCAATGTCCGTTGCCGCCCACTTGATCAGCACCTGCTGGATACCCCAGACCAGGCACAAACCCAGCATGACCTGCAGGGCAAATCCATCGGCGCTGCGCCGGGTGGCGCTCATTGGGAAACCTCGTTCGAACTATCCATGGCAGAGACTCGACAATAAAAAAGCAAAACCCCGACACGGGGTCGGGGTGAGAAATTGTGCTGTCGATTATCAACCAGTTGTACAAAAATTTCCCCCTGTAGGAGCTGCCGCAGGCTGCGATCTTTTGATTTTGCTTTTTGAAAGATCAAGATCAAAAGATCGCAGCCTGCGGCAGCTCCTACATGGGTCAGGCTTTAACTCAGGTCAGTTCAATGCGGTCGGCATGAATGACAATCTGGCCGTTTTTGTACAACGCACCGATGGCCTTCTTGAAGTTGCCCTTGCTGACGCCAAACATCTCGCTGATCACTGTCGGATCGCTCTTGTCGCTGACCGCCAGGGTGCCGTTGTTCTCGCGCAACTTGGCAAGGATCTTCGAGTTGAGGCTGGTCGCCGCTTCCTGGCCGACCGGTTGCAGGCTCAGGCTGATCTTGCCGTCGGCACGCACTTCCTTGATAAAGCCCTTCTCCTGCTTGCCCGCGCGCATGAACTTGAAGATTTCGTTCTTGTGGATCAAGCCCCAGTGCTTGTTGTTGATGATCGCCTTGAAGCCCATGTCGGTGGCTTCGGCGACCAGCAGGTCGACTTCCTGGCCTTGGCTATAGCTGGCCGGGGTCTTGTCCAGGTAGCGATCCAGGCGTGTCGTCGCGGTGATGCGACGGGTGTGCTTGTCGAGATAAACGTGCACCACGGCATATTCGCCAGCCTTCATCTGACGCTTCTCTTCCGAGAACGGCAGCAACAGATCCTTTGGCAGCCCCCAGTCGAGGAACACGCCAATACTGTTGACTTCAACAACTTTCAAACTTGCAAATTCACCGACCTGAACTTTCGGTTTTTCAGTCGTCGCGATAAGTTTGTCATCGCTGTCCAGATATACAAAAACGTTTAGCCAGTCTTCATCTTCGCTGGGAATATCTTTTGGGATATAGCGATTCGGCAAAAGAATTTCGCCATCCGCGCCACCGTCCAGATATAAACCGAAGTTAGTGTGTTTAACCACTTGCAAACTGTTGTAACGCCCGACTAAAGCCATTTCAAATACCCTCATTACGTGGGCGGCATTCTACCCGGTTTTGCAGGTCGCGTTTGGCGGCCGAAGCGGTGACACGAGAAATTCCTTCGCGAGCCTTGATTTTCCCGGGCTTTGCTCGGGCAACCCGCCGCTCGTCAGGCCGCCTCCACGGTTTTCGTCACTCGCCACCACGCAGAAATTGCAATTTCCATCCGCCATGTTTTTATTTAAAACAGCGACTTAGGCAAGTCTTCAAAATAATAATCCACGTTTTAGCCACCGCACGGCTGAATATCCCGGGGATATTAACCAAGCAAATTGCGGGTTATTGCTGTACGATGGCTGGCTATTTTAGTTTCCTGAAGGTGAATGGTCGTCATGCGCGTAAAAGCATCCAACAGCAAAGTAAAACCAGCCCCAGCCGTGGAAACCAGCGAATCGCTTAACAGCCAGATCGCAGCGTTCCTCAAGTCCGGTGGCGAAATCCAGCAAATTGCCAAGGGCGTCAGCGGCCAGACGTTCGCCCCGTCCAAGCAGATCAGCCTGGGCAAAAAGTAATCACTCGCGCTTCACCTGGTCCACGGGCGCTTTGACTCTCGAAGCGCTTGGACTGGCTCCCTCCCCTGCGGCAAATCCCGCCTCCCCTGTAAAACCCGCTCTGTAACAAGCAACGACAGCTCGCCTGTTGATCGGCTGAACTGCCAGGCTCATTCTGCGTTCACATAAGAATCAGACCCCTAAGCCAGGCTTTCGCAAGGATTCGATCATGTCGCGCTGGTTAACACACACTGCCTTGGTACTGGCCGTCACCCTCGCCCTCGGTGCATGCAGTCGCATGGGCCTGGCCTACCGCAACCTCGACGTCATCATTCCCTGGACCCTCAGCGACTACCTGGACATGAACGGCGAGCAGAAAAGCTGGCTCAACGTACGGCTCAAGGAACACCTGAGCTGGCACTGCACCACGCAAATGCCGGGTTACCTCGATTGGCTGGACCGCTTGCAAACCATGGTGGCGACCAACCAGGTCACCGATGCCGCCCTGCAGGCGCGCACAGAGGAAGCCGAACAGGCCATCGCCGAGACCGCCCGGGAGATCACGCCCTCGGCCGTCGAGCTGCTGCAAGGCCTGGATGACCAGCAGGTCGCGGAAATGAACGCGGCCTTCACCAAGGATCAGCGCAAACGCCAGGCGCAATACCTCAAGCCATCCCTCGACCAGCAGATCAAGGAACGCGGCGAGCGCATGGAGAAACGCCTGGATGACTGGATCGGACCTCTCAACGCTTCGCAGCAACAGCGCGTCGTCGCATGGTCCAACGCCCTGGGCGACCAGAATACGCAGTGGCTGGCCAATCGAGTCCACTGGCAGAAGCAGTTCAGTGCGGCGGTGGCGCAACGACATGGTCCGGAATTTCCACAGCGAATGGAAACCCTGCTGGTCAATCGTGAGCGCTTGTGGACACCGGAATACAAACAGGCCTTCGCCCGGACCGAAGCCCAGGCCCGTTCGCTGTTCGTGGACTTGATGGCGCAGAGCACGCCGGTGCAACGCCAGCGGTTGCTGACGAAAATCGAAGGTGTGAAGAAGGACTTCAGTGATTTGAAATGTCTGAAGGCTGCCAAACAGGGTTGAACCCAACACGAACCCTTGTAGGAGCGAGCCTGCTCGCGATTGCGCAGTGCCAGTCGACATTGATGCTGACTGACACACTGCAATCGCGAGCAGGCTCGCTCCTAAAAGGGGTCATCGAAAGTCAGGCGATCTGCGCCCTCGAAGCCACCTGATCAAACGTCACTTCATTCAGCGCATCTTCCTGCTCATCGAGCACCTGCCGCGGATGGTCGTTGCCCGGAATGCTGCTGTCGATCAGGCTCAACAACCTGGAACCACGCATCGTCAGAATGTAATTGGAGCCCGTACCGCCCTGCTCTTGGGGCCGAGGCTCGATGTAGCCTCGCTCCAGCAGTAGTTTTTCGTACTCCCCGGCCACGGCCTTGAGATGGTCGAGGTTTTCGGGTTCCTCGCCCTCGGCAGCCTTTTGCGCCGCGTACTGCTCGGCATAGGGCCGTGGCGTGAAACTGGCTTCACCGTTCTGCACTTCGTGCAGCAAGCGTTCAATCAAATCCCAGTTATAAGTCGTCATCCTGAATCAACCTCCGGTACCCGTGATTGATGGGGCCTTCATAGGTTGTGACCGGCATGGGCGATAGCCGTTCAGCCGAGGTTTTGGCCACGACCGACCGGCGGTATGTCGATTTACCCACAGGTCAAACGACTAGGCTGTGTAAGTCGCCTCATCAACCCACGCCTCCCTGTCCCATGCAGGAGAAATCGTCATGAACATTCAGAATCATCCCGTCGTGTCCCGGGAAGAATGGCTTGCTGCACGCAAGCAGCACCTGGCTCACGAAAAAGCCTTCACCAAGGAACGGGACAGACTCAGCGCCGAACGCCGCGCCTTGCCCTGGGTGAAGATCGACAAGGACTACCACTTCCAGGGCCCGCGGGGCGAGCTGAAACTCGCCGACCTGTTTGGCGGCCGCAGCCAGTTGATCGTTTACCACTTCATGTTCGCCGAAGGCTGGGAGGAAGGCTGCCCCGGCTGCTCGTTCCTTTCCGACCACATCGATGGCGCCAACCAGCACCTGGCCCATCACGACGTGGCGGTGGTGGCGGTTTCCCACGCCCCGTTCGGCGAATTCCAGGCCTTCAAACGGCGCATGGGCTGGACATTCGATTGGGTGTCCTCCGTCGGTTGCGATTTCAACTATGACTTCGGCGTCACCGCCCGGTCCGAAGACGTGGCTGCAGGCACGGCCACCTACAACTACGAAAAAACCGACGGCTCAGAAGAAGAACTCCCGGGCCTTAGCGTGTTTTATCGCAATGACGCGGGGGAGATTTTCCACACCTATTCCACCTACGCCCGGGGCCTGGACATGCTGGTCGGCGCCTACAACTACCTCGACCTGACGCCCAAGGGGCGCAATGAAGAGGAAATCATGGAATGGGTGAGGCACCACGACAAATATGAGCAGGCGCAGAAATCGAGTTGCTGTCACAGCGGATAAACCGAACACGCCGCAGCACCTTTTTTTGTGGGAGCGAGCCTGCTCGCGATTGCAGGATGTCAGGCAACATCAATGTCGGCTGACATTCCGCTATCGCGAGCAGGCTCGCTCCCACAAGGCTGTCTGAACTTTTCCCACCCTCCAGCCCTCAACCGGTTAACCCGCCCTAACCGGAACCGAGGCCTGAACGATGAAAACCTTGCTCAAGCTCACCCTCGCCGCCACCTTCGCCTGCGCCCTGCCCGCCTGGGCCTGCACGCCGGAGGAAGCCACCGCCAAGCGCGAACAACTGGCCAAGGAAGTCAGCCGCCTGACCGAGCAGAACCCGGCCAAGGCCAAGGAGATCAACGATGAGTTGCAGAAGATGGACCTGGGCACTGCCGCGAAAGATCTGCCGGACAAGTGCCAGCTGATCGATCAGCGTCTGAAAGAGTTGGCAGTGGCCGAGAAGAAAGCCGAAAGCTGACACGCCCCACTTGTGGGAACGAGTCCGCTCGCGATCGCAATGAGGCTTAAACCTTCAGACCCAATTCCGCCGACAACCTGGCCGTCACGCCTTTGATCAGCGGAATCAGCTCGGCCATTTTTTCCAATGGCATGTACGGCACGGTGCTGGCGATGCTGATGCCTGCGACGATGCGTTTGCTGGCATCGCGAACGGGCGCTGCCACACAGCGGATCGACGGCTCGTTGTCTTCCAGGTCGAAGGCATAACCACCGGCCACGTATTCCAGCATGCGTTGCTGGAACTGTTCCCAGGATTGCTCCGGGTGCTGCGGCCAGAATTGATTTTTCCCACCCACCGGAAGGCTGATTTCGTACAGCCGCTGCCACTCTTGCGGCGTGTCATCCAGCATCAGCGCCTTGCCGATCCCGGTGCGCGCCAGCGGCATGCGATGGCCAACCCGCGAACGCATTTCCGGGCCGTTGCGCCCCGGGTTCTTGTGCAAGTACAGCACCTCATCGCCCTCGCGGATCGCCAGGTGAACGGTATCGCCGGTCAAGGCCGACAATTCATCCAGGTACGGACCGGCCAGGGTCACCAGCGGCAACTCTTCCCGCGCCTGAAACCCCAGCTCGATCAGCTTCGGCCCCAACAGGTAGCCGACTTGCGGCACCACGCGCAAATAACGCTCGTCCACCAGGCAGCTGGCCAGACGATGGGTGGTGCTGCGCGTGGTGCCGATCAGCCGGGCGATCTCCTTCAGATCGCGGGCGCCGCTGGCCACCGCCTGGACCACACCCAGACCGCGAAGCAGGGTCTGGGTGCCGGTTGGCGCGGCGTCCTTGGCGATTTTTGGGGCGTCTTCCTGCATATCCAGCCTTAGCGTTGAGCGAGTGAACGGGCGGCATTATGGTCGCCCGCATGCCTGGACTACAACTTGATACGCTCGACCTTGCCCACCAGCAAGATGTAGGAAAGTGCACCGATCAACGCCAGAACCGAGATGTAGGTAATGGCCGGGGCAAAAGAGTCGCCCGTGGCGAGGAAACCGATGACGATTGGCGTGGCGATCGCCGACAGATTGCCGATGAAGTTGAACACCCCACCTGTCAGCCCCAGCAAGCGTGCCGGCGCCAGGGTCGACACCAGCGACCAGGTGATCGACGCCAGCCCGTTGCCGAAGAAGGCCAGCGCGAGGAAGGCAATCACCAGCGGCGTCGACTCGACGAAGTTGGCTCCGATGATCGACGTCGAAATCAGCAGGCCGCTGATGATCGGCAGCTTGCGGGCGAACCCTACCGAGTAACCGCGACGGATCAGGAAGTCGGAGAAGAACCCCGAGCACAGCACGCCGATGAAGGCTGCGAGGAACGGCAGCGACGCCAGCAGGCCGGACTTGATGAAATCCATGCCACGGTATTTGACCAGGTAGGTCGGGAACCACGTCAGGAAAAACCACAGCGTCGAGTTGAGGCAGAACTGGCCGAGGTAGATGCCCCAGAGTTTGCGTTTGGTCAGGACAATGCCCAGGTCGGTCCAGCTGAATTTGGCTTTGACCTTGGCCTGCTCCGACTGAATGTCCACCAGCCCGCCACCTTCGCGGATCAGCTCGATTTCGGCGTCGTTGGCGCCTTTGAAATCCCGCGGTTCGCGATACACCGCGTACCAGATCACCGCCCAGAGAATGCCCACCGCACCGGTGGTGACGAAGACCATGTGCCAGCCGTACTGATGCTGCAGCCAGGCCAGGACCGGCGTAAGGAACGCCAGGCCGACAAACTGCCCGGAGGTGTAGAAACCAATGGCCGTGGCGCGTTCACGCTCGGGAAACCAGGTGGTGACCACGCGGCTGTTGATCGGATACGCCGGCGCTTCCAGGGCACCGACCGCCATGCGCAGCACGAACAGCGCGATGAAGCTGGCGGCAAAACCGAGCATTACCGTGGCAATCGACCACAGCAGCAGTGCAGCGGTGTACAGGATGCGCGGCGGCACCCGGTCCACCAGCCAGCCCCCGGGGATCTGCATGGCCGCATAGGTCCAGCCGAAGGCGGAGAAGATCAGGCCGACGTGAATCGGATCGATGCCCAGGTCGCTGGTCAGCGCCGGAGCGGCAATCGACAGGTTGCTGCGGTCCAGATAGTTGATCACCACGGTGATGAACAGCAGGACCATGATGAAAAAACGCTTGCGACTGGGCGTCACCAACGACGCCTGCCCGGTGAGGGTTTGCGGTTGCATGGGGGTGCCTCTTCTTATGGTTATTGAGGTCGATTTGAAATGTGGCGCCGATCCCTTGTAGGAGCGAGCCTGCTCGCGATAGCGGTGTGTCATTCAGCATGGTGTCGACTGATAGACCATCGCGAGCAGGCTCGCTCCTACAGGGGTTGGGTGGTGGGTCAGGGAGTGATCACCACTCGGCAAAACTGCCATCGGCATGGCGCCAGATCGGGTTGCGCCAGCGGTGGCCGACGGCGGCGCGTTCGATCACGTATTCCTCGTTGATCTCGATGCCCAGGCCCGGACCGTTCGGGATCTTCACGAAGCCCTGGTCGTAGTCGAACACCCGTGGATCCTTGACGTAGTCGAGCAGGTCATTGCTCTCGTTGTAATGGATGCCCAGGCTCTGCTCCTGGATGAACGCGTTGTAGCAGGCCGCGTCCAGTTGCAGGCACGCCGCCAGGGCAATCGGGCCCAGCGGGCAATGCAGGGCCAGCGCCACGTCGTAGGCTTCGGCCATGTTGGCGATCTTGCGGGTTTCGGTGATACCGCCGGCGTGGGAGGCGTCGGGCTGGATGATGTCGACGTAGCCTTCGCTGAGCACACGCTTGAAATCCCAGCGCGAGAACAGGCGCTCACCCAGGGCGATCGGCGTGCTGGTCAGCGGCGCCAGCTCCTTGAGCGCTTCGTAGTTTTCGCTGAGCACCGGCTCTTCGATGAACATCAGTTTGTATGGGTCGAGTTCCTTCATCAGCACCTTGGCCATGGGCTTGTGCACCCGGCCATGGAAGTCGACGCCGATGCCGACGTTCGGCCCCACCGCGTCACGCACGGCGGCGACGTTGGCCAGGGCCAGGTCGACTTTTTCGAAGGTATCGAGGAACTGCAATTCCTCGGTGCCGTTCATCTTCACCGCGGTGAAACCACGGCTGACCGCTTCTTTCGCCGCCCGAGCGGTGTCGGCCGGACGGTCGCCACCGATCCACGAATAGACGCGGATCTTGTCCCGCACCTGGCCGCCCAGCAGATCGCTGACCGACACACCCAGCGCCTTGCCCTTGATGTCCCACAGTGCCTGGTCGATACCCGCCAGGGCGCTCATGTGGATCGCGCCGCCGCGATAGAAACCGCCACGGTAGAGCACGGTCCAGATGTCTTCGATATTGCGTGGGTCCTTGCCGATCAGGTAGTCGGACAATTCCTCGACGGCAGCAGCAACAGTGTGGGCGCGGCCTTCGACCACGGGTTCGCCCCAGCCGGTGACGCCCTCGTCGGTTTCAACTTTGAGGAAGCACCAGCGCGGCGGAACGATGAAGGTGGTCAGCTTGGTGATTTTCATTAGTCGGTCTCTCTTATTGGATGCAGCGCTTGCAGCGCCAAAAAGTCTTAGCGAAGGGCTTTCCAGGCAGCGACGTAGGCCTTGGCATTGGCCGCCACTTGCTCAGGTGTCATGCCCGGTTTGAACAGGCCGGAACCGAGGCCGAAACCCTTGACGCCTGCGTCGATGAACACCTGCATGTTGTCCGGGGTGATCCCACCGACCGGGGCCAGGATCGTCCCCGCCGGCAACACCGCCAGCCAGGCTTTGACGACCGCCGGGCCCATCTGCTCGGCCGGGAACATCTTCAGGATGTCCGCGCCTTCGGCCAGTGCCGCGAAAGCCTCGGTGGGCGTAGCGACACCTGGCGACAGCGAAAGACCCGCCGCCTTTGCCGCGCGCAGTACCTTGGGATCGCTGTGGGGCATGACGATCACTTGGCCGCCTGCCGCCTTCACCAGCTCGACCTGCTCCGGCGTCAGCACCGTGCCCGCGCCGATCAGGCAATCGGCGGGCAAGGTATCGCGCAGGATGCGGATGCTGTCGTAGGGCTCGGGGGAATTGAGCGGCACTTCGATGACGCGAAATCCGGCGGCGTACAGGACTTCGCCGATGGCGGCGGCCTCTTGCGGGCGCAGGCCGCGCAGGATGGCGATCAGGCCGTTTTGCGCCAGTGCTTGCTTGAGCATCTCAGGACTCCAGTCAGGGTTAACGGGAAGAGGTGGAGGCGACCAGCCCGGCGGCGAGTGCCAGCTGCCACAGGCCGCGTTCGGTGGCCTGTTCGGCCAGGGTCACCCGGGCAAAACCGCAGGCATCGAGCGCCCGGCTGTAGCGCCCGCATAGCTGGGCGTTGCCGATCAGGATGATCGATGGCAGGTGCACGCTGTTGCGCCGCTGGCGCTGGACGTTGGCCAGGGCTGACAGTTCGTGACCGATCAGCAGGCCGGAGAGGTAATCGGTTTGCGCGGCGCCACTGAGTTCACCGGTCAGCCCCAGGCTGCGGGCACTGAACAGGGTCGACAGCACGCCGATGTCGCCCTCTGCCGAGAGCGCCACTTGCACGCCGCGATCAAAGGCCTGGCCGTCGAACGCGCCGCCGCGCTGCTGGGTGCGCCCCAGAATGCTGTGTTCACTGAGAACGGCGAAGACTTCGCCGGTCATGAAGGTATCGAAGTGCACGATGCAACCATCGACCACTTCCACCCACTTCGAATGGCTGCCCGGCAGACCGATCAACAGATCGGCGCCCGCCTCCTGCGACAGGCTTTGCAGCACGCCGAGCACCTGGGTTTCTTCGCCGCGCATGACGTTGGGCAGACGCGAGCGTTGAATCACCCCGGGCACGATGTGCACGTCGACACCGCGCAGGCTGCGCACGGTTTGCAGGGAGGTTCCGAGACTGGCGACGTTCGCCGGGGTATCGCGGTAGGCCGCTTCGCGCCAGCCCTGGGCGCTGCCGACCATGCCGCAGGCGATCACCGGCAAGTCCGGCTGGGCGTCGAGCCAGTCACCGCAGGCCTCATCGAAAGCCAGTTCAAAACCATCGGCGCATTCCAGGCCCTTGATGATTCGCGGCGCCTTGGGCAACTGCATGATCCCCGACGACAGCGAACGCTGTTCGAGCACCTGGCCGCCTTCGGCGAGTTTGTAAGCACGTAATGAGGTTGTCCCCCAATCGAGCGCGATCAATTGCGCCTGCATCGCTTCACCTGTTCTGGTTTTTGGCAGTGAGTGAGCGGGACTATAAACCCTGGCGCAGAAAAATCTCAATATATAAATATCAATCCCATATATTGAGACAAAGACAAAAAAGATCGCAGCCTTCGGCAGCTCCTACAATTGGAACGCGTTCCCCTGTAGGAGCTGCCGAAGGCTGCGATCTTTTAAGGCCGATCAGTTTCCTTCGGCGAACTCGCGCAACACCTTGCCGTCCATGCGATAGCGCACCCACTCCTCCTGCGGCTGCGCACCCAGGGACTTGTAGAAGTCGATGGCCGGGGTATTCCACTCCAGCACGCTCCACTCGAAGCGCCCGCAGTCGTTGGCACAGGCGATTTTCGCCAGGTGCCGCAGCAGGGTCTTGCCCGCCCCGCCGCCGCGCTGTTCGGGGGTGATGTAGAGGTCTTCGAGGTACAGGCAGTTGCTGCCCAGCCAGGTGGAGTAGCTGAAGAAGAACACGGCGAAACCGATGGCCACGCCGTCACGCAGGCAGATCAGGCCATGGGCGGTGGCGCCTTCGCTGAAGAGGCTGCGCTCGATGTCGGCGACACTGGCGATGACTTCATGGCGGGCACGTTCATAGTCGGCCAGTTCAGTGATGAACGCGAGAATTTGCGGAGCATCGCTGGGAGTCGCCGGGCGGATTTCGATCGTCATGGACGTGCCTTGTCTGAAAATGGAAAACGCCATACTAAGTCGGCGATGTGTCGGTGGCGAGTGGCTTTGCCCCTGTGGGAGCGAGCCTGCTCGCGAAGAACCCGGAGCCACTGCGTTCATTCTGGTTGCCCGCGTTATCGTTGACGACCATCGCGAGCAAGCTCGCTCCCACAGGGTCGATTCGGCTTTACTCCGGCCTGCACTAACCCTGAAATCGTGAACCTCGGACCTAACATAAGTGCGTTGCGTGATAGATAGATGACCTGCGTATTTATCAGGTCAAGGAACCGCTTCATGCCTACCGCAACACCACCCGTTTCCGGCAAGTTATTCGGCCTGTTTTGCCTGGCCAGTTACCTGCTGTCGCTGTCCTACGGATCGACCTTTCTGCTTTCACTGCTGATCGGCTCGCGCGGCGGCAATGAGCACGATGCCGGCAGCGTGATTTCCGCGGCGATGCTCAGCACCTTTGTGGCGGTGATTGTCTCCGGCCACCTGTGCGACCTGTTGGGCGCGGCGCGTTCGGTGGCGTTGTTCGGCGTGCTGCTGGTGGCGGCCAGCCTGGGCTTTGCCCTGACGCCCGGTTTCGGCAACCTGTTGCTATTCTTCGGCCTGTTGCTGGGGCTGGGTTGGGGGGTGTTCTACACCCTCGGGCCGATCATCGTCGCGAGCCTGGTCACACCTGCGCAGCGCGCCAAATACTTCGCCCTGCTCTCAGGCAGCATGATGACCGGGATCGGCAGCGGTCCGTTGCTTGGGCGCGCGGCGAGCGCCCTGGGCTATCCGGTGACTGCGGCGTTCTACCTCGCCGCCATTGCCAGCCTGATCGGCGTGCTGCTGTTCTGGCGGCTGGATCGCCAGCTGAAAAACGCCTCGGTGCAATCGACCACAATCTCGCGGATTTCCTGGCAGGCGACGGCTCAGGTGCTGAGCTCCAGGGCCGTGCTGCCGATCATCATGGTCGGCCTCGGCGGTTGCGTGTTCGGCGGCCTGTCGAGTTTCCAGACCAGCTACGCGGCAGCACGCTCGCTGGACTATTCGCTGTTCTTCCTCGGTTTCATGAGCGCCGCGATCAGCAGCCGCATGTTGATCGCCGGCTTCGTGGTCAAGCGCGATCCACTGCGTGCGTCGTGCCTGCTGTCGGGGCTGATGATGGGCTCGATCCTGATGTTCGGCTTCGTGGTCGATGACGGCTTCAGCTACGTGCTCGCGGCGGTGATGCTCGGGGTCGGTTACGGGCTGACGTACTCGGTGATCAACGGCCTGGCCGCCAACGAAGCACCGAGCGGCACCACCGCGCAATCCTTGCTGCTGTTCAGCCTGTCGTACTTCATCGGCGTCTTCGGCTTTCCGCTGCTGGCCGGGAAAATCATCGTCGAACACGGCATGGCAACGCTGTTGCTCACGGTGCTGGCAGTGGCTGCGTTCAACTGGCTGATCACCGTGGGGCGCCTGATCTGGCGCCGACTGGCCACGGATCGGGCATTGCAACAGGCCTGAACCGTTCGTCGTTCATCCGGCACCATTTCCAGGCGGGGGCGGACCAACGTCAGGTAAGGACTCTAAATCAATGGAGATTCCACCATGATCACGTCCCGACTGAGCGCCCTCGCCTTCGCTGCCCTGCTGTCGCCGCTCGCCCTTGCGGCGACCACCGCTTCCGGCACCGGCCCGACCGACCCGATCAAAAGCCCCAGGGCCCCCGCCATCCAGAGCGCCCCCGGCATCAACACCGACGGCACCGGAATCGAGAACAGCCTGCCGCCGTCCACCGGCACCGATCCACGGACTCAGGGCAACGATACCGGTCGCCAGGGCGGGCTCAACCTGCCGGACGCTCGCACCCCCGATAACGCCGGCCCCGGCATGGGCTCGAAGAGCACCACCGGTGGCTCGGGCTCTGAAGGGGGCGTGAGCCAGTGACGACCTTTGCCGCAAGACCTGCCCATCGCCATGAAGAGGTAACCATGAACGTCGATAAAAACCTGGAGAAAGAAGTCCTGACCCGCCTGCTGCACGCCCACCCCAACGGCCTGGGCAAGGAGGTCCTGGACAATTACCGGGGGGAGAAAGTCGTGGCCAGCACCCTCGCCACCCTGCAGGACCGCGGACTGATCCAGCACGGCCATGTGCGGTGCAACGAGGCTGGGGAGCACTCGCTTAACTTGCCGATCAAGCTCAGCGCCGCCGGCGTCGAGGCGGCACGCAAGCTGGATGTTTGATCCATGTGTTGAATTTGAGGGCCCTATCGCGAGCAGCCTCGCTCCTACACTGGATTTGTGAACAACACATCCCCCTGTAGGAGCGAGCCTGCTCGCGATAGCAATGGATCAGTCGCTGAAGGACTTGCTGATGAACGCATCGACTTCAGCAGTCCCCGGCGAAGTCGCCGGCCCCCACCGAGTCACCGCCAAAGCCGCCGCCGCATTGGCCCGCCGCGCCGCATCAAACGCCGGCAACCCTTTCGCCAGCCCCGCGACAAACACCCCGGCATGGGCATCGCCGGCGCCATTGCTGTCCACCGCTTCGACCTTGAAACCCGGCACATGCCGACGCTCGCTGCCCTGATTGATCCAGCAGCCCTGTGGCCCGTCCCGCACCACCATCAGGACCCTGGCCGGCAGATGCCCGGCCAGTTGATCCAGTGCCTGGGCGATATTCGCTGCCCCGGTAAACCGCAGCGCCTCGACGCTGTTGCTGGTCCAAATATCGATGCGCGCCAGCAAGGCCTGCATCAGCGGCGCATCCGGCGAATCCACCAGGGGCCCCGGATCGAACACCACCTTGACCTCGACTGGCAAGGCTCGCACCCAATCCACCAGGGCCTGGCCCTTGCCTGCCAGCAGCAAGCTGTAGCCGCTGACATACACGAAATCACCCGCCTCAACGGTCACACCGGCCAAGTCCTCGGCCGTGAGATCGCCTTCGGCGCCGATGTAGGAAACGAAACTGCGCTCGGCTGAAGCGTCGGTGATCGCCACACACAAACCGGTATCCCGTTCGGCGCGATCCGCAAGGCCGATGCGGATGCCTTCGGCCGCCATCGCCTCACGGGCCAGGTCGCCGAAACGCCCGGTGCCGTGGCGCCCCAGGTAGACCACCGGCAAGCCATTGCGCGCCGCCGCGGCCATCACGTTGAAACCGCCGCCGGCTTCGAAACTGGCGGACTGCGCCAACACATCGCCGCCCGCTTGCGGCAATTGATCCACGGCCATGACCAGGTCGATGATGACCTGGCCGGTGTGCAGCATCTTGGTGTCCGGTCTCACAAATACGTTCCTCTTTTGGCGAGTGGTTGTTGTCGTCAGGCAAGGCGCCGCGACGAGTCATAGCTCGCTATGGCGAGGAGCGGCAACGCAGCCTGGCGGCAACAAACGCCGCCAAAAAGGAACAGTATTTGCGAGACCGGACACTATGCATGAGCGTTCTCGTTGAGTGCGGCACGACGATCCCTTGCCCCGCCCAATACAAAATAAACCCCGCCGGCCACCACGAAAGTCACGATCCAGCCCAGGCCGTTATGCCCCAGCCACGAATCGGACAAAAAGCCCTTGAACCAGACGTTCTCTGCCGTGGTGCCGATGGTGGTGAAGCTGAAACCCAGCACGATCGCCAGCGCCCAGGCACCGAACGCACGCCATTCAATACCGCCCTGATACCAGTAGGCGCTGCTCGGGCTGACGTCCAGCAGATCCTTGGGGCTGTAGTAGTGACGGTGAATCAGGTCGACCACGAAGATCCCGACCCACGCGGTGATCGGCACCGCCAGCAGGGAAATGAAGGTGATGAACGGGCCGTAGAAGCTGTCGGCGATCAGCATGAAGTAAATCGAACCGGCGAAGATCGCGACGATGTCCACCACCACGGCATAGACGCGCTTGACCTTCAGGCCCAGGGTCAGCGTGGTCAGGCCCGCGGAGTACACCGACAGGTTGTTCGACAGCAGCAGGCCGCCGAACGCGGTGATCAGGTACGGCACGGCCATCCAGGTCGGCAGCATGTCGCGGATGGCGATGATCGGATCGGTGGCCTGGGCCAGATCGTCGTTACCCACCGACAGCAGGCCGCCAAGGGTGATCAACAGCACCAGCGGAATGCCCGCGCCGAATGCGGCCGAGGCCACCAGGCGCGCGGCCTTGACGCTGCGGTGCTGATAGCGCGACATGTCCGCGCCGGCGTTGGCCCAACCAATCCCGGTGCCGGCGGCCATGGTGCCGATGCCGATGATCATCGCGCTCATCGGCGCCGGCGTGGCGTTGAATACGGCGCTCCAGTCGATGGTGGCGCAGAGGAAGCCACCCACCAGGATGTTCAATGCACCGAAGACGTAGGTCGCCCACTTCTGGATCACCAGCAGCGTGGCGTGGCCGAGGCCGGACACCGACAGGGTCAGCAAGACGAAAATGGCGATGAAGGTCAGGGTCAGCAGCGGCGCGCTTTTCGCTTCCACCGGCGAGCCGAACAGAATCGAGCACAGCGACAGCAACACGAACGCGGCCGTGGTGGTGTTGACGGTTTCCCAGCCCAGGCGCGACATCAGCGACACCAGGGTCGGGCCGATATTGCCGCGCACGCCGAAGATGGCCCGCGACAGGGTCAGGCTCGGTGCGCGACCACGGCGACCGGCGATGGAAATGATCCCGACCACCGCGAAGGAACCGGCGGCACCGAGAATGGCAACGATGATCGCCTGCCAGATCGCCAACCCGCGAAAGGCCACGAGAGTGGCGCCCAGCGGCAGGCCGAGGATGGAAATGTTGGCGGCGAACCAGACCCAGAACAGCTGCAACGGATGACCATTGCACTCGGCCTCCGGCACCGGTTCGATGCCGCGGGTTTCCAGCTGCCCGGCGTTCTGCCCGGCGTTCGATGAACTCATGAAAATGCTCCTGTTGCCATTTTTGTGGTTGTGGGCAAATCAGATTTTTACAGTCGGCGACGCCCCTCTGTAGGAGCGAGCATGCTCGCGATGGACCTGAGAACGACGCGGGGTATCAGGAACCCCTGCGTTATCGTTAACGTCCATCGCGAGTGAACTCGCTCCTACAGGGGAAGGCGTCAGTCCAGTCAGCGCAGGGCGAGGAGTCCTTTCACCAACGGCTCAAGCTGCAGATCATTGACGGCCTTGACCTTCTCGATCATCGCCACCGGCCAGATCTCCAGCCCCATGCAGGCCCCCAGCATCGCCCCCAGAATCGCCGCGATGGTATCGGTGTCGCCGCCCAGGCTCGCCGCCATGCACAGCGCCTCGAAGGCGGTCATTTCGCCAATGGCCACTTGCTGGGCCAGGGCAAACGACACCACCACCGACTCCTGCGAGGCCACCGAAGTGCCGATCACGTCGTACAGCAGATCGGCGAGCGCCGCCCTGTCGCTCTCGACGCTGATGGTCCGCGCCCAACTGATGCGCGAAGCGATGCGTCCACCGGCAACCCAGTGGCCATGGCTTTGCGCTTGCTGGGCAATTTGCTGGCCGAGGCTCAGCGCCTCGCCCAGCTCCATGCCGTTGATCCCGGCCGAAATCACCGCGGCCACCGCCGCTGCGCTGGAGATGCCCAGCGTGGTGTTGTGGGTGACCTGGCAGGCTTGTATCACCGCGTCGATGAAACGCTCGGGGTCGGCCACGTTCGCGGCAATCCCCACCGGGGTAATACGCATCGCCGCGCCATTGGTGGTGCCGTAGCGACCCGCCTCCTCCGGCGAATGACCGGCGAGGATCATCTCGATGGCGCGCTTGGTCGAAGGCCCGAGCAGGTCCTGCGAGCCCTTGGCCTGCATCTGCGCTTCCCATTCGATCAAGCGTTGGGCGAGCTTCGAGGGTTCGATCCGGCCTTTGCCATCGACCAGCAACTGACCGACCAGGATCGCCTGTTCGGTGTCGTCAGTGATCGAGCCCTTGGGCATGTTGGCGGCAATCGGCTGATGGGGACCGGCATCCTGCAGGTCGACGATTTCACCGAACCGCGCCTTGATATCGTCGCGGCTAAGCGATTGGGTCGGCATGCCCAGCGCATCGCCCAGCGCCAGGCCATAAAACGCGCCCAGGGCACGATCGAGCGCAGTCATTTCGAGTTTCCAAATTGCAGGTGCATACGGAAATGCACGGGGTCAAGCAGGCTTTCCACCTGTTCCATGAAGCGGTTTTGCCGGTCGTAGGTGGTACGCAAGGCCTTGAGGAAGACCGTGCCCGCCGGGCGTCCCAGCAACTGCGCGTCTTCGGCGCTAAGCGGTTCGGCACCGATCCATTGATCGCCGCGTTCGCCGATATAGCCGTAGGCAGCCAGGGTGATGGTCAGGGAGTTATCGATCAAACCCACTCGCGGCAGGCTTTCCAGGCCTCCGGTGGCGGGCATCAATGAGCGTTCGAGGGAAACCAGCGTGCCGTCGTTGGAGCGGCGGCGACGGTCGAGGGTGATGAATTGGTCGGTGCCGAAACGCGACAGCAGGTCCGGACGCGTCACCGCCTCCAGCCGCAGCACTTCGGTATTGACCAGCGCGCCGCTGTCGGCCAGGGCCTGGGCCCAGCCATTGCGCTGGTCGAGTACCACACCGTCGAACGTGACGATGGACCCCACCCCGCTTTGCGTCGCGATGTAGTTGCGCCGTTTCAATTCGGCCAGGGCTTCACGCAAAGTACCTCGGCTGACTTTGAATTCCTGAGCCAACTGATGCTCGCCGGGCAGGTGAAAGCCGTCCTCCATGAGACCGCTTTCAATGCGCCGGATGAGCTCATCGACCACCCGTTGTTTCTTGTCGAATCGAACCTGTCTAATCATGTACAAATTGAACCTGAAACCCTTTGTTACGATCAAGGGATATTTAAGGGAGATGACGGAAGGCGGGAGGAATGACACATGACCTGTGGGAGCGGGCTTGCTCGCGATAAGGCCGTTTCATCCAACACTGATGTTGTCTGACACACCGCCATCGCGAGCAGGCTCGCTCCCACAGGGGCTCTACGGCGTACAGATGATTCTGTGTACACCTCGGATCACTGTGGGAGCGAGCCTGCTCGCGATGGCGTCAGTCAGATCAGCACAGGTTTCAGCGTTGCTTCAGACGGTCAATCACCACCGCCAGCAGCAAAATCGAACCCCGAATCACGTACTGATAAAACGTATCGATGTTCTTCAGGTTCATCGCGTTTTCGATGATCGCCAGGATCAGCACCCCGGCAATCACGTGCCGGATCATGCCGATGCCGCCACTGAGGGAAACACCACCCAGCACGCAGGCCGAGATCACCGTCAGCTCGAAACCCTGGCCAATCATCGGCTGGCCCGAGGTCATGCGCGAAGCCAGGATCACCCCGGCCAGCGCGCCGATCACACCGTGCACGGCGAAGATGATGATCTTGGTCCGGTCGACGTTGACCCCGGCCAGCAGCGCCGCTTCCTGGTTGCCGCCGATAGCCATGGTGTTGCGTCCATAGGTGGTGTAGTTCAGCAGCCAGCCGAAGAACAGGAAGCAGACGATGGTGATCAGGATCGGCACCGGCACGCCGAACAACTGGCCATTGCCATACACGAAGAACGACTCCTGGGACACACCCACCGCCTTGCCGTTGGCGAAGATGTAGGCCAGGCCGCGGACGATCTGCATGGTCGCCAGGGTGGTGATCAACGCGTTGACCCGCAGCTTGGCGATCACGATGCCGTTGACCAGGCCGACGATCAGCCCCATGACCAGCGCCGCGCTGATGCCGAGGAACACGCTGTTGGTGTCTCGCATCACCACCGCCGCCACGACCCCGGCGCAGGCAATCACCGAGCCGACCGACAAGTCGAAATGCCCGGACGCCAGGCAATACAACATGGTGCAGGCTGCGATGCCGGTGGTGGAAATCGCCAGGCCCAGGCCGCGCATGTTCAGCGGCGAGAGGAAGTTATCGATCAGCAGTGTGCAGAGCACGAAGATCCCCACCGCTGCCGCCAGCATTGCCCAGTCATCGAGAAAGCGCCGCAGGTCCAGAGGCTTGCGCATCGTCGGCAGGGTTTCGTTTTTGGTTGTCATCATCAATACCTCTCAGTTCGCCACGCCGTCAGCGCGCTGGCGCGGCAACGCCAGTTGCAGCAGGTTGGATTCATTGGCTTGTTCACGGCTCAGCTCGCCGCGCATCGCCCCTTCGCACATCACCAGGATGCGGTCGGAAATGCCCATCACTTCCATCAGGTCGCTGGACACCACGATCACCGCGATACCGCTGGCGGCCAGGTTGTGAATGATCTGGTAGATCTCGGCCTTGGCGCCGATATCGATGCCACGGGTAGGCTCGTCGAGCAGCAGGACCTTCATCGGCATCGACAGCCAGCGACCGAGAATCGCCTTCTGCTGATTGCCGCCGGACAGGAACTTGATGGGTTGCCCGGCATGGGGTGTCTTCACCCGCAGCGCCTTGATCTGTTTGTCAGCGTTGGTCTTTTCCCACAGCCCGCGGATCAGGCAGCCGAAACCGGAATGGGCACTGCGCGCGCTGATGTTGATGTTCTCGGCGACGCTGGCCAGCGGGATGATGCCCTCCTTCTTGCGGTCTTCCGGGCACAGCAGAATGCCGGCGGCGATGGCATCCCGGGGGGAGTTGAGCTTGAGCTCATGACCGCGCAACTCCAGGCGCCCGGCGGTGTTGCGCTCCAGCCCGCTGAGCAGGCGAAACAGCTCGGTGCGACCGGCACCGACCAGGCCGAACAAGCCGAGAATCTCGCCCTTGTGCGCCTCGAAACTCATGGGCTCGCGCAGGCCCGGGCCGAGCAGGCCATCGACCTTCAAGGCCACCGCGCCGCGCGGGCGCGAGCGGTAGTCGTAGATGTCCTGGATGTCGCGGCCGACCATGCAGGTGACGAGTTGATCGTGGGTCAGCTCGCTCATGTCCTCGAAGGTACGCACGTAGCGACCGTCCTTGAACACCGTCACCGCATTGCAGATGCGGAACACTTCTTCCATGCGGTGGGAGACGTACAGCACCACTTTGCCTTCGTCACGCAGGCGCCCGATGATTGCCATCAGACGCTCGATTTCCCGCGCCGACAGGCTGCTGGTGGGCTCGTCGAACGCGATCACATGCGCCCCTCGGGACAAGGCCTTGGCAATCTCCACCAGTTGCCGTTGACCCAGCGACAGGCGCCCGACTTTTTCCTGCGGATCGATCTCGTCGGCCAGGCCCTTGAGACAGGCCAGCGCCTGTTGGCGCAATTGACGGCGATTGATCAGGCCGAAACTGGCCGGCAGATGTCCCAGGAAAAGGTTTTCCGCGACGGTCATTTCCGGCACCAGGTGCAGCTCCTGGTGAATCACCGCCACGCCGCTGCCAATGCTGTCGGCGGTGGATCTGAAAACGTGGGTCTGCTCGCCGATCTGCAGGTCGCCGCTGCTCGGGACATAGGCGCCGCCGAGGATTTTCAGCAAGGTCGACTTGCCCGCGCCGTTCTCGCCCATCAAGGCATGGACTTGCCCCGGATGCGCCACGAAGTTGATGTTGTCCAGCGCCTTCACGCCGGGAAAGGTCTTGCCGATCCCGTTGAAACGCAAGCTGCCGCCCGACGGGAAACCGGTCTGTTGTTGTAATTGTGTTTGCGCCATAACCACCTCGTCACACAGATCAGGCGGCCCCGTTGCCGGCGCCGCCGATGAAATCAACCGGCCTTCAGTTCCACAGGCCGATTTTTTCCAGTTCCTGCTTGAAGTTGTCGCGGGTGATCAGTGTCACGTCATCCATGGCGGTGTATTTCGCCGGTTCTTTGCCGGTGGTGACCCACTCGTACATCATGCTGGCGGTGTTGTAGCCCTCGATGTGCGGGCTGGGCAGCATCGAGCCGTGGAAGCCGCTGTCGGCCTTCTTCAGTTCGCCAATGGCGTCGGTGCCGTTGATGCCGATACCGATCACGTTCGCCGCTGCGAATCCGGCGCTCTCGGTGGCCCGCACGCCACCGAGCACGGTGTTGTCGTTCATGCCGCCGATGATCAGGTTCTTCGCCGCTCCCGGCAGCTTGACCAGTGCCGAGTTGGTGGCGTCCATGCTGCCCGGGACGTCGAGGGTCTTGAGGGCCGAGAACAGGATGTGATCCTTCGGCATGCCCGCATCTTCCAGCGCCTTGACCGAGCCGTCGGTGCGCTTCTTGCCGGTATCGAGTTCGTTGTAGGTGTTGATCACGGCATAGGTGTCTTTCCAGTCCCAACCGCGTTTTTTCGCCTCGGCCGCCATGGCATTGCCCTGCTTCTGGCCGACTTCGAACGCGGCCATGCCCAGGTACGGAACCTCTTCCATGAACTTGCCGCTGGCGTCGACGAAGCGGTCGTCGACGGCAATCACTTTCAAACCGTTGAGCTTGGCCTTGGCCATGATCGCAGGGCCGAGGGAGACGTCCGGCGGGCAGATCACGAAGCCCTTGGCACCGTTGGCCGCCAGGCTATCGATGGCCGAAAGGGTTTTCTCGCCGTCAGGCACGGCGATTTTGATCAGGGTAAAACCCTTTTCCTTGCCGGCCTTTTCGGCGAAGGCCCATTCGGTCTGGAACCACGGCTCTTCGGCCTGCTTGACCAGGAAGCCGATTTTCACTTCCTCGGCTGCAAACAGCGTGCTGCTGAGGCTGAGCGCGCTAACCGCCAGGGCGGCGCCGCACAGGGAACGGATGGCATGACGACGATTCATAAGCTGACTCCTTGTTATTTTTTTGAGCATTCTTTGAAAGCGTTCTTGTTGAATCAAAAGGCGTTTAAACCGTACTACTAATAGTCATATCGTATGATGATTGGATTTCAGGCGTGGAAATACGCTTGAAACCCCGGTCGTTCAGTCGTGGTACATCACTGAGCGGCCACCATCGATGGTGATGCATGAGGCGTTGATGAACGGCGCTTCATCGCTGGCCAGGAACACCGCGGTCATCGCCACTTCGATCGGCTGGCCGATACGTTTGGGTGGATGCAGGTCGTACGCGCGCTGGCGTTCGGCGTGCGGATCGGCAAAGCCGTTCCAGTAGTCGACGTTCAACTGGGTTTCGATGTATCCGGGTGCGATGGCATTCACGCGAATGCCCCTGGACGCATATTCGATGCCCAGGGCGCGGGTCAGGCCGAGCAAACCGTGCTTGGCCACCGGATACGGGAAGCAGCCGGGAATGATGTGGCTGGAATGGGTGGAGGCAATGTTGATGATGCTGCCGATGCCCTGCTCGATCATCTGCGGCAAGACCGCCTTGCAGCCGTACCAGGCGCCGTCGAGGTCGATGGCGAAGCAACGATGCCAGTCGTCCTCGGTCATTTGCAGCGGATCGCGGAACACATTGACCCCGGCGCAATTGACCAGCACGTCGATGCGGCCGTGACGCTCGACCGCCAGCCTGGCCATGGCATCCAGATCCTGCTGACGGGAAACGTCGGCCTTGATTGCTACCACATCGGCACCTTGCTCACGCCAGCGCGCCGCAACGCTTTCGACCTTCTCGCCTTGGATGTCACTGATGACCAGCCTGGCTTGTTGCGCGGCAAAGGTCGCGACAATGGCTTCGCCAATGCCTTGGGCGGCGCCGGTCAGCAGCACGACTTTGTCTTTGAGGCGTTCGCCCTTGGGCGGTTCTGGCACCGGTGGCAGTGAAAGCGCTTCAGCCATGGATCGGAACTCCTGTTCGCGAGCGCGCCGAAACCCGAACAGCTGTCAATGTCCGGTTTGAAAGCTCTGGGGGGAAAACAGATAGACGCGCAAACGTTTCAGCACAGGGAGGGTCTGAAACACTGACTCCACCTTGGAGTTCGCGGGGATATCGCTGCATCACTTCACCTGTTTTGTTTTTTTAAGTGTGAGTGCATCGTGAAACGATGGTGCCGACTATAAACCCGGCACCCGAACAATCTCAATATATAATTTTGCATCCCATATTTTGGGATTTACCCGGCAAATCGCGTACAGAGCTTGCCGGGCACATCGACCCGGATCGACAACACCGCCCCATCCAGCGGATGCCCAAGCGGGCTGGCGGCGCTGGTGATGTACAGGGTTTGCAGATCGGCATCGCCGAACACACAACTGGTCGGGCGGCTGACCGGCAGCTCGATCACCCGATCAACCTGACCGCCCGGCGTCAGCCTGAGCAGGCAACTGCCGTCCCACCGGGCATTCCAGATAAAGCCTTCGGCATCCATCGCCGAACCGTCCGGACCGCCGCGATCATGAGGGCCGAACCAGGTCTGCGCCGGTTCCAGATTGCCGTCGGTGCGGATGAAATGCCGATACAGCGTGCCGTCGAGGCTGTCGCCGAAATACACGGTGGTGGCGTCATCGCTCCACAGCAGGGTATTGGGGATGCCCAGGCCGCGCAGCAGCGGGGTCACTCGCGCATCGCGATCGATGCGGAAAAGGCCACCGGAACGCCGCTTGATGGGCAGGTCCTCGCCCTGCTCGCCGATGTTGTTCTGCATGGTGCCAAGCCAGAGTCGGCCCTGGGCATCGCAACGGGCTTCATTGCCACGGTTGCCCGGTTGCGGGTCGGCTACGCAGAACAGGGTCAGGCGCGGTTCCAGGCCGGGTGAATCGAGGTCCAGGCGGTAGACGCCGCTGCTCAAGGTCACCAGCGCATCGCCGCTCGCGCAGGGGATGAAGGCCGAGACGTGCTCCGGCATCTGCCAGATTTGCACGTTGGCGCCGATCAACCGCAGCGCTTGCTTGCCGGCGATGTCCACCCAATAGAGTGCCTGGGTCGGTGCATCCCAGAACGGGCCTTCGCCAAGCCGGGCCCGATGTTCGGTGACTGCGGTCCACGTCATGAAACCTCCTGCGTTGTTCTTGTTTTTATGCTGTAGGAGCGAGCTTGCTCGCGATTGCGGTGGGTCAGACACATGAGTGTTGGATGTACCACCGCTATCGCGAGCAGGCTCGCTCCCACAGGGATTTCGAATGCTAGCCGGTTTTTTTGTCCGCCATGACCTGCGGGTAGTAGCGCTTGATCGCAAGGTCGGCGTTATCGATCAGGGTCATGCAGGCCCAGACACCCCGCGCGGCGTCCCGGGCGGCGATGGCTTCGGCCATGTCCTTGTGAATCGGCAAGGTGCGGCGCAGTTCGTCCGGGTCGGCGGCGGACACTTCGAAACACACCGCCAACAGCGCGCCGAGGGCCGGGACCATTTGTTCGATGAATTGATTGTGGCTGGCGGCGAGGATGCACTCATGGAAGAGCTGGTCGGCGCGGTTATAATCGATGCCGCTGTCCACCGCCCGCTCCAGGGCGTTGCAGGCCAACAGAATGTCTTGAACCTGTTCTGCGGTGGCGCGCTCGCAGGCCCAACGCACGGCCATCGGTTCGATGGTGCGGCGCAGGTCGAGCAAATCGTCGACGAAGTTTTCCGGCAAGCCGCCCCGTGACAGCCAGCCAACGACTTGTGGATCGAAGAGGTTCCAGCGCTTGACCGGCAACACCCGCGTGCCGACCTTCGGCCCGACTTCGAGCATGCCTTTGGCAACCAGGGTCTTGATGGCTTCGCGAATGACGGTGCGGCTGACCCCGAGCTGTTCACCGAGATCGGCTTCGACCTTCAGCGATTCGCCCGGCTTGACCTGCCCGGTGGCGATCCAGCAGCCGAGCCAGTCGACGGTCGAGGCGTGAAAACTGCTGGACATGGACACCTCGGAAGCGTGTGCGATGGAGGCACACGCTAATCATCATACGATTGGGTGTCAAATTGATTTTTCAGGAAGGTTCAGAACGACTGTGGGAGCGAGCCTGCTCGCGATGTTGCCACCACATACAACATCGATGTCGCCTGATCGACTGCCATCGCGAGCAGGCTCGCTCCCACAGGGGGCGGTGTCAGGGTTCGAGACCGATTCGGAAGAATTCGCCGCCACTCCAGACACCCAGCCAACGCTGCCCGTCGATCTCACGACTCACCGCCAGCTCCACCAACTGATAGAACACGTTGCGATGAATCAAGGCTTCCAGGTTGCTGCGCACATGCACATAGGGCGCGGGCTCCTGGGTGTCGGGGTCAATCATCACGCGAATCGGATGCTCGGCGCCGGCCTCGGTGGTTTCGTCGACATGGGTGGTGAAGCGCAGGATTTGCGACTCGCCCTCTCCTTCCACTTCCACGGCAATCGCCACGAAGGGTGCGTCGTCGACCTTGATGCCGACTTTTTCGACCGGGGTGATGAGGAAGTAATCATCGCCGTCGCGGCGAATGATGGTGGAGAACAGCTTGACCATCGGCATGCGCCCGATCGGCGTGCCCATGTAGTACCAGGTGCCGTCGCGGGCGATGCGCATGTCGATGTCGCCGCAGAAGTCCGGGTTCCACAGGTGGACCGGCGGCAAGCCCTTGGTCTTGGGGATTTGCCCCAACAGGTCGTTGGCTTTTTGCGGGCCACTCATGGCGATCTCCTTCGATTACTGGTCGCTGAGCCCCAACAGGCTGCGAGCATATTGCTCAAGCGGCGGGCCCATCAGGTCTTCTGGCTTTTCGTCGTGGAACGTCAGTAAACCGCCACGACTCTTGATACGTGCAGTATCAATCAAATACTGGGTGCTGGTCTCGATCAACATGATCTGAATCACGCCGGTGTCGATGCCGAGGCGATCCAGTGCCTCCTGGTCCAGCCATTCATCCGAGTTGCCGATGCGGTCATCGGCCTTGGCGAAGCGGGTATAGAGCAGGTAATGGGCACCGGCGGAACGGGCTTCATTCATGGCCTGGTCCAGGCCTTCCGGGGTACGCGCGCGACGGACCATCGGGAAATATTCGATAAAACCGTCAAAGGCGACTTCGGCGATCACATTGGGACGCGGGTAAGCGGTGCCGCCCGGCGGCATAAAGGCGCCCTGGGCGATGTAGACGAACGAGTCCGGCTGAATGCGCAGGTTGTTCACACGGCGACTGTCGCTGTGATCCAGAAAGCCGGCGTCGCTCATATGGTAGCGAGCCCCTTCGGCCATATCGCTGACATTCATGCAGCCGCCAAGTGCCAAAACGGCCAGCAGCAAAACCAGGCTACGCATCCTATCCTCCAGAGGCCGGTGTCGGAAAACCGGCGAATGGCCGTTGGATGCAGATTTTGCGCCAGCTCACGAACATCGTTGCCTGAACTGACGCCTTCGCGGGCAAGCCCGCTCCCACAGGGTTTTGTGCAAGTCCTTGTGGGAGCGAGCTTGCCCGCGATGAGGCCGCTTCAGCCGCCGATGATTTTCATGACGGTGGCACCACCAGAAAACGCCACTTCCTGCTTGTCACCCAAGGCTTTCACCAGGAGGCGCTGCAAGGCCGGCAACGCCTGATGACGCGGCTTGTCCAGCAGATCGCCGACATAGTGGCGATTGCTCGACGACAGACAGCCATGCAGCCAGCCCGTGGAAGACAGGCGCAGGCGCGAACAGGTACGGCAGAACGGCACGCTTTCGTTGGCAATCACGCCGAAATACCCCTGCCCCGGAATCTCGTAACGCACGGCGGTCGCATCCACCGGTGCGTCGGCTTGCAGATACTCGTGGTGCTCGCCAATCAGGCTCAGCAGCTGTTGAAGGCTGACGAACTGTTGCAGGAAGGCATTGGAGTCGCTGGCCAGGTGGCCCATGCGCATCAGCTCGATAAAACGCAGCTCGTAACCGCGTTCCAGGCAGTAATCCAGCAGCGGCATCACCTGATCGAGATTCTGCCCCCGTAACGGAACCATGTTGACCTTGATCTTCATGCCGGCCGCGCGGGCCTGTTCCATACCGCCGAGCACGGTCGCCAGATCTCCGCCGCGGGCAATGCTGCGGAAGGCGCTGGCGTCCAGGGTATCGAGGGAAACGTTGATGCGCCGAATGCCGGCATTGACCAGCAAGGGCAATTTTTTCGCCAGCAACTGACCGTTGGTGGTCAGGCTGATGTCTTCGAGGCCCATCTGCCCGACCGCGGTCATGAAGGTTTCGAGTTTCGGGCTCACCAGCGGCTCGCCGCCGGTAATGCGCAAACGCTCGATGCCCGCGGCCTCGATCAGATAGGCGACACCGCGTGCCATGGCCTCGGCCGACAACTCGTCCTGCGCAGCCACCAGCCGCTTGCCATTGGGCACGCAGTAGGTACACGCGTAGTTGCAGGCTGAGGTCAGGCTGACCCGCAAATTGCGAAAACGCCTGCCTTGACGGTCAACGATCATGGTCACTCCGGCGAAAGAAGATTCGAACCGCAGAAACTTGACTCAGAATTCAAGTTTTAGCAAGTCCTACGCCTGAGTATATTCCCGCTGTATCGCACCAAATAGCAAAATCATGGCGCAATCAGGCAACTGAATGTCTTAGCTGCTCGGAGTGTCGGTGTCACGCTTGCGCTTGTTGCCCATGCGCACACCAATGTCCATCAGGAACTGGAAGAAACCTTCCTGATCTTCCAGCACATTGCTCCAGAACGGCGAGTGATACAGCGCCACGGCACCGTGCACCAGCGCCCAGGATGCGCAGTAGTGGAAGTAAGGTGGTACATCTTCAAGCTTGCCTTCGCTGATCCGGCCCTTGATCAACAGGGTCAGGCGTTCGAAGTTCGAAGCGCGGATCTTGTGCAGCTCCTCGATCATCTCCGGCACCTGGTTGCCCTTGACGACCTTTTCTTCCAGGCGATCGAACAAGCGATAACGTTGCGGGTCCCGCATGCGGAATTCGAAATAGGCGCGGGACAGGGCTTCCTTGTCCTTGTCGACGTCGGCGGAGTGCAGCAGCTCGTTCAAATCGCGCTCGTAGTCGAGCATCAGGCGCAGGTAGATCTCGGCCTTGGACTTGAAGTGCTTGTAGATTGTGCCTTTGCCGATACCGACGGCATCAGCAATCATCTCGACGGTGACACTGTCTTCACCTTGTTCGAGGAACAGCTTGAGCGCGGTATCGAGAATTTCTTGCTCGCGGCGACGAAACTCACGGACCTTACGAGGTTCTTTATGCATAAGAAAAGGTCTGTAGGGGTCAAAATTCGAAGCCGCGTATTATGCCTAAATTGCGCAAAAATGCACGGATCATCCGACCATAACTGTGTTTCTCGAGTATTTCCCACAAGACCCCAAGCTGATGAGAACTCTTCTGAAGCGCCTGTATTCCAAATTTGTTTAAAAACCGCGACCGACAAACTGGACTGGGTGAAATACTGATCAATACTTGAACTGTCGGCGGAACATCTCCCCCAAGTGTCACGCCGATATTGGTACCAACGGACCGCGTACCATTGTTTTACTCCTAATGGTCTTAACCCGGATTCACCCCCCAGAACCCGGGTTTTTTTTGCCTGCGATTTAACCTTTCACATGGGCCAGCGGGAACAGGCGCTTGAAGTTTTCCGTCGTCTGCTCGGCAAATCGCTCGAAAAGCTCACCACGCAACATTGCCAAAAATTCCGCAACCTCACGCACGTATTGCGGCAGGTTCGGTTTGCCACGATAGGGGATGGGCGCCAGGTACGGCGAGTCGGTTTCCACCAGCAAACGATCGGCCGGCACCTTGCTCGCGACATCACGCAACGCATCGGCATTGCGGAATGTGACAATGCCGGACAGGGAAATGTAATAACCCATGTCCAGCGCAGCCTTGGCCATGTCCCAGTCTTCGGTGAAGCAATGCAACACGCCCGCCTGGGGCAACGCCGCCTCACGCAGCAGGTTCAGGGTATCTGCACGGGCCCCACGGGTGTGGATGATCACCGGCTTGCCGGTCTGCTGCGCGGCTTGCAGGTGCAACCTGAAGGATTCCTGCTGCAGCTCCGCCGCTTCCGGCTCGTAGTGATAGTCCAGACCGGTTTCACCGATCGCGACCACGCGCGGGTGATTGAGCTCATGCAGCAGCCAGTCCAGCGCAGGCGCTGCCCCTGGCTGCACGTCGAGCGGATGCACGCCGACCGAGCAATCGACGTCGTCGTAGCGCTCGGCCAGGGCTTTGACGTCAGCGGCATTGTCAGCACTGACACCAATACACAGGAAGTGCCCCACGCCCCGCTGACGGGCCGCATCGAGGGCTGCATCAAGGGAGCCGTCGTGGGCGGCGAGGTCAAGGCGATCGAGGTGGCAATGGGAATCTACGAGCATAAAAAGGACTGCAACTTACATCGTATGAGTGGGACGGTCGGACTTCAGGGCTCCGGCCAGATGGGTTTCGATTCGACTACGCGCGGTGTTGTCGCCTTCGTTGAACTGTACGCCGACCCCGGCAGCGCGGTTGCCCTGGGCGCCTTTGGGGGTGATCCAGCTGACCTTGCCGGCCACGGGGATCTTTTCCGGTTCGTCGAACAGGTGCAGCAGCATGAATACCTCATCGCCCAACTTGTAGCTCTTGTTGGTCGGGATAAACAGGCCGCCATTCTTGATGAACGGCATGTAGGCCGCGTAAAGCACAGACTTGTCCTTGATACTCAGGGACAAAATGCCGTTGCGCGGGCCCGGGCTTACTGAATCATTCATGCTGACCTCCATTGCTGAGCTCCTTTGCCGACAATCAGTCTAGGCGCAGATACTCACCTCTGGGTAGGCAACGACGCCCATTGCACCAGCAGCGCCTCCAGCAACAACACCCGATTGAGGTTGGCCTTGCTCAACACTTTCTGACGCTGGGCAAGGATCCAGTCCTGAATATTCAGGACCTTGTCCTGGGCGGTTTTCTGCGCCAGGTATTGAACAACCTTGCGCATATCCGTCAGCCCCAACCCTTCTTCGTCCTGGGTCAGTTGATAGCGCAGGATAAGGCTCGACCAATCGCAGAACCAGTCGAACAGCAACAACAACGGGATCGCATTCCAACCTTCGGCCAATTGCGTCGGCGACTGTTGCTGCTTGAGCAGCTTCTTCACGCCGTCGACCACTTGCGCCCGTTGTTCACGCACACCCTGGGCGTGGAGATTGGCGGCAGCCAAAGGCGAACCGGCGGCCAGGGTGAGCAATTCGCTGCGTTCTTCTTCCGGGCAATCCGGCAAGGCGTTTGCCAGCCAGGCCAAACTCATCGCCTCGCTCGGCAGCGGACAAGCCTGCTGCACGCAGCGGCTCTTGATGGTCGGCAACAGACGGCTGGGCTGATGACTGACCAGCAACAAGACCGTGTCGCCGGAAGGCTCTTCCAGGCTTTTGAGCAAGGCGTTGGAGGCGTTGATGTTCATCGACTCCACCGGCTCGATCAGCACCACCTTGCGCCCGCCCAGTTGCGCCGTTTGCACCACGAAGCTGACCAGATCCCGGACCTGATCGACCTTGATCGCCTTGTCGGCTTCTTCCGGTTCCAGAATGTAGTTATCGGGGTGACTGCCGGCCTTGAGCAACAGACAGGACTTGCACTCGCCACAGGCACCCTGCGCGGTCGGGCGCTGGCACAGCAGGCTCGCCATCAGGCGCTCGGCCAGCGCGCGCTTGCCGATCCCGGCCGGACCGTGCAGCAGATAGGCATGGGCGTGCTGCGTACGGCCAGCGAACTGCTGCCAGAGGCTGTCCTGCCACGGGTAGGCTTCAGCCACGGGCCAACTCCAGCAGACGCGGCAACAAGGCATCCAGCGACTGCTGCACCTGGGCCAGCGGTTGCGCCGCGTCGATCAACACATAACGCGCCGGCTCGGCTTCAGCTCGCTTGAGGAAGGCACTGCGCACCGCATCGAAAAAGGCCCGACCTTCAAGCTCGAATCGATCCAGGCGTCCGCGGGCGCTGGCACGCGCCATGCCCACCTCCACCGGCAAGTCGAAAATCAATGTCAGGCCAGGACGCAGATCACCCTGGACAAAGGCTTCCAGAGAGGCGATGCGCTCCAGTGACAGGCCGCGGCCGCCACCCTGGTAGGCATAGGTCGAATCGGTGAAGCGATCGCACAACACCACAGCACCTCGGGCCAGTGCCGGGCGAATCACCTCGGCCAGGTGCTGGGCGCGAGCGGCGAACACCAGGAGCAGCTCCGTGTCCGGATTCATGACCTCATCGACCGGAGCCAACAGCACTTCACGGATGCGCTCGGCCAGTGGCGTACCACCGGGCTCGCGAGTCAGCACGACCTCGATACCCGCGGCGCGCAGGCGCTCGGCCAGGTATTCGCGATTGGTGCTCTTGCCGGCGCCTTCCGGGCCTTCCAGCGTAATAAACAAGCCAGTCACAGGCAGTCCTTAGTCAGAGTCATTACGAGCCTTGCGGTGCGTTTGTTTCCGGCTCGGAGGCAGGTGCGGGCGCAGGGTCTTGTGGCTGAACCTGCGGCAGAGCCTCGGGCGCGGGATTGGGCGAAGCGGCCGGGATCGGTGCCTGATCCTGCCCGGCGCTGGATTCAGGCGCCGGAGATTCAGGGGCCCGAGATTCCATGGCCTGGGTCTGCCCGGCCGAGACTTGCGAAGCCTCGGTACCGTTGCTTGGTGCCGGGCTGGAACGGTAGTCCGCGCGACGCTTGAGCTGGAACTCGCGCACAGCGTTGTTATGCGAATCCAGGTCGTCGGAGAACACGTGGCTACCATCCCCGCGCGCCACGAAATAGAGGCTGTTGCCCGCTACCGGATTGAGTGCCGCATGGATCGCTTCGCGACCGACCATCGCAATCGGCGTCGGCGGCAGCCCGGCAATCACGTAGGTGTTGTAAGGCGTCGGTTCCTTGAGATGGGCGCGAGTCAGCTTGCCGCTGTAACGATCACCCAGGCCATAGATCACCGTCGGGTCGGTCTGCAGCAGCATGCCGATCGCCATGCGCCGCACGAAGACGCCGGCAATTTGCCCGCGCTCTTGTGGCACACCGGTTTCCTTCTCCACCAGCGAGGCCATGATCAGGGCTTGATAGGGTTCGGTGTACGGCGCATCCGCAGCGCGCTGGCTCCACTCTTTGGCCAGCACTTCGTCGAGGCGGTCATAGGCTGTTTTCAGCAGCTCGACATCGGTCATGCCCCGCACAAAGCGATAGGTGTCCGGGAAGAATCGACCTTCAGGGAAAATCCCGGCATGCCCGAGCTTGTCCATGACCTGACTGTCGCTCAAGGTGTCCAGGGTATGTTCCAGCTTCTCTTCCTTGGCCAGCGCCGCACGGACCTGGCGGAAGTTCCAGCCCTCGACCAGGGTCACGCTGTACTGGACCATTTCCCCACGCTTCCACAGGTCAATCAGGCCTTCCACCGTCATGCCCGGAACCATGCGGTATTCACCGCTATGCAGAGGTTGCTTGGGCAGGTTGAAGCGCCAGTACACTCGCAGCCAGAAAGCGTCCTTGATGAGGCCGTCGGCTTCGAGTCGCAGGAAGGTACGATTGGGCGTGGTGCCTTTGGGCACATCCAGCAGCTCTTCCTGAGTGATATTCAGAGGCTGCACCAGCGCCGAGTGAATTTTCCAGGCAGAGGCACCCAACATCAGCCCCGCCAGAACCAGTCCGGTTTCCAGCAGCAGCAGGAATTTACGTCTCACGTATCAAGCATCCAGTAGCGCACGGGCAATGGTTTGGAGTTTACGGGTGAGCGGCCCAACCGGCCAGCTCAGAGCGGCATAGGCATGCACCGGCCAAACGCCATATACGCTGTTGCAGACAAAGACTTCGTCAGCGCCTTGCAGCTGCTCGAGCGAGATATCGGTGATTTGTATGGGGATGCCCAAGGATTCGGCCTGAGACAATAACTCGGCACGCATCACACCTTCCACTCCACAGCAGCTCAAATCCGCTGTGATCAACACGCCGTCACGCACCAGGAACAGGTTGCTGAACACGCCCTCGATCACGCGACCGGCCTGGTCGAGCATCAAGCCTTCGGCATGTTCGGTGTCCCGCCATTCGGCGCGCGCCATTACCTGCTCAAGACGGTTCAAGTGCTTGAGCCCGGCGAGAAGGGGCTGAAAGGAAAGTCGTGTGGTGCACGGAAACAGGCGAATGCCCTGCTCCGCATGGGCGGCCGGGTAAACCGCAGGGGGATTGCCCGACAGGATACGACGGGCCTGGGCCGAAGGATCGAAAGCGTAACCCCGCTGGCCGTCGCCACGGGTAACGATCAGCTTGAGCACACCTTCTTTCAGTTGCTCGGCATAAGTCAGCAATTCCGCGACCACGGCAGCGTGATCCAGATTGATTGCCAGGCGCCGGCAGCCTTTGGTCAACCGCACCAGATGGCGATCCAGCAGGACTGGAAAGCCATCATGCACGGCGATGGTCTCGAACAGACCATCGCCGTACGCCAGGCCGCGATCTTTCAGCGACAGTGCGTCAGCCGGCTGACCATCGACCCAGGTGTCCATCAACCTGCGAACCGGCGGAACACCAGCGAGCCGTTGGTACCGCCAAAACCGAAGGAGTTGGACAGGACCACGTCGATATACATGTTGCGTGCGGTGTGCGGCACGAAATCGAGGTCGCAGCCTTCGTCCGGCTCATCGAGGTTGATGGTCGGTGGCGCTACCTGGCTGTTGATCGCCAGCACGCTGAAGATTGCCTCGACCGCGCCCGCCGCACCCAGCAGGTGACCGGTCATGGACTTGGTGGAGCTGACGGCCAGCTTGTAGGCGTGATCGCCGAACACGGTCTTGATTGCCTGGGCTTCAGCCAGGTCACCGGCCGGCGTCGAGGTACCGTGGGCGTTGATGTAATTCACCTGGTCGCCGTTGATCTTCGCATCGCGCAAGGCGTTGGTGATGCAACGGGCAGCGCCTGCGCCATCGGCTGGCGGCGAAGTCATGTGATAAGCATCGCCACTGGTGCCGAAGCCAATCAGCTCGGCATAGATGGTCGCGCCACGGGCCTTGGCATGTTCCAGCTCCTCCAGAACCAGGGCGCCTGCGCCATCGGACAACACGAAACCGTCACGGCCCTTGTCCCACGGACGGCTGGCGCGGGTCGGCTCGTCGTTGCGGGTCGACAGTGCGCGAGAGGCACCGAAGCCGCCCATGCCCAGGCCGCAAGCCGCCATCTCGGCGCCACCGGCAATCATCACATCGGCTTCGTCGTACATGATGTTGCGTGCCGCCATGCCAATGCAGTGCGTACCCGTGGTACATGCCGTGGCGATGGCGTAGTTAGGTCCCTGTGCACCCAAGTGGATCGACAGGAAGCCGGAAATCATATTGATGATCGAGCCAGGTACGAAAAACGGGGAAATCCGTCGTGGACCGGTCTCGTGCAGCGTGCGGCTGGTTTCTTCGATATTGGTCAACCCGCCAATACCCGACCCCATGGCGACGCCGATGCGTTCACGGTTGGCGTCGGTGACTTCCAGACCGGCGTTACGTACTGCCTGGAAGCCTGCGGCCAGACCGTACTGAATGAACAGGTCGAGTTTGCGAGCTTCCTTGACCGACAGGTAGTCCTCGACATTGAAGCCCTTTACCGAGCCGCCAAAACGGGTGGAATAGGCAGAAAGGTCGGTGTGTTCGATCAGACCAATGCCACTGCGGCCAGCCAGAATGCCCTGCCAGCTGCTTGGCACATCCGCACCCAGTGGCGACAACATACCCATACCGGTGACTACGACGCGTCTACGCGACACAGCACTCTCCTTTTTTGAAATGACGACTTTGCATCAGGCCTAAAGAAAAAACCGCACGCCGTGATAGCAGTGCGGTTTTTCCATGACAGCAAGCAACGATTACAAACTATTAACCCTGGTGGGAGTTAACGTAGTCGATTGCAGCTTGTACGGTAGTGATCTTTTCAGCTTCTTCGTCAGGGATTTCGGTCTCGAATTCCTCTTCCAGAGCCATCACCAGCTCAACGGTGTCAAGGGAGTCGGCACCCAGGTCTTCAACGAAGGAAGCAGTGTTGACCACTTCTTCTTCTTTAACGCCCAGTTGCTCGGCAACGATTTTCTTGACGCGCTCTTCGATGGTGCTCATACCTTGTTTTCACTCCTAATGGACAAATTCAGGCAGCTGGCCAGTGGGTAAGTGTATAGAAAGACTTTTCAGCTTTTCAACCGAAAGCTTCGCTCCTCAAACCCGGGGACCCTCTGCCTATAAATAGATTGCAGCTTTATAACGGATTTTAGACAGCTCGTATGACATTTTTTTGAAGCAATCCGTCACATTTAACCTACATGTACATCCCGCCGTTCACCGGGATTGTAGCCCCAGTCACGTAAGCCGCACCGTCGGATGCAAGAAAAGCGACCACAGACGCGATCTCTTGAGCTTGCCCCAGACGACCCAGCGGAATTTGCGTCTGCAAGGCTTCACGCTGTGCCTCTGGCAGCTCACGGGTCATATCGGTGTCGATGAACCCTGGGGTCACCGAGTTTACCGTAATCGAACGCGAACCGACTTCACGTGCCAGAGCACGACTGAAACCTTCCAGGCCGGCCTTGGCGGCGGCATAGTTTACTTGGCCTGCGTTGCCCATGGCACCCACAACCGAGCCAATACTGATAATTCGACCCCAACGAGCCTTGGTCATGCCGCGCAAAACGCCCTTCGACAGGCGATATAGACTGTTCAGGTTGGTATCGACAACGTCATACCACTCGTCGTCTTTCATGCGCATCATCAGGTTATCGCGGGTGATACCAGCGTTATTGACCAGAATCGCCGGTGCGCCGAACTGCTCCTGGATGCTCGCCAGCACCGCCGCAACGGACTCGTCGCTGGTGACGTTGAGCTCCAGGCCGGTGCCCTGAATGCCGTTTTCCTTCAGGGTCGCAGCGATGCGCTCGGCACCCGATGCGGAGGTCGCGGTGCCGACCACGATGGCACCCTGACGACCCAGTTCCAGGGCGATAGCCTGACCAATGCCGCGGCTCGCACCGGTAACCAGTGCAACTTTACCTTGCAGACTCATGCAAGCTTCTCCTGATTCAGGCCAACGCTGCACGGGCGGCAGCGAAAGCGTCTGGGGTATTGAGGTTGGAAGTTGATACGCCATCGGCGCAGCGTTTGTTCAGACCAGCCAGTACTTTGCCCGGACCACACTCGACCAGATTGGTCGCACCCTTGGCTGCCAGCGCCTGGACCGACTCGACCCAGCGCACAGGCTTGTAAAGCTGCTCAAGCAGGTCGCGCTTGAGGGTTTCCAGATCGGCCGGCACATCCGCGCTGACGTTCTGTACTACAGGAATCTGCGGCGCCTGCCAGTTGATCGCGGCGATGGATTCGGCAAAACGCTCGGCCGCCGGACGCATCAGATCGCAATGAGATGGCACGCTGACCGGCAGCGGCATGGCACGCTTGGCACCGCGAGCCTTGCAGCCCTCGATGGCGCGCTCGACCGCCGCCTTGGCACCGGCGATAACCACTTGACCCGGGGAGTTGAAGTTGACGGCACTGACCACTTCACCTTGCGCCGCTTCGGCACAGGCGGACAGCACGTCGACATCGTCCAGACCCAGAATGGCGGCCATGGCGCCCTGCCCGGCCGGAACGGCCTCTTGCATCAGCTTGCCGCGGGTTTCGACCAGCTTCACTGCCTCGCCCAGGCTCAGACTGCCTGCCGCGACCAGCGCACTGTATTCACCCAGGCTGTGACCGGCGACATAGGCCGGACGCGCACCACCTTCGGCCAGCCACAGGCGCCACAGGGCGATCGAGGCAGTCAGGATGGCTGGTTGGGTTTTATCGGTTTGATTGAGTTGCTCTTCCGGCCCCTGCTGGGTCAGCGCCCACAGGTCATAACCCAGAGCATCGGAAGCTTCTTTGAATGTTTCGAGGACAATTGGATGTTCCGCGCCCAACTCGGCCAGCATGCCGAGAGACTGCGAACCCTGTCCCGGAAAGACGAATGCGAGAGAAGCAGACATGTAACAAGCCCCTAATGATCTTATCGCCGGAGAATTGATGTCCCGCTTTTTGGGGACGCAAGAAACTGACAGTTGGATGGCCCGTTGAACCGAGCGGTCACATTTAAGCATTGTCCGACGAAAACGCCTAAAGCAACAAATCCTCCAGACGGCCGTGAATGCGCTCGGGGAGGTTTTCCTGGATCTCGATCAAGGCGCGGGAAATCGCACTCTGAAAGCCCTGAACCCCGGCAGAACCGTGACTTTTCACGACAATACCCTGCAAACCGAGGAAGCTGGCGCCGTTATGCCGCGCAGGCGCCAGATCCGCCTTCAAACGCTTCATCAACGGCAAGGCCAACGCCCCCACCATGCGTGACGGCAGGCTTTGCTTGAACAATGCTTCGATGCGCCCGGCAATCATGGTTGCCAGGCCTTCGCTGGACTTGAGCAAAATGTTGCCGACAAAACCGTCACACACCACCACATCCGCCTCGCCACGGTACAAGCCGTCACCTTCGACAAAACCGATGTAATTGATGCCACGCGCGCTCTGCAGCAGGGTGGCAGCCAGCTTGACCTGCTGGTTACCCTTGATGTCTTCGGTGCCGATGTTCAGCAGAGCGACACGCGGCCGCACGACACCCAGGGTTTCCGCAGCGACCGAGCCCATGACCGCAAACTGCAGCAGGTGCTCGGCACTGCAATCGACATTGGCGCCCAGATCGAGCAACTGGCAATAACCGCTCTGTGTCGGGATCGCCGCGACCATGGCCGGCCGATCGATGCCCGGCAACGTCTTGAGCACGAATCGCGACAACGCCATCAGCGCTCCGGTATTGCCAGCACTGACACAGGCCTGGACCTTGCCATCGCGCAACAACTCGAGCGCCACTCGCATCGACGAATCAGGCTTGCCGCGCAGGGCCTGGGCAGGCTTTTCGCTCATGGTGATGACTTCGGATGCCGGAGTAATCGTCAGGCGCGCGCGATCCGCAGCCGATTGGCCAGCGATCAATTCTTCAAGAAGGGAGGGTTGACCAACGAGGGTCAGGTGCAGCGAGGGGGTAGCAGACAGGCAAGCGAAGCTGGCCTGGACAATGCTGCGGGGACCGAAGTCCCCGCCCATTGCGTCAATCGCGATGACTTGAGCAGACAAGTGATTACTCGTCAGCGCCCTTGTCGATCACTTTACGGCCACGGTATACGCCTTCTGGCGATACGTGGTGACGCAGGTGAACTTCACCGGTGGTTTTTTCTACAGACAGAGTGCTAGCCTCGAGAGCGTCGTGCGAACGGCGCATGTCACGGGCAGAGCGGGATTTTTTGTTCTGCTGAACAGCCATAATTGATTAACTCCTAAACGTTTGGGTCACGCTTTAACTGCGCCAATACACTGAACGGGTTGGACCGCGTTACCTCGTCCTCGCTCGGTTCGGGCTCATCTGCTCCCGCCGGCTGCTGGCATTCTTCCGGATGATGAGCAGGCACAATGGGCAAGGCGAGCAGAAGCTCTTCCTCGATCAGTGACTGCAGATCCAATGGATCCTCGCCCAGTTCCAGCACGTCATAACCTTTCGGTAACGACTGGGTATTCGCACCCTCCTTCACCACAGCGTAACTGCATTCGCTATGGATCGGCAGGGTGACCAGCTCAAGACAACGCTGGCAAACCATTTTGACTTCGGTGTCGATAAAGCTGTGGATGACCACAGATTTACGTTCATCTCGTTCAAAAACGAATTTAGCCTGCACCGTACCGACATTGTCGGAAAGCGGGTCGCAGAGTCTCTCCAAATCGGCCAGCAGCATTTCACCCTGGAGGGTGGTGCCACGATCAGCCAATTTGCGCGGGTCAACGTGAGGTGGAATCGGGTCATTCAACATAGGCGCAGCATTATAGGGATGCCCCCGCCCATGTCAAAGGAAATTCAGCCCTGTCCGTCACTTGCAAGGCTCCGCTAGAATCCACAGCTGCCTTCAGGAGATACGCATGCTGCCTTTATTACTCGCTTCCAGCTCGGCCTATCGCCGGGAATTGCTGGCCCGCCTGCGGTTGCCGTTCACCTGCAGCTCGCCGGATATCGATGAAAGCCACCGTCCGGGCGAGCTTGCCGTTGATCTGGTCAAACGGCTCGCCGAGGAAAAGGCCCGCGCATTAGCCGGTAGCCATGACAGCCATTTGATCATCGGCTCCGACCAGGTTGCAGTGCTCGGCGGGCGGATTATCGGCAAACCCCATACCTTCGAAAAAGCCCGGGAACAACTGCTGGCCTCCAGCGGCGCCAGCGTGACCTTTCTGACCGGCCTGGCCCTGCTCAACACCCGGACCGGCCATTGCCAGGTCGACTGCGTACCTTTCACGGTGCATATGCGCGAGCTCGATGACGCACGCATCGAACGCTACCTGCACGCGGAACAACCCTACGACTGCGCTGGCAGCTTCAAGGCCGAAGGACTGGGAGTGACGCTATTTCGAAGCACCGAAGGCCCTGACGCCACCAGCCTGATCGGCCTGCCGTTGATCCGGCTCGTGGACATGCTGCTGGCAGAAGGCGTGCAAATCCCCTGAACGGCAAAAAATCGCAGCCTTCGGCAACCCCTACGGGACTGCTGCCGAATGCTGCGATCCTTTGAACCAGAAACAAACTCAGCGAATCGATGGACCGTTGAACCCCATCCACATCGCCAGATGCTCAGCCACGCTGGCGCCGAGCTTCTTCGAGAATCGATCGAACGGCGACTCCTGAACGGTGAAGTCCACCAGCTCTTTTTCACCAATCACATCACGAGCAACCGAGCTGGCATTACCCAGACCGTCGATCAACCCCAACGGCAGCGCCTGCTCGCCAGACCAGACCAGCCCGGAGAACAGCTCCGGATGCTCCTTGTCCTTCAGGCGATCGCCACGCCCCTGCTTGACACTGTTGATGAACTGCTTGTGCGTGGTATCGAGCACACCTTGCCAGAACGCAGTTTCTTCAGGCTTCTGCGGCTGGAAAGGGTCGAGAAAGGATTTGTGCTCGCCGGAGGTGTACGTGCGGCGCTCAACACCCAGTTTCTCCATGGTGCCGACAAAACCATATCCGGCAGCCGTGACACCGATGGAACCCACCAGGCTCGCCTTGTCAGCGTAAATCTGGTCGGCGGCGCTGGCGATGTAATAGGCACCGGATGCGCCCAGATCCGATATGACCGCATACAACTTGGTATCGGGGTGCAGACCGCGCAGGCGACGAATTTCGTCATAGACGTAACCCGACTGAACCGGACTGCCACCGGGGCTGTTGATACGCAGGATGACGCCCTTGACCTTGTCGTCCTCGAAGGCGGCACGCAGACTGCCGACAATGTTGTCAGCGCTGGCGGGCTCCTTGTCGGCAATCATGCCGGTCACGTCGATCAGCGCCGTGTAGTGACCGCTGCGGGTGGCGGCCTTTTCCATGTCCATCAATGGCGAGAACAGGGCCAACGCAATAAACAGGTACACAAAGGTCAGCAGCTTGAAGAAAATCCCCCAACGACGGGACCGGCGCTGCTCCTGCACACCTGCCAGCAGCGTCTTCTCCAGCAACTTCCAGCTTTTTTCGTCACCGCTCTCTGCGCTCGACTTCGCGGGCGCCTTCCATTCGTCGGCCATGCCATCTACCCCAGCAAAAACGTATTAAGCCTGCTGATTCAGCCAGGCATGCAATTCTGAAAAGCGATCGATAGCCAACCGTGGCTCGAATAATTTCAGTGCCTCAATGGACTGCGCACCATAGCTGACCGCCACCGACCCCATGCCGGCGTTGCGCGCCATCTGCAAATCGAAGGACGAATCGCCGACCATCAATGCCTGCTCGGGCTGAACTTCGCAGTGAGCAAGGATCTGTTCGAGCATCAGCGGATGCGGCTTGCTGGCGGTTTCGTCGGCGGCGCGGGTGATATCGAAATAATCTTCCCAGCCATGGGACTTCAGCACCCGATCCAGCCCGCGACGCGCCTTGCCGGTCGCGACCGCCAGATGATAACCCTCGGTCCGAAAGGCCTCCATCGACTCGACCACACCTTCGAACAACGGCGAAGGCACCGCTTCGGAAGCAATGTAGTGATCCGCGTAGTGCTGACGAAACGCCACCAGCTCGGCATCACCGATATCGGGATACAGCGTGCGAATCGCCTCTGGCAAGCCCAGACCGATAATGCCCTTGACGGCATGGTCATCACGCAACTGAAACCCCGATCGCTCGGAGGCAACGTGCATCGCCTCGACAATCCGACCGATGGAATCGGCCAGCGTGCCATCCCAATCGAAAATCAACAGCTTGTAATCAGATCGGCGCACTCAGACGCTCCACTGTTTGAGCCCACATTTCATCCACTGGCGCCTGAAGCTTCAGCTCGCCGCCATCGGGCAACGGCACGGTCAGCATGTAGGCGTGCAGGAACAGGCGCTTGCCGCCAAGATCGCGAATTTCCTTGGTGAAGTCGTCATCGCCGTACTTGCTGTCGCCGGCGATACAGTGACCTGCATGCAGGGTGTGCACGCGAATCTGGTGGGTCCGACCGGTAACAGGCTTGGCCTCGACCATGGTGGCGAAATCACCGAAACGGCGCAGCACCTTGAACACGGTCAGCGCTTCCTTGCCCTCTTCGTTGACCTCGACCATGCGCTCGCCCGAACGCAGGTTGCTCTTGAGCAACGGCGCGCGGACCTGCTTGATCGAGGTCGCCCAGTTGCCGCGAACCAGCGCCATGTAGCGCTTGTCGACACCGTCACCGCGTAGCGCTTCGTGCAAATGGCGCAACATGCTGCGTTTCTTGGCGATCATCAGCAGACCCGAGGTGTCCCGGTCCAGGCGATGAACCAGTTCCAGCTCCTTGGCGTCGGGGCGCAACTGACGGAAAGCTTCGATCACGCCAAAGTTCAGGCCGCTGCCGCCGTGGACCGCGATCCCGGCAGGCTTGTTGATCACGATGAGTGCCTTGTCTTCGTAGACAATCGAGGCTTCGAGGCGCTGCAGCAAACCCTGGGCCACCGGCACCGGCTCGTCACGTTCAGGCACGCGAACCGGCGGCACGCGCACGATGTCGCCTGCCTGCAGCTTGTATTCGGGCTTGATCCGTCCCTTGTTCACCCGCACTTCGCCTTTGCGCAAAATGCGATAAATCAAGGTCTTGGGCACGCCTTTGAGCCGAGCGAGAAGGAAGTTATCAATACGTTGGCCGGCATATTCCGGCGAGACCTCAAGCATTTGTACGCCTGGAGTCGGGGGGGCAGTAGTCGTCATGCCGCGGATGATATCAATTTTTTATGGAATTGAAGCACTTAATCATTGCTGCTATAGTCGCGAACGCCGCCAAAAGCGGCCTGGACAGCGGACCTACGGTCAAAAACCGGCCCTGACCAACGCAATTCACCAGGACGCGAGGCCGTCCTACGGGGCTTTCGCTACGTAACGGTGGAGTTTGCAGGTGTAACGAGCGCAGGTGACATGAGGCCTGAATCACGCCGCGAAGCAGAGTTCCCACTCGCCACGCGAGCCAATATTCACGGCCAGTTCACAAAGTGCAGTCAGCTGCGAATGACCCCGAGCGACCGCTTCGGAAACTACGCCTAATTAGCCATGATGCGTGACTTCCCCTTTCGGAGCTCACGGTAAATGCCAACCCGCTGCGGATTCTGCGCGCGGCAGCACCCGAATTATCAGGGATACGTGTAGGGTGGAGATGCACAACCGCTGGACTGTGTAGCAATAGGCTTTATCAAGACGCTTCATCTCGTCCACAGCCGCCGGTTGATTCCTCCTCCTGACTGAGTGCTTAAGTAGCCACAGCAAGCAGGACGCGTACGTCGCGATGCAGGCCCGCATTGGCCGGACATCGCTGGACACGGGAATGGCCAACCACTCCCGACGCACCTGACACCGACCGTGAGAAGTCGTGTGTGCCGAACGCCGTTTCCGGCAGCCCGGAAACCGACGGTACTACATGAAAAGAATGCTGATTAACGCAACTCAACCCGAAGAGTTGCGTGTTGCACTGGTAGATGGCCAGCGCCTCTACGACCTGGACATCGAATCCGGTGCACGCGAGCAGAAGAAAGCCAACATCTATAAAGGCCGGATCACTCGCATCGAACCAAGCCTCGAAGCTGCCTTTGTCGATTTCGGCTCTGAGCGCCACGGCTTCCTGCCCCTCAAAGAAATCTCCCGCGAATACTTCAAGAAAGCCCCCGAAGGCCGCGTCAATATCAAGGACGTCCTGAGCGAAGGCCAGGAAGTCATCGTTCAGGTCGAGAAAGAAGAACGTGGCAACAAGGGCGCAGCCCTGACCACCTTCATCAGCCTGGCCGGTCGTTACCTGGTGCTGATGCCGAACAACCCGCGTGCCGGTGGCATCTCCCGTCGCATCGAAGGCGAAGAGCGCAACGAACTGCGTGAAGCCCTGAACGGCCTGGTTGCCCCGGCCGACATGGGTCTGATCGTGCGCACTGCCGGCCTGGGCCGCAGCAGCGAAGAAATGCAGTGGGACCTCGACTACCTGCTGCAACTCTGGACCGCCATCAAAGAAGCGTCGCTGGATCGTTCCGCGCCATTCCTGATCTACCAGGAAAGCAACGTGATCATCCGCGCCATCCGCGACTACCTGCGCCAGGACATCGGCGAAGTGCTGATCGACAGCGTTGAAGCCCAGGACGAAGCCCTGACCTTCATCCGCCAGGTGATGCCGCAGTACGCCAGCAAGATCAAGCTGTACGAAGACAGCGTTCCACTGTTCAACCGCTTCCAGATCGAAAGCCAGATCGAAACCGCCTTCCAGCGCGTCGTCGAACTGCCTTCCGGCGGCTCCATCGTTATCGACCCGACCGAGGCCCTGGTGTCCATCGACATCAACTCGGCGCGCGCCACCAAAGGCAGCGATATCGAAGAAACCGCCCTGCAGACCAACCTTGAAGCCGCCGAAGAAATCGCCCGTCAGTTGCGCCTGCGCGACATCGGCGGCCTGATCGTCATCGACTTCATCGACATGACCCCTGCCAAGAACCAGCGCGCCGTGGAAGAAAAAGTCCGCGAATGCCTGGAAGCCGACCGCGCTCGCGTGCAAGTTGGCCGCATCTCGCGCTTCGGCCTGCTGGAAATGTCCCGTCAGCGCCTGCGTCCATCCCTGGGTGAAAGCAGCGGCATCGTTTGCCCGCGTTGCAGCGGCACCGGCATCATCCGCGATGTTGAATCGCTGTCGCTGGCGATCCTGCGCCTGATCGAAGAAGAAGCCCTGAAGGACCGCACCGCCGAAGTTCGCGCCCAGGTGCCGATCCCGGTGGCCGCGTTCCTGCTCAACGAAAAACGCAACTCGATCACCAAGATCGAACTGCGCACCCGCGCGCGCATCGTCATTCTGCCGAACGATCACCTCGAAACCCCGCATTTCGAAGTTCAGCGCCTGCGCGATGACAACCCGGAAGCCGCCACCAACCAGTCCAGCTACGAAATCGCTGCTGCCGCTGCCGAAGTGGAAGAAGTCCAGCCATCCGCAGCGACCCGCACCCTGGTTCGCCAGGAAGCCGCGGTCAAGACCGCTCCAGCCCGTGCCAACGCTCCGGTTCCGGCCGAAGTCGTGGCTCCGGTTGCCGCGCCTGTCGCCGCACCAGAGCCAAGCCTGTTCAAAGGCCTGGTGAAGTCGCTGGTCAGCCTGTTCGCCACCAAGGAAGAGCCTGCCGCACCGGTAGTGGTCGAAAAACCGGTTGTCGAGCGTCCAGCCCGCAACGAAGAGCGTCGCAACGGTCGCCAGCAAAGCCGCAACCGTAACGGTCGCCGCGATGAAGAGCGCAAGCCTCGTGAAGAACGTGCACCGCGTGAAGAGCGCGCACCACGTGAACCGCGCGAAGAGCGCCAGCCACGAGAATCCCGCGAGGAAACCCCAGCGGTAGCTCGCGAAGAACGCGCACCACGCGCACCTCGTGAAGAACGTGCACCGCGCGCTCCACGCGAAGACCGCAAGCCGCGTGGCGAACGTGAAGAACGCGTACGCGAACTGCGTGAGCCTCTGGATGCCGCCCCGGCAGCCGCCGCTACCACGGAAGAACGCCCAGCCCGTCCGCCTCGCGAAGAGCGCGCTCCACGTCCACCGCGTGAAGAGCGTCAACCGCGTGCCGAGCAGGCCGCTGCTGCCGCAGCCGAAGAAGAGCTGCCAACCAACGAAGAGCAATTGCAGGAAGAAGGTCAGGAAGGCGCCGAAGGCGATCGTCCACGCCGTCGCTCCCGCGGTCAGCGTCGTCGCAGCAACCGTCGCGAACGTCAGCGTGATGCCAACGGCAACGTGATCGAAGGTTCGGAAGAGTCCGAATCCGCCGAAGCTGGCGAGACCACTGCCAACGGCGAAGCGCCAAGCGCTGCCGATCTGGCCGCCGGCCTGGCAGTGACTGCTGCCGTTGCCAGCACCGTGATCAGTGCTCCAGCCGAAGCACAAGCCAACGAGCAAGCGGAACGCGCCACTGCCGCCACCCTGGAAACTGCTCCGGTAGAAGCGCCAGTCGTTGAAGCCACCACCCTGGTCGAAGTGACTGCCTCGCCGGAAGTCGAACTGGCACCAGCACCTGAAGCCCAACCAGTGGTTGAAGCAGCTGCCGAGCCTGCCGTCGTTGCCGAGGCACCAGCCGTGGCCGCCGAGCCGGTAGTCGAGACCGTGACTGAAGCTGTTCGTGAAGTTCGCGAAGAGCAAACCGCGTTCAACTGGGTCGCCGAGCCAGCCGTTGTCGAAGCTCCGGCCCCGGCCGAAGTGGCTGAAGCAATCGTCTCCGAGCCAGTGGTTGCCGCAGCCGAGCCAGCACCAGTGGTTGAAGCACCGGTGGTTGCCGAAGTGCCTGCTCCAGTGGCACCAGCCGCTCCTGTCAGCGCCCTGACGCCAAGTGGCCGCGCACCGAACGATCCGCGTGAAGTGCGTCGTCGCAAGCGTGAAGAAGAGCGCCTGCAGAAGGAAGCCGAACTGGCTGCCGCTGCCGCTCAGGCTGAAGTGGTTGTCGCTGAGCCAGCACCGGTTGCTGCCGATGTGGTCGAGGCAGCACCTGCCCCGGCTGCCGAAGTTGCTGCCGAGCCGGCTGAGTCGGTGATCCACGAAGCACCGCGCTCCGTTCAGGAAGCCGCAGAGCAAAACGAACAGGCCCAGGAAAAAGAACACGAGACCAAACCTCTCGTCTGATTCCAAAAGCCTATAAAAAGCCCCGCCTGGTGATGCCAGGCGGGGCTTTTTCATTTCTACTGACTAAATCCCCCTGTGGGAGCGAGCTTGCTCGCGAAAGCGGTTTCACATTCAACAAATAGACTGACTGATCTGACGCTTTCGCGAGCAGGCTCGCTCCCACAAGTGATCTACGACTCGAAGATCAACTTTTCAGGCACATCCACATCCCACAAAACCCCGGCATCATCCACCGCAACCTCGACCACTCTGGCCGACGCAAACAACGGCTTGGCCCCACGATCCCCCGACAACCCCATCAATCCCGGCCCAAACGCACGCCCAAACCCTACTGGATGGCCATACTCGCCATTGATCACCGGAACACTGATCCCGTCATCGGCAATCCCCGCCACCACTTGTTCGACTGTCGATGGCAGGATGAACGGCATGTCCCCCAACACGATCAACCATCCGTCAAGCTGCGCACAGGCCGCGACCCCGGCGGCGATGCTATCGCCCATGCCGGTCGACTCAATCAGCACGATCTCGAACCCATATGCCTGGGCCATGCGGATCACTTGCGGGCGATCCTCGGTGGTTACCAGAACGCGCCTTCCCAGATCAGCCGGCAAACTCACCAGCACCTGCTCGATCACCGAACGAACGGCACCATCGCGCCCGGTACAGTTCGCCAACAGCTTGTCCCTGTCGGCACCCGCCTCCTGCCTGAAGCGGCTGCCCTGCCCTGCCGCCAATACGACGACGCCCACTGACGCACTCATACACTCTCCCGCAACGGCTTTTTCTGCTTCAGTTCGACGCCATTCTTGATCGCCACGATTTCGGCCATCAGCGACAAGGCGATTTCCGCCGGGTTATGGCTGCCGATGTGCAGGCCGATCGGGCCGTGCAGCCGCGCGATAGCCTGCGGCGACAAGCCCAGCTGGCCCAGATTGTCCCGACGCTTCTGGCTGTTGACCCGCGAGCCCAGCGCACCGACATAGAAGGCCCTGGAATCGAGGGCGGTGAGCAAAGCCATGTCATCCAGGCGTGGATCGTGGGTCAGGGCGACGATCGCCGTGCGCTCGTCGGTCTGGATGTTGAGCACCGCCTCGTCCGGCATACCCGAGACAAACCGGCCGTGCTGTTCTTCCCAGCCATAGACGAACTCGGTGCGGGGATCGCAGATCAGCACTTCGAAATCCAGCAACCGGGCCATTTCGGCGACATAGCGGGACAATTGCCCCGCGCCAATCAGCAACAATCGCCAACGCGGGCCGTAAATGGCGCGCAAGGTCTTGTCATCGAATGTCAGCACGTCGGTCTTGTTGGCCGGCTGCAGCACCACCTCACCCGTTGCGATATCCAGCGAGCGCGCGACGATCTGATGATCCTCGCAACGTGCCAGCAAATCGGCGACCCATGCCGGATCACCGACGCGCTCCTCGGTCAGGCGCAAGGTGCCGCCACAAGGCAACCCGAAGCGGGCCGCCTCCTCACGGGTTACACCATAGGTGATCAACTGCACCGGCGGCCCGTCAGCCGGGATACGACCGTCATGCAACCGCGCAATCAGGTCGTCCTCGACACAACCGCCGGACACCGACCCGATCACTACACCGTCCTCGCGCAACGCCAGCATGGCGCCAGGGGCCCGGGGCGCGGTGCCCCAGGTCTGGACCACGCTGTACAGCATCACCCGCTGTCCTGCGCGGCGCCACTCCAGCACGCTGCGCAGGACATTCAGATCGGCGCTGTCCATCAGGCGCTGGCCTTGTTCCAGCCCTGGAGCTGGTAACGAACCGGCAGGTCGCGGATGCGTTTTCCGGTGGCGGCGAAGATCGCGTTACACAGCGCCGGAGCAATCGGCGGTACGCCCGGTTCTCCGACGCCACCCAACGGCACATTGCCCGGTGGCGTGACCAGATGCACGGCAACTTCCTTCGGCGCCAGGTTCATGCGCGCCACTTCGTACATGTGGAAGTTGTCCTGCTGGACCTTGCCGTCCTTGAAGCTGATCTCGCCCAGTACCGCGTTGCCCAGGCCCATGACGCAGGCGCCTTCGAATTGCGCGCGAATCCGCTCGGGATTGATCTGCGGACCGCAATCCACGGCAATGTCAGCCTTGTGCACGATCAAGGTGCCATCGTCCTTGACCTCGACCTCGATCACCGCCGCGACATAGGTCACGAAGCTGTAATGCACCGCCAGACCCAGGCCTCGCCCCTTCGGCAACTGGCGCCCCCAACCGGCGGCCTTGGCGGCGGTTTCCAGCACAGTGCGCAAGCGCCCGGTGTCGATTGGATAACGTTCGGGAGATTCGCCGTAGTTCCACTCATCGCTCAAGGTGTTCGGATCGATCTGCCGATCCGGGCCGAGCAACTTGATCTGATACTTGAGCGGGTCTTCCTTGGCTTTGTGTGCCAACTCGTCAATGAAGCTCTGAATCGCAAAACCGTGAGGAATGTTCGACACCGAGCGATACCAGCCCACGCGGGTATGGACCGCCGCTTCAGGGTTTTCCAGGCGAATATTGGGGATCGCGTAAGCCATGTTGGTAAAGCCCATGCCCAACTCGAAAGCCGCCTCGTGATTCATGTTCGGTGCGAACAGCGCGGTAATGCTCGGCGCCACCGTTCGGTGCAACCAGCCGGATGGCAGGCCATCCTTGTTCAGGCTGGCTTCGAGGTGCTCGACCGATACCGTGTGGAAATACGAGCAATGGATGTCGTCTTCACGGGTCCACTGCACCCGCACCGCCTTGCCGGGAAACTCCTTGGCCAGGATCGCCGCCTCGATGATGAAGTCCGGCTTGGATTTTCGCCCGAAACCACCGCCCAGCAAGGTGACATTGAAGGTCACATTATCGAACGGCAAACCCAGGCGCTCGCCAATCCGCTCGCGGGTCACCTGCGGCGCCTGGCTCGGCCCCCAGGCCTCGCACACACCGTCCTTGAAGCGGGCGATGCCGACCATCGGCTCCATCGGCGATTGCGACAGGTGCGGCAGGTAATAGGACGCCGTCAGCGTGCTGTCGGCGCTTTTCATGGCTTCTTCGATGTTGCCGGTATTGCGCACGACTTTGCCGGGTTTCAGCGAAGAAGCTTCCAGTTCCTTGCGATAGGCGATCGAGTCGTAACTGGCGTTGGGACCGTCATCCCATTCGACTTTCAGCGCCTCGCGCCCCTTGATCGCAGCCCAGGTATTGTTCGCCACGACGGCGATACCGCCCAGCGGCTGAAACTCCGAAGGCAGCGGACGGCTCTCGATCTGCAGTACCTTGACCACGCCGGGGACCTTCATCGCCGCCGAGCCGTCGAAGCTTTTCACCTTGCCGCCATACACCGCCGGCCGGGCAATGGCGGCAAACAACATGCCGTCGAAATGCACATCGGCACCGTACACCGCGCGACCGTTGACGATGTCGTCGCCATCGATGGCCTTGTTGCCTTCCTTGCCGATATAGCGGAATTCCGAGGGCATCTTGAGCTTCAGGCTGTCACGCGCCGGTACCGCCAGGGCGCTGGCGGCAGTCGCCAGGGCGCCGTACTCCAGCTCGCGACCGGAAGGTTTGTGTACGACTTTGTGCAGTTGCGCATGGCATTCGCCGACCGGCACTTTCCACTGTTCGGCAGCGGCCTGCTCGAGCATGGTCCGCGCGGCGGCACCGCAACGGCGCATCGGCTCGTACCAGTGGCGCATACTGCGTGAACCGTCGGTGTCCTGGTTGCCGTAGCGGGCTTCGTCGCCTGGCGCCTGACGCACCTTGACCCGCGCCCAATCGGCTTCCAGCTCATCCGCCACGACCATGCTCAGACTGGTGCGCACGCCCTGCCCCATTTCCGAACGGTTGCAAACCACAGTCACCGAGCCATCGGTGGCGATGCTGACATACACCTTGGGATCATCGACCCAGCCGTGGGGCATGCCATCGGCACCGAATTTCTTTTCCTTCTCTTCGGCGAACACGTCCTGCCAGCCCCAACTCGCGGCAATCACCAGGGCGCCCGTGGCCCCCACCCCTTTGAGGAAACCACGCCGGCTGAGATTGCTCAGGGCGAAATCATTCGGTAACCGGCTCATGCCTTGGCCTCCTTCAGGTGAGTGGATGCCTGGCGAATGGCGGTCTTGATGCGGTTGTAGGTACCGCAACGGCAGATATTGCCGACCATCGCCTCTTCGATCTGTTCATCGCTCGGGTTCGGGTTGGTCTTGAGCAACGCCGTGGCAGACATGATCTGCCCGCCCTGGCAGTAACCACATTGGGCCACGGCGGTATCGAGCCAGGCTTGCTGCACGACCTTGCCTACCGGGTCGGCGTGCAGGTTGTCGATGGTGGTGACGTTCTGGCCGACCACCGAACCAATCGGGGTGATGCAGCTGCGCGCCGGAGCGCCTTCGATATGAATGGTGCAGGCACCGCACAGGCCCATGCCGCAGCCGAATTTGGTGCCGTTGTAACCGGCCACGTCGCGGATAGCCCACAGCAGGGGCATGTCCTCGCTGACATCGAGTTGATGGTCTTGACCATTGAGCTTCAGGGTAATCATGGGCACGCCCGCATAGTATTGGTTTATGGGGTCGAGCAATCTGCCGCCGAAGTCCGGCGGTTGGCATCACGCAGATCGACTCAGGCTAAGGAGGCTCTCTTGTGCCGACGGGAACGTCTGCACCGGGCCTTTGATGGAACAAAGCATTGCATCGTTAGCTCGCTAAGTTAACCCAGCATTAACAAAAAAGCCCTGCACTTGGCATCAGTGCAGGGCTTTGGATTGAACCTAGAAAGCGTAGCCTCAATACCGGTTCGGCTCCATTTCCAGATCGACTTGGAAACGTTCTGAAATGTCTTTCTGGATTCGCTGCGCCAGGTCGAGCAATTGCAGCCCGGTGGCGCTGCCGTAATTGACCAGCACCAGCGCTTGCAGCTTGTGCACGCCGGCATCGGCTTCGCGGAAACCCTTCCAGCCCGCCCGCTCGATCAGCCAACCGGCGGCCAGTTTCATCTGCCCGTCGGCTTGCGGGTATGCCACCAGATCCGGGTATTGGCCCTTGAGCTGCGTAACCAGCGCCGCCGGCACCAACGGGTTTTTGAAAAAACTGCCGGCATTGCCGAGCACCGCGGGATCCGGGAGTTTTTCGTTGCGGATGCTGCAAATGGCCTGGCTGACATCGCTGGCCGTCGGATGCTCGATGCCTTGCTCGGTCAATCGCTGGCGCACCGGACCGTAATCCAGATGCAAGTGCGCGGTGCGATCGAGTCTGAAACGCACGCGCAGAATCAACCAGCGTCCCGGCTCCTGCTTGAACAGGCTGTCACGGTAGGCAAAGTTGCATTCCTCCAGGCTGAACTCGCGCAATTCACCGCTCTGGCGATCCAGAGCGGTCAGACCGGCGAACACGTCCTTGATCTCGACCCCATAGGCGCCGATGTTCTGCATCGGCGCCGCGCCGACAGTGCCAGGGATCAGGCTGAGATTCTCCAGACCCGACAAGCCGTGCACCAGGGTGTGCTGCACAAACGGGTGCCATGGCTCGCCGGCCTCGGCCTCGATCACGACCTTGCTGCCATCGTCGCTCAGCACACGAATCCCGCGGGTGGCCATGCGCAGCACCAGCGCCGGGATATCGGCGGTCAGCAACAAATTGCTGCCACCACCAATCACCAGCAACGGCACGTCATGGGCCTGTGCGTAAGCCAGGGCTTCCCGTACATCGGCGTCGCTATGGGCTTCGGCAAACAGGCGGGCCTGAACGTCCACGCCAAAACTGTTGTACGGCTTGAGCGATACCTGTGATCGCAGCTGCAAACTCATAACCGTCCCTTCAGTTCAATCACCAGCGAATCGGTAGCGCGTTCGATCAAATCCAGCACCTGTTCGAAACCCTGATCGCCGTCGTAATACGGGTCCGGCACTTCATCGAGTTCGCACTGGTAACGGCGCAGGAACAGGTCCAGCTCGGCCTTGCCCTTGGCTGGCTGAAGCGCCTTGAGGTTGCGCAGGTTGCTGTTGTCCATCGCCAGGATCAGGTCATAAGTGGCGAAATCGGCGCGGGTAACCTGCTGGGCGCGCTGGGCCGACAGGTCGTAGCCGCGACACTTCGCGGCAGCCTGGCTGCGCTTGTCCGGGGCCTTGCCAATGTGCCAGTCACCGGTTCCGGCGGACGCGACTTCGACCTGCTCGGCCAAGCCTGCCTCGCGCAGTTTGTGTCGCAGCACGCCTTCGGCGGTGGGTGAACGGCAGATGTTCCCCAGGCAGACAAACAGGACCCGCATCAGGCCTCCAGCAGGCGACGAACGCGCTCAAGGTCTTCAACGGTATCGACACCGGCCGGCGGCGCGATCAGCGCGTCGGCGACGTGAATCCGCACGCCGTGCCAGAGCGCCCGCAGCTGTTCCAGGCATTCGGTGTTTTCCAGCCAGCACGGGCCCCAGCTGACGAAGTCATGCAGGAAACCGGCGCGGTAGGCGTAGATACCGATATGACGACGGTACGGCACGCCTTGCGGAAGCTGCTCGCGGTTCTGGGCAAAGGCATCCCGTGCCCATGGCAGCGTGGCGCGACTGAAGGTCAGGGCCAGGCCATTGAGGTCGCTGACGACCTTGACCACATTGGGATTGAACAGGCTTTCAACGTCTTCAATCGGCTCGCCCAGGGTGGCCATGCGCGCTTCGGTGTGGGCGGCCAGGTTGGCGGCGACCTGGTCGATCACGCTTGGCGGGATCAACGGCTCGTCACCCTGGACGTTCACCACGATGGCGTCCGGGGCCAGACCCAGTTTCGCCGCGACTTCCGCCAGGCGATCGGTCCCGGAGTTGTGATCTTCGCGGGTCAGCACCACTTCGGCGCCAAACCCCTGGCAGGCTTCGACGATGCGCGCATCGTCGGTTGCCACGACTACACGCTGGGCGCTGCTTTTGCTCGCCTGCTCCCAGACGTGCTGGATCATCGGCTTGCCGGCGATCAGCAGCAACGGCTTGCCCGGCAAGCGGGTGGAGGCATAGCGCGATGGAATGACAACGGTAAAGGCTGTGGTCATTTATCCAGACGCTCATCGGTGGTCAGGGTGCGGGCTTCGGTTTCGAGCATCACAGGGATACCGTCGCGAATAGGGTAGGCAAGACCTGCGCCCTTGCTGATCAACTCGGTCTTGTCGGCGCTGAGCTTGAGCGGGCCTTTGCAGACCGGGCAAGCGAGGATGTCGAGCAATTTGGTGTCCATGAGCATTCCCTGGATAAAAACGGATTAAGGCAACAGACGAGCCGGCAACAGACGCATCAGCTGAGTATCGAACCAGGCTACGAAAGCCGGCGACGGCACAGCATCGACCGCCAGGTACCACCAATCGGCGGCGGCAAAGGCACGGCACTTCACCGCGTCCTTTTCGGTCATCACCAACGGCAATGACGGGGTGAAATTCAAGGCCTGCACGCTGTATTCGGCGTGATCGGCAAATGCATGCGGGACCGGCTGCCAGTGTAGCGTTTCGAGGGTCTTGAAGAAACGCTGAGGGTTGCCGATGCCGGCCACGGCGTGCAGTGCCTGGCCGGGGGGAAAGTGGTCGAGGGGATGGCGTGCGCCGCTGCGCAGATTGATCAACGCGCTGGGTTGCAACTGGAAGGCAAAGCCGCCCTCGCGATCCGCCGCGGCACCGTTATAGAGCACCGCATCGACGCTTTGCAGGCGCTCGACCGGTTCGCGCAATGGCCCGGCGGGCAAACAACGCCCGTTCCCCAGGCCACGGGCGGCATCGATCAGCACCAGCTCCAGATCGCGGGCCAGGCGGTAGTGCTGCATGCCGTCATCGGACAGGATCAAATCCAGCGGCTCGCTCTCCAGCAACGCCTTGACCGCGCGGCTGCGGTCCGGATCGATCATCAACGGCACGCCCGTGCGCTGGACGATCAATAGCGGCTCGTCGCCAGCAATGTCCGCGCCTTGATCGGCCTCGACCCGCCACGGCAACTGAGGCGGTTTGGCGCCGTAGCCGCGGCTGACCACGCCGACCCGCAGGCCGCTACGCTGACAATGTTCGATCATCCATAGAATCATGGGCGTCTTGCCAGTGCCGCCGACCGTGATGTTGCCGACCACGATCAGCGGCACGGGCGGCTGATAGATATCACCCTCGCCCGCCAGGAAGCGTTTGCGTTTGTTGTTGACCACACGCCGGTACAACCACTCCAGGGGCTGTAACAGCTTCAGGGCCGGATGCCCCTGGTACCACGCGGCAAGCAATCGATCGGACATGGCCATCATGGCGCGGTAGGCGCCGCCTCGACTGTGGTCATGCGCAAGTGGCTGAAGCCAAGCTTGCCGGCGGCGTCCATGGCAGTGATCACCGACTGATGCTGGGATTTGCCGTCGGCGCTGATGGACAGTGGTCGACTGGTGTCGCCATTGGAGGCTTTCTGCAGCGCCTCCATCAGGCTCGCCAGGTCGCTCTTTGGCAGAATCTGGTTGTTGACCGAGAACACGCCCTCAGCACTGATGGCGATATCCAGCTGTTTCGACTGATCCTCGGTCGGCGAGCCGCTGACGGCTTCCGGCAGGTCCACGCGCAACTGGGTTTCGCGGGTAAAGGTGGTAGTCACAACGAAAAACAGCAGCAGGACAAACACCACGTCGATCAGCGACACCAGGTTGATGTCTATGTTCTCCCGTTGCTTGCGGCGGAACTTCACGCTTTGCCTCCAGCCAGATCAACGTCACGGTCGCCCTGCACCACTTCAACCAGTTTGATGGCTTCCTGCTCCATGCCCACGACGAGTTCATCAATGCGTCGTTGCAGAAAACGGTGGAAGAAAACCGCCGGGATACCGACGATCAGGCCGGAAGCCGTGGTCACCAGGGCTTTGGAAATACCACCGGCCAGCACTGCCGGGTTGGTCGCCATGCCCGAGCCCATGAAGGAACTGAAGATATCGATCATACCGAGCACGGTACCGAGCAATCCCAGCAGCGGCGCCATGGCGGCGATGGTGCCGAGGGCGTTGATGTAGCGCTCCAGCTCGTGGATGACCCGCGCGGCGGCCTCTTCGATGCACTCTTTCATGATCTCGCGACCATGTTTGGAGTTGGCCAGGCCCGCCGCGAGGATCTCGCCCAGCGGCGAGTTGGCGCGCAGTTCCTTGAGTTTTTCTTTATTGAGTTGCTTGTCCTTGATCCACACCCAGACCTGCCCGAGCAAGTGCTCCGGGGTCACACGACTGGCCCGCAGGGTCCAGAGGCGCTCGGCGACGATCGCCATGGCCGCGATGGAACTCAGGATGATCGGCAGCATCATCCAGCCGCCGGATTTGACCAATTCCCACACAGTGACAGTCCCCTCGAAAAAGTGCGCCACTCTAACATAGGGGGTGAGTTGACCGAAGACCGTGATGTCGCATCCGGTCGGTCTCTGATAGCCGAAGGTTACTCATGAGTTGCCGGTGGATCGCGCCAGAACCGCCGTTCCAGACGCATTGTCCGCGGCGGCTCGAAACGCCCCAGTTGCAGATGAATGGCACCCTGCTGCGCACTGTCATGGATGGCCATGCCGCGCTTTCGATAGCGCGCCAGTACTGTCGGATGGGGATGACCGAACGAATTGCCCCGACCACGGGAGATCAGCACGGCCTTGGGCTGCAAGCCGTTGAGCAATACCGTTGTGGAGGAACTGCGACTGCCATGGTGTGGCGACTGCAACCAGTCGGTCTTTACCGCCAGCGGACTCTCAAGCAGCGCGCGCTCGGCGCTGGCGTCGATATCACCGGTCAGCAGCAATCGCTCGCCGCTGGCGTCAATCTGCAAAACGCAGGATTTTGGATTGCTTTCCTGAGCATCCGCCCAACGCCATAGCTCGAAGCTCACACCATCCCAGGTCCATTGCCGACCACTTTCGCATTCCCCGGCTTGCAGTTCAGTCGGCAGCTCCTCGGGTTCACCACTGACTACCTGTCGCACCGGCAATGCCCTGGCAACCGCCTGAGCCCCTCCGGAATGATCGACGTGGGCGTGGCTGATCAACATCATATCGAGAGCGTCCACACCCAGTTTGCGCAAGGTCGGCACCACGACACGCTCGCCAAGATCACTGCCACCCAAGCGTGGCCCGGCGTCATACAACAGCGCGTGATGGCGGGTTCGAACCAGGATGGCCAGGCCCTGACCGACATCCAGTTGCCAGATTTCAGCAACGCCTTCAGGCAGCGAGGGCCTGGGCGGAACAATCAGTATCAGCAGCAACGGCCACCCCAACGGCCGCAGCGGCACGCCTCGCGGCAGCAGAAGCAGGAACGCACCGATTGCCCCCATGGCCCAAACCCACCCTGAAACCGTCACAGGTATCCACGCAGGAATCTGCCCGGCCATCATCCGCAGCCCCTGGAATAACCAGTCGACCAGCCCGCCGGCCAGCCACAGCAAGCCCTCCCCCACATAGGGAACGGGCAACAACAGGGTTCCAAGCAAGGCCGGTGGCAGCACCAGCATGCTGATCCAGGGCACGGCCAGCAGATTCACCAGCGGCCCACTGAGGCTGATCGGCAGGCCCAGTATCAGCAGCAGCGGCGCCAACCCGATTGCGATCAGCCATTGGGCGCGGGTCCAGGTTTGCCACCATCGCCACGGCCCCAGGCGACCGCCGAAGGTGAAGATCAGCACCGCCACCGCCCCGAAAGACAACCAGAACCCCGGTTGCAGGCTGGCCAATGGGTCCATTAGCAACACGCCATTGAGCGCCAGCAGTAGCGGCCACCAGGCACCAAGGTGGCGAAATCGCAGACGCCATAACAACACCAGCCCGATCATCAGGCAGGCACGCCGCACCGGCACCTCGAAACCGGCCAACAGCCCGTATCCGAGAGCGGCAGCGAAGGCCAGGCCGCAGGCCCAGGGCAACCACGGCAGACGGGCTGGCCACAAGCCATAACGGGCAAGCCCGGCGATCAACATATACACCAGGCCCGCCAGCAAGCCGATGTGCTGCCCGGAAATCACCAACAGGTGCACGGTGCCGGTGTCCTGCAACACTTGCCAGTCTTCACGACTGAGCCCTGCACCATCCCCCAGCACCAACGCCACCAGGATGCCCGTCCGCCCCTGAGCGTCCACTTGCAGCAACCTTTGCCGAATGCCGTCGCGCCAGGCCCACCGCGCCTCGGCCAGTCGCTCGCCGTCCTTGACGGTGCCAGTCGCACCGATGCGCTGCGCCAGCAACCAGGCGTCGTAATCGAAGGCATGGGGATTGAGTAATCCGGCTGGTTGCTTCAGCTTGACCGCCAGTCGCCAGCGCTCGCCGCTTTTTACCGCAGGTCCGCCGTACCAGGCCAAGCGCAGGCGCTGCGGCACGCTGCCGTGGCGTGACCGGGCGTCCGCCAATTCGAAGCGCACGACCGCATCGCCTTGCTGAGGCAAACCCACGACGCGCCCTTCGACCCAACGAGTCTCGCCATCCAGGTTCGGTCGCAACCGGTCATCCAGCGCCCATTGCGCCTGGGCGCCGGCCCAGCTCAAGCCGAAGAGGAAAAACGCCACGGGGTACGACCGAAACGGCAGCAACATCAAACCCACTACCGGTAACAACAGCCACAACCCGACCGGCGGCAATGCCGGTAAAAAACGCAGGGTCAGCAAACCCAGCGCCAACGCCACCATCCCTGTGCGCATGTGCCTTTCCTGGAGAGTTCCGAACCTAGGCATAGCCGGCCGATTGCACGTCCGCCGTTATCAATTGTCACAAAGTCTGAATAGGCGACTCATAGAATCCATACATACTTGCCGCCTTAACCGACCGAGAAGCCTTATGCCCCGGCGCTTGTTCAAACGTTACATGCCAGATCCGATAAGCATCAGGGAACACAAATCCTTACGCTTTCTCGGCACTCTGTTGCATGACCCGAACCTCTGGCACCTCAACCGCCACTCCGTTGCCCGCGCCATGGCGGTCGGCCTGTTCGCGGCGTTCCTGCCGATTCCCTTGCAAATGCTGGTCGCCGCCGTCCTCGCCATCGTTGTGCGCGGCAATATGCCAATTGCCGTCAGCCTGGTCTGGCTGACCAACCCCATCACCATGCCCGCCGTGTTCTTTTGCACCTACCAGGCAGGCGCCTGGCTGATGGACGTGCCCGCCCGCCATTTGCCGGATGAGCTGACCTGGGAATGGATCAGCGGCGAACTCTCGACCCTGTGGCAGCCGTTCCTGCTCGGTTCGGTGGTGACGGGGCTGGTGCTTGGGGCGCTGGCTTATTGCCTGGTGATGATGTACTGGCGCTGGTGGGTTGCGCGGCAGTGGAAACGGCGCAAGCAGCGCCGGATGTGAGAATGCAAAACGGCCTCCGCTTGGGAGGCCGTTTTTTATGGCGTCTGGAATGACGCCATCGCGAGCAGGCTCGCTCCCACAATGAAATCTGATGACGACGTAGATCCAATGTGGGAGCGAGCCTGCTCGCGATTGAAGGCGCCGCGGTGTTGCTTAAGTGCGCATCCCCCGCCCACTCACCAGCAACCGCGCACAACCGATATACAGAATCACCGTCGCCACCAGCATGAACGTGATCGCAATGCTGATGCGGATATCCGACACGCCAAGGATGCCGTAGCGGAACGCGTTGACCATGTGCAGCACCGGGTTGGCCAGGGACACGGTCTGCCAGAACGGCGGCAGCAGCGAGATCGAGTAGAACACCCCGCCCAGGTAAGTCAGCGGCGTCAGCACGAAGGTCGGGATGATCGAGATGTCATCGAAGTTGCGCGCAAACACTGCGTTGATAAATCCCAGCAACGAGAAGATCGTTGCCGTCAGGACCACCACCAGAATGGTCACGCCCAGGTGATGCACCTGCAAATGGGTGAAGAACAGCGACAGCAGCGTCACGATGATCCCGACCATCAACCCGCGCAGCACGCCGCCCAGGGTGTAGCCGATCAGGATGGTGTGCGGCGAAACCGGCGACACCATCAACTCTTCGATGGAGCGCTGGAACTTGCTGCCGAAGAAACTCGACACCACGTTGCCATAGGAGTTGGTGATCACCGACATCATGATCAGCCCCGGCACGATGTACTCCATATAGGTGAAGCCACCCATGTCGCCGATCTGCCGGCCGATCAGGTTACCGAAGATCACGAAGTACAGAACCATGGTAATCGCCGGTGGCAGCAGGGTCTGCGGCCAGATCCGGGTAAAGCGCCGGACTTCACGGTAAACGATGGTGTTCAGGGCGACGAGGTTGGGGCGCAGCTCGGAACTCATACCGCCACCTTCGACAGATTTTTCTCCACCAGGGACACGAACAACTCCTCGAGGCGATTGGTCTTGTTACGCAGGCTCAGCACCTCAATGTTCTGCTGTGCCAGCTGAGTGAAAAGCGCGGTAATGCCCATGCTTTTATCCACCTGGACTTCCAGGGTATGGCCATCGAGCAACCGCGAGGAATAGCCAAGCAGTTGCGGCGGCGCACCCAGGCCGTTCTTCAGGTCCAGCAGGAAGGTCTCGACATGCAGTTGGCCGAGCAGCTGCTTCATGCTGGTATTTTCGACGATGGTGCCGTGGTCGATGATGCCGATGTTGCGGCACAACTGTTCAGCCTCTTCCAGGTAATGGGTGGTGAGGATGATGGTGATGCCACGTTTGTTCAGCTCGGTGAGGAAGGTCCACATCGAGCGGCGCAGTTCGATGTCCACCCCCGCCGTCGGCTCATCGAGGATCAACAGACGCGGTTCGTGAACCAGCGCGCGGGCGATCATCAAGCGACGCTTCATGCCGCCGGACAACGAACGCGACGGCACATCGCGCTTGTCCCACAGGCCCAGCTGGGTCAGGTATTGCTCGGCGCGTTCCTTGGCGACTTTCGCCGGAATGCCGTAGTAACCGGCCTGGGTCACGACGATGTCGAAGGTCTTTTCAAACTGGTTGAAGTTGAATTCCTGGGGCACCACGCCGATCGAGCGCTTGAGCGCGGCCGGGTTCTTGTCCAGGTCATGCCCGAAGATATTCACCGTACCGCTGGTCTTGTTCACCAGGGTCGAGAGAATGCCGATGGTCGTGGATTTGCCGGCGCCGTTGGGGCCGAGCAAGGCGAAGAAGTCACCTTCGGCGACGTCCAGATCGATACCACTCAAGGCCTGGAAACCGTTGCCGTAGGTTTTGGTTAGCTGCCGGATGGACAGAGCGGAACTCATATCGGATTTACGCACCAAGAAGTGAAGAAAGGAAAAAGTATGAGCGGGCGGCGAGCCATGCAACCGCAGCGCAATAGCACAATGGTGCTTGTCGCCGCCACACAAGTACAGTCAAGTGTGTCGATAGTGAGTATTAAGTCAACGCGGTCATGACCGCCTTGCGATACGCCGGGCGCTCGGTCAGGCGCGCATACCAGGCTTGCAGATGAGGCAGTGGTGCGCGCTCGATCGGCATTTCGAACCAGGCATAAATAAAACTGCCCAGGGGAATGTCGCCCATGCCGATCTCATCACCTGACAACCAGGGTTTGTTCGCCAGCGCATGATCGGCCATCGCCAGCAGCGCATCGCACTCCTTGATTGCGGCCTTGATGGCGGGCCAGTCCTGTTGCTCCGCCGGGGTACGCAGTACGCCCCAGAACACGGTGCGAAACGGGCCGGCGAAACTGGAGGTGGTCCAGTCCATCCACTTGTCGGCGGTCGCCCGCGCTTGCAGATCCTGGGAGAACCACGCTGTCCCGGCCGCATGTTTGGCCATCAGGTAGCGGACGATGGCGTTGGATTCCCACAACACGAAACCGTCGTCTTCGATCACCGGAACGCGGCCATTGGGGTTCATGGCGCGATACTCGGGCGTGTCCACGACACCAAAGGCGCCGCCCGCATCGATGGCTTCGTAGGCGAGGCCGAGTTCCTCGGCGGCCCACAATGGTTTCCTGACATTCGACGAATTTTTCCGACCCCAGATCTTCAGCATGACCGCCTCTCGATTGATGAATGCGCAGGCAGCATACGCCGGATCAGGCGCGACTCAAATCGCTCTGCATGTCCCCCAGCAGCGGTTGCAGTTGCGAGCCGAACAGGTGCGGATAGCACTGGCGCAGGTGCTCGAAGAAGAACGCTTCGGGCACATCGGTGAACTGGCCGTGATCGACCAGGTACTCCATCAGTTTTTCGCCATCGCGATTGAACGGGTGAAAAACACTGTCATTAAGACCGTCGAATTCCAGCGGTGCGACGTTGAACAGCTCACACAAACCCTGATTGAAAGCCGGCGTTGCCTTGACCCAACGATCGTTCAAATACAGCTCGGTGTAGCCATGCATGGCGAACACATCGCTCTTGAGCAGCTCAAGCAGACGCGGCGTCGACAAATGATTGCGCACATCCGCCAGGCCAATCCGCGCCGGTATCGCGCAATGCCGCGCGGCGCCTGCCAGCAACGTGGCCTTGGGCACGCAATAACTTTCACCGGTGGCCAGTGCATGACTGCCACGCAAGGTCTGCGGGTCGAGGCTGAAGGCGTACGGGTTGTAGCGCACCGCCTCGCGCACGGCGTAATAGAGACTGACGGCCTGCTCGACCGGGTCGCGACTGGCGCCTCGATGCTTTTCGGCGAACTCCACCACTGCAGGGTGGTCACTATCGATGAAGCGGCCGGGGCTCAGGTACTCGTGCATGCGGGCAATCTCCTTGGCTAGCTCCCGAGTCTAGCGAGAGGTTCAGCACACAGATAACGACGTTTCGGCCAAATGTGCACGCTTTGGCGCCCGCACAATGAACGATTCTTCACGGTCCGGCGCCCCTCGGGCCGACACAATCAGCGTGGGTTTCCCACGTTTTCAGTCACCTTGCTCCAACCACCCCGTTTCGCGGATGCCGTCTAAGCTCTTGGGGTTGGTTTGCCCTGGTTTCACGGAGGATTAAATATGCTGCTGTTGTGGATAGTGGTTCTGGTTGTCGGGATAGCTTATTTAGCCCACCGTCGTATCGCCCCGCTGCCCGCCCTGGGCATGGTGGCGGTCTACCTGCTGGCCATGGGAGCCCTCAGTCGCGCGCCGGGCTGGTTGTTGTTGATTTTCTGGGTCCTGCTCGCCGTCGTGGCGGCCCCTTTGTTGTTGCCTGATCTGCGGCGCAAATTCTTCAGCGCGCCGATGTTCAACTGGTTCCAGAAAACCCTGCCACCCATGTCGCAAACCGAACGCGACGCCATCGAAGCCGGCACCGTGTGGTGGGACGGCGAACTGTTCAGCGGTCGTCCCGACTGGAACAAACTGCTGTCCTATCCAGTGGCCCAGCTGAACGAAGAGGAACGCGCCTTTATCGATGGCCCGACCGAAGAGCTCTGCGCCATGGTCAGCGACTGGCAGCTGGGGCAAACCATGGACCTGCCGGAACAGGCCTGGACCTTCATCAAGGACAACGGCTTTTTCGCCCTGATCATTCCCAAGGAGTTTGGCGGCAAGGGTTTCTCGGCCTACGCCCACTCGCAAGTGGCGATGAAACTGGCGAGCCACAGCGGCGACCTCGCGTCCACCGTGATGGTCCCCAACTCCCTCGGCCCGGCGGAGCTGCTGTTGCATTACGGCACCGACGAACAACGCAACCACTACCTGCCACGCCTGGCGCGGGGCGACGAAATTCCATGCTTTGCGTTGACCGGGCCACTGGCCGGCTCCGACGCCGGCGGCATGCCCGACACCGGCATCATCTGCAAGGGTGAATGGCAAGGCCAGGAAACCCTCGGCCTGCGCCTGAACTGGGAAAAGCGCTACATCACCCTCGGCCCGGTGGCCACCCTGCTCGGCCTGGCGTTCAAGGCCTATGACCCGGACCATCTGCTGGGCGAAAAGGAGGATCTGGGCATCAGCCTGGCACTGGTGCCAACCGACACTGCCGGAGTAAACATCGGTCGCCGCCACCTGCCATTGGGCGCGGCGTTCATGAACGGGCCGAACTCCGGCAAGGACGTGTTCATCCCGCTGGACTTCTTGATCGGCGGCCAGGAAATGCTCGGCAAGGGCTGGATGATGTTGATGAACTGCCTGTCCGTCGGGCGTTCGATTTCCCTGCCGGCGGTGGGCACCGGCATGGCCAAGTTCACCAGCCTGGTCACCGGCCAGTACGCGCAGATTCGCGAACAGTTCAATGTGCCGATTGCCGCGTTCGAAGGCATTCAGGAAGCAATGGCCCGCATCGGCGGTAACGCCTGGATGATGGACGCCGCGCGCATGCTCACCGCCAACGCGGTGGACCTCGGCGAGAAACCGTCGGTGCTGTCGGCGATTCTCAAGTATCAGCTCACCGAACGCGGCCGCGAATGCATCAGCCATGCGATGGATGTGCATGGCGGCAAGGCGATCATCATGGGCCCGAAAAACTACCTCGGACGCATGTGGCAAGGCGCGCCCATCTGCATCACCGTGGAAGGCGCGAACATCCTCTCGCGCAACCTGATGATCTTCGGCCAGGGCGCGATTCGCTGCCATCCCTTCGTGCTCAAGGAAATGGCCCTGGCGGGGCGCGAGGACAAGGATCAGGCGCTGACCGAGTTCGATGGCCTGCTGCTCAAGCACATCGGTTTTGCCGTGGGCAACGCCGCCAGTACGCTGGTGCTGAACCTCGGTTTCGGTCATCTGGAACACCTGCCGGGCGACAGGATCAGCCAGGGTTATTTCCGTGCCCTCAACCGCCAGGCCGCTGCGTTCGCCCTGCTGGCCGACCTCAGCATGATGTTGCTCGGCGGTGAACTCAAACGTCGTGAACGCCTGTCGGCACGGCTGGGGGATGTTCTGAGCAACCTGTACCTGGCCAGCGCCGCCCTCAAACGCTACAACGACCTCGACACGCCGCAGTACATGGAGCCGCTGTTTGTCTGGGCCATGGAAGAAAGTCTTGGCCAGGCCGAACGGGCCATGGATGAACTGCTGAACAATTTCCCGAACAAGGTCCTGGCGTGCCTGCTGCGGGTAATCGTGTTTCCGTTCGGCCGTCGCCACAAAGGGCCGTCGGACAAGCTCGGTGCCGCAGTCGCCGGGGTGATCGGTCGCGCCAAGGGCGATCCCGCCCTCGAAGAGCTGCTTCAGGGTTGCTACCGTCCGCAATCGAAGGAAGATCCGATAGGTGCCCTGCAACATGCCTGCGACCTGCTGAGTGCCGCGCAACCCCTGCAGAAGAAGCTGCACGTGGCGCTCAAGAGCGGCCAGGTCAGGCCGGTCGCCGGTGAGCCTGTCATCGATACCGCCCTGGAGGCTGGCGTGCTGCAGCCGGTTGAGGCGCAAACGCTACGTGAGGCAGAAGCGGCTCGGCGCAAGGTGATCGATGTCGATGATTTCGACAAAGAAGAAATCGCACTGACCAATGGGCGGGTCCGCTGATCCAGTCAAATATGCGCAGCATGTAAAAATGGGCGCGGGAGCTTTATACTCCCGCGCCCGTTTTGCTCTTGAGGACTTATCTCGTGTCCAACATCGTTGCCGATCATCTCGTTTTGCTCGACCACCTGCGCAGCATCCTGGTCGCCGTGGGTGAGGCCGACCAGGTTCCCGAAGAAAGCCATGCCTTGTTCCTGGAGCGCTTCGACGAACTGCGTGCACTGCTGCCGGTCGACCCGATCGAAAGCCAATACCTGGGCCAGGACATCCTGTGCCAGGTCATCACCCGCTACCCGCAAATCGCCCACCTGGTCCCGCGCGACCTGCTGTGGTACTTCGCCGGTGACTGCCTGCACTACATGCCCGATGATGAAATCGACCTGTACCAGGCACTGGAAGAACGTCGCTTCGAAGCCGAACAGAACGACGAACCCTTTGACTGGAACCAGGAAAAACAGCTGCTGGCCCTGTCGAATCAGGACAGCAAGCACTGATCCTCGGTCGGTAATGCAAAAGGCCCGCATGGTTATCCATGCGGGCCTTTTTTTGTGGCCTGTCTTAAAACAAGCCATCACTCTCGGGGAGTTCATACTCCGAAACGGCAATATTCGAAGGCCTCGACTTGCCCGGTCGGTTCAACGTCGGCTCCTTCTCTAGGCACTCCACCAGATAATCGATCAAGACCCGTAGCTTGGGTGGCAGGTATCGGGTTGGCGAATGCAGCAGCCAGGCACCTCCGTGGTAGGACGCCAAGAAGGTCCAGTCCGGCAGCACTTGCACCATCAAGCCCTTCTCCAGGGCACGGCGCGCCGTGAAATACGGCAGGCTGCCAATGCCGATGTGCTGCAAGACGGCGCCGAAACGTACGCCAGTGTGATTGGCGGCATATCGCCCGCGCACACCAACCGTCACTGTCTTGTTGCCCTTCTTGAACTTCCAGCGCGCATCGCTCGGCGTTTCACCCAGGTAGATGCAACTGTGGTTGAGCAAGTCATGGGGATGGGTCGGCGTTCCGTGCTCGGCCAGATACTGCGGTGTCGCGCAGAGCATATGGTCGATGCTCAGCAATTGCCGTCCCACGAGCCCCGCCGGGGGCCGGTCAGTGATACGAATCGCCAGGTCGACATGATCGTCGATCAGATCCACCTGGCGATCCTCCAGCAACATCTCCACATCCACCTTGGGATAGCGGCGCAGAAACTCCGGCATATGCGGGTGAATGACGATTCGGCCAACCGCCTTCGGCACGCTGATACGCACCACGCCCTCGGGTTCATCGGTGAACTGACCACTGATTTCCATCACCGACCGGGCTGCACTGACCATGTCCTGGCAACGCTTGAACACTTCCTCGCCACCGTCGCTCAGGCGCAACTTGCGCGTAGTCCGTTGCAGCAAACGCATGGCGAGGACTTTCTCCAGTCGCGAAATGCTGCGACTGACGGCCGAGGGTGAAGAGCCCAGTTGGCGAGCCGCCTCGGAGAAACTGCCGGTCTCGACGACCTTGACGAAAATCGCCATTTCACCCAGCAGGGGCAGCGGTAGATTTATGCTCACGACGCAACAGTCCTTTGATGTTTGACCGGATTATCACGCACCAGCACGGTCCATATAATAAAAATTAGAAACATTTTTGTGAGTTTGGATATGACGCTTCGCCTTTTTTTCCACAGTGATGACCTCAAGGCCAACGTGGAAATCCTGGAATGCACGCCCCACGAGCACGAGTTTGCCGTGGTATTGCGCGCCACACTGTTCCACCCCCAGGGCGGCGGGCAACCCTGCGACACCGGCTGGATTGGCGAAAGCCGGGTACTGCGCGTGATGCAGGATCCCGAGCGGATCATCCATTTCGTCGACCGCCCGGTGAGCACCGGCATGACGCAGATCCGTATCGACGAGCAACGTCGTCAGTTCAATACGCGCATGCACTCGGCCGGCCACCTGATCGGTCACTTCGTCCAGGCCATGGGCTGGATGCCGATCAAGGCGCATCACTGGCCGGGCGAAGCAAAAGTGCAGTTCAAACCGGCGGACTGCGCACAGGACGTTGATGTGCAGACGCTGCAGGACGGTCTCGCACAGTGGATCGCCCATGACCTGCCACGCCTGACCTCGTCGCGCGAAGGCACCCGGGAAATCGGTTTCGGCGAGCTGCCCGCCTACGGTTGCGGCGGCACCCATGTACGTAGCCTGAAGGATTTGGGCACGGTCACGATCGAATCCCTTTCGCAGAAGAAAGGGATCCTGTCCGTCCACTATCACGTGGACTGAGTTGCAGGACGATGCCATTTGCCGGCATCGCCTGGCGCCGGATGAGCCTGCGTTCGCAGGCTTCGTTGACACTTTGTCGGATGGACCCAGGACATGATGCTTGACGTCGAATGTCTCGATGAGACGTGCATAAAAAAGCTGGCCAATGAGGAAGTTCTCGCCATCCGCATCAAGGGCTGGCTAGCCCCGCCATTGGCGATGCAAATTGGCGAAAAGATCCTCGAGCCAGGTTTTGAAGGCTATATCAACGCGCCGAGCATCGGTCGCATCGGCATGGCGTTTTACGAAGCGGAAAACCAGCCACTGCTGATCGAGGACTATTTCGCACGCGCCACTCGCAACATCGCCGAATTGCGCAACCGCTGCGCGCCCTACTCGTCCCCGGTCGATACCTTGCGCTGCATGCTCGACGAGTCCTGGCCGGCAGGCGCACACCTGGAAACCCTCTACGGTCGCAAGATGTATGTCGGGCTTTCCCGGGTGGTGAAACCCGGTGTGTGTTTTCTCGCCCATCACGACATTTTCGCCAAGGACGCGCCGGACAGTTTTCAGGCCAGAAGCCTGGAGGCGCAGTTCGCCTGCAATGTTTACCTGAACATGCCCACCGAAGGCGGTGCCTTGCAGATGTGGGACCACGACATTTCGCCGGATCAGTTCGACGAAATGCGCGGTGACAGCTACGGCATCGACCCGACCCTGCTGGGAACGCCGACTCTGGAAGTCCGTCCCGAGCCGGGCGATTTCATCATGTTCAACTCGCGCCGCATGCACGCGGTGACGCCGGGCCTGACCGATCCGCGCTTGAGCCTTTCATTCTTCGTCGGCTATCGCGGCGCGGCTTCCCCCCTGACCTTCTGGAGTTGAAATGCTTTCCAATTACCTGGGCGAATTTCTGGCGTTGGCGACCATCCATTTCCTGGCCGTGGTCGCCCCAGGGCCGGACTTTGCCGTAACGATCCGTCAGAGCGTGCGTTTTGGCCGGTGGACCGGCATCTGCACGGCACTGGGCATCGGCGCTGGCATTTCCGTGCATGTGCTGTACACCCTGCTGGGCGTGGGCGCGCTGATGCACACGATTCCCTGGATGCTGACCTTGGCCAAGGTGATTGGGGGTGCCTACATTCTTTACCTGGGCATCAGCCTGCTGCGCAGCCAACCCAAATCCGTGCTCGAGGGTGAAAAAGAAGCGGACGAGCCAGTGGTCAAGCAAACCCTGTTCAAGGCATTCACCACCGGCTTTCTCACCAACGCCACCAATCCCAAGGCCACGCTGTTTTTCCTGGCGATCTTCACCACTTTGGTCAGTTCCACGACACCGTTGGCGATTCAGGCGCTGTACGGTGTGTGGATGTGCTGTGTGAATGCCTTGTGGTTTGTGATCGTCGCGCTGTTTTTTTCGAGCAACAAAGTGCGGTTGCTGTTTTTGCGCATGGGGCACTGGTTCGAACGGACCATGGGCGTGATCCTGATTTTGTTTGCGGGGCGGTTGATTCTGTCGATGTAAAAACGCCTGAATGCAAAAGGCCCGCTCAGTCTGACTGGCGGGCCTTTTTTCTATACAGGTACAAATCACGCGCAAACAAAAACGCCGCTCGATTGAGCGGCGTTTTCGTTTAATTTGGAGCGGGAAACGAGACTCGAACTCGCGACCCCGACCTTGGCAAGGTCGTGCTCTACCAACTGAGCTATTCCCGCAAATGGCGTCCCCTAGGGGACTCGAACCCCTGTTACCGCCGTGAAAGGGCGGTGTCCTAGGCCACTAGACGAAGGGGACACGCTACCCGGAACACATGGTGTGTGTTTCGGTGTCCAGATCCGCATCCGAAGACTTGGTTCTGGTTTCACTCAGCCCTGCCCGAAAGCAACGCTGTTTAAAATTGGAGCGGGAAACGAGACTCGAACTCGCGACCCCGACCTTGGCAAGGTCGTGCTCTACCAACTGAGCTATTCCCGCATTGGCGTCCCCTAGGGGACTCGAACCCCTGTTACCGCCGTGAAAGGGCGGTGTCCTAGGCCACTAGACGAAGGGGACACACTACAACATTCACTCCCTGCTTCGTTTCGCTGTGTGCTTTACGCTGCAAGTGGCGCGCATTCTATGGATGGTTTGAGGGGTCGTCAACCCCCTGTTATAAATTTTTTTAAATCAATGACTTGGCCCTGCTTTTCAGCCCCTGCCCGGCTTTTCCGCCGTCCGGTGTTTGGCGCCTATATTCTGACACTCGCCAAGGCGTTATAGTCGGCGACCATGAGTGATGGCAATGTGCTAAACAAGTGCCAGCATTTAATTAAGCCACTCTACGGTCGATACAGGCATTACCACATTGATCCAACTCGTCGAGTGGCGCTAGGCGCTCAAATGCCAAGTCCATACACTCGCACGCGAACCCTATAGAAGAGGTCTTACCGGTGACACCACTCATGATCACCCTGCTCGTCGTAGCCGGGATCGCACTCTTGATCGCCATTGGCTATATCAACCATGTGGTGGAGAACAATAAGCTGGAAAGGGCCCGTACCAAGGTTGAACTCAACGATCGCCTGCGTCGTTGCGGAGAAATCACCGAAACCTTCCCGGGCCAGTTGATGACACCGGCGCTCAAGTTGCTGCTGACCCGCCTGGAATTGAATGTCTGCCAACGCCTGCTCAACCTCGAAAAAACCAGTTCCAACCTCAAGGCGCGGATTGTCGAGCTTGAAGCGTTGGTCGGCCAGGGCGAATCGATTCCGGTCAACAACCCGCCGGCACCGATCCAGACTGAAGCCAAGGCCAAGGATGTACGTTTCCTTCTTGAAGCCCTGCATGGCCAAATCACCCGCGCGGCACAGGACGGCTTCCTGCCGCCCAACGAAGCCAAACGCTGGATCCGTGAAGTGCGCCACATCCTGGTGCTGCTGCACATCGAGTTCTTCAACAACCTTGGCCAGCACGCCCTGCAACAGAATCAGCCAGGCCAGGCGCGCCTGGCGTTTGAACGCGGCGTGCAGTACCTGCGCAAACAGCAGGAGCCGCAGATCTACGCCGAACAGCTGGAGTACCTGGAAAAGCTCCTGGCCCGCGCCAACGACCAGGTCATGGACCGCATCGCCCCGGTGGAAGGCGAAGTGAACCAGTTGACCGAAGGCCTCAAGGACGTCGAGGCGGATGCGGACTGGAAGAAGAAAGTGATTTACGACTGATCATCGAGCGGAAACAGAAAAGCCACCGGGACCGGTGGCTTTTTTTTGCTCTGTGCAGGAGCGAGCTTGCTCGCGATGAACATCAGGGCGCCGCGTTTATGCTGCCTACCCCTCGTGATCGTTCGCGTCCATCGCGATCAAGCTCGCTCCTACAGGGTCCAGCGGTGTAGCTGTTAGAGCCTGAAATGCCCCACCATCCCCTTCAACTCAACCCCCAGCTGCGCCAGCTCGATACTCGACGCGGCATTGCCCTGCATCGCCAACGAAGACTGATCGGCACTGGCACGAATACTCGTGACACTGCGATTGATCTCTTCGGCCACCGAGCTCTGCTCTTCGGCAGCTGCGGCGATCTGCTGATTCATCTGCTGAATCAACGACACCGCCGCCGCAATGCTGCCCAACGCACTTTCGGTTTGCAGCGCATCGCTGACCGCCAGTTTCACCAGGTCGCCGCTGCTCTGGATTTGCTGCACTGAAGTCTGCGCCGCCGAGCGCAAGGCGCTGACCAGACGTTCGATTTCCTCGGTCGATTGCTGGGTCCGCTTGGCCAGTGCGCGCACTTCGTCAGCCACCACGGCAAAGCCCCTGCCCTGCTCACCGGCCCGGGCGGCTTCGATCGCCGCGTTGAGCGCCAGCAGATTGGTCTGTTCGGCCACGCTCTTGATCACGCCAAGCACCGTACCGATGTTCTGGATTTCCGCGCTCAGGCTTTCGATGCTCGAGCTGGCCGAGGTGGCCGAATCCGCCAGTTGTTCGATTCGCGCCATGCTCTGGCGCACCACAAGCTGACCACTCTCCACCTTGCCGTCCGCCGTCTGCGCCGCCACGGCAGCCTCCTCGGCGTTACGCGCGACATCATGCACAGTGGCGGTCATCTGATTCATCGCCGTGGCGACCTGCTCGGTTTCTTCCTTCTGGCTGCTGACTTCAAGATTGGTCTGTTCAGTCACCGCGGACAGCGATTGCGCAGAAGTGGCCAATTGTTCGATACCGGCCTGCAAGCCGCTGACGATATGGCTAAGTCCCGCGCCCATTTGCTGCATGGCCTGCATCAACTGGCCGATCTCGTCCCGACGGTTCACCTCGACCGTCCCGCTCAGATCCCCCGAGGCAATCTGCTGCGCCACGCGAATCACGCTACGCAGTGGCCCGACGATCAAGCGGGTAATCACCCAGGCGGCGATCAAGCCAACAAGCAACGCCAGCGCGGAAGAACCGATAATCATCAAGGAATTCTTTTTCAGCTCCGCCTGCATCGACTGGTCTTCGGCGACATAGGCCTGATCGACCCGCTCCATCACCTGGGCAGCGCGCTGGTGCAATTGCTGATAGACCGTCTTTTCCTGTTCCAACAAGCCGGTGTACTCGGTGAGCTTGTCGCTGAAACTGGCGATATGACCGGTCACTTCATTGAGTACGGTCTGATACCCCTCATCCTTGACCGTGGTTTTCAGTTGCTCGGCCTGAGCCAGCGCCTGGCTGGCCTGTTCGATCTTGCCCTGGCCCGCACTGTCGTCGCCCTTGCGGCTCTGATCCAGACGTACGCGCGCCTCGTTCATCGCTTGCAGCATCAACCGCGATACCTGGCTGACCTGACTGGCCTGCTCGATGAATTGAGCGCCGTCCTTGCCCTCGGAATCCTTCAGGGTATAAGTGCCGTCATCGGTCAGCCCGGACTGCAGCACATCGAGATTATTGGCCACGCTGGAGACCGACCAACTGGCCATTTCCAGCGCCAGGTCCTTGGCCTGGCTGAGCGAGACGAACTCATCGAATGCCTTGCGATAGGCGCCGAGTGACTGCTCGACATCGTTCATCACCGGCACGTTGGCGGCTGATCCCGCCTTGAGCTCGTTGGCCAGTGCAATCAAGCCATCGACGCCTTCGTGCAGGGCGTCGACGGTTTTCGGGTTGCCGTGCAAGGCATATTCCTGCTCCAGCAGGCGCACCTTCAGCAAACCGCTGTTGAGCGACGACATCTGCTTGAGCCCGTCGAAGCGTTGGCTGATGGTTTGCAGGGACCAGACGCCGATGGCCGCCACCAGGGCGGTCAACAACAGCACCAGCACAAACCCGACACCCATTTTTTTTGCCATACCCAGGTTGGCAAAACGTCCTTGCACGGCCGAAATCATTGGACCAGGTCCTCCGCCATTATTGATAGACGCAGATTCGCAACGGGCCTGTGGCAACACAAGGCTCTGGCGCCGGAATAATGGCAAAAAGCTACGCCCGCGTCGTTTTCAGAACGCTTGAGGTCGATCCGGAGTGGTGGCCTGAATAAATGCCCGTGCACGTGGATCAGCCGCGCAGGCCACATTGATGCGCAGCCAGTCGTTGACCGTACCGTCGGGACTGAAGGCAGTCGTCGATGACAACAGGATGCCGCAACGCCTGGCCTGTGCCCGCACCTGGGCGTAGTCCGCCATTCGTGATCGCGCCCACACAAACAAACCGCCTGCCGGCTTGCCGAACACTTCCCACTCGGCGTCTTCGAGCAACTGCAACAGCACCAGCCTGTCGTGGTTCAAGCGCTGTCGCTGACGCTGCACCAGCTTGCGGTAGGCGCCATTGGCCAACAGGCAAGCGAGCACCGATTCGCAAAATCCCGAGGCCCCCATACTGGTGATCATCTTGACCTCGGCCAGTCGCTCGATCGACTCGGCAGTGGCCACGACAAAGCCGACCCGCAAGGCGCTGCTGAGTGTCTTGGAGTAACTGCCGACGTAGATAACGTTGTCATCCAGCGCGGCGAGACGCTTGCCGTGACCACCATGCAGGTCCGCATAGACGTCGTCTTCAACCACCCTTACGTCGTGTTCCCTTGCCAGTTGCAGCACCTGTCTGGCGACCTCCGGCGTCAGGCAGGTTCCGGTGGGATTGTGATGAAAACTGTTGATGAAGAAGGCGCGTGGCCGGTCTTGCACAAACAGCGCTTCCAGGGTTGCGATGTCCGGCCCGAGCGGAGTGCGCGGCACCTCCCGCATGATGATGCCGTGCAGCCTGAGCAGTTCGAATAGCACGGGATAACCGGGGCTTTCAACCACGACGCAGTCGCCCGGTTTGAGCAATGCCCGCACGATAAGGTCGAGCCCCTGACTGGCCCCGGCAGTGGTCAGAATCCGGCTGTCCTCGACGTGGATATCCAGGGGTTTCAGGCACTTCAGAATCTGCTGGCGCAAACGGGGCAGGCCCAGTGCCGAGCTGTAGTTGAACAGGCCGGCCATGTCGGTGCGACTGACCTCTCGGATCGCATAAGCCAGATCATCCGACTCACGCCAGCTTTCGGGCAGGCTGCCGGCCCCCAATTGCAGCTCGCACGAGGAACGGCACGGATCGAATTCAGCGTCGCAAAGCGCGGCCGGCGCCGGAGCTGCCACGGTGTAACCGGCACGCTGGCGCGGCCCCAGTACACCCTGCGCGACCAGGCGTTCGCAGGCCTGGGCGACACAGAACTCGTTGAGCAAATTGATTCGCGCGATTGTCCGCACCGATGGTAGACGTGCGCCTGGCATCAATTGATTGCAACGGATCGCGCAAACCAGCGCGTCGACGATTTGCTGTACGACCGGCACCATGGCCTGTCGATCGATTCTCAACTCCATGAGCAAGCAAACTCCTGTTGGTTATGCGAAAACCAGTTAATCACAGGAGCGCCGGCCACGATGTGCGACAACGCAGCTAAAGCCTTTGCTTTTTACCCTTTGCAACATACAAAAAAACCTGTGGGAGCGAGCCGGCTCGCGAGACGGGTGTATCAGTCGACAACCCAGTTGTCTGACACACCGCTATCGCGAGCAGGCTCGCTCCCACAGGTTCAGTGTTGCTACAGAACTCAGAACGCGGTCACACCACCATCCACCGCCAACGAATGACCGGTGGTGAAGGCAGCACCGTCACTGCACAGGTACAGCACCGCACTGGCGATTTCCTCGACCTTGCCGATACGGCCCACCGGGTGCATGGCATTGGCGAACTCGCCTTTCTTCGGGTCGGCTTCATAGGCGCGACGGAACATGTCGGTATCGATCACCGCCGGGCACACCGCATTGACCCGGATCTTTTTCTTGGCATATTCGATGGCCGCCGATTTGGTCAGGCCGATCACCGCATGCTTGGAGGCTGCATAGATGCTCATCTTCGGCGCAGCCCCCAGGCCCGCCACCGACGCGGTGTTGACGATCGCGCCACCGCCCTGGGCCAGCAGCAACGGCAACTGGTACTTCATGCACAACCACACGCCCTTGACGTTTACGCCCATGATCGCGTCGAACTCGTCGACGGTGCCTTCCGCCAGCTTGCCCTTCTCGATTTCGATACCGGCATTGTTGAAGGCGTAATCGAGGCGCCCGTAGGTATTGACCACCTCTTCCATCAGATTTTTTACTTCACTCTCCACGGTGACGTTACAACGCACGAAGGTCGCTTCGCCGCCCGCTGTACGAATCAGCGCAACCGTCCCCTCGCCGCCCGCCGTGTCCATGTCAGCCACTACCACCTTCAGGCCTTCGGCGGCGAACGCCTGGGCCGTCGCGCGACCAATACCATTGGCGGCGCCCGTCACTACAGCGACCTGACCGGAAAACGTCATGCTCATCGTTATGTCCTCAAGGAAAAGTTGGCGAGGGTGATTGTTTTCGCAGTCTAGCCACAGCGTCCGCCGGCACGGCAGCACTATCAGAAGGCCGGTTGAGCGCCCATGAGTTGCAGTGATGGAACTCCCGTACCAACTATCACTGCACTGGATCGAACCGTATTCGCCGCATCAGCCAAACTTGCGGCCTCGTCGTTGAAGGACTATCTACAAGGCTTCATTCATCTTGAGTGCCTGACATGACTACCCAGACCAATCGCCAGTTCCTGCTCGCCAAACGACCAGTCGGCGCGGCTACCCGCGAGACGTTCACGTATCAGGAGGTACCGGTCGGCGAGCCGGCAGCGGGTCAGATCCTGGTCAAAAACGAATACCTGTCCCTGGACCCGGCCATGCGTGGCTGGATGAACGAGGGCAAGTCCTACATCCCGCCGGTGGGCCTGGGCGAAGTGATGCGCGCCTTGGGCGTAGGTAAAGTCGTGGCCTCGAACAACCCGGGCTTCGCGGTCGGGGACTACGTCAACGGGGCGTTGGGCGTGCAGGACTATTTCCTCGGTGAGCCACGAGGGTTCTACAAGGTCGATCCGAAACTGGCCCCTCTTCCACGTTACCTGTCCGCACTGGGCATGACCGGCATGACCGCCTACTTCGCCCTGCTCGATGTCGGCGCCCCCAAGGCGGGTGAAACTGTAGTGCTGTCGGGCGCAGCCGGCGCGGTGGGCAGCATTGCCGGGCAGATCGCCAAGATCAAGGGTTGCCGCGTAGTGGGCATTGCCGGTGGCGCGGACAAGTGCAAGTTCCTGATTGATGAGCTGGGTTTCGACGGCGTCATCGACTACAAGAACGAAGACGTCATCGCCGGCCTCAAGCGTGAATGCCCCAAAGGCGTCGACGTGTATTTCGATAACGTCGGCGGCGACATCCTCGACGCAGTACTGAGCCGCCTGAATATGAAGGCGCGGGTGGTGATCTGCGGCGCCATCAGCCAGTACAACAACAAGGAAGCGGTCAAGGGCCCGGCCAACTATCTGGCGCTGCTGGTCAACCGCGCGCGGATGGAAGGCTTTGTGGTGATGGACTACGCCGCACAATTCGCCGCCGCCGGGCAGGAAATGGCCGGCTGGATGGCCAAGGGGCAGCTCAAGAGCAAGGAAGACATCGTGGAAGGACTGGAGACGTTCCCGGAGACGCTGATGAAGTTGTTCAGCGGGGAGAATTTCGGGAAGTTGGTTCTGAAGGTCTAACCCAATAACCAATGTAGGAGCGAGCCTGCTCGCGATAGGGGTGTATCAGCCAACATTGATGTCGGCTGACACTCCCTCATCGCGAGCAGGCTCGCTCCCACAATGGGTATTTCAGTGTTTGATCAGGCCAGTTCGGCCACTACATCGGCCAATGCCTTGGCCGGATCCGCCGCCTGGCTGATCGGACGGCCAATCACCAGATAGTCGGAACCGGCTTCCAGCGCCTGACGCGGAGTCAGGATGCGGCGTTGGTCGTCCTGGGCACTGCCCGCCGGACGGATCCCCGGAGTGACCAGTTGCAGCGACGGGTGCGCCGACTTCAGGGCCTGGGCTTCCAGGGCCGAGCACACCAGACCGTCCATCCCGGCTTTTTCCGCCAGGGCTGCCAGGCGCAGCACTTGCTCCTGCGGCTCGATATCCAGACCGATACCCGCCAGATCCTCACGTTCCATGCTGGTCAGCACAGTCACACCGATCAGCAACGGCTGCGGGCCGCTGCGCTTGTCCAGCACTTCACGGCACGCCGCCATCATGCGCAGGCCACCGGAGCAGTGCACGTTGACCATCCACACGCCCATTTCCGCGGCGGCCTTGACGGCCATGGCAGTGGTGTTGGGGATATCGTGGAACTTGAGGTCCAGGAACACTTCGAAACCCTTGTCACGCAGGGTGCCGACGATTTCCGAGGCACAGCTGGTGAACAATTCCTTGCCGACTTTGACCCGGCACAGTTTCGGGTCCAACTGATCGGCCAGCTTCAGTGCGGCGTCACGGGTGGGGAAATCCAGGGCGACGATGATAGGAGTCTGGCAGGCGGACATGAGCGGGCTCTCAGGCAAGTCGAAATCGGCGCGCATTGTAGCGGAACCGGCGCCGCTGCGGGACCCGATGATCGGTAAATCATCGAGAACGCTCAGCCAAGACTAGCTTTTGCGGCAATTGTGTCGAGCAAGATACATTACAGACACGTCCACAACACCCTCGCCCGCTACCCTCCCCAGCCGCAACACGTCCTGATACAGCACTTTGCGCCCGCAGGCCGGGCGCCTATGCTGGAACCACCACCTCGCGGCCTATCTTTGTGGTTGGCAGCCAACCTGACAGATGAACGCACGCATGCACAACATCCACGCACCTGTGAACGACGAACAAAAAGCACCCGGCGACGACAAACGCTGGAGCATTCGCGCCTTGATCGTCGACGATGACGTCCCGATCCGTGAATTGATGATCGACTACCTGGCCCGGTTCAACATCCACGCCAGCGGTGTCACCGATGGCGCCGCCATGCGCCAGGCACTGCAGGCGGAGCATTTCGACGTGGTGGTGCTGGACCTGATGCTGCCCGGCGAAGACGGGCTGTCGCTGTGCCGCTGGCTGCGCGCAGAGTCCGATATCCCGATCCTGATGCTCACGGCCCGCTGCGAACCCACCGACCGGATCATCGGCCTGGAACTGGGCGCCGACGATTACATGGCCAAGCCATTCGAGCCCCGGGAGCTGGTGGCACGTATCCAGACCATCCTGCGCCGCGTGCGGGACGACCGCAGCGAACAACGGGCGAACATTCGTTTCGACAACTGGCGACTCAACAGCGTGCTGCGCCAGTTGATTGCCGCCGATGGCCTGGTGGTGCCGCTGTCCAACGCCGAGTTCCGCCTGCTCTGGGTTTTCATCGAACGTCCGCGCCGTGTCCTGAGCCGCGAACAGTTGCTGGACGCCGCCCGTGGTCGCTCGATCGAAGCCTTTGATCGCAGCATCGACTTGCTGGTGTCGCGACTGCGGCAAAAACTCGGGGATGATCCGAAAGCACCGCAACTGATCAAAACCGTGCGCGGTGAAGGCTACCTGTTCGACGCTAGAGACATCGGCTGATGCGCGGGCGCTTCGATACGCTGTTCGGCCGCCTGTTTGGCGTGCTGCTGATCGCGATTATCCTGGCGCACCTGCTGGCCTTTGCCTGGTTTCGCCATTACGGCCCACCGCCCCCTCCGCCTCCACCACCGGCCTTTTCCGAAGGCTTCGACGGTCAGCGCCCACCGCCGGACCCGCGTTTCGCCAATCGGCCACCCCGGCCGTGGTTTGGCGGGCCGCTGGTGCCGCTGACCTTCCAATTGATCTCGCTGATCATCGCTGCCTGGTACGGCGCCAAGTTGCTGAGCCGGCCCATCCAGCGCCTGAGCGACGCCGCCGAGCGCCTGAGCGAGGACCTCAACAGTGCGCCGCTGGAAGAGTCCGGCCCTCGCGAGGCGCGACAAGCGGCGCACACGTTCAACAAAATGCAGCGGCGCATCATCGAGCAGGTCAAGCAGCGCTCGCGGATGCTGGGCGCGGTATCCCATGACCTGCGCACGCCGCTGTCGCGGCTCAAACTGCGGCTGGAACAGATCGACGACGACAAGTTGCAGGGCCAGATGCGCCAGGATCTGGACGACATGATCAGCATGCTCGACGCCACCCTCACCTACCTGCACGAACAGCGCACCAGCGAAGCGCCGCAGTTAATGGATGTGCAGGCATTGGTGGAGTCCTTGAGCGAAAACGCCCAGGACCAGGGCGCCGATGTCCAGGCCAGCGGCCACTGTGCGCCGCTGCAGGTTCAGCCGATGGCGTTGCGTTCCTGCGTCAACAACCTGCTGGACAACGCCTTGCGGTATGCCGGCCAGGCATCGATCACCCTGGAGGATCATCGTGATCATCTGTTGATCAGGGTCATCGACCGTGGGCCGGGAATCGCGGCGGAGCAACGCGAAGCGGTGTTTGAACCCTTCTTCCGCCTGGAAGGTTCACGCAATCGCAATTCCGGCGGCGTCGGCCTGGGCATGACCATCGCCCGCGAGGCGGCGCAGCGGCTGGGTGGGCAATTGAGCCTGGAGGAAACCCCGGGGGGCGGGTTGACTGCGGTTATCCGTCTACCACGCATTTGAATACCCCACGCCCCCTGTGGGAGCGGGCTTGCCCGCGATAGCGTCGTGTCAGTCAACATCACAGTTGAATGGAACTCCGTCATCGCGGGCAAGCCCGCTCCCACAGGGTTTGGGGTGAATCGCTGAATCAGCGCTTGCGCAGAATCACGCTACCAATCGAATAACCGGCACCGAACGAGCTGAGTACCGCCAGCGAGCCGGCCGGCAGGTCGTCCTGGTTTTTGTGGAAGGCGATCACGGAACCGGCGGAGCTGGTGTTGGCGTAGGTGTCGAGAATCACCGGGGCTTCCTGCTCGGTGGCGTCGCGACCCAGCAGTTTCTTGACGATCAGGTGGTTCATGCTGAGGTTGGCCTGGTGCAGCCAGAAGCGCTTCACGTCGCTGACGTTGAGCTGGTTCTCTTCCAGATGCGCACCGATCAGCTCGGCCACCATCGGGCAGACTTCCTTGAACACCTTGCGGCCTTCCTGCACGAACAGCTTGTCCTTGGCGCCAATGCCCTCTTCCGCGGCGCGGTTGAGGAAGCCGAAGTTGTTGCGGATGTTGTTGGAGAACTTGGTCAGCAGTTTGGTGCTGACGATGTCGAACTGGAACTTGGACGTCGCTTGGTCGGCGCGCTCGATGATGACCGCAGTGGCAGCGTCACCGAAGATGAAATGGCTGTCGCGGTCGCGGAAATTCAGGTGACCGGTGCAGACTTCCGGGTTGACCATCAGGATCGCCCGGGCCTGGCCCAGCTGGACGCTATTGGCGGCGGCCTGGATACCGAAAGTCGCCGAGGAGCACGCCACGTTCATGTCAAAACCGAAACCCTGGATGCCCAGCGCTTCCTGAACTTCGATGGCAATCGCCGGGTAGGCGCGCTGCAGGTTGGAGCAGGCGACGATCACCCCGTCGATGTCCGCGGCGGTCTTGCCGGCGCGCTGCAAGGCTTGCTCGGCAGCGCCGATGGCCATCTGGCAAAGCACCGACCATTCGTCGTTGGAACGCTCCGGCAGGCGCGGGGCCATGCGTTGCGGGTCGAGGATGCCGTCCTTGTCCATGACAAAGCGGCTCTTGATGCCGGAGGCTTTTTCGATGAACGCAGCACTGGATTCGGTCAGCGCCTCGACTTCACCACGGGCGATGGCGTCAGCGTTATCGGCGTTGAATTGCGCCACGTAGGTATTGAAAGACTGCACCAGCTCTTCGTTGGAGATGCTGTTGGCTGGGGTGTAAAGGCCGGTGCCGCTGATGACGACGTTATGCATGGTCGTGTCTCTAATCTGTTCAGGCAGAAAGCATTGGCACCGACGTACCAATACATAAAGGGTCTATTCCCATCCTGGGGACGCAAAACTGGCATCGCTTTATTCCGACGCGCAACATGACCAAAGGCTCTGGGTCGCGAAATCGGCGGTTATGGTCGCGAAGTTTGCCATAAACGTCAGCTTTTGGCGCCTTTTGCTGGCGTACTGGCTTACTGACACCTGCCGACTCAACTGTGGGAGCGAGCCTGCTCGCGATGGAAGCAAGAACACCGCGGGGTGTCAGGCATCCCGCGTTATCGTTGACGACCATCGCGAGCATGCTCGCTCCTACAGGGTCTATGGCTCTACCTGCGTCCACTGCTTGCTCAGGCGCTTATCGGAGATCGGTACCTTGGTCCCCAACTGCTGGGCGAACAATGAAACCCGGTACTCCTCCAGCCACCAGCGATACAACTCCAGCTGCGGATCGCGCTTGCCTTCCTGGGCGTGCTTGCTGGCGCGGGTCTGGTATTGGGTCCAGAGATTGGCCAATTCGCCACTCCATACCCGATCCTTCTGCACCTGGGATCCGAGCTTTTCAAAACGTTGTTCGATGGCCTTGAGGTAACGCGGCAATTCCTTGAGCCATTGCATCGGCGTTTCCCGGACAAAGCCCGGATACACCAGCTGGCTGAGCTGCTGCTTGATATCGTTCAGGGCCACGGCTTGCGCCAGGTCGATCTTGCCCTTGAAGCGCTTTTGCAGGCCATGCCAGAGCTTGAGGATTTCCAGAGTCAGCTTCGCCACACGTTCGGCGTGCTCGGTCCAGGCCCCGCGCTTGCGTTCGGCCAGCGACGCCAGCCCCGCACCATCTCGGGGCAACGGGTCTTCGCCGTCGAGAATGCAGCTGTCGAGGCTGGCCAGCAGGATATCTTCCACCAGCGCATCGACGCGCCCCATGTCGCGGTACAGCAGGCCCAGCTCGGTCAGGCCCGGCAACTTGCCGCGCAGGAACTTCGCCGGCTCTGCCAGCTGTTGCAGCAGCAGGCGCTGCAACGCGCGACGGTGCTGGAACTCGGCCTCGGCCGGCGTCGAGAAACGCCCTTCCTTGACCGTGCCAGCTTCTTCCACCAGCGCCGGATAGACCGTCATCGACAGGCCGGCGATCTTCTGCTGGGTTTTCTCGGCCACCGCGGCGAACACCTTCGGCTCCACCGGTTGCTGGCTTTTTGCGGTCTGCGGCACGGCCAACGCCGCCTGACTGGCTTCGGCAAAACGCGCAGTCAGCTCGGCCAGGTCGCGACCTTCGCCGAGGAACTTGCCCTGGCCATCGACGATTTCCAGGTTCATGCGCAGATGGCTTTCCACCTGTTGCGCCGCTTCCGCCCAGGCTTCGTCGCTGACCCGTGCGCCGGTCATGCGCAACAGCTCGCGGCCCAACGCCTGGGGCAACGAACCCTCGGCGAAGGTCATGCGCTGCAAGGCGGCCTTGACGAAGTCCGGCACCGGCACGAAGTTCTTGCGCAGGGCCTTGGGCAGGTTGCGCACCAGGGCAATGCACTTGGCTTCAATGACACCCGGCACCAGCCATTCCAGGCGTTCCGGCGGCAGCATCGGCAACAGAGGGGCCGGTACGCGCAAGGTCACGCCGTCGCGCGGATGGTTGGGCTCGAAGTGGTAACTCAAGGCCAATTCCAGATCACCGATGTGCAGGGTGTCCGGGTAATGCTGGGCGGTGACTTCGCTCGCTTCGCGCGCCAGCACGTCTTCTTCGCGCATGATCAGCAGCTGCGGGTCTTTCTGGCTGTTGACCCGATACCAGCTGTCGAAGGTCGCGGTCTGGTGGATCTCCGCCGGCAGCCGGGCGTCGTAGAAGGCGAACAGGGTTTCTTCGTCGGCGAGAATGTCACGCCGGCGGGCCTTGGCCTCCAGCTCGTCGAGCTGCTCCAGCAACCGTGCATTGGCCGCAAGACACTTGGCCTTCGACTGGATCTCGCCGCGCACCAGCCCTTCGCGGATAAACAATTCCCGGGACACCACCGGGTCGACCGGGCCGTAATGCACCGGCCGGCGACCGACCACGATCAGCCCGAACAGGGTGATCTGCTCGTAGGCCACTACCTGGCCGCGCTTCTTCTCCCAATGGGGTTCGAAGTGGTTCTTCTTGATCAGGTGCCCGGCCAGCGGTTCGATCCAGTCGGCGTCGATCTTGGCCACCATCCGCGCATAAAGCTTGGTGGTTTCCACCAGTTCGGCGGTCATCAACCACTGCGGGCGTTTCTTGCCGATGCCCGACGAAGGGTGAATCCAGAAACGCCGCTGACGGGCGCCCAGATAGTCACCGTCTTCGGTTTTCTGGCCGATCTGGCTGAGCAGCCCCACCAGCACCGCCTTGTGCAGTTTCGGGTAGTCCGCCGGCTCTTTGTTGAGGCTCAGCTGCATGTCGCGGCAGATCAGGCTCAACTGGCGATGGGAGTCGCGCCATTCGCGCAGGCGAAGGTAATTGAGGAAATTCTTGCGGCACCAGTTGCGCAGTGGATTGGCGGTCAGCGCCTGGCGCTGCTCTTCGAAGCCGCGCCACAGATTGACCAGCCCGGCGAAGTCCGAGTCGGCGTCTTTCCATTGCGCGTGGGCCTGGTCCGCCGCTTGCTGGCGCTCCGGCGGCCGCTCGCGCGGGTCCTGGATCGACATGGCGCTGGCGACGATCAGCACTTCCTGCAAGCTACCCAGCTTCGCCGCTTCCAGCAACATGCGGCCCATGCGCGGGTCCACCGGCAAGCGCGCCAGCTGCCGGCCAAGCGGCGTCAGCTGGCTGTTGCGGTCCACCGCAGAAAGCTCTTGCAGCAGGTTGAAACCGTCACTGATCGCCTTGCCATCCGGCGGCTCGATGAACGGGAACGCAGTGATCTCGCCCAGGCGCAGATGCAGCATCTGCAAGATGACCGCCGCGAGGTTGGTACGCAGGATTTCCGGATCGGTAAATTCCGGGCGGGCCAGGAAATCCTCTTCGCTATACAGGCGCACGCAAATGCCCGGCTCGACCCGTCCGCAACGGCCCTTGCGCTGGTTGGCGCTGGCCTGGGAAACCGCTTCGATAGGCAAGCGCTGGACCTTGGCGCGATAGCTGTAGCGGCTGATGCGCGCGGTGCCGCTGTCGATCACGTAGCGGATGCCCGGCACGGTCAGCGAGGTTTCCGCAACGTTGGTCGCCAGCACCACGCGACGCCCCGGGTGCGACTGGAAAATCCGCTGCTGTTCGGCCGGCGACAACCGGGCGTACAGCGGCAGGATCTCGGTGTGCTTGAGCTGCGCCTTGCGCAGCATGTCGGCGGCGTCGCGAATCTCGCGCTCACCGGGCAGGAACACCAGCACGTCGCCGGGACTGCGGCGTTCACTGCGTTCGTACGCGGCGATTTCGTCGAGGGTGGCGAGAATCGCCTGATCCACGGTCAGGTCGTCCTCGACCCGGTTGCCCTCTTCGTCCTGCTCAAGGGTCAGCGGGCGATACCAGGTTTCCACCGGGAAGGTGCGGCCGGAGACCTCGACAATCGGCGCGTCATCGAAATGTTTGGAGAAGCGCTCCAGATCGATGGTCGCCGAGGTGATGATGACTTTCAGGTCCGGACGGCGCGGCAGCAGGGTTTTCAGGTAACCCAGCAGGAAGTCGATGTTGAGGCTGCGTTCGTGGGCTTCGTCGACGATGATCGTGTCGTAGCGTTCCAGGAAGCGGTCATTCTGGGTTTCCGCCAGCAGGATGCCGTCGGTCATCAACTTGATCAGGGTGTTGGCGTCGCTCTGATCCTCGAAGCGCACCTGATAGCCGACCAGCGCGCCCAACGGCGTGCCCAGTTCCTCGGCGACCCGGCTGGCCACGCTGCGCGCGGCAATACGCCGTGGCTGGGTGTGGCCGATCAGGCCATGCTGGCCGCGACCGATTTCCAGGCAGATCTTCGGCAACTGGGTGGTTTTACCCGAACCGGTTTCGCCGGCGATGATCAGCACCTGATGCTTTTCCAGCGCCTTCTTGATTTCGTCGCGCTTGGCAGCGATCGGCAGGCTGTCGTCGTAACGAATCACCGGCAGGCTGGCCTTGCGCGCCAGCACCTGATCACAGGACGCCTGCATCCGCGCCACCCACTGGGCCAGCTTGGCCTCGTCGGGTTTCTTGCGCAGCTCAAGCAACTGCCGCCGCAACCGGTGACGGTCGGCGAGCATGGCGTGATCGAGGTTTTTCAGCAGTTTGTCGATGGAGGGCGATTCGTCGGTCATCGGGTACGCAATTCGGTCGTGTAGTGGCGCAAGGTTGCGGATTGTCGCAGATTTTACGGCCGCTGCGCGGCCGATCGCGAGCAGGCTCGCTCCCACAGTGGATCTATGGCGACCCTAAAATCGGTGGCACCACGGTCAAATGTGGGAGCGAGCCTGCTCGCGATGGCGTCAGTCCTGGCCCCTGCGTCGATACGGGAACACATCAATCACTTTCCCCGCTCGAATCGCTTCTTGCAGGCTTTTCCAGTAATCGGCGTTGTACAACTCGCCATGCAACCGGTCGAACAACTTGCGCTGCCCCGAATCAGCAAACAGAAACGGCGGAAACTCTTCCGGGAACACGTCCAGCGGCCCGATCGAGTACCAGGGTTCGGAAGCCATTTCGTCTTCGGGCGTGCGCGGCGGCGGGATGTGGCGGAAGTTGGCTTCGGTGAGGAAGCAGATTTCGTCGTAGTCGTAGAACACCACCCGGCCGTGACGGGTGACGCCAAAGTTCTTCAGCAGCATGTCGCCGGGAAAGATGTTCGCCGCCGCCAGTTGCTTGATCGCCAGGCCGTAATCATCCAGCGCCTCGCGCACCTGCGCCTCGTTGGCGTTTTCCAGGTACAGGTTCAACGGCGTCATGCGCCGCTCGGTCCAGCAGTGGCGGATCAGCACCGTGTCGCCTTCCACCGACACCGTGGACGGCGCGACTTCCAGCAGCTCTTCCAGGCACGCCGGGTCGAATTTGCCCAGCGGGAAACGGAAGTCGGCGAATTCCTGGGTATCGGCCATGCGCCCGACACGGTCGACGCTTTTCACCAGCCGATACTTCTCGATCACCGTGGCGCGATCGACGTTTTTCGACGGCGAGAAACGGTCCTTGATGATTTTGAATACGGTGTTGAACCCCGGCAGGGTGAACACGCTCATCACCATGCCGCGCACGCCGGGGGCCATGATGAACTGGTCGTCGGTGTTGGCCAGGTGATTGATCAGCGCCCGGTAGAACTCCGACTTGCCGTGTTTGTAGAAGCCGATCGAGGTGTACAGCTCGGCGATGTGCTTGCCCGGCAGGATGCGCTTGAGAAAACCGATGAACTCCGCCGGCACCGGCACATCCACCATGAAATACGAACGGGTGAACGAGAAGATGATCGACACGTCGGCTTCGTCGGTGATCAACGCATCGATCTGGATGCCGCGACCTTCCAGGTGCAGCAGCGGAATTGCCAGCGGCCACTGTTCGTCGGCGGTGTAGATGCGCCCCACCAGGTACGCGCCCTTGTTGCGGTAAAGCACCGAGGAAAACAGCTCGACGCTCAGTTCCGGGTCCTTGCACACCCAGTCCGGCAGGTTCTCGCGCAACTGCGCTTCGAGGCGCTGCAGGTCGCCGGGCAGATCGGCGTATTCCTCGCTGAAGCGGTAATCGGCAAAGATGCTGGCGAGCATGCCCGACAGCTGGCCCTGGGGTTTGTAGGTGCGGGTTTGCGCGGCCCGGGCGCGGCGCAGGCTCGGCCGGGTGGTGTGGATGAACATGCAGCCGTCGCTGATCAGGTCGTGGCTGAACAGCCCGCAGAAAATCGAGTTGTACCAGGTCTCCGACAGTTCATCGTCGAAACGCAGGTCGATGAGTTTGATGTAGGCGCTCTTGACCAGCGGCCAGCAGCTGACGTCCAGCGTGTCGTCGTCGAAGGCGATGTGCAGGCGCTGCACCGTTTCGCCGACTTTCTCTTCATACAGATTGATCCGTGCCGCCGATGCCGATTGCGTGTCCTGCCACCGGGCCTGTTCGAAACGGGCCCGGGCACCGTCGGTGATCTGGCGGAAATGCTCGCGGTAATCGTCAAAGCCGTCGAGGATCAAACGGGCGATGTCGGCGGCTGGCCAATTCTGCGGCATGGTGAGACCTCTGCGGGAATTCGGGAGCCCTGAGCTTAGCCAGTGAAGCGGGTGCAGGAGAAGTGTAATTTTCCGTTGCCGCGTCATCGCCGCCCTGCAGAGTTAAATGCCCGTTTTCCGGTTGCCATCGATCAGGCGCTCGGCAACACTCTCGTCCCGATCAAGCCAGGAGCGTGCCGTGAACCCCGTCGATCTTTTCCGATTACTGTCGCTGGCGGCCATTTGGGGTGCGAGTTTCCTGTTCATGCGCATCATCGCCCCGGTGATTGGCACAGTCCCCACTGCGTTCTTCCGCGTGTCCATCGCTGCCGTCGGGCTGCTGGTGATTCTCGGGCTGATGCGCGTGCGCTGGGATTTCAAGGGCAAGCTGAAGACCGTGATGCTGCTCGGGGTGATCAACTCCGGGGCTCCCGCGACCCTGTATTCGGTGGCCGCACAGGTGCTGCCCGCCGGTTACTCGGCGATCTTCAACGCAACCACACCCTTGATGGGGGTGCTGATCGGCGGTCTGTTCTTCCATGAACGGCTCTCCGCCGCCAAGCTCGGCGGGGTGTTCCTGGGGTTGCTGGGCGTCGGCATCCTGACCCGCGCCGGTCCCGTGGCCTTTGATTGGGAACTGTTGATGGGCGCCCTCGCCTGCCTGCTGGCCACCACTTGCTATGGCTTCGCCGGCTTCCTTGCGCGCCGCTGGCTCGATCAGGCCGGTGGCCTCGACAGTCGCCTGTCGGCGCTGGGCAGCATGCTCGGGGCGACCCTGTTCGTCTTGCCGCTGTTCGGCTACAGCGTGATCACCCAGCCACCGGCCAGCTGGGGTGGCTGGAACGTCTGGTTGTCCTTGTTGGGGTTGGGACTGGTATGCACGGCGTTTGCGTACATCATTTACTTCCGCCTGTTGAGCTCGGTCGGCCCGGTGAAGTCGATGACCACGACCTTTCTGATCCCGCCGTTCGGGGTGTTGTGGGGGGCGTTGTTTCTGGATGAACCGCTTTCGATGGCGCACATCTATGGCGGGGTGTTGATTGCGGCGGCGTTGTGGCTGGTGTTGAAGCCGGCGGTGAAGAAGTCTGTCGAGGTGGCCGCCAGATAGCCTTGTGGCGTTTCTGAGGACGCCTTCGCGAGCAGGCTCGCTCCCACAGTGATCGGCGTCGTACACATATTCTGTGTTCGGCGCTAAACCTGTGGGAGCGAGCCTGCTCGCGATAGCGTTCGCTCAAACACTACAAGGCTGAATCACTGACCTCCCCATCCACCAACCGCCGAATCCCCAGCGGGTTCGCGTTCTGCAATGCCTCAGGCAGCAATGCATCCGGATAATTCTGGAAGCACACCGGCCGCAGGAATCGATCAATGGCCAGCGAACCAACCGACGTTCCCCGCGCATCGGAGGTCGCCGGGTACGGCCCGCCGTGAACCATTGCGTCGCACACCTCGACGCCCGTCGGATAGCCGTTGAGCAGGATCCGCCCGACCTTTTCCTGCAGCATCTCCGCCAGCCAGCGGTACTCCAGTAATTCCTCGGATTCGCCGATCAGCGTCGCCGTCAGTTGCCCGCGCAGACCGTGCAAGGCTTCGGCAAGCTGCGCCCGATCCTCGACTTCGATGACGATGGTGGTCGGCCCGAACACTTCTTCCTGAAGCAATTCATCACCCTTGAGCAGCAGGCTGACATCGGCCTTGAACACCTGCGGCTGCGCCTGGTTACCCTGCTGCGGTTTGCCCGCCAGGTGCTTCAGGCCCGGGTGTTCGTGCAGTTCGCCCAGGCCTCGGCTGTAGCTGGCCAGTGCGCCGGCATTGAGCATGGTCTGTGCCGGTTGCTCGTTCATGTTGGCGCAAAACGCCTGCAGAAACTGGCTGAACTGCGGCGAGCGCAGGCCAATGACCAAGCCCGGGTTGGTACAGAACTGACCGCAGCCCAGCGTCACCGAACCGGCCAGTTGCGCCGCGACCTGCTCGCCACGAACCTTCAGCGCATCGGGCAGCAGGAACACCGGGTTGATGCTCGACATCTCGGCAAAGACCGGTATCGGCTGCGCCCGTGTCGCGGCGATATGGCTCAGGGCATTGCCGCCCTTGAGTGAACCGGTGAAGCCCACCGCCTGGATGACCGGGTGCTTGACCAGCCACTCACCCACACCGCTGCCATAAATCATGTTGAACACGCCCGCCGGCATCCCGGTGCGTTCGGCAGCGCGAATGATCGCGTCGGCGACCCATTCGGCGGTCGCCATGTGCCCGCTGTGGGCCTTGAACACCACGGGGCAACCCGCGGCCAGCGCCGACGCCGTATCCCCACCGGCGGTGGAAAAGGCCAGGGGAAAGTTGCTGGCGCCGAACACCGCTACCGGCCCCAGGGCGATACGGTACTGACGCAGATCCGGGCGTGGCAATGGCTGGCGATCGGGCAAGGCGCGGTCGATCCGCGCGCCGTAAAAATCGCCCCGCCGCAGCACCCTGGCGAACAGCCGTAACTGACCGCTGGTGCGGCCGCGCTCGCCTTGAATGCGCCCCGCCGGCAGCGCGGTTTCACGGCACACGGTGGCGACAAAATCATCGCCCAGTGCGTCGATTTCATCGGCGATGGCGTCGAGGAAGGTCGCACGTTTTTCCGCACTCAGGTTGCGAAAGATCGGGTAGGCCACGGCGGCGGCCTTGGCAGCGGCGTCCACTTCGGCTTCGCTGGCCTGGAAGAACCGCGCCGGCAAGGGTTCGCCAGTGGTGGCGTCGAGGCTTTGCAGCTGCAAGGTGCCGTTGGCGCTGCGACGCCCGCCGATGTAGTTGTGTCCCAGAATCGTGGTCATGAGCGTTTCCTCTGGCAGATTCAAAGCGCGCGCACCTGGCCGATGGGCAGGGGCTGGGCGCTTTCACCGATACCGTTGACCAAAGGTGCGCCGAACTCCTGGAGGCTGATCTGGAAACGGTCCCCCGGCTGGGTCTTCACCCCGTCGGCGAACGACAGCGTGGCGGTGCCGAAGTAATGCACATGGACATCGCCGGGACGCAGGAACTGCGCGTACTTGAAGTGATGGAATTCCAGATTGGCGAGGCTGTGGCACATGTTGTCCTCGCCGCTGAGAAACTCCTTCTCCCAAATGGTCTGGCCGTCGCGCTTGATGCGGCTGGTGCCGACCAGATGCCGGGGCAATTCGCCGACCCGCAATTCCGGGCCGTAGGAGCAGCTGCGCAGTTTCGAGTGGGCCAGGTACAGGTAGTTGCGCCGCTCCATGACATGGTCGGAAAACTCGTTGCCCAGCGCATAGCCGAGGCGATAGGGCTGGCCGTCGTCGCCGATCACATAGAGCCCGGTCAGCTCCGGCTCTTCACCGGCATCCTCGGCAAACGGCGGCACCGGGAAGTCGGCGCCCGGACGCACGACAATGCTGCCGTCGCCCTTGTAGAACCACTCCGGTTGCGCACCGACCTGGCCCTGCGCCGGTTTGCCGCCTTCCAGACCCCATTTGAAGATGCGCATGGTGTCGGTCATCCCGGCTTCGATCGCACCTTCCTGCTGGTGCATCTTGTCCCGCGTCGAGGCGCTGCCCAGGTGGGTCAGGCCGGTGCCGCTGATCAGACAATGCGCAGGGTCCTCATGGTCCAGCGGCGGCAGCACCCGGCCCTCATGCAACAACTGCGCGTAGTCCAGGCTCGCTTCGCTGCCGCGCAAAATGACTTCTTCTGAAAGGCCGTGCCGGGCGCGGATCGCCGCGAGTGCCAGTTCGCGGGTGCTGCGAGTGTCTTTGAGCACCTGTACCTGTGAGCCATCGACAACGCCCACCTGGCGTTGGCCATTACTGTTTTCGAATTGAATCAGGCGCATGTCGGCCTCCGCAAAGTCGTGGATGGCGCCGCCCGTGAGCGGCGCTGCAAGGTCACTCGATGATGTTGAAGTCGCTCAGGTATTCATCGGAGATTTCCAGGCCCAGACCCGGCTTGTTGTCGTCGAGCTGGATGTAGCCGTTGACTGGCTGCGGCTCGCCCTTGAACACGTAGTAGAAGAGTTCGTTGCCGACTTCGACGTCGAACACCGGGAAGAACTCGGCCATCGGCGAGGCGGTGGTGGACATGGTCAGGTGGTAGTTGTGCATCTGCCCGGCGTGGGGAATCACCGGTACCGACCAGGCTTCGGCCATGGCGTTGATCTTGCGCGCGGCGGTGATGCCGCCAACGCGGTTGGTGTCGTACTGGATCACGTCGACGGCGCGGCGCTCCAGCAGGTCCTTGAAGCCGTAGGAAGTGAATTCGTGCTCGCCGCCGGAGATCGGCATGATCCCCATTTTTTTCAGCTCGATGTAGCCCTCGATGTCGTCGGCGATCACCGGCTCTTCCAGCCAGCGCGGTTCGAACTCGGCCAGTTTCGGCAACATGCGCCGGGCGTATTCCAGGGTCCAGCCCATGTAGCACTCGAGCATGATGTCGACGTCGGGGCCGGCCAGCTCACGCAGGGCGCGCACCTGTTCGATGTTGCGGCGCATGCCCGCCGGGCCGTCTTTCGGGCCGTAGCCGAAACGCATTTTCAGCGCAGTGAAACCCTGGCTCAGATAGCCCTGGGCTTCTTCGAGGAACAGGTCGAGGTTGTCGTTGGCATAGAGCTTGGAAGCGTAGGTCCAGATCTTTTCCTTGGTGCGTCCGCCCAGCAGCTTGAACACCGGCTTGTTCACCGCCTTGCCCATGATGTCCCAGATCGCGATGTCGATCGCCGAGATCGCCGCCATGCCGATGCCCTTGCGGCCCCAGGCGTGGCTCTGGCGGTACATTTTCTGCCAGATGTATTCGTTGTCGAACGGGTCTTCGCCGATGGCGATCGGCGCCAGATAAGTGTCGATGATTTCCTTGGCCACGCGAGGCGCCAGGGCACAGTTACCGATACCGACGAGGCCGGTGTCGGTCTCAACTTCCACCACCAGCCAGCCGTGGAAACGGAACGAGCCCATGGCATCGCCGCGTTCGAACAGGATGTCGCTGGCGTTGGTGCAGAAGTGCGCCTGAGGGGGAACGACTTTGCCTTTCCACTCGAAAACGCGGGTACGGATCGCTTTGATTTTCATGAATACAGTTCCTTGCTGGCGCTTCTTGTAATTGTTGAGTCGTGTGCGCGAAACCGCCTGGTTGGCGGCCTCCGGCATTCGATGGAGCGACTTTAGCCAGCGCCCGGGGACTGCGGATAATCACTTATGCGTATCCGGCGATAACCTGGGGTGATACCGAAAAGCGATTATTGGGTGGATCGAGTTATCGGCCCGAAAACAACTGTGGGAGCGAGTTTGCTCGCGATTGCAATCGGACATTCACCATCAAGGTGTCTGTGCTGACGCAATCGCGGGCAAGCCCGCTCCCACAGTGATTTGGGGTGTTGCAGGGATTTGTGATCAGTACAAAGAAATGTGGGAGCGAGCCTGCTCGCGATAGCGGTATGACAGTCACTGCAATAGTGTCTGGCAGGCCGTCATCGCGAGCAGGCTCGCTCCCACAGTGATTGGGGGTGTGGCAGGGTTTTGTGATCAGCACAAAGAAATGTGGGAGCGAGCCTGCTCGCGATAGCGGTATGACAGTCACTGCAATGGTGTCTGGCAAGCCGTCATCGCGAGCAGGCTCGCTCCCACAGTGATTGGGGGTGTTGCAGGGTTTTGTGATCAGTACAAAGAAATGTGGGAGCGAGCCTGCTCGCGATAGCGGTATGACAGTCACTGCAATGGTGTCTGGCAGGCCGTCATCGCGAGCAGGCTCGCTCCCACAGGGGTACTGCGTTTAGTAGCTGTTAGCCCCCATCCGGCAGGCGATTTCGAATGCCTGGCGTGTTGCGCCGACGTTGGCCTTGCCCTGCCCCGCGATGTCGAATGCGGTGCCGTGGGCCGGGGTGGTGATCGGGATTGGCAGGCCGCCCTGCACGGTGACGCCACGGGAGAAGCCCATCAACTTGATCGCGATCTGTCCCTGGTCGTGATACATGGTCACCACCGCGTCGAAGGCACTGGCATCGCCTTGGACCTTGAGGAAAATCGTGTCCCCCGGATACGGCCCTTCGGCGGCAATTCCCTGCGCTTGAGCCGTGCGTACTGCGGGGCCGATGATGTCCAGTTCTTCGCGTCCGAACGAGCCGTTGTCGCCGTTGTGCGGGTTCAGGCCACAGACGCCGATGCGCGGTTTTTCCAGGCCGCTGCGCTTGAGCGCGGTGTCGATCAGTTGAATCGCTTCCACCACCCGCTGTTCACTCAACAGGCCCGAGACCTCGGACAGCGCCACGTGGGACGTCACCCGTGAAGTCCAGAGGTTGTCGAGCACGTTGAACTCGCAGAACGGGCCGTGGAAATCCAGCAGCTCGGCGAACCAGTGCAGCTCGTCGTTGTGGGCCATGCCCGCCATGTGCAGCGAAGTCTTGTTCAGCGGGCCGAACAGCACCGCATCGGTGATCCCGGCCTCGGTCAGGCGCAGGGCTTTTTCCAGGGTGTCGAGGCTGTAGCGACCACCAATCACACTGGCTTCGCTGCGCGGGAATTCGCCGACGGCATCACCGCGAAAATCGTAGAACAGCGGCGTGTCGTCGACGAACGACAGCTGCTCCAGCGACGCCACCTGGCGATAGGGAAATTGCACACCGGCGATGTCCATGCCGCGGCGCATTTCCGCCTCGTCGGCGATCAGAATCACCTGCGCCTGGCTGCGCACCTGTGGCTCGGCGAGCAGGCGGGCGATCAGCTCAGGGCCGATGCCTGCCGGGTCCCCCAGGACCATCGCGATGGTTGTCTTGTTCATGCTTCACTCCTCAAGGGTTCAGGCCGCGCCCGGTCGATGGCGCAAGGCTCGCAGCGATAGACCCGCTGCGCGTTGCTGTAGAACAGTCGCTCCTGATCGGCCACTGGCAGATCGGCGACGATGGATTTGAAACCGCTGTAGATGTCATCGAAGGAGCCGCACAGGCTGTCCACCGGAAAGTTGCTGGCGAACATCACCCGGGGGCTGCCGAACATGGCGATCACTTCCCGCACGATCCAGGCGTTGTCGATGGCACGCCATGCGCGACCGGCCTGGCCGAGGCCGGAAATCTTCACCTGCACGTTCGGCCACTCGGCCAGCCGCGACATTGCCAGGCGCCAGCCGGCCAGGCCTTCGGCGCTGCGATCGCTGGGCAGGCCGGCGTGGTTGAGGATCAGCGTGGTGCCGGGGAAGTCCCGGGCCAGCCGTTCGGCTTCGTGCAGGTTCCACCAGGGCGTCTGCAAATCGAAATGCAGGCCCAGGCCTTGCAGCGCTGCATAGCTGCGGCGCCAGTGTTCATTGCTCATCAGGGTGCGCACATGGCCAACCTCAGCCGGCCTTGTCGGGCCACCGGGTTTGTGCCGCACGCTGCGCACACACTTGAATGCGGCCTGCTCGGCGAGCACCGCGATGGCGTCCGGATGATCGAGCCAGGCCTGGGCGACGATGGCGTTGGGCACGCCATAACGGGCGGCCAGTTGCTCGATGAAACGGGTTTCGCCAATCGGGTCCTGCGGGTCCCACTCGGTCTCGATGTACACCGTTTGCACGACGTTGTGGGGACCGGCATCGGCGAAATAATCTTCGGGAAAATAACGACGCTTGATCGCACTGTAATCGCCGTAGCGGAACGGGATGTTTGCCTCTGGCGCGAGCCACGGATGGTGATTGACCGTCGGATCCCAGAAGTGATGATGGGCGTCGATGATCGGGCCTTTCCAAAGGCTTCGGGACGAAGACTCAGGCATGACGCACCTCATCCAGGCTGATGAACAGGGTGGCGAGCACGAACACTGCCGAACACACCGCGAAGAAACCCAGTACCGGGGCGAAGCCACCGCTCATTTGCACGATCACGCCCACCAGGATCGGCACCGCGATACCACCGGTGCTGCCGGCCATGTTCATGACGCCGCCAATCAGGCCGACCCGCGCCGGGGCCGCCAGCAACGCCGGGAAGCTCCAGTAGAGACTGCCCCACATCAGGAAAAACGCGGTCAGGGCCAACAGCGCCACGGCGGCATAGGGATCGCTCAGGGTCGGCAACAGCAGGAAGGCGCCGAGGGCCACCAGGCCGGAGAACGCCAGCAGGCTCTTGACCGCCACCCCGCGCCGCACGCCTTTGCGGATCAAGCCATCGCAGAGAAAACCGCCGGTCAGCGAGCCCAGGGCGCCGCAGATGAAAATCACGAAAGTCGCTGCGCCAATGCCCTTGATATCAAAGCCGCGTGCCTGGGACAGATAACTCGGCCCCCAGGTCAGCAGACCGAAATACACCATGGCCCAGCTGGCCCGTCCGATCAGCAGGCCGCTCAGGGAACGAATGGCGATACCCAAACCCTTCACTGGCGCACGGGCAGCTTCGGCGGCCGGCGTGGCGCGCCCGGCGTTGATCTTTTCCAGTTCCAGCGCATTGACCTGCGGGTGGCTGTTGGGGTCATCACGCAGATAGCGCCACGCCAGCCAGGCCAGCGCCAGGGTCGCGACGCCGGCAATCACGAACGCCAGGCGCCAGGAGTCGAGCGAGGCAATCAGAAAGGCGATGATCAACCCGCCCAGTGCCACGCCCAGCGGGCTGCCGCTGTCCATCAGCACCGCGCCGCGACTGCGCTCGCTGGGCGCCAGCCACAGGGAAATCAGTTTGCCGCCGGAAGGGAACAACGGCGCCTCCGAGGCCCCCAGCGCCACGCGGGCAAACAGCAGCGACAGGCCACCGGTGGCAAAGGCCGCCAGCACCTGGAACGTGCCCCACAATCCGGTGGACCACCCGATCACCCGATGCGGGCCGTAGCGATCGATCAACCAGCCACCGGGAATCTGCAACAACGCGTAGGCCCAGAAAAAGCTGCTGAGGATCAGCCCTTGCATGCTCGGTGACAGGGAAAACTCGTGGGCGATGGTGGGCATGGCGATGGACAACGACACACGGTCGATGAGGTTGACCATGGTCAGCGCAAAGATGATCGCGAAGATCCGCCAGCGCACATTGCTGGCCTTGAGGGTGGCGGCCTGCGGGGTTGCTGCGGCGGCGGACGGAGCGGTGGCGCCGGGCAACTGCAGGGAAGCACTGGGACGAGCCATGGTGCGTACCTCTTTTATTATTTTTGTCGGGGACAACATTGCCGCCGCTTTCTGTAGGAGCGAGCTTGCTCGCGATGAACCTGAGAGCACCACGGAGTGTCAGGCACCCCATGTCATCGTTAACGACCATCGCGAGCAAGCTCGCTCCTACAGTGGAAAGCGGTGTTGGTGAGCACTATCGAAGGCCCAGCGATAACCGTCTAATCAAACCTGGAAATACGGCGATAGCCTCAAGTTATGGCATGCCCCGCTTTCACTGGGCTTTCAGCTCGCAAGCACTGTTTCCACTTATTACGGAAACTGCTCTATTCCGGGCCATTGCTCAAGCACTTCGGCCTTTGCACCCGCCAGCTATAACCCCTGGCTATCGGTGTATGTATTGTTTTGAGTAGACGCGGCGACACGACGTTCCCACACTCGGGCCAGGCTTGCGGCTTTCGCGCTGCGACAAGCCACTCATAACAATTACAAAAAACACAAAAACGAGGCCATTCCATCATGCGAAATGCATTCGTCCGTCGCACTTCCCGTCTGTTTCTTGGCTGCACCCTGCTCACCGCAGGCGCCCTCCCCACCCTCGCCCAGGCTGCCTGGCAGCCCGACAAGAACGTCGAGATCGTCGTCGCCGGCGGCCCTGGTGGCGGTACCGACCAGCTAGGGCGCCTGATCCAGTCGATCATCACCACCCACAAGCTGCTCGATGTGAACACCATCGTCCTCAACAAGGGCGGTGGCAATGGCGCCGAAGCATTCCTCGACATGAAGATGAACAAGGGCGATGCCGAGAAACTGGTGATCGGCACCAACAACATCTACCTGTTGCCGCTGGTGTCCAAGCTCGGCTACCAATGGCAGGAACTGACGCCGATTGCTGCCGTGGCCGAGGATGACTTCATTCTCTGGAGCTACAAGGGCGCGCCCTGGAAAGACGCGAAAGGTTTCTACGACGCGGTCAAGGCCGACCCTTCGAACCTGCGCATGGGCGGCAGCCAGTCCAAGGATGTCGACCAGACCCTGACCCTGCTGTTGAACCAGACCAACAACAGCAAACTGGTGTACATCCCCTTCAAGAGCGGCAGCGAGGCCGCCACGCAGCTGGCCGGCAAACACATCGCCGCCAACGTCAACAATCCCAGCGAAAGCATCAGCCAATGGCGCGGCGATCAGGTCGAACCGCTGTGCGTGTTCAGCAAGGAGCGCATGGCCTACACCGACAAAGTCGCCGGCGATAAATCCTGGGCCGACGTACCCACCTGCCATGAGCAGGGCCTGGGCATCGATCAGTACCGCTTCCCGCGCACCGTGTTCATGCCCGGCGATATCAGCGCCGAGCAGCGCGCGTTCTATGTCGAGCTGATGCGCAAAGTCACCGAGACTCCGGAGTTCAAGGCCTACGTCAAGCAGAACGCTTTGGTGCCGACCTTCCTCGAAGGCGAGCCACTGACCGCCTACATCGAAAATGACACCGCCCGTGTCACGCCGGTGTTCAAGGAAGCCGGCTGGCTGAAAAACTAAAGTTGCCGCGGCCGCTCACCCACGGGCGGCCGTCACCTGCTGGAGACGTTTTCATGTCCCATTCTTCGGATTCACCGGCGCTGGTCGGCACCCGTTGGGTCGAACTCTGCCTGGCATTGTTCACCACCCTGCTGGGTCTGGTGGTGATGTTCGGCAGTTACGAACAAGGTATCGGCTGGGGCGACGCCGGCCCCGAGCCGGGTTATTTCCCCTTCTACATCGGCCTGCTGTTGAGCGCCGCCAGCATCGCCAATGGCGTATTGGCCCTGGTGCGCTGGCAGGCCCTGAGCGTGGCATTCGTCAGCCGCGGCGCGTTCCGGCAAGTGATGTCGGTGTTCGTGCCGATTGCCCTGTTCGTCGGCGCCATGCCGTTCACCGGCATCTACCTGGCATCTGTCGTGTTCATCGCCTGGTTCATGTGGCGTGACACCGTGCGCGCCAAACCCTATGGCAAGTGGATGATCGCCAGCGTGTCCCTCGGCGCGGCACTGTTCAGCTATCTGGTGTTCGCGCTGTGGTTCAAGGTCCCGCTGGATGCAGGTCCCCTGGGCGACTTGGTTGCCCTGCTCGGGAGACATTTCAAATGAGCGAATTCGATTCCCTGCTGCAAGGCATGAACCTGATCCTGACCCCGGGCCACATCGGTCTGATGGTGGTCGGCGTGCTGCTGGGCATTCTGGTCGGCGTGTTGCCCGGCCTCGGCGCCCCCAATGGCGTGGCGTTGCTGCTGCCGCTGACGTTCACCATGTCGCCGGTGTCGGCGATCATTTTGCTGTCGTGCATGTATTGGGGGGCGTTGTTCGGCGGTTCGATCACCTCGATTCTGTTCAACATTCCCGGTGAACCTTCATCGGTGGCGACCACCTTCGACGGCTACCCGATGGCCCGTGAAGGCCGCGCCGCCGAGGCCCTTACTGCCGCCTTCAGTTCGGCGCTGATCGGAGCCCTGTGCGGCGTATTGCTGCTGACGTTCCTGTCGACACGGATTGCCGAATTCGCCATGTCCTTCAGTTCGCCGGAGTTCTTCGCGGTGTACCTATTGGCGTTCTGCACCTTCATCGGCATGAGCAAGAACCCGCCGCTGAAAACCTTGGTGGCGATGATGATCGGCTTCGCCATGGCGGCGGTCGGCATGGACACCGTGTCCGGCAACCTGCGCCTGACCTTCGACCAGCCTGTGCTGATGACCGGCATCAGCTTCGAAGTGGCGGTGATCGGTCTGTTCGGCATCGGCGAAATCCTCTGCACCGTGGAGGAAGGCCTGGTGTTCCGTGGCGAACATGCGCGCATCACGCCGATGGTGATTCTGCGCACCTGGGCGAAGTTGCCCCGCTACTGGTGGACGATCGTGCGCAGCACGCTGGTCGGTTGCTGGATGGGCATCACCCCCGGCGGGCCGACGGCGGCCTCGTTCATGAGCTACAGCCTGGCCCGGCGCTTCTCGAAGAACCGCGACAACTTCGGCAAGGGCGAAGTCGAAGGGGTGATCGCCCCGGAAACCGCCGACCATGCCGCCGGTACCAGCGCCCTGCTGCCGATGCTGACCCTGGGCATTCCCGGTTCGGCCACGGCAGCGGTGATGCTCGGCGGCCTGATGATCTGGGGATTGCATCCCGGCCCGACGCTGTTCGTCGAGCAGCATGATTTTGTCTGGGGGCTGATTGCGAGCATGTACCTGGGCAACGTGGTGAGCCTGATCGTGGTGCTGGCCACCGTGCCGTTGTTCGCCTCGATCCTGCGCATTCCGTTCTCGATCATCGCGCCGATCATCATCATGATCTGCGCCATCGGTGCCTACTCGGTGCACAACTCGTTCTTCGACGTGGTGCTGATGCTGGGCTTCGGTGCGCTGGGTTATCTGTTCAAGAAGCTTGGCTACCCGATTGCGCCACTGGTGCTGGCGGCGGTGCTGGGAGACAAGGCGGAAGATGCGTTCCGCCAGTCGATGCTGTTTTCGGATGGGCAACTGGGAATCTTCTGGTCCAACCCATTGGTGGGCAGCCTGACCACGGCAGCCCTGCTGATGCTGTTCTGGCCGCTGATTTCCAAGGCGCTGCAGGGCCTGATGGCCTTGCGCAAATCCCCTGCCGCCAAGGCAAAATCGGTGCTGTGATACAGCAATGCTGGCAACGCCTGACATTTGTTGTCAGGCTTGCCGCAGTCTTTTTTGCGAGCGCGGCCCATGACCCGAATTCCTGTAGCCAATGTGATCCACAGTCGACTGCGTCTGCGCCAACTGCGCCTGATGCTGGCGTTACAGGAATTCGGTTCGTTGCGCCGCGCCGCCGACCATATCGGCATGACCCAGCCGGCAGCGACCAAGATGCTGCACGAAGCCGAGGACCTGCTCGGTGTCGAACTCTTCGAACGCCTGCCCCGGGGCATGCGCTCGACCCCGTTCGGGGAAACCGTCATCTACTACGCGCGCATGGTCTTTGCCGAACTCAGCGGCATGCGCGAGGAACTGGTGGCGCTGGAATCGGGCAACCTTGGCCGGGTCGCCGTCGGGGCCATTCCGGCGCTGGCGTCGGGCTTGCTGACTCGTACCATCGCGACCTTGAAACAGAGCCATCCGCGGCTCTCCATGAGCATTCAGGTCGACACCAGCGACGTGCTGGTGCAGGCGCTGTTGCAGGATCAACTGGACGTGGTGCTCGGGCGCATCCCGGTCGGGGCGCGGGCCGAAGAATTGCTCTTCGACAGCCTGGGTGAAGAAGCCCTGTGCGTGATTTGCGGCGCGCAGAATCCACTGGCAAAGGAGACCCAACTGAGCTGGGCCGAATTGCAGAACCAGACCTGGGTGCTGCAACAACATCCAAGCCCGATGCGCGCGATCATCAACCAGGTGTTTCACAATGCCCGGGTCGACATCCCCAGCAGCATCGTCGAAACCACCTCGATCATGACCCTGCTCTCGTTGATCCAGCAGACCGACATGCTTGGCGTGACGCCGGTGTCGGTAGTGGAGGATTACCCTGGCCGCGACTTGCTGGCGGTGTTGCCCATCAAATTCGAAGCACGACTGCCGCCCTATGGCTTGATCACCCGGCGCCATCGCATTCAATCGTCGGCGATGCAGGCGTTCATGCATTCGGTGCGGGCCGAGCATGCACAAGCCTGAACTGTAGGAGCGAGCCTGCTCGCGATGGACGTCAACGATAACGCGTGCTGTCTGAATCACCGCGTTGTCTGGGCGTTTTTCGCGAGCAGGCTCGCTCCTACACATTCACGCTGCTTTACGGAACACGAAGACCAGGCCGACGATGATCAGCACCATCCCCAGCAGACTCAAGGCCGCCAGTTTGTTGCCGAAAATCAGGTAGTCCATCACAGCGGTCACCGCGGGTACCAGGTAAAACAGGCTGGTGACATTCACCAGATTGCCCCGGGCGATCAGGCGATACAGCAGCAAGGTCGCCAGCACCGACACCACCAGCCCCATCCACAACACCGGCACGATAAACCCGCTGGTGTGTTCGAAATGAAACGGCTGGAACGGCACGAATATCCCGCACAACAGCAGTCCCGCGAGGTACTGCACCGGCAGCGTGCCGAGCGGATTTTCAGTGATGCGCTTTTGCATGATCGAACCGAACGTCATGCTCGCCAGCGCCAGCAGGCCGAACAGCATCCCGGCCAATGACATGCCCGCCAGACCGATGCCCTGATAAACCACCATGATCAACCCAGCCAGCCCCAGGCACAGCCCGAACATCCGGCTGGCCGAGCGCTGGCGCTCCATGATCACCACCGTGAGAATCGGCTGAACCCCCATGATCGTCGCCATCACCCCCGGTGTGACTTTCAGGTCCAGGGCCAGCAGATAGAAAATCTGATACGCCCCCAACAACACCACGCCGGTGGCCATCGCGTACTGCATCGGTTTTCCACCCTTGGGCAACTTCAGCTTGAGCAAAGGCACCAGCAGCAACAGCCCGCACAGGGCGATGACGAAACGAAACAGCAAAAAGGCAAAGGGTGACGCGTGGGCCAGGCCCCATTTGGAAAAGATCGCGCCACTGCTCCACAGCAGGACGAACAGGCTCGTGGAAGCCGCCGCGAGCGCGGACTTTCGAGAAAAAGCAAACATGAATACCACCTGTAGTCAGGCAAAAAGCCAACTCAGCCGAAGCTGAAATTCAGTCGTTTTTTTGGCGGGCGGCAGGGGTCAGCAGAAAACGCCGATCAGCCCCGAATGCCAACACCTGGCGGTGAAACCACCGCGCACACTGGGGTGCGACTGACAGGAGGGGGGTAATGACTGATCTGCACAGGCTGCTGATTCCCGCACGGCACGACGCCAGCGTTGACCGCTGAATCGACTACCGCGTTGATGAGGGATGCAGGCATTGTGCTGATCTTTTTTGATGAGATGGACGGTGACATGGAAGTACCGAGCGCCGACTATAACCAGCGCTGGACATGAATTGCAATAAGTCGCGACATGGATTTACGGCAGTTCGGCTTCCCGGACCACGTCGCGCAAAATCCCTTCCATTTTGCTTTGCGAGGCACTTGCCGAGTAGAACTCACGTACGTAAGCCAACGCATTGCTTCCCATGTTCGCGGCGCCCTCCGGGTCGGCGCACAGTTCGAGGATGGACCGGACAAGCGCCTGATCATCATCGGGAGAGAAAACCAATCCGGCTCCCGCCATTGTCATGATCCGCTGCGCCTCACCACGAATACCGCAGATGACAGGCTTGGAACACGCCATGTAATCCAGCAACTTCGTTGGAATGGCACCTTCGAACAGGGGGATGTCTTGCAGTGTCACCAGGCAGATATCCGCAGCATTGAGGTAGGCGTTGGCTTCGTGCTTGGGCACCGGATCGAGAAACAGAACGTTATCCAGCTCCATGGCTTGCGCCATCGCCTTCAGGGATCGGCTCATCATCCCGTCGCCGACAAGTACAAACAGCACCTGAGGCTCACACAACAGGGCCTGGGCAGCCCTGAGCACGACAGCGATGTTGTTGGCCTCCCCTAGCGCACCGAAGTACATGACGACCTTTCGATGTTCCCAGTCCATGCTTTTCCGGGTTTGCAGGCGCAGCGCCTCATCGGGGCGCAGCAGGTCGAAATTGACCCCACAGGTCACCAACTCCACCTTGTCATGCTGCCACCCGCGATCACGGATGTTCACCTGAATACCCTCGGTCAGGGCGACGATACGTCGGGATTTGTCATACAGCACCCGCTCGATCCAGCTCATGATCCGGATCAGATGGCGATTGTGCAGGATCCCCATCTGAACGGCAGACTCGGGCCAGATATCGCGCACTTCGAGCACCATGGGTATGCGACGCAACTTGCACACCAGCCAGACGGAGAACATAGGGAAAATTGGAGGCGAAGACGCGATGACCACGTCCGGACGGCTCATGAATAACAGCCCCAAGGGACAGGTCAGGGAGAAGGACAGAAAACTCAGCAACCGCCCCAGGTAACTTTTGTGGAGTTCCGAGTAGGTGTAGGTGCGCACGACGTTTACCGGCCCGTCCAACTCTCTGCGCATGAGCCGCTTGTACCATGGAAGCGTAATCGCTTCGCGGCGCATGTACCCGGTCTCGCCTGTGACCACAGTCACCTCATGGCCGCGCCGGGCCAGGAACTGAGTCAGTTCATAAACCAGCGAGTGCCCGGGAGCCCCATGCCCCTGGTAGTACTGGTAAACCATGCAAATCTTCATCGAAAACGCTCATACAGTGCTTGCAGCCGTGCACCTTCAACTTGCCAATTAACCTGTTGACGCACCCTTGAAAGGGTCTCGCGCCACAGCTGCAACTGCCCATAATCCTTGAAAAAACTGTCGATGCTGTTTGCCATCGACGGGACACTCGACAAATCCGCCACCCGCCCAATCTCATTGCCACTGACAATGCGCCGCAACTCAGGCAGGTCGCTGGCCAGAATCGGCAGCCCAGCCGCGATGAACTCGAACAGTTTGTTGGGCGTGCAATAAAAGTTGTTCAGGCAGATCGCCTGGTAAGGAATAACGCCGGCATCCGCGGCAGCCGTGATCTCAAGCAAGTCCCGCTGAGGTACGGCGGGATGCAGGAACACTCGCTTCTCCAGCCCCAGGCGTTTGACCTGGGTTCTGAGTGCCTCGCCCAACTGACCGTCTCCCAGCAGCACCAGATGCACCGTCTGGCATTTAACCAGTGCCATGGCATCGATCAGCTGCGGCAAATGACGGCCTGCCGACAAGCCCCCCTGGAACAGCAGGATTGCGTGGCTGCGATCAATGGCAAAGCGGTCATGCAGGTACCACGAGCGTGGCGCTGACGGCAGCGCTCGCTCGGCGTTGTGAATCACCTGAACCTCATCCAGGTGATAGCGTCGCTCCAGTTCCCTGGCGATCGACGGGTTGACGGTGATCACCAAATCGCAGGCGCCGATGTGTCGCTGCTCGATCACGGCCCAATTGCGCCCCTGAGCCCGGCTGAACTCCTGTTCGCAATACAGCTCGTGACTGTCGTACACCAGGCTAGCGGAGAACTCGGCGGCCAGCGCCCGCCCCACGGCCAGCATCGGCAAATCGTGGGCTACCACCACGTCAGCCCGCATCTGCCGGGCCTCGTCGAGAAACAGGCGCAGATAGAACCGCTCCTGGTCGACCAAAAAGCGCCAGGCCATTGCCTTGAGAACACGCATGACGCCGCCATTCATACTCAAATAGCGACGTACAAACCGATATGCCGACAACACCCGGTTCTCGCGCGTCGCCGTTTGCGAGGCACCCTGCCCGACACGAGAAACCCGGGGATCATCGTTGGCCGGCTCATCCAGCGGCATCGCCAGAATGCGCACTTGCCAACCCGCCTCCTCCAGGCTGTCCGCCTGCAGGAGAATGCGTCGATCAATCTGCCGATCATTGCAAAGCATGAGAATCGAACGGTTGGCAACAGAGCCTTCAACGGGCATTAAGCGCAACATCCCCGTCGATAAAGTTGCGATGCCAAAGTTCGAGGCACAGCAAGCCCCAGACCACACGACCGAACTCACGCTCGCTGTCGAGTGCCTTCTCTACCGCTTCAACGTTGTACAAACCGCGCTGACGCGCCCGGTCAGACAGGAGCGTATCGCGCACGAAGTCGCGAGCTACACCCTTGGTCCATGCAGCCAATGGCGTAGGGAAACCCATTTTGTCCTTGCGCTCGAAGATCTGCTCCGGAACGATGTTGCGCACAGATTCCTTGAACAGATGCTTCATGCGTCCGCCGGCGAATTTGATATTCGGCGGAACACGCGCCATGAACTCGACGATACGGTGATCAAGCAAAGGAACTCGCGACTCGATAGAGGCCGCCATGCTGGTGCGATCTTCAACGTGCAGCAGCGCCGGCATGGAGCCCTTGAGGTCAAAGTAGGTCATTTGGTTGACCAGCGAATGCAGCCCTTCGCGATTGAAGATCTTCTGGTAGGCCTCGAACGGCGAATAATCCTTGTCGAAGGCCCCTTGGTTGAACAGGTGCGACATGCCTTCGCTGCGGTCGATGAGGCGGAAGTAACGCTGATCGGCCGACGAGAACAAGCCTTCGCGCCACAGCCCCTGAAGCATCGGCTGATACGTCTTGAGCAGCGGCAAGTTGGGGATGATGGACTCCAGCGACACCGCGTAACGATGCTGATTCGACGTTTCGTTGATCGCCCCGGACAAGCATTTTTCGAGGTAGGCGGCCATGTAGCGGGCGTAGCCGACGAACAGCTCGTCACCGCCCTGCCCGCCCAGCACGACCTTCACTTGCTCACCCGCCAGACGCGACACGTAGTATTGCGGGATGACACCTGGACCCGCCAATGGCTCGTCCATGTAGTGCATCAGCTTGGGCAGCATATCGGGCAGTTCATTGCCCGGAATGAAGATCTCGTTGTATTGGGTGCCGGCGAAGGCAGACACCACTTTGGCGTGCCCCGTTTCGTCGAACTGCGGGCCCTCGCGGAAGGCTCCGGTGAAGGTTTTCAGTTGCTCGCCGCCCAGCATTCTGGACGCCAGGCAAACCACGGAGCTGGAATCCAGGCCACCTGACAGGTGCGCCCCCAATGGAACGTCCGAACGCAAGTGCATGCGCACGGAGTCCTCGATCAACGCCGCCAGGTTATCGATGAAGTAACGCTCATCGTGGCTTTCATCGATATCGAATTCCAGGTCCCAGTACTGCCGCGTCTTGACCTTGAGCTGGTCACCCTCGTACCAGGCATTGAGGTGATGACCTGGTTCCAGTTTTTGTACGCCTTTGAACAGCGTTTTTTCATTGAGGCAGAACTGGAATGTCAGGTAATCCTGAAGGCCGTTGGCGTTCGATTCGGCCTTCACACTGCCGTCGGCAAACAACGCCTTGATCTCGGAGGCGAAACTTAATTTGCGACCATCGAAGTGGTAATAGAACGGCTTGATGCCAATACGATCCCGGGCGCAGAACAGACGTTGTTCGGCGCGATCCCAGATCGCAAAGGCAAACATGCCCAACAGACGGTCAACACAGCGCTCGCCCCACTCGTGAAAGGCGTAGAGCAGAACTTCGGTATCCGAATAGCTGTGCAGCGGATGACCACGACCGATCAACTCACGACGCAATTCCAGATAGTTGTAGATCGCACCGTTGAAAACGATCGTGTAGCGACCGTCCTCTGTCGTCATCGGTTGCTTGCCGTGCTCCGGATCGATAATCGCCAGGCGTCGATGCCCCAACGCCACGGGACGTGCAGGGTCCAGCCAGACGCCTTCACCGTCGGGTCCGCGGTGGCTGACGGAGTCCATCATCTTCAATAAATTGGCTTGCAGTTCGGCTGGAGAACCTGCATTGGTAAGAACACCAGTAATTCCACACATCCGAACTATCCCTCCAAGGACTTTAACGTGTAACTTTTAATCTTCATATAGCGATAGTCTGGACCGCGATAATCATGTTTCAACTCCACTACCACATTGTTTGAATCGGCAGTGAAAGGAATACTCCAGGGTTCAACCGAACCGCTGGAAAAATCAAATGCATGAGTTTGATTGGTTTTAGACGAACCACTGACGATTTTGGCACTGGCATTGAACACAGGAGGTTCAGAACTTGGGTCAACACCCAACTCTTTGGGCTCGATAACAAAAACATACTGCTTGCCTGCCGTAAGTCCTTTCAGCAACCAACGCTGTTGCTGGTTGGTCGATGCCGCACCGATATAATTGGCACCTTGATTCTCAGGCCCGAAATCGACATCGGACAAACTGTTATTGCTTTTCAAGTCCAGTTCAAGCGGAAACATCATTGGATGGTTAGGCCCGATAACCCCGGCAGGTGATGCCTCGGTAAAAATCTTACGCCCGGTAAACCGATGTTCTCCAGCCCGACTGTTGCCCAGTGCGGCAAAAACATTAGCACCTGACTTGTATCTTGCGACGATTTCGTCAAAACCCAGTGCATCGCCCCTGGTTTTCTCGCTTGATGTGTAATAAGCAGAGTATGTCGGATCATAGAGCCGCCATTTACCATCAACTTTTATCTCAGCGACCGTATGTCCATCGGCCTTTGGGTAGTTATGCATATTTATGTAACGACCCGGCATTCCCTGCGCTGCACTCAGCGCAAGCAGCACATTGGTAAATTCGCCGCAGGCACCCAGGCGCTCTTTGATGATCGCGTCAGGTGTTGTTGAGTTTGGAGTACCCACTTGAAATCCGTCTATGTAAGACATGAATTTCATTACCTTCTCATGATCCGATTTCAAACCGGCCGCGAGATGATCCGACTTCTTTTTAACACTAAGAGAAATTGGACTCCGAAAGATATTCAACGGATTAGCTTTGTCGTAGGCGCCCAAAAAAGGCTTTGGCTCCACTTGGCGAGTCGCCAATACTGCATTCCCTCGTTTTACTTCGATAAGACGAAACAAGCCACGGGGCTGACCTTTGAGCTCTGAGAACTCAAGCCTCATATACTTAACTGGTTTTTTACTCTTGATTTTCAAGGCGGACAAAGGTTTCTGTTGACGCTTGAGCGATGCAAGCTCTTTCCCTTTCGCGCCCGTGGCGTCAGATTCAAAGACTTGGATTACTGCTGGATAGTTGCTGTCGCTCTCACCCTGCACTTTAACGACGAATTCATTGAGAGACTCCGAAAGTTCAACGGCGACAAAATGCTGCCCTTGGCCTTCAAGTTCCGCGGTGTAATTATTATCAGTTACACCGTCGAGAGAGTTTTCATACCCGAATTCCGGATAGGTCCCTGACGAACTGATAACTTTAAGTTCTATGCGTTGCTCGCCACTACTTTCCGAGACTGGCTCATCCTTGGAAATGATCACATCAGCTCCTCCAGCTTTAGCATCCATAAAGTATCGCTGCCGCTGCACAAACTGGGAAAGGAAAGGGTCCTTGCTACGCTCGGCCACTCTGGAAAGCTGCTCGACTTCGAATTTCTGGTAGTCAACACCCTTGTACCAACCCATATCTTGCGGGCGCACCGTAAATTCGGCTTCTTTCCATTGATTGTCACCAACCGTACGCAACACGCTCCCATGTAAAGGAACAAACATGGTTGTGTTGCCTTCATTGATCGCTTGAATCTTGATGGCAAATTCGCCCGCGGCTACATCTTTATAACGAATAACCAGTTTGTGAGACTGAACATCAAACAAGTCTGCTGGCATTGACTCAGGTAGAGTCATGCTAAGGAACGCATTATGACGAAGACCGCCTGGGGCAGGTTTGTCTCGCAAGGTATAGCCATTGCTGAACTCACGAACAGTACGGCCGTCGACCGTCACTGGCGCTTGCCAATCCAGCCCTGAGATCTTGGACGTACCATTTGCATCAATCTCCAGGCCTACGTCCACTGCGGTGGCAGTCATTGTTCGAGGGTCCTCGAAACGGACCTCATCGATCAATGGTGACTTTGAGCCCTTTAACCAATCAATCTGAAACAACAGACTCTTCTTCGGATTTTGATCATAGCGCAGCCAATATCCCGCATCATAACTATGCAAATGCTGTTTGAGGCTGGCGAGACCTTGCTCGACCAGTTCATTGACTTCGTCGCTTTTGAGATAGTCATTGGCAGCCGCCAACTCTGTAATGCTGATTAGATGGGCATTCAAAATATGGCTATTACCAGGTACCTCTTCAAAAAAAGTGCCATTGCGACTAGATACGCTCGCCAGCCCACCCTCTTCTGTCGGGTGCTCATAAGCCTTGGCCAGGCGCAAGACAAGGGGCTTCAGGTCCTTCTCCTGCTTCATATTTTGATCAGCATAAATCAATGCCTTGATGTTATAGGCCTGACTAAAGGCTGATGACCAAGGAGCCTTGGTTGCTACGTCGTTATAACTGCTATCGAACATGTAGCGATAAGTTGTCGCATCCGTGAACCGAAACTGGTTTTTTGGATTTAACATCCAATCCAGAGCAGGCTGACGCTTGACCGTTTCGGGTATTTTTTTGAGGTACTTCTTACGTTCGGTTTCATCCCCGTTCAACAATTGGTCAGCTACAACGAAAGGGTGGTAAACGGCTTTACCAAAAGGATTGACGCTTCTATCGAACTCACCATTGGAAAGAAACTTAGCGTTTTTTGATGCTAGGCGGGCCTGTATCACACCTTTGCTGTCAAGTACGTATCCAGGAGCCAAAGGAGTAGACTTTACCGGATTTGCAGGAACCGGCTCGACAACTTTATAGTCATCCGCCTTCTTGGTCACAGAATTTAAATAGCTCTGCGCGATGTCACTCCACACCTCTAGTGGCTTGCTAAACGAGGCCAGTCCACGAAGGTACTCGGCATGCTTGGCAGCATAGATTTTCCCGCTGTAATAGCCCAAGTCAACAGGCCTGACAGGCACCTTCCACTCACGCCATGTTTTTGAACCAGTTAACAGTAAATCACCGTCGCGCATGTTCCTGAATGTTGAACTTCCAGGTGCAATGCTTCGCATCTGAACAGCAATATTACCGGGGCTCTCGTCATAATAATCGATTGAGAGCTCATAGTTCTGCAGTCGCAGGTTATTGGCAGTGCCTTTAGGCAATTGCAAATAAAAATAGCTGTATGGTGAAACCAGTTGCCCCTCACTGTCCAAGGGTTCCCGCTCACTTTTGGCTGGGGCAAGCCTGCGTACCTCTCGTCCGTCTACCGTTTCGACCTTGCCCCAATCGTTGCCTGCAATACGCAGTGCCCCCTTACCGTCCCCGGATTGCCCGACATCTAGAACGACCTCGTTGCCACTGATGGGATCACGTAGTTTGATTTTATTTACTGCAAGATCAGGGTTTGCGAAACCATATGGATTGGCAAAACGAAACAGTATGTCTTTTGAACGAGAACCCAAATCGTAGCGCAGCCAATAGCCATTATCGTAGCGTGGGAGCCAACGTTCGAGCGTCGCCAGGCCTTTATCCAACCAATCTTGATAGCGTGCGTCTTTCGTGGCATCAACCAGTTCTTTCAAAGCCAGCAGGGTGCGCATATTTCCATTGAGAATATGCGAAGGGTTGGCACTTGAACTTGGGATTTCCTCGAACCAAACATCATCATTCGAGGTGAACAATAGTCCGCCCTTACTGATGGGAACGAACAGCGATTCGGCCGCTTTTTTCGCGACACTCAAATACTTGTCATCCCCAGTTTTTTTCCAATACGCCAACAGCGCCTGGATACCTGTTGCCTGCGCAAACGCACTACTCCAAGGGGCTTTGATGCTGACATCATTGTAGGTACTGTCAAACTTATAAATCCAAACCCACTGCCCCTGCTTGTTTTGCTGCAAGTTATCAGTCAGCCATTGTATTGTCGCTGCAAACTTCTGGTCATCTGGCTTGAGTCCCAACGAGGGCTCGTAATTCTCGACCCCGCCATAACCTAGTGCATAGAGAGCAGTCCAGGCGGGATGATTCACAACACCCAGACCCTTTATTTTCAATACGGGAATCCCATGTCCATCCAGCGAGTGCTCGGCACGATCAACATCGGTTTGGCTCTTCAACACCTCAGAAGCAACGCAGGCAGTAGAAGGGAAATACATACCAACGCAAAAAACAAGCGCAAGCATCCCACGACTTGAATATTTGAAAAGCGATGACATCAAACAACTCCTAACTGCAAATTCGTTTCTAATACTTTGGAAGCGACGGGGAGTAACTCTTCTACAGAATCGCCATAGACGCTTTCCTGCGACTTCCAGGTCAACAAAGAGCGCTTCTCTATCAAGCTCTTTTTCCAGGCATTGAGTTCTGGGGACAAAAATGCCGCATCAATAGCCATTGCTATATCCTTCGGCTTGTCCATTTTATGAGTCATCCCGAAACTATTACCCTGAACAAAGCGATTCAATTCAGGAGAATCATTGGCAAGGATTGGCAAACCTGCCTGTATGAACTCAAACAGCTTGTTAGGCGTACAAAAATACGAATTCAGATCAACATGCGGGTAAGGAATAATACCCACATCGGCTGAGGCACTATGCTGCAACAACTCGACTTGCGGGACCGCCGCCATAAAGTACACATTGGAATCCAACAACTTTAGACGCTCTGCCTTTGCCTTTAGCAGTTCGCCGTATGTTCCAAAACCCATCATTACGAGTGCTACGTCCTTGTTTTTCACATAGGCCATCGCTTCGATCAGAAACTCCAGGTTTCTGAATGGAGAAAAACCACCTTGAAACAACAGGATTTTTCGGTCTTGAGCAAGATTCAGTTTTTCACGCAGCAAGTCGTAGCTGGCCTGACCATCGAACTCCGGCACTGGATCGATGGCATTGAGCAGTGTCAGAGGCTTCTCAATGGCATAGCGGGATGCCATTTCCTCTCCAATCGACTCATTGACTGCAAACACCAAATTCGCTTTTTTAATTAAACGAGCCTCGGTATCCGAACAAATCCTGCGCTGTTTACCTGAGAAGGATTTCTGCTCCGGATAAAGCTCATGAGCATCATAAACCAGCGGCACATTCCACTTGCCAGCCAGCTCAACGCCGGCTTCCAAGGCAGGCAAGTCATGGACCTGTACCAGATCGCTCTTGTACATTTCGCCATGTTTAACGAAAGCAGAACGGAACGGCAAAGGATCATGCAATGTTCGATTACGATAGCGCTTCAACAACAATAACTTATAAAGCTCCCAATTAACCTTACTTGCCCATGTAAAACCCTTGGAAAATAACGATGTATGTTTTGGATAACGATTGGCCAGCTTATTTAAAATGTTGTTAAAACTATGTTGGCGCGCAATATAAGCGAGGTAGGTTTCATTTTCCGGAATGATGTCGGACAATCCGATACGAGTGAGATCAATCCCCTCGGGCATTTCTTCGGTATGAGTATCCGCATCATAGGACAAGGCCAGAAGCCGTACTGAATGGCCTGCCTTGATTAGTGTTTGTGCTTGTGCGACCACTCGACGATCGAGATGTTGGTCGTGGCAAAGCATTAAGACGCGCGCCATTAGTTTTCCCCTGTCGAAACTCGATGGCGAATTTTTCCAAGATGCCTCCTGGCAAAGCTACCGAGCCGATTTTCAATATTCATATTCAAATTATTAAGTTGTGCCATTTGCTCTGCGGCTTCGGCTTCCAACTGGTGATAGCGCTGTGTCAGAGCGTCCCGCTCTTCAGCAAGTTTATCGGATTGCTGAGCTCGTTCTTTCGTATGCTCCAGTTCCTCAAGTATTTGCTGATGCTTTGCAACCAACGCTTGCAAGGCGACCGCCTGCTCGCCTGCTTCTCTCAGATGCATACGCTGGATTTCGTTTTGCTCTTCAACTTCCTGTATTACCACTGCCAGTCGGTCGGCATTCAATGCCTTGACCAAAAGTTCTTCGTGACTGGCTTCGAGGTTCTGCAGCTTGACTTCCAGTACTTCACACTCTTCCGCCCTGCGACGGAGAATCTGCAACTCATAAGTCAGGTTCTGATTTTGTACCTCAATCCGATTGGCATCAGATGCAATACGCATCAACGCATCTCGTTCGGCGGTAACATTCTGCAAATCCACCGCGAGCCGATTGGCTTCCTCGGCTCTTGATAGCAATGTGTCGCGCTCTGCTGTCAGATTCTGCAACGCCACCGCCAAGGCATCTGTCGCCCGGGTTTTCACCAGCAAGGCGTCACGCTCCGCGCTCAGGTTTTGCAGCTCAACCGCCTGGGCATCCGCCGTGCGGGCCCTCGCCTGCAAGGTATCGCGTTCCGCGCTCAGGTTTTGCAGCTCAACCGCCTGGGCATCCGCCGTGCGGGCCTTCGCCTGCAAGGTATCGCGTTCCGCGCTCAGGTTTTGCAGTTCCACCGCCTGGGCATCCGCCGTGCGGGCCTTCGCCTGCAAGGTATCGCGTTCCGCGCTCAGGTTTTGCAGTTCCACCGCCTGGGTATCCGCCGTGTGGGCCTTCGCCAACAGGGCGTCGCGTTCCGCGCTCAGGTTTTGCAGCTCAACCGCCTGGGCATCCGCCGTGCGGGCCTTCGCCAACAGGGCGTCGCGTTCCGCGCTCAGGTTTTGCAGTTCAACCGCCTGGGCATCCGCCTTGCGGGCCTTCGCCAGCAAGGCATCGCGTTCCGCGCTCAGGTTTTGCAACTCCACCGCCTGGGCATCTGCCGTGCGGGCCTTCGCCAGCAAGGCATCGCGTTCCGCGCTCAGGTTTTGCAACTCCACCGCCTGGGCATCTGCCGTGCGGGCCTTCGCCAGCAAGGCATCGCGTTCCGCGCTCAGGTTCTGCAGCTCCACCGCCTGGGCATCCGCGATGCGGGCCTTCGCCAGCAAGGCGTCGCGCTCGACGCTCAGGTTTTGCAGTTCCACCGCCTGGACATCCGATGCACGAGCCTTCGCCAGCAAGGCATCGCGCTCCGCCTTCAGATTCTGTAATTGCACCGATTGGGAGTCTGCTTCCCTGGCTCTTATCAGGAGTGCATCGCGCTCTTGCTCAAGGTTTTGTATCGCAATAGCAAAGCGTTCTACTTTTTCTTCCAACTTTTGAGCTGACGCCAGCCCTGCAGACTGGCTGGCCAATGCGAGCGACTCTTTGAGTGCTGTGAACTGGATCTCCATTTGATCCAGAACACTGGCGATCGCCAGTTCACCCGGCACACGCCAGGCGTCATACATTTCTGGATCAAGCCATAAGGGTTCGACTACCTGGATATAAAGCGGCACCCCGGCGTATCGATCGATGAAATAGCCGACCTTTGCGTCATCTGGTCGACTAAGTCTCAGGATTTGAGGCCCCTTTTCCAGGCTCAAACTGAGTAGCGGTGATCCTGCCTTCAACGTTACAAGTACACCGTAGTAACCAGGCACAATGACTCTGCCAAATTCCAGCGTTGCCTCGTTCTGATCAGCCTCCAGTGCCAAAGCGTCAAACAGCACACCAAACGCGTCTTCAACCCTCAACGTCAACGGCTCGGTACTACCCGGAACTCGACGGACGTGCAGTCGCGATTGATCAGCGTAAAGTGGTAACTGAACCCGCCATAAATCATCGACCACAACGTATTGAGATACTTGCGGATAAGGCAGCAGGTCCAGGACGGGAGGATTCGATGGTTGGAACTCTGTGGCCGACATGCCCTGCGCTAACGCAAGTGGCACCTGGACGTGAAAGTCCTTTTGGCGCGAGAACACAACCAGGACTTCACTGTGGCTTCGCCAGTATCGGCCAATGCGCAGATCTTCATAAACCGCTTGTCCCAAGGCAGCGGCATTCAACGAGGCAAGAGGCGTCGGTGATGTCCCGCAATGTCCGCCGGCACCGCAATGTGGGCATATTGCGCTTTCCCACCCTGCCGCTTCTCCAAGATGTTCGTGCCTGAAACGTGTTTCCAAAGGCAGCATCTGCGTCCATGGCTCACCTGAGATTACGCTGGCAGTCACATGCCAGCCCAAGGGGGCTTTACGGTGCAGGTCAGCGATATCGTAGGCACGCTGATGCCAATTGACATGGTAGGCGTGCCCACAGGAATTGCAGATCGAGGTGGCGTCCAGCATCTCCTCTCGGAAAGGGACAGCGACCATCACCCAATTCCGAGCAACCCGAAACAATTCACTCCAGGCGATTTGCTCTTCGTGATCGGGCATGTGCTCCAGCGCATCGGTGGTTATTACCGAGTCGAATGCACCGTCTTCGAATGGCAAGGATGTCGCGTCCCCAAGCACTCCCGGGTAAGGCAAGCGCGACAATGCTTCAGCACTACTGTCCAAACCAGTGAAATGCGTCCCCGTGGTTTGCGCGATGATGGCACTTAACTTTCCATCACCACACCCAACATCCAGTGCACTGGCGACCGAACGAGGCCAAAAGTCCAGGAGAGCGGCCAGCAGATTGCGTTGGCCAATCTGCATGGGTTGGTCCCATATCTGCGCACTTTGATAAAGACGAATATCCTGGCTCATGACAATTGTTCCCAGGTGGCGGGTTGATTGACACAGCCGATTTGTACTTGAATCCCGTGCGGAGGGAGCACTTTCAGCGCATAGCAACGGTCATGTAAATCATAAGCTGCCGGCTCAATGGAAGACGCCAGATTCAGCTCCCTGAACAAGGCAACCGATACCAGATAATCGCCAGGACCGAGAAACAGGGGATCAAATTTGACTCGAATGCCGCCACGGCCTTCCAGCTTTGAGAAATGCTGACCACTCAAACTGGCAATGACCTGCATTGCACAAGTTCCATCCGGCCGATAGATAGCGACAACCGGGATGGGATCGCGCACTTGGGAGGTCGCCGAATAGGCTAATAATGCGCTCGCGGTCTCGCCGCTGATCAAAGTGTGCCGTGGCACCTCTTGTCCATCGAAGAAACCAAATCCGGTAATGACTACTTCGCCGCTGCCATAGCGATCATCGTGGCTCAACTGTGGCAACTCCGCCAACAATGAAGCAGTTGCGTCATCCTCTTCGCCAGCGCATAGCTCCGCTCGGAGAAGCTTCCACTCTTGCGATTCATCGGCAGCGATTTCGGCGAGCCTCACATACTCTCCAATCTCTGTATCGAACTGCTCCAGGGCAAGCACGGTATCAGGACTGGACTTGAATTTGAGTTCAACCCAAGAAGAAGGATGACGCTTGCCGTCCCATTGGACTTGCAGGGGCGCGTGCAGATAGCGTCCGCCGAAGTCGCCAAACTGCCAGCCGTCGCTTATTTTTTTCCAGTTCATGAACTGAGGATCGACTATAGGGCCCGAACCGTTCGACAAGCCATCCTGCGTATCGAACCGGCCCTGCTTGCCCCGGGAGTCACCGAACGCAACCGATGCCAGAGTCAATGGCGTCTTGGGTGCACCGCCCTGAGCACTGATAAGACGAAGCAAACTGATCTCATCGGTACTGTTCATCATGGAAGCGACTTGCCCGCGGGTCAGCGACATGCTCTTGGCACGGACCCGTTTTTCCTCCTCTTCCCTGACCGAGGCCAGATAAGCCTTGCTCACCGGCAGAAGATCACCGTCCTGTCGAATCTTCCCGTGATCGAGCCAGATCCCGCGATCACACAGCATCTGTACCGAGCCAATGTCATGGGAAACAAAGATGATTGTTGCCCCCTGACTGGTCAGTGCCTTCATGCGCTGTATGCATTTACCCATGAAGTAGGCGTCACCGGCCCCCAACACTTCATCGATGATCAGGACTTCGGGAATGATTGATGTCGCAACAGCGAACGCGAGCCGCGCATACATGCCAGAGGAATATTCCTTCACCGGACGATGCAGGAAGTTATCAAGCTCGGTGAACTCAATGATTTCTTCCAGACACTCATCGAGCCTCGAACGGGACACGCCTTGATACGCCAGCGCCGACTCGATGTTCTGGATTGCGTTGAAGTCTGGATGAAAACCGGTACCCAGGCTCATCAAAGCCTGAACCTGGCCATTGACCTGAATGACACCTTCATCGGCTTTCATTTGCCCGGCGATAAGACGTAGCAACGTACTTTTGCCCGCGCCATTGCGACCGATCAGGGCAACTCTCTCGCCACGACCTATTTCGAGATCAATATTTTTCAGCGCATCGAAAACATCGAAACGCCTCTTCGAGACAGGAAGCCCCAGCGCATCCAAAGCCCTCCAGCCAGGGCTCTGAAACCGGCGAAAGCTCTTGCTCACATTTTTGATGGAGACCGCGAACTCAGACATAGTCGGCAAATAGTGGCTTGAGTCTAGAAATCAGTTTGTGCCCCGCCAGAAACAGCATCAGTGAGAACAACGCAAAAACCCCCAACTGTTTCACAGGAATGACGCCGTCTATCAAACAGCTTCGATAAAGCTCCATGAGCCAGGCGAGTGGATTGAAATGCACAATCGCTTTCATGCCCTCGGGAACCATACTGGCCGTGTACGCAATCGGCGAAACCAACATCAGGAACAGGACAATGATTGGCAAGGCCTGTTGAAGATCACGGAAAAAGACAGTCAATGTGGAGGTAATCCAGACCAGTCCCAGCACCATGAAAATCTGCAACAGATAAATGACGGGAACCATCAAGTGCGTCCACTGCGGCCCATGCAGGTACAGAACGGCACCCCACACCAGAAGCATCCCCATGCCCATGGTGGAATGGCCAATGAACACATCCCGGGCCACCACCAGCTCGATCGGGAACAGGGTGTTCATCAACAATCCCCTGTTAGCCACCACGCTGGTGGTACCCACACTGAACGCTTCAGCGAAAGCAAGAAAGGGAACGAGACCGGAGAACACCACAAGTATGTAATCCGGCGTGCCCATACCCGGCATTCTGACCTGCAAAATCTGGACAAATACCAAGCTGTACATGCCCAGGAAAAGCAGGGGATAGAGAAGCAACCAGATTGCCCCGAGCACATTACCGCTGGTACGCCCACGAAGTCCTTGCCCAACGGTGGAGAGCAAAAGACGGCGATGGCGTATCAGAGTCAGGAAAGCTTTCATGACATCAAGCCTGGAGCAACCGGGAAAGGACTTGCTGACTGGCTTGTCCATCACCGTACGGCTTTTCCAGAATATCCTTGCGTACAGAGCGCATTTCACGGAATGCAGCAGTGATTTTCTGGTGAGAAGCCCCCACCAGGGTATTCCAGCCCAACTCGACAGTTTCGAGCCATTCCGTTTCGTCCCGCATGGTGATGCAGGGGACACCGTAGAAGAATGCTTCTTTTTGCACGCCACCGGAGTCAGTGAGAATGACTCGGGCGGATTGTTCCAAAGCAATCATATCGAGGAAGGCAAGAGGCTCGACCACGGTGAGTGAATTTAGATGGTGGGACAACCCATGGTCTTCCAGCAGCTTGCGGGTACGCGGGTGCAGTGGCAAAACCACGGGCAATTCTTGCGATATCTCTGCAAGGCCGGCCATGATTTCGCCGAGCCTTTTCGGATCATCCGTGTTTTCCGCCCGATGGCAGGTAGCAAGAGCAAAGGCGTTGTCTTCAAGCCCCAGTTGCTCTTTGATTCGACTCTGAACCCTGGCTCGCTCGCGGTAGAACAGCGCGACGTCATACATGACATCGCCTACGTTATGTACACCGCTGACCAGGCCTTCTTTCGCCAGATTGTCGATTGCGGCCTGCGTTGGGCACAGCAGCAAGGACGAGACGCGATCAGAGAGGATGCGGTTGATTTCTTCCGGCATACGCATGTTGAACGAACGTAACCCGGCCTCTACATGCGCAACAGGGATATTGAGCTTCGATGCGGCCAGGGCACCGGCCAATGTGGAGTTGGTGTCACCGTAGATGAGCACCCAATCCGGTTTCTCTTCGAGCAGGACCTTCTCGATGCTTTCCAGCATCCGGCCGGTCATCACACCGTGAGTGCCGCCGCTGATTTCCAGATTGTAGGCAGGCTGCGGGATATCAAGCTCGTCAAAAAAAACCTTGGACATGTTTTCGTCGTAATGCTGTCCGGTATGCACCAGCACTTCCCGGATGCGTTCGACACCTGCATTTTTGATCGCCCGCGACACCGCAGCCGCCTTGATGAATTGCGGACGTGCACCCACGATGGTGACAACTTTGATGGTCATGGTTTCAGCGCCTCGGACAATACATTGGCAATGACTTCCTGGCTGGAAGCTTCAAGGTAAGGGTGCATCGGCAGGCTCATGATCTGCGTTGCGACCTCGTCGCCGACTGGCAACTGCGCCAGATGGTCGGCCACCGCCGGCTGGCGGTTCAGGGGAATCGGGTAATGCACGGCGGTGGGGATACCCGCCTCCTTCAGACGCTGCTGAACACTGTCGCGCTGAGCGACACGGACGCTGTACTGTGCCCAGGCGCTGGTGTTGTGCGCTTCGACAAAGGGAGTGCACTTGATGCCCCGGGCCTGGAGCAATTGCTCGTAGCGGCTGGCCACGGTCTGACGCAATTCCAGTTCTTCGGCGAATATTTCCAGCTTCGGCAGCAGAATGGCCGCCTGCAGGGTATCCAGGCGACTGTTCACGCCGACCCGAACGTGGTGATAGCGACGGTCCTGACCGTGACGAGCGATCTGGCGCAACACGATTGCCAGATCATCGTCATCGGTAAACAACGCACCGCCATCGCCGTAGCAACCCAGCGGTTTGCTCGGGAAGAAACTGGTGCATGCGATAGTGGTCAGGCTGCACGAGCGTCGACCTTTGTAGGTCGCACCAAAGCTCTGTGCCGCGTCCTCGATCACAGGAATGGAGTGACGGGCAGCAATTGCATTGATGCTGTCAAAGTCCGCGCACTGACCATAAAGCGAAACAGGAATGATTGCCTTGGTACGCGATGTGATCGCGGCTTCCAGCAACAACGGATCAAGGTTGTAGGTGCGCGGGTCGACATCGACGTAAACCGGTTTGGCCCCCAGCAGTGCCACCGTCTCGGCAGTGGCGATGTAGGTGAAACCCGGCGTGATGACTTCATCGCCCGGACCGATACCGATGGCCATCAAGGCGATCTGCAAGGCATCAGTGCCATTGGCGCAACTGATACAGTGCTTGACCCCGACAAACCGCGCGAGTTTTTCCTCAAGCTCCGAGACTTCCGGGCCAAGGATGTACTGACCATGAGCAAGCACCCGCTGGATGCCCGCGTCGATCTGCTCCTTGAGGCGCAGTTGCTGGCTCTTGAGGTCGATAAATTCAATCACCGCGAGGCTCCTTGCTCAGTACTTTTCCATTGAGAATGTAACGATCGCCGGTGTGCTCACAGACCGCCGAGGCCTGCCCTTGCAGTGGCAGGGACAACTGTTCGCCGAACTCGCTCATCCATCCGATCTGCTTGCCCGGCACACCAACGATCAATGCGTAGTCCGGCACATCCTTGTTCACCACAGCCCCGGCGCCAACGAACGCGAACGCGCCAATGGTCACACCGCACACGATGGTGCAGTTGGCCCCTAAAGTGGCGCCCTGACGGACCAGCGTGCTGCGGTACTCGTTTTTGCGTTCGATGAGCGAGCGCGGATTGTAAACATTGGTGAAAACCATGCTGGGACCACAGAACACACCGCGCTCAATCGTGACGTTGTCATAGACCGAGACGTTGTTCTGAATCTTCACATCGTCGCCAATCACTACCTTGTTACCGACGAACACGTTCTGCCCCAATGAGCAGCCTTTGCCGATGGACGCACCGGAACAGACATGCACGAAGTGCCAAATCCGGCTGCCATCGCCGATCCGTGCGCCCTCATCGATGATGGCGCTGGCATGGACTTGATATGCCATAGAGCCCTCAGCGGATCAGGCGATTGAGGAACGGATGCCCTTCGCCATCCTGCGGCGAAACCGCAGTGGCCGAGCGGATCACGTCAACGGTTTCGACACAGTGACGCGCATCCTCAATGCCATAACCCTTGCCATCCAGAATGGCCTGATAGCTGACGGTATGGAGGTCGGTGAATCCTTCGGAGAACTCGATTTCATTGCCGTCGACGGTAATCGAACGATACGTCGGCTTCTTGCCCTTGACCGAATCCGGCAGATCATTGGCATCAATCGACAGGAACCAGCGTACCCGGGCATTTTCGTACTCCAGGTAGCCCGCGGCCTTGTGCTCGTGGCTGAAGTGAACGACGTTGCGTTGCAACTTGCCGAAGATGAAATGCAGCATGTCGTAGAAGTGCACACCGATATTGGTGGCAACACCGAATGACTTGCGCGGGTCGCCCTTCCAGCTTTCCATGTACCACTTGCCGCGCGAAGTGATGTAAGTCAGTTCGACTTCGTGTTTGTGCGCACGCTGTTCACCCAGCACCCGATTGCGCAGGTCGATAATCGCCTGGTGGTGACGCAGTTGCAGGATGTTCCACAGACGCTTGCCGGTTTCCTGTTCGGTCAGTGCAAGTTCGTCCAGCATCGCCGGGGTTGGTACCAGGGGTTTCTCGCAGATGACGTCACAGCCAAGGCGCAACCCGGCATTGATGTGAGAAAAATGCAGGTGGTTCGGGCTGCAAACCGAAACGATATCCAGAGGTGCTTGCTGGCGCTTGAGCGTCCAGGAGAAATCATAGAACCGTTCGAACTCGGTAAAGAACTCACTTTGCGGCGAAAGACTGTCAATGATTCCAACCGAATCGTTGATGTCGTAGGCACAGACCAGTTCATGGCCAGTGTCCTTGATGGCACGCATGTGTCGTGGGGCGATGTAACCGGCAGCACCTATCAGGGCGAAACGTTTCACGGAATTGCTCCAAATGATGACGCCCCGGCGTTGCCGAGGCGGGAAAGCTGAAGAGGTCAGGCCTTGATGATGTGGTCTTCGAACTGACGGTACTTGCCTCGACTGTCGATCAGCAGCTGCGAATGCTGACCAATCAACTCGTAGTCGAAACGCTCGTGGTCGGTAGCCAGTACCACTGCATCGAACGTCGCCAGGTTTTCAGCGGTCAGGGCTTCACTGCTCAGCTCGAAGTGGTGCTGACGCATTTTCGGGAAGGTTTCTACGTGTGGATCGCTGTAGGCGACGATGCCGCCCTTGGCTTCGATCAACTCCATGATCTCTACCGAAGGCGATTCGCGCATGTCATCGACGTTTTTCTTGTACGCGATGCCCAGGACCAGTACGCGACTGCCCTTGACCGACTTGCCACGCTCGTTCAGGCCATCTATCAACTTCCCGACGACGTACTCGGGCATCGCTCTGTTCACTTCACCCGACAACTCGATGAAACGGGTGTGCAGACCATATTCACGAGCTTTCCAGGTCAGGTAGAACGGGTCGATAGGAATGCAGTGACCACCAAGACCCGGCCCCGGGTAATAGGCGGTGAAACCGAACGGTTTGGTGGCTGCGGCATCGACAACTTCAAAGATATCGATCCCCATGCGGTCGGCGACAACTTTCATTTCGTTAACCAGACCAATGTTCACCGCACGGTGGATATTTTCCAGCAACTTGGTCATTTCAGCCGCTTTTGTAGAGCTTACTGGCACGACACGGTCAATCGCCTGCTCATAGAGTGCAATACCGACATCAAGACAGGCTTTGGTGTGACCGCCGATTACCTTTGGGATAGTGCGGGTTTCAAAGTCAGGATTCCCCGGGTCTTCGCGTTCTGGCGAATACACCAGGAAAATATTCTTGCCTACCTGCAGGCCGCCTTCTTCAATACGCGGCAACAACTCTTCCTCGGTAGTGCCCGGATAAGTTGTGCTTTCGAGAGAGACCACTTGACCTGCGCGCAAGTACGGCTTGAGTGCATTAGTCGTATCGATAACGAAGCTCATGTCCGGCTCGCGATACTTGTTCAGCGGAGTCGGTACACAAAGGATCAACGCATCGCAATCCGCTACCCGGGCGAAGTCCGAAGTCGCATCGAACCCCGAGGCAGACGCCTGGGCGATCTTGGCCGAGGGGATGTGCTCGATGTAACTCTGCCCTGCGTTGAGCATGGTTACTTTGGATTCATCGATATCAATACCCAGAACGCGATAGCCGATAGCGTTGTAACGCAGCATCAACGGCAAACCCACGTAACCAAGTCCAACGATACCGATCAAGGCCTCTTTGGACTTCAGCCGATTCTGAATATGGTCGTGCACAGATAACATACAAACTCCATTTAAAAACAGACTCCAAATCCATAGGCAAAGGCGGTACTTACGAGGGCTAATCGAAAGCTTCGAAGAGGAGACGAGAGATGAGAGCAGCCAGTGAACGCCGACACTTTGAGCCAGCGACGTTTCGGCCAATTGCGGCGGCGGATAGTACTACAAAATTGTAAGAAAGTTCCGACAAACAAAAAAAATCAGGATTGTCTGTAAACAATCCTGATTTTTTACCCGTGGTGTTTCCGTCGCTCAGCCAAACAACCAATAACCCAGGCCCGCAAGTACCACTACAGCCAGCACCGGCCGCAAAACCCTGTAAGCCTTGGGATTACGACGCTTCCACTGCTTGACCACGCCACTAACCTTGTCGCTGGAGTTCTTGCTCCAGGCATAAGCCTTGTTGATCCCGCCCACCCGCTCGTCGTCCAGGTTCTGCGGTGCGGTGGCGCGCCCCAGAAAGGCGCTGATCGTGCGGTTGATGCGGGTCATCAGGCGATTGCTCAGGGGGCGCTCGATGTCGCAAAACAGGATGACCCGGGTCTTGTCGGTTTCGTTCTTGACCCAGTGCACGTAAGTCTCATCGAACATCACATCCTCACCGTCGCGCCAGGCGTAAACCTGACCGTCGACAAAGATGCGGCAGTCGTCGGAGTTCGGTGTCGAAAGGCCCAGGTGGTAACGCAGGGAGCCGGCGAACGGGTCGCGGTGAGGGTTGAGGTGGCTGCCGCCCGGTAACAGCGCGAACATGGCGCCCTTGACGTTCGGAATACTGCTGACGAGCTCCACGGTTTTCGGGCACAGCAGCTCGGCTGACGGCAGGGGTTTGTCGTACCACTTGAGATAGAAACGCTTCCAGCCTTTCTTGAAGAACGAACCGAAACCGGCGTCGTTGTTCTTCTCTGCGGCGCGGATATAGCCTTCGTCGAACAGATGCATCGCTTCGTCGCGAATGACTTCCCAATTGTCCTTGAGTACATCCAGTTCAGGGAATTTGCTGCGGTCCAGATAGGGCCTGGAAGGAACGCCGGAGAACAGATACATCAAGGCGTTGTAGGGGGCGAACAATGCCGAATGGTTGACGAACTGGCGAAGTACCGGCAATCGCGCCTTGCCACGCAGATGCACATAGAGGGTGCTACCGAAAAACAGCAGCAACAACGACGCCTTCGCGGCAAGGGATAAGGTCATCAACAACTCCTTGGTAACAGACACTTTGTACAACGCCAATTGCCCGACATTGCGACTGGCATATAAACACGATCGACTTCGGGGAAAAACCGCATGCTGCAACATTCAGTATCAATAAATATGCAATAAAGCCATCTTTACATGCGACGCCTGAACGCTGACTGATCTGATCCGCCACCGAAAGTCCAACGCTGTGGCGAACCCTTCGCCACAGCGGCCTATCGTCAAAACCTTACTGCTGATTCTCCTGATCGGTAAACAGGTCGCTGAACAGCATGCTCGACAGGTAACGCTCCCCGGAGTCCGGCAGGATCACCACGATGGTCTTGCCCTGCATTTCCGGTGTCTCGGCCAGGCGAACCGCCACCGCCATTGCCGCGCCGCAAGAGATGCCACACAGAATGCCTTCCTCCTGCATCAGGCGCAGGGCCATGGCCTTGGACTCTTCGTCACTGACCAACTCCACCCGATCGACGATGGACAGATCCAGGTTCTTGGGCACGAAACCGGCACCGATTCCCTGGATCTTGTGCGGGCTAGGCTTGATCTCTTCACCGGCCAGCGCCTGGGTGATCACCGGCGAAACCATCGGTTCCACCGCCACCGAGAGAATCGGTTTGCCCTGGGTATTCTTGATATACCGCGATACGCCGGTGATGGTTCCGCCTGTCCCGACGCCTGACACCAGGACGTCGACCGCACCATCGGTGTCGTTCCAGATCTCGGGACCGGTGGTTTTTTCATGGATGGCCGGGTTGGCGGGGTTATCGAACTGTGCCGGCATGAAGTATTTGGACGGGTCGCTGGCAACGATTTCACCGGCCTTCTCGATGGCACCTTTCATGCCCTTGGCCGGCTCGGTCAGCACCAGTTCCGCGCCCAGAGCCTTGAGCACCTTACGTCGCTCGATGCTCATGGACGAAGGCATGGTCAGCATCAGTTTGTAGCCCCGCGCTGCGGCGACGAAGGCCAAGCCGATACCGGTATTGCCGGAAGTCGGCTCGACGATGGTCATGCCAGGCTTGAGTTTGCCAGTGCTTTCAGCGTCCCAGATCATGTTCGCGCCGATCCGGCACTTCACCGAATAGCCCGGGTTGCGCCCTTCGATCTTGGCCAGGATGGTCACACCGCGCGGTGCGATGCGGTTGATCTGCACCAGCGGCGTATTGCCGATGGAGTGGGCGTTGTCAGCGAAAATACGGCTCATGACGGGGTCCTTGATACAGCATTTGATAAGCGCACAAAGGTAAGCCTGTTGCCCGTGGTCGTCCAGTCAGGTCGAACGTCCGGATATCAGCGCAGTCAATGGCTTTAGATTGCCAGAGATTTGCGAGCATGAAACGTCGATACAGCTGGCCTCTGTGGACCCTCGCCGGCCTCGTTGTGCTGCTGGCTGCCCTGCACTTCGCCCTGCCCTTGCTGGTGCGCGACTATCTCAATGACCGCCTCGCCAACATGGGCGACTACCGCGGCCAGATCGCTGACGTGGACCTGGCCTTGTGGCGCGGCGCCTACAAAATCAATGGCCTGAAAATCGTCAAGGTCGACGGCAAGGTACCGGTACCTTTCGTCGATGCGCCATTGATCGACCTGTCGGTCAGCTGGCATTCGCTCTGGCATGACCATGCCGTGGTGGCCAGGGTGAAGTTCATCAACCCCGAGGTGAATTTCGTCGACGGCGGCGCCAACAAGCAGAACTCCCAGACCGGTCAAGGCACCGACTGGCGCGCCCAGCTCGGGAAACTGCTGCCCATTACGCTGAACGAAGTACGCATCGACGACGGCAAGATCAGCTTTCGCAACTTCAACTCCAAACCACCGGTGAACATGAACGCCACGAAGGTCAACGCCAACATCTACAACCTGACCAACGTGGTCGACACCAAAGGCAAGCGCGATGCCCGTTTTGACGGCAAGGCCCTGTTGCTGGGCCATGCACCGCTGGAAACCAACGCCACATTCGACCCGCTGAGCAATTTCGAAGACTTTGAGTTTCGCCTGCGCGCCAGGGACATCGAACTCAAGCGCCTGAATGACTTTGCCTCGGCCTATGGCAAGTTCGATTTCAATGCCGGCCATGGTGACGTGGTGATAGAAGCCGAATCCAACAAAGGGCGCCTGAGCGGCTATATCAAACCGCTGTTGCGCGACGTTGACGTATTCAATTGGCAGCAGGACGTGGAAAACGAGAAAAAAGGCCTGTTCCGCTCGGTATGGGAAGCCCTGGTGGGCGGGACCGAAACCGTCCTGAAAAACCAGGGCAAAAACCAGTTCGCCACGCGCGTCGAACTCAGTGGCAGCGTGCACCAGCGAGATATCAGCGCGTTCGAAGCGTTTTTGCAGATTTTACGCAATGGTTTCATCCAGGCGTTCAATGCCCGCTATGAACGGCCGAAGCCGGATGCCGGTTAACGTTTGCGGGTAACGACGTAGCGACCGGTTTCTTCGGCCGCCCGTGCCTGATTCGCTTGCTGCTGCAGGAAATCCCATCCCAGGCAAGCCAGGGCCAAGGAGCGTGGCACCGCTTCGCGACCGCTGCTGTAGCGACTGATGCTGCGGGTACTGACGCCCAATGCTTCGGCGGCCTGGCTGAGCGACAGGCCGGTACGGGCGCGCCAGTCGATGAAGATCCGTGTGTCTTCGTCCGATGCATTTTGCGCCAGCGCATCCAGGTACAAGGTGTCGGCGCCTATCTGAATGTCCAGTTCGGGCCACTCGACACTCCAGCCGTCGTCACCCAATTCGGCGCCGCTGAAAGCATTTCCCTGCAAGGGTTGCAGCCCTCGATACGCTTGCACGTCATGAGTCAGTTCAAGCGTCAATTGCTGACCATTGATAAAAGTCAGTGCCAAGCGGTAACCCGGCAAGGCCTGCACCCCCGCCAACCGTGGCCGCTTCATGGGTCGAAATCGGTACTTAGTAGACATGCTCCGCAAGCTATCGCCAATTTGGCGATAGCTCAATGCTGGCCCACCGCCGAGACTGAGTCAAGATGTGACGCTCCATTCAGAGACTGAATAAGCCGTCTGCGTTCACAGTCGACCGGGCACCGCGTTATAGTCGGGGTTACCAATTATTGCGCCCCCGCCCTGCCTCGCTCAGGTCGGCATTTACCGTTCGAGGATTAGCAGATGAAGTTCGAAGGCACCCAGGCCTACGTCGCCACCGATGACCTGAAGCTGGCGGTCAACGCCGCTATCACCCTGGAGCGGCCGCTGCTGGTCAAGGGCGAGCCAGGCACCGGCAAGACCATGCTCGCCGAGCAACTGGCCGAATCCTTTGGCGCCAAGTTGATTACCTGGCACATCAAATCCACCACCAAGGCCCATCAAGGCCTCTACGAGTACGACGCGGTCAGCCGCCTGCGCGATTCGCAGCTGGGTGTGGACAAGGTTCACGACGTTCGCAACTACCTGAAAAAGGGCAAGCTCTGGGAAGCCTTCGAATCCGAAGAGCGGGTGATCCTGCTGATCGACGAGATCGACAAGGCCGACATCGAGTTCCCCAACGACCTGCTGCAAGAACTCGACAAGATGGAGTTCTACGTTTACGAGATCGACGAGACCATCAAGGCCAAGAAGCGTCCGATCATCATCATTACCTCCAACAACGAGAAAGAGCTGCCGGACGCCTTCCTGCGCCGCTGCTTCTTCCACTACATCGCCTTCCCCGACCGCACCACCCTGCAGAAAATCGTCGACGTGCATTACCCGGACATCAAGAAAGACCTGGTCAGCGAAGCGCTGGACGTGTTCTTCGACGTACGCAAGGTGCCGGGCCTGAAGAAGAAGCCTTCGACTTCCGAACTGGTGGACTGGCTGAAGCTGCTGATGGCCGACAACATTGGCGAAGCGGTGCTGCGCGAACGCGATCCGACCAAGGCCATCCCGCCGCTGGCCGGCGCCCTGGTGAAGAACGAACAGGACGTGCAACTGCTTGAGCGCCTGGCGTTCATGAGCCGTCGCGGCAGTCGTTGATCTCCTGAGGCGATAGCCATGCTGCTCAATCTGTTCAATGAAATGCGCGCAGCCAAGGTTCCGGTCTCGGTGCGCGAGCTGCTGGACCTGATCAACGCGCTGAAACAACGCGTGACCTTCGCCGACATGGACGAGTTTTACTACTTGTCCCGGGCGATCCTGGTAAAGGACGAAAAGCATTTCGACAAGTTCGACCGGGCCTTCGGTGCCTACTTCAACGGCCTGGAAAAACTCGACGACCACTTACAGGCGCTGATCCCCGAAGACTGGCTGCGCAAGGAATTCGAACGCTCCCTGACCGATGAAGAGCGCGCGGCGATCCAGTCCCTCGGCGGCCTGGACAAGCTGATCGAAGAGTTCAAGAAGCGCCTGGAAGAACAGAAGGAACGCCATGCCGGTGGCAACAAGTGGATCGGCACCGGTGGCACCAGCCCGTTCGGATCCGGCGGTTTCAACCCCGAAGGCATTCGGGTCGGCGATGCCGGCAAGCGCCAGGGCAAGGCGGTCAAGGTCTGGGACCAGCGCGAATACAAGAACCTCGATGACTCGGTGGAACTTGGCACGCGCAACATCAAGGTCGCCCTGCGCCGCCTGCGCAAGTTCGCCCGCCAGGGTGCGGCGGAAGAGCTGGATATCGACGGCACCATCGACCACACCGCCAAGGACGCCGGACTGCTCAACATCCAGATGCGTCCGGAACGGCGCAACACCGTCAAGCTGTTGCTGCTGTTCGACATCGGCGGCTCGATGGACGCCCACGTGAAGATCTGCGAAGAGCTGTTCTCGGCCTGCAAGACCGAGTTCAAGCACCTGGAGTACTTCTACTTCCACAACTTCATTTATGAATCGGTTTGGAAGAACAACATGCGCCGCACGTCCGAGCGCACCTCGACCATGGACCTGCTGCACAAGTACGGGGCCGACTACAAAGTGATCTTCATCGGTGACGCCGCCATGGCGCCCTACGAAATCACCCAGCCGGGCGGCAGTGTCGAGCACTGGAACGAAGAAGCCGGCTACGTCTGGATGCAGCGTTTCAAGGAGAAGTACAAGAAACTCATCTGGATCAACCCGTATCCGAAAGACACCTGGGGCTATACCTCGTCGACCAACATCGTTCGGGATTTGATCGAGGACCAGATGTATCCGCTGACCTTGCGTGGGTTGGAAGAAGGGATGCGGTTTCTTTCCAAGTAATTGCGGTGCTTGATCTGACGCCATCGCGAGCAGGCTCGCTCCCACAAGGATTAGTGTTGTTCACAGCTGTTGTGATCCACCTTTAACCCTGTGGGAGCGAGCCTGCTCGCGATGCTTTTAGCGGTTCAAAAACCGGCGCAAATATTCGACCTGCTCCCGATGCGCCACTTCCTGCACCACCGGCCGCAACCGCACCTGCGCCCCCGGCAGGTACTGTGCCAGCCGAGCCAATGCCAACGGCGTCAAGGCTCCCAGACGCGGATAACCGCCAATGGTTTGCCGATCATTGAGCAACACGATCGGCTGCCCGTCCGGTGGTACCTGCACCGCTCCCAGCGGAATACCTTCGGAAATCATCGGCTTGCCCTGGTACTGCAACGCCGTGCCCAACAGGCGAATGCCCATCCGGTCGCCACGGCTGTCGAGGTTCCACACGCTGTTGAACGCATCGAACAGGCTCTGGCCACTGAACTCACCGATTTGTGCGCCGAGTATCAAATCCAGAGGCGCATCCAGGGTCAGGTCGGGCTGCTGCTCCGGGGTCAACGCCCGCAGCAACATCACTGAATTGCCCGAATAACTCAGCCGCGCGCCTTTGCCCAGCGCCCGCCCCATGCCATCCAGGCCACCCAACTCCTCACGCACCACCGTTGCGCTGCTGCCCAGCACCTTTGGGGCCTCGAAGCCGCCCGGCGCGGCAAGGTAGGCGCGCGCGCCAAGCAAGGGTTGCGTGAATTGCAGGCGTTGCCCTTTGCCCAGCCTGAAGCTGCGCCACGGCGCCAGTGGCTCGCCATCCAGTTGCGCCCCCAGGTCAGCGCCTGCCAACGCCAGAATGCAATCGTCCTCCGCCACCAGGGTAAAGCCGCCCAAGGTGATTTCGACCACCGGCGCATCGAGCCCGTTGCCCAACAACCAGTTGGCCCAGGACATCGAACGCCAATCCAGCCCGCCACCCTGGGTCACGCCCAGATGGCGCACGCCGAACCGGCCAGCATCCTGCAACAGGCACAGCGGCGTGCTGGCTTCAATCGTCAAACGGCTCATGCCAGGGCCTCCAGTGGCGTGTCGTCACCGCCCAGGTTGATGAACTCGGCGTGCCCGACCGCTTCGAAGCGCACGGTGTCACCCGGTTGCATCAGGCTGTAGCCGTCGCGGTTGCGGTCGAACAATTTGGCCGGCGTGCGGCCGATCAGGTTCCAGCCGCCCGGCGACACCACCGGATACGCCGCCGTCTGCCGCTCGGCGATGCCGACACTGCCGGCGGCGACTTTTTTGCGTGGCGTATTCAGGCGCGGCGCGGCGAGCACTTCTTCCACCAGCCCCATGAAAGCGAAGCCCGGCGCAAAGCCCAGGGCAAACACCTGATATTCACGCTCGCTGTGACGGCGAATCACCTCCTCCACCGCCAGCCCGCTGCGTTGTGACAGCAAGGTCAGCTCCGGTCCCACGCTCAAGTCGTACCAGACCGGCAACACATGGCAGGTGCCGCGGGTACGGGCGTTGGGCGACAGATCGATCAGGGCTGCGGCGATCAATTCCCGAGCCTGAGACGGACTCAAGGCGGTCAGATCGTAATGCACCATCAAGGTCGTGTAGGACGGCACCAGATCGATCAACTGCTCGCCGAACGCGGCTCGCAGGCTTTCGCTGGCGGCCAGCATCCAAGGCATGTTGGCTTCGGCGATTTCATCGAACAGGCGCACCATCAGGCAATCGAGTGCCACGACTTCCACCCGTAGTTTCATGACGCGTCCCGCTCGTTCAAGGCCTGGCGGATACGTTGCACGGCCGCGACCGAACTGGCGTTGTCGCCGTGCACGCAAAGGGTGTTGGCCTGCAAGTGCAAGGCGCTGCCGTCGCTGGCGGTGAGGTGCTCGCCCCGGGCAATGGTCAGCGCCTGGCCGATGATGGTTTCCGAGTCGTGATGCACCGCCCCTGGCAGGCTTCGAGAGACCAGCATGCCGGCGCTGTCGTAGGCGCGGTCGGCGAACGCTTCGAACCACAGGGTCACGCCGTATTCGTCGCCCAATCGCTGCGCGGCGCTGTTGTCCTTCGTGGCCATCAACATCAAGGGCAGGCTGCGATCATAGGCGGCAACCGCTTGCAGCACCGCGCGCAGCTGTGCCGGGTTGGCCATCATGTCGTTGTACATCGCGCCATGGGGTTTGACGTAGCTGACCCGCCCGCCCTGGGCGCGGCAGATGCCGTCGAGGGCACCGATCTGGTAATGCAGGATGTCCTGAAGTTCCTGGGCGGCGTAGGCCATGGAGCGGCGGCCGAACCCCACCAGATCCTGGTAGGCCGGGTGAGCGCCGATCTGCACGCCGTGGCTGAGGGCCAGGCTGACGGTCTTGCGCATGATGCTCGGGTCGCCGGCATGGAAACCGCAGGCAATGTTGGCGCAATCAATGAAGGGCATGACCTCCGCGTCCAGACCCATGGTCCAGTTGCCGAAGCTCTCGCCGATGTCGCAGTTCAATAGCAGGCGGCTCACGATGAACACTCCTGTAGGTTTTATTCTTTTTAGCTGCGGGACATATCTGTAGGGCATGCCCGCAGATTATCCATTACTGGGCGTCGAGTTGCTTGCCACGGGTTTCCGGCAGGCTCAGGGCGGCGAGGATCACCACGCCGTAGGACACCGCGGCGAATGCACCGATACCCACGCTCAGCGGCACTTTCTGGCTGAGCAGGCCGATCAGCAGCGGAAACAACGCCGCCAGCGCCCGGCCGATGTTGTAGCAGAAGCCCTGGCCCGAGCCGCGAATGCGTGTCGGGAACAACTCGGTGAGGAATGCGCCCATGCCGCTGAAAATCCCCGAGGCAAAGAAACCCAGCGGGAAGCCCAGCCACAGCATCACGCCATTGCTGACCGGCATTTGCGTGTACAGCAGGACGATGGTGAACGAGCCAACGGCAAACAGGATGAAGTTCTTTTTCCGGCCGAGGATGTCAGTCAGATAGGCACTGATGACGTAGCCGACGTAGGAACCGATGATCACCATCGCCAGATAACCGCCAGTACCCAGTACGCTCAAGCCCCGCTCATTCTTCAGAAAAGTCGGCAGCCAGGACGTGATCGCGTAGTAGCCGCCCAACGCACCGGTGGTCAGCAGCGAAGCACGAAAGGTGGTGAAGAGCATGCCGGGAGCGAAGATCTCGTAGAACTTCGAAGGATTCGCCGGGGCTTCCTTGGCTTTGGCCTCACGGTAGATTTCCGGGTCCTTGACCAGGCGGCGGACAAAGATCACGAAGATCGCCGGGACGATGCCGAGGATGAACAGCGCGCGCCAGGCGTCTTCCGGCGGCAAAACCGAGAACAGCAGCGCGTACAGAATTGCGGTCAGGCCCCAACCCAGCGCCCAGCCGGACTGCACCATGCCGACGGCTTTGCCGCGGTCCTTGGCGCGGATGACTTCACCGATCAGCACTGCGCCGGCCGTCCACTCGCCACCAAAACCGAAGCCCATCAGGGTCCGGGCGATCAGCAGTTGCTCGTAGCTCTGGGCGAAACCGCAGAGGAAGGTGAAGAAGGCAAACCACAGCACCGTCAGTTGCAGCGTGCGTACGCGGCCAATGCGATCGGAGAGAATCCCCGCCACCCAGCCACCGATGGCCGAGGCGATCAGGGTGCTGGTGTGAATCAGCCCGGCCTGGCCGGTGGTGATGCCCCACATGGCAATCAGGGTCGGCACCACGAAGCTGAGCATCTGGGTGTCCATGCCGTCCAGGCCGTAGCCGATCTTGCAGCTCCAGAAGGTGCGACGTTCCTGCTGATTGATGTTGCGATACCAGTCGAAAGGTCCGGGGCGAGCCGTGGATTTCGAAATGGCGGTGGTGTCGGGCGCACTCATGGCAAATCTCCGCGCTGATTTTATTGGTATTGTTCTGAGCCCCGACGACGCCTATCGTGGGAACCGGATGGCCAGATTTTTGGACGCACACCCCCGCCTCGTCCAACTAATAAAAACCCGCCTTAGACATAAGAAATTTTTATCTCATGAACCTGAAGTTTCTCGAGACCTTCGTCTGGGTCGCCCGCCTCAAGAGCTTTCGCCTGACCGCCGACAAGCTCTTCACCACCCAGGCGTCGATTTCCAGCCGCATCGCCGTGCTCGAAAGTGAACTGGGGGTGAAGCTGTTCGTGCGTGACTCCCGGGGCGTGAGCCTGACCCCCGAAGGCCTGAAAGTGCTCGATTACGCCGAGCAGATGATGGACACCATGCAGGCGCTCAAGCAGTCGATCGAAACCCGTTCGAGCAAGGCCGGGCGTGTGCGTATCGGGGTGATGGACACAGTGATCCACACCTGGCTCAGCCCGCTGGTGGCACAGATGACCGATCTCTATCCGCTGGTGGAAATCGAATTGGTCGCCGATACCTCGCTCAACCTCTGCGATCAGCTGCAAAAAGGCTTTCTCGATGTGGCCCTGCAGACCGATCTGTTACGCCAGGAAAGCGTGCGCAGCCTGGAGCTGGCCAGCCACCCGATCGGCTGGATCGCCGCCAGCAACTCGCTCTACAACCGTGAGTACTCAGGCGTTGCCGACCTGGGCAATGAACGGATCATCACCTATTCGAAAAACTCCCACCCCCATCAGGAAGTGCTCGCCCTGATGCAGGCCAACGGCGTCATGGCGCCGAGACTGAACTGCGTGAATTCGGTGTCGGCGATTACCCGGTTGTTGCGCGACGGTTTCGGTATTGGCGCCCTGCCACCGGTGCTGGTGGCCGAGGAACTGGCGCGCGGGGAATTGATCTTGCTGGACATCGACCAACGCCCGCCGGATCTGCAGGTGGTGGTGTCGTGGCGGGTGGGCGCGGAATGGGTCGAGGAGATCGTGGCGTTGTGTCAGCAGGTGCTGGAGGGCTATGCGCGCAGGGTGGGTGAGCGTTACATCGTCCTTGCGCGCTGATCGAGCTGATCATTCCCGGGCACTGCGTGGGAATGATCATTGTTGAGCGCGGGAAGGCTCATTCAAGTCCGCGTGAATCCCGCTCTTCAATCGGCCGGCTCTGGCGCAGGCGTTTGCCGCCCAGCACCACCCAATCAATCAAACGGAACAGGCATTCCAGGCCGAACGAGAGCAACAATGCGCCGCTCATGCCCCAGATCATCGCTTCAGGCGTCAACAGGATCTGGTAGCTGTAGCCGTTCCAGGTTTCCTTGCGAATGTCCGGATCGGCGGCCAGCACCACTTGCAGGAAGCGGATGTACCACGGGCCCTGCATCGCCTGGAATTGCTTGTCCAGCGCAACCTGACGGGTCAGCAGGTTGTTCAGGCTCTCGGCATCGCTGCGAAAGATGGGATCTTCGCTGGCACGATAATGGGCCACCAGCGCCTGCATATCGCCCTTGAAGAACTGGTTGGCGGTGTTCTGGAACCCGCTCAACCCTGCCTGCGCTTCAATCAGATGCGCTTCGACCCGCTTGGTGTAGTCGTTGATGAACCCCGGCACCTGGACACCGACCAACAGGCCCGCCGCGAACAACACCAGCCGTAGATAACTGAGCAACATGGGAACAGATCCTTATTCGGTCATACCCTGGCTGACGCATTCTCCACGTCGCCACAGGCTCCATTGGCCCGGCTCGTAGCGGGTCCAGGTTTCGTTTTCGGTCAAGGGTTCAGTCGCAATCACCGTGACAACGTCATTGGGCGTGGTTTCGGCCTGGAAATCGACGATCACATCGACATCCTTCAAGCGCGCCGGACCGAATGGGGCACGACGGGTGATCTGCGCCAGCTTGGTCGAGCAATAGCAGAACAGCCAGTCGCCATCGCTGAGCAGGCAGTTGAACACGCCTTTGCTGCGGTATTCGGCACAGGCGGCCACCAGATCCGGCAGCAGTTCTTCGACCTCTACCGGCTCGGGGAACGCTGCACGCACGCGGTTGAGCAAATCGCAGAACGCCGCTTCGCTGTCGGTATCACCCACCGGGCGGTAGAAACTGGTAACGGGCTGGAAGTCCGCCAGCTGGCCGTTATGGGCGAAACACCAGTTGCGGCCCCACAACTCACGGACGAACGGATGGGTATTGGATAAACAGACTTTGCCGACGTTGGCCTGGCGGATGTGGCCGATCACCACTTCGCTCTTGATCGGGTAGCGTTGCACCAGGTTCGCCACCTCTGACTCGCTGCTCGCCGCCGGGTCCTGGAACAGGCGCAACCCCCGGCCTTCGTAGAAAGCGATGCCCCAACCGTCCCGGTGCGGGCCGGTGCGCCCGCCGCGCTGCATCAGCCCGGTAAAACTGAACACAATATCGGTCGGGACATTGGCGCTCATGCCCAATAACTCACACATGCTCGGACTCTCGCTTTAAAGCCAGGGGCAAGATTACAGGCGGGGTTCGACCCGCATACGCTGGGGATTGCTGGGTACGGGCGGTCGACCATAGCGATCATTGCCGGCACCGCCGAATGGATGCTCCTCTTCCGGATCATCGGCCAGGGCCTCGGCCTTGGCAGCGGCAGCCTTTTCCTTGCGAACCTTGGAAGCACGCTCGATGGGGAAGCGGATCGCCACGAACACCAGGTAGATGGCGAAAGCGATCATGCCGTACATGAACAGATCGGAAATCGCCCGCCAGGCGTTGTTGCCGACCTTGAACAACAGGTCCAGGGCGGTAATGGCGATGGCCGGGGCCAGCTTTTCCTTGACCGGGTCGATGATGGTCGGGCTGAACAACAGCACCACCATCAGCACCCGCAGCGGCTCGCGCAACCAGCGCCACATCCAGCGGGTCAGTCGCATCCACACCAACAGGCAGCCCAAGGCGGCAAAGGCGTAAAGGCCCCAAGCGATCAGATAGTCGTTCTCGGTCATGGTGTCCATGGCAAGGCAGGCAAAGAGGCGCTTATGATAACGGCTTTTCGCACGTCAGGCTGCACCAATGCCTGTAGGAGCCGAGCTTGCTCGCGATGAGGCCACAACTGTCAACATAGATGTTGACTGTCCCGACGCTATCGCGAGCAAGCTCGGCTCCTACACTGACCTCTGCCAAGCCCTCTATTTCGTACTCTGTTCGAGAACCATTCATGTCCTTATCAGCGAACGCCACCCTCCCCCCGATCGCCCACAAGGCTGAAGGCGCCGATCCCTATGCCTGGCTGCAGGAACGCGATACCGCTGCCGTGCTCGATTACCTCAAGGCTGAAAACAGCTACCAGGAAGCGCAAACCGCCGATCAGGCCGGGCTGCGCGAGACCCTGTTCGAGGAGATAAAGGGCCGGATTCTTGAAACCGACCTGTCCCTGCCCTCGCCGTGGGGCCCCTACCTGTATTACACCCGCACCACCGCGGGCGATGAATATGCCCGGCACTACCGCTGCCCGCGCCCGGCCGATGACAGCCTGACCCTCGATGAAAGCCGGGAACAGCTGCTGCTGGACCCGAATGTGCTGGCCAATGGCGGTTTCTTCTCCCTGGGCGCATTCAGCGTCAGCCCGGACCACCAGCGCCTGGCCTACAGCATCGATTCCACGGGCGATGAGATCTACACACTGTTCGTGAAGGAATTGTCCGACGGTCGAGTCAGTGAACTGGAATTCCAGGATTGCGACGGCAGCATGACCTGGGCCAATGACAGCCTGACCCTGTTTTTCGGCGAACTGGACGACACTCATCGCCCGCACAAGCTGTTCCGCTACCGTCTGGACGGCACGGCGGCCGAAGAAGTGTTCCATGAGCCGGACGGTCGCTTCTTCATGCATTGCTACCGTTCAAGCTCGGAGCAGCAATTGCTGTTGTCCGTGGGCAGCAAGACCACCAGCGAAGTCTGGGTGCTGGATGCCAACCATCCGCAGGAGCCCTTTACCTGCATCGCGCCACGGGTCGAGGACCACGAGTACGACGTCGACCACGGCGCCCTCGACGGCCAATGGACCTGGTTCATTCGCACCAACCGCGACGGCATCAATTTCGCCCTGTACACCGCGCTCGATACCGGCGTCGCCCCTATCGAATCCACCTGGCAAAACCTGATTCCCCATAGCGACACGGTCATGATCGACGGCATGAGCCTGAACGCCGGCGCCATGACCTTGAGCCTGCGCGAAGGCGGCTTGCCGATCATCGAGGTTCACCCACAGGGCTTGCCGAGCTACCGGGTACAACTGCCGGACGCGGCCTACAGCCTGCATGTGCAGAACAGCCTGGAGTTCGTCAGCGAGCGGATTCGCCTGCGCTACGAAGCGTTGAACCGTCCGGCCCAGATCCGTCAGCTCGAACTGGTCAACGGTGAGCAGAAGGTGCTCAAGGAAACCCCGGTACTGGGCCCGTTCGATGCTGATGCCTATGTCAGCCAACGCCTCTGGGCCACGGCGCCCGATGGTACGCAAGTGCCGATCAGCCTGGTGGTCAAGCGCGAAGCGCTCGGCAAGCCGACGCCGCTTTACCTGTACGGTTACGGCGCCTATGGCCAAAGCCTGGATCCCTGGTTCTCCCATGCACGCCTGAGCCTGCTCGATCGCGGCGTGGCGTTTGCCATCGCCCACGTGCGTGGCGGCGGCGAGCTGGGTGAAGCCTGGTATCGCGCCGGCAAGCAGGAACACAAGCACAACACCTTCAGCGACTTCATCGCCTGTGCCGAGCATCTGATTGCCAGCGGGCTGACCACCGCGCCGCAACTGGCAATCAGCGGTGGCAGTGCCGGCGGCCTGTTGATCGGGGCCGTGCTCAATCAACGGCCGGAGCTGTTCGGTGTCGCAATTGCCGAAGTGCCGTTCGTCGATGCGCTCAACACCATGCTCGATCCGGATCTGCCACTGACCATCACCGAATACGACGAGTGGGGTAACCCGCAGGAGCCGGACATCTACGATCGGATCAAGGCCTACGCACCGTACGAAAACGTCTCTGCGCAGGCGTATCCGGCGACCCTGGTCATCGCCGGCTACAACGACAGTCGCGTCCAGTATTGGGAAGCGGCCAAGTGGGTGGCGAAATTGCGCGCGACCAAGACCGACAACAATCCCCTGCTGCTCAAGACCGAACTGGGCGCCGGGCATGGCGGGATGAGTGGTCGTTACCAGGGATTGCGTGACGTAGCACTCGAATACGCATTTTTGTTCAAGGTTTTGGGGATCGCCTGAGGAACTTGGCCTGACTTACCAGTCTTACCTGTGGGAGCGAGCCTGCTCGCGATGAGGGCGGTACATTCAACGCCTATGTGGACAGTCAATCCGCCATCGCGAGCAGGCTCGCTCCCACAAGGGACTGTGGACATCCAAAAATCCGGAAACAGACACAACAACAAAGACTGCACGACATGTCAGAAACCACTCATCTGAACAACGAAATCCGCGACTGGCTGATGGACTGCGGCCTGTTCAACCAGTTGCTGCCTGCCGACTTTGCCGCAGCCTCGGGCTATTTCAGCATCAGCACCATTGCCCAGGGCGAAGAGATTTTCCATGAGGGGGATGCCGGCAGCTTCATGTGCATCATCCACACCGGCCAGGTGGCCGTGCAAAAGACCACCAGTGACGGGCAACTGGTGACCATCGCGACTTTGCGCAGTGGTCGCTCGTTCGGCGAGATGGCGGTGCTCGACGGCGAACGCCGCTCGGCCAGTTGCGTGGCGGCGAGCAACTGCCAGTTGCTCAACCTGGGCAAGGACTCGCTGGAAAAGATGCTCAACGATGCCCCGAAAATCGCCGCCAAGATCATCCGTGCCCTGGCCGTTTCCCTCTCCAAACGCTTGCGCATGGTCGATGGGCAACTGCTGTCGCAGCAGGTCTAACCGCCGGGCGACTTGACCTTCGGCGGGTTCTGCTCAATCCCCGGCACCGGCTGATCCTTGGCCGGTGGGCTGGGCCTGTCGATTGGGACCAGGGGCGGGCCGCCACTGCCGGCACCGACTTTTGGCACAACCGCTGGCGTGATTTGCGGGTACGGGGTGGGCGTGGCGGTGCCTGGGGAACCGGGCATCGGCGCCGGACTGACGGGCGTGGTTTGCAGTGGTTGGGCCTGTACTGCAGTAATCGAGAGCGCGGCCAGGGCAATGACCGTTAGAATGGTGCGCTTCATCAATGGCTCCGTTTGGCCTAGTTGTCATATGCAGGCTACTCCCAACTGCGTCCGTTTGCCTTCCCCCTCGCCGGCATTTTCCCCTCAAGTGAGTCCCATGAAACGTTTCGTTCTGCTCGACACCACCCCTATTCCCGAGAACGGCGGTGCCCTGTGCCTGTTCGAGTACGGCGAGGATTTCGTCATCAAGATCCAGGGCGGTGACGGCGGGCAACTGATGAACACGCGCATGCATGGTTCCGAAGATGCCCTGGCCGAGATCCCTTGCCGCAAGGTCGCCGGCCGCCCGAACTCACGGGTGCTGATCGGCGGCCTGGGCATGGGCTTCACACTCGCCTCGGCGCTCAAGCATCTGGGCAAGACCGCGCAAGTGGTGGTCGCGGAACTGGTTCCCGGGGTGGTCGAGTGGAATCGCGGCCCCTTGGGCGAGAAAGCCGGAAATCCGCTGAGTGATCCGCGCACGGTCATTCGCCTGGAAGACGTGGCAAAAGTGCTGCAAGCCGAACCGCAAGGTTTCGATGCGATCATGCTCGATGTCGACAATGGCCCCGAGGGTCTGACCCAGAAGGCCAACAGTTGGCTTTACTCCGCAGGTGGCCTGAGCGCCTGCGCCAAGGCCCTGCGACCAAAGGGCGTGCTGGCGGTCTGGTCGGCCAGCGCCGACCGGCAATTTTCCGACAAACTGAAAAAAGCCGGGTTCAAAGCCGAGGAAGTACAGGTGTTCGCCCATGGCAACAGGGGCACCCGCCACACCATCTGGATTGCCGAGAAGCTCAAGGGCTGAGCTAAACTCTGCTGTATAACCGTCATTAGTCTTCAACAAAGGTGAACCCATGAGTTCGTCCACCCCAACCAACACGTCGAAGCTGGATCGCATCCTCGCCGACAACCAGCGCGACAAGGAAATGGGCTACCGCGACAAGGCCCTGAAAATGTACCCCCACGTGTGCGGCCGCTGCGCCCGGGAATTCTCCGGCAAGCGCCTGAGCGAACTGACGGTGCACCACCGTGATCACAACCACGACAACAATCCCCAGGACGGTTCGAACTGGGAGTTGCTGTGCCTGTATTGCCATGACAACGAACACTCGCGCTATACCGACCAGCAGTACTTTGGCGAGGGCTCGCTGAGCACGCCGAAGATTGCCAAGGCGACGCATAACCCATTCGCGGCGCTGGCTGGGCTGATGAAGAAAGAAGACTAAGGCTTTTCGGCGACTGGGCTGGCCCCATCGCGAGCAGGCTCGCTCCCACAGGGGATTTGTGATGGACGCAAATCCATTGTGGGAGCGAGCCTGCTCGCGAAAGCTATCGCCCGGACACCGCCAATCTCCAAACTGACCACTGCCGCCCAATCCCCGTATAATCGCGCTTTTTTTCCGAAAGGCACCCCGCTCGTGGCAGACAAACGGTACAGCTGCATTGGTTTGTATAACCCCAAATCACCGGAGAACGTCGGCTCCGTGATGCGCGCCGCTGGCTGTTATGGCGTGGCGTCGGTGTTCTACACCGGCAAGCGCTATGAGCGCGCCGCCGACTTCGTCACCGACACCAAGCGCGTGCACTACGACATCCCGCTGATTGGCATCGACGACCTGAAAAAGATCCTGCCCCTCAATTGCGTTCCAGTGGCCGTGGAGCTGGTCGAGGGTGCCCGCCCGTTGCCCGAGTACACCCACCCGGACCGCGCGCTCTACATCTTCGGCCCGGAAGACGGCTCGCTGGACAAAGAGATCCGCGACTGGTGTGAGGACGTGGTCTACATCCCGACTACCGGTTGCATGAACCTGGCCGCCACGGTCAACGTCGTGCTCTATGACCGCATGGCCAAGGGCCTCAACACCCGCTCGGGTCCGAAATTCCGCTGATTTGCGCAATATTGGATGGAACAAGCGGGCAATATCGGCAGTCAGCTTAACTATCGACCCACGACGCAGTCCTTCCTGCCTGGAGACAGATCATGAGCGAACTCAAACGCGTAGAACGCATCGAATCCACCCCGTTCCAGAGCCCTTCCGAACACAACGTCCAGGGCTGGGAACGCCTTGGCTCCCTGGCCGGCGGCGTGGTGATGGTCGGCAAGGGCCTGCGTCGTGGCGGTATCTTCGGCTTGATTCAAGTGGCCATCGGCGGCGTCGCCCTGGCCCGCGGCATCACCGGCCATAGCTCGGCGAAAAGCCTGCTGGAAAAAAGTCGCCAGGACATGAATAACGTGCGGGCGAAGATTCAGCGGGCGGGTGAGGAACTGAATCAGTTGAAGACCAATGCCGAAAAGGCGACCAGGACCGCGACGGTTACCGGCAACGATTCGTTGAATTCGCCGAAGGCCGGGGTTTGATCCAAATTTTTTGCGGGGGCTGATGGCCTCATCGCGAGCAAGCTTTGCTCCCACAGGATTTGTGTCGTTCACGAATGTTGCGATCGACACAAATCCTGTGGGAGCAAAGCTTGCTCGCGATGGCGGAATTACTGAAGCAATTCGGTATCAAGGACTTTGGAAGAATCGCCAATCACGCTCTCACTGAGCTGAACGAACTCCTTGGTATCCAGGCTCCCCAAACGCATCGCCCCACGCAACACATCATCCAGCGATCGCTTGTTGCGGGTTTTCAGGCGAATCTCGCGATCCAGTTCCTGCAGCAAAATCACGGCTTTTGCGATCTGCGCCGGGCTGACCTGCTCGCCGCGCAAGGTGGTGACTTTCTGACCGGCCTTGGTCAACCGCCCCTGCAAACTCTGATAACGCTCATCGCTCATGCCACCGGCGCGCCGCATCAGTTCTATGGCGTAATACTCGGCAAAACCTTCGCTGATCCACTCGCTGCGCTGCTTGTCGTTGATTCGCCCGAACAGTTGCGCCAACTCCCGCACCAGCGCACTGCTGCCGCTTTCACTGACCAATGGCAAGCGAGTGTTCAGGTAGATGGATTCATGGGCCGCGAGGCTGCCACGCCACATCGGATCGTTGGCACCGACAATCAGCAGTTTGACGGGATGTCGGGGATATACGGCCTGGACCTGCGGCCAGACGAAGGTCAACAGGGTCAGCACATCCATACGCCGCATGCCCTGCCCCTGGGGCGAAGCGACGGTGACTTCGGTTTCCCCCAGGCGGGTGCGGCGGCTGCCGAGGTTACCGGCGAGCATCCAGCCGGTCGGGCGGTCGAACAATCGGGAGACGTTGTCGATTCGGAACTTGTTTTTGCCGATACGTGGCCAGGCGGTTTCGACGCTTTTCCAGCCGCTGGGCAATTCGAACTCCAGGCGTGAGACCAGCTCGATGCCATCCTGCTGATCAAGTCTGGCCGGCGGCACCAGATCCTCGCCGCGCAGCAGCGCCCAGTTCGGCGTCATGCGCGTGTCGAAGCTGCCGTTCTTGCGGGTGTGGCTGACGTGAACGCGATAAGTGATGCTGGCCTTGTCCGTGGCCGGATGCCAGACCCCACGGGCCGGTGCGCCGGGTGTCAGTTGCCACTGGCCGTCAGCCTTGAAATCGCTGTAATGGCTGCCGTCGCCAAGGTCGAAGTCCAGGCTGCGCACCGCCGAGCCCTGGGCCAGGGTCAGGCGCACTTCGGCCTGGTCACTTTGCGGCAACAGGCGCACGTGGTAATCCAGATCGACCTTCTTCGCCGCCCACAGGGGTGAACTGAAGGCCAGTAGCCCAACGACCAATGCCTGCCGCCATCCCACAGCCATACACACTCCTTGGTGAAGCCTGAACTGGCCTGGACGATCAGCCGGCACGGAAAATCAGATGATCTTCCCAATCCTCTTCAGGCACGCTGCCTTCGGCGAGCATACGCCCGGACTGGGAAATACGTTCGTGATGCACGGCATCGCGATCACCGCATACCAGGTGATGCCACAAAGGCAAATCCTTGCCCTCGCTGACCAGGCGATAACCGCAGGTCGGTGGCAGCCATTTGAATTCATCGGCCTTGCCCGGCGTGAGCTGGATGCAATCGGGTACCGAAGCGCGACGGTTCGGATAGTCGGTGCACTGGCAGGTTTTCAGGTCCAGCAGCTTGCAGGCGATACGCGTGTAATAAACGCTGTTGTCGTCTTCGTCTTCGAGCTTCTGCAGGCAGCACAGGCCACAACCGTCGCACAGCGATTCCCATTCCTCTTGATCGAGTTGATCGAGGGTTTTGCGTATCCAGAACGGTTCGACTTTGGCGGCCATGGCTCAAGCATCAACATCAGGTGGTGAAAAGGCCGCCAGTCTAGTGCCCAAGGGCCTTTGGGCCAAGCACTGGCGACTGCCGGTAGATCGGGGCTTGTCAGTTTTGGCGCCGACCAGTAGCTTTGCCTGTCGCAAGGCGCCCTACCGGAGTGCCATTAACGCTCGACCGCGTTGCATTACGGTGAATCGCCACGGCCCTCGACAAACCTCATCGCCCAGCTCAACTGCGCCCGCAGGTTTAAGACACCCTCACTTTCAAACGTAGCAAGGAATCTCTTGATGAGTGCAAACCCGCGCATTGCCGATTACGCCATCCACCCTCAGTTCACCGATCGCTGGTCGCCTCGCGCCTTCACCGGCGAAGCCATTCCCGTCGAGACCCTGCTGAGCTTTTTCGAAGCCGCGCGCTGGGCGCCATCGGCGTACAACTCGCAGCCTTGGCGCTTTCTTTACGCCCGTCGCGACACGCCGAACTGGGAGCGCTACCTGGGCCTGCTGAACGAGTTCAACCGCAGCTGGGCGCAACATGCCTCGGCCCTGGTGATCGTGATTTCGAAAACCACCTTTGCCGTACCCGGCGCCACCGAAGAAACCCCGGCCCTGTGGCACACCTTCGACACCGGTTCCGCCTGGGGCCATCTGGCGCTGCAAGCGAGCATCAGTGGCTGGCATACCCACGGCATGGCCGGTTTCGACCAGGAACTGACCCGCAAGACCCTGAACATTCCCGAGGGTTATGCCCTGCACGCCGCCGTCGCCGTCGGCAAACTGGGGGACAAGGCCACGCTGGCCGAGTATCTGCAGGCCCGCGAAGAGCCGAGCCCGCGTCGCCCGCTGAACGAATTGGCTGCCGAGGGTGATTTCACGCTCTGAACCACAGCATAGATCTACTGTAGGAGCGAGCCTGCTCGCGATGGTGTGTCAGTCACATCGGTGTCGACTGACACACCATCGCGAGCAGGCTCGCTCCTACATTGGTCATGGTGACCTCAATACCCGCGATTGAAATCCACTTCCCCGCGCAAACCCTCTCCCGCCTGCCAGGCCCGCAGATTCTCGACAAACAGCTTTGTCATCAATGATGGCGAAGTCGGTGCCGAACTGTGCCCAGTCAGCAGCAGGCCCCAGGCCGTCCAGAACGGATGGCGTTGCGGCAGCGGCTCCTGGCGGCAGACATCGATCACCGCGCCCGCCAGATGCCCTTCTTTCAAGGCTTCCACCAGATCCGCATCGACCACCGCCACTCCGCGTCCGGCGTTGATGAACAACCCGGTCGGCTTGAACTGCCTGAACAACGCTGCATCGTAAATATCGTGGGTGTTCGGGGTATTTGGCAGCAGATTCACCACGTAATCCACATGCCCCACCAGCCGGGGCAAATCGCTGAGGGTTCCGACTTCGACAAACGGTGCCTGTTCTCGGGCCTCGCTGGCGATGCCATACAACTCCACACCAAAGGGCACCAGGAACTGCGCCACGGTCTGGCCGATGTCGCCAGTACCGACGATAAGCACCTTGCGCCCCGCCAGGCTCTGGCCATGGCGACTGTCCCATTTGCGCTCGACCTGGCTGACCAGTCGCGCCAGCACTTCACGTTCATGACCGAGCATGTAGGTGAGCACGTACTCGGCCATGACCTGACCAAAAATCCCCACTGCCCGGGTCAGCCGATAGTTGCGTGGCAAGCCCTCGGCGAGTAACGGCGTGATGCCTGCCCAGGTCGATTGCATCCATTGCGGCTGGTGGCCTTGACGCAACAGCGTCGCCAGCAGGTCGGGCTGGCCGAGCCAGATCGAACACTCGGCGGCCTGGCGGGACAGTTCAGCGGAATCGCCACTGGTCAGCACCTCGAGGTCCGGTGCGGCTTCACGCAATAGCTGGGTGTAAACAGGGTGGTCGTGTTCGGCAATCAGAACGCGCATGCTTCAACCTTTCAAAAAAGCGCTGCAGACGACCGCCGACGCCCTTTTACTGCGCGTCGCGGCCATCGCCAAAATCATTCCAGTGTTTCACAAGGGCTCTGGGCAGAGCCTGACGGTCGATCAGACCGGGTCGTTGCGTCGCAGCAACTCTTCAGGCAAGTGCTCGATGTATTCCTCTTCGGCAGGCGGCATTTGAAGGTGATAACCCTGTTCTTCGAGGTTCGCCAGCACGACGGTGATGTCTTCGCGCGACAGTTTGCGCTCGGGGGTCAACACCAGATCGAATGCGTGGATGGCCTTACCGAAGGCGGCCAGCAGGGGTTCCGGGACGCGCTCCAGTGCATCGCTCTTGAGCACATAGAGGTACATCTCGTTTTTCTTCGAACTGCGGTAGATGGAGCAAATACGTTTCAAGGCTGTTCTCCGGCGGTGGCCAGGCTGTCGAGCAGCGCCTGGCCCATCAATTCGCGGCGCCAGCCACGCAGCGAATCAGGCAATTGGTAGGGACCATTGGGGAAGCCGCTCTTGAGCAGGGCTTCCAGTGTTTTCTTGCGCAGCATCAGCTCTGGCGCGATATCCAGGCGCTCGGCCTCGGACTGGCCGATGGCTTTCATCTGTTTGAGCAGCGCGGCAGCGTCCACCGGCAGCGGTTCCGGCACGGCGGGTGGCCACTGATCTGGCGACACACTGCCAGAGCGCTTGATCAGATCAAGCAGAAACTCGCCGTCCTGACGCACGGTACGTGGGTGCATATCTTCGATTTTCGCCAGGGCACCCAGGTTGTCCGGCTGGGTGCGCGCCAGTGGCCACAGCGAATGCTCACGAATGATCCGGTTACGCGGCAGGTCACGGGCACGCGCCTGTGTTTCACGCCAGGCGCAGAGCTCACGCAGCACGGCAAGTTGCGCCCGGGAGAGTTTCCAGGCCAGTTTGGCGTCGCGATAGACCTCGTAAGGATCGGTCTCGCGGCGCAGGTTGGCTACCAGCTCGGCGCCGTCCTCCAGAACCCAGGCATATTTATCGTCGGAAAGCTTCGGACGCAGCCGTACGAAAACTTCCGCCAGATGCAAGGCATCTTCGGCGGCGTAGCTGATCTGCGTCTCGGACAGCGGGCGTTGCAGCCAGTCGGAACGGGTTTCCCCCTTGGGCAGGTCGATGCCGAGCACTTCCTGCACCAGCCGCGAATAGCCCATGGAAAAACCCAGGTTCAGGTAAGCGGCGGCCAGTTGCGTGTCGAACAGCGGCGCCGGCAGGCTGCCGGTCAATCGCAGCAGGACTTCAAGGTCTTCGCTGCAAGCGTGCAAGACTTTGACCACCGCCCGGTTTTCCAGCAACGCGGCCAGGGGCTGCCAGTTGTCGATAGTCAACGGATCGATCAGGTAAGCGCGCGCGCCATCACCCACCTGCAACAGGCCGGCGATTGGATAGAAGGTGTCGACCCGCATGAATTCGGTGTCGAGGGCAACGTAGGGCAGCTGCTGCCATTCGGCGCAAAACCGGCCGAGGCTATCGTTGTCGCGAATCCAGTGAATTTCGATGGCCACACGGCTCTCCCTTGAAGAATGGCGCGCAGTATATATCGCCCCCGGCGATTTCCGCGCATCCACTGAACAAGAGCATTAGCGAAAATACCTGCTTAACAAAAAGAATAGTCTGACAAAGCTGGACTATCCGATCTTACAAAGCACGTAAACCCGCATCGGCGAGCAAACGGGCAGGAAGTCCTGATGACCAAGCACGCGAAAGCCGGCTTGCCTGAATTCAGCCTCCAAATCGCCCCTGCTCGCCAGCGAACCGACGGCAAGGCCCTCCTCCTCGGTACGCCGCGCCTTGAAACGACCGCCGACTTGTACTGCCACTATCACCGTATCGCGACTGACCCGGTGAAATTCGCCGAGCATCGCCAGGCGATGTTCGGGTTTGGCCAGATGCTGAAAAAGGTGCATGCAAAAAATGCTATCCACCGCATTCTCCGACAGCCCGATGGTGAAGGCAGAACTTTGAAAGGTCCTGACCCGCTTCAGCAGGCTTTGGGGATGGTGGGTTCGCGCATGATCGAGGATGTCCTGAGACGGATCGGTGGCGAGAATCACTCGGTTGCCGTGTTCGGCAAGCACGGGCCACAGGCGCCCGACTCCGCATGCCACATCGAGGATCAACCCCGGCTCACCAGCGACCTTCAGCGCATGGCGCACCAACTGTTGCTCGCGCCAGAAAGCCAGGCGCCCACTCAGGCTCTGTTCCCGCGGCTGCAAACAGACGCGAGCGTGCTCCTGGTCGTAGCGCCGGGCAAACTCGAGTTCAATGGCGGTGAGGGACTGGGTGGACATGTGTAATGACTCAGGTCGATCGTTGCTCTTGATGATCAATGCCTGGCCGCTGGTTGGCGGCCGTTGGTTAAAAAGATCGGTGCATTCAATCCTTGGCCAGCACACCATCGACCACCGGCCCGCGACATCCGGCAAACATGTCCAGATCCCGGTTATAAACCTTGCTGTTGACCTCCAGCAGACCCAGCATCGAATGGAACAGGTTGTCCTGGCTGAGCGGCTTTTCACGGCTCAGTTGCAGGCAATGGGTGTCCACCGAATACGACTTCTGATAGCTGTCGGAGAACCAGGCCAGCATCGCCACGTGCTTCTGCTGTTCCGGCGCCAGCATGTAAGGCGTGCCATGCAGGAACAGGTTGTATTCCCCCAGGGACTCGCCGTGATCCGACAGATACAGCATCGCGGTGTCGACCTTCTCCTGGTTGCTGCGCAAGATATCGATCAGGGACGACAAAACATGGTCGGTGTAGACCAGAGTGTTGTCGTAGCCATTGACGATACTTTCTCGACTGCAATTGTTCAGTGCATTGCTTTCACAAACCGGCGTGAAGTGTTCGTACTCTTTCGGGTAGCGCTTGAAGTACTCAGGACCGTGACTGCCCATCTGGTGCAATACCAATACGGTGTCTTTATCCAGGTTGTCGATGAAGTGCTGCAGGCCTTGCAGCAGGATTTCATCGCGGCATTCACTGTTGGCACACAAGGCGGGATCTTTCAGGTTGCTGACATCTTCGATGGTGACCCGATCGCAAGTGCCTTTGCAGCCGGACTGGTTATCGCGCCAGATAACATCCAGACCTGCCCGCTTGAGCACATCCAGCAGGCCCTCTTCATTCTTCGCCTTGCTGGCGTTGTAATCCTTGCGCCCCATGTTGGAGAACATGCAGGGCACGGACACGGCGGTTTCCGTGCCGCAGGAGTGCACATCAGTGAATGCGATCAGGCCTGCTTCCTTATTCAGCTTTGGCGTGGTGTCACGGTCATAACCGAGAATGCCAAAGTTCTCCGCCCGGGCACTTTCCCCGACCACAAGTACCGTCAGGGATTTGCGGCTGCGTGTTTGCATAGCCGGGTTTCGCTGGGCATCTTCACCGATTTTGACAAAAGGCTGGTGTGCAGACGCTACCTGTTCACGCAAGTAACCGAACGAGGCGCCGATGTAATTGCTGGGCACTACCATCAAGCGCAATTCATGGTGATTGCGAAACAACGATGAAAGACCCTGATAGTTAACCAGCGCCACCCCACCGATAACTACAACCGACGCAAAAGTCACCAGGACTTTACTTAATAGCTCACGATGCCAGCGACGGAAATCAATCGGTGTTTTCCACAATAACCAAGAGGGAATAACACCTAATACCAGAATATAAGCAAGTAACTTCAGCGAGAGTAAATCGCGCACTTCCGTTGCATTGGTTTCAGCAAAATTGCGGAACATGCCAGCGTCGATCAAGACACCGTATTGGCTCATGAAGTACGCCACGCCCGCGCTGACCATGAACAGCAGGGTCAAGACCGGCTTCATGACAGGCCGGAACGCCAGCAACGTCAGCACAATATTGAACGCAGCGAGGATCATCGCGCCGAAAGCCACGCGCATCACTACGCCCTTTCCATCAGTCGCAGTGATTTCAAACAGGTGCTGCCACAACACGAAATTGAAGGCAGTCAATAAAAAGGCGCTGGCAATCAGTGTCACCCACTCCGGGCGCACGGCTTTAATCTTCAACATGGTAATCGGCTGTTCCTGAAAAGAAATGCCGTCGGTAAATGTGAAAATTTCATTTACCACGACAGCATTTACTGTAGGCAGCCGACCATCAATTTTTTGTGAAAAAGAAGCCAACGATTAGTTGGCTACGAAAATTCCAGTGAAACTTTTGAATTATTTGAGAACTGTTCAGCATTGGTTCAGGTCTCGAGGGGCACGCAGACTCACCTGGGTACCCGCCTGCTCGCCCCGACGGACTCAGACGCCGATTGCAGTCTTGGTGTACGACTCGCGATCGATGTCGAGAATTTCCACGCACAATTGGACTTCAACGCCCGCCGGCCACTCACACAGCTCTTTCACCACCGCCAACAGGCTTTCGGACAGTTGCTGCTTGATCTGCGGCGAACGCCCGCTCAACAGCGCCAGCTTCACATGCACGAATGCCCGCTCCGCCAATGCCGTGCCGACCTTGAATGTCTCGACCTTCACCGCACGACTCTTGATGTCGAACTCGGCACCGAACTGACCGGACCCCACCAATGTATTGTTGAGCCGCATCAAGGCGACATCAGCATTCAGGTCCGGCAGGTTGGCGGTGTATTCCAGGTGCAGGTGAGGCATGGCGTGACTCCTGTAAATCGGTGGAAAGCTCGTAGATATAACACAGCGCTGGCCAGCTTACTGGGGCAGCGACAATAGATTGCGCTCCCCCATGAACGCTTCGATTCGTGAACGCAACCAGCGCTCGGCAGGGTCGCTGTCGACATGGCTGAGCCAAACCATCGACAGCTCCAGCGTCGGGGTTTTGAACGGGAAGCCCTCTTTGAACAATTGACCGGACACCGCCATGGCTTCGGCGGTGTAATCCGGAAGGCTGGCAATCAGATCGGTACCGGCCAGCAACGCCGGCAACGAACTGTACTGCGGCACCGAAAGCACCACCTGGCGCGAACGACCAATCTGCGCCAGCCATTCATCGGCGAACCCGCTGACGTTGGCAATATGGGAGACCAGCACATGCGGACGCGAGCAATATTCGTCGACGGTCAGGGGTTTATCCGAGGCATCGGCACGCAGCACGCTGGGGTAGATATGTCGCAACAGTTTGCGCTTGGCATTAGCCGGCAGACCGCGGGTCTGGGAAATGCCGACGGTGATATCGCCGGAAGCCAGGAGATCGGGGATCCGCCAGTGATCGACGTTCTGCACCACGAACACCACCTTGGGTGCTTCCTTGCGCAGCGCACGCAACAGCGGCGGCAGCAGTCCGTATTCGACGTCGTCAGACATGCCGATACGAAAGGTCATGGTGCTGCTGCCGGGGTCGAAATCGTGGGTCAGGCTCAGGGCCACGGACAGCGAGTCCAGTGCTGGCGACAAGTGCCGAAAAATCTCTTCGGCCCGTGCCGTGGGCTCCATGCGATGGCCGACGCGAATGAACAACGGATCGTTGAACATCGTACGCAAGCGGTTGAGCGCCGAGCTGATGGTGGGCTGGCCGAGAAACAACTTGTTTGCCACCTTGGTGACGTTGCGCTCAAGCATCAGCGTTTCAAACACCACCATCAGATTGATGTCGGCCTTGCGTAGTTCGTTGCGATTCATCCATTGCCCCCGCGTCTGTTTGCTGTCGACAGTTTAGGGAGGTGCCGCAATCGGCGTCTATGTGACAGGAGGAATGCTGCTGGCATTTTTATGTTTAATGCAAATGAAGTCACAACGTTCGATTACCCGCCGCTCTAACAATGCCCAGGTCTATTCGCCAGAAACGAAAAAGCCCCTGAAATGTTTAACCATTTCAGGGGCTTAGTCTTATTCAATAATGGCGGAGAGATAGGGATTCGAACCCTAGGTACCCGCGAAGGTACAACGGATTTCGAATCCGTCCCATTCGGCCACTCTGGCATCTCTCCAACGGCGCGCATCATAACAACACTTTCGCAGGAAGCGAACCCCCTTTCGCGAAATATTTCTGTGCTATCAGATGCTTGCGTCGATTAAAGCGGTACACCCAGACGATTGGCGACTTCTTCGTAGGCTTCGATGACGTCACCGAGGCCCTGGCGGAAGCGGTCCTTGTCCATCTTCTTCTTGGTGTCCTTGTCCCAGAGGCGGCAGCCGTCCGGGCTGAATTCGTCGCCCAGGACGATGGAGCCGTCGCTGAACACGCCAAATTCCAGTTTGAAGTCGACCAGCAGCAGGCCGGCGTCGTCGAACAGTTTGCTCAGGATTTCATTGACCTTGAGCGACAGCTCTTTCATGCGAGCCAGTTGCTCGGCGGTGCCCCAACCGAATGCCACGACATGGGATTCGTTGATGAACGGGTCGCCCTTGGCGTCGTCCTTCAGGAACAGTTCGAAGGTATACGGGTTGAGCTTCATGCCCTCTTCGACACCCAGGCGCTTGACCAGGCTGCCGGCGGCGTAGTTACGCACAACGCACTCGACCGGGATCATGTCCAGCTTCTTCACCAGGCATTCGTTGTCGCCCAGCAGCTTGTCGAACTGGGTCGGCACGCCGGCGGCTTCGAGTTTCTGCATGATGAAGGCGTTGAACTTGTTGTTCACCATGCCCTTGCGGTCGAGTTGCTCGATACGCTTGCCGTCGAACGCCGAGGTGTCGTTGCGAAACAGCAGGATCAGACGGTCAGCGTCGTCGGTCTTGTAAACCGACTTGGCTTTACCGCGGTAGAGTTCTTCACGTTTTTCCATGATGGGCTCCGCTTGCTAAGTAGATGGGCTAGGCGATGTATCGCCAGTCGAGCCCTGAATCTTGATCGGCCAGTTGCAGCCAGTCCGGGTCGCACCCCAGGGTGTCGACAAAACATTGCCGGGCCAGCTGCGGCAGGTTGTTCTTGCTGCTCAGATGGGCCAGGACCAAATGTTGCAGGCCTTGCCAGCCCAACTCGGCCACCAGGAATGCCGCCTGGTGGTTGTTCAAATGTCCCAGCTCGCCGCCCACCCGCTGCTTGAGAAAGTACGGGTAGTGACCGCGAGCCAGCATGTCTCGGCAATGGTTGGCCTCGATCATCAGTGCATCGAGATCCCGATAGCCCTCCAGCACCCTGTTGCAGTACGACCCCAGGTCGGTCAACAGGCCGAAGCGCCGCTCACCGTCACTGAATACATACTGCGTCGGCTCCTGTGCATCGTGGGCCACGGCAATGACGCCAATGCTCAAGTTGCCGATCTGCAGTTGTTCACCATCCGCCAGGAAGCCCGTGGGCTCGAGGGGTTTGCGCATCCCGCGCATGGTCCCGCGACTGAGGTAGACAGGCAAATTGTAGCGCCGAGACAGCAAACCCACGCCATGCACGTGGTCGGCATGTTCGTGGGTCACGAGTATCGCGCTCAATTGCGCCGGGTTCACACCCAGGCGCAACAGGCGTTTTTCGGTTTCCCGCAGGGAGAAACCACAATCGACCAGCACATAGGTATCAGCACTGGCTACCAGCGTGCCGTTCCCTTGGCTACCGCTGCCGAGAACGGCAAAACGCATGTGATCAGCCCAAATTGTCCTGAATCACGCTCAACACTTTGCGCGCCACGTCAGCCGGCGCCACGGTGTTGATGTTTTTCTCGACGGTGACCTGGACGCTATCACCCACCTTGCTCAGGCGGACCTGATAACGCTCGGCGCGAGCTTCACGCTCTTCCTTGTCCGGCTTGCTGCCAAACAGACCACTGAAGAAGCCAGGCTTGTCGTCTTTCTTCTCGGCCTTTTCAGCCAGGTTGATGTAGTACAGGCCCAGGCTGCGGTTGATGTCTTCCACACGCCACTCGCCTTGCTCCAGCGCGCGACCGACGCTCGACCAGGCACGATCCAGGTCGGAGCCGACGTTCAGTACAGGGTTGCCGCTGCCGTCTTCGCTCAGGCTGACACGACTCGGGGTGTCGAAATCACGGGAAGCCAGCATGGAGACCGAACCGCCCTTCTCGGAGATGCGGCTCATGCTCGCGAGCATGTCATCAACCAGCGCCGCATCCAGACCGGTGTTGACCGAACGGTTAGTGAAGGCCACGTCGGCAGTGCTGCCGGCAGGACGCTCGGCGGTGACCACGTAGACTTCGCTGGTATTGCGCTGCACACCCGGCTCGATACGTACACGGGCACGGATTTCGCTGTCAGAGGCAACACCTGCGGCGCTCAAACGCTTGGCCATCGCTGCCGACAACTCGTCGGAATGCTGCCAGGTCGTGGTGAATTCGCCGGTCTGCGGGCGCTGCTCGTCCAGGCGGAAACCGTTGTCCTGGAAGAACTGCACGGCCACGGGCCAGGCTTCGGCTGGTGGGTTCTGCGCCAGAATCCAGCGCGAATCGCCGCTCTTCTGAAGGGAATAGGCACTGGCGTCGGCAACGGAAGACAACGGCAATGGACGAGGAACGACGAACTCGCCCTTGGCGGTGTCATCGGCCACGTTACGCGGGATTGGCAGCAGCGGATCCAGACGCTTGGCGGTCTGGATATCCTGCGGCATTTGCATCGGTGCAGTCTGTTTTGCTTCCAGGTAATCGCTACCACGGTCACGGAAATAACCTTCCGGGCCCCAGACCCATCCACAGCCACTGGTGCTGGAGATAATCAAGGCAAGTGCGGAAAGTCCGGCCATTCGCTTCATGCGTTGTACTTCCTCAATTAAGCCAGGACGCCGGACAGACGCATGGCCTGACGCAGCGGTTCGTGACATTCAGCGCTGAGCCAGGTGAGCGGCAGACGGATACCGTCCGGCATCAGCCCCATTTCATGCAGCGCCCATTTCACGGGGATAGGGTTGGATTCGATAAACAGGGTTTTATTGAGTGGCATCAGCTTTTCATGAATGGCACGCGCTTTTTCGGCGTCGCCATTCAGGGCTGCGATGCACAGGTCGGCCATTTCGCGCGGGGCGACGTTGGCGGTGACCGAAATATTGCCCTTGCCGCCCAGCAGGATCAGCTCGACTGCGGTGGCATCGTCACCGGAGATCACCAGGAAATTGCTGCTGACACCGTCGATGATCGCTTTGGCACGCTTCAGGTCGCCGGTGGCTTCCTTGATGCCGATGATGTTCTTGACGGTCGAAAGACGGATCACAGTCTCGGCCTGCATGTCGCATGCGGTGCGGCCCGGGACGTTATAGAGGATCTGCGGGATGTCGACGGCTTCGGCGATGGCCTTGAAGTGCTGGTACAGGCCTTCCTGGGTCGGCTTGTTGTAATACGGCGTGACCAGCAGGCACGCGTCGGCGCCGGCAGTCTTCGCATTGGTGGTCAGCTCGATGGCTTCGCGGGTCGAGTTGGCGCCAGTACCGGCGATTACCGGAATGCGACCATTGACCTGTTTCACGACGCGACGGATGACTTCGATGTGTTCGTTCACATCAAGAGTGGCGGATTCACCTGTGGTGCCGACCGCCACGATGGCGTGGGTGCCGTTTTGCAGGTGAAAGTCCACCAGTTTGCTCAGGCTGTCCCAGTCGAGATTACCTTGTGCATCCATGGGTGTGACCAGTGCCACCATACTGCCCGCAATCATGCAACCGCTCCTGCCGGAAAAAGAGAGCCGTAATGGTACTGGCGCCAAGATGCTTGTACAAGCGAAGTACTGCGCTGCCGCCATTCCCCTTGGCGTCGCTTTTCGCTACCCTTCAGACTTTGATCGGTACTGACAGGCTCGTTCGTCAGGTCTGAGCCTCCATTTTCGGTATCACAAGCCCCATTCCAGCGTTGCCATTCCTCTGTTCCTGCCATACTGGAGCACATTGCAACCTGCGCCAGGGGCTTTGCGATTCGCATTCGCAGGCTCACTCCAGTAAAAACAAACCGATAGAAGTACCGACCGCTCATCGCTTTAGGAATGCTGCATGTCCACCCCCACAGTTCGCGAACAATTCCTTGTCATCAGTGCCCTCGGCGCCAACCCCATGGAGCTGACTAACGTCCTGTGCCGCGCCAGCCATGAAAACCGCTGCGCCGTGGTCACCTCTCGCCTGACCCGTCATGGCGAGTGCAGTGCGCTGGTCCTTGAAGTCTCGGGCAGCTGGGACGCCCTGGCGCGCCTGGAAGGCAGCCTGCCGATCCTGGCCAAACGGCACGCGTTCACCGTCAACGTGGTGCGCAGCGCAGCGCTGGAAAACCGTCCCCAGGCCCTGCCGTACGTCGCCTATGTCAGCTCGGCCTATCGCTCGGACATCATCAACGAGCTGTGCCAGTTCTTCATGGATCACAACGTCGAGCTGGAAAACCTGACCTGCGACACCTATCAGGCACCACAAACCGGCGGCACCATGCTCAATGCCACCTTTACCGTGACCTTGCCGGCCGGCGTGCAGATCAGCTGGTTGCGCGATCAGTTCCTGGATTTCGCCGATGCGCTGAACCTGGATGCACTGATCGAACCTTGGCGCCCACAAAACCCAATGTAAGGAAACTTTCATGGCCGTTGCCATCGACCAACCGGTCGCCGACTTCGAAGCACCCGCCACCAGCGGGCAAACCGTTAGCCTGGCGGCACTCAAGGGCAAGCAGGTAGTGATCTACTTCTATCCGAAGGACAGCACCCCGGGCTGCACCACTGAAGGCCAGGGCTTTCGCGATCAGCTGGATGCCTTCAAAGCGGCCAACACCGAAGTATTCGGTGTATCGCGCGACGGTTTGAAATCCCACGAAAACTTCAAGGCCAAGCAGGCATTTACCTTCGAGCTGATCAGCGATAAGGAAGAAGCGCTTTGCCAGCTGTTCGACGTGATCAAACTGAAGAAGCTCTACGGCAAGGAATACATGGGCGTAGATCGCAGCACCTTCCTGATCGACAAGAACGGCGTGCTGCGCCAGGAATGGCGCGGCGTGAAAGTGCCAGGGCATGTTGATGCGGTATTGGCCGCGGCACAGGCCCTGAACAAGGCCTGATTCTTTCAGCGCCTGATCGGTCGTGCTAGCGGACAGGCCTCGCCCCTGCAGAAGGAGCGAGGCTTGTCCGCGAAGAGTCCCTCAAAGCAGCGGCGCTACGATCGGCTCCTTGCGCGGCCATGCATCCAGCACCGCCTTGAACAGGGTCGCCAGGGGAATCGCAAAGAACACTCCCCAGAACCCCCACAGCCCGCCAAACAAAAGCACAGCGCAGATGATCGCCACCGGATGCAGATTGACCGCCTCCGAGAACAGCAACGGCACCAGCACGTTGCCATCGAGTGTCTGGATAATCCCGTAGACCGCCATCAAATAGATAAACTGATCGCTCCAGCCCCACTGGAACAGCGCAATCAGCAGCACCGGCACGGTCACCACTACGGCCCCGACGTAGGGCACCACCACCGATACGCCGACCAGCAACGCCAGGAGCGCCGCGTAATTGAGCTCCAGAATGACAAAAGCAATGTAGGTCGCGCCGCCGCAAATGATGATTTCGATGACCTTGCCGCGAATATAGTTGGCGATCTGTCGGTTCATGTCGTGGGCGACACGGGTGATCAAGGCTCGCTCACGGGGCAGGTAACCACGCACCCACTCACCGATCATTGCCCGGTCCTTGAGGAAGAAAAACACCAGGATCGGCACCAGCACAAGATAGATCATGATGTTGACCAACAGCGGCAGGCTCGACAGCGAGAACGTGAGCGCCCACTGCCCGAACTTGCCGATCTCTCCCCTCGCCACTTCGATGGCTTGCAGCACCTGCTCGTCGGACACCAGATGCGGGTAACGCTCAGGCAGCAGCAATAACAGTGACTGCCACTTGGCGAGCATGCCGGGCAGTTCGTTGAACAAGGTGATCAATTGATGCCAGAGCAGCGGCACCACGACCACGATGAACACCAGCAACACGCCCATGAACAACGCGAAGACCAGCCCTACCGCTACACCGCCCGGAACACGCAGGCGCTCGAGGCTCAGCACGAGTCCCTGCATCAGATACGCCAGCACCATCCCGGCCAACACTGGCGCAAGCATGCCTCCCAGCGTCAGGACAGCGGTGAAGGCCAAAAACAGGAGGACTGCCAGGACCACGGCTTCTTCATCGGAGAAGTAGCGCTGAATCCAGTCGCGTAACACTTTGAACATCAATAATCCTTAAGAACAAACGCCGCGGGTTTCAGGCTTTTTTCAACCAGTAGCGGTAAACGCCCGATTCATCTTCTTCACGAAGCAGCGTATGACCGGCCAATCGGGCAAAGGTGCGAAAGTCGCGCTGCGAGCCCGCATCCGTGGCGATCACCTTGAGCACCGCACCACTGGCCATCCGGTTGAGTTCCATCTTCGCCTTGAGTAATGGCAACGGGCAATTCAAGCCACTGGCGTCCAGTTCAACGTCATGGGCTACAGCGTCGGTCATTGCATCACTCCGGTTCAGATGATTGAGCTGCCTAGAATATCTGGTCGCAACGCTGGTGTCCGGCTACAGTAAGGTCTTTGTCGACTAAGGCTTTGTGCATGACTTTTTTGCGCCCTACCCTGCTGACGCTCGCTTGCCTGCTCGCCTCACCGGGCTTTGCCGACGATCTGCCGTCACTCGGCGACGCCAGTTCTGCCATCGTCTCGCCGCAACAGGAATACCAATTGGGCCGCGCATGGCTGGCGCTGTTGCGCAGCCAGGTTGCGCAGCTCAATGATCCGCAACTCAAGGACTATGTCGAATCCAGCGTTTACCGCCTGGTGGAGACCAGCCAGGTCAATGACCGGCGCCTTGAATTCATCCTGATCAACAGCCCGCAACTCAACGCCTTTGCGGCACCAGGCGGGATTGTCGGGGTTAACGGCGGTCTGTTCCTCAACGCCCAGACCGAAGGCGAATATGCCTCGGTAATGGCTCACGAACTGGCTCACTTGTCGCAACGCCACTTTGCCCGTGGCGTGGAAGCGCAACAGCGCATGCAAGTGCCGATGATGGCAGCGCTGTTGGCCGGGATCGTGATTGCTGCCGCCGGCGCCGGCGATGCCGGGATCGCCGCCATTGCGGGTACGCAGGCTGCGGCCATTCAGGAACAACGGCGTTTCTCGCGGCAGAACGAACAGGAAGCCGACCGCATCGGCATTCTCAATCTGGAAAAGGCCGGCTACGACCCGCGCTCGATGCCCACGATGTTCGAACGCCTGGGCCGCCAATACCGTTTCGATGCCAAGCCACCGGAATTCCTGCTGACTCACCCGGTGACCGAGTCTCGAATCGCCGACACCCGCAACCGCGCCGAACAGGCCCCTCAGGGCGGTATTGAAGACTCGCTGCGTTATCAACTGATCCGTGCGCGGGTCCAACTGATCTATGAAGAAACCCCAGGCTTGGGCGCCAAGCGATTCCGCGCATTGCTGGATGAAAATCCGAAAAACGATGTCGCGCGCTACGGATTGGCCATCGCCCAGATCAAGGGCGGCCAACTGAACGAAGCCCGGGAAAACCTGAAACAATTGCTCGCCAAATCGCCCAACGAGATCATTTACAACCTCGCGCAGATCGATCTGGACATTACCAACAATCGCCTGCCGGACGCTCAATCCCGGATGGACCGGATGCTGGCCCAATATCCTGGCAACTATCCGCTGAACCAGGTGCGAGTCGACTTGTTGCTGAAACAGAACCGTGCCGCCGACGCTGAGAAAGCACTGGAAGGCTTGCTCAAGTCGCGCCCGGACGATCCGGATGTCTGGTACCAGGTGGCCGAGACCCGCGGCCTTTCGGGCAACATCATCGGCCTGCATCAAGCTCGCGCCGAGTACTTCGCCCTGGTTGGCGACTACCGGCAGGCCATTCAGCAACTGGATTTCGCCAAGCGCAAGGCTGGCAGCAACTTCCCGCTGTCGTCGCGAATCGATGCCCGCCAGCGTGAGCTGATGGAACAGGAGCGCATGATCAAGGACATGATGGGCTGACGAGATCGCAAACCATTTCTCTCAGACATAAAAAAACCGCCTCTTTCGAGGCGGTTTTTCATTCAGCCAGCAACCGGATTATTCAGCCAGTTTGAAGGTAATGAAGCTGGCGCGACCCTGACGCAGAACGCGCATGGACACCGAGCGATTCTTCGGCAACGCCTTGGCGATGTCGGTGAACTGCTTGGTGGACTCGATGGCCTGATTGTTCAGATGGGTAATCACATCACCCGGCTGCAAGCCAATCATGGCGGCAGGTCCGTCCTGAACTTCCTTGATCACCACACCACCTTTGAGGTCGTAGGTTTTCTTTTGCTCAGCAGTGATTTCGACGACCGAAACACCGAGGCGATTGCTGCTGCTCTCGGCACCGGATTTCGGCAGTGCGCTGAGGTCTTTGTCTTCGTCGGGAATGTCCCCGACAGTCAGCTCGACGTTCTTGCGCTTGCCGTCACGAATCACTTCGAGATTGGCCTTGGAGCCAGCCTTCAGCGCACCGACCAGATGCGGCAAATCGGCGGACATCACGATCGGCTGGCCATTCATGCTCAGGATGACGTCGCCGACTTGCAGGCCACCTTTAGCCGCCGGGCCATCGTCCTGGATCTGGGCGACCAGAGCACCTGCAGGTTTCTCCAGACCGAACGACTCGGCAAGGTCCTTGTTCACTTCCTGGATCACGACACCCAGCCAGCCACGGCTGACTTTGCCGCCGCTTTTCAGCTGATTGGAAACGTCCATGGCCACATCGATAGGAATGGCGAACGACACGCCCATGAAGCCGCCGGAACGGGTGTAGATCTGCGAGTTGATACCGACTACTTCACCATTCAGGTTGAACAGCGGCCCGCCGGAGTTACCCGGGTTGATCGGCACGTCGGTCTGGATGAACGGCACATAGTTTTCGTTCGGCAGGCTGCGCCCCACGGCGCTGACGATGCCTTGGGTCACCGTGTGGTCAAAGCCGAACGGCGAACCGATCGCCACGACCCATTGGCCGGCTTTCAGATCCTGGGATTTGCCCAGCTTCAAGACCGGCAAGTCCTTGCCATCGATTTTCAGCAGAGCCACATCGGAACGCGTATCGGTGCCGACCAGCTTGGCTTTCATTTCGCTGCGATCGGCCAGACGTACCAGAATTTCATCGGCATCGGCGATCACGTGATTGTTGGTGAGGATGTAGCCGTCAGACGAAATGATGAATCCCGAACCCAGGGACTGGGCTTCACGCTGACGATCGCCGCGAGGCGAACGCTGTTGCGGCGGCATGCCGCGTTCGAAGAACTCGCGCAGCATCGGTGGCAGGCCTTCGAGATCCGGCATCTGCTGGCTCACTTTACGGTCCGGCAGTTTCTGCGTGGTACTGATGTTCACGACCGCGGGCGAGGCTTGCTCGACCAGTTGCGTGAAGTCGGGCAACTCGGCCGCTTGCGCAGCGACTGCCTGACCAAGCACGAACACGGTGGCAAAAATGGAGAGATAAGCTTTCAAGCGTGGTATCGACATACGGCTCCCGTTACGACGAGCATGGTTAAGCGATATGGATCAAGGAACCCGGGAAAAGATACGCCGGTATCTTTGATTCGGGAACAACAAACAAGGCCAGAGCCGAGGGGCTCTGACCTATAAAAAATTCTGAGGGTATTTGCAAACTGAAATGCTCACGAAACATTTCGATTTCAGCTCACTGCTTGGTGGTGGCAGCATCGGTACGCATTGAAAGCGCAATTCGTTCCGCCGTTCCGACCGGAATCTCTCCGACTACGGTGACCATCATTTCGCCTTGCGGTGTGGTCAGGCGGCGGGAAACGGCAACGGTTGGACCAAGTTGAGTTCGGGTATCGGTGACCGTTGCGCCATTCAATGGCTCCAGGAACACCGAAAAACGCGCCAGGCCATCATCGTACATCAGGCTGTTGACCTGGGTTTTGGTCTCGGGATCCTTGCGTGCCGTACTGCTGGTCAGCTCGAAGCCAGGCGGCAACCAATCTGAATGCCAGACCTGTGCGGCCTTGACCGCAGAAGCCTTGTCACTCTCTAGGTTGACGGCTTTGCAATCGGAGCCCGGTTGAAGGTCGCTGTCGGAAGGGACATCGGAAGTATCCAGTTTCGTGAACTGGAACCTTTCCAGCAATCGCCCCTTGTCATCGAGCAGCAAGGACTTGAGCGGCAGCCCGGTTTCCTTGTCCAGATGCAATTCAAATCCGTAGCGGTGTTGATCACGAGGCGTCAACGACACAATCACGGCCGGACGACCGGCCACGCGCGACTTGCCGATGACAGCAAGGTCATACCAGTTCTTGAGCTTTTGTGGATCGAGTGCACGAGCCGCGGAATTGGGGGAGTCCCCAAGCCCTGCTATCAGGGTGCCGCTGACGCATTGAGTACGTCCATCAATGCGTACGACTTCCTGCGCTGATCCGTCGAGCTGGAGCAATCGCTCGCGGACTTTGCCATCCTGGACGCGGTGCCAGATGTCATGGGTAGAAAAACTACCGTTGCGCTCGTAGACGAAAGTACCGTGAAAGCTTTGCTGCTGCTCGGCCTGGCCAAGACGGGTCAACCAGTCCTGGGCTTCATCGGCATGGGCTGGAACAACAAACCAGCCTCCAAGCAGAAGCGTAAGTAGAGGTATGGCGCGCATGATCCTCCTTAACGGTTTTCCAGGCTAGCTGCACGCGCGTAAGGCAGTGCGCTCTCGGTACCTTTCAATGCAGCCTGTTGAGCATGTTGACGCAAGTAGCCTGGCAGACGTTGATCGTGCCAGCCTGGCTGACCTTGCAATACGCCGTTGGCCATGGGGCCGGTGGCGTCCGAACTCTCATTGTAGCCTGCCAGAACAGCCGGGCCCTTGACTTGAGGGGCAGCCAGGTTCTGCTGGGTGGATTGCTGAGCCAGTTCCACACCGGCAATTTCGTCCTGGTTATACAGACGAACACCTGCCAGTACGGCAACCGTGACCGAAGCAGCAACGGCCAGACGACCCAGACTGCGCCATGGACCACGAGTGGCTTTCGCCGGTACCGCTTCGTCAGCCAGGGCTGCTGAAACGGCTGCTGCAATATCCAGACGTGGAAGCAGCAGATCCTTGTGCATCGCCGCCCGAGCGATCTGATAACGAGCCCAGGTTTCACGGGTTTCAACATCGTCGCAGGCGCTGAGCACCCGACGCAGTTCCAATTCGTCCGCTTCGTTATCCATCACTGCGGACAGCGATTCCTGCAGGGCTTCACGACTCATGGCGTTCCTCTCTTGGCTGTCGCCGCTGTCTTTAGTTTTCCTGCAACAACGGCTGCAGGGCTTTATCGATGGCCTCCCGGGCGCGGAAGATCCGGGAGCGCACGGTGCCCACCGGACATTGCATGACGCTCGCAATGTCCTCATAACTCAGACCATCGAATTCACGTAAAGTTAAAGCCGTACGCAAATCTTCAGGTAGTTGCTGAATGGTTCGATGGACGGTGCCTTCGATCTCATCCCGCAGCAAAGCCCGCTCTGGCGACTCGAGATCCTTGAGGCCATGATCGCCATCGTAGAACTCTGCATCCTCGGAACTGACATCGCTATCCGGCGGCCGACGGCCGCGTGAAACCAGATAGTTTTTCGCCGTGTTGATGGCGATGCGGTAAAGCCACGTGTAAAACGCGCTGTCCCCGCGAAAATTTCCAAGTGCGCGATACGCCTTGATAAAGGCTTCCTGCGCCACATCCTGGGCTTCATGGGTGTCGTGCACAAAACGCACGATCAACCCGAGAATTTTGTGCTGGTATTTCAGCACTAGCAGATCGAAAGCACGCTTGTCGCCGCGCTGAACGCGCTCGACCAGTTGCTGATCCTCTTCCTGGGTTAGCATGAACACTCCTCGATAAGCACGGAGGAGGCTTGCAAAACTAAACGACCGGGCTTGCAAACATAGACTCGGGCTTTTCGCAAAAGTTCTCCCCCTCCAGGCAAGTTTCCTGCGGGCTCTGATTCGGCACGCACGAAAAACGCAGCGCGAGATGCCCCGGCTGCGCAAATAATCTTGTTGTCAGTTTCACCGGCAGGATCCAATTACAAATCCTCCACGATCCCGACACTGTCCCTTGTTTCAGGCAACCGTCTATTGATCTTGGGCCTTTGGCAAAAGTTCCACACATTTATAGCTGCGTGACGGCGACATTGTGCAATTGTGAATAGAAAAAGACTGTTAAATCCCCGATACAGTCGCCAAGCGGGTGAATCGGTGGAAAAACCATCCGACGAAGCGTCAGGTTTTTCTCGTCACAGTAGTTTCACAATGCCATATGGGCTCGGCTATTGTGCCGCCCCACCCCTCTATATACTAGTGGGCTGTGCGCAAACCCGACTCGCCTGTCCAGTTGTCCAGCGCTTCCCCCGAACCGGGTCGCCTTGAGCGGAATCCTGAAATGAGCCAACAGTTTCAACACGATGTTCTGGTAATTGGCAGCGGTGCTGCCGGCTTGAGCCTTGCGCTGACCTTGCCCGGTCATTTGCGCATAGCGGTCCTGAGCAAAGGCGACCTCGCCAACGGCTCGACCTTCTGGGCCCAGGGCGGTGTGGCGGCAGTGCTGGACGATACCGACACCGTTGAATCCCACGTCGATGACACCCTCAATGCCGGTGGCGGCCTGTGCCACGAAGACGCCGTGCGCTTTACCGTCGAACACAGTAAAGAAGCGATCCAATGGTTGATCGATCAGGGTGTGCCGTTTACCCGCGATGAACAATCCAGTACCGAAGACGGCGGATTCGAATTCCACCTGACCCGCGAAGGCGGCCACAGTCATCGGCGCATCATCCATGCCGCCGATGCCACCGGCGCGGCCATTTTCAGAACCCTGCTGACCCAGGCCAAGCAGCGATCGAACATCGAGCTGCTGGAACAACGGGTGGCAATCGACCTGATCACGGAAAAACGCCTCGGCCTTGAAGGCGATCGCTGCCTGGGTGCCTACGTACTCAATCGCGGTACCGGCGAAGTCGATACCTACGGCGCCCGTTTCGTGATCCTCGCTTCCGGTGGCGCAGCCAAGGTCTACCTCTATACCAGCAACCCCGACGGTGCCTGCGGCGACGGCATCGCCATGGCCTGGCGTTCCGGCTGCCGGGTGGCGAACCTGGAATTCAACCAGTTCCACCCCACCTGCCTGTATCACCCGCAAGCCAAGAGTTTCCTCATCACCGAAGCCCTGCGCGGTGAAGGCGCCCACCTGAAACTGCCCAATGGCGAACGCTTCATGCAGCGCTTTGACCCGCGGGCCGAACTGGCGCCACGGGATATCGTCGCCCGGGCCATCGACCATGAAATGAAGCGCCTGGGCGTCGATTGCGTTTATCTGGACATCAGCCACAAGTCCGAATCGTTCATCAAGACGCACTTCCCGACCGTGTACGAACGCTGCCTCGAGTTTTCCATCGACATCACCAAGGAACCGATTCCAGTGGTGCCAGCAGCGCACTACACCTGCGGCGGCGTCATGGTCGACCAGAACGGTCGGACCGATGTACCGGGGCTGTACGCCATCGGTGAAACCAGCTTCACCGGCCTGCACGGCGCCAATCGCATGGCCAGTAACTCGTTGCTGGAATGTTTTGTCTACGCTCGTTCGGCAGCGGCGGACATTCTGCAGCAGTTGCCTCAAGTCTCGGCCCCCGTCGCCCTGCCCGTCTGGGATGCGAGCCAGGTCACTGACTCCGATGAAGACGTGATCATTGCGCACAACTGGGATGAACTGCGGCGGTTCATGTGGGACTACGTCGGCATCGTGCGCACCAACAAGCGCCTGCAACGGGCCCAGCATCGCGTGCGCCTGTTGCTCGATGAGATCGACGAGTTCTACAGCAACTACAAAGTCAGCCGGGACTTGATCGAGCTGCGCAACCTGGCCCAGGTGGCGGAGCTGATGATCCTGTCAGCCATGGAGCGCAAGGAAAGCCGGGGCCTGCATTACACCCTCGACTATCCGAAGATGCTGCCGGTCGCCCTGGACACTATTCTGGTGCCGCCCACCTACGCCGACTGAACTTGAGTCGAACCCGCAGGCGGCGATGCACGTCCGCCGCCTGCGAATCCCGGGGCACGCAGATGGCCCGGACGCGCCGCTCACCCCGCAAGCGAAAACGCAGCACCACGATCAACGGCAGCGCCAGACTGTCCGGCCGCAACTGCACCGGTTGCCATCCTGCTGCCTCGTTCCATAACTGCCAGCCGTCGGCATCGCGCCGCAAACCGCGGTATGCCTGTGGGTGAGTCAACAGTATTTGACGCGGCAGGGCCCAGGCGGCATGCAGAAGACAGCCGAATGCGCCAAGCAGGCTGGCCCAAAACGTAATGGAGAGAAAAAACAGAGACCCCAACGCGAACAGCTGGGCCAGCAGATACGCCGCCAGCAACTGCCGTGAGGCATGCCAGCGGCATTCAAACGAATTACTTGGGCTGGACACGATCCAGGATCATGCGAACCATGCGCTGCAGCTCAGGATCTTCCGATTCGCTGCGTTCCATGAACCAGCCGAACATGTCCTGATCTTCGCATTCGAGCAACCTGACGTAGCAGGCGCGATCAACCTCGTTGAGGTGCGGATAAACCTCTTTCACAAACGGCACCAGCAACACGTCAAGCTCAAGCATGCCGCGGCGGCTGTGCCAGTAGAGGCGATTCAGTTCAACATCTTCGACCATGGAGCGCTCCTCAAATAGGCCGCAAGTATACAGCCCTGTGCCTGATCGAACAGTCGGCTTTGGTCGGTCACCGGCGATCCTTTGTGAACTACCCATTTCAAGGGCGCCCCCTTATCATGTCCGCCAGACTCTTTACCCTGCGATGACCCATGGCCGATTCTGCTTTTTTCTGCACGCTGTCTCATGAAGGTGTTCTGGCGGTCCGCGGCGCGGACGCCGCCAAGTTCCTGCAAGGTCAACTGACCTGCAACCTCAACTACCTGAGCGATACCCAAGCCAGCCTCGGCGCGCGCTGCACGCAAAAAGGCCGGATGCAATCGAGTTTCCGCATCCTGCTCGAAGGCGACGGCGTATTGCTGGCCATGGCCAGCGAGTTGCTGGAACCACAACTGGCGGACCTGAAAAAGTACGCGGTGTTCTCCAAGTCCAAACTGACCGATGAAAGTGCCGCCTGGGTCCGCTTCGGCGTCGACCACGGTGATGCTGCGCTGATCAGCCTGGGCCTTGAACTGCCGGCCGACACCGACAGTGTCGTTCGTAATGCCGGGCTGATCGCCATTCGCGTTTCGCCCGATCGCGCAGAACTCTGGACCGCCGCCGATCAAGCCGATGCCATCAAGGGCAAGCTCGGCGCCCTGCTGGCCGAAGGCGATCTGAATCAATGGTTGCTGGGCCAGATCCGCGCCGGGATTGGCCAGGTGATGCCCGGTACTCGCGAGCTGTTCATCCCGCAGATGCTCAATCTGCAAGCCGTCGGCGGCGTGAGCTTCAAGAAAGGCTGCTACACCGGCCAGGAAATCGTCGCGCGGATGCAGTACCTGGGCAAACTCAAGCGCCGCCTGTATCGCGTGCAACTGGACGCCAGTGAATTACCCGAGCCCGGCACCCAGCTGTTTTCCCCGGCTCACTCCAGCTCGATCGGCGAGGTCGTACTGGCTGCCCGTGCCGAACAGAACATCGAACTGCTGGCGGTCCTGCAAGCCGAAGCCGCCGAAACCGGTGACCTGCACGTGGGTGCACTCGACGGTCCGGCCCTGCACTTGCTCGATCTGCCTTACGAACTCGACCGCGACCGCGAAATCCAGCGCTAAACACGGCACTTTTCAGCGACACCTTTTTAGCAACACCTAGAGAAACGAAATGAGCGAGCTGGCGGAAAAGGTCCAAAGGGATTTGGTTGAGGCCATCGATAACGATGACCTGGTTCTGCCAACACTGCCGGAAGTGGCGTTGCAGATTCGCAAGGCCGCTGAAGACCCTGACATCGGCATCGGCGACCTGAGCAAAGTGATCGGTCGCGACGCGGCGCTGTCGGCGCGGCTGATCAAAGTGGTCAACAGCCCGCTGCTGCGCGCGACCCAGGAAGTCACCGACCTGCACACGGCGATCACCCGCCTGGGTATCAACTACAGCAGCAACCTGGCCATCGGACTGGTCATGGAGCAGATTTTCCATGCCCGCTCCGAGGTGGTGGAACAGAAGATGCGCGATGTCTGGCGCAAAAGCCTGGAAATCGCCGGTGTCAGCTACGCGTTGTGCCGCAGCTACACCCAGCTCAAGCCTGACCAGGCGGCGCTCGGCGGGCTGGTGCATCAGATCGGGGTACTGCCGATCCTCACCTATGCCGAAGATCACTATGAGCTGCTGTCCGACCCGGTCAGCCTCAACCACGTGATCGACCACATTCATCCGCTGCTTGGCGACAAGCTGCTCAGGGTCTGGGAATTTCCGGACATGCTGGTGCAGGTGCCGCAGCTGTACCTGAATTTCAAGCGGGAATCGGCGCAGGTTGATTACGCCGACCTGGTGCAAGTGGCCAGCCTGTATTGCCACAAGGACACCGACCACCCGATTGCGCGCATCGACCCGTTCAGCGTGCCGGCCTTCAACAAACTCGGGATCGATCCCGAGAACAAGGCGATGTGTGCCGACCTGGAAGAAAACCGATCGATGTTTTACTGATCGGCCAGAAAGCGCTCTCACTCCCCCGCGACAAAACTCACCCGCACCTTCAACCCCGCCTGCTCACCATCGTGCAGGCTGATCTGCGCCAGATGCGCGCGGCAGATTTCCCCGACAATTGCCAACCCCAGGCCTGAGCCGGCCACGTGCTGATTGCGTCGGTAGAAGCGCTCGAACACCCGATCTCGCTCATCCAGGGGAATGCCCGGCCCATCGTCCTCGACCTCAAGCACCGCCGGTGCCGACACCCGCAAAATGACGTTGCCGCCCGGTGGTGTATGGGCCAGCGCGTTATCCACCAGATTGCTCAACAGCTCGTTCAACAACGTCGGCTCGCCCCGCAGCCAGACCGGTTCGTCGGCTTCCAGCGCCAGCGCCACGCCGCGCTTGTGGGCCAGCGGTGCCATGGCCATGCCCAGTTCCCGAGCCAGCTGACTCAGATCCAGCAACTGTGCGCCACCCTCGGCAATCGCCCGCGCGCCATTTTCGACCCGCGCCAGCGAGAGCAATTGATTGGCCAGATGGGTCAGGCGATCCGTCCCCTGGGCCGCGGTTTCCAGGGTGTCGCGCCAGGTTTGCGGCTCGGTCGAACGCAAGCCCAGTTCCAGTCGTGCCTTGAGCGCCGCCAACGGGGTACGCAGCTCATGGGCGGCATCGGCAATGAACTGCGCCTGACGCTCGAACTGCCCGCGCAGGCGTTCGGTAAAGTGATTGAGCGCGCGAACCAGCGGCCACAATTCGTGCTGGACTTCCACCAGAGGCAGTGCGCGCAAATCGTCCGGCTGGCGCTCCTCCACCGCCGTGCGCAAGCGCTCCAGCGGACGCAACGCCGCACTCACCGCAAACCACACGATCATCAGCGCCCCCACGGCGAGCATGCCCAGACGCAGCAACGTGTCCGCCGCCAGGCTGCGGGCCATGCTGACGCGGGCCTCATCGGTTTCCGCCACGCGGATTTCCGCCATGCCGTTCATGTTCGGCTCACTGACGGGTTTGAGCAGGCTGACCACGCGAACATTCTGTCCTCGATAGGTCGCGTTGTAGAAACGCGCCAGCGCCGGATAGTCATCGGTACGCGGCGTGCCCGGCGGTGGCGCTGGCAAGTTTTCGTATCCGGAAATCAGCTTCTGGTTGATGTCGTTGACCAGATAGAAAATCCGCCCGGCGCTGTCGTAGGCGAAGGTATCGAGCGCCACATAAGGCACATCGGCGCTCAGCGTGCCGTCGCGCTGGGTAACGCCGGCGGCGATGGTTCGCGCCGACGCGAGCAAGGTTCGGTCATAGGCCGTGTCCGCCGCCTCGCGACCGTTCCAGTAGGCGCTCAAACCACTGGCCAGCATCAACACCACCAGCAACAGCGCCAGGTTCCACAGCAAGCGCCAGCGCAGGCTGCTGGGCTTATGCATCACGGCTTTCCAGCAGGTAACCCAGGCCACGGAAGGTCACGATAGCCACCGGCTGCCCGTCGAGTTTCTTGCGCAAGCGATGCACGTAGATTTCGATGGCGTCGGGGCTGGCTTCCTCGTCGAGGCCGAAGACCTGGGAGGCCAACTGCTCCTTGCTCATTACCCGACCGGGACGGGCGATCAGCGCTTCGAGCACCGCCTGTTCGCGGGACGTCAGGGTCAGCAGTTCTTCACCCAGGGTGAAGCGCCGGGTTTCGAGGTCATACGCCAGCACTCCGCAGCGCTGAATGCGCTCGCCACCCAGCACGCTGCGACGCAACAAGGCTTTGACCCGGGCCTCGAGTTCAGTGAGTTCGAAAGGCTTGGCCAGGTAATCGTCAGCGCCAAGGTTGAGGCCATGGACACGATCCTTGACGTCGCTGCGGGCCGTCAGCATCAGCACCGGGAGGTTCTTGCCCCGGGCACGCAAGCGCGCCAGCACTTCAAAACCATCCATGCGCGGCAGGCCGACATCAAGGATCGCCATGGCGTAATCCTCGCTGCCCAGCGCCAGGTCGGCCGCCACCCCATCGTGCAGCACATCCACGGTCAGACCGGTGCTCTTGAGCGCCTGGGCGACGCTTTCGGCGAGCTGCAGATGGTCTTCGACGAGCAGGACACGCATGGATTTTTACCTCGTTCAGGAGATGGTCGACGCCATTCTTTGGCGCGGAGTTTACAGCGGCATCCGCTGCTGTGAAGCCCGAAAACCCTTGAAAGCCCGATGAAAGGTTAGCGAAAGGTTCGCTGGTTAGAGTCGAGATACGGAATGTTTCGACCTGAGCATTCCACCCGCCGTTTGCTTTCTGTTCGTGAATGTAGCGCCCGAAAAACGCCATGAAGCGTTTTCACCAATAAGAACAATAAACGAGGTACTGCAGCATGCTGCCCACACAGCTCCAGGTTTGCCCTCCCCCGCAACGTCCGATGTCTACGCTTGCCAGCGCCGAAGCCGGCTGCCCGTCGTTCTGCCCCGGCAGAGTTGAACACGACGGCGCCTCGCGAAATCGTCGCATCTGAATCATCCCGAAAAACAATAACTCCGAAGGAGACAAAAAATGAATCGATCACTGCGCCGTTTCGCCCTCGCCGCCAGCTGCGTGCTGTTTGCCGGCCAACTAATGGCCGAGCCTAAACGCCCGGAATGCATTGCCCCGGCCTCGCCCGGTGGCGGCTTCGACCTGACCTGCAAACTGGCGCAAAGCGCGCTGGTCAACGAAAAACTGCTGACCAAACCGATGCGTGTGACCTACATGCCCGGCGGTGTCGGCGCGGTGGCCTACAACGCGGTGGTCGCCCAGCGCCCGGCGGATGCCGGCACGCTGGTGGCCTGGTCCAGCGGTTCGCTGTTGAACCTGGCGCAGGGCAAGTTCGGTCGCTTCGATGAAACCAACGTGCGCTGGCTTGCCGCCGTCGGCACCAGCTACGGCGCCATCGCGGTGAAAAGCGATTCGCCCTACAAGAACCTCGACGACCTGGTACAGGCGCTGAAGAAAGATCCGAGCAAAGTGGTGATCGGATCCGGCGGCACCGTGGGCAGCCAGGACTGGATGCAAACCGCGCTGATTGCCAAGGCCGCCGGGATCAACCCCCGTGACCTGCGCTACGTCGCCCTCGAAGGCGGCGGTGAAATCGCCACCGCCCTGCTCGGCGGTCACATCCAGGTCGGCAGCACCGACATCTCCGACTCCATGCCGCACATCCTGAGCGGTGACATGCGCCTGCTAGCGGTGTTCTCCGACAAGCGCCTGGACGAGCCGGAAATGAAAGACATTCCAACCGCCCGCGAGCAGGGCTACGACATCGTATGGCCGGTGGTACGCGGCTTCTATCTCGGGCCGAAAGTCAGCGACGAAGACTACGCCTGGTGGAAAGGTGCCTTCGACAAACTGCTGGCCTCTGAAGACTTCGCCAAGCTGCGCGACCAGCGTGAACTGTTCCCGTTCGCCATGACCGGTCCGGAACTGGACACCTACGTGAAGAAGCAGGTCGCGGACTACAAAGTGCTGGCCAAAGAGTTCGGCCTGATCCAGTGATCCTCTCTGTCTAGCGGCCACGGTCCCGTTTCGCGGGGCCGTGGCACAGGAGTTTCCCATGCTCTTACAACGCCTTTTTGCTTCGGTGCTGTTGCTGGCCTGCCTCAGCCTGGTGCTGATGGCCTGGCCCTACCAGGCACCTTTTTCCTACGAACCGATCGGCCCACGGGCATTCCCACTGCTGATGCTGGGGCTGATGGGCCTGGCGCTGGTGTACATGGTGTACCGCCCCTCGCCGATCAAGCACACCGACGAAGATCCGCCGATGGATCGCGAAACCCTGACCAAGATCGGCGTTTGCGTGCTGTTGCTGCTGGTCTTCGCCGGACTGTTCGAACCGCTGGGTTTCATCCTCAGCAGCATGCTGGTCGGCATCCCGATGGCGCGCCTGTACGGCGGGCGCTGGTTGCCGGGCGCGGTGATCATCAGCCTGATGAGCGTCGGCCTGTACCTGCTGTTCGACAAAGTCATGGACGTGCCACTGCCTCTGGGCCTGCTCGACGTTCTGGAGAACTGATATGGATACGCTTGGTTATTTGAGTCACGGCTTCGGCGTCGCACTGACCCCTTACAACCTGGTGACCGCGCTCAGCGGCACCCTGATCGGCACCATCGTTGGCCTGTTGCCGGGGCTGGGACCGATCAACGGCGTGGCGTTGCTGATCCCGATCGCCTTCGCCCTGGGCCTGCCGCCGGAATCGGCGCTGATCCTGCTGGCGGCGGTGTACCTGGGTTGCGAATACGGCGGCCGGATCAGCTCGATCCTGCTGAACATCCCGGGCGAAGCCTCCACCGTGATGACCACCCTCGACGGCTACCCGATGGCCCGCCAGGGCCTGGCCGGTGTGGCGTTGTCGCTGTCGGCCTGGAGTTCGTTCATCGGTGCTTTCATCGCGACCTGCGGCATGGTGGTGTTCGCGCCGATGCTGGCGAAGTGGGCGATTGCCTTCGGCCCGGCGGAATACTTCGTGCTGATGGTGTTTGCAATTGTCTGCCTCGGCGGCATGGCGGGCGACCGTCCCCTGAAAACGTTCATCGCGGCGTTGATCGGGCTGTTCCTGTCGACCGTCGGCATCGATGCCAACAGCGGCGTGTACCGCTTCACCGGCGATAACATCCACCTCACCGACGGCATTCAATTCGTGGTGCTGGTGCTGGGCCTGTTCTCCATCAGCGAAATCCTCCTGCTGCTGGAAAAAACCCACCGTGGCCAGGAAGCCTTCCAGGCCACCGGGCGGATGCTGTTCAACTTCAAGGAAGCCGCGTCGGTGTTCTGGGTGAACATGCGTTGCGGTGTGCTCGGTTTCATCATGGGCGTGCTGCCGGGTGCCGGTGCGACGCTGGCCAGCGCCGTGGCCTACATGACCGAAAAACGCATTGCCGGGCCGAACGGCAAATTCGGCCAGGGCGACAAGCGTGGCCTGGCGGCTCCGGAAACCGCCATCGGTGCCGAAGCCTGCGGCGCGCTGGTGCCGATGCTGACCCTCGGCGTGCCGGGTTCGGGCACCACGGCGGTGATGATCGGCGCCCTGTCGCTGTACAACATCACCCCGGGCCCGCTGCTGTTCCAACAGCAACCGGACATCGTCTGGGGCCTGATCGCGTCGTTGTTCATTGCCAACATCATGCTGGTGATCCTGAACATCCCGATGATCCGCATCTTCACCAAAATCCTCGCCGTGCCGAACTGGGCGCTGGTGCCGATGATCGCGATCATCACCGCCATCGGCGTGTACGCGGTGCATGCCACCACCTTCGACCTGTTCCTGATGATCGGCATCGGCATCTTCGGCTACATCCTGCGCAAGCTGGACTTCCCGCTGTCGCCCGTGCTACTGGGCTTCATCCTCGGTGGCTTGATGGAGCAGAACCTGCGCCGGGCCTTGTCGATCTCCAACGGTTCGCTGGATATTCTCTGGTCGAGCGGAATCACTGTCGGTGTCTGGGGGTTGATCGTGGTCATGTTGTTGGTACCGATTGTGCGGATCTGGCGCAAACGTTCGGTTTCACGGCGCGTTATCGCCGATGTCTGATCGAACACCCTTCAAAGCCTGGTGGGGCACACCACTGGTCGGCCTGCTGGGCGGTTACCTCGCCAGCCAGGTCGGCTGGCCGCTGCCATGGATGGTCGGCTCGTTGCTGGCGATCATCCTGGTGCGCTGCCTGACACCCTGGCAATTGGCGGAAATCCCTGGCGGGCGCAAGTGCGGCCAGTGGATCGTCGGTATCGGCATCGGCCTGCACTTCACCCCCCTGGTGATGGAGCAGGTGCTGAGTCATTTCGGTTTGATCTTCTTCGGTGCGTTGGTCACCAGCCTGTCCGCGGTGGTCGGGGTCTGGCTGATGCGCCGCACCGGGGAGGATCGCGCCACCGCGTTTTTCTCCAGCATGCCCGGCGGTTCCGGGGAGATGGTCAACCTCGGCGCGCGCAACGGCGCAGTGCTCAGTCGCGTGGCGGCGGGCCAGAGCCTGCGGGTGCTGGTGGTGGTGCTCTGTGTGCCGGCGGCGTTCAAATACCTGTTGGGCGACGGCGCGCCGATTTCCCACGCCGGCAGCATCGATTGGCGCTGGCTGGCGGTGCTGTTTCCTGCAGGTGCACTGGCCGCCTGGATCTGGGAACGCCTGCGTCAACCCAACCCCTGGTTGTTCGGACCGCTGCTGGTCAGTGCCGCTGTGAGCATCGGCTGGGACCTGCATATCGGTCTGCCCAATGGCGGCAGCCAGATCGGCCAATGGCTGATCGGCAGTGGCCTGGGTTGTCATTTCAACCGGCAGTTTTTCCGTCGCGCGCCCTCGTTCATGGGCCGGACCTTGATCGGCACGGTGTTGACCATGTTGATCGCGACTGCGGCGGCATTGGGCCTGAGCGCCCTGACCCACCTGGATTTGCGTTCGCTGACCCTGGGCATGATGCCCGGCGGTATCGCGGAGATGAGCCTGACGGCGGAGACCTTGCAATTGTCGGTGCCGCTGGTGACGGCGATGCAAGTGATGCGACTGTTGTTTGTGCTGTTTCTGGCGGAGCCGTTGTTCAAGTACTGGAACCGGAATCCGGATTCGGACTGAAAAACCGCGTCAACTTCATCGCGAGCAAGCTCGCTCCCACAGATTTTTGGGGTGTACACATAATTTGTGGCACCAACAGGAACCTGTGGGAGCGGGCTTGCCCGCGATGGGGCCCTCAGGCCCACATCAAACCGGTGGCAACCGCCAATCGATCGGCGTCTCGCCGTTCTGCTCCAGGAACTTGTTGGTCCGGCTGAAATGCCCGCATCCCAGGAAGCCGCGATAGGCCGACAGCGGTGACGGATGCACCGAGGTCAGCACCAGGTGCTTGGTGGCATCGATCAGCTTCTGTTTGCTCTGGGCATGGGAGCCCCACAACATGAACACCAGATGCGGCTGCTGCTGGCTGACCACTTCAATGATGCGGTCGGTAAAGAACTGCCAGCCCTTGTCCTTGTGCGCGTTGGCGTTGGCGCGTTCCACGGTCATGGTGGTGTTGAGCATCAACACACCCTGATCAGCCCAGCTTTGCAGGTAGCCGTGGTTGGGGATGTCGATGTTCAGGTCGCGTTTCAATTCCTTGTAGATGTTCACCAGCGACGGTGGCGTCGGCACTCCGGGCTGTACCGAGAAGCACAGGCCATGGGCCTGGCCCGGGCCGTGATACGGGTCCTGACCGAGGATGACCACCTTGACCTTGTCCAGCGGCGTCGAGTTGAGCGCGTTGAAGATCAACGGGCCCGGTGGATAGATTTCCTTGCCGGCCGCCCGCTCCTGTTGCAGGAAATTGCGCAACTCCGCCATGTAGGGCTGGTCGAATTCGGCACGCAGTGCCTCCTTCCAGCTCGGTTCGAGTTTGATACGGTCATCAGCAGTCATGGTTAGTCCCGGCAAAAACAATGGGGCGAACCCTAAGAAGGCCCATCGCGCTTGTCAATTGATCTGACACGGATCCGGCACTTTCCCACACAGCGATCATACTTAACCCTCAAATTCCCGATCGAGGTCATGATGAATCTGCACTTCGAAGAACTCACCGGCACCGACGGCGCCCGCATCGGCATTGCCAGTCTGGATGCCGAACAATCACTCAACGCCCTGTCCCTGCCAATGATCAACGCCCTGCGCGACCGGATGGGCGCCTGGGCCAAGGATCCGCAAGTCGTCTGTGTCCTGCTGCGCGGCAATGGCGCCAAGGCCTTTTGCGCCGGCGGTGAAGTGCGCAGCCTGGTACAGGCCTGCCGCGCCAACCCGGGGCAAGTGCCGCCTTTGGCCGCGCAATTCTTCAACGCGGAATATCGCCTGGACTTCAGCCTGCACACCTACCCCAAACCGCTGATCTGTTGGGGCCACGGCTATGTGCTGGGCGGCGGCATGGGCCTGCTCCAGGGGGCGAGCATCCGGATTGTCACGCCGAGCAGTCGACTGGCGATGCCGGAAATCAGCATCGGCCTGTACCCGGACGTCGGCGCCAGCTGGTTCCTGTCGCGCCTGCCCGGCAAGCTCGGCCTGTTTCTCGGCCTGACCGGCGCGCACATGAACGGTCGCGATGCGATCGACCTGGACCTGGCCGACCGTTTCCTGCTCGATGAACAGCAGCAGGATCTGATCGAAGGCTTGTTGCAGCTGAACTGGCAGGAGCAGACGCCCATGCAGCTCAACAGCCTGCTCAAGGCCCTGCAGCAGGAAGCTGTCGCGCAGATGCCGGAAGCCCAGTGGCTGCCTCGGCGCCAGCGCATCGATGAGTTGCTGGATGTCAGCGATGTGCGCTGCGCCTGGAAAGCCATCAGCGCGCTGCGCGATCACACCGATCTCTTGCTCGGCCGCGCGGCGCGGACCATGAGTGAAGGCTCGCCGCTGACCGCGCATCTGGTGTGGGAACAGATCATCCGCGCCCGGCATATGTCGCTGGCGCAGGTTTTCCAGATGGAATACACCCTGAGCCTCAATTGCTGCCGTCATCCGGAATTCAGCGAAGGGGTGCGCGCGCGCTTGATCGACAAGGATCAGAAACCACACTGGCATTGGCCGGATATCAACAATGTGCCGGATGCGGTGGTCGAGGCGCATTTCAAAAAGGTCTGGGAGGGCCGGCATCCGTTGGCCGATCTTTCCGAATACTGAACAAAACAACTGTAGGAGCGAGCCTGCTCGCGATGGTGTGTCAGTCACAGTGGAGTCAACTGACACTCCATCGCGAGCAGGCTCGCTCCTACAGGAAAGATCGCGTTCAGGTCAGGCTAGCGGTGATTCCACTGCCCATTATGATTACCGCGCCCATTGCGGTCGCCTCGACGGTCGTAATTGTTATTGCGTCCGCCACGATGATCGTTATCCCAGTTGCCACGGTTGCGACCGTCCCAACCATGATTCTGATGCGCCCGATAGTCTGGGCGTGACTGGTAGTAACGCGGGGCCGACTGGTAATAGCGCGGCGCTGGCTGATAGACCCGCGGCTGGTAGTAATAGCGCGGAGTCGGCTGGTAGTACCGGGCCGGCGGTGCGTAATACCGGCGAGGTGGCGAATAGTAGCTGTCGTTCGTGTAGTAAGCGCCGCTGGAGTAATAAGCAGGCGCTGGCGAGGTGTAGACCTCGGAACTGTAGTAACTGACTCCTTCATCGGAATAAGGCACGCATCCACCCACGGACAAACCCAACACAGCAATCAGTAGAATTCTATACATGGCGGCCTCCTGGACCGCGAGTGAGCCACACCAGCGACGCTGGCAGGCGGCAGTCGATGAATCGGTGACTGTCGAAATATCTGACACTGGATTCGGAATCTGGTGCGTTCCTGAAACAAGTTGAAACATCTCGCCGATGAAAGGTTTTTCATCTATTCACGCGCCGATTAATGGTGGCCATGGCGATATCCACCGCCGTAATAACGCGACCCGTGCCCGCAGCAGTAGTAATAGCGATAGCCCCCATAAAACCGCGGGCCGCCGTAGTAATAACGCGGGCCGTAGTAGTAGGAATAAGGCGAATAGTAGGGGTAGTAGTAAGGCGAGGAGTAGGAATCATAGTCACCGGCGTAGTAGTAGCAGCCGGACAAACCAAGACCCAGTACAGCAGCGAACAGCAATCGACGAAACATGGCGGCCTCCTGAAAGACCTCCAGCCGGCACAGGCCGACCGATACCTGTTTTGACTCACAATCGGCGATCAAGTGCACCGCACCGGCAACCTTCAGATCAGCGGCCGACACGTCCCATTGCAGTGCGTCCACGCACCATCAAAAGGCAACACGGCCTTCCCTTCCCGGGGCATCAAGCGCCCGATCCCCGCGCCAGAGCGTTTTCGTCGACTTGGCACGGCTCTCGCTTTAGTAGAACCGTGCAGGAGTCATCACAGGTTCGCGGCACCACAATTTGCAATGGCTGACTAGGGTTCCGGCTCGCAAGCGCGAGTGACTGGTCCGAGAGTTGGCGACCTCCAGTTGAGGTTACACGGCGGGATAAAAGCCCGGGAGACAAGCCACCGTTCGCGGTGCCGCTGCCTTCCTGCCCGCCCTTGATCAACTGGAGAATCCGATATGTCCCGACTACGTTTCCCCGCCCTCCTCGCCGCCGCGTTTACCGCGCTGCTCGCCACCCAATCCCAGGCCGCACAGAAAGACCACTTCAGCGTCTGCTGGACCATCTATGCCGGCTGGATGCCCTGGGAATATGCCGGCAGCCAGGGCATCGTCGACAAATGGGCGAAGAAGTACGGCATCAAGATCGATGTGGTGCAGCTCAACGACTACGTCGAATCCATCAACCAGTACACCGCCGGCCAGTTCGACGGCTGCACCATGACCAACATGGACGCGCTGACCATCCCGGCGGCCGGTGGCGTCGACAGCACCGCGCTGATCGTCAGCGATTTCTCCAACGGCAACGACGGCATCGTGCTCAAGGGCGAAGGCAAGAAAGTCGCCGACCTCAAGGGTATGGACGTCAATCTGGTGGAGCTGTCGGTCTCCCACTACCTGCTGGCCCGGGCCCTGGATTCGGTGGACCTCACCGAGAAAGACCTGAAGGTGGTCAACACCTCCGACGCCGACATCTCGGCCGCCTTCAACACCGATCAGGTCAACGCCGTCACCACCTGGAACCCGATGCTCTCGGACATCAAGGCCAAGCCTGCGGTGACCGAAGTCTTCAACTCCAGCCAGATCCCCGGCGAAATCATGGACATGATGGTGGTCAACTCCCAGACCCTTAAAGACAACCCGGCCCTGGGCAAGGCGCTGACCGGCGCCTGGTTCGAAGTGGTGGAGTTGATGAACGCGAAAAACGCTGCCAGCAAATCCGCCCTCGAACACATGGCCAAGGCCTCGGGCACCGACCTGGCCGGCTTCCAGGCGCAACTGGACACCACCAAACTGTTCGCCACCCCCAAGGAAGCCCTGGCATTCAGCACCAGCAAGCAACTGCCGGAAACCATGCGCAAGGTCGCCGAGTTTTCCTTCCAGCACGGTTTGCTGGGTGAAGGCGCCAAGGACACCAGCGCGGTGGGCATGGCCTTCGCCAACGGCGTGACCAGTGGTGACAAGGGCAACCTCAAGCTGCGTTTCGACCCCAGCTACGTACAGATGGCCGCCGACGCCAAGCTGTAACAAGAGGACTTGGCCATGCGCCTGATCAATCGCCACCCGGATCGCCCGAGTCGCCTGTTGCTGGTGATCCTGCCGTTCGCCCTGGTGCTGTTCGCCTACCTCATGGGCTCGGCCGAGCGGCTGACGGAAAACCCCAACGACAAGCTGTTGCCCAGCGTCGTGCAGATGACCGACGCGGTGAAACGCCTGGCCTTCGTCGCCGACAGCCGCACCGGTGAATACGTGCTGTGGCAGGACACCGCCTCCAGCCTGCGCCGCCTGGCCATCGGCCTGGGCATCAGTGCGCTGGCCGGGCTATGCCTGGGCATCGCAGCCGGCACCCTGCCGCTGTTCGGCGCGCCGTTGTCGCCGTTGCTGACGGTGCTGTCGATGGTGCCGCCGCTGGCGATCCTGCCGATCCTGTTCATCGTCTTCGGCCTCGGTGAGTTGTCGAAAGTGATGCTGATCGTGATCGGCATCACCCCGGCCCTGGCCCGGGATCTGGAACAGCGCGCCCGGGAGATTCCCGTGGAGTTGTTGATCAAGGCCCAGACCCTCGGCGCCTCGACCTGGACCCTGATGCTGCGGGTGGTGCTGCCGCAATTGCTGCCGCGCCTGTTGATCTCGCTGCGGTTGATGCTCGGCTCGGCGTGGCTGTTCCTGATTGCCGCCGAAGCCATCGCCTCCACCGACGGTCTCGGCTACCGGATTTTCCTGGTGCGCCGCTACCTGGCGATGGACGTGATCCTGCCCTACGTGGTGTGGATCACCCTGCTCGCCTGGCTGATGGACTGGGGCCTCAAGCGTCTCACTCAGCGTTCGTTCCCCTGGTATGAAGGAGCACGGGCATGAGCTTCATCACGGTGAACAACGTCTGGCAGCAATACGCCGATCAGGTGGTGCTCGAAGGCCTGAACCTGAGCGTCAACGAGGGTGAGTTCTGCACGCTCGTCGGCGCCTCCGGTTGCGGCAAATCGACCTTCCTGCGCTTGTTGCTCGGCCAGGAAAAAGCCAGTCGCGGCGAGATCCTCCTCGACGGCCAGCCACTGAACGCAGAACCGGACGCCAGCCGCGGCGTGGTGTTCCAGCGCTACTCGGTGTTCCCGCACCTGAGCGTGCTGGACAACGTCGCCCTGGGTCTCGAATTGCCGCGTTCGCCGCTGTTGGGCCGGCTGTTCGGCAGCGCGAAAAAGCAGGCCCGCGAACAGGCCTCGGCACTGCTGCACAAGGTCGGCCTCGGCCACTCGCTGGACAAGTACCCGGCGCAGCTCTCCGGCGGCATGCAACAACGCCTGGCCATTGCCCAGGCGCTGATCATGAAACCCCGCGTGCTGCTGCTCGACGAACCGTTCGGCGCCCTAGATCCGGGCATCCGCAAAGACATGCACGCCTTGCTGCTGGAGCTGTGGCGCGAGACGCAACTGACGGTGTTCATGGTCACCCATGACCTGTCCGAAGGCTTCAGCCTCGGCACCCGCCTGCTGGTGTTCGACAAGGTCCGCGTCGACCCGCACGCCCCCGGCGCCTATGGCGCGCGCATCACCTACGACATCCCTTTGAACAGCGACCGCCGCGCCAGCCGTGCCGCCGTCGACGCCCTGCCGGCACCAGCGGCAGGCACGCTTCGTATCGCTTAGAGGAATTTTGCAATGACTGATTCGACTCAACTGTTCCCGCCCTTCGCCGAAGAAATGCTCCCCGGTGGCGGCCACCGTTCATTCGTGCTCAAACGCGGCCAGTTGCTGCGTCTGACCGACATTCGCGGCGGCGCCAACGTCAGCCTGACACTGCTCAACGCCAACGAAAAAACCGAGCGCCTGAACCTGCCCGACAGCCTCAAATGCCAGCACACCGCCAAGCTCACCGCCGGCCATTGCCTGTACTCGGACATGGGCCGCGTGCTGGCGGCGATCACTGCCGACACCTGCGGCTGGAGCGACAGCCTCGGCGGCGTGCTCTGTGCCGAGGAAGTGGCGGAAAAATACGGCGCCGGGCGCTATCAGGAACTGCGCAACGGCTTCTTCCGCAACGGCACCGACAACCTGCTGGTGGAACTGGGCAAGTGGGGCCTGGGCCTGTCGGACCTGTTGATGACCCTCAACCTGTTCAGCCGGGTGAACGTCGATGAAGACGGGCGCTTCCACTTCGTCGAAGGCAACTCGAAGGCCGGCGACTACATCGAGCTGTACGCGCCGATGGACACCCTGGTGGTGCTCACCGCCCTGCAACACCCGATGGACCCGTCGCCGCAATACGCGCCGAAACCGCTGAAGCTCAGCTGGATGAACGCCGACCCCAGCGTCGCCGAACACTGCCGTACTTCGCGCCCGGAAAACGAGCGCGGCTTCATCAACACCGACCGTCTGTTCGCCTGAGGATCGCTGCCATGTCACTCGCCATCGCTACTGCTGCCGTCGCTACCAACAGACAGCCTGAAACAGCGGTCTACCGCGCCACCATCCCCGCCGGCGAACCCTGGCTGATGGAGGTCAAGGCCGGCCAGACCTTGCGCATCCTCGACCTGGAAGGCAACCAGGCGGTCGATACGCTGTTCTACAGCGTCGCCAACCCCAAGGAGCGCTACGACGTGCAGCGCACCCTGCGCCGGCAGAACAGCGTGTACCTGAGCACCGGCAGCGTGCTGTATTCCAACCTCGGCAAACCGATGCTGACCATCGTCGGCGACACCTGCGGTCGCCACGACACCCTGGGTGGCGCCTGCGCGCAAGAGAGCAACACCGTGCGCTACGCCCTGGAAAAACGCTACATGCACAGCTGCCGCGACAACTACCTGCGCGCCTGCGTCCACGATGGGCGACTGGGCAAGGGTGATATCGGACCGAACATCAATTTCTTCATGAACGTACCGGTCACCGCCGACGGCGGGCTGACCTTCGAAGACGGGATTTCCGCACCGGGCAAGTACGTCGACCTGCGCGCCGAAATGGACGTGATCGTGCTGATCTCCAACTGCCCGCAACTGAACAACCCGTGCAACGCCTACAACCCGACCCCTGCGGAGCTTTTGGTATGGAACTGAAATTCGCGCAGTTGCGCCGCTGGCTGTTCGCCTTGTGCCAGGCCCGTTCGGGGCAGTGCATCAAACCTCAAGAACACCACCACACACTGTAGGAGCGAGCCTGCTCGCGATGGCGTCAGCACATTCACCACTGATGTCGACTGATAGAACGCAATCGCGAGCAGGCTCACTCCTACAGGGGTTCGGCGGTGTGTTGAAGAGAATGGTTTTTTCCGCCGGGGACGACCCCGGCGCTCATCGAAAAACTGCGGGACGGCCCGCATCCCCTCCAGGGGTTTTGCCATGTTCGAAAAAGTCCTGATCGCCAACCGTGGCGCCATTGCCTGCCGCATCCTGCGTACCCTGCGCGAACTGCAAGTGCGAGGCGTCGCCGTCTACTCCGAAGCCGATGCCGCCAGCCTGCACATCCTGAAAGCCGATGAAGCCCATAGCCTGGGTGAAGGGGCCGCCGCCGGTACTTATCTGGCAGTAGAAAAGATCCTCGCCATCGCCAAAGCCAGCGGCGCCACGGCGATTCACCCCGGCTACGGTTTTCTCTCGGAAAACGCCGCGTTCGCCCAAGCCTGTGAAGCGGCCGGCATTGCCTTCATCGGCCCGACTCCCGAGCAACTGCGGGTGTTCGGCCTCAAGCACACGGCCCGCGCCCTGGCCAAAAAACACGGTGTACCGATGCTCGAAGGCACCGAGCTGCTCGACAGCCTCGACGCAGCGCTGATGGCCGGCGAACAGGTCGGCTACCCGGTGATGCTCAAGAGCACCGCCGGCGGCGGTGGCATCGGCATGCGCGTGTGCCGCAACGCGACCGAGTTGAGCGAATCCTTCGAAGCAGTGAAGCGCCTGGGCCAGAACAACTTCAGCGACGCCGGCGTGTTCATCGAGAAGTACATCCAGCGCGCCCGGCATCTGGAAGTACAGGTGTTCGGCGACGGCCAGGGCGAGGTGATCGCCCTCGGAGTCAGGGATTGCTCGGTACAACGCCGCAATCAGAAAGTCCTCGAAGAAACCCCGGCACCCAACCTGCCCGACGGCATGGCTGACGAACTGTGCGCAGCGGCGATCAAGTTGGCCAAGGCCGTGAACTATCGCAGTGCCGGCACCGTGGAATTCGTTTTCGACAGTGAAGATCAGCGTTTCTATTTCCTGGAAGTGAACACCCGCCTGCAGGTGGAACACGGCGTCACCGAACAAGTCTGGGGCGTCGACCTGGTGCGCTGGATGGTCGAACTGGCGGCAGGCGATTTGCCGCCGTTGAACGTACTGAGCCAGGGTTTGAAAGCCTGCGGCCATGCGATTCAGGCGCGACTGTATGCCGAGGATCCGGGGCGGGATTTCCAACCCAGTCCCGGCCTGCTCACCGCCGTGAATTTTCCCGTCGCCGATGGCAAGCGACTGCGCATCGACACTTGGGTCGAGGCCGGTTGCGAGATTGCGCCGTATTTCGACCCGATGATCGCCAAGGTCATCAGTTGGGCGCCGACCCGCGAAGAAGCCCGCGCCGATCTGCACCAGGCGCTGGGCGACAGCCTGCTCTACGGGGTGGAAACCAACCGCGATTACCTGCGGCAGATTTTGCTCGATGCACCGTTCGCCAGCGGCCAGCCGTGGACCCGTTGCCTCGAAGACCTGGTCTATCGCGCCAACACCTTTGAAGTGCTCAGTGCGGGCACCCAGACCAGCGTTCAGGACTACCCCGGCCGCCTCGGTTATTGGGCCGTGGGCGTGCCGCCTTCGGGGCCGATGGACAGTCGCGCCTTGCGCCTGGGCAATCTGTTGCTCGGTAACGATGAAGGCGCCGCCGCGCTGGAAATCACCATGAGCGGGCCCTTGCTGCGCTTCAATTGCGCGGCCGTGGTGGCAGTGACCGGCGCGGCGATCCCGCTGACGCTGAACGGTGAAAGCGTCGCCATGAACACCGCGCTACTGGTTCCCGCCGGCGCGACCTTGAGCCTCGGCACCATCGCCGGCGCAGGCGCCCGCAGCTATCTGTGCCTGCGCGGGGGCCTGCAAGTACCGGATTACCTGGGCAGCAAAAGCACCTTTACCCTCGGCCAGTTTGGCGGCCACGGCGGCCGCGCCTTGCGCACCGGTGATGTGTTGCATGTGCCGGCCTTGAGCGACTTTGGCGCCGGGCAACAACTGCCTGAAGAACAGCTCGGCGCGTTGCCGGCCGTGCGGCAGATCCGGGTGATTTATGGCCCCCACGGCGCCCCGGAATACTTCACGGAAAACTACATCGGCACCTTCTTCGCGACCCAGTGGGAAGTGCATTTCAACTCCAGCCGCACCGGCGTGCGCCTGATCGGACCGAAACCGGAATGGGTACGGGCCGACGGTGGCGAGGCGGGGCTGCATCCGTCGAACATCCATGACAATCCCTACGCGATTGGTGCCGTGGATTTCACCGGTGACATGCCGGTGATCCTCGGTCCGGACGGGCCGAGCCTGGGCGGGTTCGTGTGCCCGGTGACGGTGATCGAGGCGGATCTCTGGCAGTTGGGGCAGCTCAAGGCCGGGGACAAGGTGCAGTTCCAGCCCGTCGATCTCAAGACCGCCCGCACCCTCGCATTGAAATGGAATTCCCCCTGTGGGAGCGAGCCTGCTCGCGATGGGGCCATGTCAGTCGCCATCGATGAACCTGATGCACCGCAATCGCGAGCAGGCTCACTCCTACAAGGGATTGTGTCGCCTGTGGTGTTGGATATCGGTCAGGACGATACGAGGTTGGTGGCAAGGCTTTCCGGCGACACTCACCTGCTTCTCGAAATCGGCGCACCGGAACTGGATCTTGTTTTGCGCTTCCGCGCACACGCCCTCATGCAGGCTCTGGAAAGCAAGCACCTGCATGGCGTGATCGACCTGACACCCGGCATCCGCTCGCTGCAAGTGCACTACCAGCCAGAGCAATTGCCGCTGGCCGATCTGCTGGGCATCGTCGCCGGTGAATGGGACGCGGTGTGCGCCGCCAGGGACCTGCAAGTGCCGTCGCGCATCGTCCACTTGCCGCTGTCCTGGGACGACCCGGCTTGTCAGTTGGCGATCGAGAAATACATGACCACCGTGCGCAAGGACGCGCCGTGGTGCCCGAGCAACCTGGAATTCATCCGTCGCATCAACGACCTGCCGAACCTCGATGAAGTGCAGCGTACGGTGTTCGACGCCAGCTATCTGGTCATGGGCCTGGGCGATGTCTACCTCGGCGCACCGGTGGCCACGCCCCTCGATCCCCGGCACCGTCTGGTGACCACCAAATACAACCCGGCGCGCACCTGGACCGCGGAAAACTCCGTGGGCATCGGCGGCGCCTACATGTGCGTCTACGGCATGGAAGGACCCGGTGGTTATCAGTTCGTGGGCCGGACCTTGCAGATGTGGAACCGCTATCGCGAGGTCGCCGCATTCGATGGCAAACCCTGGCTGCTGCGCTTCTTCGATCAGATCCGCTTCTACCCGGTGAGCGCCGATGAACTGCTGCGCATCCGTCGGGATTTCCCCCTCGGTCGCTTCGATCTGAACATCGAGCACAGCCAGTTGAACCTCGCCGATTACCAGGCATTCCTGGCAAAAGAAGCCGAGGCGATAACCGCCTTTCGCCAGCAGCAACAGGGGGCGTTCAATGCCGAGCGCGAGCGCTGGATCGCCAGCGGCCAGGCGCATTTCGAGAGTGAAGAAGCAGCCGCGCCAACCACCGAAGATGCCCCCTTGGCCAGCGGTGAAATGAGCGTCGACAGCCACATCGCCGGCAACCTCTGGCAGGTGCAGGTGGACATCGGCAGCCGTGTCGAGGCCGGTGATGTGCTGGTGATTCTGGAGTCGATGAAGATGGAAATCCCGGTGCTTGCGCCCATGGCCGGCGTGGTCCGCGAAATCCGCGTGCAACCGGGTTCGGCGGTGCGCGCCGGACAGCGCGTCGTGGTGCTGGCAATCGACTGAACCCATTTTGAAAAGGACACACGCCATGAACATCAATCTGCAACTCGACGCCCTGCGCAGCGCCTACCGCGACGCCCGCATCACGCCCCGGCAATTGCTGCCTGCACTGCGTGACAAAGCCGCGGCGTTGAACCCGGACTATCACCTGTTCATTCATTTGCTCAGCGCCGAAGAACTGGAACCCTATCTCGCCGCCCTCGATGGCCGCGACATCGACAGCCTGCCGCTGTACGGGGTGCCGTTTGCGATCAAGGACAACATCGATCTGGCCGGCATACCGACCACCGCGGCGTGCCCGGCATTCAGCCATGTGCCACAGCGTTCGGCCACCATCGTCGAGCAATTGCTGGCCCTGGGAGCGATTCCGCTGGGCAAGACCAATCTTGACCAGTTCGCCACAGGCCTCAATGGCAGTCGCTCGCCCTACGGCGCGTGCCGCAACAGCGTGCTGCCCGAGTATCCGTCGGGTGGTTCCAGCGCAGGTTCTTCGCTGGCGGTGGCACTCGGCGTGGCGAGCTTTGCCCTTGGCACCGACACCGCAGGTTCCGGGCGCGTGCCGGCGGCGCTGAACAATCTGGTCGGGATGAAAGCGACCAAGGGGTTGATCTCCACCGCAGGTGTGGTGCCGGCCTGTCGCACCCTCGATTGCGTCACCACCTTCACCGCCACCGCACGGGAGGCCAGCCAGTTGCTGGCGCTGACCGCACGCCTCGACCCACGGGATGAATACAGCCGCAGCAACCCGCTGTGGAATGACGGCTCGGCGTTTGGTGCGGTGCGTCCTTTCCGCTTTGGCGTGCCTCGGACACAGGACCTGGAGTTCTTCGGCTGCACCCAGGGGCCGGCGTTGTTCGCGGATGCCATCGAGCAGCTCAAGACCCTTGGCGGCGAGCCGGTGGAACTCGATTTGTCGCCGTTCCTTGAGGCGGCACGTCTGCTCTATGAAGGCCCATGGGTGGCCGAGCGCTACAGCGTGGCCGGTGAATTGATGGAGCAAAATCCTGAAGCTGTGCTGCCGGTGATTCGCGCAGTCCTGGCCAAGGCGCCGGCGGTCAGTGGCGTGCAAACCTTCCGCGCGCAGTACCGCCTGCAGGCACTGAAAGCCTTGTGCGACAAGGCGCTGGAAAACCTTGATTGCGTGATTACGCCAACCATCGGCCGCCCTGTCACCCTGGCCGAGCTGGAAGCCGAGCCCGTGTTGCGCAACTCCGAGCTGGGTTACTACACCAACTTCATGAACCTGCTCGACTACGCCGCCATCGCCGTGCCCAGCGGTTTCATGGAAAGCGGCTTGCCCTGGGGCGTAACGCTGTTTGGCCGGGCGTTCACTGATCAGTATCTGTTGAGCGTGGCAGCAGGCCTGCAGCGCCAGCAAGGTTTGCCGCTGCCCGCGCCAACGGCCGTTGCTCGTAACGATCAGGCGCGACTGGTGGTCTGCGGTGCGCATCTGGATGGCCTGGCGTTGAACTGGCAGCTCAAGCAGCGTGGCGCGCGGTTGCTGGAAACGACCCTCAGCTCCCCCGACTATCAGCTCCATGCCCTGGCGGGCGGCCCGCCGTTTCGTCCGGGCATGGTGCGGGTCAAGGAAGGCGGCGTGGCGATTGCCGTGGAAGTCTGGGAATTGCCCAGCAGCGAGCTGGGCTCGTTCCTGACCGGCATTCCGGCGCCCCTAGGGCTGGGCAAGGTGCAACTGGCGGACGGGCGTTGGGAGAGCGGGTTCATTTGCGAGGCGTATGGGCTGGAGGGCGCGGTGGACATCAGTCATCTGGGGGGATGGCGGGCGTACCTGAAAACCCTGGGTTGACTCAGAACCTGTGGGAGCGAGCCTGCTCGCGATAGCGGTATATCAGTCGACATCAAATTTGAATGTGCTGACGCCATCGCGAGCAGGCTCGCTCCCACAGGGTCCACCAACAACCTTCATATTGTGTGGGAACGACCATTCGCGGCGCACATGGAGCAGCTATTTCCCGGCAGTTACCACTAGAATGCATGCCATCGGATTATTGCCAATGGAATTGCCATGCCGCTCCGCTCGCCGCTGTACTCTCAACGCTCGTTGATCCTCACACTGGTCGCATTGTTGGGCGCGGGTTTCCTGGCCACTTCCTTCCTCAGTTACTACGCATCGCGGGCGTCGATCCGCGACAACATCGTCAACACCGAACTGCCGCTGACATCGGACACCGTCTATTCGGAAATCCAGAAAGACCTGGTCCGGCCGATCCTGATTTCCTCGATGATGTCCCGCGATACCTTCATGCGCGACTGGGTGGTCAACGGCGAGCGCGACACCGACCAGATGACCCGCTACCTCAACGAGGTCATGACCCACTACGGCGCCTACACCGCCTTCTTCGTCTCCAACACCAGCCTGACCTACTACCACGCCAAGGGCGTGCTCAAGCAGGTCAAGGCCACGGAACCCCGCGATGCCTGGTACTTCCGCGTGCGCGACATGCAGGCCCCCTACGAGATCAACGTCGATCCGGACCTGGCCAACAAAGACAACCTGACCGTCTTCATCAACTACAAGGTCTTCGACTACAACAATCGCTTCATCGGTGCTGCCGGTGTCGGGCTGACGGTCGATGCGGTGATCAAGCTGATCGACAAGTACCAGCAGCATTACCAGCGCAGCGTGTACTTCGTCGATACGTTCGGGCGCCTGGTGCTGACCGGCGCCGAGGGCGGTCCGCAAGGCGCTCTGGCCGGGCAGCCGCTGAGCGATCTTGAAAGCATGAAAAACCTGGTCAGCCAGCTGCCCAAGCCCCACAGCGGCAGCTACGAATATTCCGGCCAGGGGCAGGGGCATTTCCTCAACGTGCGCTTCATTCCGGAACTGAACTGGTACCTGTTCGTCGACAAACTCGAAGATGGCGACCTCAGTGACATCCGCCGCTCGCTGTACCTCAACCTGCTGATCTGCCTGATCGTCACCCTGACCGTGCTGGTCCTGATCAATCAGGTGATCAAGCGTTATCAGGGCAAGATCCACGCCCAGGCCACCCTCGACAGCCTGACCGAACTGCCCAACCGGCGTGGCTTCGATCTGCTGGCCGCGCAGGCCATGCACGAGGCCCAGCGCGAGCCCAAACCGCTGACGGCATTGCTGCTGGACCTGGACCATTTCAAGGCCCTGAACGACACCTACGGCCACATGGCCGGCGACCAGGTGCTGATCGGTTTCGCCCGGGACCTGGAAAGCTGCCTGCGCCATTCCGACATCGTCTGCCGCTGGGGCGGCGAAGAGTTCATCGTGCTGCTCAAGGACACCGATGGCGAAACCGGCCTGATGATTGCCGAGAAAATTCGCCAGCATGTGGAACAACAGGCCTATGCCTACAACGGCAGCAGCCTGCATCTGACGGTCAGCATCGGCCTGACCACCCTGCAGAACGACGACACCTTGCACACTTTGCTGTCCCGGGCCGATCATGCGATGTATCGGGCCAAGCAAAGTGGCCGCAACCGTACCTGTGTGGAAAAGCCTCACTCCAGCTATGAGCCAGCCTGACCTCTGCCCCGCCTGCGGCGCCCCCAACGACTGCGCCCTGGCCGACCCCCGCACCGCCGATCGGGCGTGCTGGTGCTACGGCGTCAGCATCGACCCGGCGGTGCTGCAGGCGCTGCCGGCCGAACTGCGCAACGCTGCCTGCCTGTGCCCTCGTTGCGCCGAAGTCGAGGCGCAGTTGCAAGCAGCCGCCCAGCCGATCAAGTAAGATACGCGGCCTTTTCTTCATCGATCCTCAAGCCATGCGCGTCGACCGTTTCCTCAGCAATCTGCCCCGTTTCAACCGCAAACAGGTGCGTCTGTTGCTGGTGGAAAAACGCGTCAGGATTGACGGATCGATCATCAGCGACCCGCACGCCGAAGTTCGTGAGTTCAGCCGCGTCGAAGTCGACGACGAGGTGCTGCAGACCGGCAAGCCGCTGCGGCACTTCATGCTGCACAAACCCGCCGGTTGCGTCAGCGCCACTCGTGACCCGCAACACCCGACCGTGCTCGACCTTATCCATGAACCGGACAAGGATGAACTGCACATCGCCGGGCGCCTGGATTTCAACACCACCGGCCTGATGCTGATCACCAACGACGGCAGTTGGTCACGCCGCCTGACCCAGCCGCAGACCAAACTGCCGAAGGTTTATTACGTCGAGACCGAGCAGGAAATCGGCCCCGAGTACGCCCTCAAATTCACCGAAGGCCTGTACTTCGCCTTCGAAGACCTCACCACTCAACCGGCCGGGCTAGAGCTGCTGGGGCCGAAATCCGCACGGCTGAGCATCGTCGAGGGCCGCTACCATCAGGTGAAGCGCATGTTCGGCCACTTCGACAACAAAGTGCTGCGCCTGCACCGCGAACGCATGGGCCCTCTGGTGCTCGACGAAAGCCTGAAACCGGGCGAATACCGCCCACTGAGCGACGAAGAGATCCAATCGATCTAAGCAGCCTACCGCTGAGCAGAAGTTGTCGAACAATTTACCAACGGCACTTGCGCAATGATGTGACCCCTGCTTGAATCAGGACGTCGGCCGAAATGTGACCGACGAGTCACAACATACTTCTAAGAAACTTTTTGCCGGTAGGAACCCATGGGTTCCGGCCTCACCCGGCAGACTGCCCGCCAATAACAATACCCGTCGACCGGCTGCACTGGATCGACATGGGCCTCCAAAAATTCCAGGCATATGCCTACCTGTCACAAAGCTCGTGCAATCTCCATTGCGCGCATACCCGCTTGCCAGGAGTCTTATGACATGAGGCCAGAAATCGCTGTGCTGGATATACAGGGTCAATATCGGGTTTACACGGAGTTCTATCGCGCAGGCGCCGCAGAGAAGACCATCATTCTGGTCAACGGCTCGATGTCCACGACTGCGTCGTTTGCTCAAACCGTGAAAAATCTCTATCCACAGTTCAACGTGGTCTGCTACGACCAGCCCTACGCGGGCAAGTCAAAAGCCCACAACCGGCATGAAACGATGCTGACCAAGGAAATCGAAGGGCAGATCCTCCTGGAGCTGATCGACCACTTCGCAGCCGAACACGTGCTGTCGTTTTCTTTCGGTGGTGCCGCGACGCTGGTCGCACTGTCGCAACGGCCTCGCCGGATCGAAAAGGCCGTGATCAGCTCGTTCTCCCCGGTGGTCAACTCGCACATGCTCGACTACCTCGAGCGCGGCGTCGATTACCTCGGCAGCCGGGACGGCGACCGGGTCGGGCATCTGGTGAACGACACCATCGGCAAGCACTTGCCCTCGCTGTTCAAGCGCTTCAACTACCGTCACGTCAGCAGCCTGGCGGAACACGAATACGGGCAAATGCACTTCCACATCAACGACGTGCTCAACAGTGATCGGCAGTGCTATTTGAACGCGGCGCAGAAAATCAATGTGCCGGTGCTGTTCATGAACGGTGAATGGGACGAGTACACCGCAGCGGAAGATGCCCGCCTGTTCGCCGGTCACGTGCAACACAGTGCCTTCACCACCCTGCAGGCCACCGGCCACTTTCTCGACATGGAACACAAAGCCGCCTGCCGAGACAGCCGCAACGCACTGCTGGGGTTCCTGAAGCCGGCGCAGCATGAAAGCCGACCGCGTTTCCAATACGCCCAGGACCACCATGCATCGGCCATCTGAAACAGCGTCATCGCGAGCAAGCCGCGCTCTACAGCTTTAAACGCATTGCTGTATGAGCGAGGCTTGCCCGCGAACGACCGTCACCGCTGTTTCATTCAACGCCTGAGCCAACTGCCACAAAGAAAAACTTCATTTCCACCGCCACATCTGGTACAAAGTCAGCCGCTCCGAGCGGGTGTCGTATAATGGCATTACTCCAGCTTCCCAAGCTGATAACGAGGGTTCGATTCCCTTCACCCGCTCCAATCAAATTTCAGTCTCACGTTGTTCTTTGACGGGGGATGCAGGTACAGAAAAAACCGGCCTTGATGGCCGGTTTTTTTGTGGGAAGAATTTGAGTTTATGAGCCATTTCCCATCTCCCTCCTTTCTCTGCTGATCGCTGGACCACATCAGAGATTGCATCCCTCCTAAGCGAGGACTACCATCTCCCAAAACGGGAGGATGCGCGGTGCGAGTAATTGCAAAAGGGACTTTGCGGGAATTCTGGGAGAGCAGCCCAGCTTATGCTGACGCCGAAATACCGCTTGTTGAATGGTATCGACATATGGAAAGGGCCATCTATCGCACACCGCAAGAGGTCAAAGCGGAACTGAGGACGGCCAGCATTCTCAAAGGAGGCAGAGTTGTCTTCAACATCGGCGGCAACAAATACCGAGTGATCCTGGCAATCGACTATCAACGACAGCTTGGCTTCATACGGTTCGTCGGCTCCCATGCCCAATATGATCAGATCGACGCGGAGACCGTGTAATGAACATTAAACCTATTCGCAGCCAGGAAGATCTGAGCGCAGCATTTGCTCGCGTCGAGCAATTGTGGGGGGCAGAAATCGGATCGCCTGAAGGTGATGAGCTGGAAATTTTGGCGCTGCTCATTGAAAAGTACGAAGACGAGCATTACCCAATGCCACCCTCCGACCCGATTGAAGCCATCAAGTTTCGCATGGAACAGCAGGGATTAACCCCTCGTGACCTGGAACCCTTTATTGGTACGAGCGGGCGCGTATCCGAAGTTCTGAACCGCAAGCGCAAATTGAGCTTGTCGATGATCAAACGCCTGCATGACGGGTTGCGAATTCCATACGAGAGCTTGCTTGCAGGCGTTGCCTGAGGCATTAGGCCTGATTCAGTTTCAGCAGATGCAGCAAAAACCGGCCCGTTGTGGCCGGTTTTTTTGAGGTGAGATTTGGTAAGACTCCAGATCTCATGCGATGCAATGTCTAAACAAACGCAACGTTCTACCGAAGGTTATCGCTCGACACATGGATGCAGAACTGCCCTGACGCCACACCCCAAGAGTGAGCACGCTTGCACCGAAAAGTTTTGCAGTGTTTAAAGGCACATCAAACGATTTCGACAGAGCACTTGCGACCATGACCCAAAACATCTACGACGATCCCCAATTCTTCCAGGGCTACAGCCAGATGGCCCGTTCCATTGACGGCCTCGACGCCGCGCCGGAATGGCCTGCGCTCAAGGCCATGCTGCCGCCCACGCAAGGCTTGAAAGTCGTGGATCTCGGCTGCGGCTATGGTTGGTTTTGCCGCTGGGCCAGTGAGCAAGGCGCACAAAGCGTGCTCGGCCTGGATGTGTCGGAAAAAATGCTCGAGAAGGCGCGCGGCACAACGTCCAACAGCAACATCCGCTACGAACGCGCCGATCTGGAACAGCTCGACCTGCCCGTCGCCAGTTTCGATCTGGCCTACAGTTCCCTGGCCCTGCACTACATCAAGGACTTGCCGGGGCTGTTCAGCAAGCTCCACGCCGCCCTCAAGCCTGGCGCGTGCTTCGTGTTTTCCATCGAACATCCCATCTTCATGGCACCGCGCAACCCCGGCTGGATCACCGATGCCGAGGGCCGCAAGAGCTGGCCGGTAGATAACTATCAACTGCAAGGCGAACGCGTGACCAACTGGCTGGCGGATGGCGTGATCAAGCAGCACCGCACCCTCGGCACCTTGCTCAACACCCTGATCGCCGCCGGTTTCAGCATCCGGCATGTCAACGAATGGGGTCCGACCGATGCCCAGGTCGCGGCGCAACCGGCGCTGTCCGAAGAGCGCGAGCGCCCCATGATGCTGCTGGTCGGCGTTCAGTGCTGAGCCTGCATTCGTATGGTTTGCGTATAGATCGGAGCACGCCCGTAAAGATGTCGTAGCGCTGCGCTCAGCCCGACGAGAGTTGCCCTATTCTGCCGGCTCACCTTTCATTTTGGGGTCAGCATGGACAGTTCGGAGTTGGGGATCATGATCATTTCAATGATCGGGTTGTTCGGCTTTGCTTCGTTTGTATTTGAATACCTGAGCGCCAGGCGCGCAAAAAAAGGGGCGGATGACACCATCGTCATCCGCCCCTTTTTGCTCATCAGCGAGTCGCCACCAGAAACAGCCGCGGAAACGGTAGCAACACCGAACCATCGGGCAACGCCGGATAGGCCTGTTCGATGGCCGCCAGATACTGTTTCAGATACTGCGCCCGCTGCGCCTCATCCAGCGGATCGAGAAACGGCCGCAGACCGCTGCCCTTGAACCACTCGACCACGCCCGACGCACCACCCACCAGCGGATGATGGTAAGTGGTGCGCCACACGTCGACGCGGCTGCAACGGGCCTTGAGGATCGAGTAGTAACCGCTGGCACTTTCCATCTCGGTTCGCTGGCCGGCAGCGCCTGACAGCTTGCCTGCCCAGGGACCGTCAGCAGCCACTTCACGCATCAACCGGTGCGAAGGCTCATTGAGGTTGTCCGGCATCTGGATCGCCAGGCTGCCACCGGGCGCCAGTTTGTTCACCAGCGAAGGCAGCAAGGTGGCGTGATCGGGCACCCACTGCAACACCGCGTTGGCGAAGATCACGTCGAAGGGGCCCGTGTCCTTCCAGGTGTCGATGTCGGCGATATCGAACTGCACCTGCGGCAAGCGCTTGCGCGCGGCTTCGATCATGTCGGCCGAACTGTCCAGCCCGCGCACCGAGGCACCGGCAAAGCGCTCCACCAGCAATTCGGTCGAGTTGCCCGGACCACAGCCGATATCGACGGCCGAGCGCACCTCCCCGGGGGGTATCGCCGCCAGCAGGTCACGGGCGGGACGGGTGCGTTCATCTTCAAAAGCGACGTATTGCTTGGCGGACCAGCTCATTGCGTTCTCCTGTCGTGGATGCCGAAGCATCTTACTCCATGGCCGACCAAGGCTTTTGTCAGTGAAAGCGTAAATGTAAGTAGAATTTTCATCGCGCCGTCACTGTCTGAAATTCAGGCACCTCTCATAAGGAAAACGGCCATGAAATTCGCAAAAATCGCGCAGAAACTCGCCCTGTGGACCGGGAGTCCCGGGACGTTCCTGGGGGCGATCATCCTGATTTTTCTGTGGGGGTTGAGCGGGCCGATTTTTGGGTTCGATGACACCTGGCAACTGATCATCAACACCTCGACCACCATCATCACTTTCCTGATGGTGTTCCTGATCCAGAACACGCAAAACCGCGACACCGACATTTTGCATTTGAAGGTCGATGAGTTGCTGCGGGTAACGAAGGAAGCGCAGAACGCGATGCTGGGGCTTGAGGCCCTGGACCTCAAGGAACTGGAAGCACTGCGCAAGCACTATCGCGCCCTTGGCGAAGGCCAGACCGTTTCCATCGACGGCACCGTCGTCGAGGAAAAAGGCAAGCACGGCCTGAATGATTGCTGAGAGTTCGTGCGCGGGTGAGCCATGCGTTGCTCACCCGCGCACGCAATGAACTAGCGGCTGGCCTGCAAAGCCCTGGCCATTTGCAGGTGATTCTGCAGCTTGGGCAGGGTTTCCTCGGCGAACGCCTTGATCTCGGGCACGTCGGTGGTCTGTGCTGTTTGCTCAAGCTGTTCGATGGCTTGCTGGGTGGTTTTCACCTGACTGGCCGCGTAGGCCTCATCGAAGTTGCTACCGTCCATGACTTCGGGCATCAAGGCCTTGGCCTTATCCACCACCTCTTCGCGCGGGGCCACCGGTAGATCCAGCTGTTTAGCGATTTTCGCCAGGTGCTGATTGGCGGTGGTGCGGTCATTGATCACCATGATGGTGTAATCCTTGACCTCTCTGGATTCGGATTTCTGGTGTGCCAGACGGCTGGCTTCAATTTCGGCGACACCTTGCACCGAGGCATCATTGATGAATTCAGTCGGTGTCTGGGCCAAAGCGCTGCCAGCGAACAGGCCCAGTAGAGTGACAAAAACGCTGCTGCGAAAACGGGTGGCCACAGGGTTCATGGTCGCGCCCTCCTTTAACAATTCAAACGGGAGCTTTCGCCCCCGCTTCTCAATCAAAACCACCTGCAGCCACTAGCGGGATTTCTGCCCGCTCTGTCCACCTTTACGGTTCATATCGGTTTTTGGCTCTTTGTCGACAGTTGTGGTGGTGGTTTTCCCACCCTTGCGACTGGCTTCAGACGTTTTGGTTCGATCGTTGGCCATGTGGTCCGAGCCCGAGTTTCTTGAGTTAGGCATGATTCTCTACCTCTTGGTGATGATCTTTGGCGAACTTGCGCCCGCATAGATTCTGAATTTGCGCTGACCAAAAGGTTTAGAAAATTGCGTCGATACCGCGACGAACGGCAGCCGGCACTCAGACCAGGCGCAAGTGGTGCGCGCGCTTGGCGGTGTACATCGCCTCGTCGGCGTGCCGGAACAGCTGCTTTTCTTCCGTGCCGTTTTCCGGGTATTGCGCCACGCCGATGCTGGGCTGGATGAGCAGGCTGTGCCCGTCCAGGCGCAACGGCTGGGCCAGGACCTGGCGGATTTTGAGGGCCACCGTGTCGGCATCCCCCGAGGCGTGGATGCTGTGCAACAACACCACGAATTCATCGCCGCCAATACGCGCCACGGTGTCGGTTTCCCGCACGCAGCCCTTGAGCCGATTGGCGACGGTTTGCAGCAGCATGTCGCCTACCGCATGGCCGTGGGTGTCGTTGACCTGCTTGAACCGGTCGAGGTCGACATACAGCAGCGCCATGCGCCCACAGCCCTGGCGCGCCGCTTCCAGTGCAGCCTTGAGCCGGTCGCGCAGCAATTCGCGGTTGGGCAACTGGGTCAACTGGTCGTACTGGGCCATGCGTTGCAGCCGCGCATGCAACTGCTTGCGCTCGATCGCCGTCGCCACCTGGGCGCAGACATACTGCAACAGCTCTTTATCCTGCTCGGTGTAGCGCTCACCGCCTGGGATGCTTTTGACGATCAGCGCGCCGATGGTGCCGTTTTGCGAATTCAACGGCACCCCCAGCCAACAGGGCGAATTCTGCCCGGTCACCAGCGCCTCGAAACCCATGGGTGGCGTGTCCTGATCCGGCGTCAGCAAGATCGGCAAGCCCGTGTTAATCACCTCGGCACACAGGCGCCCGGTGATGGTGCCGGGCTGCTCGGGCTGCGGCTCGTGATCGTCGACGTGATAGGGAAAATTCAGCTGCGCACAGTGTTCGTCATACAGCGCCACGGAGAAATTCATGGCCGGCAGCCACTCGCCGATGATCAGGTGGATGCGCTTGAACAGCGCCAGCAAATCTTCCGCCGCATGGGCCGCTTCGGAAATCGCATACAGCGCCGCCTGACGGGATTCGGCCTGCTTGCGCTCGGTGATGTCGCGGGCCACGGCGATGCGCAACTGATCGACCTCCGACCAGCGCGCCGACCAGAGGATGTTCACCACCCGGCCATCCTTGCGCAGATAGCGGTTTTCGAAATTGAGCTTGGGCTCACCCCCCATGATCTCCCGCGCGGCATCGAGGGTGCGTTGACGATCGGCCGGGTGCACCAGGTCGATCATCTGGCGCCCGATCAACTCATCAGGGCTGTAACCGAAAATGCGCTCGCAAGCCGCACTGACAAATACGAAGCGACCTTGTTTGTCGACTGCGCAAACGGCGTCCAGCAACAAGTCGATGAAGCTCGCCAACGGAGCGGAATTACTGATGGTCATGGTGCCGAGAGCGTGTCCGAACGATGCCGCAAAAAGAAACCATCCCTGACCGAAACCCGTGCCACTGATGCAATCCTGCGATCAGCTTCAAGCCTTGTTCGTCACCAATCCCGGCAATGCATGCGCCAGGGCGTTGATGGCGAAACCGATAAACATCACCCCGCACAAGCGGGTAATCGCCAGCTCATGGCGTTGATACAGGGTGCGCACCCGGCGCGCCCCGACGATGCCGATGAGGATAGCGTAGGCGAAAAGCCCTCCGACGAAACTCAGGAAGATCAACCACGGCAACATCGACCAGGTCAGCAACTCGGCGCGGCTCGACAACAGGGCCGTGAACGTGGCGACCGCCACCGGGTACGCCTTCGGATTGGTCAGGCCAAACAGGATGCCATGCCAGAACGGCTGACGCGCCGGCCCTTGTGGCGCCTCTTCGGCACTGCGACGGGCCCGTACCGCACGCCAGCCAAGCCAGAACAGATACAGACCGCTGAGCATGCCCAGCACATCGAATGCGGTGCTGCCGATTTCCCGCGCACCGACAATCGCCACCAACGCCGTGCTGCACCAGATCACATCGCCCAGCAAGTGCCCGCAGAGAAACCCCGCCCCTGCCCGCCGCCCATGGGCCGCGCCAATTCCGAACACCGCCAGCACACCCGGCCCCGGGGTAATGCCATAGATGAAACCCGAGGCAAGAACGGCCATTAGCAGCGATGGGGTCATGGGAAGTCCTTTTGAACCGTTTGGTGAATGGTGGCCAGTCTATATCAGGTCACTGGGCATTGAATGACTGATCGTCGAAGAACTTTATCCCGACATGGGCTTCGAGGATCAAGGGAAGACACTGCCGGAGGCCCGGCAGAGAAAGGAAGGTATCCGCGTTAGTGATGGCGGGTGGAGGGAAAAGCAGACAGTGCGATGGCGATTGTTAGTCAGTCTTCGCGAGCAGGCTCGCTCCCACAGTGGTTTTGCGGCGAATGTACAGTTTGTGTCTGCCGCAGTCCCTGTGGGAGCGAGCCTGCTCGCGAAAGCAATCTACCTGTCCCGCAGATTTCAGTAGCTTGATCGCAGGCTGCACCAGCGCCTACAGGAATGCGTGGTCCCTGTAAGCGCTGGTGCGACATGCGAACCTTTAAATCTTGTCCAGCGTGCGCAGCTTCTGCGGCAGCCCCCACATCAACAGCGCCACGGCGATCAGTGCGCAAACGCCGATGACATACAGCGCTGGCGTAGTGCTGCCGGTCATGTCCTTGATGCGCCCGACCATGACCGGGCTGACGATCCCGCCGAACTGGCCGAGGGTGTTGATCACCGCGATCCCACCCGCAGCACCTGCACCGGCGCCGGCAAGCAGTTTCGGCGGCAGGGTCCAGAAGCTCGGGATCGAGGCGATGATCCCGGCGCCGAGCAGGCCCAGCGCGATAATCAGGAACGTCGTGTGGCTGGCGAAGATCCCCGCGCTGAAGAAGCCGAGCGCGCCCACCGCGACCAGGCCGGCAACAAACTTGCGTCGCTCGCCCGTGGCGTCGGACAAGCGCCCGATCACCACCATGCTGATAGCCCCGCAGATGTAGGGGATGGCGGTCAGCAGACCGATCATCACCGGGCTCTCGGTACCGGCGCTGCGGATCAGCTGCGGTGCCCAGAAGTTCAGACCGTAGGACGCCACCTGGATCAGGAAGTAGATCAGGCCCAGGGTCAGGAAGCCCGGGATCTTCAGGGCCGCGAGCAGCGAGCCGCCGGATTTGTGCGGCTCATGGTGCGCGATACGGCTGGCCAGCAGCGTCTTCTCCGAAGGCGTCAGCCAATGGGCGTCTTCGATGCGGTCCTTGAGCAGGGTCAGCACCAGCAGACCCAGGCCGATACAGGGCACGCCACCGAGCAGGAACAACCAGTGCCAGCCGCGCATTTGCAGCACGCCATCAAGGTGTTGCAGCACCAGCCCGGAGAACGGCGCGCCCACCAGCCCGGCGAAGGCCGAAGCCAGGAACAGCATCGAGGTGATGCGTCCGCGATAGTGCTGCGGGAACCACAGCGTCAGGTAGTACAGCACGCCCGGGGCAAAGCCGGCTTCCATCGCACCGATCACGAAGCGCAGCGCGTAGAACTGCCATTCGCTGTTGACGAACACCATCAAGGCGGTGGCCAGGCCCCAGGACATCATGATCCGGGCGATCCAGCGGCGAGCGCCGACCTTGTACAGCATCATGTTGCTGGGCACTTCGAAGATCACGTAACCGACCACGAACAACCCGGCACCGAGGCCGTAGGCGGTGTCGCTCAGGCTCAGGTCCGTCTGCAGCTGGAACTTGGCGAAGCTGATGTTGATGCGGTCGAAAAAGGCGAACAGGTAACAGACCATGATCAGTGGCATCAACCGCCAGGCGACCTTGCTGACCAGGGCTTTTTCTTCGTCGTGGCTGACGGCCGGGCTCGCCCCGGCCTCCATTGCATTCAGGCTCATTGCGTTTCTCCAGGCGGACTTCCCGTGGGGTGTCCGATTGTTTTTGTTGTCTGGTAAATGTTCGTTTACTGGCTTTCTGTAGGAGCGAGCATGCTCGCGATGAGCCTGAGAACGCCGCGGGGTATCTGGCATTCAGCGTTATCGTTAACGTCCATCGCGAGCATGCTCGCTCCTACAGGGGGCTGTGTGGGTCAGGTGGGGATCGGATGCAAATCGCAATTGCGTCCGGCCTTGGCCAGTTGGCCGGGCACTTCGTGACCGAGCAACGCCGGCAATCCTCGGGACAATTTCAGCAACAGTGGCAGGTCGATGCCGGTGTGGATGCCGACTTCATCGCACAGGTTGACCAGGTCTTCGGTGCAGATATTTCCCGATGCCCCCGGTGCGAAAGGGCAACCGCCGAGCCCGCCCAGTGCCGCGTCGAAGCGACGGGCGCCGGCCTCGTAGGCCGCCAGCACGTTGCACAGGCCCAGGCCACGGGTGTTGTGGAAATGCAGGGTCAAGTCCGCGGGCGATACCCGCTGCAAGACCCGTCGCACCAGGCGATCCACCTGTCGCGGGTTGGCCATGCCGGTGGTGTCGGCCAGGGTGATGCCCCGGATGCCGAGTTCCTGGTAGGCCTCGACGATCTGCAACACCCTGTCCTCATCGATCCTGCCTTCGAACGGGCAACCAAAGGTGGTGGCGATGCTGGCGTTGAGTCGCACCGACGAGCCCTGCACGAACCGGACGATTTCACCGAACGCGGCCAGCGAGTCTTCACAGCGCATGCGCATGTTCGCCAGGTTGTGGGTCTGGCTGGCGGACATCACCAGGTTCAGCTCATCGGCGTTGCAGGCCAGCGCCCGTTGCGCGCCCTTGAGGTTGGGGATCAGCGCAACATAGATCACCCCCGGTTGGCGGGTGATGCCCTTGAACACCAGCTCGCCATCGCGCAGCGCCGGAATGGCCTTGGGCGACACGAACGAACCGCCTTCGATACGGCTGAACCCGGCGAGGGACAATTGATCGATCAGGGCGATCTTGTCGACGGTCTCGACCCAGGTCGGCTCGATCTGCAAGCCGTCGCGCGGCGAGACTTCCTGCACGATGAGGCTATCGGAATAGTCGGTGATCATTGCACCACTCCTTCGACTTTCAGGCGCTCGATGTCAGCCAGCGTCAAACCAAGCTGCGTGAGGATTGCGTCAGTGTGCTGGCCAAGCCCCGGGCCTGACCAGTTCACACCGCCGGGGGTTTGCGAGAGTTTCGGCACGATGCCGGGCATTTTCACCTTGGCGCCGCCCGGCAGCTCGGCAGTGAGCAGCATGTCCCGCGCCTGATAGTGCGGATCGGCCACGATGTCGGCCACCGAATAGATGCGCCCGGCGGGTACTTCGGCTGCTTCCAGCGCTGTCAGCACGTCGTCGATCGGCAGGCTGCTGGTCCAGTGGGTGATGGCGGCATCGAGCAGGTTGCTCTTGGCGGCACGCCCGTCGTTATGGGCGAACTCGGGATCTTCGGCCAGATCCGCGCGACCGATGGTGTGCATCAGGCGACGATAGATCGGGTCACTGTTGCCGGCGATCACCACGTAGGCGCCGTCCGCCGTGAGATAAGTGTTGGAAGGGGCGATGCCCGGCAAGGCGCCGCCAGTGCGTTCACGGACATGGCCGAGCATGTCGTATTCCGGCACCAGGCTTTCCATGACGTTGAACACGCTTTCGGCTAGGGACACATCGACGATTTGCCCTACGCCCTGCCCGGTCTTGACCCGCAGCAGCGACATCAGCGCACCGATCACCGCATGCAGCGACGCCAACGAATCGCCAAGGCTGACGCCCACCCGTGCCGGCGGCGAACCCGGGGTGCCGGTGGTGTAGCGGATGCCGCCCATGGCCTCGCCAATGGCGCCGAACCCTGGACGATCGCGGTATGGGCCGGTCTGGCCGTAGCCAGAGATGCGCACCAGGGTCAGGTTGGGATTGAGCGCGTGCAGCACGTCCCAGCCCAGGCCGAGTTTTTCCAGCGCGCCGGGGCGCAGGTTTTCGATCAGCACGTCGGCGCTGGTCGCCAGTTGCTTGACCAGTTCGATGCCTTCGGCGGACTTGAGGTTCAGTGCCAGGGATTTCTTGTTGCGCGATTGCAGGTACCACCACAGCGAGGTGCCTTCGTGCAGCTTGCGCCATTTACGCAGGGGATCACCCTGCCCCATGGCTTCGATCTTGATCACCTCGGCGCCGAACTCGGCGAGCATGCGCGCGGCGAACGGCGCGGCGATCAGCGTGCCGATCTCGATCACTTTGATTGCACTCAAGGGGGCAGTCATCGCGGGGTACCTCTTGTTCTTGGAATATGTGCCAAGGCTAGAGGACCGGTGCCTGAGGAATCCAACCTTCAGTTGGCAACGAGCGTTCGCGAAACGCGAACGCTCCGGGAAATCACCGCGACCTCAAGGCCGCCATCGCGAGCAGGCTCGCTCCCACATTGGAATGCGTTCCCCTGTGGGAGCGAGCCTGCTCGCGATGAGGCCGGTCAAGACAACACAAATCTCAGACCTGCCCACGCAAATGCTCAAACAACATCCGGCTCACCGGCGACAACAGCGCCTCATCGCGCACCACCAGAATCAACGCCCGGTCCGACCAGTCATCGGTCAACGGCACCGCATGCAGCCCCAGCGCCCGGCCAAACAATTCATAGGCTCGTTGCGGCAGCACGCCAATGCCCATGTTGGCCTGGATCATGCGACACATGGCGTCGAAGCCCGGCACATGGATACGCACCCGCAAGACCCGGCCCGCCTGTCGCGCCGCGGCGTGGGTGCGCATATTGATCGAACTGGCCGCATGCAATCCGACGTAATCGCTGTCCAGCGTGTCGGCGAAAGCCAGGCTCGAACGACTGGCCAACGGATGATCCGGCAGCATCAGCACCATCAGCTTGTCCTGACGGTAGAGCACGCTGTGCAGGCCTTTGATGTCGCTGTCGATGGAACAGATCCCCAGGTCGGCCACGCCGTCGAGCACCCCTTGGATCACCCCGGAACTGGGTCGCTCCTCAAGGTCGGTTTTCACCTGCGGATGACGCTCGGAAAAGTCCCGCAGGTCTTCCGGCAGGAACTGGATGATCGCCGACAGGTTGGCGAGCATCCGCACGTAACCGCGCACACCGTGACTGTGCTCACCCAGTTCCAGGCCCATTTTCTCCACGTTGAACAGCATCTGCCGGGCATGGTGCAGCAAGGTTTCACCCGCCGGCGTCAGGGTCATGCCCTTGGCCTGTCGCACAAACAGGCTGATGCCCAACGCCTCTTCCAGCTCCATCAAGCGCTTGCTCGCCGCCGACACCGCAATCGCCTCGCGCGCGGCGGCACGGGTCAGGGTGCCTTCTTCATGGACGGCGACAAACAGTTGCAGGGTGATCAGGTCGAGGCGGCGGATCAGGCTTTTTTGCAGCATGGGGGGCTCGGCGGTGTCGGCTCAGGCAAGGTCGCAGCATAGCCCCGTATTCATGCGTCCCGTCAACGCAATCGACCCACAACTTCATAGGCATCCCCCTACACATTTAACTCTTGTAACACTCAGCATTGCCGGAATCCGCTGATACAAACCACCCTTTCCGCTCCGTAGAGTATGGAAGTGCACACGGTTTGCTTCAAAGCCAATGGATCTCTTTACTAAGGACAGACATATGAACCAGTCAGCGCGCGTAACAAATTCCTTCACAAATTATCGAAAAGTAATCTCACTAGCAGATCACGACTGGGAGACTGCCGAGGCAGGACGAATTGCGAGGCTCAATGTTGAGATCACCGGTACAAACCGAATGGTTGATCAGTTCGGGCGTTCGTTTCACCACTTCTGCACTACATCTTATTTAGGATTGGATCATCATCCCGACCTGCTTGATGGCGCCATAAATGCGCTTCGGGAAATTGGTACATTGCGCATCGCCAACTCGAAGAACCGCTGCAAACTCGCAGCGTTGGATCAGTATGAATACGAGCTTTCCGACCTGTTCGGTGCAAGTTGCCTGAGCACCTTGTCATGCAGTGCAGCGAGCTCTGGAATCTTGCCATTGCTAGCCAGCGGCGTATTCACACAAAACCGGCCCCCACTGATGGCTTTTGACAGACTGGCACATTACTCGATGAACCATCTGAAATCGGCGTGTGCAGACGAAACACGAGTGGTGACCTGCCCGCACAACGACATGGATCACCTCGAAAACTTATGTAAACAGCACGCCAAAGTTGCCTACATCGCTGACGGAGCCTACAGCATGGGTGGGGTAGCAGACATGGATGGCCTTTTGTACCTGAAAGAGCGCTACGGATTGTTTCTTTACCTGGACGATTCCCACGCACTTTCAGCTGTAGGAACTTTCGGTGCGGGTCTCGTACGCTCCAAGATCCAAGCCCTTGATGATGACAGTTTGATCGTCGCATCACTGGCCAAATCATTTGGCGCCAGTGGCGGGCTGGTGATGCTGGGCAGTGAACGACAAAAAAACTTATTCAGCGTTACGGCGGCCCAAGTAACTGGTCGCAAAGCCTGAACAGTGCAGCCATTGGTGCAGGCAGAGCCTCCATTCAACTACACCGAACACCGGAATTTGTCGCTTTACAGGAGAAGCTTCAAGTTAACATCCAGCTCTTTGACAGTTTGATCCGAACTGAACAATACGGCAGCAACATGGCGATTCGCCTTATTCACTGTGGTGAAGCCGAGCTAGCCAACAGTATTGCCATCACAATGGCAAATCTCGGTTTCTTTACTTCCGCAGTCTTTTTTCCGGTGGTAGCGCAAGGTAAGGCCTCCATCAGAATTACTCTACGTGCCGACATGGATTCCCTGCTCATCTGCCGCTTCTGTGAATTAGTCACCAACCTTTTACGTAAACACGCCGAAATCGTCAGAGATTGACGCCTAGAGAAGACTCCATGAAGAGCAGCACCACCCTCCTGATCACTTGCAGCACGGTTTTTCTAGCTCAATTAGGCATGAGTATTTACCTGCCAGCACTGCCGGAGATATCTCGGAATCTATCCACTGATGCCTCGCTGGTTTCGTGGGGGCTGGCGGTGTATTTGATCGGCATGGCACTACCGATGCTGTTCTGGGGCAGCCTCGGTCAGCGCCTTGGCCGAAAACCGGTGCTACTTGCTGCGCTCGGTATCTATGGCGTGGGCAATCTCACGCTTCCATTGAGCCAAACAATCGAGTCATTCCTGCTGTTTCGACTGATTCAGGGCATTGGTGCCAGTGGCATTTCCGTCATGGCGCGGGTACTGATTCGCGACAGCTTCAGAGGAGAATTTCTCGCCAAGGCACTGTCCTGGATTTCGATATCTTTCGTAGTGGCGTTGGGTATAGGCCAATACCTGGGTTCGATCATTCAAGTCGTGCTGGGTTGGCAAGCGATTTTCTGTCTGCTGGGTGGTGTGAGTCTATTGATGGCGGGGCTCGTAGCGCAGGTCACGTTCCCGGTTCTGACCGAGCACAACTTGCCCTCATCCGCCTTTTCCAATTACTGCCGCATCCTGCGTGATCGAGCCTTTCTGCTGCCAGCTCTCACCGGGGGTTTGGGTTACGGTGTGATCATCGCGTTCAACACTGCTGCACCGCTGATCCTGCAAGGACCGTACAACTGGTCTGTCGTGGAATATGGATTGCTGGGTTGGCCGATCAGTGCGGCGTATTTTCTGGGAGCGTTGGGGGTCAACAGGTTCGTTCTGCGTACCGGACAACGCTGGCTGATGACACTGGGTGTGGGGATTGTGTTGGCAGGGAGCGCGGTGATGTTGCTGGGTAGCCTCGCTGGAACCACCATCGCGTTGATGCTCTGGCTACCCTATTGCTTTGCCGTGTTTGGCCAATCATTGAATTACCCGATCAGCCTGTCCATGGCCAACGACGGCTCTCCGGTCGGCGGTGCTTATGCGATGGCTTTAAGTGGCTTCATTCACCAACTGATGGCCGCCGCCATTGGAGCAATTGCCAGTCTAATTGCCAGTGAGCAAGCCTGGCCACTTTCGCTGTTGTGCACTTTGCTGGCGGTGGGAGCAATGCTCTGTGTAGTGCTCACACCTGGCCGCAAACCCGCTTAAAGCGCGATGCAGCAATCTCGTTAATCAGGCTCAACCTGCGCACGTGATAAAGTCGCCGCCCATCAGACCTTTTGCTTTGAGACTGTGATCGCAATGACCGATTTCCTGGATGTCGACGCCCACCTTGAAGACTGGAACACCTTGCGCAGCAGCGCGGCGTTCGCCGGCTTGCTGGTGGGCAACGGCGCCAGCCGCGCGGTGTGGGACGATTTTGGCTACGACTCGCTGTTCGAGAACGCCCGCACCGTTGAAGAAAAGCCCCTGAGCCCATCCGAGCTGAGTGTTTTCGACGCGCTGCAGACACGCAGTTTCGAGCAGGTGCTGGGCGCGCTGAAGACCACCAGCCGGGTCAACAAGGCCCTGGCAGTCAGCTCCGCCGCCCCGCGCAACCGTTACTACGCGATCAAGGAAGCGCTGATCAACACCGTGCATGCGGTGCACATTCCATGGCGGCTGGTCGAAGCCTCGACCCTGGCGACGATCAATCGGGAACTGGCCAGCTATCGCACGGTATTCACCACCAATTACGACTTGCTCAACCACTGGGCCATCCAGCATCAGGCCGACACGATCAGCGACCTGTTCGAGGGCAGCGAGCCGTCTTTCGAGCTGAGCGCCAGCGCCACCGACAAGACCCGCCTGCTGTACCTGCACGGCGGCCTGCATCTGGTGCGCAATCAGGACGGTACGGCGCGTCGGCTGATGTCGACCGAAGGCACGCTGCTGGGCAACTTCGCCATCAACAACACCATCAAGACCCTCGACGACGTGCCGTTGTTCGTCAACGAAGGGCCGAGTGCGGACAAGCTCAAGACCATCCGCAGCTCGGATTACCTGTCGTTCTGCTACGCGCAATTGCTTGGTCATGGCGACGGCTTGTGCATTTTCGGCCACGCACTGGGCGAACAGGACAGCCATATCGCGCATGCCTTGCGCCAGGCGAAGCCGAAGGTCGTGGCGATCTCGATTTATCCGCGCAGCCAGGCGTTCATTCAGCATCAGAAGCGGCATTACGCGAAGGTGTTTGAGGGGACGGGGGTCGAATTGCGGTTTTTTGATTCGAAGACCCATGCGTTGGGTAGCCCGAGGTTGTCGGTTCCAGTCGAAGTTTAGTGTTGTTCGAGCTGACGCCATCGCGAGCAGGCTCGCTCCCACAGGTTCAGCGTGATTTCTGTGGGAGCGAGCTTGCTCGCGATGGCCGCCGGACAGTCAACATCTGCGTTGAATGTTATGGCCTCATCGCGAGCATGCTCGCTCCTACAGGGAAAGGTGTTGAGTTCAGAGGACGGGAAGGGTCTTGTCCTTGATCACCTTGGTCGGCCCATTGGCCTTGACACTGGCGATGCCTTTTTCCATCGCAGCCGCCGAGGAATAGGACTCGCTGCTGCCAATGATCTCGTGGTTTCCGGCCTTGAGATTGAAATAAGGGTGACCATCCTTGGTGGCTTTTTTCTCGTAGCGCTCATCCAGCGGGCTGTTGGCCTGGACCGATGCGATGCCTTTGTCGGCGGCCGCGCGGGTGGTGTACAGCTCACTGGTCAGAATGGTTTCGGCGTTCGCCGCCTTCAGCACAAATCTGAATTGACCATTGCTGCTTTTGCTCACTTCGTACCATCCGGACATGCTCTTTCTCCTTGGCGATTGAGAGGTTGTGCGCTTCAGAGTAAAGACCAGCCGGGGATTTCTGTCGCCTGAACCGCCGCCATCGCGGGCAAGCTCGCTCCCACAGTGGATATGTGTACACCAATCCATTGTGGGAGCGAGCCTGCTCGCGATGGGGCCCGAAAGGACATCGAGAAACTTACTTCACCAAACTCTTTACCACCGACAACTCCGGCGCCGCCACCCGCCGCTGGCTCAAATACCGCGTACAACTCACCCGCAGGAACGAGGCGAAGTTCACCACCTCGCCGCGGTAGTCCATCACCTCTTCATACAGCTTGGCGATCAATTGGTTGGTGGTCATGCCGTCGACCTCGGCGATTTCGCTGAGGATGTCCCAGAACTGATTCTCCAGGCGCAGGGTGGTCACCACACCGCAGATGCGCAGCGAGCGGGAGCGCGATTCGTAGAGAATCGGGTCGGCTTTGACGTAGAGCTCGCACATGAACAGGGTTCCTCGTTACAGGGTGATTTTGGTGCCCAGCAACCCGAGAAAACCCGCCAGCCAGCTCGGATGGGCGGGCCAGGCCGGCGCCGTGGCCAGATTGCCTTGAACATGGCCGTCCGTCACTGGAATGTCGATATATGTACCGCCGGCCAGGCGTACTTCCGGCGCACAGGCCGGATAAGCGCTGCACTCACGGCCTTCCAGAACCCCGGCCGCGGCGAGCAATTGCGCGCCATGGCAGACGGCGGCGATCGGCTTGCCGGCCTTGTCGAAGGCGCGCACCAGCTCCAGGACTTTTTCGTTCAGACGCAGGTACTCCGGTGCACGACCACCGGGGATCAGCACGGCGTCGTAATCCTCGGCCTTGACCTTGGCGAAGTCGAAGTTCAGGGCAAACAGGTGGCCGGGCTTTTCGCTGTAGGTCTGGTCGCCTTCGAAGTCGTGGATGGCCGTACGCACGGTCTGGCCGGCGCTTTTGTCCGGGCAGACGGCGTGCACCGTATGGCCGACCATCAACAGCGCCTGGAACGGCACCATCACTTCATAGTCTTCGACGAAATCGCCGACCAGCATCAGAATCTTTTTAGCGGCCATGGGGAGGACTCCTCTGGGAAATGCACAGGCATGCAGGAGTATTCAAGGTAGTCCTAATCCGGGAGGTCGGGTAACAGCCGGCTATTACTGAGGGGTACCCGATCCCTGTAGGAGCTGCCGAAGGCTGCGATCTTTTGATCTTGATCTTTTCTGCATCGGTCGAGGAGCAAAAGCAAAATCAAAAGATCGCAGCCTTCGGCAGCTCCTACGTTGGGGGCATTACCCCCAACTGTACGGATAACTCTGCACCTAGCTGTAACAGCGCGAAACTGCGGTTTGTGGCTAGATGAAGGCTCTTCCAATCACAACAAATTCCGGTTGCCATCATGTCCTCCCGCGAAAACACCGGCATGGCCCTGGGCCTGCTTGGCGTCGTCATCTTCAGCCTCACCCTGCCCTTCACGCGAATCGTCGTACAGGAGCTTCATCCGCTGCTCAATGGCCTGGGCCGCGCCTTGTTCGCGGCGGTGCCGGCGGCGATTCTGTTGCTGTGGCGTCGGGAAAAGTGGCCGACCTGGAAACAGGTCAAGGGCCTGGCCCTGGTCGCCGCCGGGGTGATTCTGGGTTTCCCGGTGTTGTCGGCCTGGGCGATGCAAACCCTGCCGGCGTCCCACGGCGCCCTGGTCAATGGCCTGCAACCGCTGTGCGTGGCGCTGTACGCCGCGTGGCTGTCCCACGAGCGCCCGTCGAAAGCCTTCTGGGCCTGCGCGGCGCTGGGCAGTGCGCTGGTGCTCGGTTATGCGCTGATCAGCGGTGCCGGCAGCATTCAGGTCGGTGATTTGCTGATGCTTGGGGCCATTGCCGTGGGCGGTTTGGGTTATGCCGAAGGCGGCCGGTTGGCCAAGGAGATGGGCGGCTGGCAGGTGATCTGCTGGGCGCTGGTGCTGTCGACGCCGCTGTTGATCGGCCCGGTGGCGTATCTGGCACTGCAACATCAGGGTGAGATATCCAGCAAAACCTGGTGGGCCTTCGGGTACGTCTCGCTGTTTTCGCAGTTCATCGGCTTCTTTGCCTGGTATGCCGGGCTGGCCATGGGCGGCATTGCCCGGGTCAGTCAGATCCAGTTGCTGCAGATCTTCTTCACCATCGCGTTTTCAGCACTGTTTTTCGGTGAGCACGTCGCGCCGATCACCTGGCTGTTCGCGGCGGGCGTGATCCTGACCGTGATGTTGGGGCGCAAGACCAGCGTACGCCCCGCACAACCAGGCACATTGCCGCAAGGTGTTCAGCTCAAGCCTTAGCGCCGAGCAATCCGTCGGCCCGCAGCAGGGTTTCCAGGCAATGTTCGGTGATGTGGTAGAAGTCCTTCAGCTCCTGGATTTTCGCCAACAGCTGGGTCGGGTCGATTGGCTCGGCGCGCTTGACCGCCAGGATCATCTTGTTCTTGTTGGTGTGGTCCAGTGAGATGAACTCGAACACCTTGGTTTCGTAACCGCAGGCCTCGAGGAACAGCGCACGCAGACTGTCGGTGACCATTTCCGCCTGCTGGCCCAGGTGCAGGCCGTATTGCAGCATCGGCTTGAGCAGCGCCGGGCTCTGGATTTGCAGGCGGATCTGCTTGTGGCAGCACGGCGAGCACATGATGATCGACGCCCCGGAACGGATGCCGGTGTGGATCGCGTAATCGGTGGCGATGTCGCAGGCGTGCAGCGCGATCATCACTTCCAGTTCGCTCGGCGCCACGCTGCGCACGTCACCACACTTGAACACCAGCCCCGGGTGCTCAAGCTTGGCCGCCGCCGTGTTGCACAGGGTGACCATGTCTTCACGCAGCTCCACACCGGTCACTTCGCCTTCGGCCTTCAGGGTGTTGCGCAGGTAGTCATGGATGGCGAAGGTCAGGTAGCCCTTGCCCGATCCGAAGTCCGCCACCCGCACCGGTTTGTCCAGCGCCAGCGGCGATGACGTCAGCGCATGGCTGAACACCTCGATGAACTTGTTGATCTGCTTCCACTTGCGCGACATGGCCGGGATCAGCTCATGCTGCTTGTTGGTCACCCCAAGGTCGGCGAGAAATGGCCGATTCAAATCAACGAAGCGGTTTTTCTCGCGGTTGTGCTCGGCGGACGGCGCTTCACGCAATTGCTGGGGTTTGCTCTTGAACAGTGAACTCTTGCCCTTTTTGCTGTATTCGAGCTGGGCTTCGTCGGTCAGCGCCAACAAGTGCGCATTCTTGAACGCCTCTGGCAACAGCCCGGCAATGGTCGCAACGCCTTCGGCTACCGGCAGGTTCTTGGTGATATCGCGGGTTTTATAGCGATAGACGAAGGACAGGCACGGCTGCGCCTTGACCGTCACCGGCTTGATGATGATGCGCTGCAGGTCCGCTTCTTCGCCGACATACTTGGCCAGCACCAGTTTGATAAAGGCGTTTTGCTCGAGACTGGTTTGCAGAAGATCGATGAACTGGGCGTGATGATCCGGCGCGAGGCTGGCGGGAGTAGCGGTAGCAGACATGGAAAAAACGGCCTCAGGGCGGTGCGGATCGGGAATGGCGGGTATTTTAGGGGGGATGGTCGTTCAGGACACGCAGTTATTTACGAACGGCGCCGCCCCTGTAGGAGCGAGCCTGCTCGCGATGGACTCAAGAACACCGCATTTATCCTGAAACCCCGCGTTATCGTTGACGACCATCGCGAGCACGCTCGCTCCCACAGGGGATAGGGTTCAGCCCAGGACCACCAACCGGTTCGGCAATTCATTGCGCACATGGGTCACCGGCACATGCACCTTGAGCAATTCGCCACAGGCCTCGACGCAGCGGACGAAGCCCTGCAAGGTCTGCCCCTGCCGTACCTGCCGGGTGAATTCGGCGACAATCGCGTCCCAGTTCCTGTTGTCGAGGCGGCTGGAAATGCCCTCATCCACCAGGATTTCCACATAACGCTCCGCTTCGGAGACGAAAATCAGAATACCGGTGCCGCCCACCGTGTGGTGCAGGTTCTGTTCGAGGAACTGCCGGCGCGCCAGGTTCGAGGCGCGCCAGTGACGCACTGAGCGCGGGATCAGGTGGGTGGTGATTTTCGGCAGCCGGAACACCAGGCACAGCACGATGAAGCTGATCCATTGCACCAGCAACAGGCTGTGCATGGTCAACCAGCCTGTCAGGTAATGCACGATACCCGGCACCACCAGCGCCAGCAGGCTGGCCCAGAGCAGCGGGATGTACGCATAGTCGTCGGCGCGGGCCGCGAGCACGGTCACCAGTTCGGCGTCGGTGTCGCGTTCGACCCGGGCAATCGCCTCGGCGACTTTGCGTTGTTCGTGTTCAGTCAGTAATGCCATGTCGTGAAGTGCCTGCTCATTATTATTGTTACCAGCCGCCGGACGAACCACCGCCCCCGAAACTGCCTCCGCCGCCGCTGAAGCCCCCGCCCCCGCCGCCACCAAAACCACCACCGCCGAAACCGCCTCCGCCGCCAAAACCGCCCCCCGAACCTCCGGAGCCGCCGCGACCGGCGGGAAGGATACCGAGCATCTGGCAGACAAACACCGTCAGGATGAACAACAACAGCAAAAACACGAACACCCCCGGATGCCGTGAAACGAAATCGTCATCTGGATCTCCGTGGGACTCATACACCGTCGACGGCTCGTCCAGGGGATTGCCGCCCAACACCACCAGCATCGCCGCCACGCCGTCGCTGATGCCCTTGCTGTAGTTGCCGGCCTTGAACGCCGGGGTGATCACCTGATTGATGATCACCGAACTCTGCGCATCGGTCAGGCGATCTTCCAGGCCATAACCGACTTCAATCCGCAATTTGCGCTCGTCACGGGCGACGATCAGCAATGCACCGTTGTTTTTGTCTTTCTGGCCGATGCCCCAATAGCGGCCAAGTTGATAGCCGAAGTCGGCAATGTCGGTGCCCTGCAGGTCCGGCAAGGTTACGATCACCAGTTGTTCACCGGTGACTTTCTCATGGGCCTGAAGTTGTTGCGTCAGTTGATCGCGCACCGATGGCTCGATCATCCCGGCGTTATCCACCACCCGCCCCGTCAACGCCGGGAACTTCAATTCCGCCTGGACCGCCAGGGCCAGCACCCACAGCAACAGCACCAGGCCCATCTTCATCACGCGCATTTGGCGACCTCATCCATCCCTGTAGGAGCTGCCGAAGGCTGCGATCTTTTGATTTTCAAAATATCAAGATCAAAAGATCGCAGCCTTCGGCAGCGCCTACAGGGTTATTCATCCAGATCAGAATTTGACTTCAGGCGGCTTCTCCGAGCCCGGCGTGGCCTCGAACGTCTCGCGAACCGGCAGATTGCTGTACATCACGCTGTGCCACAGGCGGCCGGGGAAGGTACGGATTTCGGTGTTGTACTTCTGCACCGCGAGGATGAAGTCGCGCCGGGCCACGCTGATACGGTTCTCGGTGCCTTCAAGCTGCGATTGCAGCGCGAGGAAGTTCTGGTTGGCCTTGAGGTCCGGATAGCGTTCGGACACCACCATCAAGCGGCTCAAGGCGCCACTGAGCTGATCCTGGGCCTGCTGGTATTGCTTGAGCTTCTCCGGGTTGTCCAGGGTGGAAGCGTCGACCTGGATCGAGGTGGCTTTGGCCCGGGCCTCGATGACGGCGGTCAGGGTGTCTTTTTCGTGGGCGGCGTAGCCCTTGACGGTTTCCACCAGGTTGGGGATCAGGTCGGCACGACGCTGATACTGGTTCTGCACCTGCCCCCAGGCGGCCTTGGCCTGCTCATCGAGGGTCGGGATGTTGTTGATGCCACAGGCGGTCAGCAACGTGGCCATCACCAGCAAGGTGGCGATCTGCAGCCTCGACCGGTAGGACTGTCGTACATTCATCACAGTGATGCTCCCTTCACATTTCATGGAAAAAACACCCGGCAACCCTCTCGGCGGGCTCTTGGGGCATAATCGGCCGCGCCACTGGATTGCATCGGGACAATGGGCTAAAAGATGCCCTGCGCAGAAAACGTCCGGCAGGCAGCTGCCGTTTTCGGCTCAGGCTTTTTGCCGGCCGTATTTGGAAAGCCACCCGAACAACAATAGACGCTCCCTAACTTTTGGCTGACCGGCGCCTCGAACGCCGTTTGGGCCCTTGAGAAAACTATTCATGAAGAAGCTGTGTTTGCTGGGTCTGCTCGTCAGCCTGGCCAGTCATAACGTATTGGCCGCTACGACACCCCCGCCGCTGGAAAACAAGGACGCCTTCATCAGCAACCTGATGAAGCAGATGACCCTCGATGAAAAAATCGGCCAGTTGCGCCTGATCAGCATCGGCCCGGAAATGCCCCGGGAGCTGATCCGCAAGGAAATCGCCGCCGGCAACATCGGTGGCACGTTCAACTCGATCACCCGCCCGGAAAACCGTCCGATGCAGGACGCGGCCATGCGTAGCCGCCTGAAGATCCCGATGTTCTTCGCCTACGACGTGATCCACGGCCACCGCACCATTTTCCCGATCCCGCTGGCCCTGGCGTCGAGCTGGGACATGGACGCCATTGGCCTGTCCGGGCGCATCGCCGCCAAGGAAGCCGCCTCCGACAGCCTCGACATCACCTTTGCGCCGATGGTCGACATCTCCCGCGACCCGCGCTGGGGCCGGACGTCCGAAGGCTTCGGCGAAGACACCTACCTGGTGTCGCGCATTGCCGGCGTGATGGTCAAGGCGTTCCAGGGCACCGGCGCCAACGCCGCCGACAGCATCATGGCCAGCGTCAAGCACTTCGCCCTGTACGGCGCGGTCGAGGGTGGTCGCGACTACAACGTCGTCGACATGAGCCCGGTCAAGATGTACCAGGACTACCTGCCGCCCTACCACGCCGCCATCGACGCCGGTGCCGGCGGGGTGATGGTTGCGCTGAACTCGATCAACGGCGTGCCGGCCACCGCCAACACCTGGCTGATGAACGACCTGCTGCGCAAGGAGTGGGGCTTCAAGGGCCTGGCCGTGAGCGATCACGGGGCGATTTTCGAGCTGATCAAGCATGGCGTCGCCGCCGACGGTCGCGAAGCGGCGAAGCTGGCGATCAAGGCCGGCATCCACATGAGCATGAACGACACCCTGTACGGCAAGGAGCTGCCGGGGCTGCTCAAGTCCGGTGAGATCAAGCAGAGCGACATCGACAACGCCGTGCGTGCGGTGCTGGGCGCCAAGTACGACATGGGCCTGTTCAAGGACCCGTACCTGCGCATCGGCAAGGCCGAGGATGATCCGGCCGACACCTACGCCGACAGCCGCCTGCACCGCGCCGAGGCCCGCGACGTGGCCCGCCGCAGCCAGGTATTGCTGAAGAACAGCAACGAAACCCTGCCGCTGAAGAAAACCGCGAAAATCGCCCTGGTCGGTCCACTGGCCAAGGCGCCTATCGACATGATGGGCAGCTGGGCCGCCGCCGGCAAACCGGCACAATCGGTGACGCTGTTCGATGGCATGAGCAATGTGATCGCTGACAAATCGACGCTGATCTACGCCCGTGGCGCCAACATCACCAGCGACCCGAAAATTCTCGGTTACCTGAACTTCCTCAACTTCGACGCCCCGGAAGTGGTCGATGACCCGCGTCCGGCCAAGGACCTGATCGATGAAGCGGTAAAAGCGGCCAAGGACGCCGACGTGGTGGTCGCCGCCGTGGGTGAATCCCGTGGCATGTCCCACGAGTCGTCGAGCCGTACCGACCTGAACATCCCGGAAAACCAGCGTGAACTGATCCGCGCTCTCAAAGCCACCGGCAAACCGCTGGTACTGGTGCTGATGAACGGCCGTCCGCTGTCGATCCTCGAAGAGAACGAACAGGCCGACGCAATCCTGGAAACCTGGTTCAGCGGCACCGAAGGCGGCAACGCCATCGCCGATGTGCTGTTCGGCGACTACAACCCGTCGGGCAAATTGCCGATCACCATCCCGCGCTCGGTAGGCCAGATTCCGACCTACTACAACCACCTGACCATTGGCCGACCGTTCACCCCGGGCAAGCCAGGCAACTACACCTCGCAGTACTTCGATGACACCACCGGTCCCCTGTTCCCGTTCGGCTACGGCCTGAGCTACACCGACTTCAGCCTCAGCGACATGGCGCTGTCGTCGACCACGCTGAACAAGACCGGCAAGCTCGACGCCAGCGTCACGGTGAAGAACACCGGCAAGCGCGACGGCGAAACCGTGGTGCAGCTGTACATCCAGGACGTGGCCGGCTCGATGATCCGCCCGATCAAGGAACTGAAGAACTTCCAGAAAGTGATGCTCAAGGCCGGCGAACAGAAAGTCGTGCACTTCACCATCACCGAGGATGACCTGAAGTTCTACAACACCCAGCTCAAATACGCGGCGGAGCCGGGCAAGTTCAACGTGCAGATCGGCCTGGACTCCAGGGACGTGACGCAGCAGAGCTTTGAGTTGCTGTAACCCCCGAAACACCGCAATAAACCTGTAGGAGCGAGCCTGCTCGCGATGGCGGCCTGACAGTCAACAAAGATGTTGAATGTGATGGCCTCATCGCGAGCAGGCTCGCTCCTACAGTTGTTTTTGGTGTGACGACTATCCGCGTTTATCCAACAGATTCACCACCACACGATCCACCCATCCCCACACCCTCTGCTTAACCCGCCGCCACAACGGCCGGCGTCGCCACTCCTCCAGGCTGACTTCCTGGCTCAACGTGAAGTCGCGCTCGAAACTCGCCGCCACCGCCTGGGTCAGTCCGGGGTCCAGCGCTTCGAGATTGGCCTCCAGATTGAACCGCAGGTTCCAGTGATCGAAATTGCACGAGCCGATGCTCACCCAGTCATCGACCAGGACCATTTTCAGGTGCAGGAAACATGGCTGGTATTCGAAGATCTTCACCCCGGCCTTGAGCAGGCGCGGGTAGTAGCGATGCCCGGCGTAGCGCACCGAAGGGTGATCGGTGCGCGGCCCGGTCAGCAGCAGCCGCACATCGACCCCACGGGAGGCCGCGCGACGCAGGGAGCGGCGCACTTTCCAGGTCGGCAGAAAATACGGCGTTGCCAGCCAGATGCGCCGCTGGCCGCTGTTCAACGCCCGAACCAGCGATTGCAGGATGTCCCGATGTTGACGGGCGTCAGCATAGGCGACCCGGCCCATGCCCTCGCCCATGGACGGCAAGCGAGGCAAGCGCGGCAAACCGAAATGCGCGGCCGGTTTCCAGGCGCGGCGATGACGGTTGGCGATCCACTGGCGGTCGAACAGCAGTTGCCAGTCGAGCACCAGCGGACCAGTGATTTCCACCATCACTTCATGCCACTCGCTGAAGTCCTCTCCCGGCGTCCAGAACTCATCAGTGACGCCGGTGCCGCCGACCACTGCCAGGCTCTGGTCCACCAGCAGCAGTTTGCGATGGTCGCGATAAAAGTTGCCGACCCAACGCCGCCAGCTCAGGCGATTGTAGAAACGCAGCTCCACACCGGCGCCCATCAGGCGCTGACGCAATGCCAGGGTGAACGCCAGGCTGCCGTAATCATCGAACAGGCAGCGCACCCGCACCCCGCGCTCGGCCGCCTGAACCAGCGCCTGCACCATAGCTTCGGCACAGGCGCCCGCCTCCACCAGGTACAACTCCAGTTCGACCTGCACTTCGGCGCGGGCGATTGCCACCAGCATGCGCGGGAAAAACTGCGGGCCATCGATCAGCAGTTCGAAGTGGTTGCCTTCACGCCAGGGAAAAATCGCTCCGGCCATGTCAGCGCGCCGTGAAAATCAGCACCGCACCCACGGGTACGGACAAGCTGATGGCCGACAGCCCGACTATCTTGCGCAGCGCTTCCACACCCGGCGCCATGTCGAAGTCTTCGGCATTGATCACCAGCGGCTCCAGGGTCACCACCTGGAAGCGCCGGTCATCCAGGCGCGTAGCCAGCAGTTGAGCGTTGTAGGTGCGCTGGCGACCGTGCAGGTCGACGGTCAGGGGCAGGCGCAGTTCCAGTTGCGCGCCGGAGGCCAGGTCGTTGATCGGGCGCAGATCGATTTGCGTGGTGATCAAGGCTTCGGGAAATTTCTCGATCTCGAACAGTTCCTTGCGCATGCGCTCATCGCGCAGCGGGACACCGCTGTTGACCGATTCGAGCTCTACCTCCACCTGCGCCAGCCCGCTGGGTTCGACCTTGCCGTGCAACACCAGGAAGCGTTGCACCTCGGAAAGGTTGGCGTTTTTGGTGCTGACGAAAGACAGCCGCGAGGATTCGCCGTCCAGATACCAATCGGCATGGGCCGACAGGCACGCGCCGCTCAACAGCAGGATGGCGAGGGTTTGAGTGACAGACCGCTTGAACATAGAAACCCGTGGGGCAAATAAACCTGTGCTGAACCTTAACTGCCCGTGAGCCAATTGCAAACTTGTAGGAGCGAGCTTGCTCGCGATGGTCGTCAACGATAACGCGGGGTTTCAGGATAAACGCGGCGCTCTTGAGTTCATCGCGAGCAAGCTCGCTCCTACAGGTTAAGCGTCAATCAGGCCATCGCCTGCTGCACCTCGCCAATGGTGGCAGCGAGACTATTGAGGTGCAGGCTCAGCACCCGCTCCACCGGCGCCTGGTCCATCGGCCAGTGCAGCGCCATGCTGCCGACCAGGCGGCCATCGGTGCGGATCGGCAGCGCCACTGCGCGGATCAGGAATGGCAGGCGCACCGGGTATTCCCAGTGGCCTTCTGTACGTTGGCCGAAGCCCTGATGCAGTGATTGTCCGGTGACACGGAACAGGGACTCGTCGCTGATGCGCTCACGGGCGGCCAGGCGCTCCACTTCATGGCTTTGCAGCTCGCCCAGGCAGGCGCGGCCCATGGCGGAATGAAACAGGCTGGCGTTGTGACCGACGATCTGGCAGTTGTTCGGATAGCGTTTGCGCAATGCCGACGGGATCGCGCTTTCCATGACCTCCACCCGTTCGCCGTCGAAGCACGACAGGTCCGCCACCAGGCCGGTGCGCTCGCTCAGCTCCACCAGCAACGGCGCGGCGCTTTCCACCAGGCGCCGCTTGAAGCGTTGCTGACTGTCGCCAAACAGGCGCTTGGCGCACAGTCGGTATTGCCGGTCGCTCAAGCCGCGATAGACCCAGCCCTGCTCCTGCAAGGTCAGCAACATGCGCGACACCGTGGCTTTGGGCAAGGCGGTCAGGTAATGCAGCTGCTCAAGGCCCAGCGCCTGATGCTCGCCGAGCAACTCGACGATCGCCAGGGCGCGCTCCACGGAACGTACGCTGCCGGTTTCTGCCTTGCTATCCATGTGTGCCACCTCCCAGAGCCCGGATTGGATGAACATTTGCTCCTGACGAACATAGGCTCTTTTTGCAAGTTACAGCAAGTTACAGGCCCATCCGGAATCCTCAAGCCAGTTGCAGACAAGCGGGCGGCCGACGCTTGACCCATTGCGTCAGTTGCTCATGGGCGTAAGCCAGTTGCAGCACCGCCAGGTCGGCCTGGGCCGGGCCAATGATTTGCAGCCCCATCGGCAGGCCGGCCGGGTTGAATCCCACGGGCACGTTCATGCTCGGCAAGCCGGCCAGGGTCGGGCCGATCACCACTTCCATCCAGCGGTGATAAGTGTCCATGTCCCGCCCTGCGACAGCCCGCGGCCATGGGGTTTGTGCATCAAAAGGGAACACCTGGGCGGTGGGCAACAGCAGGAAGTCGTAACGCTCGAACAGCTCGTTCAAGGCGCGATACCACTCGCTGCGACTGACCGAGGCCTGGTAAATATCCGCGGCGCTCAGGCGCAAGCCGCCTTCGATTTCCCATTGGGCTTCGGGCTTGAGCTGCTGGCGTTTGTGCGGATCGGCGTACAACCCGCCGAGGCTGCCCTGCACCAGCCAGTGCCGATGTACCAGCCAGGTCTGCCACAAGCGTTCCATGGAAAAATCCGGCTGACAGGCTTCGACCTTGCAACCCAGCGCCGCGAAGTCCTGCAACGCCGATTCGCAAAGGCTCATCACGCCGGGTTCCATTGGCAGGTAGCCGTTGTAATCGCCGAGCCAGCCGAGCCGGACCTCGCTGAAATCCTGCGCCAGTGACTGCTGGAAAATCTCCGGATTGCCGGTCAGCGACAGCGGCACGCGCGGGTCGTAGCCGGCCTGGGTGCCGAGCAAACGGGCGACGTCAGTGACAGTGCGGCCCATCGGCCCTTCGGTGGCCAGTTGCTGGACGAACACCTCCGGCGCCGGCCCGTGGGGCACGCGTCCCAGGGACGGACGAAAACCAAAGACGTTATTGAAGGCGGCCGGATTGCGCAGCGAGCCCATCATGTCGCTGCCATCGGCCACCGGCAGCATACGCAGCGCCAGCGCCACCGCCGCCCCACCGCTGCTGCCACCGGCGACTCGCGTTGGGTCGTAGGCATTGGTGGTGGTGCCGAACAGGGTGTTGTAGGTCTGCGAGCCGAGGCCGAATTCCGGGACGTTGGTCTTGCCAATGATGATCGCCCCGCTCTGGCGGACACGCGCCACACTGATCGCATCCTGTGCCGGCACCTGCTCGGCGAACAGCGGCGAGCCCATGGTGGTGCGCAAACCGGCGGTAGCCGCCAAATCCTTGATCGCCTGCGGCATGCCGTGCATCCAGCCACGGGACAGCCCCTGATCCAGTTGTCGGTCACAGGCATCGGCTTCGGCCAGCAGTTCCTCCTGCGGACGCAGGGACACCAGCGCATTGACCTGCGGGTTGAAGCGCTCGATCTGCGCCAGATACGCCTGCATCACTTCACGGCATGACACGTCCCTGGCATGAATGACCCGGGACAACGCATCGGCGTCCATTTCAACGATCGGATGGGTGCTCAAGATTTCACCTCAAGGTTCAGTGCGACAGAATGCTTTGCGCGCGGCTTCTCCTGCATGCAGTAAGTACTCAATAGCGTCAGCAGGCAAGTGAACAGCACATAGAAGGATGGGGCCACCGGCGTCGCCAGTACCTTGCTCAGCCAAGTGACGATCAACGGGGCAAACCCGCCGAAGACCATGACCGCGACGTTGTAGGCCACCGAAACGCCGGTGGAGCGCACTTCCACGGGGAACTGCTCGGCCAGCGCCGTCGGTGCCGGGCCGAAGAACCCGCCAATCGCGCTGCACAACAACAGTTGCATCACCAGCAGGCGCTCCACCGAAGGCGCTGCCGCGACCCACACGTACAGCGGATAGACCATCAGGAAGAACGCCAGGGTGAACGCCATCAATACCGGACGACGGCCGAGGCGATCGGACAGCGCGCCGGACAGCGGGATCACGACCGTCATCAGCGCCACCGCAAGCATCTGCACCAGCAGCACTTGGTCCAGGGGCAAACCGAGGTTCTTGTGGGCGAAGGTCGGCATGTTCACCAGCACCACGTAGAACGACACGGTCGCCCCACAGGCCAGCCCCATGGACACCAGGATCGCCTGCCGATGTTCGCGGATCACTTGCAGCAAACCGGGGCCTGCGCCTTTGGCTTGTTTGCGCGCTTCGAGGAATTCCTCCGGCTCTTCCATGTGTTTGCGAATCCACAAACCCACCGGGCCGATCAGCAGGCCGATCATGAATGGAATCCGCCAGCCCCAGCTGTCCAGCGCCTCGGGCGACAGCAGATGGGTGAACAACGCCACCATCCCCGCCCCGGAAAACACCGCCAGGCATTGCCCCACCAATTGCCACGAACCGTACAGCCCCTTGCGGTGCGCCGGTGCGCTTTCCACCAGGAACGCCGTGGCGCTGGCGTACTCACCGCCCGTGGCGAAGCCTTGCAGCATCCGCGCGACCACGATCAACAGCGGCGCCCCCATGCCGATGGCGGCGTAGTTCGGCGCTAAGGCGATCAGCGCGATGGACACCGTCATCAGGCGGATGATCAGCTGCATCGCCGCCTTGCGCCCTTTGCGGTCGGAATACATGCCCAACAGGATGCCGCCCACCGGGCGCATGAAAAAACCGACGCCGAAGGTCGCCAGCGCCATCAACAGCGAGGCGTACTCGTCGTCGGAGGGGAAAAATTGCCGGGCGATAATGCTCGCCAAGAAGCCGTAAACAATGAAGTCATACCATTCCAGCGCATTGCCGATAACGGCGGCGACCACCTGCCGGGTGCGCGAAACGCCTGTGCTTGAAGTGTGCATGGGGAACTCTCCAAAAACCTGTTGGGTGAGTGCGGGCGCGACTTGGCGCGCCCGGTCCAGCGGCAGTAGAAAGTGGGAAGGTCAGGCCGGCTTGAGCCAGCTCTCGGTGAGCGCGCCCCAATACGCCGCGCCAGTGATGAGGATGTCGTCGTTAAAGTCGTAGGCCGGGTTGTGCACCATCGGCCGCGACACGCCGTTGCCGATAAACAGATAGGCGCCGGGACAGCGTTGCAGCATCCAGGCGAAATCTTCGCTGCCCATGAGTTTGGCGGTGTTGCCGTCCACGGCGTCTTCGCCAACCAGTTCGACACCGACCTGGCGGGCGAACTCAGTTTCGGCGGCGTGGTTGACCAGCACCGGATAGGCCGGGCGGTGTTCGATGCGTGAGGTGCAGCCGAAACTGGCGGCCTGGGATTCGATGATCGCGCGCACGCGTTCGAGGGTCTGTTCACGCACCCGGGCATCGAGCGCCCGCAGGCTCAGGCGCAAGATGGCCTGCTGTGGAATCACATTGGCCGCTTCCCCGGCTTGCAACGCGCCCACTGTGACCACCGCCGCCTGCTGTGCATCGATGTTGCGCGCGACCACGGTTTGCAGGGCCATGACCACGCTGGCCGCCGCCACCAGCGGGTCCACCGCCAGATGGGGCATCGAGCCGTGGCCGCCGACGCCTTCGATGGTGACGGTCAGCAGGTCCTGGGACGCCATCATCGGGCCTGCGCGAAAACCCAGGTGCCCCGCCGGCAGACCCGGCATGTTGTGCATGCCGAACAGCGCATCGCAGGGGAATCGTTCGAGCAAACCATCAGCGAGCATTGCCTCGGCACCGCCCTGGCCTTCTTCGGCGGGCTGGAAAATCAGGGTCAGGGTGCCGTCGAACTGGCGGGTCGCCGCCAGGTAGCGCGCAGCCCCCAGCAGCATGGTGGTGTGGCCGTCATGCCCGCAAGCGTGCATGCAGCCCTGATGCTGGCTGCTGTAGGCCACGCCGGTGTTTTCGATGATCGGCAGCGCATCCATGTCGGCGCGTATCCCGAGCTTGCGCGAGCTGCTGCCGTTGCGCAGCACGCCAACCACACCGGTCTTGCCGATGCCGGTGTGTACTTCATAGCCCCATTCTGCAAGCGAGCGGGCGACCAGTGCCGAGGTGCGGTTTTCCTCGAAGCCGAGTTCCGGGTGGGCGTGAATGTCGTGGCGTGTGGCGTGCAGATCGCTGGCCACGTCGTTGAGCCAGGCAAGGATGTGCTGGTGTCGGGTCATGAAGTTGTCCTCGTGCCGGGTGAATTCCCGTTCTTTTTGTTCGCGGCGATTTCGCGACACATCAAGGCAGGTCGCGCTCACCGCCAGATAACCGCGAGTCGCGCACGAGGACAATCGAATGTGGTTCCACGGTGTGGAACCAGAGAGGCCGAAGATTTGAAACTCACCTGAAACCCTGTGGGAGCGAGCCTGCTCGCGATAGCAATTGCAGCCTCACTGCTTGTGTTGCGTGTGCCGACGCTTTCGCGAGCAGGCTCGCTCCCACAGGTGTTGTATCTGGTGTCAGGGGTTCAGGCGACAGCCCTGATGTTCGCCAATCCACACCGCACTGTTGCTGCGCCCCATGCCGCTGACGGTGACGCGCTTGCCCGCACTGTCATCGGTAAAACCACTGAACGGCAGCCACTGCTTCACATAGCCACGGCAATACTGCTCGTCGTTATTCATCACATACCGACACGAACAATATTCCTTGGCGGTGTAGGCGCTGATGATGTCGGGGAATGCCCACAAGGCCACTCGCTCGTGCCAGATCCAGCCGAGCAACGCGAGTAGCAGGATCAGCAGCAGCGAACGGATCGGATGGCGACGCAGGAAACCGCTCATGGCTGCACCTTCCCGGCGAACGCGTTGCGCGCGAGCTTGAGCAGTTCGTTGTGCCGATAACTGTCATCGCGGTCATCGGCGTAACGGACGATCACCAGGTTTTCGCTGGGGATCACGAACATCGCCTGGCCCCAATGACCCAGCGCGGCGAAGGTGTCGGCGGGTGCATCGGGCCAGGGTCGAGCCGCGCCATCCGCAGCGCGATTGAGCCACCAATGGCCACCCGGCACCGCGTCATCCTGATCGGCCCGGTAATGCGCGAACGGCTCGCGGTTGAATGCGACCCAATCCCTGGGCAGCAACTGTCGATCCCCCCAGCGACCGTCGCGGGCCATCAACAGACCGATGCGGGCCAGATCGCGCGCGGTGAGGTAGGCGTAGGACGAGGCCACGAAGGTGCCCGTGGCGTCGCTTTCCCAGACCGCATGGCGGATGCCCAGCGGCTCGAACAGTGCGGTCCACGGATAGTCGGCATAGCGCTGCGGACCGACGATGGTTTTCAACGCGGCGGATAACAGATTGCTGTCACCGCTGGAATAACGAAACGCCTGCCCGGGCGCGGCGTAGCTGTCATGACCGGCGGTGAACGCAGCCATGTCCGGGTGCCCACGGGTATAGAGCATGGCCACCACCGAGGATTTCAGCGGCGCGTATTCGTAGTCTTCCTGCCAGTCCAGGCCCGAGGCCCAGTGCAGCAGGTCGGCCATGGTCAGGTTCGGGTGTTTTTTCAGCGGCGGGTAATAGTTGGCCGCCGGGTCCTGCAGCTTGAACCGGCCTTCGCCATAGGCCACGCCGAGCACCGTGGCCATCAGGCTCTTACTGATCGACCAGGTCAGGTGCGGGGTGTCGGCGGAGGTTGGGCCGGCGTAACGTTCGTAGATCAACTGGCCGTCGCGAATCACCAGCAAGGCGTCGGTGCGGATGCCTTTGCGGGTGCTGTCTTCGCGGGGTGGGAAGGCGTAGGTCTCAAGTGCCGCAAGCGCCGGGCCGGTGATGGTCGGGGCGGTGGCCCATTGCTCGGCGGGCCAGTTTTCGGCCTGTGCCGAGAGGCTGAGCAGCAGGATGAAAAACAGGGACAAGCCTTTGAACATGGCGTGGGCTCTTGGGGATTAACCCGCTGAGCCTAGTCGAGGTTGATGACAGTTCCGGGATTTGTGTTGTCTGTCAGGCCGCCATCGCGAGCAGGCTCGCTCCCACAGGGGAATGCATTTCAAACTGTGGGAGCGAGCCTGCTCGCGATGGCGCCAGTCAATTCAATGAAGAGCCAGCCAGTGCCTTGGCCAACCGCTTGCCCCGCGCCCCCGCCGCCAGATCCATCACCGCCTGGTCGCGCTGCCACATCGTCGCCCACTGCGGCGCCCCCCCGGCCAGCGCTTGATTGATCTCACCCTTGAGCGCCTCGAACTGCGCAAACAACCCACCCAGCAACACATGCCCGGCCGGATTATTTGGCGCCTGCCGACTGGCTTCCGCACAACCGGCCAGCAATGCCAGCAAGCGCAATTGCAAAGTCTGCGGCCAGTCGCACTCCTGACCAACGCCATACAACCAGGCCGTCATCGCGCTCAGCACATAGATGTCTTCCAGGGTGCGGAACGGCTTGACGTAAGCATCCCAACCATCCCCCGCCAGCAACTCGCACAGCGCGTTATCGAGAAACACCCGGCCGTGGCTGATGTCTGGCATCAGCGCAATGGCCGGCAGCTTTTCCAGGCGCACGCCTGGCTCACCGGGATAGACCACGGCAAGGCTCAGGCGCGGATCCTCGCCGGGTTGCTCACAACGGGCGGCCACCAGCAGCCAGTCGGCCGCGTCCCCCGCGGTGACGAAATCCTTGCGCCCACTCAGGCGCAAACCATTCAGCCGGGTCTGCATGTCAGCCGGTCGCACGCTGCGTTGCTCGGTGGCGCACAGGGCGCCAAGGCTGGGTGGCGCGCTCGGCCAGAGCATGCGCAACGCCGCCTGATAGCCCACCAGAAACGCCAGCCCCGGCGTCGCCATCAAGCGTGCGCCAGCCACCGCCAGTTCAAACGCAGTGACGTTGCCCAACTGCTGCAACAAGGTCGCGAACCCCTCTCCCAGATCCGGGTCGGCGGGCAGGCGATCGCGGCGGTTCAACAGGGTTTGCCAGGGCATAAGAGGCTCCTTGTGGGCTGTCATATAAGCATCACCAAAGCTTAACGGCGATGACACCGGGGCTACATAGCCTGACTTTGCACAACAAGGCTGGATAAAGAAAGTCGATCCGCTGTAACCCACAGACGGGTGAGCAGCCCGCACGGAGAATCGCCATGACTCAGATCGCCCGCATCAGTGACACCGGCAATGAACGCCGCCTGCAAGCCGAACGCCTGGTTGGCGCCCAGGCTTTGCAAGAAGCACAGGCCTTGCGTTTCAACGTATTCAGCGGCGAATTTAACGCCAAGCTGAAGGGCGCGGAGCTGGGTCTGGACATGGATGACTACGACATTCACTGCTTCCACATCGGCGTGCGCGACCTGAATACCGGACGTCTGGTGGCGACCACCCGCCTGCTCGACCACGCGGCCGCCAGCACCTTGGGCAAGTTCTACAGCGAAGAAGAATTCAGCCTGCATGGCCTGGTCCATCTGAAGGGCCCGATCCTGGAAATCGGCCGTACCTGCGTCGACCCGGCCTACCGCAACGGCGGCACCATCGCCGTGCTCTGGGGCGAACTGGCCGAAGTCCTGAACCAGGGCGGCTACAGCTATCTGATGGGTTGCGCGAGCATTCCGATGCAGGACGGCGGCATCCAGGCCCACGCCATCATGCAGCGTCTGCGCGAACGCTACCTGTGCACCGAACACCTGCGCGCCGAGCCGAAAAAGCCGCTGCCCGCGCTGGACATCCCTTCCAACGTCATCGCCGAAATGCCACCGCTGCTCAAGGCCTACATGCGCCTGGGTGCGAAGATCTGCGGCGAGCCGTGCTGGGACGAAGATTTCCAGGTGGCCGATGTGTTCATCCTGCTCAAGCGCGACGAGCTTTGCCCGCGCTACGCCAAACACTTCAAGGCGGCTGTCTGATGAGTCGGTTGCGCGTTTACGCGCGAATCGCCCGGGTTCTGCTGGTGGTCGTGCTGGGCCTGTGCATGGCCAGTGTGTTCGGTGTATTCGAACGCCTGGGCCTGGCCCATTCGATGGTGCGACGCCAGCGCTGGTCGCGGTTTTTCATGGCCCGCCTGAGCAATGCCCTGCCCTTCGACATCAGGGTGCAAGGCGAGCTGCCAAAGACCCCGATGCTGTGGGTCAGCAACCACGTTTCCTGGACCGACATCCCGCTGCTGGGGATGCTCACGCCGCTGTCGTTCCTGTCCAAGGCCGAAGTGCGCACCTGGCCCGTCGCGGGCTGGCTGGCGGCCAAGGCCGGCAGCCTGTTCATTCGCCGCGGTTCGGGCGACAGCCAGTTGATCCGCAAACAGATGACGCGCCACCTGCAACAGGAGCATCCACTGCTGATGTTCCCCGAAGGCACCACCACCGACGGCCGCTCCCTGCGCACCTTCCATGGTCGCCTGTTGTCGGCGGCGATCGATTCCGAGGTGAAGTTGCAGCCGGTGGCGATCCGTTACCTGCGCAACGGCGAGCCCGATACGCTGGCGCCGTTCATTGGCGACGACGACCTGCTCTCGCACCTGATGCGCCTGTTTGCCAATGATCGGGGTGAAGTAGAGATCCACCTGCTCAAACCGATTGCCTGCGAAGGTCGTGAGCGCGCGGCACTGGCGTTCGAAGCGCAACAGGCGGTGCAGAAGGCGTTGTTCGGGGTGATTCCGGAAACCCAACGGGCGCCGATGCGTCCTGCGATTGCGGCCTGACGCAATTCTCCATGTAGAAATGCAAAACCCTGTGGGAGCGAGCCTGCTCGCGATAGCGGTTCAACATTCAATGAGGATGTTGAATCGAACACCGCAATCGCGAGCAGGCTCGCTCCCACATTGGTTTCATGCGCTTGGCGGGTTCTGGGCAAACGCCTGAAGCTGCGGATAGAACAACCGGAAGTCTTCACTCAACGGCTCATACAACACCCGCAATTCCTGCATCGCGGCCGCCAGTTCCTCCGGCCGGGTCAAGCGCCGCGAAATCCCCCCCAGCACCTGCTCCAGCACTTCAAATTCCCGATAAGACCCCAACCAGTCATTGGCCACCATGTGCGGCGCAATCCTCGCCAGGCGCTCCGGCAATTGCCGTTGGCTGGACAACACCCGGTACACGTCCGAAGTGAACTGCTCCAGCGGACGGTCGGCGTACAGCCGCCAGTCGCGGGCCAGGCAGTGGTCGAAAAACACGTCGAGGACGATCCCCGCGTAACGCCTGCGGGTCAGGGAAAAGCGCGACAGGGACGCATCCACCAGCGGATGGCGGTCAGTGAATACGTCGATGCTGCGATGCAACTGGATGGCCGTTTCGATCTCCGGCTCGAACTGCCCTTGCAGCCGTCCCTTGACGAAATCGCCATACAGGCTGCCGAGCAATTGACCGGGGCGCTGGCCACCGAGGTGAAGATGTGCGAGATAGTTCATCCGCGCAGCTTAGCACTGCCCCCTTGTAACGTTACAGCCAATGTATCGTTATAACCCGATATACCGATTTGCTCGGTCGTGAGATCGAAATCATATTTGTATATCGCGAAATAACGATTTAAATTTCGCCTCATCGCGATATAGCGTTTTACACATCACGAGCCCACATCATGACCATCAATCTCGACGAAATAATAAAAGCCCTGGCGCACCCGGTACGGCGAGAAATCCTGCACTGGCTAAAAGACCCGGACGTCGAATTCCCCGATCAGAGCCACAGCAATGAGCACGGCGTTTGTGCCGGGCAGATCGACCAACGTTGCGGTTTGTCGCAGTCCACGGTGTCCGCCCATTTGGCGACCCTGCAACGCGCCGGCCTGATCAGCAGCCGCAAAGTCGGCCAGTGGCACTTTTTCAAACGTAACGAGGAAACCATCCAGGAATTCCTCAAAACATTCAGCAAAGAGCTCTGACCCTTAACGTCAGCAAGCCGACAAGGAACAAACCCATGCCCCTCTCGCTACTCATACTGGCGCTAAGCGCCTTCGCCATCGGCACCACCGAATTCGTCATCATGGGCTTGCTGCCCAACGTGGCGGCCGACCTTGGTGTTTCGATCCCCGGCGCCGGCTGGCTGGTGACGGGCTATGCGTTGGGCGTGGCCATCGGTGCACCGTTCATGGCACTGGCGACCGCCAAACTGCCGCGCAAGGCCGCGCTGGTGGTGTTGATGGGCATCTTCATTGTCGGCAACCTGCTCTGTGCGGTGGCCACTGATTACAACGTACTGATGTTCGCCCGGGTGGTGACTGCCCTGTGCCACGGTGCGTTCTTCGGCATCGGTTCGGTGGTGGCCGCCAGCCTGGTGCCCGCCAACAAGCGCGCCTCGGCCGTGGCCCTGATGTTCACCGGCCTGACCCTGGCCAACGTGCTGGGTGTGCCGCTGGGTACTGCCCTCGGTCAGCAAGCCGGCTGGCGCTCGACCTTCTGGGCGGTGACCGTGATTGGTGTGATCGCCCTGATCGGCCTGATTCGTTTCCTGCCGGCCAAGCGCGATGAAGAAAAACTCGATATGCGCGCCGAACTGCGTGCCCTCAAAGGCGCCGGCATCTGGCTGTCCCTGAGCATGACCGCAATGTTCGCAGCCTCGGTGTTCACCCTGTTCACCTACGTCGCGCCGCTGCTGGGCGACGTCACCGGCGTCTCCCCTCGCGGTGTGACCTGGACCCTGATGCTCATCGGCCTGGGCCTGACCGTCGGCAACATCATTGGCGGCAAGCTGGCCGACAAAGGCCTGGCCGCAACGCTGATCGGCGTATTCATCGCGATGGCCGTGGTGTCCACGGTGCTGACCTGGACCAGCGTCGCGCTGATCCCGACCGAAATCACCCTGTTCCTCTGGGCCACCGCGTGTTTTGCCGCTGTGCCTGCCTTGCAGGTCAACGTGGTGACCTACGGCAAGGCCGCCCCGAACCTGGTCTCGACCCTGAACATCGGCGCCTTCAACGTCGGCAACGCCCTGGGCGCCTGGGTCGGCGGCAGCGTCATCGCCCACGGCTACGGCCTGACCAGCGTGCCTCTGGCGGCTGCCGCACTGGCGGTATTCGCCCTGGTCCTGACCCTGATCACTTTCCGTCAGAGCGGTAATCCCGAACTGGCTCCTGCTACCAACTGATACCTCACAAGGGTTTAGAAATGACGACTATTTTCGATCCGATCAAACTGGGCGACCTCGAGCTGTCCAACCGCATCATCATGGCTCCGCTGACCCGCTGCCGCGCCGACGAAGGTCGCGTGCCCAACGCACTGATGGCCGAGTACTACGTACAACGCGCCTCCGCCGGCCTGATCCTCAGCGAAGCCACCTCGGTCACCCCGATGGGCGTCGGCTACCCGGACACCCCGGGCATCTGGTCCAACGACCAGGTACGTGGCTGGACCAACGTCACCAAGGCGATCCACGGCGCGGGCGGCAAGATCTTCCTGCAACTGTGGCACGTCGGCCGTGTTTCCCATGAGTCGTACCTGAACGGCGAAAAGCCGGTCGCTCCGAGCGCCATCCAGCCTAAAGGCCACGTCAGCCTGGTTCGCCCGCTGGCCGACTACCCGACGCCACGCGCCCTGGAAACCGCTGAAATCGCCGACATCGTCGATGCCTACCGCGTCGGCGCGGAAAACGCCAAGGCCGCCGGCTTCGACGGCGTGGAAATCCACGGTGCCAACGGCTACCTGCTCGACCAGTTCCTGCAAAGCAGCACCAACCAGCGTACCGACCAGTACGGCGGCTCCGTGGAAAACCGTGCGCGCCTGTTGCTGGAAGTGACCGACGCCGCCATCGAAGTCTGGGGCGCCGGCCGTGTCGGCGTACACCTGGCACCACGCGCCGACTCCCATGACATGGGCGACGACAACCTGGCCGAAACCTTCACCTACGTCGCTCGCGAACTGGGCAAACGCGGCATCGCCTTCATCTGCTCCCGCGAGAAAGAAGGCGCCGACAGCCTCGGCCCACAAATCAAGGAAGCCTTCGGCGGCCCGTACATCGTCAACGAACGCTTCACCAAGGACAGCGCCAACGCCTGGCTGGCAGCGGGCAAGGCTGATGCAGTGGCCTTCGGCATCCCGTTCATTGCCAACCCGGACCTGCCCGCTCGCCTGAAAGCCGATGCACCGCTGAACGAAGCGCGTCCGGAGCTGTTCTACGGTAAAGGCCCGGTCGGTTACATCGACTATCCGACGTTGTAATCGTCAGCCGTTGAAATGCAGAAGCCCCGGACTCGTGAGAGCCGGGGCTTTTTGTTTGTTGCGGGTTTCACGCATCCCCCTGTAGGAGCGAGCCTGCTCGCGAAAAAACCAAGCTCGGCGCGGGGTATCTGGCTTTGCGCGTTATCGTTGACGACCATCGCGAGCAGGCTCGCTCCTACAGGGATCGACTCCGACCCTGGCATTCGCGCTTTCTCACAAGGGCGACACAAAATCCCTACAAAATACTGAGCTAACTGCCTGTCAACCGGTCAAACCTAAGTATATAAAAGCCCCCCACTGCCGCTGCGCCCGTGAAGAACTGTTCATCTACGGCTTCAGCGATTGACACCCGTGGAGCCGATTACGCATGTTGTTTCATTTACGCAGGCTGGGGCTCAGACGCAGCATGTCGATCGCGATATCGACCCAGCGCTCGGCCTCGGTGTGCAGTTCGAAGCTCTCGGGGGTCAGCAGCCACTGGTACAGCAGGCCGTCGATGTAGGCATGAATGCTGATGGCCGCCCGGGCAGTGTCGAGGTCTGCCGGCAGCTGCCCACGATTCACGGCATTACGCAGGGTCAGGCCAATGCGCATGTTGCAATCGAGGCTGGCGGTCTGGCGCTGCTGGCGCAGGTCGCACATTTCATCGGTGAATTCGCACTTGTGAAACAAAATTTCATTGATGCGCCGGGTCTTGGGGTCCAGTGCAACTTCATGAAACAAATGGATCAGCAACCTGCGCATACAGCCCAGGGGGTCGAGTTCGTCTTCGCTCTCGGCGGCCTTGGCCAGCTCGTCCAAAGGCTCATGCAGGGTGTCGAGCATGGCCTGGACCAGGTCGGCCTTGTTGCTGAAATGCCAGTAGATGGCCCCGCGAGTGACGCCGGCCAGAGTCGCGATATCCGCCAGCGTGGTACGGGCCACGCCCCGCTCGTAAAAGGCTTTTTCAGCCGCTTCGAGTATCTGGTTGCGGGTTTCTTGAGCTTCCTCTTTGGTGCGACGGACCATGGCAGTACAACCTCAATCAGGGTGCTTCAGCGATGTCTGAATATCAGCTGAATAAAAGTGGGGCGAGCGTTCTGGGGTCCCGTCCCCGGGCCTACAATTCGAACCTTGCGGCGGCTTCTGTAACGGTGAGGATACATAGCCAAGGTATTTACAAACAACCATGAACGTAAGTATATTCCTTAGCAAGCTACTTATCCACCCAGCACCCATTTTTTAACCTTCCATCTTTTCTTGTGCGTTCCCCAACGCGCCTGACCCGAGGATTTTCATGCAATTCAAGCCAGCTGTTACCGCTCTGGTCGCCGCCGTCGCCCTGGCATCGCTGCTTAGCGGATGCAAAAAGGAAGAAGCGGCACCGGCCGCACCACCGCCTCAGGTCGGCGTCGTCACCCTGCAACCGCAAACGTTTACGTTGACCTCCGATCTGCCGGGCCGCACCAGTGCGTACCGCATCGCGGAAGTGCGCCCACAGGTCAATGGCATCATTCTCAAGCGCCTGTTCAAGGAAGGCGGCGACGTGAAGGAAGGCCAGCAGCTCTACCAGATCGACCCGTCGGTCTATGAAGCGACACTGAAAAGTGCCGAGGCCAACCTGCGCTCCACCAAGTCGATTTCCGACCGCTACCAGCAACTGGTCAACGAGCAGGCGGTGAGCCGCCAGGAATACGACACCGCCGTGGCCAACCGCCTGCAATCGGAAGCCGCGCTGCAAACCGCCCAGATCAATGTGCGCTACACCAAGGTCTACGCGCCACTGACCGGCCGTATCGGCCGCTCTGCGGTGACGGAAGGTGCGCTGGTCAGCAACGGTCAGACCGAAGCGATGGCCGTCATCCAGCAACTTGACCCGATCTACGTCGATGTGACGCAGTCCTCCGTGGAATTGCTGCAACTGCGCCGCGAACTGGAAAGCGGTCGCCTGCAGAAGGCCGGCGACAACGCCGCCAAGGTCAAGCTGACCCTCGAAGACGGCAGCCAGTACAAGCAGGAAGGCAAGCTGGAGTTCTCCGAAGTCTCGGTCGACCAGACCACCGGCTCCGTGACCCTGCGTGCAGTGTTCCCGAACCCTGAGCACACCCTGCTGCCGGGCATGTTCGTCCACGCCCAGTTGCAGGCCGGTGTGAACAGCGCGGCGATTCTGGCCCCGCAGCAAGGCGTGACCCGCGACCTCAAGGGCACGCCGACCGCACTGGTCGTCGGTCCCGACAACAAGGTCGAACTGCGCCAGCTCAAAGCCAGCCGTACCGTCGGCAACCAATGGCTGATCGAAGACGGCCTGAAGGCCGGCGATCGCCTGATCACCGAAGGTCTGCAATTCGTCAAGCCAGGTGTCGTCGTCAAGCCTACAGACGCGACCAACGTCGGTGCGAAGAATCCGGCCCCCGCCAAGGCAGCTGAACAGGCTTCCAGCGGCAAAGGGGAGTAAACCATGTCGAAATTCTTTATCGACCGTCCGATTTTCGCCTGGGTAATTGCCCTGGTGATCATGCTGGTCGGGGCACTTTCGATCCTGCGGCTGCCGATCAACCAGTACCCGAGCATTGCGCCTCCGGCGATCGCCATTTCCGTGACCTACCCGGGTGCATCTGCGCAAACCGTGCAGGACACCGTGGTGCAAGTGATCGAGCAACAGCTCAACGGTATCGACAACCTGCGTTATGTGTCCTCGGAAAGTAACTCCGACGGCACCATGACCATCACCGCGACCTTCGAGCAAGGCACCAACTCCGACACCGCGCAGGTCCAGGTACAGAACAAGCTGAACCTGGCCACCCCGCTGCTGCCGCAAGAAGTGCAGCAGCAGGGTATCCGCGTGACCAAGGCTGTGAAGAACTTCCTGCTGGTGATCGGCGTGGTGTCCCGCGACGGCAGCATGACCAAGGACGACCTGTCCAACTACATCGTGTCCAACATGCAGGACCCGATCTCGCGGACCGCCGGTGTCGGTGACTTCCAGGTGTTCGGTTCCCAGTACGCCATGCGTATCTGGCTGGATCCGGCCAAGTTGAACAACTTCAACCTGACCCCGATCGACGTCAAGACCGCCATCGCCGCGCAAAACGTGCAGATCTCCTCCGGCCAGCTCGGCGGCCTGCCTGCCCTGCCCGGCACCCAGCTGAACGCGACGATCATCGGCAAGACCCGCCTGCAAACCGCCGAGCAGTTCAACAAGATCCTGCTCAAGGTCAACAAGGATGGCTCCCAGGTTCGCCTGAAGGATGTCGCCGAAGTAGGCCTGGGTGGCGAGAACTACAGCATCAACGCCCAGTTCAACGGCGCGCCGGCTTCGGGCCTTGCAGTGAAACTGGCCAACGGTGCCAACGCCCTCGACACGGCAAAAGCGCTGCGCAAGACCATCGACAACCTCAAGCCGTTCTTCCCGCAAGGGATGGAAGTGGTGTTCCCGTACGACACCACCCCGGTGGTGACCGAGTCGATCAAGGGTGTAGTTGAAACCCTGGTCGAAGCGATCGTGCTGGTGTTCCTGGTGATGTTCCTGTTCCTGCAGAACTTCCGCGCCACCGTCATCACCACGATGACTGTGCCGGTGGTATTGCTCGGTACCTTCGGCATCCTCGCGGCCGCCGGTTTCAGCATCAACACCCTGACCATGTTCGGCATGGTGCTGGCCATCGGCTTGCTGGTGGACGACGCCATCGTCGTGGTGGAGAACGTCGAACGGGTGATGAGCGAAGAAGGCCTGTCGCCCAAGGAAGCCACCAAGAAATCCATGGGCCAGATCCAGGGCGCCCTGGTGGGTATCGCTCTGGTACTGTCGGCGGTACTGCTGCCGATGGCGTTCTTCAGCGGCTCCACCGGTGTGATCTACAAGCAGTTCTCGATCACCATCGTCTCGGCCATGGCCCTGTCGGTACTGGTGGCCTTGATCTTCACCCCGGCGCTGTGCGCCACCATGCTCAAGGCGATTCCCAAAGGCGAGCACGGCACGCCCAAACGCGGATTCTTCGGCTGGTTCAACCGCAACTTCGACCGTGGCGTACGCAGCTACGAGCGTGGCGTAGGCAACATGCTGGCGCAAAAGGCTCCGTACCTGCTGGCCTACATCATCATCGTCGTCGGCATGATCTGGCTGTTCACCCGCATTCCGACCGCGTTCCTGCCCGAAGAAGACCAGGGCGTACTGTTCGCCCAGGTGCAGACCCCGGCCGGTTCGACGTCCCAGCGTACCCAGGTGGTCGTGGACCAGATGCGTGAATTCCTGCTGCGTCCGGGCAAGGATGGCGGTGAAGGCGACGCGGTGAACTCGGTGTTTACCGTGACCGGCTTCAACTTCGCCGGTCGTGGCCAGAGCTCGGGTATGGCGTTCATCATGCTCCGTCCGTGGGACGAGCGTAACGCCGATAACAGCGTGTTCAAGGTCGCGGCCCGTGCGCAGCAGCACTTCTTTACCTTCCGCGATGCGATGGTGTTCGCCTTCGCCCCGCCTGCGGTACTGGAGCTGGGTAACGCCACCGGTTTCGACGTGTTCCTGCAGGACCGCGCCGGTATCGGTCACGACAAGTTGATGGAAGCCCGCAACCAGTTCCTCGGCATGGCCGCGCAAAGCAAGGTGCTGACGCAAGTGCGTCCGAACGGTTTGAACGACGAACCGCAGTACCAGCTGGAAATCGATGACGAGAAGGCCAGTGCCTTGGGCATTACCATCGCCGACATCAACAACACGCTGTCGATTGCCTTGGGCAGTAGCTACGTCAACGACTTCATCGACCGTGGTCGTGTGAAGAAGGTGTACGTGCAAGGCAAGCCCGGCGCGCGCATGAGTCCGGAAGACCTGCAGAAGTGGTACGTGCGCAACCGCGACGGCACCATGGTTCCGTTCACGGCGTTCGCCAAGGGCGAGTGGATCTACGGCTCGCCGAAACTGGCCCGATACAACGGCGTGGAAGCGATGGAAATCCTCGGTGCCCCGGCCCCGGGTTATTCCACCGGTGAAGCCATGGCCGAAGTCGAAGCCATCGCCAAGAAACTGCCAGCGGGTGTCGGCATCTCCTGGACCGGTCTGTCCTATGAGGAACGTCTGTCCGGCTCCCAGGCTCCGGCGTTGTACGCGTTGTCACTGCTGATGGTGTTCCTGTGTCTGGCGGCGCTGTATGAAAGCTGGTCGATTCCGATTGCGGTGATGCTGGTCGTACCGCTGGGGATCATCGGTGCGCTGATGGCCACCAGCCTGCGCGGTCTGTCCAACGACGTGTACTTCCAGGTGGGTCTGTTGACGACTATCGGTCTGGCGGCGAAAAACGCCATTCTGATTGTCGAATTTGCCAAGGAGCTGCACGAACATGGGCGCAGTCTGCGCGATGCGGCCATCGAAGCCTGCCGCATGCGTCTGCGACCGATCATCATGACCTCGCTCGCCTTCGTTCTCGGTGTGGTGCCACTGGCCATCTCCACGGGCGCAGGCTCCGGTAGCCAGCATGCAATCGGTACCGGTGTGATTGGCGGTATGATCACCGCCACCGTACTGGCGATCTTCTGGGTCCCGCTGTTCTTTGTCACCGTGTCGTCCATGGGCCAGCGCAAAATCGCCAGCCAGGACGATGCCATTGAACCTTCTAAAGAGGCTGGCTAATGAGCAAGTCGCTACTTTCCCTGGCAGTTGCCGCCTTTGTGCTCGGTGGTTGCTCGCTGATTCCCGATTATCAGCAGCCGCAAGCGCCGGTGGCCGATCAATACCCGCAGGGCCAGGCGTACTCGCCGGCCCAGGCGCCTGCACAGGCCGCCGCGGAGCAAGGCTGGAAGCAGTTTTTCCATGACCCGGCGCTACAACAGCTGATCCAGGTCGCCCTGGAAAACAACCGTGACCTGCGTGTCGCGGCCCTGAACATCGACGCCTTCGCGGCTCAGTACCGCATCCAGCGTGCCGATCTGTACCCGGCCGTTTCGGCCAATGGCAGCGGCAGCCGCCAGCGGGTTCCGGAAAACGCCACGCAATCGGGTCAGTCGGGCATCGTCAGTTCCTACTCGGCCACCGTCGGTATCAGCGCCTATGAACTCGACCTGTTCGGTCGGGTTCGCAGCCTGAGCGAAGAAGCGTTGCAGAAGTACTTCGCCACCGAAGAAGGCCGGCGCAGTACCCAGATCAGCCTGGTGGCCAGCGTGGCCAATGCCTACCTGACCTGGCAGGCCGACAAGGAACTGTACAAGCTGACCCAGGACACCCTCGCCGCGTTCGAGGAGAGCTACAAGCTCACCGCCCGCAGCAACGAAGTGGGTGTCGCCTCGGCCCTGGATCTGGCGCAGTCGCGGACCTCGGTGGAAAACGCCCGGGCGCAACTGGCCAAGTACACCCGCCAGGTCGCCCAGGATGAAAACAGCCTGGTGCTGCTGCTCGGCACCGGCATTCCGGCCAACCTGCAAGCGGCCCAACCGCTCAACGATGATTTGCTGAGCGAAGTACCGCCTGGCCTGCCATCGGACCTGCTGCAACGTCGTCCGGACATCCTGCAAGCCGAATACAACCTCAAGGCCGCCAACGCCAACATCGGCGCGGCGCGGGCTGCGTTCTTCCCGAGCATCAGCCTCACCGCCAATGCCGGCACCCTGAGCCCGGACCTGTCCGGCCTGTTCAAGGGCGGTTCGGGCACCTGGCTGTTCCAGCCGCAGATCAACCTGCCGATCTTCAACGCCGGCAGCCTGCGCGCCAGCCTGGATTACTCGAAAATCCAGAAGGACATTGGCGTGGCGAACTACGAGAAGTCCATTCAGACGGCCTTCCAGGAAGTCGCCGACGGCCTGGCCGCCCGCGAGACCTACACCCATCAGTTGCAGGCGCAGCGTGATTTCGTCAGCGCCAACCAGGACTACTACCGCCTGGCCGAGCGTCGCTACCGCATCGGTGTCGACAGCAACCTGACCTTCCTCGATGCCCAGCGTCAGCTGTTCAGCGCCCAACAGGCGCTGATCACCGACCGCCTGGCGCAGCTGGTCAGCGCCGTGAACCTGTACAAGGCGCTGGGTGGTGGCTGGAACGAACAGACGGCGAAGAACGAGCCATTGAAGGAAGAAGCGCCGAAGATGCGGATGTTCTGATAGCGCTGTAAATGCAAATAGCCCACCTATTGGTGGGCTTTTTGTTATCTGCCGCAAAGGTGTGGCGCCTGTTCTGGCCTCATCGCGAGCAGGCTCGCTCCTACAGTTGATCCGGTTTCTCCAGAAAGAATGCGATCCATTGTAGGAGCGAGCCTGCTCGCGATGAGGCCCGCATAGTCACTACAAAACCGAAGTTCATCTTATGTTCGATAATCGCCCAAAACCCTCTTTCCGAGATTGAACCATCTAGTACATTCACATCACCATCGAACCACAAAACCAATAACAACAGGTTCGACACCATGACCCCGCGCCCTGCCCCGTCCGGCTGATCCCCAGGCTTCATCCAAACCTGTCGACTACACGTCTGCACCCTTCCCGGCTGCGGCACTAACCCGTTTCACCCCCAAGAATTAGAGAGACCCGAGCCCATGACGCCTTCCACCGCGCAGTATTTCGTTCCCAGCCTGATCGCCGTCGCCCTGGCCAGCGCGGCCCTGCCCGCCCAAGCCGAGGAGACAGGCTTTGTCGAAGGCGCCAAGGTCAACTTGAACCTGCGCAACTTCTACATCAACCGCAACTTCACCAACCCGACCAAGGCTCAGGGCAAGGCTGAAGAGTGGACACAAAGCTTCATTCTCGACGCCAAGTCCGGCTTCACCCAAGGCACCGTCGGCTTCGGCATGGATGTGCTGGGGCTGTACTCGGTGAAACTCGATGGCGGCAAAGGCACCGGCGGCACGCAACTGCTGCCGCTGGACAGCGACGGTCGCCCGGCAGATAACTTCGGCCGCACCAACGTGGCATTCAAGGCGAAGTTGTCACAGACCGAAGTGAAGGTCGGCGATTGGATGCCGGTGCTGCCGATCCTGCGCTCCGACGACGGCCGCTCCCTGCCGCAAACCTTCCGTGGCGGGCAGATCACCTCGAAGGAAATCAACGGCCTGACGCTCTACGGCGGCCAGTTCCGGCAGAACAGCCCGCGTGACGACAGCAGCATGGACGACATGTCGATGACCGGCAAAGCCGCGTTCACCTCGGACCGCTTCAACTTCCAGGGCGGCGAATACCTGTTCAATGAAAAGCGCACCCAGATCGGCCTGTGGAACGCCGAGCTCAAGGACATCTATAGCCAGCAATTCATCAACCTGACCCACAGCCAACCCATCGGCGACTGGACCCTGGGCGCCAACCTCGGGTTCTTCTACGGCAAGGACGACGGCAGCGCCCGCGCCGGGGATCTGGACAACAAGACGATGTACGGCCTGTTCTCCGCCAAATACGGCGGCAACACCTTCTACGTCGGCCTGCAAAAACTCACCGGCGACAGCCCATGGATGCGGGTCAACGGCACCAGCGGCGGCACCCTGGCCAACGACAGCTACAACTCCAGCTACGACAACGCCCGGGAAAAATCCTGGCAGGTGCGCCACGACTACAACTTCGTCGCCCTCGGCGTGCCCGGCCTGACCCTGATGAACCGCTACATCAGTGGCGACAACGTACACACCGGCAGCATCACCGACGGCAAGGAATGGGGACGTGAAAGTGAACTGGGCTACACCGTGCAGAGCGGTGCGCTGAAGGATCTGAACGTGAAATGGCGCAACTCGACCATGCGCCGGGACTACAGCAACAACGAATTCGATGAGAACCGCGTGATCATCAGCTACCCGATCAGCCTGTTGTAAACCTCACCACCGCTATCGCGAGCAGGCTCGCTCCCACAGTCGACCGCATTCCTTCTGGAAAAACACGGTTAACTGTGGGAGCGAGCCTGCTCGCGATGGCGTCAGCTCAAGCATCGAAAATCCCGAAGCTTACTCCCGCGATTCAACCCCCAACTCATCCCACACCGACTCCGCCAGGTGGAACGTGGCGTTGGCCGCCGGGATGCCGCAGTAGATCGCGCTCTGCATGATCACTTCCTTGATCTCTCCCCGGCTGACGCCATTGTTGGCGGCGGCGCGCAGGTGCAGTTTGAGCTCGCCTTCGCGGTTCATGCCGATCAGCATGGCGATGGTGATCAGGCTGCGGGTGTGGCGCGGCAGGCCCGGGCGGGTCCAGATGTCACCCCAGGCGTGGCGGGTGATCATTTCCTGGAACTCCGAGTTGAACTCGGTCAGGGTGCTCAGGCTGCGGTCGACGTGGGCATCGCCCAGCACGGCGCGGCGAACCTTCATGCCTTCGTCGTAACGTTGTTTCTCGTCCACGAAAATTCCCCTCAACGAGCCGTCAGAAACGCCAGCACACGCTCGCTGAAAGCGTCGCCAGCCTGAACGTTGGACAAGTGCGCGGCATAGAACTCGGCGTACTCGGCCCCCGGCACGTGTTCCTGAATGAAATGCCCGCCGGACGGCGGCGTGACGGCATCCTGGGCACCGGCGATCACCAGCAGCGGCGCCTTGATCGAAGACAGCTGATCACGGAAATCGGCATCACGCACCGCCGCGCAGTTGGCCGCATAGCCTTGCGGTGAAGTGGCCGCCAGCATGTCGGTAATCTGCTTGGCCGCCGCCGGGTTGGCTTCGGAGAAGTCCGGGGTGAACCAGCGGGCAATCGATGCATCACGCAGCGCGACCATGGCCGCTGCACCGTCACGCAGAACCGTTTCAATGCGCGGGTTCCAGATCGACGGATCGCCGATTTTCGCCGCGGTGTTGCACACGATCAGCTTGTTCAGTCGCTCACCGGCGTTGATGCCCAGCCACTGGCCGATCAGCCCGCCCATGGACAGCCCGCAGAAATGCGCCCGTTCGATGTGCAAGGCATCCAACAGCCCCAACACGTCATGGCCCAATTGCTCGATGCTGTAAGGCCCTGGTGTCACCAGCGATTGGCCGTGGCCGCGGGTGTCGAAACGCAGCACGCGAAAATGCTCGGTGAACGCCGGGATTTGCGCATCCCACATGTGCAGGTCGGTGCCCAGGGAGTTGGACAGCACCAGCACCGGCGCATCCACCGGGCCGTCGAGTTGGTAATGCAGTTCGCCATCGGCGAGTTGTACGAAAGCCACAGCAATCTCCTTCAGGCAGTCAATGCAGAATGTTCAGCCACCGCTCGTTCGACCCAGGTACGGGCCTGGCCGAGGTAATGGGCGGGGTCCAGCAGATGATCGAGTTCGACCGCCGACAGCTGGGCAGTCACTTGCGGCTCGTCGCCGAGCACCGCGCGCAGATGCCGTTGTTCGGCCACGGCGCGCTTGCAGCATTGCTCCAACAGATGATGCGCGGTGTCGCGCCCTACCCGTTGCGCCAGGACAATGCTCACCGCTTCGGCGAGCACCAGCCCTTGAGTCAAATCGAGGTTGCGCGCCATGCGCTCGGCATCCACTTCCAGGCCGCCGGCCACCAGCAGCGCCTGCTTGAGGCTGCCGGACACCAGGCAGCAAATCTCCGGCAGGGTTTCCCACTCGGCATGCCACAGGCCCAGGCTGCGCTCGTGCTCCTGGGGCATGGCACTGAACAGGGTCGAGAGCAGGCCGGGCACGCGGGTCGCCGCGCCGATCAGCACGGCCGCGCCCACCGGATTGCGCTTGTGCGGCATGGTCGAGGAACCACCCTTGCCCGGCGCCGAAGGCTCGAACACTTCGCCCGCTTCGGTCTGCATCAGCAGGCTGATGTCGCGGCCAAGTTTGCCGAGACTGCCGGCGATCAACCCCAGAACAGAGCCGAACTCCACCAAGCGATCACGCTGGGTGTGCCACGGTTGGTCGGGCAAGGTCAGTTGCAGCTCTTCGGCCAACGCCTGGGCAATTGGCATCGCCTTGTCACCCAGGGCCGCGAGGGTGCCGGACGCGCCGCCGAATTGCAGCACCAGCAGGCGCGGCTTGAGTTCGTGCAAGCGCTGACGGCTACGGGTTACCGCGCCCAACCACCCGGCTATCTTCATGCCGAGGGTGACCGGGGTCGCATGTTGCAGCCAGGTACGCCCGGCCAGCGGTGTAGCCGCATGGCGCTGGGCCTGGGTCGCAAGCGTCTGTCCAAGCTGAGCCAGATCGCTGTCGATCAGCTCCAGCGCGCGGCGCAGTTGCAACACCAGGCCGCTGTCCATCACGTCCTGGCTGGTCGCGCCCAAATGCACGTAACGTTCGGCCTCGGCATCGTTGGCCGCAATCTGCTTGCCCAACGCCTTGACCAGCGGAATCGCCGAGTTGCCGGCGATGGCAATCGCTTCACCGAGGGCGGCAAAGTCGAAATGCCCGGCCTGGCAGGCGCCTTCGATGGAAGCCACGGCGCTCTGCGGAATCAGTCCGACCCGCGCTTCGGCCCGGGCCAGCGCCGCTTCGAAATCAAGCATGGCCTGGACCCGGCCCTGATCGCTGAAGACCTCACGCATATCGCGGGCAGTGAAATAGGCATCGAACAATTGATTGCCCGGTCGCTGGTTCATAAACAGTCCCTGGAGGCGCGGGCCGGTCAGGGCCCGCGGAAAGATCAAAGGTCGTGGTGCAGATATTTGGCCTGTTTCGGCAGGCGCAGGCTGAACAGGAAGGCAATCGCCATCATCACCGTCACGTACCAGTAGAAGGAGTTTTCCATGCCACCGGCCTTGAGGCTAAGGGCGACATATTCCGCCGAACCACCGAAGATCGCGTTCGCCACCGCATAGGCCAGGCCGACGCCCAGTGCGCGCACTTCCGGCGGGAACATCTCGGCTTTTACCAGGCCGCTGATCGAGGTGTAGAAACTGACGATCGCCAGGGCCAGGGTGATCAGCACGAAGGCCACGAACGGACTGCCGACGCTTTTCAGGCTCAACAGAATCGGCACGGTGCACAAGGTCCCGAGGGCACCGAACCAGAGCATCGAGTTACGCCGGCCGATCTTGTCGGCGAGCATGCCGAAAAACGGCTGCATGCACATATAAAGAAAGAGCGCGCCGGTCATGATGTAGCTGGCGGTCTTGGCGGGCATGCCGGCGGTGTTCACCAGGTATTTCTGCATATATGTGGTGAAGGTGTAGAAAATCAGCGAGCCACCGGCGGTGTAACCGAGCACGGTGATGAAGGCCGCCTTGTGATCGCGAAACAGTGCGCTGATGCTGCCGGCGTCCTTGTTTTCGCGCATTTCCTTGCTGGTGGTTTCTTTCAGCGAACGACGCAGGTACAGCGAAATCAGCGCCGCACAGGCACCGACCACGAATGGAATCCGCCAGCCGTAGGCGCGCAGCTCATCCTCGGTGAGGAACTGCTGCAAAATCACCACCAGCAACACCGCCAGCAATTGCCCGCCGATCAGAGTCACGTACTGGAAGGACGCGAAGAAACCGCGCTGGCCCTTGAGGGCGACTTCGCTCATATAGGTTGCTGTGGTGCCGTACTCGCCGCCCACCGACAGGCCCTGGAGCAAGCGGGCGAACAGCAGGAGAATCGGCGCCCAGACCCCGATGCTGTTGTAGGTCGGCAGACATGCGATGAGCAATGAGCCGAAACACATCATCAGAATCGAGATCAACATCGAATTCTTGCGGCCATGCCTGTCCGCAACGCGGCCGAAGATCCAGCCGCCAATCGGTCGCATCAGGAAGCCGGCGGCAAACACGCCCGCGGTATTGACCAGCTGTACCGTGGGGTTGTCGGACGGGAAGAAGGCCGGCGCGAAATAGATTGCGCAGAAGGCGTAGACGTAAAAGTCGAACCATTCGACCAGGTTGCCGGACGAGGCGCCGACAATGGCAAAGATCCGTTTGCTGCGCTCTTCGCCTGTGTAGAGGGCGGGTGTAGCGGTTGGCGTTGTCATTGTTTTTCACTCAATGGGGACAGTGAGAGTCTAGACATACTTTGCAACAGTCCCGTTCCACAGATGCATCTTGAACACCTATTCCCTGTGGGAAACCCCTCCCCCTGTAGGAGCGAGCCTGCTCGCGATGGCGGTGTGTCAGTGACATCAAAACTGACTGATACACCGCTTCGCGAGCAGGCTCGCTCCTACAGGGGGGGGGCGTAGCCCGTCAGACGCGTTCGATCGCCAGTGCCAGACCCTGGCCCACGCCGACGCACATGGTCGCCAGACCTTTCTTGCCGCCGGTTTTCTCCAGCTGATGCAGCGCCGTCAGTACCAGGCGAGCACCGCTCATGCCCAGCGGATGGCCCAGGGCAATGGCGCCACCGTTCGGATTGACCTGCGGCGCGTCGTCGGCGATCCCCAGTTCACGCAGCACCGCCAGACCCTGGCTGGCGAAGGCTTCGTTGAGTTCGATCACGTCGAAATCGCTGACTGCCACACCCAGGCGCTCGGTCAGTTTGCGCACAGCCGGCACCGGGCCGATGCCCATCACTCGAGGGGCAACACCGGCGCTGGCCATGCCCAGCACTTTGGCGCGGGCGGTCAGGCCGTGCTTTTTCACAGCTTCGGCCGAGGCCAGAATCAAGGCTGCCGCACCGTCGTTCACGCCGGAAGCATTGCCGGCGGTGACGGTTTTGTCCGGACCATTGACCGGCTTCAACTTGGTCAGGGCTTCCAGGGTGGTGTCGGCGCGAGGATGTTCGTCCTGGCTGACCACGGTTTCACCCTTTTTATGGGCAATGCGCACTTCGACAATTTCTTCGGCGAAGAAGCCGGCGGCCTGGGCAACGGCGGTGCGTTGCTGGCTGCGCAGGGCGAAGGCGTCCTGGTCGGCGCGGGAGACCTTGTAGTCGTCGGCCACGTTGTCGGCGGTCTGCGGCATCGCATCCACGCCGTACTGGGCTTTCATCAACGGGTTGATGAAGCGCCAGCCGATGGTGGTGTCTTCCAGCTTCATGTTGCGCGAGAACGACGCGTCGGCCTTGCCCATCACGAACGGTGCGCGGGACATCGACTCGACGCCGCCGGCAATCGCCAGCTCCATTTCGCCGCTGGCGATGGCACGGAACGCGGTGCCGATGGCATCCATGCCCGAAGCGCAGAGACGGTTGAGGGTCACGCCCGGAATGGTTTCCGGCAGCCCGGCCAGCAGCAGCGCCATGCGCGCCACGTTGCGGTTGTCTTCACCGGCCTGGTTGGCGCAGCCGAGGAACACCTCGTCCACGGCCGTCCAGTCCACCGACGGATTGCGCTCCATCAGGGCCTTGATCGGAACGGCGGCCAGGTCGTCGGCGCGGACCGCCGACAGGCCACCGCCGAAGCGGCCGATGGGGGTGCGAATCGCATCGCAGATATAAACCTCGCGCATCATGCTTCTCCCGGTGCTTGGCCGTGAGCCGCGGCGGTACGGGCTTCCAGGTCACGCAGCGCGGTCAGCTCGACCTCGGTCGGCTCGGCGGTGACGACAACGCTGTCGGCGAAACGGATCGGCCAACCGGTGGCGGCGATCACTTGCTCGCGGGTCACGCCCGGGTGCAGTGCGGTGACCACGAATTCATTGGTGCCGGTTTCCGGTTCCATGGTGCACAAGTCGGTGATGATGCCGACCGGACCGGCGCCTGGCAGGCCAAGACGCTTGCGCGAGTCGCCGCCTTCACCGTGGCCGACCGAGGTAATGAAGTCGAGCTTGTCGACGAACGAACGCGCCGATTGCTTGAGAATGATCAGCACGCTCTTGGCGGAACCGGCGATCTCCGGTGCACCGCCGGCGCCCGGCAGACGGACTTTCGGCGAGTGGTAGTCGCCGACCACGGTGGTGTTGATGTTGCCGAAGCGGTCGACCTGGGCCGCGCCGAGGAAACCGACGTCGATGCGACCGCCCTGCAGCCAGTAGCGGAAGATTTCGCCGGTCGGGACCACGGTGTCGGCGGTTTCCGCCAGTTCACCGTCACCGATCGACAGTGGCAGCACGCTTGGCTTGGCGCCGATCGGGCCCGATTCGTAGATCAGGACTACGTCTGGCGAGGACGTCAGGCGGGCCAGGTTGGCCGCTTTCGATGGCAGGCCGATGCCCACGAAGCACACCGAGCCGTTCTTCAGGCGACGGGCAGCGGCGACGGTCATCATTTCATTGGTGGTGTAAGTCATTACTTCGCCTCCGAAGCGGCGGCCAGCTTGGCCTTGAACTCGCTGAAGTCAGCGCTGCCGTGGATGAATTCGTTGATCCACGCGGTGAAGGTTTCACGGTCGCGGGCAATCGGGTCCCAGGCCTGGTAGAAGCGGTTGTCACGCTCGTTGTAACCGTGGGCGTAGGACGGATGCGCGCCACCCGGTACATGGCAGACCGCGCTCAGGGCCCAGGTCGGCAGGACGCAGGAGTTCATCGGCGCATTGAGGTCGTCGACGATTTCTTCAACGGTGACGATGCAACGCTTGGCGGCCAGCACGGCTTCTTTCTGCACGCCGAGAATGCCCCACAGCAGCACGTTGCCCTTGCGGTCGGCTTTCTGCGCGTGGATCACGGTGACGTCCGGACGTACCGAAGGCACGGCGGCCAGCACTTCGCCGGTGAACGGGCAGGTAACGGATTTGATCAGCGGGTTGACCTTCGGCAGGTCGGAACCGGCGTAGGCACGCAGTACGGCGAACGGCAGGCCGGAAGCGCCAGCGACATAGGCGTTGGCCAGGTCGGCGTGGCTGTGTTCTTCGATTTCCAGCGCGTGTGGCCACTGCTTCTCGACGGCGTCACGCAGACGGTGCAGGGAACCTACACCCGGGTTGCCGCCCCAGGAGAAAACCAGCTTGCGAGCACAACCGGCACCGATCAACTGGTCGTAGATCAGGTCAGGCGTCATCCGTACCAGGGTCAGGTCTTTCTTGCCCTGACGAATGATTTCATGACCCGCCGCCGTTGGGATCAGGTGGGTGAAGCCTTCGAGCGCGACGGTATCGCCGTCATTCACGAATTGCTTCACCGCGTCGTGCAGCGAAAGAATCTCAGCCATTTGGGGCAGGCTCCCATTTGTTGTTAACCGACAGTGGAAAAAGGCGCCGATGCGCAGCGCCGGATGACTGAAGATTAAGCCTGTGAAATACCTCAAACAATCCGATAATCGACTGAGCGTTCGATTATCGAACACATTGTTGCGCGCCTACCGATTCTAAAAGCTTCGCGGGCAAGCCCGCTCCCACAGGGTTAATCGTGGTCCCTGTGGGAGCGGGCTTGCCCGCGATGAGGCCTCCAAAATCACTGGAGATCCCGGATCAACCCGTCAGGTCGCATCCGCATGACTGACCACACCCTTGATCACCACCGCCGTGGTTGCCAGGGCCGCTGGTATCACCAGCGCTGTCAGTACCTGCTCGAAATTCCAGCCCAACCCCAGCAACGTCGCGCCCATCCAGGCGCCGAGGATGGCGCCGAAACGGCCGATCCCGAGCATCCACGACACACCCGTGGCGCGCCCCTGGGTCGGATAAAAGCGCGCGGCCAGTGATGGCATTGCCGATTGCGCGCCGTTGACGCACATCCCGGCCACCAGTACCAGGGTCGCCAGCAGTGTGATGTTGCCCAGGCTCTGCCCCACCGCGTAGGCAAACACCCCGGCCAGCAGGTAGAAAGTGCCGATCACCTTGTGCGGATTGAAGCGGTCCATGGCCCAGCCTACACCCACTGCGCTCAAGACACCGCCGAACTGGAACAACGCGCCGATGAACGCGGCCTGCTCCATGCTCGCGCCGCTGTCGCGCATCAGGGTCGGCAGCCAGCTGGTCAGCAGATAAACAATCACCAGGCCCATGAAATAGGTCAGCCACAGCAACAAGGTGCCAACGCTGTAGGTGCCGGAGAAGACCACGGCGAACACGTTGCGCGCCTTCACGGTTTTCTGTTCCGGCACACTGAACGCGGAGGCCTGGGCGACCAGGGTCGGGTCAATGGGTGCCAGGGTCTTGCGCACTTTGTCGGTGCCACGGTTACGGACGACAAGGAAGCGTGCCGATTCCGGCAGCCAGAGCAGCAGAACGACGGCAAGGATCAACGGCAAAATCCCGCCGATCAGCAGCAGGCTGTGCCAGCCGAATGCCGGGATCAGCTTGGCGGAAATGAAGCCACCACCCGCCATGCCCAGGTTGAAACCGCAGAACATGCTGGTCACCAGCAAGGATTTCTTGCGCTCGGGGGTGTACTCGGACAGCAGCGTGGTGGCGTTCGGCATGCCGGCGCCCAGCCCCAGGCCGGTGAGGAAGCGCAACACCAGCAACTGATCGACGCTGGTGCTGTACGCCGAGGCCAGGCTGAACGCACCGAACAACAGCACGGCGCCGACCAGTACGACTTTTCGCCCGAAGCGGTCGGCCAAAGGGCCCGAACCCAGTGCGCCGAAGACCATGCCGATCAACGCCGCACTCATGACCGGGCCCAGGCTGGCACGGTCAATGCCCCAGTCTTGCGACAGGGCCGGGGCGATGAACCCCATGGCCGCGGTGTCGAGGCCATCGAGGAACACAATCAGAAAACACAGGATCACTACACGCCACTGGTAGCGTGAAATGGGTTGAGCATTGATGAAGGTCTGTACGTCTAGGACGTTTCCTACAGCAGACTGAGGCTGGTTCATTATTTTTATTCCATGCGGTACGCAGTCGAACGGGTGCCAGCCCAAGCTGGCGCAGCCGCGACAGTATTAACCCGCAGGAAACAGCGTCAATTCACCGAAAACGACTCCGTGCGATTATCGAACAGCTTAGGCAAACAGTTGCGCGCTGAGGTCGCGACTGGCACTCAAAAGGCCCGGTAGGAAGCGTTGTTCCAGCTCGTTTCGACTGACCCGACCGGCATGGGTGCTAACGTTGAGGGCTGCGACCACCTGGCCTGACGCGTCGTACACCGGTACGGCAATCGAACGCAGGCCTTGCTCCAGCTCCTGATCGACGATGCACCAACCTTGTCTTCTCACTTCCTGCAGGCATTCGAGCAGGGCTTCGGGGGTGTGCAGGGTGCGGCTGGTCTTGGCCTGCAGGTCGGCGTGATCGAGGTATTCCTGTAGCGAGGTGTCATCCAGCGCCGCCAGCAGGATTCGGCCCATCGATGTGCAATAGGCCGGCAGGCGCCCGCCCACCGAGAGATCGACCGAGATCAGACGCTGCGTGGTCGCGGAACGGGCGATGTACAGAATGTCATCACCTTCCAGCGTGGCCATGTTGCAGGCTTCGTGCAATTGCTCGCTCATGCGGTCCAGGTAAGGCTGGGCCGATACCGCCAGCGGCGTCGAGGAGACGTAGGCATGGCCGAGGGTCAGCACTTTGGGCAGCAATGAATAGGTGCGGCCGTCGGTGGTGGCGTAGCCGAGTTTGATCAGGGTATGCAGGCAACGCCTTACGGCGGCGCGGGGAATTTCCGTGCGGTGGCTGATCTGGGCGATGGTCAGGTGCCGCTTGCGCTCCTGGAACGCTTGCACCACCGCCAGGCCGCGCGCCAGCGAAGTCATGAAATCCGGGTCGCCGGTCAGCGCCTGGATCCGCTTGGCAGGCGATGCCACGATTGGTGGCGCTACGGATGCGAAGGAATTGCGCAATTGATCATTCATTTAAGGTCCTTTCCTGTGCGGATCAGCGACTATTACAGGCGTCATGGGCCCCGCAAACAAGCCCGGCCAGGCGACATTGGGCGATTATCGAACCCTCGACCGATAATCGCAACCACCCGCCTTCTCCACCGGATGCGTCCTTCTCTATATGTATTCGCGCGCGCCTGATGTTGATTTAAGGCCGATGTAATTGCCTAAGTTGTTCGACTTAATGGCGTCAGAAATGCATCGCCGCACAATGGCTTCAGTCATACGCTAGTTGCCGGTAAAACTTGTGGGCAACAAAACATTCACGCAGCGATATTCACTTTTAAGTGTTTGGCGATAGAGTTCTGTGAATCGCTCGCTATAATACAAATCAGTAGCCCGGCGTTTTCTCATTCGCCGCTGCCGCTACTCGGTGACGCGACATTGCATTGCCAACGCGCTCGCCAAAACAGGAAACTGATGCTACGTCAGCTATTTATCTCTGGTGCCGTGGCCGCCTGCAACATGGACGTATTGATCACCCTGCCGTAAACGATGCCTGCATGGGCGTTGTCCTCTCGTCGAGCGTGATCAATACATTGAGCGCAGCGCGTTTCACCAGAATTTATCTCAACTCAATCAGGTAGCACTGTGACGAAAGACGAACTGCGCGCAGAACTTGAGCGCCAGGAACAACGTTACAAGGAAGTTTACGGCGGGGAAGTCACCACCTACGCCGCCCAACCCGAACCGGAACGCAAACCCTGGCGTAAACGCGCCACCGTTCAGGATCAGGTTTTCAAGCAGGAACTGGAAAAAATGGAAAAGGAACTCAAAGCCGAGGAGCCATGACGGCTTCGGCTTGATGCCTTCCAGGGTCTGTTTTTACCCCCGCTAAAAGCGGGAAGTATTGATGTTGCCTTTTGCGCCCGCCATGAGCGGGCTGCAGCTACCTTGCCCATCTGACAGGGTACGAGGCTCATTTCTGACCCTCCTTTCAGAAATTTCATACAAGCAGCCAGCCCACACCTCCAGGCAGGCGCAACCCTTGCGCCACCAGCGTTTGCGAAGAAATTCAATGACTTGCAAACCCCGAAAAATCGCCGGGGCCGAGGGTGCAACCGCAAAAAAATTCATTGAAGAATGTTACCGATGAGCAGCTAGTGCATCGATTCACTGTCTTTTCTGGCATAATCGCGCCCCCTTATGACCGGGTCAGAAAACCTTCATGATCGATTTATTCAGCGGACTGGATGCTTGGGTGCTTGTGAGCCTCTTGCTCGCCCTGGCTTTTGTTCTCGCCTTTGAGTTCATCAATGGATTTCATGACACCGCTAACGCGGTCGCCACTGTTATCTACACCAAAGCCATGCCGCCGCATCTGGCGGTGTTCTTTTCCGGCGTGTTCAATTTCCTCGGCGTGTTGCTGGGCGGCGTTGGCGTGGCCTATGCCATCGTTCACCTGCTGCCGGTAGAACTGCTGATAAACGTCAATACCGGCCATGGTCTGGCAATGGTCTTCTCGTTGCTCGCCGCGGCCATTACCTGGAACCTGGGCACCTGGTACTTCGGTATCCCTGCTTCCAGCTCCCACACGCTGATCGGCTCGATCCTCGGCGTGGGCCTGGCCAACGCCCTGATCAACGATATTCCGCTGGCCGACGGTGTGAACTGGCAGAAAGCGATCGATATCGCCATGTCGCTGGTGTTCTCGCCAATGGCAGGCTTCCTGGTCGCCGCGCTGGTGCTGATCGGTCTTAAATGGTGGCGTCCGCTGTCGAAGATGCACAAGACGCCGGAACAGCGCCGCAGCATCGACGACAAGAAACACCCGCCGTTCTGGAACCGCCTGGTACTGGTGATCTCGGCTATGGCCGTGAGCTTCGTGCACGGTTCCAACGATGGCCAGAAAGGTATCGGCCTGATCATGCTGGTACTGATCGGTATCGTACCGGCGCAGTTCGTACTTGACCTGAACAGCACCACCTACCAGATCGAACGTACCCGCGACGCGACCCTGCACTTGAGCCAGTTCTACAAGCGCAATGCCGACTCCCTGGGTGAATTCCTGGCGTTGGGCAAAAGCGTCGATGGCGACCTGCCGGAGAAATTCCGTTGCAACCCGCAGCAGACCGAGCCGACCATCAATGCCTTGCTCGGCACTTTGAAGGGTGTAGCCGACTACCACTCGCTGCCGTCGGAAAGCCGTATCGAAGTGCGTCGCTACCTGCTGTGCCTGGATGACACCGCGAAGAAAGTCGCCAAGCTGCCAGGCCTCGCCGCCCGTGAAAAGGCTGACCTGGACAAACTGCGCAAAGACCTGACCACCACCACCGAATACGCCCCGTTCTGGGTGATTCTGGCGGTCGCCCTGGCCCTCGGCCTGGGTACCATGATCGGCTGGAAACGCGTGGTACTGACCATCGGCGAGAAGATCGGCAAGCAAGGCATGACCTACGCCCAGGGCATGTCGGCGCAGATCACCGCCGCATGCATGATCGGGCTGGCCAACATCTTCAGCCTGCCGGTTTCCACCACCCACGTACTGTCTTCGGGTGTGGCCGGGACCATGGTCGCCAACAAGAGCGGCCTGCAAGGCGGCACCGTCAGAACCATCCTGCTGGCCTGGGTGCTGACCCTGCCGGCCACGGTGGCCCTGTCGGCCGGCCTGTTCTGGCTGGCGTCGAAGGCGCTGGGCAGCTGATACAAGACGCATTAAAAAAGGCGCGCTCCGTGAGGACCGCGCCTTTTTTATTGCTCATTCCTCTTGTCACCACATAACAAATGTGGGAGCGGGCTTGCTCGCGAATGCGGACAGACATTCAACAAATATGTTGATTGACCCACCGCTTTCGCGAGCAAGCCCGCTCCCACAGGGTTTTGTATTAACAGTTAGATTTTCGCAGGCAAAAAAAAGGGCAACCGAAGTTGCCCAAAATGCCTTGCGTGCTCATTACATCCAGAAAGAACTACGGTTTCTCCCGCTTGTGCGAATCCTTCCAGATAAAAACTCCTAATCCTGCAAAAAACATCAGCATGAGGCTGACGGTCAGCACTCCGGCGATCACCACGTTGTCGAAAAACATGACGCGTCTCCTGCGGTTGCCTTGTTGCGATGGAGCTAAGTTAACCAATCGGGCAGGAGAAAATATTGACCGGGATCAATGTTGCCCGGGAGCGGGAATAAAGGAGGGGAAAAACTGACCTGCATCAAACGATGCAGGGGGAGGATCAACGCTTTTTCGGCTTGTTCTTGGACTTGCTCTTCGGCTTTTTCTTCGCCGTGCCCAACGGCATGGCCTGCTCGAACGCCTGGCGCACTTCGTTAAGGCGCTTTTCATTGAGGTCATGAACACGCTTGGCGCGTTCAGCGTTGAGGTCGATCAGCTTGTCGTCTTGGCTCATGGCGCTCAGTGCATCGCTTGGAAAGGAATTCAGCCGCCGCATCATTGGGCAGGATTGCTCCAATAATGCGGTCTGGCGGCGACGCTGACCAGACGCGACCTCAAATCTCGATATCGACCCACAACCCCTGGCGCGGCTGATCTTCCATCAACGGCGCGACCGGCACGGTGTTGTCGGCATTGAGCTCAGTGCCGGGAATCGCCAGGTGGGCTTCGGGATCCTCATCGGCTTCACGACGGCGACGCCCGCGCTCCTGCTTTTTGCGTTGTTCTTCGCGCAACAGCAGGACGGCTTCTTCAGGATCGCGGTTTTTCAGGTCGATGGTGCTGTCGGTGGAACTCTCCTGCATCGGCACCACAGGTGCGATGTCCGGGCGCGGGCGAATCGGATCGTGCTGGGAAGTGACCGGCACGGCACTCAGGGGGAGCATCGGTGGCAGCATATTTTTTGGTCTCCTGTCGGCAGGATGTCGGCCGCGCTGGATGCGACTTGAGCCATCGGTCGCAAACTGTGACCCATTTGGCACTGTGCCAGGCGTCACCGACTACGATCTCTTGAGGTCTTTTCGATCAAAAGACCGCCATCTACAGCAGCTGCGGCACAGGTATTCCTTTGGTCTGGAGGCCCGTTCCGTTAACATAGCCCGCTTTTTCAAGGTGGGAGTCAGGCAGCATGGCGCAGCAGTATCAACCGGGGCAACGCTGGATCAGTGACAGCGAAGCGGAGTTGGGTTTGGGCACCGTTCTGGCACAGGACGGCCGCTTGTTGACCGTGCTCTACCCGGCCACTGGCGACACCCGCCAGTACGCGCTACGAAATGCGCCCCTGACCCGCGTGCGGTTTTCGCCGGGTGACACCATCACTCACTTCGAAGGCTGGAAACTGACCGTTCGCGAAGTCGATGACATGGACGGCCTGCTGGTTTACCACGGCCTGAACGCGCAGAACGAACCGGTCACCCTGCCGGAAACCCAACTGTCGAACTTCATCCAGTTCCGTCTGGCCAGCGACCGCCTGTTCGCCGGACAGATCGACCCGCTGCCGTGGTTCTCCCTGCGTTACCACACCCTGGAACACACCAGCCGCCAACTGCTGTCCTCCTTGTGGGGTCTGGGTGGCGTGCGTGCGCAACCGATCGCGCACCAGTTGCACATCGCCCGGGAAGTTGCCGACCGTGTCGAGCCACGAGTTCTGCTGGCGGACGAAGTGGGCCTGGGCAAGACCATCGAGGCCGGTCTGGTCATCCATCGCCAGCTGTTGTCGGGCCGCGCCAACCGCGTGCTGATCCTGGTACCGGAAAACCTCCAGCACCAGTGGCTGGTGGAGATGCGCCGCCGCTTCAACCTGCAAGTCGCGCTGTTCGATGAAGAGCGTTTCATTGAAAGCGATGCCTCCAATCCGTTTGAAGACACCCAGCTGGCGCTGGTTGCACTCGAGTGGCTGGTGGACGACGAAAAGGCCCAGGACGCGCTGTTCGCGGCCGGTTGGGACTTGCTGGTGGTCGACGAAGCGCACCACTTGGTATGGCACGAAGACCAGGTCAGCCCTGAATATTCGCTGGTCGAACAGCTCGCCGAGACCATTCCCGGCGTACTGCTGTTGACCGCAACCCCGGAACAACTGGGCCAGGACAGCCACTTCGCCCGTCTGCGCCTGCTCGATCCGAACCGTTTCCACGACCTGAACGCCTTCCGCGCCGAGAGCGAAAACTATCGCCCGGTAGCCGAGGCCGTTCAGGAATTGCTGGAAAAGGGGCGCCTGTCGCCGCAAGCCCACCAGACCATCAACGGTTTCCTCGGCAACGAAGGCGAAGCCTTGCTGGCCGCGGTCAACGACGGCGACACCGAAGCCAGCGCCCGCCTGGTGCGCGAACTGCTGGACCGCCACGGCACCGGTCGCGTGCTGTTCCGTAATACCCGCGCCGCCGTGCAGGGTTTCCCGGAGCGCAAGCTGCACCCCTACCCGCTGCCCTGCCCGGACGAATACCTCGAACTGCCGTTGGGCGATCACGCCGAGCTGTACCCGGAGGTCAGCTTCCAGGCCCAGCCGGATGCCAATGAAGAAGAGCGCTGGTGGAAATTCGACCCGCGCGTCGAATGGCTGATCGACCAGCTGAAAATGCTCAAGCGCACCAAAGTGTTGGTGATCTGCGCCCACGCCGAAACCGCCATGGACCTGGAAGACGCCCTGCGCGTACGTTCCGGCATCCCGGCCACGGTGTTCCACGAGGGCATGAACATCCTCGAGCGTGACCGCGCCGCCGCATACTTCGCCGACGAAGAATTTGGCGCGCAGGTGCTGATCTGCTCGGAAATCGGCAGTGAAGGCCGCAACTTCCAGTTCTCCCATCACCTGGTGTTGTTCGACCTGCCATCCCACCCGGACCTGCTGGAGCAGCGCATCGGCCGTCTGGACCGGATCGGCCAGAAGCACACCATCCAACTGCACGTGCCGTACCTGGAAACCAGCCCGCAAGAGCGCCTGTTCCAGTGGTACCACGAAGCGCTGAACGCGTTCCTCAACACCTGCCCGACCGGCAACGCCCTGCAGCATCAGTTCGGCCCGCGCCTGCTGCCGCTGCTGGAAGAAGCCGACGACGCTGAGTGGCAAGCGCTGATCAACGAAGCCCGCACCGAGCGTGAGCGCCTGGAAGCCGAACTGCACACCGGCCGCGACCGCCTGCTGGAGCTCAACTCCGGCGGCGCTGGCGAAGGTGACGCGCTGGTAGAAGCGATCCTCGAGCAAGACGACCAGTTCGCCCTGCCGATCTACATGGAAACCCTGTTCGATGCATTCGGTATCGACAGCGAAGACCATTCGGAAAACGCCCTGATCCTCAAACCGAGCGAAAAAATGCTCGATGCCAGCTTCCCGCTGGGCGACGACGAAGGCGTGACCATCACCTACGACCGCAACCAGGCGCTGTCGCGCGAAGACATGCAGTTCATCACTTGGGAACACCCGATGGTGCAGGGCGGCATGGATTTGGTGCTGTCCGGCTCCATGGGCAACACCGCCGTAGCGCTGATCAAGAACAAAGCGCTGAAACCCGGCACAGTGCTGCTGGAACTGCTCTATGTCAGCGAGGTGGTTGCGCCGCGTTCGCTGCAACTGGGCCGTTACCTGCCACCGGCGGCCCTGCGCTGCCTGCTCGACGCCAACGGCAATGACCTGTCGGCCCGGGTCGCATTCGAGACCTTGAACGATCAACTCGAAAGCGTACCGCGCGCCAGCGCCAACAAATTCGTCCAGGCCCAGCGCGATCAGCTGACGCCACGGATCAACGCCGGCGAAGACAAGGTCTTCCCGCGTCATGCCGAGCGTGTGGCGGAAGCGCAACGTCGCCTGGCTGCCGATACCGACGAGGAACTGGCGCGCCTGACCGCGTTGCAAGCGGTCAACCCGACCGTACGTGACAGCGAACTGGTCGCCCTGCGCAAACTGCGCGAGCAAGGCCTGGCCATGCTCGACAAGGCGGCGCTGCGACTGGAAGCGATTCGGGTGTTGGTGGCGGGCTAATCGCCCCCTGCTCTACCGGTAAAAAAGGCCCGCAGTGATGCGGGCCTTTTTGTTTGCTTCAATTTAGTGTTGCTGCTGATGACCTCTTCGCGGGCAAGCCCGCTCCCACAGGGGGTCGGTGTTGAACACAAGATTTGTGAACAACCGATATCACTGTGGGAGCGAGCTTGCTCGCGATAGCAATCAAGCAGTCGCCGCAGTTCCCTCAGGCTCAACCACAGCCACCAACCCATCCTTCATCCGCTTGGCATCCCTCACAAAACACCGCGACGCCAGCACCAGAAACACCATGGTGAAAAACAGCGCCACCGGGATCAGGTACATCGCGTCATGCAGGCCGACCGCCTTGAACGCCTCGGTCATTTGCTCCGCACCTGCCGAAAGCATGGCGGTGTGCGCGAAATGATCGGACAAGGCACCGACCACCACCGGCCCCAGGCCGCCGCCCAACAGATACAAGCCGGCGAAGAACAACGCCATGGCCGTCGCCCGCAGACGCGGCTCGACCACGTCCTGGATCGCTGTGTAAACGCAGGTGTAGAAGTTGTACGCAAACAGCCATCCGACACTGAACACCGCGACGAACACGCCGATCTCGATCCGTCCCGAATGCAGCGCCCAGGCCGTGCACACGGTGGAAATGATCAGGCTGAATGCAGCGAACAGCAGGCGACCATTGGCCACCCGCTGGTGAATCTTGTCCGCAACCCATCCACCCAGCGTCAGGCCTACCAGGCCGGTCACGCCGACGATCATTCCGGTTGCGACCGCAGCTTCCTGCAACGGCAACAGGAAATAGCGCTGCAGCATCGGCACCAGGAACGAGTTGCAGGCATAGGTGGCGAAGTTGAAGCACAACCCGGCCAGCACCAGCCACAGGAAAGTCGGCACTGCCAGGACGCGGCGGATCGGCCGGTCGACCTTCTCCTGCGACACCTGCACGCTTTCGGCGGCACCGCGCTTGGGTTCCTTGATGTAGAACATGAAGATCGCCAGGATCAGCCCCGGCACGGCGGCAATGAAGAACGGCGCACGCCAGCTGTCGAACGCCTTGACCATCGCGCCGATGGTGAAAAACGCCAGCAGCAGCCCCAGCGGCAGGCCGAGCATGAAAATCCCCATGGCCCGCGCCCGGCGATGAGCCGGAAACAGGTCCCCGATCAACGAGTTGGCCGCTGGCGCATAACTGGCTTCGCCGATGCCGATGCCCATGCGTACGATCAGGAAGCTCCAGAAACTGCCAACCATGCCGTTGACGGCGGTCAGCCCGCTCCACACCGCCAGCCCCCAGCCCATCAACTTGCTGCGCGAACCGGTATCGGCCATGCGCCCCAGGGGCAGGCCGGCGATCGCGTAGACAATGGTGAATGCAGTACCGATGATCCCCAGCTGAAAGTCGCTGAGATGCCACTCCATGCGGATCGGCTCGATGATGATGGCGGGGATGGTGCGGTCGAAAAAGTTGAACAGATTGGCCAGGAACAGCAGGAACAGAATGCGCCAGGCATTCGCCGCTTGGGTCGAGTTCTGCATGGGTCCGTCTCTTTTATTGTTATTGGGGCGTCGTTTCCCCGGAATCTGCAATCTAGACAGGCCCGCCACAACTGTCTGTAATTATTCGTAAGGCTGATACCAACCCATGGCGAACTCACGCCACAGGGCCCGAGCCTGCCCAGTGGCGAGGCCCAATGTTCGCCCGCCAGGGGCGATGGGTATGACCGCACGTCCAGCCGTTGAAAAATACCTTTGCGCCCCCCTTTCCAAGCCGCTGGCGAAGCCTAGAATAGCGACCTTGTCCGCCCCCCGGCCTCCCCATTCCTCCTTAGATCATTACCCATGTCCGATGTCAGTCCGTGTCTGAATTGCGGTGCCTGCTGTTCCTACTTTCGCGTGTCATTTTTTTGGGGTGAATGCGCTTCGTCCGGCGGGACCGTGCCCGATGAACTGGTCGAGCAAATCACCCCCAGCCGGGTGGCGATGCTGGGTACCAACTGCAAAACCCCACGCTGCACCAGCCTGGAGGGGGAAGTCGGCAGCGAAGTGAAATGTACGATTTATGAGCAACGCTCGACCCCTTGCCGGGAGTTCGAGGCCTCCTGGGTCGATGGCCAGGTCAATACCGACTGTGACGCGGCACGCGCGGCATTTGGTTTGACCCCACTGGAGCCAGCCACGCCCAAAGTCGAGCAACAAAGCGCCTGACCGTTAGCACTGATCGCTATTGGTTTAATAACAAAATGTTTGACCCTAAAGTGCCATCACCTCTTGCGCCCTGTGCACGCCCTCTATACTCCAAGGCACTCTCCGGTGTCCTTGCGCCGGTCAAGGCAACAACACGGGGCATGTTATGGAGTGGCTGGGTCTGCATTTCATTGCTGGGCTGCCAGAGGGCGGACAGGTCATACTCAATTGCATCCATGACCCTTTTCTGGTGCTACTGGCTTTTCTGGTCGCCTGTGCCGGCAGCTTCGCGACGCTGGACATGGCCGAGCGCGTCGCGCATGTGCAAAAGCCAGCGTCCCGTCGAACCTGGTGCTGGGTCGGTGCAGGATGCCTGGCCGGTGGCGTCTGGGCCATGCACTTCATCGGCATGCTGGCCTTCCAGGCCCCCATCAATCTGCACTACCAACTGCCCGTCACCCTCGCCTCCCTGTTCATCGCCCTGCTCGCCGCACGACTGGCGATGCAGACACTCAGTCGTCCTTCACTGAGCTTCTGGCATTGCCTGAAGGCATCGATCTGGGTCGGCCTGGGCATCGCCACCATGCATTACGTCGGCATGTCCGCCCTGCGCTCGCAGGCGGTTGTCTACTACCAACCCGCCTTGTTCGCCCTGTCCATCGTGATTGCGATCGGCGCCAGCCTGGCGGCCTTGCTGCTGTCGAGCTACCTGCGCAACGGCACCGGCATGTTTCATCAACTGCTCAAGTATTGCGCCAGCCTGGTACTCGGCACAGGTATCGTCAGCATGCATTTCACCGGCATGGCGGCCTTCGACCTGGTACTGCCAGCGGGCAGCGTCCTGACTCAGCCAGGGGAAAACAATCACTTTCAACTGGGCCTGACGGTCGCGGTCATGACCCTGTTGATCATCGGCAGCAGCATCAGCGCGGCGCTGGCAGACAAGAAGCTGCAACATAAAGAGAACGACCTGCAACGGGTCAATTCATTGCTCAGTCAACTGGATCAGGCTCGCGCATCACTGCAGCAGGTGGCGCACTTTGATCCGCTGACCAACCTGACCAATCGTCGTGGCTTCAACCAGCTCTTCGCCGAAAAGCTCATCGAGAAAACCCATACCGGCGGCATGCTGGCGGTGCTGTTCCTCGACATCGACCATTTCAAGCGCATCAATGACAGCCTCGGGCACGACGCCGGCGACGAACTGCTCAAAGTGCTGGCCGGCCACATCAAAAGCTCGATGCGCAGCCACGAAGACGTGGTGGCGCGCTTTGGCGGTGACGAATTCTGCATGCTGATCAACCTGCATGATCGCGAAGAGGCACGGCAGATGGCCCAGAGCATCATGTTGAAAATGAAGGAACCCATCGAGCTCGCCGGGCGGCGCATGGTCATGACCACCAGCATCGGCATCAGCCTGTTTCCCGAAGATGGCAAGACCTGCGATGAGCTGCTGAAAAATGCCGACCTTGCCCTGTATCAGTCCAAGGGCAGCGGTCGCAACGGCTTGAATTTCTTCAGCGCCAACCTCAAGGCCCGCGCCACCCTGGAACTGCAACTGGAAGAAGAGCTGCGCCATGCCCTGCGCGAAGACGCCGGCCTGACGCTCTATTACCAGCCGATCTACGACTTGAAAACCGGCGAGGTCAGCAAGCTTGAAGCCTTGATTCGCTGGCAACATCCGGTACACGGGTTGCTCGCTCCCGACCGCTTCATCCCCCTCGCCGAAGCCAATGGCCTGATCGCCGAACTGGACAACTGGGTCCTGCGCAAGGCCTGCGAAGACCTTGGGGAGCTATCGCGCCAGGATTGCGAAACATTGAAAATCGCCGTGAACTGCTCGCCCCTGAGCCTGGCCCGGGAGGAACTGGCTGGTGAAATCGAGCAGGCATTGCGCAGCGCCGGGGTTGCGCCGCAACGGCTGGAACTGGAGGTGACCGAAAACGCGCTGATGGGCAATATCGCCGACACCCTGGAGCTGCTGCGACATATTCGTGCCTTGGGCGTGGCGCTATCGATCGATGACTTCGGTACGGGATATTCGTCCCTGGCCTACCTCAAGCGCCTGCCACTCAACACGTTGAAAATCGACCGGTCGTTCATTCAGGACATTCCCAAGTCGACCCAGGACATGGAGATCGTCCAGGCGATCATCGCCATGGCCCACACCCTGCACCTGCAAGTGGTGACCGAAGGCGTCGAAACCTTCGAGCAATATCAGTTCCTCGAAGGCCACGACTGTGATTTCGCCCAAGGCTACCTGCTCAGCCGACCTGTACCGCTGGCCGACTTACGCCCGGTGCTGAACGAAATCAACCAGCGCAAAAACCGCTACAGCCTTACTTCGCTGAGTCTGGTTCACGGTACATCTGCACTAATGTAGAAGGGTCTTTTTCCAGATACCCCTGCCCGCCGTGCAGTCGCATCAGTTGCGCCGCCAGGCCGCTGATCGGCGTCGCCGAACCCTGTTCGCGAGAAAACTTCACCGCCGTATCCAGATCCTTGAGCAAGGTGCGCACGTGCCATTTCACCGGCTCAAAACGACTGTCGGCCATCTGCGGGGCGAGGATCTGCAAGGGTTTGGAGTCGGCAAAACCACCGGCCAGCGCCTCGGCGATCAGGCTGGCATCGACCCCGGAACGCTCTGCCAGTGCCACCACTTCAGCAATCACCAGCGCGTTGCAGGCCACGATCATCTGATTGCAGGCCTTGGTCACCTGCCCCGCGCCGACCGCCCCCATGTGCGTCACGCGTTGCCCCAGGCTCAACAGAACAGGTTTCACGCGCTCAAGATCGGCTGCATCGCCACCGACCATGATCGCCAGGCTGCCTGCCTCGGCGCCGACCACGCCACCGGACACCGGTGCATCGAGCCAGCCCATGCCGGTCTTGCCGAGCAACTGCGCCGCCATTTCCCGGGTCGCGGTGGGTTCAAGGCTGGAGAAATCCACCAGCAACTGGCCGCTTTTCGCGCCCTGGACAATGCCTGCCGCGCCAAACACCACTTCTTGCACCACCGAGGTGTCCGCCAGGCACAGCATCACCACGTCGGCGTGCTGGCACAGTTCGGCCGGGCTGGCGACCTGGCGGGCACCGGCCTCGACCAATGCCGCACACTTGGCCGGATTCCGGTTCCACACCGTCAGCGGATAACCCGCCGCCAGCAGGCGCCGACACATCGGCAGCCCCATCAGGCCGATTCCGGCAAACCCCAACGAAGGTAGCGTTGACATCATTTCGCCTCTTTTTGATTAAAGATCGCCGAATACTGGCCGATTCAACATGACTAGGAAAGGATTCCCCCGAGCGATGCCCAGGCCGTGACCCTGACGCTTGGACCCAATGCGCGCTGATAAAAGACGCGAGTTCTCATTCCGTGACGGTACGACGACAACCTGTCGTTCGACCCAAACAGCCCAGGTAGATGGCGAACAATGACTTCCAAAAACAATCCGGCCACTGTGGTTTCCGACCTGACCTTGAGCCCCGCGGCAAACACCCCTGTCCCGTCGAAGCCATTGCTCCCGTCACGCCCGTTGGCAACCCAGCAATATCTGTACTTCACCGAAACCAACACCGATCGCATCCTCGATAACCTCGACGGCCTGCGCGACATGGTGTTCCCGCGTCCGCCGCATCTGGAAGGCGACAACGAACAGCACAGCGACCAGGAATTCCCGTCGGTGTGCCTGATCGGCCTGGGGCGCTGTGGTTCGAACATCGCGCTGGATGTCGCGGAACTGGTGTACAACGCACGCAAGTTCTACCTCAACGAATTCAACAGCGAAGACCGCCTGTCGCCGGACAAGCGCTTCGCCGAAAAGGGCTACAGCCCCGCGCAGTGGATTCGCAACAACCTGCGCCTGATGCCGAACAAGGCCACCAAGCCTGTGTTCCTGGTCGAGCCGCTGGTCATGCTCGGCGACCTGGACAAAGACATTGCCGGGCGCATCCGCTTCTCGCGCAAGGGTGAAAAGAGCGGCTTCCTGCGCGACTACAGCAAAATGAAAATCATGGACTTGTCGGAAGTCCACGCCGGTGGTGCCGGTAACGCACCGATTCTCGGCCAGTACCTGGCCAAGATCATCCTGAACAAGGACACCCAGCGTTTCTCCAGCCCCGACTGGAAGATGATTCACTCGTACCTGATCGACAGCTGCGGCATCAAGGCCAACCAGTCGCGCCTGTACTTCTCGATCTTCAGCGCCGGCGGCGGCACTGGTTCGGGCATGGCGTCAGAGTTCGGCCTGGCCCAGCAGCACTCGTACATGAACAAGACGTTCGACACCAAGCCGGTGGACGAGCATGACAGCAAGAGCGGTCATTCCTTCGTCTTCGAACCGATCTTCACCAGCGGCATCTGCGTGCTGCCGAACATTTCCGACCACCGCAGCGAAATGTCCGAAGCGCTGCACATCAACGCCGGTCGCCTGCTGTGCAAATACCTGTCGGAAGAATGGGACTTCTCCTACAACTTCGCCAACGAAGACAGTAGCGAAGCCAGTGTCATGGGCCGTATCCGCCCGTGGAACGCGATGATGCTGATCTCCAACGACATCATGCGTTACGCCGAGGAAAACGATGACGGCAACATCCAGAACATTGATGTCAATGCCATGGAGAAGCATGCCAACCAGTACATCTCGCAGCAGATCTTCAACATTCTGACGGCGCAGGCGGTAACGACCGACTACGACCAGAACTATTTCCGTCGCGCCGGCATCGACATCGGCGAAACCATTCGCCTGGACGCCAACGACCTGTTCATGAGTCTGGCCGGCCCGGTGGCGATTGCCTACGCCGAGTCCGTAGTCCCGGAAACGCCTGCGCCGACCAGCGACAAGTTCAAGGTATTCGAGAAAGAGCAGCAGCGCCTGAACATCGACGACCTGTTCTTCCGCTCCATCGACCTGCCGCACTTCAACAAGGTGACCCAGGCCATCGAAGGCATCAGCCTGCTGCCGATCGAGTCCAAGCGTTATCGCGCGTCGCTGGAGCAGTACAAGAACTCGGGTTACGACGCCGCCGCCCTGCACGACCTGCACTTCTTCAAGAACTGTTCGTCGGTGGTGTCGATCGTGTCCCTGCCCAAGGACTACAAGCTGTCCTACATGGACCTGAACCGGTTGAAGACCCACCTCAACAGCCTGTTCCCCAACACCACGCTCAAGCGTTATGCGCTGGTGATCGGTGCCTCGGCCAACCTGTCGCTGACCACCCTGATCGCCAAGAGCCCGTGCCTGTCGGATGACTTCCTGACCCTGATCGTGGCCTTCATCAAGCGCTGCTTCGCCCGCAACCCTTACCGCTTCGATGACACCCTGGACCATTCGATCCTGGACTTCATCATCAACGAAGAATTCGATGAAGCACGCATCGACGATCTGCTCAACGAGTTCGAGAACCCGGCGAAGATCCTCGATACCAACTGGTACGCGATCAAGCCGATGTACGAGAAGAAGTACCGCGAACTGATCAACGACAAGGACAAGTTCGTCTCGATCAACGACATCCGCCTGTCCCGGGATTGCGTGAAGAAGGCGATCAAATACCTGCGCGAGATCTACCGTCACCGCATTGGCAAGACCAAGGTTATTTCTTTGAATAATCATACGGGCAAGACCTACTCGGCCTGACACAAGGCCGAGTCGCCGCCAATCGTCGGATCGCCGCCCGGAGCAAGCTCGCTCCCACAGTGATCGGGGTGAACACAAAATGTGTGAATACCCCGGCCCCTTGTGGGAGCGAGCTTGCTCGCGATGGCGCCCTCGAATTCAAGACATTTCCAGCAGCCAGAAACAATTGAGCAGCCCTCAGGCTGCTCCTTCAACTGTTCCCGTTACGTTTACGTCACCGTGAGGCTGTGGCCTTTCTCTACGGCAACGTGCCATCACGCTACTCGGCTACACACTTTTAGCCGCGGGCGATGCGCACCATGAAGGTGCGCGCATTCAATCCCTTGCTCTTTCCTGGATCATGATCCACGGCGAAACAACAACCGCCCACAGCTCGGGATCACGCTCGAAAAGATCCAGCGCCCGCGTTTCAGAGAGCTTGGCGACCTTGTCGGCGGCCAGCCAGGCGGCCACTTTCTCGCCATCATCGCTGGCTACGGCCTCGGCGGCGGCGATCAAATCCAGGGTCGGGTCGACCCACAATAGGGCACCCTTGGCGAAGAACGGCTCCAGTTCCTTCCACGAAATAGATGCGGTTTCACCAAGCAGCTTGGCATAGAGGGTGCTAGGTTCTTCGTTCATGGGTCTGTCCGGAAATGAAATTGACGCAATGATAACGTCGGTGGTCTGGCAGAAAAACCCGGTTGCAATTTGCAGTACCGAATGAAAAGAGCAGGAAAGCCAAGGAATGCACGGAATCTGGCTATAAGCCCGTCAAATACCCGCCGCAATTCTGTCTTTTTATTTCAAATAAGCGACACGCCCGAGTTTTGTCCCCCGGCGCCAGCTTCCCAGGCTGACAATCGGCGCTCTACACTGTACCGGTACAGTTGCCGAGGGGCTTTTCCGGGGAATGTCGTCGATACTGACCCGGTTCTGTTGCCCACGGCGCCAGGACTATAAAAATTACAACAGTAAGAGTGGAGCACTATGACTAAGGCTACTAAGCAGATTTCCAAACTGTTTGCCGCTATGGTTCTGGCCGGGGTTGCCAGCCATTCGTTCGCAGCTGACACCATCAAGATCGGCATCGCCGGCCCTAAAACCGGTCCTGTAGCCCAATACGGCGACATGCAGTTCAGTGGCGCCAAAATGGCCATCGAACAAATCAACGCCAAAGGCGGTGTAGACGGCAAGAAACTCGAAGCCGTGGAATACGACGACGCCTGCGATCCAAAACAAGCGGTAGCGGTAGCGAACAAAGTCGTCAACGACGGCGTCAAGTTCGTGGTCGGCCACCTGTGCTCCAGCTCCACCCAACCGGCTTCGGACATCTACGAAGACGAAGGCGTGATCATGATCACCCCGGCTGCCACCAGCCCGGACATCACCACCCGTGGTTACAAAATGGTCTTCCGTACCATCGGTCTGGACAGCGCCCAGGGCCCTGCCGCCGGTAACTACATTGCCGATCACGTAAAACCGAAAATCGTTGCTGTTCTGCACGACAAACAGCAATACGGTGAAGGCATCGCCACCGCCGTGAAGAAAACCCTGGAAGGCAAAGGCGTCAAGGTTGCCGTGTTCGAAGGCGTCAACGCCGGCGACAAGGACTTCTCCTCGATGATCGCCAAGCTCAAGCAAGCCAACGTCGACTTCGTCTACTACGGCGGCTACCACCCGGAGCTGGGCCTGATCCTGCGTCAATCCCAGGAAAAAGGCCTGAAAGCCAAGTTCATGGGTCCGGAAGGCGTGGGTAACGACTCCATTTCGCAGATCGCCAAGGACGCTTCCGAAGGCCTGCTGGTAACCCTGCCGAAGTCCTTCGACGCAGACCCTGCGAACAAGGCCCTGGTTGAAGCATTCAAGGCCAAGAAAGAAGACCCGAGCGGTCCGTTCGTGTTCCCGGCCTTCTCGGCTGTGGAAGTGATCGCCGAAGGCATCAAGACCGCCAAGTCCGAAGACACCGCCAAAGTGGCTGAAGCCATCCACAAAGGCACCTTCAAGACGCCAACTGGCGACCTGAGCTTCGACGACAAGGGCGACCTGAAAGACTTCAAATTCGTGGTTTACGAGTGGCACTTCGGCAAACCAAAAACTGAAGCTTCGCCTCAGTAAGGCGCTGCCTGACTGACTGCCAATAAAGCCCACGGCGTGCCGTGGGCTTTGTTTTACGAACGTACCTGGGCCGCGCTGGCGTGATCCGCTAGTCTCCCCACCTGAAAATCTCAAAACCGTCATCAGCGGTTCGCTGGCAAACCCCGAATTCGAAGTGGATGCAGATCCACGGGGCTCGGGCGGGAAAATGACTCCACCAGTGAAATGCGTATCAGGTTTTTAGGAGCGCTGTAATGCCTGACATCTATCACTTCTTCCAACAGCTGGTTAATGGCATGACCATTGGCAGCACGTATGCCCTGATCGCCATCGGCTATACGATGGTTTACGGCATCATTGGAATGATCAACTTCGCCCACGGCGAGGTGTACATGATCGGCTCCTACGTGGCGTTCATCGCCATTGCCGGGCTGGCCATGCTGGGACTCGACAGTGTTCCGCTGTTGATGACCGCCGCTTTCCTGGCGACCATCGTCGTCACCAGTGCCTACGGCTACAGCATCGAACGGATCGCCTACCGCCCCCTGCGCGGCAGCAACCGTCTGATCCCGCTGATTTCCGCCATCGGCATGTCGATCTTCCTGCAGAACACGGTTCTGCTGGCGCAAGACTCCAAGGACAAATCCATTCCCAACCTGATTCCGGGCAACTTTGCCTTCGGGCCAGGTGGCGCACATGAAGTGCTGATTTCCTACATGCAAATCGTGGTGTTCGTGGTGACCCTGGTCGCCATGCTCGGCCTGACCCTGTTCATCTCCCGCTCTCGCCTGGGCCGCGCCTGCCGCGCCTGTGCCGAAGACATCAAGATGGCCAACCTGCTGGGTATCAACACCAACAACATCATCGCCCTGACCTTCGTCATCGGTGCCGCACTGGCGGCCATCGCGGCCGTGCTGCTGAGCATGCAATACGGCGTGATCAACCCGAACGCCGGTTTCCTGGTCGGCCTCAAGGCCTTCACCGCAGCGGTACTGGGCGGTATCGGCAGCATTCCGGGCGCCATGCTCGGCGGGCTGGTACTGGGCGTGGCAGAAGCCTTCGGCGCCGACATCTTCGGCGACCAGTACAAGGACGTCGTGGCCTTCGGCCTCTTGGTTTTGGTGTTGTTGTTCCGGCCAACCGGCCTGCTGGGTCGTCCGGAGGTTGAGAAAGTATGACTAGGAATATTAAACAGGCGTTTTTCAGCGCCTTGCTGGTGTGGGCCGTGGCCTACCCGGTATTGGGTCTGAAGCTGACCATCGTCGGCATCAACCTCGAAGTGCACGGCACCAGCACCGCCACCCTGATCACCATCGCCGTCTGCTCGGTGCTGATGTTCCTGCGGGTATTGTTCGACCAGCAGATCAGCTCGGTCTGGCGTTCCACGCCGCGCATGCCGCTGGTTCCGGCCAAGGCCAGCAACTTCCTGACCCTGCCGGGCACCCAGCGCTGGATCATCATTGCGCTGATCGCCGGCGCACTGATCTGGCCGTTCTTCGGCTCCCGTGGCGCGGTGGACATCGCAACACTGGTGCTGATTTACGTGATGCTCGGCCTGGGCCTGAACATCGTGGTCGGCCTGGCCGGCCTGCTTGACCTCGGTTACGTCGGCTTCTACGCCGTCGGCGCCTACAGCTACGCGCTGCTGTCGCACTACTACGGTCTGAGCTTCTGGATCTGCCTGCCAATCGCCGGCCTGATGTCGGCGACTTTCGGCTTCCTGCTCGGCTTCCCGGTACTGCGTCTGCGCGGCGACTACCTGGCGATCGTGACCCTGGGCTTCGGTGAAATCATTCGTCTGTTCCTGCGCAACCTGACCGGCCTCACTGGCGGTCCGAACGGCATCAGCAACATCGAGAAGCCGACGTTCTTCGGCCTGACCTTCGAACGCAAGGCCGCCGAAGGGATGCAGACCTTCCACGAGTATTTCGGCCTGGAATACAACTCGATCAACAAGGTGATCTTCCTTTACCTGGTTGCGTTGCTCCTGGCACTGGCTGCACTGTTCGTCATCAACCGTCTGCTGCGCATGCCCCTGGGCCGTGCGTGGGAAGCGCTGCGTGAAGACGAAATCGCCTGCCGCGCACTGGGTCTCAACCCGACCGTGATCAAATTGTCGGCCTTTACCCTGGGCGCCAGCTTCGCCGGTTTCGCCGGTAGCTTCTTCGCTGCCCGTCAAGGCCTGATCACGCCGGAGTCCTTCACCTTCATCGAGTCGGCGATCATCCTCGCCATCGTCGTGCTGGGCGGCATGGGCTCGCAACTGGGTGTGATCCTGGCGGCCGTGGTCATGATCCTGCTGCCGGAAATGATGCGCGAATTCAGTGAGTACCGCATGTTGATGTTCGGTGCCTTGATGGTACTGATGATGATCTGGCGCCCTCAGGGTCTGCTGCCCATGCAACGTCCTCACATGGAGCTGCGCAAATGAGTCGCGAGATCCTGAAAGTAGAAAATCTGAGCATGCGCTTCGGCGGCCTGCTGGCGGTCAACGGCGTTGCCTTGAGCGTGAAAGAAAAACAAGTGGTTGCACTGATCGGCCCCAACGGCGCCGGCAAGACCACCGTGTTCAACTGCCTGACCGGCTTCTACAAGCCGAGCGGCGGCAGCATCAAGCTGGACGGCGAGCCGATCGAAGGCCTGCCGGGCCACAAGATCGCCCTCAAGGGCGTGGTGCGTACCTTCCAGAACGTGCGGTTGTTCAAGGACATGACCGCGGTCGAGAACCTCTTGATCGCCCAGCATCGCCACCTGAACACCAACTTCCTGTCCGGCCTGTTCAAGACCCCGTCGTTCCGCAAGAGCGAGCGCGAGGCCATGGAATATGCCGAGTACTGGCTGGACAAGGTCAACCTGCGCGAATTCGCCAACCGCCCGGCCGGCACCCTGGCCTACGGTCAGCAACGTCGCCTGGAAATCGCCCGCTGCATGATGACCCGCCCGCGGATCCTCATGCTCGACGAACCGGCTGCCGGTCTGAACCCCAGGGAAACCGAAGATCTGAAGGCGCTGATCAGCGTGTTGCGTGAAGAGCACAACGTCACCGTGCTGCTGATCGAACACGACATGAAACTGGTCATGAGCATTTCCGACCACATCGTCGTGATCAACCAGGGCACACCTCTGGCCGACGGTACGCCGGAACAGATCCGCGACAATCCTGAAGTGATCAAAGCCTACCTGGGGGAAGCGTAAATGCTGCAGTTCGAAAACGTTTCCACCTTCTATGGCAAGATCCAGGCCCTGCACAGCGTCAACGTCGAGGTCCGCCAGGGCGAAATCGTAACCCTGATCGGCGCCAACGGTGCCGGTAAGTCCACGCTGCTGATGACCCTGTGCGGTTCGCCACGGGCCCATAGCGGCAGCATCCGCTACATGGGTGAGGAACTGGTCGGCCAGGATTCTTCGCAGATCATGCGCAAGAGCATCGCGGTCGTTCCGGAAGGTCGTCGGGTGTTTTCCCGCCTGACCGTGGAAGAAAACCTCTCCATGGGCGGCTTTTTCACCGCCAAGGGCGACTATCAGGAACAGATGGACAAGGTCCTCGGACTTTTCCCACGCCTGAAAGAACGCTTCAACCAGCGCGGCGGCACCATGTCCGGCGGCGAACAGCAAATGCTCGCCATCGGCCGTGCGCTGATGAGCAAGCCCAAGCTGCTGCTGCTCGACGAGCCGTCGCTGGGCCTGGCACCGATCATCATCCAGCAGATCTTCGACATCATCGAACAGCTGCGCAAGGACGGTGTGACGGTGTTCCTGGTCGAGCAGAACGCCAACCAGGCGCTGAAAATCGCCGACCGTGCCTACGTGCTGGAAAACGGCCGGGTGGTGATGCAAGGCACCGGTGAAGCCCTGCTGACCGACCCGAAAGTGCGCGAAGCGTACCTCGGCGGCTAAGCCTTTGCGGTAAACAAAAAAACGGCCTTCGCGGGCCGTTTTTTTATGTCTGCCACAACCCCTCCAACAATCAGGGTCCCCTGTAGGAGCGAGCCTGCTCGCGAAGAACTGGAGGGCGCTGCGTTCATCCAGACAGCCCACGTCATCGTTGACGTCCATCGCGAGCAGGCTCGCTCCTACAGGTCGAACATGACGGCTACAACCTGTCCAACGCCTCCCCACTGCGCTTGAACCACCCCATCAAATAATCCGCCAGCACCTGCGTGCGTTTCGGCAATCCGCCCTGATACGGATGCACCAGGTACATCGGCATGCTTCGGGTCTGATAGTCGCGCAGCAACCAGCGCAAACGCCCATCAGCCAATTCCGCCGGCAGCAGGTAGGACGGCAACCGAGCGATACCGGCGCCCGCCAGCGCAGCCTTTTTCAGCAGGCTGTAATGGTTGCTGGCAAACGGCCCGGAGACACGCACCCGCAACAATTCGTGTTGCTGGTGATAGAGCCATTCCTCGCGACCGCTGTAGTGGCTGTTGAGCAGGCATCGGTGCTCGGCCAGCGCCTGGGGTGTCTGCGGCTCACCGTATTGCTCCAGATAGGCCGGGCTGGCGCAGGTCATTTCGTGCCAGGCCAGCAACGGGCGCGCCACCAGTCGCTGGTCACTGGCCACGTCGGCGCGGATCGCCAGATCGAAGCCATCGCGGGACAGATCGCGGTAATTGTTATTGAGCTCCAGCTCGATTTGCACCTGGGGGTATTTGGCGGAGAACTCCAACAGCAAGCCGTCGAAGAAGGTTTCCCCCAACGACACCGGAACCGTCATGCGGACAGGACCTGCCATGTCGTCCTTCAACCGGGCCAAAGCCTGGCGCGCCCGCTCGACCTGCACCACCAGAGCCTGCGCCTGCGGCAACAACGCCGCGCCGGCCGCTGTCAGGCTCAAACGCCGGGTGGTGCGCTGCAGCAGCACCACGGAAAACTGCGTTTCCAGCTGGCTGATGCGCTTGGACAGTTGCCCCTTGCTGCACCCGAGTTGCTGCGCAGCGAGGGTAAAACTGCCCGCCTCGACCAACACCGCGAACGCTGCCAGATCATCCATCTCGCTCATGGATTGTTTCCAATAGAAAACCAAACGTTGCCTATTAGCACGCTTATCAGTGGAAAAATCCACTCTAAACTGAACCCACATTCAACGCACTGGAGGCAAGACAGCATGAAAATTCTTTTGATCGGCGCAGGCGGCACCATTGGTTCGGCTATCGACAAGGAACTGTCCCCACGCCACGAAATCGTGCGCATCGGCCGTACCAGCGGTGATTTCCAGGTGGATATCAGCGACAGCGCTTCGATTCGCAAACTGTTCGAGCAAACCGGCAAGTTCGACGCGCTGATCTGCGCCGCCGGCAACGTCACCTTCGCCCCATTGGCTGAAATGACCGAAGAGAGTTTTGCCCTGGGCCTGAAAGACAAACTGATGGGCCAGGTCAATCTGGTGTTGATCGGCCGCGAATTTGCCAACGATGGCGCATCGTTCACCCTCACCACCGGTGTGTTGAGCCACGACCCGATTCGCAGCGGCGCTTCGGCGGCACTGGTCAATGGTGCGCTGGACAGCTTTGTCCGTGCCGCCGCCATCGAACTGCCGCGCGGCCTGCGGGTGAACTCGATCAGCCCGAACGTGCTGGTGGAAGCCATGGGCAAATACGCACCGTACTTCCGCGGTTTCAAACCGGTTCCGGCGGCCGATGTGGCATTGGCCTACGCCAAGAGTGTCGAAGGCTTGCAGACAGGCCAGACCTTTCACATCTGAACAGAGCCTGGGTGCGACGCTGACTCAGCGTCGCCTCAGGATGCCGGCGGCTCCAACAGCGTTGGCACCAGGTCGCCAGCTATCTCGCGGGGTACGGAGATACGCAGACTGGGGCCTCTGATCTCCGACTGAACCGTCGTGGTGGACACCAGCACTCCATTGATGAATAGCCGCACGCGTTGATGCATTTCCTGACGCGTCACTTGTGCTAACCGGCGCTGTGCATCGGGGCTCAGTGTGACGTTGAGCTCGATGGATTGCGGACTATGTTCATCGACTCGCCTAAGCTCCAGGTTCATGACGGTAAAGTCCGACCTGGACGTGAAAGTGATGTCTGCCGCCAGGCATTGCATCGCTGCCACCATTCCCAATGCCCCAAAAAACAGCTTGCCTGAGCCCTTCATAACACCTCCTGTAACGAAAAGGCCGACAAGGTTACGGCCAAATCCCTTTCGACCCGGCTCCTAAAGTAAAGCCGAATGTTACTTACCCGCCTTCAAATCCGAGGCGAGTCCCACTCACCGGTTGTGATGAACGGTCAGTCTGAGTAACGTGGCGGCACTTGTCAGGAGACCCCAAGATGCGTGTTGCCCGTTCCCTAGTCGTTGTTGCCCTGCTCCCCCTGTTCGCCGCCTGCCAGTTATTCGACGGATCCCGAGAAAGCGCCGCCCATGTGGGCCAGACCCGCATGCAAGGCCAGTTGAGCGCGGCCGACGGCAAGCTGCTGTTCCAGCCATGCGGCCAACCACAGCGTTATGCGGTCAACGACACGGGTGGCACCAGCGTCCTGCAACAGGCCGCGAGCCTGGCCAATGCCCAGGGCAAACTGTTTGCCGATGTGCGCGGGCGTATCGTTTCCGGTTCCGGCGACGGGCAACTGGACCTCGAACAGCTGTACCGCGTCGAGCGCTCGGGCAATGTCTGTGAAGATCCCGATTTCAAAAAGCTGATCCTGCGTGCTGCCGGCCACACCCCTGAGTGGAAAGTGAGTGTCAGCGGCAAAGGCATGGTCATCGACCGCGCCGGCCAGCCTCCCCTGGCGGTGCCCTATGTCGAAGAGCAACTGGGCGATGGCCGCTTCAACCTCAGCACCGAAGCCAACAATCAGCACATCGAACTGTGGGTCGCCCCGCAACGCTGTGTCGACAGCAGCAACGGCAGCGTCCAGCACATGAGCGCCGAGTTGCGGATCAACGGCCAGGTGCAACGCGGATGCGGGTATTTCGGCGGTTCGCGCGACGACTGATCGTTTAGGCCTCACGGGACCCGGCCTTTGCGGCTTATAATCGCCGGCTTCAAACGCCCTGGCGCAGTTGTGCGCCCCGCGAACCGGATCCCGTCATGTTACGAATCACCGAACTCAAGCTGCCGATCGACCATCCCGATGAAGACCTGCGCCCTGCCATCGTGCAGCGCCTGGGCATCGCCAGCGATGACTTGCTCGACTTCACCTTGTTCAAGCGCAGCTACGATGCGCGCAAGAAGTCTTCCGAACTGTGCTTCATCTACACCATCGACCTCAACGTGCGCGATGAGGCCTCGGTGCTGCGCAAGTTCGCCGATGACCGTAACGTCAATGTGGCGCCGGATGTCAGCTACAAAATGGTCGGCCAGGCGCCGGCCGACCTGAGCGCACGCCCGGTCGTGGTCGGCTTCGGCCCATGCGGGATCTTCGCCGGGCTGTTGCTGGCGCAAATGGGCTTCAAGCCAATCATCCTCGAGCGCGGTCCCGATGTGCGCCAGCGCACCAAAGACACCTGGGGCCTGTGGCGCAAGAGCGTGCTCAACCCCGAGTCCAACGTGCAGTTCGGCGAAGGCGGTGCGGGGACGTTCTCCGACGGCAAGCTCTACAGCCAGATCAAGGACCCGAAGTTCGTCGGTCGCAAGGTCCTGCACGAGTTCGTCAAGGCCGGTGCGCCGGAAGAAATCCTCTACGTCAGCAAACCGCACATCGGTACGTTCCGCCTGACCGGTGTCGTGGAAAACATGCGTGAAGAAATCCGCGCACTGGGCGGCGAAGTACGCTTCCAGCAGCGGGTTACCGATGTGCTGATCGAAGACGGACAGCTGGTTGGCGTCGAACTCGATGGCGGCGAGCAGATTCACTCCCGGCACGTGATTCTGGCCCTCGGCCACAGTGCCCGGGACACCTTCCGCATGCTGCACGGTCGCGGCGTGTACATGGAGGCCAAGCCGTTCTCGGTGGGCTTCCGTATCGAGCATCCGCAGTCGCTGATCGACCGGGCGCGCCTGGGCAAATATGCCGGCCACCCGAAACTTGGCGCCGCCGACTACAAACTGGTGCATCACGCCAGCAATGGCCGTTCGGTCTACAGCTTCTGCATGTGCCCGGGCGGCACGGTGGTGGCGGCCACGTCCGAGCCGAATCGCGTGGTGACCAACGGCATGAGCCAATACTCGCGTAACGAGCGCAACGCCAACTCCGGGATCGTCGTCGGGATCAGCCCGGAAGTCGACTACCCGGGCGGTCCGCTGGCCGGTATCGAGTTGCAGGAACGCCTGGAGTCCCACGCCTTTATCCTGGGTGGCAGCAACTACGAAGCGCCGGCGCAACTGGTCGGCGACTTTATCGCTGGCAAGCCGTCCACCGAACTGGGCAGCGTTGAACCGTCCTACAAGCCCGGTGTTGCCCTGGGCGATCTGGCGCTGGCCTTGCCGGCCTTTGCCATCGAAGCCATTCGCGAAGCCTTGCCAGCCTTCGAGAAGCAGATCCGCGGTTACTCGCTGCACGACGCCGTACTGACCGGGATCGAAACCCGCACCTCGTCGCCACTGCGGATCACCCGCAATGAGTCGATGCAGAGCCTGAACGTGAAGGGCCTGTTCCCTGCAGGCGAAGGCGCGGGTTACGCGGGAGGGATTCTGTCGGCGGGCGTGGACGGGATTCGGATTGCCGAGGCTGTGGCGCGGGACATCCTGGGCCTGGAAGCCTGACACGCAACGCCTGAAACAACACAACAACCTGTGGGAGCGAGCCTGCTCGCGATAGCGGTTCACCATTCAACGACAATGTTGATTGATCTGACGCCATCGCGAGCAGGCTCGCTCCCACATTGGTTTTTCAGTGTTTGAGAAAACTCAGATATTGGCCCGCAACACACTCGCCGGCAGCGGCTCACCGCGCTCGACCGTTGCGGCAACGGCCGCCATCAACCCGCTCAACTCATACCCCTCGGCCTTGAGCCATTTCTGATCGTAGTAAGTCGTGGCGTAACGCTCACCGCTGTCGCACAGGATTGCCACGATCGACCCCGTCTCCCCCGCTGTCGCCATCTGCTGCGCGGCCATCAGGGCGCCGATCAGGTTGGTACCGCTCGATCCTCCGACATGCCGTCCCAGTCGTTCGGCCAGGTAATGCATGGCGGCCAGCGACAACGCGTCCGGCACCTTGACCATCGCGTCGATCACCTTGGGCAGGAACGAGGCTTCCACCCGTGGCCGGCCAATACCTTCGATACGCGAGCCATGATCCAGGCGCAGACTGGCATCGCCGGTCTGGTAGTAATCGAAAAACACCGAACGTTCGGCATCGGCGCACAACACACGGGTGCAATGCTGCCGATAGCGTACATAGCGTCCCAGGGTGGCCGTGGTGCCGCCGGTGCCGGGGCTGGAGATCAGCCAGCTCGGCTCCGGATGCTTTTCAAAACGCATCTGCTGGAAGATCGATTCGGCGATGTTGTTGTTCGCCCGCCAGTCGGTGGCGCGCTCGGCGTAGGTGAACTGGTCGATGAAATGCCCATCGTGTTCCCGCGCCAGGCGCTCGGATTCGGCGTAGATCTGCGTGGGATCGTTCACCAAGTGAGTCTGGCCACCGTAGAAGGCGATCTGCGCGATTTTCTCCTTGGAGGTGCTGGCAGGCACTACAGCAATGAACGGCACACCGAGCAACCGGGCAAAGTACGCCTCGGAAATCGCCGTCGAACCGCTGGAGGCTTCGATCACCGGTGCGCCGGGCTTGAGCCAGCCGTTACACAGCGCATAAAGGAACAATGAACGCGCCAGACGATGCTTGAGGCTGCCGGTGGGGTGGCTCGATTCATCCTTGAAGTACAACTCGATGCCCGGAAAACCCGGCAGCGGCAAGGGGATCAGGTGGGTGTCGGCGCTACGCTGGAAGTCGGCCTCGATGATCCGGATGGCTTCGCGGGCCCACTGTCGGTTGTCGCTCATGGTGATTGTTCTCGTTGGATCGGGCGGGAGTCTGACTCAAACGTCAAGCTTAGGAAAAAACCTACATCGCGCACAGGTACAGCTGGGGCTCAATACGCCCGCCAACTGCTAGGCTCAGGTCGGTGCCAGCGGGACGTTCTGTAACGGCATATAACAAAAAAGAATATAACTTTTGTTTTAACAACTAAGACTACGGGTTAGGGTGTGCCACCTTTTGACCTTATCGATGGAGAGCGAACCTTGCCTCTGCGTAGCACTTTCACGCGTTTCTTTCAGTTGGAAGCTGCCAGCGGTCTGCTACTGATCGCCGCTGCCGTTCTGGCTCTAATCATCAACAACTCCTCGCTGTCCTGGCTGTACAACGGCCTGCTGGACACGCCGGTCGTGGCGCAGGTCGGCGCGTTGAAAATCGCCAAGCCGCTGCTGCTGTGGATCAACGACGGCCTGATGGCGCTGTTTTTCCTGTTGATTGGCCTGGAAGTGAAGCGGGAAGTCCTCGATGGACAACTGTCCAAGCCTTCGCAAATCGTCCTGCCTGGCGCCGCCGCCATCGGCGGCATGGTGGTGCCGGCCTTGATCTACTGGTTCCTCAACCGTGACAACCCGGCGGCCCTGGCCGGCTGGGCCATCCCCACCGCCACCGACATTGCCTTCGCCCTCGGCGTACTGGCGCTGCTGGGCAAACGGGTTCCGGTGTCGTTGAAACTGTTCCTGATGACCCTGGCGATCATCGACGACCTGGGCGCGATCATCATCATTGCGATCTTCTATTCCGGCGCCCTGTCCACCCTGTCCCTGGCGCTGGCCGCGGCCTGCATCGCGGCACTGATCGGCATGAACCGGCTGGGGGTGGTCAAGCTCGGTCCGTACATGATCGTCGGCCTGATCCTGTGGGTCTGCGTACTCAAGAGCGGCGTGCACGCCACACTGGCCGGCGTGACGCTGGCTTTCTGCATTCCCCTGCGTACCCGCAACGCCGAGTCGTCGCCGCTGCTGACCCTGGAACACGCGCTGCATCCGTGGGTGGCCTACGGCATCCTGCCGCTGTTCGCCTTTGCCAATGCCGGCCTGTCTCTGAGTGGCGTTACCGCTGAAAGCTTCACTCACCACGTGCCAATGGGCATCGCGATCGGCCTGCTGCTGGGCAAGACCCTCGGTGTGTTCGGCCTGACCTGGCTTGCGGTGAAAACCGGCATCGCCGCCCTGCCCCAAGGCGCGAACTGGGGTCAGGTGCTGGGCGTGGCGATCCTCTGCGGCATCGGCTTCACCATGAGCCTGTTCGTCGGCTCCCTGGCCTTCGTACCGGGCGCCAGCGAATACGCCGGTATGGACCGGATGGGGATCCTGACCGGTTCGATACTGGCGGCATTGATCGGTTATACAGTGACGTCGATGGCGAGCCGCAAGAGCGTGCTGCAAGCCGCATAGACCGGGCGGCATGCCCTGAAAAACCAAAAACCCCGACCAGTCACCTGATCGGGGTTTTCTTTATCCGTTTTCCCGCTTAGTGCGAGACGCGGCTGGTGCCGTCGACCGTGGCGATGCGTACACGCTCGCCAACGCGGAATACTTCGTTTTCCTGAACCTGTTGCACGTAGGCGCGCATGCTGCCGTCGTCTTCGCGCACGGTGATTTCGACGCCCTGGGTACGGGTCAGGCCTTCTTCGGCTGCCGAACCTACCAGGCCACCGGCGACTGCGCCGATGACTGCAGCGACGATGCTGCCTTTACCGCCACCGATGGCGCTGCCGCCAACGCCACCGACTGCGGCACCGGCGACGCTGCCGATCGGGGTCTTGGTGCCTTCGATTTTCACCGGACGCAAGGCTTCGATGGTGCCCATGCGAACGGTCTGCACGCGACGCGCTTCGTCACGGGAGTAGGAGTCACCGGTCAGGCTCGATTGGCAGCCAGTGAGCAACATCGCCATCGTGGAAAAGGAAGCAACCAGCAGAACAGACTTACGCATAGCATCAACTCCAAAGGACAGGTAATCATTAAACCCCGCGGCTTGACGCCTGTCACGGCATCGCCCGGATAAAAATGGTTTTATTCAGTTCCAGTACAGGCGCTCTCCGGACTCCCACACGTTAGCGGTAAAGTCGGCAATCTGCGCCGTTGGCCGAGGATTTTCATGGATTACTTTATCATTTTCGTCACGACCGTCGCCGGGCTGTACTTCCATTGGTGGCTGTACGTGCGGATCAGACGCTGGATGGATCGTGATCTGGCATTGGCGCTGGCCGGCGGCGACGAACGCAAAAAAGCGTTCATGCTCCAGCAACTGGCGAACGCTCAAGCGCAAAAAATCAAGCGTCGAGACCTGCCGCAGTGGCTGGAGGCCGCCGCGGCAGGTTATCCCGATCGGTAGACTGCTTAGGGTGCCAGACGTTCAAGAATCCAGTCGGCGCCCTGCTGACGATAGTTCAGGCGATCGTGCAGGCGGCTCGCACGTCCCTGCCAGAACTCGATGCGCTCCGGCAGCAGTCGATACCCGCCCCAGTGTTCAGGGCAGTGCGGCTGGCTGTCGCTGAAGCGTTGTTCGGTGTCCTTGAGTAGCGCTTCCAGCTCGGCGCGATCGGCAATCACCCGGCTTTGCGGTGAGGCCCAGGCCCCCAGACGACTGCCCAGCGGACGAACCTGATAGTAGGCATCAGACTCCTCAGGCGTGACCTTCACCACCCGCCCTTCGATGCGCACCTGGCGCTCCAGGGTCGGCCAGAAAAAAGTCATGGCGGCGAACGGGTTCAAGGCCAGGTGCTGGCCCTTGGCACTGTCGTAGTTGGTGAAGAACGTGAAACCCTGCGCATCCAGCCCCTTGAGCAGCAGGATGCGGCAATGCGGCCGACCGTCCTGATCGACAGTGGCCAAGGTCATGGCGTTTGCTTCCACCGGTGCCTGCTCGGTTTTCACCGCGTCGGCGAACCATTGGTGGAACAGCGCGAATGGCTCGGCCGGGGCTTGCGCCTCGGTCAGGCCATCACGGGTGTAATCGCGGCGCATATCTGCCAGGGCCTTGGTCATGGCGCATTCCTTTTGGTTAGCGAATCACTGCTTTGTGGTATCGGTGGCGACGGCTTTTTTCGTGTCGGCGGCGGCCTTGGCCGGTGCAGTCTTTTTCGCCGGGGTCGCGGTCTTGGCCGGTGCTTTCTTGGCTGGCGCCTTGGCGGCTTTCTTCGCCGGAGCCTTTTTCGCAGTGGCTGCAGCGGCTTTCTTCGCATCGGCAGGCGCAGGCGTCACCGGCTTGGCTGCAGGCTTGACGTCCGGGGTTGCGGCCACGCGCACTGGCGCCGGGGCTGGCATGTTGTATTTGCTCAGCAGCGCGACCATGGTCTCCTGCGGCGTCACCAGCAGTTCCACGCGACGGTTCAGGGCACGGCCTTCGGCGCTGTCGTTGGCGGCACGCGGAGCATCACCGCCCAGGCCGCGCAAACTCAGGCGATCACGTTGCAGACCGCTGAGACGGAAGATCGCCGCGACAGCTTGTGCACGCTCCTGGCTCAGTTTCACGTTGGCCGGTGCAGCGCCGGAAGTATCGCTATGGCCAAGCACCAGCACGGCAGTCTTAGGGTCGGCTTCGAGGATTTTGGCCACACGCGTGAACGGCCCAAGGGTCACCGGCAGCAGCATGGCCGGACGGTCCGGGTTGAAGGAGCCCTCGACCGGCGCAATCACCACCAGCACGTTTTCGCGGCGTTCGAGTTGCAGGTTGCTGTCCTTGATCGCTGTACGCAGGCGCGGCTCGTAGTCGTCGAGCCAGGCCTGGGTCACTTTCGGATCCGGCATCGGTACGGCTTTGGCGGTGCTCTTGTCTTTGCCACCGAACGGCCACCACCACTTGCTGCCCGAGTCGGCATCAGCCTTGGCCACAGGCGCCGCAGCAGGCTTCACCGGTGCAGGGGCTGGAGCCGGCTCTTTTGTCGCAACTTTGTCGGAGGAACTGAACGGCCACCAGCTGCCGCCATCCGCATCATTTTTAGGATTCTGCGCGCAACCAGTAACAGCGATGCACAGTGCCAAGACGAGGGTTGGTTTGGTTGACATTGGATATCCACAAAAATGAAGTAAAAAAATCAGGCTCGCTACGGCCCGTATAAACGCAGATTGGAAACTTAAAAGGCTTTCGGGTTCCGAATTCCGGACCTACGGACAGGATTTACAGACAAGTGGCCAGTACCCGCACAAGCTTTTGCGCGCGCGGATCCATCAAGACGTACGGCCCCAGTGTATTTGTCACAAACCCGAAGGCCACATCGTGCTCCGGGTCAGCAAAACCGATGGAGCCGCCGGCGCCAGGGTGCCCGAAAGCGCGCGGACCAAGACCGTATGTGGCGTTGGGCACATCCGGCTGATCGAGCATGCAGCCCAGGCCGAAACGGGTGCGGGTCAGCAGGGTCTTGTCCTCGCCGACACTGTGCTCGCGGGTCAGCTCGTCCAGCATTTCGCCTTCCAGCAGGCTGCCATCGAGCAGGCCGGCGTAGAACCCGGCCAGGCTGCGAGCGTTACCGTGGCCATTGGCCGCCGGTTGCTGCATGCGCCGCCATTCCGGCTTGTTGGTGCTGGTCAGCACCGAGGGTGGGTTAGTGAAGGCGCGGGTGGTCATGGCGGTCGGTTCGCGCATCGTCACTTGCAGCAGGCGCTGGGCCGCGGCATCGCCAGCGTTGCCCTTGCCACGGGCGATATGCGCCACGCGATGGAATTCTTCATCGGCCAGGCCGACATGGAAATCCAGCCCCAAAGGCTTGGCCACTCGCGCCACGATCGACTCACCCGGCCCGCGCCCGTCGGCTCGCCGCAGCAGTTCGCCGATCAGCCAGCCATAGGTGATTGCGGCATAACCATGGCCCTCACCCGGCGTCCACCAAGGAGCCTCGGCCGCCAGGGCGTCGACCATGGTTTGCCAGTTGTACAGCGCTTCAGGGGCCAGCAACTCGCGCAATGCGGGCAGGCCGGCCTGATGGCAGAGCAGCTGGCGCAGGGTGACGGATTCTTTGCCGGCGGCAGCGAACTCGGGCCAGTAGCGCGCAACCGGGGCATCCAGTTGCAGCTTGCCTTCGGCCACCAGTTGCAGCGCGGTAACGGCGGTGAAGGTCTTGGTGCAAGAGAACAGGTTGGCGATGGTGTCGCTGTGCCAGGCTTCGCTGCCATCCTTGTCGGAGGTGCCGGACCACAGGTCCAGTACGGTTTCGCCACCAACCTTGATGCACAACGCTGCACCACGTTCCTGAGGATCGTCGAACAGCGCCGCGAACGCCTCACGCACTGCCTCGAACTTAAGCTCGTAATGACCCTGAATCTGCACCCGTGACTCCCCGGAAAAACGCTCTACAAAGTGGCCCGCATTGTTCCAGCCCTTGAAGGTTTTGGAAACAGGTGCGGGCCGGGCGGTCAGGTTCTTCATGTAGGAGCTGTCGAGTGAAACGAGGCTGCGATCTTTTGATTTTCAAGATCAAGATCAAAAGATCGCAGCCTTCGGCAGCTCCTACCTTTGGGGATTGCGTCCTGCGCTTTTAATGGCCCTTGCCGGAATGCCCACCAGCGCCCTTCCCCGGCCCCTTGCCGGCCTCGGCCTGGCGCCCGCCTTCGGCGTCGTGGCTGGCTTTTTCGGCCCCGGCACTGGCCTTCGCTTCCTTGGCCAGCTGATCGACGGCCGCCAGGTTGCTCTTGCGCACGCTGTCGACAAAGCCCTGGAACGGCAGATCGGTGATGCCCACCAGACCGAAGTGACCGTTTTCGCCATCCAGCAGGCGCCCGGTGACAGGCTGATCGAGGTATTGGAACCAGTGCACGCCGACAATCGACGGTTCGCTTAGCGCCTGTTTCAGGAAGTTTGCGTAAGCCGGGCCACGGTCCTCTTCCTTCGCCACTTGCGTCACGCCGCCCCAGAACGGGCCGCGATCGGCCGAGCCGAAATTGAATTCGGTGATCAGCACCGGCTTGTCGAGGCTGCGCAGTTGGGCGAAGTCATAGCCGTCCTGCGGTTGCAGGGTGTACAGGTTGAAGCTCAGCACGTCGCAGAACCGGGCGCAGGATTCGACAGCTTCCGGCGTACTGACGGCAAACCGGCCACCGAGCAACAATTGGTTCGGCGCGTGCCACTTGAGCGAATCGGAAATGGTCTTGAAATAGGTGTCGGCGAAAACCTTCTGGAAGTATTTGAAGTCGGCTTCGATTTCCGGATGTTCGGGGTTTGGCAGTGGCGGCACGAAGCCCGGGTCTTCCATCAGTTCCCAGGCTGGCAGATCAATGCCCCAGGCTTTGGACAGGCCTTCCTGGTTGCGATATTTGTCGCGAAGTTGCTTGAGGAACGCGCGCTTGGCCGGCACATCGGTGGTCATTTTCAGGGTGCCGTAGGCCAGGGCGTAGCGGGCTTTCGGATCGTCACCGGGACCGGCCCAGGCCAGTTCGTTATCGGCGTAATAGCCGATCAGCCATGGATCGTCACGATGGTCACGAGTGGCAATGGCCACGGCGCGTTCGGTCGCCATGGCAAAACGCGGGTCGAACGGGTCGGGCATGCCGCCCCACCAGTCGTTGCCGGTGCTGATGCTGGTGTAATCGCCGACGATCGACAGCGGCAAGGTGTACGGGACGCGCTCTGCTTCGCCCAGGACTGGCGCGCTCCAATTGCCGACCGTGTTGAACCCCCAGGCTTGCAGCCGATCGAGGGTTTGGCTCGCCCAGCGTTTTTCATCGACAACGGCCTTGCACGGCGCGACAGGCGCCGGCTCGGCCGCCTTCACCGCAGTCGCTTGTTCCGCATCGGCCTTGGCGGCTTCGGCAACACCTGCTTCAGCTGTCGCAGGCACCAACGGTTGCTCTGCGGCTTTTTCCACGGTTGCTTCTACTGCGTCGGCCTTGGCGGCTTCGGCCACCCCGGCCTTGTTATTACCCGACGCACAGGGATCGCCGTACAGGCGTTGAAGATTGGCGCCATAGAAGTCGTACCAGCGCCCGGCATTGAAGCCGCGCCCCTGATCGACGCCATTGCCGCCACGGTTGTCCCCCTCGCCAAAGTGGCTGGCCAGTGGCTCGCCTGCCTTGGGCAGGGATTCGAACATCCATTCACGTCCGGCGACGTAGGTCTGGTTGACGTCCGCCGCAACGGTATTGACGCCCAACGAGTAGAACGGATACCCCAACGGCGTGACCAGATACCAGCGACCGTCGCGTTTTTCAGTGCGGAAAAAACCGCTGCCCTTGAACGCTGGCCCTTGGGTCCAGCCACCAAACTTGTCCAGCGGTGCCTTGCTGCGTTCGGCCAGCCAGTTTTTGAGTTGCTGCTGTTCCTTGGCGGCCGCGCCTTTGAGCTGTTCATCGCTGCTGACTTTTTCCGGCCATTTGGCCCGGGTCGACTGGCCGTAGGCGTCCACCAGATTGCCGTAGGTCGCTTGGGTGGCCGCCTCGCCGCCCTCCACACCGAAGCGCTCGAGCAGAATGCTTTGGGCGGCCTTCGGCTGGTCCATCGACAGACTGACCGACACTACCTGGTTGCGATCGAGTTCACCGCTGCTGCTGGCCAGCAATACCCGCTGGCCATCGACCGTAACCGGCATCGGCGGGCCGGCTTTCATGCCCTGGCTCAGCGGCGAAGTCGCCACCAGCGGCACCAGCAATGTCTGCGCAGGCCCTGCCGGCAGGTCGACGCGGCTGATCAGTGTCTTGCCGTCGTTGCTCTGGATTTGCACATAGAGGGTGACCGCCCAGTTCATGGCGCTCTGGATACGCAGGCTCATCATTGCCGACTGCGACCAGTCCCAGGCACCGGTTTGCGGGCTCAGGCGCAAGGTCGGGCGGGCTACCGGATTGAAAGTCACCCGGCGCAGCACCTCGCCTTCGGGGGTTTGCTCGGCGTTGGCTTGTGGCAGGTCGGCGTTTTCGGTGGCCACCCGTACCACATCGGCAGGGCGAACGAAGTTGAACAGCGTCTGCTGAGCGCCAGGCGCTGCCAGCAATGGGGCCGCGAAGACCAGGGCAAAAACGGCGGGTAACGAACGGCGAATCATGAGAACGGAATTCTCCCTAACGACCTCGACAGGCCAGTGGAATAGCGATGACAGAGAGATAGACAACGCGGCGGGCAGATTTGCCCACCGGCGTATCAGGAAATTTCTCGGCGGAAGGGAGGCAACGCATTGAGGATCGCCTTGCCATAGCGCTGGGTGACCAGACGCCGGTCAAGCAAGGTGATGGTGCCGCGGTCTTCTTCGGTACGCAGCAGACGACCGCAGGCCTGGACCAGTTTCAGCGAGGCGTCCGGCACGGAGATTTCCATGAACGGGTTGCCGCCCCGGGCCTCGATCCATTCGGCCAGCGCCGCCTCGACCGGATCGTCGGGCACCGAGAACGGAATCTTGGCGATGACCACGTGCTCGCAATAGGCGCCGGGCAGGTCGACCCCTTCGGCGAAACTCGCCAGGCCGAACAACACGCTCGAATCCCCGCCATCGACCCGCGCCTTGTGCTTGTTCAGGGTTTCCTGCTTCGACAGGTTGCCTTGAATGAACACTTGTTTGCGCCAGTCGCGGTCCAGGCCGTCGAACACGTCCTGCATCTGTTTGCGCGAGGAAAACAGCACCAGCGTGCCCCGGGACCCTTCGACCAGCTCCGGCAGGTCGCGGATGATCGCCGCCGTGTGCGCCGCCGCATCACGGGGATCGGCGTTGAGGTTCGGCACCCGCAGCACACCGGCGTCGGCGTGATGAAACGGACTGGGCACCACGGCGGTGACTGCCTTTTTCGGCAGCCCGGCGCGCATGCGGAAACGGTCGAAGGTACCGAGGGCGGTCAAGGTCGCCGAGGTCACCAGACAGCCGTATGCAACGTTCCACAGATTGCGCCGGAGCATTTCCGCCGCGAGGATCGGGCTGGCGTTGACCTCGATATCGAACAGCGAACCGCTTTCGGCCAGGGTCAGCCAACGCGCCATCGGCGGGTTGTCTTCCGGGTCCTCGACGGTGAACGCAGTCCACAACTCCCAGTTGCCCGAGGCGCGGGACAACAGGCTGCCGAACAGCGGGTACCACTCTTCGGCCTGGTTGCTGGCAATGCCGATATTGACCTCGCCGTCCATGCCTTCCTTGAGCAGATCAGTGAGGCGGGTGAACAGGTCGGTCAGGCGGGCAAAGCCTTTCTTAAGCTCGATGCCCATCTCACGCATGTGCTCGGGAATCACTCCGCCGACGAAACGGTGACGCGGCCGTTCGCGGCCTTCGACGTCTTCGCCGGGCTTGAAATCGGCGACCTGCTCACAGGCGCTGAACATGAATTGCTGCTGGGTCTTGATCTCCCGCGCCAGCTCCGGCACTTGCTCGATCAGCTTGCCCAGATCCCCGGGCAGCGGGTGTTGGGCCAGCAGCTTGGTGAGGTTCTTGGCAGTGGTTTCCAGCCAGTCGGCGGTGGAACGCAGGCGCGTGTAATGAGCGAAATGGCCGATGGCCTTGTCGGGCAGGTGATGGCCTTCGTCGAACACATAGATGGTGTCGCGCGGGTCCGGCAGTACCGCGCCGCCGCCCAGGGCCAGGTCAGCCAGCACCATGTCGTGGTTGGTCACGATCACATCGACCTTGCCCATGCCTTCGCGGGCCTTGTAAAAGGCGCACTGGCCGAAGTTCGGGCAATGGCGGTTGGTGCACTGGCTGTGATCGGTGGTCAGGCGCGCCCAGTCGGCGTCCTCCAGGGCATTGGGCCAGCTGTCCCGGTCGCCGTCCCATTTATTGCCGGCGAGTTTTTCGATCATGCTGGTGAACAGTTTCTGGCTGGCTTCATCCACCTCGATCTTGAAGCCCTCCTCCTCGAACAGCTGCGCGGTGGCGGTCTGTGCGTGGCCTTCCTGGAGCAACATGTCGAGCTTGGACAGGCACATGTAACGCCCCCGTCCCTTGGCCAGGGCGAAGCTGAAATTCAATCCGCTGTTGCGCATCAGGTCCGGCAGATCCTTGTAGACGATCTGCTCTTGCAGGGCCACGGTAGCGGTGGCGATCACCAGGCGCTTGCCGGCGGCCTTGGCGGCAGGGATCGACGCCAGACTGTAGGCCACGGTCTTGCCGGTACCGGTGCCGGCCTCCACCGCGACAATCGCAGGTTCGCCACTGCGCCGGCCTTCGTCGTCGGTGTCGATGTCACCGAGGACCTTGGCGACTTCGGCAATCATCAGGCGCTGGCCGTAGCGTGGCTTGAGGCTCTTGGCTTCGAGAAAACGCGAATAGGCGCCCTGGATCGTGGTTTTGAGTTCAGTGCTGATCATGGATTGTCGGGCGCAAAAAACGCTGGATAAATTTTCAGTGGTTCGGATCGGCCGCTATCATACCCCGCTAATTAATCCCGCGCAGAACGGAGTAACCCAATGACCGCTTTTAGCCTCGTTTATAGCCTGCATGTCCTCGCCGCACTGGTGTGGGTGGGCGGCATGTTTTTCGCCTGGATAGTCCTGCGCCCCGCGGCGATCAAGGCACTGGAAGGTCCCGCCCGGCTGAAGCTGTGGGTAGAAGTATTTCAAGGTTTCTTCCGCTGGGTATGGGGTGCGGTCATTCTGCTGCCGGTCAGTGGCGTGGGCATGCTGAATCTGCACTTCACCGGCTTTGAGCATGCGCCGCGCTACGTGCAAGTGATGATGGGCCTTTATCTGGTGATGACTGCGCTGTTCATCCGGATCCAGGCGTTGATGCTGCCGGAGTTGCGCAATGCCGTGCAGGCGCAGGACTGGCCGACCGGGGCGTCGGTACTGGGGCGGATTCGCAAGGTGGTGGGGATCAATCTGCTGGTGGGGCTGGCTGTGGTAGCGATCGCGGCGGCCCGACCGACGTTCTAAAAGCATCGCGGGCAAGCCTTGCTCCCACAAGGACGGTGAAATTCTGTGGGAGCAAGGCTTGCCCGCGAAGACATTCGACCAGGCGGCACACTTTTCAGATATTGCTTACAACCGCTGCACCGTCACCGAGCCCGCAGCTCCCGCCGGCCCCGGTTGCCCGTCTGCTCCCGGCTTGCCGCCTTTTCCGCCATCGGTTGTGTAGATGATGCACCCCTTGGCCTTACCGCCAGCGCCTGGCTTGCCGCCAGGTCCGGCCAGGCCACCGGCACCGCCGGCCACTTGAACCTTGATCTGCTCCGCCGGGTAGTCGCGCGGCACGGCCAGCTTGACCAACGCTCCCGGAGCACCCGGTTGACCGTCACTGCCGTTGCTGCCATCGGCACCGCGACCGGCCTGGCCCCAAGCACAACCGGGCGCCTGGCCGTTAGCCCCATCCAGGCCGAAAAACCCCGGCGCGCCCGCGCCACCGCGCGCATCCACCTGCAATTGTGGTGCGTTCAGGGCTTTGATCTGCAGATTCAGGTTACGTCCGGAGCGGGCTGCCTTCTGGTAAGTACCGGGCGCACCGCGAGCAGTGATCTGGCTGCCTTCGGACAGGTTGGCGCGGCTGACCTTCAACTCAAGCGCCTGTTCGCCGGGCACGATGGCGATCCGTGCTTCACGCCCCAGATGCAGTTCACCCACGGTGAGTTCGGTCACGTTCGAAGGAATCAGCAAGGTGCCGTAGTCGGCCACTTCCAGGCGTTCCAGCTGCAGGGTGCTGGCGGTGTTGGGCAGGCGCATCAGCGAGTTGGTTTCGACACTCACCACCTGGGCGCAGGCCAATGGGCTGATGAATGCAGCGAGCAGACAGAGTTTACGCATGGGAAGCCTTAGATGCGGTAGGGGCAGGAATGGTTTGCAGGTGAAAAACGCCGAACAGGACAATCTTCAGACGATCACGCCAGGGATGCTCGCGCCCTCTGAGGCTGCGAAAACACAACAGCGCCTCGAGAAGATGCAGGCCCGCCAGCAGGGCGCCGGCCAGGTTGACCAGCAGGTGCAGCGGATAAACGAACGGCATGAGCAGATTGACCAGCACCACCAGCCAGAACAGCAGGGTCAGCAGCTTCCCCACTCCCCATAGCACTTTCATACACGCCCCCGGTGAGAATTATTATTTTGCCGCACAGTAACGGCTTCCGCGCGGGATAAGCCAGAGGGCAAGCGAAAAAATTTGATGAAGACCGCCGAATGGCCGTCGAGACGCTGCGAATCCGCGCCCGACGGCTCTATCTCGGTGCTCAACGATTGATGTGCAACTCCACGCGACGGTTTTTCGCGCGACCTTCATCAGTAGCGTTATCCGCCACCGGCTGGCTTTCACCCTTGCCTTCGCTGGTGAGCTTGGCCGGCGCCACGCCCTGGGTCAGCAGGTACTGCGCCACGCTGCTGGCCCGTCGCTCCGACAAGCCCTGGTTGTAGACATCCGAGCCGACGCTATCGGTATGCCCGACCACCTTGATACTGACCACGCTGTCGTCCTCCAGCTTGCCCATGATCGAATCGAGCTGGCTTTGCGCGGTAGGGGTCAGGTCAGACTGGTTGAAGGCAAACAGCACATCGCCGGCATCGCTCAGGGTGATGACTTCGGACTGCACGGGTTCGGGTTTCACGCTGGCCGGGTATTGCGGCAGCGGACAACCGTGATGTTCCACAGGGGTGTTGGCCGGGGTGTCGGGGCAGCGATCCCGTCGATCAAAAACGCCATCGCCGTCTTCGTCGCCGTCCTGGGCATAGCAGATCAAACCACCGGTCAAAATACCGAGCGCCGCTCCACCGGCCGCCCAACCGCCACTTTCGATAGCGCCCAGGCCTCCGCCGACCAGTCCGCCAATGACGCTGCAGATCGGCCAGGTACGTTGATTGAGGGGGGCAGTGCCATCGCTGTGAGTAGCGCAACCGGTCAACAGGCTGCTCAGCAGCAGAACCGGCAAGACGGTCCGTGTGAGATTGCTCATTTTGAAAGCTCCTGTGTCACCGGCCAATGCCGGTTACACAGGAGTAAAGACCCGCATCCGCGACTGCACAAGCCGCGGATGCGAGGGTTCTAGCGTTGGATTTTGATTTCCGTGCGACGGTTTTGCGCACGACCGTCAGCGGTTTTGTTATCGGCAACCGGCTGGCTTTCACCCGCACCGGTAACAGACACAAAGTTACTGCGCGGCACGCCTTCGTGGATGAGGTACTCAACCACCGAGTGAGCGCGTTTATCCGACAGTTTCTGGTTGTAAGTATCGCTGCCCACACTGTCGGTATGGCCAGTAACGGTCAACTGAGCAGTAGGAGCTTCCGCTTTCAAACGAGTGGCGATTTTGTCGAGTACTTGTTTGTCAGACGGTGTGAGTGTCGCTTTGTCGAACTGGAAGTGAACATCACGGATGACGATGGTTTCTTCCTTGACCACCACGGCTTCTTCAACCACAGGAGCTGGCGCTGGCGGTGGGCAACCGTCGGCATCGACTTTCACGCCATGAGGCGTGCCAGGGCACTTGTCACGGCTATCCGGTACGCCGTCGCCATCTTCGTCGCCATCACCATGAACCCAGCAATAGGCCGCTGCCGTACCACCGACAACCAGCGCACCCCAGCCTGCCCATGACGAACTCTCGGTGGCACCGAGTCCCGCGCCCACGACACCTCCGACTGCCGCACAGATCGGCCAGTCGGTCTTCTGCAAACCTGCGCAACCAGTCAAAACACTGGTTAGCAGAACCAGGGGTAATGCTGTCCGAACTATGCTCATCTAGTTATCTCCTGAATGATCGGCTTAGAACCGATTCAGGGAGTAAAGACCCGAGATTAAAACTCCGCCAGCAATAGGCCATTGCAGTTTTATCCAGCATTCACGGGCGATCGTCACTTTTAGCTTACACACGCTCTAGGCTCGGGCTTACGGGCAGGCTAGTCTTGGCAGATCAGAGTGAGGATCTTCAATGATTGCAGGTATTTCTTCGCGCACACCCCAGCAGGCGCTGGCCGCTTTGCTGGACCGTTACGCGCCTTCGCGCCTGTTGTTGATCGGCGCCAGCGAGTTCCCGGCACTTGAGGCCTTCAAGCTCGCGCACCCCGACAGCTGCGTGGCGCACGCGGCACCCGGGCCATTGCCGGAGGAACTGGCGGCACGCCGGTTTGACCTGGCGTTGGTGGTCGATTGCCTTGAGCACTTGCCCAAGCGCGATGGCCTGAATTTGCTTGGCGGCATCCGCAACCTCAACGCCAGCCGCATCGCGGTACTGGCCGACTTGCCCGCCAGCGGCTGGCAGGAAACGGATTTCTTCTCTCTGGCGCTGCAAGCCAGCGAGCGTTTTCAACGCGACGATCAGGTGCTGACCCTGTTCACCTACGATCTGCTTGAATACAAGCAAGTCCCCGACTGGCTCAACTCGAAGTTCTGGGCCAATCCGGAAAACTTCGGGAAATACTGGTGGTAACGCAATGAGTACATCCATTTGCCCTTGCGGCAGCGGCACGCTGCTCGATGCCTGCTGCGGTCATTACCATGCCGGCCACCCGGCACCTTGCGCCGAAGCCCTGATGCGTTCGCGCTACAGCGCTTATGTGTTGGGCCTGATCGATTATCTGGTGGCGACCACCCTGCCCGCTCAACAGGCCGGCCTCGATCGACAATCGATCAGTGACTGGAGCGCCCAAAGCACCTGGCTTGGCCTGGACGTGGAAAGCTCGGAAGTGCTCGGCGGCCAGCCGGAACACGCCTTCGTCACCTTCACCGCGCGTTGGCACGATGACAGCGGCGAGCACAGTCATCGTGAGCGCTCCTCCTTCGTGCAGAACGCCGGCCGCTGGTACTTCATCGACCCCACCGTGCCGCTCGACGTCGGACGCAACGACGCCTGTCCTTGTGCCAGCGGGCAGAAATTCAAGAAGTGCTGTTCGGGGTATTTCGGGGCGTGAGCCGATGCGCCAAAAAATTGCAGCCTTCGCCAACGCTGGCAGCGTCTGAAGAGGAGTTGGCGAAGGCTGCAATCTTTTAACGACTAGACTGGGGCTCAAGGAAGAGGAACGACCATGATCACCCGGCGACTCGCAAACTGTTTGTTCATCCTGGCTCTTTGTCTGGGGCTCGGCGGCTGCGCATCCTGGTTCAGCAGCGATGAACCGGACCCCGAAGTGCATCTGGTCAAGGTTGAAGTGGTGCGAGCCAAGCTGATGGAACAGCGCTTCGTGCTGCACTTTCGCATCGATAACCGCAACGACAGCGAACTGACCGTGCGAGGCCTGGAGTATCGCGTCCATCTGGGCGGCATCCTGCTGGCCGAGGGCGAACATGAACACTGGATCACGGTGAACCCGAAAAGTAGCCGTTTCTACAAAGTCCCGATCCGCACCAACCTGTGGCCCAACATGAAGGGCCTGGTCAAACAGCTGAAAAACTCCCCGCAGGGCATTCCCTATCGTCTGGAAGGTGAGATGGAAACCGGTTTATTCATCGCCCATTACGTGCACCTGGCGCGTAATGGCGTAATAATCCCCGCCGATCTAATTCCGGAGTAACCCCGATGACCCAGCAACCCCATGTCCATGGCCCAGACTGCAACCACGATCATGACCACCACGATCATGATCACGACCATGGCCATGTCCACGGCCCGCACTGCAACCACGCCCCTCAGGAGCCAGTACGAAACGCCCTGAAAGACGTCGGCCGCAACGACCCTTGCCCTTGCGGCAACGGCAAGAAATTCAAGAAGTGCCACGGCGCTTGATGATTCGGGCGCAACTGCTCTGCGCCTGATAGACCGCTATCGCGAGCAGGCTCGCTCCCACATTGGTTTTGTGCACGACACAGATTTAACTGTGGGAGCGAGCCTGCTCGCGATGAGGCCCGCAAAGTCACCATCAATTCAGAATTTGTGCCGTACTGACCACCGTCGCATATTCACCATGCAGGTTCCCCAGCGACATCCCGTGCACCTCCTCGGCTGATCGGGCATTTCCAAAGAAATCAGCCTTGTCGAAGGTGAAGCACGCATCCTCCGCCACCCAGGTATCAAATCCCAGGTTGCCCGCCGTGCGAGCCGTGGATTCCACCGAGTTGTGAGTGGCAACGCCCACGATGATCAACTGCTCGATCCCCGCTTCGCGCAACCATGCCTCCAACCCTGTCGAACAAAACGCATCCGGCACCTGCTTTTGAATCAGTTGCTCGCCAGACAATGGCGCAAACCGCTCCTGAAACTCCACCCCTGACTGCTGCGGCCAGAACACCGAATCTTCCGAGCGGGACAAGTGCTGTACATGCACGATCGGCCGCCCGCTGCGGCGCCAATGCGCCAACAGTTCAAGGATTCGCTCCTCAGCCTGGGGATTATTCCGGCGACCGAGCCTGGGGTGCAGGATGCCTTTCTGCTGGTCGATGATGATCAGTGCCGCGTTTGACTTGAGCTCCATGCCGGTGTTTCTCCATCACGATTGCTTGAAAACTGAAAAGATCGCAGCCTTCGGCAGCGCCTACAAGTGTCCGCCAATCAATGCAGGAGCTGCCGAAGGCTGCGATCTTTTTTGTATATCAGACAAATCCTGAAATAACCTCGTCCCCCGCTTGCGCGGCCACCGCCCGCTCACTAACGTAGCGGCTTTATTGCGCCCCCACCCCCGCAGGAGCTTTGCCATGGCCTCGCCAGCCCTTACACATTTTCTACCCCGGTTCGGCGTTGCCGCTGCAGTGGCGGGGGTTTTGAGCCTGACCGGTTGTCAGAGCTTCAATGCCCAGGACACCCTTCCCCCCACGACCGGCGTGCAGCCGCTCAAGGGTCTGGCGCAGAACGTTTCGGTGCGGCGCAATGCCATGGGCGTACCGCTGATCGAAAGCAGCAGCTTCCATGACGCGTTGTTCACCCTCGGCTACGTGCACGCCAGCGACCGCATCACGCAAATGCTCACCCTGCGCCTGCTGGCCCAGGGGCGCCTGGCGGAAATGCAAGGCGCCGACCTGCTCGATGCCGACCGCTACATGCGAGCCGTCAACCTGAAGAAAAGCGCCGGCGAGCTGTACAAGGCATCGTCCCCTCGCCTCAAGCGTTTCTTCGAGGTCTACGCCCGTGGGGTCAACGCCTACCTGTTCCGCTACCGCGACAAACTGCCGGCCGACCTCGCCGCCAGCGGTTACAAGCCTGAATACTGGCAACCGGAAGACTCGGCGCTGATTTTCTGCCTGCTCAATTTCAGCCAGTCGGCCAACCTGCCCGAAGAAATTTCCTCGCTGGTGCTGGCCCAGACGGTCACCACCGACAAGCTGCCATGGCTGACCCCTTCCGCCCCGGATGAAAAACTGCCGCTGGCCGAAAGTGAAAAGCTCCAGGGCATCAAGCTCACGGGACAAGTGCCGGGGCTGGCCGAGATCAGCAAAGCCACCAGCCAGCTGTCTGAGCTGAATCTGCTGGGCGCCACTTCATCGAACAACTGGGCCATCGCCCCGCAACGCAGCCGCAGCGGCAAGAGCCTGTTGGCCAGCGACAGCCATGGCCCGATGGGTGTGCCGTCGTTGTTCAGCTACGTGCAAATTCGCACCACGAAATATCAGGCGTCCGGCGTGACCATCGCCGGGTTGCCAATGGTCCTTGGCGGTTTCAACGGCAAGGTCGCCTGGAGCATGACCACTGTCATGGGCGACAACCAGGACCTGTTCCTGGAGAAAATCAAACGCCAGGGCAACGGCCTGGCCTACGAAACCAACGGCAAATGGACGCCTGCGATCGTTCGCAACGAAACCTATTTCGTCAAAGGCCAGCGGCCGATTCGCGAAGCGGTGTACGAAACCGCCCATGGCCCGTTGCTCAACAGCGCCCAAGGCCTGGCCCAGGGCAGCGGTTTCGGCCTGGCCTTGCAGACACCGAACTTCACCGACGACAAAACCCTCGACGCGTTTTTCGATCTGTCCCGGGCGCAGAACGTCGAACGCGCTTCGGACGCCAGCCGCGAGATTCGCGCCATCGCCTTGAACCTGGTCTTCGCCGATGCCAGCAACATTGGCTGGCAGGTCACCGGCCGCTACCCGAATCGCCGTGAAGGCGAAGGCTTGCTGCCTTCACCGGGCTGGGACGGTCGCTACGATTGGGACGGTTACGCCGACCCGATGCTGCACCCTTACGATCAGGACCCGGCCCAGGGCTGGCTCGGCACCGCCAACCAGCGCGTCATTCCCCACGGCTACGGCATGCAGTTGTCCAATTCCTGGTCGGCTCCGGAACGTGGCGAGCGCATGGCGGAACTGGCGGGCGCGGGCAAACATGACACCCGCAGCCTGATCGCCATGCAATACGACCAGACCACCACCTTCGCCGCCAAGCTGAAGAAAATGTTCGAAGCACCGGGCATGGCGCAACCGCTCAAGAAAGCCATCGACGCCTTGCCGGCGGCCGAACGCGACAAGGCGCGCGAAGCCTTTACCCGCTTGATGGCATTCGACGGCAAGCTCAACGCGACCTCCGCCGACGCAGCGGTCTACGAACTGTTCCTGCAAGAGAGCACGAAACAGATTTTCCTCGACGAACTGGGCCCGGAGAGCAGCCCGGCGTGGAAAGCCTTCATCGCCAACGGCAAATTGTCGTACGCCGCCCAGGCCGATCACTTGCTCGGCCGTGAGGACAGCCCGTTCTGGGATGACCTGCGCACCCCGCAGAAAGAAGACAAACCGGCCATCCTCGCCCGCAGCCTGGCAGCGGCGATCAGCGCCGGCGACAGTCAGTTGGGCGGCAGCCACAACGCCTGGCAGTGGGGCAAGCTGCACCGCTACGAATGGAAGAACAGCAGTGGCCAGACAGTGCGCGGGCCGCTACCGGCCGGTGGCGATCACACCACGCTCAACACCGCTGCGTTCGCCTGGGGCCAGGACTTCAACACGACGCTGGTGCCAGCGATGCGCTTCATCGTCGACTTCGGCCAGGCCGAACCGCTGACGGGCCAGATCGCCACCGGCCAGTCCGGCAACCCGGCCAGCCCTTACTACCTGAACAGCATCGACCCGTGGCTCAAGGGGCAATACATGAGCCTGCCGATGCAGCCGCAGAACTTTGACCGGATTTACGGCACCAAGCGCCTGACCCTGACACCGGGTAAATAAGAACCACCGCAAAACCCTGTGGGAGCGAGCCTGCTCGCGATTACGGAGGATCAGTCGAAATCAAAGTCGACTGACACACCGCTATCGCGAGCAGGCTCGCTCCCACCCAAAACAGTGCAGGCTTTTCACGGCGCCCATTTTCGTGCACTAATCCCATCCGGCAATTTCCTGAAAACCTTTTAAACGCTTGTTCGGCACTCTGGTTCGGAAATTGCTACCTTCATTAAGTCTTACGCTTACCAGTAACAATAATTCTGCGCCACAAGCGCTCATATTGGTTCTTAGGGATTGAATAATGAAAAAAGCATTGCTGACCCTGTCTGCACTGGCATTGTGCGTAGCTGCTGGCTCTGCGCTGGCGAAGGAATACAAGGAATTGCGCTTCGGTGTTGACCCTTCCTACGCTCCGTTCGAGTCGAAAGCGGCCGACGGCAGCCTGGTAGGCTTCGATATCGATCTGGGCAACGCAATCTGCGCCGAGCTGAAGGTCAAGTGCAAATGGGTCGAAAGCGACTTCGACGGCATGATTCCTGGCCTGAAGGCCAATAAATTCGACGGCGTGATCTCTTCGATGACCGTCACCCCGGCCCGCGAAAAAGTCATCGACTTCTCCAGCGAGCTGTTCTCCGGCCCTACCGCCTACGTGTTCAAGAAAGGTTCTGGCGTCACTGAAGACCCGGCCTCGCTCAAGGGCAAAACCGTCGGCTACGAGCAAGGCACCATTCAGGAAGCCTATGCCAAGGCCGTTCTGGACAAGGCTGGCGTGAAAACCCAGGCGTACGCCAACCAGGATCAGGTCTACGCTGACTTGACTTCCGGTCGTCTCGACGCCGGCATCCAGGACATGCTGCAAGCCGAACTGGGCTTCCTGAAGTCCCCACAAGGTGCCGACTACGATGTCAGCAAGCCAGTCGACAACGCATTGCTGCCAGCCAAAACCGCCGTCGGCATTAAGAAAGGTAACACCGAGCTGAAAGCGCTTTTGGATAAAGGTATCAAAGCGTTACACGATGATGGCACCTACGCCACCATTCAGAAGAAACACTTTGGCGATCTGAATCTGTACAGCGGCAAATAATGCCCGGCGCCCATCTCGCGATGGGCGCTTTTTTCTTTCGATCAGGTTGCTGATTTATGTTCGAAAACCTCTTACAAAATCTGGGGCTCTCAGCCTTCAGCCTCCAGGGCTTCGGTCCGCTGCTGATGGAAGGCACCTGGATGACCATCAAATTATCGGCGATGTCGCTGCTGGTGGCCGTGTTGCTCGGCCTGCTCGGCGCCAGTGCCAAGCTGTCAAAAGTCAAACTGCTGCGCCTGCCTGCCCAGTGCTACACCACGCTGATTCGCGGCGTGCCGGACCTGGTGCTGATGCTGCTGATCTTCTACAGCCTGCAAACCTGGCTGACGTCGCTCACCGATTACATGGAATGGGAATACATCGAGATTGACCCGTTCGCCGCTGGCGTCATTACCCTGGGCTTCATTTACGGCGCGTACTTTACCGAAACCTTCCGCGGCGCCATCCTCGCCGTGCCTCGCGGCCAGGTCGAAGCGGCCACCGCCTACGGCCTCAAACGCGGCCAGCGTTTCCGGATTGTGGTGTTCCCGCAGATGATGCGTTTTGCCCTGCCGGGTATCGGGAACAACTGGATGGTGATGCTCAAGGCTACCGCGCTGGTGTCGATTATCGGCCTCGCCGACCTGGTCAAGGCTGCCCAGGATGCCGGCAAAAGCAGTTATCAATTGTTTTACTTCCTGGTAATCGCCGCCTTGATCTACCTGGTGATCACCAGTGCCTCCAACGTCATTCTGCGCTGGCTTGAGCGCCGCTACGCAGCCGGCACACGGGAGGCCGTACGATGATTGAGCTCCTGCAGGAATACTGGAAAGCTTTCCTTTACACCGACGGCCAGAACATCACCGGCCTGGCCATGACCATGTGGCTGCTCAGCGCGTCGATTTTCTTCGGCTTCATCGTCTCGATTCCGCTGTCCATCGCCCGGGTCTCGCCGCACTTCTACATTCGCTGGCCGGTGCAGTTCTACACCTATCTGTTCCGCGGCACGCCACTCTATATCCAGCTGCTGATCTGCTACACCGGCATCTACAGCCTGGCCGCAGTGCGCGCGCAACCGCTGCTCGACAGCTTCTTCCGCGACGCGATGAACTGCACCATCCTGGCGTTCGCCCTGAACACCTGCGCCTACACCACGGAGATTTTCGCCGGGGCTATCCGCAGCATGGCCCACGGTGAAGTCGAAGCGGCCAAAGCCTATGGCCTGACCGGCTGGAAACTGTATGCCTACGTGATCATGCCTTCGGCACTGCGCCGTTCGTTGCCTTACTACAGCAACGAAGTGATCCTGATGCTGCATTCGACCACCGTCGCCTTCACCGCGACCATTCCGGACATCCTGAAAGTGGCTCGGGACGCCAACTCGGCGACCTTCCTGACTTTCCAGTCGTTCGGCATCGCCGCGCTGATCTACCTGAGCGTCACCTTTGCGCTGGTCGGCCTGTTCCGCCTCGCCGAACGCCGCTGGCTGGCCTTCCTCGGGCCGACCCACTAGGACCAATCCTGTTTCAGGGAACAAGAGATGCGCCACCAGATTCATGACCTGCTGTCCCCTCTGCCGGGGACCGCACGACAGATCCACAGCTTCCACTTCGGGCCAACGTCAGCGCCTACCGTTACAAGCGCCCGGGGCAAAATCTACATTCAGTCGTCCCTTCACGCCGATGAAATGCCCGGCATGCTGGTGGCCTGGCACCTCAAGCAACGCTTGACGGAGCTGGAAGCCGCCGGCCGCCTGCGCAGTGAAATCGTGCTGGTCCCGGTCGCCAATCCGGTCGGCCTGGAACAGGTGCTGATGGATGTGCCGCTGGGCCGCTACGAGCTGGAAAGCGGGCAGAACTTCAACCGCTGGTTCGTCGATCTGAGCGAAGAAGTCGGCAACGAGATCGAAGGCCAGCTCGGCGACGATCCGCAACACAATCTGCAACTGATCCGCAACAGCCTGCGCCAGGCCCTGGCACGGCAGACCGCCAGCACCCAGCTACAATCCCAGCGCCTGACCCTGCAACGGCTGGCCTGCGATGCCGACATGGTGCTGGACCTGCATTGCGATTTCGAAGCGGTCGCCCACCTGTACACCACCCCCGAAGCCTGGTCGCAGGTCGAACCGCTGGCGCGCTACATCGGTGCTGAAGCCAGCCTGCTGGCCACCGACTCCGGCGGCCAGTCGTTCGACGAATGCTTCACCTTGCTGTGGTGGCAATTGAAGGAGCGCTTCGGCGAGGACTTCGATATTCCGCTGGGGAGCTTTTCCGTCACCGTCGAACTGCGTGGCCAGGGCGACGTCAATCACCCGCTGGCCAGCCTCGACAGCCAGGCGCTGATCGATTACCTGACCCACTACGGCGCGATCGCAGGCGAACCGGCGCCATTGCCCGAGCTGCCCTACCCGGCCACCCCGCTGGCCGGCGTCGAGCCCGTCGCCACGCCGGTCGGCGGCTTGCTGGTGTTCACCGCGTTGCCGGGGGAATACCTGGAAGCCGGACAACTGATCGCCGAAATCATCGACCCCATTTCCGACAGCGTCACACCGGTCCGTTGCACCGCCAGCGGCCTGATGTACGCCCGCTCGCTGCGGCGCATGGCCACCGCCGGCATGGTGATCGCCCACGTCGCGGGCGCCGAAGCCTATCGCAGCGGCTACCTACTTTCGCCTTGAGGATGCTTGTTACATGTACAAACTGACCATTGAAGACCTGCATAAAAGCTATGGCGATCATGAGGTGCTCAAGGGTGTTTCGCTCAAGGCCAACACCGGCGACGTCATCAGCCTGATCGGCGCCAGCGGCTCGGGCAAAAGTACCTTCCTGCGCTGCATCAACTTTCTCGAACAACCCAACGACGGTGCGATGAGCCTCGACGGCCAGTCGATCCGCATGATCAAGGATCGCCATGGCATGCATGTCGCCGATCCCGATGAACTGCAACGGATCCGCACCCGCCTGGCCATGGTGTTCCAGCATTTCAACCTGTGGAGCCACATGACCGTGCTGGAGAACATCACCATGGCGCCACGCCGGGTGCTGGGCTGCAGCAAGCAGGAAGCCGAAGACCGTGCCCGCCGCTACCTGGACAAGGTCGGCCTGCCGGCCCGGGTGGCCGATCAGTACCCGGCGTTCCTGTCCGGCGGCCAGCAGCAGCGTGTTGCGATCGCCCGGGCGCTGGCCATGGAGCCGGAAGTCATGCTGTTCGACGAACCGACGTCGGCGCTGGACCCGGAGCTGGTCGGTGAAGTGCTCAAGGTGATCCAGGGCCTGGCCGAAGAAGGCCGGACCATGATCATGGTGACCCACGAAATGAGCTTCGCGCGCAAAGTGTCGAGCCAGGTGCTGTTCCTGCATCAGGGCCGGGTGGAAGAAGAAGGCGCGCCGGAAGACGTACTGGGTAATCCGAAGAGCGAGCGCCTGAAGCAATTCCTCAGCGGTAACCTCAAGTAACCGTCAAACCTTGTAGGAGCGAGCCTGCTCGCGAAGAACGTTAACGAAGACGAGTATTCCCTGGAAATACCCGTTGCCCTTACGTTCATCGCGAGCAGGCTCGCTCCTACAGCAATGGTGTTTTTTGGCGAAAATCAGACCACAGGCGCAGGAGGCGGCTCATCCGGCAGGGTGGGCTCACCAGGCTCGGTTGGCTGTTCATTGGGGGTATCGGGATCCGGCTGGCCAGGGATGCCCCCTGACATGCTGATCGGTGGGTGTGCCAACAAGGACCAGGCCAAAACGCCAACCTGATTGGGCTCAAGCCTTGCCAGTTCGGCACTTATTTTCGGGTCGATCTTCATAAAGCACTCCTGAGCGATGGCCCGACCCGCCTTGCGCGGACCGGAGCAGTACACTCCATAGAGTGTACGCTCGCCCAGGAATTCCCCGGTTTTGTCAGACGGCTGACTCAGGTCCGAGGCAGGGTCACGCCGCGCTGGCCCTGGTACTTGCCACCACGATCCTTGTAGGAAACTTCACACTCTTCGTCAGACTCAAGGAACAGCATCTGCGCCACGCCTTCGTTGGCGTAGATCTTCGCCGGCAGGTTGGTGGTGTTCGAGAATTCCAGGGTCACGTGCCCTTCCCACTCCGGCTCAAGCGGGGTGACGTTGACGATGATGCCGCAGCGGGCGTAGGTGCTCTTGCCCAGGCAGATGGTCAGTACGTTGCGTGGAATACGGAAGTACTCGACGGTGCTGGCCAGGGCGAAGGAGTTCGGCGGGATGATGCAGACGTCGCTATGGATGTCGACGAAGCTGCCGGCATCGAAGTTCTTCGGGTCGACGATGGCCGAATTGATGTTGGTGAACACCTTGAAATGATTGGTGCAACGAACGTCGTAGCCGTAACTCGACACGCCGTAGGAGATCACACGGCTATCGTCGCTGCCGCGCATCTGGCGTTCCACGAAGGGCTCGATCATGCCGTGCTCTTGCGCCATGCGGCGAATCCACTTGTCCGATTTGATGCTCATGGCAGTGTCCTGAAATAGCGAGGTGGAAAAAACTGTCCGGCATATTACCGGGCTGCGCCCCCGGGTTCAAAGCGCCGGGCACAATTCTCGACGATCACGCACGATTTACGGACCTTCGAAGCAATACGACGCACCGTCGATCATGAAAACCGAGAAACCTTCGCATGAAGCATTGGCACGTTCCGGAAAAAGGGTTAAGGTGGCGCCACTGTGTTGCTTGTGTCACTGAGAATCTCTGCACGATATGTTGAATTTCGATCCAACCATCTACAAGAATTTTTCCTGCTCTTTGCACTCAGTCTCGGCCAGGGTTCTTCCTGAGTCGCAGTTATCTTTGTTCAAGGAGTTACACCATGTCTAATCGCCAAACCGGTACCGTTAAGTGGTTCAACGATGAAAAAGGCTTCGGCTTCATCACCCCACAATCCGGTGACGACCTGTTCGTTCACTTCAAAGCTATCCAATCCGACGGCTTCAAAAGCCTGAAAGAAGGCCAACAGGTTTCTTTCATCGCTACTCGCGGTCAGAAAGGCATGCAAGCTGAAGAAGTACAAGTTATCTAACTTGTCCTTGCTTTAGTAAAAAGCCCCGCCCTCAACAGCGGGGCTTTTTTGTGCCCGTGTGTTTTTTTTTGCAGGCACAAAAAAGATCGCAGCCTGCGGCAGCTCCTACATGGATTGACGTACGCCTTGTAGGAGCTGCCGCAGACTGCGATCTTTTTAGGTTTTACCAAGTCACGCCAAACCCTGCGGTGTAGCGGGTCTTGTCCAGATCGGCATCGTCGGTGCCACTGATGATATCGCGCTCGGCCTTGAGATTGAGCGAAGCCCAGTCCGTCACCTTGTAGCGCAGGCCCACCTCCGAATCCAGCGCATATTCGGCCACGCCGGACAGCGGCTTGCCCACTTCGCCATTGGTGAAGAACTCCACCCTCTTGCCTATCAGGTAGCGGTTGTAGTCCCACTTCATGGCCACGGAATAGAAGTTTTCCTTGCTGCCATCGGCGAACTGATAGTCGGTGTGGTTGACCAGCGAACCAAGCGAGAACGCGCCGAGTTCGTCATCCCAGAACTGGTAGCCGGGACCGGTACCGACGGTGCGCTGGCGGGACAGGTCTTCAACCTTGTCGCGCTTGTAGACCAGCCGACCTTGCCAGAACCATTTATCCGTCAGGAAGCGATCAAGGGAATACTCGGCCCGCCAATTGTCGGTGGTCACCACATCGTCCTGGAATTCGCGGTTGTATTCGCCTTCCGCGGTATGCCGCCAGCGGCCGTGACGGGCCGTGGTCTTGAAGTCGATGTCGTAGTCGTCGGTGTCCTTGTCGGCCCGCTGGTAATCAAGGGCCGCATCAATATTGCCCTTCCACACCAGATCCTCGACCACCGGCTTGGGCTTGAGGATCTGCTGGACACTCGCCAGCTCGACAGTCTTCGGCGCATCGCCGTTGGCCAAGGTCACCTTGCCGTCTTCGGCGGCCTGCAGCGACTTGGCCTTCTCACCGGTATAGGCGTCCTGCTTGACCAGCAGCTCCTGATCACTCTCCAGTGTCTTGACCTGTTTCCAGTCGATCGGGACCGCTCCGGCGTATTCGGTCTGGACCAGCAATTTGCCACCATCGAACAGGATGATCTTGCCGCTCAACTTGTCACCGTTCTTCAGCCAGACGGTATCGGCAAGCAAGGGAGTGGAAGCACTGATAACAGCGAGGCACAGCAGTGTTCTGGACAACATAAGCAAAAACAGACTCGGTTTGCGAAAAAGTCGGCATTATCCGGGGAATAAAGCCCTGGCTACGACTGACCCGGCTATTTCTGTTGAGTTCATTTCTCATCTCGTGATCCACGATTTACTCTACAAACGGTAATGCGCTTTTTCAGGAACACTTTTTTCGGAAGCCTGGACGTGAACGAACCCACCGATGAAACCGAGAGCCCGGCACAAATCCGACGCACGGCGCTCTACCTGACCCTCGCGCAAGTGCCCGAAGGCAAGGTGGTGAGCTATGGTCAGTTGGCAGAACTCGCAGGACTGGGTCGCGCGGCCCGCTGGGTTGGACGGACGCTGAGCCAACTGCCCGGCGACAGTAAGTTGCCCTGGCACCGCGTGCTAGGGGCCGGCGGCCGCATCAGCCTGCCCGCAGGCAGCCCGTCCGGGGACGAACAACGCGCTCGATTGCGTATGGAGGGCATCAGTATCCTGAATAATCGTGTTGATATTCGGCGCCATGGGTGGCGCCCGGTAGAGCACAGCGGTTAGAGTGCGCGCTTTGTTTTCGTATTTCTTGAGGCAGACTCCAGCCCATGCCCCGTAAAACCTGGCGCGCCGCGCTTGCTGCCTATGCCAGCCCCTCGACGCTCGTACTGTTGCTGCTGGGTTTCGCTGCCGGCTTGCCCTACATGCTGGTGTTCTCGACGCTTTCTGTCTGGCTGCGCGAAGCCGGTGTGGCTCGCGAAACCATCGGTTATGCAAGCCTTATCGGTCTGGCTTACGCCTTCAAATGGGTCTGGTCACCGCTGCTCGACCAATGGCGCCTGCCGTTTCTCGGCAAGCTGGGACGACGACGTTCGTGGCTGGTGCTGTCCCAGGGCCTGGTGATCCTCGGCCTGGTCGGCATGGGTTTCTGCGACCCGCAAAAGCATCTCTCCTGGCTGATCGCCATTGCGGTGGTCGTCGCCTTCGCTTCAGCAACGCAAGACATTGCAGTCGACGCCTACCGCCTGGAAATCGCCGAGGACAACCGCCAGGCGGCCCTGGCCGCGAGCTACATGTCCGGCTATCGAATCGCGGCGCTGCTGGCCACCGCTGGCGCCCTGTATTTTGCCGAGGGCTTCGGCTCGACCGGTTTCAACTATCAACACTCCGCATGGGCCGGCACCTACATACTGTTCGGTGTCCTGATGGTTCCGGCGTTGTTGACCAGCCTGTTCATGCGCGAACCGCCGGTGCCACTGCGCACCCAACTGCAGGCCGGGCGCTACAGCTTCGTGCACCAGCTGGCCTCGGTTTTCGTACTGATTGTGTTGCTGGTGTCCGTACCGGCCATGTTCACCCAGCTCTACAACACCGATTTCGCCAGCGTGCTGTTCGACGGCGTGAGCCTGCTCGACCTGCTGCTCCAGGACCGCGCCTTCCTGCGCGCGATCCTCTACATCACGCTGACCGTGCTGTGCCTGTCATCCATGGGACGCCGCGGCCTGGCACCGGTCCTGACTCCGGTCAATGACTTCATTCTGCGTTACCGCTGGCAAGCACTGCTGCTGCTCGGCCTGATCGCGACATACCGGATGTCCGATACGGTCATGGGCGTGATGGCGAACGTGTTTTACATCGATCAGGGCTTCACCAAGGACCAGATCGCCAGCGTCAGCAAAATCTTCGGCCTGATCATGACCCTGGTCGGTGCCGGCATGGGCGGCCTGCTGATCGTGCGCTTCGGCATCCTGCCGATCCTGTTCATCGGCGGCGCCGCATCGGCGGGCACCAACATACTGTTCCTGATGCTGGCCGACATGGGCCCCAACCTGAAGATGCTGATCCTCACCATCTCCCTGGATAACTTCAGCTCGGGCCTGGCCACTTCGGCGTTCGTCGCCTACCTGTCGAGCCTGACCAACCTCAAGTTCTCCGCCACCCAATACGCCCTGCTCAGCTCGATCATGCTCTTGCTGCCACGGCTGATCGGCGGCTATTCGGGGGTCATGGTGGAGAAGTTCGGCTATCACCAGTTCTTCCTGATCACCGCCCTGCTGGGTGTTCCTACCCTGGTCCTGATCGCCCTGCACTGGTTCCAGGAAAGCCGCCGCGAAGGTCCGAAACCGACGCCGGAGCCTATTCCCACCCAGGTCGCGGAAGAATCGTAAAAGCGCTCGCGGATTGCATCCGCAGCAAACACGGAATAGGGCGTAGCGATATCCGCCCTCTTCCATACCACCGACCGCACGCCTGTACGACAGCGGATCTCGCCCGTACAATGCTCCGTCATTTCTCGTCATCAGCAATCGATAACGGCCAACCATGCGCACCAGTCAATTTTTGCTCGCCACACAGAAAGAAACGCCTTCCGACGCGGTCGTGATCAGCCATCAGCTGATGCTGCGCGCCGGCATGATCCGCAAACTCGCCTCGGGCCTGTACACCTGGCTGCCGATGGGCTTGCGAGTGATGCGCAAGGTCGAAGCCGTCGTTCGTGAAGAAATGAACGCCGCCGGCTCGCTCGAGGTGTTGATGCCGAGCACTCAACCGGCTGAACTGTGGCAGGAATCCGGTCGCTGGGAAGAGTACGGCCCTGAATTGCTGCGCTTCAAGGACCGCCATGGTCGCGATTTCTGCGCCGGCCCGACCCACGAAGAAGTCATCACCGATCTGATGCGCAACGAGTTGAGCAGCTACAAGCAGCTGCCAATCAACCTGTACCAGATCCAGACCAAATTCCGTGACGAGATCCGCCCACGCTTCGGTTTGATGCGCGGCCGCGAATTCATCATGAAGGACGCCTATTCGTTCCACGCTGACCAGGCATCGCTGCAGGTCACCTACGACCGCATGCACCAGGCCTACTGCAACGTATTCACCCGCCTGGGCCTGAAATTCCGTCCGGTTGAAGCCGACAACGGCTCGATCGGCGGTGCCGGCTCCCACGAATTCCACGTTCTGGCCGAATCCGGCGAAGACGATATCGTCTTCAGCAACGGCTCCGACTACGCGGCGAACATCGAGAAGGCGGAAGCCGTACCGCGCGAGACTTCCCGTCCTGCACCGACTGAAGAGCTGCGCCTGGTCGACACACCGGACACCAAGACCATTGCCGCGCTGGTGGAAAAATTCAATCTGCCGATTGAAAAGACCATCAAGACCCTGATCGTGCACGCCGAAGAAGAAGGCAAGCTGATTGCCCTGATCATCCGTGGCGACCACGAACTGAACGAAATCAAGGCGGCCAACCAGCCTGGCGTTGCCAGCCCGCTGGTCATGGCCAGCGATGCCGAACTGCGTGACGCCATCGGCGCTGGCGCCGGCTCCCTCGGCCCGCTGAACCTGCCGCTGCCGATCATCATCGACCGCTCCGTCGAGCTGATGAGCGACTTCGGCATCGGTGCCAACATCGACGACAAGCACTACTTCGGCGTGAACTGGGAGCGTGACCTGCCGGTTCCGACCGTTGCCGACCTGCGTAACGTGGTCAGCGGCGACCCTAGCCCGGATGGCAAGGGCACCCTGGAAATCAAGCGCGGCATCGAAGTCGGACACATCTTCCAGCTGGGCAACAAGTACAGCAAGGCGATGAAGTGCGAAGTGCTGGGCGAGAACGGCAAGCCGGTAACCCTGGAAATGGGCTGCTACGGCATTGGCGTTTCCCGCGTGGTCGCCGCTGCCATCGAGCAGAACAGCGACGACAAAGGCATCATCTGGAGTGACACCCTGGCGCCGTTCCAGATCGCCCTGGTACCACTGCGCTACGAAACCGATCTGGTTCGCGAAGCCACCGACAAGCTGTATGCAGAGCTGACCGCTGCCGGCTTCGAAGTACTGCTGGACGACCGCGACAAGAAAACCAGCCCGGGCATCAAGTTCGCGGACATGGAGCTGATCGGCATTCCTCACCGGATTGTGGTCAGCGACCGCGGCCTCGCCGAAGGCAACCTGGAATACAAGAGCCGTACCGAAGCCGAGCCGCAAGCGCTGCCGGTTGCCGACGTACTGTCGTTCCTTCAGGCCCGTATCCGCCGCTGAAACCAGATAGAGACGTCATGTTCAAGCGAAACACCTTAGGCCTCGGTGGTGCCGCCCTGTGCGGCACCCTGCTGGTCAGCGGCTGTGCCAATCACATGTCACAACGCAGCGAGCACGAGGAACGTGTCGAGCGCAAACTGCTTGATCACAGCCTGCAGATCGATGTCGGTGAGCCCAAGGTGCTTGAGCTGCCGCAACGTCGGGTGAAAATCCAGGAGCAGAAGACTTTCGAAGTCACCGAGTACGAAGTCACGCGCCATTACGATCGCTATACGCCCTACCAACCCTGGCGGGAGATCTACGAGATCCCGCTGGGCGCGGTGGCCGTGGTGGGCGGCATCGGCGCGAACGTGGTCAACGTGTTCGCCTTGGGCAACCTTCCCGATAGCATGACCAAGGACTGGTTCAACTATGGCTTCGCCGGGCTCAATCCGTTCATGAACGTGCAGTCTCACGGTCGTGCGCAGCAGAACCTGGCGGGGATCGACGAAGTCCAGCGCGACAAGCGCACCGAATACTCGAGCCTGCCCTGGAGCGAGCGTCCGGTGGAGGTCAAGGCCGGAAAGGAAACCTTCGAGCTGAGTACCGACAAGAATGGCGTCCTGCGCCTGAACCTGCTGGACAGTCCCTTCGCCGAATACGACCTGAATCATCTGAGCACACTGCAGATCCGCGTCGAGAACCCTACGGATGAGGTGCACACCGATTCGTCCCTGGCCCTCAGCAGCAAGCTGCGCAGCAAATTGCTCGAAGCTCATGGACTGATTTACGACGATCTGGAAGACGACGAAGTGAGCCAGTGGGTACACCGGGTCAAACGTCTGTCGGAGCTGGGCCTGGAAGAAGAAGCCAGCGAGCTGGAACAGAGCCTGATCGAACTGACCCGCAACGATCCTGAACTGCAGACCGAATTCCTCAAGTCCCTGACCAAGGACGCCGGGCGTTTGGTGGCGGATCCGGGGCCGAATTAAAGCCTGAAAGCATCGCGAGCAAGCTCGCTCCCACAAGGACGATGCAGTACCTGTGGGAGCGAGCTTGCTCGCGATGGGGCCTTCACATTCACCACCGTATCGAAACCTGCTCTAGCGCTCAAACAACTCCATCTGCTCAAAACCGCCCCGCAAATCCTCCAGTCTCACCCCCACCCCCAGCAACCGCACCGGCTTGCCTCCACGATTGAAAGCCTGGGTCAGCAGCAGCTGATAACTGCCCAAATCCCGCCCTGCTCCGGCCTGCTCCAATGTGGTCTGGGTGAAATCATGAAACTTTACTTTGACGAACGGCTTTCCCGGCCTGTAGCTGCTGTCGATCCGCGCCATGCGACCGGCCAGGGTATCGAGCAGCTCGGGTAATTTGTTGAGGCAACTCACCAGGTCCGGCAGGTCGACGTCATAGGTGTTTTCGACGCTGATCGACTGTCGGCGACTGTCGTTGTGCACCTGACGGTCGTCGATACCACGGGCCAGGCTCCAGAGCCGCTCGCCAAAACTGCCGAACTCACGCACCAGAGCCAATTTGTCCCACTGGCGCAGTTGCGCACAATCGGTGATACCGAGCTTGCCCAACTTGTCGGCGGTGACTTTGCCGACCCCGTGCAGCTTGCTCACAGGCAAACCGCTGACGAAGTCCTCGACCTGATCCGGCGTAATGACGAACAGGCCGTTGGGCTTTCTCCAGTCGCTGGCGATCTTGGCTAGAAACTTGTTGGGGGCCACGCCGGCCGAAACAGTGATGTGCAGCTGATTCGACACACGCCGTCGGATGTCCTGGGCGATGCGCGTGGCGCTACCGCCGAAATGGGCGCTGTCCGACACATCAAGGTAAGCCTCGTCGAGGGAGAGCGGCTCGATGATGTCGGTGTAGTCGCGAAAGATCGTATGAATTTCCCTGGACGCTTCTCTATAGGCATCCATACGCGGCTTGACGATGGTCAGGTCCGGACACAGCTTCAACGCATGCCCGGAAGACATGGCCGAACGCACGCCATAAGCGCGCGCCTCATAATTGCAGGTCGCAATCACGCCTCGGCGATCCGCAGCCCCGCCCACCGCCAGCGGTTTTCCGGCCAGTCGCGGGTCGTCACGCATCTCGATGGCGGCATAGAAGCAGTCACAATCCACGTGGATGATTTTTCGCTGGCTCATATCAAAGCGGTATTCGGAGGAAGAAAAGGCGAAAGGCCGTGTCAGGTCGGGAGTATCTCACTGACACCTGTATATAGCACCAGTAGTCTGCATGTTCTCCGATGGCCGTAGGAAAATGCACCTGGAAAATTTAATTTCTCAATCAAAAATGACCCGCTAATAGAGCCGCAGCCCTTGCCGGGCTTGCCTATCAGGCCGATCGATAAGCGCTGCAAAGAGCTAACCGATTGAACCTGAAGAGGTTTTATCGCCATTGAAGGTTGACACCCTGCCATTCCTCTGTAGAATGCCGCCACACAGACGCGGGATGGAGCAGTCTGGTAGCTCGTCGGGCTCATAACCCGAAGGTCGTCGGTTCAAATCCGGCTCCCGCAACCAAACATCAAAAAAGGCTACTCGAAAGAGTGGCCTTTTTTGTGCGCGTCTGTTTTTGCCCAGACCCTTTTGAGCTGGAACAACGGGAAGAATGGATGCTATTGGCGGAATGAGAATCCGTTCAGATTCCGAAACTTAAGCCGGCCCTGCGACCGCTCGCCGCACTTTTCCGTTTATTTGACCTGGTTCGAGATTAACGGTTGACACCCCGGCGTATCTCTATAGAATGCCGCCTCACAGACGCGGGATGGAGCAGCCTGGTAGCTCGTCGGGCTCATAACCCGAAGGTCGTCGGTTCAAATCCGGCTCCCGCAACCAAACATCAGAAAAGGCTACTCGAAAGAGTGGCCTTTTTTGTGTCTGTTGAAAAAGTCCTTTCGCAACAATGATCTGTCACTGTGTCGCCAATCATTGGTGGTCACCGAAGCGCCGAGTTCAGACTATGCTGAAATCGCGGCCGAACACCCCACGACTGATGATTCGCCATCGCCGAGACTCGGTGATAGGCGTTAATATTTGTGATTATTTTTTTCTACAGGGATTGGTAACTTGGCTGGATACCTCCATCCTGTCGCGCACAATCCAAGAGGTGATTGATGCGCGCCAACACGTCTGATGTACAAGACACTGCTACTGCAACGCAACCGATCAAGGCTGAACGGTTGCGCTTGCTTGATCGTATCAGCAAGTACCGACAGCCCATCGGCCTGGCGGTTACCCTGCTGTTGTTTGCCATCGCGCTGATTGCCTGTCGTCACCTGCTGAGCGAACTGGATCTGGATGCGCTGCACGACTCGATCCTCGAAGTCCCCAAACCCGCCCTGCTCGGTGCGCTGGGCGCGACCGTGGCCGGATTCATCATTCTGCTGGGCTACGAATGGTCGGCCAGCCGCTACGCCGGCGTGACGCTGGCTCCACGCACACTGGCACTGGGCGGCTTTACTGCTTTCGCGATCGGTAATGCCATCGGCCTTTCGATGCTCTCCGGTGGTTCGGTTCGTTATCGTCTATATGCACGTCATGGCCTGGGGGCTACCGAAGTCGCCCACATGACGCTGTTCGCCAGTCTCTCGCTCGGATGCGCCCTACCGCCTCTGGCCGCACTGGCAACCCTGAGCAACCTGCCCGGCGCCTCTGTGGCACTGGGCCTCTCGGAAACCTTGCTGGGCACCATCGCAGCCGCCGTGCTGCTGCTGTCCACCGTACTCGCGGTGGGTATCTATCGCCGACGCCTGCCGGAGCAACCTTATGCCGACAACCTGCTGGTCAAGGTCGGCCGCCGCACGTTGCGCCTGCCGGGGCGCCGCCTGACCTTCCTGCAACTGGTGATTACCGCGCTGGACGTGGCGGCCGCCGCTACCGTCCTCTATCTGTTGCTGCCGGAAGCACCGCCCTTCGGTGCGTTTCTGCTGGTGTACCTGCTGGCGCTGGCCGCTGGCGTGCTCAGCCACGTACCGGGTGGTGTCGGGGTGTTCGAGGCCATTCTGCTCGCCGCCTTTTCCGACACCCTCGGCGCCGCGCCCCTGGCGGCCGCCCTGCTGCTTTATCGCCTGATTTATGTCGTGCTTCCCATGCTGGTGGCCTGCCTGTTGTTGCTGATCAACGAAGGTCAACGCCTGTTCCAGACGCGCCAGACCCTGCGCGCCGCCTCGGGCCTGGCTGCACCGATCCTTGCAGTGCTGGTGTTCCTGTCTGGCGTGGTGCTGCTGTTTTCCGGCGCGACTCCGGAAATCGACACCCGCCTGGAGCACATCGGCTTTCTGATTCCCCATCGCCTGGTCGACGCCTCGCACTTCGGCGCCAGCCTGATCGGCGTGCTTTGCCTGCTGCTGGCCCAGGGCCTGCGGCGCCGTCTGTCGGCAGCGTGGATGCTGACCACCATTCTGTTGCTGGTAGGCGCCCTGCTCTCCCTGCTCAAGGGCTTCGACTGGGAAGAAGCCACCCTGATGACCCTGACCGCCGCCTTGCTGGGGGTTTTCCGGACTTCATTCTATCGCCCCAGCCGCCTGACCGAACTGCCGTTTTCACCGCTGTATCTGGTGGCCAGTCTTTGCGTGCTGGCCGCTTCGATCTGGCTGCTGCTGTTTGCCTATCAGGACGTTCCCTACAGCCATCAACTGTGGTGGCAATTCACCCTCGATGCCGACGCCCCCCGTGGCCTGCGCTCGCTGCTGGGTGCCGCAGTGCTGCTGGTGGTGGTATCCCTGACCTGGCTGCTGCGCACTGCGCGCCCGGTGATCCACTTGCCGACGCCCGACGAACTGGAGCGCGCGCACAAAATCCTCATGGCTTCGGCGCAACCCGACGGCGGCCTGTCGCTGACCGGTGACAAGGCCCTGCTGTTTCACCCCAACGACGAAGCGTTCCTGATGTACGCCCGCCGTGGCCGCAGCCTGGTGGCGCTGTATGACCCGATCGGTCCTGGCCAGCAACGGGCGGAAATGATCTGGCAGTTCCGCGACCTGTGCGACATCCACCATGCACGCCCCGTGTTCTATCAAGTCCGCGCCGAGAACCTGCCCTATTACATGGACATCGGCCTGACCGCGATCAAGCTCGGTGAAGAAGCCCGTGTCGATCTGCAGCGTTTTGATCTCGAAGCCAAGGGCAAGGAGATGAAAGACCTGCGCTACACCTGGAACCGTGGCACCCGCGACGGCCTGTCGCTGGAGATCCATGAACCGGGCCACGCCCCGATGGATGAGCTCAAGGTAATCTCCGATGCCTGGCTGACCGGCAAGAACGTGCGCGAGAAAGGCTTCTCCCTCGGCCGATTCAGCGATGACTACCTCAAGTATTTCCGCATTGCGGTGATTCGTTTCGAAGGGCGCCCGGTGGCGTTTGCCAACCTGCTCGAGACCTATGGCCATGACTTGGCCAGCCTCGACCTGATGCGCGCGCACCCGGACGCCCCCAAGCTGACCATGGAGTTCATGATGGTCGGCCTGATCCAACACTATAAGAGTCACGGATACGCGCGCTTCAGCCTGGGCATGGTGCCATTGTCGGGGTTGCAACCCCGCCGCGGTGCACCACTGACCCAGCGCCTGGGCTCGATGGTTTTCCGCCGTGGTGAGCAGCTCTACAACTTCCAAGGCTTGCGCCGCTTCAAAGACAAATTCCAGCCTGACTGGGAACCCCGTTATATGGCCGTGCCCGCCGGACTCGATCCGCTGGTTGCCCTGGCCGACACTGCCGCCCTGATCGCGGGCGGCTTGACTGGATTGGTGAAACGCTGATGATTCAACGCTCCTTGCGCTATGTACTGGGCACGCTGGTTGTGCTGGCCCTGATTCTCGGTGGTGGCTACTGGTACCTGAAACGCCCGGCTCCGGAGCCGACCCTGGAACAACTGACCCCGGCCGACGGCACTGTGATGACCCGCGTCATCCCAGGCAACACCCCACGCGCCCAGGTGCTGGTGGCGGTCAACGAAGACCAGAAGCTCAGCGACAAACAATTGCTGACCCTGAGCCGCAGCGGCTCCGCACAGATCGTTCAGGTGATCCTGCCCAAGGATTGCCTGCTGCAAAGCCGTGCCCTGCAAACGGGCATGCGCGAACTGAAAGGCCCGGCGACGCTGGTCAGCGGTATCGGCCCTGGCGCCGTGCTGGCATGGCGTTGGTTGTCCGAACAGAAGAACGACAAGGCCCAGGCCGTTTCGGTGGACCTGGCCCTGGAAAAACCCGGCTGCACCCACCTGCTGCCGAAAAGCGCAGCCCATGGCCACTGGCTGGTGGCCTGGAACGACAACCCGGACGACACCAGCGCCGGCTTCGTGCGCGACCAGCCGAACGCCGAAACCAGTATCAGCGACTACGACATCAACCTGCCGCAAGTGCTGAACAACGAACTGCGCAAGATTCTCGTCGGTGGCGACAAGGCCGCAGGCGGCCTGCAAATTCCGGTAGTCGAAGTTCCGGCCGGCCAGGCAAAGGACACCGTGACCCTGTTCCTGTCCGGTGATGGCGGCTGGCGCGACCTGGACCGCGACGTCGCGGGCGAAATGGCCAAGATCGGCTATCCGGTGGTCGGTATCGACACCCTGCGCTACTACTGGCAACACAAGAGCCCCGAGCAAAGCGCCCTGGATCTGACCGAACTGATGCAGCACTACCGGCAGAAATGGGGCACCAAGCGCTTCATCCTCACCGGCTACTCGTTCGGCGCCGACGTACTGCCGGCCATCTACAACCGCCTGCCCGAAGCCGAGCAGCAACGGGTCGACGCAATCATCCTGCTGGCCTTCGCCCGTACCGGCAGCTTCGAAATCGAAGTCGAAGGCTGGCTGGGCAACGCCGGCAAGGAAGCCGCCACCGGTCCGGAAATGGCCAAGCTGCCGCCGGCCAAAGTGGTGTGCATCTTCGGTGAGGAAGAAATCGACGAAAGCGGTTGTACCGACAAGACAGCCGTGGGCGAAGCCATGAAGCTGCCGGGCGGCCACCACTTCGACGAGAACTACCCAGCGCTGGCCAAGCGCCTGGTGGACGTGATCGAGAAGCGTCAGGCCAAGGAGACCGAGGCTCAGGAATGATCTGAACCCGGCCCATGAAAAAGCCCCCGCAACCTTGAGTTGCGGGGGCTTTTTCATTCTCACCCTTCTGTAGGAGCGAGCTTGCTCGCGATGGTCTTCAACGATAACGCTGAACACCTGGCAACCAGTGGTGATCTCAGGTTCATCGCGAGCAAGCTCGCTCCTACAGGAGAGGAGTTTACATCTCCACCTGCGTCCCCAACTCAATCACCCGGTTCAACGGCAGATTGAAGAAGCGCAAATTGCCGTTGGCGTTCTGCAACATGAAGGCAAACAGCGCCTCGCGCCAGCGGGACATGCCGACCAGCTTGGAGGCAATCACCGTTTCGCGGCTGAGGAAGTACGTGGTGCGCATCGGGCTGAAATCCAGTTCAGCGAGATGGCACAGCTTCAACGCCTGCGGCACGTCAGGCTCGTCGGTGAAACCGAAATGCAGGATCACCCGGAAGAACCCTTCGCCGTAGGAATCGACCTCGAAGCGCCGGTTTGGCGGGACCCGCGGAATGTCTTCGTAGACCACCGTCAGCAGCACCACTTGCTCGTGCAACACCTGGTTATGCAACAGGTTGTGCAACAGCGCATGGGGCACCGCGTCGGGCCGCGCGGTGAGGAACACCGCCGTGCCCTGCACGCGATGCGGCGGCTGCACGGCGATACTGCTGATGAAAATATCCAGCGGCAGCCCGCCCTCATCGATACGGTCCACCAGCAACTGCTTGCCGCGCTTCCAGGTGGTCATCAGCACGAACAGCGCGAGGCCGGCGATCACCGGGAATGCCCCGCCCTGGACGATTTTCGGCACGTTGGCGGCGAAGTACACACCGTCTACCAGCAGGAACCCGAGGCAGACCGGCACCGCGAGTACCGGCGGCCACTTCCACAGCAGCAGCATCACTGCCGACACCAGGATGCTGGTCATCAGCATGGTCCCGGTCACCGCCACGCCGTAGGCCGAGGCCAGCGCGTTCGAGGACTCGAAACCCAGCACCAGCAGCACCACGCCGACCATCAGAGACCAGTTCACCGCACCAATGTAGATCTGGCCCTGCTCGGCGCTGGAGGTGTGCTGGATGTGCATGCGCGGAATGTAACCGAGCTGAATCGCCTGGCGAGTCAGGGAGAACGCCCCGGAAATCACTGCCTGGGAGGCAATGACCGTGGCCAGGGTCGACAGCGCCACCAGCGGAATCAACGCCCAGTTCGGCGCCAGCAGATAGAACGGGTTGCGCGCGGCCTCCGGATCACCGAGCAGCAGCGCCCCCTGGCCGAAGTAGTTCAGCACCAGCGCCGGCAGCACCAGGATGAACCAGGCCCGGGCGATCGGCTTGCGCCCGAAGTGGCCCATGTCGGCGTACAGCGCTTCGGCACCGGTCAACGCCAGCACCACCGCGCCAAGGATCGCCACGCCCATGCCAGGGTGCACGATGAAGAAACGCACACCCCACACCGGGTTCACCGCCTTGAGCACTTCGGGGTGCTGCAGGATGCCGTAGACACCCAGCGCGCCAAGCACCACGAACCAGGTGACCATGATCGGTCCAAACAAAATGCCGATGCGCGCGGTGCCGTGACGCTGGATCAGAAACAGCCCCACCAGCACCACCAGCGACAGTGGCACCACCCAATGGTCGATGCCTTCGAACGCCAGTCCCAGGCCCTCGATGGCCGACAGGACGGAAATCGCCGGCGTAATCATGCTGTCACCATAGAACAGCGCCGCACCGATCAGCCCGCACACCACCAGCAGGGTGCGCAGCTTCGCACGCCCCGCCGCCGCTCGCCGGGCCAGCGCGGTCAAGGCCATGATCCCGCCTTCGCCCTGGTTGTCGGCGCGCAGCACGAACATCATGTATTTGATCGACACGACCCAGATCAGCGACCAGAAGATCAGCGCCAGAATGCCCAACACGCCGTCATGGTTGACCGGCACGCCATAGCCGCCGGAAAACACCTCTTTGAGGGTGTACAACGGGCTCGTGCCGATATCGCCATAAACCACCCCGACCGCCGCCACCAGCATGCCGATCGGCTTCGCCGCCGAATGCCCGGCGTCCGCCGCGTGACTACTTGCCTGACCCATCCAACACTCCTGATTCCCAGACCGGCTTCTTCGAATGAAGCACTAAGCTTTTTAATGCAGCATGCGCTGTTTTACCTGTTGTTACAGACGTTTTGTTGACTGTAAGAAATCGGTAAAGCCCAACGGCGCGAAGCATAGCGCAGCACTCGTCGTATTTCCCTGCATAAAGCTGGTCAAGTGAACGTCTCATCGATAGAATTGCGCACTTTTTGATCAGAGGCGCAAAAAAGCGTCCGTCTGTCGCCTTGCCCTTGTCGGCTGGAGGCGTCACAAATACCGAGGTTAGACATGTCCACCACTCCTGCGCCGGCCAATCCTAAAGTTGGCTTCGTATCCCTGGGTTGCCCCAAAGCACTGGTCGACTCCGAGCGCATCCTGACTCAGCTGCGCATGGAAGGTTATGACGTTGTGTCCACTTATCAGGACGCCGATGTCGTGGTGGTCAACACCTGCGGCTTCATCGACTCGGCCAAGGCAGAGTCCCTGGAAGTGATCGGCGAAGCGATCAAGGAAAACGGCAAAGTCATCGTGACCGGCTGCATGGGCGTGGAAGAAGGCAATATTCGCGACGTGCACCCGAGCGTGCTGGCCGTGACCGGCCCGCAGCAATACGAGCAAGTGGTCAACGCCGTGCACGAAGTCGTGCCGCCGAAGCAGGATCACAACCCGCTGATCGACCTGGTGCCGCCACAAGGGATCAAGCTGACCCCGCGCCACTACGCCTACCTGAAGATTTCCGAAGGCTGCAACCACAGCTGCAGCTTCTGCATCATCCCGTCGATGCGCGGCAAGCTGGTCAGCCGTCCGGTGGGTGACGTGCTCGACGAGGCCCAGCGCCTGGTCAAGTCCGGCGTCAAGGAACTGCTGGTGATCTCCCAGGACACCAGCGCCTACGGCGTCGACGTGAAATACCGCACCGGTTTCTGGAACGGCGCGCCGGTGAAAACCCGCATGACCGAACTCTGCGAAGCCCTGAGCACCCTCGGTGTCTGGGTTCGCCTGCACTACGTTTACCCGTACCCGCACGTCGACGAGCTGATCCCGCTGATGGCCGCCGGCAAGATCCTGCCGTACCTGGACATCCCGTTCCAGCACGCCAGCCCGAAAGTGCTGAAGTCGATGAAACGCCCGGCGTTCGAAGACAAGACCCTGGCGCGCATCAAGAACTGGCGCGAAATCTGCCCGGACCTGATCATCCGCTCGACCTTCATCGTCGGCTTCCCGGGCGAAACCGAAGAAGACTTCCAGTACCTGCTGGACTGGCTGACCGAAGCCCAGCTCGACCGCGTCGGCTGCTTCCAGTACTCGCCGGTTGACGGCGCTCCAGCCAACGACCTGGATCTGGAAGTCGTGCCGGACGACGTCAAGCAGGATCGTTGGGAGCGCTTCATGGCGCACCAGCAGGAAATCAGCTCGGCGCGCCTGCAAATGCGCATCGGCCGTGAAATCGAAGTGCTGGTCGATGAAGTCGATGAGCAAGGCGCGGTCGGCCGTTGCTTCTTCGATGCCCCGGAAATCGACGGCAACGTGTTCATCGACAACGGCAGCAACCTCAAGCCAGGCGACAAGGTCTGGTGCAAGGTGACCGACGCCGACGAATACGACCTCTGGGCCGAACAGATCTAAACGCTAAAATTATGAAAAGCCCCGCTCTTTTAACAAGATGCGGGGCTTTTTTACGGCTATCGTTTGGTGGACGGAAAGGACTCACGATGTGAACAAGACGGCAATCAATACCAAGGAGCAGCCGGCCATGCGCCAACATTCGGTCATACACACGCCGAAACTGAGCGACTACGAAGAACTGACCCGGGTCTGGGAAGCGTCAGTGCGCGCCACCCACGACTTTCTGCCGGACAGCTACATCGAGCTGCTGAAGAATCTGGTGCTGACCCGCTACCTCGATGCGGTGATGCTGATCTGCACCCGGGACTCGCGCCAGCGCATCACCGGGTTCGCCGGGGTCGCGGCGGGCAAGATTGAAATGCTGTTCATCGACCCGGCGCATCGCGGCCAGGGCCTGGGCAAGCAGTTGTTGCACTATGCGATGGAGCACCTGAACGCCGACGAACTGGACGTCAACGAACAGAATCCGCAAGCGCTGGGGTTTTATTTCAAGCAAGGGTTCGAGGTGATCGGCCGCTCGGAAGTCGATGGCATGGGGCAGCCGTATCCGTTGCTGCACATGCGTTTTCGGCAAAACCTGCAGCATTCGCAGCATGGCTGACACAGCAAGGAATCTATGTGGGAGCGAGCCTGCTCGCGATGGCGGTTTGTCAGTCAAAGATTGATGTTGAAGCTGATACTGCTATCGCGAGCAGGCTCGCTCCCACAAAAAAGCCCTGCGGCAAAATGGTTCCGGGATTAACCAGCGCCAGGCAGGTACAATGCCCACCCTTTTTTTGTTACGGCCCCGTCATGACTGACCCGATTCGACTTTCCAAGCGCCTCATAGAACTCGTCGGCTGCTCCCGTCGGGAAGCCGAGCTGTTCATCGAAGGCGGCTGGGTCACCGTTGACGGCGAAGTCATCGACGAGCCGCAGTTCAAGGTCGGCGACCAGAAAGTCGAACTCGACAAGGACGCCAAGGCCACCGCGCCGGAGCCGGTGACCCTCCTGCTCAACGTGCCCGCCGGCATGGACGCGGAGGCCGCCATGGCGACCCTCAGCGCCGAAACCTTGAGCGAAGAACACCGCTTCGGCAAACGTCCGCTGCGCGGCCACTTCCTGCGCCTGACGGCCAGTACAGACCTGCAACCCAATGCCAGCGGCCTCCTGGTTTTCACCCAGGATTGGAAGATCCTGCGCAAGCTCACAGCCGATGCCGCCAAAATCGAGCAGGAATACGTGGTCGAGGTCGAAGGCGACATGATTGAACACGGCCTCAATCGTTTGCAGCACGGCCTGACCTGGAAGGGCAAGGAGCTGCCGTCGGTCAAGGCGAGCTGGCAGAACGAAAACCGCCTGCGCTTCGCCCTGAAGAATCCACAACCGGGCGTGATCGCCCTGTTCTGCCAGGCCGTCGGCCTGAAGGTCGTTGGCATCCGTCGTATCCGTATCGGCGGCGTGTCCATCGGCAAGGTGCCATTGGGGCAATGGCGCTACCTGTCCGGCAAAGAGAAGTTCTAAGGCTTTTCACGCCGCCACACATTTCGGCACCGCGCCTGGCGGCGGTGCCCATAGCTGAATATCAGGACTGCACACATGATTCATAACGACGTAATGCGCAGCGTGCGCTACATGCTCGACATCAGCGACAAGAAAGTCGTCGAGATCATCAAGCTCGGCGGCATGGACGTGAAGCTGCAAGACGTGGTGGCGTACCTCGACAAGAAAGAAGAGGACGAGGAAGGTTTTGTGCGCTGCCCGGACGAAGTGATGGCGCATTTCCTCGATGGCCTGGTGGTCTTCAAGCGTGGCAAGGACGAAAGCCGTCCGCCAATGCCGATCGAAGTCCCGGTGACCAACAACATCATCCTGAAAAAGCTGCGGGTGGCCTTCGAACTCAAGGAAGACGACATGCACGCGATCCTCAAGGCCGCCGAGTTTCCGGTGTCCAAGCCAGAGCTGAGCGCGCTGTTCCGCAAGTTCGGCCACACCAACTACCGCCCGTGCGGCGACCAGTTGCTGCGTAATTTCCTCAAGGGCCTGACATTGCGCGTGCGCCCGCAATAAAAGGCCCCCTGTAGGAGCGAGCTCGCTCGCGATGGTCGACAACGATAACGCGTGCTTCCTGGATAAACGCGGCGTTCTCGAATCCATCGCGAGCAAGCTCGCTCCTACACGACCGAATGCCTCTGCATTCCGCACAAAAATAGTGGCTCCGCTTCCTGCGGCTGACGACTAGGGTGTAATGACCTTCAGTTCTCAGGATTTGCCATGCACCCCTACTTCTCCCTGCAAGGCCGCATCGCTCTGGTCACCGGCGGTACCCGCGGCATCGGCAAAATGATCGCCAAGGCCTTTGTCGAGGCCGGCGCCACCGTCTACGTCTGCGCCCGGGATGTCGAAGCCTGCCAGCAAACAGCCGACGAACTCGGCGCCTATGGCCGCTGCCATGGCATTGCCGCCAACCTGGCCACTGAAGAAGGCGTACTGCAACTGGTCGCGCGACTGAGTGAGCAGATCAGCCACCTCGACATTCTGGTCAATAACGCTGGCACCACCTGGGGCGCACCGCTGGAGAGCTACCCGATCAAGGGCTGGGAAAAGGTCATGCAGCTCAACGTTACGTCGGTTTTCAACTGCATCCAGCAATTCCTGCCACTGCTGCGCAAGGCCGGCTCACCGGCCAATCCCGCGCGGATTATCAATATCGGTTCGGTCGCGGGGATTACCTCCCACGGCGAACAGGCCTACGCCTACGGCCCCAGCAAAGCGGCGCTGCATCAGCTATCGCGGATGCTGGCGCGAGAACTGGTGAGCCAGCACATCAACGTCAACGTGATCGCACCGGGGCGCTTTCCGAGCAAAATGACCCAGCACATCGGCAATGATGAGCAGGCGCTGGCGCAAGATACGGTGCTGATCCCGATGAAACGCTGGGGCCGCGAGGAGGAAATGGCGGCGTTGGCGATCAGCCTGGCGAGCACGGCAGGGGCTTACATGACCGGGAATATCATTCCGCTGGATGGTGGTTTTAGCCTATAGGTTGGCGGTGTGGCCATCGCGAGCAGGCTCGCTCCCACAGGGATCTTCTGAGCTCACACTCATCACACATTCCCTGTGGGAGCGGGCTTGCCCGCGAAAAGGCCCTTCCAGTCACCAACGGCATCGAGGTCCTGTGGGTTATCATGCCCGCCCCTACCCAGTTTCGACCGCAAACTCATGACCTACAGCGTTTCCCCCATCGGCTTCGTGCGCTCCTGCTTCAAGGAGAAGTTCGCCATCCCGCGCCAACCCCAACTGGCCCCGGCCGCGCGCGGTGTCCTGGAACTGGTGGCACCTTTCGATCAGGGCGATGCCGTGCAGGGGCTGGAGCAGGTCAGTCACGTCTGGCTACTGTTCCTGTTTCACCAGGCCCTGGAAGAAAAGCCACGCCTGAAGGTCCGCCCTCCCCGTCTGGGAGGCAACAAATCCATGGGCGTTTTCGCCACCCGCGCGACGCATCGGCCCAATGGGATTGGCCAATCAGTGGTCAAACTGGACAAGGTCGAAGCCGATCGCCTGTGGATATCCGGCATTGACCTGCTCGATGGCACGCCGATTCTGGATATCAAACCCTATGTGCCTTACGCCGATATCATCGATACGGCCTCCAACAGCATCGCCAGCGGCGCTCCGCAGCTGATCTCAGTGCAGTGGGCCGATAACGCCCTGCAACAGGCCCACGGGCACGCTCAACGCCTTGCAGAGCCCCTGGTCGAGCTGATCGAGCAATGCCTGGCGCAAGATCCGCGACCGGCGTACCAGACGCCCGCACCGGAACGGGAATACGGCGCGCAATTCTGGGACGTGGATGTGCGCTGGCACTATCCGACGCCGGACTCGATCCGGGTCCTCGAAGTCATCCCGGCGAAGGTCTAAGCCCCGGAAACGAAAAAACCCGCATTGCCTTCTCAGGCAATGCGGGTTTTCTTCAATCGATGCTTACTTCTCGACGAACGCGCGCTCGATCAGGTAATCACCCGGCTCGCGCATACGCGGCGAAACTTTCAGGCCGAAGCTGTTGAGCACTTCGCTGGTCTCGTCGAGCATGCTCGGGCTGCCGCACAGCATGGCGCGGTCGTCCTGCGGGTTGATCGGTGGCAGGCCGATGTCACTGAACAGCTTGCCGCTGCGCATCAGGTCGGTCAGGCGGCCTTCGTTCTCGAACGGTTCACGGGTCACGGTCGGGTAGTAGATCAACTTGTCACGCAGCGCTTCACCGAAGAACTCGTTCTGCGGCAGGTGCTCGGTGATGAACTCGCGGTAAGCGACTTCGTTGACGTAACGTACGCCGTGGCACAGGATCACTTTTTCGAAACGCTCGTAGGTTTCCGGATCCTGGATGACGCTCATGAATGGCGCCAGGCCGGTACCGGTGCTGAGCAGGTACAGGTGTTTGCCAGGCTTCAAGTCATCCAGCACCAGCGTGCCGGTAGGCTTCTTGCTGATGATGATCTCGTCGCCTTCCTTCAGGTGCTGCAACTGGGAAGTCAGCGGACCATCAGGCACCTTGATGCTGAAGAACTCGAGATGCTCTTCCCAGTTCGGGCTGGCAATCGAGTAAGCGCGCATAAGCGGGCGGCCATTGGGTTGTTGCAGGCCGATCATCACGAACTGACCGTTCTCGAAGCGCAGGCCCGGATCACGGGTGCACTTGAAGCTGAACAGAGTGTCGTTCCAGTGATGAACACTGAGGACACGCTCGTGGTTCATGTTGCTCATGTACGGGGACTCCTGGAGATTATCTGCGCATGCTCCGCGCTCTATGGACGGCGCGCAATTGCATCGCATTCTAATAGCAGAGAGAATATCTGTTAAATGGATTATTAAGATAAGGGTTATCGGTTATATCGATATGCGATTTACTCTCCGTCAACTTCAAGTCTTCGTCGCCGTGGCCCAGCAGGAAAGCGTGTCCCGCGCTGCCGGGCTGCTTAACCTTTCTCAATCGGCGGCGAGTACTTCGATCACCGAACTGGAGCGCCAGTCGAGCTGCCAGTTGTTCGACCGCGCCGGCAAACGGCTGAGCCTCAACGCCCTCGGCAAGCAACTGCTGCCGCAAGCGGTGGCGATGCTCGACCAGGCCAAGGAAATCGAAGACCTGCTCAATGGCAAATCCGGATTCGGTTCATTGGCGGTGGGCGCGACCCTGACCATCGGCAACTACCTGGCCACCCTGCTGATCGGCGGTTTCATGCAGCGCCACCCGGAAAGCCAGGTAAAGCTCCACGTGCAGAACACTGCCAATATTGTGCAACAGGTGGCCCACTACGAAATTGATCTGGGTCTGATCGAGGGTGATTGCAGCCACCCGGACATCGAAGTGCAGAGCTGGGTCGAAGACGAGCTGGTGGTGTTTTGTGCCCCTCAGCATCCGCTGGCTCAACGCGGCATCGCGACCATGGACGAATTGAGCCATGAAGCCTGGATTCTGCGCGAACAAGGCTCCGGAACACGGCTGACATTCGATCAGGCCATGCGTCATCACCACAGCGCGTTGAACATCCGCCTGGAGCTGGAACACACCGAAGCGATCAAGCGCGCGGTGGAGTCCGGACTGGGGATTGGCTGCATTTCACGACTGGCACTGCGCGATGCATTCCGACGCGGCAGCCTGGTGCCGGTGGAGACACCGGACCTGGACCTGGCCCGGCAGTTTTATTTCATCTGGCACAAACAGAAGTACCAGACTTCGGCGATGCGCGAGTTTCTCGATCTGTGCCGCGCTTTCACCGCCGGGGTCCAGCGCAGCGACGAGATCGTATTGCCGACAATCGCTTAAAGCAGAATTACTGCCCACACCAGCACGATCATGGTCAGTGCCACCAATTGCGCGGCGCTGCCCATGTCCTTGGCGTTTTTCGACAGCGGGTGCCGCTCAAGGGAAATGCGATCGATCGCCGCTTCCACTGCCGAGTTGAGCAACTCGACAATCAAAGCCAGCAGGCAGACTGCAATCAGCAACGCCCGCTCGACGCGACTGACGCTCAGAAAAAACGACAAGGGGATCAGGATGACGTTGAGCAACACCAGTTGCCGAAAAGCCGCTTCGCCGGTAAAGGCAGCCCGCAGACCGTCAAAGGAATAGCCAGAGGCATTGAGGATGCGTTTAAGGCCGGTCTGGCCTTTGAAAGGGGACATAAGAGTAGGTAACTGACCAAAAAAGGAGTGAGGAAACTAGATTAACCCAAGTCAAAAAAGCGTGAAGATGCCACCCCTCAGTGGCCCGAAATTGACTCAAGTTGTTGCAGGAGCAGCGCAGCCTGAGTACGGGTTCGTACGTTCAGCTTACGGAAAATCGCGGTCACATGGGCCTTGATGGTCGCTTCGGAAACACCCAGCTCGTAGGCAATCTGCTTGTTCAGCAAACCCTCGCAGACCATGGTCAGCACCCGGAACTGCTGCGGTGTGAGGCTGGCAAGGCCTTCGCTGGCCGCCTTGGCCTCCTCGGAAACGCTGACCGCTTCGAATGCCTGTGCAGGCCAGTACACATCGCCATCCAGCACCGAGCGCACCGCTTTCTGGATCACGTTCAGGTCACTGGATTTGGGAATGAAGCCGCTGGCGCCGAATTCACGGGACTTGACCATCACCGAGGCTTCTTCCTGGGCCGAGACCATGACTACCGGAATCTGTGGGTACTGGCCGCGCAACAGCACCAACCCGGAAAAACCGTAGGCCCCCGGCATATTCAGGTCCAACAGCACCAGATCCCAGTCGGCCTTTTCGGTCAGGCGGGTTTCCAGTTCGGCAATGCTCGCCACTTCCACCAGACGGACATCCGGGCCGAGCCCCAGGGTCAACGCTTGATGCAAGGCGGAACGAAAAAGCGGGTGGTCATCGGCAATCAGGATTTCGTATGTCGCCATTTTCAAGTGATCCTGTTTTCAAACAACGCGAAGTGCAGCCACGGAGCTGCACCTACAGGGCACGTTCAACACCAATACATACGGTGTATCAAATTCAGGCCGTACCCTAATCGGCGCCCAGCATGCCCAGCGAAGCCGGGGTGGTCAAGCCGCATTCCCGGTACAGTTCTTTGCAGTATGGGCGACAATCAGCCCGTGACCGCCGCGCTGTTTTGCACAAATGGCAACAACTCGGCATGTGCCGGCGTTTCAACGTTCATTTCGAGTTGTCGCTTGGCATCGAGGTAATGCTGGCTGAACACATCGAAATAAGCGTCCAGTGCCGACGCAGCCTGCCCATCGCCCGCCAAATCCAGGCACAGCGCCGCGACCTCGGCAGTGCACAAGTGCTCACTGCGGGTAGACCGGCGCAACTGATAGCGGGAAAGTTTTTCGGGCAGCAGGCTGAGGATCGGCAGCGCATCGAAGTACGGGCTTTTGCGGAAGATCTTGCGTGCCTCGGTCCAGGTCGCGTCCAGCAGGATGAACAGCGGGCGTTTGCTGCTATCGGCAGTCACCGTATGGGTGACACGCTCCGGCTCGACGTACTCGCCCGGAAAGACCAGATAAGGCTGCCATTGCGGATCGGACAACAAGGCCAGTAACTGCTGATCGACTTCGGTTCGCGACCAGATGAACGCATGGTTGTCGCGCACCACATCGGCAATCAGCCAACCGGTGTTGCTGGGTTTGAACACTTCCTTGCTGGTCATGATCAGGCAAACCCCGGAACGGGTCTCGACCTGTGGGCGCCAGGCACACAGGCAATGGCTCTCGATCACCCTGCAGTCTCGGCAACGGGGCGCGCGCCAGCCTCGGGCCTGAAGCGGCTTGATACCTTCATCTTCGCGTTGATCACGCAGACGGGCTACGGCGTTGGGGGCGTGGTTCATTTAAGGCAACGCTGGCAGACAGGGAAACTCGACACGAACGGCACTCGGCAGGGCAATAAAGACCTGCAGTTTACCAGAGCATCCGGCGCAAGCCTGTACCGACCAGACGGGCTCCCCTATAATTCGCCGCCACTGAACGCACAGTCACGTGGCTGGTCGAACCACCAGTCACTGAACCAGGAGAGTTTCATGCTGCGCCTTATCGTCCCCACCGCTGCCATTCTGCTGGCGTCGTCCTTCAGCGCTCAGGCTGCATCACTGAGTGAGCAGAATCTGAACAAAGAGCTGCGCAATGTCGCCGTACAAAGCAGCGTTGGCACCCCTCGGGCGATCAATGAAGACATTCTTGATCAGGGTTACACCGTCGAAGGCAACACGCTGATCAACCACCTGAGCGTACAAAGCAGCCACGCCCAGAAAATGCGTGCCGATCCAAAAGCGGTGTATTTCCAGCTTGGCGCCTCGGTCTGCAACAACCCCGGTTACCGCAAGCTGATGGCAAAAGGCGCAGTGATGCGTTACGACTTCACCGAGGTCAAGTCCAATCGCCCGATCGGCTCGGCAAGCTTCCAGGAATCGGATTGCCCGAAAGCGCCGCAAAAGAAGAAATAATCAGTGGGATTTGGCGCGCCGCTGTTCATCCTCGGCGCGCAGTTCTGCCAGCAATGCCTGCAAGTAACGCGAACGTCGCTCACCGGCCTCCAGCCGCCGGCAGCACTCTTCTTCAAGACTCAAATGATTGGTCTCGGCCGATGACTTGAGCAATCGATACAGGTGCGTATCGATCTCTATTTCCAGAACGACTCTGGCCATGCTTCCCGCCTCCTTGCACCTCGCTCTCGTTGAGCGATCAATCCCTGTACCGCTTGTTCCGTAGCCCTGCCTTGACGCAAAGCTGTCGTATGACGCCTGTAAATTAGTAAATCAGAGTGGCGCAACCACGGCGCAGGTTCAGACGAGCGGTGAAACTACCTTGTAAATCGTCAATAAGCGGTTGCCAGGAAAGACTTTGCGGCGCAATGATCAAGTCAGCGCAAATCACCGCAAGGGTCTAGATTTCAAGATATCTACCGTTATGTTTCAGGGCTGAAGGGGGCTGCCCGTTTCCCGTTGTGTCATGCGAACGTTTCTTTCATCCAAGGGAAAAACAGAGCCTGTATGGATGACCCGATGCCTGTTCGGGTCGAGTGGATCGCCCAGGCATGGGCCTGGGCAGACAGCGATACAGGAAGTGTCGTGGCGTCGACGAATGCGTTGTCGACGCCTGGGGTTCTGTGCAGAAGGAGAAGTTGAATGCCTTACCAACCGAATGACCTCCTGAGCCGTCATTTTCAGGAAAGTGGCCACGACCTCATCAGCAAGGTCGAAGAACAACTCAACCTGGTTTCACCCAACAGCCCGAACATCCCCATCTACCGCGACATGATCCTGACCGTGCTGCGCATGGCCCAGGAAGACCACAATCGCTGGAATGCCAAGATCACGCTGCAGGCGCTTCGCGAACTGGAGCATGCGTTCCGTGTACTGGAACAGTTCAAGGGTCGGCGCAAGGTCACGGTATTCGGCTCGGCCCGCACACCGATTGAACACCCGCTGTATGCGATGGCCCGGGAGCTCGGCGCCGCGCTCGCGCGCTCGGACATGATGGTCATCACCGGTGCCGGTGGCGGCATCATGGCCGCAGCCCACGAAGGCGCCGGACGAGACAATAGCCTGGGCTTCAACATCACCCTGCCGTTCGAACAGCACGCCAACCCCACCGTCAACGGCACGACCAATCTGCTGCCCTTCCACTTCTTCTTCACCCGCAAACTGTTCTTCGTCAAGGAAGCTGATGCACTGGTGCTCTGCCCAGGCGGGTTCGGCACGCTGGATGAAGCGCTGGAAGTACTCACACTGATCCAGACAGGCAAAAGCCCGCTGGTGCCAGTGGTGCTGCTGGACGTACCCGGCGGTAAATTCTGGCAAGGGGCGCTGGACTTCATCCACCAGCAACTGGAGGAAAATCGCTACATCCTGCCCACTGACATGAAACTGGTGAGGCTGGTCTACAGTGCCGAGGAAGCGGTCGAACACATCAACCAGTTCTACAGTAACTTCCACTCCAGCCGGTGGCTCAAGCATCAGTTCGTGATTCGCATGAACCACAGACTCAGCGACCGAGCACTCGAACATATGCAGGAGGCGTTCGCGGACTTGTGCCTGAGCGATCATTTCCACCAGCATGCCTACAGCGGTGAGGAACACGATGAAGCGCAGTTCAGCCACCTGGCTCGACTGGCCTTCAACTTCAACGCCCGTGACCATGGCCGGTTGCGAGAGCTGGTTGACTACATCAACCTGCCGGAAAACCGGGAGCAGCCTCAACTCCAGCCCCTGGCACAACAACGCTCGCGGGAACCCTCCAAGGTAACCTGAGGTAAAAAAACGGCCCGCTATCGAAATAGCGGGCCGTTTCATTCAGTTGTCCATGCCTCGGCCACTGAGCAAGCGACTGATCATTTCCATGGAATATCCCCGATAGGCCAGGAACCTGCCTTGCTTGGCACGTTCCCGCGCATCTATTGGCAGCTCGGAAAACTTGCGCCGCCAGGTGTCTTCCAATTGCACCTGCCAGTCGATCCCACACTCACGCAAGGCCTGTTCGATATCGCTGCGTTGCAGGCCACGCTGGCTCAACTCTTCACGAATGCGTAAAGGGCCATAGCCGGAACGAGCCCGGTAGGAAACGAAGCTTTCGAGGTAACGGGTTTCGGAGAGCAAGCCCTCTTCCGTCAATCGGTCGAGTGCTGTTTCGATCATTTCTGGGGGAGCGCCGCGCTGACGCAGTTTACGCGTCAGCTCGACTCGACCGTGCTCGCGTCGCGCGAGCAGGTCCATGGCGGTTCGCCGCACCGCGACGAGTGTATCGAGTACGGCGGTCATCGGATCAATCAGATATCAGCGTCAGCCAGATCGTCTTCGGTCTCTTTAACCACCGCAGCCTTGGATTCAGCTACCGATGACGGGGACAGCAACTTGTCACGCAGTTGTTTCTCGAGCGCCGCTGCAACGTCCGGGTTATCCGCCAGGTACTTGGCCGAGTTGGCTTTACCCTGACCGATCTTGGTGCCGTTGTAGGCATACCAGGCACCGGACTTCTCAACGAAACCGTGCAGAACACCCAGGTCGATCATCTCGCCATTGAGGTAGATGCCCTTGCCGTAAAGAATCTGGAACTCGGCCTGACGGAACGGCGAAGCCACCTTGTTCTTCACAACCTTGACGCGGGTTTCGCTACCGACGACTTCATCACCTTCTTTCACCGCGCCAGTGCGACGGATGTCCAGACGAACCGAAGCGTAGAACTTCAGCGCGTTACCACCGGTGGTGGTTTCCGGGCTGCCGAACATCACACCGATTTTCATACGGATCTGGTTGATGAAGATCACCAGGCAGTTGGCGTTCTTGATGTTACCGGTGATTTTACGCAGCGCCTGGGACATCAGACGGGCTTGCAGGCCCACATGCATGTCACCCATTTCGCCTTCGATTTCAGCCTTTGGCACCAGTGCTGCCACGGAGTCGACGATGATCACGTCAACCGCGTTGGAACGCACCAGCATGTCGGTGATTTCCAGGGCCTGTTCACCGGTGTCCGGCTGGGAAACCAGCAGGTCGTCGACGTTGACACCCAGCTTGCCGGCATATTCCGGGTCGAGGGCGTGCTCGGCGTCGACGAATGCGCAGGTCGCGCCAGCTTTTTGAGCCTGGGCGATCACGGACAAGGTGAGCGTGGTTTTACCGGAAGATTCAGGACCGTAGATTTCAATGATGCGGCCTTTTGGCAGACCGCCAATGCCGAGAGCAATGTCCAGACCCAGAGAGCCAGTGGAGATGGCCGGGATCGCCTGACGGTCCTGATCGCCCATACGCATTACGGCACCCTTGCCGAATTGACGTTCGATCTGACCCAGGGCCGCAGCCAAGGCTTTCTTCTTGTTGTCGTCCATTAAAGTCCTCACGTAATCAATAAGGCCTGACGGCCAACACCTGTATAAGTAGCCAGTATTATTCCACAGCGTTCGAGGATCGCCTACCCCTGATTTGAGATTTCTGCCGCGGCATACCGAAGCAACCCCTCTAGCGCGGCCTTCACCGTTTGTCGGCGGACCTCGTCACGGTCACCGGTGAAGTGCTGCAGCTCGCTGAACACCTGCTCGCCCACGCCCCACGCAAGCCACACCGTGCCCACCGGCTTGCTCGGTGAACCACCGTCCGGCCCCGCCACGCCACTGACTGCCACGGAAAAAAACGCACGGCTTTTTTCCTGCGCACCCCTGGCCATTGCCTCGACCACCTCGCGGCTGACGGCCCCCACAGTCGTGAACAGTTCCACCGGAACATTCAATTGCATGTTCTTCTGCAGATTGGAGTAAGTGACATAGCCGGCCTCGAACCACGCCGAGCTGCCGGGAATACGGGTAATGGCCTCGGCGATCCCGCCACCGGTACAAGACTCGGCCGTGGAGACGTGGGCGTTGAGTATCTGCAAATGCCGGCCAAGGTCGGCGGCCAGTTGGGTGATTACTTTCACGGTCATCTCCTGATGGGGCGGAATAACACCTACCGTACACGAGCGCATAGCGCTTGCAAGTTACAGGGTCGACCAAAAGGTTAGCGGATGAGCGCCCTCACATAAGCCTGGCAAGCCTGCAAGGCGATCAGTCCGCGGTCGCCTGTATCGGTGATGGCGATAATTCGCTGAGCATGCGCCGGGTCAAGTCGGGCGCGTACGGCGCCAGGATCCACGCCGCCGGCGCTGGAGGCGGCTGGCACTGCACCGACGGAAGCTGCGTCACTGGCGTCGAGGAGGACTGACAGGCGCACATCAGCAGTGGCAAGACGATCGCGCAGGCGATCCTGATCACGTTGGACATCGCTCAACACTCGATAATGGTTTTGTTCGCTGGTCGACAGCTGCTGCTCGAGAGCCAGCCGTTTGCTCTGCTCATTTCGTTGCTGCGCCGCTGCAACCAGGCTCAGCTCATTCAGCGTTTCACTGTGCAATCGAGCCTGTTCCGCCAATTGCCGACCATATCGCCAATCCTGCACCCGCCAGGCCAGCGCCGCCGAGCCAAAGCTCAGTACGATCAGCACTGCAGCGCAACCAAACCATCGATAGGCCGAAGGCATCAAACCGAAGGCTGACATAACACCGCCCTCGCCCGCGCCCAGAGCTGCAAGCGCTCCTGCAGTCCACTCAAGCCTCCGTTGATTCGGCGGGTGATGCTGTTGAACTGGTCACGATCGGCCAGTTCGTTGAGTCCGTTCTGCTCCCAGAACCACGCAGCGGATTCAGCGGCCCATTGCGGTTGTTCCAGCAATTCAGGCAATGCCAGCAGACGCTCGTCTCCAAACAGTCCAAGGCTGCATTGGCGATAATTGGTGCGACCGGTGATCTGGATCAGGCCTCGACCACGATAACGCTGCCCATCGCCGTCCGGCTCCGGCGTGTTGCCCAGGCGCGCAGCCAGTGAGCCGGTATCGTACTTGCTCAAGTATTGATCGCTGCCCAGCTCACATACGTATCGCAACTGCCCCGACTCATGGCCGACTTGGGCGAGGAACGCGGCAATACGTTTGGGCGAGTTGATGTTGCGATGAGCCATGGCGACATTGAGTGCAGAAACAAAAACGCCCGCTTGGGTGCGGGCGTTGGGAAACAACTGCTGTAATTGTTCAGACGTAAGAGGCATGGATCACACTCCGCTTGCCGTTGCTTGCAACCAGACCGGTGCCGCAGGCTTGCTGAAGTCTTTTGGAAAGTTGCCGTTCAACGGCCAGTCACGCAAGTCCTGCCGGTAATCCAGCAGTTCGTGGTACTGGTGGGTGCTCAGGGTCATCGGTGTGCCGGCCGCTTGCTCATCGCGATCACGATCAACCAGCCATTGGCTGGCCGCCAGTTGCTGGTTGCGCCAGATACGCGCAAGAGTTGCCGGGTCGGTGTCGGCCACTGGAGCAATCCTGACCATGGCCGGCAATGGCGTGCCTCCACCCGCCAGCCATTGCTGATACTCGTCCCAGAACCGGTGATGCAGAGGCACGGTAGCACCGTCGGACAGGCGAATGACCGTGTCCGGATCTGTCGTCAATTGGTAGCTCATGGGGTCTCCTTAAAGCTCGGCATCGGCTATGGCATGGATGTAGTAAGTCTGCGTGACCAACGCGGTATCGAAGTTATCCACCCAAGCCCCGCGAGTTGATGCGCCAAGTACGCGCGCATTGGACGATGACACTTCATCGCTGCCGGAGCGCCATTGCCCCGGAGTACCCTTGGAGGTCGGGGCAAACAGACTGATACTCGGGACGGCTCTCTTCTCGACCTTGAAGGTCCACTGGGCCAAAGGTTGCGCGGAAAAGCTTGCCTGCCCCAGTTTCACCGTGGATATCAGTGATCCATTTGCCCCAGCGAAGGTTCCAGGCGGCACGTCCTGACTGTAGGTCTTTTCGTAAAAACGCTGGCACATCATCAATTCGTCCCCGGGACTGCGCAGCTCGAAGGGGGTCGAAACCGGCCCTTCCTCCAGCTGGATCTGAGCGAGATCGATGACCTGCAAGACGTTCAAAGGCAGGTCGAAGGACAGCCGCAAACAATCATTGCCGCCGCTGCCCAGTACCTTGCCGGCCAGCGAAGGCAGTTGGACTGTGGCACTGAACCGGGTCCATGACGTTTTGAGCTGGAAGCTGCCCACCGGCGTCACCGTCTCCCCTCCGCCGCCTCCCGAACCGGGAAACTGCCCCAAGGTCACATTCACCTGCCGTGTCGTGTCAGCCTTGGCCCAAAAGGTGAGCGTTGCGGTTTTACCCGCCAGGGTCCTGACCGATTCGATCGCCTGGGAAATCCTGTGGATGTTCGCCCCTGCTCCCGCCGTAACTTGCTGCCAACGCAAGAAATAACGCGGCTCATTTGGTACTTCCGTCTGCCCCAGGACAAAGTTCTGCCGCGAGATATTGACTCCCGCATTGCCGTTCCAGTCGCAACGAAAACGATCGGCAATGTAAGCACCACTATTCGGCGCCGCATTGGCTATACCACGCTGCCAGATATCGAAGTTGCCGTTGATGATCAGGTTCTTGCGATACACCTGAATCGGGAAGCGTTGTTGGGGATCGAGCTTGGCCAGTTCCTTGATTGCCAGACTCAACTGATCAGTCTGATTCTCGGAAGGTACGAACCCGGCAGCACTGATAGCGTTCAGGATTTCCTGGGTAACAGCGTTGCCCCAACTGGCGGGAATCAGGGAACCGGGGGTGCCTGTAACAGGGTCCTCGTCGACGAACCTCCCGTTTGCCAAGCCGGCGCCGGGGATATTTTTGGGATAGTCCATTACATCTCTCTCCGTGAAATCACGCGTCTGCGGTTGTGCCGGGCACAACAGGCCAAATGATCTCTCCGGGAAACCCACTCTGTTTTTCGACTCGATTGAGCTCCACGCTGTAGAGCTTCCACTCAAGCAAAGCCAGTTGCTCGTCATGAGAAGCGTCACCGATGTCTTCGGCATACTGAAGTGGCGCAATTCGCAGGACGGCATCACGAAGCAGGGTGTCGCGCCGAGCCAGGGACTCGGCCCTCAGACCGGACAACCGTGCCGCCTCGTCGGACTTCCAGGTGCTATCCACCCAGACAAAGTAGTCACCTGGCCACGGTTCAACCGTATAGATATCCGGCAACTCACCAAACTCGGACCACTCCCGCCGGGCACCGTTTTCCTTGAGAAAAACCGCGCCCCGTCGATCAACGAGCTCTCTGGGCACTCCGTTCACAAGCACCCATGTACGGCCTGCTTGCGCGGGCGGCAGTTCGAATGAAAGTTCGATGGCATTACCGGGTAATTGAACGCCTATGCCTGGCGTGACTGGAAACTCTACGGGGCCGGACAATGCCCCCGCACCATCAATCAGATAGTTGAACATGGAGCACCTCAGATAAGTTTGATACGGCCGGGATAGGCAATATTGCGGGGACGGGATTTGAAGGCGTACAGCAGCGTATTGGCAGTATCCGTCTGGAAAACAGTGCCTGCGGGAAAGATAGGGCCGCCATTCAACAATCCGCTGACGTATTGCGGCTCCTCCCGGGTTGTCGCACCGAATCCGGCAAGACTGTCGGACCAGCGTGAACCCACAGCACCTGCCCCGTTCGCGCCTTGTGCATAGGAGTGAATGGATCCCGACTGAGCACTACCCGGCTCTCGCCCACTGTCCACTCCGCGGCCCTCGTCCAGCACCCTCAGGAACTCGCCTCGTCCTTCAGGGCCGCGGAAAGTCAGCGCGCCATCGCCTGTCGTCCATTTGCCTTCGTTGCCGGCACGAGCGGCTTCAGTGCCAAGCATTCCCGATTGCTGAGCGTGATCCCACAACCAGGGCCATTGAGCCCGATTCATCACGGTGCCATTGAGTGCTCCATAGCCGCCGGGATTCAGTACTGAGGTCGTCTCAAAAAAGAAGCGCCCCAAAGGCGTGTTATCAAACCGCCCCACCGGCCACCAGTTGCCCGCGCCGTCGCTGCGCAGATGCCACCAGTCACCTGCGCCCATCAATACCAGGAAGGAATAGCCGGCCGCCGAAAGGTGGGTATGAAACCTGATTCGATCGGTACCGGCCGCCTGCACAACCAAGCGGTTGCCGCTGTTATCCAGCCGGCGGACGATGACATCACGAACCCCCAGACTGGCGTTGGCCGCCGGCAGGCTGATCGTGGCGGCAGCCGCACCGGCATCAATCAATACCAAGCCCAGTTCTTGAGCCGACAAAGCCTTCGATGCGGTCACCTGGGTAATCACTGAACGCATCGGGTTGTTCGTGCCGATGATTGCCAGAATCGACTTTAACAACTGGCCATTGTCCGACTCGGACGGGGTCAAACCACCGCCGGCAATGACGCTCACGATCTCCTGAGTGACCGCGTTCCCCCATACCGCCGGAATCAGCGACCCGGGTGTGCCTTCCACCGGGTTTTCATCGACAAACCGGCCATTGACCAAGCCGACGCTGGGAACACTCTTGGGATAGTCCATAGTTTTTCCGTTCCTCTGAATTAACAAATGAACCGTGCCCCGAAGTCGTCGCTGCAACATCGTTCACGGTCGGTTTTCTGAAAATAAAAAAGCCCACATGACGTGGGCTGTGTGAAGCAGGGCAAAGGCGTCGTGACTAGCCGGCCTGGCTGCCAACGAGTTCGCGAATCACCACCAGCGCCTCATCGCTGGCACTGCGTGCCAGGTCCATCTTGCCTTTGGCGGCCTGCGAGCGGATCTGTGCCTTGGCTTTCAGACGCAACGTACGCAGCGTCAGCAGATGCTCAGTGAGCTGGTGGGCTTTGCCGAGGATCTGCTCGGCTGCCTGTCTGGCCGTACGGCCCTTCACGACCCAGGCGGCAACCGACTGCGGCACCTCTTTTTTCGGGTATCCGGCGTCCTGATAGGCCTGGGCGTCAGCGGCGGCCTGGGCGTACTCCATGGCCTTGAGCGGGTCACCGGCCAGAGCGATGCGGGCGCTGTCCGCAGCGGCATCAACTTTGGCGCACAGGCGCTCGACTTCCTGTTGATCAAACCGCTCGGCATGGGCGGGATCGACCACCCAGTTTTCGCCATTCCAGTCATGGGCGGCGGATGGCTGCGGAGGACGTAGTTCACCATCGAATTGATGAAGCTCTTGAATAACGATCATCGAATAAGCTCCCAGGACAGTTGGACGTTCACGGCGTCCGAGAAATTGATCGGGATACCGATGCTGTAGTCAGTGATCGGATGGCTCTTGATACCCATACTGAGTAGCAGCTCATCGCTATCGGAATAGGCCTGCCCCAGGTTGTGTTCCGCCTGAAAAGACTGCCACAGCGAGCGAAGCTGGGTGTGATCAAAACTGGCCGTCAATGTGGACACCGTGACGTCATTGACACTGCCGTTGGTAAACACCACACAAGGCTGCACAGTTGCAGGATTCCAGCCGTTCGGATTGTTGGCGCTTGAAGGTGAAACCGGCGACAGAAAGCAATAATTGCCCCCCGCCCAACCTGCCGATGGAAAACCACCCGAGGTGACGGCAGTCGACGAAGGTGTTGGATTCCCTGCAACCAGGCGAGCAGCACGGGCATGCGGGTCCAACGGCAGGTACACCACACCATTACCATTGACAGTCTGCGTCCAAGTCAGGCGTGCCCGGTTGTAGATCGCGCGCACCGTCGGAACTGACCCCGGGGCACCGGTGGCGATCCAGGCCAGGCACATATCCAATACCGAGGACTGGAAACCACCACCGGATGTCCCGTTTACGGTTCCTTTCAACGACTCGGGCGTCGCGTCATAAATCGTGCCGCGCTGCGTGTAGAAGGTCAGCACCCCGCCGATCACCTGCGCCCGTAAAAAGTAGCTGGAACTGGGAAGCAGATCGCCACTGCTCCAGGCGGTCGTCAAACAGGTACGCGACCGTCCCAGTTGTCCGGTCACTACTTCCTGACCAATGCTGATGTACACACCCGCCGGAATCGACACGCGCCCGCCGCTGGTCGAGGCAGCTGCCGGCGTGATCGCCAGACGGGAATCGGCGGTAGCCACCGTGGGCAGCGGCAGTGCTGCCAGTGGCAAAGCCAGATCCTGGTTCCAGCCTTTGGCTGTCACGGACTGAATCGCCTGCAACAACTGATCGAACTTCGTCTCATTCGGCGTCAGGTCAGCGGCCTTGATGACGTTGACGATTTCCTCCGTCACACCATTGCCCCACGCCGCCGGAATCAACGACCCCGACGTTCCCGTGAGCGGGTTTTCATCGATGAATTTCCCATTCACCAACCCGGCGCTGGGCACACTTTTCGGATAATCCATATCACTGTTCCCTAGTCATAATTGATGTGCACCCGGGTATGCGCCGGTGCGCTTCGGTGGATCAGGCATTCCAGGGCGGAGCCCGGGTTCATGCCGAAGCGTTCGCCCCAGTAGCTCGCGCCAAAGCGCCGGCCCAGCAGCAGTCGCCCGCCAGTGTTGAGCGTCCACATGAACTGCGCTTCCCAGGTGCCGAAATGAGCCGTGCCGAAGCGTGATCGCCCCATGCGCGGCGCTTCGAGTTCGGTGATGGTGGCGTTCGGGTAGCCCTGGCCCCTGGCGATTTCAAGGTAATAACCGATGGCCTGACTGCCGACCGTCAACAATCGGCGGCGGACCGCGAGACGACGATCATCGAACAACGGCGTGGCGCCCAGGCAGGGGTCGGGCAGGTTCATCACCCGCTCCCAATCCGGCACCAGCTCGCTGATGCCGGCCGGATCCATCTCGTTGAGCAGGTCAATCGCACGGGCGTCGAGGCGGGCCAGTTCGACGGCAACGCCTTGCAGCACTTCCTCGAGTTCCGGTACTTGCTCCGGATCCCACGCAGGACCGCTGGGCAGCAGCGCGCGCAACTGCGTCTGATATTGCGCGGCGGTTCGTATCACCCCCATACGCAACCTCCGAACGTCAGCAGTTGATTGGCCGCGGCGTTGACATCGGCCACCGGCGAAGTCAGGACGTGATCGTTTTCACCGCTGGAACTGCTGATTGCCTCGCGGATGTGACTGATCAACAGTTTCTCGCCGAGGTCGGCCTCGCGGTTGTGCAGGTCGCGCAACTGCGCTTCGACGGCCGCGCGCACGGCGCTGGTGTCCGGGGTCAGTTTCAGTTGATAGACCACTGGCACCTGCACCGGCGCTTGCACATGCACCTCGGCAGTCACCGGACGTAGCGGGTCGATATAGGCCTGCACTTCGGCCAGTTGTTCAGCGTTCGGCACCGGTTGCGGATCATCGTCGCGCATGATGTAGACACCCACCGTACCCGGCCCGAGAAAGCCGCCACGACACCAGGCGCGAGTCACGCCCGGCACCTCCAGCGCCCAGGTCTCGTAGTCGCTGGCCGACCCGCCGTGGGGAATGACTCGATAGGAACGGATCACCCGCGAACGCAGCGACTCGAGGCTTTCCCGGGCCACGCCGCCGCTGAGGCCTGGCGCCAGCACCACGAAGCTGTTGCCGACAATACCGGCGATCGGCTGCACCAGCGTCAGCGCCAGGCCCGCGTCGGCGTTGCCCAGGCTGCCTGCCTCGAGCGCAGCAATGGTGGTGCTGTTGACGCCGTTGACGCTGGTACGCGCGGCAGTGACTTTGTAGGTGCGCCCATCGCTGGCTTGCAACAGCGTATCGACATCCAGCACCGCACCGGCGGTCGCATTGAAGCTGACGCTACCTATGGCGGCTTGCGCCGGTTTGCGCGGCTGGTTCAGACGCAACGCGGCGATCCGTTCCAGGGTCGATTCATCGGCCGTGTCCGGCAGGATCTGCTCGGCAATCCAGTCCAGATAGCCATAGAGACCGTAGGCGGCACCGCTCAAGGTGCGAGCCAGCACTTGCGCATCGGACTGGCGCAGCGAGTCGCTGGCCAGGTCGCTTTGGGTGCGCTTGATCAGCACCGGCAGCGAAGGGGTTTCAAACGGCATAGATCACCTGCCAACTGTTATCAGGGTTGATGTCCAGGCGCTCGCCGTCGGCCAGGGTCAGGACCGTGCGCAGGTTCAGGCGCTGGACGTCGAGGCGTTCGCTGATGATGTCGATGGCGCTGCAATGACCGTCATCGATCAACCATTGCAGTGCTTCGCGGGCATAGAACTCGGCGTCCATCCGGGTCTGGCGGGTCAGCTTGACCCGGCGCAGCAGCCACAGCCGCGAGCCGATACGGTCGTCAGCCACGGTGGGAAAGGTGTCGCCCCACCAGCCGTAACGTTCCTCGTCGTCGAGGGCATCGTCATCGGCCGCGCGACGCCAGGAGAACAGGCTGATCAGGACCGCGCGGGTCAACGCGGCGTGCAGGTTCTGGCTGATAAACATCAGGCACCTCCCACCGGCGCAGCCGTCTGGCCGCTGCCGCCCTGAACGCCGCCATGTACGTGTTTCATCTGGCTGATGCCACCAGCGATCTGATCGCCCTTGGAAACGAGCTTGCCCGTCTGGTTGATCAGCGGCGTGTCGAAGTTGACGGCGGTGCTCGCGCGGATATTGAGTGTGGCGGTTTCGATGTCGATGATCCGCCCGCGCTTGAAGTGAATCCTGTCGCCTTCGTCGGTGTAGATCGCCACTTCGCCAGCGGCCAGGGACTGCAAGCGATAGCGGCGGTCGGCGACCACCAGGGCGATAGCGTGGGAGCGGTCACCGCCGAGAAAGGTGACGACGCCCTCGGCGCCCGCCAGCGGATGGCTGGTGAAACCGTAGGGCTCAAAGTGCTCCATGTCGTCGTTCACTTCGCCGGCGGTGAGGCGCATTTGCAGCGATTGCAGCTTGGATGCCGAACTGGCGAGCACGACAGTGCCGCGCGCCAGGAGGCGTGTCAGTAGGCTCATGAATTGTCCTCAAGACTTTGCCAACACAAAACCTGTGGGAGCGGGCTTGCCCGCGATGGCGGTGTGTCAGGCAAAGAAGTGTTTGCGGTAACCACCGCTATCGCGGGCAAGCCCGCTCCCACAGTGTCCAGTGGTGTTTGCAGAGTTCGGACTCAGGTTTTTTTCGGTGGAACTGGATCGGGATCGAAGGTATGCGGCGGCGCCACCTGCAAGGTGGTCACCGAGCCCTGCGCCGACAGCGAATACGTCACTTTGGAAATCAGCATGTCGCCATCAAACCCGAGCACCGGGTCCTTGACCTTCACCAGCGTGTTGTGGCGCCACAGATCGCCGTTGGCCTGGCGCCAGCCCTGCACCTGATAGGTGGTGGTCAGCGCCTGGCCCATGCGGGTGGCGCTTTCCCATTGGGCCCGTTGTTGTGCCAGCTCGAAGGTCAGTTGCGTGCCTTCGTTGATGACTGTGGTGCGACGGCGCTTGAAGGACAGATCGGCAGCCACCGCCTCCACCTCGCTGACCGCCGCCCCGCTCTGCTTGTCGGTGCCTTTGTGCTGGCCGATCACCCGGTATTCGGAAAACACCTGGCTGTGATCCATCGGCGCATTGGCCGACAGGATGTTCTTGCCCAGCTCCAGCGCATCGCTGGCCCGGCCGGCGCTGCCCGGCTTGGCCAGCACCAGCCGCCCCTGCTCGTCATCAGTGGAAAACACCCTGAACAGCGACAACAGACGGTCGATCGACTGGAACACTGTTTCACCCGGCACGATGGTGTGCTTGGCCAGTCGCGTGGTCTCGGGGATTTCGTTCACCACGTACAGCGAATACTCCATGGCCAGCGCCTGGACGATCCCCAGCAAGGGTTGTTCCTGCCATTGATTGGGCCGGTTGGTTGCCGCGCAGTCCACCAGATCGCGGGTCCTGGAGCTGCCTTCGATTGTCAGGCTGATCTGCCGCCCGTCATATCGGATCGCAGCCTTGAACACGTACCCGGTGAGCACCAGGTCCTTGCCGATCTTCACCTCGCACGGGTCACCGGCCTTGATCCGCTGATCGACTGTCTGCCCGGGCCATTGCCAGGTGATCTCGAGTTTGAAGGTGCGGAACTGACGCTCCAGGTCGGCGGTGATTTCCACGCTTTTCCAGCCGCCATATTCGATCCCGTCGACCGTCAGCGTGACGCGGTTGTCCATCTCGTTCATGGCTCAGTTCCTGGAGACTTTCACATCGTTGGGCGAGAACACCGGATGGGCGATGCTGTTGCGCTGGGTCACTTCGGTGACCCGGGTCGCATCGGCAAATTGCCGGTAGGCCACGACCAGCGCCGGCAGGCTTTCCTGAAACGACTTGCTGACCAGTCGCACACCGGAAGAAGCCACGGCCTTGAGGTGCGCAATCAGCGCTTCCTTCACATCGCTGATGGCTTGGTAGTGCGCGGGATCAGCCTTGTTCTGCGCCCGCTGGAGGGCGTCGATCAATGCCTGTTGCAGGGTTTGCAAATCGTCGGTAACCGGCACCTCCTGACGGGCAATCGGCCGATTCGCCTGCTGAGAGACCGGCGGAGTCGAAACCGACTTTACCGGTACCGAGGCCACCGGCATGGAGGCGACCCATTGCGCCACTTTCACGATCAGTGTGTCCTGCACCAGATTGGCCAAGGCTTGCGCCGCAGCCGTGGTGTCCTTGCCGGTGGTGAGTTTCGGTGCATCAGCCTTGCGGATGGCTTCGATCTGTTGGGACACGTCGGCAATCACGCCACGGTAGCCCTCCTTCGCGAATGCCTTGAGCTCCTTGATATCACCCAGCAACCCCTTGAACTCGGCTGCCACCTCCTTGGGCAACTCCTTGACCGCCTTGACCAGCTCGGTGATCTGCCGGTACTGCTCGATCAGCGGTTTGAGCTGCTCCTTGATCACGCCATAGACCTCGGTGAGGCTGTTGCGCAGGTTGGCAATGCCGATCCGCGCAGCCTTGATCAGGGTCATGGCCTGCTCGAAGCGCGCTACCGCCGACCCGAGCAGGGTATCCGCCTTGGCCAGCAGGACTTTTTGCGTGCTGACAGTCGCGGTCGGAAACGGCAGGGGCAGATCGGGGTAGAACTTGAGCGAGAACGTCACCAGCCCGCCGTCCTGGCGTGTGTGGGTCATGTCGCATTCGCCGACCTTGACCTGCAGGCGCCCGAGCCACGGATGCACCAGCTCGCCACTGCCCTGCTCCAGCGCTCTGAGCAATTTGTCGCGCTGCTCCAGGCAATCGGGGCCGACAATAAATGCCGTCAGGTCGTGGGTCCTGGCTTGCTGGCCGAGATCCTCGAAAAACGGCAGGTCGCGTTGCGGATACTCGTGCAACTGACCTTTGCGGCCGACCGGTGTCTTGGCCTGGTCGACCCAAAAACCGACACCGCGAAAGGATGCCGGCACCAAACGGTCACGCCAGTTCATTGGAACCTCCCACGGACAGCGAGCGATAGCCGATGCGCGAAGACAGCGCCAGCCCCGGTTGATTGGTTTGCGGTTGATCAGTGCGCAGCCCCGCCGGCGCGTTTTCGAAGCGCACGGTCAGGCCGCCTTCGAGTTGCGTGCGATTGTTGGCGGCGCTTTGCTGGATCAGGGCACTGGAGGTTTGCGTCAGCGAGTTCGATGAGTGCGTCAATGCGCCGGCCGGCAGAGCGTTACTGGACGTAGAGTCAGGGCTGGCACCAAAGAATTGCGGTGCCAATCCACCCTTGCCTTCGGCATTGGTTCTTTCCTGGGCGCGGGTGAACACGTCGACCTTGGCCGACGCCTCGGCGGCGAGCTCACCGAGGCCGCCGTTGAAAAACGCCCTGACCGGTGCCAGAGCTTCGTAGAACTTTTCGCTCCACTTCTGAATCCACGCCGTGACCGGCTCCCAGGCCTGGATGATCATCTCCAGGGGAGACCAGCCCAATTTCTCGCGAATGATTGCGTACAGCGCCAGCACGGGCAGTTTGATCGATTCCACAAGGTCTTGAAAAAAGACTCCGACCGGCATCGACACCGCCCTGAGCAAATCCCATATCGATGCGAAAAGGCCCACCAGCGGCTGCCAGTTTTTCAGGATCAGCGCCTGGGGCGAGTACGCGAACAGCGTTGCATAGAGGTCGATGACCGGTGCGGCCAGCGCCTTGAGTACGTCCCACAGTGCAGCGAAGAACGTACTGACCGGTCCCCAATTGTTGATGAGCATGCCCATCGGGGTGTAGCCGAACATCGTTCGGAAAAATTCGGCCATCGGTATGACGACCGGGGCAATCTGTTGCCAGAGCCCGGCAAAAAAAGCCGAGATCGGTTTCCAGTTGGCGACGATCAGACCGGCCGCTACCGCTACCCCGGCAGCAAAAAGGCCGATCGGTGAAGCCAGTAAGGTCAGCACCGCACTGAACCCTGCCGCCGCTGTCGTCACGACCGTGAACGCCACGGCTGCCGCAGCCAGACCTTCGACCAGTTGCGGATGTTCGGCGACGAATTCACCGACCGACGTCATGACGGGCACCAGCGCCGTCACGAGGCCATTGACGGCAGGCAGCAACGCCTGACCGATCTTCAAAGAAATGTTGTCGAGTGAAAGGCTGAACTTCGCCAGGTTGGTGGAGGTTTCCCCCTTCACCAGCGCCGGCACCTGTGCCGTCGCAGGATTGGCCAACGGCGCGGGAATGACCGCATCCTTGCCCAGCGCCGGCGCTTTCAGGCTTTTGCTTTTTGTCGCCAGTTCGTCTTCGGCCTTGATCGCCTTTTTCAATCCCTCCTGAAAAGGCTTGAGCAAGCCGCCACCCGAAATGAAACCGGAAAGATCGAGCGGCTTGAGCCCACTGTTTTCCAGGCTTTTCTTGAACGCCGCGACTCTGGCCCCTACGCCCTTCATTTCGGTCTCCATTTTCTGCAGACCTTGCATCACCACGAACATGTTGACCGTGGCCTGAACGTTTTGCTGGATCGCGTTTATCTGTGTAATTGCCATCACTGCACCTGCTGCATCGCATTGATCCGTTGCGCGTGCTCCAGCGATTCGCGAAGCACATCCAGTGGCCTGGCCATCATCTGTTCGGGGTCAACCTTCCAGAACCAGGCCAGGTCATAGGCGACTGCGATCAGGTCGGTGATGGCTCCGACGCCGCACTCATGAAAAAACCCGCAACGGCCCAGCTCAGCGCGTTGAGGTCAGCCAGATCCAACTGGTTGACCGACGACGGCGGAATGCCGGCGCACACGGCGATGTATTTGGCGGCCACATCCATGTCGAGGCTGACCTCTTCGCTCTTGTCGATCCTGTACGGCAGCGCCTTGATCGCTCGCACTTCCTGCACCGTCGGGCGGCGCAGGACGAGTTCGGTCAGGGGCTCGCCGTGAGCTTCGATCGCAACTTGAAGCTTCACGGCGCCGCTCATTGCCAGGTCCCCTTGATGCCTTCGAATTTCAGTTCGATGGTGGCGTCATCGGCCTTGGAAACCGGTTCCTCCACCAGATAGGCACCCGCCAGAACGTAGACCTTGCCGTTACTGAATTCGCAGGTGACCGTGATATCGGTGCCCTCGATCAGCTTCTTCAGCGGGAAGTCCGCGGTGTGCAGCGCCGTCACTTTGAACGAAGGCGCGATATCGGTTTCCTTGTAGAAACCGGGTACGACGGTTTCCCGTTTCACGGCCATCAGCGGTGCTTCGCAACCACCGTTGATAGTCAGTTGGGCGCCGTCCACTTTGACGTAGCAGGTGCCCGCGATCAGTTGACCCATGGTGTTACTCCCTTCAAATAAAAAGCCCACGCAAGGTGGGCTGTAATCAAGCAGTCAGAGGCGGCGATCAGGCCACGTCGTCGTACTGCAGACGGAACTGGTTGAGCAGCGCGAATACGCGCAGGCCATTGATGTAATCCGGCGGGAACAGCACGTTCACGCGGCTCGGATCCTGGACGTCGCGCTCGACGATCAAGTGCTCGGCGAAGAGCTCGGCGTTTTCCACATGGCCTTCCAGTTCGAGCTTGGCGTACTGGGCGATCAACTCACCGCGCAGGGTGCTGGGGGTGACAATCGGCTGGCCGGCGCCGAAACGGGTGCCGTCGGAAGCCAGTTTGTGACGGCCGTACTTGCTGGTGATCACGCTTTGCAGACGACGCACGATGTACGCGGACTGGTGCATGGTTTCGCTGTCCAGGTAGGAATTGTCAGCCTGGCCATAAGCGTTCTTCTGGTAGGTGGTGATTGAACGCTGGATGCGCACATAGCCGCCTTCGTAGTAGGCCGTGGCGATGCCATAGTTGAGCAGCGACTGGCGCTCGGTCAACGTGAAGCGCTCGCTGGCCGGTGCCGGATCGACACCCGGCAGACTGCCGCTCTGGGTTGGACGGCTCGCATCGGCGGAGATGAACACCGAAGTGCGCGCAGCCAGGGCGGCGGCCTGCACCCAGACCGGTTGCGGTACGCCCGGTTCCAGCGCCTGAATGGTCATGTGCTGGTCGTTGCGCACCTGACCGGCCGCCACCAGAGTGCCGACTGTACCGCGCTTGGCGCTGTAGACGTGACCGAACAGTTGCTTGGCCCACGACCAGCGACCGGTGCTGTCATCCATCACCGCTTGCCAGGTGTTGAGGGTGCTCAGATCAGCCCAAGGCAGAGCGATGAATTCGAATGGTTCATCACCCAGCGCTGCAACCGCTTCAACCTGATCCGGCACACCGACGCCGCCGGTCATGGCGGTGATCGCGGTGGTCAGGCCGGCGGGGGTTTCTTCGCCATTGCTCTTGCCCTGGCGGTTGAATTGCAGGCTGATGTCATTGCCGCTCTCGCCGGTCCATTTGGCACTCAAGGTGACCACACCGTCGACTGCAGCCGCACTGACCGGCAAATCGGTCGCGGCGTTGACCTTCAACGCCAGGGCGGTGGCCGCTTGCGCCGCCGTGGCGCCATTGACGAGCGCGGCCTGCACCCGCACGCCACCCACATACAGATTGAGCACGCCGGCCTGGGTGGCCGTACCGGTCAACGTCACCACACCCTTGGCAATGCTGCCTTCGATATTGTGCAGCGGCAGGCACCAGATCTCGCCCACCGGATCGCTCTTGCGGAACGTTTCATACATGGAGGCCAGCATCGAGCCTTGGCCGCCAATGCTCCGGGCCAGCGCCACACTGGACACCAGCACCAGCTTCCCGACATCTGCCGGAGCAATGTTGTCGTTGACCTGGGCGACGATCAAACGGCGCATGGCCGACGACGCACTATTGGCCGCCGAATTGTCCATCTCGGCATAGAACAGCGGAACACGAATGTCCGCGGGGATATTGCTGAATCCGATCGCCATTACTTGGCTCCCTGTGGTTTTGCCGCTTTCACGGCTTTTGTAGTGATATCGCCGTCAGCCAGACGTCGACGCCACCAGGCGTTGTCCGGTACTTCACGGCCCTCGGCAGGCAACAGATCGCCCGCTTCCGGGTCCGGCACGGCGCGGCCCGGGGCCGGCAGTACGGTGATGCGTGTACTCATGGGGTTACATCTCCAGAGAAGGTCAATTCCAGGCGTCCATCGGGGCCTGGACGTTGCAGGTTGGGGTCCGCCGGATCGATTGCGTCGACCCGGACGGTCATCCCGGTAAAGGACGACAAGGCGTCCATTTCACGCTCTTGCCAGCTTTCGGCCGCATCGGTTGCCCGATTGCGGCCGAGCTGGAACTCGGCAAAAAAGCGCAGGCGATACAACGCCCGGCTTGCGCTGGCAGACGCCAGTTCACCGCCGTCGTAAGCAATGGATGAGTAATGGTCGCCGGGCCTGAAACCCACCAGCGCCCGCCACAGCTCTGCGCGCAGGTCGTGCAATAGATCCAGCGCTTTTGAGGCATCCGTGGAATCAAGCCCCAGGACAATGTCAAAACGATCGCGAACAATTTGCCGCGTGACGTTTTGCGCAAGATTCACGCCGGTGGTATCGGCGATCGATACGACAAAAGCGCAGGGCAATTGCAACGATGCATCGGCTTGCAGCGCGGCGAGGTCGACAGCCGCCGCAATACGGTTGCCCAGGGTTGGGCAGTGATCTCGCAAGTGCGTGATCAATGGAGTGATCTTCATGGTTTCACCGGGTATGAAAAAACCCGCCGATGCGGGTTTGAGTGAAAAGTATTGGCACTGGGAAACCCGCGTCCTTTTGAGGGCGGATGCCGGATCGCGGCGTTGCTCGCCAACCCTTCGGCCTGGGTTCACTGATTCTGGTCGGTGCCTCGGGGCGGCACCTCGCAAACCCCTATGCGCTTGGCCGCCCAGCGCTCGTAGAGCCCGATGGCCACATCCGCCCCCGCCATCGCGGTAAGGCATCCAAAAGCGCCCGCGACCCAGATCGACATCCCGGCGGCATACAGCAGCATGATGGCCGAGACCCCGCAAACCATGCAGGCACCGGAACGCAAGGCCAGGCGGCGTAGCAAGGACCAGCCGCGGGCGCCGTCCTTGTCGGCGCGCCACATTTCGCCGGATACCCCACCCACCAGGGCGAGGACGATGACGAGCCAGATCGGCATGTCCAGCAACGCTTGTTGCTCGTTTGTCATGTCACGCCTCCCGGAGTGATTGATGAAAAATGTGGAGACTTGATTCAAAAGTCGTTTGTTGAGGTAGGCATTCCAAAAAGCCCGGCGTGAACCGGGCTTTTCAGTAATGCGGTCCTTCGCATCGACCTTTCGGCGCTACTGGCGCGGTACGGGTCTGTTCAAATTGTTCCTCCGACCGCGGCCACCTGCCCGCCGGATAACTGCTTGTGGTGCTTTACGCTGCACACCCGGGTCAGTTGCCAACCCTCTGAACCGTTGAGGCCGGTTCATCGCTGCCTTTTTGGTGGAACTAAAGAGCTTCGTTTCGAGCCGCTTTGTGTAGCGGCTTGAGACAAAGAATATGCATGGATGCATATACAGTCAATGCACAAATGCATTTATTTATGCGCAACAAATGCACTTATGCATTGAAAGCCCCGTAAACAAAGGCGAAGACCGGTTTTGGAAGGCGAAAAAAAACCCGCCAGGGGGCGGGTTTTGTCAGATTGCAATGGATTAGCGGGCGTACATGCCCCACCAGAAAACGTGACCGAGGATCACGATTTGCTCTTCCTGCATTTCCTGGAAGCTGTAGTCCTCGTCGGGATGCTCATCGCGATTGAAGCTGCGCAGGCGAATGCCGGTCGGCAGGCGATAAAGTTGTTTCACCCGCAATTGACCGTTGTGGTTGATCGCATAAAGGTCGCCATCAATGATGTCGCCAATACCGGACTTGCCAGCATTGACCCCGACCGTGGCACCGTCGCGCAGCACCGGCAGCATGCTGTTGCCACGCACCGTCACGCATTTGGCCTGGTCGAACTGCACGCCGTTATGGCGCAGGCTGCGCTTGCCGAAGCGCAGGCTAGCACGCTCGCTCTCTTCGATGACGAATCTTCCTGATCCCGCGGCCAATTCAACCTCGCGAAGAAAGGGAACCGACACCTCGTCGTCATCGACGGGCGTATCGTCGTCCCACAGACTTATGTCCTTGAGTTCCGAATGCGATTGATCGCGTCCGCCAACAGCTGCCGACGCGACGTCCGCGCGGCCACGCAACTGGTCGGTGCTCACCGAGAAGTAGTCGGCGATTTTCGAAATATGTTTATCCGAGGGATCGACGATCTTCCCGCTGAGGATCCGCGAGAGAGTTGATTGAGGCACGCCGGTACGACGGTGAAGCTCCGTGGGGGAGATCCCGTGTTGGTCGAGCAGTGCTCTTAGGACGGTAGAAACATTGCGTTTTTGCATAACGCGCATATTGCTCGTTCCTTCGACAGAAGACAAATGCTCAATTGCATAAACAGCGCATAACCTGTGCATGGAACAGCAGAAAAGGACCACGCAGCGTTCATCTCTGCGTCCGGCAGAGCGCGCATGTTAATCTTGCGCCCATTGCGGAAAAGTCGGGCCGATGCCCCATTTTTGCCCCACACCTTTGAACGAGTTTTCCGATCGACAATGAATAAAGCCCTTACCGACCTGTCCTCCCACACGCCGATTGTGTTGGAGTATTAATGCAAAAAAGCCCTACACCTCCGGTTTATAAGGGCTGTAGGGCTTATTTGACAAATTCAGATTTACGCTTGTTGGGCATGAAATAGCATAGATTGGCGTACGATTTGCCCCATTTTTGCCCCAATGAAATCCATCGCATAGCAGTTCATCTTTTTTTTACTAGCCCTACTCAACCTACCTCGAATACTGTACATAAAAACAGTGCAAACGAGGCTAGCCATGGCCCCGTACGAAATCGAAGACACCAGCGACTGGCTCGGCACTCCGTCCAGACTGGAAACCGTCAAGCACTATGCGAGCATGCTCGAGGATGACATCCAAGAGCTGAAGCGCGAGCTACGCGCAGCCAGGGAGAATATTTCTGGTCTTGTCCAAATGAACGACCGTCTGTCCGCCGAGCTCGAAAGGAAACCGACTTGGATGGCGAACCTCGAAGCTGAAACCACCGAGCAGCTTTCCGAGATCCAAAGCCTCACATTGGTCCTCGACCAAAAGGAACGGATCATTCGTGAATTGCAATTGGGCAAAAATAGAACCTGAAAAGCTGAACATGTGTGAATATCTTTCACAGTAAAGCGGCAGCTACGACCTCGTGGCAGCGCTGAGCATGCCCAACCCCTTGGTCAACTCAAGTGGAGACTAAGCATTCGATCGCTACAATGCAGCCCCTTCCTTCCCCATACCTCTTGTCATCAGTAGTGGCTACCACCTAAGCTCAACGCTTGCTTAGTCGGACCACCAATCCACGTTGAAGGACCATCTGATGCCGGCTTTACATGTTTTTATCGACACCAACATTCTCCTCAACTTCTATTCATTTTCGGATGATAAACTCGAAATCCTCGACGAACTTATTGACCTTGTTAATCCTGGCAAGTTAACTATTCACTTACCAAAACAAGTTGAGAATGAACTTAAGCGCAATAGAGAGTCCAAACTTCAGTTCGCAATGACTGAGTTCAAGAATGCTAAGCTCGCGGCTGGCGTACCCCATCATATGCGCGGAACTGAAGCAGCCAAGCAGTACGATGAAGCAATAAAAAGTGCCGAAAAAGCAAAAAAAGTTTTAATTGCAAACGCTGTATCTCTAGCGCTCAGCAATCAGCTAGAGGTCGACGAGAAGCTCGCAAGGCTGTTCACTAAGGCGACCCGTCATCCTGAAGACGATGGAATATACAACCTAGCCTTAGCGAGGATGAACAAGGGCAACCCTCCCGGAAAACCCCAAAGCATTGGTGACCGATATATTTGGGAGACGCTTCTCGCACATGTTCCAGATGGAGATCTATTTATCATCTCGAAAGATGGCGACTATTCGTCACCTCTAACGATGGATAAAACCAGCCGCCCTCTCGCTTTCCTTTCTGACGAGTGGAGCGAGGCAAAGGATGGTGGAAAGCTTACTGTTTTTAAGACAATTAACGAAGTCGTTGAGTATTATAAAAATCTACAGACCCAACCTGAAAATATTGACGCTCCACCTGCCGAAGCACACATTGAAGCTGATACTCTAGAAGTTGTCGACGACGCAAGGATGCTCCCCGAGGCACCAGTTCCTGGACCGACTGTGGAGAATCCTGCACCAGTATCTCCAGCAATACCAGCCGCACAACGTGCACCTATCGATGAAGCTATTTTGGAGTTAGTGGAGAGCGGTAGTTTCTCTACTACCCACTGGGCAGTTGCAGAATTAAATAGCTATTTGTCACTACTGACGAAAGATGATGCAGAACGTTTATTCCAGGCTGCAATCGATAACAACCAAATACATTGGATTATGTCGGACGAAGACGTCAACGACTTCTACCTGTCATTATTTAACAATTGGGTTACAGAAATTGACGCAGAGCTCGCTGATGAAGTCATCGAGTTGCTCGGATTGACCCCCGATCCATCAGAGGAAGAACTGGCGTGAGGAATAAACCGACTGAACTTTCAAAGTTTTCTTCACTCACCCTGCGTATGCGGTAGATCTAAACCATGCAAACTATAACCAAAAGAGGCTGCAAGGCTTTGGCTAACGTGATGGTCTAACGGAACGAGAAATGAGCGAACTGGTAGCGAACTGCCCAAGATGTAAAACCCAAGCAATAACCTTCGACGTCGAGTCAGAAAATTACCTTGGCAAGTCTTATAACTGGCAGAGACATTATGAATTGTTTGCCATTTGCCGAGCCTGTAAAAAATCCACGACATTTTTGGCCTCGCAAAGGGATACGAACATCGATGAGCAATTTCGAAAGCACCTGCCCTCAAATATGCCCACTGCGTTAAATAGAGTTATGGTAGTAACTGATTTCGTATCCCAAAAAGACGCAGCTGCTGACCCTCCTCCTGAACATCTGCCCGAGAATATCGCCGCCGCCTTCAGTGAAGGCGCTGCTTGCATGGCAATAGGTTGCTACAACGCCGGAGCTACAATGTTTCGTTTGTGCCTGGATCTTGCAACCCGCGCAATGCTTCCAGAGGCTGATGAGGCGGGATTAAATTCTAAAATCCGGCGCAGCCTTGGGTTACGGCTTAATTGGCTATTCGAAAATAGCCGCTTACCTGAAGCACTTCGAGATCTGTCATCATGTGTAAAGGACGACGGTAATGATGGTGCACATGAGGGCATATTAAGCGAAGAAGATGCCAAGGATCTTTCTGAGTTCTCATTCATTATGCTCGAACGGATATATACCGAACCCAAGCGAATAGAAATCGCAAAGCAACGGCGTGCGGAACGCCATAATCATTGATGCTCAGAAACTAATAAGCTCTCTACTGCCAGATTTTACATATGACTGACAAGCCGCCAATGCAATCAATCCCCGGTCTCCTTCGTCGGTGATGCTGACAATTCGTTGAGCATGCGCTGGGTCAAGTGCGGCTCGTACGGCGCCATGAACCACGCCGCCGGCGCTGGGGGCGGCAGGCACTGAACAGCCACCGGCTGAATCCGCGTTGAGGAGGGCTGATACGGCTGCTGGGCCGAGAGCGCACCGCAGGAAGCGGCCTAGAGGCCGAGCTGGCAAAGCACAAAGGGCTGGAAATACACGGCGGTTACATACGTGTCGTATTTATGTGGCGACGAATTCGCTGCCGCGAATCACTCGGGTTGGTAGTTACTAAAGCCAACATCAAACATGCGGCCCTGCTCAGGGCGGCAATTACGCACGAGATCAAAATAGAAAAATTCGATTACGGCCGACACTTTCCCGATTCGAAGAACGCGACCAACTACAGCCAGGTAAAAGATGAGCGTCTTGTGGCTTTGATGGCACGCTACAAGCCATTGAAGGCCGTCGACTTGACCCCGATGACCGAAGAAAAATACAGCTACGCCCTCGACATCTGCATCGAATTGCTTGGGCCAGAACGTTTGGCTGGCATCATCTTGCCCGAGGACATTCAAAAGCTTAGAACACAACTGATTGCCGACCGCGCGCCATCAACAGCAAACCACTACCTGGCTACGTTTGCCGGACTCCTGACATGGTGCGAGAACAACAATTACTGCCGGAAGGGGCTGTCCACCGCTTGCACTCGATTCGCGATGACCGATCGTGAGCCGGATCCGCTGACCAAAGTCGAGTTTGAGCAACTATTGAGTAAAGGATGTCTTCATCCTCAGGACTCTGCCGCCGTCACTCTGGCCGTATATACCGGCCTTCGCCCGGGAGAGATGTGCGCCCTAGCAATCGAGGACATCGACCTTGAGGCCGGACTAATTAACATCACCAGGGCGATCACTGCCGATGGAACGTTCAAAGTTCCCAAGACAGGAAAGCCCAGGACAGTTCTCTTGATGCCCCCAGCGCTCGAAGCATGCAAAACTCTGATTGGTCTCGTAGCAAACCATGCACCACGCAAAATCAGAGTGCATATGAACCGCCATGAAAGCCGGTTGGAATCCGCTACTCCTCTATTATCACCGACGACGCAAGCCAGAAAGAAAATCATTAACTACTGGTATATCCCAACATCTTGGAACACAAAGTGGGCCGCTATTCAAAAGCGCTCAGGGATACGTCCACGTAGACCCTATCAGACTCGGCATACCTACGCATGCTGGTGCCTGACCGACCGCGGCAATCTCGCGTTCATAGCCAAACAAATGGGGCATAAAGACTTCACGATGCTGGTCGAAGTCTACGCGAAATGGATGGATGATGAATCGCCGCGAGAGCTAGACCTCATATGGACAAACATTCAACGCCACCAAATACATAAAAACTAGGACTTTCCATCACCATGCATGAAAGAGTTCAATACTTGTAAACGCCGTTGCTCATCCATAATTTGCAGCTCGATCTTAGCTAAATTTTCCGCAGCACGCTTTCTTTTGCGCACTTCTCTTGGATCATTTGGTTTTCTAGCTAATAGCACGCCCTGATAGGCCTGCCGTGCAACAATCAAGTTTGCTAGTGTTTGTTGTGCGGCTGCCCGAGCGGTGATAATGTTTTGATCAATATGGGAGCTCTGACCAAAATTGGTATTAATATCTTTAAAACCTTCAGGCAGCCATGTCTGATCCGTAGTTCCATCATCGTGTAAAAGCTGCCATTCGGCCGCATCATCCAAAGCCGCCTCCCGAACTTCTTCAATTACAGACTCCGAAGTCTTCTGATCGAGGTATTCGTTGGCAAAATTCAAAAAGCCATGATAACTGTAGAGATAAAAGTCCTGCCCTGTTAAAGCAGTAAATTCTTCTATTAATGAAGGGAGAGGCCCCAGCTTTTTACCAGACTGCTCAGCCCACCAATCGGGCTTCTGGTCGCCAGTAACCAAGATGACGGGCCGCTGTTCTTCCTTTGCTTTCTCGATAACCTGATACCAAATAATGAGGTCGCCGTATCGCTTCCTGATTTCTTCAGTAATAGTAGACCCTTTATGTTTTGTTTTATCCTCAAACCCAGGGGGTATATTTTGTGCATATCGCTCCTCACCCTCCTTAACTATCTCGGCGAGCCGCTTCTCGGTAAATGCTGAGCCTACTTTCCCTGAAAGGATTTCAGCCAAAACATCTTTCACATCATCATTAGTGATACGAGCATCGTGAAACTTGCGGCTACCCTCAAGTTCCTCAAGCACTTTCTGTGAAACAGCATGAAACTCACGATACACTTCAGAGGACAAAAAAGGATGTTTAGTCACGGTTTCAAACCCTGTCAGCATCCCTTGAAGTTCATTAATACTAGCCGCGTAGAGTTGCGCCTGATCATGCACTATCTTCGCGCGATTATCTAAAAACTCATAAATGACACGATGAGGAATCCACAGTCGATCGCCCAATCCACGCATTAATTTGTACTGCGCGTCACGTGCTTCTTCCGAGCGACGATATATACCCGTAAGAACATTCGTATCAAAGACGAAAAGACAGTTTTCCCAAAGCTTTACTCTGCGATCCTGATCGGTTGCAAAATGTTGCGAAAAAGCCTCTCTCATTTTCGTCCCTGGTTCGATGAAAAAATTGAGCCTTGATAGCACACGGCCATTCTTTTGACCATCCTGCACCTGATATCCACGAGTGAGTGTAGCGCCCCCCCTATGGTAACCTCCTCGCACATTTCCCAACCGTGCCGGCAACCCCGCCTTTCATTGATACTTCAGAAGATGAAATGCCCCATTTTTGCCCCACGCCCTTGCACAGACAACGCTAAGCCACTGATGAATAAAGCAATTTCTGACTTATCTAACCACACCCCGATGATGCAGCAGTACTGGCGCCTGAAGAACCAGCATCCGGATCAGTTGATGTTCTACCGCATGGGTGATTTCTACGAGATCTTCTATGAGGACGCGAAGAAGGCTGCCAAGTTGCTCGACATCACCCTGACCGCTCGCGGGCAATCGGCGGGCCAGGCGATTCCGATGTGCGGGATTCCTTACCATGCCGCCGAAGGTTATCTGGCGAAGCTGGTGAAACTTGGCGAGTCGGTGGTGATTTGCGAGCAGGTCGGCGACCCGGCCACCAGCAAAGGGCCGGTGGAACGTCAGGTGGTGCGGATCATCACGCCGGGAACGGTGAGTGACGAGGCGCTGCTGGATGAGCGTCGCGACAATCTGATCGCTGCCGTTCTCGGTGATGAGCGCCTGTTTGGCCTGGCGGTACTGGACATCACCAGCGGCAACTTCAGCGTGCTGGAAATCAAGGGTTGGGAAAACCTGCTGGCGGAACTGGAGCGGGTCAACCCGGTGGAACTGCTGATCCCGGATGACTGGCCGAAAGATCTGCCGGCGGAGAAACGTCGTGGTGTTCGTCGTCGCGCGCCTTGGGATTTCGAGCGTGATTCGGCGCTGAAAAGCCTGTGTCAGCAATTTTCCACTCAGGATCTGAAAGGTTTTGGCTGCGAGACCCTGACCCTGGCCATCGGCGCCGCCGGTTGCCTGCTGGCCTATGCCAAGGAAACCCAGCGCACCGCCCTGCCCCATTTGCGCAGCCTACGTCATGAACGCCTGGACGACACCGTGGTGCTTGACGGCGCGAGCCGTCGCAACCTGGAACTGGACACCAACCTGGCCGGAGGTCGCGACAACACGCTGCAATCGGTGGTCGATCGCTGCCAGACCGCCATGGGCAGCCGCTTGCTAACCCGCTGGCTGAATCGTCCGTTGCGCGACTTGACCGTTTTGCTGGCACGCCAGACGTCGATCTCCTGCCTGCTGGACGGCTATCGCTTCGAAAAGCTGCAACCTCAACTCAAGGAAATCGGCGACATCGAGCGGATTCTCGCTCGTATCGGCCTGCGTAACGCTCGCCCGCGAGATCTCGCCCGCCTGCGCGACGCCCTCGGCGCTCTGCCCGAACTGCAAGTGGCAATGACCGAACTGGAAGCGCCGCACTTGCAAAAGCTGGCGACAACCACCAGCACTTACCCCGAACTGGCCGCGCTGCTGGAAAAGGCCATCATCGACAATCCGCCTGCGGTGATTCGTGACGGTGGTGTGTTGAAGACCGGCTACGACAGCGAACTCGACGAACTGCAATCGCTCAGCGAAAACGCCGGGCAATTTTTGATCGACCTCGAAGCCCGCGAAAAAGCCCGTACCGGCCTGTCGCACCTGAAAGTCGGCTACAACCGCATCCACGGCTACTTCATCGAGTTGCCGAGCAAGCAGGCCGAGTCGGCGCCGGCGGACTATATCCGCCGCCAGACCCTCAAGGGCGCCGAGCGCTTTATCACGCCGGAACTCAAGGCCTTCGAAGACAAGGCGCTGTCGGCCAAGAGCCGTGCCCTTGCCCGGGAGAAGATGCTCTACGAAGCGCTGCTCGAAGACCTGATCGCCCAGTTGCCTCCACTGCAGGATACCGCTGGCGCCCTCGCCGAGCTGGACGTGCTGAGCAACCTGGCCGAGCGCGCGCTGAACCTCGACCTGAACTGCCCGCGTTTCGTCAGCGAGCCGTGCATGCGCATCAGCCAGGGTCGTCACCCGGTGGTCGAACAGGTGCTGACCACGCCGTTCGTGGCCAACGACCTGAACCTCGATGACAACACGCGCATGCTGGTGATCACCGGTCCCAACATGGGGGGTAAATCCACCTACATGCGCCAGACCGCGCTGATCGTGCTGCTGGCCCATATCGGCAGTTTCGTGCCCGCTGCCAGTTGCGAGTTGTCGCTGGTCGACCGGATTTTCACCCGGATCGGCTCCAGTGATGACCTGGCGGGCGGGCGCTCGACCTTCATGGTGGAAATGAGCGAAACCGCCAACATCCTGCACAACGCCACAGAGCGCAGCCTGGTCCTGATGGACGAAGTCGGGCGCGGCACCAGTACTTTCGACGGTTTGTCCCTGGCCTGGGCCGCGGCAGAGCGCCTGGCGCATCTGCGCGCCTACACCTTGTTCGCCACCCACTATTTTGAGCTGACGGTCCTGCCGGAAGCCCAACCGCTGGTAGCCAACGTGCACCTCAATGCCACCGAGCACAACGAACGCATCGTGTTCCTGCACCACGTACTGCCAGGGCCTGCCAGCCAGAGCTACGGCCTGGCGGTGGCGCAGCTGGCCGGCGTTCCGAGCGAGGTCATTCTGCGCGCCCGTGAGCATTTAAGCCGACTGGAAGACACCGCCCTGCCCCATGAAGCCCCCAAGCCCGCCAAAGGCAAACCGGCTGCGCCACAGCAGAGCGACCTGTTCGCCAGCCTGCCGCATCCGGTGCTGGATGACCTGGCCAAGCTCGATCTGGACGACATGACACCACGTCGCGCACTCGAAATGCTCTATACACTAAAGACACGGATCTAACGCACAGGCTTGCAAGCTGTTAGAATCTCGCGCGGTTTGGGATGCTGCTGGCTATTAGCCTGGCCAGCAGACTATCGCTCCCAAACCTTGCGACCCCCACGTGAAGGGGCGCAGCAAGCCGCGCCTGAGGAGAAAATTAGAAATGACCTTCGTCGTCACCGACAACTGCATCAAGTGCAAGTACACCGACTGCGTAGAAGTCTGTCCGGTGGACTGCTTTTACGAAGGCCCGAATTTCCTGGTGATTCACCCGGATGAGTGCATCGACTGCGCACTGTGCGAACCTGAATGCCCTGCTGTGGCCATCTTCTCCGAAGATGAAGTCCCAGCCGGTATGGAAAACTTCATCGAATTGAACCTGGAGTTGGCCGACATCTGGCCGAACATCACTGAGCGCAAGGATCCTTTGCCGGACTCCGCTGAGTGGGATGGCAAGCCAGGCAAGCTCGAACACCTCGAACGCTGATTACCCGCGCGTTCCCGAAAAAGGCCCCACAAGGGCCTTTTGCTTTTTTGCAGGCAAAAAAAAGGGGCGGTTTGACCCGCCCACTTTCTTTCCCTATTCCCTGCGTTTCCTTTTCATCTTCCTGATGAATCGCTTCCTGCGATGTCCTTTCCCTTCATCCTTGAAGGGTGTGTCTGTCCCTTTACACCCCCTCGATACTAACCCGATCCTGATTCAGAGCAACCGCGCTTCTGGACCCAAACACTCTGTCATACGACTTTAATCTTAAAAAAATTTCTTATTTATCAGTTACATAAGATCTTGTGGCGACACCACAGGCCGACAGTCTCACTGTAAAAATAACGAACACTTACGCAAAGTGTAAGCAAAGACTTACAACACTCGTCTGCAAACTTGAGCAATGCCAGATCCTGTATCGGTTTTCTCCCGGACAACAAAAAGCCCCGAACAGTCGGGGCTTTTTGTTGCCAGCCATACGAGCCTGTTATTGGAACAGTGACTCGCTCGACAGGCCATTTTTCTCCAGGATCTCCCGAAGACGCTTCAGGCCTTCTACCTGAATCTGTCTGACCCGTTCCCGGGTCAGGCCGATTTCCAGGCCTACGTCTTCAAGGGTGCTGCTTTCATGGCCACGCAGACCGAAGCGGCGTACAACCACCTCGCGCTGCTTGTCGGTCAGCTCAGACAGCCATTGATCGATGCTCTGGGACAGGTCGTCATCCTGCAGCAGTTCGCATGGGTCGGTTGGGCGATCGTCGGTGAGGGTGTCCAGCAGGGTTTTATCCGAATCCGGACCCAGCGAGACGTCGACCGAAGAAACCCGCTCGTTCAGGCCCAGCATGCGCTTGACCTCTCCCACCGGTTTTTCCAGCAGGTTGGCGATTTCTTCGGGTGAGGGTTCATGGTCGAGTTTTTGCGTCAGCTCCCGTGCGGCCCGCAGGTACACGTTAAGCTCCTTGACCACATGGATCGGCAACCGGATGGTCCGGGTCTGATTCATGATCGCGCGCTCGATGGTCTGACGAATCCACCAGGTTGCGTAGGTCGAAAAGCGGAAGCCGCGCTCAGGGTCGAACTTCTCCACCGCCCGGATCAGGCCCAGGTTGCCCTCTTCGATCAGATCGAGCAGCGACAAGCCACGATTGACGTACCGCCGGGCGATTTTCACCACCAGCCGCAGGTTACTTTCAATCATGCGTTTGCGCCCGGCCGGATCTCCACTTTGCGACAGGCGCGCAAAATGAACTTCTTCTTCGGGGGACAATAACGGGGAAAAGCCGATTTCATTGAGGTACAGCTGCGTGGCATCGAGCGCCCGAGTGTAGTCAATGTACTTGTGTTGCTTTAACGAAGCGGAGTGTTTGGATTTGGCACGAACGGAAGGTGAAGCCGCCCCTTCATCATTCGACATCGAATCCGTATCGATGCCGGTCTCCATCAGGAGAACCTCATCGTCGATGTCAAACTCCGGCACTTCTTTACTGAGAGCCATTGTTATAGTCCTTTGGTGAGTTCGACCCCAAGCTCAAGCGGCGCCTTTATCCTTGGCAACGCTGGAGCCTGTCCCCTCTACGCGACGGAACAGGCTGGTAGCAATCAACGGCGTGGCAGGAATTGCAGCGGATCTACAGGTTTACCTTGGCGGCGAATCTCAAAATGCAGTTTCACCCGGTCTGTACCCGTTGACCCCATTTCGGCAATTGTCTGTCCGACCTTGACCTGCTGCCCCTCCCGAACCAACAACCTGCGGTTATGACCGTAGGCACTGACGTAGGTTTCGCTGTGTTTGATGATGACTAATTCGCCGTAGCCCCTTAAGCCACTCCCGGCGTATACCACTGTCCCATCAGACGCAGCTAAAACAGGCTGTCCCAAATCTCCGGCGATATCAATTCCTTTATTCAAACTACCGTTTGAAGAGAATTTTCCAATCAAAATGCCATTAGAAGGCCATCCCCAGCCCGTCGGGGCTGGCCCGGGAGGCGGCAAAGGAGCGGGTGCCGGCTTGGTGGCGACGGACGGTACAACCGCCGGCGTGGTCGTCGTAGCACCGTCGACCGGACGACGAATCACCGTGGTTTTACTCGAGGACGACGGTGTTGAATTGGACGAACTGACGACCGCCGCCGGCGTTGAGCCGCTACGGCCATCGAAGCGAATCGTCTGACCCGGGTGGATCGTGTAGGGCTCGGAAATGTTGTTGCGCGCCGCCAGGGCCTTGTAGTCCCAGCCGTAGCGAAAGGCGATCGAGAACAGGGTGTCTTTCGGCCGGACGACGTACTGCCCCGTGGTCACTGCCGGGCGTTGGGCGACGGTATTGTTGCGGTCAACGACACGTACGTCGCTGGATTTATTGCTGGAACAACCGACCAGCAAGGTGCTCATGACAAGGCCAGTCACCAGGCGCTGAAAGCTCGTTTTACCCATACGCTGCGCAATGACTGTGAGACTCACCCGCCGCTCCCTTTGTGGTGGCTGAAAATTTGATTTGCCCATGTGTCGGCATGAAATGTCGCAAGTATAACGGCCCGTGCAGGCTTTACTCTTAATGAAGCGAAATGGCTTCACGCACACGTTTGCCGTTACACAAAACAGCCTGTTTAACTCAACGATGCCGGAGTAAGACAAAGGCCATCGAAGAGAATTCAGCGTGCTTGAATAAATGCTCAGGCCAGGGGTCCGTTGAGCAACGGGACGAAGCGAACCGCCCCCAGAACACGCCTGGAAAAACCCTGCTCCTCGCGAATGATCAACATCAATTGTTGCACCTCGCCGGACCCGACCGGGATCACCAGACGCCCCCCGGGCGCAAGCTGATCGAGCAACGCCTGAGGTACGTCAGTCGCCACAGCGGTCACGATAATGCCGTTGTAAGGCGCCAGCGCCGGCCAACCCTCCCAGCCATCGCCCCAGCGAAACACCACGTTGCGCAAATTCAACTCGACCAGGCGTTCCTTGGCCCGGTCCTGCAGCACCTTGATGCGCTCGACGGAGAAGACCCGCTCAACCAGCTGCGACAGCACTGCCGTCTGATAGCCCGAGCCCGTGCCGATTTCCATTACTTTGTCCAGCGGGCCCGCCTCCAGCAGCAACTCGCTCATGCGAGCCACCATATAAGGCTGGGAAATGGTCTGGTTATGTCCGATCGGTAGCGCCGTATCCTCGTAGGCACGGTGCGCCAGCGCTTCGTCGACGAACAGGTGACGCGGAGTACGCCGGATGACTTCCAGCACCTTGGCGTTGGAGACACCTTCCTCGTACAGACGCTGGATGAGGCGTTCGCGGGTCCGCTGCGAGGTCATGCCGATGCCGCGGCGCAGCATATCGTCTTGCTCACGAGACATTAGCGCAGTCCCTCCAGCCAGCCATCCAGGCTTCTGAACGCGTCATTGAAGGTGCGATCCAGTTGCAGTGGCGTGATGGACACATAGCCTTGCATCACCGCATGAAAATCGGTCCCCGGCCCGCCATCTTCAGCGTCCCCGGCGGCGGCAATCCAGTACCCCGCCTTGCCGCGCGGGTCGACCACTTTCATCGGCGCAGCAGCGCGGGCGCGATGGCCCAGGCGCGTGAGTTGCACACCGCGGATGTGCTCCAGCGGCAGATTGGGAATGTTCACGTTCAGAACCGTGCGCGGTGGCAGATTGAGATCCGCCTGGGCCTCGACCAGTTTTCGCGCAAAGTAAGCGGCCGTCGGCAGGTTATCGACCTGGCGCGAGACCAGCGAAAAGGCAAACGCGGGACGTGCCAGGAAACGCCCTTCGAGCGCCGCCGCCACGGTCCCGGAATACAGGACATCGTCCCCCAGGTTGGCGCCCAGGTTGATCCCGGACACCACCATGTCCACGTCACGCTCCAGCAAGCCATTGAGGCCCAGGTGCACGCAGTCGGTCGGCGTGCCATTGACGCTGATGAAGCCGTTGGCCAACGTTTGCGGATGCAACGGGCGGTCGAGCGTCAGCGAGCTGCTGGCGCCGCTTTTGTCCTGGTCCGGGGCGATAACCACGCACTCGGTGTAATCCGCCAGCGCAGCATGAAGCGCGGCGAGACCGGGTGCTGTTACCCCATCGTCGTTAGAAATCAGAATACGCATGGGCTGTCCGTCTGCCCCACCGGCACCAGATCAACAAGCTCGCGCACCAATACGGTGGCAAAGCATCCGGCCGGCAGGACGAATTCCAGTTGCAGAATGTCAGGCTCGGGATAATGCCACGTCAACCCGGCAATGGGCAGCCGCAGGATTCGACGTTCGTGACTCATTCCCGCGTTGATCAACCAATCGCGAAGGTCGGCTTCGCGAGCGGCGATAGCCTGCTCCAGTTCATGGACAGCGCCCGTGGCCGGCGAGTCACCTTCGCCCCACTGCGGCCCTGTCGGGTGCAGATCGAGAATCGCCAGGCGCGGATCACTGCACTCGGCCTCACCGGCCGGGAAAAAGCTGCGGCTGTCGGTGAACGCCAGCAGATCACCCACCTGGGCGCGCTGCCAGGTGCCGTCGGCGACACGCGCGGCCAATACCTGGTTGAACAGAAAACTGCGGGCGGTCGAGAGCAGGCGCGAGCGCACATTGCGCTGCTCCGGCAGGGCCTTGCGCGCCGCCCAGGCACGGGCGTCGACCACGTTGCCGCCGTCATGCCCGAAGCGCTGGGCGCCGAAATAATTGGGGATGCCGTGTTTGGCGATCAGTTGCAGGCGCGCGTCAATGGCGGCCTTGTCTCCTGCGAACTGGGTCAGGCGCAAGGTGAAGCCGTTGGCCGAATGGGCGCCGCGTTGCAGCTTGCGTTTATGCCGGCTGGTCTTGAGGATTTTCAGCGTGTCGTTTTCCGCCGTCGACAGGTCCGGGTCGGCCTTGCCCGGCAGTTGCACACTGAACCACTGGCGGGTCAGCGCCTGGCGATCCTTGAGCCCGGCGTAACTGACGGTGCGCAAGGGCACGCCTGCGGCCTTGGCGATACGCCGCGCCGCTTCCTCGGTGTTCAGGCCGCGCTTCTCCACCCAGATCCACAGGTGTTCGCCGTCACCGCTCAGGGGAATATCGAGGACTTCGTCGACCTGGAAATCTTCAGCGATGGCTTTCAGTACCGCCGTGCCGAGGGCCTCGCCATAGGCCCGAGGGCCGAGCAATTGCAATTCGTTCATGCGCGCAGCAACAAGGCAACGGAATGCACGGCAATGCCTTCCTCGCGACCGACAAAACCCAGCTTCTCGGTAGTAGTGGCTTTCACGTTCACTTGATCCAACTCAACTTGAAGATCCGCGGCAATCAGCGCGCGCATCGATTCGATATGCGGGGCCATTTTCGGCGCCTGGGCAACGATGGTGTTGTCGACGTTGCCGACCTTCCAGCCCTTGGCGTGGACCAATGCGACGACATGACGCAGCAGCACACGACTGTCGGCGCCCTTGAACTGCGGGTCGGTGTCCGGGAAATGCTTGCCGATATCGCCCAGCGCAGCCGCGCCGAGCAAGGCATCGCTCAAGGCATGCAGCAGGACGTCACCGTCGGAATGAGCGAGCAGCCCGAAGCCGTGTGCGATACGCACGCCGCCCAGAGTAATGAAATCGCCTTCAGCGAAACGGTGTACATCGTAGCCGTGGCCAATACGCATAAAAAAAACGCCCCGATTTTTGTCAGGGCGTGATTCTACCTGCTATTGAGCACCTAGAGCATGCGCGTGATGCCGCAAGTGATCTTCGATGAAACTGGCAATAAAGAAATAGCTGTGGTCATAGCCGGGTTGCAGGCGCAACGTCAGCGGATGACCGGCCAGCCGGGTCGCCTGTTGCAAAGCTTCAGGCTTGAGCTGAGTGGCGAGGAAGTCGTCGCGATCGCCCTGATCGACCAGCAGCGGCAGCTTTTCATCCGCCTCGGCGATCAACGCGCAGGCATCCCACTCGCGCCATTTCGAACGGTCTTCGCCCAGATACCGGGAAAACGCCTTTTGACCCCAGGGGCAGTCCATCGGGTTGTTGATGGGCGAGAACGCCGACACCGACAGATAACGTCCCGGATTGCGCAACGCACAAACCAGCGCGCCATGACCACCCATGGAATGACCGCTGATGCCACGCTTGGCCGATGCCGGAAAATGGCTTTCGACCAATGCCGGCAATTCCTGCACGACATAGTCATGCATCCGATAGTGACGCGACCAGGGTTCCTGGGTCGCGTTCAGATAGAACCCGGCACCGAGACCGAAATCCCAGGCACCGTCCGGATCACCCGGCACGTCGGCGCCGCGAGGACTGGTGTCCGGCGCGACAATAATCAGCCCCAATTCGGCAGCCACCCGCATGGCACCGGCCTTCTGCATGAAGTTCTCATCGGTGCAGGTCAGGCCCGACAGCCAGTAGAGCACCGGCAGTTTGCCGCCCTGCTCCGCCTGCGGCGGCAAGTAAACGGCGAACACCATGTCGCAACCAAGGGTTTCCGAGCGATGGCGATAACGCTTGTGCCAGCCACCGAAGCTTTTCTGGCAGGAGATGTTTTCCAGAGTCATAGGTCTGTTCAGCTGCCGGCTGCAAGCCTTGAGCTGCAAGAAGGCGCGAACCCGCTTGCAGCTGATGGCCTGAAGCTTTGCGCTGCTCCTTAGAAATGAATGACAGAGCGGATGCTTTTGCCTTCGTGCATCAGGTCGAATGCCTTGTTGATATCTTCCAGGCCCATGGTGTGGGTGATGAAGGTATCCAGCGGGATTTCACCGGTTTCGGACATTTCCACGTAGCTTGGCAGCTCGGTACGGCCACGCACGCCACCGAACGCCGAACCGCGCCACACGCGCCCGGTCACCAGCTGGAACGGACGGGTAGAGATTTCCTGGCCGGCACCGGCCACGCCGATGATCACCGACTCGCCCCAACCCTTGTGGCAGCACTCAAGTGCCGCACGCATCAGCTGTACATTGCCGATGCACTCGAAGGAGAAATCGACGCCGCCATCGGTCATGTCGACGATGACTTCCTGGATCGGACGGTCGAAGTCTTTCGGGTTTACACAATCGGTTGCACCCAGCTGTTTGGCAATTTCGAATTTGGCCGGGTTGATGTCGATGGCGATGATCCGGGCCGCCTTGGCCTTGACCGCGCCGATCACGGCCGACAGACCAATGCCGCCGAGACCGAAAATGGCCACGGTGTCACCCGGTTTCACCTTGGCGGTGTTCAGCACTGCGCCGATACCGGTAGTGACGCCACAGCCCAGCAGGCAGACTTTCTCCAGTGGCGCTTCCTTGGCAATTTTGGCCACGGAAATTTCCGGCAGCACGGTGTACTCGGAGAAGGTGGAAGTACCCATGTAGTGGAAAATCGTTTCGCCCTTGTAGGAAAAACGCGAAGTACCGTCCGGCATCAAACCCTTGCCCTGCGTGGCGCGAATTGCCTGGCACAGGTTGGTTTTGCCCGACAGGCAGAATTTGCATTTACGGCATTCCGGGGTGTACAGCGGAATCACGTGATCGCCCACTGCGACGGACGTCACGCCCTCGCCGATCGCCTCGACGATCGCTCCGCCTTCGTGACCGAGAATCGAAGGGAAAATACCTTCCGGGTCAGCGCCGGACAGCGTGTAGGCGTCGGTATGGCAGACACCGGAGGCCACCACGCGCAGCAACACTTCACCAGCCTTGGGCATGGCGACATCGACTTCAACGATTTCCAGAGGCTTCTTGGCCTCGAAGGCAACGGCGGCGCGTGACTTGATCATGGTGATTCTCCAATGAATAAAAACGAGACAGGGAGTGTAATACGGCGCTCCACAGTGAATAATCCGGGCAAAAGCAAAACATTATTGCTGTACAGGGATAATCGTCGATGTCTGAAAGCCGCTGGGAAGGTATAGATGAGTTCGTTGCCGTTGCCGAATGCAGCCAGTTCACGGCGGCCGCCGAACGGCTGGGCGTTTCCTCTTCCCATATCAGTCGACAAATCGCACGTCTCGAAGAGCGTTTACAAACGCGACTGCTCTACCGCAGTACTCGCCGGGTCACGCTGACCGAAGCCGGGCAAACGTTCCTGCAACATTGCCAGCGCCTGCAGGATGGTCGCGAAGAGGCGTTGCGAGCGGTGGGCGATTTGACCAGCGAACCCAAGGGCATGCTGCGCATGACCTGCGCCGTAGCATACGGCGAACGTTTCATCGTGCCCTTGGTGACGCGATTCATGGGGCTGTATCCGCAACTGCGGATCGACATTGAACTGAGCAACCGCCAACTGGACCTGGTGCATGAAGGCCTGGACCTGGCGATCCGCCTGGGGCGCTTGCAGGACTCGCGCCTGGTCGCGACGCGCTTGGCACCACGGCGCATGTTTCTGTGCGCATCGCCTTCCTACGTGGAGCGTTATGGTCGCCCACACAGTCTGTCGGAGCTAAGTCGGCACAACTGCCTTATTGGCAGTTCGGACCTGTGGCAACTGGAACAGAACGGGCGGGAATTTTCGCAACGGGTGCAGGGAAACTGGCGCTGCAACAGTGGGCAAGCAGTGCTGGACGCCGCGCTACAGGGTGTCGGCTTGTGCCAATTGCCCGATTATTACGTGCTGGAGCATCTGAAAAGCGGCGCGTTGATTTCGCTGCTCGAAGCGCATCAACCACCCAATACGGCCGTCTGGGCGCTGTATCCACAGCAACGGCATCTGTCGCCGAAGGTGCGCAAGCTGGTGGATTACTTGAAGGAAGGGTTGGCGCAGAGGCCTGAATACCGGGTGTGTTAGCGGCGGTTGGCCCAGCGCTGACGCAACCATTCGAGGTCCTCGGGGCGAGTGACCTTGAGGTTATCGGAGCGCCCTTCGATCAGGCGCGGCGACTGGCCCGCCCACTCCATGGCCGACGCTTCATCGGTGATCACCGCGTCCGCCACCAGACTGTCCGCCAACGCCCGATGCAAGGCACCGAGACGAAACATTTGTGGCGTGTAGGCTTGCCAGATCACGCTGCGGTCCACGGTTTCGACGACGCGACCGTGCTTGTCGACGCGTTTGAGCGTATCCCGTGCCGGCACCGCCAGCAGTCCGCCCACCGGATCATCCGCCAGCTCGGCGAGCAGGTTATCCAGATCCGCACGACTCAGGTTCGGTCGCGCCGCATCGTGGACCAGCACCCAATCTTCATCGCCTGCGCCCTGCCCGTGCAAATGCAGCAAGGCATTGAGCACCGAAGCGGAACGTTCGGCGCCACCTTCGACACGGGCAATGCGTGGATCGCTGGCACAGGCCAGGTTTGGCCAATAGGGATCATCGACAGCAAGACTGACCACCACGCCTTTGAGGCAAGGATGATCGAGGAAACAGCCAAGGCTGTGTTCGAGAATAGTGCGCCCGCCCAGTTGCAAGTATTGCTTGGGACGGTCCGCGGCCATACGGGCACCAACGCCCGCGGCAGGAATCACGGCCCAGAAGGCCGGCAGGGACTGGTTCATTGTGCCAACTGGTAAAGGGTTTCACCGTCCTTGACCATGCCCAGTTCATGACGAGCCCGTTCTTCAACGGTCTCCATGCCCTTTTTCAACTCGCTGACTTCAGCGTCCATCACCCGATTACGCTCCAGCAATGCCTCGTTCTCGGCATGCTGATCCGCAATCTGCTGCTTCAGCTCGGCCACTTGCGCCAGGCTGCCATTTCCCACCCAAAGGCGGTACTGCAGGCCAGCCAGCAGCAGGAGCAAGACGAGGAACAACCAATTGGGACTGCGCATCGAATATCAGGTATCCAGTGGAAAAAGACCGCCACACCAAAACATGAAGCTGCTGACAGCACGAAGCCTGGAAGACCCAGGCTTGTGCTTATAAGGCATCAGATTAGTGGCAAAAACGTCGCAGTAGCGATTTTTCCGACACAATCTGCCGACTTTTTTTCAGCCATCGATCAACCGCGGAATTCGCCGCGACCGTTGTACTTGGCTTTGCCGTTCAACTGCTCTTCGATACGCAGCAGTTGGTTGTACTTGGAAACGCGGTCGGAACGGCACAGGGAGCCGGTCTTGATCTGGCCAGCCGAAGTGCCCACGGCCAGGTCGGCAATGGTCGAATCTTCGGTTTCGCCCGAACGGTGCGAGATCACGGCGGTGTAACCGGCAGCCTTGGCCATCTGGATGGCTTCCAGGGTTTCGGTCAGGGTGCCGATCTGGTTGAACTTGATTAGGATCGAGTTGGCGATCTTCTTGTCGATGCCTTCTTTCAGGATCTTGGTGTTGGTCACGAACAGGTCGTCGCCCACCAGCTGAGTCTTCTCGCCGATCTTGTCGGTCAGGATTTTCCAGCCAGCCCAGTCGGACTCGTCCAGACCGTCTTCGATGGAGATGATCGGGTAACGCTCGGTCAGGCCTTTCAGGTAATCAGCGAAACCTTCAGCGGTGAACACCTGGCCTTCGCCGGACAGGTTGTACTTGCCGTCTTCGTAGAATTCGCTGGCTGCGCAGTCCAGGGCCAGGGTCACATCGGTGCCCAGCTTGTAACCGGCGTTGGCCACGGCTTCGGAGATCACTTTCAAAGCGTCTTCGTTGGAAGCCAGGTTAGGCGCGAAACCACCTTCGTCACCGACGGCAGTGCTCAGGCCACGGGCCTTCAGAACGGCTTTGAGGTGGTGGAAGATTTCGGTGCCCATGCGCAGGCCTTCCGAGAAGGACTTGGCGCCAACCGGCTGGACCATGAACTCCTGGATGTCGACGTTGTTATCGGCGTGCTCGCCACCGTTGATGATGTTCATCATCGGAACCGGCATCGAGTAGACACCCGGGGTGCCGTTCAGGTTGGCGATGTGAGCGTACAGCGGCAGGTCCTGGTCCTGTGCTGCTGCCTTGGCCGCTGCCAGGGAAACGGCGAGGATCGCGTTGGCGCCCAGGGTCGCTTTGTTATCGGTGCCGTCCAGCTTGATCATCGCCAGGTCCAGCGCTTTCTGGTCGCTTGGATCGGTGCCTTTGAGCAGGTCGCGGATCGGGCCGTTGATGTTGGCTACGGCCTTGAGGACGCCCTTGCCCAGGTAACGGCTCTTGTCGCCATCACGCAGCTCGAGTGCTTCACGCGAGCCAGTGGAAGCACCGGACGGCGCGCAGGCGCTGCCGATGATGCCGTTATCGAGAAGCACGTCCGCTTCCACGGTGGGATTGCCACGGGAGTCGAGAACTTCACGACCTTTGATGTCGACGATTTTAGCCATTGTTGTAAACACTCCAAAGTTGACGAAAACGACGCAGCTAGAGGAAATCTTTTACCGTCGGCAAGCGAGGTGCAGCGGGGCAGACTTGCGGACGATAACGCTCAGGCCCGAGGGCCTGAGCGTTAATTCGTGCGGTACTTTACCGGAGAAATGAGGATTACGCGGTTTCTACCGTCGGAAAACTCTTAACCAGTTCGTCCAGTGCTTTGAGCTGGGCCAGGAATGGCTCCAGTTTGTCCAGACGCAAGGCGCAAGGACCATCGCACTTGGCGTTGTCCGGGTCCGGGTGGGCTTCGAGGAACAGCCCGGCAAGAGACTGGCTCATGCCGGCTTTGGCCAGATCGGTGACCTGGGCGCGGCGACCACCGGCGGAATCGGAGCGACCGCCAGGCATTTGCAGGGCGTGGGTCACGTCGAAGAACACCGGGTATTCGAACTGCTTCATGATGCCGAAGCCCAGCATGTCGACGACCAGGTTGTTGTAGCCGAAACTCGAACCACGTTCGCAGAGGATCAGCTGATCGTTACCCGCTTCCACGCATTTGTTCAGGATGTGTTTCATTTCCTGAGGTGCGAGGAACTGGGCTTTCTTGATGTTGATCACCGCACCAGTCTTCGCCATCGCGACCACCAGGTCGGTCTGGCGCGACAGGAAGGCCGGCAACTGGATGATGTCGCAGACTTCAGCGACGACCGCGGCCTGTTCAGGCTCGTGGACGTCGGTGATGATCGGCACGCCGAAGGCTTGCTTGATGTCCTGGAAAATCCGCATGCCCTCTTCCAGGCCTGGGCCACGGAAAGAGGTCACGGAGGAGCGGTTGGCCTTGTCGAAGCTGGCCTTGAACACGTAAGGGATACCGAGTTTTTCGGTGACCTTCACGTACTCTTCGCAGACCTGCATCGCCATGTCGCGGCTTTCCAGCACGTTCATGCCACCGAACAGCACCATTGGCTTGTCGTTGGCAATCTCGATTTCGCCTACGCGGATGATCTTCTGCGCCATCAGGTTTACGCCTTCTTCTGGTGTTGAGCCAAAGCAGCTTTAACGAAACCGCTGAACAACGGGTGACCGTCGCGAGGCGTCGAGGTGAATTCCGGGTGGAACTGGCAAGCGACGAACCATGGATGATCCGGTGCCTCGACCACTTCAACCAGCGCGCCATCACCGGAACGGCCGGAGATTTTCAGGCCGGCTTCCATGATTTGCGGCAGCAGGTTGTTGTTCACTTCGTAGCGGTGACGGTGACGCTCGACGATCACGTCCTTGCCGTAGCAGCCGTGGACCAGGGAACCCTGCTCCAGCAGGCACTCTTGCGCGCCAAGGCGCATGGTGCCGCCCAGGTCGGACGCTTCGGTGCGCACTTCAACGGCGCCGGTGGCGTCTTCCCACTCGGTGATCAGACCCACGACCGGATGGCCGCTGGCGCGATCGAACTCGGTGGAGTTGGCGTCTTTCCAGCCCATGACGTTACGAGCGAACTCGATGACCGCCACTTGCATGCCCAGGCAGATGCCCAGGTAAGGAACCTTGTTCTCGCGAGCGTATTGAACGGCAGTGATCTTGCCTTCCACGCCACGCAGGCCGAAGCCGCCAGGGACCAGGATCGCGTCGACACCTTCCAGCAGCGCGGTGCCCTGGTTTTCGATGTCTTCGGAATCGATGTAGCGCAGGTTGACCTTGGTGCGGTTGCTGATGCCTGCGTGACTCATCGCTTCGATCAGCGACTTGTAGGCGTCCAGCAGTTCCATGTACTTGCCGACCATGGCGATGGTGACTTCGTGCTCAGGGTTGAGCTTGGCGTCGACCACGGCTTCCCACTCGGACAGATCGGCACCGCCACATTGCAGGCCGAAACGCTCGACGACGAAATCATCCAGACCCTGCGAGTGCAGGATGCCCGGGATCTTGTAGATGGTGTCGGCATCTTCCAGACCGATCACCGCACGTTCTTCAACGTTGGTGAACTGCGCGATCTTGCGACGGGAAGAGACATCGATCGGGTGATCGGAGCGGCACACCAGCACGTCAGGCTGCAGGCCGATGGAACGCAGTTCCTTGACCGAGTGCTGGGTTGGCTTGGTTTTGGTCTCGCCGGCAGTGGCGATGTACGGCACCAGCGTCAGGTGCATCAGCATCGCGCGCTTGGCGCCGACTTCGAATCGCAGCTGACGGATGGCTTCGAGGAACGGTTGCGACTCGATGTCACCCACGGTGCCGCCGATCTCGACCATGGCCACGTCGGCATCACCGGCGCCCTTGATGATACGGCGCTTGATTTCGTCAGTGATGTGCGGAATCACCTGGATGGTTGCACCCAGGTAGTCGCCACGGCGCTCTTTGCGCAGTACGTGCTCGTAGACGCGACCGGTGGTGAAGTTGTTGTTCTGGGTCATGGTCGTGCGGATGAACCGCTCGTAGTGGCCCAGGTCCAGGTCGGTCTCGGCGCCGTCGTGGGTGACGAACACTTCGCCGTGCTGGAACGGGCTCATGGTGCCCGGGTCGACGTTGATGTACGGGTCCAGCTTCAGCATGGTGACCTTAAGTCCCCGCGCCTCCAGGATGGCCGCCAATGATGCCGATGCAATGCCTTTCCCCAATGAAGAAACAACACCGCCCGTGACGAATATGTAGCGCGTCATGAAAAACCCTAGAAGTCTGCGTTAAAGCGGTCCGAGCCGCCGGGGAAAGCGAAGGAAGGCCGAAGCCCCCGATCACCTGCATTAATCACAGTGCACCTTTCAAAAAAACCGCCGCGTTGGGACAGACCGGAAGATGAAACACCGGTTCGTTGCTCGCTACACATTTTTTGGAATCGCCCAGCAAAGACTGCTTGGTAATCGGCAACTCCTGTAATTCAGGCGAATCCACAGAAGTTGTATCAAGAAGGGAGCGTAGTCTACCGGAATGCCCCTTTCATCTCAAACCTTGATCTTCGCCCCTGGGCTGCCAGTGCAAATTCCAACTGCCCGACGGGCCTCGATTGAGCCCTGCCAGATTGGCGACCGCCAGCAATTGCCCGCCTCCAAACAGCAGCGGCAATCTGCCGCGCACGAACAGCGGGACCCCGCTTTCGTTGAGCAAACGCTTCAGGTCGCGGTGCCCGCGCCCCGGAACATTCATTACCTCTCCCCCTTCACGATAGCGGATCTGCAAGGGCCCAGCGGGGATTTGCCCGGTGAGCGTGAGTACGCCATTGCCGGGTACCGTCAGCGGCAACGAAGGATCGGACCACTCTTGAGCCGCGGGCGCTGCATGCAACCAGATGCCCGACAGCCACCAGATCCGCCCGCCTGCCCGATGCAACTCTCCATCCGCCAGACGCCAGATCGGCCGGGCATCACCGGTGGCGTCGCGCAAATTCTCCCAACCCGACCAATGGTCGCTATCAGGCATTCGTGTACGCGGAGCGAGCCAGTGACTGAGCGCATTGCGCTGACGGGCGGCGGAAAGTTTTGCCAGTGACGCCAACTCCAGCGACGGCAAACCCAGCCAATCGAACTCACTGATATTGAGCGCCTGACTCAAGTCGATCTGTGCCAGTTCATCGAGCAGCCCCTGCGCCTCACTCAAATGCTCTGCACTGCGAGCCATAGTGGCCAGCGCCTGCGGCCAGCGCGAGGTCAATACAGGGAACACCTGATGGCGCAGGTAATTGCGCGAGTATTGGCGGTCCTGATTGGAGGGATCTTCGATCCAGCGCAACTGGTGCTCGGTAGCATAGGCCTCCAATTCGGCCCGGGTAATATCGAGCAATGGCCGCACCAGATGCCCGCGCCCCAGCGCGCGCTGACGTGGCATGCCGGACAACCCTCGCACACCGGCGCCACGCAGCAGGCGAAACAACAGGGTTTCCGCCTGATCGTCGCGGTGCTGGGCGGTCAGCAGCAGTTCATCGGTTTGAATGGCTTCAACGAAAGCGGCATACCGCGCATCCCGGGCCGCCCGCTCGAGGCTGGCGCCGGGTTGGACCTGAACACGAACGACCTGCAGAGGCACACCCAACGCATCACAGACCGTCTGACAGTGTTCCGGCCACGCATCCGCCACAGCCTGGAGGCCGTGATGGACATGGAGAGCGCTCAGCGCTGGCAGGGATTCGGTTTTGGCTCGTTGGGCGAGAAGGTGCAGCAGGACGGTGGAGTCGAGGCCGCTGGAGAAGGCGACGCGCCAGGTTTTGGCGTTGCGCCAGGGGGCGAGATTCTGCATGAGTCTGACGGCTAAATCAGGCATGGGCTGGCTCATATCGACCCTTTTGCACAAAACAAATGTGGGAGTGAGCCTGCTCGCGAAGGCTGTTTAACATTCAACAAATTTGTTGGCTGTCATACCGCTATCGCGAGCAGGCTCGCTCCCACATGGATGTAGCGAGGCCTGGTTAGAGACCGTAGCTCATCAGACGCTCGTAACGACGGTCCAGCAGCGCCTTGTGATCGAACTTCTTGAGCATCGCCAGCTGCGAACACAGCTCGGCACGGATCGAAGCAGCCGCAGCCGCAGGATCGCGGTGCGCGCCGCCCAGAGGCTCGTTGATCACCTTGTCCACGATGCCCAGGCCTTTGAGGCGCTCGGCGGTGATGCCCATGGCTTCTGCGGCATCCGGCGCCTTTTCCGCGGTTTTCCACAGAATCGAAGCGCAACCTTCCGGCGAGATCACCGAGTAGGTCGAGTACTGCAGCATGTTCAATTGATCGCAGACACCGATCGCCAGCGCACCGCCGGAACCACCTTCACCGATCACGGTAGCGATGATCGGGGTTTTCAGGCGAGCCATGACACGCAGGTTCCAGGCGATCGCTTCGCTCTGGTTACGCTCTTCGGCGTCGATACCTGGATAAGCACCTGGGGTATCGATGAAAGTCAGGATCGGCATCTTGAAGCGTTCGGCCATCTCCATCAGGCGGCAAGCCTTGCGGTAGCCTTCCGGACGCGGCATGCCGAAGTTGCGGCGAACCTTTTCGCGCACTTCGCGGCCCTTCTGGTGACCGATAACCATCACTGGCTGGTCTTCCAGACGCGCGATACCGCCCACGATGGCGGCGTCGTCGGAGAAGTGACGGTCACCGTGCAACTCGTCGAACTCGGTGAAGATGTGTTCGATGTAGTCCAGGGTATATGGACGTTTCGGGTGACGCGCCAGACGCGCGATCTGCCAGCTGGTCAGCTTGCCGAAGATGTCTTCGGTCAGCGTGCTGCTTTTGTCCTGCAGGCGGGAGATCTCATCGCCGATATTCAGCGAATTGTCATTACCGACCAAGCGCAACTCTTCGATCTTGGCTTGCAGGTCGGCGATCGGCTGTTCGAAATCAAGAAAATTCGGGTTCATAGGCGTCCGTCTTGGGTCGACGTCCAAGAAAGCTTGGGCCGGCCGGTTGTCTATTCGCGCCTTACCTTAAGGGAGAGGCGCGTTCAGGTCGAGATTAAAAATTCGGTCTTGGGTCAGGGCAAACTGATAGCACTGACCGTTAACGGTATTGGAGGAAGACGTTGTCTCGCCCGAACTGGTCACGCAGGGCTTGAATCAATGCATCCGCCGGATCGATTCGCCAGCCTTCGCCGAACTGCAACAAGGCTTTCGCATCGGGGCTGGTGTACTCCATGGTGATCGGGCACGCACCGCGGTGACGCTTGAACAGGTCGCCCAGCCAGCGTAGCTGATCGCCCTTGAGATCCTGGGTCTGAACCTTCAGACGCAGGCTCTCGGCAAGATTGGTGCGCGCATCTTCCATGCTCATCACCCGCTTGACCCGCAACCGCAGGCCACCGGAGAAATCGTCGTTACTGACTTCGCCTTCGACCACTACCATCGCATCGGTCTGCAACAGCGCCTGCGCCGAGTGGAACGCCTCGGCAAACAGCGACGCCTCGATACGCCCCGAGCGGTCATCCAGCGTGATGAACCCCATCTTGTCGCCCTTTTTGTTCTTCATCACCCGCAAAGCGATGATCATGCCGGCAACCGTCTGGGTATCACGGGCAGGTTTCAGATCGATGATGCGCTGGCGTGCGAAACGACGGATTTCACCTTCGTACTCGTCGATCGGGTGCCCGGTCAGGTACAGGCCCAGCGTGTCTTTCTCACCCTTGAGCCGCTCCTTGAGGGTCAACTCCCTGGCCTTGCGGTGATTGGCATACACGTCGGAATCTTCTTCGACGAACAGGCCGCCGAACAGGTCGGCGTGACCACTGTCAGCGGTGCGCGCGGTCTGTTCGGCCGCCTTGATCGCCTCTTCCATCGCCGCCAGCAGCACCGCGCGGTTGCGGTCGATGTTGGCCTGGTAAGCCTTGATCTCGTCATGGAAGTACGGCCCCAGACGATCCAGCGCGCCACTGCGCACCAGGGCGTCGAGGGTCCGCTTGTTGATACGCTTGAGGTCGACACGCTCGCAGAAATCGAACAGATCCTTGAACGGGCCGTCGGCACGGGCTTCGACAATGGCTTCAACCGGGCCTTCGCCCACACCTTTGATTGCCCCCAGTCCGTAGACGATACGACCATCGTTGTTGACCGTGAACTTGAAGTCGGAGGTGTTCACATCCGGCGCATCGAGGCGCAGCTTCATGCTGCGCACTTCCTCGATCAGGGTCACGACCTTGTCGGTGTTGTGCATATCCGCCGACAGCACCGCCGCCATGAACGGCGCCGGGTGGTGGGTCTTGAGCCACGCGGTCTGGTAGGACACCAGGCCATAGGCCGCGGAGTGCGACTTGTTGAAGCCGTAACCGGCGAATTTTTCCACCAGGTCGAAGATGTTACCGGCCAGGTCGGGATCAATATTGTTGGTAGCGCAACCTTCGATGAAACCGCCGCGCTGCTTGGCCATTTCTTCGGGTTTTTTCTTACCCATGGCCCGACGCAGCATGTCCGCACCACCGAGGGTGTAACCGGCCATGACCTGGGCAATCTGCATCACCTGTTCCTGATACAGGATGATGCCGTAGGTCGGCGCCAATACCGGCTTGAGGCCTTCGTACTGGTAGTCCGAGTGCGGGTAGGCCAGTTCGGCGCGTCCGTGCTTGCGGTTGATGAAGTCGTCCACCATGCCCGATTGCAGCGGACCGGGACGGAACAGCGCCACCAGTGCGATAAGGTCTTCCAGGCAGTCGGGCTTGAGCTTCTTGATCAGCTCCTTCATGCCCCGCGATTCAAGCTGGAACACCGCCGTGGTTTCGGCTTTCTGCAGCAGTTCGTAGGTTTTCTTGTCATCCAGCGGGATGAAGTCGATGTTCAGGTCATCCAGGCCTTTCTTGGCCTGCTCGCGGTTGATGGTTTCCATCGCCCACTTGATGATGGTCAAAGTCCGCAGGCCGAGGAAGTCGAACTTCACAAGGCCGGCCGCCTCGACGTCATCCTTGTCGAACTGGGTCACCAGGCCGCCGCCCTCTTCATCACAGGCGATCGGCGAGAAGTCAGTGAGCTTGGTCGGTGCGATTACCACACCACCGGCGTGTTTGCCGGTACCACGGCAGACGCCCTCGAGCTTGAGCGCCATGTCCCAGATTTCCTTGGCGTCCTCGTCGACCTTGAGGAAGTCGCGCAGGATCTCTTCCTGCTCGTAGGCTTTCTCCAGGGTCATGCCGACTTCGAAGGGAATCATCTTCGACAGGCGGTCGGCCAGGCCGTAGGACTTGCCCTGCACCCGCGCCACGTCACGCACCACCGCCTTGGCGGCCATGGTGCCGAAGGTGATGATCTGGCTCACCGCGTTACGACCGTAGGCGTCGGCCACGTACTCGATCACCCGGTCGCGACCGTCCATGCAGAAGTCGACGTCGAAGTCGGGCATGGAAACCCGTTCCGGGTTGAGGAAACGTTCGAACAGCAGGTCATAGGCCAGCGGATCAAGGTCGGTGATCTTCAGCACGTAGGCCACCAGAGAACCGGCACCCGATCCACGGCCCGGGCCGACCGGCACGCCGTTGTTCTTGGCCCACTTGATGAAGTCCATAACGATCAGGAAGTAACCGGGGAACCCCATCTGGATGATGATATCCAGTTCGAACTTCAGACGATCGAGGTAGACCTGGCGCTTCTCTTCGTAATTGGGTGTGGTGTCCTTGGGCCACAACACCGCCAGACGCTCTTCCAGGCCTTCATGGGAAACATGGCGCAGGTAATCGTCGATCCCCATGCCATTGGGTGTCGGGAAGTCCGGCAGAAAGTGTTTGCCCAGCTTCACATCGATATTGCAGCGCTTGGCAATCTCGACGGTATTTTCAATCGCGTCGGGAATGTCGCTGAACAGCTCGGCCATTTCCTCGGCGCTTTTGAGGTACTGCTGATCACTGTAATTCTTAGAACGTCGCGGATCGTCGAGGGCCCGGCCTTCGCCGATACAGACGCGAGTTTCGTGGGCTTCGAAATCGCCCTGCTTGATAAACCGCACATCGTTGGTCGCGACCAGCGGTGCACCGAGCTTGTCGGCCAGAGCCACCGCGCCGTGCAGTTGCTCTTCATCGTTGGGACGGTTGGTGCGCTGGATTTCCAGATAGAAACGGTCCGCAAAAACCGCCATCCACTCACGCGCCAGGGTTTCGGCCTCACCAGGATTACCGCTGAGCAGGGCCTGGCCGACCTCGCCCTCCTTCGCCGCCGACAGCATGATCAAGCCTTCATTGGCTTCAGCCACCCACTCACGCTCGACGATCACCAAACCATTGCGCTGGCCGTCGATGAAGCCACGGGAGATCAGCTCGGTCAGATTGCGATAGCCCAGGGGGTTCATCACCAACAGGCTGATCTTGCTCAGCGGGGCGTCCGGATCCTTGTTCGACAGCCACAGGTCGGCGCCGCAGATCGGCTTGATCCCGGCACCCATGGCGTTTTTATAGAATTTGACCAGGGAACACATGTTGTTCTGGTCAGTAACCGCGACGGCAGGCATGTTCATGCCGACCAGGGTCTTGACCAGCGGCTTGATCCGCACCAGACCGTCGACCAGGGAGTATTCAGTGTGCAGGCGTAGGTGAACGAATGAAGCCGGCATAGTGATCCTGTCTAGAACGTGAAGACAACAAGGCCCGGATTGTACCGGGCCTTGGTAAAAAAAATCAGCCTTGTGACTAACTGTCGATCAGGCTTTCGCGCGCCTCGTAAGCCAGGCGTACCGGGGCGAACGAGCGGCGATGAATCGGTGTGGGCCCCAGGCGGGCCAGGGCTTCCAGATGAACGGGCGTCGGGTAGCCCTTGTGACCACCGATGCCATAACCCGGATAAATCAGTTCGAACGCTGCCATTTCACGGTCTCGACTGACTTTGGCCAGGATCGATGCCGCGGCGATGGCTGGAACCTTGGCGTCCCCCTGTACCAACGCCTCGGCGCGCATCGGCAGTTTCGGGCAACGGTTACCGTCAATCATCGCCAGCTTCGGCTGGATGTGCAGCCCGGCCACCGCACGCTGCATGGCCAGCATGGTGGCGTGCAGAATGTTCAGCTCGTCGATCTCTTCGACTTCCGCACGGGCAATGCACCAGCTCAGGGCTTTTTCGCGGATTTCGTCGTAGAGCTTTTCGCGACGGGCTTCGGTGAGCTTTTTCGAATCGTTCAGACCAAGGATCGGACGGTTCGGGTCGAGAATCACCGCGGCCGTGACGACTGCGCCGCAGAGCGGGCCGCGACCGACTTCATCGACACCGGCAACCAACTCTTCAACCTCGGCGACCAGGGTGAAATCCAGCCCCATCTGCATATTCGTTTTACTCATTGAGTCGGGCCGATCAGGTTCAGTACCGCTTCCGCCGCCTGATTAGAGGCATCCAGGCGCAGGGTACGGTGGATTTCGTCGAAGCCGCGGGTTTGTTCCTGTCCGTCTTCGATCAGCGGTGACAGGGTCTGCGCCAAAGCATCAACCGTCGCATCATCCTGCAGCAACTCGGGCACCAGCAAACGCTGGGCCAGCAAGTTCGGCAAGGACACGTAAGGGCTTTTCACCATGCGCTTGAGAATCCAGAACGTCAGCGGTGCCAGGCGATAAGCGACCACCATGGGGCGCTTGTACAGCAAGGCTTCCAGCGTAGCGGTTCCGGAGGCGATCAGCACGGCGTCGCAGGCGGCCAGGGCCAGATGGGATTTGCCATCGAGCAGGGTCAGCGGCAGGTCGCGACCGGCGAGCATTTCTTCCAGCTGCGCGCGTCGTTCCGCGTTGGCGCACGGCATGACGAAACGTACGCCAGGACGCATGGCCCGCAGGCGCTGTGCGGTATCGAGAAACAGCGCACCGAGGCGACCGACTTCACCGCCACGACTGCCTGGCATCAACGCCACTAGCGGCCCTTCGGGTAAGCCCAGTTCGGCCCGTGCGGCGGCGCGATCGGCTTCCAGCGGGATGGCATCGGCCAGGGAGTGCCCGACAAACCGCACCGGCACGCCTTTCTCTTCGTAGAATTTCGCTTCGAACGGGAACAGCGTCAGCATCAGATCGCAACCCTCGCGAATCTTCAGCACCCGCTTCTGGCGCCAGGCCCAGACCGATGGACTGACGTAATGCACGGTCTTGATCCCGGCCTGACGCAGCTTGAGTTCGATATTGAGGTTGAAGTCCGGAGCATCGATTCCGATGAACACATCCGGCTTGGCCTCGATCAGGTCCGCTACCAGTTTCTTGCGACGTGCGAGCAGCTCGCGCAGGCGACCCAGCACCTCTACCAGGCCCATGACGGACAGTCGCTCCATCGGAAAGTACGACTGCAGGCCTTCAGCCTGCATCAGCGGACCACCGACACCGATGAACTCGATTGCAGGGTTACGGGCCTTGAGTGCGCGCATGAGACCGGCGCCGAGAATGTCGCCGGAAGCCTCACCTGCCACCAGCGCAATACGCAGATTGGCCATGATCAGCGGGTGATGCCGCGGGTCGACGACTGGATGGAATCGCGGAACACCGCAACTTCCGGGAACTGGGTCGACGGCTCGGCCAGCTCGGTGAGTGCCTGCTCTACCGTCAGGCCCTGGCGGTAAACAACCTTGTAGGCGCGACGCAGGGCGTGGATGGCATCTTCGCTGAAACCACGACGGCGCATGCCTTCGAAGTTCATGCTACGGGCCTCGGCCGGGTTGCCGAACACCGTGACATAAGCTGGGACATCCTTGCCAATGGCCGTTCCCATGCCGGAAAAGCTGTGGGCACCGATATGGCAATACTGGTGGACCAGGGTAAACCCGGACAGGATGGCCCAGTCATCCACGTGCACATGGCCTGCCAGCGCGGTGTTGTTGACCAGGATGCAGTGGTTGCCGATGACGCTGTCATGACCGATGTGTGCATAGGCCATGATCAGGTTGTGATCACCCAGGGTCGTTTCCGAACGATCCTGAACAGTCCCACGGTGAATGGTCACGCCTTCGCGAATGACGTTGTGGTCACCGATCACCAGGCGGGTTTCTTCGCCCTTGTATTTCAGGTCCGGAGTGTCCTCGCCTACCGAGGAGAACTGGTAGATGCGGTTGTGCTTACCGATTCGAGTCGGACCTTTGAGAATCACGTGTGGCCCGATGACGGTCCCCTCGCCGATTTCCACACCTGCGCCGACGATCGACCACGGGCCGACCTCGACACCGTCAGCCAGGACGGCCGTCGGATCGATGATTGCGCGAGGGTCAATCAAACTCATAGTTTGCGTTCCGCGCAAATGATCTCAGCGGAGCAGACCGGCTTGCCATCGACCGAAGCCTGGCACTCGAACTTCCAGATCTGGCGCTTGCAGCTGATGAACTTGGCTTCGAGAATCAGCTGGTCGCCCGGCAATACCGGCTGGCGAAAACGCAGCTTGTCGGAGCCAACGAAGTAGTAAAGCGTGCCATCGGCCGGCTTCACGTCGAGCATTTTGAAACCAAGGATCCCGGCTGCCTGAGCCATCGCCTCGATGATCAACACACCCGGCATGATTGGATGCGCGGGGAAGTGACCATTGAAGAACGGCTCGTTGATGCTGACATTCTTGTAGGCGCGAATGCGCTTCTCTTGCACATCCAGATCCACGACCCGGTCCACCAGCAGGAACGGGTAACGGTGAGGCAGGTATTCGCGAATCTCGTTGATGTCCATCATTTCGGGGGGAAGCCTATGTAAAGATTGGGAGCGCGCAACTGATGCACACTCCTCTAGCAAATCAAGAACGCAGTCTAGCGGCTGCGCACGCTTGATATGGAAATGGTATCAGCCATCTGATGAAGCATTACCGTCAGGGGTCACTTCCCCTGTCTGCTTTTCAAGCTGTCGCAAACGCCGCGCGATGTCATCGAGCTGACGTATACGTGCCGCGCTTTTGCGCCACTCGGCTGCCGGCTGCATCGCCGTACCGGAAGAATAGGCGCCCGGTTCGGTAATCGAATGGGTCACCATGGTCATCCCGGTGATGAATACGTTGTCGCAGATATCGATATGCCCTACCAGGCCGACACCCCCGGCGAGCATGCAGTGCTTGCCGATCTTGGTGCTGCCGGAGATTCCCACGCACGCCGCCATGGCCGTGTGATCACCAACCTGAACGTTGTGAGCGATTTGAATCTGGTTGTCGAGTTTCACGCCATTGCCAATGATCGTATCAGCCAGCGCACCGCGGTCGATGGCGGTATTCACGCCAATTTCCACGTCATCGCCGACCAGCACGCCACCGATCTGGGCAATTTTCTGCCAGATACCTTTTTCGTTGGCAAAACCAAAACCCTCGCCACCGAGTACGGCTCCGGATTGAATCACCACCCGCTTGCCGACGCGCACATCGTGATACAGGGTGACTCGAGGTGCGAGCCAGCCGCCTTCACCGATGGTGCTACGCGCGCCGATAAAGCAATGCGCGCCGATGGTGGCACCCGCGGCGATATGCGCCCCGCTTTCGATGACGACAAAAGCACCGATGCTCGCGGCCGGGTCAACCACCGCGTCCGCCGCAACCACCGCCGTCGGATGAATACCGGCAGCCGCCTTGGGCTTGGGATCGAACAGGTGGGACACCCGAGCGTAGGCCGCGTACGGATCAGGCACAACCAGTGCATTTCCGGCAAAACCTTCGGCGTCAGCAGCCTTGAGCAACAGAGCTGCCGCCTGGCTGCCTGCCAGATACTTTCGGTATTGGGGGTTTGCGAGAAAGCTCAACTGAGCTGGGCCAGCCTCCTGCAAGGTGGCTAGCCCAGTAATCGCTTTCTCCGGGTCGCCACGCAGGGTGGCGCCGAGGAACTCGGCCAATTGGCCGAGTTTAATGGTCGCTGTCATGGATTACTTCAGCTGATTCATGCGCTCGATAACCTGGCGCGTGATGTCGTACTGAGGTTTGACATCAATCACTGCGCCACGCTCGAAGACCAGGTCATAAGCACCTTTCTTGATGACTTCTTCCACAGCGCTGTCCAGTTTTGGCTTGAGCTGTTTCAGCATTTCCCGATCGGCAACGGCCTTGGCTTCGTTCAGCTCCTTGGACTGGAACTGGAAGTCACGAGCCTTTTGCTTGAACTCAAGCTCCAGACGCTCACGCTCGCCTTGTTGCATCTTGTCGCCACCGGCCATCAGGCGATCCTGAATACCCTTGGCGCTGCTTTCCAGAGACTTGAGCTTGGTCAGTTGAGGACCGAACTTCTTCTCTGCATCCACGGCGTACTTCTTGGCCGCATCGGATTCCAGCAGGGCCATCTGATAGTTCAGAACGGCGATTTTCATATCGGCAAACGCCGGACCTGCTACCAGTACGGAAGCCAGGAGAACCAATTGAGTCAACTTACGCACGATGCACTCCTACAAAATCCATTGTCGTTATCTTGGGTCAGGCGCTTAGAACGTCTGACCGAGGGAGAATTGGAACACTTGAGTGTCAGCATCATCCGGTTTCTTGACCGGCATGGCCAACGCGAAACTCAGAGGACCCAGTGCGGTGACCCAGGTCACACCCACACCGACAGAACTGGCCATATTGCTCAGACTGATATCGTTACACTGCGTATTGGACTTCGTGCCATCAGCGTTGGTGACATCAGAGCATTTGGAGTCGAATACGTTACCCACATCCCAGAATACCGAGGTACGCAGGGAGCGTTGATCCTTGACGAACGGCAGCGGGAAAAGAACTTCCACACCGCCCTGGATCAGGACGTTACCACCGAACGGCAGCGGATCCTGGTCCGGGTCAAACTGAGTACCGGCGTTACCTGTAATAGCCTGACCACGACTCGGGGTACTGCGTGGACCCAGAGTGCTGTCCTTGAAGCCACGAACCGAGTTGAAGCCACCGGCAAAGTAGTTTTCGTAGAATGGCAGGCCATCGGTCGATCCGTAACCATCACCATAGCCCAACTCTGTGTGCAGGCGCATGGTGTAGTTTTCGCTCAAAGGCTGGAACAACTGGCCACGGTAGTCGAGCTTGAAGAACGACAGGTCGCTGCCCGGGGTTGTGGTTTCCAGCACCAGGCTCTGGGAATGGCCACGAGTCGCCAGCACGCCCTTGTTCAGGGTGGACTCGGACCAACCGGCCGAAGCCTTGAAGTTCAGGTACTGATCGCCTTCACGGTTAACGAAGTCGAAGATCTCGTCGACGGTGTAGATACCGGTATTGATCTTGTCCTGCTGCGCAGTCAAGCCAAAGGTCAGGCGCGAAGTCTCGCTGATCGGATAACCGACGCTCACACCTGCACCCAGGCTGTCTACGGCGTAGCTGGCCACATCGACGTCGAGGTCTTTGTAGTCGGTGGTGCGGTAGAACGCGTTGTAACCCAGGCTCACGCCGTCGGCAGTCCAGTAGGGGTCGACATAACCGAAGTTGTAGCGGCTCTGGTATTGGCTGCGGGTCAAGCCGATGCTGACCTTGTTACCGGTACCGAGGAAGTTGTTCTGGGTGATCGAACCACCGAGGATCAGGCCCGCGCTCTGCGCGAAGCCGACGCTGGCGGTGATCGAACCGGAAGCCTGTTCTTCCACGCTGTAATTGACATCAACCTGGTCATCGACACCCGGTACGGCCGGGGTCTCAACGTTCACTTCCTTGAAGAAGCCCAGGCGTTCCAGACGGGTCTTGGACTGGTCGATCAGGTAGGTCGAAGCCCAGCCGCCTTCCATCTGGCGCATTTCACGACGCAGCACTTCGTCTTCCGACTTGGTGTTGCCACGGAAGTTGATGCGGTTGACGTAAGCACGCTTGCCCGGATCGACAGCGAAAGTGATGTCTACGGTGTGGTCATCATCGTGAGGCTGTGGCACGCCGTTGACGTTGGCGAAGGTATAACCTTCGTTACCCAGACGACGGGTGATCAATTCGGAGGTAGTGGTCATCAGCTTGCGCGAGAACACCTGGCCTTTCTGTACCAGCAGCAGGGACTTGACCTGGTCTTCCGGTACTTTCAAGTCACCGCTCAGCTTGACGTCACGTACGGTGTACTTGTCGCCTTCGTTGATGTTGACGGTGATGTAGACGTGTTTCTTGTCCGGTGTGATGGACACCTGGGTCGAAGCGATATCCATGTTGATATAGCCACGGTCCAGATAGTAGGAGCGCAGACGCTCCAGGTCGCCGGAGAGTTTTTCACGAGCATACTTGTCGTCGTTCTTGAAGAACGAGAGCCAGTTGGTCGTCTTGAGTTCGAACAGGTCGATCAGGTCTTCGTCAGGGAAGACGGTGTTACCCACCACGTTGATGTGCTGGATAGCTGCAACGGTGCCTTCGTTGATGTTTACCTTCAGGCCAACGCGATTGCGCGGCTGCGGCACCACTTCCGTGTCAACGGTTGCGGAGTAACGACCTTGCGCAACGTACTGGCGCTGCAGCTCGTTACGCACACCTTCGAGGGTGGCGCGCTGGAAGATCTCGCCTTCGGCCAGACCGGATTGCTTGAGGCCTTTCATCAGGTCTTCAGTGGAGATCGCCTTGTTGCCTTCGATCTCGATACTGGCAACTGACGGGCGCTCGACTACCGTAATGACAAGAACGTTGCCATCACGACCCAGCTGGATATCTTGAAAGAAACCGGTTTTGAACAATGCACGAGTGGCTTCCACCAGACGGTGATCATCCGCCTGTTCGCCGACGTTCAACGGCAAAGCACCAAAGACGCTACCCGCGGAGACCCGCTGGAGGCCATTAACGCGAATATCAGAGATAGTGAAGGACTCGGCGTGAACTTCGGCGATCATCAATACGGTGAGAACCGCAGTTAGCAGCAGACGTTTCATGAAGTCCTTTCTTATTCCAACTGGCAATAAACAAACTGCCGCAAAATGCGGCAGATTCGCAATTCAGCGACGTTACAGACGGCCTAGATCATTGACCAGAGCGAGCAACATCACTCCGACCACCAAACTGATACCGATCTGTATCCCCCAACCTTGCACCCGATCCGACAAGGGACGACCACGCGCCCACTCAATCAGATAAAACAACAAATGCCCCCCATCCAGCACAGGAATGGGCAGCAAATTCAGAACCCCCAGGCTAATACTCAGATAAGCAAGGAAATTCAGGAAATCAGCGACACCCGACTGGGCCGAAGCGCCCGCCACTTTAGCAATGGTTATCGGTCCACTCAAGTTTTTTACCGAGAGCTCGCCGAACAACATTTTCTTCAGTGAATCGAGGGTCAGCAGGCTCATGGTCCAGGTACGTCGAGCCCCCTCGCCAATCGCGGCCACGGGACCGAAACTGACCTCGCGAACCATCTCCGGCGGCCAATCCACCGCTTTCACCCCAGCCCCCAGGTAACCGCTCGGTGCTTTTTTCTCGCCGCGCGAAGCTAGCGTCACAGGAACGTCGACCTGAGCAGCATCGCGTTCGATTCGCAGCAGGATTTTGGTATCAGGTCGCAGACGGACGGTATCGACCACTTGCTGCCAGTCATCCAGCGACTTGCCATCAAGCGCCAGCAGACGGTCCCCAGCCTTGAGACCAGCGGCGTGCGCCGGACCGTTTGGATCGATCTCGGCCAGGACTGGCGGCAATGCCGGGCGCCATGGGCGAACCCCCAGCGAATGAATAGGATCGGGCTCTTCGGCCCCCTTGAGCCATTTGTCCAGCACCAGCTCATGAGGCACATCCACGGTGGAGCCCTGCTCACGGACCAGCACCTGCAGTGATCCGCTTTCCCCCAAGCGACGGACCAGTTGCAGATTCACCGCTGCCCAGCCGCTCGTTGGCTCGCCATCGATGGAGATAATTTCCTGACCTGCGCTCAACCCTGCTTTGGCGGCAATGCTGCCGGATTCCACGGCACCAATGACTGGACGCACCTGTTGACTGCCGAGCATGGCCAGGACCCAGAAGAAACCCAGGGCCAGCAGGAAGTTGGCAATCGGTCCGGCCGCCACAATGGCAATGCGCTGACGCACCGATTTGCGATTGAAGGAATGCTCGACCTGATCAGCCGGCACTTCGCCTTCACGCTCATCGAGCATCTTCACGTAACCGCCCAGCGGAATGGCGGCCACCACGAACTCGGTGCCCTGCTTGTCGTGCCAACGCAACAGTGGCATCCCGAAGCCCACGGAGAAACGCAGCACCTTGACCCCACAGCGACGCGCGACCCAGAAATGGCCGAACTCGTGGAAGGTAACCAGCACGCCCAACGCAACCAGGGTGCCGACAATCATATAGAGTGCGCTCATCTACTTTCTCCGCATTCCTGTCTAGTGCCGCATGGACCAACGCATCGCAGCACTTACCGCCCGTGACGACTCAACCACTGCTCGGCCAGCACACGCGCCTTGGCATCGGCCGTGAACACCGCTTCGAGATCATCCACAGCCACCACAGGCTCAAGATTCAGTGCTTCCTCGATGATACTCGCGATTTCCGGGTAACGAACCCGTCCGTCGAGAAACGCTGCTACAGCGACTTCATTTGCCGCATTGAGCATCGCCGGCGCACTGTTGCCAGCCTCGGCTGCCTGGCGGGCAAGGCGCAGGCAAGGAAAACGCTCCTCATCCGGAGCTTCGAAATCAAGGCGTGCAATGGCAAACAGGTCCAGCGGCGGCACGCCCGAATCGATTCGTTCTGGCCACGCCAGAGCGTTGGCGATCGGAGTGCGCATGTCCGGATTACCCAACTGAGCCAATACCGAACCATCGATGTAGTCGACCAGGGAATGAATCACACTCTGCGGATGAATCACCACTTCAACCTGGGACGGCTTGGCGTCAAACAGCCAGCAAGCCTCGATCAACTCCAGGCCTTTATTCATCATGCTGGCCGAATCGACCGAAATCTTGCGCCCCATGGACCAGTTCGGGTGGGCACACGCTTGCTCAGGGGAAACATGCGCCAGCTCTGCCATAGGCGTTTGCCGGAACGGACCGCCAGAGGCCGTCAGCAAGATCCTGCGCACACCGACCGCGCCGAGACCACGGGAGTAATCCTGTGGCATGCACTGGAAAATTGCGTTGTGTTCGCTATCGATCGGCAGCAGTACGGAGCCGCTCTTGCGTACGGCTTGCATGAACAGGGCGCCGGACATGACCAGCGCTTCTTTATTGGCCAAGAGGATCTTCTTGCCTGCCTCGACTGCCGCCAGCGTCGGACGCAAGCCCGCTGCACCGACGATAGCCGCCATGACAGCATCGACCTCCGGGTCGGAGGCCACCTGGCACAACCCCTCTTCACCCACCAGCACACGGGTAGACAGGCCAGCCGCACGCAAATCATCCTGCAAGCCACGGGCTGCGGCGACTTCAGGCACCACGGCAAATCGCGGTACGTGCCTTACGCACAGCGCCAACAACTCACTCAAACGGGTGAAACCGCTCAAGGCGAAGACTTGATAACGATTGGGATGGCGAGCAATGACATCGAGGGTGCTCAAGCCGATCGAACCTGTCGCGCCCAGAACAGTAATCTGCTGAGGGCGGCTCACGGTGCAGCCATCCACAGCAGCACGGCGAATACAGGGATTGCAGCCGTCAGGCTGTCGATCCGGTCCAGCACCCCACCGTGACCAGGCAGCAGATTACTGCTGTCCTTGATTCCAGACTGGCGCTTGAACATGCTTTCGGTGAGATCGCCGATGACCGAGACAAACACGATCAGAGCCGCACCGATCAACCCCTTGAACAACTCGGCAACAGTCCAGTCACGGACAAATCCGACAATCACGGTAATGACCAGGCACAGCGCCAGGCCACCGTAAACGCCTTCCCAGCTTTTGCCGGGACTGACCTGCGGCGCCAGCTTGCGCTTGCCAAATGCCCGACCCGAAAAGTAGGCGCCGATGTCAGCACCCCAGACCAGCACCATCACCGCCATGATCAGCCAGTTCCCCAAGGGCTGCTGCTTGATCTGGACCAGGCCTTGCCAGGCCGGCAACAGGATCAACAGGCCGATGACCAGCTTGCAGGCCGCGCTGGCCCAATGCTCACTGGAACGTGGATAAGTCAGCACCAGGTACGTTGCCACCGCCCACCAGAGCACGGACGCACCCAGTACCCACGGCGCGAGCCCGGGCAGGATGTACATGATGAAAAGCAAAAACGCGACCACCGCGGCAAAAGCCACGCGGAACGACTGCGCATTGAATCCGGCAAGCCGCGCCCACTCCCACGCACCAAGGGTCACGACCAGCCCGATGAACATGGCGAAACCGGAACCCTCGAGCAGGAAAAACCCGCACAGGGCAATCGGCAGCAGGATCAGCGCGGTGATGATTCGTTGTTTAAGCATTAAACCCGGGCTCCAGCCTCGACCTGCTCACTCGTTTTACCGAAGCGACGCTGGCGGGATGCGAAATCGGCCAGCGCGTTACGCATGGCATCGTGTTTGAAGTCCGGCCAGAACAGGTCGGAGAAGTACAACTCGGCATAGGCCAGTTGCCACAGCAGAAAGTTACTGATGCGATGCTCGCCGCCGGTGCGAATGCACAAGTCTGGCAACGGCAGATCCCCCGTAGCCAGGCAGGTTTGCAGCAGATCCGGCGTAATATCTTCCGGGCGCAAATGCCCAGCCTGGACTTCACGCGCCAATCGCTGAGCGGCCTGCGCGATATCCCACTGACCACCGTAATTGGCGGCGATCTGCAGGACGAAACGATTGGTACCGGCTGTCATGGCCTCGGCTTCACGCATGGCAGCCTGAAGCTCGGGATGAAAACGCGAACGATCGCCAATGATGCGCAAACTGATGTTGTTGTCATTCAGGCGCTTGGCCTCACGACGCAATGCCTTGAAGAACAGATCCATCAAGGCACTGACCTCATCGGCCGGGCGCTGCCAGTTCTCACTGGAGAATGCGAACAGGGTCAAGACTTCGACCCCGGACTCGGCACACACCTCGATAACCGCACGAACTGCGTCCACACCCGCTTTATGCCCGGCGACACCCGGCATAAAGCGTTTTTTCGCCCAGCGATTATTGCCATCCATGATGATCGCGACATGGCGCGGCACCGCGGACGGCGCAACCGACTTGGTCTTATCCATTAACACGTGACCCTTATACGGCCATCAGGTCTTTTTCTTTCTGCGCCAGATCGGCATCGATTTGAGCCACGAACTTCTTGGTCAAATCATCGATCTCGCCAGTCGCGCGACGCTCTTCGTCTTCGCTGATTTCCTTTTCCTTGGTCAGATCCTTGACCTGACCAATGGCGTCGCGACGGATGTTGCGCACGGCAACACGAGCGTCTTCAGCCACATCGCGAGCCTGCTTGGTGAAGCCCTTGCGGGTTTCTTCGGTCAGGGCCGGCATGGAGATCAGCAGCAACTCACCCAGGTTGGTCGGGTTGAGGTTCAGGCCGGCACTGCCGATGGCCTTGTCGACGGCGCCCAGCATGTTGCGCTCGAAGGCAACGACTTGCAGGGTACGGGCGTCCTTGACGGTAATGTTCGCCACTTGCTTGATCGGGGTGTCGGAGCCGTAGTACGGCACCATCACGCCTTCCAGAATGCTTGGGTGCGCCTGGCCGGTACGAATGCGGCCGAAGTTGTGCGCCAGCGATTCCACCGACTTCTGCATGCGCTCTTTAGCGTCTTTCTTGATTTCGTTGATCATTGTTGAACTTCCTCGATCAGGGTGCCTTCAGCGCCGCCATGCACGATGTTCAGCAGGGCGCCGGGTTTGTTCATGTTAAATACGCGCAGCGGCATTTTGTGGTCGCGGCACAGGCAAATGGCCGTCAGATCCATCACACCCAGCTTGCGATCCAGTACTTCATCGTAGGTCAGATGATCGAACTTCTCGGCATGCGGGTCTTTGAACGGGTCAGCGGTATAGACACCATCAACCTTGGTTGCCTTGAGCACGACATCGGCGTCGATTTCGATTGCACGCAGGCAGGCAGCCGAGTCCGTGGTGAAGAACGGGTTGCCAGTACCGGCCGCAAAAATTACCACGTCCTTGGAGTTCAGGTGGCGCATGGCCTTGCGGCGATCGTAGTGATCGGTCACGCCAACCATGGAAATGGCCGACATCACGATGGCCGAGATATTGGCACGTTCCAGCGCGTCACGCATGGCCAAGGCGTTCATCACAGTGGCCAGCATGCCCATGTGGTCGCCGGTGACCCGATCCATGCCTGCCTTGCTCAGGGCTTCCCCGCGGAACAGGTTGCCACCACCGATAACCAGACCGACCTGAACGCCGATGCCGACCAACTGGCCGACTTCCAGCGCCATGCGATCCAGAACCTTCGGATCGATCCCGAACTCTTCCGAGCCCATCAGGGCCTCGCCGCTAAGTTTGAGTAGAATGCGTTTATAGCGAGCCTGATAACCACTGCCCTGCTGAGCCATTGCGAATCTCTCCTGCGGCGTATATTAAAAAATTCTTTGCGAGCTGTTTTCAGCTGGCGTTCACTCTAGCGTGGCGCTGCTTCAGCGCCATCGGAACATGGCTTTGTAAGCCAGTTCCAAACGGAAACCAAATAAAAAATTGGTGCCCCATCTGAAAAGAGGCTGCGCGCGTGAGCGGGCAGCCTCTTCAGGGCGACAGTTAAAAAACCGTCTTATTGCTTGGCGGCAGCCAGTTGTGCAGCAACTTCTTCAGCGAAGTTGTCAACTGGCTTCTCGATGCCTTCGCCAACCTTGAAGTAGGTGAAGGAAACGATTTCAGCGCCAGCTTTCTTGGCCAGAGCACCAACGGTGACTTCCGGGTTCATCACGAAAGCTTGCTCAACCAGGCTGGCTTCGGCCAGGAACTTGGTGATACGACCAGCAATCATCTTCTCGACGATTTCAGCTGGCTTGCCTTTCATCTTGTCTTCGTTCAGCTGCAGGAATACAGCCTTCTCGCGCTCGATGGCTTCGGCGGAAACCTGCGATGGCAGCAGGAACTCAGGGTTGCTGGCTGCTACGTGCATGGCGATTTCTTTGGCCAACTGAACGTCGCCGCCTTTCAGGACAACAGCAACACCGATCTTGTTGCCGTGCAGGTAGGTGCCGACAACGTCACCCTCTACACGGATCAGACGACGGATGTTGACGTTTTCGCCAACTTTGGCAACCAGGGCTTCACGAGCCGATTCCTGAGCGGCGATCAGCGGAGCTGCGTCGGTCAGTTTTTCGTCGAAAGCTTTTTCTACGCTGGCAGCAACGAAGTTTTTGAAATCGTCTTGCAGGGCCAGGAAGTCGGTCTGCGAGTTAACTTCCAGCAGCACGGCGGACTTGTCGTCGGCCTTGATGGCGATAGCGCCTTCAGCGGCAACGTTGCCAGCCTTTTTAGCAGCCTTGATGGCGCCCGAAGCACGCATGTCATCAATGGCTTTTTCGATGTCGCCGCCAGCCTTGGTCAAGGCTTTTTTGCAGTCCATCATGCCTTCGCCGGTACGCTCGCGCAGTTCTTTGACCAACGCTGCAGTAATCTCTGCCATTTCAAAATTCCTCTTGGATAGGTTATCAACCATTCCACCCGATCGAACGGGCGTTCAATTCTTCCCGAACCACCTTTGTTAGCTGCCGCACGTTACAAATAAGGCAGTGGGCGCCGACAAATGGTTTTCAAGGTGGCAAAAAGGGGGCCAAGCCCCCTTTTTGCTTACTGAGTCAACGCCAGGGCGTCAATTACTCAGCTGCAGCTGCCGGAGCTTCTTCAACGAAAACTTCGGTGCCGCCAGCAACGTTGTTGCGACCACGGATGACAGCGTCAGCCATCGAACCCATGTACAGCTCGATAGCGCGGATGGCGTCATCGTTACCTGGGATGATGTAGTCAACACCTTCAGGGCTGCTGTTGGTATCGACTACGCCGATGACCGGGATGCCCAGCTTGTTGGCTTCGGTGATCGCGATGCGCTCGTGATCAACGTCGATAACGAACAGAGCGTCTGGCAGGCCGCCCATGTCCTTGATACCACCCAGGGAACGATCCAGCTTTTCCAGGTCACGGGAGCGCATCAGCGCTTCTTTCTTGGTCAGCTTGGCGAAAGTACCGTCTTCGGCTTGTACTTCAAGGTCACGCAGACGCTTGATGGAAGCACGGATGGTTTTGAAGTTGGTCAGCATGCCGCCCAACCAGCGGTGATCGACGTACGGCGAGCCGCAACGTGCTGCTTGTTCAGCAACGATCTTGCCAGCGGAACGCTTGGTGCCGACGAACAGAATCTTGTTTTTGCCCTGGGCCAGGCGCTCTACGAAAGTCAGAGCTTCGTTGAACATTGGCAGGGTTTTTTCAAGGTTGATGATGTGGATCTTGTTACGCGCGCCGAAAATGTATTTACCCATTTTCGGGTTCCAGTAACGGGTCTGGTGACCGAAGTGCACACCGGCCTTCAGCATATCGCGCATGTTGACTTGGGACATGATAGTTCCTTAATAAGTCGGGTTTGGCCTCCACGTACCCCAATGACCAACCAGTCAGCATCAGCTGAAGGCACCCAGGTCATCGTGTCGACACGTGTGTGGATTTAAGCCTTCCGGGGCATCCCCGGAAAGCGGCGCATTTTATATCACAGGGCCGAAAAAAACGGAACCCGGATTATGAAATCCAGGCGGTCGTGGCCGTTCAGCCCTTGGAATCCGCCCGGAATGCACCATTCTATAGAGAGAAGCGATGGACAGAGACGCGGTTTTGCTCCGATCGTCTGTTAGAATCGCGTTTTTCAGGGCTGCGATGTTCGATCGCGCAACGCCCGTCCAGTTTTAGAAGCGCCGTCGAGCGCAGAGAGAGAGCCTGTATGACCGTCACCCTCAAAACCCCCGAGGACATCGCAAAAATGCGCATTGCCGGCAAACTCGCCGCCGACGTGCTGGAAATGATTGCCGAACATGTCAAACCGGGCGTGACCACCGATCAGCTGAACCAGATCTGCCACGACTATATCGTCAACGAGCAGAAAGCCATCCCTGCCCCGCTCAACTACAAGGGCTTCCCGAAATCGATCTGCACGTCGATCAACCACGTGGTCTGCCACGGCATCCCGAACGATAAACCGCTGAAGGATGGCGACACCCTGAACATCGACGTAACCGTCATCAAGGACGGATACCACGGCGACACCAGCCGCATGTTCCACGTAGGCACCGTGCCTGTGTGGGCCGAGCGCCTGTCGCAAGTCACCCAGGAATGCATGTACAAGGCCATCGAGCTGGTCAAGCCCGGCTGCCGCCTGGGCGATATCGGCGAAGTGATCCAGAAGCATGCCGAAAAGAACGGTTTCTCGGTCGTTCGCGAGTTCTGTGGCCACGGTATCGGCAAGGTCTTCCACGAAGAACCGCAGATCCTGCACTACGGCCGTGCCGGCACCGGCATGGAGCTGAAGGCGGGCATGACCTTCACCATCGAACCGATGATCAACCAGGGCCGCGCCGACACCAAGGTGCTGGGCGACGGCTGGACCGCGATCACCAAGGACCGCAAGCTGTCGGCCCAGTGGGAACACACCCTGCTGGTGACCGAAACCGGTTACGAGATCTTCACCCTGCGCAGCGACGACACCATCGCCCGCGTTTCGGCCTGATCAGCAACAACGCACCCAGCTTTTATATAGACAGGAAAGCCAATCGATGCCGCAGGTGGACCCCGAACTCTTCGACCGCGGCCAGTTCCAGGCTGAGCTGGCCCTCAAGGCAAGCCCGATCTCGGCTTTCAAGAAAGCGATCCGCCAGGCCCGGGAAGTGCTCGACACGCGCTTTCGCAACGGCCGGGACATTCGTCGACTGATCGAGGATCGCGCCTGGTTCGTCGACAACATCCTGCAAAAGGCCTGGGACCAGTTCAGCTGGAGCAAAGACGCCGACATCGCGCTGGTCGCGGTCGGCGGCTACGGTCGTGGCGAGTTGCACCCTTACTCCGACATCGATCTGCTGATCCTGCTGGACAGCGCCGACCATGAAGTTTTCCGTGACTCCATCGAGCGTTTTCTGACGTTGTTGTGGGATATCGGCCTGGAAGTCGGCCAGAGCGTTCGCTCGGTCGAGGAATGCGCCGTCGAAGCCCGGGCCGACCTGACGGTGGTCACCAACCTGATGGAAAGCCGCACGATTACCGGTCCGGAGCACCTGCGCCAGCGCATGCTGGAGGTTACCAGCACGGCGCACATGTGGCCGAGCAAGGAATTTTTCCTGGCCAAGCGCGCCGAGCAGAAGGCCCGTCACCACAAGTACAACGACACCGAATACAACCTGGAACCCAACGTCAAAGGCTCGCCTGGCGGACTGCGGGATATCCAGACGATTCTCTGGGTTGCCCGTCGCGAATACGGGACCCTGAACCTGCGGGCACTGGCCGGCGAAGGTTTCCTGGTGGAGAGCGAAAACGCCCTGCTGGCTTCCTCCCAGGAATTCCTGTGGAAAGTACGCTACGCCCTGCACATGCTCGCCGGACGCTGCGAAGACCGCCTGCTGTTCGATCACCAGCGCACCATTGCCAAGCTGCTGGGTTTCGAAGGCGACGACGCCAAGCAAGCCGTCGAAAACTTCATGCAGCAGTACTACCGGGTGGTCATGAGCATCGCCCAGCTCAGCGACCTGATCATCCAGCACTTCGAGGAAGTCATCCTCGCCCCGGAAGACGAGGCGCCACCGCAGCCGATCAACTCCAGATTCCAGCTGCACGACGGCTATATCGAGGCGCGCAGCGACAACGTATTCCGCCGCACCCCGTTCGCCATGCTGGAAATCTTCGTGCTGATGGCCCAGCAGCCGGAAATCAAAGGCGTACGCGCTGATACCATTCGTCTGTTGCGGGAAAATCGCCACCTGATCGACGACGATTTCCGCAATGACATCCGCAACACCAGCCTGTTCATCGAGCTGTTCAAGTGCAAGATCGGTATCCACCGCAACCTGCGCCGCATGAACCGCTACGGCATCCTCGGACGCTATCTTCCCGAGTTCGGTTTTATCGTCGGGCAGATGCAGCATGATCTGTTCCACATCTATACCGTCGATGCGCACACCCTGAACCTGATCAAACACCTGCGTAAGTTGCAGTACACCCAGGTGTCGGAAAAATTCCCGTTGGCCAGCAAGCTCATGGGCAAGCTGCCCAAACCCGAGCTGATCTACCTGGCCGGTCTTTACCATGACATCGGCAAGGGCCGGCATGGCGACCACTCGGAAATCGGTGCGGTGGATGCCGAGGCATTCTGCCAGCGCCACCAGCTCCCGGTGTGGGACAGCCGCCTGATTGTCTGGCTGGTGCAGAACCATCTGGTGATGTCGACCACCGCCCAACGCAAGGACTTGTCCGACCCGCAGGTGATTCACGATTTCGCGCAGATCGTCGGTGACGAAACCCACCTCGATTACCTGTACGTATTGACGGTCGCCGATATCAACGCCACCAACCCGACGCTGTGGAACTCCTGGCGCGCCAGTCTGCTGCGCCAGCTGTACACCGAAACCAAGCGTGCACTGCGTCGCGGCCTGGAAAACCCGGTCGATCGTGAAGAACAGATCCGCCAGACCCAGAGCGCCGCCCTGGACATCCTGGCGCGCGGCGGCACCGACCCGGACGATGTCGAACAGCTGTGGACACAGTTGGGCGATGACTATTTCCTGCGCCACACTGCCGGCGATGTCGCCTGGCACACCGACGCGATCCTCCAGCAGCCGGTCGACGGCGGGCCACTGGTGCTGATCAAGGAAACCACGCAGCGGGAATTCGAAGGCGGCACGCAGATTTTCATTTACGCGCCGGACCAGCACGACTTCTTCGCCGTGACCGTGGCCGCGATGGACCAGCTCAACCTGAACATCCATGACGCCCGGGTCATCACCTCCAGCAGCCAGTTCACCCTCGACACCTACATCGTGCTCGACACCGATGGCGACTCGATCGGCGATAACCCGGCGCGGGTCAAGCAGATCCGCGACGGCCTGACCGAAGCCCTGCGCAACCCGGATGACTACCCGACGATCATTCAGCGCCGGGTACCCCGCCAGCTCAAGCATTTCGCCTTTGCGCCACAGGTGACGATCCACAACGACGCGCAGCGCCCGGTGACCGTACTGGAACTGACCGCGCCCGACCGCCCAGGCTTGCTGGCGCGGGTCGGCACGATTTTCCTGGAGTTCCACCTGTCGCTGCAAAACGCCAAGATCGCCACCCTGGGCGAGCGCGTGGAAGACGTGTTCTTCATCACCGACGCCAACAACCAGCCGTTGTCCGACCCGCTGCTGTGCAGTCGCCTGCAGGATGCGATCGTCGAGCAACTGAGCGTCAACCAGGAACCCGATATCAAACTGTCGCGCATCAGCATCTGACTTAACAACGGTCTGCCCTTTGTAGGAGCGAGCTTGCTCGCGATGGACTCAAATACGCTGCGTTGCTTTGGCAAACACGCGTTATCGTTGACGACCATCGCGAGCAAGCTCGCTCCTACAAGGGACCAGCGCCGCTCCTACACCGAACGAGATTTAACGATGAACAACGCTTTGTCCCAGCTGCAGCCCTACCCGTTCGAGAAACTCCGCGCCCTGCTCGGCAGCGTCACACCCAATCCGGACAAGCGCCCGATCGCGCTGTCCATCGGCGAGCCGAAACACCGTTCGCCCACCTTCGTCGCCGAAGCCCTGGCCAGTAATCTGGAAAAAATGGCGGTGTACCCGACGACCCTCGGTATTCCAGAGCTGCGTGAAGCCATTGCGGCCTGGTGTGAACGTCGTTTCAACGTTCCCCACGGCTGGATCGACCCGGCGCGCAACGTGCTGCCGGTCAACGGAACCCGTGAAGCGCTGTTTGCGTTCACCCAGACCGTGGTCAATCGTGGAGACGACGCGCTGATCGTCAGCCCGAACCCGTTCTATCAAATCTACGAAGGCGCGGCGTTTCTCGCCGGCGCCCAGCCGCACTACCTGCCGTGCCTGGACGAAAACGGCTTCAACCCCGATTTCGACGCGGTTTCGCCAGACATCTGGAAACGCTGCCAGATTCTGTTCCTGTGCTCGCCGGGCAACCCCACCGGCGCACTGATCCCGGTCGAGACCCTGAAAAAGCTGATCGCCCTGGCCGACGAACATGACTTCGTGATCGCCGCCGATGAGTGCTACAGCGAGCTATATTTCGATGAGCAAACCCCGCCACCAGGCCTGCTCAGCGCCTGCGCGGAACTGGGTCGCAAGGACTTCAAGCGCTGCGTGGTGTTCCACAGCCTGTCCAAGCGCTCCAACCTGCCGGGCCTGCGTTCTGGTTTTGTCGCCGGTGATGCGGACGTGCTCAAAGGCTTCCTGCTCTATCGTACCTACCACGGCTGTGCGATGCCGGTTCAGACACAACTGGCCAGCGTTGCCGCCTGGAACGACGAAGTACACGTTCGCGCCAACCGTGCGCTGTACCGTGAGAAGTTCGACGCCGTCCTGGAAATCCTCAGCCCGGTGCTGGACGTGCAGCGCCCCGACGGCAGTTTCTACTTGTGGCCGAACGTGGCCGGTGATGACGCAGCCTTCTGCCGCGATTTGTTCGAACAGGAGCATGTCACCGTGGTGCCGGGCTCCTACCTGTCGCGGGATGTGGATGGCGTAAACCCGGGTGCCGGCCGTGTGCGCATGGCATTGGTTGCGCCGTTGGCCGAATGCGTGGAAGCCGCCGAGCGTATCCGCGATTTCATCCAGCGCCGTAAATAAACACCGCCGTACGACCTGTGGGAGCACGGCTTGCCCGCGATAGCGATCTTGAGGATGCCATCGCGGGCAAGCCGTGCCCCCACAGGTTCCGGGGTTAAAGGTCAGAGGTTATTTCACCTGCCCAAGCTTCGCCTCGCTCAAATCCAGCTCCGCCAACACCTCCCGCAATACGTCATCGCCAATCTGGTGCTGCCGGCTGAGGCTGTACAGCTCCAGGCGCTGCGCCCGTAGCGCATTCAAGCGCAAGCGTCGCTCCAGCAAGTCCATCTGAAACGCCAGGGCCTGGGCCTCGGCGGAATCGTTGAACACCTCCAGTTGATGCCGGTATTCGGACATGATCCGCGCCTTGAGCTCTGCCGCCAGCGCCGCTTGAGCTGCATCCTGCGGGTTGACCTCCTCGGTTTCCAGCGCATGAATGGCCGCTTCGGCGGTCTTGCGCCAAGCCTCTCGAACTTCGTTGCGACGCTTGTCGTCGGGGCCTTTCTCGATCCCGCGCAGCAGCAACGGCAAGACGATGCACGCCGCGATCAACGACAACAGGATCACCCCGGCAGCGATGAAGATCAGCAAATCGCGCTCGGGGAAGGCGCTGGCCCCCATGAGCATCGGCACCGACATCACACCCGCCAGGGTCACCGCGCCGCGTACACCACCGACGGTCAGCAGCCCACAGGAACGCGCGCTCGGCACCCGGGTGATTGCCTCCTTGCCGCGCCAGCGGCGCATCAGGATCGCCAGGCGCCAGATGCTTTGCACCCAGACAAACCGCAACACCAACAGCACCAGGAAAATCGCCAGCACATCGAAGCCGCGATACAACAGTGTTGGCCACAGCGAATCTTCATGGCTGGCCACCGCCTTGATGATGTCGGGAAGCTGCAAACCCAGCAGCAGAAAGATCAGGCCATTGAAAGCGAACTCCAGCAACGCCCAGACGCTGCGGTTGAGCAGGCGGGTATTGGTCTGGCGTGGCAACAGATCAAGCCAGCTCTGCATCATCCCCGCCGCCACCGCCGACAGAATGCCCGATGCGCCCACACGCTCGGCCAGCACATAAGCGGCAAACGGCAGCAGCAACATGAATACGACATGGGTGGCCGGGTCATCCCAGCCTCGGGCGATCATCCATGAGCGCAAGCGCCCGACCAGCCAGCTCAAGGCTACGCCCAGGGCCAGGCCGCCGACCGCCACCAGTACGAAGGTCACACTGGCGTTGGCCAGCGAGAACACGCCAGTGACCGCCGCCACCAGTGCGAATTTGAACGTCACCAGGCCCGAGGCATCGTTCATCAACGCCTCGCCCTGCAACATGTGCATCAGGGGTGTGGGCAGGCGGTTCTGGGCGATCGCGCCGACCGCCACGGCGTCGGTCGGCGACAACACCGCCGCCAAAGCGAACGCCACCGCCAGTGGAATGCCCGGCAGTAACCAGTGAATGAAATAACCGGCGCCGACCACCGTAAACAGCACCAGCCCCACCGCCAGCGTCAGGATCGGCCCCCGCAGGCGCCAAAACTCACGCTTGGGCATGCGCCAGCCATCGGAAAACAACAACGGTGGCAGAAACAGAAAAAGAAACAATTCCGGGTCCAGCGCCACATGCAGCCCCAGTGTCGGCCACGCCAGCAATGCCCCCGCGGCGATTTGCACCAAGGGCAACGGCAGCGGGACAACCCGTCCGATCAGGCGCGAAACGCCCACCAGCATCAACAGAATCAGGACGGTGTAAGCGGTTTGCATAAAGCGTGGTTCCCGGACAATCGACAGCGTTGAAGTGCCATATTAGACGCTTAGACTGCGCACGACCCTTGCACCTATGTCGCACTCAATCCCTGAGGGAGCGAGCCAGCTCGCGAAGGCGGACTGACATTCAGCATCTCTGTTGGCTGGCACACCGCTTTCGCGAGCAGGCTCGCTCCCACAGGGACAGGCACAGGTTTTGTGTCATGGCACACATACAAACCCGACCACAGCCGCCGCGAAACCGTCCGGTCATGGCATAATCCGACACCTTTTTTCTCCAGCACCTGTAAAGGGGGCGATTCCTTGACCGTTTCAAGCAAAACGTTGCACCTTTTCGGCATCAAAGCCTGCGACACCATGAAAAAGGCGCGCACCTGGCTCGATGAACACGCTGTCAGCTATGACTTTCATGATTACAAGGCGGTCGGTATCGACCGTGAACACCTGACCCAGTGGTGCAACGAGCACGGCTGGGAAGTGGTGTTGAACCGTGCAGGCACGACCTTTCGCAAGCTCGACGACGAACGCAAAGCCGATCTCGACCAGTCGAAAGCCATCGAACTGATGCTCGCACAACCTTCGATGATCAAGCGCCCCGTGCTCGATCTCGGTGACCGAACCCTGATTGGCTTCAAGCCAGATATCTACGCGGCCGCGCTCAATTAAGCAGCCCGTTTCAATTTGTTAGAGGTATCAACATGTCCACTACCCTGTTCAGCCTGGCCTTCGGTGTCGGCACTCAAAACCGTCAAGGCGCCTGGCTGGAAGTGTTCTACGCACAGCCATTGCTCAATCCTTCGGCCGAACTGGTCGCGGCCATCGCCCCGATCCTGGGCTACAGCGAAGGCAACCAGGCCATTGCTTTCACCACCGCGCAAGCCTCGCAACTGGCTGAAGCCGTCAAAGGCGTCGACGCTGCCCAGGCTGCCCTGCTGACCCGCCTGGCCGAGAGCCACAAGCCGCTGGTCGCCACCCTGCTGGCCGAAGATGCCCAGCTGTCGTCGACCCCTGAGGCCTACCTCAAGCTGCACCTGCTGTCGCACCGCCTGGTCAAGCCACACGGCCTGAACCTGGCCGGTATCTTCCCTTTGCTGCCGAACGTGGCCTGGACCAGCCAGGGCGCCATCGATCTGGCCGAACTGGCCGAGCACCAACTGGAAGCCCGTCTGCGCGGCGAGCTGCTGGAAGTGTTCTCGGTGGACAAATTCCCGAAAATGACCGACTACGTGGTTCCGGCCGGCGTGCGTATCGCTGACGCCGCACGTCTGCGCCTGGGCGCCTACGTGGGCGAGGGCACCACAGTGATGCACGAAGGCTTCATCAACTTCAACGCCGGCACCGAAGGCCCGGGCATGATCGAAGGCCGCGTATCCGCTGGCGTATTCGTCGGCAAGGGTTCGGACCTGGGCGGCGGTTGCTCGACCATGGGCACCCTGTCGGGCGGCGGCAACATCGTGATCAAGGTTGGCGAAGGCTGCCTGATCGGCGCCAACGCCGGTATCGGTATCCCGTTGGGCGACCGCAACACCGTCGAGTCGGGCCTGTACGTCACCGCGGGCACCAAAGTGGCGCTGCTGGACGAGAAAAACCAACTGGTCAAAGTCGTGAAAGCCCGTGAACTTGCCGGCCAGACCGACCTGCTGTTCCGTCGCAATTCGGAAACCGGTGCCGTGGAGTGCAAAACCCACAAATCGGCGATCGAACTGAACGAAGCGCTGCACGCTCACAACTAAGTGCAGCATGACCTAATGTGGGAGCGAGCCTGCTCGCGATGGCGTCCTCAAGATCGCCATCGCGAGCAGGCTCGCTCCCACAGGGTTTGCCTTACATCCGCCCATGTTTATCAGGGCCAGACAACATGATGATTCTCTCTCCCTGGCGCGCCGACTTTCCGGCCATCGCCGCGCTGCAACGGCAAGCCCAGACCTATCTGGACAACGCCGCCACCACCCAAAAGCCCCAAGCCCTGCTCGATGCCCTGGCGCATTACTACGCCAACGGCGCGGCCAATGTGCATCGCGCGCAACACTTGCCCGGCGCCCACGCCACCCAGGCGTTCGAGGACAGCCGGCGCAAAGCCGCGCAGTGGCTCAATGCCGGCGACAGCGGGCAGATCATTTTTACCCACGGCGCGACGTCTGCGCTGAACCTCCTGGCTTATGGCCTGGAACCTCTATTCCAATCGGGCGATGAAATCGTCATCAGCGCCCTGGAGCATCACGCCAACCTGCTGCCGTGGCAGCAACTGGCACTGCGCCGCGATTTGAAACTGGTGGTGTTACCACTGGATGCCGACGGCGTGATCGATCTCGACGCAGCACACCGGTTGATCGGCCCACGCACGCGTCTACTGGCGGTCAGCCAGTTGTCCAACGTGATCGGTGCCTGGCAGCCGCTGCCGGCGCTGCTGGCCATGGCCAAGGCACACCATGCCCTGACGGTCATCGACGGCGCCCAGGGGGTCGTCCACGGCCGGCATGACGTGCAGGCACTGGGCTGCGACTTCTATGTGTTTTCCAGCCACAAACTCTACGGCCCTGACGGCCTTGGCGTGTTGTTCGGACGCAACGAAGCCCTGCAACAGCTACGCCCCTGGCAGTTCGGCGGTGAGATGGTGCTGGACGCCAACTACCACGACGCACGCTTTCGCCCGGCCCCGCTGGGTTTCGAGGCGGGTACACCGCCGGTTTCCAGCGTCATTGGCCTGGGTGCGACCCTGGATTACCTCAGCGGACTCGATCAATTCGCCGTGTCCGCCCATGAAGCGGCGCTGCATGACTGCCTGCTCAAGGGCCTGGAGTCACGCAGCGGCATCCGCCTGTTGGGCAAGCCGCAAGTGGCGCTGGCCAGTTTCACCGTCGAGGGTGTGCATAACTCGGATCTGGCGCACTTGCTGACGGAACAAGGGATTGCCGTACGCGCGGGTCATCACTGCGCCATGCCGCTGCTCAAAAGCTTCGAGCTGGCCGGGGCGATTCGGGTTTCGCTGGCGTTGTACAACGATTCCGAAGACCTGGAGCGATTCTTCGAAGCGCTGGATCAGGCGCTGGAGCTGCTGCGATGAGCCTGCCCGCCGAAGCCGTGGCCGCGCAGCAAGCCTTTCAGGGTCTGCCGGGCTGGGAACAACGGGCGCGCCTGCTGATGCAGTGGGGCGAGCGCCTGCCCGCTCTGAGCGAAGTGGAAATGTGCGACACCAACCGCGTGCATGGCTGTGAAAGCCAGGTGTGGCTGCTGGGCGAATTGCGCGATGGCCATTGGCAATTCAAGGCCGGCAGCGATGCACGGTTGATCCGTGGGCTGGTGGCGTTGCTGCTGGCGCGGGTCAACGGGTTGTCGGCGGCTGAGTTGCAGCAGGTGGATTTGGCGGACTGGTTCAACCAGTTGGGGCTGTGCCGCCAGTTGTCGCAATCGCGCAGCAATGGCTTGAATGCCGTTTTACAACGGATGCGTGAGTTGGCCGCCTGAATGATCGTTCCCACGCTCTGCGTGGGAATGCCTCAACGGACGCTCCGCTTTCGGCTCTTGATGTGGGACGCAGAGCGTCCCGGGCTGCATTCCCACGCGGAGCGTGGGAACGATCAACACCACTTAAGCCTGAGGTTTAACCCGATCCGCCGGCCGCCGAACACCGGCCACAATCTTGTCCACCGCCTTGGTCGCCGCGACCATGCCGAACGTCGCCGTCACCATCATCACCGCGCCAAATCCACCGGCGCAGTCCAGCTTCACGCCATCGCCGACAAAACTTTTCTGCAGGCAAATGCTGCCGTCCGGCTTCGGGTAGCGTAGTTGTTCGGTGGAAAACACGCACGGCACGCTGTAGTGGCGGGTCACGGTGCGGGAGAAGCCGTAGTCACGGCGCAAGGTGGAGCGCACTTTCGAGGCCAGCGGGTCGTTGAAGGTGCGGTTCAGGTCGCAGACCTGGATTAGCGTCGGGTCGATCTGCCCGCCCGCGCCGCCGGTGGTGATGATCTGGATCTTGCGGCGCTTGCACCAGGCGATCAGCGCCGCTTTCGCGTTGACGCTGTCGATGCAGTCGATCACGCAATCGATGTTCGGCGTGATGTATTCGGCCATGGTCTCGCGGGTGACAAAATCCGCCACCGCGTGCACTTTGCAATCCGGGTTGATCCCGCGCAGACGTTCGGCCATCACCTCGACCTTGGGCTTGCCGACGGTGCTGTCCAGCGCGTGCAGTTGACGGTTGGCGTTGCTGACGCAGACGTCGTCGAGGTCGAACAGCGAAATCTCGCCGACACCGCTACGGGCCATGGCTTCCGCCGCCCAGGAACCAACGCCGCCGACGCCGACGATCGCCACATGGGCCGCACGCAGGCGCTCCAGCCCTTCGATCCCGTACAAACGGGCGATGCCAGCAAACCGCGGATCTTCTGTACTCATGACCATCACCTCAAAAACCGGCGCGCATTATAGGGCCGTCGGCGCTCAAGAGCATCTTTGCGCTATGAACGGAGGGCTTTCCAGTTTCATTTCATCCGCAGCGAACGAAGATTCGCCCTACACGCTCTAATGAAAGAACTTAAATCGACTTGGATTGCCCAACGTCCGGCAATTCCCTGTCCGATGTACGTTCAGTGAACTGCCGGTGTAGGATGCGCGCCCCTTCGCGGCAGCCAACCGTTCCTTCGTTCCACAGCCTTTGGAACCCGAAATAACCATGTCATCCCGTAAATTTGGACTCAACCTGGTCGTGGTGCTCGCCATCGCGGCCTTGTTTACCGGCTTCTGGGCGTTGATCAACCGCCCGGTTACCGCCCCCAACTGGCCTGAACAGATCTCCGGCTTCTCCTATTCGCCGTTCCAGCAGGGGCAATTCCCGCAGAAACAGCAGTATCCGACTGACGATGAGATGCGCCGTGATCTGGAGATCATGAGCAAGCTGACGGACAACATCCGTATTTACTCGGTCGATGGCACGCTGGAAGACATCCCGAAACTGGCGGAAGAGTTCGGCCTGCGAGTGACCTTGGGGATCTGGATCAGCCCGGACCAGGAACGCAACGAACGGGAAATCACCCGCGCCATCGAACTCGCCAACTCTTCCCGCAGCGTTGTGCGTGTCGTGGTAGGTAACGAAGCGATTTTCCGCAAGGAAATCACCGCCCAGGAACTCAGCGTCCTGCTCGATCGTGTCCGCGCCGCCGTGAAGGTGCCGGTGACCACATCCGAGCAGTGGCACGTCTGGGAGGAACATCCGGAGCTGGCCAAGCACGTTGACCTGATCGCCGCCCACGTCCTGCCCTACTGGGAATTCATCCCGATGGACAAGGCCGGGCAGTTCGTCCTCGACCGCGCCCGCGACCTGAAAAAGATGTTCCCGAAAAAGCCGCTGCTGCTGTCCGAGATCGGCTGGCCGAGCAACGGTCGCATGCGCGGTGGCGCCGATGCGTCGCCGGCAGACCAGGCGATCTACCTGCGTACCCTGGTCAACAAGCTCAACCGCCAGGGCTTCAACTACTTCGTGATCGAAGCCTTCGACCAACCCTGGAAGGCCAGTGACGAAGGTTCGGTGGGCGCTTACTGGGGCGTGTTCAACGCCGCTCGCCAGCAGAAATTCAACTTCGAAGGGCCGGTGGTAGCAATTCCACAGTGGCGCGTGCTGGCCATTGGCTCGGTGGTCCTGGCGCTGCTGTCGCTGACCCTGTTGATGATCGACGGCTCGGCCCTGCGCCAGCGTGGTCGAACCTTCCTGACCTTTATTGCGTTCCTGTGCGGTTCGGTGCTGGTGTGGATCGGTTACGACTACAGCCAGCAATACAGCACCTGGTTCAGCCTGACGGTGGGCTTCCTGTTGGCGCTTGGTGCGCTCGGGGTGTTTATCGTGCTGCTCACCGAGGCCCACGAATTGGCCGAGGCGGTGTGGATACACAAGCGGCGCCGGGAATTCCTGCCGGTGGTCGGTGATTCGAACTACCGCCCGAAAGTCTCGATCCACGTGCCGTGCTACAACGAGCCGCCGGAGATGGTCAAACAGACCCTCAACGCCCTGGCCAACCTCGACTATCCGGATTTCGAAGTCCTGATCATCGACAACAACACCAAGGACCCGGCGGTCTGGGAGCCGGTGCGCGATTACTGCGAAACCCTCGGCCCGCGCTTCAAGTTCTTCCACGTCGCGCCGCTGGCCGGCTTCAAGGGCGGCGCGCTGAACTACCTGATTCCGCACACCGCCAAGGACGCCGAAGTGATCGCGGTCATCGACTCCGATTACTGCGTGCACCCCAACTGGCTCAAGCACATGGTGCCGCACTTCGCCGATCCGAAAATCGCCGTGGTGCAGTCGCCGCAGGACTACCGCGACCAGAACGAAAGCACCTTCAAGAAGCTCTGCTACGCGGAATACAAAGGCTTCTTCCATATCGGCATGGTTACCCGTAACGACCGTGACGCGATCATCCAGCACGGCACCATGACCATGACCCGTCGCTCGGTGCTCGAAGAACTGGGTTGGGCCGACTGGTGCATCTGCGAAGACGCAGAGCTGGGCCTGCGAGTGTTCGAGAAAGGCCTGTCGGCGGCGTATTACCACGACAGCTACGGCAAAGGCTTGATGCCCGATACCTTTATCGACTTCAAGAAACAGCGTTTCCGCTGGGCCTACGGCGCGATCCAGATCATCAAGCGCCACACCCGTGCCCTGTTGCGCGGCAAGGACACCGAACTGACCCGTGGCCAGCGCTACCACTTCCTCGCGGGCTGGTTGCCGTGGGTCGCGGATGGCATGAACATCTTCTTCACCGTCGGTGCGTTGTTGTGGTCGGCCGCGATGATCATCGTGCCGCAGCGGGTCGATCCGCCGCTGCTCATTTTCGCGATCCCGCCATTGGCGCTGTTCGTGTTCAAGGTTGGCAAGATCATCTTCCTCTACCGTCGCGCTGTCGGCGTGAACCTCAAGGATGCGTTCTGCGCGGCGCTGGCGGGGCTGGCGTTGTCGCACACCATCGCCAAGGCGGTGCTGTACGGCTTCTTCACCAGCAGCATTCCGTTTTTCCGCACGCCGAAGAATGCCGATAACCACGGTTTCTGGGTGGCGATTTCGGAAGCGCGGGAAGAGCTGTTCATCATGCTGTTGCTGTGGGGCGCGGCGCTGGGGATCTTCCTGGTCAACGGCATGCCGAGCAACGACATGCGCTTCTGGGTGACCATGTTGCTGGTGCAGTCGCTGCCTTACCTGGCGGCGCTGATCATGGCGTTCCTGTCTTCGTTGCCCAAACCTGCGGCCGAAGCGGAAACGGCACCAGCGGTCTAAATCTTCACCGATCCACTAAACGGCGGCCAATGGTCGCCGTTTTGCTTTAAGATAACGGCCATTTTGCGGGGCCTCGCCCCATTGGCCTGCCCCAATACCTGTGGGAGCGAGCCTGCTCGCGATGAGGCCGTCACATTCGACATTTATGGTGACTGTGATTGCGCCTTCGCGAGCAGGCTCGCTCCCACATATTTACAGCTTCCGGAGTTTTCCATGACGGCCCACGCCGACCTTTCGCCGACCCTCCAACTCGCCATCGACCTGATCCGCCGTCCGTCCGTGACGCCGGTCGACGCCGATTGCCAGAAGCAGATGATGCAGCGCCTGGGCGATGCCGGTTTTGCACTGGAACCGATGCGTATCGAAGATGTGGATAACTTCTGGGCCACCCATGGCAAGCACGACGGCCCGGTACTGTGCTTCGCCGGCCACACCGACGTCGTCCCGACCGGCCCGGTGACTGCCTGGCAGATCGACCCGTTCAACGCCGTCATTGATGAACACGGCATGCTCTGCGGCCGTGGCGCCGCGGACATGAAAGGCAGCCTGGCCTCCATGACCGTGGCCGCCGAGCGTTTCGTCGCCGACTACCCGGATCACAAGGGCAAGGTTGCGTTCCTGATCACCAGCGATGAAGAAGGCCCCGCGCATCACGGCACCAAGGCCGTGGTCGAGCGTCTGGCCGCGCGCAAGGAGCGCCTGGACTGGTGCATCGTCGGCGAACCGTCGAGCACCTCTCTGGTGGGTGACGTGGTCAAGAACGGCCGTCGCGGCTCCCTCGGCGCCAAGCTGACCGTGCGCGGCGTGCAGGGCCACGTGGCCTATCCGCACCTGGCCAAGAACCCGATCCACCTCGCCGCCCCGGCCCTGGCTGAACTGGCCACCGAGCATTGGGATCACGGCAACGACTTCTTCCCGCCGACCAGCTTCCAGATCTCCAACGTGAACTCCGGCACCGGCGCGACCAACGTCATCCCGGGCGACCTGGTGGCGGTGTTCAACTTCCGCTTCTCCACCGAATCCACCGTCGAAGGCCTGCAGAAGCGCGTCGCCGACATCCTCGACAAGCATGACCTGGACTGGCACATCGACTGGGCCTTGTCCGGCCTGCCGTTCCTCACCGAGCCGGGCGCGTTGCTGGATGCGGTGTCGTCGAGCATCAAGGACATCACCGGCCGCGAAACCAAGGCGTCCACCACCGGCGGCACTTCCGATGGGCGCTTCATCGCGACCATGGGCACGCAAGTGGTCGAGTTGGGTCCGGTCAACGCCACCATCCACCAGGTCAACGAGCGCGTACTGGCTGCCGACCTCGATGTGCTGACCGAGATCTACTACCAGACCCTCGTCAAGTTGCTCGCCTGATGCTGGCTTGCCCGATCTGCAGCGAACCGCTCAATGCGGTGGACAACGGCGTGGCCTGCCCCGCCGGGCACCGCTTCGACCGTGCGCGCCAGGGTTACCTGAACCTGTTGCCGGTGCAACACAAGAACAGCCGTGACCCTGGGGATAACCAGGCGATGGTCGAAGCCCGCCGCGACTTCCTCAACGCCGGGCACTATGCACCGGTGGCCAGGCGCCTGGCGGAACTGGCGGCAGGCTACGCGCCAGCGCGCTGGGTCGATATCGGCTGTGGCGAGGGTTACTACACCGCGCAGATTGCCGAGGCCCTGCCGGACGCTGATGGCTACGCCCTGGACATTTCCCGGGAAGCGGTCAAGCGCGCCTGCAAACGCAACCCGAAGCTGACATGGTTGATCGCCAGCATGGCCCGGGTGCCGCTGGCTTCAGGCAGCTGCCAGTTCCTGGCCAGCGTCTTCAGCCCGCTGGACTGGCAGGAGGCCAAACGCCTGCTCAGCCCAGGCGGCGGCCTGATGAAGGTCGGACCGACCAGCGGCCACCTGATGGAATTGCGCGAACGGCTGTACGACGAAGTCCGTGAATACACCGACGACAAGCATCTGGCCCTGGTGCCAGAAGGCATGGCGCTGGCGCACAGCGAAACCCTGGAGTTCAAACTGACCCTTGCCAGTGGCCAGGACCGGGCGAACCTGCTGGCCATGACGCCCCACGGCTGGCGGGCCAGCGCCGAGCGCCGGGCGGCCGTCATCGAGCAGGTGGAGCCGTTCGAGGTCACCGTCTCGATGCGCTACGATTATTTCGTTCTTCAATAGTTATCAATTTTGGTGTTGAGCAACGGCTCAGGACCGACAAAATCCGCGAATGGATTTTTCAGACACGCAGTGAGGACATCCATGCGCCAACCCGATATCGAGATTTACCTGAAAGACGCCGACGTCGACCACAAAGCCATCGCCGCCTGGCTCGGCGCCGCGTTGGGCCCGTGCAGCGACTGGGTGCAGAAAGGCCAGACCTACAAGTGCAAGGCCGGCAACGTGCCGGTGACCTGGTTGCCCAAGGCCGTAGGAAAATGGAACAGCCTGTACCTGGAAAGTGACCAGACCCCGTGGGAAGACGACATCGCCTGCGCCCGCGCTGCATTTGCCGCGCTGAACGTCGAAGTGCGCTGCGCGCCGGGCAGTTGGGTCGAGGAAGAAAGCGAAGAGACGGCGGATCGCTGGATTCGCATCAGCGCCGATGGTGAAGAAGAGATCACCTGGAAAACCGCTTAAAAACCGTACACAAAACCTGTGGGAGCGAGCCTGCTCGCGATTGCGGTGTATCAGTCGACATCATCGTCGGCTGACACTCTGCAATCGCGAGCAGGCTCGCTCCCACAGTTGTTCTGAGCGATGTTTACAGACCTACGACATCTTCAGCCTGCAAGCCTTTCTGCCCTTCCACCACCGCATACTCGACCTGCTGGCCTTCGGTCAGCGAACGGTGGCCTTCTCCGCGAATCGCGCGGTAGTGCACGAACACATCCACCCCGTCCGCACGCTGAATAAAGCCGTAGCCCTTGGCGTCGTTGAACCACTTCACGCTGCCGGTCTCACGTGTTGCCATCTGTTCATACTCCTTTTTTATTATTGATCGGGCTTTTCGCAGGAAAGCCTCGGGAACATCAGCCGCACATGCTGGCCTAATGCAGGCAGGCGACAGAGCGCCGAGTATATGACAGCCATTAAAACTCTCAACAAGAGTTTACTTACGCGCTTTTTTGCCGATTTTCGACGAATCCGGCACACTAACCAGCTCCCGAGCAAACGCTCGGTTTTATTCACTCATGCAGATGCCGTATGACCCGTTCCCCGTTCCGCCGTCTTGTGTTTGGCACCCTGCGCCGACTGCTGTACCTCTGGGTTCGCTCGGAGACGATCAACCAGTCGTCGTTCACCCTCAACCTCGACCGCAGTCGTCCGGTGTTCTATGTCCTGCAAAACCCTTCGCTGACCGACCTGGCCGTGGTCGACACCGAATGCAGCAAGGCCGGCCTGCCGCGCCCGGTGCTGCCGGTATCGGTGGGCAATCTGCTGGAACCCGCGGCGTTCTTCTACCTGACACCAGACCCGGACTGGCTCGGTCGCCAGGACAAGCGTGGCGCGCCGCCAACCCTGACCCGCCTGGTCAGCGCCCTGAGCCAGAACGCCGCCGAAGATGCGCAGATCATTCCGGTCAGCGTGTTCTGGGGCCAGTCCCCGGACAGCGAAAACAGCCCATGGAAACTCCTGTTTGCCGATAGCTGGGCTGTGACCGGGCGTCTGCGCCGCCTGCTCAGCATCATCGTGCTGGGGCGCAAGACCCGCGTGCAGTTTTCCGCGCCGATCCACCTGCGCGAGCTGATCGAGCACGACAAGGGCCACGAGCGCACCGTGCGCATGGCCCAACGCATCCTGCGGGTGCATTTCCGCAACCTCAAAGCCGCCGTGATCGGCCCGGACATTTCCCACCGTCGCAACCTGGTCAAGGGCCTGGTCAACCAGCCGCTGGTCAAGCAGGCGATCCTCGACGAAGCCGAGCGCGAAAACATCTCCCCGGACAAAGCCAAGGCCCAGGCCCTGCGCTACGGCAACGAAATCGCCTCGGACTACACCTACACCGCGATCCGCTTCATGGAAGTGGTACTGAGCTGGTTCTGGAACAAGATCTACGACGGCATCAAGGTCAATAACATCGAAGGCGTGCAGAAGGTCGCCCCGGGTTACGAAGTGATCTACGTGCCGTGCCACCGCAGCCACATCGACTACCTGCTGCTGTCCTATCTGCTATTTCGCAACGGCCTGACCCCGCCGCACATCGCCGCCGGGATCAACCTCAACATGCCGGGGATCGGCGGCCTGCTGCGCCGTGGCGGCGCGTTCTTCATGCGCCGCACCTTCAAGGGCAACCCGCTGTACACCTCGGTGTTCAACGAATACCTGCACACCCTGTTCACCAAGGGCTTCCCGGTGGAGTACTTCGTCGAAGGCGGCCGCTCGCGCACCGGGCGCATGCTGCAACCGAAAACCGGGATGCTGGCCATCACCCTGCGCAGCTATCTGCGATCCTCGCGCACGCCGATCGTGTTCGTGCCGGTGTACATCGGCTACGAGCGTGTACTGGAAGGTCGCACCTACCTCGGCGAACTGCGTGGGGCGAGCAAGAAGAAAGAATCGATCTTCGATATTTTCAAAGTCATCGGCGCCCTCAAGCAGCGCTTTGGCCAGGTGGCGGTGAACTTCGGCGAGCCGATCAAGCTGGCCGAATTCCTAGACAGCGAACAGCCGGACTGGCGCAAGCAGGAACTCGGCCCGCAGTTCAAACCGGCCTGGCTTAACGAAACCACCAACCGCCTCGGCGAGAAAGTCGCGCAGCACCTGAACGAAGCGGCGGCGATCAACCCGGTCAACCTGGTGGCACTGGCACTGCTGTCCACCAGCCGCCTGGCCCTGGACGACCGCGCCATGGCGCGGGTGCTCGACCTGTATCTGGCGCTGCTGCGCAAGGTGCCCTACTCGCCGCACACCACCCTGCCGGAGGGTGACGGCCGTGCCCTGATCGAACACGTCAAGGACATGGACCTGCTCTCCGAGCAAAGCGACGCGCTGGGCAAGATTCTGTATCTGGACGAGCAAAACGCCGTCCTGATGACCTACTACCGCAACAACGTGCTGCATATCTTCGCGCTGCCGGCCTTGCTGGCGAGCTTCTTCCAGAGCGCCTCGCGCATGAGCCGTGAACAGATTCTGCGCTACACCCGCGCGCTGTACCCGTACCTGCAAGCCGAGCTGTTCATTCGCTGGTCGCTGGAAGAACTGGACGGGGTGATCGATCAGTGGCTGGAAGCCTTCGTCGAACAAGGCCTGCTGCGTTTCGAGAACGACATCTACCTGCGCCCGGCGCCAAGTTCACGGCATTTCGTGCTGCTGACCCTGCTGTCGAAAAGCATCGCCCAGACCCTGCAGCGCTTCTACATGACCGTTTCCCTGCTGCTCAACAGCGGCCAGAACAGCATCAGCGCCGAAGAACTGGAAGACCTGTGCACGGTCATGGCCCAGCGCCTGTCGATCCTGCACGGCCTGAACGCGCCGGAGTTCTTCGACAAGAGCCTGTTCCGCCACTTCATCCAGACCATGCTCGACCTCGAGGTGCTCAAGCGCGACGAGGCCGGCAAGCTGGGCTATCACGAACTGCTGGGCGAACTGGCCGAAGGCGCGGCCAAGCGGGTACTGCCGGCGGAGATTCGCCTGTCGATCCGCCAGGTGGCGCTGCATCGCAGCGAAGATGCGGCAGATCAACCCGTTGCAACGTCACAGACCTGATGCAAGCACCTGTGGGAGCGAGCCTGCTCGCGAATGCGGTCTAACATTCAACATCACTGTTGACTGACACACTGCTTTCGCGAGCAGGCTCGCTCCCACATTTTTAAATGGAGTTCTCCAATGAAAAAACTCTCTCTATTGGCCATGACCGCACTTCTGGGAGCCTGCCAGTCAATGCAGCCTGCCGCCAAGGCTTCCCTCGACGGCGAAGTGTTCTACCTGCAACGTATCGCCCTGCCCCCGACGGCGACCCTCAGCGTCAGCCTGCAAGACATTTCCCTCGCCGATGCCCCGGCCAAGGTCATTGACGAACAGCGTGGCCCGATCAAAGGCCAGGTGCCGCTGCCGTTCCACCTGACCTACGACCCGCAGAAGATCGAGCCCAATCACCGTTACTCGATCAACGCACGCATCGAAGTCGATGGCAAACTGCTGTTCATCACCACCGAGAACCACGCCGTGCGCCTGGACGGCACTGACCCGCAACCCGTGAAGGTCCGCGTCGATGCGGCCCGCTAGGGCTTATTGAAACAAGTGTCTTTTTTGAAAAAGGAAGTTGCCATGCTCCGCCCTACCCTCCGCTTTGCCGGCCTGTGCGCAGGTTTGATGATCAGCGCCAGTGCGATGGCGCTGTCGCTCAGCGATCTGTCTCAAAAAGACGCCACCGGCGGCCTCAAGGACGCCCTGACCCAGGGCGCGCAACTGGCTGTGAAACAACTGGGCACGCCGGGCGGCTTCAGCAACAACCCGGACGTGAAGATCGAATTGCCGGGCAAGCTGGGCAAGGTCGCCAGCAAAATGAAGCAGTTCGGCATGGGTGATCAGGTCGACGAGCTGGAAGCCAGCATGAACAAGGCGGCAGAAACCGCCGTGGTCCAGGCCCAGCCGATCCTTGTCGATGCGGTGAAGAAAATGACCGTGGATGACGCCAAGGGCATCCTCAGCGGCGGCAACGACTCGGCCACCCAGTACCTGAACAAGACCAGCCGCGAACAGATCCGCGCCAAGTTCCTGCCGATCGTCAAGCAAGCCACCGATAAAGTGGGGCTGGCCCAGCAGTACAACTCCTTCGCCGGCCAGGCCGCGACCATGGGCGTGATCGACGCCAAGAGCGCCAACGTCGAAAACTACGTCACCGAGCAGGCGCTGGACGGCCTGTTCGAAATGATCGGCAAACAGGAAGAAGCCATTCGCAAGGATCCTGCGGCGGCTGCGACCAGCCTGGCGAAGAAAGTCTTCGGCACGCTCTAACCGGCGCAGCAAAACCCTGTGGGAGCGAGCTTGCTCGCGATGAGGCCGTATCAGTCGACATCAACGTTGACTGGTACACCGCCATCGCGAGCTTGCTCGCTCCCACAATGCTTCAGGCAGCCGATCCGACTCGTAGAAAAAACACCCACTCACGCCCGATCTTCCTCTTCTCGAACACATTCAACTCGACCAACCCGTTCAGGGTCGCCGAGGCCGTGTTGTATGAGCAATCCAGATGTTCCTTCACATTGCCAGCTGTAAATTCCTTGGCCATCCCGCTCTTGGCCACCTGGAATACGGCACGCTGCTTCTCGGTCAATCGGTAAAAAAAGCCCGAGTCCATTAGCCAGCGATCAAAGTGACCGGCGTTCGCCAGACTTTTCCGATACGCCTCGGTAAAAAAGCCGACAGCCCGAAGCACCACCGAGCACTGGAAATCGATGAAATAGGTAAGGTCCAGGTCATCCGCCTCGGTATTCAGATACGAACGACCGTATTTCACCGGCGCAGTGCGCAACAAAATGCTGATCGCAATGTAGCGGAATGCCGAAAAATCGTTCTTGAACATGAACCAATAAAACAACGCCCGTGCAACGCGGCCATTGCCGTCGCGAAAAGGATGCTCGTAGCCGAGTGCAAAATGCAGGGCGATGCCTTTAATCAATGGATGAAGGTACTCGGTTTTCTCAGGATCGTTGTGAGACTGGTTGATCCACTTCGACAGCACCTGCAATCGACCGGCCAGCCCACTCGCCGGAGGCGGGACATGCACCGTATGCCCCTCGCCATCCTGTACCACCACGTCATCTCTTTCCCGCAAAGCCCCCGGTGAATAGCGTCCATCATCGATACCCTCGACGCCTGTCCGGTGCATGGCGGTCATCAGCTCGACACTCAGGGGTTCGTGACGCTTTTCCCAGGCAAAATTCATCATTTTGTAGTTGCCAATCACCATCCGCTCATCCGGCGTGCGCGGCAGGCGTTTGCGTCTGAGCATTTCCTTGGCCACCTGCGTAGTCGTCGCTGCGCCTTCGAGCTGACTGCTGCTGATGGCTTCGTCCTCGATCAGATCGTTGAGCAGATAACTGAAGTGTGCGTGCTCGCCGATCTGACTGGTCATGAATTCCAGCGCCGCCGTAGTCGCTTGCCGGTCAACGGCAGAGATCGCCTTCTGCGCCAACGGAGTGAGCACGAATTGGCCCCATTGGAGCGGCTCACCCACAGGTAAAAGACTTGAGTACTGCGCTGTCCGGGCTTTCTTTACCAGCGCCCAGCAAAGATTCGAATCCAGCCCCGCCGGCCAGCGATAACGCAATTCGTTGAAGGGTCGATAGCGGCCTTGATCATCCAGCGGCTTGAGCAATGCAAGGTAATCGGCGAGCCGTTCTTTGTGGGGAGATTGCCCGAGCCGATCGAATAGCGGGTCAAGCCGGCCCTGTAGCCTGGGCGGTTTTCTCATCGGGTGTCTGTCTCTGAAGCCCTCAAAATCGAGGCTGGAGTACAGCACCGCAATCACCGCGCCTCAATATCAGACGTTTCCGAGATCGATGTAGGAGTTGCCGCTGGCTGCGATCTTTTGATTTTGATTGTAAAAACAAGATCAAAAGATCGCAGCCTGCGGCAGCTCCTACAGGGGATTGTGTACAGCTTGGGCCGGTTCTTTTTTGATCCTGAACCACGCCGCATACAACGCCGGCAGGAACAGCAGCGTCAACGCCGTCGCCACAATCAGCCCGCCCATGATCGCCACGGCCATCGGCCCGAAGAACACACTGCGCGACAGCGGAATCATCGCCAACACCGCAGCGAGCGCCGTCAACACGATCGGCCTGAACCGCCGCACCGTGGCTTCGATGATGGCCTGCCATGGCTTCAATCCGGCCGCGATGTCCTGCTCGATCTGATCCACCAGGATCACCGAGTTACGCATGATCATCCCCGACAAGGCGATGGTCCCGAGCATGGCGACAAACCCGAACGGCTGGCGGAACACCATCAGGAACAGCGTCACCCCGATCAAGCCCAGCGGCGCCGTCAGAAACACCATCGCCGTGCGTGAGAAACTGCGCAGTTGCAGCATCAGCAAGGTCAGTACAACCACGATGAACATCGGCACACCGGCGTTGACCGATTTCTGCCCACGCTCGGAATCTTCCACGGTGCCGCCGACATCCAGCAGATAGCCGTCAGGCAGTTCGGCGCGGATCGGGTCGAGAGTCGGCATGATCTGCTTCACCAGCGTCGCCGGTTGTTCCTTGCCGTAGATGTCGGCACGGACCGTCACGTTGGGCAGGCGGTTACGGTGCCAGATCACGCCCTCTTCAAAGCCATATTCCAGGGTTGCGATCTGCGACAGGGCGACGCTGCGACCGTTGTCCGTCGGCACCGCCAGGCTTGGCAGCAACGACAGCTCGGTACGCTCATGCACGGTGCCGCGCAGCAGGATCTCGATCAACTCGTTGTCTTCGCGATACTGGCTGACGCTGGAACCGGTCAACGAGCTCTGCAAGAACTTCGACAGGTTCGCCGTACTCACCCCAAGCGCCCGCGCACGGTCCTGATCGACGTTCAGGTAGACGACTTTGCTCGGTTCTTCCCAATCCAGGTGGACGTTGGCCACATGGGGGTTTTCCCGCACCTTGGCCGCGACTTTACGGGCCAGCGCGCGGACTTCCTCGATGTGCTCGCCGGTCACCCGGAACTGCACCGGATAGCCCACGGGCGGGCCGTTTTCCAGGCGCGTGACCCGCGAGCGCAGGGCCGGGAATTGCTCGTTGAGGGTGGTGATCAACCAGCTGCGCAGGGTTTCGCGTTCCTCGATGGATTTGGCCAGCACGACAAACTGGGCGAAGCTCGCCGCCGGCAGTTGCTGATCCAGCGGCAGGTAAAAACGTGGCGAACCGGTGCCGACGTACGCCACATAGTTGTCGATCCCGGCCTTGTCCTTGAGCAAGGCTTCGAGACGCTTGACCTCATCAGCGGTGTTGCTCAGGGACGCGCCTTCCGCCAGCTTCAGGTCGACCATCAGCTCCAGTCGGCCGGACGCCGGGAAAAACTGCTGCGGTACAAAACGGAAGAGGAACACAGAACCGATGAACAGAATCACCGTCGCCGCGATCACCGTCTTGCGCCGACGCACGCACCATTCCACCACGCGTCGGACCCGCTGATAAAACGGTGTTCCGTAAGGATCGGGCTGATCGGGGCCATGTTTCGCCGCATGAATTTTCGCCAGATCCGGCAGGAGTTTTTCCCCCAGATACGGTACGAAGACCACTGCCGCCACCCAGGACGCCAATAGCGCAATGGTCACCACCTGGAAGATCGAACGGGTGTATTCGCCAGTGCCCGATTGTGCGGTGGCAATCGGCAGGAACCCGGCGGCGGTGATCAGCGTACCGGTGAGCATCGGGAACGCAGTGCTGGTCCAGGCATAGCTTGCCGCCTTGATCCGGTCGAAGCCCTGCTCCATTTTGATCGCCATCATTTCCACGGCGATGATCGCGTCGTCCACCAACAGCCCCAGCGCCAGTACCAGCGCACCGAGGGAAATCTTGTGCAGGCCTATCCCCAGGTAATACATGGTGGCTAAGGTCATCGCCAACACCAGCGGGATCGCCAGAGCCACCACCATGCCGGTGCGCACGCCGAGGGAGAAAAAGCTTACCAGCAACACAATCGCCAGGGCCTCGACCAGCACCTGGACGAACTCGCCGACCCCGGTTTTCACCGCCGCCGGTTGATCGGAAACCTTGCGCAGCTGCATGCCCGCCGGCAGGTTTTTCTGGATACGGGCGAATTCGATTTCCAGCGCCTTGCCCAGCACCAGAATGTCGCCGCCGTCTTTCATGGCCACGGCCAGACCGATAGCGTCCTCGGCCATGAAGCGCATGCGCGGTGCCGGTGGATCGTTGAAACCCCGGCGCACATCAGCTACATCGGAGATGCGGAAGGTGCGATCGGCGACCCGGATCGGAAAGTTTTTTATCTCATCGACGGTCTGAAAATTCCCCGAGACCCGTAGCTGCAATCGCTCGCTGCTGGTTTCGAAGAAGCCGGCGGTGGACACCGCGTTCTGCTCTTCAAGTGCCTGCTGCACCGCCGCCAGGGGCAAACCGAGGGTGGCGAGTTTGACGTTGGACAGCTCGATCCATATCTTTTCGTCCTGCAAGCCGAGCAGCTCGACCTTGCCCACATCCTTGACCCGTTGCAGCTGGATCTGGATGCGATCGGCGTAATCCTTGAGCACGGCGTAATCGAAACCGTCGCCGGTCAGCGCGTAGATGTTGCCGAAGGTGGTGCCGAATTCGTCGTTGAAGAACGGCCCCTGAATACCCGGCGGCAAGGTGTGGCGAATGTCACTGACCTTCTTGCGCACCTGATACCAGAGCTCGGGAATCTCCACCGAGTGCATCGAGTCGCGGGCAATGAACGTCACCTGGGATTCGCCGGGGCGGGAGAACGACACGATGCGTTCGTACTCACCGGTTTCCATCAGCTTCTTTTCGATGCGCTCGGTGACCTGGCGCGAGACTTCCTGCGCCGTGGCGCCCGGCCAGTTGGTGCGGATCACCATGGCCTTGAAGGTGAACGGCGGGTCTTCGCTTTGGCCGAGCTTGGTGTAGGACAGCGCGCCAACGATGGCCAGCAACAGCATCAGGAACAGTACGATCTGGCGATTACGCAGCGCCCATTCGGAAAGATTGAAGCCCATCGGGGATTACTCCTTGTCCGCCAGATTGACCACGCGGTTCGAGCGATCCACCGGGCGCACCTGCTGCCCGTCGAGAAGTACATGGACGCCGGCGGCCACCACCCAGTCGCTGGCGTTGAGGCCTTCGAGCACCGGCACGGTTTTCTCACCGAAGGCACCGACCCGCACCGGGGTCTTTTTCAGGGTGTTATTGGCGCTGACGACCCAGACATAGGTCACGCCGTTTTCAGCGGTCAGCGCAGACAACGGCACCGACAGCGGCACGCTCTCGGCGCTTTGCACGAATACCCGGGCGCTCTGGCCCAGTTCGACCGGGACCTTGCCGGCGTTGAAGGCGATGCGCGCGGCGAAGGTGCGGGACTTCGGATCGGCAGAGGGAGACAGCTCGCGAATTTTCCCGGCGAAGCGCTGATTCGGCTGCGTCCACAGCTCCACCGAGACCGGCTCACCCACCTTGAAGCGGCCGAAGTTCTGTTCCGGCAGGCTGATCAGTACTTCACGCTCGCCATCGGTAGCCAGGGTGAACACGGTTTGCCCGGCGGCCACCACTTGCCCGACTTCCACCGCACGCTTGGCCACCACACCATCCTGGGGCGCACGCAACACGGCATAGCTCGCCTGGTTACTGGAGACGTTGAATTCGGCCTTGATCTGTTTGAGACGGGCTTCACCGGAACGGTAGAGATTTTCGTGGTTGTCGTACTGCGAGCGGCTGACCAGCTGACGTTCCATCAGGGTTTTGTAGCGGTCACGCTCGGCGCGCACCATATTCAGATTGGCTTCGGCGGCCGCGACCTGGGCACGGGTGGCTTCCAGTTGCAGGCGCACATCCTGGGGATCGAGTTCAGCCAGGGGCTGATCGGCCTTGACCCGCTGCCCTTCCTCAACCAGTCGTCGGCTGACTTTGCCGCCGATACGGAAGGCCAATTCCGGCTCGTAGCGGGCGCGGACTTCACCGGGGTAGCTCTCCGTCGCCTGGCCCGAAGGCTCTGGCTGGACCACCATGGCCGGGCGCACGCTGGTTTGCGGCGCTTCTTCGTGACCACACGCCGTCAACAAGAAAACCAGACTGACAGGCAACGCGAGGGGCAGGACATAGCGGAACATGGTGAAGGACCTTTCGCCAATGGTGCTAGGAATAATTATACTGGCCAGTATGTTATTAATAGCAAACTCACCAGTCCAGTAATAAAAGCGCATATGCCGAACAATCCTTCAGTACCCAACGGCCCAGGCCGCCCCAAGGATCTTGCCAAGCGCCAGGCGATCCTCGACGCGGCGAAGACGCTGTTTCTCACCAAGGGATATGCCAACACCAGCATGGACGCTGTCGCAGCAGAAGCAGGTGTTTCAAAGCTGACGGTCTACAGCCACTTCAATGACAAGGAGACGCTGTTCTCCGCCGCCGTGGTGGCCAAGTGCGAGGAGCAATTGCCGCCGCTGTTTTTTGAACTGCCCGATGGCGTGGCGGTGGAAACCGTGCTGCTGAACATTGCCCGCGGCTTTCACCACCTGATCAACAGCGACGAATCGGTGAACCTGCATCGCCTGATCATGGCCCTGGGCAGCCAGGACCCGAAACTCTCGCTGATCTTCTTCGAGGCCGGCCCGCAGCGCATGTTGCAGGGTATGGAGCGGCTGTTGAGCAAGGTGGACCAGAGTGGCGTCTTGAGCATCGACAAACCGCACAACGCGGCGGAGCACTTCTTCTGCCTGCTCAAGGGCGCGGCGAATTTCCGCTTGCTGTTTGGCTGTGGCGAACCGCTGACCGAGGAAGCGGCCGAGAGTCATGTGCGGGAGGTTGTGGGGTTGTTTATGCGGGCTTATCGACCTTAACCAGCCTGAAATGTTTTAGTCGTCTGGTCTGGCCCCTTCGCGAGCAGGCTCGCTCCCACATTGGATCTATGTAACACCTTAGATCCCCTGTGGGAGCGAGCCTGCTCGCGAAAAGGACGACTCGGTCTCAAGCCTTGAGTGCTTTTTTAGGATAAATGTCATACCGACTGGACTTGCCATCCAGCGCATGGCTGGGCTTGGGCCCTTCGATGCATGGCGCCTTGCGCGGGCGCTTGACCACAACCCGGTGGGTCGCCAAAGCCAATGCCGCCTGGAGCAATGCAGGTGCATCCGGGTCATCGCCCACCAGTGGCCGGAACAGGCGCATTTCCTTCTTCACCAGTGCGGTTTTCTCGCGGTGCGGAAACATCGGGTCGAGGTAGATCACCTGCGGCGGCTCGCCTTCCCAGTTGCTCATCACCTCGATCGAATTGCCCTTGAGCAAACGCATGCGCGCCACGATCGGCGCCACCTCGAAATCTTCCGCGCCCCGGGCCAGGCCATCTTCGAGCAAGGCACCGATCAGTGGCTGACGCTCGATCAGGCTCATCTCGCAGCCCAGGCTCGCCAGCACGAACGCATCCTTGCCCAGCCCCGCCGTGGCATCCAGCACCCGCGGGCGCACACCCTGGGCGATACCGACAGCCTTGGCGATCATCTGCCCGCTGCCGCCACCGTACAACCGACGATGAGCCGCGCCCCCCTCGACGAAGTCCACCCGCACCGGCCCAGGTGCATCCGGGCCGAGCTGTTGCAGCTGCAAGCCCTGCTCGCCTACCTGCAAGGCAAACTCACCGTCATCCACCTGCAGCGGCAGGCCCAGGCGCTCGGCCCAGTGCTCGGCCTGTGGCTGAAAAGTCTCGCCCAAGGCTTCGACACGGATGCGGCACGCCGCCGGTTGATCAATCATCAGAAAACACGCTCAAAAAATTAATGATCGGCAAAAACGGCCGATAACAAAACTATCGAGCATTTTGCCAGAGCTGAGCGTCGACCGAGAGAAATGTCAGACATTCAACCCACAATCACAGGTTTTATCTCGCCCTACGGCGACTACAACCTGCGAAACACCCAGGCACTGAGCGGCGTCAGCCACATCTGGCAGGATTTCTTTGCCCGAGCGCTGGCCGAACAGTCGGGTGAGGTGTTGCCTGAATCGTTGAACTTTCCACCGGTGGACCTGGAAAGCCCGGTCGAGCCCACCGTTGGCAGCGACCTGCTGGCGCACATCGTTGCCCAGCGCGAATGCGACGTGAAGGACAACGAAATTCGCCCGCCAGAGCCGCTGTTCCTGCCAATTGCCGAATTCGAAATGGACCTGGCCGACAAACCATTCCCACCGTTCCCCCCGGAAGAAATCGTCGCCCAGCAACGCCAGCAAAACTTCGACAGCGGCTGGGTACGTCCGATCGTGCTGACCGCCGGTCAACCGCTGCCCGAAGCCGGCCCCGCGCCGCAACCGCGTCCACTGCACCTGCCCATCGCCGAGTTCGAACTCGACCTGCTGGACAAGCCCTTCCCGCCGTTCTCGCCGGAAGAAATGGTGGAGCAGCAAAAAGCACTCGATTTCGATAGCCGCTGGGCGCGGCCGATCGTCCTGCAGAACCTGCGCCTCGCCGCCTGATTCTCAGCATCCCGCCCAACAACACAGCCACCCGCGAAACCGCATCGTCAGCCTTTGAAAAACTGATTGGCCTGACCGTAGGGCATCGAGCGCGAGGTGAAGCTGAAGGTGCCCGACGCCTTGATCTCTTCGGCGGCGCGGTAGAACTCGCCCAACGCTGCCAACGCCAGCGCCGAGCCGACGCTGACACGCCTGACGCCCATTTCGCCGAGCTGCTCGACCGTCAGCTTCAAGCCGCCGGACATCAACACATTGACGGGCTTGGGTGCCACGGCGCGGACCACGGCCAGGACTTCTTCGGCGTTACGCAGCCCAGGTGCATAGAGCACGTCGGCCCCGGCTTCGGCGAATGCTTGCAGGCGGCGAATCGTGTCGTCGAGGTCCGGATTGCCGTGCAGGTAATTCTCGGCCCGGGCGGTCAGGGTGAAAGGGAAAGGTAAGCTGCGCGCGGCGGCGACGGCGGCCTTGACCCGGGCCACGGCATGTTCGAAGCAATAGATCGGTGCGTCGGGACGGCCCGTGGCGTCTTCGATCGAGCCACCGACGGCCCCCGCGCCAGCAGCCAGCACAATGCTTTGCGCGCATTCGGCGGGATCATCGGCAAAACCGTTTTCCAGATCCACCGACACCGGCAGATCGGTGGCGGCAACGATCGCCCGGACGTTGGCCAGGGTGTCGTCCAGCGTCAGGCCGCCATCGGGGCGCGCCTGGGAAAAAGCGAGTCCGGCACTGGTGGTCGCCAGCGCCTCGAAACCCAGGCCGGCAAGCATTTTCGCCGAACCCGCATCCCACGGGTTGGGCATCACAAAAATCCCGGCGCGCTCGTGCAGGGCTTTGAACGCTTGGGCTCGAAGGGTTTGCGCATCCATTGGCAGGCTCCTGAAAAGGGGAACGAATCCGCCTTCAGAGCAGGCCAAGTTGCTCGGCGGCGGGCTCTCTGTATAGCTCAGGCAGCGCCGGCAAGCCAGGCAATCGCACCATCAATCGCGCGTGGAAACGCTGCGCCAGCTTCGCCGCCAGCACGTTGTCGGCAGTGTGCAGGAAGATATACGGCGTGCGACCTTCTTCGATCCACAGGGCGATTTTCTCCACCCAGGGCGTCAGGAACGTATCGTTGGCTTCCAGCTGCGGATGGCCGATGAAGCGCACTTGCGGGAACTGGGTGAAGGCCGCCGGACGCGGTGGAACCCTGGGCTTTTTCGATTGGGCGTGAAGCACCGAGGGCTCAGTGGAGGTGCAACTGAACAGCGCGCGTGGGTCGAGGCAGATGCGCTCGACGCCACGATCGAGCAACAGACGATTGAGCATCCGCTCACTGTCGCCCCTGGCGAAGAAATCGTCATGCCGCACTTCCACGGCCAATGGCCGTTGCAGGGCATCGATAAAGCCGGCGAGTTCGGGCAGGCGTTGGGGCGTGAAGCTTCTCGACAACTGCAACCACAACGGCGACACCCGTTCACCGAGCGGGCTGAGCAATTGGGTGAAGGTTTCGGCTGCGGTCAGTTGTTCGCGCAGGTCGCCGCCATGACTGATGTCACCGGGAAACTTTGCGGTAAAACGAAAATGCGCGGGAAGGATTTGCGCCCAGCGCTCCACGGTGCTGGCAGCCGGGCTGGCGTAGAAGGTCGTGTTGCCCTCTACGGCATTGAAGACTTGGGAATAGAGATCGAGAAACTCGGCGGGCTTGGCGTCTTGTGGATAGAGGTAATCGCGCCAGGCGTTTTCGCTCCAGGACGGGCAACCGAGGTAGTAAGGCAGCAGCATCAGATGTACAGATCGAGCCCCAGCACTTCCCCTTCCCAATCGACGAACCCGGCGGTGCTCAGGTAGCTGGCGAGGGCCATCGCCACGCTCTTGCTCATGGCGCGGTGATAGAGCATGTCCTGCTGACGGGCGGGAAGATTGCTCAGGCGTTGCGCAGCGGCTTTGGCGCGAGCAGCCAGTTGTTCCTCGGAGGGAAACTCCAGCTCACCTTCGATATCGACGGCCTCGTCCTCAACCACAGGGCCTTTGCGGGGCTTGCGCTTGATCGGGTAGGACTGAGAGGAAATGCCGTCTATACGCATAAGTGCATGCTCGGTATCAGTGATGGCAGTTTAGTGGCGCATAGGACACTTCGCAAACCGCCGAGTGATAACTAGAACACATAAAAGACAAAAGGTTTAAAAGCCGGGGTTAGAAACAGACGATCGGCAGCGGTCATGAGGTCGCCATCGCGAGCAGGCTCGCTCCCACAGGGACTGGCGTAGATCCTGTGGGAGCGAGCCTGCTCGCGATTGAACCAACTCGGTCTCGGGATTAACGTGCCTTTGGTGTGGCCACCTTGTCCCGCAGATAAACCGGCTGAGCCTCATCCGCGACGATCGCCTCGCCACGCTCCCAGGCAAACCGCGCCAGAGTCAGCAAATCCTCAGCGTGAGGCAGCATGCCCGCATCCTGCCCGCTCAGGCTGACGGCGATGCGCTCGCCATAACCCCAACCGGTGCCAGCACCGAACCATTCGCCGCTGGCGTCGGCCGGCAATGCAGCCACTTCCGGTGGCAGTACCGCTTCAGCGCCCACCAGTCGCATCTCCCCTGCCGTCTCGCGGTAGCAGCCCCAGTACACCTCGTCCATGCGCGCATCAATGGCGGCAGCGACCTGGCTGACGCCATGCTCGCGATAGGCACGCTGGGCCAACACAGCGAGGTTCGACACCGGCAACACCGGACGATCCAGGGCAAAGGCCAGCCCCTGCACCACGCCGATGGCAATGCGCACACCGGTGAATGCACCCGGCCCGCGCCCAAAGGCGATGGCATCGACTGCCTGCAAGGTGGTGCCGGCATCGGCCAGCAGTTGCTGGATCATCGGCAGCAACTTCTGCGCGTGCAGGCGCGGGATCACCTCGTAATGGCTCGTCACTTTGCCGTCATGCAGCAAGGCAACGGAGCAAGCTTCAGTCGCGGTGTCCAGGGCCAGCAAGGTGCTCATCGATGTTTCCACAAGAGGGTTGGTAAAAAGAGGTTCGGAAAAAGGGCGTCAGTATAAACAACTACGGCCCGCAAGCGGGCCGTGGATGATGCAGCGGATCAGGTTTTTCAGCTCAGGGCTGCAAGCACCTTGGCGGTGATCGCTTCAACCGAACCGACACCTTCGATGTGGCTGTACTTCGGCTTGCCGTTGGCAGCGGACAGCTTCTGGTAGAAATCCACCAGCGGCTTGGTCTGCGAGTGGTAGACCGACAGGCGATGACGCACGGTTTCTTCGGTGTCGTCCTTGCGCTGCACCAGGTCTTCACCGGTGACGTCGTCCTTGCCGGCAGTTTTCGGCGGGTTGTAGACAATGTGGTACACGCGGCCGCTGGCCTCGTGAACGCGACGACCGGCGATACGCTGGACGATTTCTTCGTCTTCGACCGCGATTTCAACGACCGCGTCCAGCTCGACACCGGCAGTCACCAGGGCTTCGGCCTGAGGAATGGTGCGCGGGAAACCGTCGAACAGGAAACCCTTGGCGCAGTCGGCCTGGGCGATACGGTCCTTGACCAGCGCGATGATCAGGTCATCGGACACCAGGCCGCCGGCATCCATGATGCTCTTGGCCTTGATGCCCAGCTCGGTGCCGGCCTTGACCGCGGCACGCAGCATGTCGCCGGTGGAGATTTGCGGAATGCCGAATTTCTCGGTGATGAACTTAGCCTGAGTACCTTTACCGGCCCCGGGAGCTCCCAGCAGAATGACGCGCATCGATGTGCTCCTCAATTTTTTATATGGATAACGTCAGATTCGCCTCGTGGGGCCAATCTCAAAAATAGGGTCGTGACCGCCCAAACGGCCAAAGGCTGATCAAGATACACAGCAGGCTGCGCCCACACAAGCCGCCAAAAGTCGGAGAAACCGCTGCCTGCTGCGACCATTTGGCGCGGTTCCAATGGTCGCAACCCCATCATTAACTGTCGCCTGGCCGTACTTTTTCAGCCCCCATCAATCGGCATCCGGCGCACACACCGGATGCCTCGCCCCACGGCAAAAACCTTAGCCGGTATTGCGCAAACCGGCGGCAATTCCCGCCACAGACACCAGCAGCGCCTGCTCCACCGGGCTGCCCTGCGCCACTTCCTGTTGTCGTGAGCGTGCCAGCAATTCGGCCTGCAATAGATGAAGCGGGTCCAGGTAAGTGTTGCGCAAGCGGATGAATTCGAGGGTGTCTGGGCTATGTGCCAGTAGCTGAGACTGACCGGTCATCCCCAGAACGATCGCGCATGCCTGCGACAATAGGTCGCGTAAGTGCGCGCCCAACGGCAACAGATCCGGCTCGACCAGACGCTCATCGTAGGACTGGGCGATTTCAGCGTCGGCCTTGGCCAACACCATTTCCAGCATATCGATGCGGGTGCGGAAGAACGGCCATTGCTCGCGCATTTGCCCCAGCAATTTGCCCTCGCCCCGTTCCAGCGCCTTGCTCAATGCCGCTTCCCAGCCGAGCCAGGCCGGCAGCATCAGGCGGGTCTGGGTCCAGCCGAAAATCCATGGAATCGCCCGCAGGCTTTCAATACCACCGGCGCGACGCTTGGCTGGCCGGCTGCCCAGGGGCAGGCGACCGAGTTCCTGTTCCGGGGTCGACTGGCGGAAGTACTCGACGAACTGCGGATTTTCCCGCACCACGGCGCGGTAGGCACTGACACCGTCGGCGGCCAATTCGTCCATCAGATGACGCCACTCGGGCGTAGGGGGTGGCGGCGGCAGCAAGGTCGCTTCGAGTACCGCGGCCAGATACAGGTTGAGGTTTTGCTCGGCGATGTCCGGCAGGCCGAATTTGAAACGAATCATTTCACCCTGCTCGGTGGTGCGGAAACGTCCGGCCACCGATCCCGGGGGCTGCGACAGGATCGCCGCGTGCGCCGGGCCGCCACCACGACCCACGGTGCCTCCGCGGCCGTGGAACAACAGCAGTTCCACCTGTTGCTCTCGGCAAATGTCCACCAGACGCTCCTGCGCCCGATACTGCGCCCAGGCCGCCGCCGTGGTGCCGGCGTCTTTGGCCGAATCGGAGTAACCGATCATCACTTCCTGCGGCCCTTGCAGGCGCGCTCGATAGCCTGGCAACAGCAACAGTTTTTCAATCACCGGCCCCGCGTTGTCGAGGTCGGCGAGGGTTTCGAACAGGGGCACCACGCGCATCGGCCGCAACACGCCGGACTCTTTGAGCAGCAGTTGCACCGCCAGCACATCGGAGGCGGCACCGGCCATGGAGATCACATAAGAACCGAGGGAAGCAGCGGGCGCGGCGGCGACTTCCCGGCAGGTCGCCAGGACTTCGGAGGTATCGGCGGACGGCTTGTAGTGGGCGGGCAGCAACGGCCGACGGTTGCTCAGCTCGCGGGTGAGGAAGTCGATGCGCTCTTCTTCACTCCAGTCCTCATAACGCCCCAGGCCCAAGTAGTCGGTAATTTCAGTCATGGCCGCGCTATGGCGCGACGAATCCTGACGCACGTCCAGACGCACCAGGAACAGGCCAAAGGTGACCGCCCGACGCAGGCAATCGAGCAACGGGCCATCGGCAATCACGCCCATGCCGCATTCGTGCAGCGAGTGGTAGCACAGCTCCAGCGGGTCGAGCAGGTCGCGGTTATCTTGCAGCACATCAGCGGTGGCCGGCACTGGCGCGGTCAACGCGGTGTGCGCCCAGTTGCGCGTGGCGCGCAGGCGTTCGCGCAACTGTTTGAGCACCGCGCGATAAGGTTCGGCACTGTCGCCCGCCCTGGCTTTCAAGGCTGCGCTGGCCTGCTGCATCGACAGGTCGGCAGCGAGCTGATCGACATCGCGCAAGTACAGGTCGGCCGCCATCCAGCGCGCCAGCAACAGCACTTCACGGGTGACGGGAGCGGTGACGTTGGGGTTGCCGTCGCGATCACCGCCCATCCACGAGGCAAAGCGAATCGGCGCGGCTTCCAGCGGCAGGCGCAGGCCGGTGGCGGCATGCAGGGCCTGGTCGGCCTTGCGCAGGTAATTGGGGATGGCGTGCCACAGCGAATGTTCGATCACCGCGAAACCCCATTTGGCTTCGTCGACCGGTGTCGGACGCGTGCGGCGGATTTCCTCGGTGTGCCAGGCCTCGGCGATCAGGCGCTGCAGCGTCGACTTGATCTGCGTGCGTTCGGCGGTGGTCAGGTCACGATGGTCCTGGGCCGCCAGTTGCGCGGCGATGGCGTCGTATTTCTGGATCAGCGTGCGGCGCGCGACTTCGGTCGGGTGCGCGGTGAGCACCAGCTCGATTTCCAGACGCCCCAATTGCCGGGCCAGGGATTCGGCACTATGGCCTTCGGCGCGCAAGCGCGCGAGCAGCTCCGGCAGCACGCGCGCTTCGAAGGGTGCCGGTTGCGACTCGTCGCGACGATGAATCAGCTGATATTGCTCGGCGATGTTGGCCAAGTTGAGAAACTGGTTGAACGCCCGCGCCACTGGCAGCAATTCGTCTTCGGTCAGCTGGTTGAGGCTGGCGCTCAGTTCGGCGTCCATGGAGCCACGACGATCAGCCTTGGCTCCCTTGCGGATCTGCTCGATCTTGTCGAGAAAGCCCTCCCCGTACTGTTCACGAATGGTGTTGCCCAACAGCTCACCCAACAGGTGAACGTCTTCGCGCAAGCGTGCATCAATATCGGTCATCAGCAGTTCTCCAGCAAAGAATCCGGGCGGCCAAGTAACTCATGCTCTTGGGCTAGAGAGTGCCGTTACAGGCCGTTACTTACAACCCAGACGACGAAGGGACTTTAAACCTGCAAGGCAGAAGCTAGGCTGAACAGTAGGCCGTAAAACGGCCTTCGCCGGCCAATACCGGATACTCACCAGCCTGCCACGAGCAGGCGTGTCATGAGGTCATTATGAAAATCCGCGAGCTTGCCCATCATTGGGAAGAAAACGCCAAGGGTCGCCTGACCGACACTGGCTACTCGATTCATCTGGACGTGGAGGCCGCTGCCAGGCTAGCGGCAATCATCGACATGTACCCCAAGCGGCAACCCGAAGAACTGCTCGGCGAACTGATCGGTGCCGCCCTGGAAGAACTGGAAAAAAGCTTTCCCTATGTGAAGGGCACGACCGTGGTAGCCACGGATGAGGAAGGCGATCCACTGTACGAGGACATCGGCCCCACTCCGCGTTTTCTGGCATTGTCACGCCGCCACTTGCATGACCTGTCGGCGGGGCACGGCAAGCAGAAACACTGAATTTCTCTCCTGTGATCCCCTGTGGGAGCGAGCCTGCTCGCGATGGACTTCAAGGCGCCGCGTTCATTCAGCATTAACGCGTTTTCGCTGACGACCATCGCGAGCAGGCTCGCTCCCACAACCATCAACTCCGCGTTCCAGAACCCTGTTTATTCGGTCTACAGCTTGCCGACGCAGGATCAATTTCTCTGAACTTTTAAAAAACGCCCCGGGTCAACCCAGTAAGCCCCCCTGGGACGGCCTTTCACAACACCTTGATTCATGATGCACGCGGCGCCTTGGCCCAGGGATGGATGTTTATGTAGTTCAGGAGTAAGCCCAATGGAGTTGAAAATCATGAAAACCCGCTCAGGCAAATCCTCGTTCACCCCACTGCACGGCCTGAAAATGGCAGCCCTGGCCATCGGCGGCAGTCTCGTGCTGGCCGGTTGCGCCGGCAATCCACCCACCGAACAGTTCGCCGTGACCGAATCTGCGGTCAACAGCGCGGTCAGCGCGGGCGGTACCGAATTCGCCGCGGTGGAAATGAAGACGGCTCAGGACAAGCTCAAACAAGCCGAAATCGCCATGCACGACAAGAAATACGACCAGGCCAGAACCCTCGCCGAGCAGGCTGAATGGGACGCTCGCGTGGCCGAGCGCAAGGCCCAGGCAATGAAAGCCAAACAGACTGTGAAGGACTCTCGACAAGGGGTTCAGGAACTGCGTCAGGAAAGCCAGCGCAGCGTTCAGTAACGGCGCGCGCGACGTATTTCTCAATCGACTAAAAGGACGAAGCCATGATTTCCAAAAACATCAATTCCAAACACTTGATGATCCCCGCCTTGCTGGCCGCGAGCATTGCGTTGGCAGCGTGTTCGACGCCACCGAACCCCAGCCTTGAGCAGGCCCGCACCAACTACAGCGCCCTGCAAGCCGACCCGCAAGCGAGCAAAGTCGCGGCCCTGGAAAGCAAGGACGCCAGCGATTATCTGGACAAGGCCGACAAGGCGTATCTGGATAAAGAAGACCCGGCCAAGGTCGATCAGCTGGCGTACCTGACCAACCAGCGTGTGGAAGTGGCGAAACAGACCATCGCTCTGCGCACCGCAGAGGCCCAACTGAAAAACGCCTCCGCACAACGTGCCCAGGCGCGGCTCGATGCCCGTGACCAGCAGATCAAACAGCTGCAAGCCAGCCTCAATGCCAAGCAGACCGATCGCGGCACGCTGGTGACCTTCGGTGACGTGCTGTTCGCCACCGACAAGGCCGAGCTGAAATCCAACGGTCTGATGAACATCAACAAACTGGCGCAGTACCTCCAGGAAAACCCGGACCGCAAGGTGATCGTCGAGGGCTATACCGACAGCACCGGTACGGCGTCGCATAACCAGTCGCTGTCGGAACGTCGCGCCGGCTCCGTACGCGCGGCGCTGGTGAAGATGGGTGTCGATCCGGCGCGCATCGTTGCCCAGGGTTACGGCAAGGAATACCCGGTGGCGGATAACAGCAGCGTGTCGGGACGCGCACAGAATCGTCGGGTGGAAGTGACGATTTCCAATGACAACCAGCCGGTGATTCCGCGTTCGGCGGTGAGTGCCAATACGCAATAAATCGTCGTTTCACAAACAACTGTGGGAGCGAGCCTGCTCGCGATGGCAGCGTGTCAGACAACAGAGATGTTGAAAATCAAACCGCCATCGCGAGCAGGCTCGCTCCCACATTGGACTGGTTTACTGCTCCAGCTTCTGCGGCGTTTCCTGCCCCATGCACCGCACTGCTTTTTTCCGGTCGTTGACCAGCACGCCGGTCAGGCCTTTCTGTTCGGTGTCGAACAGTACCAGCACGCCATCGATGCACTGGGCCACCTGCGCGGCCGGCTCCAGGGAGACTTTGTAGTCTTCGCCCGGCACGGTCTTGAGCATGGTGAATTCGTTGAGCAGCAACGCATCCTCCGGCTTGGCGAAGTGCAGGTAGCCGTACCACCACAGGGCACCCACGGTGCCGAGGATGCTGCAGATACCGGTGATGATCAGCGGGATGGCGTTACGTTCTTCACTCATTGCGGACTCTCTGGTGGTTCATCTTCAGAATTCGGGGGTGCCGGGTAGTTGGGCACTTCTGCGAGGCGGCGCAGGCCGTTGAAATGCTGCGGGTCTTCGAGATAACGCAGCATGACTTTGCGCCAGACCGGGTCGGCGAACGTCTGCACATGCCCGCCCCGGGTCAGTTGCAGGACGCGCGGCGGCGGCGCAGCTTGATACAGACGGATGCCGTTGGAAAGGGGCACGATCGGATCGTCGATGCTGTGGTAGATCAATTTCGGCACACCGTTCAGCTGCGCCATGGAGTTGATCGCACTGTCGCCGTCCGGCACCAACCAGGACAACGGCACCTGGAACGCCCACAACAGCCATGAATGGCTCAAGGCAAACTGGCCGACGCTGCGGTAACTGGCAGGCACGCCGTCGAGCACAAAAGCCTTGAGCTGTTTCTGCCGTTCGGGGTGTTGAACAAGGTAGTGCACGGCCATCGAACCACCAAGGCTCTGGCCGAGCAGGATCAACGGCTTGCCCTTGACCTCGGGCGCTGTGTCGAGCCATTTGAAGGCGGCATCGATGTCCAGATAAATCTCCGGCAGGCCTGGCTTGCCTTCGGACAAACCGTAACCGCGATAGTCAATCAACAGCACTTGGTAGCCCTGCTCCGGCAACCAGTAACTGCCCCCCAGGTGCATCGGCAGATTGCCGCCGTTGCCGTGCAGGTGCAGCACCGTGCCCTTGACCTCGACGCCTTTTTTCGCCGGCAGCCACCAGGCGTGCAGCCTGACGCCGTCGGCGGTGATCAGGGTGACGTCGCGGTATTCGAGATGGGCTTTTTCCGGGGTGAACAACTGGCCAGGTTCGGGGTAGAACAGGAACGAACTGCAACCGTTCAGGGCCAGGAGAAGGCAGAGGATGCCGAGGATTCTCATCCGATGAAACCTCGCAAGTGATGGGGAAGGCAATCACAAAACCTTGTGGGAGCGAGCCTGCTCGCGATAGCGGTGTGCCAGGCAACATCAATGCTGAATGTTAAGCCGCCATCGCGAGCAGGCTCGCTCCCACAATTGGCCTCACCGGCTTTAGAGGATGTTGGAGTAATCCGCCTCGATCCGGTCCAGGCTCAGGTGGTTGAGGAAGTTGGAGAAGCACATCCACGCCGACAACGCATTCATGTCGCGGAACTGCTCCGGCAGATACTTGGGCGGCACCACCATTCCTTCATCCACCAACTGACGCAGGGTGCGCATGTCCTCCAGCGTCGTCTTGCCGCAGAACAGCAGCGGGATCTGCTCCAGCTTGCCTTTGCGCACGGCCAACTGAATGTAGTTGTAAATCATGATGAAGCCCTTGAGGTAGGACAAGTCTTTGGTAAATGGCAGACCTGTCGGCGTCGAGCCGCGGAACACGCGACTGGCGTTGCTGTAGCTCTCGGGCATCTCGAAGCCTTGTTCGCGGAAGAACTCGAACACCTGCAGGAAGTCAGCGCCCTCCTCCACCATGTGAATCGCGCGGGTGCGGTTGGTCAGTTTGCGCAGGCGGCTCGGGTAGGAGGCGAAGGTGATGATTTCCATCAGGATCGCCAGGCCTTCCTGGGTCACTGTCGATGAGGGCGGGCCCTTGGCCAGGAAGGTGCAAATCGGCTGGTTCAGGCCGTTGAGGGTGGTGCCGACGTGCACCAGCCCTTCATGGACTTCAAGGGCGCGCACATCGCGCTGGTTGAACATCGCATCGGTGCGGATCTTGATGTAGTCGGCGCCGGCCGCCGCATCGGCGACAATTCCGTCCGACTCGAACACCCGGATGGTTTCTTCTGCCTCGCCGAACACCTTGTTCAAACGATGCTGCAGCATCTCGACCGCATCCTTGGCGGTCATCGTCTTCGGCTCATCCTTCAGGTCACCACGACCGTCGATGTTGTTCAGGTATTCAGACAGCATCATGCCCAGGTCGGACAGCGTCGGGTCGCCGGCATGGAACGCGTCGGAGGCGGCGCCATACAACTCCTGGGATATCAGGCCGAAATCCTCGGTGCCGCGCGCTTCGAGCATGCGCACCACCATTCGGTATTCCTTGCACATGCGGCGCATGATCTGGCCGACCGGATTGAACTGGCCGAGCTGGCGGGTGATGTCGCGCTCGATGTTCTGGAACTCCAGCTTCACTTTGCTGGAATCGAACGCCAGCGGTCGGTTGAGGTAGTAGTCGCGATCCACCGCCGGCATTTCCTTGCCCTTGGCCTTGAGGAAACCCTTGCGGATGCTCTCGTCCCACTTGACCGCATCGAGGACACGGATCGGCGTCTGCGCCAGCACAATGCGATCGGACAAAACGCGTATCGACTGCTGGTAATCGTCCACCGGAAACTCCTGAAAAAACGTGATGGTTATTTGGCCTTGGCCTGGCGCTGGTAGCGTACCGCTTCGACGAACACATCGGAATTGGCCGGATCATCAAGATAGGCGCTGACCTGGTCCATATGGCTGTCGATCAATACGCCATCGCCATCGTCGGTGTGGAAGCTTTCGCCATCGAGCGCGCTCTGCCCAAGTGCCTGCCTGATCTGTTCAAGGTCGAGGTTGTAGACCACCAACTCATGTTTGTCGGTGAGTTCGAAGCCGGCAATGGTGAAATGCCCGCCGAACTGCGCCGGCACCTTCGCCGACAGATACCAGCGGTTGCCGTGGCGCGACACCGTGAACGGATAGGCTTCGCGCTCGTGGGGATTGGCCCTGAAATAGCTGACGGCCTGATAACGATTGTCGCCGACGCGGGTCAGTTCCAGGTTGACCGGCTCGCCCCAGGCGTTGGTGCTGGTCCATTTGCCGAGCAAACCCTTGGGCGCGGGTTCGCTGGTGGGCAGCGGCTCCTTGAAGGTCACCAGGCAGCCACTGAGCAGCAGGAACGACAAGGCGATCGCTACGACACGCCAGGCTTTCATTCAACACTCCCTTTTGAACACAACGCCGGCCTCTGTAGGAGCGAGCCTGCTCGCGATGGCGGTGTGTCAGACAACAAACATTTGAATGTCAGACCATCGCGAGCAGGCTCGCTCCTACAGGGATTAGACCGAAGCCAGCACCAAATGCATATAACGCGTAAGTATGCCGAGCATTTCCTCTTCGGCGGCCGGCTCGGCGTCGTTGAGCAGCCCTTGATATTCCATCCGTCCGATTATAGCCGTCAACACTTTGGCATCCTGCTTTGGCTCGCGCGAACCCAATACCTCGAAAAGCTGGCAGGAGCCCTGCAGCAGGATTTGCTGATGGGAACGCACCAGCTGGGCCAGACGCGGGTTGAGCAGCGCTTCCTGGCGGAAGGCCTGTTCGGCCATCAAGTGCTCGCGACGGGTCACCAGTTGCCGGTGAACGTAGTCGGTCATCAGTCGCGCCAGCTCGTCCGCCAGGTGTTTGCGCGCCTGCGGGCTGCCATCGCCACGGGCGATCATCTCGCGCAGCAGGCCCTGGTTGTTATCCCACAGCTTGGCCATGTACGCCGCACTGCGCTCCACGTATTGAGCGAAGGTGTCGGTGAGCAGGTCATCGATGTCCTTGAAGTAGTAAGTGGTCGCCGACAGCGGCACATTGGCCTCAGCGGCCACGGCCCGGTGGCGCACCGCACGCACGCCGTCGCGCACGACAATGCGCATCGCCGCATCGAGAATGTCCTGCCGACGCTGTTCGCTGCCCTGCCGGCTGGCCTTGCGACCCTGGTACTGAACACTTTCAGCGACCGCAGTGGCGATACCTGCTGCACCTTCTTGAGCCCTTGCATGGATCACGACGGGAATTCCTCTCTCTACTTCAAAATTAACCATTTGATACGTTTGTACCAGACAGGCAATAAAAAACCGCCAATTCAGGCGGTTTTTTTATTGAAACATTTACGCTTGCGGTCGCATGTGCGGGAACAGGATCACATCGCGGATCGACGGAGAGTTGGTCAGCAACATCACCAAGCGGTCGATGCCGATGCCTTCACCCGCCGTTGGCGGCATGCCGTACTCCAGCGCGCGAACGAAGTCGGCGTCGTAGTGCATGGCTTCGTCGTCGCCGGCGTCCTTGTCGGCCACCTGTGCCATGAAACGCTCGGCCTGGTCTTCCGCGTCGTTCAACTCGGAGTAGGCGTTGGCGATTTCACGGCCGCCGATGAACAGTTCGAACCGGTCGGTGACGTTCGGGTTGTCGTCGTTACGACGGGCCAGCGGCGACACTTCGAACGGGTACTGGGTGATGAAGTGCGGCTGTTCCAGCTTGTGCTCGACCAGCTCTTCGAAAATCATCACCTGCAGCTTGCCCAGGCCTTCGAAGCCCAGCACCTTGGCACCGGCTTTCTTGGCGATTTCGCGAGCCTTGTCGATGTCGTTCAGGTCGTCAGCGGTCAGCTCGGGGTTGTACTTGAGGATCGAGTCGAACACCGACAGACGCGCGAACGGCTCGCCGAAGTGGAACACCTTGTCGCCGTACGGCACGTCGGTGCTGCCCAGCACCAGTTGCGCCAGCTCACGGAACAGTTCTTCGGTCAGGTCCATGTTGTCTTCGTAGTCGGCGTAAGCCTGGTAGAACTCCAACATGGTGAATTCAGGGTTGTGACGGGTCGAAACGCCTTCGTTACGGAAGTTGCGGTTGATCTCGAACACTTTTTCAAAACCACCAACCACCAGGCGCTTCAGATACAGCTCCGGAGCGATACGCAGGAACATTTCCATGTCCAGCGCGTTGTGGTGGGTTTCGAACGGCTTGGCTGCCGCGCCGCCCGGGATGGTTTGCAGCATCGGCGTTTCCACTTCCAGGAAGTCGCGCTTCATCAGGAAGCTGCGGATGTGGGCGATGACTTGCGAACGCACGCGGAAGGTCTGGCGCACGTCTTCGTTGACGATCAGGTCAACGTAGCGCTGGCGATAGCGCTGCTCGGTGTCGGTCAGGCCGTGGTGCTTGTCCGGCAGCGGGCGCAGGGATTTGGTCAGCAGGCGCACGCTGGTCATTTCGACGTACAGGTCGCCCTTGCCGGAACGGGCCAGGGTGCCTTCGGCGGCAATGATGTCGCCCATGTCCCAGGTTTTCACCGCGGCCAGGGTTTCTTCCGACAGGGTCTTGCGGTTGACATAGACCTGGATGCGACCGGTCATGTCCTGGATCACCATGAACGAACCACGGTTGAGCATGATGCGACCGGCAACCTTGACCGGGATTGCAGCCTCTGCCAGCTCTTCCTTGGTCTTGTCCGCGTACTGTTTCTGCAGTGCATCGCAGTAGTTTTCACGGCGGAAGTCGTTCGGGAAGGCATTGCCCTTGGCGCGCTCGGCAGCAAGCTTTTCCTTGCGCAGGGCGATCAGGGAGTTTTCTTCCTGTTGCAGGGCTTGCGGGTCGAGTTCTAGGTCGCTCATGTCTTTAAAAATTCCATCACGGGTTCGTTGCCCCCGGCCTGCGGCCGGGGATCGCCAGCAAGCTGGCTCCTACAGGGGATCGCAGTGTTTCAGGCGATCCGGTGTTGCATCGTTTACAGCCCGGACTTCAGGCTGGCTTCCAGGTATTCGTCGATATCGCCGTCGAGCACCTTGTCGCAGTCGCTGCGTTCGATGTTGGTACGCAAATCCTTGATCCGCGAAGCATCGAGCACGTACGAACGGATCTGGTGACCCCAGCCGATATCGGACTTGGTGTCTTCCAGCGCCTGGGAAGCGGCGTTGCGCTTCTGCATTTCCTGCTCGTACAACTTGGCCCGCAGCATTTTCATGGCGGTGTCCTTGTTGGCGTGCTGGGAACGTTCGTTCTGGCAGCTGACCACGGTGTTGGTCGGTACGTGGGTGATACGTACGGCCGAGTCGGTGGTGTTTACGTGCTGACCACCGGCACCGGAGGAACGATAGGTGTCGATCCGCAGGTCTGCCGGGTTGATCTCGATTTCCACCTTGTCGTCGATCTCGGGCGAGACGAACACGGCGGAGAACGAGGTATGACGACGGTTGCCGGAGTCGAACGGGCTCTTGCGCACCAGACGGTGCACGCCGATCTCGGTGCGCAGCCAGCCAAAGGCGTATTCGCCCTTGATGTGCACGGTGGCACCCTTGATCCCGGCGACTTCACCGGCCGACAGCTCCATGATGGTCGCGTCGAAACCGCGTTTGTCGGCCCAGCGCAGGTACATGCGCAGCAGGATGTTGGCCCAGTCTTGGGCTTCGGTACCGCCGGAGCCTGCCTGGATGTCCAGGTAGGCGTTGTTCGGGTCCATTTCATGGCTGAACATGCGGCGGAATTCCAGCTTGGCCAGGGACTCTTCCAGGCGGGCCAGCTCAGCGATCACATCGTCGACCGCACCTTCGTCGTTTTCTTCGACAGCCATGTCCAGCAGGTCGCGGCAATCGGCCAGACCACTGGACAGCTCGTCCAGGGTCTCGACGATCTGCGCCAGCGCAGAGCGCTCGCGGCCCAGTTCCTGGGCGTATTCAGGCTTGTTCCAGACACTCGGATCTTCAAGCTCGCGATTGACCTCAGTCAGACGCTCATGCTTTTGATCGTAGTCAAAGATACCCCCGAATGGTTTCGGAGCGCTCGGACAGGTCCTTGATGGTGTTCAGGATCGGGTTGATTTCCATGGCGGGCAGCACTCGTAGGCGAACTTTTGAAAGCCGGCGAGTATAACGTAATCAGACTGTGACGGCAGCCCGCCTGGCGGCTTTAGCGGCGAATGGTTTTGGTGAAACCTGTAGGAGCTGCCGAAGGCTGCGATCTTTTGATCTTGTTTTTAGAACCTAAAGTCAAAAGATCGCAGCCTTCGGCAGCTCCTACAGGGAATCATCCGGCGAATTAGCCGATCCCCACCTGATTACGCCCATTGTGCTTGGCCAAGTACAAGCCCTTGTCCGCCGCCGAGATCAATTCCCGGCAATTGCTGCCGGCTGTCGGGGTGATGGTCGCCAGGCCGATGCTGATGGTCAGGCTCGAGCCCTCGGTCGGGGCGATGTGCGGGACTTTCAGGGCCTCGACGGTCATGCGCAGTTTCTCCGCCACCAGCCGTGCTCCGCCCTGCGTGGTGTTGGGCAGAACCAGGGCGAATTCTTCGCCGCCGTAGCGGGCCGGCAGGTCGGAAGGTCGGGCACAGGCGTCGCGGATCGCCGCGGCGACCTTGCGCAGGGCTTCGTCGCCCTCCAGGTGGCCGAAGGTGTCGTTGTAGGTCTTGAAATAATCCACGTCGATCATCAGCAGCGACAATTGGCTCTGTTCGCGCAGCGAGCGCCGCCACTCCAGTTCCATGTACTCGTCGAAGTGCCGGCGGTTCGACAGCCCTGTCAGGCCGTCGGAGTTCATCAGGCGTTGCAGCACCAGGTTGGTGTCGAGCAATTGCTGCTGGCTGACCCGCAGCGCACGGTAGGCCGCGTCGCGCTGCAACAGGGTCATGTAGGAGCGCGAGTGATAGCGGATGCGCGCCACCAGTTCGATGTTGTCCGGCAGCTTGACCAAGTAATCGTTGGCCCCGGCCGCGAACGCCGCGCTCTTGATCAGCGGGTCTTCCTTGGTCGACAGCACGATGATCGGGATATCCTTGGTCGCCGGGTGATTGCGGTATTCGCGCACCAGGCTCAGGCCGTCAAGACCGGGCATAACCAGATCCTGCAGGATCACCGTCGGCTTGATCCGCACCGCATGGGCAATGGCCTGATGCGGGTCGGCGCAGAAGTGGAAATCGATGTTTTCTTCGTTCGACAACCCGCGTCGAACGGCCTCGCCGATCATCGCCTGATCGTCCACCAACAGCACCATGGCGGCATTTTCGTCAGTCTTGAAGTCGTCGAGCTGTAATTCATTCATGTGCGTTCACCTGAAAACTGCATAAGCCAGGATTGCTGCTAATAGTAGTCACTTTGCAAAGATCTCCAGCAATCGTGGCGCTATCTTCTCCAGCGGGCGAATTTCCGTGGCAGCATCGATGGCCGCGGCCGCCTTGGGCATGCCGTACACCGCACTGCTGCTCTGGTCCTGTGCGATGGTCAGGTAACCTTGCTGGCGCAGGAGTTTAAGCCCCTGCGCGCCATCTCGTCCCATGCCGGTCAGCAAAACGCCGACCGCATCACCGTTCCAGTAATTGGCCACGCTCTCGAAAAAAACGTCGATTGAAGGGCGATAGATTTCGTTGACCGGTTCTGCGGTGTAGGCCAGCGTGCCGTTCTTCAATAATCGAATGTGGTGATTGGTCCCCGCCAGCAGCACGGTGCCGCTTTGTGGTGGCTCGCCCTCCTGGGCCAGGCGCACGTTCAGGCCGCTGGCGCTGGCCAGCCATTCGGCCATGCCGGCGGCAAACACCTGGTCTACGTGCTGCACCAGCACGATGGCTGGGGAAAAATTGCGCGGCAGCCCCTTGAGCAGAACTTCCAGCGCCGCCGGCCCACCGGCGGACGAGCCAATGGCGATCAGGCTCTGCCGTGAGCCGGAACTGCGCAACGGACCAGGGTCGCGGCGTTCACGATGGCTCTTGTCGCCGATCAGCCAGCCGATGTTCATGATCTTGCGCAACAACGGCGCCGCCGCGTCCTGGGCATTGCCGGCGCCAAGGGCCGGGGTATCGACCACGTCCAGCGCGCCGTGGCCCATGGCTTCGAACACCCGATGCACGTTCTGCTGGCGATCCACCGTGACAATGACGATGGCGCAAGGCGTTTCGGCCATGATCCGGCGGGTGGCTTCCACCCCGTCCATCACCGGCATGATCAAGTCCATCAGAATCAGGTCAGGCGTCTGTTCGGCACACTTTTGCACCGCTTCGCGGCCATTGCCGGCCACCCAGATCACCTGGTGCGCCGGCTCGAAGGCCAGCGCCCGGCGCAGGGCCTCCACGGCCATGGGCATATCGTTGACGATTGCGATTTTCATGCCCGCGCTCCTCCTATGAGCTCATCGACTGCATCGAGCAAGGCGTCGTCATGAAAACTGGCCTTGGCTAGATAATAGTCGGCCCCGGCATCCAGTCCACGGCGGCGATCCTCCTCACGATCCTTGTAGGACACCACCATCACCGGCAACGATTGCAGGCGGTTGTCCCGACGCAGCAACGACACCAGTTCGATGCCATCCATGCGCGGCATGTCGATGTCAGTGATCAACAGGTCGAAGGTTTCCGAGCGCAGGGCATTCCAGCCATCCATGCCGTCGACCGCCACTGCCACGTCGTAGCCGCGATTGAGCAGCAGCTTGCGTTGCAGCTCGCGCACGGTGAGGGAGTCGTCCACCACCAGAATCCGCTTGCGAGCCGCCTCGGCAGCCTGATTGCCCTGGCGGGCGATGCGCTCCAGGCGTCCGGTGTTGAGCAGCTTATCCACCGAACGCAGCATGTCTTCGACATCGACGATCAAGACCACCGAACCGTCGTCGAGCAAGGCCCCGGCGGAAATGTCCTGCACCTTGCCCAGGCGCTCATCCAGCGGCAACACCACCAGGGTGCGCTCGCCGATAAACCGCTCGACCGCTACGCCATAGGCCGTATCGCGTTCGCGGATGACCACGACCTTCAGGCTCTGCTGATTGCCCTGGCTTGCCGGGCGTTGCAACAGCTGGCTGGCGGCGACCAGGCCGACATGCCGGCCCTCATGCCAGAAGTGCTGGCGGCCCTCGACCTGCACAATGTCCGCAGGCTCCAGATCGCACATGCGTTCGATGTGGGCCAGCGGGAAGGCATAGGCCTCGCCCCCCACCTCCACCACCAGGCTGCGCACCACCGACAGGGTCAGCGGCACTTCAAGATGGAAACGACTGCCCTGGCCCGCCGTCTGCTCCAGCACCACCGCGCCACGCAACTGGCGCACCATGTGCTGCACCGCGTCGAGGCCGACACCGCGTCCGGAAACCTCGGTGACGGTGTCGCGCAGGCTGAACCCCGGCAGGAACAGGAACGTCAGCAGTTCCTCTTCGCTCAACTGCGCGGCGGTTTCCGGCGGAGACAATTGGCGTTCGACGATGCTGCGGCGGACCTTCTCCAGATCGACACCATTGCCGTCATCGCTGAGTTCCAGCACCAATAATCCGGCCTGATGGGAGGCGCGCAGACGAATCAGGCCCTCCTCCGGCTTACCGGCCAGCAGCCGCTGCTGCGGGGTTTCGATACCGTGATCCACCGCATTGCGCAGCAGGTGGGTCAGCGGCGCTTCGAGCTTTTCCAGCACATCGCGGTCGACCTGGGTTTTCTCGCCCTCGATCTCCAGCCGCACCTGCTTGCCAAGGCTGCGGCCCAAATCGCGGACCATCCGCACCTGGCCGGTCAACACATCGGCGAACGGCCGCATGCGGCACGCCAGGGCGGTGTCGTACAGCACCTGCGCGCGCTGGCTGGCCTGCCAAGCGAACTCGTCGAGCTCGGCGTTTTTCTCCGCCAGCAATTGCTGGGATTCGGCCAGCAGCCGCCGCGCATCTTCGAGGGCTTCCTGGGCTTCGAGGCTCAGGGCATGGTCCTTGAGATGAACGTTGAGATTTTCCAGCGCCCGCAGGCTGTTGTTCTGCATGCGCTTGAGGCGCTGCATGGTAGCCAGGTGCGGCTTGAGCCGCAGGGTTTCCACCAGGGATTTGCTCGACAGGTCGAGCAGACTGTTGAGGCGCTCGGCGGTGACCCGCAGCACGCGCTCGCCGGTTTCCGTGGTGCGCTTGGATTTCTTGGGGGCGACTACGGGCTCAGCCGGTTGTGACTCAACGACGGGGGCCGTTTCCAAAGTGACGGGCGCTTCGACCTTGGGCGCTTCAAGCTGCAACTCCGCCATGACCGGCGCGGTGGTCGGCAGGACGGGAATCGCAGCGGCCGCCGGATCGAGCAAGCGCGCCATCAAGGCGACATAGGCTTCGATGTCCGCCGGCTGCGGTGCGGTGGCCGGCGTGGCGATGCGCATCAGCAGATCGGTACCCTGCAGCAAGGCATCGATGTGCTCGGGACGCAGGTACAGCCGCCCTTCCTGGGCGCTGACCAGGCAATCCTCCATGACATGCGCCACGCTGACGCCGGCATCGATACCGACGATGCGCGCCGCGCCCTTGAGCGAGTGCGCCGCACGCATGCACGATTCGAGTTGATCGGCCTGGGTCGGGTCGCGCTCCAGGGCCAACAGACCCGCGCTCAGCACCTGGGTCTGGGCTTCGGCTTCCAGGCTGAACAGTTCAAGCAAAGAGGCGTCGCGCATTTGCTCGGGGGTCATGTGAGGCTCCGGGTCACGGCGGACAACAGCTGTTCTTCATCCAGCCAGCGCAGGCTGCGACCTTTGAATTGCAAGACGCCACGGGTGTATTTGGCATTGGCCTGGGTACCCGAGCGCGACGCCGCGTCCAGGATGCGCTCGTCGATGGCGTGAATGCCGTCCACTTCATCCACCGGCACCACCACCGGCCCGCCGTGGGCGGCGATGATCAACATGCGCGGCATGACCCGCGCGCCGCCCGCAACGCCAGCGACACTCTCCAGCCCCAGCAACTCGGACAATGAAAGACATGCCACCAACGCGCCGCGTACGTTGGCCACCCCGAGCAGCGCCCGGGAACGTTGATGCGGCAGCGAGTGAATGGCTTGCTGCGGCGACACTTCCACCAGACTGCGTGTCGCCAGGCCCAGCCATTCTTCGCCGAGGCGGAACATCAACAGCGAGCGGGTCTTTACCTCGTCTTCGACCGCACCGGAAACTTGCGCGCGATCTTCCTGCTGCAATGCATAACGATCCAGCAGGCGCGTCGCCGCCGCCGAGTACACCGCGCAATTGCGGCAATGGATGTGTTCAACCAGCAGCGGGCAGGACTTGTCGCCATGGATACCGATGCGGTTCCAGCAATCGTCGATGGCCTGGGCATCTTCACGGGTGACGCTAAAGGTGTCGGAGGCAATCATCGTTTACGCTCACTGTCGGCGGCGCGCTCGCTGCGCGCGGCGCGGTCCTGCAATCGTCTGGCACCGGCGCTATCGCCCTGGGATTGCAGCAAGGCTGCCAGGTGCATCAACGCGTCGGGATGTTGCGGTTCAAGGTATAGCGCCTTGCGGTAAAAGCCCTGGGCTTCCAGCACATTGCCACCCACATCGCTGAGCAACCCCAGCCAATAGAACACCTGGGCCACGGGTTCGTGGTTGCGCAGGTAGCGTTCGCACGCGGCACGGGCGTCGGCGCTTTTGCCTTCGTTGGCCAGTTCGGCAATGTTTGCCAGCAATGCCGCGGTATCGGCGCTGGCGGTTTTTTCTGTAGGCACGGGTCGCGCAACGCTGGCAAACGGACGCCGGGGCACAGGCGATGGCGCGACATGACGCGCCGGTTGCCGCACGGGCGTGGGCGTGGGGACTGGCGTGGGAACGAATGTCGGCAACGGTTCCGGCTCCACATCGCTGTGGCGACTGAAGGCAAAGGACTGCGGGATACCGATCGAACGCATGCCCAGGCGCCCCAGCAGGCTGCCTTCGGCGGGGCCGATGAACAGCACGCCATCGACATGGGTCAGGCGCTTGAGCACTTCGAACACCTGCTTTTGCGTCGCCAGATCGAAATAGATCAGCAGATTGCGGCAGAACACAAAGTCATAGGGCGGCTCGTTGGCGAGCAGGGCTGGATCAAGGACATTGCCGACCTGCAGGCGCACCTGATCCAGCACGCGGTCGCTCAGGCGATAGCCGTCATTTTCGGCAGTGAAATAACGGTCGCGATAGGCGATGTCTTCGCCGCGAAAGGAGTTCTTGCCATACAGCGCACGCCGGGCCTTTTCCACCGACAGCGGGCTGACGTCCATGCCTTCGACCTTGAACTGGTGCGGCTTGAACCCGGCATCCAGCAGCGCCATGGCGATCGAATAGGGTTCTTCGCCGGTGGAGCACGGCAGGCTGAGAATCCGCAGGGCACGCAGGTGGTTGATCTCGGCCAGGCGCCGGGTCGCCAGTTTCGCCAGGGTGGCGAAGGATTCCGGATAACGGAAAAACCAGGTTTCCGGAACGATCACCGCTTCGATCAGCGCCTGCTGCTCATCGCTCGAACCCTGGAGGGTGCGCCAGTATTCATCGGCCGTCTGCGCATTGGAGGCGATGCTGCGTTGGCGCACCGCACGCTCGATGATCGCCGGGCCCACCGAGGTCACGTCGAGACCGATGCGCTCCTTGAGGAAATCGAAAAAACGCTGGTCGCTGTTCATGACTGTTCCTCAAGCAGCGCGAGGTCCAGCGGTGGCGACGGAAACAACAGCGCGCGGACTCGCTCATCCAACAGATCGGCGACCCGCACCCATTGCAGCAGCCCCTGTTCGTCCTTGCGCACCGGCCCCAGATAAGGTGCCCGGGGATTGTCCAGGCCATACGGCTGGAAATCCGCGGGATCGCAGCGCAAGGTGCCGGTGGCCTGCTCCAGGATCAGTCCGAGCAGTTGCGCGGGCGTACCTTCATCCGACTGGTAGTGCACCAGCACCAGCCGCGTACTGGTGCGCGCCTGGGCAGGCGTGCCAAAGGTCAGCGCACTGAGGTCGATCACCGGCACCACCGCGCCACGCCAGGCGAACACCCCGGCCACCCAGTGTGGTGCGTGGGCAATCGGCTTCAGGGCTACCCGTGGCAGCACTTCCGCCACCTCGGTCGCGCGCAGCGCGTAGCGCTCGCTGCCGATGTGAAACACCAGAAACAGCACCTGCAATGGCTGTTTCACGGCGGTGCGTTTGGCAGTGAGCTCGCTCATCAGACTTTGAATCGCGAAACGCCGCTGCGCAGCCCGACGGCCACCTGGCTCAGCTCATCGATGGCAAAGCTGGCCTGGCGCAGGGACTCGACGGTCTGGCTGCTGGCATCACCCAACTGCACCAGCGCGTGGTTGATCTGCTCGGCGCCGGTGGCCTGGGCCTGCATGCCTTCGTTGACCATCAATACGCGAGGCGCCAGTGCCTGCACCTGATGGATGATCTGCGACAGCTGCTCGCCAACCTGCTGCACCTCGGCCATGCCGCGACGCACTTCCTCGGAAAACTTGTCCATACCCATCACGCCGGCCGACACCGCCGACTGAATCTCGCGCACCATTTGCTCGATGTCGTAGGTGGCGACAGCGGTCTGGTCGGCCAGGCGTCGTACTTCGGTGGCGACCACGGCGAAACCGCGACCGTATTCACCGGCCTTCTCGGCCTCGATGGCGGCGTTGAGCGAAAGCAGGTTGGTCTGGTCGGCGACCTTGACGATGGTCACCACCACCTGATTGATGTTGCCGGCCTTCTCGTTGAGGATCGCCAGTTTGGCATTGACCAGGTCGGCCGCACCCATCACCGAGTGCATGGTTTCTTCCATGCGGGCCAGGCCCTGCTGCCCGGAGCCGGCGGCCACCGAGGCCTGATCGGCAGCGGTGGAAACCTCGGTCATGGTGCGCACCAGATCCCGCGAGGTGGCGGCAATTTCCCGGGAAGTCGCGCCGATTTCGGTGGTGGTGGCCGCCGTTTCGGTGGCGGTGGCCTGCTGCTGCTTGGAAGTCGCGGCAATCTCGGTGACCGAGGTGGTGACCTGTACCGACGAGCGCTGGGCCTGGGACACCAGAGATGTCAGCTCGGTCATCATGTCGTTGAAGCCGGTTTCCACGGCGCCGAACTCGTCCTTGCGGTCCAGATTCAACCGGCGGCTCAGATCCCCCGTGCGCATCACTTCAAGAATCTGCACGATGCGATTCATCGGCGCCATGATCGCGCGCATCAACAACAGGCCGCAGAGACCGGCCGCCAGCACGGCGATCAGCAGGGAAATGCCCATGATGGTTTTGGCGGTCAGCACCGCGTCGTCGATGGCCGCGATATCCCTGTCGGCCACGGCTTTGTTGTGGCGCAGGATGTCACTGAGTTTCGCTCGCCCATTGGTCCAGGTCGGCGTCAGCTCGTCGTTGAACATTTTGATGGCGTCGGCATCCAGGTTGCGCTTGTGCAGGTCGATCACGGCCGCCAGGATCCGGTGGTAGTCCTCATGGAATTTCAAGAACGCGGCGTATTCGGTCTTGTCATCGTCGTCGGTGATGGTCCCGCGATAGAGGTCCATCTGCTCTTGCAGGCGGGCGGCGTAAGTACTGAAATCCGTTGCATCCTTGGCGTTGAAGCCCTGCCCTTCTTCAAGGCCGAGCATGGCTTGCATCCGCAGATAGCTGTCAGACCAGGCACCACGAATCAATGAGCTGTAGTACAACCCTGGCAGCGCATCTTCACGCACGCTGGCTTCACTGCTTTCAATCTTCAACAGCCGCGAATACGAGACGACCACCATCAACAGCATGATGGCGATGATGACTGCAAAACTCGCCAAAATGCGTTGGCGCAACGTCCAGTTCTTCACAGGCTGTCCTCGGGTTGTTTCCAAATGTGGGGGAGTATAGCCGAGGGCGGTGTTCCATTTATAAGACGGTTGCGCACCGCGTCTCATCCCGTAGGTAAAAAGCAGGGATTGGCTTTGGGCGGGGACTGTCGGCTATCGCGGGGGATTTGTGCCAGTGGTGATTTGGCAGAAAGGGGCCGTGGAATGGTCATTGAGGGGTGTGGTGTAGCGCAGTACGCCATCGCGAGCAGGCTCGCTCCCACATGGGGTCTTCGGCGAACACGGCATTTATGTTCGACTCAGATCCCCTGTAGGAGCGAGCCTGCTCGCGATAGCGGTTTAAGGCCTTACACAGAAGCCAACCGCACCTGTTTCTCCAACTCGGCCTTCAACCCCGGCTCCAGCTTGAGCTGACGCGCCAGCTCATCGAGGTAGGACTTCTCCATGAAGCTCTCTTCATCTACCAGCATCACGCTGGCGATGTACATCTCGGCCGCCATTTCCGGCGTGCTGGCGGCGCGGGCGACGTCGCTGGGGTCCAGGGGTTTGTTGAGTTCGGCGTGCAGCCAGTGCCGTAGTTCCTGATCGTTGTCGAGACGGGTGAATTCACCTTCGATCAGCTCGCGCTCACGCTCGTCGATGTGACCGTCCGCCTTGGCCGCCGCCACCAGGGCCTTGAGAATCGCCTGGCTGTGTTGCTCGACTTGCGCGGCGGGCAGGCGGTCGAGAGTCTGCGGCTGGTTTTTCGGGGTTGCGCCTTGCTGGGCCTGCCAGTTGCCATAGGCCTTGTAGGCCAGGACGCCCAACGCGGCGAGACCGCCATACACCGCGACCTTGCCGCCGACTTTGCGCGCCTTCTTGCTGCCCAACAGCAGCCCCATCGCACCCGCCGCCAAAGCGCCGCCGCCCGCCCCCGACAGCAGGCTGCCAATTCCGCCGGCACTCTTGCTCGGCGTGCCTCCGGTCTTGTTTTGCAACAGCTCCTGACCCGATTTCAACAGTTGATCGAGCAATCCACGGGTGTTCATTTGCGCCTCCGTAACAGGGTTTGTCCGGCTAATAAGGCCCCCAGCCTAGATCGAAAGTGCCCGGTGCCCGCCCGCGAGATTGCTTCCAGATGTTGCTTCGCCGCCCCTCACTTGCCGCTTGAAGCTCGCGGTTTGCAGCGGCTTTCAGAAAATTAGATATACACTCGACCAAATCGATAAAAACAGCCCACCGGGTGCCCTTCCATGATGACCTTGCGTCAGATCCGTCATTTCATCGCCGTGGCCGAGACCGGCTCGATCTCCGCCGCCGCGCAAACCGCGTTCATTTCCCAGTCCACCCTGACCCTGGCGATCCAGCAACTGGAAGAAGAGATTGGCGTCAGCCTGTTCAGCCGCCACGCCAAGGGCATGACCCTGACTCACCAGGGCCATCAGTTCCTGCGCCAGGCGCACCTGATTCTCGCCACCGTCGATAACGCCAAGCGCAGCCTGCAACAAAGCACCGATCAGGTGGCCGGGCAGTTGATCGTCGGCGTGACGAGCCTGGTGGCCGGTTATTACCTCGCGGATTTGCTCACTCGTTTCCAGCGCGCCTACCCCAACGTGGAAATCCGCGTAATGGAGGACGAACGCCCGTACATCGAGCATTTGCTGGTCAGCGGCGAGATCGATGTCGGCGTGCTGATCCTGTCCAACCTCGAGGACCGCCACGCGTTGCAGACGGAAGTCCTGACCCATTCGCCCCACCGGCTGTGGCTGCCGGCCCAGCATCCGCTGCTGGAACACGACAGCATCAACCTGGCCGACGTCGCCCGCGAGCCGTTGATCCAGTTGAACGTCGATGAAATGGATCGCAACGCCCAGCGCATGTGGACGGCCGCCTCGCTGCAACCACGCATTACCTTGCGCACGGCCTCGACCGAAGCAGTGCGAAGCCTGGTGGCCGCCGGCCTCGGGGTGTCGATCCAGCCGGACATGACCTACCGCCCGTGGTCGCTGGAGGGCGACATCATTGAAGCGCGACCGATCGCCGACCTGAGTCAGACCCTGGACGTGGGCCTGGCCTGGCGTCGCGGCACCGCGCGTCCGGCCCTGGTGGACCCGTTCCTGACGGTGGCTCGCGAGCAACCCCACGGCGGCCGCAAGCCATCTATTTAATCGAACGCCACCTTCAGTATTTAGTATTTGTCGACCTCGGGTCCGCGCACTAGTCTTGATCCATCTATATAAGACGGCCGGTCCCAGTCACAGGGAGCAACATGGCCATACAAGAAAAGAGAACCCGAAAAATGGCTGGCGCGCAGACCCCGCTGTTCACCGCGTTGTTGATCGATGGCGAATTGGTCGCGGGCCAGGGTTTTGTCGAGCCAATCCTCAATCCGGCCACCGGTGAAGTCCTGACGCAGATTGCCGAAGCCAGCACCGAACAAGTCGAAGCCGCCATCCTCGCCGCCCACCGTGCCTTTACCGACTGGTCGCGCACCACGCCGCAGCAACGTTCGAACCTGTTGCTCGACATCGCCAACGCCATCGAAAAAAACGCCGACCTGCTCGCCCGCCTCGAAGCCCTCAATTGCGGCAAACCGCTGCACCTGGCCCGTCAGGATGACCTGACTGCCACGGTCGACGTGTTCCGCTTCTTCGCCGGCGCCGTGCGTTGCCAGACTGGCCAGCTCAGCGGCGAGTACCTGCCGGGCTACACCAGCATGGTGCGTCGCGATCCGATTGGCGTGGTGGCGTCGATTGCGCCGTGGAACTACCCGATCATGATGGCCGCGTGGAAAATCGCCCCGGCCCTGGCCGCCGGCAATACGCTGGTGTTCAAACCCTCCGAACACACGCCGCTGTCGATCCTCGCCCTGGCACCGGCGCTGGCCGACATCCTGCCGCCCGGTGTGATCAATATCGTGTGCGGTGGCGGGGAAGGCGTCGGCAGCCATCTGGTCAGCCATCCCAAGGTACGCATGGTGTCGCTGACCGGCGATATCGTCACCGGGCAGAAAATCCTCCAGGCCGCGGCCAAGACCCTCAAGCGCACGCACCTTGAACTGGGCGGCAAGGCCCCGGTGATCGTCTGCAACGATGCCGACATCCAGGCCGTGGTCGAAGGCGTGCGTACCTACGGTTACTACAACGCGGGCCAGGATTGCACCGCGGCCTGCCGGGTGTATGCCCAGGCCGGGATTCACGACCGCCTGGTGGCGGAACTCGGCGCCGCGGTCAGCAGCCTGCGTTTCGCCGGCAAGCGCGACGCCGATAACGAAATCGGCCCGCTGATCAGCACCCGCCAGCGCGACCGCGTGGCCAGCTTCGTCGAGCGCGCCCTCGGTCAACCGCACATCGAGCGGGTCACCGGTGCGGCCGTTCATTCCGGCGCCGGCTTCTTCTACCAGCCGACCTTGCTCGCCGGTTGCAAACAGAGTGACGAAATCGTCCAGCGCGAAGTGTTCGGCCCGGTGGTCACCGTGACCCGCTTCGATCAACTGGAGCAGGCGGTGGACTGGGCAAACGACTCGGAATACGGCCTGGCGTCCTCGGTCTGGACCCAGAACCTGGACAAGGCGATGCAGGTCGCCGCGCGCTTGCAGTACGGCTGCACCTGGATCAACAGCCATTTCATGCTGGTCAGCGAAATGCCCCACGGCGGTCTCAAGCGCTCGGGCTACGGCAAGGACCTGTCCAGCGATTCATTGCAGGACTACAGCGTGGTGCGGCACATCATGGCGCGCCACGGACAACATCTCTGACTACGCTAATAACAAGCCGACAACGGCATGCTTCACCACGTTCAAAACTGCCCCGACCATAATTTAAAGAAGAGGGAATTCCCATGTTCGTGCACAAGACCGCACTGCTCAGTGCAATCACCACCGCGCTGCTGGCCAGTGCCTGTGTCCAGGCCGCCGAGCCGCTGAAGGCTGTCGGTGCCGGCGAAGGCCAGCTGGATATTGTGGCGTGGCCCGGCTACATCGAACGTGGCGAAAGCGACAAGGCCTATGACTGGGTCACCGGTTTCGAGAAGGAAACCGGCTGCAAGGTCAACGTGAAAACCGCCGCCACTTCCGATGAGATGGTCAGCCTGATGGCCAAGGGCGGTTATGACCTGGTCACCGCGTCCGGCGACGCCTCCCTGCGCCTGATCGTCGGCAAGCGTGTGCAGCCGATCAACACCTCGCTGATCCCGAACTGGAAAAACCTCGACCCGCGCCTCAAAGATGCGCCGTGGTACGTGGTCAACAAGCAGACCTACGGCACCCCGTATCAGTGGGGCCCGAACGTGCTGATGTACAACACCAACGTATTCAAGACCGCGCCGACTAGCTGGGGCGTGCTGTTCAATGCCGAAAACCTGCCGGACGGCAAGCCGAACAAGGGTCGCGTACAGGCCTATGACGGCCCGATCTACATCGCCGACGCAGCGCTCTACCTGAAGACCGCCAAGCCGGAACTGGGGATCAAGAACCCCTACGAACTGACTGAAGAGCAATACAAGGCGGTGCTCGATCTGTTGCGCGCCCAGCAGCCGCTGATCCACCGCTACTGGCATGACACCACTGTGCAAATGAGCGACTTCAAGAACGAAGGCGTGGTCGCGTCCGGTGCCTGGCCGTATCAGGTCAACGGCCTGGTGAACGAGAAACAGCCGATTGCCTCGACCATCCCGAAAGAAGGCGCCACCGGGTGGGCCGACACCACCATGATGCACACCGATGCCAAGCACCCGAACTGTGCCTACAAGTGGATGGACTGGTCGCTGCAACCGAAGGTCCAGGGTGATGTGGCGGCATGGTTCGGCTCATTGCCAGCCGTGCCGGCGGCGTGCAAGGAGAGCGAACTGCTCGGCGCCGAAGGCTGCAAGACCAACGGTTTCGACAACTTCGACAAGATCGCCTTCTGGAAAACCCCGCAGGCTGAAGGCGGCAAGTTCGTGCCATACAGCCGCTGGACCCAGGATTACATCGCGATCATGGGCGGCAGATAACACACACATCTCGTTCCCACGCTCCGCGTGGGAATGCAGCCAGTGACGCTCTGCGTCACACGCCGAAGCGGACGCGGAGCGTCCGGGGAGGCATTCCCACGCGGAGCGTGGGAACGATCATCAATGAAGATTTCAGAAGTCCAGGCAGGGCCGCTGCGACGGCCCTCGCCTTTTTGGAGCACCGCACCATGACGCTTGCAGTCCAGTTCACCAACGTTTCCCGTCAGTTCGGCGAAGTGAAAGCCGTTGACCGGGTTTCCATCGACATCCAGGACGGCGAGTTCTTCTCCATGCTGGGCCCTTCGGGCTCGGGCAAAACCACCTGTCTGCGCCTGATCGCCGGTTTCGAACAACCGAGCGCAGGCTCCATCCGCATTCATGGCGAGGAAGCCGCCGGGCTGCCGCCGTATCAGCGTGACGTGAACACCGTGTTCCAGGACTACGCGCTGTTCCCGCACATGAACGTACGCGACAACGTCGCCTACGGTTTGAAAGTCAAAGGCGTGGCCAAGGGCGAACGCCTCAAGCGCGCCGAAGAAGCCCTCGACATGGTCGCCCTCGGTGGCTACGGCGAGCGCAAGCCGGTGCAACTTTCCGGCGGCCAGCGCCAGCGTGTGGCCCTGGCCCGCGCCCTGGTCAATCGCCCGCGCGTCCTGCTGCTCGACGAACCCCTCGGCGCACTGGACCTGAAGCTACGCGAGCAAATGCAAGGCGAACTGAAAAAGCTGCAACGCCAGCTCGGCATCACCTTCATTTTCGTCACCCACGACCAGACTGAAGCGCTGTCGATGTCCGATCGCGTCGCGGTGTTCAACAAGGGCCGCATCGAGCAGGTCGATTCGCCGCGCAACCTGTACATGAAACCGGCGACCACCTTCGTCGCCGAATTCGTCGGCACCTCCAACGTGATTCGCGGCGACCTGGCCAAACAGTTGAGCGGCAATCCGCAGCCGTTTTCGATTCGCCCCGAACACGTGCGTTTCGCCAACGGCCCGCTGGCCAGCCACGAGATCGAAGTCAGCGGCTTGCTGCACGATATCCAGTACCAGGGCAGCGCCACCCGCTATGAACTGAAACTGGAAAACGGCCAGACCCTGAACATCAGCCAGGCCAACAATCAGTGGCTCGACACCAGCGCCCAGCACCAGACCGGGCAACGCATGACGGCGCGCTGGGCCCGTGAAGCCATGATCCCTCTGCACGACACCCTGGCGAGCGGGGTGTGAGATGAACACCATGGCTATCTCTCAAACCACGGCAGGCGGCTCGGCGCTACGCAGGTTTTCCAACCTGCTGTACCGTCGGCCGAACCTGTACCTGTCGATGCTGCTGGTACCACCGTTGCTGTGGTTCGGCGCGATCTACCTCGGCTCGTTGCTGACGCTGCTGTGGCAAGGCTTCTACACTTTCGACGACTTCACCATGGCGGTCACTCCCGACCTGACCCTGGCGAACTTCGCCGCGCTGTTCCAGCCCTCGAACTTCGACATCATCCTGCGCACCCTGAGCATGGCGATTGTCGTATCCATTGCCAGCGCCATCGTCGCGTTCCCGATCGCCTACTACATGGCGCGCTACACCACCGGCAAGACCAAGGCGTTTTTCTACATCGCGGTGATGATGCCGATGTGGGCCAGTTACATCGTCAAGGCCTATGCCTGGACCTTGCTGCTGGCCAAGGGCGGCGTGGCGCAGTGGTTCGTCCAGTACATGGGGCTGGAGTCGCTGCTGCATTTCGTGCTGGGCATTCCGGGCGTGGGCGGCAGTACCTTGTCGACCTCGCACCTGGGTCGTTTCATGGTGTTCGTCTACATCTGGCTGCCGTTCATGATCCTGCCGATCCAGGCCTCGCTGGAACGCCTGCCGCCGTCGCTGTTGCAAGCCTCGGCAGACCTTGGCGCCAAGCCGCGCCAGACCTTCATGCAGGTGATTCTGCCGCTGTCGGTGCCGGGGATCGCCGCCGGTTCCATCTTCACCTTCTCCCTGACCCTGGGCGACTTCATCGTGCCGCAACTGGTGGGGCCGCCGGGCTACTTCGTGGGCAGCATGGTCTACGCCCAGCAAGGCGCGATCGGCAACATGCCGATGGCCGCCGCGTTCACTCTGGTACCGATCGTGCTGATCGCCATCTACCTGTCCATCGTCAAACGACTGGGGGCCTTCGATGCACTCTGAAAAGGCTTCACTCGGCCTGAAAATCGCAGCCTGGGGCGGGCTGGTGTTCCTGCACTTCCCGATCCTGATCATCTTCATGTACGCCTTCAACACCGAGGACGCGGCATTCAGCTTTCCGCCCAAGGGCTTCACCCTGAAGTGGATCGGCGTGGCGTTCGCGCGGCCCGACGTGCTGGAAGCGATCAAGCTGTCGCTGCAAATCGCCTCCATCGCCACGCTGATCGCCCTGGTGCTGGGGACCCTGGCTTCGGCAGCGTTGTACCGCCGGGACTTCTTCGGCAAGCAAGGCATCTCGCTGATGCTGATCCTGCCAATCGCCCTGCCGGGGATCATCACCGGGATCGCCTTGCTGGCGACCTTCAAGACGCTGGGTATCGAACCGGGGATGTTCACCATCATCGTCGGCCACGCGACCTTCTGCGTGGTGATCGTCTACAACAACGTCATCGCCCGCTTGCGCCGCACCTCCCACAGTTTGATCGAGGCCTCGATGGACCTCGGCGCCGACGGCTGGCAGACCTTCCGCTACATCATCCTGCCGAATCTCGGCTCGGCGTTGCTGGCCGGCGGCATGTTGGCGTTTGCGCTGTCGTTCGACGAAATCATCGTCACCACCTTCACTGCCGGCCATGAACGCACCCTGCCGCTGTGGCTGCTCAACCAGCTCAGCCGCCCTCGGGATGTACCAGTGACCAACGTCGTGGCGATGCTGGTGATGATGGTGACCATGCTGCCGATTCTCGGCGCCTATTACCTGACCCGGGGCGGTGAAAGCGTCGCGGGCAGTGGCGGGAAATAAATCAATAACAGACAACAACTATCCCCTGTAGGAGCGAGCCTGCTCGCGATGACTGACTGGCATTCAACACTGATGTCGCCTGTCAGACCGCTATCGCGAGCAGGCTCGCTCCTACAGGGGCCGGTTTCAAAACAAGAACTGCTTTGAAGAGGACGATGTCATGCAAACCCAACTCCTGATCAACGGCCAACTGCTCGACGGCGAAGGCCCCGCCCAACCGGTGTTCAACCCGGCGCTGGGCAGCGTGCTGGTGGAAATCAACGAAGCCAGCGAAGCCCAGGTCGATGCCGCCGTGCGCGCCGCCGATGCCGCGTTCGACAGCTGGTCGCAGACCCCGCCCAAAGAGCGTTCGTTGCTGTTGCTAAAACTCGCCGACGCCATCGAAGCCCACGGCGAAGAGCTTGCCAAACTGGAGTCGGACAACTGCGGAAAGCCCTTCAGCGCTGCGCTGAACGACGAGATCCCGGCGATTGCCGACGTGTTCCGCTTCTTCGCCGGCGCCAGCCGTTGCATGAGCGGTTCGGCCGGTGGCGAATACCTGCCAGGCCACACCTCGATGATTCGCCGCGACCCGGTGGGTGTGATCGCCTCCATCGCGCCGTGGAACTACCCGCTGATGATGGTCGCCTGGAAGATCGCCCCGGCCCTGGCCGCCGGTAATACCGTGGTGCTCAAGCCGTCGGAGCAAACCCCGCTGACCGCACTGCGCCTGGCGCAACTGGCGTCGGAAATTTTCCCGGCCGGCGTACTCAACCTGGTGTTTGGTCGTGGTCCCACCGTCGGCAGCCCCCTGGTGACCCACCCGAAAGTACGCATGGTGTCGCTGACCGGTTCGATCGCCACCGGCTCGAACATCATTTCCAGCACCGCCGACACCGTCAAACGCATGCACATGGAATTGGGCGGCAAAGCCCCCGTGATCATCTTCGACGACGCCGATATCGATGCGGCCGTGGAGGGTATCCGTACCTTCGGCTTCTACAACGCCGGCCAGGACTGCACCGCCGCATGCCGCATCTATGCGCAAGCAGGCATCTACGAAAAATTCGTCGAGAAGCTCGGTGCCGCTGTCAGCAGCATCAAGTACGGCGTGCAGGATGACCCGAGCACCGAACTCGGCCCGCTGATCACCGCACAACATCGCGACCGCGTGGCCGGCTTCGTCGAGCGCGCCGTGGCCCAGCCGCACATCCGCCTGATCACCGGCGGCAAGGCGGTGGACGGCAATGGCTTCTTCTTCGAACCGACGGTGCTGGCAGACGCGCAGCAGGACGACGAAATCGTCCGTCGCGAAGTATTCGGGCCTGTGGTGTCGGTGACCAAATTCAGCGATGAAGCACAGGTGCTGGGCTGGGCCAACGATTCGGACTACGGCCTGGCGTCGTCGGTATGGACCGCCGATGTCGGCCGTGCCCACCGCCTCTCGTCGCGCTTGCAGTACGGCTGCACCTGGGTGAACACCCACTTCATGCTGGTCAGCGAAATGCCCCACGGCGGTCAGAAACTGTCCGGGTATGGGAAGGACATGTCGATGTATGGGTTGGAGGACTACACCGTCGTTCGCCATGTGATGTTCAAGCACTAAAAAAGCATCGCCTGTAGGAGCGAGCATGCTCGCGATGGACGTCAACGATGACGCGGGGTTCCTGATACCCCGCGGTGTCCTCAGGTTTTTCGCGAGCATGCTCGCTCCTACAGAGATGGCGTCACCTCGGTTTCAGGGTCGAAACCGGCATTAGGCACCACCAGGTTTCAAAGCCAACAAAACAACAATAACCACCGATCCTGGCGGCGCCCCCAAAGCCCCGCCACGGCATCGGACATCCGAAATCTGCCGATTTTCCGGAGAAAACACATATGAGTGCATCACCCGATCTCTCTACAGCCATTGCCGACAGCGATGCCGAGCAACTACGCAAACTGGGTTACACCTCCAACTTCAATCGCAGCATGAGCCTGTGGGAAAACTTCGCCCTGGGCTTCACCTACCTCTCCCCGGTCGTCGGGGTCTATACCCTCTTCGGCCTGTGCCTCGCCGCCGGCGGGCCACCGATGTTCTGGGCTTATCTGCTGGTGGGTATCGGCCAGCTGCTGGTGTGCCTGATCTTCGGTGAAGTGGTTTCGCAGTTCCCGATTTCCGGGGGCGTATACCCATGGGCCCGTCGTCTGGTGGGCAAGCGCTGGGCGTGGATGGTCGGCTGGATCTACTCCATCGCCCTGTGCGTGACCATCGCCGCCGTTGCGGTCGGCGCCGGCCCTTATCTCGCGGCGATGCTGGGTTTTGAACCGAGCAACAACACCAACATCGTCATCGCCCTGGTGTTGACGCTGTTCGCCACCCTGGTCAACCTCAGCGGCACCAAGGTGCTGGCACGCATTGCCATGTTCGGCTTCCTCTGCGAACTGGTAGGCGCGGTGATCGTAGGTGTTTACCTGCTGATTTTCGAACGTCATCAGTCGATCAGCGTGCTGTTCAACACCTTCGACATCAGCGTCGACGGCTCGTACCTGCCGGCCTTCCTCACCGCCTCGCTGGCGGGGATGTTCCTGTACTACGGCTTCGAGGCCTGCGGCGATGTGGCCGAGGAAACCCCGAACCCGAGCAAGCGAATCCCGGTGGCCATGCGCATGACCATCTACATCGGCGGTGTCTCTGCGATGTTCGCCTGCCTGGCGCTGATCCTCGCCGTGCCGGACATGCAAGCGGTGATCAACGGCACCGACAAGGACCCGGTAGGCACCATCCTCAACAACGCCTTCGGCCCGGTCGGTTCGAAAATGGTGATGGGCGTGGTGATGATTTCCTTCATCTCCTGCGTCATCAGCCTGCAAGCGGCGGCGAGTCGCCTGCTGTACTCCTACGCCCGGGACGAAATGGTCATCGGCAGCCGACTGCTGAAAAAGATCTCGCCTCACACCCAGGTTCCGGTCGCCGCACTGTTCGTCTCCGGCGTGCTGCCGGCGCTGATCATCATCCTCGGCTTCTTCCTGCAGGATGCGGTCGCCACCATCGTCAGCTTCGCCGCCATCGGCATCTACCTGGCGTTCCAGATGATCGTGCTCGGCGCCCTGTATGCGCGCATGAAAAGCTGGAAACCCAGCGGCAAATTCACCCTCGGCGCCTGGGGCTGGCTGGTGAACATCGGCGCGCTGGCCTACGGCATCGGCGCCATCATCAACATGGCCTGGCCGCGGACCCCAGACGCCGCGTGGTACATCAACTACGCCATGGTCCTGAGCACCGCCATCGTGATTGGTTTGGGCTTGCTCTACATGTGGATTGCCAAGCCGTATGACCACGGCTCGGCGCCTGCGGGGGATGCGTGGAAGGTTAGTCGGTAACCATTTCGTCTTCTGGTCAAACGCCCTGCCCGCAGAGATGCGGGCAGGTTTTGATAACGTCAGATGAGTTGCGGTTTCGAGAGCGCTTCGAATTCGTCCATGAGTAGGTGGATTTCGGTACTCGGGTTGGGCTCACCACTGATAACGACGTCATCAAGAATCCTCGGCGCCAGCGCTCTCGCCATTAGAAACGGCTCACCCAGCAGTTGAGCGAAACAACGGGTGCCTTTGCCCTTGTCGTACTGATCCATGTTGGGTCTCTCTCTCAGGCTCTTGACTACCAAATCACCCGGTGAATATTTTCCGACAGCTCTGAAAGGCTTTCGGTTGAAACCGAAGTGCAAGAGAAGCCAAAACTCGAAGCAGGGATACGACGCAATGACTCTGATCTTCGGGTGAGACTTGGCAATGCTCATCGCGCGTCCAAAGCAAAGGTGCGTATCGCGATCCAAAACACAAAATACTTTGTCGAAACTTTTTTGCCGGATAACGGCTCGTTCAACAATACCGCTCGGGTGCGTGACTCCGCAGTGAACAATTTCAACCTGCGCCTTTGCCCGAAAATGAAAGGCAGCGTCTTCCAGATACCGCCTCCCTGATTGACTGTCCTCACAGAGCACCAACACTTTAGGTTGAGGCTTGAATCGGGATGCCTTGCGATCAAATGACTTGCTCGACCTCGCCATGCTCAGCCCTGCCTTATCAGCGGTAATCCGCGATAACGACCTTCAAAGTAGCGCTTCTCCACATCCTCACTCTCCCGCCCCACAAAGTCATGAACAGAAAAAAGACTTGTGGCGCCATGAGCATCACGTTCAGCAATCCAGAACTGATCGCGACGCAAAATCTTTTCATTCATAAGATGCGTATCGTGAGTGGTGAAGATCAACTGAGTATCCAGACCACTGTCCAAATGTTTGCCGATCAAATCAGCAACGATTTCAGGGTGCAGGCTACTGTCCAGTTCATCGACACAAAGGACACCACTACCACCCGCCTGATTCATCATGAACCAGGGCAACCAAAAGCCGATCAGGTTCTTTGTCCCGCACGACTCCTCGGAAAAATCGAAATCCGCATCGCCCGAAGCACTGGTATGCGTCAGGGTCAATTTGTCCTTCTGCGCAGCTGCCAAAAAATCTTTCAACGTGAGTTTTCCATTCCGTTGAATCGAAACGGATTCGTGTGAGTTCAGTTCAATGGAAGACACCGGAATATCCAACGCACTCAGAAAGTCCCTCAGATCATTTTTGTAGTCCGATACCATCTGAAGAAACCTGATAGAAGCAGTCGACAACCCCATCATGTTGTTCTGGTCAACGACAAGAAGGCCGGTTTGAAACCAGCTGAACGGAGCTCGCAACTGACTTAGCTCCTCGCTGCTGTTCATAACGGCTTGCGCGAGAAACAGCATTTTGGGGCTCGTCAAACGCCGCCATGCACAATGCACCTCTTTGCCACCCTCCAGCGTTTTACCGAAAACATAGTGTTCGCCATCAGCATCGAAGTGGCGGTCATAAAGGAGCGTTTCTTTTCCTCTTGGGTACGCAACCAATTGTTCTTGAAAAATTCTTTGGCTGGTCAATCCGAGCACAAACCGATAGCGCAGCCCCGCTTGAATAAAGTTGTACTCAAAAACACTGGGGGCATCTTTCAATGCGCGATCAAAACGAAAAGGCGAAACCGGCAGCGGTTCGCCATTGGAGCCTGAAGGTATGGCCAGCAAGCGGCCGACTATCCCCATCGCCCGGATCAACGAGGATTTACCAGAGGCGTTCGGGCCGTAAATTGCAGCGACCTTCAATAGGTCAGGAAGCCTCTCTGAGTTCGTGGACGATGTGAAAAGGTTGCGCGTCTTGCTCAGACGAGGAGTCGCCGCCATGGACAGGGTTTGCCTGTCACGGAACGAGCGGTAATTGGAAACCGAAAATTCGATCAGCATGGAGAAAACCTGCAGTTAATTCCTTGGTTTCGAATAGATAAAGGAAAAACAGCGGATTGGGTGTCGTTTGACTGCACGCCGTGCAAAAACAGGAAATTCCTACAGATGCAGCCTTCCGGCGAAGACTCTCATTCCTACGACAAGCGTCGCCGGAGTAGACTTGGCGCCGCGAGCGCCTGACCGATAGGCTTTTCCCCGTCGCTGACAAATCAGCGACCCGGGGTCGAAGCCGGTAACTCATCAACATGGCGCATCCGCGCCCCCATATGAACTGGGGCATTGTTTTGCCTTTCAGTTTCACTCTATGGTGGGCCGTGTGGCGCGGGCCTCTCATGGCTTCCATGTTGAACGAGAATGTCCCGACTTCGAACGCCACACGGTCCGCCACCCAATCTGTCGAAGGATTAGTGGCGGCTCCTTTTTCAACATGGAGTCGAAAATGCACAAACACTCATCAAATCCGTCTGAAATTCATCCCTGCTTCACCCCCACCGCCTTCACACGCCACAACCGCTTCCTCCACGCTTTCATGCAGGACCATCAAGCCTGGTTCTGCGTCCAGGATCTTGGCCGTTTGATGGGAAAACCGCTGAACGAACGGCTCATCCAAAAGCTCGATCCCGATCAGCGTCGTCATGTCTGGTTGTTGAAAAACGGCAAGACCCTCGAATCGCTGATGGTCAGCGAATCGGGGGTATACGCGTTGCTGGTTCACCACTTCATCCCGGAAAACCGCAACTTGAGGCAATGGTTGAGTCACGAGGTGGTTCCGATGCTGCGAAATGCACAGACACCGGCGGTGGAAAACTTGCCGAGCCTGAGTGCCTTGAATTGGGCCGGCATTACGGTGCCTTTGCTGCATTACCAGCAACACGCGTGGATCAAATGGCGGGATATGCCTGATTTGATGCAGGTGCAGCGACCGTTCCCTGTTGTTGGCACCTGCAACTGAAGAAATCGACCCGGTCCCCTGTAGGAGCGAGCATGCTCGCGATGGTTTCAAGAACGCCGCGTACATTCAGAAAATACGCGTCATCGTTGACGACCATCGCGAGCATGCTCGCTCCTACAGGGGACCACATTCGAATGGGGCACTCTCATCATGAGCAAAACTCGTAACGCCGAACGAAGCGTCGTTGAAATCATTCCAAGTAACAGCTCGTATGCAGAAAATTACCCCCAGTTGATCATTCGACAATTGGCCCTTCGCCAAGCAATCGACCTCGGCATTGCCGACGCCGATGCAGGAAAATTGACCGACCTGACCACCGTAAAAGCCAAATGGCCCTCACGGTAGCCAGTTCTGCTCAAAACCGCGAAACACTCCTCATCGCATCCACCAGATACCGCATCGCTATCCGGTCACTCTCCGACAGCTCTCGATAGCGCTCCACCAGCTTCATTTCCTCGCTATTGAGCCGACGCCTTCGCCGCCCGATCCCCAGGCATGGAAAGATTCCCAATATTTCGGTGATGCCTTGTACTTTCGACATGGACGATGTCCTTCTCTACGTCAAAGAAAACTTCAGAAACCGCATCGCCCTCAATCCCTTTTCCGGCAGCGCCGCATGGCTACTAAACCGTACCGGCCCGAAGGGCATAAGCCGGTCATGCCCACAGAATAGAAATAATCCCGGCGCTGAAAAGCGGTTTTTAGAGTAATTAGTCAAAAAAAGCAGAAATGCCCTGTAAATCAGACCGGGCTGTCGGAAATGTTTCCAGACACGTCTTGTTTCATTCGCGAGCTAGCGTCTTGCCATCAACCATTTTTGCTCTGCAATCGAACGGTTTAAGCTATCCGGCATCTGTTTAAAGTCCGTCGCGTTTGGCCGAAGGCATGTCCGAACCGTAATTTCTGATCCAGTACGTGCCAGGAACGGCGCGGGATTGTCACGACAGGTTGTATTTATGCACCGCAGGAACTTGCTCAAAGCCTCCATGGCCATTGCGGCCTACACCGGTTTGTCCGCTACCGGCCTGCTCGCCGCCCGCGCCTGGGCCGCTCCAGGGACCGCCGATGGCGAGGCCAAGGCCTTCGACTTCGATGCCCTGAAAATCCAGGCCAAGCAACTCGCCAGCAACCCCTACCAGGACACCAAGCAAGTGTTGCCACCGACGCTTGCGACCATGACCCCGCAGAATTTCAACGCGATCCGCTACGACGGCGATCATTCGCTGTGGAAAGACAACAAAGGTCAGCTGGACGTGCAGTTCTTCCACGTCGGCATGGGTTTCAAGCAACCGGTGCGCATGTACAGCGTCGATCCCAAGACCCGCATGGCCCGCGAAGTGCACTTCCGTCCATCACTGTTCAACTACGAAAAAACCACGGTCGACACCAAGCAGCTGACCGGCGACCTGGGCTTTTCCGGCTTCAAGTTGTTCAAGGCGCCGGAGCTGGACAAGCACGACGTGGTGTCGTTCCTCGGCGCCAGCTACTTCCGCGCGGTGGATGCCACTGGCCAATATGGCCTGTCGGCCCGCGGCCTGGCCATCGACACCTACGCGAAAAAACGCGAAGAATTCCCTGACTTCACCAAGTTCTGGTTTGAGACTCCGGACAAGGACAGCACCCGCTTCGTGGTCTATGCCCTGCTCGACTCCCCGAGCGCGACCGGCGCCTACCGCTTTGATATCGACTGCCAGGCCGAGCGCGTGGTGATGGAAGTCGATGCCCACGTCAACGCACGTACCGCCATCGATCAACTGGGTATCGCGCCGATGACCAGCATGTTCAGCTGCGGCACCCACGAGCGCCGGATGTGCGACACCATTCACCCGCAGATCCACGACTCCGACCGCCTGGCGATGTGGCGCGGCAACGGCGAGTGGATCTGCCGCCCGCTGAACAACCCGGCCACCCTGCAATTCAATGCCTTCGCCGACAACGATCCGAAAGGTTTCGGCCTGGTACAGACCGATCACGAGTTCGCCAGCTATCAGGACACCGTCGACTGGTACAGCCGCCGCCCGAGCCTGTGGGTCGAGCCTACGACGCCATGGGGCGAAGGCTCGGTAGACCTGCTTGAGATCCCGACCACCGGCGAGACCATGGACAACATCGTCGCCTTCTGGACGCCGAAAAAACCGGTGGCCACCGGCGACTCGCTGAACTACGGCTACAAGCTGTACTGGAGTGCGCTGCCACCGGTTGGCACACCGCTGGCCCGGGTCCATGCGACCCGCTCCGGGATGGGCGGTTTCACCGAGGGCTGGGCGCCCGGCGAGCATTACCCGGAAGTCTGGGCTCGCCGCTTTGCCGTGGATTTCACCGGCGGTGGCCTGGACCGCTTGCCCGAAGGCGCCGGCATCGAGCCTGTGGTCACCTGCTCAAACGGCCAGGTCAAGGATTTCAGCGTGCTGGTGCTCGATGACATCAAGGGCTTCCGCATCCTGTTCGACTGGTATCCGACCAATGACAGCGTCGACCCCGTCGAGCTGCGGCTGTTCATTCGCACCAATGACCGCACGCTCAGTGAAACCTGGTTGTACCAGTATTTCCCGCCGGCACCGGACAAGCGCAAATACCCCTGATAGCGGATTGCGCCCCTGATCCATTCGGTTTTCCGAACGCGACCTTTGGGTCGGTTCGGATTACCGGATTTTCCAGCGCTGAAAAAACCGCCATAAATATTTAATCCCCTTATAAATCAACGCTTTGACCAGCAGCGACTGGTCTGGCACGAGTCATGCTCTACACTTCTTCGACGAATGCCTGTTGCGCCAACACTTCAGGAGCCGTCAGGCATTCGAAGCACAAAAGGGCCGATGAACTGGCTCCATAAAAAAAACAATGTCGAGGAAAATTTGATGCGCATCGTTCCCCATATCCTGGGCGCAGCCATTGCTGCAGCTCTGATCAGCACTCCAGTTTTCGCCGCCGAACTCACCGGCACCCTGAAGAAAATCAAAGAGTCCGGTGTTATCACCCTCGGACATCGCGACGCCTCCATTCCTTTCTCCTACATCGCCGATGCATCCGGCAAACCGATGGGCTACTCCCACGACCTGCAACTGAAAGTCGTCGACGCCCTGAAGAAAGAACTGGACCTGCCTAACCTGCAGATCAAATACAACCTGGTGACCTCGCAGACCCGTATCCCGCTGGTGCAGAACGGCACCGTGGACCTGGAATGCGGTTCCACCACCAACAACGTCGAGCGTCAGCAACAAGTTGACTTCTCCGTCGGTATCTTCGAAGTCGGCACCCGCCTGCTGGCCAAGAAAGACTCCGCCTACAAGGATTTCGACGACCTCAAAGGCAAGAACGTCGTGACCACCGCCGGCACCACGTCCGAGCGCATCCTCAAGGCAATGAATGCCGATAAGCAGATGGGCATGAACGTCATCTCCGCCAAAGACCACGGCGAATCCTTCCAGATGCTGGAAAGCGGCCGCGCAGTGGCTTTCATGATGGACGACGTATTGCTGGCCGGTGAAATGGCCAAGGCCAAGAAGCCTGCCGACTGGTCCGTGACCGGCACTCCACAGTCGTACGAAATATACGGCTGCATGGTTCGCAAGGGTGACGAGCCGTTCAAGAAGGTCGTGGATGACGCCATCAAGGCCACCTACGCATCGGGCGAGATCAACAAGATCTACGACAAGTGGTTCCTGCAGCCAGTCCCGCCTAAAGGCGTGAACCTGAGCTTCCCGATGAGCAACGAGCTCAAGGCCCTGATCGCCACGCCGACCGATAAAGCGGCTGACGACAAGAAATCCTGATTTCTGACTAACCTTATCTCCTGAAAGGGCCGTTGCCCTTTCAGGAGTTGTCACCTCCTGCTGGCATATCTGGAAACACTCGAACCGGTGGCTATCGAGCCGTTCGCGTGTGCCTGTTCGACACGATCAGGCGGGGACGGAGCTTCCCCCAGGCGGGTACTTGTACATCGATTGATCTCAAGGGGAGACCCTAATGAATTACAACTGGGACTGGGGCGTGTTCTTCAAGTCCACCGGCGTGGGCAGCGAGACCTATCTCGACTGGTTCATCGCAGGTTTGGGCTGGACCATCGGCATCGCCGTCGTGGCCTGGATCATCGCTCTGACACTGGGCTCGGTCCTGGGTGTCATGCGTACCGTGCCGAACCGCATCGTATCGGGCATCGCCACCTGCTACGTCGAACTCTTCCGTAACGTGCCGCTGCTGGTTCAGCTGTTCATCTGGTACTTCCTGGTACCCGACCTGCTGCCGCCTGACCTGCAGGAGTGGTACAAGCAGGACCTGAACCCGACCACCTCGGCCTTCCTCAGCGTCGTCGTGTGCCTTGGCCTGTTCACCGCCGCCCGGGTTTGCGAACAGGTGCGTACCGGCATCCAGGCCCTGCCGAAAGGCCAGGAATCCGCGGCCCGCGCCATGGGTTTCACCTTGCCGCAGATCTACTGGAACGTACTGCTGCCCCAGGCTTACCGGATCATCATTCCGCCGCTCACCTCGGAATTTCTCAACGTCTTCAAGAACTCGTCCGTGGCCTCGCTGATCGGCCTGATGGAGCTGCTCGCGCAGACCAAACAGACCGCCGAGTTCTCGGCCAACCTGTTCGAAGCGTTCACCCTGGCCACACTGATCTACTTCACCCTGAACATGAGCCTGATGCTGCTGATGCGCATGGTCGAGAAGAAGGTTGCCGTACCGGGCCTGATCTCCGTAGGGGGTAAATGATGGAATTCGACTTCTCGGGCATCGTCCCGTCCCTGCCGGGCCTGTGGAACGGCATGATCATGACCCTCAAGCTGATGGCCATGGGCGTCGTCGGCGGGATCATCCTTGGCACCATCCTGGCGCTGTGCCGTCTGTCCCACAACAAGCTGCTGTCGAACCTGGCCGGCGCCTACGTCAACTACTTCCGTTCGATTCCGCTGCTGCTGGTGATCACCTGGTTCTACCTGGCGGTACCGTTCGTGCTGCGCTGGATCACCGGCGAAGACACCCCGATCGGCGCGTTCACCTCGTGCATCGTGGCCTTCATGATGTTCGAAGCGGCCTACTTCTGCGAAATCGTCCGGGCCGGCGTGCAGTCGATTCCCAAGGGCCAGATGGGTGCCGCGCAAGCGCTGGGCATGACCTATGGCCAGATGATGCGCCTGATCATCCTGCCGCAAGCCTTCCGCAAGATGACCCCGCTGTTGCTGCAACAGAGCATCATCCTGTTCCAGGACACCTCGCTGGTCTACGCCGTCGGCCTGGTGGACTTCCTCAATGCTTCGCGTGCCAGCGGCGACATCATCGGCCGCTCCAATGAGTTCCTGATCTTCGCGGGGCTCGTTTACTTCACCATCAGCTTTGCCGCCTCGCAGTTGGTCAAGCGTCTGCAAAAAAGGATCACCGTATGATCTCTATCAAGAACATCAACAAGTGGTATGGGGACTTCCAGGTGCTGACCGATTGCAGCACCGAGGTCAAAAAAGGCGAAGTGATCGTGGTGTGCGGGCCATCCGGTTCCGGCAAATCGACCCTGATCAAATGCGTCAACGCGCTGGAACCGTTCCAGAAAGGTGACATCGTGGTCGATGGCACGTCCATCGCCGACCCGAAAACCAACCTGCCCAAGCTGCGTTCGCGCGTCGGCATGGTGTTCCAGCATTTCGAACTGTTCCCGCACCTGACCATCACCGAAAACCTGACCATCGCGCAGATCAAGGTGTTGGGCCGCAGCAAGGAAGAAGCGACCAAGAAAGGCCTGCAACTGCTGGACCGCGTCGGTCTCTCGGCCCACGCCCACAAGCATCCGGGCCAATTGTCCGGTGGTCAGCAGCAGCGTGTGGCGATTGCCCGTGCGCTGGCGATGGACCCGATCGTCATGCTGTTCGACGAACCGACCTCCGCGCTGGACCCGGAAATGGTCAACGAAGTACTGGACGTGATGGTGCAACTGGCCCACGAAGGCATGACCATGATGTGCGTGACCCACGAAATGGGCTTCGCCCGTAAAGTGGCGGACCGGGTGATCTTCATGGACAAGGGCATGATCATCGAGGACTGCAAGAAAGAAGAGTTCTTCGGCGACATCAGCCACCGCGCCGAGCGTACGCAGCACTTCCTCAACAAGATTCTGCAGCACTAAGAAAAGAAGACACCGCTCCCCTCTGTGGGAGCGAGCCTGCTCGCGATGGAGTATCAGCTACATCTGTGTCGACTGACACACCATCGCGAGCAGGCTCGCTCCTACAGAGGGATTGGCGGTGATATTGAGATTTGTGTTGTGGTTTGACCCAAGGCATCTGTGATGAAATGCGACCCCAATCCCTATCGCGACACGTCGCCATCACTCGCCGTGAAACCCCGCCTGATTCGTCATCTGTTCCTGCCGCCGCTGATCATCGTCATGATGATCGGACTGGGTTACATCGGCTTCTGGACCAGTGAGCACTACGGCATCCGCAGCCTCGGCGAAAACGGCCAGCGCCAGCTGGAATTGCATGCCCGCGCCGTCGAAAGCGAAATCAGCAAATACACCTACCTGCCCAGCCTGCTGGAACTCGAAACCAGCGTCTCGATGCTGCTGGACGACCCGACGCCGGAACACCGGCAAACGGTCAACGAATACCTTGAAGGCCTGAATCGACGCAGTCGCAGTCGGGCCATTTACGTGATGGACACCACCGGTCGTGTCATGGCCACCAGCAACTGGCGCGATGTCGACAGTTACCTGGGCGAAGACCTGTCCTTTCGCGCCTATTTCCAGAACGCTGTGCGCGGCCAGCCGGGGCGGTTCTACGGCATCGGCAGCACCAGCGGCGAACCCGGCTACTACCTGGCCCATGGCCTGGAGGAACACGGCAAGATCATCGGCGTCGCCGTGGTCAAAGTCCGCCTCGAAGCCATGGAGGAACGTTGGCAGCGGGCGCGCCTGGAAGCCTTCGTCAGCGACGAAAACGGCATCATCATCCTGTCCAGCGACCCTTCGCGACGCCTGAAATCCGTGGTGCCACTGAGTGAAGAAACCAAGGAAAAACTGGCCCGCAGCCTTCAGTACTACTGGTTCCCGCTCAACGAATTGCAACCGCTGGCCCGGGAAGTCCTGTCCGAAGGCGTGGAAAAGCTGACCTTCCCCGCCAACAGCGAAGTGGTTTCCGACGAAGAAAACATCAGTTACCTGTCGCAAACCCGGCAATTGAGCGATACCCCCTGGAATTTCACCCTGCTGACGCCGCTGCAGGACTTGCGCCGCGAAGCGATCAATCAGGGGATTCTGGTGGCGGTCGCCTTTGGCCTCGTGGCGTTCCTGCTGATTGCCTGGAACGAGCGACGCAAGGTGATCGCCACCCGCCTCGCCGCCCGGGAAGCCTTGCAGGAAGCCAACAGTCAACTGGAGCGTCGGATTACCGAACGCACCGTTGACCTGCGCGCCAGCAACGAACGGCTCAAGGGCCAGATCCGCGAACGGCGGCATGCCGAAGAGACCTTGCGCCGCGCCCAGGATGAACTGGTGCAGGCCGGCAAACTCGCGGCCATCGGCCAGATGTCCACCAGCATCGCCCACGAACTGAACCAGCCGCTGGCGGCGCTTCGCACCCTGTCCGGCAACACCGTGCGCTTTCTCGAGCGCGGTCAGCTGGACGTGGCCAGCACCAACCTCAAGACCATCAACGAACTGATCGACCGCATGGGCCGGATCACCGCCAGCCTGCGCTCGTTCGCCCGCCGCGGTGACGACAAGGGCCAGGCCTGTCTCGGTAAAGGCGTGGACGCGGCCTTGCAGCTGCTCGGCTCGCGGGTGGAAAACGCCCACCTGCAACTTCATCGCCACTTCGAAGACGTTCAGGTGCAGATCGACCAGACGCGCCTGGAGCAGATTCTGGTCAACCTGATCGGCAACGCCCTCGATGCCATGCAGGCGCAGCCGCAACCGGTGCTGTGGCTTGAAGGCGACGCGATCGATGGCAAGTACCGGCTGCGCGTCAGGGACAACGGCCATGGCATCGACGCCGAAGCGCGCAAGCATTTGTTCGAACCCTTTTTCACCACCAAGCCCGGCGAGCAAGGCCTGGGCCTTGGCCTGACCCTGTCCGCGAGCCTGGCCGCCGCCACCGGCGGTCACCTGGGTGTCGAGCACCCGGCCAGCGGTGGTACCGCATTCGTCCTCAGTTTACCGTTGGTAAGCCCCATTCCCGCCGAGCCAATATGAACAACGACCTTAGTGTATTGATCGTCGAAGACGACCCCCATGTGTTGCTTGGCTGCCAGCAGGCGCTGTCTTTGGAGGACATTCCCTGCATCGGCGTGGGCAGTGCCGAAGAAGCGCTGGAGCGGGTTGGCGACAACTTTGCCGGTATCGTCATCAGCGACATTCGCCTGCCGGGCATCGATGGCCTGGAACTGCTCAATCGCCTCAAAGCCCGCGACCGCAGCCTGCCCGTGGTGCTGATCACCGGTCACGGCGACATTTCCATGGCCGTCGGCGCGATGCAAAAAGGCGCCTATGACTTCATGGAGAAACCCTTTTCACCGGAGCGCCTGGTGGACGTGGCCCGCCGCGCACTGGAGCAGCGCAGCCTGGCGCGCGAAGTCTCGTCGTTGCGAAGGCAACTGGCGGAGCGGGATTCCCTGGAAGGACGGATCATCGGTCGTTCGCCGGCCATGCAGAACTTGCGTGAACTGATCGCCAACGTCGCCGATACCTCGGCTAACGTGTTGATCGAGGGCGAAACCGGCACCGGCAAGGAACTGGTCGCCCGTTGCCTGCATGATTTCAGTCGCCGGCATACCCGAGCATTCGTGGCTCTGAACTGCGGCGGCCTGCCGGAGAACCTCTTCGAAAGCGAGATTTTCGGCCACGAAGCCAACGCCTTCACCGGTGCCGGCAAGCGGCGCATCGGCAAGATCGAACATGCCGACGGCGGCACCCTGTTCCTCGACGAAGTGGAAAGCATGCCCCTGCCCTTGCAGATCAAACTGCTGCGGGTGTTGCAGGAACGCACCCTGGAACGTCTCGGTTCGAACCAGAGCGTGGCGGTCGATTGCCGGGTGATCGCCGCGACCAAATCCGACCTCGACGAATCGAGCAAGGCCGGCGAGTTCCGCAGCGACCTGTACTACCGCCTCAACGTGGTCACCTTGGAACTGCCGCCACTGCGCGAGCGCCGCGAAGACATCCTGCAACTGTTCGAATACTTCCTGCAGCAGTCGTCCCTGCGCTTCGACCGCGCCGCGCCGGAACTGGATAACCAGACGGTGTCGAACCTGATGAGCCACGACTGGCCGGGCAACGTGCGCGAGCTGCGCAACGTCGCCGAGCGTTTCGCCCTCGGTCTGCCGGCGTTCAAGAAAACCGGCGTGGGCGGCAGCGCCCAGGACCTGACGTTCGCCGAAGCGGTGGAAGCCTTCGAACGTAACCTGCTCGGCGACGCCCTGCAGCGCAGCGGCGGCAACCTGACCCAGGCCAGCCAGGAATTGGGCATGGCCAAGACCACACTGTTCGACAAAGTGAAAAAGTACGGCCTGAGCCACTAATGGACCTGATTCTCAAGGCAACCCTGGGCGCGGCGGTGGTGGTGATCCTCGCCACCCTGGCCAAAACCAGAAACTATTACATCGCCGGCCTGGTGCCGCTGTTTCCGACCTTTGCCCTGATCGCCCATTTCATCGTCGGCAAAAGCCGTTCGCTGGATGACCTCAAGACCACCATTATGTTTGGCATGTGGTCGATCATTCCGTACTTCATCTACCTGGCGACCTTGTACGTGATGGTCGACCGGATGCGGCTGGAGGCTTCACTCGCCGTGGCGGCGGTGGCGTGGTTGATGGCCGCCACGGTGCTCGTCAGCATTTGGGTCCGCCTGCAGGTTTAAATCAAAAGATCGCAGCCTTCGGCAGCTCCTACAGGTGTACGCAGCCCCTGTAGGAGCTGCCGAAGGCTGCGATCCTTCTACGGCTGGCCCATCCCTTGCATTTACCCCCAAAAGCCCCCCGGCTGGACTTCATGATCGATGAGGCCGGTGTCTGGGAGGGTCTGCCAAGGGTGAATTGCGACCTTGAACATTCTGGATCTCGACCACAGCCTGACTGCCCAGGCACCGATCGCGCGATTGCTCGACAGCGGCCGCGCCACACGCCTTGACCTGCTCGACCTCGGTCCGAAACTGAGACTGTGGTCCAGTGAACGCACCTGGCGTCGGTTCACCGAACGCTTGCAACGACGACCTCGACACACAGGCCCACAGCCGGAAATTTTCTTCATGGGTTCCGGCGACTTTCATCATTTGACCCCCGCCCTGCTGAGTGAACTGCCGGAACCGGTCAGCCTGATCCACTTCGACAACCACCCCGACTGGGTCCGTTTCGCCCCCCGTCGACATTGCGGTTCGTGGGTCAATCAGGCGCTGAAGCTGCCCAATGTCCGGCGTATCGTCACCCTCGGCCCGTGCAGCGATGACCTGGAGAATCCGCAGTTCAAGGGCGGCAATCTGCGCGCGCTCAAGCGCGGTGATCTGCAGCTGTTTCCCTGGCAGCGGCCGCCCTCGAAAATCTGGGGCATGATCGGTGATGGCGCCGGGCATCGGCAGCAGGAGAATCTGCTGCACTGGCGCAATCTGTCCGGGCTGGACTGGTCGCAATTTCTTCACCAACTGGTCGTCGGCCTGCCCACCGAAGCGGTGTGGATCACTATCGACAAGGACGTGCTGGCCAGCGAAGACGCCGCCACCAACTGGGACCAGGGCGGCATGCGCCTGAGTCATCTGTTGCAAGCGATCCGTGTGCTGGCGACCGGCAAGCGCATCCTGGGCATCGACATCTGCGGCGAGTACGCCCAACCGACCTTCAGTAATGCCTTCAAACGCTGGGAAGCCAGGTCCGACCAGCCCCCGGCCGAGCGCTGGAGCGAGGCGGATCTGCTGCGCAATGCCTCGACCAATCAGGCCCTGATCGATTTGTTCGAGGAACTGTTCCCATGAACTTGACCGTCATCGTCCTGGTGGCGATATCCATTGTGCTGGATATCATCGGCCAGCTCTGTTTCAAGCTCGGCCTGGACCGTTTGCCCGAACTGGAGGGCAGCTTTCGCCTGAACGCGTTCTGGGGACAGGTGTTCAATGCGCCGTTGTTGTGGTGTGGGATCGGCGCCTATGTGATCGAATTTTTCGTCTGGCTCGAAGCCCTGTCACGGGCACCGCTGAGCCTGCTGTTTCCGGCGGCGGCGCTGGCTTATTGCGGTGTGGTGCTGGCTGGCAAGGTCATCCTGGGCGAAACCGTCAGCCGCCGGCGCTGGCTCGGCACGATGGTGATTACGGCGGGCGTGATGCTCGTGTGTGTCGCCCATGGCTGAAGGTCAATCGATGATCAGTAGCAAAACCGCCTGGCTGCACGAACGCCTCGGCACCATCGTCCTTTGGGCGCTGCTGATCGGCTTCGAAAGTGCCGGCCAGATCGCGACCAAGGTGGGCGGCGATCAACTGGGGCAAATGGATTTCAACCTGCAATGGTTGATGGCGGTAGCGGTCAATCCCGGCGTGTGGCTGGCGATTGCCTGCTACATCGGAGCGTTTTTCGTGTGGATGCTGATTCTACGGCGCAGCAGTCTGTCGCTGGCATTTCCCTTGAGCTCACTGGTGTTTGTCGGGGTGCTGCTGGGATCGTGGCTGGGGTTGGGGGAGCAGATCAGTGTGCTGCACTGGGTGGGTGTGGCAGTGATCATGGGCGGGATTGCGTTGTTGGCCGAGGGTGAAGAACAGTAGATTCTTGGTGAGTTCAATGGCCCCATCGCGAGCAGGCTCGCTCCTACAGATGACCGAGATCCCCTGTAGGAGCGAGCCTGCTCGCGATGACGTCAGCCCAGCCAACAAATTTCTCTAGTCGAACTTGTAGGCAATCGCCACCTGCGCTTCCCCCTGATCGGCCCGCCCGACCTCTTTGACAATGCTGCTATCGGCCGCAGACCCCGTCAGGTGAATCCAGCTGGCGCTGGTCAGCAACGACCAGTGCGGCGCCAGGGGAAACTCGAAGCTCTGGGTCAAAGCCACGTTCTGCAACCCACCGCCAGCGTTGTAGCGGCGAATGCCCGAGGCCTGTGATTCATCGGCACTGACGCCGAAATAGGTCTGTGCCTGCCGGGCATCGGCGAAATGAGCGGTGAGGTTGGTGCTGCCAATCACACCGCCACCCACCGGATATCCCACTTCCCCACCGACCCGCCCCAGTACTCCGCCTTGCCCGCTGCCCCCGCCGACCGCCTGGCCAACCGAGGCAAACACCCGCCAGAAATCAGCCGGCGCGTACTGCACGAAACCACCCACCTCGCCCATGTCCGGCACGTCGCGCAGGCCTTGCAACTGGCCGTTCGCGGTCCGCCCCGGCAGGTAATTCAAGTACGGTCCGGCACTGAAACCATTGGCCTTGAACGCATTCCAGGTCAACCCGTCATCGGTACTCAGGCTGACATCGCCCCAGTCCAGATCGAGGTACGGCACGGGCCGGGTTTCGTAGCGACTGCCGCTCGGATCACGGGGTTGATAGCTCAGGCCGAGCCCGGCTTCACCGGTGATGCCATCGGCTTGAGCGTTGATGGAAAGGCAGGTCAGCGCAGCACATAGCGCAATGGCAATCCTCGACATGAGGTGACTCCTTGAACGGGACATGCGCGCATCAATCCTCCGTTTGCCACGCACGCGCAAGCACTCATGTTGTTTGTAGCGAGCTACAAAAATTGTAGCTCCGCCACCCCCGGAATCCGCCAGAACCCCGGCCCTGCCGGGCCCGACACGCTTGGCACAGTCCCTGCTCTACCCCCTTTGCAGCGCAGTCAGCACGCAACGCGCACTTTTTTTACAAGCAGGTAAAACAGATGATTGACTGGCATATCGTGTGTGATTTCGACGGGACCATCACCCGCACCGACGTGATCGACGGCATCCTCCAACGATTCGCCGACCCGAGCTGGGAAGCGATCGAAGACGAATGGCTGGCGGGCCACATCGGTTCCCGTGAATGCCTCAGCCGCCAGCTCTCGCTGGTCAAGGCGACACCCGCCCAATTGCTCGGGTTCTTCGACAGCATCGAGATCGACCCGGACTTCCCCGACTTCGTCGACCACGTCATTGGCCTCGGTGCCTCCCTGGAAGTGGTGAGCGACGGCATCGTGCAGGGCATCGCCCGGATCCTGTCGCGCCACTACGTGAGCCTGCTGCCGATCCTCGCCAATCAATTGCGCCAGGTCGATCACGACAGCTGGCGCATCGACTTCCCCCACGCCAGCGATGCCTGCCGCTCCGCCGCCGGCAACTGCAAATGCAAGTCCACGCCCAAGGCCAAACGGGTGCTGGTGATCGGTGACGGCCAGTCCGACATGTGCGTGGCCGCCACCGCCGATTTCGTGTTCGCCAAGGACCGCCTGGCCGAGCACTGCGAGCGCAACGGCATTGCCTATGCGCGCTTCGACAGCTTCGCCGAACTTCCCGCCCTGCTGGCCCAACTGCCAAACGCCAGCGCCGCCAACGCCACCTCTTTCACTCTCGAAACTATCAACGCCGAAAAACAGGAACTCTTCCACCATGTCTGATATTCGAATCGCGACCGCTGAAGACCAGGTTCTGCTGGAAAAAGAAGCCAGATACTGCTCCTACGGCGACACCGTCCACTACATCGAACCTCCGCGAATCTTCGGTCGTTGCGAAGGCTCCTACGTCTGGGACACCAGCGACCAGGCCTACCTCGACCTGCAAATGTGGTACTCGGCGGTCAACTTCGGCTACGCCAACCCTCGCCTGAACAACGCGCTGAAACAGCAGATCGACACCCTGCCGCAGATCGCCAGCCAGTACCTGCACAAGGGCAAGATCGAGCTCTCGGAAATGATCGCCGTGGACGCGAAGAAGAAATTCGGCCTTGATGGTCGCGTGCACTTCAACGTCGGTGGTTCGCAATCCATCGAGGACTCGCTGAAGGTGGTGCGCAACGCCAGCAATGGCAAAAGCCTCATGTTCGCCTTCGAGGGCGGCTACCACGGTCGCACCCTCGGCGCCTCGTCGATCACCTCCAGCTACCGCTATCGCCGTCGCTACGGCCACTTCGGCGAGCGCGCCAACTTCATCCCGTTCCCGTACCACTTCCGCGGCCCCAAAGGCATGACCAAGGAAGAGTACGGCAGCCATTGCGTGCAGCAGTTCGCCCGCCTGTTCGAGACCGAATACAACGGCGTCTGGGACCCGAAAGTCGGCCAGAGCGAATACGCCGCCTTCTACGTCGAACCGATCCAGGGCACCGGCGGCTACGTGATTCCGCCGATGAACTTCTACAGCGAACTCAAGCATGTGCTGGACCAGCACGGCATCCTGATGGTGGTGGACGAAATCCAGATGGGTTTCTACCGCACCGGCAAGTTGTGGTCGATCGAGCACTTCGACGTCAAACCGGACGTGATCGTCTTCGGCAAGGCGCTGACCAACGGCCTCAATCCGCTGGGCGGCATCTGGGCCAGGGAAGAGCTGATCAACCCCAAAGTCTTCCCGCCGGGCTCGACGCACTCGACCTTCGCCTCCAACCCGCTGGGCACGGCGGTCGGCCTGGAAATGTTCAAGATGACCAGTGAAATCGACTACGGCGCGATGGTCATGAACAAGGGCAAGTATTTCCTCGAAGGCCTGAAGGACTTGCAAAAACGCTACCCGATCATCGGCGACGTCGACGGCCTGGGCCTGGCCCTGCGCTGCGAAATTTGCGGCCCGGATGGCTTCACGCCGGACAAGGCGACCCTGGACTTCATGGTCGAAGAAGGCATGAAGGGCGACATTGAAATCGACGGCAAGCGCCTGGGGCTGATTCTCGATGTGGGGGGTTACTACAAGAACGTGATCACCCTGGCGCCATCGCTGGAGATCAGTTACCCGGAAATCGACCTGGGCATCGCCCTGCTCGACCGCCTGCTGCACCGGGCGATGAAGCGATGAGCGCCCTGCTTTCACCCGATACCATCGACATGGGCGAAGGCAGCGCCGGATTCATTCTGGGCAGCGGGGAGGTCGCGGTGCTGTTGATCCACGGACTCACGGGCACTCCGACGGAGCTGCGCCGGGTCGCCATGGGGCTAGCCAAGGCCGGGTACACCGTCTACGTGCCCACACTGGCCGGCCACTGCGGTGACAACGCGGACCTGCAAGCCACGGGCTGGCGTGACTGGTACGAGAGCGCGCGCAACACCTTCGTCGGCGTGCGGCGCAAGCATGCGCACGTGTTCGTCGGCGGCCTGTCCATGGGGGCGGTGCTGTCGATGTACCTGGCAGCCGAACATCCGGGGCAGGTCGAAGGCTTGTTGCTGTACTCCACGACACTGCGTTACGACGGCTGGAACATGCCCTGGGTCGCGAAGCTGAGCAGCCTGGTGATGTCGATTCCGTTTGGCGTGCACCTGTGTCGCTTCAACGAAAAATCGCCCTACGGCATCAAGGACGAACGCCTGCGGGCAATTGTCGAGCGCCAGATGAAGGCCGGTGAAAGCAGCAACGCCGGGCTGTTGACCATGTCTGGCGTGAGTGTTCGAGAGTTGCATCGACTGGTGGCGGCGGTGAAAAAGCGCATGCCGCAGATCACCACCCAGGCGCTGGTGCTGCACTCGCGCGAAGACGACATCACCAGCTGCTGGAACGCCGATTACGTGGAGCGAAAGCTAGGTGGGCCAGTGGTCAAGGTCTTGCTGGACGACTGCTATCACATGATCACCGTCGACCTGCAATACCGCCGCGTGGTGGAGTTGAGCGCGGACTTCATCCAGCACCGTTTCATTCAACAACGCAGTGCCCCACGGCCTTTGCACCAGGAATATCGACAACTGGCCTGAACACATTGATGAAACTATGCGCCCCCCACTGTAGGAGCGAGCCTGCTCGCGATGGACTCAAGGGCGCCGCGGTTAACCTGAAATCCCGCGTTATCGTTGACGACCATCGCGAGCGAGCTCGCTCCTACAGGGGGTCGGGTAATGGCCGCAATTGTGAACAATCCCAAGGAACCGAAGTGATCACTGCCCTCGCCCTTTCGACGATCGAAGCCCTCGACCGCGACGCCTGGAATGACTGTTTCCCCGACGAACTGGAGGACTGGGATTACTACCGGGCCGTTGAACGCTCGGCCATCGCCGGCTTCCAGTGGCGCTATCTGGCGCTGTTCGAAGGCGAAGTATTGATTGCCGCCGCCGTGGCATTCACCACCGCTTACTCGCTGGACACCACGGTTCAGGGCTCAAGCAAACGTATCAGCGAGCGGCTGCGGCGCCATTGGCCGGGGCTGCTCGATGTGCGCCTCTACGCCCTTGGTTCCCCGGTGGCCGAGCAGTGCCATGTTGGCACGGCCCGGCACATCGCCGCGGGTCGGCGTCCGGCGCTGCTCGAACAATTGCTGGTCCTGGCGCGCAGGGATGCTAATCAGGCCGGCATCGGTCTGTTGGCGGTCAAGGACGCCTCGCACCGTGATCCGCAGTGGTTGCAGGCCTGTCATGACGCCGGCCTGCAAAGCATGTACGGCCTGCCCGCTGCCGAGCTGCCGATTACCTTCGGCTCCGTCGACGCCTATCTCGGCACCCTCGGCAAGTCCACCCGCAAGGACTTGCGCCGCACGCTGCGCGGCCAGGGCCCGCGCATCGAATGGCGTCGTTCGGTGCACGACTTGCTCGAACAAATGATGCCGCTGTACGAAGCCACGCTCGCGCGCAGTGACCTGACCTTCGAACGCCTGCCCGCGGCTTACTTCCGGCAGGTCCTTGAACACCTCGATAAACGGGCCGCTTGTGTGCTCTATTGGCTGGGCGATGAGCTGGTGGCGTTCAATCTGGTGTTGCTGGACGAGCGGCGCCTGGTGGACAAGTTCTTCGCCCACGACCTGGGCAAAACCCGCGATCACAACCTCTATGCACGCAGCTGGCTGGCCAATGTCGACTACTGTATTGAGCACGGCCTTGCAATCTACGAGTGCGGCCAGGCCGGTTATGCCAGCAAGCTGCGCCTGGGGTGCTCGTTCCGTGGCAACACCGTGTTTTTCCGCCATCGCAACCCTCTGCTCGACAGTCTGTTGCGGCTGGTGAAAATGTTTATCCGTCCGGATCGCTCCGACCCTGCCATGGCAGCCGCGATCAGCGAGCTGCAATAAGCGAAGCATGATGACCCAAGACCCGCGCCCCACCGCCCGACCTTTCGCCCTTTCCGGCTGGAGCCTGCAGCGCAAGCTGGTGCTGGCGTTCTGGCTGGTGAGTGTGATCCCGACCATGATCGCCGCCGAACTGGCGGCCACCACGCTGTCGCAGATCTTCGACAGCAACGTGCGTATATGGCTGCAGGAGTCGACCAAGATCATCGAAGACGAAATCAGCGAGATACTGCGCGACAATGCCCGCGCCGCGCAGTTGTTCCTGCGCTATACGCGCCCGCCCACCGACCGGTTGTCGACCCGCAACGACAAGCTGACCAGCGACATCGCCGACTCCATGGGCATCGATGTGGTGGCGCTGGTGCGCAACAGTGATCACCAAGTGTTGTTCAGCACCGTCGCCGACGACATCGTCAGGCAGATCAGCACCGCGCCCAAAGCCGTGCTGCAGACCCTGCAAGTCGGTGGCGTGGCCACCGGCACGGTGGTTTCGACCTTCGAGACCGAGCAAGACGGCGTCGGCTACAAGCTGGTGATCGGCACCTACCTGGACAGCAGCTTCCTCACCAGCGTGGCCGACGTGCACTCCCTCGACTTGCGGCTGTACCTGGCCAAGGCCGATGACTTCTCGGAGATTTTCTCTACCCAACGCTTTGAGGACCATCCGGCGGCCGTGCCGGAAAAAATCGAACAGATCCTGCGCAGCACCAAGCAGCCGATCGAGCAATTCACCAGTCGCTACAGCGGTATCTACCGGCCGATCCTCAACGAGAACGGAGAGCTGCAAGGGGTGATCTTCAGTGGCTTGCTGCGTCATAGCAGCCTGTTGGGACTGGTCAACCAGAGCAATCTGTTCATCGTGATTTTCCTGCTCAGTTCGGCGGCGTCCCTGACTGTCGGCTGGCTGGTTTCCCAACGCCTGACCAAGCCGTTGCGCGGCCTTTCCCATGGCGTCCAGGCAGTGATCGCAGGGGATTATCGCCAGCGCCTGCCAGTGGCCGGCGGTGACGAGCTGGCGGAACTGAGCAGCACCTTCAACCACATGAGCGAACGCCTGGGTGAGTTGCAGCATCTGGAATCGCAACTGCGCCGGCGCGACCGTTTGCATGCGCTGGGCGAAGTCGCCATGGGCCTGGCCCATGAAATCCGCAACCCGCTGGGCATCATCAAGACCGCCACGCAGTTGCTGCATCGACGTGCCGACCTGCCCGAGAGCGACAAGCGACATCTGGAATATGTGGTCAGTGAAGTCAGCCGCATCAACGACCTGATCACCGAATTCCTCGATTTCGCCAAACCCAGCGCACCGATGCGCTCGACGCAACCGGCGCGGTCGCTGGTGGATGAACTGGCCGGTTTTTGCGCCCCCGAACTGGCCAGCCACAACATCGACGTACGCATCGACGATCAGGCCCCGGGGGCCACGGTTCATGCCGACGCCCGGCAGCTCAAGCAGGCCGGGCTGAACCTTATCGTCAACGCCATCGACGCCATGCCCGGCGGCGGTCGCCTGACCCTGAGCATCACCCGTGACGGACCTTTCACGGTGATCGGCATCGCCGACACCGGCCAGGGCATCGAACCGGACATGCGCGAACGCATCTTCACGCCGTTCGTCACCACCAAGGCCTCCGGCACCGGCCTGGGCCTGGCGAAGGTATTCTCGATCATGGAAAGTCACGACGGACGCATCGAATGCGCCAGTGTGAAGGGAGCCGGGGCCACGTTCAGCCTGTACATTCCGGCCAATGGCGAAGATTTCGACGAGGGCAGCAATGACACATAACATTCTGGTGGTCGACGACGAGCCCAAACTCTGCGACCTGCTTGCCTCGGCCTTGAGTCAGAACGCGGTGACCGTGTTCACCGCCGGCAACGGACTGCATGCGCTCAAAGTGCTGGAGGTCGAAGACATCGATCTGGTCATCAGCGACTGGCGCATGCCCGGCATGGACGGCCCGCAATTGCTGGCGGAAATCAAAAGCCGTTATCCGCAGTTGCCGGTCATCGTCATGACCGCCTACAGCACGGTGAAAAACGCCGTGCAGTCGATGCGCAACGGCGCCTTCGACTACATCGCCAAGCCGTTCGACATCGATGAGCTGGACATCACCGTCAGCAAGGCCCTGCAATTTCGCGACATCCTCAAAGACAACCAGCGCATGCGAGCCGAACTGGACGAGCACCAGCAGATCGATAGCCTGGTGGGTGACAGCCCGAGCTTCCGACGGGTGCTGCACGCCATCGATTCGGTGCGCGAAAGCAACGCGACGATTCTGCTGACCGGCGAGAGCGGCACCGGCAAGGAGATGGTCGCGCGGGCGATCCACAAGCACGGCAATCGCGCCGATAAACCCTTCGTGGCGGTGAACTGCGCGGCCATCCCCGAAGGTTTGCTGGAAAGCGAGATGTTCGGCCATCGCAAAGGCGCCTTCACCGGGGCCGTGGCCGACCGGGTCGGGCGCTTCCTGCAAGCCGACAAGGGCACGCTGTTTCTCGACGAAATCGGTGAAATGCCGCTGCCGTTGCAGGCGAAAATCCTCCGCGCCCTGCAAGAGCGCGTTATCGAACCGGTGGGTGATCCCCGGGAGCGTAAGGTCGATGTGCGCGTCATCGCCGCCACCAACAAAAACCTGCTGGAAGCGGTAGCCGCCAGGGAGTTTCGCGAAGACCTCTATTACCGCCTCAATGTGTTCCCGATTCCCCTGCCGGCCCTGCGTGAACGGGTCGAGGACATCGCGCCGCTGGCTCGCCATTTCGCCCACACCCTGGGCGCGACGGCAGGCAAGCGCATCACCGGCTTCAGCCCGGAAGCGTTGCAGGCCATGGCCGGTTATTCGTGGCCGGGCAATATCCGCGAGCTGCAAAACTGCGTGGAGAGGGCAACCATCGTCGCCTCAGGCGCGGTGATTGAAGAGCATGATCTGCCGGCCTATCTGTTCGCTTCGTCGCCAGCCGCCAACCAGGCCGTCCTCAGTGAGGGCACCAGCGTACCGTCGGACCTGGAAGCGGCGTTGGCGGAGGTGGAAAAGGCCTACATTCTCGCCGCCCTTGCGCAAAGCAACGGCGTGCAGGCCGCGGCGGCGCAGTTGATCGGGATTTCCGAGCGCAGCTTCTGGTATCGCCTTAAAAAATTGGGGATTCACGTCGACAAGATCGTGCGCTGAATTTCATCTGTAGGAGCGAGCATGCTCGCGAAGAACGCCCAGGTTAATGCGATCACCCAGGCAGGGCGCGTTATCGTTGACGTCCATCGCGAGCATGCTCGCTCCTACAGGGGGAATGTCAGTTGACGGTTCCGCCCTTGGCTTCGCTCATGATCTGGCGAATCGCTGCGACGAAACTTTCCACCGGCTGCCCGCCCGTCACCGCGTACTGACTGTTGAACACCACGGTCGGCACCGAACTGACGCCGCGAGATAGCCACAGCTGTTCTTCATGACGAACCTCATCGGCAAACTCATCCGACGCCAGAATCGCTTCGGCCCGCTGCCGGTCCAGCCCGACGCTTTCGGCGATCTGCGCCAGTTGTGCAAGATCGGATGGATTTGCGCCGTCAGTGAAATACGCCTTGAACAACGCTTCTTTCAGTGGCAGTTGCAGCCCTTCCAGACCTGCCCAATGCAACAGGCGGTGTGCATCGAAAGTGTTGTAGATGCGACTGTTGCCATCGGTACGAAACGCAAACCCGACCTCGGCGCCACGCGCGCGGATCATCTCGCGGTTCTTTTGCGATTGCTCCGGCGTCGAGCCGTACTTCTCGGTGATGTGCTCGGTAATGTTCTGCCCTTCGGGCCCCATCTTCGGATTCAGTTCAAATGGCTGAAAGCGGATTTCGGCGCGGACCTCGTCGCGCAGAATCTCCAGGGCCCGGGTCAGGCCGTACAGACCAACGACGCACCAGGGGCAGGATACGTCGCTGACGAAATCGATTTTCAGTGGGGAACTCATTGCACACCTCGCTGGCCCGAAAAATCCTGACGATACACCCACCGAGCCTGAACGCGCAGCAGATCCCCTGTAGGAGCGAGCCTGCTCGCGATAGCGGCGTGCCTGTTACGGCAATGGTGACTGTGCTGCCGTCATCGCGAGCAGGCTCGCTCCTACAGGGAATTTGAGTGTTAAAGGAGATTCGGTTCTGCCACCGGCTCGATCTGCGCCCAATGCGAAGTGTCCTCCCGATGCTCGCGCAAATACGGCAACACCGCCGCCAGCAACGGCGCCTTGAACGCCTCCTGAAAACGATGGGCCAACCCGGGAATCAACCTCAGCTGGCTGCCACGCAGATGGGCCGCCAGATGCACACCATGCATCACCGGCAACAGCGGGTCGGCCGTGCCATGCACCACCAGTGCCGGCACTCGCAGCTGATTGAGCAAGGCCACGCGGCTTGGCTCGGCGAGGATCGCCATGATCTGGCGCTTCACGCCTTCGGGATTGAACGCGCGGTCATAGGACAGCGCCGCCTGATGCAGCAGCGCCTGGCGATCATCGGTGACCGTCGGGCTGCCCAGCGCGGCCAGCAGATCGGCCTGTTGTTCCAGGGCAACTTCGCGGTTGGGCGCGCCGCGTCGGGCGAGCAGCTGTACCAGCGCCGCACTGGGCGCCGGCAGCCCCTCGGCACCGGAGCTGGTCATGATCAGCGTCAGGCTCTCGACCCGCTGCGGTGCCATGGCCGCCATATGCTGCGCAATCATGCCCCCCATGCTCGCACCCAGTACGTGGAACTGGTCGATGTGCAACGCATCCATCAAGCCGAGCGCATCGTCCGCCATGTCGGTCAGGGTGTAGGGTGCCGACACCGGCAAACCGAGTTTGTAGCGCAGCACTTCGTAGGTCAGGTTGGCGTCGGCCGGTGCTTGCCGCCAGGTCGAGAGGCCGACATCGCGATTGTCATAGCGAATGACTCGAAAACCTTGCTGGCACAAGGCGACGACGACTTCGTCTGGCCAGTGAATCAACTGCCCGCCCAATCCCATCACCAGCAGCAATGCCGGATCCGACGCACGACCGATGCTCTGGTACGCCAGGCTCACCTGCGCCAGATCGACCCGCTCGGTCGGAACATTCACATCGCAACGAGACGCCGCCAGGGACGGAAAGCTGAACAAAGTGGCCAGAAAAATGGCCCCAGCAAAAAACAAAGCACGCATGAAAAAACACCAAAACGCAGAACCCCAGTAGAGCGCGAGTCTGATGAAGTTTGTTCAAGCGCGCTGCCACAGTTCCATGACAGTTTGATGAACACTGCCGAGTGGTCATCGAGATAACTATCTAGCGCCAATGACCGTCGGGTCACCCCTTCAATGGCTCGCTCAAGGAGCGGACTCACCGCTCCCTTTCACCGAGCCATGCCCCATGACCGATAAACGCTTTTTCGACCTCCCCGTCCCCACCTCCATCAACCTCCCAGCCTCCTGGAATCTGCCAAAAAACAACGACGACAGCTTGATGCTCAGGGCTACGACCCGTTGGCGCGAATGCAACGAGGGCTTGCATGAACTGTTCGCCGGCGTACCGGACACTCGCGCTACGCTCGAGCATTTGCTCAAACAACAGCTGGACCTGGACGGCCACGCCGCAGGCCTGCAATTTTTCGCCACGCAAGAACAGGGTGAACGGTTCATCCTGCTCACCGATGCCCTGGCTTTCGTCTTCCAGCACCCTGAACTGGAGAGCACGCTGGACCAGCGTTGTCGCGTCACGGGCCTGACCTCGACCCACGCCCTCTTCCCCCTCACACCGCTGCAACTGCTCACCCGCCTCAAGGCGCTGGGGGTGGAGCAAGCCATGACCGAACGCTGGAATGCCTACTGGGACGCGCGCGCACCCGGCACTTCAGTGTCGCGCCGTGAACGTGCCAGCCAGTTGTACCTCAATCACCTGGAGGCGACGGCTCAAAGGGCATTCGCCCAACGCACCCTGAGTGCCAGACAACTGAAACCGCTGCTGTTGCTGATGGATGCTGGCACGACCGGCGCACGCCTGGATAACCAGCCGGTCAAATGCGAACAGCTTGAGCTGGAACTGAGCAACAACGCTCGAGTGAAGCTTCCCGAGGCCTGGGTGATCAGCGTCGGTGACAACGCACCGGTCGAACAATTGTTGTACCTTCCGTGCCGCCCGGTAGCGCTGCAAGCCTTCGCCCAGCGCAGTGACATGCAGACTTGGTTGACGCAACAGGCGCTCGTCCCCGGCGGACTGCCCGACACTGACATCGCCTTTCAGTACACCACCCGAGACCTGCCGCTGTCGGCGGGTATGACCAACCTGCTGGCCCATCAGCAAATGGCCCAGCTCGAGACCTTGCGCAACGGTTCAGCGGCAAAGCCCGGACTGGCCGAACAGGGCGCCAGGGCCTTGGTGGACTCGGACAGACTTGACCGGCAGCGCAGCCAAAGCCCGGTGTTCGCCGCACCGCCAAGTATGGAACCGTCGCCCGTCGACACTGCTTTCGATACCCATGACGAACAGTTCTTGTTCGGCAACCTGCATGCCGATATACCCTGGCCACTGCGTCAGGCAGCCCTGAATGAGCAGCGCAATGCGCTCGAAGCGTTACGCCGGGAGGCTGGCCAAAACGACCACCTGAAATCTCTCAAGGATCTGCAAGCAAAACTGGAAGCCGCCGAGCAAGCCGCCGATAAGGCTGCTTCCACGATGCTCTACCGTGAACCTTCGCCTGACCCCATCACCTTGAATCGGCAACTCACTGCGCTGCACCAGGCCCACAAGGATGGCCTGCACGCCGAGGCCGGGTTGCAATTGACGCTCAAGCAACTGACCGATGAAGAATCCAGTCTGCTCAAGGCGCTGCTCGACACGCCCGAAGTCCCCGGAGACAACAGGGTGGCGGCCAGCCTGACCCTGGCGTTGACCGAACAGGACGGCGCACAACCCAAGGTCAACACCCAGGCACTCAACGGCGTTTTTGTGATGACCCACCCGGACGCACTGCTGGATGCTTCGTCTTCCCACAGCGTGTTGCTTTATTGGCCCGGAACTGGCGGCGGGCTGCAACGCTTTGCCAACCGACGGGAGCTTGAACGACAGCTGTTCAAAATGGGCGAAACCGACAGCGATCTTGCACTGCAACTGAACAAAATCAGCGGCGATGCGCTGCAATACGCGCTCAATCAGATCAACGATGATTTTGAAGCCAAGGCGGCCGGGATACGTCAACGCAATGCCCGGATAGACCAGCAAACACAACTGGCCGAACAACTGGAAGCGCTACGCACCCGAACCCTTGCTGCCTTGCAGGTACCGGTAAATGCCGCGCGAAACCTCGCTTTCGCACATGACCTGGAACAGGACCGTAGCGCCACCCTGGCCGCCCGTCTTCCGGACATGCTCGCCAAACTGTCACAGACCGATCGCAGCGTACTCAAGAATCTGATCCAGGCGTACATCGGGGCCATGCACCGCAGTCATGAGTTGATGACCGCCAACCTCGAGCCGCGCGATGACTTCACTCGGCGACACCTGCACGCCCGACTGCGCAAGGACTTCAACATCAAGGGCGATTTCGATGTGCAACTGCAACTGCCCGATGCCGTCACCTGGGAAAAGCGCTACTCCACAACGCCAGCCGGAAAGGTCGAAACGACGGTCATGGTGCCCGGTGCCAAGTACAGCAAAATGTCGCTTGAGGACCTGGCCCAGCTCAACATCGATAACGTCCATTCGGTGCAACAGGACGATCTGTCGCAGCGGCTGGTGTTCATGCGGCTGGAAGTGACGGCGACGGTTGCGCAGGAACGTTTCACGCTACTCAATGGCATCAACCTGATTTACCTGCGCAAGACCCTCCCGGATCTGGATCTGCCCAAGGCCTACGAAAGGCAGATCCACCGCGCATTCATGGGCTCGGCAGACGACTCGGCCTTCGTGAATGCACATCGTCGCGAATGCCTGATCGAACCCTGGCAACTGATGCTCAAGTTGCAGGGCGAGTTTGCGCGCCTGCAAAAACAGATCAACCACGACGATTTGCAGATCCTGAACGTCGCCATCGATGCCAGTACCCCCGAAGCCTGGCGCGCCGGCGGCAAGCGCGTGGTGCTACTGCCGGTCCACCTCAGCGCAGGTGGCAAGGACACGCCGAACGAAGGCGGGGTCACCCTGTCCGGCGTGACCTTCATTCAGGAACAGATCAGCGGCGTAACCCTGCTTTACACGCCGGACAGCCCTGATGACCGCTTTCTGCGTCGATACGACAGCCTGGAGGATGCGCGCAAGGCGCTGTTCAACCTGTGCTCACAAGACTCGATGATCAACTACCTGGCCAGTCGCGCCCTGCAAGGCAGCGTCCGGGCCCATGTCAGCCGGATCAATGACGCGCAGCTCAAACGCTTCGACGCCATGATCAGTGTCGGAGCCGCCTGGCCGGCCACCACTTCATTGGCCGCCCATCTGCTCAATGCCCATATGGGGCGCCTGATCGAAGCCCATCGGGGCACGTCGCGTTCCAACGATGCGTTGTACCTGGAGCGTTACGCGTTGCAAGGTCCGCGCGCCTTCGCATACATCAAAATGGCCCTCGGGTTGCTGCCCTTTATTGGTACGGCAGTCGCCCTCTACGATGCCTGGACCGCGGCAAACCAGGCGGTGGCTGCGTTTTTGCGCGGCCAGGCCGGGGACGGGGTGGACGAGCTGGGTTCGCTGCTGTTGTGCTTGATCGATGCAGCGATGGACCTGCTGCCGGGGGAGGCCATCACTTCCTCACTGGCCTCGGGCGCGCGCACCTTGACTCGCACCCGCCAGTTTCGTGCGCTTACCGCCAGTGCCGCCGCCTTGCAGGCGCCGTCCATGCGCCAGGCCCGGCATGTCGTCGCTCGCTTCGCCGGCTATGAATATGAGAAGCCCCTTTCGCTGGCGGGGCTGCAACCGGCGACCCATGGCACTTACCGCAATGTCTACCGGCATGCCGACGGTGATTTCATCATCCGCCAGGGCCGCGTGTTCCAGGTCGAATGGAGCACCGACTCGCGCAACTGGCGCCTGACCGGCAACAGCCGCAAAACCTACAAGCAACCCATTGCCCTCGACGAAGCAGGCGAGTGGGATACCTGGTTCGGCGTCTATGGAACCACCTTCGAAGGCGGCGGCCTCGGCGGTGGGCAAGTACTCGGGCACCTGGCCGATACACTGGATCCGCTATGGCCCGCCGCCATTCGCGAACGGCTGCCGCGCTGGTGGGTTGATCGGGCTCTTCGCCGTCATCACGCTTTGACCGAGGCGATCGATGACTTTGGCAGCCAACTCGATCAACAGGTAGCGCGTACAGACGCCGCTCTGAAGACCTACAACGCCACGCCCGCAGATCAGCGTGCAAGCCTGATGCAGGCAACCGACTCGGCCTGCATCGGCGATATCGAGATGGCCCGGCGACACCTGCAAACAGCGTCCGATCTATTACCACTGACCCACGGCAACAAGCGGCATGAACTGCGCAAGATACAGAGCAATGGCGCCTTGATCGTGGCCGACCGCTGCAAGCATCGGCTGTTCATGTCCAATTACCGGGTCCTGGCCTTGTTGGACCGTATCGATGCGCAGACGAACAGCCTTGATGAACTGCTTCAATCTCCCCTCGCCGAACGCCTGCGTGTCCTGGAGGACATCCGCAAACTGCGGCTGGAAATGCTCAAGGAGTTCGACACGATCGAATCCCTCATGCGCGACCTTAACCTCTGGTATCAGCGCATCAGCGAGCGTGTTCAAAAAACCCAAATGACCGACGAAGTCGCCATGCTGAACAGGCGCCTCAGTGAGGCGAACCTGCTGAACCTGAGAACGGGCAACTTGTTGGAAACGGTGACACGCTTTGACACCATCAACGATGTGTCCTGGTTCTTTCTTCAAACCCAGACGCAAGTCCAGAGAACCCAACTCGACCGAGCGTTGTTCAAGCAATTCAACCTGCCGGAAGTGACCGCCACCAAGGCTCAACGCAATCGGATTCTTCAAGACTGCATTGAGCAATACGATCAATTTCGTCGCGCAATGAACGCCTGGACCATCAGTTATCCGCAGCATTTCCATCTGGAAAACGTGCCCCCCTTGCTGGACGGCCTCGAAACATTGACCCAGCGAGCACGCAAGGCACTCGACATTCCGCCACCGCCTGCCCCGGCGGGTACTAGCACCAGAAGAGTGTTTACCACCGAAAACGACGAATTGCTGATTGGGGTGGAGCACTGGGAGCTGGCGACGCAACAGCGCCAATACACATTGACCAGCCAAGATGGCTACACGGAGATCTGGGAGCCCACTGCAAACAACAGGTTTCGCTTGCGAAACCCCAGGCCACAGCCGGTCGCTCCCACTCGAAGGGACGTTGCAGCATCAGTGGCCGAAGCCCGTCAGAAGCTGGCGATGCAAGACGCCTATAAAACCAGGGTTCAGTCCTACGCCAATCAGGGCATGCTCCCCGTCGACCTGGAAGACATGATGCTCAAGGAAGCAAACGAACTCACGCATCGCGCTCGCGACATCGAAGCACTTTCACCGCAAAACGCCGTGATCGCACAACTGCGCGACAAGGCCAGCGAACTGGTCGCCACCGGGCGTGCCATGCGAACCCGACAGTCGCTGCTGAGCAAAAAGCCCACCGATGGCATGCTGGACGACCTCGTCACGCAAGGGGTTGTCGAGGTTCGTAAAACCAGCCCGCTGAAAAACCTCGGCAAACGCCCGGATGGCCGACTCGACTATATGCAGGAATATGAAGTGTGGGACCTGACCGCCAATCCCCCAGGGGTGCTGTGGTACGCCCACTTCCACTATTCCAAGGCAGCGCCGCGTTTCAGCGAATTCGAGAAAGCCCATTTGAAATTGCCGGAACATCGCTACCTGACCCATGCGGACAACGCCGACCTGCCTTACGCCGATATAGGTAAAAGGTCGGCGGTGTTGCCGCATTTCGAAAATCTCTGATACCAAATGGGTGCAGGTTGCCCTAACCCATGTGGGAGCGAGCTTGCTCGCGATAGCAGAGTGTCAGTCAACATAGATGTTGAATGTTAAGCCGCCATCGCGAGCAAGCTCGCTCCTACAGGGGTTGTGTATCAGGCCAACTGGCTACGCAGCTGGCGAGCCGCCGCCACCATGTTGACCAACGCCGCCTCGGTCTCCGGCCACGCCCGGGTCTTCAACCCGCAATCGGGGTTGACCCACAGGCGCTCGGCCGGAATCCGCTTCACCGCCTTGCTCATCAACTTGACCATCTCGGCGGTATCCGGCACCCGTGGCGAATGGATGTCGTAGACACCCGGGCCGATGTCGTTCGGGTAATCGAACGCCTTGAAGGCCTCCAGCAATTCCATGTCCGAACGCGAGGTCTCGATGGTGATCACGTCGGCGTCCATCGCCGCGATGGCTTCGATCACGTCGTTGAATTCGCTGTAGCACATGTGCGTGTGGATCTGGGTTTCGTCACGCACACCGCTGGCACTCAAGCGGAACGCTTCCACCGCCCAGTCCAGATATTCGCGCCATTGCTCCCGACGCAGCGGCAACCCTTCACGGAACGCGGCTTCGTCGATCTGCACGATCTTGATGCCCGCGGCCTCCAGGTCCAGCACTTCATCACGCAGGGCCAGCGCCAACTGCTGCGCCTGGACCTTGCGCGGCACATCTTCGCGGGGGAACGACCACATCAGCATGGTCACGGGACCGGTGAGCATGCCTTTCATGACCTTGTCGGTCTGGTTCTGCGCGTAAGTGATCCAGTCGACGGTCATGGCTTTCGGGCGGCTCAGGTCACCGTAGATGATCGCCGGTTTCACGCAGCGCGAACCGTAGCTTTGCACCCAGCCGAAGCGGGTGAAGGCATAACCCTCAAGCTGCTCGGCAAAGTACTCGACCATGTCGTTGCGTTCGGCTTCACCGTGCACCAGCACGTCCAGCCCCAGGCGCTCTTGGATCTGCACCGCGTGGCGGATTTCGTGGTGCATGGCGTCGTTGTAATCGTTGGCCGACAGCTTGCCCTGCTTGTAGGCCTGGCGCGCCAGGCGGATCGAACCTGTCTGTGGGAACGAGCCGATGGTGGTGGTCGGGAATGCCGGCAGTTTCAGGCGTGCACGCTGTTGCTCGATGCGTTTGGCGAACGGTGACTGACGTTGGCTGTGGGTGGCGTCGATGGCGTTGACGCGTGCCTGCACCTCGGCTTTATGAATGCGCGGCGATTGCGTGCGGCTGGCAGCAATGGCGCGGCTTTCGGCCAGCGCGGCCTGCACTTTCGGCGCTTGCGGATCGTTGAGCGCATCGCGCAGCACAGCGATTTCGCCACACTTTTGCACAGCGAACGCCAGCCAGCTTTTCAGCTCGGGGTCGAGTTTGTCTTCGCGCTCAAGGTCCACCGGGCTGTGCAACAGCGAGCAGGAACTGCTGACCCACAGGTTGTCGCCAAAGCGTTCCTGGGCAAATTGCAGTTGTTCGAGCACCGGTTCCAGCTCACAACGCCAGACGTTGCGGCCGTTGACCAGGCCCACCGAGAGAATCTTGTAGATCGGCAGGCGATCGAGCACGTGCAGCAGTTGATCCGGGGCGCGCACCGCATCGATGTGCAGGCCTTGCACCGGCAGGCCGACAGCCAGGCCGAGGTTGTCTTGCAGGCCACTGAAGTAGGTGGCCACGAGCTTTTTCAGCGGCGAATATTGCAGGATGTGATAGGCCCGTTCGAAGGCGTTTTTCCATTCCTGCGGCAGGTCGAGGATGAGGATCGGCTCATCGATCTGCACCCACTCCACACCCTGGGCGGCAAGGCGGCCGAGGATTTCACCGTAGATCGGCAGCAGGCGCTCCAACAGGTCGAGTTTGTCGAAGTCGTTGCCTTTCGCCTTGCCCAACCACAGGTAAGTCAGCGGGCCGATGATCACGGGCTTGACGTTGTGGCCCAGGGCACGGGCTTCCTCAACTTCATCGAACAGCTGTTCCCAGCTCAGCCTGAACTGTTGGTCAGCGGTAAATTCCGGGACCAGATAGTGGTAGTTGGTGTCGAACCACTTGGTCAGTTCCTGGGCGTGCTGTGTTTTGTCATGGTCGCCGCCACAGCAGTTGGCGCTGGCACCACGGGCCATGGCGAACAGGGTGTCGAGGGTCGGCAGGCCGCGTTCGTCGCGGGTGCTGGCGAAACGCTCTGGGATCACGCCGAAAGCCAGGGAATGGCTGAGCACCTGGTCGTACCAGGCGAAGTCGCCGACCGGCAGCAGGTCGATGCCGGCGTCTTTCTGCAATTGCCAGTGGGTGGCGCGCAATTGGCGGCCGACGCTTTGCAGCGCGCTCTGGTCGAGGTCGCCCTTCCAGTAGGCTTCGAGGGCTTTTTTCAGTTCGCGGTCGGCGCCGATGCGCGGGAAACCCAGAGTGTGTGCCACGGCCATGTCGAAGGTGCTCCTGTGTAAAAGATGGCGCTATTGTCGACAGCCAGGCCATCATGAGACAAACTCAACCTTTTCGTGTTGATCACAAGTTTTCCTCATGGAGCCCTCCGGTGCTTGAACTCCGTCATCTGAAAACCCTGCACGCCCTGCGCGAAGCCGACAGTCTGGTGGATGCCGCCGACCGCCTGCACCTGACCCAGTCGGCGCTGTCCCACCAGTTCAAGGAGCTGGAAGAGCGCATGGGCATGCAGTTGTTCGTGCGCAAGACCAAACCGGTGCGGTTCACCAGCGCCGGCCTGCGCTTGCTGCAATTGGCCGACGCGACCCTGCCGCTGCTGCGCGCTGCTGAACGCGACATCGCGCGATTGGCCGGTGGCACCGCCGGGCGCCTGCACATGGCCATCGAATGCCACAGCTGCTTCCAGTGGCTGATGCCGACCATCGACCAATTCCGTGATGCCTGGCCGGAAGTCGAACTGGACCTGGCCTCGGGCTTCTCCTTCGCACCGCTGCCGGCGCTGGCCCGTGGCGACCTGGATCTGGTGGTGACCTCCGACCCGGTGGATTTGGTGGGGATCACCTATGTACCGCTGTTCACCTATGAAGCGATGCTCGCGGTGGCCAACCAGCACCGATTGGCGGGCAAGGCCTACATCGTCCCCGAAGACTTGCTCACCGAAACCCTGATCACTTACCCGGTGGAACGTGATCGACTGGACATCTTCACCCGCTTCCTCGAACCGGCCGATGTCGAACCGGCGCAGGTTCGCACCTCGGAACTGACGGTGATGATGATGCAACTGGTGGCCAGCGGACGCGGCGTGTGCGGCATGCCTCATTGGGCGCTGCATGAATACAGTTCACGGGGATATGTGAAAGGCAAGCGGCTGGGCGAGAAGGGATTGTTCGCAACGCTGTACGCGGCGATCCGCGCCGACATGCTGGATGCGCCCTACATGCGCGATTTCCTGCTGACGGCGAAAGACACGTCGTTTTCGACGCTGGATGGGGTTAGCGCGGTTCGCTAACAACACACATCCCCTGTAGGAGCGAGCCTGCTCGCGATGGCGGCGGGCCAGTCAGCATCGATGTCGACTGACACTCCGTCATCGCGAGCAGGCTCGCTCCCACAGGGTATTGCGGCGGCTTCAGATCTCGCGCCACATATGAATCTTGTCGAAGTACTCCTCCCCCACCCGCACAGCCATCGGCTCCAGGCCGAACTGGATGAAGCCGCAGCGCCGGTAAAGGTTGAACGCGGTGTCATTGCCGGCGGTGACGGTCAGCTTCACCAGGCGCAATCCCTGATGGCTGCGCGCTTCGGCCAACACGGCCTCTACCAGTTGCCGGCCAAGCCCGAGCTGGCGCGCGTTCGCCGATACGTACATGCCAAACAGCGTCGCCTTGTGCCGGGCCTTTTCCCGGGGTTCGAAGGCGAGCCCGGCGATGCCCGCCAGCCGCCCCTCCACGAACCCGCCGAACACCACGTCCAGCTTGCCGCTCAGGCGCGACTCCCACCAGTGCAGCGGCATTGACGCACGCTCGCGTACGCTGGAGGTAAAGGCCTGCGGATGCCGGTCATAGGCTTCGAGCATCAGCGCCCGGTAGTCGAGGGCATGGCTGGCATCCAGACGCTCGATCCACATGCTCAGGCCATCCGGCGTTGTTCTAGCATCAGCCGCAGCGCCAGCGCCGACAGCACAAAACCCATGAAATAACGCTGCATGGCCAGCCAGGTCGGGTTGTTGACGAACCACGAGGCGATCCCCGCGGCAAACAGGGCGATCAGCAAATTGACGCAAAAGCTGACGCTGATCTGGGTCAGCCCCAGCACGATGCTCTGGGTGAACACCGAACCGTGCTCGGGCGAGATGAATTGCGGGAACACCGACAGGTAGAACACCGCGATCTTGGGATTCAGGGCGCTGGTGAGAAAGCCCATGGTGATCAGCTTGCGCGACGAGTCCGGCGGCAACTGTTGTGCCTCGAACGGCGAACGCGCGCCGGGTCTGACCGCCTGCCAGGCCAGCCACAACAGGTACAACGCACCGGCCCACTTCAGCACTTCGTAGGCCATCGGCACCGCCAGGAAGACCGCTGTCAGACCGGCAGCAGCGGCAAACACGTGGACGAAGAACCCGGCCACCACCCCCAGCAACGAGGTCACGCCGGCCTTGCGTCCCTGGCAGATCGAACGGGAAATCAGGTAGATCATGTTCGGCCCCGGCGTCAGTACCAGCAGCAACGCGGTGGCGGCGAAAATCAGCAAGTCTTGAAGGGGGATCATGGCGGGTCCTTGCTAAGGATGATCAGGCGGTTGCGGTGAGCGAAGCCCGATAAAACGGCAGGATCAGGTCCCGTGTCAATGGCGCCAGGACGAGATCGCCATCCCCGGCCGGGTCGATCCAGATCACCTCTTCGATCTCGGCCGCAGGGGTGACGCTGGCATCAATGCTGAGCAGGAAGATCTCGGCCTTCACGACACATCCGGGCTCGTTGGCAGCGGGTGCCGAGAACTGGCCAAGAAAGGTGGCGTGCGTCGGATCGATGACCAGCCCCAGCTCTTCTTCCAACTCGCGGGCCAGGGCGTTGACCGGTTGCTCATGGGCTTCGATCTTGCCACCCGGTTGCATGAACGCCTCGGTGCCACGCTTGCGCACCAGCAGGGTTCGACCGTCAGGGCCGATCAGCAGGGCGGCGGCGATGTGGATAAGTCCGGTGGGCTGGGCAGGAAACGTCGACATGAAAAAGGCCTTTGACTCAAAAGCGGCAAGGATCCCATGTCATCGAAAACGACGCAAAAACTGTAGGAGCTGCCGCAGGCTGCGATCTTTTGATTTTGAGGATCAAGATCAAAAGATCGCAGCCTGCGGCAGCTCCTACAGTGGGTGACTATGTGGCTTCCTGGAAATCCATCTCAGGTGGCTGACGACGGAAACCGCTGGTCAACACGGCCAGGTACACCACGCCAATCGCCAGCCAGCTCAGGCCAAGGTAGATCGCCAGATGATCGAGGCTGACCATCAGCCACAGGTCGGCTACCAGGCCGATGAACGGGAAGATCAGGAACAGCACCATCTCGCGCAGGCCTTTCTTTTCGCCGCCGATCCAGTAATGAAAGATCACCGACAGATTGACGAGGCTGAACGCCAGGAACGCGCCGAAGTTGATGAACGAGGTCGAGGTGGTGACGTCGAGTTTCAGCGCCAGCAAGGCCACCACGGCGCACAGCAGAATGCTGTTGATCGGGGTGCCGAAGCGTTGGTGCAGGGTGCCGAAAAACGACTTCGGCAGCACACCGTCACGGCCCATGGCATACAGCAGGCGCGAACCGCTGGCCTGGGCCGACAGGCCCGAGGCGAACTGGCCGACGATCAGGCCGATCAGGAAGATCGAGACGAACAGGTCGCCGCCGATGTTGCGGGCAATTTCATAGGCCGCCGAATCCACGCTGTCGAACTGGAACGAAGGGTGGGCGATCTGCACGAAGTAGGACACACCGACGAAAATCAGCCCGCCGATCAGGGTGATCAGCATGATCGCCCGTGGGATGGTGCGGCGTGGGTCACGGGTTTCTTCAGTCAGGGTGCTGACCGCGTCGAAACCGAGGAACGAATAACAGGCGATGGCCGCGCCGCTCATGATCAACGGCATCTGCATGTCGCCATTGAAGAACGGTTTGATCGACCACAACGGCGTGCTCGCATCACCGGCCACGTAGTGCACGCAGAGGGCGACGAAAGCCACCAGCACCAGGAACTGCACCAGCATCAGCAAGGCGTTGACGCCATTGGCCAGTTTCAGGCCGACGATGTTGATGGCGCTGGTGATGCCGATGAACGCCAGCACCCAGATCCACTGCGGTACTGCCGGGAACGCGGAATTGAGATAAGCGGCGCCGATCAGCCAGATGGCCATGGGCAGGAACAGGTAATCGAGCAGCACCGCCCAACCGGCGATGAACCCGAGTTTCGGGCTGATGGCCTTGCGCACGTAGCTGTAGGCGGAACCGGCAACCGGGAAGGCCGAGGCCATGCGCCCGTAGCTCAGGGCGGTGAAGAACATCGCCACCAGCGCCGCCAGATAAGCGGCCGGTACCATGCCAGCGGTGGATTGAGCGAGGATGCCAAAGGTGCCGAGCACAATGATCGGCGTCATGTAGGCGATGCCAAACAGCACCACCGAGCCTAATGACAGGGTGCGTTGCAAACGAGCCATGGGCGACTACTCCGGATGTTATTGGATTTATGGCAGAGCCGAGTTCGGCGCAGGGTTTTCGGGTGTGATCGTTCCCACGCTCCGCGTGGGAATGCAGCCAGGGACGCTCCGCGTCCCAAATCAAAAGCCGAACGCAGAGCGTCCGTTGATGCGTTCCCACGCAGAGCGTGGGAACGATCGGTTAATTCGGATCAGCCCTTGGGAATCATCAGCTCGCGCAGTCCACTGGCATGTTCGACGAGCTCCCCCGGCAACTTCAGCCGCTGATCATCCAGATACCGATAATCCTGACGCGCCGCCGTCAGCCGGTTCAGGTCCAGCTCCACTGCAAACTGCCCTTCCTCGCGGCCAGCCTCGAACAACAGCGTGCCCAGCGGATCGACCAGCGCACTGCCGCCGGCAAACAGCAGCCCGCCGTCGCCCGCTTCCACCCGGTTGACCATCAGTGCAAACGCCTGGTTTTCCTGGGCGCGGGCCATGATCGCGGTGCGGTGGGTCGGGCCGTAGGGGTCCATGTTGCCGTTGGTCACCAGCAGCAATTCGGCCCCCAGTTGCGCCAGGGCGCGGGCGGATTCGGGGAATTCGATGTCGTAGCAAATCAACAGGCCCACGCGCACGCCATTCCACAGGCAGGTGGCGTAGCGATCGCCGGCTTCATAGACGCCGCGATCCGACGCCCACAGGTGCGTCTTGCGGTATTTGAGCGCAATGCCTTCAGGGGTGATCAGCAGCGTGGTGTTGAAGAAACGGCCGTTGTCGTTCTCGGCGGTGCCAATGACCACGGCGATATTGCGATCACGGGCGGCGGCAACAATTGCGCTGACAGTCGGGCCGTCCAGCGGCTCGGCGACATCGGCCACGGATTCGGCGGAAGGGAAACCCATCAAGTGGCTTTCCGGAAACATGATCAGTTGCGTGTCGGCGGCACAGGCGTTGATCGCCATCAGGGCGCGTTCGAGGTTGTAAGCCGTGTCGTTGTCACGGCCCGCCAATTGGGCAAGTTCGACTTTCATGGGTGGTCCTTGTTCTGAACGCCGGAAAGATTGCCCGGTCGCTGTCTGTGCGCCAGTATGCGCAGCAAGCTGGCGGCCTGGAAATTACGCCGCCGGGGTAACACGATAGGGGTAGATGCATGACACTCTCGTTGGACGACATCGCCTGGCACCGTTCGGTGGGGCAACTGATCGACGCCCTGGACAAGCCCAACTTCTGGACGCAGCTTGTCCGATTGCTGGATCAATACGTGCCCTGCGACAGCTGGGTCGCCCTGCTGTTCAGCGCCGACCAGCACCCGCAAGTGTTCGCCGAATGCCCGGGCGAAGACGGCAGCCCCGACCAATTGTTCCAGGATTACCTGCGCGGCCTGTACCTGCTCGACCCCTTCTACATCGCCTGCCGCGAGCAATCGCGCACCGGTCTTTACCGCCTGTCGGAGGTGGCGCCGGAGCATTTCGAACTCACCGAATACTATCAACGCTACTTTCGTGTGAATGTCGTGGCCGACGAAATCCAGTTTAATTGTCAGCTGGAGGGCGACCGCACGCTGTGCCTGTCCCTGGGCAGCAAGCAGCGTTTCACGGCCGGGCAGATTGCCCTGTTGTCACTGGTTGCCCCATGGGTGCTGGGCTTGTTGCGCCAGCGCCTGCCCTACGAGATCAATGAAGTGGTGGCCCTGGCACCCGCGCCGGTTCCCGCGGACTGGCGGGTGCAGCTGGAAGCCTCGGTACAGCAACTCAAGGGCGCGCAACTGACCGCCAGGGAGCTGGATGTCGGGCGCCTGATGCTCAGCGGCTGCTCCAGCAAGGAAATCGCCCGCAAACTGGAAATCTCCATCGAAACCGTGAAAGTCCACAAGAAACACATGTACAGCAAGCTGGGGATCAAGTCCCAGTCGGAGCTGTTTTCGATTTTTCTGCAGGCGCAGAATGCCTGACGACCCTGTGAAATGCTTTTAACTGTGGGAGCGAGCCTGCTCGCGAAAGCGGTCTTACATTCAACATTGATGTCGACTGAACCACCGCCTTCGCGAGCAGGCTCGCTCCTACAGTGGTTGGTGTGTAGCCAAAAAATTTGAGTCCGAACCCAAGGAAACCGTATGAGCCTGTCACTCCTGAGCCGCTACGCCTTCTTTGCCGTCTGCGTGATTTTCACCCTCGCCAGCCTGCCCTTTCTCGAACACGACTGGCTCTGGCCGATCACCGCCATTACCGGCGTGCTGAGCCTGATCGGCGTGTTCGATCTGCTGCAAAGCCCCCATGCCGTGCGACGCAACTATCCGATCCTCGGCAACATCCGCTACCTGGTCGAAGGCATTCGCCCGGAAATTCGCCAGTACCTGCTCGAATCCGACAGCGACGCCCTGCCCTTTTCCCGGGCTCAACGCTCGCTGGTCTACTCCCGTGCGAAGAACGAAAGCGCCGACAAACCCTTCGGTACCCTGATCGATGTGTATCAGTCGGGCTTCGAATTCATCGGCCACTCGATGCGCCCGGCGCCGTTGAGCGACCCCAACGGTTTCCGCGTCACGGTCGGCGGCCCGCAGTGCACCCAGCCGTATTCGGCGTCGGTGTTCAACATCTCGGCCATGAGCTTCGGTTCCCTCAGCGCCAACGCCATCCGCGCATTGAACCAGGGCGCCAAGCTCGGCAACTTCGCCCACGACACCGGCGAAGGCAGCATCAGCCCTTATCACCGGGAGAACGGTGGTGACCTGACCTGGGAGCTGGGCAGCGGCTATTTCGGCTGCCGTACCGCCGACGGTCGTTTCGACCCGGAACGTTTCGCCGCCCAGGCGCAAACGCCGCAAGTGCGGATGATCGAAATCAAGTTGAGCCAGGGTGCAAAACCCGGCCACGGCGGGATCCTGCCCAAGCACAAAGTCACCCGGGAAATCGCCGACACCCGTGGCGTTCCGATGGGCGAAGACTGCATCTCGCCGTCGCGACACAGCGCGTTCTCCACGCCGATCGAGATGATGCATTTCATCCGGCAACTGCGTGAACTGTCCGGCGGCAAACCGGTGGGCTTCAAGTTCTGCCTGGGTCATCCGTGGGAGTTCATGGGCATCGCCAAGGCCATGCTGGAAACCGGCATCCTCCCCGACTTCATCGTGATCGATGGCAAGGAAGGCGGCACCGGCGCCGCGCCGCTGGAGTTCACCGACCACATCGGCGTGCCGATGCGCGAAGGTCTGTTGTTCGTGCACAACACCCTGGTGGGCCTGAACCTGCGGGACAAAATCAAGCTCGGCGCCAGCGGCAAGATCGTCAGTGCGTTCGATATCGCCAGCGTCCTGGCCATTGGCGCCGACTGGGCGAACTCGGCGCGGGGCTTCATGTTCGCCATCGGCTGCATCCAGTCGCAAAGCTGCCACACCAACAAATGCCCGACCGGCGTCGCCACCCAGGACACCCTGCGCCAGCGCGCACTGGTGGTGCCGGACAAGGCCCAGCGCGTCTACAACTTCCACCGCAACACCCTCAAGGGCCTGGCCGAAATGCTCGCCGCCGCCGGCCTCGAACATCCGTCACAGTTGTCGGCCAAGCATCTGGTGCGGCGCATGTCGGCGACCGAGATCAAGCTGTTCTCGCAGCTGCATGTGTTCCTCAAGCCCGGTGAATTGCTGACCGGGGAAGTGAACGGCGAGTTCTATTCGCGGATGTGGCAGATGGCGCGGGCGGATAGCTTCGAGCCCAATGAAATCGCTGCAGCCTGATTCTCGCGGCCCCGCCTTGATGCTTCACCAGCGAAGCGTCTTGATCGGGGCCGGCTCTTTCATGACGATGAAACCGTAATCGCCCAAAAGAAAAATCCGGTAGTACGGGCTCTCCACCAACGGCGTGAAATGCTGGTACCCCACCCGCGTCGCATTGCGCCGTTCCCTCTCTGCCACCACATTGGTGATGCCCACCTTGGGCAGGTTTTCCGCCAGCATGTAGAAGTCGATGTTCAGCAGATAGTGCAACACCGGCATCTGCTTGAACGAGCCCGCGGCCCCCAGCAGCCAGTGGTCGGAGTAAGTCACCGACATGTAGATGCGCTTTGCTTCGCGCAACGCCTGATGACTGCTGATATCCCGCTCGAGGCTGAACAGCGCACTGGTGGCGAAGGTCTTCTGCACCGTCAGTACCCGGCCATAGGCAAACGACAGCGACAGCATCGCCAGCAGCGGCACCAGCAACAGCAACGGCAATCGCTCGTGCACAGACGCCAGCGCCAGGTGGCTCAGATAGAACAGAAGCACCAGCAGCACCGCAAAGCCCATCAGGGTCCTGGCGCCTTCATTGAAATCACGGAAGAACAGCGCCACCCCCGAGACCAACAGCAGCACCAACGGCACGGCCAGCAAGCACAGCACGCCTATCAGGACTCTCTTCGGCCCGCTCTCCCGGCGCTCGACAATGATTCCCCCCAGGCGAACCGCACCGGCAATGGCACACAGCAATAACCCGGCGAATACCCAAACGAATCCGCCATGAAACAGCAACACGACTTTCTCCAGCACCCGACCGATGTTGACGCCGACTTGCAGCAAAGGCTGCGCCGACCAGTTCAGCAACAGCGCCCGGTTCTGCTCCATGTACGCAAAGGCCGTGGCCCAATAAATCAACCAGCCCAGCACAACCTGCGCGATTTTCCAGCCGATCATGGCGCCCCATTGTGGCCAGGGCATTTTGTTGGCGGCAGCCCGCAGCAGTTCAAGGCAACAGAGCCCCAGAAACACGTTCAGGCTGATCTGATACAGCCCCAGTGCCAGCGCAATCAGAAACGAAGGCACCAGCCACTGCACATTGCGCGACGGATGGCGAAACGTGATGGCGTAGATCACCGCCACCAGGCTCAAGGCCATGGGCGCGCCGTCATACTGATAGGAAAGGTTTTGCAGGAAGAACGGGTTGTACCAGAGCGGCAACAGCACCAGGCAGCAGGCGAAGGTCGGTTGGCGGAAGTGATGAAGCGTCAGGCTGGTCAGCGCGCAGGCCATGGCCAACGTGGCAATCAACAGCGGCAAGGGATAGATATTCGGTGCCGCGCCGGTGAATGTCAGTGCGTTGAAGAACAGTTGGGCGAACAAGCGCCCCTGCTCTGCCCAGGCCATGCCCGCCGAGAGCGAACGCCAGTTGTCATCGATGTAGGGATAGTCCGCGAGGATCAGCGGCAGGACGTACACCAAGGTCGCGAGCAGGAAAAACAGCCAGACCTGGCGCCGGCCCAACTCCTTTACGAAAAAATCGCTGAGCCTGCCCATGTCAGGCCCCACGTTGCGGCTTGCCGCCGACGATATCCTTGACCACGTATCGCGGCCGGTGCTTGGCCTCGATGTAAATCCGACCGATGTATTCCCCCAGAATGCCGATGCCGATCAGCTGTACGCCGCCAAGAAACAGAATGGCGGTCATCAGCGACGGATAGCCGGGCACACTGTTACCGAAGAAAATCTTGTCCAGCACCATGTACACCGCGTAGAGCACCGCGAAAATCGACACGAACCCGCCGACGTAAGTCCAGAGGCGCAATGGCACGGTGCTGAACGACGTCACGCCTTCCAGTGCCAGGTTCCAGAGTTTCCAGCCATTGAACTTGCTGCTCCCCGCCACGCGCCGGGCCCGCTCGTATTCCACCACCACCGTGTTGAACCCGGCCCAGGACAGCACGCCTTTCATGAACAATTGATGCTCGGGCAAGGTGCGGATCACGTTGACCACCTTGCGATCCATCAGGCGAAAGTCCCCGACATTCTCCTCGATGCGGGTGTACGAAATGCGATTCAACAGGTGGTAGAACAATGAGGCACTGTGGCGTTTGAGATAGCTGTCGGTGTGGCGGTCCTTGCGCTTGGCGAGCACCACATCCGCACCTTTTTGCCATTGCTCGACCAGTTTCGGGATGACACAGATGGGGTCCTGCAGGTCGACGTCCATCGGTATCACGGCATCACCGGTGGCATATTCCAGACCGGCGAACAGCGCCGGTTCCTTGCCGAAGTTGCGGGAGAAATTGATCAGCATGACCTGATCGTCCGCCTGTGCCAGCACAGCGGCTCGCTCGGCGGTGCCGTCGGTACTGCCATCGTTGATGAAAACGATTTCCACCTCGGCATCGCCAAGTTTCAGCTCCTGGCGTACGGCGCGATAGAACAGATCGATCGCCTGCTCTTCGTTGAACACCGGGACGATCAGCGAAACCTTCATGCCTCACGCTCGCGAAACACCACGTACTTGGAAAACAGGAACCCCAATACCAGGCTCAATGCGGAAAACAACGCCACCGTCAGCAAACCGTGCAGGCGCCACTGGTCACCGACATGGCCAACACCGAAGCTCAGCGCCCCCATCGCCGCCATGAACAGCAGGTAACCGCCGACCGAGAGCTTGCCGTCGAAGGTGTAGAGCCCATTCATGTAGAACGAAAACGAGGCGGCCACGCAGAACGCGGTCAGATTGCTGACCGCCTGGCGCAGCCCCGCCGCCACGCTCAGCAGGAAAAAAATCTGCCAGTGAATGAGGGTATTGGCGACACCGATCACCGCGTAACTGGAAAAGCCTTTCCACAACCGTCTCATTTTCAAGTCCCTGATTGCGCGCGTTCGCCTCACAAACATTGGAGCTTGTCTACTGTCAGAAATCGCAGGTGGCGCCACCTTTCAGACTAGCGGTTAAACGCTTTATCAACATCCCGTAATACCCCGACTTTGCAATTACCGACGAATCGGGCCACCCTGCGCGCCGCCGATGTGCGGCGCGCAACCTTTCGCGCCTTCGGCTACTCCTTTGTTCAACACCCGTTTACGAGCTTGCCGTCATGACCTCAGCGCGCGATCACCGGATCGATTTTTTTCGCGGCCTGGCACTGATCTTCATCTTCTGGGATCACGTGCCTCACAACCCGTTGGGCCAGATCACCCTGCGCAATTTCGGCTTCAGCGACGCCGCCGAAGTCTTCGTGTTCCTGGCCGGCTTTGCGGCGGTACTGGCCTACGGCAAAGTGCTGGCCCGGGAAGGTTTCCTGATCGCCTGCCTGAAAATCCTGCGCCGCGCCTGGGTGCTGTACGTGGTGCACATCTTTTTGCTGGCGATGCTCATGGGCATCGTGTTCTTCGCCAACAGTCACGTGGAAACCCGGGACCTGGTTGAAGAAATGGGCATGCACCACTTCATCAGCGACCCTCAACAAGCCTTGATCGATGAACTGCTGTTGCGCTTCAAGCCCAACCTGATGGACCCGCTGCCGCTGTACATCGTGCTGCTGGCGGGCTTGCCGCTGGCGCTGCCGTTGCTGGTGCGCAAGACCTGGGTGGTCGTCGCACTGTCCTTGGCGCTGTATCTGATGGTGCCGCTGGCCGGCTGGAACCTGGCCGCCATCAAGGACGGCGTGTGGTACTTCAACCCCGTTGCCTGGCAATTGCTGTTCGTCCTGGGCGGCGCCGCCGCGATCCACGCCCAGCGCCCACGCCAGCCCGATACCCGGCCGTTGCTGCGCCAGCCGCTGTTCGTGGCCGCGGCGGTGTATGTGCTCGCCGCCGGGGTGATTACCCTGGCGTGGCGCTGGCCACACATCCATGACGCACTGATGCCGGCCAGCCTGAGCAATCTGCTGTATCCGATCAGCAAGACCAACCTGTCGCCCGTACGCCTGCTGCACTTCCTGGCACTGGCCTACGTCGCGGCGAAACTGCTCCCCGATACCGGCTGGACGCAAAACTGGCTGGCCCGGCAAAGCTGCCGCATGGGGCGTTTTTCCCTGGAAATCTTCTGCCTGGGCGTCTTGCTGGCGCCCTTGGCGGACATGATCAATGCCATGGCCGACGACGCGTTCGCCATGCAAATTTTCACCGCTCTGGTGGGTGCAGGGTTGATGGCATTGATGGGCGCCTGGCTGGAGTTCAACAAGCGGTTGAATCGGTCACTGCAAACCGCACCCGCAACTTGATTGCCTCTGTGGCGAGGGAGCTTGCTCCCGCTCGGCTGCGCAGCAGTCGCAAAACCCGTCACCCCGTTAGTTCAGGCGGTTCGCAATTACTGGAAATGAGGCCGCTTCGCGGCCCAGCGGAGCAAGCTCCCTCGTCACAAAAAGCTCCGGCTCACCTACTCTCGAAATCTTTGATTAATCTCGGAATTTTCACTCAGACGTTATCGCCGCGTGTAGGCAGCTTCTTGACTAGGGTTGAAGCGGATTAACTGCCAAAGGATGCAAGGAATGCTTCCACGCCCTAACTCACACCTACTGCGCCATGGACGTTACTCGGAAACGGGTCGAGCCTATCTCATCACTGCCGTCGTATATCAAAGACAGCCTGTTTTCAGCGATTGGACGCTCGGACGTTTGCTGGTTGCTGAATTCAGGCGCGCCCATGAACAAGGCTGGGTCAGTTCGATTGCTTGGGTCATCATGCCTGACCATTTTCATTGGCTGGTTCAACTGGAACAGTCCACCCTGGCGCGACTCATGCAGGCCGCCAAGTCTCGCAGCACATTGACCATCAATCGAAGGCTGAACCGCGAAGGCGCATTTTGGCAAACCGGCTATCACGACAGGGCAATCCGTGATGGAGAAGATCTTCTGCCTTTCGCTCGTTACATCGTCGCTAACCCACTACGCGCAGGGCTGGTCGAGAAAATCGGCGACTACCCACTCTGGGACGCCTCTTGGCTCTAACGCCGCTCTGACGGTTTACACACCACCTGTGGCGAGGGAGCTTGCTCCCGCTCGGCTGCGCAGCAGTCGCAAAACCCATCACTCCTTCGCTCAGGTGGCTCGCAATTACTGGAAATGGGTCCGCTTCGCGGCCCAGCGGGAGCAAGCTCCCTCGCCACAAGGGCCGGTCTTTAATCGATGATTGGGGCTTCACAATTTTTTCACCATCGCCATCCACCGTCTAAGCTTCAGACAAGTCAGATCAATACGTGTGAATGGATCAGTCGACTATGGGCGCTTTATGGCAAACCGATTCGAGTAAAACCGTGGTCCCGACTGAAGATGTGGATGAGCAAGCGCCGCCCCCTGAAAAACCCCCTCGCACCCGCTCCCGGCACGGCTGGAAAGCTTTCTGGCTACTGCTGCTGATAATTGCGATTGTTGTGGGGCTGGCTGCGCAAAAGGAGATGCGTACCTCAAGGTTTCAGGCCCGGGAACTGAGCAAGTTCGCCAAGACCTTGAGTTATGAGCTCAAACCCGGTCCCAGTGATGCGGTCCGTTATCCGGGCGCGGGCCCGTTCGACCTGCGTCTGGGCTATAGCTCGATGGGTGAGTTCCTGCCGCGCCTGCTCAAGCGCGATTTTGTGATTTCCGCCCAGACCCGCTTTTCCCCGGAGCTTTTGAAGTACAGCGACAAAGGGTTGTTCGTACCCTATTCGGAAAAGATTCAGGCCGGTTTGTCGATTACCGATTGCAAGGCGGCACCGCTGTATCAGTTCAACTACCCGCAACAGCTCTATTCCAGCTTCGAATCGATCCCGCCGGTGGTGGTCAGCAGCTTGCTGTTCATCGAGAACCGCTTCCTGCTCGACCCGCGCCAGCCCCTGGCCAACCCGGCGGTAGACTGGCCGCGGTTCGGCATGGCGGCCTATACCCAGATCGCCAAGATGTTGCATTTGCCCGGTCAATCGGCAGGTGGCAGTACCCTGGCGACGCAACTGGAGAAGTACCGGCACTCGCCCGACGGCTTGACGGTCTCGGGCGGGGAAAAAATCCGCCAGATGATCTCCGCCAGCGTGCGTGCCTATCAGGATGGGCCGGACACCCTCAAGGCCCGGCAGAACGTGGTGCGCGACTACCTCAACAGCGTGCCGCTGTCGGCGGTCCCCGGTCATGGTGAAGTGCATGGCATGGCCGAAGGTTTGCGCGTGTGGTACGGCGCGGACTTCAACAAGGCCAACGAAATCCTGGCCAGTGACGCGACCGATCCACAAAGCCTGTCGGAAAAAGGCCTGGCCCTGCGCGAGATGCTGTCCTTGATGATTGCCCAGCGCCGCCCTTCCCATTACCTGACCAAGGGTCACGATGAGCTGGCCGACCTCACCGACAGCCACATTCGCCTGCTGGCACAGAACGGTGTGATCGATAAACCCTTCGCCGATGCGGCATTGGCCAGCAAGGTCACCTACCGCGACTGGCTGACCCAGCCGACCATTCAACCGATCGAAACCAACAAGGGCATCAGCGTGGCCCGCAGCCGCCTGGCCGGCCTGCTCAATCGTCCGCTGTATGACCTGGACCGCCTCGATCTCTCGGCCACCAGCACCCTGCAAGGCGATCTGCAGACCCAGGCCACGGCGTACCTGAAAAGGCTCGCCGACCCGGCGTTTGCCACAGAAATCGGCCTGATGGGCGAACGCCTGTTGACCCCCACCAGCACCACCCAGGTGCGCTACAGCTTCACCCTGTTCGAACTGACCCCGGACGGCTCGCGGGTGCGGGTACAGACCGACAGCACCGACCAGCCGTTCGACATCAACGAGGGCAGCAAACTGGAGCTGGGCTCGACCGCGAAAATGCGCGTGCTCACCACTTACCTGCAAATCATCGCCGAGCTGCACGACAAATATGCCGGCATGAGCGTCCCGGAGCTGAAGAAAGTCGAGGTGCCGGAGCTGGACCGCCTGAGCCAATGGGTCATCGAATACCTGATCCAGAACAAGGACCACAGCCTGCCGCCGATGCTCGGTGCCGCGCTGGACCGCAAATACTCGGCCAGCCCCGGCGAAGCGTTCTTTACCGGCGGCGGTCTGCACACGTTCCATAACTTCCGCAAGGAAGACAATGGCCGCATGCCGACCCTGCGCGATTCGATCCGGGAGTCGATCAACCTGCCGTTCATTCGCCTGATGCGCGACATCGTGCGCTACACCACTTATTCCGGCCCCAACAGCAGCGCGGAACTGCTCAAGGACGACCGCGATCCGCGGCGTCAGGAATACCTGGCCTCGTTCGCTGATCGCGAGGGGACTTCGTTCCTGCTCAAGTTCTGGAAGAAATACCGCAACAAGGACACCCAGGAACGACTCGAAACCTTCCTCGACAGCATGCGTCCGACGCCGATCCGTTTGGCGGCCGTTCACCGTTACTTGCTGCCACGGGCCAGTCAGGAAAGCTTCAACACCTTTGTGCGGTCACACCTGGCGGGTACCCAGCTCACCGAAAAACTGACCGACGATCGCCTTATTCGACTTTACGAGGCCTACGGCCCCGGCATCTACGACCTGCCGGACCAGGGCTTCATCGCCAAGGTGCACCCGCTGGACCTGTGGATGATGGGCTACCTGCTCAACCACCCGGATGCCACGTTCAAGGACATCGTCAAAGCCAGCCAGTTCGAACGCCAGGAAGTCTACAGCTGGCTGTTCAAGAGCCGGCACAAGGGCGCCCGCGATAACCGTATCCGCACCATGCTGGAGATCGAGGCGTTCCTCGACATTCACCAGCGCTGGCAGAAAGTCGGCTATCCGTTCGATCACCTGGTGCCGTCGCTGGCGACCGCCATCGGCAGCTCCGGCGACCGCCCCGCCGCCCTCGCCGAGCTGATCGGCACGATTCTCAACGATGGCGTGCGGATGCCGACACTGCGTATCGACAGCCTGCACTTCGCAGCCAATACGCCTTACGAAACCAAGTTGATCAACGACCCGGACGTCGGCAAACGGGTGATGCCTTCCGAAGTCGCCACGGCCATGCGCGAAGCCCTTTCGCAGGTGGTGGATGCCGGTACGGCCCGGCGTGTTTCCGGCAGCTTCACCACCCCGGACGGCAAACCGCTGGCCATGGGTGGCAAGACCGGTACCGGCGATAACCGCATCGAGGCCATCGGTTCCGGTGGGCGGATCCTGAGTTCCAAGTCCCTCAACCGCACGGCCACCTTCGTGTTCTACATCGGCGATACCCATTTCGGCACGCTGACCGCGTTCGTGCCGGGCCGCTCGGCGGAGAACTTCACCTTCACCTCGGCGTTGCCGGTGCAAGTGCTCAAGGGCATGGCGCCGATTCTCACGCCGTATCTGCAACCGGGCACCCATACACAGTGTTTGCCCGTGGACGTCGTCCGGCGTTGATGGCGCTGTCCGAAAGGACAACGCCATAGCGTTATTCAGGTCTTTCGCAGGTATATATCGTTATAACTTCCATTCAAATTCAAACGTATTGCGCCCTGCAAACCCTCTATCATCGATCAGGAATAACGACTTTAATTTGAAGTTCGACTAATTAGACTTTTATCTTCCCAACACGAAAGATAACTTCCAATGTCGAACTTCAATCAACACCCTTCTAAACTTACTTCCACCAACCGCCCATTCAAAGGTCATCATTACGACCATATAAAAAAAACAGTCAGCAAAGAACTGGCAACGACATCACTGCATCGAGCCTACGCGCTGGGCGCCACTGCATTAAAAACTGAAAGCTGGTACGAAAACGGCGAACAAGATGCACTGAAAGCCGCCAACCTGAAGGCCAGGAAAGCACAGAACGAAGCCGACGCGTTGTTCGCAAAACTCAAAGATGTTTACGCCTTCGCCGAACCCTTGCTCAAGGCCAGACTGCAACAGGCCTTCGGCGTGGAAGTGGATGTGAAGTCTACTTGTCTGCGCCTTTACTTCCCCAGGCAAACCCCGTGGTATGTGATTGATACACAACTGGGCCATGCCAGTAGAACCGTGTCCCTGCTTGATGCAGCACTGCATAACTTTGCCACTTCGGAAACATTTACCGCTGACTCCGACTTCATCAGTAAACCCGATGCCAATGGCCACTTCGATATCGTTCCAGTCAGAACAAAGATGTCCATTGAACAGTTCAAGAATCTGTGCCGGGAACTGGACATCGGCGGCCAATACAACCGATACCTCAGAGCCTTTCTACTGACCAAAGAGCCTGTCTCCCAAGCGCTGCTCGAGCTCAGGGCAACCGCCGCCCAGAAAGCGGCACTTGAAGTCGCTGCGCATCTGGCGCTGAAGAAAAAAGATATCTCCGCCGATGCATTCGACGTCGTGCTTGGAATGATCGAAGGGCGAACGGGCCTCACGCTGGACGGTAAAGTGATGCAGTGCTGCGAACTGTCGATACTGGATGCGTCGTTGACCGGAGTCGTGTTGTTCACCGCCGCCAAAGAAAGTCGTGGCATCGACAAGTTGATTGCCTACGTTCCCCACGACCCCGAACACCCGCTCAAAGAATATGCCTCGGGGCTTGCATTCCTGCAGGAATTGACCCGCCAGCTGCGTGACAACAAAACCATCCCTTCAACCAGGACCAACTATTGGCAGTTCTTCAGCCAATTCATCGATCAGCAACAGCGCGGGCATTTTTTCGCCGGCCTAGAGCAACGCCTCAGCGTAGTGAAATGGCATGAAAAGGATCGCCTTGATCCGGGGCCCTCCTGGCGGGCGATCCCCGTGGATAAGCCTAATCATCTGGAGTTTCGGGTCACGCCCATCGGCAGGGATCTGTGGCAGCACCTCTACCAGAGGAAGATCAACAAACTCATCAATGACGCCCAGGACATCGCCGTGTCGACCGCCAGGACCGACCAGGCGGCACGCTGGGCCTGGTGGGACAACTTCACAAAGATGCTCTCGGACATCTTCAACGCAGCCTTGTTGGTGGCGACCCCCTTCGTACCGGGGTTGGGCGAACTCATGCTGGCCTATACCGCCTATCAATTGGCGACCGAAGTTGTCGAAGGCGTCGTGGACCTGGCCGAAGGGCAGTTCGTCGAACTGGCCGAGCATGTGGTGGGCGTGGTGACCGATGTCATTCAACTGGCGGCGTTCGGTGCCGGTGTGGCCATAGGCAGTGAGTTTCGCCTGAAGCTTTCGCCCCTCGTCGAAGGGATGAAGCCGGTGACCTTGCCCGATGGCAAGACGACGTTGTGGCACCCCGACCTCAAGCCTTACGAGCAAACCGGTGTAACACTGCCCGATGCGTCGCAACCTGATGCCCTCGGCCTGTATCGGCACCTCGATCAACACATGCTCGCACTGGAAGGCAAGGTGTACGCCATCGAGAAACCCGCCGCGACTGATGCGGACACAACGCACCGGATCAAACACCCCAATCGCCCGAATGCCTACTCGCCCAAGCTCGACCATAACGGTCACGGCGCCTGGGTCCATGAAGGCGAGAATCCGGCTGACTGGCAAGGTGAAACCCTGATGCGTCGCCTGGGCCACAGTGTCGAGCGATTCACACCAATTGAACACGAGCAGATCCGCATCAGCAGCGGCACCGACGATAATCAATTGCGGCGGATGCATATCGACCATGCACCACCACCGCCCCTGCTGGCCGACACTCTCCTGCGCTTCAGCGCGCTCGACGAGGTGCGCATCGCCAGTGCCAACCTGCGCGGCGGGCGACCGCTGGCGCCCGAATCCGTCTGGTTCGAGCCGCTGCTGACCGAGCTGCCGGGCTGGCCGACGGCAAGGGCGTTGAAGGTTTATGAAGGGGCTGACTTGAGCGGTCAGTCGCGCGCCTACGGCAACGCCCAAGCGACTGCCGCCAATACCCTGAGCGTAGGCCTGCCTGAGCTGCTGTCCGGCCGGTTTGCCGAGCGCGTCATGGCTTTTTTGAGCGAGACCGAAATCAGCAGCCTGCTCGGTCGGGACGTACCGCGTGCCGAACGCGCCCAAGCCTTGCGCAATAAACTGGCGGATGTCGTTGACCGGCGCCGCGGCGACATATCCCGCTTCATCTACCAGGCGGGACAAAGGTCGGACAAAGCGGATGTGCAGGTGCTGAGACAGACGTTTACCGACCTGCCGCTCACGCTTGCGGAAAAAGTGTTGGCGCAGGCCACGCCAAACGAACTGCGGCGGATAGTCGATGAAAAACGCTTGCCCTTGCGCCTCAAAACACTGGCCCGCGAAGTGGACTTCGAAGTACTCACTACACGCGCCTATGACGGCTTTTATCACGAGGCACTGCTGAGCCCCGACACCGAGAGACTGGCGCTCAATACCATGAGATTCTTCAGTGACAGCTTCGGCGACCTGCGCATGGAAGTGCGCAGTGGCAATCACGACGGCCCATTGCGCTGCAGCGTCGGCCCGGACGATGCGTCGACGGTGAGGCTGTTGATCCGTGATGAGCGCGGCCGCTACGAAGTACTCGATGACAACAACCGCCCACTACACCCCGCTGGCGATTTCTACGAAGCGATCCTGCACGCCCTGCCGGTGGAAAAGCGCGCGCAACTGGGCTACCAGACCGGTCAGGGGCGCCTGCTCGAACTGTGGATCATGGAACGCTCCGCGCCACCGGCCCAGCGCCGCGTTGTGTTGGCGCAGCCGCCGATTCGTTCGGTGGCCAGTGTTGAAACGAACGATCTGGTGCGCACCCCTTGGTGGTTCTTCGGCACAAGGACTCCCGAGCAAAGGGTCCAGGAACTCTATCCAAAACTGAGCGATCGACAGGTGACATCCTTTGTCGAGAACTTGCGCGTCAAAGGTGATCCCGACAAGGCCATCGACCGGCTCAAGAGTGACCTCGAGCAACTGCGCAACACCCTCCAGGCATGGCGGAACAACCAGCCTGTCCAGTTTGATGACAACGGGGAGCAGATCTTTGGCGTAAATGGGGTGTTCCTGCGAACCGGTGGCAGCCATATCGAGCGCCGGCTGCTGGAATGCTTCGAGCGCAAAAGCAAAGCCTTCGGTGAACGCAGCGTGCACCCGGCCGGTGGTTATACGCTGGATCTGTCTTCCGAAACCCTGGGCCCGGATCTGGAACGCTGGTGGAAAGAGTTGCGTGAGCTGCCCGACATCAGGAAATTCCTCAACCAGATCACCACCCTGAATCTGAACAATGCACGGTATTCCACCCGCGCCGGCGGCCTGTTGAGCGACCTGCCCAACCTGCGTCAGCTGAGCGCCCGCGACGGCAGTTTGACCCTGATCCCCCCGGTTATCGGCGATCTGCATCAGCTCAGGGTCCTCGACCTTGCCGACAATAGAATCGTCATGTCGCCCCATTCCCGTGAACTCTTGGGTCATCTCACCCGCCTGGAAACACTGAGGCTGGACGGCAATCCACTGCGCCAGCCTCCGGATGTCAGCGCCATGCCCGGGTTGAAAGTGCTTCGCTTGGCCAATACCGGTATCGAGGACTGGCCGCCTGGCCTGTTCACGGCCGGGGCTGCCGTGCAGAACCGTCCGCGCCACTTCTTGCTCGACATGCGCCGATGCCCGATCAACAGTTTGCCGCAGGTCACATCCGGCTCGGATCAGGCATTCGTGCTGGCGCGCTCGCGCTTCAGTACCACCCGCCTGTCCGACCCCGATCGGGCGCGTTTTGGCGACTATCGCGAGTCCGTGGGTTTTGCTCGCCAGCAGGTGTACGTCGAGGCGGTTGTAGATGAATTGGCCCATTGGAAAATTTCCTCGACTGATACTTCGTTTTTCAGTCCCTCGGAAAGTTACAGGGCCCAGAGGGAGGAGTCCTGGCACGATGTGTTGGCGGAACACGGCGCCTTCGAGTTCTTCAAAGTCATTCGCCGGCAGCGAGACAGCCAGGATTACCAGAACCTTCGGTCGCGCCGGCAACTCACCCATCGCGTCTGGCAGATGGTCGAAGCCATGGCGGTGGACAGCGACTTGCGCGAGGAACTGTTCATGCAAGCCGGCGAACCCGAGACCTGCGCCGATGCCGGGTCGCAGCTGTTCAACCGCATGGGAATGAAGGTACTGGTGTCTCAGGCCTACATGGAGTCGACGTCTGCCAGCCAGCTTGAAAACAACCTGGTCAGACTGGCCCGCAGCGCCGCTCGCCTGGACATGGTGGGTGACATCGCCAGAGCCGAGATCAGCCACCAGCAACAGCAGCACCTGATCAATCCGGCAGGTAACAACGCACCGGATGATGTGGAAGTGCATATGGCCTTCGAAACCGGGCTGGCGAAAAAGATGGATCTGCCCTGGAGGTCCGAGGACATGCTGTCTGAAACCCGTTCGGGCGTCGATCAGGCCAAAATCGAAACGGCCTGGAAAACCATTATCGAACGCGAGCGCGGCGACGGACTGGTCAACGGGATGATCGATCTATTCGAACATCCGTTCTGGGAGGAGTATCTACGCAAGACCTACCCGGACCAGTTCGAGACGAACGATCGTCTTTATGCAACCAAGCACGCGCAGCTCGAAACGCTGCGCGAGACTCAAAAGGAATGGGCTCACCACCAGGATCGGGAACAGACCAACCAGATATTCAAGAAACTGGAAGATCTGGCCAAGGCGCTGAACATTCCCGAGCAAGACGTGTTCACTGGCGAAGAAATGACCCCGTGGTTTTACAAACGGCAGATCACCGACATGGCCTATGCACGAAACTGGCTGGCCAGGGAACTGACCCACGCGGCGCTGACAAGGGCCGGGCTTTAAATCCTCGCTCGACCTGACACTGGGTTCAGGGCGCCCTGGCGTTGCAAGATGACATCCGGTCGCCGCAGCCATTGACCGGCCGCAATCCGGCCGGTTTCACCCTGATCCACTCCCGCAGCTCGGATATTCCTGCCTTACGCTCCAGGCGCCCTGGCGTTGAACAGCAACAGGACGTTGCCGTCATAGTCCCCGGGTTTGTACCCGCCCGACGGTTTCACCGGCTGTATCTCCAGTAATACACGGGTGCCCACGGCCGCCTCTGCCTGGGTCACCACTTCCCGTGGGCGGATATCCGGGCTCAATTCCACACCGTTGAAACTCACCCGCAGCGGGATTTCCTCTCCCGGCCTGCCGTTCGACAGGTAAGGCGCACTTTCAAGGCGCGCTTCTATGGCACTGGTGTCATGCCGAACATCGAAATGCTTGCGCAAACCGCCCATGGTCGAAGAGGGGTAGTCCCATTGGAGTCGTTGAGGACGATGGATCCAGTCCGGCTCGGCCGGGATGATGTAAAACGGTCGACTGGGGATGGTCAGGCTGACCTCGAAATTGAGCTCCTCCCGGGCCGCCCAGGTCGGGACACTCATCAGTGCGGTGAAAGCCACCAGTGTGGCGACGGCGCATTGCTTGTTCATGTTCGATACCTACCGCGTCTATGGGAGCGACCGTTAGCGGCTCGCCACCTTCAGGTCTTTTTTGCTGTCGCCTTCGATCAGTTTGAAACGGTATTCACGGCCCGGCTCCTTGTCGAAAGCGAACGCCTTGCCGGCCATGACGTGATGTTTGGTGGTCGCGCCACAGTCGGTTTCCCTGGCCAGTGAGCAGCTTTTGAACTCATCGACCACCAGCACCGTGTTGCCGTTGTTGCGCAACTCATAACGGTCAGCCGTTTCATTGATCAGCGTGTCGTAGCGGGCATCCTTGGGCCTGACAAAGAACACGATGCCAAAACCGGTCATCACGTTGACGCCGGCGGACAGTGTCTTTTTGTAGTCTTCGCGCTCTTCGCTGCTGACCAGGAACTCGTCTTCCTTTTCCGGCACCACCGGCACGAAACGCACCCGGAAGTACCGTTCGCGGTCACGCTCGCCCATGTACAGCAAGCGCGTGCCCTGCATGCCCTGGGCCGGGATGATCAGCCGCGCCGGACTGGCCATCAAACCGTTGCGCGACGCGCCATCGGCCGCGGCCACGACCGGTATTTCCTTGGGCATACCTTCGCTGTCATAGACGATTTCCAGCACGTTGACCTTGACGAATGCGGTGCTGTCACCGCTGTTGAATATGCGTTTAAGGTAGGTGCTTTTGTCGCCATCCAGATAGTCGTACACGGTGCCTACATTGATCTGCGGCCCGGCCTGAAGCCCCCCGCAGAACACACCCATCACGCAGAGCAAAAACAGACGTTTCATCGCCTTGTACCTCATAAAAAAATTAAGCACGGTGAAGGATGCTCAGGCTTCCGAGTCCCAGATGATGGTGATGTCGCCAATGAACGTGTCGCTCACGCCGGGCTTGAGTATCTGATCGATGTGGACTTTCAACATCTCGAAGCGAAGCGAGCCCGCTTTTCGATCGACGTAATGTCCAGGCTGAAAGGGACCAGCCCATTCCTTGTGTCGCAACGCGAGATAGGTGACGGCTCCCCCTCCTCCGGGACCTTCAATTCCGGAAGGCAAGCTGAGTTGCACGGTGGTGGCCGTGCGCACTCCCGAAGTCGGACTGCGCAAATTGCAATGGGCCAGAGAAAACGTCTCGCCGCACTCCATCATCACTTTGAAGCGCGACGACGCGGAGAGATAGAACGCTTGATCGCGATAAATCCTGCTCGGCTTTTGACCGCTGTTGATCCAGCGTTGCCAGCCGCCTTCAGGCTCCAGCACCACTTTGTTGCCGCCCGGTGGGAGGTCGACCTTCAAGGTGTGCTGCACGTCGAGGACGAAGTCCAGGGTCAGGTTGTTGTCATCCGGCACCATCATGGTCCCCATCTGAAAATCACCGCCGGGGCCGAGGTGGTAAGACAACGATCCGCTATACAGCCCGGAGGACATGCCCAACGGATTGGGGGTGCGCAATTCATAAGCGAAATCGATGGCGTTGAAGTACATCGACGGGATCCGGTAAGCGGCCACCTTGATGCAGGGTGCCTCGACCGGCGCCTTCCAGAAGAATTTGTAGGTCGCGGGGGTGTAGGCCCCGACGCCGCTGTACTGGCAGGGGGACGGGGCATACACCCAACTGCTGCTGGTCCAGAGTTTTTGATGACCCTCGAGGATGTTCGATACCCCTACCAGGTTGGCCGCCGTATCGCTGAGGAAGAAGCTGGAACCGATGCCGATGATGCGCACCTCGACGGTTTCGGTTTCCTGAGTATCCCGGTTGGTAACGGTCAGTTGCCGCCAGTTGGCTGGCACCTTCAATCCCAGGCCGTCGCCGGGCATGAGGGCGCGCGTGGAGTCGAACCGTACCGGAACGTGAATGCTGAACATGTTGTTGTCCGCGCACTCACTGGGATAACTGGCGCAATAGCCACTGTTGGGCGTCTTGTTGATAAATACGTTCCTGTTCGGCTGCGACGGATCCGGCTGGAACAACGCCCTGATTTCCCGATTCACCGCCTCTGCCGCCGGCATGCTCAGCGCCGCGAGCAAACCCAACCCATACGCAAATCCATTCATGACTCAACCCGCCTTCTGATCGGTAATGGTTGCATCGGCCAGGGTGTCCGGCGTGCAGCGCAGATCCCCGATCATCAACACGTTGTTTTCGCTGCGATGTTCATTGGCGTTGAGGCGGAACTGGCACAGCAGGCGGTTATCCTGGCGCACTTCCAGGGTCGGCGAGCCGGCATTCATTTCCATCGAGAAGAACCCGTCGACCTCCGTCACCCCGCGACTGGCGTGGTTGATCACGTGGTGGCCCTTGAGCGGCTGCCCCTGTTCATTGACCAGCCGTCCCAGCACCGTCAGGGTTTTCATCACGCGGATCTTGCGGTAGTCCACCCCGCCCTTGTTCAGGTGATAACGGGTGCGCGCCGGCTCGATGGTGGCCGCCGGCACATGGTTGCCCTCGAAGTCGAAACTCACCGAGCTGTTCTGGTACGCGGTGATCGGGATGAAGTTGCGCCCCGGTTTCAACGCCGCGCTGCCACCGCTGTAGTCATCGGCGCGCAGGGCAATGCCATCGATGTCCGATTCGACATCGACGATCATGCCGGCGCCGCGCATTTCATACTGGCTGGTCATGAGCATTTGCTGACCGCCCAGCACCAGGGTGCTGTCCAGGTTCAGGCCGCCGGTGAAGTTGCCGTTGTAGGACGAGCGCTGGATGAACCCATCGCCATTGATCGCGTCGGTGCGGAAGTTGCCCAGGCTGGACACGCCCACGCCGTAGGTGTCGGTCAGGGCGGTGACCGAGACGTTTTGCAGCACGTGATCCTTGAGATCCTTGCGCCAACCGATGGATGCATTGTTGTCGCGGCCCCCTTCGCGTGCAGTGCGTGAGCCGATGCTGCCGGTGATCTGCTCGCCGGGCGCGCCCAGTGCCACACTGACGCTCAGGTCAACCCCGCGATTGCGATCATTGCCGCTGCTGAAACTGCCCGGCCGGTCGAACAGCGACAGGCGCCAGTTGGCATCGCTGCCGAACAGCGTGGTGCGCTGGGTCCAGCCCAGGTCCACGCCGACGCCTTCGACGTTGCCCTCGCTGTGGGACACCCGCGCATTGACCGAATTCTTGTTGCTCAACCGATGGTTGACCGCCAGTGACGAGTTGGTGGTTTCGCCCTTGAAGACATTGCGCTGCCGTACGCGGGTGCCGTCAGGTAGCGTTTCGTACAGGTCTGTGGTGTCCAGCCAACTGCGGTTGTGACTGATCACCAGACTGCCGGCGCCATAGTTGTAGAGGCTTTGCAGGTCCAGACCGGTGCCGTGGTCCTCGGTTTTGTAGACGTTGGCGTACAGGCTGATGTGGTTGGCCAGGGTCCAATCGATGGATGTGCCGTATTGCAGTTTTTCCCGGATCTGCCGCGCCGACAGGCCGAGAATCACCCGCGGGTGCATCAGGTAGTTGACCGAGGCCCCCGCCGTGGGACTGCCGCTGGCCTGTTGATCCCAGTTGCTGAGCAGTTTGCTTTCTTCACCGGCAAACAGGTTGTAGCGCCAGCGTTCGTCGAGGTTGCGCCAGTTGCCGGGTTTGTACACCAGTTCCTGGGTGCTGGAGGTGATCTGCCCGTCCTCGATCAGGCGCACTTCCACTTCATAGATGCCGCCCGGCAACGGACGGGTGTCGAGGGTCTGCAAGCCGGCCGGCACCGATTGGGTGTTGAGCAACAGGCCGTCGCGGTAGATCTCCACCGAGCCCTGGCGGTTGGCGGTCACGTAGATCGGATAAACGCTGGGCATCGGGCTGTTGATGGCCAGGCTGTCGGAGCTGCCATACATGACACCGACGGCCGTATCGGGGCTAGTGCCGAACGTGCGCGGTTGGCGGGTCAGCCCTTCGGAATTGGGGGTGAAATAGCCCAGGCGGAAGAAGTTGCCTTGCAACTCGCGCTGGGTGTAGAGCTCGTGTACAGCGTGATAAAGCTTGTCGTCCGGACCGCCGAGGCGGGCCAATTGCATGTTGAACGTCTGGCTCCAGTTGCCCAGGCTGCCGCTGGCTTCAAGGCCAAAGCGACCGCCCAGATCCTGATCCTCGCCACCATTGAGATTGAGCTGGTTACGCACCATCAGGCCGCTGCTGCCACCTTCGGGCTGTTCGTAATAACGCTTTTCTTCAACGTCACGCTCGGCGTTTTCGGTGAGGATGGAGACCAGCGAGTTTTCCAGGTTGTAATGCACCGCCAGCACCTGGTCCGGGCAGGAACCGGTGCAAGCGCCCAACGGTACGCCGGGCTTGAGGTAACTGGCCCACTTCTCCCGCTCGGCCGGGCCGTAGCGGTTTTCGCTGGTGTCGGTGAATTCCACAAGCGTGATGCGATCATCGCGGGACAGCACCACCATGGCCTCGCCCAACGGTTGTTGATCAAGCTCGACCCGCACAGCCAGCGGCACATCAAAAAAATGCTCCTCGAAATCCGCCGGCAAACCTTTGGCCTGGGCCAACAGACTTCGCGGTGTGGTGCCGGCGGATTCGGGAGCCGCCACGGCACCGGCACAAAACAACAGCGCAAGCGCTGCCGCGATGGGTGTCATCGGGAACATGAACTCGTACTCTGATTTCGAACAAGTTGAAGTCCGGCGGACAAGCCATGTGGATTGCCCGCCGGATAACGCCGCTTCAATAACTAGCGTTTATTGCTGATCGTTCGATCAAGGCGCGGGGGCGACAGGAGGCACAGCGTCGAAGGTCATGGCGACCACACCGGTGTAATCACCCGGTTGGAAAGTTGTACCTTTGGCGCTAATTTTCAGCGGTGCGCGATAGTTCACGTCAGACTCGGCTTCGCCCACAACCAGTTGTGGCGTCAGGGTCAGTTCCTTGTTGTTGAACTCAACTTTCAAATCAATGGCTTCGGCGCCAGAGATCAGTTTCGGTGCACTTTCCAGGCTGGCGTGAACCGAACCGTTGTTGTTGCGCACGTCGAAGAAACCGTTGACTTCACGCATCTTGCCGGTGCTCGGCTGGAAGCTCATGTCCTGATCCTTGTTGACCAGGTCGGCGTCAGTCGGCACCACGTAGAAGCCATTGGTCGGCACGTGAGCAATGAGGCTGATGGAGTGAGCCGCTTCGCCCGCAGCGAAGGCCATGGAAGAGTTGAGTGCCAGAACAGCCAGTGGAGCAGCGATTGCGAATTTCTTGAACATCATTGAGTACCTGTTTTCTTGAAAGGATCAGTTCATTGAAAGTACAAGCAACGCCTACCCGTTGAGGGGTGTGTTGGTTTGGACTTTCAACGCCGGGGCATGATCGACTGTTCGTTCTGGAAAGTAAGCAGGCAACTTCCGATGATCGCGTAGTTAAACTACTTCATAGCTGGAAAGAAAAAAGAACAAATAATGGAAAATCAAAACAGCAACTGTAAGTTCCATACTACATACAGTTTTCAACTAAAAACCATACAGCAATATCGACTATTGAATACGGGTAAATGAAGCGAATCTAGAATATAAGCTCCATTTAAATAGAGTCATAGCTTTAACTTTTGAGATTGTCCTTATGAAAGAAAAAATCCTGGTGGGTGCGATGGATTGATTCATGATTTTCACCACCTGCCGACCACCATCCGCCGACAAATGACACTAATTCTCAACAAAACCCTTGCGCACCTCACAAGATATATCTTAAGTTGTATCTAAACGTGAAGAGAGCAAGCAAAAATGAGAGACCATCATTCCCCCCACCGTGAACACGGTGACAGCCACGACGGCTTCGAAAGGCGCCCAGGCCGCGAACGCGGCGGCCGCGGCCCCCGTGTGTTCGCCCCAGGCGACCTGAAATTGTTGCTGCTGGCGTTGATCGCCGAGCAGCCATGCCACGGCTACGACCTGATCCGCCAGATCGAAGGCATGTTCGACGGCGCCTACAGCCCCAGTCCCGGCGTGATCTACCCGACGCTCACCTTCCTCGAAGAAAGCGACCTGATCCAGGGCGATGCCGATGGCGGAAAAAAGCGCTACAGCGTGACCGACGCCGGGCGTCTTTCCTTGAGTGATCAGGCGATTGCGCTGGATGGCGTGCGCATGCGCATCGAGGTCAGCAAGCGCTCGTTGCGCGGACATGACCGGCCGCCCGAAATCCATGAGGCGGTGCATAACCTGCGGCATGCCTTGCAAATGCACCACGGTCGCTGGAGCCCGGAAGAAATCCTGCGGGTACGCGACCTGCTCAATAACACTGCCAAAGCCATTGTCGACGGCCCTGCCGTTACAGCTGTCCAGGAGTCCGCCGAATGACCGATGTAATCGACCCCTCCCAAACCATTCACCGCGTCATGCATGAAATCAAACGTCGTCGCCTGGAGGTGCTGCGTGTGGTCGATCTGACGCCGCGCATGCGCCGGATAACCCTGGGCGGACCGGAGCTGGCAGGCTTCGTCAGTCTCGGTACGGACGATCACGTCAAACTGCTGTTCCCGCAGAACGCCGCCGAACAAGCGGCACTGGAAACTTTGGTGCTGGGTCCCGGCAAAACAGAGGGACCGATGCCTGCGATGCGCGACTACACGCCCCGCCGCTATGACCTGGAGACGCTGGAGCTGGACATCGATTTCGTCATCCACGGCGACGGCCCTGCGTCGACCTGGGCCGAACAGGCCGAACCCGGTCAGTTCCTGCACATCGGCGGGCCCCGGGGTTCGATGATCGTGCCGGACATCTTCGACAGCTACCTGCTGATCGGCGACGAAACCGCCCTGCCCGCCATCGCCCGGCGCCTGGAAGGCCTGGCGGCCAATCGGCGGGCGCTGGTGATCGTCGAAGTGGAGAACGGCAAGGAGCAGCAAGTGCTGGAGAGTGCGGCCCAGGTCAATGTGATCTGGGTACTGCGAGAAGGTGGCAAGGATCATTTGCTGACTACGGTTCGGCAGATCCAGGTGCCGGGTGGCAGCCTGTATGCCTGGGTGGCGACCGAGAGTAAAACCTCGCGGCAGATCCGCCGGGTGCTGCTCGATGAACACGGGCTGGATGAGCAGTTCGTCAAGGCGGTGGGCTACTGGCGGTTGGGTGACAGCGACGAGGAGTGAGAGGACTTCAGGCCCCCATCGCGAGCAGGCTCGCTCCCACAAGTTCAGTGTGATTTCTGTGGGAGCGAGCCTGCTCGCGATGGCGATGCCGAAAACACTACAAATGCATGTCTTAACTACGACGCCCGAGCCACCGATCCAGCCCGATCAGCACCAGTGAAATCCCCACGAATCCCACCAACAATCCCCCGGCATTGATAAACACCTGTGGATAACCCAGCTTCGCCACGTCAATGAACGGATACGGATAGCTCGCAAGCAAATGCCCGCGCAGCAACGCATAGGCGAAGTACGCCAACGGGTAAATCACCCACAGCGCAATATGCTTGAGCCGCAACGTGCCCTTGGGTACGCAGCAGCACCAATAGACCAGAAACAGCAGCGGCATCACGTCATGCAACAACTCATCGGCCAGCCATTGCCAGCCTTCGGGATGCCAGAGATGGCGCAGCAACAGGCTATACGCCAGGCCGACCACGGCGATGCTCACCGCAATGCCGCTGCTGACCCACGGCTGCAAAAACCAGCGGTGCGCGGCGGATTCGCGGGACGTCAACTCACAGGTCAGCACCGTCGCCACCAGGGTGTTGCTGAGCACGGTGAAGTAGCTGAAGAAGCTCACCAGCCCGGCCAGCAGGCTGGCTGCGAATGTCCAGCGCGAGTAGAAGATCAGGTACAACTGAATGCTCAATCCGGCCCAGCCCAGAACGGCAGCCACCGTCACCAGACGACGCCGCGTGACGGAAGGGATCGCCATGTTCAGAGCGGGCGCTTGGTGCGCATCAGCTTCACGTACAAGCGTTCGACCTTCTCCCGCGCCCATGGGGTTTTGCGCAGGAAGGTCAGGCTCGACTTGATGCTCGGATCACTCTTGAAGCAGCGGATATCGATGCGTTCGGCCAGCCCCGACCATTCGTAGTGTTCAACCAGGGCGTTGAGGATTTGCTCCAGCGTCACGCCATGCAGCGGGTTGTTGTTCTGTTCGGTCATGCCGGGCCTTCAAACAGGGAAAGTATGGGAAGCCGCGCACCTTAGCCGAGGGCTTCGCCCGGGGGAAGCGGTCTGTTAAATGTAGATGAACCGGTCGCTCCTGCGCAGGCGCCAGCGTCCAAAATCCAGCTAACCTGAATCCCTGCTGAATACACTTTCGAATGATCCATTAACCCCCAGGCATCATTGAAACCACCGCCAACCTGCCCCATCTAAGACCCATACCCATTGCGCAGGTGCCCAAATGAGCGACCAGCAGGAATTCCCCGAAGACCCGAGCGAATACGCCGATCCGCAAAATGCCCCGCACCACACCCCCGGCAAGGGCCTGGCCCTGCCCGGGCAGAATCTGCCGGACAAGGTCTACATCATCCCGATCCACAACCGACCGTTCTTCCCCGCCCAGGTGCTGCCGGTCATCGTCAATGAAGAGCCGTGGGCGGAAACTCTGGATCTGGTGGCCAAGTCCGACCACCACTCCCTGGCCCTGTTCTACATGGACACGCCCCAGGAAGACCCTCGCCACTTCGACACCTCGGCCCTGCCGCTGTACGGCACGCTGGTCAAGGTGCACCACGCCAGCCGCGAAAACGGCAAGCTGCAATTCGTCGCCCAGGGCCTGACCCGCGTGCGCCTCAAGACTTGGCTCAAGCACCATCGCCCGCCGTACCTGGTGGAGGTCGAATACCCGCACCAGCCCACCGAGCCGACCGACGAGGTCAAGGCCTATGGCATGGCGCTGATCAATGCGATCAAGGAATTGCTGCCACTCAATCCGCTGTACAGCGAAGAACTGAAGAACTACCTCAACCGCTTCAGCCCCAACGATCCGTCACCATTGACCGACTTCGCCGCCGCCCTCACCTCGGCTACCGGCAATGAGTTGCAGGAAGTGCTCGACTGCGTGCCGATGCTCAAGCGCATGGAAAAAGTGCTGCCGATGCTGCGCAAGGAAGTCGAAGTGGCGCGCCTGCAAAAGGAAATCTCCGCCGAGGTGAACCGCAAGATCGGTGAGCACCAGCGTGAGTTCTTCCTCAAGGAACAACTCAAGGTCATCCAGCAGGAACTGGGGCTGACCAAGGACGACCGCAGCGCCGACCTCGAACAGTTCGAGCAGCGGCTGGTGGGGAAAGTCCTGCCGGCGCAGGTGCAAAAACGCCTCGAAGAAGAAATGAACAAGCTGTCGATCCTCGAAACCGGCTCGCCGGAGTATGCGGTGACCCGCAACTACATCGACTGGGCCACTTCGGTGCCATGGGGCGTGTACGGCGAGGACAAACTCGACCTCAAGCACGCACGCAAGGTGCTGGACAAGCACCACGCCGGCCTCGACGACATCAAGGACCGCATCCTCGAATTCCTCGCGGTCGGCGCCTACAAGGGCGAGATCAGCGGTTCCATCGTACTGCTGGTGGGCCCGCCGGGCGTGGGCAAGACCAGCGTCGGCAAGTCCATCGCCGAATCCCTGGGGCGGCCGTTCTACCGCTTCAGCCTTGGTGGCATGCGAGATGAAGCCGAGATCAAGGGCCACCGCCGCACCTACATCGGCGCGCAGCCGGGCAAACTGGTGCAGGCACTGAAAGACGTCGAAGTGATGAACCCGGTGATCATGCTCGACGAGATCGACAAGATGGGCCAGAGCTACCAGGGCGACCCGGCCTCGGCGCTGCTGGAAACCCTCGATCCCGAGCAGAACGTCGAGTTCCTCGACCACTACCTCGACCTGCGCATGGACCTGTCGAAAGTGCTGTTTGTCTGCACCGCCAACACCCTGGATTCTATCCCAGGCCCATTGCTCGACCGCATGGAAGTGATCCGCCTGTCGGGTTACATCACCGAAGAAAAAGTCGCCATCGCCAAGCGTCACCTCTGGCCCAAGTTGCTGGAAAAGGCGGGTGTGTCCAAGGGCAGCCTGAGCATCAGCGATAACGCGTTGAAGGCTTTGATCGACGGCTATGCCCGCGAAGCAGGCGTGCGACAGCTGGAAAAACACCTGGGCAAACTGGTGCGCAAGGCGGTGATGAAGCTGCTTGATGACCCCAACGCGGTGATCAAGCTCGGCCCGAAAGACCTCGAAGCCTCCCTCGGACATCCGGTGTTCCGCAACGAACAGGTATTGTCCGGCACTGGTGTCATCACCGGCCTGGCCTGGACCAGCATGGGCGGCGCCACGCTGCCGATCGAGGCGACGCGGATTCATACCTTGAACCGTGGCTTCAAACTCACCGGGCAACTGGGTGATGTGATGAAGGAATCCGCGGAAATCGCCTATAGCTACGTCAGCTCCAACCTGAAGTCGTTTGGCGGCGATCCGAAGTTCTTCGACGAAGCCTTCGTGCACCTGCACGTACCGGAAGGCGCAACGCCAAAAGACGGCCCGAGCGCCGGCGTGACCATGGCCAGCGCCCTGTTGTCACTGGCGCGCAACCAGCCGCCGAAAAAAGGCGTGGCCATGACCGGCGAACTGACCTTGACCGGGCATGTGCTGCCGATTGGCGGCGTGCGCGAGAAGGTGATTGCGGCGCGACGGCAGAAGATTTTCGAGCTGATTCTGCCGGAGGCGAACCGGGGCAACTTCGAGGAACTGCCGGAGTATCTGAAGGAAGGCATTACCGTGCACTTCGCCAAGCGGTTTGCGGATGTGGCGAAGGTGTTGTTCTGACAGTCTTGTAGTGCCTATGCCGACGTCATCGCGAGCAGGCTCGCTCCCACAGTGATTGGGGGGGGCACGTACATTTTGTGATCGACTCAAACCCCCTGTGGGAGCGAGCCTGCTCGCGATGGCGTCAGCACTCACACCACCTCCCTGCTGCTGTCACATTTTGTCTCATCTCGGTTATGCTCGCCGTTCGTCGTGAACGCCGGAGCCCCTGACCTCATGTCCCCCACTCGCCTGTTCGTCCCCCTCGCCTTCGCGCTGCTGGCCGCTTGCGCCACGCAACCGAAACACAACGTGACCGTGGAAAAACAAAGCGAATGCCCGGTGAAACTCACCAGCGGGCAAAACCTGATCCTGACCCTGCCGAGCAACCCGACCACGGGTTATCGCTGGTCCATCCAGGATTCGGCCGGTGGCGTACTGCGGTCGTTGGGCCCTGAGGTTTATCGCAATCCGGAAGATGCGGGAGTCGTCGGCGCTGCCGGTGTCTCGACCTGGCGTTTCCAGGCGTTCGCCCCCGGCACCGGGCGTTTGCGCCTGACCTCGCAACAGCCTTGGGCACCGGAAGTGCTGCCGGTGGACGCCTTCGACTGCGCCATTTCGGTTAATTGATCGTGGGCTGGCTGATCCTGGCGCTGATGGGCGCGGTGACCTTCCTCTACGGTCTCAGCGTGCACGCCTCGCTGCTCTGCCTGCTGGTCAAGCCACTGCCTGTCCTGGCCCTGCTCGGCTGGCTGCATGACGCGCCACCCGGCGACTATCGGCGCTGGATCAGCCTCGGCCTGATTTTTTCCCTGATCGGCGATGTGCTGCTGGCGCTGCCGGGGGATTTGTTCGTGTTTGGCCTGGGGGCGTTTCTGGTCGCGCACCTGGCCTATCTGAAAGCCTATCTCAGCGATTGCCGGCGCCTGGCGCTGTTGCCGCTGCTCATTGCCTTGAGTGTTGGCGTCGTGCTGCTTGGGGTGCTGATTTCTCATGGATTGGGACCACTGCTGATCCCGGTCATCGTCTACGGCCTGACCATCAGCGCCATGCTCTGGCGAGCGTTGGCGCGGCTCGGCACCGAGGTGCCCCGGCGCTCGGCGCTGCTGGCGGCAGCGGGCGCGGTGGCATTCGTATTCTCGGACAGCGTGATCGGTATCAGCCGCTTTGTGGCGCCGTTCGATGCCGCGCCTTATGTGATCATCCTCAGTTACTGGCTGGGGCAATGGGGGATTACAGCGTCGGCTTTCACCCAGAAACCGCGCTGACCCCATCGCGAGCAGGCTCGCTCCCACAGGTACAGCGCAAACCCTGTGGGAGCGAGCCTGCTCGCGAAAGCAATATCACTGACGACAACAATTGCGGATCCTGCCCGCCGGTTTATCAGACAATCCGCGCATCCGCGCGCCAACTTGGCTAAAATGCCGGCCTTTTCATCGACACCGCCGGAACCGCCGTGAGCAAAGAATCCGATCGCCTTTTCGCCCAGCCATTGGCCCAGGTGCCTGACTTCGCCTTTAACGAGGACGTGGTACGGGTGTTCCCGGACATGATCAAGCGCTCGGTGCCGGGGTATCCGACCATTGTGGAAAACCTTGGCGTGCTCGCCGCGCAATTCGCCCAGCCCAACAGCGTGCTCTACGACCTCGGCGCGTCCCTGGGTGCGGTGACTCAAGCGCTGCGTCGGCATGTGCGCACCGACGGCTGCCGGGTGATGGCTGTGGATAACTCCGCCGCCATGGTCGAGCGCTGCCGCGAGTACCTCAACGGTCAGGATTCGATGTTCCAGGAGTTGCTGCCGGTCGAGGTGATCGAAGGCGACATCCTCGCCCTGCAATTCCAGCCGGCCTCGGTGGTGGCGCTGAACTTCACCCTGCAATTCATCGCCCCGGATCAGCGCACTGGATTGCTTTCGCGCATCCGTCAGTCGTTGTTGCCCGGCGGCGCGCTGATTCTCTCGGAAAAGCTGCGCTTTGAAGACGAACAGGAGCACGCCCTGCTCACCGACCTGCACATCGCCTTCAAACGCGCCAACGGCTACAGCGAACTGGAAATCGCCCAGAAGCGCAGCGCCATCGAAAACGTCATGAAGCCCGACAGCCTCGAAGAACACCGCGAACGCCTGCTGGCCGCCGGGTTCTCGAAAGTCGTGCCGTGGTTCCAGTGTCTTAACTTTGCCTCGTTGATTGCCTTGCCATGATTGATCTGTCCCCCCTCGCCCGCCGCCTGGCAGGCACACCGCTGGCCGATTGGGCCAACACCCTGCAAGTGCAACTCGACAAGAAGATGGAAAAGGGTCACGGCGACCTGGAGCGCTGGCAAAGCGCGCTGGATGCCCTACCGAAGATCCAGCCTAGCGAGGTCGATCTGCTCAACGGCCTGAAGCTGGACACCGATTGCGACGATGAAACCCGCGCACAAATGCGCACCGCCCTGATGGGCCTGTCGCCGTGGCGCAAGGGGCCGTTCGACCTGTTCGGCGTGCACGTCGACACCGAATGGCGTTCGGACTGGAAATGGTCGCGGGTTTCCCCGCACCTGGACCTGAAGGGCAAGCGCATCCTCGATGTCGGTTGCGGCAACGGCTACTACATGTGGCGCATGCTCGGCGCCGGCGCGGACAGTGTGATCGGCGTCGATCCGAACTGGCTGTTCTTCTGCCAGTTCCAGGCGGTGCAGCGTTACCTCTCAGAGCCGAACGCCTGGCACCTGCCGTTTCCTTTCGAAGACTTGCCGCCGAACCTCGAAGGCTTCGACACCGTGTTCTCGATGGGCGTGTTCTACCACCGCCGCTCGCCGATCGAGCACTTGCTGGCGCTGAAGGATTGCCTGGTCAAGGGCGGTGAGCTGGTGCTGGAAACCCTGGTGGTCGAGGGCGACCAGCATCAGGTGCTGGTGCCGGAAGATCGCTACGCGCAGATGCGCAACGTGTGGTTCCTGCCGTCCGTGCCGGCGCTGGAACTGTGGCTACGTCGTGCCGGGTTCACTGACGTGCGTTGCGTGGACGTGAGCACCACTACGGTGAAAGAACAGCGTGGGACGGAGTGGATGAAGTATCAGTCGTTGAGCGATTTCCTCGATCCCGAGGATCACAGCAAAACCATCGAAGGGCTGCCGGCGCCGATGCGGGCTGTCATCGTGGCTCGTAAGTAACAACCCGGTCTCTCAAACACCGGATAAACCTGTGGGAGCGAGCCTGCTCGCGATAGCGGCCTGTCTTTCAACATCATCGTTGACTGTCAGGCCCTCATCGCGAGCAGGCTCGCTCCCACAGTGGTTCGGTGTTTAGTCAGCTGGCTTGGCGCGCCGGGCCTTGAAGAACTCACTCAAAACAGCCCCACACTCCTCCGCCAACACCCCGCCCTCATACAACACCCGATGATTCAAGAAACCCTGGGTAAAAAACTGCCCCTGGCTCTGCACAATCCCGGCCTTGGGCTCCAGCGCGCCATACACCACCCGCGTAATCCGCGAATGCACGATCAGCCCGGCGCACATGCTGCATGGCTCCAGGGTCACGTACAGCGTGCTGCCCGTCAGGCGATAGTTGCTCACGGCCTGGGCGGCGGCGCGGATCGCGACCATCTCGGCATGGGCACTCGGGTCGTTGCCACTGATCGGGCAATTGAAGCCGCGGCCGATGATTTCTCCGTCCTGAACCAGCACCGCGCCTACCGGCACCTCGCCAAGAGCAGCGCCTTGCGCGGCGAGGGCCAGGGCTTCGCGCATGAAGTCGCGATCACGACTGCGGTCGATGATTGCGGCAGGTCGAATCTGACGCATCACGCCACCTCGATGGCGGCCATCAGGCCGGTTTCCATGTGATCGATCACGTGGCAATGGAACATCCATACACCAGGGTTATCCGCCACCAGCGCCACTTGCGCGCGCTCGTTCTTGCCCAGCAGGTAGGTGTCGGTGAAGTACGGAATGACCTTGTGCCGGTTCGAGGCAATCACCTTGAAGCTCATGCCGTGCAGGTGGATCGGGTGCTGATACTGAGTCATGTTCTTCAATTCGAAAATGTAGCTCTTGCCCTTTTCAAGCTTGGCAATCGGGCGGTCGGCGCAGGTCTTGTCGGTGATGTCCCAGGCCTTGCCGTTGATCTGCCACAGGCTTGGCGGCTTGCCGTTGTCGACGTTGACCGATACCGAGCCCACCCATTCGAAATTGAAGTTGAGTTTCTCGGCATTGGCCAGGTCCGGCTCGGCCACCGGGTTGGCGGGCAGCGCCGGTGGCCACTGGGTCAGCGCATCGGTATTGGCCACCGAACGGAAGGTGCCCAGGCGTACCGGGCCGTTGCGCAGGGACAGCTCTTCACCCGCCGGCGGTGCCTTGATCGCCAGGCAAATGCGCATGCCAGGGCCGAGCCAGTACTCCTTGCCGAGCGGGCGCGGTTCGACGGGGTTGCCGTCCAACGCATAGATCTGCGCTTCGACGCCGGGAATGTTGAGGCGATAGGTCAGGGTGTTGTCCAGATTGAGCAGACGCACCCGGGTGATCTGCCCGGCCGGCAGGTCGATGACCGCCTGTGGCACGCCGTTGATCGTTGCCAGCCGCCCCGCCGTACCGCCACGGGCCGCTTCTCGGGGAATGCTGAACTCGACGAAATTGCCCACGTCATCGACATGCCAGCTCTTGAGGCTCAAGGTCTTCTCGTACTTGAAACCGGTCGGCTCGCGCTCTTCGACGATCAGCGGCCCCACCAGTCCACGGCCCAACTCTTCGCTGCTGTTCACATGGGGGTGATACCAGTAGCTCCCGGCATCCGGCACCCGGAATTTGTAGTCGAAGTACTCCCCCGGCAGCACTGGCAGTTGCGACACGTAAGGCACGCCGTCCATTTCCAGCGGCAGGCGAATGCCGTGCCAGTGAATGGTGGTCGCGACCGGCAAGTGATTGATGAAGCGCACCCGCAGCCATTCGCCCTGGCGCACGCGTAACTCGGTGCCCGGTGCCGACGGGCCGAACGCCCAGGCTTGGGTCTTGTGCCCGGCCACCAGTTCCACGTCCAGCGGCGCGGCGATCAGTTCGTAGTCGTGCCCCGCCTCGGCATCCGCCATCTTGCCCAGCCAGTAACGCGACGCGCCCCCCGCACCGACGCCAACGACAACAAGACCGGCCAGGCCACCGAGGATTTGGCGACGGGTAAAGGACATGAACTCAACTACCTCACGTATCAGCGACAGGCCAGGGGCCAGCAAAAGGCGAATACGATACACCTGCGATTGCGAAACAGTAAGGGCTGCGCGGCGGATGGACGCAGCCTGGCACGCCGCAGTGCGGTACATATGCAGTGCACTGCCCTTGAGCGCCGGGGCCATCCTCGGCGCCCCTCACTCAAGGAACAGAGCCTATGAACCCGATAGAAACCCGTTCACTGCCCAACGCAGCCGACAAGGCTGCCCTCAAGAACATCGCCGCGCAGGTGGTCAAGGCTTGTCCGAGTCTGCAGGACACTGCACATGAGGTCGCCGCGCAATTGCTGGAAAAATACGGTGTCGCAGGCCTCGACCCCGACAAAGTCTGGTTTCACCGATTCAAGACCGCTCAGAATCTGGGGACGTCGTTCACCGGTTGGCAGCATTACGACGAGAAGCCCTACGAATCCCTGACCCTGACGCAACTGGTCATTCACCGCTTTCGCGCGACCGATCAGGACAATGCCGATCTTCTGGACTTGTACGGCGGCTTCTATAGCGCAGGACCGGACGAAAGAAACTTCGATGCAACCAATGAAGTACGCCTGCATGGCAACGAGGTATTGAAGGACCTCTGGGCTATCGACTTCAGTGACCTGTACCGCAACAAACTGCAGACGTTCTGGAACGACTATGCCAGTGATTTCCGAACGCTGGCCAAATGCAATTTCCTCGGCAAAGCCGTTGAAGCCCGAGAAAATGGCCATCTGAATGAGGAGGATTTTCAAACCGTTCTCAATGCAGTCATCGGCCCACTGACCTGGCCGGTCAGCCTGGCCATGCTGCAATCGGAGTCGCCCGCAGGCCAGGGATCGCAGGTGTATGCCCTGGATGTGGACGGCCATGTGACAACGAATATCCTGCGCATCGTAGACGCCAAGGGCCGTCAGATCCTGTACGTACCGGGTGATAACAACGCCTTTCAGGTGCTGGAAACCACCACCGATATGCACTGGTGGATCCTGCAAAAAATGAACGAAAAAGCGCCACGCGCTCAGTTCCTCGAGCATTTCCCGATGGCTGATCGACAGCAGATCACCGAAAACATCACTGATCTGATGAATCGACTGGTCAGCACCTGGGGCCATTCCGACCATCACCTGATCAACCAGAACAATCAGGCGGTGACCGGGGACGCGTTCAGCTGGCTGCGCGACTCGACCCGCACAGCGATGTTCGCCGAGGCCGACCTGTCCCTCACGTCCAACGCCGATCTGCGGAAAAAACTGTGGATCGGTTACTTGAGCGCCGGTTTGAAGGTGTTCGGCCCGATGGCGGCCGTAGGCTGGCCAGTGGCGTTGCCGGTTATCGGCGCCAGCCTCGCCAACATGGGGCTGAACATCGATCAGGCCGTCAATGGCAAGACCGCCGCCGAGCGCAAGGCGGGGGTTACCGGGGCGATACTCAGCGGCATTGATGCGCTGTTCAACCTGCCGTTTTTGAAAGGCACCGGAGCGCTGGCGGAAATTGGCGCACCATCGGAAGCCGTCGAGGCAGGCGAATTGGGTGAGTCGGGCACCCTACCTGAATTGGAGACCGAAGAGCCAAGCGAGATACTGCCGCCGCTGGAGGAACTGCCCCCTTTAACGTCAGAAACGGGACAGGTTCCCGAGATCCCGCAAACCTATCAATCCAATGAAATACTGGACGGGCTGACTCCAGGTACGGAAACAGGGAAATACCAAGGGATCTACAGGCTGGAATCCGACCCTCCCTTTGCCATCCTGATGAACGACACGGCCTATTACGTGCGCTACTTCACGGATTCGCAGGGCGGCGGTTTCTGGGCGATTGTCGATCCGGCGAGGCCCAACCAGCTGATTCATTCATTGCCGGTGCGCTTGAATGACGAAGGCCTCTGGGAGCGGATGACCCAGTTGGGCCTCAAGGGTGGCGGCCAGTGCGTGGGCAAGCCATGCACGGTAGAGCTGGAACTTGACGCCCGCGAACCGGTCCCCATCGAACCGGAGCAACCTGCAGTTGAGCCCGGCTCGCCGCCCACTCCGCCTGTCACCGAACCTCAGCCCTCGCCCTCTAACGATATCAGCCTCGTAAAAACGCCCTACGACGTTGAACCAGCCCGTCGGCTTGAACTGAAAAAATGGGCCATGGGACTGCGCGAGACACACATTCAAGTGCAGATCGGTCCGAACGGCGGGCTGATCGCTCCCGATCGATATGCCCTGCATTTCGCCAACAAGGCCAGGACGCTTTTGATTTCCGCCCGACGTTTCTATGAAAACCTCCCATGGGCCAATCTGCCGCCGCGTCCGGCAATTCCGGCCGTCAACGCCTCAACGACCTTCCCGGATCTCATCGCACAGGTATTCGAATCCGCCCCCGGTCTGGTCATCAGTGAAACGCCGGGGCGCATTTCCAGCATGCGATTGATGATTGAAAACATGGCCGCCCTGGCGCGGCAAGGCGTCAAGACCCTCTATGTACGTCGACTGCTCAGCGACTTTGCCCAGGCCGACCTGAACGCCTACTTCAAGGACGGCGTCATGTCCGAGGACCTGGAAAAGTATCTGACTCGCCTCGGCACCGATCCGTCAGGACAGTTCAATGAACTGGAACTGGTGAAAACCGCCCGGCAAAACGGCATTCGTATCCAGGCTACCGATTGCGCGGCGACCTACAGAAAACCCGTTTCGCTGACACGGATTGAAGAGCAAATCAGTACCAATCACCTGACAGCCGACATCATGTTTCTTGATAAAACCATCAATGACACAGGCAAGTGGGTCGTGCTGACCGGCGTTGAAAGTACAAATACTTTCAGGGGGTTGGCCGGCATCAGCGAATTGGAAGGCGGCATCGGTTTGCGCATTGAAGAAGTCAATCCGGGACAAGGCGAGAGTATCGTCGTAGATCCGGGTGTCGAGATCGAAAGAGGGCCTTCCGTGCAGGCCGAGACCATGCGCGGGACCGTCGACCCCCAATACGCCGATCTGCTCCTGCGCATGGAAGCTGCGCCAGTCAGCCGCACCGAGACGCAAATCCACAGACTGCTTTATCGCGCGGGCATGTATGTGTTTGAACGCTCCCAGGGCGCTATCACATTGTTTCACCGCAGTCAGAATGGCGAGCTGGTGCAAACCGCGGTGCAGAGCTTTGCCGATGGACGCTATTACATCGATCGCCCATCGTGGGGTCCGGTCAACCGGGTTCCCTACGACAGCCTGCAAGAGTTATCCAGCGCGCTGACGCAGATGGGCCTGAATCTTCAAAGTCGCCTTCCTGTCTGATCCGGCCTTACAAGCCACACAAAAAAAACCCTGGCCGAGGCCAGGTTTTTTTCTTGGTGCGTCACTGCAACCTGTGTCGCGGGATCATTCCCACTCAATGGTCGCCGGTGGCTTGCTCGACACGTCGTAGGTGACGCGGGAGATGCCTTCGATTTCATTGATGATGCGGCCGGAAACGGTTTCCAGCAGCTCGTAAGGCAGGTGAGCCCAACGCGCGGTCATGAAGTCGATGGTCTCTACGGCACGCAGGGCGACGACCCAGGCGTAACGACGGCCATCGCCAACCACGCCTACCGATTTCACCGGCTGGAACACCACGAATGCCTGGCTGACCTTGTGATACCAGTCGGCCTTGCGCAGCTCTTCGATGAAGATGTGGTCGGCGCGACGCAGCAGGTCGGCGTATTCCTTCTTCACTTCACCGAGGATCCGCACGCCCAGGCCAGGACCCGGGAACGGGTGACGGTAGACCATGTCGTACGGCAGGCCCAGCTCCAGGCCCAGACGACGGACTTCGTCCTTGAACAGCTCACGCAGCGGTTCAACCAGCTTGAGGTTCATTTCTTCCGGCAGGCCGCCAACGTTGTGGTGCGACTTGATCACGTGAGCCTTGCCGCTTTTCGCGCCAGCCGACTCGATCACGTCCGGGTAGATGGTGCCCTGGGCCAGGTACTTGATGTTGTCCAGCTTGCAGGATTCGGCATCGAACACGTCGATGAAGGTACGGCCGATGATCTTGCGCTTCTTCTCAGGGTCGGCTTCGCCGGCCAGGTTGTTGAGGAACTGGTCCTCGGCGTTGGCGCGGATCACCTTGACGCCCATGTTCTCGGCGAACATGGCCATCACTTGCTCGCCTTCGTGCAGACGCAGCAGGCCGTTGTCGACGAAGACGCAGGTCAGCTGGTCGCCGATTGCCTTGTGCAACAGCGCAGCAACCACGGAGGAGTCGACACCGCCGGACAGGCCGAGCAGCACGTTGTCGGTGCCGACCTGGGCGCGAACCTGGGCGATGGCGTCTTCAGCGATTTTCGACGGAGTCCACAGTGCTTCGCAGCCGCAGATATCGAGGACGAAGCGCGACAGGATGCGACCGCCCTGCTTGGTGTGGGTCACTTCCGGGTGGAACTGCACGCCGTAGTAAGCGCGTTCGTCGTTGAACATGCCGGCGATCGGGCAGCTCGGGGTGCTGGCCAGGATGTGGAAGTCGCCTGGCATTTTGGTGACCTTGTCACCGTGGCTCATCCACACGTCGAGGCCGAACAGGCCGTCGGCGTCGACGTGGTCTTCGATACCGTCCAGCAAGCGGCTCTTGCCGACCACGTCGACACGGGCGTAACCGAACTCACGCAGTTCGGAGCCTTCTACCTTGCCGCCCAGCTGTTCGGCCATGGTCTGCATGCCGTAGCAGATACCGAAAACCGGTACGCCCAGGTCCCAGACCGCCTGTGGTGCGCGCGGGCTGTCCGCCACGTGTACCGACTCCGGGCCGCCCGCGAGGATGATCCCCTTTGGCGCGAATTCGCGGATCGCTTCGTCATCCATGTCGAACGGGTGCAGTTCGCAGTACACGCCGATCTCGCGTACGCGGCGAGCGATCAGTTGGGTGTACTGGGAACCGAAGTCGAGGATCAGGATGCGGTGAGCGTGAATATCGAGGGCCATGATTCAGTCTCGTCTAAGTCATTCAGAAACAGTCGTGATTCAGAAACAACTCGGGGCTGAATCAAACAGCCCCGGTCGTTAACTTTTTACTTGAAGGCTCAACCTACGCGGTAGTTCGGCGCTTCCTTGGTGATCTGCACGTCGTGGACGTGGGACTCGGCCATGCCAGCGCCGGTGATCCGCACGAACTCAGGCTTGGTGCGCATTTCTTCGATGTTGGCGCTACCGGTGTAGCCCATCGAGGAACGCAGGCCGCCCATCAACTGGTGGATGATCGCGCTCAGGGTGCCCTTGTACGGAACACGCCCTTCGATGCCTTCCGGAACCAGCTTCTCGGCGCCTGCCGAGGAATCCTGGAAGTAACGGTCGGAGGAACCTTGAGCCTGGGACATGGCGCCCAGCGAACCCATGCCACGGTAAGCCTTGTACGAACGGCCCTGGAACAGTTCGATTTCGCCCGGAGCCTCTTCGGTACCGGCGAACATCGAGCCCATCATCACGCAGGAAGCACCGGCAACGATGGCTTTGGACAGGTCACCGGAGAAACGGATGCCGCCGTCGGCGATCAACGGAACACCGGTGCCTTCAAGGGCAGCGGCGACGTTGGCGATGGCACTGATCTGAGGAACGCCGACACCGGCGACGATACGGGTGGTGCAGATCGAGCCAGGGCCGATACCGACCTTGACGGCGTCAGCGCCGGCTTCGGCCAGGGCCTTGGCGGCAGCGCCGGTGGCGATGTTGCCGCCGATGACCTGCACTTCAGGGAAATTCTGTTTGACCCAGCGAACGCGGTCGATCACACCCTTGGAGTGACCGTGAGCGGTGTCGACCACCACCACGTCAACGCCGGCATTGACCAGGGCGGCAACGCGGTCGCCGGTGTCTTTACCGGTACCGACGGCGGCGCCAACGCGCAGACGACCTTGATCGTCCTTGCTGGCCAGCGGATAAGCCTTGGCTTTTTCGATGTCGTTGACGGTCATCATGCCCTTGAGGGCGAACTTGTCGTCGACGATCAGCACGCGTTCGATGCGGTGCTTGTGCAGCAGCTCGCGAACGTCGTTCTTGTCGGCGCCTTCCTTGACAGTGACCAGACGCTCTTTAGGCGTCATCACTTCGCGGACACTGGCGTCCAGACGGCTTTCGAAACGCACGTCACGGGAAGTGACGATGCCGACCAGGTCGCCATCGTGCAGCACCGGAACGCCGGAAATATTGTGCAGGCGGGTCAGTTCGAACAGGTCACGAACCGTGGCGTCAGCCTCGATGGTGATCGGGTCCTTGACGACACCGGCTTCGAACTTCTTGACCTTGCGCACTTCGGCAGCTTGCTGCTCGATGGTCATGTTCTTGTGGATGATGCCGATGCCACCTTCCTGAGCCATGGCGATTGCCAGACGGGCTTCAGTAACGGTGTCCATGGCGGCAGAAACCAGAGGAATGTTCAGCTCGATGCCACGGGTAAGGCGGGTTTTCAGACTGACTTCGTTAGGAAGTACCTCGGAATAACCGGGCACGAGGAGAATGTCGTCGAATGTCAGAGCTTCTTGGCTGATACGCAGCATCGCGGGGGCTCCCGAGCGGGAAAATGGAAGCGCGCCATTATAGTCAGACACCCCTTCGGGTTCAATGTAAAACTCTGTCTATTATTGGCATTACTGATATACGGAGATTACATTCGCCAGATTGCTGCTTTTTTGTAGGAGCGAGCCTGCTCGCGATGAACTTGAACGCGACGCTTGTCTCCAGACAGCCCGCGTCATCGTTCACGACCATCGCGAGCAGGCTCGCTCCTACAAGGTCATCAGAGTTCGACTTTGACCCAGCTGACGGGTTGATCGAGCCAATCGGCGAATTCGTCGAGAAAGCTCTGCTTGAATCCGGCTTCGGCCCAGTTGTTGAAGATGAAGCCCAGATTGGAGAAGCCGCATTCCTGCAGGTACAGGAAGCCGTTGATGTCGTCTTCATGCCCGCATTCCGGGCAGGTGAAGTTATCGGTGCGCCCGGGCATCCAGTCTTCCAGGCTTTCAAACAGCGCTTCGCCGATTTCCTGGCGGCACTCGGCACACCCCGCCTCGCCCAGGAAACCCTTGGCAGGCGTATAGATGCAGCGCTTGGTGATGATTTCCAGGCCATTGATCTGTTCACCGAACGGCAGCGCGTCGGGGTGCAGGACCACGGCACGGGCACCTTCGCCAATGGCGTGGGCCATGCGGTTACCGGTGCGACCGCATGTCGTGAGCTCTTCCTGGATGATGTTCTTGCGCACCAGCCAACGCACGATCGCCCGGGCCCGGGGCTCGTGCACCGGCAGTGTGGAGATTTTCGGGACGATGATGCTTTGGGAGTTCATGGGGGGACAGGCCTGGAGCGTTGATAAATGATCGGACGCGAATTACCTGTAGGAGCGAGCCTGCTCGCGATGGTCGCTAACGATAACGCGTAATCCCTGATTAAACGCGTTGCCCTCTGGTCCATCGCGAGCAGGCTCGCTCCTACAAGGTTCAGCCGACGAGCCTTTAGAAGGTATAGGCCCGCCGCAGCTGTTTTTACAGCTCGACGACAACCGCCTGAGAAGCACGGGTCGCCTTGGCGCGGGCAGCTTCGATCGACTCGTCGCGCGCCAGGGCCACACCCATGCGGCGCTGGCCGTTGACCTCAGGCTTGCCGAACAGGCGCAGCGCGGTATCCGGCTCGCTCAGCGCGGCGCCCAGGTTGGCGAACGCAGTCTGGGTCGACTGCCCTTCCACCAGAATCACCGCCGAAGCCGAAGGCCCGAACTGGCGCACCACCGGGATCGGCAGGCCGAGGATCGCTCGTGCATGCAGGGCGAACTGCGACAGATCCTGGGAAATCATGGTGACCATGCCGGTGTCGTGCGGGCGCGGCGACACTTCGCTGAACCACACCTGATCACCTTTGATGAACAGCTCGACGCCAAACAGACCACGGCCGCCCAGGGCCTCGGTGACGGCCTTGGCCACGCGCTCGGATTCCGCCAGGGCAACCGGGCTCATGGCTTGTGGCTGCCAGGATTCCTGGTAGTCGCCTTTTTCCTGACGGTGGCCGACCGGCGCCAGGAACGTAGTGCCGCCGACGTGACGCACGGTCAGCAGGGTGATTTCGTAGTCGAAATCGATGAAGCCTTCGATGATCACCCGGCCTTTACCGGCACGGCCGCCTTCCTGTGCGTAGTCCCAGGCCTTCTGCACGTCATCGGTGCTGCGCAGCAGGCTCTGGCCTTTGCCCGAGGAACTCATGACCGGCTTGACCACACACGGGAAACCGAGGTCTTCGACGGCCTTGCTGTAGTCCTCGAAGGTATCGGCGAAGTGGTAAGGCGAAGTCGGCAGGTCCAGCTCTTCGGCAGCCAGGCGACGGATGCCTTCGCGGTTCATGGTCAGCTGCGTGGCACGGGCGGTCGGGATCACGGTGAAGCCTTCGGCTTCCAGTTCCACCAGGGTCGCGGTGGCGATGGCTTCGATTTCCGGCACGATGAAGTGCGGCTTCTCGGCCTCGATCACCGCACGCAGAGCGGCACCGTCGAGCATGTTGACCACGTGGCTGCGGTGGGCAACCTGCATGGCCGGGGCGTTGGCGTAACGGTCCACGGCAATCACTTCAACGCCCAGGCGTTGCAGCTCGATCACCACTTCCTTGCCCAACTCGCCACAGCCACACATCAATACGCGGGTCGCGGTGGGCGACAATGGGGTTCCGATACGGGTCATCTGAAGGTCCTCAAGGAAGCGGATCATCGAGGGAAGCAGCGTCTTGCGCGCATCCCGTGGGAGAAAGCGCGGCATTTTACATGAACCGCAGGCTTTGGCTTCAGCTGACGACGGCCTGTTTACGCAGGCGCCAGGCCATGATCAGCCACACGGCAGTGACCCCGGCGAACTTCGAGCCCAGGGCGGTGAGGATCACGCCGGGGGTCAGCGCATCGATCATGCCGAAAAAGATGAAGGTATCGAGGGGAATGCTCAGGGCCGAACTTATCCACAGGCGGTCATGCAGCGGGCGCTTGGTGATGCTGAACACCAGCCAGTCGATGCATTCGGACACGGCGAACGCCGTGGCACTGGCCAGGGCGATGGAGGGATCGGAGGTGATATAGGAAAGCACCAGCGCCACCAGCATGGCCACGATGGCACCGTGGCCGAAGCGGGTTTGCACCATGTCGCGCAGGATAAACACCAGCCCGCCCCAGGCCGACCAGATGATGTCCAGGTGCGGGGCAGTGGAAAAAGCGAAGTTGATCAGCACGACGCTGCTGATGTAGGCGATGAGGAAGAGCATGGGGGCACCTGTCAAATTGGAGCACAGGATACTGTAGGAGCGAGCACGCTCGCGATGGTCGTCAACGATAACGCGGGAAATCTGGTTCCCCGCGGTGTTATGTAGGAGCGAGCCTGCTCGCGATGGTCGTTAACGATAACGCGGAGGATCTGGTTCCCCGCGGTGTTCTTGAGACCATCGCGAGCGTGCTCGCTCCTACGGGGGGCGCCCTTATTTCCCCGGTTTTGCCCCGATCATCCACACCAACCCGCTGGACTTGGCCCGCTCATGACACAACTCCAGCACCTTGCGGCGTTCTGCGTTGTCCATCCGGCTCCAGCGGGTGATTTCTTCCACCGTGCGCTGGCAACCGGTGCAGATGTCATCGTCGTCCAGCGCGCAAATATTCACGCAGGGCGATAAAACCGGACGTTCTGGCGTGGTCATTCTTCTTGCTCGGCCAGGTCGCGGGCGTAACGCTGGGAGTTATGCACGTAGTGGGCGGCGCTGGCTTCCAGCATCTTTTTCTGCGGCTCGGTCAGCTCGCGCACCACTTTGCCGGGCGAGCCCATGACCAGCGAACCGTCCGGGATTTCCTTACCTTCGCCGATCAGCGAATTGGCGCCGATGATGCAGTTCTTGCCGATCTTCGCGCCGTTGAGAATCACTGCGTTGATGCCGATCAGGCTGTAGTCGCCGACCGTGCAGCCGTGAAGCATGGCGTTGTGGCCGATGGTCACGCCGGTACCGATGGTCAGCGGGTAGCCCATGTCGGTGTGCATCACGGTGCCATCTTGCACGTTGCTGTTCTTGCCGATCAGGATCAACTCGTTGTCGCCGCGCAGCACGGCGTTGAACCAGACGTTGGCGCCCTCTTCCAGTTTGACCTTGCCCACCAGCACGGCGTTGGGTGCGACCCAACTCTGCGGATGGGTCTCGACACGGGCGTCGCCCAGGCGGTATTTCATGTGTTTGTCCTCAGGGCATCACGTGTTCAGGCCATTCGAATGATGGCTTCAGGTGTTGATAAAGCTTTTGGGAGGCTGGTGCAGGCTGATCCTGGCGTCATAGAGCAGGTTGATCAACTCGACCACCATGATCGCCGTCAGCCCCCAGATCTTGTACTCGCCATAGCGATAGCTCGGCACGTACCAGCTGCGGCCCTGATAATCGATACGGTGGGTGTGTTCGCGCGGGTCCTCGCGGAAAAACTCCAGCGGAACGCTGAATACCGCGGCGATTTCAGCATCGTTGGCCTGGTATTCGACAAAATCCGGAATCACGCCCACATAGGGGGTGACCTTGATGCCGTGCAGGGAGATCAACGGGCTCAGCGGGCCGATCACTTCGACCAGTCCCGGCGGCAGGCCGATCTCTTCTTCGGCCTCGCGCAGGGCGGTGAACACCAGGTCCGGGTCTTCGGGGTCGCGGCGACCACCGGGAAAGGCGACTTCGCCGCCATGGGTCGAAAGCCCGCTGGCGCGCAGGGTCAGCACCAGCTCCGGCTTATCACTACGAGTGATGGGCACCAGTACGGCAGCCTCGGGGAAACGACGGTCAGTCTCCAGCGTGCGCGGTGTGTGGTTACTTACCCGATGCAGTAGCTCATCCAGCATGAGTGTTCTCGATCTGTGCCTTACCCCGCATCATGCACCAATCGCTTCAGTCGCCCAACCCCCCGCAGAACGGTGTGTCGCTAAACGACAACTTGCCGACAGACACCGCCGCACGCCAAGATAGGCACAGCATTCAGGAACCCAAGCATGAAATTTTGCAGCCAGTGCGGTAACCCGGTAACCCAGCGCATTCCCGAAGGCGATTCGCGCCTGCGTTTTGTCTGTGACAGTTGCCAGGCCATCCATTACCAGAACCCCAACATCGTCGCCGGCTGCGTCGCGACCTGGGGCTCCAAGGTCCTGCTGTGTCGCCGCGCCATTGAGCCGCGCCTGGGTTACTGGACCCTGCCCGCCGGTTTCATGGAGAACGGTGAAACCATCGAACAGGCGGCCATTCGCGAAACCGCCGAGGAAGCCTGCGCCCGGGTGCGCAACCTGAGCATCTATACCCTGATCGATGTACCGCACATCAGCCAGGTGCATGTGTTTTTCCGCGCCGAACTGGCGGACCTGGACTTCGCCCCCGGTCCCGAGAGCCTCGAAGTGCAATTATTCGACGAAGCGGACATCCCTTGGGACGAGCTGGCTTTCCGCACCGTGGGCCGTACCTTAGAATGCTTCTTCGCTGACCGGCGGGCCGAGGTCTATCCCGTAAGGTCCGAATCGATCCCGCCGCTGGCTCAGCCTGCCAACTAAAAACATCTATAAATACATAAGTCGCGACACCTTCTGGGGAATCGTTTCAATGCGCTGGTTGCTTGCCCTGTTCTGCTTGTCGTTTGCTGCGCTCTCACAGGCTTCCACCGTGGGAATGTACGACGGCAAGGTCATCGAGAAAGTCCTGGTTCTCAAATCCGCCCACCAATTGCAATTGATCAATGACGGCAAGCCGCTCAAGACCTATCGCATTTCCCTGGGCCGCAACCCCAGGGGACAGAAACTGATGGAAGGCGACCGCCGCACCCCTGAAGGTTTCTATTGGATCGACTGGCGCAAGGTCAGTGACAAATTCAACCTGGCGATGCACATCTCCTACCCGAACATCAGCGACTCGGCCCGCTCCCGTCGCGAAAATGTCGACCCTGGCGGCATGATCATGATCCACGGCACCCCGGACACTGAAGAAAACCCCGAATCCCTGTTCCACACGCTGGACTGGACCGACGGTTGCGTGGCCATGCGCAACGTCGACATGCGCGAAGTCTGGAACCTGGTGCCCGATGGCACCATGATCGAAATCCGCCCGTAACGACGACCTTTCGTCGCTCTCGAAAAAATAAACTAAAAAAATCGCAGCCTTCGGCAGCTCCTACAGGGTGAATACCACTCCCACCTGTAGGAGCTGCCGAAGGCTGCGATCTTTGCTTTAAAAAATCCAACCTCTAATACCACTTCAAACCAGACCCCATCCTGCCCCTCCACAACGGCCGGTTTTACTGCACCTGACGCCCATCTCATGCGTTGACATGGTATTCAAGTGGTATTAGTTTTTTGTCCAACAACCGTGCGACAACAATCCTATATCCGCATCGGACCATGCCTGCATGAACGACCTCAGCGCCCTACGCCCCGACGATACCCAGCCGACGCCCCTGTACCTGCAACTGGCGCGCAATCTGGAAGCGGCCATCCATGCCGGCCAGTGGAAAGCCGAGCAGGCAATGCCATCGGAACGCAGCCTGAGCGAAACCCTGGGCATCTCCCGCGTCACCGCACGCAAGGCGCTGGAAGTGCTGTTCGAACAAGGCCTGATCCGGCGCAACCAAGGCTCTGGCACCTTCATCACTCCACGCCTGGAACAGCCGCTGTCACGCCTGTCCGGCTTCAGCGAAATGTTGCGTCTCAAGGGCTTTGTGCCGGGCTCGCAATGGCTGGAACGGGAAATCACCCTGCCCACCCATGAAGAGCTGATCCGCCTGGGCCTGTCACCCAACGACAAGGTGGCGCGCATGAAACGCCTGCGCAAAGCCGACGACACGGTGATGGCCATCGAGATGAGCACCCTGCCCGCTTCGATCATTCCCAAACCGCAGGCGGTGGGCGATTCCCTTTACGAATACCTCGATGGCATTGGCAAGCCGGTGGTCCGCGCCCTGCAGCACATCCAGGCGATCAACGCCTCGGACGAGTTCGCCGCACTGGTGGGCATCGCCCCCGGCACTGCCATGCTGCTGATGACACGGGTCGGCTACCTCGAAGACAACACGCCCATCGAAGTCACCGACACCTACTGCCGCAACGATTACTACGATTTTGTCGCAGAGCTTCGTAGATAAAGAGCTTCGCAGATGAAGAGCTTCGTCGATAAAGAACGCGCCGCCAAACACCGAGATTCGATCATGTCCGAAGACAACATCCTCACCGCCCAGGGCTGGGTTCGCGGCCGGCTGCACCACGAACACGGCAAGATCCTGTCCATCGAAGGCGTGCCCTGCGATCCGGCGGACAATGACCTGCCCTATCTACTGCCGGGTTTCATCGACCTGCACGTTCACGGCGGTGGCGGCAAGGACATCATGGAGGGCGCGCCCGCCTTCGAAACCATCTGCAAAACCCATGTGCGCTTCGGCACCACGTCGCTGCTGGCCACCACCATGACGGCGCCGAGCGAGGAAATTTCCAAAGTGCTCGAGGCTGTAGGCCAATTCTGCGAGCAACGTTCACCAGGCAGCGCCCGGATCCTGGGTGTGCATCTGGAAGGGCCCTACATCAATCCGGGAAAACTCGGCGCACAACCCAACTTCGCCCACACGGCGATGCTGGCCGAAGTCGAAGCCTACCTGGCCCTGGCGCCGATCCGGGTGATCACCATCGCCCCGGAAATCGCCGGTCACGATGCACTGATCCGCACCCTGAGCAGCCGAGGCATACGCATGCAGATCGGCCACACCCTGGGCAGCTATGAAGAAGGCGTCGCGGCCCTGGAAGCCGGCGCCACCAGCTTCACTCACCTGTACAACGCCATGAGCCCGTTGCATCACCGCGAACCCGGGATCGTCGGCGCGGCACTGGCCCATGCCCGATACGCCGAACTGATTCCGGATTTGCTGCACGTGCACCCCGGCGCGATCCGCGTGGCCCTGCGCTCGATCCCTTGCCTGTATTGCGTGACCGACTCCACCGCCGCCGCGGGCATGCCCGACGGTGAATACAAGCTCGGCAGCCACACCGTGACCAAGTGCCTGGGCGGCGTGCGCTTGCCCGACGGCACCCTGGCCGGCAGCACCCTGACCATGGATCAGGCCTTGCGCAACCTGGTGAAGATCGGCCTGCCCATCGCCGAGGCGTCGCAACGCCTGTCGCAATTTCCCGCCGATTACCTCGGCCTCAACGAACGCGGACGCCTGCAACCGGGCGCCTGGGCCGACTGCGTGCGGCTGGATCGCTCACTGAAACTGACCGCCGTCATGGTCGAAGGAGAAGACATTGACTTCAAAAATGCTTGAAGAGGCGCTGTCCTCGTTCGAGGCCGTGCAAGCTCAATTGCAGCAGCTCGACGCGCCAATGATCGAGATCGCCGGGCGCCTGCGCCGTCAGCCGCCTCAAGTGGCCATGACCGTGGCCCGCGGCAGCTCCGACCACGCCGCCAGTTACTTCGCCTACCTGACCATGCAGTTGCTGGGCATCCCGGTGGCCTCGTTGCCGATGTCGGTGGTGACCATGCAACAGGCACCGTTGAAGGTCAGTGGCCAGGTGGCGTTCGCCTTTTCGCAGTCGGGCCAGAGCCCTGATCTGGTCAACAGCCTGCGCTTGCTGCGCAAACGCGGCGCGCTGAGCATCGCCATGGTCAATGCCGCTGACTCGCCACTGGAGGCGGCTTGTGAATTCAGCCTGCCGCTGCTGGCCGGCATTGAAAGCAGCGTCGCCGCGACCAAGAGCTTCATCGCCACCCTCAGCGCCAGCGCCCGCTTGATCGGCCACTGGAAAGAAGACGCCGAACTGCTGGAAGCCGGCCGCGCCTTGCCCGAAGGCCTGCGCGAGGCCGCGCAACAGGACTGGAGCCTGGCCATCGAGGTCCTGCGCGATTGCCAGCGTTTGATGGTGATCGGCCGTGGCGCCGGGTTCGCCATCGCCCAGGAAGCGGCGCTCAAGTTCAAGGAAACCTCGGCGATCCAGGCCGAAGCCTTCAGCAGCGCCGAAGTGCGTCATGGCCCGATGGCCCTGATCGGCGAGCAATACCCCTTGCTGATCTTCGCCCCGCGCGGTGCCGAGCAGGCCGGCCTGCTGAGCCTGGCGGCGGACATGCGCCAGCGCGGCGCCCGGGTTTTGCTGGCGGCGCCGGACGACGTCACCGAGCGCGACCTGACCCTGACCCGCGCCGAACACCCGGCCCTCGATCCGATCCTGGCGATCCAGAGCTTCTACGTGATGGCCGCCGGCTTGGCCGTTGCACGGGGCATGGACCCGGATCAGCCACGGCACCTGAGCAAAGTGACGCGTACCCATTGAAGACACACCCCCCTGTAGGAGCGAGCCTGCTCGCGATGGTCGTTAACGATGACGCCGGCAGCCTGACACCCCGCGGTGTTCTGTCGTTCTTCGCGAGCAGGCTCGCTCCTACAGGGTCCGGGCGAATTTCTGAACCGTTGTTTCTCCTGATGAGACCGAGCCATGCACAACAACAATAAAGAGCTGACCCTCAGCGCCCCGCTCAGCGGCCCGGTGCTCACGCTCGCCAAAGTCCCGGATGCGGTGTTCGCCAGCGGCGCCATGGGCGACGGGATCGCCATCGACCCACTCAACGACACCCTGCATGCGCCCTGCGCCGGCGTCGTGGTGCATGTCGCGCGTACCGGCCACGCCGTGACCTTGCGCGCCGACAACGGTGCCGAACTGCTGCTGCACCTGGGCCTGGACACGGTGGAGCTGCAAGGCCAGGGCTTTTCGATGCTGGTCCAGGAAGGCGCGCGGGTTGCCAACGGCCAGCCGCTGCTGCGCTACGAACAGGACCGGGTCGCGCAACAGTGCAAAAGCCTGGTCAGCCTGTTGATCCTCACCAACAGCCAGGATTTCCAGGCCCGCCCCATCACGCTCAAATCGGTAAAAGTCGGCGAGCCGTTGCTGCACATCATTCGCCGCCATGGCGCTGGTGCGGCGGCGGACGTGGAAGGCGTCGGCGAAGAACAGCTCGGTCACATCCGCATTGCCCACCGTGGCGGTTTGCATGCACGGCCCGCGGCGCTGATTCGCCAGACGGCACAAGGCTTCAAGAGCAAATCACAGCTGCATTTCGCCGGCAAATCGGCTAGCTGCGACAGCTTGATCGGACTGATGGGCCTGGCCATCGGCGAGCAGGACGAAGTGCAAGTCAGCTGCCAGGGCCCGGACGCCGAGGCCGCGCTCCAGGCGCTGTTGATCGCGTTGTCCACGGCTCTGCCGGAAGAGCATCACGCCGCCGCGCCGACGCCGGTGTTCCAGCGTAACCGGGTGGCTGAAGCCGGCGTGCTGCACGGTGTCTGCGCCGCACCGGGGCTGGTCGGCGGGCCATTGGTGCGCCTGAGCGCGATCAGCCTGCCGGTGGATAGCGGGGATAATGATCCGGCGCAACAACGGCAGGCCCTCGACACCGCACTGGCCCAGGTGCGCAGTGAAATCGCCGGCACCCTGACCCAGGCCAGAAAACTGAAGAACACCGACGAAGAAGCGATCTTCGCCGCCCATCTCGCGCTGCTTGAAGACCCGGCCTTGCTCGACGCCGCCAGCCTGTCCATCGACCAGGGCGGCGCCGCGACCCACGCCTGGAGCCAATCGATCGAGGCCCAATGCGAGGTGTTCCAGCAATTGGGCAGTTCGCTGTTGGCCGAACGCGCCAACGACCTGCGCGATCTCAAGCAACGGGTGCTGCGCGCCCTGCTCGGTGAAGCCTGGCATTACGACATAGCGCCGGGGGCCATCGTCGCCGCCCACGAATTGACCCCGTCCGATCTGCTGCAACTGTCCGAACAGGGCGTCGCCGGGTTGTGCATGGCCGAAGGTGGCGCGACCTCTCACGTGGCCATCCTCGCTCGAGGCAAAGGCTTGCCGTGCCTGGTCGCGCTCGGTTCGACACTGCTGGATCTGCCACCAGGCCAGGCGGTGGTGCTGGACGCCGACGGTGGTCGCCTCGAACTGACGCCGAGCGCCGAACGCCTGGCTCAGGTGCATCAGGCGCAGTCTGATCGGCAGCAACGCCGCGCCGAGCAACAGCGCCAGGCGCACACTCCGGCGCAGACCCGGGACGGCCAACGCATCGAGGTCGCGGCCAATGTCGCCTCCAGTGTCGAAGCCGCCGATGCCCTGGCCAACGGCGCGGACGGCGTCGGCCTGCTGCGCACCGAGTTCCTGTTCGTCGACCGCCAGACTGCACCGGACGAACAGGAGCAACACCGCGCCTATCAAGCCGTGCTCGACGCCATGGGCGACAGGTCGGTGATCATTCGCACCATCGACGTCGGCGGCGACAAGCAACTCGATTACCTGCCGCTACCCGCCGAAGCAAACCCGGTGCTCGGCCTGCGCGGGATCCGCCTGGCCCAGGCCCGCCCGGAGCTGCTCGACCAGCAGCTGCGCGCCCTGCTGCATGTCACGCCGCTGTCCCGTTGCCGGATCCTGTTGCCGATGGTCACCGAAGTCGATGAGCTGCTGCACATCCGCCAGCGCCTCGATGCCCTGTGCACCGAACTGGGCCTGAGCGAGCGCCCTGAACTCGGCGTGATGATCGAAGTGCCGGCCGCCGCGCTGTTGGCGGAACAGCTGGCCGAGCACGCGGACTTCCTGTCCATCGGCACCAACGATCTGTCGCAATACACCCTGGCCATGGACCGCGACCACGCCGGCCTCGCCTCGCGGGTCGATGCCCTGCACCCGGCGCTGCTGCGACTGATCGCCCAGACCTGTGCCGGTGCCGCGCAGCACGGACGTTGGGTCGGCGTATGCGGCGCACTGGCCTCCGACCCGCTGGCCACGCCGGTGTTGATCGGGCTGGGAGTCAGCGAACTGTCGGTAAGCCCGGTGCAGGTCGGCGAAATCAAGGATCGAGTGCGTCACCTCGATGCCAGCGAATGCCGGCGTATCAGCCAAGGTCTGCTCAAGCTGAGCAGCGCCAGCGCGGTGCGTCACGCCTGTCATCAACATTGGCCTCTGAGCTAAAGAACAATAAAAAATCCAGGGAGAACCGCCATGTACCAATACTTCATCGAAGGCCTGCAGCGCCTCGGCCGCGCACTGATGCTGCCGATCGCGATCCTGCCGATTGCCGGCTTGCTGCTGCGCCTGGGCGACACTGACCTTTTGAACATCGCCATCATCCACGATGCCGGCCAGGTGATTTTCGCCAACCTGGCGCTGATCTTCGCCATCGGCATCGCCGTGGGCTTCGCCAGGGACAACAACGGCACGGCGGGTCTGGCCGGGGCCATTGGTTATCTGGTGATGGTCTCCACGCTCAAGGTGCTGGATACGAGCATCAACATGGGCATGCTCGCCGGGATCATCAGCGGCCTGATGGCCGGTGCGCTGTACAACCGCTTCAAGGACATCAAGCTGCCGGAGTACCTGGCCTTCTTCGGCGGTCGGCGTTTCGTGCCAATCGTCACCGGTTTCAGCGCGGTCGGGCTGGGCGTGGTATTTGGCCTGATCTGGCCGCCGATCCAGCATGGCATCAACAGCTTCGGGGCCCTGCTGCTGGAGAGCGGCAGTTTTGGCGCGTTCGTTTTCGGCGTGTTCAACCGCCTGCTGATCGTCACCGGCCTGCACCACATCCTCAACAACATGGCGTGGTTCGTGTTCGGCAACTTCACCGACCCGAGCACCGGCGCCCTGGTCACCGGTGACCTGTCGCGCTACTTTGCCGGCGACCCGAAAGGCGGCCAATTCATGACCGGCATGTTCCCGGTGATGCTCTTCGGCCTGCCTGCCGCTTGCCTGGCGATGTACCGGAACGCCCTGCCGGAACGGCGCAAGATCATGGGCGGGATTTTCCTGTCGATGGCCCTGACCTCGTTTTTGACCGGCGTTACCGAGCCCATCGAATTCGCCTTCATGTTCCTCGCGCCGCTGCTCTTTCTGCTCCACGCATTGCTGACTGGCCTGTCCATGGCCGTCACCAATCTGTTGAATATTCACCTCGGATTCACCTTCTCCGGCGGCTTCATCGACATGATTCTCGGCTGGGGCAAATCCACCAACGGCTGGCGGGTCATTCCGGTGGGCCTGGCTTATGCGGTGGTGTACTACCTGGTGTTCGACTTCTGCATCCGCCGCTTTAACCTCAAGACGCCGGGACGCGAAGACAGTGCCACCGTCGAGAAAACCACAGTGGCCGAAAGCGACCGCGCCGGGGCCTATATCAAGGCATTGGGTGGCGCAGAAAACCTCATTACCGTCGGCGCCTGCACCACGCGCTTGCGCCTGGACATGGTCGATCGCAACAAGGCCTCGGACGCGGACTTGAAAGCCCTGGGCGCCATGGCCGTGGTGCGACCGGGCAAGGGCGGCAGTTTGCAGGTAGTGGTCGGACCGATGGCTGACAGCATTGCCGATGAGATTCGCCTGGCGATGCCCGCATTGGGCCGCGCATTGATCTCTACCCCGGCTGTCGTTGTCGACGCGCCGCCCACTGCCTGCGTGCCGACATCTGAAGCCCAGCAGTGGCTGCACGCCATCGGCGGTGGCGACAATGTGCTGCAACTGGACTGCGTGGCCATGACCCGCATTCGCCTGCAACTGGCCGATGGTAAGGCGTTGTCGGAGTGCGATCTGAAGGCGCTGGGGTGTCAGGGTGTGAGTCAGCTTGAGGGCGGGATCTGGCACCTGTTGGTGGGCGACAGGGCGGCGAGTTTGAGTGGCGCGCTGGAGGTGCTGGTCAATCGCAGTGAGGTGAGTGCCAAGGTTTAGATTGAGGGTGTCTGATAGTCCGTCATCGCGAGCAGGCTCGCTCCCACAATGGATCTGCGTATACCGGATCACTGTGGGAGCGAGCCTGCTCGCGATGGGGCCCTCACTTACACCACAAATCCCGGGCATTAAAAAACCCGCTGAAATCACTTCAGCGGGTTTTTCATTTCAGCAGCCTGGCGGATCAGAAATCCTCCAACCGCCACACCTCATAAGCCGGTGTCTCGTAGGGATGACTCTGTTTCAGAGCCGCCACCACCGAGCGAATCAACTCATCGGCCACGACCAGCTCAACCTTCCACTCCTCGACCCGTTCGACCTGCCCCGCTTCGCCAATGAACGGCTGACTGCCGTCCAATGGTCGAAACTGGCCCTGGCCGAACACCTGCCAGGCGCAATGATCGTAAGCAGCGATCCGTCCGCCACCGGCGGCGAATACGGCGCTCTTCACGTCTTCGACGTGACTGGTTGGAACAAAAAAGCTGAGCTTGTACACGACTCTTAGTTCACCCACACACGAGCATTACGGAACATGCGCATCCATGGCGCGTCTTCGTTCCAGTCGTCCGAACGCCACGAGTTCTGCACCGCGCGGAACACACGCTCCGGGTGCGGCATCATGATGGTCACGCGACCGTCGCGGCTGGTCAGGCCGGTGATCCCGCGCGGCGAGCCGTTCGGGTTGGCCGGGTAGTTCTCGGTGACCTTGCCGTGGTTGTCGACGAAACGCATCGCCACGCAACCGGACAGATCGGCTTCCAGCAGTGCTTCTTCGCTGGCGAACTCGGCATGGCCTTCACCGTGGGCGATGGCGATCGGCATGCGCGAACCGGCCATGCCTTGCAGGAAGATCGAGTTCGACTCCTGGATCTGCACCATGGCTACACGGGCTTCGAACTGCTCGGAACGGTTACGCACGAAGTGCGGCCAGAACTCGCTGCCCGGAATCAGCTCGTGCAGGTTGGACATCATCTGGCAACCGTTGCACACGCCGAGGGTGAAGCTGTCGTTACGTTCGAAGAAACCCTGGAACGCATCGCGGGCACGGCTGTTGAACAAGGCCGACTTGGCCCAGCCTTCGCCGGCACCCAGTACGTCGCCGTAGGAGAAACCGCCGCAAGCGACCATGCCCTTGAAGTCGTTCAGGTCGACACGGCCGGCCAGAATGTCACTCATGTGCACGTCGATCGCGTTGAAGCCGGCGCGGTCGAACGCGGCCGCCATTTCCACCTGACCGTTGACGCCCTGCTCACGCAGCACGGCAACCTGTGGGCGAATGCCTTTCTTGATGTAAGGCGCGGCGACGTCCTGGTTCACGTCGTAGCTGAGCTTGAAGTTCAGGCCCGGGTTGTCTTCTTCCAGCAGGACATCGAATTCCTGATCGGCGCAGTCGGCGTTGTCACGCAGGCGCTGGATCTGGTAGCTGGTCTCGGCCCACTGGCGTTGCAGCAGACGACGCTGGCCTTCGAACACGGTGTCGCCGTTGAAGGTGATGTTGATCTCGCCATTGTTGATCGGCTGACCGATCACCGATACGCAATCGCCCAGGCCGGCAGCGCTGAACTGCGCGAGGATGTCCGGGGTAGAGTCCTGGCGAACCTGGATCACGGCACCCAGTTCTTCGTTGAACAGGATCGCGGCGATGTCGGCGGAAGTATCCGCCAGGCTGTCGAGGTTCAGGCTCAGGCCGCAGTGGCCGGCGAACGCCATTTCCACGACGCTGGTCAGCAGACCGCCGTCGGAACGGTCGTGGTAAGCCAGCAGGTGGCCGTCGGCGTTGAGGCCCTGGATCACGGCGAAGAAGGCTTTCAGGTCTTCAGCGTCATCGACGTCCGGCGCCTGCTTGCCGAGCTTGCCGTGAACCTGGGCCAGGATCGAGGCGCCCATGCGGTTCTGGCCACGGCCCAGGTCGATCAGGATCAGATCGGTGGTGCCCTTGTCCATGCGCAGTTGCGGGGTCAGGGTCTGACGGATGTCAGTCACTGGCGCGAAACCGGTCACGATCAGGGACATTGGCGAGGTGACGGACTTCTCCACGCCTTCTTCGTTCCAGCGAGTGGCCATGGACATCGAGTCCTTGCCCACCGGAATGGTGATGCCCAGTTCAGGGCACAGTTCCATGCCGACCGCTTTCACGGTGTCGTACAGACGCGCGTCTTCGCCCGGGTGACCGGCGGCGGACATCCAGTTCGCCGACAGTTTGATGTCGGAGATCTTGCCGATGCGCGATGCAGCCAGGTTGGTCAGGGTTTCGCCGATGGCCATGCGGCCCGACGCCGGAGCGTCCAGCAGCGCCAGCGGAGTGCGCTCGCCCATCGCCATGGCTTCACCGGTGTAGACGTCGAAGCTGGTGGCGGTGACGGCAACGTCGGCCACCGGAACCTGCCACGGGCCGACCATCTGGTCGCGAGCCACGAGGCCGGTGATGGTGCGGTCGCCGATGGTGATCAGGAAGCTCTTGCTGGCCACGGCCGGGTGATGCAGGACGCGCTCGACGCTGTCGGCGATGTCCAGGGTCGACGGATCGAAGTCGTCGCCCAGCTCGGCTTCGCGTTTCACCGAACGGTGCATGCGCGGAGGCTTGCCCAGCAGTACTTCCAGTGGCATGTCCACCGGGCTGTTGCCGAAGTGGCTGTCGGTGACAGTCAGTTGCGGCTCGGCAGTGGCTTCGCCGACCACGGCGAACGGGCAACGCTCGCGTTCGCAGATCGCCTTGAAGCGCTCGAAGTCGGCCGGGCCGACAGCCAGCACGTAACGTTCCTGGGATTCGTTACTCCAGATTTCGTGCGGGGCCATGCCCGGCTCGTCGTTTGGAATGTTGCGCAGTTCGAAACGGCCACCGCGGTCGCCGTCGTTGACCAGTTCCGGGAAGGCGTTGGACAGGCCGCCCGCGCCCACGTCGTGGATGAAGCTGATCGGGTTCTTGTCGCCCAGCTGCCAGCAACGGTCGATGACTTCCTGGCAGCGACGTTCCATTTCCGGGTTTTCGCGCTGTACCGAAGCGAAGTCCAGGTCCGCCGAGCTGGTGCCGGTGGCCATGGAGGAAGCAGCGCCGCCGCCCAGGCCGATCAGCATCGCCGGGCCGCCGAGCACGATCAGCTTGGAGCCAACGACGATTTCGCCTTTCTGCACGTGTTCTTCACGGATGTTGCCCATGCCGCCAGCCAGCATGATCGGCTTGTGGTAACCGCGGACTTCGTCGCCGTGAGGGGTGGTGATCGACTGCTCGAACGTACGGAAGTAGCCGGTCAGCGCCGGACGACCGAATTCGTTGTTGAACGCAGCGCCGCCCAGCGGGCCTTCGATCATGATGTCCAACGCGGTGACGATGCGCTCGGGCTTGCCGTACGGCACTTCCCACGGCTGTTCGAAGCCAGGGATCTGCAGGTTGGACACGGTGAAACCGGTCAGGCCCGCTTTTGGCTTGGCGCCACGACCGGTTGCACCTTCGTCGCGGATCTCGCCACCGGAACCGGTGGACGCGCCCGGGAACGGGGCAATCGCGGTCGGGTGGTTGTGGGTCTCGACTTTCATCAGGATGTGCACCGGCTCCTGCACCGCACCGTACTGGCGGGTTTCAGGGTCCGGGAAGAAACGACCGGCCACGGAACCGACGATCACCGAAGCGTTGTCCTTATAAGCGGACAGAACGCCTTCGTTGTGCATCTGGTACGTGTTCTTGATCATGCCGAACAGGCTTTTTTCCTGGCTCTCGCCGTCGATGTCCCAACTGGCGTTGAAGATCTTGTGACGGCAGTGCTCGGAGTTCGCCTGGGCGAACATCATCAGTTCGATGTCGTGCGGGTTGCGCTTGAGGCCGACGAAGGCGGCGACCAGGTAGTCGATCTCGTCTTCGGCCAGGGCCAGGCCCAGTTCGACGTTGGCTTTCTCCAGCGCGGCACGGCCGCCACCGAGCAGGTCGATCGCGGTCAGTGGCTTGGGTTCGGCGTGGCTGAACAGGCCGGCAGCCTGCTCCAGGTTGCCCAGCACGATCTGGGTCATGCGGTCGTGCAGCGTATCGGCGATCACCTGGGCGTCAGCGTCGCTGAACTGGCCTGCCACATAGAAGGCAATGCCGCGCTCCAGGCGCTGGATTTTGCTCAGGCCGCAATTGCGAGCGATGTCGCTGGCCTTGCTCGACCATGGCGAGATGGTGCCGAAACGCGGCAGCACCAGGAACAGACGACCGGTCGGCTCCTGGACCGGAACGCTTGGACCGTACTTCAGAAGGCGCGCGAGCACCTGCTGTTCGTCGCCGGTCAGGACGCCGGTAACTTCGGCGAAGTGAGCGAATTCAGCATACAGGCCATTGACAGCTGGAACCTTCTGGCTCAGTTGCTCAAGGAGTTTGCTGTGGCGAAAGGCAGAAAGGGCAGGAGCGCCGCGCAGGATCAACATCTTCGGGACAGCCTCGGGAAGGGGGTGTGCTTTGAGGCCGTGCATTCTAGCCTAAACAGCCCGCGACATCACCCGAAACGCTACACACGGTTGCATTCGAGTACCAATCTGTGTTTCTGCCTCCAAAGTCAGGTTAATCGAGCGTGTGACGACAGCTTATTTTTACGCCGACAAAACCCAGACAAGACCCATTCCTGCGGGGTTGCGGCCGCCTTTGTGATCGCTAGCAGACTCGCCCTTTGCTGTCGAGATATGGCGCTCGTGGTCCTTTGCGTATACTGCGCAAATGTTTTCCCCAACGGCTTTGCGTCCGCGATATGCCAAATGGCTGATCGCAACCGGACTCTTCCTGATGCTCAGTGGCTGTGTTGATAAACCCAACACGCTGGAGCGCGTAAAGGAGGATGGTGTGCTGCGGGTGGTTACCCGAAACAGCCCCGCCACCTACTTTCAGGATCGCAACGGTGAAACCGGCTTCGAATACGAGCTGGTGAAGCGTTTCGCCGACGATCTGGGGGTGGAGCTCAAGATCGAGACCGCCGACAACCTCGACGACCTGTTCAACCAGGTCGGCAAGCCCAATGGACCGGTCCTCGCCGCCGCCGGCCTGGTCAGCAGTGAAGAACGCAAGAAGCAGGTGCGGTTCTCCCACTCCTACCTGGAAGTCACCCCGCAGATCATCTATCGCAACGGCCAGTCCCGCCCGACCGACGCGAAGGATCTTGTGGGCAAGAAGATCATGGTGCTCAAGGGCAGCACCCACGCCGATCAGCTGGCGCAACTGAAACAGAAATTCCCCGGCATCGAATATGAAGAGTCCGACGCGGTCGAGGTCGTTGATCTCCTGCGCATGGTGGATGAAGGTCAGATCGACCTGACCCTTGTGGACTCCAACGAAGTCGCGATGAACCAGGTGTATTTCACCAATATCCGGGTCGCCTTCGACCTGGGTGATGCCAAGGACCAGAGCTGGGCGGTGGCAACCGGCGATGACAACAGCCTGCTCAACGAAATCAACGAGTACATCGACAAGGTCAAGAAGAACGGCATGCTGCAACGCCTGAAGGACCGCTACTACGGGCACGTCGACGTTCTCGGCTACATGGGCGCCACCACCTTCGCCCAGCACTTGCAGCAACGCCTGCCCAAGTACGAACAGCACTTCAAGGCCTACGCCAAAAAAGAGAAGGTCGACTGGCGCCTGCTGGCGGCGGTCGGGTATCAGGAATCCCTGTGGCAACCGGCCGTCACTTCCAAGACCGGCGTGCGCGGCCTGATGATGCTGACCCAGAACACTGCGCAGGCCATGGGCGTGTCCAACCGCCTGGACCCCAAGCAAAGCATCATGGGCGGGGCGAAGTACCTGGCTTATATGAAGGATCAGCTGGACGAGTCGATCCAGGAACCGGATCGCACCTGGTTTGCCCTGGCGGCCTACAACGTGGGTATTGGCCATCTGGATGACGCGCGTAAGCTGGCGGCCAAGGAAGGGCTGAATCCGGACAAATGGCTGGACGTGAAGAAGATCCTGCCGCGCCTGTCCGAGAAGAAGTGGTACAGCAAAACCCGTTACGGCTACGCCCGTGGCGGCGAGCCTGTGCATTTCGTGGCGAACATCCGTCGCTACTACGACATCCTGACCTGGGTCACGCAGCCGCAGCTGGAAGGCGACCAGGTGGCCGAGGGCAAACTGCTGGTACCTGGGATCGACAAGACCAAACCGGCGCAGGAAAGCCCGCAGCTCTAAAAGCAAAGATCGCAGCCTTCGGCAGCTCCTACAGGGTTTTGTGTACACCTGTAGGAGCTGCCGAAGGCTGCGATCTTTTAATTTTTAGCCCTTGAGTGCGGCTGCCAAAATCAGCGCCTTCATCTCCGAAACCGCCGACTTGAAGCCCACAAACAGGGCATGGGCCACCAGCGCATGGCCGATGTTCAGTTCGTTGATGCCCTTGATCGCCGCCACGGCTTCGACGTTGTGATAGTGCAGGCCGTGGCCGGCATTGACGATCAGCCCCTGGGCCAGACCGAAGGCCACGCCGTCCGCGACACGCTTGAGCTCTTCGGCCACTTCGGTCGGTGTCTCGGCATCGGCGTAACGCCCGGTGTGCAGTTCGATGGCCGGTGCGCCAACACGGCGGGAAGCTTCGATCTGCCGCTCATCGGCGTCGATGAACAGCGATACTTCCGAGCCGATCTTCGACAGGCGCTCCACCGCCGCCTTGATCCTCGCCTCCTGCCCCGCCACGTCCAGGCCGCCTTCGGTGGTCAATTCCTGACGGGTTTCCGGGACCAGGCAAATGTGCGCCGGGCGAATGCGCTCGGCGAACGCCATCATTTCCTCGGTGACGCCCATTTCGAAGTTCATGCGGGTTTGCAGCACATCCTTGAGCACCAGCACATCGCGCTCCTGAATGTGCCGGCGGTCTTCGCGCAGGTGCACGGTGATGCCGTCAGCGCCCGCCTCTTCTGCGTCCAGGGCTGCCTTGACCGGGTCCGGGTAGCGTGTACCCCGGGCCTGACGCAGGGTGGCAACGTGGTCGATATTCACGCCAAGAAGAATGCGGGTGCTGGTGGTCACGGAAGCGCTCCAGAAGAAGAGAAAGTTCGGTGCACAGCATACGGGGTGATCAGGGCTTGCGAAACAGCTCGCGACTGACAAGTGGCCGGCCGCCCAGGTGAACGGCCAACGCCTGACGCATCAAGCGCTTGGCTGCGGACAGCGCGCCGGGCGCAGACCAGTCGGCTTCGGCCATGGCCAGCAACTCGATGCCATTGAACAGGCCCGGTTGCAGCAGGTAGACCCGCTCCAGCCCGGCATCCACTTGCAAGCGATAGAGACCGTCCGGGGCGATGGGCTCGCCATGAATGTCGCTGTTGAGGGCAAAGCCGTAGCCGAGGTCATCCAGCAACCGCCACTCGAACGAACGCAACAGTGGCTCCAGCGGCCGGCCTTCGGCCAGTGCCAGCAAGGTTGCGGCGTAGTGATCGAATACACCGGGATGGGGATCTTCGGCGGGCAGCAGGCGAATCAACAACTCGTTGAGATAGAGGCCACTGAACAGTGCTTCGCCGTTCAACCAGGTGGAAACACCGGCACTTTCCATGCGCCCGACATTCTTCAGCTCGCCACGCCCGCGAAACTCCACTTCCAGCGGCACGAAAGGCCGCGCCAGCGTCCCGGCCTTGCCCCGCGCACTGCGCAACACCGCCCGCAGCCGCCCTTGCGGCGTGAGGAAGTCCACCAGCGCACTGCTTTCGCGGTAGGCGCGGGAGTGGAGGACGTAGGCGGGTTGGCCGATTGGCTGGGACATGGAGCTCTCAATGACGGAACGCGGTTTTACAAACAACCCAAAACCACTGTGGGAGCGAGCCTGCTCGCGATTGGCCCTGTCAGCCAACATTATGTCGACTGACAGACCGCTATCGCGAGCAGGCTCGCTCCCACAGTGGGTATCGGTGTCCTAGGGATCCTGAAATTACAGGTCGCCGTAACCCAACGAACGCAACGCACGTTCATCATCGGACCAGCCACCCTTAACCTTCACCCAGAGGTTAAGCATGATCTTGGAGTCGAACAGCAGCTCCATGTCCTTGCGCGCCTCGGTGCCGATGCGCTTGATGCGCTCGCCCTTGTCGCCAATGATGATTTTCTTCTGGCCGTCACGTTCGACGAGGATCAGCGCATGAATGTGCAGGGTTTTCCCCTGCTGCTTGAACTCTTCGATTTCGACGGTGATCTGGTACGGCAGCTCGGCGCCCATCTGGCGCATGATTTTTTCACGTACCAGCTCGGCGGCGAGGAAGCGGCTGCTGCGGTCGGTGATCTGGTCTTCCGGGAAGAAGTGATCGTTTTCCGGCAACTGCTCGGCAATCACACGCTCCAGCGCGTCGAGGTTGTGCCCGTGCTGCGCCGAAATCGGGATGATCTGTGCGTTTGGCAGCTGTTCCTGCAACCAGGACAGGTGCGGCATCAGCTCGGCCTTGTCCTCGATGCGGTCGGTCTTGTTCAGCGCAACGATCAGCGGGCCGGTGACGTACTGCACACGCTCGAGGACCATCTGGTCTTCTTCGGTCCACTTGGTGCGATCAACCACGAAGATCACCACGTCGACGTCTTTCAACGCCGCCGAAGCGGTCTTGTTCATGTAGCGGTTCAGGGCCTTCTCGCCACCCTTGTGCATGCCGGGGGTGTCGACGTAGATCGCCTGCACATCGCCTTCGGTCTTGATGCCGAGCATGTTGTGGCGGGTGGTCTGCGGCTTGCGCGAGGTGATCGCCAGCTTCTGACCCAGAATGTGGTTGAGCAACGTGGACTTGCCCACGTTCGGACGGCCGACGATGGCAACATAGCCACAGCGAGTTGCGTTTGAATCAGTCATTGCCATTCTCCACACCCAGGGCAATCAGTGCTGCGGCGGCCGCTACCTGTTCGGCAATACGACGACTCACACCCTGACCTCGGCTTTTTTCATTCAGTAGGATGATTTCGCATTCGACGAAGAACGTCCGGCAATGCGGCTCACCCTGGATATCCACCACTTCGTAACGTGGCAGCTCGCACCCACGGGACTGCAGGAATTCCTGCAGGCGGGTTTTCGGGTCCTTGTTGGTATCGACCAGCGTCAGTCCTTCGAACTCGCCGGCCAGCCACGCCAGTACGCGCTCACGGGCGACTTCGATGCCCGCGTCCAGGTAGATCGCACCGATCAGCGCTTCCAGGGCATCGGCCAGAATCGACTCACGACGAAAACCGCCGCTTTTCAATTCGCCGGAACCCAGGCGCAGGTGTTCGCCCAGATCGAAACCACGGGCCAGTACGGCCAGGGTCTCACCTTTGACCAGGCGTGCGCGCAAACGCGACAACTGGCCTTCGCGGGCCAGCGGGAAGCGGTCGAACAGCGCCTCGCCGGCGACGAAGTTGAGGATGGCGTCACCGAGGAATTCCAGGCGCTCGTTGTTGCGCCCGGCAAAGCTGCGGTGAGTCAGGGCCAGGACCATCAGTTCCTGATCCTTGAAGGTGTAGCCGAGCTGACGCTCGAGACGGCTTAGGGAGGCGCTCACGGTTTACCCACGCTGAGTTCGTGGTTGGATTCCACCGCCATCGCCGGGATAAGGCGCAGGCTTGGGACAATTAACGCTGTGTTCAAAAATAACGTCCTGAATATCATTGGCTTCATGCTTCCGGCCCCGAAATCCGTCGGTTCCAGAAATGCATTCGGCGCTGTGTTCAACAGCGCCGTGTTTGATTACTGAATCAGGCCAACCCGCGAGAAATTCGGCAAGTGACTGAGTTTGGGTTCCGGCCAGCTCATCCAGACTGCAAAGGCCTTGCCGACGATATTCTTGTCGGGAACCATGCCCAGCAGGTCCTTGGGAATGTTCGGATCATCCCAGTAGCGACTGTCGTTCGAGTTGTCGCGGTTGTCGCCCATCATGAAGTAGTGCCCGGCAGGCACGGTCCATGTACGGTCCGGCGTTGCGCGGTAGCGGCTCATTTCCTTGCGGATCAGGTGCTCGGCGGCGCCGAGTTTTTCCTTGTAGAGCTCGGCGCTGCCCAGGGTGCCCGGCTCGGAGCCAATCAACTGCTCGGCAATCGACTGCCCGTTGACGAACAGACGCTTGTCGGCGGTGTAACGAACCTGATCGCCCGGCAAACCAACGACACGCTTGATGTAGTTGACGTTCGGGTCGCTTGGATAACGGAACACCATCACATCGCCGCGTTGTGGCTCACCGACTTCGATGATCTTCTTGTCGATCACCGGCAGGCGGATCCCGTAGGAAAACTTGCTCACCAGAATGAAGTCGCCGACGTCCAGGGTCGGTTTCATCGAGCCGGACGGAATCTGGAACGGTTCCACCAGGAACGAACGCAGCACCAGCACGATGAACAACACCGGGAAGAACGATTTGCCGTACTCGACCAGCAATGGCTCCTTGTTCAGTTTCTCGACCACCACCACATCAGGCTGGCTGACGCTGCCCTCATAGGAAGCAATGGCGGCCCGCCGACGCGGCGCCAGGAACAGCAGATCGAGCAACGCCAACAGGCCGCAGACGAACACGGCGATGACCAGCAACAGCGGGAAATTTAGTGACATAGGACCTAACTATCCAACCTGAGCACGGCAAGGAAGGCTTCTTGTGGAATTTCCACGTTGCCGACCTGCTTCATGCGTTTTTTACCGGCCTTTTGCTTCTCCAGCAGTTTCTTCTTACGGCTGACGTCACCACCGTAGCATTTGGCCAATACGTTCTTTCTGAGTGCCTTGACGGTTGTACGCGCCACAATCTGACCGCCAATGGCGGCCTGGATTGCCACGTCGAACATCTGCCGCGGGATCAGGTCTTTCATCTTCTCGGTCAACTGGCGACCTTTGTAGTGCGAGTTGTCACGGTGCACGATCAACGCCAGGGCGTCGACCTTGTCGCCGTTGATCAGCACGTCCAGTTTCACCAGATTAGCCGATTGGTAACGATCGAAATGGTAATCCAGCGAAGCATAGCCGCGGCTGGTGGATTTGAGACGGTCGAAGAAGTCCAGGACCACTTCGTTCATCGGCAGGTCGTAGGTCACTTGCACCTGCGAGCCGAGGAACAGCATGTCGACCTGAACACCGCGTTTTTCGATGCACAGGGTGATGACGTTGCCCAGGTGCTCCTGCGGCACAAGGATATTGGCGCGCACGATCGGCTCGCGCATGTCTTCGATCGACGATAGATCCGGCAGCTTGGATGGGTTGTCGACGTAGATCGTCTCGCCGGTCTTGAGCAACAGCTCGAAGATTACCGTCGGCGCCGTGGTAATCAGGTCCAGGTCGTACTCGCGCTCCAGGCGCTCCTGGATGATTTCCATGTGCAACATGCCGAGGAAACCGCAACGGAAACCGAAGCCCAGGGCATCGGAGCTTTCCGGCGTGTACTGCAGCGACGAGTCATTGAGGGTGAGTTTCTGCAGTGCCTCGCGGAAATCCTCGAAATCGTCGGAGCTGACCGGGAACAGACCTGCATACACCTGCGGCTGGATGCGTTTGAAACCAGGCAGAACCTCGACGTCCGGCGTGGAGGCGAGAGTCAGGGTGTCACCCACCGGTGCACCGTGAATATCCTTGATGCTCGCGATGATGAAGCCCACTTCGCCAGCCTTGAGGTCGGCAGTAGCGGTGTGTTTCGGGTTGAATACACCGACGCTGTCCACCAGGTGGACCTTGCCGGTGGATTTGACCAGGATCTTGTCGCCTTTCTTCACGCGACCGTGACGCACACGTACCAGGGACACAACGCCCAGGTAGTTGTCGAACCAGGAGTCGATGATCAACGCTTGCAGCGGATATTCGATATTGCCGGTCGGCGCAGGAATGGTAGCAACCAGACGCTCCAGCACTTCGTCGACACCCAGGCCGGTCTTGGCGCTGCAGGTGACGGCGTCGGTGGCGTCGATACCGATGATCTTCTCGATCTCTTCCTTGACGCGCTCAGGCTCGGCCTGTGGCAAGTCGATCTTGTTCAGCACGGGCATTACTTCCAGGCCCTGCTCGATCGCCGTGTAGCAGTTGGCAACCGACTGCGCTTCAACACCTTGACCCGCATCGACCACCAGCAGCGCGCCTTCACAGGCCGCCAGCGAGCGGCTGACTTCGTAGGTGAAGTCAACGTGGCCGGGGGTGTCAATGAAGTTCAGCTGGTAGTTGATACCATCTTTGGCTTTGTAATAGAGAGTAACGCTGTGAGCCTTGATGGTGATCCCGCGCTCACGCTCAAGGTCCATGGAATCCAGTACCTGGGCTTCCATTTCACGCTCGGCCAGGCCGCCGCACATCTGGATGAAACGATCGGCCAGCGTCGACTTGCCATGGTCAATGTGGGCGATGATGGAGAAATTGCGGATATGACTCAAATCACTCACGGATCAACACTCAAAAAGGCTGCAGGCATAGCCCGCCGAAAAATAGCCGGGAATTGTACCTGATCCACGACGCAAGCGTCACGTTCGCAGGTCAGACGGCACATACAAAAACGCCCCGGTCTTGCGACAGGGGCGTTTTCAAATGAGGCATAAGCCGCAAATGGCTGATTCTTAACCGGCTCGGCGCAACAGCCAGAGCCCCGCCACGGCGCAAATACCGGCCGGCACCAGTACCGCAAACAACGGCGAAAAGCCAAACACCAGGCTAGACGGCCCCAGCAAATCCTGGGCGATGCGGAAGGTGAAACCCACCAGCACGCCGGTAAACACGCGCTGACCGAGGGTTACCGAGCGCAACGGACCGAAGATGAAGGAAATCGCCATCAGCACCAGGGCGGCGGTGACCAGCGGCTGCAACACCTTGACCCAAAAAGCCAGCCAGTAACGGCCGTTATTCAGGCCCTGATCCGCCAGATAGTGGATGTACCCCCACAGCCCCGAAATCGACAGCGCTTCGGGCGCCATGACCACCGTACTCAGCAATTGCGGGCTCAACGCCACATCCCAGCGCTCGACCGGTGTGTTGACCACTTCAGTGCTGCGTTCGTGAAACACCGTGGTGGTGACATCGCTCAACTGCCAGTGATCCGTCTGGAATTCGGCACGCTTGGAGAAGCTGGACGACAGCATGTGCCGTTCCTTGTCGAAGTGATAACGCGTCACGCCGTACAGAATACCGTTGGGTTGCACGGAGTTGACGTGAATGAACTCGTCACCCTGACGGTGCCACATGCCGTGCTTGGCACTTTGTGCGTCGCCACTGCCCTGGGCCAGCGAACGGTTGGCTTGCGCCATGCTTTCGGTGGCCGGCGCAACGTATTCGCCAATCAACACCCCCACCACCATCAGCACCAGCATCGGCTTCATCACTGCCCAGACGATCCGCCCAACCGAAACCCCGGCCGCACGCATGATGGTCAGTTCGCTGTTGCTGGCCAGACTGCCGAGACCGATCAGGCAACCAATCAGCGCGGCCATCGGCAGCATGTCGTACAGACGGCGCGGCGCAGTCAGCAATACATAACTGAGGACATCGACCAGGGTGTAGGTACTACTGGCTTCGCCCATCTCATCGATGAACGCAAACAAGGTCGCCAGACCGAGAATGATCCCCAGCACCGCAAGGATCGCCATGAACACGCTGCTACCGATATAGCGGTCGAGCTTAACCACGGGCCACCTCCAGCGCGGCGCGACGGCTCGCCAGCTTCAACTGCAAGGGTTCCCAGTAGAGCAGACCCAGGCCGATGACCAGGAACAAGCTGTGTACCCACCACAGACCGAGCGCGGCTGGAATCTTGCCCTTTTCGAGGGCGCCGCGAGCGGCAATCAGGATGGTCAGGTAAGCCATATAAAGAAGAATCGCCGGTAGCAGCTTGAGGAAACGGCCCTGACGCGGATTGACCCGCGACAGCGGCACCGCCATCAGGGTCACGATGAACACCAGCAACGGCAAGGACAGGCGCCACTGCAGCTCGGCTCGCATACGGATGTCCTGGCTGGCCATCAAGGTCGCGGTCGGCATGGCATCACGGTCGGTGACTTCTTCGCTGACTTCCGGCTTGGGCAGCAGAACGCCGTATTCCTGGTAATGGATCGCGCGGTAATCGGCCTGCCCCGGGTTTCCGTCATACCGGTAGCCGTTGTCGAGAATCAGGTAGCGATTGCCGTCAGGGCGGATTTCCTGGCGCCCCTTCTCAGCCACCAGCACCGAAATCCCGCGGTCCTTATTATCGGAAGAGAGGTTTTTTTGCGAAATGAATACACCGGAGAGATTGATGCGGTCATCCGACAGCTGCTCGGTGTAAGTCACCCGGGTACCGTCACGCAGGGCCTGAAAACGGCCTGGCTCAAGGGTATCGAATTCGGTCAGGGCATCCTGCTTGTTCAGCAGCAGCTGGAACTGATTGGCCCCTTGCGGTGCCAGGCCCAGGCTCAACCATGCAACCACCAGTGCCACCAGGGTGGCCGGGAACAGGGTCATGCGAAACAGTCGTTGCTGGCTCATGCCCGTGGCCGACAGCACGGTCATTTCGCTTTCGAGGTACAGGCGACCGTAGGACAACAGGATCCCGAGGAACAGGCCCAGCGGCAGGATCAGCTGTAAAAATCCCGGCAGGCGATAGCCCATGATGAGGAACAACGAGCTCGGATCCAACTGGCCAGAAGCCGCTTGCGCGAGGTATTTGATGAAGCGTCCGCTCATGATGATGACCAGCAGCACGGCGCTGACAGCGCTCAAGGTCAACAGGACTTCGCGGGATAGATAACGGAAGACGATCAAACCAGACACTCCAGGGTTGTCAGGCTAAGGCGGCCAAACAAGCAAACACATCAGACAGCCCGCAGGGCAGAGCTGCTGAAAAAAAGATGGCGCATTATCCTGTGATTGGGTGCGCCTGTCACTTCGCAATGCATTGGCGAGCGCGTCGCCGACAATAACGCGGCAAGCCGCAAACCCCGTGACAGCCTCGGGTTCTTCACAGGCAAGCCCGCCCCCACAATCGTATTGACGAGGGTTGTCAGGCGCCATTGGCGAGGTTCAAACTGCGGCCTTCGCCGTCGGCCATTGCTGGCGCCTATCTATTTATAAGCAAGCGACGCACACCCAGTAGCGAGCGCTTGCGAGTTGACCATCAATTCAGGGATCCGGACATGGAACTGGTTGTAAAAAGTGTTAATGCGCAAACGTTGAAGACCGCCACGCTGGTGGTCGCCGTCAGCGAAGGCCGCAAGCTCGGCGCCACAGCCACACAACTCGACGAACTCAGCGGCGGCGCGATCAGCGCTGTTCTCAAGCGCGGCGACCTGTCCGGCAAAGTCGGCCAGAGCCTGCTGCTGCACAGCCTGCCAAACCTGAAGGCCGACCGCGTCTTGCTGGTGGGTGTAGGCAAGGATGAAGAATTGGGCGACCGCCCGTTCCGCAAGATCGTCGCCGGCGTGCTCAATACCCTCAAAGGCCTGGGTGGCAGCGATGCGGTACTGGCCCTGGACGAAATCGTGGTCAAGGGTCGCGACAGCTACGGCAAGACCCGCCTGCTGGCCGAAACCCTGGTGGACGGCGAATACCAATTCGACCAGTTCAAGAGCCAGAAGGCCGAACCACGCGCCCTGAAGAAAATCACCCTGCTGACCATCAAGGCCGCTCAGGCTGAAGTGCAGCGCGCCGTGACTCACGCCACCGCGATTGCAAACGGCATGGCCTTCACCCGCAACCTGGGCAACCTGCCGCCGAACATCTGCCACCCGACCTTCCTCGGCGAGCAGGCGAAAAACCTCGGGAAGGAATTCAAGGATCTGAAAGTCGAAGTCCTCGACGAGAAGAAGATCAAGGCACTGGGCATGGGCTCGTTCTACGCCGTTGGCCAGGGCAGCGCCCAGCCGCCGCGCCTGATCGTCATGCAATACAACGGCGGCAAGAAATCCGAGAAGCCGTACGCACTGGTCGGCAAGGGCATCACCTTCGACACCGGCGGCATCAGCCTCAAGCCGGGTGCCGGCATGGATGAAATGAAATACGACATGGGCGGCGCCGCCAGCGTGTTCGGCACCCTGCGTGCCGTGCTCGAACTGAAGCTGCCGATCAACCTGGTGTGCATCCTGGCCTGCGCCGAGAACATGCCGAGCGGCACCGCTTCGCGTCCGGGCGACATCGTCACCACCATGAGCGGCCAGACCGTGGAAATCCTCAACACCGACGCCGAAGGCCGTCTGGTGCTGTGCGACGCCCTCACCTACTCCGAGCGCTTCAAGCCACAGGCAGTGATCGACATCGCCACCCTGACCGGCGCCTGCGTGGTTGCACTGGGTTCCCACACTTCGGGCCTTCTGGGCAACAACGACGAACTGATCGGCCAACTGCTGAGCGCCGGCAAGGCCGCCGACGACCGCGCCTGGCAACTGCCGCTGTTCGATGAATACCAGGAGCAACTGGACAGTCCGTTCGCCGACATCGCCAACATCGGCGGTCCGAAAGCCGGCACCATCACCGCGGCCTGCTTCCTGTCGCGTTTCACCAAGAACCTGAACTGGGCGCACCTGGACATCGCCGGCACGGCCTGGACCAGCGGCGGCAAGGACAAGGGCGCCACTGGCCGTCCGGTTCCCCTGCTGACCCAATACCTGCTGGACCGCGCCAAAGCCTGAAACCGATGACCTTGGGCGGCGTTGCCTTCGGGCACCGCCGCCCTTGGCTCAGGAACCGCAATGACCAAAGTCGACTTCTATATCCTGCCCAGCGCCGATCCTTCGGCACGCCTGGATTTTGCCTGCAAGCTCACGGAAAAGGCCTGGCGCATGGGCCATCGTGTCTACCTGCACTGCAGCGACGCCGCCCAGCGCGATGATCTCGATGCACGCCTGTGGGCATTCAAGGGCGAAAGCTTCGTGCCCCACGGCCCAGCCGAAAGCGAACCGGACAGTTTGATCGTGTTGGGGCTGGGCGATGACTGCGGTCAACATGAGGATTTGCTGGTCAACCTCGACCTCAAGGTCCCGGCCTTTGCCCAACGCTTTGCCCGTGTGGCGGAAGTGGTGGTCGAAGATCCGGTGATCCGCCAGGCCGCGCGGGAGAGTTTCCGTTTCTACCGCGAACAGGGCTATCCTCTGCAAGATCACCGTTTACAGCGACTCTGAGCATTCCGATGGACACTCCAAAACCGCTGCAAAAGTCCGCGCACCTGCTGGACGACCTCGAGTCGATCCGCCAATTGCTCGGCGATGACAACCTGCAACCGCCGCTGCTGACCGACACGGTCGAAGCGGGCGACCAGGAACAGATTCCGATGCTGTTCGACGCCGTCAGCGAACCCGCACCGACCGTCGCACCCGCCCCGCCCAAGCCCGCTGCCGAACCGGCACCGAGCGCCAACAAAAACGCCGATGCGCAGCTGTACCTCGACACCGAACTGCGCGCCGCTGCGCAGCTGATCATGCAAGACGTGATCGACGACTTCGCACCGCACATCGAAACCGAGATCAAGCGCCGCCTGAGTGCGCGGCTTGAACGGTTGTTGAGTCAGTACAACGATTGAGCTTTGACTTGTAGGAGCGGGCTTGCTCGCGAATAACCTGAACGATAACGCGTAAAACCAGATGCCCAGTGGCGCTCCTGGTTTCTTCGCGAGCAAGCTCGCTCCTACAGAACAGCCGATCTCGCTCAAATGCTCAAATAACGACCGATCAACGCAACCCCGCTCGCCAGCACCAACCACGTCACCAGCCGCACAAAAGCTTCGCGCGACAAGCGCCTGGTCAAACGCCGGCCGCCCCACAGCCCCAACGCCATGGCCGGCAGCAAGCACGCCGCCAGCACCAGCAAAGGCAAATCGGCATACACCCCCGCAACAGCGAACAGACTCAAGCGCACCACCGTGCTGCAACTGATCAGCGCGCTTTGGGTCGCCCGGGCTTCGTCCTTGGGCAGTCGACTGTTCAGATAAATCGCGTACAAAAAGCCGCCACTGCCAAACAAGGCGCCGAACATCCCGCCCACCGTGCCCATTGGCACCGCCCAAACAGCCGACAACTGCGCCGGACGGGCTTTTATCCACAGGCTGTAAATCGCATAGGCGCTGATAAACAGCCCCATCAACAGCAGCAAAAGGTCAGATTTCAGATTCAGCAGAAAAATCACCCCCAGAGTGCAGCCAACCGCCATGCACGGCAGCAGCCGTAGCAGCTCGGGCCTGGCCACATCCCGGCGCGAAGGAAGCAGATTGCCGAACGCCGCCACGAAATCCAGCAGCACAAGCAACGGCACGATTTTCGACAAGGGCATGAACAGAATCAGAATCGGCCCGGCCACCAGCGCGGTGCCGAAACCAGCGATACCGAACACGATGTAGGCCAGGGCGATGCCTAGCCCGATCACCAGCCAATCCACGGTGCCGAAAGGCCATTGGCTCAACAACTCAAGCACACTCACTCCCCCTCTTCCCTGAGTACCGTCGACGACTTTACCCCTGTGGGAGCGAGCCTGCTCGCGAATACCGATTAAAATTCAACGCAGCAGCGACTGACACTACGCTTTCGCGAGCAGGCTCGCTCCCACAAGGGATTTGCGCGGGCTCATGGAGATTGATCATCGAATGCCTTTATCATGCGCCCCATGATTAAAGATCCCTTTGCAAGACTCGGCCTGGACCGCGAAGTCCTGACCGTCAGCCAACTCAACGGCCGCGCGCGGGTGTTGCTCGAAGACGTGTTCAGCAATATCTGGGTCGAAGGCGAAATCTCCAACCTCGCCCGCCCGGCGTCCGGCCACGTGTATTTCACCCTCAAGGACAGCGGTGCCCAAGTGCGTTGCGCACTGTTCCGGCAGAACGCCGCACGGGTGCGCCAGGCGCTGAAAGACGGCCTGGCGGTCAAGGTGCGGGGCAAAGTCTCACTGTTCGAGGGACGCGGCGATTATCAGCTGATCCTCGACACCGTGGAGCCAGCCGGCGATGGCGCCCTGCGCCTGGCCTTCGATGCCTTGAAGGAAAAGCTCAACGCCGAAGGCCTGTTCAGTGCAGAACGCAAAGTGCCACTGCCAGCGCATCCGCAACGCATCGGCATCATCAGTTCGCCAACCGGCGCGGTGATCCGCGACATCATCAGTGTGTTCCGGCGCCGTGCGCCTCAGGTGCAATTGACGCTGATCCCCACTGCGGTACAGGGCCGCGAAGCCACGGCACAGATTGTCCGTGCACTGAAACTGGCGGACGCCCGTGGCTTCGACGCGCTGATCCTGGCCCGGGGTGGTGGTTCGCTGGAAGATCTCTGGTGTTTCAACGAAGAAGCCGTGGCCCGCGCCGTGGACGCCTGCGTGACGCCAATCGTCAGCGCTGTCGGCCATGAAACCGATGTGTCGATCAGCGACTTCGTCGCCGACGTTCGCGCTCCCACGCCTTCTGCTGCCGCCGAACTGCTGGCCCCGGACTCCAGCGATCTGGTGCGCAGGGTCGAAAGCCTCCACCGTCGGCTGGTGATGCGCATGCGCGACCGCCTGATGCGTGATCGGCTGCGTCTGGAGGGCATCTCCCGCCGGCTGCGGCATCCCGGCGAACGCCTGCGCCAGCAAGCGCAACGCCTGGACGATCTGGACATGCGCCTGCGCCGGGCCTTCGAGCGCAACCTCAATACCCGTCGCGAACGCTTGATCCGCCTGGAAACCCGCCTGACGGGACAGCACCCGGGCCGGCAACTGGCGATGCTGCGTCAACGCCTGGACAGCCTTGCCGAACGCCTGCCCCGGGCCATGCGCGAGGGCCTGAAAAGCCGGCGCCTGCAACTGCAAAGCCAGATGCAGACGCTGCATGTGGTCAGCCCGCTGGCGACGCTCGGTCGTGGTTACAGCATTCTGCTGGACGAGCGTGGCAACGCGATTCGCAACGCCGGGCAAACCCATACCGGCCAGCGCCTGAAGGCCAAGCTGGGTGAAGGCGAACTGCAAGTGCGGGTCGAAGACAATCACCTGACACCCGTCACCCTTTCTCTACTGGATTAATCCATGCCGCGCTTTCTAGCTTCGCTTCTATTGCTGTGCCTGACGCTAAACGCCCACGCCGACAGCTACATTACGCGCCTGTTGAACAAACCGGTGCCGGGTGGCGTAGCCGTGGTGGATCTGGGCGCTGCGGCGCAGGCACCGAAAACCAGCTACCAGGGCAAGCCGGTGCTGGTGGTCAAGGAGCAGAACAACTGGCTGGCCATTGTCGGCGTGCCATTGACGGTCAAGCCGGGTGCACAGTCCATCAGCAGCGGCGGCCGAAACCTCAGCTTTACCGTCGGCAACAAGAAATACCCGGAACAGCGCATCACCCTGAAAAACACCCAACAGGTCAATCCCGACCCGGACAACCTCAAGCGCATCGAGCGAGAACTGGCCGAGCAGATCGCTGCTTACCGCACGTTCAGCCCGAATACGCCGAGCAATCTGCTGCTGGACAAGCCCGTCAACGGGCCACTGTCGAGCAAGTTCGGTGTGCGCCGTTTCTTCAACGGTGAAGAGCGCAATCCCCACTCGGGCCTGGATTTTGCCGTTCCCGCCGGTACACCGATCAAGACCCCGGCAGCGGGCAAGGTGATCCTGATCGGCAATTACTTCTTCAACGGCAATACGGTTTTTGTCGACCACGGCCAAGGCTTCATCAGCATGTTCTGCCATATGTCGAAAATCGATGTGAACGTCGGCCAGCAACTGGCCCGCGGTGCCGTGGTCGGCAAGGTCGGGGCGACGGGCCGGGCGACCGGGCCGCATATGCACTGGAACGTGAGCCTTAACGATGCGCGGGTGGATCCGGCGATTTTCATCGGGGCGTTTCAGCCTTAGTTTTTCGGCGAGGCTGTTGGCCTCTTCGCGGGCAAGCCCGCTCCCACATTTGATCTGTGGCGTTCACAAAACCAATGTGGGAGCGGGCTTGCTCGCGAAGGCGGCATCACTGACACCGCCTATTCCGCCTCCAGATCCTCAATCCCGTGGACTTCCCGATCCGCCAGACAATGCCTGACCCACTCCTGCGTCTCCGCTGAAAACCACGTCAACTCTTCAGCCGTAATCAACTCCCGCGCACAAAGCCCGAGCAGATGCGAGCGCGCTTCATGGCGTGAAAACCTGAACACGCCAAACGCCCAATACAGCTCTTTTTGCCCGCTTTTGAGCAACTCCTCGCTGGCTTCGATCCGTTCGTAAGGCGCAATACTCTGGTCCAGCACGATCTTTTCGACCTCCGCCAGGATCCGGGTACACATTCGCTCGTGAGCCACCGGGCGCAACACGCAATACTGTTTCCAATCGGATTCGTTCATTGCCGTCTCCCGCTTGCCAATCGAGGCTTTCAAGAAGAATAGCCCCGGCTGCAAGGCAGGCGGCGCTCAAACCACCGATTGCGCATCGTCCAATCCGCGCGCAAGCAACCTGAAGATCAGACTTGTTTAGAGCAATAAAATCTCGATAAACAGATCACAGCGAGTATTCCTCTCATTTTTTTTTGACTGCTTGCCATCCTCCCCCCTCAAGGTTAGGGTTGAAGACATGAAAACCTCTCACACCCTCATCCAGCTCCGTCAGCATCGCAGCCTGTGCCTTGTCAGCGCACGACTGCCGGGCTGAATCGCGGCACCTCGTCCTACGCTTTATCCAGAACATTCGATCCACCGGCAGGCCGCCTTTTTTCGGCCCACACAATAAGGATTTCCCGATGAGCATGCTCAAAGACCCGTCTTCGAAATACCGCGCGTTCCCGACCATCAATCTTCCGGATCGCACCTGGCCGTCGAAAACCATCACCGCCGCCCCGATCTGGTGCAGCTCCGACCTGCGTGATGGCAACCAGTCGCTGATCGAACCGATGGACTCTGCCAAGAAGCTGCGCTTCTGGAAAACCCTGGTGCAGGTCGGCGTGAAAGAAATCGAAGCCTCCTTCCCGTCCGCCTCGCAGACCGATTTCGACTTCGTTCGCACCCTGATCGAAGACGGTCATATCCCGGACGACACCACCATCCAGGTATTGACCCAGGCACGTGAAGATTTGATCGCGCGTACTTTCGAATCCCTGCGTGGCGCGAAAAAAGCCATCGTTCACCTGTACAACGCCACTTCTCCTTCTTTCCGCCGCATTGTCTTCAACCAGGACCTGGAAGGCGTCAAGGAAATCGCCGTGAACGCGGCCAAGCTGTTCGTCAAATATGCCGCCCAGCAGCCGGAAACCGAGTGGACCTTCCAGTACTCCCCGGAAACCTTCAGCGCCACCGAACTGGAGTTCGCCAAGGAAGTCTGCGACGCGGTGATCGAAGTCTGGAACCCGACGCCCGAGCGCAAGATCATCCTCAACCTGCCGGCCACCGTCGAATGCGCGACCCCGAACATCTATGCCGACCAGATCGAATGGTTCGGCCGTCACATCAATCGTCGTGACAGCGTGATCATCAGCCTGCACACCCACAACGACCGTGGCACCGGCGTGGCCGCCACCGAACTGGGACTGATGGCCGGCGCCGACCGCGTCGAAGGCTGCCTGTTCGGCAACGGCGAGCGTACCGGTAACGTCGACCTGGTGACCGTGGCACTGAACATGTACACCCAGGGCCTCGACCCTCAGCTGGACTTCTCCGACATCGACGGCGTGCGCAAGGTCGTCGAAGAATGCAACCAGATCCAGGTACACCCACGTCATCCGTACGTCGGCGACCTGGTCCACACCGCGTTCTCCGGCTCCCACCAGGATGCGATCCGCAAGGGCTTTGCCCAGCAGAAACCGGACGCCCTGTGGGAAGTGCCGTATCTGCCGATCGACCCGGCCGACATCGGTCGCAGCTACGAGGCAGTCATCCGCGTCAACAGCCAGTCGGGCAAAGGCGGTATCGCCTACCTGCTGGAGCAGGAATACGGTATCAGCCTGCCGCGTCGCATGCAGATCGAGTTCAGCCAGGTCGTGCAGCGTGAAACCGATCGCCTGGGCCTGGAAATGACCGCCCAGCAGATCCACGCCCTGCTGCACAGCGAGTACCTGCAAGCCAACGCCCCTTACGCGCTGGTCAGCCACCGTCTGCAGGAAGAAAACGGCCACAGCGCCGTCGAAGTGGAAGTCGCCAGCCAAGGCCAGGGTGAAACCAACCTGCACTGGCGCGGCAAGGGCAATGGCGCCCTGGAAGCGCTCGTTGCCGGCCTGCCGGTACCGGTGGAAATCATGGACTACAACGAACACGCCATCGGCGCGGGCACCAATGCCAAGGCTGCGGCCTACATTGAACTGCGTGTGAACGGCGAACGTGCAGTGCACGGCGTTGGCATCGATGAAAACATCACTACCGCCAGCTTCAAGGCGCTGTTCAGTGCACTGAACCGCTCCCTGAGCCAGCCGGAAGCGAAAGCGGCGTAACCTTCGCTGCAATACAAAAGGCCCCGGGGTGTAAACCTCGGGGCCTTTTTGCTTGTCCGCCCTTTTGGGCTGCCTGTGCCGCCCTCTTCGCGGGCAAGCCCGCTCCCACAGGTTTTCTGGTGGACACAAAATTTGAGTACACAGCGATCACTTTGGGAGCGGGCTTGCCCGCGAAGAGGCCAGTTCAGACAGTAGAGATATCAGGTGAACTCGAAAGTATCCGCATCCAGATTCGCCGGAAACCTTGTGCGATAAGCCGCCAGTTCCGCCGCATCCAGTTCCACCTTGAACACCCCGTCCGCGTCTCCGGCGCTGAGCAGCGTCTCACCCTGGAAATCCAGCACCTGACTGTCGCCGGTATAGGCAAAACCTTTCCCGTCAGTCCCGACGCGGTTCACTGCCGCCACATAACACAGGTTTTCAATGGCCCGCGCCGGCAACAGACGATTCCAGTGCTGGCGACGCGCCCCCGGCCAGTTGGCGGTGTACAGCAGAAGGTCCGTGTCCTGGGCATCACGGCTCCACACCGGGAAGCGCAGGTCGTAGCAAATCAATGGCCGCACCCGCCAGCCCTTGAGTTCGAACTGCACCTGACGCTCGCCGGGGGTGTAGTGATTGTGCTCACCGGCCATGCGGAACAGATGGCGTTTGTCGTAGTGCAAGACCTCGCCATCCGGCCGCGCCCACAGCAGGCGGTTGCGATGACTGCCATCGGCGGCCTGCACGATGACGCTACCGGTGATCACTGCATCCAGCTTCGCCGCCTGAACCCGCAGCCATTTGCTGGTGGGGCCGTTTTCCGCCTCGGCCAGCGCCTCGGATTCCATCGAGAAACCGGTGGTGAACATCTCCGGCAGGATGATCAGGTCAGCCCCCCGAGCCTGTTCCAGCAACGGCTCGAAATGCGCCAGGTTGGCTTGACGGTCGTGCCACACCAGGGTCGTTTGCACCAGCGCGACGGTCAATTTCGGCAAGGCACTCAAATCACGCATAGTTTTTCCGCTGCTTCACGCAGGGTCTCCTCGCGTTTGGCGAAACACAGCCGTACAAGGCGCTGGCCGGCCGGCGGCGTCTGGTAGAACACCGAAATCGGAATGCTCGCCACGCCGTGCTCACGGGTCATCCACAGCGCCATTTCGACGTCATTGAGGTCCGGACGGATCTGCGAGTAATCGACCAACTGGAAGTAGGTGCCGGCGACACGGGTGAAACTGAAGCGCGACGGCACCAGCAGATCGCAGAACAGGTCGCGCTTGGCCTGATAGAACGCGGGCAACTCTTTCACGTGCTCCGGATGCTCGGCCATGAAGTCGGCCAGAGCGTATTGCAGCGGTGTCACGCCGCAGAAGCTCACGTACTGGTGCACCTTACGCAGCTCCGCCGTCAGGGCCGGTGGCGCGACCACGTAGCCGGTTTTCCAGCCTGTGACGTGGTAGGTCTTGCCGAACGAGCTGACCACGAAGGCGCGCTGATACAGCTCCTCATGATTCAACACACTGACATGAGGTACACCGTCGAATACCAGATGTTCGTAGACCTCATCGCTGACCAGATAAATATCGCGATCACGAATCAGGTCCGCCAGCTGATCCAGCTCGGCGCGGCTGATCAGTGCCCCGCTCGGGTTGTGCGGGGTGTTCAGCACAATCATCCGCGTGCGCGGTGTGATGGCCTCGGCCAGCTTCTGGAAGTCGATGGAGAAATCACTCAGCCCCAGTTGCACATGCACGCAACGACCGCCGGCCAGCTCAACAGACGGCTCGTAACTGTCGTAGGACGGATCGAACACGATCACTTCGTCGCCGTTGTGGATAACGGCCTGGATCGCGCAGAAGATCGCTTGCGTGGCGCCGGGGGTGATGGTCACTTCGTTGTCGGCATCGACAGCTACGCCGTAGCTGCGGGCGATCTTCGCCGCCACTTGTTGACGCAGCAATGGCAGGCCGGTCATCGGTGAGTACTGGTTGTGGCCATTGGCAATGTGCTTGCCGACGGCATCGCACAGCGCCTGCGGGGCATCGAAATCAGGGAAACCCTGGGACAGATTGATCGCCCCGCTCGAAGCCGCGAGCTGAGACATCTGAGTGAAGATGGTGATGCCGACATTCGGCAACTTACTGGTGATCATCGGTGATTCCCTGCTCTACACCCGGCTCTGACGCGGCGCGGGAGAGCCCGAGGATAGCCCAAACGGCAGGCATGAAAAAGGGCGCATAAAGCGCCCTTTGTTCAACCCGGATCCTGTGGGAGCGTGGCTTGCCCGCGATGAACGATAACGCGGTACATCTGATGCACCGCAGCGTTGCCATCGCCAGCAAGCTCGCTCCCACAGGAGCCGCTAAAGTCGTGGATCAGCGCTTGTCGCGGCGCTTCTTCTCGGCTTTCTTGTGGTGCGACATCAAGCGACGCTTCTTGTTGACCTGGCGGTCGGTCAGCGTGTTCTTGTTGCCTTCGTACGGGTTCTCGCCGCCCTTGAACTCGATGCGGATCGGCGTACCGACCAGCTTCAGGACACGACGGTAAGTGTTTTCCAGGTAACGGACGTAGGACTTCGGCACCTTCTCGATCTGGTTACCGTGAATCACGATGATCGGCGGGTTCGCGCCCCCCAGGTGGGCATAACGCAGCTTGATCCGGCGACCGTTGACCATAGGCGGCTGGTGCTCGCTGACCGCGTCTTCGAGGATCTGGGTCAGACGGCTGGTCGGCCAGCGGGTAACCGCCGACTTGAACGAGTTCTGCACCGAAGCGTAGAGGTTGCCCACGCCCGTGCCATGCAAGGCCGAAATGAAGTGGATGTCGGCAAAGTCGACGAAGAACAGCCGGCGTTCCAGCTCGATCTTCACATAGTCACGCTCGCCCGGGGTCATGCCGTCCCACTTGTTGAGCGCGATGACCAGTGCACGACCGGCCTCGAGGGCAAAGCCCAGCAGGTTGAGGTCGTGGTCCACCACGCCTTCGCGGGCGTCCATCACGAAGATCACCACGTTGGCGTCTTTGATCGCTTGCAGGGTTTTGACCACGGAGAACTTTTCGACTTCTTCGTGGATCTTGCCGCGCTTGCGCACACCGGCGGTGTCGATCAGCGTGTACTTCTCTTCGTTACGCTCGAAGGGGATGTAGATACTGTCGCGAGTGGTGCCGGGCTGGTCATAAACGATGACTCGCTCTTCACCGAGCATGCGGTTGACCAGGGTCGACTTGCCGACGTTCGGACGGCCGATGATGGCGATCTTGATCCCGTCTTTTTCGCTTGGGCCAGGAATGCGCTTGGCTTCTTCGCCTTCGGCAACTTCCTCTTCCTCGCCCTCTTCCGGCTCATCGTCGTCTTTCGGGAAGTCGCTCAGGGCGATTTCCAGCAACTGGGTGATACCACGACCGTGGGCGCCGGCGATCGGGATCGCATCGCCCATACCCAGCGGGGAGAATTCGGCACGGGCCATTTCAGGATCGATGTTGTCGACCTTGTTCGCGACCACGTGGGAACGCTTGTTACGCTTGCGCAAGTGCTCGGCGATCATCTGGTCGGCGGCGGTGAAACCGGCCTTGGCATCTACCAGGAACAGAACGACATCTGCTTCTTCAATGGCCAGCAGCGACTGCTCGGCCATTTTTTCGTCCATACCATGCTCGTCACCGGAGATACCGCCGGTGTCGATCAGAATGTAGGAACGCCCTTGCCACTTGGCCTCACCGTACTGGCGATCACGGGTCAGACCGGACAAGTCGCCGACGATGGCGTCACGAGTCCTGGTCAGGCGGTTGAACAAGGTGGACTTGCCGACGTTCGGTCGACCCACCAGGGCGATTACGGGAACCATGCGGCTCTCCACTTCGTTATTTCAGAAAATACAAAAGCCGCTGCGTGGCAGCGGCTGGTGCTCGGGGCAATCACTGTAGGAGCGAGCTTGCTCGTGAAAAACGCAAAAGCACCGCGTTTATTCAGACAGCAAACGTATTCGTTGACGTCCATCGCGAGCAAGCTCGCTCCTACAAGTGAAGCAGCCTGGGGGATTAACCCCAAGCATAGTCAAACCTTTACTTAATGGTCAGGGCTTCCAGTTTGCCGCTGTTGCCATACACATAAATCGTGTCACCCACCACCAGCGGACGGGCACGCAGGCCGTCGCTGTCGATGCGTTCACGGCCGACGAAACGACCGTCCACCTGACTCAGCAGGTGCAGGTAACCTTCCAGGTCACCCACTGCAACGTAGCTGGAGAACACTTCCGGTGCCGACAGTTGACGGCGGGCCAGCGAGTCGTTGCTCCACAGGGCAGTGGTGGAACGCTCATCGACGCCTTCAACGGTGCCCGAAGCCAGGCTCACGTAAACGCTGCCGAAACCCTGGGCGACACCGGCGTAGCTGGAGGCATCACGCTGCCACAGCTGACGGCCGCTTTGCAGATCGAGCGCCGCAACGCGACCCTGATAGCTTGCGACATAGATCGTCTCGCCGGACAACAGCAAGCCGCCATCGATATCGACAACACGCTCCAGCTCCGAACGACCTTGCGGGATGGCTACACGCTGTTCCCACACCGGCACGCCGTTGGAAATGTTGAGCGCGACCACTTTACCGGTCGAAAAGCCAGCCACCGCCAGGCGGTTGGTGACGATCGGCGCACTGGTACCACGCAGGGTCAGTACGGCAGGCGTGTTGTCATACAGCCAGCGCTGGTTGCCGGTGGCAGCATCCAGGCCGATCAGACGATCGTCCTGGGTTTGAACCACCACCACGTCACCGTTGTTGGCCGGTGGCGCGAGGACTTCGCTGGACACGCGAGCGCGCCATTTCTCTTCGCCGTTGATGGCATCCAGGGCAACGATTTCACCCTTGATCGTACCGATCGTCAGCAGGCCGTAACCGACGCCGACGGCACCGGAAACAGGCAGTTCGAGATCTTTTTTCCACTTGACGTCGCCGCTGCTGCGATCCAGCGCCATCACCACACCGGTCACGTCGGCAGCGTAGATGGTGTCGCCATCGATCGCCGGAACCAGCATGTTGTAGGTTTCGCCCTGACCGTCACCGATCGAACGACTCCACTGCTTCTTCAGAACCACTTCTTCCTTGAAATCGGTCAGTTCGGCCGGCGGCAGTTCTTTCTTGCTGTTGCTGCTGCAACCCGCGGCCAGAATGGCCAGAGCCAGCAATGCTGCATGTTTCCAACGGATCACGTCACGCATCCCCTTTGGCCAGGTCGTCCAGCTTGATTTGTAGGCCACCGACCGCCGCTTCATCCGACAGTGCCGCCTTGGCTTTTTGATAGGCCGCGTGCGCTTCATCGGTACGACCCAACTGAACCAGCAGGTCGCCCTTGAGTTCTTCGCGAGTAGCCAGGAATGCCTTGTCGGCATCGCCTTCCAGCAGTTTCAAGGCTTCATCGACCTTGTTCTGCGCAGCCAGCACCTGAGCCAGGCGCTGACGGGCGATTTCGCCCAGTGCTGCGTTGGCCGGCTTGGCAGTTATGGCTTTCAGCTCGCTGGCTGCGTCATCCAGCTTGCCGCTGTCGACGGCGACTTTCGCCACGAACAGGCTGCCGTACTGCGCATAGGCGCTGCCGGCGAACTCACTGTTGAGCTTGCCCGCCAGATCCGAGACGCGGGCCGCATCCGGCTTGCCGTCAGGCGTCAGTGTGGTTTCCAGCAATTGCTGATAGAGCATCGAGGCGCCTTGCGACTGGTTGCTCTGATACTTCTGGAACGCCTGCCAGCCGAATACGATGACCAGCGCCAACAGGCCGCCAGTAACCAGGGGCTTGCCGTTGCGTGACCACCATTCCTTCAAATCCGCCAGCTGTTCCTCTTCGGTACTCGACACCCCAATACTCCTTAATCGCTAATTCGGCTGTTTATGACAGCTTCAACCCTGCACGACGCAGGTGGCCAGGTGTGCAGCAAGCGCATCCCAGGCAATGCTTTGTTGTTCGCCCTGGCCACGCAGGGGTTTGAAACCTACCACTTGCTGGGCCATCTCGTCGTCACCGAGGATCAGTGCATACAGCGCACCGCTCTTGTCGGCTTTCTTGAACTGGCTTTTGAAGCTGCCGGCGCCGGCGTTTACTTGCAGACGCAGGTTGGGCAACTGGTCACGCACACGCTCGGCCAACGCCAGACCGGCCAGTTCGGCCGCTTCACCGAAGGCACAGAGATAGACATCGACCTGACGGGAAATCTCTTCCGGGATCTGCTCCAGGGTTTCCAGCAGCAGGACCAGGCGTTCGATGCCCATGGCGAAACCCACGCCGGCAGTCGGCTTGCCGCCCATCTGCTCGACCAGGCCGTCGTAACGACCACCGGCACACACGGTGCCCTGGGCGCCGAGTTTGTCAGTGACCCATTCGAAAACGGTTTTGCTGTAGTAGTCCAACCCGCGAACCAGCTTCGGGTTGATGACATAAGGAATGCCGGCAGCGTCCAGACGAGCCTTCAGACCCTCGAAGTGCACGCGGGACTCTTCGTCGAGGTAATCGGCCATCTTCGGCGCATCGACCAGGATCGCCTGGGTTTCGGCGTTCTTGGTGTCGAGTACGCGCAGCGGGTTGGTCTTCAGGCGGCGCTGGCTGTCTTCGTCCAGTTTGTCCAGGTGCTGCGACAGGAACGCGACCAGTGCTTCGCGATAACGGCCACGGGACTCGCTGGTGCCCAGGCTGTTGAGCTCGAGCTTGACCGCATCACGGATGCCCAGCTCGCCCCAGAGGCGCCAGGTCAGCACGATCAGTTCGGCATCGATGTCCGGACCGTCGAGGTTAAACACTTCGACACCGATCTGGTGGAACTGGCGATAACGGCCTTTCTGCGGACGCTCGTGGCGGAACATCGGGCCGATGTACCAGAGCTTCTGCACCTGGCCACCACCGGTGATGCCGTGTTCGAGCACGGCACGCACGCAGGCAGCGGTGCCTTCAGGGCGCAGGGTCAGGGAGTCGCCGTTGCGATCGTCGAAGGTGTACATCTCTTTTTCGACGATGTCGGTCACTTCACCGATGGAGCGCTTGAACAGCTCGGTGAACTCGACGATCGGCATGCGGATCTGCTTGTAACCGTAGTTATCCAGCAGACGCGAAACGGTGCCTTCGAAATGACGCCACAGGGGAGTCTGTTCGGGCAGGATGTCGTTCATGCCACGAATGGCTTGCAGAGACTTGCTCACTTTAAATCCTTAAATTCGTTCGGCTCGTTAGTCCGGCTCAGCCACGCGCGATGACGGCAGCGTCAGCTTCGACCTTTTCGGCCGCTTTCTCGCGGATCAAGCGTTCAAGCTCATCCACCAGATTGTCATTCGTCAGTTTCTGCGACGGCTTGCCGTCGATGTAAATCAGGTTTGGTGTGCCGCCGGTCAAGCCGATATGGGCTTCCTTGGCTTCACCCGGGCCGTTGACCACGCAACCGATCACCGCGACATCCAGCGGCACCAGCAGGTCTTCGAGGCGCCCTTCCAGTTCGTTCATGGTCTTGACCACATCGAAGTTCTGCCGCGAGCAGCTCGGGCAGGCGATGAAGTTGATGCCACGGGAACGCAGGTGCAGGGATTTGAGAATGTCGTAGCCGACTTTCACTTCCTCGACCGGGTCGGCCGCCAACGAGATGCGAATAGTATCGCCAATCCCTTCGGCGAGCAGCATACCGAGGCCCACCGCGGATTTCACCGTGCCTGAGCGCAAACCACCGGCTTCGGTGATGCCCAGGTGCAACGGCTGGACGATTTCCTTGGCCAGCAGGCGATACGCCTCGACCGCCATGAACACATCGGAAGCTTTCACGCTGACCTTGAAGTCCTGGAAGTTCAGGCGCTCAAGGTGCTCGACGTGACGCAGGGCAGACTCGACCAACGCAGCCGGAGTCGGCTCGCCGTATTTCTTTTGCAGGTCTTTTTCCAGGGAGCCGGCGTTGACCCCGATGCGAATCGGAATCCCGCGATCACGGGCGGCATCGACCACGGCGCGTACACGATCTTCACGACCGATGTTGCCCGGGTTGATGCGCAGACAGTCGACGCCAAGCTCGGCGACGCGCAGCGCGATGCGGTAGTCGAAATGGATATCGGCTACCAACGGCACCTTGACCAGTTGCTTGATCTTGCCGAAGGCCTCGGCGGCGTCCATGTCCGGTACGGATACCCGAACGATATCGACGCCGGCCGCTTCCAGCCGATTGATCTGCGCCACGGTGGCAGCAACATCATTGGTATCGCTGTTGGTCATGCTCTGCACAGCGATAGGCGCATCGCCACCGACAGGCACATTACCGACCCAGATCTTGCGCGACTCGCGACGTTTGATTGGAGATTCGCCGTGCATGACTTATTGACCCAACTTCAGGCGAGCAGTCTCGCCACTGGTGAAAGGAGCAACATCAACCGCCTGGCCGTTGTAGCTGACCTGCGCGCCACGGGCGTAGCCCAGGCGGACGGCGAACGGTGGCTTGCCATTGACGGAAAGGCTGTCGCCTTTGCGCTTGAGACCGCTGAACAGCACCTTGCCGCCACCGTCTGTCACTTGCGTCCAGCAATCGGCAGTGAATTGCACTTGTACTTGACCCTGGCCGGCAACCGGAGCTGCTGGAGCAGCGGCAGGGGCTGGCGCCGGGGTAGCAGGAGCAATCGGAGCGGTGACGGCCGGTGCTGGTACGGCGGGAACCGCCGGGGCCGGAGTTGCAGGTGTCGCAGCAACCGCAGGAGTGTTGTGCACTGGAGCCGCAGGCGCTGGAGCAGGAGCGACGGGCGCTGCCGGTGCCGGAGCTTGTTGAGATTGAGCTTCCGCTGGTGCCTCAGTCGAGGTCTCGGCCTTCGGCAAAGCCAACGCAGTCGAGTTGTCAGCCTCGCCCTCGGCGACCGCCTGATCTTCCGGCTCGTCCAGCGGATGAATCTGGGTGGTGCCGTCAGCGCCTTCGACTTCAACGTGCTCGGGGCTCAGGCTGACCAGATCCTTGGTGCGCAGCGAGGTCTGGTCCTGCCACCAGACAAAGCCGCCACCAATCACTGCAACCAGCAGCAACAGGCTGACGATGCGCAAAATAGTGTGGGAAACCCGCACCGGCTCTTCGATACGCCCCAGGCTATGGACGTTGCTGCCCTGGGAGTCGGTGCCGGTGGATTGGTCGAATTGCTGAACCAGAACGGCCTGGTCCATGCCGAGCAATTTGGCATAGGCGCGAATATAGCCGCGGGCGAAGGTATGCCCTGGCAGCTTGTCGAAAGCGCCGGCTTCCAGATTACTCAGGGAATTGACGGTGAGGTTGAGCTTGAGGGCCACTTCGGCCAGCGACCAGCCATTGCTTTCGCGGGCCTGGCGCAAGGTCTCACCGGGGTTAACGCGATTCGCTGCTACAACTTCGGGATGCGCCGCTTTCATCATTGCTCCGACAGGTATTGCTGATATTCCGGTGTACCCGGATAGAGTCGTTTTAGTTGCAGGCCATAACTGGCGGCCTTGTCGCGATCTTCGAACACTTTTGCCAGCCGAACGCCGAGCAATAGACTACGTGCATTTTGCTCGGCAAGCAGGCTGAAACGATCGTAATAGTCACGCGCGGGCACATAATGCCTGTCTTCGTAAGACAACTCAGCCATTTCCAGCAAGGCACGTGGCTGTTGTCGATTCAAACGCAGGGCTTTTTCCAGTTGCTGCTGCGCAAGGTCACGCTGGCCCAGCATCGCAGCGGTCATGCCGAGGTTCTCGAACACCCGCGAACGCTCAGGATACAGGGTATCGGCAGCGGCCTGCTCAAAGCGCTCGTAGGCTTCCTTGTAACGTTTCTGCTCGTAAAGAAAACTGCCGTAGTTATTGAGGATTCGTGCATCGGCGGGACGGGAGGACAGCGCCTTGCGGAAGTGTTGGTCAGCCAGTTCCGGCTCCATCTCGGCCTGGAACACCAGCCCCAGTGCCGCATTGGCATCCGCATCCGCGTCATCCAGCTCCAGCGCCTTCTTCAGCGGTACTTTCGCCCGCTCGGTCATGCCCTGCTGCAGATAACCGATGCCCAGTTGCACATACGCCTCACGCGCTTCGTCGCGGCCCTTGCTGGTCTTCATGGGGTTGTAATCACCCGAAAGAACACAGCCAGCACACAGGCTGGCCAATAACAAAAGCAGCGCAAAGCGCAGGGACATAGAGATCCTCTCTTGATTACTTGTTCGCGGCGTTCACGGCCATATCGTTGTCGGCGCTCAACTCGCGCACGGCGATATAACGTTCGCTGCGACGGGTGCGATCCATCACCTGCCCTACCAATTGACCACAAGCGGCGTCGATGTCTTCACCACGGGTGGTGCGGACGGTGACGTTGAAACCTGCATGATGCAGCTGATCCTGGAACCGACGAATGGCATTGTTGCTCGGCCGCTCGTACCCGGAGTGCGGGAACGGGTTGAAAGGAATCAGGTTGATCTTGCACGGGACGTTCTTGAGCAATTCGATCATTTCGACCGCGTGCTCGACCTTGTCGTTCACGTCCTTGAGCAAGGTGTATTCGATGGTCAGTACACGCTTTTCGCCCAGGGACGACATGTAGCGCTGGCACGATTCGAGCAGCATCTTAAGCGGATACTTCTTGTTGATCGGCACCAATTGGTTACGCAATGCGTCATTCGGTGCGTGCAGCGACAACGCCAGGGAGACGTCGATGTGCTTGGCCAGCTCATCGATCATCGGCACCACGCCCGAAGTGGACAGGGTCACGCGGCGCTTGGAAATGCCGTAGCCCAGGTCATCCATCATCAGATGCATGGCGGCAATGACGTTGTCGAAGTTCAGCAGCGGCTCACCCATGCCCATCATCACCACGTTGGTGATGGCACGGTCGACGGTCGCCGGGACGCTGCCAAAGGATTTGTTGGCAATCCACACCTGGCCGATGACTTCGGCGGCGGTGAGGTTGCTATTGAAGCCTTGCTTGCCGGTGGAGCAGAAACTGCAGTCCAGGGCACAGCCTGCCTGGGACGAAACGCACAAGGTGCCGCGCTTGCCCTGGGGAATGTACACGGTCTCGACGCAGCTGCCGGACGCCACGCGCACGACCCACTTGCGGGTACCGTCGCTGGAGATGTCCTCGCTGACCACTTCCGGACCACGAATTTCGGCAACAGCCTTGAGCTTCTCGCGCAAGGCCTTGCCGACGTTCGTCATGGCGTCGAAATCATCGACGCCAAAGTGGTGAATCCATTTCATTACCTGACCGGCACGGAAACGCTTCTCCCCGATTGAGTCGAAGAATTTTTCCATTTCCGGCTGGGTGAGCCCCAGCAGGTTGGTTTTAACAGTCGATGTAGTCATGGATTCACCTTCACTCTTTAAGCCAATGCTTAGCGAGTGGTTACTTCAGTAGCTGCGAAGAAGTATGCGATTTCGCGAGCGGCAGCGGCTTCGGAGTCCGAACCGTGTACAGCGTTGGCGTCGATGGATTCAGCGAAGTCAGCACGGATGGTGCCGGCAGCAGCTTCTTTAGGGTTGGTAGCGCCCATCAGCTCACGGTTGCGAGCGATAGCGTTTTCACCTTCCAGAACCTGAACGACAACCGGACCGGAAGTCATGAAGGCAACCAGGTCACCGAAGAAACCACGCTCTTTGTGCTCAGCGTAGAAACCTTCGGCTTCGGCTTTGGACAGTTGCTTGATTTTCGAAGCGACGATGCGCAGGCCAGCGTCTTCGAAACGAGTGGTGATCTTGCCGATCACGTTTTTGGCAACGGCGTCAGGCTTGATGATGGAGAAAGTACGTTGAACAGCCATGGTGTAACTCCAGAAACGGTAATGTGCGAAAAATTAAACCCGCGAATTATACGCGGGTTCTCGGGTATTGCCTAACCTGCGGCGTGGCTCAGTCGCGTTCTTCGATCCAGTGGGCCTGAATGGCCTCCAGAATCTTTTCGCCACAATGCTCAGGCTTGTCGCCGAACTCGGGCAATTCCATCACCCACTTGCGCAGATCGACGAAGTTGACCGACATAGGATCTACATCGGGCTTGGTTTCAGCCAGCTGGATTGCGATTTCCAGCACATCAGTCCACATGAGACTCATGACAATTCCTTGAATCAGTGCGGCGCTTCGGCTGCGTGGTTGAGCGAGTACTTCGGAATTTCGACGGTCAGGTCTTCAGTCCCGACCTTGGCCTGGCAACCCAGGCGCGACTGGGCTTCCAGACCCCAAGCCTTGTCAAGATAGTCCTCTTCCAGCTCGTCGGCCTCTTCCAGCGAGTCAAAGCCCTCACGAATGATGCAGTGACAGGTGGTGCAGGCGCAGACGCCGCCACAGGCACTTTCCATCTCGATATGGTGCTCATGGGCCAGCTCGAGGATGGACGTACCGGTCTCAGCCTCCACGACCATGCCTTCCGGGCAAAACTTTTCGTGTGGCAGAAAAATGACCTGCGGCATCGTTATTCCTCAATCTCATTCAGGTTGCGCCCCGCCAGCGCGGCTTTCACCGTCGAGTCCAGGCGGCGGGCAGCAAAGGCATCGGTCACTTGCGACAGACGCTTGGTCTGCTGCTCGATGGCGTAGCCATCGGTACCTTTCATCAGTTCGGTCAGTTCCTGCACCTGCATCTCGATGACCATGCGTTCGTCGGCATCGAGCAGGCGCTCACCGTCAGCTTCCAAGGCAGCCTGCACCGCTTCGACCAGGCGCTGGGCATCGACCTGGTGCTCGCGCAGGACGCGGGCCACCTTGTCATCGTTGGCGTACTGGAACGAGTCCTTGAGCATCTTGGCGATTTCACCGTCGGTCAGGCCGTAGGACGGCTTGACCTGGATGCTGGCTTCGACGCCCGAACCCAACTCGCGGGCGGAGACACTCAGCAAACCGTCGGCATCGACCTGGAAGGTCACGCGAATCTTCGCCGCGCCCGCCACCATCGACGGGATACCGCGCAATTCGAAACGTGCCAGCGAGCGGCAGTCGCTGATCAGTTCGCGCTCACCTTGCAGCACATGGATAGCCATGGCCGACTGGCCGTCTTTGTAGGTAGTGAAATCCTGAGCGCGAGCGACGGGGATGGTGGTGTTACGCGGAATCACCTTCTCCATCAGGCCGCCCATGGTTTCCAGACCCAGGGACAACGGAATCACGTCGAGCAGCAACAGCTCTTCGCCGTCACGCTTGTTGCCGGCCAAGGTATCGGCCTGGATCGCAGCCCCGATGGCTACCACTTGATCCGGATCGATTTCGGTCAATGGCTGACGACCAAAGGCTTCGGCAACGGCTTCGCGAACACGCGGCACGCGAGTCGAACCACCGACCATGACCACTGCATGAACCTCATCCAGCTCGACACCGGAGTCACGCACAGCACGGCGGCAGGCTTTCAGGCTGCGAGCGATCATCGGCTCGATCAGCGCATTGAAGGCCTCGCGAGTCAGCTCGGCTTTCCAGTCGCCATAAACAACTTCAACAGAAGCGGCGTTGGTCAGCGCTTCCTTGGCCGCACAGGCGGTTTGCAGCAGATTGCGTTGCGCACCCGGATCGAGGTCGGCGGACAGACCGGCGCTCTCGATGATCCAGCCAGCGATTGCATGGTCGAAGTCGTCACCACCCAGGGCGCTGTCGCCACCAGTGGCCAGTACTTCGAACACGCCACCGGTCAGGCGCAAGATCGAAATATCGAAGGTGCCGCCGCCCAGGTCGTAAATCGCCACCAGACCTTCGGCGTGCTGATCCAGACCGTAAGCCACGGCCGCGGCGGTTGGCTCATTGAGCAAACGCAGCACGTTGAGGCCGGCCAGCTTGGCAGCGTCCTTGGTGGCTTGACGCTGAGCGTCGTCGAAATAGGCCGGAACCGTGATCACCGCGCCCACCAGTTCTCCACCCAGGGTGGCTTCGGCACGCTGGCGCAAGACCTTGAGGATATCGGCGGAGACTTCGACCGGGCTTTTCGGGCCCTGGATCGTGTCGATGAACGGCATGTGCGATTCGCCACCGACAAAGCGGTATGGCAGTTGATCGCCCAATTGCTTGACGTCGGACAGACCACGACCCATCAGGCGCTTGACCGACAGCACAGTGTTCAAGGGATCGGTGGCGGCCGCCAGCTTGGCGGACTCGCCCACTTCGACGCGATCGGCGTGATAGCGCACGGCAGACGGCAGGATCACCCGCCCTTCTGCGTCGGCCAGAGGCTCGGAGAGACCACTGCGCAAGGCAGCGACCAGCGAATTGGTAGTGCCCAAGTCGATCCCCACAGCCAGACGACGCTGGTGCGGTTGAGGACTTTGGCCGGGTTCGGCGATCTGCAGTAGGGCCATCGTTATCAGGACTTATCTGTATATCAGGCGTGCGACCGGAGCGGCACTGGGTTAATCGTCGAGGCGCTCTTCTAACTGGCGCACTTCGTAGGTGAGCTTGTCGAGGAACTGCATGCGTCGCATCAGGCGTTCGGCCTGTTCACGTTGCGCTGCATCATTCCAACAGGCTGCGAAACTGTCGTTCAGTTTTTCCTGAGCAACTTTCAAACGGCGCTTGAAGACGGCAACGCCATTCAGGTCGGCGCTGTCCTGCAGGTCTTCGAGCTCTTCGCGCAATTCCATCTGTTGCAGAAGAAACTCCGGATCATGCACCGTGACCTCCAGCGGCAGCTCGCCACCATTCAAGGCGAGCAGGTATCGCGCGCGCTTGGGTGGACTCTTGAGCGTCTGGTAGGCCTCGTTGAGGCTCGCGGATTGCTCTAGCGCCAGCCGCTGCTCACGCTCGGAGGCGTCGGCAAAGCGGTCCGGATGAACGCTGCGCGCCAACTCACGGTAGCGCGTAGCCAGCTGATCGAGGTCCAGATTGAAGCCCGGTTGCAGCTGAAATAAAGCGAAATGACAAGGAGTACCCACAAATAGCCTCAGATGTTGAAGCTTTCGCCGCAGCCACACTCACCGCGTACGTTGGGGTTGTTGAACTTGAAGCCTTCGTTCAACCCTTCCTTGACGAAATCGAGCTCGGTGCCGTCCAGGTAGGCCAGGCTTTTCGGGTCGATGATCACTTTCTCGCCGTGACTCTCGAACACCTGGTCCTCTGCAACCACCTCGTCGACAAACTCCAGCACGTAGGCAAGACCGGAACAGCCTGTGGTGCGAACACCCAGACGAATCCCTTCACCCTTGCCGCGCCCGTCGAGGGAGCGTCGCACGTGTCGAGCAGCCGCTTCTGTCATGCTGATAGCCATCGGTGACTCCTTACTCGTCGCCAAATCTTGAAAGTCAGATCAAGCCTTTCTTCTGCTTGTAATCGCGAACAGCAGCCTTGATGGCGTCTTCAGCGAGTACCGAGCAGTGAATTTTCACTGGCGGCAGGGCCAGTTCTTCGGCCAGCTGAGTGTTCTTGATGGTTTCTGCTTCGTCCAGGGTCTTGCCCTTCATCCACTCGGTGGCGAGGGAGCTGGAAGCAATGGCGGAACCGCAGCCGTAGGTCTTGAACTTGGCATCTTCGATGATGCCGGCGTCGTTGACCTTGATCTGCAGGCGCATGACGTCGCCGCAAGCCGGGGCGCCGACCATGCCGGTGCCGACATCAGGGTCTTCCGCGTCCATCTTGCCGACGTTGCGCGGGTTTTCGTAGTGGTCGATGACCTTTTCGCTGTAAGCCATGATTCTTAATCCTCACTCATCAGAGAGTCGCTCTTTGAGCCCCGGGACCTGAGTCCTCGGGGCCGGTTCGCGGCGACTTGAAATCAGTGTGCCGCCCACTCGATTTTCGAAATGTCGACACCGTCTTTGTACATGTCCCACAGCGGCGACAGAGCGCGCAGCTTGGTAACGGCCTCGCAGACTTTCTGCGCGGCGTAGTCGATTTCTTCTTCGGTGGTGAAACGGCCGAAGGTGAAACGAATCGAGCTGTGTGCCAGTTCGTCGTTGCGGCCCAGGGCGCGCAGCACGTACGAAGGCTCAAGGGATGCCGAGGTACAGGCCGAACCGGACGATACCGCCAGATCCTTGAGGGCCATGATCAGCGACTCGCCTTCAACGTAGTTGAAGCTCAGGTTCAGGTTGTGCGGAACGCGGGAGGTCAGGCTGCCGTTGACGTACAGCTCTTCCAGGTGCTCGACCTGCTTGAAGAAGCGATCGCTCAGGGCCTTGATACGCACGTTCTCGGCAGCCATGTCTTCCTTGGCCACGCGGAAGGCTTCGCCCATGCCGACGATCTGGTGAGTTGCCAGGGTGCCGGAACGCATGCCGCGCTCGTGACCGCCGCCGTGCATGGTCGCTTCGATGCGCACGCGAGGCTTGCGGCTCACGTACAGCGCGCCGATGCCTTTAGGGCCGTAGGTCTTGTGGGCGGAGAAGGACATCAGGTCGACTTTCAGTTTCTGCAGGTCGATCTCGACCTTGCCGGTGGACTGAGCGGCGTCGACGTGGAACAGGATGCCTTTGGAACGCAGCAGCTCGCCGATGGCGGCGATGTCGTTGACGGTACCGATCTCGTTGTTCACGTGCATGATCGATACAAGGATGGTGTCGTCGCGCAGTTCAGCTTCGACCATCTCAGGAGTGACCAGGCCGTCTTCACGAGGCTCGATGTAGGTCACTTCGAAACCTTCACGCTCCAGTTGGCGCATGGTGTCGAGGACAGCCTTGTGCTCAATCTTGGTGGTGATCAGGTGTTTGCCTTTGGTGGCGTAGAAATGTGCCGCACCCTTGATTGCCAGGTTGTCGGATTCGGTGGCACCGGAAGTCCAGACGATTTCACGCGGGTCGGCGTTGACCAGGTCGGCCACCTGACGACGGGCGTTTTCGACGGACTCTTCAGCTTTCCAGCCAAACACGTGGGAACGGGACGCCGGGTTACCGAAGTTTCCGTCGACCAGCAGGCATTCACTCATCTTTTGCGCGACACGCGGATCAACCGGGGTAGTCGCAGAGTAATCAAGGTAAATCGGCAATTTCATGGACTATCTCCTAAATCAGGCTGGCTGGCGCGCCGTTAGCTCTGTGGCTGTCATTCGACGGCGGACGCTTCAATCTTGTCCAGGCGTGGCGCCTTGCTGTTGCAACGGCGTTGATCCTGGCGCTGGGCTACTTCTTGCACCTCACGGCGAGTGACAAGGTCAGCCAAGCTGATACCGCTCAGAAATTCGTGAATCTGCAGGCTCAGGTCGCACCACAAGTGGTGGGTCAGGCAGGTATCGCCCTGATGGCAATCACCCTGCCCCTGGCATTTGGTGGCATCGACCGATTCGTTCACCGCATCGATCACCTGGGCGACCTGGATACCCTGCATGTCGCGTGACAGCTGGTAGCCGCCGCCCGGACCACGAACGCTGGACACCAGATTGCTGCGGCGCAATTTGGCGAAAAGCTGCTCGAGATAGGACAGGGAGATGCCTTGGCGCTCGGAGATATCGGCCAGGGACACGGGCCCGTGCTGCGCGTGCAACGCCAGGTCAAGCATGGCGGTCACGGCGTATCGGCCTTTTGTAGTCAGTCGCATGGACAGTTACCACGGAGTTCGGAATGGGTGCGAGTATGCGATTCCCGAGTATTTAAGTCAACTATAAGACCTAGTACTTTAGTCAGGTTTACCCGCAAAAGAGCGCGCGAATGATATCAGGGTCTGCGGCTTAATGGCACACCGCTTAGCGCTGCGCCATTGCCTGAAAGCGACTTGCGACCCCTGCACAGGGATCAGCCGGCCCTGGATTGATCCTTGTCCTTCACACAGGCGAAGTCTTCTTCGCGCAGCTCAGGCAGCTCCTTGGCACAGTAATTACTGCCCAGATCCTTCAGCGCCCCGCACATCCCCTCCAGACGGCCATCGACGGCCTGCAGGTGATCGAGCAGTTGATTGATGGCACGCGCCACCGGGTCCGGCATGTCTTCGCTGACGCCGTAGGCATCGAAGCCGATCTTCTCGGCCATGGCCTTGCGCTTGGCGTCCTGCTCTTCATCGGACTTGACGATGATCCGCCCGGGAATGCCCACCACCGTTGCTCCGGCCGGCACCGCCTTGGTGACCACCGCATTGGAACCGACCTTGGCCCCGGCACCGACGGTGAACGGACCCAGCACCTTGGCGCCCGCCCCGACCACCACACCATCTTCAAGGGTCGGGTGACGCTTGCCCTTGTTCCAACTGGTGCCGCCCAGGGTCACACCCTGATAAATGGTCACGTCATCGCCGATTTCGGCGGTCTCACCAATGACGATGCCCATGCCGTGGTCAATAAAGAAGCGTCGCCCCACCTTGGCACCCGGATGAATCTCGATCCCGGTCAGCCAGCGACCGAAGTTCGAGACCAGCCGCGCCAGCCATTTCAGGTCCGCATGCCACAAAACCGAAGACAGGCGGTGGATCCAGATGGCATGCATGCCCGGGTAGCACGTCAGGACTTCAAATGCATTGCGTGCCGCCGGGTCACGGTGGAAAACGCTCTGGATATCTTCACGCAAACGCTCGAACATCATTAATCCTTCCGCTTCAGGAGCTCACCACGGGCCGCTTTTTGGGTTTCCGTGAGGATGCCACGCAAAATATTCATTTCCGCCCGGCTGACCGAGCTGCGTCCGTACAACCGGCGCAGGCGCGCCATCAAGTGCCGTGGCTTTTCCGGATCGAGGAATTCAATGGCCACCAGGGTCTGCTCCAGGTGCTCATAGAATCGCTCCAATTCGTCCATGGTCGCCAGCTCCATGCTTTTGACCGACGCCACTTCGTCCTTCTCGACCTTGCTCGGCTGGCCTTGGGCCGCGAGCCAGGACATGCGCACTTCATAGCTCAACACCTGCACCGCCGCCCCCAGGTTCAGCGAGCTGAACTCGGGGTCGGAAGGGATGTGCACGTGATAGTGACATCGCTGCAGCTCTTCGTTGGTCAAACCGGAATCTTCGCGACCGAACACCAGCGCGATCTCGGCGCCCTGCCCAGCTTCCTCGACCACTTTCGCGCCGCATTCGCGGGGATCGAGCAGCGGCCAGGGAATCCGCCGGTCGCGGGCACTGGTACCCAGCACCAGGTTGCAGCCGACCAGGGCATCTTCCAAGGTGGCGACGACTTGCGCTTTTTCAAGGATGTCCCCGGCACCGGATGCACGGGCATCAGCTTCGTGATGCGGAAACAGGCGCGGTTCGACCAGCACCAGCCGCGACAGACCCATGTTTTTCATGGCGCGCGCAGTCCCGCCGATATTGCCCGGATGGCTGGTATTGACCAGGACGACACGAATGTTTTGCAGCAAGGGAGGCGCTCTCGAACATATATAGGGGGAGCAGAATCTTACAGCCCAAACTACCGTTAAGCCATGAAAGCGAACGTCGTCCTTCTCCTGTAGAAACTTTCTGATAGAATGCCCGGCTTTCTTTAACAACCTTAGGTGACACATCCATGCAGCCCATGCTGAATATCGCGCTGCGCGCCGCCCGCGCCGCCAGTGAATTGATCTTCCGCTCCATCGAGCGCCTGGATACCATCAAGGTCGACGAAAAAGACGCCAAGGATTACGTATCCGAGGTGGATCGCGCCGCCGAACAGAAAATCATCGACGCCCTGCGCAAGGCGTACCCGAACCACTCGATCATGGGTGAAGAGACCGGCCTGCACGCCGGCACCGGGATCGAAGGCGAAGAGTACCTGTGGATCATCGACCCACTGGACGGCACCACCAACTTCCTGCGCGGCATCCCTCATTTCGCTGTCAGCATCGCCTGCAAATACCGCGGTCGCCTGGAACACGCCGTTGTTCTGGACCCGGTTCGCCAGGAAGAATTCACCGCCAGCCGTGGCCGTGGCGCCCAACTGAACGGTCGTCGCCTGCGCGTCAGCGGCCGCACCAGCCTGGACGGCGCCCTGCTGGGTACCGGCTTCCCGTTCCGTGACGACCAGATGGACAACCTCGACAACTACCTGGGCATGTTCCGCGCCCTGGTTGGCCAGACCGCCGGCATCCGCCGCGCCGGCTCCGCCAGCCTGGACCTGGCCTACGTGGCTGCCGGTCGTTTCGACGCATTCTGGGAGTCGGGCCTGTCCGAGTGGGACATGGCCGCAGGCGCCCTGCTGATTCAGGAAGCAGGCGGCCTGGTGAGCGACTTCACCGGCGGTCACGACTTCCTCGAAAAAGGCCACGTCGTTGCCGGCAACACCAAATGCTTCAAGGCAGTACTGACGGCGATCCAGCCGCACCTGCCGGCTTCGCTGAAGCGCTAAGCTTCCAGCGACAGAGAAAAGCACCCTTCGGGGTGCTTTTTTTATGCCTGGAATTTGATGCCCCGAAAACACCACAAATCCCTGTGGGAGCTGGCTTGCCTGCGATAGCGTCGGCACACACAACATCAATGCGTCAGACAGATCGCTATCGCGGGCAAGCCCGCTCCCACAGGATCTATAAGTGGCCTCAGTTCAGTATTTCAGGCACAAAAAAAAGCACCCCGCAGGGTGCTTCTTTTTGAATCGGCTTCAGCAGATCACTGACCCTGCTGGTTCTCCGACAAGATCAACTTGCCCTCTTTATCCACAGGAATCTGATTCCCGGGATCGCGATCCATTCGCACTTTCCCCTCTTTACCGTCCAGCGAGTACCGCACGTCGTAACCCACCACCTTGTCACTGATGTCATTCACCGTATTACAACGGGTTTGAGTCGTGGTGTAGGTATCACGCTCCTGCATACCCTCCTGAACCTTGTTACCGGCGTAACCACCACCGACCGCGCCTGCAACCGTGGCAATTTTCTTGCCGGTGCCGCCGCCGATCTGGTTACCCAGCAGACCACCTGCCAGTGCACCGACCACCGTACCGGCGATCTGGTGTTGATCTTTCACCGGCGCTTGCCGGGTGACGGTTACATCCTTGCATACTTCACGTGGAGTCTTGATTTGGGTCTTGACCGGCTCAACGGCGAGTACTTGCGCATACTCGGGGCCGTTATTTTTAACCAGGCTGTAGGTGGCCACAGCACCCCCGGCAGTCACACCGACAGCACCCAGTACAGCACCAACCAGCATCGACTTGTTCACATGAACCTCCTGACCATCACAGACGGGATAAACCCGCGCTTCTCCCAGCCTTGGAGCATAAAAAAAGGCGCGAGTTCAACTCGCGCCTTTTTAGACTACATCGCTGGAGGAACTGCTCTGGATTAGAGAGCCTTCAAGGACGGTCGTCGACTTCCTTATCGGTACTCACCGTTGGAATCAGGTCTTCGGAGTTCAGATTCAGCCAGATCAACACCACGTTGGCGATGTAGATCGACGAATAAGTACCGGCCAGAACACCTACCAGCAGCGCCAGGGAGAAGCCGTACAGGTTGTCGCCACCGAAGAACAGCAGCGCCGCGATCGCCAGCAGAGTGGACACCGAAGTCGCGATGGTCCGCAGCAGGGTCTGAGTGGTCGAGATGTTGATGTTCTCGATCAGGCTGGCCTTGCGCAGTACGCGGAAGTTCTCACGAACCCGGTCGAATACCACGATGGTGTCGTTGAGCGAGTAACCGATGATCGCCAGCACCGCCGCCAGCACCGTCAGGTCGAAGGTGATCTGGAAGAACGACAGGATACCGATGGTCACGATCACGTCGTGGATCAGGGACACGATCGCACCGATGGCAAATTTCCACTGAAAGCGGAACGCCAGGTAGATCAGGATGCCGCCCAGCGCCATCAGCATGCCGAGGCCGCCCTGGTCGCGCAGTTCTTCACCCACCTGCGGGCCGACGAACTCGACGCGCTTGACCGTCGCCGGGTTCTCGCCGCCGACCTTCTGCAGCGCCTCAGCCACCTGGTGACCCAACTGTGGATCTTCACCCGGCATACGCACCAGCAGGTCGGTGGTTGCACCGAAGTTCTGCACGATGGCCTCGTGATAACCGGCGGTCACCAGCTGCTCACGCACCTTGGTGACGTCGGCCGGACGCTCGTAGGTCAGCTCGATGAGCGTACCGCCGGTGAAGTCCAGGCCCCAGTTCATGCCCTTGTGGAACACACTGAAAATGGCCAGTGCGGTCAGGAACAATGTGACGCCGAACGCGAAGTTGCGAACGCCCATGAAGTTGATTGTACGTAACATGGCAGCCCCTTAAATCCACAACTTCTTGAAGTCACGACCGCCGAAGATCAGGTTGACCATCGCGCGGGTGACCATGATGGCCGTGAACATCGAAGTCAGAACCCCGAGGGACATGGTTACAGCGAAGCCCTTGACCGGACCGGTACCCATGGCGAACAGGATGCCGCCCACCAGCAAGGTGGTCAGGTTGGCGTCGAGAATCGCGGTGAATGCCCGGCTGAAGCCTTCGTTGATTGCCCGCTGCACGGTCATGCCCGCGGCGATCTCTTCACGAATCCGCGAGAAGATCAGTACGTTGGCGTCGACCGCCATACCCATGGTCAACACGATACCGGCGATACCCGGCAGGGTCAGCGTTGCACCCAGCAGCGACATCAGGGCCAGCAGCATCACCATGTTCACTGCCAGCGCGACAGTGGCGATGATGCCGAAGAAGCGGTAGATGGCGATGATGAACAGCGAGACGAACAGCATGCCCCACAGCGATGCATCGATACCCTTGGTGATGTTGTCCGCACCCAGGCTCGGGCCGATGGTGCGTTCTTCAGCAAAGTACATCGGCGCCGCCAGGCCACCGGCACGCAGCAGCAGCGCCAGTTCGGACGACTCGCCCTGGCCGTTCAGGCCGGTGATGCGGAACTGAGCACCCAGCGGCGACTGAATGGTCGCCAGGCTGATGATCTTCTTCTCTTCTTTAAACGACTGAACCGGTACTTCTTTCTCGACGCCATCGACCACTTGCTTGGTGTAAGTGGTGACCGGACGCTGTTCGATGAAGATCACCGCCATGCTGCGACCCACGTTCGAACGGGTCGCACGGCTCATCAGCTCGCCGCCGTGACCGTCCAGACGGATGTTCACTTCTGGCGTGCCGTGCTCGCCGAAGCCAGCCTTGGCGTCAGTCACCTGGTCGCCCGTGATGATCAGGCCACGCTCGATGAGCGCCGGAGGACGCTTGCCTTCACGGAACTCGAATTCCTCGGAAGTGGCTTTCGAAGCACCAGGCTCTGCGGCCAGACGGAACTCCAGGTTGGCCGTCTTGCCCAGGATACGCTTGGCTTCTGCGGTGTCCTGCACGCCCGGCAGCTCAACCACGATGCGGTTGGCGCCCTGACGCTGGACGATCGGTTCGGCAACACCCAGCTCGTTGACGCGGTTACGTACCGTGGTCAAGTTCTGCTTGATGGAGTATTCGCGGATTTCCGCCAGCTTGGCCGGGGTCATCGCCAGACGCAGCACCGGTTGACCGTTCAGGTCGGCCGGAACAATGTCGAAATCGTTGAAGTTCTTGCGTACCAGCGCACGGGCCTGTTCGCGGGTCGCTTCATCGCTGAAGCCCAGCTGAATGGCGCCATTGAGTTGCGGCAGGCTGCGATAGCGCACTTTCTCTTTGCGCAGCAGGCTCTTCACGTCGCCTTCGTAGACTTTCAGGCGTGCGTCGAGGGCTTTGTCCATGTCCACTTCCAGCAGGAAGTGCACACCACCGGACAAGTCCAGACCCAGCTTCATCGGGTGCGCAGCGAGGTTGCGCAGCCATTGCGGGGTGGTTTGTGCCAGGTTCAGCGCGACGACGTAGTCATCACCCAACGCCTTGCGCACAACGTCCTTGGCAGGCAACTGGTCTTCAGCCTTGACCAGGCGAACCAGACCGCCCTTGCCACCGGCCGTCAGCGAAGTTGCCTTGACGTTGATCCCGGAGGCCTTGAGCGCAGCGCTCACGCGATCCAGATCGGCCTCGGTGACCTGCAGCGCAGTACTGGTGCCGCTGACCTGAATGGCCGGGTCATCGGGATATAGATTGGGAGCGGAATAAATCAGACCGATCGCCAGCACCGCCAGGATCAGAATGTATTTCCACAGAGGATATTTGTTCAGCATCACGCCGCCCGTTTATGACGCGGGGCGCCTTGCGCGCCCCGTCGATTGAGAATGAAGTTGAAACTTTAGATCGCTTTGAGCGTGCCTTTTGGCAGCGTGGCGGCGATAGCGCCTTTCTGGAACTTCATTTCGACAGTGTCGGACACTTCCAGCACCACGAAATCGTCGGCAACTTTGGTGATCTTGCCGGCAATACCGCCGGTGGTCACAACTTCGTCACCCTTTTGCAGGCTGCTCAGCAGGTTTTTCTGCTCTTTGGCGCGCTTGGCCTGTGGACGCCAGATCATCAGGTAGAAGATGACCAGGAAGCCGACCAGGAAAATCCACTCAAAACCGCCACCCATAGGGGCTGCAGCTGCCGGCGCAGCGCCGTCTGCCATGGCATTAGAGATAAAAAAGCTCATTTAGCACTCCAGTTGCAAATGTTGAATCTTGGGGTCAGAAAACTCAGTCCAAGGGCGGAACAGGCAACCCGCGCTTGGCGTAGAAGGCATCGACAAAGGCGGCCAATGTACCCTGTTGAATAGCCTCGCGCAAACCAGCCATAAGCACTTGATAATGGCGCAAGTTATGGATGGTATTGAGCATGCTTCCCAGCATTTCGCCGCACTTGTCCAGGTGATGCAGATAAGCGCGGGAGAAGTTCTGGCAGGTATAGCAATCGCAGGTCGGATCGAGCGGCGAATCATCATGGCGATGGAACGCGTTACGGATCTTCAGCACGCCGGTATCGATGAACAGATGCCCATTGCGGGCATTACGGGTTGGCATCACGCAATCGAACATGTCCACACCGCGGCGCACACCCTCCACCAGATCTTCCGGTTTGCCAACGCCCATAAGGTAACGAGGTTTGTCAGCCGGCATCTGGCCCGGCAGATAATCCAGCACCTTGATCATTTCGTGCTTGGGCTCGCCCACCGACAAACCGCCAATGGCCAAACCGTCGAAGCCGATCTTGTCCAGGCCTTCCAGGGAGCGCATGCGCAGGTCCTGGTGCATGCCGCCCTGAACGATGCCGAACAGCGCCGCCGTGTTGTCGCCATGGGCGTTCTTCGAGCGCTGGGCCCAACGCAGCGACAACTCCATGGATACGCGGGCGACGTCTTCGTCGGCCGGGTACGGCGTGCATTCGTCGAAAATCATCACGATGTCGGAGCCCAGGTCGCGCTGGACCTGCATCGACTCTTCCGGGCCCATGAACACTTTCGCGCCGTCGACCGGCGAGGCGAAGGTCACGCCCTCCTCCTTGATCTTGCGCATGGCGCCCAGGCTGAACACCTGGAAACCGCCGGAGTCGGTCAGAATCGGGCCTTTCCACTGCATGAAATCGTGCAGGTCGCCGTGCTTCTTGATCACTTCGGTGCCAGGGCGCAGCCACAGGTGGAAGGTGTTGCCCAGAATGATTTCAGCGCCAATCGCCTCGATATCCCGCGGCAGCATGCCCTTGACCGTGCCATAGGTGCCGACTGGCATGAAGGCCGGGGTCTCGACGGTGCCACGGGGGAAGGTCAGGCGACCACGACGAGCCTTGCCATCGGTGGCAAGCAGCTCAAACGACATGCGACATTCGCGACTCATACTGTTTCCTCTGGGCCGCTTGGAGCGGGATTACGGGTGATGAACATCGCATCACCGTAGCTGAAAAAGCGGTATCCGTTGTCGACCGCGGCTTTATAGGCGGCCATGGTTTCCGGATAACCGGCGAACGCCGAAACCAGCATCAACAGCGTGGATTCGGGCAAATGGAAGTTGGTGACCAGGGCATCGACCACATGAAACGGCCGGCCCGGGTAGATAAAGATGTCGGTATCGCCACTGAACGGCTTGAGCACGCCATCGCGGGCGGCGCTTTCCAGGGAACGCACGCTGGTAGTCCCCACCGCCACCACCCGACCGCCGCGCGCGCGGCAGGCCGCCACCGCATCCACCACGTCCTGGCCGACTTCCAGCCATTCGCTGTGCATGTGGTGGTCTTCGATCTTCTCCACGCGCACCGGCTGGAAAGTGCCCGCGCCAACGTGCAGGGTCACGAACGCCGTCTCGACGCCCTTGGCCGCGATGGCCTCCAACAGCGACTGATCGAAATGCAGCCCTGCCGTCGGCGCCGCCACCGCGCCCAGGCGCTCGGCGTACACCGTCTGATAGCGCTCGCGATCGGCGCCTTCATCCGGGCGGTCTATATAAGGAGGCAACGGCATGTGCCCGACGCGGTCGAGCAGCGGCAAGACTTCTTCGGCGAACCCCAGCTCGAACAGCGCATCGTGACGCGCCAGCATCTCGGCCTCGCCACCGCCATCGATCAGGATCTTCGACCCAGGCTTTGGCGACTTGCTGGACCGCACATGGGCCAGCACGCGATGAGTGTCCAGCACCCGCTCCACCAGGATTTCCAGCTTGCCGCCGGAAGCCTTCTGGCCAAACAGCCGCGCCGGAATCACCCGGGTATTGTTGAACACCATCAAGTCGCCCGGGCGCAAATGCTCAAGCAAATCAGTGAATTGACGGTGTGCCAGGGCGCCGCTGACCCCATCCAGGGTCAACAGACGACTATTGCGACGCTCGGCCAGTGGATGGCGGGCGATCAGCGAATCAGGGAGCTCGAAAGTAAAGTCAGCAACGCGCATGATGGGGTTCGTCTAGCAGGGCCGGGAAGTCTAGCGGAATTATCAAAAATTCTCCATGTACCTGATTGACCAGCGGTATTCACCTCTCTATACTTCGCCGCCATTGAGCCCTGATGGCGGAATTGGTAGACGCGGCGGATTCAAAATCCGTTTTCGAAAGGAGTGGGAGTTCGAGTCTCCCTCGGGGCACCACATAGCAGTATCTGAGAGTCTCTACCAGCCTCTCAGACCCAGAGAAACCGGCCTCTTGGCCGGTTTTTTTGTGCCTGCCTGTCTACCCCTGTCTCCCCTTATCCGTTGTATCCCTGTATCCCTGCTTGTATCCTGAGAAAAATACCGAACTTTGGGATACAAGGATGAAACGCGCAGACATCAAGCGCCGCCCCCTCGCCGATACCACGCTCGCAGGGCTTGAGCCTGAAACAAAGGAATATCGAGAGCTGGATGGAAACGGCTTATATTTCCGGGTCAAACCGGACGGGGGCAAGTCATGGCAACTCCGATACAAGCGGCCTGCAGGTAACTGGGCATGGATGGGCCTCGGCGGCTATCCAGAAGTCAGCGGCGCACTTGCCCGCGAAAAAGCAGCCGATCTACGAAAGGTTGTCAGTAGCGGTGCCGACCCTCTTGAACAAAAGCGCTCGGCAAAAGCAGCAATCGATGCCGCTCGAACTCGAACCTTTAGAGCAGCTGCGGAAGCTTGGCTAAAGGCAAAGGAGGAGAAAGGTCTCGCTCCCTCCACCCTCAATAAAATCCGCACCTACCTCGACAAAGACATTCTTCCAGCGCTTGGTAATAAACCCCTAGACGAAATAACCCGAACCGATTGTGCAAATCTCCAGGCCTCCCTCGAAGCTCGGGAGGCGCATAACGTAGCGGAAAAGTGTCGGACTTGGGTCAATCAGATCTTCGGTAGAGCGATTGGCTTAGGACTGACAGAAAACGATCCGGGTAGCCGTTTACGCGACATCGCAGCTCAAGCACCGAAGACTCAACAACACCCTCATTTGCTAGAGCCAGAACTCGGCGAATTCCTCACCGCTTTGAAGAACACTCCTAGCAGACTCACCGCTCGAACAGCAGCATGGCTTTGCATTTGGACAGCCTCGAGGCCGGGAATGGTTCGTCTGGCGGAATGGAAAGAGTTTGATTTAGACAAAGCTATTTGGACTACACCAGCATCGAAGATGAAGATGCGCCGAGACTTCGTATGCCCCCTTCCCCGCCAAGCGCTCGTCGCATTGAAAGAGCTGCATTCTTTAACCGGGCGTAGCCGTTGGCTGTTTCCCGGAGTCGGTGCGAAGAACCCGACTATCAGCGAAAACACCATCAACAAAGTGTTCGCCACCATAGGCTACAAAGGGCGTCTTGTTGGGCACGGCACTCGACATACAGCGAGCACACTGCTCCGTGAACATGGATGGCCGAAGGAGCATGTCGAGGCGCAATTAGCTCATAAAGAAGAGGGCATCTCGGGGATATACAACAAGGCCCAATATCTTGAACAGCGGATTGCCATGATGCAGTGGTACGCCGATCACCTAGATAGATTACAGACAGGAAACGTCGTGCAGGGCCAATTCGGACAGGCAATTTGATCGTGCAATCCCTAACTACTCACAAAGCAGGTGTTCCGCGTGTTCCATGTGTTCCAAAACCGCTGAAAGCCTTTAAACCCGCGGCTTGCGAGACTGGAACACAACAGGCGATTAGCTGGAACACTTCGTCGATGGCACACAAAAGGTGTTCCAGAATCGGCAACACCTCCGGGCTAAATGGCCCGCTCTTCACTGACGGCTTCCTAGCTTCGCCGGGCGCAGGTGGTCGCGTTTTTTCGGTCCCGGGAATGGGGCGAGGGGGGAATGATGAATAACAGATTTTATTTAAACGCCCCCCTCGACGTCGAAGACTGGGAGAACATCGAGGCGCTGGAATATCTGACGCTGTACGAAGAATTTGCGGAGCGCATCGATAACATTGTTGAACTCATACGAGAGGGGCAGCAGCATTGGGCGGACCATCAGAACGAAGCAGGTGAATGGTCCGCCGACGCTGTCCGCGTACTCGGGGAAGTCAGGCGTCGTTCTTATAATATTCACCAGCGCATTGGGCTGTTTCAGGACGATTTAGCTCGCACCATTCGCTGGATTATCAGCGAGTCGTCCGAGTCAGCTGTTACCGATTGCCAATACGTCGCTGCACTGGCGATAGATCGCGCGTGTTGTGCCATAGAGGTACTGGGGCGCTGGTTGAGAGAGTTTAATGAAAACCTTTACTCCGGTGACCGGGAAAACGTGATTGTCTTGGCTGAAGAATACCCGGCCAGCTTCGACGTGCTTGTGAACGAGATACGCCAAGAGCAGGCTTCTCTTGAAGCTGATGATCGAGAATATGCGGCAGACTTGCTAGGTGCGGCCCGGCACTACATGATTCTCGCGAGGGTGTATGCCTCGCCGGTGTTGAGCAGCAGCGAGAAGATGCGGATCAGTGCTAACGCGAGCAAAGGGGGTAATAGCTCGGCTGCGGTCCGCCAAGAGGCCATTGCAGACCGCGATGAGGACATCCGCAAATACGGCAGACGGCTTCGCGACAGCGGCAGGACGAAGTCAGAAGCGCTGGATGCCATCCTGCAGAGTAACGCCGCACTAAAATCTCCCGGTGCAAGCGATAAGCTTTCCAGAAGACAACTCAGCAACATTTTGGTCAAGGGCAAAGTTTTTTCATAGAAACCTGGAAATGAACCACCGTTCATTTCCGCCCCCCCATTTAGCGTTAGCCCTGTAACTCTCCACGACTACAGGAAACGCTAAATGACTGCGACAACGCTCCAATCCATCACCCCGCTTTCACCCTGCTCCACTGATTTGCTCACCCCCGATCAAGTCGCGGCCACTCTCGGTCTGTCGCACCGCACGCTCGCCGCCTGGCGCAGTTCGCGCCGCAATCCGCTGCCGTATGTGAAAGTTGGAAGCCGCGTGCGTTATCGGCCTAAAGATGTGTCCACGTGGCTCGAAAGCCGCACACACAGCTCTCCCGCAGGTGCGAGGAACGAGAAATGAAAACCTCTCGCCTCCACTCCTCTGCAAACGACTCCACGCCAATCGATCCATCGGTGACGCTCATCCGCATTGCCGAGGTAATGGCCATCGTTGGCCTCGCTCGCCCTACCATCTACAAGCTGATGAATGAGCCTGAAAGTGGCTTTCCAAAAACCGTAAAGCTCACCAACAGCAACGCTCGCGGCGCCCCGGTCGCCTGGGTTTTGTCCGAAGTCCAAGCGTGGGCACGCGGTCGCATTGAAGCCCGTGATGAGGTGGCCGCATGAAGCGTAATTACTGCCCATTCAAAGGCGCCTTCCACGACTCTTACAGCATCGGTTTTCAGCTCTACGCTGAAGACGGCATCAATTGGCGTCACCGCACCATCGCCGGCGTTAGCTGGAACGGTGAAGAAAAAGAAGCATTCTTTTTCGATCCTGACGGCCTCGTTTTGCCGCTCACACCCAATCCATGGGAACTGCCGGAGATCATCCGCAAACACGCCGTTCGCCGCGAATTTTCCAGCGTTCATGGCCACGGTCATTTCGCGATGAAAGAAGGCCGCCACGCAGAGCTGAGTCAATCAGGACTGAACAACTGGGTCACCTACTGGCTAATCGATCAGAAAAACGGCTACTCGAACGATCCTCAAGTCTGGAGCCAGTTCGTTGAGAAGGACATTGAACAAGAAAAGATCATCAACGAACGGCTCTACACAGATCTGCGCATCACGTCCGATCTCAGCCAATACATGGAAACGTGCCTGAACGAGCGGCGCAATGTGCTCGCCGAGCAGTACCGTCGCCGCTGCGCAGAAGACAGCAAGATAGCCGCGTGGCTCAAAGGTGAAACTCCATCCCCGTTGTTCGCCAACGTGCAGGAGGCAGCATGAGCCGTTCGATTGCTAATCAGGCCTTGATGCATCCCTTTTCAGTGCTGCGTCGCATCGGTTTTTCATCCGCCACGATGCAGCGCCTCGAGCGCTATCGCAGCCGACAGGACAAACAGGGTCGCGTAGTCAGCGTACTTAGCTGGGCCGACGGCACCTGGTGCGCCCTCACGCTCAACTGCGAGAACCTCGGTGCGGTGATCGCCGACGAAGGCCAGCAAACGGAAGCCTACGAAGACGCCCGGTCGATGCTCGATGACGGCTTCCTGCCCCTGCTCAATCTGCGCTGGGAAGCCCACGCCTGAAACGAAAACGCCCCCGGCGGCAACCGGGGGCGTTTGAGGTCAATCTGTATGTCTGGTCAATTTATGTCGCATCAAAAAAATGCGCAAGGCTTCGTGCCGGTTGCGCTTGTAAAAACTCGGAGTTATCCTGCCCCCGTCGCTGCAAATTCAGCGACCGGGTTTGGCGACCCGAGTTTAAGAAGGCGCACAGGCGCCACCATATCGATTGCAGGCGCTTTTTTTGTGCCCGCATTCCTGCTTTATGGCGGCTGTGCGTGGGAGACCTTCGGGTCTGCCGGGTTCCTTCTTACCCGGTTCGCCAACCTGCGCACAGCTGCCACCCCAATTCGTTTGGCGACGAATCGTGGCAGTTCCTACTTAAGAAGGAGCTCCACCCATGCACGCTCTCATTCCGTCCAAAAATCGCGCCGCTGCACACCGTGCAATGGCTCTCGCCGCTCTACACGCCAACTCCAGTCTTGCCACACGTCTTGCCCGCTACAACGCCCATATGGCCAAAGCTCGCGCTCTCGAAGCCGCAGGCGGTGCCCAATGAACAACGCCCTGAGCTTTGCGTTGCCCGAAGACATCCTTACCGTCAGCCATCGCGCTGGGGCCGGTGTACCGATTGATGCCATCACCTGCGCGATTGATCGCGCCGATTCGGTGCTGACGCTGCTTGAGGACCACTTCGAAGGCGAATCACGACTAGCCAATCATGTCATCGCCGCCGTCATTTGGGACGTTCGCGGCACCCTCGGCCTGATCAAAACCCTCGCTATGCATGGTGATACCACTTCTGTCCCGGTGGACCAGAAAGGCGGTGCGCTATGACCACTTTGACCACGCTTGGCCGTACTACTTTCTCGCGGGCCGACTCCTCCGACCTTAAGCTGTTCCGGGTCAATGCTGGCATCCCAGTGGAGACCGCGCTGGAGATGGTTTCTCAGCTGCAGCATCACGCCAACCAACTCAACCTCGATGCCGCCATGAGCGACCAAGGCGAACGCTTCAGTTGGCCAGCCTTGTACCTCGGTGAAATGGCAAAAGCGCTGATCGATGAGGTCACTGACACACTGTTTCTGCCGAGGGCCGACACATGAGCCAGCGCCTCAGCAACGCGAAACGTCCGAGCTTCGCCGACGTGAAAGCCGCCTCGCTCAAAGAGATCGAGCGTGTCCTCGCCAACTGGTTGCCCAATGGCAAGCGCGTCGACGGTGGCAAGGAATACACCGCCCCAAATCCGACCCGCAGCGACAAACGTGCCGGTTCGCTCAAGGTCAACCTGAGTAAAGGCACGTGGGCCGACTTCGCCACGGGCGACAAGGGCGGTGACCTCATTGATTTGGTGCGTTACCTAGGCGGCGGCACCGATGTCGAGGCCTGTGCCAAGCTGACCGAGCTGCTGAACGTGACAGCAGGTGCAGCGCAATCGGCGCCACCTTCCAGCAAGGACAAAGCGCCGACGTGGTTGGCCATACAGCCGATCCCAGCCGAAGCCATGAAACGCTGCCCCGTAAGGCATCGACAGCACGGCGCTCCTTCAAAGGTCTGGATCTACCGGGATGCAGACGGTCAGCCACTCATGGCCCTTTACCGCTTCGACCTTGGCCTGGACGAGGACGGTAAGCCGAAGAAGGTCTTTGCTCCGCTAACTTGGTGCCAGCGCTCCGACGGCCAAACCACGCAATGGCGCTGGCAAGGCCTGCCAGATCCGCGCCCACTGCTGCGCCTGGAAGAACTGGCTCAGCGCAACACCGCAACAGTCGTGTTGTGCGAAGGCGAGAAAGCCGCCGACGCGGCAGGCGAACTGATGCCGGACTACGTGGCCACGTGCTGGCCGAACGGCTCGAACTCTTGGCACAAGGCTGACCTGACACCGCTCAAAGGTCGCTCGGTAGTTCTTTGGCCGGACAACGACAGCAGCGGCAAAACGTGTATGGAAGACGTCGCCAGAACATTGCACGAGATCGGCGCCGAGTCGGTGCGGTTCATTGCTCTCGATGTATTCAAGCGCAAGCCCACACTGAAGAACGATCGCGCAGCCTTCACCAAAGGTGGTCAATGGGACGAAGGGGACGACGCTGCCGACGCGCTCGTTAAGGGCTGGACGGCGGCGCACGTCGCGGAGCTGGAGCGCGACGGCTGTCTTTTCGTCTCTCCTGCTGACGAATCAACCGCCGAGCCCGCACAACCGAAAGTCGCAGCTAAGCAACCGGCAAAATCAAAAACCGATTTGCTGCCCGGCGGCTTTCGATTGGCCCCCGAAGGTGTGTTCTATACCGGCGATGATGGTGAGTCGCGACCGGTTTGCTCATCCTTGGAGATCCTCGCTCGTACCCGTGACGACAAGGGCCACAACTGGGGTTTGCTGGTTGAGTTCGACGACCCGGACGGAGCTAAAAAACGCTGGAACATTCCCGCTCGCAACATGACCGGCGACTTCGGCAAGGATGTCTTGGGACCACTGGTAGATATGGGTTTGCGTCTGCCAGGAACCCGCTCCGGCCGCAATGCCCGCAACGATCTTCAAAGCTATCTGCAAGGGTTCGACAGCAACGAACGGGCGCGCTTGGTCACTCGCCTGGGATGGCACGGACCTGCGTATTTGCTGCCAGACCAGCAGATCGGCAACAGCCACGAGCATCTTTTTTTCTGCGATTCCGGGGCCCAACTGCCACCTATCAACGAGGCAGGGACGCTCGAACAATGGCAGCAGCAAATCGGTGCACTTTGCGTTGGTAATCACCGATTGGCGTTTGTCGTCAGCGTGGCCTTTGCCGGTCCACTGCTGCACTTGCTAGGTCATGAATCAGGTGGTTTCCATCTTTATGGCGACAGCTCCGGCGGCAAGACGACACACCTACAAGTCGCCGCGTCAGTTTACGGCGGGCCACGATTGGTCCGGTCGTGGCGCTCCACTGACAACGCGTTGGAGTCGATTGCCGCCGCGCATTCGGACGGTGTCCTGGTACTCGACGAAATCGGTATGTGTGATCCGCGCATCATCGGTGAAACGGTGTACATGCTCGGCAACGGTACGGGCAAAGCTCGCGCCAATGATCGAGGGCAAGCAGGCCGCCAGGTGCAAGAGTGGCGTTTGCTGTTTCTTTCGACCGGTGAGAAGACGCTCGCGCAGCACATGGCCGATGCGAACAAGGAGCTAAAGGCGGGAATGGAAATCCGCATGCTCGCCGTGCCTGCTGATGCGAGCAAAGGGCTGGGCATGTTCGACGTGCTGAACGGATTCGAAGATGCCGCCGCTTTGTCGGACGCGCTCAAAGCACGCGTAGGCAAGTACTACGGTACGCCGCTTAGCGCGTTCCTGTCAGCGCTGTGCAAGCCCGGTGAAATGGTCGGCTGGACCGCCATCCTGCGGCGCACGGTGGAGCGCTTCATTGCCAAGGCGCTCCCCGCTTCCGCCAGCGGTCAGGCGCATCGTGCCGCTGCTCGCTTCGGTCTTGCCGCTGCCGCTGGTGAACTGGCAACTGCACTTGGTGTAACAGGCTGGCCGGAAGGCACCGCGACCACAGCGGCGCAGGTTTGCCTCAATGCTTGGCTCGAAGAGCGCGGCGGCGCCGGGAACATGGAAGGTGACGCCATTGTGAGTCGGTTGCAGCAAGTCATCGAGCGATTCGGTGAAAGCCGCTTCACCCGCTGGGACGGACTTGCCGCCAAAACCGACGATCACGCACCGCGGACCACAGACCGACTCGGCTTCCGGCGCACAGTTGAACACGGTATGGGCGATGGCGTTTACACGCTAGTCACCTACTACTTCTTGCCCACTGCGTGGAGGGCTGAGGTGTTCAAAGGCATGAGCCTAACTCTGGTCAATCGGGAGCTGATCGAGCGCGGGATTCTGGAAGCCAGCGCGGAAGGTCGTGCAGCGCAATCGGTGCGGCTCCCTGGGCTCGCCAAAACAAGAGCGTACGTGGTGCATGCCAACGCCCTCCTCTCCTCTGAAACCGAAGCCGCGTGAAGTTGGCGGATCGAGGAGAGCTGCCGGCCGCTTCGGGTCTGGCCCGCCCGGAATCCAATCGAACGAATATCAAAATCTGAAATGGAAGACATCTAATGAGCGACTACCAAAAGCAAATCAAGCAACACCAAATCGAGATGGAACAACTCGAAAAGCAACTGCCGAAACTCACTACAGCGGCCAAGGAAGCCAAGAGCCTCTATGCGCAGACGCGTCACAATCGTGCTCCATATCCACATGACGTGATCAATGCTCTCAGCAACGCGAAATCCGAAATAGCTCGCCATGCTTCCGAGATCAGACGGCTGCAAACGTTGATCGATTGGGAAGACGGAATTCGATCTGCCGGTAGCAACATAAAAAAGGCGCAGAAAGAAATCAGCCAGATGCAGAACGATCTGCGAAAGCAGCAAGACAAACGCGCCAAGCTTTCGAGCAAACTCGAAAGACTGGAAGAAGAGAAACGTACTGAAATTGAAAAGGCTCAATATGTCGAAAAGCAAGCGGCAGCGAGCTACTCCGTAGCGTTGAGCGATGGGGATGACGCGGAAGAACAACGAGCGGAAAAGGCGCTCAGACAAGCCTCAGAGGCGCTTGCAGAAGCAACTCGTGACAAGCGGGGCATTGCAACTGCAACGCAAGCTTTGAAAGATGAAGTGAAAAAGCTCGAAGCAGCAATTGCAGAGAGTAACCAGACCTTGAAAGATCTGCGACACCAGCAGCTACGTGCAGCACGGTTCATGTGGGCCGATCGCCTAGACAAGGCAGCTCAGGACTTCGCCGCCATCGCAGCACACCTGCACGCGACGGAAAAGGCGATGGGGCGTTCGAGCTCTCTAACTGACCTCTACGTACCACTGCATGTACCGTTCGGACCGAGGTCAATCAATGTAGATACGGTCACTGCGAAGGCAGGTGAAATCTCCGTTGAGCAACTGATCGCCGCTTGATTGCCCGCGTCGCGACTATCAGTCGTGACGCTCCTCCTCCCTAAACCGGAACATCACTCGCGGAACACCAAACGTGTTCCGCGTAGCTGGTGTTCCGGTTTATCGCATTTGGTGTTCCACCTCCGAGAGCCTTTATTTACTTGGCGTCCAGCGTTTCTGGAACACATGGAACACATGGAACACCGTGTTTTCGCTACCTATGGATTATCGTTCCCCTCGCCCCTTTTCACGGAGTGAACCTTCAGCGCGAACGGACGCGACGGATCGCTCCAGATCCGCCAATCTGATGTGTCCGACTCCTCCCAGGCGAAGGAGTCGTACGGTCAGATTTTACGGGTCCTCCCTGAGGGGGGCCCCTACACGGGTTACCAGACTCGCAGGTTTCCTCTAGCTGAAGTTTCTGCAGAAATGTCCGTCTTTATTAATTAAACACTTAATAAAGAACCACCATAACAACTAGACCCCAAAAAAATTCAACAAGAGCTGATAGATAATGATGCCTCAGCTTTAGAACACGTGATCGCGAGACTTGGCATTAGACCAATAATTACTTGGAGACTAGCTAACAAACGAGAGGATTGCGCACCGACTTCTGCCTCATAAGAAATTTCCGTTAACCAATCACCCAAAAAGCTTGACCACTCATCAAGATCCGAAACTGAAGCCACAGCTACAAGAGCTATTCTTAATTCATCTTCTGCAGATATCTCTGAATCTTTCCGCCTTCTTGTAACCCTACTCAATATTCTAACTTCGCCTGCAAGCTCTTTACTTCTAGTCACAGCAGCAACAGTAGCGAGGCCACTTATAAGAGCGAAGATATTATTTCGACTTCCTGACTGCTCCAGTTGATACTTAACTTTTCTTAGCGCCGTTGCTGCAAGTCGCGCATGATCAGCAGTGATATTGAAAATTAAGGAACTATTAACCAGCGAATTAAAAGAATCAAGGCTAATGCTATCAGACGTAAGCTGATCTTCCAGACCTGCCAATACCTCTTCTGGCATTTGCAAAATGGAAGAAACGCCGCCTTCTAAGGGACCAGGAAGAAAAGATTCAGGAAATTTTAAAATCGTACTCTTACCCTTAACCTCCTCTACTGCTAAAGCTGTCAAGCGTGGCAAATTGAGATTTTCTTGACTAAGCCTTAACGCACTTGCGACTCGCCCCAAAAGCTCAAACTTAAGTTGCGCCGGGGAAACAAAATCAGGCTGCCACCTAGGTTCCAGCCGCATATCTAGAAGCGACTGCATAAAAAAATACAGCCCTCGAGACTCAAATACAAAACTTTGAAAATTTTCTGGCATTGCTTGAGCAGCGACGTAGACCCTTTCAATTTGAGATGCATGTGCTATTGCAGCAAGACGCACCCAGAATGGAGGCTTACCTGAAAAAGCCTTAGTCCTCGCCAGTTCCCCTATCACTAGTACAACAAGTGAAGAGATAAATGTAAATCGCCCGCGCAAATCTTCTGGATCATCATTGATCAACTCATCAATAATACTCAGTATGAACGGTTGAACCTCGGGCCACCTTTCAACATTTGCGAGACCAAGCTCGACCGCACCAACTTTAGAAAAAATATCCCCTTCATTCTTAACAAACTCTAATACCGACAAAAAATCCTTTAACTCAAAACCCGTAAGATCAATATTTGAAACAAAACATGAATGACAGGAAAAGAGCAACGAATACTGCAGGCCTTGTATAGAGTCCCAATTCAATAGCTGATCTAGCTGTGGTTTTACCTCTCTTTCAGAGTAGCTCGAAAGATCCTCACCCTCAAACGGCAAACCAACTAACGCTTCGTAATACGCAAGATCTAGAGGAACCAAGTCGGTAATACTGCAATCATCACGAACCAGTTTCGCGGCTAATGACTCAGCAAACCGTAATGGAGTTAAAGAAATGTCATGTCGAAAAGAATTGAAATCATCGAGACTTAGAGGCGCAGCGTCGATTAGTTCCTTCCAATATTGCAACACCGACCCTTTCAGATTAATTAATTTAGCCTCCTTTTCAAGCCCAGCCCTACGAATAGGTGCGTTAGGCGATATCGGCCAAAAATAAGGAAGCCTCGCCCTTCTTTCACCACATGACAGCAACGTAAACTCAACACCCTCATCTACTTCGACACTCAATGCCCACTCATTACTCTCTGAGTCATACACTGTTGATTTTGAACCCGGCTCTGAAAGAACAGAGGAAACAGCGCCGAAGAAAATCTTACTATCAAAAGACACCCCAAGATCGCTTAAAGAAAGTCGCGAGGTAGTTTCAACACTCAGACGATCAGTGAATTCCGAGCAATCTAAAAGTGATCTTTTTATAATTGATGGGAATAGATTCAAAGCGGCTTGAACCATTAAGGGAGAATATTTTTCACTACTCATGGCTTTCCCCCTGATGGTGTTGTTGCTTGACCCCATGCTCAATAACTTTTGAGGCCCGATTTAGCAAACTATTATAGAGATCCGACTCCTCCTCTTTCAGCTTTCGCAATACTCGCCCTTCCAACCAATTTGAATATTTTTCACGGACAGAGGAGGATTTATGATTTGGAAGAATCATTAGAGCCATCATCTGCGCTTCAAACCGCCCTCTGACATCGAGGTCAACCACTGAAAGTCGATGCGACCACTTTCTTATATCCATTAATTCAAAAAGCCAATTTGAACAAGCAATAGAAATGATCTGATCCGCATCTTCATCCCATAGCGATCTCATCACTGCATAGCACTCTTCGAAAATTGCATTTAGCCAAGGCAGCTCCTTAGGAAGCTGCAAAATGTCAGACATTCGTACTCTAAGCAAAGCTTCTCTAATGGCTTTTAAACCAGCATTTTCCATTACCTGGCCATCGACAACTTTTGACTCCGATAAGTGGTACTTCAATTCAAAGCCATCAACAGGAATTAACGCCATCCCCATACGACGCAACTGGGTTTTAAACTCAGAAACTTGAATATTAGTTAGTATCCCGCGCAAAGAAAAAATTTGTAGAATGTCAATTGTTGTAAGAACACTATGCGACACACCACCGTCTTCCAAGGCAAGAAACTTATTTATATATCTATCATCAGATATGATCGCATCAGCTACACCCGTTAGCTTAAGAACATCCAAGCACGGATGAGCACGCATCGATTCATCATTTTGATCTTCCGCACCCCGAGAAATCGGACCCACAACAATTTTCCCGGAGTTTATTCCATCTCTAATTCTTAATCGGAGATTTTCAAGTACCGAAATAGCATGTAAAGCTTGATTCTCATAACTAATCAACTCATCAGACTCAGAAACTTCACGAGACGAGACAAACACAGTAAGGCCAGACCGGGACAATTTTGGCAGTAACTTTAAATGTTGAAAGTAAGAAACCGCCAAATCATCTAAATACAAATGAGCTGCGTCCGCTATTTCCGTTGCCTGAGGCCAAGTTTGTTCACGAGATGAGAAAAAGTTTTTTGAGACGCTTGCCTCTGTTGCGGTTAAGACCCCATGCGCCACCAGCTTGTCGATTACCGCCTGACAGTTACAAAGATACGCCGAATAGTCCGTAAGATTCGCTGCCTCTTGTACGAGACTACCGACCCGATGTACTGGGCCGGGGTGGACCACAATACGCTGTGGGACACCACTCGGAAGTTCAGCAGATGCCACGGCTAGCATTGACGCCAACCCCTCCCCAACTTCTGCTGAGAGGGACGTCGACGCTCTCATAGTCGGTTCGAAATGCTTAATTCTCCCTGCAGCTATTAATTGTCTTAGATCATGCGCCTCTCGCACTTTACTTGGTTGATGAAACGACAAACTGCGTTTCTCATCAAATATCAACCTTAATGTTCCATGAGCAATCACGACAACGCTGAAGGAGCCAATAATCAAATCCAGCATCCCTAACAATTCAGATGTTAGCAGTGCAGTAACATCCATTACAACGCGATCAGGATTCGACGTATTTACGGGCCGCGCCCCGGAAAATGAGAAAATCACACTGCGCTTCCTAGCATCAATCTGATCTAAATTATTAAGCGCTGGAGCGAGATAGAAATTCAATAGATTCCTATTATGAAGCTTTGCAGCTGCAAATATCGGCACCTCACCCTCAATCATTTTTTTGTATGCTTGTTTGGTTTGCTCCTCCCAATCAGGCTGCCTGTCCATCACTTCTTGCAAAGACATTGCAATTACCGGCCCGTCCTCATCTGACAGCTCACTAGCAGCCTGCATCCACCCGAATGCTACATCCCCGTCCTCCCATCCACACTCAGTCCAAATCCCATAACAAGCTAATAAAATTTTCGGATCATCTTCGCCTTTACGCGCAGCTTCAAACACCAGCTCTTTCAATCGAGGTGAAACTATAAGTTGAGCAAGTTTTGCCGCGCGAATTAAATCCATCGCAGATCGACTATCTCTCGACCGCCACTCTTCCTCGACATTAACTTGAAGGGACTCCCAATCGCCTGATGCTACAGCGATGCTAATCGTGAGTGCACTTTGCTCCGACTCCTTGAAACTGCTTTTAAGCAAGTACAGCGCATTGCGCGCTTCAACCAGCCGACCACTCTCATAAAGACTCCAACAGCGAATTTTCTGAAGCTCTTCTGACTGATCTAAAAATATAGAATATTCGTCACAGAACTCTAGAACATCATTAATTCTTCCAGAATTATATAGCGCCCGACCGTAACGCCTTGCGTCCTTAATATCGCGAGTAAGCCAAAGTAATTCACGAGAATAATTTGCTAATCTATCCCAGTCTTGTTGCTCCTCCAAAATTGAAACAATGTTGTGTAAATCAGTAATTGACCTGCTTGACTCATACAAAGAAATACGCTGCGCGACCAAATCAGTATCGGAGGCTTCAAAAACTAACCGCTCAACTCTCTTCCTTTCAAAGTCTGTCAAACCAGCTTCTATGAGGTCCTTAATCCGAGCTTCCGCAGCTGTTTTTTGCCCCGATTGAACTAACATATCAATCTCTAAAAACCCAACAGATTTGTAGTTTAAATGCTCACTCAACTGGGCTCTATGTCGATCAATATATAAGGCAACCTCCCTCGGACTATTTTGCTTGAATGCTAATGCAAATCGTGCAACTGCAGCGTCAGATGACTTCCCACCGCTCAATGTAGTTCTTCGCTCGATTTCCCGCTCTACAGCAACTACGTCTACATTCAAACCAAACTGAATCGCCAGGGGCACGCGCCTAAGAGACGCATCTCGATCTCTCATACTCTTTTCAAGCTCTACACGAGCTTGATCCGAGCACTCTGCATCTCTAAGCGCTAGCCATAGCGCACTATCACTTGCCACCTCTGCTATAAAACTCAGATTCAAAGTGGTTGCGTAGCGAGTGACTTTCTCAAAAAAATCCTGCGACTTCCGTCTGAATAGTAATGCCTGTTGGTCACCCGCCAATGGAAACGTCCGGGCCTCAAAAGGAGGGGTCTGATGTACTAAAATTCTTAACTCTGAAGGGACCGCTTGAGCTAGATAAACAAGAGCAGCTAAGTATGCTAATGCCGGGGTAGAGTTGTAATCTTCTTCAGTCAGACTATCAACCATTTTCAATGCATCATCCCAAGATTCAATCTCGACGAAGCTTTGAACTAAAAAAAATCTCCCATCTGAATCCAGATCACTCAAAGTCATCTCTGACTTTTCAAGCCACTTTAGTGCCTCAGCAGCCCCACTAATGTTCCGCATCAAAATAAATGCGGCCGACCTTGACACTGGCGTCGTTAAATCATTTAAAAGCGCTAAAGCGGATGCTATATCACCCGTCTGCCCTGCTATAAATGCTTTGGCAATAATGGTCTCATCAATAGCATACGTATCACCGATTACTTCTAGCAGGTCACGCGCTAACTGTATATCAAATACTGAGAGAAAACGGGCGCACCAACTCAGAATCTCAACTTTCACTATAGCTGAAACCCCAACCAAATCCCCAAACCGCACACTTTCTGCCAACTTTTTCGATTGTAACTCTGATTTATACCCGACAAACAATCGCGACTTCTTAATGGTATCAAGCCTACCATTGGCTTCACCATCAACTATTTTCGACGCCCCAAGTGCGACTTTATTATTTGAGACAATACTCTCAACGGAGCTTATTACCCTTCCCACATCTTCAATCGCTTTGGTTTGGCTTTCTGTTTTCTCAACGAGAACCCCAATAACCTCAACTTGCTCTCGCACACTTTGGGTGATGATGGAGCCGCTATGTAGCCGCTCAAAATTTCTATTAACAAACTCTCCAATATGGACGTAAACTTCCGATGCTCTGCTAGCAGGCTTAGATATTTGAATGTGGTCTGCATCGATGGGTATAGGTGTAACACCCACTCCTGGATCAGAACTATCCGGAAGAACAATTTGACCTAAATATTCTGGTAAACTCACCCCAAGAATTCGTATTGGCCTTGTTTCAACAAGTACTAAATTCTCTATATTACTTTCAACGCAGAATTTCCTGTACCAATGGTTCAAATCACGCAGATTCGGATCATTGCGTTCGAGCGCTTTCGTAGAGGAGGAGCGCCGAAACAGCGGAGTAATTAATTTTGCTAGTTGTGCCAGCCCTGCGCCAAGATGCGGCGTCCCAAGAAACGCTACACGTCTCACACGATGTAAAAACGACTCGACCTTATGGTTATTTAATGCATCTCGTTGAGCACTTCTTAGTATTTGTTTTATTACAAGCCCGCCAAGACTATGACCAATAAAAATCAGATTTCCATCCTGGAGCCGACGCTCGGCGAGCATAAGTGCTAAAACATTCTCAGCTCTATCTGGTAGATGCATGCTAGCACCCCGCCATTTTGTTGCCGATGACTCATAGCCAACACTCCAAACGCCGATGTGCGCAAAGTCTGCTGCTAGCCAACGCGGCCACAGCTCACTTGGTTTGCTGCTTGAAAGCCACGTTTTCACTTTGTCACCATCCAAACCGTGAAAAAAAATCACATGGGTGGTTACTCCATCATAGCTATCCGACAACGCTAATAACTCTGCCAGACCATCCTCCAGGTGCTCAACTTGAGCTAGAAACGGAGCTAAGCGCTAACCATTCACAATGGCTCGCTGGCTGCTCTTCTTTTAAAATTCAGACGAGTCATAGGTACACGTCCACATTAAATTCTCAAGGACCTATGTCGCCCCATAATCGATAGTGCTTTCAATGGTCTTTGACTTGCCCAAGCACTGGTACGCATTACATCCGCGATACATCGGCTTGGTTTTGCCATCTGAGCGGGCACTGCCTCGTTTCAGCTCTGCTTTTTCGATAACTCGTGCGGTGCAGAATTCGACAAGAAATGGAACGGTGATCGCTCCTTCCGACTCTCTGCCCCCAATAGTCGTCCTTTCACTCTAGCTCTCATAGGTTCACTGCGTTAGCTTCAGCTCAAGGCTAAAGCACCAATAGAGGCGATGACCGTTCAAGGAATGTTACTCGAATGAAAACGAATAAACGCATTACACGCGCTTACTGCGTCGAACTCGAAAGGGAAATGTCGATTGTCGCTGCACGACGGGAGTACCTTTCACTGGAGCCACCACGCGCACGTTTCACATTCCTCTGCACAACTGAAGAATGCAGAGTGCTCGAAGCCAAGATCACGGGTGTGAGCTACGACGTGAATCCCCAAGAAACTACGATACTGCAAGCTGCGCATTTCCGTGCCAACCCAAAGGATGAACACTCTCCCACCTGTGAGTGGATTGAATATGGTTCAAGTGGGGACCTAGACAGTAGCCGCCCAGGGGAGACGGAGGAAGAAGCGAGCGTTCGAGAATCCAAACGCAAGCTGGACGACTACATCGACATCTTCGATCCGAGCCTGAAAGAAAAGAAACCGAGAGGCGAACGTCCAGGTATGGGCGGTGATGAGATAGATGGAGATGGTCAGGGGATAGGGGCTCGTAGAACTAGCAGTGAACCAAACGACAAGCTCCGGGGACCTACGAAAACTACAGACCTGGAGCGTTTGGTGGAGAGTTACAGAAACGCTAAATCTGAACTGTCTAAGGAAGTGTTCGATCTTTTGACGTTGCAGGTTTCAGGATCTGGCGTGATCCCGCTTCGCTCGTACTTCCGTCACATTACAGCGGCCAACATTGGTGAAAACGGCTGTGTCTTGTTCGGTGGTGGCACTATAAAGCGCTACGGAGAAGGATTTAGCTTCAATTTCTACGATCCGCTCAGGGAAAAGCGCGTTTCCCTTTACGTACCGGCAGATCAAATGAACGCTTATCGCTACCGCCGGTACCTAAAAGAGCTGATCATCCAGGCCGATGAAGTGAGATATGTCACGCTTTACACCCTTGGGCATCTTGAAGAAAATCTAAAGGGCAAAGGAATCGATCTGAAGGTGGAAGATCTGAGGCAGATAGCTCTCGTTCTCGGTCCTCCAAAGACTCAAACAGAGACGGCATAGCGAAGCAGCGTAGATTCTGTATCCCTGCTTGTATCCCTGATAGTATTACTTGCCTGTAAGCCTTTATTTATATGGTGCCCTCCAGTCTCCCTCGGGCACCAAAATTAAGAAAGGTCTTGCTTAGCAAGGCCTTTTTTTTCGCCTGCAGAAAAGTGATCCACCGCGCCGCCCTTGGTAGGAGCTGCCGAAGGCTGCGATCTTTTGACCTTTTTTACCCTTCACCCCGCCTGACCCTTTCACAAGGACTCATCCATGGAATTGCAACTGGAAACCGTCGCCCTCTTCTCCCTGAAACTGGCTTATGAAACGGAAGGTTCAAGCCCGATTTTGCGGGATGATTTGGTGATGGGTGATTACCAGCGGGATGTGTTTGAGTTGCTGGTGCGGCGGGGGGATGTTGAGGGGATTCAGGTGAAGGTGGGTGAGTGTGTGGGGTTGGCGTTGGAGGCTGTTGGGGGTGTGGATAAGCCGTTGGGGCGGGAGTTGCGGAGGTTGGCGGGGGAATTTGCCAGTGCTCAGACGATAGAAAAGTTTGATGCATCGCTAATCGCGCTTAGGGACTACTTGAAAGATATTCAATGAAGAAAACGGGCGCCTTAAAGCGCAGTGCCCAGCCGGGCCGGGCTAGCCGCCGCGTCTTAACCGATAAAAATCGGCCTCCTTTTTCGGCCGTTCGGCATCATCTTGGCCATCACAGCACCCGACTTAGTAAATGCCTAGTTGATTGCCAAGGATTTTCCTACAAAAAAACAGGCCGTTTCAGTCATGACTTACCAGATGAGCCTCAAATCACCCGAGCCCGCCGGGTACGACGCAACACGACTGCAAATTCCCGTCTATCCTGCCTAGCTAGATAGGCATAGCAGGAGTTATTTGCTGATGTGTAAAACAACCTATCAGCAAATCACACTTGGCCGTAGACACCCGCTTCACCAAGGCAATACTATAATGCCACTACGCTGGTAGATTTCGGTATGGCTATATAGCCAGCTGATTGAAAATTTTTGAAGGCTAAGAAATGGACTTCGTACCCTTTTCATCACGCTGGACACACTGTGCCGTCGCCAGGATAGAACTCCCGTCTATTCCCAACAAACTCCATAATTTTTGAAGCGCGGTGCTATATGGATATAAACAGTATTAAATCTCTTATCGCTTCGTCACCCCCTGCCTCCGCTTTTGTTTCCGGGGTTAAAACGAACACAGTAGGCGATAGCGTATCATTTCAACTATTGCACGGTTGGGATATTGCGCTAGCCAGCAAATGTGATACGGAGTGGACCGCAAAAAACGTTGAAATACTCTATTGCGTAAAGAACTCGACATCTAGCGAAGCAGAGCTTTTAAAAAAAATATCGGAACTGCACATGGAGGATGCTCACTGGAGATGGACCGCTAAAGCAATCCATCATAGTACAGAGGAGTATGATTGGTTTTTCTATTTGGCTGAGGATGCAGTCCAAGCTGCCTGCCTCATATATCACCCTAAAGATAGCATAATAGATGGACAAGGCATTTTCTACATAGAATACGTCGCAGTAGCGCCATGGAATAGGCCTAACCCACTGAGCACGGCGCGTTTCAAAGGCATCGGCTCTGATCTTATAAGGTATGCATCTAAATATGCCACTGAAACCTTAGGCTTACGTCCTGGATTTTCGTTACACTCACTACCAAAGGCCGCAGCTTACTACCACAAAATCGGCATGACCTGCTTCCCAGAAAGAAAAAAAGAGAGTCTTGATTATTACGAGATGGCTAAAGAAGCCGCTCAAGAATTCGGAGCAGCAGCAAATGGATGACAATAATGAGCTCGAAGACTTTTTCGTCTCAACATCTGACTGCACTCCTGAAAGCCTTTTGGAGGCACTCAACGCATATTCCGAAATCTCTAAAAAACTGCGAACTAATGACCCTCTGATATTCAAAGATCTTCTTTCTGGAACTGCGAGCACCGCTCTTTTCAGGCGCAGCGGCACAGATAAAGAAACCGAGGTATTCATCTGGCTTTCTCAGGTTCAACGCTTTGCTGAGATAGTGGTTTCCACCGGAAAAGTTCAAAAATTTCAAGGTCTAACCCGGGAATCATTGAAGGAGATTTCTAAATTATCTTTAAATGTCGAAAATATAAAATCGATATCTAGTTTGCTTTGGCAGCATGGCGTCGTGCTTATATATTTGCCTCAAACTGCCGGCATGAAAACTGACGGGGTATTCTTTAAGCTCCCATGTGGGACGCCTATAGTCGGCATGACATTACGATACGATAGATATGATTATTTTTGGTTCACCCTAATGCATGAACTTGCTCACATCTCAATTCATTATAATCAGCTTAATGATCCTCACTTTGATTGCCTCGAGGATCTTGGCGAAGACACTCTTGAGCTCGAGGCAAACCAGCTAGCTAAAGAGACCTTTATCAGTCGTAGCGATTGGCGATCTGCTTCGGTACGGAGGCATCGCAATGAACAAGACTTGTTTAAAGATGCGGAAAAGCTATCTATACACCCTGCAATCTTGGCAGGTTTCGTAAGGCATGACTTAGGAAACTATACTATTTTCAATGCTGTTATTCATGGGACAAGTGTCAAAAGGATGATCAGCACAGATGCCTAAGTACATGCCATTCCTAAAAGCCAAAGCTAATGAATTTGGTGCGATTAAATCTCTTAGCAAGGAAAGAAAACAGCTTATCGTCCCTTTTTTCGATCTACCGCTAAAAAAGGACATAGATGATTCGACATTAACGAAAATCTTAGAGACTGCCGCTCGAAAATTCTGCCTAAACATGAAGGGCGTACCTGAGTACTTCGTGGATGACTATGATATTCCAGACTCAATCCTCATCGGAGGACGCCCCGGATATGAGTATTTCGCAGTTTGCATGCATGCTCAGAACCTGAACTTTAATCCAGTTGTTGGAGTAGATCGTACAAATGATCGAAATGCGTGTGTATTTACTCCTGCGATTACTAGGATTGTAAAAAACAAACGAATCGCTTTACGCATCTCCAGCGAAGACCTCATCAGCTACAACTTAATCAGAACAGATATTTTGCATCTAATATCGATGGGGAATGGCATTTACGATCGTTGGGTCCTTATCATAGACAATAGGGTTTGCAAAGGAGTTGATGCGCTGGCCCGTTCTGCTCAAATAAGAGCCTTTTGCATAGCAGCAACTGCAGATCACGCATATGAAGCTATTATCATCACGGGTTCTACACTTCCTCCTGTAGCTGGTGACGTGCTCTCAACCAATAATGAGATACACCTAACTCGCAACGAAATTGCCATCTACCGCAACTCCATTACTGGTCTCCCTGAGCATCAAATAATTTTCGGAGACTACACCATTGTGAGCCCCGACTACTCGGACTCTGACATTGACCCGCGCAACATGCTGAACGTTACCGCACCTAAGGTGATTTACTCTTACGAAGACAAACACTATATAGTACGTGGCGGAGGAATTAAGACGCACCCGCGGGGTTTCAAACAATACAACGATATCGCCTCAACTATTGTAGCGAAGGCTTTTTTCCGACACGGCAACTCAGAAGGCGATTTGTATTTGGTTGAAAAGGCAGCTGGACTCGGATCGACGGTTATGCCCGGCAGCATTTTGAAACCTACAATAAACTCCCATATCTCCTTCATGCTTGATCTTTTGTAAGACTTCTAAGAACAAGAGCTTTGCTTATCGTAAGGCTGAGCTCTTGTGCCCCGAAAGCCTGGGAAATGAGAACAGACAAAGAGTCTCTATTTATCTTATTTTGAATTTTATCTTCAATCCCGCTTGCAATATCAAACAACTCATTTCGCCAGAGCGTTAACAGCGCTATCTGTTTGTCAAATGCCACGCTCTTCTGAGCCTGACGAACTGGCTTAAAAACAACTTTCCCCGCAGAATTGCACTTTGCTTCAAGCATTCCCCAGTGACTTGGCGCGATTTTAACTGCTTTGGCTATATGCCTCGACGTAGTTACTAAAGTAACTTTACGGAAGGCGAGATCATAATAAAGACCTTGCTGAGCAATCCGCTCAACCTTATCGCCATCGCCCTTAATCTCATAACAATGGGCTTCTCTATGGATTGCGACCACATCCGCAATAGCGTTGCCATTATGAACTCGCAATTCTTCAATAAGAGCTTTAGGCTGAGGATGAGCACTTCTGAGCCGATCCATCAATGCCGCACGAATTAATGAGTCGTTCAACATTCCAATTATACACCCACAACAAATCTAAACTTTATAACCAAAAATAAATGCAAAATCTAATCCCTATAGCTGTATAGCACTAAAACTCAACACTATTCTAAAATGCTATTTATGGGTCGTTCACAACCTGTTCAAACTGTGTGGTGTCAGATTTATGGCTTGGGCACCTCAGGCCGAGCAGACTCCATTGTATCATCGACATCAAAAAATCGCTTAAGCGCGGGCAGTGCGAATCACCACTTCCAGACCACAGCAACGGCCAATCAAACCATCCCGTCGGCTCACCACTTGGGGTGCAAGGAGAGCTTAGTCGTGAGCGATAATTACGACATGACAATCCACGTTAAAAATTTAATCCCCCTGATTTCTGGACTCATCCAGCTGACTCCTTTTGGCCCCAAAAAAAGGTGACTATGAGGGTAGCGGTTGTCACACGCGCAATGAACAAATCGAGGACGCAACACATTTTTCGTCTCGGATGGTTTGTGATCGAGGCCTTTGAAGGTTGCAGGAAAAGGATCTGGACGATACCCTCCCACCCGTCGCTGCCAATTCAGCGACCGGGTGTGGAAACCCGTGTAATTCAAGGCGCAACAGCGCCCCCATCACGTCTGCCGGCGCTTTTTTTATGCCTGCGGCGTGAGTTATGGCGGCTGTGCGTGGGACGTCTTCGGGCGTGCCGGTTTCCTTGATTCCCGGTTTTCCACCCTGCGCACAGCTGTCACCCATTCGTGTGGAAACGGACGTGGCAGCTCCTCATATCAAGGAGTTGGATAATGCGCAGTATCAAACCGTTTGAAGTTTGGCTTTTCCCTCTACGCAATTCCCAATCACGTAACCCCCTCCCCCATTGCCTCTCCATCCTCGGAGGTGGCCAATGACCGAACAACCCGAACTCAAAACCATCGGTTTAACTCCCGCCATCTACTGTTCCGATCAACCGCTATTCCACGTCACTCGCGATGTCCCGCTCGGCGATGCGTTAGCCATGGCTTCTGATTTTCTGTTTCTCGCCAAGGCGCTGACCAAGGATGCGGCTTATGCCAGGGACACGGATTACCACGCTTGGGCTGCGCATTATTTGACGGCGATGAGTAAGGCAGTGGTGGATGATGCGGTGAAGGTGCTGACTCGGGATCGGGCTTCTGAGCAGGTATCCGAGCGGGCGGCGGCGGAGGCTGGAGAGTAGTTGTTGGTGTCTGTGGGGTTGGGTTGCTTGTGATTTTGGTGGCTGGTTCAGATTGATGTTGGCTGGGCTGGCGCTATCGCGGGCGAGCCCGCTCCCACAGGGGTTGGGGTGAGTTGGCTGGCATTGTTTGGCTTGGGTGGGTGGGCTGCTTATGCAGCTCTGCATTCGGGATTGGTGTTTGCTGGGCTGGCGTTATCGCGAGCAGGCTCGCTCCTACAGGGGTTTTGTGTGTTGGTGGGTATTTGGGATTAGCCCCGGGGTTTCGGGGCTTTTTATTGGGTGGTGGTTAGAGCAAATGCTGGGAAATCAGCTTCGAAACTTCCACCATCGACGTCTTGCCGGTGAACTCGAATTTCACTTTGCCCAGCGATGAGAAGTAGATCTCCAGCTCGGAATCCAGGTCGAACGTGCCTGAGGTTTCGACCGAGTACGCGACGATGTTTTTGTACGGCAATGAGGTGAAGTCTTTTTTGCTGCCGGTGATGCCCTGGACGTTGACCGAGATGATGCGTTTGTTGGTGAACACCACGCCGTCGCGCATGGATTTGTAGGCGTCGATGACGTGTTCGCCGTCGATCAACAGGGCGGAAACGCGTTCGGCGTATTCGTCGTTTTGCTTGAGTTTGAAGAATCCCTTGTTGTTGAAATCAATCATCGGTCTTTCCCTGTTTATCAAATGAACGGCTTGTGCCTGACTTCATACTCGATCGAGATTGCAGAGTCAGCCCCCCTGCATCTGCTCCGTAGAATTGCCCAGGGTTCTGATGCTTCTTCCCGCCTGTAATGCTTGCTATACATCCACCACGACAAGCCCATAGAGGCATTAAGCCACTGGCCGAGGCTCCCGTGCCCCGCTCAACTAGACTTAATGGAGAGTCGTAGGCAGAACCGAGCACGTCGCTTTGGTGCAGTTCAATCAATAGCCGCGTGGCAAGCTGCCCTTTATGCCCGGTAGAGGTGCGACGCAGATCGCATCGGGCGCAACAAGATGCCCGCCAAGGGTGCCCTGGCCAACGGCCTGCCACGATACCGTGACGTGGTGTGAATGCCGCAGCCGACACTTTCGGACAACCGACAACCACCAGGTTTGTCCGTGACCGTGAGGATTGCTGAATGCCTGATGAGAGTTTGCACCTGTCTGTGGTCAACACTCTGCTGGAGCGCCATAAGGGCACTCCCGGAGCGCTGTTGCCGATTCTTCATGATATTCAGGAGCGCATCGGCTATATCCCCGATGCGGCCATCCCCGAGATTGCCCACGCGCTGAACCAGAGTCAGGCCGAGGTTCGCGGGGTGATCAGTTTTTACCATGACTTCCGTACCTCGCCGCCGGCCCGCCATATTCTGCGTTTGTGCCGCGCCGAGTCGTGCCAGAGCCGTGGGGCCGAGCAGTTGGCCGCGCAGTTGCGCGATCGCCTGCAACTGGATGACCACGGCAGCAGCGCCGACGGCAGCATCAGTTTGCGTCCCGTTTATTGCCTGGGTGCCTGCGCCTGTTCGCCCGCTCTGGAGCTGGATGGCCGGGTGCATGCGCGGCTCAGTGCCGAGCGTCTGGATGCCCTGCTTGATGCTTGCCGGGAGGACGCGTGATGCCGACTCTTTATCTGCCCTGTGATTCGCTGGCCCGTGCCGTGGGCGCCGATGAGGTGTCCACGGCGCTGATCACCCAGGCCAGGGAACGCAATTTACCGTTGGAGCTGCAACGCACCAGCTCGCGCGGCCTGTACTGGCTGGAACCGCTGCTGGAAGTGGACAGCCCGCAAGGCCGAATCGGCTTCGGTCCGCTGACTGCAGACGATGTGCCGTCCGTGCTCGATGCGCTGCAAAAAGACGCCAGCCATCCCCTGGCCCTAGGCCTCGTCGAAGAGCTGCCTTATCTCAAGACTCAACAACGCCTGCTGTTCGCACGCGCCGGTATCACCCGGCCCTTGTCGCTGGACGATTACCAGGCGCACGGCGGTTTCGAGGGCCTGAAACGGGCCATCGCCATTGGCGGTGAGCAAACCGCCACCGCCGTGTTCGATTCCGGCTTGCGTGGCCGTGGTGGTGCAGCCTTCCCCGCCGGGATCAAATGGCGCACGGTGCGCGGCACCCAGGCGGCGCAGAAATACGTGGTGTGCAACGCCGACGAAGGCGACTCCGGCACCTTCGCCGACCGCATGTTGATGGAAGGCGACCCCTTCCTGCTGATCGAAGGCATGGCCATTGCCGGGCTCTGCACCGGCGCCACCTTCGGCTACATCTATGTACGTTCGGAATATCCGGATGCCGTGGCTACCTTGCGCCAAGCGCTGAACATCGCCCGTGACGCCGGTTACCTGGGCGCCAATGTCGGCGGCAGCGGTCTGGCTTTCGATATGGAAGTTCGGGTCGGGGCTGGTGCGTACATCTGCGGTGAAGAAACCGCGCTGCTGGACTCTCTCGAAGGCAAACGCGGGATCGTCCGCGCCAAGCCGCCGATCCCTGCGTTGCAGGGCCTGTTCGGCCAGCCGACGCTGGTGCACAACGTGCTGACCCTAGCCTCGGTGCCACTGATTCTGGCCAAGGGCGCGCAGTTCTATCGTGACTACGGTATGGGTCGTTCCCTGGGCACCATGCCTTTCCAATTGGCCGGCAATATTCGTCACGGTGGCCTGGTGGAACGAGCCTTTGGCCTGACCCTGCGCGAGCTGGTGGAAGACTACGGTGGCGGTACTGCCAGTGGCCGTCCGCTGAAGGCTGCGCAGGTGGGCGGTCCGCTGGGCGCCTGGGTGCCGCCTTCGCAATTTGATACGCCGCTGGATTACGAAGCCTTCGCCGCCATCGGCGCGATGCTCGGTCACGGGGGTGTGGTGGTGGCTGACGACAGCCTCGACATGGCGCACATGGCGCGCTTCGCCTTGCAGTTCTGCGCCGAGGAATCCTGCGGTAAATGCACGCCGTGCCGCATCGGCTCGACCCGTGGCGTGGAGGTGATCGACCGCCTGCTCGCCGCGCCGGATCAGGCCGGTCGTGATCAGCAGGTGATCATCCTCAAGGACCTGTGCGACACGCTGCAATACGGTTCGCTCTGCGCATTGGGCGGCATGACCTCCTATCCGGTCGCCAGCGCCCTCAAGTACTTCCCCGCCGACTTCGGTCTGCAAGCCTCGGAGGCCGAGCAATGATCACTTACTTCGATCCGAAAACCGATATGGCTTTGGGCGCTCTCGACCTGGGTACACCGGCCCGCGAAAGCGATGTGCAGATCACCCTGAACATCGACGGCCGCAGCATCACCGTGCCTGAAGGCACCTCGGTGATGCGCGCGGCGGCGCTGATGGGCACCACCATTCCCAAGCTCTGCGCCACCGACAGCCTGGAAGCCTTCGGATCCTGCCGCATGTGCCTGGTGGAGATCGACGGCATGCGCGGCTACCCCGCGTCCTGCACCACGCCTGTCACTGAAGGCATGACCGTGCACACCCAGACGCCGAAGCTCGCGACCCTGCGCCGCAACGTCATGGAGCTGTACATCTCCGATCACCCTCTGGACTGCCTGACCTGCTCGGCCAACGGCAACTGCGAGCTGCAAACCGTGGCCGGCCAGGTCGGCCTGCGGGAAGTGCGCTACGGCTATGAAGGCGAGAACCATCTGGAGGACGTGAAGGACACCTCCAACCCTTATTTCGACTACGACCCGAGCAAGTGCATCGTCTGCAACCGCTGCGTGCGCGCCTGTGAAGAAACCCAGGGCACCTTTGCCCTGACCATTACCGGTCGCGGTTTCGAATCCCGCGTGGCCGCTGCTGGCGGTGATAACTTCCTCGATTCGGAATGCGTGTCCTGCGGCGCCTGTGTACAAGCCTGCCCCACCGCGACCCTGATGGAAAAAAGCGTGGTCGAACTGGGCCAGCCGGAACGCAGCGTGATCACCACCTGCGCCTATTGCGGTGTGGGCTGCTCGTTCCGCGCCGAGATGAAAGGCAACCAGCTGGTGCGCATGGTTCCGGACAAGAACGGCCAGGCCAACCACGGGCACTCCTGCGTCAAGGGGCGCTTTGCCTGGGGCTACGCCACCCACCCGGATCGCATCACCAAACCGATGATCCGCAAAAACATCAGCGACCCGTGGCAGGAAGTCAGCTGGGACGAAGCGGTGACCTACGCCGCCAGCGAATTCCGCCGCTTGCAGCAGAAATACGGCCGCGACTCCATCGGTGGCATCACCTCCAGCCGCTGCACCAACGAAGAAACCTATCTGGTGCAGAAACTGGTACGCGCCGCGTTCGGCAACAACAACGTCGACACCTGTGCGCGGGTCTGCCACTCGCCGACCGGTTATGGCCTGAAACAAACCCTGGGCGAGTCCGCCGGTACCCAGAGCTTCGACTCGGTGATGCAAGCCGATGTGGTGCTGGTGATGGGCGCCAACCCCAGCGACGCGCACCCGGTGTTCGCCTCCCAACTCAAGCGCCGCCTGCGTGAAGGTGCACGGCTGATTGTCATCGACCCGCGTCGCATCGATCTGGTGGACACGGTACACGCCCGCGCCGAATACCACTTGGCCCTGCGCCCCGGTACCAACGTCGCCATGCTCAACGCCCTGGCCCACGTGATCATCACCGAAGGCCTGCAAGACCAGGCCTTTATCGACGCCCGTTGCGAGGGCAACGATTTCGCCCGCTGGAGCGAGTTCGTCAGCCGCGCGGAAAACTCTCCGGAAGCCATCAGCCCGATCTGCGGCGTGCCCGCTGCCGACATCCGCGCCGCGGCCCGGCTGTATGCCACTGGCGGCAACGCGGCCATCTATTACGGCCTGGGCGTGACCGAACACAGCCAGGGCAGTACCTCGGTGATGGGCATCGCCAACCTCGCCATGGCCACCGGCAACATCGGCCGCGAAGGCGTGGGCGTGAACCCGTTGCGCGGGCAGAACAACGTGCAGGGCTCTTGCGACATGGGCTCCTTCCCCCACGAGCTGCCCGGTTACCGGCACATCTCCAACGTGGCGGTACGCACCGAGTTCGAACAGGCGTGGAACGTCACCCTGCAACCCGACCCGGGCCTGCGCATTCCCAACATGTTCGAGTCGGCACTGGCCGGCAGCTTCAAGGGCCTGTACTGCCAGGGCGAAGACATCGCCCAGAGCGACCCGAATACCCAACACGTCACCGCGGCCCTGTCGGCCATGGAGTGCGTGGTGGTGCAGGACATCTTCCTCAACGAAACCGCCAAGTTCGCCCACGTGTTCCTGCCGGGTGCTTCGTTCCTGGAAAAGGACGGCACCTTCACCAACGCCGAGCGCCGCATCTCGCGGGTGCGCAAGGTGATGGAGCCGCTGGGCGGCAAGGCCGACTGGGAAGGCACCGTGGCCCTGGCCAATGCCCTGGGCTACCCGATGAACTACAAGCATCCATCGGAAATCATGGATGAAATCGCCCGCCTGACGCCGACCTTCACCAACGTCAGCTACGCGGAACTGGAGCGCCACGGCAGCCTGCAATGGCCGTGCAACGCCGAGGCGCCGGACGGCACGCCGACCATGCACATCGAGGAATTCGTGCGCGGCAAGGGGCGGTTCATGCTCACCGGTTACGTGCCCACCGAGGAGAAGGTCAACAGCCGTTATCCACTGCTGCTGACCACCGGGCGCATCCTCAGCCAGTACAACGTCGGCGCGCAGACCCGGCGTACCGAGAACGTCGCCTGGCATGACGAAGACCGCCTGGAAATTCACCCGACCGACGCCGAGAGCCGTGGCATCAACGAGGGCGACTGGGTCGGCATCGGCAGCCGCGCCGGCCAGACCGTGCTGCGTGCGCGGGTCACCGAACGGGTTGCACCGGGGGTGGTGTACACCACCTTCCACTTCCCGGAATCGGGCGCCAACGTGATCACCACCGACAACTCCGACTGGGCCACCAACTGTCCGGAGTACAAGGTCACAGCCGTGGAGGTCAGCCGCGTCTATCACCCATCCGAGTGGCAAAAACGCTACCAGGAATTCAGTGACGAACAGCACCGCTTGCTCAAGGAACGCCAACAGGCACGGGGCGAGAAAGCGGAGGTACGCCGATGAGCACTGAAAACCTGATCAAGATGGCCAACCAGATCGCCCAGTACTTCGCCAGCGAGCCGGATCGGCAAGCGGCGGTGCTCGGCGTGCGCAACCATATGCAGATGTACTGGACGCCGGGGATGCGCAAGGAATTGCTGGCCTGGCAAACAGAGCATCAGGGGGCGGATTTGCATCCGCTGGTGCAAGTGGCGGTGAGTGAGGCGGGCTGGGAGGCTTGATGTAGGGAACTGTGTAAACCTGTGGGAGCGAGCCTGCTCGCGAATGCGGACTGTCAGGCGATATTACATTGACTGACACACCGCCTTCGCGAGCAGGCTCGCTCCCACAGGGGTGGTGTGTTGTGTTTGCCCGACTTACTTATCTCCCCCCGTCACCCGCACCGCCGTCTCGATCGCCCGCACGCTGATGGCCGCAAAGATCGCCGTCAGCAGCACACCATTGAACCCAAGCAATATCGCCAATACCCGCGACAGCGGCAGTTTCGGCACCAACTCGCCATAACCAATGGTCAAGCCCGTCACGAAGCCAAAATAGATGCCGTCGAACGCATCCCAGCCCTCCAGATAGCTGATGATCAAGCCAACCGTAACGATGACGACCAACATCGCGGAAAAGATCGGCCAGGCCAGTCGAAGGTAGAAGCCAACGGATTTGTAGAACTCTCGACGGATGTGCGACGTAGGGGCGTGCTTCATGTCATGGCTTCCTGAACGAGCGGCGAATGGGCGTCTCATCAGCTTGGCACAAACGCTGGAATATGAAGGCGGACCAACGGCTCGGTGCGCGTGCAGAACAGCTATTAAGCTGGAGTGACTTGGCTCTGGAGAACCCTCATGTTCAAGCACCCGATCGCGCCGCTGCTGCTCTTCGTGTTCGTGGCCATCAGCGGGTCGTCGTGCCATGACACTCGCCAGGACGACCAGGCGAGACCGCCGAACACCGGGGGCAGTGGCAGGATTATCCCCGACCAACAACGCATGCCCTCGACGATGCCGCGTCCCAGGATGTAGAGGCTACTCGATCTGAATCGGCCCCTTGGTCCCGGCATCACTGTCGGTCCAGTAATCCTCATTCTGCAGCCGCCGATCGCCCTGGATCGTGAAGGTCAGCTTGCCCTGGCGAAATTGCAGCGTGCCGTCGGTGCGCTTGGCGTTGACCCGTTTGCCGTTGACCCAGACCTGTTCCTTGGCATCGATACGAATCGTCGCGACGGTGGCGCCGGCATCGCTCTTGGCCACCCATTGCCCGGCGTAGGGCGTCTGGGTGGTTGCGCCATCGGCCGCGGGGTTGCTGAACCCGGCCTTGGCATTCTCGGCCTTGCTCTTGTGGATATCACAGCCCTGGGTCTCGCTGACCTGTGTACAACCGGACTGCTCAAGCTGTTTGCGGTACTTGTCGCTGATGGCGTATGCCGGGGATTGCGCAGCGATGAAGATGGCCAGTGCCGGCAGTATGATTCTGTTCATGTTCGCTCTCCTTCCCGAATACGTACACGCTGCATGGAACATCCACTGTAGCCTGCATTTGCGCATCCCGGCTCACAAGGCTTAACAGGCACCGGCGATGACCTGCGTTATCATCGCCCGCCTCTGTGCCCCAAGAGCTCGAACCCGGATGCCCGTTACACAGCCATTGCCCGACGATCATCAAGTATTGCCACCCGTGCTGGCCGGCCCGCTGCTGCGGCGCCTGGAGCCCAAGCGGCTGGTGTTGTGGCTGGTGGGTTCGCGGCCGCTGGCATTGACCCTGCGTTTGCAGAATGTACGCGACATTCGCCTGGAAGCCGGGCAATGCACGGTGATAGCGATCGGCAGTCATGCCTACGTGCACTTGATCGACGTCACCCTCGATAGCGCCCTGCCCTGTGATGAATTGCTCGAATACGACCTGCTGCTGGATGGCACAACGGGCATCGCCGACTGGGCGCCGCACCTGTTGTATGGCGATGCGCCGCGTCCGAACTTTGTCCTGCGGGCTCGGATCGATCAACTGCTGCATGGCTCTTGCCGCAAGCCCCATCACTCGGCCGCGGACGGCTTGCTCTGTGTGGATAACTTGCTGGCGCAAACCCACGCGGCCACGGATCGCCCGGCACTGTTGATGATGACCGGCGATCAGGTCTACGCCGATGACGTGGCGGGGCCGATGTTGCGGGCGATCCATGCCTTGATCGAGCGGCTTGGGCTGTTCGGCGAGCACCTGGAAGGCGCCGTGGTCAGCGATAGCGCCAGGCTCTATGAGCACCCGGCCAGTTACTACCATCGCGCGGATTTGTTGCCGGCGTTGGAGAGCAACGAGACCCTGCGCGAGCGATTTTTCGGTGGCGCGCGCAAGCCGATTTTCACCAGCAGCAGTGCCGACAATCATCTGGTGACTTTCGCCGAAGTCATGGCCATGTATTTGCTGGTCTGGTCGCCGGTGCCCTGGTCCTTGATCGCGCCGCAACCACCGACGCTGACACCACAGCGGCGCGAGCGTTATGCCCTGGAGCAGACGCGCCTCGACGGGTTCAAGGCTGGCCTGGGCAATGCGGCGCGAGCGCTGGCGCACTTGCCGACGCTGATGATTTTCGACGACCACGATATTACCGATGACTGGAATCTTTCCGCGCAATGGGAGGAAACGGCCTACGGCCATCCGTTCTCCAAACGCATCATCGGCAATGCGCTGCTGGCCTACATGCTGTGTCAGGGTTGGGGCAACAATCCGGATGCGTTCAGCGGCGTCATGGACAAGGCCAGCCGTTTCAGCGCCACCGGCAACGACGGCTATCTCGACAGCCCCGTGCAGGATGCGTTGATCGATGAATTGCTGAAGTTCCAGCGCTGGCATTACGTGCTGCCCACCACACCGGCCATGGTCGTGCTCGACACCCGCACCCGGCGCTGGCGCAGCGAGATGAACCTCAAGCAACCGTCGGGCCTGCTGGACTGGGAAGCCTTGAGCGAACTGCAACAGGAGCTGCTGGATCATCCGTCGGCGATCATCGTTTCACCGGCGCCGGTGTTCGGCGTGAAACTGATCGAAACCGTGCAGCGCGTCTTCAGCTGGTGCGGTTATCCCCTGCTGGTCGATGCGGAAAACTGGATGGCCCATCGCGGCGCAGCGCAGGTGATCCTGAACATTTTCCGACACTCGCGTACACCGGGCAGTTACGTGGTGCTGTCGGGCGATGTGCATTATTCCTTCGTCTACGAAGTGCTGATCCGACACCGCAAGGCCGGGCCGCGCATCTGGCAGATCACCAGCAGCGGCATCAAGAACGAATTCCCGCCGACCCTGCTGGAGTGGTTCGACCGCCTCAACCGCTGGCTCTACTCGCCCCGCTCGCCGCTGAACTGGCTGACCAAACGCCGCCGCATGCGCATCGTGCCGCACATTCCCGAACACGCCCAGGCGGGTGAGCGGCTGTGGAACTCGGCGGGGGTCGGGCAGGTGTTCTTTAATGAACAGGGACAGCCGCGGGAAATCTTTCAGCTCAATGCCAACGGGGCGCCGAAGACGCGGATGGTTGCCCCGGAAGACAATGATTAAACCCTGTAGGAGCGAGCCTGCTCGCGATGGAGGCATGGGCGACACGGGCTGTCTGATGCCCCGCGTTATCGTTGACGTCCATCGCGAGCAGGCTCGCTCCTACAGTTGATTGGTGTCGCCCATGGACTTCACCCGAACCCTGATCATCGGCAATTCCGGCTCCGGCAAAAGCTGGCTGGCCGAGCGCTTGTCCCGGCACCTGCAAATCCCCTGGACCGATCTCGATCAAATCCACTGGCTATCCGACGAACACAGCATCCCCCGCCCCCGCGCCGAGGCATTGGGCATGGCACGCATCGCCGCCAGCGAAGAACATTGGGTGATCGAAGGGGTTTATGGCTGGATCGTCAGCGAGCTGCTGAACCGGGCCACAGCGTTGATCTGGCTGAGTGTTGAAGACGAAGCGTGCGTCGCCAACATTCGCCAACGCGAGGTGAATGACGACGAGCGCTTGATCGCCTTGCTGGAGTGGGCGGGCAGCTATCGAACGCGCGACGACTCCAGTGGGTTCGCTGCGCATCAGCGGCTGTTCGACGCGTTTGGTGGTTCCCAGATCCGGCTGAAAGATCAGATTGAAATCACCCATTTCGCCAATGCCATGGCCAACATCGGTTAACCGCTGCCTTCCTTTCGGATCTGGACTACACCACTTACGGAAATGTCTTGAAGAGGTTTCAACGATACTCAGAACTGATGTTGATGCGCCAACTGCACAACGACCATTCAGAGGTATCGCCTTGTCAACCTGTACTCATATCTGTACGTTCCTTGCATCAAGCGAGGAACATTGCATGCACACCATCAACTACACCACAGCACGCGCGCACTTGGCTGAAACCATGGATCGCGTCAATGAAGACCACGCCCCGCTGCTGATTACCCGTCAGAAGGGCGAACCGGTGGTGATGATGTCTCTGGCGGAATACAACGCCCTCGAAGAAACCGCCTACCTGCTCCGTTCCCCAGCCAATGCCGAACGCTTGATCAAATCTCTGGGTAACTTGCGAGCGGGAAAAACCAAAGCCAGGCAACTCATCGAAGAATGAAGATCGAGTTCACTCCTGAGGGCTGGAATGACTATCTCTGGTTCCAGCAAAACGACAAGGCCGGGCTCAAACGAATCAACCTCCTGATCAAGGCTATCCAGCGCGAACCGTTTGCCGGTCCGGGCAAGCCAGAGCCGCTCAAACACAACTTGAGCGGCTGTTGGTCACGCCGGATTACGGCTGAGCATCGTTTGGTCTACACGATCGAGGACGGTGAGATATGCATCTTGATGTGCAGGTATCACTACTGAGCAATCGCCCGGCCCACCCCTCTCACAATCATCTCCACTTCCCGCTCATCAATGGTCAGCGGCGGCAGCAGGCGGATGGTCTGACCCCGCGTCACGTTGATCAGCAGGCCGTGATCCCGGGCGGCGATCAGGGTCAGGTCGCGGATCGGTTGTTTGAGTTCGATGCCGATCATCAGGCCCTGGCCGCGGATTGCCAGGACGTTGGGGTGCTCGGCCAATTCCATGCTTAATCTTTTGAGCAGCCGTTCGCCCTGAAGCCGGGCGTTTTCCCGCAGGCCTTGTTCTTCGATGATGTCCAGCACCGTGCAACCCACCCGGCAGGCCAGCGGATTACCGCCGAAGGTGCTGCCGTGGCTGCCGGGGGTGAAGATTTCGGCGGCTTTGCCACGGGCCAGGCAGGCACCGATGGGGATGCCGTTGCCCAGGCCCTTGGCCAGGGTCATCACATCCGGAACGATGCCTTCGTGCTGGAAGGCGAACCACTGGCCGGTACGGCCGATGCCGGTCTGGATTTCGTCGAGCATCAGCAGCCAGGCACGCCGGGTGCACAGTTCGCGTACGGCCTTGAGATAGCCGGGTGGCGCCAGTTGCACGCCGCTTTCGCCCTGGATCGGCTCCATCAACACGGCCACGATGCGTTCGCCATGGGCCTGCTGCACCCGCTCCAGCGCCTTGAGATCACCGAACGGCACTTTGATGAAATCCCCCGGCAACCGGTTGAAACCCAGGCGCACGGCCGGACCGTCGCTGGCGGACAGAGTGCCAAGGGTCCGCCCGTGAAAGGCGTTCTCCATGACCACCACCAGCGGTTGTTCGATGCCTTTGTGCCAGCCATGAAGCCGGGCGATTTTCAGCGCCGTTTCGTTGGCCTCGGCGCCGGAGTTGTTGAAGAACGCCCGATCCATGCCGGCAAGCTCAGTGAGCTTGTGCGCCAGCCGCTGCTGCCAATCGATGCTGTAGAGGTTCGAGGTGTGCAGCAGCAACCCGGCCTGCTCGCTGATGGCGGCGACGATTCGCGGGTGGGAGTGGCCCACGTTCGTCACCGCCACGCCGGCGACCGCATCCAGGTATTCACGACCGGCCCGATCCCACAGGCGCGTGCCCAGGCCTTTATCGAAACTCAAGGCCAGGGGTTGGTAAGTGCTCATCAGGCAGGCGGCGGTCATGACATCAGGCTCCAGCAGTTGTCGGTGTTTTTGCAGTATGGTTAGCCACCTGAGCTGGATAAACGCAGTAATACTTCAATCATTTTAAAGCTGAGCTTGATAATGGATCTGTTCCAGGCAATGACCGTCTACGTCCGCGTCGTGGAAGCCGGCAGCATGACGGCCGCCGCACAGCAGTGCGAAATGTCCACGACCATGGTCGGCAATCACCTCAAGGCACTGGAGCAACGCCTGGGTGTGCGCCTGCTCAACCGCACGACACGCCGCCAGCGCCTGACGGAATTCGGCAGTGCCTATTACCAGCGCTGCCTTGAAGTGCTCGGGCTGGTGGCGGACTCGGAACGCCTGGCCGAACAGACCCTCGATGAGCCCAGCGGCACCCTGCGTATTACCGCCCCGCTCACCTTCGGCACCGAACGCCTGGCGCCGGCCCTGAGTGAGTTCAGCCTGCAGAACCCGCGGGTGAAACTGGACGTGGTGCTGACCAATCGCCGCCCGGACCTGCTCGACCACGGCTTCGACGTGGCCTTCCGCCTGGGCGCGCTCGAACCCTCGAACCTCATCGCCCGCCCGTTGATCGATTACACCCTGACCATGTGCGCGTCGAAGGAATACCTGGCCCGTCATGGCACCCCGGAAGAACCCGAAGACCTGCAGCACCACAACTGCCTCGCCTTCGCCTACCCCGCCGGCGATGACTGGCAGGCGGTGGCCCGACAATGGCGCCTGAACGGCCCGGATGGCGAAATCGTGGTGGCGGTCAGCGGATCCATGGTGATCAACAGTTCGGCGGGCTTGCATCAGGCTGCACGCACCGGGATGGGCATCGTGATGGTGCCCGACGCGCTGGTGGAACCGGACCTGAAGGACGGCAAGCTGATTCCCCTGCTGCAACGCTATCAACTGCCGTGCCGGCCGATGCACCTGGTGTATGCCCAGGATCGCTATCGGCTGCCCAAACTGCGTCGTTTCGTCGACTTCGCCATGGGCATGTGGGGCAAGCACTAGCCGCCCCGGTGCGGCATGAATTAATCTCCGCGCAGGACTGGTCATTTTGATATCAGGCAGCAGGGAGAGCAGCGATGGACGAAGCATCGAACATCGAACCGGTGAAGTTCGATCTGTCGGGCATGAACGACAGCATGCTGCACACCATCATGGAGCTGGTCAGCGACGGAATCTGGGACTGGAACGCCAATACCGGTTTCGTCTACCGCAACGCCCGCTGGTACGAAATGCTCGGCTATTCGCCTCACTCTCTGGATAACAGCGTGTTGACCTGGGAAAACATCATCCACCCCGATGATTACCCACAGGTCATGGCCCGTTTCGATGATCACTTGAGCGAACGCAGCCCGGTTTACCAGGCCGAGTATCGTTGCCGCACCCATGACGGCGGTTACATCTGGATCGAAGATCGCGGTCAGGTACTTGCCCGCAACGAAGACGGCTCAGTGGCACGCATGGTCGGCGCGCACCGCAGTATCGAAGACAGGCGACGTCTGCTCGAAGAGCTGGAACGACGCAATCACTCGCTCGAAGCGCAGATCGAAGAGCGCACCCAGGAGCTGTCCCGGGTCAACGAGCAACTGCAACTGCAGCTCGAAGAAAACCGCAAGCTGGCGCACACCGACACCCTGACCTCCATCGCCAACCGCTATCGCCTGGAACAGGTACTGCCCCAGGCCTGCGAGCGCTCCCAGCGTTTTCGCGAGCCGCTGTCGCTGATCGCCATGGACATCGACGACTTCAAGATCATCAACGATCACTACGGCCACGCGCTGGGCGATGCCGCCCTGGTGCACGTGGTGGACAACATCAAGCGCTTCGTACGCGAAGGCGACCTGCTGGCCCGCTGGGGCGGCGATGAATTCATCATGACGCTGGCCAACACCTCCCTGGCCGAAGCCAGAACCCTCGCCGAGACCATCCGTCATGGCCTGACCGAGTTGCTACCGGTCGGGGACTTCCAGGTGACCATGAGTTTCGGCGTGGTGCAGCGCTTCGATGAAGAGCAGCAGACCGGCCTGATGGCCCGTGCCGATCAGGCGCTGTACCGCTCGAAGATCGCCGGCAAGAATGTGATCTCGGGATAACGCCCTCCTCCCCTGTTATTCACCCAAGAAAGTCTGGGTCCCCCCAATCCCTGTGGCGAGCGAGCTTGCTCGCGTCGGGCTGCGCAGCAGTCCCAAAAATCAGGCAACCCTCGCGATTGTTTGTGCGTGCTGCGCACTCAAGCGGGAGCAAGCTCCCTCGCCACAAATATTTCACTCTTCAAGTTCAGCTTAACTGAACAGTCTTGCCCCCTTGCTTTCACATCCCCGCCTTCACCAGCACCGGTTTTTCCTGATAGCGATCCGGGTACAGCTGCTTGAGTTGCGCCACCTTCGGCAGGTCGTTGATCACGATGTAGGGATAGCTCGGATGCTCGGTGAGAAAGTCCTGATGCTCCTCTTCCGCCGGATAGAAACCGTTGTAGGTTTCCAGCTTGGTCACGATCGGTTTGTCGAATGAATGGGCAGCGTCGAGCTGGGCGATATAGGCCTGCGCCACCCGTTGCTGTTCGCTGCTTTTGGTGAAGATCGCCGAGCGATACTGGGTGCCGGTGTCCGGCCCCTGGCGGTTGAGTTCGGTCGGGTTGTGGGCCACCGAAAAGTAGATTTGCAGCAAGGTGCCGTAACTGACCTGGCTTGGGTCGAAGGTCACCTCCACGGACTCCGCATGCCCGGTATCGCCATCGCTGACCCGCTCGTACTGCGCCGTGCTGGCCGCCCCGCCCGCGTAGCCGGAGACCGCGTTTTTCACGCCTTTGACATGCTGGAACACCCCTTGGACGCCCCAGAAGCAACCGCCGGCAAAGACTGCGGTTTCGCTGTGGGCCTGGGTGACTTCGTCGAGGGTTGGCGGTGCAATCTTCACCGCCTCTTCAGCACCGCCCAGAGAGAACGCCGAGCATTGGCCAATAGCGCCCGCAGCGGCCAATGCCAACAACGTACGACGCCAGGTGAACAGGGTTTTCATGGTTCGAACTCCACAAAACTGAAAGGGGCTGTCAACCGAAGGTAAAGGCGTAGGCCGATGCGCCCGGATCAAGAAACTCGATGCTGAAGGTCCGGTCATCCACACCGCCGTTCTGGCGCACCAGTTGGTACAGGCGCTGGTCCGTCACCGTGCCACTGCCATCGGGCGCCACGTCCATGCCGTGGTCATTACCGGGGGCCTTGCCATCGATCAGCACCTTGAAGCGCACCGGCTTGCCATCCGCGCCCGGGCCGAGCACCAGATGCAGGTCGCGGGCGTGGAAGCGGTAGACGATGCGACTGGCCGGCGCACTGGCGGTGGCGCGTTCTGCGCCGACATGCCACTGCCCGCCCAGGCTCCAGTCGTTCAGTGCCAATTGTGCCGGTGGGTTGTAGGTCGCCACCTTGTCCGGTATCAGGCTGGTTTCCGGCACGAAATGCTCTGCGCGCTGATAGCCGACATAGGTTTCCGGCGATTGCACTTCGTTGTTGTCCGGGGCCATTTGCACGCCCTCGGCCTTGGCGGTAATCAGCCCGTCCGACACCTTGCTGGCACCGGCCTCACGCAGCAGTTGCTGGATGACCCGCTCGGATTCGGCGTATTCGCCTTCGCCGAAGTGGTGATAACGAATGCGCCCCTGGGCATCGGCAAAGTAGTGCGCCGGCCAGTATTCGTTGTTGAAGGCACGCCAGATCTTGAACTCGTTATCGATGGCCACCGGGTAGTTGATCCCCAGATCCTTCATGGCCTTGGTGACGTTGTCGACGTTGCGCTCGAAGGCGAACTCCGGCGCATGCACACCGATCACCACCAGCCCCTGGTCGCGGTACTTCTCGGCCCAGGCCTTCACGTAGGGCAGCGAGCGCAGGCAGTTGATGCAGGAGTAGGTCCAGAAATCCACCAGCACGACTTTGCCTTTCAGCGCCTGGGCATCGAGCGGTGCCGAGTTGAGCCACTGTACGGCGCCGTCCAGCGGCGGCAGGTTGCCCTCGACCGGCAAGGTGCTGGCGGTGGTGTCCGCCACTGGCAACGAGCCTTCCGACAACGGTTTTTGCGCCATCATCGCCGTGCTGTTACGCGGTGACTTGCCCGCCAGTTTCTCCACCAGCGCCTGTTCGATCCCGCCGGTGGAGGCCGTGGAAACCCGCGCCAGAATCCCGGTATCGAGCCCCAGGGCAATGGCCGCCACGCCGGCCAGCATCGCGGCGCCGAGACCACGTCGCAGCCACTCGCCCGCACCGATCGAGCGTTTCATCGCGGCGAATACCTTGCCGCCCAGCAACAGTGCCACGGCGAGCGAAGTGGCCGCACCGGCGGCATAGGCCAGCAACAGCAAGGTGGTGGCGATGCTCGCACCCTGCAGCGCCGCACCGGTCAGCAACAGGCCCAGGATCGGCCCCGCGCAGGGCGCCCACAGCAGACCGGTGGCGACCCCGATCAGGAACGAAGCGCCGGGTCGTGGCCGGGCATCGGCGCCCGCTGCCTCGGACAAACGACTCCCGGCAGCAACCAGCGGCCGGGTCAGGCGTTCGGCCAGTTGCGGCAACAACAGCGTCAGGCCGAACAGCGCCACGAACACCAGCGCCAGCCAGCGCCCGTACTGATTGAGCTGCACCACCCAGCCACCGCCCACCGCCGCCAGCGTGGCGACGAAAGCGAAGGTCAGCGCCATGCCCGCCAGCAATGGCAAGCCGCTCTTCACAAACGGTTGACCGGTGCGGGCGAAGACAAAGGGCAACACCGGAAAAATGCAGGGGCTGACAATCGTCAGTACACCGCCGAGATACGCGAGGACCAGAAGCCACATAGTGCTTACCTGCAAACGTGAGTGAAAGGAATCAGACCGTGCGGGGCGCGAACTTCATCGCCAGGCCGTTCATGCAGTAGCGCAGCCCGGTGGGTTTCGGCCCGTCATCGAAAACATGCCCCAGATGCCCGCCACAACGTCGGCAGTGAACCTCTTCGCGGACCATGCCGAAGGTGCGGTCCTGGCGGGTCGCCACCGCCTTGTCCAGCGGCGCCCAGAAACTTGGCCAGCCGGTGCGGCTGTCGAACTTGGTGGCAGAGGAAAACAGCGGCAGATCGCAGCCGGCACAGGCGAAGGTGCCGTCGCGGTGTTCGTTGTTCAGCGGGCTGCTGTAAGCCCGTTCGGTGCCCTCTTCGCGGAGGATTTCATACTGCTCGTCGCTGAGGATGGCGTGCCATTCGCTGTCGCTGTGGGTCACTTCGAACACCTCCGATGCGTCAGCCTCACTGATCAGTACAGAGCGGCTGGCGAATTTTGGCAATGCACCGATGGCCAGGGCTGCAACCCCCAGCCCACCGCTCGCCCAAAGAAATTGTCGTCTTGAGAACATGGTCGTCTCCGAAGTCCATAAGGTCTTTCATGGAACTGAGCCTAAGCTTGGGGTGATCGCCAAATCCTCACGGGAAGTTAAACAATTCGTGATAACTCGACTTCCGAAAACACCGCACAATGCCGCTTATCGACGGAATCGCGGATAACTGCTTTTTTGCTTTTTTGTAGGAGCGAGCATGCTCGCGAAAAACCTGAGGGCACCGCGGGGTGCCAGGTTTCCCACGTAATCGTTAACGACCATCGCGAGCATGCTCGCTCCTACAGGTACAGGGTATTACCGATGGAACAGAACAAACGCGTCCTCGTGGTCGAGGACGACCTGCATATCGCCGACCTTATCTGCCTGCACCTGCGCGATGAGCAGTTCGAGGTGGTGCACTGTGCCGATGGCGATGAAGGCATGCGCCTGCTGCAGCAAGGCAACTGGGATGCGCTGATTCTCGACCTGATGCTGCCGGGCGTCGACGGCCTGGAAATCTGCCGGCGCGCCCGTGCCATGGCGCGCTACACCCCGATCATCATCACCAGCGCCCGCTCCAGCGAAGTGCACCGCATTCTCGGGCTGGAACTGGGCGCCGACGACTACCTGGCCAAGCCGTTTTCCATGCTCGAACTGGTGGCCCGGGTCAAAGCCCTGTTGCGCCGGGTCGATGCCATGGCACGCAACCTGAAGATGGACGCCGGCAGCCTGAACATCGACGGCCTGGCCATCGACCCGATTACCCGTGAAGCCTCCCTCGACGGCCGGCGCCTGGACCTCACGCCCCGGGAGTTCGACCTGCTGTACTTTTTCGCGCGCCAGCCCGGCAAGGTGTTTTCGCGCATGGACCTGCTCAACGCCGTGTGGGGTTACAGCCACGAAGGCTACGAACACACCGTCAACACCCACATCAATCGCCTGCGCGCCAAAATCGAGGCCGATCCGGCGCAACCGGCGCGCATCCTCACGGTCTGGGGGCGGGGCTACAAGTTTGCCGCCGGCGAGGAGTCACAACCATGAGGCTGACCCTCACACAACGCCTGTCCCTGGTGTTCGCCGTCCTGCTGCTGGTGTGCTGCGGCACCTCGGCGTGGATGCAGGTGCGCTCCAACCAGATGCATGAACAGGAAGTGGTGCAGGGGTTGTCGAGGGACCTGGCACAACACATCGCCCGCGACACGGTGCTGATGGACGCTCAAGGCCTGATGCCCAATGCCGTGCGCGATCTGTTCAGCAAGCTGATGCAGGTCAACCCCAGCGTCGAGGTGTACCTGCTGGACACCGAGGGCAGGATTGTCGGCAGCGCCGCGCCCGAGGGCCGGATACACCGGGAACAGGTCGATCTGGCACCGATCCAGCGCCTGCTCAAGGGCGATGCCCTGCCGATTCTCGGCGACGACCCGCGCAGCGTCGATGCACGCAAGGTGTTCAGCGCCGCGCCGCTGAAGGTCAATGGCAAGCCGGCGGGTTATCTCTACGTGGTGCTGCTCGGCGAGGACCATGACCGCCTCGCCGAACGCGGTGCCACCAGCGCCGCGCTCAACACAGCGCTGCTGTCCATCGGCCTGGTGGCGCTGCTGTGTCTGATTGCCGGTCTCACGGCGTTTGCCCTGATCACCCGGCCATTGCGCCGCCTGACGGACAGTGTCAGCCGCTTTGACATCGACGGCATCCCTGTCACGCCGGCGCCCTCCCTGCCCGCGGAGAAAGTCGCCAGCCACGACGAAATCGCCATCCTCGATGCCACCTTCCGGCAGATGCAGGTGCGTCTCGGCGAGCAGTGGCGCTCCCTGACCCGCCAGGATCAGGAACGCCGCGAACTGGTGGCGAACATCTCCCACGACCTGCGCACGCCCCTGGCGTCCTTGCACGGATATCTGGAAACCCTGTCGCTCAAGGACGCCACGTTGTCTCCCGAAGACCGTCGCCGCTACCTGGGCATCGCCCTGGATCAGAGCCGCAAGGTCGGTGGCCTGGCGCAGTCGCTGCTGGAACTGGTGCGCCTGGAGCACGGTTTTGTGCAGCCGATCCTGGAGCGCTTTTCCCTGACCGATCTGGCGCAGGACATCTTCCAGAAATTCGAGCTCACCGCCGAGGCGCGGCACGTGGAACTCAAGGCCACCTTCGCCCCCAACGTGTCGGCGGCCTGCGCTGACCTGGGGTTGATCGAACGGGTGCTGACCAACCTGTTCGACAATGCCCTGCGCCATACGCCGCAAGGTGGGGAAATCGAACTGAGCCTGAGGCCGCAAGGATCCTTTATTGAAGTGACCGTCAGCGACACCGGCCCCGGCATCGCCCCGGAACTGCGCGAAGGCCTGTTCCTGCGCCCGTTCAACATTGGCGGCGCGCGGCGCGATGGTGGGTTGGGGCTGCGAATCGTGCATCGCATCCTACAATTGCATGGGTGCGAGATTCAGCTGGTCGATGTGCCCGGACGCGGTGCGACCTTCCGTTTTTCGTTGCCCAAGGATGAAGAGACGGCGGTGCGGTCGATGAGCCTGAATGCCCCTGGGCACGCCTGACAGTCCGTGGCGCGCCCATCGCGAGCAAGCTCGCTCCCACAGGTTTTGCGTCGTGGCACGGATTCAGGCCCGACACACATCCCCTGTGGGAGCGAGCTTGCTCGCGATGGGGCCGGCAGCTTCAACATCTTCATTGGCTGACACACTGCATCGCGAGCAGGCTCGCTCCCACAGGTTTTGCGTCGTGGCACAGATTCAGGCTCGACACACATCCCCTGTGGGAGCGAGCCTGCTCGCGATGGGGCCGGCAGCTTCAACATCTTCATTGCCTGACCCACCGCATCGCGAGCAGGCTCGCTCCCACAGGTTTTGCGTCATGGCACAGATTTAGGCTCGACACATATCCCTTGTGGGAGCGAGCCTGCTCGCGATGGCGTCAGCCCATTCAACGAAGGGCCTGGCTCAATCCCGATACCCCGGCGCCACCCGATCCAGCATCCGCAACAACGCCGCCCAGGCCAGTTGCATGGCATCCGGGTCGGTCAGTTCCCCTTCCTCCAGCGGCCGCCCCGGGTCGTTGAACTGGCGCTCGGTGTGTTCGCACACCTCAACCGGTGGCAATACCAACTCCCCGGCAGCCTGCGCGGCCAGCTGAATTTCACAGGCCTTTTCCAGGTAATACATGCGCAGGAACGCCTGGCTCACCGTCTCGCCAACCGTCAGCAAACCATGGTTGCGCAGCATCAACACCGGCTTGTCACCCATGTCCGCCACCAGCCGCTGCTGCTCGCTCATGTCCAGCGCCACGCCTTCATAGTCGTGGTAGGCGACCTTGCCGTAGAACTCCATGGAAATCTGGTTCACCGGCAACAACCCGCACTTCAACGCGGCCACGGCGCAACCGGCCTTGGTGTGGGTGTGCAGCACACATTGCGCGTCTTCACGGGCCCCATGAATCGCACTGTGAATCACGAAGCCCGCCGGATTGACCGGGTATGGCGACGGCTCGACCGCGCGCCCTTGCAGATCGATCTTCACCAGATTCGACGCAGTGATTTCATCGAACATCAGCCCATAAGGGTTGATCAGGAAATGATGCTCCGGCCCCGGCAGACGCACCGAAATATGGGTGAAGATCAAATCCGTCATGCGGAAATGCGCAATCAGGCGATAACAGGCTGCAAGCTCTTCCCGCAGCCGTTGCTCGACAGGACTCATGCCTTCGTCCCCGCTTTCAGCGAGCAAGCCTCAAGCCCCTGCCCCAACGCCTCCCAGCCATCGAAACCGCGACGTGCGATGAACACCAGCCGCGAGCCGCTGGCCTTGGCTTCATCACCCGCCGGCTGAAACTGACTGCGGGTGCCGACATGCTGCAACCAGTGCGCCTTGTCACCCTGCGCCAGCCGCACCAGCCCTTTGACCCGAAACACATCACTGGGCAATGCCTGCAACCAGGCACGCAAACCCTCGGCATCGAGCGCCGAGTCGCTTTGCCACAGCCAGCTGCTGAACATTTCACCGTGGTCGCCGTCAGCCACCCGTGTCAGCGGCTTCTGCGCACGCGGCTCAAGCTCCAGTTCGGTCTCGAGCCATAGCGCATCCGGCAACTGCGCCTGCACGCTTTCGTGTATCCGCGTGCGCAGCCCCAAGGCTTCACGCAACGCCTGCAATTGCGGCTCGTCCACCAGATCGGTCTTGTTCAACAGCAACAGGTCGGCAGCCGCCACCTGGGCGCGGGCCAGGCGCGCATATTCGCCCTCCAGTTGCAGGTGACGGGTGGCGTCGACCACGGTGATGACCATGTCCAGCTGCATCTGGCTGCGCAGCTGTGGATAAGCCAGGGTCTGCACGATGCGCTGTGGATCGGAGACCCCGCTGCATTCGATGACGATGCGTTCAAGCCGTGGCTCCAGCTGCGCCAGGCTGCCCAGTTGCGCCAGCAGGTCTTCCTGCACGGTGCAGCAGATGCAGCCGTTTTGCAGGCTGTACACCGCGTCGGTGACCTCCGAAACAATGGCCGCATCGATGTTCAATTCGCCGAAGTCATTGACGATCACGGCCAGTCGGCTGCCCTCCGCACGGCGCACCATGCGGTTGAGCAATGTGGTTTTGCCGGCGCCGAGAAAACCCGAGACGACGGTCACGGCAATGCGTGGGGAAGTCATTCTGCCTTGCCCTCCAACACCGGTGGTTCACCCTGCCAAACAGCCTTGAGGCCGACGGATTCCAGGGTCGAATGACGGTCGTAGACCAACTGGCCTTCGACGAAGGTCAGCAACACCTGGGTCTTGTGGATGTAATTGCGCGCCGGAGCGGCGAACAGGTCGCGGTCGATCACGATCAGGTCCGCCAACTTGCCCACTTGCAGGCTGCCGGTGCTCTGCTCCAGCCCCATGGCCACCGCGCCGTTGCTGGTGATCACCGTCAGCGCCTGTTCGAGGCTGATCGGGTCGCCGAAGCAGGCCGGGTCGTCGTTCCACGGGTTCTGGCGGGTGATCATGGTTTCCAGCGCCAGCCACGGGTCGATGGACGCCACCGGCCAGTCGGTGCCCATCACCGCGGTACCGCCCGCCGCCAGCACGCCCTTGAAGTCGTAGATGCGCTTGAGCCGCTCCTGGCCGTAGCCGGAACGCGCACCGCTGGCGAACGGCGTCGGGTACCAGGCCGCCGGGGAAAACTCGGCAATGACGTTGAGTTCCTTGAAGCGCGGCAGGTTGCCCGGATGCAGCAAGGTGCTGTGTGCGCATTGATGGCGCACGCCGCTGAAACCGTTGCGACGACGGGCTTCGGCCACGGCATCGAGGAACACGTCGGAGGCGCCGTCACCGGTGCAGTGGGCAATCACGCGGATGCCCTTGCGGTCCATGTCCACCACCATGTCGGTGATGTGTTCCGGGGTCAGGTTGAGCTTGCCGCGCCAGCTCTTCTCTTGCGGCCACGGTGTCAGCAGGTACGAGGATTTCGGTTCCACGGTGCCGTCGAAGTGGAACTTCACCGCGTTGGCGCTCAGGCGCGCGCTGCGATAGTAATGACGTTCGCCAGCCAGCAATTCCCAGCGACGACGCACCGGAAAGATATCGTCCTGCCAACTGATCGCCGCCTCGATGCGCACGGTCAGCTCGCCGCTGTCGTCGAGCTCCTTCAGCGCTTGCAGACGCTGCTCGCACACGTGCACGTATTTGCTCGCGGTCACGCCACGGGAGCTCTGGAAGTGCACGCCATCGCGATAGGCACGGCGCAGCACGCTGACCGGGGTCGGCGGCATCGCGGCGTGGATCATCGCGTAGGCGCCGTCGATCATCAGGCCGGTGGGCTCGCCGGTCAGCTCGTCGCGTTCGAAATAACCATTGCGCGGGTCTGAGGTGTGGCGGTCGATGCCCGCCAGTTCCAGGGCCTTGGAGTTGACCATCATGGTGCCCCACATGCGGTCGAGCAGCGCCACGGGACGGTCCGGCATGACGCTGTCGAGCCAGGCGCGGCCCGGCGTCAGGCCGGCTTCGCGGAAGGTGTAGCGCACCCAGTACTGACCGTAGATCCAGCCGTCGCCGGGATGGCTGTCGGCATAGGCGAGGATGCTTTCGCGCAGCTGTTCCGGGGTCGGGTCCTCGATGCCCACGTCCAGGTCATCGGCGTAGCGTGGCGCGAGGGCAAGGTCGGGGTGGGTGTGCATGTCGTGCAGGCCCGGCATGCAGAACGCGCCTTGCAGATCGTGCACCCGGGTGTTCGGGCCCTTGAACATTTCGATCTGGCCGAGGCTGGCGACGCCGATCAACTTGCCGTCGCGAATCGCCACGGCCTCGGCCCAGGGATTGGCCGGGTCCTGGGTATAGATGCGACCGTTGGCGAGTATCAGGTCAGCGTAGGTCCCCTGCGCCGAATGGGTAGAGAGAAAGTTGTCGGACTCGGCCATGTAAGCCACCTTTGAGTTCAGGAGGTTGAAAGGTCCACCAGGCGCTGGGCGGGTTGGGGACCTGAAAAATTATTGTTGTTTTAGTCAGCCAGGAAGGTCGCGGCATCGACCTCGATCATCACCGGCTCATCAGGGTTGCCGAGCTCGTCCAGCAACGCGCGCAGGCCCTGCAAATGGCTCACGCGGTGATGGCTGACGTGGCAGCTCTGCGCCAGGGCTGCGAAGTTCGGCGTGAGGATGTCCACCCCCAGCAACGGCACCGAACGGGCATTCATGTAGTCGCGGATTTCGGCGTAGCTGCTGTTGTTCCACAGCAGCAGGATCACCCCGGCGCCGGCCTCTTTGGCGGCGATCAGTTCGGCGCTGGAAAACTGCAGGCCACCGTCCCCCACCAACGCAACCACCGGGCGCAGCGGTTGCGCCAGCTTGGCGCCGATGGCCGCCGGCAAACCGTAGCCGAGGGTGCCGTAGCCACTGCCGGCGTTGAACCAGCTGTTGGGCGTCGGCGCGCGATAACCCAACGCCCCCTGATACACCGGCTGCGTCGAATCGCCAACGATCAGCGGCTCGGGCAAGTGATCGCGCAGGGTATCGAGCAGCGCCTGCATGCGGCTTTGTTTTGCACTCCAGCCGGAATGTTCGACGGCATTGACCCGCGCCACGCGCTCGCCGCCCCAGTTCGCTTGCGCCTGACGCTGCGGCAGACTCGCCAACAGCGCCCGCAGGCCTTGTTCGGCATCACCGAGCAAACCCACCGCCGCTGGCTGTAGGCCGAGCACTTGCATCGGGTCGATGTCGAGGCGAATCAGGGGTGCCTTGAACGACAGCGCGCCCAGGCCGAAAAAGTCGTAATCGGTTTCCCCAAGCTCGGTGCCGACCGCCAGCACCAGATCAGCCTCGGCGATCAGCTCGCGGCCATGGGCCGAAGACTGCACACCGTCAAGCAGCAAGGGGTGTTCGGGGGCCAGCAGGCCACGGGCATTGGTGGTCAGCGCCACCGGGGCCTGCAAGCGTTCGGCAATCGCTGTCAGGGCCTGGGAGCAGCGCCGCGCGCCACCGCCGGCGAGGATTAACGGGCGTTTGGCAGCGTTGATCAGGGCAACGGCCGCCTCGATGGTCTGCGATGCCGGGGCCGGTGCGGCCGGCAATGGGCGCGGGCTCAGATCCAGACCGTCGGCGGACATCTCCAGCACATCCAGCGGAATCTCGATGTGCACCGGGCGCGGTCGTGTGCAGCCAAACAGGGCAAAGGCCCGGGCCAACACTTCCGGCAGTTGTGACGGATGCTGCAAGGTATGACTGAAGGCACAGACGCCCGCGACCAGCGCACGCTGGTCAGGCAGTTCATGCAGGTGACCATGGCCAAGGCGCAGCTGTTCACGGCGGTTGCAGGTGGAGATCACCAGCATCGGCACCGAGTCGGCATAGGCCTGGCCCATGGCGGTGATGATGTTGGTCATGCCGGGGCCGGTGATGATGAAACACACCCCCGGCTTTCCGCTGGCCCGGGCATAGCCGTCGGCCATGAACCCGGCCCCCTGCTCGTGGCGCGGGCTGACGTGCTTCAGGCGGCTGCCGTGCAAACCGCGATACAACTCCACGGTGTGTACGCCCGGAATGCCGAACACGGTTTCAACGCCATAACCTTCCAGCAACCGGACGAGCGCCTGGGCACAACTGGTCATGCAGCACCTCTTTTATCCATGAAATCTGCGCTCGCGGATATGCCGGCGCACTGACGAATGGAACTAGTATTGTTGAATCAACCAATACAACAATCGATTTTTTTTGGCCTGACTGTTCGATTTCCTTCACCATAAGTGAGATTAAACACAACTTTGTGGCGAGGGAGCTTGCTCCCGCTCGACTGCGCAGCAGGCGCAAAGTTGGACGAATGATGCAATTGGGGCCGCTTCGCGACCCAGCGGGAGCAAGCTCCCTCGCCACAAAAGGCCGCGTCGTTCGTTCGTATTCCTTCAACCTTTCAGCGGAATGAGTTATGCGCTTTCCTTCGATGACCGCCCTTCGCGCGCTGGACGCGGTGGCCCGCCTGGGCAGCGTGTCGGTCGCGGCCCGTGAACTGAACCTGACCCGCAGCGCCATCAGCCACCAGATCAGCAAGCTTGAGGAATGCGTGGGCTTTGCCCTCACCGAGCGCATCGGCCGGGGCATCGGCCTGACCTGGCAAGGCGAACGCTATGCGCGGGAGGTGCACGGGATCCTGATGAACCTGCTCGACGCCGGGCAGGCGATCGATGACCAGGAAATCTCCGGACGGCTGTGCGTCAGCTGCGCGCCGGGGTTCGCCACCTATTGGCTGTGCCACCACATCGGCGCCTTCCTGCGGCAATACCCGCAGGTGCAATTGCAGCTGATTTCCCCGCGCACGCCGGATGACATCAACAACCCGGGCGTCGACCTGTTTATCGCCTACGGCATTGGTGACTGGCCGGAAATGATGGTCGAGGAGATCGTGGCCCTGCGCTTCTTCCCGGTGTGCAGCCCGCGCTTGATCAACGCCCTGAGCGGCCTTAAAAGCCCGCAGGAGCTGAGCCACTTCCCGCTGCTGCACATGACCGATTACTCGGACTGGCGCGTCTGGCTCACCGCCGCCGGCGCCTCGGGCGTCAACGCCGGCAGCGGCATCCTGTTCTCCGACGCGCATTGCGCACAGGCCGCCTGCATTGCCGGCCAGGGCATCGCCATCGGCGACAACCTGATCAGCGGCGATGCCTTGTCCAAGGGCCTGCTGGTGCGCCCGTTCGACATCACTATCGACCTGCACCGCGGCTACTACCTGGCCGCCGACCCGCAAAAGGCCGAACGCGCGGTGGTGCAGGCCTTCAGTAACTGGGTCAAGACCCAGCTGCAGTCGTCGCGCCAGACCTGGCAAGACACGCCCTGAACTCACTGCAAAAACTGTGGGAGCGAGCCTGCTCGCGATTGGCCGTGCCAATCAACATCGATGTCGCCTGAAAAACCGCCATCGCGAGCAGGCTCGCTCCCACAGGTTCAGGGCTCTGTTTCAAGGGTCTGAAGCGAGGCGAAAATCGCCAATCAATTGAGTAATAAAACTAACCAATACGAGCAAAATAACTCAATTGATGTAGCGATATTTTTAACAATAATAGGTTCCAAAGCCCATTTCGGACTCACCTCCGTCCTCGTACGTCTTATGGGCAATAAAAAGAGGAACCTCATTGTGTCCAGCCGTTCAGCGATTCAGCTAAGCGCTCAAGGTATCAGCCAGTATTACGGCCGTTTCGCGGCGCTGGATAACGTCGATCTCGACGTGCGGAAAGGTGAATTTCTTACCCTGCTGGGCCCTTCCGGCTCGGGCAAGACCACCCTGTTGATGATCCTCGCCGGTTTCCTCAGCCCGACGGCGGGCAAGTTGATGGAACAAGGCGTCGATATCATCAGGCGCCCGGCCGAGCAGCGGAACTTCGGCATGGTGTTCCAAGGCTACGCGCTGTTCCCGCACATGACCGTCGCCGACAACGTCGCCTATCCGCTGCGCATCCGCAAAGTCCCGGTCGAGGAACGTAATCGCCGGGTCAAGCACATCCTCGAAGTGGTCGGCCTCGGCGCGCAGATGCACAAGAAGCCTGCGGAAATGTCCGGCGGCCAGCAGCAGCGCGTGGCGATTGCCCGGGCCCTGGTGTTCGAACCGGAACTGCTGTTGCTCGACGAGCCGCTGTCGGCGCTGGACAAGAACCTGCGCGAACAACTGCAAACCGAGCTGCAACGCATCCACCGTCAGGTGGGCACCAGTTTCGTGTTCGTCACCCACGACCAGAACGAAGCCCTGGCGTTGTCATCGCGCATCGCGATTTTCAACCACGGCAAGCTGACCCAGGTCGACACCCCGGAAAACATCTACAACCGTCCCGAGAGCCGTTTCGTCGCCGAGTTCCTCGGCAAGATGAACCTGTTCCCGCTGGACAGCCTGACCCGCAACGGCGCCACCGCCAGCGGCCGTTGCGGCACCAGCGTGCTGCACGCCGTTGCGCCGAACGCCCTGGGCCAGGCCCCCATCGTGCTGGCGGTACGTCCGGAACACATGGAACTGCACAGCGACTGCCCGACCATGGAGGGCTACAACGTGATGCCCGCGCAACTCACCGACAAGGTCTACCAGGGCTCCAGCACCCACCTGGCGCTGAAAGTCGGCGGTGATACCTTGCCGATCAACCTCTCCGTACCCGGCAATCACCCGGGCGCCCTGATGCCCAGCGGTGCGCCGGTGTGGCTCAGTTGGCCGGTGCAGCAAAGCTTCCTGCTACCTGCTTAAAGCCGGCTTTCAAACAAAAAGCATCCGCATCACAAAGCTCTCTTCCAACGACAACAAAAAAGGCCGGTGCCCGCCAAGGCACCCGCTACTTGAGGACTTGCCCATGGGCCCGGATCACCAACAAGACTGCATCGAAGTACTTATCGAAAAAGCCCGCGGCGGTCAGATCAACCGTCGTACGTTCATCCAGGCCATGGGCCTGCTGGCGGCCGTACCGCTGGCGCTGCGCAGTGGCATCAGCTGGTCGGCGGACAAGCCGCTGGTGGTGGTCAACTGGGGCGGCGATGCGTTGAACGCGTTCCGTTCGGCATGGACCGATACCTTCACCAAGAACACCGGCATCCAGGTGCGCATCGACGGCGCCGGCCCGACCGAGGGCGCGATCCGCTCGCAACTGGCCAGCGGCCAACCGAGCTGGGACGTGGTCGATGTCGAGAGCTACAGCGCCATCGTGCTGGGCCGGGAAAAGATCCTGCAACCGCTGGACTACAACGTCATCAAGCGCGATCAGGTAGCGCCGGCACTGGCTTCCGATTTCGGTATCGCCAGCTACCAGTTCAGCTACGTGATGGCCTGGGACAGCGCAAAATTCGGCGACAACGGCCCCAAGACCTGGGCCGATTTCTGGGACGTGAAGAAATTCCCCGGCAAGCGCACCTTGTACAAATGGATGAACGGGATGCTCGAAGCGGCGCTGCTGGCCGACGGCGTGCCGGCCGATCAGCTCTACCCGCTGGACGTACCGCGGGCGATGAAGAAGATCGACGAGATCAAACCCCACGTGCTGTCGTTCTGGAGCTCGGGCGCCGAGAGCCAGCAACTGATGGTCGATGGCGAAGTGTCGGTGGGCGCGATCTGGCACACCCGCGCCAAGCTGCTCAGCGAAGACACCGACAACCGCGTGCGCTGGAGCTTCGACAACGGTTTCATCAACTCCAGCAGCTGGGCCGTGCTCAACGGCAACCCGGGCGGCACTCAGCCAACCATGCAATTCATCCAGAACGCGTTGCAGCCCGAAGGCCAGCTCAAGCTGTTCGAACTGCTCGGCAACGGGCCGTCCAACAGCGCCACGGAAAAGCTCATGTCGGCCAAACAACGGGAAGCGAACTGCGCCTCCGAAGAAAACCTGAAAAAGCAGATCGCCCTCAACGCCCAGTGGTACGCCGACAACTACTCCAAGGCCCTGGAAGAGTATCTGACGCGGTTGTCCAAGTGAGCCTCAGACCATGACTACGACCCTGACCTCAACCCTGTCCAGCCCCAAGCCCCGCTTCAGTTCGCCGGGCCTGGAGCGCGGCCTGCTGCTGTTTCCGCTGCCGGTGCTGCTGTTGGTCTTCTACGTGCTGCCGTTTCTTGGCGTGGTCGGCTGGAGCTTCTCGCTGCCAACCCCGGGCATCGAGCAATACCAGCGCATCGCCACTGACCCGGCGATCCACGACATGCTCTGGCGCACCCTGCGCCTGTGCATGACGGTAAGTCTGCTGGCGTTGGTGATCGGTTACCTGCTGGCCTACTGCTGGGTGTTCAGCCCGCCGTTCTGGCAACGGGTGGTGGAGATCTGCATCTTCATCCCGTTCTGGATTTCCGTGCTGGTGCGCGCCTTTGGCTGGCTGATCACCCTGCGCAGCAACGGTGTGCTGAACAACAGCCTGATGGGCATGGGCCTGATCGATCAGCCGCTGCAATTGAGCCGCAACGAGATCGGGGTGGTCATCGGCATGCTCCACGTGATGATCCCTTACGCGGTGTTCCCGCTGCTATCGACCATGCGCCAGCTGGATCAGCGCGTGCTCATGGCCTCCCGTGGCCTGGGTGCCGGTGCCCTGCGCACCTTCTGGCAAGTGCTGCTGCCGCAGACCCTGCCGGGCATGCTGGGCGCGTTCATCATGGTCTTCGTGTTCTGCCTGGGCTTCTTCATCACCCCGGTGCTGTTGGGTGGCGGGCAAACGGTGATGATCGCCGAGTACGTGTTCCTGCAGATGTTCCAGACCAGCAACTGGGGCCTGGGCGCGGCGCTGAGCGTGGTGCTGCTGGCCCTGGTCAGCGCATTGATCTGGGTGCTGTTGAAAATGACCCGTGTGAACCGACTGGTAGGCTGAGAACACTATGAATACCCATCGCACAAGCCCGAGTACCCGGCTGCTGGCCGTGGTCGCCATGGCTTTCATGCTGTTCCCGCTGTTGACGGTCATTCCGGTGTCGTTCACCAGCAAACGCTTCCTGTCGATGCCCGAAGGCAACTGGTCGCTGCGTCACTACGAGGCGCTGGTGAGCAACCCGGACTGGTTCCATGCGATCAGCCAGAGCCTGACCATCGCCTTCGCCACCAGCCTCATCGCCACCGTACTGGCCGCCAGTTTCAGCCTCGGCATCTGGTACATGCGCTCGAAGTTGGCCACCGCGCTGATCGGCCTGGTGCTGTTGCCGATGGCGATTCCGCCGGTGATTTCGGCGCTGGTGCTGTATTTCATGGAAACCAAGCTCGGCCGCTTCGCCCCGGGAATGGGCTACGACACCCTGACCGGCGTGGTGATTGCCCACGTGATCATGGTCGTACCCTACGGCGTGGTGACCATGCTGGTTGCCTTGAGCCAGATTGACCGGCGCATCGAACTGGCATCGCGCAACCTCGGCGCCAGCCTGATGCAGACCACCTTCATGGTGATCCTGCCGAACCTGAAACTGGGCCTGGCCTCCACCGCGCTGCTGGGTTTTGCCCTGTCCTGGGAAGAGGTGGCGGTGACGCTGTTCATCACCAGCGTCAACGTCGATACCTTGCCCAAGCGCATCTGGAGCGGCCTGCGCGATAACGTCGACCCGAGTGTCGCGGCGATTTCGGTGATCTTGATCAGCCTGACCCTGGCGGTGCTGATTGGCCGGCTGGTGGTTCAGCATCTGGCGGACAAACGGGCGCAGAGGTTGCTGCACTCCTGATCAGTTCTCGGCACCTGGCCCCGCTTCGTCATGAACGCGGGGCTTTTTTTGCACGCTGAAAACCTGTGGGAGCGAGCCTGCTCGCGATGGACGTCAACGATAACGCTGGAAGCCTGACACCCCGCGGTGTTCCGTCGTCCATCGCGAGCAGGCTCGCTCCCACAGAAAAGCAAAAAATTGACCAGCCGCCTGTTCATCCGTGACAACGCAGCCCCGGTCCAATAGATTAGTCGGCCCGAAAAAGCCCCTACGCTTTTTCCCCCTATTCAAGCTGAACAAAGTAGTGAAATTTCAATGTCCGATTCCAATACCGCTGAAACCGTAGTCACCCTGTCGTCCAAAGCGGAATACGAAAACTCCATCAATCTTTCACAACACGTCCCCCAGGCCAAAACCATCAGCGAGATGGTGCTGGACGCTTTCCAGTCCAACCGCGAAAGCGAGCAGATTCGCGAGCTGCGCGCCGCGATCCGCCAGGCACATGACAGCTTCGACGACGACAAGGCCTATGAACTGATGGGCCAGCTCAAGCAACTCAAGGACGCGGAAGCTGCCGATATCGCCGCCCTGGAAGACCTGAGCAGCAAGTTCTCGATCAGCCGCATCCTGTCGAGCTTCAAGAACGATCCGGCATTTCAGGAGATCGTCTACGGCCTGGCCTTGAAAGTGCTGAACCAGACCCACCAGGCCATCAGCAACCCGAGCGGCAGCAAGGGCAAGGCGGCACGGGCGAAGAAAGAAAGCGAAGTGTTCACCATCAGCAAGGATGGCATCAGCGTCACCCTGCCGTTGCGCACCCCGCGTTCGCGCCTGAACGTTGACCGCGAAGCCCTGGAATTCCTTGGTTTCACCTTCGTTGGTGAAGGCGATGAAGCGGAGCTGGAAAGCGAAACCTTCATCGACAACAGCGGCGCCGAACAAGCCGCCAACCGCAAGAACATCATCACCGCACTGCAGCAGCAGACGGCATTCGACGGGTACAGCATCGCGGCCCAGTAATACATCACTTTGTGGCGAGCGAGCTTGCTCGCGTTGGGCTGCGCAGCGGCCCCAAAAAATCTGACTACTACCGCAGACTTTTGTGAGTGCTGCGCACTCAGACGGGAGCAAGCTCCCTCGCCACAGGTATCTCACAGACTCACCCAAGAGCCCCGCCCCCGAGCGGGGCTTTTTATTGCCTGCGTTTCGGGCAAATCCGTGATTAATCTTCCAGTATCGACGGCAGTACTTCCCTTCACCCAACAGCACCACGGGTCCGCCCGCTCAGATTAAGGTTGGGGAGCGCCTTTTCACTTTCCAGCCAATGACCTCAGTGGTGCAACTGCTGAGGTCATCATGAACACGACTCCGTTGTACCGCCAACTGGCCAATCACTACCTGGACGCCATCCGCAGCGGCACCCTGAAAACCGGTGAACGCTTCCCCTCGATTCGGCTGATGATGGAAAAACACGCGGTCAGCCTGTCGACGGCGGTGCAGGTCTGCCGGGAGCTGGAAGACTACGGCGTACTGGAAGCACGCCCCCGCTCCGGCAACTACATCCGCCAGCCCGACACTCCCGCCAAACCCGCGCCGACCGCCCTGCCCCCGCCACTGGACACGGGTGTCTACGTGGGCATTCACGAACAGGTGTCGGCGGTGCTCAAGGCCAGCCAGCGGGCGACGGTGAAAGTCAATTTCGCCAGCGCCTACTGCGCGCCGCAGCTTTATCCGATCAAGACCCTGCAGGACAACATGATCAAGGCGTTGCGCCAGGATCAGCACTTGTTCGAGACCACGGGCTCGACCGCCGGCAGTATCGCGCTGCGCAACGTGCTGGCCCGACGCGCACTGACCAGCAAAACCCACCTGAGCGCCGAGCGCATCGTGATCACCAACGGCGCCACCGAAGCCATCACCCTGGCGTTGCGCGCGGTGACTCGCCCCGGCGATACCGTGGCCGTGGAGTCGCCGACCTTCTACGGCTTGCTGCAAATTCTCGAGAGCCTGAACCTGCGGGTGCTGGAAGTGCCGGCGTCGAGCCACGTCGGCATCAACCTGACGGCCCTCGAACAGGTGCTGCAAGGCCCGGAGCGGATCAAGGCGTTGATCGTCATCCCCAACCTGCACAACCCGCTGGGCAGCATCATGCCCGACGCCAACAAGGCGCGGCTGGTGCAGCTGTGTGCCGTGCACGACATCGTGCTGATCGAGGACGATACCTATGGCGATCTGGTAGACAGCGAGCAGCCGCTGTCCACCCTCAAGCATTGGGACCGGGGCGACAACCTGATCTATTGCGCATCGCTGAACAAAACCCTGGCGCCGGGCATGCGCCTGGGCTGGATCAGCGCCGGCAAATGGCACGAGCGCGTGGAGATGCTCAAGTACACCCAGTCCCGTGGTTGCGAAGCGCTGTCGCAACTGGCGGTCAGTGCATTCATGGGCACACCGTCCTATGAGCGTTACCTGCGGCGCTTGCGCAGCACCCTCGCGCAGCAACGCCTGCAAATGAGCGAGGCCATCCAGCGCTACTTTCCCGCCGGCACTCGCGTGACCAACCCCCGGGGCGGGACTTTGCTGTGGGTGGAACTGCCCCACGAGCATTCGTCCATGGCGCTGTTCCACGAGGCCTTGAACAGCGGTATCCAGATTTCCCCAGGGGGGATCTTTTCCAACGGCCAGCGGTTCGATCACTTTGTGCGCATTGGCTGTGGCGCGCCGTATTCGCCGAGGATTGATGAGGCGTTGCAGACGCTTGGCCTCCTGCTCAACAATCAACGCTGACCATCCCCACTGTAGGAGCGAGCATGCTCGCGATGGTCGTCAACGATGACGCTGGCAACCTGATGCCCCGCGGTGTTCTGTCGCCCATCGCGAGCAGGCTCGCTCCTACAGGTTCAGGGAAATGTTACCTGGGGGTCTGGTGCAGGCAAATGATATGCGGGTCATCATTCCAATGTGGGAAACGTTCGGCGATCTGTGGGTCGTGGCCGGGGATGACGTGGTCTTCGCTGTCGGCCAGGCGGTCGATTTCAGCGAAGGCTTCGAGGGTTTGCGACAGGTCGTCGAGAATCGGAAACGGGCTGCGCTGGCGGATGTTGACCCACAGATGCGCAGCGTCTGACGCCAGGACAATCCAGCCCCGCGCGGTATTGACCCGCACCACCTGGCTGCCCGGCGTATGACCGCCCACCGCATGCAAGGTGATGCCCGGCAACACTTCGGCCGTGCCACGGTGCAAGCGCATGCGTCCTTCGAACAGCGGCGGCAGCGCCGACATCACGTCCTCGACTTCGTAGGTTTTGTTCACCGTGTGATGGGCCATTTTCGGCCCGGTGCAGAAGCGCAGTTCGGCCTCTTGCAGGTGCACGGTGGCCTTGGGGAACAACCCGAGATTACCGGCGTGGTCCCAGTGCAGATGCGTCAGGATTAACTGCTCGACCTGCGCCGGATCGATGTCCAGTTGCCGCAGGGATTCCTCCGGCAAGCGGAACATCTGCCGGTTGCGCCGATCCGCCGTGGCCGGTTGAAAACAGGTGTCGACCACGATCACCTGTTGCTGGTTGCGGATCACCCAGAAGTAGTAATCCAGCGGCATCGGCGCATTCGGATCACCGCAGCAGGCGTCGTAGAGAAAATTCTCCCGGGCGGTGCGCTGGGCATTGGCGCCGACACGGATGGCGAACACTTCGTACACGGGAACGGACATACGAATCTCCAGATTCAGGCGGCGGTGGTTTTGAGGGTCGGGCGGAAATCGAAGTCGATCTGCTCGCTGATGCCCAGGTCGTGCGCCAGCTTATGCAGGCCGCTGTAGTCGCGCATGATGGTCGCGTTCTTGCTGCTCTCGCGGGTGTCGGCAATGATCTGCGCGGCCTCCTCGACCCCGAGCTGGGTCAGAATCGCCTCCCACATCGAGTAGTCCTGGGCGACAAAGGCACTCAGGGCCACCGACAGGGTGCGTGCGAAAAAGGCCTGCTGCTCTGGCTGCATGTTGGCGTACATGACCTTGGCCACTTCGGCGAGCACTTTGCTGTGGGCGTATTCGTCGCGATTGTGCAGCTCGGCAACACGGCGGTTTTGCGGCTGGATGCTCTGGTCATCCGCCAGCAGGTCCAGGTAGGCGTTGACGCTGATCTCGGCCACCACCGCAAAGGTGATCGCCGCCAGGTCTTTCTGCCATTGCTCGGCCAGGGTTTCCCGCAAGGCCTGCAGCCGCAGGTAGGTGACCGACGGCGGCAAGTCCAGCTCCTGATCGATCGCGCGTTCCAGCTTGGTCCGCTCGATGGCCCGCAGGTGCATGAGCGTGTGGTAGTGCTCGTCGATCAGGGTCTGCTGCATGGCCTCGCGAAAGTGCCAGTCGTCCTTGCCCAGGTATTGATTGGCAATGACGCTCAGCGCCGGGTTGACCACGTGTTCCTCGGCGGTCACGGTGCGCAGGTTGTAGCCGATCCAGCCCCAGGTCACCACGCTGCTCTTGAGCTCGTCGCTCAGGGCCTGGAATTTCGGGTGGTGAAAAAACGGCACCATCTGCTGCGGGTAGTCCGGGCGGGCCGGGTCGAACACCTCCTCGACCGAGGTCTTCTCGGGTGAGCAGACCGTGGCCCGACGGGTCCAGGCCTGATTGAGCCGCACGACCAGTTGATGATCGACCTTGGCGATCTCGATTGCTGTTTGCATGACGCGATACCTGTAGGACGCGTACCCGCTCGCGGGTACGCCAAAAGAAAGAAGGGCGACGGAAAGATCAGGCCAGCCAGTAGCGGGTCAGGTGCCGCGCCGGGTCAGTGTATCGACTGCGGGCGTGGATCATCCGCCAGTTGTCCCAGATCAGCATGCAACCTTCGGGGATCAGCACCGGGGTGTTGTGCTCGATGAAATACGCCTCGCCGAGCACCGCAAACCGGGCCAGCGGCGAGCTGTTGTTGCTCACCTGGGACTGCTCCAGTGCCTGCTTGGACGGGTTCACGTCGCCGTAGTGAAACTGGTTGTAGCTGAAGCGGAAAATGTCGCCATCTTCGGTCGGCGTCAGGATGTATTCCTTGACCCGCGTTTGCGCCGGCTCACCGGGCTTGGCCGTGGCGACGAACTCCACCGGGGTGTCATTCAGCCATTCGCGCAACTCAGGCTCGGTGCGCTCCAGCGACTTCAAAAACTCATAACCATCCACCAGCCCGGTGTGCCCGCCACCGCAGGTTGCCTGCCGATGGCAATGCAAGGCCAGGTAACGCGGCGGCGGGCCGTATACCGGCGCCTCGGTGTGCGGGCCAATGCCATTCATGCTCTGCGAATACGGCAGGTCTTCATAGCCTGGCTTGCGGGTGATGGCGAAAGCCGTCTGGCCGTTGAACTGAGGAATGACCGGACCGAACTCATGCAAGGTGCCGACAACGTCATGGGCAAATTCGCCGGGCGTCAGGACGGTCCAGCCACGGGACGACAACTCGTCATGGCGATGGCCCAGCGAAACGTAAGGTTTGGACGCAACAATCCCTGGATTTGACATGGTGAGATTCCTGGCAGTTGATCAGGCGTTGACGGTTGAGGTGTAGGCGGCAATCAGTTCGCGGCAAACATCGCCCGGTCGATAGCGATGCTCGTCGATGCTTTGCACTGGGGTGACTTCGGCGGCGGTGCCGGTAAGAAAACACTCATCGAAGTCGCCCAGTTGCGTAGGCAGAATCGTGGTTTCGACCACCTGGTAATCCAGCGCCCGGGCCAGCCCGATGACGGTCTGGCGGGTAATGCCGTCGAGGAAACAATCCGGCAGCGGTGTGTACAGGGTCCGATCCTTGACGAAAAACACATTGGCGCTGGTGGCTTCGGCCACGTGGCCGCGCCAGTCGAGCATCAAGGCGTCGTGGTAACCGTTGTCTTCCGCGTCGTGCTTGCTCAGCGTGGCGATCTGATAGTGCCCCGACGCTTTGGCTTCGAAGGGGCTGCTGCTCGGTGGCGGGCGACGCCAGGTGGCGGTTTTCAAGCGAATGCCGGCCATGCGCGCCGCCGGGTCGAAATAACTCGGCCATTGCCAGCAGGCAATCGCCACATGCACCCGGTTGAAGCGCGCCGAGGTGGAGATCATCTCGCTGCCGCGCCAGGCCACGGGCCGCAGATAGCCCTCGACCACCTGGTTGCGCTTGAGCAGTTCGTAGCTTGCCGCTTCCAGTTCGTCAGGCTGGAACGGGATGACAAAATCCATCAACTGCGCCGAGCGATACAGCCTTTGGGTGTGTTCGCGCAGTTTGAAAATATTGCCGTTGTACACACGCTCCCCTTCATAGACCGTGCTTGCGTAGTGCAAGCCGTGGGTCAGTACGTGCAGGCGCGCCTGGGACCACTCGACGAACTCGCCGTCGAGCCAGATCACCCCATCGCGTTGATCAAACGGGATACTGCTCATGTCCTTATCTCCCCATACATAAACAAGAATTGCCTTACGCCGTTTGCAGCAGGACCGGTATCAATTCCGGCTTGGGCGCCAGCAACCGCTCAGGCTCGGTCTGAAAGAAAAACGCACGTTCGCCAAAGGCCGGCCGCAACTCGTCGAACCAGGTCGCCTGGGGGTCGAAACGCGCATAGAAGGTGCGCAACACCCATTGCGGATCCCGGGCCTGGAGGAACTGCAGCACGAAGACTTTTTCCCCGGCGACGGTCTCGATGCCGTTGATCAAGACCTTGCCGTAGAAGGTGCTCATGGACGGACCGCGCACCGTGCGCGCCAGCCCCGACACCGTGCGATAGGCCGCCTGGAAGATCTCGAACGCCCGCGCCAGGGGCATCGCAAAGTAATGGCTCGGCCCGGTGTCGCGTTCGACGAACATGTAATAGGGCACCGCCCCCAGCCGCACGCCTTCGGTCCACAACGCCGCCCAATCGTCCGGGTTCTCGTTGATGTGGCGGATCACCGGCGCCTGCATGCGCAGGGTGGCGCCGGTGGAGCGAATGCGTTCGACGGCTTGCCGGGCGATGTCCTGGCGCAGTTCAACCGGGTGGTTGTAGTGGCCCATGATCGAGAGGTTTTTCCCCGCCGCGACGATCCGCCGGAACAGCTCGAGCAACTCCGGCGCATCCTTGTCGCTGACAAACCGCTGCGGCCAATACGCCACGGATTTGGTGCCCAGGCGGATGCTTTTCAGGTGCGGCAATTCCAGCAGCGGCTCGATGTAGCTGGCCAGGGAACGGCTGTTCATGATCAGAGGATCGCCGCCGGTGATCAGCACATCGGTCACTTGCGGATGCACCCGCAGGTAGCTCACCAGCTCCTGGGATTCCCGGGCGTTGAACTTGAGTTCTTCCTCACCGATGAACTGCGCCCAGCGGAAACAGAAGGTGCAGTACGCGTGACAGGTCTGCCCGGCACCGGGGAAAAACAGCACGGTCTCGCGGTACTTGTGCTGTATGCCCGGCAGGACTTTTCCGTCGAGGGTGGCGTTGTTGTGCGTCAGCTGCCCGGCCGGATGAGGATTCATGCGCAGCCAGATCGCCTCGATCTTGCGCTTGATGGCCGCGCTGTCATCCCGTTCGATCAATTGCTTGAGCACGGTGTATTCGTCCGGCAGCAACATGTCCCGGTGGGGAAAGGTCATGCGGAAAATCGGATCGTCCGGAATGTTGTTCCAGTCGATCAGCGTCCCCAGCACGTATTCGTTGGTGCGAAACGGCATGACCCGCGCCACGACAGTCATGGCTTCCTGCAAATCCGGCGTGAGCTTGTGCCAGTACGGCGTCTCGCGGATGGTGCGTGAGTTATAGGGTTTGTATCTTTCGTGCTCCGACAGTCCCTGCATGGCAGCGCTCCTGGTGTTGGCTGGCAGTTATCACTGGATGGCTGGCGCTACGCGCTCTATGTCCATCCATGCCCGAACGCTGTCGCGATCCCACTGCCGGCGCACGTAGGCCGCCAGGCGTGCAGGCACCGGATCACCGTTGGCCACCAGGCGGTTGAGCATGATTGCCAGGTCGGTGTCGGCGATGCTCCAGTCACCGAACAGATGCTCGGCGCCCTCCTCCAGCAAGTGATCGGCGACGAAGAACAGGCGCTCGACAGCCGCTTTCGCATCAATGGAGAGCGGTGTGTCTTTCTTGCCGAAGTACACCAGGTCGAACGGGCGCTCCTTGCGCACCACCAGCAAGTCGCTGCGTAGCCAGGCCTGGAGTTGACGGGCGCGGGCGCGTTGCCTGAGGTCCTGTGGATAGAGTTTGTTATGGCCCGGGGAGAGTTCTTCCAGGTATTCAGCGATGGCAGACGATTCCGACAGTGCGAAACCATCGTGAACTAACGTTGGCACTTTGTTAGTCAGGGAAAGATCACGATAAGTGTTTTGATAGTTCTCTTTCGCTTTCAAATCCACCGTTACGAAGTCGAATGAAAGTTGCTTTTCCTTGAGCGCCACAAATGCCGACATCGCAAATGCGCTAATAAAATCAGCACCGACATACAGTTTGAGTTTTCGGTTTTCCATAGAACACTCCATTGCAATGGCTGCATTGATAAACCTGCATTGGAAGTGATCGTATTAAGTTGATACGGGGCTGAATAGATACAGAATTTGTCTGTTTCAATCGATACAGAAAGTTTCTGGCGTGAGGAAATTTGTCGCGGCAGGTGAAGCCTGCGCGAGGGTTGTGAGCTATCGGTAATGGGGTGTTTTTGGGGGGATCAACAGGGAAATTGTGGGAGCGAGCCTGCTCGCGATGGACTCAAGAACGCCGCGTATAGTCAGCAACTACGCGTCATCGTTGGCGACCATCGCGAGCAGGCTCGCTCCCACAGGAGAATGGAGGGGATTGTCAGGAGGTGGCGTTCGACAGCTGCGCCATTTGTGGCATGTTGCTCAGGTTGAGCATGGCCAGAGGCTCGGTTTTGCTGGTGTTGACGAAGCCGTGGCGGGTCCAGGCCGGCACCAGCAGCACGTCGCCAGGGCCGACGCTGACTTCATCGGCGCCCTCCAGGGTCAGCGTTCCGTTGCCGGCCTGAATGATGAACAGGTGCCACCAGGCATGCGCATGACCGTCCAGCCTGGAGCCCGGGATCAGCCATTGCATGGAGACCGCCATCCCTGGCGTCAGCCTGCAACCGTCCGGGCTGTTGTCGTGGGCCAGCGCGACAATATCGACCTCGCTGTCCGCCAGACTCTGGCGCATGTCTGTCAGTTCGCCTTGTTTCCACACCCGCGCGCCGATCGGCGGATTGTGCAAACTTTGACGAAAGTCCTTATATGAAAAAAAACCACCCTGAATGTTGTTCATTGGCAAATACCAAATGTCCGGTGACTTGAGTCACCAGACACTAGGGCAACAACTTGTAACTGTAAAGCAGGGGTTTTCATTAATTACAGGACCGAGGGCCGCAGCGCCGCAATCATATCAACTTCGACCGCGGCATTTTTCGGCAACTGATAAACCCCGACAGTGGTTCTTGTATGTTTACCGGCATCGCCCAACACATGACTGAACACATCCGAGGCACCGTTGGCCACTTCACTGAGATCGACAAAGTCCGCCGTAGACCTCACATGTACGGTGATGCGGATCAGCGATTTGACTTTATCCAGTGAACCGATGGCATCGACGATCAACGCCAGGCCACGCAATGCACAGATACTGGCCGCCGCTTGCGCGTCCGCCATGCCGAGGTCCAGGCCGACCCGGCCCGGATACTGGATCTTGCCATCCATGCGTGGCACCAGACCGCTGATGTACAGCTCATCGTGGTGGCGGATCAGCGGAGTGTAATGGCCGCCCACGGTGTTCTCACCGTAGATGTCAAAGCCGAACTCCTTGGCCAGGGCGATGAAACGTTCATCACAGGTCATGTGTTCAATCATTTACCGAATCCTCTTCATTACTGCTAAAACTTCGATCTCTACCCGTCGGGCAATGGCTTAACCGGCGGCCCTCACGGGCGGTTCCAGGCTGGTGATCCCGACGCTTGACTCGATGGCTTGGGACAGGCGCAACAGGTCATTGCTCAGCTGTGCGTAGTGCTCGTTGAACAACACGATGTGGCCGATGAACGAGAAGTTGTCCGTCACCAGCGCGGACACCGAATCACCGATGCGCTTGGCAAATTTGGCCTCCAGCACTTCGATGTTCAGCGAACGGGTCAGCGCCTCGATGTCGGGTATCGAACGCAAAATCCCGCCGGCTGGCGCCCTGAGCAGACGAATGCCGCAATAGCCGCGAGGCACTGGCTCGCAGGGCTCGATCTGACCCTCCACGGCCCAGCGCACCCAGCGCTCCCACGGGTTGAAATCGATGAACGCCTGGCGCGCCAGATCCCAGATGTGCATGCCACCGGGGCGCATGTTGGTTTCCACGGCGGAGGTCAGATGGTCCGCCCGCAGGAACACTTCGTTGTGCCAGGCGCCGTTATCCAGCGATACCAGATCGGCCATGTGCCGCCCGGCGTCGACCAATTGCGTCTGTACGTCGTCCGGCAACGGCGCGGGCACCACCTGCTGGATCTCGGCGCGGTAGGCGCCTTCGGTGGTGGTTTTTTCGGTGATCCAGGTGCTGCCGGCCACGCAATCCCAACTGTATTCACGGGCGTTCTGGATCAGCTCTTCGATCACGATGCCGCCTTCGCGGTAAGGCTTGAGTGCCTGCCAGACTTCATCGCACTCGGACGGATGATTGATCACGCGACAGCCCCTGCTCGCACCCTCGCAAGCCGGCTTGATGAAGGCTTTTCCACCCAGCTCGACAACCCGCTGACGCAATTCGGACAGACTCTCGACCCGCGTGGAAAATACCGGGCGGTAATCCTCGGGCGCCTCGGTGGCCATGACTTCCAGGCTGCGGAAGATCTGCTTGTCCAGACCCGCACGAGCTTCGGCCGGCGTGATGCCGGGCAGCCCGAAATGACTGGCCAGCGCCGCGCCGAGCAGCACGCCGCGGTCGGAAAACGGCAGTACGCCGATCAGCTTCCAGCTATCGGCCTTCAGGCAGCCCACCACCAGTTCAAGGGATTCGGCCACGTCTTTTTCGGCCAGCGAGGTGCTGCAGACATGATCGGCCACTTGGTCGTCATGGGGCTGGACCTGCTCGACCAGCAGGATGAGCCTGGCGTTGTAGAGCGACTTGCACAGCTCGCGCAATTTCTGGATATCGTGTACCCGATTGCCGTTGTAACCGACCACTACGACGCATGAAGTCGTATTCATAATGCCCCCGACTTGCAAATTGAAACCCGCACCCGCGACGACTCAGTCGTGTAACGACGCTTGGGATTTACGGTTGAACCAGTACCACGCCAGGATCCCGCCCGCGCCGATGGCAGCCAGCACCAGCGCGTTGTACGGCGCCGGCACGACCCGCATGACCAGCACCGTCAGCCCGGCGCCCACGCCCAGGGAAACTTCCTTGACGAACATGTTGTTCTGCTTGACCGAGAAGTAATCGAGGTAGCTGAACGCGCACTCGGCGATGGACAGCAGCGCGACCCAGATCAGCGCGCCCACGAGGGTTTCGACGTGGAACGCGGCCGGTGATGACAGCACCGCGAAACCGCCGACGATGATCCCGATCACCGCCACGACCTTGAAGCGACCGGTGCGCTCGATGAGTTTCATCACCGGCACCTGGGCGAACACCACCACGGCGCTGTTGAGGATCAGCATCAGGCCGTACCAGGCGGGCAGTTCACCGGTCTTGAGCAGGATTGCCTGGGGCAGAATCGAAAACACCCCGAACAGCTTGATGCCCATGATGATCCCGGCGATCACCCACGGCAGCTTGTTGCGCCAGCCACTGCCATCGTGAGTGACGGGGCTTGCGGTCACGGGTTCGCTGGTGAAGGTCGCACCGTGGGCGATCGGCAGGCACAACAGCACGAACGCCGCGGCGCCGAGGAAAAACATGGTCGGGGTCAACAGCGGCGACAACAGGATCAGGCCGGCCAGCAGGCTGCCCATGTTCATCGCCACGCGGTTGTACGCCGCGCCTTCCTTGGTCTGCGCCGCTTCGCTCTTGATCAGGTAACCGGCAATCGCGATGCCGTAGGCAAACAACGCTGCGGCGAACATCACCACGCCCTGGTTGCTGGTGATGGCCAGCAATACCAGCCCGAGGGCGGCGCAGAGCAAGGTGACGCTTAGCGAGCGACGCCCAAGCACCAGCAACGTCAGCGGCAGCAACAGGAGCAAGGCGCGATAGCCGAGGGCGAGGATGCTGTTGGTCGCGGTGTCGAGCCAGACGTTGGCCTTGCCCAATACCGCAAACAGCGATACCGCGGTGATGATCCGGATCGCAAACAGACGGATATTGATCACCGGCTTGGCAACGGCGACCGTTGTTTGAACACTCATGCAGCACCTCTGGAGCCAGTGATTTTTCAGGCGTTGAGCGCCAACATTCAGGAAAGTCTGTAAGGTGATGGTAGAGACAGAGGCTTGTTTTCATCAGAGCAAGTTCGTTTAGAATCGAACGAACTTTACTGCCGGAGAGACCAGTAAAATGCAGGTTCAGCGTGCCGTGATCGCTGCTTTCGAGTTCCAGCCGGGTGTGCCGCTGGTCCAGCAGATCGTCGATCAATTGTCAGTAGCGATCAGTCAGGGCGGGCTACCGCATGGTTCACGGTTGCCGCCGATTCGCGAACTCTCCGAGTTGATGAACGTCGGCAAGTCCACGGTGGTGGATGCTCTGGACCGCTTGCGGGCCAAGGGCCTGGTGGTTTCGCGCCAGGGTTCGGGGCACTACGTGCATCGCTCCAGCGTCACGATCAAGACTGATGCCGGGCCGGACCTGCAGCCCCAGGACACCCTCAGCGTGGTTCGCCGCGCGGTGCTGCAGGACACTGGCGCCCTGCGTCCTGGTGCCGGTTTCCTCCCCTCCTCCTGGCTGCCTGCCGAAGAACTGCTCAAGGCCGTGCGCAGCACCCTGCGTGCGACCTCTCTGCAAATGGGCGAGTACGGCGTTGCCGCCGGTTACCTGCCATTGCGCGAAGCGCTACGCGTCAAGCTGTCGGCCATCGGCATCGAAGTGCCGGTGGACCAGATCGTCACCACCGCCAACACCGTGCAGGCCATCGACATGCTGATGCGCCTGCTGGTCAAACCCGGCGACACCGTGCTGCTCGACGACCCGTGCTACTTCACCATGCATACCAACCTGGCCTTGCATGGCGCCAAGGTCATCACCATCGCCCGCGGTGCCGACGGCATGGACATGGAGGCCTTCGAGCAGTTGGTGAGTGCCCATCGCCCGGTGCTCTACATGACCAACAACGTCCTGCACAACCCGACCGGGCACTCGTTTTCACCGGCGCAGGTCTATCGCTTGCTGGAGCTGAGCCACCGCTATGGTTTCCACATCGTCGAAGACGATCTGTACTGCGACCTGCAACAACGCATGACCCCGCGTCTGGCAGCAGGCGGGCTGGACAATGTCAGCTACGTTTCCGGATTCTCCAAGACGCTGACCGCCAACAGCCGAGTCAGCTTCGCGGTGCTTTCGCCACAACTGGCGGCCCGCATGGTCACCCTGAAAATGGCCTGCGGCGGCATGACCTCGGAACTGGCGGAACAGATCATCTGCGCGATGCTCAGCGATGGCAGCTACGCCAAACACACCCGCCGCACCGTGGACAGGCTTTACGAATCGAGCAGCCGGGTGTCCAGCTGGCTGGTCGAAGCCGGTTGCTCGGTGTCGTCGCTGCCCCATGAAGGGCTGTACATCTGGACCCGATTGCCAGAAGGCCTGCACGCCGAAACGCTGGCCAGAAAAGGCCTGGACATCGACCTGGTACTGGCCCCCGGCACCCTGCTCAGCAAGGCGCCGGATGCGAGCCAGTTCCTGCGGTTCAATGTGGCGCATGGAGATAATTTTCAGGTGCGCGAGCGCTTCCTGCGACTCCTCGACAACTGAACACTGCCATACAAAAAAGCCCCGCGATTCCTTCGAATGCGGGGCTTTTCTCATACAGATCAAATCATGAATTCAGTGCTTGTTGCTCTGCCGCGTAATGTCGGGTCTGGTAAGGCATCAGCGTCTGGGCTTTCAGCCCAAGCCCTTCGTCCAACCCCCAGGAAATGGCAAGCACATCACGGCGTTGATTGAGCGGCATACCTGTGTGCGCCGCCATTTCCTTCCGGGAAGTTGAGCGAGCAAAAAGCTCCAGAGCATTCAGGGTTTCCGACACTCGGGTGTCAGACACACACGCAAAACGAGTGAATCGCTCAAGCAGATAGCCTGCCCGTCGCAACTGCAAATCGTCGTTATGGCAACTCAGAAATACTGACACTTCGCACTCCAGATTTGAGTCCGAGTACCACACGGCTTTGGCCGCGCTGATAAGCGCTACGTCATCTGCCTGATCCAACGGGCTTCTGACCAGCGTGTCCAAAGCTGAGGAGAGGACGTGGCCGTCAAGGGGCTTCGTCATCTGTCGTCTCCAGATAATCTTGCAGGATGTTGGTGAGAACAGAGATCGGCTGCTCTTTGTTGCCAACATATACATCAATCGCCTGCAACGCCAGCCGATGGAATTCGGTGCTGCGTATGAAGCCGGCCCTGAGAAGCGCCATGATATCGCCGATATCTTGATCCGTAGCCCTGCCCAGTTTTGAGATTGCCACATCAATAGGCGCGGCAATGTGAACGTGCAGTGGTGACACGATGGGGAACTCTGCCAGAGGAAGGCTGCGCTCCCAATAATCCTCATGGATAGGACCAAAACAGGTGTTGTATTGCAGGTCGTAGTTGAGCTCCATCAACCGGCCTGATTGTTCATCCACGAACAGTTCAGGAACCTGTGCAAGTAGGGTTTGCAGGTGAAGATCTTCAGGGAGATTGAACTCGTAGATCTCGGCATCGACGTCCGTGGAGACCCGATGATTTGTGTAGAGGTGAACCGCACAGCCACCAAAGACGATAATTTTGAGCGCACCCGATTTTGCACCTTCAAGCGTGAGCTGCACTTCGACCGACTTGAACATCGACACCAAAGCCTGTCCCAGTGCCGTACTTGTGTTCAGGCGGGGGGCAATTACATCCTGTATTTCCATTTCGAACCTCTACCACTGATGAGAGTGTGGTGATCGAAATGGACCGTACTGAGGCGCATGAAAATTGGCGTTAGGACGTTTCCCAAATGCCATGTACCGTTTTCCGAAATGAACAAAGGCTGGCTTTTGATCGCCCCCACGCGCCAGGACCGATCAATTGAAATCGAATGCCCCAACGAAAGCCCAGCCAACAAAAAACCCCGCACCTTCTCTCGAAGGGCGGGGTTTTTCTTGTCGCGATCCGACGCTTAAGGCGCGTACGTCAGCAGCAACTCGGTCGGCACTTTGAAGTCCAGGGACATCGCCACGCTCAACGCGGTAATGGTGAAGATCGAGAACACGAACAGCTTGCGTGCCCAGACCGTGTCATCCACTGCCTTGTAGCCGGTCCAGGCCATGTACAGCCAGTACATGCCCATGGCCGCGGCGACGGCGAGGTAGCTCATGCCGGCGTAGCCGCTGAAGGTCAGCATCAAGGTCGCCACGAGGAAGGCCAGGATGTAGATCAGGATGTGCTTCTTGGCCACCTGGATTCCGCGCTTCACTGGCAGCACCGGGATCGATGCGGCCAGGTAATCGTTGAAGCGGAAGATCGCGATGGCGTAGGAATGCGGCATCTGCCACAGGCTGAACATCACCAGCAACGTCAGTGCGGCCATGTCGAAGGTGTTGCTCACCGCGACGTAGCCGATCACCGGCGGCATGGCGCCCGACAGGCTGCCCACCAGCGTGCCGTGAACCGACTTGCGCTTGAGGTACAGGCTGTAGAGGCCGACGTAGATCACGAAGCCGATCACGGCGAACAGCGCAGCCAACGGGTTGGCCACCTTGTACAGCAACACAACGCCGGCGACACCCAGGACGGTCGCATAGGCCAGGGCCAGTTTCAGGGAGATGAGGCCCTGGACCAGCACCCGGTTCTTGGTGCGTTCCATCTTCACGTCGATGTCGCGGTCGATGCAGTTGTTGAACACGCAACCGGAGGCAACCACCAGGGACGTGCCGATCATGGCGGCCAGGAAGATGGCCAGATCGACATGCCCTTTGGAGGCCAGGAAAAATCCGCCTGCCACAGAAAGCACGTTACCGAAAATGATCCCCGGTTTGGTGATTTGGATAAAGTGCTTGAAGGACATGCGGATTTACCTCACTTCGCCATCATGAACGTGTGGATGCTGAACATGATCCAGATCGACAGACCAACCAGCAGCGCAATCACGATCGCGGCAAAGACAAACGCGATGACGTTGTTACGCTGTGCCGACGAGCGATCCAGGTGCAGGAAGTACACCAGGTGCACCAGCACCTGGATCACGGCGAATGCCACGACGATCAACAGAGTGATCGACTTCGGCAACGTCGGGTACATCACCAGACCGAACGGAATCAGGGTCAGGATGACCGACAGGATGAAGCCAATGCCGTAGGACTTGACGCTGCCGTGGCTGCCGTCGTCGTGGCCATTGTGGGAATGAGCGTTAGCCATTTACATAGTCCCCATCAGATAAACAACGGTGAATACGCAGATCCACACGACGTCCAGGAAGTGCCAGAACAGGCTCAGGCAGCTCAGACGGGTCTTGTTGGTCGCCGTCAGGCCGTTTTTCTGCACCTGATACATCATGATCGCCATCCAGATCAGACCGCTGGTCACGTGCAGACCGTGGGTACCAACCAGGGTGAAGAACGCGGACAGGAAGCCCGAACGGTTAGGACCGTAGCCCTCGGAGATCAGCATGTGGAACTCGTTGATCTCCATGCCGATGAAGCCGGCACCGAACAGGAAGGTCAGGGCCAGCCAGCCCAGGACCTGCTTCTTGTTGCCACGGAAGAACGCCAGCATGGCGAAGCCGTAGGTGATCGAACTGAACAGCAGCAGAGCGGTTTCGCCCAGCACATATGGCAGTTCGAAGATGTCGTGGCCCGACGGGCCACCCGCTACGTTGTTAACCAGTACCGCGTACGCTGCGAAGATCGACGCAAACAGAATGCAGTCGGTCATCAGGTAGAGCCAGAAACCGAATACGGTCATCTCGCCCGAGTCGTGGTGGTGGTCATCGTGCCCATGGTCATGACCATGGGCGTGTCCAACATTGGTCACTAAGTTCGACATGGTTTAAGCCTGTTCCAACGAGGTTTCAACACGGGTGGTGGTGGCCCGGACTTTCCCGGCCGCTACCAGACGCTTGTGCTGCTCGGCTTCGATGCGCTCGATCACGTCGACCGGCACGTAGTAGCCTTGATCATCACGGGCCGCGTGGATCGCGAAGTAGATGACGGTGCCAGCGAGGCTAGCGATTGCCAGCCACCAGATGTGCCAGATCATCGCGAAGCCGAACACGGTCAACAGCGCGCCCATCACCACACCGGTAGCGGTGTTGTTTGGCATGTGGATCGGTTCGTACTTGGCCGGAGTCTTGTACGCGGTACCGTTTTCCTTCGCTTCGGTGAACGGATCGACGCCATCGGCTTTTGGCAGCACGGCGAAGTTGTAGAACGGAGGTGGCGACGAGGTCGACCATTCCAGGGTGTGTGCATTCCACGGGTCGCCGTGTTCGCACATGTTCTCTGGCTTGTTGCGGTCACGCACACTCACGTAGAGCTGGATCAGCTGGCACGCGATACCGGCGGCGATCAGGATCGCACCGAACATGGCGACGTACAGGTACGGCACCCACTCAGGGTTGGTAGTGGCGTTCAGACGACGGGTCATGCCCATGAAGCCCAGAACATAGAGCGGCATGAACGCGACGAAGAAGCCGGTGATCCAGAACCAGAATGCTGCCTTGCCCCAGCCTTCGTGCAGCTTGAAGCCGAACGCTTTCGGGAAGTAGAAGCCGAAACCTGCGATGTAGCCGAATACCGCACCACCGATGATCACGTTGTGGAAGTGCGCGATCACGAACAGGCTGTTGTGCAGAACGAAGTCGGCACCCGGGATGGCCAGCAGTACGCCGGTCATGCCGCCGATGGCGAAGGTCACCATGAAGCCCAGGGTCCACATCACCTGGCTGGTGAAGCGCAGACGGCCCTGGTAAATGGTGAACAGCCAGTTGAATAGCTTCACACCCGTCGGGATGGAAATCAGCATGGTCGCCAGGCCGAAGAAGGCGTTGACGCTGGCACCCGAACCCATGGTGAAGAAGTGGTGCAGCCAAACCATGAAGCCCAGGATCGAGATTGCGCCCGATGCGTAGATCATGGAGTGGTGGCCGAACAGTTTCTTGCCCGAGAAGGTCGAAACGACTTCGGAGAAGATACCGAACGCCGGCAGAATCAGGATGTAAACCTCAGGGTGACCCCAGGCCCAGAACAGGTTGACGTACATCATCGGATTGCCACCAAGTTCATTGGTGAAAATGTGGAAATCCATGTAACGGTCAAGCGTCAGCAGTGCCAGGGTAGCGGTCAGGATCGGGAACGAAGCCACGATCAGAACGTTTGCCCAGGTGCAGGTCCAGGTGAAGATCGGCATGTCCATCAGTTTCATGCCAGGGGTACGCATTTTCAGCACGGTGGCCAGGAAGTTGACCCCCGTCAGCGTCGTACCCAATCCGGATAGCTGTAGCGCCCAGATGTAGTAATCCACACCCACGCCCGGACTGTATTGCAGGCCCGACAGCGGCGGATAGGCAACCCAACCGGTCTTGGCGAATTCGCCGACGCCCAGCGACAGGTTGATCAGCACCACGCCGGAAACCAGCAGCCAGAAGCTCAGGGAGTTCAGGAACGGGAAGGCAACGTCACGCGCGCCGATCTGCAGCGGCACTGCAAGGTTCATCAGGCCGGTGAAGAATGGCATCGCCATGAAGATGATCATGATCACACCGTGAGCGGTGAAGATCTGGTCATAGTGTTCAGGTGGCAGGTAGCCAGGCGAACCCTCGGTGGCCATGGCCAACTGGGTACGCATCATGATGGCGTCGGCAAAGCCGCGCAGCAGCATGACCATGGCGACGATGATGTACATCACGCCGATTTTCTTGTGGTCGACCGAAGTCAGCCACTCGGTCCACAGGTAAGTCCACTTCTTGAAGTAGGTGATTGCAGCGAACAGTGCCACGCCGCCGAGGGCGATCATGGCGATGGTCACCATCACGATCGGCTCGTGGAACGGGACCGCTTCCCAACTTAATTTACCAAACATCGTTTACTCCTCTGCCCCGGCAGCTGAATGCGAGTTCATGTCCGTAGCGGCCACTTCTTTCTCTTTCTTCTCGTGGTGCACCTTAGGACCTGGTTTCATGCCTTCGTACTTGTCGACGATGGTCTGGAACAGGTTCGGTGTAACCGAGGAGTAGAGCTCGACTGGGTTGTTCTGGCTCTGCTTGGCAAGAGCTGCGTATTCAGCCTGTTCAAGCTTTTTAGGTGCCTTTTTGACTTCATTGACCCAAGCGTCGAATTCTTCCTGAGTCGTTGCGGTCGCTTTGAATTTCATGCCGGTGAAGCCAGCGCCGCTGTAGTTGGCGGAGATGCCTTCCATTTCAGCGTTCTCGTTGGCGATCAGGTGCAGTTTGGTCTGCATGCCCGCCATCGCGTAGATCTGGCCGCCGAGCGCAGGGATGAAGAACGAGTTCATCACAGCGTCAGAAGTAATCTTGAAGTTGATCGGCGTGTGAGCCGGGAACACGATCTTGTTGACCGTGGCAATGCCTTGTTCCGGGTAGATGAACAGCCATTTCCAGTCCAGCGCGACCACTTCGATGGTCACAGGCTTGACGTCGGATTCCAGCGGACGATACGGATCCAGTGCGTGGGTCGACTTGTAGGTCACGTAACCCAGGGCAATGATGATCATGATTGGCACAGCCCACACCGCGATCTCGATCTTGGTGGAGTGGTTCCACTTCGGCGTGTAGGTGGCGCTGGTGTTGGAGGCGCGATATTTCCAGGCGAACAGGAAAGTCATCACGATCACCGGAACCACGACCAACAGCATCAGCAGCGTTGCGGTGATGATCAGGTTTCGCTCATCCAGACCAACCTGGCCCTTGGGGTTGAGCAAGGTCATGTTGCAGCCTGACAGCAACAACGCGCCGATCAGGGGCACTAAGCCTAGTAGTCTGGGGTACCTGTTTTTAATCATCTCACGACCTCTAAAGCAGCTTGCGCCATGCAGTTGGGTTTTGATCGCCAACACTTCACCCTGCCAAGGGTTGGCATTTTTTCTTGGATTGAATAAGGGCTGGCCCGTCGTGCGTCAGACGCGTTTCGACAAATCCTGGGCTAGCATTGAGTTCTTATTCGATTCGTGGTCAAAGGCCTTGTTACAGACCAATTCCATTTGGTGCGGATAGTTGGAGGCACCGACACCTGGGAGTCGCACGAAGCCACCCGGCCTCTCGACACCCTTCCCTGCTCAATGACCTGGTGAGGATGAGCAGCGCCGGGGATTCAGTGCGGGCGATTGTAGATATTTCGTGTTTTTTAAACCATGTCTCATCCCGAAATAATTTATATCCCGAGCCGCAACAATTCTTCACGGAACTCGCAAAAGTGCGGCATGGTATCGAAATTGATTCTCAACAAAAACACCAAAAATAGTAGGTCTACCTACCCGCATTTCAGACAGCATCGAGTCCCCTACCGCCGTTCTCGATGCCGCCAAAGCCCCCATATGACGGGGGCTCTGGCAAATTGCCAGAGCCTGTTAAAACTGCCTGTTCGAGCCTGATGGCGGCGAAATGGCCGAACTGAAAAGCAGGCCAATTTCGTTGCACGCCCGCGCACCAATTCGCCCCCTTGAAACCTGCTGCGACACTAAAGATGTGACAACATGTCGCACACTTGTCACACCCTTGATTGCCGCATATCACGATGTTTTAACGCAGGCTCTGAAAATGCAAAAACGCCCCGGCCCTCTTTCAAGGACCGGGGCGTTTTTCTGCGGGGTTCGACGTTGCCGCCTTCGACCTCAACGCAGGTTTTTGCGGTTACGCACCGTGAGCAGCGGCACCAGAATCACCACCAGCACGAAGGCCACCAGCGCCCACTGAGCCAGGGACAAACCGAGGATCGGCGGGTACGGCGTGGAGCAGAAACCGTCGACCTGGAAGCCCAGCGGGAAAATCTTGGCCAGTGGCAAATCGTCCACAATCGGCTGCAGCACATCGACGCCGCAACTGACCGCAGGATAGAACTGGGTGAAGACGTGATGCCCGGCCACGCCGACGCCTGCCAGCGCACAAATCACCACCAGGGTTTCGAAAATCGTGATGCTGCGACGGCTACGCATGGCCGCGCCGACAAAGGCGAAGATGGCGATCAGCAGCAAGGCGTAGCGTTGCAGGATACAGAGCGGGCATGGTGCCTCGCCGAGCACGATTTGCATGTACAGCGCGCCGCCGATCAGCGCCAGGCAGATGATGCCGAGCAATACCAGATAGCGCCGTTCACGCCCCAACCGCAGAGTTTCCTCGCTCATCGCGTTTCCCTTCAAGATATCGAATGCCCGCCAGTCTACACGCTGGCCCTGCTCTTGGAGAGTCGGGTGCGTGTCGCGGGTATCGGGGGAGAAGACGCCAGGCGGGTTAAGAAGGGATTAACTTTCGAGGTTTTTCAGTTCAATCAGAAGTGAAGCAATCGCGAGCAGGCTCGCTCCCACAATGGATTTCAGTTAACCACAAAGCTTGTGTTCACCGCGGCCACTGTGGGAGCGAGCCTGCTCGCGAAAAAGGCGACTCGGTCTCCCGAATCGCCCCCCGGTACTTATTCCAGCGCCGCAGCCGGCCCGAAGAACTCGTAACGGCTCTGCTTCTCAGGCACACCCAGCGCCTTGAGGTGACGCTTGACCGCCGCCATGAAACCTTTCGGCCCCAGGAAGTAGGCGTCTAGATCGCGCTCGGCCGGCAGCCATTCGTTCAGCTGTTCCTTGCTCAGCAGGCCGACCTTGTGCGCCGCCGGGCTCACACCGTCATCTTCGTCATAGCAGTAGAAGCGCTTGAGTTGCGGGTGACGCGCAGCCAAGCCCTCGATCCAGTCGCGGAATGCGTGGACGCTGCCGTTGCGGGCGCAGTGGATGAAGTGCACCGGACGCTGGGTTTCCAGCGCTGCTTCGAGCATTGCCAGCGTCGGGGTGATGCCAACGCCGCCGCTGATCAGCACCAGTGGTTTGTCGCTGGCCGTCAGGGTGAACTCGCCCGATGGCGGGAACAGCTGGATGCTCTGGCCCACGTGCAGTTCGTCGTGCAGGTGATTGGACGCACGACCACCGATTTCACGCTTGACGCTGATGCGGTACTGACCGTTGTTGGGGCGCGCCGACAGCGAGTAGTTACGACGGATTTCTTCACCATCGAGGAACAGTTTCATGCCGATGTACTGGCCTGGTTCTGCCGCCAGAATCGGGCCTTTGTCCGCAGGTTCGAAGTAGAACGAGGTGATTTCCGCGCTTTCCTCGACCTTGTCGACTACGATGAATTCCCGCGCCCCGCGCCAGCCGCCCGGTGCCTGTTCTTTCTGGTCGTAGATGCTGGTTTCGGCACCGATCAGGATGTCGGCCAATTGACCGTAAGCCGCGCCCCACGCCGCGATCACTTCCGGGGTCGCGATTTCTTCGCCCAACACTTCAGCAATGGCGCGCAGCAGGCAGGTGCCGACGATCGGGTAGTGTTCCGGCAGGATCTGCAGGGCTACGTGCTTGTTGATAATCTTGGCCACCAGGTCGCCCAACTGATCGAGCTGGTCGATGTGACGTGCATACATCAGCACGCCGTTGGCCAAGGCGCGCGGCTGGTCACCGGAGGACTGGTGGGCCTGGTTGAACAACGGGCGAACTTCCGGATACTCGGACAGCATCATGCGATAGAAGTGAGTGATCAGCGCTTCACCACCGCTTTCCAGCAGCGGCACGGTGGATTTGACGATGGCACGGTCTTGAACGCTAAGCATAAGGTGACTCCTGAACATCGAGGGTTTGTAAACGACTGCCCTAGGGATATCAGCTTTCGTGCCAACTTTTATTTCCTTATAAATCAATAACTTAAAAATAAAGTAGTCATATCGACACAAGCAGCCTTATAGTCATACCGACTACACGGAGTCACTATGACTGCAAAATCCCTGCTCACCGCCCTGCTCCCCCTGGTCTCGGACCTGTCCCGCGAACTTCCCGAAGGCGAGCGCTATCGACGCCTGCTGGAAGCCATGCGCGCCCTCCTGCCTTGCGATGCCGCCGCCCTGCTGCGCCTTGATGGCGATTGGCTGGTGCCGCTGGCCGTCGACGGCCTGAGCACCGACACCCTCGGCCGACGGTTCAAAGTCAGCGAGCATCCGCGCTTCGAAGCCTTGCTCAGCAGCCCCGGCCCGACCCGGTTCGCCGCCGACAGCGACATGCCCGACCCGTATGACGGGCTGGTCGATGGCCTCGATGACCATCTCGAAGTCCACGATTGCATGGGCTGCCCCCTGTTCATCGACGAACGCCCATGGGGTTTACTGACCCTCGACGCCCTCGATCCCGAGCGCTTCGAGCCGATCGAGCTGGATGCCCTTGAGGCCTTCGCCAGCCTCGCGGCCGCCACGGTCAACGCCGCCGAACGCATCCAGCGTTTGAACAATCGCGTCGAGGACGAACACCAGCGCGCCGAGGTCTACCGTCAGGCGAGCGGCCAGCAGAGTCGCGAAATGATCGGCCAGAGCAAGGCGCACAAACGCCTGGTGGAAGAAATCAACCTGGTGGGCGGCAGCGACCTGACCGTGCTGATCACCGGCGAAACCGGGGTCGGCAAGGAGCTGGTGGCCCAAGCCATCCACGCCGCCTCGCCCCGGGCCGACAAGCCGATCATCAGCCTCAACTGCGCCGCGCTGCCCGACACATTGGTGGAAAGCGAGCTGTTCGGTCACGTGCGCGGTGCCTTTACCGGGGCATTGGGCGACCGGCGCGGCAAGTTCGAACTGGCCAACGGCGGCACGCTGTTTCTCGATGAAGTGGGCGAGCTGTCGCTGACGGTGCAGGCCAAATTGCTGCGGGTGCTGCAAAGCGGCCAACTGCAGCGCCTGGGCTCGGACAAGGAACATCAGGTGGATGTGCGCCTCATCGCGGCGACCAACCGCGACCTGTCCGAAGAGGTGCGCAGCGGCCGCTACCGCGCCGACTTCTATCATCGCCTCAGTGTTTACCCTTTGCGGGTCCCGGCCCTGCGTGATCGTGGCCGCGATGTGCTGCTGCTCAGCGGCTATTTCCTCGAACAGAACCGCTCGCGCATGGGCCTCAACAGCCTGCGCCTGAACAGCGATGCCCAGGTGGCGCTGCTGGCCTACGACTGGCCGGGCAACGTGCGGGAACTGGAACACTTGATCGGTCGCAGCGCCTTGAAGGCCTTGGGCAACTGCAAGGAGCGGCCGAAGATTCTCAGCTTGAGCGCAGCCGATCTGGACCTGCCCAATGGCGGCCTGGAAGTCGCCGCCGAGCAACCGACCAGCGCCGCCATTCCCCTGGTGACCGGTGATTTGCGCGAGGCCACCGAAAACTATCAGCGCCAGCTGATCGGCGCGTGCCTGGAACGGCATCACAACAATTGGGCGAGCGCGGCGCGGGAGTTGGGGCTGGACCGGGCGAATCTCGGGCGGATGGCCAAAAGGCTGGGCATGAAGTGAGGGCCCCATCGCGAGCAGGCTCGCTCCCACAGTTGATTGCATTTCAAATGTAGGAGCGAGCCTGCTCGCGATGGCGGCCGACCGTTCAACCGATTTTCTAAAGCCTGCCCCCAACAAGTCGATAACCCGGCATCGATAGCTGTTGGCGATCCTCGCGGTCGTCCGTCACCTTTTTCCACAGAAGGTACTTATGTCCTCCACCAAAGGCCGCGCGGATTCACTTTCGCTTCTGCTGTTCACTCTGCGCAGTGGCAAGTTGATGGCGATCAACCTGCTCAAAGTCAGTGAAATCATCCCTTGCCCGCCGCTGACCAAGCTGCCGGAGTCGCACCCCCATGTAAAAGGTATCGCCACGTTGCGCGGTGCCTCGCTGTCGGTGATCGACCTCAGCCGCGCCATTGGCGAGCGCCCGCTGGAAGACCCCAACGGCGGTTGCCTGATCGTCACCGACGTCAGTCGCTCCAAGCAGGGCCTGCACGTGCAGGCGGTGAGCAAGATCGTCCATTGCCTGACCACCGACATCCGTCCACCGCCCTTCGGTTCTGGCGGCTCCCGTGCCTATATCACCGGTGTGGCCTCGGTCGACGGCACACTGGTGCAGGTGCTGGACATCGAGAAAGTCATCCACGGCATCGCGCCGGTGGAGATCGACATGTCACCGACCGAACTGAGCATGGAAGACGCGGAAATCCTCGGCAGCGCGCGAATCCTGGTGGTCGACGACAGCCAGGTGGCGTTGCAGCAGTCGGTGCACACCCTGCGCAACCTCGGCCTGCAATGCCACACGGCGCGCAGTGCCAAGGAAGCGATCGATTGCCTGCTGGACCTGCAAGGCACCGCGCAGCAGATCAACCTGATTGTCTCCGACATCGAAATGTCCGAGATGGACGGCTACGCCTTCACCCGCACCCTGCGCGAGACGCCGGACTTTGCGCACCTCTATGTGTTGTTGCACACCTCGCTCGACAGCGCGATGAACAGCGAAAAGGCCCGGCAGGCAGGGGCCAATGCGGTGCTGACCAAGTTCTCTTCGCCGGAACTGACCCAGTGCCTGATCACCGCGGCCAAGGCTGTGGCCGAACAGGGTCACTGAGTCTTGGCCATGGACTTTTGTTGGTTGATGCGGCGCGACCTTACCGAGGTCGTGCCCGCCATCGACTGGCCAACCGGCATTCAAGTCACCCATTACCGACCCCAACTTGCGGCTGCCGTGTATCACTTGATGGAGCTGGGCTATCAAGACGGCGGCGGGCGCGTGCCCGCGCTGGATGTCTGGCAGCAACGCTTTGAAAGCGATCCCGAATACGATCCAACCCTGTGTTTTGTTGCATTGGATGCCGAGGGTGTGGCCGCCGTGTGCCAGTGTTGGACCAGCGCCTACATCAAGGACCTGGTGGTGCATCCGCGCGCCCGGCGACAAGGGGTGGGGCGTGGGTTGCTGCTGCATGCGTTCAATGTGTTCCGGCAGCGCCGTGAAGGCTTTGTGGATTTGAAGGTGCTGGAAGGCAACCTGCAGGCGCGGCGGCTGTATGAAAGTGTCGGGATGCATGCAGTGCGCCGCGAAGAGGTTCCAGCCTGATCCACCGCACTTTTCATGACAGGCATACTCCAACCTTGGCCACTACCTTTCCCTGGATGCCTGATCAATGAAAGCCGCCACCCTGACTCTCCTGTGCCTCACCGCCCTCGCCTCCCAGGCCCACGCCTCAAGTCCCGACGCCTGGGCCGCCTACGACAAAACCGTGCTCGCCAGTTGCACCAAGGCCAGTGGCCTGAAGAATGCCAAACCTGTCGGTAACGCTGCGCAGTTCGATGATCGTGTCGGTTACACCGCCGTCCTGCTGCAGGGCCAGTACCCGCAAAAACACATGAAAGGCGCCCAGGGCACCGAACTGTGCCTTTACAACAAGCAAAGCAAAACCGCCTACGTGACCGAATGGGACTCCATCCGCCCGGCCGCCAAGGCGCAGTGAGTGGCGCATAACTTGCTTTGACAGGGCCTTTGCGGCGGCTTTCTGTCGCCGTTTCATGCCTTTGGATGCGACTGTGCGCTCAATGAATACGACGTTTTCCTGCGTAGGCTGTGGCAAATGCTGCCATGACCACCATGTCTCGCTGACCCTGCCTGAAGCCCGCATGTGGGCCGCCGACGGCGGTCAGGTGATCGTGCTGGTGGAAGCCTTTCTGAGCAACGGCCTGGGCCTGCCGGCCGAGCAGCGTGAACACGCCCAGCGCCGTTCCGCGGTGGTTCGCAGCGCCGATGCCGAGGCATTCGTCGCCATCACCTTCGCCGCCTACAACGCCGGCGCCTGCCGAAATCTTGACGAAGACAACCGCTGCCGCATCTACGAGCGCCGGCCACTGGTGTGCCGTATTTATCCGATGGAAATCAACCCGCACATCGCGCTGAACACGGTGGTGAAGGAATGCCCGCCCGAGTCGTGGGAAACCGGGCCGCAGTTGATTGTCGGTGGCGAACTGGTCGACCGGGAGCTGGCGCAATTGATCCAGCGTTCCCGCCAGGCCGATCGCGACGAGATTCTGATGAAGGATGCGATTTGCGCGTTGCTGGGGATTAGGACGACAGCGCTGAAGGGCGACGGATTTACCGCGTACCTGCCGGACATGAACGAGTTCGCGACGATCATCGACGAGCTGCACGGCCAGACATTGCCGGAGTGGAGCAGCGAATGGCAGTTTCATCTGTCGAACGAGGACGTCGCCGGGCAGGTGCTGGCGACGGGGGCGCAGGTGGCGGTGGATACGCCGAACTATGCGTTTATTTCGTTGCGGGCGGCGTGATCCAACCGTTGCGTTGCCTGCAATGACCGCATCGCGAGCAGGCTCGCTCCCACAGTGGATAAGTGCCGGATACAACATCCACTTTCACTGAAAAAACCCTTGTGGGAGCGAGCCTGCTCGCGATGACGGCTTCACTGTCACCGCAGAATCCGGACCTTAACGCTTACCCATCGACCGCCGAGTCCCCGGTGGTGCCATGCCCGGGGTCTTGGTGTGGCCGTTCTTGGCGCCGTTCTTGTACCACGGCTGGTTGGAGCCTTTGGCGGCTGCCAGCTCACCCGGCTTGAACGGGAACTTGAATGCAGGGATCGCGGCTTTGGTTTCGCCATCAGCGCTAAGCTCTACGCCATCTGGCAGCGCTGCCTGTTCGTCGCTCAAGGTTTCGGCGACCGGCGGTTGTTTCGGGGAAGTCATGAAAGCTCCGGGTGATGCGCAAAGTGTCGGGCCCGGTTAGCGAGCCGCGAAAGGCGCCAGTATAACTGGATGAAGCGCCGCAATCTGCTGCCAAGCAACTCGCACAAATGCCGGGAAGAATGTTAGCTTGCTCAGCAATCTCCTCCGTCCGACGAGCCCGCCTCCATGAAAAAAACCGTCCTCGCCTTCAGCCGCGTTACGCCTGAAATGGTCGAACGCCTGCAACAAGACTTCGACGTCATTGTGCCGAACCCGAAAAACGGCGACATCAATGCCCAGTTCAATGAAGCCCTGCCCCACGCCCACGGCTTGATCGGTGTCGGCCGCAAGCTTGGTCGTGCGCAACTGGAAAACGCCGCGAAACTGGAAGTGGTGTCCAGCGTCTCGGTGGGCTACGACAACTACGACGTGGCCTACCTCAGCGAACGCGGGATCATGCTGACCAACACGCCGGATGTGCTCACCGAAAGCACCGCCGACCTGGGCTTTGCGCTGCTGATGAGCAGTGCCCGCCGCGTGGCCGAACTCGATGCCTGGACCAAGGCCGGTCAATGGCAAGCCACGGTCGGTGCGCAATTGTTCGGTTGCGATGTCCACGGCAAAACCCTGGGGATCGTCGGCATGGGTAACATCGGCGCGGCGATCGCCCGTCGTGGCCGCCTGGGTTTCAACATGCCGGTCATCTACAGCGGCAACAGCCGCAAGGTCGAGTTGGAGCAGGAACTCGGCGCGCAGTTCCGCACCCTGGATCAACTCCTGGCCGAAGCCGATTTCGTCTGCCTAGTAGTGCCGCTCAGCGAGAAAACCCGACACCTGATCAGCCATCGCGAACTGGCGCTGATGAAGCCCAGCGCCATTCTGGTCAACATCGCGCGTGGCCCGGTGGTGGATGAACCTGCCCTGATCGAAGCACTGCAAAACAATCGGATTCGCGGCGCGGGGCTGGATGTGTACGAAAAGGAACCGCTGGCCGAGTCGCCGCTGTTCCAGCTGAAAAACGCCGTGACCCTGCCACACATCGGCTCGGCCACTCACGAAACCCGCGAGGCGATGGCCAACCGTGCCTTGGCCAACTTGCGCTCCGCACTGCTGGGCGAGCGACCGCAGGACCTGGTCAACCCGCAGGTTTGGAAAGGCTGATTCCCACAAGGCGTATTTCTTTGTAGGAACTGCCGAAGGCTGCGATCTTTTGATCTAAAGATCGCAACCTTCGGCAGCTCCTACAGGGCGTCAAGCAATACATAACTTGCAACTCAGTGCCCCGGTAAATTTAAAAAAAACGGCTATAAACTCCGACGCCTTAACGGTACTTACCGTGTACTCGGAGTATTCCCATGAGTCACTTCACCACTGCCGGTGTCATCAGGCGCAGCAAAATACTGGTCGTCCTGATGGCGGCACTTTTCGGATTGATGACCCTCACCAACAACTTCACCGACTATGCGGCCTACTCCGAGTACATCGGGCGAATCATCAGCATGAGCGACACCGTAGGTAACGATTCCCGACGTTATCGCGCCATCTCTTCCAGCATCTTTCATCACCGTTTTTACTGGGCAATCATCACGCTCGAGACCATCTTCACCTTCAGTTTCCTGGTAGGCACTTATCACCTCTGCCGCAAACTTTCCGCGCCACGCCGTGAATTCCATGAAGCCAAGAAGTTCGCCATCATTGGTTTCAGCACCGCACTTTTCGTTTACCAGACGTTATACGTGATCATCCTCAACGAATGGTTCGACATGGAGTATTCCGCGCAACGCAACGCCTTCGACTGGGCAAGAAACAATATTGAATACATGTTCCTCGGCCTGATCTATCTGTTGGTGGTGAAGGACAATTGAACCCTTAGTTGTTCAAGCCAGCTTGCTCGCCACGGGACTCACGCTTGCCCTGGGTTTGCGGAATACCAATACGTTACCCAACATCACCATCACCAGCCCGACCAGCGCCGGAGCGGTCCACTGGTAGCCTTCGGCAAACGCCGAGACATTCAGCGCCACCACCGGAAACAGCACGGTGCAATAGGCGGCGCGTTCCGGCCCCATGCGACCGACCAGCGTCAGGTAAGCAGTGAAGCCGATCACCGAGCCTGGAATAACCAGGTACAGCAACGAACCGATGTAACGGGCGCTCCACTCCACGTCGAACGGAATGCCTTTGACCAGGCACCAGACCGACAGCATTGCCGCACCGTAAGCCATGCCCCAGGCATTGGTGGTCAACGGCTTGAGCCCGGCTTTCTGTTGCAGGCTCGACAGCATGTTCCCCGCCGAAAAACACAAGGTGCCGCACAGGGCCAGACCCAGGCCAAGCAGGGTTTGCGGGCTAGCGGTGTGGCCGACCAGTTCAGGCCAGAACAGCAGCCCCAGGCCGAGCAAACCCAACGCTCCGCCCATCAACACATTGCGGGCGATTTTCTGGCCGAAGAACACCCGCGCATTGAGGGCGTTCCACAGGGTCGCGGTGGAAAACACCACAGCCACCAAACCGCTGGGAATCCATTGGCTGGCGGTGAGGAAGCACATGAAGTTCACGCAGAACAGGCAGAGCCCCTGAGCCAGGCAGATCAGATGCCCACGGCGGTTCATCACTTGCAGTTTTCGGCTCAGCAGCAGCAACGCGAACAGCACCAGGGCGGCGAGACCAAAGCGATAAACGATGGACACCGGAATCGCCACCACGCCCAGTTGCCATTTGAGGGCAATCCAGGTGGTGCCCCAGATCAGCACGGTCAGCAGGTACAAAGAAAGGTTCATGGCGCAGGCTCCTTAATAGGTGTCCAGTGTCCTGCGCTGGATGCCCGCGCACTTGCATAAACTTGCGCTTTTATCGCATCGCGGGCTGGCAGGCGAACGCCTACGGAGTAGGATGCAGGGCGTTGGATGCAGTTGTAGAGAGCAACAATCATGGCCGCACTGGACACCCTGCAAGTCTTTCAAGCCCTCAACCGCTCGCCCAATGCTCGCCTCGAGCACAGCGCCGAGCTCGGTGACGGCCTGTCCGCAGCCTTGTGGAGCAACCATCACGATGCCCAGGACTACGAGGCGCCAAGCCATCACACACTGTCTTGCTACATCGATGGCGGCACCGGCACCTTTCGCCGCGACCAGCCCGGCACCAAGGGCGGCCCGGACAAGTTGTGCATCCTGCCCGCCGATCATCAGTCCGGCTGGGTGATCAACGGCAATATTCGCCTGGCCCACCTCTACTTCAGCCCCGAACAATTCGCCCTGGGTTGCGTCACGCTGCTCGATCGCGAACCTCGGGAATTGCAGTTGCGCGAACAAACCTTTCTCGAGGATGCGCAACAGGCGCAGCGTTTTCGCCAGTTGATCGCCCTCAACTGGGACGAGCCGGGCGAACGCCTGCTCACCAGCAGCCTGGCCCACGAAATCCTCAGCCATGCCCTGCTCAGCCAGGTCAGCAATCGTACGGGCCTGCGCCTCAAGGGCGGCTTGGCAGCGCACCAGCGGCGGTTGTTGGTGGAGTACATCGACAGCCATCTGGATACGGCGATCAGCCTGGGACAACTGGCGGCATTGTGCGCGCTGTCCGAATACCACTTTGCGCGGATGTTCCGCGAAAGCTTCGGCCTGCCGCCGCATCAGTATGTGTTGGCGCGACGCTTGAACCGGGCGCGGGAGTTACTGCGCGCAACCTCGCAGCCGCTGGGGGAGATTGCACTGGCTTGCGGGTTTTCCAGTGCCAGTCACTTTACCAATCGTTTTCGGCAGGTACTTGGCGGAACGCCCGGCGAATATCGACAGGCGTTTTTGCGTTAGATTCTCGGACCTGATCGCGAGCAGGCTCGCTCCCACAGTGGATAAGTGTCGAGCACAAAATCTGTGTTCGCTGAACATCCCTTGTGGGAGCGAGCCTGCTCGCGAAGAACGATGACGCGGTATCCCGTCAAAACTCCAGGGTGCTCGACAGGACCACCTGCCGCGAATCCCCCATCGACACAAAGAACCGGCTCGCCGCCGAGGTGTAGTAGGTGCGGTCGAACAGGTTTTTCACGTTGAGCTGAAACTTGACCTTCTGCCCATCCAGCTGGGTGTCGTAGGTGGCGAACGCATCGGCGACGGTGTAGCTCGGCAGATCGAAATCATTCACCGCATTGCCCGCCCGCTCCCCTACATAACGCGCACCCGCGCCAACCCGCAGCTGATCGCCACCGATGATTCTGCCGAAGTCATACACCGCCGACAGCGAGCCGCTGTTCTTCGCCACGTTCTGCAATTGCTTGCCTTGGTAATCCGGGTCCTTGGTGACTTCGGCATCGGTGTAGGCATAGCTGCCGATCATGCTCCAGCGCTCGCTGAGCTGGCCGCTCAGATCCACTTCAAGGCCACGGGAACGGACTTCGCCGGCGGCGCTGTAGATCGTCACCGGACCTTCGGAGTTGGCGATCAGCACGTTGCGTTTCTTGATATCGAACAGGGCGATGTTGCCCGTCACGCGACCCGGCAGATCCAGCTTGGCGCCCAGCTCCCAGGACTTGGCTTCTTCCGGCGCGACACTGCCGTCGAGTACCGCGGTGCTGCCGCTCAACGGGGCGATGGTCGAGTTCGGCTTGAACGATTCGGTGTAGCTGCCGTAGAACGACAAGGCGTCGGTGTAGCGATACACCAGGCCCGCGCGCGGCACCCATTTCTGGCCGTTGCTGTCGGTGTTGGCGTGGAACGGCACACCTTTGCCGGCGTACTGGTCGAACTCCTGGAAGCGCCCGCCCGCCACCAGAATCCATTGGTCAGTGAGGTGGATCGAGTCCTGGAAAAACACCGAGTCGCTGCGCAGAAGATCGGTCTGCGCGCTGTCGGCCGGGCTGACCGTGGTGCCTTCGACTTCACGGCCATACACCGGGTTGAGGTAGCTGAAGGTGGTCAGGCTTTTCTGGCGGATCAGGTCTTCGCGGTAGATCTTGCGGTACTCGTCGTCGATACCGAACACCAGGTCATGCTGCATGCCCAACACATTCACCTTGCCTTCCAGGCTGGCGGTGGTGAAACGGTCGGTGCTGATCGCATTCTGCGTACCGTCCATGCTGCGCGTCAGCGTGCCTTTTTTGGTGTCAATGGCGGTCACCCGCACCTGGCTGGCGTCGTAGGTTTCGCGGTTCCAGCTGTAGCCGAAGTGAGCATTCCAGTTGTCGTTGAGCTCGTGATCGGCCTCGAAGTGATAGAGGTCCGAGCGCCCTTGCATGTTGTTGAAAGGCTCGTCGAGCCGACGATCGCGGGAGATGTCCAGCGGATGGTTGTCACGGGGGTCGATCACCGTGCCACGGTCGAAGGGGGTCAGAAACTCCCGATGCTCATAGGCGAACAACAGCTTGGTGCTTTCACCGAACCAGGCCAGCGAGGGAGCGACCAGAGTCTCGCGGTGCACACCGTAGTTGCGCCAGTAATCTTCGTCCTCGTGGTCCAGCACCATGCGATAAGCGAACCCGGAAGTACCCAGCGCGCCGGTGCTGTCCAGGGTACCGCCGCTGCCGTTCTTGCCTTCGCCATAGGTCGAGCCGCGCAGGGTCAAGGCGTTGTACTGCTCAAGCTGGGGCTTCTTGCTGACCATGTTCACCACGCCGCCCGGGTCTTGAATCCCGTAGAGCAAGGACGCCGGCCCCTTGAGCACTTCGACCCGGTCCACCGTGGCATTGAGACCACGGCCCTGCACGATCGGCATGCTGTCGCGCATGATCGAGCCGTTGCGGTTATCGCCAAAGCCGCGGGTCATGACCGAATCCTGGGTGCTGCCGAGGGTATTGCCCTGGGTGATGCCGCTGACGTTGGCCAGCGCATCGTCCAGATTGCGCGGTGCCTGATCACGAATGACTTGAGCGGCGACCACGTTGATGGTCTGCGGGATTTCCTGAATCGGGGCCGAGGAGCGCGCCACCGAACTGACGGGTGGCGGCTGATAGCTCTCGGATGGCTCCATCACCGATGTAATGGTGGTCGCGCCCAGGTTCAGGGCGCCGTCAGTGGGCTGCGGCTCAAGCGCCATGGTGTGGCCGTCGGTGCGGCGGAAGGTGAACCCGGAACCGCCGAGCAAACGCTGCAAGGCCTGTTCGGCGCTCATCTGGCCGTTGACCGCCGGTGCGTTGAGGCCATAAGGCGCTTCATCGGTGTAGACGACGCTGATGCCGGTCACCCGGGTGAAATCGCTCAAGGCCTGGGGCAGCGGTTTGGCGGCCAGCGCAAAATTGAACTGCTCACGTTGCTGGGTGCTGCCCGTGTCGGCGGCCATCGCCACGCCCAGGGGCATCAATGCCAATGCCGAAAAACCTAAAGCAGATACACCTAACCACTGTTTGACCGAACCCGATTTTGCCCTGGACTTCATGACTCATGACCTGTGTAGAACCGCAACGGATGCGAATGACTCGCAGTTTCAGTCACTACACGGATGGCGTTCGGTTTTACCTCAGCAGAAATTGAAAAATATTTTTAGGAGATCAAAAGATCGCAGCCTTCGGCAGCTCCTACATGGGAACGCGATCATCCTGTAGGAGCTGCCGAAGGCTGCGATCTTTTGTTTTCAACGCAAAATAATCAGATGCCCCAGCACTTGATGCTGCTCAAACCCCATCACCCCCTGCAACGAACTCAACACCGCCTGCGGGTTCTTGCTGGCAAAGCTGCCACTGACCCGCCGCTTGCCCAACTCATCGTTGAGCAACAGGATCCGGCCGGGGTAATAACGCCCCAGATCCTGCACGACATCGGCCAGTGGCGCCTTGTAGTAGTTGAGCCAGCCCTGGCGCCATGCCAGTTGCGCTTCACTGTCCACCGCGTGCAACGGTTGTGCGGAGCCTTCGCCATACACCACTTGCTGGCCGGCGGTGAGGACTTGTTGGGGGGCGCCTTTATCCGCGGTCACCCCAACCCGGCCCGATAACACCGTGACTTGCGCGCCATGCTCTTGCAGGCGCACTTCGAACTGGGTGCCCAGCACCCGCGCCTGGCCCTTTTCCGCGTCGACCACAAACGGCTCGCCGGTGTGTGTCACGCTGAAGAAACCGGCCCCACGCCGCACCTGCACATGCCGCTCTCCCCCACTGAAGTCCACGGCGATGGCGCTGTCGGCGTCGAGGGTGACTTGCGAATGATCGGCCAGGGTGACAGTGCGGATTTCCCCCGGTGCGGATACGTAATCGGCGCCCAGGTCATCCAGCCAGCGCGACGGCTGCCAGCCCGTGCCGAGATTGATCATCAGCAGCAAACAAGCCGCCATCGCCAGCGCGCCGGACCAACGCCGAATGCCGTTGCCCCGAGAGCGATTCATGGCATTGAGGTAACGCTGCAAGGCCAACGCATCTTCATCGGCCAGGGTGCGCGCCGGCCCTTCGCTCAACTCCCACAGCACTTGCGCGCGGGCATAGGCGTCGGCATGCGCCGGGTCAGCCTGCAACCATTGGCTGAAGCGGGCCTGGTCGGCGCTGCTCGGCTGGTCATGCAACAGACTCAGCCAGGCCAGCGCGGCCTGCTCCTGGGCAGGCGTCGGGGTGACGCTTTCAACATTGTTCACGGTGCTTTCCCTGGCATACGTGGTGGCGGCTCCCGCAGGCTGGCCTTGCAGGCTTCGAGGGCGCGCATCATATGTTTTTCCACGGCACTTTGGGACAAGCCCATGGCCTTGGCGATCTCGGCGTATTTGCGACCGTGGATGCGATTGAGCAGGAAGATCTGCCGCGTGCGCTCGGGCAAGGCGCGCAACGCCGCCTCTACATGGCGCAAATCGTTGCCGGCCTCCAGCGCCGCCTGCGGCTCACTGCCCACGCCGTCCGTCGGCTCCACCATCAAGCCTTCGCTGGCCCGGGCCCGCGAGCCTTCGCTACGCAAATGATCGATGGCGATGTTGCCGGCGCAACGCAACAGGTAGGTGCCGAGTTCCTCGACCTGCACCAAGGGCCGCCGCCAGAAACGCAGGAACAAGTCCTGCACCAGGTCGGCAGCCGTCGCCCGGCAACCGACACGGCGGTTCACCAGCGCTTCCATCTGCGACTGTTGCGAGAGGAACACCTGCAGAAAATGGGCACGGTCGACGCGCGGTTCATCGCGCTCGCGGGGCTCCATGTCACAGGGTTCGGGGGAATGGCTGATCATCGATTCAATGCATCGTAAACGCGGCGGGCGCAATACTAATGATAAATATTCTCATACGCAAAGCTGTCGGGCCGAGTCAGCTTGCCAGGTCGATGATTGGTAACTGGGGGTGAGGGCCACAAAACAAAACGGGCCTGCAATGCAGGCCCGTTTTCATTGGGAAGTTAAATCAGGCTTCAGCCGTTTTGTGCAGCCTGTTCGTTTTCAAGAAATTCTTCTTCAAGCAACCTGTCAGCGTGCGGCCTGCGCTCGAATGGCACCACGGCGGCGCGCGGTTTGCCGCGCAGTTTGCCGAACAGGTGTTCCAGCGCGTGCTCGAGCTTCTCGGCTGCGCCGTCGATCGCCAGCTCCAGGTTGGCGGCCTTATGGGTGACGGAGATCGGTTGATGGCCTTTTGGCCGCGCTTCCAGTTGGCAGCGTAAATCGTGGGGACCGGGCTTGTCGCCGTTCTCATCCCGCAGGTGAACTTCGACCCGGGTCAAATCCTCCTCATAACGTTCGAGCGTGCTCTCAATGGTGGTTCGTACCCACTCCTCCAGTCGTTTGCTGCTTTGAATATGGTTATCGCTATTGACTTGGATTTGCATAGTTCATCCCTTATTTCAGCTAGCTCGCGAGAGGCCGGTCAGCTAAGCCCTTGGGCGTCGTCACCGTGACCTCTTGCTGACACAATCGGTCTGTACGCTGAACAATTCAACCCCTGAAAAAAGATAATTTTGAAATCGTAAAAAAAGCCGGACAACCGGTAAAAGCGCTGTTAAGGTCGGGAGTTGATTCGCCCCGCTCCGGTTAAAAATTCCTACACTTGTCCTTCCCCCAGCGGGTGCAACGCGCGAAAAATCCCCGCCTCTTCCACCAGCCAGTCATGCACCGCCCGCACGCCCGGATGGCTCAGCGCACCGGGTGCATAAAGCAACATGTAGCGCTTGTGATTGGGCACCGCCAGGCCAAACGGCACGATCAGCGCCCCGCGCTCCAATTCGTCGTTCAACAGGGTTCGCCGCGCGATGGCCACCCCCATGCCGGCGATGGCCGCTTCGATGGTCAGGTGGTTGCGATTGAAGGTGTGCCCGCGCCGCACATCAGCCCCTTGGAAGCCGATCGCATTGAGGTAGAACTCCCATTCCGCATATTCATAACTGCCGCGCCAGGCGGTGATGTCGTGCAGCAACGGAAAGTGCATCAGGTCCGCCGGGCCATGCAGCGGTGGACGACCGCGCAACAGGCCCGGTGCACAGACCGGGAAAATCTGTTCATCGAGCAAGGCTGTGGATAACAACCCGGGATAGCTGCCGTCGTTGAGGTCGATGGCCAGGTCGAAGTCGCCCTCATGCAGCGGCACGCTGCTGTCCTCGGCCACCAGCCGCAGCTGGATATCTGGAAAACGTTGCTGCAAGCGTGGCAGGCGCGGGGTCAGCCATTTGCTCAGGAACGACGGAATAGAACGCACCCGCAAGGTTCCGCTGATCATCCCGGCGTCCAGCCGGCGCAATTCCGCATCGATGCTGCCATAGGCCTCGTTGACGGTAATGGCCAGCCGCTGGCCTTCAGCACTGAGCTCCACCCCCCGCGCACGCCGATGAAACAGGCGAAAGCCCAGGCGTTCTTCCAGTTGGCGAATCTGCTGGCTGACCGCCCCGGGCGTGATGTGCAGTTCTTCCGCGCAACGGGTGAACGACAAGTGCCGGGCCGCGCAGGAAAACACCTGCAGCCATACATAGGTCTGGGCATGTAATTGACGGCTCATCGTTTAGTCCTGCTAAAGGCTCTCTTAGGAAGTTTCGTTGGTCACGTAGGACCATGCTTGGCAGTATCGCTGAAAGTGCGCTTGTCCTACAAAAATGGCAGCGATTCATCTTCCATTTCAGGAATAGGCTTTAGCATGGCTATCAGTGTTTTCGATCTCTTCAAAGTCGGCATCGGCCCGTCCAGCTCCCATACCGTTGGTCCGATGCGCGCGGCGGCGACCTTCACTCAGGCACTGGTCGACCAGGGTTTAGTGTCTGACGTGCGACGGGTAGAAATCCGACTCTATGGCTCCCTCTCGGCCACCGGCGTCGGGCACGCCACCGACCGCGCCTGCGTCATGGGCCTGATGGGCGAATGGCCGGACCGTATCGATCCCACCACCATCGACAGCCGTATCCACACCCTTCGCGAAACGGCCCGACTGTCGCTCGCCGGCCAGGTGAGCATCCCCTTCGACTGGTCCCGCGATCTGCTGCTGCTCGACGAAAGCCTGCCCTACCACCCCAATGCCATGTCCCTGACCGCGTTCGGCGACAGCGGCGAGCTGTTCGAGCAAACCTACTATTCGATCGGTGGCGGTTTCATCATCGAGGCGGCCGAAGCGGAATCCGGCGTTGCGCCTGCCAGCGATGTGGTGCTGCCCTACGACTTTTCCAGCGCGGTCGAGTTGCTTGAACTGTGCAACGAGCACGGCCTGCGGGTCAGCGAACTGATGATGGCCAACGAGCGGGCCTGGCGCAGTGACGCCGAGATCCGCCAGGGCCTGCTGCACATCTGGTCGGTGATGCGCGAGTGCGTCGAGCATGGGCTGGATCACGAAGGCATTCTGCCCGGCGGCCTGAATGTTCCACGCCGCGCGAAGAAGCTGCACCGCAACCTGTTGGAAATCGGCAAGCCGAACGTCATCACCTCGACCCTGTCGGCCATGGAGTGGGTCAATCTCTATGCCCTGGCGGTGAACGAAGAGAATGCCGCCGGCGGGCGCATGGTCACCGCCCCGACCAACGGCGCGGCGGGGATCATTCCGGCGGTGCTGCACTACTACATGAAATTCAACCCGGACGCGTCGGACGATGATGTGGTGGCGTTCTTTTTGGGCGCGGCGGCTGTCGGCATTCTCTGCAAGAAAAACGCTTCGATTTCCGGCGCCGAAGTCGGTTGCCAGGGCGAGGTTGGTTCAGCCTGCGCCATGGCCGCCGCCGGCCTGGCAGAGGTGCTGGGCGCGACCCCGGAGCAATTGGAAAACGCCGCCGAGATCGGCCTGGAGCACAACCTGGGCCTGACCTGCGACCCGGTGGGCGGGCTGGTACAAGTGCCCTGCATCGAGCGCAACGCGATTGCCGCCGTGAAGGCGATCAATGCCACGCAAATGGCCTTGCGCGGCGACGGCAAACACTTCATTTCTCTGGACCGGGTGATCCGCACCATGCGTGATACCGGCGCCGACATGCACGACAAATACAAGGAAACGTCACGCGGTGGCCTGGCGGTGAATTGGGTGGAGTGCTGATCGCTTTGGAGGCACGTCAGGGTTTATTGCCCTGAAACGGGCAGGAAAACAGAAGACGGAAGCCAACTTTGTGGGAGCGAGCCTGCTCGCGATAGCGGACTGTCAGACAACATCTGTGTTGACTGTGCAGCCCTCATCGCGAGCAGGCTCGCTCCCACATTGATTTCTGTGTGGTCGCGATGATTGTCCGACAATCTATCCGGCATGCCCCTTGCTACACCCCTGTTGCAAGCATTGATGGCGAAATGGCCACGGAATGGCCGATGGTCCGGTGTTGCGAACTAATCCCGACATCGACCGGTCAACAACTGCACGTTCAATCAGGCGGTGACGCATCATGGACAACCCGTTTCAGCTCATTACCGATGCCTTTGCAGCGGATTATCAGATCAACCTGAGCATTCAGGGCCTGGACGGCAGCATCATGCTGACCCTGTCAAACAACGGTCGTATCGTGGCAAAACGCATGATCAGTGCCGAACAACGCAACGACCCCGTGCGCCTCAAACGGCTGGTGCAAAGCATTCAGTTCGGCATCGCCATCGAGCGAGGCCACAGCGCCGTAGCCATCCTCGAGGCCATGACCGACAGCGGCCCAGGCAACTTGCCACCACCGTCGGTCAAAGGCCGGCCTCGCCACGCCATGGGGCTTTAAATCTCGCCCTTCTCGACTTCGGGATGCTCACTGGAACCCGCACCGATCTTGCGGTGCGGATTTTCAATCTTCACCGACGGAAATTGTGAAGACGCATAGCGCACCACCAGAATCGCAAACGCCAGCAGCAGGATCCCGCCGCACAGGTAAATGATCCCCAGATCCGGCGGATTGTGGTGCGACACGTTGGAAATCAGCAGGCGCGTCAGCGCCGTGATCGCCACGTAGATCAGGAAGCGCACCGGCATGTGGTTGGTCTTGAAGTAAATCCCGACCATCGCGCCCAGTTCCAGGTAGATGAACAGCAGCAAGATGTCATCGATCTTGATGTGTCCCTGCTCGATCATCCCGAGAAATTCCATCACCGCCGCCCACGCAGTCACGGCGCCGATGGCGAACAGCGCCAGGTAGTGGAAGGTCTCGACGAACAGGTTGCCCAGGGACTCCGCCAGTTCGTGCACGGTCTGCCGCAGGTTTTCGGCCCAGTTGATTTTCACGATGATGCTTCCTTAGGTCGGCTCGACCGGATAATGCGGGTTGGACTTTACGTTTGTTCTGCATGCAGAAACTGTTTATGCAGAAACAGGGCCACGCCATCATGGCGAGCCGCCGCAGATTGCGCTCCGTGGCGTTTGGTCGCACAGCCCCTGTAGGAGCAAAGCTTGCTCGCGATTGGAACGACGCGGTCCCCCTGACAATCCTCAAAACCGGACTACATTAAAAAGCCACTACCCAAACCCCAGCGATTCGCTTATTCTTTTGCTGTATATAGATACAGTAGTCGAATCAGACAACCCAATGTAAAGGCATGTGAGGTGGTGAATGGCCGTCGAAGTGGTATACCGCAGCAGCCGAGATCTGGAGCGCTTGTTCATGGATAAAGCCGAAGCTGACCGTCATGACAAAATGCTCGAGCTGGCCGAGTTGCTGGCCGAAGTGTTGCAAAAAGCCGTTCCGTCCCTGACCGAACAGCAAGTGGAAGAAGCCGGGATCTACATGGCGAAGAATCGCGACGTGTTCGCCAAGGCATTCAAGAGCCAGCCGGACGCCCTGTCCGAGTTGCTGAGCGCGCCTGTGGAAGCCCCTCAACCGGTGGCAGCACCTGTTGAAGAAGAGGTGGTCGCCGAGCCGACACCTGCGGCCAAGCCAGCCAAGGCCGCCAAAGCAGCAAAATAAGTGGCAGCCGAATTGAACAGGCCCTGAGCCAAAAATTAAAAGATCGCAGCCTGCGGCAGCTCCTACAGGAAACGCAATTCCATGTAGGAGCTGCCGCAGGCTGCGATCTTTTGATCTTTCTATCGGTACAAAACCCTCTCTGCCAACTCGTCCGCCACCCGCGCCGGGGAACGCTTTTCCGCCTGGGCGTGGGCAAACACTTCAGTCAGTCGCGAGCTTATTTTCGACAGGTGCGCAGTGATGGTCGCCAGCTCTTCGCCCCGGTGTTTGAGCGACACGTAAATCAGCCCGCCGGCATTGATCACATAGTCCGGTGCATACAGGATGCCCCGCCGTTCCAGCTGATCGGCGACGTCCAGATGGGTCAGCTGGTTGTTGGCCGAGCCCGCCACCGCAGAACAGCGCAGTTGCGTCACGCTATGGCTGTTGAGCACACCGCCCAGCCCACAGGGCGCCAGGATGTCGCAAGGCGTGCTGAGCAGCGCGTCATTGGCAATCGGATGAGCGCCAAGTTGCTCCATGGCCAGTTGCACCTTGCCGTGGTCAATGTCACTGACCAGCAATTCGGCACCCGCGGCATGCAGCTGTTCGGCCAATGCATAACCCACGTTGCCCAGGCCCTGGATAGCCACGCGCAGGCCTTCGAGGTTGTCGCTGCCCAATCGCGCCATGGCGGTGGCACGAATGCCGGTGAACACCCCCATCGCGGCGTGGGGGGCGGGGTCGCCTGCTGAAGTCGTGCTGGTGACGTGCTGGGTCTGTTGGGCGATGCAGTCCATGTCCGCCACCGACGTGCCACTGTCGATAGCGGTGATGTAGCGCCCGTCAAGCTGGTTGATACAACGCCCGAAGGCTTCGAACAACGCCGCACGATTGGCCACATGGGCGGGCCGGACAATCACCGCCACGCCACCACCCTGGGCCAGGCCGGCCAGTGCGGCCTTGTAGCTCATGCCTTTGGCGAGGCGCACGGCATCCTCGATGGCGGACTCATCGCTGGGGTAGGCAAGGTATCGACACCCTCCCAGGGCGGGGCCCAGGTGACTGTCATGGATGGCAATGACCGCCTTCAACCCGGTGGCCGGGTCGACGCTCAGATGCAGCGATTCAAGGCGAGTGCTTTGCATGAGAGCGAACATCGTAGGGGCTCCCGAATCACTTCTTGTAGTCGCCAGTATAGGCTTGCGCGCAAAAATTGCCGAAGCGCACCGGAATAAGCACAGCGGCCGTTAAGGCATTCGGAAATATCCCTCGAGCCTCCCGGCCGGCACTGGACGGATGGCGCAGACGAGGCTAAAACGAGGCATTGCCCGGAGATTTTCATGACGCCGCGCCAATCGTTTTTCGCCTGTCTGCAACGTTCACCGCCCGCGCTGTTCGAGGCGGCGCTGTGGATTGCCGCCGAACATGACAGCGAAGTGAACCCTGCTGCGCTGCTGGAGAACTTCAAGACGCTGCAACAGCGGATCAGCGGCAGCCTGCCGATGCTGCCGGTGAGCGAGCTGGCGCAACCCCTGCTGCGCTGCATGAATGACCTTGGGTTTGCCCAGGACGACTCCAACCCGCTGCGCGCGCAAGCGGCACTGCTCAATCGAGTGCTTGAACGTCGACGCGGGCAACCCCTGGCCCTCGGCCTGATTGCACTGCAGCTGGCCAAGGGCCTGGAGATTCCGCTGGTCGGGGTCAACTTCCCCGGCCATTTTCTATTGCGGGTACCCGGGGCCGATCATTTGCTCGACCCGTGCGGTGGCCGTCGCCTCTACCCCAACGATTGCCGTGAGCTACTGCATCGCCAATACGGCCCCGACCTGAAACTCAGCGCCGAGCACCTGACCACCGCCGAACCGCTGCAGATGCTCCAGCGCCTGTCGCGCAATCTGCGCCAGCTGCACCTCGCCAACGACGATTACATCGGCGCTCTGATCGACGCCGAGCGCGTGCTGGAACTGGGCAATGGCACCACCGCCGACTATCTGGCCCGGGCCAGCCTCTACCAACGGCTGGACTGCCCCAACGCCGAGCGTTTCGACCTCGAACATGCCCTGCTGCTGACCGACGACCCGATTCAGCGCATTCGCCTGACGGAGCGGCTGGGGCACTTGCCACCCAATTCCATCGTCCACTGATACGCTCTCCGCTTTCTGTAGGAGCGAGCCTGCTCGCGATGAGGGCGTGTCAGTCGATATTCATATATCTGACACACCGCCATCGCGAGCAGGCTTCGCTCCTACAAGGGGCAGGTGTTGGCCTTTAAGGAGTATCCGGCTGATTCGCCGGATGCGCCTTGATGAACGCCGGATGCGCAGCAGCCAGCGCCGCCACGCGACGAATCCGTGGCCAGGCCTCCAGGGAAATGTTGAAGCGCTCAGCCGCGTACAGTTGTGGAATCAGGTACACATCCGCCAACCCGGGTTGCGGCCCGAAGCAAAAGCCAGCGTCGCCAATCAGTTGTTCCACGGCCGACAGCCCCTGACCAATCCAGTGACCGATCCACTCGACCACCTGTGGCTCGTCGTGGCCCAACTGCCGTAGCCGGTTGAGCACGCTGACGTTGTGCAGCGGATGCACGTCGCAGCCGATCAGCGCCGCCACACCGCGCTCATGGGCGCGGGCAGCGAGGTCTTTGGACAGCAGCGGCACCTGTGGATAACGTTCCTCCAGGTACTCGATGATCGCCGGTGACTGGATCAGCAGTTCACCTTTATCGGTGCGCAAGGCCGGCACGCGACCTTGCGGGTTGATGCCCAGGTACGCGGGCTGGCGATGCTCGCCACCGGGCGGCGCGATCAGGTTGACCGGCAGCGCCTGGTAATCCAGCCCTTTCAACGCCAACGCAATGCGCACTCGATAGGACGAGGTCGAACGGTAGTAGGTATAGAGTTCCATGCCCCGTTCCCCTTAGCGCGCCGGCAGGACTTTGCCGCGGCATTCGCCGAAACCGATGGAAGCAAAGCCTTCGCGGCTGCAACGGCCGCGAAGGATGATTTCGTCGCCGTCCTCAAGGAATTTGCGCACTTCGCCCGACGCCAGCTCCACCGGCTTTTTGCCGCCTTCGGTGATTTCCAGCAAGCTGCCGAACTGACCGTTTTCCGGCCCCGACAAAGTGCCCGAACCGAACAGGTCACCGGCCTGCAATTGGCAGCCATTGACGCTGTGGTGCGCGACCATTTGCGCCACGGTCCAGTACATGTGCTTCGTGTTGCTCAGGGTCAGGCGGTGCGCCGGCAGATTCTGTTCGCGCATGGCTTCGGTCAGCAGCAGCACTTCCAGTTCGATGTCGAAAGCACCGGCGGCCTGATCGCGCTTGTCGAACAGGTACGGCAGCGGCTGCGGATCGCCTTCCGGACGCGCAGGCTGGGCACGACGGAACGGCTCCAGCGCTTCGGCAGTCACCACCCAGGGCGAAATGCTGGTGATGAAGCTCTTGGACAGGAACGGCCCCAGCGGCTGGTATTCCCAGGCCTGGATGTCCCGCGCCGACCAATCGTTGAGCAGGCAGAAGCCGGCGATGTGATCGGCCGCGTCACCAATGGCGATGGAGTCGCCCATCTCGTTGCCCCGGCCGATCCAGATGCCCAGCTCCAGTTCGTAGTCCAGGCGCGCGCAGGGGCCGAAGGTCGGCTCGGTCTGACCGGCCGGCAGGGTCTGGCCTTTCGGACGACGCACGTCGGCGCCGGACGGGCGAATGGTCGAGGCGCGGCCGTGGTAGCCGATGGGCACGTACTTGTAGTTCGGCAGCAACGGGTTGTCCGGGCGGAACAGTTTGCCGACGTTCTGTGCGTGTTCGATGCCCACGTAGAAGTCGGTGTAGTCATTGATTTTCGCCGGCAGGTGCATTTCGCAATCCGCCGCCAGGGGCAGCAGTTTTGCGCCCTGGGCTTCGATCTTGCCGTGCAGGGTGCTGCCTTCGCCCAGCAGTTCCAGCAAGCGCTCGCGCAAGGCCACACGCGCCTCGCGGCCCAGCTCGAAGAAGGCATTGAGCTGACCGCCACGGGTGGCTTCAACAGCGGCTTTTGCTGCACCGTCGAACAGGCCGGCATCCAGTGCGGCTTCCAGGTCGAAGATATGTTCGCCGATGGCCACGCCGCTACGAGGCGCCGAACCTTTCACGCTGAACACGCCCAGCGGCAGGTTTTGCAGCGGGAAATCGGCATGGCCGTTGGCCGAAGCAACCCAGCTGCGAGTGAGGGAAGTCTGCGTCATGGGTTATCTCCGGGTCGGGTCGAAAGTGGCGGGCAGCGTGGCCCAGCAAGCGTCGTAGTTGGTTTGCAGTTGCGGGCAATCGAGGGCGAAACGGCTCGGGCGCAACACCTGGCTGGTCTCGAACATGAAGGCCATGGTGTTGTCGATTTTTGCCGGCTTGAGATCGGCGTTGATCGCCTTGGTGCAGGTCTCGCCGTCTGGGCCATGGGCACTCATGCAGCTGTGCAGCGAGGCGCCGCCGGGGACGAAACCTTCAGCCTTGGCGTCGTACTCGCCCTGGATCAGGCCCATGAATTCGTTCATCAGGTTGCGGTGGAACCAAGGCGGACGGAAGGTTTTCTCGGCGACCATCCAGCGTGGCGGGAAGATCACGAAATCGAGGTTGGCCAGGCCGTGCACGCTGGTCGGCGAAGTCAACACGGTGAAGATCGACGGGTCCGGATGATCGAAGCTGACCGTGCCGATGGTGTTGAAACGGCGCAGGTCATATTTGTACGGCACGTTGTTGCCATGCCAGGCGACCACGTTCAGCGGCGAATGATCGACCTGGGTGCCCCACAACTGGCCAAGGAACTTCTGCACCAGGACGGTCGGTTGCGCGACGTGTTCGTAGTGGGCGACCGGGGTCAGGAAGTCCCGCGGATTGGCCAGGCCGTTGCTGCCGATCGGCCCCAGGTCCGGCAGGCGCAGCGGCGCGCCATGGTTCTCGGCGATGTAGCCGCGTGCTTGCGGGTCGAGCAGTTCGACACGGAATTTCAGACCCCGTGGCAGCACGGCGATTTCCAGCGGCTCCACTTGCAGCACGCCCAGTTCGGTGGCGATACGCAGGCGGCCCAGTTGCGGCACCAGCAGCATTTCGCCGTCGGCATTGAAGAACACCCGTTCCATCGATTGGTTGGCGCGGTACTGGAAAATACTGATGCCAGCCGGCTTATCCGCACCGGAGTTGGCCGCCATGCTCACCAGGCCATCGATGAAATCCGTAGGTTCGGCGGGAATATCCAGGGCATTCCAGCGCAGGCGATTGGGCGTCACTTCGCCCAATGGGCCACCGGCCAGTTGCCGATCGAGCTTGGTGAATGCCGGGTGATTGGCCGAGGGCTGGATACGGTACATCCAGGTCCGCCGCGCTTCGCTGCGAGCCATGGTGAACGCGGTGCCGGAAAACAGTTCGGTGTAGAGACCGTAAGGGGCTTTTTGCGGGGAGTTCTGGCCGACCGGCAATGCGCCGGGCAACGCTTCGCTGCTGAATTCGTTGCCGAAGCCCGACTGATAAGCCAGTTCTGGCGACGTTGAATCGAGGTTCATGGAGCCTCCTGAACAGGGAGTTGGCCGTGGCCTGACACTCTTTATCAAAGGTCATGGCACGCCAGGGTTGTTATTATCGTAATTCGATTACGCATAACGTAATTTGATTGGTATTGACCGTCAAGCTATAAAGGCGCCCATTCATCCCCGGATCTCCTCTCCTAAAAGACGGCGCCACCATGGAAAAGCCCACCAGCGACAGCAACGGTAAACAGAAAGTCCGCTCCGCCGAGGTGGGTACCGACATCCTCAAGGCGCTGGCCGAGTTGTCGCCGTCGACGTCCCTCTCGCGCCTGGCCGAACACGTGCAGATGCCGGCGAGCAAGGTTCACCGCTATTTGCAGGCGCTGATCGCCAGCGGCTTTGCCGAGCAGAACGCTGCGACCAACCATTACGGGCTGGGCCGCGAAGCCTTGCGTGTAGGGTTGGCGGCACTCAACAGTATGGACGTGCTGAAAGTTGCCGCCCTGCCGCTGGCCGAGTTGCGCGACGACCTGAACGAAACCTGTTTCCTGGCGGTGTGGGGCAACCAGGGTGCGACCGTGGTCCACATCGAACCGGCGGTGCGGGCGGTCACGGTGGTGACGCAATTGGGCTCGGTGTTGCCGCTGCTCAGTTCTTCGACTGGCCTGGTGTTCGGCGCCTATCTGCCCAAGCGGGAAACCGTGGAGCTGCGCGAACAGGAACTGCAGGCCCACACCGCCCACCCACTGGCGGACGATCAGGCCTACGTCGCCATGTGCGAGCAGATCTGCGCACGCGGCCTGCATCACGTGCATGGCTTGCTGATGCCCGGCGTGGATGCCTTGTCGGCGCCGGTCTTCAACGCGATGGGCAATGTCGTGGCGGTGTTGACGGTGGTTGGCCCGACTTCCCTGTTTCATGCCGACGAAGACGGGCCGGCTGCGCGACGTTTGCTGGCGGCGGCGCGCGCGGTCAGTTGGCGCATGGGCTTTGAAGCGGGCAGCGGCATTTCCCAGGCGCCACACAAACCTCTGTAGGAGCTGCCGCAGGCTGCGATCTTTTGATCTTGTTTTTAATCAAAGGCAAAAGATCGCAGCCTGCGGCAGCTCCTACAGGGGGAACGCGTCAACCCTGCGCGATCAGCCCCAGCTTCTTGGCCGTGGCCACCGCCTGAGTCCGACGCTCAACGCCCAGCTTGCTGTGAATGCGCCGCGCGTGGGTTTTCACCGTATGCAATGAGATGAACAACTGCTCGGCGATCTGTTGATTGGAATTGCCCTGGGCAATCAGCCCCAGCACTTCCAACTCTCGTCCGCTCAACGGGTTGGCGTCCAGCGGCGCCGCCGGCTCGTCGTCCACGCCCAGGCGACCAAGCAAGGTCGGCTGGCGCAGCCGCAACTCGTGCAACGCCTGCTGCAGATGGCAGCGCCTCACCAACGCCAGCCCCGCCTGTAACGCCGAGGTCGCCAGGGCTGTTTCGCCGATGAGGTCTGCCACTTCGCAGATGGCCAGTTGCAGTTCGGTTTCCAGCGCCAGCATTCCATGCAGTTGCGCGTGATCGAGCAAAACCTTGAGCCGCTCCAGCGGGGCCTGCGTCATCTGCAGTTGGGTCTCGGCGATGATCAGCAGGTACTCGACCCGTGCAATCAGCTCCACCGTGGCCGGCGGTGCCTGCCGGGCATGCGGCCCGCGGTAATGGCGCAGCACGCGAGTCAGTGCTTCTTGCACCAGCTCCGGCCGACCTTGCTGCAACCAGAAGTGAGCGCTGATTTGCAGCAGCGCACTGCGATAAACCGTGTCGGGAATCTGTCGTTGTTGCATCAAGCGCTCGGCCTCGCGCAAGCGGTCAAACGCGTGGGCGTAATCCCGCTGATTGGCCGCCACCTGGGCCTGCCCGAGAAAGCCGTACAACGCACGCTTGTCCTGGCTGTGCAGGCAATCCTGAAGGCCGCTCTGGAACAACTCGGCGGCCGCGTCATCCTGCCCCTGCCACTGCGCCAGGCGCCCGCGTCGCAAGGCAATGCGCCCCAGCAACGGTGTCGGGCGATCAGCCTGTCGACTGAGCAATTCATGAATATCGGCCAGCAGGCTCTCGGCCCGCCGGGGAGCGCCACGGTGTTCAAGCAACTGAGCGTGATCGAGTTCGAGCAAGCCTTCGAACAGCAACGACCCCTGCGCCCGCGCCAGACACAGCGCCTCCCGGTTGAGCGCCTGCGCGACATCCAGCTCGGCATTGAGCAGCGCCTGCTGGGTCAGCCCGGACAGGCACAGCAAGCGTGCCGGCCAAGCCTCTGCGGCCAGCTCGGCCAATGCCTCGACGAAATGTCCGCGAGCGGCCGCCATACGCCCCTGCAAATGCAGCAGCCAGCCCTGTTGCGCCTGCCAGCGGGCGAGCAGTTGACGCTGCAGTGCCGCCGTCGGTTGCGGAGCAAACCGCGCCATTTGCTCGATGCACGCCGCCGCCTGTTCGAAGCGTCCGGCAAACAGCAGCGCCGCCGTGATCAGGCTGACCAGTTGCGGCGAACCGAGGGTCAGCTCTTGCCCTTGGCGCTCATGCAGATTCAGCAACAGGCGCACGTTCTCGCGCCGGAACAAATGCTCGAAGTTGAAGTGCTGCAACAGGCTGACCGCCACCTCGAACTCTTCAGCCAGCAGCGCCTGCTCGAATGCGCCTTGCCAGTCCTCTTCGGCGCAGAACCATTGGCACGCGCGCCGATGCCATGAGCGCCCCACCGCCCCCTGTTCGTCACGCATGGCCTGGGCCAGGGGTACGAACACACGAAACCATTCTGCGGAATCTTCCCAGGGCTCGATGAAGCACCCCATCTCCTGCAAGGCCTGCAACCAGCCTGCACCCTCCCCGGCGCCGAACAGATACTCACAGAGGCCGGCATTGAAGCGCGGTAAATGGGCCAGCACCTGCCAGGCTTCCACCAGTTCCGGCGGCAAGTTGTTGAACAGTTCATGCTGCAGATAATCGAGCAGTGTCGCCGAGCGCCCCTGCCTGTCCTGCCCGGCGGACCACGGACACCCTTCGAGCAGGGCAATGCGCACACCGGCCCCCCATCCACCGCTGCGCTGCACGATGCGCCTGGCCAAACCGGCCACCTGAGTGTGCTCCAGATGGCCGAGCAACTGCCTGACATCCGCCTCGGTAAAGGCCAGCGCCGGGCCGTTGCACTCATACAGCTCGTCATCGAGCAACAACCGTGGCCAGTTGCAGGACGGACGCCGGCGCGCACCCAGCCACCAACTCAACGCCGGGTTGGTGAGGGCCAGCAAACGATCGAGCAGACGGTCGAGCTCAGGATGGGAGAAGCGGCAGTAGTCATCGATGAACAGCCAGGTCGGCGTTTGCAGCCGGGCCAGGTACTCCAGCATTGCGGGCTCATCCATTGATGCCAGCCCCAACGCTTGCGCCAGCCGCTGCAGAAAGTCGGCAACACTCAACGACTCCCCCGCCAACGGCAGCCAATGCACCCGGCAGTCCTTTGGGGCGCGCAACAGGCATTCGGTGAGCAGCGCACTCTTGCCGCTGCCGGCCGGCGCGCAGAGCAATTTCACGCGCGCCGTGGCGGCCAGCAGCGGCTCGACCAATCGCTCGCGGGACAGGTGATGAGAAGACAATCGAGGCAGAAATCCAGGACGGTCCAGACACGTCGTCATGGCAGTCATAGTGGTGCGCCTTTTTATAATTGTAGCGCCACCCTAGACCCCTCCAGCGCGCTTGTTGAAGAAGTATTCAGCAGGCTGATTAACAGCCATAAAAAAGGTGACCGCGAGGTCACCTTTTTGTGTAAGAGCCTGTAGGACGATTACCTCACCCCCGTGCTCCGAAGGGCTGCTGGCGTGTAGTCCCCGGCTTTTGCCGCGATGTTGAATTCGAAGCTGCGTTTCTCTTCGTTCTTCATCCCCAGGGCGATGTAGCGACCGGCAATCAGGTCATACAGCGCTTCGACGGTGTAGGCCGGCACCTGATGATCGTAGTAGAACTGCGCATGCCCTTCGGCCACACGCCAGAGCTGGCCGCGACCGTCATAGTGATCGGCCAGCGCCACCTGCCAGGTGTCTTCGTCGATGTACATGTGACGCTTGGCGTACACGTGCCGCTCGTTGGGCTTGACCGTGGCCACCACCTCCCAGACCCGATGCAACTCGTAGCGGGTCAGGTCCTGGTTGATATGACCGGCCTTGATCACATCGGTGTATTTCAGGTCCGGCGAATCGAGCTTGTAGCTGTTGTACGGAATGTACATTTCCTTCTTGCCGATCAGCTTCCAGTCGTAGCGGTCCGGCGCCCCGGAAAACATGTCGAAGTTGTCGGTAGTGCGCAGGCCGTCGGACGACGTGCCGACCCCGTCATAGGCCACTTGCGGGGCACGCCGCACACGGCGCTGGCCGGCGTTGTAGATCCAGGCCTTGCGCGGTTCCGTGACCTGGTCGAGGGTCTCGTGAACCAGCAGTACGTTGCCCGCCAGCCGCGCCGGTGCCGTCACTTCCTGCTTGAAATAGTTGAGCACGTTGTCATCGCTGCCCGGTTTCAAATCCCCCAGCAGCGAAGGCACGGCCACTTCATCCTTGAAGCGAATCACCGTGAAATCGCCATTGGATTGCGGCGTTGCCTGGGTAATGGTGCGACGCAGATTGCCGCCGTGATAGCGGGTGATGTGGTTCCAGATCACCTCGACCCCGTTCTTTGGAATCGGAAAGGCGTAGTAGCGATTGCCGGTGAAATTGGCCAGGCCGTTACCGTCGTTGATCGGGGTCACGTTCAACGCACTGCGCTTGGCCGACTCGTAGATGTCCGGTGGCAGGGCCGCAGTACGGTGGGTCGGGTAAACCGGGATTTTGTAGGTTTCCGGGTAGCGCTTGAACATCGCGATCTGCCCATCGGAAAGCTTGTCCTTGTACTTGTCGACCGTCGCCGCGGTAATGATGAACAGCGGTTTTTCATTGGCGAACGGATCGGCCAGGAAACCCTTGCTGTCTACCGCGCCGGCGTTTTTCGGGATACCGCCGGTCCACGCCGGGATCGAACCGTCGGCGTTGCCGGCCTTCTCGGCACCCAGCGGAGTGAGGGTGGTGCCAAGCTTGTTCGCTTCTTCCGGCGATACGGCGGCCATGACGTTGGCAGCCAACAGACCGAGGGCCAGGACACTGCATTGCAGAATCATCTTGCGCATGGAAATCATCCTTCTCGAGACAGATCAGAAGTTCACGCCAAAGCTCAACGCCACGAAGTCGCGGTCCTCGAGCGTGTTGTAGTCGCCACCGAAGAAGTCGGTGTAACTGAGGCTTGCGGTGTAGGTGTTGCGGTAGTCCGCATCCACGCCCAGGCTGACGGCCTTGGCGCCTTCGTTGAACAGGCCGTTGGGGCCGTAACCCGTGACGTCGTGGGACCACGACAGGTTGGGCTTGAAGTTGATCCCGGCGATGACGTTGTTGTAATCGAGGATCGCTCGGGCGCGATAACCCCACGAAGTCGAGGTCACGAAGCCGTCGGTATCGCCGCCGAAACCATACTGGCCATACACCGAGTCACGGCCGTAACGCAGCTTGCGGCGAGACTCCAGCCCACCGACATGCACCACCGCCGCTTCGCCCACCAGGGTCAGGCGATCAGCGCCGGCGACCTGGTCGATGAAGTGCGTCAGGGTGCTCTGGACCTGGGTCACCTCTTTGCGCCGATAGCCTTTGTTGTCTGCACCCGGCGACGTGGCGATGGGGGATGCCGCGCCACCTGCTATGGGGTTGAGCATCGCCAGGGTCAGGTCGTTGGTGTTGACCTGCACGGGTGCGTTGGGCCGGTAGCTGATCTCCCCGGTCCATGCCGTGCCGGTTGGCAGCGTGGTGGAGAAACTCGCGCCGTAGAGGCGAATGTCTTCCGGGTATTCGAGGTAGTACTGGCCTCGACCGAGCATCACACTTTGCGCGAGACCCGAACCGCTGCCAGGAGCGATACGGTTGGCGGCGGTGACAATCCCCGGAATGCTCGCCAGTGTGGAGAGGCCGGCGGTCTTCGTGCCGACGTTGGGTGTGCGACTGTGGTAGTTCATGAAGTACAGGCCGTACTCGGTGTCATCCCCCAGCCAGCGCAGCGCCGTGCCCCACTGCCCCGAGTCCCGGGCATCACGGTCCTGGCCGCGAGGCACGACCACGCCTTCGCGGGTGACTTCGAAGCCCTGGCCAAATGCCGCGGCTACCGGCTGCAACGGCGCAATGGCCGGGCTGGCGACGGTGTAGTTCTTGTTGCAGCCGTCGGCCACCACATCGTTGCCGAAGAAGGTGCCGCAGTTGTCGACGACAGTCTGGTCCCACTCCAGTTGATAGAACGCCTCGACTGTCAATTTGTCCGTCAGGCCCTGGGACGCGAACAGCATGTTGACCGGAATCAGGCCTTCCTTGATCTCGGCGCCGGGCCGGCGGAACGCGGAAACGTCGACCGGGTTGATGCTGTTGATCGAGTTGCCGATGAAGGTACTTTCACCCCAGCTGACCACCTGCTTGCCAGCGCGCACCGTGCCCGGCAGCTCGGCAATGGAATAGTTGTGATAGACGAAGGCATCGAGAATCTGCCCGCCGGAGGACTTGGCGCCTTCCTTGCGATTGTGGTCGCTGATCGGCTTGAACGGCCGGTCTTCGTCCTTCAACTCGAAGTCGTACCAGTACTTGCCACGGACAAACACACCGGTGTCGCCGTATTTCAATTCGAGGTCGTGAATACCCTTGAAGATCTTCGAGAAGGTTTCGCCCTTGCCGAAGTTCTGGCGCCCGTCGTCACCGGTCGACGCCTGCCCGGTGCCGCCATTGGGAATGCCCACCAGCGATTTGTCCGCATCACGCATGCCCCAGCTCGCGCCCACGGACAGCGAGGAATCGAAGGTGCCCTCGATTTCCCCGATGTTGAAAGAAACAGCCTGCGCCTGGGCACAGCAACCCAAGGCAACCGCAGCGGCCAGCGCCTGCGGCGTGAAGATGGCGCGCATTGTTGTTTTTGTCATGCGTCTTCCCCGGTGAGTGACAGAAGGCCCCACCCTACTGCCGCCCGCCGGGTGCGATAAGCGCACCAAGGAGGTATTCGTGGTGTACCTCCAAAGGATGATCAGGTGCTGGGAATGGGGTCTTGCGCGGGGTATGGATGAGTTCGATGGCGGCCTATCAGCGCAACGCATGAGCCGTATAAACACCTGCACGAGCTGTGCAGGAGCTGTCGTGTGAAACGAGGCTGCGATCTTTTAAGGCCAGGATCAAAAGCTCGCAGCCTGCGGCAGCTCTTGCAGTCAGCTGCTACAGTGAAAGAGCCTTCAGCGCATTCGACTGTTGCGTGCCCTGTAAGAGTGCATGTCAGGAATCGCTGTTTTTCCTTTGCCGGCAAAGACTTAATCTAGCCGGGCTTTCACGGGAAACAGCCTGGAAGCACGAAACGACAGCGCAGGATTGCCCCGCGCCGCTCGCGACAGATTTCAGATGATTCGAAGGTTTCGAGTCATCGCCCCGTGTACACCGACGTTGATTTGTAGCTCCTGGATCCAACGTCTTGCTTGGCCGCTGCCTTTGCAGCGGCCTTTTTTATGGGCGAAGGTTTTCAAGCAGGGAGAATGGCAGGAACCTGGCAGTTCCTGCCGAAGGGAGTGCGATCAGAGCGAATACTTCTGCAAATTCCCCATCATTTCCTTCAGCGCTTCAATGTTGTCCTTCGGATGCGCCGCACCCTCGAAATCACAAATCTGCTGCCAATGCTCCGCCACGTCTTCCGGTGAGAACCCGGCACGTGGGTCGAAGCCGACGCCGAGGCTGCGTTCCCAGCGAACCTTGCCCATCCAGCCGCCGCCCACTTCGAACAGGCCGGAGGTGTCCTGGCAGGTTTCGCTGGCCAGGTACACCACCAGCGGGCTGACCAGTTCCGGTTTGAGTTGCTCGAACACTTGTGGCGGGATCAGGCCTTCGGTCATGCGGGTGCCGCCGGTGGGGGCGATGGCGTTGACCAGGATGTTGTTCTTGCGGCCTTCGAGGGCCAGGGTGCGGGTCAGGCCGTAGAGGCCGAGCTTGGCCATGCCGTAGTTGGACTGGCCGAAATTGCCGTAGATGCCCGAGGTGGACGCGGTGAAGATGACCCGCCCGTAGTTCTGCTCGCGCATGTGCGGCCAGGCGGCACGGGTGACTTTGTAGGCGCCTTCGACGTGGACGCGGTAAACGAGGTCCCAATCGGCGTCTTCCATTTTGTGGAACGTCTTGTCGCGCAGGATACCGGCGTTGTTGACCACCACATCGACGCGACCGAAGGCGTCCATGGCATGTTGCACCAGCTTGTCGCCGTCAGTGACCGAGTCGTGGTTGGCCACCGCGGTACCGCCGGCGTCGCGGATTTCCGCCACCACGCGATCGGCCGCCGAGGCGTTGGCGCCTTCGCCCTGGGTCGAACCACCGAGGTCGTTGACCAGTACCCGGGCGCCCTGTTTGGCGAACAACAGTGCGTGCGCCCGTCCCAGGCCGCCACCTGCACCAGTGATGATCACGACTTTGTCTTCGAAGCGTACAGATTGATTCATGGAGGACTCCAGCAGGCCTTGGGACGATGGGTCCGAGTGTCAGGCACGGCGCTGCGGGTCACAATGAACACGAGGGAGGCTGAATGGTGCGCGATAAGGCTGGGGGATGATTGAGAGTGCACAGGATGGCCGCCAAACATGTGGCGAGGGAGCTTGCTCCCGCTCGGCTGCGCAGCGGCCGCAAGAACTATGGACTTCTTGAATGGTTTGGGGCTGCTTCGCAGCCTAGCGGGAGCAAGCTCCCTCGCCACAATTGCTCTGCAATGTCAGGAACACGCCAACTTCAGCGGCGGCAAAATCAGCCGCTCGCGAAACTCCAGGTAGTGCTTGAGCACCTGGCACGGCGCTTCGATCTGCGGGTAATGGCCGATGTCGCTCAAGAGCACCGCGTCCGCGTCGGCAATCAGCTCCCGATAACGGGCGACCATGTGCGCCCCGGAAACCGGGTCGACCTCGCCATCGATCACCCGCAACGGCACCTCGCCACGCTGCATCGCACCGACCCAACGCTCGCGCCAGGTTCGCCGCTCGGGAATGTAAGTGATCAATTTGTGCATGACCCGAGGGCCATGATTGGTTTCGATCAGGCTCCAGAAATCATCGATCACGCTTTCACTGGGACGGGTTTGCGGACCGAAAATCTGCCGGAAGCTCTTCACCAACCCGTCACGGCTGAACGCACGGCCGATCATCCAGCCCAAGGGGCTGAGCAGCAGTTTTTGCATCAGGACCGGGCGGTGGGTTTCCGGAAACAGTCCGCCATTGAGGAATACGCAACTGGCGATACTGATGTGCGATTCGTAATGCCGGGCCAGCAGTTCCTGGGCCACGCTGTCGCCATAGTCGTGGGCCAGCAGGTGGACCGGCTGCGCGACATTCAAGTGCGCCAGCAATGCCTGCTGCAGGTCGGCCTGCTCCAGCAGGCTGTACTCGTGATCCACCGGTTTGGCCGAATCGCCAAAACCAAGCATGTCGCAGGCAATCACGCGATAACGCTGAGCCAGGGGTTGCCACAGGTAATGCCAGTCCCAACTGGCGCTGGGGAAGCCATGAATGAGCAGCAGCGGCTCACCCTGCCCCGCCGTCCAGTAGCGGATGGCCTGGCCACGGAAGGTGAATGTCTGGCTGCGTTTACGCCAGACCGACAGGGGAATCTCGGCGAGAGCCATTAGAGTTTGTACCCCGGGTCTTGTTTATCGAGTTTGCGCAGCAACGCTGGCCAGGCCAACGCGCCGCCCATGCCTTGGGCACTCTTGGTCACGCCGGCGATCATGGCCTTGGCCCCCGCCAGAATCTGCGGCTCGATGGCGATCAGTTCCGCGCCACCGGTTTGCGCCATGACCTGGATATCGCAGGCGCGCTGGAAGGTGAACATCATCAGGAAAGTGTCGGCAATGCTGCTGCCGCAGGTCAGCAGGCCGTGGTTATGCAGCATCAGGAAATTGTTTTCCCCGAGGTCGGCCTGCAGCCGCGCCTTTTCTTCGTGATTGAGCGCCACACCTTCGTAGGCGTGATACGCAAGGCTCGACAACACAAACAGCGACTGCTGGCTGATTGGCAATACGCCCTGTTTCTGCGCCGACACCGCGACACCAGAAGCGGTGTGGGTGTGCAGCACACAGACCACGTCGTGACGGACTTCATGCACTGCGCTGTGGATGGTGTACCCGGCCGGGTTGATCTCGTAGGGGCTGTCCATCAGCTTGTTGCCGGCCTGATCGACCTTGACCAGGCTCGACGCGGTGATTTCGTGGAACATCATGCCGAACGGGTTGATCAGGAAGTCTTCGGTGCCAGGCACTTTGGCGGAGATATGGGTAAAGATCAGATCATCCCAGCCATGCTGGGCCACCAGGCGGTAACAGGCTGCGAGGTCCACACGGGCTTGCCATTCGGCGGGGCTGACCAAGTCTTTGACACTTTGTGGCGATTGGACGGGGGCTACGCTCACGACAGGGAACCTCTATTTTTATTATGGAGTGTTTCCAATGAATACCGAGTCTAGTCAGCCCACCTCGTTCGCGTAGTTGCATTGGCAGCCAGCTTGATGGCCGAACGAGTCAGTGGCCAAAACAGATTGGATCCATGTCAGATGGCCGCCGCCAGAGGAGGTACGGAGCGCGCTGGGGGCCGCTCCGTCAGAAGCATGACGAACGCCGGTGCTGGCGTTCGAAGTCAGTCGCTCAGCCCTTGAGCGCGCCGACCAGTTCCGCCAGCCAGGGCTCGGCATCCCCTTCCGGGTTCACGCTTTCGCTGGCGTCCAGACGCAGCATCGGCAGCACTTCGCGGATGCCCAGTTCACCGAACAGTTCGCGCATCAGTTCGCCACCGCCGCAAAACGTATCGCCATAACTAGCGTCGCCCAGAGCGATCACCGCCCCCGGCAAGCCACGCCAGGCCGCGGGCAATTGGTCGCGAATGGCGAAGTACAGCGGCTGCACGTTATCCGGCAATTCGCCCATGCCCGTGGTGGAGGTCACGGCCAGAAACGCCTCGGGTTCGAATGCCTGAAGGTCGGCGAGGCTGGCACGGGGGTTGTAGGCGGTTTCGTAGCCGGCGGCTTTCAAAATGCTCGCCGCGTGACGGGCGACTTCTTCGGCCGTGCCGTATACCGAGCCGGAAATGATGGCGACTTTCATCAAACTGATCCTGAACCTGAGTCAAAGACCCGGATATTAACAGCACAGTCCTGATTGTTCTTTTAGAATGCCTCGGACAACCAACAAGGAAGGGTTTCACCGATGATCAACGCAAAACTCCTGCAATTGGCCATCAACGCCTCCAACGACGGCATGGTGATTGCCGAAAAGGAAGGCGATCAAGACAAGATCCTGATTTACGTCAACCCGGCGTTCGAGCGCCTGACCGGCTACACCAGCGAAGAAATCCTTTATCAGGATTGCCGTTTCCTGCAATCGGGCGACCGCGACCAGGATGCCCTGTCGAAAATTCGTGATGCGTTGAACAGCGAAGGCTCGTGCCGGGAAATCCTGCGCAACTACAAGAAGGACGGCACGCCATTCTGGAATGAACTGTCTATTTCGACAGTGAAAAACCCGAATGATGGCCAGGTTTACTTCATCGGCGTGCAGAAAGACGTGACCGTGCAGGTCAAGGCGCAACAGCGTGTGGCACAGCTTGAAGCACAGTTGGCGGAGGTCCAGGCCGAACTTGCCGCACTCAAGGCGACGAACGGCGCAAACATTTCAGCGAATTAGTTGTCACTTACTACAATCACCAATGACTTTGTAACTATATCTTTCGAGCTAGCCATGCAACGCGACGCGCTCCTGACCCAGGATGAACTGGATTTTATCCAGACCATGCAGCACAACCCGCAACTCAACGTGCGGGATGCAACGTCGAGCCTGCTCGTCAATGGTGGTTCGCAGATCCGTGACTTGCTCACGCGCCTTGCCGCCCATGAGCAAGTCACCATTCAAGCCAACTTCGAAAACCAGCAGATGACCTTCCCCCTGCACCTGGTGGAAGACGAGTTTCATGCGCTGCATCTGCGCCTGGGTGTACCCAGCATCTATGAAGACGGGCCGCTGGTTCGACCATGGCGCCTGGTGCTCGACGAACCGGTCGCACTGGAAAATGCCAAGGGGCAGCCGGGCGCGATGTGGGTGCACGAAGTGTCGTTCAAGGGCGTCCTGCTGGAAATGCGCAACAAGACCAAGGCGCCGAAGCATTTCGCGTTGTGGTTCAGCCCTTCAGGCTACGAGCGGATCGCCTTGCGCGGCACCCTCGAAAAAGAAACCGAACAGGGCTTCTACGCCTATCAGCTGAGCCAGAGCGATACGGATGAAACCGAACGCCTGCGCCAGTACATCCTGCAACAGCACCGGTTGACCCATCCAGCGCTGCATCTCTGACCCGCATCCGAAATCAGGTATCCAGATTGCCCGCCAGGAACTGTTTCAGTCTCTGGCGCATTTGCGCGCCTTCGTTCCCCAGACAACCGATCGACGATCCCGCCAGGCTTTGCTGAGCCAGATCGGAGGCATCGCCCGCCAGCAACACCGGACAATCCACACTCATCGCCAGGCGGTTCAACCGTCTTGGCAATTCGGGGCTGGGTACGTGATTGGAAAATAGTACCAACGCCTGGGGCTTGATCCTTTCGCAGACAAGCGTCAATTCGTCGAGCGGTTGGCCAATGGTCAACACGCGCACACCGGTTTGCCCGCCGCTGAGGAACAGGGCGGCAATCAGTAGTTCAAGCTCGCGGCACTGGCCTGCCAGGGCACTGACGATGACACGCCGGGGCTTAGTGTCTCGAACCAACAGCAAGCGCTGCACAACCCGCGAGCGCAGAAAACCATCGAGGAACAACCACTCGCTGGTGCGGCCAAACGAGTCCTGGCGTTGCAGCAGTTGTTTCCAGAGCGGGATCAGGATGTCCTGGAACACCACTGGCTGGGTGTAGGTAGAAAAGATCTGTGCGTAGACCTGCTCCAGTCGCACATCGTCAAAAGCACTGACCGCAGCCTGGACCTGCGACTGCCATTGCGCGTAATCGGCCTGCACAAGACTGTCGGGGATGATGTGTGACAGCGCCTGAAGCGGTGATGCCTTGGCGAGCAACTTGCCGATCTTGCTCACCGCCACGCCGCGCTCGATCCAGTCGAGGATGCTGCGTACGCGCTCGATATCGGTCATGGAGTACAGGCGATGCCCACTTTCGGTGCGAGTGGGGACGATCAGACCGTAACGTCGCTCCCATGCACGAAGCGTGACCGGGTTGACTCCGGTCAGCCGCGCTACCTCGCGTATGGGAAAGAGCTCTTCCCGTTCAAGAGAACGCGCAGGCGACACATCAGGGGCAGCGTCGGTAAGTATGGGCATCCGGTTTCAACATCCCTGTAAGTTCGAGTCATATTCTAGCTCCCCTGCCCCGTAAAGTTTCCGTAAAAATTTTTTGCCGTGACGCCCAGGGTTGATTCAGGAACAATCCTTGCCTGTCACACGACGCAGCCCACCACCCCGGCGCTGCGCCTGGCGAAACTCCTACCCGGAGCGACGCCTCTGCTTTTGGAGATACAAAATGTCTGCTTCCCCCGTCACCCTGATGGTTGCGCGCCGCGTTGCCGATGGCCGCTACCAGGACCTGATCGCCTGGTTGCGCGAAGGCGAACAACTGGCCACCGATTTCCCCGGTTATCTGGGCTCCGGCGTACTCGCGCCGCCACCTGACGATGACGAATTCCAGATCATCTTCCGCTTCGCCGACGAACAGACGCTGCACGCCTGGGAACACTCCGCTTCGCGTACCGCCTGGCTGGCACGGGGCAGCGACCTGTTCGCCCATCCGACCGAACATCGTGTCAGCGGCATCGAAGGCTGGTTCGGCGCCGCCGGCCAACGCCCGCCACGCTGGAAGCAGGCCGTGGCGATCTGGCTGGCGTTCTTCCCGGTATCCCTGCTGTTCAACTTTGTCCTGGGGCCATTGCTGGGCGAGATGGCGCTGCTGCCTCGAGTGTTTATCAGCACCCTGTGCCTGACGCCGTTGATGGTCTATTTCTTCATTCCGTTGTCGACCCGGTTGTTGGCGGGCTGGTTGAACGGCGCGCCAGCACGGCGATTGCCGGCAGAGACCGCCTCTCAAAACCAATGAAGCCCTCTTTGCAGGAGCGAGCATGCTCGCGATGGACACGAGACCGCTGCGGAGCACCAGGCTGCCAGCGTTATCGTTCACGATCATCGCGAGCATGCTCGCTCCTACAGAGGGCGTAGGTGAACGCTGCAATGCGCTGGTATAGTTTTGCTCTTACCGCGACGCGAGCCGTTCATGACTTCTTCCGTAGCCCCCATCCTCATCACCGGTGCCGGCCAGCGCGTTGGCCTGCACTGTGCGCAGCGATTGCTCGAAGACGGCCATCGCGTGATCTTCAGTTACCGCAGCGAGCGCCCCGGCGTGCAGACATTGCGCGACCTGGGGGCGACGGCGGTGTTCGCGGACTTCTCCAGCGAAACCGGGATCCTCGATTTCATCCGCGAAGTGAAAACCCATGCCGCCAGCCTGCGCGCTATCGTGCACAACGCTTCCGAGTGGCTGGCCGAAACCCCTGACACCGATGCGGCGGCGTTCACCCGCATGTTCAACGTACACATGCTGGCGCCCTACCTGATCAACCTGCATTGCGTCGACCTGCTCGAACGCTCGAACCCTGCGGATATCGTGCACATCAGCGATGACGTGACCCGCAAAGGCAGCAGCAGGCATATCGGCTACTGCGCCAGCAAAGCCGGGCTGGAAAGCCTGACTCTGTCCTTCGCCGCCAAGTACGCGCCGGGCATCAAAGTCAACGGGATCGCCCCGGCCCTGCTACTGTTCAACCCTGATGACGACGCGGCCTACCGCGCCAAAGCGCTGGCCAAATCCGCGCTGGGTATCGAACCCGGCAGCGAAGTGATCTACCAGAGCCTGCGCTATTTGCTCGATAACCCCTATGTCACCGGCACGACCCTGACCGTCAATGGCGGAAGGCACATCAAATAAGTGTCCCGCGAGGATTTACCATGACGTTATCCCTGCACCAGAACGCCCTGTCCCAGAGCTATCGCGACATCCTCATCGGCGTCGGTGAAAACCCCGACCGCGAAGGCTTGCTCGACACCCCGATGCGGGCGGCCAAGGCGATGCAGTACCTCTGCCACGGCTACGATCAAAGTGTCGAAGAGATCGTCAACGGTGCCCTGTTCGCCTCTGACAACGATGAGATGGTGATCGTCGACAACATCGAGCTGTACTCGCTCTGCGAGCATCACATGCTGCCCTTCATCGGCAAGGCGCACGTGGCCTATATTCCAACGGGCAAGGTGCTGGGCCTGTCGAAGATTGCGCGGCTGGTGGACATGTTCGCCCGGCGCCTGCAGATCCAGGAAAACCTCACCCGGCAAATCGCCGAAGCCGTGCAGCAAGTGACGGGGGCGGCCGGTGTCGCGGTGGTCATCGAAGCCCAGCACATGTGCATGATGATGCGCGGCGTCGAGAAACAGAATTCGACCATGAACACCTCGGTGATGCTCGGCGCCTTCCGCGAGTCAAGCAATACCCGCCAGGAGTTCCTGCAATTGATTGGACGGAGCAAGTAGTAATGCCACAACTTCAACCAGGCATGGCACGCATCCGGGTCAAGGACCTGTGCCTGCGCACCTACATCGGCATCAACGAGGACGAGATCCTCAACAAGCAGGATGTGTTGATCAACCTGACGATCCTGTACGCGGCCCAGGAAGCGGTGCGTGACAACGATATCGATCACGCGCTGAACTACCGGACCATCACCAAGGCGATCATCGCCCATGTCGAGGGCAATCGCTTTGCCCTGCTCGAGCGCCTGACCCAGGAACTTCTCGACCTGGTCATGGCCAACGAATCGGTGCTCTACGCCGAAGTCGAAGTCGACAAGCCCCACGCCCTGCGGTTTGCCGAATCGGTGTCGATTACGCTGGCAGCAAGCCGTTAGCTACAAGCTTCAAGCGGCAAGCTGTAAACTTCGACCCACCGCAACCCATCTTGCAGCTTGAAGCGCGCCGCTCAACGCTGTCTCGAAGAGACTCCCATGACCGATCAAGAACGCATCGAACTCGAAGCCGCCGCCTTTCGCCGGCTGGTGGCCCACCTGGACAGCCGCAAGGACGTACAGAACATCGACCTGATGAACCTCTCGGGCTTCTGCCGCAACTGCCTGTCCAAGTGGTACAAGGCCGCGGCCGATGAACGCCAGATCGAGGTCAGCCTCGATGACGCCCGTGAAGTGGTTTACGGCATGCCGTACGCCGAGTGGAAAGCCCAATACCAGCAAGAAGCCAGCGCCGAACAACAGGCGGCGTTCGCCAAAGGAAAACCAAATGAGTGATCTGAACACCCTGCGCGCCAGCCTCAAGAGCGGCGAACACGCCTTCGCCGACACCCTGGCGTTCATTGCCGCCGGCTACGACTACCAGCCCCAGGCGTTCAACAATGGCGGCGTGGAGAACGCCGCCGGGCAGAACGAAGGTTCCTGCAAGACCCTGGGCCTGGCGCTGCTGGAAGGCCTGAGCGACGAGGAAGCCCTGCTGGCGTTCGGTGAACATTACCGCTCGGTGCTGGCGACGCCTGAAGGCAGCGACCACGGCAATATCCGCGCGCTGATCGCCCATGGCCTGGCTGGGGTGAAGTTCTCGCAACAGCCTCTGACCCGCCGCTGAACCAAACCCGGCTCTGAACCTGAACCCTGTGGGAGCGAGCCTGCTCGCGATGGACGCAAGAACTCCGCGGGGCTTCAGGTAGCCTGCGTTATCGTTGGCGATCATCGCGAGCAGGCTCGCTCCCACAGGTTAGAGATGTAGTGGTTTCACCGTACGTCCCGACTTTTAAGATTGACCCGGCGACTTTATTTCGTTTGCCGCCCGGCACCGCTCACGGCTTAGATAAAAAGAAGTCCTCCTTCTTCCGAGCCGGTCCTCCATGCACAGCGAAACCATCAGTCAGTCGATCAACATCGTTCACCCAGTCACCCTCAGCCACGGTAAAAACGCCGAAGTCTGGGACATGGACGGCAAACGCTACATCGACTTTGTCGGTGGCATCGGCGTACTGAACCTCGGTCACTGCCACCCACGCATCGTCGAAGCCATTCGCGAGCAGGCCACCCGCCTGACCCATTACGCGTTCAATGCCGCGCCCCATACCCCCTATATCGAACTCATGGATCGCCTGGCCGCGTTTATCCCGGTCGAGTATCCGGTCAGCGGCATGCTCACCAACAGTGGTGCCGAGGCGGCCGAGAACGCGTTGAAGATCGTGCGTGGCGCCACCGGCCGTACCGCGGTCATCGCTTTCGATGGCGCCTTCCACGGACGCACCCTGGCCACCCTCAACCTCAACGGCAAGGTCGCGCCCTACAAGCAGAAAGTCGGCGTGCTGCCGGGGCCGGTGTATCACCTGCCCTACCCCAGCCCGGACAACGGCGTGACCTGTGCCGAGGCCTTGAAAGCCATGGAGCGCCTGTTCAGCGTCGAAATCGACGTCGAGGACGTGGCCTGCTTTATCGTCGAACCGGTGCAGGGTGAGGCGGGTTTCCTGGCCATGGATGTCGAGTTCGCCCAGGCGCTGCGCAAGTTCTGCGACGAGAAAGGCATCGTGCTGATCGCCGATGAAATCCAGTCCGGCTTTGGTCGCACCGGTCAGCGCTTTGCCTTCTCGCGACTGGGTATCGAACCGGACCTGATCCTGCTCGGCAAAAGCATCGGCGGCGGCTTGCCGCTGGGAGCGGTGGTAGGGCGCAAGTCGCTGCTCGACAACCTGCCCAAGGGCGGGCTCGGTGGCACCTATTCCGGCAACCCCATTGCCTGCGCCGCCGCGCTGGCGACCCTGGATGAAATGACCGATAACCACTTGCAGGCCTGGGGCGCCCAGCAGGAAGAGGCGATTGTCAGTCGCTATCAATCCTGGCGTGATCGCAACCTGTCCCCCTACCTCGGGCGCCTGACCGGCGTGGGTGCGATGCGCGGGATCGAGCTGGCCAATGCCGACGGCACACCGGCTCCAGCGCAATTGACGCAACTGCTGGCCCTGGCGCGGGAAGCGGGCTTGCTGCTGATGCCCAGCGGCAAGTCGCGGCACATCATTCGGTTGCTGGCGCCGTTGACGACCGAGGCGGCTGTGCTTGAAGAGGGCCTGGATATTCTCGAAGCGTGCCTGCAGAAACTGACCTGATCCACAGCGCCCACTGTAGGAGCGAGCATGCTCGCGAAGAACCTGAGAGCACCGCGGGGTGTCAGGCTCCCGGGATTATCGTTGACGACCATCGCGAGCGTGCTCGCTCCTACAGGGATTTGTGCATTTTCCGAAGGCACAAAAAAACCGGCTGTTAAGCCGGTTTTTCGTTTCTACAGAATCAAGCGTTCTGCAGATTGTCCAGATAACGCTCGGCATCCAGGGCCGCCATGCAACCGGCGCCGGCCGAGGTGATGGCCTGACGGTAAACGTGGTCAGCCACGTCGCCCGCCGCGAAGATGCCTTCCAGGTTGGTGGCGGTGGCGTTGCCGTCACGGCCGCCGTTCACGACCAGGTAGCCGTCTTTCAGAGTCAGTTGGCCTTCGAACAGCGAAGTGTTCGGGGTGTGGCCGATGGCGATGAACACGCCGTCGACTTTCACTTCATCGAAGCTGCCGTCGTTGTTCTTCAGGCGGGCACCGGTCACGCCCATGTTGTCGCCCAGGACTTCGTCCAGGGTGGCGTTGAGCTTCAGGATGATCTTGCCTTCAGCCACGCGTGCGTTGAGCTTGTCGATCAGGATCTTCTCGGCGCGGAAGGTTTCGCGACGGTGGATCAGGGTCACGGTGCTGGCGATGTTGGCCAGGTACAGGGCCTCTTCGACAGCGGTGTTGCCGCCACCGACCACAGCCACTGGCTTGTTGCGATAGAAGAAACCGTCGCAGGTCGCGCAGGCCGAAACGCCTTTGCCCATGAACGCTTCTTCGGACGGCAGGCCCAGGTAACGAGCGCTGGCGCCGGTGGCGATGATAAGGGCGTCGCAGGTGTAGGTCGCGCTGTCGCCGGTCAGGGTGTACGGCTTGGCAGCGAAGTCCACGGCATTGATGTGATCGAAGACGATCTCGGTCTCAAAGCGCTCGGCGTGCTCGCGCATCCGCTCCATCAGCGCCGGGCCGGTCAGGCCATGGACGTCGCCCGGCCAGTTGTCGACTTCGGTGGTGGTGGTCAGTTGACCGCCGGCTTGCATGCCGGTGATCAGCAGTGGCTTGAGGTTGGCACGGGCGGCATAGACCGCGGCGCTGTAACCGGCAGGGCCGGAACCGAGAATAATCACTCGCGAATGACGGACTTCAGACATGACCTGCTCCTGTTGACCGGCCCGGAACACCTGGCGCGGAACGCCGGATTGCCGGCGGGAATAAAAAAGAACGGTTGAAAGCACTTGGCTAAGGCTTGAACCCGACCGTCCTGTAAAAGATTGGGTGCAGCGTATCGAGGGGGCGAAGATTAAGGAAATACGGTTTAACAATCCAGCTCATAGGTGGTCTCTATGCCGACACGGCGTGTAATCGGACGCCTTTGTTACAGTTAATGTCGATACCACCGCCGCGCTTTCGCACGTCAGGCAAAGCCGGTAAGGTCGGCGCGTTTTCCTTCTGCTCGGAGCCCGTTATGCCCGCCCCTGTACTGTCCGGCCCGCAATACCTGCGCGAAGGCCTCAAGCTGGTCTTGAGCCCTAGTCTGCGTTTGTTTGTGTTGTTGCCGCTGGCAATCAACCTGGTGCTGTTCGTCGGATTGATCTATCTGGCCGGCCATCAATTCAGCCTGTGGGTCGATACGCTGATGCCATCCCTGCCCGATTGGCTGGGCTTCCTCAGCTACATCCTGTGGCCGCTGTTCGTGGTGCTGGTGGTGTTGATGGTGTTTTTCACCTTCACCATGCTGGCCAACGTGATCGCCGCACCGTTCAACGGCTTTCTGGCGGAAAAAGTCGAAGTGGTGGTGCGTGGCACCGACGATTTTCCGGCCTTCAGCTGGGGCGAACTGATCGCCATGATTCCGCGGACCTTCGCCCGGGAAATGCGCAAGCTCGGTTACTTCCTGCCCCGGGCGATCGGCCTGTTCATCCTCTCCTTCATCCCCGTGGTGAACCTCATCGCCGCACCGCTCTGGCTACTATTCGGGGTGTGGATGATGGCGATCCAGTACATCGACTACCCGGCGGACAACCACAAGCTGGGCTGGAACGAGATGCTCGCCTGGCTGCGGCAGAAGCGCTGGCAGAGCATGAGCTTCGGCGGGATTGTTTACCTGGTGCTGCTGATTCCGGTGGTCAACATTCTGATGATGCCGGCAGCGGTGGCCGGGGCGACCCTGTTCTGGGTGCGCGAGCGCGGGGCCGAGAACCTCGTGAGCCAGCGCTGAGCCATACCCGCAAAAGCGTTCATAAATCCATAATCTGAACGTCACAACGCCGACATGGCCTCAGCTGACACTGAGGTCATGACGACAGCTCTGCATATCACCCTGATCACCGAAACCTTCCCTCCCGAAATCAACGGCGTGGCCAATACCCTTGGTCGCTTGTGCGACGGTTTGCGCGCGCGCGGGCATCAGGTGGAACTGGTGCGACCGCGTCAGGGTTGCGATCAGTCGGCGAGCAGTGACGATGAATTGCTGCTGTGCCGAGGCTGGCCGCTGCCGGGTTATCCCGGCCTGCAATGGGGGCAGTCGTCGATGCACAAGCTTCTGCGGCGCTGGCAGCGCCATCGACCGGATGTGCTGTACATCGCCACGGAAGGACCGCTCGGGTTGTCGGCCCTGCGAGCGGCTCGGCGCCTGGGGATTTCGGTGGTCAGCGGTTTTCACACCAATTTCCAGCAGTACTCCAGCCAGTACGGCCTCGGTTTGCTGACGCGCCTGCTGACCCACTATCTGCGCTGGTTCCACAATCGCTCGAACCTGACCCTGGTGCCCAGCATCAGCCAACGCATGGAGCTGGAGCGGCGGCAGTTCGAACGCCTGGCGCTGCTGTCCCGGGGCGTCGACAGCCAGCTGTTTCACCCGGCCAAGCGCTTGAATGGGCTGCGTGAGCAGTGGGGACTGGGCGAAAACGACATTGCCGTCATCCATGTAGGACGTTTGGCACCGGAGAAAAACCTGGCGTTGCTCAAGCGTTGCTTCGACATCCTGAAGGCCACTTATCCACAGCGGAAAATGAAGCTGATCGTGGTGGGCGATGGTCCGCAGCGCCTGCCCATGGAAAGCGAAATGCCCGATGCGATTTTCTGTGGCACCCAGCGCGGTGAGGCCCTGGCCAGTCACTATGCGTCAGGGGATGTGTTTCTGTTCCCGAGCCTGACTGAAACCTTCGGCAATGTCGTGCTGGAGGCTCTGGCCTCCGGGTTGGGCGTGGTGGCTTACGATCAGGCTGCGGCGGCGCAACATATTCGCCATGGCTACAACGGTGTGTTGGCGATGCCCGGGGACGAAGAAGCGTTCTGCGATGCGGCGGTTTGGATGCTGGAACAGGACGAAACCTTGCGCTGCATGCGGCTCAATGCGCGGCAGCATGCCAGCCGCCAGGGTTGGGCGGCGATCATCGAACAGTTCGAGGGGCAGTTGCGGGGGGCTTGTGTGGGGGAGTTGGTGGTGCCGAATGCGCCGACCGTCCCCTGAATCTCTTTTGATCTTGAGGCCGTCTTCGCGGGCAAGCCCGCTCCCACAGGTTTTGTGTACAACGCAGAACCTGTGGGAGCGGGCTTGCCCGCGATGAGGACCGATCAGGCGCTGCTTAGACCAGCGTCATCAACGCATCACGACTGAACGGCAGGATGTCCTGCTCACGGCCTTCGCGCACTTTCTGCGCCCAGTCCGGGTCCACCAACAGCGCGCGGCCGACCGCCACCAGGTCGAACTCATCATTGTTCAAACGCTCCAGCAGCTTTTCCAGGCTGGCCGGCTGGGCGACCTTGTCGGTATTGACCATGAACTGCAGGAACTCGCCGTCCAGGCCGACACTGCCAACGGTGATGGTTGGCTTGCCGGTGAGCTTGCGGGTCCAGCCGGCCAGGTTCAGCTCGGAACCGTCGAACTCCGGCTCCCAGAAACGGCGAGTCGAGCAGTGGAAAATATCCACGCCAGCATCGGCCAGGGGCTTGAGGAACGCCCCCAGGGCTTCAGGGGTTTGCACCAGGCGCGCGGTGTAATCCTGCTGTTTCCACTGGGAGAAGCGGAAGATGATCGGGAAACCTTCGCCGACTGCGGCACGCACGGCCTGGATCAACTCGATGGCGAAACGCGAACGGTTCGCCAGGTCACCGCCGTACTCGTCGGTACGCTGGTTGCTGCCTTCCCAGAAAAACTGGTCGATCAGATAGCCGTGGGCACCGTGGATTTCCACGCCGTCCATGCCAATGCTCTGGGCATCCTTGGCGGCCTGGGCGAACGCGGCGATCACGTCCTGAATATCTTGCTTGGTCATGCCGTGAACCACGACATTGCCTTCTTTGAGTTTTTCCGACGGGCCGTAGCCCGGCACGCTGGCATCCGGCTCGGTGCCAATGCGGCGCACACTGCCGACGTGCCACAGTTGCGGAACGATCTTGCCGCCTTCGGCGTGAACCGCGTCGACCACTTTTTTCCAGCCAGCCAGCGCGGCTTCGCCGTAGAAATGCGGCACGTTCGGGTAGCCGTTGGAAGCCTTGTGCCCGACGGTGGTGCCTTCAGTGATGATCAGGCCTACGCCGGCCGCGGCGCGACGACGGTAATACTCGATCACTTTGGAATTAGGGATGCCGCCAGGAGAAAACGAGCGAGTCATCGGCGCCATGACGACGCGGGTCGGCAATTCGAGGTTGCCGAGGTGGAACGGTTTGAACAGGGCTTTTACAGGCATTTGGACGCTCCACGGGGATAGACTTTATGACGGCGATAATATGGATGTTCAAACGCGCTGAACAGCACTATTGATTTGGGTGATGTAGGAGCGAGCATGCTCGCGATGATGGTCAACGATAACGCGGGAGTCTGGTACCCCGCGGTGTTCCTACTACCATCGCGAGCGTGCTCGCTCCTACACAGGAGGGGTCAGTTCAGGGCTTTTTCGATGGCCTGAACGACACTTGGATCGTCCGGAGCGGTACGTGGCGAGAAGCGCGCCAGCACACGTCCGTCCTTGCCCAGCAGGAATTTCTCGAAATTCCAGGTGATGTCACCGGGGAATTCAGCGCCCTCGCCCGCCAGCAGTTTGTACAACTGATGCCGTTCATGACCGTTGACTTCCAGTTTGCTGGACAACGGAAAGGTCACGCCGTAGTTGAGGCTGCAGAACTCCTGGATCTCTTGTTCGGAGCCCGGTTCCTGGCCGGCAAACTGATTGCACGGCAGGCCCAGCACACTGAAACCCTTGCCCTTGTATTGCTGGTAGAGGTTTTCCAGCGCCGCGTACTGTGGCGTCAGTCCGCACTTGGAGGCCACGTTGACCACCAGCACGACGTGCCCCTTGAACGGCGCCAAAGGAAGCGCCTTACCATCCAGGCCTGTCAAATTAAGGTCGTGAAAAGCACTCATGACGTACTCCAGATTCCCGTGTTTTTCTCGAAACAACGACTTGGCGGCGTCGCCTGGGACAGCCGCAGACTAAAAAGGCGCCCACAGGGCGCCTCTCCAGTTATCGAAAGCTTAGCGCAGAAAATCAGTGGTGATGGCCACCTTCGCCATGGATGTGACCATGAGCGATTTCTTCCTGGCTGGCATCACGGATATTGACGATCTTGACCTGGAAATTCAGGCGCTGACCGGCCAATGGGTGGTTGCCGTCGACGGTGACGTCGTCGCCATCCAGATCGCGGATGGTAACGATCTGCATCTGGCCATCCGGAGCGGAAGCGTGGAACTGCATGCCCACTTCCAGCTCGTCGACGCCTTCGAACATGCTGCGGCTCAGGGTGCTGACCAGTTCGGCAGCGTATTCGCCGTACGCATCTTCAGGTTCTACGGATACGTTCAGCTCGTCGCCGACCGCTTTGCCTTCCAGCGCCTTTTCCAGGCCCGGGATGATGTTGCCTGCGCCTTGCAGGTAGACCAGCGGCGCGCCGCCGGCGGAGCTGTCGATGACCTCACCAGCGTCGTTGGTCAGGGTATAGTCGATGGAGACAGCCTTATTGGCGGCGATCAGCATGGGGCGAGACCTTTTGCATAAGAATGATGAAAGACGCAGTTTAGCGAAGCAATCGTCCGAAAGCGAACACAACCCGGACAGACGGGACGTGACGATCACAGGCTTCCATCAGGACGAGGAAGGTCACTGGGTGGCCGATCTTTCCTGCGGCCATACCCAGCACCTGCGCCACCAGCCGCCGTGGCAATCCCGGGCCTGGGTCATGGATCCCGCGCAACGCCGCGAAAAAATAGGCCAGCCCTTTGACTGCGGTTGGTGCGCACAAGGCTCGGTTAGCGATAACCTTGGCGACTGAATTTCGGTAGATCGTCAGATATAGATGATCGCCACTGCCATGCACCTCCAGAGAATCCGCATGCAAACTTTTTTTATCGCACCCACCGATTTTGGCGTGGGTCTGACGTCCATCAGTCTCGGGCTGGTACGAACCCTGGAACGCGCCGGCCTCAAGGTCGGCTTCTTCAAACCGATTGCCCAGCCGCATCCAGGTGATACCGGCCCCGAACGCTCTACCGAACTGGTCGCCCGCACCCACGGCCTGAAGCCGCCACAACCGCTGGGCCTGGCCCATGTCGAGCGCATGCTCGGCGACGGTCAGCTGGACGAATTGCTCGAAGAGATCATTACCCTTTATCAACAGGCGGCCATCGGCAAGGACGTGCTGATCGTCGAAGGCATGGTGCCGACCCGCAGCGCCAGTTATGCCGCGCGGGTCAATCTGCATCTGGCCAAGAGCCTGGATGCCGAAGTGATCCTGGTGTCGGCGCCGGAAAACGAAGTGCTGACCGAGCTGTCCGGGCGCGTGGAGTTGCAGGCGCAATTGTTCGGCGGGCCGAAAGATCCGAAGGTTCTCGGCGTGATCCTGAACAAGGTCAAGACCGACGAGAGCATGGATGCCTTCGCCGCGCGCCTGAAAGAACATTCGCCGCTGCTGCGCAGTGGCGACTTCCGCCTGCTGGGCTGCATCCCGTACCAGCCGGAACTGAACGCCCCGCGCACCCGCGACGTGGCCGACCTGATGGGTGCCCAGGTGCTCAATGCCGGCGATTATGAAACCCGGCGCATGACCAAGATCATCATTTGCGCACGCACCATGCGCAACACCGTGGAGCTGCTCAAGCCCGGCGTGTTGGTGGTAACCCCCGGCGATCGCGACGACATCATCCTCGCCGTCAGCCTCGCGGCCATCAACGGCGTGCCCCTGGCGGGCCTGCTGCTGACCAGCGACACCCTGCCCGACCCGCGCATCATGGAGCTCTGCCGAGGCGCCTTGCAGGCAGGTCTGCCGGTGCTGTCGGTGAGCACCGGCTCCTACGACACCGCCAACCTGCTGAATGGCTTGAACAAGGAAATCCCGATCGACGACCGCGAGCGCGCGGAGATCATCACCGACTTCGTCGCCGGCTATCTGGACGCCGACTGGCTGCACCAACGCTGCGGCACGCCACGGGAAATGCGCCTGTCGCCGGCGGTGTTCCGCTATCAATTGATCCAGCGCGCCCAGAACGCCAACAAACGCATCGTCCTGCCCGAAGGCAGCGAGCCGCTGACCGTACAGGCCGCTGCCATCTGCCAGGCTCGGGGCATCGCCCGCTGTGTGTTGCTGGCCAAACCGGCGGACGTCGAAGCGGTCGCTCGCGCCCAGGGTATTGAGCTGCCGGCGGGGCTGGAAATCCTCGACCCGGACCTGATCCGCGAGCGCTATGTCGAGCCGATGGTTGCCCTGCGCAAGACCAAGAGCCTCAACGCGCCGATGGCCGAGCAGCAACTGGAAGATCCCGTGGTGATTGGCACCATGATGCTGGCGCTGGATGAGGTCGATGGCCTGGTGTCCGGGGTCATTCACTCCACGGCCAATACCATCCGCCCGGCCCTGCAACTGATCAAGACCGCGCCAGGCTGCACCCTGGTGTCGTCGGTGTTCTTCATGCTGTTTCCCGAAGAGGTGCTGGTCTACGGCGACTGCGTGATGAACCCGCACCCGAGCGCCAGCGAACTGGCCGAGATTGCGCTGCAAAGTGCCGATTCGGCGGCGGCATTCGGCATCACGCCGCGGGTGGCGATGATCAGCTATTCCAGCGGTGAGTCGGCTTCGGGTGAAGAAGTCGAGAAGGTCCGCGAAGCGACGTTGCTCGCCCATGAACAGCAACGCACGCTGCTGATCGACGGCCCGTTGCAGTACGACGCCGCCGCCAACGAAACCGTGGCCCGGCAACTGGCGCCGAACAGCCAGGTGGCCGGTCGCGCCACGGTGTTCGTGTTCCCCGACCTCAACACCGGCAACACCACGCACAAGGCCGTGCAGCGCAGCGCCGATTGCGTCAGCCTCGGGCCAATGCTGCAAGGCCTGCGCAAACCGGTGAACGACTTGCCGCGCGGTGCGCAGGTCGATGACATCGTCTACACCATCGCGTTGACCGCGATCCAGGCAGCCAACCGACCTATGGATGTTTAAATGCTGGACTTTCTACCTGCACCGGTGCGCGGTGTCATCGCTTCGCTGCTGTTGGCGTTGAACACGATTCTGCTCTGCTCGTTCCTGTTCTGTGTGGCGCTGGTCAAGGCTTTGCCGTTCGCCCTGACCCAGCGCATTGCCGGCTGGCTGATGAGCCACACTCACGAAGCCTGGATCAGCCTCAACAAGGGCTGGATGAACCTGGTTCGCCGCACCCGCTGGCACATCAGCGGCCTGCACGGCCTCGACTATCGGCACTCCTATTTGATCACCAGTAACCACCAGAGCTGGGTCGACATTCTGGTGCTGCAATACGTGCTCAACCGACGCATCCAGCCGCTGAAGTTCTTTCTCAAGCAGGAACTGATCTGGGTGCCGGTGATCGGGCTCGCGTGGTGGGCATTGGGCTTTCCGTTCATGAAGCGCTACTCCAAGGCGTACCTGGAAAAGCACCCGGAAAAGAAAGGCAAGGACCTGGAAACCACCCGCAAGACCTGCGCGAAGTTTCGCGACAACCCGGTCGGCATTTTCAACTTCGTCGAAGGCACGCGCTTTACGAAGGGCAAGCACGCGCAGCAGCAGTCACCGTTCAAGTACCTGCTCAAACCCAAGGCCGGCGGTATTGCCTTTGTGTTGGATGCGATGGGCGAACAGCTGGAATCGATCGTCAACGTGACCATTCACTACCCGGCCGGACGCCCCGGTTTCTGGGACCTGCTGTGCGGGAACGTGAAGGATGTGGCGGTGCACTTCGAAGAGCTGAAGATTCCGCCGCAATTCATCGGCAAGAACTACGACCAGGACGGTGAGTACCGCTTGCAGTTCCAGGGCTGGATCAATCAGATGTGGCAGGACAAGGATGCGTTGCTCGAACAGATGCATCGCGAATATCCAGGCAAACGGTGATCCCCTGTAGGAGCGAGCCTGCTCGCGATGGCGGTCGTACATTCAGAGTTTTTGTCGACTGATCCACCGCTATCGCGAGCAGGCTCACTCCTACAGTTGACCGAGTTGGCCAAAAACAAAAACCCGCCGATGATCACTCATCGGCGGGTTTCTTTTTTCCAGCTAACGCTTAGATCGCGCCGCGTTTACGCAGCAGATCCAGCACTTTCTTGACGCCTTCTTCCAGCGACACCAACCGCCAGTGAGTCGTTGAAAATCAGCGTTAGTTGCATACCGGGCTATTACGAGCCAAGCCTGACAGGCGCACACAAGCGCAATCCAAATCCAGCCTCACTTGACTTAGCTGTTAAAGGATTCTTATAACTGGTCTGGCAGATTTCACATCAGAGAACAAAAATTTAATAATAGACAATCTATATACGCGACTCGCTACACATAACCATCACTTCCACTAGTACAGCAGCCATACTCATCACCGTTATCGTCAGCGCTATTATTTGGATCACCGAACTCAAGAGGACCAATGGTGATTACTGGGACTATATCAGGAGGAGGAGCAGTCGGAAGCACCGGATTTGTGGGAGGAATAAAACCAACGCCTGCACCATCTTCATTGGGAGCAGCCGCCGCAGAAAGCATCAACTCCCCTGTCTCAGATATCCAATTACAGGAAAGCATCTGATTGTTATACGCCGCCCGCAACGTATCTTTATGGACAATCCTCATATCGGGTGCGCAAGCATAGTCAAGATAGCTATCCGATGGATTTTCTCTAAAGAAGTCCGCTGCATTTTTGGTGATCGTTTTAAATGTCTCCGAATTGCGAATGGAATATAAACCAACACCTACGCTCACAATAGTGAGGCTAGCAACGACCACGGGTGGAGCAGCGACCAAGATTGCCATGGTTGCAATCACACCTGCAACATTGCCTAAAAGACTAAAAAAGTCATCAGCCTTTAATTCTGCCCCCTCCCTAATATCTATCCCAATTTTTAGAAATGTAATCGTACCCGCAACAATATTAGCAGGCATGCTAACAATCGGCACATAAGGACCTGCCAACTTAGTGACAGATGTCACGCTCGCTATTACAGCACCGGTTTGTGCCGTCTGACTCAAGAGCACCATCCCTGTACCGTTAACTATGAACTGATCCGATACTGCAGTCGCGCCCGAACCAACAGTTATACCATCATTCACTACTCCGACAATTATTTCAGCTTTCCCAGCCATACATCACTCCTTAATCACAGTTTTAAACGCAAGTGTCATTCTTACCTGATCACACTTCACTGACGGCGATCTCGCAGCGTGTGGAATCCTTCCATCGAAAATCACTATCCGGCGAGATTTTGGCAGTACAGCTTTAACAACATTTTCTTTATTATCATCATAAAAAACGAGCTCCCCTCCCCAAGATGTGGGCCAATGCTCGTTACAAAAAACAATTACTGTAAACCCAGGATGCGTCTTGTTATCGCGGTGAATAATCGTATCTTGCCCAAACGTCTGCCCATTCGCGTAAACGCCTAACAATGTTATGTTGAAACTATGTAAGCTTGATAGCCTCTTCCAGAGCTTTACGAGAAAACACCACGATTCATTGCTGCTCAACTCTTCTAAACAGGATTGCCGATCGGGGCGACCTTTACCCGCAATAAATACGTGCCAACAAGGCCTAACAAAGGGCAGTTCCTCATAATTCGGCCAGTTATACCTCCAGACGGCACCTTTTAGTTGCCGATTTATACTTTGCTCCTCTCCTTCCGTTAAGAAATCGTCAATCACATATATACTATTGTCAACCTGCTCGATCTTCATGCGCTATCCTTTTCGCAAAAAGCCTGTTCCAGATACCATTCCTAACAATCAACATGAGCAAATAGATGGACAATAGTAAAAATGTAAATAGCATGAAATAATTTGCAGTATTGTTGAGTTTTACCCACTGCAATATATTTTCACGATTTATCATAACTACTCCGCCCTCATCATAAACCCCCCAGATAAACTGTGTATTCCGTGAAGAATCCACAGCAACCAACAGCTTCCGTGACTTACTCAAGTCCAAGTGCCGAAGATCACGGTTTGAAGCTTCAATAATATAGTTATACGCACCATCATCGCGACCGACTCTCAGATGCAAATACGAAGTAGTTTTCGAAGCATCCGAAAGACCCCTATATATATACGCATCTTCCAACACTAACTTCCTTGGCACCAAGGGAACTTCTACTACTTTGCTAAAAAAATAGAAAACAGAAAAAGAAAACAACAAAAAAATAATTAGACAAAAAGCAGTTTCAGAGGTACCAGCCACATACCTCCTGGAAACCAATAACACTTTATTTCGCACACCTTACTCCCTGAGCGCAAATCAAAACCCATAGCCATACAAGAACTTATTTACTTATGAACAATTTGAAATACCTCTGAACTATCTCACTTCGACTACCAACAACACTATGCTCATTTACGAATCAATAAAACTTACCCATTTCCGGTAACTCTGTAGTCCTTTTCCCAAACGCTAGTGACTTTGGCATTGCACCACTTCAGATTTCCGGCTGCCTAGCCGGTGTGCATTGGGAGTACCAGCCAGAATGTGAGGCGACTGCAAGGGCTCTTCGCGGGCACAAAAAAACCCGCCGATGATCACTCATCGGCGGGTTTCTTTTTTCTGGCTGACGCTTAGATCGCGCCGCGTTTACGCAGCAGATCCAGCACTTGCTTGACGCCTTCTTCCAGCGACACGGACTGGGTGTCGATCACAAGGTCAGCATCCAGCGGCACATCGTACGGGAAGGATTCGCCCGGGATGTTATCCCCTGCCGCCGCGTACAGGCCTTGCGGGTCACGCTCGGCGCAGACCGCCGGCGAAGCCTGGACATAGACCGTCACCAGACGCTCCTTGCCGATCAGGTCCTTGGCCTGCTCACGACCTTCGGCACTTGGTGCAACGAAGGCTGCCAGGGTCAACAGACCGGCTTCGTTGAACTGACGCGCCACGTGCGCGGCACGACGCCAGTTCTCGGTACGCCCGGCGCGATCCTGTGGCAGACCTTTGTTCAGGTCGTGACGCAGGTTCTGGCCATCGAGCACAAAGACTGCACGCCCAAGGTCGAACAGCTTGCGCTCCACGGCATAGGCCAGGGTGGATTTGCCAGCGCCCGACAGGCCGCTGAACAACACGGTGGCTGGCTGCTGGCCGAAGCGCAGGGCGCGTTCTTCGGTGGCAACGTGAGCCAGTTTGCCGTGGTGGGTGCTGGTGCCATGCGCGACCGGTTGCGCGACGATCATGCCCGCACCAACGGTGCCGTTGGTCAAACGGTCGATGACGATGAATGCGCCGGTGGTGCGGTTGCTGTCGTAACCGTCGAGGGCAATCGGCGCGTCGAGCGCGATCTTGACCTTGCCGATTTCGTTCAACTGCAACGCGCTGGCCGGTGCTTCTTCCAGGGTGTTCACGTCGACCTTGTTGACGATGCTGGCAATGGAGCCCGGCACGTAACTGGTGGCGCGCTTGATGTCGTATTTCTTGCCCGGCAGCATCGGCTCTTCGGCCATCCACACCAGCATCGCTTCGAAGCTGTCGGTGACCGGCGGCACGTTGTCCGCGTGAACCAGCAGGTCGCCACGGGAGATGTCGATTTCGTCTTCCATGGTCAGCGTGACCGCCTGGCCAGGACCGGCGTGCTCCAGCTCACCTTCGAAGGTGACGATGGATTTCACGCGGCTGCTCTTGCCCGACGGCAGTACCACGACTTCGTCGCCTTTCTTGACGATGCCGCTGGCCAGGGTGCCGGCGAAACCGCGGAAGTTCAGGTTGGGACGGTTGACGTACTGCACCGGGAAACGCATGTCGGTGAAGTTGCGGTCGCCCGCCACTTCCACGGTCTCGAGAATTTCCATCAGCGACTGGCCGGTGTACCACGGCGAGCGCTCGGACTTGTTCACCACGTTGTCGCCCTTCAGTGCCGACATCGGCACGAAGTGCATGCTGGTCGGCTTGAGCTTCAAGCCTTCGGCGAACTTCAGGTAGTCGGCCTTGATCGACTCGAACACGCCCTGATCGAAGTCCTTGAGGTCCATCTTGTTGATGGCGACGACGATGTGCTTGATGCCCAGCAGGGAGGCGATGAAGCTGTGGCGACGGGTCTGGGTCTGCACGCCGTAACGGGCGTCGACCAGGATGATCGCCAGGTCACAGGTGGACGCACCGGTGGCCATGTTGCGGGTGTACTGCTCATGGCCGGGGGTGTCGGCAATGATGAATTTGCGCTTGGCGGTGGAGAAATAGCGGTAGGCGACATCGATGGTGATGCCTTGCTCACGCTCGGCCTGCAGGCCGTCGACCAGCAATGCCAGGTCGATGTCTTCGCCGGTGGTGCCGACTTTTTTCGAGTCGCGGGTGATCGCTTCCAGATGATCTTCGTAGATCATCTTGGAGTCGTGCAGCAGGCGCCCGATCAGGGTGCTCTTGCCGTCGTCGACGTTACCGCAGGTCAGAAAGCGCAGCAGCTCTTTACGTTCGTGCTGGCCCAGGTAGGCGAGGATGTCCTCGCTGATCAAATCAGATTGATGCGACATGACAGCCCCTTAGAAATAACCTTGACGTTTTTTGTCTTCCATCGAGCCTGCGCCATCGTGGTCGATGACACGGCCCTGGCGCTCGGAAGTTCGCGTCAGGAGCATTTCCTGAATGATGTCCGTGAGGCTTTCGGCCTCGGACTCCACCGCGCCCGTCAACGGGTAGCAGCCAAGGGTACGGAAACGCACTTTCTTTTTGACGATGCGGGCTTTGTCTTCATCGCTCAAGTGTTCGAGGATGCGCTCGTCGTCGATCATGATCAGGGTGCCGTTCTTCTCGATGACTTCACGCTCGGCGGCGAAGTACAGCGGCACGATCGGGATGCCTTCGAGGTAGATGTACTGCCAGATGTCCAGCTCGGTCCAGTTCGACAGCGGGAATACGCGGATCGACTCGCCCTTGTTGACCTTGCCGTTGTAGACGTTCCACAGCTCGGGACGCTGGTTTTTCGGATCCCAGCGGTGCTTGCTGTCGCGGAACGAGTACACGCGCTCCTTGGCGCGGGATTTCTCTTCATCGCGGCGCGCACCACCGAAGGCGGCGTCGAAACCATGCTTGTCCAGTGCCTGTTTCAGGCCTTCGGTCTTCATGATGTCGGTGTGCTTGGCACTGCCGTGGGTGAACGGGTTGATGTTCTGCGCCACACCGTCCGGGTTGATGTGGGTGATCAGGTCCAGGCCCAGCTCCGCAACCATCTTGTCGCGGAAGGCGTACATCTCCTGGAACTTCCAGCGAGTGTCGACGTGCATCACCGGAAACGGCAGCTTGCCGGGGAAGAAGGCCTTGCGTGCCAGGTGCAGCATCACGGCGGAGTCTTTACCGATGGAGTACAGCATCACCGGGTTATCAAACTCGGCGGCCACCTCGCGGATGATGTGGATGCTTTCCGCCTCCAGCTGTTTCAGATGCGTCAGTTTGTCGACCATGGCTACTCACGAAATCTTTCTTATGAACGGCCAGCGGGCCGTGTTCGAGCGGGGATCCTAGCACAGCGGCCCGCTTCTAATCAGGGCGCTGGCTAGATCGAAAGGGTATATGAATATGCCTGCCTGTTTGGCCAGCAGAGGTCCCTGTGGGAGCGAGCCTGCTCGCGAAAGCGGCGGGTCAGCCCTATTGATGTCGCCTGACACGACGTCTTCGCGAGCAGGCTCGCTCCCACAGGGGTTGGGGGGATTCAAATTGGATTCGGGCAATCGATGAAGATGTGCTCGAGGGCAAAGCGTCGCGCCAGGTAATCACCCAGCGCCTGAACACCATAGCGCTCGGTGGCATGGTGACCGGCGGCGATGAAACTGATGTCGTTTTCCCGGGCGCTGTGGAAGGTTTGTTCCGAGGCTTCGCCGCTGAGGTACAGATCGACACCGGCCAGGACTGCCTGATCGATGTAGCCCTGGCCGCCGCCGGTGCACCAGCCGACGCGACGGATCATCGCGCTGCCCTCGATGACCAGAGGTTCGCGTCCCATGACTTCCTGCACGCGCCGGGCGAAATCCCGAGGCGTTACCGGCTCGTTCAGCGACCCCACCAGACCGACGATTTTCAGGTTGTCGGGATCCAGCGGCCCTTCGACGGTGATGTCGAGCTGACGCGCCAGCTGTACGTTATTGCCGACATCCGGGTGCAGATCCAGCGGCAGGTGATACGCCAGCAGGCTGATGTCGTGCTTGAGCAGGGTCTTCAACCGGCGCTGCTTCATGCCGGTGATGCACGGGTTTTCACCCTTCCAGAAATAACCATGGTGCACCAGCACCAAATCGGCATTGGCCTCCACGGCGGCATCGAGCAAAGCCTGGCTGGCAGTGACGCCACTGACAATGCGCATCACTTGCGGCCGACCTTCGACCTGCAGGCCGTTGGGGCAGTAATCGGCGATCCTTGCACTGTTGAGGTAACGGTCGGCTTCTTCGACGAGTGTGCTCAGGGCGACGGCCATAAAAGACTCCTAAATATCCCGTTCAGAGGCACGCGCGGCCTCGTATAATGCGCGACATTATGGGCGGTCCCCAACCGCCTGCAACCTCTCAGGACGTGCTTAATGCTCAAGGCGCTGCGTTTTTCCGGCTGGCCGTTGTTGGCCGGCGTGCTTGTCGCTCTGTTAATCATCCAGCGTTACCCGCAGTGGGTCGGGCTTCCGAGCCTCGACGTCAATCTGCAACAAGCCCCGCAAACCACCAGCATGCAGCAAGGCCCAGTGTCCTATGCCGACGCGGTGACAACCGCCGCGCCATCGGTGGTGAACCTGTACACCACCAAAGTCATCAGCAAGCCCAGCCATCCGCTGTTTGAAGATCCGCAGTTCCGTCGTTTCTTCGGCGACAACTCGCCCAAGCAGAAGCGCATGGAATCGAGCCTGGGCTCCGGCGTGATCATGAGCCCGGAAGGCTACATCCTGACCAACAACCATGTGACCAGCGGCGCCGACCAGATTGTGGTGGCGCTCAAGGATGGTCGTGAAACCCTGGCCCGGGTGATCGGCAGCGACCCGGAAACCGATCTCGCGGTATTGAAGATCGACCTGAAGAATCTTCCCGCGATCACGGTCGGCCGCTCCGACAACATCCGCATCGGCGACGTTGCGCTGGCCATCGGCAACCCCTTCGGTGTCGGCCAGACGGTGACCATGGGCATCATCAGCGCCACCGGCCGCAATCAACTGGGCCTGAACAACTACGAAGACTTCATTCAAACCGACGCCGCGATCAACCCCGGCAACTCCGGTGGTGCGCTGGTGGACGCCATCGGCAACCTGACTGGCATCAACACCGCGATCTTCTCCAAGTCCGGCGGCTCCCAGGGCATCGGTTTCGCCATCCCGGTCAAACTGGCCATGGAAGTGATGAAGTCCATCATCGAGCACGGCCAGGTGATTCGTGGCTGGCTGGGCATCGAAGTGCAGCCGTTGAGCCAGGAATTGGCTGAGTCCTTTGGCTTGTCGGGGCGTCCGGGCATCGTTGTCGCCGGGATTTTCCGCGACGGCCCGGCACAGAAAGCCGGCCTGCAATTGGGCGATGTGATCCTCAGCATCGATGGCGAGCCAGCGGGTGATGGTCGCCGCTCGATGAACCAGGTGGCACGGATCAAACCGACCGACAAGGTCACGATTCAGGTCATGCGCAACGGCAAGGAACTCAAGCTCACAGCGGAAATCGGCCTGCGTCCGCCACCCGCACCGGTGAAGGAAAAAGAAGAAGAGTAACGGTAGAAGCTGCCCCAGGCCGCGATCTTTAGCGGTACGGGCAGCATCACAGCGACAAAATCGTTAACAGCAGACATTCTCATTAGTCATGTTATATTGTTTCAATTACTGCAATTGGAACAACATAACATGTCGTCTCGAAAAAAGGCCTCCCTCGCCAGTATCGCCTTCGGCCTGCTGGGGAGCCCGGTCTTCGCCGAAGAATCCCGGACCCTCGAACTGGGCGCCATCAGCGTCACTTCCGACTACCAATCCCCCACCGATCCCGTCGATGGCTATCGCGCGATCCGCTCCTCCAGCGCGACCAAAACCGACACGGCCATTCGCGACATTCCACAATCGATCAGCGTGGTGCCCGTCAGCGTGCTCAATGATCTGGGCAGCAATAGCGTCGAGCGCGCCCTGGATTTCGCCGGCGGTGTATCGAAACAGAACAACTTCGGCGGCCTGACACTTTACGAATACAGCGTGCGCGGCTTCACCACCTCGGAATTCTACAAGGATGGCTTCAGCGCCAATCGCGGGTATCCGAGCACGCCGGACGTGGCCAACATCGAGCGCATAGAAGTGCTCAAGGGGCCCGCCGCCAGTCTTTATGGCCGAGGCGATCCAGGTGGAACGGTGAACATCGTCACCAAAAAACCTCAACCCGAAGCCTTTGCCACCCTGCAAACCAGCGCCGGCAGCTGGGATCGCTATCGCACGGCACTGGACGTCAATACGCCTCTGGATGACAACGGAGATGTGCTGTCGCGGGTCAACCTGGCGGTCGAGGACAACCACAACTTCCGCGATCACGTCGACAGTCAGCGGCTGTTCATCGCACCTTCGTTCAGCTGGCAGCTCAACCCCGACACGCATGTGCTGGTGGAAAGCGAATTCGTCCGGCACAGCTCGACATTCGACCGAGGCATCGTTGCACCGAACAACCGGTGGAGCGGTGTCTCTCGCTCGACCTTTCTCGGCGAGCCCGACGACGGCGACATCGACAACCACAACAACCTGCTGCAGGCCGTGCTCGAACATCAGCTCAACGACCTTTGGCAACTGCGCCTGGCCAGCCACTACAAGGAAGGCAAGCTCTGGGGCTTCGCCTCCGAACAGCGCGCGCTGAATGCCGATGGCCACACGGTCAACCGTCGTTACCGCGAGCGCGACAACAACTGGCACGACAGCATTACCCAGCTCGAACTGCGCGGCTTTTTCGACCTTGGCAGTTGGCAGCACGAACTGCTGATCGGCAGCGAGTACGAAAACTATCGCAAGGACGAGCGAGTCACGACCATCGCTGGCGGTCCCTACCCCATCGACATTTATCAGCCGGTCTACGGCCAGCCGAAACCCGACGGCGCACGCTCCGGAACAGACTTTCTCGAACATGTCGAAAGCCATGCACTGAACCTGCAGGACCAGATCATCTTCACCGACAAGTTGCGAGGCATGCTCGGTGCGCGCATCGAACAGTTCGAGCAGCGCATCGACGATCATACCCGCGGTACCACCAGCGGCCAGCGTCACGACGCCCTCACCCACCGAGCCGGCCTGCTCTACCAACTGACACCCGACGTCGGCCTGTTCGCCAATGCTTCCACCTCGTTCAAACCCAACAACGGCCTGGACGCCGCCGGCAAATCCTTCGACCCGGAAGAAGGCGTCGGCTATGAAATCGGCATCAAGAGCGAGCTGTTCGACGAGCGCTTGAGCAGCACCCTCGCCGCCTTTCATATCGAAAAGGAAAACGTCCTTGCCGTCGATCCGGCCACCGATACCAGCCGTGCCATGGGCAAGGCGCGCAGTCGCGGCTTCGACCTGCAAGTCGCCGGGCAAATCAGCGATGCGGTCCGGGTGATCGGCGCTTTCGCCTACATCGATGCCGAGGTCACCCAGGGTGACCAGGTCATTCCCACCGGCAGCCGAATTCTCGGCGTGGCCAGACGCAGCGGGAGCCTGTTGGGGGTTTATGAGTTTCAGGACGGCCGCTGGCGTGGTTCGGATGTCGGTGCCGCGTTCACCTATGTCGGAGATCGCTCGGGTGAAGCCGGCGGCGACTTCGAGTTACCGGCCTACCACACCGTCGACCTGCTGGGTCATTACAAGGCCACTAACCACCTTACCGTCGGCCTGAACCTGAACAACGTTTTCGACGAGAAATATTTCGAGCGCTCGTACAGCAACTACTGGGTCAACCCGGGCGAGCCGCGCAACTTCACCGTCAGCCTGACACTCACTCTGTAAAAGGACGTCTCCATGCACTCTCTCAAACCCCTGGCCCTGCTCGGCTTGCTGTTCGCCACTGAAGTCTCGGCCCACGGCCTGTGGACAGAACAACGCCGCGGCAACATCGAAGTAATTTATGGCCACGGCGCCGAAGACAATGCCTTCAAGGCCCGGAAAATCAGCGGTGCCTGGGCCTATGACACGAGCGGCAAAATGATCCCGGTGACGGTCCAGCGCCTGGTCGATCACGCCCGCCTGCAACCGCTCAAACCACCCGCCGTCATCGCCGTGGCACTGAACAACGGCATGTGGTCGCAAACTGCCGATAAAAAGTGGATCAACGAGGGACGCAGCAAAGTGCCCGGGGCCATCGAATCAACGGAGACGTTCAAGTACAGCCTGGCGATTTATCAGCCGGGGGCGAAGCTGCCGAAACTCGATCAGATCAAGTTGCTGATCCTGCCGGAGGTCGATCCACTGACTGTCGGGCCGGGGCAGTCGTTGCCGGTTCGAGTGCTACTGGATGGCAAGCCGGCGGCGGGAGTGAAGCTGGTTGGCGACTATCGCAACGCGCCGAATACCCTGACCACTGAAACCGGTGCGGACGGGCGAGCGCAGGTGCTGGTGCGTAATGAAGGGTTGAATGTGATTGCGGCGCAGGTGGAAGTGCCGGTGAAGGACAGTGCGGATGTGAGCAGTCGGGGGCTGTTCAGTTCGCTGACGTTCGTGGGCGAGCCGCATCGCGAATAGCCTGGAAAAAACTCAGCCATGTGGGAGCGAGCTTGCTCGCGATAGCGGTGTGACATTCAGCGAAAATTCCGAATGTTACGCCCTCATCGCGAGCAAGCTCGCTCCCACAGGACCGGGGGATGGATTAGAGATCGCCAAGCCCTTCGATCAGTGCCTGATTCTGCTCCGGCGTACCAATCGAAATCCGCAAGAACTGCGCAATCCGCTCCTGCTTGAAGTGCCGGACAATCACGCCCTGCTCGCGCAACTTCGCCGCCACGCCCGCCGCATCATGCTGCGGGTGACGGGCAAAAATGAAGTTCGCCGCCGACGGCAGCACTTCAAAGCCCTTGGCCTGCAACTGCGCGGTCACCCACTCGCGATTCTCGATCACCAACCGGCAGGTCTTGTCGAAATACTCGCGGTCCTCGAACGCTGCTGCCGCACCGACATTCGCCATGCGATCGATCGGATAGGAGTTGAAGCTATTCTTGATTCGCTCCAGCGCCTCGATCAGGTCCGGGTGCCCCACCGCCAGGCCAACCCGCAGCCCAGCCAGCGAACGGGATTTGGACAGGGTCTGGGTCACCAGCAGGTTCGGGTAACGATCCACCAGGCTGATCGCCGTTTCGCCGCCGAAGTCGATGTAAGCCTCGTCCACCACGACGACCGAATCCGGGCTGGCCTTGACGATCTGCTCCACGGCCTCCAGCGCCAGCAGGCAGCCGGTCGGGGCGTTCGGGTTGGGGAAAATGATCCCGCCGTTAGGTTTGGCGTAGTCCGCCGGATTGATCTGGAAGTGCTCGTCCAGCGGCACGGCATCGAAGTTGATGCCGTACAAGCCGGCGTAAACCGGATAGAAGCTGTAGCTGATATCCGGGAACAGCAGCGGCTTATCGTGCTGCAGCAAGCCGTGGAAAACATGTGCCAGGACTTCGTCGGAACCGTTGCCGAGGAACACCTGATTGGTCTTCACGCCGTAATAATTGGCGACGGCGTTCTTCAGCAGATCACTGTTCGGGTCCGGGTACAGGCGCAGGTTGTCGTTCAGTTCGGTCTGCATCGCGGCCAATGCCTTGGGCGACGGGCCGTATGGGTTTTCGTTGGTGTTGAGCTTCACCAGTTTCGCCAGTTTCGGCTGCTCGCCCGGCACGTACGGCACCAGGTTCTTGACGAAAGGGCTCCAGAATTTACTCATGCTCAGTTCCCCTGCCCTTGTGCAAAGTCTTTATCAAGAATGCGGTATTCGGCGCTGCGCGCGTGGGCACTCAGCGATTCGCCGCGGGCCAGCACCGAGGCGGTCTTGCCCAGTTCCGATGCACCCTGCTCGGAACAGAAGATGATCGACGAGCGCTTCTGGAAGTCGTACACACCCAGCGGCGACGAGAACCGTGCGGTGCCGGAAGTTGGCAACACGTGGTTGGGGCCTGCGCAGTAGTCGCCCAGGGCTTCGGAGGTGTGGCGCCCCATGAAGATTGCGCCGGCGTGGCGGATCTGCGGCAACCAGGCGTGCGGATCGGCGACCGACAACTCCAGGTGCTCCGGTGCGATGCGATTGGCGACTTCGATGGCCTGTTGCATGTCACGCACCTGGATCAGCGCGCCACGGCCGTTGATCGAGGTTTCGATGATGGTGGCGCGATCCATGGTCGGCAGCAGTTTGGCGATGCTGGCGGCCACCTTGTCAAGAAAAGCGGCGTCCGGGCTGACCAGAATCGCCTGAGCGTCTTCGTCGTGCTCGGCCTGCGAGAACAGGTCCATGGCAATCCAGTCCGGATCGGTCTGGCCGTCACACACCACAAGGATCTCCGAGGGACCGGCGATCATGTCGATACCGACCTGGCCAAATACGTGACGCTTGGCCGTGGCGACATAGATGTTGCCCGGACCGACCACCTTGTCGACCTGCGGAACGCTTTCGGTACCGTAGGCCAATGCAGCCACGGCCTGGGCGCCACCGATGGTGAACACGCGGTCGACGCCGGCGATGCAGGCGGCGGCCAGTACCAGTTCATTGACTTCACCGCGTGGCGTCGGCACCACCATGACCACTTCGGTCACACCGGCAACCTTGGCCGGAATCGCGTTCATCAGAACCGACGACGGGTACGACGCCTTGCCGCCCGGCACGTACAAGCCGGCGCGGTCCAGTGGCGTGACCTTCTGGCCCAGCACCGTGCCGTCGGCTTCGGTATAGCTCCAGGAATCCTGTTTCTGCTTTTCGTGGTAGCTGCGCACACGGGACGCGGCTTTTTCCAGGGCTTCGCGCTGCGCGACGGTGATCCGGGTCAGTGCCAGCTCAAGGCGTTCGCGCGGCAGGATCAGATCGGCCATGGACTTCACGTCCAGGCCGTCGAACTGACGGGTGAAATCCACCAGCGCCGCATCGCCACGCTCGCGCACGGCCTTGATGATGTCCAGCACTCGCTGATTGACCGAGTCGTCAGACACACTTTCCCAGCTCAGCAGATGATCCAGATGATGCGCGAAATCCGGGTCAGCAGCGTTGAGTCGGCGAATTGCAGTCGGTGCGGTCATAGCGAGAGCCTCATAGGATTGGCAAAAAACTCAGGCGCCCGAAGCTAACATTCGATCCGCTTGGGCACCTGAGAATTCTGGCTATGAGGCGGATAGACGGCGCGCCTTGCGGGCGCGCAGGTGAATCAGCCGCGGTGTCGAGACTCCACTGCCTTGCGCAGGGTGTCGATCAACGCCTGGATGCGGGCGTGTTGCATTTTCATCGAAGCCTTGTTGACGATCAGCCGGGAGCTGATTGCCGCGATGAAGTCCTGTGGCTCCAGGCCGTTGGCCCGCAGCGTGTTACCGGTGTCGACCACGTCGATGATCTTGTCGGCCAGGCCGATCAGCGGTGCCAGTTCCATCGAGCCGTACAGCTTGATGATATCGACCTGACGGCCCTGTTCGGCGTAGTAACGCTTGGCGACATTGACGAACTTGGTGGCGATGCGCAGACGGCCCTTGGGCTCGACCGCGCCGACCTTGCCGGCGGTCATCAGCTTGCACTTGGCAATCTGCAGGTCCAGAGGCTCGTACAGGCCCTGACCACCAAATTCCATCAGCACGTCTTTGCCGGCGACACCCAGGTCGGCGGCGCCATGCTCGACATAGGTCGGCACGTCGGTGGCACGCACGATCAACAGGCGTACATCTTCCTGGGTCGTGGGGATGATCAGCTTGCGGCTCTTGTCCGGATTCTCGGTCGGCACGATGCCCGCTTCAGCCAGAAGCGGCAGGGTGTCGTCAAGGATGCGGCCCTTGGACAGTGCGATAGTCAGCATGGGAAACGTCAGCCCTTAATCAGGAATCTTATGCCCGGTCACAATCGGCGCCGGACACGCATCGAGCCGGAAACCGGCTCGACTTGAAGCAAAATCAACAGGCACGTCCATGTGCCGATGAAGCAGAAACTAGCCCGGAACGCGACGGATCTTGGCGCCCAGCATCTGCAGTTTCTCTTCGATGCACTCGTAACCACGGTCGATGTGGTAGATGCGGTCGATCAGGGTGTCGCCGTCAGCAACCAGTGCCGAAATCACCAGGCTGGCCGAAGCACGCAGGTCGGTGGCCATCACTGGCGCGCCCTTGAGCTTTTCGGTACCGGTAACGATGGCGGTGTTGCCTTCGACCTGGATCTTGGCGCCCATGCGGTGCAGTTCGTAAACGTGCATGAAACGGTTTTCGAAGATCGTCTCGATCACAGCACCGGTGCCTTCGGCAATGGCGTTGAGGGAGATGAACTGTGCCTGCATGTCGGTCGGGAACGCCGGGTACGGAGCGGTCCGCACGTTGACGGCTTTGGGCCGCTTGCCGTGCATATTCAGCTCGATCCAGTCTTCGCCGGTGTTGATTTCGGCGCCCGATTCGCGAAGCTTTTCCAGAACCGCTTCGAGGATGGTCGGATCGGTGTCCTTGACCTTCACGCGACCGCCGGTCACGGCTGCCGCAACGAGGTAGGTGCCGGTTTCGATACGGTCAGGCATCACCTTGAAGGTGGTGGTATGCAGACGCTCGACGCCATCGATGGTGATGGTGTCGGTGCCAGCGCCGGAAACCTTGGCGCCCATGGCGTTCAGGAAGTTCGCCAGGTCGACCACTTCAGGCTCGCGCGCGGCGTTTGCCAGGACGCTACGACCCTTGGCCAGTGCAGCGGCCATCATGATGTTTTCGGTACCGGTCACACTGACGGTGTCGAAGAAGAAGTGCGCACCGCGCAGGCCGCCTTCAGGAGCCTTGGCCTTGATGTAGCCGCCTTCGACGTCGATGACCGCACCCATGGCTTCCAGGCCGCGGATGTGCAGGTCAACCGGACGCGAACCGATAGCGCAACCGCCAGGCAGCGCCACTTCGGCTTCGCCGAAACGGGCAACCATCGGGCCCAGTACCAGGATCGACGCACGCATGGTTTTAACCAGTTCGTACGGAGCGACCAGGGTCTTGATGGTGCGCGGGTCGATTTCGACGGCGAGTTTCTCGTCGATCACCGGCTCGATGCCCATGCGACCGAACAGCTCGATCATGGTGGTGATGTCGTGCAGGTGCGGCAGGTTGGCAACGGTCACCGGCCCATCGCACAGCAGCGTGGCGGCCAGGATCGGCAGGGCAGAGTTCTTTGCCCCGGAGATGCGGATTTCGCCGTCAAGGCGAGCTCCGCCAGTAATAATCAATTTATCCATAAGAATCTCGACGCCCTTGGGCTCAGGTGCGCTCGGCCCAGGCCGCGCTGCTGAAAAATTTCATAGTGACCGCATGGATGCTGCCATCGGTGATCCATGGGTTCAAATGGGCATAGATCTGCTGCTGACGCTTGACCGGGCTCAATGCCGCCAGTTCATCGCTAATCACGTTCAGCTGGAAATTGCAGCCTTCGCCTTCAACTTCCACCTGAGTTCCTGGCAGCTTTCCTTCAAGGAAGCTTTTCACTTCTACGGCCTGCATGCTCAACCTCAATCGGCGCCCTGTGCGCGCGGGTCGGACATCATACAAAAAAGCCCCGCGCCTGCGAACCCCGCGGAGCAGGACTCTGACGGGGGGCTTGTTTATCGATGCGGTTCAGGGGTGCGCCAAAAGCTCGTTCAGTTCACTGACTTCGGCGATTTCGCGCATTTCTTCCGGCATCCCGCGGATGGTCAGCGTCTTGCCGGCCGCCTGTGCATCACGCATGAAGCACAGCAACAACGATAGCCCGACGCTGCTGGACTTCGTCACCGCGGAACAATCGACAACCAGTGCCGCGGCCTTGCTCGCCTTGATCAGCGCCTGCCCCTGCTCGCGCAGGCCAGGACCGGTGCGATAATTCAGTACGCCGCTCAGCCGCAACTCGCCGGCGGCGTCCATCAGGACTGCCGACTCACTCATTGGGTGCTTTTCTCAGGGGATTTATCAGCAGTTTCCTTGGCTTTTGCGACCTCGCCGGCCCAACCGTTGATGGTCTTGTCCAGATCGTTGCCGTTGCGCTGCATTGCATCGGCGAACTGGTCACGGAACAGCTTGCCAATGTTGATCCCGTTGATAATGACGTTACGCAGCTTCCATTCTCCATTGACCTTTTCCATGGTGTAGGACACAGGATAGATCGCGCCGCTGCTGCCCTTGACCGTCATGCCAACGCTGGTGCGGTCGCCCGACTCATCCTTGGCAGGATCAACAGTGATGCCCTGGTTGTTGTATTCGAGCAGGGCATTGCCGTAGAACTGGAACAGGCCCTTTTTGAAGTTCTCTTCAAAGGTCTTCATTTGCGCAGGTGTGGCTTTGCGCGAGTACTTGACCGTCATGATGCTCTTGGAAATGCCTTCGGCATCCACGACAGGCCCGACAATGCGGTTCAGCGCTGCGTAGAAGTCATTCGGATCCTGCTTGTATTTCTCTTTGTTGGCGGTCAGGTCGGCCAGCATACGGTTCGTGGTGTCCTGCACCAGATCGTGCGCGGAAGGCGCCGCCACGGCGTTAGCCATCAACGGCAAGGCCGCGAGCAATACCAACAGGCCACGTCGCAAGGTAGAGATCATTTAAAAATTCCTCATTTGGCGTCTTTGCTAACGGTATTGAGAAGAAACTTGCCAATCAGGTCTTCGAGCACCAGCGACGACTGCGTGTCGTGGATTGTGCCGCCATCCTTGAGCAGGGCTTCTTCCCCGCCGACGCTGATGCCGATGTACTTCTCACCCAACAACCCAGCGGTCAGGATAGATGCAGTGGAATCGGCCGGCAGGTTATCTACGCGCTTTTCCAGCTGCATGGTCACTCGACCGGTGAAGCTGTCACGATCCAGATCGATCGCCGTGACCTTGCCGATGGTCACACCGGCCATGGTCACTTTAGCTCTGACCGTCAAACCGGCGATATTGTCGAAATACGCATAAAGTTTATAGGTGTCGGTGCTCGGGCTCGGGGACAAGCCACTGACTCGCAGCGCCAGCAGCAGCAAAGCCAGGATGCCAGCCAGCAAGAAAAGGCCGACACCGATTTCCAGGGTGCGGTTTTGCATCAGAAATCTCCAAACATCAAGGCGGTCAAAATAAAGTCCAGACCGAGCACCGCCAGAGAGGCGTATACCACGGTCTTGGTAGTGGCACGACTGATCCCCTCGGAAGTGGGCTCGCAGTCATAGCCTTGGAATACGGCGATCCAGGTCACGACAAAGGCAAAAACCATGCTTTTGATGATGCCGTTGAGCACATCGTCGGCAAAGGTCACGCTGTTCTGCATGTTCGACCAGTAGGAACCTTCATAAACACCCAGCCAGTCGACGGCCACCCACGAACCACCCCAGATGCCCACCACGCTGAAAATCATCGCCAGCACCGGCAGGGAAATGAAGCCGGCCCACAAGCGTGGGGCAATGATGTACTTGAGCGGGTCGACCCCGATCATTTCCAGGCTGGACAATTGCTCGGTGGACTTCATGTTGCCGATTTCCGCCGTCAATGCCGAACCGGCACGGCCGGCAAACAGCAAGGCCGTCACCACCGGGCCCAATTCGCGCAACAGTGTCAGCGCCACCATCTGCCCGACCGCCTGCTCCGAACCGTAGCTGGACAGAATGTTGAAGCCCTGCAGCGCCAGCACCATGCCAATGAATATCCCGGAGACCACAATGATCACCAGCGACATCACGCCAACGGAGTGCAGCTGCTTGACCAGCAGGCCGAAAGCGCCGCCGATGCCGCCGCGACCGAGCAAAGCGTGGAACAGGAACAGCGTCGAACGACCGAACACGGAAACGGTGTCGATCCCGGCCAGGCCGAACCGGCGTATGCGTTCTATTAATGAAATTCTGCGCATCAGCGGCGCTTCCCCAGAAGATCTGCGCGGTAATCCGTCGCTGGAAAGTGGTACGCAACCGGGCCGTCAGGCTCGCCGGTCATGAATTGACGGATTTTCGGCTCATCCGAGTTCATCAGCTCCTCAGGCGTGCCCTGCCCCAACACCTGCCCGTCGCCCACCACATAGATGTAATCGGCAATGCTCGCGGTCTCCGCCAGATCGTGGGAAACCACGATGCTGGTGATGCCCAGCGCGTCGTTGAGCAGGCGGATCAGGCGCACCAACACGCCCATGGCGATCGGGTCCTGGCCGACAAAGGGCTCGTCATACATGAGAATCTGGGGATCCAGCGCGATGGCCCGCGCCAGTGCGACACGACGTTTCATACCGCCAGACAGCTCATCGGGCATCAGCTCGATGGCGCCACGCAAACCCACGGCCTGCAATTTGAGCAGGACGATGTCGCGGATCATTTCTTCGGGCAGATCGGTGTGAACGCGTAATGGAAAGGCGACGTTCTCGAACACATCGAGATCGGTAAACAGGGCACCGCTCTGGAACAGCACGCCCATGTGCTTGCGAGCATCGAACAGATCGCTGCGCGAGAGTTTCGGCAGGTTCTGACCGTTGACCCAGACTTCGCCCTTGGTCGGTCGCAGCTGCGCGCCCATCAACCGCAGGAGCGTCGTCTTGCCACAGCCGGAAGGTCCCATGATGCCGGTGACCTTGCCGCGCGGAATACGGATATCGACGTTATTGAAAATGCTGCGCGCACCGCGCTTGAAGGAAAGTCCCTTCAGCTCGACCGCGTAGGCGTTATCGGCACTCATCTAAACTCCTTGCGATGCAGTCTCTCACTCGGACGCCTGACTTTCTGACGAAAGCACATACCTCCGGGCGGGCCGAACTGGCGGCGAACTATATCACTGCAAAGCCCACGCGCCCAAGGTCATTACCACGTCATATTGCTGGACTAGACGAGCAAAACGCTTCATTTAGAGGGATTCGTTAAACAGGAAAGGACAATGCACGACGAACTTGCGTGAGGGTTTCGATCATAACCGCTATAATCGCCGCCTTTTCATCAGGCTAAACGATTTCTGACATGAGCCAATCCAGCGACCTGATTCAATCCGCCCAACGCACCATCCGCCTCGAAGTGGAAGCCGTACAAGGCTTGATGCCGCAAATCGACGCAGATTTCGTACGCGCCTGCGAGATGATTCTGGCCAGCAAAGGCCGCGTGGTCGTGGTCGGCATGGGCAAGTCGGGGCATATCGGCAGGAAGATCGCTGCCACCCTGGCCAGCACCGGTACCACGGCATTTTTCGTCCACCCGGCTGAAGCCAGTCATGGCGACATGGGCATGATCACCCGCGACGACATCATCCTCGCGCTGTCCAACTCCGGCTCCACCAATGAAATCATTACCCTGCTGCCGCTGATCAAGCGCCTGGGCATCCAGCTGATCAGCATGACCGGCAACCCCGATTCGCCGCTGTCCAAGGCCGCCGAGGTCAACCTCAACGTTAACGTCGCGCATGAAGCCTGCCCGCTGAATCTGGCCCCCACTTCCTCGACGACCGCCGCACTGGTCATGGGCGACGCCCTGGCCGTCGCGCTGCTGGACGCACGCGGCTTTACCGCCGAGGACTTCGCGTTCTCCCATCCGGGCGGCGCGCTGGGCCGACGCCTGTTGCTGAAAGTGGAAAGTGTCATGCACGCCGGCCCGGAGTTGCCGCAGGTGCAACGTGGCACCCTGCTCAAGGACGCGCTGATGGAAATGACCCGCAAGGGCCTGGGCATGACGGTAATTCTCGAAGCCGACGGCAAACTGGCCGGGATCTTCACTGACGGCGATTTGCGCCGCACCCTGGACCGCCCCATCGATATCCACAGCGTCACCATCGACCAGGTCATGACCGCCCACGGCAAGACCGCCCGCGCCGAGATGCTCGCCGCCGAGGCCCTGAAAATCATGGAAGATCACAGAATCAATGCACTGGTCGTTGTTGATGACGAAGATCGCCCGATCGGCGCCTTCAACCTTTCCGATCTGCTGCGCGCAGGAGTCATGTAAATGAGCACCGACCTACTGCAACGCGGCAAGGCGATCAAACTGGCGGTGTTCGATGTCGACGGCGTCCTCACCGACGGTCGCCTGTACTTCCTTGAAGACGGCAGCGAATTCAAGACGTTCAACACCCTCGATGGCCAGGGCATCAAGATGCTGATGGCGGCCGGCGTGCAGACCGCCATCATCAGCGGCCGCAAGACCCCGGTGGTCGAGAGACGAGCGAAGAACCTCGGCATTCCCCACCTGTATCAGGGCCGCGAAGACAAACTGGTGGTGCTCGACGAGCTTCTTGGCCAACTCAACCTAAGCTATGAACAGGTTGCCTATCTTGGTGACGACCTGCCCGACCTGCCAGTGATTCGCCGCGTAGGACTGGGCATGGCAGTAGCCAATGCCGCCAGTTTCGTGCGCGAACACGCTCACGGCGTGACCCAGGCCCGCGGTGGCGAAGGTGCCGCCCGTGAGTTCTGTGAATTGATCCTGCGAGCTCAGGACTGCCTCGATGCGGCAAACGCCGCGTACCTGTGAGCCTGACCATGTTTAGCAAAAAGCTTCGTAAGACACTGCTGCTCACCTTCATTGCCGCGATTTTCGCCGCGGTCGGCTACTGGAACATCAGTCCGGAACGCTTCCTCGACAAGCCACCGGCCAAGACTACGGAAAGCCCGATCGACTGGTACGCGACCAACACTCACACCTTGCAATACCTCGAAGACGGCAAGGTGCAGTACGAAATGACATCCGAGAAGGCCGAACACGTGAAGGCCACCGACGTCACCCTGGTTACCAAGCCTGACCTGAACATGTACCGCGGCACTGATTTCCCGTGGCACGTGACCAGCGACCATGGCGAAGTGAACTCCGGCGGTACCGAGGTAGAACTGATCGACAATGTGCGCGTCAAGCGCACCGATGAAAAAAACCGCGACACGCTCATCACCTCCACTCGCATGACGGTGTTCCCGCAGGAGCAATATGCGCAGACCCAGCAACCCGTTAGAATCGACGGCGCTGGCGGCGTATCGACTGGCGTAGGAATGAAAGCGTATTTGAAGGAAAGCAGGATACACCTGCTATCGAACGTAAGAGGACAGTATGAGGCTCGTTAAAACCCTCCCTATTTTGCTCAGTCTGGGCGCAGCACTGGGAAGCGTGAGCGCCTGGGCTCTGCCGGACGACCAACAGCAGCCAATCCGCATTCAGGCCGACGATGCCCAGCTGGACGACAAGAATGGCATTGCCACTTACACCGGCGATGTGATCATCACCCAGGGGTCGATGAAGGTTACCGGCAACAAAGTGACCATGACCCGCGCCCCCAACGGCGACATCGACGTGGTGACCTCGGTAGGCAACCTGGCCTACTTCGAGCAACTGCAGACCGCGGGCGACACCAAGCCTGTGCAGGGTTGGGGTGTGACCATCCAGTACCACGCCCAGCAAAATCGCGTCGTGCTGATCGATCGCGCCAAAGTGATCGACAAGGACAACAACACCACCCAGGGCGAGAAAATCGTCTACGACACGGTCAAGAAGCTGGCCAGTGCCGGTCGCGCCACCGGTAGCAAAGTCACCGAAGCGCGCCCACGCATCGACATGGTGATCCAGCCGAAAAAGAAAACCGACGAGCAAAAGGCCCAGTAATGGCAACTCTGAAAGCTCAGCATCTGGCCAAGAGCTACAAGAGCCGCCAGGTCGTGCGTGACGTCAGCCTGTCCATCGACAGCGGTCAGATCGTCGGCCTGCTCGGCCCTAACGGCGCCGGCAAGACCACCTGCTTCTACATGATTGTCGGCCTGGTAAGGGCCGATCAGGGCCGTGTGCTGATCGACGACCTGGATGTCAGCCACCAGCCAATGCACGGTCGCGCGAAAGCCGGTATCGGCTACCTGCCGCAGGAAGCCTCGATCTTCCGCAAGCTCTCGGTGGCCGACAACATCATGGCGATCCTGGAGACCCGCAAGGAACTCGACAAGGCAGGCCGTCGCCGTGAGCTGGAGAGCCTGCTTCAGGAATTCCACATCAGCCACATCCGCGACAACCTCGGCATGAGCCTGTCCGGTGGTGAACGCCGCCGCGTGGAAATTGCCCGTGCACTGGCCACCAATCCGAAATTCATCCTGCTCGATGAACCCTTCGCCGGCGTGGACCCGATTTCGGTGGGCGACATCAAGCAGATCATCCACCACCTCAAGGCCAAGGGCATTGGCGTGCTGATCACCGACCACAACGTCCGCGAGACTCTGGACATCTGCGAAACCGCCTATATCGTCAATGATGGGCAGTTGATCGCCGAAGGCGACGCCGAGACGATTCTGGCCAACAACCTGGTCAAGGAAGTGTACCTGGGCCATGAGTTCCGCCTGTAAGCACTGAGGTGCAAGGCTGGTCGACCGAGCGCTTGTCTCGATAAAAAATCAACACTTTTTTATTGTTACAGCGCTCTAGGCAAACACTGCAATATCAGGCATATAATTTGCTTATGTTTGGCGCTCCGGCGCCCTGTAGTGGATGGCGCATGCGCGCCGGAATAAGGTGTTAAGCCCCTGCCATGAAACCATCGCTAGTCTTGAGAATGGGCCAGCAGCTGACGATGACACCGCAGCTGCAACAGGCCATCCGCCTGCTCCAATTGTCGACCCTGGACCTGCAACAGGAAATCCAGGAGGCCCTGGAGTCCAATCCGATGCTCGAACGCCAGGAAGAAGGCGACGACTTCGATAACTCCGACCCCATGGCCGACAACGTCGAACAGAAGCCAAACACAGAAATTCAGGAACCCTCCTACCAGGAAAGCACGCCGACGGTCGACAACCTCGATGAAGGTGACTGGAACGAGCGCATTCCCAATGAACTGCCCGTCGACACCGCCTGGGAAGATGTCTATCAGACCAGCGCCAGCAGCCTGCCAAGCAACGATGACGACGAATGGGATTTCACCACCCGCACATCGGCTGGTGAAAGCCTGCAAAGCCATCTGCTGTGGCAATTGAACCTGGCGCCGATGTCCGACACCGACCGCCTGATCGCCGTGACCCTGATCGATTGCATCAACAATCAGGGCTATCTCGACGAAACCCTCGAAGAAATCCTCGAAGCCTTCGATCCGGAACTGGATATCGAGCTGGACGAAATCGAAGCCGTCCTGCACCGCATCCAGCAATTCGAGCCCGCCGGCATCGGCGCTCGCAACCTGGGCGAATGCCTGCTGCTGCAACTGCGCCAGTTGCCAGCCAAGACCCCATGGCTGAACGAGGCCAAGCGCCTGGTCACCGATTACATCGACCTGCTCGGCAGCCGCGATTACAGTCAATTGATGCGCCGCATGAAGCTCAAGGAAGATGAGCTGCGCCAGGTGATCGAACTGGTCCAGAGCCTCAACCCGCGCCCAGGCTCGCAAATCGAGTCCACCGAAGCCGAGTACGTCGTCCCCGACGTGATCGTGCGCAAGGACAACGAGCGCTGGCTGGTGGAGCTCAACCAGGAGTCGGTGCCACGGTTGCGGGTCAACGCCCAGTACGCCGGCTTTGTCCGCCGCGCCGACACCAGTGCCGACAACACCTTCATGCGCAATCAGTTGCAGGAAGCCCGCTGGTTCATCAAGAGCCTGCAAAGCCGCAACGAAACCCTGATGAAAGTGGCCACCCAGATTGTCGAGCATCAGCGCGGCTTCCTGGAGTACGGCGACGAAGCCATGAAACCGCTGGTCCTGCATGACATCGCTGAAGCGGTCGGCATGCACGAGTCGACGATCTCACGTGTGACCACCCAGAAGTTCATGCACACCCCCCGGGGCATCTATGAGCTGAAGTACTTTTTCTCCAGTCACGTCAGCACGTCCGAGGGCGGCGAATGCTCGTCCACGGCGATCCGCGCGATCATCAAAAAACTGGTTGCCGCTGAAAATCAGAAAAAGCCGTTGAGTGACAGCAAGATCGCTGGTTTACTGGAGGCACAAGGCATTCAGGTGGCTCGCCGCACCGTCGCCAAGTACCGCGAATCCCTCGGGATCGCGCCTTCGAGCGAACGCAAGCGGTTGATGTAGAGCCACGCCACAGCGTTCCAGTGGCAGGTATTTCTGCCTGCCGCTTTATGCACTGGCAACGAAGGAGAAGCTGTATGCAAGTCAACATCAGTGGACACCAACTGGAAGTGACCGAACCTCTTCGCACCTACATCGGCGAAAAACTCCAACGATTGGAGCGGCATTTCGACAAGATCACCAACGTGCAGGTCACGATGACCGTCGAAAAGCTGAAGCAGAAAATCGAAGCCACACTGCATATTCCCGGCAATGAAGTCGTCGCCAACGCGGAACATACCGATATGTACGCGGCGATCGACGCATTGACCGACAAGCTGGATAAACAACTCAAAAAGCATAAGGAAAAGACCCAGAGCCTCCTCCAGGGCGCTACCGGTCGTTAACCCCCCCATCCCATGATCCGACTTGAAAGTATCCTGACCCCCGGCCGTTCCCTGGTGAACGTGCCGGGCGGCAGTAAAAAGAAAGCCCTCGAACAAATTGCCAACCTCATCCATCGCGAAGTGCCGGATCTGGAGATGCAAGATGTCTTCGAGGCATTGGTGTCCCGTGAAAAACTCGGCTCAACGGGTTTTGGCAACGGCATCGCCATTCCTCATTGCCGCCTCAGGGGTTGTACCTCGCCTATCAGTGCCTTGATGCACCTGGATGCCCCTATCGATTTTGACGCTATCGATGGTGCTCCGGTCGACCTGCTGTTCGTCCTGCTGGTCCCGGAAGCCGCCACCGACGCACATCTGGAGCTGTTGCGCCAGATCGCCAGCATGCTCGACCGCAAGGACGTGCGCGACAAACTGCGCAGCGCCCCGAGCAATGAAGCCTTGTATCAGGTTGTCCTGGACGAGCAAAACAGGCAGTAACCATGCGCTTGATCATTGTCAGCGGCCGCTCCGGCTCAGGTAAAAGTACCGCCCTCGATGTACTTGAGGACAACGGCTACTACTGCATCGACAACCTGCCCGCCGGGTTGCTGCCGGAACTGGCCGAACGCGCGTTGATTCACACGGAGTTGCTACAGCCGCTGGTTGCGGTATCCATCGATGCCCGTAACCTGCCAAGTCACTTGTCGCGTTTCCCGGAATTGCTGGAGGAGGTCCGCAACCGGCATATCCAGTGCGATGTCCTGTACCTGGATGCCGACGAGGAGACCTTGCTCAAGCGCTTCTCGGAAACCCGTCGTCGTCACCCGCTGAGCAATGCCAATCGCTCGCTTGCCGAAGCGATCAAAGATGAAAAGATCCTGCTCGACCCCATTGCGGACCTCGCCGATCTCAAAATCGACACCACCAACCTGAACCTGTATCAACTGCGCGACTCCATCAAGCTACGCCTGCTGAATCAACCAGAGCCCGGTACAGCGTTTCTGGTGGAGTCTTTCGGCTTCAAGCGTGGCATGCCGGTAGACGCCGATCTGGTATTCGATGTTCGCTGCCTGCCCAATCCTTACTGGAAGCCGGAATTGCGTGCGCAGTCCGGTCTCGATTTGCCGGTTGCCGAATACCTGGCGGCACAGCCGGATGTTGAAGAGATGTTCCAGGACATCTCCACTTATTTGCTCAAATGGTTGCCCCGCTTTGCTGCCAGTAACCGCGCCTATGTCACCATTGCCATCGGTTGCACCGGCGGGCATCACCGCTCTGTCTATCTGACCGAGCGGCTGGGCAAGACCCTGCAGCAATCCCTGAAGAACGTCCAGGTCCGCCACCGCGACCTCAGCTAAAGGATTCACATCGCGATGCCTGCTCGGGAAATCGAAATCATCAATAAACTGGGTTTGCATGCCCGGGCATCTGCAAAATTCGTCGGAGTCGCCGGCCAATTCAAGGATTGCACAATCAGGGTTGGACGCACGCCGGAGTCCACGGTCGACGGCAAAAGCATCATGGCCATGATGATGCTCGCCGCCGGCAAGGGCACCAAGATCCACCTGAGCACGGAAGGTGCGCAGGAACAGGAAGCAATGGATGCGCTGGTGACTTTGATCAACAACTACTTCGACGAAGGCGAATAAACGCAAAGATCGCAGCCTGCGGCAGCTCTTGCACGAATCCATGCAGGAACTGCCGCAGGCTGCGATCTTTTATTCAACCCAACGCAGTATCCATCACCATCATCAAACAGAAGCCGATCAACACCCCAAGGCTGGCCAGTTTGTCGTGACCATTGCGACGCGATTCGGGAATGACTTCGTGGGTCACCACCAACAACATCGCCCCCGCCGCCAATGCCAGGCCCAATGGCAACAGCAGTTCTGCCAGGCTCACCAGCCAAGCGCACAACAGAGCGAATACCGGCTCGACCAGGCCTGATGCCGCACCGATCAGGAACGCCTTGAACCGCGACATCCCTGCCCCGGCCAACACCAAAGCGATCACCAACCCCTCCGGCACATCCTGCAGGGCAATGCCCATCGCCAGGCTGTCAGCATCCGGCATGCCTCCACCCGCAGACACGCCTACCGCCATGCCTTCGGGAATGTTATGGGCAATGATCGCGAACACGAACAACCAGATTCGGGGCGGAATGACCGGATGCTCCAGGGTGCCGATAAGCTCCTGCGGCGATGCACCGGACACTTTGCGATCGACCAGGAACAGGCCGAATGCACCGAGCATGATGCCCAAGCAAATCAAACCGCTGGACGCCCATGGGGTCATGCCGAGTGTTTCCGCCGCGGCAATGCCCGGCACGATCAGCGAAAACGCAGTCGCAGCCAGCATCACTCCGGCCCCAAACCCCAACAATGTATCGCTGAGTACCTGGGGCATGCGCCGAATCACCAGTACCGGGACAGCCCCAAGCGCGGTGCCGAGTGCGCAGATTGCCCCGCCTTGCAATGCCCGAGACAGCCTCGGCTCCAGATCAAGCCACTCCAGCCCGTGCGCCACCAGCAAGCTCATGCCCGCCAGTACCAGCAGCGATCCAAACGCGTAACGAAACATTCGCCCACTTCCGACCACCAGTGTTTGCGTGCCCATATTCAGCCTTGGATTGTTTTCAGGAGGACTTAATTCAAAGCAGCCTGATAGCGCGTAGCGACTTCAGGCCAATTGATCACGTTGTAGAACGCACTGATGTATTCCGGGCGGCGGTTCTGATACTGCAGGTAGTAGGCATGCTCCCAGACATCCAGACCGAGAATCGGCGTATTGCCGTTCATCAATGGGCTGTCCTGGTTACCGCTGCTCTCCACGACCAGGGTCTTGTCCGGTGTCACGCTCAGCCAAGCCCAGCCACTACCAAATCGGGTCAGCGCCGCCTTGGTGAAGGCCTCCTTGAAACTGTCGAGGCCGCCCAGTTGCTCGTCGATGGCCCTGGCCAAATCGCCTTCAGGTTTGCCACCACCCTGAGGTGCCATGACCTCCCAGAACAGTGAATGGTTGGCATGACCACCGCCCTGATTGATCACCGCCGCGCGGAGTTTTTCCGGCAGTTGCTGCACGGCGGCCACCAGCTTTTCCACCGGCCACTCGGCGAACTCGGTGCCTTCGACCGCGGCATTCAGGTTGTTGATGTAGGTCTGGTGATGCTTGGTGTAATGAATCTCCATGGTCTTTGCATCGATGTGCGGTTCCAGGGCGTCGTAGGCGTACGGCAAGGCAGGCAAGGTAAAAGCCATTTCAATGAACTCCATGAAGTTGAGGCGCAGGCGAGGTGGCATCGATGTGCAGCAAACGATGGGTGCGCGGGTACTCGCCGTATTCGCTGATGAAATTCAGCAGCTCGACATAGGTCTTGCTGCTCTGACGTAGCGCGGCTTCACGCAATGCCTGCGGCAGCCGCGGATCCTGCATGGCCTGCAACAGCCGCTGGTGAATCGCGCACAGGTACTCGGCGCTCTCCTCCGGCTGGTTCAAACGCAAATGCAGGTCCGCCAGGTTGTGATGGGAAATCACGCAGGCCGCCACCGCTTCATCGGCATTCGCCCAGCGCTCGAACAGCACCTGGGCCAGGGCCAATGCCTGCAAGTAAGCCTCGCGGGCATCGACCAGTTCACCCTGCATGAAAAAACGATTGGCTCTTTCGATCGTGCGTTTCCAGTGCTCCATGGTGTGCCTCCAAAGCGGCAGCGGGGCTTACACGCCGCCTGCGGTGAGTTTTTCCGGGTTGAGCAACTCTTCCAGCTGGCTGCGCGACAGCTCGGTGTGTTCCAGCGCGACATCGATCACCGGCCGACCTTGTGCATAGGCTTTCTTGGCGATTTCGGCGGCTTTCTGGTAGCCAATGATCGGGTTGAGCGCGGTGACCAGAATCGGATTGCGCGACAGTGCTTCCTTGAGTCGGGACTCGTTGACCTTGAAGCTGGCGATGGCCTTTTCACCTAGCAAGCGGCTGGCATTGGCCAGCAGTTCGATACTGCTCAGCAGGTTCTGGGCGACGATCGGCAGCATCACATTCAGCTCGAAGTTGCCCGACTGACCGGCGATGGTGATGACCGTGTCGTTGCCGATTACCTGGGCTGCGACCATGGCAGTGGCTTCCGGAATCACCGGATTGACCTTGCCGGGCATGATCGAGGAGCCAGGCTGCAAGGCTTCGAGCTCGATTTCACCGAGACCGGCCAAGGGTCCGGAGTTCATCCAGCGCAGATCGTTGGCGATTTTCATCAGCGATACCGCCGTCGCCTTGAGCTGGCCGGAAACCGCGACCGCAGTGTCCTGGGAACCGATCAAAGCAAACAGATCCACGCCCGGCGTGAATTCCACCTTGGTCAATTGGCTCAGTTGCTGGCTGAAACGCGCTGCAAATTCAGGATGCGCATTGATACCGGTGCCCACCGCCGTGCCGCCCTGCGCCAAAGATTGCAGGCTTGGTTGCAGGCCTTGCAGATGGCCGATGTTGGCCTTGAGCTGCTGGGCCCAACCGTTGAGCACCTGGCTCAGGCGCACCGGCATCGCGTCCATCAGGTGGGTGCGTCCGGTTTTGACATGGTGATGAACCTGCCCGGCCTTGTGCTCGATCACCTGCACCAGGCCATTCAGGGCCGGCAGCAACTGCTCATGCAGCGCCAGGGCGGCACTGACGTGAATGGTGGTCGGGATGATGTCGTTGCTGCTCTGGCCGCAGTTGACGTGATCATTGGGGTTCACCGGCTCGCCGAGCAGGCGGCTGGCCAGGGTGGCGATCACTTCGTTGGCGTTCATGTTGGAACTGGTGCCGGAACCGGTCTGGAAAATATCCACCGGGAAGTGCTGCATGAAATCGCCTTCCAGCAGGCCCTGCGCCGCATCGACGATGGCCTTGCCCTGGGACGCGCTGATCTGCCTGAGCTCGACGTTCGCCCGGGCTGCCGCGGCCTTGGCCAGGATCAACGCTCGAATGAATTGCACCGGCATGGGTTTGCCGCTGATCGGGAAGTTATCCACTGCACGTTGGGTCTGCGCGCCGTAGAGGGCGTCTTCCGGGACCTGAAGCTCGCCCATGCTGTCGCGCTCAATACGTGTCTTGGTCATCTGAAAATCCTTGCACCAGTTCGATAAGAGGAATGGAGGGTTGCAACTCGCAGGTCGCCAGTTGCCAGGTGTAGCTCTGCCAGCGTTTGAGGCGGCATTTGCAAAGGGAAAGGCGCTCCAGCTCACGCAAAGGGCGCCATGCCTGATCCAGGCAGTAGGTGCGCCAGTGCCACGGCAGCGCGACGTCGGTGGCAGTGTCGAGCAACAGTCGGAAAGAGGTTTCAGCGACGGTCCAGGCAGAGGTGGCCGTGCAACACGCCAGATACCGGCCTTCGGCCAGGTAATGTTCGATCAGGCGGGGTTCGTCGGGATCCATCGCGCAACGGATCTGGCGGCTCATCCAGCGCCAGTTTTCGAGGTAAGGCTGCTCGTGCAAGGCAGAACTCATGATCCGGGCTCATTCGGTAATGAGATTTATTATTAGATGATAATGAGAACCAAAACAAGTGTGTCTGTGTATGTGACCACTGCGGGGGGCGGGGCTTGTCCGCGATGTTTTTTTTGCGGTCTGAAGGGCCTCATCGCGAGCAAGCTCGCTCCTACAGGGATTTTCATGAGCCCAATAAAAAGGCGCGCCACCCGATGGGTGGCGCGCCTTGTCTACAGCGAGGAAGATCAGCTACCGGCGACCATCATCCGTTCGATCAGCACCGAACCCGTGCGAATGTTGCTGCGCAGCTCCAGGTCATTCCCCACGGCGACGATCTGCTTGAACATATCGCGCATGTTGCCGGCGATGGTCACTTCCTGCACCGCGAACTGGATTTCACCGTTCTCGACCCAGTATCCCGCCGCGCCGCGCGAGTAGTCGCCGGTCACCATGTTCAGCCCCTGCCCCATCAGCTCGGTCACCAGCAGGCCGCGGCCCATGCGGCGCATCAAGGCCGCCTGGTCTTCGTCGCCATGGGTCACGAACAGGTTGTGCACGCCGCCTGCGTTGGCGGTGCTGGGCATGCCGAGTTTGCGACCGGAATAAGTGCCGAGAATGTAGGACACCAGCTCGCCCTTTTCGACGAACGGCTTGGCATAGGTCGCCAGGCCATCACCATCGAATGCTGCACTGCCCAGGGCCCGCATCAGATGCGGACGCTCATCGAGGGTCAGCCACTCGGGAAACAACTTCTGCCCCAGGGTGCCTTCGAGGAACGACGACTTGCGATACAGGCTGCCCCCGGAAACCGCCGACAGGAAACTGCCGAACAGACCACCGGCCAGCTCTGCGGAAAACAATACCGGCACTTCGCAGGTCGGCACCGGACGCGCACCCAGGCGGCTCGCCGCACGTTGCGCGGCACGCTGGCCGATGCTCACCGGGTCCGCCAGCAAATTGCCCAGGCGATTCACGTCGTACCAGTAGTCGCGCTGCATCTGGCCATCGGCCTCGGCGATCATCACGCAGCTAAGGCTGTGACGCGTCGACGCATAGCCGCCGATAAACCCGTGGCTGTTGCCGTAGACGCGGCAACCCTGGTGAGTGCTCAGGGTGGTGCCGTCGGCGTTTTTGATCCGCGCGTCGGCATCGAATGCGGCGGCTTCACAGAGCAAGGCTTTTTCGATGGCCTGTTCCGGGGTGATGTCCCAGGCGTGGAAAAGGTCGAAATCCTGCGGATCCCTGGCCATCAGCGCGGCATCGGCCAGGCCCGAGGCTTCGTCTTCGGAGGTGTGTTTGGCGATGGCCAGTGCGGCGGCAACGGTTTCGCGAATGGCGTCAGGGCCGCTGGCCGAGGTGCTGGCCGATCCCTTGCGCTGACCGACATACAAAGTGATGCCAAAGCCCTGATCGCGGTTGAACTCGACAGTTTCGACCTCACGTTGACGGACCGTCGTCGACAGGCCCTGCTCCAGGGACACCGCCACCTCGCAGGCACTGGCCCCCTGGCGCTTGGCTTCAGCGATGATCTGCTCGACCTGTTCCTGCAGTGCCGGCAATGCTTGTGGGCCGACGCTTTCAACTGCACTCATGCTGTTCTCCACTCAAATTCTGCTTTCGGTAACGGTCATCGAGCGACCGGGCCGGACAAGCGGCCCCCGACTGGTTATCATGGCGGCGTTTCTTTGCGGACTGCCACCATGGTTGATTCTTACGACGACTCCCTCGATACGGGAGAAAAAAGCAAATCCCAGGTCAAACGCGAGCTGCATGCTCTGGTTGACCTCGGCGAGCGCCTTACAACGCTCAAGCCTGACTTGCTCAACAAACTGCCCTTGACCGACGCTCTGCGCCGGGCCTTGGCCGATGCGCCCAAGCACACCGCACACATCGCGCGTAAGCGGCATCTCCAGTTCATCGGCAAACTGATGCGCGATCAGGACACTGACGCCATTCTGGTTCTGCTCGATCAACTCGATGCCTCCACTCGCCAGTACAACGAGCGCTTCCATAACCTGGAGCGCTGGCGGGATCGCCTGATTGCCGGTGACGATGCCGTTCTGGAAAAATTCGTCGTCGAATACCCGGACGCCGATCGCCAGCAACTGCGTTCCCTGATCCGTCAGGCCCAGCACGAGGTTGCGCAAAACAAGCCTCCTGCTTCCAGCCGTAAAATCTTCAAGTACATCCGTGAGCTGGACGAGACTCAACGCGGCCTGCGTTAAGTCCCCGACCGGGTGAATCGCCCTGCGATTCACCCAAGGCTCCCTCTCTTACGACCCCGTGCCACCCACGGTGATCGCATCAATTTTCAGCGTTGGCTGACCGACACCCACCGGCACCGACTGCCCATCCTTGCCGCACGTCCCCACGCCGCTGTCCAGCGCCAGGTCGTTACCGACCATCGACACTCTGCTCATGGCTTCAGGACCGTTGCCAATCAGCGTCGCGCCTTTGACCGGGGCAGTAATTTTGCCGTCTTCGATCAGGTACGCCTCGCTGGTGGAGAACACGAACTTGCCGCTGGTGATATCCACCTGACCGCCGCCAAGGTTGGCGCAGTAGATGCCCTTTTTCACCGAGGCGATGATTTCCGCCGGATCGCTTTCGCCACCAAGCATGTAGGTATTGGTCATACGCGGCATCGGCAGATGGGCGTAGGACTCGCGACGCCCGTTACCGGTGCGGGCCACGCCCATCAGGCGCGCATTGAGCTTGTCCTGCATGTACCCTTTGAGTACGCCGTTTTCGATCAGTGTGGTGCACTCGGTCGGGGTGCCTTCATCATCGACGCTCAGGGAGCCACGACGACCGGCCAGTGTGCCGTCATCGACGATGGTGCACAGCTTGGACGCAACCATCTCACCCATGCGCCCGCTGTAAGCCGAACTGCCCTTGCGATTGAAATCGCCTTCCAGACCGTGGCCTACCGCTTCGTGCAGCAGCACGCCCGACCAGCCGGAGCCGAGCACCACCGGCAAGGTGCCTGCCGGAGCCGGGATGGCCTCCAGATTGACCAACGCCTGGCGCAGCGCTTCACGGGCATAGCTCATGGCACGGTCTTCGGCGAGGAAATAACGATAATCGGTGCGACCGCCACCGCCATGACCACCGCGCTCACGACGGCCGTTCTGCTCGACGATCACACTGACGTTGAAGCGCACCAGCGGTCGCACGTCTGCGGCCAGCCCACCATCGGTGGACGCCACCAGAATCCGCTCCCAGACGCCGGCCATGCTCACGGTGACTTGCTGGATGCGTGGATCAAGCGCACGGGTCGCTGCATCGATGCGCTTGAGCAGGTCGACCTTCTCGGCACGGGTCAGCACTTCCAGAGGGTTGTCCGGTGCGTACAACTGCGCGACGTCCTGGGTGCTGAAAGCTTGCACCGTGCCGTTTTGCCCGGCCCGGGAAATCGAGCGCGCCGCACGAGCCGCCGCGCCCAGGGCTTCGAGAGTGATTGCGTTGCTGTAGGCGAATCCGGTTTTTTCACCGGATTGCGCCCGCACGCCAACACCCTGGTCAAGGTTGAAGCTGCCTTCCTTGACGATGCCGTCTTCCAGCGCCCAGGACTCGGAAATCTGCCCCTGGAAATACAGGTCGGCGGCATCGATACCCGGGCCGGCCAGATCGCCGAGCACGCCTTGCAGGCTTTCGATGGTTACGCCGCCGGGCGCCAGGAGGTGTTCACTGACTGAGGACAACAACTCGCTCATATGCTTTACGCCTTAAATTCGTCGTTCTGATGCAGGCCGCTGGGCGCCCTGCGAGAAAAAGCGCCGGTGACTGGACACCGGCATCCGCGCCCGGATGGACGCCTGTTCGCTGCTGTCGCGTTCGGCCAGCAGCACGGCCTCGCCCTGGTCCTGTTGCGCCAATACTCGTCCCCATGGGTCGACGATTGCCGCATGACCCCAGGTTTCCCGCGGCCCCGGGTGCGTGCCACCCTGAGCAGCCGCGAGCACATAACACTGGGTCTCGATCGCCCGCGCGCGTATCAGCACATCCCAGTGCGCGGCGCCGGTCACGGCGGTAAAGGCCGAGGGTGCGGTGATCAATTCCGCGCCGGCGGCACGCAATTCGCTGTAGAGCTCCGGGAAGCGCAGGTCATAGCAGACCGTCAGGCCGACTCGCCCGACCGGCGTATCCGCCACCACTACCCCACTGCCATAAGCATAGTCATCGGATTCGCGATAACGGCCGCGATTGTCGGCTACGTCCACATCGAACAGGTGCAACTTGTCGTAGCGCGCCACCGTTTCACCCTGATCATCAACCAGCAACGAGCAGGCGTGGGCTTTGCCCGCCGGTTGATCCACTGGCGGTAAAGGCAAGGTGCCAGCCACTATCCATAACCTGAGGTCACGGGCGGTCTGTTTCAACCAGGGCAGGATCGGGCCTTCCCCCAGCGCTTCGGCGCGACCGATGTCAGCGACATCGCGACGCCCCATGGCGGCGAAGTTTTCCGGCAGCACCGCCAGCTTCGCGCCGGAAGCTGCAGCCTGCTCGAGCAGGCGACAAGCCTGGGTCAGGTTGGCCAGCACATCGCTCTGGCTGACCATTTGAATCACCGCTAGGGACATGGCCTTTTCCTTGTTGAAATCAACAGATACCTGTAGGAGCGAGCTCGCTCGCGATGGAGGTAAACGATGATGCGCACTGCCTGAATGAACGCGGTGCTTCTGCGTTTTTCGCGAGCAAGCTCGCTCCTGCAGGGATTGGCGGCACCATTGGGGGCCATGCTACTCCATAGGTCCGGAGATTGGCTTTTCAAAAAGGCTTGTCGTAGGTGATTTTCGGATCTTTCCAGGGGCCTTTGACGGTGTATTTCACACTGGCAAAACGCGACACACGGTCACCGATCAACTTGTCGATCAGGAACAAGGCACCACCGACGGCCGGAGCCCCTACGAGCAACGCGGCAATCGGCAGGTTGTTGGTCACCGGCAAGGTCACCAGCAACTTCGCATCGATCTGATCGGCCACCATATTCAGGGTGCCGTCGAGTTCGATAGTGCTCGACGGGCCGGTCACGCGGATCGGCTCACGGGTGACATACACGCCGTTAGTCCCTACCAGCAGGCCCTTGACCCGGTCATAGCTCAGGCCTTTGCCGAACAGGTCGGAGAAGTCCAGGCGCAGGCGGCGGCCAATGGAGTTGAAGTTGAGCAGGCCAAACACCCTTAGTGCCTGGGCACTGCCTTCGACCTCGACAAACTGACCTTCGGTGAGTGACGCATCGAGGGTGCCGGAAAAACGCTTGGTTGCCAGCCATGCCGGTGAGCCGGGCCAGCGCCCGTCGACATCCATGCGAAATTCCTTGCTGGTGACGCTCGGCGCAAAACCCCAGCCCTTGAGCACATCCGCAAGGTTCTTGCCACTGATCCGCCCCTTGTACCAACTGTTGCTGGCTCCCGGCGCACCTTCCCAGCCGCCGCTACCCTGCAACAGGATGCCCTTGAGGCCCATGTCCAGCGAGTTAAGGGCAATACCCTTGCCCGTCGGACGCACCTTCAACGACCAGCCGCCAACCAGGTCGTTACCCTGGAACAACTGGTTGACGGTGATATCCATCGCCGGAATTTTGCTCGGATCGACCGAGGCCAACGGGTCCGGGGCGTTTTCATCCGCCAGTGCCGTCGGATCAGGCGCTGGCAGGCGCACGGTTTGCAGGTTGATCACGATCGGTGCGGACTTCGCATCAGGAAGAGTGGCACTGCCCTTGACCTGCTGGCTGTCGAGCTGCAAAGCCCAGGCAGAGGGTTTTCGCGCCAGTTGAACGGACGCCTCATCCAGGGTCGTGCCCAGCGCACTGAGCTTGCCGACTTTGAAATCGGCGCCACTGAGCAACTGCTTGGCACTGCCGCCCGGGTCCTGCCCGGCATACTTGTTCACCAGATCCTGCCAAGGGCCGACGTCCAGTTCCGACAGCACGCCGCGTATCCGCAAGCCCTTGGTGCCAGGCAGTACGGCATCGCCATTGCCCAGGAACAACTCACCCCGCCCGTCCGCGAAATTGCCGGCCGGCGCGGCGAAGGTGAAGTTGGCCAATTCACCGTAGTTGACCCAATAGCGCCGCTCCGGGCCTTGCAGGGTCATGCGGAACGTCGTGTCACGCCCCGCATCCGCTGTCATGCCAAAAGGCGCAGGCAGGTCGACCGACACACCCTTGAGGATGGAATTGACCATCAACTGGCTGTCGGCGCCGTCCAGGGTCAGTTGCAGCTGATAGGGGATCAGGCCGCTCACTGGCAACGGCTGGGTAACGCTCAGCCAGTCGGTGAGCTTCTTGACTTCGACCTGGCCCGAGGCGTTGACCCGGGTCTTGAGTTTGCCCGGACCGCCATCGGCAAAAATCTGCGCGCTCACCGGTTTGTCGAAAGCACGCGCGGTGATGTTTTGCCCGCTCAGGCCTTTGTTGCTGTCGAAACGGAAATCACCTTTGAGTTGAGTCAATTCCAGCGGCGGCTCAGGCAGTTTCAGGCGGGACTTGGCGGTCTTGAAGTCAACCAGGATCTTCGGCTGCTCGCCCTTGACCAGCGGAATATCCAGCTTCAACTTGCCTTGCAGTTCCCCTTCACCCTCCCAGCCGGCGAAGGTTTCGGCCGTGCCGATCGGCGCCTCTTTGAGGATTTTCAGGCCATCGCCCAGCCCTCCGGCGAAACCGCCGTCGAGGAACAGGTGGACACTTTGCCCTTCCGGCACGTGGGGAATATTGACGTAGATGTCGCTGACCTGGGTATCGAGCAATTGCCCCTTGCTGGCCAGGATCCGCACTCCGCTGTCTTCAACGAACACATCGCCCGTGACCTTGCTGACATGGGGCCAACCGGGCTGGAACGCCAGCTCGGCATCGTGAACCTTGAAAAACAGACTGATGCTGCGCGCCTCGGGTGTCGCGCCATGGTTCAACGACCCTTGGTACTGGAAGAAACCCTGGTCGATCGCGCCCTTGAGGATCGCCGTGCGCAACCACTCGTCCAGCGCCGGACTCAGGACAGCCGGTAGATACTTGGCGGTATAGCGCCCGTCTCCGTCCACCATGCCGACCCGCAGGTCCATGTAATCTTCCTGGTTGTGATCGAAATGCAGGCGGATCAGGAAGTCACCGGCAATCTTGCCCTCCTCTCCCAGCACTTTCAGGTAGGGCGCGATCAGGGTGAAGCCTTCTTTGTCGAGCTTCCAGGTCAAGCGGGCATTGGCCTGAAGGTAATTCCAGGGTTTGGCGAAAATAGGGTCCAGGTGCAGCATGAAATCCTTGGTATCCATGCGCAATTCGCCATGGCCGAGGTCGCCGCTGATGCTGCCTGTCACGTTTCGTGCTGCCGGAGCGCCGTGATAAGCGTCGAATCCCACCTGTTCGAGGTTGGCGGCGAAGCTGAATTTGCTGTCATCGGTGGCATTGGGCCGCACGTCGATCAGCACATTGCGCAACCCGCCGGTGACCTTGAGGCGCTCGACCACGGTGGCGAAGCCTTCAGGCAATGGCGCCAGGGCATTTAGCAAAGGTGTAAGCGGAGTCAGGTCGAGTCGGTCGGCCTGCAGGTGCCAGAGCTCTTCGGACTTGTCGGTCGCGCTGGTTTGTTTGACTTGTACATGGGATTCCCAACGGGTCTCGCCAAGGCTCATGGCCAGGGAGTCCAGCGTCACCAACATGCCTTCGTCGCTGCGCTGGAAATAGCCGTTGAGTGCCAGATTGTCGATCTTGACTGGCTTGCGCTGCGCGTAGGCACCCTTGAGTTGCGGCGCATTCAAACGTACCGCGGCGCTCTGCAACAAGCCTTTTCCCCAGGTCGCCCATAACTCGCCACCGGCCTTGATCTCGGAAAAACTCCATTGCTGGCTGATGCGTTCGGGCAGCCATTTGGACCAATCGCTCTGTGGCAGGCTCAGGTAAATTTCAGCCTCGCCGTCCTTCCACTGGCTGGCGCGAATGCGCGTCCGCAGGTTCATGGCCACCGGTTGGCCATCGGGCAAGGTCAGGCGGGCGTCGAGTCGCTGGCGAGTGGTACCGGTTTTCAGGGTCAGGCCGACGTAGGTCAGGGTCAGGGGCGATTCACCCCACGGCTGCAAGGTGACCTGACTGTCGAGCACGGACAACTGCTGGATCATCTGCATGCGATTGAGCAGCTGTTCCGGATCGAGAGGCTTATCGTTCTTGACCGGCAGACCTTCGAGCACCCACTCGCCGTCATCGCCTTCCTTGAGGCTGATCTTCAGGCCATTGAGCGCCAGATGAGCGATGCGCACTTCACGCGCCAGCAAGCTGGCCCACAGGTCGGGTACTGCACGCACATTCTCCAGATGCAGCGCATTGGCGCCTTCGCCAACCGTGACGTCGTGAGCCGAGACAATGGGTGCGAAGCCGCTCCAGCTGCCTTCCAGTTCACCGATCTGCAGTGGCATGCCCAGGGCCTCGGTGGCCCGGCTTTCGATTTCGGCACGGTATTCGGCCACCAGGGGCGCCAGTTCCCGGCCCAGACTGACGTACAACGCCATCAGCACCAAAACCAACGCGCACAGGCCCAGACCCCAGCGGGTCAGTGCGGCCAAAATGCGTGTCAGACGCTCCATGTCAGTCGGCTCCCATGGCAAAAGTTTTGCAAAAAGCTGAGGCCAGCCGTGCAGGAAAGGTGATGACGCCGCGTATCAGAGCAGCACCACGTCGTATTGTTCCTGGGAATACATGGTTTCTACCTGAAACCGAATGGTGCGTCCGATGAAGCCTTCCAGCTCGGCAACGTTGCCCGATTCTTCATCGAGCAGGCGATCGACGACTTTCTGGTTCGCCAATACACGATAGCCTTCCGCCTGATAGGCGCGAGCCTCGCGGAGGATTTCACGGAAAATTTCGTAGCAAATCGTCTCCGGAGTTTTCAACTTGCCGCGCCCCTGACAACTGGTGCATGGCTCGCAGAGGATTTGCTCGAGGCTTTCGCGGGTGCGCTTGCGGGTCATCTGTACCAGGCCCAACTCGGTAATGCCGATGATGTTGGTCTTGGCGTGATCGCGCTCCAGCTGTTTTTCCAGGGTCCGCAGCACCTGGCGCTGATGCTCTTCATCTTCCATGTCGATGAAGTCGATGATGATGATTCCGCCCAGGTTGCGCAGGCGCAGTTGCCGAGCAATGGCGGTGGCGGCTTCGAGGTTGGTCTTGAAGATGGTTTCTTCGAGATTGCGATGCCCGACGAACGCCCCGGTGTTGACGTCGATGGTGCTCATGGCTTCCGCCGGATCGACCACCAGGTAGCCGCCGGATTTCAGCGGGACTTTGCGTTCCAGGGCTTTCTGGATTTCGTCTTCGACACCGTACAGGTCGAAAATCGGCCGCTCGCCGGGGTAGTGTTCCAGACGATCGGCGATTTCCGGCATGAGTTCGGCGACGAACTGCGTGGTTTTCTGGAAAGTTTCCCGTGAGTCGATACGAATCTTCTCGATCTTCGGGCTCACCAGATCACGCAGGGTGCGCAGTGCCAGGCCGAGATCCTCGTAGATCACGCTGGGCGCGCTGATGGTTTTGATCTGCTCGCTGATCTGGTCCCAAAGCCGGCGCAGGTAGCGGATGTCCATGAGAATTTCGTCGGCGCCGGCACCTTCGGCCGCCGTGCGCAGGATAAAACCGCCAGCCTCCTTGATGCCTTCTTTCGCAACGCAATCACTAACCACCTGCTTCAGGCGTTCACGCTCGGCTTCGTCTTCGATCTTCAGGGAAATGCCGACATGCGCGGTGCGCGGCATGTACACCAGATAGCGCGATGGAATCGACAACTGGGTCGTCAGGCGCGCGCCCTTGGAGCCGATCGGGTCCTTGGTGACTTGCACTACCAGACTCTGGCCTTCGTGCACCAGCGCGCCGATGCTTTCCACCGCAGGACCTTCACGCAGGGAAATCTCCGAAGCATGGATGAACGCGGCACGATCCAGGCCGATATCGACGAACGCCGCCTGCATGCCCGGCAAGACCCGCACGACTTTACCCTTGTAGATATTGCCGACGATTCCGCGCTTTTGCGTGCGCTCGACATGGACCTCTTGCAGGACACCGTTTTCGACCACCGCCACGCGTGATTCCATCGGCGTGATGTTGATCAGGATCTCTTCACTCATGGCAGGGTCTCGTTCAGGCATGTTCACGATAGTGGCCGCATCTGGTCAGCACGGCGCTTAGCGCGCGTTAAGGGGTTGCCAACAGGGTATGCCGAAATGGCCCAGCAGTTCCGCGGTTTCGCACAGCGGCAGTCCAACCACCGCCGAGTAACTTCCATTGAGCCCGGCGACAAACACCGCGCCCAGGCCTTGAATCCCATAGCCACCAGCCTTGTCCCGCGGCTCACCGCTGGCCCAGTAGGCGGCCGCCTCGTCGCTGCCGACGGGGCGAAAACGCACCACACTGCGCACCACCCGCGACTCGCAACGCTCACCGTCGAGCAGCGCAATGGCTGTCAGGACTTCATGTTCTTTGTCGGACAACATCTCAAGCATGGCGCAAGCATCAGCTTCATCAACCGGTTTGCCGAGAATTTTGCCGCCTTGCACCACGGCGGTATCGGCGCCCAACACGCAGAAGGGCGTATCGGACACGACAGCATCGCGTCCGGCCGCAGCCTTGCCGCGCGCGAGACGCTCGACATAGTCAGAGGGGGATTCGTGAGCCAGAGGGGTTTCGTCGATATCCGCACTGATGGCGGTGAATGGCACGCCGATCTGCGTGAGCAGTTCACGCCGACGCGGCGAGCCAGAGGCGAGGTACAGCGATTTCATCAAGACATCTCCCTGTCAAAGTGGCAAATGCCTGACCGAATTAATTGATTTTGTAGCGGCGACGCAATCCACGCAAACCGAAGCTGATCCAGGGCCAGAGCAGCGCGCTGACCAGTGCCGGCAATACCAGCGCCAGTGTCGGCTGACGGTTGCCTGTCAGGGCGCTCAACCACAGCTGAACAAGCTGCGCGAGACCGAAGATCACCAGAATCACCAGGCTTTGCTGCCACATCGGGAACATCCGCATGCGTTGTTGCAGTGCCAGCACCAGGTAAGTGATGAGGGTCAGGATCAACGCGTTCTGGCCCAGCAATGTGCCGTACAGCACGTCTTCAGCCAGGCCCAGGCACCATGCGGTGACCATGCCGATTTTCTGCGGCAGGGCCAAGGCCCAGAACGCCAGCAGCAAACCGAGCCACAACGGGCGCAGGATTTCCATGAATTGCGGCAGCGGCGATACGCTGAGCAGCATGCCAATGGCGAAGGTCAGCCAGACGATCCAGCCGTTCCGAGAAGCTTTTACACCAACCATTATTCTTGTCTCCCAGTGGTGGCCGGCGCGGGGACAGGCGGTTTGGCAGCAGGCTTGGCGGCAGCGGGTTGCGTCGCCGCAGGCTTGGCTGGCGGCTTGGAAGCAGCGGTATGGGTAGCAGCCGGTTTGGCCGGGGTGGCCGCAGGAGACGCTGGAGTTGCCGGTGCCGCTGCTGGTGCAGCAGGAGCAGCCGGTGCCGCAACGGCAGCCGGAACGATCACGGGCTTGGGCACGGTCGCCGGCATGATTGGGCCACCGCCCTGCGCATCCAGGGCTTCCTGAGCCTGTGCGGCCTCATTGGCGCGCTCTTCGGCGGTGCGGTTGTCGCTGAATACCAATAGCAGGTAGCGACTGCGATTGAGGGCTGCGGTCGGCACGGCGCGGACAACGGCGAATGGCTGACCGGTGTCGTGCAGCACTTCCTTGACCGTGGCCACCGGATAACCCGCCGGGAAACGCTGACCCAGGCCCGAGCTGACCAGCAGATCGCCTTCCTTGATGTCGGCGGTATCCGCTACGTGACGCAGTTCAAGGCGCTCCGGGTTGCCGGTACCGCTGGCGATCGCCCGCAGGCCGTTGCGGTTGACCTGGACTGGAATGCTGTGGGTCGAGTCGGTCAGCAGCAGGACCCGGGAGGTGTAAGGCATCAGCTCGACCACCTGCCCCATCAGGCCACGGGCATCTAGCACCGGCTGGCCGAGGACCACACCGTCACGCTCACCTTTGTTGATGATGATGCGATGGGTGAATGGGTTGGGGTCCATGCCGATCAATTCGGCCACTTCGACCTTTTCATTGACCAGTGCCGAAGAATTGAGCAATTCGCGCAGGCGAACGTTCTGCTCTGTCAAGGAAGCAAGCTTTTGCATGCGCCCCTGCAACAGCAGGTTTTCGCTCTTGAGTTTTTCGTTTTCGGCGACGAGTTCGGTCCGGCTGCCAAACTGGCTGGCCACGCCTTCCCATAGCCGCTGCGGCAGGTCTGTGATCCAGTAGGACTGCATCAGCACCAGCGACATCTGGCTACGCACCGGCTTGAGCAGTGTGAAGCGGGCATCGACCACCATCAGCGCGACCGAAAGCACGACCAGCACCAACAAGCGCACGCCCAACGATGGACCCTTGGTGAAAAGCGGTTTAATAAGCCGCTCCTCCCAGGCAAATGTTCTCTTTATTCATACGGCTGACCGGCCTGGATGCAGACTGACAGAAGATAAACGCGAACAGGCAGCACTGCAAAGTGCCGCCTGCGCGCTCAACAGCATAGAGGCTATCCGGCGACTTATTCGCTGGAGAGCAGATCCATGGTGTGCTTATCCATCATTTCCAATGCACGGCCACCGCCGCGAGCAACGCAGGTCAACGGGTCTTCGGCGACGATCACCGGCAGACCGGTTTCCTGGGCCAGCAACTTGTCGAGGTCACGCAGCAAGGCGCCACCACCGGTCAGTACCAGACCACGTTCGGCGATATCGGAAGCCAGTTCCGGAGGCGATTGCTCCAGTGCGCTCTTCACGGCCTGAACGATGGTTGCCAGGGACTCTTGCAGAGCTTCCAGCACTTCATTGGAGTTCAGGGTGAAGGCACGTGGAACGCCCTCGGCCAGGTTGCGGCCACGAACGTCGACTTCACGGACTTCGCCGCCCGGGTAGGCCGTACCGATTTCCTGCTTGATGCGCTCGGCGGTGGACTCACCGATCAGGCTGCCGTAGTTGCGACGCACGTAGGTGATGATCGCTTCGTCGAAGCGGTCGCCGCCAACACGCACGGATTCGGCGTAAACCACACCGTTCAGGGAGATCAGGGCGATTTCAGTGGTACCGCCACCGATATCCACGACCATCGAACCGCGAGCTTCTTCAACTGGCAGGCCGGCACCGATGGCAGCGGCCATTGGCTCTTCGATCAGGAATACTTCACGGGCACCGGCACCGAGGGCCGATTCACGGATGGCACGACGCTCGACCTGGGTGGATTTGCACGGAACGCAGATCAACACCCGAGGGCTAGGCTGCAGGAAGCTGTTTTCGTGAACCTTGTTGATGAAGTACTGCAGCATCTTTTCGCAGACGCTGAAGTCAGCGATCACGCCGTCCTTCATCGGACGAATGGCAGCAATGTTGCCCGGCGTACGGCCCAGCATGCGCTTGGCCTCGGTGCCGACAGCTACGACACTTTTCTGGTTACCGTGTGTCCGAATGGCCACAACCGATGGCTCATTCAGAACGATACCGCGCTCGCGCACGTAAATAAGGGTGTTGGCAGTGCCCAGGTCAATGGAAAGATCGCTGGAAAACATGCCACGCAGTTTCTTGAACATGGGAAAGGGACCCTAGGCAACGCGTGGGTAAAAAAGTGCGGCAAACTCTAACAACGACAGGGATTTTGGGCAAGGCGCCAATATGTTAAATTGGCCGCTTTTCTGCGCACCAAGCCCCACAATCGCGGCCTTATGACCGTAGAAGTGCGGTAGTGTTCCGACAATCTAACACACGGACGGTGTCCGTTTTGTTTTCCACTGGAGAACCCCAATGGCTCTAGAACGCTCCGACGTGGAAAAAATCGCTCATCTGGCCTGCCTTGGCCTCAATGAAGCCGATCTTCCAAACGTCACTTCGGCCCTCAACAGCATTCTCGGACTGGTCGACGAAATGCAGGCCGTCAATACCGATGGTATCGAACCGCTGGCCCACCCACTGGAAGCCAGCCAGCGCCTGCGTGCGGACGTCGTGACCGAGACCAATAATCGCGAGGCCTACCAGTCCATCGCACCAGCGGTCGAAAACGGCCTGTACCTGGTTCCGAAAGTCATCGACTAAAGGGAAAGAGCCTGCAATGCATCAATTGACTCTGGCCGAGATCGCCCGCGGTCTCGCCGACAAAAAGTTTTCCTCCGAAGAGCTGACCAAGGCCCTGCTGGCGCGCATCGCCCAGCTCGACCCGCAGCTCAACAGCTTCATCAGCCTCACCGAAGAACTGGCGCTCAGCCAGGCGAAAGCCGCTGACGCACGCCGGGCCAATGGTGAGAGCGGCGCCCTGCTCGGCGCGCCAATCGCCCACAAAGACCTGTTCTGCACCCAGGGCATCCGCACCAGCTGCGGCTCGAAGATGCTCGACAACTTCAAGGCTCCCTACGACGCCACCGTCGTCGCCAAGCTGGCCGCTGCCGGGGCCGTGACCCTGGGCAAGACCAACATGGACGAATTCGCCATGGGCTCGGCCAACGAGTCGAGCTACTACGGCGCGGTGAAAAACCCGTGGAACCTGGAACACGTACCGGGCGGTTCGTCCGGTGGCTCGGCCGCTGCGGTTGCCGCTCGTCTGTTGCCTGCCGCTACCGGCACCGACACCGGTGGCTCCATTCGTCAGCCCGCCGCGCTGACCAACCTCACCGGCCTGAAACCGACGTACGGTCGCGTTTCCCGCTGGGGCATGATCGCCTATGCCTCCAGTCTCGATCAGGGCGGCCCGTTGGCACGCACCGCCGAAGACTGCGCCATCCTGCTGCAAGGCATGGCTGGCTTCGACCCGAATGACTCCACCAGCATCGACGAACCCGTGCCGGACTACAGCGCCAGCCTCAACGGCTCGCTGCAAGGCCTGCGCATCGGTGTACCGAAAGAGTATTTCGGCGCCGGTCTCGACCCGCGCATTGCCGAGCTGATCCACAACAGCGTCAAGGAGCTGGAAAAGCTCGGCGCCGTGGTCAAGGAAATCAGCCTGCCGAACATGCAGCACGCAATCCCTGCGTACTACGTGATCGCTCCGGCGGAAGCCTCTTCCAACCTGTCGCGTTTCGACGGCGTGCGTTTCGGCCATCGCTGCGAAAACCCGGTCAACCTGAGCGATCTGTACAAGCGCTCCCGTGGCGAAGGCTTCGGCCCGGAAGTGCAGCGCCGGATCATGGTCGGTGCCTATGCACTGTCCGCCGGTTACTACGATGCCTATTACCTGAAGGCGCAGAAGATCCGTCGCTTGATCAAGAACGACTTCATGGCCGCCTTCAATGAGGTCGACATCATCCTCGGCCCGACCACGCCGAACCCGGCCTGGAAGCTCGGTGCCAAGAACAGCGACCCGGTCGCTGCGTACCTGGAAGACGTCTACACCATCACCGCCAACCTCGCGGGTCTGCCGGGCCTGTCCATGCCTGCCGGCTTCGTCGACGGCCTGCCGGTCGGCGTGCAACTGCTCGCTCCGTATTTCCAGGAAGGTCGCCTGTTGAACGTTGCCCACCAGTATCAGTTGAACACTGACTGGCACACCCGCACCCCAACCGGCTTCTGAGGAGACACACATGCAATGGGAAGTCGTGATCGGGCTGGAGATTCACACCCAGCTCACCACCCGGTCGAAAATCTTTTCCGGTAGTTCCACCACCTTCGGTTCCGAACCGAACACCCAGGCCAGCCTGATCGACCTGGGCATGCCCGGCGTTCTGCCGGTGCTGAATCAGGAAGCGGTGCGCATGGCGGTGATGTTCGGCCTGGCGATTGACGCCGAGATCGGCCAGCACAACGTGTTCGCCCGCAAGAACTACTTCTACCCTGACCTGCCCAAGGGCTACCAGATCAGCCAGATGGAATTGCCGATCGTCGGCAAGGGCCACCTGGACATCGCCCTGGAAGACGGCACGGTCAAACGCGTCGGCATCACCCGCGCGCACCTGGAAGAAGACGCCGGCAAGAGCCTGCACGAGGAATTCGGCGGCGCCACCGGCATCGACCTGAACCGTGCCGGTACACCGCTGCTGGAAATCGTCTCCGAGCCGGACATGCGCAGCGCCAAGGAAGCCGTGGCCTACGTCAAGGCGATCCACGCACTGGTGCGTTACCTGGGCATCTGCGACGGCAACATGGCCGAAGGCTCGCTGCGTTGCGACTGCAACGTGTCGGTCCGTCCGAAAGGCCAGGCCGAATTCGGCACCCGCTGCGAGATCAAGAACGTCAACTCGTTCCGCTTCATCGAGAAGGCGATCAACAGCGAAATCCAGCGTCAGATCGAGTTGATCGAAGACGGTGGCAAGGTAATCCAGCAGACTCGCCTCTACGATCCGAACAAGGACGAAACCCGTCCAATGCGCAGCAAAGAGGAAGCCAACGACTACCGTTACTTCCCCGATCCGGACCTGCTGCCGGTGGTGATCGAGAACTCGTTCCTCGACGACGTGCGTGCCACCCTGCCGGAGTTGCCGCCGCAGAAACGCGAACGCTTCCAGGCAGAGTTCGGCCTGTCGGTCTACGACGCCAGCGTACTGGCCACCAGCCGCGAGCAAGCCGACTACTTCGAGAAAGTCGCGAGCATCGGCGGCGACGCCAAACTGGCGGCCAACTGGGTCATGGTTGAACTGGGCAGCCTGCTCAACAAACAAGGCCTGGATATCGAGCAGTCGCCGGTTTCCGCCGAGCAACTGGGCGGCATGCTGTTGCGCATCAAGGACAACACCATCTCCGGCAAGATCGCCAAGGTCGTGTTCGAAGCGATGGCCAACGGCGAAGGCAGCGCTGACGAAATCATCGACAAGCGCGGCCTCAAGCAAGTGACCGACACCGGCGCAATCTCCGCCGTGCTGGACGAAATGCTCGCCGCCAACGCCGAGCAGGTCGAACAGTACCGCGCGGCAGACGAAGCCAAACGCGGCAAGATGTTCGGCTTCTTCGTCGGCCAGGCCATGAAAGCCTCCAAAGGCAAGGCCAACCCGCAACAGGTCAACGAACTGCTCAAAAGCAAGCTCGAAGGCTGATAGGAATGGAGCCAGTTCTCAAGCCTGGCTCTGATCCCTGTGGGAGCGAGCTTGCTCGCGATGGCGGTTCGGCACTCAACCATGAGTTGACTGTCAGAACACTATCGCGAGCAAGCTCGCTCCCACATTTGTTTCGGGAAAACTTTCTATGATGCGTCTACTTGGCGCCTGCGCCCTGCTCTCCCTTCTGGCCGGTTGCGCCAGTACCGACACCGTCGATCCACACGGCTACGACAAAACCGGTGTGGCCTCGTACTACGGCGCCAAACACCAAGGCAAACGCACCGCCAGCGGCGAGCGTTTCGACAAGAATTCCATGACCGCCGCCCATCGCCAGTTGCCGTTCGGCACCCGGGTGAAGGTCACCAATCTGAACAACGACAGATCCTGCGTGGTGCGCATCAACGATCGCGGCCCACACACCCGTGGCCGCCTGATCGACCTGTCCCATGAAGCCGCCGAACGCCTGGGGATGCTCAAGAGCGGCACCGCACGGGTGCGCGTGCAAGCCCTCGACGACTGACACAGGAAGCCTCGACCATTTTCGCACTCGCCGACATCCCCCTGATCAACCTGATCGAATTGCTCAGCGGGCTGGTGCTGCTGATTGCCGGCGCCGAATTGATGGTCCGCGCCGCAGTGCGCCTGGCCGCCCGCCTGCATGTGCGACCGCTGATCATCGGCCTGACCATCGTCGCCCTCGGCAGCAGCGCGCCGCAGATGGCCGTGAGCCTGCAAGCGACCCTGGCGCACAACGCCGACATCGCTGTCGGCAGCGTGATCGGCAGCAGCATTTTCAACATCCTCGTCACCCTCGGATTGTCGGCACTGATCATTCCCCTGCGGGTGTCACGGCAACTGGTGCGCCTGGACATTCCATTGATGATCGGCGCCAGCCTGCTGGTGTTCGTGCTGGCCTGGAACGAAGACCTGAGCCGCATCGACGGCGTCATCCTGATGGCGGCACTGCTGTTGTACCTGGCCCTGCTGCTGCGTCAGTCGCGGCACTCGGTACGCCCGGCATCGAGCCATGACCACAGCGGGCGAGCCCCCTGGATCAGCAGCTTATTGATGATCGTCGCAGGCCTGGGAATGCTGGTGTATGCCGGGCATTTGCTGCTCGGTGCGGCAGTAGCGGTGGCCACCGACCTCGGGCTGTCGGAGCGGATCATCGGCCTGACGATAGTCGCCGTCGGCACATCCCTGCCGGAGCTCGCCACCTCGTTGATCGCAGCCTTGCGCGGTGAACGGGAAATCGCCGTGGGCAACGTGGTCGGCAGCAACCTGTTCAACTTGCTCGGTGTGCTGGGCATGACAGCACTGCTCGCTCCATCGCCCCTGTCGGTATCGCCCAATGCCCTGGATTTCGACCTGCCGGTGATGCTCGGCGTCACGGCGTTGTGCCTGCCGGTGTTCTACTCCGGCTACCGGGTGACCCGCGCCGAGGGCCTGCTGTTTCTGGGCTTGTACCTGGCTTACGGCCTGCATGTGGTGTCGTTCACCACTGGCATGCCGCTGGCAGGCAAGCTTGAGCATCTGATGTTGTTTTTTGTCCTGCCGGCGCTGGCGGCGTTCCTGCTGTTCACCTCGCTGCGCGCCTGGCGTCGCCAACACCACAAGAGGGAATTGCCATGACTGACAATAAAAAATCCGGCGTTGAAGTACGCCGCCAAGTGATGGGCGATGCGTTCGTCGACCGCGCGCTGGGCAACGCCACCGAGTTCACCCAGCCGCTGCAGGACTTCGTCAACGAACATGCCTGGGGCGGCGTCTGGAACCGCGAAGGCCTGCCCCTGAAAACCCGCAGCCTGATCACCCTCGCAGCGCTGACTGCGCTGAAGTGCCCGCAGGAGTTGAAGGGTCATGTGCGCGGCGCACTGAACAACGGCTGTACCGTGGAAGAGATCCGCGAGGCGCTGCTGCATTGCGCGGTGTATGCCGGTGTGCCGGCGGCGATCGATGCATTCCGGGCGGCGCAGGAAGTGATCGATACCTACCAGAAGCCTGAGTGAATCCTGGAATTTTCGGTGCCAGCGAGATTGCCTTCGCGAGCAGGCTCGCTCCCACAAGGGAATGCATTCCAACTGTAGGAGCGAGCCTGCTCGCGATGAGGCCGCTATGAACAGCGCATGCCTTGAAGCTAGATCCACCCACCCCACTGCAACAGAAAGATCCCGATGTTGGTGGTAACCGCCGCCATCAGCGTGGTGATCACGATGATCGCCGCCGCCAGTTCATGATTGCCATCCGCCGCCCGGGCCATGACGAAGCTGGCCGCGGCGGTCGGGCTGCCGAAGTACAGAAACAGAATCCCCAGCTCCGCCCCGCGAAAACCCCAGAGCCACGCGCCCAGCGTCGCCAGCACCGGCAAGCCGAGCATTTTCACCAGGCTTGAACTGAGCGCCATCGATCCGCTTTTACGCATCGCCGCCAGCGACAGCGTGCCGCCGATGCAGATAAGCGCCAGCGGCAAGGTGGTTTGCGCCAGATACTGGCCGGAGGTTTCCAGCCACCCCGGCAAGCCGATCTTGAAGTACGCAAAGGGCGCCGCCGCGAACACGCTGATGATCAGCGGATTACTGAACACGCTTTTGCAGATGCTCCACGGGTCGGACTTGATCACCGGGCTATACACCGCCAGGACGATGGTCGAGAGCGTGTTGTAAAACAGGATCACCAGCGCCGCGAGAATCGCACCGAGGGAAATCCCGTAGTCGCCGTACATGCTCGCCGCCAGCGCCAGGCCGATCACCCCGTTGTTGCCACGGAAAGCGCCCTGGGTATAGATCCCGCGATCTTCGCGCGGGCATCTGAAAATCGCCCAGCCCCAGGCAATGGCAAAGCACACAAGGGTGGCAAGGGAGAAGTAGATCAGCAGCGCCGGTTGCAGCGCGGCATGCAGGTCGGCGTGCAGGATGCCGAGGAACAGCAGCGCCGGCATGGTGACGTTGAACACCAGGGACGAGGCCGTGTGGATGAAATTGTCGTTGATCCAGTCGATGCGCTTGAGCACCACCCCCAGAAACAGCATGGCGAACACCGGTGCGGTGATGTTCAGGGTTTCGAGGAAGATTGCCAGCATGCCGGAGAGGACCTTGAGGTGGGCGTCGTTAGGGGGCTAATGATAAGCCACCAAAGACATCGGCGTCTGGTAGATCGCTATCGCGAGCAAGCTCGCTCCCACATTTGATTCCCTGTGAACACATCATTTGTGCCCACCTGAAATCCCTTGTGGGAGCGAGCCTGCTCGCGATGAACGATAACGCGGTCTTACGTGATCGGCGCCGGATTGAACAGGGTGATGTCGTTATGCAGCTTGTGCCGCTCAGCCCAGGTCTGCGCTTTGCCGCTGGCCACGTCCAGGTAGTAGTGGAACAACTCCCAGCCAAGCTCCTCGATGGACGCCCGACCGGTAGCGATGCGCCCGGCGTCGATATCGATCAGGTCCGGCCAGCGCTGCGCCAGTTCGGTCCGGGTCGAGACCTTCACCACCGGCGCCATGGCCAGCCCGTAAGGCGTGCCGCGACCGGTCGTGAACACATGCAGATTCATCCCCGCCGCCAACTGCAAGGTGCCACAGACGAAATCGCTGGCCGGGGTCGCGCAGAAGATCAGGCCTTTTTCCTTGAAGCGCTCGCCAGGGCCAAGCACTCCGGTGATCGCGCTGCTGCCGGATTTGACGATCGATCCCAGGGACTTCTCGACAATATTCGACAGGCCGCCTTTCTTGTTGCCCGGCGTGGTGTTGGCACTGCGATCCGCCTCACCCTTGGCCAGGTAACGGTCGTACCAGTCCATTTCCCGCACCAGCTCCTGCGCGACCGCCTCGGTTTTCGCCCGGGAAGTCAGCAGGTAGATCGCATCACGCACTTCGGTGACTTCGGAAAACATCACCGTCGCACCGGCGCGCAACAACAGGTCCGAGGCATAGCCCAGGGCCGGGTTGGCGGTGATTCCGGAAAACGCATCGCTACCGCCGCACTGCATGCCCAGGATCAGCTCGGACGCCGGCACGGTTTCCCGGCGGCGCTGATCGAGCTTCTTCAGACGCACTTCAGCCAGCTCCATGATCTGCTCGATCATCTCGGTGAAACCGTGGCTGGAGTCCTGCAGGCGATACAACCAAGGCTCGCTCAGGTCCACCGACGCATCGTCTTCGTGCATCACCTGCCCGGCCTGCAATTTCTCGCAGCCCAGGCTGATCACCAACGCCTCGCCACCCAGGTTCGGGTTGCGCGCCAGATTGCGCACGGTGCGAATCGGGATGTAGGCGTCGGTGGCGGTAATCGCCACGCCACAGCCATAACTGTGGGTCAGTGCCACTACGTCATCGACGTGGGGGTACTTGGGCAGCAGCTCGTCCTTGATGCGCTTGACCGCATGATCCAGCACACCGGTCACGCATTGCACGGTGGTGGTGATGCCGAGAATGTTGCGCGTGCCGACGGTACCGTCGGCGTTGCGATAACCCTCGAAGGTGTAACCCTCCAGCGGTGCCTGCGCGTCCGGCACCTCGGTGGACAGCGGCAGGCTGTCCAGCGGTGGCGCGGTGGGCATACGCAGTTGATCTTCCTTGACCCAGCTGCCGCGTGGAATCGGCTGCAATGCGTAACCGATGACCTGGCCGTAGCGAATCACCTGGCCGCCCTCGGGAATGTCTTCCAGGGTGACCTTGTGGCTCTGTGGCACGAAGTCCACGGTGACCAATCCATCGGCGAACGCAGTACCCGCCGGTACGCCCTGATCGTTGACCACGATCACTACATTGTCCCGCTCGTGCAGGCGGATGTAGCGCGGCGAGTCGGAATGTTCAATCAACTGCATGACGCCGCTCCTCAGGAATGCGCTTGAGACAATTTGTTGTTGGTTTCAGGGCCGTTGACCGGTGGCTCCTTGAGCACCACACGCTTGATCGGGCCGACGATGACCAGATAGCTGAACACCGCAACCAGTGCGTTGCAACCGACAAACACCAGTGCCCATTTGAACGAGCCGGTGGAGCTGATGATGTAGCCGATGACGATTGGCGTGGTGATCGATGCCAGGTTGCCGAAGGTGTTGAACAGGCCACCGCTCAAACCGGCGATCTGTTTCGGCGAAGTGTCAGATACCACCGCCCAGCCCAGCGCACCCACGCCTTTGCCGAAGAATGCCAGGGCCATGAAGCCAACCACCATCCACTCGATGTCAACGTAGTTGCAGGCCACGATGCTGCTGGACACCAGCAGGCCGGCGATGATCGGCGCCTTGCGGGCGAAGGTCAGGGAATGGCCCTTGCGCAGCAGGTAATCGGAAATCACCCCGCCGAGCACACCGCCGATAAAGCCGCAGATCGCCGGCAAGGACGCGATGAAACCGGCCTTGAGGATGGTCATGCCACGCTCCTGCACCAGGTACACCGGGAACCAGGTCAGGAAGAAGTAAGTGATGCCGTTGATGCAGTACTGGCCCAGGTACACGCCGAGCATCATGCGGTTGGTCAGCAACTGGCGGATGTAGTCCCACTTCGGACCGTCAGTCTTCTTGCCCTTGGCCTGGTCCATGTCGACCATGCCGCCGTTATCTGCGATGTGCTTGAACTCGGCGTCATTGATCATCGGGTGCTCGCGCGGGCTGTAGATCACCTTCAGCCAGATCAGCGAGAAGACGATGCCCAGGATACCCATGACGATGAACACATGGCTCCAGCCGAACGAGTAGACGATCCAGCCCATCAGCGGTGCGAACAGCACGGTGGCGAAGTATTGCGCCGAGTTGAAGATCGCCGAGGCCGTACCGCGTTCAGCGGTGGGAAACCAGGCCGCCACGATGCGCGCGTTGCCAGGGAAGGACGGCGCTTCGGCCAGGCCCACCAGGAAGCGCAGCATGAACAGCGCAACCACCGCCGTGGACATGCCGAACTCACCGACGAAGCCTTGCAGCACGGTGAACAGCGACCAGGTGAAGATGCTCATGGCGTAGATTTTTTTCGAGCCGAAACGGTCCAGCAGCCAGCCGCCGGGAATTTGCCCGGCCACGTAGGCCCAACCGAATGCGGAGAAGATATAACCGAGGGTGACCGCGTCGATGCCGAGGTCTTTTTGCAGGCTGGAGCCGGCGATTGCGATGGTCGCCCGGTCGGCGTAGTTGATCGTGGTCACCAGGAACAGCATGAGCAGAATCAAATAGCGGACGTGAGTCGGCTTTTGGGTCGATTGCATGTAGATGTACTCCCACTGATTATTTTTATGCGCGGGTGAATCTTTTTTTTGTTTCCTGTAGGAGCGAGCTTGCTCGCGATGATCGTCAACGATGACGCGGGGGCATCAGGTTGACCGTCGCGTCCTTGCGACCATCGCGAGCAGGGCTCGCTCCTGCAGGGGTGTTGCTTTACGAGCCGATGTAGCTGGTTTTCACTACGGTGTAGAACTCTTGCGCATAACGGCCTTGCTCACGTGATCCATAGGATGAGCCTTTACGCCCACCGAACGGAACGTGGTAATCCACGCCGGCTGTCGGCAGGTTGACCATTACCATCCCGGTCTGGGAGTGGCGCTTGAAGTGGTTGGCGTACTTCAGGGACGTGGTGGCAATGCCCGCCGACAGACCGAATTCGGTGTCGTTGGCCATGGCCAGCGCAGCTTCGTAATCGGCCACGCGAACGATGTTGGCCACCGGGCCGAAGATCTCTTCGCGGCTGATGCGCATCGACGCTTCGCTGTCGGCAAACAGCGTTGGCGCGAGGAAGTAGCCCTCGGTGTCACAGGTCACCAGGCCGCCGCCACTCACCAGGCTCGCGCCTTCGGACTGGCCGATGTCGATGTACTTCATGTCCTGTTCAAGCTGAGCCTGCGAGACCACCGGACCGATATCGGTGCCGGCTTTCAACGCGTGGCCGACCTTGATCGACTTCATGCGCTCGGCCATGGCTTCGACGAACTTGTCGTGAATCCCGGCGGTGACGATCAGGCGGCTCGACGCCGTGCAACGCTGGCCGGTGGAGTAGAACGCGCTCTGCACCGACAGCTCGACCGCTTGTTTGAGGTCGGCATCGTCGAGAATGATCTGCGGGTTTTTGCCGCCCATTTCCAGCTGGACCTTGGCCTGACGCGATACGCAGCTGACCGCGATCTGGCGACCCACGCCCACGGAACCGGTGAAGCTGATGCCATCGACTTTCGGGCTGTTGACCAGCGCTTCGCCAACCACTCGACCACTGCCCATCACCAGGTTGAACACGCCAGCCGGGAAGCCTGCACGGGAGATGATTTCCGCCAGGGCCCAGGCACAGCCCGGCACCAGATCCGCCGGCTTGAGCACCACGCAGTTGCCGTAGGCCAGGGCCGGGGCGATTTTCCACGACGGAATGGCAATCGGGAAGTTCCACGGCGTGATCAAGCCGACCACGCCCAAGGCTTCGCGAGTGACTTCAACGTTGACGCCCGGACGTACCGACGGCACGTAGTCGCCAGACAGACGCAGGCATTCGCCGGCGAAGAACTTGAAGATGTTGCCGGCGCGGGTCACTTCGCCGATGGCTTCAGGCAGGGTCTTGCCCTCTTCCCGGGCCAGCAGGGTGCCGAGCTCGTCGCGACGGGCGAGGATTTCAGTGCCGACTTTATCCAGTGCATCGTGACGCGCCTGGATACCGGAGGTGGACCAGGCCGGGAATGCGGCGCGGGCGGCGTCGATGGCGGCGTTGACCTGAGCCAGGTCAGCCTTGGCGTAGTCGCCGATGTTGTCGCTCAGTTCGGACGGGTTGATGTTGGCCGAGTAATCGGCACCGGCAACCCACTCGCCGTTGATGTAGTTGTCGTAGCGCTTTGTCACGGAACGTTCTCCTCACGCAAAAGGCCGCTGAATACTCAGCGGCCTCGTTAAATCGGATGTGTTACTGCGCACCCTGCTTGTCGATCAGCGCGGCGAGCATTTCGTACTCTTCGCCGGTCAGGTCGGTCAGTGGTGCACGCACAGGACCTGCGTCGTAGCCGGCGATTTTTGCCCCGGCCTTGACGATGCTCACGGCATAGCCGGCCTTGCGGTTACGGATGTCCAGGTACGGCAGGAAGAAGTCGTCGATGATCTTGGCAACGGTGCCGTGATCGTCGCGGGCGATGGCGTGGTAGAAATCCATCGCGGTTTTCGGGATGAAGTTGAACACCGCCGAGGAGTAGACCGGCACGCCCAGCGCCTTGTAGGCCGCGGCGTAGACTTCAGCGGTCGGCAAACCGCCCAGGTAGCTGAAGCGATCACCGAGACGGCGACGGATCGACACCATCAGCTCGATATCGCCCAGGCCGTCCTTGTAGCCGATCAGGTTCGGGCAACGCTCGGCCAGACGCTCCAGCAGCGGTGCGTTCAGGCGGCAGACATTACGGTTGTAAACCACGACGCCGATGTTGACCGATTTGCACACGGCTTCAACGTGGGCGGCAACGCCGTCCTGGCTGGCTTCAGTCAGGTAGTGCGGCAGCAGCAACAGGCCCTTGGCGCCCAGACGCTCGGCTTCCTGAGCGTACTCGATGGCCTGGCGGGTCGAACCACCGACACCGGCCAGAATCGGCACGCTGCTTGCGCAAGTGTCGACCGCAGTCTTGATGATTTCCGAATACTCGCTGGCCGCCAGGGAGAAGAACTCACCGGTGCCGCCCGCGGCGAACAGCGCCGAGGCGCCGTATGGGGCCAGCCACTCCAGACGCTTGATGTAGCCAGCGCGGTTGAAATCGCCCTGGGCATTGAAATCGGTAACCGGGAAGGACAGCAGACCGGCAGAGAGGATGGACTTAAGTTCTTGTGGATTCATTGTTCGAACACCCTGGATTGCGACGTATGTGTGGTGAGACCGTTCAGCCCGACGCTGAAGTTGTAGGTCATCGTACAACTTAAAATACAACCGTCAACTGCATTTCATCGTCAGGGGTGAAAATTGTTGGACAAGATGGGTTTATAGCCCGTGTTTACGGGGCTTTTATGAGGCGAGGATGGTGTGAGATTCCGCGATCAACGGTTTGGTAGAGATACGTTGTCGGAAGATTGAGCGCTTGCTTAGCGGCCTGCTGAGGATTTGTGGTGTTGCTTGTAGCGCTTTCGCGAGCAGGCTCGCTCCCACAATGGCTCACCTGCGATCACAAATATTGTGAAGCGCCACGATCATCTGTGGGAGCGAGACTGCTCGCGAAGAGGGACTGACAGGCAATGGACTACCCGAACCAGAAACTCAGCCCCGCTGCGCCTCAGCCTCTTCATGGGCATGACGCAACCGCTCACGACTGTTGGTCAGGTGCAGGCGCATCGCGGCACGGGCGGCATCGGAGTCCTGGCGGGCGATGGCCTCGTAGATTTCTTCGTGCTCGCGGCTCAGGCGATTCATGTAGTGCTGCTGATCGTCATGGGCCAGGCGCGCCGAGTTGAGACGGGTACGCGGGATGATGCTGGTGCCCAGGTGGGTCATGATGTCGGTGAAATAGCGGTTGCCTGTCGCCAAGGCAATCTGCAGGTGGAACTGGAAGTCCGAAGCCACGGCATCGCTGGCGTGGGCGACACTTTCGTTCAGCGCATCCAGTGCCGCGCGCATCAGGCCAAGCTGTTCGGGGGTGCGGCGTTGCGCGGCCAGGCCGGCGGACTCGGTTTCGAGGCTGATGCGCAATTCCAGAACGGCCAGCACATCACGCAGCGTGACCACGGTGGCCGGGTCGATGCGGAAGCCGCTCGGGCTCGGCGTGTCGAGCACGAAGGTGCCGATGCCATGGCGGGTTTCCACCTGACCGGCCGCCTGCAATCGGGAAATCGCTTCGCGCACCACGGTGCGGCTGACGCCATGGGCATCCATGATCGCCGACTCGGTGGGTAACTTGTCGCCACGCTTGAGGTGACCGTCGCGGATCTGCTCGGACAACACCGTCACCAGTTCCTGCGCGAGGCTGCGGCGCTTGCGAGGGAGGCGTGGTGCGTCGTTCGGGTTTTCCATGGTGTACATCTGTCTCGAAAAATTCGGCTGAAACCGCATGATAGCTCAACGCGGTTGTACGATCACCACCGCCCCCTGTAGGAGCGAGCTTGCTCGCGATGGAGGCTGCCGATAACGCGTGATTTCTGAATCAACGCGGCACTTTCAAGTCCATCGCGAGCAAGCTCGCTCCTACAAAGGGCAGTGGTGATTATGCAGTCACGGCCTGATCCACCAGATGGCCGTTGTCGATTCGGACGTGCCGTGGGTGGAAGCGCTTGAGGCTGCTGCGGTGGCCGACGCTGACAATGCTCAACCCTGGCAGCTCGTCGATCAGCGCCTGATACAGCGACGCTTCGTCTTCCTCATCCATCGCCGAGGTCGCTTCGTCCATGTACAGCCATTGCGGTGCGTACAACAGCGCACGAGCGAAGGCCAGACGTTGCTGCTCACCCGGCGAGAGCATGCGCTGCCAGTGATTGGCCTCGTCCAGCCGCCCTACCAGATGCGGCAAACGGCAGGTTTCCAGGACGTGCGCATAGCGCTCGTTCGTGTAGGTATCACCGGGCTGTGGATAACTCAGCGCTTCGCGCAGGGTGCCGATCGGCAAGTAAGGTTTTTGCGGCAGGAACAGGTAACGCGCCGCCGGCAGGCGAATGCTGCCATGCCCCGCCGGCCACAGATGCCCCATGGCCCGCAGCAGGGTCGACTTGCCACTGCCGGAACGACCGCTGAGCATGACGCGCTCGCCCTCCTCCACGGTCATGTCGGCATTGGTCAGCAGATGACGCCCATCGGCGAGGTCCAGACCCAGGTTATGCACCTTCAATGCATCGCCCTGGTTCTGCACATCAATGGCCGGTGCCCGTTGCTCATTGTCAGTCATGGCCTGGCGGAAGCTCAGCAGACGATCGCAGGTAGCGCGCCACGAAGCGAGGTTTTGGTAAGCGCTGATGAACCAGCTGAAATTGTCCTGAACATTGCCGAATGCCGAACTGATCTGCATCAGCTCGCCCAGTTCGATCTTGCCAGCCAGATAACGCGGCGCTGCCAGCATGAAGGGGAAGATCACCGCCGCCTGTTCATAACCGGAAGTGAAGAAGGTCAGACGCTTGGACACCCTCATGATGTCCCAGAAGTTGTGCCAGACCATTGAGAAACGATTGTTCAGGCGGCGATTTTCATTCGGCTCGCCGTTGTACAACGCAATGCTCTCGGCATTCTCGCGAATCCGCACCATGGAGAAACGCAGGTCAGCCTCGAAGCGTTGTTGCCGGTTGTTCAAGCCGATCAAGCGACGACCGATCAGATGGGTCAGCCAGCTGCCCACCAGTGCATAAAGCAGAACACCCCAGAACATGTAGCCAGGAATGGTGATACCGAACAGTTCGATGCTGCCAGACACGCCCCAGAGGATGATCGAGAAAGACACGAGGCTGACGATGTTGCGCAGCAATCCAATGCCCAGACTCAGGGTGTCGGAGGTGAAATTGTTGAGATCTTCGGAAATCCGCTGGTCCGGGTTATCGGTGTACCCACCCTGCTCCAGCTGGTAATAGTTTTTGTCCGCCAGCCAGCGAGCAAAGTGCTTTTCCGTGAGCCAGGCCCGCCAGCGAATCGTCAGCATCTGGGTCAGGTAAAGCCGATACACCGCACCGAGAATCGCCACGGTGGCAATACCGCAGAAGTACAGGATCAGCTGCCAGAACGCCGCTTCGTCCTTCTGCTGCAAGGCGTTGTAGAAATCCTTGTACCAACTGTTGATCCACACCGAGATCGCCACGCTGAACAGCGACAGCGCGATCACCGCGATCAGCAACGTCCAGGCCTTGCCCTTCTCTTCGCTGCGCCAGTAAGGCGTGATGATCGCCCAGACCTTGCGAAAAAACTGCCCGCGCACAGCATCGTTGACCGCGGAATATTCAGCGTTCTGATTCATGGATAAGGCTCGATAAGGAAAAGTACAGGCACGAACCGATCATAGATGATCGGTTCGGATTGTCGCGAGGAACGACCCGCATCTGTTCAGCGCAGGTTCAGCGACGAACGGGACGCTTCTGCAGTTTGCGCTGCAGCGTTCGGCGGTGCATGCCCAGGGCGCGGGCGGTGGCGGAAATATTGCCTTCGTGCTCGGTCAGCACGCGCTGAATGTGTTCCCACTGCAAGCGGTCCACGGACATCGGGTTTTCCGGCACCAGGCTGTCGAGATCGGCGTGCTCGGACAGCAGCGCGGCCAGCACGTCGTCGGCGTCGGCCGGTTTGCACAGGTAGTTGCAGGCGCCGCGCTTGATCGCTTCCACGGCGGTGGCAATGCTCGAATAGCCGGTGAGGATCACCACGCGCATTTCCGGGTCCATTTCCAGCAGCTTGGGTAACAGCACCAGGCCCGAATCGCCATCCATTTTCAGGTCCAGCGCGGCATAGTCCGGCAGGTCGCTCTGGGCCAGGGTCAAGCCTTCTTCGGCGGAACTGGCGGTGCTGACGCGAAAGCCGCGGCGAGCCATGGCGCGGGCCATGACCCGGGTAAAGGTCGCATCGTCGTCGACCAGCAGCAAATGCGGCAGCTCTTCGCCTTCAACCTGGATGTCGTCACTCATGTTCGTCTCCTCGGGCGCCGTGGGGCAGGCGCAGCTCGGTGAGCGTGCCGCCTTCCTCATGACTATAGAGTTTCACTGAGCCGCCGGCGCGTGTCACGCTGGCCTTGCTCAAAAACAGGCCCAGGCCGAAGCCTTTGCCCTTGGTGGTAAAAAACGGCTTGCCGATCTGCTCGGCAATGGCCAGCGGCACACCGGCACCGTGGTCGCGGATGCTGATGGTCAAGTCCTCGGCATTCCAGTCCAGGGTCACCTGCAGCCCTTCGGGGCAGGCGTCGGCGGCGTTATTCAGCAGATTCAGCAGGGCCTGGGTCAGGTCCGGTGGCGGCGCCATGCGCGGCACCGTGCCCTGGCCCAGGCGCTGGAAGCGATAACTGGCTTCGGGGCGCATCAGGTGCCAGCGATTGAGCGCTTCGTCGAGCCAGTCGGTGACATCCTGCATCTCCACCGCCAGGCGACGATTGGCCTCCGCCGCCCGCACCAGCTGCTGCAAGGTCTCCTTGCAGAGCTTGACCTGATCCTGCAGCACGCTGAGGTCGTCCTGCAACATCGGGTCGTGATGGTCCTGACGCATCTCCTTGAGCAGCACGCTCATGGTCGCCAGTGGCGTGCCCAGCTCGTGGGCGGCGCCGGCCGCCTGGGTCGCGACGGCCAGCAATTGCTGATCGCGCAGGCCTTCTTCGCGGCGAATGGCGCGCAGTTCTTCCTGGCGACGCAACTCTTCAGCCATGCGCGCGGCGAAGAAAGTGATCACTGCCGCCGCCAGGGCAAAGCTCAGCCACATCCCGTAGACCTGCAGGTTTTCCCGGGCGATCGGGAAGGTTTGCAGTGGATAGAAGCGCGCCAGCAGCAAGGTGTACATCGTCAGCGCGATGCCGGACAGAATCACCGAATAGCGCCACGGCAGCGTCACCGCGGCGATGGTCAGCGGTACCAGGTAATAGGAAACGAAAGGGTTGGTCGAGCCGCCGGAGAAGTACAGCAAGGCACTGTGGATAAACAGGTCGCAGGCCAGTTGCACGGCGTACTCGAGTTCGGTGACCGGCCAAGTGGTGCGCAGGCGAATCGCCGTGAACGCACAGAGCAGCATCGAACAACCCAGGGTTGCGGCCAGTTGAAACCAGGGCAATGGCAGCAGTTCGAGCCAGTAGGCCAGGCCCACCGAGCCGGCCTGGGCGGCCAGTACCAGGGTGCGGATGAATGTCAGCCGCCAGAGGTTCTGGCGAGTGGCGGATGTGATTTGAACGGGGGCGAGCATGAGCTCTCCTGATGAGCGCTCCAGGCGGATCGCAGGGAGTATAACCAAGCACGGAGGCTGACAGGCAAAAGTGCGGCAAACCGCCACAGCCTATCTATCAAGCAGTTCCCATGTGGCGAGGGAGCTTGCTCCCGCTCGGCTGCGCAGCAGTCGCGAAATCGGTGTGCAAAATGTTCCTGCTTCATTTCAGTGAATGACTGGGGACTGCTTCGCAGTCCAGCGGGAGCAAGCTCCCTCGCCACAGGGTCACCTGCCCTGCATCTGTATAGAAGTTGTAACTGTGCGAACCCGATCATTAAAGCTAGAGTCTGATGGTTTCACGCAGGCCCGGACCATTGCCTGCGCACCACCTTAGGAGCCTTCATGCACACATTCCGCCGCAGCGCCGCCCTTCTCGCCCTGAGCGTTGGCACCGTCGCCAGCCTCCCGGCCCTGGCCGCCGACGAACTTCATTACAACCAGATTTCCCTGCGCGCCGAAGTCAGCCAGGAAGTGGCTCGCGACCTGATGATCGTGACGCTCTACACGGAAGAGCAGAACACCGACCCGGCCAAACTCGCCGCCGACGTCAGCACCACCATGAACAAGGCTCTGGCCCAGGCCAAGCAGGTCAAGGACATCACCCTGCGCCAGGGCAGCCGCAACAGCTACCCGATCTACGACGCCAAGGGCCAGAAAATCACCGGCTGGCGTGAGCGCGCCGAACTGCGCCTGGAAAGCACCGATTTTGCTGCCTTGTCGAAGCTGACCGGTGAACTGCTGACTGACCTGAAAATGGGTGGCATGGACTTCGCCATCGCCACGCCAACCCGCAAGGCCAGCGAAGACACCCTGCTCAAGGAAGCCGTGACCGCATTCAAGGCCCGCGCCCAACTGGCCACCGACGCCCTGGGTGGCAAGGGCTACAAAATCGTCAACCTGAACTTCAACAGCAACGGCTTCCCGCAACCCTACATGCGCGCACCGATGATGATGAAAGCCGCCAGCATGGATGCCGCCCCGGTGACCCCGGAAGTTGAAGCCGGCACCAGCCAGGTGACCATGACGGCCGACGGTTCGATTGAAGTGCTGATGCCTTGATTCGGTAACCGGCAAGCAAAAAAAAGGCAATCACCCACCGGTGATCGCCTTTTTTTCTGCAAACAGCATCTATGCTCAATGCCGGGACGGGCAGGTAACCCTTAAAAAAACGACATCAGTTGCACTTGGTACAACCAACGGCCAAAGCGCAATTGCGGTGCAACAATAACCACTCCCATTCAGCCCCACAGGACCGGGTTTAAATAGGTAACACCCTCGCCCCGTCCACGGGCAACCCAAGGCTTGAATGCACCATAAAAGTGCACGAAATGCACTGCAAAAATGCCTCGCAAACGGTTAAATGCGTCAAAAATTACACAAATGCGACATTAAGGTACGTTCGTGCCACCGTTTAAGGCTTATAAACGCATCGCATCTTGCATTGGGTATGGCCCCTGCATAAGTATCCGCAGGCACGACTCACGAGGTCGTCCTCAAAATCAAAAAATGACAACAAATCATGAGGCCACCATGCTCAAACAAGCGGTCATTCCGTTTTTAGTCGGCGCCAGCCTGTTGGCTAGCGCGCCGTTCGCTCAAGCTGCGACTAACCTGGTGTTCTGCTCCGAAGGGAGCCCGGCCGGTTTCGATCCAGGTCAATACACCACCGGAACCGACTTCGACGCCTCTGCAGAAACCATGTTCAACCGCCTGACTCAGTTCGAGCGTGGCGGCACCGCCGTTATTCCTGGCCTGGCGACCAGCTGGGACGTCTCCGCTGACGGCCTGACTTACACCTTCCACCTGCGTGAAGGCGTCAAGTTCCACACCACCCCGTATTTCAAGCCGACTCGTGAGTTCAACGCCGACGACGTGCTGTTCACCTTTAATCGCATGATTAACAAGGATGACCCGTTCCGTAAGGCGTACCCAACCGAATTCCCGTACTTCACCGACATGGGGATGGACACCAACATCACCAAGATCGAGAAGGTCGACGACAAGACTGTCAAGTTCACCCTCAAGGACGTTGATGCCGCGTTCATCCAGAACATGGCCATGAGTTTCGCCTCGGTCCAGTCCGCCGAGTACGCTGCCCAACTGCTCAAGGAAGGCAAGGCTGCCGACATCAACCAGAAGCCGATCGGTACTGGCCCGTTCGTGTTCAAGAGCTACCAGAAAGACTCCAACATCCGCTACACCGGGAACAAGGACTACTGGAAGCCTGACGACGTCAAGGTCGACAACCTGATCTTCGCCATCACCACCGACCCGTCGGTACGTATTCAGAAGCTGAAGAAGAACGAGTGCCAGATCACCCTGTTCCCTCGCCCGGCCGACCTGAAGGCGCTGCGCGAAGACAAGGCCCTGAAACTGCCTGACCAGGCAGGTTTCAACCTGGGTTACATCGCCTACAACGTGATGCCGCAGCTCAAGGGTCAAACCACTCCAAACCCGCTGGCCGACCTGAAAGTGCGTCAAGCGCTGGATATGGCGGTCAACAAGCCACAGATCATCGAATCGGTTTATCAGGGCGCCGGCCAACTGGCCGTCAACGCCATGCCTCCGACCCAGTGGTCCTACGACACCACTATCAAAGATGCCAAGTACGACCCTGAGAAAGCCAAGGAGCTGCTCAAGGAAGCTGGCGTGAAAGAAGGCACCGAGATCGTTCTGTGGGCCATGCCTGTACAGCGTCCATACAACCCGAACGCCAAGCTGATGGCTGAGATGTTGCAGTCCGACTGGAAGAAGATCGGCCTGAACGTCAAGATCCAGAGCTACGAATGGGGCGAATACATCAAGCGCGCCAAGGGTGGCGAACAGCAAGGCATGCTGATTGGCTGGAGCGGCGACAATGGTGACCCCGATAACTGGCTGAACGTGCTGTTCGGTTGCGACTCGCTGGATGGCAACAACTTCTCCAAGTGGTGCGACAAGAAGTTTGACGACCTCGTCAAGCAAGCCAAGCGCACCTCGGACCAGGCCAAGCGCACCGAACTGTACAAGCAGGCGCAACACGTCCTCAAAGATGCTGTTCCATACACACCTATCGCTCACTCGACGGTGTTCCAACCGATGCGTGCCGAAGTACAGGACTTCAAGATCAGCCCGTTTGGCTTGAACTCCTTCTACGGCGTCAGCGTCAGCAAGTAAGTTATTGCAACGGCGACGTTTCCGACGTCGCCGTTGCTTTATCTACCGAGAAAGCAGGAAACCGCCTACATCTAAATCGTCTGCTGCCTACAGCAGAACGCTAGGACGCGTTGACTTTTCCCACAAGTCTTTCGGACTTTACGCATTTACTGCCGGACCTACGGTTCATACCGTCAGGATCCGACCAGTTCATGCGTGGGTCATCGGTTACTTTTGCTGTACGTCATGGCTGGAAACCAATGAAGCCTCCACGTCCCCGGACGGGACGACGGCTCATTGCCAAAACACTGAACAGAGGGAGCGTCATGCGCCATACCTTGGTTTTATCCGCATTGCTGGGCACCGGCCTGTTGGCCGCCACATCCATGAGCCAGGCCGCCAATAACAGCCTGGTGTTCTGCTCCGAAGGCAGTCCCGCCGGTTTCGATACGGCGCAGTACACGACCGCGACCGATAACGACGCCGCCGAGCCGCTGTACAACCGCCTGGCAGAGTTTGAAAAGGGCGCGACCAATGTCGTACCTGGCCTGGCGACCAGTTGGGATATTTCCGAGGACGGCCTCAAGTACACCTTTCACCTGCGTCCGGGGGTGAAGTTTCATACAACCAAGTACTTCACACCGACCCGCGATTTCAATGCCGATGACGTGCTGTTCACGTTCAATCGCATGCTCGATCCGCAACAACCTTTCCGTAAGGCTTACCCGACCGAATTCCCGTATTTCAACGGCATGAGCCTGAACAAGAACATCGCCAAGGTCGAAAAGACCGGGCCGCTGACCGTGGTCATGACGCTCAATAGCGTGGACGCCGCGTTCATCCAGAATATCGCCATGAGTTTCGCCGCCATTCTCTCCGCCGAGTACGCCGACAAGCTGCTGGCCGAGGGCAAGCCGAGCGATATCAACCAGAAGCCGATCGGCACCGGGCCGTTCGTGTTCAAGAGCTACCAGAAAGACTCCAACATCCGTTACACCGGCAACAAGCACTACTGGGACCCGAGCCGCGTGAAGCTCGACAACCTGATTTTCGCCATCAACACCGACGCCTCGGTGCGTGTGCAGAAACTCAAGGCCGATGAGTGCCAGATCACCCTGCACCCGCGTCCCGCCGACGTGACCGCGCTGAAGAACGACCCCGCACTGCAATTGATCGAGAAACCCGGTTTCAACCTGGGCTACATCGCCTACAACGTGCGCCACAAACCATTCGACCAGCTCGAAGTGCGCCAGGCGCTGGACATGGCGGTGAACAAGCAAGGCATTCTCAACGCCGTTTACCAGGGTGCTGGCCAACTGGCGGTCAACGCCATGCCGCCAACCCAGTGGTCCTATGACGAAACCATCAAGGACGCCGCCTACAACCCTGAAAAGGCCAGGGAACTGCTCAAGGCTGCCGGCGTGAAGGAAGGCACCGAAATTACCCTGTGGGCCATGCCCGTACAGCGTCCGTACAACCCCAATGCCAAGTTGATGGCCGAAATGCTCCAGGCGGACTGGGCGAAGATCGGCCTGAAGGTGAAGATCGTCAGCTACGAGTGGGGTGAGTACATCAAGCGCACCAAGAACGGCGAGCACGACATCAGCCTGATCGGCTGGACCGGTGACAACGGTGACCCGGACAACTGGCTCGGCACGCTCTACAGCTGCGACGCCATCGGTGGCAACAACTACTCCATGTGGTGCGATCCGGCTTACGACAAGCTGATCAAGCAGGCCAAGGTCGTGACCGATCGCGAGCAACGCACCCAGCTCTACAAACAGGCGCAGCAGTATCTCAAGCAGCAGGTACCGATCACGCCAGTCGCCCACTCGACGGTCAACCAGCCGTTGAGCGCCAAAATCGAAGGGTTCAAGGTCAGCCCGTTCGGTCGCAACGTGTTCTCGGGTGTCAGCATCGAAAAATAACAAAACCGTGTAGCCAAAACGCTGGGGGCGCATTGCGCCCTCACGCAAGCGCATTGCCGAAATTCGCCAATCCGGCATAAAGCAAACGTTTGCAAGGCGTCAATGAGTTCCAAAGCAAATAGCCGGATCACCCAATAAGACCGGCATTAAAAAAAGAAAGTAAGGAGCTTCACCCATGAAACTGAGCAGCACCGCGATACTGGCCCTGGCCATCAGCAGCGTAACCGCAACGGCTTACGCTGAGACTCAAAGCCAGGCGTACACCCCGGTTACCGTGAATGAGAAAAGCGCCCAGGCCGAAGCCACTGGCTTCCTCGAAGGTCAGTCGATCAGCGGCACGACCCGCAACTGGTACGCCAACGAACAACTGAAGCGCGGCGGCAAATTCGCCTACCGGAAAGACGGCGTATCGACTCCGACCGACCGCCGTATCAACTGGGTTCAAGGCACCATCGTCAAGTACAACTCGGGCTTCACCGAAGGCACTGTCGGTTTCAGCACCGAAGTGGCAGCCTACAACGCCATTGCCCTGGAACGTGATCGCGAGAACCTGGCCTCCAACAATGGCGGCGCACCAGGCACTCGTCCAGGCGCGGGCAACAACCGTACCCTGACCAAGGAAGGCGGCGACGCTCAAGGCCAGTGGAGCAAGCTGGGCCTGGCCAACGTGAAGGCTCGCGTTTCCAACACCACCCTGACCGCCGGCCGCATGAACTTCAGCAGCCCGCAGGTCGATGTCATCGGCAACCGTGCCCTGCCATCGAGCTTTGAAGGTGTCGCGATCCACAGCGAAGAGCTGAACAACCTGCAGTTCGACCTGGCCACGTTCGACCGCGTATCGCCGCGTACCGAAGAAAGCCTGAGCAAGTTCCGCTCCGAGTACGGCAACATCAATGCCGAAGCCGATCACGTGAACACTGCCGGTATCACTTACCAGCCATTCGCCAGCCTGACCACCAGCCTCTGGGGCACCCAGGCCGAAGACCTGTGGAACCAGTACTACTTCGGCGCCACCCACGTGCTGGGTGACAGTTCGGTCCTGAGCCTGACCACCGGCCTGAACTACTACAAGACCGTCGACGAAGGCAAAAAGCTGCTGGGCGAAATCGACAACGACACCTACTCGCTGTCGTTCGGCCTGACTCACCAGGCTCACACCCTGACCTTCTCCTACCAGGAAGTGAACGGTAACGAGTACTTCGACTACCTGCACGAAACCAACGGCATCTACCTGGCCAACTCCCTGCTGTCGGACTTCAACGGCCCGAACGAGAAGTCCTTCCAGGTCGCCTACGGCCTGAACATGGCCGAATACGGCGTGCCAGGCCTGAAGTTCAACATCTACCAGGCTCGCGGCTGGGGTATCGACGGTACTCACTACAACAGCACCGGCTACTCCGACGTGAAGGCGATGGACGGCGAACACCACTACGAATACGGCATCGGTGCTTCCTACGCCGTACAGAGCGGCCCGCTCAAGGCCACTACCGTTCGCGCGACCTACACCGCTCACCGTGCCAGCGAAAACCAGGCTGACGGCAGCATCAACGAGTTCCGTCTCGTGACCACCGTTCCGTTCAACATTCTGTAATGCACCGGCCGGGCGGCTGATTCCACGAAGAATCGGCCTTCCGGCTTTTGTCCTTTAACCGATTGCAGAGGGTTCTTGATGAAAATGCTTCCCCTACGTGCGGCCATCGCGGCCGCCTTGCTGAGTGTCGCGGTTGGCGTATCGGCCAAACCCCTGGTGGTTTGCACCGAGGCCAGCCCCGAAGGCTTCGACATGGTCCAGTACACCACTGCAGTCACAGCCGATGCGGTGGCCGAGACCATTTTCAATCGCCTGGCTGACTTCAAGCCCGGCACCACCGAGGTGATTCCGGCACTGGCCGAATCCTGGGACATCAGCGAAGACGGCCTGAGCTACACCTTCCACCTGCGCAAAGGCGTCAAGTTTCACACCACCGAATACTTCAAGCCGACCCGCGACATGAATGCCGACGACGTGGTCTGGAGCTTCCAGCGCCAGCTGGACCCGAACCACCCATGGCACAAACTCTCGAGCGTGGGCTTCCCGTACTTTGAAAGCATGGGCTTCAAGGAACTGCTCAAAAGCGTCGAGAAAGTCGACGACAACACGGTCAAGTTCACTCTGACCCGCCAGGAAGCGCCATTCCTGGCCGACATCGCCATGGCGTTCTCCTCGATCTACTCCGCCGAGTACGCCGACCAGTTGCTCAAGGCCAACAAGACCGGCGACCTGAACAACAAGCCGGTCGGCACCGGCCCGTTCGTCTTCCAGCGCTACAACAAGGACGCCCAGGTACGCTTCAAGGCCAACCCGGACTACTTCCGTGGCAAGCCACCGGCTGAATCGCTGATCCTGGCCATCGCCACCGACAACAACGTGCGCCTGCAAAAGCTCAAGGCCAACGAGTGCCAGGTCGCGCTGTACCCGAAACCGGATGACATCCCGAGCATCAAGAAAGACCAGAAACTGAAGGTCGATGAGCTCAATGCCATGACCGTTTCGTACATCGCCATGAACACCCAGCACAAGTACATGAGTGACGTGCGCGTGCGCAAAGCCATCGACATCGCCTTCGACAAAGAGGCCTATGTCAACGCGCTGTTCGGCAAAGGCAATGCCACCGTGGGCGTCAACCCGTTCCCGGACACCCTGCTGGGCTACAACCACAGCCTGAAGAACCCGGCTCGCGACCTGGACAAGGCCCGTGCCCTGCTCAAGGAAGCCGGTGTACCGGAAGGCACCACCTTCACCCTGTTCACCCGCAATGGTGGCGGCCCGACCAACCCGAACCCGATGCTCGGCGCGCAGATGATGCAAGCCGACCTGGCCAAGGTCGGTATCAAGATCGACATCCGCGTGATGGAATGGGGCGAAATGCTCAAACGCGCGAAAAACGGCGAGCACGATATGGTTTCTGCCGGATGGGCGGGCGATAACGGTGACCCGGATAACTTCCTGACGCCTATGCTCAGTTGCGAAGCGGCCAAGAACGGCGAAAACTACGCACGCTGGTGCAATGATAAATTCCAGGCCCTGATCGACCAGGCCCGGGAAAAAACCGACCCGGCCGAACGTGCAGCGTTGTACGAACAGGCTCAGGTTATTTTTAACCAGGACCAGCCATGGATCAGCATGGCGCACACTAGAATGTTCACCGCAATGCGCAACAACGTAGAGGGCTATCACATTAGCCCCCTCACCACGAATAACTTCGCCACCACCCAGGTGAAGTAAATAAGAAAACTCCCGGCATGCCTGATCCCAGGCCTGCCGGGCACGCCTAACCGGCTGATGAGGTACACCACACGATGTTTAGTTTTATTGCCCGCCGACTGGGGTTACTGATCCCCACGTTCTTCGGCATCACGTTGCTGACTTTCGCGTTGATTCGCATGATCCCTGGCGACCCCGTGGAAGTCATGATGGGAGAACGTCGGGTCGACCCCGAAATGCACGCTCAGGCAATGGAACGCCTTGGTCTGAACAAGCCGCTGTACGTCCAGTACCTGGATTACGTCGGCAAACTGGCCCACGGCGATCTGGGAGAATCCCTGCGTACCCGTGAAAGCGTCTGGACCGAGTTCACCTCCCTATTCCCCGCGACCCTGGAACTGTCCATGGCCGCGCTGCTGTTCGCCGGCATCCTGGGCCTGCTGGCCGGGGTGATTGCGGCACTCAAGCGAGGATCCCTGTTCGACCACGGGGTGATGGGCGTCTCCCTGGCGGGATACTCGATGCCGATCTTCTGGTGGGGCCTGATCCTGATCATGTTCTTCTCGGTGTCCCTTGGCTGGACCCCGGTATCCGGGCGGATCGACCTTCTGTACGACATCGAGCCGCGCACCGGCTTCATGCTCATCGATACGCTGCTGGCTGACGAGCCAGGTGCGTTCGCCGATGCCCTGCACCACCTGATCCTGCCGGCCATCGTCCTGGGCACCATTCCGCTGGCGGTCATCGCCCGGATGACCCGCTCCTCGATGCTCGAAGTGCTGCGCGAGGATTACATCCGTACCGCCAAGGCCAAAGGCCTGTCGCCAGCACGCGTGGTATTCGTGCACGGCCTGCGCAACGCGCTGATTCCGGTACTGACCGTGGTCGGCCTGCAAGTCGGCACCCTGCTGGCCGGTGCGGTCCTGACCGAAACCATCTTCTCCTGGCCGGGCATCGGCAAATGGCTGATCGAAGCCATCGGCGCCCGTGACTATCCAGTCGTACAAAACGGCATCCTGTTAATCGCCTGCCTGGTGATTCTGGTCAACTTCGTAGTGGACATCCTCTACGGCTTTGCCAACCCACGCATCCGTCATCAGCGCTGAGGTCAATATTCATGAGCACTCCAACTTCCTCAGTAGCCACCGCCGCAGCCGCCGCGGATCAAAGCCTGCTGTACCCATCGCCGTACAAGGAATTCTGGCAAGCGTTTGCCAAGAACAAGGGCGCCGTCGCCGGCCTGCTGTTCATGCTGCTGGTAATTTTCTGCGCCATCTTCGCCCCGTGGGTTGCCCCCCATGACCCGAGCGAGCAGTACCGCGACTTCCTGCTGACCCCGCCAGCCTGGCTGGAAGGCGGGCAACTGCAGTTCCTGCTGGGCACCGATGAACTGGGTCGCGATCTGCTTTCGCGCCTGATCCAGGGTTCGCGCCTGTCGCTGCTGATCGGTCTGTCGTCGGTGGTGATGTCGCTGATCCCGGGCATCCTGCTGGGCCTGTTCGCCGGTTTCTTCCCGAAAATGATCGGCCCGACCATCATGCGTCTGATGGACATCATGCTGGCCCTGCCATCGCTGCTGCTGGCCGTGGCGATCGTCGCCATCCTCGGCCCAGGCCTGATCAACACCGTGATCGCCATCGCCGTGGTATCGCTGCCGTCCTACGTTCGTCTGACCCGCGCCGCGGTGATGGGCGAGCTGAACCGCGACTACGTGACCGCTGCGCGCCTGGCCGGTGCCGGCCTGCCGCGCCTGATGTTCGTGACCGTGCTGCCTAACTGCATGGCGCCGCTGATCGTTCAGGCAACCTTAAGCTTCTCCTCGGCGATTCTCGATGCCGCCGCCCTGGGCTTCCTCGGCCTTGGCGTACAACCGCCAACCCCTGAGTGGGGCACCATGCTGGCCTCGGCTCGCGACTACATCGAACGCGCCTGGTGGGTAGTCAGCCTGCCTGGTTTGACCATTTTGCTCAGCGTGCTGGCAATCAACTTGATGGGTGACGGCCTGCGCGACGCGCTGGACCCGAAACTCAAGAACGCCGCCTGAGGAGATTCCAATGTCACTGCTAGAAATCAAGAATCTCAACGTTCGCTTCGGCGACAAGAACGCCACACCGGTAGTCGACGGCCTCGACCTGAAGGTGGACAAGGGCGAAGTACTGGCCATCGTTGGCGAGTCCGGTTCCGGCAAGTCCGTAACCATGATGGCGCTGATGGGCCTGATCGAGCACCCGGGGATCGTCACCGCCGACTCGCTCAGCTTTGACGGCAAGGACATGCTCAAGCTCAGCAACCGTCAGCGCCGGCAGATCGTCGGTAAAGACCTGGCCATGGTGTTCCAGGACCCGATGACCGCGCTGAACCCGAGCTACACCGTGGGCTTCCAGATCGAGGAAGTGCTGCGCCTGCACCTGAAACTGTCCGGCAAGGCCGCTCGCCAGCGCGCCATCGAGTTGCTGCAGAAAGTTGAAATCCCGGGCGCGGCCAGCCGTATGGACGCCTACCCGCATCAACTGTCCGGTGGTATGAGCCAGCGTGTCGCGATCGCCATGGCGATTGCCGGCGAACCGAAACTGCTGATCGCCGACGAACCGACCACCGCACTGGACGTGACCATCCAGGCGCAGATCATGGATCTGCTGCTGGCCCTGCAGAAAGAGCAGAACATGGGCCTGGTGCTGATCACCCACGACCTCGCCGTCGTGGCCGAAACCGCCCAGCGCGTGTGCGTGATGTATGCCGGTCAAGCGGTGGAAGTCGGCCAGGTGCCGCAACTGTTCGACATCCCGGCGCATCCGTACAGCGAAGCGCTACTCAAGGCGATTCCGGAACACAGCCTGGGTGCCTCGCGCCTGTCGACCCTGCCGGGCATCGTGCCGGGCCGTTACGACCGTCCACAGGGCTGCCTGCTGTCGCCGCGCTGCCCGTACGTGCAGGACAACTGCCGCGCGCAGCGTCCAACCCTTGACCCGAAAAGCAACAGCCTCGCCCGCTGCTTCTACCCGCTGAACCAGGAGGTGGCGTAATGGCCGTCGTACTTACCGCCCGCGACCTGACCCGTCACTACGAAGTGTCCCGTGGCCTGTTCAAGGGCCACGCCACCGTGCGCGCCCTCAACGGCGTGTCGTTCGAACTCGAAGCCGGCAAGACCCTCGCGGTCGTGGGCGAATCGGGCTGCGGCAAATCCACCCTGGCCCGTGCCCTGACCCTGATCGAAGAGCCGTCCTCGGGCTCCCTGAAAATCGCCGGCCAGGAAGTGGCCGGCGCCGACAAGGCCCAGCGCAAACAACTGCGCAAAGACGTGCAGATGGTGTTCCAGAGCCCGTACGCCTCGCTCAACCCGCGGCAGAAAATCGGTGATCAGCTGGCCGAACCGCTGCTGATCAACACCAACCTGTCTGCCGCCGAACGTCGCGAGAAAGTCCAGGCGATGATGAAGCAGGTCGGCTTGCGTCCCGAGCACTACCAGCGTTATCCGCACATGTTCTCCGGCGGTCAGCGCCAACGGATCGCCCTGGCCCGCGCCATGATGCTGCAACCGAAAGTGCTGGTGGCGGACGAACCGACCTCGGCACTGGACGTGTCGATCCAGGCGCAGGTGCTCAACCTGTTCATGGACATGCAGCAGGAGTTCAACACAGGTTACGTGTTCATCTCCCACAACCTGGCCGTGGTGCAGCACGTGGCCGATGACGTGATGGTGATGTACCTCGGTCGCCCGGTGGAAATCGGTCCGAAGGACGACATCTATGCCCGTCCCCTGCACCCGTACACCCAGGCACTGCTGTCGGCGACACCGACCATCCACCCGGATCCGTCGAAGCCAAAAATCAAGATCGTCGGCGAGTTGCCCAACCCGCTGAACCCGCCACCGGGCTGCGCGTTCCACAAGCGCTGCCCGTACGCCACCGAGCGCTGCAGCAGCGAAGAGCCGGCCCTGCGCCAGCTCGACAGCCGCCAGGTGGCTTGCCACTACGCCGAGCAGTTCCTCGACGGCGCGGCATAAAAGCAAAAAACTGTAGGAGCGAGCCTGCTCGCGATAGCGATCTGTCAGTCGGTATACATGCTGACTGACAGGACGCCATCGCGAGCAAGCTCGCTCCTACAGGGGATATGCGTTAACCCAACCCCCTTCTATTTCGATTGCGCATCGGTCGAGGCAGAAGGGGTTTTCTTTTGCCTCAAATCTACGTCTGGCTATCACCTTCGTCAGGATCATCCGAGTCTGGCTCGTCGGTGGTCGAGTCATCATCGCCCTCGCTGCCACCCTGCCCCTTGTCACCGGCCTCGGAGTCGGACGCAGCTATCATCAACCCACCCTGCCCCACCTGCCCGCTCGAAGCCTGGGTATCGTGATTCTCACATTCAGCCCAGGCCATCGATGTCCCGAAGGACAGCATCACCACCACCTTCAACAGCAATAAAACACGAAGCAACTTGTTCATAGCCGAATCCTTCCTTTCTTGAGGGCCTGTCTGGCGCTGAGTGAAATCTAGTTCCGAACAGCGGGGTTCTCCAGATAGGACGCTAACGAAGGGACGGAATGCGGTGGTTTCAGAGACTGGTTTTGAATAAGGGTTATACCCAAATCCACTAACACCGATGGGCCCTTGTAGGAGCGAGCCTGCTCGCGATGGACGCTAACGATGACGCGTACTGTCTGGATAAACGCGGTGTGCTTGAGATCTTCGCGAGCAGGCTCGCTCCTACAGGGGAATGAGCAGGCAATAAAAAACCCCGCAGCTTTCGCAACGGGGTTTTCGGTGTTTCAGCTCAGCGCTTAGTGATGCTCGCGCGTCGCACGGAATTTCACGTCCGGCCAGCGCTCTTCCATCAGCGCCAGGTTGACCCGCGTTGGAGCCAGGTAGGTCAGGTGACCGCCGCCGTCCAGCGCCAGGTTTTCCACGGCCTTGTTGGAGAATTCCTCGAGCTTCTTCTTGTCGCTGCAATCGACCCAGCGCGCGGAGTACACGGTGATGGGCTCGTAGGAGCACTCGACCTTGTATTCCTCTTTCAGGCGACTGGCGACCACATCGAACTGCAGCACACCCACGGCACCGAGGATGATGTCGTTGCTGCGCTCGGGGAAGAACACCTGGGTCGCGCCCTCTTCGGCCAGCTGTTGCAGGCCCTGGCGCAGTTGCTTGGATTTCAGCGGATCCTTCAGGCGCACGCGGCGGAACAGTTCCGGGGCGAAGTGCGGGATGCCGGTGAAGCCCAGGGTTTCGCCTTCGCTGAAGGTGTCGCCGATCTGGATCGTGCCGTGGTTGTGCAGGCCGATGATGTCGCCCGCGTAGGCCTCTTCCAGCTGCTCGCGCTCGGAGGAGAAGAACGTCAGGGCGTCGCCGATACGCACGTCCTTGCCGGTCCGCACGTGGCGCATCTTCATGCCTTTTTCGTACTTGCCGGAGCAGATACGCATGAAGGCGATGCGGTCGCGGTGCTTGGGGTCCATGTTCGCCTGGATCTTGAAGATGAAGCCCGAGAACTTCTCTTCCACCGGCTCCACGGTGCGCTCGTTGGCCACCCGTGGCAGCGGGCGCGGTGCCCAGTCGACAACGGCGTCGAGTACGTGATCGACACCGAAGTTGCCCAGCGCGGTACCGAAGAACACCGGGGTCATCTGACCGTCGATGAACTCCTGCTGGTTGAACTCGTGGCAGGCGCCCTGAACCAGTTCGAGCTGTTCGAGGAAACGCTCGTACTCGTCACCCAGATGCTCGCGCGCCTCGTCGGAATCGAGCTTCTCGATGATCTTGGTCTCGGTGCGTTCGTGACCATGACCGGCGGTGTAGACAATGATGTAGTCGCCGGCGAGGTGATACACGCCCTTGAAATCACGGTAGCAACCGATCGGCCAGGTGATGGGCGCCGCCTTGATCTTCAGGACCGCTTCGATTTCGTCGAGCAGTTCGATCGGGTCGCGGATGTCACGGTCGAGTTTGTTGATGAAGCTGACGATCGGCGTGTCACGCAGACGGCAGACGTCCATCAGGGCGATGGTCCGTGGCTCTACACCCTTACCGCCGTCGAGCACCATCAACGCCGAGTCCACCGCGGTCAGGGTGCGGTAGGTGTCTTCGGAGAAGTCTTCGTGGCCCGGTGTGTCGAGCAGGTTGATCATGTGCTCGCGATACGGGAACTGCATGACCGACGTGGTAATCGAGATACCCCGCTGCTTTTCCATTTCCATCCAGTCGGAGGTGGCATGGCGGTCGGACTTGCGGGATTTCACCGTACCGGCCACAGCAATCGCCTTGCCCATCAGCAAGAGCTTTTCGGTGATGGTGGTTTTACCGGCGTCGGGGTGGGAAATAATGGCGAAAGTGCGGCGTTTCGCGACTTCGGCGGCCTGTCTGGTCATGGGAAATCGCCTGGCGGTGATCAAAAAAAGGGCGGCGAGTATAGCGCAAACCGACCTCCACGAACCACCGTTCGCCCCGCAGGAAGGCCATCCGGGGTGGCCAAACGCTGCCAATTATGGAACCTTTTAAAAGGTGGAGGCGTCCACTCCCCTGTAACGACCACTCGTCGGGGGCTGAAACACCAGCAAGTCAGCCTGACGAGGCTGCGCTCATGGCTCGAAAAGCCGTACGCCTCCCCCTGTAGGAGCGAGCAAGCTCGCGATGGACGTTAACGATAACGCGGGATATCTGAATGCACGCGTTGTCTGGGCGTTTTTCGCGAGCATGCTCGCTCCTACAGGGGATTGCGCTCGGCTTGAGCTGCTTCTCGCGAACGCCTTGCCCGGCAGCCAATGATGGCCTGCCACACGGGACTGCGTTCGCCGACTGAAAAAAGGAGTCCGCCTGTGGCTATCCACCATGGCAAAGGGCTGATAGGAGGCGCGCTGGTAATCGCCCTTCTGGCCCTGCTGATCCACTGGATCGGCATCGACACGATCGAACATTACCGCGACGATCTGTTGTTTTACCTGCAAGCTCATCTGCTTCTCGTCCTCGCTTCCATGCTGGCCGCCCTCGTCGTGGGCCTCCCCGCCGGCATCTTCCTCAGCCGTCCGACCCGGGTCGCGCGTGCCGAGCGATTCATGCAGATCTTCAACATCGGCAACACCATTCCGCCGCTGGCGGTGCTGGCCATTGCCCTGGGCGTGCTCGGAATCGGCAGCGGCCCGGCGATCTTCGCCCTGTTCCTCGCCTCGTTATTACCCATCGTGCGCAACACCTTTGAAGGCCTGAAAAACGTTCAAAGCTCACTCAAGGAAGCCGCCATCGGCATCGGCATGACCCCGCGGCAGGTGCTGTGGAAAGTCGAACTGCCGAACGCCATGCCGATCATCATCGGTGGCGTGCGCGTGGCGCTGGCAATCAATGTCGGGACAGCGCCGCTGGCGTTCCTGATCGGCGCCAACAGCCTGGGCAGCCTGATTTTCCCCGGCATTGCCTTGAACAATCAGCCGCAACTATTGCTCGGCGCCGCCTGCACGGCGTTGCTGGCACTGTTGCTGGACGCCCTGGTGACAATGGCCAGCCGCCTCTGGCTCGAACGCGGATTGCGTCCGTCATAAGCGCTGAAAAGTAAGCCTCGTCAAAGGAATTCTCATGAAGACATCAAGCTTTTTATTAGGCTGCGTCCTGCTGTGCGCAGGATTTGCCCAGGCGGTCGAAAGGCCCGTGATCCGCATCGGCGCCCGGGTGTTCACCGAGCAGACGCTGCTGGCGGAAATCACCTCGCAATACCTGCGCGCCAAGGGTTACGACGCACGAGTGACCGGCGGCCTGGGCAGCAACCTGGCCCGCAGCGCCCATGAAAGCGGGCAACTGGACATGCTCTGGGAATACACCGGCGTGTCGCTGGTGGCCTACAACCATGTCACTGAAAAACTCGACAGCGAACAGTCCTACGCCCGGGTGAAAGAACTCGACGCGAAAAAAGGCCTGGTCTGGCTCACACCGTCGAAATTCAGCAACACCTATGCCCTTGCCCTGCCGAAAAACGTCGCAGACCAGTACCCGCAGATCAACAGCATCAGCGAGCTCAACAACGTGCTGCGTGACGAGGCTAAGACCCGTCATCTGGTGGCGCTCGATACCGAGTTCGCCAATCGCTCGGACGGCCTGGGCGGCATGGTGCAGCTATACGACATGAACCTGACGCGCCAAAACATTCGCCAGATGGATGCCGGGCTGGTCTACACCGCGCTGCGCAACGGCCAGGTGTTTGCTGGCCTGGTCTACACCACCGACGGTCGCTTGAACGCCTTCAATCTGAAGCTCCTCAAGGACGACAAGCATTACTTCCCGGACTACACCGCCGCCCCGGTGGTGCGTCAGGTGTTTCTCGATGCTCATCCGGAATTGGCCGGGCAGCTCAAGCCGCTGGCCGAACTGTTCGATGACGACACCATGCGCCAGCTTAATGCGCGGGTGGATGTCGACCATGAAAGCCCCTCTGCCGTTGCCGCCGATTTCCTGCGCCAGCATCCATTCAATTAAGGAGGAGAAGTCATGGAATTCTTGAACGCCTTTTCCCATCTCGACTGGCAGCAGGTGATGCACCTGACCTGGCAGCACATCACCCTGGTCGGCATCGCCGTGACCCTGGCCATTGCAGTCGGCGTGCCGCTGGGCATTCTGATGACGCGCTTCCCGACGCTCGCCGGCCCGCTGCAAGCCAGCGCCACGGTGCTGCTGACCGTACCGTCGATTGCCCTGTTCGGTCTGCTGCTGCCGTTCTATTCGAAATTCGGTCAGGGCCTGGGGCCGATGCCGGCGATCACCGCCGTGTTTCTGTATTCGCTGCTGCCGATCATGCGCAACACCTACCTGGCCCTGACCAACGTCGAGCCCGGCATCCGAGAAGCCGCGCGCGGCATCGGCATGACCTTCGGCCAGCGCCTGCGCATGGTTGAACTGCCCATCGCCGTGCCAGTGATCCTTGCCGGCGTGCGCACCGCCGTGGTGATGAACATCGGTGTCATGACCATCGCCGCCACCATCGGCGCCGGCGGCCTGGGCGTACTCATCCTCGCTTCCATCAGCCGCAGCGACATGTCGATGCTGATCGTCGGAGCCGTGCTGGTCAGTGTGCTGGCCATCTTCGCCGACCTGTTTCTGCAAATGCTGCAACGCTCGTTGACTCCAAAAGGACTGCTCAAATGATCGAACTTCAAAACCTCAGCAAGACTTTCCAAAGCAACGGCAAGGACGTGAAAGCCGTGGACTCGGTGAGCCTGACCGTCAATGAAGGCGAGATCTGCGTGTTCCTCGGGCCATCGGGCTGCGGCAAAAGCACCACGCTGAAGATGATCAACCGCCTGATCAAACCCACCTCGGGCAAGATCCTGATCAACGGCGAAGACACCACCGACCTCGACGCCGTGACCCTGCGGCGCAACATCGGTTATGTGATCCAGCAGATCGGCCTGTTCCCGAATATGACCATCGAGGAAAACATCGTGGTCGTGCCGAAACTGCTCGGCTGGGACAAACAGAAATGCCACGACCGCGCCCGCGAACTGATGAGCATGATCAAGCTGGAGCCCAAGCAGTATCTGCATCGCTATCCCCGTGAACTATCCGGAGGCCAGCAACAGCGCATTGGTGTGATTCGCGCGCTGGCGGCCGATGCGCCGTTGTTGTTGATGGACGAACCCTTCGGCGCGGTCGACCCGATTAACCGGGAAATGATCCAGAACGAATTCTTCGAGATGCAGCGGGCGCTGAACAAGACGGTGATCATGGTCAGCCATGACATTGACGAGGCGATCAAGCTGGGCGACAAGATCGCGATCTTCCGCGCCGGCAAGTTGCTGCAGATCGACCACCCCGACACCCTGCTGGCGCACCCGGTGGATGACTTTGTCAGTAACTTCGTCGGCCAGGACAGCACCCTCAAGCGCCTGCTACTGGTAAAAGCCGAAGATGCGGCGGACAACGCGCCATCCGTCAGCCCGGAAACTTCGGTGGCCGAGGCGCTGGAGTTGATGGATGAGCATGACCGGCGCTACGTGGTGGTCACCTGTGCCGAGAACAAGGCGCTGGGTTATGTAAGACGTCGCGACCTGCACCGTCAGACCGGCACCTGCGGCCAATACCTGCGCGAGTTCAACGCAACGGCCGCGTACGACGAGCATTTGCGCATCCTGTTGTCGCGGATGTACGAGTTCAACCGGGCGTGGTTGCCGGTGATGGATGCCGAGCGGGTGTTTTTGGGGGAGGTGACGCAGGAGTCGATTGCCGAATATTTAAGTTCCGGCAAGTCCCGTGGGGGCAAGACCAGCATCGTTTCGCCTGCCGAGATTGTGATCGCCTGATCTGCGCTCGTCGCCGCTGGCTCAGACTTTCCAGCGGCGACATCCAATACAAACCATGTTCCTTAACTGCCAATGTTGCTGTCGTGAAGCACAGAGCCAGAAAAACTACGCCTCTGTTTACAAACGAAACTTCTCAATACAACCACCAACCGACAGCGTAACCATGACACTCACTAACATCAACTTTTCAATATACAGCCCTCAAACCACAAAACTGGTGTAACCATAATTTGACTTCTGATTAAAAATATCATGAAGTTCAAGACTCACGTAATAAGTTCCCGGTGACAGACTCTTATCAAACGTGGCAGAACGTCGCTCTGGCACACTATCAGAAACCGTTACCAAAACGGGACCAGTGGCGCTACTAGTGCGCAATTTCAACTCGTAGCTTAATTGCGGTGTAAGCTCATCATCGATCGTCCAATCAACTTTAACTCTGCCATTTTGATATGTAGCAACCATCGTCATGACTGCTATTCTTAAACTAAGCGGACGTGGCTTATCGTACGAAGGGCGAACATAAACTTTTTTGTAATTTTCAGTATTGGAGTTCTGTCCACCACATACGACCAATACCTCCCCCCATTTCCCATCACCGTGAGGAAGGATATCCCACGTCCAAGGTCTGTTACCTCCCGCTGCCCCCTCGTAATACTGCGGCACTTGCCACGTACCATTTTGATTCATTCGAAATTGCGCCCCCCAAATTCCCTGATAACGCGAGGCACTCCCTCCAAATCGTTCAAGAAATCCTGCGGTTGTTTTCCCCTGGAAGGAAACATCCCGTTCAGGGATAGTCATCGTGGAATAGTGCGTCCACTTAAGATCATCAAAGGAGTATATGAACGTAGCCATTCGCGTTAAGTTTTCTCCTGGCTTATACCATCTACGTATCGCGGTAGCATATGTCTTACCAGGCACCCAAGGCATTGGATCTGATGTATGCCGTCCCACCCCCTCCCCCGTAAAAATATTACTAAACAATTTTGGAGACCTATACTCTAACCCGGGATTAACACCACCCACACCCCACACTGAACATATATTATTATTAAAATATGGATTCCCTCCAATTATAGCTCCGCCGTTTGTTTGCAACCCTGCATAACCTCCCCACCTCCCGAGCGCGAAGTTACTACCACACCAATAAATACCGGCATAATCGGTACCTACAGCGATTCTCTGTTCAAAATAAATTAGTTCTGCCGAGGACTCCGCGAACACCGCACTTACGTGCGGCCCATCGTCTGGACGGGTAGGGTCGGTCAAATTTTCAATCGGTTTCAACTTGTCGAGATAGCTTTCCATAACGAAGGACTCAGTGATTCAAAGGTATCCCAATCTAATCCCACTCCCTTTTTTTGTGACCTGTCAGATATGACAGGTTGATCCCATCTAAAAAGAACATTTCGGCATAACCAATGCACGAAAATCGGTCACAAAAGTCGGTTACATCAGTACCTGTCAGGGACCGCAGCGCGACATTTTTTTGATCTCGAGACCCTCACGCCCTAAAGTTCGCGCCGAACGTCCATGCTGGAAACGATCCATCCGGCTCAAGTACTGACGACGAGACATCAAGGCCAAGGGAAAGCCCCATGGCCTTTTTGCTTTCGGCGACATGCCTTGGGAAGTAGGCGAACCAAAGTGGGGATACGGAGAACGTCCATTTGCACCTATTGATAATTTCAGTTTGCCAGTAGGAGCTCCCAGCATGTCGATCCAGGTCGAAGACTATTTCGTGCGCGAAACCTTTCAGAAAATGAAGGCGTTCGCCGACAAGCGAGAAACCCCGTTCGTATTGATCGATACCGGCATGATCAGTCAGGCCTACGACGACCTGCGCGCCGGTTTCGAATTCGCCAAGGTCTACTACGCGGTCAAGGCCAACCCGGCCGTGGAAATCATCGACCTGCTCAAAGAATTGCGGCCTATCTAAGCTCTGGACCTCCGCGGGGGATGAAGACCGGCATCGTGTTGCCGGCCGAGGCAGTAGTTGAATAAAAAGGCAAAACCCGTGGGAGCGAGCCTGCTCGCCAAAGCGCAATGCCAGTCAACGACGATGCTGACCGTGAAAAAGTCTTCGCGAGCAGGCTCGCTCCCACAAAATTTGCACGCGCTGGAAGCCGGAAAAAAATATCAACACCTGTCTCGTCAAGCGGCCTCCAAAAAGGTCTGCCGAAACAGTCAAAACTGCGCTCAACCGACCTTTTGGCCGCCAACGTCGCCGATGTTGACGCCATCGCAGTTATCTTTGAGTTGGCAGGCAAAAGCGTCGAACGTGCAGGTATTTTTAACACTTCACAATTCACCGGGAACATCCGCCTGTCATCTGTGTCGAGTACAAGGAGAGCTGGCGGCAACGTGCGTCAGACAAGTGCAAAAACGCGACATTTTTTGTTGATCTCGAGCCCCTCACGCCCTAAAGTTCGCGCCGAACGTCCATGCTGGAAACGATCCATCCGGCTCAAGTACTGACGACGAGACAGCAAGGCCAAGGGCTGCGACCCATGGCCTTTTTGCTTTCGGCGACATGCCTTGGGAAGTAGGCGAACCAAAGTGGGGATACGGAGGACGTTCATTTGCACCCATTGATAATTTTAGTTTGCCAGTAGGAGTTCCCAGCATGTCGATCCAGGTCGAAGACTATTTCGCGCGTGAAACCTTTCAGAAAATGAAGGCGTTCGCCGACAAGCAAGAAACCCCGTTCGTATTGATCGACACCGGCATGATCAGTCAGGCCTATGACGACCTGCGCGCCGGTTTCGAATTCGCCAAGGTCTACTACGCGGTCAAGGCCAACCCGGCCGTGGAAATCATCGACCTGCTCAAGGAAAAAGGCTCGAGCTTCGACATCGCCTCTATCTATGAGCTGGACAAAGTGCTGAGCCGCGGCGTCAGCGCCGACCAGATCAGCTACGGCAACACCATCAAGAAATCCAAGGACATCCGCTACTTCTACGAGAAGGGCGTGCGCCTGTATGCCACCGACTCCGAAGCCGACCTGCGCAACATCGCCAAGGCCGCGCCGGGCTCGAAAGTCTACGTGCGCATCCTGACCGAAGGCTCGACCACCGCCGACTGACCGCTGTCGCGCAAATTCGGCTGCCAGACCGACATGGCCATGGACCTGCTGATCCTGGCTCGTGACCTGGGCCTGGTGCCTTACGGCGTTTCGTTCCACGTTGGCTCGCAACAGCGTGACATCAGTGTCTGGGACGCAGCGATCGCCAAGGTCAAAGTGATCTTCGAACGCCTGAAAGAAGAAGACGGCATCGAACTGAAACTGATCAACATGGGTGGCGGCTTCCCGGCCAACTACATCACCCGTACCAACAGCCTGGAAACCTACGCCGAAGAAATCATCCGCTTCCTCAAGGAAGACTTCGGTGACGATCTGCCGGAAATCATCCTGGAGCCAGGTCGCTCGTTGATCGCCAACGCCGGCATCCTGGTCAGCGAAGTGGTACTGGTCGCTCGTAAATCCCGCACCGCCGTCGAGCGCTGGGTATACACCGACGTGGGCAAATTCTCCGGCCTGATCGAAACCATGGACGAAGCCATCAAGTTCCCGATCTGGACCGAAAAGAAAGGCGAAGTGGAAGAAGTCGTGATCGCCGGCCCGACCTGCGACAGCGCCGACATCATGTACGAAAACTACAAGTACGGCCTGCCGCTGAACCTGGCCATCGGTGACCGCCTGTACTGGCTGTCGACCGGTGCCTACACCACCAGCTACAGCGCTGTTGAATTCAACGGCTTCCCGCCGCTGAAATCTTTCTACGTGTAAGCGCTACACGCAGAAAACAAAAAGCCCATGACATGTCATGGGCTTTTTTGTGCATGGATAAAACGCATTCCCCTGTAGGAGCGAGCACGCTCGCGATGGACGTAAACGATAACGCGGGAAACCTGGTCCCCCGCGGCGTTCTCACGTTTTTCGCGAGCATGCTCGCTCCTACAGGGGGTTGAGTTGCTGCTCGAGTTCGGCTTGTCGCTGGGCGTAATCAGGCGCCAAGGCGCGAATTTCCGGATCGGTTGCGCTGAGCAACGCTTTACTCGCCACCCGCAGAAAATTCACATTCCCGCCGACCAGCGCCTTGCGCAACCAGACCAGCGCTTCATCGATCTGGCCTTCATCCGCCAGCACCGCGGCATAACTGAACTGCCCGCGAAAATCTCCGCCGACTGCCGAACGTCGATACCAGTCGCGTGCCGCTTTCGCATCCGCAGGGCAAACACGCCCTTCTTCCAGGTACCGCCCCAGCAGGTTCATCGATTTCGCATGTCCCAGTTCAGCGGCGCGACGATACAGATCCAGCGCCTGCACCTGGTCTTCACGCACGCCACGTCCGGTCGCCAGCAGATTGGCGAAGTTGTACATCGCCCAGTCCAGCCCGGCTTCTGCCGCAACCCGATAATGCTGCGCAGCAACCGAAGCGTCGGCTGAACACCCCCAACCATGCTCGTGACAGCGCCCGAGCATATTGCGCGCCATCAGGTGCCCCTGGCGGGCGGCGATGTCGAACCAGCGCAGCGCCAGTGGCTGATCCTGCGCGATACCTCGTCCGTCCAGCAGAATCTGCCCGAGCAGCGCCTGGGCATCGACGAGCCCTTCCCGGGCCGCCATCAGAATCGCCTGGGCCGCACGGGCCGGGCTTTCATCGAGCATGGCCTTGAGACGTTCGCCGTCGAGCTCCTCTTCGCGGCGCAATTGAAAGCTCATACCTCAACCCAACGGCGCAGCAGGTTGTGATAGGTGCCGGTCAGGCGGATCAGCGAGGGGTGGTCCGGGACATCCTGGGTCAACTGGCGGATCGCGCCGTCCATCTCGAACAACAGGGCGCGCTGGCTGTCTTCACGCACCAGGCTCTGGGTCCAGAAGAACGAGGCATAGCGGGCGCCACGGGTCACGGGATTGACCTTGTGCAGGCTGGTGCCGGGGTACAGCACCATGTCGCCGGCGGGCAGCTTCACGCGTTGGGTGCCGTAGGTGTCCTGGATTTCCAGTTCGCCGCCGTCGTAATCCTGCGGCTCGCTGAAGAACAGCGTGGCCGACAGATCGGTGCGCACCCGTTCGATGCTGCCCTTGGGCTGGCGCACGGCATTGTCGATGTGGAAGTCGAAACTGCCACCGGCCGTGTAACAGTTCACCAACGGTGGAAAGACCTTGTGCGGCAGCGCCGCTGACATGAACTGCGGATTTCTCCACAGGCGTTCCAACATCGCCGCGCCGATTTCCTTGGCCAGCGGATGCCCTTCCGGCAGCTGGAGATTGTGCTTGGCCTTGGCCGACTGGTGGCCGGCAGTGATTTTGCCATCGGCCCAATCGGCCTGTTCCAGAGCCTCGCGAATGCGCTGCACTTCTTCTTTGTCGAACAAGCCGGGAATGTGCAACAACATGCAAAGGACACCAGAGAACCAAGGGGTGCCAATGGTATTGATTCTTATTGCCTGTGTAAAACCCGATAGACGAACGAAACAGTAAAAACCGTAAGGGCAAATTGTAAAGAATGTAAATTCGATGCAAATAGTAACGTTTCGCAATTGATACAAAGACGCGTCTACCCTATATTCCGCCGCCTCAAATCCTTGGGGAAGGGGAATAAAAATGTCACGGCAATACCCACAACTACCGGTCAGCTCACCACGCCTGCTCGCTTCTGCAATTGGCGTGGCCATCACTGCCGGTTCTGCGGGCCACATGGTCTTCGCTGCTGAAAAAACCGACGAGAAAGCACCGAGCAACACCATTTCGCTGGGTGCTACCGCGATCACCGGCGAGGCCCAGGACGAGACCTCCTACAACGTCGAGAAAGCCTCTTCGCCCAAGTACACCGCACCGCTGGTCGACACCCCTCGTTCGATCACGGTCATCCCGCAACAAGTTCTCAAAGACACCGGCGCCCTGAACATGCAGGACGCACTGCGCACCGTGCCAGGCATCACCTTCGGTGCCGGTGAAGGCGGCAACCCACAGGGCGACCGTCCGTTCATTCGCGGCTTCGATGCCCAGGGTGACACCTACCTGGATGGCGTACGCGATACCGGTTCGCAGAGCCGCGAAATCTTCGCCGTCGAATCGATCGAAGTCAGCAAGGGCCCGAACTCGGCCATCGGCGGCCGTGGCGCGGCAGGCGGCAGCATCAACCTGGTGAGCAAGAAGGCGCACCTGGGCAACTCGTTCGACGGTGGCTTCACCTGGGGTTCGGACCAGACCCAGCGTTACACCCTGGACGGCAACTATCAGTTCTCCGACACCGCCGCCGGCCGTCTGAACCTGATGAGCCACGAAAGCAACGTCGCCGGCCGGCAGAGCGTCAATTACGACCGCTGGGGCGTCGCACCTTCCTTGGCCTTCGGCCTGGGCACCGACACCCGCGTGAACCTCGACTACTACCATCTGGAAAGTAACGACTTGCCGGACTCGGGCATTCCATATTCGATCCCGACCGCAGGCTCGGCTGCCCGTACCAAGGCCAATCCGGACAAGCCGGACGACGGTGGCAACAGCAGCAATTTCTATGGCCTGAATGACCGCGATTTCCGCAAGGGCCGTACCGACACCGCGACCATCTCCGTGGAGCACGACCTGAGCGACGCGCTGACCGTCAAGAACACCCTGCGCCACGGCACCAGCATGCAGGACTACATCCTGACCCAGCCGGACGACAGCAAGGGCAACGTCAACAACGGCAGCGTCTGGCGCCGGGCGAATACCCGCGTCAGCAACACCGAGACCACCACCAACCAGACCGACCTGTTTGGTGATGTGTACATCGCCGGCTTCAAGAACAGCTTCGCCACCGGTATCGAGTTGAGCCGCGAGGAAAGCAAGAAGTCCTCGTACAACGTCAACACCGACACCACCCCAGGCACTGCGGCCGCGACCACCAACTGCTCGCCGGCCCTGATCGGCGCGCCAAGCGGCTACAACTGCACCTCGCTGTCCAACCCGAACCCGAACGACCCGTGGAACGGCGCGATCTCGCGCAACTACGCCGGCACCGACACCAAGGCCAACACCTACGCGCTGTACGTGTTCGACACCCTGGAGTTGAACGAGCAGTGGCTGGTGAACATGGGCCTGCGCTACGACCATTTCGACACCGACTACAAGACCTACACCGCCGCTGGAGCCACCACGAACAAGGGCGATGACGTCAGCGAGTTCGTCACCGGTCAGTTCGGCGTGGTCTACAAGCCGGCGGAAAACGGCAGCATCTATGCGTCCTACGCCACCTCCGCCACGCCACCGGGTGCGACCCTTGGCGAAGGCATGGACGGCAACCCGCTGGGCGGCACTCCGGATCGCAACGGCAACCTGCTGAGCAGCGACATGGAGCCGGAAACCACCAAGAACTACGAAATCGGTACCAAGTGGGACTTGATGAATGATCGTCTGTCGCTGACCGCCGACATCTTCCGCACCGAAAAAGAAAACGCCCGTGTGCAGACCAACACCACCTCGTACGAAAACGTCGGCAAGACCCGCGTGCAAGGTTTCGAACTGTCGGCCACCGGCAAGCTGACCGACAAATGGCAAGTCTTCGCCGGCTACGCCTACATGGACAGCGAGCAGATCGACGGCGGTCCACTGGCGGCCAACAAGGCCAACGACGGCAACGAACTGCCTAACACGCCGAAAAACAGCGCCAGCCTGTGGACGACCTATCAGGTCACGCCGAAGCTGACGATCGGTGGCGGTGCGTTCTACGTCGACGACGTGTTCGGCAGCGTTGCGAACACCACCATGGTCGACTCCTACGTTCGCTACGATGCGATGGCCGCCTACAAGCTGACCAAAAACATCGACCTGCAACTGAACGTGCAGAACCTGACCGACGAAACCTACTACGACAAGGCGTTCTCGACCCACTTCGCCAACCAGGCGGCGGGCCGTACGGCGCTGCTGAGCACCAACTTCCACTTCTGATGGAAATGTGAACACGCAACCTCTGTAGGAGCGAGCCTGCTCGCGATGGTCGTGAACGATAACGAGGTCAACCTGACACCCCGCGTCGTTCTCCAGTTCATCGCGAGCAGGCTCGCTCCTACAGGAAAGCGCAAAAGCAGATGCCCCGCTCACCCAAGTGAACGGGGTTTTCGTGTGTAAAAAAGAATGTTTCTCGACAACCCACGGCATCATAATGCGCGCCGTGATGACTATCTTCGAATGAACAAGGCGAGCGACGTGTTGAAGAAAACCCTGTTCCAGTTGCACTGGTTTTTTGGCATCAGCGCAGGTCTCGTCCTGGCCCTGATGGGCATTACCGGGGCGACGGTGTCGTTTCAGGATGAAATTCTGTACGCCATGAACCCTTCTGTACTGCAGGTACAGAAGCAGGTCGCCGGTGTGCTGCCACCCGCCGAGCTGGTGGAAAAAGTCGAAGCGGCCACCGGCCTGAAAGTAGCGATACTCTCGGTGGACATCGACAGCGACATTGCCGCCCGCGCCTTCTTCACTCCGGCGCCGGGTGAGCGTCGCGGCCCCATGCGTTTCTTCGATCCCTATACCGGCGAGCTGCTGGGCGACGCCACCGGCCAGCAATTCTTCGGGCTGATGCTGCAACTGCACCGCTTCCTCGCCATGGGTGACACCGGCCGGCAGATCACCGGTGCCTGCACGCTGATCCTGGTGTTCTTCTGCCTCTCGGGCCTGTACCTGCGCTGGCCCCGTCAGTGGGCCAGCTGGCGCGCCTGGCTGACCCTCGACTGGAAGAAAAAGGGTCGCAGCTTCAATTGGGACCTGCACTCCGTCGCAGGGACCTGGTGCCTGGTGTTCTACCTCCTGGCGGCGTTGACCGGCTTGACCTGGTCCTACGAGTGGTACAACAAGGGCGTGAACCGCCTGCTCTCCGACTCACCGCAAAACGAACGCGTTCGCGGCGGTCGTGGTCCAGCACCCGAGGGCCCCGCGCCAACTGCCAATTACTCGGCCATGTGGAGCAGCATCTACAGTGCGGCGGGCCCCGACCTGAGTTTCTACAACACCCGTATGCCACCCGTGGCCGGACAACCGGCGACTGTCTTTTATCTGTTGAAAGACTCACCCCACGACCGCGCCCTGAACCAGATCACACTCGACCCGGTCACCGGCGAGATCAAACGCCACGACCGCTACAGCGACAAAAGCTTCAAGGCGCAGTTGCTGACCAGCGTCTACGCGCTGCACACCGGCAGTTATTTCGGCATCGGCGGACGCATCATCCTGACCCTCACCGCCCTGAGCATGCCGCTGTTTTTCGTCACCGGCTGGCTGCTGTACCTGGACCGTCGACGCAAAAAAAGCCAGATCAAGGATGCGCGCAAAGGCCTGGCCCAACCAGGCAGCGACACCCCGGCCTGGCTGATCAGCTTCGCCAGCCAGAGCGGCTTTGCCGAGCAACTGGCGTGGCAGACCGCCGGCCAGTTGCAGGCCGCCGGGCTGCCGGTGAAGGTGCAGCCACTGGCGAGCGTCAGCGAACAGGACCTGCGGGATTCGAGCAACGCGTTGTTCGTGGTCAGCACCTTCGGCGACGGCGAAGCGCCGGACAGCGCCAGTGGTTTCGAGCGCAAGGTACTGGGTCGGGCGTTGAGCCTGGACAGCCTGAACTATGCGGTATTGGGCCTCGGTGACCGTCAGTACCAACACTTCTGCGGTTTCGCCCGACGCCTGCACAGCTGGCTGGGCGAACACGGCGGCAAGACGCTGTTCGCCCCGGTGGAAGTCGACAGTGGCGACCCTTACGCCCTGCGCCACTGGCAGCAGCAACTGGGGCTGTTGACCGGCCAGGCACCGGTGGACACCTGGCAAGCGCCCAGCTACGACAACTGGACCCTGAGCCGCCGCGAATTGCTCAACCCCGACAGCTCCGGTGCGCCGGTGTACCTGTTGGGCCTCACCGCGCCGAGCACCAGCAGCTGGCTGGCCGGTGATCTGGTGGAAGTGCTGCCGCGCAATTGCCCATGGGCCATCGAGCATTTCCTCGAAGGGCTGGGCATCGACGGTCGCGCGACCATCACGCTCGACGGCTTGTCGCAACCGCTGGAGCAAGCCCTCGCCAGCCGACAGTTGCCCGAGAACCGCAGCCACCTGGTCGGCCTGCACGCCCAGGCGTTGGTGGATGCTCTGGTGCCGCTGGCCATGCGCGAATACTCCATCGCTTCGATTGCGGCCGATGGCATTCTCGAATTGATCGTGCGTCAGGAACTGCGCGCCGATGGCAGCCTGGGCGTCGGCTCCGGCTGGCTCACCGAACACGCGCCGGTGGGTAGCAGCATCAGTCTGCGGGTTCGACGCAACAGCGGTTTCCACCTGCCGAACGAGCCGGTGCCGATGATCCTGCTCGGCAACGGTACGGGGTTGGCCGGGCTGCGCAGCCTGCTCAAGGCGCGGATCGCCGACGGCCAGCAATGCCACTGGCTGTTGTTCGGCGAGCGTAATCGGGAACACGACTATCTGTGTCGCGACGAACTGCAAGAGTGGTTGATCTCCGGCGATCTGTTGCGCCTGGACCTGGCCTTTTCCCGGGATCAGGTCGAGAAGATCTACGTGCAGGATCGCCTGCGCGAATCCGCCGATGAACTGAAGAAATGGCTGGCGGACGGTGCCGTGATCTACATCTGCGGCAGCTTGCAAGGGATGGCGGCTGGGGTTGATCAAGTACTCAACGATGTACTCGGTGCCGTCGAGGTGGAACGTCTGATCGAACAGGGCCGTTATCGCCGCGACGTTTACTGATAAACCTGAATATTGATGAAAGATCGTTCCCAATTATGGGAACGATCTAATTCAAATCATGACAGGGGAATCAATCTCAAGGCGACTTGATTAATTTTTCGTCTGTCGCTCGGCCTAATGTATCGAGTCGTGCACTTATTTCGTCGAGTTGCTTGCTTACGGGGCATGTAACTCTAGAGCAGTTGTTGTTCAGGCGACACATTTCATTACAGTCGATCCCCCTCTGACGCCCCGCCTCATCGACTATACATTGGTCGCTGGTGCCACTTCGGTAGACCCCGTTTCGATCATTGTCTTTTCCAAAAAAAACACACAGGACACCCCCTCCGCCAATCGGGTTTAGATTGCAGTAATAACCCCCGACCATCCCCCACGCACCGTTGCACAACCCGGCGTTGGCTTCACTGGCATAGACGTTTTTACAGGTTGCAAGAAAGAGCACAGAAAAGATCAACGAAGCCATTATCTTCCATAGGTTTTTTTGATATTCCACTATCAACTTCATCATTGATTACTCGGTTGGATTGAGGCACAACCATAAATGGAAGCCATAAAAAATACCTATCACAAACAACATGAACTTCATCTCAATCAATTCGAAGTTTTACTTCCTTCTTCCGACAGCATGCCAATGCACACTGAGAGAACACTTTTATTTCTTAAATACTTTATTGAGAAAAAGGTACTCCCCCCCACAAGCCCCAGATGCTGATCCGTCAGACCACTTCCAATGTCCGCTCAAACACGCTGATTCCATCCAGATCCCGCAACACCACGCTCAACTCCCCGCTCTGCCCATCTATGTTCACCTCACCAAAAAACTGAAACCCGGCAAACGGCGAAGCATTCAGGGCGGGCGAAGTTTTCTGGAACACCGCTTGCGGGCCGAAGGTTTTGTCCAACTGATCGGGGCCGAAGCTCCCTGCATTCAAGGGACCGGCAACAAACTCCCAAAACGGTTCGAAATCCTGAAACGCGGCACGGTCCGGGTGGTAATGATGCGCGGCGCAGTAATGCACATCCGCCGTCAGGAACACGAAATTGCGCACCTGCTGCGCCCGCAGAAACCCCAGCAACTCGGCGATTTCCAGCTCACGTCCCTGCGCCGGCCCCGGGTCGCCATTGGCCACTGCTTCCCAGCGCGTGACACCGGGGCTGACCTCGCCATCCGGTGCCCCGAGCCCGATCGACATGTCCGCGGCGATCACTTTCCATTGGGCCCCGGAGGCTTTGAGCGAAGCCTTCAGCCAATCCAGTTGTTCACGCCCGAGGAAGGGCTTGGCCTCGCCCAGGTTGTCGTCATTGGCGCCGCGATAACTGCGCATGTCGAGCACGAAGAGATCGAGCATCGGCCCGTAGCTGAGCTGACGATAAATCCGTCCCCCGCCGTCGGCGTCCTGCCAGCGCATCGGTGCGTATTCGAGCCAGGCCTGACGCGCGCGGCCCACCAGGCTGTGGATATCTTTGTTCGCGTAACGCGCATCCAGTCGTTTACCCGGGGACCAGTTGTTCACCACCTCGTGATCGTCCCATTGCCAGATCTGCGGCACTTCGGCGTTGAAACGACGGATGTTTTCGTCCATCAGGTTGTAGCGGTAATTGCCCCGGTAATCATCCAGGGTTTCGGCGACTTTGCTCTTGGCCTCGGTGGTGATGTTGCGCCACACCCGGCCACCCTCGGTGACCAGCTGCGCTGGTATGGGGTTGTCGGCGTAGATGGTGTCACCGCTGTGGATAAAAAAATCCGGCAGGCGCAGGCGCATGGCTTCGTAGATGCGCATGCCGCCGATGTCCGGGTTGATGCCGAACCCCTGGCCAGCGGTGTCGCCACTCCAGACGAAACGGATGTCGCGGCGAGTCTGGGGCACGCTGCGCAGATGACCGAACCAGGGCTCGCTGGCGACCCCGCTTTGGGCATCTTCAAACTGGACACGATAGAAAATCGCCTGGTCGGCGGGCAGGCCGGTCAGTTCGACCCGAGCGGTGAAGTCAGTTTGGGCATCGGCCAGGGGCGAAACGAATCGGCGGGGGTTGGGAAACAGGCTGCGGGTGTCCCACTCCACCACCATCCGCGCCGGACGATCGCAGCGGCTCCAGATGATCGCGCGGTCGCCGAGCAAATCACCGGACTGCACGCCATCGGTGAGCTGTGGGCGATCCTTGACCGAAGCGATCACTGCCGGCGCCAGCCCAGGTAGCAGCAGCCCGGCGCCTACCGCCTGAATGACACGACGGCGACCGAGGTCGAACTCGCTCATGGTGTTCTCCCTGAGAAAGGAAAACTGAAGTGCCCGCGTGAGAACGCGATCCCTGTGGGAGCGAGCCTGCTCGCGATAGCGTCGTGTCAGTCTAAGACCATTTCAATGACAGGGCGCTATCGCGAGCAGGCTCGCTCCTACAGGGGATCGGCGTCAGGCGCTGACGGGCTCTACTGCCAACTCTACAACTTCCGGCCGCTTGACCAGCGCATACACCACCGCCGTCAACAAGCTCCCCGCCACAATCGCCAGCAAATAAAGCAGTGCATGGTTGATCGCATTCGGGATCGCCAGTACGAACAGGCCTCCGTGGGGCGCCATCAACTTGCAGCCGAAGTACATCGACATCGCACCAGTCAGCGCGCCACCGGCAATGCTCGCCGGAATCACCCGAAGCGGGTCCTTGGCGGCGAACGGAATCGCGCCTTCGGAGATGAAGCACAAGCCCAGTACCAGCGCCGCTTTCCCCGCTTCGCGTTCGGTCTGGGCAAACTTGCGTCGCGCGATGAAGGTGGCGATCCCCAGGCCGATCGGTGGCACCATGCCCGCGGCCATGGTCGCCGCCATCGGTGCATAACTCTGCGACGCCAGCAGCCCGACCGAGAACGCGTACGCAGCCTTGTTGATCGGCCCGCCAAGGTCGACACACATCATGCCGCCCAGCAGTACGCCAAGCAGGATCGCGTTGGTGGTGCCCATGCTGTCGAGGAAGTGCGTTAGCCCTTCAAGCATCCCCGCCACCGGCTTGCCGACCACGTAGATCATCACCAGTCCGGTGAACAGACTGGCCAGCAACGGGATGATCAGGATCGGCTTCAACGCCTCCAGGCTTTGCGGCAACCGCGCATAGCGATTGATGGCCTGCGCCGCGTAACCGGCGATGAAGCCGGCAATGATCCCGCCGATAAAACCGGCGCCCAGGGTGCTCGCCAACAGACCGCCGATCATCCCCGGCGCCAGGCCCGGACGGTCAGCGATGGAATACGCGATATAGCCGGCCAGCAGCGGCACCATCAGCTTGAACGCGGTGTCGCCGCCGATCTGCATCAGCGCTGCGGCAAGGGTGCCTTGTTCCTTGAACGCGGTGATGCCGAACACGAATGACAGGGCAATCATCAGGCCGCCCGCCACCACCATCGGCAACATGAACGAGACACCGGTCAGCAGGTGTTTGTAGATCCCGGTCTTCTCTTGCTTGACCGGTCCTTTCGCACCGGTCGATACGCTTTCCTGCACGCCTTCGGCCAGCGCCTTGTTCAGGGTTGCCTCGGCTTGCTTGAGGGCGATGCCGGTACCGCAGCGATAGACTTTCTTGCCGGCGAAACGCTCGGTGGCCACTTCGATGTCCGCGGCCAACAGCACCACGTCGGCATCGGCAATCGCTTGTGCACTCAACGGATTGCGCGCCCCGACCGAGCCCTGGGTTTCCACTTGCAGCTCGTAGCCCAGGCGCTTGGCCGCCTGTTGCAGGGCCTCGGCCGCCATGAAGGTGTGGGCGACACCGGTCGGACAGGCAGTGACGGCGACCAGACGCGGCACGTTGGCGGCGACGGCGGCTGGCTCAGCGGCGGCCTCTGGTGCGCGATAGACAGTCGCCTCTTCGGCGCCACGGCGCAGCACCGCTTCCACGTCCTGCAAGGCCTGGGCCGGGGTGCTGCGGTAGACGCGCTTGCCGACGAATCGCGACATGTCCACCGGGGTGCTGGCCACCAGCAATACCCACTCGGCTGCATCGACAGTGGCCGCCGACAACTGGCGTTCGGGATGGGCTGCATCGCTGATTTCGACACAGGTCATCCAGCCCTGGCGCTGGGCCGCCGCATCCAGCAGGCGCGCGCACAGCACACTGGTGACCATGCCGTTGGGGCAGGCAGTAACAATGGCTAACTTCATGACCAACCCTCTTATTGTTCTGTCAGGGGATGCACGCGCACGCCCTGTTCGAGCAGCGCCAGTTGCGCCGTATCGCCAATGCCGAAACCAATCTGGGTCACCGCCATCGCGGCAATCGCCGTGGCGGTTCGCAAGGTTTGCTCGGGGGTGTGGGCCGTCAGCAAACCGTGGAGCATGCCCGCCAAGAGCGAATCACCCGCACCTACCGTGCTGGCGACGCTGACTTTGGGCGGCGTGGCATGCAGCGCCGAACCGACGCTGAACCAGTTCACGCCCTTGGCGCCGTGGGACACCACGACGTGCTCGATGCCTTGTGCATGCAAACGGCTGGCGGCCTCGGCCTCCGCCAGCACCGATACCACTTCGCAGCCGAGCACTTCGGCCAGCTCGTCGGTGTTGGGTTTGATCAGCCACGGAGCGGCCTTGAGTGCGGCTGCCAACGCCTCGCCACTGGTATCGAGCGCGACTTTCAAACCGAGTTTTTTCAAACGCAGGATCAAGCCCTGCAACCACTGCGGGCTGACGCCTTGGGGCAAGCTGCCGGCGACGACGACCGCGTCATGGCCCGGGGCAATCCGGTCCAGATGATCAAGCAAGGCCTGCTGCGCCGCCGCGCTGACCTGGGGTCCCGGGCCGTTGAGGTCGGTGATGCGGCCGTCGCTTTCCGCCAGCTTGATGTTGCTGCGAGTCTCGCCGGGCACGCGGATGAACGCGTCGGTGAAACCGCGTTTGGCGAACAGGGTTTCGAACGCTTGCAGGTTGTCTTCACCGAGAAAACCACTGACCGTCAGTTGATGCCCGAGGTCCGCCAGCACCTGCGCCACGTTCACCCCTTTGCCGGCGGCGTGGGTGTGCATGACGTCGCTGCGGTTGACCTGGCCAGGCTCCAGGCGCGGCAACTGCACCGTCAGATCCAGCGCCGGGTTGAGGGTCAGGGTCAGAATCCTGGCCATTACAGGGCCTCCACTAATGCACGGACTTCATTGGCACTGCCCACGGCGAGCGCCTCCTGGGCGAGGTGTTTTGCCTGGCTCAGGCTGAGTTCGCGAACCCGCGCCTTGACCTCGGGGATGCTGCGCGCGCCCACACTCAACTCATCCACCCCCAGCCCGACCAGCACCGGCACGGCCAGGGGGTCGGCCGCCAGCTCGCCGCACACGCCCACCCATTTGCCATGGGCATGGGCCGCGCGCACAGTGATGTCGATCAGTTGCAGCACCGCCGGGTGCAAGCCATCGGCCTGGGCCGACAGGGTCGGATGACCACGGTCGATGGCCAGGGTGTATTGCGTCAGGTCGTTGGTGCCGACGCTGAAGAAGTCGACTTCCTTGGCCAGCACCGGCGCCAGCAGTGCTGCCGACGGCACTTCGATCATGATCCCCAGTTGCAGATCCTGCACCGGAATTTCCCGACGCAGGCGCTCGGTCATGTCCCGGGCCTGGCGCCACTCGTCGACGCTGCCGACCATGGGAAACATGATGCGCAGCGGACGGTTGTCGGCGGCCCGCAGCAAGGCGCGCAACTGCGCTTCCATGATCTGCGGCCGTTGCAGGGTCAAGCGGATGCCACGCACGCCGAGGAAGGGGTTTTCTTCCTTGGCGATCGGCCAATAGGGCAAGGGTTTGTCGCCACCGACATCGAGGGTACGCACCACCAGCGGCCGCCCCGCGAGGCCATCGAGCACGCGGCGATATTCGGCTTCCTGGGTGGCTTCGTCCGGCGCTTGCGGGTGGGCCATGAAGATCAGTTCGGTGCGCAGCAGGCCAATACCTTCGGCGCCCTGCTCCACCGCGCCAATGACGGCGGCGCTTTCGCCGATGTTGGCGACTACTTCGACGGCATGCCCATCAGTGGTCACTGCCGGTTGGTGGCGCTGTTCGGCGGCAGCCTTGAGCCGTTGCTCGCGGTTGTCGCGCTCTTCGATGGCACGCTGCAAGGTGCTCGCGTCGGCGTCCACGTGCAGCCGACCGCGCTGCCCGTCGAGCAGTAACGCAGTGCCCGGCGCCAGCAACAGCACGGCCGCGCCGGCACCGACCAGGGCCGGAATACCGAGCGCCCTGGCAACGATGGCGCTGTGTGCGGTGGCGCCACCCCGGGCGGTGAGAATGCCAGCGACCCGGGCCGGATCAAGGCGCGCCACGTCGGACGGGCCGACTTCGTCCATCACCAGAATGTACGGTTGCTCGGGTTCGCTCGCGGTCTGCACGCCACACAACTGCGCCAGTACCCGGCGACCCACATCGCGCAGGTCGGCGGCGCGCTCGGCGAGCAACGCGTCCTGCAGGGACTCCTGTTGCCGGGCGGCGGCTTCGATCACCGACATCCACGCCGCTTCCGCGCTTTCACCCTGCTTGAGGCGGGTGTCGACCTCATCGGTCAATTCCGGGTCGTCGAGCATTTCCTGATGGGTGATGAAAATCTCGCGAATCGCCTTGGCCTTGCTGCGCTCGATCAAGCCCTGAATATCGCCGCGCACCTGCAGTAAGGCTTGCTTGAGACGTTCGCGTTCAACGGCGGCGGACCCACCGCGCAGCGGGTAATCGATGGCTTGCTGGACCTGAATATGCGCCGGGCCAATGGCGATGCCCGGTGCGGCGGCAATCGCCTGAATCAGGCTGCCGGACGCCGGGGCGAGCAATACTTCAGTGACCTCGGCCACCTCTTCGCTCGGTCGACTGAGCGCCGGCAGCGGTTCGACTTCCTCGCCAAGGCCTTCTTCAATGGCGGCCAATAACGCGGGCAAGGCATCGGCGGCGATGCTCGGTTCGGCGATGATTTCCAGCACCTGGCCACGGCGGGCACCGAGGCTGAGCAGCTTGCTCAGGCTCTTGACCGACACGGCGCTGTCCTGGCCATCGACGATGCGGATGCGAATTTCACCCTCAAAGCTCTTTGCCAACTGCGCGAGGATCTTCGCCGGCCGCGCATGCAAGCCATGGGCGTTGGCCAGTGCGATACGGGCGCTCGGCCAGTCCGCGGGCAGTTCGCCGCCGAGCACTTCGAGCACCGCGCGGCAGCTGGTGGCGCGCCCCAATTCGTGGCCGCGGCCTTCAATCAACAAGGCACACAGGCGTTCGAGCAAGGCCTGATGAGCCTCGCCCAGGCTGGCTAGGCAAAACAGTCCATTCAGCGGCTGCCCCAGGTAGCGCAATGGCTTGTCCGGGGTGACGAAGGCCAGGCCCGGGCGCCTGACCGTTTGCTCGCTGTGCAACCACCACAGGCCATCGCCCAATGGCAGTGCTTCGACCTGCTGCAGCACGGCGGAGAAACCGTTGCTGACGCAGTCGGCCTGGCGCAACAGACGCGCACCGCGCCACACCAGCTCTTCGAAATCCTCAGCGGCAACGCCCAGGCCGATCATCTGCGCATCCAGCGCCAGCTCCTGCGGCGCACCTTGCAGCAGCTTCAGCAGGGCCTCGGGAGAACTGGCGCGGCGCAGGGCCTGGCCCAGATCCGTCTCGCCCAGAGCACGGGTCAGCAATTGCAGCAGGCGCAGGTGCTCGTCGGACTTGGCGGCAATACCGATCGCCAGGTAGACGATCTGTCCGTCGCCCCAGTCCACCCCTTCGGGGAACTGCATCAGGCGCACGCCGGTGGTGAACACCTGATCGCGGGTTTGCGGGGTACCGTGGGGAATGGCAATACCTTGACCGAGAAAGGTCGAGCCCTGGGCTTCGCGCGCCTGCAAGCCGGCGAGGTAACCCTCGTCGACCAAGCCATCGGCAACCAGATGCCGGGCCAGCAGCTGCAACGCTTCGGACTTATCCACAGCCGACTGGCCCATGGATATCTGCTCCACAGTGAGCTCGAGCATGCTTTCTCCTTTTTGGCGCCATATGGGCACCAGGTATTGTTTTGGATGATTCAGCTTAGGCGCCTGTGTGAAGACAAGATTTGGCAGTTTCGCGGCAGAACTGACAAAAGGCACCAATAACCTTGAAAATACGCCTGCTGAAACGTTTAATCTAGCATGATTCGCACGTTACTCGATAACCTCGAAATCGTGAAGTCCAATTGTCGGATGCGCTGCGACGAGGGTCGACTACCTGAATCGGTTAGGATTGGCGAAACTGTCGGGCAAGCTCGAAAAAAACAAGGAAACAGCGGGTTGAAACTCAGTGATATCGCCCAGTTGGCCGGTGTGTCCGTCACCACCGCCAGCTATGTCATCAACGGCAAGGCCGAACAGCAACGCATCAGCAGCGCGACTGTCGAGCGCGTGCGCGCGGTCGTCGATCAGCATGGCTTCACGCCCAACCCCCAGGCCGCCGGGCTGCGCAGTCGCCATACCCGCACCCTGGGGTTCATTCTGCCGGACCTGGAAAACCCCAGTTACGCACGAATCGCCAAGTTGCTGGAACAAGGTGCACGGGCTCGCGGCTATCAGCTGCTGATCGCCAGCAGCGACGACGCGCCGGACAGCGAACGGCAATTGCTCAAACTGTTCCGCGCCCGGCGCTGCGATGCGCTGATCGTCGCCAGTTGCCTGCCCGTCGGTGACGACAGCTATCGCCAGTTGCAAGCCAAGGGCATCCCGATCATTGCCGTCGACCGGGTCATGGAGCCGGAGCACTTCTGCTCGGTGATCAGCGACGACCGCGAAGCCAGCCAGCATCTGACCCAGAGCCTGCTCGATCCGCTGCCCAAACAGATCGCCCTGATCGGCGCCCGCCCGGAACTGAGCATCAGCCAGGAACGGGCCGCCGGTTTCAAACAGGCGCTGACCGGCTACACCGGTGAAGTGCTGATCGAACACGGCGAATCGTTCAGCCGTGAATGCGGCAAGCAATTGATGGAAGAAATGCTCCAGCGCGTAGGGCATTTGCCCGAGGCACTGATAACCACTTCCTACGTGCTGCTGCAGGGCGTGTTCGACGCCTTGCATGATTTCCCGCTGAAAACCCGGCCCCTGCGCCTGGGCACATTCGGCGACACCCAGTTGCTGGACTTCCTGCCGTTGCCGGTCAATGCCATGGCCCAGCAGCATCAGCTGATTGCCGACAAAGCCCTGGCCCTGGCCCTGGCGGCGATCGAGCAGTCCGATTACCAGCCTGGCGTACAGGCCATCGCGCGGACCTTCAAACAGCGTATCCGCCAGGATTGAACCGTGGAGCTGATCGACACCCACACCCATCTGGACTTCCCGGACTTCGACGTCGATCGCCAGGCGCTGATGGCGCAAAGCCGCGCCCTCGGTGTGCGCAAGATGGTGGTGCTGGGGGTTTATCAGGGCAATTGGCAACGGGTCTGGGAGCTGGTGCGCAGCGATCCTGACCTCTATGCCGCGTTCGGTTTGCATCCGGTGTATCTGGACGATCATCGCCCCGAGCACCTGACGCAGCTCGGCGACTGGCTGACGCGGCTGGCCGGGCATCGACAACTATGCGCCGTGGGCGAAATCGGCCTCGACTACTTCATCGAAACCCTCGACCGCGAACGCCAGCAGGCCTTGTTCGACGCACAACTGCAACTGGCGGCGGACTTCAACCTGCCAGCACTGATCCACGTAAGGCGCAGCCATGCGGCGGTGATTGCCACGCTCAAACGCTTCAAGCTCAAACGCGCCGGCATCATTCATGCCTTCGCCGGCAGTCGCGAGGAAGCCCGGGAATACATCAAGCTCGGTTTCAAGCTGGGATTGGGCGGCGCCGCCACCTGGCCACAGGCATTGCGCATGCACCGCGTACTGGCCGAGTTACCGCTGGAATCGGTGGCTCTGGAAACCGACTCACCCGACATGGCGCCCGCCATGTTCCCCGGTCAACGCAACAGCCCGGCGCATTTGCCGGCAATCTGTGAGGCACTGGCTGGGATCATGGCGGTCAGCCCCGAACAATTGGCCGGCGCCAGCACGGCCAATGCCCGCGAACTGTTCAACTGGTAGTCATTCGACGTGGGCCTTGGCGGCCTCGAGAATCAACGTCATGTGCTGACGCTGGCGGGCAAATCGCAGAGCGATGAAGTAGACGAAAATCGCCAACAACGAAAAATTGATCTGTTCGACGACACTGAGCAATCCGATCCACTCCATCACCAATGCGACCAGCAGTGCGGTGCAAATCATCACCAGCAGGCTCGCCTTCAACATGGCCAGCGAATCGAGCGACCTGAAGCGCTTGATCTGTTTGGGATCGTTCAGTTGCAAGGCTTTCTGACAGTTGGAACAGGTGAACGCCTCATTGATGGCGATGGCATTGAGCTGCCAGGATTCGAGCAACAACGTGCGCTGGCAATGGGCGCAGTGTCCCAGGATTCCAAGCGTTGCAACGGACATAACCATGGCTCCTTCATGTGGTCAGTGAACTGAATCATCTTGCATTGAAGACGAAAAGCCAGCGCGCGGAGCAAATCAGGGCTTTTCCTACCAGTACACGGAAAAAGTACTACAGAAAATTAAGCCACTCCTCCTGTAGGAGCGCGCCAGCTCGCGATAACAGTTTGCCAGTCAACACCCTGTTAAATCTGTGAACGCCATCGCGAGCAGGCTCGCTCCCACATTTGAATGTGTGATGCCCATTAAACGCGGAATGCGCTGATCAGTTGCTTGAGTTCCACCACCTGCATCGACAGCGCCCGGCTGGCATCTTCGGTCTGGTGCGCGCCTTCGGCGGTACGCTCACCGGCGCGATTGATCTCGACAATGTTCTGGTCAATGTCGTGGGCCACGGCGGTTTGCTGTTCCACGGCCGCCGCGATCTGCTGATTCTGGTCGACGATCGTGCCCACCGCGTCAAGGATGTTCTCCAACGCCTGCTGGACCTTTTCCGACTGACCTACCGTACCGTTCGCCATTTCATGGCTGACGCCCATCGCCTTGACCGCCGCGCCCACGCCACCGTGGAGCTTGCTGATCATCTGCTCGATTTCCTCGGTCGACTGCTGGGTACGCTTGGCCAGGGTACGCACCTCATCCGCCACCACCGCGAAACCACGGCCCTGTTCCCCGGCCCGCGCCGCTTCGATGGCGGCATTGAGCGCCAGCAGGTTGGTCTGCTCGGCGATGCTCTTGATCACTTCCAGCACACGGCTGATGGACTGGCTGTCGCTGGCCAGTTGATTGATCACCAGCACCGATTGATCGATCTCGCTGGCCAGCGCGGCGATGCTGCCCTGCTGGGATTGCACCAGGCCGCGCCCGCTGATGGTTTCGTCATTGACGCTGTGGGCGCTGCTGACCGCCGCGGCGGCGCTGCGCGCGACCTCCAGGGATGTGGCGGACATCTGGTTCATCGCCGTGGCGACCTGTTCGATCTGTGTGCGTTGCCCGGCCACGGCCTGGTTGCTCTGCGCCGAGACATTCTCCACTTGCCCGGCCTGGCGCTCGACTTCGCTGACGGTCTGCCCGACACGTTCGATCAGGTCATGGATTTTTTTCACGGTGCCGTTGAACACTTCACCCAACTCCCCCAGCTCATCACGGCTGTGGGCACTGAAGGTGACGGTCATGTCGCCAGCCGCCACTTTGTCCATCACACCGCCAAGGCGCTTGAGCGTGGTGCGGGTCGAGGCATAAAAGCCGCCGTACAGATAGAAAATCAGCACAAACACCACTGACAGTGCCACGGCCTGCAGGATCATGTGCGTACGGTTCTGCTCCAGGCGCTGCTGCAACTGGGTGTCGAGAAATTTCAGGGTGGCGTCGTTGAGCTGGTAGGTCTGATCCATCAAGCCCGTGACCTGATCGTAAAAAGCCTGCCAAGGCGCATCCAGGGTGTCGGCCATCACCACTTTCTCTTCAAACAGCTCACTGGCCTTTTTCAAGGACGCCTTGCTGTTATCGGCCTGGACGGCCAGGATGTCCCGCGCGGCCTTGCTCGAGGCCAGCGCGTCCTGCAACTTCAGGCCGTATTCGCCCTGGACTTTCTCGATCTGCGCCAGCAGCTCATCGAATCGAGTGCTCGATGCCGAGTTGAGAAACCCCTGCCCCAGGGAAGAGGAACCGAGCGCCCGGCCGTCACCCAGGATCTGCGTAATGCGTGGCGTCACGGCAGTGGCGAGTTCGCTGAGCTGACGCATGTCGCTTTGATTGTCGCGGCTCAGCCCCGCCTGGCTGGCGATGATCTGGCTGAAAATCTGCGCGCTGCCCAGCAACTTGGCGGTCAGGGCACTTTTGCTTTGCAGGGATTTTTCCGTTTGCTGTGCCTTGAACGCAGCGATCATTTCATCGCGCTTGCCGTCGAACACCGCGATCTGTTCCGGATCGGTGGTCATCGCCGTCAATGCTTGCATGCGCGCCAGTACGCCTTGCTCCAGCGTGCTGATCTGCGACTCGAGATTGCCCGCCTTGCCCGACTGGCCGAGGGCGACGTTGATCTGCACCAGGTTGTTCAGTGTTTCCAGGTCGCGCCGTAGCTCCACGCTGCGGCCCAGCAGGCCGAGGCTCTGCAGTTCGATGCGGGTGCCCTGGAATTCGCGATAGGAATCACGGACCAGGTAGAAGTTGGTCACCAGCATCGGCACCAGGAACAGGACACTGATCAGGCTGAACTTCATGCCGAAGCTCAAGCGGTTCATCAGCGCGACAGCGGGATAGAGCAAGCTCTTCACTGAATGTCTCCCTTGGATTTCTTATTTTTATTGGCGGGCGCAACCGGGCAGCAGATAGCCACTATTGGGCGCTATCTGTATATAACTCAATTTTGGGGAGGGTTTTGTAACTTAAGGTTAACGAAAAAAATCGCAGCCTGCGCCAGCTCCTACCGCCGTATCGACTGTAGGAGCTGGCGCAGGCTGCGATTTTTTGATCGCTATCGAAAACTCAGGGCAGGACGGTCCACAACGCAATCCCCGCATACCAGAGCACCGCCGAGCGCAGGAGCAACTCCCAGATCCGGTCGAGGTTGTTGATGCCATCAGGCCCCACGACCGGCGCCGGGATTTCAGCGGCCACCAGCCCGGCCTTTTCGATCAATTGCGCGGCGCTGATGTTCCAGTTCAGCAACTCGTGCAGCATCATCCTGCTGACCGCGACAAAGTTGCCGACCAGGGCAAAACTCGCCGCCAACAAGCGCACCGGTATCCAGTCGAAGGCGTGGCGCAATTGTCCGGCGCGCTCGACCACCGCTGGGTTTTGCCCGTGCTCCTCAGCCAGGGCCAGCAGGCGATAGCTCAGGGCGGCGACTGGCCCCAACAGGAAGTACCAGAAAATGACCGCGAAAAAGCTCTGGTAGGCCTCCCACAACAAATGCCCTTCGACTCGCTCCAGCAATTGCTCGCCACTGTCGGCACAGATATCCAGGTCACGCTTGGCGACATGGGCCGCCGCCTGCAAGTCTTCCCGGCGCCAGGCATCGCGGAAAGGCCCGAGACCGCCCAGCAGATCGCCCCGGCCCAGGCTGTAAATCACCACCAGCAGGTGCACCGGTAGCGCAAACAGACCGTAGGCCACCGGGTCCAGTACCCACAAAAGCAGCGCCAGCAGTGCGACCGGCAACAACACCAGCACGACCAGCACCAGCCATGGATTTTTCACCATGCGCGGGTTCGATTCGAGTTTGTGCAACTCGCGAACCCAACCGCCATCTCGCTGAATCTGATGGCGCAGGGCCGAGAACTTCTCGATCCACACCGCCAACAGCAACACCAGAAAACTCATTGTGGTTCCTCTTTTTCCGCAGCGGCTTTTGCCAGGGCCGCACGGTAGCGCTGCCAGTCAAACGCCGGTCCCGGATCGGTCTTGCGCCCGGGGGCGATGTCGCTGTGCCCGCAGATACGCTCTGGGGTGATGCCCGTGAAGGCGCCTTGCAGTTGCCGGGTCAGGGTGATCAAGGCGTCGTACTGCGCATCGGTGAACGGCAAATCATCCGTGCCCTCCAGCTCGATGCCCACGGAGAAATCGTTACAGGTTTCCCGTCCCTCGAAACTCGACACCCCGGCGTGCCAGGCGCGCTCAAGGCAAGAGACAAACTGGGTGACGGCACCGTCACGCTCGATCAGAAAATGCGCGGACACGCGCAGGTCGGCGATCCCCGCAAAGTAAGGGTGTTCCGTGACATCCAGGCGATTCTGGAAAAATTCCTGCACCTTGCCGGTGGCGAATTGCGCCGGCGGCAGGCTGATGTTGTGGATCACCAGCAGGGAAATTTCGCCCGTGGGGCGCGCATTGAAGTTGGGCGAGGGACATAAACGCACGTCCTGACACCAACCGCTCGCGGGGTCCAACTGCATACCGATTCCTTCAACGACGACTGTGTTGGTGCCCAGTATGCCGCGATAGCCCCCCGAGACGCGATCACTTGGCGTGATTGAGGCGTTGCAGATGACCGATCGCTGACTCAAGTGCCCTGTCAAACAGCAAGGTGTCGTCCAGCGCACGCACTGCGCCACGACGGAATTCGAGGGCCAGGCGGCTACGACTGCGCTCCAGCACTTTCAGGCCGGATCGATTGACGAAGACATATTGGCCAGAGGCTTCGACAATGGCCGCCAGCTTGCAGCGCAGCGGGTTGCCCGCATCGCCCTGAAACTCGACCCAACAGCCAGGATGCAGCCGGTCAACCTGGCGCAAGCCCTCATCATCCACCGACAACTGAACCGGAACCGTCTCGAAAGCACCATTGTCAGCGCCAGGCAAGACAAGCTCCTCCAGCACTTCGACCATCAACGACCCGGCCTGGGCGCCGTGCGGCAGCGGTTCGAACAACTGAGCATGCAGGGTTGCCAGCTCGGTAAAGAATTCGCTGGTGGCAAACGGATCGAATGCCGAGCCATTCAGCCCCTCGCGCAATGCCTTGAGCAAATCCGGCACCAACGCCAGCAAACGCGCACGCGCGCCGGGCTCTTCATGGCGCTCGACGCTCCAGATCAACTGCTCCATGGTCAGCACCGCGGCGCACCACTGCGCAGATTGATCGCCATGCTTGAGACAGGTCAGCAGCAACACTTTGCTCCAGGTCTCGTGGACGAATACCACCACCGCGCGCGGCAAAACCCTGCCCAGCAACGCCTGGTTCAACACCTGCTCGACACGGCGGCGGGCCAGCACGGACTGGGCGCGGCCCTCTTCGGCATCACGGGTACGCTGCTCCAGTAATTCACAGCGACGACGCTCCTCACCGGTGAACGCGAGGAAGTCCGTCAGTAGCTCGGAAAATATCGCCGGGTCTTCCACGAAGTCATTCAAGAGGCGCTGCACCACCTGCTCGATGTGCAGGTACAGGCTGTCGCGCTCATGGGCATCGCACCCACTCCATTCCACGGCCGCCCGGGCGATTTCGTTGAGCAGACGTCGGGCCGGATGCGTGCTGCGGCTGAAGAAACGCTTGTCGAGCAGGGCAACTTTCACCACCGGAGTTTGCAGGCGGCCTATCAGCGCTTTGACGGCATCCGGCAGATTGCGATCGTCGCAGAGGCGTTCGAACACCAGGGTGATCAGGCCGATCACCTCTTCATCAGCGATGGCGAGCGCAGGCTCGTCGACCGGCGGAATGTCGGACTCGGATGCCAGCTCCACGTCCAGGCCTGTCGGAGCGGGCTTGAGATCGGACAGCACACCGGTGGCCACCAGCAGTCGGTTGGCATCGGCGTAGAGCTGATCGGTGCCGGTCAGCACATAGCGGTCAAACAATTTGAGGATGATGAGCTTGACCTTGATCTCTACCCCCAGGCTGCGCCCGGCTTGCAGGAAATACTCGCAGAGCATCGTCGGCCCGATGGGATTGTGCTGCTCCATCAGCGACCTGCCCAGCAGAGTGCTCAAGCGCGCGGTGAGCTGGTCAAGGGCGAAGCCGTCACGGCTCAACACCTTGTTGACCATCGCTTCCACCGCCACATTGCGTTCCAGTTCATCAGTGCACAACGGCGTGCAGGTCGCTGCCTGAGGCAATGCCATGTGCGTGGCGCTGTACCGGGTCAGGCTGATAAACGCTTCGAAGAATTGCTCGAAAAAGAATCGCTCGATGCTTTTGCGCTTCAGGCGCAGGTCACGCATCGCCTGGAAGAAAATATTCTGTTCGAGGTCATTGCGAGCACGGTCGGCCATTTCGAAGAGGGTGTCGTCGGCGTTATCGAACAGCGCCTGCAATCCCTGGCGCAGCTGTTGCGCAGCCTTGTCGCGGACCTGGAGCAGAATCACCGGCAGGCGAACAAGCGGCGAATGAATCGCTTGGTCGGTACTCGCCTTGCGAAAAGGCACTACATTTCCGTTGTTGTGCATCCTGCCTCCTGAAAACGGTGACGCCTCGTATCGTCAAAGCCATGGCGTCAATTACTAGGCGAATTATCTTGTAAAAAGTTCCCCCTGTACCAGAGGAGTCTGCAATGACTTCAAGCACGGCACCCGATCGCTGCCGGGAATCGACAAAATGCAGGCTTTAGCGCGCCGTGAACCCTTCGCACGCCTTGGGTTGCCCTGCGCCATGCCCCTATAATCGGGCCACTTTGTTTGTGGAGCTCGTTATGCCGAATCTACGTCTCGCCGATTTGACCGCCGAAATCGAAGCCAACGTGCGCCGTGCGTTGCTCGAAGACGTCGGCAGCGGCGACATCACTGCGCAATTGATCCCGGCCGAACGCCTGGCCAAAGCCACCATCATTACTCGCGACGCCGCCGTCATCTGCGGCACGGCGTGGGTCGATACCGTGTTTCGGCAACTGGACCCACGGGTTGCAGTGCACTGGCAGGTCGCCGATGGCGAACGGGTCAAACCCAACCAGGTGCTGTTCCATCTCGAAGGCCCTGCCCGCTCGCTGCTGACCGGTGAACGCAGCGCTCTGAACTTCCTGCAATTGCTGTCTGGCGTGGCCACTCGCGCGCAGTACCTGGCGGATTTTGTCGCCCAGACCCAGGTCAAGCTGCTCGACACCCGCAAGACCTTGCCAGGCTTGCGTCTGGCGCAGAAATACGCCGTGACCTGCGGCGGTTGCCACAACCACCGCATCGGCCTGTATGACGCCTTCCTGATCAAGGAAAACCATATCGCCGCTAGCGGAGGCATCCCGCAGGCCATTGCCGCCGCACACAAGATCGCACCGGGCAAGCCAGTGGAAATCGAAGTGGAAAGCCTGGATGAGTTGAAAGAGGCCCTGGCGGCTGGCGCCGACATCATCATGCTCGATGAACTGAGCCTGGACGACATGCGCGAAGCCGTGCGCCTGAACGGCGGCAAGGCAAAACTGGAAGCCAGCGGCGGAATCAACGAAAGCACGTTGTTGCCGATTGCAGAGACTGGCGTGGATTACATTTCGATTGGTGCGATGACCAAGGATGTGAAGGCTGTCGACTTGTCGATGCGTCTGAGTCTTTGAACCACCTGTAGGAGCACGGCTTGCCGGCGATGGCGATCTCGGGGACGCTTCGCGGGCAAGCCGTGCTCCTACAAAAGCGGATAAGCAGTTTTTCGTCAAACCACCAGATTGTTCATCTCGCAGTACTCTTCCCACTCCACGCCCAGCACCTCGGCCGCCTCTTTATGCAGCTTCAGGCGTTCGGCCTCGTATTCTTCCGGTGTGGTGGTGTACTTGAGCGTCAATTCCCAAGGCTGCAGGCCCTGGGCCTCCGCCTCATCCTCGAACGCCCACTGTATCTGGTCTTTCTGATCGTCCGGACTCAAGTCCTTGATCTCTTCCAGTAACTCGGGCGCATCGAGTGCGTACTTTCTGAGCGCTTCCTCGTGGCGGGCTTCCTGGCTCAATTCTTTTACGGTCATGTTGTTCTCGCTGATCGGGGGGAATGGAAGATGGATGTGGATCATCAAGGATCTCTCTGACGCAAAAAACCGTGTGTCGCGCGGTTTATCTGGCCTTCAGAACCATTCGGGGATCATCTGAAAACTGCTGGGCGAAGCTCAGGCAGGCTCCGAATATAGGATGTTTGTCGGACGATTTACACGACTCTTTACATCCACCCCACAAAAAAACCGCAAAGCCTGAGTCTGGAACGGGAACATAAATCGAAAGCCCAAGTCATAGCGATGTGCCATCTCGGCATGTCATATGGAACCCTCGCGATGCCTGGCTACCCGAAGCTTTCCGCCGTTCTATCCGCCACTGCAATGACGACCCTGCTGGGAGCCCTGGCACTGCCAGGAACAGCTCTTGCCGGTATTGAACTGGGCAACAGCTCTGCGAACTCATACGGGAAAATGACCGCCATCCAGAATGAGTACGGCAAGGACGTGCTGGTCAAATCCAGTTTCTCGGTCGAAGATCTGGAAAAGATGCAATACACCCTCAAGGATCAGGAGCGACAGATCGAAGAACTCAAGCGCACCAGTGGCTCCAGCTCCAGTTCCAGCAGCAAGGAGATCGATGAGCTCAAGCGCACCGTCAAGGAGCAAGAGCGCGACCTGGAGAATCTGCAAAAGCAGGTCGAAGAGCTCAAGCGTAATAGCGGCTCCAGTTCGAGTTCCAGCAACAGCGAGATTTCGAACCTCAAACGGGAAGTGAGCGATCAGGATCGCACCATCGATCAACTCAAACGAGCCGTCGAGGACTTGAGCAGGAAGGTGAAGTAAGAAAGGGATGGTGCCCGAGACAGGAATCGAACCTGCGACCTTCGCGTTACGAGTGCGCTGCTCTACCGACTGAGCTACACGGGCAGTGCGCTAAACCTAGCATCGCCAGGCTTTACCGGCAACTTCAGCCAGCATCTCGCCTCCATCCGAATAAAAAAGGCCCCGCCGTTTTCACGGCAGGGCCTTTTTTACAACGTTGAAGCAATCAGGCTTGGGGCTGATTAAACGCCAGAAGCCTTGGCTGCTGCTACGTCTTTGATGGACAGCTTGATACGGCCGCGGTTGTCCACGTCCAGTACCAGTACTTCCACTTCCTGACCTTCCTTGAGGATGTCGGTCACTTTCTCAACGCGAGCGTCGCTCAGCATGGAGATGTGAACCAGACCGTCCTTGCCAGGCAGGATGTTGACGAATGCGCCGAAGTCGACGATGCGCTCAACCTTGCCGACGTAGATCTTGCCGATTTCCGCTTCAGCGGTGATTGCCAGAACGCGCTGACGTGCAGCCTCTGCCGCGTCCTTGGTTTCGCCGAAGATCTTGATCGAACCGTCGTCTTCGATGTCGATCGAAGCTTTGGTTTCTTCACAGATCGCACGGATGGTCGCGCCGCCTTTACCGATGACATCACGGATTTTGTCGGTGTCGATTTTCATCGCGATCATGGTCGGAGCGTTGGCCGACAGTTCGGTACGCGACTGGCCAATGATCTGGTTCATCTGACCGAGGATGTTCAGGCGCGCTTCCAGGGCCTGGCCCAAGGCGATTTCCATGATCTCTTCGGTGATGCCCTTGATCTTGATGTCCATCTGCAGCGCGGTCACGCCTTTGGCGGTACCGGCTACCTTGAAGTCCATGTCGCCCAGGTGGTCTTCGTCGCCCAGGATGTCGGTCAGAACAGCGAATTTCTCGCCTTCCTTAACCAGACCCATGGCGATACCGGCAACCGGAGCCTTCATCGGTACACCAGCATCCATCAGCGCCAGGGAAGCACCACAGACCGAAGCCATGGAGCTGGAACCGTTGGACTCGGTGATTTCCGATACGACACGAATGGTGTACGGGAACACGTCAGCAGCAGGCAGCATGGCCTGAACCGAACGGCGGGCCAGACGGCCGTGACCGATTTCGCGACGACCGGCGCCACCCATGCGGCCACACTCGCCTACCGAGAACGGTGGGAAGTTGTAGTGCAGCATGAACGGGTCTTTTTTCTCGCCTTCCAGGGTGTCCAGCAGTTGCGCGTCACGGGCGGTGCCCAGTGTTGCAACAACCAGCGCCTGGGTTTCACCACGGGTGAACAGCGCCGAACCGTGAGTCTTCGGCAGAACGCCGACTTCGATGTTCAGCGGACGTACGGTGCGAGTGTCGCGACCGTCGATACGTGGCTTGCCGTTAACGATGTTTTCGCGAACGGTGCGGTATTCGATTTCGCCGAAAGCGGCTTTGACGTCGGCAGCGGATGGCTGGCCTTCTTCGCGTGCCAGCTTGGCAACGACCAGATCCTTCAGCTCACCCAGGCGAGCGTAACGGTCGGCCTTGACGGTGATGGTGTAGGCCTGGGAGATCGCTTCGCCGAACTCTGCGCGGATAGCACCCAGCAGTTCGGTGGCTTCGGCTTGTGGAGCCCAGGTCCAGGTTGGCTTGGCAGCTTCGGCAGCGAGTTCTTTAACGGCGTTGATCACAACCTGGAACTCGTCGTGAGCAAACAATACCGCGCCCAGCATCTGGTCTTCGGTCAGCTCTTCGGCTTCCGATTCAACCATCAGTACGGCGTCCGAAGTACCGGCAACGACCATGTCCAGGCTCGAAGCAGCCAGTTGTTCGTAAGTCGGGTTCAGCAGGTAGCCGGTGCTTTCGTGGAAAGCAACACGGGCGGCGCCGATCGGGCCATCGAAAGGAATGCCGGAGATAGCCAGGGCAGCGGAAGTACCGATCATCGCAGCGATGTCCGGATCGGTCTTCTTGCTGGTGGAAACGACGGTGCAGACAACCTGCACTTCGTTCATGAAGCCTTCTGGGAACAGTGGACGGATCGGACGGTCGATCAGTCGGGAAGTCAGGGTTTCTTTCTCGGAAGGACGGCCTTCGCGCTTGAAGAAACCGCCAGGGATCTTACCGGCAGCGTAAGTCTTTTCCTGGTAGTGAACAGACAGAGGGAAGAAGCCCTTGCCTGGATCGGCCTGCTTGGCACCAACTACAGTCACCAATACGCTGACGTCGTCGTCAACGGTGACCAATACTGCGCCGGATGCCTGACGGGCGATACGGCCAGTCTCGAGGGTAACGGTCGACTGACCGAACTGGAATTTCTTGATTACCGGGTTCACGGTGTCCTACCTTCTTTTGTGGCTCTTGGGGAAACTGGTTTCTTGCGAAATTCTTGGGCAACGTCGGGAATCGGCCCGAGCGGGTTGTCCTGGTGCTACTTGGGTGAAGCTTGGGAAAGCAGATATCCAGATAAAACTTGAGGCTGGGAGCCTGCCACGCGCCGGCGGAAACCCGCTGACGCACGACAGACAACCAACCTCTAGCGCAATCGCTTATTAGCGACGCAGACCCAGGCGACCGATCAGAGCGCTGTAACGGCTCACGTCTTTGCCTTTCAGGTAGTCCAGCAGCTTACGACGCTGGTTAACCATGCGGATCAGACCACGACGGGAGTGGTGATCTTTACCGTTGGCCTTGAAGTGACCTTGCAGTTTGTTGATGTTGGCGGTCAGCAGTGCAACTTGCACTTCTGGCGAACCAGTATCACCAACAGCTTGCTGGTAGTCGGTAACGATTTGAGCTTTTTCTTCAACGCTGAGAGCCATGAGGCAATCCTTTTATCAGGAAACTGTTTCAAAAAAACAGCTTCAACAGGCCAGGGACAAATCCCTGTATCTAAAAATGAGTAGTGACCGTGCCTGTTAACAGCCACCCTCGTTCGGTCATTCTGACCGAATCAGTCGACGTGGCGCGATGCGCCCGTCTTCGCTCACTTCACCGATCCCGATGAAGCGACCATTGTGATCCTGTACCCGTACCATGCCGACCTTCGGTGCATCCGGGGCACGTACCGGCTGGCCATTGAGCCAGTAGAACGCGCTCGCTTCCGAGAACTGCAGGAGCGGCCAATCCAGCAGGCCGCTGTCCGATGGCATCAGGAAGCGGTCGACCGCTTCGTTGCCGCCTTCGGCATGTACCGCTTCCAGCTCTTCCAGGGTGACGGTTTGCGCCAGTGTGAAAGGCCCGGCCTGGGTACGTCGCAGCTGCGCAACGTAAGCGCCACAACCGAGTTGTTCACCGATATCCTCAACCAGGGTGCGGATATAGGTGCCTTTGCTGCAATCAACGGCAAGCCGCGCAGTATCACCTTCGAAGGCCAGTAATTCCAAGCGCGTAATAGTAACAGAACGCGGTTCGCGCTCCACTACTTCGCCAGCACGAGCCAACTTGTACAGAGGCTGCCCATCACGCTTGAGGGCCGAGTACATCGGCGGTATCTGCTTGATTTGCCCACGGAAATTCGGCAGTACCGCTTCGATATCGGTGCGACCAACGGTCACTGGACGCTCCTGCAAAACTTCACCCTCGGCATCCGCCGTGGTGGTGGTTTTGCCCAGCTGGGCCAGTGTTTCGTAACCCTTGTCGGAATCGAGCAGGTATTGCGAGAACTTGGTGGCCTCGCCAAAGCACAACGGCAACACGCCAGTGGCCAGTGGGTCGAGACTGCCGGTATGTCCGGCCTTCTCGGCGTTCAGCAACCAGCGAACCTTCTGCAGTGCCGAGTTGGAGGTGAACCCCAGCGGCTTATCGAGCAGGATGATACCGCTGACATTTCGACGGATACGTTTGACCTGAGCCACCGGTTACTCCTTGGTGTCTTCGGCGTCTGCCGCAACCGTATGCTGGCTGTCTTCAGCCACTGCACGCTCGATCAAAGCCGACAGGTGCGCACCGCGCACAACGCTTTCATCGTAGTGGAAGTGCAATTGTGGAACGCTGCGCAGCTTCATCTCGCGAGCCAACTGCATGCGCAGGAAACCGGCGGCAGAGTTGAGCACCTTGATGCTTTGCGCAATTTCTTCGTGGCTGTCCTGGCCCATCACAGTAATGAAAATCTTGGCGTGACCGACGTCACGGCTGACTTCCACAGCGGTAATGGTGACCAGGCCGACACGCGGGTCTTTGACTTCACGACGGATCAGTTGTGCGAGCTCGCGCTGCATTTGATCGCCGATGCGTTGGGTACGGCTGTATTCTTTTGCCATGTCTTGTTACCTGTTACTGCCCCATGGTGAAACCCATGAGGTCTGAAAGCGGCAAACGCCCGGCCTGACAGAAGCCAGACCGGGCGTTGCGTTTAGAGTCCGGGCGATGCGCCGTGCATTTCCATGCGGCTGGCCATCACGGCTCTTGAAGTGCGCGAGTTAGAGGCTGCGAGCAACCTGAACCTTCTCGAAGACTTCAATCTTGTCACCGACTTTGACGTCGTTGTAGCTCTTCACGCCGATACCGCATTCCATGCCGGAACGCACTTCGGAAGCGTCATCCTTGAAGCGGCGAAGGGATTCCAGCTCGCCTTCGAAGATAACGATGTCTTCACGCAGTACACGGATCGGACGGTTACGGTGAACAGTGCCTTCGATAACCATGCAACCGGCGATCGCGCCAAACTTCGGCGAACGGAACACGTCACGCACTTCGGCGATACCCAGAATGTTCTCGCGAACATCGCTGCCAAGCATACCGGTCAGGGCTTTCTTGACGTCTTCGATGATGTCGTAGATCACGTTGTAGTAACGCATATCCAGACCTTCCTGCTCGACGATCTTGCGAGCACCGGCATCGGCACGCACGTTGAAGCCGAACAGTACAGCGTTGGAGGCCAGTGCCAGGTTGGCGTCGGACTCGGTGATACCACCAACACCGCCACCCACAACACGCACTTGCACTTCGTCGTTGCCCAGGCCGTTCAGAGCGCCCTGCAAAGCTTCCAGCGAACCACGGACGTCGGATTTGAGGACGATGTTGAGCGTCTTCTTCTCTTCCTGGCCCATGTTTTCGAAGATGTTTTCCAGCTTGCCTGCGTGAGCACGAGCCAGTTTGACTTCGCGGAACTTGCCTTGACGGAACAGAGCCACTTCACGGGCTTTCTTCTCGTCGGCAACCACGCTCATCTCGTCGCCAGCGTCCGGGGTACCGTCCAGGCCGAGGATCTCGACAGGGATAGCTGGACCGGCTTCCTTGATTGGCTTGCCGTTCTCGTCGAGCATGGCGCGAACGCGGCCATAGTTCGAACCGACCAGGACCATATCGCCTTGACGCAGGGTACCGTCCTGAACCAGAACGGTCGCCACCGGGCCACGGCCCTTGTCCAGACGGGACTCGACCACGACACCACGACCAGGAGCCGATGGAGTAGCGGTCAGTTCCAGAACTTCGGCTTGCAGCAGAACAGCTTCGAGCAGTTCGTCGACACCAGTACCCATCTTCGCGGAAACCGGTACGAATGGAGTGTCACCACCCCAATCTTCCGACGTCACGCCGTGTACCGACAATTCGCTACGGATGCGATCGAGATCAGCGCCCGGCTTGTCGATCTTGTTCACCGCTACAACCAGCGGAACACCCGCGGCCTGAGCGTGCTGAACTGCTTCGATGGTTTGTGGCATCACGCCGTCGTCCGCTGCAACCACAAGGATCACGATGTCGGTCGCCTTGGCACCACGGGCACGCATTGCGGTAAACGCAGCGTGACCCGGGGTGTCGAGGAACGTCACCATGCCACGGTCGGTTTCAACGTGGTATGCGCCGATGTGCTGGGTAATACCACCGGCTTCGCCAGCAGCAACCTTGGCACGACGGATGTAGTCGAGCAGGGAAGTCTTACCGTGGTCAACGTGGCCCATTACGGTCACGACAGGCGCACGGGCAACTGCCTCGCCTTCAAACTTCAGGGACTCGGCCAGGGAATCTTCCAGGGCGGTGTCGCTGATCAGGGTCACTTTGTGGCCCAGCTCTTCAGCAACCAGCTGGGCAGTTTCCTGATCCAGTACCTGGTTGATGGTCGCTGGAGTGCCCAGTTTGAACATGAACTTGATGATTTCAGCGGCCTTGACCGACATCTGCTGGGCCAGATCGCCCACAGTGATGGTCTCGCCGATCTTCACTTCGCGCACGACAGGACCGGTAGGGTTCTGGAAGCCATGGGCGTTGCGTTTCTTCAGCTTGGCCTTGCCGCGACCACCACGACGGAAGCCATCGCTTTCTTCGTCGGTAGTACGTGGGGCAACGCGTGGAGCTGGAGCCTTTTCCTTGACCGAAGCACGATGCGGAGCGTTTTTGCGCTCGCCATCGCCACCGCCGCGACGATTTTCGTCGGAACGGGTTTTGTCCGGACGACGCTGCTCGTCGCGCTTGCGGGTATCAGCCACAGGAGCCGGAGCAGGCGCCACAACCGGGGCGCTCTCACGCACAGGCTCGACGACCGCAGCAGGCGCCTCAACAGCTTCGACCGGAGCAACCGGCGCAGCGACAGGAGCGGGCTGGCGGCGCGCTTCTTCTTCGGCGCGACGTTTGGCTTCTTCCTCAGCCTTCTGACGGGCAGCATTCTCTACTGCGCGACGTTCATCCAGTTCACGCTTGCGCTCAGCTTCGATTTCTTCCGGGCTACGCTGTACGAAGACTTTCTTCTTGCGCACTTCAACGCTGATGCTTTTGCTGCCAGCAACACGCAGGGTGCTGGTGGTTTTACGCTGCAGCGTAATCTTGCGTGGCTCTTCCACTTTCGCCTTGTGGCTGCTTTTCAAGTGAGTCAGCAGGGATTGCTTCTCACTGTCAGTCACATGTTCTTCGGCGGCGGTGTGCGGCAGACCTGCCTCACGCATCTGCTGCAACAGGCGCTCTACCGGTGTTTTGACCTCATCGGCCAGTTGTTTCACCGTGACTTGCGTCATGCACTTCTCTCCTCAGGCCGCGCCTAATTACTCGAACCAGTGGGCTCGGGCGGCCATGATCAACTTGCCGGCACGATCTTCGTCAATGCCGTCGATGTCGAGCAGATCGTCAATAGACTGCTCGGCCAGGTCTTCGCGGGTAATGACGCCGCGCACCGCCAGTTCCATCGCCAAATCCTTGTCCATACCCTCAAGCGAGAGCAGGTCTTCGGCCGGATGGGCGTCTGCCAGCTTTTCCTCGGTAGCGATGGCTTTGGTCAACAAACGATCCTTGGCACGAGCGCGAAGCTCGTTGACGATCTCTTCGTCAAAGCCGTCGATGTTGAGCATTTCTTCCAACGGTACGTAGGCAATCTCTTCCAGGCTGGTGAAGCCTTCATCTACCAGCACCTGCGCCAGCTCTTCGTCGACTTCCAGCTCGTCGATGAAGTTGCGCAGGATGTCGCCGGTTTCTGCTTGCTGCTTGGCCTGGATGTCTGATTCGGTCATCACGTTCAGGGTCCAGCCAGTCAACTGGCTCGCCAGACGCACGTTCTGACCACCGCGACCGATGGCCTGAGCCAGATTGTCTGCGCCAACGGCGATGTCCATGGCGTGGGCATCTTCGTCAACGATAATTGCCGCAACCTCAGCCGGGGACATGGCATTGATTACGAACTGAGCCGGGTTGTCGTCCCACAGGACGATGTCCACACGCTCACCGCCCAACTCGCCCGACACTGCCTGGACGCGCGAACCGCGCATACCGATGCAAGCGCCCTGCGGGTCGATGCGTTTGTCCTTGGAGCGGACGGCGATCTTGGCACGGGAACCCGGATCACGGGATGCAGCCATGACTTCGATCAGACCTTCAGCAATCTCCGGCACTTCGATGCGGAACAGCTCGATCAGCATTTCCGGCGCGGTGCGCGACAGGATCAGCTGCGGGCCGCGGTTTTCAGTGCGGATTTCCTTGAGCAGCGCACGCAGACGCACGCCAACCCGGAAGGTTTCGCGAGAAATGATGTCTTCACGGGCCAGCAACGCTTCAGCGTTGTTACCCAGATCGACGATCACGTTGTCGCGGGTCACTTTCTTTACGGTGCCGGAGATGATTTCACCCAGGCGCTCGCGGTAAGCGTCGACAACCTGAGCGCGCTCGGCTTCGCGAACTTTCTGCACGATGACTTGCTTGGCAGTCTGTGCAGCGATACGACCGAACTCGATCGACTCGATTTTTTCTTCGACGACATCACCAACCTTGGCGCCAGGATGCGTTTGAGCAACCTTGCTTGGCCAGGTTTCGATCGCTGGATCGTCCAGGTCATCTTCTTCGACGACCGTCCAGCGGCGGAATGTCTCGTAGGAACCGGTGTGGCGATTGATTTCCACACGCAGATCAACTTCGTCCTCGAAACGCTTTTTGGTAGCAGTGGCCAGAGCCAGCTCCAGCGCTTCAAAAATCACGTTTGGCGGTACGCCTTTTTCATTGGATACCGACTCAACAACCAGCAGTACTTCTTTGCTCATCGTACGCCTCGCCTTTCGCAAGCCATTGGATCCGCGGGATCCGCGTCTCAGTCAAAACTGGGAATAATATTGGCCTTGTCGATCATATCGATCGGCAACAGGAACTCATGGTCATCTACCTGCACCACAACGTCCTGCTCTTCTACACCGCGCAGAAGGCCCTGAAAGTTGCGTCGTCCTTCAAAAGGAGAGCGCAGCTTGATCTTCACTTGTTCACCGGCAAATTTTGCAAACTGCTCAAGAGTGAACAGAGGGCGTTCCATGCCAGGCGAGGAAACTTCAAGGGTGTATTCAACGGAGATCGGATCTTCAACATCCAGGACACCGCTGATCTGACGGCTGACGATGGCGCAATCGTCCACCAATACGCCGCCTTCTTTATCGATATAAACGCGCAACATTGAGTGGCGACCTTGCGCCGTGAACTCAATACCCCAGCATTCATAGCCCAGGGCCACGACCACCGGGGCCAGCAAGGCCTGCAACTCTTCTAGCTTGCTCGACACCTGAACCCCCTAGTGCATGTATGTGCATGCCATGAAAAATAAAAAATGGGCGAAACGCCCATCCTTGAAACGCCGTCGAACAGCGGCGTTGAAAGTGTCCAGCTAACAAAAAGCCCCTTAAAAGGGGCTCCTTAAACTGGTTGCGGGGGCCGGATTTGAACCGACGACCTTCGGGTTATGAGCCCGACGAGCTACCAGACTGCTCCACCCCGCGACAAAGCTGGGGCGGAAGTATACGACCGATCCCCTGGAGGGTCAATGTAACCTTCCACCTGCAAGAAAGCCCGCAACAGCGGGCTCTCCTGACTAATTGGTACCGAGAAGGGGACTCGAACCCCTACACCCTATGGGCACAACCACCTCAAGGTTGCGTGTCTACCAATTCCACCACCTCGGCAAAACTACGTTTGAAACCCTTCTTACTTCTGCTCTTGAGCTGGAGGTACGTCAGTCGCTGGAGTAGCCGACTTTTGCTCTTGAAGCACCGGGACATCATCAGAAGCCGGTTGTTGCTTTGGAACTTCCAACACCGCTGGATTTGGGAGACCTACCTGAGTCAGCTGGTGAGCCTTCTCTTTAGCAAAGTAACCTAACCCCAAGCTGGTTATGAAAAAACCTGCGGCAAGTATAGCAGTAAACTTACTAAGAAAGGTAGAGGAACCTTGGCTTCCGAACACAGTATTTGAAGCACCTGCTCCGAAAGACGCGCCAGCATCCGCACCTTTACCCTGCTGCAGCAATACCAGAGCAACTACGCCCAATGCACCCAGCAGATGAAAAACGACTACGACTGTTTCCAGCATTTTTTCAGTTTCCCGCGGCGCGACAAATCGCACCGAACTCATCTGCATTCAGGGAAGCCCCACCAATGAGACCCCCATCGATATCCGGCATGCCGAACAGTTCGACCGCATTGGCCGCCTTCACGCTGCCGCCGTATAGAAGTCGCACACCTTGTGCCACTTCAGAATTCTCTGCTGCCAACTGAGCACGAATGGCTGCATGTACATCTTGCGCCTGCTGTGGCGAAGCGGTCAGCCCGGTACCAATGGCCCAGACCGGCTCATAAGCGATTACCGCTTTTGCAAAAGCACCGACACCCAACTCACCGATGATACTGCTCAGCTGATGCGAGACAACTTCAAGAGTTTTCCCCGCTTCACGCTGCTCGAGGGTTTCCCCTACGCACAACACCGGAATCAAGCCACATGCCTGTGCCGCTGCAAACTTGCGGACCAGCATTCCGTCCTGCTCGCCCATGATCCGGCGGCGTTCGGAGTGTCCAACAAGCACCAGGGAACAACCTGCATCCACCAATTGACTCGGTGCAACCTCACCAGTTAACGCACCTTGCACGGATTCCACCGCAGAGTTCTGCGCGCCGACCGAAATCGACTGGCCTTTCAAACCATCAATCACTTGATTGATATGCAGAAAAGGCGGGAATACCGCTACATCAACACCGCTCGGCAAGGCCAAATCAGAAAGGCCATTGATCAGCTCAGCGACGCTGGCGCGGGTACCGTGCATCTTCCAGTTACCAGCTACCATAGGGCGACGCATGCTGTACCTCGTCGGTCAAAGTGGGCGCAGATGTTACCCAACACAATCATGGCTGGCAAGCCAAAATCAGGCAGAAACTTCAGCAACCAGTTTTGCCAGCTCTTCGGCGTACGCACGAACCTGTTTTTCGTCTTCACCTTCGACCATCACACGCACCAATGGCTCTGTCCCGGACTTGCGCAACAACACACGTCCGCGCCCCGCCATGGCCTTGGTCACACGCTCACTGGCTTCCTTGACTGACGGATGATCGAGAGGACTGGCACCGCCACCAAAACGAACGTTGATCAACACCTGAGGACACTTGCGCAGCGCCTGCCGAGCCTGAGCCAACCCTTCGGAACGGGTTTTCAGCGCCATCAATACCTGCAGCGCAGCGATAATCGCATCTCCCGTCGTGGTGTGATTGAAGCAAACGATATGGCCTGAGTTCTCGCCACCCACCAACCAGTTTCGCTCGAGCAGATCAGCAATCACATAGCGGTCACCAACATTGGCACGCACGAATGGAATCGCCAGATCCGCGAGGGCCAGTTCCAGCCCCAGATTACTCATCAGCGTACCGACAACGCCGCCCTGCAGCTTGTCACGCTCGCGCAGATCGCGAGCGATGATGTAAAGCAATTCGTCACCATCGACGATAGCGCCGGTGTGATCGACCATCAGAACCCGGTCACCGTCACCGTCGAATGCAATCCCCAGGTCGGCGTGTTCAGCAAGAACGGCAGACTGCAACTGACCCATATGGGTCGAACCGCAATTATCGTTGATATTCAAACCGTTGGGCTGCGCCGACAACACCACTACGTCAGCACCCAGCTCACGGAACACGCTAGGCGCCACCTTGTAAGTCGCGCCATGGGCACAATCGAGAACGATTTTCAGGCCCGAGAAACTGGTGCCCGTCGGCACACTGCTCTTGCAGAATTCGATGTAACGCCCCGAGGCGTCATTGATTCGCGAAACCTTGCCGATTTTGCTCGACTCGACCACAGTCATCGGAGTGTCCAGCAGCTCTTCGATCATCTGCTCGACTTCATCCGGCAGCTTGGTGCCCTTGCCTGAGAAGAACTTGATGCCGTTGTCGTCATGAGGGTTGTGAGAAGCGCTGATCACGATGCCGGCTTCAGCATGGAAGGTGCGGGTCAGGTAGGCGATGGCCGGTGTCGGCATAGGCCCCAGCAGCATGACGTCAGCGCCAGCCGATGTGAGCCCTGCCTCAAGCGCCGATTCAAACATGTAACCGGAAATACGGGTGTCCTTGCCAACCAACACCTTGCAAGCACCCATCTTGCGGAACGCCATGCCCGCAGCCCAACCGAGTTTGAGCATGAAGTCAGGAGTAATCGGGTATTCGCCCACTCGACCACGAATGCCGTCGGTACCAAAATATTTCCTAGTCATAAACGCTCCATAACTCTTATTCGGCTGATTCCACTGCGGCGACCATCTTCACCACATCGACTGTTTCGGCTACATCATGGACACGCAATATACGCGCACCTTTGTGCGAAGCCAGCGCTGCCAGGGCAAGACCACCATAAAGGCGCTCACCCACGGGGCGATTCAACGCCTGCCCAATCATGCTCTTGCGCGAAACCCCAACCAACAGAGGCCTGCCCAAGGCATGCAAAGCATCCATATGTTTGAACAAGCTTAGATTGTGCTGCAATGTTTTTGCGAAGCCGAATCCGGGATCGAGAATGATTCGCTCGGCAGGAATCCCCACCGATGCGCAACGAGCCATGCGCTCGGCAAGAAACTCGCCCACCTCTTTGGTGACATCCTGGTACTGCGGATTGTCCTGCATATCACCCGGCTCACCGAGCATATGCATCAGACAGACCGGCAACCCAGTTGCCGCCGCAGCATCAAGCGCACCGTCGCGGCGCAATGAGCGCACGTCATTGATCAATCCAGCCCCCAGCCTCGCAGTCTCGCGCATCACGGCTGGTGTAGAAGTATCGACGGAGATAATGACATCCAGCTCGCGATGGATCCGCTCGACGATCGGCGCCACGCGCTCAAGCTCTTCCAGCGGCGACACTGCCCTTGCACCCGGCCGCGTCGACTCACCACCGACATCGATCAGCGTTGCACCGGCTGCCACCATGGCTTCAGCATGACGCAAGGCTGCATCTAGCTGGCTGTACTTGCCACCATCGGAAAAGGAATCGGGAGTGACATTAAGAATGCCCATGACATGTGTCTGGGCCAAATCAAGAACCCGGTTGCCGCAAGGCAACCGGGTCGAGGACTGAACAGAAGTCATTTCAAACCTTAAACGTCAGCAGCTGGACCGCCGATAGGTGTTTGCGGACGCTCATCCTGCACCACCGGAGGTGTTCCGGAAGTGCCCGTGCCACCGGACCAATCACGAGGCTCGCGCGGGGTACGACCCGCCATGATGTCGTCGATCTGCTCGGCATCGATCGTTTCGTACTTCATCAATGCATCAGCCATGGCGTCGAGCTTGTCACGGTTATCCGTGAGAATCTGCTTCGCTGTGCCGTAGCAATGATCAATGATGCTGCGGACTTCGGAGTCGATCAGTTTCGCAGTTTCACCCGAGAAGCTTGCGTTCTGGCCACCACCACCGCGACCAAGGAACACTTCACCTTCCTCTTCGGCGTACATCAGCGGACCAAGCTTCTCGGAAAGCCCCCACTTGGTCACCATGTTCCGCGCAATCTGACTTGCACGCATGATGTCGTTGGAAGCACCGGTGGTTACACCATCGAAGCCCAGGGTCATCTCTTCAGCGATCCGACCACCGTAAAGCGAGCAGATCTGACTGATCAAGGCACGCTTGGACAAGCTGTAGCGGTCCTCTTCCGGCAGGAACATGGTCACACCCAGCGCACGACCGCGCGGGATAATCGAAACCTTGTACACCGGATCATGCTCAGGCACGACGCGACCAACGATGGCGTGGCCCGCTTCGTGGTAAGCGGTGTTCTGCTTTTCTTTCTCGGACATGACCATGGATTTGCGCTCTGCGCCCATCATGATCTTGTCTTTTGCCAGTTCGAACTCTTTCATCTCGACGATGCGCTTGCCCGCACGAGCGGCGAACAGCGACGCCTCGTTTACGAGGTTCGCGAGATCGGCCCCCGAGAAACCTGGGGTACCACGAGCGATAACGGCCGCTGCCACATCATCACCCATTGGCACTTTGCGCATGTGAACCTTGAGAATCTGTTCGCGGCCACGGATATCCGGCAAACCAACCACGACCTGGCGGTCGAAACGGCCCGGACGCAGCAAAGCAGGGTCAAGAACGTCAGGACGGTTGGTCGCTGCAATCACGATGATGCCGTCGTTCATTTCGAAGCCGTCCATCTCTACCAGCAACTGGTTGAGAGTCTGCTCGCGCTCATCGTGACCACCACCCATACCAGCGCCACGATGGCGACCGACGGCGTCGATTTCATCGATGAAGATGATGCATGGAGCATGTTTCTTGGCCTGTTCGAACATATCGCGAACACGACTGGCGCCGACGCCGACGAACATCTCGACGAAGTCGGAACCGGAAATGGTGAAAAATGGCACTTTGGCCTCGCCAGCAATGGCTTTGGCCAGCAGGGTTTTACCAGTACCTGGAGGGCCGACCATCAGCACGCCGCGAGGAATGCGACCACCCAGGCGCTGGAACTTGCCTGGATCACGCAAGAACTCGACCAACTCACCAACTTCTTCCTTGGCTTCGTCACAACCGGCAACGTCAGCCAGCGTCGTTTTCACCTGATCTTCAGAGAGCAGTCGGGCTTTGCTTTTACCGAAGCTCATAGGGCCGCCTTTCCCGCCGGCACCGCCCTGCATCTGCCGCATGAAGAACATGAAGACGGCAATGATCACCAGGATAGGGAAGCTTGCAACCAGGAGTTGGGTCCAGATGCTTTGTTGCTCAGGCTGCTTGCCTTCGACCACGACATGGTTATCTACCAGGTCACCAATCAGGCCGTTGTCCTGAATGGCCGGACGAATGGTCTTGAAACTGTCGCCATCGTTGCGTTTGCCAGTAATCACGTAGCCATCAACCGCTACGCGCTCGACCTTGCCATCCTTGACCTGCTGGATGAAGTCGGAATAGTTGAGGGTCTGCGGCTCGTTAGGACTGGAGAAGTTGTTCATCACTGTCACCAGGACGGCCGCGATGATCAACCACAGGATCAGATTCTTTGCCATATCGTTCAATTAACTACCCTCTGAAGCAAGCGCCGCTGCTGATGGCGCGCGCTTCGCATGATATTCACCGGCCTAACTTACTACATTACCTACGACTCTGGCAGGCGCCGTCTGTAACCCTTTGTGAAACACTTTCTACACAATATTCGCTTATGCACGCAGGGCAAAATACGAAAAACCTATCGCCCCGCCAAAAAACCTCGTTTTACTCACTACGACCGCGGTAGCCCCAACCCAGCATGTACTGCTCGCGGGAACTGTCACGGGAAGACTCCGGCTTGATCATCTGGACCTTGTCGAATTTCTGACGAGCGTCCTTCAGGTAAACATCAAATCCTTCGCCCTGAAAAATCTTGATCAGAAAATTACCACCCGGTTTGAGTATCCGATCCGCCAAATCAAGAGCCAGTTCGCAAAGAAACATGGCTTTTGGCATGTCCACGGCAGGCGTACCACTCATATTGGGGGCCATATCGGAAATCACAAGGTCTACCTGCGAATTACCCACGGCTTCAAGGATCTGAGCAAGGACTTCGTCCTGGGTGAAGTCACCCTGGATGAAAGTCACGTCCGGAATGCTGTCCATTTCCAGGATGTCCGAGGCGATCAGACGCCCCTGACCACCGATCAGCCGGCTGGTGACCTGCGACCAGCCGCCAGGCGCCGCACCCAGGTCGACGACGCTCATGCCCGGACGGATCAGTTTGTATTTCTCCTGGACCTCCAGAAGCTTGTAACTCGCACGCGAGCGGTAGCCGTCCTTCTGCGCCTGCTTCACGTAAGGATCATTGACATGTCTTTTCAGCCAACCAAGGCTTGTCTTGGAACGCGCCATTGGGCACCTCGTTGATAAGGGTCGTGATTAGTTGGGCGGATCCACGAGCCCTCGGGTAAAATGGCCGCCATTTTACAGAATCCAGACGAAAGGGTCAGATTATGCCGCTCACTCAAGAGCAGAAGAAACAGTACAAATCCATTGGCCACCACCTGAAACCAGTTTTGATTGTGGCTGACAACGGTTTGACTGAGGGTGTTTTAGCCGAACTTGAACGCGCTTTGGCGGATCACGAGCTGATCAAGATCAAGCTCAACATCCTGGATCGCGAATCGCGCCTGGCGTCCATTGCAGAGCTGTGCAAGGTCGGCAAGGCGGATCTGGTTCAGGTCATCGGCAAGATGGCACTGATTTACCGCAAAAACTTCAGCGTCAACAAACAGCTGTCGAACGTCCATCGCTTCAAGTGATGGCAAGGGTCAAGGGTGTGCTTCGCGCACCCTGCCACTCCACCCCGGCACCGACTGCAACACCAGCAGCAGCCCGGAAAAGCCCAGCACCAGATAGCTGAATATCTGCCAACGCACCGCCTCCGGCCAGACAACATGCACCGCGAAGTACATCGCACACGCATACAGCGCCATCAATAACAGTTGCCCGCGAATATCCCGCCATAGACTGGCAAGGCCCTCGGCCTGAATCAGCACCAGAACCTGAAAAACCACGCACACCGCGGCAATCCCCACGGTCACGCCATACAAAACTGACGCAATCTCGTCGACCAACAGCGGCGCCATGCCAATTCGCCCCAGCACTGGCAGCAAGCCGATTTGCAACAACCACAAGCCGCCGACCCAGAGCATCTGGGTCAGCTGCCAAAGCATGGCGCGCGCACGAAGCGGGCGCCGGCCTTCAGATGTGGCGAACTTCGACAATCTCGTACTCGATCACGCCGCTCGGCGTCTTCACCGAAACCACATCACCCTCTTCCTTGGCAATCAAGGCACGGGCGATAGGCGAACCCACGGAGATCTTGCCGAGCTTGATGTCTGCCTCGTCCTCACCAACGATCTGGTAAGTCACGCTTTCATCCGTTTCGACGTTGGCGATTTCGACAGTCGTACCGAAAATCACCTTGCCGGTGTGAGGAATGGTCGTGACATCGATAACCACAGCGTTCTGCATACGGCCTTCAATGTCACGGATCCGCGCCTCGACCATACCCTGCTCTTCACGAGCGGCATGGTATTCAGCGTTTTCCTTGAGGTCGCCCAGCTCCCGCGCTTCGCCAATAGCCTGGCTCAAGCGTGGGCGTTCGACCTTGCTCAGGTACGTCAACTCTTCTTCCAGGGCGCGAGCGCCCTGAACGGTCATTGGGTACTTGGTTATGCTCATGCCTTCAATCCTGCGTGTAGATCCTGCAAGCGGCGTACGGTCTTCTCGGGACCGAACTTCAGCGCTTCGCAGATGGCTTCGCCAGCAGCAATGGTGGTGGTGCAGTAAATCTTGTGCTGCAGGGCATTGCGACGAATGGAGTAAGAGTCAGCGATCGACTGACGACCTTCGGTGGTGTTGATGATCAGGGTGACTTCGTCGTTCTTGATCATGTCGACTACGTGCGGACGGCCTTCGGTCACCTTGTTCACGCGGCGCACTTTCAGACCTGCGGCTTCGATCAGCTTGGCAGTACCGGCAGTGGCAACCACTTCAAAGCCCAAGTTGATCAGATCACGGGCCACGCCAGCAACCAGTGGCTTGTCGTCATCACGCACGCTGATGAATGCGGTACCGCCGGTCGGCAGCACTTCGCTGGCACCCATCTGAGCCTTGGCGAAAGCTTCGCCGAAGGTGTCGCCCACACCCATGACTTCACCGGTGGACTTCATCTCTGGGCCGAGGATCGGGTCGACACCAGGGAATTTGGCGAATGGGAATACCGCCTCTTTCACACTGTAGAAGTTCGGGATGATTTCCTTGGTGAAGCCCAATTCTTTCAGGGTTTTACCGGCCATCACGCGCGCAGCGATCATTGCCAGGGAAACACCGATGCACTTGGACACGAAAGGCACGGTACGCGAGGCACGCGGGTTGACTTCGATGACGTAGATGTCTTCGCCTTGCAGCGCCAACTGTACGTTCATCAGGCCGATCACGCCCAGCTCCAGGGCCATTTTCTTGACCTGGTCACGCATCTCGTCCTGGATGTGCGCTGGCAGCGAATACGGCGGCAGGGAGCAAGCGGAGTCACCGGAGTGAACACCAGCCTGTTCGATGTGCTGCATGATCGCACCGATCACAACGTCCTTGCCGTCGCTGACCGCATCCACGTCCATTTCAATGGCGCAGTTGAGGAAGTGATCCAGCAGCACCGGACTGTCATTGGACACCTGCACAGCTTCGCGCAGGTAACGCTTGAGTTCTTCTTCCTTGTAGACGATTTCCATCGCCCGGCCGCCCAGTACGTAGGACGGACGCACCACCAACGGATAACCGATCTTGGCAGCAGCGCGTACAGCTTCGTCTTCGCTGCGCACGGTGGCGTTTGGTGGCTGACGCAGATTCAGGCGCTGGACCATCTGCTGGAAGCGCTCACGGTCTTCGGCGCGGTCAATGGCGTCCGGGCTGGTGCCGATAATCGGCACACCAGCAGCTTCCAGGGCGCGAGCCAGCTTCAGCGGAGTCTGGCCGCCGTACTGAACGATCACACCTTTTGGTTTCTCGACGCGAACGATTTCCAGCACGTCTTCCAGGGTCACTGGCTCGAAGTACAGGCGATCGGAGGTGTCGTAGTCAGTGGAAACCGTTTCCGGGTTGCAGTTGACCATGATGGTCTCGTAACCGTCATCGCGCAGGGCCAGTGCAGCGTGTACGCAGCAGTAGTCAAACTCGATGCCCTGACCGATACGGTTCGGACCGCCACCCAGGATCATGATCTTGTCGCGACCCGATGGTGCGGCTTCGCACTCTTCTTCGTACGTGGAGTACAGGTAAGCGGTGTCGGTGGCAAACTCGGCTGCGCAAGTATCGACGCGCTTGTAGACCGGGAACACTTCCAGCTTGTGACGATGAGCACGCAGGCTCTTCTCGGTCACACCCAGCAACTTGGCCAGGCGCTGGTCGGAGAAACCCTTGCGCTTGAGGCGGAACATCAAGTCGCGGTCGATGCTTGTCAGGCCCAGGGTCTTGACCCGCTCTTCGTCCTTGATCAGATCTTCCATCTGAACCAGGAACCAAGGATCGATCATGGTCATGCCAAAGATATCTTCAACACTCATGCCGGCGCGCATTGCGTCGGCCACGTACCAGATACGCTCGGCGCCCGGCACGGTCAGCTCGCGCTTGAGAACACCCATGCTTTCCGGGTTGCTCAGATCGACCTTCTCGTCCAGACCACAAACACCGACTTCCAGGCCGCGCAGGGCTTTCTGCAGGGATTCCTGGAAAGTACGACCAATGGCCATGACCTCACCAACCGACTTCATTTGCGTGGTCAGGCGTGCGTCAGCCTTGGCGAACTTCTCGAAGGCGAAACGTGGCAGCTTGGTGACAACGTAGTCGATCGACGGCTCGAAAGACGCCGGGGTACGACCGCCGGTGATATCGTTTTGCAGTTCGTCCAGGGTGTAGCCGACAGCCAGCTTGGCAGCGATCTTGGCAATCGGGAAACCGGTTGCCTTCGAAGCCAGTGCCGAGGAACGGGAAACACGCGGGTTCATCTCGATCACGACCATGCGGCCGGTGTCCGGGCAGATACCGAACTGAACGTTGGAACCGCCGGTTTCCACGCCGATCTCACGCAGTACCGCTAGGGAGGCGTTACGCAGGATCTGGTATTCCTTGTCGGTCAGGGTCTGTGCCGGAGCCACGGTGATCGAGTCACCGGTGTGCACGCCCATCGGGTCAAAGTTTTCGATGGAGCAGACGATGATGCAGTTGTCCTTCTTATCGCGGACAACCTCCATTTCGTATTCTTTCCAGCCGATCAGGGATTCGTCGATCAGCAGCTCTTTAGTCGGCGACAGATCCAGGCCGCGAGCACAGATTTCTTCGAACTCTTCACGGTTGTAAGCGATACCGCCACCGGTGCCGCCCATGGTGAAGGACGGACGGATGATGCACGGGAAGCCCAGCTTCTCGAGAACGGCGTTGGCCTCTTCCATGCTATGGGCGATACCGGAACGCGGGCATTCCAGGCCGATAGCCTTCATGGCCTTGTCGAAACGCGAACGGTCTTCAGCCTTGTCGATGGTGTCGGCATTGGCGCCGATCATTTCCACACCGAATTTTTCCAGAACGCCTTCGCGCTCCAGATCCAGGGCGCAGTTGAGAGCGGTCTGGCCACCCATGGTCGGCAGCAGCGCGTCCGGACGTTCCTTCTCGATGATCTTGGCAACGGTCTGCCATTTGATCGGCTCGATGTAGGTCGCGTCGGCCATGGCCGGGTCGGTCATGATGGTGGCCGGGTTGGAGTTCACCAGGATGACGCGGTAGCCCTCTTCGCGCAGGGCTTTACAGGCCTGGGCGCCGGAGTAGTCGAATTCGCAGGCCTGGCCGATTACGATCGGGCCAGCGCCGAGAATCAGGATGCTTTTAATGTCTGTACGTTTTGGCATGGGTTTGTCACTCAAATCCGCAGGTCAGTCGGCAAGCCGTCTTGTTCAATCTCTGAAGACTTGAGGGGGCCGCCGGTATCGGGACCGCCCTCAAGCTTTGCTACATCAAGGCGAGCGATCAGCGTCGCTTGGCCATCTCGTTGATGAAGCGATCAAACAGTGGCGCTACGTCGTTCGGGCCAGGGCTGGCTTCAGGGTGACCCTGGAAGCTGAAGGCGCTCTTGTCGGTACGCTCGATCCCTTGCAGGGTGCCGTCGAACAGCGATTTGTGGATCGCGCGGACGTTGGCTGGCAGGGTGTCTTCGTCAACCGCAAAGCCGTGGTTCTGGCTGGTGATCATCACAACGCCGGTGTCCAGATCCTGGACCGGGTGGTTGGCACCGTGGTGGCCGTGACCCATTTTCAGGGTCTTGGCGCCGGAAGCCAGAGCCAGCAACTGGTGACCGAGGCAGATACCGAATACCGGGATCTCGGTTTCCAGCACATCCTTGATCGCCTGGATGGCATAGTCGCAAGGCTCAGGATCGCCAGGACCGTTGGACAGGAATACACCGTCAGGCTTCATGGCCAGTACATCGGCGGCCGGGGTTTGCGCAGGCACCACGGTCACGCGGCAGCCGCGCTCGACCAGCATGCGCAGGATGTTCACCTTGACGCCGTAGTCGTAGGCCACGACGTGGTACGGCAGATCGGCAGCTTCGATGGTCGCGTGGCTGTCAGTCTTCAGATCCCAGACCGTCGAACGCCATTCGTAGGTATCTTTAGTGCTGACGACTTTTGCCAGGTCCATGCCCTTGAGACCAGGGAAGCCCTGGGCTGCGGCGATGGCGGCTTCTTCGGAAATGTTGTCACCGGCCATGATGCAGCCGTTCTGCGCGCCTTTCTCACGCAGGATGCGCGTCAGGCGGCGGGTGTCGATACCGGCGATGGCTACAACATTGTTGGCCTTGAGGTAATCGGACAGGGACATCGTGTTACGCCAGTTGCTCGCAACCAGTGGCAGGTCACGAATAACCAGGCCTGCGGACCATACACGGTTCGACTCGGCGTCTTCCGGCGTAGTGCCGGTATTGCCGATGTGCGGGTAAGTCAGGGTAACGATCTGTTGGGCGTAGGAAGGATCGGTAAGGATTTCCTGATAGCCGGTCATTGCGGTGTTGAACACGACCTCACCAACGGTCTGACCGTCGGCTCCAATGGCTTCGCCGCGAAAAATGCTGCCATCAGCAAGGGCGAGTATGGCTGGCTTAGTCAAGAAGACCTCCCGTAAATAAAGCCTGAAAGGGCGATCGCAGGTTGTAAAAAAGCGGAGTGACGTATGGACACGTCACCCCGCTTCTTCACTGAATTATTCTGCGCGCTTTTAGTGGACACACTAAAGCTGTAGCTTACAGAAAAAGGCATTTTTGGTCTACCGCCAATGAGCCCGAAAGGCCGGAGAATGCGACAGGTCGTCGCTTGGCAGTGCAAAATCGGGCTCAAACCCTGGGTTCGAGCCCGATTTCAGGCGGATCTTAACGCAGGTCGAGCACGTCTTGCATGTCGTAAAGACCAGGCTCGCGACCATCCAGCCACAACGCGGCACGTACAGCACCCTTGGCGAAAGTCATGCGGCTGGACGCCTTGTGAGTGATCTCGACTCGCTCACCTTCCGCAGCGAACAGCACAGTATGATCACCCACGATGTCACCGGCACGCACAGTGGCAAAACCGATCGTTTCGCGATCACGCGCACCGGTCTGCCCTTCACGCCCGTATACCGCCACCTTCTTCAGGTCGCGACCCAGCGCATCGGCAATCACTTCACCCATACGCACTGCCGTACCTGACGGCGCATCGACTTTATGCCGATGGTGAGCTTCGGTGATTTCGATATCGACATCATCACCCAGCACCCGGGCAGCAGTGTCGAGCAGCTTCAGACACAGATTCACACCGACACTGAAATTGGCCGCGAAGACGATCGGGATATCCTTACCCGCTTCCGCCAGCAACTGCTTCTCTTCAACGCTGAAGCCGGTGGTACCAATGATCATCGCCTTGCCGTGCTTGCGGCAGAAGGCGAGATTCTTCAGGGTCACAGTCGGGTGCGTGAAGTCGATCAGCACATCGAACTCGTCAACGACACGATCCAGATCACCTGACAACGGCACGCCAATGCGACCCAGTGCAGCCAGCTCACCGGCATCGGCACCGACCAGCGTGCTGTCAGGACGATCCACTGCCGCCGTCAAACCAGCGCCCGGCGCTTGATGCACCGCCTCGATCAGGGTCTTGCCCATGCGCCCGGCGGCGCCCATCACAGCAATACGTCGCATGCCTGTCTCCTTACAAATCGCCAAAGAAGCGCTTCACGCCTTCGAACCAGCCCGTGGTTTTCGGCGAATGACTGTTGTCGTCCGCCAGCGAATTGCGGAACTCTTCCAGCATTTCGCGCTGACGACGACTCAGGTTGACCGGAGTCTCGACGGCGACACGGCACATCAAATCACCAGCGCCGCCGCCACGCACAGGCGCGACGCCCTTGCCACGCACGCGGAATTGCTTGCCGGTCTGAGTCCCTTCAGGAATCTTGAGCTTGACTCGACCATCAAGGGTCGGAATCTCCAGCTCGCCACCCAAAGCCGCATCGACGAAGCTGATTGGCACTTCGCAGAACAGATGCTTGCCGTCACGCTGGAAGATCGAGTGCTCACGCACATTGATCACTACGTAAAGGTCGCCGGTCGGGCCACCCTGAGCACCCGCCTCGCCCTCGCCCGACAGACGAATACGATCTCCGGTATCGACACCCGCCGGCACTTTCACCGACAGCGTCTTGTACTCTTCGACACGGCCTTCGCCATGGCAGGAGTCGCACGGATCGGAAATGATTTTGCCCTGGCCATGGCAACGCGGGCAGGTTTGCTGCACCGAGAAGAAGCCTTGCTGCATGCGCACCTGGCCAATGCCACCACAAGTCGGGCAAGTGACTGGCGAAGAACCTTTCTTGGCACCCGAACCGTCGCAAGGCTTGCAGTTGACCAACGTCGGAACACGGATATTCACGGTCGTGCCGCGCACCGCTTCTTCCAGATCCAGCTCCAGGGTGTAACGCAAATCGCTGCCGCGCTGAGCGCCGCCACGGGAACCACCGCGACCGCCACCGAAGAAGTCACTGAAGACATCGCCAAAGATGTCGGAGAAGTTCTGACCGCCGAAGCCGGCACCGCCGCCACCCATGCTCGGGTCGACGCCAGCGTGGCCATACTGATCGTAGGCCGCACGCTTGCTGGAATCGGACAGCACTTCGTAGGCCTCGTTGGCCTCCTTGAATTTCTCTTCCGACGCTTTGTCATCGGGATTACGGTCCGGGTGATGCTTCATCGCCAGGCGACGGTAGGCCTTTTTCAGGTCCGCCTCGCTTGAGCCTCGCTCAACACCCAATACTTCGTAATAGTCACGCTTTGCCATATGTCTTCTGCACTCTTGAGGACGTTCGGCCAACCTCTCCTGAGCTTCGCCAAACTCGTTGAGCCCCAATACAGGCCCGGACCCAACTCACGTCGATTCAACGATCCTGGTCTTTGGTTCATTGCGGTACTTTCGGCACGAAAAGCAGGAGCATTTCCGGCCATACCAGCAGCATCCGAACGTTGTCGCATGCTGTAAAAATTCGTGTACTCCAGACACGCCAACGCGGGAGCAGGCTCCCGCGCGGCGACATCCTACCAGTCACCGCCTGAAGGCAGTCAACCGGCCGACCAACAACTTACTTGTGGTCTTTGACTTCTTCGAACTCAGCGTCGACGACGTCGTCAGCTTTTTCAGCCGATTCAGCGTGCGGTGCAGCGCCTTCAGCTGGCTGAGCCTGTTCGGCGTACATCTTCTGAGCCACTGGCGCGGAGACCTTGGACAGCTCTTCGACCTTGGCTTCGATTGCAGCCTTGTCGTCGCCTTTTACGGCAGCTTCCAGGGCAACTACGGCAGCTTCGATTGCAGTCTTCTCTTCAGCGCTCACCTTGTCGCCAGCATCAGCGACCATTTTGCGAGTCGAGTGAACCAGTGCATCACCCTGGTTACGAGCAGCGGCCAGCTCTTCGAACTTGCGGTCTTCCTCAGCGTTAGCCTCGGCATCACGCACCATGCGCTCGATTTCTTCGTCGGACAGACCGGAGTTGGCCTTGATCACGATCGACTGAGTCTTGCCGGTAGCCTTGTCCTTGGCGCCTACGTGCAGAATGCCGTTGGCGTCGATGTCGAAGGTCACTTCGATTTGTGGCACGCCACGCGGTGCTGGTGGAATCTCGGCCAGGTCGAACTTGCCCAGGGACTTGTTCTGAGCCGCCTGCTTACGCTCACCTTGCAGCACGTGAATGGTCACAGCGCCCTGGTTGTCGTCGGCAGTCGAGAACACTTGCGATTTCTTGGTAGGAATCGTGGTGTTTTTCTCGATCAGCGCGGTCATCACCCCGCCCATGGTTTCGATACCCAGGGTCAGCGGGCTGACGTCCAGCAGCAGAACGTCTTTAACGTCACCAGCCAGAACAGCACCCTGAATCGCGGCACCCACGGCAACGGCTTCGTCCGGGTTCACGTCCTTACGAGGTTCTTTACCGAAGAACTCGGTCACCAGCTTCTGAACCAGTGGCATACGAGTCTGGCCACCAACCAGGATCACGTCGTTGATCTTGCCAACATCGATACCGGCATCTTTCATGGCGATACGGCAAGGCTCGATGGTGCGCTGAACCAGGTCTTCCACCAGAGCTTCCAGCTTGGCGCGGGAGATCTTCACGTTCAGGTGCTTAGGACCGGTGGCGTCTGCAGTGATGTACGGCAGGTTCACGTCGGTCGACTGAGCGGAAGACAGCTCGATCTTGGCTTTTTCAGCGGCTTCTTTCAGACGCTGCATCGCCAGCGGATCACCCTTGAGGTTCATGCCGCTTTCTTTCTTGAATTCGTCGACGAGGTAGTCGATCAGACGAATGTCGAAGTCCTCACCACCCAGGAAGGTGTCGCCGTTGGTGGCCAACACTTCGAACTGGTGCTCACCATCGACTTCAGCGATCTCGATCACGGATACGTCGAAAGTACCGCCACCCAGGTCATAAACAATGACAGTGTGGTCGCCTTTGGCCTTGTCCATACCGTAAGCCAGAGCGGCTGCGGTCGGTTCGTTGATGATACGTTTTACGTCCAGGCCCGCGATGCGGCCGGCGTCTTTGGTGGCTTGACGCTGGCTGTCGTTGAAGTAGGCCGGAACGGTGATCACCGCTTCAGTCACAGGCTCGCCGAGATAGTCTTCGGCGGTCTTCTTCATTTTCTTCAGGATTTCAGCCGAGATTTGTGGCGGAGCCATTTTCTGGCCGTTCACTTCAACCCAGGCGTCGCTGTTATCAGCCTTGACGATCTTGTAAGGGACCATCTGGATGTCTTTCTGTACGACTTCTTCTTCGAAGCGACGACCGATCAGACGCTTCACCGCGTACAGGGTGTTATGCGGGTTGGTCACTGCCTGACGCTTGGCCGACTGGCCAACCAGAATTTCGCCATCGTTGGCGTAAGCGATGATCGACGGCGTGGTACGCGCGCCTTCGGCGTTTTCAATAACTTTGGCTGTGCCGTTTTCCAGCACGGAGACGCAGGAGTTGGTAGTCCCCAGGTCGATACCGATAATTTTGCCCATGTTCACTCTCCCGAAACTTTGGATTTGGTTGCCGCAGCAGTGGTTGCTAACTGCGGTAGCACTTAAACGCTTGACTTCTAAATGGGGGCCTTTCGGCTAGTTTCAAGCCTGCTCATCAATAGAAGGCGAAACTGGTGCCGGAGCCTTGCTGACCACGACCATTGCCGGACGCAGCAGGCGACCATTGAGCTCGTAGCCCTTCTGGAACACCTTGAGCACGCTGTTCGGCTCGACGTCGGCACTTTCCTGCATGGCCATGGCCTGATGCTTGACGGCATTGAACGGTTCGCCGTGCGGATCGATCGTTTCCAGCTGATAACGCTTCAGGGTGTCCTGGAACATTTTCAGGGTCAGCTCGATACCTTCGCGCATCGGACGGATGTTTTCGTCATCCGGGCTGGACAAATCCAGGCCGCGTTCCAGGCTGTCGATGATCGGCAGCAGATCGCCGGCGAATTTTTCCAGGGCGAATTTGTGAGCCTTTTCTACATCCTGCTCGGCGCGACGGCGGACGTTCTGCAGATCGGCGGCTACGCGCAAAGCCTGATCCTGCGCGCCTGCCAGTTGCTCTTCGAGCACTTGTACACGAGCCGCCAGGTCTTCACCCGAAGCCTCGGGCGCCTGGTTGGCGTCTGGGTTTTGCGTATCCACTGTCTGTTCGTCAGCCATAAAATTCTCCTTTCAATATCGTCTGCGAGCCTGACTCGCACTTCTGCCGAGCTATATGGGGCCGCAAAATTGAGCTTCAAGGGGGCTGCGAGCATTAACCCTACAAAAAACAGCTGCATTGTCATTCCATGGCGCGCTAACAATTTCGTCGGCTCAAGCGAATCGAGCTAACGAGGGGCATTGTCAGCCCAAAACAAAACACTGTATAAATAACCAGACATAAAGCCTGGGAGCGGCCTTCATGCTGGTGCACCTGTCCGTACATAACTACGCCATCGTTGAACATCTCGACCTCGAACTCGATCGCGGGATGAGCGTGATCACCGGGGAAACCGGCGCCGGCAAGTCGATCATGCTCGACGCCCTGGGCCTGACCCTCGGCGATCGCGCCGACAGCGGCGTGGTCCGCCCCGGCGCAGACAAGGCCGACATCCTGGCAACCTTCGACCTGGCCGACATACCGGAAGCCCGCGCCTGGCTGGCCGAACGCGATCTCGAGACCGATGGCCCGTGCATCCTGCGCCGGGTAATCACAGTCGAGGGCCGCTCGCGCGGCTATATCAACGGCACGCCCTGCCCCCTGGGCGACCTCAAGGCACTCGGCGAGCTGCTGATCGACATTCACAGCCAGCACGAACACCAATCCCTGCTCAAAACCGACACCCACCGCCGCCTGCTCGACGAATACGCTGGCGCGACGGACCTTGCTCGTCAGGTGCAGCTGGCCGCACAGCGCTGGCGCCAGACTCGCCAGGAACTGGAGCGCCTTTCCAATTCGGGCGACGAGCAACGCGCACGCCATCAATTGCTCAGCTATCAGCTTGAAGAGCTGGAAAACCTGGGCCTCGGCGACAACGAACTGGAACAGCTTGAGCAAGAACACAAAAACCTGACCAACGCCGAAACCCTGCTGGGCATCTGCCGGCAAGTGGTCGAACAATGCAGCGAAAGTGATTCGGGCAACGTACTGAACGCGCTCACCGCGAGCCTCAATCGTCTGTCGAGCGTCAACAGCTCGATCGGCGCGCTGGGCGAGGCAAGCAGCCTGCTGACCAGTGCACAGATCCAGGTTGAAGAAGCCGTGGGCGAATTGAATCGCTTCCTCGACAATTTCGATGCCGACCCATCACGCCTCCAGTATCTGGAAGAGCGCCTGGATGCGATATATACCCTGGCGCGCAAACACCGCATCCAGCCAACCGAGGTCGGCGAAATGCAGCAAAAGCTGCTGGAAGAAATCGAAACCCTGAATGCCAATGACGAATCCATCGAGCGATTGAGCGACGAGCTGTCGTCCTATGCTCGCCATTATCAGGAAAAGGCCCGGGAACTGAGCGATCTGCGCCATCAGGCTTCCGGCAGCCTGGCCAGCGCCGTGGAACAGGAAATCCAGCGCTTGGGCATGCCCGGCGGCCGCTTCATCATCGAACTACGCCCCAACAGCAATGACGAATTGCTGCCGAACGGACTTGAACAAGTGGAACTCTTGGTCAGCGCCAACCCAGGCCAGCCACTGAAAGCCCTTGCGAAAGTTGCATCGGGTGGCGAGCTGTCGCGGATCAGCCTGGCCATCCAGGTGATCACCGCGCAAACCTCTCGCGTGCCGACCCTGGTGTTTGACGAAGTGGACGTGGGAATTGGCGGCCCGACGGCCGAGATTGTCGGCCAGTTGCTGCGCCGGCTTGGCGAAAGAGGACAGGTTCTGACGGTGACTCACTTGCCACAAGTAGCAGCCCAGGGTCATCAACACCTGTTTGTGCACAAGGTACGCGGCGAGGACGCGACGCGCACCGCCGTTTCCAAATTGAGCAAGAACGATCGGGTCGAAGAGGTGGCTCGAATGCTGGGCGGCATCGACCTCACCAAGGAATCTCTGGCACACGCCAAAAAAATGGTGGTTGCCGCAAAGGTTTAAGGCAGGCAGAAAGCACGAAGGCGACCCTGGGGCCGCCTTCGTTCGTATCGCGAACCTTGTGTTCGCGCGACATGCTTACTTTTTCTTGCGCACGTACAGCACCAGATTGTGATCAACCATCTCGAAGCCGTACTTCTCGACGATGGCTTTCTGCAGATTCTCGATTTCCTGGTCGAAGAATTCGATCACTTCACTGGTCTCGACGTTGACCATATGGTCGTGATGCTTGCCGTCGTCCAGTTCGAAGACCGCATGGCCTCCGTCGAAGTTGTGCCGCACCACAAGGCCAGCTGCCTCGAACTGGGTCAGTACACGGTAAACCGTGGCCAGACCGACGTCCTCGCCAGCCTCCATCAGTGCCTTGTAGACATCCTCGGCACTCATGTGGCGCTGCTCGGCGGAATCGAGCATTTGCAGAATTTTGACCCGTGGCAGGGTCACTTTGAGGCCGGCTTTGCGTAGTTCGCTATTTTCAACCATGGTCAGCTTTCTCGCGATGCTGCTTCGCAGCTTCTCTTAATGCGGGTATGATCGGCGTTTACGTTGTCCCAGCCAAGATAGTGGAAGTCGCCCACCGATGCAAAACACCAAGCTCTTGCTAACCAGTTTCACCTTTGTGGGACTGCTCGCACTCGCCGGTTGTTCATTCCCCGGGGTTTACAAAATCGACATCCAGCAGGGCAATGTCGTCACGCAGGACATGATAGACCAGTTACGCCCGGGAATGACCCGTAAGCAAGTAAGGTTTATCATGGGCAACCCTCTGTTGACCGACACGTTCCATGCCGATCGCTGGGATTATCTGTACAGCCTGCAACCGGGTGGCGGTGAACGCCAACAGGAACGCATTAGCGTTATCTTCAACTCAAATGATCAACTTGTCAGCCTGTCCGGCGACTTCATGCCTGGCGTGAGTCGTGACGAGGCCATTCTCGGCAAGGACAGCGGCACCACAGTGACCGCTCCAGCAGAAAACGTCGAGAAGCCAAAGCCGGAGAAACCGGCCAAGCCAGGCTCGTTGCTGGATCAGATCCAGAAAGAAGTCGATGGCGTGGAAACTGTTCCCGTCCCGACTCCGGAACCGTTGGAAACCTCGCCGCAATAATTTGCGACGCAATAAAAAACCCGGCATGCCCGGGTTTTTTATTGCCTGGAAATTGGCGATCTATTGATTCCGGGACTTGGCCTCGGCCGCCTTGGCTGCACGCAGCCGGCGAACTTCCTTCGGATCCGCCAGCAATGGCCGATAAATTTCGATGCGATCCCCGGACTGAACCTGACGGCTGCCCGGATCGGCGATCACCTTGCCGAAGATCCCCAGCGGACACTCCGCCAAATCCAGCTCCGGAAATGCCTGACCGATGCCGGATTTCAGCAACGCTGCACGAATAGTCGTCCCTGCCGGAACCGTTACCGACAGGAGAACCTGACGATCAATGGCGGCATACACCACCTCGACCTCAACCATACATTTGCTTGGCCCGCTGGCAGAACGCATCCACCAGCGTATTGGCCGCCTGATTGAACAAGGGCCCAAGAGTCGCGCGAACAATCGGCCCCGCGTAGTCAAACGACAGGTCCAGACTGATCTTGCAGGCCTTTTCGCCCAATGGCTTGAACACCCAGACACCGTGCAGCTGCGTGAATGGACCTTCTTCGAGGTTCATTTCGATCGATTGGCCCGGCACCAGCGTATTACGCGTCACGAAATGCTGGCTGAGCCCGCCTTTGGCTACGCCGACGCTCGCGCGCATAAAGTCGGCGGTGCTTTCCAGCACTTGTGCCGAGGAGCACCAGGGCAGGAATTCCGGGTACCGCGCCACGTCGTTGACCAGGTCATACAGGGCTTGCGCCGGGTACGGCAGCAAGGCCGAACGTGAAATGTGTGTCGTCATGTCAGCGTCACTTCCACAGCTGGGCGGCAAACACTACGAGAATGCCGATGGGCGCCACATAGCGCATCAAGAACATGGACAGGGCATACAACGCCGGGTTGCGGATCGACAATTCGTCGCTCACCGCCTCCCGACCCATTACCCAGCCCGCAAACACCACGAAACATAAGCCACCAAGTGGCAACATGATCCGCGAGGTGAAAAAGTCGATCACACCGAAGAAATCCAGTCCGCCCGCCGCTCCCCATTGGTAGAGCCGAAACAGTCCGTCTTCGCTCACGAAAAATCTGGCTTGTTTCCAGATATTGAATGAAAACACCGTACCCAGACCGACAAACCAGCAAATGAATGCCAGCCAGAAGGTCACCCAGGCGCGGCTGACCCTGGTTCGCTCTACCAGGTAAGCCACCATCGGCTCGAGCAGCGAGATCGCCGAACTCCATGCTGCAATCGCCACCAGCACGAAGAACACTACGCCCATCAACTGGCCAAACGCTATGTTCCCGAAGGCAAACGGCAGGCTGACAAACATCAGGCCTGGGCCTTCGCTGGGGTTCAAGCCAGCGGCGAACACTATCGGAAACAATGCCAGACCGGCTACCAGAGAAACGAAAGTATCCAGCAAGGCCACGCCAACGACGGTTCCGGAAATCGACGAATTCTTCGGCATATAAGCGCCGTAAATCATGATCGACCCAACACCTACGCTCAGGGAAAAGAACGCGTGCCCCATGGCGGGCAACAAACCATCAAGTACCTTTTCCGGATGGAAGTCGAACATGAAATGCACGCCCTCCATGAAATGCCCCGTGGTCATGCTGTACCCCAGCAGCACCAGGATCATCACAAACAACAACGGCATCATGATGCGCAAGCTGCGCTCAAGCCCCGCAACCACGCCTTTGGCAATCACAATCGCTGACAACAGCATAAATATCGTGTGCCAGAGTATCAGGCGCCACGGATCGGCGATGACATTGCCAAAATAGACGCCGACCTGACTGGGTGTTGCCCCCTGAAAGTCGCCGCGCCCCATGTCGATGATGTAATCCAGCGACCACCCGCCGACGACACTATAGAAAGACAGAATCAGCAGCGCCGTGATCATCCCGCCAAAGGCGCCCCAGGACCATTTGCCCGAATGCCCCGCCTCCTTCGCCAAGGCTTTCAAAGCATTGGCCGGACTCTGCCGGGCACGCCGGCCGATCAAGGTTTCCGCCAGCATGACCGGAATGCCGATCAGTGCGATGCAAATCAGGAACATCAACACGAAGGCGCCGCCGCCGAAGACGCCGACCATGTACGGGAATTTCCAGATACTACCCAGCCCAACGGCCGAACCGGTCGCGGCGAGTATGAAAACCCAGCGGCTAGCCCAACTGCCGTGGACAGAAACCTTGTCTGTCGACATTGTCACTACGACCAAGCATTCAAAAAAGTGCGCGCATTGTCCGGGATTCAATCAACCTGCTCAAGCACACAGCTTCACCGTAGCCGACTCGCTTGCAACTCCCTATAATGCCGGCCCTATGGCTAAACAGAAGAAACACCCCACAGGGACAATCGCGCAAAATAAAAAGGCGCGACACGATTACTTCATCGAACACAAGTTCGAGGCTGGTCTGGTCCTGGCCGGCTGGGAAGTGAAGAGTTTGCGGGCGAACAAGCTGCAGCTGGTCGACAGCTATGTGCTGCTCAAGGATGGCGAGGCCTGGCTGCTCGGCAGTCACATCACGCCATTGACGACCGCCAGCACCCACGTCATCGCTGACCCCACCCGCACGCGCAAGCTGCTGCTGAACCGGCGCGAGCTGGATAAGCTGTCCGCCGCCGTGGCGCAAAAGGGTTACGCCTGCGTGTGCCTGTCCTGGTACTGGAGCAAGCACATGGTCAAGTGCGAAATCGCGCTGGGCAAGGGCAAGAAGGAATACGACAAGCGCGATACCGAGCGCGAACGCGATGCCGGGCGTGAGCTGCAGCGCGCTGTGCGGAACAAGGGCAAGGAAGACTGATTTTCCGGCCTTTGTTACTGGCACCAGCAAAAAGATCGCAGCCTTCGGTAGCTCCTGCAGAGAGCTACCGAAGGCTGCGATCTTTTTCGTTTAAATCCGATTACATCCCCTTGCGCCGCTCCGCCCGGGCCACGCGCTGCACTTCCTGACGCACCTCTTCCAACACTTCCTGCACATACAGAATGTGGCGGCTGGAGACTTCCCGCGCCTGTTCCGCCCTGCCCTCGACGATCGCCAGGTACAGTTCCCGGTGCTGCGTGATCAGCATGTCGCGGGTTTCGGTACGCTGCTTGTACATGCCACCAATGTTGGTGACCACGTTGCGCTTGAGCAGGTCGAACAAGCCGCGGATGGTGTGCAGCAGCACCGCATTGTGACTGGCTTCGGCAATCGCCAGGTGGAACCTCGCGTCCGCCGCCCCCTCTTCCGCCCGACTGACTTCATCGTGGCGCGAATAGCAGTCCTGCAATTCGTTGAACGCCGCGGTCAGCCGCTCGCGATCGACATCAGTCGCGCGCAGCGCGGCGTAATAGGCACAGGACGCCTCCAGCGTATGACGAAACTCCAACAGATCGCGCTGAGCTTCGGGATTGCTTTCCAGCAGTAGCAGCAATGGATCACTGAACGTCGTGCCCAGGGACTCCACTACATAATTTCCACCGCCCTGACGACTGACCAGCAACCCCTTGGCAACGAGTTTCTGAATGGCTTCGCGCAACGAAGGTCGCGACACACCGAACTGCTCGGCCAAGGCACGCTCCGCCGGCAAGCGTTCGCCCGCCTTCAGCGTGCCCTCGAGGATCATGCCCTCCAGTTGCTCGACAATATCGTCAGACAAACGGCGCTGACGAATCTGATCAAAGCCCATAACTCGATTTCTCCACCATCCGACGACACGCCGGGGCTCTATTCTGGCCTATCCACAAGGCATCGGCACCTGCCAGTCAGCATTTAGCCAAGCGGCTCAGACACCCCGAAGGGCTATGCATTCGACAAAAGTTTTAGGGCGGCAAATTGACACACCGCCTACAAGGCTTTTACCCTAGCCAACAGCGATTGTAAATTGGTATTACCAATTATCCAAGCACGCTGATCAGTGCCTGACCAACAACAATTAGGGGCCACCCCATATGCAAACCTGGCAACAGCTCTACAGCCCGCTCGGCAGCCTCGGTTTATCCGCGCTCGCAGCCGTCATTCCCATCGTGTTTTTCTTCCTGGCGCTGGCCGTGTTCCGACTCAAAGGGCACGTGGCAGGCAGCATCACCCTGGCTTTGTCGATTCTGGTGGCGATCTTCGCGTTCCAGATGCCGGTCGATATGGCGTTCGCCGCCGCCGGATACGGTTTCGCCTACGGCCTGTGGCCAATTGCCTGGATCATCGTGGCAGCCGTGTTCCTCTACAAACTCACGGTCAAGAGTGGCCAGTTCGAAGTGATCCGCAGCTCGGTGCTGTCGATTACCGACGACCAACGCCTGCAAGTGCTGCTGATCGGTTTCTGCTTCGGCGCCTTCCTCGAAGGTGCGGCAGGCTTTGGCGCACCGGTGGCGATCACCGCCGCATTGCTGGTAGGCCTCGGCTTCAATCCGCTGTACGCAGCCGGCCTGTGCCTGATTGCGAACACCGCTCCGGTGGCGTTCGGCGCCTTGGGCATTCCGATCATCGTCGCCGGCCAGGTTACCGGTATCGACGCGTTCAAGATCGGCGCCATGACCGGCCGCCAACTGCCGCTGCTGTCGATGTTCGTGCCGTTCTGGCTGGTGTTCATGATGGATGGCCTGCGCGGCGTTCGTGAAACATGGCCAGCCGCCCTGGTCGCCGGCTTGAGCTTTGCCGTCACCCAATACTTCACGTCGAACTTCATCGGCCCGGAACTGCCGGACATCACCTCCGCCCTGGCCAGCCTGATTGCCTTGACCCTGTTCCTGAAAGTCTGGCAACCGAAACGCGCTGCCGGCCAGCACATCGTGGGCGCCGTCTCGGCTTCCGTGGTCAGCGAAAGCGCCGGTGGTTTTGGCCAAAAACGCACCACCGTGGCTTCGCCTTACAGCCTGGGCGAAATCTTCAAGGCCTGGTCGCCGTTCCTGATCCTCACGGTCCTCGTCACCATCTGGACCCTGAAACCGTTCAAGGCAATGTTTGCCGCCGGCGGCTCGATGTACAGCTGGGTATTCAACTTTGCCATCCCGCACCTGGACCAGCTGGTGATCAAGACTGCGCCTATCGTGGCCGCGCCGACCGCCATTCCGGCAGTGTTCAAGCTCGACCCGATTTCGGCGACCGGCACGGCGATTTTCTTCTCGGCGCTGATCTCGATGCTGATCCTGAAAGTTAACGTCAAAACTGGTCTGACCACTTTGAAAGAGACCTTCTACGAGCTGCGCTGGCCGATCCTGTCCATCGGCATGGTGTTGGCGTTCGCTTTCGTCACCAACTACTCGGGCATGTCTTCGACCATGGCCCTGGTACTGGCTGGCACTGGCGCAGCTTTCCCGTTCTTCTCGCCGTTCCTCGGCTGGCTGGGCGTGTTCCTGACCGGTTCCGATACCTCGTCCAACGCGCTGTTCAGTTCGCTGCAAGCCACTACCGCCCACCAGATCGGCGTCAACGACACCTTGCTGGTGGCGGCGAACACCAGCGGTGGCGTGACCGGCAAGATGATCTCGCCACAATCGATCGCCGTGGCTTGCGCCGCGACCGGCCTGGTGGGCAAGGAATCGGATCTGTTCCGCTTCACGCTCAAGCACAGCCTGTTCTTCGCAACCATCGTCGGCCTGATCACCCTGGCCCAGGCCTACTGGTTCACCGGCATGCTGGTGCACTGAGTCCTGCAGCCGACCTGAAAAAAACCGACGCCGGACCACCACTCCGGCGTCAGCTATTCACAACCCGGTCTGCAAGGCTGCTGAAAGAATCTCTCTCTATATTCAGCAGCCTCAGCGGACGGACAACCGGGACCACCCGGAGACACGCCTGATGAGCGAGCTTTTTTACAACGCTGTGCCGAATGCGACCCGCGTCGCCCCGCCACTGCCCGAGCCTCGGCAATACCCCAGCGAGAAACCGCAACGGGTGTACCTGTTCGGGACCTGCGTAGTGGATCTGTTCTACCCGCAAGCCGGCATGGACGCGATCCACCTGCTGGAGCGCGAGGGCATCCGTGTCGAGTATCCGCAAGGGCAAAGCTGCTGCGGACAGCCGGCCTACACCTCCGGTTACACCGAGCAGGCCCGGACCGTGGCGCGCTCGCAACTGGCGCTGTTCGCCGAGGATTATCCGGTGGTGGTTCCGTCGGGGTCCTGCGCCGGTATGTTGCGCGAGCACTATGCCGACCTGTTCAAGGACGAGCCGCAGACGTTGAAACAGGTCCAGGCCCTGGCGGCCAGAACCTACGAACTCGCCGAATTCCTGTTGTTTGTCTGCAAGGTGCAGCTCAAGGACAGTGGCGAACCGATAAAAGTGGCGCTGCACACCTCGTGTTCGGCACGCCGTGAGATGAACACCCACCTGCACGGGCGCGAGTTGTTGTCGCAACTGAGCAACGTGGAACGGGTCAATCATGACCACGAGAGCGAATGCTGTGGCTTTGGTGGGACTTTCAGCGTCCGTATGCCGGATATTTCCGGAGCGATGGTCGCCGACAAGACCCGTTCGTTGAAGGAATCCGGCGCACACAAGGTACTGAGTGCCGACTGCGGTTGCCTAATGAACATCAACGGCTCGCTGGAAAAACAGAAGGAAGCGTTGCGCGGTCAACACCTGGCCAGCTTCCTCTGGCAACGAACCGGAGGCGCGCAATGAACGCTTCCGCGATTATTCCTACGGTCGCCGTAGAAGAAGATTTCCGCACCCGCGCTCACAACGCGCTGGGTGATGCGCAATTGCGAAACAATTTTCGCAAGGCGATGGATTCACTGATGACCAAACGGGCAAACGCCTTCGGCGATGCCCACGAAAGGGAACATCTGCGCGCGCTGGGCAATGCGGTCCGCGCCCGTGCCTTATCCAAGCTGCCCGACCTGCTCGAGCAACTTGAACAGAACCTGACCCGCAACGGTGTGAAAGTGCACTGGGCGGAAACGGTGGACGAAGCCAATGGCATCGTCCTGTCGATCATCCGCGCTCACGAGGGGCGGCAAGTGATCAAGGGCAAATCGATGGTCAGCGAAGAGATGGAGATGAACCATGTCCTCGCTGAACAGGGCATTGAATGCCTGGAATCGGACATGGGCGAGTACATCGTCCAGCTCGACCACGAGAAGCCTTCACACATAATCATGCCGGCGATCCACAAGAATGCCGGTCAGGTCGCGTCCTTGTTCCACGACAAACTTGGCGTGGAATACACCAAGGACGTTGACCAGCTTATCCAGATCGGTCGCAGGGTCCTGCGGCAGAAGTTCTTCGAAGCGGACATCGGCGTCTCCGGCGTCAACTTCGCCGTGGCCGAAACCGGCACCTTGCTGCTGGTGGAAAACGAAGGCAACGGTCGCATGACCACGACCGTTCCACCGGTACACATCGCCGTCACCGGCATCGAAAAAGTCGTGGAAAACCTGCGCGACGTGGTGCCGTTGTTGTCACTGCTGACCCGTTCGGCCCTGGGCATTCCGATCACCACCTACGTCAACATGATTTCCGGCCCGCGCAAGGAACATGAACTCGACGGCCCGCAGGAAGTGCATCTGGTCCTGCTGGACAACGGTCGCAGCCAGGCTTTTGCCGACAGCGAATTGCGCCAGAGCCTGAACTGCATCCGCTGCGGCGCCTGTATGAATCATTGCCCGGTCTATACCCGAATCGGCGGTCATGCCTACGGCGAGGTGTACCCCGGCCCTATCGGAAAAATCATCACCCCGCACATGGTCGGCCTGGCGAAGGTTCCGGATCATCCGAGCGCCTCCTCGTTGTGCGGCGCCTGCGGTGAAGTGTGCCCGGTCAAGATTCCGATCCCCTCGCTGCTGCGGCGCCTGCGCGAAGAGAACGTCAAGGCGCCCGATAGTCCAAATCGCGTGATGCGCGACCAGGGCCGCAAGTACTCGCGCAAGGAACGCTTTATCTGGAACGCCTGGGCCCGGCTCAACAGCTCGCCGACGCTGTATCGCCTGTTTACGCTCGCCGCCACCCGCCTGCGTGCGCTCACGCCGAACAACGTCGGCCCCTGGACGCAAAACCACAGCGCACCGAAACCCGCCGCGCGCTCACTGCACGACATGGCCCGCGAGCATCTGGCCAAACAGGGAGATCGTTAATGAGCGCCAAACAAAATATCCTCGGCAAACTGCGCAACAGCCTGACAGGCACCACACCGGTGCCTGACAACTTTGATGTCGATCTGGTGACCGCGCCCTACACCTACACCCCGGAACAACGCATCCCGCAACTGCGCAAACTGATGGAAGCGGTGCACACGGAAATCCACCTGACCTCAGCGCAAGCCTGGCCTGCCCTGCTGGCCAAACTGCTGCAGGATCGTCAGCTGCCGAGTCTGCTGATCGCACCGAGCACAGCGCACGGCCAACAGATCACACAGCATTGGGCGAACAATCCGACCCTGCCTACACTCAAGGCCTACAACCGCCCGGTGGAAGAATGGAAAGCCGAACTGTTCAACGACACGCCGGCGAGTCTGACCGGCACCCTCGGCGCCATCGCTGCCACCGGTAGCCTGATTCTCTGGCCAACACGGGAAGAACCACGCTTGATGAGCCTGGCGCCAACAGTGCATTTCGCCCTGCTCAAGGCCAGCGAAATCCGCGACAACTTCTATCAGGTACAGCAGGAATTCGAATGGGCCCAAGGCATGCCGACCAACGCGTTGCTGGTGTCCGGCCCGTCGAAGACTGCCGACATCGAGCAAGTGCTGGCCTACGGCGCCCACGGCCCGAAAGATCTGGTGGTGTTGATTCTGGAGGACCAATGAGTCTACCGGCCGCTTTCCTGCGCGATGCGCAGCAACTGATTCCCCGCGAGCGTCGCTTCGACGATCCGTTGTCGACCCTGGCATTCGGCACCGACGCCAGCTTCTATCGCCTGATTCCGCAACTGGTGATCCGCGTCGAGTCCGAAGACGAAGTAGTGGCGCTGCTGAAACTGGCGCAGCGCGATCAGGTTCCGGTGACCTTTCGCGCCGCCGGCACCAGCCTGTCCGGCCAGGCCATCAGCGACTCGGTGCTGATCGTCCTTGGGGATAACTGGAACGGTCGCGAGATTCGCGGCCAAGGCACGCAAATCCGCCTGCAACCGGGGGTGATCGGTGCCCAGGCCAACGCCTGGCTGGCGCCGTTCGGACGCAAGATCGGCCCGGACCCGGCGTCGATCAACGCCTGCAAAATCGGCGGCATCATCGCCAACAATGCCAGCGGCATGTGCTGCGGCACCGCGCAAAATACCTATCACACACTGGCTGGCATTCGGCTGGTGCTGGCCGATGGCAGCCGCCTCGATACTGAAGATGCCGCCAGTGTCGCCGCATTCCGGCAAAGCCACGGAGAACTACTGGAGCGCCTGGCAGCCCTGGGCCGCGAGACCCGCGCCAACAGCGAACTGGCTGCAAAAATTCGCCACAAGTACCGTCTGAAAAACACCACCGGCCTGTCACTCAATGCCTTGGTGGATTACGACGAGCCTGTGGATATCTTGAGCCACTTGCTGGTGGGCTCCGAAGGCACCCTCGGTTTCATCAGCGCGGTGACCTACGACACGGTGATCGACCATCCGAACAAAGCCTCGGCGCTGATCGTCTTTCCGAACGTGGAGACCTGCTGCAATGCGGTCACCGTGCTGAAAAGCCAGCCGGTGTCCGCTGTGGAATTGCTGGACCGTCGCAGCTTGCGCTCGGTGCAGAACAAACCTGGCATGCCGGCTTTCGTACAGCACCTGTCGAACAATGCCTGCGCCTTGCTGATCGAATCCCGCGCCGCGTCGTCCACATTGCTGCAGGAACAACTGGCGCAAATCATGGCGTCCCTGGCGCCATTCCCGGTGGAGAAGCAAGTCGACTTCACCGAAGACCCGCTGGAAAACGCCCGCCTCTGGGCCATCCGCAAAGACACCTTCCCCGCCGTCGGCGCGGTGCGCAAAACCGGCACCACGGTAATCATCGAGGACGTGACCTTTCCGGTGGAGCAACTGGCCATCGGCGTCAACCGCCTGATCGAGTTGTTCGACAAACATCACTACGACGAAGCGATCCTTTTCGGACACGCACTGGAAGGCAATCTGCACTTCGTCTTCACCCAAGGCTTCAACAGCGCCGAAGAAGTCGTACGCTACCAGGCGTTCATGGACGACGTGGCGCAGTTGGTCGCCGTGGAGTTCGGTGGTTCCCTCAAGGCCGAGCACGGTACCGGCCGCAACATGGCGCCCTTCGTCGAACTGGAATGGGGCAGCGATGCCTACCAGTTGATGTGGCAGCTCAAGCGCCTGCTCGACCCCAATGGCATCCTCAATCCGGACGTGGTCCTCAGCGAAGATCCGCAGATTCACCTCAAGCATCTCAAGCCCTTGCCTGCGGCTGACGAGATTGTGGACAAGTGCATCGAATGCGGTTTCTGCGAACCGGTCTGCCCCTCGAAAGGCCTGACCCTGAGCCCGCGCCAGCGCATTGTGATCTGGCGCGATATCCAGGCGAAGAAACGTGCCGGTGTCGACACCCGCGAACTTGAAGAAGCCTACGAATACCAGGGCATTGATACCTGCGCGGCCACCGGGCTCTGCGCGCAACGTTGCCCTGTCGGCATCAATACCGGCGAGCTGGTGAAAAAGCTGCGCAGCCAGCACGCAACCCACAAGAAAACCGCCACCTGGCTTGAAGGAAATTTCGCCACCGCCCTGCAAGGCGCGCGCTTCACGCTGCACGTGGCCAACGGCGCGCGGATGCTGCTGGGGGCGCCGCGACTGACCAGGCTTTCGGCGACTGTGACGCGCCTGTCCAAAGGGCAAATCCCGCAGTGGACCCCTGCCATGCCGCAGCCTGAACGAGCGATCCGCTTCAGCCCGCCGGTGTCGGACGAACGCCCGCGAGTGGTGTACCTGGCCGCCTGCGTTTCACGGGCCATGGGCCCGGCGGCCGGCGACAAGGAACAAATGTCTTTGTACGACAAAACCCGTGGCCTGCTGGAAAAAGCCGGCTATCAGGTGGTGTTTCCGGACAATCTGGACAACCTGTGCTGCGGTCAGCCATTCGCCTCCAAAGGTTATGCCGAACAAGCCGAACACAAACGCCAGGAGCTGATCGGTGCCCTGCTCCATGCCAGTCGCGGCGGGCTCGACCCCATCTATTGCGACACCAGCCCCTGCACCTTGCGCCTGACGCAGGACCTGGGCGATGTGCGCCTCGATCTCTACGACCCGGTGCGCTTCATCCGTACGCACCTGATGGATCGCCTGGACTTCACGCCGCAGGACACGCCCATCGCGGTGCACGTCACCTGCAGCACCCAGCATCTTGGCGAAAGCCAGGCGCTGATCGATCTGGCGCGCAAGTGCAGCAAAAACGTGGTCATCCCCGAAGGCATCCACTGCTGCGGCTTTGCCGGCGACAAGGGCTTCACGACCCCCGAACTCAACGCGCACTCACTGCGCACCCTGAAAGACGCCGTGCAGTACTGCGGCGAAGGCATTTCCACCAGTCGCACCTGTGAAATCGGCCTCAGCCAGCATGGCGGAATCGATTACCACGGGCTGGTCTATCTGGTGGATCGTGTGACACAAGCGCGCCCGGCTTGAGGGGGTAAATACCAAAATCCTTGTGGGAGCGAGCTTGCTCGCTCCCACAGGTTTCGCCGGCATCCTCACAAACTCCGCAAAAAAAAACCGAATTCCCGCCGACAGCTATAGTCATTTAGCTAGGCCCTGCGAAAGGGCTTATAACCACCTCGGCCAGCGGCCCTGCTTTACCGGCAGCACCGAGCCCTCATGCGCAAGGAGATACCCATGAAGCACTCTGCAATTGCTGGATTGTTTATCACTGCGGCACTGCTGGCATCGCCCGTGTTTGCGGCGGACAAAGATCTTTGTGCGACGAACATTCAACAGGTACAAAGCTTCGTGGACAGTGCACCGTCCATCCCGAGTGAAAAGCTGGACAACGTCAAAGACGCATTGACGAGAGCGAAGGCAGCTCAGGCAGCCGGTAACGACAAGGATTGCGTCGCAATCGCCGAAGGCATGTGGGAGAAGATCCAGATTCGAAACCCTGCCCGTAACTGATGCCAGACAAGGCCAACCTTCGGGTTGGCCTTCCGGGCCACATTGCCGTAGACTGTACAGGCTTGTTGCTCATTTGATTCACGAGCAATGAGTTCGGGGCCGTTTAGGATTCGACGCCGGTTGCGAAACTTTAGGTGCATGCCGAGTTGGTAACAGAACTCGTAAATCCACTGTTGCAACTTCTTATAGTTGCCAATGACGAAAACTACGGCCAGGAATTCGCTATCGCTGCGTAAGCAGCCTTAGATCCTGAGCTTCTGGTACCTTCGGGTCCAGCAATCACCAGGGGATGTCTGTAAACCCAAAGTGATTGTCATATAGAACAGAATCGCCGTGCAGTACGTTGTGGACGAAGCGGCTAAAACTTACACAACTCGCCCAAAGCACCCTGCCCGTCGGGTCGCTGAGGGTTAACTTAATAGACACGGCTACGCATGTAGTACCGACAGCGGAGTGCTGGCGGACGGGGGTTCAAATCCCCCCGGCTCCACCAAACTCAAGAAAAGCCGTAAAGCCAACGCTTTACGGCTTTTTTGTTGCCCGCGATCTGGTCACGGAACGATCCACCTTCCAGCGTGCTGCCTTGACGACCGCCCCCCTCCCTTCGCCCCGTCATTCGCCTGATCAGTGAATCGCCTCGAGCGAATAGACATCATCCTCTTCAGAACCCTGCTCCAGGCGACACAGAATGTCGCAGCCCTGGTGGAGTATGCCCCTCAATAGTCCTGTCATCCGCGAGGTGCGTCCCTATGAAAGAGTTGATCTGCTTTGCCATCGGCCTGGTGGTGGGTGCTGTGATGATGAAGAAAAGCCAGGCCGTCGACGAGCTGAAAAAAGAACTGGACCGAGAAAGGTTTTGCAACCGGCCCGCGAGCGGAACCGGGCAATCGTGAAGCTGCGACCATTCACTAATGGCGAGCTGAAGCAAATAGTGCTAAAACGCCACTAAAGGAATGTTCGCAGGCTATATGCCATCAGCGAACCATCAAGGTTGATACGAGCGTCGTCCCCCCATGTCAGATCCCAAAGACCGCCTGTTCAGGCACTTGGCACTGCTACGCCTCATTCCGCGTGCCCCCAGGAGCATCTCGACCAACGAGCTATTGCAAAGACTCAAGGCCGAGAGTTTCGACATTGACCGTCGGACCCTGCAACGTGATCTGACGGGCCGTCTCGCGCTGGACTTTCCGCTGATCTGTGACGAAAGCCTGCGACCTTATCGGTGGAGCTTTCCCAAAGACACGCCACAGTTCGATTTCCCGGCGCTGGACACGCCCACCGCCCTGGCCTTCGTCCTCGCCCAAAGTCACCTCAGCAAGCTGATGCCGCCCAGCGTGCTTGGCCTGCTGGCCCCCCATTTTGACCTGGCACACCGTCAACTTCAGAGCCTGGAGCATAACCGTCTGGCTCACTGGGCCGAACGCGTGCGTGCCCTGCCCAACGGCAAAGCGTTGCAGCCCGCCGAAGTCGATGCGGCCATCTGGTCCCAGGTCGCCGAAGCCCTGCTGCAAGCACGGCAACTGGAGATCCTCTACCTCAGCCGTAGCAAGGGTGATTGCAAGGCACTGAAAGTCCACCCCGCCGGCCTGGTCTCGCGTCACTCCGTCAGTTATCTGCTAGGGACCGTCGATGGTTATAACGACGTGCGCCAGTTTGCCCTGCACCGGATTCAGCAAGCGACGTGCCTCGACGAACCAGCCCAGGCGCAATCCGACTTCGAGATCGACCGCTACATCCACAGCGGCGGTTTCAACAACCCCGGCCCGACGCAATACCACGAACTGCACGCGGACGTATCCCCACAAATTGCCTGGCTGCTCAATGAAACCCCACTGGCACCCGAGCAAAGCCTGGAACCGCTGCCAGATAGCGATTGGCAAAGCCTGCGCGTGCAAGTGCCAGACGACCCGGAAACGCTTTGGTGGGTGTTTGGGCTGGGAGAAAACATTCGACTGCATGAGCCCAAGGGCTGGGCAGAAACCATCAAAACGAAGCTGATCAAAACAGGGGCGCTGTACTCGCAGCCCTCTCTCACGAACACACATGCCTGCCAGGAGGCACCATGAGTTCCCACGAAACCGCTACGCCTGCTTCCCCGCGCCAAGACGACAACAGAGAAGAAATCGCACGGGATATCACGCGCACCGCCGCCGCGCTTTCCACCAGTGAAACCGTCAGCCGTTATGGCAGTGCCAATGCCGAATACCTCAAAGGCTACAGTGGCGTCGACCACGAAACCGGGCAGAAATTTGCCAAGGGCCTGGCTGATATCGCCAAGCACAAGGTGCACGCCGACCCGGACCTGGCCAAACAGAACATCAAGCAGCAAGCCGGTTTCAGCGCTGAAGTCGCCGCCACCAGCCGCGACAACGCCGAAGCGATCATCAGCGGTTCCAAGGTGCGCACCTCGCGCAGTGACGACCTGCCGCACTACGGCAGAAACCACAACGTCGTGGATCGCGTGCAAATTCTCGACGGGCAGATCATCGAGGGCTCCCAGGCGCAGATGAAATTTGTCGGCGACCGCAATCAGTTGCTCGACGACATTGCACGGGAGGACGGGAAGTTCACCCGCTACCAGGGGACCAAACTGGAGCTGCCCTCGGAACAGTTTGAGGGGAGCAAGGCGTACTACCTGGAGGAAGCGAAAAAACTGCGCGAGCGCGCACAGAGCATCGCTGCAGACCCTGCCAAGGCAGACCAGGTCATCAAACTGCAGCGCGAAGCAGAGGCCTTCGAGAAACTTGTTGCCTCCAAGGACTTCCAGCCCAAGCCTGCCGCTGACTATTGCCGCGACCAGGCCCGCCAACGACGCCTGAACGCAGACGCCGCCGAAAAAAACGGCAACACCGATGCCGCGGCAAAACTGCGCCGCGAAGCGGATAACTACGATCAGCTTGCCGACAATGTCAGCGACAGCGGACTCACCACCGAGGACGCCATCTTCTATCGCAAGCATCCCGAGTTTGCGACCCTGCGCGACATCGCCCGCACCAGCCACCGGGCAGGCATGGAAGGCGCCAAGTACGGCGCTGCAATTGGCGGCAGTATTTCCCTGCTACAGAACCTGCTGGCCACTGCGCAAGGCGACAAAGCCGTGGGCGAAGCCGTCCAGGACCTCGCGGTCGACACCGCCAAGGCCGGCGCCATGGGCTATGCCACCGCATTCGCGGGCGCGGCGCTCAAAGGCGGGATGCAACAATCGAGCAGCCAGACCCTGCGCACGCTCTCGAACACCAACGCTCCAGCGCTGGCGATCAACATTTGCCTGTCGCTGGGCAGCTCGGTCAAACGTTACGTCACGGGCGAGATCAGCGAGGCACAACTGCTGACCGAAGTCGGTGAGAAAGGCGCCGGCATGCTCTCCAGCGGGATGATGGCCGCGCTGGGTCAACTGGCCATTCCCGTGCCCTTCGTCGGCGCAGCCATTGGCGGCATGATCGGTTACACCCTCTCCTCGCTCTTCTACCAAGCCACGTTGGACGCCGCGCGCGGAGTCGAACTTTCGCGCCAGCAGTTGGCCCGTACCCGCGCCATCCAGGCTGCCGCCCGCGACCGCATTGCCGACGAACAAGCACGGCTGGATGCCTTCACGCAGCGCGAACTGCCGCAATTGCGCAAGGAAACAGAGCACCTGTTCGCCATTGTGAATTCCGATGCCAGCGCCAGCGCCGACGTCCTGGCGGCGGCGATCAATCAATTCGCAACCCTGCTGGGCAAACAACTGCAATTTCAGACGATGGCGGAATTCGATGACTTCATGAACTCCGACCTGCCGTTGAAGCTGTAACCCGACTGACTGACCTGATTCATACCCAAGAAAAGGACGACACCCTGAATGCTGATCAAACTGCTGTCCGAGTCGGACCAAAAACACCTGCTGAATCTGGCAAAGCTGCTTGCCCTGTCCGACAAACCGCTGCTGTGGGATGGAAAGACCTCGGATGAACTCACCTCCAGTACCGACCTGAACGCACTTACCATCCAGGAAGGCGAAAAAGAGCGCGAACTGATAGCGGAGCTCGAAAAGTCCATCGGTGCTCCAGTCCCCTTTCCGACTTTCCGGATGTTGGGGTCCGCTGACGTGGGTACGCGACTCGTCGAGGCGCTCAAGAAGTTCCCGATCCCCAAAGCGGAAAAACCCGAAACCCGTGTACAGGCTGCCACGAAGATTTTGAAAGAGCTGATCAAGGACAAGAAATTCGAGCTGCCTACCGCGCCGAAGGTGATCCTGTTCGAGCTGCTGTTGGTCGCGCTGCGCGACGGTCATATCTCCAGTATCGAATGGGCACTGCTCAAAGAGTTTCAAGCACACCATCAACTGGAAGACTTCATTTTCGATGATCTCCTGGAGCGGGCGGAAACGCTGAACCTGGAAGTCAGCAAAACCATCTCCATCATTCTCGAGTAAGGAACAGACCATGCCCATTCCTCTGATCATCGGTGCAGTCGCAGCGGCTGCCGGTTTGTACGGTGCCGCCAAAGGCATCAGCGGCGCGATCGACCACAGCGACGCCAAAGACCTCAACAACGATGCCCGCTCGATGGTGGATAGCGCCAACGGCAAAATTGAAAGACAGCGCAAGGCGACCAACACCACGCTGGAAGACTACGGTCAGCGCAAACTGCGCGCGTTCACCGGTGTGATCGCCGACTTCATCGTGACCTTCGAGCGCCTGAAACACTACGAGCTCAGCCAGAGCCCGGAACTGGACAAACTGAACGCCGGCGACTTTTCCAGCAAGACCCTGGTCGGTCTGCGCCAGGACTATCAGGCATTGAAGGACGCGGGTCTCGGCCTGGGCGCCGGCATGGGCGGGGGCGCCGCACTGGCCTTCGGTGCCTACAACGGCACCATGCTGCTGGCAACGGCCAGCACCGGCACGGCCATCTCCTCCCTGGGCGGCGTGGCCGCCACCAACGCCACACTGGCCTGGCTGGGCGGCGGCTCGCTGGCAGCAGGCGGCTATGGCATGGCCGGGGGCATGATGGTGTTGGGCGGCATCGTCGCCGGGCCAGCGCTGGCAATCTTTGGCCACGTTCTGGGCAACAAGGGCGAAGAAGCCCTGAACAATGCCCGCAGCAATATGGAACAGGCCCGCACCATCCGCGATCAGGCAGAATTGATGGCCGGTAAACTGCGCGCCATCGAAGAGGTGACCGCCCTGGCGAACACCACGTTCTCCAAGATCAGCTCGCAACTGCGCCGCGCTGTCAGCGAGTTGAAGACGGTCCTTGAGAACAATGGCGTCGACTACCGGACCTACTCCGACGAGAGCAAAAACGTGGTGTTCCGCTCCGTCAAGTTTGCTCAGTTGCTCAAAGCCATGATCGACACTGCGATCCTGGACAAGGACGGCAACCTGGTTCTGGCAACGGAAAAACGCATCCAGGATGTGGCCGCCGTGGCCAACGGCCAGAAAGCCGGCCTGGACGCGCCTTCGGCGTAACAACAAGGCCCGCGCTTCAGCGCGGGCCTTCCCTATCATGCTCCAATGACTACCGGCATCGCCTCATTGGCGGTGAAACCTGCTCATGCACAGCCACTCCGCCCCCGCCAACACCTTTCCCTGCAGCCAATGTGGATTGTGCTGCCAGCATGTTCATCTGGCTGAAGAAACCCGATTTCTGGATCGTGGTGACGGCACGTGCCGGCATTTCGATACGCCTGGCAAACGCTGCACCATTTACGCAGAGCGCCCGGACATCTGCCGGGTGGATCGGCAGTACACCCAACGTTACGCCCAACACTATTCCTGGGATGAGTACGTCACGCTGAATGTGCAGGCCTGCACCCTTTTGCAGGACCAGGCAGAGCAGCGGGTTCGTCTGACGGGGTTCAACTTCCAGCCTTCCGCCTCCTCCGATTGAACGGTGCAAGCCTTTCCCCGTTAGGCTTGCGGTACCAGTTCCTGCAAAATAACCAGCTTCCTTTGCAACTGCTCAATGTGCGCTTTCTCTGCGCGCAACGCCGAGCGAAGCTCCCTGTTCTCCATTTCCCGGATCCGGGCCCAGCGCCTGTCACGCTGACACCCACGCGCCATTTTCCAGAGCTCGCCCAACCTCAGGCTTTGCAGCATCAGCACCAGCAAAATGGCTCCCATCATCAGCAAGGCAATTGTCGAAATCGTATCCGGCATACTCATATCCCTATCCTTTCGTGAATTCGATTGAGCTCGAAGACAACTGAAAGATATGTAGTGTTTCACGACAGGTCTAGAATGTAGACTTATACAGGTAAAGTATTCGCGCACATGGAGAGGTCATGAAACGCAAGCAATCCATCGAACAAGTCCGCTGGGATCTGGCACTTCGCTACCGCCTGATCGAGACCGTAGCCTGGTGGGAAGGCCGGCTGACCACGGGGCACTTGATCCAGAGCTTTGGCATCAGCCGCCAGCAGGCGTCCAAAGACATCAACACCTACATCAATGAACATGCGCCCCGAAACTTGACATACGACAAGCAACGCAAGGGCTATGTGCCGAGCAAGCAGTTCAAACCGCTGTTCATCGATGACAGCGCCAGTGCCTACCTGCACCTGCTTTACCAGAACAATGAACGGGCGCCGCATATCGACGGGCTGGCCCTGGCCTACGCCCATACCAAGGTGCTCGAAGTACCTGACCGGCCGATCCGGCCAGAAATCCTGCGACCTTTGCTCGCCGCTTGTCGCGACGGTTTGCGCCTGGAGACTGAGTACGTTTCGCTCAACACCCCGAACGTGGAAATACGTCTGATTGCCCCTCACACCCTGGTGTACACCGGGATGCGCTGGCATGTGCGCGCTTATTGCGAGAAAAACCGCCAGTACCGCGATTTTGTGCTGAGCCGCTTGCGTGGTGAGCCGGGCTTGCTGGACGCTTCGCAAAACACACGCGAGCTGGATGAAGACTGGAATACCGAAGTGCCGATCATCTTTACCCCCGATGGCCGCTTGAACGCCGCGCAACAGGCCATCATCGAAACCGACTTCGGCATGACGGACGGGCAACTGGTGGTCGCCAGTCGCAAGGCATTGGTGAAATACGTATTGCGCCGCTATCAGGTCGACCCGAGAAACCAGACCACCAACCCTGAGGCACAGCAGATCGTGGTCAGCAACATCAAGGAACTGAGGCCGTGGCTCATGCATGATTGAGGCCCATTTCCCGCCAGAGACGCAGTGCACGGATGCAGTTGTCGAATGAGGCTTGCCCGCCGCAAATATGGATGCGTTCAGTTGATCCACCAGATATTAAAAAGACGCCATGGGCGTCTTTTTTGTGTTTGAAGTCAGAAAAATCTCGGGACTCAGGCATTGCTCGATAGGAGTAGCACTCCGTTTATAAATTAAATCCCACTACCTCCCGGCATACTCCGCAAAATCCGTATACCCAACCTCCCCCCGCCGCGTGTAATACGTCGATCGATCCGCTTCCATCAACGGCCAACCGTACTTCAGACGCTCAGCCAGGTCCGGATTCCCAATGTACGGCCTGCCGAAGCCGATCAGATCCACCAATCCGGTATCGAGGGCGTCCTGTGCACCTTCGCGATCAGTGAACCCGCCGCACCAGATGATCGTGCCGGGAAACACCGCCCGAACCTCGGCCAGCAGGGCGTGGTCGAGATGGCTCGATTGGAATTCGGCAACTTCCATGTTCGCCAAAGGCATCAACTCGTAGACCAGATGCAGATACGCCACGCCAAGACGCCCCAATTGCTCGGCGACGTAGAGCAAGGTCTGCTCGGTCAGCGGGTCCGCCGGAATGCCATTGAACCTGCCGAACGGGGACAGGCGAACCCCCACCCGCCCCGGCCCCAACTCACGCACCGCCGCTTCAACCACCTCCAGCAGGAATCGCGTGCGGTTTTCGACGCTGGCGCCGCCGTAGCAATCGGTTCGCGTATTGAGCACCGAGTTCATGAACTGTTCGAACAGATAGCCGTTGGCGCCGTGGATTTCGACACCATCGAAGCCGGCCACCCGAGCGTTGATGCAGTCCTGGGTGAAGGTGCCGACCAGTGCCAGCACTTCATCGGTTCTCAAACGTCTTGGCTGGCCCGCCGGAAAATGCCCCAACTTGCCGTCCGGGCCGTGGGCAAACACTTGTGACTCAGCCCTTTCCTCGGTGACACCCCACGGCGCTTCGCCGTTGGGCATGAGCGATGGATGAGCCATCCGGCCGACGTGCCAGAGTTGCAGGAATATCGTGCCGCCCTTTTTGTGAACCTCATCGGTCACCAGGCGCCAGCCCTGTTGCTGGGCTTGTGTGTAGATGCCGGGGGTCATGGCGTAGCCGTTGCTGGACGGGGCAACGTCGGTGGCCTCGGCCACGATGAGGCCGGCACTGGCCCGCTGCCCGTAGTAGGTGGCCATCAACGCGTTCGGCACATCGCCCTCGGAAGTGCGCGTGCGGGTCATGGGCGCCATGACAATGCGGTTCTTCAGCGGGACGGTGCCGCCAACCAATAGAGAATCAAACAGGTCTATCATGGGACTTCCTTCGGATCGGTTTTGATCGGAAGCAAAGCCTACGATTCGCCAATCCTCCCCCTCTACACACCGTTTGGTCAGTGGTTACATATGAAAACGATCAATAGACTGCCGGGTTTGCCCATAGAGCGTGCGCTGGGTGTCCTTTCGGGACGCTGGAAGGCGGTCATCCTTCATGTATTGCTGGACGGCCCGCAACGCACCTGTGATCTGGAGGCCCGCATTGTCGGCATTTCACAGAAGGTGTTGATCGAGCAACTGCGGGCGCTTGAAGAGCATGCAATGGTGAGCCGCCAACCCAGCGCAGTGGATCGCCAGGGGGTCGAATACCTGCTCACTCCGCTGGGCGAAAGCCTGCGACCGATCCTTGAGGCGCTGATCGAATGGGGAACACATCACGCCAGGGAACTCGACGAGGTTCATCGACTGCTGCCCTGCGAGGCGGTCGTTCGGGATCGCATCAACTGACGCGTATCACCGATCGCGTGCCAGCCCGCGCTCAACTCAAGCGAAACTCGCTCAAGTCAATCGACACCATCAGCCGCTCACGCAACGGCTGCCTATCCTCACCCCGCAGATAAGCCCTGCGCCGGGTTGGAAAGCGGAGCCCTTGCACGTCGACATACTCACCGATGTATTGCGCGGCAGCGAAACCGCCCGCCACCTCGACGTGGTAGTCATGACGACGCAGCAGAAAGTCGTCGCCGAAATAGAAATCCTGGAAGCGGCTATGGCTGGCGATTTGCGCGGGAAACTCGACCCGCAATCCAGACCAGCGCTGCAATCCTTCCTGCCACGGTGCGATTTCGCTGACCTTGAAACCCGGCATTGCCATGAAAAACGGCGTGGTCAGGTAGGTCCACATGGCGTAGCCGCTGAAGTAAGCGCGGTGCAACGGGTCCCAAGGGGTGTCCATGGCATGCCCGGCAAATGCTTCGCGCGGGTTCTGGCGCTCGCGCACGATTTCGCCCCCGGTGGTTTCGATGGCGATGTAGTCGGCCCTGAACACCGTGCGCCAGTCAGGGTTGCCGAACGGTGTCACCGAAGCGCGTTGCTGGTGCAGGCTGACGGTCATTTGCCGAGGCATCGGGTCTTGCACCACGCCCTTGAGCCCCCACAACTCCCCGCCCGTGACGATGGTGGCGTTTAGCGTGGTGAAACGGTTCCAGCGCTCCAGGCCGCCATGGGCATCGAGCACGTTCCGCAGTAAATCGCTCATGGTTGGTGTTTCCGTGGAGGTTGGTGATCATTCAAGAATAGGCCAGTGACCGGCGCTGAAAAGCCACCGGCCACGCAGCGCCCCTACATCACTTCGACGGTTCACCCAGCATGCCGGTGTAATGAGCCAGTCGCTTCTCGACATCCGCTTTTTTCTGCAAGCCCAACTCCATCAACTGCTTGATCCGCGCCTGGGCGGCCGGCCGCTGCACCGAGCCGATGAAGCCCTCCCATTCGGCGGCGATGGCTTCGTTCGGCGGCAGGCTGGCAGCGTCCACCAGTTTCTTGATGTCGGCAATCGACTGCTTGTCGAACCGCGCAATGCGGCGGGCCATGGTATCGACGAATTTGTCGAGCTCGGCATCGGGCAGCGCGCGGTTGACGTAACCATAACGCTCGGCGAGTTCGCCGTTGATGTCGTTACCGGTCAGCAGCACTTCCAGCGCCCGCCCACGCCCCATCAACCGGGGCAGGCGCGCCATGGGCCCGCCTCCTGGCACCAGGGCCGCGCCGATTTCCCATTGCGACAGGATGGCTTTCTCACGGCTGGCAAAGCGCATGTCGCTGGCCAGCGACAGTTCGCTGCCGACACCAGTGGCCCGGCCGCGAATCGACACGATCGACACCACCGGCGCCTTGCTCAACCGCACCAGCATGTCGGGCAATGGCGGCAGGCCGGTCGGGCCGTTGGCCATGCTGGTGGTCTCGCTCAGCGCCGGCACAAAATCGTAGTGCGTCAGGAAGAAGTCCGGCACGTCGCTGTCGAACACCACGACCACCAGTTTCGGATCGGACTCGATGGCGGTAATCACCTCGTTCAACTGCGGCATGGTTTCGGGGCCGTAGATGTTGTACGGCGGGTTGTGGAACGTCACCCGCCAGTACTCGGGCGTGACTCGCGTGAGTTTGATTTCCTGCTTAACGGCGGTGCTCGATGCTGCCTTGCCGGCGGATGAAGGGGTGGTTTCGGCGCTCAATGCCAGATCCGGCGTCGCCATGACGGCGAACATGATGGCAGCGCAAAGTAAATGAAGTCTCATGGGAACAGCTCCAGAGAATTGCCTGATGGCATGTGGAGTCCCGTTTGAGCCGTTATTGCGCTGTTTCCTGTTGGTGGGAGCGTGAACATCACGCGCCTTACTCGATCCCTTGACGGGTCAACACATGTGCGTGGTTTCGTGCAGGCAGCCAAAGGCCAGGCTGGCACGAGTGATCAAGACTAGCAGCGCGACTCAAGTCCACATGACCTGTCATCGGATGCGGTCACGGCCAATAAAAAAGGCACTGACGGTCATCGCCAGTGCCTTTTTTGACGCCTGAAAAGTGCCTCAGCGCGACAGCATGAAGGTGTCGTACTCGAGGTCTTCCAGTGCCGTGGACAAGCGGTGCAGGCCCAACAGGACGCAGACCAGCAACGACAGGGTGAAGCCATAGCCGAAGAAGCTCGGGCCCAGGTACATGCTGAACAGGGTCAGCACGGCGTTCAACACGGCGAATAGCACGCACAACTCCAGCACCACGGTGCGCTTGTCCAGGTAGAAGAACACGTTGAGCAGCGCCATGAACACCACCTGGATGCTCACGCCGATCAGGTCGATGTAGAACAGCGGCAGGTAGTAACTGGAGATCCCCAGCCACTCCAGCAACCGCGGGGCGAACAGGTACAGCAGCACCACGGTCAGCCCCTGCACCTTGCAGATTTCCAGCAGGCCCTGGCGGATCGACAGGGTCATCTCGGTTTTCAGCGAGTTGATGTGCTGCAGGGTTTCACCCTCGCGGATCGCCTTGAACAGGCGGTCATACCACTCGGCAAAATCGGTCTCGATGCGCACCAGGAACACCGCCATGCCGGGGATGATCGCCAGGTACGCGAGGAAGATCGGCAGGTCGTACAGAATCGATGCACGTAGCGGACCGACGACGTTGTTCGAAGTGCCGGGGTTGAACCAGAACAGGAACTTGTCGACCCAGATACCGAAGTTGTAGAAGAACCCGGTGACCAGCAGGCTGACAAACACCTGGCGCCCCTTGAGGAAATCGAAGGCGACCAGCTTCTCGGCGCGGTACTCGCGCAGGATGTCGTACAGGAACAGGAACAGCAGCGTGCTGTGCCCGATCAGCAACGCCAGCAGCAGGCCCGCTATCCCGAGGAAGGTCAGCAGGTAAGCCGTGACCACCATCAGCGTATAGCCCACCAGCATCACGAGCAGAATGCGGTTATAGGCCTTCATCCCCGAGAGGAAGATGATCACTATCCACAGGTTGCACAGCACCACGAAGTTCGACAGCACCAGCAGCCGGTAGAGCAACGACTGATCGAACAGCAGGGCCAGCACGACGATCCCCAGCACCCCGGCACTGACCGTGACCAGCAGCAGCACGCCCAGCAGGTTGGGCAGGATCTGATCGTATTTTTGTTCGAACAGGCGATCGGACACGAATCGGGTGAAGAACAGTTGCAGGCCACCCGTGAGAATCAACGAGCTGGCCATCATGTAGGTCACCGTGACCAGAAACTGTGCAACCAGCGTATTGGGCACCACACGGGTCAAACTGATGATGCCCACCAGCATCACGCTGATGATCGACAACACCCAGGGCCCGGAACTGATCAGCCCGGCATACACATAAGCGTGCAAGGTCGCGGTGTAGGAATCGCGCGACAGGATCTTGCGGAGTTCGAAGCCAATCCCGGCCATTTAACTGTTCTCCATGGCGGCTTGATACAAGTCGCGATAACGCTGCAGCATCAAGGCTTCGGTGTAGTAACGAGTGACCCGTTGCAAGCCGCTGGCCTGGGCATCTTCCCAGCGTTGCGGGTTGCGCAGCAGCTCGAGGATCGCCGTGCTGGTGGCTTGCGGATCGGCAATCGCCACGATCTTGCCGGCAAGGCCCAGGTCGCGGTCTTCGGCGCTGCCGCCTTCGATCAGCTCGCGGCACGAACCCACGTCACTGCTGACCACCGGCGTACCTGCGGCCCAGGCTTCGAGGATCACCAGAGGTTGTGCCTCACTGATGGAGGTCAACACCATCAGCCCCAGCTGCGGCAGGATCTCCTGGATACGCTGGAAGCCAAGGAAATGCACCTTGCCCTCCAGCCCCAGGCTGGCCATCAGGCTGCGGCATTCGCTGACGTATTCCGGGTCTTCCTCTTCCGGGCCGACAATCCAGCCCTCGGCTTCGGGCATGGCGCTGATCACACCGCGCATCGCCCGCAGAAAGGTTTTCACGTCCTTGATCGGCACCACCCGCCCGATCAGCCCCACCACCGGCGCAATGCCGGGTTTGCGGGATTCGAGCGCCGCGGTCCACTGCGGCAGGTCGATGCCGTTGGGAATGACCCGGGTGCGGACCGGATCCGCGCCGTCCTTGATTTGCCGCTGACGGTTGCCGTCATACAACGAAATGATGCTGTCGGCGCTGTTGTAGGTCAGTTGGCCGATACGCTCGAAGAAGCGCACCCACAAGGTACGGATATAACCTGAGCCTGCATCGAGGCTGCGATTCAATGCCGCGCCGGAACTCTCGGCGATCCAGCTGGCCTGGGCCAGGTCGATCTTGCGTTCCTTGGTGTAGATCCCGTGCTCGCTCAGCAGGTAGGTGCAGTTCCAGCGTTGCTTGAGGATGCAGCCCAACAGCCCGGCATAACCGGTGGAAATCGAATGCAGTACCCGCGCCCGTGGCATCTTGCGCGAGGCTTCGGCGAGCATCAGCATCGGCGACTGCATCGAGCGCAGGGTCCAGAAATAGTTGATGAACGACGGGTCGGCACAGTGCAGGCGATAGCCTTCGCTCAATGCTTCCCAGCTGGCGCGGCTGCGCAGCACGTCGTCCAGGGTCATGCGGCCCTCGGCGATGCACGTGAGCAGGCTTTCGCCCAGCGCAGGTTCAGGCGCGTCCGGGTGATGCAGAAAGCGATACAAGTCCTGCTGTTGCTGCAAATTGGCATCCCGTGGCATACCCCGGGTATCGGTCGGATGGGTCGCATCTTCGAGAAACACTTCCTCGATGTGCACCACGTTCGACGGCACTTTGTAGCGGCGTTCGCCATAGGCCGAACGCTGCCCGCCGATGAACATCACCGAGAAGGTCAATTCCGGCAGACCGAGGATCATCTGGTGAATCCAGCTCGACACACCACCGCGCACATAAGGCCAGGTGCCTTCGAGCAGCAGGCAGATATCGGCTATCGGCGCCTCTTCCCTTTGACTCATGTCCAGCTCCTCACCAGATCAGCGAATGGAGGCCGCTGACGGGTTTTCTCGGGAAGGCTGGCGAGCAACCCCGGGATCTCATGATATTGGCCGGACTCGAAGGCAAGCTCGGCGTGGAATGGCAGGATCTGCGCCGCGCCCATGCCGTCTTCCTGGGCCTTGGTCAGCAACACTTCCGCACGCTGGACATCGCCAAGCTCCAGGGCGATACGCCCGGCCAGCAGAAAAAGCTCACCACCCTCGCCTGCTTGCAGCGCTTGCTCGGCATGCTCGTTGGACTGATTGAGCACGTGTTCGAGCACGCTGCCCTGCGCCAGGCCCAGGTACGCCAGCTCCCAGTACCAGCGCGCCAGCGTGCCGTGCAGTTTTCCGGCGGCCTGGGTGCTGGCGCCGTGCAGTTGACCGAGGGCGATCTGGATGCGCAGGTTGATGTCGCTTTCCTGTTTATCGAGCATCGAGTACGCCAGCAGACGCACGTCATCGCTCGGGTCGCCCAGCGCCAGCTTGAGGATCGGCACCGCTTCCTTGCCCGGCATGCGTTTGGTGGCCAGCAATGCAGCCAGGCGCTGATCCGGATCGGGCGCATGGCGCAACACGTCCTGCAAGCCGCCATCGGCAAAGATCGGCGAACGTGATTGCAGCTGCGCCCGATAAGGCAGGTCAGGGATGCCGACCGCCTGCCAGACTTGTTTCTCGCGTTTGCGCGGCAGGTACAACGCCGGGAAAATCGCCGCGACCACCCCTACCGTGCCGAGCACCGGCACGAAGAACGCCAGGCTGAAAATGAACAGCGGGCTCCACGGCAACGGCGAACGGTAACGCGCCGGCAGCAACAGCCAGATCGCCCCGCACAACATCACGCAGGCCAGGCCATGGCTTAAGGTGAACACCGCCAATTGGTGTGCCTCGGGCAAGTCCGACCACAAGCTGGTCCAACTGCCCGCTTCCAGCACCAGGGCTCCGCTAAACAGCCACTTGCTGATCATTCAGACCACACTCGTTGAACAGGAAGTTACGCAGCCCGTTGGGTTCACCAGGCTCCAGGTTGAAAGGCATGATCCGCACGCCCAGGCTGTCCATGTCGCTTTCAATGCCAAAGTGCTCATGCAGCATCAGGTTGATACGCGCCAGATAACCTTCGGTGCCTTGTGGGCTGGTCAACGGCAGCAGCACCAGCAACAGCTGATGGTCGCGGTTGTTGCGCAGCGGCAAGTGCAGGTCCAGACCCCGCTGACTGCGCTCCAAAAGGCGCGTCAGTTCTTCGTTGGGGCGGGTCATTTCAAAGGCGAACAGCCCGGCAGACAAGTTGTGCTTCTCGACGTCCACCTGTGACCGCTTGAGTTGCAACGTGAAGTGCTGGGCATCCGCATTCTGCAAGTGCAGCACCTGGGTATCACGCAACAACAGGTCGGCGATGTGCCCGGCCAGCAGCGCCAGCAGGCTCAATACGCGTTCATGGAAGGCGAAGAACGGCATCTGCCGCACGGCCAATACCGCCAACAGTCGCCCTTCAGCATCGATCAACGGAATGCAGGCCTGAAGTGACGAGAATTGCCCCGCAGCGCCAGCTTCGAGCAGATCCTTGCGTACACTCACCAGTTCACCGCGCTCAAGACACAACTTGACCAGCCCATCGTCGGTGTCCAGCTCGCCCATGACGCCGATGGTGGCCAGCGGCGTGGGCAGTATCCGATCTCCACGCTCGTCCACTCGATACAGACCCGCAACCCGCAGCGTGCCGTATTGCCCCAGCACCGCCACAATCGGTTCGGCCAGCGAGCCCAGTGCATCACTTTCCTCCGGCATGACCCGCAGCTTTTCACGCAAGCCCAACAACGAACTGCGCAAGCTCTGGTCGCTGCCCGCCACGCGCCGCTCCAGCAGATCGTGGGAAACCCGCAGAATCTGGTGCGAGCGGGTGAACTCATCGAGACGATACTGGCGGTAATCGTTGGCCATCTGCAGACGCTCCAGGCGTCGTTCCCACAGATCGCGTACCTCACCGACCAGCATCCCGCACACCAGCACGCCGACGATCCACGACGGCTCAAGCTGCTGATAGGCGGCATGACCGGTGTGACGCAGGACGAACAGTGCCAGCACCAGAATCGCGGCACTGAACAGGCCGCGGACAAATCCGTAACGCACACCCAACAGCAGCGGCGCCAGAATCGGCCACGGAAAACCGCCGTGCATTTGCAACGGGTCATCCGGGGTCAACCACAGGCCGAGAAGAATGGCCAGGCCGGTCACCAGGAGCGTTTCCAGCCAAGACACCGGGCCGCTGGCGCGAGGCGCCAGGCTGTAATCCATGTGTGGAGAATTCATTGCGTTCACTCGAACCGAAGGGCGCCAACAAGTTTGTCGAGCACGGTCTGCGCGGTGCCGGCCAGGCTTTCACGGGACCAGCCGGCGCGAGCGCCACTTTTGCTCCAGAGCACCTGACCGCTGCTGGCATCGAGCACGCGCAGGCTGATGCCTACCGCCGGCTCGCCGTCCAGACCGTTCTTGTACTGCCATTCTTCGACGCTGCCGGCGACCACGTAATCGAGCTTCTGCTCGCGCGCCCAATCAAGGGCACCGGCCAGACGCTCGTTATCGTCCATCAGCGCTTGTTCGCCCTGGGTGCTCGGCGGGTAAACCCGCGGCTTCAGGCCGTGGCTGCTGAGCACGCTGATCAGGATCTGCTCGCTGCGCTCACCCGCCTGCGGCGTCTGCGAATAGTTGACCATCGGCACCACGCCCCATTGCGCGCTGCGTGGCAGGTTCGGGCTGGCCTCATCGGTGAAGCTGGCGCAGCCGGCGACGAACACAACGGCCAGTGCCAGGCTCAGATTACGAATTGCTTGCATACGTTGTACTCCCGTAGAAATTCCATGATCAGCGTCCGAAGCGCACGCCGTAGCTCACACCCAGTGTTCCGCCGGCCTTGCCGTCCCCGCCTTGTGGCGCGGATTGGTAGCCGAAGGTCAGGGCCAGTTCGTCGTCACCCAGTACTTCAATGCCGAGCCCGGTACTGATGCCGTAGTTGAAGGTTGAGTCCGTCCACTGCCAGCCACCTGTCAGGTCCACCAGCCAGGTGTATTGCGGGCGGGTGCGCACCAGCGCGCCCGGCAAGCCGCGACGCCAGGAACTGCCGACATAGAGCTGGCCGTAGCGGCTTTGCAGCAGGTCGCTGGCCTGTACCGTCGGGATATCCGCCGGGTTGATCGGATCGGCTATTCCGGTATCAGGATCAAAGGTTGGAGCCGGCGGAGCCGCCGAGATCACCGGACCGCCAAAGTTGCTGGACAGATAATTCAGCGTCTTGTCCTTCACGTTGTTCTTCTGATAGTCGACACCGCTGCGCACGGTCCAGTTGGGACCGGCGAATTCCAGGGTGTGGTTGTATTCCATCTTCAACGCATGACCATCACCCAGGTCGTCGCCGGCACGGGTGGAGAACGAGCGCTGCGCGACTTCCCAACTGAACTGATCGCGGGCGGTCAGGCTGTGACGACCACCGAGGAACACGCGGTCCTGTTGGCCGAAAGCGCGCATCAAACCGCTGTCTTCGTTCTTGCGATGCCAGTCGACGCCGGTTTCCAGTTCATCGCTCACGCCCAACTGCCAGGTCCGGGACAGGCCCAGGCCGTTGCGGTCGTCATCGCTGCGCTGGCTGGTGTCGGCGAACAACTTGTAACTGCCGTCCTCTACCGCCCGTTGCAAAGTCAGGGCGACGTTGCGCTCGGTACCGATTTCCGAAGAGTCGATGTCGTCGCCGCTGTAGTCGCCCTGTTCCAGTTCAACATCGGCGTACCACTTATCACCCAGGTTTTGTGCGATCTCCAGGCGCGGGCCTTTGAAATCCAGGCCGCCGAAGTCCTGCTCATGCCAGGAAATTTGTGCGCCTTGCGGCGTACGCTCGTTGATCTCCACGGCCTGACGGCGCAGTTGTTCGCGCACCGCTTCCGGCTGCTCGTCACCCAACGCCGAAAGGCTGGTATCGAGTGCTTCGCCCAGCCGTCCCAGACGGTTGAGTGCCTGGGCCCGTTGCGCCGGGTTCAAGTCGCTGCTGGCCAACAGGGCTTCGACCTGCTCTTTGTTGCGGCTGCGCAGGGCTTCCTGAATCTGCTCGTAGCGCTCGACCTTCAGGCCCTGGCTACGGGCCCACGCCAGCCATTCATCCTTCTGCGCTTCCTGATTGGTGGCATCCAGACGCGCCAGCAAGCGTTCGAACCATAACTGCAGCATGGCCGGCGAGCCATCCTTCCACTTCAACACTTCCTGCTGCGCCTTCTTCGGCGAATAGCTGCTGGACATCAGGCGCAGCCAGATCGCGTACCGCTGGGACGAAGGCTGAATGTTTTCGCCCTCCGGGCTACGCAACAGTTTCAGGCGCAGACGCTGGGCTGCATCCTCGTAACCCGCGCTTTCCAGGGCATCGGCATAGGCTGCCCGGACCAGCCAGTCCTGCGGGCTGGTCTTGAGGTACATGCGATACCAGGCCAGCGCTTCCGCATCACGCCCGAGCATCTGGCTGGCACTGGCGAAAGGCAGCCACAACAGGCGGTCTTCACGTGCATTGCTGCGCCATTGCGTGAGCAACGGTTTGAGTTTCGCGGTGTTGCCCTGATCGACGTACAGCCACACCAGGCGCTCACGGAACAGGTTGTCATCGGGATAGCGCTGCAAGCCAAGTTGATACAGACGCTCGGCCTCATCGCTCTGCCCCTCATGCACTGCCAGGGCGCCGCGGACCGCCAGCACCTGGGCCTGTTCGTAGGCCTCCGGATGCTGCTCGGCATCCTTGAGCAGCTTCACCACCAGCGGCCAGTCCTCCAGCTCCTGGGCCTGCTGCAAGGCTTCGACCAGGCGCTGCGGATCCCGGGTGCGCTCCCAACTGCCAACCGTCAAGGTCAAGGCGCGTTGCGGGTTGCTGGTGCGATAGATGGTGATCAACTGACTCTCGTCGCCACTGGTCAACTTGCCATCGAGCGACAGCAGTTTCTCCAGGGACACCCGCAGGTCTTCGTCGCGCTCCAGGTCCCAGGCCAGGGCGGCACGGGTGCGCCAGTAACTCTCGTCGGTGATGCTCTGGTCATCTTCCTTCAAGACACTCCATGCGCCTTGGTAATCGAACAGCTTCAGGTAGGTGTTGGCCCAGTCGACCTGCTCGGTGGTGTTGAGCTTGAAGCGCTTCGAATAGTCCTTGTAGACCTTGGACTTGGCTTCGAACTGCCCGGTGTTTTCCAGGTTCTGTAGCAAACGCGTCCAGGCCAGGCGATGCTCCGGATACTTGCGCACGTACGCACGGAACCAGGCTTCGGCCTCACCCGGCGTGCCCCGCGATTCGTGCCCGTAGTTCAGTGCATCGAGTTCGGTGTCGGTCAGCGCGCGCTGATCCATGATGCCGGCGAGCAACGGGATCGAACGATCGAAGTCGAATTGCATGCTCGCCAGACGCCAGGCGTGCTCACGAACTTCCGGGTCTTCGCGCAATTCCAGCAGGCTGATCCAGTACCCCAGTGCGGCCTCGGAATCGCCACGCCATTCACCCAGGCGAGCCATTTGCTCGATCAACGCCGGATCTTCAGGGTGGTCGATTGCCAGTTGCTGACCGATTTCCCAGGCACCCGCCAGGTCGCCGATGGCCAGGCGCACATGGAAAGTCTTCAGCGGGATCTGCGGGTTGTCCGGCTGCAAGGTCTGCCACTGCTTGAGCACTTGCTCGGCCAGGTCAAAGCGCTTGTTCGCGACCGCGACATCGACGCCCTGCTCGAGCCAGGCCACATCGGTCTGCGGATTGGTCAGTTGCGGCAGTTCATCGGAGAGCACTTGTGCGGCGTCTTCGCCACGACCGGCGGACAGCAGGCCGTTGAACGCCAGCTGCGCATATTCGCGACGCTCGGTCTCAACCTGGGTGTCTTTCTTGAGCTGCAGATAGATCTCCGCTGCACGTCCCGGTTGCTCACCCGCCAGATACCACTGGGCTGCGGACTTGAGCGACTCGGTGCGCAGCTTCGGATCACGCCCGGCGATTTCCTCGTAGACACTGGCCGCGAACGCCGGGGCTTGCAGTGTCAGCGCCAGCTTCGCCAGATTCTGCAATTGCGGCGTCGGCAGTTCGCGGTGATCGAAGCTTTTGAGTCGCTCGACCAACGCTTGCTGCGCGATCAGATCGTTGCTGTTCGCCGCGACCAGTGCGTCCAGTTCCAGGCGGTAATAGGCCTGAACCTCCGGCTTTGGCGCAGGCCAGGCCTCCAGGTGCTGGCGCGCCTTGGCGTAATCGCCCAGGCGAATCAGCAGATCGATCAGTTGCAGACGCAGGTGATCGTCATCCGGGTGGGCGGCCAGCAGCAACTCGGCATAGTTGGCCGAGACGGCATCCGGTTCACGGCCATCGGGCTGGAAGACTTCTTCACGCTGGAAGGTCGCCCACAGCAGACCACCGACGGCAACCGCGACTACCGCCAATGCCCAGGGATTGAGCAGGCGACTGTTTTTAGTTGCAGAGGAGCTGGCCATTACTCACCTGCTTCATTGGTAATTGAAAAGTCCACAGGCCTGCAGACGACTTCCCTGCATAACGCTGTCCATCCACTTCGACCCGGCAAGCGCTCGCCGAGCGGACCGAGAAGCTCAGATCAAACTGCCCGGCAAACGAAAAGCTCACTCGCCGATCATCCAGGTACTGCCAGTTGACTAATGGCAGGTTGGCTTCCTCCAGTGCCGGTCTGTCGTCTCGATCGGGGCGCAGGACCAATAACGCACGGTCGCTGCTCAAGGCCACATAGCGCCCTTGCGGCAGGTCACGAACCCCGGCGACGCCTTGCGAACGCAACAGATCCGGCCAGCCCATCTGCGGGTCGAGGCGCACGGTGCGCAGTGCATCCATGCCGCGAATCTGCCAGTTGCCATCGAGGGTCCGCGCCAGACTGGCCTGATACAAACCATGCAGGCGGTCGATGTAGTCGCTCATCCACAGCGACATCGGCTTCTGATCACGCATGTAGCCGTAGATCTCGTGCATGGCCTTGATCGAGGCTTGCTTGGTGCTCGAATAGAAGTGGTAGTAAAGGTGCAGGCCGCGCAGGCGCCGTGGGCTGTCGGTCAGCTCAAAGGTGTCGATCACATCGCGAAAGCCGTAGTACGGGCCTTTCCACAGGTTGGTGTAGAGGTTTTCGTTGATGATCGGCGCGTAGTACTGCAGGCCGCCTTCGGTGGGACGCAGCAACGGGTTCAACCCGGTCAGCGACGGGTCGGCCTTGGTCATCATGGTTTCGGCGCCGTTGACGTTTTTCAGGCCGGCATCGTAGGCAATCTTCAGTGTTTCTGCGGACGGCAGGGCATCACCTGGCCAGAACACCATTTTCACCGGCTTTTGCGCGGTGGTGAGCTGCTGGTTGATGTAGTCGCGCGATCCGACAATCTCGCGATTGAAGTCGATTTTGTTGTAGCCCGGAATAGCCATGTTCAGCCCGTATTCCGGCCTGAAGTTCTCACGCTTCTTGGCCTTGTCCGGCTGCATGAAAAACGGATGGCTGAAGGTGTGCGTGGCCACTTCGACTTTCGGGTTGGCGAAAATATCGCGGGCGATGGGCTCCAGTTCACGCGCCAGATGCGGGAACATGCCGCGCGGCGAGATCTCACCCTCGACGATCGATACCGACGTCAGGAACGGGTTGGGCTGGATGTAGTCATCGAGCGTGTGGCGACCGGCGTAAGGAGTGCCACGCACTTCGGCGCGGGAAGGAAAACCGTCGCCATCGATGTGCACGGTCGCGATGCGGCGGCCGTTTTCGGTGGTGGTGTCCGGACGCGGTTGCTCAGGCAGTCGCAGGCTGGCCTTGAGGAACGCGAAGGGATCGAGAATCCAGCGGCTGCGCTCGTTGTTCACCTCAAGAATGTAAGGCGTCAGCGCCAGGCCGCCCCAGTCGCCAATGACGATCGGGGTGAACACCTCACCCGACGCATTGGTCAGCGACAGTGCCGGCTTCGGCCCCTTGGGCAAGACCGAAACCGCTGTCAGGTCACGGGATCGGGGCTGCACCGGTGCTTCGAACGCCCCGACCAGCGCCTTGTCCTGATGAGTGATGGTCAGGGTCTGAGTACCCGGAGGCGCGTTGCGATCAAGGCCCAGGCGCTTGAGCAGCACCTTGTCCTCAACGGGCAAACCGGCGAAGAAAACCACCGGTACATGTTCATCCAGACGCGCGCTGATCCAGCGGTTGAACGCCGGACTGTCTTGCGGCGGGCCGCTGGTCATCCAGGTAATCACGCCGGCATACAAGCCACTGAAGCGATACTCCGGCATGGAACTGGTGGCCGGAATGTAGTCGACGCGATAACCCAGATATTCGAGCAGGCCACCCAGCAATGAGTGCCCGGCGTTATAGGCCAGATCTCCTTCGCGAGGGTCATAGACCATCGCGACGCGGCGCGGCTGGACTTCGATGGTGCTGATGCCCATCGAGTTGAGATCAGGGGTGCTGATAAACGGAATGAAGCCTTCATCGCGCAGGCGCTTGGCCAGTTTGCGTGCCTCGTCGCGACGCTCAGGCGGCAAGTAATCGATCGCAACCAGTGGAATACCCTTGGCGCGCAAAGGCTGCAATTGGCCCAGCAGCCATTGGCGATCGGCTTCCGGCACTGGACGATAGCGCTTGGCTGCCGCATCCCAGCCCGCGTACAGCGACTCGAATGCTACGGCCGCCGCCACGCCGTCGAGCTCGGGCAACACCTCGAAGCCGCGATTGAAGAACAGCTTCAGCTTGGGTTGCTGCTTGTGCAATTCGCGCAGGAAACTGGCCAGGCCCTCGCGCTGCGCTTGCTGTGATGCTTGCGGCAACAGCGTGAAACTGTCGAGGGTATCGAGGAACAGGCCGGCATAACCCTGGGCCTGCAATTGCTTGGCACGGCCCAGCAGGTGTTCGCGCCAGGCCGGTGCCGTGAGGTCCATGACCTGGCTGTTCCACGAGTCATTGCGCACCGGGGAAACGGCCTTGGTGAGGCCCGCCTTGGTGATCTCGGCCTTGGAGCCGTCGAACTCGCCAACCGACAGATAAGCGAACGGCTCACTGCCCAGGCTACGCAGGGTTTTGACATCCGCCGCCGTCATATGCCCCGGCTCGACCACTGCCCAGTCGAACTGGGCCAGCTCGGTCAGCGGTGGCTCATCGGCATACCAGAAGGACACACTGGAAGGTGGCACCAGTGCGGCAGCCTGCACGGCTGGACCGCTCACGCACAATGCCAGAGCAGCTAACAGTCGTTTGGCGACCGAGCGGACACGCGTCCTGCGAAAAACGAATTCCATAACTCACTCTTGAATTGTATGAACCAAAATCACTGCACCCGAAGCAGTTACACCGAACGGGTTACAGACTGCGGATCAACTGCGCCAATCCATTGCCGATCGACGTCGGCTCCGGAAGGTTGAAGCGCTCGAGCAAACGAGCATTGTTGGCGCGCGAGTGGCGAATATCGCCCTGACGTGGCGCCTGATAGTTCACGGTCAAGGGTGTGCCGGTAGCAGCTCCCAATTCGGCGATCAGATCGTTGAGGCTGGTGGAACGGCTGAGGCCGACATTCACCGCACCCGGTTGCGGCGACTGCATCTCCACGGCCTGGAGCAGAATCTTCACCAGGTCCAAGACATAGACGAAGTCGCGGGTTTGCTGGCCGTCACCGAAAATCGACACCGGCAGCTTTTTCAACGCACGCTCGGTAAAGATGCTGATCACGCCGGAGTACGGCGAAGAAGGATCCTGGCGTGGGCCGAAGATATTGAAGAAGCGCAGGACCACTGGCTCCAGGCCGTGCTCGCGGCGATAGAAGTCCAGGTAGTACTCGCTGGCCAGTTTGTCGCTGGCATAGGGCGTCAGCGGAGATTTCGGGGTGTCTTCGTCGATGGCTGTGCCTTCGCCGTTGTTGCCGTAGATGGCAGCACTGGAGGCAAACACAACGCGCTTGATCCCGGCTTTGGCCATGCCTTCGCAAACGTTCAACGTGCCGACAAAATTGCTTTGATGAGTCGAAACCGGATCATCCACCGAAGCCTGTACCGAGGCCACTGCCGCCAAATGTACGACGGCACCGCAATCACGCATGGCCTGATTTACGACGCTGCTGTCCGCGACATCACCGTTGACCAGGTCCAGATTAGAGTTATCCATCGGCAAATTGCTGACTTTGCCAGTCGACAGATTGTCCAGAACGCGAACTTTGTACCCCTTGGCCAGCAAGGCATCCACAAGATGCGACCCAATGAAACCTGCCCCGCCAGTGACCAGTACGCGCTCAACAAACATGAAATTTCTTCCTGAAGATTCAAGCGGATATCAAGTTAGGTAGTCCGCTAACGGTATGTGCTCGGATCAATCATAGACCAATGTGGAGAATGTGATACCAAGCGGTCACGACCGACGACTTTATGGCGCAAAGCCACTAAAACGCTATCGATGATGGGAGATTCGGGGATTACTGTCAATAGGTTGTCGAATTCATCAGCGAACGGTAACCGTCGCCACAAAATAGTCATTATTTTGACGACGCGAATCGGATCCAAAAATTGTAACCCATTGCTAATGGCCTCGCTCCCTCACAATGGTTTGATGGGGGGGCATTCGCGCGCCGTGGATATCAATTCGGGTATGCGGTGAAGTGCGAGACTTGAACGAACCCACGATTCACACGTTATCCAAACGTCAGTGCAAATGGCTCCGCCGCTTGTTCAATGGCGCTGACAACATGAGGCGCCAGCTCCCGATGCTGGGGATATCGGGTGATTACTGCTTCAACCGCTGCAAGTATCTTTTGAATGCGCTCCCCTGGCTGCTCGACTTCACAGGTTTGAGCAAACTCCAGCAGCCCCTGCCTGGAGGCGAACATGGATTTGTTGCCTGCCAGATCCAGCGCCAGTACATCCTCTGGAATGTATGCAGTGGTATTGACGATGTCGTAGGCCGGCGCCAGTCGCGCATCACGCTGGGTTGGCTGCGAGTAGAGCAAGCCAAAATTCTTCAAATGCGCATCACCATTTCCGACGATGCAGCTCAAGGCAACGCTATCGAATAGCTGATCAAGGGAAGATCGCAAATGTTGCACCGGGCAGAACAACCGGACAGCCTTGGCAATCGCCGCATAGCTTTTGCTGTATTTCTTGTCAGCCGAAAGCCCCATCAACACAGCCATATCCTCAAAGCCAATCGGGTTGAGCTGCTCATCCCGATCGAAGCGGCGCATGACAAACAGTTTCGTGTTATCGGACAGATAAAACTGCGGCACCGGCAAGCCCGCTTCCTTGGCAATCGACATGCAAAGGAATTCATTGATTGCCAGGCCAGGAAACTCGTCGCGACCACTTTTGATAATCAGGTCCGAGGTCTTCGACGTGACTCTTGGCAACCCGGCGTCCTGTTGTTCCGGCACCAACACCTTGGGTTGAACACCTGAAATTCCGGCGCGCAGGATGTAACGATCGAGCAGGTCGGCAAAAATATCCTCCGTACCATCCCAAGTCAGAATGTCCTCCAGTTTTTCCCCTGCAAATTGCTGTTTCGCGAGCAAGGTATCGACTGTCTCGGAGCGCACTCGAACCCTGCCGATGGGGCAACTGCTCCCGGACAAAGCCAGCAGCAACATGGGATCGACGTTAACGGTTTTGGCAAGGCGATTGCGTAATTGCTCAAGCACGTAGCCTTCCGGCAGGTTCATCTGGAACACGGGATGCAGGTCCCGCCGACGAAACTCATCCGCCCGTACCGGCATCGTCAGGCTGATAGCGGCAGCCGACAACGCATCTTCCTGATAGCGGAAAACAAAATCTTCAGCGCTGGTAAAAACCCTGCCGCTGGTCCCTTCTGGCGTATCGACTTTGAGCGTAGTCATTTTCACTCGAACAAATCCCCCAGTTCTTCAAGGGTTGGCAGCGCTGCCGGGATAACCGCGAACTCACAATCCAGTGCTCCCAGGACCCGCGCATAAGCGACCATGGCCACAGAGAGGGTGCCCTTCTCTACAGCAATGACTTTCTGTCGGGTCAAACCGGCGAGGTCGGCAAGCTGTGCTTGCGTCAGGCCTCGATTTATTCGCTTTTCGCGAATCTGCTGACCGAGGCGAGAGATGATCAGTGAATAATCCATGTCTAGCTACCGTGACATTTTCGACTAAATGTATAGCACACGTAACATTTTCACGAACTTGTATATTCAGCTCCCCTGCAACAGAGAGCACCGCACCCACCCCACACATGAACATTTCTTCACCCCGCCCCTGCGCCCGAGCCTGTACATTCCCCTCGCTCATTCAAGAAACTACGGTTTGCCCGCCCTCCCGCGGGCTTTTTTTTGCCTGTAGATTGCTCGGCATTCTCTCCATCCATGGGCAGGCCGCCCGGAGTTGCCGATGACGATCTTCACCCTGCCCTGCGAGCGCCTGACACTGGCGATCCTGAGCCCCAGTCAAGCCGCGCTGGAAAGCGACTTTTATCGACGCAATCAGGCGCACCTCGCGCCCTGGTCACCGGTTCGCCCCGACGATTACTACAGCCCTGAAAGAATCCGCTCACGCCTCTCGCAACAAGCCATGGCCTTTGATGAGGGCATCGCGGTGCATTTCGCGGTGCTGGATCGGGATGGCGAGCAGATGATTGGCGCGTGCAATTTCAGCGGCATTGTTCGTGGGGCGTTCCAGGCCTGTTATCTCGGGTATCACATCTGCGAATCCCGCCAGGGCCAGGGTTTGATGCGTGAAGCGCTGCAAGCCGGCATCGGTTATATGTTCGAGACCCTGAACCTGCACCGGATCATGGCCAACTACATTCCGGGCAATGAGCGCAGCGCGCGGTTGCTGGAGCGCCTGGGGTTCGAGCAGGAAGGCTATGCCAAGGCTTATCTGAACATTGCCGGACAGTGGCAGGATCACGTAATGACCGCATTGGTGAGCCAGGTCTGGGAAGACCCGGACAGGCTCTGGTCGCGGCAACTTTCGTGAATTTCACAGGCCGTTCACGGTTCGTTAAGTTATCGCCTCGTAAGCTGGGCTTTCCCGGTCTCCCTCGGTCACCAGAAGCCCATGTCTCGCCCCGCCTCTTCGCTCTTGCTGATTGTCGCGCTGCTGTTTTTCTTCGCCTTGGGCAATCACCAGCTGCAAGGGTCCACCGAAGCCCGGGTCGCCGGGATCGCCATGGAAATGCACCTGGACAACGACTGGGTCACGCCCCGCCTGTTCAACGAACCCTTCCTGGAAAAACCACCCCTGAGCCTCTGGTTTGATGCCGCCGCGATCCGTGCTTTCGGCGGCACGCCATGGGCTGTACGCCTGACATCGGCATTGGCCGGCCTGCTCAGCGTCATGTTCTTGTACGCGATGCTGCGCCGCTTCGGCCGGCCCGTGAGCGTGGCATGGACTGCTGCCCTGATGCTGGCGACCATGGCCAGTTACTGGAGCAACGTACGCGGCGTCGGCGAGGATGCGCTGCTCGCCCTCGGGGTGAGCATGGCCCTGTTGGCGTTCTTTGCCGGGGCCCGACGGGCGAGTGTCGGCAATGGCTTGCTGTTTGCCCTGGGGATCATGATCGCGACATTGAGCAAAGGCGTGCTTGGCCTGGCCATGCCGGGGGTGGTGATCTTCGCCTGGCTTTTGGCTGTAAGCCTGTTGAATCGGCGCATTAGGTTGGCGCACTGGCTGCGGCCCGCGCTGCTGACGTTGCTCGGCCTGGTGCCGCTGATGATCTGGCTGGCGATCTTGTACCAGCGCGGCGGGCTCCAGGCGGTGACCGAAGTCCTGCTGACTAACAGCGTCGGTCGCTTCAGCGGGTCCTTCGTCGAGGCGGGGCACTACGAACCGTTCTACTACTACTTGGCCAAGCTGCCGCAAGCCTTCTTGCCCTGGAACATTCTGCTGTATCTGGGGCTGTGGCACTTTCGCAAAAGCCTGGTGGCCAACCGTTACTTACTGTTCATGACGCTGTGGGTGTTGGCGCAGTTCGTGATGCTGACGCTGGCGTCGAGCAAACGCACGGTGTACCTGATGTCGATGACGCCAGCAGCGGCAGTGATCGCGGCCGAGTACGCCCGGGTTCTGTTCGAACGCCTCAAGGCCCGGGAAGGCGCTTCGACCTGGCTGGATCGCCTCCTCAAACATCGCCACGGCCTGGCCATCGGCACGCTGGCCGTGGTCATCGTCAGCTACCTGGCGACCGCACAATGGCTGCTGCCCCATGCCGATCGCAAGTTGTCTTTCCTGCCGCTGACCGAACAGATCGAGTCGATGCAGGCCAACGGGCAGCAAGTCGCGCTGTTCCAGGCCAATGAGCGACTGGGCGGCGCCAGCGTGTTCTACACCCACAGCCTGCTCAAGGGGCTCGATACCGAGGCGCAGCTTCATGAGTTTCTCAGTGCATCGCCCGATCATGTTGCCGTCCTGTCTGGCGACGCTGAACCTGTCGCCCCCTTGAAGCTGCTCAAGACGATGAAGGTGGGCCGACAGGCGTATTACTTCGTCGGGCAGTGAGTCGCAGGACAAGTCCTACGTGTGCTGAAAATCAGCAGAAAGATCCCACGAGTGTTTCAGGTTGTCGGTCGGAAACGCGGTGAATAGTCTCTGGCGGTCGCTGAAAAATTCAGTGACCGGGTGTGAGAACCCGGCAATTCCCAAGCATCCAGTGCCAGTATCCGCATGATCGCCGCCAGCTTTTTCGCTGTTGGTTAGTGCGTTATGGCGACTGTGTGCGGGCAGACTTATGTCTGGCCGGGTGCCTGGGACCGGTTTCTCACCCCGCACACAGCTGCCACCTTTTGCCGCGTGAGAAACGACAAGCGATGGCATCCACCGCCCAGGAGAATGTCCTTGGATAAGTTAATCCCCGATCCCCCCCTTCGAAACTGAAAGCCCCTACCGCCCCACCACCTTTTTCACCGTCCTTCCCGACATCAACACCGAAAGTCTCCTCGCCCACGCCTGTGAATCTCTGGCCTCAGCCAACGTCATGCTCAGCGACTTCGCCACCTACCTCAACGGCCCGCAACGCAACACGGCGCTGGCGATTGCGCAAATTGTCATGCTGGCGGATCTGGCGGTGAATCGGGCGCTGGATAACCTGGACCAGCAGCAATAACACTCCCCCTTGTAGGAGTGAGCCTGCTCGCGATGGCTGCCCGTCAGTCAATAATGATGTCGCCTGACCCACCGCTATCGCGAGCAGGCTCGCTCCTACAATGGATCGTCTTCGAACACAGATAGCGTGTATGCACTGAACCTCCTGTGGGAGCGAGCCTGCTCGCGAAAGCGTTTTCCCGGACAACAAAAAACCCGCCCCTGACCCAGGAAGCGGGTTTCGCCATACCGTAACGACTTCAGCTCACAGGCTCAGCCTCAGCCTCAGCCACCACCCGCGCTCTTTCATGCTTCTGCAACACAGGTTGCTCCAGCCGCGCCCGCCCATAAAACGCCAGCGCAGTCAGCAAACAGGTCAGCCATACGAAGGTACCGGCCCAGAAGGTGTGGGACATGTAGTGCCAGCCTTGCAGGACCCGGGTCGTGCCGTAGACGAACCCCAGCAACAGCGAGCCCCACATCAGCGCACTGGAGAAGCGCCAGCGGTAACGGCGGGCCACGAAGTACAACGCCAGCATGGTGAAGCCACCCGACGCATGGCCACCCGGCCAGCAGCGGCCGTCACCGGCTTCCTGGAACAACTGGAAATTGTTGTACCACTCGATATGGGCCATTTTTCCGCCGTACAGCGTGGTCTCGATCGGGCAGTAAACGCTGGTGTGGGCCTTGAGGAAGTGGATCACACCCGTGCACAGCGCAAAGGCGACTACCACGAACAAGAAGTCCCGGCGGTGAGCCGCGGCAAACTTGAGGACTGGCGCGACCTTGCTGCGCTCGAGAAAACCACCGAGTCGCGGGCGCTTTTGCGGGTTGACCAGCGGCCATACGAAAGACAGCACCGCACCGATCAGGGCAATTTCAGCCGTCCAGTTCGGAATGATCCGCGCCCACTTGTGCGTCAGCTTCTCGAAGAAGTGGATGTGGTCCAGCGGGAACGTATGAGTCAGCGGATCGAACAGCAGGTTGCTGAAAGCGACGTCGATGTTGGTCATGTCGAACATCAGGAATACCAGCGCGGCACAGGCCAGCGGGATGCCGAAGTTGGACGCGTAAAAACGTGAGGTCATTGAGTGGTCACCGTGCGCCAGTCAGAGGCTTCAATAAAACCGAGCATCTGCGGGGTGGCAGGGCTGGCAGTGGAAATAAACAGCGATGCACCATAACCCAGGGTCGAGGCTGGTAGTTTGAGATCCTTTTCCATTTGCGCCATGCATTCGCTGTGGGTCACCAGGATCAGGTTGCGTCCGGCCACCTTGTGCGCCAACGCATCGCGCAGCATGGTGCCCTTGCAGTTGATCAACCACTCGTCGCCGGTGTCGACCTTGTTGAACATGTAACCGGCAGTTTGCGCCGTACGCATCATCGGGCTGTTGTAGATGTCAGCCTTGGCCAGGCCCAAGCGCTCGAACTGCGCGCCGACGGCCACCGCGATATCGCGCGAACGATCGGTGATCCCGTCGTTGCCGCTCAGGCAAGGGGCGCTGGAGTGATCGCAGCGCTCGACGTGGCGCACCAGCACGATTATGTCGCCCTTGGCCCAGCCCGCCTGCAACGCCCGCGCACCGGCGACGTTGCCATGGGCCAGGTCCGGCACCGCGGCCGGGCGCAACAAAAACACGGTCAACGGAATCACCAGCAGCGCACAGGCCACGACCACGGCGGCATTACGGTAACGGGCCAAACGGTTCAGGTTGAGCGTGCGGGTGACGCCGAAAAGACTCAGTCTCAGTTCCACAGCTAGCCGCCTCGCCGGCACGTACTCCGAATTTGATGCGGCGAGGGTAGGGAGACGGGCGTGGGCAGGCAGTGAAACGTTTGTGAAAAAAAGCTTAAGGCCTGCACAAACGACGCAAACGCCCTGTTACAAAATCGCGGGTACAAAATCCTTTCAGCTCTCGTGATTGCGGCCGATACAGGCCTGCTACACCGCTTGCTGGCACCTAAAAACAACAATCTTCCAGCCAACCGACGATCGAAAGCACTACGTTCCTGGAGGAATTTTGATGAATAGCTGGTTCGGCAATATCAGCGTGAACCTGAAACTGGGCCTGGGCTTCGGCCTGGTCCTGGCCTTGACCTGCATCCTCGCCCTGACTGGCTGGACCAGCCTGGGCAGCCTGATCGACCGCAGCAACTGGATGAGCGACATCACCCAGCTCAACGCCGGCCTGACCAAGCTGCGCGTGGTGCGCCTGCAGTACATGCTGGCCAATGGCGACGAAACCATCGCGCAGAATGTACAGACCACCCTCGAAGGGTTTTCCGCTCAACACCAGGCCGTTTTGGCGAAATTCAAGAGCCCGGAAAACATCAAGTTGCTCAAGGAGCAAGGCGCGGTCATCGACGCCTATAAAACGTCGCTGAACAAAATGCGCGGTGCCTATCGCGCCGGCAACGGTGCGCGTGAGGTGATGACCGCCAATGCGGAAACCGCCAACACCCTGATCAACGACATCAACACCCGTGTGCAGCAGCTGCCGCAGAGCGACCAGCGCTTCGAACAGTTCCAGGCCATTACCGCCGCCCGGGAAGCCTTCCTGCTGGCGCGCTATGAAGTGCGCGGCTATACCGCCACCACCAACGCCGAGACCGAGCATAAAGCCGTCACGCAACTGGATGCGGCCATCGCCAGCGTGAAATCCCTCAACGCGCATTTCGCCGATGTCCAGCCAGATGCCCTGCGTCAACTGGAAGCCGCACTAGGCAGCTACCGCAGCGCCTTGCAGGCTTACAAGGCCGCCAGCAACGATGTGGTGCAGGCACGCAAGGAAATGACTGACCAAGGGGCCGCCATCGTTTCGCTCAGCGAGCAGCTTTACCAGATCCAGCTCGACCGCCGCGATGCCGAAAGCGCCAAGGCCCAGACCCTGCAACTGGTCAGCACCCTGCTGGCATTGCTGGTGGGCATCATCGCCGCCGTGGTGATCACACGGCAGATCACCGGCCCGATACGCGAAACCCTGGTCGTGGTCGATCGTATTGCCAAGGGCGACCTCTCCCATGACGTCCAGGTGACACGCCGCGACGAGCTCGGCGTATTGCAGCAAGGCATCGCCCGCATGGGCGTGACCCTGCGCGACTTGATCAGCGGCATCCGCGACGGCGTGACCCAGATCGCCAGCGCGGCCGAGGAGTTGTCGGCGGTGACCGAGCAGACCAGTGCCGGAGTCAACAGCCAGAAAGTCGAGACCGATCAGGTCGCCACGGCCATGCACGAGATGACCGCCACGGTGCAGGAAGTCGCGCGCAACGCCGAAGAGGCCTCGCAAGCGGCCGCGGCGGCCGACGGCGAAGCCCGTGAAGGCGACAAGGTGGTCAACGAAGCCATCACCCAGATCGAGCGCCTGGCCAGCGAAGTGGTGCGCTCCACCGAAGCCATGAGCGTGCTGCAGCAGGAAAGCGACAAGATCGGCAGCGTTATGGACGTGATCAAGGCCGTGGCCGAACAGACCAACCTGCTGGCGCTCAACGCCGCCATCGAAGCGGCCCGTGCCGGTGAAGCCGGTCGCGGTTTCGCCGTGGTGGCCGACGAGGTTCGTGGCCTGGCCCAACGCACGCAAAAATCCACCGAAGAGATCGAAGGCCTGGTAGCCGGCCTGCAAAACGGCACGCAACAGGTCTCGGCGGTCATGAACAACAGCCGCGCCCTCACCGACAGCAGCGTGGCCCTGACCCGCAAGGCCGGCGAGTCACTGGAAAACATCACCCGCACGGTGTCCAACATCCAGTCGATGAACCAGCAGATCGCAGCCGCCGCCGAGCAACAAAGCGCCGTGGCCGAAGAGATCAGCCGCAGCATCATCAACGTGCGCGACGTGTCGGAACAGACGGCCGCAGCCAGCGATGACACGGCCAAGTCGAGTGTCGAACTGGCGCGGTTGGGCAATCAGTTGCAGATGATGGTGAGTCACTTCCGGGTCTGATGTTCAGCCAGCGCTGAATCACAGCCCCAATCGCGAGCAGGCTCGCTCCTACAGGATGTTCATTGAACCTGTGGGAGCGAGCCTGCTCGCGATGGCTTTCTATTTGTCAGCGAAATAGTTCAGACACTAATCGCATTGGTAAACACCAACCGATTGCCAAACGGATCACTGATGGTCATGTCCTGGCTGCCCCAGGGCATGGCCTGGATCTGCGGGTGGGCGAAGGGGTATTCCTTGGCCAGCAATTGCTGCTGGAAGGCTTCCAGCTCATCGGTCTCGATGCGCAATGCCGAGCCCGGCGTGCTGTCGCCATGGTGCTCGGACAAATGCAGCACGCACTCGCCCCGTGAAACCTGCAGGTACAGCGGGAAGTTGGCTTCGAAACGGTGCTGCCAGTCGATCTTGAATCCAAGGAAGTCGACGTAGAACTCAACCGCTTTGGTTTCGTCGAAGATCCGCAGGATCGGGGTGGTTTTGCCGAAGCTCATCAAGTTGCTCCCAGACAGAAATTGCCCGGAGTGTAGCCGGGCTGTACCTCAGCGAATCGGCTTGGTGATGGCATTCTTTAATTGCAATGTGCCATCACTGTGACGCATCCCCCAAACCTCACTGAAAGCCTGTGCGCAAATCCCCTTCCCGCGCCAGGAACCGCCCTTCCCTGCGGCCGTTCGCCTGACCGTCGCGATAGCTGAGCACACCGTTTACCCACACCCCTTCGATGCCTTCTGCCGCCTGTTGTGGATGGTTGAAATCCGCCACATCACGAATGGTCGCCGGGTCGAACAGCACCAAATCCGCCCAATGCCCTTCGCGGATCTCGCCGCGTTCCTTCAGGCCGAATCGCGCCGCCGACAGACCGGTCATTTTGTGCACGGCGGTGTGCAGCGGGAACAGGCCGACATCACGACTGAAATGGCCGAGCACCCGCGGGAAGGCGCCCCACAGGCGTGGGTGTGGAAACGGATCTTCCGGCAAGCCATCGGAGCCGACCATCGACAGCGGGTGCGCGAGGATTCTGCGCACATCGTTCTCGTCCATCCCGTAATACACCGCGCCCGCCGGTTGCAGCTGACGGGCCGCGTCGAGCAGCGACAGGTTCCATTCGGCGGCGATGTCCATCAGGTCGCGACCGCCCATTTCGGGATGCGGCGTGGACCAGGTGATGGTGATGCGGTGGGCATCGGTGACTTGCTTGAGGTCCAGGGTCGACGAGCTGGCGGCATAGGGATAGCAATCGCAGCCCACCGGATGGGTTTTCGCCGCCTGCTCCAGGGAGGCCAGCAGTTGCGGGCTGCGCCCCCAGTTACCGGCGCCGGCACACTTGAGGTGGGAAATGATCACCGGGGATTTCGCGTGGCGGCCGATCTGGTACGCCTCGTCCATGGCCTCCAGCACCGGCTCGAATTCGCTGCGCAAATGAGTGGTGTACACCGCGCCGAAAGCCGTGAGTTCTTCGGTCAGTTGCATGACTTCATCGGTGGATGCCGAATACGCGCTGGCATAGGCAAGGCCGGTCGACAAGCCCAGTGCACCGGCCTCCAGGCTTTCGCGCAATTGCTCGCGCATCGCGGCGATTTCATCGGCCGTCGCCGTGCGAAACAGGTCATCGAGATGATTGCTGCGCAACGCGGTATGCCCCACCAGCGCGGCCACGTTTAGCGTGGTGTTCGCCGCTTCGACAGCGGCGCGGTAATCGCTGAACGTCGGATAAGCGAACGCCGCCGCGGTACCGAGCAGGTTCATCGGGTCCGGCGGATCCCCGCGCAAGCTCACAGGTGATGCGCTGATGCCGCAGTTACCGACGATCACCGTGGTCACGCCCTGGCTGAGCTTGGGCAGCATCTGCGGCTGGCGGATCACCACCGTGTCGTCATGGGTGTGCACGTCGATGAAACCCGGCGCCAGCACGTGGCCCTGTGCGTCGATTTCCTCGGCGGCGGTGGCTTCGCGCAGGTCACCGATGCGTTCGATGCGGCCATTGCGGATCGCCACGTCGGCGGGGTAACCGGGGCGGTTGCCGCCGTCGATGATCAGGGCATTGCGGATCAGCGTGTCGTACTGCATGTCAGTCTCCCAGCGGCAGGTGATCGTCGCCGCCGCGGTAATCGTCCAGGGCGAGCTTGATCCGCCGCAGACGTTCTTGATTGTCTTGAGGATTGGCCAGTGCCAGCTCGGTGGCAAGCACATCGATGGCCAGCAGCATGCCGTAGCGCGCCGCCGTGGGTTTGTAGATGAAGGAGGTTTCCGCGCTTTGCAGCGGCAACACGATGTCGGCCAGTTGCGCCAAAGGCGAGCCTTCGCGGGTGATGGCCAGAATCCGCGCACCGTAGTTGCGGGCCAGTTCCACGGTTTCCACCAGTTCCGGGGTGATGCCGGTCAGCGAGCAGACAATCAGCACCTGTTCGGCGCTCAGGCTGGCGGCGGTCACGCGCATCATCACCGCGTCGTGGCAGACCGAGATCGGGTAACCCAGCCGTACCAGCCGCACCTGCAGTTCATCGCTGCACAGGGTCGAGCAACCGCCCATGCCGAACGCGTGAATCATCCGTGCCTTGCCCAACAGTTTCACCGCATCGGCAAAACGCGACTCGTCGAAGCCTGACAGATGCTGGCGCAGGGTCGATTCGATATCCCCGACGATCTGCCCGTAGAACGCCGATTGCTCGGGCGTGCCCGCCGGGTCGAGAAAGCGGCTGCCAACCCCACTGGCCTGGGCCAGTTGCAGGCGCAGGTCACGCAAGTCGCGACAGCCCACGGTGCGGGCGAAACGCGACAGGGTGGCGGTGCTGACTTCCGCCCGCTGCGCCAGCTCATCGAGGCTGGCGGAAGCGGCGAACCCGACGTCGTCGAGCATCAGGCGGGCGATGCGTCCTTCACCGGCGCTGAAAGAATCCTGGCGGGCGCGAATCTGGTAAAGGATGTCCATGGCAAATGGCTCCGGCTAAATCAGGTAGGAAAGGCCAACGGTCAGGCCGAAGGCGACGAGCGAAATCAGGGTTTCAAGTACGGTCCAGGTCTTGAAGGTCTGGGCCACCGTCATGTTGAAGTATTCCTTGATCAACCAGAAGCCGCCGTCGTTGACGTGGGAAAAGATGACCGAGCCGGCACCGGTGGCCAGCACCAGCAATTCCGGATGCGGATAGCCCAGGCCGATGGCCACCGGCGCGACCACGCCCGACGCGGTGGTCATGGCCACGGTGGCGGAACCGGTGGCGATGCGCATCAGCGCGGCAAACAGCCAGCCCATCAGCAGCGGCGACAGATGGAATTCGTGGGCCAGGCCGACGATCTGGTCGGTGACGCCGGCGTCCACCAGGATCCGGTTCAGACCGCCGCCTGCGCCCACCAGCAGGGTGATGCTGGCGGTCGGCGCCAGGCATTCGTTGGTAAATTTGAGGATCGATTCACGGTTGAAGCCCTGGGCAATGCCGAGAGTCCAGAAACTCAACAAGGTCGCCAGCAGCAGCGCGATCACCGAGTTGCCGATGAACAGCAGGAACTGGTTGAACCCCGTACCCGGCGTGGAAATCAGGTTGGCCCAGCCGCCGATCAGCATCAACACCACCGGCAGCAGAATGGTCGCCATGGTGATGCCGAAGCCTGGCAGGCTGTCACGCGGTTCGCGTTCGAGGAACTGGCGTTCCAGCGGGTTTTCCGCCGGCAACTGGATGCGCGGCACGATGAATTTGGCGTACAGGGGACCGGCGATGATCGCCGTGGGAATGCCGATGGCGATCGCGTAGAGCAAGGTCTGCCCCACCGACGCCTGATAAACCTGTACCGCCAGCATCGCGGCCGGGTGCGGCGGCACCAGCGCATGCACCACCGAAAGGCCGGCGACCATCGGCAGACCGACCATCAGGATCGACACGCCAACCCGTCGCGCCACGGTGAACGCGATCGGCACCAGCAATACGAAACCGACCTCGAAGAACAGCGGCAGGCCCACCAGGAACGCGATGCAGACCATCGCCCAATGCGCATTCTTCTCGCCGAAACGGTCGATCAAGGTCCGCGCCACCTGCTCGGCGCCCCCGGACTCGGCCATCATCTTGCCGAGCATCGTGCCCAGCGCCACCACCAGCGCGATGTGCCCCAGGGTCTTGCCGACCCCTGCCTCATAGGCGCCTACCACGCCGGACGGCGGCATCCCGGCGACCAGCGCCAGGCCGATGGAAATCAGGGTGATGACAATGAACGGGTTGAGCCGGTAGCGGGCGATCAGAACGATCAGGGCGATGATGGCAACGGCGGCATACACCAGCAGCCAATAGCCGAAGGACAGGGTCATGCGGTACTCCTCGAGAGGGTCACGTCGAAAGTTTTGTGAAACTCTTAAAACATTTCGAGACGCCAAACTCAAACGAGGTGAAAGTAATTTTCGTAGAGAGGTAAGGGATGTCGTTAATGGATATGTTTTGTCGTTAACAATGAAAATCGGACTGGCGAATTTTCATCGCCTTCACACCGATCGTTCCCATGCTCCGCGTGGGAATGCCTCAAGGGACGCTCCGCGTTCCAGCTTTCGAAAGGGACGCGGAGCGTCCCGGCTGCATTCCCACGCAGAGCGTGGGAACGATCAGTGCAGTCAGTCGTGATTCACATGCGCCCGCTTGAGCAGCTTCTTGCACCGCTCGGACAAGTGCAGCACCCGCAGGTGTTTGCCGGCCTTGGCATAGCGCTCGCGCAGGGTCCTGAGGGCGGCGATGGCTGAGTAGTCGACGAAGCTCAGATGACGGCAGTCGATGGTCACCACCGCCGGGTCGTTGGCCGGATCGAATTGATTGAGAAAAGGCGTCGTCGAGGCAAAGAACAGCGTGCCGTGCATCAGGTACAGCTTGCTGCCGTCGGCCTCCAGATGGCTGTCGGCATAAAGCTCGCGGGCCTGCTGCCAGGCGAAGTTCAGCGCGGCGATGATGATCCCGCACAGCACCGCCGTGGCCAGGTCGGTAAACACCGTAATCACCGTGACCGCAATGATCACCAGCACATCGTTGAGCGGCACCTTGTTCACCACCCGCAGCGAAGCCCAGGCGAAGGTCTGCTGCGATACCACGAACATCACCCCCACCAGCGCCGCCAACGGAATGCGCTCGATCAGCGGCGACAGGAACAGGATGAACAACAGGATCGCCACCCCGGCCACCACCCCGGACAGGCGACCGCGCCCGCCAGAACTGAGGTTGATCACGGTCTGGCCAATCATCGCGCAACCGCCCATGCCACCGAACGCACCGGACACCACGTTCGCCGCGCCCAGCGCCACGCACTCACGGTCCGGGTAGCCGCGGCTCTCGGTGATTTCGTCGGTAAGGTTCAGGGTCAGCAGGGTTTCCAGCAGGCCGACCAGGGCCATCAGAATCGCGTAGGGGGCGATGATACGCAGGGTGTCGAGGTTCCAGGCAATGTCCGGCAAGGCGAACGTCGGCAAGCCACCGGCGATATGCGCCATGTCGCCGAGGGTGCGAGTCGGCAGGCCGAGCAGGTACACCGCCAGGCCCACGCCGAGAATCGCCACCAGCGCCGGCGGTACCGTGCGGGTCAGGCGTGGCAGCACATAGACGATCGCCATCGTCGCGACCACCAGCCCGATCATGATGTACAGCGGCATCCCGCTCAGCCAGGCCTCACCACTCTTGAAATGCTCCAGCTGCGCCAGGGCAATGATGATCGCCAGGCCGTTGACGAAACCCAGCATCACCGGGTGCGGCACCATGCGCACCAGCTTGCCGAGCTTGAGCAGACCGAAGGCCATCATGATCAAGCCGCCCAGCAGCACAGTGGCCAGCAGGTACTGCACACCGTGCTGCACCACCAGCGCGACGATCACCACCGCCATGGAACCTGCGGCACCGGACACCATGCCCGGCCGCCCGCCGAACAGCGCGGTCAGGGTACAAATGATGAACGCGCCATACAGCCCCATCAGCGGATTGAGATGGGCCACCAGCGCGAAGGCGATGCATTCGGGCAGCAGGGCAAAAGACGTGGTGAGGCCGGCCAGGATATCGGCGCGCAGGTGTTTTGGTTTCATGGGGGGACCGCGGGAGTAGCGAGAAAGAATGCGCGGATGTTACGGAATCGAGGGCAGCCCGGCCAGTTGTTGGGTTGCTGCAAAAGCCATCGCGGGCAAGCCTTGCTCCCACAGGTTCTGTGTCGTTCACAAAATAACTGAACGACTCAACCCAGTGGGAGCAAGGCTTGCCCGCGATGAACGATGACGCGGTCTACAGCGAACTCACACCATTTCTTTAAGAATCCACTCCACCACCGACGTGCGCTTGGGCACCCACCCCAGCAATTCCCGCGCATGTTTGCCGCGAACCCGGCTGTTGGAGCCCAGTCCATAGTTGGCCATTTCATAACCCCACTCGGCCTCGGCATCCTTGAGCGGCCAGTCTTGCGGCTCGCCCAGCTTCAGCGCCTGGGCCATGGCGGTGGTCATGTCGATGAACGACTCCTCACCGCTTTCGACGAAGTAGAAAGTGCCCGGTACGTTTTTGCTCAGGGCCAGCAAGTACAGCGACACCACATCTTCGATGTGCACGTTGGACCAGATGTTTTGCCCAGGGCCGACATGGCGCACCACGCCGCTTTTGCGCGCCTGCTTGAGCAATCGCGGCAATTGCACGCTGTCGCGATGGACGCCCAGGCTGTGGCCGTAGATCAGGGTGTTGCAGATGACCGCCGAGTTCACGCCGTCCTTCGCAGCCGCGAGGATCAGGTTGTCGATGGCCACGCGCGCCGCCTTGTCCACGGTCGGTTCCGGCAGGTTGTCTTCGAAGTAGATGACATCGCTGGACTTACCGCCGGACGCATCGCCGACGATGCTCGAACCGCTGGTGTGCAGAAACACCTTGTTCGTGCCGCGCAGGGCATCGAGCAAGGCCTCCACCGCGCCGCGATGGTCGCTGCTGGCGGCGTTGATCACCGCATCGGCGGCACGGGCCTGTTCGGCGAGCAATGCGCGGTCGTCCAGGGTGCCGATCACCGGCGTGATGCCCAGTGCTTTGAGCTCATCCGCCTGATCGGCGTTGCGCACCAGGCCGATGACGCTGTGACCCGCCTGGATCAGGCCCGTGGCGATGGAACCGCCGATAAAGCCGGCAGCGCCGGTAACGAATACGTTCATGGAGAAACTCCCTGCGTTGATAAGTGATGCGACGAGTATCGGGCAGCGGTAGGCGACGAAAAATCCCCGCTGGCCCAATTCACTCTTGCGCTGTGATCACGAATCAGGCCTTGAAGTCCGAGCTGGCGTAGAGCGCCAACTTGCCCTGGATGAAATCCAGGAAACATTGAATCCGCAGGGCCAGTTGCGAGTTGCGGTAGTACACCGCGTTGATCGGCTGGCGATAGCCGCTGTTGAACTCGGCCAGCAACACTTTCAAGCGTCCGGCACGAATGTCTTCGATAGTCATGTAGTGGGACAGGCTGGCGATACCCTGGCCTTCCAGCGCCAGATGGCGAATGGTCTCGCCGCTGGAGGCGCTGAGCGAGGCCTCGATCGGCCAGCGATCGCCATGCACGTAGCGCAACGGCCACTGGTTGAGGTTTTCGTTCTGTGTGAACCCCAGCAGGCTATGGCCAGCCAGGTCCGCCACCGCCGTTGGCGTGCCGTGCTTTTCCAGGTACGCGGGGCTGGCGACGATGTGGATCGGGCTGCAACCCAGTGAACGCGCATGCAGGGTCGAGTCGGCGAGAGGGCCTATGCGGATGGCGATGTCGGTGCTTTGTTCGAGCAGATCGATGATCAGGTCGTTGCTGTTGAGTTCCAGTTGGATCTGCGGATAGAGCCGCCTGAACTCATCGATGTAGGGCACGATGGCGTGCAGCATGAAGGGTGATGCGGCGTTGATGCGCAAGCGCCCCGATGGCGTTTGCTGGCGCGACGACAGGCGCTCTTCGAGTTCGTCCATCTGATCGAGAATCAGCTTGGCCTGTTCGAAGAAGTACTTGCCCTCCTCGGTCAGGTCCATGCGCCGCGTGGTGCGGTTGATCAGGGTAGTGTCGAGCTTGGCTTCCAGGCGCGACAAGGTGCGGCTGACCGCCGACGGCGTCTGCCCGACCTGCTCGGCCGCTGCGGAAATCGATCCGCATTCAATCACGCAGACGAAGATCTGCAACTCATCGGATCTGGCTTTCACGGGTGTCCTCTTATTTGCAGTCCTGCCTCGTTCAACTGTGGTGCGAAAATCCAATGTGGCGAGGAAGCTTGCTCCCGCTGGTGCGCGAAGCGGACCCAAAATCAGCAAATGCGGTATTTCAATAAACCGCGTTAGCTGACTTTACGACGGCTTTGCCGCCGAGCGGGAGCAAGCTCCCTCGCCACAAATTCAGAGCCCGCCTCAGGAATCGATAGTAGCCGAGCGTTACGCCTTGAGGCCAAACACCTGGGTCAAATGCTGCTCATACTGCGCCACATGCCCTTCGATGTCCGGGCGCTTCATCACGTCCACGGCCAGGAAGGTCGGCAGGCCGGTCAAGCCGAGGAATTCGTTGGCCTTGTGGAACGGGAAGTACACCGCGTCCACGCCCTTGCCTTCGAAGAAGTCGGTCGGGTCGTCGAAGGCTTGCTGCGGTGCGTTCCAGGTCAGCGACAGCATGTACTGCTTGCCCTGGATCAGGCCGCCGCTGCCGTACTTCTGCGAGGCGTCGGAACGGGTGCGACCGTCGCTGGCGTAGAGGCTGCCGTAGCCTTCGGTGAACACTTCGTCGATGTATTTCTTCACGGTCCAGGGGGCGCCCATCCACCAGCCGGGCATCTGGTAAATGATCACGTCGGCCCAGAGGAACTTGGCCACTTCTTCGGCGATGTCGTAGCCGCCGTCGATGAAGGTGGCCTTGACGTCCAGGCCACCACGGTCCAGCACGCTCAAGGCGGCTTCGTGCAGGGTGGCGTTGTAGCGGCCATCGGAATGAGCGAATTGTTTGCCGCCATTGAGCAACAGGACTTTTTTCATGGGGAACCCGCGAGCATGGGAAAGGAAAGGGTTGGAAAATTCGAGGGCGGCACCTTACCCATGAGCCTCGCGCGGAAAAAGCTGCGCTTTCGCAAAATTCATTTGACCAAAACGCACGAATCAATGGCCGATTGTTGCCCTAGACTGGCGCCGATTTTGACTTGAGGAGTGATGTTTGTGAGTGAAATGCAAGGCTTCATCCTGCACGCCAAGACCCGCCCGGAAAAATCCGACGCCTTCGAAGCGTTCTTCAGCAGTTACGTACAAGCCAGTCGCGCCGAGCCCGGCTGCATCGAATACCACATGCTGCGCGACAAGCAGGACCCGACCCTGTTTATCTTCTATGAGATCTGGCAATCCCAGGCGCACCTCGACGTGCATTCGAACCTGCCGCACATGAAGCAGTTTCTTGAGCAGCGCGATGAGTACCTGGAACGGGATTTCGAGATCCGCGCCATCGAGATGATCAGTCCCAGCTCCACTAACAAAGAGCCGCTAGCCGCTGATCAATAAATGGCCACCCAGCAATCCAAGGCCAATGAAGAACACGCGCTTGAACAACACCGCGCTGATCCGCTGGCGCAGCCACTGCCCCAGCCACATGCCGAGCACCGCCGGGATCAGCGCCAGCAGCGAGGCGCTCAACTCGCCACCGCCCAGGGCGCCGCGCCATAACAGCCCGGCGGCCAGGGCCAGGGTCGAGACGGTAAACGACAGACCCAGCGCCTGCACCAGCTCGTCCTTGCTCAAACCCAGCGCTTGCAGATACGGCACTGCCGGAATCACGAACACGCCGGTGGCCGAAGTGATGACACCGGTAATCAAGCCGCACAACGGGCCGAGCCAACCCTCGCTGTGCTCACCGATGCGCAGGGTCGGCAGGAACAGGCCGCTCAAGGCGTAGAGCAACAGCGCCGCGCCAAGACCGCGCACCACCCAATGCCCACCGACCATGCCGATCCACAGCGTGCCCGCGCCGGTGCCGATGAAGATGGCCAGCAACATCGGCCAGAGCCGCTTGATCAGCCCCCGCAGATGACCGCCGAATGCCAGTTGCCAGACATTGGTCAGGGTGGCAGGAATGATCAACAACGCCGCAGCCTGCGACGGTGCCATAGCCATACCGAGCAACCCCATGGAAATGGTCGGCAGGCCGAGGCCGATGACGCCCTTGATGGTGCCGGCCAGGAGAAAGGTGGCGATGACCAGTAAAGACAGGGCAAGACCGAGGTTTTGGTAGAACGCGGCGAGAGTATTCATGGGGCTATCGTGCGCCAGGCGTGGGCGGTTGAAAATCTGCCATATACTGAGGGTGCCTCTGTCACAGCAAGAGGCTGAACAGTGGGTTGAGGCTACCGGCGCCATCGCGAGCAGGCTCGCTCCTACAGTGGTTTTGCGTCGCTCACAAATCCAATGTGGGAGCGAGCCTGCTCGCGATGGCGTCCGCCCTGACAACACACCTATCTGGATTGCCCCAATGCACTTCGACCTCACCGACCTGCGCCTCTATCTGAACATCCTCGACACCGGCAACATCACCGCCGGTGCCGTGCGCAGTCACCTGTCCCTGGCGGCGGCGAGCGCGCGCATTCGTGCCATGGAGGCCTCGCTGGGGATCGAGTTTCTCGAACGAGGTCGTCGCGGCGTGACACCGACACCCGCCGGCAAAGCCCTGGCACAGCATGCCCGCACCCTGCTGCAACACGCCGAACGCATGCAGCAGGACCTGGCCGAATACGCCAACGGCGTAAAAGGCCAGATTCGCTTGCTGTGCAACACCACGGCGATCACCGAATACCTGCCTGAGTTGCTCGCCGATTTCCTGCGCGACCATCCCAACCTCGATATCGACCTGCAAGAGCTGCCCAGCTCGCGCATCACCCACGCCTTGCGCCAGGGTGCGGCCGACCTGGGCATCGTCTCGGATGCGGTGGACACCCACACCCTCGACACCCTGCCCTTTCGCGACGATCCGCTGGTGCTGATCATGCCGCCCGCGCATCCCTTGGCCAACGGCGAACCACCGACCTTCACCGATACGTTGCAGCACCACTACGTCGGTTTGACCGCCAATAGCGCGCTGGCGGTGTATCTGGAAGAACAAGCCTTGCACGCCGGCCTGCGCATGCAGATCCGTATCCGCGCCGAAGGCTTCGACGCGCTGATGCGCATGGTCGCTCACGGTGCCGGGCTGGGCATCGTGCCACTGGCGGCCCTGGGGCGTTGGACAGTCGACCAACCGTTGAAAAGCTTTGCCCTGAAGGAGCCATGGGCGCAGCGAAAGCTGCTGCTGTGCGCACGCTCGTTCGATCACCTGCCCGGCTATGCCAAGGCCTTGCTCGAGGCGCTAGGTCGCGCAAACCGCAGTGAAAATCCTTGAAAATCACCGTTTGGCCCTACGTTCGGCTGTATAACCAAGAGTTGAGCCAGAGTAATATTCGACCTTTGAAATCAGGCCTGGCCACAACTACCAGAAGGGAACCAGATGGCGGATGAAATATTGCAACAGGGGACGCTCAAGCGGGGGTTGAAAAATCGTCATATTCAACTCATCGCCCTGGGGGGAGCCATTGGTACGGGGCTGTTCCTGGGTTCGGCCGGCGTGCTCAAGTCCGCCGGACCGTCGATGATCCTCGGCTATGCGATCGCAGGCTTTATCGCGTTCCTGATCATGCGCCAGCTCGGCGAGATGATTGTCGAAGAACCGGTAGCCGGTTCCTTCAGCCATTTTGCCCACAATTACTGGGGTGGCTTCGCCGGCTTCCTGTCCGGCTGGAACTACTGGGTGCTCTACGTGCTGGTGGGCATGGCCGAGCTGACGGCCGTCGGCAAGTACGTGCAGTTCTGGTGGCCGGAGGTGCCGACCTGGGTCAGTGCGGCGGTGTTCTTTGTGCTGGTCAACCTGATCAACACGCTGAACGTCAAAGTCTTCGGTGAAATGGAGTTCTGGTTTGCGATCATCAAGGTCGTGGCCATCATCGGCATGATCGTCCTGGGCTGCTACATGCTGTTCAGCGGCACCGGCGGCCCACAAGCCTCGGTGAGCAACCTGTGGGACCACGGCGGATTCTTCCCCAACGGCTACAGCGGCCTGCTGATGGCGATGGCGTTCATCATGTTCTCCTTCGGCGGCCTGGAACTGGTCGGCATCACCGCCGCCGAAGCCAGCGAGCCGCGCAAAGTCATTCCCAAGGCCATCAACCAGGTGGTCTACCGGGTGCTGATCTTCTACGTCGGCGCACTCACCGTGCTGCTGTCGTTGTATCCATGGGATCAACTGCTGCAGACCCTGGGCGCCTCGGGCGATGCCTACAGTGGCAGTCCGTTCGTACAGATTTTCTCCTTGATCGGCAGTGACACGGCGGCTCATATCCTCAACTTCGTGGTACTGACCGCGGCGCTGTCGGTCTACAACAGCGGTGTCTACTGCAACAGCCGCATGCTCTATGGCCTGGCCGAACAGGGCGACGCCCCCAAAGTGCTGATGAAACTGAACAAGCAAGGCGTGCCGCTGCTGGCACTGGGCGTATCGGCGCTGATCACCATGCTGGCGGTGCTGATCAACTACGTCGCTCCCCAGGAAGCGCTGGAGCTGCTGTTCGCCCTGGTGGTCGCGTCCTTGATGATCAACTGGGCGCTGATCAGCCTGACGCACCTGAAGTTCCGCAAGGCCATGGGCCAGCGCGGCATTGTGCCGGGCTTCAAGGCTTTCTGGTCGCCGTACACCAATTACCTGTGCCTGGCGTTCATGGCCATGATCATCTGTGTCATCTGGATGATTCCGCCGGTACGCGCCTCGGTGTACGCGATGCCAGTGTGGGTATTGTTGATCTACGTGTGCTACCGACTGCGCATGGCCAGGCATCGAAACCTGCCAGTAGCCCAATAAACACACCCTGAAAAACGCCCCGGCATTCGATGAATCCCGGGGCGTTTTTTTATCAAGCGTCATGGGCGGTCTTGAGGACGGAGCGCTTCTGGATACTTCAGTGTCGAGCACAGACAACTGATGGCGGTCCAAGCCCGATAGGGTGCGCCTTCAGATCGCCCTCAACACCGGAGTCATCATGACCGCAAACTCACCGATCACCGTACTTCGCGACACCCACCCGCTGCCCGTACTCGACGCCTGCAAATGGGAAAAACTCGAAGGCGATCCGCACACCGTCAACCTCAACGCCTACACCAGCGAAGACGGCAACAAGATCATGGGCACCTGGATCTGCACGCCAGGCAAGTGGTACGTGGAATACGTGAAGTGGGAATACTGCGATTTCCGCGAGGGCTACTGCATCATCACCCCGGAAGGCAAAGAGCCGATCCACCTGCGCGCCGGCGACATTTTCGTCATCGAACCCGGGATGAAAGGCACCTGGGAAGTGGTGGAAACCGTGCGCAAGTATTTTGTGTTTGCCTGACCCCTGCGCAAAACGACACCCGATTACAAAAGCGACACCCGCAACGAGCAGTTACCCGAGTGACTACTCGTTGCGCACCACGCCTCCATCGACGCACTCACATCCCCTCCCGAACATCCCCTCCTCGTTCAAAACATCCGTGCTAAACACTTCGCCGCTGCCTCGGCAGAATGTTAGAAAACAAGTTGATTGCTTTTTGCCACTCCGTGACCAATCGGTTTTAATCACGAACGCAAAGCTTGCCCGTGTCGATTTCAGATACGGAGGTGGCGCGATCAGGTAACGGGAGCGCCGGACAAGCCGGGTAAGGTGGCGCTGCTTTTCACCGATATAACCACATCGCGATGATGGGTTTGGCAAGAACGGCAGCGTCTGGAGGGCGCAGCGTTCAGAAAGAGCATCCGGCAACCGTGACAATCACTGCTCCCCATCAGCACGCTCAAATGTCGTTCACCAGAGAAAAAAAATAATGATTAGCCCGAGCTCCAAGGATTCCAGTGGCCAATTGGCGCAGGGCTTCAAGCCTCGTCACGTCACCATGTTGTCTATCGCCGGGATTATCGGCGCCGGTTTGTTCGTAGGCTCGGGACACGCCATTGCGGCTGCTGGTCCGGCCGTATTGCTGGCCTATCTGTTCTCCGGCCTGCTGGTCGTTCTGGTCATGCGCATGCTCGGTGAAATGGCGGTGGCCAACCCCGACACCGGTTCGTTCTCCACCTATGCCGACCAGGCCATCGGCCGCTGGGCGGGCTTCACTATCGGCTGGCTCTATTGGTGGTTCTGGGTGCTGGTGATCCCCATCGAAGCGCTGGCCGCCGGGCATGTGCTGAACCAGTGGTTTCCCCAGATCGATGCCTGGCTGTTCGCCCTGCTGTCGATCATTGCGCTGGTGATCACCAACCTGTTCAGTGTCTCCAAGTACGGCGAATTCGAATTCTGGTTCGCCATGGCCAAGGTCGTGGCAATCATTGGTTTCATCGGTGTGGGTTTCGCGGTGCTGATGGGCTGGATTCCCGATCGGGAAGTCAGCGGCTTGAGCGGCCTGATGGCCGCACACGGCGGGTTCGCGCCCAATGGCCTGTCGGCGGTCGTGGGTGCCTTCATCACCATCATGTTCAGCTTCATCGGCACCGAGGCGGTGACCATCGCCGCCGCCGAATCCGACAACCCGTCGCAGAACATTGCCAAGGCCACACGTTCGGTAATCTGGCGCATCGGCGTGTTCTATCTGTTGTCGATTTTCGTAGTCATCTCCGTGGTGCCCTGGAACGATCCGCTGCTGGCCGAGGTAGGCTCCTACCAGCGTGCGCTGGAAATCATGAACATTCCCCACGCCAAGTTCATGGTCGACGTGGTGGTGCTCATCGCCGTGGCCAGTTGCATGAACTCCTCGATCTACATCGCCTCGCGCATGCTGTACTCGCTGGGCCGTCGTGGCGATGCGCCGAAAGCGCTGAAGGCGACTTCCTCCGAAGGTGTGCCACGGGCGGCGGTCATCGCCAGTACCGTGTTGGGAGCGGCGATTACCGTCTGGAGCTACTTCATGCCCGCCGGGCTGTTTGAATTCCTGCTGGCCAGCTCCGGCGCGATTGCCTTGCTGGTGTACCTGGCCATTGCGGTGTCGCAGTTGCGCATGCGCCGGATGCTGCACCGACAGAACGTCGAGCTGAGCTTTCGCATGTGGCTGTTTCCATGGCTCACGTGGCTGGTGATCGCGTTCATTTGCGCCGCGCTGGCGGTGATGATGATCTCCCCGCAACACCGTACCGAAGTGACGACGACCATTGGCCTGGCGCTGGCGATTTCCTTTATCGGCCTGGTCACCTCGCGTCACCCGGCGCAGCCTGCAAGGGCGCCGTCCGTGGGATAACCCGAAAGAGATACCGGTTGCGCACACCAGAGGCACGGCGCTCCACGCTGCCGTACCTCTGACCGTCATCGCTTTTCGTGAGGACATGAGCACGATGTCATCAAGGCCCACCCTGCCGGACGGCAAGCCGACCCAATGCGTCGGTTTTCTGCTGCTGGATCAATTCACCCTGATTTCCCTCGCCTCCGCCGTGGAGCCATTGCGTATGGCCAATCAATTGTCGGGGCAGGAGCTGTATCGCTGGCATACGTTCAGCCCCGGCGGCCAGCCAGTCTGGGCGAGCGACGGCGTGCCGATCACCCCGGATGCCTCCTGGGACAAACCCTGGGCGGTAGACACAGTGATCGTCTGCGGTGGCGTCGGCATCCAGAACGTGGTCACTCGGGAGCACATCACCTGGCTCAAGGCCCTGGCGCGCCAATCCAGGCGCCTGGGGGGTATCTGCACCGGGAGCTGGGCACTGGCCAAAGCCGGCCTGCTCGACGGGTACGAATGCAGTGTGCATTGGGAGTTTCTGGCCGCCATGCAGGAAGCTTTTCCGCGGGTCAGCATGAGCGCGAGCCTGTTTACCCTCGACCGCAACCGGTTCACCAGCTCCGGCGGGACGGCGCCCATGGACATGATGCTGCACCTGATCGGCCGCGATCATGGCCGAGCGTTGTCGGCCGCCATTTCGGAGATGTTTGTCTACGAGCGCATACGCAACGAGCAGGACCATCAGCGCGTACCGCTCAAGCACGTGCTGGGCACTCATCAGCCCAAGCTGCAAGAGATCGTCGCCTTGATGGAGGCTAACCTCGAGGAGCCAATCGACCTGGATAACCTGGCCGATTATGTGCAGCTGTCACGTCGACAGTTGGAGCGGCTGTTCCAGAAATACCTGAACTGCACGCCGTCGCGTTACTACCTCAGATTGCGTCTGATCCGGGCGCGGCAATTGCTCAAGCAAACGTCGATGTCGCTGATTGAACTGGCGACGGTCTGCGGTTTCGTGTCCACGCCGCACTTTTCCAAATGCTATCGCGAGTACTTCGGCGTTCCTCCGAGCGATGAACGTGCCGGCTCGGAAATGAGTCGCGCGCCGGCAACGCTGGCGACGGCTCGGCAGCCATCGATCCGGCCGGTGACGGCGCTGGAGCAGGCGCGAAACGAATCGACGTTTGCCAGCGTGCGGATGCCTGATCGAACCGGGTCATGATCTTTCAGACATAAAAAAGCCGGGAGATCACCCGACGTGATGTCCCGGTAAATGTCGATGCGCAGATGCATGACCCTGTGGGAGCGAGCTTGCTCGCGAATGCGCCGGCACATCCAACATCAATGTGGCTGACAGACCGCTTTCGCGAGCAGGCTCGCTCCCACAGGTTTCAAACTCAAACCCAACTCATTACAGCCGCCCGTTATTGCGGTTTGCGATAGCCGTTGATGATCGCCGAGAAGTCGCTGCCGCCTTCCCCACGCAGGCTCATCGCCTGATACAACTGCTGGGCCACGGCGCCAAGCACCACCGGCTGGTGCGCCTGTCGCGCCGCTTCCGTGGCCAGCCCCAGGTCCTTGAGCATCAGTTCGGCACCGAAACCGCCGGTGTAGCCGCGCGAGGCCGGTGCCGTTTCGACGATGCCTGGCCAGGGGTTGTACATCTCCGAACTCCAGCAACGCCCAGTGGAGCTGTTGATGATGCCCGCAAGCACCTTGGTGTCGATGCCCAGGGCATCGCCCAGGGCCATGGCTTCGCTGACGCCGACCATGGAAATGCCCAGCAGCAGGTTGTTGCAGATCTTGGCGATCTGGCCGGTGCCGACTTCGCCGCAGTGGACGATGTTGCGGCCCATCTGCGCCAACACCGGTTGCAGGGTGGCAAACAGTTCCGCGGTGCCGCCGACCATGAAGGTCAGCGTACCCGCCGCCGCACCGCCGGTGCCGCCGGAGACCGGCGCATCGGCCATGACCACACCTTGCTTGGCAGCGGCTGCGGCAACATCGCGGGCGGTCTGTGGGTCGATGGTGCTGCAATCCACCGCCGGTACGCCTTTGCCGATACCGGCGAGCACGCCATCTTCACCCAGCCAGACGCTGCGCACATGCACGGCGGCCGGCAGCATGGTGATCACCAGTTCCGCGCCCTGTGCCGCTTCGCGGGCCGTGGCGCTGATGCTGCCGCCCAGTTGTTCAAGCTCCGCCAGCACGGCTTTGTTCAGGTCCACCAGACGCAACGAATGGCCGGCCTTGATCAGGTTGCGAGCCATCGGCGCGCCCATGTTGCCCAGACCGATAAAAGCGATTTTCATGTCCGCTCCTTAGCGCAAGTTGATGGTGGTGTTCACGCCGTCGTTGACGCTGTCATCGTCGAACCAGCGGCTGGTGACCGTCTTGGTCTGAGTGTAGAACTGCACCACTTGCTTGCCATACGGGCCGAGGTCGCCGAGCTTGGAACCACGGGAACCGGTGAAACTGAAGAACGGGACCGGCACCGGGATCGGGATGTTGATGCCGACCTGGCCGACGTCGATTTCGGTCTGGAACTTGCGCGCCGCCGCACCGCTCTGGGTGAACAGGCCCGTGCCGTTGCCGAACGGGTTGGCGTTGACCAGGGCAATGGCTTCGTCGAGGGTGGCGACTTCCAGTACCACCAGCACCGGGCCGAAGATTTCCTGGGTGTAGATCTGCATGTCGGTGGTCACGCCGGAGAACAGGGTCGGGCCGACAAAGTTGCCCTTCTCGTAACCGGGAACCGTGATCTCGCGACCGTCCAGTTCCAGCTTGGCGCCTTCCTTGATACCGCTTTCGATCAGGTCGAGAATCCGCGCCTTGGCCTTTTTCGAAATCACCGGGCCAACGTCGGTGCCCGGCTCGCTGCCGGCGTTCACTTTGAGTTTCTGCGCCAGCGCCTTCAGATCAGGCAGCCACTGCTTAGCCGCGCCCACCAGCACCACCACGGACGTGGCCATGCAACGCTGGCCAGCCGCGCCAAAGCCGGCGCCCACCAGGGCATTGAGCGCTTGTTCGCGGTTGGCATCAGGCAGCACCACGGCGTGGTTTTTCGCGCCCATCATCGACTGCACGCGCTTGCCGTGTTTGCCCGCCAGGTCGTAAACGTGAGTACCGACCGCGGTCGAACCGACGAAGGACACCGCCTTGATGTCTTTATGGGTGCAGAGCCCGTCCACCACGTCCTTGCCGCCGTGCACAACGTTGAGCACGCCGGCCGGAATACCGGCTTCGATGGCCAGTTCCACCAGGAGCATGGTCGACATCGGGTCCTGTTCGGACGGCTTGAGGACGAAGGTGTTACCGCAGGCGATGGCCATCGGGAACATCCACAGCGGGATCATGGCCGGGAAGTTGAACGGCGTGATGCCGGCGCACACGCCGATCGGCTGGCGCAGGGTGTAGGTGTCGACGCCGCCCGCGACGTTTTCAGCGAACTCGCCCATTTGCAGGGAGCCGATGGAGCATGCGTGCTCGACCACTTCCAGGCCACGGAAAATGTCGCCTTCGGCGTCGGCAATGGTCTTGCCTTGCTCGGCACTGAGCACTGCGGCAATACGCTTGGAGTGCTGACGAATCAGGTCCTGGAGTTTGAGCATGATGCGCATCCGCGCGCCGATCGGGGTCAGCTTCCAGGTCTGGAAGGCGCGATGGGCAGCGCTGATGGCCGCGTCGACTTCTTCAGCGGTGGCGAATGGCACTTTGGCCAGTACTTGCTGAGTCGCCGGGTTGACGATGTCGTGCCATTCGGTGGTCTTCGATTCAACCCACTGGCCATCGATCAACAGCTTGACCTTTTGTACGGTTGTTTCGTTAGGTGTAAGCGATGCGTTCATGTTCGGTCACCTGGACATTGTTCTTATCAGGGGAGCCAAGGCGAGAATGTCGCCTTGAGAAGAGTCGTGCGCCACGATTGGTTATCGGGCTGTTTTTGGAGTATAGATGTGCAAACATCTAACAAGAACGCACATAAAAGCCGGTCCAACATGCAAAAAAACATCACCTCCCTGGGCTCGCTGAACTGGGATGACCTCAAGTTTTTCCTCGAAGTGGCCCGGACCCGCAAGGCCAGCACCGCCGCCAAGCGCCTGGCGGTCGACTACACCACGGTTTCGCGGCGCATCAGTTCACTGGAAGCCTCATTGGGCACGCTGTTGTTCGAGAAATCGCGGACCAACGGCTTTGTCCTGACCGCTGAAGGCCAGCGTTTGATGGGGTATGCCGAATCGATCGAAAGCACGCTGCACATGGCCTGCGAGCAGGTGTCGGGCTCCGGCGTGGCGCTGTCCGGGCATGTGCGCATGGGCTGCACCGAAGGTTTCGGCAGCTTTTTCATCACCCCACAGCTGAGCCACTTCGTCGACGCCTACCCCGCCATCTCGGTGGACATCCTGCCCCTGCCACACTTCATCAGCCTGTCCAAGCGCGAAGCCGACATCGTCATCGCCCTCGAACGCCCGGAACATGGCCCGTACGTCTGCTGCAAGCTGTGCGACTACCGCTTGCAGCTGTACGCAACCCAGGAATACCTCGACAAACACCCACCCATCCGCCGGGCAGCGGACCTGGGCAAGCATTCATTCATCAGCTATGTCGACGACCTGGCATTCAGCTCGGAGCTGCTGTATCTGGCCAACGTCCTGCCCGGCGCCAGCGCCAACCTGCGCAGTACCAGCGTGATCGCGCAATTCGTGGCCGCCCAACAGGGCCGATCCCTGGCGATCCTGCCCTGCTTCCTCGCCGCACAGGACCCGCGCCTGCTGCCGGTGTTGCCGGACGAAATCAACATCACTCGACAGTTCTGGATGTACTGCCGCGAAGACCTGCGCAAGCTCAAGCGGATCACCCTGTTGTGGGATTACATCAGGGAGGTGACGGAGCTCAATGGTCCGTTGTTGCTGGGCCAGACGCGCGAACTCCGGTTTGTGGACTGAGTGCTTACGTGGAGGGGATTGCCCGACAACCTTTGCGGGTGATTTCCAGCTGGCGGTAGCTGGCCAGGTTGTCCTGGCGCTTGCTGATGATTTCCGGCAAGGCCGTATCGGGGTCGTCCAGGCGCAAGCCTTGTAGAAAACCGATATCGCATTCCCACCACTTGCTGTCCAACAACCTGGCGATGACCTCCGGCGAGTGGCGGTACTTGACCACTTTTGCCGGCACGCCAGCGACGATGGCATAGGGCGGGACATCATGGGCCACCACGGCGCGGGTGGCGACAATGGCGCCCGTACCGACGGTGACGCCTTCCATGATCATGGCGCCGTGACCGATCCAGACGTCATCGCCAATCGTTACGTTGGCAATCACAGGTTCGTAGGACAGCCCCGTGCCCGTGTACTGGAAAGGATGGGTACTGACCCAGTCTGAAGGATGGGTGTTTTTTTCCTGGCCGATGTAGCAGTTATTGCCAATGGAGCAAAACCGCCCGATCGAGGACACCGTGGACAGCTTGCTATCACTGCGAATGTAGGTATGAGCACCGATGCTCAACTGCCTGGCATCAAAGATCACATGGCCCAGAGACACCCCTTCTTCAACAATCAAAGTCGTTTTTGCCGCGAGCGATGACACCCCGCCTGCCAGCTTGCAGTTGTGCTCACGAAGCCATCGCTTCCAATAACGATTTCGGTAAAAAGTTTTTATTTTCTTCATCTGGATGTTCAGCGATTGCGCCGTATTGATCGGGCGAAAAACGCCCATGTAGAAAATCAGGTGCCCGGCTCGGGCCGGGCGATGAATGAGGTCTTTGGCAATCCAGTGGCCGGCAAGTCAGAAGCCGTGCCAGTCATCAGTCGGCGCTCACCACGATCGCAACCCGACGGTTCTCGGTTCGGCCCGAAGCCGTGTCATTGCTTGCCACCGGCTGGCTGCTGCCAAAACCACGCAACTGGATGTTCTCCTGCTTCATGCCGGCATCAGCCAGAACGAGGGCGACGCTTTTTGCGCGGCGCAGGGAGAGTTGTTCGTTGTAAGCCTCCTTGCCCGACGCATCGGTATGCCCATCGACTCTCACCCGCTCGATCCCGACACCCAGCAGCGACTTGCCGATGCGCTGGACGATTTCGCTGCTCTGCGCATTCAGTGAATCGACGTCGCTGCCAAACAGCACCTTGCCAGACAGGCCGAACGCCCAGCCCTCCTCGGTCAGCTGGAAACCCTGCTGTTTCAATACGGCGATCTGTGCCGGGGTCAGGCCTTTGGGCGGCACCGATTGGCAACCGGCCAGGCCCAGCACGGCCATCAACAGGGTGATAGAAAACAATCGCAGGGTACGTTGGGTGAGGGAGAACACGGGCATTCAGCTCCTTGATTAAACGTCGGCGACAGGGTGCTCCGACCCTGCCGTGTGTTGCGCGCCTCGGGTGAAGCGCTTGGCTTGGTACATGGCGCCATCGGCGGCATCGAGCAGTGTGCTCGGCGTGACTCCGTGATCGGGGTACACGGCGATGCCAATGCTCAGCGAGGTCAACACCTCGTGAGCCCCCGGTAACTCAATGGGCTCTTCCATACTGGCAATGATCTTGTCGGCGATCCGCTCGGCGTCCTCGGTCTTGTGCAGTGGTGTCAGCAGTACCGCAAATTCGTCGCCACCCAGGCGCGCCACCAGATCCTCTTCACGCAGTTGCGCCTTTACCCGACTCGCAACGGCCGTCAACACGGCATCGCCCGCCGCATGACCGAAGCTGTCGTTGATGTCCTTGAACCGGTCGCTGTCGAGGAACAGTACGGCCACTCGCTCATTGAGTTTGTTGGCGTTACGCAACGCGCGCATCAGGCGGCCTTCGAAAAACGCCCGGTTCGGCAACCCCGTGAGGCTGTCATGGCTGGCCTGGTGGGCGAGGCTTTCGTTCTCGCTTTGCAGGTGGGTTTGCCAGGACTCGAGTTCATCGAGCAAGGCATTGAAGTCGTTGCCCAGGTTATCGAGTTCAGCGATGGTCGCGGGCGGCACGCGCCGTTCGAAGGCACGTTCGCTGCGGGCGGCGTGAGCCACTGCGGCCAGGCTGCGCAAGGGGCCGGTGATGCCGCGCAGTTGCCGGCGAGCCAGGTACAGCGCCACCCAGGCGCTGATCGCTGTGCACAGCACAATCCCCACCAGACCACTGAGCAAGAAGCGCATCAGGCTGCCACCGTGCCCGGTCAGCCGAATGCTGCCGACCTCACGGTCCTGATGCAGGATCGGCATGTTGATGGGCTTTTCCAGAAAGGCCTTGGCCATCTGCATTTCGAGCCGGGTCAACAATCCGGTTTCCGGTCGCTGCCAGCGCGCCAGCACCTGCCCTTTTGCGTTCAGGACCTGGGCATCGGCCACTTCTTCGGTGGAGGCGATCAACGCCAGCGCTTCGGAGGCGGCAGCCTTGTCGTTGAACACCACAGCCGCTTCCACGGTGTAGTTGATCGAGCGGGCGATCAGGTGCAGGTTGTGATCGGCATAAACCCGCAAGGCCAGAATGCCGAGCAGCGTCAGGGACACACTGGCCATGGCCACAGCCATCAGTGCCACGGTCAAATGACCGCGACCAATGACTGAACGCAAGGTCGGGCGATTACCCGGATTGAATACGCTCATGTCGCCGCCGACTTGCGACGGGACAGTTGCAGCACGCTCGGATGGATGCGCACACCGCTGCGGGCGACGGAGTCGAGATTGACCTCGAATGACACTTGCTCATCGCTGACCCGCAGACAGAAGAGACTGCCGACGGTGCATTGATCGTCGCTCTCGCTGATGCTCAACACCGGTCGGCCGGTCAGCGCAGCGTATAGCCGGCTGCGTTCCTCACCGGTCAACTTGCCGATGTATGCCGCATCGCACTCATCGGCGATGGACGGGTTGTCGGCCAACAGCCGTTGCACGGTCACGGGCCGGCCCGTGGCCTGGGTCGTGCCTTTGAGCAGGTCGTCGGTGTATTCGGTGGGGCCTATTACGCACAGGCGAAGTTGCGCCGGTTCGACCGGCCAACGGGCATAGCTGAGTATTCCGAGAACCACCTCGGTGACCGCGCGGGCGCGTTGTTCGGCCAGGCTTGCCGTTGTTTGCACCTGCGCGCAGGCAACACCCGAAAGCAAAAGCAGAAGGCCGGCGAGCAGTGCCAGTTTGTAGCCAATGACACGCCCTGTCGTCCTGACAGCCACCTTCATGCAGGGATTCTCTTCAAACGTAACCAGATAATGCCGCAACGATAGCATAGCGATGCTACGCCAGCGAAGCCGTGCACAGGCCGCCATGGGTCAACTCCTTGTGCTCGAAGTGCTGCAATTGTGGGAGCGAGCCTGCTCGCGATGGTCGTTAACGATTACGCGTTTTGACAGGTAATACGCGTCGTTCTTAAGTCCATCGCGAGCAGGCTCGCTCCTACAGTTACCGGCGCGCGGCTCAATCGGCTGTATCGATGCCGTCCTTGAGTTCCAGCATCAACCCGCTCAGGCGTTTGACCTTGCGCCGCACGGCCTCTTCAAAGACGCCGCCACGCGGCTCAATCAAGGTGAACCAGTCCTTGGCCCGGGTAATCCCGGTGTAGATCAGTTCCTTGGTGAGCACCGGGTTCAGGGCATCCGGCAGGATCAGTGCGGTATGGGCAAACTCCGAGCCCTGGGATTTGTGCACCGTCATGGCGAACACCGTCTCTACATCATTGAGCCGGCTCGGCAGGACAAAACGCACCCCGCCCTGCCCGTCATTGCGCGGGAACGCCACGCGAAGCACCTGCTTGCCGGCCTCGGGTCCGTCACGCTCGGGGAGCTTGAGCGCGATGCCGATATCGCCGTTCATCAAGCCCAGGCCGTAGTCGTTGCGCGTCATCAATACCGGGCGTCCTTCATACCACTGCTGGTCGCTGTCGATCAGCCGGGCCTTGAGCAACGCCTCGGTGACACGTTGGTTGAGCCCCTCCACGCCCCACGGCCCCTTGCGAACTGCGCACAACAACTGGAAGGCATCGAAGGCTTGCAGAACCTCGCGGGCCCAGTCCATCCAGCGCGCATCATCGAGTGCCGTATCCGGTGCCGGCCGCTGGTTACGCAACAGGCTCAGGTAATGCCTATATCCCTGCGGCCCGTCGCCATGACCTTCGAGCAGCAAGCGTTCCAGCGCACGATCCTGTTCATGCTTGAGGGGCACGCTGAACACATCGCCGTGACTGCGCGCCGCCAACAACTTGCGCGCCTCCTCGGGCTGCTGCTGGTTAACCCAACGGGCCAGCTGGCCGATGCCACTGCCTTCGCCGAACCGTCGCGAATGGCGCAGCATCACCACCTGTTGTGCCAGCGGATGAGCGTCCTGGGTGTCTTCCTGCAACCCGCTGCTCTCCAGGTTTTCGCCGCTGACCGACTCCAGCCACTGACGCGTCTGCGGGCTGTACCAACCGGCCTCGGCATCGCGACACAAATCGCCCAGCACCGCACCGGCCTCCACCGAGGCCAACTGGTCCTTGTCTCCCAGCAGCACCAGACGGGCATGGGGCGGCAACGCATCCAGCAGGTTGGCCATCATTTCCAGATCGATCATCGAGGCTTCGTCCACCACCAGCACATCCAGCGGCAGGCGATTGCCCGCATGGTGGCGGAAATGCCGAGTACCCGGGCGGCTGCCGAGCAAGCGGTGGACGGTGGTGACGTCGGTCGGGATCTTGGCGCGTACGTCGTCGGTGACTTTCAGCGTACGCACCTGCTGACTGATGGATTCGGTCAACCGCGCAGCCGCCTTGCCGGTGGGTGCCGCCAGACGAATGCGCAGCGGCTGGCCAGCCTCGACCGCCGGTGCCTGGAGCAAGGCCAGCAAGCGCACCACGGTGGTGGTCTTGCCGGTGCCCGGACCGCCGGTGACGATGCTGAAGGCCCCACGGGTCGCCAGGGCACAGGCGAGTTTCTGCCAGTCGATCACCTCACCGGAGCGGGCTGGGCCGAACAAACCGGTCAGGCGCTGTGGCAAGTCGCCCGGCGCGGCTTCGTGCACTTTCAGGCGTTGGCGCAGCGAGTGATCGATCCGCCGCTCGTAAGCCCAGTAGCGGCGCAGATACAGTCGCTTGCCCGACAACACCAGTGGCCGTTGCTGCGCAGCCTCGCTGGTGTCCACCGCCAGAGCGACCAGACTCCCGGCAGCCAGGACTTTGCACCAATGGGCACCGTCCAGCGATGCCAGCAACTGCGACGGCAGCAACATCGCGCCACCCTGCACATCGCCTTCCGGTGGCAGCGACAGGGCGAAATCCGGCTCCTTCAAAGTTTCGAACAGATCCAGGCAAACGTGACCATGGCCCAGTTGGTGGCTCGTCAGCGCGGCCGCCAGCAACACCAATGGATCATCGTCCGGAGCCAGCTCATGAAGGAAGGCCACGAAGGCTTTGTCCAGAGCACGCAGCCAGCCACGTTCGACCCAGCGCGTGAGCAACAGCAGCAAGTCGTCGGCACGACTCAGGGGCGCGAGATCCGCCAGGCTTTCATCTACCAAGGGGGTCGGCAGCACATCGGCGAAGGTCCGGCTCATAGCAATACTCCCTGTTCCCATGCCGGTTCGGCTTTCGGTTCGGCTTGACCCTGGAACATGCGGTCCAGTCGCTCGATCAGTTCTCTGGGCGGACGGGCAAAATACACGCCCTGGGTGGACGCACGGGTGCCACGCAGGAACAGATACAGCGCACCGCCGACGTGCCGGTCGTAGTCGTAATCGGCCAATCGGGTCTTGAGCTGGCGATGCAGGGCCAGCAGGTAGAGCACGTATTGCAGGTCGTAACGGTTATCGAGAATCGACTGTTCCATGGCCTGCTCGGTGTACGCCGAGTCATCAGGGCCCAGCCAGTTGGATTTGTAGTCGGCGACGTAATAGCGACCGTCATGCTCGAAGGTCAGGTCGACAAAACCCTTGAACATGCCGTTGAGCAACACCGGCTCGGCGGCCAGGCGGGACATGCCGTTGTGGGTGTATTGGCGCACCAGCGCATCGAGCTTGAGCACATCGACCTTATGGCTGGCGAACCAGAATTCCATTTCGACCTGGTACTGGCTCAGTCGCTCGAAAATCACCGGCGCCGACCCCGCTCCTACCGGCAACGGTGATTTGAGCAGATGCTGCAGCCAATCGCTCAGCGTGGTAATCCAGCCTTTCCAGCCACGGCGATTGCAGCGACGGGCGATGGCGTCTTCCACGGCTTGCGGCGTGACGGCAAAACCCTCGTCGCCCGCCCACTCAAGCAGGCCATGAAGAAAGGTGCCCGGGTTCGGGCCACGGGGGAATCGATGGATATCCGCACCGCCGGCGAGCATCTCCCGGGGTGCTTGCGGATCGAGGCGTTCGTCGTCGAAGAGCTTCTGTGCCTGCGGACTTTCCGGCGATTCATCACTGCCATCGCTCAGTGCATCGCTCAGGCGCAACGCGCTGTACGAGGCGATCCACCAGTTTTCGCTGGCCTTGCGCTTGGGCATCAGCGGGGCACGCAATGCCGCGGTGTTCTGTGGGGGGTGATAGTGCTCGGCCGTCGCCTCAGGCATTTCGCCGTACCCCAGCGCGGGGCAATCCTGCTGCAAGTCCCGCAACCAGCGGTTGAGTTCTTGAGACTCGGCCAGCGCGGCGCCTCCGCCCAGCAGGTAACCCAATGCCGACAAGTGCAGCACCGAACTGTTGTTGTTCCCACGCTTGAGGTCGGTCACCCCAAGCCAGCAGGCATGTTGTGCCCGGGTCAGGGCCACGTACAGCAGGCGCAGGTCCTCCGCCAGTCGCTCGTCGTCGGCCAGGGCAATCAACTCGGCGGTCGGGTTCAAGGTCACCTGAGCCTTGCCGCTGGCGTCGTGGTAATGCAACGGCAGACGGCTGCCATCCACCGGTTTCGCCGAGCAAATGAACGGCAGGAACACCAACGGATATTCCAGCCCCTTGGACTTGTGGATGGTCACCACCTTGACCAGTTGCTCGTCACTTTCCAGACGAAGGATCTGCTCTTCCCCGGCCTGACCGGACAGCGCCAGATGCTCTGACAAATGCCGGATCAACGCCTGTTCGCCATCCAGTTCGGCGGCGGCCTGTTGCAGCAATTCGCACAGGTGCAACAGGTTGGTCAGCACCCGCTCGCCATCGGTGCGGGCAATCAGGGCCTGGGGCAACTGGAAGTCATGCAACAGGCAGCGCAGCATCGGCAACACGCCCTGCTTGCGCCAGATCTCGCGATAACGACGGAACTGCATGACCCGTGCTTCCCAGGCCATTTCATCCTGATTGAGTTGTTCCAGTTCCGCCAATGACAGATTGAGCGTGATGCAGGCCAGGGCCGCTCGCAGCGGTCGCTCGACATCCGGTTCGGCGCAGGCTTTGAGCCAGGTCAGCACGTCGTGCGCTTCCTGGGCGGCGAACACCGAATCCTTGTCCGACAGATAGACGCTGCGCACACCCCGTGCATTGAGCTCGGCGCGCACGGCCTGCGCTTCCTTACCGTCGCGAACCAGGATGGCGATGTCCGCCGGCAGCAGGCCTCTGGGGTCCTTGCCGTCCTGCACGAACACCGCGCGGCCTTGCTGGCCACCGTTGAGCAAAGCGGTAATTTCGCTGGCACAGGCCGCCGCCAGTTGTTGCCGGTACACCGCACCGGACAACGGTTGTTCCGCAGGCAGGTGCCAGATGTTCAGCGCGGGCACGGCCTGGCCGTCGATCTGCAGGACCTCTTTGCGACCCTGGGAATCGACCGGCAGGAACGGCACCGGGTTCTCGCCATCGCTTTCGCGGAACAGGAACGCACCGCGCCCGGCTTTACGGGTCTCGGCACGTTCAAAGACATGGTTCACGGCGCTGACCATACCGTGGCTGGAACGGAAGTTGGTGCCCAGGGTATGCAGGCGGCCGGCGGTGGCCTGGCGGGCGCGCAGGTAGGTGTAGATGTCGGCGCCGCGGAAGGCATAGATCGCCTGCTTCGGGTCGCCGATCAAGAACAGGCCGCTCTCGGGGTTGTTGTCTTCGATGCGATAGATGCTCTCGAAGATGCGGTACTGCACCGGGTCGGTGTCCTGGAATTCGTCGATCAGCGCGACCGGGAACTGCTCGCGGATCAAGGTCGCAAGGCGCTCGCCACCTTCGGTCTGCAGGGCTGCGTCCAGGCGCAACAGCATGTCATCGAAACCCATTTCCGCGCGGCGACGCTTTTCTTCCTCGAAACGTGCGCCGACCCAATGGGCCGCGTGCTGCAACACCGAGGCATCGGGGGTCGGCAAGCCATCGAGGCAGGCTTTCAAGGCGTGCATGGCGTCGAGGCCCGGATGATCGGGAGCCGGGCCTTTCTTCCAGGCTTCGGCCATCCCCTCGGGCGTCAGGCGAGTGAAACCGGTGCCGATGTCCAGTTGCTCGAGGGCTTCGTCTTCCGCCCAGGCCTTGATCTTCTCGAACCAGGGTTCGAAGTAACGCGCCTGCATCTTGCGCCCGTCGACACTCTTGCTGGCGACACCTTCGTGGCAGATGGCGAGCAACTCGTCAGCCCACTGACGCCACGGCATCTTGAGCTCCAGCAACGCGGCCCGACGCTCCTGCAGACAGTCCATGATCAGTTCGGCAGGCTCGCGGCTTTCAACCCTGTCCCGCTCGCTGGCAAACAGCCCGCGAACCCGTGGCAACAACGCCGCCGGCCCAACCCAGTTGTTGCGCACCCAGTTCAGTGCATCGCCTTGCATCGGGTAGCAAAACAGCCGCCAGTAGTCGCGCAGGACTTCGCCGAGCAAATCGCTGTGATCGGTCTCCAGGGTCTGGGTAAACAGGCTGCCGCTGTCGAAGGCATGCTCACGCAACATGCGCTGGCACCAACTGTGGATCGTCGACACCGCAGCTTCATCCATCCACTGCGCGGCGATGTCCAGGCGGTTGGCACAACCGGCCCATTGCTCGGGCAAATAAGCCTCGCGCAGTTCGGCAATCAGGCTGTCGGGTGCCGGGGTTTCTTCGCGGAAGAATCGCGCAGCCTCGGCCAGACGAGTACGAATACGCTCGCGCAGCTCCTTGGTGGCGGCGTCGGTAAAGGTCACGACAAGGATTTGCGGTGGCAGCAATTCGCGGCCAAAACCATGGGTATCGCCGCCATGGCCGAGCACCAGACGCAGGTACAGGGCAGAAATGGTGAAGGTCTTGCCGGTACCGGCGCTGGCTTCGATCAATTGGCTGCCGCGCAGCGGGAATGCCAGGGCCAGAGGGGTCTTGGTGGTCATGGGCATGCCTCCTCGCTGGACATCGAACGCCAGGGGGCTTCGAGTAATGGCCTGTACAGTGCGTCACACCAATCGACGAAGGTCTCGTCGGCGACCAGCGCATCGTAATCGGCAAATTGCCGAGCCAGTGCCACGCTTTCGCGGCGCTCACCGTCGGTGGTCAAGCCATCGCCTTCATAGGCCTTGCGGGCCGCCGCCTCGGCCTTGACCGGTTCGGTCTGGCCCAGCCAGGCGAAGGCGGTCTTGACTGCGATGGGCAGCGGCTGACGCATACCGGATCTCCAGGCCAGCAACAGATCGCCGAGGATTTTCCGGGCCGGTTCCACGTCCAAGGGAGCAAGCATCAAGCTGTCATCACTGGCCACCAGCGCGGTGGTCATGGCCAGGCCACTGGCGCAGGCGATCAGATGATCGACCCAGGGCCGCGTCAGGCGATGCCATTTGCGCGTCTTGATGGAGCCAATGCTGTTGGGGATCGTGGTGACAGACAACAATCCACCATCGGCACGTTGATGCAGTCCGCCAAGCCAGCCTTCAACGCGCAAACCTTGCAGCTCCAGACTCACCGGCAACGCACTGGTCAGCGGCGTAGGCCATAGAGCCAGCAACTGTTGATAGCGCTGCAGCAGATCCGGCAATGGCTCGATCAGTTCTCGCTGAAGGCTCTCGCCGAATCCAGCCATGGGCAGCAGCCCGCTGTTTTGCAGGCGCCGAGCCTGCGTCTCGAGCGCCTGGTCGGGGTTGCCCACGTCAGCCAGCGCGGCTTTGAGCAAGTTGTCGCTGAGGCTGTAGCGTTGCAGCGCGTCGAGGACAAAGGGCTCCTCGTCTGCCAATGGCACTTCGGCCGCCTCGAAGAACACCTTCAACCTCTGGCTGAAGAAATGCCGCACCGGGTTGCGCAAGAAATCCTGCAATTGCCCGATGCTCAGTGGCTCCTCCTGAACGTGGGGCTCGAGGATCTCGCTGCCAGCCGCCTGGATGGGAGAGTGATGAAGTGCCTGCCACTCGTTGGCGTAACTGAACAGGTCATCGCCTTCGTGAAAGTAGCGGGCGCTGAAGGGTTGCAGTGGGTGTTCCTGGGTCAGCGCTTCGAGCACGCCTTCTCCGGGATTGCTCAATCGCCAGCCGCTGGCCAGGTGATCACGCAGTTGGCCGATCAAGACCGACGCGGGGCGCTCGCTGTTATCCCGGATGCTGCGGCCGACCCAGCTGATATAGAGCTGGTCGCGTGCCGACAGTAGCGCTTCGAGCAACAGGTAACGGTCATCTTCGCGTCGCGAGCGATCGCCGGGGCGGTAGTCGCTGCCCATGAGGTCGAAGTCCAGCGGCGGTTGCGCGCGCGGGTAGTCACCGTCATTCATGCCCAGCAGGCACACCAGTTTGAAAGGGATCGCCCGCATCGGCATCAAGGTGCAGAAATTCACTGCGCCGGCGAGAAAACGTTGGGACAAGCGCCCCTGATCCAGGCCAGCCAACCAGGCTTCACGGACGACGGTCAGCGGCAGTTCGTCTTGCAGGCCGACCGATTCACAATTCTCCAGCCAGGCTTCCCTTAACTCCTCAAGCTGCGTCAGCAGGAAGTCGTCATGCTCGTTGGTGGCTTGGAAGAACAGCGAGGTCAATGCCTGCAAACGCAAGCTCCACTGGCTGGGCGATGCCGGCTGCGTGAGTTCCCGATGGGCGATTTCCAGCGCGTCCAGTAGCGAAACCAGCGGGCCGATGAGTGCAGCATCCAGCCCGCCGATCTCGTCATAAGGCTCGATGCCGCCATAGGTGCTCGCGCTGCCGACGGCATAGCCAAGCAACATGCGGCGCAGGCCGAAACGCCAACTGTTCTGCTCCAGGGCCTCGGGTAAACCGAGTCCCGCACGTTGCTCGGCATTCATGCCCCAGCGAATGCCCGCGCCTTCGATCCAGCTGTGCAAGGTCGGCAGGTCGCGTTCCTCGACACCGAAGCGGGCGCGCAATGCCGGCACGTCGAGCAAATCGAGAATCTCGCTGACAGGGAATCGACTGTCGGGCAGTTTTAGCAAATGTTCGACGGCGATCAGCAGTGGATCGCGACCGCGCTGGCCCTGGTCGGCCATTGTGAAGGGAATGAAACGCGGGTCGTGGCGATCAAGTTGGCCGAACACCGCGCGAATGAGCGGTGCATAACTGTCGATGTCCGGGACCATGACGATCACGTCCCGGGGACGCAGATGGGGATCGGCACTGAAACGCGCGAGCAACTGATCGTGGAGGATCTCTACTTCTCGCTGGGCGCTGTGGGCAATGTGAAAACGGATCGATTGATCCTGCTGCGTATCGATGGCTGGCCAGCGTTCGCGCGTCTCGTTCAGGGGGCGCAATTCAAGGATGTCGTCCTGCAGCTGATTGAGCATGTTCAATGGCTGGCTGTCGCTGAACAAATCGATACGACCGTCACGGAAGGCCGAGCGATAGCTGTTCGGATCGTCGTAGCTGTCGAGCAGGTTGATGTAGTCGCGCCCCTGCTTGCCCCAGGCGGCCAGCAGCGGGTGGGCGTGCTGATGAAGGGTTTGCGGGTCGAGCACAACCGGCATGCCGCTCTTGCGAGCCTGGCGTTTGTATTGGTGTCGCAGGAGGTCTTTATCGGCGACGATGTCGGCCCAGTGATGACGACATGGGTTGTGTACGCACAGCAGCACCTGACTGAATCGAGCCAACCCGGCCAATGCTTCCAGGGCTTGGGCAGGCAGCGAGGAAATCCCGAAAACGATCACTCGGGAAGGCAGCCCTTGGGGAGCCGTGTCGAGCTTGTTGATACGTTCGATGAATCGTTGATGGACACCGGCACGGCTCTGCGCCATGCCCTCTTCGCCGACATCCACCAGGAGCGCACGCCACAATTCCGCTTGCCAGCAATTGGCTGGAGCAAGGGGCTTGGTTTCTCCCCTGCCGTTGCGCAATTGATGACGGCCTTGTGCCCAGTCTTCGAGCCAATCCGCGCGGTAGACCTGATATTGGTCGAACAAGTCGGCCAGGCGTTCAGCCAACTGGTAGCGCTTGCGCAAATCGGTGTCGTTGGTCAGAAAGCGTTGCAGGGGTTCGAAATGCGCTTGATTGATCAACTGCGGCAGCAGGCGCATCAGACGCCAGGTCAGCGGGGCTTTATCGAGCAAGGATTTGGCGGGGATTTCGTCGCGCCCCAAGACCATGCGATAGAGCTGCCACATGAAACTGCCTGGCAACTGCACGTCGATGGCGGCGGCGATTCCGCAACCGCCCATGTCATCGTCCTCAGCGTCTTCGGCCAGCGCCAGTTTGAGCCACTGCGCAATTCCGTTGCTCTGCACCAGGACAATCTCGTTTTCCAGGGGAGCCAGCGGGTAGCGGCGCATCCAGCTCACCACCAGGCTGCGCAATTCGTCCAGGCGGTTGCCGTGAACCACCATAAAACCAGCACTGAGGGACGTTGCGTCCGGCATAAAGGCTTCCTTGGAAATACAAATACTAGGGCCGAACCTTAGCACTGTCGGGGGGCGATGACAGCGGCGCGCTGCTCGGCATTGCAGTACGTGGTGCTTTTCTCGCGCGCAAAAACAAAACCCCAACTGCTTTCGCAATTGGGGTTTCGGAATTTAATCTTGACGATGACCTACTCTCACATGGGGAAACCCCACACTACCATCGGCGATGCATCGTTTCACTTCTGAGTTCGGGATGGGATCAGGTGGTTCCAATGCTCTATGGTCGTCAAGAAATTCTTGAGCTGACGCGTCTATCGACGTTCCAGCGAATCGGGTATGTGACAGCTTTGTGTGTTGTGCGAACTTTCGGCTCATTGCGTCTTCACACACCGCAATCTGGCCTCTTTCGAGTTCGCAAATTGCTTGGGTGTTATATGGTCAAGCCTCACGGGCAATTAGTATTGGTTAGCTCAACGCCTCACAGCGCTTACACACCCAACCTATCAACGTCGTAGTCTTCGACGGCCCTTCAGGGAACTCAAGGTTCCAGTGAGATCTCATCTTGAGGCAAGTTTCCCGCTTAGATGCTTTCAGCGGTTATCTTTTCCGAACATAGCTACCCGGCAATGCCACTGGCGTGACAACCGGAACACCAGAGGTTCGTCCACTCCGGTCCTCTCGTACTAGGAGCAGCCCCTCTCAAATCTCAAACGTCCACGGCAGATAGGGACCGAACTGTCTCACGACGTTCTAAACCCAGCTCGCGTACCACTTTAAATGGCGAACAGCCATACCCTTGGGACCGGCTTCAGCCCCAGGATGTGATGAGCCGACATCGAGGTGCCAAACACCGCCGTCGATATGAACTCTTGGGCGGTATCAGCCTGTTA